>NZ_JBEPOD010000001.1:135000-5457500 GCF_040546645.1 Paenibacillus sp. OAE614 | reverse complement strand
AGGATAGGTGGGAGCCTTTGAAACCTGAGCGCCAGCTTGGGTGGAGGCGCCGTTGGGATACCACCCTGATCGTATCTAGGTTCTAACCTGGTACCGTGATCCGGTATGGGGACAGTGTCAGGTGGGCAGTTTGACTGGGGCGGTCGCCTCCTAAAGAGTAACGGAGGCGCCCCAAGGTTCCCTCAGAATGGTTGGAAATCATTCGAAGAGTGCAAAGGCAGAAGGGAGCTTGACTGCGAGACCTACAAGTCGAGCAGGGACGAAAGTCGGGCTTAGTGATCCGGTGGTACCGCATGGAAGGGCCATCGCTCAACGGATAAAAGCTACCCTGGGGATAACAGGCTTATCTCCCCCAAGAGTCCACATCGACGGGGAGGTTTGGCACCTCGATGTCGGCTCATCGCATCCTGGGGCTGAAGTAGGTCCCAAGGGTTGGGCTGTTCGCCCATTAAAGCGGTACGCGAGCTGGGTTCAGAACGTCGTGAGACAGTTCGGTCCCTATCTGTCGTGGGCGTAGGAAATTTGAGAGGAGCTGTCCTTAGTACGAGAGGACCGGGATGGACGTACCGCTGGTGCACCAGTTGTTCCGCCAGGAGCATGGCTGGGTAGCTACGTACGGACGGGATAAGCGCTGAAAGCATCTAAGCGTGAAGCCCCCCTCAAGATGAGATTTCCCAGTATGTAAGACCCCTTGTAGACGACGAGGTAGATAGGTTGGAGGTGGAAGTGCAGCAATGCATGGAGCTGACCAATACTAATCGGTCGAGGGCTTATCCAAAATTACCCCAAAAAGTGACGTGAAGCGTTAGAGCAACACCGATTACTTTTCGGGGACCCCGGAATACAAACCGGGTGAAGCTACGAAGATAAAACACAGATTCGTTTCGTATCTAGTTTTCAGGGAGTCAAAATTGCTGATTTCACTCCAAGCGGGTGAGAGCAGCCGGATGACTTTCAGCATTTGGCGATGCTGAAACCTGAATTATGCATTTGGTTATTAACCAATGCTCCGTTTGGTGGCGATAGCGGAGGGGTTCCACGCGTACCCATCCCGAACACGACCGTTAAGCCCTCCAGCGCCGATGGTACTTGGACCGAAGGGTCCTGGGAGAGTAGGACGTTGCCAAGCGGAAAACCACTTTTGTGGTATTTTTTTTGGCCTTGATGGTCACCTACATATGACAAAACTGGTTGGTTGTAACAACGTTCCCTGATAGCTCAGTTGGTAGAGCACTCGACTGTTAATCGAGTTGTCACAGGTTCGAGTCCTGTTCGGGGAGCCACTTTTAAAAAACGTCTAAGGATGTTTTGTTGCAGAAAACGGAATTAGACTTTATATATATGGCCCGTTGGTCAAGGGGTTAAGACACCTCCCTTTCACGGAGGTAACATGGGTTCGAATCCCATACGGGTCACTTTCTTTAATAGCATCAGGGATGAGAATCCAAAAAAGGGTTCGTCGGAGCGTTACTTCGGTAGCATCTGCATCGCAGTCTCGAACGAAGTGAGAGTATCCCATACGGGTCACTTTCTTATTATCATCAGGGACGAGAATCCCCCAATAAGTTACAAAAGATTATGGAGGCTTAGCTCAGCTGGGAGAGCATCTGCCTTACAAGCAGAGGGTCGGGGGTTCGATCCCCTCAGCCTCCACCACTTTACCCCAAAAAAGTTTATAACGAATACTATTGGGGGCCAAAAAAGTACATTTAATGACGCGGGGTGGAGCAGTCCGGTAGCTCGTCGGGCTCATAACCCGAAGGTCGCAGGTTCAAATCCTGCCCCCGCAATTATCTCCTTAAGATGGAGATCCCAAAGGCCGTGGAACCGTGGTGTAGAGGCCTAACATGCCTGCCTGTCACGCAGGAGATCGCGGGTTCGAATCCCGTCGGTTCCGCCATTTTAAATTGCTTCAGGGATGAGAATCCGAAATACGGGTTCGTCGAAGCATCTGCTTCGTTAGCATTGCATCGCAGTCTCGAACGAAGAGAGAGTATCCCGTCGGTTCCGCCATTTTAAATTGCTTCAGGGATGAGAATCCGAAATACGGGTTCGTCGAAGCATACACTTCGTTAGCGCTGCATCGCAGTCTCGAACAAAGAGAGAGTATCCCGTCGGTTCTTTTACTTCAGACGGAATCCAAATGGTTATTTGCTTTCGCGATAGATGGTTATCGCTTTGGAAATATTCAAATATTCATGCGCCGGTGTAGCTCAATTGGTAGAGCAACTGACTTGTAATCAGTAGGTTGGGGGTTCAAGTCCTCTCGCCGGCATGTTTGTGGCGGTCGTGGCGAAGGGGTTAACGCACCGGATTGTGGCTCCGGCATTCGTGGGTTCAAGTCCCATCGATCGCCCCATTATTTGTTGGGGATTAGCCAAGCGGTAAGGCAACGGACTTTGACTCCGTCATGCATAGGTTCGAATCCTATATCCCCAGCCAGTGAGAGCCATTAGCTCAGTTGGTAGAGCACCTGACTTTTAATCAGGGTGTCGAAGGTTCGAGTCCTTCATGGCTCACCAGTTTTATTTACAGGTTTTGCGCGTGTGGCGGAATTGGCAGACGCACTAGACTTAGGATCTAGCGTCTTTGACGTGGGGGTTCAAGTCCCTCCACGCGCACCACTTTGTTTGATGCGGACGTGGCTCAGCGGTAGAGCATCGCCTTGCCAAGGCGAGGGTCGCGGGTTCGATTCCCGTCGTCCGCTCCATATGCGCCCTTAGCTCAGCTGGATAGAGCGTTTGACTACGAATCAAAAGGTCAGGAGTTCGAATCTCTTAGGGCGCGCCATTTAACTGTTTTACAATAGATATCGGGATGTAGCTCAGCTTGGTAGAGCACCTGGTTTGGGACCAGGGGGTCGCATGTTCGAATCGTGTCATCCCGATACGCATGCACGGCTTCGTGTAAGTCTTGATCTTTCTGCACTCAAGGCTTGCACGGAGAATGTGCGGGTGTAGTTCAATGGTAGAACTTCAGCCTTCCAAGCTGATAGCGTGGGTTCGATTCCCATCACCCGCTCCATACATAAAAACATAACGCCGAAAGGCGTTTTTTTTGTTGTGGAGCGGTTGTGTGGGAGAGAACCTACGCAGGCGTGGGTACGACCGTCCGTGCCGGCTACACTGAAGGAACCCGTTCAGGACGCGCGTCAACATCTACCTCTGTGTCGGGTCGAAGGCCCGCTTTTTAATCCGGATGTTGAGTATTCCCATCACCCGCTCCATACATAAAACATAACGCCGAAAGGCGTTTTTTTTGTTATGGAGTGGTAGTGTGGGAGAGAACCCATGCAGCGTGGGTACGACCGTCCGTGCCGGCTACACTGAAGGAACCCAATCAGGACGCGCGTCAACATCTACCTCTGTGTCGGGTCGAAGGCCCGCTTTTTAATCCGGATGTTGAGTATTCCCATCACCCGCTCCATACATAAAAACATAACGCCGAAAGGCGTTTTTTTTGTTATGGAGCGGTAGTGTGGGAGAGAACCCATGCAGCGTGGGTACGACCGTCCGTGCCGGCTACACTGAAGGAACCCGCTCAGGACGCGCGTCAACATCCACCTCTGTGGCGGGCCGAAGGTCCGCTTTTTAATCGAGATGTTGAGTATTCCCATCACCCGCTCCATACATAAAACATAACGCCGAAAGGCGTTTTTTTGTTGTGGAGCGGTTGTGTGGGAGAGAACCTACGCAGGCGTGGGTACGACCGTCTGTGCCGGCTACACTGAAGGAACCCGCTCAGGACGCGCGTCAACATCTACCTCTGTGGCGGGACTAATCCGAAGATTTTCCCATGGTGCAACCTTCCATATTTTCTTTGCGTCTGTAGGAAAGACAAGACCAAATTTTCCCGAAGAAGGTGTGGCTAGATGAAGAAGAAGCATGTTGTATCAGGAAGTGTTGCAGCCCTGGCGTTATCCCTGGCGATCGGCGGGTCAGTGTTCGCGGCAGGAGAGGGCTTTACGGATTTGGCGGGAGTCGCCGGTGCCGATAAAATCGCTGCGCTCCAGCAGCAGAAGCTGCTGAAGGGCGACAGTGAATCGGCCTTCCGGCCGCAGGCACAGCTGACAAACGCAGAAGGCGTTCAGCTGCTGGCAAACTTGCTGGCTGACGTGCCGGTTACGAAGGCAGCCGAGGGAAGCGAAACCGCAGCCCTGACAAACGTGAAGACAGGCGCATGGTTTGCTCCAGCTTTTCTTACGGTTACGAACCACGACATCGCCCTGCCGGCTGATATTGAGCCTAGTCAAGGCATGACTCGTGAAGCTTTCACGCAGTATTTGATCGAGACGGTGGAAAAGAAGGGCAACCTGCCGATGATCAATTTGGTACCTAAAGACATCGCGGATGACAGCAAAATGACTCCTGAGTATCAAGGGGCTATTCAGCGGGCGCTGGCCTGGGGGATTGCCGACCTGGACAGCAGCGGCAACTTCCGTCCCCAAGATCAAGTGACCCGGTCTGAAGCAGCGGTAATGGTGTACAACGCGCTTGAATTTTTGAAAACGCACAATTACCCTAAGCCGGAATAAAAGAGTCGGAAACTGTCTTTGTTGTCAAACTGAAACGAGATCCGTCGATGAAACACAGCAGCAAGCCACGACGAATATCGACAAAAAAGTCACCCTCGCAAAGGGTGGCTTTTTTTGTTGAGAAGACGCTTTTTAGAAAAATAGGAGCCAATCGAGAAAGAGGAGAACCTCTTTTTTTTCTGCTTTAAAAAAGGACAAGTCTCCCTAAACCGCCTCTTGACTATCTGGCTGCGGAGGCGTAATATTACTTAAGTATTTAATGATTAAGTTACTAATTGATTAAAAATTTATCTATTAACAAATAATTAATTAGTGTCCTAATGTAACTGCGGCAATACGACGCGGATGGTCACAGATCCATACCACGCCAAGGAGGTCAACCGTTTGTCCAGAAATGAACAATTGTTTGAAGTGGCGGCGATGTTCCGGTCGCTGCTGAAAAGTATGTCCCATGAATGGAACAAAAACAGCGCCAAGCAGTATAATCTGACTTTTCCCCAGTTTCAGGTATTGTATGCATTGAAGCTCCGGGGCCCACAGAAGGTATCCGAACTAGCCGAAATGCTTGGCCTGACGTCTCCCGCCATAACGAGTTTGACGGATAAGCTCCTTGCTTCGGGTTATGTAAACCGGGAAAGGGCCGAGAACGACCGGAGGGTCGTGTATACCTCCATTACAGAGAAAGGGATGTCTACGATCGGGCAAATCGTTGAGGACCAGCAAGAAATCATTACGGTGTTCTTTGAAATGTTGTCCGAAGAGGATGTACAGCATTTGAGAAGGATCTTCTCATTAATGCTTTTGAATATAGATCATCATGAAGCATAGAGGTGAAAGAGGTACATGGAGCATTTAACGCTGAAGCGTAAAATAACCATCATGATCGCGATTATGGCGGCGATGTTTTTTGCGGCCATTAACCAGACGATCACAAGCACGGCGATGCCGCGTATTATCGCGATCCTGGATGGTATGGATTACTATACATGGACGATTAATATTTATTTGTTAACTTCGACGATTGCGACGATTCTGGTCGGTAAATTGTCGGATATGTTTGGACGCAAGCCGTTCATTCTGATCGGGATCCTATTTTTCATGTTAGGCGCGTTCTTAACCGGTACTTCGGATAATGTGTACCAGTTCATCATTTATCGCGGGATTCAGGGGATTGGCGCTGGTATCATCCAATCGACGGCCTTTACGGCGGTAGGGGATTTGTTTCCTCCGCGCGAACGCGGTAAATGGATGGGCCTCATGACGGCGGTGTTCGGTTTCTCCAGTGTCCTGGGACCGACGCTTGGCGGTTATCTGGTGGATCATATCGACTGGCACTGGCTGTTCTGGATTTTCCTGCCGCTTGGCATTGTCGCTTTTATTATGATTCTGACGCTGTTTCCGAAAGTGGACCGCAAGCACGGACAGAGCGTCGATTACGTGGGTTCTTTGTTCCTGACGACGACGATCGTTCCGCTGCTTCTTGCCTTTTCCTGGGCGGGGACCGAGTACGAATGGGGCTCTTGGCAGATTCTTAGTCTCCTTGGAGCAACCGTTGTATCTGCACTCATTTTTATTTATGTGGAAACCTTGGTGAAGGAACCGATACTTCCGCTGCATTTGTTTAAAAACGGCGTGGTGACGGTCTCGAACTTGATCGGCTTTATTATGAACTTTGGCTTGATGGGAGCCATGATTTATATTTCCTTCTACGTGCAGGGCGTGCTGGCTATTTCTCCGACTTACGCGGGTTACGTCACGCTGCCGATGTCGCTGTGTATGGTCATCACGAGTGCCATTACCGGTCAATTGATCGCCAAAATCGGGAAATACAAGCGCTTTGCCCTGATCGGGATGCCGGTTATGATTATTGGCATGGGCCTGATGATCTTTATGGATAACATCGCGATGACGATCGTCAGCACGATCATTTTCGGTATTGGCCTGGGCCTCGGGATGCCGGTCTTCTCGCTGGCAACGCAAAATGCGGTGTCGCATAAGGAGCTCGGTGTCGTTACCGCATCGACGCAGCTGTTCCGTAACCTTGGCGGTACGATCGGTATCGCTGTGATGGGTACGGTTATGTCGAACAGTTTGACGAAACATTTGAAAGAAGCGCTGCAGTCCCCGAGTGCTCCGGACTTCAGTTCACTGGATCCGAAGACGGCACAGAGCTTGCTCGCTTTCGCCAATCCGCAGACACTCATGAACAAGCCCCTGGTTGAAAAGACGGAAGCGAGCCTGCCGGAGCAAGCCAGAGCACTGTTCGTGCAAATGATCGACAGCATCCGGCACGCGCTGGGTGATACGCTATCCACCGTGTTCCTTACAGGTACGCTGGTGCTTGTCGTGGCTCTGATCCTCGTGTTCTTCTTGAAAGAACTGCCGCTTCGTTCCACCAACCAGACACCGGAAGCGAATGCTCCGTCGGGAAATGCGAACGTGAAGCCGGGCAAGGCGGTAACCGCCGAATAATTCCGTTATTGATTCCATACCTCCAGTCCGTTGAAAACGGTCTGGGGGTATTTTTTTAGGGGAAATTCATTAGAGGGACAGAGCGGAGTGTTGACACCATTTCGCCACAGGTGTACAATGGCTTTGTTAAACAAATGTTCAAAACGATCGTTCAAAACAATTGTTTAAGAGCTGCATGCCCATTTGACGCCGTCAGGTTCTAATGGTACGTTTATGATGACTTGATTTGAACAAGTGTTCAAATCCATGCGTAACCGAAGATTCCATAGTCAGGTGGTGCGAGCTTTTTTATGAATTCCAACAATGAAATCAAAGATAAAGATGTGAAAGTGGTTATTCTCCAAGCCGCGAAGAAGCTGTTTGCTCTTAAGGGGTTTGAAGGGACGACCGTAAGGCAGATCTGCGAGGAAGCCGGCGTATCGCTGGCGCTCGTGTCCTATCATTTCGGCGGTAAGGATAACGTGTTCTACGCGCTGTTCGAACCGCTGCGGCAGTATTTTGCCGACATGCATTACGATCTGGAGGACCCGGTTTCGGACCTGCGCAGGTTCATCGTCAACTTCGTGGATTACCGCTATGAGGAGCGGCATTTGATCAGCATCCTCCAGCAGGAGCTGATGATGAAGAGCCCCCGGGTGGAGAAGCTGACTTATGCGATTTTTCCCACATGGGAGCATTTGCGGCAAATTCTCAAGGCAGGGATGGATCAGGGGGCGGTCACGTTTCCGTCGCTTGCGTTTGCCGTGAATTTTACGATGGGAACGATCATCTCCTCGATGCTGGATCCTTACTTGAATCCACTTGACGAGAAGGGGACGGAGCCGAAGCCGGAGCAGGCGGCTGACCTTACGGTACGCTATATTTTTCGCGGATTAGGGATCGGTTCGAAGTAAATACTGTAGGGAGAAGGTAGACATCATGAAGGCAGCACACATTTATGGACCAAGAGATATCCAGGTGAAAGACATTCCGGTACCAGAACTGACGCCGGGAACGGTAAAAGTGAAGGTCGAATTTGCGGGGATTTGCGGGAGCGACATGCACGAGTATTTGGCCGGACTGTATCCGATCCGCAAGCAGCCGGTGCTCGGCCATGAATTTTCCGGTGTCGTCACGGAGATCGGCGAAGGCGTAGAGGGTATTATGGTGGGTGACCGGGTGGCTGTGGAGCCGCTCGTTCCGTGCGGCCGCTGCGCCAACTGCAGAAGAGGCTTGTCGCATCTGTGTTCGAACTCACAGGGATACGGCTACTCGATGTCGGGGGGATTTGCCGAATATGCCGTGGTGAAGCAGGAAAACGTGTTTGTCCTGCCGGATCACATGAGCCTGGAGCTCGGGGCGCTTGTTGAGCCGACGGCCGTAGCGGTTCACGCGGTACGCCAAAGCCAGCTGAAGCTGGGCGATACGGCGGCGATTTTCGGCGCGGGTCCAATCGGGCTGCTGCTTCTGCAGGCGGTGAAGGCAGCGGGTGCCGGCAGGATTATCGTCGTGGAAGTGTCTGACGAACGCCGGGCGAAGGCGCTGGAGCTGGGAGCAACGCATGTCATCAACCCGGTCGAAACCGATGCGGTTCAAACGATCCGCGAAATGACGAAGGGCGGCGCGGACGTTGCTTATGACGCAGCAGGTGTTCAGGCGACGTTTGAATCGGGGGTCAGTGTGGTCCGCCCTGGCGGAGAATTCAAAATCATCAGCCTGTGGGAAAAGCCGGTTACGTTCAACCCGAGCGTGATCGTCAAATCCGAAGCTAAAATCAGCGGCTCCTATGCCTACAACAATCTGTTCCCGGAAGTCATCAGCCTGCTGGCCAGCGGGGCGATCGACGGCAACAAGGTTATTACGAGTATGATCGCGCTGGACGATATTGTCGAGAAGGGCTTTGAGCAGCTGACGCAGGACCGCAAGCAGTGCAAAATTTTGGTGAACATGAACCTTTAACGATTCAGGAGCCATTGAGATTTGGAGAGACGGTACTATAGATCGATACCACTGATGAATATGAAAAGCCTGGGCGAAATAAATTCGCTCCAGGCTTTTTTCGATAGGCAGGGCAAGGGCCCCGTCTTATTGAAATTTCACGACAAGCGCATTGCTGATTTTCCGGCCGGGAGTGGTCAGGTACTTGCCGTTATAGTACAAACCGCTGGAAGCCCCGCCATCCAGGTTCATGGCCTGGTAGGCTCCGGCCTTCTTCATGATTTCCGCCAACTGGGGAATGGTAGCTCCCCCGGTGGTCAGCAGGATCAGCCGGTGATCCCGGGTCAGGCCGAGCGCGCTGCGGGCCCCTCCACCGGTAAGAATCTTTGGATCTTTAAAGCCTTCCTTCTTCACGTTCAGCGAAACTTTGCCGTTCACCAGCAGCCGCGGCCCGGCCTGAAGACCACCTTCGATCCAGCCTTGCTCAAAGGCTTGGCCAAAATCGGGACCGGCGATAATCCGCGCCAAGTGGTTGGCATCATAAGCGAAGATGGAACGCTTGTCGCCGGGGCTTGGCATCTTGACGGTGCCATGGCTCACGATATAGCCGTATGGAGCCTTGTAGGCGCCGCTAGTATAAGCGTCAAAAAAGGTGCCGTTGACGGCCACCTTTGCGCCGCTGCGCTTGGCGATGCTGGAGAGGTCTTCGACCTTGCCGGGGGTATTCCCGGCGAGTACGACATCCAGCTGAATCTTCGGATGCAGCAGGTCGATCGTCACCATCTGGGCGGAAAACGATCTGCTGCCGACCTTATACGTTTGGCGTGCGCTCACGATCGGGTTTTTCAGGGCTTGTCCCACGTTTCGGGTAACGTAGGGGAGATACTGTTCCGCTCCTTCCCTGGTCAGCTTGACGGCTGCTTCGTCCTTCTGCCAACTGGCTTCAACGCCGAGCTTGCTGACGATGAGCGACAGCGGTACATAAACCGAGCCGTTCTCGCGGAACGGGGCGGCGGCTAGAGCGAGGCTAGCGCCGTCGAAAGCGGCGGACTTCTGCGCGAGGTGAAGCGTCAGGCGGTGGTTGCCCTGGAAAATGTCGAGCTGCTTGGCGGCATCGTTCCACTGAGTGGTCACGCCTTCGAATTCGCTCAGGGAGCGGACCGGCAGGAAGGAATAGCCGCTTTTCGCATCGACGATCACGACGTTTTTGACGGCCGAAGCGGCGGAAGCAGGCGCGGATGGCGCAAGGCACACCCAGGTAAGGCACATGATGAGTACTGCGGTTAACCATTTTTTCATGCTGCAAAAATATCCCCTTTGTCTCGAAATATAAACCAATGTTCAGGAAATCATTTCCTTACTAGTATATCGGCTTACAGAGCGGGAACTTTGAGCCGGATGTCATAAGGTTTATTCGCTAAACTATACTGGGCGAAGCCGGACAAGCTCTCGATGGTGCAAGCATAAAAAAGGAGGAACTTCGATCAACGAAGCCCTCCTTTTGCGATCCGCCCTGTAATCGCAGCGCCTATTCCGCTACGCGCACGTATACCCGGTCTCCGTGACGGTCAACCTCCACCGGGGATTCGAACAGGTCGCTGAGCGTGTCCGCGGTCAGCACGTCCTCGGTCCGCCCGCTGCAGACCGCCTCGCCGCGTCTCATCAGCAGCACGTGGCTAAACGCCGGCAAAATTTCCTCGGTGTGGTGCGTGACGTAAATGAGCGTCGGCGCGTCCGGCTGCAAGGTCAGCTCCCGGATGCTGTCCAGCAGCTTCTCCCGGGAAAACAGATCCAGCCCGTTGCACGGCTCGTCCAGAATCAGTATGCGTGGATCGGCCATCAGCGCGCGGGCAATGAGCAGCTTCTGCTTCTCGCCCTGTGAGCAGGTGCGGTATTCGCGGTCCCACAAATGACCGCAGTTCATCGTTTCCATCAACTCGCGGGCACGGTCGAAGTCCTCATCGCTCGTTTTGTCGTACAAGCCCACCGTGGCGTGCTTTCCGCTGACGACGATGTTCTGGGTGCGGTCCGATCCGTACAGACGCTCCTGAAAGGAGTTGCTGACCCAGCCGATCGATTTGCGCAGCTCGCGCAGGTCCACTTCCCCGAAGCGGTGCCCCAGCACGCTGACCGAGCCCTCGGACGGCCAAATATAACCGTTGACGATGTTCAGCAGCGTCGTTTTGCCCGAGCCGTTCAGTCCCAGCAGCGCCCAATTCTCGCCGGGCTTCACCTGCCAGCTTACATTTTTCATTAACGTATGCTGCCCGCTTCTCCACGTAATGTTCTCGATATCGATGATCATCAGGTTCCCTCTCTCTCTCTTGATCCGCAGTCGGATACATGCTGTTCTTCACATGTTAAAACAAATCCCGGTCCTGTCAATACCTGAGCCGAAGAAACGGCAAAGGATAACGTCCCCAGGATGCTCTGATCACTGGCCCCATCTGGCGATTTCCTTAAATCATACGACGCGGGGAAAAGGGCTGTCGCCGCGATAATTGCTGAACGGGGGAAGCATTTTTTGCTATAATGGGCATCAGACAGCCGGAAATCGGGGCCTGATCCGGCCAAGCCGTCAAGCCGATGGGGATCTCACGTGCTTGTACGGCAGGCAGGGGAACAGCGGGTCCGCAAAGGAGACATTTTCATGAAAAGGGAAAGCTTTATTCAGCCGGATGCTGCAGGCTGGCTGCAAAAGTTTCATTTTTCAATCCCGATCAAGGTGCGCTACTGCGAGACGGATATGCTTGGACATGTGAATAACGTCAGCTATTTTATGTATTTTGAACAGGGCAGAATTGAATATTTCGAGCAGCTCGGGCTGTTTGCCGACTTGTTCGGCGAGGAGAAAGTGATGGTGGTTGCCGACCTCGAATGCCAATATCTCGCCCAGATGTACCGCAGCGATCCGGTGCAGCTCCACGTTCGGGTGGCGTCGATCGGGCGCTCCTCCCTGGACATTGAGTATGCCGTCGTCGCTTCAGGAGCACTGAAGGCGGCCGGACGCGGAGCGGTCGTGCTGATCGAAACGAAGAGTGGGAAGAGCACCCCGCTGCCGGAGGAAATCAAGGAAGCCATCCGGGCGTTCGAAGGAACGGGTCTGGCGCAATAGCCGTCTGCTTGGAAGAACGTCACTGTAGATGGGGAAAAAGATGCAGAAGCAGATAGGAGCAAATGCTAGTTATGGCAAAGCAAAAATTTTACGTCGTCTGGGAAGGGCATAAGCCGGGAATCTATACGTCTTGGCCCGAATGCCAGGCTCAGGTGAACGGGTATACGGACGCCAAATACAAGTCCTACGAATCGCGCGCGGAGGCGGAAGCGGCTTATGCGGGCGGATGGAAGAAAAACTGGGGCAAGGCCAAGGCATCAGGTTCGGCCGGGGGATATGCAGCAAAGGCGGCCAAATCCGGCAAGCCGTCCGCGTCGGCATCTTCGATGGAAGAAATTGATTACGACAGCATCTCGGTGGATGTCGGTACGCGCGGCAATCCCGGCCCGGTCGAGTACAAAGGCGTCGATACGCGGACCGGGGAAATTCTGTTCTATGTCGGGCCGGTTGAAAATGGAACGAACAACTTGGGCGAATTTATCGCGATCGTCCATGCGCTGGCGTATTTGAAGCAGAAGGGCAGCAAGAAGACCATTTACACCGACTCGAAGACGGCGCTGGCCTGGGTCCGCAACAAGAAACCGGCGACGACGCTGGCCCGTACCGAGAAGACGCGGAAGATTTGGGAGCTGACGGACCGCGCCGTACAGTGGCTGCACGAGAACAAGTACGAGAACAAAATCGTGAAGTGGAAGACCGAGGAATGGGGCGAGATCAAGGCGGATTTCGGCCGGAAATAAGGCTAAAAAAGCCCGGAGCAGCTTGGAAGCGCTCCGGGTTTTTTGGTTTGCGAGTGAGCAAGGGTTTAGGCGAAAGCATAAGCATGTAGTTCGACACCGCTTGTATTTTTGCGTAAGTATGTGTTTACGCGTATCTGTACTGTGCTTATTCGTGAGCATACGGTTACGCGTAAGCCTGTATGTCCGAGTATGCGTGTAGTTTCGTTAAGAGCAAGCGTGTGTGATTGCGAGTACGCTTGTGCTTGAGAGAAGCATGTGTTTATGAGATGGGGGCCTGTGTCTCGGGTAGAGACAGGTTGCCGCTGCTCGCTATTTCCCTTCCGGCTGGCCGTACTCTAGAACGACCATTTGGTGGCACTGCCACTCCGGCAGCTCATACGAGACGAGGCCATCCTGCTGCCGGAAATCGATAGGCGTCATCTGCGGCGCCAGGTATACGCCGGTGACCGGCTCGGAAATCCGTAGCTCCGCGGTCGTTCCGCGGATCGGGAGCAGGTCCTCGATCACTTCAATGTTACGCCCACGCTTCACCGGCGAGGCGTACAGCGAATGATGCACATAACGCTGCCGGTCCGGCTGATGCTGAACTGTCGTTACGCCTTGCACGGGAAGGTTCGTACGCAGCGTCTTCTCCGGCAGCAGACGGTCCAATGCGTACAGGACGGTTTCCTTTAAAACGAGGCTTCCCTTGGTAGCATAGTCTTCAAATACGTTCCAGGCGATATAGATTCCGTTCGCATGCTCCACCATGCCAGGCCCGCCGTACTCTCCGCTGTTCGGCGTATGCTGGTGGGAGCAGAACGTGAAGGCATCACGGTTGAAATACGGATTTTCCCGTTTGCCAAGCTCGGTTCCGCCCTCGGCAAGCGTTACTTTCTGCCCCTCCGAATAGAAAATAAACGCCGATTCCTGCAGGCTCGCCAGCGGATGCTGCGGATGGTAGTAGTCCGGACGGAACGGATTGACGCCGGCGTGGCGAACGCCCAAGTCGATGGCAAATCCGCTGCCGTCCGGCTTCAAGCCCGATTCGCCGGTAGCGAGGATGCGCCCGCCGCCAGTCAGATAGCGGTCCAGCTTGGCCAGGATCGCATCAGTGATCCGGATCCGGTCGGGCAGGATCAGAACGGCGTACGGGCTGAAGTCGGCTTCCAGGTCGACGACGTCGAACAGGATATGCCCTTCCAGCAGCATGCGCACCGCGCCGGCGTCCGGATCGCCGGTGAAGCTGTCGTGGCCGCCGGTCGCCTGATGGGTGCCGGCCGCTTCCACCGACAGGAGCGCTACGTCGGCGACGTTGACGACGTCACGGCACCACGCTTCCTTGGCTTCGACTTCGGCATAGGCCGCGCCGATCAGCCGGTAGGTGGCTTCATCCATCGCGCCCAGCGGATGCAGCTGGTCCCCAATGGAGCAGGCGGCGCCGTTCGCCAGACTGAGCGCGGCTTCATACCGCAGGGCGTTCGGGTGCTTATAGCCGCCGAATTCGCCCCAGGTGGTATGAAACTTGCCGGTCATGCCCAGGAACGGCATGCCCAGCGTCTGGGCGTAGCGGGCGGACAGCGGGAAGTGGTCGTAGCCCCAGCCCCCGGTCGGCAGCGACTCCAGCTCGAGATGCGAGTTCATGTGCGCAAGGTCGCGGCGTCCGCGGCGGATGTGGCCGCCGTTATGGAAGATCGGCAGTCCCGGTTTGTGCCGATGCACCGTTTCTTTAACGCGGCTGGTGTAATTGGCGTAGGTTTGCTCCCAGAGCGGGCGCATGGCGCTTTTGTCTCGCGGGTCGATCCCCTGCTCCCGGGCCGCCGCTACGCAGGTGGCGCAGTAGCACTCCCGCACCCCGACGATGTCCAGAAAAATGCCGTCGGCATCATAACGCTGCGCGACCTCTTCAATCTGGGACAGCAGTATGTCCAGATAAGGCGTATTCAGGCAGAGCTGGTGGTATCCCGGCGTGAACAGGTCGCCTTCGCGGCTGAAGCGTTCACGGATCAGCCATTCGGGATGCCGCACGGCAAGCCTCTCGTCAAGGCCGGCGGACAGGTAGACAGGAGTTCGTACCCCGATTTCGTGGGCGGCTTCAATCATGGCACCGAGCAGGTCGAAGGACAGTCCCGGATGCGTGACATTCGCCTCGGAGGGATGGTATGCCCATCCGTGATGGCATTTGGAAAAAACGGTGATCGAATCCACATGGCCAAGCTTTAGCGCCTGCTGAAACTGTTCCTTGCTGAAGCGGGAGCCGATGGGATGAATCGCTTCGGACGTATGAAAGTCGAGATGAACCTGGCGCATACGCATGGTAGATGTTCCTCCATTCAATAAGCAGAGATTTGAAAACGGCTTTGCACATACCCCTAAGGTAAAGGAAAATTGATACCGCTTCCATACGGAATAGCGACTTTGTTCTGTCCGATATCGACTTTTGAAAAATGACCGAAACAGCATATTATGCTAGGATGAATTTAATGATAAGAATGATCTGCCACGATATCGACTTGTGCAGGAGGTAGAGGAAGCCCATGAAATGCCTCGAGCTGGCGATTCCGCCGCTGCCGTCGCTTCTGACCGTCGGGCGCGCCGTATGGGCGCTTGGAAGCCGGCATCAGACCCGCAGCTTTGACGCCTACGATCTGATTCTGGTAAAGAAAGGTGCCATGTATTTGCGGGAAGACGATACCGAATATGTCATTCAGGACGGCCAGCTGCTGCTGCTCGAGCCGGGACGTACCCATACGGGCACTCAGGCTTGCTCGGAGCCGACGGCGGTGTATTGGGTGCACTTCCGGCACCCGGAGCCCCTTCGCCGGATGGAGGCAGAGGATATTCCCTGGTCGGCGATGCTCCCTCAAGGGCAGGACAGCGACGAGCATCCGGCAGAGCAAACGATGTATCTGCCCAAATTCGGCGATGCTCCTTTTCACCTGCTCCAGCCTTTGCTGGACCGGATGGTGGAACTGCATCGCGGTTTTGCCGTGGAGCACTCCTTGAAGCTGCAGGTGCTGTTCTGCGACCTGCTGGAGCTGCTGCAGGCGGATTTAGGGCGCAGGCCGGGCTCGCGATCGGCCGCTCTCGCCCGGGAGACGGTCAGCTATCTGCAGCGCAGCTGGAATGAGCCTTTTCGCTCGGAGGAGCTTGAGGAGGCGCTGCATTTTCAATTCGACCACATTACCCGCTGCCTGAAAAAGTATACGGGCATGACGCCCCTTCAGTATGTACAGCATTTGCGGATCAGCCAGGCGATGGTTCTACTGGAGCAGACGTCGTTGACGGTGCAGGAGGTGGCGGAGCAGGTCGGGATTCCGAGCGCGAGCTTCTTTGGGAGGCTGTTTCGGGACCGTACGGGGATTTCCCCCGGGCAGTATCGCCAGCGCCGGCAGAGCCATCTGTAATGGTTTCATGTCTGATTGGGAAAGTACAGGCTGCCGAAAATGGATATCGGCAGCCTGTTGGTGTTTACTGAGTTATCGTTTCCTGTAGTTTGTATTTCTTTTACTCTATGCAATCTGTGTAATAACAAGATGTGCCGAAACGGGTCTTGTTCCTCCAGCTAATGGAGTGATCGTGAGTGCCGCGGCATTGCCAGCTGGATTTCGAACTGTGAGTACTGAATTGATGACCGTTGTTTGCACAAGGGCCATGCCTACGATTTGGGTAGTGCCTGTAGCACGCCCGACTACGGTATAAGCCAGGTCAGCGCCGTTGAGTGTTAAAATGAGTTGACCCGGTTCGTTTACACCTACCTGAAACAAAACCTGATAAGTTCCAATAGTAGCCAAGTTAAATGAGCTTGCATTTACACGGGTAATCGCAGTCCCGCTGATTGGACCATCTTGTGGAAAGCTGACGTCCGTGTCGGGGGCAACAGTTGCTGCATTATCAGGAGGCATTAAGGCAAAAAAATCTGCAAAGCCTAATACTCCACCCGCCGGCCCTGCGGGTCCCGCTGGACCCGTTGCTCCTGCCGGTCCTGCGGGTCCTGTTGGCCCTGCCAATCCAGCTGCGCCAATTGCACCTGCAATCCCTGCTAGTCCTTGAGGCCCGAGTGCACCTGCAAGCCCCTCGGGTCCAAGTGCGCCAATCGCTCCTGCAAGTCCTGCTATTCCTTGAGGTCCAAGTGCACCTGCAAGTCCTTCGGGTCCAAGTGCGCCGATCGCTCCAACAAGTCCTGCTATTCCTTGAGGTCCGAGTGCACCTGCAAGTCCTTCGGGTCCAAGTGCGCCGATCGCTCCAACAAGCCCTGCTATTCCTTGAGGTCCGAGTGCACCTGCAATTCCTTCAGGTCCAAGTGCGCCTATTGCTCCAACAAGTCCTGCAAGTCCTTGGGGTCCCAGAGCTCCGGCAAGTCCTTGAGGCCCGGCTTCTGCAATTGCTCCCGCAAGTCCTTTTAGTAATTGCTGACCTTTAGGCGGGGGACACGGTACCCGAACTATTTTTTTTATAACTATAACACGTCGTTTCTTTTTCTTTTCTTTTGGATGGCACACAATTGCGGTTTTCTTTTTGCACGATTTTTTTTTATCCGGACAACTCAACAACGACACCTCCCTATAAAGATGGTTTAGTGTACGTGAGTCGTCTATTTTAAGCATGGACGAATAGCCGGTTATCAGCTAGACTAAAAACCATTATTAGAATAATGGGTGTATGGTAGGGTGATGTTATCCCACAAACCCATATTTGTCTCAGGGAGGACTTGTTCATGTCGACCACCGAAGTGCTGGATCAGGGATATGTACGTTTGGTCAATCACATGGGTTCGGACTTAACCGTAGTCAATGCCGCCCGTGTCTCCTATGCCAAGCAGTCGTTGGAGTTGAACGACCGTGACGTGAGGCTCATTAAGTTCCTTGCCCGCGAAGGACATACTTCGCCTTTTCGCCATGCCCTCGTCCAATTTGAGGTGTATGCTCCTCTTATGGTTGCCAGACAATGGTGGAAATACGTGGTCGGATCCGCGCATTATGAGGGGACCGGCGACAGTATGGAGGCATGGAACGAATCAAGCCGGCGATACATAACAGAGGACCCCGCATTTTATATCCCCAAGGCAGGCGAGTGGAGGTCCCAACCGGAAAACTCCAAGCAGGGCAGCGGCGGAGAGGTGGATTGGGAGCTTGGCGTGAAGCATACCCAAGAACTGATGGATTATGTGGAGCTGGGCATTTCCAAGTACGAAGCCGCCCTGGCGGACGGCGTTTGCGCGGAACAGGCCCGGTTGTTCCTTCCCGCTTACGGGATGTATGTACGCTGGTACTGGACGGCGTCGGTCCAATCCGTCGCTCACTTCCTGTCTCAACGGCTGGAGCATGATGCGCAAAAAGAAATCCAGGAGTACGCGAAAGCGGTGCTCGAGCTGATCAAACCGTTATTTCCCGTTTCACTGGGGGAGCTTCTTGGAAATGAGGAATAGCCATTATCGTTCATGCAGCTAGTATCAAATGGTTTCGCATGTTCAAGGAAATCCGGATTCACCAGTTGGGTTCAAGGAGTGAAAGAAGATGAAAAAGCTGGTGCTCATCTCTTCTTTGTTGCTGATGCTTTGTCTAAGCGCATGTCAAAATAAGTTTAGTTCGGATGCTTGGATCGATCAACCAGGGAAGCGGAACCGTATGGTCGAAGATTTGTTGGCAAAAAGTGACCTTAAAGGAATGACACAGGACGAAATTATCAGTTTATTGGGAGAGCCTGAGCAAAGGATAACGAGCCCCGTTCCTCAGTTTGTTTACTATTTGGGAAGAGCGGGTTTAGGGGTTGATGATCTTCTATTTAGACTGCAGTTCGATGCAAACGGAAAACTGGAGAGTCATGAAATCACCCATGACTAATAGTCTAATATTCGTAATCTAACTTTGAGGAGGAATAATCACATGCCGAAAACGATCCAATGGGGTATTTTGGGAACGGGCTGGATTGCGTCGCAGTTTACAAAAGATCTTGCTTTTGCAGAAAATGGGGTGGCAGCGGCCGTAGGCTCCAGAACGCTCGACAGCGCTTCGCGCTTCGCCGCTGACTATGGAATCGGGAAAGCTTACGGCAGCTACGAAGAGCTGGCAAACGATCCGGACATTGACGCGATCTATGTCGCGACGCCGCATCCTGCCCATAAGGAAAACGTCCTGCTGTGTTTGAAGGCGGGCAAAGCGGTATTGTGCGAAAAGCCTTTTACGGTGAACGCGGGCCGAACTGGAAGAGGCCGTATCTTATGCCAAGGAGAACAAGGTTTTTCTGATGGAAGGAATGTGGACGAGATTTCTTCCGGTCATCCGCAAAGTGAGGGAATGGCTGGATGAAGGGCGGATTGGTGACGTTCAGCTCGTCAAAGCGGATTTTGGATTCCGTGCCGGCGTCAATCCGGAAGGCAGACTGTTCAGTCCGAGCCTTGGGGGCGGGGCGCTGCTGGATGCCGGGATTTACCCCGTGTCTTTTGCATCGATGATCTTTGGGGCTGAACCGGAGGAAGTGTCGAGTACCGCTCAGATCGGCAGTACTGGCGTGGACGAGCAGTTCTCTCTCCTGCTGTCCTATAGCACAGGAAAAACCGCACAGCTGAACGGGGCCATACGCCTGAATATGGACAATGAAGCATGCATTTACGGCACGGAAGGGTATATTCGCATTCCTTCCTTTTTGAACGCGACCAGAGCTGCGTTATATGTCAACGGCAGTAAAGAGATTTTTGAAGATGACCGGACATCGCTCGGGTATGCGTTTGAAGCCGAGGAAGTGGCAAGATGTCTGGCGGAGGGGCGGACCGAAAGCTCTGTCATTCCGCTTGAAGAGTCGGTGGCGATTATGAAGCTGCTCGACCGGATCCGAGGTCAATGGGGACTCCGTTATCCGTTTGAGTAATGTTCCGATATTTAAATTTCAAGGAGGCCTGCTGCCATCCAGGAGCAGGTCTTTTGGTGTTTACACTACTTAATCAACAACCTATTTTCGGTTTATTACGGCTGTAACAAGGGAAAATATACCGAGGGAGGAGAACAGGAACAATACGGTTACATCCTGGATATAAACATAAATAGCCCCAACTAATGCTAACCCGGCTGCATTAAAAACAGCAAGTCTTGTTACAAGCGATCTTCTTGCGATTGCTGCCGCAGCGAAATGAAAAAAACTTACCACGGCATGAAATCCATACAGTATCAAAAAGAAGAACACAAACATGACGAAATCCCCCGGGCCGCTAACGTATGGGGTATCGGATACCAGCGAATGGTTGATATGGACGACAAGGGCACCGTTTAAAATGCTAAGAACAAGGGAGAGAAGGCAGAGGTTGACCACCAGTTCTTTTTTCGCGATATCCATGATATAACTCCTGAATTTGGTTTTTTCAATATCATAAACCATTCTTGGCTGGAAAGCCTAGACTGGGGCTTGTCGAAGATTTGTCACTTTTTGCTGGTTTCAGAGCGATAAGGACAGGTACTATAATAGCTGTACATCCATGACGAAGGTCGCCTATCCGATTACTACGAATGCGACTGCTTAAAGGAGGCCCTCAGCTATGAGTTCCTATATTTCTGAACGCATAAAAATTCCGCCGGGACTGTGGGCAGGATTCCGTCAACTCGGGATTGCCCCGCATGACGTTGTCCGGAGCGCAGGACTCCCGCTTACGATCATTGCAGAACCCGAGGTCACCACGGCTCAATATTTCGCCATTTGGCAGGCTTATTCCGAGCTGGCCGGCGACGTCGCCCAAGGCATCATCCAGCTGGCGACCGTCTTTGAAACGGCGAAATACCCGCCGACCGTTTTGGCGACGTATCATGCCCGTGATTACCGTGACGCGCTGTACCGGATGGCCCGGTACAAGCAAATGTGTCCCCCCGAGAGCCTGCGCATCACCGAGGAGGGAGAGCACTGCACCATCGAGCTGGGCTGGCTGCATCCCGGGGAGTCCGGCCCGCCGGTGCTGGTTGGCATCACGCTGGCATGCCTCATGGAGCTTGGACGCCGGGGGACAGGGCAGTCTGTGCAAGCACGGTCCGTTGAATTTTCGCAGCCAATGGGTGATATCCAGACCCTTGAAAGTTATTTCGGCTGCCGGATCCAGGTAGGTGCGACAGGCAACCGGCTGACGCTGCACCTGCGAGATCTGGATCGGCCTTTTCTATCGTACAACGAAGAGCTGCTGGACATTCTGACTCCCGCGCTGGACCAGTCGCTTGATGAGCAGCAGCGCAGCCGCTCGTTCCCTGAAATGGTCAAATGGATTCTGAAGCGCAGCCTCACGGCAGGGCGTCCCGACATCCAGGCTGTCGCCAGAGAGCTCGGGATGAGCGACCGTACCTTGCAGCGCCGGCTTACAGAGGAGAACACCAGCTTCAAACACCTGCTGACGCAAGCCAGACATGAGCAGGCACGGGAATATTTGGCGGACCCTTCGCTTGATATTAAAGAGGTCGCTTTCCTGGTTGGATACGAAGACCAGAATTCGTTCTACCGGGCCTTCCGGCTTTGGGAAGGAAATACGCCATCCCATTGGCGTGCTGAACATGTAAGTACGAACTCGTGAGCAGAAGGACAGCGAGCAGAGCCCGATTTTCAATAGATTTCCAAACCCGGCTTGCTTCGGCGTGTCAGGATATTTGTTGTTTTATTGGCGTGTATAGCAAGAACGTTGGCGTAGCAGGCTAGTTACTGAACCCTACTGGTCAGGTAATATTATCTCTATCCGGAGTAAAAGGAGTTTTTTGTTATGGATATGGGATTACACAATAAGACAGCGTTAGTTACAGGATCTACAAAAGGGATCGGAAAGGCCATTGCCATTGAGCTGGCCAAAGAAGGCGTTCATGTACTCATTAACGGCCGAAACGATGCAGAGGTAGAACAAACGGTGAATGAAATCAAGGCGAACTTCCCGGCGACCACTCCGCAGAAGGCGACGGCCGATCTTGTAGATAAAGGGCAAAGAGAAGCTTTATTTGAAAAATTCCCCCAGGTTGATATTTTGGTGAACAATATGGGAATCTATGAGATCATGCCATATGAGAACGTTGACGACGAAGTATGGGAAACCTACTTCCGCACGAATGTTCTTGCCGCCAATGGGCTGACCAAATTTTATCTGCCTACCATGCTGAAGCAGGATTATGGGCGGGTTCTCTTTATTGCAAGCGAGGAAGCGTTGATGCCTTCGGGGCAAATGCCTCAGTATGCCGTAACCAAGTCGATGCTGTTATCTCTGTCGAAGAGCTTGTCCAAATTGACGAAGGGCACCGAGGTTACCGTGAATACGATCATGCCGGGACCGACCCTCTCTGAAAATGTGCAGCAAATCATTGAGGGGATGTACGCTGACGAAGATCTGACCTTCTCGGAAAAAGAGAAGAGGTTTATGGCGGCTGGCCTGCCCCAATCGGAAATTCAGCGGTTTATCCGGCCGTTTGAAATCGGCAGATTGGCTGCTTTTGTATGCAGCCCTTATGCATCCGCCTTCAAAGGCGCTCCGATCCGTATGGATGGGGGAATGGTGCCGACGATTTTTTAATCGATGTTGTTGTGAAAAAGAACCTTGGGCGGGATCCCGAGGTTCTTTTTGGTATTCGCAGCCCGCACGGGCATCTGCTGCTTGATCGAGAACCGAACCGTTCTACTTCCCTGCCCGCTCCGTTATTGCCCGATGGAAGGGGCATCCGGCCGGCGAGGTGTCGTCATCCCGCAGAAAATACTGCTTGTATTCAAGATTCCCCTGCGATCCGTAAGGCTTTAATTCCGGATGGGCCGGTACGGTGTCGTATGCGGCAAGGCGTGCACGGATCCGGGGAGCGATCTCAGCCGCTTTTTCAGGATAGGCGTTCCACTGGTCCAACACCCAGCGCGGCGTCAAAGCCAGCATGAAATAGGGGAAGCTTCGGCTCTGACGTGACGTATGTGCCGGGGTGCCGCAGTAGACGAAATACCGCTCGCCATCGTAACAGAACTCCCACAGCGCCTGTTCCGGGTCTTCCGGAATGTCCTCCGGCCACGGCGTACGATCTAAACGGCTGACCTGGTTCAGTAAGTTCCAGAATGCATCTTCATACGCCAGAACCTCTCTAACGTTCTCCTCCGCCTCGAAAAAAACAACCAGGGAGGAGTAATCCCCGAAAGACCGCGAAGCTCTGCCATATTCGGCAATAATCTGCGCGAGCTCCGGCCCTGCCGAATCATCCCAGGGACTTGGCGCAAAACCGTAACGGAGATGACCGAGCGCGAACGCCCTTGTGGCCGGAATGCAGGGGAACCGGGCTTCCCGGTCCGTCATCTTGGCCGCAAACCGCCGGCAGGCCTCTTTCTTCCAGGCTTCCAGAGGAAGCTCTTCATTTTCGATGTCCGTATACTGCAGCAAAAGCGGCATGAACAGCCCTCCTTTTACCTACAGCATACGCCCAGGGGCAAAAGGGTGACTGTGCAGGAGCCTATGCTTTAGCCCTCTGCCCATCATATTGGTTCCGGTCATGGTATGTTTTCGGGCCAAAATAAAGATTGAACGCCCGGCAGCAATCCATTTACAATGAAACTATCTTCCAGGCCAAAGGAACGATGCATAGATGACGACAACAACCTTGTGGAATCAAACGCTGCATCTGGTTTCTCATGCATATTTCGAGCGTAAGGAAAGGTTTGAAATGGATGTGGATTGTTACTCCGTCTGGGTGCTGTTTGCCGTGGAATCGGGCAAATTTTATTACCGGATCGGGGAGGAACGAGGGGAGGCGGGGGCCGGAGACCTGGTGTACTGCCCGCCGGGGTTCACCTTTGAACGGGAGATGGTGTCTCCGCTTGCGCTTCACTACATCGGCTTTGAAATGGTGGGGGAAGAGCGGACGGGGCCCGTCCCGCCGCTGCCGACGTTTTTGTCGCGCCCGCTTGACAACAAACGCCTCGTTTCCAATTTTGCCTATTTGCGAAAGCTGCATTTAGCGACAGAACCACGGCATGTGCTGCGCAAGGACATGATCATGAACGACATCTGGCAGCTCGCCTGCGAGGTGTGGGAAAGAGAGCATCTCCATGATGAGCAGCAGCTGCTGGCCGACTCGGACGATGTGCTGATGAACCGTGCGGCCGAATGGATTTACCAGAACGCGTACACCCCGTTCAGCATGAGGGAGCTGTCGGATTCGCTGAACCTCAGTCCCGTCCAGTTTACGTGCCGGTTCCGGAAGTCGTTCCGGATCGCTCCTTCAGACTTTGTCCGGTCTTTGCGCATCAGTAAAGTGGCCGAGCTGCTGCTGGATACCGACATGACGCTGGACCAGATTGCCACCTGCTGCGGATATGAGAACGGCCTGTATCTAAGCCGGGTGTTCTCCAAAAATATGGGCATGAGCCCATCCAGATACCGCGAGCTGAACCGGCTGTAACCGGTCTCTGGTGTCCTTTGTGGGGGAAGACAGAGCAAGGCGCCGGCGTCCGGTCGATTTCGCATGCCGATGATGACAGGCGCCCCGCTGTCCGCGTCCCGGTCTGCTAACCCTCGGTCACTTCCAAATGCTTGATGCAGTCGTAGAGCGAATAGGTCCAGGCAGTGTCATTCAGAACGATGGTCGTCACGGAAGTGTTGCGCAGCTTGACGCCCGTCGACTCATCCTGCATCAGTTCTTTTAAGGTTTGCCCCAGAAAATAGCCGTGCGTGACGGCGAGAATTTTCTGTCCCGGAAATCTGGCGGCCATCTCTTCCACAAAGCTTCGGCCGCGGGCCCGCATCATCTCATCCGTTTCCTGCTCCATGTCCAGCTCGTGCCAACGGGCTCCCCAGCGCTGGACCCTTTCCGCTTCGGTCGTATCGGCGATCTTGCCGCGGTCCATCTCGCGCAGACGCACGTCGTAGAAATCGACCGGCTTCTTGATTTCGGCTGCGATGATGTCGGCCGTCTCCCGGGCGCGCCGCAGGTCGCTGGAAATAAACAGATCCCACGGCTCCCCGGCCAGCCGCTTGGCCACCAGTGCAGCCTGCATTCTTCCGGTTTCGTTCAGCGGATTTTGCGTATGCCCCTGCGCCCTGTTCTCGATATTATGATCGGTTATTCCATGCCTGACAAACGTAATTGATGTCACCGATTTGTCCTCCTAAGCTTTTCTCCGATTGTAATTCAGCCCTACCAGGAATGAATCTAACGCTCACCGGTTTACGCCGTTTGCCGCGGCTTCCAAGATGGAAGAGACCGGCACCGTTTCCCCTTTTACCGGAAAATACGGCTTTACGCCCCGGGTGTCCTGCGATTCGGGAAACCGGCTGTGCAGCGTAATAACGGTTTTCGGAGCAATGCTGCCGATCAGGCTTGCGAGCGCCTCGGGATGGGCGTGTCCGCCATTGGACAGGGGATGGCCGGTAATCCCGTAGGCGTTCAGAAACTTGGATACGGCAGCATGCTCGATTCTGACGCTGTAGTCCGATTGAATAAAATGCGATTGACCCTGCAGGCCTCCCAGCGTCTCCAATTCAATCATATGCGCAAGGTCCGGAAATTTGAAGAAATACACTATTTCTGGCTTGCACTCAGCGACTTCTTCCAATGAGACGGCAGGGTACGGCACCTCAATGCCTTCGGCCATGGTGGCCTCGATGACTTGAACAGGGACGTCAAGTGCCGGATGTCCATGGAGCACCCGCACACCTTCCCGGTTCGCCGTATGCCAGAAGGCGGCAAGCGACGCCTCCATCACGATGCTTTTTCCTTGGTCTGCGGCGATCGCGATCATGTCGGCCATCCGCTCTAGATCCCGTGGCGACATCTGCAGATACACCAGCCCTTCCGCTTCGCGAACGATCTCCGCGAACGAGGCAAGCAGCGCCTCCTCCGTGATCTGCAGCGGAACGGTGGAGGGGTCGGATGTAAGGCGCGTCCCTTCCGTAATGAGCACGTCGATCGGTCTGCTCTGGCACAGCCGGATGAAACGGTCGATCTTATCCGGATGCTTGCCCTGCCGGCGCCAGTCCCCCGTATACGCAATTCTATGGGTGCCGTCGTCGATGATGATGCCGGATGCGCCGGTCGCATTGTGATCCATCTCGACGACCTGCATCGTGAACTCTCCGAAATCGACCACGGTCAGGTCGTCGCAGGTTGTTATCTTGGCCCGGGTATCCTTGCTGTGCCGGCCCGCCACCATGCCGCGGAACAAGGAATACGAATCACGGCTCATATATACGGGGAGATCCGGATGGGCAAAGGGAAGCAGCGCCATATGGTCCGTATGCATATGTCCAATATAGAGGTGAATCCGGTCGTAGTTCGGAAATTCCCGGTTTTCCCAGACCCGCCGAACCACGGCCCAATCCAGGCCTTCAATCTGCTGATCATCGTACAGCTCCGGCAGCGGGGCGGTCATGCCGCCCAGCAAAAACTGGCGCAGCTCGCGTCCGGGTGTCGCATTCACCGGTTCAAACAGCGTTACTTGGGTCGGAAACAGCAGGCTGCTGTGCTCGACGCCAAAGTCGAACAACAGCCCCTGTTTTCCTTTGCCGTACAGAACCTGCACGCCTCCTGATTTGCCTACTCCGCCAAAAAAAGTCAATTGTGCTTCCTGCAACGTGATCGCCTCCTATGTGGATATAAGCTCGCAATTTCATAAACTTGTCGTCCCGCTTGCCTCGCCAACGTCCTCCAGCGAAAGGATGGCGCCGTGCTCCCTGAGCTTTTGCCGGATGATCCGGACATCGACATCCTCCGGAGAGATTTGCTGCTTCGCAGCCAGAGCGGCGCCGATGCCCACGCCTTCGCCGACGGCCATGCAGGTGGGCATAACCCGGGAAGAGCCGAAGACGACGGGGTCGACGCTGATACAGCGGCCGCTGAGCATCAGCCGTTTCACGTCCTTGGCGATCGTCGCCCCGTACGTGATGCCATAAGGGCCGGCCAACGACCGGATAACGGTCGAGTCGCCTGAACCGCTGTGAATGTCGATAATATACGAGCCGAGCGCGATCGTGTCATCCGGAATGACGCCGTTTACGGCCGCATCTTCGCGGATCATCTGCTTGCCCATGATTCGCCTCGTTTCACGGATGCCCAGGAACGGGGCAATCGAGGACAAATAGATGTGCTCAAACCCCGGGATGTGCTCGCGCAGCATGTCAATCAGGGGAAGGATCTGCAGATGCGATTCGATCTCGCCGCGGCTTAGCTCCTCGACCTTTGTCCCATCAAAATTCAGGATGCGGATGCAGTTCAGGGCAATGTACCCCTCCCTAGGCAGATTGATATAGATGATCGTATCGCGGCTGATCGGGCATTTACCTTCCTGCCTGAGCCTGGAAACCGTGTTTTTCAAGCCGACGAACACGTGATTTTCGCTGGTCCGCAGAAACTCCGCCGTATAGCCGGGGCGGATCTTCATCGAAGATCCGTGCCGGAGCTCCTCCGGATGCTCCCCGAGGAAATCCATAAACCGTTCGAGATCAAAGCCGCCGACGGTAAACATCAGGGTAGGCGGTTGGGTTTCCCCGTTCGCGTACTGTCCTTTCTCAAACGAGGCGCCCGCCATATAAGCGACGTCGCCATCCCCGGTCGCATCGATGAAGACATCGGCGAAGACCTCGATTTCCCGGCCTTTTCCTTTTAAGAGAACGGATTTCAGCTCACCATCCTCCACGTTTGTTCCGATGATTTCGCAGTGCAGCAGGGGCTGTACCCCGTACTGTTTGATTTTTTCAAAAATGACGATTTTCATCAAGCTGGGGTCGATGACCGTCGTCGAATTGTGCAGCGGGCATTCCCGGTGTCCGAAGGAACCGCCAAGCAGGGTCAAGCGGTCGACGATTTCCTGCGGCAGGCCGCGGGTGACCTGGCGTCCCTGGGCATCCAGGAAGGCCAGCAAAGGCAGTCCAATCGTCATGTTTCCGCCCAGGAAGCCCTGCCGGTCCACGATCATGGTCTGCGCTCCCTCCCGTGCGGCTGCAATGGCTGCCCCGACGCCCCCGGCCCCGCCCCCAAGGACAAGCACCTGTGTTCTGATGACTTCGCGTTGCAATTGGCTTTCCATATAACCCCTACTTTCTCATTGGATCTTCGCGGATGAACACGGCCCTTTAAGCCATGCACCGCTTAAGAAGCGTGAATTGGTTTTCATTATACGAGGGGCGAAGATGCATGAACATGCAGTAATCCTTCATTGGGGATGCACTTTGTTTCAGGGATGGGAACGGAGAAGTGACAACATTCGGGATGCTTCTCCAAAACTTGACGTTCCGGCAACAAGGCCCTGACCTTGCTGAAACAAAATACATGTACAGTAAAAGAGCGTGCATGGACTCATCCGAGCGGAGGTTGCTAACATGTGGGTGAAAGCTATCCAACATGTTGTTCATGTCAAAACAAGCCTTGAGGAGGAATACGATCGTGAACATGCGTAACAAACGTGCAGGTTCCATGGCGGCTGTGTTAAGCGCCATCCTGCTGCTGGCGGGCTGTTCCGGGGGCGGCGATTCGAAGGGCGCGTCCGAGGGCTTTCATGAGACGGGGCTGCCGATTGTCGATAAGCCGATATCCCTGACCATTGCCGGTACTTACGATGAACGAACGGGAACGAATTGGAATGAGCTTGAGACGATTAAGGAAATCAACGAAGGGACCAATGTTCAGATTAAGTGGAACCTCAGCCCGGGCACCGATTGGGCGACAAAGCGCAACCTGATTATCGCCAGCGGCGATCTTCCCGACGTGCTGCTGGAGCTCAGCAGCTCGCAGGTCGTGACGGGAGGCGCAGACGGCATGTTTATTCCGCTGGAGGATCTCATCGAGAAATACGCGCCGAATTTGACGAATTTTCTAAACAAATACCCGGAAGTACGGCAGGCGATCACAGCTCCGGATGGGCATATTTATTCCCTGCCGATGGCCAACATGTCGGAGTATAAGCATGCCGACGGGAATACGCTGTGGGTGAACAAGGAATGGCTGAAGAAGGCCGGCTTGGAAATGCCGAAGACGACGGAGGAGCTCACGAAGGCACTCGAGGCATTCAAAACGATGGACATGGACGGAGACGGCAATCCGAATAACGAAATTCCGCTGACCGGCGTCTTCGGCGACTCGCAGTATGGGCTCGGCTACCTGTTCGGATCCTTCAATACGATCGACGAAACTTTTATCGTGCAGGATGACAAGGTGGTATTCGTCAGAGCGACGGAGGAGTTCAAAAATACGGTCAAGTACCTGCACTCATTGTATGAAAAAGGGCTGATCGATCCGGACAGCATGACGCAAAACTCCACCCAGCTGATCGCCAAGGTCTCCTCCGGCAAAAAAGCGTCTGTTGGAGCATTCTTCGCCTGGAGCGCCGACCAGATCACCAACGCGGACTACCGGTGGGATTACGGTTCGCCGATGATCCCGCTCGCCGGGCCGGACGGCTCGCAAATCACCCCGCGCAACAATTTGCAGATGACCCCAGGTATGTTCGTCATCACAAAGGTTAATCCGTACCCCGAGGCGACGATGAGATGGGTCGACCGGGCTTATGAGCCGGAAATGTCCATGAAGCTTCGCGAAGGACCGAACCGTCTGAAGAAGCTTGCTGACGGCACGTATGACACCATCCCGAATCCGGAAAACTATACGGCCGGCGAATGGAAGGTCAAAGAGACGCCTTATAATGACTTCGTCTACGGCTTCTCGCAGGAAATGCGCGACAAGCAGATTTTGCCGAAAGCAGAGCCCGGGCAGCTGGATCCCGATTTTGACGAGTGGTACGAAGCTCTGGTTCCTTACATGAAGCCTTGGGTGTACCCGAATATTATGTTCACGGACGCGCAGTACAAGAGCATCGAGCAGTATCAGACGGATATCAAAACGTACACGGATAAAATGGAAGCCCAATGGATCGCCAAAGGGGGCATTGACGAAGAGTGGAATACGTACCTGGAGACGCTGAACAAAATGGGGCTGAGCGATTATACGAAGGTGTACCAGGACGGTTACGATACGAATAAAGCGAACCTGGCCAAATAGAAAACTGCCCCCAACATCCGTTAGCGAGCTGGTTTCCAGCCCCGCGTAACGTAAAGGACGGTTGATAACGATGAACACCAAAATCGAAAGGACGGCGCTCGCACAGCTGGAGAAGCCCGCGAAACCGAAGGCTGCTTCGCTGTGGCAGCGGGTCATCCGCAACTGGCAGCTCTACGTTTTGCTGCTACCGCTTTTGCTGCATTTCGCGATATTTCAGTATGCGCCCATGTACGGTCTTCAGATCGCTTTTAAAAATTTTCGCGCCATTGACGGGATTTGGGGGAGCCCATGGGTGGGCTTCGAGCATTTCGAGCGCTTCTTCCGGTCCTATCAATTCTGGAATACGCTCAAAAATACGCTGCTGATCAATCTGTACGACCTGGTCTTTGCCTTCCCAATCGCGGTCGTGTTCGCGCTCATGCTGAATCAGGTCGCCCGGCTCCGCTTCAAGAAATGGGTTCAGACCATTACTTACGCCCCGCACTTTATTTCGACCGTTGTATTGGTCGGCATGCTGTACATTTTCTTGAATCCGCGGACGGGGATGATCAACCATTGGATCGACCTCTTCGGCGGGGAACGGATCAATTTTTTCGGCGAAGCAGCCTGGTTCAAACCGATGTACGTCATCTCGGAGATTTGGCAAACGACGGGCTGGAGCGCGATCATCTATTTGGCCGCCTTGACGTCCGTCGATCCGCAGCTGCATGAAGCCGCGATTATGGACGGGGCCAATAAATTTCAAAGGGTGCGGCATATCGATGTGCCTACGATCATGCCTGTCATTATGATCATGCTCATTCTCAAAATGGGGCACTTTGCCTCCCTGGGCTTCTCGAAAGTGCTGCTGATGCAGAACTCCTTGAATATCGATTCGTCGGAAGTGATTCAAACCTATGTGTACAAGACCGGCTTGGTCGGCGCGCAGTACAGCTACTCGGCGGCGATCGGCCTGTTCGACAACCTTATCAATTTCACCCTGCTGCTGACGATGAACCAGCTCGCCAAAAAAATGAAGCAGCAAAGCTTGTTCTAGGAGGGAGCGCTCATGGCTAAAACGGATGCATTCGACCATACCGCAAGGGTTGCCCGTTCCCGTGCCGACAAAGTGTTTGACCTGTGCAACTATACGATACTGTCCGTTATTCTGCTGATTGTCCTGTATCCTTTGTATTTCATCGTCATTTCCTCGTTCAGCGAACCGACAGCCGTCAATTCCGGGAACGTCAGCCTTTGGCCCAAAGGGTTTACGCTGGAAGGCTACCGCATCATCCTGCAGAACCATGACGTATGGAGAGGTTATGCGAATACGTTCCTGTACACGGTGATGGACGTCGCTTTTAGCTTAGCGATCATGATCCCGGGCGGCTACGCCTTGTCGCGCAAGGAGCTGGACGGGCGGAATGTGTTCATGGTGCTGATCGTCTTTACGATGTTTTTCAGCGGGGGCATGATCCCGACCTATATGGTGGTCAAAAATTTAGGCATGGTCGACACGATCTGGGCGCTGTTTGTGCCCACAGCCGCATCGGCGTATTACGTCATCGTGGTGCGGACGTTTTTCCAAAATACACTGCCGGAGGAAATGCTGGAATCGGCCAAGGTCGACGGCTGCTCGACCTTCCGCTTTTTCTTCAGCATGGTCATTCCGCTGTCCGCGCCCATCATTGCGGTCATGGCGCTGTTTACTGCGGTATCCCAGTGGAACTCCTTTTTCAGCGCGCTGATTTATCTGCACGACGCGGATCTGTATCCCCTGCAGTTAATCCTGCGCAGCATCCTGATTTCCAGCCAGATGTCGGCCCACGGAACCGATGCTGTCGTGGACCCGGAAACGATCGTGGAAGCCCAGCGGTACGCGGAACTCATCAAGTATGCTCTCATCATGGTCGCCAGCGTTCCGGTACTGGCACTCTATCCCTTCCTGCAGCGTTTCTTTGTGAAAGGGATGATGATCGGTTCGGTCAAAGGGTAAACATAACAACGAACTGCCGCGAAGTTGAAGTGCACCTCCAACGGTTAGCCGATGTCTAACCATTGGGGGTACCGTTCAAATGCGGCAGTTTTCGTGTTGGACGGGAAAAGATTAACGCGATCACGAGCGGGCTCTAGCTCTCCAACACCGCATGGGGGACCGGATTGCCTAACTTGTTATTTTCCACAAATTGCTGAAGAAGGGAAATAAACGCCCGGGCCGCGTGGCTTAAAAATTTATCCTTATTCATAATGATGACGATCTGCCGGTATAAGGTGGGATTGACGATAGGGATTGCGGATATCGCACCGTCACGGTTCAGATCGATCAGCGATTTGGATAAGATGCTGACGCCGGCACCCGATTTAACCAAATTGAAGATGGTACTGATGGAATTGGTTTCGACGAAGGGGGTCATCTGCTTGCCAGTCATGCGGCAGGTCGCGTCCACTAGCTGGCGGCACTTGTGGTTCTCGGGAAGCAGAATCAGCGGCAGCCGGTCCACTTCGGTAAAGCTAATCTCTTTTCGCTGGGCAAGCTCATGGCTGGAGGAGACGGTTAAATAAAACTGTTCGAAGTATAAAGGGATTTTGTCCAGCCGGTCATCGTCGACGGGCAGAATGGTCACGGCCGCATCGAGTTCATTATTCAGTACCTTCTCCGTAACGTTTCCGGATTCAACGATTTTGACCGTAACGTTCGGATATTTCTGATTGAAATCGACCAGAAGCGAGGACACCAAATGATTTAACTCTCCGGGGGGAGAGCCGATGGCGAGCGTTCCACGATCTCCGCTTTGCAGCTCGTTCATTTGGTCCTTTGCGCTTTGGAGTGCGTTGAAAATGACAGCCGTATGCGACTTCAGGATTTTCCCCGCCTCGGTCAACGCGATTTTCTTCCCGATTCGGTCAAAAAGAGGGGTGCCGATTTCGTCTTCAAGCGACTTGATTTGATGGCTCAGCGTAGGCTGGGTCACATTTAATTTATCTGCAGCCCGCGTGAAGTGAAGCTCCTCGCAAATCGCTTGGAAATATTCCAATTGCCGTATCTCCATGGTTCGTTTCCTCCCGATGTGTAGGACGGCATGATGAGCGTATGAATGCTATGAGCGTCCGAATGATGTGGTTTATCTATTATTATCATAGAAAGCATAATATTGATCTATCATATAGTGGATTTTACAATGAGGACATCAACAACACAATCCTTTTTTTGCGAGGTGTATGACAATGTCCTTATCCATCGGTCATGTAAAAATCCCGGACAGCGCATTAGCCAGACAGGCTGCCGAGCTGCTTCGGGATCATGGGGATGATTTGCTGTGGAACCATTCTCATCGGGTGTATCTGTTTGGTGCCGTTCAAGGGGAACAGGCCGGAATAACGTATGACGCCGAGCTGCTGTATATTAGTGCTTTATTCCATGATCTGGGACTAACCAAGCATTTCAGCAGTCCGGACAAGCGGTTTGAGGTTGACGGGGCCAATGCGGCAAGAAGCTTTTTGGAACAGCATCAGGTTCCGGAGGAGTCGATCCGGCGCGTCTGGGATGCCGTCGCGCTGCACACGACGATCGGCATTGCGCAGTATAAGGAGCCGGAAGTTGCGCTGATTTATTCGGGTGTCGGTTATGATGTCATGGGAGAAAATTTTGATGAGATCACGCCGGAGGTTCGTGAACAAATCGTAACGGCGTTCCCCCGGAACCAGTTTAAAAGCAAAATCCTGAACGCTTTTCTGGAAGGTTTCAAGCATAAGCCCGAAACGACATTCGGAAATATTAAATCGGATGTATGCGAGCTGCTGCTGCCAGGATACAAACGCCCAAGCTTCTGTGACTTGGTTCTTCACTCACATTGGGAGGAGTAGGCGGATACATCGCCTGTTCTGAAAATAAACCGGTGCCTTGCGGCATCGGTTTTTCATGCATTAGCCTTTTTCAGTTTAATTGAAGGTTTACGCCAACTACTCAGATTTTATCGCGTTCTATTTATATATACTTCATTAGAATGGCGGGGAGGGATTCCAATCAAGAAGGTACTCATTGGTTTATGGGTCATTACTCTTGCGATGTTATCCGGATGTCTAAACCATCCTTCCATGATTCAATATACCGGCGAAAGTAAAAACTGGTCTGCAAGCTATACAATTACCAAACTGAATCGTGAAGATCATATGGAGCGGTTCCAAATCCGGTACAAAGGGAAAGACCCGGCTAACGTGGGGAGAGTGAAATATAAATTCACCGGCACAACGATGAGTGGGAGCGGGGAACAAAAACTGTCAGGGAACAGAGACATCGTTAGCGGATCCGGAGGCAACGGCGCTATTCCGCTGGAAGACTCAACCATTCAGGTTACCGTCGAGTGGAGGGGCCACAAGGAAGAGATGGAGCTTTCGACCGGCGCTCCCCGTAAATAATAAGCCCCTATCCACAAGGGACAGGGGCTGTGCCAGGGCGGAGAAACTTAAAGCTTCTTCCCTTTGCCGTGCAATATTTTCAATTCTCCGTTCTCATATCCGACCGAATAGCTCATCCGGTAACCTTGATAGACGGTGCCGCTCTTACGCCGCTCCTCAGCCGTAATATCAACGCTGACCAATACGCCGTCGTCCTGCTCTTCAATCGTCAGGGAGCCTAGCGTTATATCACCGGTATTCAGATATCCCGCCCGGAAATCCTCGTAACTGATTCCACTCTGCCATTCGCTGCCGAGCAGGGAATACGCTGTGACGTAATCGCCGTTATTCAGGCTTTGATAGAAGTAAGCGACAATGTCCCGCTCGTCCGCGACCGTTCCGTCGCTGTCCGTACCGTACTCATCTCCGCCGTCCCCAGCCGGAAGCTCGGTCATCGGGGTCTTGGACCATTCCCTGGCCTGCTGAAGAATGCTTGAGATCGGAATGCTGAACCCGATTCCCGGTCCCTCGGACACAGCCGCCGAGTTGATACCCAGCACTTCACCCGTTTCTGCATTGACCAGCGGTCCGCCGCTGTTGCCGTGGGTAATCGGCGCAGAGATTTGGTACAGATTGCTGTAGGTGTACGGATCAATGTCGAAGCTGCGGCCGAGTCCGCTGATAATCCCCGTCGTTACCGTGTTTTCCAGACCCAAAGGGCTGCCGAGCGCGAGGATTTCGTCCCCGACCTCCGCCTTGTAGCCTTCGGCTACGGGAAGCGGGGCGAGTTTCTTAAGCTCAGGCACGCGAACGACCGCAACATCCGTATCGGTTCCGATCCCGATGACGGTTCCTTTATATTCTTCGTGATTCAGCGTCCGCACTGTTACCTGCTGTGACCCGGTTACGACATGGGCATTGGTTAACAGGTCACCTTGATCGTTGTACAGAAATCCGGAGCCGAGCCCGTCTCCGCTTTCGATCGTGACGACCCGTTTCTGGCTGTCCTCGATAATCTCTTTGCGCGTCTTTTTTTCTTTCGTCGCCGCCGCTGCAGTGGCTGCCTTGGCTGCCGTTTGCACCGCGAGCAGCGGCGCCCCGCCAAGCTCGTTCTCGGCCGTCCTGTGAATGAAATACGTCCCGCCGCCTCCCAAGCCGAGGATGATCAGGGAGGCCAGTGAGCTGATCCAAATGCCTTTACTCATATTCCGTGCCCCCTATTCCAAATACCAGGATGCGTTATCAACCGAGACTTCCGCTTGTTCGTAGACCCCATAGTAAGATGTCGAGAAGCTCCCTGATTCCCCTGGTTCCAGTCTGAACGGGGAAACGTTGGCATAAGCATCGCCTATGTAGGCACCGGAGGAGCTGCTGTAAACATGGAGGTAAACGCTGACCGAATAGATCGGGCGGGTCGCAGTGTTCGTGACCGTCCCGGAAATGGTCAGATCGCCGTAATCGTCCAGCACCGCCGTAACGCCGGATACATCAACGGCGGCGGTCCGGTTGTTCAATTCTTCCTCTGCGGCCTTCTGCTGGGCCAGCTGAATACGCTTCGCTTCAGCTTCCTCAAACTCCCGCTTCGCTTCCGAAATCTGCTTCCGGTACGATGTCAGCTTCGGATTGTCCGCAGCGTAGGACAACCCGTTGTCCACGGCTTCCAGCGCTCCGGCAAAATCCTTTTTCCGCAGCTTCTCTTCGGCTGACGAATAACTGATTCCGGCGATTTTGTTAATAATCTGCGCTTTGACGGCCGCCGCTTCCTGGCCGCTGAGGCCGCGGACCGTATCGAGCTTGTCAGCCAGCGCATCGACTGTGGACAGCTTGTCCAGCTGGCCTTTGATGCGAAGCACCGTCAGCATGACCTGGTCCGCCGCCAGCGATTTCTGAAGCGGTGCGAACAGCGGCTCCTGCCGCTTGCCGATCATATCCGCGATTTGCTTCAGCGCTTTTTCCCCTTCATCCAGCTTCTTGGCCTTAAGCTGTGCCGAAGCGCCGTCGAGTTGATTCTTGAGCTGGGCGGCCTTGGCCGCAAGCTCCCGGTCCCGGGTCAGTGCGGCAAAGCGCGGCCGGTGTTCTTCGGCCCGTTCCAGCAGCTGGACCGCCTCCGAATACCGTCCGGCCAACGCCTCTTTCTTGGCTTGCTGCTGAAGCGCCTTCACTTCCTGGTTTACGGACTGCTCATACTTGTAATAGAGTGTAAGACCCAGGGCAACCACTCCGGCAAGCAGAAAAGGGATGATCCACTGGAATACCCGGCCGCTTCCCCCCTTGGTGACGGCCGCCTGTGCCGGGTGCTGATCATCTCCCGGCTTGCCTGCCGCAGCTTGAGGCAGCCGAATGGCCTCGGTACCCGCGGCTACCTCAAGAACGGCCTGCCGTACTTCTTCTGTCAATAATCTTGCTCCGCACTTTCCGCATATTTTCTGTTCCGGAGCACACTTTGCCCCGCACTGATGACAATACACCCTGCTCCCCCCAGCGTTCTTGTATCGATCCGGCTGCGGTAATTGAAAGCCGGTTCCATCAAAATATCTAGGTCTTCAGCGAACCTTCTGGTTCCATAGACCTAGATTACTAATTTTTACTATACCATAATATGGATAGATGCGAGAAGAGGATTTTAATAACTTGGAGTCAGCCCATCTTTTAACGGCTGCCTGGTGTCCGATTGCCGGACGGGATAAAAGCAATTCGCAAGAAATAACAACCTGATAGTTGTGCTACGATGACGTTAGTAAAACATGTGGGCTAATGGATCCATTTTTGTGAAATTGGAGGTTGGATACCCATGACCAATCATTCGAGTAACAAGAGAATCGACACTGCCTCGAGGACGATCCAAGCATCGCCGTAAACGATTTATAATGCGTTCGTGGACCCTGAGGCTTTAGTAATGTGGCTTCCTCCGGAGGGGATGAAAGGCCGGATTTTCGAGTTCAACCCCGTGGCGGGTGGAACTTACCGGATGTCGCTGACTTATTTAGAGAACGACGGCACAATGCAAGGGAAGACCTCTGAGGATACAGACGTCGTCGAAGGAACGTTCCTGGAGTTCGTCCCGGACGAGCGTATTGTACAGGCTGTTGTATTCGAGTCAGATGATCCTGATTTTGCCGGAGAGATGATCATGACATGGACTTTAGCAGCCGACCCGAAAGGCACGGTGGTTACGATCGTATGCGAGAACGTGCCGGCAGGGATCCGGAAAGAAGATCACGACGTCGGTTTAAAGTCCACTTTGGAGAACCTGGCATTATACACGGAACATCAGGTTGGTGAGTTGAACCAGTTAAATTTGGATTGTTAAAAAATTCTTATAAAAAATCCATAAAAGATCGTGTATTTGTCGATTATGTTGAGCGGCGTTCGTTGTATTGTTAGAGGACAAAAAACGAAGCAAGGAGGCTTTGCCTTATGAGAACGGTCACATCGAAAGACGGCACGAGCATTGCTTACGACAAGGTTGGAAGCGGCCCGCCGCTCCTGCTGGTCGATGGTGCGCTGTGCAGCCGGGGGAATGGCCCGAGCAGTGCCTTGGCAGCTGCATTGCAGCAGGATTTTACCGTGTATACCTATGACCGTAGAGGGCGTGGCGAAAGTGGAAATCATGCTATTTATGGAGTTGATCGCGAGATTGAGGACCTTTCTGCTGTGATTGAAGAAGCAGGAGAGGATGTATTTCTATACGGCGTATCCTCGGGGGCAGCGCTTGCCCTTGAAGCGGCAAATCAGCTTTCGTCGATAAAAAAACTGGCGTTATACGAAGCGCCTTTTGTTGCGGACGGTAGCCGTGAAGCTGTGCCGGATGAGTACGCAGCACAAATGGATGAACTGATTAGAGCCAATCGCCGGGGTGCAGCAGTCAAGCTGTTTATGAGAAAAGGAGTCGGACTGCCGGCCCCGGTCGTGGCCATGATGCCGATGATGCCTGTCTGGTCCAAGCTTAAGTCGGTCGCCCATACGCTTCCTTATGACACCATACTGACGATCGGGCAGCAGAAAGGGAGTAAGGAGACGCTGAAGCGATGGTCGAGCGTCTCTGTCCCCACGCTTGTTGCCGTTGGCGGCAAGAGCCCGGAATGGATGCGCAATTCCATGAAGGAGCTTGCACAGGTTTTGCCGAATGCAACCCATCAAGTGCTTCCCGGTCAAACGCATATCGTGAAACCGGCCGCATTGGTCCCTGTATTGGTCGACTACTTGAAGGGATAAAAAATATATTGAGGAGGTTGCGATATGGTAACATTTACTGCTGACCTGCAGCTGCACGGAAAGACCGCAACAGGAATTGAGGTGCCGGAGGAAGTAGTCAGAAGCTTAGGCTCTGGAAAAAAGCCTGCGGTTCGTGTTACGATCCGGGGGTACGCGTACCGGACTACGATTGGAGTAATGGGCGGACGATTTTTGATTCCGGTCAGCACGGAGCATCGGAAGAAAGCGAAGGTTGCCGCCGGCGACAAACTCGAGGTTCAGTTGGAGCTGGATACGGAACCGCGTGAACTAGCCGTGCCGGACGATTTCTTGTCCGCATTGTCGCATAACGGGGTGGCGAAGTCTGCTTTTGAGAGCATGTCTTATAGTAATCGACGGCGCCTTGTTCTGGGCATTGAGGATGCCAAGACACCGGAAACCAGACAGCGGCGAATAGAGAAAGCTTTGAACGAGTTAAATAATTCCCAAAGTAAAAAGTGACATAAGCAGCGGTTAAGGAGGAAATCATGCACTCTCGACACGATTATAAAGAATTGCGTCAAACCTTTGAGCAGGCGGCCGATCTGTACCAGCAGGCACGGCCGGAGTACCCGGAAGCTTTGCTGGACGATCTGGTTCAGGCGGCTGATCTGCATCCGGGGGATCGTCTGCTGGAAATCGGTTGTGCGACAGGAAAGGCAACCCTACCGTTAGCCAAACGTGGATTCAACATGACATGCGTGGAGCTTGGAGCGGATCTTGCGGAAGCAGCCCGCGCAACCTCACCGGAATGGATGCCGAAATTATAACGGGGGGCTTCGAAGAGTGGCAGCCCGAGGCCGAGAAAAGGTTCGATTTGGTATTTGCCGCCACCGCGTGGAACTGGATTGATCCGAAGGTTCGGTATCCCAAGGCATGGCAGGTCCTGCGTCCCGGCGGACATTTGGCTTTTTGGAACGCCACTCACGTTTTTCCGGACGACGGGGATCCGTTCTTCCGTGAAATCCAAGACGTATACGATGAACTGGGCGAGGGCAAACCGAAAGACACCGACTGGCCAAGGCCGGGGGAACTGCAGGAGCAGCAAGAAGAGATCGGGCAAAGCGGCCTGTTTGAGGTCGTTCATGTTCGGCATTTCGACTGGGAACGCATCTATCATGCGGAAGAATACATTAACCTTCTGAAAACGTTCTCCGACCATATTCTTATGGAGGAATGGAAGCGTGAGAAGCTCTTCAGCGAAATCCGGGTTCGCCTGAACAGCCGTCCGGACTCGTCGGTCCGCCGCCATTGGGGCGCTGTTCTTCATGTCGCCCGGCGTTTAGACTGAAAGGGAATATAAAGTTATTCGCAGAACATTTCAAAATGACAAAGCTCCGATCGGAAAAACGGGTCAACTGGCCGATCGGAGCTTATTGTTTTTATTATGGTTTTTCTGAATCACAGGCTATATGGTCTAAATCTGGATTTTCAATGATCTCGTAATAATTGTTTATTTTGTAATCCATGATCCTTTGTGTTTCCAGTAACCGGTCAATCTCGCCCTGAATTTTATTTTTGTGTTCCATCAGAATGGAGAGTCTTTGAGGGATTGTGTCGTTGCCCTCTATGTAAAGCTTGCGGAAGCTCTTCATTTCCTCCAGCGTCATTCCGGTTGATTTGAGTCTCGTTAGAAAAATCATGCCTTCCAATTGATGCTTACTGTACATTCTGTGTCCGTTAGCCTTGCGGTCTGCATACGGAAGCAAGCCGATTTTCTCGTAATAGCGAATCGTATCTTCCGACAGACCTGTGAATTCCGCCGCTTGTTTAATGGTGCTTACACTGTCCGAATTGCAGCTCACTTTGGCTCACCTCCTGATCGTGTGCGGTTGCCCTTTAATGATGAATCTTTACAGCCGGCTGATACAATTCTAAATGTTCTCCGTCCGGTCCCTTAAAGAAAATGAATCTTGTCCCGTCGCCCACAGTGATCACTTTCTCATGAAGAAAGGTTACCCCAAGTTCGGCAATACGAGAAGCTTCCTCATCAATATCATTCACCGTGAATGCAATATGATTGACGGTTCCTTCGCCCGGCAGTCCCGAATCTGCTCTTTCCACCAGTTCGATGAGGAGAGCGGCCTCCCCAGGAAATCCTAAAAATCCAAGTCGTGTTTTCGCATTGGGTTGACGTATTTCTTTTAACTCCATGCCGAGGACTTTGCCGTAAAACGCAGCACTTTCATCAATACTCTTTACCACAACACCTACATGTTCCAGCTTTTGAATTCCCATGATTTATCGCGCCCCCAGAACGTAAAGTTTACTTGCTGAGGATCATGATATAACCTGGAGTATGCTCCAAGTCAATAGAAGGTTCTAGAGAATATACCCCACAATGCTAAGGTTTGAACTCCCGAAAGCAGGACAGTTTGGTTATAGCCATTCAATACCTGAAGCTTATGGTAAAATTATCAAGTATGAATGCGAGCCAATGGAGGAAGCCCATGTGGAATTACAGGAAATTAGGTTTTGAGGACGCTGAGCTCATCAACGGGATGAACCCATCGCAATTTATTAAAAATGCATGGCGGGATGTCGACGGAAAACGGCAATTGGTCGAGATCAACTACCATGACAAGGATTGGCCGAACGGCTATGACTATCATTTGAGCCATTTAAGGGACACCATACAGTCTGGTGGTGAAGCCGTAGGAGCCTTTGATGGAAACAACAACCTAATAGGTTTTGCCGCGGTCAATCGGGAAGTCTTTGGTGACAAGTACCGGTATGTATTATTGGATCAATTATTCATTACGCTGGAGCATAGAGGTAAAGGGATCGGTAAAAAACTATTCGCGATCGCGGCTCATCAGGCGAGGGAGTGGGGAGCTAAGAAATTGTATATCTGCGCAGGTTCAGCCGAAGAAACGATTGCCTTTTATGGCGCAATGGGATGCCAGGAAGCGGCGGAGGTTAACCGGAAGTTGCTGGAGAACGATCCAAGGGATGTACAGTTGGAGTTTGTTTTGTAGTTTCCGAATAACCACCCCATAAGGAGCTGTGGAAGCATGCATGAAAAGTCGAGTATTTCCGAATTTCAAAAATTGTGCTACGCGCTGAAGTTAGGCGAACTGCGATCTGCCCCTGTACCGGTTACCGGTGGGCTGCTTCACAAAATGTACGCGGTGGAAACTGCGACAGGCAAATATGCCGTGAAGGCATTAAATCCGCAGATTATGACCAGACCAACTGCAGTGAACAACTACACCATGTCTGAGCGGATTGCGAATTACGCGGCAAAATTCATTCCTGCCCTTCCCGCAAAGAAGTTTGACGGGGATTCGCTGCAGCGATTAGAGGACAGGTATTATCTTGTTTTTGATTGGACCAGTGAGAACAGCCTGAAGCATGGTGAAATAGACACGACTCATTGCGAAAAAATGGGTGACATTCTAGCAAAGCTGCATTGGATCGACTTTTCAGTTTTAGGAATCGAAACTCCACTATTCTCGAATTCGGCTCTAACGGATTGGGGCTTCTATTTGGAGAAAGGACTAGAAAACCGTGCCGAGTGGACCGGTCAGCTGCTCGAAAGCATGGAACATTTACATAAATGGAATACAGCCGCCATCGAATCGGTGAACGGGCTTTCTTCTGAATGTGGGATTACCCATGGGGATTTGGACCCGAAAAACGTGCTGTGGTCAGGTCATGAGCCCTTACTGATTGACTGGGAATCCGCCGGTTATAAAAATCCGATGCTGGACTTACTGGAAACCGCAGTTTATTGGTCCGAAAATGAGACGGGTGAGATACAGCGGGACAAAATTGCAGCCTTTTTACATGGTTATAAAACAGCTCAAGGTCGCATTCCATCCGATTGGAGGCTGATTCTGGCTGGCGGATTATTGTCCAAACTGGAATGGCTGGAATATAGTCTGAAACGGTCTTTGTGGATCGAATGCACGGATGAAGAAGAACAGAAAACCGGAACAGAGCAAGTTTCGAAAACATTGGATGCTATAAAGCACTATACAGAATCCATCCTCAGGATGGAAGAATGGCTAAAATAACAGGCTTTAGAGAAGCGCAGTCTATGTTGATGCTGACTGGACAGCGGCTCGGATCCGTTCCCATGGTCATACTGTCCAGTTTTGATGGCAGTCGATAAGCGAAATGCAATGTTGTATTATCTGGGTGCCCCGAACTTCACACCCTGCTTCCGCACGGGTCGCTGACGAAGGTAATACCTCCAGATGGCAAGACTTACGGACAGAAACAGGATCTGCATGAGGGTACGGGGAATCAATGTGTCCTCAGGATGGGTATAAAGGCCGTTCAACGCTATGTATAGATTGGCAGGGAACATCACGATCAGCAAAAGTGACAGCCCGCAAGATGCCCAAAGGACAGTAGGCCGCCACAATAAACCTAGGGCTCCGGCCAATTCCAGCACACCGGTGATCGTCACGATGAGGCCGGGATAGGGCAGGGCTGGCGGAACCATACCGATAAGCTCTGTGCGAAGATAGACGAAGTGTACCGTCCCGGTCAACATGAACATCGCTGCCAGACCGCCCCGAAGCGCAACAGGCCATGGGCGCAATCGCTGAATCCCCGCAGCACCCGCAATGAGAATAACAATCGTGACGGCGACCAGTACAATTAAGGGTTCCATAACATAACCTCCATCATCAATGTGTATAGCTACTAAACACTATATCCAAAAAAAATAGTTATGGTTATTCATGAGTCATTCTTTCTTCCAGCTTCGTTAAAAAATCCTTGATCCATCGCGCCTGCTCGTCAGGCGCATCTCCTAACACTTCCACAACCATGTTTTTGAATTGGTTCTGATAATCCAAGTGGCGGGCATAGGCAATTTCGCCTTTAGGGGTGACCTTGAGCATCAGCCTGGACTGATTACGGGCATCCTTTTCTTTGGTCACCAGCCCTTTCTGTTCGAGCTTCTTCAATACCTGGGATATGGCCCCTTTCGTTACTCCGCAGAGTTCTGCCAACGCAGTGATATGAATGCCCTCATGCTCTCTGATCTCAGCCAGCGTGTAGATCTCGGAATGATACAACGGTTCCTCAACACCATAATCCCTGATCTTTCGGTCTTGTTTCCCAAACGTTTGAAACACATCCAGCAGGAGTGTGCCAATGTTCTCTTTGGTAAGTTTCTCACTGTTCGTCATGAGTTGAAGTGTATAGCATCTAAACACTATTGTCAAAGACTTTTTATAAAGGCATTATCCCTATAGCTTCTTATGGATTAGTTACGATCTGGGTATAGAAAAGCCACTGAAGTTATGGAAATCATTTCTTATATTGGTCGAATTAATCCTATGCTACAATCCATAGGTATGCCTGTGGCATCGGTATACAACTACAACCAGAAACGGCAGATGATACATTGATCAGGAAATTTCTAAAAAAAGTTTGGCCCTATGCGTTGATTATCTTTGTTATCGTAGGGATCTACGACCATCGGTTAAACGAAGCGAAGGAGCAAACGGAGAAGGTAAACAAGCTGTATCAAGCCAAAATTGACAGCGGCTTTCTTACGCTTTTGAAAGACGGCTATTCCTTGATGCCCCTGGCACAAACCATTGAAAAGATCAGTACGGTGAGTGATCAGGAAGACCCGGCTCAGGTACAGAAGCTCATCGAGATGGCCAAGACTCAATCGGAGGACGCCACTCATTATCTCGAGACGATTATCGAGTTTAGTGATAATTATGCGATGGAATCGGTTCCCCAGGTTATGGTCAATTATACCGTGATGACTTCCAAGAAACAGGAGGATATGTACTACTTGGCCCATCAAGGTGACCTATACTGGCTGATGCGCGGGATTAGTTATCACTATTGGAAAGACAAGCCAAAGATCATTTCTAAGGACACCCGGAACACTCTGGCATCCGCCGCTAAGGGGCTCAAGGCATTGGATAGCACACTCCTATCCTTCAAAGATGATGCAAGTCACGCCATTGAATGGGGCGATTCCAGAGAGATCGGACAGATTAAAGATCTCTTCCTGCATGAAATTAAGCCTCATCTGGAACAGCTGGTAAAAATCAAAAGCGAAATCAAAGAGTAGATTAAGCTTATATTATGGAGGGTTTAAATGGTTATTTCTTTTGACATCAACAAAGAGGATTATTGGAAATTCAACAAGCATGTCATCATGAACAACTTGAAATACAAGCGGCGGTTTCTCACTAGTCTGATTCTCCTTCCGGTAGTGATGAGCATTATTTTTATGCTGATGCAGCTGCCGACATGGTACTCCTGGACTGCTGGAATTATCCTGGGACTTGGTGTACACGTTTACTCTTACAAGCGATTTAAAAGGCGGGTCTTGTCCCTGGTGGACGATAAACCCGGGCTGCTGGGAGAGCATACGATTACCTTGGCGGATGAAGGAATCATTGAGAATACGTCTGTGAACGAAAGTATACATAAATGGCCTGGAATCAGAAGCATCGAGCACAATGATGAGTATATTTTTATTTTCCTGAATCAGACGATGGCGCATATTATTCCCAAAAGGGCTTTTGAGAGCTCCGAAACCGCTGCTGTTTTCCTGAAAGAGGCGCAATCCAATTGGGAAAGAGAATCCCGACGAACTGCGTAATTAAAGAGTGGAGGAGAGGTTTATCCACGCGTTAACAAGGCAAATGCCGCACTCGGTGATTGCAACTGCATTTCGCTGATGACGCAGGCAAGCATGATGGATTCCTGAAGGCGGCTTCGGCTGATATCCCCCAGATCAATAACCGTTGACCAGCCGAGGTCTTTCAACAGAGTCCTGACTTGCTCCTTGGACTCCAAGTTGTTGCCGGACATAAACATGACCGGTGAGCCTTCGCTAAAATGCGGGTGAACCATGATTTGATCGCTGACGATATTGAGCGTTTTAACGATAGAACTGTCAGGCAGCAGCTGTTGGACGATTTCCCCTGCAGATGTTTCGTTATGGAGCAAACGCGGCCCGCCGTCAAAGGATACGGCATTGCTGACGTCGATGACGGTTTTATTTTTTAAACAGGCAGGGTCGATAGATTCCAGCACGTCTTTCAAACCATTCCAAGGAAGCGCCAGAATCATCGTCTCTCCAAACCGGGCGGCTTCGTCAAAAGTGACCATTCTGACCGAACGACCGGTCTCCTTTTTCCAAGATGCGTGTTTCGGATGATCGGGTTTCCGGCTGCTCACGACAACGCGATGGCCCGACATCGCTAAACCTTTAGCTAACGCTTTACCTACATTTCCGGATCCCAAAATCCCGATTTTCATGTTCGATTCCCCCCTCACGAGCCATTATAGAGTTGGGTCCATGCCGGGAACAATAAGGCACTTTTTTGTATCCAGGCATGCACGCGCAGCTTGGTGTATAATGTTGGAAAAAAATAGGGAGGGAGTCCAATGCCTGTGCAGCTGAATGAGTGTCCGGTCGAGGTGGTCATATCCAGTCTAAGCGGGAGATGGAAGATACCGATATACCGGTATTTGTACAAAAACGACCAGCCCGTGCGTTACAGCGCATTGCAGCGCCATTTGCCGTCCATTTCCAAGAAAGTACTGACGGAACAGCTCCGCGAGCTGGAGCGTGACGGCATCATTGAACGGAAATCGTACCCGGAGCCCCGGCCCAGAGTGGAATATTCGCTGACTTTGGCGGGACGATCCATGATTGGATTTCTGGATCAGATCAGCGAGTGGGGAGAGAAGCATATGTATCTACAAAAAGAAACTCCGCAAAGCTGACCTGGAATTCTATTTGATATCTTGTAAACAGATATGCAAACGCCAAGAAATCGCTATGCTAGTAGCAAAGCGATTTCTTGCGCATATATTACTAATAATCTTGGAGCCGCCGCTAGGTTGTTTAGGCCGACGCCAATTTTTCAATCACGATCGAAGCGCTAGTCACAGGCGTTCCGCCGCCTATGGTAGCCTGCAGTGTCAGAGCACCCATGTTATCGATGCGGTTCAAAGTCAAGGTGCCTCCCGCAGTTAACAGCGCGACGACCTGACCCTGATAAGGGTTGTTGCCTGCACTGGAGCCATAGTTGCTGCAAGGAACCAGCGTGGCAGGCAGCGGTCCGGCGGCATCCGGATCGAAGAACAGGCCGAATGCGCTGTTTCCGGGAGTCGGGAATACTTCCCAGCTGATGTTATAGAAGCCGGTTTCCAGAATATTGACGGTGGAAGGGCTGGTGAAGGAAGTGGCCGTTCCGACAATGTCAGAATTATTAAAGGTGACGGCGCCGCCTTGGCCTCCGGGAGTGGGGGCAGCGGCTATGGTTTGATCGACCGTGCTGCACAAGAACGCAAACGAGGCGATGCCTCCGGCAGGGCCAGCAGGGCCGGCAGGACCTTGTGCTCCGGCAGGCCCTTGAGGACCAGCAGGACCTTGTAGTCCGGTAGCACCTTGAAGTCCTGGAATACCCTGTGCTCCAGGAAGACCTTGTGGACCTGCAGGACCTTGCGGGCCTTGCGGACCGGCCGGAGCATTTACTTTAATTTTCGGGGGAGGACAGTTTACCTTTACAACTTTTTTAATGACGCGGTGTTTCTTATTTCTATGGTGGTGAAAAACAATTTTACCTCTGCAATGCTTTCTTGGACAATGCAATGATATACACCTCCTGTCGATTTGTCTACAGAGTATGGGTTTGCTTCACATTTGGCATGGACTAATAACTATCATTTGCTAGACTAACGGCTATATTTTGAGAAAACGGGCATATGCGGGGTATTTCTTGGGACAAGCGGTTTGTCTGCCAATCCATAGGAATAAATTGATAGATTGGTTTACATATTCGATATTTTCAGAAGGCGATGCTATTTTGACGCATTATTAAAAATGGAGAGAGATAGACAATTGAGAGCACAAACGGGCGAAATGGATACTGCATAGCTGAAAAAAGTGCCCGGACTTAGGCAGGTGTGCGATGACTATTAAGGGAAGGCAAAGGATGGGAATGATCCAACATAAAGAAGTGTATATCTTTGCGGGGTTTATCTGGTGCCTTCTGTTTGCGGTCATTAGCTTTTACTGGGCAGGCGGAGGCATGATTGGCGTAAATACATTAGGAGGGTTCATCTATAATCAAGCCATAGAAAGGGAAGCACCGTTCGTAGCCATGGTCTGGCTTACTGGATTCGTGAAATTGTGCGGGGCTTATTTTTGCTGCTGCTTCTAAGGCCATGGTCCAGCATGACGAACCGGGTTTTATATGTTCTAGGGCTACTCGCGGGGATTTTGCTATTCTTATACGGCCTGGCCAACGTTGTTTCTCTTATTTTTGCCTGCATAGGGCTGCTGTCCCTGCAGATTGACGATTTTGCGCTCAGGTGGAGGCTCTTTTTTTGGGAGCCATTTTGGATGCTGGGAGGAGCATTGTTTACCCTTGCTGCATTCAAGTTTAAAAGGGAAGTCAATTCATGAGCCTTTTATTCAGCAGTGAACTTCTCAGCAGTCGGCCGCTTTTTTTCATTTTTGAAATTTCATGGAAAAATTTGATGGTATCTGCTGTGTTTGATTTCATGCTAAACTCAATCGGATTCAATATAGAATAGGGGAAGTTTAGGATGGAATGGTATTTAAAAGCATTGAAAAATTACGCGGGATTTCAGGGGAGGGCGTCCAAAAAGGAATATTGGATGTTTATGCTGTATGAAGGAGTGATCTACCTCGTGCTTTCCGTTCTCGAGGAAATCGTGGGGCTGTCTTACATATTATCCGGGATCTATTTTGCAGCTACCTTCTTGCCGGCTTTGGCGGTTGCATGCCGCAGACTCCACGATACGGGAAGAAGCGGTTGGTGGAACTTGATCTTCCTGATACCGGTCGTGGGCATCATTATTTTTGTTGTGCAAACCTGCCAGGCAAGTCAGGAGACGGATAACCAATATGGCCCCCAGCCTGTGAAGTAATGTTTGGGAAGGCGGGCGAGACATAAGGATATCATCACAAGAGGAAGGCTGCCGGCCGATTGAGCCGGGAGTCTTTTTTGCCCGGCATTCTTCTTATAACTAAATCATGTGCAGCTTGGCGGAAAGGTTTGAATGGTCAGGTGCAGCAGACCGGAAGGATTGGGGAAAAGCTACTTGTTTGCATGGGGTTTGCATGGGCTTTGCGGCTCGGTTGGTCAATTTTGATATGCCGCCCATATCCCGCTGGATCACTCAAAAATGACACATTGTCCGCTTGTCCAAGCCGCTTGTCATCAGGCCGCAGGCACCTTGTTACCGGGGGTTAGGGGCAGCAGCTAAAATGACATATTTACGAGCACTGCTCCCTGGGCTATCGTAAAAATGTAAGCGTTAGCACACCTGACATACTGTGGTAACGATGGGTGGAGCAAAAACCATTTATCAGGAAGGGGTGATCCTATGCAGGAAACCAATACGGCGTTTGCCGGCCGCCCGGCGGCGGCCATGCCGACAAAGAGAAAAGGCAAAGGTTTATGGAAGCGCATCATTATGAACTGGGAGCTGTACCTGTTTATTGCGCCGGCCTTTTTGTACTTTCTTATTTTCTGTTACGGGCCGATGTACGGCATCCAGATCGCGTTCAAGAACTTCATTCCGACAAAAGGAATCACGGGAAGCCCGTGGGTTGGCTTCGACCACTTCGTCCGCTTCTTTCATTCCTACTACTACTCTACTTCTGGGACCTGCTCTGGAACACGCTGAGCATCAGCTTGTACTCGCTGGTCGTCGGGTTTCCGATCCCGATCATTCTGGCGCTGGCCTTCAACGAAGTCCGAAACGGCTTCTTCAAGAAGTTGTCCCAGACGGTTACGTACGCGCCGCACTTTATTTCCATGGTCGTTATGGCGGGGATGATTATCACGTTCCTCTCGCCGTCGACGGGGATCGTCACCCACATGATCGAGGGGCTGGGCCTGAAATCACCGGACTTCCTTACCGACCCGCGCTGGTTTAAGACGATGTACGTCTTCTCGGACGTGTGGCAGAGCGCCGGCTGGGGCACGATCATCTATCTCGCCGCGCTCTCGGGCGTCGATCCGGGGCTGCATGAGGCGGCGATTATCGACGGGGCTTCGCGCTTCCAGCGCTTGCGGCACATCAACATCCCGGTGCTGGTGCCGACGATGACCATCCTGCTCATCCTGAATATGGGCAGCCTGCTCGGGGTCGGCTTTGAGAAAATCCTGCTGCTGCAAAACCCGCTGAACATGAGCTCATCGGACGTCATTTCCACCTTCGTCTACCGCTCGGGTCTCGTGGATGCGCAGTACAGCTTCTCGACCGCCATCGGCCTGTTTAACTCGGTCATCAATGCGGTATTGCTCATCGTTGTCAATCAGATCGTCCGCCGTACGAGCGAGAACAGTTTGTGGTAGAGAGGAGGGGCTTCGATGTTATCCGGAGTCAGAGAAACCCGGCGGGATAAAGTCTTTCTCGCCTTCAATTACCTGTATGTGTTTCTGGCGTTTCTAATCGTGTTCTACCCGCTGGTGTACATGGTCAGCGCCTCCATCAGTGATCCGAAAGCGGTCGGGTCGGGGGAGATGTGGCTGTGGCCGAAAGGCATTACGTTTGACGGCTACAAGCGGGTGTTCGAGAACACAAGCATCTGGACGGGGTACGGCAACACGATTTTGTACACCGTGGTCGGGACCGCGATCAACCTGCTCGTGACGCTGCCGGCGGCGTATGCGCTGAGCCGCAAGGACTTTGTCGGCCGCAACTTCTTTATGGGCATGTTCATGGTCACGATGTTTTTCGGGGGCGGCCTGGTGCCGACATACCTCCTGGTGAAGCAGCTGGGCATGGTCAACACGATGTGGGCGATCGTCATTCCGTCGGCCGCGTCGATCTGGAACATCATCGTCTCGCGGACGTTCTTCCAGAGCTCGATTCCGAAGGAGCTGCAGGAAGCGGCGCAGATCGACGGGTGTACGAACATGCGGCTGTTCGTGAAGATTATCCTGCCGCTGTCGATGCCGATCATCGCGGTCATGGCCCTGTTCTATGGGGTGGGCAACTGGAACAGCTACTTCTCGGCGCTCATTTACCTGAACGACTCGGCGAAATACCCGCTGCAGCTGGTGCTGCGCCAGATTCTGGTGCTGCAGGAAATGGCGGCACAGGGCGGAGGGGCGATCGACGCCTCCACGGCAGCTGCGATGAACAACAAGGCGGAAATCGCCGCCCTGGTGAAGTATTCCGTGATTATCGTCGCCACCATTCCGGTCATCGTCATTTATCCATTTCTCCAGCGTTACTTTGTGCAAGGTGTTATGATTGGTTCCGTAAAGGGCTGATCCTGCCTGCTTAGAATCGACATCAAGTCAAAAAGGGGAGTTTGTAAAACATGAAAAAGCTTCGCAAGGCGTCATCCATTCTGCTCTGCCTCACCGTATCCGCCAGCCTGCTGGCAGCCTGCGGTTCCAACGGCGACGGGGGTTCCTCCTCAGCTGCCGGATCTGCGGCCGAAGGGGTTAAAAAAGAAGGCTTTCCGATCGTGGACAAGCCGCTCACGCTAAAAGTGATGTCCCAGGACGCGGGCGTGGCCGATTGGAACAAAATGCCCGTGCTGCAAGAGATGGAGAAATTGACGGGCATCCACCTGGAATACCAGCTTTCGCCGATCGACAGCTTTGAGACGAAAAAGAACCTCGTATTCGCGAGCGGCGACTTGCCAGACATATTTTATGCGGCGGATTTGAAACCGGCGGAGCAGGTGACATACGGCAGTCAGGGCGTCCTGATCCCGCTCGAAAAGTATATCGATGAAGGCTATGCGCCGAACATCAAGAAAATTTTCGACGAGCAACCGGATATCCGCAAGTCGTTTACGACGCCTGACGGGCATATCTACGCGCTCCCGAACATCGATCTGTCGGCGGTGTGGTACCGCAGCCCGATGTGGTATAACGGCAAGTTCCTGAAGGCGTTGAACGTAACCGAGCTGCCGAAGACAACCGACGAGCTGTACACGCTGCTGAAACGCTTCAAGGACGAAGATCCGAACGGCAACGGCAAAAAGGACGAAATTCCGCTGACCTCGGTCAAGCTGGACGACCTGCGCATGTATTTCCTCGGCTTCTGGGGCATCTATGACGAAGTGATCTACGCCGACAAGGACGGCAAAGTGCATTATACGCCGCAAGAAGAGGGTTATAAGGGCTATCTGACCTTCATGAATAAACTGTGGAAGGAAGATCTTCTGGATCACGAGACGTTCTCGCAGACGCCGGATCAGAAGAAGGCCAAGGGGCAAAACAACCAGATCGGCGTGTTCAACGACTATTTCCCTTACTTCACGCTGGGCGGCGAGCCAAGCTCGGACAACCCGCTCATGACACCGGTCGCCAGCGAAATTCCGGGAACGCCGGTTTACGGCAAGCACCCGGGTATTTCGGCCAACGGCACGTTTGCGATTACGAGCAAGGACCCGAATCCGGAAGCGACGATGCGCTGGATCGACTACCAATACGGTTATGACGGAGCTACGCTGTTCAGTCAGGGACCGGAGAATACGTTGTGGAAATACAAAGATAAAGAAACCCATGAGAAAGAATGGCTCCCGGTACCGGGCGGCGGCGACCGTGAGGAATATCGCGGCACACTGACGCCGAACTACGGCATTCTTGCGCCGGGCATGAACTCTGCGGAATTGACCAAAGGACTGAAGAGCGACTTTGACCGCTTCATTGACAAAGAAAACGCAGAGAAGCTGACGCCGATCGGCAAAACGCCGTTCCCGAACGTCTATTTGACCAATGAAGAGCAGACGGAAGCGACGGCACTGCTGTCCGACCTGAACACCTATGTCAAGCAGATGGAAGCGAAGTTCGTGACCGGCCAGGAACCGCTCTCGAACTGGGACAAATATGTAGCGCAAATCAAAAAAATGGGAGGCGACCGGATCGCCGAGCTGTACCAGGGCGCTTACGACCGCTGGAACTCGGGCAAGTAACCGGATCATCCGCACCATGCAAAAGCAAATAGCCAACATCGCCCTGCTGCGCAAGCGGCAGGGGAGTTGGCTATTGCTTTAAGACGAAGCGGGAAGAGGCGCAGCCTTATTCGTCGTCCGGATCGGAAGAAGCGGGAGGCTGGCCGGTTTCGGAGAACAGCTTCCGGTACTGCCCCGGCGTGTAGCCGGTCTCCTTCTTGAACTTCCGCGTGAAGTTCGGGGTGTCCTGGTAGCCGACCCGCAGAATGATGTCCTTGAGCGGATCGCTGGTCGTCCGCAGCTGATGAATCACCTCTTCGAGGCGCTTCTGCCAGACGTACTGGATGAAGTTCAGCCCCATCTTTTCCTTGAACGACCGGCTGACGTGGGACGGCGAGATGTCGAATTCAAAAGCGACGCTCTCCAGACTCAGCGTATGGTCGGTGTAATGCCCGTCGATGTAAGCGACGATCCGGTCGATCATCGACTGCTCTTCCTTCTGGTTATTCCGCTCGACCTGGCTGCAGATCCGGGAAGCCAGGCTGAGCAGGCCGCGTTCGACTTCCTCGAGCGAGCTGCTGTACACCATGCCCGGAGGCACGTCCTGCAGCACGCTGTGAATGCCTAGCTCGGATGCCGTCTTGAGGATCGTGTTGAGCAGGTCGAAGCAGACGCAGCGCATCAGCATCGCCGATACCTCGGCCGCCTGCAGGTCCTGCAACGACGAGGAGACAATTTGGGCGGCAACGTCGTAGCTGCCCTGCTTCAAGCTCTGGGACAGCTTCATCAGCGTGTTGTTCGGCACCCAGGCCGTATGGTCCGGTGTGTAGGACAGCTTCTCGAAATACGTGACGCTGCCTTGGCCGGTAGTCGCCCGCAGCTCGAAAGCCGAGCAGGCTTCGATGAAGGACTGGTTCAGCTGGTCCGGGCTCGGATAGCTGGTGCCGACGCCGATCATCGGAAAGACGTCGAAGGATTCGAGCAGACAGCCGCGGACCGCCTCGACGATCTGGTGCATCCGGTTGAACTCCTCGGCGCCTTCTTCCGGATCGTAGCAGATGATGAGCCCCAGCTGGTCCAGCTGCGGAAGCTCCACGCCATAGCCGAGAGCTGCCAGCTCAGGGAATTCGATCTGGGTCAGCAGCCGGATCATTTCGGTACGGTCCTGCAGGTCGCTTTTCTCCTGTCCTGCCGGCTCCGACCCGATGACCATCACAAAGTACCGTGACCGGTCAAAATGAAGGTCGAACGCCTCCCGCAGCTCCGGCGACAGGCTCTGGGCGCTGCCGTACTTGAGCAGCATCGACAGGAAGTGGTTGCGGGCGAACGGCTCCTGCAAATCGATCCGCGAGCTGTATTCCTGAAGCGCGGTGCGGATCCGGTCCAGCTCGTTGCCGGACGGCGTCTTGCCGCTCTGCGGCCGCTTGGCCGGGGAGTTGGTGGAGGCAAACTCCACGAGCATCGAGATCGGCTGGTACTGCATGCGGGCAAGGAGCAGTGCGATGGCCGCGCCGACTAGGACGACAATGATGAACAGCATGATGATAAAACTCCGCACGTGCAGAACGCTGCTGAAAAATTGCGAGCTCGGCATGGCGGTAACGTAGGTCCAGCCGTTATTATCGGATTTGACCGAGACGATGGAATGCGCCTTGCCGTTAATGGTCCGTTCGTGAATGCCAGGGGACAGATTGATCAGCGACTTGGCCTCGCTTCCGGTGAGCGCTTCGCCTTGACGGTTGTCCACCAGAATGCGGCCTTCATTGTCGAGAATATACGTCAGCCCCTGATAGCTGCCGAGAATGGAATCGATCAGGCTGGTAAGCTCGGATTCCCGGATCAAATACATGACCGTTCCGTGCGGCGTCGGACTGTTGGGTGTAATCGGAATCAGGTACGCGAGCATCGTTTCTTTTAAACCGGAAGCGTTGCTGACCGTATCGGCGGGACGCATCTCCGGATACTGGCCCTCATTGAGATCCTTGAACATCCGGCTCTTGTCCCAGCTCTGGAAGCTGAACTTTTTGGCGAATACATCAAGATTGTACAGGCCGTTGCTGGAATAGATTTTCTCATCCTTATGAAAATAGAGGAAAATTTCGCCGATGATCGAGCTGGTTGCCTTGTACTGATCCAGTGCCTGAATGGCGTCTCCGCTCGTCAGCGGGTCATGGACCCGGTATTTCGTCAGTCTCTCGTCATAGGAGACACGGGAAGCGATTTCGCTGAGCTCCTTCATGCGCCCGTCAATGATCACTTTGGTCTGGGTCAGCTGATCCAGCCGGGAGTGCTCGATCTCGGAGCGGAGGTTCGTCACAGCGTTTTCATAAATAAAGATCGTCATGAGGATCAAGGGAATCAACAAGATAAACAAATAGGACCAGATATATTTCAAAAACAGCTTGGACTTGAAGTAATTTTTCTTCAACAATTCTGCCTCCCGTTAACCGTAATGCGTCTGATCAAGTTCCATGATACCAATATTTCGGGCTTTTGGACATAGAGAGAAAAACGAACGAAGTCGAAATATGAAGAATTTTGTTGATAGGAAGGCGTGGTTTAGCGGCGGGCAGCTCAATCAATGATAAAAAATCCGAATTAATGGAGGGTGTACGATGAGCGAAATCAAGCAGGTCCAGGAAGAACAGGAGTCCGTCGTCGTGGAAGGCGTCCACAATTACAGCAGTGAAGAGCATTGGGTGAAACCCGAGGACCCGCTGCTGCTGGAGCGCCTGGAATGGTTCAAAGACCAGAAACTGGGCTTGATGATGCACTGGGGGCCTTATTCCCAGCTCGGATTGGTGGAATCCTGGGCGCTGAGCGACGTGGATGAGGAATGGTCCAGAAACGAAATCGACTGGGACATCGATGCGGAGGAGCTGAAACGCGAGTATTTTGCCTTGAACAAAACGTTCAACCCGCTCCGTTTCCAGCCGGAGCTGTGGGCTGATCTGGCCGCCGATAACGGCTTTAAATATTTGAACTTTACGACCAAGCATCATGACGGGTTCTGCATGTGGGATACGAAGACGACCGACTACCGTATCACCGGGCCGGACTGCCCGTTCCATACGCACAAATACGCGGATATCACCAAGCAGCTGTTTAACGCTTTCCGGGAAAAAGGGCTCGGCATCTCCGCCTACTTCTCCAAGGCGGACTGGCACACCCCGTATTACTGGGCTCCCGGGATGAAGCCGGGAACGACGACATCCCGCGGGCCGACCTACGATCCGAAGGAATATCCGTGGCTGTGGGAGCAGTTCGTCCAGTTCACGCATGAACAGATCATGGAGCTCATGACGAATTACGGAAAGATCGACGTGCTGTGGCTGGATGCCGGCTGGGTCAACGACTATCGGGATCAAAACATTCGCCTTGGCGAAGTGGTTGAGCGGGCGCGGAAAATTCAGCCTTGGCTGCTGTCGGCGGACCGTACGGTAGGCGGACCTTACGAAAACTTGATCACGCCGGAACAGACGCTGCCCGAACGTGCGCTGAGCGTACCTTGGGAGAGCTGCATCACGATGGGATCGGCCTTCTCCTTCCGTTATGAGGACGACTACAAGACGGTCCGCCAGCTGATCCATCTGCTGGTTGAAATTGTTGCTAAGGGCGGCAATTTGGCGCTGAATGTGGGACCGCAGCCGGACGGACGGATTTCCAAAACAGCCATCTCCCGCATCAAGGGCATGGGCGCGTGGCTGAAGGTTCACGGCGAAGCCATTTATGGCACCCGCATTTGCGAGCCGTACTCGGTCGGCCGGGCGCAGTTCACCCAAAAAGGCGACACGAGCTACGCCTTTTACCTGTACCGGGACGAACACGAAGAGGTTCCAGCAGAGCTGCATCTGCCGCTGCAGCAGCCGTTCAGCCGGATCGATCTCGTCGGCGGAGCGGACAACCTGGAATTCCGGCGCACGGATGACGGCGTTGCCATCCGTCTTCCGGAGAAGGAACGCGAAGGGCTGGCGCCGATCGCGCACGTGTTCCGTATCCGCTAAGGCAGCGGGCAGGCGCGGCATAAGAGTTTAGATCCAAACACCGTCTACAAACAACCGAATACAACGCGAAAGGTGCGACCGATATGCAACCATGGTTTGAAAACGCAAAGCTGGGGATTTTTATCCACTACGGTATTTATGCCGTCGACGGAGTGGCCGAGTCCTGGTCATTCTACAACGGACATATTCCCTATGAACAATACATGAAGCAGCTGGACGGATTTACGGCGTCGAAATTCGATGCCGAAGCGTGGGCCGACTTGATCGAAAAGTCCGGCGCCAAATATGCGGTACTGACGACGAAGCATCATGACGGGGTAGCACTCTGGGACACGAAGTACAGTGATCTGAACGTCATTCAGAAAACACCGGCCAAGCGGGACATCGTTAAGGAGTACGCGGAGGCCATCCAGAAGCGCGGGATCCATCTGGGCATGTACTATTCCTTGATCGACTGGTCACACCCGGATTATCCGAGCGTCTATGAAGGGGGCAAAGTGCCGGAGGATTTGAGCACGGCCAACCGCTTCTCGAGCCCTCAGGACGGCGTTCAGGACGAAGAGCGCTGGCAAAAGTTCCTCGAGTTTAACAACAACCAGCTGCGGGAAATTTTGACGAACTACGGCAAGGTCCATCTGCTCTGGTTCGACGGGGACTGGGAGCGCAGCGCCGAGCAGTGGAACCTGCCGGCCTTTAAGGAATATTTGCACACGCTGAATCCGGACATCATCATCAATTCCCGTCTGCAGGGCCACGGCGATTACAAAACGCCGGAGCAGGGCATTCCGATCACGAGACCGGAGGGGCCGTGGGAGTTCTGCACGACGATCAACACGTCCTGGGGATACGTACCAACAGATAACAAATACAAGTCGCTGAACCAGATCATCCGCATGTTCTGTGACTGCATTTCGATGGGCGGCAACATGCTGCTTGATATCGGACCGAAGGAAGACGGCACGATCGACAAACGGCAGGAAGATATTTTGCTCGGATTGGGCGATTGGATCCGCACTCACGAAGAGGCGGTGTTCGGCACAGAGGAAGGCATCATGACCCGTTATTATCTCGGAGGCAGCACGGTGTCCAAGGACCGCAAAACGCTGTACTTGTTTGTCTATGACGATCCGAAGGAAAACGTCTGCCTCAAAGGGCTGTGCAACCCGATCAAGAAGATCACGGTGCTCCACTCGGGCAAAGAGCTCTCGCATGAAATTCACGGCGGGGTGCCGTGGTTCAACATTCCGGGAACGACATGGATTCACATGACCCCGGAGGACACCCATGAGCAGGTAACGGTGCTGAAGCTGGAGTTCGACGAAGAGCTGGAAATGTACGGCGGATCCGGCGCCGTCGTGACCCATAACTGAAGGATGGACCGGACGCTATAAGCGGACTAAGCGGACGATCACGGGGAGGAACGCCTTGCACTTTTCACGGCGGGGCCTCCCCCTCTTTCGGGTAAACGGACAGGATTCGGGGGCCAAAGGTAATAATGGCTTGCCGCATCGTCTTAGGATCAGCCCGGAGCTTATGACCACGTATACAAAAGGAGATCAAGAATGGAACAATTCAGATTGCCTCAAATCAACATGCCGCGGATGGAACTTCCGGCTTCCATTCAGAACGTGCTGGCCGAAGCGGAAGAGAAGCTGGCGCACCGGCCCAAGCTGCTGCAGCTGTTCAAGAACTGTTTTCCGAACACGCTGGAAACGACCACAAAGCTGATGGATGACGGAACCACCTTTGTCATTACCGGGGATATTCCCGCGTCCTGGCTCCGCGATTCCGTGGAGCAGGTTATGCATTACGTGCCTTTCGCCAAAGAGGATGCCGCGCTGCAGCGGGTTATCGGCGGGCTGGTCAAGCGGCACATTCAGTACATACATATCGATCCGTACGCGAACGCGTTTAACGAGTCGGCGAACGACTGGCACTGGAACAAGGCCGACGTGACCGATATGGGCCCTTGGGTGTGGGAGCGCAAGTTCGAGATCGACTCCCTGTGCTTCTCCATGCGGCTCGCCTATGCGTACTGGAAGGAAACCGGGCTGACGGACATTTTCGACGCAGGATTCAAATCGGCGATGCGGATCATTTACGAGCTGTTCCGGACCGAGCAGCGTCATATGGAACAGTCGCCGTACCGTTTTATGCGCAATAACGGCATCCGGCAGGATACGCTGGCAAACGGAGGGCTCGGCATGCCGGTCAACTATACGGGCATGGTCTGGTCCGGCTTCCGCTCCAGCGACGACGCGTGCGACTTTCATTACAACATTCCGGGCAATATGTTCGCCGTGGTTGCGCTGCGCCACATGCAGGAGTTCGCCGAATGGGTGTTCCGCGATACGGGCTTCCTGCAGGAGCTGAAGGCGCTTGAGGAAGATATCCATCACGGCATCCAGCTCTACGGCATCTACCGCCATCCGGAATTCGGACCGATTTACGCGTACGAGACCGACGGGTTCGGCAACTACTGTCTGATGGACGACGCGGGTACTCCGGGTCTGCTGTCTATTCCTTATCTGGGCTATGTCACAGCCGATGATCCGATCTATCAAAACACAAGACGCTTTGCGCTCTCCAAAGCCAATCCGTTCTACTTCGAAGGCCGGGCGGCAAAGGGCATCGGCAGCCCGCATACGCCGGAAGGCTATGTGTGGCATATGGCTTTGTCCATGCAGGGACTGACAGCGGTCACGAAGGAAGAAAAGCTGGAGATGATCGCGACGCTGGAGGCGACGGACGCGGGAACGGGCTATATGCATGAGGGATTCCTTGCCGACGATCCAGCCGTATATACGAGATCGTGGTTTGCCTGGTCGAACAGCCTCTTCTCGCAGCTGGTCTATCAAGCGATGAAAGAAGGGATTCTATGAGCCGGCCGGTCATCATTTTCTGCGATTCCTCGTTTCCTGGAGCATCGCTTCCTCCAGCCGCACAGCATGAAGAGCTGCGGCGGATCGGTAAAGTGGCCGATGCCAAAGGTCTTGCCGAAGCGCTGCGGACTGCTGAGGAAGGATGCTTCGTAAACCTGCACGCGCCGTATTTTCCAAAAGATGCATGGGCGGACATTGCGGCGTTTCTAAGACGCGGCGGCGGGCTCGTCAGCGCCGGCGGGGCTCCGTTCCGGCGGCCGGTCCGGCTTGAGGATGGGGCATGGAAGGCGGAGGCGGAGCAGACCGCTTACCACCGGGAGCTGTACATTCATGAAATGCTGCATGTGGACGCCGGACCGGTCGCGAGTCTGCGGGCTTCGGAGCAGATCCCGCTTCTGGCCGGACAGGAGCAGCTGTTTGGCATCAGCGACACGCTGAACCTGGTGCCGCACACGACCCGGAACGCCGATCTGCCGCACCAGATGGGCTCCGCTGGCACGATGAGCACGCAGGTGCATGCGCTGCTGACCGGCGTATCCGCCGACGGCCGCGAGGTAGCCGCTCCGGTGGTGCTGTGGGAGAACTCGCGCGGTGATTATGCCGGTTCACGCTGGCTGTTCGTGAACGTGCCGCTCACCTCCGCGTTCTGGAGTCAGGGCGGGGTAGAGGCGCTGCGCACCTGGACCGAGTTTGCCTCGCGTCCGGTCACCGAGCTGTCGCTGAAAACCAACTACGCCTCCTACGAGCCGGGCGATCACGCGGTCTTGACGCTGCAAACGCAGCGGATCTTTCCGAAGCGGGCCGCGGTTCGCGATGCTGAGTGTTGGACGTTCGCCCTTACGGTAGAGGAGGACGAAGGGGACCAGAAGTGGGAGCACCAGTTCACGACGGGCGTTACGGGCGAGCTGGACTTCGTCCGGATATCCGTGCCGCTTGCGCTTCGCGCCGGGCTGTACCGGGTGGAATGCACCGCTACGTCGGAAGACGGCGAAGTACGCGTGCTGCGTCAAGGCTTCTGGGGGCATGACGCACAGCTGCTTCAGGAAGGAAGCCTCTTGACCCGCGGGCGAGACTATTTCGTCAAGGACGGCCGGCCGCTGCCGATCGTCGGCATGACGTATATGGCGTCCGATGTGGCCCGGAAGTTCCTGTTCCTGCCGAACAGCGACGTGTGGGACCGGGACATGGCCCAAATGGCGGCGGCTGGCATCAACTGGATCCGTACCGGGGTGTGGACCGCCTACCGCAACATCATGCAGGTCGACGGCCATGCCTCGGAGGAGGTGCTGCGGGCGATCGACGCCTTTATCCTGACGGCGAAGAAGCATGGACTTCACGTCACCTTCACCTTCTTCTCCTTCACGCCGGAGACGTGGGAAGGGGTCAATCCTTATCTGGATCCGCAGAGCGTGGAGGCCCAGAAGCGGTATATCCGCTCCATCGTCTCCCGCCACCGTCACACGACGAACGTGGACTGGGACCTGATCAACGAACCATCGATGTTTGACCCGGCGCGTATTTTCTCGGCTGGACCGCGATCCTCGCATGACCGCTATGAACGGGCGGCCTTTGCGGAGTGGCTGGAGCGGCGCCACGGCCAAATCGAGCAGCTGCAGGAGCGGTGGAATATGACGCCGGAGCAGCTGCCGGACTTTGCGGCCGCTGCAATTCCGGAGCCGCAGGAGATCAACTTTGATGTGCAGGATATGCATTCAGGCAAGAAGGGGACGCGCTGGCTGGATTACTGCTTGTTCTCGATGGACATGCATAACCGTTGGGCCCAGCAGCTGTATGACACGATCAAGGAGCTGTGTCCGGATCAGCTGGTCACTGTCGGCCAGGACGAGGCGCTCGGCTCGCAGCGGCCGTCGCCGTTCTTTTACCGCGAGGCAGCAGACTATACGACGGTGCATTCGTGGTGGCAGAACGACGATCTGGTCTGGGACGGAATCTTTGCCAAGACGGCAGACAAGCCGAATGTCGTTCAGGAGACGGGGATCATGTACGTCGAGACGGCCGAAGGGCTGGCCAAGCGGAGCGAGCGGGAGCTGCGCAGCATGCTGGAGCGAAAGTACGCCTATTCGTTCTCGACGGGCGGCGCGGGAGCGATCCACTGGATCTGGAACACGAACTTCTATATGGATAATGCGAACGAATCGCATATCGGTGCCCTGCGGGCCGACGGCACGGAGAAGCCGGAGACGGACGTCTCGTACGAGTTCGGCCGGTTTATGGCCGGAATCCGCGACCTGTTCCGCGACCGCGAACTGGAGGATATCGCGGCGGTGTTCCCGTACTCGAACGACTTCTCGAACCGGAAGTTTGCGAATGAGGCGACGCGCCTGATGACGCGCGTGCTGTCCTATCAGCTGAAGCTGCCGCTGCGGGCCGTGTCCGAATACGACCTGGAGCCGCTGGCGGAGCATCCGGCCAAGCTGATTCTGCTGCCAAGCCCGCACAATATCGAGGACGCGGCTTGGGCGAGGCTGCTTGAGATCGTCCGGAGCACGGGAGCAGTGCTGCTCGTGACCGGGCCGCTCTCGATCGACGCGTACTGGCGGCAGACGGAGCGGGCGGCGGATCTGCTAGGCGCCACGGAGATCCGCAACGTACGGCGCGAGGAGACGCTGAGCCTTCAGGGCAAACGGCTGCCGGTTTCCTTCGGGAAGCGGCGCATCGCTGAGGTGAACAAAGAGGTGCTGGCGTCGGGCGACAGCCAGGCCGGATCGGGAACGCCTGCCGCCGACGCGGTGACCGACATCCCGCTGGGCGCGGGCAGATTGATCTGGAGCCCGCTGCCGGTTGAGCTGAACGAACGGATTGACACCACGGCCGAGCTGTACCGCTATGCGGCGGAGGCGGCCGGATGCGCCAGCGGCCTGACCTGGCTGCAGGGCGGGGACAACCCGGGGATTTACGGGCGCAGACTGCGGTTTTTCGAAGGCTTTTTATACATTTTCGTATCGGAATATGCGTGGAATGCCCAGATTGAAGTGCGGGACGACGATACCGGAGCCGTCTATGCGTTCGAACTGGAGCAGGAGCGGTCGGTGCTGTTTGCGGCCGATGCGGAAGGACGAATACAGGCGGTGTACCGCCCGCACGAGGTTCAGATTCAAGTCAAGAAAAGCTAGGAGGAAGAACACATGCCAAACCGCAAAACGGCTCATATCGTATCCCACACCCATTGGGACCGGGAATGGTATCTGCCCTTTGAGAAGCATCATGTCCGTCTGATAAAACTGATGGATGCGCTGCTGGACAAGCTGGATGAGGACCCGGAATACCGCAGCTTTTTCCTGGACGGCCAGACGATCATCCTGGAGGATTACCTGCAGGTCCGGCCGCAGCAGCAGGCGCGGCTTGAGAAGCATATCTCGGACGGCCGCATCCTGATCGGGCCCTGGTACATCCTGCAGGACGCGTTTCTGACGAGCAGCGAGGCCAATGTGCGCAACATGCTGATCGGGCACAAGGACGCCAAGCGCTACGGCCAGCCGGCCAAAATAGGCTACTTTCCCGACACCTTCGGGCTTGCTGGACAAACACCCCAGCTGATGCGGCAGTCCGGCATCCATAACGCCTTCTTCGGACGGGGCGTGAAGCCTACTGGTTTTAACAACACGGTCGCCGACGGCGATTACGAATCCTCCTTCTCCGAGCTGGAGTGGGAGGGGCCGGACGGCTCCAAGGTGCTCGGCATCCTGTTCGCCAACTGGTATTCGAACGGGAATGAGGTGCCTGCGGATCCGGGCGAGGCGAAAGAATACTGGCAGCGCAAGCTGGCGGACGCCGCCAAGTACGCTTCCACCGGGGAGCTGCTGTTCATGAACGGCTGTGACCACCAGCCGATCCAGCTCGATCTGCCGAAGGCGATCCGCACGGCGCGCGAACTGTTCCCGGATACGGACTTCGTCCATTCCAATTTTATCGATTACTTGGCGGCCCTCGAATCCTCGCTGGACCGTGAATTGTCCTCGGTCCGGGGCGAGCTGCGCAGCCAGCGGACGGACGGCTGGGGGACGCTCGTCAATACCGCTTCCTCCCGTGTCTACCTGAAGCAGTTGAATCAGCGGGGCCAGGCGATGCTCGAGAAGGTGGCCGAGCCGCTTGCAGCTTATGCCAGCCTGCTCGGTGCGGTGTATCCGCATGATCTCCTGCAGTACGCCTGGAAGACGCTGATGCAGAACCATCCGCATGACAGCATCTGCGGCTGCAGTGTGGACGAAGTGCACCGCGAGATGGTCACCCGCTTCGAGAAAAGCCGGCACGTCGCCGAAGCGGTTGCGGACGACAGCCTGCAGTCTATTGCAGAACATATCGACACTACCGGCTTTGCGGCGTTCGGGCCGGATGCTGTTCCGTTCACCGTCTTTAATACGACCGGCGGCACGCGGAACGGCACGGTCAGCGTCGAAGTCGACGTGCTCCGCCATTATTTCCGGGAAGGCATTCCGTTCGGCGAAATGAAATCGCGGGTGAAGCAGCTCGAGCTGGCGGACCGAATCGTGGTGGACAGCGAGGGGCGGGAGGTGGACTGCACGATCACCGACCTGGGGCTGCAGTTCGGATACGATTTGCCAGACGACAAGTTCCGGCAGCCTTATTTTGCCCGAAAGGTCCGGGTGGAGCTGGAGGCGCAGGACGTTCCCGCGAACGGTTTCAGCACCTACGCGGTTGTCCGCTCGGCTTCCCATGCCGCTGCATCGGCGGAACGGTCCACGCTTGTCACCGGGGACCGAACCATGGAAAACGAATACGTGTCGGTTAGCATTGAAAACGACGGGGCGGTGACGCTGACGGACAAAGCGAGTGGCCAGATTTACTCTAATTTGTGCGTTTACGAGGACAGCGGGGACATCGGCAATGAATACATGTACCGCCAGCCGGACGGGGAACCCCCGCTGACGACCCGGAATACAGCAGCCGAGATTACGATTCTGGCCGACAAGCCTTACGAGGCGTCCTTCCGGGTCGTTCATGCCTGGGACATCCCGAAGGGAGCGGAGGAGAAGCTTGCGCAGGAGCAGCAGGAGCTGGTATGGTTCACCGGCCGATCTTCCGGCCGCTCCAAGGAGACCGTCCGGATCGTCATCGAGACGACCTTGACGCTGGAGAAAGGATCACGCGGTTTGAAGGTATCCTCCCGCTTCCATAACCAAGCCAAGGATCACCGGCTGCGGATGCTGTTCCCGACCGGCCTTGCCAGCAACGTTCACCAAGCGGATTCCATGTTCGAGGTCGTGACCCGCGGCAACGAGCCGTCCGCCGAATGGACCAACCCGAGCTACTGCCACCACCAGCAGGCTTTTGCCAGCATCCAGGATGGGCGGACGGGACTCACGGTCGCGAACCTGGGCTTGAACGAATACGAAGTGCTGCAGGATGGACAGAACACGATTGCGGTGACGCTGCTGCGTTCCGTCGGCGAGCTGGGCGACTGGGGCGTATTCCCGACGCCGGAGGCGCAGTGCCTGGGCGAAGCCTATGCCGAGCTGATGATCATCCCGCACGGTCTTGCGAAACCTGAGGCTGCGTATAACGAAGCCTATCAGTTCCAGGTACCGTGGACGGGCGTACAGGTCGGCCTGCATGCGGGCAGCCTCCCGCCGGTTTATCAATGGTTCGGCTGGCACGGAGAAGGAATAGCACAGTCCGCGGTGAAAAGAAGTGAGGAGACAGGAGACCTCATCTTCCGCTGGTACAATTTGACCTCGAGCGGCAGCGAGCTTGCCGTAAGGCCGACATTTGCGTATCGCCAGGCATATCGAAGCAATATTCTGGAAGAGCGGCAGGATGCGGTGGAAGCGGTGCAGCCCGGAGAGGCGCTCCGCGTAGCGGCCGGGCCGGCCGAGATTGTGACGCTGGCCTTGGAGATTGCGGATACCGGCAATATAGGTTAACGATCGATGCAGAACGAATAACGGAGGGAATCGCGATGAATCTAAGCGGAGTGCCGGAGCCTAGGATTGAATATGCTCCCAAACATTATATTTGCCGGCGGGCGCAAGGGCCGCTCGTCCTGGACGGACGCCTGGACAAGCCATTCTGGTCCGAAGCGCAGTGGACGGAGGATTTCGTCGATATCGAGGGCGATCTGCGCCCCAAGCCGGCCAAGCAGACCCGGGTCAAAATGCTGTGGGACGACGAATATTTCTACTTCGGCGCAGAGCTGATCGAGGATCAGATCTGGGCCACGCTGACCGAGCGGGATTCGGTCATTTTCTACGACAACGATTTTGAAATCTTTATCGATCCCGACGGGGATACGCATCAATATTACGAGTTTGAAATCAATGCGCTGAATACGGTCTGGGACCTGCTGCTGGTTCAGCCTTACCGCGACGGCGGGCCTCCGGTCAACGGCTGGGATATCGCCGGCCTGAAGACCGCGGTGCATATTGACGGCGAGCTGAACCGCCCGGATGCAGACAACCGCAAATGGAGCGTGGAAGTGGCGATCCCGTGGGCGAGCCTGAAGGAATGTGCGCCCGAGGGGCGCCGCCCGGCTACCGGCGAGTTCTGGCGCGTCAACTTCTCGCGGGTAGAGTGGCGGACGGAGGTGCAGGACAGCGAATACCGCAAGGTGTTGAACCCTGAGACCGGCAAGCCATATCCCGAGGACAACTGGGTATGGTCGCCGATGGGCATCATCAATATGCATTATCCGGAGCTCTGGGGGTACGTCGTATTCTCTGACGGAGAAGTGCCCCAGGATTTTGAGCTGCCGGAGGACGAGCGGATCAAGTGGGAGCTTCGCAAGCTCTATTACCGCGAGCGCAACCACTATGAGGCCCATGGGCGGTTTACGGCCGATTGGGAGCAGCTGAAGGGTGAAGATACCTGGACGATTCAACCGGAGATCGAAGTAACCCGCAGCCTGTTTCAGCTGACGGCGCCGTCCGCGGACGGACGAGCGGTGTACTGCATCCGTGAAGACGGAAAGCTGTGGAAGGAGGAAGCGAAATGACGACGCATACGACCGCATTCTCGCTGGATCAGGAGATACTGCAGCGGATCGAGGAGAAATTTCAGGAGAAGATGGTGCTGGCCGAATCACGGAAACAGGAGCTGTTCGGCGTGTTCGAGGAAGCTTTGACCGCCGAGGAAACATGGGCTTTGAAATATTTGTACGCGTACATGCCGGTCAACGACCTGGCGGATTACGACGGTGCGCTGTTTCTGAGCCACGTGCGCAACACGCTGGCAATCCGCAAGCAGGTGCCTTGGGGAGAGCGGGTGCCGGATCACCTCTTCCTGCACTTCGTCCTTCCATACCGGGTGAATACTGAAAATATCGAGGATTCGCGCGGCATATTGTATAACGAACTGGCTGAGCGGACGGCGGGACTGTCCATGGCGGACGCGATCCTGGAAACGAACTACTGGTGCCACGAAAAGGCGACCTACGTCGGCAGCGATCTGCGGACGATTTCGCCCCTGACGATGATCCGCACGGCCCGTGGCCGCTGCGGGGAAGAGTCGACGCTCGCCGTGGCCGCACTGCGCAGCATCGGCATTCCTGCGCGCCAGGTCTATACCCCGCGCTGGGCGCACTGCGACGACAACCACGCCTGGGTGGAAGCTTGGGCCGACGGGCAGTGGTACTACATCGGCGCCTGCGAGCCGGAAGCCCGCCTGAACCAAGGCTGGTTCACTCCGCCGGCACGACGTGCGATGCTGATCAACACGAGAATCTACGCCGATTATCCGGGGCCTGAGGATATTACGCTGGCCGACGAATGGTTTACGGAGATCAACCTGCTGGAAAATTACGCGCCGACGCAGACCATCCGCGTGACGGTAAAAGATGAAGCCGGCACTCCCGTAGAAGGGGCCGAGGTGCGCTTCGAGCTGTACAACATGGCGGAGCTGTACCCGATCGCCACGCTTCCGACGGACGAGCGGGGCGAAGCCTCCTTCAAGACGGGCTTCGGCGACCTGGTCATCCGCGCCGTTAAGGACGGACGCTGGGGCGAGACCAAGATTTCGGTCCGGGACAGCGAGCGCTTTGAGCTGACTCTGGACTGCTCCGTTCAGCCGGAAGGAACGGCAGACTTTGACATGGTGCCGCCGCCCGAACGGGAAGGGGAAGCTGTGGATGCCGTCACGGAAGAGAAGCAGCAGCGCCACAATGCCCGGATCGAGGAAGGTACGCGCATCCGGACCGCATTCGAGGAAACTTTCCTCGGCGGGGACGATGCTGCCCGATTGGCGAAGGCGGCGGGGCTTCCGGCCGAGCGTGTCGAGGCGGTGCTGGGCAAGGCCCGGGGCAACGGCCGTGAAATCGCAGCTTTCCTGGAAGAGCGTTCCGGCGAATTCGGAGAATGGCCGCTGCGGCTCCTGGAATCGCTGAACGACAAGGACCTGGCCGATACGTTCCGGCCGGCGCTGGACGACCATCTGACCGGAGCGCTGGAGCGCCGCGGCGATTGGGATGAGGACCTCTTCATCCGGTACATTCTGTGCCCGCGCGTGCTGTACGAAATGATCGTGCCGTACCGGAAGTTCTTCCAGGTGGCCTTTACGCCGGAGGAGACGGCCGCGTATCAGGCCGATCCGGTGCAGCTGGGCCGCCGCCTGGAGCAGGGCTTTGAATTATGGCAGGACCTGCCGAACCTGCTCGGCAAAGGCAATCCGGTTGGTACCTACCGGCTGGGCAAGGGCGACCCGGTGTCGCTCGGCATCTTGTTCGTGGCCGCCAGCCGCAGCCTTGGCATCCCGGCCCGCCTGCACCCGAGCGAGCAGAAGCCGCAGTATTGGCAGGACGGCGGATGGAAAGACGCGCCGTTCACCCTGTATGCCTCCGCCGAGGAGACCGGAAGTGCAGGCTGGGGCATGCTGCGCCTGCTGCGGGATGAGGCGGCCGGTCCGGATGCGCCTGCCGCATCCTACAGCGAGAACTTTACGTTCGCCCGGCTTGAAAACGGCGTATACAAAACGCTGGTTTACCCGTTCGGCCAAACCGACGTGTACGACGCGCCATTTGAAGTGGAGCCGGGTGCCTACCGCCTGACAACGGGCATCCGCCTGAAGGACGGAACCGTGCGGGTGCGCCTCAGCTACTTTACGGTGAGCGAAGGGGACACGACGGAGGTTCCGCTGACGTTCCGCGAAGCTGCCGAGGAGGTGCCGGTGCTGGGCACGCTGGATGGCAGCGGGGAAGTTATGCGCTTCGACGGGACGGCCGCCGCATTGGGCAGCTTGATTGGTTCCCAGGGTGCCATCACGGCCTGGATCGAGCCCGAGCGCGAGCCGACCAAGCACCTGCTGCGCGAGCTCGGGGAGCTGGCGGAGTCATTTGACAAGCTTGCGCTGCCGATTGTCCTGATCATTGGAGATCGGGAGTGGACGGCGTCCTTCGATCCGGCCGCTTATCCGAATCTGCCGGCGCAGACGGCGTTTGTTCGGGATTCCAGCTATGCTTCCCTGCCTGACCTGATTTCGTCTTCGGCCGCAAGCGAAGCGGGCTACCCGCATCTGTTCGTGCTGGACGGCCAGAATCAGATCCGGTACACGGCATCCGGCTATAAGATCGGCACGGGGAAAGAGGCGCTGCAGATTTTATCGGCGGTAACAAAGCAGGGGTAAGCCGGCAGAGCAAGCCGATCCAACAGAACGACCTAACATAACAACTCAACCGGGATCGAGATTCTGGTACAACCCAATAAGAAACGGAGTGTCTTAAGTATGTCGAAAAAATATATTGTGGCTGGGTACGCCGTGGATGCCGTGCTGCCGGAGATGACGCCGGAGGACCTGTCACGGCTGACCCATCTGAACGTGGCGTTCGGCCATGTCCGGGATGACGAAATTACGACGGAGCATTTGAAGAACGGCGAGGCCATCCGGTCCATCAAGCGGGAGCATCCCGAGCTGACGCTGCTGCTGTCGGTCGGCGGCTGGAGCGCGGGCGGCTTCTCCGAAGCGGCCGCAACCGAAGAAGGAAGAGCACGGATGGCGGCATCTGCCGTGCGGGTGCTGAATGAGTACCCGTTTGACGGGATCGACCTGGACTGGGAGTATCCGTGCTACGGCGAGGCGGGTATCGCCGCCAGTCCGGATGACAAGCACAACTTTACGCTGCTGCTGGCGGCGATTCGGGAAGCGCTCAACGCCAAAGGAGCCGCAGATGGCCGTCACTATCTGCTGACGATCGCGGCGGGGGCGGACCAATATTACGTGGACGGCACGGAGATGGATCAGGTGCAGAAGTACCTCGATTTCGTGCAGCTGATGACTTATGACATGCGGGGCGGCTTCCAGGTGCTGACGGGCCATCATACGAACCTGTACACCGGAACGGGCGATTTGTTCCGCATCAGCACGGACGCTTCCGTGAACATCTTTGTCCGGGCAGGCGTGCCGCGGGAAAAAATCGTGATCGGAGCGGCGTTCTACTCCCGCATCTGGAACGAGGTGCCGGACCGCAACCGCGGACTGTACCAAATGGCGGGCACGACGGGCGGGTACGGCCCATCTTTCACGGAGCTGGCTGCCGATTACATCGATAAAAACGGCTATACGCGCTACTGGGATGAGGAAGCCCGCGCGCCGTTCCTGTTTAACGGGTCGAGCCTGATCTCCTACGATGACGAGGAATCCATCCGGCATAAATGCGAGTATGTGAAGGAGCAGGGACTGGCCGGCATCATGTTCTGGGAATACGGCTGCGACCGGACGCACCGCCTGCTGGGTGCGATGCACGAAGGGCTGGGTTCCAAGTAAAGGGAATGGCTTAGCTGAAACGAGCCGGCCTAACCGGAACTAACCTAATGAAAGAACCTCAATTTGAACGTAGATGCTACAAAACCACCGGTGTGTCTAACGCATCGAATTTCATGCATCCTTTCCTTGATCCAGGGGAAGGGTGCATTTTTCTTTATCCATTTCCGGTTTCGTACAGGCATGCTTTCCATAGGGCTCGTTTCGTACCCGTTTACTTCATGGCACGGCCGCTTGCATGGCTTGGTCCCGATGTTCAACTCATACTTGATCGAAGCCGCCCCAATTTGCCACAATGGAACAATGGAGGTGGATTGACATGGGAGAAAGAAAAATCATTGACGCTTCGGCCAAGCTGAGCACGGTGGAGTCGATCCGGGCGGATCTCGGCCGTCTTGGCGTCCGGGAGGGTGACACCCTGCTGGTGCATTCCTCGCTATCAAAAATCGGCTGGGTGTGCGGCGATGCGGAAGCCGTCATTTTGGCGCTGCAGCAGGCGCTCGGCAGTGCCGGGACGCTGGTGATGCCGGCCCACAGCGGCCAGAATTCCGATCCGGCAGAATGGGCCAATCCGCCCGTACCATCCGCATGGCTGGAGGAAATTTACGCGCATATGCCGGCGTTTGACCCGGATTACACGGCTACCCGGGCGATGGGGAGAATCGCGGAGCAGTTCCGCTCGCTGCCGGGAACCCTCCGCTCGTACCATCCGCAGGTGTCGTTTGCAGCCAGGGGGCCGCATGCGGCAGAAATTACAGGTGTACACGCGCTGACGCCGCAGTTCGGCCAGGATTCGCCGCTGGGGGCCCTGTACCGGCTGGATGCCAAGGTGCTGCTGCTTGGGGTCGGATACGATTCATGCACGACCTTTCATATGGCGGAGACGCAGATCGAGGATATGCCGCGGAAAAGAATGGGGGCAGCCATTCTGGAGGACAGCGTGAGAACGTGGAAATGGTTCGAAGACTATGCCTACGATTCCGACGACTTTGAGCGGCTCGGGCAGGATTTTGAAGAGCAGGGACATGCTGCTGTCGGTAAGGTAGGCATGGCGGAATGCCGGCTGCTGCCCGTCAGGGCGGCCGTGGATTATGCGGCTTCATGGTTAAAAAAGCACCGCTTCGCATAAGAAGCGGTGCCTTCTGCCTGTTAAGAAACTTCAACGGGCTTTTTTTAGAGATAAGAAAGTATAAGTTTCGGAGCTTCTGCTTCCTGATCTCGCAAGAAAAACTTCCTCTAGACGCGGTCTGTCTTCTTTGAAAGTACGTCGATAGACGTTTTTCTTATCATTCAGGAAATGTTGCAGCTTGATTTCCTAGGGAGATTGGAGCTTCCCCTTATCCAAAAGTGAAGATGGGTTTCACTTCCGGGGAATTCATTTTTGCGGATTTCAGTTGGAGAACGATGGCGCCCCTCAATTAGAAACGTTTGGCAGCTTCCTTAGCCTGTGCAATCGCTTTTTCTTTTATAAAAGGAGCCCGCTCTGATACCGCCGTTCCTTCAACAAAAATAGCCTCAGATTCAATCCCATAGAACTGCAAAATCGTTTTCATATAGCTGTATCCCATTTCTATTGGAGCTAAAGGACCCTCCGAATAAACGGAACCGCTGGCTTGAATGTGCAAGGCTTTCTTGCCGGGCAGCAGACCTATAGGACCCTTTTCCGTATACTTGAACGTTTTGCCCGGAATGGAGGTCGCATCCGTGTATGCTTTCAAAACCGGGGGGACCGTAAAATTCCACATCGGAGACACAAAAACGTACTTATCGGCTGCCATAAATTGATTGAGAATTTCCTCAAGACGGGCCACTTTTGATTTTTCAGCTTCGGATAGCTGATCCAAAGTCGAACCCGACCGAAGCTTTCCCCACCCCCTTAAAACATCAGCATCAATTTGCGGAATATTTTCTTTATACAGATCCAAATGAACAACTTCGTCGGTTGGATTTGCTTCACGGTACGCTCCAATAAATTGTTTGCCCACCGCAAGGCTATAAGATTCCTCCGGATTAAGGGGATGTGCAGTGATGTACAGTACAGTTGCCATGCTTCAAACTTCCCTTCTGTAATGATATTAAGAACACTTACAATGCTGATCATATAACACTAACTCACTTATGGTAAGTAGGCACAATAATGTGGTATAGTAACAAAAAAGGTACCGTAAACGGAGGTGGGTCTATGCAAAAGAACCCTGCCCAATGTCAATTCGTCGTTGCGCTGGATTCGATCGTCGGCAAATGGAAGCCGATTATCCTTTATCATTTGCTTCAAGGCAAGCCTTTGCGGTTCAATGAGCTCAGAAGATTGCTGCCCGATATCACGCAAAGGATGCTTACGCTCCACCTGCGCGAATTGGAGGAAGAGGAGATCGTCAAACGAGTCGTTTATCCGCAGGTCCCGCCTAAAGTGGAATACTCCATCACGGAATACGGAAAGAGCCTGTCGCCGATTTTGGAATCCCTGCATCAATGGGGAGTAGCCCATGTTAAGCGAAAACAGCTCAAAATGAATAATCAAGAACAAACAGAAACGGACTAGCATAATAAGCGCTAGTCCGTTTCATTCTGTTCCGAAACACATCATACAACGAGCGGTGATTGCGAAGCGTGTCTGGGATTGCGGCCTGGCGTCAGCTCGAAGGAAGCCAAATAAGCTAACGCCAAAAAGGCACCGCTTCGCATGAGGAGCAGTGCCTTTTTGGGCTTGTCGTTACAGATCCGCTACCACGCGGAAACCGATGTTGCCTGTAGAGCTGTCCGGCGTGTTGCCGCTGCGTGCAGCGACGCGGTACCGGTTGCAGTAGGATTGATGGCATAAGTACGATCCGCCCTTCATGAGGCGGGCGTTTCCCTGGGCGGGCCCTTCCGGACGGTCCGAAGAGCCGCGCTGTGCCGGGTCGGACGTAAACCAGTCCCCGCACCATTCCCATACGTTGCCCGACATGTTATACAGCCCGTATCCGTTCGGAAGATAGGCGTCAACGGGGGCGGTGCCGAGGTAGCCGTCGCTGGCGTGGTTTTTGGTAGGGAATACGCCCTGCCAAATGTTGCAGAGGTGTTCGCCGCCGGGGCGCAGCACGTCGCCCCAAGGGTAACGCTTGCGCTCCAGGCCGCCGCGGGCTGCGGCTTCCCACTCTACTTCGGTGGGCAGCCGAACGCCGGCCCAGGCGCAGTAAGCGGCAGCGTCATTCCAGGAGACGTGGACTACGGGATGGTCCATCCGGTCACCGATGCCGCTGCCGGGGCCTTCCGGCTCCCGCCAGGTGGCTCCTTCGACGCCGAGCCACCATGGCGTCCGCTCCGGAGAGCCGACGATCTTCACCTGCTGGGGATCCGGGATCAGGAGCTGGAAAACGTACGACCAGCCGAATTTCTCGGCGTCGGTGACGTAGCCGGTCGCCTGGATGAAAGCGGCGAACTCGGTGTTCGTGACGGCATAAGGCGATACGCGGAACGCCGGGATGTGCACCGGCCGTGCAGGCCCCTCGGCGTCCGAGGCGAAGCCTTCCCCGTCATCGGTGCCTAGGATATAGGTACCCTCGGGGATGATCGGCCATTGGGAAGGATCGGGCCGAGCCGAATGTTCCGCCAGACTCGGCTCCTGCTGGGCGGCTGAGCTGTGGAAACGCTCAGCTGCATAGCTGGTATGAGCCGGCGAAGCTTCCTTGGGATCAGCCGATGCTGCCGCCGGTGTGTCCGATTCCGTGCCGGTCTCTGCCCTGACGGAACCTTGAAGCTGCGGAAGGCTGCTTGCGGCCCCTGTTTCCCCTTCGTGAAAATTCTTTGCTTCAGGCGCGTTTAAGTGTCCGGCAGCAGGCGTTCCGCAGGCAGGAGCCTGCAAAGCGGCTTCACGCCCGGCAGAACAGCAGCAGGAGGAGGTTTCGGCCTTTCCGGCATTTCCCGACGTTGGAACGGTGGAGGAGGTCTCTTGGGTCATTTTCGGTCCTTGCTCCTTTCCTGGTAGGAGGATGTTCTTTCTTTCATGTTTTGTGTCCGTTCGGATTTAATCCGTGTCCGCCCGCATGCTGGCAACGGCTCAAGCCCGGCTGGCTTCATAGCTGAGCAGGCATCCGTGTGCCCTCGGGGAGGGCGGCGGCGGCAGCGGGCTCTGAGGGTATCAACAGGCTTTGAGGGCAAAGCGGCCCCCAAAAAAAAGCTATGAGCACGCGACGGGCCCTGAAGGCTTCACGGCCGCACAGTTCAGCAGGTCAGTTGCTCCAGCATCAGGAGCGCCGCCCCGACGGCGATCGCTTCTTCGCCATAGCTGCCTTTGCTGAAAATGACCTGGTATTTCGGGTAATGGTACGTTTTGCGGATGGCGGTCTGGGTCGCCGTATAGAAGAAAAGGTTCGAATCCGTCATCAGCGGTCCGCCGAGAACGACCTTCTCGGGATACAAAATGTTCAGCAGATTGGCCAGGCCGATGCCGAAGTACGTTGCCGCCTGGGTCACGACTTCCGTGACCATCGGATCCATCTGCTTCAGCGCCTGCATTATGTGGCTGAAGCGGGCCGGCTCGCCCGGCTCCAGCATCTGCTGCAGCCGGCTGCTCCGGCCGATCCGCAGCCGGGAATTTACCTCGCGCTCGATCGCATGGACCGACGCGTAGGAATCGAGGCAGCCGTGGTTGCCTTTGGCGGTTCGGTAAGGGATGCCATCTGCCTGGATGATCATCTGCCCGAACGAGCCTTCCATATCGGCTGCCCCATAGATCAGCTTGCTGTCCGACATCATGGACAGCCGCAGGCCCGTGCCGCCATGCACGTACAGCATGTGGCGGAAATCCTTGCCGCGGTTCGCCCATGCTTCGGCGACGATGGCGGCATTGGCGCCGTTGTCGAGCAGCACCGGAACATGCAGCGCCTCCTCGATCAGGCGCACGATTTCGACATGCTGCCAGCCCGGCGCGGCAAACCACTCCGGCTCCTCGATGATGCCGGCCTCGCGGTCGAGCGGGCCGACGGCGCCGATACCCATGCCGATGACTTGATCCAGCGGAATGCCGTGCGCTGCAATCCATTCCCGGGCCCGGCCGACAACCTCGCCGATGAGCCGCTCCGGCGTCATGTCGCCCGTCATGTCCCATTCGGCTGTTTCCAGCGTCTGCCCGGCTAAATCGAGCAAAATGAGGCGGGAGACGACGCGGGAGACGTCCAGGCCAAACGCATAGCCGTACTCGCCCCGTACCTGGTACAGAATCGGACGCCGTCCCCCGGTCGATGCGCCGAGGCCGCTCTCGCTAATGACGCCGATGGAGACAAGCTCGTCGAGGACGCGGGTCAGCGTACTGATCGTCAGCCCGCTTGACGCCAGCAGGTCGCTCTTGGAAATCTCCTGCTTGCGCCGGATATCATAGAACAGTTCCTTGGCTTTCGGTGAGGGAATGCGTTCTTTTACATTCCATCTCTCTTCCTTAAAATCTTGCATATCGTCGTTATCCTCACTATTCTGAACCGTTAAGGCCAGCGGCTGTTGCCCCACAATATGATCCGGCGGCAAACGCCGGAAGGGCTCTGCTGGCAATGGTTTTTCTACAATTATACGTACAGGCTGCTTCATGATTATCATACACACGGCCCCAGCAAGTGGCAACCGGACTGCATCCTCATCTGTGTGGTTTTATCCCTCCCATTATATCGATCTTAATTTCTTTTTGAAATAAAGTAATCAGAGTAATCCGTTTTCATCGTTTTCCCATCGGGGTAATCTGCACGAAAAAACGAATAATTTCATTTACTTTTCATCACGTGAAGGGTTTAATAAGGGGGAACAGGCATTTTCAAGGATTCTCTCAGGGTTATCGATCATATCCGCTGGATTCAAGGAGGAGAGCCGATGAATAGGAACGAAGAGCAAGGCAGGCCTAACGTGCTGCTGATTACCGTGGACCAGATGCGATTCGACTGCCTCAGCATCGCCGGCCACCCCGTCGTGGAAACGCCGAATCTGGACGAGCTTGCCCGGACCGGCGTGAGGTTCAGCCGCGCCTATTCGGCAACCCCGACCTGCGTACCGGCGCGGGCGGCCATCTTTACGGGCCAGTCTCAGCGGACGCACGGACGCGTTGGATATCAGGACCGGGTACCGTGGAATTATCCGGTCACGCTGCCCGGGGAGCTGGCCAAAGCGGGATACCATACGCAGTGCATCGGTAAAATGCATGTGTATCCCGCCCGAAACCTGATGGGCTTTCACAACGTGGTGCTGCATGACGGCTACCTGCATCACAACCGCAATTTTCACGGCATCCCGATGAAGGAGCATTACGATCAGGTGGACGATTACCTGCAGTGGCTCCGGGAAAGGGTGCCCGGCGCCGATCTGATCGACACGGGCCTGGACTGCAACGCATCGACCGTCGCACGTCCGTGGCATCTGGACGAAATGAAGCATCCGACGAACTGGGTCGTGACCCAGTCGATCGACTTTCTGCGCCGCAGAGACCCGGGCAAGCCGTTCTTTCTATGGATGTCCTTCGTCCGTCCGCATCCGCCGTTCGATCCGCCGCAGGCGTATCTGGACCTGTACGAAGATGCGGATATTCCGGATCCGCCGGTCGGAGACTGGGCGCAGGGGGATGACCCCGCCCTGGAAGGTTTGGCGCCGACAACGGGCAAGGGGCTCGTCCCCAAACGGAGGCTGGGCCGGGCGATGGCCGCCTATTATGCGCTGATCACCCATCTGGACCACCAAATCGGCCGGTTCCTGCAGGCTCTGAACGAGTACGGAGAGCTCCATAACACGGTGATCATGTTTACCTCGGATCATGGGGAGCTGCTTGGCGACCATCACTTGTTCCGGAAGGCGCTGCCCTATGAAGGAAGTGCCCACGTGCCGTTGATCGTGAACGACCCTGGCGGCCGGCTCCATCTCAAGCGGGGCACCGTGGCCGATGAGGTCGTGGAGCTGCGTGACATCATGCCGTCGCTGCTTGATGCAGCCGGGGTTCAGATCCCGGAAGGCGTGGAAGGGGACAGCATTTGGAGGCTGGCAGCGGCCAGGAACGAAGCGGATACAGCATCGCCGGTATGGCGGAGCCATCTGCATGGGGAGCATGCCTACGGTCATCAGTCTACCCAATGGGTCACGGACGGGACCGAGAAATTCATCTGGTATCCGCAAACCGGCGAAGAGCAGTTTTTTAACCTGGCGGAAGACCCCATGGAGCTGCACAACGCCATTTCCGACGAAGCCTGCCGCGAACGGATCGATCATTGGCGTTCCATTCTCCTCCGTGAGCTGGAAGGGCGGGAGGAAGGCTTTACGGATGGGGAGCGGCTTATCGCCGGCCGGAAGCAGGCGGCCGTACTGTCCCATATCCGGGTTTGAATGCGGAGCAGCGATTCATTGAACTAACGATATTGCATTATCGAAATATAACGGTAGGATGGCTGCCTGGCTACAGGCATACGAATACAGCTTGAACTGTTTTTTTGCGATACGTTAACCGTAAATTAAGGAGATGATCCGAATGATAAAGCTTGACCGGGTTTGGGAAGACACAAGCGTCCTTCATATTCACCGCGAGGAGCCGAGATCCTATTACATTCCTTATGGCGACGCCGCTTCAGCGCGTTCCGGCAAGCGCTCGAGATCCCCTTTGTTCCAAACCTTGAATGGGGCCTGGAAATTCAGGTACCACGAAAGTGTCCAGGACGTGACGGATCCGTTTTATGAAGACGCTTTCGATGCCTCATCATGGGATGAACTTGTCGTCCCGTCATGCTGGCAGACCGAAGGCTACGACCAGCTCCATTATACGAATGTCAATTATCCGATCCCGGTAGATCCGCCATATGTCCCGGATGCGAATCCGGCGGGGCTCTACGTCAGAGAGTTTACGGTGCGCGAAGACTGGACGGGCAAGCAGGTCTATACCATGTTCGAAGGGGTCAATTCCTGCTTCTACCTGTGGATCAACGGGCAGTTCGCCGGATACAGCCAAGGCAGCCGGATTCCGGCCGAGTTTAACGTTTCCGGACTGATCCGGCCGGGTACGAACCGCATCGCCGTCATGGTCCTGAAATGGTGCGACGGCACTTATTTGGAAGACCAGGACCTATGGCGTTTCTCCGGGATTTTCCGGGATGTATACCTTCTAGCCCGGGATGAGGCCCATGTCCGCGACGTATTTATCAAACAGGACATTTCGCCGGATCACTCCTCAGCGAAGCTGCTGTGTGAGCTGGAGACGACAGGCCCCCTGGATGCGCTGGTGCTGCTGCAGGACGCGGAAGGGACGACCGTCGCCAAAGGGGCGGTGCGGGCAGACGGGCGGAGTGTCATCCCGCTGGACATCGAAAATCCGGTGCTGTGGAACGCGGAACAGCCATATCTGTATGAGCTGTTTGTGCAGGACGGAAGGGAAGTGCTCCGTTTTCCGGTTGGATTCCGCCGGATTGACATCGTTGACAGCGTATTCAGGATCAACGGCCAAGCTGTCAAGCTGAAGGGCGTGAACCGTCACGACTCCCACCCTGATTTGGGACAGACGGTGCCGCTGAACCACATGATCCGGGACTTGAAGCTGATGAAGCGGCATAACGTCAATACGGTCCGGACTTCTCACTATCCGAACGATCCGCGGTTTTTGGAGCTGTGCGACCGGATGGGCTTCTACGTGGTCGACGAGGCCGATCTGGAGTGCCACGGGCTGGCCGTATCCGGCGATTTCCATCAGCTGACCCGCGATCCTGATTGGGAAAAGGCGTTTGTTGACCGGGCCATCCGGCTGGTGGAGCGCGACAAAAACCATCCTTGCGTCATCATCTGGTCCATGGGCAACGAATCGGGATACGGCCGCAATCATATCGCCATGGCCAAATGGACCCGTAAGCGCGACGACAGCAGGCTGGTCCATTATGAAGGCGCCTCCCGGCGTTACCATGGCGACGCCGATACCGAGGCGCTCGACATCGAAAGCGAGATGTATCCGACGCTGGAATACGTCGAGAGCTACGGACAAAATCCGGATCACGCGAAGCCGCTGTTCCTGTGCGAATACAGCCATGCCATGGGCAACGGGCCCGGCGATCTGAAGGAGTATTGGGATTTGTTCTACGCGTACCCGAATTTGATGGGCGGGTGCGTGTGGGAATGGAACGATCATGGTATCCGCACCCAGGCGTCGGACGGGCGCGAATATTTCGGATACGGCGGGGACTTCGGAGACCATCCGAACGACGGCAACTTCTGTATCGACGGCCTCGTGTCGCCGGATCGGGTTCCGCATGCCGGACTGCTGGAGCTCAAGCAGGTCATTGCGCCAGTGCGTATGGAAGCCGAGGATTTGTCTCGCGGCACGCTGATCATTACGAATATTTATGATTTTTCGGACCTTTCGCATCTGACCTTCGACTGGACGCTGGAGCGCTGCGGAGAAATCGTGGAGCAGGGAAGCCTCGGGACGATCCAGGCGGGCCCGCAGGAGAGCGTGACGGTCATCATTCCGTTCCAAAAGGCTTTTCCCGACGGCCGCTGCTTCCTGACGCTCACCGCCTCGCTCTGTGAATCCACGGAATGGGCCGATCGTGGGGAGGAAATCGCGTTCGCCCAGTTTGAGATGGCGGCGGAGGATTCTGCAGTCCAGCCGGAGCAAGGGTGGCTGACGGCTCTTCGCGCACGTCCCGTGCACGTCGCGGAGGACGGGGCGCAGCTGATCGTGACGGGGATGGATTTCCGCCACGTGTTCGACCGGAACCTGGGAACCTTCGTCCGCATCTCGAAGCAGGGGGTGGATATGCTCGCAGCGCCGCTATCCTTTAGCATCTGGCGGGCACCGACGGATAATGACCGCAACGTCCAGCGTCAATGGAAAGATGCGGGATATCACCGGTCAGGCACGAAAGTATACCAAGTCCGGGTCAGCGAGCCGCAAGACGATGCGATCGAGATGACCGTGGATTTTTCGCTCGGCGGCTACATGAAGCATCCTGTCCTTCATGGACAGGCCGTATGGCGGGTGGACGGTTCCGGAGAGATCGCGCTGGCCACGAGTGTCAAGCTTCGGGAGGGGCTGCCGTTTCTGCCCCGCTTCGGGCTGAAGGCCGTCATGCCGGCCGGCACCGAGGAGGTTGAGTATTTCGGTCTGGGTCCGCATGCGAGCTATGTCGACAAGCGCCAAAGCGTACGGGTCGGCAAATACCTTCTTCGCGTCGACGACATGTTCGAGCCGTACATTATGCCGCAGGAGAACGGCTCCCGCTACGGGACGGAGTGGGCGACGGTGACAAGCGAACGGGGCATGGGGCTTGCTTTCCACGGAAATGCGCCGTTTTCGTTTAACGCCTCCCATTACTCACCGGAAGACCTGGAGGAAGCCGCCCACCTGCACCAGCTGGTCAAGCGGAAGGAGACGATCGTTCATCTTGACTACAAAATGAGCGGTGTCGGTTCCAATTCCTGCGGTCCAGAGCTGCTGGAGAAGTACCGGCTCGATGAGCGGGAATTCGAGTTTTCCATCCGGCTTCGTCCCGTTTTCAAAGAAGACGAATAAGAGGCAGAACATAACGAAACCCCCGGCTCCGCATGGAGCCAGGGGTTTTTGCATGGACGGGCGTTAATCGAACAAGTCCCCGAACACGTCAAGCACGCTTTTTTTCTTTTTCTTATGATGCGGGTAAGAGGAATGGCCATGCTTGTCATATTTGTCATAGGACTGCTGCTGAGGTGGATAGGGCTGGCCGGAAGGGTAGCTGTCCCTTGGCCGTTGGTTTCGGTCAGCATCCCCGTAATACCATTCGTTATAGTCTCCGCGGACTTCACGCACGTCGGACATCAGCTTGTCCAGCTCTCCGCGATCCAGCCACACGCCTTTGCATGTCGGGCAAATGTCGATCAGAATCCCGTCTTTCTCCACTTCCTTCATGCGGGAGTCTTCACATATCGGACACTTCATCTCGATTCCTCCTTGTCATGCCATATTTCTAATGTATACGGATAAAGAGCTGGATGGTTTCTTCTAAAATGTTCAACCGGTCTTCCGATCCTCGCTGCAAAGCTTCTGCTTGACAAGAACTCATTATAAAAATATACTTACTTACAAAAAGTAATTAAATAAAAAGTTAGGGGAGTGCCGACATGCATCCTGAAATGAAGCTTGGACCGGTTAAAATCAAGATCAGCCGGATGGACCGTTCCATCGCCTTTTATACAGAAATTATCGGACTGGAAGTGTTGAAAAGAGAGGGGAGTACGGCGGAGCTGGGACCCAAGGAATCCGCAAGCCCGATTCTGATCCTCGAGGAGCTGGAAGACGCCGTCATCGTGCCGGAGCGTTCGCATGCGGGACTGTACCATTTTGCGATCCTGCTGCCGAGCCGGGAACATCTCGGAACGGTCGTCCGCCATTTCATCCAGACCGACACGCCGTTTGGCCAAGGGGACCACGCGGTCAGCGAAGCGATCTATTTGAGCGATCCTGATCAGAACGGGATCGAGGTCTATGCAGACCGTCCAAGAGATACGTGGCGCAAGGAGCCGAACGGGAATTACGTTATGGTCACCGAAGCGGTGGACATTCGCGGCCTGCTGGAGCAGTCGGCCGGGCTGGAATGGCAGGGGCTGCCTGCGGGAACGGTGATCGGGCATGTTCACTTCCATGTCGGAAGCCTGCCCGAAGCGAAGCGTTTCTACTGCGATATACTGGGGTTTGACGTGGTTGGCGATTATGCGCGGATGCACGCACTGTTCATCTCGGCCGGAGGTTACCATCATCATGTCGGCCTGAATATTTGGGCCGGCGCCGGGGCGCCGCCGGTACCGGCCAATGGCACCGGCATCGATTATATGACGATCGTACTGCCGGGGATGCGTGAGGTGGAGGAGCTCGTCCAGCGGGTCCGTCAAGCGGGAATGGCTGCGGAAGAGCAGGAAGAAGGCGCCTTTCTCGTCAGGGATCCCTGGAATATAGGGGTGCGGCTGACTTCGGCCGGTCGCGGCTGAGCACATTTTAAATAACCGCTTTTTAATAAAAAGTCATGGCCTGCCGATCAAACCGTATTTCATAAACCGGGTCATTTCGCTCCGGAACTCGGAAAGGTTCTGCAGCAGTGCGCCCTGATTCATTTGGTCATGCTGGAGAATGGAGCAAATGCCGACCGTCAGACCCAGCTCCAGGGTGAAAATTTCTTGGATCCCGTTCATGCTCCCTTCCTCGATCCGCCGCTTGATCTCCTTGATTTCGGCACTTTGCCGGTACAGGGATTGGTCAAAGTATTGGGAAAGCTCCGGGTAACGCGAGGATTCGGCAAAAAGAATGCTGTACTGCTCATGGTTGCGCTCGATCATCGTGATCCGTTTATTCACGTAACGGTCGATCAGCTCTTCGTTTGTGCTCTGGCTCAAATCTGTGTGCGCCGTAGTTTCTTCATCGGGCTCGGCTGTAACAACGCACGCTTTGAGCAGTTCCATTTTACTGTTGAAATATTTATACATGGCCGCTTCGGAAATGCCGCAGGCTTTGGCGATTTCACTCGTCTTCGTGGCGTCATAGCCGGATGTAGAGAAAAGCGTTCTTGCCTGCTGGATGATCCGCTGCTTGGTCTGTTCGCCTTTGTTCATATCGATCTCCTTCAGTTTCGTGAAAAGGGTGTCCGTGTATTTAAAATTATAATAGAAGTGACAAAGAAGACCAGCATGCAAGCTGGTCTTTTTGTATGCCTTTTTAGATGATTATATCAGGTTAACTTTTTAAAAATCCAGGCTCCGCAAAGCTCGGATTCGGATATTTGTAGAAGCCCTCGCCGGCGGCGCGGCCAATCTTGCCTTTATCGAGGTATTCGGATTTCAGGAGATTCGCGATCTTTTCGAATTCCGGGTCGCCGGTCGCCTTGGCTTTGGCCAGGCCGATATTGTAGGCGGTGTTGATGCCCACCACGTCCAGAATGGCGAACGGCCCCATCGGAGCGCCGGTTGCCACCATCCATGTTTTGTCGATCGTTTCCGGGTCGGCCACTTCTTTGACCAGCAGCAGCTGAGCGGCTTCCAGCAGCGGGACCAGCAGGGAATTCAGGATGTAGCCGGGCTGCTCCTTATGCAGCGGCAGGGCCACCATGCCGATGGCCTTGGCAAATTCGATGACGTCGTTGAACACGGTTGTGTCCGTGCCGGGATGCTTCATGATTTCGCCGGTGTTGTTTTTCCAGATTTCATTGGCAAAATGGAGCGCCAAAAACTTCTCCGGCCGCCCGGTTGCTTCGGCGAACTGGCTAGGCAGCAGGGTGGAAGAATTCGTGGCAAATACGGTCCGTTCCGGGGCGACCTTGCCCAGCTCCTGGTAAAAATCGGTTTTGATCTGCACTACTTCGGGAATCGCTTCGATCACCAGATCGGCCTGTGCAACCGCTTGGGCCAGGTCGCTGTTGAAGGAGAGCCGGCTAAAAGCCGCGGCGAGCTCTTCCTCCGAGGCGCCAAGATCGTGCCGATAATGGGGCATCAGATCGTGGATCCGGCTTTTGGCCCGGTCCAGTGCCTCATCGTTAATGTCGTATACGGTGACTTCAAAGCCCTTGAAGGCGGTCTGAAAAGCAATTTGGCTGCCCAGCACGCCGCTGCCGGCAACCGTAATATGTTTGAAATTCATGATGCATTGCTCCTTTTCTTAGATGTGGTTATGCGGCCGACAAGAGATATCCCAGCAGCAAATGATATTAAAAAGTAAGTACTCACTAACTTATTTTCAAACCGATTATGCTCCTTTTTTCCTACCAAGTCAACAGCACAAATCAGTCAAAATTGTTCTTGCCTTTTTCACATGGCGGGGATACAATGTACCCATACAACTTGTACGTACATGTTCTGATAAATCGTGTATTACTATATATAAGTATGTACAAGTAAAAATATCAGTTTACGCACAGCAAGTGGACGAAACCGAAACATGGGAGGCTATAATCATGAAATTGAAACCGCATTCATTTTGGTTTGTAACCGGCAGCCAGCACTTATACGGACCCGAAACGCTGGAACAGGTAGCCGATCATTCCCGGATCATCGCGGAGCAGCTCGGACAGGATACCGCTGCGATTCCGTATCCGGTCATTTTTAAACCGATCGTGAAGACGTCCGACGAGATTTACCAGCTGATCGTTGAGGCGAACAGCGACGAATCCTGTGCCGGCATTATTACGTGGATGCATACGTTCTCTCCGGCGAAAATGTGGATCCGCGGCCTGACGCAGCTCCAGAAGCCGCTGCTTCACCTGCATACACAGTTTAACCGCGACATCCCTTGGGAAACGATCGACATGGATTTTATGAACCTCAACCAGGCTGCACACGGCGACCGCGAGTACGGTCATATCGGAGCCAGACTGGGCATCGCCCGCAAGGTGGTCGTCGGCCATTGGGAAGACGGAGACGTGCGCCGCAGTATCGGCGGGTGGATGCGTACGGCGGCAGCCTTCGCGGAGAGCCGCAGCCTGAAGGTAGCGCGCTTTGGCGACAATATGCGCGAAGTAGCCGTTACGGAAGGCGATAAGGTTGAAGCGCAAATTCAATTCGGCTGGTCGGTCAACGGCTACGGCGTCGGTGATTTGGTCCAGGTGCTGAACGAAGTGCAGGACAGCGAAGTAGAGACGCTCCTGAAAGAGTATGCAGAACAGTACAGCATTACACAGGCGGGCTTGTCCGCCGGTCCGGTGCGCGACGCCATCGCTTATCAAGCGCGGATCGAAATCGCTATGCGCCGCTTCCTGGAGGAAGGCGGATTCGGGGCCTTCACGACGACGTTCGAAGACCTTCACGGACTCCGGCAGCTTCCGGGTCTTGCCGTGCAGCGGCTGATGGAATCCGGATACGGCTTCGGCGGCGAAGGCGACTGGAAGACGGCTGCACTGACCCGCGTACTTAAGGTTCTTGCAAATAACAAGAGCACCTCGTTCATGGAGGATTACACGTACCATTTCGAGCCGGGCAACCATATGATTCTCGGAGCGCACATGCTCGAGGTATGTCCGACGATCGCGGCCACGAAGCCGACGATTGAAGTGCATCCGCTCGGCATCGGCGGCAAAGAGGATCCGGCACGCATCGTGTTCGACGGCCAGGACGGCCCGGCGGTTAACGCTTCCCTCGTCGACCTCGGACACCGCTTCCGCCTTCTGGTGAACGTCGTGGACGGCGTGAAGGTCGACAAGCCGATGCCGAAGCTTCCGGTTGCACGCGTGCTGTGGAAGCCGCAGCCGTCGCTCCGCGAATCGGCTGAAGCCTGGATCCTGGCCGGCGGCGCGCATCACACGGTGCTGTCTTATGCCATGACGGCCGAGAACCTGACGGACTTCGCCGAAATGGCCGGCATCGAAGCCGTGGTCATCGATAAAGATACGTCCGTGCAGCGCCTGAAGAACGAGCTCCGCTGGAGCGAGGCGGCTTACCGCTTGAGATAACCGGACCGATGTCTGTGTTCACCCGGCCTTGTGTTACAATACTCAAAGAGAACGAAGCCTTCCGGGATGAATCGGCAGATCCAGCCCGCAAGGCCGAAATACAGAGCATGCCGCTGAGGTGAATGATGAATAACAGACGGATTCCCAAATATATTCTACTGAAGAACGAGCTGCTGTCCTGGTTTGAATCGGGCAAGCTGAAGCCCGGGCAGCAGGTTCCTTCTGAAAATGAAATTGCCGAACAGTTCGGCCTGAGCCGCCAGACGGTGCGCCAGACGTACAGCGAGCTGGAGAAGGAAGGCTGGCTTGAACGGATCCAGGGCAAAGGCACCTTCGCCCGGTTTCCGGGGCGCCGCGAGAGCGAGCTGGTCAAGACGATCGGCATTATGACGACGTATATATCGGATTACATCTTCCCGCATATCGTACGGGGTGCGGAAGCCGAGCTGCGGAGCAGAGGCTACCGGCTGCTGCTGTCCAGCACCGACAATAACAAGGACAAGGAAATGGAGAGCCTGAAGCTGATGACCAGCCAGCCGCTCAGCGGACTGATCATCGAACCGACGAAGAGCGCGGAGGGCAACCCGAACCTTGGCTATTATTTGGAGCTGCAGGAGAAGGGCATTCCTTACCTGATGATCAACGAGAAGTACCGGGAGCTCGAATGCCCGCTGCTTCGGATCGACGATGAGCTGGGCGGCTACAAGGCAGCCGACCATCTTCTGGCGAACGGGCATACCCGGATCGCCGGATTCTTCAAGCGGGACGACCTGCAGGGCGTCAACCGGTTGAAGGGCTTTCTGGCCGCCCACAAAGCGCGCGGCGTCGCCGTAGCTCCCAAGCGGGTCGTCACGTATACGACCGAGCAGAAGAACGACCTGCCGTTCCGGCAGGCGCTGCAGCTGCTGAGCGGAGCGGCGGAGGAACGACCGACGGCATTCGTCTGTTACAACGATGAGCTGGCGGTCAGCCTGATGGAGGCCGCGCTGCAGCTCGGACTCCGAGTGCCGGAGGACGTGTCGTTCGTCGGCTTCGACGACTCGATGCTCGCCTCGGCTTCCGGAACGAAGCTGACGACGCTGACCCATCCCAAGACGGCCATGGGCCGGGATGCGGCCAGCCAGCTGATCGCGATGATCGAAGAGGGATTGGCTCCCGGAGATACCCTGTACGAACCCGAGCTGGTGGAGCGGGACTCGGTTGTAAACCTGAACGTTAACGTGTAAAAAGGCAGATGAAAGTCCGGTTATGCGGACTTTCATCATACAACTTGTACGTACAACTATATTGGGAGAGGAAGTGTCTGCAATGCTGGAAGCACTGAAACAGCAGGTGCTGGAAGCGAATTTGGACCTGCCCAAACACGGGCTCGTCACGTTTACCTGGGGAAATGTCAGCGGCATCGACCGCGAGAGCGGGTTGTTCGTCATTAAGCCGAGCGGAGTGCCTTACGAAGAATTGAAGGCGGAGGACATGGTTGTCGTTGACCTGGAAGGCCGGGTGGTTGAAGGGAGTTTGCGCCCGTCGTCCGATACGCCAACGCATATGGTGCTGTACCGTTCCTTCCCGGAAATCGGCGGCGTGGTGCATACCCACTCCCCGTGGGGCACAAGCTGGGCCCAGGCCGGGCGGGCGCTGCCTGCTTGCGGGACGACGCATGCCGACTATTTCTACGGTGAGATTCCGGTCACCAGACCGATGACGAAGGTGGAGATTGAAGGCGCTTACGAGCTGGAGACCGGCAACGTCATCGTGGAACGTTTCCACGAGCTGGGATTGGACCCGCTGGAGGTGCCGGGGATTCTCGTGCATGCGCATGCCCCGTTCGTCTGGGGCAAGGATGCGCATAATGCGGTGCACAATGCGGTGGTGCTCGAGGAAGTGGCCAAGATTACGGCCCGGATGCTTCAGCTGAACCCGGAGACGCCGCCGATGGACCAGAGCCTGCTGGACCGCCACTTTTTGCGGAAGCATGGAGTTAACGCCTATTACGGGCAGAAGTGATATAGCAGCACTTATAAATTTGAAATGCGGAGGAATCCAAAATGGGGAAAAAGTATACCATCGGAGTGGATTATGGGACCCAGTCCGGACGTGCTGTACTGGTGGATTTGTCGAACGGCCATGAAATCGCCGACCATGTAACGCCGTATCCGCACCATGTCATTGACGAGCGTCTCCCTGGATCGGGCATCAAGCTGGAATATGATTGGGCGCTGCAGCATCCGGACGATTACCTGGAGGTGCTGAGAACTTCCGTACCGGCCGTCGTTCGTGAATCGGGCGTCAATCCCGAGGACATCATCGGCATCGGCATCGATTTTACGGCCTGTACGATGCTGCCGGTCGACGAAGCCGGCGAGCCTCTGTGCTTCCAGGCCGAGCTGGCGGACCAGCCGCACAGCTGGGTGAAGCTGTGGAAGCATCATGCGGCGCAGCCGGAAGCCGACAAAATCAACCGGATCGCCGAGGAGCGCGGCGAAGCGTTCCTGGCCCGGTACGGCGGCAAAATTTCGTCCGAGTGGATGATCGCCAAAATTTGGCAAATCCTGGACGAGGCGCCGGACATCTATGAGAAGACGAACATGTTTCTGGAAGCGACGGACTGGGTCATCTCGCAGATGACAGGCAATATCGTCCGCAACAGCTGTACGGCGGGCTATAAGGCTATTTGGCATAAGCGTGACGGCTATCCATCCAAGGAATACTTCAAAGCGCTCGATCCGCGCCTGGAGCATCTGACCGATACGAAGCTGCGCGGCGAGGTCATTCCGCTTGGAAGCAATGCGGGAGGACTGCAGCCGTCCATGGCGGAGATGATGGGCCTTAAGCCGGGCATTGCGGTGGCGGCCGGCAACGTGGACGCTCATGCGGCCGTGCCGGCGGTCGGCGTCGTGACGCCGGGCAAGCTCGTCATGGCGATGGGCACGTCGATCTGCCATATGGTGCTCGGCACGGAGGAAAAAGAAGTCGAAGGCATGTGCGGCGTCGTGGAGGACGGCATCATTCCGGGGCTCTTCGGATACGAAGCCGGTCAGTCGGCGGTCGGGGATATTTTTGAATGGTACGTGGAAGAATCCTTGCCTGCCTATGTGAAAGAAGCCGCGGCGAAGGAAGGGCTGAGTGTTCACCAATGGCTGGAAAGGGAAGCTTCTGCCTACAAACCGGGCCAATCGGGCCTGCTCGCGCTCGACTGGTGGAACGGCAACCGCTCCGTTCTGGTCGATACCGACCTGACGGGGATGATCCTTGGCATGACGCTGCTGACAAAGCCGCAGGAAGTATACCGTGCCCTGCTTGAAGCGACCGCGTTCGGCACCCGGAAAATCGTCGACGCGTTTCAGGAGAGCGGTGTCGATGTGGATGCGCTCTACGCTTGCGGCGGCCTGCCGCAGAAAAATCGCTTGCTGATGCAGATTTACGCCGACGTGACGAAACGCGAAATTTTCGTGGCGGATTCCAAGCAGACGCCGGCGCTCGGGGCGGCGATTTTCGCCGCGGTCGCTGCAGGCAAGGAAGCCGGCGGCTACGACGATGTCGTGACTGCAGCGCAGCAAATGGCGCGCGTTAAGGAGGAGACGTTCAAGCCGATTCCGGAGAACGTTGAAGTATACGAGAAGCTGTATCAGGAATATAATCTGCTGCACGATTACTTTGGCCGCGGCGAGAATGATGTGATGAAGCGGCTGAAGAAGATCAAGCTGTCCACGGAAGCGGAGCTGAAGCCCGTCCGGTAATAATTTAGCGGAAGTTTTGCTTGCGAAATCCGGAAATAGGCTCCGAAACATAAACTTATACTTTCTTTCTGATCTCATAAGAAAAACGTCTACCGACGTATCTTCGCAGAAGACAAACCGCATTTAGCGGAAGTCTTTCTTGCGAGATCCAGAAGCGGAGGCTCCGAAACTTATACTTTATGATCTCTAAACAAAGGACCGTCCTGTATTCAGGAACGGTCCTTGTTTAGACGTATGGCCTATTAGGTAACTGCAGCCGTCTTTTAGGAAGAACGGATTTCCAGCACCTCGTATTTGATCAGCCCCATCGGTGCATCGACGGTCACGACGTCCCCGACCGTTTTACCGATCAGCTCTTTGCCCAGCGGGCTTTCATACGAGATTTTGTTCTGGTAGACGTCGGCTTCCGCTGGACCAACCACGCGGTACTCGAGATCTTCCTTGAACTCGATATCGTGCAGCTTCACGAACGAGCCGACACTGACAGCAGATGAGTCTGCCTTATCGGCAATGCGGGCTTTGGTCAGCATTTTCTCCAACTGCAAAATGCGGGTCTCCATAAAAGCTTGGTCATCTTTGGCGGAGTGATATTCGCTGTTCTCCTTCAAGTCGCCGTAGCTGATCGCCAGCTTGATGCGTGCGGCCAGCTCTTTGCGCTTGACGGTCTTCAATTCCTCAAGCTCAGCCTCCAGTTGGGCAAGGCCTTCGGGGGTCAAAATAATTTCGTCATTGGACATAGTTCACAACTCCTCTTCATTACATTTTACACGATATCCATATTTCATGCGAAACATTCGGCGTTAGCGCGTAAATTGAAGAGACGGCAAGATCAGTCGAGTATTAGTCTTCCTTAACATCATACAGGACGCGGGCGAGCAGATCCTGGCTGTAGTTGCCGAAATTTTTGCCATAGATGGTCAGGCCGCGCTTGTTGACTGACTGCTCGGTGACCGAGAGACGGAAGGTAAGCTCGCTCTTGTAATCCAGCTGAATTTGGTCCAGCGTCACGTCGGAAATCCGGCAGCCGTCGATGAAACTGCCATCGTTGTTGATGCGGATCAGCTTCAGCATGCCGTATTGGTTCAGATGCGGCGGCCACCAATCGGGGTTAAACGTGCCGCGGGCATCCCCGAAGTCCCCCGGACTGGTCCAGGAACCGATCTCGATCCCGTTTAAGTGAAAATAAATGTCCGACGGGTAGTTATCGTTATATCCCGGTGCTTCCGAGCTGAGCTCCATGGAAAACTGGATTTCGCGGAATGTCTGGTTCGGCTTCAAATAATTCGGAATCCGGTATTCCAGAAACCCTTCCGCCAGCCAAATGATCTCGGCGTCGATCCGCTGCGGATCCGCAAAATAGCGCGGGTCGTCAAAGTCGCCGACGATGCTGTCCTTGGTGGCCAAACCGCAGGTAGGAACCGCCTGATAGTTGCTGTAATGGCCGACTTGAATTTCAACTTCGTACAGGTTTTCGACATCCCTGCTGCGCAGGTCAACCATCAGTTTGTCCTTATTCAAGTAACAGATCTTCTGAATGCCGTGTTTGCCGACGCTGGTATTGATCTCAATCAGACCGCTTTCTTCCAGCTTTTTGATGTGCATAGTAATCGCACCGTTGCTGAGGTTCAGCCGGGTGGCCAGGTCGTTCAGGTTCAGCGCCTGGTTTTTCGCGAGCAGTTCGAGAATTTGGATCCGGATTTCCGAGCTGAGGGCCTTGAAAATGTCGATCCCGCTCATCAGATTTTTAATATAGATCATGGAATTGAATACCTTCTTCCGATTGTAGAGGTGGTGTTCTTTTATTTTAAATAATTATAAACTAACTAAATCGTTAATGAAAGCATGCATTCCTTTTTTGTAGATATATACGAAATAGTCATAGCATATTCTACAAATCCCAGAGGGATCTTTAGATATTCTTAAAGTAAAGCAAACTAGCGTTTTCCTTGATTTTATAAGGTTTTTTAGAGTTTATACATAGCGCCGGACACAGAAATTTCATTTTGGTTTAAAAAAATATAAATAGATTTACATTTATTTATTTACAGCATACTTCATCTATGTTATTTTATACTTGTAAACGGATTCATTCAATTTATCTCAAATTATTTTATTATTTTCTAAAATGGAAGGTGATATCAGTGGCATCAGCAGCAAATAAGGCCAGGGTGGTCGTGGACAAGGCGTTTCGGATCGCCGAAGTGGATAAGCGCATCTACGGCTCGTTTATTGAGCATTTAGGCCGCGCCGTATACGGCGGCATATATGACCCGTCCCATCCCGAGACGGACAGCCTCGGTTTCCGGGAAGACGTAAAGCAGCTGGTCCAGGAGCTGGGCGTGCCCATTATCCGTTATCCCGGGGGTAACTTTGTGTCCGGCTACAATTGGGAAGATGGCGTCGGTCCGCGCGAGTCGCGTCCAAGAAGGCTGGAGCTGGCTTGGCGGACAATCGAGCCGAATGAAGTCGGGACGAACGAGTTCATGGCATGGGCCAAGGAGATCGGCTCCGAGGTCATGATGGCGGTCAACCTGGGAACGCGCGGCGTGGATGCGGCTAGGAACCTGCTCGAGTACTGCAACCATCCAAGCGGAAGCTACTGGAGCGATCTGCGGCGCAGCCACGGTTATGATCAGCCCCATAAGGTCAAGACCTGGTGCCTCGGCAACGAAATGGATGGACCCTGGCAGATCGGCCAGAAGACGCCGCAGGAGTACGGACGCCTGGCTTATGAGACCGGCAAGGCCATGAAGCTGGTGGATCCCGATATCGAGCTGGTATCATGCGGCAGCTCCAGTACGGGAATGCCGACCTTCCCGGAATGGGAAGCCATTACACTGGATCATACATATGACGTAGCCGACTTCGTATCCCTGCACCAGTACTACGGTAACCGGGACGGCGATTCGGCGAACTTCCTGGCGCGGACGATGGACATGGACCATTTTATCCGCACCGTCATTTCCACCTGCGACTACGTGAAGGCGAAGAAGCGGAGCAAGAAGACGATGTACCTGAGCTTCGACGAGTGGAACGTCTGGTACCATTCAAACGATGCGGATACGAAGATCGATCCCTGGACCGTCGGTCCGCCGCAGCTGGAGGATGTCTACAACTTTGAAGACGCGCTGTTGGTCGGCGGGATGCTCATCACCTTCCTGAAGCATGCCGACCGGGTGAAGATGGCCTGCCTTGCGCAGCTGGTCAACGTGATCGCGCCGATCATGACCGAGACCGGAGGGCGCTCCTGGAAGCAGACGATTTTCTATCCATACCTGCACGCTTCACGTTACGGCCGCGGGGTATCCCTGCAACCGATCGTGGATTCGCCGAAATACGACGCCCAGGATTATACCGATGTGCCTTATTTGGAGACGGCGGTCGTATATAACGAAGAGGAAGAAGAGCTGACCATTTTTGCGCTGAATCGCCATTTGGAGGAGGCGCTCGATGTGGAATGCGACGTCAGAGGCTTTGAAGGCTACCAGATTGCTGAGCATATCGTTCTGGAGAATGATGATTTGAAAGCGGTCAATACCGCGGCCGAAGAGAACGTTAAACCGCATTCGCGAGGCAGTGCGGCATTGAAGGACGGGTTTGTGAGCACCCGCCTGTCCAAGGCATCCTGGAACGTGATCCGGCTGAAAAAGGCTTAATTAGGGCAGGTCCTTGCTGCCCGGCTGGCAGGCGAGTTCCGGCATACCGGCCTCCATAACCCATTGGCATGGACGTAACCCATAACATCATAGACTCGCATGACTGCATCTGCCGATTCCTCTTTGACGTTTGGCAAAGGAAAGATCGTGCCAAGAGGAACGGCAGATGTTTTTTGTGGGACGAAACGACCCGCAGGAGCGATGGCGGCATCTATCCAATATGGCCTTGATGCACATCAACATGTACGTACAAGTGAAAAGGGTTCGTGTGAAATTGCAAGCTTTCAAGTTTTTCAAATCAAAAGAAGTACGCTGAACAATAAAAAAATACAAGATACAGATTCCATTTAGGGGGCGGAAGTTTTGAAGAAGAGCTTTGTTATTTCATTGTTGATGATATTTGCGGCAAGCATGCTGTTGTCGGCGTGTGGAAGCAGCAGCGAGAAGACGATTACGTTCTGGACGCCGCTGACGGGCGACGACGGAGCTTACATGGATGAGATCGTCAAAGAATACAACGCGACGAATCCCGACATCAAAGTGAAGCACGTCATCACTTCCGATATGTACACCAAGCTTTCGACCGTGCTGAACTCGGGCAAAGGCGTTCCGGACCTGGCCATTATCCACGCCGACCGCGTTCCCGGCTTCGCGAAGCAGGGCGTGCTGGAACCGATCGAAAGCGCGATCAAGGGGCAGCCGGAAATCAAGGAAGCGAATTACCTGCCGCAAGCCTGGTCCACAGGCAACATCGACGGCACCCAATATACGGTTCCGCTCGACATTCACAGCAACGTCATGTACTACAACAAGGATTTGCTGAAGAAGTATAACGCGGAATCCATTCTCGACGACAATGTCGTCACCATCGACGAAATGCTGTCCCTGAAAGGGAAACTGGCTTCGGACGAATATGTCGTCAACGATGCGCTCCTGGGCTGGGTCATTCTGGCACAGGTTCAGGACCTGGGCGGAGACATCCAGGACAACGGCAAGCCGGCCGTCAATACGCCGGTGATGAAGCAGGCTTTTGAACATGTGAAAAAGATCGCCGACGCCGGCCTCATGACACCGTTCGGCGAAGACGGCTACTTGATGTTCCAGTCCGGCAAAGTGCTGTTCTCGACGGACGGAACTTGGAGCTCGACGGCCCACGCCAAGGTTGACGGCCTGAATTTCGGCGTAACCAACGTGTACTCGCCGACGGCGGACAAGTTTACGAACCGCGCTTCCTCCCACTTATTCACGATGTTCAAGAACGACAAGCGTTCGGACGAGAAAGAAGCGGGCATCGGCGCCTTCCTGGAATTCGTGCGCGAGCACTCCCTGGAATGGGCGAAAGCCGGACAAATCGTCGCAAGTAAGCAGGTGAACGAAAGTCCGGAGTACAAGCAGTTCATGCAGTCCTTCTTCACCTCGAATGAGCAGGAGACCAAATCGCTGTACATCTACACTTACGAATACTATCCGTACGTAGCCGAAGCCGTGGATACGTACTGTGCCGATATCGTCCGGGGCAATGTGGACTTGGATGAAACGCTGCAGACGATGCAGAAGTTCGTCGAGGATAAGATCGCAGAGAGCAGCAGTAAACAGGCGACCAAGTAGGCCTTTTGCTAAGCAGATAGAAGGAAATAGTGTGCCGGACCGAAAGCGTCTGGCGCATTATTTCTCCAAAAGGAGAAATTACAAGGCTATGAATAAGAAATCATTTGCACCGTTTTTCTTTGTCGGCCCTCATCTGATTCTGTTTCTTATCTTCATTCTGATCCCAACGATTTACGGGATCTATGCTTCGTTTACGCAATGGAACTTGATGAACGATCCGGTATGGATCGGCCTGGCCAACTATAAAACGATTTTGTTCGACAGCAGCTCGACCTTTCACACCCAATTTTTCAACGGCCTGAAAAATACACTGCTGTTCGTCGTGATCAGCGTACCGCTGCTCATCGTTATTCCATTGCTGGTCGCCGTCGCGCTCGAGCACAAGCAGGTCAAGCTGAAAGGCGTCATTCAGTCGATCATCTATATTCCCGGCTTGATCTCCATTTCCGCGGCTGCTCTGATCTGGCTGCTTATATTCAATAAACAGCTGGGCATTACCGGCAACGTATTCCATTCGCAGGTGGCCTGGGCGGCGACGCAGCCTTATGCGTGGATTATTATTTTCGTCATCACGGTATGGGGCGGCGTCGGCGGCAACATGATCATTTACCGCGCGTCCATTGCCGGCGTCTCCAAGGAACTGTACGAGGCGGCGGAGATCGACGGAGCCGGATCCGTGCGCAGATTTTTCAGCATTACCCTGCCATCCATCAATTTCCCGCTGATCTATACGTTCGTCATGACGACGGCAGGCGCGTTCAACGTGTTCGGCCAGCCGTTAATGATGACCGATGGGGGACCGAGACAGAGCACGCACGTCCTGATGATGTACATCCGCCAGCTGGCCTTCGGCCAAGGGGAATCGATTGCCGGCATGGCGTCGGCGATGGCCGTACTGCTCGGTTTGGTCATTCTGGTCATTTCGGCGCTGCAGTATTATGTCATGAATCGAAATACGAGGTAGGCCGCTTAGGCAGAGGCTGGATTTAGGATACGAGAGGTAGGGTTAATCAAAATGTCCAAAAAAGTAAGTATCTCCAAATATATCGCTTACCTGTTCTTGATCGTGCTTTGCGTCATTTGGGTGATTCCGGTCGTGTTCGGAATTACGACTTCCTTCCGTTCGCAGACCGAGGTCGTGTCCTCGGGCTTTCGGCTGTTTCCGAAGGAATGGATATTTGAGAATTACGTCGCCATTCTGGAGAATACGTCCACGGCGCCGATTTTGCGCTGGCTGTTCAATTCCGTCTTTATCGCGGTATCGCACACTCTGCTCGTCATCGTCATTATTTCGATTACGGGTTACGGGTATTCCCGTATGAACTTCAAAGGGAGAGACACGCTGTTTTTCACGCTGCTGGGCATTTCGTTTTTTCCGGGCGTCGTCAACATCATCCCTTCCTATAAAATCATCGACGCCTTCGGCTGGGTGAACACTTCTTGGGCCATGATCATCCCCGGTCTCGCAGGTATGGGCAACATTTTTCTGGTCCGGCAGTTTATGAAAGGCATTCCGGGCGAGCTGGACGAATCGGCGCGTGTTGACGGCGCAGGGGATTTCCGGATTTATTTTTCGATCATCCTGCCGCTCATAAAGCCGGTGCTGATCGTGTGCGGCCTGTTTTCCTTCGTCGGATCGTGGAACGACTTCCTGTGGCCGGTTATCGTATATACGGACGTGGATAAAATGCCGATTACAGCGGGCTTGCTGCTGCTTCAGGATATTTACGGCAACTACCGCATGATCGGGCAGCTGATGGGCTCGGCGATGCTGGCGATCATTCCGACGCTGCTTCTGTTCGCGTTCGCCCAGAAATATTTTATTCAGTCGATCAATTTGAACTCAGGCATTAAAGGATAATAGGAAGTTTTTATCAAAATAAAGAGAATTAGCATCTCGTGGGAGGATTCAGCTATGCATAACGTGATCGTCAATACGGATATTTCCAAAGGGAAAATCAATAAAAATATATACGGCCATTTTGCGGAGCATCTGGGCCGCTGCATTTATGAAGGGATCTGGGTCGGCGAGGATTCTCCGATTCCGAATACGAAGGGAATCCGCAACGACGTGCTGGCGGCCCTTAAGAACATCAAGGTGCCGGTTCTGCGCTGGCCGGGCGGCTGCTTTGCCGATGAATACCACTGGAAGGACGGCGTCGGTCCAAGGGAAGGCCGTAAACGGATGGTCAACACGCACTGGGGCGGAGTCGTCGAAAACAACCATTTCGGCACCCATGAATTTATGCTGCTCTGCGAGCTGCTGGAATGCGAGCCGTACATTTGCGGCAACGTTGGCAGTGGCACGGTTCAGGAGATGTCCGAGTGGGTAGAGTACATGACGTTTGACGGCGAATCGCCGATGGCGAACTGGCGTAAAGAGAACGGCAGAGAGCAGCCGTGGAAGCTGAAGTATTTTGGCGTCGGCAATGAAAACTGGGGCTGCGGAGGCAACATGCGTCCCGAATACTATGCTGATCTGTACCGCCGTTATCAGACGTACGTGCGTAATTACGGCGATAACAAAATTTACAAAATCGCCGGCGGCGCCAATGTGGACGATTATAACTGGACGGAAGTGCTGATGAAAAACGCCGGCTGGCTGATGGACGGTCTGAGCCTGCACTACTATACGATTCCGGGCGACTTCTGGCTGGGCAAAGGCTCGGCGCTCGATTTTGAAGAAGGCGAATGGTTTATCACCATGAAGAAGGCGCTGCATATGGACGAACTGATCACGAAGCACAGCACGATCATGGACAAATACGATCCGGAGAAGCGCGTCGGCATGATCATCGATGAGTGGGGCACCTGGTTTGACGTGGAGCCGGGCACAAATCCGGGATTTTTGTACCAGCAGAACTCGATCCGCGACGCGCTGGTGGCCGGCGTGCATTTCAACATTTTCCACAACCATGCGGACCGTGTCCAGATGACGAACATCGCGCAGACGGTGAACGTCCTGCAGGCGATGATTTTGACCGAAGGCGAGAAGATGATCCTGACGCCGACGTATCATGTGTTCGATATGTTCAAGGTCCATCAGGATGCCGAGGTGCTGGCCGTCGAGTCTGCGGTCGGAAGCTATGAAATGGGCGGGGAGGCGCTGCCGCAGGTGACTGTGTCGGCTTCCAAGGATGCCGAAGGCAAGGTGCATGTCAGCCTGGTCAATATCGACCATGCCGGCGAAGCCGAAATCAGCCTGGACCTTCGCGGCCTTGCTGCCGAAAGCGTGCAGGCTTCCGGCACGATTCTGACGGCCGACCGGATGAACGCGCACAATACGTTCGAGCAGCCGGACGCCGTGGCACCAAAAGCTTTTGAAGGCGCCAATGTGGAGGGCGGTCGTTTGAGCGTGAAGCTGCCACCGATGTCCGTCGTTACACTGGCCATTCATTAATCGAAGGTTGGCTGCGTCCAGCGCCATTATTACAGTTACAGCAAATAGGGAGGATGAACTGTCATGGAACGACAGGAAGGCTGCAAAGGATGCAGCGAGAGTGTCCAGGTATCGCCGGAAAAACTGCAGCGGCTCGTAGAGATCGCGACCCGCGGCAGGGAGACGGCATCCGAAGAGGTATACCGCCGGCGGATCGGGCAGTGCGAACAGTGTCCGGGGCTTCAATACGGAACAACCTGCCAATACTGCGGCTGCCTCGTTGAGGTGAAGACCCGGCTGCTGGAATCCGCCTGTCCTTATCCTTTTGCCCCGAAATGGAGCTAGATAGAATGAACTAAAGACTTGAATGTTATAGGCCGCCTTATGGAGCGTTATAACAGGAAGTTCAATGCAAAATTTTAGTTCAATCTATATAGAACAATTGATTTTGGCATGAAGACATAGACATAAAGGAGAGCCTGATATGGAGAGAAACGAAACTTACAACAACCCGGTCGTGGAGCAGCGCGCCGATCCATGGGTTTTCAAGCATACGGATGGTTATTATTATTTCACGGCTTCTGTGCCGGAGTACGACCGGATCGAAATCCGCCGTTCCAAGACTTTGCAGGGTTTGGGTGAAGCCGAACCGGTTGTGGCATGGCGCAAATACGAGACCGGACCGCTCAGCGCGAACATCTGGGCGCCGGAGATTCATTTTATTCAGGGAAAATGGTACATCTACTTTGCGGCGGCGCGGACGACCGAGACCAATGACGGATTGTTCGACCACCGGATGTATGTTCTGGAGAACGACTCGGCCAATCCGCTGGAAGGAACCTGGACGGAGAAGGGAAAGATCCGCACCCGGTGGGAGTCTTTTGCGCTGGACGCGACCACCTTTGAGCATAACGGGGTGCTGTACTATGTTTGGGCCCAGAAAGACCCGGACATCGAGGGCAATTCAAATCTGTACATTTCGGAAATGAGCAATCCTTGGACGCTGCAGGGCAAGCAGGTTATGATCTCGACCCCGGAGTATCCGTGGGAAGTGATCGGCTTTAAAGTCAACGAAGGGGCAGCCGTACTGAAGCGGAACGGACGCATCTTCATCAGCTATTCGGCCAGCGCCACCGACCACAATTACTGCATGGGACTGTTGTATGCCGATGAATCGGCGGATCTGCTGGATCCGGCCTCATGGGTGAAGTCGCCGGAGCCGGTATTCGCCACCAACGAGGAGAACGGGCAGTATGGGCCGGGACATAACAGCTTCACGGTATCCGAGGACGGGGAAGACGTCATCGTTTATCATGCCCGGAATTATAAAGAAATTATCGGCGATCCGCTGTACGATCCGAACCGGCATACGCGGATGCAAATCTTCGGCTGGAATGAGGACGGGACGCCGAATTTCGGGGTTCCGGTGAAGGATGGAAAACGGTAATTTGCCGGGGAATAAAAATCGCAAGAGTCTGCAGCTTGGCTGCAGGCTCCTTTTTAAATTGAAATGAATGTTAAAGGACGTATGGGGCGGAAAACGTCCGTTTTATAGTTTGAACTAACGAAAACGATGCAAGCAAGGGAGTAAAATGATTCCGAAGAAGCGAAGCGGTCACATTTGGCTTTCGGATTTCTCCCTTGCAATGGTTCAATTCAATCAAGAAATCTGAAAACAAGAGTGATCGTAGGGACATTTTACGTACTTGCCCCATCATCTATTTCCATTTTTTGGCTTATACAACCGCTGCCGGTACTCATAATGAATGTACGTCGATTGACGTTCTTTCTATTTAACCAGGCCCCCCGGATGCAAAGTCCCTTCGCGCAGTGGTATGATATATTTATGAGAGCGGTTTAGCAAGAGAAGAGGGGGAGGAAGTTGAACAAAGATCGACTGGATATGATCGAGTACCAGATCGCCCTGCTGGTCCGGCTGACGACGGCGCTCAGCCCCAGATTCGGGAACCTGGACCGGTCGGAGTATCTTCTGCTCAGCGAGCTGGAGCACGCGGGCCCGCTAGCGATCAATGTGCTGGCAGAGCATCTGCTGCTGAACCTGTCCACGGCCAGCAGGCAAATCGCGGTGCTGGAATCCAAAGATTACGTCAAGCGGTATCCGGACACGAACAATGGCCGAATCAGCCTCATTGAGATTACGCCCGGCGGGCTGGATATTCTCCACAAAGTCCAGAAAGCCAGACATGATGCGTACGCGGACATTCTCAAGGAATGGAACGGTGATGGGCTGCAGCACTTGGAAGACAGCCTGACCCGGCTTAACCGGGATTTGAAACAACGGCATAAGTAGATCAGGAAAAAGCTGTGGATTTATCCAATAGCTTTTTCTCGCTGCCTGCGAAAATCCCGTTGCCAGCTGATCCACATATGTTGTATAATACAACTTGCTATTTACAAGTTGTTCTGCATACGGACGTAATCATATACAAGACGAAAGGAGGAATCCGGATGAGTCAACTCATTAGCACTCCGATGTCGGAGAAAGAAAGGGTGGCCGTTCCGCAGTATTTGATCATATCGCTGCTGACGATTTTTGCGATCGGGCCCCAATATTTCAGCAATCTGGCTTATACCATCAACCAGGTGATTATTCAGAACGGGCTGGATATGAGCTCGAATGATCTGCAGCTGCCGTCCACGCTGTCGAACCTGGCTTTCGCGCTCGGAGTACCGTTTGGACCGGTGCTGGCCCGCAGATTCGGCCTCAAGGCGCACTATCTGACGATGGTGTTTATTTTTTTGTGCGGCTCGTTGATCAACGCCGTGTCCACCGATGTGGCCGCCTTGACGATCGGGAAGGTGATTCAGGGCCTCAGCGCCGGTACGCTGTTTCTGGCGATTTTGCCGGTGAGCCTTCGTTCATTTCCGAACAAGATCCGCAATACATTTCTGTTTATGGTCATCACGGGCCTGTTTGGGGCAAGTGCCGTCGGAGCGTATTTCGGGGCCGTCTCCCTTAGTCTGGACACCTGGCGCTGGCTGTACGTGCTGAACGTCGCCTCCGCCGTCCTCTGTCTGGCCGTCGGCTATTACGGCCTGCCGAAATCGGAGGAGCATCACGGCGAGCACGAGCCATTGGATAAAACGGGAGTGTTTTTGTTTGTATTGACGATGATTTCGCTGGTGATTCCGCTGTGCAATTTAATGCAAAAGGGGTTTACTTCGTATGAGGTGTGGCCGTTTTTGGCTGTCGCCGTCATATTGGCGGTTCTGTTCGTCATCGTCGACCTCAGGGCCAAGACGCCGCTCGTTCCTTTCCGTACGCTGAAGGCGCCCAAGCCGATTTCGGGCACGATCATGGCTATCGCGTCCCATGCGGTGCTGATCTTTGCGATTGCGGGGATCACCGGTTTTTTGAAAAATAACGTCAGCTTGTCGCCAAGTTATTTGTCCCATTTTTTCATGTGGTTCTTCGTCGGCATTCTGATCACGGCTATTTTGAAAACCCTGCTGTACGACCGGCTCGGCGCCGGAGTCCTGGGTTTTATCGGATCGCTGGCCATCATTTATGTCTGCCTCAGCTGGCGGAACTTGGTGCCAACCGTAACGCTGCCTAAGCTTTACTTCCAGGCCGCCTGCCTTGGCGGCGGCGTCAGTATGGCTCTGGTCAGCGGAGCGCTCGGCACGGCCCTCGCGGGGGATATTCACAAAGCCTCCATGCGCTCCACGACGCTGCACACGATGCGGAATATCGTCGGCGCAGTGCTGTCTCCGTTGCTGGGCTGGTATTTGAGCCGGCAGAACACCATGAATTACGAGCAGATCCGTTCCCATCTTGGCGAGTTTGATGCCGAAACGAAGCTGGAGCTGGCACAGATGACCCGGAAGCTGATGGGATCGGGAATGACGGCGGCCCAGGCGCAGAGCACGGCTTCCTATGAGCTGATTGCTAATACAAAGCGGGCGGCCATCCTAGGAGCGTACCATCACTTGTTTACGATGATGCTGGTTCTTGCAGTCATTATACTGCTGGCGTCTATTGGAAAAATCGTGACAGGCAAAGGCTTTTCGCTTGTGCAAAAGCCGAAAAAGCCGCTTGCCCTGCCTGGTCCCAAGGAAAGAGTAACAGCGGAATCCCATTCTTAAGATACATTCAGAAAAAGAACGATATGGAGGAGAACAGGCAAGATGAACATTCGTTTAATCATCGGAAATGTTGTGGGCGTGCTGGTCGTGTTTATACTGATCGCAGCCGGCGCCTATGTTTATTACCAAAATGAAAACTACATCAAAACAAGCGACGCGGTCGTGTCCGCGGACATGATGCCCGTCGTATCCACATACAGCGGCGTGTTGACCGACTGGCATGTCAAGACCGGATCGAACGTGACTGACAAGGACGTCGTCGGCACCGTATCCGACGGAACGAAGGCTGTACCGGTCAGCACCCGGATGAACGGTAAAATCATCAAGAGCGATGCGCGGAAGAACGAGCTGGTTCAAGCGGGACAGGTGCTCGCACAGGAAGCCGACTTGGATCATATGTACATCATCGCAAATATTAAGGAGAAGGACCTGAAGGAGCTGAAGGTCGGCCAAAGCGTCGATATTAACGTGGACGGAGATTCGGGCAAAACGTTCAGCGGAACGGTCGATGAAATCGGCTATGCAACGACCTCGGTGTTCTCGGTGCTTCCGCAGCAAAGCTCAACCGGCAGCTACACCAAGGTCACCCAGAAGGTGCCTGTCAAAATTTCGATCAACCAGCCTTCGGATAAAGTGCTTCCCGGCATGAACGCCGAAGTGAAAATTTCTTTGTAATCTATATAAGTTGAAAAATATAAGTTGAAAAATTGAAATGGATGATGGGGCAAGTACGTAAAATGTCCCTACGATCGCTCTTGTTTTCGGATTTCTTGATTTGACTGAACCTTTTTTGGTTCAACTTATATATATTTCTGTAAAGGGGTACCTCCCCGCCACGATGGATTGGCGGCTGGTGCCCTTTTTGGCTGTCTTCCGGCTTTCTGGACCACTCCCTGTTGCCTTGATTTCGCGGTTATCATCTCCATGCTGGAAAGAGCGGCACCGAGCACAATCTGAATTTGCGGTGGAAGCCGCAAGGCAAAACAAGGTATGATAGAAGGAATGAATTACTCGCGGATCATCTGTTGAGGAAGAGGCATTCCAACTAAGTTAAGGTGTTGATGGTATGAAAAATTGTCTGGTCACCGGATACCGGGCGCATGAGCTGAACATCTTTGGCCAGAAGCATCCGGGCATTCCGTATATTAAGCAGGCGATCACGGCCAAGCTGATTCCGCTCCTTGAAGAGGGACTGGAGTGGGTCATCACCCCGGGGCAGTACGGCGTGGACCTGTGGGGCATCGAGGCGGCTATTGCGCTGAAAGAGCAGTATCCAGAGCTCAAATGCTCGATCATTTCGGCCTATGCCAGCCCGGAAGAGAAGTGGAAGGAAGATAAGCAGGAGTATTACCGGCAAATTCTCAGAGAGATCGACTATTACGGTGTCGTCAGCAACCAGCCCTACAGCGGCCCGTGGCAGTTTGCGGCCAGGGATGATCTGCTGTTCCGAAAGACCGATGGCATCGTGCTCGTGTACGACGAGGATGCGGGTGAGGGCACCGGCAAGTTTTATAAGGAGAGAGCCTTGAAGAAGCAGCAGGAAGAGGGCTATGAGTATATTAACATCAGCTCTGAAGATATTCAGTCCATGGTGGGCGAGGCCGCTCATGACATGGATTCCGAAGTGGACAGCTTCTTTGGGGAATGAGACAATATAGTCATCGTGAGTATTCACAAAGACAGAACTGACAAGTTAGGAGAGGAAGCGAGAAGATGATACGATTCGGGGTAATCGGGACCAACTGGATTACGGAGCGGTTTCTGCAGGCTGCCGCGGAGAATGACCAGTTTCAGCTTGCCGCAGTATATTCCCGGACCATGGAAAAGGGAGAGGCTTTTGCCGCGGAGCACGGATCTCCGCGGGTGTTCACGGATCTCGAGGCAATGTTATCGGACGGGGTTGTGGACGCGGTCTACATCGCCAGCCCGAACTCTTTTCACGCGGACCAGGCGATCCGGTGCATGAACCACGGCAAGCATGTGCTGTGCGAGAAGCCGATGGCTTCAAACAGCTTGGAACTGAAGCGGATGATCGAGGTGGCCCGCAGCAATGACGTGCTGCTCATGGAAGCGATGAAGTCCACGCTGATGCCGAATTTCAGAATCATGAAGGACAACCTGTATAAAATCGGCCAGATCCGGCGGTATTTTGCCAGCTACTGTCAATATTCCTCGCGCTATGACGCCTTTAAGGAGGGGACGGTGCTCAACGCCTTCAATCCCGAGTTTTCCAACGGTTCACTCATGGATTTGGGCATATACTGCATCTATCCGATGGTTTCGCTCTTCGGCCGGCCTGAATACGTGAAGGCGACAGGTATCATGTTGTCATCAGGCGTGGATGGGGAAGGCAGCATGGTGCTGCGCTATCCGGAGATGGACGCGGTCATCATGTATTCGAAAATATCCGACTCCTTCCTGCCCGCCGAAATTCAGGGTGAGAACGGAACGATGGTCATCGACCGGATCAACCAGCCTTATGAAGTGAAAATCCAGTACAGGGACGGCACGGTCGAGGACCTCACGCAGCTGCAGACCCATGAATCGATGTACTATGAGCTGGACGAGTTTATCCGGCTGATCGAACGCGGCAAACGCGACAGCAAGATCAATTCTTTGGAGAGCTCCCTCATCGTCGCGGAAATTATGGAGGATGCGAGACGCCAGATCGGTCTCAAATATGCGGCAGACGTATGGTAATGTTCGATCCGAGCATTTTCGACAACCTGAAGGTGGCGGTGGAGAACCTGGTCTACGACCTGGACAACCTTGACGGTGCGGTTCGCGTCACCGGCCGCGACGACCGGATGGAAATGTCGGTCATGTCGAGGGAATTTGCCATTCGGTTCGTGCGCAGCGGGAACGAAGCGGTGACCGCGGAGATCGGTCTCGCCGCCTCGCTGGCCGATTTGGCCGCGGAGCTGCTGGAGCAGAAGGAGGCACAGCCAGGGTGCACGATCCGAATCCGCTTTTATATGGAAGTCGGCCCGCAGGGCGAGGAATGTGCCGTCATCCAGAGCCTGCTGGAACAGCGGTGGCCGGAGCAGTCGGTGTCCCAGACGCTCAGCTGGCGCTATGGCGATGAGACGAAACGCTTGTCGAATACGGCGGAAGTCCGGTTTGACCGGAAAATCGACGAGGAACAGATGGAGGATCTGCCGGGGCTGCTGGAGCATGTCGTCCGGACCCTTGACGAACTGACCGCGCTGCTGGACCCAAAAGGAAGATAAAGTGGTATACCAGAGAAGCATTTCGTGCAAATGGAGGAAATTTGATGTATCCAACAAAGCGGCAACTAGAAAATTACGCGGAGCTAGCCGTCAAGGTAGGGGTGAACGTCCAACCTGGGCAGACCGTCGTGGTGATGGCGCCGATTATGGCCGCAAACCTTGTCCGGCTGATTTCGCTGAAAGCATACGAAGCCGGTGCTCACAATGTCTATGTGGAGTATAACGATGAGCAGCTGTCGAGGATAAAGTACCTGCATGGTCCGGAAAAAGCATTGTCGGAATATCCGCAGTGGCGGGCAGACGCCATGGTGCAGTATGCGCAAAGCGGAGCGGCATTCATTCAAATCTACTCTCCTGATCCGGATTTGCTGAACGACGTGGAGCCTGACCGCGTTGCAATAGCGTCCAAAACGGCCGCCGCCGCGTTGAACAAATACCGCAGCTATCTGATGGCCCACAAAAATGCCTGGACGTTATTATCGTACGCCACGACGGAATGGGCAAATAAGGTGTTCCCTGGTGAAGAAGAAAATTCCGCGGTGCAAAAACTGTGGAAGCATATTATTGAAGCGACCCGGATCGATCGTGAAGACCCGGTATCCGCATGGGGAGTACATAACGCAAGACTCGGCAAAATGGTTCAAATTTTGAATGACAAAAGCTACAGGCAGCTTCAATTCGAAGCGACAGGCACTTCGCTGACGATTGATTTACCCGAAGGCCACATTTGGCTTGGAGGCGCTAAGTATAACGAAAACGGGGTCCTGTTTAATCCGAATATCCCGACAGAGGAAGTTTACACGCTTCCAAGCAGGGACGGCGTCAACGGAACCGTGAAAAGCACGAAGCCGCTAAATTATAACGGCGTGGTCATCAATAATTTCACGTTGACCTTTAAGGACGGCAGAGTCAGCGAGTTTGCTGCCGAGGAAGGAGCCGAGGCGCTGCAGATGCTTTTGGATACGGATGAAGGAGCGCGGAGGTTGGGCGAGGTTGCACTCGTTCCTCACGACTCTCCGATTTCGAATTCGAATGTGATCTTTTATAATACATTGTTCGATGAAAATGCCTCCTGCCATCTGGCGCTCGGTCAAGCCTATCCGGTCAATCTTCAGAACGGCAAAGAAATGGATGCGGAGGAACTGCTGAACAAAGGCGCAAATCAGAGCCTGGTTCACGAGGACTTCATGATTGGCGCAGCCGATCTATCCATTGACGGAATAACGCGGGAAGGACGCAAAGAAGCAATCTTCCGTAACGGAAACTGGGCATTCTGACCATACCGGCTGCTTCTTACGCGTTTAGGCGAACAAAGAAACCGCCTTTTTGAGAAAGAGCGGTTTCTTTGCGTTCTGATTGGTACAATCTTAAGGTGACCTAATCTTGGGGTCTTCGCCATTCGGTCGTTTATTTCACTAAGAAAACCTGGAAAAGGAAAAAAGTTGGTCTATAAATTTCGCCATCATTTTGTCATAATTATCGTCAAAGAGGTTTCAAAATTGTCAATTTTGTTTATATCTCTTTATAAGCATGCTTATGCTTATTTTGGTATGTCAGGGGTCGGGCTACAGTTCCTTTAAGATATAAACACGATGGAGAGAAAAATACAAAAACCAGGCTGTACTACCATGGCAGGAGGCGCAAAATGAACAGAGTACAGAATGATGAGGAGTATTCTTATTTACAGCATGTGTACCAAAATGCTCCTTTTGGTGTTGCCGTGATTACCGTCCGGGGAGAATGGGTTCAAGCAAACCCGGCGCTCACCCGCATTCTGGGATATTCCTGGGAGGAACTTCAGAAACAGCGTTTTGAGAGATTGATTTACAGTGAAGATCTGGAAACCAATTTGAGCCAGGTGAAGACGCTTATTCAAAATTATCCCAAGCAGACTTCCGTCGAAATCGAAGGCCGCTACATCCGGAAAGATGAGAGAACCGTGTGGGCGGCCGTGCATATTTCCATTATGCCGGACGCGGAGGGAAATCCCGAGCATTACATAGTCGTTTTAAACGATATTTCCCATACCAAGGCTGCCGAGCAGAAGCTGCAGGAAACCGTCGAGCGGTATACCTCCCTAAAAAGATATAACCACGACGCGATCATTTCACTCGATTTAAATGGAAATATTTTGAATGCAAATACCCGAGCCGAGCAGATGACCGGCTGCAAGGTCAGCGAGATGGCGGGCAGGAGCATTGCGCGCTTTATCGGGGAGCGGAACCTGCAGCGGGTGTTGAAGGAAGCGCTGAACAATCCGACCGTAGAGCAGGATATCAAGACGCTCCGGCATAAGGACGGCCACATGGTGGAGGTCATCACGACGCTGGCACCCATCATCATCAATAACAAAAATGTGGGCTTCTATATCATTGCCAAGGATTTCACCGAGCAGCGGCAGCTCATTATGGCCAAGGAGCTGGCGGAAAGTACGAATAAAGCGAAAAGCGAGTTTCTGGCGATGATGAGCCATGAGATCCGGACGCCGATGAATGGTGTCATCGGAATGACGGATTTGCTGGAGACGACGACGGACCTCGACGATGAGCAGAAGGAATATATCGAAATTATCCGCAAGAGCGGTGAAACGCTGCTGGCCATCATCAACGATATTCTGGATTTTTCCAAAGTGGAAGCCGGTATGACGGAACTGCAGGAGGATATGTTCGATCTGAAGCAGTGCATCCAGGAAACGTTCGATATGGTGTCCGCCAAGGCGAGCGCCAAACAGCTGGAGATGTCCTTTACCGTTGAGGACGACATTCCGGAGATGCTCTTCGGGGACCCCAAGCGGATCAAGCAGGTTCTGATGAACCTCGTGGGCAACGCGGTGAAGTTTACGCTTCATGGAGGGATTACGGTCAGCGTCCGGAAGGTGTTCGAGGAGGACGAGCTGATTGATCTGGAATTCAAGGTATCGGATACGGGCATTGGCATTCCGGATAACAAGCTGGAAGCGATCTTCGAACCGTTCTCCCAGGTGGACAATTTCATGACCCGCAATTATGAAGGAACCGGGCTGGGGCTGGCCATCAGCAAGAAGCTCGTGAACGTCATGGGCGGCCATATATGGGTAGAGAAAAAGGAAGGACCCGGAACGACCTTTGTGTTTACGGTCCTTCTCAAGAACCGCCAGGAGCCTGAGCATGCCAAGCGCTGCGAACAAAAGGAAACATCCGACACCGATCCGCTCAATATTCTGATTGCGGAGGACAATGAGATCAACCAGATCGTGCTCCGCAAAATGCTGGAGAAGCAGGGCCATGCGGTGACCGTCGTCACCAACGGCCACGATGTGCTGCGGGAAGCCGAGAATACGAAGTATGACATCATCTTCATGGACGTTCAGATGCCTGGCATGAACGGTCTGGAGACGACCCGCAAGCTTCGGGCGACCCTGCCGAAGGATAGCTGTCCGATGATCGTGGCGGTCACGGCCAACGCGCTGAAGGAGGACCGGGATATCTGCCTCGGGGCAGGGATGGACGAATACATCAGCAAGCCCGTCAAAAGTCAGCCTGTTCTTGCTGTATTGGAGCAGGTCAAGCGAAAGGTTGGCAGCCGGCGGTAACGGCAGGGCGAAGATTGACCGCCAATCCTAAACGGCTTTTCGCGGAACCCAAAAAGACCGGCCATGGAGATTTCCTCCGTGGCCGGTCTTTTATAGATTTGCGCCTTATTTTAAATCGTAGGGAAGCTCGAAGGTCCACAGGTCCGTTCCGTTTTCCTTGGCATCCGGGTTGGTGACGCCAAAGTCATTGTCGTTCACGATGACCAGCGTATGTCCGTTCACCAGCGAGATGCCTTCGATTTTCTCGTTCGGATAGTTGAATTCCACCGCATCGAGCACGGTCCGCTTGAGCGGCGTCATAATGCCGGCTTGGCGAAGCTCGGACGGGCTCATCTGCTCCAGCGTTTTGCCGCTAGGTCCCGCCTCGTCATACTTGCCGAGAATGTTGGTTGCATCGGTCAGGTTGATGGCATAAATCCGTTTGAGCTGGGCGGCATCGCCGGCATTTTTGTCGCGTTCGTCGATCAGCAGCGTTTTCTCATCGATGACGTTAAGATCAGAAATGACGATATCGGATTGCTTCAGGTCCTTGAACTGGCCAGCGTCTTCAGTAAGATAGGCGTATTCGGCTACCGGTTTGAGAGTGGCCAGATCGATCTTCAAAATGCGGAGCGCCCGGGAATTATCGACGCTCTTGTCGGGATTCCGCAGCGGGCTCTGCATCGCCATGAACATCCACTTCCCGTCCGGGGTAATTCCGACCGCTTCTGCACCGCGGTTCTGGCGGCGGTCCAAATAAACGGCAGGCAGCGTATCCTTCAGCGGCAGCGCTGCCGTGTTCAGCTCGGAGCTGATCCCTTGGGGCGCCAAGCGCTGCACCAGCGTACCGTCGCGTTTTACCTGTACAAGGTAAGGGCCGTACTCGTCGGAGATCCAGAATGTATCGTCTTGTGGATTGTAGGCAAGCCCTTCAACATCAAGTCCATAAGGATCGTAAGAGATGACTTTCTGGGCGGTCGTCTCATAAGGGACCTCGTCCCGGGATTTTAGGTTCGGCAGTCCTGTAATCTTGCTGCTGCCCGTCACGGGATCTGTTCCGTTGATTTTGAGCGGAATGGTTTCCAGGACGGTGATTTTCCCTTGATCCAGCTGGATTTTATAAATGGACGGCGTATAGTTCGGCAGCGGGAACGTCCGGCGGGTCTCGCCGTTTACGTCGATTTCCCCGTTCGGGCCGCGGTCAGCCGTCGTATAGAAGACGTTATCCGGGTCGCCGGGGATATGCGCCAGCGAGGAGCCGATGCCAAATTTGATGCCCTCCGCCAGATCCGCATGATCCAACGTGTATTTACCGGTCAGCTTGGGCTTGTCCGTAAAAGAAGCCGTTTGGCGAACTTCGTCCCAGTCGACATACTTGCCGAGCAGGTTGCCGAGATCGCGGATCGGAAAATACAAGTGATCCTGCTGCTCAACGGCAGGGACGGACGGTGTAAATGACTGTCCATTAACGGAATACTTCACATCGGCCGGTGCTGCCGATGCGCTCTGAAGCAGGGCTGTGCCCCCCACGGACAAGGCCGCGAGGGCGGAAACGAACCATTTTTTTGTCATAGTGATGAACCCCTTCCCGAAGGATATGTATAAACAGCTTGTCTGCTTCAGTGTACGCTTGCAGTGTTAACAGATCATTATCGGAACGTCACCGCAGGGTAAAAGGGGGTAAATCTCCGTCTGCACGCAGCTTGGAGGAGCCCGGTGGAATCGCCGGGTTAGAAATCGCGGTCCGTTTTTTGCTACAATAGTACACAGGACTAGAATAAGCATTCTTAAAGAGAGTGGGGAATGAGATATGAACGTATCGGAAGCGATCCGCTCCAGACGGAGCATCGGGAAAGTGACGCAGGAGGAAGTGCCTGCCGCTTCCATTGAACAAATCCTGGAGGCGGGCACCTGGGCGCCGAACCACCGGATGACCGAGCCATGGCGCTTCTTCGTCCTTCGCGGGGAAGGACGGGATCTGCTCGGCAACGCATTGGCGGAAGTCGCTGTGGAGCAGGCGGGCGGACCAGGATCCCCGGAAGCCGAAGCGGCGGCGGAATCGGCCCGGCAGAAGCCGATGCGCGCTCCGGTTGTCATCGCTGTTGCGGTCACGCCGAAGGATCACCCCAAGGTGATTGAACTGGAGGAATACGGAGCGGTGTTCGCGGCGATCCAGAATATGCTGCTGGAAGCGCATGCCATGGGTCTCGGAGCGATCTGGAGAACCGGCGAGCCGACATACCACGCCAAGATGAACGAGCATTTCGGTCTTGGCCCGAACGACAAGGTACTCGGCTTTATTTATCTGGGCGTTCCGGCTGAAGGACAGGCGCCTCAAGGCAAACGCACGCCTTACCAGGACTTGACCGTCTGGGTGGACCGGGCGGATGCACTAAAGAAATAGAGGGTGGCTGAATAACGCGGCTGCTCTTATGCGGAAGAAGAGCCTGCGCGGCAAGCGCGGGCTTTTTTTTCGTGAAACGGGAAGGGAGAGCTGTCAAATGATGTTCCTTGAATTGAATTTCACTGCTTTACTTGACAACAGGGCGGTGATTGTTCAAAGCTAAGGGCAGAGAGGAGGCTTATGATGGATAAGCATTGGAAGGCGATGTGGATTTGGGGAGAGGGAGAGCCGAGCCCCCGGAATGAATGGAGATGCTTCCGCAAGACATTTGCCTATGAGGGGGACACGGGACGGCCCGTATCGCTCAGCATCACCGCAGACTCGCGCTACGTCCTTTTTGTAAACGGTTACCTGGCCGGCAGGGGAACGACGCGCTCTTGGCCGAAGGAGCAGATGTATGATACATACAGCATCGGGCACCTGCTGCGTCCGGGGGCTGACAATACGATTGCGGTGCTTGTCCTTCATTTTGGACTGGCCAATTTCTATTATCTCGCCGGGCGCGGGGGACTGATCGCCCAGGTGGAGTACGGGGACGAGGTGATCGCCGCCACGGACCGGACCTGGAGAACGGCCAGGCTGGCGGCCCAGGACAGCACTTCCCCGCGGATGTCTTGTCAGCAGGGATTTGCCGAAGTGTACGACGCCAGGCTGTGGGATGAGGCATGGAACCGGCCGGGATACGATGACGCCTCCTGGAGTGCCGCGTTGGAAATTGGCCCGGCAGGCACGCAGCCGTGGACGCGGCTCATTCCAAGGGACATCCCGTTCCTGACGGAAGAGAAGAAGTACCCGTCCAAGGTGATGTCTTTGGCCCACGTCAAGGCACCAAGGTTCACGGCCGCCATCGACCTGCGGAACCAGATGGTGAAGGACAGCATCACGCACGCCAACCCGGTAGGCTTTACCGGCCTATTGGCTGCGGTACTGGTCATGGAAGAGGACGGCGAAGTAGCCATCGGTTTTCCGACCGGAACGCGGGCCGACGATCTGTACGTAGACGGTATCCGCTGCATTCCGGCGCATGTGGATCAGCCGGAAACATACTACACGCTGACCTTGGGCAGCGGGAGTCATCTGCTGCTGATGGACATTACGTCGGGGGACCACGGCTCGGTGTTCCACATCGGTGTGGACAGCGAGGCGGCGTTTACGCTGCGGGCTCCACTTCACGCGGCACTAAATGAGGAGGGCAATCCGTTTACGGCCGTCGGTCCTTTCGATGCGGTTGAGTATATCGATTACAAGGACGGCCGGGAGCTCCGCAGGGACGATCAGGACTATTTACGGCTGAAGACGATCCGGACCGAGCAGGAGCTTCAGGGCTATGAACGCTGGACGCAGCCCGTGTCGAGACAACTGTATTCGGCCGTGGATGTATTCGGAGCCAGCGTGTGGCGGACGCTGAGCGAAAAACACCGGGTGCCGCAGGAACTGCAGTTTGCGGTGCTGCCGACGCAGAACTTCGCACAGCTCGAGCCGTTCCCCGATGGTGACTGCGAGATCGTGATTGATCTGGGCAAGGAGCGTTCCGGTTTTATCGGCTTCGAACTGGACGCGCCGGAAGGCACGATCATTGATGCGTACGGGGTCGAATACATCAAGGACGATTACCGGCAGCATACGTACGGCCTCGAAAATACGTTCCGTTATATATGCCGGTCCGGCCGCCAGTCTTACCTGTCGCCCGTCCGCCGCGGCTTCCGGTACTTGATTCTGACCATCCGCGAACAGCGTGGTCCGGTGAAGCTTCACGAAGTATACATCCGGCAGAGCACGTATCCCGCCGCCGAGATCGGCGCGTTCCGCTGCTCGGACGCCCGGCTGAACGTTATTTGGGACATCAGCCGCCACACGACCCGGCTGTGCATGGAAGACACGTTCATCGACTGCCCTTCCTATGAGCAGGTGTTCTGGGTCGGGGACAGCCGCAATGAGGCGCTCGTCAATTATTATGTGTTCGGCGTGACCGACATCGTCAAACGCTGTTTGCGGCTGGTTCCGGGATCGGCGGACATGACGCCGCTGTATGTGAACCAGGTGCCGAGCGCCTGGAACAGCGTGATCCCGAACTGGACCTTCTTCTGGGCCATCGCCTGCCGCGAATTTATTTCCCATACGAACGACACGGCGTTTGCGGCGGAAATCTGGCCGGCGGTTCAGCTGACGATGGAGGCCTACCTGGAACATCTGAACGGGGACGGACTGCTGGAGATGAAGGGCTGGAACTTCCTGGACTGGGCTCCGATCGATCAGCCTCGCGAAGGCGTCGTGACCCATCAGAACCTGTTCTTGGCCAAGGCGCTGCGCGATGCGGCGACCATTGCGGCAGCGGCCGGGCAGGAAGGGACCGCCGCCGCATATGAGGAAGCATCCGGTCAGCTGACGGAAGCCATTAACCGGCATCTGTGGTCCGATGAACGCCACGCCTATCTGGACTGCATCCATGCGGACGGCCGCCGTTCCGATACCTTCAGCATGCAGACCCAGGTGGTCGCCTACCTGTGCGGGGCCGCTTCCGGCGGCAGAAAAGCGCTGATGGAAGCCTATTTGAAGTTTCCTCCCGCGGATTTCGTGCAGATTGGCAGCCCGTTTATGTCCTTCTTTTATTACGAGGCGCTGGAGGAGGCCGGCCAGTTCGAGCTGCTGCTTGCCGACATTCGGGCCCATTACGGGCAGATGATCGATAACGACGCCACCACCTGCTGGGAGATGTACCCGAACTTCAGCGAAAACCGGGCCAATCCAAACCAGCTCACCCGGAGCCATTGCCATGCCTGGTCCGCGGCCCCGGGATATTTTCTGGGCGAATGCATTCTCGGCGTAAAACGGCTGGAGGACGGATGGAGCAGGGTGGCGGTCGCTCCCCAGCCGTGCGGACTAAGCTGGGCCAGCGGCATCGTTCCGCTGCCGGCCGGCGGCGAAATCCGCGTCCGCTGGAACGTTTCGGACAACCGGATGACGCTGCGCGTGGAGTCCCCCGCCGATGTGGAGGTCGAGGTGCGTTTTCCGGAAGGAATGCAGGGTGAGGTTGAGCTCGTATAGCGGAAAAGGATATCATTCAAGCATTTATGGTGAAGACCTACCTTATACGGCAGATGCTGTCGGTGAGGCAGGTTGTCCGTTCCCGGTACTTGGCTTGTACACGAAGGCTGCGGTTCAGCAGGGCTGTCCGCAGTCCTTTACTTTTTGTAACCTTTTTATATAGACAAGTTCTGTCAGGCATACATAGCAAACTTTGAAATCAGGGGCGGATTTTCGTAAGCGCGAAAAGTAACAGTCATTGAATCTACCATGCTATGATATACTGGTAATAGGTAGATTATGGATGTTCTGGAGGGAGTTATGGACAAACCTTTCGTTTTCATCGGCTCATCCAGGGAAGCCATTCCGATCGTGAATGCGGTGCAGGAGGAACTGGAGCACTACGCGGTCGTGACTCCTTGGCATAGAGGAGTGTTTCACGCCAACCGTTATACGATGGAGGACTTGGAAGCCCAGATCCAGGGTAGCGATTTTGCGGTTTTTGTGTTCCACCCTGATGACGTGACGCTCGTGCGGGGTAAGTTATATTATACAGCCAGAGATAATACGGTGTTTGAGATGGGCTTGTTTTGGAGTAAACTGGGGAGAGAACGGGTATTTTTTCTCGTTCCGTCGCATATTCCTGAGCAGGAGGATGAGGAGGAGGAACGGATTGAAGGCTTTAAGACGCCTTCGGATCTGTTCGGCATGACCACGCTCACCTATCAGATGAACCCGCGCAACTGGAATGCGGCCGTGGGCGTCTCGTGCAGTAAAATCGGCAGCATGATCGAGCATTGGGGCAGCAAACAGAGTGATCCTTACGATCTGCTCCGTGAATCCGAAGAGGAGAGGGACAGGCTGCTGAAGATTATCGGCTTTTTTGAGGAATTGAATCATAAGCCTACACTCGATACGGATATTTACAACCGGATCTGCAGGGCGCTGCGGCTGTCGTTTATTTCCACGCCGTATACGGTCAGCGGCACAGCACTTTTCAAAGCCGGGGACCGTACAATAAAGCAGGTCGGCAGCGACGGGGTTGGCGAAATCGGCTATGAATATTCCTTGGATGCCAATACCAACTTGAGACCTGGAGAAGAACCGATCCATGTGGTGGACGTTCACGCCAGTGGAAATGTGACATTTAGTCAACGAAATCGCAAATCGGTTGTGAAGGAATATATCTTGTGTTATCCTTTAGCGAGAAGATACGTGTTTACGGTCCACCTGAGGGGCTCCGTCCAGGTCACGGAGCAGATTTTTGAGGAGATATGTTATCTCAATAAAGCGTTACTGGATTCAATTCATGATTTATTAGGAGGGGAATCGTCATGAGTCAACGACACAGACCCACTTTTCGCAAATATGGTCTTAGGAGTACGGCGATCCTGCCTCTGAGCGGGCTGAAGAAAGTGGTAGCCCCGTCCGTTGACGGCCCAGACGAAACGTATACCGTTCTGTTCGAGAAGAAGGCGGAATACGGCAAACCCGTATACAAATAATGACGCTAGACCGCACTCCGTCAGGATGCGGTCTTTTTTATATGATCGGGCGGGATCGGATACTCCGGGCGGTGTCAACCACCTGATTCAACGTCGCGTAATCCTTGCCTTATCAGCGGTCCGGCTCATTTTATCACGTGGAGACGAGTTATTCATAGGGAAAACGAAGTGCCGGGCAGTTGGATGCCGCTCCAGCCGCTAACATTGCATTGGCCATATTCATTGTGACCCACCGCCACTACCGTGCCGTCCGATTTCAGGCCGAGCGTATGCTTACAACCCGCCGCGACGGCTACCATACCGCTCCAGCCGCTAACATCGCACTGGCCATATTCATTATGGCCCGCAGCTGTTACCGTGCCGTCCGATTTCAGGCCGATGGTATGATAACTGCCCGCCGCAATCGCCACAATTCCGCTCCAGCCGCTAACATCGCATTGGCCATGCTTGTTCAGACCCACAGCCGCCACCGTACCATCCGATTGAAGCCCGACGGTATGAAGGTAACCCGCAGCTGCCGCGACGATGCCGCGCCAGCTGCTAACATTGCATTGGGCATACCGATTGTTACCCACGGCTGTCACTGTGCCGTCCAATTGAAGACCCACGGTATGCCAGTCACCCGCCGCGACCGCAGCGATATCACGCCAGCCGCTCACATCGCATTGGCCTTCTTGATCTCGACCCACGGCCACCACCGTGCCATCCGATCGCAGGCCGACGGTACGGCGCCAGCCTGCCGCGACCGCTGCAATATCGCGCCAACCGTCTACGCTGCATTGGCCATGCTTATTCCAACCCGCCGCGACCACCGTACCGTCCGATTTCAGACCGACGGTATGGGCATTGCCTGTGTTCGCCGCCATATGAACATTACCGGCCGCAACCGCCACCAGATCATGCCAGCCGCTTACATCACATTGGCCGTATTTATTATCGCCTGCAGCCACCACCGTGCCGTCAGATTTCAGACCAACGGTATGACGAGGACCCGCCGCTATAGTTTGCCTAGGCCACTTGCTCACCTTTAACGCCGCTTCTTTCGATGTCATGCAATCCATGTCTACCTCCTTGAAAACAAGACTTAGGAAAGATTTATTTTTATAGCAGGACGCACGCCATAACCGCTTATGCTGTTATTCCCATAGCTGCGAATACTGCAGCCTGTCCCTACAAAATATGCGCGTGAAGGCTTGTTACCTTGGGTTCGCAGCCACCACCAGGAGCAGCCGGCTTCTTCGCCGTCCTTGAGGATATAGTTGTCTTTGTTCGATTTGTCATATACATATAAGCTGCATCCATCGGGCTTGTTCGTCTTGGCAAAATCGGTTCCAACCGCACGCCTCACATCCTTGCCGTGAACCCCGGATAAATTCTCTAGCTCGGCAACGCTAAGCAGAAAAACCTTGTCCTCCGTATCCGGGCAGCCTTCTCCGTTGTCCGTACAATGAGCCGTCTTGATGAATTGCTTTTCGGCGCCGCTAAATGCGGTGTTATAGAATTCATCGTTCAGCCACTCGCGCAAATCGCAGTCACGCCAAGTCCTTTCCGTGGATTCACGCCACCCCATATCCGCGTTCTTGCCGTGATACCTCCTGCAGTCCAAAATATACTCGCTCAAAACAAACAGCTCGCTTCCTGAATGATGAAGAACACGCCATTGAATTTCCAGTTCTTGACTGTCTGCAGACTGCGGATACGTGCCGAACGTAATGATATCGCCGGGCTTTAAGTTCCGGTGCGTAAAAGCTGAATGATCCTTTTCCATGAAGTTTTCCTCCCTCGCTTTTCATTTCAACTTCGATCATATAACATTCATGCAAGATTTCATTTGAAATGCCAGGAATCCTTGTGCGGAGGATCGTTGTCCCCTATAATATTGGTGCCGTACTTTATGGTTTGACTTTAAGGTAGATGCTTTAAGATAGATAACGAAAGGACTTGGCAGCCATGACTTTACCGATCATTGATATCGGCGTTAACCTGATGAATTCATCGTTCGACCGGGACCGGGAGGAGGTGTTGGCCCGGGCCGCTGAGGCGGGCATAGAGCAGCTGATCATAACCGGAACGTCCGTAGAGAGCAGTGAGGAGGCGGCGCACTACGCAAAGTCGTATCCCGGCAGGCTGTTCTCGACGGCAGGCGTTCATCCGCATGACGCCAAGGACTGCGGACCGGATACGGCGGAGCGGCTGCGGCGGCTGGCCGGGCTGCCTGAGGTGGTGGCGATCGGCGAATGCGGGCTGGACTACAACCGGGATTTTTCGCCGCGCGACGTGCAGCGCCGCTGGTTTGAGGAGCAGCTGCGTCTGGCGGAAGAGCTGGACATGCCGCTGTTTCTGCATGAACGGGACGCGAATGCCGATTTTGCCGCGATGCTGAAAGACCATCCGGCATTAATTAAGCGCGCGGTCGTGCATTGTTTTACGGGCAGCGCAGAAGAGCTGTACACCTACCTTGAGATGGGTCTGCACATCGGCATCACCGGCTGGATTTGCGACGAACGGCGGGGCGGGCATTTGCGTGAGCTCGTCCGTGACATTCCGCTGGACCGCCTGATGATCGAGACCGATGCGCCTTATCTGACACCGCGTGATCTGCGGCCGAAGCCGAAGGGCGGACGGAACGAGCCCGCTTTCCTGGCGCACATTCTCGGGGTTATCGCCGACTGTAGGGGGGAAGAGCCTGCGGCGCTGGCTGCGGCTACGGTAAGGACGACCCGGCGCTTTTTCGGAATTTAAGAGGCGGCATGACGCCGCTCTAACGCTGGACATCCCAGGACATCCCAGGACAGCCCCAGCGGGCAGCCGACCAGGCTGCCCTTTTTTAAGAGATAAGAAAGTATAAGTTTCGGAGCTTCTGCTTCCTGATCTCGCAAGAAAAACTTCCTCTAGACGCGGTCTGTCTTCTTTGAAAGTACGTCGTTAGACGTTTTTCTTATTACAGCAGATGTCACAACACGCTATAGATGCACTTCCGGCGTTCATGTATAATGTAAAGCGTCACGATGCGACATCTTTTTCTATTTTTAGACTCAAGGTGGATATAACGTTGAAATATTTGATCCAAAAAGGTTTTACGCTCCGGTTTACGATCAGCCTGCTTGTCATTATTGCGATCCTGCTTACGATGCTGACCAGCATCACTTCAGCCGTTCAAGTCAACCGCGCCTCCTTAATTGGCAATTATCTTCAGAATAACGAGCAGTATGCCAAAAAGCTGGCTTCCAATACGAACGAGCTTCTCGTTACGATGCAGCAAAATATCAATGCGATTGCCAAAATATCCGGGCGGAGCCAGGAGATGGACGCCCAGCTCTTTGACGATCTGTTTCAGGAGAATACGCAGTATTTCAACTCTATAGTCGTTGCGGACGCCAACCGCATCGTCAGGGCGCTCAGTCCGCATACGATCGGCATTGAAGTCGGGGATCAGCTGACCTCGGCCCAGAGCAAAATGGCGGTCTCCTTAAAAGCGCCCTTTATTTCGAACCCCTACCGGGCGACGACAGGGAGGTACATTATCCTCATTTCGGCACCAATCGTCGATGCATCCGGCGCTTATCAAGGGTTTGTCGGCGGAACCATTTATCTCGAAGATAAAAACGTGCTCAGCACGATGCTGAAGGAGCACTTTTTCGGCAACGGGTCTTACGTTTACGTAGTGGAGAAGAACGGGGCCATCATTTTTCATCCGGACAAGCAGCGAATCGGCAAATCGGTCATCAGCAATCCGGTCGTGAAAAACGTCCTGATGAAAAAAAGCGGGTCGCAGCGGGTGACGAACTCCGAAGGGGGCCAATTCTTTGCGGGTTACGCTTATGAACCGAGCAGCTCGTGGGGGATTATTTCCCAGACGCCGACGTCGGTCATTGACAAGCCGCTTCATGATTTGATCAAAAGGGTGCTTCTCGCCTCCCTTCCGTTCCTGCTGCTGATCCTCATTTTGGGATGGTGGGTGGCCAGCCGCATTGCCAAACCGCTCAATACGCTGGCTCAATTTTCCGACCAGGCCACACTTGGCTCGGTACGCCCGCAGAACGTCCCCGACATTAAATCGGCTTATTATGAGGTCAGGCTGCTGTCGCAAAGCGTCAAAATCGCGTTCCAGCACTTGAATCAGGATTTGACCCAGCTTCGGAACGAGGCGGGCGTCGACGAGCTGACCGGGCTGGCCAACCGGAGGACGCTGGATACGGTGCTGCAGCAGTGGACCGAGTACCATGTGCCCTTTGCGGTCATTTTAATAGACATTGACCACTTTAAGGAAGTCAACGATACCTATGGGCATGTGCTCGGCGATCAGGTGCTGAAGCACTTGGCCCAGCTGATGCGAAACGTGTCCTTGGAAGGGGATTTGTGCTTCCGCTATGGGGGCGAGGAATTCGGGATTCTGGTGCAGCGCAGCGGGCCGAGGGAAGCCGGCGTGGTGGCCGAACGCTTAAGAAAAGAGATGGAGAGAACCGCGAACCCGATCGGAGTGCCGGTGACGATCTCGGCTGGCGTAGCGGCATATCCCGAGCATGGACGCTCACCGCGCGATTTGATCCTGAAAGCGGACGAGGCGCTGTACCGCTCCAAGACGGGCGGACGCAACTGCGTCACGCTGTCGGGGGAAGCGAAGGTTACGCAGGTACGTGCGGGAAGGTAGCGAAAATAAAATCATTTCATCTTTTGGAAATTGGGAATTGTGTCCGCCGCGCTGTTGTGTTAACATGGGGATACTTATAATGATCGGAGGGTTCGAATTAGATATGTACTACATCAAATTCCGTTTTTTCACTTTGTGCCGCTAACTGAATAGTGCTCAAAGGCTCTGCCCCTGTGCGGAGCGAACGGGATTGGTCTGCATATCTTTTGGAACCCGATATATACGTGCCGAGTGTGCTCATTATTTGAGTTATGCCGGGTGTATGAGAGGGAGGGTGATCCACCCTCTTTTTGCTGTCTTCAGGCAGCCGTATGGCGTTCCTCATGCAATAACATAAAACCAGCCTGATTGGAGAATGCTTAGGACACCTTAAGCTTGACGGGCAGCTGTCATCGAGCAAGGGAGTTCTTCTTTTCCAGCGCTGATATATCCGTTCGCTTTAAACCACAGGGTACAGCCTGCGGTTTTTTCGTTTCATCGAACAATTCAAGCTAATTCGGAGGTAAAATATATGGAACCCATTCAACAAAAAGCGATATTAGTCGGCGTGAACCTGAACAACCAGCCCGATTTCGAATACTCCATGGAGGAGCTCGGCAATTTGGCCGAAGCCTGCGAGGTGGAGGTCGTTGGGCAGCTGACGCAAAATATGGAGCGCGTCAACAAATCCCATTACATCGGTACCGGGAAAGTCGAGGAACTGGGCGGCTTATTCCGGGGACTCGAGGCGAATCTGATTATTTTCAATGACGAGCTCTCGCCGTCGCAGCTTCGCAACCTGGAAGCGGATCTGGAGTGCAAGGTGATCGACCGGACGATTCTGATTTTGGATATTTTTGAAAAAAGGGCCAAAACGCGGGAAGCCCAGCTTCAAGTGGAGGTTGCTCAGCTGCAGTATATGCTGCCGCGCCTCGTGGGCCTGCGCGAGTCCCTCGGACGGCAGGGTGGCGGCGTCGGCATGCACAACCGCGGCTCAGGCGAAACCCGGCTGGAGCTGGACCGCCGCCGGATCGAGGAGAAGATCAGCGCCTTGAATAAGGAGCTGGAATCGCTGGTGTTTCAGCGGCAGACGCAGCGGAAGCAGCGGAAGAAAAACGAGCTTCCGGTCGTGTCGCTGGTCGGCTATACCAATGCGGGCAAATCGACAATCATGAATGCCATGCTGGAGGCCTATTCTGCGGCCGGACCGACCGGCGAAAAGGCGGTATTCGAGAAGGATATGCTGTTCGCCACGCTGGAAACGTCCGTGCGGAGCATACAGCTGGAGGATCATAAATCCTTTCTGCTCACCGACACGGTCGGGTTTGTCAGCAAGCTGCCCCATCATCTCGTCAAGGCGTTCCGGTCGACGCTGGAGGAAGTGTCCGAGGCGGACCTGCTCATCCATGTCGTGGATTACTCGAACCCGAAGTATGAGCAGCTGATCCGAATTACGGAGGACACGCTGAAGGACATCGGCGTTACGGACATTCCCACCATCTTTGCTTATAACAAATGCGATCTGGCGGGCGTGGACATTCCAGAGGTCAAGGAGAAAAGCGTCTATCTGGCAGCCAAGCCGAGAATCGGTATGACCGAGCTGGTGGATCTGATCCGCAGCTCCGTGTTCAAGGATTACGTCACCTGCGAAATGCTGATCCCGTATGACCGGGGCCAGGTGGTTTCGTATTTGAACGAGCATGCCAGCATCCACGCAACCGAGTATGAAAATGAAGGTACACGGCTCTCGCTGGAATGCCGGCTTCAGGACTTTGAGAAATATCGCGAATACGTTATAGAATAATGCTGAATTAAACGTCTATCGACGTACGTTCGCCGGAGACAGAAAGCATTGGTTCAGCTCCGCTGAAAATTTATGAATTCTATCATCTACAAAAAACCTGCTGATTCACGACAAGCTGAGGTCGTGAATCGGCAGGTTTTTTGCTGCCTAACTATCGGATGGATGACCGCCATGGCTGAACGTTTCAACCGTTTGTAAGATTTTTAACCGTAAACCATATTTCTGCATAATGGAACAGGCTAACGCCATATGATTTCTGCAGTATGATGAAGCCGATGTTTTTTGCTTGATCAAACCGATAACTTGAATCATAGGAGGTTAGTCCATTGGAAATCCCAATCACAGGTTTGCTGTTTCATTCTGAAGGTTCCGGTTCCGAACATCATCACAGCCTGCTTATTACTTCGTGGGATGGAAGGCCGGTCCGGGTCCATGTTCATCCGATTTCAGGTGATACTTCGTTTGACGTGGGGCACTATCATCACTACGCCGGAACAACAGAACCTGCCCCCAGCGGCGTTCCCCATGTCCACCGTTATCATGTGGAAACATCTTTTAATGATCAGCATGTTCATTATATTCAAGGGACGACGGGACCGGCCATTCCTTTGCCGGGAGGCGGGCATTATCACGATTTTGCGGGTTATACCACCGTTAACGGCAGAATCCCGCACTCGCATCGGTACGGAGGCAGAACAGGGAACGAAGAGGAGGATTAAGCCGATCCGCTATACTTTCACGATCTTCCACAGGCTCCCGGTTCCAGGAGTCGGGTTATGCTTACCCATCAGGCCAAAATCGACAAGGTACAGCTCATTTCCTTCGGCATTAAATTTGACATCAATGGGCCGGATCGGCCCTTGTTTCGTGGATTCGCCAAGCGGATTGGTCAGAAAGTTGGAAATTTGCCCGGTATCCAGGTTGACTTTAACCACTTTGAATCCAGGAAGTTCCTCGGTTTTTTCAAAACCGGATTCTCCAAACTGGGCGACATACAGCTCCCCTGGACTGCCGAAATCAGCGTTTGCACAAATATCAAATTTCATGGAAGCGCTATGCGGCTGCAGACGGGCCAGTGGTTGAGCGGCAAGCGGAGGATGGTTACGGATAAGAAAGGCAGGCTTCGCTTGTTCCGCGGCATGAAAGTGGGGGAGGGTTACGGGCAAACCGCTAAACAGCTCCGGAAATCCGTACCATCCCCCTGGGGTGACCTCCCAAATCTTATCCCAATCAAGCCTGATTTGCCGGCTCCCCCGCGGATCCGCGCCATGGTCCGTTACGATCAGTTTCCCGTTAATTGGGGAAAATCTTAAACCGAACGTATTCCGGAAGCCGTCTGCGACGATCTGTAGGTGGCTTCCGTCAGGATTACAGCGGTAGATGACCCCGTTAGCCAACAATCGGCCTTTGACGATGTCCCCTTTTTTGCTCGGAACACCAAAGGCATGGTATGCCCCCGTTACTGCTGCCGCTGGTTGATCGGATAGCGGATCCCGGGTAATAAAATTGGTGCCGATCAATTCCAAGTCTCTGGCCGGCATATCGTGAAATTGCGGGTGATGCTTCAGGATCAGCATATTATCCAGCCCTACAACAGCCGAATTCGTGGCGGTACCAACGGAAAAGTACAGTTTGCCGTCAGGGCCGAACAGAATGTCTCCGGTAAAATGGTCCCCGCATGTGCGCAGCCCGCTGACAATCGTTTGCCTGCTGCCGTTCGGCGATACTCGAATAATTTCCCCGCATCCGTCTGCCGGCTTTTCCCCTAAATTTCCTGCAGCTACATACAAATCCCCATGATGCCAGGCAATGCCTGTCACAGGACCTCCAAATCCTGAGGCGATTTCCGTAAAGGAGCCATCCGATTCCAGGCGGAGCACGCGGCCCTTTCCTGGTTCAGTCCCGTAAGCAAACCCGGCTTCGGCAACATAGACCGCTCCTTGGGGGTCAAATGTCATAACGGTCGGGAACGTGAGTCCTGTGGCGATCCGCGTTAACCGGTACCCCTTTTCCAATATGTAATCAGGTTTTTGCGTTTCGTGTTGGGGTTTGAAAAGCTGACCAAATGCCGCTTTTAATTCCGTAAGCGTATTGACCTGCGCCAGCTGTGACTTTATCAAGTCTTCGATCCCCAATGAATACGAGGAAACCGGCAAAAAGTAATCGTGATAGCTGATGTACTCCTGTAATAATTCATACTCCCGCTGATGGAGTTCTTTGATACAGTCCAGAAGCAGATTATACCTTATATTCACCGTTGCAGAAGGACTGGATACCCCAAGTGAAGCAGCGAGCTTCCTCAATGCATCCAATTGCTGTTCCTGCTTGTTCAGCAAATCGTTCAGCGGTGCCTTCAGTTTGGGAAATGGGTTATTCTCTTGAAGATGCCGGTACAGAAAATAATTGACCCATTCCCAGTGATACTGCTTTTGAACCATTCCCTGCGGTACATATTCGTTCATTGATACACTCCTCCTCGATCCTCCAAAAGGAAAGTGGTGTTCAGGATGTCGCTAGATTTCCAGACTAAGGCTTGTAATGTATATTCCATTCCTGATTTCAATAGAAGGTTCATGACTGAATGAAAATATGGTCATTTCCCGGAAAATATTTGTCGGACGGCAGCCCATTTTGCAGCAGGCTCTCATCAAGGGCTGATGCTAAAAACAGCGGTGGACTAGGACTGGAAGTGCAGTCTTAGATTGCCGCTGTTTTCTGTTTTCAGCAGGGGTGAACCATTTAACCGCAAAAGAAATCTCGTTAAACCAAGTTTGTTTTTGCTGAATGTACACCGTTTCTTATTCTTCAAGCACCTGTATTTTCGGCAAAGTATTTTTATTAGCAAATTACATTGACAGTCATAGTAGTATATCGTATCATGCAGATATGGAGGTGATTACATGAAAGACAACAAAATCACATCCGACCTGCTGCGAGGCCATACCGACACGATGATTTTACGACTCTTATCCGAAGCCGACTGCTACGGTTATGAAATTGTCAAGCTGATTGCCGAGCGTTCGGGCGGTGAGTATGAATTAAAGGAAGCCACGATGTACTCCAGCGTTCGGCGGCTTGAAGGTGACGGTGATATCGAGTGGTATTGGGGCGGTGAATCGCAGGGCGGACGGCGCAAGTATTTTCGGATGACCGAGAAGGGCAAGGCAACTTATGAACGCAATCAAAGCAACTGGAAGTACGCCAAGCGGGTGCTTGAAAACTTATTATAAGGAGAGATGATGGGATGAACGAGAAATTGACGAATTATCTGAACGAGGTTTTTGCTGCATACGAAGGGGTGAGAAGCGTCAGCGAATTAAAGGCCGACCTGCACTCCGATCTGCAGGAGCGGTTCCGTGAGCTGAAAGCCGAGGGCAAGGACGATGAGACGGCTTTGGAGATGACCATCGACAGTATCGGCGACATTGAGCAAACCGTACTGGAGGTGGCAAACCTTTCCCGTTCGCTGGAGCGGCAGGTGCTGACCAACCTCAGTGCGAGCAACTTGGCCGAAAGCGACTTTGCGGGCGTTACCGCACATAAGGGGAAATTCACATCAAGCACGCTCCGAGGCTCCGACTTCACGAATGCGGATTTGACCGGCAGTTCATTTAAGAGCAGCGATGTGAAGGATGCCCGTTTTGACGGCGCAAACCTGACCGACTGCAACCTGACCACCCTGGACCTGGCCAATGCAAGCTTTAACCAATCCACTCTTGTACGAACGAACTTCAGCAAGTCGTGGCTGGCCGGAGCCACATTCACAGGCGTTCACCTGACCGACGTCAGCCTGACGATGACCGCTCTCACCAAAACCGTCTTTGATAATTGTGTATTCGACGGGGTGGACTTCACATCATCCGATCTGACAGGGCAGCGCTTCGATGGTCAAATCTTCATTGGCGTCAAGTTCGACAGAGCCGGGTTGAAGGAAGTTTCGTTCAAGGGCGCTACGCTCAAAAATGTGTCTTTTCAAGGGTCGTTGTTGTCCAAGAAATATTACCGCGCCGTTAAAACGATCTGCTTTGACGGGGCGACGATGGATAAGTTGACCTTTGCCGCACTCAAGGGCATGGATGCCGATTTGTCAAAAGTTACGGTGATCTGAAAAGGAGGAGAAGATATGCCAAACAAATCGATTCAAGTCAAAGGACTGCAAAAATCCTACAAACAGCAGCAAGTTCTAAAAGGTGTGGATTTTGAGGTGGATCAGGGAAGCATTTTCGCCCTGCTCGGCTCCAACGGGGCGGGTAAGACGACAACCGTAAAAATCCTTACCACGCTGCTTAAGCCTGACGGCGGAACCGCCACCGTCAACGGATTCGATGTCACCTCAAAGCCGGACCATGTACGGCAGTCGATCAGTTTGACCGGTCAGTTTGCCGCCGTGGACGAAAATTTGACAGGGCAGGAAAATCTCATCATGATCGCCAAGCTGCGGCATCTCGCAGCTCCGCGTGTGGTCGCACGCGATCTGCTTATGCGCTTCGGCTTAACGGATGCCGCGAACCGGAGAGTATCTGCTTATTCGGGAGGGATGCGCCGCAGGCTCGACCTCGCCATGAGCCTGATCGGAAAACCGCAGATCATTTTCCTTGACGAGCCGACGACCGGGCTTGATCCCGAGGCGCGCATCGAGGTGTGGAAGATCGTCAAGGAGCTTGCCGAAGGCGGCACGACCGTATTCCTGACCACGCAGTATCTGGAGGAAGCTGAACAGCTTGCCGATCGAATCGCCATTCTGCATGAGGGCAAGATTATCGCGGGCGGCACGCTCGCGGAGCTGAAAAAGCTGTTCCCGCCTGCAAAGGTAGAGTACGTTGAAAAACAGCCGTCATTGGAAGACATATTTCTTGCCATCGTTGGCAAAAAGGAGGAAAAGTAAATGGAAGCGGTAAAGAAGCATTACTTCAGCGATATGGGTGTGATGCTCGGACGTTCCATGCGCCATATTTTCCGCAGCTGGGACACCATTATCACGGTCACGATCATGCCGATCGCATTTATGCTGCTGTTCGTTTATGTATTCGGAGGCGCCATTCAAACCGGCACGGATAACTATGTAAATTATTTGCTGCCAGGCATTTTGCTGATTGCCATTGCAAGCGGAATTTCTTATACGGCGTACCGCCTGTTTATCGATGTGCAGCGGGGCATATTCGAGCGGTTCCACTCCATGCCGATTGCCCGTTCCACCATGCTGTGGGGACATGTGATCAGCTCGCTGGTATCCAATGCCATATCGGTGGTCGTCATCATTCTTGTTGCGCTATTAATGGGCTTTCGTTCGTCGGCCGGGCTGCTGCCATGGCTTGCCGTAGCCGGCATACTGATGCTGTTTACACTGGCGTTAACGTGGGTCGCGGCGATTGCCGGGTTGTCCGCCAAATCCGTGGATGGAGCAAGCGCCTTTTCCTATCCGATTATCTTCCTGCCGTTCATCAGCTCCGCGTTTGTGCCGACCGATTCGATGCCCCGGGTCGTTCGCGCCTTTGCCGACAACCAGCCGGTGACCTCGATTGTAGAAGCGATCCGTTCGCTGCTGTCAGGTCAGCCTGTGGGCAATGATATCTGGGTCGCTCTTGCATGGTGCGTCGGAATCATGCTCGTGGCATATGTTTTTGCAATGAGAGCATATAAGAAACGGGTGTGATATCCGTAAATCCCCGCTTATCTCAAGCTGCTGCCTACCATCCGGCTTTGTTTGTCCCTGCCCCATTTGGGGTAAAAAGTGTAAATAAACAAAAGCTGCCGTTCTAGACGGATAATGCACCATGATCAGGGAATATTAGGCAGTGGACATGAAGACAGCGGGGTGAATGTGCAATGAAGGAAATACCGGAGCAGCACGTTAAGCTGCATGGGTTTAACAACCTGACGAAGTCGCTCAGCTTTAATATGTATGATATCTGCTTTACGCGGACCAAAGAAGAGCGCGAGGCTTACCTGGAATACATCGATGAGCAGTATAATGCGGAGCGTCTGACGACGATTCTGAAGACGGTGTCGGATATTATCGGGGCTCACGTGCTGAATATAGCCAAACAGGATTACGTGCCGCAGGGGGCGAGCGTGACAATTCTCGTCTCCGAAGGGCCGGTGGTGGAGGTTCCACAGGAGTCTTATTCCGAATCGCCCGGGCCCCTGCCGGATTCAGTCGTCATGGCCTTGGATAAAAGCCATATTACGGTTCATACGTATCCGGAGTTCCATCCGGACGAGGGCATCAGCACCTTCCGGGCCGATATCGACGTATCGACCTGCGGGGAGATTTCGCCGCTGAAGGCGCTGAACTATCTCATTCATTCTTTTGACACGGATATTATGACCATCGACTACCGGGTTCGCGGATTTACGCGCGATATTAACGGCCATAAGCTGTTCATCGACCACGATATCAATTCGATCCAGAACTATATCCCGGATGAGGTGAAGGATATGTACGACATGATCGACGTGAACGTGTATCAGGAGCATATCTTTCATACGAAATGCAAGCTGCGGGAATTTGACCTGGACAATTACTTGTTCGGCTATACGAAGGATACGCTGAGCGAGAGCGAGCAGGAAGAAATCACGGAGCGGATTACACTGGAAATGGACGAGATTTATTACGGCAAAAATTTGGTGTGAGGCAGATGAACCTGGTGCGGAAGTGATGAAGTTAAATTCGATAAGGCGATGAAGTCATGAAAGAGAATAAAAGCCTAACTACGCTGGCAATGAGGCGCTGTGCTCACATAGGGGTACGGCGCTTTTATTTTGCTGGCGGCAGTTATTTGAAAATGCTGATCAAGATGGAGATCACCGCAAACAGGGCGATGCCGGACATAAAAAAGTAGCCGAAGTACCGGATCGGGGCGGGGAGCTGGTCCATATTGACCTTTTTGGGCGGGCCGCCGCCTTCGATGGTTTGTATGTTTCTGAGCTGCTCGTCAACATAACTTTCATGATCAAGGGTCGCAGCGGTTTCGCTCGCGGGCTGCGTTTCGTGAACTGCGGGCTTTCCTTGCGGACTGGCGGAACGGGATCGGTTGGGGTCCATGGGGGTCAGCTCCTTTTTTGTTTAAAATTACATTTAATTTCCATTATTGTAACATACGGGGGATGGAAAAGCATCTTCAGCCGGATAGTAAAAAAAAGACTGGATCTGTGGGAAAGCCACGTGGATCCTGTCTTTTTTAGTAGAAGAGAGCCCGTTGAGAAAATTCATGATTGTACACGAGGGGGCGATCTCGTTGCCGTGATGCGGGATTAAACCTTTTATGGCTGAGATGTGCCAGACTCGGCGCCTGCCGGATCGGGCGTGCTTGGCTCGGACGAGTCAGGATCAGCGCTTCCGGGATTGGACGTGTCTGGATCGGACGAACCTGAGGCGGTATCACCTGAATCGGCCGGGACCGGATTGGACGGTTCAGGATCCGTGCTGCCCGGAACAACGGAACCCGGGTCGGTCGAATCCGACTCGGCTGGACCGGTCTCTTCGCTTATGCTGTTAACCGGTTTTGGGACGTAAGGTTTGACGACCAGAAGGGAGGCGGCGGCTGTCTGTCCGTTATATTCGGCCTTAATACTCGTCAGGCCCGGTGCCAGCCCGATAATATTACCCTCTTCGTCAATGGATGCGATCTCGGGATTCTCGATTGAAAATCGGGTCTCTTTGGTCACCGGAAGGACGGTGCCGTCCGGTTTTTTCAACAAAGCGACGATATCAATCATGTCGTTTACCGTCACGGAATACTCGCTGTCATCCAGGAAAAATTCACCTTCGCCGGGCTGCTCGCCTTGAGATACGAGCTTGAACTTCGTGAGCTGAAGATAAGCGGAGGACTCGATACTGTTTAAATATACAAACCCGCCGCCTTGAAGAAGGGCTGCGTGATTGAAATTTCCCGTATACCCGGGGATCTCCTGGCGCAGGACATCCATGGTTTTCCCTTCGGCGTTAAGCTTCAGGATCACATGATCATCGCTCGTTTGATCTTTGCCGAGTACCAGATAACCATCGTCTACCTGGCTCATTTGCAAGAACGAAATATCGTCCAATTCCCGCGAGGAATCGGTTAATCTCAGGTTCCACAGCGTATTTCCGGAACGGTCAATTTCCCAGAGGCCTTCGGCATTCAGCATGATATAGCCCTTCCCGTCAGCCGAGGGTATGATCTGCTTGTAATCCAGCCTCCCCCAGTCCGAAGTCTCTTTTATGCGTTTGGATATCAGGTTTCCGGAAGCATTATATTTGACCAACAAAGGATAGTATGTAGAGGAATCATAGTATCTGCCTACCACCCAAAAACCGCCGTCCGAAGTCTCGGCAGCAGCGTTGAAAACTTGACCATCCCTAAAATCGGTCGGTCCGCCCCCGCTGTAACGAAATGTATGGTCCCATTGCATATTGCCGTCTTTGTCCGTTTTGAAGACGTAGGCAGGAGCCGTATCGGAGCGGTTATAGGTGGAGGACGTCACGATAAAACCGCCGTCGCTCGTTTCCTGGACGCTGTTGACCGGATTTGCGAAGACGGTGCTGTAGGCCCGGTTCCATTCCACTTGTCCCGTGGACGACAACTTAAGGAGGTATGCCCGATAAAGGGGCCCGCCATTGGAACGGTCATCGAGGGCTGCACCAATGATATATCCTCCGTCCCGGGTCTGTTGAATGTCGTACCCGTGATACGCTTCCGTGACGTAATGATCGTCGAAAAAGTCCGTCTCCCACTCGGTGCCGCCGCTTGCATCCGTTTTGATCACATGAAGACTGGTGGGACCAAAGGTACGGCTCGTGAGGTCGCTGAGCATGACAAAGCCGCCATCGGCCGTCGGCGCCACATGATCCGGCGTATTGTAGTTCGTGGAATCCCCGTACAATTGGGTCCATTCCACTTCTAGCTGGGAAGAGCTTATGTCCGCATAACTTGTAGCGGTCTGGCTCACCCATAGACAAATTCCTGTCACCAAAGCCATCAACATCATCGCCGGCTTGCGCAAGGCTGTCGTCAATCTGCAACACTCCTTTAGCATTGGTAATATGATCAAATTCTATTGTGCGGCAGGAGCAGGCTGCCCAACAGGTGCGCTGTAACCATTCTGCATATGAGGTTTGTCTTATTTTCAAGTTAGCTGGAAACCGCGGCATCAGGCATTCGACATTTACCTTGGAAACAGAAAATAGCTGCAAAAATGCAGCTATTGTGTCCATTCTTACCTGTTATTCAGCGACCTCGTTTAGATGATTTTTCTCCGCACCCATCCCGAAATGAGATCTGTCAGGATGACCAGGACGATGATCCCCAGTAAAATGATGCCCACACGGTTCCAGTTGCGCACCTGCAGCGCGAAAATCAGCGGGGTCCCGATGCCTCCGGCACCGACCAGACCGAGGGTCGTGGCAGAGCGGATGTTGATCTCGAACCGGTACAGCGAGTAGGAAAGGAACTGCGGGATGACCTGCGGCAGCACCGCATACCGAAGCACCTGCAGGCGGTTCGCCCCGGACGCGATCAGGGCCTCCTCCGGCCCGCGGTCGATGCTCTCGATCGTCTCCGAGTAGAGTTTGCCCAGCATGCCGACGGAATGGATGCCCAAGGCAAGAACGCCGGCAAAGGAGCCGGGACCGACGGCTTTAATGAACAGAATCGCCACGATAATCTCCGGGAACACCCGGATGACGCTCAGAACCAGCTTGCCGATGCCGGACAGCGCGAGACCGCGGCTCATATTGCTGGAAGCCCAGAAAGCGAACGGAATGCAGACGACGGCTGCAACGATGGTGCCGAGGACGGAGATGACGAGCGTATCGAGCAGACCCCGAAGCAGATCCTCTCCGTCCGGAATATACACAAAAGACCAATCCGGATGCAGGAAGCCGGTCAGGATGGACTTGGAGACGGTGCCCGCCGTCCCTTGAATCCCTTCAAAGTGCATCCCCTGGATGGACCACCAGTAGACGGCAATCACCACCAGCGTGACCAGTCCTAAACGGATGCGTGAGCGAAGTGCCGAGCCGGCTGACACCAGCGTGCCGGACGGCGGCAAAGATGTGTTACGGTTCATAATAATCTCCTCCGAATCAGCGCGCTGCCGTAATCGATGATCAGAACGATGACGAGGGTCAGCAGGATGATGATGCAGGCGCGGTCGTACCGGAACAAGCCGAGGGAGCGGTCGAGCAGGAGGCCGATACCGCCCGCACCGACAAGCCCGAGCACGGCGGCTGCGCGCACGTTCACCTCAAACGTATACAGCAGATACGACATAAAATAGGGCAGTGCCTGCGGGATAACGGCATACCGGATGATCTGCAGCCGGTTTCCGCCGACGGCCGACATCGCCTCCAGCGGCCCCGGGTCGATCGCTTCGATGGCCTCGAACGTCAGCTTGGCGATAATGCCGAAGGAGAAAAAGACGAGCGCCAGCATTCCTGCAAATGGGCCGATGCCGAACACGGCGACGAATATGGCCGCGAACAGCAGGTCAGGAACGGTGCGGACGAGGTTCAGCACCATCCGTACCGGCAGCGAGACGAAGCGGCTGACGCGCAGATTGGACGCGGACAGCAGCGCCACCGGAATCGCCAGCAGCCCGCCGAGGGAGGTGCCGAGCACGGCGATCTGCACGGTTTCCATCATCGGGGCCCATATCGTGGGCAGATAGCTCCAATCCGGCGGGAACATTTCCGCCAGGAGGCCGCCCATCTGCGGCAGGCCGGTGATGAGCTGGTAGGGGGTGACCTCGGTGCGGATCGAGCAGGCGATGAGGATTGCGATCAGGACGATCCACCCCGCGTACCGCTTGTATTTCGGCGGCGGAGCCATCCCGGGAAGGGAGGCCGGCTGCAGCGGCCCTGCCTGAGGCGCCGCCTTCATGACACGCCTCCCAGCAGCTCGTCTTTGAGGACCGGCCGCCCATAGATTTCAGCCAGCGCCTCGTCTGTTGCCTCCTCCGGGGTACCGTCGAAAACGACCTCGCCGGCGCGTAGCCCGATGATCCGGGTCGCATACTCCCGGGCCAGGTCGATAAAATGAAGGTTGATCACGGTCGTAATGTTCATCTCGCGGTTGATCCGCTTCAGGTCGTCCATGACCTGGCGGGTGGTGAGCGGGTCCAGCGAGGCGACGGGCTCGTCCGCGAGAATGACCCGGGCCTCCTGCGCGAGCGCGCGGGCGATCGAGACGCGCTGCTGCTGGCCGCCGGACAGCTGGTCGGCGCGGACGTAGGCTTTTTCACGGATGTTGACGCGGTTCAGAGCTTCGAGCGCGATGGCGACGTCCGGCTTCGGAAACCAGCCCAGCATCGTCCGCAGCGTCGAATGGTAGCCGACCCGCCCGGACAGCACGTTGCTGAGCACGCTCTGGCGCTTGATCAGATTGAAGTTTTGGAACACCATGCCGATATCGCGGCGGATCAGCCGAAGCTGGCGGCCGGCAGCGCGGGTGACGGACTGTCCGCCGACGCGGATTTCCCCGGAGGAAATTTCGTTCAGCCGGTTAATGCTGCGCAAAAAGGTGGACTTGCCCGCGCCGGACAGTCCGACGATGACGACAAGCTCACCTTCCTTGATGGTCAGATTAATGTCGCGAAGTCCGACCGTTCCGTTGGGGTACACTTTGGAGACGTGATCGAATTCAATCATGAGATTCCAACTTTCTGTCGTATTTTCAGATAAAACGGGAAAACAACACCGCCATGAAGCCATTGGACGGTGCTGCCCGGTTCATTGTATCTACATTGAAATGATATGCTTGAATTTACTTGATTTCCTGCCCGACGGCTTCGGCGTATTCGCGAACCGGATCGAAGTTTTTGTCATCGCCTTTGGCATAGCCGACATGCGTGTAAATGTCTTTGATGATTTGTGCGCCTTCCGCATCGTTCGTAATGTCGATGAACGCCTGGCTGATTTTGTCCCTCCAGCTTTGGTCCATGTCGTTGCGCACGCTGACCGTATCGTTGGGGATTTTGGCCGTATAGTGAAGGACGCGGGTCTTTTCGAAGACGTCCGGAACGTCCTTTTTCACCGTGTTGCGCGCATCCTGGAATACGGCGACAGCATCAACCTGACCGTTCAGGAGCGCCATAATGGCGGCATCATGCCCTTTGATCGTCACGCCCTGGACGTCTTTGTCCGGATCGATGCCTTCCTTCTTCAGCTCAGCCGCAGGGAATACATAGCCGGCGGAGGAAGTGACGTCCTGCCATCCGATCTTTTTGCCCTTCAAGTCCTGAAGGCTTTGGATCGGCGAATCCTTTTTCACAACGATCATCGCTTTGTAGAAATCGACCTTTTCCGTGGTGTCTTCGCCGGTATCGTCTTTAATGCCGTAGCGCTGCGCCTGAAGCAGCAGGTCGGCGGCTTTCTTTTTGTCGTGGGCCAGTACGTAAGCGTTCGGCGGCAGGAAGCCGACGTCCACCTGCTTGGAAGCCATCGCTTCCACGATCGTGTTATAGTCCGGGGAAACCGTCACATGAACCGGAATGCCGAGACGGTCGCCGAGGAGCTTTTCCAGCGGCTTCGTTTTGGCTTCCAGGGTGTCGGCATTTTGGGATGGAACGAACTGCACGTTCAGTTCTTTGGGCACATAAGCCGTGGCAGCCGCTTCCGCCGTACCCGAGGCCGATGAGGCGGCTGTGCTGCCCGAGTCGCTGCCGCTGGTTTTAGACCCGCATGCCGCTAAGCCGGCAGCCAGGGCCAAGGTCATACTGATGGATAGTACTTTTTTAAACATGGATGATCCCCTCTCCACTTGATTCATCTATTTGGCCAGTAGCGGGTTTAGCCCCGTCTGACAGGAAAGAGCTTATCACACGTTCCAGGGGACAAGGGTTAACGGAGAAGAGGTCTTTTGTAAACGAATGTAAAAATTTAGTACTTCAGAACGGAGGGTCCGGCGTGTTTCTAAGGCGAAAGGTCTACTTCCAATAAGTAGAAACAGGTCCGAAAGGGCGTTTACGTGGAATTAATGGTTTTCCGTTATACTGGAAAATAGGAAGGGCCGGCTTGTTTCAAGCCGGTCGGGAGGAGAGGAGACATCGATGAATATAGTGAACGGGATGATCCCCGATAACAATACAACGGTCAGCCTGCGGATTCTGTCGACGACGGACGTGCATGCCTGCCTGATGGATTATGATTATTACCGGGATCAACGGGATGCCTCCATCGGGCTGGTCCGGACAGCCGCCTTGATTGCAAGCGCAAGGGATGAGGTGCCGAATACGCTGCTCGTGGATAACGGAGACTTGATTCAGGGAACGCCGCTCGGAACGTACGCCGCTAAAAAATATGTCGCCATGAAGCAAGGGCAAGAGCCGTACGTTCACCCCGCAATCCGGGTCATGAATGCGATGGGTTATGACGCGGCAACTTTGGGCAACCATGAATTCAACTATGGACTCAACATGCTGGACGACGTCATTGCCGGAGCGGATTTTCCCTATGTCAACGCCAACGTATATTTCGATGAGGGCGTTGGCCTTGAGCCTGAGGAATGCAGCCGGAACAGGTATAAACCGTATGTCATCTTGGATAAAAGATGCCTGGACGATGCCGGGCAGGACCATCTTATCCGAATTGGGCTCATCGGCTTCGTGCCGCCGCAAATCATGGACTGGGACCAAGCTAACCTTGAAGGCCGGGTGAAGGTAAAGGACATCCTGCTGTCCGCGCTGGAATGGGTTCCGAAGATGAAGGAGGAAGGCGCGGATCTGGTCGTGGCGCTGGCTCATACGGGCTTCGACGGCAAGGTGGCGCTGACGGACGGCAATGCCGAGAACGCGGTGTATCCGCTCAGTTTGGTGCCTGGCATTGATGCGCTGGCCTTTTCCCATACGCATCATGTGTTTCCTGCGGATAAGCATCTGCTGGATGCTTCCTTTAAGGATGAGAGCGGTGAACTCCTTCCGGACATCAATCCGGAAAAGGGGACGATTCACGGCATTCCGGCCGTACAGGCCGGGTTCGGCGCAGGGCATTTGGGCGTGATCGACCTGTCGCTTCAATTTCGGCAGGGGAGATGGCAGGTGGTGCAGGGGACGTCCTCGGTCCGCCGTTTGGAAAAGGAGGAGGATGCGGCACGCGACACGCCGCTTCGAGACGCAGAAATCGCCGAGCTCCTCCGGCAGGACCATGAGGCGACCGTCGCCTATGCCAATGAGCCGATCGGTACCATTCATGCCCCGCTGCACAGCTATTTTTCCCTGGTGCAGGATGACGCCTCCGTTCAGCTCGTCAACCATGCCCAGACGTGGTACGCCCGGCGGATGATTGCGGCTTCCATGCCGGAGCTGCAGCAGCTGCCGGTATTGTCCGTGGGCTCGCCGTTCAAAGCGGGGCGCAACGGTCCCAAGGAATATGCGGATATTCCGGCCGGGCCGATTGCGATCAAGAGCGCGACGGAGCTGTATTTGTATGACAATACGATCAAAGGGGTGCGGATTTCCGGCCGGGCCGTCAAGGAGTGGCTGGAAATGACCGCAGGAGCGTACAATCGCATCGATCTGCTGTCCTCGGAGGAACAGCCGCTGCTGAACCCGCAGTTTTCCGTGTTTAATTTCGACGTGATCAGCGGCATCACGTACGAGATCGACGTAACGCAGCCGGCCAAATATAAGCTGGATGGCAGTCTGAACGACCCGGATGCCAGCAGGATCGTTCGTCTGTGTTACGAAGGGGCTCCCTTGGATCCGGATCAGGAGTTTATCGTGATTTCGAGCAACTATCGGGTCTTTGGCGGCGGCAATTTCCCCGGGATCCGGGAGATGGAGCTGGTCATCGATTCCGAGGATGAATGCCGGCAGGTGCTGATTGACTACATTACGGCATGCGGTGAAATTCCGGCTGAGGCGGAGCCGAACTGGCGCTTCACACCGGTGGAAGGCCCTGTGAATGTCACATTTACGACATCGCCTGACGCGGTGAAATATACTGGAGATTATCCGCACATCCGATATACCGGGCGGCAGAACGATCAAGGCTTCGGCATTTTCAGCCTGGATCTGGGGCGGCGGTCGCCGGAGCGGGAGACGGAGGCCCGGAATCCGGGAAAGATTGGTTTAAAGGAATAAATCCCCTGACGATCCGAAAATGCCCAATATATAATGATAGGATAACGGGTATTCAAGGAGGGGATCGTACATGGCAGCTCATTCCATTCAGCAGCCTGCCGTTATCGTAATTACCGGCATTATGGCAAGCGGCAAATCGACGGTAGCGCAGCTGCTCGCCGAGCGGCTCGACAAGTCCGTTCATCTTCGCGGCGACCTGTTCCGGAGAATGATCGTGAACGACCGGAAGGAGGTCGAGCCGGACGCTTCCGAAGAGGAGCTGGGCCAGCTGCTGCTTCGCTACCGGCTTGCCGCGCAGGCGGCGGATACGTACGCCGGGTCAGGGTTTACGGTCGTGGTGCAGGACGTCATCGTCGGCCGGGTGCTGGAAGATTTTTTGTCCTTCCTGCAGAGCCGCCCGGTATATTTGGTGGTGCTGTGTCCCAGCCCTGAGGCAGTGGAGCGGCGGGAAGCGCAGCGGTCCAAAAAGGGCTACGGGGCCTGGACGGTGGACGCCTTAAACCGCGTGCTGCATGATGAAACGCCCCGGTTCGGTTTGTGGCTGGATTCCTCCAGCTTGACGCCGGGGGAGACAGTGGACAAGATCATGTCCGGCATAGCAGAAGCCAAGATTCGTTAAATAACGGCAGGGTATGACATCAATGTTGAGGGGAGAGTCCCAGGCATAAGCCTAAAGGTCTCTCTTTTTTTTGCGCCAAAATGAGGACTGCGGCACTGCCCGCCCTTCCGCTCCCTCATATAAAATCCAAGGTAGGGAAGGGTTTCCTTAACAACCACGGTGTATTTGCACAGCAGTCCCATATTTTACATAATCCGCAATAAGCCATAATAAAGGGATGTTAACCTGAGGAAGCCGCAATCATAATTGCCGGAATGTAAAGGAGGAGTTCGCAAGATGGACAACCCGTATTTCGTCCGCAGGAAAAAGCTCACAGGTCTATTTCTGGCATGGCTGCTGCTGCTGTCCGCCGCCTTGGGATACATGCCCGCACAGGCTGCGGCTGCGGTTCCGCTCACGGTGGCCGAAGCTCTTGCCAAAAACAACAGCGGAGAAACCGCGACCGTTGAAGGCTACATCGTCGGTGAGATGTACAATTCCAAACCGATTTATTCGGGCTTTCAGGACGATTTTAACGTATTGATTGCCGATACACCCGGGGAGAAGACACAGAGCAACATGATCGATGTCCAGATCCCGGCTTCCTACCGCTCCCAGTACGGTCTGAAGACGAACCCCGCCAACGTGGGGAAAAAACTGACCGTTACCGGGCAATTGGCTGCGTACAGCGGCATGGCTGGAATCAAAAGCCCGACAGCAATGTCCCTGGACGGGGAGTCCGGAGAAAATCCCGGCGGAGGCACGCCGAACCCGGCGGATCCGGGCAGCGAAAATATCGGCGTTCCGACGACGCTGCCGGATGGCACGGGGAAAAAGGTGCTGTTCGACGAAACGCACGGACAGACGGCCGGAGCTTCGGACTGGGTCATTGACGGCGCATTTTCAGACTTTGCCGACGGGCTGAGGGATGCGGGCTTCCAAGTGGACGCGCTGCAAAGAACGCTGCCGATGGACTCGCACGCTTTTGACACGCCGGCCATTACGCTGAGCAAACTGAAGCAATACGACGTCTTTATTATCGGCGAAGCCAACATCCCGTTTAAGGCGTCCGAGCAGGCCGCCATGCTGACGTATGTCAAGGAAGGCGGCAGTATATTTTTCATCTCCGACCACTACAATTCCGACCGGAACCTGAACCGCTGGGACTCCTCGGAAGTGATGAACGGCTACCGGCGCGGAGCATTTGGTAATCCGGCCAAGGGCATGTCCACCGCCGAAGCGGCATCGGGCGCGATGCAGGACGTAACCAGCACAGACTGGCTCGGCCAGAACTTCGGCGTGCGCTTCCGCTTCAATTCGGTTGGGGACGTTACCAAAACCGACGCGGTGAAATATGATCAGTCTTTCGGTATTACCGCAGGCGTTAATGATGTGGAGATGCACAGCGGCTCCACGCTGACGATTCTGGATCCGACCCGGGTCAAGGGCGTTGTCTACCTCCCGGAAAATGTGCCGGGCTGGGGCAATGCCGTAGAAAACAGCGACAAGGCAAACTTCCCGAACGGAGGCGTCTATAAAAACGGTGGTATCGCCGAAGGGCCGTTCGCTGCCGTTTCCAAGCTGGAAAAAGGAAAGGCTGCATTCATCGGCGACTCATCGCCGGTCGAGGACCCAACGCCGGGATACGTCCGCGAGGACAACGGCGGCAAGAAAACGACTTACGACGGCTTCAAGGGGGAAGCGCAGGACGCCGTCTTCCTCGTCCAGACGGTAAAATGGCTGGCAGTTCATGAAGATTACGCAACATTCGAAAATCAGGGCATTACGCTTGATGAGCCGACGCCGCTGCTCGGCAAGCTGGAAGAACCGGCAACATCGGCCGAAATTCCAGGAACTGAGCCGTGGACGACGCCGGCCGCAGGGTATAAATGGTATGATCCGACGACTTACAAAGCCGGTTCCTATGGAGCCGGCGGTACGCCGCCCGTCGTTACCATTCCCGATTTGACAACCATCGCGGAAGCGCGTAAAGTGGCGGACAACGATTACGTTACGGTGCAGGGTGTGGTCACGTCGGAGCCGGGAGTTTTTGGCGGCTCAGGATTTTACATGCAGGACGGCACCGGCGGTGTCTATGTGTATCCGAGCAAAGCGACAGGCTACCATGTCGGGGATAAGGTCAAGCTGACCGCGCAAAAGCTGACCTATAACACCGAGGTCGAGCTGGCCAACGAGGTCCAGGTGGCCAAGCTGGACGCCCAGGCCGATATTCCGGCTCCGGTTCCGCAGGCTGCGGCCGCGGTCAATGACAGCAATCAGGGGCAGCTTATTGCGATCAAAAACGCGGCGGTGCAAAACTACGCCACTGTCACGGGCTCCCTGGAATTCGATCTCGTCAGCGGCGGCACGACGAACCGTGTCCGCGTCGACAGCCGGACGGGCATCAGCGCAGATGCGCTGAAGCAGGCCTATCCGGCAGGAACGGCCGTCGATATTACCGGGATCTCTTCGATCTTTAAAGGCGCCTACCAGTTGAAGCTTCTGAAAGAAAGCGATATTCGTCCGGCTGGGGCTGCCGGAGACAATCACGCTCCGGCATTTGCCGACGTGCCTGCCCAGACCGTGAAAGCCGGGCAGCAAGTGACGTTTTCGGTGTACGCCAACGATGAGGACGGAGACGCGTTAAGTTATGAGGCGGTGTCGCTGCCGGAGGGAGCGGCCTTTGATGCGGCTTCCGGAAAATTCACGTGGACGCCGGCTGCGGAAGGCAGCTACACAGCTTCCTTCCGGGTTCAGGACGGAAAGGGCGGTACCGATACGCTCCAGGTCAGCATCACGGTTGAAGCGGCAGGGACGCAGGCGCCGAACTCCGCCGTGCTGACCGGTCCGGCCGCTGCTTCCGCGGGAGCGCAGGTTGATTTGGGCATAGGCATCACCAAGCCGTCGTTTGCCTTTACGGCACTGGACCTGATCGTCAAGTACGATCCGGCCAAGCTGGAATTTGCGACCGTGGCGAATACGGACGGTACGCTGGCACTGGCCGAAGGCGCGGTAAGCTCGTCGCGCACCGGATTTGGCGTGCTGGCCACCGGGGTGAAGCCGGAATCAGGCGAGATCCGCATCATCATGGCCAGCACCGGCCAGGAGAACGCCGTCTCGGAAGACGGGGAGCTGTTGAAGCTCCGCGGCACGTTGAAAGCCGGCGTCTCCGGAAGCGCAGCCGTGTCGGTGTCCGCCTTTAACATTTCGGCGGACGGCAATTCGAGCCCGGTGAACACGGACTCCGCTGCGCTGCAGATCCAGATCGCCACGGCTGACCGGGCGGCGCTGCTTGCCGCCATCGGCGAAGCGCAGAAGCTGGCGGATCAGGCCGTCACGGGAACCGAGCCGGGGCAGTACCCGGCATCGGCGAAGACCGCGCTGCTGTCGGCGATCAGCGGCGCCAAGCGCGTGGCGGACGATGCCGCTGCAACGCAGAAGGCGATCGACGATGCGCTGACTGCTCTGAAAGCGGCGGTCAGCACGTTCAAGAACGCCGTCATCCCGGTTCCTTCGATTCCGGTGGACAAGTCGGCCCTCACTTCGGCGATTGCCTCCGCGCAGATCATCTATGACCGGGCGGTCACAGGCGATAAGGTCGGCCAATATCCGGCTGCGGCCAAGGCCGAACTGCTGTCGGCCATCCAGGCGGCGAACGCGGTCAAAGGCAGCTCTACCGCGACGCAAAATCAGGTGGATTCGGCTGCGGCTGCACTCGGCAGCGCCGTAACCACCTTCCAGAAGAAGCTGATCACGCTGGTACCTGGTGCGGTGCAGATTACGGTGCAGGATTTGTCCATCCTCGCCAAGTACTACGGCATCCAGTCAACGGATCCCAACTGGAGCCGCGTTGCTCCGGCGGACCTGTTCAGCGAAGGCGAAATTTCGATCCGTTCGCTGGCTGCGGTAGCGCAGATGATCATCGGCAGCTGGTACGCGAAGTAATGGGATAGAGAACCGGAAGGTTTTCAAGCCCGGCTCATACGCTGTGCCATGTCTCGCATGATTCATGCGGGTATTGGGACCGTATCGGGATGGATATCATCCAATGGATATGGTCGTAAGCAGCATTAGAAATCAACTGCTTAGAAAAGGATACAATCGCAGGAGCGGTGCAGGCTGCTCCTGCGATTTTCAATTCATGGAAAGAGGGCTGGACGTATGCCACGAAAACAATCTACCCGCTATGCCGCATGGGCTGTAGCCATTTGTGTCGGACTCATCGGATCAGGAAACCCCGCAAACGCTGCAGTTTCCGAAGTACGAATGGCTGGCAGCTCCCCGGTTGTCACGACCATGGCTGCTGCAGGAACCGCCGCCGCTGCAGAGGTCCCTTCCTTGTCACTGGGGGCAACTTCCAATGGCTCCAAGGTGACGGTCACGGTGACCTGCGAGCAGCTGAAGGACTTGTATGCGTATGAGCTGACGCTCAGCTTTGACCCGGCGAAGCTGGCTTTCCGCACCGCTTCCTCGGGGACATCCGGCTTTTCGGTCGAACCGATTGTCAAAAACAACGAAATCCGTCTGGCCCACACCAAAGTAGGAAAAACAGCCGGAGACAGCGGCAAGCTTCAGCTCGCCGTCATTGAGTTTACGGCGCTGCAGGCGGCTACGTCCCGAGTGGCCGTGGAGAGCGCCAAATTGGTGGATTCCGCTCTCCGCTCATCCGAGATGTCCGTCAAGCCGGAAATCACGGTCCGGCCGGGCAAAGCGGAAGGAACGCCGGGCTCTTTCCGGGATATCCGCGGCCACTGGGCGGAGCAGCCAATTCTGAATGCGGTCCAGCAGGGATGGGTCAGCGGATATCCCGACGGCACGTTTCAGCCGGGCAAGGAAGTGACCCGGGCAGAGTTCGCCAGCATGATGATGCGTGCGGTCTCGATGGGTCAGACGGCCGGCTCGCAGGCGCTGGCTTTTTCCGACGCGAAGAAAATTCCGGCCTGGGCGCTGGCCTCTGTTCAGGATGCCGTGTCGCGCGGCATCATGAACGGTTATGCCGACGGCACGTTTGGGCCAAGCCGGCTCATTACCCGGGCCGAAATGGCGGCGATGACCGTCAGGGCGTTCGGTACCGGAACACCGGGCGGTGCGGGAAGTTTGAATTTTGCCGACCGCGGTCAAATTCCGGCCTGGGCCAAGCCGTATATCGCATCAGCGGTGGAGAAAGGAGTCATGCATGGAAGAGCGGGCAGCCTGTTCGCCCCGAACGCGCACGCAACGCGGGCTGAAGCGGTTGCCGTGATCCTGTCGGTGCTTGAGCAGCGATAAGTGCTGCCGCGAGTCCGTTCAGTGCTTGCTGCAGGCTCATCAATGCCTGCCGTCTGTCATTTTAAATGGCTCGGATATACCGAAAAATGTCCATTTCCAGCCCCATATCCAAATTTTTAATCCATGGAAATAAAAAGCTATTAAAAAACTGAAACACTTTTGGATACATTTATGCTATAATGATGAAAACAATGTAAGTTGCATGAAAAAAATAAAAATAAATGAATATGGATCTTCGGGGTAAGGTGAAATTCCTGACCGGCGGTGAGCGTCTCTTCTTGTGGTGAAGACGGCGTCAAGCCCGCGACTCGCAGCTTTAGCAATAAGGCGGCGACTGACCTGGTGGAAATCCAGGGCCGACGGTAAAGTCCGGATGGGAGAAGATCAAAGAATAGGCATGTGCGAAATTTTGACATTTCCGCAAGCTTATTTGATCAACCCCCGATGTGTCGATTGATGTCGATCTCGGGGGTTTTCCAATGTTGACTCCGTATTCAGGGATAGGGGAACTGGAGTATGGAAAATGTAAGCAGCAATATCAAGGTCCGGCCCGCGGTAAGCGGGAAGGCCGAACGCAGCAAATCCGGCTTTTGGCTGGTCGTGCTGGGTGCAGCATTGTGGGGAGCGGATCCGCTGTTCCGGATCATTTTGCTCAAAGAACATATGACGGCAACGCAGATCGTGCTCATCGAGCATATTTTGCTGGTGCTGTTCGTCGCACCGATGCTGTGGAAACATCGGAGCGAGTTGAAAGGCCTGAAACTGCGCCATATCGGCGCGCTGCTCTTCCTGTCGTGGGGCGGCTCAGCGATTGCAACCATCCTGTTTACGCAGGGTCTGTCTTCCGGGAACTTGAACGCAGTCGTTCTGCTGCAGAAGCTGCAGCCGATCTTCGCCATTCTTATGGCCAAACTGCTGCTGCGTGAGAAGCTTCCGAAGCATTTCACCTGGCTGTTCATCGTGGCGCTGGCCGGAACGTATTTGTTGACCTTCGGCTTCACGTTTCCGTTCGGGCATGTAAATGATTTCGTCAAGGTCGGCAGCTTGTTCTCGCTGGGTGCCGCGGCACTGTGGGGCGGTTCCACGGTCATGGGTCGTTTGATGGTCGGAAAAATGGAGTATGAGACGGTGACTTCGCTGCGTTTCATCTTGGCGCTGCCTTTGCTGATCGGGATTACCATCAATCAGGGAGATCCTTGGCAGGTGCATACCGACGGGGGAACGCTGGCTGCAGTGTCGATCAACATGCTGGGGCAGGCGCTTCTGCCGGGACTGTTCAGCTTGATGGTGTACTATAAAGGGCTGACGACGACGAAAGCATCGGTGGCGACGCTGGCGGAACTGAGCTTCCCGATGGTGAGCGTGCTGATCAACTGGATCGTATTTCATCAGGTCGTGACGCCAACACAAGCGGTCGGATTTATCCTGATCTGGGCGGCGCTGTTCGCAATTTCCCGCAAGAGCGCGGCTTAAAGCTTACAAGCCAGTCCAGGATTTAAAGACGCAATTTCATATAGGTTTGAAAAGCGGTTCCTGCTGGTGGCAGGGGCCGTTTTTTGTTTGGAAGGGAAGGGCAAACCGTGCGAAGGATTTCAGTAACTTTTTTTCAGCACATTTAAAAAATAAATCAGTCATCATTTCCAAGCGATCCCTCATACATTTTACGGAAAGCGCTTGCAGAACACGTTTTAGCCGCATGAGTCCGTCAGCCCGCGCCGTACTTTTTCGTGAAGGGTATGCGGTTTCCTCGGAATGAAGAGGTTTGGTTTCTTCGGACCATGGGGCACGAACCTTCCGATCTGAAGACGTGAAATCTGCATCACGCTTGCATGTATATAAAATGAGCTAAAGGCGAAGTGCTGTCCCTGTCTTAGTTCAATTTATGTAGATGTGAATTGGAGGAAATGGGGGAGTTTACATGAAGCTGAAATTAGCTTCCAAGCCGCTCATGGCCCTTTTCGTGGCGGCGACCGTGATGATCGCGGGCTGCCAGACCGTGCAGCCGCCTTCCGCAACGGGAACGACAACGCCGCCGGCGCAAGGGGAAACCAAGCCGGCTGATCAGGGAGAAAAAGCAACGGAGCCCTCGACGACCGAGCCCGCGGCGAACCAGCCGGCAACGAGCGGAGACGCCAAAGAAACGCCGAGAAATGAAACCCTTTACATTAACGGAATTCAATGGGGGCCGCCATCCAACTTTAACCTGCTGAGCGGCAATCCGGCCTTCCCGATCAACTATGGTAACTCGAGAGAGCTGGTCTACGAGACGCTGTTCATGATCAACCAGCTGGACGGCAAGCTGGAGCCGCTGCTCGGCACCAAATACGAGTGGACCGACGACATGACATTGCATATCGAGCTGAATAAAGACGCCAAGTGGAGCGACGGCCAGCCGTTTACGTCCGATGACGTCGTGTACACCTACCAGCTCGGCAAAAAATACGACATCAACTGGAGCAACTACTGGGCCTACATTGCGGATGTCACAGCGGACGGCCCGAATGCGGTCAAGATCATGCTGAACAAAGACAACCCGAACCGCTTGACGGTGCTTGACAGCATCGAGCTGATCCCGATGATGCCCAAGCATATCTGGGAAGAAATCGAGAAGAAGTCAAACAACGATCTGGCGACGATCCGCAAGGAAGTCAACGCCAATCCGGTAGCCACCGGCCCTTACAAAATCTACTTCTACAACGACCAGAAAATCACGATTGTGCGCGACGACAATTACTGGGGCAAGTCGCTCTTCGGCAAGCTGCCTGCTCCGAAATATATTACGCACGTCATCTACAAGGATAACGCCGCCGGCGATTTGGCCTTCAAGAGCGGACAGGTGGACGTCTCCCAGCAGTTCATCCCGCAGGTATGGAACATGTGGAAGAACGGCGCTCCGATCAAGACCTATCTGAAAGACGCACCTTATTATGTACCGGGCTCCATGCCGTCGATCTTCTTTAATTTCTCGAAAAAAGGGCTGGATAACCCGGACGTCCGCCGCGCGATCGCGATGAGCATCGATTACAAGAAAATTTCCGACCTCGCGATGAGCGGCTACTCTGCCGCGATGCAGCCGTCCCTGACGCTGAACACGGACGCGGAGTCCAAATACGTCGATCAGGCAGCGATCAAATCGCTGCAGTGGACGACCGACGTCAAGGCGGCCAACGAGCTGCTCGACAGCATCGGCGCCAAAAAAGGCAAGGACGGCATCCGCGTGCTGAACGGTACCCGCCTCGGGCCATTTGAAGTGGAATGCCCGTACGGCTGGTCCGACTGGAATGCGGCGCTGGAGATCGTGGCCCAGAGCGCCAAAGCGATCGGCATCGAAATCCGCACGAAGTTCCCGGAAGCGCCGGTATGGACAAACGACCTGCAAACCGGCAAGTTCGACATCATCATGAACACGCCTGCGGGCGGCGTCAATCCGAGCCAGCCGTGGAGCAGAGCGCATGACATCATGTATTCCAAGGAAGTGGCTCCGCTCGGCGAAATGGCGTTCTGGAACTGGGGCCGTTACAAAAACGACAAGGCCGACCAAATTATCGACAAAATTCCGAGCGTCACCGATCAGGCCGAACTCAAAGCCTTGTACACGGATTTGACGAAAATCTGGCTGACCGACATTCCGTCCATTCCGCTCATGTACCGTCCGTGGGTGTTCCATACGGTCAATGAATCGGTATGGAAAGGCTTCCCCGTCGACGGAGACGGAAGCAACATTCCTCCGCAAATCGCCATGGACGGGGCGGGCATCCGGGCGCTGTACCAGATCCACAACTAAGCCCAAGGAAGCGGCCTGCATGGGAGGCTCCCGGCACTGCCGGAGCGCCATGCGGGCCCTCTTTTCCAAGACGCATCCACCGCCGATCCAAAGATCAAGGGAGGGACCTTCTTGAATGCCTATGCCAAATATTTCGTAAAAAAGTTGTTCTGGTACCTGGTGACGCTCGTCATTGCCGTTTCCCTGAATTTTTTCCTTCCGCGCATGATCGAGGGGAACCCCGTCGCCATGATCGTCTCACAGATGACCAAAGGGATGACGGACAGCGATACGATCAAACGGGTCTACGAGACGTTCATTCAGGAGTTTGGTGTTGACAAGCCGCTCTGGCAGCAGTTTCTGATCTATGTCCAAAACCTGTTTACCGGCAACCTCGGCACCTCGTTCGGCCTGTATCCGAAAAAGGTGACGGACATCCTGGCTTCGGCGGTGCCGTGGACGATCGGCCTGCAGCTGCCGGCGATTCTGGTAGGCTGGATTCTGGGCAACGTGCTCGGAGCCGTGGCTGCCTATAAAAAAGGCGTGTTCGACAAGGTGATTTTTCCGGTAGCCCTGTTCGTGAACTCGATTCCCTTTTTTACGCTGGCCATCATCATGCTGTACGTATTCGCCCTGACGCTGGGGTGGTTCCCGCTGTCCGGAGGGTATGATTTTCAAATGATTCCGCAGCTCAGCTTCGAATTTATCGGCTCGGTTATCCGCCATCATACGCTGCCGTTTCTCTCGATCGTGCTTGTCACCATCGGGGGCCAGGCGATCGGGATGCGGGAGATGTCCATTTACGAGCTGAATGCCGACTATGTGCTGTACAGCAAGCTGCTCGGGATCCGCGATTCGCGCATCTCCAGATACGTATTCCGGAACGCCATGCTTCCCCAAATTACCGGATTGGCCTTGTCCATCGGCACGATGGTAGGCGGTTCGCTCATCTGCGAAATCGTGTTCAGCTACCCGGGCATCGGCACCTGGCTGTTTACGGCCATCCGTCAGCTCGATTATCCGCTCATTTCCGGCTGTACGCTGCTGATCGCGCTCTCTGTTCTGCTGGCTAACTTTACGATTGATATCATTTACGGTTTTATCGATCCGCGGATCAAAGCCTCGCAAATGGAGGACCAGTAATATGAAAAACTCCTTCAACATTCTCATCAAGTCCCCAAAATTCATGTTGGGGGCGGGAATATTCATCGTTATGCTGGCGCTGGTGCTCATCTTCCCGATGATCAACAAAAAAGATCCGCTGGAGATGATCGCCCTGGCGTTTCAGCCGCCGAGTTCGCAGCTGTGGCTCGGTTCGGACAATTTCGGGCGGGATCTGTTCCTGGAGCTGATGTACGGCATCCAGACCTCGATCCGGGTCGGTCTCATCGCAGGCGTGTTCGCCACGGCCATCGGCCTCATTATCGGCCTCGCTTCCGGCTACATCGGCGGCATCGTGGATAATTTGCTGACGTCGATCACGAATATTTTTATCGTCATTCCGTCGTTTATTATTCTGATCCTCATCTCGGTCAGCATCAACTCGCGCAGCTCGCTCGTGACGGCGATCATTATCGGCATCACCAGCTGGCCGTGGACGGCCCGGGCCGTCCGGGCGCAGACCAGCTCGCTCCGCAACCGGGACCATGTTCATATCGCCAAAATTTCCGGACACAGCACGCCCCGGATCATCGTTTTTGAAATTTTGCCCTACATCGCGTCCTATGTCGTGATGGCGTTCGTGCTGCAGACCGCGTCCGGCATCCTGTCGGAGGCCTCCATTTCGATGCTGGGGCTGGGGCCGTACAACACGATCTCCCTCGGCATCATCATGAACTGGGCGCTCGTCTTCGAGGCACCGGTGGCGGGGGCATGGTGGGCGTTTATCCCCGCGGCGCTGTCAATCGCGCTGATCACGTTCTCGTTGTATATGATGAACACGGGCATGGACGAAATTTTTAATCCGAAAATAAGGAGCTAGGCCGATGACTACAAACATTCTGGAAGTTAGCGGACTGAAAACCTATTATAAAACCCGGCTTAAGGAAAAAGTGTTTGCCGTCGACGGCGTCGATTTCGTGCTGGAAGAAGGAAAGACGCTCGGCATCGCCGGCGAATCCGGCTGCGGCAAGTCGACGCTGGCGCTGAGCCTGATGGGATTTTATTTTCCGCCGCTCCATTACGGCAGCGGTTCGATCCAAATCCACGGCCGCGACATTATGAAGCTGAGCAAGGAGCAGCTGCGCACGCAAATTTCCGGGCGGGAAATCGCGTATATTCCCCAGGCCGCCATGAATGCCCTCAATCCGACGCTGCGGATCATCCGCTTTATTGAGGATATTATGAAGGAGCACCGGCCAGAGCTCACCAAGAAACAGGTGTGGGACATGGCCGTGGAGCGGTTTGAAACGCTTAATCTGTCGCCCAAGGTGCTGCGTTCCTATCCGAACGAGCTCTCCGGAGGAATGAAGCAGCGGACGGTCATTGCGATTTCCACCATTCTGAATCCGAAGGTGCTGATCGCCGATGAACCGACGTCCGCGCTGGACGTGACGTCGCAGAAGGCCGTCATCAAGCTGATGAAGGACCTGCTCGACAAGCAGTTCATCCGCTCGCTGGTATTCATCACGCATGAGCTGCCGCTCTTGTACCACGTCACCGACGACATTATGGTCATGTACGCGGGAGAAATCGTGGAGCGCGGCACGGCCGAGCAGATGATCTTTGATCCGCTTCATCCGTATACGAAAAAGCTGATGGGTTCCATCATCGTTCCGGAGGAGGGGATGAAGGGGCACAAGCTGGCGGCCATTCCGGGCACGCCGCCGAATTTGAAGCATGTGCCCGCCGGCTGCCGGTTTGCCGAGCGGTGCTCTTACGCCCAGGATATTTGCAGGGAAAACAATGTGGCGGTGCAGGAAGTGGACGGCCGCCAGTACCGGTGCCATTTTGACACAGGAACGCTGAAGGAGTGGTATGCGAATGAGCAGTCGTGACCTGTTGATCCGCGGCAGAGGCATTACGAAAGTATTCGGGTACGGGGCGGCCAAAACGACGGCGGTCGATACGGTGGACTTCGATTTTCATAAAGGCGAAATCATTTCCATCGTGGGCGAGAGCGGCAGCGGCAAAACCACCCTTGCCAAAATCATCATGGGTCTCTTAAAGGAGTCGGGGGGCAGCATCGATTACAAAGGACAACCGAGAGTGCTCCGCCGCCATGCTGACCGGAAAAAGTACTGGAAAGACATTCAGGCGATTTTTCAGGACCCGTTCTCGTCCTTTAACCTGTTCCAGCGGGTAGAGAAGCTGCTGCTCAGCTGCATCCGGCTGCAGGGGCTGAAGCTTACCAAGGATGAGCAGTTCAATAAAATGAAAGAGGCCTGCTCTTTCGTCAACCTGAAGTTCGAGGAGCTGTACAACAAGTATCCATTTGAGCTGTCCGGCGGGCAGATGCAGCGGCTCATGATCGCCCGGATTTTTATGCTTCACCCGAAGGTGCTGATCGCGGATGAGCCCACCTCAATGGTCGACGCCTGCTCCCGGTCCACCATTCTCGACATGCTGCTGAAGCTGAGGGATGAGAACGAGATGACGATTATTTTCATCACGCACGACGTTGGGCTCGCCTATTACGTGAGCGACACGATCTACATCATGGAGAAGGGCCAAATCGTCGAGAGGGGACCGGCCGAGGACATTATTCTGAACCCGCAGCACGCCTATACGAGGCAGCTGATCAGCGACGTGCCGAAAATCCATACGGCCTGGGATTTGGGCTAGGTTACATCGGCGCCGTGTAGCGGCCGCCTTCCTGCACGACGCGAAATGCGCCGCCGTCCTGCTGCAGCACGGCCAGGTTCGATCCTTCCGCGCCCCACCATTCATATCCAAGCGTATAGCCAGGCCCGGAACGGGTGACAAATAAGACGTAGAACAGCTGCGGGTCCATCTGCCCGCCGTCGTCGACGCGCCAGGTGGAGCTCGGGTCATCCGTTCCTTCAAAATCGCGAAACAGCAGCGTATCCGGGGTGATCAGCACGAGGCTGGCCAGCGGCTTGCCGCCATCCTTGTCGTACTGGACGATACCCAGCTGCACGTCAGGATCGATTTGTCCGATAAGCCCCTGGCTGTGGATGTTCCGGCCTTTGGCTTGCTTGATCCGGGCCGTTGCCTCTTCGGGCAGGCTTCCCTCCGCATGCTCCACCTGCAGAAATTCATGCCCTGCAAAAGCGTCTTTTTGTGCGAGAACGACGCCTGCGTCCGGATCCGCTGGAGTTACCGGGGAAGAGAGGCGGAACAAATCGCCTTCATCATGGTCGAAATTGTACCGGCTCTGCCTGCCGTTATCCTGATCCGACCGGGCCTGATGCTTCGTGAAGCGGATGTCGGCCAGCTCACCCGGCGCGATGACCGCTTGTGTAAACTGCTCCCGTGGTGTTTGCTGCTTGCCTTCCGGGTCGGCTCAAGAATCCTGCTGCCGGCGGCGTCCAAATAGCCGAACATCAGCTGGGAAGACTGCAGCCGCCCTGGAGTTTCTGCTTTGGCTTCGCCGTCGTGGCTGCTTGAAGGCTGATGGCTCCCGGCATCAGGGGTGGAAGCAGGGGGATCAGCTGCGGTGGCGGGAGGTTTTTCGTTGATTCCCTCCGTGGAATTCACGGTTCCGGCAGGCATTGGGTCAGCCGGTGGTGTGTTATCCGCCGAAGGCTTGTGGCTTTCGCAGCCCGTGGCGATACAGATGGACAGCAGCAGGATGCCGGCGATTTTTTTCAAATTCAATCACTTCCTTTCCGAAGCTTGGTGTGCTGGATGTTTCATCCACGCGGTTTACAGATCGCACGGATTGTTTTAAAATAAAGACGATTACAAGTTGTATACAAGTATACTTGGAGGCAGAGGCAGGTTAGAGCACAGCACAATCAAACTGGAAGCGTTTCTTTTTCGGAGAACCATAGGTCTTCGTGGTAAAAGACGCATTCCGGTTCTTCGTTGTTGCATGGTTCTTTTGAAAAACGGAAAAAATCGGATTGCGGCACACGGCTGCCGGTCAAAAGGTTGAGTGTTGAGGTCTGCGGCTGAGGCAGGCTTCCGGAGAGCAGGTCCCTAACCATGGATGCGGCGGTCGGTTGTATGATAGAATCGGTAGCGTACGTCATTGTACATACATTGATTTAGGAGAGTTGTCTCATGCTGCGTTATCCTTCATCCTGGCTGCAGGGTGTTTCCTTGGGAGAGTCGATCGCATCCGAGCTGAGGCTGCAGATTATCAGCGGCCGGATCAAGCCGGGTGAAATTATTTCAGAGAACCGGGTGGCCGCCGATTTCGGGACAAGCCGTTCCCCCGTCAGAGAAGCCTTGAAATCGCTCTCGAGCGAAGGGCTGATCCGGCTCGAACGGATGGGTGCCGTCGTCGTCGGACTGAGCCTGACCGATATTGTTGAATTGTACGATGTCCGCTTCCTGATCGAGAGCTTCGTTCAGCAGCGGCTGGCCAAGATGGACCGGGATCAGCTGCTGGTTACGCTGCGCCGGATCGTTGACCGGATGGAGCTTGCGGTAAAGCATCAGGACGCCGTCGAATTCTCGTATCAGGACTTGTCCTTTCACGAGGCGATTATTGCGGCAGCGGACCATAAGCGCATTTTGCATTTATGGAACAGCATCCGGCCGATCGTGATGACCGTCATGCTGATTACGACGGAAGAGATTTTTTCCAAAGGGGAAGCGAAGCTCGGGTCCGTGATCGGCAAGCATCAGAAAATTATGGACGGTCTGGCCTCCGGCGACGAGGACGAAATCCAGAAGCTTGTACAGGAGTATTTCGCCGATTCGCGCCAGACGCTGCACCGCAGCCTGACGGATTTTTAAAGCGCTTCGTCCGGCCTTTCATTCTGTTGTATGAACCAAAAGGGGCTGCTTGCGGGCAGCTTCCGCCTCATGTTGTCGACAAGTATGCAAGTATTTAAAATCAAAGCTTGGAATAATGGGTATCATATGTGAAAAACATCATGTACGAACAAAAGGAGGACAACCCATGTCCAGTATATTCGGTATGAGCCATAATTGGACGCTCATTGTGTGGACACTGATCGCCATTGCATTTCTTATTGTGTTTATTGCCAAATTCAAGTGGAATCCGTTTGTGACCTTGCTGTTGTCCGCCCTGCTGCTCGGATTCCTGACCGGCATGAAATCGATGGATATTATCGATTCCGTGACCAAGGGGCTTGGCGGCACGCTCGGAACGATTGCGATCGTCATCGGTCTCGGCACGATGCTGGGCAAAATGATGGCCGAATCCGGCGGCGCCGAGCAGATCGCCACAACCCTCGTGAACCGGTTCGGAGAGAAACGCGTTCACTGGGCGATGATGATCGTCGGCTTTATCGTAGGAATCCCGGTATTTTTTGAGGTCGGCGTCATCCTGCTGATCCCGATTATTTTTACCGTCGCCCGTAAAACGAAAATGTCACTGCTGCAAATCGGTATTCCGATTCTGGCCGGTCTGTCCACCGTACACGGACTTGTGCCGCCGCATCCGGCCCCGATGATCGCCATTGATGCCTATCAGGCGAATTTGGGGAAAACGATTTTGTACTCCCTGATTGTAGGCATTCCGACAGCGATCGTGGCCGGACCGCTCTTTGGTAAATGGATCGGCAGACGCATCCAGGTCGAGCCGCCTGCTGAGCTGGCGGAGCAGTTCTCCAGCAGCAGCACGCGCAAGCTTCCTGGCTTCGGCATTACGCTGCTGACGATTCTGATGCCGGTTATCCTGATGCTGATCGGTTCGATCGCCTCGATCGTTGACCCGGATGCTTCGAGCGGTTTTACGCTGTTCTGCGAATTTATCGGTAACGAAATTATTGCGCTTCTGATTTCGGTCGTGTTTTCTTTCTTCTCCCTTGGCTTCGCCAGAGGATTTACGAAAGAACAAATATCCAAGTTTACGAGCGAATGTCTGGCGCCGACAGCCACGATCATTCTGATCATCGGCGGCGGCGGGGCGTTCAAGCAGGTGCTCATTAACAGCGGCGTAGGTGACGCCATTGCCCAAATCGCAACTTCGGCTCACATCAACATTATTTTGTTTGCATGGTTCGTTGCCGCACTCATCCGTGTTGCAACCGGTTCCGCCACCGTGGCCATGACCACGACTGCGGGGATCGTCGCACCGGTGCTTGCCTTGAGCCCGGCAGCCAATGTCGAGCTCGTCGTGCTGGCGACCGGAGCTGGCTCGCTCGTCCTGTCGCATGTCAACGACGCCGGCTTCTGGATGGTCAAGGAATTCTTTAACATGTCCGTTCCGCAGACGCTGAAATCCTGGACTGTCATGGAAACGCTGTTGTCGATCGTTGCATTGATTATCATCCTGGTGCTCAGTCTGGTAGTATAAGGATATGTCTAGTGAAGAAGAAAGAAGGTTGAAACATGAGCAGTAATATGATGATCGGAATCGATATTGGAACGACGAGCACCAAGGCCGTTCTGTTCGAAGAAAACGGAAAGGTTGTGGCCAAGGGAAGTGAAGGCTATCCGCTGCTGACACCGACATCGTCCATCGCCGAGCAGGATCCGGATCTGATATTTACGGCCGTGATCCATTCGGTCAAGCAGGTGATGGATACAAGCGGAATTCGCCCGGAGCAGGTGATGTTCGTCTCGTTCAGCTCGGCCATGCACAGCGTCATTCCGGTCGGCCAGGACGGGAAGCCGCTGATGAACTGCATTACGTGGGCGGATAACCGCAGCGCGAAATGGTCCGAAGTATTGAAGAACGATATGAACGGACATGAAATTTATCTGCGCACAGGTACGCCGATCCATCCGATGTCCCCGCTGACCAAATTGATGTGGCTGCGTCATGACAATCCGGACATTTTCGAAAAGACGTCCAAGTTTATCTCGATCAAGGAGTACGTATTCGCCAAGCTGTTCAACAGGTACGTCGTCGACCATTCGATAGCCTCCTGCACGGGCCTTATGAACCTGAACAAGCTGGATTGGGACGAGGAGGCGCTGCAGGTTGCCGGTATTACGCCAAGCCAGCTGTCCGAGCTTGTTCCGACTACTTACCGCATGGATGGGCTGGATAAGACGTTTGCCGCCGAGATGGGGCTCGATCCATCCACGCCGTTTATCGTAGGCGCGAGCGACGGCGTGTTGTCCAATCTGGGCGTCAATGCGATCGAGCCTGGTGTCGTTGCCGCCACCATCGGTACCAGCGGAGCAATCCGCACCGTGGTCGATCATCCGGCGACGGATCCGAAGGGCCGCATTTTCTGCTACGCCCTGACGGAGAAGCTGTGGGTGATCGGCGGTCCCGTCAACAACGGCGGCATGCTGTTCCAATGGGTACATGATGAACTGGCCGCATCCGAGATCGAGACTGCCAAGCGTCTCGGTATCGATTCGTACGACTTGCTGACACGGATTGCGGAACAGGTGAAACCGGGATCCGACGGGCTGTTGTTCCACCCTTATTTGACCGGGGAGCGCGCACCGCTCTGGAACCCCGACGCCCGCGGATCGTTCTTCGGCCTGACGATGCACCACCGCAAGGAGCATATGATCCGCGCCGTCCTTGAAGGCGTCATTTTCAACTTATATACCGTACTGCTGGCGATGGAGGAACGCATCGGGCGTCCGGCCAAAATCCACGCGACCGGCGGTTTTTCCCGTTCCCCGCTGTGGCGCCAAATGATGGCCGACATCTTCGATCAGGAAGTTGTCGTGCCGGAGAGCTTCGAGAGCTCCTGCCTGGGCGCCGTCGTGCTCGGCCTGTATGCCATGGGCAAAGCCGATTCGCTGAGTGTCGTCTCCGGCATGGTCGGATCAACGCATCAGCATACGCCGGTGAAGGAGAACGCACAGATTTACCATCAGCTGCTGCCGATCTTTATTAAAATTTCACGCAACCTGGAAGAGGAATATAAGGCGATCGCCGATTTTCAGCGCAGCCTGTTCTAATCCAAAAGAATGCCTGTACAGCGTTTGAAACTGCTGTGCAGGCTTTTTTTGAATAAATATAGTTTACAACAGAACATATATTCGCTAATCTGGATATGGGGGTATTTTCCATTATGATACCGCCCTTACATGATCACAAGGGGATGTGTAACCATGGACCAACAAACGATGGGTATGCAGACAGAACCGAAGAAGCTGTTGGGGAAAACGATTCAAGTCAGGCTTGTCTCGGACCTGAAGCAATCGCAGTTATATTACCGGGATAGGCTCGGATGCCAAGTGGATGATTGGGGGCATGCTGAACGGGACGGTATGATTTTTATTCTGCAGCAGGCGGCCTCGCCCGAGGATGTTAAACCGAATGCGGTTTCCGCCAAACGAAGGGACTACCCTACAGAATGGCATGGGCCGGAGTATGGGTGGGATACGTTTGTACATATGGAATGGGAAGATCTGGACATCTACCTTGAAGAAGTGCGCAGCAGAGGCGCGAACGTGGCGATCGAACCGCATACCGGTTCGCACGGAGGCTTTGCATTCAAGAACGCCTGCCTTCTTGACCCGGATGGCTACAGCATCGTCCTTGGAGCGATGCGCAAAGCATAGTCTTTCCGTCGAACAAATGGCCACAGCGACTTTATAACTAAGGAGGGGCTTCATTCATGGCGTCGATGAATACAACGAATCATCAACCCGAAGGAATGAAAACAGTAAATCCCTATTTAATGGTGGAACAGGTGCAGCGTTTGGTTGAATTCATAGAATCGGTGTTCAATGGAAAACTAAAGTATAAACTCGACAGACCGGATGGATCTGTGATGCATGCTGAGATTGCACTCGGGGATTCCGTTATTATGGCTGGTGAGCCCAATGCAGATTTTGGTGCTTTTCCAGCTTCGCTGTATGTGTATGTTGCCGACTGTGACAGTGTCTATGAGCGAGCCATTCGGAATGGAGCCATATCGGTGATGGTTCCGGCCGATATGAAGCATGCCGGTGAGAGGTACGGCGGGGTCAAGGACCCCTTCGGAAACATCTGGTGGATTGCCACCCATGTTGAAGATTTGACCCCCGAGGAGCAGGCCAAGCGGATTCGGGAGATGTATAAGTAACTGCAACCAGGTGTCAATGGATTTGTCAGAGCGGTGTTTAGCAGCAGCTATAATGAACAAATTTGGTCTGGTCCTTATCAGCTTACCTTGACAAAGACTTTTCTGAAGCGTGAAATCTGCGTCCGTACACTTGGAGCTGCAGCCTCCTCCCTATTCGTTTGAAATCGCCTCATGCATACTGGCGAAGGATCTCCCGCGCCTGCTCACGAATCCCTTCTACAAGCTCGCGCGGCTCGATGACTTTAACGGTAGTACCCAGTTGAAAAAAGTAGCCGGTCACGAATTCCAACTCGCGCTGATCGATGACACTTTCAATGTAACCTTCATCCGGGCTAACCTCCACGATATAAGGCTCCAGCCATGGCTGGCTGCGGCACTGTCTCAAGCCTTCACGGGTCAGTTCTACATATAAACGGACGGGCGACTCCGGCGTCAGTGCCATGCTGCGGTTGAGCCAGTCCGGCAGTTCCATCTGTGGCTCAAACGCTTGCTTCGTTTGCTCCATGGACACGATCCGGTCTGTACGAAACAGCCGGATTTCGCCATGAGCCTGATCGAACGCGGGCATGTACCAGAAGCCGTCGCTGGCGTAAATACCGATCGGAGCCACTTCCCTCACTGTATTTTCCAGCTTCGACACATATTCGATTTTAAGCAGCCGGTGCGCGGCGGCCGCCTCGATGATTTCCTTTAGAAATGGAGACGAGACGGTCCTTTTTTGATTCCAAAAGGTGATTACCGAATCCAGGCCGTCTATTTTTCTTTTCGTATCGTCAGGCAGGCTTGCGTACAGCTTCCGGGAGACGGAATCGATATGAATATCAAAAGGAAGCGATTGATAGTACTTCAATGCCTGAAAAGCAAAAAAGATAGCAAATGCTTCTTCTTCATTAAACATGATCGGCGGCAGTGTCCGGTTGGGGAGTGCCCGGTAACCACCGCTTCTTCCTGGTTCCGTATAAAGCGGGACGCCCATATCGGCAATATCCGTAAGATAGCGGTGCGCCGTTCGGACAGAAATGCCAAATTCATTCGCGACATCCTGAGCGGTAAAACTGCGTTTGGCATTGACATACAGGATTAAATCAAACAGTAATTTGGCTTTGCTCACAAAAGCTCCTCCTCTTCACTTAACCATGACAGTTTCTGGCATGGTTTTAGCATATACTATTTTATACAAATCGCAAGAGGAGGAATCCACATGATCAAAGAAGATGACATTCGCGTCGTCGGCGGAAGAGAAAAAAATCTGAAGGGAGTTCATGTGACGATCCCCAAAAAGCAGATTACGGTATTTGTAGGCGTATCCGGCTCCGGCAAATCGGCGCTTGTTTTCGATACGATCGCAGCGGAGTCGCAGCGGCAATTCAACGAATCGTACTCCAGCTTCATCCGCAACCGGCTCCCTCATTATGGGCAACCGGAGGTGGATGCCATTGAGCATTTGCCGGCGGTGATCGTCATGAATCAAAAAAGGATCGGCGGGAATGCGAGATCTACCGTCGGCACGGTCACGGATATTTATGCGCTGCTGCGGTTGTTGTTTTCCCGGATCGGTACTCCTTTCGTCGGGTATTCCGACGTGTTTTCCTTTAACAACCCCCAGGGCATGTGCCCGGACTGCGAAGGCTTGGGGAAAGTGAAAGACATCAACGTCGGCCGGTTGATCGATAGGGAAAAATCGCTTAACGAGGGGGCTATTCTGTTCCCGACCTTCATGCCCGGCGACGTCAGGTGGAAAAGGTACGTGTGCACCGGCCTGTTCGATAACGACAAAAAGCTGAAGGATTATACGGATGAGGAGATGGATACGCTGCTCCATAAAAGCGGGTTCAAGCCGCCAAATCCAACGGAGGGGTGGCCGCCGACGTCTCTCTATGAAGGGGTCATTCCGCGCATTAAACGTACTTATCTATATAAGGATTCGAGAGATGCTAAAAGATATCAGGAGGCGATTGACCGCATCGTGAGCGAGAAGCTGTGCGCTTCATGCCGCGGCGGCCGCCTGAACCCACGCGTGTTGTCCTGTAAAATTAACGGAAAAAGCATCGCCGATTGTGCGGGTATGCAGGTTAGCGAGCTTATCAGGTTTATACGTTCCATCCGCGAGCCTGAAGTGCAGACGGTGACGGACGAAATCGTCAAGCGCCTTGGCAATTTGCTGGCGGTAGGCCTTGGCTATTTAAGCATGAATCGCGAAACACCAAGCCTGTCGGGCGGTGAATCGCAGCGGATCAAGATGGTGCGTCAGCTCGGCAGCAGCTTATCCGATTTGCTGTATATTTTTGACGAGCCCAGCATTGGACTCCATCCGCATGATGTCAACACCATCAACCGATTGCTTAAGCAGCTGCGGGATAAAGGCAACACCGTTCTGATTGTCGAGCATGATCCGGATGTGATCGAGATTGCTGACTATATTGTTGAAATGGGGCCGCGTGCCGGAACCCACGGTGGAGAGGTCGTATTTCAGGGGAGCTTTCATGAGCTGTTGTCATCCCCGACATTAACTGCGGGGTACTTAAACCGGAGCCTTGACTTCAAAAGGGAGGTCAGGAAGCCTGGCGGTTGGCTCGTCATCGAGCATGCGACTATGAATAATCTCAAAGATATTAGCGTTCGAATTCCGGGCGGCGTGATGACCGTTGTTACCGGAGTAGCGGGATCCGGAAAAAGCACGTTGATTCGTCAGGTTCTTCCGAGGTACTACCCCGAGGCGATTTTCATTGACCAAGGCGCGATCCACGCCTCCAACCGGTCCAATCTGGCCACCTATACGGACATCTTCGACACGATCAGAACTTTGTTCGCCAAGGAAAACCGCGTCAACGCTTCGCTGTTCAGCTTCAACTCCGAAGGGGCTTGTCCCCACTGTAAGGGCTTGGGGATCATATCTACCGATCTCGCCTTTATGGATACGGTCTCCAGCATCTGCGAAGCATGCGAAGGAAAGCGTTATACAGAACAGGTGCTGTCCTATCGGTTCCGCGGGAAAAGCATCAGCGACGTTCTGGCCATGACCGTGGAGGATGCGCTCAACGTGTTTCATGAAAAAGAAATTGAAACGCCGCTCAAAAGACTGAAGGAAGTAGGTCTCGGTTATTTGACCTTAGGACAACCTCTGAGTACGTTATCAGGAGGTGAATTGCAGCGGGCCAAGCTGGCCGCGGAGCTGGAGGGAGAAGGGACCCTGTATGTCCTGGACGAGCCGACCACCGGACTGCATATGTCTGATGTCGAGCTCCTGATCGGCCTCATGAACCGCCTCGTGGAGCGGGGCAGCACCTTGATCGTGATCGAGCACAATTTGCAGGTGATCCGTCAGGCTGACTGGATGATCGACCTCGGCCCTGGGGCCGGAGAAGAAGGCGGCCAGGTGATGTTTGAAGGCATACCGAAAGATAGTATCGATTGCAGCGCCTCGATCACTGGAAGGTATTTAGGGCTTTAGCGAGGATGCTTGGTTCAAAGGACGTTTGTTTCAAATGTACCGGAGAAAATTTACGGTGTAAGGGGATCCCGACGATTCTACGAATTGTCGGGATTTTTTTAGCCGGGCTTTTTAGTCGATAGACTATTTATCTTTTAGGTCTGTTTCTTATGCCAGTTGCACCAGGAGGAAAAGGGGATTGAGGCGTAAAGTTTACGTGCCGCCTTTGAATTCGTGTTGTGACCACCCAATAAAATCCCAAACAACACGAATTTAACAGCGGCTGAAGCCCAATGCCCGTTCCTCCCACGCGCTAAAAGTCGAAGTCCAGGCATCTCCACATCTCAGGTCTACCCGAGCCGAATTCAAAGCGGCTGAAGCCCATGCCCGCTCCTCCCACTCGCTAAAAGTTGAAGTCACGGCCTGTTCCACGCGCTAAAAGTCGAAGTCATGGCCCGTTCCCACGCATCAAAAGTCGAAGTCCGGGTACATTCATCCCCGCATCGTCCATCCTAAGTCCATGCGTTCCCCCTCAAAATTGGGTATATACATTCCAAGAGATTATTCATCCGTTGAACATAAAGGAGGTGCTCCTTATCCTGGCCGCTCATTGCCGCCCAAGGCACAGGGTAAGGAAATGCTGTGGAAATTGTGAAAATCATATTCGTTGTTCTGCTCATCGCATTAACCGCGTTCTTCGTCGCCTCCGAATATTCGGTGATCCGGGTCAGAGTGTCCCGCATTAACCAATTGGTGACCGAAGGCAATAAAAATGCCCGCGCGGTCAAACATATCATTTCCCGCCTGGACGAGTTTCTGTCCGCCTGCCAGCTCGGAACGACGCTGACCTCGATGGCTCTCGGCTGGCTGGGGGAATCCACCGTGGAGCGAATGATCCATCCGCTGTTTGAGCTCATGCATACGCCCGAGTCGGTGGAGAGCATCGTGTCGTTCATTATCGCCTTTTTGATACTGACCTACTTTGAAGTTGTGATCGGGGAACTCGTGCCGAAAAGCTTTGCGATCCAGATCGCTGAACCGATGGCATTGTTTTTCGCCCGTCCGCTGATTATTTTTTACAAAATCACGTATCCCTTCAACTGGATTCTGAGCCGTTCCTCGCGCGTCATTACCGGCATTTTCGGGGTTAAGCCCATATCGGAGGAAGACGCTGCATTAAGCGAAGCTGAGCTCCGTTTTGCGCTCACCGAAGGGTATCGCAGCGGCGAAATTACGCCGACCGAGTACCGCTACCTTAACAACGTCTTTGATTTCGACGAACGGGACGCACGGGAAATCATGGTGCCGCGGACTTCCATCCGTTACGTCTCCCACGATGCGACGGTCCGGGATGTCCTGGATGTCATCGAGAGCAAAACGTTCAATTACCTGCCGGTTGCGGTAGATGGAGATAAGGATCGCGTAACCGGGATTATCCACGTCAAAGAAATGCTGCACCAAGTCGTCCGGCGCGTAACCGGCGAAGACGAGAAGATTACGCCTTTTATCCGTCCGGTTCTGCAGGTGATAGAAACCGTTCAGGCGAGAGATTTGCTTGCTCAGATGCAGAAGGCGGGCATCAATATGGCGGTGCTGATGGACGAGTACGGGGGAACGTCGGGTTTGGTCACGATGGAGGATATCCTGGAGGAGATTGTGGGAGATATTCCTTCGGGCTCCGGCGGCCCGCAGCCAGCGGGATCTCTGCTGATCACGAAGCTAGAGGACAACCGCTACCGCTTTCAGCCGCAAGCCCTCATCCATGAAGTGAACAAAAAGCTGGGGACCAATATCCCGGCGGGGGACGAAGTGTACACGATCGGCGGCTGGCTGCTGTCGCAAAAGTTCGATCTTGCCGAAGGGGACGTCATCCGGCAGGACGACTGCGAATTTGCCATTCGGCGCATGGAAGGACCGATGATCCGGGAGATCGAGGTCGTTAAGCACGAACCCGAGCCGGAGCTGCCGGAAGCAGGGGAGGACTAACGGTTTGAGTTTAGGAGCTCTATACAGTGGTGAGTGGTGAGCTTGGGAGTGACGAAGACAAACGTAAGAGGGCCTTTCGGGACAGCCGGAGGCCCTTTCTTGCTCTAATAACCCTCATACACTTCTCGCACCATCTCCCCCAGCCGCTCATACGCGGCCGGACTTGCCGTATACACCATCAGCTGCAAATCCGGACTCCCCGAAGGCTGGAGGTTGATATACTCGAATTCCAGCAGGCCGATCCCGGCAACCTCCCACCGTTTGTAACAATCCGATGCCTGGCTGATGTCCTGGCGGCCCCAGTAGAACCGGAACGGTTCACTCGTTTCCAGCAGCTCCTGAATAAGCGCCTGCACATCGGGGTCTCCCGGGTAGCGGGCACAATCCGCCCGGAACCTTGCAATCATGACCTGCACCTTCTCGTCCCGCTCCGCTTCGTTCATGCGCCGGGTGGATTCAGTCAGGAACCGTATCAGCCAGTTTGGCCTGGCGGTATGGTCTGTGAACACGGGCAGATCGAATACGAGCTCGGCGGCGCGGTTCCATACGAGCAGATCCCATTTTCGGTCTATGACCAGCGCCGGATTCGGGTCTAGAGACCGGACTGTTCTCTCCAGCCCGGCAGGCAGGAGCGGTGCTTCATTCGTTCCCGCGGAATCCTGCGCTTTGACAAGTCGATGCAGATACTGCCGTTCATATTCATTCAGATTTAATGCCCGGGCCAGGCTGTCCAGCACCTGGTCGGACGGATTTGTCTGCCTGCCCTGCTCGAGAGCGGTATACCATGAGATACCGATATGCGCGAGCTGAGCCACTTCTTCGCGGCGGAGTCCCGGGGTCCGGCGCCTGCCCAGTGAGGGTAAACCCACATCCGATGGATGCAGCTGCTCCCGGCGTGCGCGCAAAAACGCGCCCAATGTGAATCCGGCCGATGCTTCATTCATGCAGCAAAACCTCCTTATCCTGACACTGCCAATGGTACGTTACGCACAGGAGGGCAGCGCTTTTTTGAATGATTCATAATGTTGGAGAACGACCTTCCGGATGCCTAGCTGGATGTATCGATCCGGGATAGGGCCCGGCGGCGTTACGACTGTAAGGAGGAATCAAGCATATGATCATGATTACCGGAGGGATGGGTTTCATCGGCCTCCATGCCGCCCGCGCCCTCCTTGATCTCGGCGAAGACGTTATCATTACCCGTTATCGGGAGGACCGCCTGCCGTCTTTTCTTGTCCCCTATTTGAACAAAAGGCTGTTTATCGAGACGGTGGACGTGCTTCAAGCGGAATCCCTGCTGGGAGCAGGAAAAAAGCACGCGGTCACCGGGCTTATGCATCTGGCGTCTCCCCGTATGAACGTGCCGCCCGCAGAGGGGACGCAGCAAACCGTGCAAAGCCTGCTCCATGTTCTGGAGTGCGGCAGCCGGTTAGAGGTGAGACGTGTCGTCCTAGCCAGTTCCATCGCGGTCTACGCGGGAGTGGAGATGCCGCTGTGGCGGGAGGGCGACGCTTTGCCGGTACAGGCTCCCTATCCGATGACGGCTTACAAGAAAGTGGCGGAGACGATAGGCGATTTTTATTCCCGGCAAGCCGGACTAGAGGTGGTCAGCGCTCGCTTTTCCGCCTTCGGCCCGCTGGCCCGCGGACTGTACTTCCTGCCGGCCCAGGCCGTTCACGCGGCCGTTAATGGCTTACCGCTGTCGTCTTATTTGCGGGGAGGACTGCTCCCCTACGAAGAAGAAGGCATGGACGTGGCCTATGTCACGGACACGGCTGAGGCGCTGGCCCGGCTGCAGACGGCCCCGTCTCTGGCCCATTCCGTCTACAACATCGGAACCGGGCAGGTAACGACCCATAAACAGATGGTCGAAGCCATTCTGCGGGTCGTACCGGACGCGATACTGGAACTGCGCCCAGGGAAGGGAGACGGACCGCAGTATCCCGCTATGGACATTTCCCGGATTTATGAGGAGCTGGGATGGCAGCCCCGATATACCCTGGACCTTGCGATTGCCGAATATGCTGCTTGGTTAAGGGAGGGTAACCCTTTTTAATCCCATAGATGTATCTATATTATATCGACGCAAAGGAGTCATGACATGAAAATTTTGATAACGGGAGCAACCGGCCGCGTTGGGAGCCGCCTGGTGCCGCGGCTGTTGGATCAAGGCTATTCCGTCAGTGTACTGGTCCGTAATCCGGAGCTTGCCCGGGACCTTCAGCGGCGAGGCGCTGAAATCATGACCGGCGATCTGCTGCAACGGCAAACGTTAAGGGAGGCTGTTACGCACAAAGATGCCATTGTCCATCTTGCGGCTGCATTCCGCGGAGTTGCCCCCGAGGTATCCCGTGCCGTGAATATGGAGGGGACGATCGCTTTGGCTGATGCGGCACTGGCTGCAGGTGTTCCGCGCTTCATTTATGCGAGTACCAACTTGGTGTACGGGCCTGGGACGGACGAACGGTATTTTAATGAAGCGGATCTTCCTGATCCCGCCGGTCCTTATCCGCTCACCAAAGCCGCTGCCGAACGCGAGTTGTTGCAGCTTCACCGCAGCCGGGGGCTGGGACTGTGCATACTCCGCCTGGCCTTTGTCTACGGAGACGGGGACCCTCACCTGGAGGAGGGGATGCGGTGGTTCCGGAACTGGCATCCGGCCCAGCGGATTCATTTGGTGCATCATGCGGATGTGGCGCAGGCCGTCATGTTGGGGATCCAATCGTCCCGGGCGAAGGGGCAGATTTTTAATGTGGCGGATGACCAGCCGGTCTCGGCGGAGGAAGTCTTGAGCATGCACAACGAGACGATGCCGGCGGATGCGTTGAGCCGAACTGTGGATCCTTCATGGCTGCAGCTTGTTGATACGGCCAAAATCCGTGAGCAGTTATTGTTTAGGCCCAATTACCCTTCGCTGTACCGTGCGCTGAATGAAGGGGCCCTTTAGTGCATGCCCCGCTTCCCCATCCCCTCGGCTTGCAATCCTCTTTTTTTGCCTATACAATAAAATTGTATTGTTATTGGAGAAATTAACCTCCATTATTTACGATTTGGGAATTTATCTCCTAAAATAAGTGCAGGTTAATAACCGCGAACCGGCTTAAAAGAGGAAGGGGAAGATACAAGTGTCCATGGTGCAGGAAATGGGAAAGACCCTGCTGAGCATCCGCAGCCATCTGAACGGACTGACGAAAACCGAGCAGAAGGTGGCCCAGTACATTTTGGAGCATGCCCAGGATATTATCTATGAATCGGTGACAGAGCTCGCCGAGAAGGCGGATGTCGGGGAAACGACGGTGCTCCGCTTCTGCCGCAAGCTGAAGTTTCAAGGCTTCCAGGACTTCAAGCTGTCTTTGGCGCAGGATCTGGTGAAGCCGACGGACCATATTCATAAAGAGATTTCCGAGGATGACGACGCGGTCACGCTCAGCCAGAAAATTATCGGTACGCACATCCAGACCCTCGACCAGACGCGCGAGCTGATCAATGGGGAGCAGCTGAGCAAGGCGATTGAGTGCCTGCTAAGCGCATCGTCCATCCACTTTTTTGGAGTGGGGTCCTCGGGCCTGACGGCGATGCAGGGGGCTCACAGCTTTGCCCGGATCGGCAAGCGGAGTACGGCGGTCGCGGATACCCATTTTCAGGCGATGGGCGCTTCGCTTATGACGAGCAGCGACGTAGCCGTAGGCTTGTCCATTTCGGGCAGCACCAAGGATACGATCGACAATTTGAATTTGGCGAAAAAGGCGGGCGCCCGCATTATTGCCATTACGAGCAACGCCCGTTCCCCGATTACGAAGGTGGCAGACATCGTATTGATCATGGTAGGCCGGGAGAATCCGCTTCAGGGAAGCTCTTTGTCGGCGAAAATGTCCCAGCTGGCCGTCATCGACATGCTGAACGTCGCTGTATCTTTGCGAATGAAGGATGAAGCGCTGAAGTACCGGGAGATCACGGCCAAAGCGACATCGGATAAATTGTACTAACCGGAAATAAAGGAGGGGATGAGGATGCCCGAGGTACCAGATCATCTCGATGATGGCTTGTCCATCCTGTTTATCGGCTTTAATCCCAGCCTGCAGTCCGGAGAAACCGGGCATCATTACGCTAACCCGCGGAACAATTTTTACCGTATTTTGCACCGCTCGGGGCTGACGCCGAGACTGTACGATGCTTCGGAGGACCAGGACCTTCTGAAGCTCGGCTACGGTTTCACAAATATTGTGGCAAGACCGACCCGGGGCGTAGACGATATCGAACGGCAGGAGTACGCGGAGGGAAGGGAGATTCTCCGGGGAAAACTGCGGCAGTACCTGCCGCGGATCGCCTGTTTTGTCGGCAAAGGCGTGTACACGGAATACAGCCGGCGCTCCAAGGTGGATTGGGGATTTCAGCCAGACCCCGTCATCCCGGAAATCCATGAGTTTGTGGCCCCCAGCTCAAGCGGGCTCGTGCGGATGCCGATGGAGGAGATCGTCGGAATCTACCGCCGGCTGGCGGAGTTTATAGAGAAGCAGGGATCCTGACTTGCACATACCCATCGAAGCAGGCGAGGCTCATTGGAAGCCCTGCTTTTTTGCGTTCAAAACCTGCGGGTAACGAGACAAATGTACATGAGAGGACACAGATAGTTCCCATTGTCCTTTCATCTACATATAAGTAGAATAAGGTGCTGAGCGTGAAGACAGCCGGCACAGCCTTTACAGCGTGACACCTCAGATAATGGAGGATTTCCAATATGTCCAAAAGGAACCTCACCACAAGGAGACTCACCAAAAGGAATGACGCCAAAAGAAAGCTTCGTCCGAAAAAGAGGCGCAGGCAGTCCGCAGAAGATCAAAAACTGAACCAACTCGCGTATACCTCGTCATTTCTTGTCGTCATTGCTTTAATTATAAAATTGATCAATATCGCGTTCTACAGTTAAAGGTCGTTTGTCCTCCGTACTTAAATTCACTAATTTACTAAACGAATTGAATCGATGCCGAATTAATGATACTCTCGAATTGGGTAATCGTGAAGCAGCTCTGTGATGAAGCTATTTTGCGGGGCTGCTTGCGGTATTGTCGTACATGATCTGACTCCAGCACATAATCGCATCATTAGAAGGCGGCATGTTCGAAATGGCCTGAAAGGAGAACGCATAAACCTTGAAGATTATTCTTGTTGATGACGAATATCTCGCTTTGAAGAAAATGGAACGGCTCCTGCAGTCGCTGGAAGGCGTAAATCTGGAGCCGCTGAATGTCCGAGCCTTCCAAAGCCCTCTTCAAGCGCTGGATGCAGCGGCGGAGGACGCCCCGGACCTTGCCTTCCTGGATATCGATATGCCGGAAATGACGGGTTTTGAGCTGGCTGACCGCTTGCTCGCCATGTATCCTGGTCTGGAGATTGTGTTTGTAACGGCCTATCAGGAGTTTGCTATAAAAGCTTTTGAGATTAACGCGCTGGACTATTTACTAAAACCGATTCATCCCGATAGACTGGCTGTCACGATGAAACGGGTGGCTTCCTCACCGCCGGCGGGTGCCCCTACGGAAGAGGGCCGGTCCGTAAACCATATGATGCTTTGCTGCCTGAAAAACCTGCACTTTCGATCCGCCGACGGTAAGCTCCATTCTTTTTCCTGGAGAACCCTGAAAGCACCGGAGCTGTTTGCGTACCTGATCTATTACCGGAATAAAACCGTAAGCAAGCAAACCCTGATCGACCTGTTATGGCCGGATTTTAACCTGAAGAGAGCGACAACCCAGCTTCACACGGCCATCTATCAAATTAGGAAAACGATTAAAACGAGCGGCATTGATCTACATATCAAGTTTCAGGATGAAGGGTACCGGCTTGAATTCGGAAATGTGACACTGGATATCGAGGAATGGGAAAAAGATCTGCGCAGCGCCTCGCCAGTGGCGCCTGAAAGCCTTCCGGAGCATATCGCCATCATGGATAAGTACCCTGGGGATTTTCTGGATGAACACGGGTACGGGTGGGCAGAGCTCGAACAAGAGCGGACCCGGCTGCTCTGGTTTGACCATGCGAAGAGAATCGCCGAATGCTGTGCTGGCCTCGAACAGCATGCGGAAGCTATCGGATTGTATCAGGAAATGATCCGAAAAATGCCTTACAGGGAAGAGGGGTACGAAGGATTAATGAAGCTGTATGCCTCCCTCAATCAACGGGTCGGAGTCCGCCGGCTGTTCCAGCAGATGACATCGGTTTTCTTGGAAGACTACGATATGGCTCCCAGTAAAGAGATCTCAGCCTGGTTCGAGGCGTGGGAGAAGGAACGCGTGCATGAGAAGGAAGAAGCAGACGTCCAATAAAGAGAGTTTAAACGTGAACTTCCGCTGTTAAGGGAAATAATTTGCGGGCTTTTGTTTTGTGGAAGCTATGTCTACGGTCTTGTATAATACTTGTTCTTTTATGAGAATCTCCTTGATTTCTGCGTTCGACATTGTACTATATTTGAGCAACGTTTCCTTGAGAATGCGCGTAACTTCCATGGATCCTCCTCAAATATCTTTATCTCTGACATATCGGTCCCAAATCTCGGGTTCCACGATATGAAGTATATGTTTGTATTATACAAAGTAGAAATGAACTTTATCTGAATATAGCATGGGAATGAAGAAGAAAACGGGTGCTGGAATAAGCATCCGTTTGTTTTTTAGAAAAGCCTAAGTGTGCTAAAGGTCTGTTTTTTATCCATATTCAGAATTTATCCAGTCCGTTATGGTTTAATCGGGGTATGTTGGGTATCAGTATATTAATGCCTGCTCCGCCGTCTCTGCGGCGAGAAGACAAATAAAAGGTTATGTGGTGATCATATGAAACTATCCGACAAACAAATGGAAGCGCTAAGCATGGCGCAACAACATGGCGGGCGGCTGCAACGCTGGAAGCATGGCGGGTATTGGACTTATGAGAGGGAGCCGGACGACTTCCGGAACCTATCGAAGCCGGGGTGGTATTGTACGACCAATACCGTTTTTGCGCTCGTTCGGCGGGGGCTTGTGAAAATGGACCACTGGGAGAGCTGCACGCTTACACCGGAACCGAAACGCGTCTTATTTGCAGGGATGGTCTGGGAAGAGAAATCCGGGAAGAAAAGCGGGTGACCACCGATTAAGATCAAACTATGGGCAGGCATCATGATTGCACTGGGCGCAGCCCTGTTCGGGTTCAGGAAGAAACAAGCAGCCCAAAAGCAGTTGTAGAATGAAGCGAATAGATTGGTGAAGGTTTCAAAAGTAGTAAGCAAGCAGCCTGCCGCATAAACGGCAGGCTGCTTTTTCATCTAAGACTCCAGCGGAGCGGATGGATCAATTCCGGAGAAACGACGTGGTAACAGCGATTGAAGGAATGAGCCGTTTGCGCAGCGGGCTTACGGGTTTGCCCCAAGCTCACATCGTTCCGCTCTGAGACGCGCCGCGTTTGTTCCGGGCCTTCCATTTGGATTCCCCGACAAGATAGACGCCGAGCGGCGTATGCATGAGGAGCCAAGTGATCAGCCAGGAGACGGCCAGCGCAGCACCCCCGCCTGCCCAGGTGAGCAGGTGATAGGCGATCGGGCCGCTCGTCATGACAAAATGCCGCCACAAGATCAAAAAGTAGGGATGAATAAAGTAAATGCCGAAGGCGCAGGATCCGAGGGAAAACAGTACTTTTTGAAGTCGAGGTTTCCCTTCCAGGACTTGAACGGACAGCACCAAAAATACACACGCAATGCTGCAGTAGGCGTAATCCGTTATAAAGTTGATGTTGGATAGAAAAGGCTGGCGAATCCAATGGGGGTTGGCCAGCTGCAGCCATTTTTGCACGATAAAGAGGATTGCGGATCCCAGAAACAGAGCCGTCCACCGGTAGTTCCATTTCGGGGTTTCATCAGAAGACACGCCCTTTAACCGTTCGGCCATGTAAGCACCCAAAAAGAAATAAACGATGTAGGTCATCACGAAGGTCCCGGTTTTATGCATATGAAGCACGTAATAATTCAGCAGATAGAAGGCGATTTGCAGCAGGGCCCCCACGAGTATGGGATGCCGCCGGACCTGCCCTATCTTTTGAAACAACAGCGATAGGAGAGGAAACAGCACATAAAACTGGGCGATGATGATCATGAAATACAGATGGTCATAGCTGCCGCCAAGCGGCAAGCCTTTAAGAAATTTGCGGAGACCGTCTGAGAATGAAATATGCTGGATATACGACAGATAAGTGGAGTAATACACGGACCAGAACAAGTAAGGCAGCAGAATCCGCTTTAAGCGTTTCCAATAAAAAAGAAGCCAATTGCCCTGAACGCCGCCGTCATAACGGTAGAACAGGACGAGCGAGCTCAAAAACAGAAACGCCGGTACGGCAAATTGAGAAGCCGCATTCAGGATAAAATAGAGCGGGTACACGGTGGAATCCATGGACAGAAAGGCTACCGGATAGGATGTCACATGGATGGTGACTACAGCCAAAATGGCAATGCCGCGCAAGAGATCCAAATAGGTGATCCTCTGTTTTTGGGCCAATACTTTGTTCGCCTCCACTGGAACGTTATTGTATTAGAACACTTGGTCGAGCCAATGGTTAGATTCGATTCTGCATAAAAACATTCCTTTTTTAACAGAAAAAAATAATACAATTAAAAAAGGCTTTCCTGACCCTTAGGATCAGAAAAGCCTTTGATATATCTTAGCTCAAGCTGAGCTTCTTACCATCCCCACAGCATCGTGAAGAGCGTGCCGAAGATCGTAACCAGTCCGACGAACAAAGCATACGCAATGTTGAAGTACAGCGTCTTTTTGTTGTCGGTCTCGCCGATGTGCATGAACAGCACGAGCTGCAGCGACGCCTGGATGAGCGCACATACGATCAGGATCCAGAGTCCGGCGGTCGGGTTCAAATCCCAGAACACCACGCCCAGTCCAACCACTGAAAGGATCAGCGAGAAGATGTATCCGATCACGTGCCGTATTGGAAATAAACGTGCCATTTTACATCAGTCCTTTCATGTAGACAAAGCTGAAGATGAAGATCCAGACAACGTCCAGGAAGTGCCAGTACAGCGAGAAGATGAACGATTTATTCGCCGTCTCATCCGTAAAGCCTTGACGGCCGACCTGAATCAGGATGCCGGCGCCCCAGAGAATACCCATCGTCACGTGAAGACCGTGAGTACCGAGCAGGACGAACAAGCTGGACAGGAACGCGCTCGTTTGCAGCGTAGCGCCTTCGTGAACGTAGTTGACGAACTCGGTGATCTCAATGCCCAGGAACCCGAGGCCCATGAGCAGCGTGATGACGAAAAAGATCATCATCGGCTTCTTCAGATTGAGGCGCATGGCGTGAATGCCAAGGCCGCAGGTGAAACTACTGGTCAGGAGCAGGAACGTCTCCCAAATGACGCCGTTCAGTTCGAACAGCTCACTCCCCGAAGGGCCGCTCCCCGTCCGGTTCCACAAGGTGAAATAGACGGCGAACAGCGTGGAGAAGAGGGCGATCTCTGCCCCGAGGAAGAGCCAGAACCCGAAGATCTTGTTGCTGTTCTCTTCCGTTCTATACTCGAGTGGCAGTGAATCATTTATTTTCATACGGAATCACCCCGCAATTTCTGTTCAGTAGCGGCAATTTCCTCCGGTGGGATGTGGTAGCCGTGGTCTCGTTCGAAGGAACGGAGGGCCAGCATTACCACGACAGCAATACCTGCGATGATCGCCGGAATGAACCAGCTGAATACCAGGAAAAAGCCAAGGAAAAACATAATGACGCCGAGAATGAACGGTTGACCGCTGTTGTTAGGCATATGAATCGGTTCGTAAGGGCCTTCCTCGTAGAGAGGCACCCCGTTGACTTTCGCTTCCCACAGTGCATCCATGGATTTGACGTTAGGTACCTTGGCGAAGTTGTACACCGGCACAGGGCTTGGCGTACTCCATTCCAGCGTACGTGCATCCCATGGATCTCCGTTTTCGTCGCGAGGGCTGTAACGGAAGCTCCAGTAGAAGTTGTAGCACAGAACGACAAAGCCGATGGCCAGGATAAAGGCACCGATCGTAGCCACCATATTCAGCGGGCCAAAGCCGGTGTCGGCCGAATACGTGTACATCCGGCGCGTCATGCCGCTCAGTCCAAGGAAGAACAGTGGCAGGAAGGCCGTATTGAAGCCGACGACGATGAGCCAGAAGGCGGTCTTGCCGAGCTTCTCGTTCAGACGGAAACCGAAAATTTTCGGGAACCAGAAGTACATGCCGGCCAGAACCCCGAAGACGGTACCCGGAATCAATACATAGTGGAAGTGGGCAACCAGGAACATCGTATTATGGTACTGGTAGTCCGCGCTGGCCATGGCCAGCATGACGCCGGTCACGCCGCCGATCGTAAAGATCGGAATAAAGGCCATGGCGTACAGCATCGGTGTCGTGAACGAAATCTTACCTTTTTGCAAGGTAAACAGCCAGTTGAATATTTTGACGCCGGTCGGTACGGCAATCGCCATCGTTGTGATGGAGAAGAAGCCGTTGACCATAACGCCCGCGCCCATCGTATAGAAGTGGTGAGCCCATACGATAAAGGACAGGAGCGAGATGACCACCATACTGGCAACCATCGATTTATAACCGTACAAATTCTTTTTCGAGAACGTGGAAATAATATCACTGAAAATACCAAAGGCCGGCAAAATAACGATATATACTTCAGGGTGTCCCCATACCCAGAACAGGTTGGCCCAGAGCATATCCATACCGCCGTTCGCCATCGTAAAGAACTGGCTGCCGAAGATGCGGTCGAACATCATCAGGGCAAGGGCAACGGTCAGAACCGGGAATGCGAACAGGATGATAACGTTCGTAATCAGGACGGACCAGGTAAACATCGGCATGCGCATCAGTTTCATGCCTGGCGCACGCATTTTCAGAATCGTTACGATAAAGTTGACACCGGTCATCAGCGTACCGATACCGGAAATCTGAAGAGCCAGAGAGTAGAAGTTGTTACCTACAGTCGGGCTGAAATCCAAGCTCGCCAGCGGGAAGTAAGCGGTCCAGCCGGCATCCGGCGATCCCCCGATGACGAAGGAAATGTTGAACAGCATCGCTCCGAAGAAGAACATCCAGAAGCTGACGGCGTTCAGTCTAGGGAAAGCTACGTCGCGCGCCCCGATTTGCAGCGGAACGACAACGTTCATAAGTCCGATAACGAACGGCATCGCCATGAACAGGATCATGATAACGCCGTGCGTTGTAAAGATTTCGTTATAGTGCTGCGCATCCAGAAACTTCATTTCCGGAGCCGCGAGCTGCGTACGCATCAGCAGGGCGTCAACCCCGCCGCGGAACAGCATGATGAGTGCGGACAGGATGTACATGACCCCGATCCGCTTATGGTCAACCGTTGTGAGCCATTCGCGCCACAGATAGCCCCACTTTTTAAAATAGGTCAGGCCGATCAGGATGGCGAGGGAAACGACGACGATACTGACCATGGCAGCATAGATCATCGGCTCACCGGTAACAAAAAATTCGTCCCATTTCATGCAGGTAGGTCTCCTTTCCAGTAGATGTTAGTTTCCATGTTCCATGGACCCCATATCTTCCATATTGCTCATATCCGAATGATCCATCGTTTCCGAGCCGGAATCTTTGTCACTGCTGCCGCTGCCGTGATGTCCTTCGGACATATCCATTTCAGGCGGCGGGTTGAACCCGAGGTGCGTGGAAGAGAAGGATTCCCGTCCAACGTAGGAGGTTTTCAGCAGCGCGTTAAATTTGTCCTCGGTTAATTGAGGCGCGGTTTTCTTCACGTCGTCGACCCATTTGCTGAAGTCTCCGGCGCTCATAGACTGTACCTCAAACTCCATCTGCGCATAGCCTTTACCGGAGAAGTTGGAGTTGCGTCCCATGAAGGAACCCGGTGTGTCGGCCAGCAGGTGAAGCGTGTTGACCATGTCGCTCATGGCGTACTTCTGTCCGCCAAGCTGCGGCACCCAGAAGCTCGTAATCGGTCCGTAAGAATACAGGCGGAACTCGATCGGCCGGTTTGTAGGAATATTCACATAGTTCACCGTTTCAACGCCTTCTTCAGGGTAACTGAAGTGCCATTTCCAGTTGGACGATGCGGCATAGATAACAAGCGGCTTCTGATCCTCGTAACCGGCAGGAACACTTTCCACCGCACTGGTCGTTTTGACCGTGACAACCGATAGAATGGCCACAATGATAACCGGAATCGCAATCCAGGTGAACTCGAGCCATTTGTTACCTTCTATATGAGGCGGGATATAATCGTCACTGGTTTTGCTTGCCCGGTATTTGGTCAGCATGATGATGTACAAGATGTAAACAACAATCAAGACGAAAGCCATCATCAGGATGGAGAAAATAATCGTGCTGGATTGTGTTTTTGCCTGCGGACCTTTCGGATCTAGCACGATGAGTGACGACGAGTCGCATCCGCTAAGCAGCAACATGATGGATACAAATAAACCAAAAAATAACCATCTTTTTTTCTTCACAGTGAGCTCCTTTCTAGCGTTACATGTAGCTGAATTGGTCTAAAATAATGAACCTTATAGCCATAGCTTAGTAATCCGGGGGAACGAAAACAAATGCAACAAAAGTAATAAATGTAAATCATTTACAGATATTCTGTGAACATCTTCACATGATTTTTAAAAAAACCTCAAATTGTGCGAAAAATCACTGTAATCGCTGAAAATCGGGGATTTTCATTTTTGTTCAAAATTGCACAAGGCTTTGTCAATGTTGCCAGTTTCGTCACAATTGAAAGGGCTTATCATAAGCCGTTAACCGGATTTTTCCCTGCTGGAACAACGGCTAAGGCGCCCGAAACGCCCGCTGTATGGTACAATATGAGGGCTAATGCGGGCAGCAGCCGGCATGTGATCGCGGACAGGCAGATGGGGGAGAACAAGAAAATGGGTGAACAACGAGCGGTATTTTTTGACGTGGACGATACGCTGTATGACCATCTGGAACCGCTGCGGCAGGCGCTCGATCGCTTGATATCGCCGCCGGACGGCTTTCCTTATGAACAAGTATACCACCGGTTCCGGCATTACAGCGACTTGCTGTCGGCCCGGCATGGACATGTGAATGATCCAGCGAATGCGGGGGATCTGGAGGACATGCGCGAGCAGCGGATTCAGCTGGCCCTTGCGGAGTTCGGCATCGACGTGGACCGGGAGCAGGCGGCTGCGATTCAGGCGGCCTATTTGGAGGGGCAGTTCGACATTCGCCTGTTCCCGGGGGCGCAGGAGCTGATCCGGGAGCTCCAGGAGCGAGGCGATGTGGTCGGCGTGATCACCAATGGACCGAAGGAACACCAAATGAACAAAGTCCGTGCGCTTAGGCTGGACAAGCTGGTAGGCTTGGACCGGGTATTTGTGTCCGGAGCGGTGGGCATGGACAAGCCGGATCCTCGGCTGTTCCGCCATGTCAATGAGGTGACGGCAACGGAACCTGGGGCAAGCTGGTACATCGGCGACTCCTGGAACAACGACGTCATCGGCGCGCTGGAGGCGGGGTGGACATCTGTCTGGTTTAACCATCGGATGGTCGAGCCGTTTGCGACCGGACATCAGCCCCATCATATTCTGGGGGGCTACGGGGAGCTGAGATCCGTTCTGCTGGGCGGTTAGCGGGTGGTTGGCTGTTTTCATGAAAAAAAGGGTGCCTGCATCCATCGGGGATGTGCAGGCACCCTTTATTTTGGAAATCGATAAGCATGGCTGCCGTGTATCGCGCCTTGAATGGAGCCGAATAACGTTCGCGCGGCGCAGTCATGGTCGTATTTATTCCGGCGGGAGCGGCGGAGTTCCCGCCGGAGGTCCCGGTGGGGCTTCGGGATCGGCCCCTTTGCGTTTGTACAAAATTCGGGAAACGGCGATCCCGGCGACGCCCAGTCCGATGAACAGGATCGCCCGCACGGCCAGCGACACGCCCGGCAGGTCGAAGAAAATGACCTTGAGCAGCGTGATCAGCAGGACGATCAGGCCGGCCAGGCGGACCATCGATTTACGCACCATGACGCCGTAAATAATAACGATGATCGCATAGAGCGCGTATTCGGCCGACAGGATCAAATGCTGAAGGTCGAACGACAGATTCCGCGTCAGAACCGAGGTTACTTCCGTCAGGAAGACGATGGACAGCAGCGCGGCGGACCACATCAGAATATCCGGTACTTTCCGCTGCCATTCTTCGGCCATATGTCTGCGGAGGACCGCCGACAAGCCTGCCAGGCTGGCCAGGAGCGCGATCCAGGACAGCGTTTCGATCGACAGGATCTCGTGAATGATCAGCTGCAGAATGCCGAGTCCCCCAAACAAATACAGGATGGCGGACGTGAGCTGCTGCATCCGGCTTCTCAGCAGGATGCCGAGGCCGAGTCCCAGGGACGCCTCGATCAGGACAGACAGCGGCAGTGCCTCCCGGCTGACGATTTCAACCAGCCAAAGGAGCCAGGCGCAGGTCGCGATCGCCATGTATTCGTGGGGAAGCCGGGCGCTCATCACCCGCCAGAGGGCGATCAGGCTGTAAATGACGGCCCAGATGATCAACATCATCGACTCGGGACCGGGGCCGCCCGCCTGATTGTACAAAGCGTAAATCCACAGCACGACCAGCCCGAAGCCGGTCATGAGCGATACCGTCTCGTCTACGCGGTGGCGGTACGGACGAACCAGCGAGAGGACGAGCAGCAGGGCGTGCTGCAGGAATACCGCGCCGAGGAAGACATGCCGGCTGCCTTCGAAATCGCCCGCCATATACAGAATCATCAGCGGCAGATGCAGCACGCCGATGGACACGAAGTAGGCGGCGCGGTAAGCATAACGGATCGACAGCGCCGTCATCGCCAGGGAAAAGACGAGCTCGAAACCTGCGGCGATCCAGGCGTTCGGCTCCGTGGATTTCACCAGGAACGGAATGAGATAACCGCCGACGGTCATGATAATCACGAGTGTCTGGGAGCGGCGCCTTACGGCGGTCCACACCCCCAGGGCGATGGACAAGATATATAATAGGAAAGCTAACCAGGACGGAATCAATTCATATAGATGATGTGCCGCAAAAAAGGTCAGCATGAGCACGGCGACGGAGCCGCCGAGCAGCACCTGCGCCAATCCTTCCCGCTGCGCCCGGACCTGCCGCTCCCCGAAGAAGTACATGGCGCCGGCGGCAACCAGGCCGAGGAGGCAGCGTACCGGCTGCGTCAGATACCCCGCCGACACGGCGGCGATAAAGCCCCACAGGACGCCGAGCAGCAGCACGACGATAAACACGCGCGGCAGCCATACCCGGGCGATGGCATGCTCCCAGTCTACGGGCGGCTTAGGCGGCTTGGGCGGCCGCTGGGCCTGCGGCCCGGCGGGACGGGGCTGGCCATAATACGGCCCTTGGCCCGGCTGGCCTTGGTTCGGGCCCGCCTGCGCCGGGTAACCTGCGGTTCCCGGCTGGCCCGGATACGGCCCCATGCCGGGACCTCCAGGGTACCCCGGCACTCCCGGCCGCCCAGGCATCGGCTGCTGGCCTGGATGCCCCTGGTAAGGCTGTGCCCCAGGCGGGTTCGGGTATGCAGCGCCCGGTGCCTGCGGCTGCACCGGCCGCTGAGCCTGGGCTCCCGGATTCACCGGGTGCTGCCGAGGATCACCCATACCCGGCCTCTCCCGTCTAAGTTCGTTCAGCTCCAGCTCCATCGCTTTCATTTTCGCTTCGAGCTGCTCAATCCTTCTTTCCAAATCCAATAGCTGTTCACCCCTAAAAATTCCATAATTATGTATTTAACCGAGATGGTACTAATATAACACATCTCGGCTGGAACAAGAGCCATAATATGGGTGGACATGGGTAAACAGGACGGCATTCCACTAAGCTTAAGGCTTGGTGGCTTGGATGACGGCCGAAACAATGTAATCCTCAATATTTGATCCTTGGACCCAATCCTTAATAAAAGCTTTGGACTCATCCTTAGGTTCAACGCTAATGTTTGTAAACCCGCTTTGTCTAAGCATCGCTTCAATTTCACGGACGGAAGAAGCTCCTGAAATGCAGCCTGAATACAACTCATCCAGGTCGTTTTTGATCTCAGGAGGTAAATCTGCTGTTGTAACGATATCCGAAATGGCCAGCCGGCCTCCGCTTTTTAGCACCCGAAAAGAATCGTGAAACACCTGCTGTTTATCTGGAGATAAATTGACCACGCAGTTCGAAATAATAGCATCAACCGTTTGATCGGCTACGGGAAGATGCTCAATTTCCCCCAGACGGAAATCGGTGTTCTTGAAATGGCCTTTCACTGCATTGCTGCGTGCACGGCTGACCATTTCGGGAGTCATGTCGACGCCGATGACTTTACCCGTATTTCCTACCTGGCGCGATGCCAGAAAACAGTCAAATCCGCCGCCGCTTCCCAAATCCAGCACGACTTCACCAGCCTTTAAAGAAGCAATCGCCTGCGGGTTACCGCATCCCAAACCAAGGTTTGCGCCTTCAGGAGCCGCATTTAATTCATCATCAGAGTAACCTAATCGGCTCGAGATCGAATTAAAATCGGAAGGCGTGCTGCAGCAGCTGGCTTGACTGTTGTCCGGTTGGCAGCAAGATCCAGCATTCATCTCGGCAACGGCAATCTGTTTATATCGGCTACGCACGTTTTGGCGGATTTCATCATTCGTTAACTTTGACATGGATAACACTCCTTAGAATGGGTTTGGATTCGATCAATGGACAGCAGCACTTCAGCAGCAAGCCTGAATGGGTGGAGAGCAGCAAGGAACTGTCTTCGCTTTACGGACAGAGTCCAGGAACTTATACCGCCCCCTTTTTGGTTTTTCTGTGGACCATTTCCAAGCTTGCCGGGCTGTTTTTTGCACTTGTTGTTCGTTCATTTTCATCAGGTACTCGGCGGTGTAAAAGTGATCGTACATTGAAGGACCTCCTTAAATGGTTGTGTATGTTGAATGACCCGCTGCGGGAGCAGCAAAACCATTTGACATCAGATCAAAGGATTGTACATGAAAAATTAATTGCAAATTGCAAGTATTTAAGGATAAAAAAAATTACCCTAACATCGGCTTGCAGCAATATTCGGATTTGGCCATCGCTTCATTCATCAATTTTATGGAACGGAGAACGGTTTCTTTCTCAAACTCGGTCATAAAAGAAAATACATCATCCAAATAAGCGTTCATTTGATGGTCAATAGTGGCAGCGACGTATTTCCCTTCAACCGTTAGAGCGAGCGTCGAAACCCGGCGATCTGTAGGATCAGGCGTCTTTTTGATCAAGTTCATTTTGATCAGGGATTGTATTTGGCGGCTGAATGTTGTGATATCGGTGCCTAATGTTTCCGCGATCTGCTGGATCGAAGGATGATGCTGGCGGTCGACCTCAAACAAAATGTGGCTTTGAACCGGTGTGAGATCGTGCCCACCTACGGTACAGCAATTTTTATTGAGTAAGCCAAAGCGGCGGGTCATGATCTGGAATAGTTCGCGAGTGCTTTCCATGGCGTTTTTTCACCTCGTGATTCATTTATACTGTATTTATTTGCAATATGCAAATGTTTTTTGGGATAAAGATGCGTTTCTATGAATTTGATTTTTATTTCTCATCATCATATCATATAATCATTCGCTTATATATCACGAAAAGGAGGGACCCTTATGGAACAAATTCGCGAAATGGCGGATAAGCTAAAGCTGCTCAGCGATAACACCCGCCTTACCATATTATCCTTACTTAAGGACCGGGAATTTTGTGTTTGTGAGCTTGTTGAGATTCTGGAGGTCTCCCAGCCTGCGGTAAGCCAGCATTTAAGAAAACTGAAATCTCAGGGACTGGTGAAGGAAAGTAAGCGTGGACAATGGGTGTACTACTCCTTAAATGTAGATGATAAACCGTATATCAAGGCTGTATTGGATCTCACGCCCGATTCCCTAACCATATTAACCGCATTAAACAAACAACATTTAACTTCCGTGTGCAAGTAAGTTTATTTGTTGATCATATAAGTACATAGTTATATAATGATTTGCGAATGTTTACAAACAAGATCAGCGACAGTTCGCACGGAGGTTTTAAATGGTAACCGTTGTATTGGCTTGCGTCATATTTTTGATCACATTAGTTCTCGTTATCTGGCAGCCCAAAAACCTGTCGATCGGGTGGTCAGCCTGCGGAGGTGCTGTTCTTGCTCTGCTCCTTGGGGTGGTCCGGTTCCAGGACGTTTGGGATGTCACGCAAATCGTCTGGAATGCTACGCTCGCTTTTGTAGCCATTATCCTTATTTCGCTTATTCTGGACAGCATCGGATTTTTCGAGTGGGCTGCGCTCCATATGGCAAGGGCCGCTCGCGGCAGCGGTCTGCGGATGTTTATTTATGTCTCGTTCCTCGGTGCTGTTGTGGCTGCATTTTTTGCAAATGACGGTGCTGCGCTGATCCTAACGCCAATCGTTCTCGCGATGATGCGGGCGCTCAGATTCGATGAAAAGAAGGTGTTCCCGTTCATTATCGCCAGCGGGTTTATTGCAGATACGACCTCACTGCCGCTGGTTGTCAGCAACCTCGTAAATATCGTGTCTGCTGACTTCTTCGGTATTTCCTTTATGGAATACGCCGGCCATATGATCATCCCGGATTTATTTGCTCTAGGAGCCAGCATCATCGTTCTCTACCTGTTCTTCCGAAAGAGCATCCCCGCGAAGTTTGATGCCGCCGATCTAAGGAACCCGGAGGATGCGATCAAGGATCCTGCAATGTTCAGATTATCCTGGGTTGTGCTTGCCATTCTGCTGGCCGGATACTTTGCGAGCGAATTTTTAAATATACCGGTATCTATCGTCGCTGGTGTAATCGCGATCTTCTTTTTGCTTATGGCAAGAAAAAGTCCAATCGTTCCGGTCAAGGATGTGGTTAAGGGGGCCCCGTGGGCCATCGTCTTTTTCTCCATTGGCATGTATGTGGTGGTGTATGGCTTGCGGAATGCCGGGCTGACGGACTTATTAGCTCAAGTCATTCAGTCGGCAGCTGATCAGGGATTGTTTGCGGCAACGATCTCTATGGGGTTTATATCTGCTGTACTGTCATCTGTCATGAACAATTTGCCTACCGTCATGATTGATGCCCTGGCCATACAATCCACCCACACAACCGATGCTATCAAGGAGGCTCTGGCGTATGCCAATGTCATCGGTTCCGACTTAGGACCAAAGATGACCCCCATTGGATCACTGGCGACGCTCCTGTGGCTTCATGTGCTGTCCGCCAAAGGGGTCAAAATCTCATGGGGGACGTATTTTAGAACCGGCATCATCCTGACGATTCCTACCCTTTTGATTACGCTGCTGGGCCTGTATTTGTGGTTGGCGATTTTATAATTTTCATATCCAAGGAGACACGCTCATATGAACAAGAAAACAATTTACTTTTTGTGCACAGGCAATTCCTGCCGGAGTCAAATGGCTGAAGGCTGGGCGAAAAAATACCTGGGTGACGACTGGAATGTGCACAGTGCGGGCATTGAAGCTCACGGGCTCAATCCCAATGCCGTCAAAGCCATGGAAGAAGCAGGGATTGATATTTCCGGTCAAACCTCTGATATCATTGATCCCGCACTCCTTAACGAGGCCGATTTCGTAGTGACCCTCTGCGGCGATGCGGCTGACAAATGCCCCGTCACTCCGCCGCAAGTCAGACGTGAGCATTGGGGATTTGACGATCCGGCGAAAGCCCGGGGTACAGATGAAGAGAAGTGGGCCGTATTTCAACGTGTACGCGATCAGATTGGCGAAAGAATCGAGCGATTTGCCAAAACGGGGGAATAGAAGCAGGGGATAGCTGGAAATGAAATAGCGACAGTCCGGGGGGATTTTTGATCCCAAGACTGTCGCTATTTATTTTGGATTGCAATGCATGACTAGAGAAGCGTTCAGCCACATTTATAAGTTTAGAACTACGGCCAGCCGGCTCAGCTGTGTCCCGACTCGGCCGCCGCTTCTTTGCTGGTGAGCACTCCCTTTTTCAAAAACCAGGTGATAACAAAGGAGACCAGGATAAACACGAACGCGATGCCGAACAAGTTTTGGAACGCGTCCACAAAGACGGTCTGCACCTTCAGCAGCAGGTCCGGTGCCAGATTTGCCGGGATGCCTCCCGTAGCCAGGTGCTCTGCGCTTCCTTCAGGAAGCTGTCCGGCAATGGAGGAGACGCCATCCTTGATATGCTTGGCGAGCAGGCTGCCGAAGACGCTGAGGCCGATCGTCGTGCCGAGCGACTGGATCAGCTGCACGGTGCCGAGCGCAATGCCGCTGTTCTCCTTGGACACCGATTCCTGCACGATCAGATTGTCGCCGCCGAACAGGGCGCCGAGGCCGAGGCCCAGAATAAAGAAGGAAGCGACGATATAGACCACGGACGTGTGAATGCCAAGCTGCGTCAGCAGATAGATGCCGATCACCGGCAGGATAAAGCAGATGATAAACAGATTGCGGTATGGAACCCGGGTGATCAAAAATCCGTTGACGATGCTCGACGGAATGGCGCCGGCCATAAACGCCAGCATGAGATACCCGGATTGCGTCGGTGTCAGCCCCATCACATTTTGGGCAAAGTACGGGAAGGTGGCGATGCCGCCCATCAGGCCCAGCATGAGAATAAAGACCAGCAGCGACAGCACGACCACATTGCGGTTACGGAACAAATGCAGCGGGATGATCGGCTCCTTGACCTTCGTCTCGATCCAGATAAACAGACCGAGCAGCAGGGCGCCGAGAACCAGCATTCCGATAATCGTTGGCGAAGACCAGGCGAGGCCTTGGTTATCGACCAGAACCGGTGACATAAGCAGGGACAGCATGCTTAAGGTAAGCACCGATGAACCAAGCCAGTCGATCGGCTTTTTCTCGTCTCCGCGCGATTCCCGCATGCCGATTCCGAGCACCAGGGCGGCGATCAGGCCAACCGGAATGTTGATCAGGAACACCCAGTGCCAGTTGACGTGACCGACCAAATATCCGCCCACCGTCGGACCCAGCAGCTGGGGAATGATCATCATGGGGCCGAACAGGCTCTGGATTTTGGCGCGTTTCTCCAGCGGGTACGAATCTCCGATGATGGCTAAGGCGATCGGCATGAGCCCCCCGGCTCCAATGCCTTGAATGCCCCGGCCGATGAGCAGCACCGTCATCGATGGGGCGAGGCCGCACACGATCGATCCTGCGATAAAGAGCGCCATGCAGCTTAAATAAACGACTTTCCGGCCGTAAATGTCGGCCAGCTTGCCGAGGATCGGCATGAAAATGGTCGCAGCCAGCATATAAATGCCGGCGACCCAGCCGTACAGCGCCAGGCCGTGCAAATCGCGGATGATGGTAGGCATCGCCGTGGACACGACGGTTTCGTCCAGCTCCGCAAAAATCAGACCGATCATCAGTCCGATCAAAATCAGCGTGTTCCGATTTGATTTCACTCCAAACTCCCTCATTTCTCTATTTGCTTTTTTGGAATGAAACCAAAATACACGATGTTTATGAACTGAATATGAACGAACCGGAAAACAAGTGAAAATAAAATACGCAAAGTCGGGTCTCCATTATCCGCCGTACTTCTACGTTACCCCAGCGCTTTAATGTGCTCCGCATCCAGCATCGAATCGGCAAACCAATTCGGGTAGAGCGGGCGCGGCTGTGTGGCTTGATCCAGCAGCAGCATCTCCTCAGCCGTCAGCTCCAGGTCGATGGCTTTCAAATTGTCCTCCAGCTGGCTCATTTTGCTGGCGCCCACCAGGACGCTGCTGACGCCGGCTTTGGACAGCAGCCAGGCAAGCGATACCTGTGCAGCCGTCACGCCATGCGCATCGGCGATGCTGTGAACGTGGTCCAGCACGGCAAAACCCCATTCCTTGTCGAACGGAATGATGTCAAAGCCGCTCAGCCGTCCGTCCGGATCCTGCAAATTGCTGCGGGAATACTTGCCGCTTAGAAATCCGCCGGCCAGCGGGCTCCATACCGTCAGCCCGACGCCTGCGTCCTTCATGAACGGCAGGATATCGTACTCGACGTCCCTGCCGACCAAGGAATAATACATCTGTCCGCTAATGAAGGTGGCCCAGCCCCGTTCGCGCTGGATTTGCACCGCTTTGGCCGCCAGCCAGGCCGGCCAGTTGGAGAAGCCGATATAGCGGACTTTTCCCTGCCGGACCAAGTCGTTCAGCGCTTCGAGTGTTTCTTCCAGCGGCGTGAAGGGATCCGTCTTGTGAACGATGTACAAATCGATGTAATCGGTGCCGAGGCGTTTCAGGCTCGCCTCTGCGGCGGCAAACAAATGCTTGCGGGACAAGCCCGACTGAACAAGCGCAGGGCCCGCACGGAAGCCGCCTTTGGTGGCAATAACCACTTCCTGCCGGCGGGAGCCGAGCAGCTGCCCCAGCATTTCCTCACTTTGCCCGTCGGCATAGCCATCCGCGGTATCGAAGAAATTGATGCCTGCCGCCAGCGCCTCGTCCACCAGCTGCCGGGCAGCTGATGGGCCTACCTTATAGACGCTTGGGAGGTTTCCCGTGCCAAAAGTCATTGCTCCGAATGCCAGTTTGGACACGATCAGTCCCGAGTTTCCGAGTCTTGCATATTTCATGCTTTAACGCCTCCATTCATGTTATAGGGTTGGTGCCCTTCTTGAACCCAAGTATAAGGGGAATCCGGGGACGGTTTCTTGAACCGGTTGATCGTCTTTTTTGAACAAAATGCTCATTTGGGCCGAAGTACCCTTTGTCAGGGAAGGAAGCAGCGTTTAGAATGGAAAAAAAAGCGTTTCATTTGCATCCAAGCGGCAGGGAGGAGAACGCATTGCCGATACGGCCAGCAGTGGGAAAGGGTGAAAACAGGATCGTGGAGAAGCCGGAGTATACGTTGTCCAGTTTGGAGCAAGTCCCCCCGCAGGAAGCCTTTGAGCCGGTATTAACGGGGCACCTCATGGTCATTCACCGTACCAAGGAGCCGGTCCGCGTATTTGAGCGGTCCGACGGATACAGCGGGGAAGGGGTGGCCTGGCCAGGACATATCAACGTATTCTCTGCAGGCGACATGTCATTGTGCCGGTGGGACAGGGAGCTAGACTTCTTCCGTCTCGACCTGAGCCCTGACCTGGTCCAAAAGGTAGCCGGTGAGCTGGAGCTCCCCGGAGGAGCCAGGCAGATCGATTTCGCGACACAGATCCGGCTGCAGGATGAACGGCTCGTCCAGCTGGTCCGCTGGCTCCACGAAGAGCAGCAGAGCGGGGTGATGGGCGGCAGGCTCTACTCGGATTCCTTGATGCGCATGCTCACCGTCCATATGCTCGACCGCTACGGTTCGGGCACCAAAGCCGGGAGCCGGGCGGCCCCGCATAAGCTGGAAAAAAATCAGCTGGATCAAGCGCTGCAGTACATCGATGCGTTTCTGGACCAGGATATCTCTCTCGAAGACCTGGCTGGAGCCGCCCATATCAGCTCGTCCCATCTGGTAAGGCTGTTTAAGCAGACCACAGGCCTGCCGCCGCACCAGTATATTATCCGGGAGCGGATCCGCAGGTCACAGCAGCTGCTGCTGTCCGGTCTTCCCGTTCACGAAGTGGCGGCAGTGCTTAACTTCAGCGACCAAAGCCATTTTCACCGGCATTTCAAGCGGGTGCTCGGCGTTACGCCGCGCCAATTCGTCCTTGGTTCCCGGTAGGGCAGGAGCAGACTTGGCCGATATATACAAAAAAATAGAGGCATTTCGCCTCTATTTCAGAACATTTTCGCCAGTGAAATTAATCCCGTAATCGTAATAATGTTAAACAGCGTGGAAATCAGGACGGTTTGCGCCGCAAAATCCGGCTCGTTGTTGTACTCTTCCGCCAAAATCGACGTGTTGACCCCAGTCGGCATGCCGGATGCGATGAGCAGCGCCTGGGCCGGAATCCCCTTCATTCCGAGCGCAAACACGAGCGTTACGCCGATGACAGGGCCAATGATGAGGCGGAGGAACAGGCTGATATATACGTCCACACGGTACAGTTTGAGCGGATACTTGACGATCTGGGCCCCCAGCGTCAGCAGGGCGACGGCCACCATCGACTGCTGGGCATAGGTGAGCGGCTGCGATACGAACAGTGGCAGCGGGGCATGCACGGCATGCAGCACGATTCCGAGCACGAGCGCATACGGGACCGGCATTTTCAGAAAACCGATAATCATGCTGCGGTAATTGCCTTTCAGCTTGGCGCCCTGGATCGATATGACTCCATAAGTGAACGTCAGGAGGCTCTGCAGCGACATGATCAGCGCCTGCATGGAGCTGGCGAGGGGGTCCCCCTTGAACACCAGGGCATTGATCGGCATCCCGTAGTTGCCCGAGTTGTCCAGCATGATGCTGTTGTTGAACGCAGCGCGCATGCTTTTGGTGAATTTCAGCGGGCGGGCGACCAAGGTCCCTATCACGTATAGAATGAATACATATAATGCGTAAAAGAGTGTCACATTCCCGAGCAGCTCGCCCGACATATCCGAATGATACATGCTCATAAAGACGGCGGCAGGGGTTATGCAGTAAAAATTGATTTTGGCCAGTGTGTACAAATCCAGGCGGAACACGCGCTGCATCCATGAACCGATTCCAATCAGCACAAAGACGGGCAGCACCACTTCCAGAAGTATGTCTCCAATCATAGCTCAGCTTCCTTTTTCGAGATCATTGTCATGATGTATTTGAAACCAACCTCTTCATTATAGCACCGTACCTGGAGCCGTGATGAAAAAAATAGGGAGGAAGCAGGAAGCGGGAGGGCCACCTTGCCATGGCGAATCCCCAATACTACACAAATTGTTGGAGAAAGCTTTTTAATATGGAAAACCCTTCATTTTGATGCAGAAAAAACCGAAATATACAACAAGGAGTGCCAGCAGTTATCAAGCCTAAAGCCCGCCACGGTCAAGATGGGAACGTTCCCGTCTTGGATGAGCGATACAGGAAGCCGCAGGCGGCAAGCACTTTCGGCAGTCTATATGCCGACACTCAAGATGAGTATGCACCCCCTTACTTCGCGCCGGCAAGCCATACCGGCTTCAGTTCCTGCAGAAGTGCTGCTCCAAGGGAGGTATGATTGGGAATGAGTCCATACACAACAAACTCGAGCCTGGTTAAAGAAAGGGAACTTAATGCGGATGGGGATCCCCTCCAGTCCGCCAAGACCCGAATTTGGAGTGAATTATCCAGGAGTCATATGAATCTGGCGATCCTGCTCAAAGACGAGGGACAGCTGCAGCCGGCACTGATTCTCGCCCATATGGCGGCGAAAACCAAGCTGAAGGAGATCGCTCTGCATCTTAGGCTCGATGTCCCTCCGGATTGCATGCCCTACGAGGACTTAATTGGCCGGGCGCGGGAAATCGCGTTAATCGATTTGGAGACGGAGCTGTTCCTGAACACGCTCAGCTATATTGCCGAGCCGGAAAATATGTCGCTTCTCAAAGATATGCATGCCGAGCATGTAGACATGATGTTGGAACGGGTTCGCGCCCTTTTGGAGGAGATGAGCTGGAAGGCCGCTCCTTCGATGATGGAATCGAAATAAGCGAGAAACTGCCTTTTCCGATAAATAAAAGAGACGGTCCCCTTTCTTGGGACCGTCTCTTTTGTCAATAAATCTATTTATTTGGCTTCGCCCACAACGGTGAACCGTTCGTTCCGATGCTGCGGATGCTCGATTTCATCAAGGACGGCAATGGCGTAGTCCGCGTAGCTGATATAGCTGCTGCCGGCTGAGTTGACGAGAAGCTGGTCCTTTCCAGCCTGGTAGGAGCCGGTTCTTGCCCCTTCGGGATCAAAAAAGGCCGACGGACTGATAAAGGTCCACTGAATCCCGCTGGACTGCTGCAGATCCTCGAGGTTTTTGCCCTGATTGGATGCCGTAGCGAAGTATTCCTTCGGAAAATCTGGCGTATCCATGACGCGGGTGGTCTGTGCTTCGTCGACAAACAGGCTGCCTGCGCCTCCCACGACGATCAGCCGGGTCGACGATGCTTCCTTCAGGGCGGAAATCAGCGATCTTCCGGCTTCGACGTGAAGATGCTCGTCCCCGGGCTTGGCCCCGAAGGCGTTGACGACAACATCAAACGGCTTCACATCTTCAGCCGTCAGGTCAAACACATCTTTCTCCAGAACGCTGACGTTCCCCGTAACGCGGCCTGCATCACGAACGATCGCCGTTACCTGGTGTCCGCGGTTCAACGCTTCCTCTACAATAAGGCGTCCAGCCTTGCCGCTGGCTCCAATAACTCCAATATTCATAAAAAAGTTCCCTCCTGGTTATCATGTCTTTTCTTGTAACTATTGTAGTTACATGTTGGGCGAATGTCAAATCAAAAAGGACGGCAAACCTTTAACACGAAAAAAACACGCCCCTCTTCCGGGTCGGGAGTCGGGGCGTGCGTTACATTTCAAGCGCTTCGATGTCTTGGATGATGTCCTGGAGCTTAACGGCAGCGAGCACGTTCTCCATCGCTTTCTGGGCGCTGGTGAACAGCGGGACGATCACCCCCTGGATGTTGCGGCCCACCGTGCAATCCGGGTTGGGAGAATCATGGACGCCGAACAGGCCATTCTCCTCCACGACGTTAACCGCATTGTAAATGTCCAGCAGCGTTATATCACTAGGATCCTTGGCCAGCTTGGCACCGGGGACCCCCGGCTTCACTTCGACCAATCCCGCCTTGCTGAGCATGCCTGTAATTCTCCGGATAACGACCGGGTTCGTGTTGACGCTCGAAGCTATAAAATCAGACGTATTGGTACCCGTCTTGTTGATTTCCAGAATCGAAAGGATATGAATAGCCACGGAAAACCGGCTGCTGATATTCATGGATTATGCCTCCTTGCCGCCGCCCTGTACTGGGAGTAATAACATTATTTTATCATAAAAGGCGTTCTGCTGCGCAGCATGGCCCGAAGGGGCCAGAAAGTTTTCAGAAGGGATGGTACAATCCGCGAATCCTTGGCCAAGGGGCTGGAATATAATGTATTGAAAAGGGAGGAATGCTCGGCTACACTATGGTTGCATCATTCAACGATAACGCTTCTAGACAGATTCGGCAGACGCACGAAAGGCTCTAACCTTCCAAGGTTCCAGCTACTTTAGAGAGATGGGGTTGTTGGCTATGGGGCTTTACCTGTTTCTTTACTTGTTATTTGTTATCGGCATCCTGTCCGGGATGGTTTTGTTCCGCAAAAATCGGGTCCCTCGCAGCGATGGCGCAGGGAAGCAGGCGGGGGCTAAGCTCTCCGTAATTATTCCGGCGCGGAATGAGGAGAAGAATCTGGCCTATCTCCTGGAATCCCTCCGGGCTCAAAGCTTGCAGCCGCATGAGATCATTGTCGTCGACGACGGCTCGCAGGACCGGACCCGGGACGTCGCCGCGGGTTTCGGGGTGACCATCTTGCAGAATCCGCCGCTTCCTCCCGGATGGACGGGAAAAACATGGGCCGTGTGGAACGGCTATCTTCATGCTTCCGGGGATACGTTCGTTTTTCTGGATGCCGACATCCGCTTGTCACCGCATGCGCTGGATTCGCTTCTGCAGCTTCGCTCCCGTACCGGTGGCGTCATTTCCGTCGTCCCCTTTCACCACACCGAGAAATTTTACGAGCGCCTTGCACTCATCCCGAATATTTTGGGCGTATTTGCGTTTACCTCCCCTTTTGAACGCCGCAATCTCCGGAAAGGACTTTACGGCTCCTGCATTTTGACAACAAGGCAAGATTATGAGCAGGTCGGCGGCCACAGCAGCATCCGGTCGGAAATACTGGATGATTTAAACCTGGGCGCCAAGTACATGGAAGCCGGGATCGGCGTAACGAATTTTATCGGCCGGGGGATGGTATCGTTCCGCATGTACCCGCACGGTATTAAGAGCGAGCTGCAGGGATTCGGCAAAGGAGCGGTGCTGAGCACGGCCAAGCTGAGTCCATGGACGATCGTGCTGATTGCGCTCTGGTTTATCGGATTGGTCTGCTCCGCAGGGGCGTTCTTTCTATGGAACACGCCATGGGGAATCCCCTTGCTCGCGGGCTACTTGCTGTACATGGCACACATCGGCTATCTGATCAAAAATGTCGGCAAATTCGGCTTCGTGATGCCTATTCTTCATATTTTATCCACGATCTTTTTCCTGGTGGTGATGCTGTATTCCGCTTACCAGGTCATGTTTCTGGGGCATGTCATGTGGAAGGACAGGGCCGTGGATGTTGGGGGTCATAGGGAACCATGATGATGATCCTGCTGCTGACGGCTGTGGAATTTCTGTGCGGCTCGCTGATGTTCTCGTATTGGCTCGGCCGGGCGGCGCACAAGGATTTGAAGGCGGTGGGAGACGGGAACCCGGGTGCGTTCAACCTCTGGAGCGCTGCGGGGTATAAGCTGGGTCTGGCGGGGGTGGCGCTGGACTTTTTGAAGGGATATTTGCCCCTGGTATGGATCGCAGGCAGCGGCACCGTGCACGGGTATGGCATGGTTGCTGTCGCCGCGGCCCCGGTTGCGGGGCATGCCTTCTCACCGTTTCTGAAGTTCAAGGGAGGCAAGGCGATCGCCGTCACCTTCGGGGTATGGAGCGCCTTGACCCGGTTTGAGGTATCGCTGGCACTGGCTGTCATTCTGGCGCTGCTGCTGATCGCCTCCAAGCTGATGAGCCGGCGGCCCTTATCCACGGAAGCGAGCGGCTTCCAGGTGGTGGCCGGCTTCATGCTCGTCTCCGTCTATCTGATCGCCCGGGGCTTCCCGGGACCATATTTGTGCATATGGCTCGTAAATCTGCTGATTCTCGTCTATACGAATAAAAGGAAGCTGGAAGTATTTTTAAAAAGGTACAGCGGGCGGCGAGGAGGTTAACATTGTGTGCTGCCTATGCTTGGTAAATTGAAACGCGGGTGGGCAGGAGGCAAGGGCGGATGCTAAATGCGGGCTTGCCTCTTAGGCAGCGGCATCGAGCTTTCACATCTGCGGCTCAGGCTTAAGCCTGGAGGTCAAAGCGGCTGGTCGCCCGCGCCTTTTTCGCTTAGCACCTGCTCCACTTTGGTGATATGGGCCTCCATCCGGGCCAAGGCCTCCTTGGCATCCTGGGTCCGGATCGCCTCGTAGATGGACGCATGCTCCTGCAGCAGCCGCTCGGCGGAGGAGCGCTCGGCATAGAACCACAAGGCGCGCATATCCTTCATGTTTTCATGCAGCTTGTTCGATAACGATTCCATCAAATCCAGCAGCAGCGGATTGTGCGTTGCCGCGGCAATTTGCTGATGGAATTTCACGTCCGCCTGCTCGCTGACCTGCTCATCGGCGGCGTTCTCCATTTCGCCCAGTATTTCCTCAAAAGCCGCCAGATCCGCTTCGCTGCGGTTCGATGCGGCAACGGAGGCGCAGCCGGTCTCCAGCACGCGCCGGACCTCAAGCAGATGGCGCAGCGAAGCCGCGCGTCCCTCCCACAGGTCCGCGTAGAGCTGTCCGGGATGTACCGGCAGCGGATCGGCGGGCGGTGTACGCACAAACGTGCCTCCGCCCTGGCGGATATCCAGCAGCCCCATCGCTTTCAGAGCGCTGAGCGCCTCGCGGATGGTCGATCTGCCCACATTGTACTGGAGCGCCAGGTCCACGACCGAGGAGAGGCGGTCTCCCGGCTGAAGCGAGCCCTCGTCCATTTGCCGCTTCAAATCATTCATTACCCACTCATATTGTTTCAACGGCCGCTGCGGATTCATCGTTCAAGCGTCCCTCCGTTTAAAGTTTCTACTAGTCATTCCTTGATCTACGAGGAATAATTGTGTCTAAAATGTGACTTTCTTGAATTCAATCTATATAGATTCATTTATTTTAGTGTATACTTGATCACAATAAAAGTCATCAGATGACCTGACTAATTTATTTTGCACTGATATCGATTATGGAATGTAAAGGAGTGTTTTCCTTGCTGCAGGAAGACGTAAAACGCGAGCTCGCCGCCATTTTGGGCAGCTCTTATGTAAAGGATGATCCCCAGTCGCTGGTCACGCATTCGTATGACGGCACGCCGATGCTGCAGTCGCTGCCAGATGCAGTCGTATACCCGGAAAATACCGGCCAGGTCTCCGAAGTGATGAAGGTGCTGAGCCGGCATAAAATCCCTGTCGTCGGCCGGGGTTCGGGAACGAACCTGTGCGGCGGCACGGTGCCCGTTCAAGGCGGCGTCGTCATGGTCATGCACCGGATGAACCGGATCCTCGAGATCGATATGGAAAATTTAACGGCGATCGTTCAGCCGGGGCTAAATACGAAACAGTTTATTACGCATGTGGAGGAGCTCGGCCTGTTCTACCCGCCGGATCCGAGCAGCATGTCGATCTCGACCCTCGGTGGCAATATCGCCGAATGCTCGGGCGGCCTGCGCGGGCTGAAATACGGAACGACCAAGGATTACGTGATCGGGCTGGAGGCCGTCCTGGCGAGCGGCGACATCATTCGAACCGGCGGCAAGCTGATGAAGGATGTGGCCGGTTACGATCTGACGAAGCTGCTGGTCGGTTCGGAAGGCACGCTGGCCATCATCACGGAGGCGACGTTGAAGCTGATTCCGCCGCCAAAGTACAAGAAGACGATGCTGGCGATGTACAAGGATTTGTACGGCGCGGCCCGTACGGTATCCAAAATCATCGAGAACCGGATCATTCCAGCTACCCTGGAAATTCTCGACCGCTCCACGATCCGGGTCGTGGACGATTATGCGAAGCTGGGGCTGCCGCTTGACATGGAAGCGATCCTGCTGATTGAACAGGACGGCGACATGGAAACCGTGGAGCGGGATATTGCGCTTATCACGGACATCTGCCGAAGCGAGCAAGCCGATCAGGTGAGTATCGCGGCGAGCGCGGAGGAGGCCGAGAAGCTGCTGACCGCCCGGCGCAGTGCGTTTACCGCGCTGGCAAGACTGAAGCCGACGACGATTCTCGAGGACGCGACGGTGCCGCGTTCCAAGATCGCGGATATGGTGCTTGAGATCAACCGCATCGCGAAGAAATATGACGTCCAAATCTGCACCTTCGGCCATGCGGGAGACGGCAACCTTCATCCGACGGCAACGACCGATGCGCGCAATCAGGAGGAAATTCACCGGGTGGACGAAGCGTTCGAGGAAATCTTCGAAGCAGCGATCCGGCTCGGGGGAACGATTACCGGCGAGCACGGGGTCGGATTGGTCAAATCGCCGTTCCTCGAATGGAAAGTCGGGGCAGCGGGGATGGAGGTCATGAAGGCGATCAAGCAGTCCTTTGATCCGCATAACCTGCTGAATCCGGGGAAAATGTTCGCAAAAGAAACAAGAAAACGGGTGGTGATCGATCGTGGGTAACACGGTGAACGTGAAGGAGCGGGCGAATCCGCTCGCCGAGACGCTCCGGCTGCGCCTCGATGAGGACCAGCTGACCAACTGCATGCGCTGCGGCTTCTGCCTTCCGGCGTGTCCCACCTTTGCCGAGACAGGCATCGAGGCCGAGTCGCCGCGGGGCCGGATCGCCTTGATGAAGGCCGTCGCGGACGGCATTATGGAGCCGGATGGGGCGTTCGAGGAGCAGATGAACCACTGCCTCGGCTGCCGCGCCTGCGAGCCGGCCTGTCCGGCGGGCGTCAAATACGGGCAGCTTATTGAACAGGCAAGGGACGCGATCGAGGATCACAAGCAGCATAAACCGCTGGTGAAGGCTGCCCGTCATGCGGCGTTCAAAACGGTATTTCCGCATCAGAAGCGGATGAAGCTCGTGGGCCGAGGCCTCGAGCTGTACCAGAAGTCGGGGCTGCGGAAGGTAGCGCGGTCCACCGGCATTATGAAGCTGTTTCCGAAGCATATCAGCGATATGGAGAAAATATTGCCCGAAGCTTCCGGCAAGGGCGTGCTGGAGAAGATCGGCGCATATCATCCCGCAAAAGGCGAGAAAATCGCGACCGCAGCGCTCTTCAGAGGCTGCATTATGGATGTGCTGTTCACGGACACGAACATTCATACCGTGGATCTGCTTACCGCAGCCGGCTTCGATGTAGTGATTCCGGCGGCACAGAACTGCTGCGGCGCCCTGCATGCGCACAGCGGCGAAGCGGAAGGAGCGCGGGAGCTCGCCCGCGGCAACATCCGCGCCTTCAAGGAGGCAAATGTGGACTATATCGTCTCCAATGCGGGCGGCTGCGGGGCGATCCTGACCGAATACGACCATCTGCTGCATGAAGATCCGCAGTGGCGGGAGGATGCAGCCTGGTTCGCCGGGCGTGTCGTCGACGTCAGCGAGCTGCTTGTCCGTGCGGGCCGAAGCTTAAACTTTGGCGCCCCTTCGGCAGGACCTGCTCCAGAAGGGGATTCGAAGGTGAGAATCACCTACCAGGATTCCTGCCATCTGCGCAACGTGATGAAATCGGCGGATGCCCCGCGCGTTTTGATGCGCCAAGTGGAGGGCGCCGAATTTATCGAAATGAAAAACGCCGATCGCTGCTGCGGCTCAGCCGGCATCTACAACGTAACGCAGCCGGAAATGGCCGGCAGCATTCTGGATCACAAGATGGAGCATGTGGAAGCGACGCAGGCCCAGTATCTGCTGACCAGCAATCCCGGCTGCCTGCTCCAGATGAAGCACGGCATCGAGAAGGAAGGCCTCAGCGGCAGCATGAAGGCCGTCCATATCGTCGATTTTCTGCATGAGCGGCTGCAGGAGCGGACGGAATAGGCAGAAGGAATCGCAAGGGGAACCGGGTCCGTTATATCGAAATTGAAATCAGAGAAATGGATCATTGAAGATTCGGATCCTATCAGAATCGTTATTTTAAATCATGCTGTCATGGATTTGGAGCGATGATGGGATTTCGCAGATATTGGAATCAGATTGGAATCAGCAGCGCAATTGAACCAGCATATGGGCTAGGGGGATATCACGATGAATCAGGAACGGAAGATCGATCAGCTGATCAAGAGCATGAGCCTGCGGCAAAAAATCGGGCAGATGTTCGTTTGCGGCTTTTGGGGGACGGAAATCAGCGAGGAGCTGCGGCAGTTCATCCGCACGCATCAGATCGGCGGCGTCATTTATTTCGCACGCAACGTGAAGACGACGGAGCAGGTGAGCAGGCTGAGCCGGGATCTGCAGCAGGCGGCCGCGACGTCGGGGACGCTGCCGTTGTGGATTTCCATTGATCAGGAAGGCGGAATGGTCGCCCGGATCACGGAAGGCGTTGCTCTGATGCCGGGAAATATGGCACTGGCCGCCGCAGGCTCGGCGGACTGGGTGTACGAGTCCGCGCGCGTCAGCGGGGAGGAACTGCGTTCCCTCGGCATCAACCTGAATTTTGCGCCGGTGCTCGACGTGAACAACAATCCGCTGAATCCGGTCATCGGCGTCCGTTCCTACGGGGAGTCCCCGGAAGCGGTGGCGGAGTACGGGACGCTTGCTTTCCGCGGTCTGCAGGACGTGGGCGTCGCGGCCACGGCGAAGCATTTTCCGGGGCACGGGGATACCGCCGTGGACTCCCATCTGGACCTGCCGACGATTACACACGACCGAGAGCGGATGGATGAGGTGGAGCTCGTTCCGTTCAGAAAGGCGTTCGCCGAAGGCATCGACGCGGTCATGTCGGCGCATATTTATTTTCCGGCGCTAGAGCCTTCCAAGCTGCCGGTAACGCTGTCGCATGCCGTGCTGACCGGCCTGCTGCGCGAGGAGCTCGGCTACGATGGTGTGGTCATGACCGACTGCATGGAAATGAAAGCGATCGCCGAGCATTACGGCACCGTCAAGGCTGCGGTGATGGCGGTCGAAGCGGGAGCGGACACCGTCCTGATCAGCCAGACCCCGCAGCTGCAGGTGGAGGCGATGGAGGCACTGGAGCAGGCGGTCCGCTCCGGCCGGATCGCGGAGAGCCGGATCGACGCCTCCGTGCGGAGGCTGCTTGCGCTGAAGGCGAAGCGCGGACTGCTCGGGAACCCGGCGGAGCTGGAGACGCTGCGGCCGGAGCTGGACGGGCAGGTTGTCGAAGACTCGCATGGGCTGCAGGACGTGCTGGCCCAGAATGGCAAACAGGCAGCGCCCGGACTGCGGGACAAGCTCCCCGGGAGCGAAGCCCACATGGATCTGGCCCGCCGGATCAGCGAGGCAAGCATTACGCTGGTGCAAGCAAGGGATGGCATCCTGCCGCTGAAACGGCAGCGCACGCTGGTCATCTCGGTCGCGGCTGCCGCGCTGACGATCGCCGACGAAGCGATCGCGAGGACGGAAAGCCTGGGCAGCGCCTTGGCCGCACAGGGGATCGACGTGAGCGACCGTCAGGTGCCGCTGGCCGAAGTGGCGGAGCAGGCGGGCCGCCTTGTGGAGGAAGCCGAAGGCGGGGAGGTGCGGCAAATCGTCGTGGGCACGTACAATGCGCAGTTTGACCCGGCGCAGATCAAGCTGGTCCAGGATTTGCTCGCGCTTGGCAAACCGGTTGTGGTGGCCGCGCTTCGCAATCCGTACGACCTGATGTGTTTTCCGGAAGCGTCTGCACTGGTTGCGGCCTACGAGAGCCGTCCGCTGGCGCTTGTGAGTACCGCCAAGGCGATCGCCGGCGCTATTCCTTTCAAAGGGCGCCTTCCGGTATCGCTCGGCGCATCGTACCCCGCCGGTTGGGGATTGCAGACGGAAACGTGAGAAGCAGGACAAAGGCATTTTAAGACGGCGTCAGCCGTCTTTTTTGTGTTCAAGCACGCCTAGTCGGGTATAGCCCGGAAAGTCGGATAACACGGGTGAAAACTTTACTTTCAAGTCAAATCATTACTATAATGATCCTGTTACGCTTATAAGCGTAAGTAGCATGAGGCATGAATCACAATGGAGGGAACACCGATATGGAACTGTTTAGCGCAATGGAACAGTACGATTATGAGCAGCTGCTTTTTTGTCAGGACAAGTCGTCCGGACTCAAAGCGATCATTGCGATTCACGATACGACGCTCGGGCCGGCACTGGGCGGGACCCGGATGTGGACTTACGCTTCCGAGGAAGCCGCGATCGAAGACGCATTGCGCCTGGCTAAGGGCATGACCTATAAGAACGCCATTTCAGGCCTGAACCTGGGCGGAGGCAAGACCGTCATCATCGGCGATCCGAAAAAGGACAAGAACGAAGCGATGTTCCGGGCTTTCGGAAGATACATACAAGGATTGAACGGCCGCTATATTACGGCAGAGGATGTCGGCACAACGGTGGTCGACATGGATATCATCCATCAGGAGACGGATTTTGTGACCGGGATCTCCCCGACCTACGGCTCGTCCGGCAATCCGTCGCCGGCGACGGCCTACGGCGTATATCAAGGCATGAAGGCCGCCGCCAAGGAAGCCTTCAGCTCCGACTCGTTGGAAGGCCGGACGATTGCGGTGCAGGGCGTCGGCAGCGTGGCGTTCCACCTGTGCGAGTATTTGCATCAGGAGGGAGCCCGGCTGATCGTGACGGATATCAACGAGGAGGCGGTCAGCCGCGCGGTGGAGAAGTATAACGCCACCGCGGTGGCGCCGGGGGATATTATCGGCGTTGATTGCGATATTTTCTCCCCCTGTGCGCTGGGCGCCATCATCAATGATGAGAGCATCCCGAAGCTGAAGGCAAAGGTTATTGCCGGCTCGGCCAACAACCAGCTGAAGGAAGCCCGGCACGGAGACCAGATTCACGAGCTGGGCATCGTCTACGCGCCGGATTACGTCATTAACGCCGGCGGCGTCATCAATATTGCCGACGAGCTGAACGGCTATAACAAGGACCGCGCCTGGAAGCAAATCAGCGGGATCTATAGCAGCATCTCCCGCATCTTCGACATCTCCCGGGAAGCCGGCATCCCGACGTATGCCGCCGCGGACCGGCTTGCGCTTGAGCGCATCGAAACGCTTAAAAATACGCGCAGTCCGTTCCTGCAAAATCCGCATCATGTGCTGAGCCGACGTTTTGGGCGTTAAGCGAGAGGGCCCGCTGGAAACTAAGCAGGGAATCGCTCAAGTTGGTGGGGAAACACACATCAAACCTGCAGGCACTAAAAGGCATATCGACGGGGATACACCCGTAATAAACACCAAAAAGCGTACCGCACGGACTTTAACCGTACGGTACGCTTTTTAACATTTCTTAAACCCTCGGGGGCCGGGAAATCAAGCGGGCTGCTGCCCGCCCCCATCAGCCCTCCAGCTTGAAGCGGTCGATTTTCTCCTGCATGTCCACCGCCATCTTCGACAGGCTGTTCGCCGAAGATGAGATTTCTTCCATGGACGCCAGCTGCTCCTGGTTCGCGGCGCTCACGCGCTCGAACGACGCGACCGTGTTGCGCGAAATGCTGGCCACTTCCTGCACGGAGGCGGACACTTCTTCGCTGCTTGCGGACATCTGCTCGGTGACGGCGGAAATGTCCTGGATCTGGTCGGTAATCTGCTTGGCGGATTTTTCGATATTGGCAAAAGCTTCGAGCGCCTCTGCCGTAACTTCCATCCCCTGATCCACATCGGACTGCACTTTATGACGCATCACGTTATACGCGTCAGTGATCAGCATCGTCATCTCCTGGATCGTGTGCTGGATTTCCTCCGCCGTGAGGTTCGACTGATCCGCCAGCTTGCGGACTTCCTCGGCGACGACGGCGAAGCCGCGTCCATGCTCGCCGGCCCGCGCCGCTTCGATCGCGGCGTTCAGGGAGAGCAGGTTGGTCTGCTTAGCCACTTCGGAGATCGCCGTGCTCATCGCGGCGATGCTTGCGCTGTGGTCGTTCAACTTCTCGATCAGCGCAGCAGACTCGTGCGTGGACTTCTTGATCGTGTCCATTTGCGTGCCGACCAGCTGAACCTTCCGGCTGCCGGCGTGCACGTCTTCTTCCGTACGGTTCGACGAATCGACGATGGTGCTGGCCGATTCGGCAATACGCTGGATACCGCTGGCCATTTCCTCCATCGTGCGCGCGCTTTCCTGCGCGGCGATGGCCTGGTTGTTGGCCTCTTGAGCTGAATCCGTCATCAGATTGGAGACGAATTCGACGCTCTGCGCGTTCTGCTCCGTACTGGCGGTCAGCTCTTCGCTCGAGGCCGCCAGCTGGCTGGAGGTTTCCGACATGTCTAGTACCATCCGGCGCAGCGAGTCGACCATGGCGTTGTAGTTATGCGCCAGGTCTCCGATTTCGTCTCGCCGCTTCGTCACGACGCGGTCGTTCAGATACCCTTCGCTCACGCGCTTCGCCGAACGGTTCAGCTGCTCGATCGGACGCGTCATGCTGCGGATGATGAAAAACATCACGATCAGAGCGGCTATAACGGCGATCACAAGAACGATGGCCGATGTCCAGAAGATCGGCGTCGTCGCCTTCGTATATTCGCTCTCCGGAAGGATGCCGACGATTTTGAAGCCGGTCAGCTCGTTGGTCACGAAATATCCGCGCTGGCCAACGCCATTGAGCGGGTTCGTATAGTTGAGCAGTCCTTCATTTTTACCCTGCATCGTTTTGAGCTGGTCGCCAACAAACTTGGCACCCACCTTCTCGGTCGGGTGCGACATCAAGAGACCGTTGCGGTCAACTAAGTAGATGTAGCCCTCGTTGCCAAGGTGAACCTGCTTCACGATGTTGTTGATGTTCCCGATGCTCAGGCTGATGTTGATAACCCCTTTGCCGTCGGGCAGCGTTTTGGAAATGGCGATCGCATAGTTTTTCGTCGTCGCCGAAATCGCCGGATCGTCGACAACCGCCTGTCCCTTGTTGTTCATGGCCAGCTTGTACCAGTTGCGGGTCCGGGGATCGAACTGCTGCTGACCGGGGTCAGGAGATTTCATCCAGGACCCGTTGTCGGTGCCGATCGAGACGATTTCGATTTCCGGATGCTGCGCTTTAAAATCGTCAATCAGGATTCGGGTCTCCACCGAGTGGTTTTCGATGTCGGCATACGTAATCTGATTGCTGAGCTGTTTCACGTTGGACAGCTGCATTTCGACCATCGTGTTGATCAGTTTGTCGAGCAGCATGACGCTTGACTTCGTGGTGTCCTCCATTTTGTCCTGAAGCTGTGCTTTGGCGCTGTTCACGGCGAAGACGGCAAGCACAACGGTCGGGATAATGAGCATGAGACAGATGAAGAGCATCAGTCTGCTTCTGAGCTTTTTAATGTTGAAAAGCCCGGATATTTGCTTGAGTAGCTTGTTCAAACGAGATTCCCCCTGCAGTCGATATAGGTCTAAAGTTCCGGCAGCACCTGTGTGAACAGGCGCAGCGCTTAAAAGAGCAGCTCCGGGCGGGCCGTATGTGCCGATCCGTGAGAATCCGTCAATAGGTATGTAATATATTTGAATGGATTCATGCGTTTCGGCGGACGGCATGCCTGAGCGGAAAGGATTCCGACCGGTTTTAGTTCCTATTCTATATTTCGACAAGTATCCCCGATATTTTCATATCTTTATTTCATAAACCGGCATTTTTTTCTGAAAAAATGAAAGGAAGAACCATTCATTTCCTGTTTTTTTCCTAGATAGGTAAGACGAACTATGCGGATTACACCGAAAATAGGGTGTATGGCGTTGGTTTTTAATGGATAACATTCGATTGTCCGATTGGCGGATAGGGCTTGCGGCGGGAAGGGGCAGGGATGGAAGCCCCTCGGAAACAACTTGTCGATATACGCGAAAAGATCATAAAAAATCAAACCCTTTTCGTCAAAATTCTCCGTTGTCAGAAGGCATCTGGCCCCCATATAATGATGGAAACAAATTATCGATAATCGATAATAGCGGGAGGGATGATGGAGCGTAAGTCAGCGAAACTATCGACCGACCGTTTTGAAAACGGTTACTTGACTGCCGTTACGTACGTGTTGGTCAAATCTGCGGTCATGGATGATCGGCGAATGGAGACTGAGAGTCATGTCAAACAGCAGTTACATCCCTTTGGGGAATTCCATCAGCGAACAGATATATTTGACGCTTAAGCGGGAAATTATCGCAGGCGAGCTGCAGCCGGGAACGCGGCTCATCGTGCTGGACATCGCGGGTAAATTTCAGGTCAGTCAGGCGCCTGTGCGCGAAGCGCTGGAGAGGATGAAGCAGGAAGGATTAATCAACGGCATTCCGAATAAAGGGTCGGTCGTTTCCAATATTACGTCGAAGGAGATCAGAGATATTTTCGTGCTTCGCGAAATTATTGAGGGTTACGCCGTGCGAACGTCTATGCCAACTCTATCGGAGAATGATTACGAGCAATTGGAAATGATTATCCGGTCGATGGAGGAAGCCGTCGAGCGCGATGACACGCTGGGCATCCTCGAGCTGGATATGGATTTTCACGGATTTTTCTACAAACGCTGCGACAATCAGGCTATTCTGGAGCTCTGGAACCAGATGAGGACGAAGGTGATGCGCTTTATGGCCATCTCCAATCGTCACCACACGACGGATTTGCTGGCCGAGTGGCATCGGCGGCTGATCACCGTCCTCCAGACAGGGGACGGGGACGCGGTTGAGGAGGCTTTTATCGAGCATATGCATGCCTATAAATTTATCCATATGGACTAGAACCATGCCTCTCGTTCGTTATCCTTTCACAAAGGGGAAATGAAGCATGTTAAATGAACGTTTCTTGTTCGATGACCAGGATGTTATGACTTGGATGAGGGACCGCCTGCTAAGGCACCTCATTTCCGGCAAAGCGAATATGAAGGGGGAACTGAAGGAAAGCCTGTCCCGGCTTCGCCTGAACCCGTACTATACGTTTCCCGCCATTGCGTTATTGGAGCCGACCGCTCCTTATGACCATGAGCATGACCGCTTGGCATATCTTGAGAACATGCGCGCCGATCTTCAGGAGCGTGTGCCGGAAGGGAGCGTCGTCTTTCTGGACGAGGAAGGGAGGATCGGACTGCTGTTCTCCTGGGTTTCCAAAGAGGTGTTGGTCCGGGTGCAATCGATGCTTCAACAGCGGTTCCCCCATCCGGTGAACATTGGAGTAGGCAAGCCATGCAGCCACTTGAGCGACATCCATCTCTCTTACCGGCAGGCTTCGGTTGCACTGAATAACAAGTTTTACCGCGGGACGGGCCAGATCATCCATTACAGCGAAATCCGCGGGATGGAGCCGGTCGGGCGCTACCCAGCCGAGAAGGAGAGAAAGCTGTACGCCAGCTTCCGCTCGGCCGCTACGGAGGCGGAGATCGCAGAAGCGGTGGACCAGTTTTATGCCGCGCTGCTGGAGAAAGGCCCGATCGACGTGACGAGCATGTATGAGCTGACGATCCGGATGCTGGTCGGTATCGAAAAAAGGGTGATTGCCGACGAGGGGAATGGAGGCGCTTACAAGCCGTTTGAAGCGACGTCGCTGGTGAAGATCGGCACGCTGGATGAACTGAAGCGCTACGTCACCCGGTTTCTGACCGGCCTGTGGGAAGTCTTTTCGCCCACGCTCAAAGAGAGCCACCGCAGCCTTATTAAAAAGACCATCCACTACATGGAGCAGGAATGCCAGTATGCTTCGCTGCAAAGCGTCGCGCAGAAGGTATTTATTACGCCGACTTATTTGAGCCTGCTCTTCAAGACGAACACCGGCAAGACGTTCATTGAGCACCTGACCGAAATCCGGATCGACAAGGCCAAGGATATGCTGCGGACCACCCATTACAAAAACTATGAGGTCGCCGAAAAAGTCGGATACCAGGATTCCCGCTACTTCAGCCAAATTTTTAAAAAGAAGGTCGGTGTCTCCCCCAGCGAGTACCGGGAGTCGATCTGCAAATAGGCAGCGAAAAAAAAAGGAAGCAGGCCATTCAGCCTGCCTCCTTTTTTCTTGGTGTGAGCCCGCTACAGCCGCACGTCGCTCCGCGGACCGTCGAGCTCGTTTTTTCGGGCTTCCTCAAGCTCGGTCTCCCAGGTCAGATGCCGATACTCGGCGGCAGCCTCGTCGCTCTCAAACCATTGGGTGAAGTCCTCCCACAGCGCTGTGGTCCAGGAGGCGTCGATCTGTGCAGTGGAGTAGACGCCTTCCTTGAGCCGGACGAAGCCGAAGATGTCCCGCACCTGCGATTTCTCCGCCTGCACGGCCGTCAGCTCGGCCAAATGGGGAGGAATGAAGATGACGCCGGCCGGCGTGCCCAGCACCACGTCGCCGGGCAGGCAGATCGCCTTGCCGATCCGGGTCGGCACGTTCATGCCCACCATGGAGACTTCACCGATGGCCGTCGGGTCGCTTCCGCGGTAATAGACGTTGATGTTCTTGATTTCGGACACCTGCTGATTGTCGCGGATGCCGCCCCAGATCACGGCTCCGCCGCGCTTTGTGCGGGTGGAGATGGCCGTCGAGAGGTTGCCGCCGACATAGGTGCCGAGGTGGACCTTGTCGAACATATCGACCACGACGACGTCATCTTCAACGAGGGAATCGATGACCCACTGGTTGAAGAAGCCGCTGCGGCCTTCCTGTTCATGACCGTAGTTCAGCAGCGTCTCGTGCAGATCCGGCCGCTGCGGTACCATGACCGCGGTGACCGCGCGTCCCACCATGACCTGGTCGGGATGCACGATTTTGAAGGCGCCTTCAAACTGGAATTTGTAACCCCGGTGCCAGAGCGGCCCCCACGCTTCTTCCAGCGTAATTTTGCGGATTCTTCTCAGCACGTCTTCGGGCACCTTCGGCCGTCCGTTCTCGAACCGCTCGCCCTTCCACTGCGGCGTTAACTGAATGATATCTTCCGGATTGTCAAATTTCATTCCAAAATCCCTCCTCAATCAATGGATGCTTTCGAACCTAGTGCTTGATTCCATTGTTAAGGACGGATTCCGTTTTGTCGATGCGACTTTTTTTAGATGATCGTTTTTATAAATTTTCAGCAGAGCTGATCCATTCGATCATCGCAAAGCTTATCTATGACACTCTCCAGATCTCAATCCAAGCGGGCGTTTCTATGACACTCTCCAGACATCAAACCAAACGGCCTATCTATGACACTCTCCAGATCTCAAGCCAAACGGGCTTTCTATGACACTCTCCAGAACTCAAACCAAACGGCCTTTCTATGACACTTTCCAGAACTCAAACCAAACGGCCTTTCTATGACACTTTCCAGATCTTAAACTGATCAACTGCTCCCCGGCACTCCGTAAATCTCAAATCATTCTGTCTTTTCTCCGCACTGTCCATTTTTGATTAGGCTTTCGCACATTCTCTGTCCTTATCCAATGGACATATTCTTGTTTTGTTTTATAAAAGATGGACACAGCACTATATACTTCTACGGACGACGTCAAAGTAGATTTCTCTACATCTTGTATTAACATCTAGATTCTAACCGATATATGGGACGAGGACTGAGAGCAAAGATAGGGTGCGTTTGTCCACCTTTTGAAAGACAAAATCGAAATCTGTTCGTTGTCAGTGAACAAACTCATGGAACACAATCTAAGTTGTGTTCGTTATGAGTGAACCAACGCCATTGAAATTTACATCTAAAGTTATTGGCGTTTCGGAGCATATCTCATTTTTACCATCTGAAGTTGAAAGAGCGGGGGGAGAAGCAGACGGATTTTAAAAAAACAAACATTATCGTAAATTCGTCGCCTTTAATCATGAAACCGCTTTCGAATAAAGTAGTACTACAATCATTTTTATGATGATGGAATGCAAGAGGGGAGGAAATGAAAAGGATGGTTGCAGAAACGAAAACGACAGCCGAAGCGGATAAGACCCGACGCGCCGTCCGAAAGCGCGCAAAGACCGGGGACACCCATTTGGCGGGTTACATCTTTATTTCCCCGTGGCTCATCGGCTTTTTGCTGCTTACGCTGTGGCCTATCGCCCAATCGTTTTATTTGTCCTTTACCGACTACTCGCTGCTGGAAGACCCGGTTTGGGTCGGAACCGAAAACTACGTCAACATTTTTACGAATGATTCGACCTTTACCAAATCGCTTAGCGTCACCTTTTTGTTCGTCCTGTTCTCCGTGCCGCTGAAGCTGTTCTTCTCGCTCCTCGTGGCTATGGCGCTGAACCAGAAGTTAAAAGGCATGAACCTATACCGGACGGCCATCTATTTTCCATCGCTGATCGGCGGAAGCATTGCGGTGGCAGCTCTGTGGCGCAACATGTTCGGCCTTGACGGCTATATCAACCAGGTGCTCGCCTGGTTCGGCATCCAGGGCGTGGGATGGATTTCCAATCCCGACACTTCGCTTGGCACGCTCATTCTTCTGAACACCTGGCAGTTTGGCTCGACGATGGTCATCTTCCTGGCCGGCCTGAAGCAGATCCCGCAGGAGCTGTACGAATCCGCAGCCGTAGACGGCGCCGCGAAGATCCGCCGGTTCATCAGCATTACGCTGCCGATGCTGTCTCCTGTCATGTTTTTTAACCTGATCCTCGGCGTCATTGGCTCCTTCCAGACCTTTACCTCCGCATTTATCATCACGAAGGGCGGTCCGGTCAACTCCACTTACGTGTATGCCTTGTATTTATACGAGAAGGCGTTCAAGCATTATCAAATGGGATATGCCTCGGCGCTGGCCTGGATCCTGCTCGCCATTGTCGCACTCCTGACCATCGTGAACTTCGCCGCATCCCGCTACTGGGTATTCTACGAATCGGAAGGAGGGGGAACGAAGTGAAGCTGAAGTCCAAGGTAACGAGTCATCTGTTTCTGTCCTTGTTCTCGCTTCTCATGTTGTACCCGGTCATCTGGTGGGTCGGCGCCTCCCTGAAAAAGACTGAAGAGCTCAGCCTGCCGACGATCTGGCCCAAGACGCCGATGTGGGAAAATTACAGTAAAGGCTGGCATTTCTCCAGCGAGTACACGTTCGCCCATTTCTTTGGCAATTCGCTCCTGATGGAGCTCGGCAACGTCGTTGGAGGGGTGCTGACCGCCGCCATCGTCGCTTACGGCTTTGGCCGGCTGAGCTTCAAGCTGCGGGGCTTCTGGTTTTCCATCCTGCTGCTGACGATGATGCTGCCCGGACAGGTAACGATCGTTCCGCAGTACATTCTCTTTAACAAGCTGGGCCTTGTGGACAGCTACGTGCCGCTGGTGCTGCCGCATTTTTTCGGCGGCGGGGCGTTCTTCATCTTCCTGCTGGTCCAGTTTATCCGGGGCATTCCCCGGGACCTCGACGAGGCGGCGAAAATCGACGGCGCGTCGGTGTACGGCATCTTCCTCCGGATCATTTTCCCGCTGATCAAGCCGGCGCTCATGACGGTCGCGATATTTACCTTTATCTGGAGCTGGGACGACTTCTTCGCGCAGGTGCTGTACATCAGTTCGGTCGAAAAATTTACGGTCGGCCTGGCGCTGCGGATGTTCATCGACCAATTCGATATCCAATGGGGACAGCTGCTCGCCATGTCGCTGTTGTCCGTCCTCCCTTCCATGCTTATCTTTTTGTTTGCGCAAAAGCATTTTGTCGAGGGGATTGCGACGACAGGCCTCAAAGGATAGTTTGGCAGCGGTAATCAGGTTCACGAAACAAAGGGCTGAAACAAAACGAAAGGGGAATCGGAAGATGATGAACATGAGACGAATGAGCCTTGTCTCTCTCCTGCTGGCGCTGCTCTTCGCGATCACGGCCTGCAGCGGCGGCGGAAAAGGAAGCGGCAGCGGAAAGACGCTGAGCATCATGTGGTGGGGCCCGGACGAACGGCACGAAGCGACCAAAAAAGCGCTGGACCTGTACACGCAGCAGCACCCGGACGTAAAATTCAAACCGGAATACATGGCTTGGGACGCTTATTGGCAAAAGCTGCCGACGTTGGCGGCATCGAAAACGATCACCGATGTCCTTCAGATGGACGCTGCCTATTTGCAGGAGTACGTTAGCCGGGGGCAGCTGGAGGATTTGTCCGATATCGACCTGACCGGTATCGTGGATCCCGGCGTCCTCGAGAATTTGAAGATCGGCGGCAAGCTGTACGGCATTCCGCTCAGCCAGAACGCGCAGGGGATCGCCTTCAACAAGGAGGATCTGGCGAAATACGGCATCCCGCTGCCGCATAAAGATTGGACGTACGACGAGTATTTCCAATGGGCGAAGGACGCGCGCGCCAAGCTGCCGGAAGGGAAGTATCCGATCGGCGACACGACGTCATGGGACGGCTTCAACTACTACCAGACGGCGATGGGCAAGCCGCCGATCATGGCTGACGGAGGCAAGACGTTCACGCTGGATAAAGACCTGTTCATGAAGTTCTACCAAACCTATGAACAGTTCCGCAAAGACAAAATCGTGCCTCCGGCGGACCAGGCGGCCTCGTTCCTGGAGAACGACCCGCAGGCGGACCCGATGGCTTCCGGTGTCGTCATGACCCGGGGAGCGACGACCGGCTCGGTCAGCGCGCTGGAGCAGCTGATGCCAGGTAAAGTGGGTGTCGTCAATATGCCGACCGGTCCGGCCGGCGGGGGCTGGGCACAGTCGACTATTTTCCTCAGCGTCAGCGCCAATTCGAAGAATAAGGAAGAGGCAAAAAATTTCGTCAAGTGGTTCGTGACGGATAAGGATGCGGGAAAAACACTCGGACTGACCCGCGGCATTCCGATCAACCCGGAAATTTACAAGGAGCTCGAGCCGAATTTGGAAGCGAAGGATAAGCTCGGCAAGGAAATTTACGATCAGTCCGTCGACAAAGCGCTGCCGTTCTACTCGCCGGCTCCCGGATTCACGGAATGGGTGGACGCCTACAAGAAAGAGATGGACGCGGTCACGTTCGGCCAACAGAGCCTGGAGCAGGCCTTCGACAAGATCGACAAGCTCGGCAAGGAACTGGCGGCCAAAGCAGGAAGCTGAGCCGGGGAATTATGCGCCTTTCGGGAAATGGAGCTCCCGAAAGGCGCCCCTGTGACCAATTTTCCTAATGTTCCGTTGAACCGGAAACAGCACGGGGCGGCAATATCAATCGGCGGGGACACCGCGTGAAAAAGCTTTTCTGTTCGTGAGATGGTGCTGCTGTTATCCTGAATTGATATCCTAATTTTTATGAGTAAGCTAATGAGAAAGAGGTGTTCATTTCTATGCAACTGGCGGAATTTTTCTCTTCGCAGCCGAACCGGCTGTGGCATTTGGCGAAGCAGATGAACGTGAACTATGCGGTTGGCGGCCTGCCGTGGGAAGAGAAGTCGGAGAAGCCGTGGGATCTGATGCCGCTAATCCGGATGAAGCAGCGGTACGCCGACTTCGGACTGACGCTGTCCGTCATCGAATCGATGCCGCCGAGCAACAACATCAAGCTCGGGACGCCCGGACGCGACGAGGAGATCGAGATTTTTCAGCAGTTCATCGTCAACATGGGCGCCGCCGGCATTCCTGTGCTCTGCTACAACTTCATGGCGCAGTTTAACTGGTTCCGCACCTCGACGACGACCCGCACGCGCGGCGGGGCGCTCGTATCAAGCTACGACCACAGCCTGATGGCGGATGCCCCGCTGACTGAGGCGGGCATCGTCACCGAGGCGCAGCTGTGGGAGAACCTGCACTATTTCCTGGAAAAAATCGTGCCCGTCGCCGAATCCGCGCAGGTGAAGCTGGCGCTCCATCCGGACGATCCGCCGATCTCGCCGATCCGCGGCGTGTCGCGGATTCTGACGAGCGCGGCCGCGCTGCAGCGGGCGATCGATCTGGTGCCGAGCGCATGCAGCGGCATGACGATGTGCCAAGGAACGCTGGCGACGGCGGGCGAGGACATTCCGGCGGTCATCCGCCAGTTCGCCGGCCAGAAGAAGCTGTTCTTCGTCCACTTCCGCGACGTGAAGGGCACGCCGGAGAAGTTCGAGGAGACCTTCCACGACGACGGCAAGACGGATATGCTCGAAGCGATGAAGACCTATTACGAGGTCGGCTTCGACGGGCCGGCGAGACCGGACCATGTCCCGACGATGGAAGGCGAGGACAATACGAACCCGGGATATGAGCTGCTCGGCCGCCTGTACGGCGTCGGCTATATCACCGGACTGATGGAAGCGGCGGCCAAGATGAGCCGGGCTTCGGTGACGTCTTAAGCTTCGTCCATTTCCAAACAGAAAGATCAATAATTATCAAGGTACGGATCCCTCCTATCCGTGCCTTTTAGTTTTGACGAGGCATGCCTTTCGTCGACAAAGGGTTCAAAAGAAAGGGAGGTCGGAGATCAGCGTCCTCTCACGCGTCAACCTGTCGTCATCCATATGAGAAAAAACCACCCGCACAGCGTTCCTCCGTGCGGGTGGTTCGTATTGCCTCCAGTCGTCAGCTCCACAGCCGGTCGTTGGAATAAAACTTGTTCCACTGGTCGGTCGACTCCCAGATTCCGCCGATCTCCGGGTGGACATGTTCGGCCAGCACTTCATCATTCAAATCGTCGATGCCGAGACCGGGCGCGTCCGTCAGCGTGATATACCCGTTCTGGACGAGTTTATCCGGCAGCCTGCTGCCGATAACGATGTCATCCCACCAATCCACTTCGCAGGAATGGTATTCGAGCGCAAGGAAGTTTTCGGTCGCGGCGGCGACATGGGCGGCCGCAAGGCAGGCGATCGGACTCTCCGCCATATGGATCGCCATCGCTACGCCGTAGTCCTGGGCCATGTCGCCGATTTTCTTCGTCTCCAGAATGCCGCCGGTAGTCAGGACGTCGGGATGGATGACGGAGACACCGCCCGCTTCGAGCAGCGGCTTAAAATTCTCCTTCAGATAGATGTCCTCGCCCGTGCAGATCGGAGTGGTGACGGCCCGGGACAGCTGGGCGTACTGCTGCGTGTACTGCCAAGGAATCATGTCTTCCATCCAGGCGAGGTTGAACTTGTCGATGCGCCGGCCCAGCTTGATGCAGTCCTGAAGCCCGATATGGCCGAAATGGTCGATGGCGAGCGGCACCTGGTAGCCGATGACGGAGCGGACGTCTGCAACGTACTGCTCGAGCATGTCGAGTCCTTTTTCCGTGACATGAATGCCGGTTAAGGGATGGGGGATGTTGTAGATATCGTAGTGGCGGTTCGTAATTTCCCGCAGCTCGTCTTCCGACAATCCGTCGAAGTTCTGATTGTAGCGGCGCTTCGACTTTTCCCTCATCTCCTCCAGGAAACCAAGCGGAGCGCTCAGCGTGCCCGATTCATTGATGATCTGTCCGATGCCGAGGTCCATCTTCAGGAAGGTGAAGCCGGCGTCCATCCGTTTCTTCAGCGCTTCGCCCATCGCCTTGCCGGTATCCTTGCCGACGACCTCCGTATCGCAGTACATGCGGATTTTATCGCGGAATTTGCCGCCAAGCATTTGATAGACCGGCACCCCGTAGGCTTTGCCGGCCAGGTCCCACAGCGCGAGCTCGATTCCGCTGACGCCGCCGCCCTGGCGGGCATGGCCGCCGAACTGCTTGATCCGCCGGAACAGCTTGTCGATGTTGCAGGGATTTTCGCCGAGCAGACGGCTCTTCAGCATGAGGGCGTATACTTTGTCCGCGCCGTCGCGGACCTCCCCGAAGCCGACGAGCCCCTGGTTGGTATACACCTTGATCAGGCTGCTGTGAAAAGGCCCCCCGACGATATCGGTGAAGCGGATGTCCGTAATTTTCAGCTCCGAGGGTCTCGAAGCCGTACTTACATGGGCCAAAGTTTGCTCGTAAGACTCTTTGTTAATCATGAAATCACTCCCCCTATTGGATGGTTCGTTACAGCAGCATGCTCCCGCCGTCCAGACGGATGGCGGAGCCCGTCAAATATGCGCTTTCGTCCGAGGCGATGAAGGCGGCGAGCCTGGCGACATCTAGCGGGACGCCGACGCGTCCCATCGGGAATTTGGCCAGCTGGCGCTTGCGCCGCTCCTCCAGCTTCTTTTGCGCATCGGGATCGTCCGCTAATATGCGCTCATATTTGCCGACGTCGACGGCTCCCGGCTCGATCATGTTCACCGTGATGCCGTACGGGGCCAGCTCGATAGCGCTTTCCCTTCCCAGCATCCGGATCGCGCCTTTCGTCATCGCGTAGACGGGATCGAAATCGGTCGGCCGCTCCGCATGCACCGAAGAGATGAGAATGATGCGGCAGGCGCCTTTCTGCTTCATGGCCGGAACGACGGCCTGAATGCACTGCCAGTAGCCCTTCACGTTCGTATTCATCATGCGGCTGAACGTCTCCTCATCATGCTTGAACAGGTCGTAGTTCAGCTGCACGGCGGCATTGTTGACCAGGATGTCGATGCCCCCGCCGCGCTGCTCGACCTCCCTTACCATCGCGATAATCTCGTCCTGCCTGGCCACGTCCGCCTGAACGATGAAGCAGTCCCCGCCGGCCTCGTCGATCCGCCGCTTCGTTTCAAGGGCGCCGGCCTCGCTGCGGTTATAGTGGACCGCGACCCTGGCGCCTCTGCGTGCGAACTCTAGCGCAATCCCCTGGCCGATGCCGGTTCCCGCTCCCGTCACCAGGGCGACTTTGCCTGCTATGCTCATGGCGAATCGCCTCCCTTTGGCCGTTTCATTTTATGGTCCATATAGTGCAGCAGGAAGCCGCCGTCCAGCCGGAGATCCGCGCCGTTCAAGTAGCGGGCTTCCGCTGAGGCGAGAAAGCCTGCGGCATGGGCGATATCCTCAGCGCTTCCCAGCTGCCCGCTCGGCACCTTGGTTTGGTAGCTGTGATAGAGCGTCGTAAGCCTGCTGTAGAAGCGTTCATCATCGCCTTCTACCGGCCCCGCTTCAATCGTATTGACGCGGATGCCGTGCCGGCCGAGCTCTAGCGCCGCTTCCTTCGCCAGCATTTTGACGGCTCCCTTGGACGCGCTGTAGACAAAGGAAGATCCGGTCGGCTTCTCGGCATGGATCGACGAAACAAAGACGATGCAGCCCGAATGCCGGGATGCCATCGCCTTTCCTGCGGCTTGTGCGCACAGAAAGGCGGACTTCGCATTCGCATGCATCACTTCTTGAAACAGCGCCTCCGAACAGGTCTCGACGGAAGCGGGGGCGAGCAGATCGTTATTGTGGACCAGGACGTCCAGTCCGCCGAGCTCCCGCTCCGCGGTCTCGACCAGCTGGTTCGCGTTTGCTCCGACGCTCAGGTCGAGGCTCGCCACGATGACGTTCGAGCCTGCGGCCCGGGCTGCAGCGATATCAGCTGCCGCCTCGGCGCCGCCGGATGCGCTGTTCAGCACGAGATGGGCGCCGCCGGCCGAAAAACGCCGGATCATGGCTCTGCCAACAGGAGTGTCTGCGTCCGTGATCAGGACGACTTGTGCAGAATGATTCATAAATCACCTCCGGATAGAGCGGTACTTATGGCTGTCGGTACGTTCAACTTCATCATAAAAGGTTGGCGCTGCCGGCTTCGAGATGTGAATCTTACGATTTTGTTTGATTTTTTTCAAAAGGGGAGGGAAGAGGGGATTGCGAAGCAGCCTGAGCGGCGGTTCTAAACCGGAAGCATGAAAAAAGCGGCTCCCGGAGCGAATGCTGCCCTGTACGGGAAGCCTACGCAAGCCGGTTGCCGCTTGTTCGGACCATGCTTTTAGCCTAGTCTAATGCCTAATTTTGGGAAGCGTCACGCTTCTATTACACCGGTTGCTTATACCGGCTGCTGCTGTTGTTGGTGCTGCTCCTTGCGCCATTCCTGGACCGCCTGGTCAAGACGGTTCATCGCTTCCTCGACCAGGGAGCGGGAGCAGGCAATGTTCAGGCGCATGAAGCCTTCGCCTTCCTTGCCAAAAGCAGAACCCTTGTTCAGGGCAAGCTTGGCTTTGTTCAGCAGAAATTGTTCCAGGTCGTCGGGTGACATCTGCAGTGCGCGGAAATCGAGCCACATCAAGTACGTCGCTTCAGGCACCCGGGTTTTGATTTCCGGAATATGTTCACCCAAATATTCACTCACATACTCCATGTTCGCTTTCATGTACACCAGCGCTTCGTCGAGCCAAGCCTTGCCGTCATTGTAAGCGGCTTGGGTAGCTGCGCTGCCGAGCGTGCTGATCGAATTGACATGATAGAGCTCAAGCGTCTTTTTGAACCGGCGCCGGATGGAATCGTTCGGAATGATGATATTCGAAGTATTCAATCCGGCAATATTAAACGTTTTGCTCGGCGCAGTACAAATGATGCAGTTCTCCTGAATCTCCTCCGACAAGCTGGCGAAGGGAATATGGGTCCCTTCTTCATAAACCAGGTCCGCATGGATTTCGTCGGACACCATCAGAATACCGCGCTCCATGCAGAGCTTCGCAACCGCCTCCAGCTCTTCGCGCCGCCATACTCTGCCGACCGGATTGTGCGGGCTGCACAGGATGAACAGCTTGACCTGATCGTCCAGGCTCTGCTCAAGCGCTTCGAGGTCCATCGTGTAATACCCGTCCTGCTCCTTCAGCGGGTTCTGCACCAGCTCCCGGCCGTGATCGGTGACGACGCTGTAAAAAGGAGGGTACACCGGCGTCTGGATGGCAACCTTGTCTCCCGGCTCGGTAAAAGCCTGCACGATGAAGCTGAGGGCAGGCACGACGCCTGGGCAGAAGACGATCCATTCCTTGTCGATGGACCACCGATGGCGGCTCTTCATCCAGTCCGCGACGGCCTGATTATACGCATCAGACTGCATCGTGTAGCCGAATACCCCGTGTTCTACGCGGCTGTTCAGCGCAGAAATGACCGAGTCGGGTGCGGCAAAATCCATGTCGGCTACCCACATCGGAAGGACGTCGGATACGCCGAAGATCCGCTTCAGGTCGTCCCATTTAAAACTATCTGTATTTATACGTTCGATTGGTTGATGAAAGTTCAAGCTGTTCTCCTCCTTGGAAGGTCATTCAAAAGTTCGTCTATCCACGAATATAATCATAACAGATACAGGCAAGTTTTTGGGTACACATCAGCTTTGAAAACCATCCTGCATCTCAAGTACAATTAACGCATGAGGAATGACGCCCACGGGTTATCCGAAAGGAGGAAGGACATGCAGCTGATCGCCATGCTGACCATGCTGATCGATCATGCAGGGATCGTGTTTTTTCCGGATCAAATTTGGCTGAGGGTGATCGGAAGGATCGCATTTCCGATTTACGCCTATGCACTCGTACAGGGACATTATTTTACCCGAAGCCGGACCAAATATTTATTCAGGCTGTTTATACTGGCTCTGCTCTCCCAAATTCCATACCAGCTGGCTCTGGACCCGGACGGGCTGAACGTTGTCGTAACGCTGTTCGTGGCAGCCGCCGTCCTGCAAATTCTGGAGCGCAATCTGTCCATGGCGGCCAAAGCCGGGATCGTTCTGGCCTTTTGCGTTCTGATGGAAGGGTTCCCGTTTGATTACGGAGCATACGGCCTGCTGCTGGTGCTTGCCTTCCGGTATGCTTCCTCCGAAAAACTGCTGGGTGCCCATCTGCTGCTGAACATACTGTATTTGATAGCATTCGGAGCAGGGGCTGTTCTGCAGATGCTGAGCTTCGTACCGACCCTGGTGATTGTATACGGGCCTTATTTATGGAAAAAGATTGAGCAGGCCAGAGTTAGGGCGTGGGTATGGCGGTCGTTTTATCCGCTGCATCTGACCGTGCTGGCTGTGCTGCAGCGGCTGGATGCTTAATGCACCAGCCTTTTTTTCGTTGGAAATATTTACAGTTATCCTATTTACAAACCGATGGTCGGTATTTATAATGGAGTTAACAAAACAAGGGAAAAGGTGAGGAAAATGGCTCCTTTGATTGGATTGATCGTTTCGCTGTTAGGCTTTCGCTTGATGGGATGGCTGGGCTGGGAGTATATGAATGACTGGATCACCAGTCTGCGCTTTGCGGTAGCCGTCATGTTTTTGCTGACCGCGTCGGCCCATTGGGGCAAACGCCGCGCGGAGCTGGTCGCCATGGTGCCGCCGCGGTTTGCGCAGCCGGGCGCGTTGGTTACGCTGACGGGTTGGCTGGAAATCGCCGGCGCCGTCGGCATGATGATTCCGATCATGGCCGAGGCGGCTTCCACCGGGCTCTTCCTGATGCTGCTGGCCATGTTTCCTGCCAACGTATACGCGGCGAATAACCGTCTGACTCTGGACGGCAGAGCGGTGATGCCGCTTGTCCCGCGAACCGTGCTTCAGGTCGTTTTTTTGGCTGCCGTACTCGCTGCGGGCTGGCTTCCGCCGGGAGCATGGGCATGACGGATTGGAACTAAATCAAAAGGAGGATGGAGATGAAACAGGAAGAAAGACGCGAGCAGACGATGAATCTGCTGCTGGATACAACCGAGGAGCTCATTTTGGAGAAAGGCTGCAACAAGACGACGCTCAGCGATATTATGGCAAGATCCGGCTTGTCCAAAGGGGCCATTTTCCATTATGTATCCGGCAAGGATGAACTGTTCGTGAAGGTGCTCGAGGCTAAGCTGGAGGAGACGAATACGAGCTTCATGGATGCCGTAGATGCCCCTGCCGTGAAGGAATTCGAAGGGCCGATGAATGCGATCGCGCAGAGTCTGCCCAAGCTGGAGAGCCGGAAAGACGTGAGCAACCTCATCATGATGTATTTGATCGGGAAAAGCGATCAGCCGGAAGCGGCCGACATCGTCGCGGACTTTTACCGGCAGGCGGTCGCCACGTCCAAGAAGTGGATCGTCACAGGCCAGGAGTCCGGAGTCATCCCTTCATCGGTCAATGCCGACCAGGCGGCGGAACTGTTTGAGCTGCTCTCCTTCGGGCTGCGGATGCGCAGCCTGATCGGAGTTCGCAGCACAGGGTTCGGCATTCAGGAGTTTTCGGAGCTGATTATGCGGACGCTGCGGCCGGACCGTCAAGGAGGTGCTCCGACGTCATGACGCTGCTCCTGTTTCTGCATATTGCCGGAAGCGTGCTTTTTTTGGGCAATATCATTACGGCTGCCTTTTGGAAAGTCCGCGCCGACGTCCGGGGCGATGCCGCGGAGATTCACCGCACTGTGAGCAATGTGATGCTCGCCGATTATGCGTTTACGCTGCCCGGGCTGCTGCTCTTGATTGTCACCGGGAGCCTTATGGCCGCCAAAGGCGGCTATTCGCTGGCAGGTCTGAACTGGCTCACGGCTTCGCTAATCCTGTTCGGGATCACCGGCGTGCTATGGCTGGCCGTACTGATCCCGCTGCAGCGGGGAATGATCCGGCTCAGCCGGCAGGCGCTCGAAAACGGGACGATCTCCGCAGCTTACAAGAAGTTGTCGGCGTATTGGGCGGTTTTCGGCATTCTTGCCACCTTGCTGCCGCTTTTTATATTGTACTTCATGGTCAGCAAGCCTTTTTAAAATGAGGCGCAAACGACCGGCCGTTATGTATAACGGCCGGTTTTTGGTTTGCTGATAAGGGGAGATAAGAGGCCATCGTCTGCAGCTGCAGGGTCCGCAAAAATGAGGGTATAGGTGCGGTTTTTATGGAAAGAAATAGAGCATACCTTAAATAAAACGCCAAAATGGCTGGGTAGAACCCAAAGCGCAGTGTCTGGGCATTTTCCGGTTCAAAGATGTACAATAAGGAAAGTGCGGATCAGACCGGAAAGATTCCTTCGACTTGATTCAGGGGAAATAAAATTCGGGAAGGCGATTTCCCTTTGGCCTGGACCTCGATGAAGTCGGAGCCGATGAGCACCAGCTTCATGTTGGAAAAGGCTTTGCCGGACTGGAATACCGTCCGGATTCCAACGTGGCGGAATAACGCCGGCGGCTTGACGTCAAAGACGCGGATGGTCTGCAGACTGAGCGGAACGAACAGCTCCCCCTGAACGCGGATAAAGCTGCTTTTATACACATGCTGCAGCCGCCCCGGCTCCAGACCCAGGCCTGCGCCGTTGATTTCCACCAGATGCCCGGTGAATTTGGCAAGACGCTCCTGCAGGGTTATATTTCTTTTAAACTTCGTGAGCAGCACTTGGATCCCTCCGATGAACGTTTACTGCATTGTATGCCCTGAACTGGGCGGGTGCTTCGATTTTTTTGAAGAGAATCACAGGCCGTTTTACGCGGATACACCAAAGACGGCTTTAGATTTGCGAAAGGAGGAACCATGAGCGAGAGCAGGGTGATATCAAGACCATGGGCGCTGGAAGGGCCCAGCATTCAAATCGACCCGCTGTTTCCTTATTATGCGGACCGCTCCGCCGAGAGCATCGCCGAAGAGATCGAGCTGTCCGGCTACCGGACGGTGCATTATTTTGTCGTGAACGAGAGCAGGGTCCGAACGGACATCATTGAGGCTTTTCACGCCCGGGATATTGCCGTATGGGCGCTTGTAATCGGGAACGGAACGTTCGCCACTGAACATCTCCCACGGGAATGGCGTTCCTGGCGGATGGGGCTGCTGAAGGAGCTGAATGACGGGTTTGAGCGGTTTTCTCCGTTCTCGGCATCTTACGTGGAATGGAAAAAGGAAGCAGTCGCCCGGGTCGTTAGGGATCATGCTTTTGACGGCATCGAGATCGCCGAGCCCTATTTTCCGGAATGGGACGGCATCCGCAGAGGGGTATACGGCGACGTCGGCCCTCACGCGAAGCAAGCGTTCCGGGACAAGTACGGCCATGATATTCCCGAATTTCTGAACAAACGGGCGGCTAACTATTATAAAAAGATACCTGACATCTACGGCAAATGGATTACTTTCCGCGTGGACGCCGTGAACGGACTCATCGATGAAATTATAAACGGCAGCGGAGGCGCAAGAAGTGTCCGCCCGGATATTGCCGTGGCGACCTGGTCGCTGGCGGTTGACGGCGGAGCGGTATCCACCCTCCGGCTGAAGGAATGGCAGGGGCTGGATGCGATTTCGATGATCGGGAAGGTCCGGCCGGATATGCACGTGCTGCAAACCCACTGGCCGGACTGGATGAAGCGCCATTTGCCGCCGCAGTACGCAGGCGGATACGAGAGCTTCGCCGCACCGATCCGGGCCGCTTATCCCGGACTTCCCCTTGGCATTCAGGCTGACATCGGCTCCCGGAGCAGCATGGTGAAGAACCGGCGCTGGCTCAATGACTTCCAGAACACGGTTTACGAGCTCGGCTACGATACGTGGACGGCGTACGAATACCATCTCGGCGGGTATATGTATGACGAACCGCCTGTCCCTGTGAAAGCGGTCATGTACGGAGAACAGGAGCTGACGGTTTCGTTCAACAAACGGATTGATCCGGATACGCTGGGAACGGTGCTGTTCTTTGCGGAGGAGAACACGGAGGCCGGGCCTCTTGACGGCATCACCATCGAGCAGAGGGCCGTCGACGGCAACCGTTTATGGCTGCGAGCTAATGGGCTTCCCCGGCGGCCTGTACTGGTCGAAGTCAGCGGGATGCGGGATACGCCGGGACTATGGCATGTGAAAGGCAAAAAGTCGGGTGAAACCCCGATCGGCCACAGGCTGAAAGTAGAGCAGGATCGTGGGTAATAGAGGAAGCTGAGCATGAAAAAAGCGTCCCGGCGGCAGCGATGCCCCCAGGACGCTTCTTTTATACATGCTGTAGTCATTATTGGGCGGTGTATCCGCCGTCTACCATCAGGCTCGTTCCGACCACAAACGAGGAGTCGTCGCTGGCCAGGAACAGGACGGATTTGGCCACCTCTTCCGCGGTGCCGAGCCGTCCGATCGGGTGCAGCTCCACGAGCTGCTGCTTGGCTTCCGGCGGAAGCGCCTTTAACAGCGGCGTATCGATATAACCCGGGCAGACGGCATTCACCCGGATGCCGTGCTTGGCGTATTCAATGCCGAGCGTCTGGGTGAGCAGCACGACGCCGCCTTTGGCCGAGCCGTAAGCGGTAACTCCCGCCTTGGCCGCATGGCCGTGGATCGAAGCGGAGTTGATGATCGCACCCCCGGTGCCCTGTCTCAGCATTTGGACTACGGCGTGTTTATCCGACAGGAAGACGCCTGTCAGATTGACGTCGATCGTGCGCTGCCATTTGTCCAGCGACAGCTGATCGGCCGGCTCATCGTTGGCCACGCCCGCATTGGCAAACATAATGTCCAGTTTTCCGTATTCCTTCACGGTCCGTTCCACGAGCGCCTGGACTTCCTCCTCCTTGGTCACATCCACCCGGACGTAAATCGAGTCGTACCCTTTTTCTTTCAAATGGTCGGACACTTCCTGGCCCGCTTCCGAGCGGTCGGCCACGACGACCTTGGCGCCTTCCTGGGCAAACAGGCGTGCGGTGGCTTGTCCGATCCCGCTGGCACCGCCCGTAATGATCGCTACTTTACCGGAAAGTTTCATACCTCGCGTCACTCCTTCTCACAGCAATTGTCCGTATCCGTCACCGGAATCGGGTTCATCTTTGTTAATTTACCCATTTTTCTGAAAATATTAGCCGAACGGCCCAAGCTTGTGAGATCGAAGCGCGGATCGCCATCCCCCGGGATGAGGTTAAGGAGCGGGCTTGATCCTATCTTAAGTGGTACAGTAAACTCTAAATCAAAGCGTTCATGACATCTGCAACTCCAGAAAATTCATGAATGAAAACGGGAATTTGGTGCGAACTACGGATAAATCATTATTTTAAATCGAGCTCTAGGAGGAGAAAGACATGTCTACAATTAAAGAAATTTCGGAAGAAACCGGGATTAGCACATATACTCTCCGTTATTATGAACGGGAAGGAATTCTGCCGGGCGTCAAGCGCGATTCGAGTGGCAATCGGTTGTACGATGAAGAAAGTATGGAGTGGCTGAATTTTGTTTTGGCGCTGCGATCGACAGGCATGCCGCTTGCGGAGATCAAGCATTATGTAGACTTATATTGGGAAGGCGAGAGCACGCTGAAGATCCGCAAACAAATGATGCTCAAGCATAAGGAAAAAGTAGAAAGGGATCTTAGAGAGACCTATAAAAATTTGGAACAGATCAATTACAAGCTGGCGTTGTACGACTTACAAGAAAAAGGGCTCAGCAAAATGCTGCCCTAAGGGGATAGACGGTTGCAGCAGATCTCTCTAAGCCGAGCGCGTTCTACGGAATGCGCTTTTTTGCCGTTTGCACTAGAGTGTACTATAAAGGATTTTCTTGTATTTATACTGCTTCCTGTGGTGTTTGTATACCTGTTCCTTTCATAAAAGCCTGTAAATTCAGTGTTTTTTGGCTTATGTACTATTTTTTTATCGAGACTTGACTTACAGCAAACTCCACTTGTTACCCTGTTATCAAGCCAAAGATGACTGGCTAAAAACGGACAAAGGGGAATTTCATATGAATAAGAAAGTAGCGATCATCACAGGCGCAAGCAGCGGAATGGGAGCGGCGACAGCCAAGCTTCTCGCTCAACATGGCATTCAAGTCATGCTTGCCGCTCGCCGGGAAGAACGTTTGCAGCAGCTGCAGGAAGAAATTCGAAAGGCGGGGGGCGAAGCCAGCTACAAAGTGACTGACGTCACCTCGCGTTCCGACGTGGAAGCATTGGCAGATGAAACCATCAGAACCTTTGGGCAAATCGACATCTTGATTAACAATGCCGGGATCATGCCGCTTTCGTTCTTCAGGAATTTAAAAGTTGATGAGTGGGAACGAATGATTGATGTGAATATTAAAGGAGTACTCTATGGGATGGCAGCAGTGTACAAGCATATGGAAGAACGCAATGAGGGGCATATTATTAACTTCTCCTCCATTGCAGGGCATATCCTCTTTCCATCGAGCTCCATTTATAGTGCAACCAAGCATGCCGTCCGGGTGTTAACAGAAGGCATGCGTACCGAACTGGGGGCCAAACAAGATATTCGGACGACCCTTATTTCCCCTGGAGCTGTGGAAACCGAGCTGTACGATACCATTACAGATCACTCGATTTATCCCGCGCTCGAGAAATTGGGCAGTCAAGAATGGAACCAACTTGACCCGAACGATATTGCCCAAACCGTATTGTTTGCTATCCAGCAGCCGACTAACGTGACGATTAACGAGTTGATTGTCCGTCCTACATCGCAAAGCTTGTAAAGCGGTCGCCGCCCAACTTCCCCAGTGGAACAGTTGGACGGCGATTTTATTTAAGAGATCAGAAAGTAAAAGTTTCGAAAAAGAGCTTGCTTTCCGGAAAAGATGGTGGTACATTCGATATATAAATTGTGTACAATTTAATTTTATAAAATACAAATAAAGTGGAGGATGGGACCATGAGTATTTATTCTTTTACAGCAAACAGCATTCGCGGCGCGGAAAAGGAACTCTCGGAATATAAAGGTGAAGTGCTTCTCATTGTCAACACGGCGAGCAAATGCGGATTCACGCCGCAGTATGCCGACCTGCAGAACCTGTACGAGAAATACGGAGACAAGGGATTCAAAGTACTTGGTTTTCCAAGCAACCAGTTCGCCGAACAGGAGCCCGGAAGCAATGAGGAAGTGAATACGTTTTGTCAAATTAATTATGGAGTGAGTTTCCCGCTGTTTGAGAAGGTAGACGTGCGCGGAGAAGACAAGCATCCGCTGTTTGCTTACTTGACGGAGCAGGCACCGTTTAAGGGGATCGGCACGGACAATTCCGAAGGGAAAATGCTGCAATCGTTCCTTGAGAAGGAGCAGCCGGAGCTTCTGGAAGGCGACGATATTAAATGGAACTTCACCAAGTTCCTGATCGACCGGGAAGGACGGGTGGTGGAGCGGTTTGAGACACCGGTCGGTCCGCTGGAGCTGGAATCGGCCATAGAGGCGCTGATCTAAAACACTAAGGATTGTTAGCGGCTATCCATTCCAGTGGCGGCGCCAAACGGCCATTTGGATAGAATTGCCTTGAATTTTAATGTATTCTGAAGGTAATTTTCAGGTGTTTTTAAGAAAACTCTCATATAATGCACTCATACCCCTTTTATATATGAATTGACCCTAGGCACGGGACTAGGGTCTATTTTTTTGTCCATTTTTCGTAAAAGGCTTCGTCCGGGGCGGATGAACGCCGTTTGTACGCCCCGTCCCCGCATAAACGCCCGGCAGCCTGGCCCCGGACTTACGGATTCTGGCGCCGTCTGCGCAATTGAAGCTGCTGCAGATTTCGCCAGGAGATCTGCAGGATGCGCTGGCTTCGCATCACTTCGCGGATCCAGGGATCGCGAAAAACCTGCAGCTCCATGCCGCGCTTCAGCCACTCATGATGGATGGCCATCAGCTCATCCGTAATGACGGCCGGATGGATATACAGCTCGCTGACTCCGGCCTGGAGCGAGCACAGCGCATCCGCCACGCTTTCCCTGAAGGCTTCGTATGTTTCTCCCGGGCGCAGAGAAAAGGGCAGCTGGATTAAGTGATCTGGAATGACGACCCCGAGCGAGTCCGCTTCACGGACCCGTGCCTTATGGATGCGCCGGGCGGCGGAAGGCAGCTGAAGCAAAGCGGGAATATGCCTTGGCAGCCGAAACGGAAGGCCGTTCTCCGCACAGACGCCAAGGACGAGGGAGAGGAAATCCCGCCCCGTTTCCAGCCCGTACAGGCTCCCCATATGATTATCGAGATGGGTCGGATTCAGCCCCATGCGCCGGGTGAGCCGGATTTGGCCGATGATTTCGGCGTGCACCTCGGCCGCCTGGGCCCTGGTCTCCACCGTGCGGCAGTCGCGGGGAAAGTATCCCTCATTCGTAATGAGGGAGGACACCGTCTGCCGGCGGGTGACCGGCCCCCAGCGGTAGTTGTTCCACTCGCTGGTAAAGGTCAAATGGACGCCGACGTCCACGTCCGGTCGCGTGGCCGCCCACTGGGCAGCCTCCTTGGCCCACGGGCACGGCATCATGATCGTAGCCGAGGAAATGGCCCCCTCGGCAAGCAGCAGCTGGATGCCCGCATTGGCCGAGTGGCACATGCCGTAGTCATCCGCATTGATGATCAGCAGCCGCTCATCCGGCGGAAAGCCCAAAGCTTGAGCGAGGTTCAAGGGACGTCACCTCCTAATTGAATAACGTATTTCCATGCAGGGAGAGGATCATTATCGAACGAAGAGGGAACCGGCGGTTCAAGTTTAGGAGAATCAAGGTCGAGGGATTCGAATCACAATAAATAACAGCGAAGAAAAGAATAAAAACTGTGAAATTTTAACCGCCAGTTTCATTTCTTCACCTAAGTCTGCTAATCCAAATAAAATATGAACTACGGACACTAAACCGGTAATGATTAAAATAATCCATGCGAGTAAATACAAAATTTCCCCTCTTTTTATATGATATGAACAATGGCTCTGGGTCGACGATCCTGTAGATCACGCACGCCATCAAGCATTTTGGCAAAAGGCGTTAAAACACTTATATTATCAATGATGTATTTTTATTTGTAAATATATGTAATATTATACGGATGGCAAGATTAAGCTCGGCAACGATAGAATTATCCTTTGGATTATCAAAACTTCAGAAACGAAAAGGACCCTTTGCGATACTCCCGCAAAGGGTCTATTTCATCTTGCTATATGCATCAGTTAGATTTTATCTGCTTATGATCGTCGGCTGTTCTTATGGGACTTATTCCCCCAGGCCTTTGCCCATGCCTTTCAGAAACCGCAACCCGAAGCCGATCGCCCGGTTCACGTCGGGATCCTTCAGGGCATTCATGAGGGAGAAGACCGTCACCTTTTTATCCTGTGGCTGATTGGCCTCCTCCAAGCCCTTGGCCACACTGCCGAGCACCTTCGCCGTCTGCTCCGGATCGATAGCGGCGAGGGCGCCGGCGGCGGCCATGCCGTTGTTGATCATGTTCGTCACTTCCGGCCGGGTGGCCTGGCCCAAGACGATTTCGGCCACTTTGGCTTTGGCCTTCAGCAGTGACTCAGCCGCTTCCAGAATGCCGCTACCGTGCAGCTCGCTGAGCACCCCGATGGCTTTTTCCAGCGCCTGCTCATGCTCGGCAATCGAATCCGTCAGCTGCTCCAGCGACTGCTGCTTCAGCTCTTCTTCCGTCAGCTCGCGTTTTTTGATGTATGAAATCGGTTGTGCCATATAGATTCCACCTTTCCTTTAATCGACGAGCGATACATAATCCGGCCGGCTCCATTTCCGGTGCACCTCGACGCCTTCCTGCGGATAGCGCTTCTTGTTGCGCGGATTGGTCAGCGGCAGCGGATTGGTACCCTTCACGTTCAGAATCTGCATCCGCACGCGCGTCTGCTTATAGGCCGGCGTATGCGTGCGCACATCGACCGCATTGCCAGTGAGCAGGTTGACCGCGTTTTCGTGGCTGACCGAGTGCATCGGCACGTACAGCTCGTTGCGGTGGACGCGGTCGGTAATGACCGCCTTCAGCTTGATCGCGCCGTAAGGCGATTCGAGCCGTACCAGGGATCCGTTCTCGACGCCCCGTTCGGCGGCCAGCTCAGGCGATACTTCCACGAACACTTCCGGCAGCTTCAGATTGATCCCGTGCGATTTGTTGGTCAGGTTGCCTTCATGGAACTGCTCCAGCAGGCGTCCGTTGTTCAGGACGAGATCGAATTCGGCCGGGTATTCCACCGGCGGAACGTAGCCGACCAGCGAGAAGCGCGCCTTTTTGTCGGGGAAGAAGAAGCCGTCCGTATAGAGCAGCGGCGTGTGTTCCCCGCTTGCCGAGCCCCAGATGAAGCTGCCCCAGCCTTCCAGCACATCATAGCTGCATTGGGAGAAGAACGGGGTCAGGCTGGCCATTTCGGCAAAAATTTCCCTCGGATGGGTATAACCCCAGTCATACCCGAGACGCTTGGCGATCTGGGTCGTGATCCACCAGTCCGGCTTAGAGTCGCCGAGCGGCTCCAGCACCTGATACAGGCGCTGAACGCGCCGCTCCGTATTGGTGAAGGTGCCTTCTTTCTCCAGTGACGGCGCGGCAGGCAGAATGACGTCGGCGAACTGGGCCGTCTGTGACAGAAATACGTCCTGCACGACGAAGAAGTCGAGCTTCGCCAGCACCTCGTGCACGTGGTTGGCGTTGGAGTCGACCCAGGCCATATCCTCGCCGACGAGGTACATCGCCTTCATGTCGCCGCGGTCGATCGCATCGATCATCTGGATGTTGTCCATACCCGGCTGCGGCGAAATCGCCACGCCGTAAGCTTTTTCGAATCGTGTCCGCGCTTCGTCGTTTGAGACGTGCTGGTATCCCGGAAGCCAAGGCGGCAGCGTGCCCATGTCGCAAGCTCCTTGCACGTTGTTATGCCCGCGCAGCGGGTAAGCTCCGGCGCCGGGACGCATGTAGTTGCCCGTAGCGAGCAGCAGGTTGGAGATGGCCGCCGACGTGTGCGATCCGGCGATGTTTTGGGTGACGCCCATGCCCCAGCAGATGACGGTGCCGTCGGCGTCGCGGATCATTTCGGCGATCGAGATGAGCGTCTCCTTGGCAATGCCGGTTTCCTGCTCGGCATATTCGAGCGTGAAGGTGTCCAGCAGCTGCTGGTATTCGGCAAACTGGTTGACATACTGGTCGATAAACGCCTGCTGGTGCCATCCCTGGTCAATCATGTATTTCGTGACCGCTGTCAGCCACACGAAGTCCGTACCCTGCTTCGGACGGATGAACAGGTCCGAGCGCTCGGCCATCTCATGCTTGCGCAGGTCGGCGACGATCAGCTTCTGGCCGTGCAGCTTGTGCGCCCGCTTGATCCGGGTCGCCAGGACCGGATGGCCTTCGGCCGGAGCGCAGCCAATCAAGATGACGAGGCCGGCTGCCGCGATGTCCTGGATCGTGCCGACGTCGCCGCCGATGCCGACCGTCGACATCAGTCCGTCCGATGCCGGAGACTGGCAGTAGCGGGAGCAGTTGTCCACGTCATTGGTTTCAAACACCTGGCGAGCCAGCTTTTGGATTACATAGTTTTCTTCGTTCGTAATTTTCGAGGAAGAAATAAAGCCGACCGAATGGTTGCCGTACTCCTTACGGATACCTCCGAGGCGTTCGGCGACCAGGTTCAGCGCCTCATCCCAGGTAGCTTCGACGAAGGCATCTCCCTGCCGGATCAGCGGGGTCGTAATCCGCTCTTCGCTGTTGACGAAATCCCAGCCGAATTTGCCTTTGACGCAGGTGGAAATCGCGTTAACCGGCGCGTCGTGGGATGGCTGTACCTTCAAAATTTTCCGGCCCTTGGTCCACACCTCGAAGGAGCAGCCGACGCCGCAGAACGTGCATACCGTTTTGGTTTTGCGCGTGCGTGTGTCCCGCATCGCCGCTTCGATTTCCGAAACGGCGAAGATGCCGCTGTATCCAGGCTCCACTTCCTTGACGAGGTCGATCATCGGATTCAGCACTTCCTCGTTGATGCCTGTCATGAAGCCGGCCTCGCCCAGCATCGATTTTTCCATGAGGGCATTGCACGGGCAGATGGTGACACATTGGCCGCAGCTGACGCAGGACGAGTCGTTGATATCGACCCCGTTGTCCCACTTGACCCGCGGGATGTCCGCTTCCCAATCGATGGAAAGGGTTTCATTCACCTGCAGATTTTGGCAGACCTCAACACACTGTCCGCAGGCAATGCATTGATTCGGGTCATATCGGTAGAACGGATGGGACATATCGACTTCCGAAGGTTCGACCTTCGGCCGGTACGGGTACTTCTGGTGCTCGATTTCCATCATTTCGGCGGTATTGTGCAGCTTGCAATTGCCGTTGTTGTTGTCGCATACGGTGCAGTAGAGCAGATGGTTTTCGAGGATCCGGTCCATCGCTTCCGTCTGTGCAGCCTTGGCGGATGCGGAAGACAGCTTGACGTTCATTCCCGAAACGGCAATGGTCGAGCAGGCGCGCGCAAGCTTCCCGTCGATTTCCACAATACATGTGTCGCACGTCTGGATCGGGTCTACCTCAGGGACATAACAAATTTGCGGATGCGTCAGGCCGGCAAGATTGATCGCCTCGAGCACGGTCATGCCCGATGTGACTTCCACCGCCTGTCCGTCGAGCGTAATGTTAACAAGATTTTGGTTCACGAACATAAAACCCCTTTTCACCCCAATGTTAAATGGAGCCGCCAAGCGTCCCGGTGATTGCAGCGCTTCGGCGGGTGTCCATAAGCTAAAGAGCAGGCCATAAAAACAAAAAAACTCCACTAAACCCGTCTCCGCTAATCATTGTGCGCGGCAGGTTGTAGTGGAGTAACCGATTAGCATTGGCCTACTAATAGATCATTCCGGCGCCTGTATGGCATAAATGTATTCTCGTCATGATTATACTACGCCCGGGCAGAAAAACAAGGTTGAATTATTCTGTACAATCCTACTAAGATTTAGTATAGTGTTAAACTTGTGATGAGGTGAGAATGGGATGAAGAAGGAAGTTGCGTTTAACGATATCATTCGCAAAGTGAGGAAAGATACGTTCGGAAAAGGTCCGGAACGCATTCATACCACGTTTGTCGAGAACATGGCGATCACCCGGATGCACGGCAATTTCACACCTACTGAAAAGTTTATTGCACAGTCCGAAGACGGCAAGAAGATGGTGCACAGCGCGAGAACACACATGATCAAGGAGCTGTACAAATCCCAGGTCCCGGAAGGGCTGGAGGAGCTGTGCGGATCGAAGCTGATCCATCTGTTTACGGATATCAAGGTGGAAGAAGACATGGCCGTTTCGGTCTTTATGTTCGAGAAAAATATAGAGCAGGGATGAAGCGATGATGGAGGCTGTGACGAGCAGGCCGGGCATGATCCGGTACGAGCAGGGAAAGATGGAGGAAAAGACCGACTTGGTCGTGAACGAGCATCCGGTAACGATCAAAATCAACGGCGAGGAATTTGCGACCCTCGTCTGTACGCCCGAATACATTGAAGATATGGCTGTCGGTTATCTCGCATCGGAAGGTGTCATTTCAAGCATTGAGGAAATCAAGGACTTATGGGTTCAGGAAGAGGAGGGGTTCGTTCACGCGTCTGTGAGCAAGTGGAGTCCACTCCATCGCCAGCTATACAGCAAAAGGTACGTCACGTCCTGCTGCGGCGCCAGCCGGCAGGGCTTTGTGTTTTTCAATGACGCGAAAACGGCCAAGGTGCTGGATCAGGCTCCGGTGGAGCTGTCCTTTGACGATTGCTTCCGGCTCGTGCGGGAGATGCAGGAGGGAGCCGAGACGTTTAACCGTACGGGCGGTGTGCATAACGCCGCTTTGTGTGACCGAAACGGGATTCTTCTGTCGAGAATGGATATCGGGCGTCATAACGCGCTGGATAAAATTTATGGTTACTGCCTGAAAAACGACATCGCGGTGGATGATAAAATTATCGTATTCAGCGGCAGAATTTCCTCGGAAATATTGCTGAAGGTGGCGAAAATCGGCTGTGCCGTCATCCTGTCCAAATCGGCGCCAACTGAGCTTGCGCTGGATCTGGCGGATCATTTGGGCATTACGGCCGTCGGCTTTATCCGCGGCCAATCCTGCAACGTGTATACCCACCCGCACCGCATTGTGGAGTGCAGGCCGCAATCCTGAGCGGCCCCAGGCGTACCTGCTGCAGCAGCACGAATTGTTTCGGGCACCAGCCCACATCAAGGGAATTTGCAGCTTCAAATGAAGGAGGGATCATCATGGAAACCCATGATCAATACAACCGTATACTCAGAGATTTGAGGCTTTCCGTGACGGACCGCTGCAATTTCCGCTGCCGGTATTGCATGCCCGAGGAAATCTTCGGCAAGGATTACGCTTTTTTGTCCAGGGAACATATTCTCAGCGTCGAGGAAACGGTGCGGATTACGCGGATTTTCACCCGCGTGGGGGCCCGCAAAATCCGCATCACCGGCGGCGAACCGCTGCTGCGCAAGGAGCTTCCGGATATTATTCGGGAGGTGTCCCGGATCCCTGGCGTGGAGGACGTTGCCTTGACGACGAACGGCAGCCTGCTCGCCCGGCACGCCCGGACGCTGCGTGAGGCGGGCTTGATGCGCGTCGCCGTCAGCCTGGATGCGCTCGATGACGACACTTTTTTGGCGATGAACGGCGGAAAGGCCAAGGTGGCGCAGGTGCTGGAGGGCATTGACGCCGCCGCCGAAGCAGGCCTGGCCGTGAAGGTTAACATGGTGGTGCAGAACGGCGTCAACGAGCATGCCCTGCTGCCTATGGTCCGCTATTTCCGCGAGCGGGGCCATATTTTGCGCATGATCGAATATATGGATGTCGGCAATACGAACGGTTGGAACTGGGATCAGGTCGTCAGCAAGCGCGAGATGCTGGAGCGGATTCACGCCGAATTTCCGCTGGCGCCTGCCGATCCCAATTATGAGGGAGAGGTGGCTTCCCGCTTCCGGTTTCTTGACGGCCAAGGCGAAATCGGCGTCATTTCATCCGTCAGCGACGCCTTCTGCTCCACCTGTACGCGGGGCCGATTATCGGCGGACGGCATGTTCTACACCTGCCTGTTCGCGACGAAGGGGCATGACCTGAGGGAATGGCTGCGTTCAGGAGCAACCGACGACGAGATCGCGGAGCATATCATGGCCATTTGGGAAGGACGGCATGACCGGTATTCGCTGGACCGCGGTAAAGCCGGCACCGGTACGGGCCAGGAAGCCAAGGTGGAAATGTCCCGGATCGGTGGATGACGGCTTGTTCCGGTCTGGCTTCCTAGAATGTCGTTGGTCATCGTTTTTTTTAAAATTGTTGACAAATTTATGAACCGGTGTTTATCATATGTATGAAATGTCATAGACAAATGGGGTGGATGTAGGGACTGCACCTGCCCTATTCGTTACGTGTCATGTGTGTTTGATCTCCCTATAGGAATCGGGTAGGGGAATTAACCGCTGTCAATCAACTTTCGGCTGCAGGGCCGGGGTTTGATTTGTGGCGGTTTTTTTGTTGTTGGAAAGAACAAGGGGAAATGGATTTTTTGCGAATCACAGGCTTTTATCGAAGAAAGTTACGAAGGAAAATGGAAGGAATGGTACGATGTCGTCTTTTTATTCACCGCAGCAAATTCGTGATATTGCCATTGAAACAGGGGAGAAGAAAGCCAAACTGCCGCTGCCTGCGGTTCTCATTCTAGGCTTCCTGGCGGGCGCGTTTATTGCGCTTGGTTTTCTGCTGGATATCCGAGTCATCGGAACGGCTCCGAAGGAATGGGGCTCGGTCGCCGGATTTCTGGGTGCAGCCGTCTTCCCGGTAGGGCTGATCCTGACCGTCCTGGCCGGAGGGGAACTATTGACGGGGAACATGATGACGCTTCCAATGGCGTGGTTTTCCCGTAAAATCGGCTTTGGCGCCGTCCTCAAAAACTGGATTCTCGTAACGGTTGCCAACTTTATCGGGGCGGTGTTCGTCGCCTATTTCTTCGGGCATGTCGCCGGGCTGACGGAAGGGGCTTTTCTGGCCAAAACTGTTGCTGTGGCCGAAGCAAAGGTGCATGATTCGTTCCTGCAGGCTTTTGTATCGGCTATCGGCTGCAACTGGCTCGTCTGCCTGGCGGTCTGGCTCGGTTACGGCGCGAAGGATGTTACCGGAAAAATCGTCGGGATCTGGTTTCCGGTCATGGCGTTTGTCGCCATCGGCTTTCAGCACGTGGTCGCGAACATGTTCGTCATTCCGGCCGCGATCTTTGCCGGTCAGATGAGCTGGAGCCAATACTTCCCGAACTTCGCAGCGGTGTTCCTGGGCAACCTGATCGGCGGAGCGGTCTTTGTGGCCCTTGCGTATTTCGCCGCTTACCGCCAGCCCGCCGGCTCCATGCTGCCTCTGGCCGAGAAGGCGAATCATAAATCGGCGTAATGCCGCTTGGCGTACTGCTCCAAAATATGCACGAATTTGAGCAGCGCCATACCGGCTGGCTGATCTTTGCCTTGAACCATCAGCAGGTCCCGGCCGAGCTTCATCCCTTTCAGCTTGACCTCGCACAGCTCGCCGCTGCCAAGCTCCTTGCGGACGACCCAGCGGGACAGGACAGCGATGCCAAGGCCCGCGGCGGCCGCTTCCTTGACACCCTGGCTGCTGCTGAAGACGAAGCTCCGCTTGACCGCAAGTCCTCCCTCCTCAATCAGCCGGTCGCTGTAGGCCCGCGTGCCCGAACCGCTTTCGCGCAAGACCCACACCTGGTCCTGCAACATGCCGGGATCAATCGATTTGTAGGCGGCGAGGGGATGGTCAGGCGACATCACCAGCACCATTTCATCCTCCATGAACGTGGTCAGCTGCACATCCCTGGCGGTCGTGCTGCCTTCAACCAGACCGATGTGAAACCGCCCTTCGCGGATATCGTGTACGATGTTGTCGGTGTTGCTGATGTGAACCTGCACATCGACGTCGGGGTACTGGTGCGCATATTCGGCGAGAACGGCCGGAAGGATGTATTCGCCGATCGTAAAGCTTGCACCGATGCTCAAGGAGCCGGTCACGACATCCCTCAGCAGATGGATCTCCTGCTGGGCCTCCTCGTACAGCGCCAGCATCTGCTTGGCCTTCCGGAACAAGATTTCGCCGGCCTCGGTCAGTCTGACCTGCTTCGGGGACCGGAGCATCAGCTTCGCGCCCAGCTCATCTTCCAAGTTCCGGATGTGCAAGCTCACCCCCGGCTGGGACAGATGGAGCAGCTTGGCGGCGCGGGAGAAATTGCGCTCTTCGGCGACGGTGACGAAGACCTTTAGTGTGTCTGTGATCATGGCGTGGACTCCTGTTCATCATTTCTTCAGCGGCAAGTGAGGCTAAGGCAGCGTTGAAGATTACACCCAGTGTAACGTGGGGGAGGGCCGCAATCAATCATAAGTTATCCTGATGATCGGGATAGCAAATCGGTATTTCCCTTCCGGAGCCGGACATTCTATAGTGAGCGTATCGATAGCCGCTTGAATGACCAGGCTACGGACGGGAGGAATGAATCATGATTGCATCTCAGGGATCGGCCCTGCCGCGCAGAAAGCGCAATTTGAACGCTTATATGCTGGGGCTCTGCCTCACGTTTGTATTATCACTGCTGGCCAAGGGGCTGGCGCTGCTGCCTTTTCTCGGCATCATGGGGCAGCTGGTGCTGGCCATCCTGCTTGGCATGGTTTACCGCGCATTCGCCGGCGTGCCGGAGTACGCGATGCCCGGCATCGCCTTTTCCAATAAAAAGCTGCTCAGGCTGGGCATTATTTTGCTCGGCATGCGGCTGAACCTGGCGGACATCGTTCATGCCGGGCCGAAGGTTCTGCTGCTGGCCGCGGTCAATATCAGCTTGACGCTGCTCGCGGTATACGGCATCGCCCGGCTGATGAAGGTCGATCCGGTCATGTCGCTGCTGGCCGCCTGCGGTTCGGCCATTTGCGGGGCGGCGGCTGTGGCCGCCATCGGGCCGCAGGTTCGGGCGAACGAGCAGGAGACGGCGGTCAGCGCCGCGGTAGTTGCCCTGCTAGGAACTTTGTTTACGCTGCTTTACGTCGGCCTGTATCCGCTGCTCGGCCTGTCGCCGGCCGGATACGGCGTGTTTGCGGGCGGCACGCTCCATGAAGTCGCCCATGCGATCGCGGCAGCAGCGCCAGGGGGCAAGGAGGCCGAAGATATGGCCGTCATCGTCAAGCTGACCCGGGTGGCGCTGCTCGTGCCCGTCGCCGTTCTCGTCGGCTTCTGGAGCAGCCGCAAGGGCGGGCGCACCGCAGCGGGGGAAAGAAGCCGTATTCCCATCCCCTGGTTTGTTCTTGGCTTCCTGGTGATGAGCGGCATCCATACGCTGGGCATCCTGCCGGAATCGGCTGCCTCGCAGATCGTCACGGCAGCTTATATGCTGATGGCCATGGCCATGGCCGGTCTTGGCCTGAACGTCGACTTCGCCGTGTTCGGGCGCAAAGGGGGTCGGCCGTTCGCCGCAGCGCTGCTTGGCTCCTGCCTGCTTGCCGGCGTCGGATATGTGCTGGTCAAGGCGCTGGGATTAGCATAAACGCCGGAACGTACCGGCCAACACCTAAAGGAGGACTCCGGCCGGGAACGGCGGAGTCCTCCTCTTTTTTACAAACTTAAATGATCGTACAGGCTACAGTTCTTCGGAATCATCGCCGTCATATCCATTGATCAGGTCCGTTCCGTGCATATCCTCCACCATGGCGATCGCGGAAGGATCGACCGGACTGTTCGCCGAAATGTCGTCCGCATCCGGAACGTCCGGCAGCTCTTCGTCCTCCGTCAGTTCATTCACGGCCGAGGATTCACCGGCGTACGCGCCGGACGTCCCGGCAGAGGCTGAAGCCGAGTCCCGGCCCCCAAGCTCAGGACTCATGTCGGACCGGACATAGAATTCCACGTCCTCCGCTTCCGGCTCACGGCTGATGCTTTGCTTGGTGTATGTTCCCGTATCCTTGAAGTCATCCCGGGGCAGCTCAAACTCGGGCGGAAGCTCGCGCTGCTGGTCGTACCGTTCATAGGTCAAATCGGCATCGCTTTTAATATTGTTATTATACTCATCAGCCATGTCATCCATCTCCTTTGGCGTATTTTCTTTCCTTACCGTTACCCGAAATGAGCCCGTATATCCGCTCCCGGATTAAAACTTAGGAAATACGTATCGGATCAAGAAGTAGAGGAAACCGAAAAAAATAATAATGTACGCTGCATATTTGATAAAAGTGGCTGCTACAAGACTGGAATCGGACTTCTGCTGAACTTCCTTATGCTCAACCTCAACGTTGTTCCGGCGGAATTCACTCATGGGTAATCCTCCTTTCAGCGCAGATCGGGAAGTCTCTGTCGTTTGCTACTTTAATAAACGTACCCGCCCAAGGTGAAACATCGTTACCATACTTAGGAAAAAGTGGTATGATTAAATAAGTCCCGGCTTGTGTAACGCCGAAGGCAGTTGCGCTCAGCTTGAAGTTAATCCGGGGATTCTTATGTTTTCAAATGCATAAATATAATAATGTCGCCAGTATACTCGAAGTTATATGTATATTTATGCAAATGATATATTTTTTGACGACGACCGAAAGAACAGGAAGGAGTGGACGATGATGATAGCGAATCTACATAACAGTTGAAAATTTACAAATATTAACTTTTGAGGTGTTTTATGAAGGGTTTCCCCAAATCCGTAATCACGAAGCTGGCTCTGATCGCTTGCCTGACCCTGCTGTTAGTGACGGTACCGGTATTTGCTGGGGCGATGCAGACGGGTGGAGAGCGTTGGATTACCGAGTGGGAGGTCAAATGGGCGGACAGCCCGGATCTTGCGGCAGTTCCCCGATCCGTAACGGCAAGTGAAGGCTGGAGCCCGAATCAATCCGGCATGGCTTTGCCGAAGAGGCCCGGAACATCATCGACATTATGGATCAGAACGAAGCTCCCTGCCTTGAACTGGGACATCCCCTCCATGCTTATCCCTAAGATATACGGACAGAACATTGCGATTTTTATCGGCACGACCCCCATCTACGAATCAAACCGCGACTATATTTACGATAACAACAAAGTGTTAACTCCCCTTCAAAGAAATGATTCCGATAAAATACTGTACATAGGCGTTCAATCCGCCAAGGACCGCATCGGACTGCGCCATGGCATTGAACTGGGCAACTATCCGGAATTGCTGGACAACTACGTCAAGAGAGACCTGATCGATATCATACTGGGCTGCGCGTTTGTCTTTATTGCGCTCGTCATGCTCATTTGCTCGGTTTTTTTGAAAAAGGAGCAGAACGCCTCCTGGATTTCACTGAGTCTGGTGATCGCCTCCGCCGGAGTGCTGGTCATCACGTATTCCCCGTTTCTTTATACCTTTTACAAGGATTACGGCAAGCTCTACACCCGCCTATGGGATGTCGCGCTGTTCGTGCTGCTTCCGTCACTAACCTATTTTATCGAACGGATCTTCGGCAGCGGGTACCGGTCGGTGATCAAGAAGCTGTTGTATTTTCAAATCGGATATTCGGCATTCTGCCTGCTCTTCATGCTGGCGAACATCGTGCTGAACGACAAACTGTTCGGTATCCATTATTTTCTGTCGGTTCGTGTTCTGGGAATCGTTATGATCGTACAAGCCGTGCTGCTCGTCAGCAATTCGATCATCCATGCCGTGAAAGGGAACCGGAGCGCCGAGATTCTCACCGTCGGTTTTGCGGTGTTTGGCTTGACGGTCATTGGCGAAATGGTCTGGTTCTATTTGAAGGACGGCAATTATGACCTGTTTCTGTGGAAGTGGGGGGCGGCTGTATTTATCATTTCCCTGATGCTGATCCTCGGCCGGAACTATACCATCAATCACGAACAGATTGTAAAATATTCAAGGGAGCTGGAAATGTTCAACAACGAGCTGCAGCGCTCCGAGAAAATGGCCATCATCAGCGAATTGGCGGCATCCGTCGCCCATGAGGTCCGGAACCCGCTTCAGGTGACGCGCGGTTTCCTGCAGGTGCTGACCAAGAAGTACAGAAACCAGGATAAAATCTATATGACGATGGCCCTGGAGGAGCTGGACCGGGCCGCAGGCATCATCACCGACTTCCTGACCTTTGCCAAGCCGCAGTTTGAACGGATTTCCGTCCTGAACGTCAAAGAGGAGCTGGGGCATGTGGAGGGCGTCATCGTACCGCTTGCGAACCTTCAGGGCGCCCAGATCGACATGCGTATTCCGGACCATCTGCAGGTGAAAGGGAACTCTTCGAAATTTAAGCAGGCTTTTATCAATATGGTGAAGAACAGCATCGAGGCGCTTAGCGGAGACGGCCAGATTAACGTATGGGCTTACGAAATGAACGAGCGGGTTGTGATCCATATTCAGGATAATGGGGAAGGGATGAGCAAGGAGGAGCTTGCCCGGCTGGGTGAGCCGTATTTCTCCAACAAGACGAAAGGGACCGGGCTTGGTCTTATGGTTACGTTCCGGATCGTGGAAGCCATGGGGGGAAGTCTTGAATTCAAAAGCGAAAAAGGGGTGGGAACCGAAGCGATCGTCTCCTTTCCATCAGCGGCTGTATAAGCCGCTTGACGGTAAGGTGGCGAACTTCGCTGTTCCCAACCCTTTCATGATAATATCAGAAAGTATAGACTCCAGAGCCATTGCTTCCTGATATTGCAAGAAAAACTTCCTTTAGACTGCGGTCCGTCTTCTTTGAAGGTACGTCGAAAGGCGTTTTTCTTATTTATGTATATTCAAGATGAGGTGTGTAATCTCAATTACCAGGAGTATTTCGGCGCCGCGGCTGCTCTGACCGTTTCTGTTGGACTTGGGGGAAGCACGAGATAAAACTCGTTGGATGATTCCTCCACTGTCTTTACTTTGATGTGTTCAGGTAAAATAATACCGAGCACTTCTTTGATTGCGGCCTTAGGGTCGGCCAGGAGTCTTTCCTTGAAACTTGGGTCTTCCCAGGCTTTTTGAATAACTTGGTTGTGAAGGATAGCTTCTGCTGTCATTAGAATCACCCTTTCAACAAAATGGTTAATATTACCTTTATAAGTATACCATGGAATAAATTATAAATCTATCATTATTTGATATGATTTAACATCCATAAACTTAATCCGCCTTTTTGCAAGGCGTTTCTCTCATCTTCGATCCGGTTTGCGTCGTCCTGAATCGACAGCAGAATATGCTCGTGAAAAGAAAGCAGCTGGGGAATGTTCAATGGGGTCTGCTTGATGTGCTCATGGTTGGCTTCCGCCACAGCGGTGTATGAACGCAGGATGCCGTGAACGGCAATATAATGCTCGACACGATCGGCAGTGAGCGGTTCGTCGGGGGCAAACTGCGACCGGATCAGCGAGAGCAGGCTGTTATAGCTGCCTTCCTCAAGATCTTCCCGCCAGTCGGCCCAATCGTCCGCCATTTGCAGTGTAGCCAGTACGTGTTCGAGCAAGTCGGTCACGGCCGGAATTTGTTCCTCCCCGCCCGACAGGAGCAGCGCTCCGGTGCTCGACAGCTTCAGCGGCGCAGCCTTGCGCGCGATGAACAGCGGATTCACGCGGAAATAGTCGGCCGTGTGCTCATTGGTAACGGCTTCCGCCCATTCATGCAGGTACTGCCTGAAATAGGACCAGAACCGGGACGCTGAGGGGAAGTAGCCGCGGTAGATGTCGAGAAACTGCAGGTACAGCAAATTTCCCAGCGGCAGCTGCTCCTTGTCCTGGGGCGTGGAGGAATCCATGCAATCGTCCTGAATGAAAAAATAGAGCATGGCGCAAACGTTGCCGATCGACAGCTTCCGGGCGTCTTCGGCCGAAAGTCCTGCCGTTTCCATCAGCCAGAAGGGCAGCAAATAGCAGATATAGTTTTTGGCGCTGTTTTCTTCGAGCGGGTTAAAATGGCTTAAATAGGAAAGGCCTTTCGTGTTCAACGGAGAGGGGAACGCGGCAATGATGCACTCGGTTTCGCGGAATACATACGACAAATCGGCTTCATAACGCTCTAACCATTCCATAAAATCACCCTTTTTAGATAGGATTGTTGTTCCAAGCGGCGGTATCCGATGCTGAAGACATCATTGAGCCGTTGACTGGTTATGAGTAGGAGGTTGTGTGTATGTTGTTATATGAAGTTTAGTTGAGGTTTTGATTAGTTTAGCATATATTTCCAATTTATGAAATCCGTAATTGAAAGAACCGGATGCGAGGCTGCAGACTGCTGGTTCCGGTACACTAACATTCGGTAGAGGTGCACATATGAAAGCTTCGAGAAAATACGGCATCATCGCGGCGGCGATATGTATAGTCATCCAGCTTGTGCTTGCCGCCTCCTGTTACGGCAGTTCCGAACCGGCTCTAAAGCCGCTGACGGACTGGCGTTTCACATGGGAGGGCGGAGGTACAGACAGCCGCAGCACGGACGGCATCGGGCCGGCTTCCGGGTGGGAGCCGTACCGGATGAAGCAGCCGCTGCAGCTAAGCACCGGGGAAGAGAAGGCGGGATGGTTCGAAACGAAGCTGCCGGCGCTCATCTGGAATACGCCTGCCATTTTGCTCAAACCGGTTTATGGAATCAAAATCGACATCTACGTCGGTCAAGAGAAACGATACGAAATCGATCGGGATTACCAGTATGATGTTCATCATATCCTGCTTCCGCTGAGCCGTGAAGACGCCGGTCAAACGCTGCTCATGAAAATTCAGGGGGGAACCGGCCGGATCGGCATGGACGGTCCCGTGTGGGCCGGCGATTACCAGACGCTGCTGACCAAGCTGATCAAGGCTAATCTGGGTGATATCGTTTTGGGAAGCTCGTTTATATTCATTGCGCTGATTATGCTGATTTCGGCTTTACTCCTGAACCGGAGCGAGCGGAACAGCTGGCTGTCACTGACGGTAGTCATTTTGTCGATCGGGCTCATGATCCTGACTTATTCTCCTTTTGTGTACAGTCTGTTCAGAAGCTATGGAGAATGGTTTCAGGTCGTTTTTGACCTTGGTCTGCTGTCGCTCTTACCGGCGATAACCTATTATTTTGAAAGAACCATTGGTCCCGGCTACATGCTGATCATTCGGATTTGCCGTAAATTCCTGGTCGGGTACTCGCTCTTTTGCCTCGGGTTTATGGTCATCAACCTGCTTAGCGGCAGCCGTTTCTCCGATATTTATTATTTCTTTTCCGTCAAGGTGCTCGGCTGCATTATGATCGTTCTGCTGATGATTTTGGCAGCCAGTGCGATATCTTATGCCGCCAAAGGAAACAGGGATGCGGCTGTGTTTGCTTCGGGATTTGCCTTGTTTGCCATCCCGGCGTTGGGTGAACTTGTCTGGTTCTATGTACGCCAGGGGGACTACGTGCTGTTCTGGTGGAAATGGGGAGTCCTTGGCTTCGTGATCAGCCTCATCATGATCCTTGGCCGGAAGTTCGCCCATAATCATCGGCAGATTGTCGTGTATTCCCGGGAGCTTGAAATGTTTAACAGCGAGCTGCAGCGGTCGGAGAAAATGGAAGTCATCAGCGAGCTGGCCGCCTCGGTTGCACACGAGGTGAGAAACCCGCTTCAAGTCACCCGCGGCTTTCTGCAGCTGCTGCAGGAGAAGTCAAGGGACCGGGAGAAGGAGTATCTCCGGCTGGCGCTTGAGGAATTGGACCGGGCATCGGGGATTATTACGGATTTTCTTACGTTTGCCAAGCCGGAGGCGGAGAAGGTCGCCCTGCTCAATGTGGGGCATGAATTCCGGCATATCGAGGGCATCTTGATCCCCCTGGCCAACCTTCAAGGCGGCCGAATGACGACGGATATTCCCCAAGACTTGTACGTCCACGGCAATTCGTCCAAGTTCAAACAGGCCTTTATCAATATGATCAAGAACAGCATTGAAGCGCTGCGGGAGGAAGGCCACATTCAAATCCGGGCTTACCGGGACAACGGCCAGGTTGTCATTCGCGTCGCCGACAATGGAGAGGGGATGGAGCCGTCAGAGGTGGCGAGGCTCGGCGAGCCCTATTACTCCAACAAATCGAAAGGAACCGGGCTCGGGCTGATGGTCACGTTCCGCATCATTGAGGTGATGCATGGAAAGATCGAGATTGAGAGCAAGAAAGGCGCCGGTACGGTGATGACCGTCCGTTTCCCGGCCGCCGCATCCGGCGAACAGGGAACGGAATGATCCCGTGATCCGCATACACTGGAACAAAAAAATGGCGCCTGCATCGGCGTCATTTTTTTGCGTTTAAAAGAGCATTTCAGGGGCGTTTCCTCCTTGAATGTCCCTCCAGGCCAGATATAAGCTGATCGCTGCGGCAATAAGGAACAAGAAAGCGGAAATAAAAGCAAGCTGCTTTCCGGTGCTTAGCGCACCCATATTCCCGCCTGCTCCCATTCCCGGGGTTGCGGAGGGGACCACTCCGCTGATTCGAACGGGCTTCGCCGGTTTTGATCTTGACTTAACCCGTTTCCCGGGCTTTGCCGATTTCACTGGTTTCACGGTAGACACTCCTTTGCGTGAGAATCCTTCATCAAGAACGATGGCAGGGTACTTTAACGAACTCACAGTAAGTTATGTTACTGCAGTTCGGGCCGTTCCGAGGCCAAGAGAAAATAGACTGGGGAAAGAAACCGATGTATGTTCGATCATCTGAAATAGATTTATACAGCTTGTCGCCGCAGCTGAAGCTCGAGGTCTTATTGCAGTGTATGATGGGGCGGCAGAGATGTTATCGCAGGAGCAAAAAAATAGGGTCCCGGCTTGACCTCGTGCCGTCCCTTCCCGGGTGATCCGAATATGTCGAAAACATCCGGCTGGTGAGAAAATGAGCATTTACTAGATTGTTAGTTTTGTTATAATAAATTATGCTAACTTTCTTTGGACAATACGAGCAATGGCAGGAGGATATCATGGACAAAACGCAATGGAGCATCAGCAGCTGGAGCTTTAAGGCTTGCAAGGACCAGGAATGGATGGAGGCGAAGGTACCGGGCTGTGTGCATACGGATCTGCTGGCCAACGGCAAAATTCCGGATCCGTTCTACGGAACGAATGAGAAGGAAGTACAGTGGATCGACAAGCAGGATTGGGAATACGAAAGCCGGTTCGATTTGCCGGAAGAGCTGCTGTCCCTTCCGCATCTGGAGCTCGTATTTAAAGGGCTTGACACCTATGCGGACGTCGCCGTGAACGGCAAGCCTGTTCTTCAGGCAGATAATATGTTCCGCACATGGAAGGCCGATGTCAAGGATGTGCTGAAGCCGAAGGACAATACGGTCCATGTTCGTTTCCGCTCGCCGGTCCAGGAGGATCTTCCCAAGCTGGAGCGCCTCGGCTACGATTTGCCGGCAACGAATGACCAGTCGGATGTCGGAGGACTTGGAGACCGGAAAATCAGCGTATTCGCCCGCAAGGCGCCGTATCATTACGGATGGGACTGGGGTCCTCGATTCGTGACCAGCGGCATTTGGCGGGATGTCTATATTGAAGGATGGGATTACAGCCGGATTCAGGATGTATACATCGATCAGACGGAGGTTACGGCAGCGTCCGCCAAGTTAACGGCCGTGATCGAGCTGGAGTCAGACCTGGAAGGGGAAGCGGTGGTTCGCCTGAGCGCGGACGGTCAGGCCTGGGACCAGAAGGTCCAGCTGTCACAAGGCGCCCAAACGGTGGAACTCCCGCTGGTGATTGACAATCCGAAGCTGTGGTGGTGCCGCGGACTCGGTGAGGCGAATTTGTATGAGTTCCGTGCGGAGCTGATCGTTGACGGCGGCGTGGCAGCCGAGAAAAGCGTTAAAACGGGCCTGCGCTCGGTCAGGCTGGTCCGCGATAAGGACGAGGCCGGCTCCACTTTTTATATCGAGCTGAACGGAGTACCGGTGTTCGCCAAGGGTGCCAACCATATCCCGAACGACAGCTTTATTACCGAAGTAACCTACGAACGCTACCGTCATGAGATTGCCAGCGCAGCAGCCTCCAACATGAATATGCTTCGCGTCTGGGGCGGGGGGATTTACGAGCAGGACGCTTTCTATGAGCTGTGTGACGAATACGGCCTGATGGTATGGCAGGATTTCATGTTTGCCTGCAGCATGTACCCCGGCGACGAAGCATTTTTGGAAAATGTGCGGCTGGAAGCGGAGGAGAACGTCAGACGTCTCAGAAATCATCCTTCGATTGTTTTATGGTGCGGAAATAACGAAATCGATACGGCCTGGTCCCACTATTCCGAAAATACCGGCTGGGGCTGGAAGCAGCAGTATACTCCGGAGCTCCGCGAGCGCCTGTGGCAGGATTACGAAGCGATCTTCCACCGGATTTTGCCGGAAGCGATTACCCGTTATGCGCCGCAGGCCGATTACTGGCCGTCTTCGCCGATGATCGAGCTGACCGGGGACATTCGTCAGCATGCGACGAACAGCTCCACCGGCGGGGACATCCATTACTGGGGCGTATGGCACAATGTGGAGCCGTTTGAAAATTATAACGTGTACATCGGGCGTTTCATGAGCGAATACGGTTTTCAGTCGTTCCCGGAATACAAATCGGTTCGCCGTTATGCCGAAGAACATGATTTGGCCCTGGAATCGGAAGTGATGCTGGCCCACCAAAAGAACGGGCAGGGCAACCGCCTGATCAAGCAGTATATGGATATGTACATGAACGAGCCGAAGGATTTTCCGTCCTTCCTGTATATGAGCCAGGTGCTGCAGGCGGAGGCGATGAAGATGGCGATTGAGGCGCATCGCCGCAAGAAGCCTTACTGCATGGGGACGCTGTATTGGCAGATGAACGACTGCTGGCCGGTGGCTTCCTGGGCGGGGATGGATTATTTCGGCCGCTGGAAGGCACTCCAGTATTACGCCAAACGCAGCTTCCGCGACATTGCCGTTTCTATCGACGGTACGCGCGGCGATGAATTGGACATTTACGTCCTTTCTGATGTGCTTCAGCCGCTGTCCGGAAGTCTTCGCCTGCAGGTCATGGACCTGAAAGGGAACGTCCTGCAGGAAACGGCGGAGAGCTTCAGCATAAGCGCCAACACATCGGAAAAGGTGCATACCTGCTCCGTGGAGCAGCTGCTGGGCGGAAGCCGCCCTCAGGAAACGTTTCTGCTCGTCCAGCTCGAGGTGTCCGGACAGGTGGTGGACAGCAAGGAGCATTATTTTGTGCCGGCTAAGGAGTTTGCGTTCGCCAAAGCGAATATCACGGTACGGGAAGAAGAAGGCAGCCAGGGTCATACGCTGATCCTTACAACGGATACGCTGGCCAAACAAGTATGGATTTCCAGCGAGGCGGAGGGCAGCTTCAGCGACAATTTCTTCGATTTGATCCCGGGCAGGGAGCAGCGCGTACAGTTTTACGCCCGTTCGGAAGGGGAAGAGCCGTTCATCCCGGCCAGACCGGGCCGGATCGAAGTGAAATCGATGGCGGACTTTATCGTAAAGTAGGATATTTGCATACAAAGGAGCCGTCCGGGTATACCGGGACGGCTCCTTTTCTTTGGGGTGGATGCGTATGCACCAGCGCTGTAGTCACTGCTGTTAAATATAATGCAGTCCGGATAAATAAGGCAGAGGTATCGTACAGAAATCCTCAGGAGCCCCCGCCAGGTGGGGAGACTCGGGATCAAACAGCAGCGACAGCAAACCGCTGTCATCCAGCACGAGTTCCTGTCCCTTGTTTGTGACCGTGTATGATCTGCCGCCGGCTTTATCGATGCGGATATAGGATTTCCAGTCCACCTTGAGCAGCGGGGAACACTGCGTGAGCAGGCTGTGGGCGTCCGCGATCCATACGGTACCGCTGTTCGGGCCGGATTGGACCGCGGCGCCGGCCTGCTGCAGCAGTTTCAGCAGGGCTTGCTCCTGCCAAGGCACCGGAACCTCCAAGCGCTGAACCTGGTGGCGCTGGAGCATTTCGGCCAGCAGCCGGGCGACGGCCACTGGATGGCCTCCCCACTCGACGGCCTTGGCCGGCTCTCCGGACGGCGAGGATTCAGGAGCCGTTGGCACGGCAGCGGCCAGAAAGGCTGCGATCGCGCCGTCTTTGCGAGCGGTGAGCGTCTCTTGGCGCATCATGGTGATGTCCGCGATGGCGCTGCTGCCCAGCAGCGTGAGCAGCTGTGCGGGGCCCTGCTCATAGGCCGGGGAAGCGCCGGAGAGGATCGCCGAGATGCTGAACGTATCCTCCGGCCGCATAGGGCTAATGCTCCATTCATCTGTATCCGGTTGCAAAAGGGCTGCCGCGCTGCCGCTATCCAGCATGGCATAATGGACTCTGCCAAAATCGTAGCAGCCTGCACGGCGGTACAGGGAACGGCCGCCGGATACGAATACGAGGGAAGCTCCGGAGCGGCGTGCATGATCCATGCATTCCGCCAGAAGCGTGCTGGCCAGATTTTGCCCGCGGAAGTCGGGGTGTGTGCATACCGAACCGATGCTGAACACGTTCAACCTGGCTTCCCCGATCCGCACCACGTCCGGCGCCAGTCCCATGAACGCCACCAGTTCGCCATCATCGGTGAATGCGCCATATGAATGGCTGACACCCGGATGAAACAGGGCCGGAAACGATTTGCCCATAGAGGGCTGGCCGGGCTTGCCAAATACAAGGTCCGACAGGTCTGCGGCCTGTTGTAATTCATTTGAATAAAGCAGCCGAATCTTCAAGTTATACATGCCTCCTCATCCGTCATGCTTGTTGTCTAGGTCGAGAATAAGTATAGCCCTCTAACGGGATAAAGTGAAGATGGGCGAACCATTTCCTCTATTGAAAAAAACAGATGCCCGGAAAGCCGTTGTCTGCTCCAACGTTACAAAAAAGTGCTTAAATGACTTTGAAGTGCGTACTTCCCGAAGGAGCCATCCGGGTGCACAATAGAGCCATCACCAAGCACAATATTCGAGGGAGCTGACATTCCATGAATGATCATAAATCGGTTAAGGAAGAACGGAAAGTGGCATTGGTCGTCGGGGCCAATGGGGTGATTGGACGCAATCTCATCGACTATTTGCTGACGCTGCCGGATTGGGAAGTGATCGGGGTATCCCGAAGAGGAGGAGAGGACCGGGAGCGGGTCCGCTATATCGCGGCGGATCTGCTGGACCCGGAAGATGCCCGGCGCCGCCTGGGTGCGCTTCCCGAGGTGACGCATCTTTTCTACGCCGCTTATCAGGACCGTCCGACCTGGGCCGAGCTGGTGGCGCCGAATTTGGCCATGCTGGTCAACAGCGTCGAGGCGGTCGAAGCGGGATCGCCGGGGCTGCGGCATGTCAGCCTGATGCAGGGGTACAAAGTGTACGGTGCGCATCTCGGCCCGTTCAAAACCCCGGCCAAGGAATCGGATGCCGGTCATATGCCGCCCGAGTTTAATGTGGATCAGCAGCAGTTTTTGGAGAAATGGCAGCAGGGGAAGGCATGGACGTGGTCGGCCATTCGTCCTTCGGTGGTAGCGGGTTTTGCATTGGGCAATCCGATGAATCTGGCCATGGTCATCGCCGTGTACGCGTCCATCTCCAAGGAACTGGGCATTCCGCTCCGTTTTCCGGGGAAACCGGGGGCCTATCATACGCTGATGGAGGTTACTGATGCCGGGCTTCTTGCCAAAGCTACCGTGTGGGCCGCAACCGATCTGCGGTGCGCGAATCAGGCGTTCAATATCAACAACGGGGATTTGTTCCGCTGGAACGAGATGTGGCCGAAGATCGCCGCTTACTTCGGAATGGAGACGGCGCCGCCCCTTCAGATGTCCCTGGACGTCGTTATGGCCGACAAGGAGCCGTTGTGGAATGACATGGTCCAAAAGCACGGGCTTGCCCCGCATTCTTATCAAGAGGTATCTTCCTGGGGCTTCGGCGATTTCGTCTTCTCCTGGGATTACGATTTTTTCGCCGACGGGACCAAAGCCCGCCGCTTTGGCTTCCATGAGTACGTGGATACAGAAGAGATGTTCATGAGCATTTTCGATGATTTGCGCCGGCGTAAGGTCATTCCGTAACGTGTGGGTTTGGCCGTCATGCCTAAGATATCCCCAACGTAAAAAAAAGAGAGGCTGTCCCTGATCTTGCAGGGATGCAGCCTCTTTGCTTATATATGCTTCTGATCCGTCCGAGTTATGCCGCAGGATGATCTCTTGACGCCGCAGGTGCTTACAAAACACGGATTCGCCGATGATCAGGCTTGGGCCTGCCGTTGCAGCCGGTCGACCTGCTTGTTTACGGCGCAGACTTCAAGCGGGAGTTTTCTCTGATGGCCGCCTTTCCGTGGTACTTTTTATCGACATGCATTTCTCCCCATCGGCACATCATGTGCAGCAGCTCCTTCATGCTCCAGCCGTATTCGGTCAGTTCATACTCGACCTTGGGAGGAACCTCATTGTAGATGATGCGTTGAATGATGCCCTCGTCTTCCAGTTCGCGCAAATGCTGGGTCAGCATTTTCTGGGTAATGGAAGGAATGAGATGCAGGAGCTCGTTGTTCCGCTTTTTGCCGAAGGTCAGATGAAACAGGATGACCGGCTTCCACTTGCCACCGATCACCTCCAGGGTTACTTCCACCGCCGTATTGTATATTTTCACCGGTTGATCCATACGTTCGCACCTCCGTAAGTAAGGGTCTGTTCGCCGCCGTCTTCAAGTCATCTCTACGGTTAGGATAACCTGGGGCCGTAGGGAGCGATAATCGGTCTGATTATTTCCAATATAGCATGACTGGTTGCGATCCGCATAACAGGCGACGGGAAATTGGAGGGCATTTCATTTTTATTCTTGAATTTAATATATGTATGCGATATATTGCATACATAAGATAAAGGAGTGAGCGATCATGCCGATCCCTAAAAGTTATTCCTCGCCTGTGCGCATGACCGCTAAGGAGCGGGCCTTCAGCCAAATTCAGAGATGGATTATCGACGGCACCCTTCAACCGGGAGAAAAACTGGTGGATGCCGAGTTGGCGGAGGCGCTTGGGGTTTCCCGCACCCCCGTACGCGAGGCGCTGCAGCTGTTGGAAGTTCAAGGGCTGGTAGAAATGCATCCGGGAAGGGATACGCGCGTTCAGACGGTCGAGAAGGATGACATTCTGAAAATGTACGCTACCCTGGCTGCTTTGCATTCCCTGGCGGCTGAAACGGCTGCGACTCATATTTCGGCGGAGCAGATCGAACAGCTGAAGGGGCTTAACGCCGATTTCGCCACCGCGATCAAGCAGGGGCAGCCGTACCAGGCGATGGAGCTTGACGAGCAGTTTCATAACCTGATCGTGGACGCCTCTGATAATGCCTACGTTGCATCCTTCAGCGCCTCGCTGCAAATCCATATTCGGAGGTTCAAGTATGTTTTTCTGGCTCAGCCGGTGTCGGCAACCGCTGCCTCGGCAGAAGAGCATGCCCGCATCATTGAGGCGTTCGAGAAGAAGGATGCGGCGCTGGCCGCCTCGGTGATGAAGCAGAATTTGCTGAGACCGATGAATGAGCTGTATGCATTCATTCAAAACCACTCGGAAGGAGACGATTCGAAATGACGAGTCAAGATCGACCTGATCTGCGGATTCGCAGCAAAGTCATCAGTGAGGGCGTAAACCGGGTCCCGAACCGGGCCATGCTCCGTGCGGTCGGATTTAAGGATGAGGATTTCAAGAAGCCGATGATCGGCGTGGCCAGCACCTGGAGCGAAGTGACACCTTGCAATATGCATATTGATGAATTGGCAAGGGAAGCCAAGAAAGGCGCTCAGGCCGGCGGCGGGGCTCCGCTCATATTCAATACGATCACCGTTTCCGACGGCATTTCGATGGGGCATGAAGGCATGCTGTTTTCGCTGCCCAGCCGGGAGATTATTGCCGATTCGATCGAAACCGTCGTGAACGCCGAGCGTTTTGACGGCCTGGTAGCGATCGGCGGGTGCGACAAGAATACGCCGGCCTGCCTGATGGCGATCGGACGCATGAATCTTCCGGCTGTATACGTTTACGGAGGCACGATTCAGCCTGGATCGCTGAACGGCCGGGACGTAAATATCGTGACGGCCTTCGAAGCTGTCGGGCAGTATCATGACGGCAAAATGACTCCCGAGGAGCTCCATCAAATCGAGTGCCACGTTTGTCCGGGTGCCGGAGCCTGCGGGGGAATGTATACGGCCAACACCATGGCTGCGGCCGCGGAAGCGATGGGCATGAGCCTGCCTGGTTCCTCATCGACGGCGGCCATCGCAAGCGGAAAAGCCGATGAGTGTGCGAGGGCGGGAGAAACGGTGATCCAGCTTCTCGAAAAAGGGATTTATCCAAGAGACATTATGACGAAAAAGGCATTCGAGAACGCCATTACCGTCGTCATGGCTCTGGGAGGATCGACCAACGCCTTTTTGCATCTGCTGGCCATCGCCCATTCCGTTCAGGTCGATCTGACCATCGACGACTTCGAGCGGATCCGCAAGAAGGTGCCGCATCTTGCCGATTTGAAGCCGAGCGGCCGGTATATGATGCAGGATCTGAGCGATGCCGGGGGTGTACCTGCGGTCATGAAGCTGCTGCTTGAAGCGGGCCTGCTTCACGGCGATTGCATCACCGTAACCGGGCATACGATCGCGGAAAATTTGGCAGCGGTGCCCCCGCTGCGGAGCGGCCAGAATGTCGTCAGACCGCTGGATCAGCCGCTGAAGCCTACAGGGCCGCTTGTTCTGTTAAAAGGTAATTTGGCCCCAGAAGGGGCCGTGGCCAAAATGTCCGGCCTGAGCAGGCTGTCCTTTACCGGGCCTGCCCGCGTATTTGACAGTGAAGAAGAAGCCACGGAAGCGATCGTGGGCGACCGGATCCGGAAGGGAGACGTCGTCGTCATCCGCTACTGCGGACCGAAAGGCGGTCCCGGCATGCCGGAAATGCTGTCCGTCACCGCCATGATTGTGGGCAAAGGACTGGGCGGTGACGTGGCGCTTCTGACCGACGGCCGGTTCTCCGGCGGCTCGCACGGTTTTGTGGTGGGACACGTGGCTCCGGAAGCTCAGGTCGGCGGTCCGATTGCCCTCCTTCGGGAAGGAGATATCATTACCATCGACAGCGAAACCCAGGAAATCAATATGCATGTCAGCTCAGAGGAGCTGGAGGAGAGAGCGAAGCAGTGGTTCCCGCCGCAGCTGAAGCATTCCGCCGCCGTGCTGCGGAAGTATGCGCGGCTCGTATCCTCGGCATCCAAGGGAGCCGTCACGGATGAGGACGTTTAAATTGTAAGGAGGGGGCACCGCGATAAAAGCGGTGCTCCCTTTTTTATTTACCATGATCCGCTTATGTCCAATAACCCCGCATAATCCCGCCTTTATTTGGAAAATGTAGACCCATGATTCCCCTTTTCAGAGGGCTGTTCTCACCGCCAATTGACGGCCCTAAAGGGGGAGGGGACATACCGCTTTTGTTTGTAACGTTAGTTGCTTGGTTTATATATAACTAGGGCAATTTTCTTGTTCGCAACCGAAATCAAGGCGTGTTTACATTCCATTTTAAAGAGGCGAGGCTGTTTGGATTCCACAACACTGGTTAATTCACTTGTTCTATTAATGGCCGGCCTGCTGCTCGTCGGCGTACTGACCACCAAATTTTCCTCGAGATTCGGCATGCCGGCCCTTGTGCTGTTTATCATCGTCGGCATGCTGATTACGCGGTTCGTGTATTTCGATAACGTCCTCATCACCCAGATCGTCGGGATTTTGGCCCTGATTGTCATTTTGTTCGAAGGGGGCATGCAGACGAAGTTTGACGATATCAAGCCGGTCATCAAGCCTGCTTTGTCGCTGGCGACGGTGGGAGTGCTGCTGACGACCTTTATCGTTGGCGTCTGCGCCAAGTATATTTTGGGCGTGTCCTGGGTGGAAGGCTTTCTCTTCGGTGCCATCGTCGGATCGACGGATGCGGCCGCGGTGTTCTCGGTGCTTGGAGGGAAAAATATCAAAAAGCGTCTGACCTCCACCTTGGAAGCCGAGTCCGGCAGCAATGACCCGATGGCCGTCTTTCTTACCGTCTCCCTGATCGAATATGATCAGCATCCCGATGCGGAAATCTTCCAAATGATCCTCTCGTTTTTCTGGGAAATGGGCATCGGCCTGGTCATGGGGCTGCTCATCGGCAGGCTGGCGGTTTACGTCATCAACAAGATCAATTTCGATTCGTCCGGACTGTATCCCGTGATGGCGCTCGGATTCGCCATTCTTGCGTACAGCGCTACCTCGGTGATCCATGGCAGCGGGCTCCTCGCCGTCTACGTGACGGCCATCGTCATGGGCAATTCCGATTTGGCCTATGGGCGTTCGATCATGCATTTTAACCAGGGATTCGGCTGGATGATGCAGATCGTCATGTTCGTGCTGCTCGGCCTGCTTGTCTTTCCAACCGAGCTGCCGGGTATCGTCGGGGAAGGTCTGCTGCTCTCCCTGATTCTGATGCTGATTGCAAGGCCCGTGGGCGTCTTCCTCAGCACGCTTGGGATGAAGTATTCTTTCCGGGAAAAGCTGCTCATTTCCTGGGCCGGCCTGCGCGGAGCCGTACCGATCGTGCTGGCGACTTATCCGATGCTGGCGGAAATGGAGCACGGGCGGCTATTTTTTAACGTGGTGTTTTTCGTCGTACTGACTTCGGCTATTATCCAAGGGGCGACGATTTCCCCGTTTGCCGGGAAGCTGGGGCTGGCGGGAGAAATCAAACCGTCCAACCCTTCGCTCCTGGAGCTGACAGCCTTAGGCAAAGCCAAATCGGAAATCAACCACGTGGACGTCAACGAGACGATGGCGATCGCCGGCAAGGAAATTTCCGAGCTCGACCTGCCGGAGGACATTTTGTTTACGGCGATCATCCGCCACGAACAGATCATCGCTCCGCGCGGGAACACGAGGATCGAGTCCGGAGATACGGTGTATGTGCTGAGCCCGAAGGCGAAGCGGAAGCAGGTGAAGGCGATTCTGACTTCCCCGGCACTTCCGGTGGTTCATCTCAACGAGGTGAAGCAGAAGCCGGAAGAAGCCACCAACATCATACCGCCTAAAGACCCGGACGACCCTCCGGAACAGGAAACTTAACACAAAAGCCCTGCCTTCTTTGCGAAGAAGCAGGGCTTTTTGGAATGCCGGAGGTTCAGGCTTTTCCCAGGATAAAGCTGATGATCAGAATCAGGAGGACCAGGGTGGTAATCCCCGTATACAGCTTGTCGCCTTCGCGCACAAATACCCAGATGGAGATAGCGACGCGTAGTACAGGGGTCAGAATGAGAAGGATCAATCCGGCCGTGATGACGGCGTAGGGCTTGAATGACGCGATTCCGCTCACAATATCGGGGAGGCTGTGCGGGTAAGAGCTGCCGGGGTATCCGCTGCTTCCCTCCATAAAAAAGAGCACCAATCCAACGATGATGACGGCTGCGCTCAGCACGACGCCGACCCGGAGCCAGCGGCTGACGGCCAGCTCCACCTCCAAAATATCTTTCTGCTGCCGCTCTTGACGTTGCTCGTTCGGTTCGCTCATTTCGGCAGTCCCACTCCTTCCCAAATCATCTGCACGGCCACGTACGCCAGCACCGGAATGAACAGCAGGCGGATCGTCTTGCTCTTGAGGCGCTGCATAATTTGCGCACCAATGGTCGCTCCGGCCAGAACGCCGAGAGCCACCGGTCCGGCGATATGCGGATCGATATCCCCGCGCAGCAGGTAGACTCCCGCGCTGGCCGCCCCGGTCACGCCCATCATGAAGTTGCTGGTAGCGGTCGAGACCTTCAAAGGAAGCTTCATGAACACGTCCATGGCCAGCACTTTGAAGCTGCCGCTGCCGATGCCGAGCAGGCCGGATACGATTCCCGCGCCGTACATGACGGAGAAGCTTCCGTAGACGTTTCCGGCATGGTAAGGGACGTCCTGCTTAATGGCTTTATCATAATAGCTTCCTTCAAGCCGGAGCTTCTTGGCAGCCGGGCTCATGCTGACCTCACCGGCGGCACCTTCGCTCTTCTTCTTGATCATATTAAACGCGGAGTAGATGAGCAGCAGCCCGAAGATGATATAGAGCAGATTAGGGGCGATGATGCCGCCGATAAACGCTCCGGTGATCGCCCCGATGGTCGTGGCGATTTCCAGAAACATCCCGACCCTCATATTGGTGATGCGGTCGCGGATGTATGCGATGGCGGAGCCGCTTGAAGTGGCGATGACGGATATGATGCTGGCGCCAATGGCATGCTCGATGCTGACCCCGAATAGAAGCGTCAGCGCCGGCGTGACGATGATGCCGCCTCCGAGCCCCAGCACCGATCCGACGATGCCGGCCAGAACGGAGATGAGCAGAATTTCCAAAGATAACGTAATCACATGAGTACACCTGCCTGTGTCAGAAAATAAGAGTCCGGATTGCGCTCTTCCGCCGTGTCCCTGTACACTAAAAACACGGGGCTTATCGCATCCGGATGCCGCGGAACGGATTCATTATACACCGTTTGTATAATATTAACCATACAAACGGACGATATTAATGCATTATATTTTTACAATGTAAAATACAACGAAGCAATGAAGCTTATGCCGGGAGAGGAAGAAAGCAATGAAATTCAAACACTTGGACGAAAAAGACAATATGATTTTGGATCATCTGCTCGATAACGGCAGGCTCAGCCATGCCGAGCTCGGCCGTTTTGTGAACCTGACGCGGGCTGCCGTGCGGGAACGGGTCAATGGCCTCATGGAGCAGGGAATCATCGATAAATTTACGGTGATTGTCAACCCGCTGAAGGCCGGAAAAAGCATGTCGGTGTACTTCTTGATCGAAGTGGAGTGGAACCTGCTTGAGACCGTTGCCGAGACGCTGCTTGCGGATGATGAAATCACGAGCGTCTACCAGATGAGCGGCGGCCCGCACCTGCATGTCCATGCACTGATGGATGACCAGGAGCATGTGGAGAAATATTTGCGGAAGCTCCAGACGGTGGAGGGCATCACGAACGTGCACAGCGAGTTTCTGATCCGCCGGTTCAAAGAGCGGGAAGGCATACAGATTTAAGATGTCCTTCATGCAGCTGCATCCATGCGGTCTTTCTTGTTTTATCATGCCTATCTTTGTATGTGGGTAACCGGATCGCGAGGAAGGCGTATCGGGGCCATGTTAGATGAACAACCAATTTTGGGAGGTGTCTGGACAGATGGAGACCAAAGATCAGCTAGAGCAGGAATTAAGGCGGATTGAAAAATGGGAGAAGGATCAGAAAAGCGCGTGGTTTTGGGAAAAATGGAGCCGGCTGCCGTTTATGCTGTTGGACCGGCTGACGCCGAAAGTGATTCAGGATAAGCTGGCCGAAGGGCTTGGCGAGGTCGGACGGTTTCTGCAGACCGGCGGGCAGTATTTGGTGCAGCGCAGATCCATTCTCAAGCGGCTTGAGCGGACGCATTCGCTTATGGGAAGCGGTCCGGAGGGAAGCAGAGCGCCGGAACCGGCGGATGGGCATGACGGCGGGGATGGAGCCGGTCTGACGCTCGCCGAGGCGGCGGATCTGCCGCTTGCGGTCATGGACAGCGTGGCGGATGAGCTCACCGCGAGCCGCGCCAAGCTTGCTGCTGCCCAAGGGGCGACAACGGGCATCGGCGGCGTATTGACGCTGGCCATCGACATCCCTGCGGTGCTGGGCCTCTCTTTGAAGGTGCTGCAGGAGATCGCCGTTTGCTACGGATACGATCCGAGGGATGAGAAAGAGCGCCTGTTTATCGTCAAGTGCCTGCAGTTCGCATCGGCCGACATCGTCGGCAAAAAGGCGGTGCTGGACGAGCTTGGGCAGTTTGACGGAGAGCACGCGCCGGCCCAAGTCATGTCGCAGATTCAGGGCTGGCGGGAAGTGGTGCAGACGTACCGTGACAGCTTCGGATGGAAAAAGCTGTTCCAGCTCGTGCCGATTGCCGGGATTTTCTTCGGCTCCATCAGCAACAAGGGCACGATTGAGGATGTGGCCGAAGCCGGAAAAATGCTGTACAGGAAGCGCCGGATTGTGACCAAGCTGGGCTCGAAGCAGCCGGACGGTGAGGCATAGGGCCGGCAACTTAAAAGGACCGCCACCAGGCTTATTATAAAGCCCAGGGCAGTCCTTTTTTTCGGATCGATCGCTTTGACGCACAACAACTCTGATCAGGCTTCCGTTCCTTCGGACCACCGGTTCAGCAGCTTGTCGGAAGGAAGCAGATAAGTCAGAATGCCAAGCAGCGGCAGGAAGCTGCATATCTGCATGACGGTCGTAATGTCTACGATATCGGTCCATTTACCCAGCACAAGTGCGCCAAGGCCCCCCATCCCGAAAGCCAGGCCGGTAATGAGGCCGGAGACGGTTCCGATTTTGCCGGGGAACAGCATTTGCGCATACACGACCGTCACCGAGAAGCTGGAGAAGACGATCAGGCCGATGATCGACAGCAGCACGCCGGACCAGAACAGATTCGCATAAGGCAGAAGGATGGCCAGCGGAGCAGCAAGGATCATCGAACAGAAGATCATGTTCCGTTTGCCGAACCGGTCGGCCAGTGGACCGCCAAAGAACGTGCCGACGGCGCCTGCTGCAAGGAACAGGAAAATGTAAACCTGCGCGTCGCTCACGGAAAGGTGGAAATTCTCCATGAGATAAAATGAAAAAAACGTGCTGATGGACGAGCTGTACCAGGAACGGACGAACACGAGCAGCACCAGCAGCACGATCGCGAAACGGACGCGGGAGCGAACCTCCAGACGCAGCTGGCGCGCCTGCGTTTTCTTCTTCTGGTACGCCCCGGTGCGCAGGCGGTTGCCGTACCATCTGGCAATAAAGATTTGGACCGCAATGCCGGCCGCGGCGACGATGGTAAACCAGATCGAGCCAAACAGGCCGAGCGGGATGAAAATCCACATCGTCAGCACGGGAGCCAGGGACTGCCCGGCGTTGCCGCCGACCTGGAAGATCGACTGGGCCAGCCCGCGGCGCGTTCCGGAGGCCATGTGGGATACCCTCGAGCCTTCCGGATGAAAGGCGGCCGAGCCCAGGCCCACAAACACGACGGCCAGCAGCACGGCCGGATAGGTTGTGGCGAAGGCCATCAGCAGCATCCCGGTGAAGGTGAAGCCCATCCCGATCGGGAGCAGCGCGGGCGTCGGCTTGCGGTCGGCGAACCATCCGACCACCGGCTGCATGATGGAGGACGTAAAGTTGATCGCAAAAGAAATGACCCCGATCTGCGTATAGGTCAGGTGCATGGACGACTTCAGAATCGGGAAGATCGCCGGGACGACCGATTGGATCGAGTCATTAAACAGATGCACGAGGCTGATGGCGATGAGGATCCGGTAGACCGTGGCCGACATATCCGGCTGCGTCAGCGGCTGCTGTCCACTTGGCGGCGAAGTCTTGGTCATCGTTTGAACGGACATGTTACCTCCTTGTGTTTGAACTTAAGACGGATCGGCTATGTACATGTCAGGTCCTCTTTCGTTCGGAATATTTAAGGAGATTATATGTCAGATTCAGGCAAACCGTATACCCCTTACTTGATAAAAACTCCCCCGAACGGAATGATCTCCCGCAGTACCCGCTTGATCAGCCCGTCGTTGTTCAGGTCCTTCTCCAGGTGGCTGCTCCGGTGTCCGGCCTGAAACAGCACCGTTCCCACACCCGTCATTTTAAAATGATAATTCATGTGCTGGCTGGCCAGCGTATTGCCGTAAACCGTCAGGTCGAGCTTGGCATTCTCGGGGTAAGCGATCACGCTTCCCGCGTCAACGTACAGCGGCTCGTCCGGATGAAGCTCCGCTTCCAGGACCATACCTTCGGTCAGGACGCCGATCGTGCCCGTCCCGGCAAATTTCACCTTGACGGCGTCACGGGTAATCAGCATATTTTTCGCGCTCAGAATCCGCGTTTTCATAGTGATGCCGGAGCTGTAAAAAAATAAATGCCGCAGGTCGTACAGCAAATCGCTGCCGCCGGCAAGCTCAATCGGCTTGACGCTGTAGCCGGGAGGCAGCGCTGCGGTAAAACTGCAGCTCCCCCGCATATCCGCCTGAATCAGTTTTTTCTTCCGGTACATCCCCTTGATGTTCATCAGCCGGTCGCTCCGCCCGTCGGACGGTCCCCTGTAGGCGATGATCTGCTCCGGATGCAGGAAGTGCATCTCTTCCCCTTGTTCCAGCAGGAAGGTCACGGCTTGTCCGCTGTCCGGGCTTGCATGTTCCTGTATCGACAGATTCAATGGCTATTCCTCCTACTTCGGACTCCGGGATTGTCGCTATATCCGGTTTGCTCTGCGCATGAAGTAACGCATAATGCGGATAAAAACAAAATACCCGGCGGCAAGAGCAACCACAGTGACCAGCATGACTTTCAGCTTATGCTCCCTGGCTGCTCTGGCCTGATTGGTTTCCTGCAGCGCCTGAACGGTTTCGGACAGCTCCTTGTTCTGAGCCATCAGCTCGGCGTTCTGCTCCTGGTACTGCTTCGCGTCGGCTTGAGCCCGGTCGAGGTCGTCCAAGGTTTCCCGGTAGCTCTCCTTCAGCCGGTTGACTTCGCTGGGGAGGCCGGAGAACGTCTCCACCCCTTTATAAAAATCGTCGAAATAATTCGCTTTGACGGAAGTCTTGAACAGCATCGTGCCGCATATGACAATCATCACCGCGCATAATAGGCGGATCAGCGATAAGTTCCGGTTCATAAAGCAACAACCTCCTGCATAGAGTTATAGAAAGTGAGGGTTGTCCATCACGCAGGACAGGCCGGAGCCGTCCATAGAATATACTCGAAAACCGGCGGATAAGTTCCACTTTCGTCCATTTTTGCCGGACCGGTTTCAAATGGCGCCCAAAGCGGGTAAATGAAAAAGGAAGCCGGATGACGTACCAAAAGGCGGACAGAAGAGCCAGTCCCAGGAATAGAAGAAGCCCTCTCAAATATACGAATATATACGACATGAAAAGGAGCAATGAATGATGCGTGAAACAGAACAACAATATAAAAAGATTATGATTACCGTTAACGGCGAGCCTTTGGGCAAGGAGCTGTGGATTGACAAAGTTACGTATGCACCGGTCCAAATCCGCGAAACGGCCGGTCCAACCGAAACCAAAATGAATGCAATTGTCAGTTAATGTCTAAATAATACCATATTTCAAAACACAAAAGACCTGGAATCCTTCGAGATTCTGGGTCTTTTTTCGCATGGGCGAAATTTATGCCGATAAAAAAAGTTTGCCGCTTCGAATCTACACTACACGTTTCGACATTTATTTCAATTTCGTTCTTTTATACTAGTTTAGGACAAATCGTAGGACTTTTTACATAAAGATGCATTGAAGTGAAAAAGCCGCGATAAAGGGAGTGGTTTACTCAAAAAAAAGGAAGAATCAGGTAGAAAATAGTGGAATGTTGTGATATTATTTACAAATATATGAATGCGAACGTATGTTCCGTGACAAGATGCTGTCAGCCAACATTGGTACGATATAAAGATGATGAATTAAGATAGGGGTGAACATCCATGCAGTCAGGTATACAGGATCAATTTACATGGAACCGCAATCATATTTTTGCCAGCGGAATGAATAAGGCTATTCTACTAGTCGAGTGGTACGGAGGGACACTGCGTCCTGCCCGGAGGCGAACCTCCCCTAAGCTTATCGCCCGGGATGTGGAGCTGCACTTGTGGCTGGAACCGCATGTGACCTTGCTGCGTATTTACGGGGCAAAGGCAAGAAGAGGACTGAATCATTCATTGATCGTGCCGCTTGGGCATCTGCAGGACGGAGTCAAGCAGTTCTTTGCGATCGAGCTTGCCCTTGAGCCGCAAAGTCCAGGTCTTCACGGCGTTATCTCGGCCCAGTGGCGTTACAAGGAGCGGAACAAGGAGCGGATCAAGGAGCTCCCCGTCAGAGAACTTTATATGAATTACACGTATCACATGGGGCTTTTGCGTCAGCCGGAGGATTTCCACGTCCATAAGCATGTGAAACTTCTGGAAACACCGGGAGTAGTCAAGGAAGCCATCAGGCTGTTCGAATTCGGCGATATTGAGCATGGGGAATGGGTGCTCCGCCGCAAGGGGGACGAGCTGCTGATCAGCGCGGCCCGGAACGCAGACGGCCGTTTGCTGGCCGAGGCCGACATGCTGTACCAGCTCAGCGAGCACTATGTAGGAACTTACATGAATAGGAATACTTCTTTGGTCAAAAACGGGTAAGGAGTCGCATGTATACCCTGCCATATCGAGTACATATTTTTTAAGAAAAAATAGCAAAAACGAAGGGGATGGTCTTTGGAACATGAAAGCAGGATTCACTTTGCTACAAGTCGAATGGACTACTTCGAAAGTTGAGATATGAGTCTAATTTACTATACGAGCTAGGAGAATCCACATGACAGACAGACTGATCCGACTAATGCGCATTATCACCCTGGTTCAGGCCAAGCCCGGCATTCTGGCGAGGGAGCTTGCGGAGCGCTGCGGCACCAGCGAGCGGACGATATATCGCGATATGGATGCCCTGAGCGCCATGCACATTCCGATTACCCATCAGGGGCATGGCAAGGGGTACAGGTTCATCGGGGATTTTGCCTTGTATCCGCTGGATTGGACGGAAGAGGAAACGTCCGCTTTCGCGGCGCTTCCTTCCATTATGAATCAGATTAAACCGATCCTGCCCGCGGCGTTTGAAAGTGCATATGAGAAAGTCATGGCGGCGAACCATAAGCGAAGAGCAGATTCCGCGGTAACAGAGCAGCAAGAAGCAATGACATCGGCGGACAAGTCTGCGGCAGCGATACGGGATCAGCCGCCGTTTCTCATCCCGATTCTCATGGCCACCTTGTCCCAGCATACGATCCAGGCGGAATACGTTCTTTCTGAACGCCGGGAGCGAAAGTCCGGAAGAATCGATCCTTACTGGCTCGTACCTTGGAAGCATCGTTTTTATCTGGTCGGCAGGAGCCATTCGGAAGGGAATATCCAAATTTACCCTCTCAGCAATTTTCAGCAGGTAGAAGTTTTAGATGACGTATTCGTCAAAGTACATATGCATGTTCAGCAAGAGTTGTTGGATCCTTATCATGAGCAGCACGAGCAAGACCAAATACAGTTTAAAATCAGGATCTCCCCCAGGATGGCGAGTATGTTCAGAACTGAGGCGTTTATTCCCCCGATGCGAATGGCGGAGAGCCGGGACGGCAGTCTGATTGTGGAGTTATGTGTGACCAACGTGGTTGAATTTATAAGCTGGCTGTCCCAGTACGGGGCGGAAGCCGAAATTATGGAGCCCGTATTTTACAGGGAGATGATGAAACGAAATTTGCGCAAATGGCTTGCTTTATACAAATGATACAGGATCCCCGCGCTTTATTGCTCACCCTGCAACAGGGAAATGCCAGCAGTTGACATCCCCCTTCCCGATGGATGCTGGCCCTGTCTTTTCAACTCCTCTTCATGCTTGGCAGCGACTTCAGGTATGTTTTCCCGCCTCATTCGAGAATCCAACGATGAACGGCCGACTTCACTTGAGTCATTACGATACAGCCCAGGAAATCGTATGTTTATCATTTTCCTATCATTCTCCTCATTGTCAAGATATGTTAAAATTATAAGGAATGTTTTCCAGTTTGAGATGAGTGCAAGGAAGTGGGGAGATCGGTGAACAATTTTTTGGGAAGGAACGTGAAGGGCGACAAGGACAATGAGCCCAAGTCCGGGCTTAACTTACGGTTGAATTTGTTTTTTTTCAGCACCTTCGTCATATTTTGCGTCATTATTATCCGGCTGGCCGTCATACAATTCGTCGAAGCGGACACGCTGACGGAGAAAGAAACAGGGCAAAACACGAAAAATATTCCGCTCCCGCCTGCCCGTGGAGATATTTTGGACGCGACCGGCACCAAACTGGCCTTTTCTACGCCGGTACAGTCGCTGTACATAACGCTGCAGAAGGATTACAGCAATGCGACGGAAAAAAGCAGGAAGAACCGCGCGGAAGCGTTGCAGTTGGCTCAGAAAATAGCGGATGTATTTAACGGATTGGGGGACCCGATCAAGAAGGAAGACATCATCGAAGCGATGGACCTGGATTCCAAGAAAGAGCACGGGTATTATCCGCGCCGGATCAAGATGGATTTATCACAGCGGGAGATCGCCTATTTCATGGAGCGGAAATCCGAATTTCCGGGCATCGAAATTATTGAGGAATCGAAGCGGACGTATAATCCGAATACGATCGCGGTGCAAACGGTCGGATACATTAAGAGCTTCAAGCATACGGAGTCGTTAAAAGAGTATGATGAGGCGCGCAAAGACCAGAAGGATCCCGGACTCGTCTATACGCCGGATGAGCTGGTCGGGGTCGACGGTGTCGAGATGTCCTTTCAAAAAGAGTTGCGGGGCAAAAACGGGTATAAAGTAGTCTCGGTAACGCCGGGCAACATCGTTGACGGCGTTGAGGAGATCGTCCCGCCCGAGAAAGGGAATGACGTCTGGCTGACGATCAACAAGCAGGTGCAGCAGACGGCGGAGCAGGCGATCATGGACCAGCTGGACTGGGTGCATCACAATCCCGTGTCTGGTGAAACGCATCCCAATGCGCTGACGGGTTACGCCGTTGCCATGGAGGTGGATACCGGCAAGATTGTGGCCATGGCCAGCATGCCGGATTATGACACAAATGTATGGGGGAATGGAGGAATTTCTCCAAAAGATTATGAAAAGATCAAGGCCAATTATCAAAACGGGACTATTACCCCCATATCCTCAGGCAAATCGGGTCACAACATGGAGTCCACGCTGCTTCTCGGTTCCACAATGAAGCCGCTCAGCGTGCTGGTCGGCCTGAAGGAGCATTTGTTCTCGACGACGACACCTTATAATGATGTCGGCATTGCGTATTTCGGCAAAGAGAAGAAAGCTGTACGCAACTCGCAGAACCATGCATACGGGTATCTCCGCACCCCGGCTGAGGCCATCGAGCATTCGTCAAATACCTTTATGGTCGAAATGGTCGGTGACAGGCTGTATTCAAAATATAAAAACAAGGGCGGTACATACAACAAGGGCATCGACGTCTGGGACAACTATATGAAGCAGTTCGGTTTAGGGATATCAACGGGGATCGATCTCCCCAATGAATTTCTGGGCAGAAGGGAGTATATGCCCGACAAAAACGGCAAATTTCCGCAAACAGGCAGCGCCCAGGGTTCTCTCGTCTATGCTTCCTTCGGCCAGGAAGGCAAGTATACAACCCTCCAGCTCGCTCAATATACCGCCACACTAGCCAACGAAGGGGAACGCATCAAGCCGCAGATCGTCAGCAAGATTACCGACCAGAACGGCAAGGTGATCAAAACCTTTAAGCGTGAGGTGCTGAACAAGACCGACGAGTTTGACAAATCGTATTGGAATCTTGTGCGGCGGGGGATGAACACCGACGTAAAGTCGGCGTTTGCAGGCTTCCCATATGATTTTGCCAGAAAAACAGGCACCTCTGAGCAGTGGGCAGATGGAAAAAACCGGGATAACGGTGTCTTTATCGCCTATGCCCCGCGGAACAATCCGAAGCTGGCCGTTGCCGTCGTCATTCCGGAAGGGGGCTTTGGCGCATACAGCGCGGCTCCGATCGCCCGCAAAATCTTCGATGCGTATGACCAGGAATACGGTCTCGACGGGGTACCGAAGAAAAACAAGCAGGCTGTGAACCCGTAAGACCTTTCGGAAAAACGGCCATTTGGCTTAGCAGCTTCACTGATGTCTGCTCCGATAGAACCATGCTTTCATATGTATATATTGGATGAAGACCGACCCGATTTTGCGGGCGGTCTTTTTCTGTTGTTCTTAAAAAAGTAACAGCATCCTTATGTCCCAACACAGGGGAAGAGCGAAAGATGTCGAATGCATGCCTTTTATGCTAGAATAATAAAGGTCGTTTTACATACGTCAGACAGGAAGGAGGAATGCTGGTGAGCGACTATACGACGGACCATGCGCAGGAAGGTCCGAAGAAAGGGAAAAACAGCTTTAACCTGCGGATTAACCTGTTCTTTTTCAGTACGTTTATTATTTTCTGTGTCATCATTATCCGGCTCGCCATTCTGCAGTTTGTGGAGGGGCCGACGCTGACGGAGAAGGAGTCCAGCAACATCGTCAAGGATGTGCCGCTGCCTCCGGTCCGGGGAACAATTTACGACGCTTCGGGCGTGAAGCTGGCCTATTCCACGCCGACCCAGTCGCTGTATCTTACCTTGATGAAGGATTACAGCGAGAAGAATGGGAAGAAGAACCGTCCGGAAGCCGAAAAGATGGCGGAGGATCTGCTGGAAGTGTTCAATAAATACGGCGATCCGAACGGCGAGAAAATGACCAAGCAGGATATCATAGATGCAATGGATCTGGATTACAAGAAATATTCGGGTTATTCACCGCGCCGGATCAAGATGGATTTGTCAAACAAGGAAATCGCCTACTTCTCGGAGCATAAGTCCGATTTCCCGGGTATCGCGATCGAAGAGGAAAGCATCCGGCATTATGACCCCGACACCGTGGCGGTGCAGACGATCGGGTACATCCGGACCTTTAAGGGATCCAAAAGCTTGACCAAGTACAAGACGATCGACGAGCAACAGCGCAGCGGCGATGCACAGACCGATCCGGGCCTGATTTACACCGAGCCCGAGTTTGTCGGTTACGACGGCCTGGAGCTGATGTATCAGGACGATCTGCGCGGCAAGAACGGATACAAGAAGGTGCCGATCGATCCCCGCAACATGCCGGAGGGCGTGGAGGATATCGTGCCTCCTGAGAAAGGGCATAACATCTACAGCACGATCAACAAGGAGATTCAGCTGCAGACGGAGCAGGCCATTACCGACCAGCTGAGCTGGCTCCACTCGCATCCGGTTTCGGGCAAGCTGCATCCGAACGCCACGACGGGATTCGCCGTCGCGATGGAAGTGAAGACGGGCAACATCGTCGCCATGGCCAGCATGCCGGACTACGATACGAACGTGTGGCAGTCGGGCAGCATCTCGCCGGAGAACTGGGATAAAATCCAGAACATTTACCAGAACGGCACGATCCGTTCCTTTAATCCGGGTAAATCCGGCAGCCATCCGGAATCGGTCGTGCTGCTCGGTTCCACGATGAAGCCGCTTAGCGTCCTGATCGGACTGAAGGAAGGCTTGATTCGAACAAACACCTACTACAACGATACGGGTGCGGCATACTTCGGTAAAGAAGGCCACCAGACCCGCGTACAGAACTCCCAAGGCCACGTGTACGGCGGGATGGACCCGGCGCGTGCGATCGAGAAGTCGTCCAACGCGTTTATGGTCGACGAAATCGGAAAAAAGCTGTATGAAAAATACGGCTCCAAAGCCATCCAAGTATGGGACAGCTACATGACTTCGTTTGGCCTCGGGGTCAGCACGGGCAGTGGTCTGCCAGGTGAATGGGAAGGCCGCAAGGAGTATATGGATGTAAAAGCAGCTGGTTCAGCCCAGGCGGCCATGGCCTATGCTTCCTTCGGGCAGCAGGGGAAATACACGACGCTTCAGCTCGCCCAATACGCCGCCATGCTGGCTAACGAAGGCAAGCGGCTGAAGCCGCAGCTCGTCAGCAAGATCACCGACGACAAAGGCAACATCCTTAAAACGTTCAAGCCGGAAGTGCTGAACACCGTCAATTTCAGCCAGTCGTACTGGGATGAAATCAAGCGCGGGATGAAGAGTGACGTTTCCTCCTTTGAAGGCTTCCCTTACAGCTTTGCCCGGAAGACGGGGACATCGACCCAGAGCGTCGGCGGCAAGCTGATCGATAACGGGGTGTTTATCGCTTTTGCTCCGAAGGAAAATCCGGTTCTGGCCATTGCAGTCATGATCCCGGAAGGGGGCTTCGGCTCGCAGAGCGCCGCGCCGATCGCGCGCAAAATTTTCGACGCGTACGATGAGGTGTACGGACTGGACGGCGTTCCGAAAGGTAAGAAAGAGACGACCGACGGTCAAAGCAACCCATAATAAAAGTCAGGCAGTGCCAGTAAGGCCGTGGATTCCATCGGTGCTTGCGGTAAACTGGCTGATCTAGGCAGGCAGTGACACGGGACTTTCCCCGGCTGCCTGCTTTTTTAATGTAAGGCCTGTCAAGCAATATAAGTGCCGCCGCAAATCCTTTTTGTGAGGTCCCGGTCCTTGTGGTAAAATGTCCGTATGTCTGTGTCAAAACGGAAAGAAAAGCGCTGGAACAAGGACAGGGGGAAACGGCATGAGTACGAAATACAAGTTACTCGCACTGGATATGGACGGAACGCTGCTGACCGATGAGCAGAACATTTCGAAGGAAACGGCGCAGTGGATCCGCAAGGCATCGAAGCACGGCGTGCATGTGTGCCTGTCAACAGGACGGGCATTTATGAGCGCCCTGCCTTATGGGGAAGAGCTCGGGCTGACCACGCCCATGATTACGGTAAACGGCAGCGAAGTATGGCGTGCCCCGCATGAGCTTCACCTTCGCTCATTGATGGATGTGGAGCTGGTGAAGGCGATGCACGATATCGCGGTGGAAGAGGACTGCTGGTACTGGGCCTATTCCGTTGAGCAGCTGTACAATAAGGATCATTGGACGGATGAGGTTGAAGGCAAGGAATGGCTCAAATTCGGCTACCATACAGAGGATGACGAAGCGAGACACCGTATACTCATGAAGCTGCAGGATATGGGCGGCCTTGAAATCACCAACTCCTCGCCGTTTAATCTGGAGATCAACCCGGAAGGCGTGAACAAGGCTGCGGGCATTGCGGAAGTGTGCAAGCTGCTGGGCCTGACGATGTCTGAAGTCATTGCGGTCGGAGACAGCATGAACGATCTGGCAGCGATCCAGCAGGCCGGGCTCGGCGTAGCTATGGGCAACGCGCAGCAGGTCGTGAAAGATACAGCCGATTATATTACGTCAAGCAACAACGATGACGGAATCGCTGAGGTTATCCAAAAATTCATTTTTGACGAGGAGTGAGCATAGGCGATGGCTGTGCTTGGCTGGATTTTGGTCATTGCGCTGTTCGCAATCGGCTTGGCCGGCGCCGTATACCCGATACTGCCGGGGGCGCTGGCTATCTTTTTTGCCTTTTTTGTGTATGGCTGGTTTTTTACGTTTTCCCATTTCAACACCTGGTTCTGGATCATCCAGGGCCTCATCATCGTGGTGCTGTTCGTAGCCGATTATGCCGTCGGCGCCTGGGGAACGAAGAAATTCGGCGGCTCCAGGCTGTCGGTCATACTAAGCACCATCGGGGCTATCATCGGGCCGTTCGTCATTCCGGCCTTCGGACTTGTGATCGGACCGTTTGTAGGCGCGTTTGTGGGAGAGCTCATCAACGGATCGTCGCCGTCAAAAGCGGTGAAAGTGGGCTTCGGGACGCTTGTGGGCCTGTTCAGCAGTATGGTGATGAAAGTGATCCTGCAAATCGTCATGATCATCGTATTTTTCGTATGGATCGTGTTTTTCTAATGAGAAGATAACGCATGGGCGGTCACCCGTCCGGGGTTGTGCTTGCTGGGGAAAGAAGGGGAATAGGGTTTGGCGAAGAAAGAATCATTTATTAGAGGCACGCTCATTTTGGCTGCCGCCGCGCTGGTGGCGCGCGTGCTCGGACTGGTGCAGCGGGTTCCGCTGGATCACCTGTTTAATGACATAGGCAAGGCCTCGTTTACGATTTCGAACAACGTCTATTTGCTGCTGCTGACCGTGGCAACGGCAGGCATTCCGAGTACGCTGAGCAAAATGGTATCCGAGCGTTATGCGCTGAAGAAGCCGGCGGAAGCGCAGCGCGTGTACCATGCAGCGCTTATTTTCGCCGCGGCGGCGGGCGTCATCATCACCATTCTGCTGTACGTGCTCGCACCGTATTATGCGACCTACGTTTCCAAAGTGCCGGAAGCGTCGCTCGCCATCCGCGCGCTGGCGCCGGCGCTGCTGCTGTTTCCGGCGATCGCGATGATGCGCGGATACTTCCAGGGCCGCGGCAACATGACCGCGGGCGGCATCTCGCAAATCGTCGAGCAGTTCGCCCGGGTCGGCACTGCGATCCTGCTGGCTTACATTCTGCTGAAAAGCGGATATGAGGACAGCTGGGTGGCGGCCGGCGCTTCTTTTGGGGGCGTGCTCGGCAGCATCGGCGCGTTTGCCGTCATGCTGTATTACACCGTCAAGATTCGCAAGCAGGACCGGGCGCTGATGCTGGAAGCCGGTCCGGATTCGCATCTGCCGATGGGACAGATTTACAAGGATATTTTTACGATCTCGATTCCGATCGTGCTGTCATCGATGACCGTGCCGGTGGTCAACTTTATCGACTCGTCGATCGTCAATCCGCTCCTGATCGGCCGGATCGGCGAAGCGAAAGCGACGCAGCTGCTCGGGATTCTCGGACAGCGCGCACAAAGCGTAGCCGGCATTCCGCCGATTCTGGCCATCGCGCTCAGCACCTCGCTGATTCCGGTCATTTCGGCCGCCTTCGCCCGGAAGGACGAAGCGCATCTGAAGCAGCAGATCACGCTTGCTCTGCGCATTTCGATCCTGACCGGCATGCCAATCGTCATCGCCCTATGCGTGGCGTCGTATTCCATCAACGGCCTGCTGTTCAGCAGCTTGGACGGCAGCGGACTGATCATGCTGCTGACGTTCGGCACGATCTTCCAGATTACGATGATGACGACCAACTCGATCCTGCTGGGTGTCGGCAAAGCGTACCTGACGGTCATCAGCGTGATGATGGGCATCATCATCAAGCTCCTTGGAAGCCTTATTCTCGCTCCATGGCTTGGCATTTACGGCATCATCGCCGCGACGGGACTCTGCTTCCTCGTCATTACGTGGCTGAACCTGCGCGTTATGAAAAAAATCGTGCCGTTCTCCATTCTGGGGAAACGCTGGCGTGGCTTTCTCATTACCGTGATCGTCACCGGCGCCGTTGGATACGGGCTTAACGCCGCGGGGGATCAGCTCGTCCACATTTTGCCGGACAGGCTGGCGTTCCTGATCACCTGCCTGGTGGTCGGCGTCGTGGTCGTGGTGCTGTATCTGGCACTGCTGGTCATGCTCGGCGTGCTGCGCCAGCAGGAGCTGTCCAGCTATCCGCGTATCCTGCAGAAGGCGCTGCGACCGCTGATGCGCCTGCAGCCGTCCCGGTTGAAATCGCAGGAACGGGGTTAATACGGTCCGTGCCGCATCAGTTTATAGACAAGCTAATACGTTGAAGTCACAGCCCTCCCGACATCGTGCGTGAGGGCTGTTTTTTGCAGCGCGTTCCGGTGGGCATGCGTCATTTCGATCATAAAGGGCCGTCTCGGCCGGCTTACGTAATGAATCGCATCCTCGTTTTTGAACCAGTCATAACGCGGGATCGGTTCGCTGTACAGGTCATGCCACACGTCGTGCAGGAGCGGGCTGTACAGGCGCCGGCCGCCGGGGAGCCATTCCTGCTTCATCAGCTCGACACTTTCCAGAGGGGAGTTCAGCGCGTTTTTCTTGTCATGGGTAAACAGCTGCGGCCAATATTCGCTCCGTGAACCGCGATGCTCGACGACTGAGGCGAACGAGTGCACGCCGGACAATACATCCTCGTAACCGAACAGAGTGGCGTAAAGCGCTTTGCCGAAGGCAATCCTCTCGTTCAGGCTGGAGAACTGCTCCAGAATGAGTCCGACCATGGAATCGGCGGCGTAGCCGGCTGACTCGCGGATCCGGGACTTTTCTTCAGGGGTATGGAACACGTCGGCTTCGAGCTCCGGGATATGCGGCAGCATCGGGAAGACGACTTGATTCATCTGAAATTTGCTGTGCATGGAAAATGCCTTTTTACGGAGGACCCGGCTTTGATAATAACCGTTCTGCACGACGCGGCCCTCAATATAGTTTTGTTCATTGATGATCAGCCCGACGGCAAGCAGGGCGCTGTCCCGTTCAATCCAGAAGCGGTCCCAGAAGGGGCTCATGAACGCCGACACGCCAAAGCTCGGGAGCAGGTGAAACAGGCTCCGTCCAAGGCGCCGGCTGTGACTGTACAGCAGAAGCTGGGGGTAGGCGTCCTGAAAAATGAGCGCGTTGCACCGCTCCAGCATCCGGTACAGGTCTTCCCGGGCGGAAGGCTCCATCAGATCAGACATGAGTCCGCCCTTCAGGTCGCTCATATTCCAGCCGGCGTTCCGCGACACCATGTGGGCCAAAAAGGACCAATGGAGCTCTGGATACTCCCGGTAGCAATCGTAATAGGCCTTCGTCCGCGTAATGTTGCTGCGGTTCGCCTCCCGGGTGCGGGTCCGGATCGTATGAAGAATGTCCTGCTCTTCCCGGGAGCGGGCAGCCGTATCCCGGGGATAAGCCGGATGGTGGCGCATTTCCCGCATCCGGCCGATGTCGCCGGCCATCCGGTCCAGCTGGTCGCGGATACTCTGGGCGGACGTCTCCTTCCAATCGAGCGGCCGGCGGCGCCGGGTCAGCTGCCGGGAGGCTTTCCAGCCGGCGGCTTTGCCGCGGGCGACCTCGGCGGCCGTCTTCGGCAGGGCCGACATGATCCGGATCCAGGCGGGTACAAGGGTGCGCTGCGCAGATGTTACCGGCATGAACGCATCCTCCTTTCTTGTAAACCTCACATTACTATCAGTATGGCTAAAAAATTTGACTTCCACTCGGTATTTTGATTCACTAAGAGAAGAAATGGACAAGAATTGGACAAGATATGGGATAGAAAGGGCGGATATCCATGCAAAAAATTACTTCTCAAGCCGAATTTCAAGTCGCAATCCAGTCTCCGAGACTGACCGTAGCCGTATTTAAAGCGGATTGGTGCTCGGACTGCAAATTTATGGACCCGTTTATGCCGGACGTGGAAACGAAATTTTCGAACGATCTGACGCTTGTCGAAGTGGACGTGGATCAAGTCGGCGACCTCAGCCAGGAGCTGAACATTTTGGGCATACCAAGCTTTGTGGCCTTTTCGGACGGCCGGGAGCTGGTGCGGCTGGTAAACAAGCTTCGCAAATCTCGCGAAGAAATCGAGGGATTCCTGAATACGGCGCTGGACGTATACAGAACGATTCATAAATAAGCTAATTCGCACCGCTCTTGCCGCACAGAGGCATTTGAGGCGGTGCTTTTCTCTTTAGAGAGCAGCTTCATGGCATGGCTGTACGGAACTGAAGGTATTCGGGTTTCACCACCATTTGGCCGAACCAGCAGCGAAGCAAAAGCCCCACTTCGTGGGGCTGTTTCATTTCTCCGACATTTCTCCGACATTTTGTCACAAAGTGGCCGTGATGTATGTCAAGGAATCAGGTATAATAGATGAGATTGGTAAAATATTGAGGTACCTGTCTTCAGTGGTAAAGTTTTTATTATGAGCAGCAGGTGAGAGAATTTTGAATACCAGACAATTGAAATGGCTCAGTTATTTAACGTTTGTCGTGATGTTTTTTGCGACGTTCGGCGGAACCGTGGTCACCAAGACCGATTCCGGACTCGGATGCGGGCATGAATGGCCGCTGTGTCACGGTGAGTTCGTTCCGGCGCATACCATCGCCTCATTAATTGAATATTCGCACCGGCTGGTCAGCGGGCTGGCAGGGCTTACAGCGGTCGCGGTGGTGGTCGCCTTCCATCTGTTCGCCAAGAAGCGGCGCGACCTGCGCACGTATTCGGTGTTGACCCTTATTTTCGTATTGGTTCAGGCTGTCATGGGGGCAATGGCTGTCGTATATGACCAGTCCTCGGCCGTGCTTGCCTTCCACTTCGGTTTCTCGCTGATCGCGTTTGCCAGCTCGCTGATGCTGGCCTTAGGCGCCCGCAGGATGGACAAACTGGGCGAGGCTTCGTACCCGTCCGGCGGTACATCGCGCGTCAGCGCGACCTTCCGCGGCTATACATGGGCCGTGACCATCTACTCCTATATCGTCGTTTATATCGGAGCATATGTCAGCCACACCAACTCGGCGGGAGGCTGCCTGGGATGGCCGCTGTGCAACGGGAAGTTCATTCCCGAGCTGTCCGGAGGGGTGACTATCGCGTTTGTCCACCGGATCGCGGCACTGCTGCTGCTGATCGCGATCGCCGTACTGGCCGTCTGCGGCTACCGGCTGAACCGGGGGAACCGGGAGCTGCAGGGCCTGGGCATCGCCGCGGTAACGCTGTGCCTGATGCAGGTGTTCAGCGGGGCGGCGATCGTGTCGACCCTGAACAAGCCGGAGGTTTACATCTTTTCCGCGCTGCTGCACAATCTGCTGATTTCGTCTCTGTTCGGCGTGCTCTGTTATTTGAGCGTCCGTGTCTGGCAGACCGGAAGGGCGACGCTTCAGCAGCCGAAGTCCGCTTCGGCCGCCCGGGGAATCGGCTTTGAGCCGCAGGGCGGCAAACGATGAACTGAATACCGCTGCACATCCAAAGTCCGCGAAGTGATTCGAGGGCTTTGTTTGTAAGTTTATTTATTATTTTTTGGCTTATTCTGGAGAGGAATGATCGTGTGAGCTATCAAAATTTACGCCAATGGCTCGAAGCCTTGCGCAAGGAAAATGACCTGAAAGTGATCGAAGCTCCCGTGGATCCGTACCTGGAGCTGGCGGAGATCCACCGCCGGGTCATCGACGAACAGGGGCCGGCGCTGCTGTTTACGAATGTACAGGGGACTCCGTTTCCCGTGGCTACGAATTTGTTCGGTACCAGCCGGCGCGTAGACATGGCGTTCGGACCGCGTCCGGAGGAGCTGATGAAGTCCCTGGTGGGTGCGCTCGATACGATGCTACCGCCGACGCTGTCGGCGCTGTGGAATGAACGCGGCCTGATCAAGGACATTCTAAAGGTAGGCATGAAAACCGTTCCGATGGGCGATGCTCCTGTGCTCGGCGTCTCCCGCAGCGACCAGCCGCTGAAGGACCTGCCACGGGTCACAAGCTGGCAGGAAGACGGCGGCCCGTTCATTACGCTGCCCCTCGTTTATACGGAGAGCCCATCGCGGCCCAAGGACCACAATCTGGGCATGTACCGCATGCAGATTTATGACAACCAGACGACCGGTATTCACTGGCAGATCCATAAGGGCGGCGGCTTCCATTACCACGAAGCCGAGCAGCGCGGCGAAGCGCTGCGCATGACGACGTTCCTCGGCGGACCGCCGGCCCTGATCGCGTCGGCGATTGCACCGGGCCCGGAAATGCTGCCCGAGCTGTTGCTCACGTCCATGATTCTCGGCGAAAAGCTGCCGATGGTGGAAAATCCGCTCGGCGGGCACCGGATTCCGGCGGAAGCGGAGTTTGCGATCAGCGGCCTCGTCCCACCGTTCGAACGGCGTCCGGAAGGTCCGTTCGGGGACCATTACGGGTATTACTCCCTGATGCATGACTTTCCGGTCTTTCACGTCAACCATATGTGGCACCGCAAGGACGCCATTTATCCGGCGACGATCGTAGGCAAGCCGCGGCAGGAGGACTATTTCATGGGCGAATTTCTGCAGCGTCTGCTGTCGCCGGCCTTCCCGCTCGTCATGCCTTCGATCAAGTCGCTGTGGACGTATGCCGAGACGGGATTCCATGCCCTTGCTTCGGCTATAGTCCGCGTCAGTTACTCCCGCGAAGCGCTCGTATCCGCCTTCCGGATGCTGGGTGAAGGTCAGCTGTCCCTGACCAAATTCCTGATCCTGACCGACCAGCCGGTCGATCTCGAGAACGCCAGCGAGCTGCTGGAAACGGTGCTTGCGCGGTTTAACCCGGCCGTCGATCTGTTTATATTTAATAAGACATCCCACGATACGCTCGATTACACCGGACGCAAGCTGAACCACGGCAGCAAAGCCGTGCTGATGGGGATCGGGGAGCCGGTTCGCGAGCTGCCGCGCGCTTATGAGGGGGGGCCGATCGCGGAGATTGAGCAGATTGTTCCTTACTGCGGAGGATGCCTCCTTCTCTCAGGCGCAGGGTACGAGGACGAGCCGGAGCTGCCGGAGCGCCTGCTGCAGCGGCTGCAGGAGAAGGGAACCGAATGGCCGCTCGTCCTTCTGGTGGACGATGCCCGTCAGACGGCAGCCGACCAGACGTCCTTCCTGTGGACGGTGTTTACACGCTTCAACCCGGCCACGGACATCTATGCGGGTGCCGAAGTGCGGAATCACCATCTGTCGTACCGACTGCCGATTGTAGTGGATGCACGCATGAAAACCGGGTATCCGGACGAACTGATTCCGCGGGAGGATATCGTCAAGAAGGTGAATGAACGCTGGAACAGTTATTTTGCGTAAATACTGATCAGGGAGAGAATGCCGATGCTGCGAACGCTGCTTGGAGAGATGCCCCGCCAAAATAACGGGCTGCTCGAAGATGCCATCGAAACGATGGTGGAGACGATCCATTTGCTCCAGAACGAGATCGAAAAGAATGAGGATCCCAGCCATGATTACCGCAAACTGGAGATATGGACACGCGGTTTGGTGTCTTCCCTGGATGAATTGGAGCAGAGCTGGTATGCCGCTTCCTTTTTCCGTCAATCGGTCAAGGCCGGTTATGTGGATGACATGACGATTGAGGAGCAGGCCGAGTACGCCAGGTACGTATACTTCTATAAAAACGGGTTTATCCGCGTGTTTTCCGTTCTGGACAAGCTCGGTACGGTGCTCAATGACCTGTTTGATCTGAACACGCAGAAGACCAAACCGCATTTTTCCTATTTTACGGTGCTCCGGCAGTTTCACTACATGAAAACCCATGAAGGCCTGGCCGGGCAGCTGTCGAAGATCAAGGACGAATACAAGAGCACCCTGAACGTGCTGCGCAAACGGCGCAATGCGGAGGTTCATTACATGAACTCCGAGATGCAGGATGACTTGTGGCAGCGGCACCAAGGTCTTAAGGATAAGGTCGAGCTGGAGGATCTGGACCAGCATTTGAGCGAGCTGAAGCAAGGGCTGGACATGGTATGCAAGTCGCTCTCGGCATCCTTTCATTACGCCAACAAGCTGTGGAAAAAGGAAGGCATGCATCCATAAAGGGATACAACAAATTTCCTTTTGACAAAGTGGGCAAATATATCTATACTGTAAAAATGAAAACACGTCATCATTAATTTCATAATCTTTTCTTATCGAGAGAGGCGGAGGGACAGGCCCGATGAAGCCCGGCAACCGATTTGAGCACGGCATCCGCCGTTACTCGAATGTCATGGTGCTAATTCCTACAAGCTGCAGCTTGAGCTGCAGGTTGGCAGATGAGAAGGCAGCGACTTTTACAAATAAGGGAGCCCCTTTTCTGATTCTGTCAGAGGGGCTTTTTATTTTGCCTGGATTCGATAGAATAGACTGGTCATTTAGATAGATTATGCGAACTCTATTCGGGTAGGATAGGGGGAAGAGAGGGGGCCCTTCGGTTGATCGAACTGAAGCAGCTGACTAAAAGGTACGGCCAAGGGGCAAAGGCGACGGAGGCTTTGTCCGGGCTGAACCTCAGCATTAATAAAGGAGAAATTTTCGGCGTGATCGGCCACTCGGGCGCAGGGAAGAGCACCTTGATCCGGTGCATGAACCTGCTGGAACGCCCGACCTCCGGAGAGGTATGGGTAGGCGGCGTTAACCTGACGGGTCTGAGCAAGCAGCGGCTGCAGAACGAACGGCGGAAGATCGGGATGATTTTTCAACATTTCAATCTGCTTAGCTCGGCGACGGTGTATGACAACATCGCCTTTCCGCTCCGGTTAGCCCGTAAGGGCAAGGCGGAGGTGGAGGCCAAGGTTAACGAGCTGATTGCGCTGGTCGGGCTGGAAGCCCACCGCAATAAATATCCGGCCCAGTTGTCGGGAGGCCAGAAGCAGAGGGTGGGCATCGCCCGCGCGCTGGCCAGCGATCCGCAGGTGCTGCTGTGCGACGAAGCGACTTCGGCGCTCGATCCGCAGACGACGGATTCGATTCTGAAGCTTCTGCTGGACATTAACCAGAGGTTTAATCTGACGATCGTCCTGATCACCCATGAGATGCACGTCATCCAGAGCATATGCGACCGGGTGGCCGTGATCCATCAAGGCGGCATCGTTGAAGAGGGAGCGGTCACGGACGTATTCCTGAAGCCGCAGCACCCGGTGACCAAAGATTTTGTCCGCGGGGAGCAGAGCCAGGGCGAACCGCTTGAGCTGGCTGCCCAGGCTTCCGGAACGGGTTCGGCGCAGGCTGTGAAAATTACGTTTCTCGGCAGCAAAACGTACGAGTCCATCCTGTCCCGGACCGTGCGCGAGACGGGGGCGGATTTCGCCATCCTGCAGGGCACCATTTCCACCATTAAAGATACCCCGTACGGGCAGCTGATCGTCCGCTTTGAGGGCGGACGGGATCAGATCGATGCGACGCTCGCGAAGCTGAGCGAGCAAGGGCTTGACGTGGAGGTGATGAACTGATGTGGGGTTTGGATTTTTCCTCGGTTGACTGGAACGAGATCGGCGTAGCCACCCTGGATACGTTGAAAATGCTCGGGGCTTCCGCGGTGTTCACCTTTATCCTCGGTCTTCCGATCGGCGTCGTGCTGTTTATGGCATCGCGCTCGACGACGGGCTGGGTGCGTGCCGTCTATGCGGTCATTTCCTTTATCGTGAACATCCTCCGTTCGGTCCCGTTTATCATCCTGATCGTCGCCCTGATCCCAGTCACGAAAGCGATTGTCGGCGTCACCTTCGGGGTGCTGGGGACGATTCCGCCGCTGGTGATCGGCGCTGCGCCGTTCTTCGCCAGACTTGTGGAAACATCGCTGCGCGAAGTGGACCGCGGCGTAATCGAGGCGGCGCATTCGATGGGCGCTTCGACCTGGCAGGTCATCACGCGGGTACTGCTGCCCGAAGCAAGACCGGGCCTGCTGGCCGGAATTACGATTACGGTCGTGACACTCGTATCCTATACGGCGATGTCGGGGATGGTTGGCGGAGGCGGTCTCGGCGATTTGGCCATCCGCTACGGTTATTACCGCTATGAAACGACCGTCATGATTATTTCCGTCATCTTCATGATCGTGCTGGTGCAGCTGCTGCAAATGGCGGGCGACCGGCTGGTGCGTCACTTTACCAGAAAGTAAGGTGTACAACGTGTTTGGCTCACAGTCATGCATCCGGATCACCGGATTTGACCTGGAAAGGCAAGGCAGGTAACATCAAAGCACTGCCTTTCTAATATAAATCATATTATTCTTATGAATTTAAGGGGGATTTATCCAATGAAAAAATGGCTCGTTTCTTTTATGACCCTGGCCCTGGTTGTCGTACTCGCCGCGTGCGGCAGCAAGCCGAATAACAGCAGCAGCGATGCTGCGGGCGAATCGACGGACAAACCGGCTGCAGCCGAAACGGTTACACTGACGGTTGGCGCGACGGCGAAGCCTCATGCCGAAATTTTGAAGCATATCCAGCCTGCGCTTGAAAAAGAGGGCGTGAAGCTCGTCATTAAAGAGTTTTCCGATTATGTGCAGCCGAACGTGCAGACGTTCCAGAAACAGCTCGACGCTAACTTTTTCCAGCATCAGCCTTACCTCGACAATGAAAACAAACAGCGCAAGATGGACCTTGTTCCGGTCGTAGGCGTTCACCTGGAGCCGCTTGGTGCTTATTCCAAGAAGGTAAAAAGCGCTGACGAAATTCCGGACGGCGCAACTGTCGGCATTCCGAACGATGCGACAAACGGCGGACGCGCGCTCAGCCTGCTGGCCAAACAAGGCTTGATTACTTTGAAAGATCCGAACAAAGTGGAATCTACGGTGAAGGACATTACCGCCAATCCGAAAAACCTGAAAATCAAGGAAGTCGATGCTGCAATGCTGCCGCGTCAGCTGAGCGAATTCGACCTGGCCGTTATCAACACCAACTACGCGCTGGAGGCCAGCCTTGATCCAACGAAAGACGCACTCTTCATCGAAGGCAAAGACAGCCCTTATGTCAACATTCTGGTGGCCCGTCCGGACAACAAAGACTCCGACGCCATCAAGAAGCTGGCTGCTGCCCTGACTTCCGACGACGTGAAGAAGTTCATCGAAGACACGTATAAAGGTGCCGTTATCCCGGCATTCTAAAGCCTGCGCAATGGCGCAGCACAGCCGCAAGGGGTTCATCCCCTGCGGCTTTTTTATTTGCATCTGCGTCGGGCAAACATTTTTTATTTGGCTCGCTTTTCCTCGCGGCCCGGCTGTACTGGGTTTCCAAGTTGCGGCGGTGCAATGAAATCTTTTATACTATACAGGATCAATGTTCTTGCGTTAGGTTTGTACATACATACACCATTATATTTTTAATAGGAATGATGTGTCATCGAATGGATCAAAGGATGGGAAGTTCGGATAGCAGAAAGGAGGGTGGCATTTTGAGGGGAAAGGTTGCCCTGATCACGGGCAGTGCCAAGGGACTTGGCAAAATGACGGCTCTTACGCTGGCACGATCCGGCTGCGACGTTGCGCTTAACTATGTCCACAGCCGCCGCGAAGCGGAGGAACTGCGGGCGGTCATCGAGGGATTGGGCGTGCGCAGCATTGCGGTTCAAGCCGATGTCTCCGACACGGGCCAACTGGAGCACTTGGTGGCTCGCGTCGAATCGGAGCTCGGCAGTCCGGACATCGTCGTGAACAACGCGGGACCTTTTATCCGCGAGCGTAAACGGTTCTCCGATTATACCCAGACGGAAATTTTGTCGCTCATCCAGGGCAATCTGGTCGGCACGGTGCTGCTGGACCATTTGGTGCTGCCTGCGATGCGGACTAAGCGCTGGGGAAGAATCATCCACTTCGGCTTCGGCCATGCGGCGGAATCGAGAGCGTGGCCGCACCGGGCGGTGTACGCCGCCGCCAAGACCGGACTGGTTTCTTTTACGAAGACGCTGGCGGTCGAGGAGGCCCCGTACGGCATTACGGTGAATATGGTGTGTCCCGGGGACATCCGCGGGAATAACAAAGAGAAGACCATTGCCGAGGTCGCCGGGTTGCAGGACGGGGAGACGCCGCGGGGCAGACCCGGCAGCGGCGAGGATATCGCGCGCGTGATCGAGTACTTGTGCCGCGACGCTTCCGACTTTATCACCGGCAACATTATGGACATCTCCGGCGGGCTGGATCCGATCCGTCCCTGGATTGGTCCGGCAGATCACGGGATGTGACTGCCAGAGACGGCGTCCCACGCCACAAAAAAAGAAGAGACCCGTCTTCGATGAAGTCAGGTCTCTTCTTGCTATTGAATGGGATTAGAATACTTGAATAACGTCGTTGATTCCTTCAACTTCCTCAACGAGGGCGCGTTCGATCCCGGCTTTCAATGTAATGGTGGAGCTTGGGCAGCTGCCGCAGGCACCCATCAGTTTCAACTTCACGATGCCGTCTTCCACGTCAACCAATTCGACGTCGCCGCCATCGCGTTGAAGGAACGGGCGAAGCTTATCAAGCACTTCTGCTACATCATCATACATGGTGCTCTGTGCGTTTTCGCTCATTGATTTCAACTCCTTTCCTGTAATTCTTATTATATTACAAACCGAGACAAAATAAAATGGCTATATATGCTGCATCGGACAAGACCGTTGATATTATCTGCTTCACCCGGTAAACTAAGATAAGGCCTACCTAAGAATCAATACCTAAAGCAGGTGATATCATTGAGACCCATCATCGAGTTTTGCACCAACAACATGCATTTCGGAACCGATGAAGTCATGGAGAAGCTGGAGGAGAATCCGGATTACGACGTTATCGAATACGGATGCCTGAGCAATTGCGGCCAATGCGCCATGATGCCCTTCGCCATGGTGAACGGTGAGATTATAGATGCTGACAGCGCTGATGAGCTGTATGAGGCCATTATGGCCAAAATAAAAGAACTCGAGGCTTGGGACAGCCTCGAGCTGGATTAGCCGAAATGGCGTCTGGACTTCCAGAGTACCCCGCTTTTTAACAGGCGGGGTACTCTTCCTTTTACCGAAGTTTTCCCCATTAGGCCAAAGCCTGCCTTGCTGCCAAGCGATCCCAGGGTTCCACGAAGGTGGATCTTGTGGATTTTCGGCGTCTCTCCTTTCCAGAGCGCATGAATCACGTCGGCCACTTGCTTGGCCTGAGCTCCTGCCGCCTGGGCGCTGGGAGCGAACGGAATGCTGGCGCAGTCCCCCACAACATACACTTCCGGGTAATCCGGGATTTGGGAATACGTGTTGACCACGACCCGGCCCCCCGGATCCTTCGGCACGTTCAAATCCTGAACGACCTTCACAGGCTGAATGCCGCCCGTCCAAACCGCGGCGTCGGTGTAGATTGCTTCATCCCCGTTATAGACGATACCGTCTTCCACCCGGCACACGGATATGTGGGAGCGCGTATTCACTTCATGATCCATGAACCACTGCTCCACGTACAAGGAAACCGTCTGCGGGAAGGAGGAGAGCACCCGGCTGCCCCGGTCCAGAATCGTGATGTTAAGATCCGGACGGCTCTCCCGCAGCTCCGCAGCCGTTTCAACGCCGCTGAGGCCGCCGCCGATAATATGTACGTTTCCGTACGGCTTGACATCATTCAAGCGCTGATAGGTTTGGCGCGTGCTTGAGAACGTCTGGATGCTGTTCGTGAATTGATCCGCGCCAGGTATGCCGTGATAACGGTCGGTACAGCCCAGGGCGATCGTCAGGTAGTCGTATTCGATCGGATCGTCGCCTTCGAGGTGTACCCGCTTGCCTTCCAGATCGATGGATGTGACTTCGCCGTATTTTTTCGTGAGCTGGGGATGGTTCGGAAACTGGATGCGCAGATCATAGTCGCTTGCCGTCCCTGCCGCAAGCGCGTAATACTCGGTTTTAATGCCTTGGAAAGGCATGCGGTCAATCAAAATCAGCTCCATATCTTGGGGGAAGTGGTTGTTCAGGAGACCTTGAATCAATGCAAGGCCTCCGTAACCTCCACCCAGGATGACGAATTTTCTCATATGTCCGTCTTTCCTTTCTCATACGTCGGCTTTGAGGAAAGGTATAAAATTCCTCTTACTTATTCATAAACTTTTATTTCATTATAAAACGTGTCGCGTTCCACAGGAATGCGTCCGGCGCCTTTGACTAGCCAGATCAGCTCATCGCGGGTGAGGCCTTCCGGAGTGAGCGCGCCTGCGGCGTGACTGATGCGTTCCTTAAGGATGGTGCCATGGACGTCGGATGCGCCGAAGCTCAGCGCAACCTGGGTCAGCTGCGGCCCGATATTAATGAAGTAAGCCTTCACGTGGTCGATGTTGTCCAGCATCAGACGGCTGATGGCAATGGTCTTCAGATCCTCGTAGGCGGAGTTACGGCGCATGATGCCGGCATTTTTATTTCTTGGCTGCATGGAAAGAGGAATAAATACCATAAATCCGTTCGTTTCGTCCTGAAGGTCGCGAATCTGCATCATGTGGCGGATCCGATCTTCATGGGACTCGATCGATCCGTACAGCATGGTAGTATGCGTCTTCATGCCCAGGTTATGCGCCGTCCGGTGCACCTCGAGGTATTGCTCGACGTTAGCCTTTTCCACCCGCATTTTTTTGCGGTATTGGTCGGACAAAATTTCCGCACCGCCGCCGGTCAGCGATTTCAGTCCCGCTTTTTGCAGCTCCTGCAGCACTTCCTTGATGCTGAGGCCGCTGATGCGGGTGAAGAAGTCGATTTCGGCCGCTGTATAGGCTTTAAGCGTTACGTCCGGGAAGCGGTCGGTCAGCGCCTGCAGGGAATCCACATAGTATTGGAAAGGCACGTGCGGGTTATGTCCGCCAACGATATGGAATTCCCGGACGCCCGGATGAATGTGCTGCTCAATGTATTCGACCATTTCAGGACCGGAATACGTATAGGAGCCTTCATCACCAAGGTCTTTGCGGAAGTTGCAGAACGCGCAGTGCGCCTCGCAGACATTGGTAAAGTACAGGCTCATGTTTTCGATGAAATATACTTTTTTGCCGTTCTTGCGCAGGTTGGCTTCGTTCGCCAGCTGCCCCAGCGTCAGCAGATCATCGGTTTCATACAGAAATACTCCATCCTCGAGGTTCAGCCGCTCACCCTGGCGGACCTTCTCAATGATTTCCTGCATGCGTCTTTCGGTGTTCGATGTTACAATAGTGGACATTTCCATTCCTCCTGTTCGCATTTTGGTCGTGCGGAAGACACGCCCTTTGCAGGACGCAAGAGTCAACCCGCAGCGCCTGGAAGGAGTCCGGCGTTCAACCCGTCCAGTCGATTTGCCAATTTTATCGGTCAGCGTCTTCCATGTACCGCAGAGGATATGTATTCAGCGGATCATCCAAGCCGTAAGGCCAGACGCTTTGGTAAGCACTCCGGAGAGGCTTTTGGCCGGTAAAGAAAAAGTAGGGGGCCGCCTTTTTTAGATTATAGAATGTATACATTTTTCAACGAAGCCGAAGGATTCTATAATCGCAAGACAAACATCCGCCAAGCGCGGCCTGTCTTCTGTGAATGAATCGATAGACTTTTTTTATGTGAAAAAAGTTACAACCCAGAGTGACAGACCGTTGTCTTTTCCATGACAAATTACCGACACTTGCTCCCTCATTACCCACCTATTATAAACCGCCTATCCGGGGTCCGCAATACAGTTATGTAGAATCAGCATGCGAAGGGCCGGTAATCATGCCCTTCTTAAACGATCCGCGGAGAGGCAAATGAGGGCATAAATCCTCCGGATCACGCCGGATTATCCCTTTTGGAGGCGCGAATACGCCGTTCCGTCAGCCTTTCTGGTACATAATGGGGAAGGAGGGGATGTTGCCGGGCGGAACCTCTCTTGAGGGGAACAACGTTGTGGAGTATACTAAAGGTAAGTGCAATGTACTCACAGAGCGGGACTTTTGCTCGGCCGCCTTTCAGGTGCGCTGCTGAAGCCCTGCAATGAATAAATTCACATCAGTTAACCAAGGAGGGTTACCTATGATCAACATTAGCGATTCCGCTTCCGATAAGCTGAAAGAAATGCTCGCCGAACAGGAAATTCCGGGGATGTTCCTCCGTCTTGGGGTACAGGCCGGCGGATGCAGCGGATTTTCTTACGCCATGGGCTTCGACGATGCCGAAACCGAAGACGATGTATACATGGACGTTAACGACCTGAAGGTGGTCGTGGATAAAGAAAGCCTCCGCCTGATTGACGGGCTGGAAATCGACTTTGAGGAGTCCGGCATGAGCGGCGGTTTCACCATGAACAATCCGAACGCTACGGCGACCTGCGGATGCGGCGCTTCGTTCCGTACAGCGCTCGATGCAGGCAAACCGGCTCCGGAGGAGTGCTAACGGGCACGCACTGCGGATGAATAAGACAAAAGGCTCACACCTTCTTCGTCCAGAAGCAGGTTGTGAGCCTTTTTTGTTCGTTAGGAGAGCCCGGGAACGATAAACGTTTTGTTCACCATCATGACGAGCATGGCCGCCGCCACGATAGAAAAGGCGATGCAGCAGGTGCCGAGCCCTTTGCGTCTGTCTTTCAGAAATTTAAAGCCCAAAGCAAAGATTAAAACGGTTGTCACGACCAGAGCAAGGGACATGCCGATCATGCCGACCCAGTATAATACCCCGAAAAATTGAGCCACAGCTGTTATCCTCCTTCGCAGGATATTCCAAATTTACACACTTCATTTCATTATATCCGATTTAGACAGGCACGCCAAGGCTCCGCTATCCCCCGTTTTTACACGTTTATCCTTTTCTATGCACAAACATACAGGAGGGAACCTGTAGATACGAGTATGCTAATAACATAGGAGCATAGAAAGGAGGCGACAACATGGGGGGAAGACAGCTGGCAAGCAAATGGCTGAAGACCGAAGCGCTGCTGACGGATCCGGATGTTGCCCCATATATTCCGCAGACCCGGTCTATGAGCCGGGAGAATCTCCAGCAAATGCTGGAGATGTATGACTTTGTCGTCGTAAAACCGGTCGTCGGCGGAGGCGGTTACGGTGTCATGAAAATATCCCGTACCGGCAGCGGTTATAGTATAACCCGCTTCTCTCAAACCTATTATTTTGACAGCTTCTCCGGCATGTACAGCGGTTTTCGGAAGCTAAAGGTGAGAAGGACCTATTTAATTCAGCAGGGGATTAAATTGGCCCAAGTCGATGGGCGTCCGATCGATTACCGTGTCAAATACGTCAAAGTGGACGATCGTTGGGTCATTACCGCAATGGTGGGACGGGTCGCGCGCAGCGGACTATTCGTAACCAATCTGTGCAAGGGCGGTTATTTGCTGAAAGGCCGCGTTGGCCTGAGCCGTTCCCTGCCGCAGATTTCTTCCAAAGCAAAGCTTAAAGAGATGCGATCCCTTACCCGGCGCTGTACAGCAATTCTGGAGCGGCGTTATCCCGGCATCGGCGAGCTCGGCTTTGACTACGGCCTGGACAACAGCGGGAGAATTTGGATTTTTGAAGTAAATACGCGCCCTCAATAAATCAAACTGGCAATGTTTGGGAGATTATAGGCGGGGTAATATCATTATATAAGACTATGAAAATGGAAAAAAATTTTAAAGCCGGGTCGTATGCACAGCACCTGTGTATAACATTTATCCCCAAAATCCACTGCAATTTTGTTGGTATTCCGACACTTGCTAACAAATTATACACAGGATTTCCACAACAGGTTGTGGATAAAGCGAACGCTTGTTCTCTTATGCGATGTTTGATATGATAGGTTTGAGGAAAATTAAGGAAAGGATGTGAAGATAATGGCTATGTTGTCGGATGAATTGCTGCTCGATTCTTATCATATGGCCGTGGAACTCATGCTGGATCATGATTTCATCGCTTTACTCCTGGCCGAAATCCACAAGAGGAATCTAGAGACTTCATCAGAGATTTTAGTTCATTAGGACACATCCCGGTACACATCCACAAATGCTGTTGTATTATAAGCCGCATATGACGTGGAAGTTATGGAAGGTGTGGAGGTGTAACATCTATTTTCCAGATTGGCAGCATCGCAACAAAATGAGGGTATCCTATCTGAATCATGATTTCATGACGATCAGATCAGGATACCCTCTTTTTTTGTGGCCAATTTGCGCGTTACTTCGGGCTAGAGTTTCATATTGCTGCTGTGGCCGGGAGACAGCTTAGCTTCCGGATCAATGTATACCTTCGCGTTGTTGACCGCAGTCGGCGCCTCGCCGAATCCTACGGCGATAAGCTTCAGTTTGCCCGGATACGTGGTGATGTCTCCGGCAGCGAATACGCCGGGAATGTTCGTTTCCATGCGGGAATCTACCACGATGGAGTTGCTCTCGATCTGAATGCCCCAATCGGAGATCGGGCCAAGGGAAGATACGAAGCCAAAGTTCACGATGACGTCGTCGACTTCGATCTCCTGCGTTTCTTTGGTCTTCACATGGGACAAGGTCACCTTGGTAATCGTGTCCTCCCCGTGCAGGGCGGTGATTTCCGTCGGCGTCACGACCTGAACTTTGGAAGCCATCAAATTCTCGACGCTGTGCTCATGCGCACGGAACTTGTCGCGGCGGTGGATCAGCGTGACCTGCTCGGCGATCGGCTCCAGCATGAGCGCCCAGTCTACGGCGGAGTCTCCGCCGCCGCTGATCAGCACCTTTTTCCCCTTGAAGCGGTTTAAGTCATTCACAAAGTAGTGCAGATTCGTTTTCTCAAATTTCCTAGCGTCTTCAAGCTCCAGTCTGCGGGGTTCAAAGGCTCCGACCCCGGCCGTAATAATGACGGCTTTGGAGTGGTATTCGCCTTTGTCGGTCGTCACCACAAAATGGCGCTCGTCCTGCTTAACGAGGGAAGTAACCTTTTCCTCCAGTCGTACGTTCGGCTGGAATAGGTCCATCTGCTTTTGCAGATTGTCGACCAGCTCCTGTGCCGTTACTTTAGGGAATCCGGCCACGTCATAAATGTATTTCTCGGGATATAAGGCTGCAAGCTGCCCGCCAAGCTGGGGCATACTTTCAATGAGTGTGACTGATGCCTGGCGCATCCCGCAATAGAAAGAAGCGAACATGCCTGCAGGACCTCCTCCGATAATGAGCAGGTCGGTTATGTCAGCCGGCTGCGATGTCATTAGTGTAAGCACCTCCAACAAATATAAATAAGAACGCTAGCGAAATTAAGCACGCTGTATATTCTTCAAATTCCATCTCATTATAATACATCGGGGCTTCGGCTGAAAAGTTTACATCCTATTTTGCAAATTCTCCATCCGAAATAAGAGAGTAAACCCAACTGAAAACTGGAATGAAAAGGAAAATGAAAACAGCATGGATGCTCTCTTGGAAGGCCAAATAATACTTGATCTTTTATGGGAAAGTGGCTATCATTTTAGTTATGTGCGGGCAGGTTTTGGTAGTATTCCCGCTGTTTTTTTTCTTGCACAGGCTGCCTGTGATAAAAAGATTCATTGAAGTTCAAACTAATGTGTAATATTTCACAATAACATTTGTAATGGTTCACAAATATATATAGAGACCGACATTTTGGAAGGAGCAAGATGATGAGCAACATTCCCAAGATAGTAATCCTTGGTGCGGGTTACGGCGGCATCCTGACAGCACAGCGCCTTCAAAAGGAATTGAATTATAATGAAGCGGACGTAACGCTTGTTAACCGTCACGATTACCACTATATTACGACCCATTTGCATATGCCCGCTGCCGGTACGGACAGCGTCGAGAATACACGGGTACCGATTTCGAAGCTGATTGACGAATTCAAGATCGATCTTGTCAAATCCTCCGTTCAGGAAATCCGTCCGCATGAGAAGAAGGTCATCCTGGAGGATGGGACGCTCTCCTACGATTTCCTGGTCATTGCCCTCGGCGGGGAATCCGAAACCTTCGGCATTCCGGGGATGGCCGAATATGCGATGACGATCCGCAGCATCAACTCGGTGCGGCTGATCCGCAAGCATATCGAGTACCAGTTCGCGCTGTATAAAAATGAACGCAGTCCGCAGGAAAGAATCAATTTTGTCGTCGGGGGAGCGGGCTTCAGCGGCATTGAGTTTGTTGCCGAGCTGGCCGACCGCATACCGGCACTGTGCAAGGAATACGATGTCGATCCGAATCTTGTGAATGTCTACAATGTGGAGGCGGCGCCGACGGCGCTGCCGGGTTTTGCTCCGGAGCTCGTGGAGTATGCCATGGAAGTGCTCCGCAAGAAAGGCGTTACCTTCAAAATCGGCGTGGCCATCAAAGAATGCAAGCCGGACGGCGTAGTGCTTGCGACCGGTGAAGAGATCAAGGCAGCTACGGTGGTGTGGACCGGAGGAATCCGCGGCAATCATATGATTGAAGCGGCCGGCTTTGAAACGGCAAGAGGCCGGGTGAAGGTTGACGAGTACTTGCGGGCGCCTGGTAGCGACCACATCTATGTCATCGGGGACAACGCCCTGATTATGAATCCGGAAGGGCGTCCGTATCCGCCGACGGCGCAGATCGCGATGCAGCAGGGCGTGTGTTGCGCTCATAACATCGTCACGGCAATCCGCGGCCAGCAGTCGAAAAAGTTTGAATTCAGCAACAAGGGCACCGTCGCTTCCCTGGGTAAAGGCGAAGGTATCGCTGTAGTAGGCGATAAGCATATAAAGGGCTGGCGGGCAGCTCAATTGAAGAAGATCGTGGATATGCGCTACCTATTTATTATCGGCGGCATTCCGCTGGTATTAAAGAAAGGAAAATTCCTGTAATGAGGCACTGCAGTGTTCAAGTCCGCGCATTGTTGACCCGGGACGAACTGGACCGTTATAACGCCTTGATGGAAGTGGGATCCTTCCTCGAGGACCAGAACCGGTACGATCTGTCGTATACGGTCCAAAAGGAAGTGGACATCCTCATCCTGCCGGCCATTGAAAGGCTGAAGGAAAAGGGAAGGGACCGCGACCGGGCGACCGCCGAATTTTTGGAGTCGATGAAATCGCAGCAGGATGAACAACAGGAAGAGGACTAAGGAAACAGCAAAAAGGTTTGCCCTGAATTTACTCAGGGCAAACCTTTTTTAATATATGAAAGTATTTTAAATTTTCAGCATGTCCTCAAAAGATTCCTGCGTCAGAATCGCTCCTACGAAGAAGCCGCCGAATTCTGCATAGCGGGCGCTGACTTCATCAAAGCGCATTTCATAGACCAGCTTCTTGAATTGAAGCGCGTCCTCGGCGAACAGGGTCACTCCCCATTCCCAATCGTCGAATCCGATGGAGCCGGTAATGATCTGCTTCACTTTACCTGCATAGCTGCGGCCGATCAGCCCGTGGCTGCGCATCATGTTGCGGCGGTCGTCCATGTCAAGCATGTACCAGTTGTCGGCCTGATCACGCTTTTTGTTCATCGGGTAGAAGCAGATGTACTTCGTCTTCGGCAGGATCGGCTTCAGGCGGGCGACGACATGCGGATTTTCCATCGGGTCGCCTTCGCCGGAACCGGCAAGATAGTTGCTGAGCTCGACGACGCTGACGTAGGAATAGGATTTCGTTGTATATTGCGCAAACAGCGTTTTGTTAAACGCAGTCTCGATGGCGTTCAGGTCTTCAAGCGTTTCGCGCAGGTGCATGAACACAAAATCGGCCTTCTGCCCGATGATGCTGTACACTGCTGTGCTGCCCTGCTTGCTGGATTCCACCTCGGACCATTCGTTCAGGAACGCCTGGAGCTCGTCCAGCGCCATGGCGCGATCTTCGTCGTCGGCGGCCTTCCATGCCGCCCAGTTCATGGAACGGAAATCGTGGAGAGCGTACCAGCCCTCCAGAGTTGATGCTGCTTCATTCATCTATGAATCACTCCTATAAATAGTTGCCTGTAAGCGGATCCCAAGGTTACTTGCTGGACCCGAGTATCAGGGTCGTTGACGTTTTTCTTCATTGTAGCTCAACCGCAAGCGCAAGAGCAAATGAAGTCACAATCTATTCACCGATTGTTCGTTGATTCGTGACCGTTTTTTTAGTAAACTAACTACTAGTCCACAAAACGTGGCAAGACTGTGAACGGCCTGTTTGTATCCGTTTTAGCGGGGCGAAAGAAAAGAAGAGGTGACTTGGCTGAGATGCAATTTATACCCGTTCTCGTGCTGATGGTGTTATTTTTTGTCATGATGTTCGGCATCGGCTTTATTTTGAATATGTTAATGAAAACGACCTGGTTCCCTTGCTATTTGTTTGTCATCGTTATTTTACCGGTGGTCGTATACTCTTTATGGGACCGCAGCCAAATGTCGCTGCTCAGTCACTTGGAGTCTTTTCGCGTAGTCGACTATTTAACGGGGGTAGCCGGACTGGCAGGCGCGGTCATCAGCGGCTGGTCTATCCAGAAGCTTCGCAGAAGCGGATTTAAAATGTTCTAGGCCGGCAATCGGCCGATTTCGAAACAGCTCTCCACCCGGGGGGCTGTTTTGCGCTATCCCGGCGCTGAAGGGTTGAATGATGGGGGGACGGATGGATGTGGAGAAAAGCATTGGGTCTGGTGCTTGCCGCCGGGCTAATGGCGGGAGGTTCGTTACCAAACGGGATGGCGGCCTCCGCGGGAGAGCAGACCATGATCCCGCTCCGGATTGCGGCCGAGGCGCTTGGCGCCAAAGTGCTATGGGACGGGACGGACAAGCGGGTTCAGGTCTCGCTCGGCAAAACCCGCTGGAAAATCACGCCCGGCAGCAAGCAGTCCTTATTGGACCAAGCGCCGTATGAACTTGCGCGTACCGCGGTGACGGACGGCGGAGGAGCGCTGCTCGTGCCGCTCCAATCGTTTACCGGGGCTTTGGGCATCCGGGGAACTTGGGCGGACCATCGCTGGTCCCTCGATCCGGATGACTGGAAGGGGCGGGCGATCTACTGGATGACCCTGCTGCGCCATGGGAAATGGGAAGAGGCGGGACGGATGATGGATGCGTCCTTATCGGCTGCTTATCCGCCTTCAGCGCTTCCCAAGTACGAAGAACGGCTGGAAAAATTGTACGGCCTCGACTGGAGCCTGCTGCATGCCGAAGCCTTTACGGATTCCGTACGCAGCAACGCCCGCCTGGTCTATCAGACGCCAAAAGGAGAGACGTTCGGCATGGAGCTCCGGTTCAGCCCGGAGGGGCTGCTGAACGATATCGCCTGGATCGAAAATGTGACCAGCAGCTATCGGGCGCCCGCCTATGACCATCCGGAAAAGTACACGGAGGAAGAAGTGCAGGTCGGCCAGAGCCCTCTGCTCCTTCCGGGCACGCTGACGCTCCCCCGGAACGTTCAGGAGAAGGTTCCCGCGCTTGTGCTCGTTCACGGCTCCGGCCCCAATGACCGGGACGAGTCTTCCGGCGGAGGCAAGCTGTTCAGGGACCTGGCGGTGGGGCTGGCCGGCGAAGGGATTGCGGTGCTCCGCTACGAAAAGCGGACGCGGGAATACCCGCTTCGTTCCGCCACCCCGTCCTTTACCGTCCAGGAGGAGACGGTTGACGATGCCGTCAGCGCCGCTGCCCTGCTGGCCGCCGATCCAAGGATCGATCCGCAGCAGATTTATGTGCTCGGCCACAGCCAAGGCGGGATGCTTGTCCCGCGCATCATCGCTTCGGATATGGGCAAGCATATCGCCGGCGCGGTTGTGATGTCCGCCCCATCCGGACCGCTGGAGGACCTGATGCTGATGCAGTACCGGGGAATATTAGGGCGGGCGGAAGAAGAGGGAGCTTCGGATGAGAAGCTGGCCCGTCTGCAAAAGCAGGTGGACACATGGGAAAAAGCCGTCGCGCTGCTGAAGGACCCCGGTTTATTCGAAGGAGCATCTGCCGGAACATTTTCCGCTGCCGAACGCGTATTGGTGGTTCGATTTCAGAAACTACAGCGGGCCGCTGCTCGCCAGAGATCAGAACATTCCGATGTACATCCTCCAGGGGGAGAATGACGTGCAGGTCCCTCCGCCGAGCCTCAAGGTGTGGAGAAGTGCGCTGAGCCAACGAAAAGACGTATCCTTTAAGTCATATCCGGGACTTAATCATATGTATATATATTATAGTAAGAACTCGACCGGCGAGGAGTACAAGCTGCCCGGCAATGTGCCTGAGGAGGTCATCACCGATGTCGCAAACTGGATTCATTTGGGGATGAAAGACTTGTCGAAAAACGGAGAAGAAGCGGACCCTTTTGTGATAGAATAGAGAAAGTCTACGAATCGATGGGAGGGAGCATAGATTATGCATATGAAGAGCCTGCTGCATTTTACCGAAAACCACCGGTACTGCGTGTTCCGTGATTTTGGTTTAAGCAGCCTGGACAACCGAATGCTCAGCTCCGTATACCAGCCCATGGTCGGGGCATTTGCCATCAGCTTATACCACCTGCTGTTTCAGCATATCCCGGCAGAGAAGCTGGGCTACTCCCGGGTTGAACAGCAGCGGCGCATTTTCCTGTCGCTTGGGCTTGAGCCGAGCGAGAAGGGACGCAAATATCTGATTGAGCAGGCTTCCCGTCTGGAAGCGGTGGGGCTGCTGCAATCCTGCCGGATTTACGTGCCCGAGCAGGAAGATTACATGTACGAATACGAGCTCCAGGCTCCACTCTCGCCGTCGGAGTTCTTTAATACACAGCATTTGACGCTGCTGCTGCGCGATAAGATCGGCAAATTTGCCGTCCTGTCGCTGCGCGAGGAGCTGTGGTCGAAGGAACCGGAAGAGTATGCCGGATCATCGTCCGTCCATAAAGAAAATATTTCATTGGCCTTTTACGATATTTTTGAACTGAACACCCATGTGATCGATTACGAGCTGGAACAGGCGTTGTCTGAGGTATCCACGTCAAGACAGCCTGGACTTCGGGTTCTCGATGAGGAAGGGGCGCTGAATTATTCCGATATCATCCTGCGCTTCCCGCGGGATTCCGCCAACCGCCGGCATGTGGAAGGGCTGCGCTTCAACCATGAGCAGATGGGCGTCATCAATTTTGTCGGACGCAAATACGATCTCAGCGTCCAGGACATTTGCCGCCTGCTCGATGAGGACGGCATCTTTGGACCCGACGGCGACATTCTGCTCGACGAGTTCCAGCATAAGGCCAGCCTGCAGTTCCGCCAGGACAAGCGGCGCCAGGAACAGCGGGACGTGTACGCGGGGAAGGTCATTTCATTCCGGCAGGCGGAAACGGAAGAAGAGCAGGCTCCGCTGGAGCATGCCGTGCAGATGGAATATTACGTCGACGTTCCGGTTCAGTTCCAATCCAAATGCGATATTCACCAGTATAATATGATGCTTCGGAATGAGCCGTATACGAAGCTGCTCAGAACTTATTTTCCGGGCTCGGTGCCGGACAATTTTATCGATATATTCGAGAAGATCGACCTCAGCTACAAGCTGCCGGGTGAAGTCATCAATGTGCTGATCCACTACTTGATGTCCCTTTTGACCGAAGGCGGGAACGACCAGCGGATCAACCGCAATTTTGTTGAGGCCATCGCCTCCAACATGCTGCTGAAGCAGGTCAACTCCTATGAGAAAGCCGTGGAGTACATCCGCGACCAGTCCAAGGTCAAAGGAAAGCAGGCCGCAGCAGCCGGCGGCGCAAGAACCCGTACATACGGCGGCAAAACGGTGAAGATGAAGCCGGATATCCCGCTGGCCCAGGAAGACGGGCAGGTCGGCGATGTCAGCGAGGAAGAGTTTGAGGAAATGCTGCGTATGGCAGCTGAAATGCAGGCAAGCAAGAAAAAGGGCGGCATATAGAACCGCCTGAAGAGAGGGGGGGACAACCGGCATGGATTCTTTGGGGCAGCTGCTGAAGCAGATGAGAGGGCCTTCCTTTATACAGCGGTCGCAGGAGATCGCGGACGAACTACTGAGGGATCCGGCGGTACGGGAGCTGCGGCAGGAGCATCCGGAGCTGGAAGAATCGCTGCTGCGGATGAACGTGACCCGGCTGTACCAGTTTGCAACCGACCGGCGGCACTGTGACCGCTGCCCTGGGCTCGAGCGGTGCCCGAACGATTTTCAGGGTCATTACAGCAAGCTGGAGGTGGAGGTCGTCAACGGGATTACGGAGCTGGTGGAACGCAAGGTTCCCTGCACCCTGCAGACGGCCAAGCAGCAAGAGGACCTGATCAGGAAGCGGATCCGCAGCTTTTATGTGGACGAGCGTGCATTGAGCGAAGGATATAACGAGGTCGAGATTATGGGCAAGGACCGGAACCGGGCTCCTGCGGTGAACCAGGTGTTCCGGTATATCCGGGACGTACGCGAGAACGGTCTGCCGAACAAGGGACTGTATCTGTACGGATCGTTCGGGACTGGCAAAACGTTTCTGATGAGCTATCTCCTCCATGAGCTGGCGATTACCGGTCATACCGGGGTTATCGTGTACATGCCTGATTTTGTGGAGGATCTGAAGGGGATGCTTAGCGATAACGTGAAGCTGAAGGAGACCGTGGAGCTGATGAAGGCGTGCGATCTGCTCATTTTTGACGATATCGGCGCCGAAAATTTGAGTCCCTGGGTACGCGACCACGTGCTGGGCTCCATCCTGAATTACCGGATGAACCGCAAGCCGACCTTCTATACGTCGAATTATGCTCTGGACGGCCTGGAAAGGCATCTGAGCTTCACGAACAAAGATGGCGAAGAAGGGCATAAGGGGCAGCGGCTGATGGACCGCATCGCGCCGTTCGTCGATGTCGTGCATTTGCACGGGGAGAATCAGCGCCGCAGACAGGAATAAAGGGCCAATTTCAACAGGACCCGGGCCAAGCGGCATTTTGCATCATTACCAAATTCACTGTTTATAAGCCAAAAAAACCTGGCCAACCTGTCCAAAAGACAGGCGAAGCCAGGTTTTCTTGTAAGCCTTATGGGGCTAATTAGCCGGAAATAACAAATTTAATGATCACCATGACTGCAAACAGAACGGTCATAAACAGCGCCATTCCGCCAAAGCCATTCATCAGATCCATTAAATCATTGCGCGGCTCTTCGTTCACGTGTTTCCGCGGATCGTTAGCGTGCACGTTTGCATCCATTTGAACAAATGCCTCCTCATCATGGTTTCAGCCTGATGTCAATGAGCCTTCTCATGAACAGAGAAACCCGAGTTAACATTAGTATACCCAAACTTCAAAGAATTTGTAAAGAATATATGGTGAATACTTATAGGGGCAGGAAAGGGTGGCTGAGCGGTTAAGGGGCCCGAATTTCGTTTAATCTGTAATTAAGGGTTTCACATTTCTTGACGGAATGTGTTATACTTAAACTGTCCACAAAGACATATCAGTTTAGACGTCCATTTGCGCTCTTGCGATTACGGGGGATACCAAGCGGCATGGCCGTTTTTTCGTCTCCTGCGTACAGCCGCTAAACATGGTCTGTCTTCTGTGAAGCAGAATACACCGAATTTTTTTCTTATAAGGAGGAAACCTATTATGGCAATTGTGAATGTATCCGACCAATCCTTTAACGCTGAAATCGAAGGTCAAGGTACGGTTCTGGTAGATTTTTGGGCACCATGGTGCGGTCCTTGCAAAATGATCGCTCCGATTCTGGAAGACCTGGCTAACGAGCTCGGAGACTCCGTGAAAATTGCCAAACTGAACGTGGATGACAACCCGGAAACGGCGTCCCGTTTCGGCGTGATGAGCATCCCGACTTTGATTTTCTTCAAGGACGGTCAACCGGTTGATAAAGTGGTCGGCCTGAACTCTAAAGAAAACCTGAAAAACATCATCGCTAAACACCAATAATTGGTGCATGGCCGATGACAGGCGCCTCCGGATGATTCCGGGGGCGCTTTATTCGTATGTAGGTACGGATCTCTGGCAGATGGCCGAAAATAGGTTGTCGGGATTTCTTGCATATTTACATGCAGCGCTGGAATGACCCGAAGGTAACCGAATAGGCTATCTTGACGAAACCCCGACTTTTGCCGGGTTATATTGCTGTATTCAGCCGTTTTCTCCTATAATATAAGTACCGGGAGGTGAGCCGATACGGCATGGACGATTTTGCAAAGCAATTACAGGAACAGGAAAGAGCACTGGAGAAGATCCGCAACAAGCTGGCTTTGCTGCCCGATCTGCCCGGTTGTTATTTGATGAAGAATGCCGATGGCAAGATTATTTATGTGGGTAAAGCCAAGGTGCTGAAGAACCGGGTCCGCTCCTATTTTACCGGCAGCCATGACGGCAAGACGCAGCGCCTGGTGGCGGATATCCGGGATTTTGAATATATCGTGACCGGAAGCAACATTGAAGCACTCATTCTTGAATGTAATCTGATCAAAACGCATCAGCCGCGATATAACGTCCTGCTGAAGGACGATAAGACGTTTCCTTATATTAAAATTACCAATGAGCCGCATCCCCGTCTTGAGGTGACCCGCCGCGTGCTCAAGGACAAAGCCAAGTATTTCGGCCCTTATCCGAATGCTTACGCCGCGCAGCAGACGAAAAAGCTGCTGGACCGGATGTATCCGCTGCGCAAATGCGGGGTCATGCCGAAGGAGGTATGCCTGTACTACCATATGGGCCAATGCCTGGCACCCTGCGAGAAGGAAGTTCCTCAGGAGGAATATGACCGTATTACCCAGGAAATTACTTCTTTTCTGAGCGGCGGACACGAAGAGATTAAGAAGGAGCTCCAGCGTAAGATGCAGGAGGCGGCGGAGGAGCTGTATTTTGAACGGGCAAAGGAGCTGCGCGACCAGATCCTGAACATTGAAGCGATCATGGAGAAGCAGAAGATTACGACGACGGACACGAAGGACCGCGACGTATTGGGATTTGCCGTGGATAAAGGCTGGATGTGCGTGCAGATTCTGTATATGCGCCAGGGGAAAATGATCCAGCGTCACGCGTCTGTTTTTCCATTTTATGGCGAGGCGTACAGCGATTTTATGTCCTTCGTGACGCAGTATTACAGCGACAATCCGGCGCTGCCAAAGGAAATTTTGCTGCCTGACATGCCAAAAGGGGAAGAGGCGGAAGACAGCAGCCGGCCAGAGGATGCCGCGGAATCGATCGATGCCGGCGGCGGTGCTGCATCCCTGCAGGAATGGCTCGGCATCAAGGTGCTGGTGCCCCAGCGGGGAACGAAGCGCCAGCTTGTGGCCATGGCGGAAGAGAATGCCAAGGTCTCACTGGACGAGAAGTTCCGCCTGATCGAACGGGATGAGGAGCGGACGTCCAAGGCCGCCGCAAACCTCGGCCAGTATATTGGCATTGAGTCGCTGCACCGGATCGAGGCGTTCGACAACTCCAACATCCAGGGAACGAATCCGGTATCGGCGATGGTCGTGTTTATCGACGGCAAGCCCGACAAAAAGGAATACCGGAAGTACAAAATCCGTTCGGTTCAGGGACCGGACGATTACGATACGATGCGGGAGGTCGTCCGCAGACGCTACGAGCGCGTGCTCAAGGAAAATTTGGAGCTGCCCGACCTGATTGTCGTGGACGGCGGCAAAGGCCAAATTTCCGCCGCGATCGACGTGCTGCAGAACGAGCTGGGCCTGTTCATTCCGGTGTGCGGTCTGGTCAAGGACGTCAAGCACCGGACCGCGCAGCTGATGGTGGGCGATCCGCCCGAGCCGATTTCGCTGCCGCGCGACAGCCAGGAGTTTTACCTGCTTCAGCGCATCCAGGATGAGGTGCACCGGTTCGCCATCACCTTCCACCGCGAGCAGCGCGGCAAGTCGATGGTGGCATCCAAGCTCGACGCCATCCCGGGCATCGGCGAGAAGCGGCGCAAGCTGCTGCTGAAGCATTTTGGCTCGCTCAAAAAAATAAAAGAGGCCCGGATTGAAGACTTCCGGCCTCTCTCGATCGGCGACAAGCTCGCCGGACAAATTATAGCAGCCCTTCAGGAGGAGGAGTCGTAGCATACGGCTTCTCCTTCTTTTTGCCGTAAAACAGGTAAATGACCCAGGCGACGATAAACGGCATGACGCAGGTGACCACGCCCGCCAAAATGTTCGTCAGATCCCCCATGCTGAACAAGCTGAAGCTCATCAGGATGCTGTCGAACACGACGTGGGCGAACATGACCGCGATGTAGCCGTGACGCAGGAAGATCAAGCTGAACAGGAGACCGATGAACAGGAGCTCGATCGGACGAGTGTATATCGGGTAGATCGGGTACAGCGTATGGCCGAAGGCCCAAATCAGCGTCGGAATGACGCAGGCGACAAATGTGTTTCTTACGATTTTCTTCAGCATCGGTATGCCGAACAGGCGGTACACGGCTTCCTCGGAGATGCCGGCCATCCAGGCCATGATCGGCAGCATCCACGGATACAGCATGTTATACGGGGACTGCGAGGCGTCCGTCGTGGACCAGCTGTGGATCGTCCGGTCCAGGACGAGATAGATCACCGACTGCGCCCCCATCAGGATAAACGCCCACAAATACCCGGTGAACATGCTGTGGAGCACGTAACGCCCGTATCCAGGCTCTTTGGCGCGGGCCCAGGCGTTGTAACCGGCTTTGCGCCATAGTCCGTCCCCGCCGACCAGGGAGAAATACAGGAGCACCGTCATCGCTATGCTCAGGATCACCTGAACGACCATGGCCGCGATTATCCCGAACTGGGAGAAGCCTTCCGCTTCCAGCACCGGCAGCATGTTATAAGTCGTCAGCAATGAGACAACAAAATAAAACAAAGACAAAAACAGCCCGCGGGCAAAGGAGGTGTACCGCCGCGTCAGCGCACTGTAAATGATGGCGAGAATGCCGAGCACGATCGTAAACAGTCCGTATCCCAGCATGGTCAGCATCGTGGCGCTTTTGGTCTGCTTCTCTACATAAGCCGTATGAGCGGATGGGACCGAAAATCCAGGGAGGAAGGAGTGAAGCTCCCCATCCTCAAAGGCAAACTTGAATTCCAGCTGCGATTCCCCGATGTGCGAGGAGGAGTCGGTATAGATCAATCCGGGCTCATCCTTGCCGCTCGATACTTTCAAGGAGCTTGTGCTGTAGCCCAGCTTCTGCAGCCAGGACGAGGCGATTTCCTCTTTATCCTCCAGCGTCATGTTCCCTTCCACAATTCTCAGTTTCTGCTTGCGCATGGTTTCGTTCGATTCAGCCATCGCGGCAGCATACTTGGAGTACGGAGGCGTGATGGAGAACCCGACCACCTTGCCCGTGTTCATATGTACGTCTACATTGACATATCCCTGATCGCTCGACTCGGGCAGCCGGACCCGGAACACGTCATAAGGATACTTCGGTTCGTATTTCTTGTTATATTCGTTAAGAAGCTTCTCTCTGGATAAATAACCGTAAAGGTCCGATTCCGACTGGTACGTGACGAGCGGTTCGGCGGCAATGCCTGTTTGAATATTCAACCGGTCCGAGGCAAACGCTTTGGCGGCTGCTTCCGCCTCCGATTTGCTGATGACCTTGGTCGTTTGCCCCTCTAGCGTCTCCGAGCTCGTCTGCGGAAACACTTGTACAAAAAAGAATAAAATAAGGCCGATGACCCCCAAAATGCCCAGCCATTTATAATTGGCCCTGATTTCCAGCGGCTGGTTTAACCGGTCCATGAAATCCCCCCTTGAATGTGATAAAGATACCATTCCCCCCAATACAGTACGGTAAACATAACATAGAAGATTCGCCCAAAACCAGTATACCCTGAAAATAGTGGTGAAAAAACGATGAAAATCAAGGAAAGCCATCGAAAAGAGAAGATAACCGCAGGCCGTGTCCACCTGCATTGCGAATCAGGCTGTTTTCCATCCAATTCATCAGAAAAAGGCCTTTGTGAAGTCCTACAATAAAGATTATAATTTTGATGCAAATGAATAAGAACGCCGAATTTCCAAGTGAAAACGGGGGAACCAATTTTTTGGGGTGAATTTCGTTGGGACGGTTTAGTCCGCGAATAGGGCAACCTGTGCATGCCCGAATCCGTCAGCTAACCTCGTAGGCGTCGTGCATGCAGGAGCCAAACCGAAAGGCATTGGATTTCCGATGCTTTTTTTCTTTTGACTTTTTTAAAGAGGTGAATGTATTGATTGGTAAATGGAAGTGGTTCCGGCTGGCCCCTCCGCAAGTATTAACGCTCGGTTTTGCGGCCATTATTTTGATCGGAGCCATACTGCTCACCTTGCCGATTTCGAACACGACGGGTAAGCCGCTGAATTTTATGGATGCCTTGTTTACGGCAACCTCGGCGACCTGCGTGACCGGTTTGGTTGTCAAAGATACGGGGCTGTATTTCAGCACGTTCGGTCAAGTCGTCATCATGCTGCTGATCCAGATCGGCGGGCTCGGTTTTATGACGATGGCCACGCTGATCGCTCTGGTGTTCAAGCGCCGGATTTCGCTCCGGGACCGGCTCCTGCTGCAGGAAGCGATGAATCAGAACACGATGGAAGGCATCGTCCGCCTGATTCGGAAAGTGATATTTTTTTCGTTGAGTATCGAAGGCTGCGGAGCGTTACTGCTCGCCATCCGGTGGTCGTTCGATATGCCTCTTGGAAAAGCGATCTATTTTGGAATATTTCATGGCGTGTCCATGTTCAATAATGCGGGATTTGACCTGTTCGGCCATTTTAACAGCCTGACGGGATTTGTATACGACCCGCTCGTCAATTTTGTGGTGATGTTTCTGATCGTATCCGGCGGCATCGGCTTTATCGTCATGTCCGATCTGGTGGATTACCAGGTACACCGGAAACTGTCGCTCCACACCAAAGTGGTGCTGTCCATGACCGGTGCTCTGATTGTGGTCGGAGCGGTCGTCATCTTTATCTTTGAATTCACGAATCCCAAGACGCTTGGTTCGCTGAATTGGGGCGGTAAAATTCTCGCCTCCCTGTTCCAGTCGGTTACGCCGAGGACGGCTGGGGCGAATACGCTGGACCTGGCAGGCATGCGCCAGGCGTCGCAATTTTTTACGATCATTCTGATGTTTATCGGCGCTTCGCCGGGATCCACCGGGGGTGGGATCAAGACCACGACGTTCACCATCCTTGTCGGTGCGGTGATTGCAATGATCCGAGGGCGTGATGACATCGTCATCTACCGTTACCGTCTGGCGCAGGAGCGAATTTTTAAAGCGTTGACCATTACGTTCCTGGCCTTGTTCCTGGTGGTCGGCGTATCCATGGTTCTGTCTACGACGGAAGACAGCAGCTTTTTGATGATCCTGTACGAGACGACGTCGGCTTTCGGCACGGTTGGACTGACCCTTGGGTTGACGCCGCATTTGTCCCTGATCGGGAAAATCCTGATCTGTCTGACGATGTTTGCCGGCCGTCTTGGACCATTGACCTTCGCTTATGCGCTCGGTCCTAAGAAAGGCAAGGAGCTGTACCGCCATCCCGAAGGCAAGATCATTATTGGGTAACGGACTTGGGTGATTCAAAGTTTCGATTTTGTCATAAGAACCATATATAGAACCAACATTAAGGGATAAGGAGCATCTGGAGAGAAATGAAAACACAGCAGTTTGTCGTCATCGGTTTGGGGCGGTTCGGTTCAAGCCTGGCCATGGAGCTTATGGATTTGGGGTATGAGGTGCTTGGGGTGGACATCAATGAAGAAGTGGTAGATGATATGAGCGAGCATCTGACCCACGCCGTGGTGGCGGATGCAACCGATGAGGAGGTTCTCAAATCGCTGGGAATCCGCAATTTTGACTGCGGGATCGTAGCGATCGGGGACGATATCCAGATGAGCATCCTGGCCGCAATCCTGCTGAAGGAACTCGGCGTTCAGACCGTGGTGGCGAAGGCCATCTCCATGCTGCACGGCAAAGCCTTGTCTAAGCTGGGCGTGGATCGGGTAATCTTTCCGGAGCGGGATATGGGCATCCGGGTGGCGCACCAGCTCGTGACGCCGAATTTGCTGGATTACATCGAGCTGTCCAAAGATTACAGCATCGTGGAGATGACCGTACCGCAATGCCTGAACGGAAAGACGCTCAGCGAAGTCAATACGAGAGCACGGTACGGATGCAGCATTGTTGCGCTCCACCGTACCGAGGGAGTCATCGTTGCTCCGACGGCGATGGACCAGCTGCATACGGGCGACATCATGGTCATCATCGGCTCCAACAGCAATATCGACCGCTTCGAGAGCGAAGCGGTGAACGTCAAATCGTAAATCCGGAAGTGAGACAGAAATGGAATCCCCGACGACCGAAATCATTCATCACATTTTAATATTGCTGCTGTTTATCATTGCCGTGGGCATGCTGTCCGGAAGACTGGCCTCCTGGCTCAGGCTTCCGGACGTTGCTGTGTTTATCGTGGCAGGCATGCTGCTTGGGCAGGGGCTGCATCTGATCAACGAGGCAAGCAGCTCTCTTATCAACCAGCTGATTCTCTCCGTCGGCTCAGCGCTGATCCTGTTTGACGGCGGCCGGAACCTGAAGCTCAGCGGGCTGCGGAAGGTATGGATCACGCTCTCTATGCTGAGCGTTCCCGGCGTCATTGTCACGACCTTGATCGTCGGAGCTGCCGTGCATTACCTGTTCGGGCTGGACTGGCTTTTTGCCTTCCTGGCCGCCGCCGTCATTGCCTCGACTGACCCCGCTTCGATCATTCCTGTGTTCAAGCAGGTAAAGATCAAGGAAAGGGTACGGGAGACGGTGGAGAGCGAGTCTGCCTTCAACGACGCGACCGGCTCGATTCTGACCTTTGCGCTGCTGGCCGCGGTGACGGGCAGCGGTTCCTTACATATCGGGACGATGGCCTGGGATTTCTTAAAAACCGCCGTCGGCGGCATTCTCGTCGGCGCTGTCATATCTGTGATTCTTACGTATCTCGTTGCCCATTTCCGGCTTGGCGTCCTGAAAGACTACACGACGATCACGATGATCGTCGTAGCACTTTCTTCATATTTAATAGGGGACCTGATTCATGTCAGCGGATTTATGGCGACCTTCGTGGCCGGGCTGATCTGGGGAAACGCGGATACGTTCGGGCTGTCGATGGACGATAAGCTGGAAGAGACCGCATCGTTTGCGGACAATACGAGCGTCATGATGCGGATGCTCATTTTCATCCTGCTCGGCAGCCAGGTCAACTTCCGGGTGCTTGGCGATTACTTCTGGCCAAGCCTGGCGGCGGTCCTGGTGCTGATGGTCATCGCCCGGCCCATCACGATTCTGCTCTGCGCCCTGCCCGACCGAAAGGTCAAATGGTCCTGGCGCGAGCTGCTGTTCATGATGTGGATCCGGGAGACCGGGGTCATTCCCGCCGCCCTTTCGGGCATGATCGCCGGCATGGGCGTAGCCCACGCTGATGTCATCTCGGCCGTGACGTTCATGGCGATCATGCTGACGATTCTGCTGCAGGCCAGCACCACGGGACTTGTCGCCCGCAAGCTGGGCCTTGAGGTCAAGGCGGAGCCGGCGGCTTCCAGGCCCGCCAGGCCCATGGGGAAGAAATAGCCTGCAACATGATACGAGCCGTCAGGAGCGGGGGAATCCCGTCTTGACGGCTCGTCATTTGCCGGCACCGCGTCATTCATCCCGGGTGCGGCCGAAAATCTTTTTCGTTTCTTCGATCCAGCGGCGTGCCCCGGCGCTCAGTCCCCCGTTTTCGGAGTAGACAAGCGAGGTGGTGCGCCGCGTTTCCTGCAGATCGGGAATATGAAGAATGGCCAGGTCGTTGTCGTCCAGCAGCTGACTGCGCAAATACGACTTGGGCAGCAGTGCCGCCGCCCTGCAGGCGGGCAGAAGCCGGACGATCGCTTCAAATGAATCCATTTCCATCCGGATGTCCGGCACGACGCCGGCCCGGTGGAACAATTCGTCGGTCAATTTCCGGTACCACGTTCCGGTTGAGAAGATAATCATCGGCAGGCCGTGAAGCATGTCCATGCTCACGTTATCCTGGCCGCACAGCCTGTGATTGCGGGGAAGCACCAGCTCCAGGTGGTCGTCGAACAGCGGCGTGCAGCGCAGACCGGGCTCTTCGATTGAAGAGGCGACGATGCCTGCGTCCAGCTTCTTGTCGCGGACGGCCGACACGATTTCGTGCGTTTTCCCGGTGACCAGCTTCAGCTCAGCGGAAGGGTGCTTCTCCATAAACGCGTTCACCAAAGGCGGCAGCGTCGTCTGAAGCGTGGTCAGGCTGGCTCCGAGCGTCACCGAAATTTGATCGTCCCCTTTGTACTTGGCGATCATCTGCATGAACTTCTGCTGCTGCTGCCGCTGTTCCAGGGCAAAGGTATAGGCCGACTGGCCGAAGGCCGTCAGCTCAAGGCGCTTGCCGCGGCGGTTGAACAGCTGCACGCCGAGCTCGTCCTCCAGCTTGGTAATTTTGCGCGAGAGGGCGGGCTGGGACAAATTCAGCAGCTTCGAGGCCTTGTTCAGGCTCGACTGCTCCACCACCGTGGCGAATACATCCAGATCTTCAAACATGTCATTCATCTCCATGAAACTTTTGGACTGCGGCTGCTTGGGGTAAGATGGTTATAGGTGCGGTCTGTCTTCTTGGAATTTACGTCGATACATGTTTTTGTTTAGATATAAGAACGAATAAGCTTCAGAGACTGAACATCATTATATCGCAAGAAAATCTACCGCTAAACGAGGTCTGTCTTCTTAGAATTTACTTCGATAAGTGATTTACTTATGCATTTACATTATAACGTTTAATAATTATATTGCAATTCCATTATAAGAAAAAAAAGAGTAACATGAAAAGTGCCACAAGTTGTTCACAGGTTAGAAAAAGGGTGGCAGAATGATGTCGAATAATGAATTATGAAAACGTTGTACTATGAAGAAAGGGGCACGTCAATTTATGAAAGGTTACTATGCCAGAAAGCTTCATTCGCTTCTTGGGGTCATTCCGCTCGCCTTGTTTTTCATCGAGCATGCCCTGACGAATTTTGGCGCATTTGAAGGAGGTCCTGAGCGGTTTAACGCTGGCGTCAAATTGCTGAACGACCTTCCGCTCATTTTCGTGCTGGAGTGGGTGCTGATTTATCTCCCGCTGATCTACCACGGCGTGTATGGGCTGTATATCGCGTATCAAGCGAAACCGAATAACGGACACTTCAATTATGAGCGCAACTGGCGTTATTTGCTGCAGCGGATTACCGGTGTCATTACGTTCGTATACATCATCTGGCACGTATTCGAAACCCGGTTCCAGGTCACTCTCGGCAACGTGACTCACGAAGGGCTAGGCTCCCTAATGCATGATATCGTGACACAGCCGGTATTCTTCGTCCTCTATCTGATCGGCGTCGTATCCGCGTCCTTCCACTTTGCGAACGGACTCTGGTCGTTCCTGGTCGCATGGGGAATCACGGTCGGGCCGCGCGCACAGCGGGTATCCTCGTATGTGTGCATGACGCTGTTCGTCTTGGTAGCATTGATGTTTATTTTGTCTCTGGTCGCCTTCCGCAGAGCGGAATTCCAGGAAGCTTCGGTATGGATTGATACCGTGAAGTCAGTTTTAAGTTAAGGAGAGTGAGCAGGCATGGCAACATCTAATATTATTATCGTGGGCGGCGGTCTGGCAGGTCTGATGGCCACCATCAAGGCAGCGGAAGCAGGCGTCCATGTTCACTTGTTTTCTTTGGTTCCGGTCAAAAGATCGCACTCCGTGTGCGCGCAGGGCGGCATCAACGGTGCCGTCAATACGAAAGGTGAGGGCGACTCGCCATGGGTTCACTTCGACGATACCGTGTATGGCGGGGACTTCCTGGCCAACCAGCCGCCGGTCAAAGCGATGTGCGAGGCGGCGCCTGGCATCATCCACTTGATGGACCGGATGGGCGTTATGTTCAACCGTACGCCGGAAGGACTGCTCGATTTCCGCCGTTTCGGGGGAACGAAGCATCACCGTACGGCGTTTGCCGGCGCAACGACCGGACAGCAGCTGCTGTACGCGCTCGACGAGCAGGTGCGCCGCCACGAAACGGAAGGCCTCGTCACGAAGCATGAGCACTGGGAATTCCTGCAGGCGGTCATCGACGACGAAGGCATCTGCCGCGGCATCTGTGCGCAGGATTTGCGCACGATGGAGATTCATACATTCCAGGCTGACGCGGTTATTCTCGCCAGCGGCGGACCGGGGATCATTTTCGGCAAAACGACCAACTCGGTCATCAATACCGGCACCGCGGCCAGCGCCGTGTACCAGCAGGGCGTTCATTACGCCAACGGCGAATTCATCCAGATTCACCCGACAGCGATTCCGGGCGACGACAAGCTGCGCCTCATGTCCGAATCGGCCCGCGGTGAAGGCGGACGGATTTGGACATACAAAGACGGCAAGCCTTGGTACTTCCTTGAAGAGAAATATCCGGCCTACGGCAACCTGGTGCCGCGTGACATCGCGACCCGAGAAATTTTCGACGTGTGCGTCAATCAGGGGCTTGGCGTCAACGGGGAGAACATGGTTTACCTCGACCTGTCCCATAAAGATCCGAAAGAGCTGGACGTCAAGCTTGGCGGCATTATCGAAATCTATGAAAAATTCGTCGGCGACGATCCGCGCAAGCTTCCGATGAAGATCTTCCCGGCGGTTCACTATTCCATGGGCGGCATGTGGGTCGATTACAACCAAATGACCAACATTCCAGGCCTGTTCGCAGCCGGCGAATGCGATTACCAATACCATGGGGCCAACCGTCTTGGAGCCAACTCGCTCGTATCAGCGATCTTCGGCGGGATGGTGGCCGGACCGAAAGCCGTGGAATACATTAAGGGAATGAAAAAATCCTCAGCTGATGTACCTTCAAGCGTATACGAACGCTATAAGAAGCAGCAGACGGACAAATACGAAGGCATCCTGAAAATGAACGGCACGGAAAATGCGTACGGGCTGCATAAGGAGCTCGGCGATATCATGACCGCCAATATGACCGTGGTCCGTTACAATAAAAAGCTGGAAGAAACGATCGCCAAAATCAAGGAACTGAAGCAGCGCTACAAAAACATCAACGTCAACGACACGTCGCGCTGGAACAATCCGGGCGCTTCGTTTACCCGCCAGCTGTGGAACATGCTGGAGCTGGCCGAAGCGATGACGCTGGGAGCACTGCTCCGCAACGAGAGCCGCGGGGCTCACTACAAGCCGGAATTCCCGGACCGCAACGACGAGGAGTTCCTCAAGACGACCAAAGCGGCGTGGACACCGGATGGCCCGCAAATTTCTTATGAAGCAGTGGATGTATCGCTGATCCCTCCACGGATCCGCGACTACTCCAAAGACAAGTAAAGAAGGGGGATTTGACATGGCGGAAGCAACTGCATCTTCCAAAAAAGTGAAGTTTATGATAACCCGTCAGGACGGCCCGGACGCTGCTGCCTATACCGAGGAGTTCGAGCTTCCGTACCGCCCGGGGATGAACGTGATCAGCGCGCTGATGGAAATTCAGCGCAACCCGGTCAACGCCAAAGGCGAAAAGATCGCCCCGGTATGTTGGGAATCCAACTGTCTGGAAGAGGTGTGCGGCGCGTGCTCGATGGTGATCAACGGCAAGCCACGCCAAGCGTGTGCGGCGCTGATCGATAAGCTGGAACAGCCGATCCGGATTCAACCGATGAAGACGTTCCCGGTCGTACGCGACCTTGTCATCGACCGCAGCCGGATGTTCACCGCGCTCAAGCGGGTGAAAGCCTGGATTCCGATCGACGGCACGTACGATCTCGGCCCAGGACCACGGATGCCGGAGAAGAAACGTCAGTGGGCTTATGAGCTGTCCAAGTGCATGACCTGCGGCGTCTGCCTGGAGTCCTGCCCGAACGTAAACGACAAGACCGACTTTATCGGTCCGGCGGCGATTTCCCAGGTTCGCCTGTTCAACTCCCATCCAACGGGTGAAATGAACAAGGAAGAACGCCTGGAGGCACTGATGCAGGACGGCGGCATCGAAGGCTGCGGCAACTCGCAGAACTGCGTGCGCTCCTGTCCGAAAGGCATTCCGTTGACCACGTCGATCGCGGAAATGAACAAGCAAACCACCAAGCACATGTTTAAGCAGTGGCTGGGTGTATAAACCAACGTTAACCATCATCCCCTTGTCTGCGGACAGCTTTTCGCCGGCAAGGGGATTTTTGGTATACCTCGGGATGCGTCCAACCCTTGTGGCGGGGGTAATTTAACGATAAAGACTTCTAAAACTTTACAGACAGAAGACGTGCAGAGAGAATGGAGGAGGATGGCTCATGTCTTGGTGGATGTGGGTGCTCAATATTTCTGGTTTGATTGTCCTGATTGCGGTGTTTTACGGGTTGGAGAAAAAATGGACGAGCAAGGCGATCCTGCTTGGGCCCATTCTCATTTATGTTCTGGTCTCCCTGGAAGACTTGATCGGCTGGATCGACCTTTCCCGGGTCGTACCGGGAACAGGCGGGATGCGGGCCTTGATTCTGATCTTCTGCCTGAGCTCGGTCATCTTCTACGTGCTGTATATTTTCAACCGGATTGCCGAGTCGGCCCTGAAAAAAGAAGTGCAGCTCAAAACCGTCATTACGCGCATCAGCATGGCCACGTTAACGTGCATCCTCTTTTTTACCGTGATCTACACGTCGATTTACAAGCTCTTTGGCCATAACAGCTTCGACGGCAAAAATATCGGCAACGATTTGCTGAGCCAGCTGATTTCCTTCCTGTATTTTAGCGTTGCAACCTTTGCTACCGTCGGTTACGGGGATATCGCTCCTGTCGATAACACCTCCAGAGGAGTCGTCGTAATGGAGATCGCCTTTAGTTTTATTACGGTTGCCTATGCGCTGTCGATGCTGAGCGTGTTCCGTAAAATTTTTAAAGAGGGCCCAGAGGGCGCTGGTCAGGAGGAGGGGTAAACTTTCCGGCACCATGCCCGGACTTTGCGCAATAACCGTTCAGCGTATCCTAGGAACGGCGCGTTATCCCGGACCGCGTATCGTCTCCGGCGGAGTGATCTGCACTGCTGGAAGAGCGGCGGCCTGAAGGATATAATAGGGGAAAGTCCTATTCTATTCCAATACAGGAGGCCGCCTGCATGAAAAATACGCCGCATCCGGGAACGGGAAGTCGGCAGGCTGTAGCCCAGCCGGAGCTGCCCGGCAGCCGGCTCACCCGCAGGCAATTTTTGAAGCGCGGCGTCGCCCTAGCGGCCGGAGCGGGATTGCTGACAGGCGCCTACGCCTCGTTATGGGAGCCGCAGCAGCTGGATACCGTGTACCGGCCCCTGGTATGTCCGCGGCTGCCGGCGGCTTTTCACAACTTGAAAGTCGTCCATTTCAGCGATGCCCACCTCGGGTTTCACACCCGAAAGAAGCACATCGAGCATCTGATCGCGGCCATTCGCAGGGAAGCTCCCGAGCTGATCTGCTTTACCGGCGATATCATTGATTCGACTGCGGAGGCGATGAACGAATATATTCCGCTGCTCGCTTCGATCGATGCCCCTTTAGGCAAATTTGCGGTGCTGGGCAACCACGATTTTTGGGGAGGGAGCGGCAAGGATGTGAGCCACAAGCTGCAGGTGGCCGGCTTTCGGGTCCTGCAGAACAGTAGCCAGCTTCTGAACCGCGGCGGACAGTCCATCGCGGTGGTCGGCTTGGATGACTGGCTGCATGGATTTCCCGATCCGCAGAAGGGAAGATCCGGCATTCCGGACGACATGTTCACCTTACTCTTGATGCATGAACCGGATTACGCAGGTAACGCCGCCCTGTTTCCTTTCGATCTGCAGCTGTCCGGACACAGCCATGGCGGACAGGTGCGTCTGCCCCTGCTCGGTGCGCTGATGACGCCTCCGGGATCCAAACGGTACGTCATGGGGATGTACGAAGTGGGAGAACGCCGAATGCCGTTGTATGTCAACCGGGGGATCGGGGAGACCCACCTTCCCGTTCGCTTGTTATGCAAGCCGGAGCTTACCGTCTTCACTTTGCAGTCTGGCGCCCGTTAGACAAGCCGGTAACGATTCGAATCAAACTAAGGGAATCAAGCGAAGGAAGGGGAGAAGAGCGTGCTGAATGAGGACACACGAACGCCGATGCCCCTGCTTAAGGGCAGCCGTCTGATGATGAAACCGATCGAACCGCAGGACGCGCCAAGGCTGCTGGATATCCTGGCAGACCCCCAGGTGATCAAATACGTGACCCAGAGCTCCTTCTTCAGCTTTGCCCGCTCGCGGCGCATCGCCTCGGAGCTGCTGAGCACCGGCCGCAGGGACTCGCTGCACATGGGCATTTGGCTTCATGGCGAGCGCGAGCTGGCCGGCGTGGTGTCGATGCAGCATTGGCGTGAGGAGAAGCGCGATGCCATGATCGGCTATATGCTCGCCAAAGCGTACTGGGGCAGGGGAATCGCCACCGAAGCGCTCGGCTTGATGCTGCACTATGCCTTCACCGAGCTGAAACTGCTGCACATCGAAGGCAGATGCCATGCGGTCAACATGGCGTCGGCCAGGGTCATGCAAAAAAACGGGATGCAGCTCAGCCGTACCTTTCAGCATAGACGCATGTTTTTCGCCGCTCCAGTCGAGATGATGGTGTACGCTCATACCGACCGTACCTATGATGAATACCGGAAGGGGCTGCAGCTTCAGGCAAACCAGGAGAATGCGCCAAATCTGCAATCATATGAAATCAGGTAAGATTTGTAACATAAATGAAATATTGCTGTTATGGGACTCTAACAGAGACCGGGTAAACTTATTCACATGACCCCCTTTTTGAAAATATAAATGATGTTCTGGGACCCGGATCGTGCGGGTTCATTTTTTTTGCCCAAAAAAAGAGGCTCCCTCAGAGGGGAACCACCTTTTTGTCTTTACCCTTGAAATACACCCATTCCCGGAATCCGATGTCCTTCAGGCGCCGGGCTACTTCGTCCCGCTCGTCTCCCACCCTTCCAGGAACATGAGCGTCCGAGCCGAAAGTGACGTCTACGCCGAAGTGGAGCGCCCGCTCAAGGATGGCGTCCGCCGGGTACCAGCCGCCGCTGAGCTTCGTTTTGCCCGATGTATTGATTTCGATCGCGATTCCGCACTCGGCAATGGTCTGTAGCGTTTCGTCAATGATCTCATCGGCGGGAATGTCAGAGAAGGCCGGGAAGTTGCCTTTCATCGCGTCAATATGCCCAAGGATTTGGAACATGCCGCTTCGGGCGGAGTCCTGGATCAGCCGGTAATACTCCTCCTTTACGCGGATGCGCTCCTGTTCAGACAGCCCCTTCCAGCGGTTTTTGTTAAAGATGCTGACGCCGCCAACGCTATGTACCGAGCCGATGATGTAGTCAAACGGAACATCGGCAAGAACCTTCCTGTATGTTTCGGCATGCTCCGGAAAAAAGTCGGATTCGATGCCGAGCAGCACGTCGATGCGCCCCTCGTATTCCTTTTTCAAATCAAGCACTTCCCGCACATAATGCTGAAGCTCCGATTTGCCCATGGCGATGCGCGGAAACGCCCGGTCCTCTTTCTCGCCAAAATAAGGGGTGTGGTCCGAAATGCCGATGACTTGAAGCCCGGCCTCCAGCGCCGCTTCCACGTAATCCCGGATATTGCCGTCGGCGTGCCCGCAGCGGAAGTGATGGGTATGCAGATCGAATTTCATATGTACTCCTCCTTGTCAGTAATCGTTGGAATCAAAGGTCTGCAGCGGGTTTACTCCGAGCTGATGAAGTTCGTTTCCGGCATGCCTTTCAGGTCGCTCAGAAACTGCTGCATGGCCGAGTTCAGGTATTTGCCGGACTTGTAAATGACGCCGACGGGATGGCTCACTTCCAGTTCGGTCAGCGGTATGATCTTCAGTGTGCCGAGGCGGAGCTCGCTCGCGACCGACTGTTTGGACATGATCGCCGCGCCGAGGTCGATTTCGACCATCCGCTTGATTTCTTCACTGCTGGACAATTCCATGACGACATTGGGCTCGATTCCGTGCTTTTTTAAAATATCATCGGCAAACCGTCTGCCCACCGTATCGGGAGACAGCAGGATGAGGGGTGTTTCCCGGAGGACATCGATCGTGACGCCCGTCTTCCGGGCAAGCGGATGGCGCGGGGAGACGATCAGCTCGAACGTGTCATAGTACAGAACCGACGTCATCAAATTGGGGTTGCGCTCGATCAGATAACCCAGGCCCACATCGATCTGTCCGTTCTCTACGCTGGTGTAAATCTGGGATGAAGCCATGGACATGATAGAGGTTTTGATGAGTGGAAACTGGTTCTGGAAGTAAGAAAGGACTCTGGGTAAAATTTGTATGGCTATCGAAGTGGTGGTTCCGAGCACGATGTGTCCCTGCGGTGTTTGATCCAGGTCGTACAGGCGCTCCTTCAGCTCTTCCACAATCGCTAGAATCCGTTCGGCATGGCTGAGAAACACTTCTCCGCGGTCGGTCAGCGTGACGGGCTGATTCCGGTCCACGAGCACCGTCTTGAACTCGTCCTCCAGACTTTTGATCTGGGCAGACACAGCCGGCTGGGTTAAGTTGAGCAGCTCTCCGGCTTTGCGGAAGCTCATGGTTTTCGAGATGGTAATCAGGGTCTCCAATTGGCTAATGTTCATGCATTTCCTCCTTCGGCGTTGATGGCTGCCGTCAAGCAGATCAGTTCGAACAAGTGTATCCTTTCATTATATGGGATTCCGGAAGTCAGGGCAACGCAGATGGATGCAGCCGGTGATTCGTTTATTTTTAGAAAAAGCAATCTGCAAAATTCGCCACGGTCTTCAAAATTGCTCCGGAAGTACCGATATAGATAAAGGGAATCATCCCGGTTTTCTTTCTTAAATAGGAAAGCCGGCGGATATATAAGGGTATTTATACCCTGGATTGAAGACGTTTCATGAATTTTTCGTGATTTATTCCAGGGTTTAAAGTATAATTATTCCAATGGTAATGGGACTTTTGGGACATGTCCCAACCCGTTGTGAAAGGGGCAGTAATTACATATGAAGGCTGAAGTCATTAATCCTTTTCTGGAGTCCGCCCGGACCGTCATTGAACAAGTGATTCAGGTTACCCCTTCTACAGGCAGCCTCGGGGTGAAGAATATGGAGATCATCGAGGATCACATCTGGATTCAAATCGGGATGACAGGACAGCTTACCGGCAACATCGTGTTCGGAATTCAAGAGCATGTAGCGCTGCGGATGGTGTCCGTGATGATGGGCGGTTACATTCTGACGGAAATGGACGAAATGGGCCAGAGCGCCATATCCGAACTTGGTAATATGATCAGCGGCAATGCCAGCACGATTTTGTCCAACCAAGGGGTCACGGTCGACATTACGCCTCCGAGAGTGATGAAGAGCGAGCACATCGGGTCGTTCCTTCCGCAAAAGGCGCTCAGCATTCCGCTGCTCATGGACGGAATCGGCGAACTGGATATTCAGGTCATGATATCTTAAAATATCAGCAAGGAATAACGGCAGGAAGCACAAGCGTTACGTTTGCTGATCCCTGGGCATGATGCTGGTCCGCTATGAGCATGCGGGCGACGTTATCCTACAGAAGTGGGAAAGGGCGGGAACAAGCTCTGGACGGCGCTGACGCGCTGATTCGGGGTGTTCCGGCTTGTTTTCCTATAGGAGGACGAGAAGCCATGTTAAAGGACAAAGTCGTCGTGATCACCGGGGCGTCGAGCGGGATCGGAGCCTTGACGGCGAAGCTGGCCGCAGCGGAAGGCGCGGTGACGGTGCTGACCGCCAGGTCGGAGCAGCGCCTGCAGGAAGCAGCTGAGGGCATGACGGGATCCTTTGAACTGCGGGCCATGGATGTGACCCGGGAGGACCAGGTGAGCACCACGATGCAAGACATTATACATAAGTACGGCCATATTGACATTTTGCTGAACAATGCGGGCTACGGCAAGTTTGAGACGATTACGGACATGCCTGCCCGGGAGTTCGGACAGATGATGGACGTCAACTATATGGGCACGGTCCGGTGCACCAAGGCGGTGCTGCCGTCAATGCTTCAGCGCAAAGCGGGACAAATCATCAATGTGGCGTCGATGGCGGGGAAAATCGGAACGGCCAAATCCACGGCGTACACGGCCACGAAGCATGCCGTTCTCGGCTTCAGCAACGCTCTCCGGCAGGAGCTGCGGGAATCGGGCATTCGGGTGTCGACGATCAATCCAGGTCCGATCGATACGCCGTTTTTTGACATTGCAGACCCGTCGGGTGGATATGTCAGCAACGTGAAATGGCTGATGATGACGCCGGAACATGTAGCCCGCAAAATCGTCCAGGTGATGCATACCGGGAAGGAAGAAATGAACCTGCCGGGGAAAGCGGCGGTCGCCATGCGCCTGTACCAGATGTTTCCTAGACTGGCGGACCGGCTGACCTACCGGATCATGAACCGGAAGTGATACGCCTTCTGATCTCTATAAATAGGCTGGCTCCCATAAGGGGCCGGCTTATTTTTTACGCCCGCAGAATTTTGAGGTGAGTCCTATACTTGCATTTGGTGGGATGGCGCTTTTGGCATATAATGATAAAGAATGACTTAAAACATAAAGGATGAACGATTTCATGAACCCGACTTCTTTTGAAGCAACAGGTATTGACCGAGTATGGATAGACAAGCTGGCCGAGTACGGCATAACGGAGCCTTCGCCGGTCCAGGCGCAGGCCATTCCTGCGGTGCTGCGCGGAGCGGATGTGCTCGCCCGCTCTCAGACGGGAACCGGCAAAACGCTGGCCTACCTTCTGCCCGTACTGCAGACCATTGATCCGGAGCTGAAGGCGACCCAGAAGCTTATTCTTGCGCCGACCCAGGAACTGGCGATGCAGATTGTACGCGAAGGCGAAAAATACGGGGAAGCCCGCGGCATCGGTGTGCTTGGGCTGATCGGCGGGGCCGCGGTCAAGCGCCAGGTGGAGAAGCTGCGGCTGCATCCCCAGCTCGTGGTCGGAACTCCCGGAAGAGTCCGCGAGCTGATTGAGATGCGCAAGCTGAAGATGCATCACGTCTCGACCATCGTGGTGGACGAGGTCGACCAGGTATTTCAGCTCGGCGGCGCCGGCGACGTCGACCGGATATTGAGCAGCGCACTGCGTGACCGGCAGCTGGTATTCCTGTCGGCCACGGTCAGCGAGAGCACGGCGGCGCTGGTCAAACGGGAGATGCGCAGCCCGGTCGAAATCGGCATCGACCCGGAGCAGACAACTGCACCGGGGCTGGAGCATTTGTATGTGGTCGCCGAGGAACGCGACCGGGTCGACATGCTGCGGCGCCTTATCCGCCAGTACAACCCGCAGCGGGCGATCGTCTTCGTCAATCAGACCGAATCGATCGCCGAGGTGGAGGCGAAGCTGACCCATTTGGGCATCGCGGCAGAGGGATTGTACGGAGACGCGGACAAACTGGCACGCAGCCGGGTGCTGGGCGGCTTCCGCCACGGCAGGTTCAAAGTGCTCGTGGCAAGCGACGTGGCGGCGCGCGGGCTCGATATCGAAGGGCTCGAGCTCGTCATCAACTTCGACCCGGCGCCTGACGCCGAGCACTATGTGCACCGTGCCGGACGGACGGGCCGGATGGGGCGCAGCGGGCGCGTCATCTCGATTGTGACGGACCGCCAGACCTTTATTATGCGGAAGTTTGCAGGAGAGCTCGGCATCTCTCTCGAGCCGCGCGTGCTGTACGCCGGCAAAGTGCTGTCGCCGGAGCAGTTTGCGGCCCGGAAGGGGGAGCCGTCAGGCCAGCCCCATCAGCGCCAGGTTCGGCCATCCGGGAGCCAAGCAGGCATAGCGGAAGTGCGCGGCAGCCGGCAAGGCGATTCGAAGCCGGCCAAGGGGAGCGTCCGCGGCTCATCCAGCCCGGTCGAACCGCGGGAAGGCGGCGGACGCCGCGAGGGCCGGGAAACGACCCGGCAGGGCGGTGAGCCTTTCAAGGGCGGCAAACCGGCGGCCCGCCAGAGCCAAAGTGAACGGGAGCGCATCCGCAAGAACAAGGGCGCCCCGAAATGGTTAAAAAATAAACCTCCCCGGCCTTAACCGGCGAGCGGGGAGGCAAGTACGGATGGATTCTCCCGTGCGGACGCGCCCCTGGCTGTTCCGCCCGGGAATTGAATGAGGTGAAGAGTTGATGAGTGATACGGCTGTGCTGGATATTCAAGGCCTCATCGGTGGTTACAGCCTGAACCGCCCGGTGCTGCATGATATTTCGTTTCAGGTCGGGTCCGGCGAGATGGTCGGCCTGATCGGATTGAACGGGGCCGGCAAAAGCACGACAATGAAGCATATTCTCGGATTAATGCATCCGCAAAAGGGTGACATCCGCGTGAAGGGCAAGAAGCGGGAGGAAGACGCCGGGACCTACCACGGGGCGCTTGCCTTCGTTCCGGAATCTCCGCTGCTCTATGACGAGATGACCGTCAGGGAGCATTTGGAGTTTACCGCAAGAGCGTACGGGGTTGACCGCCAGGACTACGAAGAGCGGGCGGACCGGTTGTCACGCATCTTCCGGATGCAGGACAAGATGGACAGCTTGTCCACGCACTTATCCAAGGGGATGCGGCAGAAGGTCATGATCATGTGCGCGTTCGTGGCCCGGCCTTCCCTGTACATTATCGACGAGCCGTTCCTTGGCCTGGATCCGCTCGGCATCCGCTCCCTTCTTGATTTTATGGTCGAGCTCAAAGAAGGCGGGTCGTCGATCCTGCTGAGTTCCCATATTTTATCGACGATCGAGAATTACTGTGACCGCTTTATCGTTCTCCACCAGGGACACGTGATCGCGCAGGGGACGCTGGAGGACATCGCCGCGCAGGCCGGCAGACCGGGACTGCCGCTGGAGGAGCTGTTCTATACTCTCGTGCAGGGCAGGGATTGAATGATGGACTTGAAAAAACTTCGGATGGAGCGGCGCGGCCGCTTCTGGGGGGAGGTCACCCCTTATCTCGGCTATGTGATCCAAAGCGGTGTGGCCGTGCTGCTGCTGTTTATGTTGATTGCTTTTGCGGCGTGGTACACGTCGCTCGTTCAGCATATTCCAGCCGGGCTGCCGATTCGCTGGATCATGCTGATCCTGTTCGTGCCGCTGACGGTAAACAGCAGCTTCCGGACGTACTTGCAGCCGGCGGACACGGTGTTTCTGCTGCCGCAGGAGTCCAGGATGAACGATTATTTCAAGGCAGGCTGGACCAGCGGCGTCGTTTATAAACTTATCGGCCTTGCCCTGGTCTTCATCCTGTCCTGGCCGCTGTATGTACGCAGTGATGCAGATCCCAAGTCCTTCTGGCCGTTCCTGCTCCTCCTGTTTGCCTTGAAGATTCTGGCTTCCTACGGCTGCTGGAAGGAGCTGCAGATGGTTTCCCGTCGGGCATCGGCAGGTTACCGTCTGCTGCGTTACGTCGTGCTGATTCTTGCGGTTGCCGCCTGGCTGTGGCAGCCGGAGTGGCGGAGCCTTCTGTTTATCGTGCTGCTGGCGCTGACCTATATCGCCGCCCTGCGCATTCCGGCCAAGCACTTGGTGGCCTGGGAGCGGCTGATTGCCGCGGAGAAAACGCACAGCGCCCGCGTTATGCTGATCCTCGGCTGGTTCGTTAACGTTCCAGGCAGGCAGCAGCGCGTATATCCGCGCAGGTGGATGTCCTGGGCCGGGAACCGGGTGCCTTGGAAGCCGGAGGCAGCGTACCGCTATTTAATTACGAAGAGCTTTGTCCGCAGTGATGTGTTCAGCATCGTGATCCGCGCGGGTATTCTCGCGGCTCTCCTCGTTTGGTGGACCCGGCAAGGGCTGCTCGGCAGCGGGATTTACCTGTTTTTCGTATTCGTGATCGGCGTTCAGCTGTCCTCGCTGCTGCGCTACCACCAGGAATCCTTCTGGCTGCACATATATCCGGTGCCGCCTGCATCGCGCAAGCAGAACGCCGTTAACCTGGCGTTTCAAATCCAGCTGGTCGTGGCCGTATTGATCTGGCTGCCCATGCTGGGTGCAGGGAGCGGCCGAGTCGGACCAATGCTGCTGACGCTGCTTGGCGGGGTCGTGATCAGCGTGCTGTTCCGTTATTTTCAGTCCCGGAAGGGCAAGAGTGATGACGATGACGATGAATAGCCAAGCGAAAAAAGACCGGGAATAGGCTCCCGGTCTTTTTGTGCATCCAACAGAAACGCGTGATTGATCAGCGGTCTGCTTGAATGGATTGCTTTTTCGATTATAACCAGAAAGAACGAGTGATGATGACCAAGAGGATAAAGAGAACCAGGATGGCGCCTGTGTTGCCAAACATTCCGTGGCAATGTCCATATCCGTATCCATATCCGCCTCTTACTTCTTCGCTCATTGTGCATTCCCCTTTACAGTGGTTTGTTTTTCGTTACACCGTATCCTATGTCTAGGGGGGCGGCTGTGCTTGGGCATATCACCCGTTCTTCTCCAAAAAAATAGGTTGTTGATGATGCGTAACCCCCGGGCCTATTTCTGCTGCAAATCCCGGACGCCCTGATAGACTAAATCGAACAGGTCTTCGAGATATTCCTCGTCGATGCAGGAGAACGCGATGCGCAGGTCATGCTCGCCGAGAGCGATGGTGCCGACTCCGTATTGATGGATCAAGTGGCTGCGCAGCTCCTCGGCCGACACGCCTTTCAGCTTCAGGCACATGAAATATCCGGAATTAAACGGATAGTACTCCCACACATCACCGTACTTGCCGCTGTCCAGCAGCGATTTCACTTTGTTGGCGCGGCCTTTCATGATGTGGAACTTCTCTTCCTTCTGAGCCGCGAAATCAGGCGATTTCAGCGCATCGAGCACGAAGGTCTGGGAAGGATGAGGGCCGCTGGAAATCGTCGCGCGAATGATGCCAAGTGTCTTTTGCTCGAGGGCGGCGAGCACGTTGGTATCTTGGGAAGCGTAGGTGATGAAGCCGACGCGGAATCCCCAGACGAACTCTTCTTTGGTGGCACCGTCGACTTTAACGGCCAGTACGCGCGGATGGATATCCGCCAATTTGCCGAACAGCGACTCTTTGAGGGAATCCTCAAAGAAAAGCCCGAAATAGGCATCGTCCGTAACCGCCACAACATTGATGCCGGCTTCGGCGGCTTCCTTGATGGCAGCGACGATGGCTTCGCCTTCCGCCGGACCCGGGGTATATCCCGTCGGATTGTTCGGGAAGTTGAGCAGCACGACGGCTTTGCCTTTGTCCTTCTGGGCCAGCAGGGCTTCGCGAAGTCCATCACTGTTGAAGGTCATGTTCCCGGTGAACAGCGGATAATTGACCAGTTCGCCATGGCGGCGGATGCCGAAGGTCAGCTCGTAGTTCTCCCAGTTTTTGTCCGGATAAATCACGGCGTCCCCTTCGTCCACGAACAGATCGGCCACGATACTAAGCCCGTGGGTCAGGGCGTTCGTCACAATCGGGCTGCTGACCGTTTTGCCCGCGAGCGACGGGTTTTCTTCGATCATTTTTGCCAGCCAGGCAGCGCGCAAATCGGGTTTGCCTGCGGGCGGTGCGTATGGGTACAGGTCCTTCGGCGCAAACGCGGACAGCTTCTCCTGGATAGCAGTCAGATGCATCGGGATGCCCTGTTCGGTCGCAATGCCGATCGTTGCGTTATATTTTTTGGCATGGCTGGTCGCTTCCGCAGATTGGCTCAGTATGCCTTCCTTCGGAAAATAGATTTCCTGGCCGAGTTTGGACAACATTTCGTACACATGCGCGTTGCCGGCTTTCAAACTTTCGTTCAACTGTGCAGCGAGTGGGTTTAACATGGTTTCCATCCTTCCAAATCTGTGTAATGATAGGCTTTTGCAAGGTATATGCCATTTTAACTGCCTAACATTATATCACCTGCGATGAGAGCCGTCACGGAAAAAGGAAAAGGATGGTTGTGCTGTGAAAAAGGCTCTCTAAGGCGCTTTGTGAATCATGCCGCTTTACTCTTCTTCGGAATAGGGATCCGGGGCCAAGGTTTGCTGCATATGAGGGCAAGCGCTGCTGCGAATCAGCTCCATCGTCTCCCGATCCTTGCCGCGGCCTCTGGCGTCCAGACCCTGCAGCACCTGTTCCCTTTTGTCCTCCGTCAAATTTTGCCCAAACTTGAACTTCGCAGTGATTCGGTCGGGAACGATCCGCAGAACGGCGACCCCGCGCAGCCTGGAAGCGTATTTGGGGTTGGCTGCGTCAATGGGGGCGTATCCGCCCTCGGGCTGGAGCTTGTTCATAAATAGGGTAAAGGCAGCTGCTTTCTCTTCCAGGTCCTGTACGATTTCGACCCGTCCCGATGCGGTCACGCTCTTGAAATACGAAGTGGCGGGGCAGGCCATCAGAGGGTCGGTGAAGTAGGAAGGAATGATCGCATATTCCTCCGCGACGCTGAAGCTCACCGCGGGGTTGGCGGCGAGGTGGTCCATTTTTTCGCCGAAACGGCTGCCATGCATGTAGAACATGCCTTGATGATACACATAGTTGATCGGGGTCACCCGGGGATGTCCGTCTTCTCCGAGGGTTCCCAGGAAGCCAAAGCTCATCTCCGACAAAAACGCCTCGATTTCTTCCTCACGCATCACTTCAAATTCATTTCTTCTCATTGGTTTTCTCCTCCTTGATGCATCGCTTGCCGATCGGCGGTTATCGCTGCGGTGACAACAGCATAACGGGAATATTGACAAGGAAAAAGGTCCAATTTAGAGTATTTTTTATAGTCCATTTTGCTGGCGGTTGAGACGATAAGCGGTCACGGGAGGAAAAATACGTTTGTTGAATCTGGTTCCGCAGCAATGGAGGGGAGGACGGCATGGAGATATCCCTGCATCTGGAAACTTATATTGAGAAACACCGCTACAAGTACCTGGCGCTGTATCACGCTCTGAGGGACGCCATCATGGAGGGGAGGCTGCCTGGAGGAACGAAGCTGCCTTCGACCCGCGAGCTGGCGGATCAATACGGCTTGTCGAGAGGATCGGCCGCCTTAGGTTACGATATGCTGGTGTCGGAAGGCTATGTCCACAGCGAAGTGGGCCGGGGGACCTTCGTGGCTCAAGCGGGACCTGCGCCAACAGCAGGGGGGGATGCGGCTGCCGCACCGCTTGCCCTATCCCGCTGGGGAGAGCGGCTGCTAGAGCTCCCGGCAATCCCGAGATTCGGCGGCGAGGCTCCCGCCGGCATCGACTTGGGGGGAGGCGGGATGAGCATGGAGCTGTTTCCCTATGCGGAGTGGCGCAGCGCCATGACCTATGCAGGAGGCCGGGGCGGAGAGGATATGCAGCGCGGAGCTGATCCCGCCGGGGACCTCGGTCTGCGGCAGGCACTCGCCGCCCACCTGCGCGTCACGCGGGGAATTCATACCGGTCCGGAGCAAATCGTGCTCTTCAGCGGATCGATGCAGGGTATTACCCTTCTCTTTCAGCTGCTGCTGAATGAAGGCGAGGCGGCCGTGCTTGAAGATCCGTGCTATTCGGGAATCATCAGGGCGGCAGCTGCCTGCGGAGCGGAGGTGATTCCGGCTGAGGTCGATGTCCACGGCATCCGTCTGTCCGATTGGGACGCCCGCCTTGTACTGGTGACGCCGAGCCGCCAGTACCCGACCGGCGCCGTCCTGACGCTGGAGCGGCGCCGGCAGCTGCTGGACTGGGCGGAGCGGCAAGAGGCGGTCATCCTGGAGGACGATTACGACAGCGAGTTCCGCTTCGGCGGCAGGCCGATCGAGCCGCTGAAGACGCTGGATACGCGGGATCGGGTCATTTATATCGGCTCCTTCTCGAAGACGATGTTTGCCGGGCTGCGTCTGGGTTACGCTATCGTCCCCCAATCGCTCGTGGATGCGGTGCTGCGGGCCAAAACGCTGTACGAGCCGCTGACGACAGGGCTGCTCGAGCAGCGGGCGCTTGCCCGGTTTATGGCCCGCGGCGATTATGGCCGGCATCTCCGCCGACTTACGCGGATCTATGGTGCCCGCCACCGCCGTTTCTGCACCCGGATGCGGGAGAAGGCGGGGCATCTGTTCTCGCTGATGCCGGGAGATTCCGGCCTGCATGTGTATGCCTATTGGCTGCAACCGCCGGAAGCTTTTGCAGCCTTTACAGCCGCAGCAGCGGCTCGTGGCGTAACGTTCAGGGACGCGTCCGGCTACAGGATCCAGCCGGGACCTCCGACCGCCTTTTTCAGCTATGCCCGATGGGATGAGCGGCAGTTGGAGGAGGGGGTTGATCGGCTGGCTGCGGCATGGGAGGATATCCGGCATGACATGAACGGGTAGGCGAAGCAAGCATCGCAACCGCTTGCGGTTATTTACTGTGCTGTGAGCATTAGGAGAAGGTGCGATTTTGGACAGGCCTACAGGGGCGGTAAACCCGGCGGAAGCTCAGGGGATATGGGCCGGATGTGCAAAAACCGCGCCGAAATAGTATCATAGGGAGGAAAGATATGAGTCTATGATATAGGGGGGAATGACGACATGCTGCACGCATCGCCGTCATCTTTTGAAATATTGCCGTCCCTCGCCAAAATTGTGTGCGAGCCCGGCTGGAAATGGCAGAAGCGCGAGAAGGCGCTGGAAAATTACGATTTATTTTATGTATGGAGCGGGGAAGGGACCGTCATCCGGAATGACGAACCGTATGAGGTCGGCAAGGGGAGCTGCTTCCTGTTCAGGCCCGGCGACCACACGAGCGCCACGCACAACCCGCAGAAGCCGCTCGTTCTGACTTACAGCCACTTTCGGGTGTCCGAGCCTGTGACGGATATTCCGCTGCCGTACCGGAAGCTGACGGAAACCGTTGACTTTGAATACATGCTTGCCCGTTACGTCAGGTTGTTTCTTGTGAACACCTACGCCGCCCAGGAAGAGGGGCAGCTCATCCTGAAGCAGCTGATGATCCATCTGCTCCGGCACGACCGGCAGCAGCCGGAGGAGAAGAAGGTCAGCAACCAGCTGACCGAGGTGATCCACGAGATCGCCAATTACATTCAGCAGCACCCCGGCTTACCGCACCGGGTCGAGGATCTGGCTGCCCGCGCCGGGTTGTCGCCGCGGTATTTCTCGATCAAATTCAAGGAGCTGATCGGCTCACCCGTTCAATCCTACATTATCCGGACGCGGATCGACCGGGCGCAGCATCTGCTCCTGCATGCCGGCATGAACGTCACGGAGGTGGCCGATGCGCTCGGATACCGCGACATTTTTTTCTTCAGCCGGCAATTCAAGCAGTATACGGGCAAGAATCCGTCCGAAATCCGGTAATTGTTTCCTGCTGTTTCGCGGTCTTCCCCTTTCGGGTAATAAGCTTCAAGCTTGCAAATGCACCGAATAAACGAAGGGAGGAAAGCATCGGATGAGCAGACGGCGGATTCGCAGGCGTGACGGGTATGCCGCAGCTGCGGCGGCGCGGGGGAACTGCCGTAACCGGATGCGCCGGTTCAGACCGGTCAGCATCATGAGCGACGTATGGTTTTAACCCCACTCGTTAACCTTTTTTATGAACTTCATCACACATGATATAAATGATGTCTAAGAGCAGCGCGGGATGCCAGCCCGCCGCTGCTTTTTTGTACGCGCATCATTAGATTGGAATTGCCTATAGTACCGGTTACGCGGAGAACGCAGTTCTTGGTTGCGCTCTCCCCCGGCCTGCCGGCTTATGGTATGCTGTGGGAGCAAGGTGTTAAGCAGAGGATGGAGGATAGCGAAATGAATGAAGCATTCGGAGCAAATTCGGAGGACAGCCTGCGCCTCCTGCTGGTTCAGGCGGAGCAGGTGCTGATGTCCGCCCTGGAGAAGTTTGGCATTAAGGAGGAACAAGCGGAATTTGTTCAAATTTCAGACCATATTACGTACCGGGTGAGCGCGCGGTCAGGCGGTAAATTTTTGCTGCGGATCCATCCGGTGTCGGCCGACGTACCGGCCATCCGTTCGGAAATGATGTGGCTGAATTGGCTTTCTTCCCAAGGCCTGCCGGTTCCGGAGGGCGTAGCGGACCAGGAAGGGAATACCGTGGCGATTTGCGAGGCGGACCGGAGCCAGGGCTGGCCGGTGACGCTGCTGCGCTGGATCGAAGGGGAGCAGGCGGAGGGCGGCCTCGATGACAGGCAGGTGTACCGGATGGGCGTGCTTATGGCCAGGCTCCATCAGGCTGCGCAGAGCTTTGTTCCGCCGGAAGGGTTCGTCAGACCCGAATGGGGGGCTGCGAGCCTGACAGAAGATATGCAGCGGCTGGAACGGCGGCACCGCGCCTTTCTGAGTTCCGATGAATGGGAGCTTTATGTACAAGCGGCGGACCTAATCAAAGGGCGGATCGCCGCATGGCCTCCGGGCCCTTCCCGGTACGGTATGATCCATGCGGATCTCCACGAAGGGAACGTTGTATTCAAGGACGGGGAACCTTGCCCTATCGATTTTGGCCGCTGCGGGTTCGGTTATTATGCATACGACTTGGCGCAGGCGCTCATCGGTCTGTACCCGGCACAGCGGAGCATGCTGCTGGACGGGTACGAAAGCATGCGACTTCTTCCGAAGGAGAGCGTGTCCATGCTGGAAACCTTTTTCCTGCAGGCGGTCCTGGAGAATCAGGCGTTTCACGCCGGCAATCCGCAGGAAATTCCGTCGCTGAAGGAACAGAAGGGGTATATTCTGTCCGCGATCCGCAGCTACTTGGCGGAAGAGCCGTTTTTGTTTCCGGCGAAATAACATCTGAACGGGGAGTGGAGCGCAATTGGGAGGACATGATGAGCGGCCGGTCGCGCTGGTCACGGGCGGTTCCAGCGGCTTTGGGCTGCTGGCCAGCGTGGAGCTGGCTGCCTCCGGTTACACGGTTTTTGCCGGCATGCGAAGGCCGGAAGCGAGCGGGGAGCTGATGGACGCTGCGCAGACGGCGGGGGTCAGACAGCATATTCACGTGGTTAGGCTAGATGTGACGGACGGGGGACAGGTGCTTGAGGCCGTATCGGGCATCCTGAAATCCCACGGACGCATTGACGTGCTTGTGAACAATGCAGGCACCGCATACGGAGGAATGATCGAGGAGATTCCGATGGACGTGTGGAAGGCGCAGCTGGAAACGAATTTCTTCGGGATGGTTGCGGTCACCCAGGCCGTTCTTCCCGCGATGAGGGAGGCCCATCAGGGAACAATCATTCAGATCAGCAGCGTCAGCGGGGCTGTCGGGTTTCCCGGCTTTGGTCCCTATGTCTCGTCAAAGTTTGCTGTAGAGGGATTTAGCGAATGTCTTGCCCTGGAAATGCGACCATTCGGCGTCGATGTCGTGGTGGTGGAGCCGGGTTCGTACGGAACGGCCATATGGGACAAAGGATTTGCGCAGATGAGCGCCGCCGAGCGGTCACCCTACGAGCGGATGCTGAGCCAGGTGATGGCCTTTTCCCGTGACAACGCCGACCAGCGCGGCGATCCGGCCGATGTGGCCCGGCTGATCGCGAGAATCGCGCGTATGAATAAACCTGCATTCCGCTATGCGCTGCCTGTTGGCACACGCTGGACGATTAAGGCCAAGCAGCTGCTTCCGGACCGGTGGTTTCAGCGGATTATGCTCGCGCTCCTAAGCAAAAAAGGCTGAGCCGGATTCGCTTCCGGTTCAGCCTTTATGCGGGTGCAGCTGACCGAGCAGCTGGCCCATGCGGACATGATCTCCGGTCCGGAGGTCTGTCCGCGGGGTGAACGCGCCGTCCTGGATCAGCAGCACGACGGTCGAACCGAACTCAAAATAGGCGAGCGGATCGCCGTTACGCCAGGAATTGGCGGTTTCGTCGTCGTAGCGGATGCTGCTGACATTCATGGCGCCGACTTTGACGACCGCGACTTCTCCCAGGGCTCCCTTGATATACGTTATCAGCCTCTCATTGCGGCACAGCACGGATTTCATCTGGGTCATGCCAAAATCATTGACCGGGTAGCATCGTCCCTTGATATGCTCGCTCTCCACCTTCACGCCTGTGATGGGAGAGTGGATCCGGTGATAGTCGGTAGGGCTGAGGTACAGCACAAAGACATAGCCATGTTTATATAACTCCAGGTGGGGAGAGAAATTAAGCAGCTCCGCCACCGAATAATCCTGCCCTTTCACGTTCAGAATCGTGCCTGAGGTGATTTCACCCATTGCGGTGATCTTGGCGTCGACGGGGCTCGTGAGTACGTGCTCGCCTTCGTGAATTGGACGCATGCCGGGCTTCAGCCGCCGTGAAAAAAATTCGTTGAGCGTGCGGTATTCATAGATTTCTTTCTCCGCTTCATGCGCCGGGATCTGATAGCTTTTGATAAACGTAGGGATGACCCCTCTGCTGAGCCGGCTGTGCGAGAAGCGTCCCATCATGGAAGAGAGCCACTTTCGCGAGGAGAGCTCTGTCATGAGCCGCAGTAATTTCTTTGTCATGCCTAATCTCCCTTCCATACGTGCCTGTAGCACTCTGAATATATTGACATAGAACGGCTATCAAATCAATATGCAACAAATGCTGGAAACCGCCCCGGAGAAAAATGGTATTGCCAATCCTTCGAGGATCATGTATTTTGGAATCAATACGGGCCCGAGCCGACTCATCGAGGCGAGGTGCCTGTTACACGGAATCGAACCCAAGCATCTCATCGCTTTGGACGGCGATGGCTCCGGGACCAGGAGGCGGCGATGCCGCGCCTTGCGTTCATCTGTGTACATATGGGAATACGGGAGCTCGAGCGAATCGGGCTGAGAGTGCAGCTAATGAACCGCTGCTGACCGGGAATCTGATCTGGATAATGCCAGCGTAGAGAATTCAAGTCCTTTTATGGGCTTATTTGACGATCTCCCTCGCTTATCCAGGGGGTTTTTTTATTGCCCAATTTTGGAAAAAGAAAGGATGTTGTCAAATGAACAGCAGTACGATGCAGATGGATCGGCCGAAGGGGCTGAAGCTCAGCGACCTGCTCGTGACGATTCTGCTATCCCTCGTGATCGGGGTGGTGTACCATTTTTGGGGTTCGGTGAACGACTTGTTCAAGCCGCTGTTTTTCCAAGCGGATGAGCTGTTGTACGGCATGTGGTTCCTCGCTTCGACACTTGCCGCGCTGCTGATCCGCAAGCCCGGCGTAGCCCTCCTGGCCGAGGTTGCCGCGGCTCACGTAGAAATTCTGTTCGGCAGTGAATGGGGCCTTCAGCTGGCGATTTACGGCGTGGCGCAAGGTCTTGCCGCGGAGCTGATCTTCGCCCTGTTCCGTTACCGCAAATTCTCCATGGGGGTAGCGGCGCTGGCCGGTATGGCTTCGGGATTGGGATCATTCCTGGTGGATGTGTACTACGGCTACGTCACGGACTATACGACATGGATGATCGTGTTCAAGTACGTGATGCGGTTAATCAGCTCGGCGGTACTCGCAGGGTACCTGGCGTATGCCCTGACCAAAGCTTTGGAAGCAACCGGAGTAACCCAGCTGCTCCGGCCGGTGACAGCCAAGGATTATGAAGCGCTCGATCATGACTGAGGCTAACCGGGGAGCCGCGACGATGCAGCATCCGGCGGTGGATGAGACGGGTCAAGGAGCGGATCAAAGGGCGGATCAAGGGAGCGGGCAAATTGCCGTTTCGGTAACGGACCTGCGCCTGAAGTTTCCGGGTGAGAAGGCGTTCGTGTTCAAGGATGTTTCCCTGTCCGTGCCAGCCGGGGAAAAGGTGCTTCTGCTCGGCCCAAGCGGATGCGGGAAATCGACGCTGCTGCAGGTGCTCGGCGGGTTGATTCCGGCGGTCATCGACGTTCCGCTCAAATATGCGGACATCCGGAAGCCCCGCTCGTGCGGGTATGTATTTCAGGACCCGGATACCCAGTTCTGCATGCCGTATGTCGATGAGGAGCTGGCGTTTGTGCTGGAGAACCGCCAAGTAGCCAGGGAGGATATGGTGCCGCGGATGCGGGAGGCGCTCGGGCGGGTCGGCCTGGACCTCGAAGAGCTGCACACTCCGATTGAACGGCTGTCCCTTGGGATGAAGCAGCGGCTCGCGCTCGCTTCGGTCCTTCTGCTGGAACCGGAAGTGCTCCTGCTGGATGAGCCCTCGGCGCTGCTGGACCCCGAGGGGAGACAGCAAATTTGGGAGGCGGTTCGCGGTGTATCGGCCGGACGGACCGTGCTGATCGTCGAGCACCGGATCGAAGAAATCGTGAACTGGGTCGACCGGATCGTTCTGTTCGCGCCGGACGGAAGCATTCTGGCCGACGGCAAGCCGGCAGAAATCTTCACGGCGTACCGCCGGACCCTTCAGGAAAATGGCATTTGGTATCCCGGCGTTTGGGAGGATTATATCCGTCACCGGGATACATGGAACAGCGGCCTAGTGCAATCCCCGCAGCAAGGCGCGGACTTGGCGGCGCCGGTCCTCTCCTTGCGGGGGTTTGTCGGTCTCCGCGGAGATGCGCCGGCGATCATGGTGGAAGAGGCGGAGGTATATGCCGGCGATTTTGTCGCCGTTGTCGGTCCTAACGGGGCGGGGAAAAGCTCCTTGCTGCTGAGCCTGATGCAGCTTCTTCCGACAGCCGGCAGCTACGTGCTGGAAGGCAGGCTGCTGCAGGGAAGGGGCAGGAAGCGGACCTGCCCTTCGGACCGGATCGGGTTCGTGTTTCAGAACCCGGAGTTTCAGTTTGTTGCCCAGACAGTACTGGAGGAGACGGCCTATTCCCTTCACATGCAGGGCGGTATGTCGCGGGCTGAGGTGGAGCGTAAAGCCGAAGACTGCCTTAAGACGTTTCATTTGCACGGCTTGGAGAACCGGCACCCGTATCAGCTCTCGACCGGACAGAAACGCAGGCTGAGCGTTGCCACCGCGGCGGTGCGCCGTCAGGCGGTGCTGCTGCTGGATGAACCGACGTTCGGGCAGGATGCCCGCAACGCCTTTGCCATCCTGGAATACTGCGAAGCGCTTCGCCGCAGCGGCACGGCGATCGTTATGGTGACGCATGAGCGAGAAATCGCTGAGCTGGCCGCTACCCAGGTATGGGAAATCCAAGGCGGAAGCCTGACGGCGATAAAGCCCGGGAGGCGGAGGCTTGAAGGAGATGGCGCAGCTTCGGATGCGCAGGAGGAGGTGAGCGGATGAACCGGTTTTTGACTCCGAGCCGTCATACCTGGCTGCACCGGGCGAATCCCTCGCTGAAGCTCGCCGTGCTGATCATGTTGTTTATCGTTACGATTCAGACGCGAAGCATTGATTTTGCCGTCTATCAGGCAGCGGTCTACATCGCCCTCCTGTTTCTGCTCAGCGGTTATCCGGCATGGAAGGTGGCGCTGCTCGTTCTCTCCTTCAGCCTCGTATTCGTCTCTTCATCCCTGACGATGATCCTATTCGGGAAAGGGGATCACGTCTGGTGGCAGTGGGGGCTGTTCCGCGTATCCGAGGAAAGCTTCTACCGCGGGCTGCACCTGGGATTCCGGGCGATTGCTTTTGCGGCAGAAGGACTGCTCTTCGTCATGACCACGCCGTCCGTCAAGCTGTTCTATTCGCTGATGCAAAATTTTCGCCTTCCCCCCAAATTCGCTTACAGCTTCATGGCGTCGATCCGGCTGCTGTCCATCGTATGGGAGGAGTTTCTCATCCGCAGGCAGGCGCTGCGGATCCGCGGCGTACGGACAGGCCGGGGGCCGAGTGGCCTCCTTCAGCATGTCCGGCTGTATGCGGTGCCGCTGCTGTCGCAGAGCATCCGCCGGGCGCACCGCGTAGCTGTGGCGATGGGAGCGAAGCAGTTCAGCGGGTCGGGGCGCAGAACGTACTATTATCCGTCGGCTTTCAGCAGGTATGACGGGCTGGCGGTTCTCATGTTCGTCATTGCCCTAGCGGCGGCGTACTATGCGGCCGCTGCCCTTCCCTGGTTCGGCATCGAAGATGTCAGGTACCATGGACAAGGTTAAGCCGTATAATAGCTATTAGCCGATGCAGAAAAAACCGGAAAAGCGGCATGACACATTTTCGGTCTTTCGTTTAAGCATCTTTTTGTCCGGCATCCGTTGTTTTCCCGGTTTCCCGTTCTGCGTTTTTACCTGCTTTATCGGATTTCCGGAGGTTTGCACACTTTATGACAGACTAACCCGAGATCCGGCTCAAAGTCCTGTGCCGGCGTGCTGCCGATTTACCAGGTACCGGGCATAGGCCATGGGCTCACGATATGTTTTTTTCCAATACTGGGGCATATTGGCGTTTCGGAAGCCGTAACGCTGATCCCGTCCGTTGCATTCAATAAAATACGGCTTGCCGCCCTTGGTGACGCCGATATCCAGGCCAAGGTCCGCCGCAAAAGGCAAATGCTGCTCCAGCTGCCGGGCCACGCCGAAGGCGAGCTGATGTACGCTATCCGATATTCTGTCCGCAGATAACCCCGGCAGGCTTTCGGCCAGAATTCGTTCGGCCGGGAAGGCCTTGCCGCCTTGAGCGACATTGGAGACGAACATTCGGGATGCGGCGACTTTGGCGTACATTCCCGTCAGGCTCCAGCTGCCGCTGATGCCTCGCTGGATGGAGACGCGAAGGTCATAAGGCCGCTGTTTATATTCCGCCAGTGCGATGCGTTCCTGGACAAGAAAGGGCGCCTGGGAGATCCGGCGCAGCAGGATGCCCGGAAGTTGTTGTCTATTCAAGCGAACCGTCGTCCATCCCAGGGATCGCCCGGTTCGGGCATAAGTAAGATACCAATGCTGGCCGTGGGCGTGAAGGCGCATAATTCCTCTGCCGACGCTGCCGACGCAAGGCTTTAATATCAGATCACGATATCGCCGCATCATTTCCTGGACAGAGGAAGGGGCGGCGATCGTCGTATCGGGAAGATGCTGCGAAAGCAGCGGGTTACTTTCGAGCAAGTGATGAATTTCATCTTTCCCGTACCGATTGTTGGCGTTGAATATCATATATCCGCCGTCTATAAGACGTTGAATTCTATTTTTTGATCGTCCGTCAAAGTAGATGGCCCGGTTATGAATGACCCTTGGCAGCGGAAGCCTGGTGTAAACGTATTTCCCCTCTCTCAGAACAAACGCCGAACATTCATGGCGTTCAATATCGATATCCTGTAGTTTCATATAGCACGGCCTCAAGCCGAACATCCGGGCCGCCTCTTCATAATTGATGAGGGATTCCGCTCCCGTCTTTCCGCCGGGAATTCCCCGGTGCACCGCTGCATTCAGCAGAATTCCAACATCAGAAATCCACACGTTCATCCCTCCCTGGCATTCTGTCATCCCACTTTTTATATATCCTATGCCATAGATTGCTATAAGCAAGGGTCTTTGTCCGTAACGTGCCGCCTATTTTCTCAAACGGTGAAGGATGAATGCACAGAGTAGTTATTGGTGGGCAGGTGACACTCATGTCCTCAGGATGTCCCTCGATCATCCCCCGATCATCCCCCGAATTTCAACCTTTTATCCCTGAATATTTGTGATCCCGTCCTCCCGGATTGTTCTGCCGGAAGCATCCATCCGATTGGCTAGTTCAAAATCGTTACAAAAACCGGGAAATCAGTGACAACGGCCTATTTGTTCGCATATGATGCCCAAGATGCATCCGGTCAGGAAGGAGCGAGGTCTTTTGAAGAAGAAAAATAAAAGCCGGACGGTTAAACAACCGAACAAGAACCTCTATTTCGTGGATAATCCTGAAATTCAGGAGTTGGAACTGATCCGTAAAAGCAAAGTAACGGCGCCAAAGACAAACCAACTTGATTCATATGCGGAAATCCGATCCATTGCCCCTGATGCAGTCCTTGAAAAGGAAGAAGTCCAGCAAACAACGACTTTGGACACAGTTGAACCGATACAAGAGCACCAAATGGAGGACACTGCAGAGAGCAAGCCTGAGGCAATAGAAGAGCCCGAGGAGGAGGTTGTATCCGAGGAAGCGGTACCCGAGGAGCCTGTTATTGAAGAAGCTATACCTGAGGAGACGGTGCCGGTTCGGGACCGTGAGGAGCTGGAGGAGATCATTGAAGAAAAAAGGATGCCAAACTCCCCGGAGCCAATCATTTATACGGATGATCTGAGCGACGGTTCGGTCACGACGTCCAAAATTGCGCTCCGGGCCATTGACTCGTCCAGACTTCAGCCCGGCTCGGTAGGCAGCGAGGCCATTGCCGATTATGCTGTTTCTCATATTCACTTAGCCGACGGCTCCGTGGTCTCCTCGAAAATTGCCTCTGAATCCATTTTGGAGGAGCATCTGACCGACGGCGCGATCAGCGGCAGCAAAATTCGGGATCGCTCCATCAGCGGGGAAAAAATCCGCGACGGAAGCATTACATCCGCCAAGCTGGGCGACCAGGTGATCGATTCCACCAAAATCGCCGACGGTTCCATCACGTCACGCCATTTGAGCAATCTGGTCGTAAACACAGATCTGCTGCAAGACCAAGCCGTAACGGCAAGCAAAATTGCTGGGGCCAGCATCCAGTCCATGCATTTGACCAATGAAGTGATCGACACGTCGAAACTGGCCGAAGGCGCCGTTACCGGCTCGAAGATCCGGACCGGCGAAATTACGGGCGACAAGCTGAAGGAGCGCTCCATCGAAAGCGTTCATATACGGGAAGGATCACTGACCGGGGAACTTCTTCAGAACGGCTCCGTTGGCGGAAATCAAATCGCGACGGGGAGCGTGTCAAGCGAGCATGTCGCCAAAAAATCAGTCGGCACCCAACATCTGCAGGATGGAGCCGTGACCGGACCAATATTGGCACCCTTTGCGGTAACGTCCGCGCATTTGGCGGATGCGACCATTCGCGGCAAGCATATCGCCCCCGGCGAGATCACTGCAGCGCACTTGGCCGACCACAGCGTCGGGGCGAACAAATTGGCGGAGCAGTCGGTCGGAACGGTGCATATCGTCGAGCAGACGGTCACCTCATCTAAAATTGCCGATCAAAGCATTCTGCCCCAGAAGATTGCAGACGAAGCCGTGCAGACCCGGCATCTGGCACAAGGTGCCGTCCAGAAAGCACAGATTGCGCCGAATTCCATCCAGACGTCCCACATTCAGCAGGGGGCTGTTAACGGCAGCCATATTGCGGCAAACGTCGTGGAAGGCTCTCATGTCAGACACGGGTCGATCACCACGGGACACATTACCCGCAGCGCCATTGTCGAGCAGCATATCTCGGATGGAGCGGTAGCTTCCCGTCATCTGCAGAACAAATCTGTCATTGGTGAAAAGCTCGCAGGCGGCAGCGTGACGAGCGGCATACTGGCAGACGGCGCGGTCGGCGGCCGCAATATAGCCGAAGGCGGCATCAGCGCGGAGCATATCCGCCCGGCTTCGATTCAGGATCGGCATTTGTCCGACAAAAGCGTGCGGGCGTCCGCGATTCAGGATCAGGCCGTCACAACCCAGCATATAGCCAAAGGTTCGGTGAACGCAGATCATCTGACGCCCGGAATCGTACACAACGCAATCATTAGTAATGAAGCGGTAACTGCAGAAAAGCTCTCGGCAGGAAGCGTTCAATCCGGTCATCTCAATCACGGCATTATCTATCCGGCTCACTTAGCGGACCATGCGGTCACTTCCCTGAAGCTTTCGCCCGAAAGCGTGGCGACCGACAAAATTCAAGATCTGGCGGTGACGTCGGCCAAACTGGCTGATGGCAGTGTGAGCAGCCCCAAGCTGGCCTCCGCGTCCGTAAGCAGTGAGCATTTGTCCGACAACGCCGTCACTTCCCGCTCGATCAACGTGGGTGCGGTAACCCAGCGGCATCTCTCGGAAGAATCAGTCGGCGGAGTACAGCTTCAGCCCGGCTCGGTTTCCAGCGTGCATTTGCACAGTGGAGCGGTCGAAGAAAAGCATCTGGCTGAAGGCATCGTCAGCGAACGCCATCTCACGGCCGGCTCGGTCGGAGGAACCCAGCTTCAGGCTGATTCCGTCACCGGAGCGCACCTGCAAAACCATTCAGTAGAAGAGAAACATCTGGCCGAAGGTATCGTCAGTGAGCGCCACCTCACGGCCGGCTCGGTCGGAGGAACCCAGCTTCAGGCCGACTCTGTCTCCGGAATACACCTGCAAAACCAAGCGGTGGAAGAGAAGCATCTGGCTGACAATATCATCAGTGAGCGCCATCTTACAGCCGGTTCGGTCGGAGGAACCCAGCTTCAGGCCGACTCTGTCTCCGGAATACACCTGCAAAACCAAGCGGTGGAAGAGAAGCATCTGGCTGACAATATCATCAGTGAGCGTCACCTTACGTTCGGTTCGATCGGCGGAAATCAGCTTCAGGACGGTTCCGTCTCCGGGGTGCATCTGCAGAACCAAGCGGTGGAAGAGAAGCATCTGGCTGATAATATCATCAGTGAGCGTCATCTTACTGCAGGCTCAGTCGGAGGGAATAAGCTTCAGGCCGGTTCTGTTTCCGGTGAGCACCTGCAAGACCGTACTGTCGAGGAAAGACATTTGGCTGAAGGCATTGTCGGCGAGCGTCATCTCACACCCGGCTCGGTCAGCGAAGGGCATCTGCAGTCCGCATTGATCCAGGAACGCCATTTGAGTCAGTTATCGGTTAACACAGAAGCCATCAAGGACGGCGCAATAACCGCATCGAAGCTCGGACCGGAATCGGTCGGCAGCGTCAATATCAAACAGGATGCCGTCCGCTCCATTCATCTCCATGAGAAAAGCGTACAGCAGCGGCATCTTGCTCCGGGGGCGGTCGGTTTCCGGCATCTTGCTCCGGATTCCGTGGGAGAAGAGCAGCTTCAGTCAGGCAGCATCAAGGCCCAGCATTTGGCCGAAGGTGCCGTTTATTCGGAGGCACTGCAGGATGGTGCGGTGGGCGCCTCCAAGCTGGCACCGGCATCCGTCGACAGCGCCCATCTGAAACCGGCCTCCATCGGTTTCGAGCATCTTCAGGAGGGGATTATCCGCAACGGCCACCTGGGTGAAGAAGCTGTCGGCTCTAAGCAGTTAGCGCCGGCATCCGTCACAGCGACCCATCTGACGAACGGCAGCATACAATCCGGCCATCTTGCCCCGGATGCGGTATCCGAAGTTGCCCTCCAAGGCGGATCGGTAACCGGTGACAAGATCGCGCCGGATTCGATCGGAACCCGCCATATCCAGGCAAAATCGATCGGCTCGGCTCAGCTTCAGGAAAAGAGCGTGGAGAAGCAGCACATTGCCCATGGTGCGGTGGACTTCAGGCATTTAGCCCCTGAATCGGTCGGAGAGGAACAGCTGCAGGCAGGCAGTGTCGGTATGCAGCATCTGGCCACGAGTTCGGTGCATACCGAAGCGCTGCATCCCGGTGCGGTCACAGCCGATAAGCTGGCGGACACGTCGATCGGAAGCCATCACATCCAGACAGGGGCCGTAACGGCGGAGCACCTGGCCTTTGGGGCTGTTCACGAGCATGCGCTGAAGGATGGATCCGTAAGCTCGGCTAAATTGGCCACGGGTGCGATAGGAAGTGTCCACATCCAGCCGGAATCGATCCTCCCGCTTCACCTTCAGGCCGAGAGCATCCAGGATTGGCATCTGCAGCCAGGACTCATTCAGGGCCAGCATCTTACAGAAGGGGCCGTCGGTCCGGATCATCTTGCCCCCGAATCGGTCACCTCGGATCATCTGCAGCGGAGCAGCATCCAGCCGCATCACCTGGATCGGAGTTCCGTAACGACTGATTCTCTGAAGGACGAAGCCGTTACGGGGAATAAAATCGCTCCAGGCTCGGTTAGCAGCAGCCATGTCCAGCCGGAATCGATTCAGCCGTCCCATCTGCAGCCCGGCCTCATTCATGGAGAACATCTTGCAGAGGGAGCGGTCGGCGCGGAACATCTGGCAGCTGAATCCGTCACCTCGGATCACCTGCAGCAGGGCAGCATCCAGCCGCACCACCTGGCATGGAATTCGGTCATGACGGATTCACTCGAAGACGAAGCAGTGACGGGGGATAAAATCGCTTCCAACGCGGTTGGCAGCAGCCATATTCAGCCGGAATCGATCCAGCCGCACCATCTGCAATCCGGCATTGTACAGGAATGGCATCTGCAGCCGGGTATCGTCCAGGGCCAGCATCTTGCCGAAGGTACTATCGGTCCGGATCATCTGGCGGCCGATTCCGTCACCTCGAATCATCTGCAGTCGGGCAGCATCCAGCCGCATCACCTTGCGCCGGATTCGGTTACGACCGATTCACTGGAAGATGATGCTGTGACTGGGGATAAGATTGCCTCTAATACACTGGATGGCAGCCATATCCAGCCCAAATCGATCCGGTCTTACCATCTGCAACCCGGCCTTATTCGCGGAGAACATCTTGCAGAAGGAGGGGTTGGCCCGGAGCATTTGGCGTCCGGATCCGTCACCTCGGGTCATCTGCAGCTAGGCAGCATCCAACCGCATCACCTTGCGCCGGATACCGTCACGACCCAATCGTTGGAAGATGAGGCCGTTACGGGCGACAAGATTGCTCCTCATGCGGTCGACGGCAGCCATATCCAACCCGAGTCGATCCAGCCGTACCACCTTCACGCTGAGACTATTCAGGAATGGCATCTGCAGCCAGGCCTTATCCAGCCGCATCATCTGGCGGCGGATTCGGTTACGACCGAATCGCTGAAGAAGGAAGCCGTAACAGGGGATAAGATTGCTTCCCAAACGGTTGGCGGCAGCCATATCCAGCCGGAATCCATCGAACCGTACCACCTGCAGCCCGGCCTCATTCAGGGCGAACATCTGGCAGAGGGAGCGGTCGGTCCGGATCATCTAGCTCCTGAATCCGTATCCTCGGACCATCTGCAGCCGGGCAGCGTACAACCGCATCACCTTGCGCCGGAGTCCGTCACGGCCGATTCGTTGGAAAAGGATGCTGTAACGGGGGATAAGATCGCTTCCCGTGCGGTCGACGGCGGCCATATCCAGCCGGAATCCATCGGTTCGTACCACCTGCAGCCCGGCCTCATTCAGGGCGAACATCTTGCAGAAGGAGCTGTCGGTCCGGATCATCTGGCCTCTGAATCCGTATCCTCGGAACACCTCCAGCCGGGCAGCGTCCAGGCGCATCACCTGGCGCCGGAGTCCGTCACCACCGGTCTGCTGGAAGATGAAGCCGTCACAGGGGAAAAGATTGCCCCGAACACGATAGACGGCAGCCACATCCAGCCGGAATCGATTCAGCCGCACCATCTGCAGTCCGGCATTGTGCAGGAATGGCACCTGCAGCCCGGCCTCATCCAAGGTGAACATCTTGCAGAGGGAGCGGTCGGTCCGGATCATCTGGCACCTGAATCCGTATCCTCGGAACACCTCCAGCCGGGCAGCGTCCAGGCGCATCACCTGGCACCGGAGTCCGTTACCACCGGTCTGCTGGAAGATGAAGCCGTTACGGGCGATAAAATTGCCCCGAACACGATAGACGGCAGCCACATCCAGCCGGAAACGATTCAGCCGCTTCACCTTCAGGCGAGAAGCATCCAGGAATGGCATCTTCAATCCGGGGCGGTCCATTCGGACCATATCCAGAACGGGGCGATCCAGAACAGGCACATCGCCGCTAGGTCGGTCACCGGTGAACAGCTTGCTTTTGCACCCGTTCAGAGTGCTTCGGGACAGCCGGCCCTTCAACAGTACGGCATCACTTCTTTCCGGATCGGCGAAGGCCAGCTGCAGGTTGAAGTGCCGGTGACGCTGCCGGAACCGTATCCAAACACCCATTATGTGATCGTGGCGATGTGCAATCATCCCGATTTCTATGCTGTATTGAACACGCAGCGGGAAGATATCGCCTTTATCGAAGTGGTGAGAAGACGGGTGGGCCCGGAAACCTTCGGTTTCCTGTCCTGGATCGCGATCGGCTCGGTCTCTCCATCAGGAAAAGGAACCACGGGCTATGCACAGCGCAGCATGAGGCAGCGGAGCGCGTTCAGGGCCGAGGCAGAACCAAAAGAGAATAAAGATAAGGAATAACAAACAAGCGCGGGGCAGAGTCCCCGCGCTTGTTTGTTATGCTCTTGATAATCAGCAAGTATTGCGATGAAATCCGTGAACGATACCTAAATACATTGCACAAACGCCGCTTCCACGGCATTCACCACGGCATAGGATGTGATGAGATACATGCTGATATGACAGGGAGGGATATGTCGAATGATGAGGCGGATAAGATACAGACGAACCTATCGACCAACCCGCCGAAGGTACCGACAAGCATCGAAGACGGGCGTATGGTCAAGAACCAGGCTTCGAACCAAGCCGCAGGCAAGGCGGATGCCCCATACCGACCTTCCTCCGGTCTTATCGGTGATCATCCCTGCGATGAATGAACAGAAGACGATCGCTGCCGTGGTCCGGGAAGCGCTGCGGGTACATCCTTCCTGCGAGGTTATTGTCGTAGCCAACGGCTGCCGCGACCGAACGGCAGAAGCGGCCGAGTCTGCGGGGGCTCGTGTGCTGAGATACGAGCATCCGCTTGGGCATGATGTGGGAAGAAGCGCAGGGACGCAGGCCGCCCGGGGTCAGGTCATGCTGTACCTGGACGGAGACATGCCGATCGGTGCCGGGCAGCTTCGTCCCTTCGTCACGGCGGTTATTGGCGGGGTAGATGTCGCGCTGAACCGGTATAGAGGCCCGGTTCGCCGGCGTCAGGCGCATCCGGTCGTTCAGGCCAAGCATGTTCTAAATACGATGCTACGCCGCGCCGATCTGCTTGGAGCCTCTCTGACCGCTGTCCCGCATGCATTAAGCCGTCGCGCCGTCGACATGCTTGGAGACGAATGCCTGTCGGTCCCTCCCCTTGCTTTAGCGAAGGCAGTCACCGCCGGGCTCAAGGTCGAAGCGGTTCATGAAATACCCGTAGGACGGTTAAATAAGCGGAGAGTTAAAGTGGACGGAAAAGATCCACTGCAGGAGGTGGTTCTTGCGGATCATATTCAGGCAGTGAAGTGGTATTTGTCGGTAACGGATCCGAGGGGGCTTCGAAGCGATCTGGGAAGGGAACGAAAGCGGGTGAGAAGGTGAGCCTGATGAGAAGAAGAACAAGAAGAAGTGTAACGGCTCGGTCTCGAATAAACTGGGCCGGGAGGAAGCGACGGCAGGGAAGGCGCACCATTCCGAAGCAGAGCCGTGCGGCGCTACCGTCAATCTACCGGGCGGGGGAAGGCAAGCTGGCGGATGCCGCTTATCAAGCAGGACTCCTTGCAGGAGGCAAAGCCGACGCCAAAGAAGGAGAAGGGGATGTTCTCCTCTATGAATCGCCGCTTCAGCGGGCGTTTTCCGATTGGTGCGCGGCACATGTGAAAAAGCGTCCGGATATTCGAACGATGCTCCGGCTGTCAAAGAGCTACACTGGCGGCTATGCCAAAGCCTCCGGGCAAAAGGACGCCCGTATTCCGCTGCCGTTGGCAAGGACGGCCGCAGCTGTCGTCTGTGCCAGCAACGAGCAGGATACGCTGGGCAAGGTGCTTCAGCAATTGGAACGGCTCCCGTTCCAGGAAGTAATCGTCGTACTGAACGGCTGCCGGGATCAAAGCTACTCGGCTGCACGCAATCACCGGATCGCCAGCATCCTCCATGTTCCGGGCCGGCTCGGACATGACGTGGGCCGGAGCATCGGGGCCGCCATGACCTCGGCGGATATCGTGTTGTTTACGGACGGGGATGTCGTGATCTCCGCCGAGGAACTGGCTCCTTTTATATATAAGGTGGATGAAGGGATTGACGCTGCGCTGAATGACCTGAATCCGTATTTGCCGCCATATATGCACCAGGATGAGGTGACGCGGTGCAAAAGCTTTTTAAATACGGTGCTCGGGCACCCGGAACTGGGGGCAAATTCGCTAACGGCCGTTCCACATGCACTGGCAAGACGTTTGATTGATGATATCGGCAGCGAGCAGTTGATGGTTCCCCCCAAGGCCCAAGCCCTGGCCCTAGCAAAGGGACACCGCTTCGCGCTGGTGCAGCCGGTTGACGTGATCAGCTCAAACCGGAAGCGTCCCGGGAATACGGGCACCGGCAATGCGGTGGCAGACCTGATTATCGGTGACCATGCGGAAGCGCTCCATGCGCTGATTGATGCCGGCTGGATGCCCCAATCTTCTACAGTCTCGCGGACGGAAGTCGCCTTGCGGAGGAATGCCTGATGAGTCTGAATCAGCGAATGACGAGCATCATCATCCCCACGCATAACGGCCTGCATCTGCTTGCCCCCTGCATCGAGGCGATCCGCAAATACACCGATACGCCGTACGAAATCATCGTTGTCGACAACGCCTCGACTGACGGTACCGACGGCTACTGCATCAAGGAGGGAATTCCATTTATCTCCCTTCCGGCGAACCGCGGGTTTCCAGTTGCCTGCAACATCGGTCTGGCGGCGGCCGGAGGGGACGATCTGCTCCTGCTCAACAACGATGTGACGGTTACGACGAACTGGTTATCCAATATGCTCGCCGCCCTGCACAGCCGGCCGGATGTCGGCTTGGTCGGGCCTGTTACCAATGCAGCCTCGGGTAGACAAAAGGTGGATGTTTCTTTTAACAATACAGAAGAATTCCAGCTGACAGCTGCTCGAAACAATCAGCCAGATCCGTCCCGCTGGGTGGAAGTGAACCGGGTTATCGGCATGTGTCTGCTTATAAAACGGGAAGTGCTGAGCAGGATCGGATTTCTGGATGAAGCATTCTCACCAGGTCATTATGAGGATGACGATTACTGCTACAGGGCTCGGTTGGCCGGCTTTCATCTGTTGATTTGCGGGGATGCGCTCGTTCACCATCAGGGCAGCGCAAGCTTTAAACAGGCATCCTCCGAACAGATTCAACAGCTGATTGACCGGAATCACCGCTTGTTTATAGAGAAGTGGCAGATTGATCCCCGCCAGTTTATAGAGTAAGCAGGCAGCATATCTGAAGGAGGAGTGGTGCAGTGAGAGGTATTATCTTGGCAGGCGGGACAGGTACCCGATTGTATCCGCTGACCCGGCTGATCAACAAGCATCTGCTACCTGTCGGAAAGTATCCCATGATCGTATACGGCATCGACAGATTGCGCCAGGCAGGAATCAAGGAAATTCTTATTGTCATGGGCAAACAGTCCGCAGGTTTGTATACGGAATTTTTGGGAAGCGGTCAGGACTTTGGTGTGCAGCTAACCTACCGGATTCAGGAGTCTGCGGGAGGAATCGCCGAGGCGCTGGATCAGGGAAGAAGTTTTATTATGAAGGACGAAAAATTCGTCGTTCTGCTTGGAGATAATCTGTTTGTGGATGATTTGAGCACGTATGTAAATAAATTTGCGCAGCAGCCTGTCGGGACGGCGCGGGTTCTCCTGAAACAGGTTCAGGATGCCAGAAGGTATGGTGTCCCGGTGTTTGACCGGGCGCGCCCGGAGCTCATCAGCCGGATTGAAGAAAAGCCAGCGAAGCCTAAATCTTCTTACAGCGTCACCGGTTTTTATATGTATGATACCGCCGTGTTCGATATCATTTCCGGGATCCGTCCATCGGACCGGGGAGAACTCGAAATAACCGACGTCAACAACGTCTATGCGGCAGACGGGCGGCTGGAGTACGATATCCTGCAGCATTGGTGGGGCGACGCGGGAACCTTTGAATCTCTGCAAGAAGCAGGCAAAAAAATGAAGGGAATTCTCCCATGAGCCGCCCTCGGATTCGAAACAGAGCCTTCATTCCTCCATGGAAGAGGGCTCTTCGTGTCAAATTGGCCAAGCGACGTTTAATACTCCGTCGGCGGCATGGTCCCCTGAACCGAAAGGAGAGAAGAAAGCACAAGTACGGCCAGCGGGGAAATGGTATAAAGCATCCGAACCTGCCGGGGCTTACTCCCCTCGCGGTGCATCCTCTTCCCCAAGAGAGGCCCAGTGAACCCAGCACGGAGCCCTCGATCGATATCCAAAAAGTGCAGGACGCTGCTTACCAGGCCGGATATGCAGAAGGGGTGGAGGAGACAGTCGCCTCCCAGCTTCCACCGTATACGGTACTGCCGGATATAGGTGCCAATGAGGTCATCGCCGCGGGAATATCGGCATACCGGGAACATTGGCTCCAGCTATTGCGCCCCGAAGAGGTCCATGGCCGCATGGCGCATGCCTTGGCCGTTGGCCAGCCCCTGTCGGTTGTCCGACTGGGAGACGGAGAATTGCTGGCCCTGGCCCATGACACCGTGCTTTCGCTGGAAGAAGTACGACAAAAGGGGCGCTTTCTCTCGACAGCAGGAATGCAGCTGCCTGATCCGCAGGCACGAGATATGCTGGCCGATTCGCTCCGCATGGCCGGGATTATCGGCATTCCGCATTCCCGTCTGCCGACGTTCCAGGGCCTTTTGTTCCCGGTGCTCCGGTATTATGGGCTATCTTACCGCAGCCTGACACTGACGACATCCACGATGAATTATGCGCTGCATGAGCATGGTCTGCTGCAGCAGCTTCTCCCGGGGAAACGGCTGCTTCTGATCGGAAACCGGGCTCCCGAGCTTGCGAATATGCTGCTGGCTTCGGCTTCGCTGACCATAGCCGGTGTAATCAGCCCGGTGCGGGGATTTTCGGACATTCCAAGGGTGATGCAGGAGGCGGCCATATGCGAATTTGACCTGGCTCTCGTGGCCAGCGGCATTCCCGCGGTCGTGATCTGCGAGCGTATCGCGAGCCAGCTGGGCAAAGTTGCGCTGGATTTTGGACATCTGGCGGATAAGCTCGTTTCAGGTGAGATTCCTTATGCCAGATAGTAAGGTGTATAGCGGAGAGAAATATCATGTGTGCAAAACGGGGAGGGATTGAAATGAAAAAGCGGTTCAGGAGTGCAAGGGGCCGCCGGCCAATCCGGCAGTCTCCTCCCTCATCCTCTGGAAGCGACCGATATAACGAGGGTTACGAACGCGGGTACACGGAAGGGCTGGTAAAGGGAAGGGACACATTTCATATTCCGTTTCAAGGCACCAGCATCATCATTCCGACCTATAACCAGGCCGAATATCTGATCCAGTGTATAGGGAGCATTGAGGCCCATACGCCGGAACCGCATGAGATTATTGTCGTTGACAATGCGTCTACGGACGATATTGCCTCCTGCCTCAAGCCGTTTGGCGGGAAAATCAGGTTTGCAAGGCTGGAGGAGAACCGCGGATTTGCCGGCGGCGTCAATTACGGCATCATGATGGCCAAGGGAGAAACGGTTGTCATCCTGAACAATGATATTCTCGTCACCCCGAATTGGCTGACCCATATGCTCCGCTGCCTGGACAGCGACCCTCAAATCGGCGCCGTGGGGCCTGTGACGAACTATATCAGCGGGGAACAGCAAATTCCGGTTCCTTACGAAGATGTGAAGGAGATGTGGGAATTTGCAGCAGGTCATAATGTGCCGGACGAAGGGAAATGGCGTGAAGCCGACCGATTGGTCGGCTTTTGCCTGCTGCTCCACAGAGATGTTCTGCACCGCATCGGTTATTTGGATGAGGGGTACCGGATCGGCAACTATGAAGACGACGACTGGATCATCCGGCTCCGGCTGACCGGCCGGAAATTGTTTATTGCCGGTGATTCGTTTATCCACCATTTCGGAAGCGTAAGCATGAAACAGTTGGGTCAGCAGTTTGAGTCGGTCCATCATCATAACGAGTCGTATTACACGAATAAGTGGGATAATCCTTACGCTTGGGTGACGAACATGAAGGAAGGCGCGCTGGCTCGGTTTCCCGGATTGCGAAGCGGGCATGATTTTTACCCGTCACATGTACTGGTACGGGACCAGTCTGGCCTTGTGTATTTTCTGCTGAACGGGCGGAAGTACGCTCTTAGCGGCGGGGCGGAACAAGTGGGTACCGAAGCCGTACTGCTGTCAAGGTTAGATATCCGGCAAATTCCAGACGGTGAGTATTCTCTGACAAGCGAGCAGATCCGGGAAATGCTGGATTCGGCAGCAATGGATGAGTCCTTATCGCCCGGGGAGGCCGGCGCCGGTCAGCTGGTGGAGGGCCCCGGTGGACGGGTGTACCAATGGTCCCGCGGAATGATGAGGCCGTTTGCATCGCTGCATACCCTGGAACGATGGCATATGGCGTTGAGAAAACGATCGGTGTGGCCGCTCGAGCGGTTAAATTCTGTGCCGGAAGGGGATCTGATCATCGCCCCCCCGCACCTGGATAATCCCGTGCTTTGACGGTTTTCTAAAAAAATGATGAGAAAAAAACGGATGCTGCCCCCAATCGCGTAACTGACTTCAGGATAGCGGCATAGGATATAGCAGGCAGATGCGGATCAGGCGGACCGCCTATTCGCAGAAGGCGTGACCTATCACCAGGGAGGGACCGGAATGCAGAGCAAAATTGACGAAATGCTCACCCATATGTCACATTCCAAGCAGCAAATGGCCAGGGTTCTGGATGCCGAGCGCCAAGTGGCGGTCCGGATGGCCCAGATTATTCATGATTTGCCCGATGAACATCCGGAATTTGACGGTGTGAGCGGGTTGATTGACAAATTCCAGCCAGATCAACAAGAGCATTATTTCTTACCTTAGCAGCATTGCTGACCTGCAGGAAGCGCTGGCGGAAACTTTGAATCATGTGGTGAAAGAGATGGGCAGCAATGAAGAGGAATAATTTCGGGAGAAACGTAAGGGAGTGCTGGATATGAGCAGAGAACAGGCCTTTTTGCATATGCTGGACGCCGCCTCCAAAATCCAGTGGAACATCGCCATGATTCTGGAAGCCAAAGCGGTCGAAGCTGAAAAAATGCGGAACTGGACGCTGAATCATTTGAACTCGGATGCGTTTGCAAGCCATGAAAATCAACTGAGCGAGCCTCTGCAGATTCACGGTCAGATCGTGGAGCTTTTAGAGGGGCTTACGAAGATGGAGAATGGATTGTGCAGCAACTTGAAAGCATTGCTCGTACAGGAAGAAGAAGAGTACGGCGGCGGCGGTGGCGGTGGCGGTGGAGAAGGCATGTTTGGCGGCGGTGATTACGGCGGCCTCGGAGACATGGGCAAATGAGTTTGCTCCTTCGTGAGCAGGAAACGAAGCTGGAGCTGATTCAATCCATCACGCTCAGCCAAAAGGCGCTGGCCCGGATTCTCGGGAGCATCGCCGACATTTCTTCCGAGTCGGACCTCTCTGCCCGGGCACTTCTTGAAAATATCCGGCTCCTGACGCAGCATCAGGACGCATTATGCCGGATGCTCACGGGCATCAGCCTGTGCCAGCCCCGAAGCGGGAATTCCGCGCCGCCCTGGTTAAACGCATCTCTATCCGCCCATTTCGCAGTCACCCGAGAATTACAGGAGGATTAACGGATGATAACGAAGAAAAAACGTCATCGGAGGCCAAAATCCGTGAAGCGCCTGCTGCTTAGCCGTAAGGCGCGAGTCATCAAGTTGAAAAAGCGGCGTAAACACCTGCTACCAAAAAAAAGAAGGCATCGGATCAAGAGCATTCGCAGAAAACGGAAACGGGTCGTAAAGCCGGTGCTGCCTGTGCCTGTGGCTCAAGGTGTAGAGCCTCATACCAGTCCGGACTCGGCGTACAGCCAAGGATTTGACGAAGCTTACAATGAAGGGTTCAACGCGGGTTTTGCCAAAGGCTATGAAGATGGTCATTTGCTAGCCTACCAATCCAAGTAATAACATGAGGGAACGGGACACAGTCAAGCCTTTCGCTCCATGGGACAGCCATGGGGCGAAAGGCTTTTTGCCGTTTTTCGGCAGGGCATCCGCCAATTTATCCGCGCGAAGGCAGTCGTCCATGATGCAATTGCCTCTTCCGCATATATTTATATTGTTCTTTCACAATTCAAGACAGACAGGGTGAAGACTGTGGAAAATGTGGCTGAAACGGCGGCAAGCGCCAGTTACCTGCAGGGCTACGAGGACGGCTTGCGCCTTGGTGTCTGTCAGGCTGTCATGGAACGGATACCCGCTCCGGAGCCTTATTTCCGGGACATGAAAGTATTTTATATTCCGCAGGGCTTTCATGCCATTGATCAAGGTATATCCGCCGCGCTTAGCAGCCTGGTCAGAGAATGTATCGTCGTAGAGGCTCCAAAGATGCTGGAGCTTGCTCAAAAGGAGCGCCCGCATCTCATCCTCGTATTGAACGGACTGCATGTATTTCCCGAAAATCATTTGGAGGATATCCGGCGGGTTCGCGCGATGGGGATCAAGACGGCCGTCTGGTTTGTCGATGATCCCTATTTTAGCGAGGATACCGCGGACGCATGCACCGCGTACGACGTCGTGTTTACCCACGAGCTGGGATGCGTGCCTTTTTACAGTGCTCTTGGGGTCAAAAGAGTCCACTATTTGCCGCTGGCCGTGAACGCTGACATGTTCAAGCCCCTGCGCTGCGGACCGGAGCACCTTTACGACATTTGCTTTATCGGCAATGCCTTTTGGAACCGCGTCGCTATTTTTGACGAAATGGCACCGTTCCTGAAGGATAAGAAAGTGTTGATTGCGGGGGGATTCTGGGAGCGCTTGTCCCGGCAGGATTTGCTGGGCCGCTCGGTACGGCTTGGGTTTATTCCGCCGGAGGAAACAGTCCGCTATTACAATGGGGCGAAAGTGGTCATCAATATCCACCGTCCCGACGAATGGGGGCAGGACAACCGCAACAGTCATCGGATCAGCGGCAAATCGATCAACCCCAGGACCTATGAAATCAGTGCCTGCGGAGCGATGCAGATCACAGATATCCGCGAAGATCTCACCAATTATTACAGACCAGGCTATGACATCGAAACCTATACATCCACTGAGGAACTTAAAAACAAGATCATCTATTACCTGGAGCATGAAGAGGAGCGGAGAATCATGGCGGCCCGCGGGCTGTACACGACTCGGCAGGAGCATACGTTTATTTCCCGGATGAGAACGTTTCTGGAACAGTTCTGACACCGGACAATATCAAACAAGGGAGTGTCGATATGTCGAAGGTTAAATGGCCCTCAAGGGTCCCTGAGCTGACCCTGAGTTACGATTCCGCCCAAGCGAGAGCCAGGGGACGACAGGACGGCTATCGCCGCGGATATGACGAAGGTTATTTGCGAGGCCGTGCGGACGTGATCGCCAGCCGGCCGGCGGAATCCGTCCCGTTCCGTCAAATTCGCGTCATGTATATCGCTTCGGGCAAGGGGTACCCGTATTCGCCGCTGGACGAGGCCATCTCTTCCACGCTCCGGACGATGGTCGCCGAGGTGGTTATTATCGAACCGGGGCAGATCACCGTCGAAGCGGTTTTGCAGGCGGCTCCAGATCTGGTGCTCGCTTTGGACGGCATGTTCGTAAACAACGAAATGATGGATATCATTCGGCAGCTTGGAATCCGTACGGCCGTCTGGCTTACGGACGATCCCTACTATACCGACATGACGACGGAGAACGTCAAACATTACGACTACATCTTCACGTTGGAGTCCAACTGCGTTCCTTTTTATCAGCAGTTGGGATGCACGCATGTCTATCATTTGCCTTTTGCCGCACACACCGAATACTACCGGCCATCCAGGAATATATCTCCGCTTCGCCGGGATGTCAGCTTTATCGGCTCGGCGTACTGGAACCGCATCGGCTTTTTTGATCCGATCATCGACCGGCTCATGCAGCATAATACCGTGTTCAACGGGATCTGGTGGGACCGTCTGCCTCAATATACGGCCTATCAGGACCGTATCGAGCTCAACAAATGGATGGGCCCGGCCGAGACCGCGGAGGCTTATAACGGCTCAAAGATCGTCATCAATCTGCACCGCTCCCATGAAGACGATACCGTCAACAACAACGCTATTAAAATTCCCGCAGCTTCCCCTAATCCCCGCACCTTTGAAATTTCCGCCTGCGCGACGCTTCAGCTAAGCGACAGCCGGAGCGACCTGGCCAAATTTTATACGCCTGGCGTGGAGATCGAAACTTACAGTTCACCGGAGGAGTTATTGTATAAAATTGAATACTATCTTGCCCACGAGGAAGAACGCAGACAGATCGCCTTGAACGCCTTGGAGAGAACGTTCAGAGACCATACGTACGGCAAACGCCTGAACGAGATGCTCACGATCATTTACCCGTAGTCTCTATACGTTTGGAGGCTTTTTTGTACGAATGACGGGTAGCATGTGTCAGTGCCGGCAAGTGTCGCCTCTCATATCTTGTATTATCTGGGTGAAAGGAGGTGTGATTCGCACCCCTGTACGATTTTTGCAGGTGGGCCTAAAACATGGATATGATTAAACCCAAATTGATGCTGTTCTCGCATGTCAGCAACACCAAAAGCATTACAGGAGCCGAGAAGCTGCTGCTCCTGTTCTGCCGGTGCATGGCGTCTTATTTCAATTGCATCTTGGTGGCTCCAGGTGAAGGTAAGCTGACAGACCATGCCCGAAAGCAGGGAACGGTGGTTATGATTCAGACCTTTCCTTTGCTATACGGGATGTATACTCCGGATTCCCGGCTGCCGCTGAATGCCGATGAGCTCCGCAGCCATCCCGATTATGCTTCTGTCGTCAGACTCATCGGAGAGACCGCGCCTGATCTGGTGCTGACGAACACGATCGTCAACGCGCTGCCCGCGCTTGCCGCTAAACAGCTAGGAATCCCCGTCATTTGGAAAGTGACGGAGGTGATTCAGGAGAACGAATTCACGTCGGAAGTGCTAAACATTGTAGATAATTACAGCGATTGGATCATTGCGATTTCGGAGTCTGCCGCCCGTGTGTTTTACGGGCGAATTAGCAGTCCGATCAGCCTGCTCCCTCCATCGACGGACAGCGAGCGGCTTCACTCCTTTGGTGATCTCGTAAGGCAGAGCGAACGAAGGGAGCTCAGGCTGAAAGAGGAACATAAGTGCATCGGCTACATTTCCGCTTTTATTCATCCGGAAAAAGGCCTAAGAGAGTTTATTCGTATGGCGTTGTCGCTATGCCCGGGCCGTCCCGATTGCCGTTTTGTGATCATCGGCCGGGCTGCGGATCACCGTTATTACGATGCCTGTTTGACGGATGTCAGATTTTCGGGTTATAGATCAAGATTTCAATTTATCCCATTCGTTGAATCGGTTCAAACGGTCTACAGCGCGATGGACATTCTGGTCGTGCCGAGTATGGTGTCCGAAGGTTTTGGCATGACTGCGCTGGAAGGCATGTTGTGCGGCAAACCTGTTGTGGCCTTTGCATCCGGGGGGCTCGCTGAGCTGATGGAAAGTACAGGCAATGGACATTTGGCGGTACCCGTCGGGGACGCTCAAGGGCTCGCGGATAAGGTTGCCATGCTGCTGAGCGATCCGGCTGCCCTGAAGAATATCGGCATGCACAATGAAGCGGCGGCGAGGGCGTTGTACGGAATTGAAGCCTACCAATGGAGGCTGGATCAAATCGTCAGTCAATGGCGCGAATACCATCCTCATTGGCTGACAGCCGGAAACCGAAGCCCCCTGCTAGTGGAGGGATTCCAGGTACAAGCGGAGCCTCCGGTTGACAAGGCACAGTCCTCCCGTAAAACGAGGAGATCCGGCCGCAGAAGATTCTACCGAATAAGGATCACCCGCAGAGGGAAGCTGAAGAAGCTCGCGAAAAGGTCGCGAAGATCCGCGCGAGGAAAAACCCTCCGAAGATCGAGGAGCAAGAAGCGTAAATCCGTCGGGCGACGGAGGGCAGCGAAACGATAAATTAGGAGACGGAAGATATGAGAATTATGACCATTTTGGGTACAAGGCCAGAAATCATCCGCCTCAGTCTCGTTCTTCCGAAGCTGGACCGGTATGCGGAGCGCCACGTGCTGGTGCATACCGGGCAGAATTTCGCAGAAAGGCTGAGCGGGATCTTTTTTAGCCAACTGGAATTGCGAAAGCCCGATTACGTGCTGCAGGACTCGGCAGCTTCCCTGGGAATGCAGCTGTCCGCGATGTTCTCCCAGATGGAAGAAATCCTGAAGCGGGAGCAGCCCGACAAAATTTTGCTTCTTGGAGACACCAACAGCGCTCTTTGCGCGATTCTGGCCGAAAGGCTCGGATATCCCGTGGTACACATGGAGGCCGGAAACCGCTGCTTCGACCTGAACGTTCCGGAGGAGAAGAATCGGCGTATCATCGATACAATCTCTTCTATTAATATGCCGTATACGGAACAGAGCAAGAAGCATTTGATTGCCGAGGGTTTTCCGAGCAATCGGATCGTTCTTACAGGAAACCCCATTTATGAAGTAATGAAGCATTACGAACCCCAGACCCGGAGCAGCAGTATTCTGAAAACCCTGGGTCTTAAGCCGAAGGAGTATTTTCTGGTCACTGCGCACCGTGCGGAGAATGTGGACCGGCCAGAGCATCTTGAGCAGATTATGCATGGGCTCAACCTGATCGCTGAAAATCACGGCCGTCGTATCATCTGCAGCATTCATCCCCGAACCGCTTCACGGATTGCCGAGCACTCCGGATTTTCCATGAACCCTCTGGTGGAATTTCATGAACCCTTTGGATTTTTCGACTTTGTCCAATTGGAGCGATCTGCCTGCTGTGCACTAACGGACAGCGGAACCGTGCAGGAAGAGTGCTGCATTATGCAGGTACCGACTGTCACGATGAGGCGAACGACGGAGCGGCCGGAAACGGTGGATTGCGGAAGCAACATCGTATCAGGCGTCGATGCGAAGCGGATTGCCGATTCAGCTGCCCTGATGCTTGAGTTGAACACGATGTGGCAGTGTCCCCAGGGATACTTGGCGGAAGATGTATCGGATAAGGTTGTCAAATTTCTGCTTGGAGGGAATGTGCATGTTTGAAAATCAGCGTATATTGGTGACCGGTGGCACCGGATCATGGGGCTATGAGTTGATTGCCCAATTGCTGCCGCTCATTCCAAAGGAAGTGGTGGTTTTCTCGCGGAATGAATCCTCTCAGGTCGCAATGAGCCGGGAATTCGAAAATGACCGGCTGCATTTCCGGATCGGAGACATTCGTGACAAAGAAGCTTTGATGGCGGCATGCCAAAATATCGATTACGTGTTTCATCTGGCGGCCCTTAAGCATGTTCCGGTATGCGAGGATCAGCCATATGAAGCACTGAAAACGAACGTGATCGGCACGCAGAACGTCATCGAGGCCGCAATTGAAAATAAAGTTAAGAAAGTATTCTATATTTCGACCGACAAGGCCGCAAATCCCTCCAACTTTTATGGGATGACGAAGGCCATCGGCGAGAAGTTGATCGTATATGCGAATCTGCTTCACACCGATACCCGATTCGTTACCGTGCGGGGGGGAAATGTGCTTGGAACCAACGGCAGCGTAGTGCATGTGTTCAAAGAACAGATACGTAATAAGGGCTATGTATCTATCACCGACATGAAAATGACACGTTTCTTCTTAACGCTTCGCGATGCGATCGCCGTGCTGTTCAAAGCGGCGGAAGAAAGCGTCGGCGGCGAAATTTTCGTCATGATGATGCCGGCCTGCCGGATCGTAGATTTGGCGGAGGTGTTGATCGAGGCTTCCGGGCGGGAGGATGTTCAAATTGTTGAATCCGGCGTTCGTCCGGGTGAAAAAATTCATGAAATTTTGATGAGCGACTATGAGAGTCTTTCGACCGTCGTGTTTGACGAAGAATATTTGGTCATTTTGCCGACACTCAACATACCTGGCCTGAAATATCGGTACAGTCACTGCCAGCCGGTTTCGTTCAGCAGCTTCTCTTCAAACACCCACCTGATGAGCAAAGAGGAAATCCGCAATATCCTGGAGCGCGGGGGGTTCTTATAATGAAGCTGTTGATCATGGGGGCAAGCGGGATGGCAGGCCATATGCTGGTCGATTATTTCAAGCTGCAAAGCAAGCACCAGGTCTTCTACACGACCCGGGATCCCCGCAACAGCGGTGGACTAATCATGGATGCTTCCGATATCGGGACAGTGGATAAATTGGTCGAGATCGTGAGACCCGATTGCATCATCAATGCCATCGGCGTACTCAACCATTTTGCGGAAGAGGACAAAATCAACGCCTACCATATCAACGGCTTTCTGCCGCATCGTCTCCGCCGGGCGGCGGATTCGGTCGGGGCCAGATTGATTCATATCAGCACCGACTGCGTGTTCGAAGGAACGCGCGGAGGTTACCGGGAGAACGACGTACCCGATGGAACGAGCGTCTACGCATTGACCAAAGCGCTGGGGGAAGTCCAAGCCCCGGGACATTTGACGATCCGTACCTCCATCATCGGCCCGGAGATCCGCTCACACGGAATCGGGCTGATGCACTGGTTCATGCACCAGCGGGGAACCGTGACGGGGTACTGCAACGTGTTCTGGAACGGGGTAACCACGCTGGAACTGGCAAAAGCGATCGATACTGCATTATTTATGCCATCATTATCTGGGCTGATTCATCTGGCTCATCCGGAACCGATCAGCAAGCACGATCTTCTTCTCTTGTTCCAAGAGATTTGGAACCTGGAGGATGTGACCGTGGTTGCGGGTAATACCCCCGTTCAGGACCGGACGCTGGTTTCGACTCGAGGCGACTGGACTTACAAGGTTCCGCCTTATCGAGACATGCTGAAGGAGCTGAAACAATGGATGCGAGAAACGACTCCTTACAGCGCATCATTCTAATCACCGGAGCTTCGGGGTTTACCGGCAGCCATGCCTGCCGGTATTTTGCCGGTCAGGGTATGCAGGTTGCCGCGATGGTTCGCCATATCAGCGAAGAGGATAAGGTTGAGGGCGTCCAATATTATACATGCGATCTCCTTGACAAGAAGGGCATTGAAGAACTTGTCGGGACCATTGCTCCGGATTATGTCCTGCATCTGGCCGGCAAAAACTCGGTGCCCGAGTCTTGGGCGGAACCGGTGCTCTATATGGAAACCAACGTGCTCCCAACTCTCTATCTCCTGAATGCCCTCCGTCCTTATCCTTTCTGTCGGATATTGATCACCGGTTCAATGCTGGTATTTCCTCTGTATCCGCCGTTTAGGCCGCCTCATCCCTACGGCCTGAGCAAAAGTTTGCAGAAGGCAGCGGCCCTATCATGGAAAGAGCTGTTCGGCCAGGCTATCATTCTGGCAGAGCCGTCTAATCTTATAGGCCCGGGTCCGTCGAGAGGCTTCTGCAGTTTGCTGGGGCAGCATATCTCAGCCTGGGAACGCGGGGAACCAACTGAGGCTTTCCACATTCCCTCACGCATCATACGCAGAGACTTTTTAGACGTCCGTGATGCGGTTATAGCTTATAGGATTTTGCTGGAGCAAGGGTTACCCGGAGAGATCTATTCCGTCCGGTCAGGAAAAGAATATACACTTGGCGAAATTACAGATCTTTATATGGATATTTTTGAGAAGCCATTCCCTATCGAGTGGGGCGAAGGAGAGAATTCCAGCCAGGGAAATCCAAAGAATACGGCCCCCAGGATGAAGGGACTGGACTGGGAACCTTCCATTCCTCTCCGCACGTCCCTTACCGATGTTCTCGAATACTTTCGTACCTGTGGAGGTGATTCCAGATGAGACCTTTGGTCACGATTGTTATTCCTTTTTACAACGATCCATATGTGGAGCAGGCGGTTCAAAGCGCCTTGTCGCAGTCCTACAGCCCCATAGAGATCATTGTGGTCGATGACGGATCGACACAGCATGCCGAACGATTGGCACCTTACAGGCCCTACATTCATTATCTGGGAAAAGCTAACGGAGGCACTGCCAGCGCACTCAACCACGGAATCCGCCATGCGTCGGGAGAATATATCGCGTGGCTGAGCTCAGACGATTTGTTTTACAGGGACAAAATCAATAACCAGGTGTTATTCATGCGGGAGAGGAATGCGTGGATCTCCCATACCAATTTCAATAATATCGACAAGAACAGTCAAGTTGTGAAGTACCATGCGGGCGTATCATATGAACGGATGATTGATTTCTACCGGTACTTTCTGAGCCATGCCAACCCAGTTAACGGGTGCACGGTCATGATGAGAAAGGAATTATTTTGTTACATCGGGCTGTTCGATGAGTCCCTTCCATATACGCATGACCTGGAGATGTGGGGCAGGGCGATTCAAGCCGGCTTTTCGTTTCATTACTTAAACGAAGCGCTGGTCGGCTACCGCTGGCATGAGGCGATGGGAACCCTGCGGCATCAGGAAGTCATTAAACGGGAGAGTGCGGTCACTTGGCAGAAGGTCAGTTACGCGATTGGCCGAATTTCAGCCATGATGGAATAATAGGCAGTCTGCCCGGTGATCTTCGCCAGATTCACTGAAAGCACCGGAACCCTTGGTTTTGGTGCTTTCTTTCATCAATTTGATATAAGCTGACGGCACAGAAGTGAGATCGGTGAATCCAGTATCCCACCGGACTCATGGGAAGGAGAAGAGATGAAGATTTTACTGGCAACCTACTGGCTGATTCCCCATGTTGGCGGAGTATGGAAGTATATGATACAACTCCAACAGAGGCTAGAAGCGATGGGACATCAGGTGGATCTTCTTGGAAACAGCCCGGATTATTCTAAATTCCACATCGTCAACCGCGGCCGGGAGCTCCCCAAGGACCGAATTCGCCCGTTTCTGTCCGCCAAGCTGGCACAGGAATATGCACCTCAGCTGCATGCTGATCGGATCATTTATTTCTACGAAGAGGACCGATATCATTTGGAACTTTCCGCCGCATACTTCGGTCTTGATCAATATGATATTATACACACCCAAGATATTTTTGCGGCTAGAGCGATCAGCCGCGTGAAGCCGGCTCACGTGCCCCTGGTAGCGCAGGTGCACGGCTCGGTTTCCGGGGAGCTCCACAATCATTTTCGATTGAATCCTCACCTTGGCATCACAGAGGGATCGCCTGCATGGAAGTATCTGAAGTCTATCGAGTACTATGGGGCTACCTCCGGTGCCGTTACAATTACGTCAACCCATTGGCAGAAAAACGAACTGATACGTGATTTCGGGGTCCCTGAGAACAGAGTTTGCGTATTCCAGTACGGTTTGGATACCCTCGATTTTTGGAGGAAGGCCCAGGCTGGAACCAACATGCAGCGCCCTGTGGATAAAAAGGTGATCATCTTCCCGGCCCGATTGTCTTTTGTCAAAGGAATCGATGTGCTTATATCGGCGCTTGGCATGCTGAAATATATTCGGCAGGATTGGGTATGCTGGATCGTCGGGAACGGGGAGAAGATGGAAGAACTGCAGCGGCAGGTTGACGGGTTGGCCTTGAGCAACGACGTTTTGTTCCTAGGCGAACGCCACGACATCCCAGCTCTTCTCATGCAGTCGGATATATTCGTGCACTCCTGCATCCAGGACAATCAGCCGTTCTCGGTCATGGAAGCACAGATTGCAGGGCTCCCTTCGTGCGTATCGAATGCCGGCGGCCTGCCGGAGATGGTTGAACATGGCCGGACGGGTCTTGTTTCGCCGATAAAAGATCCGGTATCCTTGATGCAGCATTTGCATCAGCTTCTGGAGGATGAGAGGTTACGCAAACAACTCGGCCGCAATGCTTCCGCCTGGGGAGAGGAGCACTGGTCCTTGGATCGGATGGTTGGGCGGCTGTTGGAACTGTATCGTCAGGTTATTGGCTAGGCTTGAATCAAGAGCCCAGGAAAGGATTGAGAGGCTTATGTCTGAAGAACCTTTTAAGGTCATAGGTGATTTATATAACCGTATTTTCACGGTCCAGTCTTCCCATTTGGAAGTAAAGGTAGATTATTCGGTCTGGAATCAGATTTTTGCGAATCTCCCGAAGGATTACCAGTTGCCGGATATCCCTGTTCTGCAATTAGACCGCCCCTTTGATATAGGAGAGCGATAATCTATCCCAAGTACCGTCCCCAGGGCGGTACCTCATATAGCAAAAACGTCCCAATAAATCACAGGGGGGAATAAATATGTCCATATTGCGACTGGTGTCGAATGCCGACGGGCCCATAAACAGCCGCTGTATTCAATCTGTTGATTTGGAGATAAACAATTCCGGGGAAGTTCCCTTTGAAATGCTGATCCACGGGTATGGCATTGAGGGACTATTTTATATCGGCCTGATCCATGCGGGGGCGGATGAGTGGGTTGGTGTTCACGATATTATGACTAACTATTCACCGTTTGAGCTAGTACTTGTTACCAACATTAATAACCTGGCGCATACGGGTGTTGTTTTCAAGATAAAGAATCAGGGCGTGTTGATTGCTGAGTACACACAGGAGGACACGATGAGAGAAAACTAAATGGCTGCAGGACGGGAGGAGGAGTCAATGAAGGTCTTATTTGTATTTTACGTGCCGAGCGGCGGGATGGATACGATCAATCGTTTGCGCTGCCATGAACTGAGGAATTATGGAATCGAGGCTTCCTGTTTGTATTATTTCTGGGGGGCGGGCATGCAGAACAGGGCGGATTTTCCGATCTATATTACAAATGATGACGCGGAAATCAAACAAATACTGGATGCGGGCGGTTATGACGTGATCGTAGTTACGACAGATCATGAGAGCTTCCCCCGTTTCCGCCAACTTGGATATACCGGCAAGCTGGTGCTTGAAATTCAGGGTTACGGGACACAAGAGGTAGCCCGAAGCAAGCTGACCGAGGCCGTTCCCTATGTGAATGCCTACGCATCCGCCTTAATGAACCCCAGCACACCGCATATCACTGCTTTATTCCAGGAACTGTTTCCGCACATCCCCTGTTATATCATCCCTAACAGTATTAATTCGGAGACGTTTACCTATCGCCAAACGACCCAGCTTTCTTACCCGGTCATCGCCTGGCTGGGAAGGATAGACGATAATAAAAACTGGCGGGAATTTTTGTATATCGGCCATCAACTAACGCATTTTGTGCCCGATTTGCAGCTGTGGATGTTTGAGGATCCCAATCTTGGTGACCCCGATCAACGCCAGCAGTTTTTAAAAGTTGTGGACGACTTGCAGCTGGGCTCCCGGCTAACCATGCATGCTAATATTCCGAATCACGAAATGCAGTACTATTATTCTTCGATTGGAGATTCGGGCGGATTTATGTGCTCAACTTCGAAAGTGGAGGGTGGGCCACTATCGGTATTGGAAGCGATGAGCTGCAGATGCCCTATTTTAGCATCCAATTCCGATGGAGTAACGATCACCATCAAGCATAATGTTACAGGAAAGAACTATAATCTGGGAAATGTTCACCAGGCTGTCATTGAGGGATTGAACCTCATGCAAGATGTTGAACTGAGGGAGAGCATTAGGGATGCTGCACAGCACTTAGTTAAGACAGAATTTACTCCGTATAGGTATAGCGTAAGTTTCATTGATATGTTGAACAACATCTAAATTTTAAAACGGACAGTGACTTGATGTTTTAAACAAAATGTATAACCACAAACAAATAAGGGCTTGCCGTTGGGTAACGGTAAGCCCTTATTTTGTTATGCTGCGCTGGTTTCGATAAGGTTGATTCCCTGGCATCGCTGCTAATTCACCCCGCTAAGTGGCTGGATGATGCTCATATCAGGAATTTTATAATCTATAGAATTATCTTGAAGTGATCTGAGAATTGGATTCCATATTTCTTCTTCATAAGGAGGGAGTTCCGGTAATGAAAATATGGAAGCGAGTGTGAGCGGTGGATCATCTTTTGTCTTGTTTTTTTTCTTGTTTTTAATAGATAAGCTCCTTAGCATGTACCTCCATTTTTTGCGCTTCAGTCTTTGATAAAGTTTTTTTTGGCGGATTCGCTTCATGGCTGTTTTTTTCTTAGCAGTCTTCTTCTTTTCAGGAAGCGTACTTTTCTTTTTCTTCTGAGTAATAGGCGCCTTCTTCTTTGACTGCTCCATTTTCCATCTCCTCCTTCTGATGTGTTTTGATTTTGCAGATCATGATCTGGAGCAATTTCGTTACCTTGATCGAGATGCTTGCTGCGTGCGAGTTCATACAACTCATGTAGGCGGGAGGTCAATGCAGGTAAAGACCAGTATATTTCTCCTTGTTCTCTGGCTTGATTTGCGACGGAAAGGAACATTGCGGGGTTCTCTAAAGCAGATCGCAGTAAATTATATAACTGATCGCTATCTCCGCTGCGAAATACAAATCCATTTGACGCACTTTTTATCATTTCAGGAATGCCACCGGCATTAGAAGTGATAATCGGTTTACCAGCAACTTGGGCTTCAATAATGGCGAAAGGCTGGTTGTCCTGGATGCTCGGGAGGACAATGAGGTCTGCTTGGTGTAACAATTCCGGGATATCATCACGCTTCCCCAAAAAGGTGACGTGGTCCGTGAGACCAAGCTCCTGTACGGCTCGCTTTAATTTATCGCGGAGTGATCCGTCACCAACTAGCCAGCAAACCCAGTCTGTGCGTTCTTCCTTCAGCTTAGATAGAGCATGAAGCAGATAGATGTGCCCTTTTACAGCATCGAAGCGTGCAGGACACATAAACACTTTTTTTGCGGTAGGTTTCGGTATGGTGGCTACACGCATCATGTTTTGTTGAAATTCATCCACATCTATACCGTAGGGGCTAACTACAACATGGTGTTCGGGAACAGAAAATTCTTGAACCAATATATCTTTGAGCCATTGTGATGGAGTAATGGTTACATCGCTAACGGTTGCACCCAGATATTCGCGCAAGGAGCAATAGCGCCATAGGGGAGAGCTTTGATCTTGCTCGGGCAATCCCATTTCCGTCCATTCAACAAACACTTCCTTGGCGAGACATCCGTGAATTGTCGTTACTAAGGGGGTATGTGGCGGTTTAACACGTGACATTGCATGGGCGCTCACGATGTCCTGCGCGTGAATCAGATCGTATTCGGCCAAACCGAAGTACATGATAGCGGCTTCCAAGCAGTATCGATCGATCTCGGATTGCTTAATCCATGGATGAATTCCTGGTAAATGTTGATCCATATACTGGTGTGTCTGGTCGGCGATCAAGGATTGCAGCCTTCCTCTTTCTATATACAAGTCTTTATTGGAGATCCGAAATCCCAGACCGTCTGGCGTCGGGGAGAAGATATCAGTGGTATGCCCCGCGCGTTGTAATGCTTTGGTCAGTTGATTGACATATGTGTTCACGCCACCGGCATTAGGCAGCGCCCAACTGCAGGCGATTAATATTCTCATCTGTTCATCTCCCGATTGACTAATCTGTCGTCCCCATATCATATGAGCTGTTCATACCATTGCTCACGTACATATACCCATTTGCCCCGCAGCAAATTTACGTTTTCATCGGGAGGTACGCCTGCATCATTTGAAAAAGCGGCCACCAATCTACAGCACCCATGACAGACACGGAGATAATAATTATGTAAAAATAAAATGATCCGGCCGCCTGTTTTTCAAGACGACCGGATCCTATTTCTATAATGGTCTGTTTGAGGAAGTCCTCCCCATTGCAAATACGATCAAAATCCTTGCTGTGACCGCTGCTCCGGATAAATCCGATAGTAGTACAATATTTCAGGGAGGTTCTCAACCGAATAACCCCTAAGCACATATCTTGTAATAAAATATACATCCTCGGTCGTTGTCTCCGTTCCTGCCGGATAACGCTCCAACCCGCCAAGCAGATCGAACAAGGAGCCGCGCATCATCAGCGCGCCATGGCATACACAATGACCGCCTGACAAATAAATGCCGGCAATATTCTCATAACCATACTTTACGAAATCGGTGACAAACTGCTGCTCAAAGTTTCCATCTACGAAGCAGGCTATTCCTGATCCACAAAGACAGAAGTTTGTATTTGCCTGTAAAAATGCGACCTGTTTTGCGATCCGCTCCGGGTGCGAGAGGTCATCGGCCGCCATTGTGGCAATAAACTCACCTCTTGCTAAAAAATAGCCTGTGGTAAACGCACCGGAAAAGCCGATATTATAAGGCAAGGGATGGTAGACAAATCTGTTTTCTCTTATTACGGGATGATCTCTATGCTTCTGCACCCATTGTTGAATGATTAGGTCTGTATTATCTGTAGAACCGTCATTGACGACAACAATTTCAATAAAAGGGTAGGTTTGATGAATCAGGCTATCCAGTGTTTCCTCGATATGTCGAGAAGCATTATACGCACCTACTACAATACTGGCCAGGTTAGGAATTCTTTGAAATTTCACGTATTGACCTCCTTTATTTAACGTGGCTGAAAGCCACAAGCGTATCAATGATATACTGCTGCTGATCATCGGTAAGAAAGGGATTCACGGGAAGTGCGAGCGCATGCCCGGCTGCCTTTTCAGAAACAGGGAAGTCTCCGACTTTATACCCTAAAGAGGAGAATGCTTGCTGTAAATGAAGCGGACATGGATAATAGCGGGCAGTAGTAATTCCATGTCGATCCATGTGGAGTAATAATTTGTCTGGATCCGGAACCTGTATAACGTATAAATGATAGACATGGCTGCAAGCTGAATCGCAGTACGGTAGAATCACGTCGTCCAACTGCACGAGTTGATTTTTGTAGCGCTGTGCCAGTTCCTGGCGGCGTTTCGTCCATTCGCTTAATTTTTTGCATTTTGATTCTCAGCATCAAGGCCTGAATCTCGTCCAGCCGGCTGTTAAGTCCCACGGCCTCGTGATAATATTTGAGTTTTCCCATCCCGTGGAAAGCGAGTACCCGGATACGATCAGCCATTTCGTCATCATTACTCGTAACCATGCCTCCGTCGCCGAAGCCGCCTAGATTTTTAGTGGGATAAAAGGAGAGGCAAGCCGCATGGCCTAAGCTGCCTACCTGTTTGCCTTTATATTCTGCACCTATAGCCTGACATGCATCTTCAATAATAATCAGAGAATACCGATGTGCCAGTTCGGCAAATGCGTCCATATCTGCTGGCTGCCCGAAAAGGTGCACAGGGATGATCGCCTTGGTACGTTCCGTTATCTTTGCTTCCGCGTGGGCTGGCGAAAGGTTATACGTTCGCTCATCGATGTCGGCAAAAACTGGGGTTGCCCCTACGCGTACAATAGCTTCGGCTGTAGCAAAAAATGTAAAGGGAGAAGTAATTACCTCGTCTCCAGGTCCGATCCCGTTTGCCAATAAGGTGAGGATGAGAGAGTCCGTTCCATTGGCCGTCGATACGGCATGTTTCGTTCCAGTAAGCAGCGCCATCTCCGCTTCAAACCGTTTCACCTCAGGTCCTGCGACAAAAATACCTTTATCCAGAACCTCGGACAATGCATCAAGAATATGCTCATTTCGTAAGACCCGATATTCTGATTGTGGGTCAAATAAAGGAATGGGTTGCATGGGTAGAGACTCTCCTTCCAAGTCACTTAGCCGCGACGCCTTTGACAGTCTTTCCGTCCGTAACGTCCTTCGTTACGACTGCCCCTGCACCGATAACCGCATTTTCTCCGATAACGATACCTGGCAGCAGCGTCGCATTATTGCCGATTCTAGCTCCTTTCTTAATATGTGGCCCTTTCAGAGGGACCTTTGTAGGCTCCATGTACTTATCATTCGAAGTAGAAACTTCCGGACCAATAAAAACGTTGTCTTCGATGATCATGTCCGCGGTAATATACGCCCCGGTCTGGATGACACATTGATTTCCGATTTCTGTCCGGCATTCCACTTTCGCATTGCGCCCTACTACTGTAGAATGGCCAATGTTCGTTTGTTCCCTGATACTGGCCAAGTCGCCGACCATGACGTCTTCCCCTAGGTGACTGCCTGCATAAATAACGGTTCCATTGCCTATGCTTGATCCTCTGCCGATGACCAGCCCTGTTTGATCTGTGATCTGGTGAATGACTTTGGAGTTTTTGAAGGGTTGACAACCTAGGAAGCTGCCGTTTCCGATAGATACGTCATCTCCAATGACTGTGTTTTGAAGGATGACGGAGTGATGGCCAATCCGGACCCGGTCTCCAATCGTGACTCCCGATTCAATAACGATATGATGGCCGAGTACGACATCATTGCCGATCGTCGCGTTCGTCGAAATCACGTTCGTCGAATCATCGTTTCGCTCACTCATCTGGATTCCTCCGCTTGTAAAATCTTTTTCGTGATTTCCCCTGTGATTTCCATGACCAGAAGTCCACCTTCACCGGGTACGTTGGGCTGCGTCCCTTTTTTGATGCATGTAATAAAATCAAGCAGCTGCAGCCATAAGGGCTCCTGTATGGGAACGGCAATTTTCTCAACGATATTTTGTTGGGCGTAATTCATGTTTAACGAGGTTTGATAAAAGCGAGTCGAACGGGTAATAAGCACCTGTTTATCCAATAAGTCGGCTTGAATGAAAGCAGTCTTGGTCACAATTCGAATGGTTCGAATCTTCTCCTCTGTAATATAACTCGCCGTTACCTGTGCGATGATCCCATTGTCCATTCGAAGGAGTGCCGCCGCATGGCGAATGATGCCATGATCGACATATCCGACAGCCTGGGTTGCCTCGGTTCTTGTCTTAAACAGATGGTTCATAATGTAGATATCATGAATCATCAGATCATCGACAACATTGACGTTTTGCCATCTGGCTTCGAATGGACTCATGCGGTGAACGTCTACCGCAACGACCTCTTCCTGCTCAATGATTTGACGCAATACCCGAATGACGGGATTATACAGTTCGATATGCCCGACTTGCAGCTTCACGCCGGCCTCAGCAGCTCGCTTAATTAAATCCGCACCTTCCTTCATATTTTGAGCGAGCGGTTTTTCCATCAGCATGTGAACACCTTTGGCTATACATGCCAAGCCGACTTGGTAATGATGAAAAGTGGGAACTGCAATCGACACCGCGTCGACCTGCCCAAGAAGCTCATCCAAACTTTTGAAGGCCATTGTCTGGTACTTAGCGGAGATGTGCTGTGCCCGCTTTTGATCAGCGTCATATATCCCGATCAGTTCGCAGTCATTTGGCAACGCAGTATATACCCGAACGTGATTTTCACCCATGACTCCTGCACCAATGACACCTACCCTCATGGTTTATTCTCCTCTTTCTACGATTTCACGGCATAAATAGATAAAGTCATACCACTTCTTGCATACTTCTTGGGGTGAAAATCGTTTACTATCATTTATAGCCTTTATCGAGAGGCTATCACGGTAGGCCGCGCTGGAAATAACTTCGTGAAGAGCGGTGGCGTATTTCTCCAGCGCCTCAGGCAGCCACCAATATGGAGGCGAGCCCCAATTGACGTCGAAAATCAAGCGCTGACTAGGTGCGGTATGATAGATGGCGCCCATTGCGGCTGCAATAACCGGTACACCACAAGACATAGCCTCCGCAATCTGATTGGAGAAGGTTTCGCTTTTACTTCCGCATACGAGAACGTGCCAGCGGCTAATGATGTCTGCCATTTGGTCATGAGGCACATTCGTTCGAATTAATAAATTCGGAGGATGATCATTTAACCAGCCCTCTTGATTCGTTGGTGGGGGAGCCATAATCATCTCGAACCGGATATGCGGGAACCGGCGTGCGAGGAATGGCATTACTTCTGGTCCTTTCAGCAAGCCATTCAAATCGTGACCGATCCAGCCAACTATAATCTCGTTACCTTTTGGCCTGGGGTAAAAAATCTCACTGTCAACCATGTTGGGAATGATATGAATGAGATGCTCAGGGTAATTTAAATCCTTCATATATTGCTTCTGAAATTCCGAATACACGACCAGCGGAACATAGCGTTCTACTGGCCGGTGCTGGTCGAAATTAGGGCCTGTGCTCCAGTATCTTCCCTTATAAACCTGAAAATCCTCGGTATAGTTTTGTACATAATGGTTCCACCAGCCAATATCCTGTTTACCGACAATCAAGGCGTTATTCGGGTAGATCGGAAATTGTCCCGGATTTGGGGCAAATCCGATCTGTATATCAGGCGGACAATAATAAGGAAGCCATTTGGCTCTCATATTGGCTTCTGTGAATGGCCCCGACATGGCTGAGGCGTGGAAATTATCCATAACAAACTTGAAATGAAACATGATGCGTCCCTCCTTCATCGGTGTATCCCAAGCTCCTGCCGGTACCATTCGATCGTGCGTTCTAACCCGAGATCAATACCGACTTGCGGATCATATCCCAGTATCCCTTTGGATCGAGTTAAATCCGGTTTGCGCGCTGGCATATCCTCATACCCGGGTCCATATGCCTCATCATAAGGCCTAATCAAAATCTCCGACGGGGACCCGGTCATCCGAATCACGAGCTCGGCTAACTGCTTGATCGTAATCGATTGTTCAGAACCAATATTGAAAATGAGGCCATCGGCCTTAGAGCTTAATGCCTGCACTGTCCCCTGCACCGTATCGTCAATAAACGTAAAGCATCGGGATTGTGACCCATCTCCATAAACCTCTAGTGGCCGGCCTTCCAAGGCAGCCATAATAAAACGTGGTACGACCATGCCATATTGGGAATTCGTTTGACCGGGGCCATAGGCATTAAAATAACGCAGGATCGTAACCGGAAGGCCTTTCTGAGAATAGCCTAAGCACATATGCTCATCTAACGATTTAGCAGTCGCATAACACCACCTATGAATGGACGTTGATCCATAAACACGGTCCGAATCTTCACGAAACGGCAGATCACCATTCTTGCCGTATACTTCAGAGGTTGAGGCAAAGATAACCTTTCTCCCCATTTCATAAGCGAGCTCCAGTACGTTTCTTGTACCGTCTATGTTGCCTTCTATAACTTTCAGCGGATTTTCCACCGTGTTCTTAACGCCAAGTACTGCGGATAAGTGAAAAACAACATCTGTTTGTTGGATCAGTGTTTTCATGAGATCACGGTTCAAGACGGTACCCTCAATAAAGCGATGATTCGGGTGATGCAAAACCTCGTTAAGGAATGTAAGAGAGCCGGTAGACAGATTATCAAGTGACCACACCCTGTGATTCATGGACAGCAATTTCTTCACCAGGTTGGATCCAATGAATCCTGCGCCGCCTGTAACTAAAATATCCATAAGGTACACCCCTTGTAATCAAGATCCCTTCCTTTAGAGCTGAATGAATTGCGAAGGTCTGGACAGGCCGCCTCATAACAAGGTGAATGCTAGACTATCGAGGCCTGTGGTTCGTTTGGCATAATTTGTTACTGCTTTGTTGAATGAACGGAAGGTTGATATCATGTTTTTGTGGTTTGTCACAGCTGACACAACTCCGTTAGTGCTCAAGAAACAACAGGACCAGGATACCGGGATATCCAACGCCGATGATGGCGATCCTTCTTCACGTTGTCATCTCCTTTTGTGTTAAACTTTGAAATATTTTACGGTCACCCGTGTAAGAAAGTACTGGTCAATAATCTAAATTTCCAATAAATGGTAGAGTATCTTGATGTCTAGAAGAGTGAGAGAAGAAAAGCTGCGATATGAAACGAGACTGGGTTATCTTCTAGATCTCAGAAGAATGGATAGGGGGTTATACTCTCTTCCAAGATGGGCTATTGTAGTACATTCGTTGACAGCGAGGATGCACTCAAGTCTATGGCAGAACATTGACGGGTTCGGAATTTACAATGTACAACTGTGAGATAGGTAATCTGAAGAGGAAGGGAGTGGGTCTCTTTCTGTAATTATCTTTCTTAACTTAGAACGTGGGATTTAGGGGGCGCTGGACCCGTTAAGGCCGTCTGTAGGCTGAGGAAAACTCCCTTTCTTAGAGTAAAATGATATTTTTGCGATCTGTTATATTTTTTGTGGCGTTACGTGTATCAACTACGATAGGGGTATGCGCCACTAGGGTCTCATAAGGGATATTGGAATGATCCGTTAATATTAAGGTGCAATCGAAGTGTTTCATGTTTCGGGCTGTGAGCTCAATCGAATGAAGTCTGGTTTCTCCGACTTTCAGTTCATCTACATAAGGATCAAAATATTCTACTTGGGCTCCAGATGCTATAAGCTGCTCTATGATATGAATGGCAACCGACTCCCGAATATCATTCACATCTTTTTTATACGTGACGCCGATAACAAGGATATGACTCCCAGGAAGCTCTTTTGGAAGCAGAGCCTTTGTTACCCGTTCTACAATATATCCAGGCATATCCTTGTTTACCTGATGGCTAAGCTCAATGAAGGGCAAATCGTTGTCGTGTTCTCTTGCCTTCCATAATAAATACAGGGGATCGACGGGAATGCAGTGACCACCAACTCCTGGACCAGGGTAATACTTCGTAAAACCATATGGTTTTGTTCCGGCAGCCTCAATGGCCTCCCAAAGGCTAATATCCAGTTTCTCGCACAATCTCAGTAAGCTGTTCATAAACGAGATGTTTACGTAACGCTGACAGTTCTCCAAAATTTTTGTCATTTCAGCAACCCTTGGTGAGGATACCACAACGATTTGATCAAATACGGCTCCATACACTTGTTTGGCAAAAGTTGTACATGATGGGGTGACGCCCCCTACAACCTTAGGGATTTTCTCCAACTCCCATTTTGATCCGGGATCGATTCGTTCTGGCGAATAAGCGAGTGAAATATCTCTTCCTACCATGTATCCGGTTGACTCCAGAATAGGTTTAATTCGCTCTTCGCTCGTTCCTGGAAAAGTGGAGCTTTCGAGCACGACGAGCTGGCCTCGGCGGAGATACTGAAGCGAGCTTTGCAATGCCCCGATGACATACTTCAAATCAGGCTGATCGTCATCCCCAAGCGGTGTTGGAACGCAAATAATGATAACATCAACTTTTTCGATCACATCAAACGAACTGCCGACATAGAATCTATTTTTACTGAACAGTTCCCGGATGTCGCCTTTCTCATAATCCGAAAGATAGGGTTGACGCTTGTGTAACATATTAATCTTTCGTTCATCTACATCGATGCCATATACGATGTGCCCTTTCTCAAGAAATAACCGGGCCAATGGTAATCCGACATATCCCAGCCCGATTACGCCGATTTTATACTTCGGAATATCCTCCATCATTCTTCCAACTCCCTTTGATCGATCTCGTAGCATAGTACGCGGAATAACTAAAACTGCGTTAGTTGATTGTCCAAATTAGCAAAAATAGTGGAGTATCACGAATTTTCATAGATTCCGTGACAAATGATTTGCGGTTTAAAGGTTCGGGGTGATCGGTTCGGATTTGGATTTTCCGGGAAAGGGGAGGGCGGATGGAAACCAGTATCGTCTTTTCATAACCATAGCAGTCGTTGAGACGAACCTTTTCTTTCGTCACTACTGAGAAGATTCAGGAAGATTCATAGGCCATGACATATCATGATAAACATTGACTGGTATGACGGCGAATGGGAAGAAGCCTGGAATTACTATAAACTTAAACGAATGTAGTGCTTGACCGATACGGCTGCGTAGGTGGCTGTCCAAACCCGTTTATGTGTCGCTTAAACAGCGGGCGTAGTTAAAAATAATCAGATAAGCAAAAAATCCGCCCTAATTGGACGGTTCTTTTTGAGAAAGGTCTTCGCTTGTTTGTCCTATTCATGGAGGAGCAAGATGCAATGTACGATATAGAAAATGTTACATGCGATCAGCGAAACTTCGATACGTCTCTTGAAGCCCCTGTTCCAGCGAATAGATGGGTTTCCAAAGCAGCTTTCGCTGAATCGCTTGATTCGATAAGCAGCTGTGACGGATATCTCCAGACTTGTCTGGGCCGTGCTGCACATGAATTTCCCGGGAATGAAACTTGCGGAGGAACGACACCAAATCGTTAACCGTAGCCGCTTTTCCGGTGCTGACATGCAGCGTCAAATCCTCAGGATGGCTGCTTGCCGCGATCAGAGCTTCGACAACATCCTTGACATAAATAAAGTCCCGCGTCTGATTTCCGTCGCCGTTGACAACCAGCTGCCGGTCATGGTGGATCCGGTCCATAAAGATGGCCACGACGCCGCCTTCTCCCTTTGCGGTCTGACCCGGTCCGTACACGTTAGCGAAGCGGAGAATAGCATGAGACAATCCGAATAAGGACGTGTATAAACGAATGTACTGCTCGCCGGCCAGCTTGGAAAGGCCATAGAAGGAAATCGGAAGCGTAGGGTCATTTTCCGTCATGATGCCCTTCTGCAGGTTACCGTATACACCTGATGTGGATGCAAAGATGACCTTGCGGACCTTTGCTTCCCTGCAGGCGTTCAGTATGTTAAGCGTGCCCCCAATGTTAATGTCCATATCCAGGAAAGGATCCCGTATCGATTGCTGCACATCCGCCTGCGCAGCCAGATGGACAACGGCATCCGGCTGAATGGAAACAATCGTCTTATAGGCATCCGAGCTTCGAATATCAAGCGTATGAAGAACCGCCCCGGGGGGGACTTTTTCGGCTCGGCCCGTGGACAGATTATCAATCACGTGCACCTGCGAACCAAGAGACGCAAGACGACGGCCAAGATGCGAGCCAATAAATCCCGCGCCGCCTGTCACGACAACCGTATTCATGCATCTACCTCCTGTGTGTTAGGTCATGATCTATCGTATGTGGAGGAGAAACGTTCGGTATTAGGCGATCCAACCATTTCTGGGGCTGATGCAGAGATCTCGGGCGGGATGGGTAAAATGAAGCAAGGAAGGGTAAAACCGAATGCCTTCAAGCAAATGGGGGATGAGCATGCACGTTAAGAAAAGCATAGGAGCGGCTGTGTGCCTGCTCTTAGGCGTCATTGTCGTAACACTCATAGCTGATCGTGAAGCGAACTCGCCGGATCCGGCCCGGGAAACAATAGCTGCTAATGGAGAGCAAATCCAGGAGTCGACGGGGATATTCAAATGGAATGATAAAGAGGTTCGGAGTGTGGAGTGGGAAGGGAGAAACCAATCCTGGATTCTGCAGCGGGAACCGGCTGCGGCGGAAGAGAGTATGTTAACGAGCGCATGGCTGCTTAATGGAAGCGAGCTGCCTGTAAGTCAAGCGGAATCCAGGATTCGAAAGCTTCACGAGTTGGGGAAAGACGGGGGTACCCGCCGCGCTTCGACTTTAAGCCATGAAGTGATCGTTGGTACCATTATGGTTACTTTAAGCGGATTAAAAAAGGAACCGGAAGTTTACCTCATCGCGGTCGAGCCGGATCACCCCGAACATGTGTGGATCCTGCGCAGTGGCGATTCTTTAGCTTATTTGGTATCCAAGGATGCATATTTGGAACTTGAGCAGCTGCAGTAGCACCGGCTCCCGGCATGCCAAAACCTTTCAGCATACCGGATCATGCGGGTGGTCATCCTAATGGTGTTATTAATACACCTATTAGAGATGGAGGATGAACTCATGCTACGATCCAAAGCGATTAGTCTTTCGGTATCAGCAGCCCTGCTCGTGAGCATGGCCGGTGTTGCCGGCTGTACGACGAAGGAGCCTGCAAATACGAACATCCGCACCAAAAACGTCATTGACGGCAACGGCAGAACGGGACGTATCGGCGTGAATTCCCTGCGGGAAAACGGCTTGATCAGTCCGAAAGGCTACACATACAATACAAACAGCACGAATAACGGCAACGCAGCGACCACCCATAACTTGACGAATGCCCAATTGTCGCAAAAGCTGTCCGATAAAGTGGCAGCCATGAAGGAAGTTAAATCCGCCAACGTTCTCGTGGCCGGTGATACGGCCTACGTTGCCGTGTCCCTGCGTGATACGGCCAGCAATACCGGAGGAAACACGGGCGGAAACATGGGAGCAAAAAGCTTCAGCGGCACCCACAACATGATGAACGGAAGCAGCTTTAACAATGCCGGAATGGGCAATGGAAGCAGCTTCAACAACCGTTCGAAATCGGGAACGGTGCGTAACGGCGTACGCGGTTCCGCTCCGAATGCCGCTGCAGCGCATCATAACATCCGCAACTATTCGTCTAAAGGGGCCAGCATTACGGGGAACAATGGCTATAATATGACGACGTACGGTACGGCAGGCACGACGGACAACGGGGTCGGCACCAACAACGGTATGGGTACCGGCAATGCCATGGGTTCAACCGGTAACCGTACAGGCCTGATGGGTGCCGGCGGATACAGCGATTACCGCAACGACACGATCACGTCTGATATCAAAGACCGGATCGCCAATACGATCAAGAGCACCGATAACACGATCAAGAACGTGTATGTATCTGCAAATCCGGGCTTTGTCCAAGGGTTGGCTAACTTAGCGGCACAAACGCAAGGAGGACATCCGATCAAAGGACTTATGTCCGACCTGTCGACGATGGTGGAACGCATCTTCCCAATGAATGCCGGGAATGGCAACCGTACTACCAATTACAATGCCCCTGTTCACCATTTTGATACGACCAATCGGTAAAATTGCCGATAAAAAGGGGCTGCCATAACCTTGTTATGGACAGCCCCTTATACATAGAACTACCTTTAAAATACTTTACGTCCTTTAACCCAAACGCCTTGAATATCCAGCTGGTTATCCAGCAGCAGAACGTCTGCCTGCTTGCCGATTTCGATCGTGCCGGTGCGGTCTTCGATACGCAGCCGTTTGGCCGGGTTGAAGCTGGCGGCGAGGGACGCCTCTTCGATCGACAGGCCCACGTTGTTGATGAGGTAGCGGAAGCCTTTAATCATCGTCAAGGTACTTCCGGCAAGACTGTCCCGCTGACCCTTCAAGGTAGCGATTCCGTCATGCACCTCAACCGGAAGGTCGCCGATCATGTATTCCCCGTCCCCGAGTCCGGCTGCGGACATGGCGTCCGTAATCAGGAGCAGATTGTTATCCTGCTTCAACCGGGCCAGGATGGAGATGCAGGCAGGGTGTACATGGATGCCGTCGGCGATGATTTCCGCGTGGATGCGCGGGTCGCTCAGCACCGCCCCTGCGGTTCCCGGCTTGCGGTGGTGCAGCGGTGTCATCGCGTTAAAAGTATGCACGCCTTGGCGCAGACCGGCATCCACGGCCGCTTCCACCTCGTCGTACGTCGCATCCGTATGGCCCAGCGCGGCGTTGATACCGTGCTCGGTCATCCAGGCGATCGCGTTCAGCGCGCCTTCGCGCTCCGGCGCCAGCGTCACCTGGCGGACGAGGCCCGGATACGCAGCTTCCCATTCTTCCAGCCATTCTACATTCGGCAGGACGATATGCTCCGGATTTTGCGCTCCCGGCCATTTCGGGCTGATAAAAGGCCCTTCCAAATGAACGCCCTCCACGGTTGAGTAAGGCATGTCATGCTGCGTATACTCGTGAACCTCCTTGAGGACGCGGTCGATCGCCGCCTTTGGCGCGGTCATGGTCGTCGGAAGAATCGAGGTGGTTCCCTGCGAGCAGTGGAAGGCGGTAATGGTATCCAGCACTTCCTTGTTTGAATCCATAAAGTCCTGGCCGTTGCCTCCATGCACGTGGACATCAATAAAGCCGGGAACGATGTATCCGTCCGATTTGAATTGGCTTGCAGCAGAGTCCGTCCAGCGCTGCGGCAAATCGCGAGCAAGCCCCGCATAGACGATCTTGCCGTCCTGGATAGCGACCGCTCCTTCTTCCAATACCCCTGTCGGCGTTACGACCTTGCCGTACAAGAGCTGTACGTTTTCTTGACTCATCCTAACAACCTCCCTGCACCTTGATCCAGCAGCACCACGACGTTCGGATGGCATTGCAGCAGCGATGCCGGGCACTGCGTCGTAATCGGCCCTTTCAGCGCGCGCTTCACGATCTCAGCCTTGTCTTCGCCACGAACGAGCAGCAGAATCTGCTTGGCCTTTAGAATACTGCCGACCCCCATGGTAATCGCGTGCTTAGGCACATCGTCCAGCGATGGGAAGAAGCGTGCGTTCGCCGTGCGGGTTTTTTCCTGAAGCTCAGCCACGTGCGTTCCGCCGTCCAGGCTGTCATCGGGCTCGTTGAACCCGATATGCCCGTTGTGGCCGATGCCGAGAATTTGCAGGTCCACCGGACCGTTCTGCTCCAGCATGGCATCGTACTTGACGCATTCTTCCTCCAGATCGGCGGCGTTGCCGTTCGGAACATGCGTATTTTCGAGCTGAATATCGATATGGTTGAACAGCTTCTCGTTCATAAAGGTACGGTAGCTCTCCGAATGGCCCTCAGGCAGACCGACGTACTCGTCCAGATTGTAGCTGGATGCTTTCGCAAAGCTGACCAGGCCCTGCTGGTACATTTCGATAAGCCGTCCATAAATTCCTACCGGGGTGCTGCCTGTGGCCAGGCCGAGTACCGCTCTCGGTTTGGTATGAAGCAGGCTGGCGATCAGGCTGGCCCCGGTGGCGTTAAAATCAGCCTCGTTTTTAAATGTATAAATGTTCATGCTTGAAAATGACCTCCTCTGGATTTTCGGTAATTCTGTACATTATGGTAGGACTGCTCCAGCTTGGGAACATATTGTCCGAACTGCTCGCTGTTCATCCCCATAAACAGGATGTCGACGAGATGGAGCTGGGCGATCCGCGAAGCCATGTCTCCCCGGCGCATTCCTTTTTCCAGGGAAGAGGCGAACAAAGGGATATCGGCCATGGCAGCCAGCGTATTGCTGCTGTACGACGTCAGCGAAATGGTCGCTGCCCCGCTGTCTTTGGCGCAGGCCAGCGCATCGATCGTTTCGAGCGTTTCCCCTGAATAGGAGATGGCGACCGCCACATCCCGGCCCGAAAGCGTCGAGGCGGAAGTGATCTGCATATGTGAATCAGCGAAGGCGGTACAGTTCTTACCGATCCGGATCAGCTTCTGGTAGAAATCCTGGGCGACGATCGACGAGGTGGCTACCCCGTACAAGTCGATCCGATCGGCGGCGCAGAGCAGGCGGATCGCCTGGGCCAGACGGTCCATGTCGAGCAGGGACGTCGTGTCGCGGATGGAGGCCAGGTGATTCGCTTCCATGGCCTCTACGATTTGGGATAACGGGTTGTTGGCCACGATATCCTGATAGGAAGACATGCCGCTCCGCTCCTGCATTTCCGTATGGGCGATTTCGGCGGACAGCTTCACTTTTAGATCCGGGTAGCCCTTGAGATGGAACGCTTTGCAGAACCGGGTCACGGTGGCGGGACTGGTCCCGCACTGCTCGGCCAGCTCCTTGATCCCCATGTGAACGACTTCGGAAGGGGAGGAGGAGAGGATAAAATCGGCGATCCGGCGCTCCTGCTGGGATAGCCGTTCCTGTTCCTGCGCCAAGGCGTGTAATATAGGTGCCAATCGCAAGCCTCCTTGGATAAAACTATTGATGTTGCAGATAATGAAAATAATTTTAATGAATGATTCTGATTTTGAGAAAATAATTTTTGTTTCATCCTCATCATAGGCCATTTGTCTTACGTTTACAAGGGGCGGGAATGTTAAATTTCTGTAAAAGCGAAAGCGCAAAAAACCGGACTTCTTAGAGTCCGGTTTTTATAAGAGATTTATGCGCGTGCCTTGGATCCCTGCGTATTCCGCAGCTCCACGCGAATCAGCTGCCATAGCACGAAAGCAAGCACGACCATCTGTGGAATGAACGTTTCCCAGGTCGGATACATGCCAAGCCAGGATACGGACGGCAGCCCGGTTTCCGAATGGGCGGGAATGCGACCCGAGACCTGGAGCGAATGGATGCTGTCTCCAAGGAAACGGAAAACCAGGTAGTAGATCAGCACGGTCGCCGCCAGGAAAAAGCCGCGCAGAGGCAGGCGGGCACTGAGCACGATAATCGCATAAGCGAGCACGGCCAGAACGGCAAAGGCGCCGGCGATTCCAAGGATCAGCTGCCCCATATCAATGGAGGAGGCCATCCCGGCATAGAAAATGGTCGTTTCCGCGCCTTCACGCAGGACGGCTAGACCGGCCAGCACGAAAAGAGACCACAGGCTTCCTCGGGCCAGCGCCTGATCCATCTGGCTGCCCACGTATTTGTTCCAGGCGGCCGTGTTTGACTTGCTGTGCAGCCATTGCCCGACGGTCAGCATCATCACCACGGCCACCAGACCGGTGATGCCTTCGATCAGCTCGCGGGCGCTGCCTGAAGCCGCTTTGGAGATGGAGAAAGTGAGCACGACCGCGAGCAGGAGGCTGAGGACGAGGCCTGACCCGGCTCCGCCCCAAATCCATTTCTGGCCGCGCGTATTTCCGCTTCGCTTCAGATAAGACAGCAGGGCGGACAGCACGAGAATGGCCTCCAGGCCTTCACGGAGCAGAATCAGTGCGGCATCCCACGCGGTATATTTGTGATCGACCGCAAGCGGGGTGAGGGAGGACTTCATCGCGTCCATGACCTTTACGGCTTCATCCAGTTTGGGCGGACTGGAGAGCAGGTAGCCGGAAACGGCCGACATTTTATTTTCAATATCCGTGTAAAGGTCCGGAGCGGAAACCCGCACCTCGCCCTCAACCGCCGGCCAGATGGAAATGAACTTCGTCATCTGGTCCGCCGCTTCGCTGCTGCGGCCGGCCTGCGCATCCTGGCGTGCGGTTTCGAGGATGCCCAGCACGTCGGATAGCCGGTAATTTCCGTCACTACCGGAATCAGCGGCAGCGATTTTCCCTTCGGTATAACCGGTCATCAGCGTTATAAGCTTCTGCATTTCCTGCACGGCCTGCTCTTCGCGTACCGGCTCAGCCTGGAGGGCGATCCGCACGAGGCTGATCCCGGTTTCGAGCTGTCCGTAGACCGTGAAGTTATCGCTGCGGATCGGAGTTTCTGCCGTCGGCCAGGCATCCACGATCGACTGATAGCTTCGCTTGGCCGCGCCCCAGTCCCCCGCCTGCATGGCCTTCAAGCTGTCCTGCGCCAGAGGCAGCAGCTTCTTGGCCGACTCCACGCCGCTTATGGCCGCGCCGGAAGATCCGGTCGAGCTCTCGGCCACGGAGACGTATGCGTTGACCGCTTTGGCCAGTGCGGACAGCGCGGTTTTTGCCTCCGGTCCGCCGCTTGCAAGCTTGCTCTGCGCGTCTTGAAGCGCAGCGTCGACGGCCGCTGTCAAACCGGCATGATCCGTGTCCCCGGCTTTGACCGGCTCCCAGAGCTGTTTGAATTGGTTCAGATCCTCGCTCGCTTTGGACCATTCCTGCTGGCCCGCTTCAACCAGGGCGCTGCCTACAGAAGGCAGAAGGGAGTCCAGGGCGGAATTTCCTTCCGCTTCGGCGCGCGGGGCCAAGATGCTCAGGAGGAGCATCGCAAGGGTCAGCAGGGCGCCGATCAGCGGGCGGTTCCATCGTCCGGTAAGAGGCGTAAGGTTGCTTCGCAGCATGGTGAAGTCTCCTTTATGTCAATTCTGCTAGATTTTGATGTCAACGGGCTACAACAGCGTCTCTCCGATATAGCCTCCCGAAGAGGCGCCGGGGAAGCAGGCGAACACCGCGCTTCCGACATGCTGAATATATTCGTTCAGCCGGTCGCTCTTCGCAAGCTTCTGCTGAAGGGGGATGAACTGCTTCTGCAGGTCGCGCTGGAAGCAGATAAAGAGCAGTCCGGCATCCAGCTGGCCGGTCTTGGCGTCCATGCCCCCCGAATAAGAATAGGACCGGCGGAGGATCTGTACGGAGCCGTCTCCGCGGGCGAGCGCCATATGCGAATTGGCCGGAATAGCCGGCGATCCGTCAGGCCCTTTGGCGGACAGGTCGACCTTGTCGAACTCGTGCTGTCCGCCAAGCGGTGCGCCGCTGGCCCGGTACCGTCCGAACGTCTCCTCCTGATCCTTCAGGGAGGATCGGTCCCACACCTCGATCCGCATCCGGATCCGGCGCACCGCCATGTAGCTGCCGCCGGCCATCCAGGCTGCGCCGCCTTCGGCCCCGGCCCAAACGACCCGGTTCATCTGCTCGCTGCTTGTCGTATCCGGATTGGCCGTGCCGTCCTTGAAGCCGAGCAGATTCCGCGGGGTTCCGCCTGCGGGGTCGGCGCTGCCGGTGCGCTGGAAGCCCTCCTGGGTCCAGCGGAGCACGGCCGTGCCGCGGGCAATGCGCGCCAGATTGCGGATGGCGTGAAACGCCACCTGCAGGTCGTCCGCGCAGGCCTGAACGGCCAAATCGCCGCCGCACCAGCGGGCGTCCAGCTGATCCCCGTTAAAGGCCGGGAGATCGCTGAAATTCGCCGGCCGCTTGGAGGCGAGCCCGAAGCGCGAATCAAACAGGGACGGCCCCGCGCCGAACGTCAGGGTCAGCCGGGAAGGCGAAAGACCTGCCGACTCTCCGGTATCCACCGGCGGCAGGTTGTGATTGGCGCTCTCTTCCCCGAGCATGGAGCCTTCGGTCATGGCCGCAGCCGCCGCGGTCCAGGCTTGAAACAGCTTCTTCAGCTCCTTCGCATCGGTCGTGGTCACGTCGAAAGCGGCGAAGTATATGAAGTTTTGCGAGGGGGTGATAATGCCGGCCTGATGCTTCCCGTAGAACGGGATGCGGTCCCCGGCGTCAGGATGGCCGGCAACAGCTGCCACCGTCTTCCGCTCCTTCGCGGCGAAGAGGCCGCTCATACCGGCGCCCCCGATGATCAATCCCAGGCCGCCGGTGCCCGCCAGCCGCAACAAGTCGCGGCGGGACAGCGGCTTTTTCAAAATCGACGAATCTTTGGTTTCCTCATGCTCACGGTTTGACATGCTCTACACTCCAAGCAGGGTGCCCATATTCGACAGCGGCTCCGCCAGGGCATCCAGGTTTTGGCTGAGCTTGCGGACTTCGTCCTCTTTCAGCTCGGTGTAGCTGACGTATCCGTCGCCTTTCTTGTAGGCGTCCAGTTCTTTCTTGAGCGCATCAAATCGCTCCCCGATCTGCTTTTCTAGATCCGGGTCCTTTTTGGCCAGGTCGGGTTTCAGGATTTCGTAAATTTTGGTTGCGCCTTCCACATTGGCCGCAAAATCGTACAAGTCCGTGTGGGAGTAGAGCTCCTCCTCGCCGGTTACCTTGGAGGAGGACACTTCGTTCAGCAGCTCAACCGCTCCGGTTACCATCAGGCTGGCGTCAATATCGACCGTCTCCACCTTGGCACGGAGCAGCTGCGCGTCCTGCAGAAGCCGGTCGGCAAAGGCTTCCTGGCCGTTGGTCGTCTTATCCTCCCACAGTCCCTTCTCGATCCGGTGGAATCCGCGCCAATCGGCGGCATCCACATCGTTCACGCGGGCGTCAATGTCGGGATCCAGATTGCCAAGCGCCTCGGCAATCGGTTCGATCCGCTCGTAATAGGAACGGGCCGGGGCATATAGGGCCTTCGCTTCCTCGAGCTTGCCGGCTTTCACCGCTTCGGTGAATTTTTCCGTTTGCTTCACGAATTGATCGCACTGCTCCACCGCGAAGGTGCGGTAGGATTCCACGGCTGCGCTGAAATCGGCCGTCTGCGCCGCAGCTGTATCGGTACCGGCGCTTGGCGCCGATGTGTCAGTATTAGCGGCTGACGTCTCAGTCTTTGCCTCGCTGGCAGCAGAATCTGCGCTTTCTTTCTCCGAGCAGCCTGCGAAGAGCAGGGAGGAGAGGATAATACCGGCGGGAATGATCGTATGTAACTTCAAGTTCAAAGCAGCTCCTTTTTTAAGATTATAGAATGTGTACATTTTCAGCGGCGCTGAATGATTCTGTAACCACGAGAAAAACTTCCTCTATTTCTTATAGAAGAAAGGGGATAGATCAGTTTGATAATGATTCTCAATTTCATTGATAGCAACATCATAATGAGTTACCGACCATGTGTCAACTGCCATTTTAAAATGCCGAAATCTCTCCTGCTGTAAGCCCTTTCAAGGCAGGTGCCTAATTTTTATGCATAACGACACCAAAGCCCGGTGCCTTACATAATATGAGTTGACTGTATCCCTTTACCTTGTTATACCATACAAACCCGAGCAAGGAGGGGTGACACCATTGAAGGGGAACGATCATAAGAGCAAATTTTTGTTGACTCATCGTGAGCGCGAAGTATTTGAACTGCTCGTTCAGGACAAAACGACACGCGATATCGCCGGTCAGTTATTTATCAGCGAGAAGACGGTCCGGAACCATATTTCCAATGTGATGCAGAAATTAAACGTCAAAGGCCGTTCTCAGGCCGTTGTCGAGCTGATCAAGCTTGGGGAATTAAAAATCTGATCGAAGCCTCTCTTGCGACCTTGGCCTTCTGCGAGATGTCTTCCTTGACGGGAAGGCATAGCGGGAGGTTCTTTATTTTGTTCACTTCCATCTTATGCGGGGATTTCGTTACATGGGAAAGGGTACCCTGACGGGCACCCTTTGTAGATGATTACTGTCTGATAATAAGAATGTCTTGAGGCGGTCTGCCGGTGCTTTGAATTTGGGAAATTTCGGCATTCGTCAGGTTGCGTCCAACGAGGATGAAAGAAGACGTGACGTTGTTAAAGTTGAAATTGCCCAGGTTGGCTACATTTTGGCTGCCACGGAACACGCGGAAAGATCCCTGGAAATTAATTCGTGAGAACAAAACAAGCGTCACTTGATTGCTCTGCACCGTATTTCTGAGACGGAAGCTGGAGAGAAGATTGTCGAAGCGGAAAGCTCCAAGGTCGCGGACCGCAACTCCACCGCGTCTGAACAAGATTCTGCGGCCCGTAAAATTAATGCCGGACCAAAGGGCAAGACGTACATCGCTGTTTGCCAAATATATCACTCCTTTTCTTAAGATTGATATATTCTATGCCGGCTTCACAGATCGGTATCGGACAGATGATCGTGTGCAAAAGTTTGTTTTTCAAAGATTCATATTTATGAGCACGTAGGGGAGCGGAAAGCGCCCCGGCTAAGGAAAAAAACGCTATACCCAAACTTTATCGCTCCATCAAAGTGATTGCATGAGATAATGAGCGAGGCAAACCAATACCATTTTTTGGAGGAATACATATTGTCAAACTTTACGATTCGCCGTTTTGGCAGGGAGGATTTTCAAGCAGCCGCGGCGCTGCTGAGCCTGATCTGGTCGGAACCCGTCACCGCCAAGCAGCTGCAGGACGAAGAAGAGAGTATACCGCCGGGCCAGCTTCATTACGACGAAGAGGGGCGGCTGATGGGCTGGGATCGCCCGAAATGGGTCGCCGTTAACCGGGCAGGAGAGGTCATCGGTTACGCCATCGCCTGGCGTGCGCCCTGGAACGAACCCGGCAGCCTCAACGTTACACTTGTCGTCCATCCGGATGAACGCGGCTGCGGAGCTGGAAGGGCACTGTCCCGGGAAGTGCGCGAGTGGGCGTGCCTGGTTAAGGCTTCCCGTCTCGTTTGTTTTATGAGGGAGAATGACGGGGCCTCGCTATCGTTTGCGGAACGCCGGGGCTACCTGCTGGAACGCCACACCTTTGAATCTGTGCTGGATCTGTCGTCTTTTACCGACCAAGCTTTGCTGCCAAGCATTCGCAGCGCCGAGTCATCCGGCATTATGTTCGTGACGCTGAAGGATGAGCCTGGAGAGGCGCAGGAGCGGAAGCTTCATGAGCTGTATAGGATCGCCCATCAGGACATTCCGGGATACAACGAGGATTTCCCCTGGTTTGAGGAATGGAAGAAATGGAATATTAACCTGGCCGGCGTGCGGCCGGAGTATGTACATATCGCCAAGGACGGGGACCGCTATGTCGGCGTCGTGACCCTGCAGCAGAACGAACAAACCCAGGCGATGTGCCACCAGTTTACCGGTGTGCTTCCGGAGTATAGGGGCCGGCGGATCGGGCTGGCGCTGAAGCTGTTGGCCATACATACCGCACGCGCTGCCGGTGTGCCTTATTTGCGAACCCACAACGATTCGCTGAACGGTCCCATGCTTCGCATCAACCGCGATCTGCTGGGGTTTCAGGCGGTACCCGGAAACTTCAAAATGGTCTGTTCTCTGGAGAAGGGGCGGTCATAAAAACAGCAGCATAAACAACCCGATTACGATAAAAATCGAGCCGAGCACGATCGCAAGGAAGCCGCGGACCTTTTGGAGTTCCAGGTAGGACTCGCTGGGCTCCGCTTCTTCTACTGTCTTCCAGCTTTCGCTGCTCCGCCATCCCCTTCCCAGGTTCCGGCGGGTCATGATACCGCCTCCAATCAAGATCAGCCCAAAGATGATCAGATACATGTTCATATCCATCAGCTCCTTCCTATATAGAACGTCTGAATGGAGGAGGATGTTCCCGGACACAAGTAATATGCAGCTTCATATTATTTTCAGCAATTCATAAGAAATCCCGGGAAATGAACCATGCTAGGATAATGGCAGAACCAACGAATCCTTTAAAACTTGGAGGAGGATACCCGTGGATACGAAAAACACAGCACTTCCGCAAATCGTTTCGGAACAAGAGTGGGTGGACGCGCGCGATAAGCTGCTCGTCAAAGAGAAGGAGCTTACCCGGGCGCTGGACGCGCTGGCCGCAGAGCGCCGCAGGCTGCCGATGGTACGGATCAGTAAAGATTATATGTTCGAGGGACCGGATGGTACAGTGCCGCTGCTTGATCTTTTTGACGGACGCCGCCAGCTCGTGGTGTACCACTTCATGATGGCTCCAGGCGCCAGTCAAGGCTGCACAGGCTGCTCCTCTTTTGTCGACAACATCGGCCACCTTGCCCACCTGAATGCCCGTGATACGACCTTTATTCTCGTCTCCCCTGCGCCCCTGTCACAGATCCGGCCGTTCAAAGACCGGATGGGATGGAATGTACCTTGGTTCTCTTCAAACGGGAACGAATTCAACAATGACATGGGTGCAGGGGACGGGTTCGGCTTAAGCGTCTTTCTCCGCGATGGAGATGAGGTGTTCCGCACCTATTTCACAGCCTCCCGTGGCGTCGACAGGATCCGCGCGGACTTCAATTTGCTCGACCTGACACCCTTTGGCCGCCAGGAAACGTGGGAGGATTCACCTGAAGGATGGCCGCAAACCCAGCCTTACATCTGGTGGCGTCTGCATGACGACTATCGTTAATCCGTTTTGACGACACGCGATGCCGCTCAGGTTACCACCGTCGGTTTTTAACCCGAGTTCTTTCCAAAAATGAAGGCAGCCTCTTTCTCCGACATGGAGAAGGGCTGCCTTGTGCTGTCTGCTGACCCGATATCAGGCCAGCTTCTTCAGCATGGCGTTGATCATTCCGACATGCGATGCTTCATGATTAATGTTCATGACCAGCAGCTCGTCGATCGTCTCGGCTTTGGCAAAGTTGTCCGCTTTGGCGACTGGCTGATTTAGGTCGTCACCGAGCTGCTCTTGGAACACGCGAATCTGCTCGGTGAGCTGCGAAATCAGGGTATCCCACGCCGGTGCCTCGCCCTGCCAATCTGCCGGTTTCGTCCCCGAAGCAAAATAAGGGCGGTATTCGGCCGGAATGACGCCGTCCTTGCCGCTGTACTGGAGCACGAGCATGTCGGATATGACCAGCAAATGCCCGAGGTGCCAGTGGATATTGTTGTTGAATCCGTCGGGGACGATATCCCGCTTGGATTCAGGCAGCGCGGACACCTTGTTGATGATGCCCGTGCGCACGCGCTCGATTTGGCCGAACAAATAAGCATTTCTCATTATTGTACCTCCGTCGTTCTCCGATTATGATGTAACAGTAGTTATTGTAAATCTGTCCGGCCAGGGAGGCAACCCGGGCGAACGTCCCGGAGTCTACCCCAGCGGGGAACCTCTGCAGAGCATAAGCATGTGTTGGGAAGAGCTGAGAGTCCGCAAACAGTAGATCGCCAGGGACGGCAGCTCACCCGCAGCCAGTATGTAAAATGATTGGAATGAAAAGAAAAAGTTTAAAAAATGCTTGTCGGTTAAAAGCTATACCGGTAGTTTGTTACGAGTAAGGCAGTAAAGGAGTGTGGCACCATGTACAAGGTGGTTCTGGTCAGACATGGGGAAAGCGAGTGGAACCGCGAGAACCGGTTCACAGGCTGGACGGATGTCGATCTGACGGACAAAGGGGTCCAGGAAGCGATCAAGGCCGGGCATCTGCTGCAGGATATTCCCTATGAAATCGATATCGCATATACGTCCGTATTAAAGCGGGCGATCAAAACGCTGAATTATATTTTGGACGTCAACGACCTGCTGTGGATCCCGATCCGCAAATCGTGGAAGCTGAACGAACGGCATTACGGCGCGCTTCAGGGACTTAACAAAGAGGAGACGGCGAAGAAATACGGCGCGGAGCAGGTCATGCTGTGGCGCCGGAGCTACGACGTGCCCCCGCTGCAGATTACGGCCGACGATGACCGCTACCCTCCCAAGGATAAGCGCTACGGCAACTTGACGAAGCAGGAGATTCCGCTGGGAGAAAGCCTGAAGGACACGATCGCACGCGTGCTCCCTTATTGGGAAGCGGAGATCGTGCCGCAGATCAAGGCGGGCAAGAAGGTGCTCGTCGTCGCGCACGGGAACAGCCTGCGGGCCTTGATGAAGGTGCTGGAAAATATAAGCGAGGAGGACATCGTGGATCTGAACATCCCGACCGCGGTGCCGATTCTGTACGAGCTGGACGACGATTTGAAGCCGCTGAACCGCCATTTTCTGGGGAGCCCGGAGCGTGTGCAGGAGAAAATCGACGTCGTTGCCAACCCGTCGAAAATTATGGAATAGCGGCGTCAGGCATCGGATTTGGGGTATCAGCAGTATCCATTGGCATTTAGGAGTGATCTCTTGGGGAGGTGACTCCTTTGCCGTTTTTATGGTAGGTTAGTAATGCCGATATATTTAGATCGGGCACAGCTTTAGAAAGAAAGAGAAAGAAGGGAACGGCTTTGCCTTTTGTCAGATTTACAGGTTTTGAAAAGAATGTGGTGGAGACCGCCGCACCGGCCATTATCGAATGCATTTCAGGAATCGCCAACATTCCGGAAGAAATCGTCAAAATTGAGCTTTTACATGTGGAAAAAATCACAAACAGCCCCCGGTCCGTGGAAATTTTCATGTTCCCGCGCGAGGAAGAGAAGCATCATGCGATCGCCGAGAACATCAACCGGATCCTCGAGAACCTCGGTTGCCCGCATACCCATATTTTCTATGTGCTGCTGAATCCGTCGCTGTATTATAAAGAGGGGCAGCCGCTGAAGCGGATTCCGGCCAAGACGCCTCCCGAAATCAGGCTGTAATCAAGCCTTCAGGAATAAATCTCTGTAAAGGAATTGGAATATAGCCCAATTCCCGCTATAATCGTATGTAGATTACGGCATGAACCAAGTCTTCATTTATTCCAAACGATAAAGGAGCAGTTGAAACCATGGCAAAAACATTGATTTTCGGGCACAAAAACCCGGACACGGACACGATCACATCAGCGATCGTATACTCTTACCTCAAGAATAAGCTCGGCCATAATACGGAGCCGGTTCGTTTGGGCGCCGTCAACGGCGAAACGCAGTTTGCGCTGGATTATTTCAAAGCCGAGGCCCCTCGCCAAGTGGAAACCGTGGCTAACGAAGCAAGCGAGGTTATTCTCGTTGACCATAATGAGCGCCAGCAAAGCGCTAGCGACATCGATCAGGTGCGCGTGAGCGAGGTCATCGACCACCACCGCATCGCGAATTTCGAGACAAGCCATCCGCTGTACTACCGCGCAGAGCCTGTAGGCTGCACGGCAACGATCCTGAACAAGCTGTTCAAGGAAAAAGGCGTTGAAGTTACGCCGCAAATCGCCGGTCTGATGGTATCCGCGATCGTATCCGATACGCTCCTGCTGAAATCCCCGACCTGCACCGAGGAGGACGTAGCCGCTGCGCGCGAGCTCGCCGAAATCGCCGGAGTCAACCTGGAGCAGTACGGGCTGGACATGCTTAAAGCGGGTGCAGATGTCAGCAGCAAGACGATTGCCGAGCTGATCTCCCTGGACGCCAAAGAATTCCAAATGGGCAGCAGCAAAGTGGAAATCGCCCAAGTGAACACGGTGGACCCTAACGACGTCCTGAACCGTCAGGCTGAACTGGAGGACGCCCTGAATGCGATCATCAGCGAGAAAGGTCTCGATCTGTTCGTGTTTGTCGTAACGGATATCCTGAACAACGATTCCGTGGCGCTGGCCCTCGGAAAATCCACTGCTGCGGTCGAAACGGCTTATAACGTGAAGCTTGAGAACAATACCGCCGTATTGAAGGGTGTTGTGTCTCGTAAATCGCAAATCGTACCGGTGCTGACCGAAACGCTGAGCAAATAATTACATTGAACGGCTGAACTGGAGCAGGCTGATTCCTTGAAATGGGAGGATGGCCTGCTCGTTCTATTTTTGCGATCGAAATTCAAAAAACCTGTTCATCGCTGAACAGGTCTGTTGGATTAGCTTCTGTGTATCTGGGAGAAGGGATTGTGTTGCCAGTTAAGCTTCTTCGTCGTCTTCTTCATCGTCGGCTTCTTCGTCTTCGTCCTCATCCGCCTCTTCTACGAATTCGGATTCTTCCTCGTCTTCCGCCTCTTCATCTTCTTCTTCGATGTCGTCGATCTGCTCTTCCTGTTCTGCTTCTTCGTCAGCCATCAAGATGTCCAATTCCAAATGCTCCATATCTAATCCCTCCAATTTTTAAAACACTATGATTAGTGCATATTTACTATATCACCAGTCTGGTGAAAGGTTTGTCGCAATATGGGCCGGGTTCCGCATTATTTTCCGCTATATTTCGGCAAATGATGGCGGCTGTGGCAGCTCTCCTAATGCTCTTCATTTAAGGGGGTCGACACCGAAAGGCAGATGGATTAATCTGGATTCAATTCATTCAATGCGTTTCGAAGGAGGAGACATGAAGATGAGGCTGGAGACGAACAGGCTGGTCATCCGCGAGTTTGTGCCGGAAGACTGGGAGAGCGTACACCGTTACGCATCAGATCCCAAAGTTACCCGTTATACCCTTTGGGGTCCGAATACCGAGGAGGAAACGAAGGACTATGTCGCAGGCATGAAGGCGATGCAGCAGAAAGAGCCAAGGACCCATTACGAGTGGGCGGTAACCCGCAAAACGGACGGGGAGCTGATCGGCGGCTGCGGAATCAACGTCTCGGGCTCGAACGGAGAAATCGGCTACTGCTTCCATGCGGATCATTGGGGCCAAGGCTATGCTTCGGAATGCGCGAAGGCGATGCTGGAATTCGGCTTCCGTCAGCTGGGAGTACACCGGATTTATGCGACCTGCCGTCCGGAAAATATCGGGTCCGAGCGGGTCATGCAGAAGATCGGCATGCAAAAGGAAGGCTATCTCCGCGAGCATATGCCGACGAATAAAGGAGGCTTTGCGAATTCCTGGCTGTATTCGATTCTGTCGCATGAATATGTGCCTGGGTCGTAAACCGGACCAGCCTTATCGGCTCGATTCATACAATCCCATGGCGCGTCGAATCCTATACTGCATACGGCGGGCACAGGCTGCCAGCCGGCTGGTTTCAACCGTCCTTTTTGAATGTAATAATTCATGGAACCGACTCACATACACAGGAGGATGACGCAGAGGATGAAGGATTGGTATGAAAAAAGTTTCGGAGAGGACTATCTCCTGGTATATAAGCACCGTGACATCGAAGGGGCAGCCCGGGAGGTCAAGACGATGATCTCCTGGCTGGACCTGCCGTCAGGGGCGCAGGTGCTCGACTTGTGCTGCGGAACAGGCAGGCACTCCCTCGCGCTGGTGGACGCGGGCTACCGCGTCACCGGGGTTGACCTCTCCGACGTACTGCTGCGGGAGGCCCGGAGGCTGGACACGAAGGAGCGGGTGGAATGGCGGCAGGCCGATATGCGCGAACTTCCGCTGGAAGGCGGGTTTGACGCGGTCGTCAATCTGTTTACGTCGTTCGGGTATTTTCGCGAGGACGGGGAGCAGCTCAAGGTACTCCGGGAGATTCGCCGAATGCTGAAACCCGGAGGGTGGTTTATCATCGATTTCATGAACTCCCCTTATGTCCGGAGGCATCTGGTTCCGGAATCGGAGCGGGAGGAAGAGGGGCAGCGGATCGTGGAGAAGCGCCGAATCGAAGGGGATTTTGTAATCAAGGACATCTCCATATCGGATATGCACGGCACCAAGGGCACACGGGAGTATCACGAGCGGGTGAAGCTGTACACGCGCGGCCGGCTGGAGGAAATGCTGCAGGAAGCCGGGCTCATGACAGACGAAGTGTACGGCGGCTATAATGAGGAAGTCGATTATGACGAGGGGCGCTCACAGCGGATGATTTTTGTGGGACGGCGCCCGCAGGAAGAGAAAGCATAAATGAAAGAAGGACGGGGCATTGAATATACCCGAGATTACGCACTATGAAGACGGCATCATTCAGGTAAAGATGGCGATGTCATACCCTTTGCGCTGGGTAAACAGCTATATTCTGCGGGGGCCTTCAGGAGGGGTTACGGTGATCGATCCGGGACCGCGGACCGCGGAGAATGAAGCTGCCTGGAACAAGGTATTGGATGAGCTGGGCATCCCTTTCGGGAACGTGGAGTCGGTCGTGCTTACGCACCATCATCCCGATCATTTGGGATTGTCGGGGTGGTTCCAGGAAAAGGCGGGCTGCCCGGTCCGGATGTCCGCGCGGGCGGCGGAGGAAATGCAGCGGATGTGGGGCGAGGCATCCACGATGAATGACGACCTGCCGCTATTGTTTCGGCAGCACGGCATGCCCGAGGCGTGGACAAGCCAGCTCCCCGCCCATTTGGAGAGCTTCTTCCCGCAGGTAGAGCCGCTGCCTTCGGCGCTGCCGCTGACCGAAGGGGAACCGCTGGAGATGGGCGGGCGGCGATGGATGCCCATCGAAACGTGGGGCCATGCGCCAGGCCATATGTCGCTGCTGCACGAGGAGAGCGGGGTCATGCTGTGCGGAGATGCGGTGCTGCCGCAGATCTCCCCGAACGTCAGCCTGCTGTCCGGAAGCGATCCTGAGCCGCTGCATTCGTTTCTGAACGGGCTCAGGAAGCTGCAGGGCTTCCAGGTAAAACGGGCCTATCCGGGACACCGGAATCCGTTTGACCATTTTGAGGCCCGGCTTGAGGCGCTCCTGCAGCATCATGAAGAGCGGCTGGTGCGGGTGCTGGGACGGATTCAGGCAGGGCCGGCGACCGGTTTTGAGCTGTGCGCCGCCCTGTTCGGCACCGCGCTCGGCATTCACCAGATGCGCTTCGCCATGTGCGAGACGCTGGCGCATACGCAGGAGCTGGAGCGGCGAGGCCAGGTGAAGAAGGTGCCGGGTCATGACGGCATCTTTCGCTATGAAGCCGCCGTTACATAGCGGCAGGAAGAGCAGAAAGGACGGCCAAGAGGCCGTCCTTGTTTGCGTTCGGAGCGTTGCATTAGTCCGGCTCCGAACCTTCTGCGTTATTTTCCTCGCCAAATGACAAGAGAAGGGCTGACGAATCAGCCCTCCTCGATGATGATAGAGTTGTTTTAGTGATCTTCGGGAAGCCGAACCTCATCGGGCCCGTCGCCCGTTTCCTTCTCCGCCTGCTTGCCGTGCGCGATCCGGCTGCTGGCCGCCGCGGCGACCGCGCCGACGATATCGTCCAGGAACGTGTGGGTTTCCCCGGTGCTTTTGTCATTCAGGCGCTCGAGCACGCCGGGCTTGAGCTTATCGATATAACCGTAATTCGTAAAGCCGATGCTTCCGTATACGTTAACGATGGAAAAGGCCAGCACTTCGTCGACGCCATACAGGCTCTCGTCATTTTCCAGCATGTCCTGCAGCGGGGAGAGCAGCTTGCCCTGCTCGGCCAGCATATCGAGCTGGATGCCGGTCAGTACCGCGTTTTGCACCTCGCGCTTGCTAAGCACTTTCTCCACGTTCAGGATGCATTCCTCCATCGTCAGGTTCGGATAGTACTTTTTCTGCAGCAGCATAACGAGCTCGGCGATCTCCTCCACCCTCACGCCCCGGTTATGAAGCCACTCCCGCGTCGCTTCGGATACCTTTTTACTGTTTAAGCTGTATGGAATTTTTGCTTGTTTTGCCTCATTTGCTTCACTCATTACGTCACCCCGTCATCCAAGTAGTATGTAACTTCACGCAATTTGATTGTATGTTTTGCAGTATATCTTTGTCCAGTTATGCCCATTTTGACGCATCCTCAAGCAGCAGGGAAGGCGCAGGAGCCTGGATAAAATTAATATGGGCCGGCTGTTATTTTTTCGGAAGGGGGCTCGTATACATGGTAGTACAAACTGTACAAAATGATTAGGAGGAACCAGACTTATGACCAAGCTTAACAAAATTCGCGGCATTTCCGCCGCCGGATTGCTGGCCGTTCCCGTTATCCTGTCCGGCTGCGGTTTGTTCGGGACCCATTCGGCTTCGGAAGACATCGATGCGCCGCCGAAAGCGGTCGAGGAGCAGATGCTCAATATGTCGGACGGCACAGGCACCACAGGCGCCAAGGCTAAGGCCGAGCTCACCGGCACCCCGACGACCGTGTATTTGGCGGACGGGAACGGGATGCTTGCCCCCGTCACCCTCGGTCTGCCGGAAGTAAAGGATAAAACTTCGGTTCAGCTGTCGGTGGAAACGCTCGTCTCCGGCGGAGCCTATGCCAAATATATTCCGGAAGGCTTCACGGGCGTCCTGCCTGCAGGAACCGAGGTCAAGAAGGTCACGGTGGACAAGGATAACAAGCTGGCCGTTGTCGAGTTTAACAGTGCATTCACGAAATACAAAGCGCCGGATGAGCGCAAAATTCTCGAATCGCTGGCCTGGACCCTGACCGGTAATGCGGATGTGCAAAAGGTCCAGCTGTGGGTTGACGGCAAGAAGCTGTCGGAAATGCCTGTAGGGGGCACTCCGCTGGATCAGCCGCTCAGCCGGAGCATGGGCATCAATCTGGAAGTCGGGCAGGGGGCCACGCTGACGAATTCGTCGCCAGTCACCGTTTACTTCTCGGCGGCATCGCCGGCCGGCATTCAGTATTACGTTCCGGTAACGCGGCTTGTCAAACCGGGACAGGACGCGCTGCAGTCGGCACTCGCCGAATTGATCCGCGGTCCGCAGGAGACAGACGGCCTGGAACAAGTCATGACCGACGAGACGCAGCTGCAGTCCGTGAAGAAGGAGAAGGACGGAACGGTAACGGTCTCCTTGAAGGAAGACATGTTCGCCGAAGGCGATGCGGTACCGACCGAAATGCTCCAGTCCGTCGTGCTGACGGTGGCGGAAAATGCGGGGAATCCAAAGGTCAAAATCGAGCTGAACGGGGAGTCCAAGGTCGTCGGAACCGACAATTTGGACTACAGCCAGCCAGTCACACGCCCCGATTATATTAACGAAATCCCGCTTTAAGGGCAGCTCAGGGTGTTTTTATCCCTCCATTTTGGTAAAATAAAGGTTGCTTAAACAGGATGCGAACGAAGTAGGAGGCAGAAATGATGAGATCAAACGGACGCAGCAGCCATCAGCTTAGGCCGATGAATTTGACAGTGAACGTAAACAAGTACGCGGAAGGCTCCGTGTTCATTGAGATGGGGGACACCAAAGTCCTTTGCACCGCCACGGTGGACGAGAAGGTTCCTCCTTTTTTGAAAGGACAGGGGAAAGGCTGGGTAACGGCGGAGTATTCGATGCTGCCCCGGGCGACGCAATCCCGCAACCAGCGGGAAGCCGCGCGCGGCAAACTCAGCGGACGTACGATGGAAATTCAGCGGCTGATCGGCAGAGCGCTACGCTCCGTTGTGAATTTGCAGGCGCTGGGCGAGCGGACTATCACGCTGGATTGCGACGTCATTCAGGCAGACGGAGGTACGCGCACGACGTCGATTACCGGATCGTTTGTGGCGATGGCCATTGCGATCAACAAAATCGCCCAGCAGCACAAGCTGCCGGTGTTCCCGATCAGCGACTTTCTGGCTTCGGTCAGCGTCGGAGTGGTCGGTGAAGAGCCGCTGCTCGATCTGAATTATGAGGAAGATTCGAAGGCGAAGGTGGACATGAACCTCGTCATGACCGGCAGCGGCGCGTTCGTCGAACTGCAGGGAACCGGCGAGGAAAGCCCGTTCACGCGGCAGGAGCTTGATGAGCTCCTGAAGCTTGGAGAGCAGGGCATCCGCGAGCTGATCGCCAAGCAGAAGGAAGCCCTTGGCCCCATTGCGCTGATGATCGGCTCGGGACAAGCCGGAAGAGAGGCCTAGCATGATTCCGGCGGGCGATACGATTATTGTGGCGACGAAGAACAAAGGGAAGGTCAAGGAGTTTGAGCATGCCTTCGCCGCGCTGGGCAAACAGGTGAAAAGCATGTTCGACTATCCCGGCATCCCGGATGTAGTAGAGGACGGGAGCACGTTTGCGGAGAATGCGCTGAAGAAAGCCAAAACCGTAGGCGATGCCCTCGGGCTTCCGGTGCTGGCCGACGATTCCGGCTTATGCGTTGACGAGCTGGAAGGCCGTCCGGGCGTGTACTCCGCCCGGTTTGCGGGTGAGCATGCCACGGATGAGCAAAACAACGAGAAGCTGCTGCAAATGCTGGAGGACAAAAAGATGGGCGCGGACGTTCAGGATTCGCTGCTCAGCCCGGCGAGCTTTGTCTGCACGCTGATACTGTATGATCCGGCAACGGGCGGCTTCATTGAGGCCTCCGGCTCGGTTCAGGGATGGATTACCGCCGACCGCGCCGGCTCGGGCGGTTTCGGGTACGACCCGCTTTTCTATCTTCCCGAATACGGGAAAACAATGGCCGAGCTGACGATGGAGGAGAAGCAGGCGATCAGCCACCGCGGAGCGGCGCTCCGCAGCCTGATGGCCAAGCTGGCCCCATAAACAACGTGTTTCCGATAAAGGCTGCTCCTTTGGATCTACCCGATCCAAGGGGGCGGCCTTTTCGCCGTGTCCTGTATTGGCGTCCCACATAGGAGATCCCACAAAGCAAAGCACGATCATATCAAAGCTGTGAACCCGTCTGAAGGGGATTAATCGTGCCTTTAACCAAATTTTGTGATCGCTTTCCAGCGGATTATGGTAGAATGGGCGTGCGTAAACTTTGAGAAATGAGGTGTTGATGTGAGCAACACAGCCATACCGGAGATGGAGCTCCGGTTCATGTCGTATAACATCAAAAACGACTATGACAAGGAAGGCGAGAATACCTGGAACAGCCGGCGGGACCTGGTTGCCGGAATCGTCCGCTTCCACCGCGCCGACTTGGTCGGCATGCAGGAGGTGCTGCATAACCAGCTGACGGATCTGGAAGAGCGTTTGCCGGGGTACGGCTGGATCGGAGCCGGCCGGGAGGACGGGAAAGCAGGACGGCGAATACGCCTGCATCTTTTACCTGAAGCAGCGGCTGAAGCCGCTGGAGCATGGACATTTCTGGCTGTCCGAAGAGCCGGAGAAGCCGGGCAAATTGGGCTGGGACGCAGCCTGCACCCGGATGGTAACCTGGTGCCGGTTCAAAGATACATATACGGGAAAAGAATTTATCCATCTGAACACTCATTTTGATCACATCGGCGTGGAGGCGGTCAAGCAGAGCGCACATTTGATCAAAAGCCGGATCCGGGACTTGGTGGAAAAGGGCGCCGCGGTGCTGACCGGGGATTTCAACGTCACCAGCGATTCGGAAGCCTACCGCGTCCTCTGCGGCGAAGAAGAGGGCGAGGCTCTGTTGCGTGATGCGGCGGTCAGCGCGGATTACCGGCATTTCGGCCCGGCATTCACCTTCCAGGGCTTTGACTCCCGGGAAACGGCCGCGCGGCTGTTCCCTGCGTATTTGAACTCGGGCGAGGAGCATGGTCTCGAGTTCGAGAGCGCCATCGATTTTATTTTCGTGACCGGCGGGGTACAGGTGCGCAATTTTGGCGTGATCACCGACCACCGCCAGGGCAAAATGCCGTCCGACCATTTTCCGGTGGTCGCCGACCTGCTGGTGTAAGCAGGCATTGGCAATTCGCATTTCAGCAAAAAAACATCCGCTTGGCTTCGTCAGCCGTGGATGTTTTTTTGTAATACGCCCATCTGTTTATCCGTTTAGCGTCGCTGTCTCGGATCCTGCGCCGGCCGTTTTGCCGTCATGGCGAACCATCGTCAGGAACAGCAGGGCGATCAGCAGGCTGGCCGACGCGACGACAAACAAGGAGGCATAGCCGAACTGGTCGATGATCAGCCCGAGCAGCGGCGGCGAAGTGATCGCCGCCAGGGAGGACACGAGGTAATACAGTCCGGTTCGGGTTCCGATGCTCGCTTCGCTTCCGGTCGATACGATGAACGGATAGGAGTTAATATTGATGCACGCCCAGAAGATGCCGCCGAGGGCAAGCAACACGCGGAGCGGTCCCACGGTCCCGATGAACGGAACAGCCGCGAACACGAGAAACAGGCCGGCGACACCCGTCAGGATGATCTTCTTCTTCCCGTAACGGTTGCCGAGCCAGCCGCTCGGGATGGCAAACAGGACGAAGAACAGCGAAAAGAAGGTCAGGGAGAAGGAAGCGGCGCTTTCCTGCAGCCCCATATGATGCTTGCCGTAAAGCGTAAACAACGATTCGACTCCCTGATAGCCGACGAACCAGAAAAAGATGGCGATCAGCAGCAGCACCGTCGTCCGGTCCAGCTCGCCGCGCAGCTTGATCCGGCTTCCTTCCTGCGGCGCGGAGGAAGGTGTGGAACCGCTTCCCCGAACGGGGACGAAGCGGTACAGAATCCACAGCGACAGCAGGGTGATGACCGCCGCGGCGATAAACGGGAAGGAGCGGTTCTGGTTGTACAGCAGCGATCCGCCGGCAAACGCGAGAATGCCGCCTACGCCGCCCATGAAGTTGATGACGCCGTTGGCTTTGGTCCGCTTCCCTTCCGGCGTGATGTCCGGCATGAGCGCGATCGTTGGCGAGCGGTAGAGGCTCATCGCCAGGTTCATCAGCATCATGAACAGGACCAGCGTCAGCAGACTGGTGTGAAAGGGGATCAGGACGACGAACAGGGCAGCGAGCGGCATGCCGATAAGCAGGTAGGGCATCCGCTTGCCGAAACGGGAGACGGTCCGGTCGCTCCGATTGCCGATCCATGGCTGCAGGAACAGGGCGAAATAATTGTCGATGGTCATCATGAAGCCGATCCACGCGGCGCTCTTCAGATACGGATCGAGGAAAAACGGAACAAACGCATTGTACAGCGCCCAGGTGATGCTGATGCTGAAAAATCCGAAGCCAAGCAGCCAGGTCTTTTTCATGGACGACAAATCCTCCGTTTCGTTTAGTGGTCATTTTCCACTATTATACAACGGCAGTGTATCCGGTAGCTTCATGCGAGTGTAAAAATTATTTCAGGAAGGATATTCCTGCCGCGTGTCGTATTATGTTTCAGGACACCCCAAGTGGGAACATTATAGGAGGTTTTTGTCATGTTGAAAGGAATTTCTGCATTGCTGTCTCCTGAGCTGTTGAAAATATTAAGCGAAATGGGGCACGGGGACGAGATCGTATTCGCCGACGGAAATTTTCCTTCCGCCAGTCTGGCCAAGCGGCTGGTCCGGGCGGACGGCCACGGCATTCCCGAGCTGCTCCAGGCTGCGCTTGAGCTGCTGCCCCTGAACAGGTACGTGGAGTATCCCGTCATGCTGATGCAGGTGGTGCCGGGAGATCCGGTGGAAACGCCGGTGTGGGAAGTATACCGCAAGATCGTGCATGAGACGGAAGGGGAAGACATCAAGTTCACCGAATTGGAACGTTTCGAATTTTATGAACGCGCGAAGAAAGCCTACGCAGTCGTGGCGACCGGAGAACGTGCGTTGTACGGCAACCTGATTTTGTCCAAAGGGGTCATTTCTTAAGGGAATGACAGATACGAATGGTCCAGATTCCTCACCCCCAAGCAAGCAAAAACGGTGCTCTCCTCGCCTAAGAGGAGGCACCGTTTTGTTGTATTTTCTGACATGTCACGAAAATGTAACACGCTTAGAGCTGGGGCAAAATATCTGCCCAGACGGCGTCGAGAATGCCCTGCATATCATCCTCGTCACTGTTGATGGCGATCACGGCCTCTTTGTCCGGGATGACGACGCAGAACTGTCCACGCATGCCGTCGGCGCGGTATGCTCCATGCGTGCACATCCAGAATTGGCCGCCGTAACCCGCACCCCAGTCCGCCGTTCCCGGCGTGTCGATTTGCTTCCGCGTAACCTCGCCGATCCATGCCTCCGGGATCAGCTGGACGCCCTGCCACCGCCCCTTCTGCAACAGCAGCTGACCGAACCGGCTCAGCTCTTCGCAGCTGATCCACAGCCCGGTGCAGCCGAGCGTGACGCCTAGCGGCGACGTGTCCCACCGGACATCCCGGATGCCGAGAGGCTCGAACAGCCGCGGCACCAAATAATCGCGCACCGTCTCTAGGGCGGCGGCCTGAACCATGGCCGAGATCATAAACGTATCGCCGCTGCTGTACGTGAAGGTCTCTCCGGGAATCCGGTCCAAGGGCAGGGACATATAGTATTTTGCCCAATCCTTCTCCTGCAGCGTTTCCCGCTCTTCCGCCCAGAGCGGCGGGGCATCGTGGCCGGAAGCCATCCGGAGCAGATGACCGAGGGTCAGCTCTCCCGGTGGATAGGCCGAATCCTTCACCGATTTTCCATAGTCAGGGAAAAAATCGTTTAACCGTGCATCCAGCGTCAGCTTTCCTTCGGCGATGGCAAGTCCGACCGCCATGCTTGTAAAAGACTTGCTGACCGAATGCTGAAGCCGGCGGGCGTCGCCCTCCTGGTCCCAGAGCCCCAGCAGCTGCCCATTTTGCAGCACCCGGACGGATAAAACGTTTAGTTTCCTGCTGCCTGCGTTATCGATAAAACCGTCGATTTGAAATGTCATCGTTAAGCCTTCCTTCCGCTTGATCCCTATGGCTGAAACGGGTTACTGCATATGCCGTTCCGCTACGGCCGTCAGGGAATAGGATGAAATCTATAGAAACGTTTCCACATTGATTCGTTAATCTTGAGATTATTACAGATTACTTTATGTTGTCAACTCCATTTTGTAAGCGGTTACCATTTGCAATCCGCTAGGGATTTTGTCGCATTAACGTAAGTGAGATCAAGGATTTGCACAAAAATACAGTTCGCTGGGCCTTTGTAAAAAAGGTTGTTGACAGGTTTAGACAACGGGCTTATGATGTTAATCGAAACGATTCGAAAAAATCGCTTTCATCGCTTTTGACGCTCCTGCGGCAGCTACCGATAACGCCCGATGAGGCTGAATCGGATCTTGCTTAGGCGGGAACGCAATCGGCGATCAGAAGAACCAATGACGGGCCGAAACTGTCCGTTATCGGCTCAGCCGGGCCGGCTTCCCGAAAGGGGGCTGCTGCTGACTAAGGCGGACAACACGATAGAGCAGTCGAACTGAAATGAAAGGGGTTACATATGGCGCATCTAACGATCGATACCGGCTCGCCAACGCTGCGGATGACGACCAGCATCCATGTGATCTCTCCGGTGGATACCGGCATCCCCACTTCAAGCACGCTGTATCTTCTGCACGGAGCGGGGGACAACGCCAGCACCTGGCACCGCCTGACGACCGTGGAAATGTTCGCGGCGAGGCACGGCTGTACGGTGATCATGCCGGAAGCAGGACGAAGCTTTTATACCGACATGGTTTACGGGCTGGACTATTTTCACTACATCACGGAGGAGCTACCCGAGCTGTGCGGGCGCCTGCTGCATTTGAATACCGATCCCGAAAGAACGTTTGTGGCGGGATTGTCGATGGGCGGCTATGGAGCGCTCAAATGCGCGCTCACCTACCCGGAGCGGTACGCCAAAGCAGTATCTTTCTCGGGCGTGACCGACATCCGTCAGCGTCTGAATGACCCGGCGATGCCGGAAGGGATGCGCAGGGAGATGCAGGCCGTCTTCGGACCGGGGCTTGAGGTGAAGCCGGATCAGGATGTGTATGCGCTGTCCGCGAAATTGATCGAAGAGGGCCGAAGGCTGCCGCCGGTGCTGTGCTGCTGCGGATCGGAGGATCCGTTCGTCGGAATGAACCGGCAGTTTGCCGCCAGCATGGAGAACAGCCCGTTCGATTTCCGGTACGTAGAGGGACCGGGAACGCATGACTGGCTCTTTTGGGAAGAGCATTTAAAGACCGCTTTTGATTTTCTGTTTGAAGACAAGACCCAAGAATAGTGAGGAGATGCCAATTGAAACCCGCAGCCTTAGGGCCGAACAAAAATGCAAAGGGGCGTTCCAAAACCGGTAATCTGTTTACGGAAATTTGGAAGCACCGGATGACGTATACGCTGCTTATTCCCGGCATCATCTGGCTGATCCTGTTTGCTTATCTGCCGATGGGCGGCTTGTCGCTCGCGTTTAAGCATTACAAAGCCAACATGGGAATTTGGGGCAGCCCTTGGGTCGGCCTGGAGAACTTCAAGTATGTATTCCGCGACCCGACGTTTGCCCAAGCGGTGTGGAGAACACTGTATATCAACATTATCAAGCTGATCATCACCTTCCCGTTCCCGATTCTGCTGGCGCTCCTGCTGAACGAGCTCCGGATGCGGAAGACGAAGAAGCTGTTCCAGACGATCTTTACGTTTCCGCAGTTCCTGTCGTGGATCATTGTTTCGGGGATCGTGATCAACGTCCTTTCCTATGACGGCCTGCTGAACAGCGCGCTGCAGCTTCTTGGACTTCCGACGATCAACTTCCTCGGCTCCGAGCCCATGTTCCTGCCGATGCTGATTTTGACGGACATCTGGAAATCCACCGGATGGGGGGCCATCATCTTCCTGGCTGCCATCTCGGGGATCGACCAGGATCAATACGAATCGGCGCAGATCGACGGCGCTTCGCGGATGCAGCAAATTTTCAAAATTACGCTGCCGAACATTTTGCCGACCGTCACGGTCATGTTCATCCTGAACGTGGGCGGGCTGATGTCCGCCGGCTTCGACCAGATCTTCAACTTGGCGAATGCGGCGACGCAGAACGTGTCCCAGGTGCTCGACGTGTACATTTACCGGATCACGTTCCAGTCTTCGACGGACTTCTCGTTCTCGACGGCGGTCAGCTTGTTCCGTTCGCTCGTGAACATGATTCTGCTGCTTGCTGCGGACCGCGTGGCCAAACTGATGGGCGGAGACGGATTGTTCCGTTAGGAAAGGAGTGTTAGAGAGATGAGTACGCATGCTGAGAAACGGCATAAATACCGGGTCGGTAAAATGACGCTTCTCGATTACATCATGTTTATCGTGCTGATTGTGTTGGCTTTAATTATTTTGATTCCGTTCCTGAACGTGATCGCGATTTCGCTCGCCTCACAGAAGGAGTATGCCGATAATCCGATGATGCTGTGGCCGAAGCATCCGACGCTGGACGCCTACCGTGCGCTGTTCGAAGACGGCAGGCTGCTGACGGGCTTCTGGAACACCATTAAAATTCTGGTGGTCGGCCTGCCGCTGAGCTTGTTCCTGACGAGCACGATGGCTTACGGCCTCAGCCGCAACAAGTTCCCGGGGAAAAAGTTTATCTTCTTCCTTGTCCTGTTCACCATGATCTTTAACGGCGGGATTGTGCCACTGTACCTGGTCATGAAATCGCTGCACCTCACCGGTTCCCTGTGGTCTGTCATCCTGGTAGGAAGCTTCAGTGCCTTCAATATGATCCTGATGATGAACTACTTCCAGGGCCTGCCGGAGTCCTTGATGGAATCCGCGAGGCTCGACGGGGCGGGCGAATGGCGCATCTTGTTCTCTGTCGTCCTTCCGCTCGCGGCGCCGATTATGGCGACCATTACGCTGTTCTATGGCGTGGCCTTCTGGAACGGATGGTATGATGCAATGATCTTCCTGCGAAAAGCGGAAATGCTTCCGCTGCAAAACGTCCTGCGGACCATTATCGTCGAATCGTCGACAAACGTTTCGAATGCGGCCAGCGTGGACGCCCTGAACAAATCCGGTTTTTCCACGGGAATGAAGATGGCTTCGGTCTTCGTATCGATGGTGCCGATCATGTGCTTCTTCCCGATGCTGCAAAAGCACTTCGCCAAAGGGGTGTTAACAGGGGCTATCAAGACCTGATTACACAATAGATTTTTTTTACCACAAAAAATCTGATCAAAAGAGGGGAAAAAACATGAACACCAAAAAGCTGTTCAAACCGCTTCTGGCCGTTGCGCTGTCGGCGGTGATGCTGACGGTGACTGCCTGCGGGAAAGACACGGCATCATCCGGCGGCAACGAAAAAGACGCGGACGGGAACTACAAGGACAAATTAAAAATTTCCGTCGCGCAGACCACGGAAGTAAAAGACGGTGTGCTCGACAACGAGTTCCACAAGTACTGGATGGACAAATTCAACGTCGAGTGGGATTACAACTACGTACAGTGGGATTCCTGGCCGGAAAAACTCCGCTTGTGGATCAACTCCGGCGACCTGCCTGACGTGGCCAGCTGGAACTACGTGCACGGCGATTTCATGAACTATGTCGATCAAGGACTGCTCTACAAATTCCCGGATGACTGGAAAGAGCGCTGGCCGAACGTAGCGGCAGCCTACAAGCTGACCGGCCTCGGCGACAAGCTGGAAGAGCTGACAGGCGGTACTTACATTCTGCCGAAACCGGTGTACTACCAGAACAAACCGGCTGATCCGCTTGTGAACCAAATCGGCGTCATTGCGATCCGCAAAGACTGGGCCAAAGCTGTCGGGTTTGAACTTAAGGATGCTTACACCACAAGCGAACTGATTCATTATGCGGAACTGGTCAAAGAGAAAGACCCAGGGAAGCTGGGCTCCAAGCTGGTTCCGATCTCATACACAGCGGATGACGCTTTGACCAACATCATCATGGCCAACAGTGAGCACTCTCGAGTGGAATCGGCGTTCTACAAAGGAGAAGACGGCAAGTTCCATTGGGGACCAGCCGATCCGGAGACGCTGACCGGTCTGAAGCTGATGCAGAAAGCGTACAAAGAAGGCCTGCTTAATCCGGAATTCTACACCTGGAAAAACAACGAAGGCAGCGACAACTTCAGAGTCAAAGGCGTTGCTGCGATGATGTCCCTGGGCGGTCTGGCTTCGTACAGACAAGACATGGACAAGAACATGCAGAAGAACCTGGGCGTAAGCAGCGACGACCTCGTCCATACGGCGATCGTTCTGGGTGACGACGGCAAATACCGCAACCTGGAGCAGCCGAACTTCTGGTCTGCGCTGATCTTCTCGCCGAACATCAGCAAAGAGAAGTTCGAACGCATCATGGATATTATCGATTACTCGACGACCAAAGAAGGACAAATGCTCCTGAACATGGGCTTTGAGGGCAAGGATTGGAAGTACGACGAGAACAAAGAGCCGGTCAGCCTGCTTCCGGAAGGAACGACCCTGGAAGACAAATATCCGGCACGTTTTGAAGGACTGTACATTTTGGGCGACGACTTCAGTATCGTGAACCCTGCGATCAAGAAGGAATACCGTGACCGCGCCGTTGAGCTGTTTAAAGAGAAAGCGAAACTGGGCAGCGAAGGCGGCAAGCTGGCAACTTACGACTGGGATGTGCAGCTGTACGATTCCAAAGCGAAGAGCCAGGCATCCTTCGATTACCAGAACGAGTATGCCAACCTGATCCTGCAAGGCGGCGATCTGGAAGCAAACTGGAAGAAGTGGGTACAAAGCAAGCAGTCCCTCGTTCAACCGGTTCTGGATGAACTGAACAGCAAATTTGCCAAGTAACAGATCGTTCTGAAATAAGGCTAAGAACAGAGCATTATACGCAGTCCGAGTCTAAGGAACCCGGTGTGAAGCACATTTTGATGCAGCCGGGTTCTTCTCTTCCACGGTGGTGCGGGCCGGGTTTCTTCTATTATAAATAGGCCGGCCTGGCCGCAGGGAGGAGACATAGATTCTTATAACGATTAAAGAATGCAAATGTACATCGATAGACGCTTTTCTTCATGAGGAATTTGCACAAAAGATAAGCGCCAAGGACGGGTTTCATCCTTGCTGCCCTTGTCAGCCAGGTTTTGTGCAAGCTCCTGAGAAAGGAGAAAGGGTCTGAAAGAGCCGGACCATTCGTGTCCGGAAGGCCTGGATCATCATACGACTTTGTTGTGGAGGGAATGGAATGGACAACCGGCAGTTAACCGAACTGTTACATCAGATGACGCTGGAGGAGAAGATTGCGCAGCTGCTCCAGCTGACCGCCAATTTTCATGAAGGCGGCGAAAGCCAAATTACCGGACCGCTTGAGGAAATGGGGATCACCGAATCGATGGTGACCGCCAGCGGCTCCGTTCTGGGGTTATCGGGAGCGCAGTCGGTCATCGACGTGCAGAAATCATATTTAAGCAAAAGCCGGCTCGGCATTCCGCTGATGTTTATGGCCGATGTGGTGCATGGCTTCAAAACGATCTTTCCGATCCCGCTGGCGATCGGATGCTCCTGGGATACGGAGCTGGCCGAGAAGAGCGCCGAAATTGCTGCGAGAGAGTCGGCGGTGTCCGGCATTCACGTCACTTTTGCCCCGATGGTCGATCTGGTGCGCGATCCGCGGTGGGGACGCGTCATGGAGACGACCGGCGAAGATCCGTACCTGAACAGCCTGTTCGCCCGCGCTTTTGTCCGCGGCTATCAAGGCGGGAGCCTGAAGGAAGAGCCGGAGCGGCTGGCTGCCTGCGTTAAGCACTTCGCCGCATATGGCGCTCCTGAAGGGGGACGCGACTACAACACGGTCAACATGTCGGAACGCAATCTGCGGGAGCAGTATCTGCCGGCTTATAAAGCGGCACTGGACGAAGGCTGCGAGATGGTCATGACGTCGTTCAATACCGTGGACGGCATTCCGGCTACCGGCAATGAGAAGCTGATGCGCGGCATCCTCCGCGATGAGTGGGGTTTTGACGGCGTCCTGATTTCGGACTGGGCGTCGATCCGCGAAATGATCGCGCACGGCGCGGCGGAGGACGATTGCGAGGCCGCTTATCGGGCGATCCGGGCCGGCGTGGATATCGAGATGATGACACCTTGTTACGTACAGCATCTGCCGGGCCTCATCGAGAGCGGACGCGTGGACGAAGCCTTGGTCGACGAAGCGGTGCTGCGGATATTGCGGCTGAAAGACAAGCTCGGGTTGTTCGACAATCCGCTGCGAGGAGCCGATCCGGAGCGTGAGCGCGAAGTGCTGTTCTGTCAGGAACATCGAAACGTTTCTTACGAGCTGGCAGCCAAATCGAGCGTACTGCTGAAAAACGAAGGCGGCCTGCTGCCGCTTGCGCCTGGGAAGAAGGTTGCCCTGATTGGGCCGTTCGCCCAGAGCGACGACATCCTCGGCTGGTGGTCCTGCGTCGGCGTGAAGGAAGACGCCGAGAAGCTGGGAACCGCGCTGCAGGAGCGGCTGGCTGAGGGACAGCTGGTCATTGCCGAAGGCTCCGGCGTCGTAAGCGTGGAGCAATCGCAGATTGATGCTGCCATCGCCGCGGCTCAAGACGCGGACGTGATCCTGCTCGCACTTGGCGAAGATTCGGCCATGAGCGGGGAGGGCGGATCCCGCACGAACATCCGCCTGCCGGAAGCCCAGCTGGAGCTGGTGCGGCAGCTGAAGAAGATTGGCAAGCCGATGGCTGCGGTGATCTTCAACGGCCGCCCGCTGGACCTGCACGGAATCATTGACGAAGCGGACGCCGTCCTGGAAGCCTGGTTCCCGGGCAGCGAAGGCGGAGCTGCGATCGCTGACATTCTGATCGGGCGCGTGAATCCTTCGGCCCGGCTGACGATGTCCTTCCCGCATTCGGTGGGACAAATTCCGGTCTATTATAACCATTACAATACCGGCCGTCCGATGAATCCGGACAAAACGGAAGAACGGTATGTGTCCAAATATATCGACAGTCCGAATGATCCGCTGTTTCCGTTCGGATACGGCCTATCCTATACGACGTTTGAATACGGCGAGCTGAAATTGTCCGGAAACGAGATAACGGCCAATCAGCCGCTTCAGGTCAGCGTGAACGTAACAAACACCGGGGATCGCGCAGGCATCGAAACGGTTCAGCTGTATATCCGCGACGTGGCCGGTGAAGTGGTCCGTCCGATGCGCGAGCTGAAAGGCTTCGTACGTCTTGAGCTTGCTCCCGGGGAAAGCGCGGATGCGGTCTTTACGATCACGGAGGAACAGCTTCGTTATCATCATTCCGACCTTACGCAAGCCAGCGATCCGGGAACGTTCCAGGTGTTTGTCGGTCCGAACAGCCGGGACACCCTTGCTGAGTCGTTCCGGCTGGTTTAGATGAACAGACGGCCATGCGCGTACACAAAGAACAGCGCATGGCCTTGGAGAGAGCTGACCAACAAGACGATGCAGGATGAAAAATACTGTAAAAGCTGCCTCGAAGCCGTACCGGACAGGTTCCGGCCGGCTTCCGGGATAGGAGGATGAACAACTATGACAACCATTACGAATTCCAAGCTTCATGTCCAGGCCGGCGATCTGTCCTTTACGTTCTGGGAAAGCGGCGACCTGTTCCAAGCCGTCAGCGGCAAGACGATGATCAACCAGCTGATGAGCAGCCCGCTCGACGGGGCATTAAATAACCTGTATCTCCGCATCCATGACGATTCCGCCATCCGCTTCTACCCGCTGCTGGGCATCCGTTCGGACAGCCGGGTCAGCACAGGCGAAGGACGTATCGTCTGGACGGGAGAAGCCGAAGGGGTAGCGTACAGCGTAACGTTTGCGCTCAGCCCGCTCGGCGTATGGTTCTGGGACGTTCGGGCGACCGGGCAGGGCCTCAAGATCGACGTTGTTTACGGCCAGGATATCGGGGACGCGGATCCGGGCGCCGTTCGCAGCAACGAGGCGTACCTGTCCCAATATATCGACCATACCGTCTTCGAAGACAAAGACCACGGCTATGTGGTGTGCTCGCGCCAAAACCAGCCGCAGGGCGGAACGTTCCCTTACATACAGCAGGGTTCGCTGACGCGTGCCGCGGGGTTCTCTACGGACGGCTTCCAGTTCTTCGGCCTGTCTTATAAAGAAACGAACGTGCCGGCATGCCTCAGCCAGCCTCAATTGGCGAACGAGGTCTATCAATACGAGTTCGCCTACACGGCGCTTCAGTCCGAAGCGGTAACGCTGGACGGGGAAGCACGCTTCGTGTTCTACGGCTTGTTCAAGCCGGATCATGCGGCTGCGGTAACCGAGCTGGAATTCAAGGACGAGGTGCTGAAAGCCTGGGATCAGGTGCAGGCAAATCTGGCCGCTGCGGCCGGTCTGCTGCGCGAACTGCCGCGGGTCCGCCTGAATCCGGAGATCGGCGAACCGCTGCGCACACTGCCGCTTACCGCGGAGGAGCTCGAAGCCCTTTTCCCGGCAACTGGAAGACAGGAGGAGGAAACCGAGAACGGACAGCTTCTGGCGTTCTTTACCGACACCTATGAGCATGTCGTGCTGAAAGAGAAGGAGCTGCGGGTGGAGCGTCCGCACGGTCATATTCTGATGAGCGGCGGCAGCGTCAAGCTGGGCGCCAAAGTCGTGACGACGACTTCTTATATGTACGGCATTTTCAACTCCCATCTGGTGGTGGGCAATACCAACTTCAACAAAATGATGAGCAATGCCCGCAGCGCCTTGAACGTGCCGAAGACGGCGGGACAGCGGATATACGTAAATATCGAGGGAGTGTACCGTCTCCTGACGATGCCGTCCCTGTTCGAGATCGGCTTCAATTACGTGCGCTGGTATTACAAAACGGCGGATGACATGCTGGTGATCACCAATTTCGCGGCGGCGGATGCGCCTGAAGTCCGCCTTCATGTGCGCTCGGAGAGCGGCAAAGCGTATGAATTCCTGGTGACCAGCCAGGTCACCATGGACGTCAACGAGTTCGGAGCGCCGGTCCGCATGACGGAATCGGCGGGTGTGTTGACGTTCCACGGCGCCCAGGATGCACTCCGGAAGGAAGCCTATCCGCACCTGAAATACACTATGCGGATTGACGGCGCCAACGCGGCTGTTAGCGATGAAACGGCACTCGCAAGCGGCGTTCAGGCTGGGGAAGCGTCGGTAGTGACGCTCAAGCTGGATGCTGCCTCGGAGTGGACTTTGACGATGCAGGGGCTTCTGGACGGGGAAGACCTTCCTGAGGCTAACCGCAGCGCAGAGGATGAAATCGCGAAGTACCGGGAGTTTTTCCGGGACGTGATGAACGGATTCCGCTTAACCGGCGGGGACGGCACGGAAGGCAAGGACTTTTTCAAAGTGAATGCGCTGGCCTGGTGGTACACCCATAACATGCTGGTTCATTATTCGGTGCCGCATGGCTTGGAACAGTACGGAGGCGCGGCTTGGGGAACGCGTGACGTCTGCCAGGGGCCGACCGAGTACTTTATGGCGACGCAAAAATTCGAACAGGTGCGCGACATTCTGACAATGGTGTACTCCCACCAGTACGAAGACGACGGCAACTGGCCGCAGTGGTTTATGTTCGACAACTACTTTACCGTCCAGCAGGAGGAGAGCCACGGCGATATCATCGTATGGCCGCTGAAGGTGCTCAGCGATTACCTGCGGGCGACCGAAGACTTTGGCATTCTCGAGGAGAAGGTTCCGTATACGGTCAAGCACAAGTTCCATTTTACCGAAGAAACCGCCACGATTCTGGATCACGTGTACAAGGAGATCGGTTACATTCGCAGCCACTTCCTGCATGATACCCATCTGTCCTCTTATGGGGATGGAGATTGGGACGATACGCTGCAGCCTGCCAACGCCCAGCTGAAGCAGTATATGGTCAGCAGCTGGACCGTCGCCCTGACGTACCAAACGATGACACAGCTCTCAGGCGCCCTGAAATCCGCCAAGCCGGAATTGGCTCAGGAGCTTCATGACATGGCGCAGGGAATCAAGCGCGATTACGAAAAATACATGCTCGGAACGGAAGTCATTCCTGGGTTCCTCTATATGGAGAATCCGGACGAGGTGAAGCTGATGCTCCATCCGACCGACGAAGAGACCGGCATTCAGTACCGCCTGCTGCCGATGACCCGGAGCATGATTGCAGAGCTGCTGGATCCGGAGCGCGCGAAGGCGCATTATGAGCTGATCAAAGAGAAGCTCTTCTTCCCGGACGGCGTCCGTCTCATGAACCGCCCGGCCCAGTATGCCGGCGGCGTCAGCACGCACTTCAAACGGGCGGAGCAGGCGTCGAACTTCGGGCGCGAAGTGGGCCTGCAGTATGTTCACGCCCATATCCGCTTCATTGAAGCGATGGCGAAGCTCGGGCATGCGGATGATGTATGGAACGGCCTGAACGTGATCAACCCGGTCGGCATCCGCAATGTCGTGCCGAATGCCGAGCTGCGTCAAAGCAACGCTTATTTCAGCAGCTCCGACGGCAAGTTCAATACGCGTTATGACGCGCAGGCGCATTTTGATGAGCTGCGCAGCGGCAGCGTGCAGGTGAAGGGCGGATGGCGCATTTATTCCAGCGGCCCGGGGATCTACATGAATCAGCTGATCTCGAACGCCCTGGGCATCCGCCAGGAGCAGCAGGATCTCATCGTGGATCCGGTGCTGCCGAAGGCGCTGGACGGCCTGCGCTTCGACTTCCGCTACGACGGTCAGGACGTGGCTTTCATTTACCATTTGAACGGCACCGGCGAGCGCCGCGTGAAGCTGAACGGCCGGGAGCTGGAAGCTTCGGCGGTGAGCAATCCGTACCGCGAGGGCGGACTGCGGATTTCGAAGGACGTGTTCGAGCAGGGAATGAAGCCGGACGGCCACAATGTGGTTGAGATTTTTATGTAGCAGTTTAAGGCGATCTTCACGGATCGCCCTTTTCCATGAGAACTGGAATATGGATAATTTTGGACCTAGCAATGGTTTGATACGGGGGAGCGAGGAACATTGGTTAGTATTAAGGATATCGCTAAAAAAGCCGGGGTTTCTATATCGACGGTATCATATGCACTGAACGGCAGCAGCAAGGTGACGGATGAAACCCGCTCGAAAATTTTGGCGATCGCCAAGGAACTGAACTATGTGCCGAACGCGGCCGCGAGATCGCTGAAGAAGCGGGAGTCCCGGATCATCGGGGTATTTCTGACGGATTTTAAGGGGGACGTGTATGGCGACCTGCTCGACGGGATGAAGGAGGTCTGCAACGCCCAGGGCTACGACCTGATCGTATGCAGCGGCAAGCAGGCCCACCGGATGCTTCCGGAGAGGATGATCGACGGAGCTATCATACTGGACCATGCGTTCACGAACGCCGAGCTGCTCAAATATGCCGAGCGGAACCACAAAATCGTCGTGCTGGACCGGGAGCTCGAGCATCCCAACATCAATCAGGTGCTGCTGGATAATAAGGCAGGGGCTACGCTGGCCACCGAATTTTTGGTCGAGCAGGGCCACAAGAAGATTTACATCGTGACGGGGCCAGATGACTCGTTTGACTCCATTCAGCGCATGAAGGCGGTCAAAATGGTTGCGGACCGCACGGAAGATGTGGAGTGGATCGAGATCCCCGGCGATTTCAAGAAAAGCGGAGGGGAACGCGCCGCCGAACGGGTCATCGGTGAGTATACCGGCCCGGCGGCCGTGTTCTGCCTCAATGACGAAATGGCCATCGGTTTCTGCAACCGGCTGGCGGAGACCGATTACCGGATCGGGGAGCATGTGCATTTGATCGGCTTCGATAATATTGAGCTGACGAGCTACATGCAGCCGCGCCTGGCGACCATCAACTACTCCAAACGGAAATGGGGGGCGCTGGCGTCGGAGCAGTTGATCAAAATTTTATCCGGTGAGGAAGTGGAGCATGAGCGCATCTACGTCACGCTGATCAAAGGGGAATCTGTCGGAAAAAGAGCCCGGCAGGTTAACGTGGGTTAGATGAAGCACGCATGCACCGCGGTAAACAAACAGAAGGGTATCCGGCTGACTAGAGCCTGTCGGATACCCTTTTTGCATGTTCATTTTACGTTAACGAATGGCCACATTGTAGGTTTTCAACCAGTTGTTGACCTGGGCCAGGTAAGCAAACAGCTGCGGCCCCGACATCAGCTGGCCGAACCATGGCAGATTCGAGGATGCCTCAGGGGAAGCGGCGATCTCGAGAATTCTATTCTTGTCGATCAGCGGCAAGATCGGGGCAGACGGATCGTCCAGAATATCGAGCATCTGCTGCTTGACGGCGGCAAGGAAATCCGGATTGTGGGTTTTCGGATACGGGCTTTTCTTGCGGTAGAGCACGTCGTCCGGCAGCACGCCTTCCAGTGCCTTGCGCAGAATGCCCTTTTCCCGACCGCCGGTCATTTTGATTTCCCAAGGGATATTCCATACGTACTGGACCAGTCGGTGATCACAATAAGGCACGCGCACTTCGAGGCCGACGCCCATGCTCATGCGGTCCTTGCGGTCCAGCAGCGTCGGCATGAAACGGGTGATGTTCAGGTAGGACATGACCCGCATTTTGGCCTGCTGGCCGGTCTCGCCGCGCAGCTTGGGAACTTCCCGTACCGCATCGGCGTAACGGTCTCCCAGGTAATCCAGCGGACGGATCCATTCGCGGATTTCGGGAGACAGCAGGCTGGCCCTCATGTCGGGTGCGACCGACCAAGGGAACGTGCCGGAATTCAGCATTTCCTCGCGGTGAAACCAGGGATAGCCGCCGAAAATTTCGTCGGCCGCTTCGCCGGAGACGGCTACCGTCGCCCCTTTTTTGATCTCACGGCAAAATAAGTAGAGCGAGCCGTCTACGTCCGCCATGCCGGGCAGGTCCCGGGTCAGGGTGGAGGCGTTGAGCGATTCCACGAGCTCGGGGGTATCAAATTCGATGTAATGGTGCTGTGTCCCGAGTTCCTCCACCATCCGCTGGATAAACGGAGCGTCGGCTCCCGGCTGGAAGGCATGCGATTTGAAATGCTTCTCATTGCCGACGTAATCGACGGAGTAAGTGTGGACCTGCCCTTGGTTGGTCCGGTTATAATACTGAACGGCAAGGGCCGTCAGGGCGCTGGAATCCAGCCCTCCGGACAGCAGCGTGCAGACCGGAACGTCCGAAACCAGCTGCCGTTCCAGCGTATCCTGCAGCAGCTCGCGCAGCTTGGCCGCCGTTTCCTCCACGCTGTCTTCGTGGATGTGGCTGTCCAGACGCCAGTAGGCGTAACTGCGCAGCCCGTCGCGGCTGAAGATCATCGCGTGCCCTGCCCGCAGCTCCTTCATGTCTTTATAGACGCCCTGTCCCGGCGTCCGCGCCGGGCCGATAATGAACACTTCGGCGAGCCCTTCCGGGCCGACCACGGGCTCCATTTTGGGATGCTGCAGCAGCGCTTTGGGCTCAGAGCCGAATATTAAAGTGCCGTCGATGTAGGCGTAGAACAGGGGCTTAACGCCCAGGCGGTCCCGCGCCATAAACACCTGCTCCCGGACGCTGTCCCAGATGGCAAAGGCAAAAATGCCGTTGAACCGGTCCACGCAGGCCGGCCCCCACTCGATGTATGAAACCAAAAGAACTTCCGTATCGCAATGGGTCCGGAAGTGATGTCCTCTTTTGACCAATTCGCTCCGCAGCTCGGCCGCGTTATATAGCTCCCCGTTATAACAAATCGCATACACATCATCATCATCATGAACGATCATGGGCTGTGCACCGTTTTCGGGGTCAATGACGCTCAGACGGCGGTGGCCGAAGGCGCATGGATTGGAGATCCATGTTCCCGAAGCGTCCGGTCCGCGATCCGACATCGTTTCAGTCATTTTGACAAGGATCTGCGAATCCTGGGTTAAGTCGCCGCTCCATTGTATAAAACCGGTTATTCCGCACATGATGGGTCATCCTCTCTTTGTCGTTTGTCCACTCGCTGTCCTTTCTGTTTGCCAAAGTGATACAGTTATATGCCGAATCGGGGCATAAAATGTCTGTCCTTTAACGAAAACTATAGGAAAGGCAGTGTAAGAAAAACGTGTCTGTCGACGTACTTCTACAGCAGGCAGGCCGCATTTAGCGGATGTTTTTCTTGCGATCATGGAATGGTTCAGCTCCGCTGAAAACTTATAAATTTCTATGATCTTTACAAAGGAGAGTAATGTGACATGGATAAGCAGCATTTTTATGTATCGGTACACGGCAGAAGCGTTCTTGCCGAACAAGGCGCCGCTCCTTATGAGCTGGTGATGTACTGCACGGTGGGGCAGGCCAGGGAAGTGCAGCAGATGATGGAGGATATGCAGGAGCATGCCGAAGATTCCTTCCTCGCCTATACGTTTCCATGGCCGGATACGCCGGAGGATGATGTCAATTCGCAGTACACGGAGAGCCTGAACAAGCTGTACCGGAAAATATATGAATACGGCACGGCAGAAACGCGCCAGCATCTGACGGAGAACAAAATGCTGGGTTATACTTGATTTCTGAATTCAAGCTGACCGGGAGAGGAGGAAAGCATGTATTATATTAAGGATGCCAAGGTGCGTCGGATGACGGAGCTGGACGGGGTCCGCTGCGCCGAAATCGGCGTGCTGCCAGGGGCGGTCGACGATCCCGCGCTTTTGGCTTATGTGGCCGAACTGTCCCCGGGCTGCTACGATCTGATCCGGCTGATCCGCAATGATGCCGACACAGAGCTCGACTGGTACGACAACAGCATGCATCAGGCGTATACCGATGTGACGATGCAAGCGTTCGAAGGCAGCTTTTTTCTGACGGCCGACGAGGAGCGGGATCTGTTCCTGCGCGATCTGATCTCTTTTGGGAACGTAGAGGAGGATCTGCGGAACAGGTTCGCAAAGTAAACGCAGCCATAATTTAAGAAACATAGCCGGCAGACTCCCGCCCCATACTATGGTTTAGGGGAGGTGAGCTAAATGGCGGACTTCACGAACAAAAAAGGCAAGAGAAGCAAGTACGCCCGACAAAACGCTTTTGCTGGTGGAGTGACGAGCAGAAATTCGAGAAATTTGGCTGTGCCCCATAACCCAAGACGTTTTGGCAACCAGTAACCTCCTTGAATCATGAACAAACCTCCGGGGATATCCCCGGAGGTTTGTTCAGCTGTTACTTAGCTGTTCGCGCTTTACGCATATTCGCGAAGCACCTGAATGCCTTTCACGATGTTGTAGACGAACGTGCCGAAGTAAATAACGCAGAACAGCAGGATATATCCCAGGATCGAGCCGGCATGGTGGGCTGCCAAAGTAAAAAACAGCAGCGGTACGGCCGCAATGAATGGCAGCAGATGCGAGAGCAGCGCTCGCTTGGCATGCCTGGCGACATATTCGTCCCGGACGGCGATCCATACGATCACCGGCAGGATAAACGGGGCGAAAAATATGCTGAAGTAGGAAAGTGAAGATAACAACTGTCGCATGGAAATGCTCCTTTACAACTTATTTTGTTAAGTTATTACCCATAGTATTTCCCGCCAATCGGCTTTCTCATTTTCCTCTTGAAAAATTGGCTAAATGCGGTATAATAAATAACGCATTCGCTTTTTTTATTACATAACAAGTCCCAGTAGCTCAGCTGGATAGAGCAACGGCCTTCTAAGCCGTCGGTCGGGGGTTCGAATCCCTCCTGGGACGTACAAGGAAAGCCCTCACTCGAGGGCTTTTTCTTTAGATATAAGCAAGTGGTGCGAGAAGGGAGAGAGACCGGATGAATCAGGATATTAAAGTATCACAGTGGACCGCAATTCTGATCGAGCAGGCGAAGCGGGCCGGACTGTCTGCGGCCGCCATCGCTGAGGCTGTCCAAAAAAAGGACGCTGAGCCGTTTATCCAGGCTGGGCTCGAAGGCGAGCGATATGCCAACCTGTTCGGCTACTCGGAGGAACACGGGGAGCCGCTGGCCCAGGCGGCAACGGAAGGCTACCGCATGACGTTTAACACGCGGAACGGGCTGAAAAACTGGCTGGTGCAGCGTTTTGGCCTGGATGAGGAAAAGGACTTTGAGGTTGGCGAGGGCGTGATTCACGGGCTCCGGCTCACCTTGGAGCAGCTGGCTGCATTGCAAAAAGCACTGGCCGTAAATTGGGTGATTGCCGGATCGCGCGACCTTCCGGGCGGCATGGTGGAGCTGGATTTGTCCATTCGTGCCCTTCAATCCGCTTCTCAAGCTTAATTCGATCTAATTAGGCGTTGCCGGTTAGCCATAATAAAAGGGGCTGTCCCATGCTGTCGTGTCATGCACGACGGTGGGCAGCCCCTTTGTCATTTAGTCTCCATCGCTCCCATCGAACGATTCCTGCTTACTTCCTTGTTAACCACGCCTAGCCGAAGGTCCACGCTAACTGATCAACATCAGGATGATCGAGGACAATGACAGGCAGGCACTGAGCAAATAGATGAACACGACCGCCTGCTTCGGGCTCAGCCCCCAGGACAGCAGCCGATAATGGAGCTGGCTTCGGTCGGCCTTGTACACCGGCTTGCCGTCGCGATACCTTTTGATTACAACGTAAATGTTATCGAAGATCGGCACGCCAAGCGCCAGCACGGGCACGAGAATGGAAATGACGGTCACCTGTTTAAAGGCTCCGTCCAGTGCGATGATGCCGAGCATGAACCCGATAAACGTCGCGCCTGCATCCCCCATGTAGATTTTGGCGGGCGGCTTGTTGTATCTCAGATAACCGAGCGTCACCCCGACCAGCAGCACTGCCATGATCGCGGAATGGGACTGGCCTTTAGCAATAGCAACGATAAACAGCGTCAAGGCCGAAATTGCGGCCACGCCTCCGGACAGCCCGTCCAGCCCGTCCATAAAATTAATGACCGTCGTGACGCCGAAGATCCACAGAATCGTCAGAATAAACTGCAGCCACTCCGGAAACACGACCATATGGCCGGCGAACGGAACGGTGATCCCTTCAAATGAGATCCCTGAATAATAGACGATCACCGCAGCGCCTACCTGCACGAGCGTTTTGGGCAGAGCGGCAAAATCCTTGCCTTTCGTCTTGTACCAGTCATCGATCATGCCGATGCCGAGGATGAGCAGCGAGCCGGCCACAATGCCGGCCATTTCCTTGTCCCAGTGTCCGGTGAGAACGATGTAGGGAACCATGAAGCCGAGAAAGATGGCGATGCTTGCCAGATGCGGTACGGGTTCCTTATGTATTTTGCGAGTGGTGGGCCGGTCGACGAAATCAACCCGGATCGCGAGCTTCCTTAAAGGAGGGATCAAAGCCAAAACGATAACAAGCGACACAATAAATCCAATTACATACACAATGGTCAGGCCTCCAATACTTAGCTTTGCAATTTCTGTCGTTTCATTCAAAGTCTCTGGTTGGTTTTCGGATAGGGTCAGCTAGATTGAACTAAAGATTTTTATCGAAATTGTTGGTAAAGCGGCTCAATTAGGCGCTGATTTCTTTAGTTCATTTTACATAGATGTAGCATTTGTATTTTTAACTAGAATAATCGCTATTTTTGCAAAATACAACGATAAAATATTTAATATTTCCATAACATTCCAACTAACCGCTTTTTACAATTCTAGTAGAAAATAGGTCTATAGCACTTATGCTAATAGAAGAAGGGTGAGCCGATGTTGAAGAAAAATAAAATGTTTCAGGTACTGATGGCCTCTGCGGTTGTAACTTCCGTACTGGCCGGAGGAACGGCAGAAGCTGCTTCCACTGCAAAATCATCCGCTGCGGGTCAGGCTGCAAAGATGGCGTCGCCAAAACTGAAAGCGGCCAAGGTGGAACTCAGCGTGAACGGCGCGAGCGTCTCCGTCAATGCGGTCCAGCTCAACCAGGCTTACCTGGTAGCTGTGTCAGACATCGTCAAGGCTTTCGGGGCAAGCGCAAGCGCCGCCAAAGGAATCGTCACGATAAAGGATGCGACCGGTTCACGCGTCGTTCAGCTGCAGGCAGGAGCAAAGTCCTATAAGGTGAATGGAGAGGCCGCAGCCTTTACGAACGCTCCTCTGCTTCAAGATGGCAAAACCTACGTAGAGCTTCAATCGCTCGTGGAAGCACTGGGCGGGGAATGGATCGCAGGCAGCGGACAGACGCAGCAGGTATTGACGGTTCAAAGACCGGAAGGAAGCTATTCTTCGGTACGCTGGAACGCCCAAGGGCAAATCATTGCCAGCCGTGACGACGCGGAGTCCGCCCAAATCGTTAAACTGGACCCGGCAAGCTATGGCAGCACGGTGATCTCGACGGACGAATATGCTGCGGAATTGGCGGTGTCCCCGAACGGGCAGTGGGGAGCTTATACCGATAACGCCGGCCAGCTCTACCTGATGAACCTTGCCAGCGGGCTGTCGCAAAAACTCGGCTCCGACACTTCCGTCAAGACAGATTTGACCTGGTCGGCGGATAACAGCCGGATTTATTTCATCCAGGGCGACAAGCAGGAAAAAATATCCTACATGAATGTCGGCGACGGCAAGGTGACCGAAGTGCTGGCCGACAAAGTGGAGAACAAGTCCGATGTGAGCCTGTCCGCGGACGGCAAACGATTGGTCTATATCGTCAATGTGACCGGCGTGGCCAGCAGCGATAAGGACAGCACGGAAGAATCGCTCAGCATCGACTATTCAGGCGCGGGCCAGCAGCTGTATTCCCTGGACCTCACGGATAAAGAGGCTAAGCCGGTTCAGCTAACAACGGGTAAAGACAATAAATTGTATCCTGTCGCACTGGATGGCGGCAAAGCGGCGTATTTGAGCGCCGATCCGGATAGCGTCACTGCCAAGGACGTCATCAAGGTGATCGGCCCAGGCAGCAGCGTCCAGGACCTGTCTAGCATCATCGATGTGACGGTCATCGCGGCCGGGCCATCCGGAACGCTTGCTGCAGCGGGCATCGCCGCCGACGGCAGCACGAAAGTGCTGAAGATCGACAGCGGCAGCCAGGCGCAGCTTTACAGCACGTCCGGAACCGTCAGCGAGCTGGCGGTATCTGCGGACGGCAGCCGGATCGCGCTGATCGAAGACGGCAGGATTGTAGTCATAACAGGCGGAAAGACCATTCAGCTTACCCAATAAAAGCGGTTCTTAACCGAAAAGGAGAATAGACAATGAAACTGTTCAAAAAATTAACGCTGGCTGCCGTCACTTCCCTGGTAGCGGTAACCACCCTGGTCGGTTCCGCTAGCGCCGCCTCCGGCATCTCCGGCAAAATTACGATTAACGGGTCCACTGCGCTGCTTCCACTCACGCTTCAGGCAGCCAAGGAATTTCAGAAAATCAATCCGAAAGTCAGAATTTCCGCTTCCGGCAAAGGCTCGGTAACCGGACCCCAGGCTGTGAAGAAGGGCATTGCGGACATCGGGGCGTGCGACTGGGACGCCAGCATGGACGTACCGGGCTTCAAGGCTTTTGAAGGCCAGGTAGCGAACAAGGTGGCCGTCATTCCTTTTGCGACAGTCACCAACAAAAACGTGAAGGTGAACAACCTGACCACCGAACAGCTGAAAGGGATTTTCTCTGGCAAAATCACCAACTGGAAAGAAGTCGGCGGTGACAACGCGGACATCGTCGTCATCACGCGCGCCTTCGGCTCCGGCACCCGCGTCAACTATCAGGCCAAAGCGCTGGCTGGCGGCGACATCGTCAAAAAGGCTAAAAACTACAAGGAAGTCGGCTCCAGCGGCGACATGAAAACCGCCGTAGCTACAACGCCGAACGCCATCGGATACATCGACCTGGTGTACGTAAACAGCGACATCAAGGCGCTGAGCTATAACGGCGTGCAGCCGACGACGGACAATGTCATCAACGGCAGCTACAAAATTTGGGCATACGGATATTACATGACCAAAGGCCAGCCGACCGGCGCTACCAAGGCGTTTATCGAGTATGTTCAAAGCGCGAAATTCCAGCAGGGTTCCCTGAAAAAACTGAAATTCATTCCGATTTCCGCCATGCGTTAAGGCTAGTGGATTGAGCTGATCCAAGCCAAGCCATATTTATGATCGCGGCCAGCCCTCAAATACTGATGGGGCTGGCCGCTTTATAGGAGGAGAGCCAGTTTGAGCACCCCCGTGCAGCAGTACGTGCCCGAGGAACGTCAGGTGCTGACCCCGCCCGCGAAGCGTCGCAGGTTCAGCCGCAGCGCCAGGGTCCGTTTCACCAACCGCATGTTTACGTATTATTTCTGGTTCAGCATAATTGCGCTGTGCCTGGTGCTGGGCCTGGTGATCTTTTTTATCGGCAAAACCGCGCTTCTGACCTTCCGCGACATCTCCTTTGCGGATTTCTTCCTTTCCTTTAACTGGACCCCGGAGGAGGAGCACTACGGCGCAGCCGCGTTTATCATTAATACCCTGTCCCTGACGGCGCTTACGCTTGCGCTGGCCGTGCCGGTATCCGTCGGGCTGGCGGTGCTGATCGCCGAAATCGCGCCCGGCTGGCTGAAAAACGCCATGCGGCCGATTCTGGACCTGCTGGTCGGGGTTCCTTCCATCGTCTACGGATACCTTGGCCTGACGGTGCTGATTCCGTTTTTGCGCCGGCTGAGCGGGGAGAATCTGGGCGACGGGCTGCTGGCGGCGGCGCTCGTGCTCGCCCTGATGGTGCTGCCGACGATATGCCGGATCAGCGACGACGCGATTTCCGCCGTGCCGAAAAAATACCGCGAGGCTGCGTATGCCATGGGCTCCACGCGCCTGCAGGTCATGATGCGGGTCGTCATTCCCGCCGCCGGCAGAGGCATCATTGCGGCGGTGATTATGGGGATGACCCGGGCGATCGGGGAGACGATGGCGGTGGTGATGGTCATCGGAAACACGGCGCAGCTCGCCAAGTCCCTGTTTACGCCGGCTTCGGTGCTGACCAGCAACATCGTGATGCAGATTTCCAATGTGGAGTTTGACTCCACCTGGAATTACGCGCTGCACATGATGGCCTTCCTGCTGCTCATCATCTCGTTTGTCCTGATTTTGTTCATCCGCTATTTGGGACGCAAAGGGAGGGAGCAGGCATGAGCGAATGGACGCGCACCCGCAAAATGCAAAGATCGCTTGTGTACGACCGGCTGGCAACGTACGGGTTTTACGGGCTCGGCATCCTGGTTCTGCTGCTGATCTTCTGGCTGCTGCTGACCATCCTGGGCAAAGGGCTGCCCGGGCTGAGCCTTGAGTTTTTGATGAAGCTGCCCGAGGACATGGACCCCGGCGGCGGTATCGGGCCGGTGCTGTTCAACTCGTTTTATATTTTGATTCTGTCGCTGCTTATTTCCGTTCCGATTGGGGTCGGAGCAGGGATCTACATGGCGGAGTACGCCCCGCCGAATAAATTTACAGAGGTGCTGCGGATTTGCGTCGAGAGCCTCTCCTCCGTTCCGTCGATCGTATTCGGGATGCTGGGCTTGGCCATTTTTGCCGAGTATTTTCAAATTGGCCTGACCATTCTCGGTGGAGCGGTTTCCCTGGCCTTCCTCAACCTGCCGATGCTGGCCCGGGTGACGGAGGAAGCGGTGCGCGCGGTGCAAAATGACGTAAAGAACGCATCCTATGCCCTCGGGATGACCAAATTCCAATGCATCCGAACTGTCATTATCCCGATGGCCATGCAGGGAATTGTGACGGGCATCTGCCTCGTGGCGGGCCGGGCCTTCGGAGAATCGGCCGTCATCCTGCTGACCGCTGGGCTCAGCACCTCCGGGGAGATGTGGGACTTCAATCTGTTCTCACCGGGTGAGACGCTGGCTGTACACCTCTGGTACGTGCAGTCGGAAGCGATCGTGGAGGATGCCCGCCAAATCGCCGACAAGTCGGCCGCGGTGCTGGTCATCGTCGTCCTCTTGATGAATCTGCTGTTCCGCATTCCGCTGTGGATCAGCAACCGGCGCCTGAAGAAATAGGGCCTTCTAGAGGTTGTTCAAAAAGTCCGCTTTTGATCACGAAGTAAATCGGGAAGCTGATTCGGCATCGAATCTTGAATTCAGCCGGGTCTAAGGTGGATGCTTGCGTAGTATGTTTCCTTCGGAAACATTTCAGGTGCTCACGTACCCACTACGTACGCTCTGCTCCTCAGCCCCTAGCTTCATCCAATCTTCTCGGTGCTGAAAACCGACCTTTGAACATGCATTTATATGTATTCATACTGAAATAAGCTTTGATCTAGGAAAAAAGGGCTGTCTTCCGGCACAATGACTCTGCCGGAAGACAGCCCTTTAAGGTTGACTGATTTATCCGCTTATTCAGCGATGCTGAACGCTTCGGATTGCTACAAGCGAGTAACTTTCGGCTGAAAGTGGTCAGCATTGTTGCCCTCAACGGCCCGTAATAATATCCAGCTGTGCGGAAGTATCGTATACCATCTGGTAAGGGTCGGCGCTGTACGGAGTAAGCTCGGCCGTGACGGTATCCGTGTAGCCGATCTCGTTCAACGCCTTCCGCACTTCGTTCCAGTTGACGCTGCCCGACAGCAGCGGGACGAAGCCGTTCGGTCCGGCTGCCGGATTAAAGTCCTTCACGTGGACTTTGCGGATCCGCTCGCCCAGCGTCCGGATCCAATGCTCGGGATAGCCGAAGAGAAGGACGTTTCCGATGTCAAAATAGGCTCCGGCCCAAGGCGAATCGAGCTCGTCGATATACCGGGCCATCTCCAGCGGGGAGAGCAGAAATTTGTTCCAGACGTTTTCGATGCCGATATGAACGCCGTGCTGTTCAGCCAGTGGGATGAGTTCCCGCAGTTCTTCCTGGCTGCGGCTATAACATTCCTCATAGGAGACGGAAGGCGTCACCGCCCCGGGAACGACCAGAACGGTGTCCATCCCGAGCAGGGATGCAAGCTCCAGCTGCCGGGTGACGATCTCCCGTCCGCCGGCGCGGACATCCGGATCCGCCGCGGACAGGGGGGATTTCCACAGCATGCCGGTCGACAGGCTGCGCAGCTGAATGCTGTGACGGGAAGCCAGAGCCAGTACGGCCTCCGCCTCCTGGGCGGTGGTGTCCATGGTCAGCCCGGTTCCGCCGGACGGGTACAGGTTCAGCTCGACGGCATCGTAACCCGCCTGCTCCGCATGAAGAAAAATCATCTCGAGCGGGGTTCCCTCCGGAAATCCCCATTGATTTATCGACTTCAGCATCGCTTCATACACCCCTTTGTCAGGTTTAGGTTCAGAGCTCTGCAGGCGAAACGGCGGACAATCGCTCCGCCGAGCGGTATGCAGCCAGGGCCACTTCGAGCGCCTTGAGCCCGTCGACGCCCGTCACGTTCGCCTCGGTCCTGCCTTCTGCGATCGAGGCTACAAAATCCCGGACCAGGCCGAAGTCCATATCGTCGCCCCAGAAATGGTGCCGGTAACCGCGCTCCTCGCTGAATACATTCAGCTTCTGTCCGAAGGCGTCGATCGTCAGGGTGCCGGCCGTCCCGACGATTTCCAGCGTCACGTCGCCCCAGGTCGGGAAGGAAGGATTCCTGGACCAGCTGCAGTCCAGCGTGGCAAAGACGCCGTTGTCAAATTCGATCGACAGAATTCCGCAGTCATCGATGGGGGCGGCGGACATGAGCTGCCCGATTTCCGCGTATACCTCTTTTACTTCCGCGCCGATGAACCAGCGCATAATATCGGCGACATGAACGGTGTGGTCAATGACCGCTCCGCCGCCGGACAGGGCGGGGTCGACGAACCATCCGCCCGGATTTTGTCCGCGGTTGGTCCCCTTCATGGCGAGGATCCGGCCGAGCTTGCCTTCGTCGATCATTTGCTTGGCCCGGATGACGGACCGGTTATACCGGACCGGAAAGGCCGTCTGCAGCATAACGCCGGCGGCCTTGCAGGCCTCGATCATGTCCCGGGCGTCCGCGGCATTGGTCGATATGGGCTTTTCGCACAGCACATGGACCCCTGCCTTAGCGGCCGCAAGGACATGCTGCTTATGGTTTGCGTTCTCCGACGTAACGATGATCCCGCTGAGTCCTTGCGACAGAAGCTCCGCATAATCGCCGTAATAGCTGGTGCCAAGGATGCCGGCGAACTTTTGACCCCGCTGCTCATCGGGATCGTAAATGCCGGCGAGCTCCACTCCTTCCAATTGGATCAGCGCTTTCGCATAACTGTAAGCGTGCATATGGGCAAAACTGGCGATGCCGATTTTCATGAACCGATCACTCCTTTGCTGCTCGGGTCGGCTGCACCGGTTCCCAGATGAACCGGCCACCCGGTCTCCATCGATTTCAGCGCCGAGAGCGCAATCCGGAGCGCCTCATAGGCGTCTTCCGCGGTTACGATCGGCTCTTCATCCTGCTCGATGCAATTCAGGAAATGGCGAAGCTCCTGGAAATACGGGTTTTCCTCGACCGGGCTTTCCGGAACGGGGACGCCGCCGCCTCCGCCTGCATGACCGCCGCGCTGAAAAGACAGCAGCGGCTGATCCCGGGCACTGTCATAGCCGATGATCCCCTGCGTGCCGGCCATCTCCAGATTCATGGAGAAGCCTTCATGCGACCAGGTTCCCTCGACGTGGGCGATGGCGCCGCTTTGAAAGCGGAGGGTCACGAGCGAATAGTCCAGCTGGGCGTGAACTCTCCCATGGAGCCCCTTGGCATACACACGTTCCACTTCGCCGAAGCACCAGCGAAGAAAATCGAAATCGTGGATCATGGCGTCCAGCGTAATGCCGCCGCTGGCCCCGAAATCACTGTACCAGTGCTGCCAGCCGATCGGATACCCTCCACCGCGGCCTGCGCGGATGACGGCCGGCTTGCCGATGACGCCATCATCCAGCAGCTGCTTGGCATGCGCATATTCGTGGAAGAAGCGGAGAACATGCCCGACAAACAGCCGGACGCCACGCGAACGGCAGTGGTCGATCATTTCCCTGGCGTCGGCCAGACTGCGCGCCAGCGGTTTCTCGCAGATGACGTGCTTGCCGTCGTCGGCCGCTTGAAGAACAAACTTCTTGTGGAGCGGCGTCGGCAGGCAAACATCGACGACATCGACGCGGTCAAGCGCTTCCATCGCCTCCGCGTAGGAAGTGAACGAAGAGGTGCCGCATGCCTTGGCAACCCGCGCTCCCTTGCCGTCGTCGGTGTCGACGATACCGGCCAAGTGCGCATTCGGCATATCGGCATAGGCTGCGGCATGGGTGCTCCCCATCGCCCCCGCGCCTATAACGAGTACGTGAATCATAACGGTTTTCAGCTCCTTTTATGATGGACCGGTTACACTTGTAAAAGGTCTATTCGTTTCCTTATCCTTTGATGCCATTCATAGCGATTCCTTCTATAAAATAGCGCTGCAGGAAAATGAACAGGATGATGATCGGCAGCGTAGCCATCACGGCACCCGCCATCAGCAGCGGATAATCGGTCGAATGCTGCCCCTGGAAGGAGGAGATGCCGATCGACAGCACGCGCATATCCTCCGAGCTGGTCATGATGAGCGGCCACAGCAGGTCGTTCCATGCCGCCAGAATCGTAAAAATGGCCAAAGAGACGAGAGCGGACTTGGACAGCGGCAGGTAGATGTTCCAATAAATCCGGAAATAGCTGCAGCCGTCGATTTTGGCCGCCTCCTCCAGATCCTTCGGCAGCGTCATGAAGAATTGCCTCAGCAAAAAGGTGCCGAATGCGCTGAAGATGCCGGGGATAATCAGGACATAGAAGGTATCCAGCCAGTTCAGCTGCCGCATGATGACAAAGCTCGGGATCATGACGACCTGGGACGGCACCATGAGCACGGCCAGCAGGGCGAGAAAAATGACGTTTTTCCCCGGGAATTTCAGGCAGGCGAAGGAGTATGCGGCCAGGGAACACAGCAGCAGCTGTCCGGCCGTGCGGCCCAGCGTCACCAGAATCGTATTGAGGTAGTAAGTGCCGAAGTCGATGGTGGTCAGCACCTTGGCGTAATTTTCAAAATGCCATTCCGACGGCAGCAGCGTAGGGGGCACCTTCATGGAATCCGCAAAGGACTTAAACGATGTGGACAGCATCCAGACAAAAGGGGTCACCATCAGGACGGCTCCCGCGATCAGCAGAATATGAACGGCCAGCCGTCTTCCGCGGTCGGAAGTTCGGGTTATCATGACAGCCTCTCCTCCTCATGAAGGTTATTGATAATGAACCCAGCGTTTTTGGAAATACATCTGAAACGCGGTGATGATCAGGATGACGATAAACAGGATGAACGCCTCCGCCGAAGCGTAGCCCATGTTGAAGTACTTGAAGCCGTCCTCCCAAATGCTGTACACGACGGTGCGCGTGGAATCGAGCAGGGAGGTCTGCTGTCCCATCATGATGAAGACGAGGTCGAATACCTGGAAAGAGTTGATGAAGGACATGACGAGAACGAAAAACAAGCTCGGCGTCAGCAGCGGCAGCGTTATCCGGAAAAAGCGGTAGACCGTGCCGGCGCCGTCCAGTGACGCCGCTTCGTAATAGCTCGACGGAATTCCCTGCAGCCCTGACAGCAGGATGACGGCGTTGTAACCGACGCTTGTCCAGACGCTGACAATGACGATAGACATGAGCGCAAACTTTTCGTCGAACAGCCAGTTCGGCTGGGGCAGATGCATCGCCCCGAGCACGTAATTGATCAGGCCGAACTCGGAGTTATACAGCCATTTCCACACCATGCCGACCGCGATCGGCATGGTGATGACCGGGATGAAATAGAACGTGCGGTACACGACCATCCCTTTGATATGCTGATTGAGCAGCACGGCGAGCAGCGTGGCAAAGACGATGGACAGCGGGACAGTCGCAACGGTATAGAGCAGCGTATTCAGCAGGGAACGCGTAAACTTCTCGTCCTGCATCAGCTGGGTAAAATTGTCGATCCCGTTGAACGCCGGAGCGGACATGCCGTCCCAGTTCGTAAAGGACAGAATCAGGGAAGCGGCGGAAGGCACCATATAAAAGAGGGCCAGACCCAGTGCGACGGGGAGGATAAATACGTACCCCCAGACCGCCTCCTGGATGGCCAGCTTGGAAGTTTTCCGCTTCCGGGCTGCAGGCAGGTTCGGGTCTTTCGACTTGACGGCCAGCGGCGTATTCACCGGCAGCACCATCCTTTCTCTCGAAGTTAAGTGGATACAAGCATTTCTTTAATCCTTCTTCTCTTCCGCGAGAATCTCGTTCATTTTATCGGCTATCGTCTTCAGCGCTTCCTCAAACGACTTTTTCCCGAGGTAGGCGTCCTGAAGCTCCTTGGTCTCCACGTCCTGCCACTCGGCCGTCCGCTCGGACACCGGATACGGCACAGCAAAGTCCAGACTATCCACGAATACCTTCAGGTCAAGGGAAGGGATCGACTTCAGCCAGCCTTCCTCCGTTCCTTTATAAGCGGGAATGCTGAAGCCCGATTCGGCCAGGTACTGCTCGCCTTCTTTGCCGGAAAGCACCTGGATCAGGTCCCATGCTTCCTGCTGATGCTTCGTTTTTTCGTTCATCGCCCAGCTCAGGCCGTGAACGATCGTCGCTCTCTGCTTGCCTGCGGGCAGCGGGGCAACCCCCAGCTTGTCTCCCAGCAATTTGTACAGCTCGGGCGCGCTGACGGAAATGGCGGGGAACATGGCGGCTTTGCCGGAGCCGAACAGCTGGAGCGCCTTGGTCTCAAGCTGCTGCTGGGCGTTCGGGGAATAGCCCTGGTCCATCAGCTTTTTCTCCCATTGAAAAGCGGACAGCGCTTCGGGCGAATCGAAGCCGGATTTCGTTTTATCTTCGGAGATGATGTAACCGCCGGCCTGGTGGATCAGATCGTAATATCCCGACTGGCTGTCAATCAAAGCGGTGTAGCCGTACACGCCGTTCTGCTTGTCCGTCAGCTTGGCGGCATTCTGCTCGATCGTATCCCAGGTCCAGCTGCCGTCCGGGTAAGACACGCCGGCTTTGTCGAAAAGTTCTTTATTGTAGTAGAGTCCAACCGCATCGAGGAAATAAGGAAGTCCATAAAGATGATCGTTGTAGGTGTACAGATTGACGAGGGCGTCGGTGTAAACGGAGGTATCGAGCTTGCTTTCATCAATAAGCGGCTGCAGATCCTTGATCCAGCCTTTGGAGGCATAAGCGTAGAAGTTGGGGCCGTTCATCCAGAAAACGTCGGGCCCACTGTTGCCGGCGAGACTTGTTTTCAATTTGGTCCAATAGTCGGCCCAAGGGGTGTAAGTTACTTTGACTTCCACGTCGGGGTGGTTTTTCTTGTACAGCTCAATCGATTTGTTGACGGTGTCCTTCACGTTCTCATCCCATAGAGCCACGTTGATTACTTTTTTGCCGCCAGCTTCTCCGGAAGAGCCGCTGCAGCCCGTCATTACAGCAGTGAACAGAAACAGGAACACGAGGATGATCGACATTTTTCTAGCCATTCCAATAACCTCCTCTAAATATGGTTCTTGCACTCATTCTTGATCTGCCGCAGTTCCAATGATGTACGAATTTCCCCCCCCTTATCTTGCGAAAATCCATCGCCATACTTATTCCAATAATCAAAATAAGTAGATGCCAACTGACCATTCGATGTGAGGTTTCAGGAAAAGAATGGCATCTATTTGCGTAAGATTATATATTTGGTGATTTTTATTTTCAATAGTTTGATAAATATTTGCATAAAAACTTTTGGAAGGCAGGAAAACGGCGTTTTCAAGTGGAAAGTATCGGTTTCCGCATATTTTGGTCATTGGAATATGTTACATGGAATGGAGCATTGGGAACTATATTTTACTGTAAATATGGAATAAGATGGAATATATTGATGCATTTTGCCGAAGAAAGGGGAAGATGGTTGAAAACGATGAGAAAAGGCGATTGGAAACTGATTCAGGAGCTGAACCGGTCGATCATTTTAAATAAAATCCGCCTGGACGGCCCGATCTCCCGGATCGAGCTGGCCAAAGGAAACCGGATTAGCCCCTCCACCGTAGCTGCGGCGGTTCAGGAGCTGATCCGGGAAGGCTATGTGACCGAAATCGGCAGAGGAGAGTCCAGCGGCGGGCGCAAGCCCATTTTGCTGCGATTTACGCCGGATAACCATTTTTTGTTTGCCGCATCAATCTCAAACACAGTCATCGAGGTTGCCCAATTAAACCTGGAGGCGAACATCCTGCGCAAAGAATCCGCCCTTGTCGGAACGCGGCAGGGAGAAGGCGTCATCGAGCTGATGCTCGGCATGATCGACCGCTTCGTCACCGAAACCGGCAGCCTGGACGCTTGCATCGGCATAGCCGTCACGACGCCGGGCGTGGTTAATGTTGAGCAGGGGGTTGTCTACTATAATTCCAAGCTCCGCCTGAATGACGTTCCGGTCAAGCAACTCGTGGAAAGCCGCTATGGGATTAAAACCTGGGTCGAGAACGATACGAACTCGCTCGTGCTTGCGGAACGGCGGTTCGGGAGCTACAGCTCTTTTGCCAATCTGATCTATATTATGGTCGGCAATGGGATTGGGGCGGGCATCCTTGTCGACGACATGATCCTCCGGGGAAAGCTGGGAGGAGCGGGCGAATTCGGCCATACGAGCGTCAACCGGAGCGGAATCCGCTGCGAATGCGGAAACGTCGGCTGCCTGGAGAACTCGGTAAGCTGGCCTGCAGTGCACTCCCGAATGATGGCGGCGATGGCTTCGGGCCGGCAGACGCTTATCCACGATCTGACAGGCGGTGACTTCAGCCGGATCGAGCCTGCGGTGTATAAAGAGGCACTGTCCAGAGAGGATCGGCTGGCCATGGACATCACCGAGGAGATCGCCGAGCATCTGGGTGCCGGCCTCGTCAACCTGGTGAACCTGTTTAATCCGGGAGCGATCGTGTTAGGCGGGAACGTGGCTCAGGACAATCCTATTCTGCTCCATAAGGTTGAGGAGCATATTTCAAGGTATGCCATGCGTATTTTGAAGGACGATCTGGTTGTGGGGCAGTCTTCGCTTGGGGATGACGGCAAATTAATCGGTGCGGCCGCTGTCGTGCTGCAGGATCTGTTTCAGTTTTCGTTAACATAACCGTCATCCTTCGGTGAGGAGACTGTGAGGAAATGAAAAAAGAAACTGGAAAAGGCTTCATACATAAATATGGTTGATGGAAACCGGTTCTAGCAGTACAATAAGGCAGCGGTTCTCGAAGGAATCCCTTAACATCTTTTGCAACCGGCAGAGAAAGGTTTGATATGGTGACGAAGGTAAATGCAATGATGCAGAGGCTGCGTCCTCTCGCCCCACTAGTACTGATGCTCGTTTTTCCCGTTCTGGGGTCGATTTACCAGCTGGTGAACCACCCGAATGACCGCGTGTATTCCCTTGTCACGCAAGCGGATCTGGCTATTCCATTTATAAAATATTTTGCGCTCCCTTACGGCGTATGGATCTTCTATATCTATGCCTGCCTGGTCTACCTTTTCTTTAAGGACCGGAATTTGTATTACCGGGGCATTATACTGTACACGGTATGCGCAATGACATGCTACGGCATTTATCTTGTATTTCAAACGACGGTGCCAAGGCCGGTCGTGACCGGCAGCGATCCGTTCAGTGAGCTTGTCCGATTTATTTATAAAAGGGATCAGCCCTACAACTGTTTTCCGAGCATTCACTGCTTCTCGAGTTACATGGTTATGCGACTCTTTCTGACAAGCAAGTCCCGGAGCCGCATGATCATGATTCTCGTCAGCACGATGTCGATTCTTATCATCGCCTCGACACAGTTCGTGAAACAGCATGTCCTCTGGGACGCCGTTTCGGCGATCGCGATGGTTGAAATCTACCACTTCGTGATCTATGTCCTGCCCGGGGCACACCGCAGCCGGGAGAAAGTACGGCAGCAGAAGGAACTTCAAGCATAAGGCAGCATGCTTTAACTGAGCCGGCTGCACCAGATCGGCAGTCTTCCGAGTGAAGGCTGCCGTTGCTGCGTTTCAGGGCCAATGATGGTGCGAAAACGAAAAAATTGTGCAGGAAACCGAAGTTCATGCTACAATGAACCAAACATCCTATGTTTGGAGGTATTCGAATGAACTTGCAGCGTCCAACGCGTTCAACGCTTGTCGAGCAGGTCGCTTCTCAGCTGGAGAAGCTGATTGAGGAAGGCCAATGGCCCGTTGGGGAACGCATTCCTCCGGAACCGGAGCTGGTAGAGAAGCTGGGCGTCAGCCGAAACACGATCCGTGAAGCGATCCGTGCCCTGATTCATGCGGGACTGCTCCGGACGCGGCAGGGGGACGGGACGTACGTCGTCGCGTCGAGCAGCCTCGGTCCCGTCCTTCAGCGGCGGATGGAGCGCTCCAAGCTGAGCGAGACGCTGGAGGTTCGCGCTGCGCTGGAGCAGGAGGCCGCCCGGCTCGCTGCCCAGCGGAGCACGGCGGATGATATCAAGCAGATCCGGCTTACGCTTGCGGCCTGCAGCGCCGCTGAACAGTCCGGAGATATGGAAGCTTACATCATCGCCGATTTGGCCTTTCACAAGCAGGTGATCGCCGCTGCGCATAACCGGCTGCTCAGCGAATTGTATGACAGCATTAGCGAATCCGTGACGAGTTCCCTCTCGCTGGGCAGCTTGCGCTGGGATCTGGTGCTTGTGCACTGCCGGCTCAATGAGCGTCTGCTTGAAGCCATCATCCGGCGGGACGCGGCGGAGGCGGGCGAAATTGTTCGGTCGTATATCCAGGCATCCCAGGATGCCTTGCTTGATTTGTCTGAAGGAGGAAATACAGAACAGCATGAATAAAACATACGAAATATCTACGCAGCAGGCGGAGAATCCCCAGGTTTCCACAGGGATGAAGGCGCTGCTGCTGGTTCTTGGAATTATCCTGATCGCGACGACGCTGCGGGCGCCGATCACTTCGGTGGGTCCACTCGTTGAAACGATCCGGCTCGATACGGGAATGTCGCATACCCTTGCGGGGCTGCTGACGACGTTCCCGCTGCTGGCCTTTGCCGTCGTCTCCCCGATTGCTCCGAAGCTGGCCCGGAGATGGGGCATGGAGAAGACGCTGTTTAGCGGAGTGGCCGCTGTAACGCTGGGCATTGCCCTGCGGTTCGTTCCTTCGGTCGCCGCTTTATTTGCCGGCACGATTCTGCTCGGCCTCGGCATCGCGGTCAGCAATGTGCTGCTGCCGAGCCTGATTAAGCGGGATTTTCCGCTGCGGGTGGGTGTCATGACGGGAATTTATTCCGTTTCGATGAACATCTTTGCGGCTATCGCCTCCGGCGTCAGCCTTCCGGTGTCGAATCATCTCGCTTCCGGGTGGCGGGGATCCCTGCTCATCTGGGGAATCCTGTCGTTGATCGCCCTCATCGTCTGGCTGCCGCAGCTCCGGTACCGGCATCGGACCGGCGGGGTGCGGATTTCGTCGAAAAGCAGCATCTGGCGCTCGAAACTGGCGTGGCAGGTCACGATTGTTATGGGTTTGCAATCCTTCGTATTTTACTCGGTCGTGTCCTGGCTGCCTGAAATTTTGACCGATCGGGGCATGAGCGGTTCGACGGCAGGCTGGATGCTGTCGCTGATGCAATTTTTCAGCGTGCCGGTCACGTTCTTCGTGCCGATTCTGGCGGGACGCTTTCAGAATCAGCGCGGACTGGTCGTCGGGACGTTCCTCTGCTTTGTTCTGGGCTTTGTGCTGCTGCTTAGCGGATGGAATGCGATCGTTCCGGTCGCGGTCGTATTGGTCGGAATCGGCACCGGTGCGGCCTTCGGCCTCGTAACGATGTTCTTCATGCTCCGCACCCGCCGGACCGAACAGGCTGCGGAATTGTCCGGTATGGCCCAGTCGGTCGGGTACCTGCTGGCCGCTGTCGGACCTCTGCTGATTGGACTTGTCCATGACCTGAGCGGCAGCTGGACGACCGCGACCTCGGTCCTGCTGATCGTGGCGATCGTCTATATGCTGGCCGGATGGGGCGCCGGAAACAACACTTACATTGAAGAATAAAGCACAACCTCCGCCGGAAGGGCGGAGGTTGTTTGCATTTTTTTTGATACGGCCGTTACAAATAGATGCCGCTGCTGAAGCCCTGAATGTACATGGCATGCTTTCTGCGGGAGCTGCGGCGCATCGTAAGGATGCGGGACTTGCTGCCGGTCGCAGATTTGTGCCGGGAGTACCTGGAGTGTCTGGAGGCTTTTCTCCGCTTCCTCATGACGACCCGTTCACTCTGTTCCCTTTCGCTCCGGTGGCGGGAGGATGGTTTTCTAGGCGAGTGTTTGCGGGTTTTGCGTTTCATAAGCAGATGCCGGGCTTTTCTGTCCGCGCTTCTTTTGATGGGCGCCGGGAGTATCGGCTCCTTGCTCCATGGCGTTAATCTCAGATTATCCTGATAGAGGACATATCCTGGGGAGAGCGGGTCCCAGCACTTCATGTCACCGGCAAAGTGAACGATTTTTTGCTGGAGGTCCATTTCGGAACCCGGGACGTAAAACCAGTTGAACCGTTGATCCAGCAGCAGGCAGTTTCCCCCGAATACGTGGTTCAGGCAGTCCTGGTCTGGCATCGAGGTGCCGGGAAAGGCGCGGAAAAAGTTCAGCATTTCTTCAAACCACGTCACGTGCTGCCGAATGGCATTGAGGTCAAATACAAGGACCCCGGAGTTAAAATAGGTTTCGGGGTTTAAACCCTGGACGGCCACGACTTCTGCGATGCCGTGGATGCCTTGGTCGTGGATAGCCCCAAGGTAGCCCCCGTTCAGGTTGATCTCCCAAAGCTCGGTGATGTCCATATTGACCATCACGTCGCAGTCGAGATAGATTACCCGTTCAGCAGGTACCACGGCTGGCAGCAGCAGCCGATAAAGACTGCCCCACGTCCATCGGTCGATGGAGCCGGTTCCCGAGAGAACGTTTATCATCTCGACCGGCAGGGTCACAGGATAGAAGTGGATCGGATGCTTGAAATCCGCCGCCAGCTGGGCGAGCTTGTTCCTGTTTTCTTCCAGGAGCGAATCGTCATGGAGGATGTGAACCTGAAGCTCGGAGGAAGTATTACGGAACACCGAAGCCAACGCGGCGGCAGCGTGCTCGGAATAGCTTCCGTCCTTATCCGTAAAAGCTAAAGCCAATTCAATCATTTGCGGGGACACCTCTCTTTAGAATTGGTTTTCCGTTACATACCTGCATCACGAGAAGGCAGGCGGGTGAAGCTTGGGCTTACGGCGCAGGGTCACCGGAACCGGAATCCGGTGATTGCGGGTCCTCTTTTAACAGCTCGCTCATTTCGTCCTGCAGGTGTTGCTTCAGTTGCGCTCTTTGCTTCGTCAGTGCCAAAATGGCCTTCACATAACCCAGCGGATCACCGACGTCATGCCAGCGGCCTTTAATCTCGCAGGTATAAATCGCTTCTTTGACAAGTAATTGATTCAATGCGTCCGTCAGCTGGATTTCGCCGCCAACTCCCGGGGATTGGTTTTCCAGGATATCGAAAATGGATGCAGTCAAAATGTAACGGCCCACCATGGCCAGCCTCGAAGGAGAGGCATCGACCGCGGGTTTTTCCACCAACCGGTTCACATACGCAAACGAATCGACCAACGGTTTGGCGTCGACGATGCCGTAGCTCGATACCTTGTCAGCCGCCACGCTCTGCACGCCTACGATGGACGTCTGCAGCCGGTCATACCCATCCATAAGCTGTTTTAGCGACGGCGGATCAGCGTCAAAAAACGTGTCTCCAAGCAGGACGGCAAAGGGCTCGTTTCCGATAAACTTGCGCCCTACCCCGATGGCGTGCCCCAGACCTTTACGCTCTGATTGGCGGATATAGTGGATGTCGACAATGCCGGTAAATTCCCGGATTTTGCGGAGTTCCTCGAACTTGCCTTTTTGCTCCAAATAATATTCGAGCTCCAGCGCCGAGTCGAAGTGATCCTCGATCACCTTTTTGCCTTTGCCGGTCACGATCAAAATTTCCTCAATCCCTGAAGCCGCGGCTTCTTCGATAATAAACTGGATGGTGGGCTTATCGATAATAGGCAGCATCTCTTTGGGCATTGCTTTGGTGGCGGGAAGAAACCGCGTTCCGTAACCGGCTGCCGGAATGATCGCTTTACGAATCTTCAAGCGGTCCTCCTCCTTTGCTGATAGCAATTTCGCATACTGTCATCTTATGCCGAAGAGAGCTGCGGATCGTGGACATTTATCCAGTGCGGCAAAATTAATGGACGGCCGGTTTTTTGCAGGCAGAAGTAAGACTCCAAAAAAAATTTATCCGTTCCGGGACACGGTTTTTTCGCTGCTCTGCCAGGTTGGGAAAAGCCCAATCTTTTTTTTCTGTGGTATATTTTAATGGATGGGTCGGAAGCGGGTAATGATGAAGTATCAATTCAATTGAAACCAAAGGAGGGAATGGAACTCTTGAAAAGCTTCGAGCTGCTCACCAATTATTTGAAGAAAAACGCGCTTCTCTACCTGACCGCCGTCATCCTGATCATCCTGTCCAACGTGGATCAGGCGCTGCTGCCGCAGATTCTCGGTAAGGTGACGGATGGACTGAAGGAACGTTCGATCGGTCGCGAGGATATCATCCGCTACAGCCTGATCCTGCTGGGGATCGCCGTGTCCTATGGCGTGCTGTTCGGCTTAGGGCAGTTTACCATTATGCGTCTCGGCCGGCGGTTCGAATTTTTGACAAGGGGCCAGATCTTTGCCCAGTTTTCCCGCCTCAGTGAGGACTTTTTTTCCAAACAGGGGACCGGCAAGCTGCTCAGCTATGTCATGAACGACGTGACTTCGGTTCGGGAAGCGATTTCATTCGGAGTCACGCAGACGACCAACGCCGTGTTCATGGTCATCTCCTGTGTTGTCATGATGCTGGTTACAGGTATACCGGTAACTCTGATTCTGGTCAGCGTGTGCCCGCTGGTCGCCATTCCGTTTCTGGTCATTTATTTCGGTCCCCGCATCCGGAACCGGTCGATGGATGTGCAGGAAGGGTTGGCCACGATGACGGAATCCGCTGATGAGCAAATCGGGGGCATCCGCGTTACGAAGACGTTTGCCATCGAGGAGACGGCGCAGCGCCGGTTTGACGAGACGGTCGACGGGGTGCGCAGCGCGCAGCTGCATCTGGTGAGGATGTCATCCTTGTTCCAGGCGCTGCTTCCGTTCTTGGGGGCGTTATCCCTGGTCGTCTCGCTGCTGGTCGGCGGGTATATGACGATTCAGGGCCGGATGACCCTTGGAAGCTTCGTTGCGCTGACCTTCTACCTCCGGATGCTGACGGGACCGCTGCAGCAGATCGGCAACGTGATTAACATGATGCAGCGCTCAGGAGCCTCCCTGGAACGCGTCAACCGGCTGCTGGCCCGGGTGCCGAGCGTGAGGGACAAGGACGACGCTTCGGACCTTGCCCGCATCGGGGATATCGCCGTGGACCACTTGACGTTCTCTTATCCGGGGACGTCGGAACAAGCGCTTAAGGACGTCAGCTTCACCATTCCGGAAGGCCGCACCGTCGGGCTCATCGGCCGCACCGGCAGCGGCAAATCGACGCTGGCAAAGCTGCTTCTGCGCATTTATGAGCCCCCGGCCGGCAGCATTAAGGTGAACGGCCAGGATATTACCCGTGTGACCCTGGAGTCGCTGCGCCGCAAGATCGGCTATGTGCCGCAGGACGGCTTCTTGTTCAGCACGGATATCGCCGACAATATCGCCTTCAGCGACCGCTCCGCCAGCATCGAGCAAATCCGCGAGGCAGCGGCCCAGGCTTTGCTGCTGGAAAGCGTCAACTCCTTTGAAGCGGGATTTGAGACCCGGCTCGGCGAGCGGGGCCTTACGCTGTCCGGCGGTCAAAGGCAGCGTGCGAGCCTGGCGAGAGGGCTGATGAAAAAGCCCGAGCTCTTGATTCTCGACGACAGCATGAGCGCCGTCGACGCGATGACGGAATCAGGCATCCTCGGCAATTTGATCCGGGAGCGCAGCGGCAAATCGACGCTCATTATCGCGCACCGGATCAGCAGCGTCCAGCATGCCGATGAAATCATCGTGCTGGATCAAGGCCGCATTGTCCAGCGGGGCAGCCACGAGGAATTGATGGCCTGTCCGGACGGGCCATATGCATCTTTATACCGGATTCAACAGGAGGGACTGCAGCATGCCTAATTCTTCAGCCGCTGCCCTCAAGGCAACGCAAGCAAAGGATGCAGCGGACAAGAAAAAATCATTTGAAGCCTTCAGGGCGATACTGGCTTACGGCAAACCGCACAAGTGGGCTTTTGCCGGCGTGTTTGTCTGCGCGATCCTCGGCATTTCCGCCGATCTGCTGCAGCCGTATCTGGTCAAAATCGTGATCGACGATCATTTGGCTGTCGGCGGCAGGGACATGGGTTATATCGCCACGATCGCCGGCATTTATCTCGGCATTTCGATCGTCAGCTTCTTATTCACGTATTTGCAGAATAATCTGCTTCAGTACGCGGGTCAAAGCATCGTGGCACGGATCCGGAAGGACTTGTTCCAGCATATTTCCAAGCTGTCGATGTCCTATTTCGACCGCGTGCACCGCGGCAGTCTGGTGACCAATGTCTCCAGCGACACGGAGACGATCAGCCAGTTTTTCACGCAGGTGCTGCTCAGTTTGATCCGCGACGGCATGACGCTCGTACTGATCATTGTCTTTATGTTTCAGCTCGATACGACGCTCGCCTGGTATTCGATGATCGTCCTGCCTGTCATCGGCCTCGTGGCCTTCCTGTTCCGCCGCTATCTACGCCAGGCGTACCAGGTAACCCGGAGCCGCTTGTCGCGGTTAATCGGATTCATTGCGGAGAATTTGTCCGGGATGGGTCTGATTCAGGCGTTCCGCCAGGAAGAGGAGCAGACCCGGCGTTTTAACGAAAATAACCAGAGCTACTGGGAAGCGAACATGAGGGAGGTCCGCGCCAACGTGCTGTTTAACCGGACCTTCGACATTCTGGGCAACGTCGCCCTCGTCACGGTTGTCTGGCTGGGCGGACTGGCGGTATTCCATGAGCATATGGCCGTCGGCGTTCTGTACGCGTTTACGAGCTACATCCGGCAGTTTTTCCAGCCGATCAACCAGATCACCATGCAGTGGAACACGTTCCAGTCGACGACCGTATCGATGGACCGGATCTGGAAAATATTCAGCACCGAGCCCGAAGTGAAGGACCCGGAGCCTGACAAAACGTGCCGGCTGCGCTTGTCCGAAGCCCGCGGCCGGGTCGACTTCAATCACATTTCTTTCGGCTATTCGGAATCCAAGCCGGTCATTCCCCATCTCGACCTCCATTTGAAGCCCGGAGAGATGGTCGGCATCGTCGGCACGACGGGAGCGGGAAAGAGCACGATGATCAGCCTCTTGAACCGGTTCTATGACGTTAATTCCGGCAGCATCAAAATCGACGGGGCGGATATCCGCGATATTCCGCAGCAGCAGCTCCACCGTCTCGTCGGACTGATCCAGCAGGAGCCCTATCTGTTCGCGGGAACCGTCCTTGATAACGTCCGGCTGTTTCAGGAGGACATCTCCCGTGAAAAGGTGATGGATGCCTGCCGGTTCGTAGGAGCGCACGACATGATCATGCGGATGTCCGGCGGATACGACACGCTCCTATCGGAGCGGGGCAGTGGCCTGTCAGCCGGGGAGCGGCAGCTGATCTCCTTCGCGCGGATCATGGTCTTTGAGCCGCGGATCCTCATCCTTGATGAGGCGACCGCCAACCTGGATTCGCATACGGAGCAGCTGGTGCAAAGCGCGCTGGCGAACGTGTCTACCGGTCGGACGACGCTGGTGATCGCCCATCGGCTGTCCACGGTCATGCACGCCGACCGCATTTTGGTCATGAAAGACGGCCGGGCGATTGAGGAAGGCACTCATGACGAACTGCTGGCCATGCACGGATACTATGAGCAGCTGTACAATCATGCAAGACAGGCGGCCGATGAAGAGTAGCCCGGGATAGCCGGATGTATAGAAACGGGGAGAGAGCGATGCTCTTTCCCCGTTTTATTTTGCAAACAGGAAAACGAGGCTTCCAGCGTAACGCGATCGGATCATAGCTGTAGTAACGGCGTACCTCTGGGCGCAGGCTCTGACGCGTGAAATACTCCCTCAACCGACGAGTTTTTAAGTGCAAAACGGATTCTACTGCGACTTTTTAACCATTTACTTAAGACCTAGTGATCTTCTAAGATAGTGAATAAACCTAACATGAAGCTCTGTGATAAAGCCGAATGGTTTATTAGCAAGCGTTTTCAATGTTATATAATATTACATAATCATTTCATAAACCGACGTAGGAGGGATCATATGCAGCATTGGTTCGGAACATCCTTGAAGCATAAGCTGTCTCTGCTCACCATTCTGGCCGCGCTGGTTCCGCTGCTGTTCCTCGGCATTTTCTCCTACAAAATGGCCGAGAGCCTGACCGAGGAAAAGGCCAAAACCTCCGGAATGAACAATCTCAGGCAGCTGGATGTCTATCTGGAGACGATGGTCAAGGACGTTGAGAACATTTCGCTTTTTCTGATCGGCAACGAAGGCGTGCAGTCCTATTTAAAAAGCTCCGAAAGCAATTACGTGCAGCAGACCGCCGTCATCAACTTTCTGACAAGCCTCGCCTTTTCCAAAGATTATATCGCGAACATCATCGTCGAGCCGCTTGGGGCCAAGGACTCGATCTCCTACAAGTCGCTGGTGCGGTCGGAGTTCCAGGATGTCACGGAGAGGGATCCTGATTATTATGCCGAGCATCCCAAATGGTGGTCTTCGGTCCACCGGCAGTGGACCTTTGAAGGGGTGAGGAAGATGATCACGCTGGCAAGACCGATCCGCAGCACCGATAAATACAAGCCGATCGGAAATCTGCAGATCAATCTGGATCAGGGGGTCATCGCCAGCCAGGTCCGGCAGGTGGCATTGGAAAAAACGGGCTTCGTGCTGCTGCTGGACGAGAACAACCGGATTCTCGCAGGCCCCCCGGATATGGAAACGAATCTTGCGCTGGACGCTTATTATCCTTCGATCGGCCCTTTTGAGGGACAGAGCGGGGATTTGGTCTACGGGCAGGGGAGCGGCAAGAAGACGATTTTGTATAAAAAGATGTCCAGCGTGGGCTGGAAGCTTGTCGGGATCATACCGGCTGCGGAATACAGCTCGCAAAACCAGTATTTTCTAAGGCTTACGGCTGTCGCTGTCACCGCTGCGATCCTGTTTGTCATCATTCTGGTGCTTTTTCTGATTCAAAAAATAACTAACCCGCTCTCCGCGCTCACCAAATTCCTCAGAAACGCCAGGCCGGAAGAACCTCTGCCTGCACTGCCGGTCAAAACGATAGACGAGGTAGGTCAGCTGATCATCAGCTATAACCGGCTTACTTCGCGGATCGTGAAGCTCACCGATGAGGTCAAGCGCAATGAATCACTGAAGAAGGAAGCCGATATGCATGCGCTGCAGGTGCAGATTAACCCGCATTTTTTGTATAACACCCTCTCCTCGGTGCAATGGCTGGCGCTGATGAATCAGGACGGTGCCAAGATCGCCGAGATGGTCGGCTCGCTGAGCGATTTTCTGCGGTTCAGCTTAAATGCCGGCCAGGAATACTGCACGGTGCTGCAGGAGATCACGCATGTCCGTCATTACATGAATATCCAGTCGATCCGGTATCCCGACAAATTCGATTTTCGGGTCGATGCGGCCGAGAGTTTGCACCATCTAACGATGCTTAAGCTGCTGCTTCAGCCGCTGGTGGAGAATGCGATCCTTCACGGCCTGCTCGGCCGAGACGGGCGGGGCATGATCCGGATTGCGGTGGAACGCAGCGGGGGGTTCCTCGATTTCGCCGTTGAGGACGACGGGACGGGAATGCCCGAAGAGAGGCTTCAGTGGCTCCGGAACCGGCTGGCGGAGCATCCGGCGGCCTTCGGGCAGGAGCCTGACGCCCGCGGGAGCTACGGGCTGCGCAACGTCAACAAGCGGCTGGCGCTGCATTACGGCAGGGAGGCCGGACTTCGGGTAGAGAGTGCGGAAGGAGCGGGCACGCGGATTACATTCAGGATCCCGATCGTGCAGGAGCCAAAGGAATGGACTCGGGAAGAATCAAGCAAAGGGGAGAACGAAGATGAAGGTTATGATCGTTGATGACGAAGTGATTATCCGAAACGGGCTAAGCACGGTGGTCAATTGGGAGGAGAACGGTTTTACGGTGCTGGAGCCGGCCGCTTCCGCCGAAGAAGCGCTGCAGCGGATTCCGGATGAGCAGCCCGAAATTATATTTACCGATATTCGGATGACGGGGCTCAGCGGTATCGATATGGCCCGGGAGGTGAAAAAGCAGTTCCCGGATACCGAAATTATCATCATTTCCGGATTCGACGAGTTTGCCTATGCCCAGCAGGCGATGCGTGAAGGAGTCAGCGACTATTTGCTGAAGACGAGCAGACCGGGGGAAATCATCCAGTCCGCGGCCAAGGCCAGGGAGCGGCTGGAGGTTCGCCGGCGGAACGAGGAGGGCGGCAGGGTCCAGCAGACGATCGTGAACCGCGGGTTCTTAAGGAGACTGTTGGCTTCGGGATCCGCACCCGATGCCCGAACCGAAGCCGAGTTTTGGGACCGGTTCCCCGACCTTCGGCCCGATGCTGACGGGCTCACGGTGCTCCGGATTTGGCTGCTGTCGGTCCATTCCTCCAGCTCGGGGGAAAGGGGCAGCCGCCCGGACGGCGATGTATACCGCATCATCGGCAGCCGGCTGGCTGAACGATTGCCATGCGCATGGCTCGAATGGAACGGTGCACTGCTTCTTCTGGCAAAAACCCGGGGCGAGGACGACTGGAGCCGCATGAGGCCGGTGCTGGGCCATGTGGAGGCTGAGCTGGGCTGCCGGGTCACGGCTGCCTGCGGGCTGCCGTTCACCCAGCTTCAGGACCTGCCCGGCGCCTTAGCTGCCGCAGCGGAGGCCGGCTCCTATGCATGGCTGCTGCGTGCAGAACGGCGGATCCGGTATGAAGAGGTAGCCTCCCGCCGGGGCATCCGGACGGTATGCACGGTGGAGGAAGAAACCGAGCTGTTTGGCCTGCTCCGGGCGGGCGACACGTCCCGCCTGCAGTCCTGGATTACGGATTTGCTTGAACGGATCATACTGGACCCCGAAGCTACACCAGGATCGATGCAGGCTTACCTTCATTCCATTCTTCTCTCGGCCCGTCGGTGGCTGGAGCGGGCCGCCGCTTCGATCGGTTACTCCAGTCCGCTTCCTTCAGGGACTCCATTCGATATCTACGAGCTGGCCAAGTGGCCAGAACGAATCATGGTTCATGAATTGAAACAGATCATGCAGCAGTACAGCGGGATGGTATCGGCGTCCAGTCCGGTAGAACGGGCCATTGCTTACATTCACGACCACTTGGACCAAAGCCTGTCGCTGCAGCAGGTGGCGAAGCACGTCCATATGAACCCGAACTATTTCAGCGAGCTGTTCAAGCGGGAGACCGGCCGCAACTATCTCGAATACGTCACGCAGGCGAAACTTCGCAAGGCGATGAGGCTCCTGCGGGAAACGCCGGCCAAAATCAGCGAGGTCGCCGGCGAGATCGGTTACGAAGACCTGAAGTATTTTAATCGCCTGTTCAAGAAATTCACCGGTCTGACCCCTTCGGAATATCGGGCAAGTGCTGAAGTTTGTCCCTCCCTTGACTGAATTCTATCCCCTGTGGGAGACGTTCATCCTCTTTTATACTTGGGCTAATCATCGTAAGGCTGATTGAACTTAAGATTTATATCAGAGGGGGATGACCATGAAAACTACACGCAAATTAGGCATTGTTCTGCTGCTCATGACGATGCTCCTTGCCGCTTGCGGCAGCGGGGAGAGCGGCAAGCAGGCAGAGGGAAACGCGGACGGTCAGGAGAAAGTGAAACTGACGATCTGGCACAATTTTGCAGGGGATGATTTGCGGGCCAAATCGGTCCGGAGCTTCATCGAGCAGTTTGCCAAAGACCATCCGGAGGTAGAACTCGACGCCCAGGCCATCCCGCCTGACGGTTACCGCCAGCGACTGAGCACGGTTGCCGCGGCGAATGAAATGCCGGACGTATTTTTCGTCTACGCGGGCAGCCAGTCCTCCGAGCTGTATCAGGCCAAGTTGCTCCAGCCGATTACGGAGGTGCTTGACGCGCATTCGGATTGGAAGGACAAGTTCCTGCCAGGCGCTTTTGAACCGTATGAGTTCGAGCAAGGTCAGATCTATTCGGCTCCGCTGGGCATGTCGGCCACCTCAATCCTGTACTATAATAAGGCCTTGTTCGAAAAAAGCAACGTCAAAGTCCCGACCACGTGGGATGAGATGATGACGGCCGTCAGCGCATTCAATGCCAAAGGCATCACCCCGATTGCGCTGGGCAACAAAGCCCCGTGGGTAGCGCAGTCCACGATTCTCGGTTCGCTCGCCGACCGGGTAACGGGAACGGAATGGTTCAAGAACGCCGCTGCGCAGAAAGGGGCCAAATTCACTGATCCGGAATTCATCCAGGCGCTAGGTCATTTTAAGGAGCTGGTGGATCACAAGGCGTTCCAGGACGGCGCCAACAGCATCGACAATACGCAGGCTGAGCAGTATTTCATACAGGGGAACGCGGCGATGATGATCAGCGGCGCCTGGACGCTCACGAACCTGGCGGCATCCTCTACGGAAGACCAGATGAAGGATATCGAAGTGACTGTGCTGCCGCCAATCCCCGGAGGGAAAGGGAAGGCAGGCACGATTTCCGGCGGTGCCGGCGGCGGACTTGCGCTCAGCAGCCGGACGGAAGGCAAAGCAAGGGAATTGGCGCTGGAGCTGATTTATGCGGTCAGCGGACCGGATGCCCAGAAAGCGATCGCCGAGAGCAACTCCATGGTGATGTACGACACCGATATCGACAAGTCTAAGGTGACTTCCCTCTACTATAAAGCCTTCAACCTCGTCAAATCGACCGAAGTCACGCCGGTCTATGATGCTTATTTGTCGGCGGAAGCGGCCGAGGTTATTAATAACGGCCTCCAGGAAATCATGATGGGCGGCTCCGTAGAAGGCGTCGCACAGAAACTGCAGGACGCGCAGGCCCGGTCGGCCGCGCCTTAATGACGGACATGAGAAAGGGAGGAAGCTGCCATGCCGACAGCGATGCGAAGTAAAGGATTCATAGCACTAGCTCTTCTTCCGGCGCTTCTGCTGTTTTTGATCTTCGTCATTATTCCGGTGTTCTGGTCGGCGTATTACGGGTTTTTCAGCTGGAAAGGCTTTGGAGACGCCAAATTCATCGGGCTGGACAATTATAAGGAGATGTTCCGGGATCCGATTTTCTGGCGGGCGCTTCGCAACAATCTGATCTTGGTCGTATCGTCGATCGTCGGCCAGGTTCCGGTCGCGCTCGTTTTGGCCATCGTATTGTTCAAGAACTCGCTGTTCTCCCGGTTTGTCCGTTCGGCCGTTTTTATGCCGATGGTGCTGTCAACCGTCGTTGTCGGCCTCATCTGGGGATACATTTATCACCCGCAGTTCGGGGTTGCGAACCATGTGCTGGATCTGCTCGGCCTCCACTCCTGGACCCGGGCCTGGCTGTCCGACCCGAAGGTCAACATGCTGGCCATATCCATTCCGATCAACTGGGCGAACATCGGCCCTTACCTGGTCATTTTCGTCGCGGCGCTGCAAAATATTTCACCCGAAATTCACGACGCGGCCAAAATCGACGGCTCCGCCGGCTGGAACAAGCTGATTCACGTCACTCTCCCCATCATTTGGGGGACAGTGGTCGTCACGATCGTACTTTGCATCTCCGGAAGCCTGAAAGCCTTCGACCATGTCATCGTCATGACGGGCGGGGGGCCGGCGCGGTCAACCGAGCTGCTGGCGACGTACATGTACAACAGCACGTTCAGCGTTTACCGGTACGGTTACGGCTCGGCCGTGTCCACCATGATCATGATCGTCAGCGCGGTGCTGATCGCCTTGAACTATTTGGCGACGCGCCGCAAAAGCAGCTGAGGGGAGGAGAAGCAAGGATGAATGCAACGATTACGGCCGCTTCCCGGAGCGGCACGGGCAAAAGAGCCGTCTTCAAAGGGCTGGCCGGCTTCGGCAAGCTGATCCTGCTGGCGTATGCCGTCGTTACGCTGTATCCGCTGTACTGGCTGTTTACGAGCGCCTTTAAAACAAACCAGGACTTCTTTGCCAATCCGTATGGACTGCCGAAACAGTGGATGGCGCAAAACCTGGTGAGGGCGTGGGATCTGGGGAATATGGGAAGGGCGATGCTGAACTCCGCGGTGGTGACGGTCTCGGCGGTTATCCTGACCGTCCTGCTCAGCGTGCTTGCGGGGTATGTGCTGTCGAGATTTTCGTTCCCGTTAAAAAAAGTCGTCGTCGTGCTGTTTACGATGGGGCTTCTGATTCCGATCCACAGCACGCTGGTCCCCTTGTTTATCATGATGAAAAACATGGGTCTCCTCGACACCTACGGTGCGCTCATTCTGCCCTATACAGCGTTTGAGCTGCCGATCGCCGTGTTTCTGTCCATGGCCTACATGTCCTCGATTCCGAAAGAGATTGAAGAGGCGGCGATGATCGACGGCAGCGGATGGTGGGGGATATTCGGCCGGATGATCCTCCCACTCTGCACGCCGATCGTGGCGACGATTTCGATTCTGGCGTTTCTGCGGTTCTGGAACGACTTTTCCTTCGCGCTCGTCTTTATTAACACGCAGGCGCTGAAGACGCTGCCGCTCAGCTTGTCCCTTTTCTCGGACGGTTTCGGTACGGATTACAGCCTGACGATGGGGGCGATGGCCATCGCGGTGCTTCCAACGATCGTCATCTATCTGATCCTTCAGGAGAAAATCATGAAGGGCATGGTGGCCGGCTCCACCAAAGGATAGGGTGGATGTTCAATGATCGAAAACAATCTGCTCGCGTAAAATCAGGCAATCCGTCAACGGTTCATACCGGGCGGGTTGCTTTTTGATATGACCGTTTATTTGTCCGGCTGCGGTTTGGCATCAGGTGCGAAGCTCTCCCTGTATTGGGCCGGCGACATCCCGTAGGCGCTGCGGAACACGCGGTGATAGTAAGAATAACTGGCAAAACCGCAGGTTTCGGCAATCTCCTCCTGGGTCATGGTGCTGTATTTCATCCGTTCGATGGCGGCGTTCAGCCGGATTTCCAAGGCGTATTGAATCATCGTTTTGCCGTACTGCTCCTTGAAGATTTTGACAGCTCTGGACAGGCTCAGGCCAACATGGGCGGCGGCTTCTTCCAATTTAAAGGTAACGGTGGCATGCTCCTCGACAAAACGCTTCAGCCTCAGCGCGGTATAAGCGGTGCGGTTCGCCGGTTTCGTCTCCGTGATGGCTCGGTCCAGGCAAAGGCACAAGCTTCGCAGCAGGTAACCGGTGAGCTCCACGTTCTCCCCCTCCAGGCCGCGCCTTTTTTCTAGCAGCAGCTGCCTCCAGAGACCAAGCAGGCGATCGTCGCTGCCAATCCGGCTGACGACCGGCCGGCTCATCCGGCTCCACCAGGCATCGATCCACCCGCCTTCGCAAAACAGAAAATAATCCCCGCTCGAGACGCGTCCCCCGCCGGCATCTTCATGCACCATAAGCTCGTATTCGTCTCCCGGCTTCAGCAGCAGCAGGTCCCCGCCTTCGACATGGTAATCGGTGCCGTTGCAGAATACGGTGCAGGATCCTTCCGTCTGCAGCCGGAACAAATAGGTCGTCAAGCCCGCGCGGTGGCTGTTGCTGAACTGCTGGAAATGGTAGGAATAATCGCATATCAGGAGTCTGGCTTCCATCATGTACTCCCCCTTCTTAAAAAAACAACCAGATAGTTCATGTTGCAATCATATTGTTTATGTTCATTTTAGCTTACTTGCATGTATGATAGTAGCAGATAGAGCAATCATTTTATTGGGAAACGAGGTGCCCTGTTTATGAAAAAATTGAACATTGGCTTGCAATTGTATACGCTTCGTGATGAAACGGCTAAGGATTTCCGAGGAACGCTTCGCAAAGTGGCTGAGCTTGGGTATGAAGGTGTGGAGTTTGCCGGATACGGTGACATTCCTGCTGAAGAAATGAAAACGCTTCTTCAAGAGCTCGGTCTTCAAGCGATCGGCGCTCATGTGGGCCTGCATCTGCTTCGGGCCGACCTGCAGAAAGAGATCGATTACCTGAAAACGATCGGCGCGACAACCATGATGTGTCCTTACGTTGCACCGGAAGACCGGGAGAACATCGAGCAGTGGAAGGAACTATTTGCTTTCCTGGAGGAAGTGGGTACCGAGGCGCGCAAACAAGGATTGACCTTCGGATATCACAACCACGATTTTGAATTCGCGGACAAGATTGACGGCGAGTTTGTATTCGATGCCATGTATTCCTCTACTTCGCCTGAAGCCGTTCAAGTGGAAATGGACGTATGCTGGGTGCAGTTTGCCGGACAGGATCCGCTCACCTATATCCCGAAATATGCCGGACGCCTGCCGCTCCTTCACCTGAAGGACTTCAGCAAGGATGCCGAAGGCAACATGAAGACGCTTGAGCTTGGTCAAGGGGACGTGAATTTGCCGGGCGTCATTCAGGCCGCTTCCGATGCTGGTACGCAGTGGCTGATCGTCGAGCAGGACGTGTGCCAGAATCCTCCGCTGCAAAGCGTGGAGAACAGCATGAACTGGCTGAAACAGAACTACCTGAACCAATTTTAATTTGATGAAGATCAGAGCCAAGGAAAGGGAGATTTGTATCCATGAGTAAAATTAGAGTAGCGGTTTTCGGCTGCGGCGCCATCGCCCAGCGCAGACATATTCCTGAATACGCAGCGAACCCGAACGTGGAGCTGGTTGCTTTCGCGGATCCGCTCAAGGAGCGCGCTGAAGAAGTGGCGGCACAATACGGTGCCAAAGCATACACCGACTACAAGGAACTGCTGAAGAACGAGAAGCTTGACGCAGTCAGCGTATGTACACCGAACTACCTTCACGCTTCGATGAGCATCGATGCAGCGAATGCCGGGCTGCACGTCCTGGTGGAAAAGCCGATGGCGACCACGAAGGAAGAAGGGGAGCAGATGATCGAAGCGGCCCGCAAAAACGGCGTCTTCCTGATGGTGGGCCACAATCAGCGCCTCATGCCTCCGCACGTGAAGGCAAAAGAAATTCTGGATTCCGGCAAGCTCGGCAGAGTGCTGACGTTCCGCACGTCTTTCGGCCACGGTGGTCCGGAAAGCTGGAGCGTCGACGGACGCGACAGCTGGTTCTTCCGCAAGGATGAAGCGATCATGGGCGCTATGGGCGACCTCGGCGTGCACAAATCCGACTTCATCCGCTATTTGCTGAACGACGAAATCGTGGAAGTCGCCGGCTTTATCGGTACCGTACATAAAGAAGGTACGGACGTGGACGACAATGCGACCTGCATCGTGCGCATGAAGAGCGGAGCTGTGGGCACGCTGATGGCGAGCTGGACGCACTACCGTTCCGGCGACAACGGTACGGTGCTCTGGTGCGAAAACGGCTGCATGAAGATCGGAACCGTTGAAGGCGACGAGGTTATCGTCGAGCTGACCAACGGCACTGTGGAAACGTACAAGGTAGGCGCCATGGCGACGAATGAAAAGCAAGTACCGAGCGGCGTCATCGACGCGTTCGTGGAATCGATCCTGACCAACACGCCGCCGCAAATTTCCGGCGAAGAAGGTCTGCGTTCCCTGAATGTCATCCTGGGCGCGTTTGAATCGCAGGACACAGGCAAAATCGTTAAGCTGTAACAAGCATGGGATAGAGAGGACCTTGGGGTAACCTTGGGGTCCTCTTTTTTGTGTTCAGCTGAGCGAATGGGTAGGGAAGGTTACAGAAGAGAAGATTCTCGGTACGTATGCTTCAACGGACCCCTGTAGGGGTTCTCAATTCCCTCCTGGAACTAAAAAAAGCTCTCCAATAAGGAGAGCTTTGTTACGTCCCAGCTCGGGATACCGCCCTGACGGGCGGACTGCGAAGCGGGTGCTATCGAAGCATATGCTTCGACGAACCCCTTGAGGGGTTCTCATCCCTATGGACGCAAAAACACATCCCAGCTCGGGATACCGCCCTACGGGCGGACTGCGAAGCGGGCGCTAACGAAGCGTATGCTTCGACGAACCCCTTGAGGGGTTCTCAATTCCCTCCTGGGAGGGATACCGCCCTGACGGGCGGACTGCGAAGCGGATGCTAACGAAGCGTATGCTTCGACGAACCCCTTGAGGGGTTCTCAATTCCCTCCTGGGAGGGATACCGCCCTGACGGGCGGACTGCGAAGCGGATGCTAACGAAGCGTATGCTCCGACGAACCCCTTGAGGGGTTCTCATCCCAATGGACGCAAAAACACGTCCCAGTTCGGGATACCGCCCTGACGGGCGGACTGCGAAGCGGATGCTAACGAAGTGTATGCTCCGACGAACCCCTGTAGGGGTTCTCAATTCCCTCCTGGAACTAAAAAAAGCTCTCCAATAAGGAGAGCTTTCTTACGTCCCAGGAGGGATTCGAACCCCCGACCGACGGCTTAGAAGGCCGTTGCTCTATCCAGCTGAGCTACTGGGACATGAAAAATTCAAGCAAGAAAGATCATAACATATATTTGCGATAACATCAACATGTTTTTCTTTCCTTTCTCAAAGTCCCCCTCATCTGTCTCCGGGCATGAGAAAAAAGTTGTTTCAATCCCCGTTTATATTATTAATGGTTTCTATACGTTTTTCATAGAACGATTGGATTCCCCGTCCATTCACATGTTTTTTTTCAAGTTGAAAGAGGTATGCTATAATCAACAATTATTTGCACAAGCACGGGGGAAAGGAGGTAATACATATTAAAGAACATATTTCCCCAGCGAAGGACAACGTCATTCTTTTTCCAAAGACGCTCGACTTCTATCAGATTCAGCTCACCGTCATGCTGGAAAATGAACGGTACGGGGAAGCGATGGAGCTTTTGCGTTTCCTGCTGCAGTGCCAAGGGCAGGATGAGAGGCATTATGAAGAATGGCAGGCGCTTCTGGAATGGCTGGAAGCCGCTTTTCCACAATATATGAATCACGGCGGCGGGCAGGGTGCAGGCTTGGACTCTCATGAGCATGAGGAGGAGCCTGACGAGGAAGAAATGAAACGGCAGAACGTGCGGGCCAAGCTGGCCGAAGACCAGCATTACGCCGACAAGCTGCTGCACACCGCCATGGAAGAGCCTTTATCGGAGCAGACCATGCTTGCTCTCGAGCAGCTGTCCTATCTGGAAGGCTCGGATATCGACGACAAGCTGGTGGGGTGGCTGATGCAGGCTCGCCTTCATCCGCTGCTGCAGTTCAGGGTGCTTCAAACGCTGCGCAAGCGCGGTATGCAGGGCACGGTGCAGTTTAAGCGCGGACAGGAGCAGGTAAGCGTCGATATGGAGACGGTGCCTTTAACGCCGGAGGAGTTTCCGCCGCAGGTGGCAATGGTAACAGAGCGCGTGGCTGCACAGACCGAAGTGCAGGAGCCGACGCTGTATTATTTTGCCCAGGAGCTGTGGTCGCAGTTTATTATGGCGATCTACGGGACGGAGGATTACCGGTCGATCCTTGACGAGGACGACACGACGATCGACATCTGGGCGGCTGCCCTGCATCAGATCGTCACCGAGAGCCTCACAGGCAGCCGCAACGAGGAGGAGTCCCGGGCGATGTACGGGATCACGGACACGATGCGCTTCCGTTTTGAGCAGGCTTATCGAAGCTTCAGGCAGTTCGTGTCGGCCGGCATGCAGGAGTAGGCGATCGGAAACGTTTACCTGAAGAGTTGCCAAGGGCTTGCCCTTGAAAAACACGGCAATGTTGTTTATACTATAATGGTTATTCTGTGCGTGCTGATAACTTAAGTACATGTGAATTATTTTTGGAGGGGAAAGCATAAAATGAAAGCAACCTGGGAAAAAATAGAGAAGAACCTTGGCGTTCTTGAAGTTGAAGTGGAAGCAGACCGCGTAGCTGCAGCCCTCGACAAAGCTTTTAATAAAGTAGCAAAAAAGGCTAACGTGCCTGGTTTCCGTAAAGGTAAAGTGCCTCGGCCGATCTTCGAAGCCCGTTATGGCGTCGAAGCTCTGTATCAAGACGCAATCGACATTTTGCTTCCTGAAGTATACACAGAAGCTGTCGACCAAACTGACATCTTCCCTGTAGACCGTCCTGAAGTGGAGATTGACCAATTCGCGAAAGGCGAAGTGTTCAAATTCAAGGCGAAAGTAACGGTTAAGCCTGAAGTGACTTTGGGCGAATACAAAGGCGTGGAAGTTCCGGTACAAAAGGTTGAGGTTTCAGACGAAGAGCTTGACGCTGAACTGAAGCGTCTGCAAGAACGTCATGCCGAACTGTCTGTTATCGACGAAGGCGCTGCCGAGAACGGAGACGTCGCCGTGATCGACTTCGACGGATCTGTTGACGGCGTTCCTTTCGAAGGCGGACAAGCTGAGCGTTATTCTCTGGAACTGGGAAGCGGCACGTTCATTCCTGGATTTGAAGAGCAGGTTGTCGGCATGGCGACTGGCGACTTCAAAGATGTGGAAGTGACTTTCCCTGAGACATATCATGCAGAAGAACTGGCCGGCAAGAAAGCCGTGTTCAAAGTGAAAGTGCATGAAATCAAGCGCAAACAGCTTCCTGAACTGGACGACGAATTCGCCAAAGACGTAAGTGAATTCGAAACGCTCGCCGAGTACAAGGAAGACCTGAAGAAACAGCTTCTGGACCGTAAGGAACAAGAAGCCAAAGGTAACAAGGAAGCAGCTGTCGTAGACAAAGTTGCCGCCAACGCCGAAGTGGAAATTCCACAAGCAATGATTGACAGCGAAATTCAAAACATGATGCGTGATTTTGACAACCGTCTGCGCAATCAGGGCATGAACCTTGAAATGTTCCTCAGCTTCTCTGGCCAAACGACGGCTGATCTGCAAGAGCAAATGAAGGAAGATGCCGAAAAACGCGTCCGCAACAACCTTGTTCTGGAGCAAATCGCCAAAGAAGAGAACATTGAAGTAACTGAGGAAGACATCAACAAAGAGCTGGAAGTGATGGCTGAATCTTACAAGCGCACGGCTGACGAGATCCGCAACATTCTTACAGCAAACGGTTCGCTGGGAAGCCTGCGCGAAGAAATTTCCCTTCGCAAAACGGTGGATCTCCTGATTGAGAACAGCAAAGAAGTGGAAGCAGCCGAAGAAGCTGCTGAAACTGCTGAAGAAAAATAAGAAGGGAACGGACGCGGCCATCTGCATCTGATCTAAGTGTGGAGGCTGACATAAGGGACCTATAGAGAGATAAGGCACGTATATTCATTTGCGTGCCTTATTTTTAACTAAAAGTATCCATTTATATCTAAATCTTGCATGAAAATGGATGCTTTGTTTCCATACATATTCGATTCAAGAGTCCGTTTCGGGTTATAATTGTTAGAAGACTCATACACTGTATTAAATGGTGTGGAGTGAAAAAATGACATCGTGCTTTGAACATGTTAGAATAGTGCTGTAAACTTGATTGAAGCACGCATCACATCTTTTACATGGAAAAGAGGTTGGACACATGAGTCTGATACCTATGGTTGTAGAACAAACCAATAGAGGCGAGAGATCGTACGATATTTACTCCAGATTGCTCAAGGACCGCATTATCTTCCTGAGCAGTGCGATTGATGATGATGTTGCCAATCTCGTCATAGCTCAATTATTGTTCCTGGCTGCGGAGGATCCGGAGAAAGATATTCATTTGTATATCAATTCACCGGGTGGTTCTGTCACAGCGGGGATGGGTATATATGATACGATGCAGTTTATCAAGCCTGATGTATCCACGATTTGCGTTGGTATGGCGGCGAGCATGGGATCTCTGCTGTTGACGGCCGGAGCACCCGGCAAGCGTTTTGCGCTGACGAACAGCGAGGTCATGATTCACCAGCCGCTCGGCGGTGTTCAGGGCCAGGCGTCCGACATCCAAATCCATGCGAGCTGGATTATTAAAACCAGGGAAAAGCTCAATCAAATTTACGTGGAGCGCACGGGTCAGCCCCTTGAAAAAATTGAGCGCGATACGGATCGTGACTTTTTCATGAGCGCGGAGGAAGCGAAAGCATACGGCATAATTGACCAGGTTCTCACTTCACCGATTAAATCTTAAAGGGGTGTTTACATGTTTAAATTTAACGATGAAAAAGGGCAGCTGAAGTGCTCTTTTTGCGGGAAATCCCAGGAGCAAGTGCGCAAGCTTGTTGCTGGCCCCGGTGTCTATATATGTGACGAATGTATCGAGCTCTGCACGGAGATCGTGGAGGAAGAGCTCGGACATGAGGAAGAGCTGGATCTGAAGGATATTCCGAAACCGAAGGAAATCTGCGATATTTTGGACCAGTATATCATCGGTCAAGAACAAGCGAAGAAATCGCTGTCTGTTGCCGTGTACAACCATTACAAACGGATTAATACCGGCAGCAAAATTGAAGACGTCGAGCTTCAGAAGAGTAACATTCTGCTATTGGGTCCAACCGGTTCGGGTAAGACACTGCTTGCCCAAACGATGGCCAAAATTTTGAACGTTCCATTTGCCATCGCCGACGCGACTTCCCTTACGGAAGCGGGGTACGTGGGCGAGGACGTAGAGAACATCCTGCTGAAGCTGATTCAAGCAGCCGATTACGACGTGGAAAAAGCCGAACGCGGCATTATCTATATCGACGAAATCGACAAGGTGGCGCGTAAATCCGAGAACCCTTCGATTACCCGTGACGTATCGGGTGAAGGGGTACAGCAGGCGCTGCTGAAAATCCTGGAAGGAACGGTCGCTTCGGTTCCGCCACAAGGCGGGCGAAAGCATCCGCACCAGGAGTTTATCCAAATCGATACGACGAACATCCTGTTTATTTGCGGCGGTGCCTTTGACGGCCTGGAGCAAATGATCAAGCGCCGGATCGGCAAGAAAGTTATCGGCTTTAACGCGGGTACCGACAACCAGAAAGATCTGAAACCGGGTGAATACCTCGGTCTGGTTCTGCCGGAAGACCTGCTGAAATTCGGCCTGATCCCTGAATTCGTGGGACGTCTGCCGATCATTTCGACGCTGGAGCCGCTCGATGAGAAGACGCTGGTGCGTATTCTGTCCGAGCCGAAGAATGCGCTGACGAAGCAGTATCAGAAACTGCTCGAAATGGATAACGTAACGCTGAAATTCGAGCCGGAAGCCCTTGAAGCGATTGCCCGCGAAGCGATCAAACGCAATACGGGTGCCCGCGGACTTCGGGCCATCATTGAAGGCATCATGCTGGACGTAATGTATGAGGTTCCTTCCCGCGAGGATATCAAGGACTGCATCATTACGGAGCAGGTTGTCAAAGAGAAGATGATTCCGGAATTGATCAGCAAAAAAGATAAAAAACAAGAGGAAAGTGCGTAATCTGTTTGTAAAACAGATGCCATTTTCCCAAATTTAGGTGCCGATTCTCCACTTCCGCCCTGCCGCTTGCTTCGCGGGGACGGGGTGGAGTCTTGGCGTTATGGGAGAGAACAATCATGTTTTTGAGACAAGACACACGGCCGGTCAAGGTCGGTAATTTGACGATTGGCGGTAACAACGAAGTCATTATCCAAAGCATGTGCACGACGAAGACCGCAAACGTGGAAGCCACGGTGGCGGAAATCCTTCGACTCGAAGAAGCCGGCTGCCAGATTGTCCGGGTAACAGTCAACAATGTGGAAGCGGCGGAAGCCATTAAAGAGATCAAGAAACGCATTCATATTCCGCTCGTTGCGGATATTCATTTTAACTACCAGCTGGCGCTGAAAGCCATCGAGAACGGCATCGATAAAGTCCGGATCAACCCCGGCAATATAGGAAGCCGGGAGAAGGTGGAAGCGGTCGTCCGGGCTTGTAAAGAGCGCGGGATTCCGATCCGGATCGGCGTCAACGCCGGTTCGCTCGAAGCTCATCTGCTGGAGAAATACGGGTATCCGACGCCTGAAGCTATGGTGGAAAGTGCCCTATATCACATAGGCATTTTGGAAGAGCTCGACTTCCACGATATTATCGTGTCTCTGAAAGCCTCCGACGTGCCGATGGCCATCGAAGCTTACCGTAAGGCGGCCGAAGTGATTCCTTATCCGCTGCACCTTGGTATTACCGAATCGGGAACGCTGTTCTCCGGTACGATCAAAAGCTCGGCGGGCATCGGCGCCCTGCTCTCGATGGGCATCGGCAGCACCGTGCGTATTTCCCTGAGCGCAGATCCGGTGGAAGAAGTCAAAGTGGCGCGTGAGCTGCTCAAGACCTTCGGTCTGATCTCGAACGCCGCAACGCTCGTGTCCTGTCCGACCTGCGGGCGGCTGGACATCGACTTGTTCTCCATCGCCAACGAGGTGGAAGCCTACATCTCCCAGCTAAAAGTGCCGATTAAAGTGTCCGTGCTTGGCTGCGCGGTCAACGGTCCGGGCGAAGCGCGTGAAGCGGACATCGGCATCGCCGGCGGTCGCGGCGAAGGACTCCTTTTCCGTTACGGAGAGATGATCCGCAAAGTGCCGGAAGCCGAGATGGTGGACGAATTGAAGAAGGAAATCGACAGCATCGTCAAAGTATACGAAGAAACCGGAACGATCCCGGGGCGCAAACACTAATTTTGCCGCAAGAAGCCGCAGTCCTGCTTATGCAGTGCTGCGGCTTCTTTTTTGAATGAGGGCGGACAATTTCCAAAAAAGATGCAAAAAACCCGGCCCATCCCGTTTACTCATGGGTGAAAAGGCTATACTACCATGTATCAGGCTAACGAACCTATTTCCGGCAAGATGATTTATCAATCTAAAACCATGCCGGAGGAGAAGCCACTGAACTGAGAATCGGGAGGGATTTACTATGGATTTAACCATGATTATGATGCTGGTACAATTTTTCTTTGCGATCATCATCGGCGTCTATTTTTGGAATTTGCTCCGAGGGCAGAAGACGAACCGCACCGCGGTGGATCGGGAATCACGCAAAGAGATGGATAAGCTGCGCAAGCTGCGTTCGGTTTCGCTGACCAAGCCGCTGGCCGAAAAAACGAGACCGCAGTCGCTGCAGGATATCGTCGGACAGAAGGACGGGCTTCGTGCGTTGAAGGCCGCGCTGTGCAGCGGGAATCCGCAGCATGTCATTATCTATGGGCCACCGGGAGTCGGGAAAACCGCAGCCGCCCGGGTCGTGATGGAGGAGGCCAAAAAAAATCCGGCCTCGCCATTTAAAGCCGATGCCAAATTTACCGAAATCGATGCGACCACCGCCCGTTTCGACGAGCGGGGGATTGCCGATCCATTAATCGGATCGGTCCATGACCCGATCTATCAGGGGGCGGGCTCCATGGGCGTCGCCGGCATTCCCCAGCCTAAGCCAGGTGCGGTTACGAAAGCGCACGGGGGAATTTTGTTTGTCGACGAGATTGGGGAATTGCATCCGATCCAAATGAATAAATTGTTAAAAGTACTGGAGGACCGTAAGGTCCTGCTCGAAAGTGCATACTATAATTCGGAGGACAGCAACACCCCGGCCTATGTGCACGATATTTTCCAGAACGGCCTTCCGGCCGATTTTCGTCTGGTCGGGGCAACGACACGCTCGCCGCAGGAAATTCCGCCGGCGCTGCGTTCGCGCTGTATGGAAATCTTTTTCCGCCCGCTGCTTCCTGAGGAGATCAGCCGCATTGCGGAAGATGCGATTCAAAAGATCGGTCTGAAGCCATGCCCGGAGGCGGTCGAGGTTGTGAAGCAATATGCCACCAACGGACGCGAGGCGGTCAATATCATTCAGCTGGCAGCAGGTTTGGCCTTGACGGAAAAAAGGGACTCCCTGTCGGCTTCCGACGTCGAATGGGTAGCAAGCAGCAGTCAGCTTCAGCCCCGTCCGGACCGGAAGGTTCCGGAGCGACCGCAGGTTGGCCTGGTCAACGGCCTTGCCGTGTACGGTCCGAACATGGGAGCGCTGCTTGAAATCGAGGTGACTGCCGTTCCTGTCGCCAAAGGACAAGGTATTTACAATATTACCGGGGTCGTCGAAGAGGAAGAGATCGGCGGGGGCAGTTCCAGAACGCTGCGCCGCAAGAGCATGGCGAAGGGTTCCATCGAAAACGTGCTGACCGTTCTGCGCTCCATGGGTCTTTCGCCGGGCGATTACGATCTGCATATCAATTTCCCTGGAGGAACGCCGATTGACGGTCCTTCTGCCGGGGTTGCCATGGCTACCGCCATCGTTTCAGCGATGAAAGGGCTGCCGGTGGACAATCGTCTGGCCATGACGGGCGAAATCAGCATTCACGGCAAAGTAAAGCCGATCGGGGGCGTTATCGCCAAAGTTGAGGCGGCCTTCCAGGCAGGAGCGACGACAGTGATCATTCCGAAGGAAAATTGGCAGACTCTGTTCGAGGATTTGAACGGACTGCGCGTCATTCCGGTGGAGTCGATCCAGGAAGCGTTCGGGCATATTTTCGGAAGCGAGCTGGATCGTCAAGTCGACAGCAGCGCAGAGGAAACGATCGAACCCAGCGCGGCCCCGGAGACATTCCCGGCAGCTTCAGCTTCCTTCCTGCATGCCAAGCCTGCGCGTAACAGCCAAATAACGGATGCCGGCTCCTGCTGATCAGGCTACAAAGATTGGTGTTTTATGTGAACATTTGCTAAAATAAAATCGAATGTCATAACCCTGAGAACGGCTGGAGGTGCAAAAGCGATGGGGCCCAGTAAATCAAAAGGCCGCCGGTTTCCTTTACTGCCTTTGCGAGGCCTTCTAGTCTACCCGAGCATGGTTCTGCATCTCGATGTAGGCCGGGAGAAATCGGTCAAAGCGCTGGAAAAAGCAATGGTGGAAGATAATTTGATTCTCCTTTGTTCTCAGTCCGAGGTGAACATAGAAGAACCAACGCAGGAAGATATTTTCCGGGTTGGCACAGTCGCCAACGTCAGACAGATGCTGAAGCTTCCGAACGGCACCATCCGGGTGCTGGTGGAAGGGATGGAGCGCGCCGAGATCATTCAGTACACGGACAATGAAGAATATTACGAAGTCATTGCCCGCGAGCTGAAGGAGGAAGACAGCGACGATCCTGAAGTGGATGCACTGATGCGTACGGTACTCAGTCAATTCGAGCACTATATTAATTTATCGAAAAAGGTAACGCCCGAGACGCTTGCCGCGGTGTCCGATATCGACGAGCCCGGCAGGCTGGCCGACGTCATTACAAGCCATCTGTCGTTAAAAATCAAGGATAAGCAGGATATTCTGGAGACCGTCGACGTTGGCAAACGGCTCGAGAAGCTCCTCGATATTCTGAATAACGAACGCGAAGTGCTGGAGCTGGAGCGCAAAATTAACCAGCGCGTCAAGAAGCAGATGGAAAAGACGCAGAAGGAATATTATTTGCGCGAACAGATGAAGGCGATTCAGAAGGAGCTGGGCGAGAAAGAAGGCCGCGCCGGAGAAGTCGAAGAGCTGCGTGAGCAGATGAACAAGCAGGAGCTTCCCGAAAGGGTCAAAGAGAAGGTGGAGAAAGAAATCGACCGTCTCGAGAAAATGCCTGCAAGCTCGGCGGAAGGCGGCGTGATCCGCAATTATCTCGATTGGCTGCTTGGCCTTCCCTGGTCGGCTAAAACCGAGGACGATCTGGATATCCATAAGGCGGAACAGGTGCTCAACGAGGATCATTACAGCCTCGACAAGCCGAAGGAGCGCGTACTCGAATACCTGGCCGTTCAGAAGCTGGTGAAGAAGATGAAAGGGCCGATTCTGTGCCTGGTCGGACCTCCGGGCGTTGGTAAAACTTCGCTTGCCCGGTCGATTGCCAAATCGCTGAACCGCAAGTTTGTCCGGATATCGCTCGGCGGCGTGCGGGATGAAGCGGAAATCCGCGGTCACCGGCGCACCTATGTGGGAGCGATGCCGGGACGGATTATCCAGGGAATGAAGAATGCGGGTGCGCTGAACCCGGTATTCCTGCTGGATGAGATCGACAAGATGGCTTCGGATTTCCGGGGAGACCCGTCTTCGGCGCTGCTTGAAGTGCTCGATCCGGAGCAGAACAATACGTTCAGCGACCATTTTATCGAGATTCCGTTCGACTTGTCCCAAGTAATGTTTATTACGACGGCGAATGCCATTCATAATATTCCGCGTCCGCTGCTGGACCGGATGGAAGTGCTCAACATCCCGGGTTATACGGAACTGGAGAAGCTTCAAATCGCCATGCGCTATCTGCTGCCGAAGCAGAAACGGGAGCATGGCCTGAACGAAGACCAACTGGAGATCGGGGAAGAGGCGCTCATGAAAGTGGTCCGCGAGTACACCCGGGAATCCGGCGTACGGAACCTGGAACAGCAGGTCGCGGCGCTGTGCCGGAAGGCTGCGAAGATCATCGTATCCGAAGAGATCGATAAGATTACCATTGGGCCGGACGATGTCAAGGACTATTTAGGCAGCCCGAACTTCAGATATGGCGTGGCCGATCTGGAGGATCAGATTGGTGCGGTAACCGGCCTGGCCTGGACCGAGGTCGGCGGCGTAACATTAATGGTCGAAGTCACGGTCGTGCCGGGATCCGGCAAGCTGACCCTGACCGGCCAATTGGGGGACGTGATGAAGGAATCGGCACAGGCCGCTTTCAGCTACACGCGTGCCAAAGCCGATGAGCTTGGCATCGACCCCGATTTTCATGAGAAGAATGATATCCATATTCATATCCCTGAAGGGGCGATTCCGAAAGATGGACCTTCGGCAGGCATTACGATTGCCACGGCCCTCGTGTCGGCCCTGACCAAGAAACATGTCTCCAAAGACATCGCCATGACCGGTGAAATCACCCTGCGCGGCCGGGTGCTGCCGATCGGCGGACTGAAGGAGAAATCGCTGGCTGCGCACCGCGCCGGCTACAAAAAAATACTGCTCCCCAAAGACAACGAGCGGGATCTGCGCGAGATTCCGGACAGCGTCAAAGAAGAAGTGGAGTTTGTTCCGGTGTCCCATATGGACCAGGTGCTGAAGCATGCACTGGTGGAGCAGGCGGGAGTGCACTAGAGAGGGTTTTATTTAACATGAAAGTTACGAATGCAGAATTTATTATCAGCGCCGTCGGCCCTGACCAATATCCTGTGGACGCCTTGCCGGAGATTGCTCTGGCAGGGCGTTCCAATGTCGGCAAGTCCTCGCTCATCAACCGGATGATCAATCGGAAGAACCTGGCGAGAACAAGCTCGACCCCGGGCAAAACCCAGCATATGAACTATTATCGTATTAATGAGGCTTTGTATTTTGTGGACTTCCCAGGGTACGGCTACGCCAAAGTGTCCAAGACGCAGCGGGCTGCCTGGGGCAAGATGATTGAGAAATACATGCTGGAGCGGCAGACGCTGAAGCTGGTTCTCATGGTGGTGGATCTTCGCCACCCGCCGACCAAGGATGACGTCATGATGTATGACTGGCTTCAGCATTATGACATTCCGATCTGCGTCGTGGCTACGAAAGCGGATAAAATACCGAAGAGCCGCTGGCAGAAGCATGTCAAGCAAATGAAGGAGAGCCTCCTTCTCCGCAGCACTGATTTGTTCGTCATGTTTTCTTCGGAGCTTGGTGTGGGTAAAGAAGAGTTATGGGCTGTGATCCAGTCATTTACGGAAAACGGCGACTCTCCGCAGTCCGGGGCGGTTCCGCAGGAAGGGCAGCAGCAGGATAACCCGTAACGCCTCAACCTAACGAAAATGCGATAAATTCGCTGTATACTATAGGGATTCAGACTTTTCGCGGGAGGAAAGTGAGCATCCCATAAGATTTTTCGGCTACAATCCGGTTTAATCCGTTATTTTATGAAATATGAAGGAAATTCATGGTTCGCTCAGCAAGCCAATGCTCGAGGATGTGCTGTATAATAATACTAAAGGTTGTTTAAAGAGGCCTTGAGCCCCTTTAACGATCTTCGCCCGCCATGTCCGGCGGAAATTTTTCTTGCGATTATAGAATCGAACCGTGCTGGAGCACATCGTTCTGTAATCATAAAAAAGAATTGAGGAGATTTTTATGGCTCAGCGGTTAGCCACAGAGTATGTTCAAACTACTTTACAAATGACGGAGCAGCAATTGAACCAATTTTTGCATTCGGCGGAAAGCTGTCATGTGCATCCTTATGTGAAAGTACTGGACGGCGGAGGACAAGAAATTGTGCTTGAAGACGAAAGCGGCGAGGCGGTTCATCTCCCTCTGGAGCGTAAAGGTTCGTTATACATCTGTGAATTGTCTTGCCGCTTGGTGAACCCTCATCTGACAAACGCGGTCCGCAAACTGTTCGTCGCCTGCAAAGGAGACGGAATCGTCAATCGCATTTATCAAGGATTCACGATGATGTATTATTATGAAAAAGGCTCGGTTCGCAAAATTGCGGAAGTTACGACTTCCCAGAGTAAGCTGGTGTATGAATATAAGCATACGGCCGGAGAACTCCAGCGAATGTTCCAGCTCACCGAGGTCGAACAGGAAATATCCCGTTTGTACCAGGATATTAACTTTTGGCTCGATGAACGGAACAAAGCGGTGACCCCTGAACAGATTGCTCTCATTGACCAGAAACTGCGCCTCACCACACATAAATGGTTTGCACTTGAGGCTTGAGATGGCCTCGGAGAAAGAGAACCCTTCGGTAACTGAAGGGTTCTTTTTACGTCTCAAATGCCCAGTAAAACGGGTCGGGTGACGCGGGGATGAGTGGCTAAAAATAAATATTTGCAAAGGATAAAAAAGGGTTGCAATTAGGGCGGATAGATGTTATTTTTAATCTCGTTGAAAAGAATTATATAGGAACCAGGATTCACTCAGGACATTGAATGTTGCGAGAGATTATTCCCTCGGGAAGTGAATGACGTAGGTCCTAGCGGATGAAATTTTCAAACATTTTATTCCTAGGAAGGGGGAACCGAAGGATGGAATATTCAACTTTCGGAAGACACGTTGCTGTTGATACTTGGGGTGTAGATTTTGACATGCTGAATGACGCGGAATTTCTGCAGGCTCAGATGGTTGAGGCAGCCGAAGCATGCGGTGCTACAGTCATGTCGGTACAATCCAAGCAGTTTGAACCACAAGGCGCTACAGTACTCGTATTGTTGTCAGAAAGCCACCTCTCGATCCACACGTATCCTGAGAGAGGATTCGCAGCGATCGACTGCTACACTTGCGGTGAGACGGTAGATCCACAGTTGGCCATTGATTACCTGGTATCCGTATTGAAACCTGAGAAAACTTACGCCAAGAAACTGGTGCGCGGTTTGGGTGAATTGACGGTAGAAACCCCTGAACTGAAACAGACCGAGCTGGTGTAACTTCGCGGCACGAATAACGATATCTAAATCATAACCATGGACATCTCCATGGTTATTTGTTTTTTTGGACCCCCATACAATGAGTAGTAAGCTTGTTAACAGGGAGGTTCGCTTAAGCGTGAGAAGGAGAAAACAGAGGGATTTGCTGTTTGTCGGTCTGCTGCTGGTACTGCTTGTCAGCCTTGTCTACCAAGGATACCGGATGATTTGGCCTCATACCGAAGGAGAGAATGCCGAAAGGATGCTGTTCGAGGTGGCCCAGTTTCAAATGCAGGTGCTGGGAACGTCCCTGGCGGATGCGGCTGGCAGTTCGCGCACCGATGAGCTGAACGCCCTCAAGCTGGCGGCATATTCGGCGTCGTATGCTCACGACCGGCTGGCAAAAACATTTGGGGACGGTGCCGTCGATCCGCTTAAACCGGTCGGTGATCTGGTTAATGTAATCACAGAATGGCAAATCGGCGGCAACCGCCTCCTCACCGACGCGGAGAAGGACATGCTGCTTCGGTACAGCCAGCTGTATGCAGGTGTCATGCCTGTATACGAAAAGCTGCTGAGCGAGGACGGGCACGTGATCGCCTCGCAAGCAGGCCAGCTGAAGAAAATCGGCAAAGAACTCGCCAAGACGCTGGAAGAAACGCAATAAAGAGGGTATAAAGCCCAGTGCTTTGTGACACAATAAATCACATGTAATTTCATAAACATTTCAAAAATAGTTCAGAGAGAGCAGGACATTTGTGATATAATGAACACGTTGTTAATGAACGTACCGTAAGAAAAGCGTCTATCGACGTACCTTCAAAGAAGACAGACCGCGTTTAAATGTAATTTTTCTTGCAATATCAGGAAGCCATGGCTCTGGAGTTTAAACTTTCTGATATTATCAAAAAAACGTCCTGAACTGGATCTTTTTTTTTGAAATGAAACATAGGCAGGTGAACACGTAATGCACATCGTCGTTGTCGGATTAAACTATCGTACAGCGCCTGTAGAAGTGAGGGAACGTTTTACATTTGATCAAAGCGAACTTCCAAAGGCACTCAGCCAGCTGATGCTGACGAAAAGTGTAATGGAAGGCGTGATTGTGGCTACGTGCAACCGCACTGAAATATACGTGGTGGTGGACCGTCTTCATATGTGCGGATATTTCATCCGCAGTTTTGTGGAGCAATGGTTTGACATCCCAAGAGAAGAATTTACAAAGCATTTATATATATATGAAGACGAGCAGGCCATTTCTCATTTGTTCCGGGTGACCTGCGGCCTGGACTCCATGGTGATCGGGGAGACGCAAATTTTGGGTCAGGTCCGCAGCGCCTTCCTGCAAAGCCAGGAGGAGAAAGCGACGGGCACCTGGTTCAACATGCTGTTCAAGCAGGCTGTGACCCTTGGCAAGAGAGCCCATTCGGAGACTTCCATTGGGGAAAGCGCAGTGTCCGTGAGCTACGCGGCCGTTGAGCTGGGCAAACGGATTTTTGGCATGTTCAACGACAAGAAGGTGCTCATTCTCGGTGCCGGCAAAATGAGCGAGCTGACCGTCAAGCACCTGTACGCGAACGGGGCCGAAGAGGTGATCGTCGCCAACCGGACCCTGGCGCGGGCGGAGGAGCTGGCCAGCAAGTTTCGAGGTACGCCGTGCACGATGGAGCAGGCGATTGCCCGGCTTCACGAAGTGGACATCCTGATCAGCTCGACCGGTGCCAAGGATTACGTCCTTACGCCGGCGCAGGTCAGCGAGAGCATGAAGAAGCGGCAATCCCGGCCGCTGTTTATGATTGATATTGCGGTGCCGCGGGACATTGATCCGGCTATCGCCGAGATTAGCAACGTATTCCTGTATGATATTGACGACTTGGAAGGAATCGTTGAGAGCAACCTCGAAATGCGCCGGGCGGAAGCCGCGAAGATCGAAGTGATGATCGAAGAGGAGAAGACGGCGTTCTATCAATGGCTCAAGACGCTCGGCATCCGGCCGGCGATCCGTGCGCTTCAGGAGAAGTCCACGGCGATTCATGAAGAGACGCTGGAAAGCCTGTTTAACAAGCTGCCTGAACTGAACGACCATCAGCGCAAAGTCATTCGCCGGTTGACCAAGAGCATCGTCAATCAGATGATGCACGATCCGATCAACCGCTTGAAGGAAATGGCCGGCGGCAAGGAAGGCAATGAGGCGCTAGAGTTTTTCACACATATATTTGCTTTGGAAGAGGACATGAATGCGTCCGGTCATGGCAGCAGCGTCATGGAGAAATCCGGCAAGGTCCCGCAAGGGATCAGCAAGAACCCATCGGACATGAAGCTGTCCAAGGTTTCTTTGACTCCTGCAAGCCTGTAAACCGGTAGGGGGAGTTGACATTGCTCACTGGTTTTTACGATGCCGGCATTTATATCTACGCCCTGAGCCTTCTGTTTTTTATCTCGGATTGCATACGACGCAATCAGGGGGCAAAGCGGATGGGTACAGGGCTTCTTGTTGTAGTTGGCGTTTTGCAGGGAGGCGCGCTTCTGATCAGAGCGTGGCAGGAGAGCATGCTGCCGATCTTTACCCCGTTCGATTTTTTGCTCTTATTTTCATTTAGTATCGTCATCGCCGCGCTGATCATGAACTGGGTGCAGCGGTCGGAGTTTGCCGTCCTGCTGCTCAGCATCATCGGATTCAGCGCCATGGTGCTGAACCGTTTATGGTTTGCGGCCGGGAATAACCCGCTGCGTCATTGGGAGACGGTACACGGCCTGCTCATACTGCATATCACGCTCGCCAACCTAAGCTTCGCCGTTTACACCATTACCGCCGTATTTGCCGGCATGTATTTGTTTCTTCATAAAAGGCTGAAAGGGAAAAAATGGAGCGACACCGTCCGCCGGCTTCCGAGTCTTGAGCTGATGGACAAGTATACGTACCTGCTCGCATCGATCGGAACCCCGCTCTTATCCGTTTCGTTCATCGTCGCGGTGCTGTCGCTTATTTCCGAAGGCAAGCTCAGCCTGCTGCTGGACTTGAAAGTAGTGGCTACGCTTGCCGGACTGGCGATTTATTATTTTTTTCTGATTCGTAAACGTTCCAAACAGCATTCCGGTCAAGTGATGGCCCAGTGGATTCTGATCGGATATGCGTTTATTATCTTTATTTTCGTACTGAATACGTGGTCCGATTTTCACCGTTGGACAGGAGAGTGAGTCCTTTGTCGGTATATTTGCCCGTAATGCTGGATTGCAAGGGGCGCTGTTGCGTCGTGGTGGGCGGCGGGGCCGTGGCCGAAAGAAAGGTAAATTCCCTGCTTGCGGCTTCGGCCGATGTGACGGTGATCAGTCCGGAAGTGACACAAGGACTGCGGCAGCTTGTAATGGAAGGCCGGATCCGCTGGATTTCCCGCGAGTACGCGGCGGGAGATTTGGCGGGGGCCTTTTTGGTCTATGCGGCAACCTCCTCGCCTGACGTGAACGGTGCCGTGATCGACGAAGCAGAGCGGATGGGTGCGCTGGCAAACGCGGCCGGCGGCAGTAAGCCGGGTTCTTTTATCAGCCCGAGCGTGCTTCGCCGGGGCAGGCTGGTGGTCGCCGTGTCCACATCGGGCGCCGGACCGGCGCTGGCTGCGGAGATTTGCGACAGGCTGGAGGAAGAATACGGCCCCGAATACGAGGAATATCTCGAATGGATGTACCGGATGCGCAGCAGCATCAAGAGGCAGGTTACGCGCCCGGAAACCCGGCAAAGATTATTAATGAAAGCGGCAGAGCTTGAAGTGCTGGATGAAATCCGCAAGGGCACGTTTGAGCCGTGGGATACGGAACAAATCAAGCAATGGATTGCGAACAACCAGGAGGAATCATGATGCGGACAATCGTAGTAGGCAGCAGACAAAGCGCTTTGGCATTAACGCAGACAGGGCAGGTCATCGACCAGCTGAAGCAGCTGTGCGCGGAACACGGGTTTGATTTTCAATTTGAAGTGAAAAAGATCGTAACGAAAGGCGACCGCATTCTGGATGTGACGTTGTCCAAGGTCGGCGGGAAAGGCTTGTTCGTTAAAGAAATCGAGCAGGCTATGCTGGACGGCGAGATCGATATGGCCGTGCACAGTATGAAGGACATGCCTTCGGTTCTCCCCGAAGGTCTGATGAACGGTGCAGTGCCCCGTCGCGTCGATCCGAGGGACTGCCTCATTTCCCTTCATGGGAAAAGCATTGACGAGCTTCCGCAGGGAGCGAAAGTGGGAACGAGCAGCCTGCGCCGCTCCAGCCAGCTGAAGGCTCACCGGCCGGACCTGGAACTGGAGCCGGTTCGCGGGAATATTGACTCGCGTCTGCGCAAGCTCGAGACGGAAGGCTTTCAGGCGATCATTCTCGCCGCTGCCGGACTGTACCGCATGGGCTGGGAGGATAAAATCAGCTCGTATATTCCGGTGGAGACCTGCCTGCCGGCTGTTGGCCAAGGAGCGCTCGGCATCGAATGCCGCGAAGATGATGCGGATCTGCGCAGACTGCTTGATTTATATAACGATAAGGAATCGGAGCTGACCGTTGCTGCCGAACGCAAATTTCTCGCCGTACTGAACGGCGGCTGCCAGGTGCCGATCGGGGCCCACGCCGTACTCGTTCCGTCCGAAACGGAGCATTCCCAAGGGACTCCGCCCGTTATACAATTAACGGGAATGGTAGGATCTCCCGAAGGGGACGTCATTTTAAAAGAAACGCTGACGGGAACGGATCCACAGAAGCTTGGGGAAGACGTTGCCAATAAGCTGATTGCCCAGGGAGCCGAGAGAATTCTGGAACAGACCAGGGAGTAGGGGATGAGAACATGGCGGGAAGAGTATTTTTGGTGGGAGCCGGGCCCGGGCATGCCAAATTAATTACGGTAAAAGGGCTGGAATGCCTGCAAAAGGCGGATGTCGTCGTATATGACCGCCTGGCTGGGCCGCAGCTGCTGCATTCGCTCAAGCCGGGAACGGAAAAAATATACGTCGGCAAGCTCCCGGACCGCCATACGATGAAGCAGGAAGAGATCAACCAGCTGCTGGTGGACCTTGCCCTGCAGGGCAAAACGGTCGTGCGGCTGAAGGGCGGCGATCCGACGATATTCGGACGCGTAGGTGAGGAAGCCGAGCTGCTAAGGCGAAACGGCATTCCGTATGAAATCGTGCCCGGCATTACGGCGGCGATCGGGGTACCGGCGTACGCAGGCATTCCGGTGACCCACCGGGATTTGGCATCTTCCTTGTCCATCATCACCGGACATGAAAGCCCGGACAAGCTGGACCGGATGATCGAATGGGACAAGGTCACGAACGCGACCGGAACGCTGGTCTTTATGATGGGCGTGGCCAAGATCGGTTATATCGCCGAGCAGCTGATGCGCCATGGACGCAAGCCCGGCACGCCAGTGGCCTTGATCCGGTGGGGGACACGGGCGGAGCAGGCGGTGCTCGCCGGGACGCTCGCCGACATCGCGGAGAAAGTGGAGCAGGCGGACTTTCAGCCGCCGGCCGTCATCGTTGTTGGCGACGTCGTGCGGCAGCGCGAGCAGCTCAAATGGGCGGAGTCGCTGCCGCTGTTCGGCAAGCGAATCCTCGTCACCCGCTCCCGGGCCCAGGCAAGTGATCTGGTCAACCGGATCGAGGAGCTCGGCGGGGAGCCCTACGAATTTCCGGTGATCGAGACGGTGTATCCCGAAGCGTCCGAGCTTAAGCAGGGCATTCGAGACGCCTTCGATCGGCTCGATGAATACGACTGGGTGTTCTTCACCAGCACCAACGGCGTCGACTACTTCTTCCGCCATTTGATGGAGCAGGGGAAGGACATCCGGCAGCTGCACCGGGCGCGGATTGCGGCGGTCGGCCCGGCCACAGCCGAAGCGCTCGGGCAGCGGGGCATCATCCCCGTGGAGCTGCCGGACCGCTTCCAGCAGGAAGGACTGATCGAGTCGCTGGGCAGCCAGCTGCTCGCCGGCCAGAAGGTCTTCCTTCCGCGCGGGGATCTGGCACGAAACTGGCTGCCTGAGAAGCTCGCGGAGATGGGACTCGAGGTCACCAGTGCGGTGATGTACCAGACGATCGCCGGGCGGGAGGACGATCCCGAATTGATCCGGCTGCTGGAAGAGGGCGGGATTCATGCCGTGACGTTTACCAGCTCGTCGACTGTGAACAATCTGCTCTCGATTTTGAAGCGGATGGGAGTGCAGGACCCGGCAGCGCTGCTGCAGGGCGTAGAAGTTGCATGTATTGGAGAAATTACGGCCAAGACAGCCCGTGACGCGGGGCTTGAAGTAGGCATCATTGCCGAAGAAGCGACGCTGGACAGCCTTGTCCGGTCGCTGTGCCTGTGGAACGCGGAAGCTGCGGCCGCATCAGAATAGAAGGGTCTGGGATGACCTAGACTCGTAAATATCTACCAACAGGAGGTTTACAGCTATGAGTTTTCCAATGGTAAGACACCGGCGCCTCCGCCAGTCCGCGGGCATGCGGAACATGGTGCGCGAAACGGTGCTGAACGTGAATGACCTGATCATGCCGATTTTTGTAACCTATGGAGAAAACATAAAAAACGAGATTTCATCCATGCCGGGAGTCTATCATTTTTCGCTGGACCGGCTGAAAGAAGAAGTGGACGAAATTGCCTCCCTCGGCATTCCGGCCGTGCTGTTGTTCGGCATTCCGGAAACGAAGGACAGCATCGGCTCCTCGGCCTTTGCTGAAGACGGCATCGTGCAGGAAGCCACACGCCTGATCAAGTCCTGGTATCCGGACATGCTCGTCGTAGCCGACACCTGCCTCTGCGAGTTTACGGATCATGGACACTGCGGCATGGTGCATACCTATGAACGGGATGGCCATGTGTGCGGCGACGTCATGAACGATGAATCGCTGGAGCTGCTGGTCAAAACGGCGGTGTCCCAGGCAAAAGCCGGCGCCGATATTATCGCTCCGTCCAACATGATGGACGGCTTCGTGAAGGCGATCCGCGCAGGGCTTGATGAGAACGGCTTTGAGCATATTCCGATCATGTCTTATTCGGTCAAATATGCTTCCGCCTTCTATGGCCCGTTCCGCGAGGCAGCCGACTCGGCACCTCAGTTCGGCGACCGCAAAACGTACCAGATGGATCCGGCCAACGCGCGCGAAGCGCTGCGTGAAGCGGAATCCGATGTGCTTGAAGGGGCCGACATGCTGATGGTCAAGCCTTCTTTGTCCTATATGGACATTATGCGCACGCTGAAAGATCAGTTCGACCTTCCGCTCGTCGCCTACAATGTGAGCGGGGAGTACTCCATGGTCAAAGCGGCGGCCATTCAAGGCTGGATCGACGAAAAAGCCGTAGTGCAGGAAATGCTGACGAGCATGAAGCGCGCCGGCGCGGATATCATTATTACTTATTTTGCCAAAGACGTGGCCCGGTGGATCAAGGGATAACCGAAGCATCGGAGCAAAATCCCCGCTTAGCGGGGTGATTTAAACCGATAGATTGGAGTGAATGACATGAGCAGTATGTCAGGAAAGCGCAAGGAGGAGGCTTCCCGGTCGGCCTTTGAAGAAGCCAAGCAGTATATCCCCGGCGGGGTGAACAGCCCGGTCCGCGCCTTTAAATCGGTCGGCCTTACGCCGATTTATGTGGACCATGCCCAAGGATCGCGCGTGTACGATATTGATGGCAACAGTTTTATCGACTACGTCGGCTCCTGGGGACCCCTGATTATGGGACACGCCCATCCGGAAGTGATTGCTGCGGTTCAGGAAACGGCGGCCAAAGGCACGAGCTTTGGCGCTCCTACGCTGATTGAGACGGAGATGGCCAAGCTCGTATGCGAGCGTGTCCCTTCTATCGACATCGTCCGGATGGTCAATTCCGGTACGGAAGCGACGATGAGCGCGATTCGCCTAGCCCGCGGGTACACGGGACGCAGCAAAATTTTGAAATTCGAAGGCTCCTATCATGGACACGCGGACAGCCTGCTCATCAAAGCCGGCTCCGGGGTGGCGACGCTGGGTCTGCCTGACAGCCCGGGCGTGCCGGAAAGTGTGGCCAGCAACACGATCACGGTTGCATACAACGACCTTGAGTCCGTTACGCTTGCTTTTGAACGCTTTGGCGAGGAGATCGCCTGTGTCATCGTGGAGCCGGTAGCCGGCAATATGGGCGTCGTACCTCCGCTTCCGGGCTTTCTGGAGGGCCTGCGCGAAATTACGACAAAATATGGCAGCCTGCTCATTTTTGATGAGGTCATGACCGGGTTCCGTGTTCATTTGAACTGTGCCCAAGGCCGGTTCGGCATTACGCCTGACCTGACTTGCCTGGGCAAGGTTATCGGCGGCGGACTGCCTGTCGGCGCATACGGCGGCAAGCGCGAAATTATGGAGAAAGTGGCGCCATCCGGTCCGATTTATCAAGCGGGCACGCTGAGCGGAAATCCGCTGGCCATGGCGGCTGGGTTTACGACGCTGAAGCTCCTGACGCCTGCCGTATATGACCAGCTGGAAGAGCGCGCAGCCCGTCTGGAGGCCGGTTTTGTGAAAAATGCCAAAGAGCTTGGCATTCCGGTGACGATTAACCGCGTCGGTTCCATGGTATGTCCTTTCTTCACGGAAGGGCCTGTCGTGAATTACGATACGGCGAAGACGAGCGACATTCCGCGCTTCACCAAATATTTCGGCAATCTGATTGAGGAAGGCGTGAGCGTGGCTCCTTCCCAATTTGAGGGGATGTTTGTATCGGCTGCCCACAGCATCGAAGACATCGATGCGACGATCGAAGCCAATTACAACGCCCTCAAGCAGCTGTGAGCCTGAACCACTGGCTCCGGCGCGGGGAATGGCTGGAGCTGGCTCCGGGCAAAAAAATCGCATCGGCCGAAGACCGCGAAGCGGCGGCCGCAGTGTGGCTGCTGAACGAGGCAGGCATGCCGGAGAAGCTGCTTGGACAGCTTAAGGCATCAAATGGCATCGAGTGGAAAGGGGACCGGCTTCGGCTGGCCCTTTTTGCTGCCCGCAAGGCAGGGATCGAGCCGATCTGGACGGATCTCACCGTGCTGTACGAGGACGACTTCTGCCTGGTCGTTCACAAGCCTGCCGGGATGAAGGTTCACCCGGATGGGCACTCCGACGAAATCACGTTGGATCATGCCGTGGCCGCCCATTATCAGATGCAGGGGGAAGAGATTGCGGTCAGGCATATTCATCGGCTCGACCAGCATACCACTGGGCCCGTACTGTACGCCAAAAATGACTGGGCGCAGCTTGTGCTGGACAAGGAGATGAGCGGCAAGCGGATTTCGCGGATTTACGCCGCCTTTGTCGAGGGGCGGATCCCTGCGGATCTGAAGGTCATCGACCTGCCCATCGGCAAGGACCGCCATCACAAGCAGCGCAGACGGGTGTCTCCGGGAGGACAATCTGCGGTGACCCGGATTCTCCAGGCAGAAGCCGGGAATCAAGCCAGCCTCGTCTACTTGGAACTGGAAACCGGAAGGACGCATCAGATCCGTGTTCATCTCAGTCATGTCGGCCACCCGCTGCTGGGCGATGCCCTGTATGGCGGAAGCATGTCCGCCATCGGCAGGCAGGCGCTTCACGGGGAGCGTCTCTCTTTCGCCCATCCGCTCACACGCGAGCAGATTGAGGTGAGCGATCCGTGGCCCGAGGATATGGAGCGTCTCAAAGCCCTTGTGAGAGCATAAACCTAAGTATCATATGAAAACTGGCATGCTCCTCTTTTTAAAGCATATAAATAGAACGAGTAACGATTTAGGCTCGTGCTGTGGGGTTGGCCCACGGTTAGAAATATGCCGAAAAGGAGGACGTTATTTGTGTTTGACCAGTCCTACGGTTTACGCTTTGACATTTATGAACGCATTCATTTAAACGAAGACGTGGCGGGAATCGAAGAACTCGAGGAAATCGAGCTGCTTCCGCATATTCAAGTGATCAGCCAGGACGAACAAGCCAGTCTGCGCGGGCATCTGCTCCTGTCGGGGCTGTACAGAAGCGAAGGTGAGGAAGAAGGGACGCAGCGGCTGGAGCATTTCATTCCAGTGGAGATTACGGTTCCCTTGAACCGGGTAACCTCGCTGGATGACATTGCGGTGGAAATCGAAAATTTCGACGTCGACCTGCTGTCCAAACGGAGCCTGAATATTACGGGCGTTCTCTCTCTGCGCGGCATCGAGACTCAGGTCGCGGAATCACCCGCCTGGAAAGCGGATGAATTCACGGTGGTTCATGCACCGGACGAGGACCTTCCGGAGGAAGCGGCTATCTTCGCGCAAGAGCGGGAGGAAGAACCGGTTTCCGCAGAACCTGAACAGCGTGAATTCACGCCGCCGGACGACCCTGCGCCTGTCTGGACCGCACCGGCTCCGTCCTTTGCGCCGCCTCAGTCCCAAATTCAGGCAGAGCAGCCGGAACAGGTTCCGATCGAAGCCGCGGAAGCCAGTGACTCGGATGAAGCACGGGAAGCGGCAGCCTGGCAAGCCGCATGGCAAGCGGCTGCTGTTCCTCCGTCCGAGCCGGAGGAAGCGGCTGTGCCTCAGGCGTCCGATTCCCGCGAAACTGCGCCGTCTACCGCATGGGAATTTGCCCGCGAACCTGAGCGGGAAGCGGCAGCGCCTCCGCCGCAGGTGGCCGGATTATCCGCTTTACATACGGACAAGGAACCATCAGACCGGACAGCGGAGCCCCAGTACCCGAACAAGTGGCATTTTGAGCATGAAGAGGAGTCGGAGCTGCTGCATCCGGAAGCGACGGCGGTTCAGGCGGATGAGGAGCAGGAAGACATCTATTTGAACGCGGCGGGTAAAGACCCGTTCAGCGAGCCTACGTTCCCGTTTGGAGCTTTCCAGGATAAAGTTCAGCAGGAAGAACCGCCCGAAGACCGGGAAATGCGGATCGCGTTAGGAAGCAAGAAGGAACCCGAGTCCGGCGAGAAGGAAGCGATCGGTTTTTCCTCGATCTTATCCTCAAGCCGTTCGATCAAGGAGCTTGAGTACCAGCAGGCGCAGGAGGAGCAGCAGGCTGCTGAAGCCGTCGCCAGCGCGAGTGCTGCTGAAGCCGATGATATCAAATGGAAGAATCTGTTCCTCGGCAGTATCTCCGAGCAGACTCCGTTCCGTAAGGTCCGGCTGTGCATCGTTCAGCGGGAAGAGACTCTCGAGACGATCGCCGACCGTTACCAGCTGACACCGCGGGAGCTTGTGCTGTACAACCGGCTGGCGGATCAGACCGTGCAGGAAGGTCAAATTCTGTACATCCCGTAACGTTTTTGATGCAATCCCAAGAGTCTGGCGCTTTGTTGCGCCGGGCTTTTTTTTGTTCCTAGGATGAGGTCTGCCTGAACACGGGAAAATGGTCCTGCACTTTGGGCCAAGGGAAGTTGACTATCGACATGAAGCGCGTTATTATGGAGTATATGTTTTGCAGAAAAACATCACTGAACGTCAAATACAGATGACATCCTGTATTTGGCCGAAGTTTTTCTTGCGATATGAATCGCTTCAGCTTCGCTGAAAATGAATCCATTTCACCATCTTCACAAAAACGATGAACGGGAAGAGTAGGCGGTATTGCCCTTCAGAGAGCGGAATTGCAGCGCTGGAAGATTCCGCAGGATGCAGCTGTCCGAAGTCGCCCGGAAGTTGTCGGTTTGAGCACTTGCGTCCGAAGGCGCGGGAGGTAGAGCCGGCCGGCTGCAGCCGTTATCTGTATGAAGTGTTGCGGGGCATGCGTGTTTATGCTGCCTGACGCAAAACAAAGGTGGTACCGCGAAAGAACAGCCTTTCGTCCTTTGAGGACGAAAGGTTTTTTGTATTTTTGGCAAAGCTGATCTTGTGATGGAGGATGAACAATATGACAGACCAGGATAACCAAGCAACAACCGGGATGCCGACGACGTATGACCCGAAATCGGCCGAGAAGAAATGGTACAAATACTGGATTGACGGCCAATATTTCAAAGCTGGGCAGAAGCCCGAGGCGGAGCCGTATACGATCGTGATTCCGCCGCCAAACGTAACGGGGATGCTCCATATCGGGCACGCCCTTGACTTTACCCTGCAGGATATTCTGATCCGCACGAAGCGGATGCAGGGATACGACGCCTTGTGGCTTCCGGGCTCGGACCATGCGGGCATCGCGACGCAGACCAAGGTGGAGCAGAAGCTGCGCGAGCAGAATATTAGCCGCCACGACCTGGGGCGCGAGAAGTTCCTGGAGAAAGTGTGGGAATGGAAGGACCAATACGCGGAAACGATTCATGAGCAGTGGGCCAAAATGGGCTTTTCGCTGGATTACTCCAGAGAGCGGTTTACGCTTGACGAAGGTCTGTCGAAGGCGGTTCGCGAAGTTTTCGTGAAACTCTATGAAAAAGGGCTGATCTACCGCGGCAAAAAGATCATCAACTGGGATCCGGCCGCCAGAACCGCCTTGTCCGATATTGAGGTTGAATATAAAGAAGTCAACGGCCATCTGTATCATTTGCAGTATCCGCTGAAGGACGGAAGCGGCCACATTACGGTAGCGACCACGCGTCCCGAGACCATGCTTGGCGATACGGCGGTTGCGGTTCATCCGAAAGATGAGCGCTACAAGGACATGGTCGGCAAGATGCTCGTGCTTCCGATTGTCGGACGCGAGATTCCGATTATCGCCGACGAGTACGTGGAACGTGAATTCGGCAGCGGCGCCGTGAAAATTACCCCGGCACACGATCCGAACGATTTTGAGGTGGGATTGCGCCACGATCTGCCGCAAATCATCGTGATGGACGAGACCGGCACGATGAATGACCAGGCCGCGAAGTACGAAGGCATGGACCGGGCCGATTGTCGCAAGCAGATCGTTCAGGATTTGAAGGACCTTGGCGTGCTGATCAAAATCGAAGACCATGTGCACCAGGTAGGTCACAGCGAGCGCACAGGCGCCGTAGTCGAGCCTTACCTGTCGACGCAGTGGTTCGTTAAAATGCAGCCGCTCGCGGAAAGAGCCATCGAGGCGCAAAAGGCGGGCAATGGGGTACGCTTCGTTCCGGAGCGTTTCGAGAAAACATACCTGAACTGGATCGAAAACGTCCGGGATTGGTGTATTTCCCGTCAGTTGTGGTGGGGACACCGGATTCCGGCTTGGTACTGCGAATCCTGCGGCGAGATCCACGTAGCCCATGAGGATGTAACCCAATGCTCCAAATGCGGAAGCACCGAGCTTACGCAGGACAACGACGTTCTGGACACCTGGTTCAGTTCGGCGCTGTGGCCGTTCTCTACCCTCGGCTGGCCGGAGCAGACGGCGGATCTGGAGCGTTATTATCCGACGAACGTGCTCGTTACGGGCTATGACATCATCTATTTCTGGGTAGCCCGGATGATCTTTACCGCGCTGGAATTTACGGGCGAAATTCCGTTCAAGGACGTGCTGATGCACGGTCTGGTCCGGGATTCCGAAGGACGGAAAATGTCCAAGTCGCTCGGCAACGGCGTCGATCCGCTCGACGTCATCGAACGGTACGGCGCAGATGCGATGCGCTACATGATCTCCACGAGCAGCACGCCGGGGCAGGATCTGCGCTTCCGCTGGGAACGCGTGGAGCAGGCGCGCAACTTTGCCAATAAAATCTGGAACGCTTCCCGATTCGCTCTGATGAATCTGGAAGGATTCACATATGACGACATTGACATAAGCGGAGAGCTCAGCACGGCGGACCGCTGGATTCTCCACCGCCTGAACGAAACTTCCCGTGACATTACGCGTCTAATAGATGCCTACGAATTTGGTGAAACGGGCCGGCTCCTGTATAACTTCATTTGGGATGACCTCTGTGACTGGTACATTGAGTTTGCCAAACTCTCTTTGTACGGAGACAATGTGAGCGCCAAGAAAACGACGCAGTCGGTGCTTAGCTATGTGCTGGACCGCACGCTGCGGATGATTCATCCGTTTATGCCGTTCATCTCCGAAGAAATTTGGCAGCATCTGCCTCACGAAGGGGAGACGATCACGCTTGCGGCATGGCCGGAGTATGATCCAGCCTTCGAGGATGCCGAAGCTGCAGCCGAGATGTCGCTGTTGATGGATGCCATCCGCGCCGTTCGCAACATCCGCGCAGAGGTTAATGTTCCGATGAGCAAGAAGATCGAGCTGATGCTGAAGGCGGGCGACGAACAAGTGCTGCAGATCGTGAACCGGAACGAAGTATACGTTCAGCGCTTCTGCAACACCTCGAGCTTTACGGCAGGTCTGGACCTGACGACACCGGACAAGGCGATGACCGCCGTGATTACCGGTGCCGAGCTGTACCTGCCGCTTGCCGGTCTGATCGACATTGACCAGGAGATTGCGCGGCTGGAGAAAGAGCTGCAGCATCTGAACAGCGAAGTGCTGCGGGTGGAGAAAAAGCTGGCCAATGAAGGCTTTGTGGCTAAAGCGCCGGCAAAAGTCATTGAAGAGGAGAAGGCCAAGATGGCCGACTATTCCGATAAACGCAGCAAAGTCATCGCACGGATCGAAGAGCTGAGAGGCTGATCACGACGCAGCAGAAACTTAACTAAAATTCAGAAGGTGAATGGTATGGGGGATCAATTGGAAGCCGGACGGGAGGCTTCTCTGCGCACATATGAAGAGGCGGCGAATTGGATTAACGGTCTGATTCCGTTTGGGATCAGACCGGGGATGCAGCGGATCGAAACGTTAATGGAGAAGTTCGGGAACCCGCACCGGAGGCTGAAATTCATTCATGTCGCCGGTACGAACGGGAAAGGGTCGACATGCGCCTACTTGACCCGTGTACTTCTGCAAAGCGGTTATTCGGTAGGCACGTATACTTCACCGTATATCACCAAATTCACGAACCGCTTTCAGTACAACGGGGAAGACATTCCGGAGGAGGTGCTGCTCTCCCTGGCGAACCGCCTGTACCCTGCGGTGCAGGAGATTGCGGCCACGGAGCTCGGATCGCCGACGATGTTCGAAGTGTCCACGGCTCTGGCGATTCTGTATTATGCCGAGGAATGCTACCCTGACGTGGTTGTATGGGAGACCGGGCTCGGGGGAAGGCTGGATGTAACGAACATCGTTCACCCCATCGTCTCCATCATCACCAATGTCGGGATGGACCACACCGATATTCTTGGCGATACGCTTGTGGAAATCGCCACGGAAAAGGCCGGCATTATCAAACCAGGCGTTCCGGTGGTCAGCTGCGTGAACCAGCCGGAAGTCATTGAGGTGCTGAAGCAAAAAGCCGAAGAGTGCCGCACGACGCTGTATTTGGCGGGTGAGCAGTTCACCTACGAATATACCGGTCTGGACGGTTCCTTGCAGACGTTCCATTTCAAAGGCCCTTTCCGCGAGCTGGATCTGAGCATCGGGATGAAGGGCGAGCACCAGATTGCCAATGCCGCCGGCGCGATGATGGCGCTGGAAGTGCTGCGGCAGTACATGGCTTTTGTCATGGACGATGAGGATCTGCTGAAGGGGTTCCGGGATACGAAGTGGGCCGGCCGGCTCGAAGAAGTGGGCGATTCTCCGCGGATTGTTCTGGACGGGGCGCATAATCCGGAGGGGCTGGAGAGCCTCAGCAAGAGCCTGCAAAGGCATTATCACTTTAAACAGTTAAATTTGATGATGGGAATGCTGTCAAATAAGCATCATGAGTCCTCTTTGAAGCATATACTTCCAATAGTGGATACGCTTATCCTGACCGAGCCGGATTTCCGGAAAAAAATGGACGCTGATGCTTTGCTGGACATTGTGGAGCGGCTGAAGCATTCTCACGGCAAACCAGGTTTGCAGATCATCGTAGAACCGGATTGGAAACACGCGCTAGACATACTTAAGTCACGGACAGAACCGGGGGATTTGGCAGTGGTGTCCGGCACGCTGTATTTGATTTCTGATGTGCGGGCAGCCCTGCTGGGTCAGACCGATTCTGAAAAAGGTTGGTGAAAATCTGTTGAATTCTGAACATGTTCATTTTATCGGTATTGGTGGCTACGGGATGAGCGCCATCGCACGGGTTATGCTGGAAATGGGATACACGGTCACGGGTTCGGACGTGGCTGCCCAGGAATTAACGGAAAAACTGGCTGCCAAGGGAGCCAAAATTTATATAGGCCATACGGCCGAGCAGGTTCACGGAGCGGATTTGGTCGTCTATTCGACGGCGCTTCCCAAAGACAACGTGGAACGAAGAGAGGCGGAGCATCTGAACATTCCGATCCTTCACCGCTCGCAAATGCTGGCCAGATTGCTGAATGAGCGCAAAGGCATCGCCGTTGCGGGAGCACACGGCAAGACAACTACGTCGTCCATGATTGCACTCGCCATGGAGGAATGCGGCGCAGATCCGACATTTATTATCGGCGGGGAAATTATGAACGTCGGCACGAACGCCAAAGCCGGCAAAGGGGACTACGTGGTGGCTGAGGCGGATGAGAGCGACGGCTCCTTTTTGCAGTACCATCCGTGGCTCGGCATCGTGACGAACATTGAAGCGGATCATCTTGAAAACTACGACGGCGATTTCGAGAAGCTGAAGAGCGCTTATGTGCAGTTTTTGAGCCAGATCAAGGAAGACGGCACGGCCGTCGTCTGCGCTGATGACGCGAATATCCGCGCGATCCTTCCTTCGATCCGCTGCAATGTGGCCACCTACGGGATCGATTCCGATGCGGAATATACCGCCGAGGATCTGGTCCTGGGCGACCGTCACGTATCCTTCACGATGAAGCATAACGGACAGACGCTGGGAACCGTCGAGCTTTCGGTTCCGGGACGCCACAACGTCTATAACGCCATGGCCACGGTGATCGCCTGCCTGAAGGCCGGGATTCCGTTCGAATCCATCGCTGCGGGCGTTTCGAAGTTCCACGGCGCCAAACGCCGTTTCCAGGTGCTCGGTGAGAAGAACGATATTCTGATCATCGACGATTACGCGCATCACCCGACGGAGATCGAAGCCACCATCAGCGCCGCCAAGGCTACGGGCAAAAAGATTATCGCCGTGTTCCAGCCGCAGCGCTATACACGGACCTTCTTCCTGCTCGATGCATTCAGCCGGGCGTTCGGCGGAGCCGATGAAGTGATCATTACCGACATTTATTCGCCAGCCGGAGAGAAGCAGATCGAGGGCGTGAGCTCTTCAAAGCTGGTTGATCTGATCGTCAAAAACAGCAATGCGGGCGCCCGTTATTTGCCGACGAAGGAAGATGTCCTGAACGATCTGAAGCCGCGGCTCCAGCCAGGGGTGCTTGTCCTGACCATGGGGGCAGGCGACATTTGGAAAGTCGGGGCGGAAATCGCCAAGACAATGTAAGGAATGCCTCTGCCGGATGGGCACGGGCTGCATATGATCATGACTGAAGAAACCGTAATTCCCTGATTCTGAAGGGGGATTACGGTTTTTTTGCTCTTGTCATTTTCGTGGGACAATCAAACATAACTTCTGGAAATCTATCATATATACATAGTAGATACGGACAAGGGTGAGGTGTTTGGGTGTGAACAAGGCGAGAATGACGTTCCGGTTTGATGAAGAACAAGGGCGCCAGCTTGAAGATAAGAAGGACCGCGGACAGCTGACGGTTGCGGGATCGGCTGCACAGAACCCTGCATGGGCGGATGATCGTAATTCCGGTAGCAACCGCCGCGATGTTGAAACAAAGCGTACCCCGATATCGGCTGTGCCTGCGTCGATGCAGGGATGGAGTGATCCGTTCAACAGGGAGGACAGCTGGGAGCGTCTGGAGGAGAGGATGGGTTACGGAATCCAGGAGCGGGCAGACGATACTCCTGAGCATGATTCCGTTGCGGACGGGCCAGATCATCGCTATCCGGACAGCTCAGAAGACTGGGACCTGGATCGTGCCAATAATAGGTACACGGTCAGGGAGGACTATGATGCCTACGATAACATCGAGAACAGACCCGAGGAAGCGGGGCCCGGGCCCATCATCGAGGAGTATTCCTACCGGCCTCACCGGCCGGGATCGATATGGAAAGTCGTCGGAACGGTAACTGGAGCAATCGTCACCGGGGCGTTGTTCGGTTTGGTGGTCCTCTCCTTTTTCAAGGACGGATCTGCGGGAATGGACCCGGGCGGCAACACAGGAAACCCGAGTGCTGTAAGCACCTCTGCGCAGTCCGGTGAGGATCAAGCTTCCGTCCCGGCGGTCGCCGTCGAGGTGGGTCCTCAAACCTACTACATGCTGCAGTATGGCGTCTTCAGCACCACCGACCGGGTTCAGCAGGCGAAGGATGAACTGGAGCAGTACGGCATTGCCGCAGGGAACGACCCGGATGAGGAAAACCGGGTATATGCGGGACTGTCCACAGACCGCGAACAGGCCAAGCTGCTCAGCAATCAGCTGAAGGCGGAAGGGGTTGATCTATATGTGCGGGAGGTGGATCTCCCGGCCGCAACCTCCCTGCATTTTAACGGAGACGCGGAGGCCGTTAACCAATACTTTCAGGTGAGCGCGGACCTGGTTGCGCTGCTGAGCCAAACATCGGCGAGCCTCCTGGGCAAGGATCTTCCGGGGAAAATCGGTACTGAGGATATGAGCCGTTTGACCGATCTGCACCGGCAGTGGACGGAGGCGGCCAAGCCATTCCAGGCCGGTCTTGGCGCGGATCAGCAGGAGATGGGCAGGCAGCTGGAGCAGGCGATGAACAGCTCGCTTTCGTCCGTCGAGGAATACAACAAAAATACGGCGAAGGGGCATTTATGGGAAATCCAGTCCAGGATGATGGAATTCATCATGCTGCAGAAGCAGCTTGTCGCTTCCCTGGAAAAAGCATAAAACACAAAGATCCGGCGTGGAAATGGAAATACTTCCCCATGCCGGATTTGTGTTTGTATTGACGTCCAAATAACCGTATAATAATGTGGGTGTCAAATTATGGCGAGGGAAGAGAAGAATGAAGAAGAATGTTGGAATATTACTGCTGTTTCTGCTGCTTGGCTGGCTGGCGGGAGCATGGATAGCCAAAGCGCTGGAGCCTGTACAAGCTCTTTCTTTTCTGACCGCATCCACGATGATCAAATGGTCACCGCAAGCTAATTTGGACATTATCAGTTACGACATTACCATTCAAATGAAACTAAGCCTGCTGAGTTTGATCGGCATCATTGTCTCCGTGTGGCTGTATCGCAGGCTTTAACTACCGGACAAAGGAGATCCTTTCATTGAAATCAAACCATTCACGCCGCATTATTCTGGCATCAACTTCACCGAGAAGGCAGGAGCTGATCGCTTCTCTACATATTCCGTTTGAGATCCGTCCCAGTCACGCTGAAGAACATACACCCGAAGATTGGACACCGCAGCAGGTCGTGGAAGGACTGGCCTTACGCAAAGCGGAAGCCGTTCATGCCTCGCTTCATGATGATAAGGAGGATGCCGTGATCGTCGGCAGTGATACGGTTGTTGTGCTGGACAATCAGGTGCTGGGCAAGCCGGTCGACAAGCAGGATGCGGTTCGCATGCTGACATCGCTGCAAGGCCGGACCCACGAGGTATATACGGGAGTCGCCGTCATCGATGTCATGAACGGCAAGACGATGGTGCGCCATCGTGTGACGTCGGTGACGATGAAGCCGCTCACCGGGCGCCAGGTAGAGGCTTACGCCATGAGCGGAGAGCCTGATGACAAAGCGGGCGCCTATGCGATCCAGGGACTCGGGTCAACGATCGTCGAACGGATCGAAGGATGCTATTTTAACGTGGTCGGACTGCCGCTGTCCCTGCTTTCGGACATGCTGGGCGAGTTCGGAATCGACGTTTTGTAAAACTTGCGGATGTTATTTGAATGAAGGGAAAGAAGGGGAACTTATGGAGTCGCAAACTTATCTGCTGCGCGACATCCCCCATGAAGAACGCCCGAGAGAACGCATGCTTGAATATGGGGCGAGTGCTTTAAGCCATGCCGAACTGCTTGCTATTTTGCTTCGGACGGGAACCCGCCAGGAGTCAGCCGTACATTTGGCTCAGCGTATACTGAAGCAAGTCGGCAGTTTGCGAAATCTGGTCGACCTGAGCGTAGAGGAGCTGATGTCCATTCGGGGCATCGGCAGTGCGAAGGCGCTGCAGCTCAAAGCCGGAATCGAGCTTGGACAGCGCTTATCCAGAGCGCGCAAAGATGAACCCGTAACGATACGGAGCCCGAAGGATGCCGCGAATGTGCTGTCGGAGCAGCTGCGGTATTTGCAGAAGGAACATTTTGTCTGTTTGTTTTTGAATACGAAAAATCACATTATTGCTCAAGAGACGCTTTCGATCGGCAGTCTGAACGCCTCTATCGTGCACCCCCGCGAGGTGTTTCGCGCAGCCATTAAATGCAGCAGCGCATCCGTCGTTTGTGCACACAATCATCCCAGTGGAGATCCCACACCTAGTCCAGAAGATATTTCCCTGACCGCCCGGTTGAAGGAGGCTGGGGACATCGTGGGCATCGAGGTGTTGGATCATTTGATCATCGGCGATGGAGGATACGTCAGTTTGAAGGAGCAAGGCTTGATGTAATATAATAGTTGAGATTGACGAAGAAAGGGAGATTACAGCATGTTTGGGAGCTTCACGAAAGATTTGGGTATTGATTTGGGGACGGCGAATACGCTCGTTTATGTCCGTGGAAAAGGAATTGTCGTTAGGGAGCCCTCGGTAGTCGCTTTGCGCACCGATACGAAGAGCATTGAAGCCGTTGGTGAATCCGCCAAGAAAATGATCGGCCGCACGCCGGGGAATATCCGTGCCATCCGTCCGATGAAGGACGGGGTCATCGCAGATTTTGACACGACGGCCACCATGATTAAATATTTTATCCGCCAGGCGCAAAAGCAGCGCTCTATGTTCCAGCGCCATCCGAACGTGATGGTTTGTGTACCTTCGGGCATCACTGCGGTAGAGCAGCGGGCGGTTGAAGATGCCACCAAGCAGGCGGGTGCGCGTGAGGCTTACACCATCGAAGAGCCGTTTGCGGCAGCCATCGGTGCAGACCTTCCGGTATGGGAGCCGACAGGCAGCATGGTCGTTGACATCGGCGGGGGGACAACTGAAGTTGCGGTTATTTCCCTGGGCGGTATCGTTACGAGCCGTTCGGTCAGAGTGGCCGGCGACGAAATGGACGAATCTATCATTCAATATATTAAACGGCAATACAATTTAATGATCGGGGAACGGACTTCGGAGCAGCTGAAGATGGAAGTAGGCTCTGCGCTGCCGCTGGAACAGGTGGAAACGAGCGAAATCCGCGGGCGTGACCTCGTAACCGGCCTGCCGAAGACGATTACCATCACATCCGACGAGATCAGTGAAGCTCTGTCTGACACGGTCAATGCGATCGTTGAAGCGGTGAAGGTGACGCTGGAGAAATGTCCGCCGGAGCTTGCCGCCGACATTATGGACCGCGGTATCGTCCTGACCGGAGGCGGAGCCCTTCTGCGCAACTTGGACAAGCTGCTGGCACAAGAAACCGGCATGCCGGTCATCGTGGCGGACAATCCGCTGGACTGTGTCGCCATCGGTACAGGCAAGGCGCTGGAGAACATTCATCTATTCAAATCCCGCAGCAGTTCGGCCGTACGTTCCAAACGTTAAGCCGTTATAAAGCGGGTCACCCCTGATCATGGGAGAGAAATCAGTAAGTTAGAGGGTGTTAGAACTGTTTAAACTGCTCGGCAATAAGCGATTGTTTGTCATACTGATTGCTCTAGTTATGTTTATTGCGCTCATGGGATTTACGTTGGGGCCCCGGGCCTCGTTATCCTGGCCCGAGAAGTTTTTGAGGGATACAGTCGGATTTGCCCAAAATATCTTTTATAAGCCCGCTGGTTACATAGCGGGCTTGTTTAAAGATATTGCCAATATGCGGGACATCTACAAAGAAAACGAGGAGCTCAAGATTGCTCTTGCCCATTATACGCGCGATAAGGTCAAATATAATCTCATGGAAGAGCGAAATAAGGAACTTGAAGAAAAGCTGGATTTTACGAATGCCCAGAAAGAGCAGAACAATTATACTTATCATATTACCCAAGTTGTTAGTGTCAACTCGGATACGGTGAACCGCTCCCTGGTCATTGATCTGGGCGAGCGGGACGGCATAAAGGTCGGCCAGTCTGTCATTTCGAGTGAGGGCCTTGTTGGGGTGATCAGCCATGTCAGCAACTTCACGTCGACCGTCAAGCTGATTACGACGATGGATGCGAAGGACCCGAATTCCAACGGCATTTCAGCGACGGCTTTAAACAATCATAAGGTGTTCGGAATTATCGAAAGTTATGACGAGGTCAGCAAGACCCTGCAGATGACCCAGATCAAAGAGGACGATCCGATTAAGAAAGGGGATACCATCGTTTCCGCAGGAGATCCGAGCAAGTATCCGCAAGGCCTGATCATCGGCGAAGTCACCAAGGTTCAGGTCAGCCCGTTCGGGAAGACGAAGACGGCAACTATCAAGCCTGCGGCGGAGTTCCAGGATTGGAAGCTGCTGTTCGTCGTGTCGCAGCCGGAGGTACAGCAATAATGGTCCGCAAGCAAGTGCTGATCCTGCTGCTGTTCGTCCTTTTTCTTCTCGAAGGCACGATCATTCCCTGGCTGCTGCCGAGTTCCTGGCAGAACGTTATTTCGCCGAATTTGGTCTTTATCGTCCTGTTGTTTGTTTCGGTATACCATCACCGTCATACTGCGCTCGTACTCGGGATTATTTTCGGCATGCTGCATGATATCGTCTTTTACGGGGATATGATCGGTACATACTCCTTTGTTATGGGTGTCTCTGCTTACCTTATGGGCTTTATTTTTCGGATGCCGCGCGCCCAAATGCCTGTTATGATGACGGTCATCATTTTGGGGAGCCTACTGTTTGACAGCCTGCTGTACGGGATCTACCGGGTGTTCTCGCTCACGGCCGTTCCGTATAACTGGAACCTGCTGCACCATATTCTGCCCGATCTGGTCGTTCATTTCGTTTTCGGGTTAATCATTTATGTTCCGCTGCGCAAGCAGCTCGAGAAGCTTGGTAAACGCGCAAAAGTGGAAAAGGCGGCGTAAACCGCCCTTACAATTTGCATAATCAGGCAGGAACTTATGCATCCGGGGACGAAATGTATAGAGATGGGAGGGACAGGCATGGCAGTCAAATCGAATCATGTGACGATTAAGGGCATCAAAGATGGCCTGGTTTTCCTGCTCGATGACGAATGTGAATTTGAGGAACTGCTGGGTGAGCTGAGGTATAAGCTGGAGCATACTCATCAAAATATTTTGACCGGACCGATTATTCATGTGGACGTAAAGCTTGGGTCAAGGCGTATATCGGAAGACCAGAAACAATCCATGCTGGACATCTTGAAGCAAAAGGGAAATTTGCTGATCCGTTCCGTGGAGATGCCTGAGGGGGAAAACGAACCCGGGAAAGAGCCGGCTTATGCGGTCATGAGCGGAATGGTCCGATCAGGCCAGGTGCTGCATCATCACGGGGACCTGCTGTTCCTGGGCGACGTGAACCCGGGCGGAAGCATTCTGTGCACGGGTGATATTTATATATTGGGGGCTCTGCGTGGAATGGCCCATGCAGGCGTTGAGGGAAATGAGGAAGCGATCATTGCAGCCTCCTATTTTGCCCCCACCCAGCTCCGGATTGCCGAAAGAATCAGCCGGCCTCCGGACGAATGGAACATTCGGGAGACGAGCATGGAGTTTGCGTTTTTGCGCGACGGAGCCATGCAAATCGATAAAATTAGCAATATTGTCCGGATACGGCGGGATTTTAACGTGTTTAAAGGGGTGTAACACATGGGAGAAGCTATCGTCGTTACTTCCGGTAAAGGCGGTGTGGGCAAAACGACCACATCGGCGAACATCGGAACCGCGCTTGCGCTGCTTGGCAAAAAAGTGTGCCTGGTCGATACCGACATCGGCCTGCGCAATTTGGACGTCGTGATGGGCCTGGAGAACCGGATCATTTACGATTTATGCGATGTGGCGGAAGGGCGCTGCCGATTGAACCAGGCGCTGGTGAAAGATAAGCGCTTTGACGAGCTGTATATGCTTCCGGCAGCCCAGACCAAGGACAAAAACGCGGTGTCGCCGGAACAGGTCAAGGATATTATTCTTGAGCTGAAGAAAGAGTACGAATATGTCATTATCGACTGTCCTGCCGGCATCGAGCAGGGATTTAAGAACGCGATTGCCGGAGCGGACAAGGCGATCGTCGTTACCACGCCGGAGAACGCCGCGGTTCGCGACGCCGACCGTATTATCGGGCTGTTGGAGAGCTCTGCCGTGGAGTCGCCCAAGCTGGTCGTGAATCGGATTCGGCCGAATATGGTCAAATCCGGAGACATGCTCGACATAGAGGATGTGCTCCAGGTGCTCAACATCGATCTGATCGGGATCGTGCCGGATGACGAGTACGTCATCAAGGCAGCCAACAGCGGGGAACCCACGGTGATGAACCCGGAATCGCGGGCCGCGATCGCGTACCGCAACATTGCGCGCCGCATCCTGGGCGATACGGTGCCGCTAATGCAGCTGGACCAGAAGAAAAGCATGTTCACCCGTTTCAAAAAGCTGTTCGGAATGGGTTGACCGGATTCATTTATACGATGATTATTCTAAATAGAGAAGGGATGGAGCCAAGCGGCCTCATCTCTTTTTTTGCGTTTGAGCTCCGCATCATTTCCTCCAAATCCCCTTGATGTATAGGCCATTTCCTTTCATTCATCCATTCTGGTCGTGAATAGAGGCTTGGCGAATTGGGTTAAGTTACTACATAGACAACCTGAGAATAGACAAGGGGTGCTTATTATGCTCGGAATACTGGTATTTATTTTCGTCATCCAAATCGTGTACGTTTCTTTCTTTACGCTGCGCATGATCTTGACGTTGAAAGGCCAAAAGTATTTGGCCGCGGTGCTCAGTATGTTTGAAATTACGATTTATGTGCTCGGACTCAGCATCGTGCTGAAGTATGTCAATCAGCCGCTGTCCCTGATCGTGTATGCCGTGGGCTACGGTCTTGGCGTTCTGGTGGGCTCCTGGATCGAAAACCGGATAGCGCTCGGCTATATTACGATGAAGGTCATCGTCAATGATCCCGAGAGCGATATGGCCAACACGCTGCGCAACATCGGGTATGGCGTCACCTCCTGGATCGGCAGCGGGCGCGACGGCCATCGACTTGTCTTCGAAGTGCTGGCCAAACGGAAAAACCAGAAGAAGCTCTACAACTCCATTCTGGAGCTTGACCCGAAGGCATTCATTGTCGTCACCGAGCCTGTCATGCTGCATGGGGGATTCTGGACCCGGGGAACGAAAAAATAGTACCGGCGGACATTTCACGCGGGGTCGGGAGACGGTGCTGCAGAGGCTGCATTTTCTTTTTATAAAAAAGCCCCCTGCCTGTTTCATTTTGCAGCAGAATGGGTAATAAACTAAAACCTGCTGTGAGCCAGCCAGGCAGGAGGTCCCAAATTGTTGCTTGGAACCGGATCCACAGTCGCATTTCGCCAATCTTCCGTCCAGGTCCAAAAGAGTTAGGCTTGTCTATTTGCAGTTTGGCATGTCTGTTGAACGCGAGAATCTAAGGATGCACGGATGCTTAGCTTCATCCATTCGTTGCATATGGCAACGTTCACGCCGTATATGGATGATTCCTTTAACTCCCCGTTAGGAAAACCGCTTTTCCACTACATAACAGGCCCGTGAGCCTATCTATGAAACAAGCTCGGATACTTGAAGATTGAAGCCATGTTTGATGGGCCCGCTCCCATTTGCGGACGGACCATGTGTTTGCGCCGGATGGCGGATGATATGCGAAATGCTCCACATACTATGAATACAGCTGGCTAAAGGAGCGATTGAATGATTGTACTGGAACATGTAAACAAAGTGTATGATGACGGGTTTCATGCCCTCAAAGACATCAACCTGGAGTTTAAGAAGGGTGAAATTACAGTCTTGATCGGCCCCAGCGGCTGCGGCAAATCGACGACCATGAAGCTGATCAATGCCCTGAACACCCCTTCCTCCGGAAAAGTACTGATCGACGGAAAAGACATCTCCGGGCTTAACCCGGTGGAACTGCGCCGGAATATCGGTTATGTCATTCAGAGTGTAGGCTTGTTCCCTCATATGAATATCGCCAAAAACGTGGCGGTCGTCCCTCATTTGAAAAAGTGGGATAAAGAGAAAACTGACCGGAAAGTGAACGAGCTGCTCGACCTGGTTGGTCTCGACCATACCATATACCGGAACCGTTATCCTTCCGAGCTCAGCGGCGGGCAGCAGCAGCGGGTCGGGGTTATCCGGGCGCTGGCGGCCGACCAGGATATTATCCTGATGGACGAGCCGTTCTCGGCGCTCGACCCAATTAGCCGGGAGCAGCTGCAGGATGAGCTTATCCGGCTGCAGCAGGAGCTGAACAAGACGATCATTTTCGTGACGCATGATATGGACGAAGCGATCAAAATCGCGGACACGATCGTGCTGATGAAGGATGGGCAAATCGTGCAGACCGGGAAACCCGAGGCGATTCTGCGCCACCCGGCAAACGATTTCGTCCGCAACTTTATCGGTCAGAAGCGGCTGCAGAGCGAGAACGAGTTATCCTATGAAATTCCGCTCGTTGACGACGTCATGATTACGAATCCCGTAACGGCCTTTCCAAACCGCGGACTGGCGGAAGCGATCAAAATGATGGAGTCCAAGCGTGTAGACTCCCTGTTTATCGTGGACCGGAACAAGCAGCTGCAGGGCGCGGTTTCGATTTACCGGGTGCTGGACATGTACGGGGAAGAGGGCAAAACGGTTGCCGACGTCATGGTCCCAGTCCGCTTCTCGGTAGCTTCGGGGAGTACGCTTCCCCAGGCTATTGAGCTCATGGACAGCCACCAGCTGAGCAATATCCCGGTGGTCGACGGAAATAACCGGTTCCTGGGACTGGTAACCCGGGGCAGTGTCGTCAAGCATCTGGCCGAGGTGTATCCGAACCTCGCTCCTCCGCAGCCTGCCGGAGAGGGGGAGCCGGTGTGAATGAATTTTGGAGCTTTATCACCGAAAGGTACCCGGATATCCTGCTGGCCCTCCGGCAGCATCTGACCATCTCCTTTTCCGCGGTGATCCTCGGGACGATCGTGGCGGTCCCTATCGGCATTTTGCTGGTATACAACCGGGTCGGCTGGATCAACAGCGTCGTATTTTTTATCGCCAACCTGTTCCAGACGATCCCGAGCCTGGCGCTGCTGGCCATTCTGATTCCGCTGCTTGGCATCGGCGTGAAGCCGGCGATTTTGGCGCTGCTGCTGTATTCCCTCATGCCGATTCTGCGGAACACTTACGACGGATTCCAGTCAGTGGATAAAGGCGTGCTGAATTCCGCCAAAGGCATGGGATACAGTGCAGCCCAGACGATTCTGAAAATCCAGCTTCCCTTATCGCTTCCTTATATCATGTCTGGCATACGGATCACGACGGTATATATCATCAGCTGGGCGACGCTTGCTTCCCTGATTGGGGCCGGCGGACTCGGGCAGCTGATCGTTTCGGGGCTTGGCGTCAACAAGCCGGAAATGATCTTTATCGGCGGCATCGGCGCAGTTGTGCTGGCTCTGGTGGCCGACGGCCTGCTGGGGCTGCTGGAAGGCTGGCTGACCCGGCGCTACCGTCAAACCCGAAGTGCTGCCGTATGACAAGGCTGACGAAGCCCTTTAGACTGATCCGAGGAGACGTGATGAAACTGAAAACGTTGAAATTGTCGTTATTTTTGTGCTGTGCCATCCTTCTGACAGGCATCACTTCGGCCTGCGGGATCCAGCAGGATGTGGTTATCGGAACCCAAACCTACACCGAAACGAAAATTTTGGCCGAAATGTACAAGGCCTTGATTGAAGATAAAACCAACGTCAGCGTCGACATCATTCCCGACCTGGCTTCAAGCTCGATCGTCATCAACTCGATGAAAAGAAACGACATCCAAATGTCCACGCTCTATACGGGCGAAATTTTCAACAACCATTTTCCGATCAGCGAAACCAAGGACCGGGCGAAGGTGCTCGAAGAAGCCAAGGCTGGGTTTGACAAGTACTTTCATTTTACCTGGCTGGATCCATTAGGCTTTGAAAATACGTATGCCTTTACGGTCCGTAAGGATCTCGCCGATTCGAAGGGCTACCAGAAGATTTCGGATGTCAAAAAAGATATGGCGTCCATGAAGCTCGGCGTTGATACGACGTGGCTGGAACGGGAAGCGGACGGTTATCCGGCTTTTTCCAAGGCTTATGGCATCAATTTCGGGCAGGTGTTCCCGATGGAGATCAGCCTGGTGTACAGCGCGGTGGCGAACCGTCAGGTCGATATCGTGCTGGCCTATTCCACGGATTCCCGCTTGAAAGCCTATCAGCTGCAGACGCTGAAGGACGACAAACAGTTCTTCCCTCCGTATGACGCGAGTCCGGTGATCCGGACGGACATCCTCCAAAAGCATCCTGAAATCAAAGACGCCATTGCTCCGTTGATCGGGCATATCGATGCCGACACGATGATTTCGCTGAACTACCAGGTGGATATCGAGAAGAAAAGCGAGCGGGAAGTCGCGATTGCTTATTTGAAGGAGAAAGGTTTGATCAAGAGCTAGAGGAGGGTTAGCATGGACGAGAAAAAGCTAACGTTTATGGATTTCGTATCTTATGTCTCGCGGAACAGCGGGCTATTATGGGAGTATTTCATCCAGCATATTTTGATGGTGGTGATCGGACTGGGGCTTGCGATCGTCATCGGGGTACCGCTCGGTATATTGTGCTCCAGAAGCCGCTGGGCGGCGAAAATCATTTTGTTCATCACCAACATTCTGCAGGTCATCCCCAGCCTGGCGATGCTCGTCATCCTGATGCTGTGGCTCGGCCTGGGCATGAAGACGGTGATGGTCGGTTTGTTCCTGTATTCGCTCAACCCGATCGTCCGCAATACGTACGTCGGGCTCAAGCAGGTGGACCCGAGCTATATGGAATCCGGCAGAGGCATCGGCATGAGTCCGTTTCAGCTGCTCTATAAAGTCCGGTTCCCTTTGGCGCTGACCTACCTGATGTCAGGGATCCGCATCGCCGCTGTCATAGCGATCGGTGTCGTGACGATTGCGCCACTGGTCGGCGGCAGCGGTCTGGGGCGGGAAATTTATGCGGGACTGAACAGCAACAACTCGCTGCGGATTTTTGCCGGGGCCATCCCTGCGGCGCTGCTGGCGATCGTGGCGGACATCGTGCTGGGCTACCTGCAGAAGAAGCTGGACCTGAGCAAAAGGAAGTCGTCGGGCGCCGCCCCGGTCCCGCCTAAAATTCAGAAGGTGTGAGGAATGGAAGCAAAAGCAGCTTCGGGAATGTCCCGGGGGTGCTTTTTTGCTTTCCGTAACGGTGTGAATAGGCATTGGAGCAGCGAGGGCCCTGAAACGCCAATAGCCAATGCTATGGAATCACATGGTGGAACAGGCTTGTTCTAAAAACGGGACTTTCCCACATAAACTGGTATAAAACAAGCCTCGAAAAGGGGATGAGCACAAGTGGACATGAAATCTTCCATCAAACAGCGGAGAGAAGAACGGATCCGCGATCTGCTGACCAGAGACGATTTGTCAAAAACGATGCCGATTCAGCCGCCCTCGCAGCCTTCACCATTGCCTGTACAGGACGAGCCAAGGCTGTGGAGCCGGGGCAAACTGCCCGAAAGCTACGTGCCCGAGCCCGATCCGGAGAAGCAGTGGAAAAAGGAACGTTATCAGGCCGGCGGCCCCTTCCATAGAAAGCACCACTTTGTTTCCGGCTTCATGTGGCGCCTGTTTTTTAGCGCCATCGTGTTTGCGGGAGTGTGGGGCGTGTTCCACTTTCCGATCAACCAGCCGTGGAGCGGCAAAGTGCAGAGCTTTGTCGTTCAATCGCTGAACCGGGAAATGGATTTTCAGGCTGCGGAAGCCTGGTATGAAACATACTTCGGGAAAGCTCCCTCTTTTATCCCTATTTTCAAACAGGATCCGGTGTCCCCATTGAAAGTCGATGCGTCCAAATCGATGGTGCCCCCGATCGAAGGTAAAATCGTACAGGCCTTCGCCGTCAACCTGAAAGGAGTAGAAATTGCTCCGGATGAGGTTTCAAGCACGGCGCTTCAGGTGAAAAGTGTAGAAACGGGACGAGTCATGGAAGTGTCGGATTCGCCGGAAACCGGAGTCTCGGTGACCATCCAGCACTCCGGCGGCCTGGTAGCGACATACAGCCATTTGCAGGAGACGCAGCTGCAGAAGAACGATTGGGTTGAGGCCGGAGACCCGGTCGGGTCGCTCGGACAGGGGAGTGACGGCGAAACGCCGACCTTGTTCTTTGCGGTCAAAGAAGGGGGCCATTATGTGGATCCGGCCGATGTGATCCCGATTGATTAACGTTCGCGGAATGACCCTGTCGCTGCACCCGTTTTTCGTGATCCTGATGCTGTTTTCGGTCGTTACCGGGCATTTCCTCGAGCTAATTACGCTGTTCGTCATCGTATTCATTCATGAGCTGGGACATGCCGGGGCTGCGCTGATGTACGGCGTGCGCATCCGTTCGATTCAGTTCCTCCCGTTCGGCGGGGTGGTGGAAATCGAAGATCAGGGCCGGCTGTCCGCGTGGAAGGAAATCGTCATCGCGGCAGCGGGGCCTTTGCAAAACGGAATGATGATCCTGTTCGCGCTGCTCCTCCGTCTGGCCGGCTGGGGGGATGGCGCCTTTCTGTCTTATGTAATTTATGGCAACGCGATGATTGCATTGTTTAATCTGCTGCCGATTTTACCCCTTGACGGAGGGAAAATATTACAGTCGGCTGCCAGCTTGTTTTTCCCTTATCACCGTACGCTTCTCTGGTCCTCGAGGATCAGCGTTGGGGCGAGCGTGATCGTCATTATATGCGCGCTGGCGCCGCTTTTTCAAGGGAAGGGCAGCGTTCAGCTCAACCTGCTGTTAATCGGTATTTTTCTGCTGTACTCGAACTGGGTCGACTACCGGAACCTGCCCTACCGATTTACAAGATTTCTCATGCACCGTGAATCGATGTACACCCGCTCCAGAGCGGACGGGGAACTCGCGCAGCCCATCGTTGCCGATCCGGCGAAACATTTGGACAGTATCCTGCGTCTATTAAAAAGAGAGAAATACCATCTTATTTATGTGATGAACGAGCGCGGAAAAATCATTGCCGTGCTTCCCGAGCAGCGCATTATTTCTGCTTATTTTGCGACAGATCGTACTTCGTGGATATAAATACGCAAGGAACAACGAACGTGAAAAAGGTGTGAATGCGGGCTGCTCCTAACTCAGGGATGGAGCTAATTTAAAGGAGATTTCATGGTACAATGAAAAAGATATGTCTTCTGGCAGGGGTGAAGCCATGAAACAAATGATCGTTCACATCGAACCGAAGCTGACCCAGATGGCGCTCTTGGAGGAAGGCAAGCTGGTGGAATTCGCTGCCGAGCGGAGCCAGGGGCACAGTCTGGTCGGGAGCTTTTACAAAGGGCGAGTCGTCAACGTATTGCCCGGCATGCAGGCCGCGTTTGTGGATATCGGCCAGAAAAAAAACGCCTTTTTATACGTGGACGACGTGCTGCATCCGCATTTGGAGAAGCAGCCGAAGGACAAGCCGAATATCGAATCGCTGCTGCGCGTCGGGCAGGAGATCGTCGTTCAGGTGATGAAGGAGCCGCTTGGCGGCAAAGGTCCAAGGGTGACGACGCACTATTCGCTTCCGGGCAGATGGATCGTGTATATGCCGCATGCGGATTATGTGGCCGTCTCCAAGAAGGTATACCGGGAGCATGACCGGAACCGGCTGAAGGTGCTGGGCGATTCCCTCCGGAGGAGCGGAGAGGGCGTCATCATGCGGACCGTCTCCGAGGATGAGCATCCGGATGCCATCGAAGGGGATTTGAACGCGCTGCGGGAGCGGTGGCTAAGCATTCAGGAGAAGGCTGACGCCTGCGCGGCACCGTGCCTGCTGCACCGGGATCTGAGCATCGTGCAGCGGTTTATCCGCGACGTGTTCGATCCGGAGCAGGACGAGCTCTGGATTGACAGCAGGCCGGAAGCGAGAGAAGCCGAGCTGTTTCTGGAGGAGATTGCCCACGGCGGACACCGGCCCGTTCGAATGCACCAGGGCCACGAGCACATTTTTAGGGCCCATGGCGTTCAAGAGCAGCTGGAGCGGGATTTTGCGCGCAGGGTGACGCTGGAGAGCGGAGGCACGATCGTGCTGGACCAGACCGAGGCGCTGACGGTGGTCGACGTCAATACGGCGAAATATACCGGTGGCGGCAATTTGGAAGAGACCGTCACGAAGACCAATCTGCAGGCGGCTGAAGAAATCGCCCGGCTGATCCGTCTCCGCGACATCGGCGGCATCATTATTGTCGATTTTATCGATATGGAAGAAGAGAAGAACCGGCAGGAGGTTGTCAACCGGCTGGAGGCGGGCATGAGCCGGGACCGGACCAAAAGCCATGTCGTCGGCTGGAGCAAGCTTGGCTTGCTGGAGCTTACGCGGAAGAAAGTAAGAGAGGACACGGCTGTCATGTTTTCCAAATCATGCGAAGTATGCGGCGGGACGGGGAAAATAAACCTTCTGAGCGCGCATTGACTTATGATGGACGGATATGTTAATATCTATGAGTATGTGTCCAGTATTTATTGCTTGTCACATGCTGTAACCGCTCCGGTCGGGTTTACAAGTGCCGCTGTTGAAGACGGCAGGCCACCTGGATTAGGCGAGTCTGAGACATGAGGAGGTGCAAGCAAATGTACGCAATTATCGAGACAGGCGGTAAACAATACAAAGTTCAAGAGGGCGACGTATTGTTCATCGAGAAGCTGAACGCAGCCGATGGCGAAAGTGTAACTTTCGACCGTGTATTGGCCGTATCCGGTGACAACGGTCTGGTGGCAGGAACTCCAGTCGTAGCCGGCGCATCCGTAACCGCTAAAGTTGAGAAGCATGGTAAGGGCCAGAAGGTTGTTGTATACAAATACAAGCCTAAGAAGAACTACCACAAGAAGCAAGGTCATCGTCAGCCATACACAAAAGTTACGATCGAGAAGATCCAAGCGTAAGAAGGTGCGCTAATTGATTAACGTACGGATATTACGCCGGGAAGACGGCAAGATTCGTGGCTTTGAAGTGAAGGGGCATGCGAACTACGCGAAGGCCGGAGAAGACATCGTATGCGCCGGAGTATCGGCGGTCACGGTGGGAACGGTCAATTCGGTGGAAGCATTAACTGGAACGGTCATGGACAGCAGAATGAACAACGGTTTTCTGAGCGCGGACGTTCCTTCGATGGAGGAATCAGGCGTGCACGACCAGGTTCAGTTGCTGCTGGAATCGATGGTGGTTATGCTGAATTCCATAGCAGAATCATACGGGAAGTATATTCAAATACAAGAAGTACATTACTAACAGAAGGAGGAGACAACATGTTAAAGCTGAATCTTCAATTGTTCGCTTCGAAAAAAGGTGTTGGTTCCACAAAGAACGGACGCGACAGCCAAGCGAAACGTCTCGGCGTTAAGCGTGCTGACGGCCAAACCGTTACTGGCGGAAGCATCTTGGTTCGCCAACGCGGAACGAAAATTCATCCTGGTACGAACGTGGGCATCGGCAAAGACGACACTCTGTTTGCTAAAGTGGACGGCGTTGTGAAATTCGAACGTTGGGGCCGCGACCGCAAGAAAGTGAGCGTTTATCCTGTGGATGTCGCTCCTGTAGCGGCAGCAGTAGAAGCTTAATTGTCTGCGAACGCAGAATGAACAAGAAGCCTCCGGCAATGCTTGCCGGGGGCTCTTTTTGAATTAAAGCATATTCTTGGGAGTCCCCCCTGCAAATCAGCTGATTATGCGTTGGAGCAAAAGCCCCACTTGGTGGGGTTATTTTGTAGGCCGTGTATTATTGATGAACATAACTGGACAATTATGGTATACTGGGCAATGATGTTAACTATCTCATGTGTGGGACGGGGACGGGGAGTGCTATGAAATTTGGGAAGAGCATAATGGCCGCTGCGGTCATTTCAATCGTGATTCCGTTAGTATTTATATACCGTGGCGGCTCGTGGATTTGGTACATGATCCTTCCGCTGTGGATATTAGCGGTGCTTTTTCTCGGATATGCGCAGATTCGCCGGAGTACTTCGCGTCATCATGATGCCGTAGTCCGCAGTCTGGAGCAAACGGCCATCCGGACGCTCAACCATCACCGCCATGACTGGATGAACGATTTGCAAATTTTGTATGGTTATATCAAGCTCGGAAAAAGTGATAAAGCGGTTCAATGTGTGGAAAGAATAAAGGAACAGATGGCTGTCGAAAGCAAAATAGCCAAGCTGGGCATTCCTTCGCTTATTTTCTACCTTCAGTCTTTTCGCAGTACCAGCAGCAATTTGGAGCTGGACGTTCACGTGGATGACCAGATGACGCTGATCAACAACCTCAGCCAGGAAGAAGGGGCAAATCTGGCCTTGGCCGTCATCCAAACGATCCGGGCATATCAATACAGCAGCAAGTCTTCGCGGGGCGAGTCCCGCAAACTGTTCCTGAGCCTTTATGAGGAAGGCTCGGAGTTGATCGTAAGATTTGAGGAAGAAGGTTCCCTTGGGGACCCGGAACTGCTTCGGCAGCAAATATATAATGTGGTACAAGGCAAGAAAATGAAAGCAGAGCAGATCGATCCGACTCAGGCTTCATTTGAATTGCGCGTGCCGTGTGGAGCATGAGGAAGGTGAAGTCATGTTTGTAGATAAAGCGAAAGTCTATGTCAAAGGCGGCGACGGCGGTGACGGCCTGGTGGCTTTCCGCCGGGAGAAATACGTGCCGGAAGGCGGACCTGCCGGCGGTGACGGCGGCAAGGGCGGAGATGTCATCTTCCGTGTGGACGAAGGTCTGCGCACGCTGATGGATTTCAGATACCAGCGCCATTTCAAAGCCAAACGCGGCGAGAAGGGCCGCAATAAGAGCCAGCATGGCGCAGGGGCGGATGACATGATCGTCCGCATTCCGCCGGGTACCGTGCTGATTGACGATGATACGGGCGAGGTCATTGCCGACTTGACGCGTCATGGACAGCAGGTGGTCGTTGCCAAAGGCGGCCGCGGCGGCAGAGGCAACATCCGTTTTGCCACCCCGAACAACCCGGCTCCCGAGCTCGCCGAGCACGGGGAGGAAGGCCAGGAACGGTATGTGGTGATGGAGCTGAAAGTGATGGCCGACGTCGGTCTGGTCGGCTTCCCGAGCGTAGGGAAGTCCACGCTCTTGTCGGTCGTTTCCGGTGCGAGACCGAAAATCGGGGCGTACCACTTTACGACAATTACGCCGAACCTCGGCGTCGTGGAGGTCTCGGAAGGCCGGAGCTTCGTCATGGCCGATCTGCCGGGATTGATCGAGGGTGCTCATGAAGGGGTCGGCCTCGGGCATGAGTTTCTCCGCCACGTGGAACGGACTCGCGTCATTATCCATGTGGTGGATATGGCGGGGTCCGAAGGCCGGGATCCATACGAGGACTGGGTCAAAATTAACGACGAGCTGAAGCTGTACAACGCCACCCTGGCCGAGCGGCCGCAAATCGTAGCAGCGAACAAAATGGATATGCCGGAAGCGGAAGACAACCTGGCCGAATTCCGTGAAAAGGTCGGCAAGGACAGACCTGACCTGGAGATCATGCCGATCTCCTCGCTGACCCGGCAGGGCGTTCAGGAGCTGCTCTACCGGGCGGCGGATTTGCTGGACCAGATTCCTGTGGAAGCCGCGCTGGAAGAAGTACCCGAAATCACTGAACGAAAAGTGTACAAGCTGGATAAGACCGAGGACAACTCGTTCACAATTACGAGAGACAACGAGGCTTATGTGGTCCACAGCGTCAAGATTGAGCGCCTGCTCAAACGCATGCAGATGAACTCGCATGAAGCGATTCTGAAACTTGCGCGGACGATGCGCCATATGGGGATCGACGATGAGCTTCGCAAACGCGGTGCCGCTGAGGGCACCATTGTGAGAATCGGCGATTTTGAATTCGAGTTTGTAGAAGGCAGCAGCTACTATTAAACATACAAGAACCGGACACCGTATATTTCGTATACGGGGTCCGGTTTTTTTGTTGCTGCACCTTCTGTTCTGACATTTTACGTTACATGGCGGGCATTTTTTTGTATGATGGAGATTAAAAAGGCGTCGGACTATTGACCGTCAGGCAAGGGTTCCTATATAATGTCCACTATATGAATACATCAGTCTTTGAGGAGAGGACGTTCGTGAAAGAACGCTATTATTTGGTCCGGGAAGACATTTTGCCGGAAGCCGTTGTCAAGACGATGCAGGTGAAACAGCTGCTAGCGGCCGGGGACGCGAAGACGGTTCATGAAGCCGTGGAACAAGTCGGGCTGAGCCGCAGCGCTTTTTATAAATACAAAGACGGAATCCACCTGATCAACCAGCTGGAGCGCGAGCGGATCGTGACGATTTCCATCGATATGGAGCACCGGGCGGGCATGCTGTCGAAAGTGCTGAGCACGGTGGCCGGTTATGGCGGAAACGTGCTGACGATCCACCAGAGCATTCCTTTGCAGGGGATGGCGAACGTGGTGATATCCGTCGAGGTGACGCGGCTTGGCGACGAGCTTGGGGACATGCTGGAAGGCATGCGCGACGTAGCGGGAGTCAAGCGGGCGAATTTGATCGGACAGGGGTAAGTCCGTGCCTGGTGTCACAGAAGACAAAGAATGTTATTTGGAGATTCACGGGAGGTATGAGAATGAAGCCGGTTAAAGTTGGATTGTTGGGTCTGGGCACGGTCGGTACGGGGGTCGTCAGGATCGTGGAAGGCCATCAGGAGGATTTGAGCAGCCAGGTGGGCTCTCCGGTCGTCATCGAAAGGATCGCGGTGAAGAACTCCGGGAAAACGCGCAGCGTGGCCGTTGATCAAGGCAAATTGACAGAAGATCCGTGGGATGTCATCCGTGACCCGGAAATCGACGTCATCGTCGAGGTGATGGGCGGCATTGATGAGACGAAGTCCTACATTTTGGAGGCGCTGGAGCGCGGCAAGCATATCGTCACGGCCAACAAAGACCTGATGGCGCTGCATGGAGCGGAGATTTTGGCCAAGGCTCAGGAGAAGCAGTGCGACGTTTTTTATGAGGCGAGTGTGGCGGGAGGCATTCCGATTATCCGGACGCTGATCGAAGGATTTTCTTCGGACCGCATCTTGAAGATCATGGGGATCGTGAACGGTACCACCAACTATATTTTGAGCAAAATGAGCCAGGAAGGCGCGTCCTATGAGGATGTGCTGGAAGAAGCGCAAAAATTGGGCTATGCCGAAGCCGACCCGACCTCCGATGTCGAAGGCTTGGACGCTGCCCGCAAGATGGCGATTCTGGGCACGCTCGGCTTCCGCTCCAACATCGAGCTGAAGGACGTCAGCGTGCGCGGCATCTCGCAGGTGACCAAGGAAGACATTACGTATGCCAAACGCCTTGGCTACGAAATGAAGCTGCTTGGCATAGCGGACCGGCAGGACGATCATTTCAGCATCAGCGTGCAGCCGACAATGGTGCGTAAAGGGCATCCGATCGCCGCTGTGAACGGCGTCTTCAATGCCGTATATGTGTACGGGGAAGCGGTCGGCGAGACGATGTTCTACGGCGCCGGCGCCGGCGAAATGCCGACGGCTACCTCCGTTGTGGCCGACCTGATGGCCGTCATCAAAAACCTTAGACTGGGCGTCAACGGCCTGAAAGCGATCGTTCCTTACAAGCCGAAGAAGCTGAAGACCGATGAACAGATCAGTTACAAAAACTTTATCCTGCTTCACGTTGACGACAAAGCCGGTGTTCTCGCCAAAATTACGCAGGTGTTCGCCGAATTCGGAGTCAGCCTGGAATCGGTCGTACAGCAGCCGAACGAGCACAATCCCGAAGCGGAGATCATCATCGTGACGCATCAAGCCAACAAAGCGAGCATGGATAAAGTGCTGCAGCATTTTGAAGGGCTGGACGTCATCCGCAGAATCAAGAGCGTATACCGGGTTGAGGGGTAACCCCGCCCATTCAAATAACTACCTCGAATACAGAAAAGGAGTTTTACGATGCCATACCAAGGTTTACTGCAAACGTACAAGGAATATTTACCCGTGAACGACAATACGCCTCTCCTGACGCTGAAGGAAGGCAACACCCCGCTGATCCGCGCCGAAAATTTGTCGGAGGAGCTTGGACTCGATCTTTATTTTAAATATGAAGGGCTGAATCCGACCGGTTCGTTCAAAGACCGCGGCATGGTCATGGCTGTTGCCAAGGCTATGGAGGAAGGCAGCCGTACGATCATGTGTGCTTCCACGGGCAACACCTCGGCTGCAGCGGCGGCCTACGCGGCGCGCGGCGGCTTGAACTGCATCGTTCTCATTCCGAACAACAACATTGCGCTCGGCAAGCTGGCACAGGCCATGATTTACGGTGCCAAGGTCATTGCCATTGAAGGCAACTTTGACCGGGCTCTGGAGATCGTGCGCGACATTACGGCCAAGCATCCGATCACGCTCGTAAACTCCGTCAACCCTTTCCGCATTGAAGGGCAAAAGACGGCCGCATTCGAAGTGGTGGACCAGCTGGGCAAAGCACCGGACGTGCTGGCCATTCCTGTAGGCAACGCAGGCAATATTTCCGCGTACTGGAAGGGCTTCAAGGAATACAACGCAGCCGGCAAAGCCTCCTCACTGCCGCGCATGGTCGGCTTCGAAGCCGAAGGCGCGATGGCCATCGTGAAGGGCGAGCCGATTCTCGAACCGGAAACGGTCGCAACCGCCATCCGGATCGGCAATCCGGCCAGCTGGAAGACCGCTGTTGCTGCGGCGGAGGAATCCAACGGTCAGATTAATTACGTCACTGACGATGAGATTCTGAGCGCATACCGCACCATTGCCGCACGTGAGGGCGTCTTTGCCGAGCCGGCTTCCGCCGCATCGGTAGCAGGGGTGTACAAGCTGAAGCGCGAAGGATTTTTCAAAGGTGGAGAGACGGTTGTCTGCGTCCTGACCGGGAACGGACTGAAGGACCCGAACGTGGCGCTGAAAACGGTCAACGCTGAGCCTATCGTCGTTCCGGATACGGAGGAAGCCGTTATGGAGGCGATCGCGAAGCTGGAAGAGGAGCGGGTATGATTCAGCCTGACGGGGTACGGGTGAAAATTCCTGCCAGTACCGCGAATCTCGGGCCGGGCTTTGACACGCTGGGCATGGCCTTGTCGCTGTACGCCTGGATCGAGATGAAGGAAGCGGAGCATACCGTATTTCATTTGTACGGAGACGAAATGCAGGGAATTCCCCGGGATAAAAGCAATCTATTGTATCAAGTCGCGCAGCAGGTGTTCGAGCGGGCGGGAGTTCAAGTGCCCGAGCTCGAAATATCCATGTATTCCGACATCCCCTTGACCCGTGGGCTGGGAAGCAGCGCCACGGCGATTGTCGGGGCATTGGCTGCGGCCAACGCACTCATCGGGTCACCGCTGAGCAAAGCGGAGTTGTTTGATATGGCCACAGGGATCGAGGACCATCCCGATAATGTCGGGGCTTCTCTGTATGGCGGCATCATTACGGCGATTTGGGACGGTGTTCATGCCGAATGCATCCGCTTCGATCCGCCTAAAGATCTGGAAGTGCTGGTCGTCGTCCCGGATTTTGAGCTGCAGACTTCGGAAGCCAGGAAAGTTTTGCCGGATCATATCAGCCGTAAGGATGCGGTGTATAATGTAAGTCGGGCCTCCTTTTTGGTCGGAGCGCTGGCCGGCGGCCGGTTGGACCTCATCGGAAAAGCGATGTCGGACCGTCTGCACCAGCCGTACCGGGCTCCCCTCATTCCGGGCATGACCCGGATTTTGGAGGAAGCGGGGAATCACGGCGCGCTTGGGGTGGCGCTGAGCGGTGCGGGTCCCACGCTGCTCGCTTTGGTGGACCGCCAACAATCCAGAAAGAACGAACTGGAAGCCTTCCTCCTGAATACGATGAGGGCTGAGGGCATCAACGCATCCGCCAAATGGCTGCTTCCCGACGTGGAAGGAGTCGTTGAGATTTCCGGGATGCCGTCCCGTTCATTTATGGATATGGTAAAGGGGAAGTAAGCGCATGAAACGAATTGCATTATTGCCGGAAGGGTCGGTGTCGCACGAGGCCGTCGCGTATTTGCTCGGGGATGAGCCGGTGGAGCTGGTCTATCATAAGCTGATTTCCGACGTGTTTTTGTCGACGGCTCAGGGAAAAACCGATTATAGCGTCATTCCGATCGAGAACACGATTGAGGGCTCGGTAAGCCTGCATATGGACTGGTTGGTGAATGAAGTCGACATTCCAATGCGGGTGGAGTGGGTCTATCCGTCGATCCAGAATTTGATCGGTGACCGCCAAGAGTTTATGTCCGAGGCAGGGGAGATCGATTACAGCCGGATAGAGAAAATTTTGTCTCATCCTGTAGCCACGGCCCAGTGCCAGCAGTTTATCCGCCAGCATGCTCCGCAGGCCGAGCTGATCAACGCAGGCAGCACAACCGAAGCCGTAGGCATCGTCAAAGCCAATCCGGGCAAAGGCTGGGCCGCCATCGGAACAACACTCGGAGCGGCTACTCACGGGCTCGACGTGCTGGCCAAACGCATTACCGATCATGACAACAATTTTACCCGGTTCGTACTGATCGGCCATGAGGAACTTCCGCCGCTCAACCGGCCGGTTGAACAGCAAAAAACGAGCGTGCTGGTGACGCTGCCCGAGGATTTTGCGGGAGCGCTGCATCAGGTGCTTGCAGCTTTTGCTTGGAGGCGTTTGAATTTGTCGCGGATTGAATCCAGACCAACCAAGAAAAAGCTGGGAAGCTATTACTTTTATATCGATGTGCTCGAATCCGTGGACTCGGTGCTGCTGACGGCGGCCTTCGGCGAGATCGAAGCGCTGGGCTGCCAGGTACGCGTGCTGGGATCTTACCCGAGCTTTACTTATCAGGATCAGGAACAAAATTCGGAGGTGCGGTAACAGATGTCAGAACAGTGGATTTACCTAGATGGAGAATTTGTAACGAAAGAAAACGCGAAAGTTTCGGTGTTTGATCACGGCTTCCTGTATGGGGACGGCATTTTTGAAGGAATCCGAATCTATGAGGGTAACATTTTCAAATGCAAAGAGCACTTGGACCGCCTGTATGATTCCGCCAAATCGATCGATTTGGTCATCCCGCTGTCCTTCGAGGAAATGCGCGACGCCATGGCGGAAACGATTCGCCGGAATGATATGCGCAACGGGTATATCCGTTTGATCGTATCGCGCGGTGTGGGGAACCTGGGCCTGGATCCTAGACGCTGCCCGAAGCCAACCGTTCTTATTATTGTGGAGCAGCTGGCGATTTATTCGGAGGAAGCCTATTTGAACGGACTGAGAGCGGTCTCGGTATCGCAGCGCCGCAACCTGCCTGATGCACTGAATCCGAAGATTAAGTCCCTGAACTACCTGAACAACATTTTGGTCAAAATCCAGTCGAACTTCGCGGAAGCAGACGAGGCGATCATGCTGAACGCGCAGGGTTATGTGACCGAAGGATCGGGCGACAACATTTTCCTCGTTAAAAACGGTGTCGTCTACACTCCTCCTTGCTACCTTGGAGCACTGGAAGGCATTACTCGCATGGCGATTATCGAGCTCTGTGAGAAGCTGGGCTACAAGCTGAAGGAAGAACCGTTCAGCATGCACGACGTGTACATTGCCGACGAAGTTTTCTTTACCGGAACCGCTGCCGAAGTCATCGCCGCCCGCGAAATCGACGGACGCGTCATCGGACAGGGACAGGCTGGACCGGTCACTTTGAAGCTTCTTGAAGAATTCCGGAAAATCGTTACGCAGGACGGCTACAAAGTTTGGGAATCCTGATTCCGACAGCCTTTTTATGACCTGTTTTTCTCTAAAATCCTTTCACGATCTTCTTCGTGGAAGGATTTTTTTGTCTAAAGGGATGTCATCCGCCTATCCCCTGCATAAGATGTAGTAACGAATGGAGGCGAACCCACGCCTACAAGAAGTTTAGGAGGTATTTGCCGCGTGAAAATACACATGGTCAAAAGTGGCGACACATTATATGAGCTTTCGAAAAAATACGGCGTTCCTTTGCAAAAAATTATCGACGCCAACCCGCAAATCTCCGATCCAAACCAGCTAACGGTCGGACAGAAAGTCAAAATTCCTGCGGAACCGATACAGGTTCCAAACAACGATCAAATCATCCATAAGCATGTCGTCAAGCAGGGAGACAGCCTTTGGAAATTGTCCAAAGCCTGGGGTGTGACGCTCAAGGATATGATCGACGCCAACCCGCAGCTCAAAAATCCGAACGCGCTCCTTGTGGGGGAAGTGGTCAACATACCTAAAGTCGGTGGCGTCACAGCAGAGAGTGTAGACGGGAATGCGAATGCCAAAACGATCCCCGGCAACAAAACATATACCGGTCCCAAAGAAGAACTGACGGCACCGATTGAGGAGAACGTGGAGCCGGAAGAGGCGGAAAAACCGAATAAAGAAGAGCTTACCGCGCCTATGGAAGAAAATAAGGAAGAAAACAATGCCCAGGTGCTGCCGCAGCAGCTTCCCGAGCTGCCGAACATACCGTCTCCACCCCCGCTCCCCAACCTGTCGATGAACCAGGAAATGCCGGAAATGACCTCGCCGAATTACACCTTTCCAAACGTGATGCCCATAGCGGAAAACCAGCCTAACATCATGCCTGCTGCCGAAAACCAGCCCAATGTGATGCCTATCATGGAGAACAAACCTAATATCATGCCTGCGGTGGAAAATCAACCGAACGTGATGCCGGCAGCCGAGAAGAAGCCGACCTACAGCAAAGAGACCATTTACAGCGAAGTTACGCATAACCTCTTTATTCAGTACCCGGGTCCCGTGCACGAAGTGGCTTCCTATCACGACATGCCGAATGCCGAGAACGCAAACCTGCAGCACGCCATGCAAGAAAACAAGCAGAAAACACCTTATTATCCGGGAATCGTTCAGGGTACCGAGTATGAACCGGGTCCCAACGCTTATCCGACAAGTGTGTCCCCTGCCTATGCGCCGCATTGGGAAAATCACGAGCATCCGGTCGCTTATGAGCCCATCCATGTGGGGCCGGCCCATTACCAGCCGAATGAGGCGTTTCCGCACAGTGTAGAGCCGGCGTTTTATCATCCGGTTCACGCTGGAATTGCGCCGTATAGTCCATGTGGGTGCCAAGGAGTGGTATCTTCGTATTCGGGAGTAGATCCGTTCTACGCTCAGCCTTATAGTGAGCCGATAGCAGCATATCCAAACGCGAATGCCATGTTTCCGAATACTCAAGTAAGTCCGGCAGCAGCCTATCCGAATCAAATGCCAATGGTATCTCCGGCCGAAGCTTATCCGAACCAAATGCCGATGGTATCTCCGGCCGAAGCTTATCCGAACCAAATGCCGATGGTATCTCCGGCGGAGGCTTATCCGAATCAAATGCCGATGGTATCCCCGGCAGCGGCCTATCCGAACCAAATGCCGATGGTATCTCCAGCCGAAGCTTATCCGAATCAAATGCCGATGGTATCTCCGGCAGCGGCCTATCCGAATCAAATGCCGATGGTATCTCCAGCCGAAGCTTATCCGAATTACGCACCGATGACTCATTATCCAGAAGTAGATCCGGCATACGCCTATCCGCATCATGCTTATCCCACTCCATATGATTGGTGCTACCCGTCACCTTATGGAATGGGGTTTCCCTCGACGCTGGGAGCCTATGATCATGCAGGGCCCAACGCCCCTTTTGTAGGGGCCGCCGAGAACGCGGCGTACTGGGACCGTAACCCGGCGCCTGCCTACCCAGCCCCGATTGGGGAAGAGGTGGCCCAAGCGACAGCTACCATCAATGAGGCGGCGGTCCATGAGACATCCGAGGTAGAGGAGTCTGAGCCTGCGGCTGATGAGACTGCATCCAAAAAGATCAGCGATCCGAAGGATAAAGCAAAGGTAAATAAATCGAAAGCTCCCGCCGCTAAAAAGGAAAGAAAAAGCACAGTTGCTGACAGACCGCGTAAAAACCCATGGATTAATGGATGATAGCAGGTCAATTTGAGCAGAAGCAGGCATTTCGAGGTGAACGCCGGAATGCCTGCTTTTAATTGAGTGAGGTTCGTATCACTGTAACCATTCTTTAGCAAGAGCATTTCCGCTTAATGGCGGTTTGAACTCTATGAATGCTGTATTAATTTTATAAAAGAACTAGTATGAATATATGAAAAAGATGCTTGAAATATGCTAGAATTTATTTTGTTGTGGGTAAAAGTATAGTATGAATATTGGATGGAATATTTTGTGTGTTGCGGCAGTAGTGAGAACTGTGATAAATTATAAGTCCGGCCGAGTTAACGAGTTAGCAGGTCGGGTAAAATGAGATTTGATAGAAAAAAACTTCTTCAAAAAAAGTCTTGCAAATCTATCGAGTCTGTGATATATTATAAGAGTTGCTGCTGAAACACTGAGTGGTAACGAAACGAAATTTGATCTTTGAAAACTGAACAACGAGTGAGTATAAACGCGATGGTCTTATGACCGGAGCGATTGAGATTAAATCAATCTCGTCAGATTCAAAATGAGCTATATCAACTTTCTTGGAGAGTTTGATCCTGGCTCAGGACGAACGCTGGCGGCGTGCCTAATACATGCAAGTCGAGCGGACTTGATGGAGAGCTTGCTCTCCTGATGGTTAGCGGCGGACGGGTGAGTAACACGTAGGCAACCTGCCTGCAAGACCGGGATAACCCACGGAAACGTGAGCTAATACCGGATATCTCATTTCCTCTCCTGAGGGGATGATGAAAGACGGAGCAATCTGTCACTTGCGGATGGGCCTGCGGCGCATTAGCTAGTTGGTGAGGTAACGGCTCACCAAGGCGACGATGCGTAGCCGACCTGAGAGGGTGAACGGCCACACTGGGACTGAGACACGGCCCAGACTCCTACGGGAGGCAGCAGTAGGGAATCTTCCGCAATGGGCGAAAGCCTGACGGAGCAACGCCGCGTGAGTGATGAAGGTTTTCGGATCGTAAAGCTCTGTTGCCAGGGAAGAACGTCCGATAGAGTAACTGCTATCGGAGTGACGGTACCTGAGAAGAAAGCCCCGGCTAACTACGTGCCAGCAGCCGCGGTAATACGTAGGGGGCAAGCGTTGTCCGGAATTATTGGGCGTAAAGCGCGCGCAGGCGGTCATTTAAGTCTGGTGTTTAAGGCCAAGGCTCAACCTTGGTTCGCACTGGAAACTGGGTGACTTGAGTGCAGAAGAGGAGAGTGGAATTCCACGTGTAGCGGTGAAATGCGTAGATATGTGGAGGAACACCAGTGGCGAAGGCGACTCTCTGGGCTGTAACTGACGCTGAGGCGCGAAAGCGTGGGGAGCAAACAGGATTAGATACCCTGGTAGTCCACGCCGTAAACGATGAATGCTAGGTGTTAGGGGTTTCGATACCCTTGGTGCCGAAGTTAACACATTAAGCATTCCGCCTGGGGAGTACGGTCGCAAGACTGAAACTCAAAGGAATTGACGGGGACCCGCACAAGCAGTGGAGTATGTGGTTTAATTCGAAGCAACGCGAAGAACCTTACCAGGTCTTGACATCCCTCTGACCGGTACAGAGATGTACCTTTCCTTCGGGACAGAGGAGACAGGTGGTGCATGGTTGTCGTCAGCTCGTGTCGTGAGATGTTGGGTTAAGTCCCGCAACGAGCGCAACCCTTGATTTTAGTTGCCAGCACTTCGGGTGGGCACTCTAGAATGACTGCCGGTGACAAACCGGAGGAAGGCGGGGATGACGTCAAATCATCATGCCCCTTATGACCTGGGCTACACACGTACTACAATGGCCAGTACAACGGGAAGCGAAGCCGCGAGGTGGAGCCAATCCTATCAAAGCTGGTCTCAGTTCGGATTGCAGGCTGCAACTCGCCTGCATGAAGTCGGAATTGCTAGTAATCGCGGATCAGCATGCCGCGGTGAATACGTTCCCGGGTCTTGTACACACCGCCCGTCACACCACGAGAGTTTACAACACCCGAAGTCGGTGAGGTAACCGCAAGGAGCCAGCCGCCGAAGGTGGGGTAGATGATTGGGGTGAAGTCGTAACAAGGTAGCCGTATCGGAAGGTGCGGCTGGATCACCTCCTTTCTATGGAGAATCGCTTCCTGCGATGGAAGCATTCAAATACAAATCTAGCCGGGTCGGCTAGTTACTCACTCGTTGCTCAGTTTTGAGAGTTCAAACTCTCGCATGCGATTTCCAGAACTTGCTTGTAGCCAAGCGATTCGGGATTTGGTATGATATAAGTCCGGTCGCGAGACTGGATGATTTGATCCTTGAAAACTAGATAACGAAACGAATCTGCGTTTTAGAAATATCCTTTTAGCTGCTTGTGTCTTCATTGAAAGACCAAGAAGTAAAAAGTAGCAGACGAGTGTTTTGAACGATGAGTGCCTTTGGCTTTGCGCGCAGCGCAAAACAAGAAAACGAATCGGGCAAAATAGGAGTCATTATGGTTAAGCTACTAAGAGCACACGGAGGATGCCTAGGCGCTAGGAGCCGATGAAGGACGTGGCGAACAACGATACTGCCTCGGGGAGCTGTAAGCAAGCTTTGATCCGGGGATGTCCGAATGGGGAAACCCGGCTGATGTAATAGTCAGTCACTCATAACTGAATACATAGGTTATGGTGAGGCATACCAGGGGAACTGAAACATCTAAGTACCCTGAGGAAGAGAAAACAAGAGTGATTCCGTCAGTAGCGGCGAGCGAACGCGGAACAGCCTAAACCGGTCAGCTTGCTGGCCGGGGTTGTGGGACGTCTCACATGGAGTTACAAAGGGATTGGTTAGGCGAAGAGGTCTGGAAAGGCCCGGCATAGAAGGTAAAAGCCCTGTAGCCGAAAGTCAGTTCCCTCCGAGACGGATCCCGAGTAGTGCGGGGCACGTGAAACCCCGTATGAATCTGGCAGGACCATCTGCTAAGGCTAAATACTTCCTAGCGACCGATAGTGAAACAGTACCGTGAGGGAAAGGTGAAAAGCACCCCGGAAGGGGAGTGAAATAGAACCTGAAACCGTGTGCTTACAAGAAGTCAGAGCCCTGTTTATGGGTGATGGCGTGCCTTTTGTAGAATGAACCGGCGAGTTACGTTCCCGTGCAAGGTTAAGGTGAGAAGCCGGAGCCGCAGCGAAAGCGAGTCTGAATAGGGCGAATGAGTACGTGGACGTAGACCCGAAACCGTGTGATCTACCCCTGTCCAGGGTGAAGGTGCGGTAACACGCACTGGAGGCCCGAACCCACGAATGTTGAAAAATTCGGGGATGAGGTGGGGGTAGCGGAGAAATTCCAATCGAACTCGGAGATAGCTGGTTCTCCCCGAAATAGCTTTAGGGCTAGCCTCGGTGAATAGAGTCGTGGAGGTAGAGCACTGATTGGGTGCGGGGCCCGCAAGGGTTACCAAGCTCAGTCAAACTCCGAATGCCATAGACTTGTAACCGGGAGTCAGACAGTGAGTGCTAAGATCCATTGTCAAAAGGGAAACAGCCCAGACCATCAGCTAAGGTCCCCAAGTGTGTGTTAAGTGGGAAAGGATGTGGAGTTGCACAGACAACCAGGATGTTGGCTTAGAAGCAGCCACCATTGAAAGAGTGCGTAATAGCTCACTGGTCGAGTGACTCTGCGCCGAAAATGTAACGGGGCTAAACACACCACCGAAGCTATGGCTTGATGCTTTGCATCAGGGGTAGGGGAGCGTTGTATACAGCGTTGAAGGTATACCGTAAGGAGTGCTGGAGCGTATACAAGTGAGAATGCCGGTATGAGTAACGAAAAGATCAGTGAGAATCTGATCCGCCGAAAGCCCAAGGTTTCCTGAGGAAGGCTCGTCCGCTCAGGGTAAGTCGGGACCTAAGGTGAGGCCGACAGGCGTAATCGAAGGACAACAGGTTGAAATTCCTGTACCACCGTATAACCGTTATGAGTGATGGGGTGACGCAGGAGGGTAGTGACGCGAGCTGATGGATGCTCGTCCAAGCAGTGAGGCTGGTGTGTAGGCAAATCCGCACACTATTAAGGCTGGGCTGTGATGGGGAGGGAAAATTACAGTACCGAAGGTCATGATCTCACACTGCCAAGAAAAGCCTCTAACCAGGTGAAGGTGCCCGTACCGCAAACCGACACAGGTAGGCGAGAAGAGAATTCTAAGGCGCGCGGAAGAACTCTCGTTAAGGAACTCGGCAAAATGACCCCGTAACTTCGGGAGAAGGGGTGCCCCGGTAGTGTGAATAGCACGAGGGGGCCGCAGTGAAAAGGCCCAAGCGACTGTTTAGCAAAAACACAGGTCTGTGCGAAGCCGCAAGGCGAAGTATACGGGCTGACGCCTGCCCGGTGCTGGAAGGTTAAGGGGAGCGGTTAGGGAGCAATCCCGAAGCTGTGAACCGAAGCCCCAGTAAACGGCGGCCGTAACTATAACGGTCCTAAGGTAGCGAAATTCCTTGTCAGGTAAATTCTGACCCGCACGAATGGCGTAACGACTTGGGCGCTGTCTCAACGAGAGATCCGGTGAAATTTTAATACCTGTGAAGATGCAGGTTACCCGCGACAAGACGGAAAGACCCCATGGAGCTTTACTGCAGCTTGATATTGGATTTGGGTACGATCTGTACAGGATAGGTGGGAGCCTTTGAAACCTGAGCGCCAGCTTGGGTGGAGGCGCCGTTGGGATACCACCCTGATCGTATCTAGGTTCTAACCTGGTACCGTAATCCGGTATGGGGACAGTGTCAGGTGGGCAGTTTGACTGGGGCGGTCGCCTCCTAAAGAGTAACGGAGGCGCCCCAAGGTTCCCTCAGAATGGTTGGAAATCATTCGAAGAGTGCAAAGGCAGAAGGGAGCTTGACTGCGAGACCTACAAGTCGAGCAGGGACGAAAGTCGGGCTTAGTGATCCGGTGGTACCGCATGGAAGGGCCATCGCTCAACGGATAAAAGCTACCCTGGGGATAACAGGCTTATCTCCCCCAAGAGTCCACATCGACGGGGAGGTTTGGCACCTCGATGTCGGCTCATCGCATCCTGGGGCTGAAGTAGGTCCCAAGGGTTGGGCTGTTCGCCCATTAAAGCGGTACGCGAGCTGGGTTCAGAACGTCGTGAGACAGTTCGGTCCCTATCTGTCGTGGGCGTAGGAAATTTGAGAGGAGCTGTCCTTAGTACGAGAGGACCGGGATGGACGTACCGCTGGTGCACCAGTTGTTCCGCCAGGAGCATGGCTGGGTAGCTACGTACGGACGGGATAAGCGCTGAAAGCATCTAAGCGTGAAGCCCCCCTCAAGATGAGATTTCCCAGTATGTAAGACCCCTTGTAGACGACGAGGTAGATAGGTTGGAGGTGGAAGTGCAGCAATGCATGGAGCTGACCAATACTAATCGGTCGAGGGCTTATCCAAAATTACCCCAAAAAGTGACGTGAAGCGTTGGAACAACACCGATTACTTTTCGGGGACCCCGGGATACAAACCGGGTGAAGCTACGAAGATAAAACACAGATTCGTTTCGTATCTAGTTTTCAGGGAGTCAAAATTGCTGATTTCACTCCAAGCGGGTGAGAGCAGCCGGATGACTTTCAGCATTTGGCGATGCTGAAACCTGAATTATGCATTTGGTTATTAACCAATGCTCCGTTTGGTGGCGATAGCGGAGGGGTTCCACGCGTACCCATCCCGAACACGACCGTTAAGCCCTCCAGCGCCGATGGTACTTGGACCGAAGGGTCCTGGGAGAGTAGGACGTTGCCAAGCGATACATATTCCCTGATAGCTCAGTTGGTAGAGCACTCGACTGTTAATCGAGTTGTCACAGGTTCGAGTCCTGTTCGGGGAGCCACTTGTGGAGAGGTGTCCGAGTTGGCCGAAGGAGCACGATTGGAAATCGTGTAGGCGCCAAAAGCGTCTCGAGGGTTCGAATCCATCTCTCTCCGCCAGCTTGGATTTTAATAGCGCGGCCCGTTGGTCAAGGGGTTAAGACACCTCCCTTTCACGGAGGTAACATGGGTTCGAATCCCATACGGGTCACTTTCTTATTAACATCAGGGATGAGAATCCAAAAAGGGTTCGTCGGAACATTACTTCGGTAGCATCTATATCGCAGTCTCGAACGAAGTGAGAGTATCCCATACGGGTCACTTATTATGGAGGCTTAGCTCAGCTGGGAGAGCATCTGCCTTACAAGCAGAGGGTCGGGGGTTCGATCCCCTCAGCCTCCACCATTATCCCCAAAAAGTGAACAGAAACCTTCGTAGTTAATTCCGAATACTTTTCGGGGGCCCCAATAACAAAATACTTTTAATGACGCGGGGTGGAGCAGTCCGGTAGCTCGTCGGGCTCATAACCCGAAGGTCGTAGGTTCAAATCCTGCCCCCGCAATTATCTCCTTAAGATGGAGATCCCAAAGGCCGTGGAACCGTGGTGTAGAGGCCTAACATGCCTGCCTGTCACGCAGGAGATCGCGGGTTCGAATCCCGTCGGTTCCGCCACTTTAAAACTGCTTCAAGGGATGAGAATCCGAAATAAGGGTTCGTCGAAGCATCCGCATCGTTAGCGCTGCATCGCAGTCTCGAACGGAGAGAGAGTATCCCGTTAGAACCGCCATGATCTTTACTTCAGGGATGAGAATCCTCTTGAATTAAGAGCCATTAGCTCAGTTGGTAGAGCACCTGACTTTTAATCAGGGTGTCGAAGGTTCGAGTCCTTCATGGCTCACCAGTTTTATTTTTGGTTTTGCGGACGTGGCTCAGCGGTAGAGCATCGCCTTGCCAAGGCGAGGGTCGCGGGTTCGATTCCCGTCGTCCGCTCCATTTTTTTTTGCCTTTACCGGCGCCCTTAGCTCAGCTGGATAGAGCGTTTGACTACGAATCAAAAGGTCAGGAGTTCGAATCTCTTAGGGCGCGTACTTTTGTTTTACCGAGCCGGTGTGGCGGAATTGGCAGACGCGCGCGACTCAAAATCGTGAGGGAAACCGTGGGGGTTCGAGTCCCTTCACCGGCATTTTAACATTTTCAGATGAATAACGGGACGTAGCTCAGCTTGGTAGAGCACCTGGTTTGGGACCAGGGGGTCGCATGTTCAAATCGTGTCGTCCCGATCAGATCAACCACCGAATGAATTTCGGTGGTTTTTTGCTGTATAATTTGGTATTTCCCCGGTCACAATAAAGGAAAAAGATAGAGAATAGAAGGGGATTATCGTGAATGCAGCGCGAATCAAAAAGAAAATACAAAAGCAATGGAGACGTTGGAGACGCAGAGCGTTGACGCTTGGGATCTCTTCGTTAATGCTTGCCTTGGTCTGGCTCGGATCCTATCTTCCGGATCAGGTACAGAGCCTGCTCAGCACGAAACCGCCGGTTGCCATTGAAACGCTTCAGCATTATGAACAGACGGAAGGTTCCGATGACACCGTGGATAATTCGGAATTCTGGAAGACGTTGAATCAAACGAAGGGTACAAACGAAGTAACCGTTCACCAAGTTTATATATGCGGTGAGGAGGAACAGGTGCTCGGACAACTGAGCAGCGATGACATCTACTCCCTGATGAATGAGCATCCAACCTGGAAAGGCGAGTTTACCGGGAAGGGACAAATCCGGTTTGAGGAAACCATTTCGGATCTATCACCGACCTGTAAGGAACAGGCTTACATCAGCCTCGACAAAGATGGGAATCTGACCTTGTTCGAGGGACCGCCGACACACGAAAAGGTCATTAAAACCTTTTTCCAACTGGATATCAACTCGATGGAATCCTCCCTGCCAGACGGAGCCGTACAGCAGCTTTATGACGGCATCCGGGTGCAGGATATTGACGAATACAACAGCGTGCTGTCCACATTCAGCGATTATGCCAGAAAAGGGTAAAGACCGGGATGTTCGATGTCCTTTGCTTTAAACGGATTTTCGAAAAAAGGAATAGAACGCAAATGAAAAAGCTTTCCTGCCAGCGATGAGGCGAACAGGAAAGCTTTTTTGCATTCATCCTATCGGGACTTAAACGGGCATTGTCCATTTCAATGGATCTGGAAGCCGCCCGGTCTGGATACCCGTTAGGGTGTCATACAGCTTTTGCGAGTATGGGCCGATTTGGCCGTTGTTAATGAGGACTTGCCGGTCATTCCAATATAATTCGCCGACAGGAGAAATGACAGCCGCAGTCCCCGTGCCGAACACTTCCTCCAATTCGCCTTTGGCATTGGCCTCAAAAATCTCCTCAATCGATATTTTCCGCTCTTCCACCGGGATGTTCCAGCTGTCGAGCAGCTCCAGAACCGAAGCCCGGGTCACACCTTCCAGTATGCTGCCGTTAATGGCCGGGGTGATCACTTTACCGCCGATTTTGAAAAAGATGTTCATGCTGCCGACCTCTTCAATGTACTTCTTTTCCAGCGCATCAAGCCACAGCACCTGAGAGTAGCCGCCTTTCTTGGCATTGCTTTGGGCCTTGATGCTTGCGGCGTAGTTGCCGGCTGCCTTCGCATGCCCGATTCCGCCCTGCACGGCACGGGTATAGGAGCTCTCCACATTAATTTTTACCGGGGCAAGCCCGCCCGAGTAGTAAGCGCCTACAGGCGACAGAATGACGATCAGCTGGTAGGTGTGGGATTCTCTCACGCCGAGGCAAGCTTCCGTAGCAATGATAAAAGGCCGGATGTACAGCGATGTTCCTGGAGCCGACGGAACCCAAGCACGATCGATGTTAATGAGGGTGCGGATCGCTTCAATGACAAAGTCGCCTGACACTTCAGGGATGCCCAAGCGTTCGTTGGAGCGGTTCAGCCGCTTCATGTTTTTGTCAGGACGGAACAAAAGGAGGTCGCCGGAAGAAGTTTGGTATGCCTTCAGACCTTCGAATACAGCCTGCCCATAGTGGAATACCATCGAAGCCGGATCCATCTGCAGCGGGGCGTAAGGGACGATCCGCGGATCATGCCATCCCTTCTCCAGCGTAAAATCCATCATAAACATGTGATCTGTAAAATACTTGCCGAAACCAAGCTTCTCGCTGTCCGGACGTGTTCGCGGCTCGGTAGTTAACTGAATGCTGATCTCTTGTGTCATTGCAACGCTCACCTCATCTATAGAAATTTATTATTCTCACTATAGGGAATAAAAAATGATTGGTCAATTCAATGTTATCAATTAAAATAATAGTTATTAACTATGGTTTGGGTGAAGGGGGAGGCTTATGGATTTCCGCCTGCTGGAATACTTTCTTGCCGTATGCGAAGAGCTTCATTTTACGAAAGCAGCCGTTCAATTGGGCATCAGCCAACCGACGCTCAGCCAGCAAATCCGCCTGCTCGAGGAGAGAGTGGGCATGCCCCTTTTTCAAAGGATCGGAAAACGGAACTATTTGACGGAAGCGGGGCAAACGCTGAAGGAGCATGCGCTGAACATTTTTCATGAGCTGGAGCAGGCGCAGTCCGAAATCAATGAACTGAAAGGGATGCAGCGGGGGAGGCTGACGATCGGCTGCTCAGGCAACCATCTGCTGACGAGGACGCTGATTTCTTTTCACCAGAAGCAGCCTGGCATCTCGATTTCGGTCGTGGAGCTGGCGACGGAGGAAACGAGGGCCGGTCTGCTGGCTAACAAGCTGGATCTTGGAGTAGTTTTTCTCCCGCTGGAGGACGAGCAGCTGGTCAGCAAAGAGCTCTACACCGAAGAGCTGTGCCTGGCTGTGGCGAAGCAGCATCACCTTGCAGCCGCAGAAGCTGTGAAACTGGACCAACTGACAGAGGTGCCGCTAATCCTTTTTCCTGAAAAGTTTCTGGTACGTCAAATGGTGGACAGCTACAGTGCTCAAGCAGGGGTGCAGCTTCAACCGGCGTTTGAGCTATCGACTATGGACTCCATGCTGCAGATGGTCCGGCTCGGGGTCGGCGCGACCATACTACCCAGGTCCTACCTTTTACAAGGCTCTGATCCTTCGATCTGCACTGTACCGATCGTTGAGCCCGTCCCCCAGAAAAAGGTCGGCATCGTTTACCGGAAGCAGACGTTTCTGAGCACAGCGATGCTTGCTTTTATCAACGAGCTCATCCGGACGTTCACTCCTTCCGGTACGGAGTCTGTGTAGGCAGATCCCGGTTGCAGGCATACCTCTTTTAGTAGAATCATAGACTTGGTATGAAGTTTTACATTATAATGAAGAGAACGAATACATATGTTCGCTTTATACCAAGGGAGAGAAATGACTTGCGAATTTTAGGAATTGACCCGGGGATTGCGATCGTCGGATTCGGATTTATCGATAAAAACGGAAGTAAGGTCACTCCGGTTCAGTATGGATGCATTCAGACGGAAGCCCATACACCTGATGAAGAACGGCTGCTGCACGTCTATGAGGCGATGCTCCAGCTTATTGATAAGTATCAGCCGGAAGCGGTAGCATTCGAGAAATTGTTTTTTAATAGAAACGTCACGACGGCTATGTCCGTCAGTCAGGCGCGCGGCGTTCTGATTCTGGCGTCAACGCAGCGCGGGCTGCCGATCGCCGAGTACACCCCGATGCAGGTGAAGCAGGCCATTGTCGGATACGGCAAAGCGGAGAAGAAGCAGGTGCAGGAAATGGTTCGCATGTTTCTGAAGCTGCAGGCGGTGCCCAAGCCGGATGATGTGGCCGACGCGCTGGCCGTGGCGATCTGCCACGCCCATTCGTACACGTTAAATTCCAGAATAAATGAGGTATTGAGAAAATGATCGATTTTTTGAGAGGACCCGTGGTCCATCTGGAGAATGAGTACATTGTGCTTGACGTGCAGGGAGTAGGCTACCGGGTATTTTGCCCGAACCCTTTTGTGTTCGCCAAGACGGATGGTCCGGTCACCGTATATACCCACCACCACGTCAGGGAAGACGCCATCCTGCTGTTCGGCTTTCCAACGCGCGAGGAGCAGCAGTTGTTCCGCAAGCTGATCGATGTGTCGGGGATCGGCCCTAAGGTAGCCTTGGGCATTCTCGGCGGGGGCACACCGGATCATGTCGTGACAGCCATTTATCAGGAGAACATTACGTTCCTGACCAAGCTGCCGGGGATCGGCAAGAAGACCGCACAGCGCATGATTCTGGACTTGAAGGACAAGCTCGACGGCTTTGGTACGGCGGCTATGGCGACAGGTCTGTTTGCGGTTCCTGAACCGGTGGAAGGCGACGGATCGGCTTGGTCCGAAGCGCGCGAAGGCCTTAAGGCGCTCGGTTATACCGACGTCGAGCTGGACCGGGTGTGGCACAAGATCAAGGATGACACGGCGTTTGGGGATTCGGTGGACATTTTAATGAAACGGGCGCTCAAGCAGCTCTATGCGGGATAGTTATGGTAGGCGGGCGTTACAAGAGGAGCGATAGCAATGGATGACCGTATTATATCGGCAAACCTGATGATGGAGGACCAGGCGGTAGAGCTTAGCCTGCGTCCTCGTTATCTTGCGGAATATATCGGACAGAACCAGGTGAAGGAAAACCTGAAAATTTATATTGAGGCGGCCAAAATGCGCAATGAAGCGCTGGATCACGTGCTGCTGTACGGGCCTCCGGGCCTCGGAAAGACGACATTGGCCAATATCATTGCCAACGAGCTGGGCGTGAACCTGCGGACGACGTCGGGGCCGGCCATTGAGCGGCCGGGAGACCTGGCTGCGCTGCTGACGAATCTCCAGGAAGGGGACGTGCTGTTCATTGACGAAATCCACCGGCTGCACCGGACGGTAGAGGAAGTGCTCTACCCGGCGATGGAGGATTTTGCACTGGACATCATGATCGGTAAAGGGCCCAGTGCACGGTCTGTGCGGCTGGACTTGCCCCCGTTCACCTTGATCGGAGCGACGACACGGGCAGGGCTGCTGTCCGCACCGCTGCGGGACCGCTTCGGCGTCGTCAGCCGCCTCGAGTTTTATACGGTGGACGAGCTCAGCTACATCGTCTTCCCGGGGTGCCGACATTCTCGGCATCGAAATAATCGGGGATGCGGCCGACGAGATCGCCCTGCGGTCCAGGGGGACGCCGCGGATCGCGAACCGGCTGCTGCGCCGGGTCCGGGATTTTGCCCAGGTCCGGGGGGACGGCATGATTACGCCGGCCATCGCAGAGGAGTCGCTGAAGATGCTGCAGGTCGATCCGAAAGGACTGGATCAGATCGATTATAAAATGCTTCACGCTATGATCACGAGCTTCCGTGGCGGTCCGGTCGGCCTCGATACGATCGCGGCCACCATCGGCGAAGAGAGCCAGACGATCGAAGATGTATACGAGCCTTACTTGCTGCAGATCGGATTTCTCCAGCGGACGCCGCGGGGAAGAATGGTGACGGCTGCGGGCTATCAGCATTTAGGTCTGCCGATGCCGACAGACCAGTAAAGAGTAATTGTTACGAGGCTGCCGGACGTGAAATGGTTCGAACACATGTTCAGACAGAAGCGGGAGGAGAATGACGAGTGGGAAATTGGTGGAGAACGAAAGCGGGCCAGTGGGGAAGCAAGGGGATTTTGGCTGCCGTGCTGGCAACGGGAGTCCTGCAGCTGCCGGCTGTGACCGCAGAAGCCGCGGGAACGAGCATGGATCAAATCCGCGTAGGCTTGTTCCTCGACTTGGGAAGTACCTATAAATCAACGACGCCTGTCGTCACACTGTCATCGGGACAGTCATGGTCTGCAGGAGTATCGGCTGCTTCGGGGGCTCCGGCTCTTGTATCCTTTGGGGCTAACGAGACGGCTAAATTCAGCGTGGATGGATTCCGCGTGAAAGTACTCGCTACTTCGGATGCCAAAACGGCGGCGGATGCCTATAAAAAATTGAACGCGACGGCCGACAAGCCGGTCATCTTTACCGCATCGACGGGTGCCGGAACAGTATATCAGGTGTATACCGGCATGTATGCAAGCCAGCAGGCGGCTAACGATGCCGCGGCGCGGACAGCCAAGACAGCCGCGGGACAGCTGAACGGACAGACTCCGGTCGTGACCGGCGGCAATCACTTGTCGGCAGGGACCTATGGATCGGAGGCTGAAGCGGCAGCTGCGGCCCAGCAGATCCAGGCAGCCGGCGCCGATGCGTTTGTGGCGGTTCAGCCGGGCGGAGACGGCGGCGGCAGTTATGCGGTATGGGTCGGCGAAGCGGTAGACGCATCCGGCCTTGCGGCGGTGCGCAGTGCGGTAAGCGCAAAGCTTCCAGCGGCTACGCTGTCGGAGGTGGATGCATCGCAGCCCGCGCTGATCATCCGCAGTGATGCCGGGAGCAGCCCGGGAAGCTCCGCCGCGGTGAAACATATCGTGGTCAGCGGGACCAATACCAAAGGCTGGATTACCAGCAGCGGTGACCAAATTAAAGTGGCGGAAAGATCGGGGCGTACATACCGGGGCGGCATGGAGATCAGCATGGTGAACGGCCAGCTGGCGCTCGTGAACGAGCTGCCTTTTGAGCAATACCTCTATGCGGTCGTCGGCGGCGAAGTGCCGTCGTCCTGGCCGGAGGAGTCGCTCAAAGCCCAAGCCGTGGCTGCCCGCAGCTATGCTGCTTTCCAGATCAGCAGCAGCAATAATAAGTTCAAGGTGGCGGATGTCGTGGATACGACGCTCAGCCAAGTTTACAACGGAGTTGCCTCCGAAGCGCCAAGCGTCATCGGTGCCGTAGACGCCACACAGGGCGAAGTGCTGCTGCATAACGGCAATGTTGTCGAGGCCGTATTCTCTTCCAATGCCGGGGGCGCATCGGCCGATCCGACCGAGGTATGGAACAGCGGTGGAGCTGCGTTCGGCACCGTCGAGAGCAAGGAAGACGTAGCCGCGCAAAACGGGGCTAAAACCTGGTACCACGTTCTTCTCAGCAACGGGATTACCGGTTATGTCAGAGAGGACAACGTCAAGGAACTGGGCACGGCGACGGCTGCCGGACTTGCAAAAGTCACGGTGACGGCCAAGAACACCAATGTGCGTCCGCTTCCGCTCATTCAATCGAACGTCGAGCCTGCCGCGCAGATGAACCCCGGCGATACCGCCGTCGTTCTGGAGCAGGTGAAGGAATCGGGAACCTACGACTGGGTTCGGGGACCTTATACTTCGGCCGAGCTGGTCGCAACGCTGAAGGGCAAGACCTCGACGGCTGCACCTTCCACGATCAGCACGCTGGAGGTCACCAAGCGTGGACCGTCCGGACGGGCGATCCAAATTAAGGCCAACGGGCAGATTTTAGATGTGAAATATCCGGATATGTTCCGTTCAGCTTTGAACGGTATGCCAAGCACATTGTTTGATATTGTACCGACAGGAAGCTATACTGTATTAAGCGCAAACGGGACAACGACGAAGGTTTCCGGCACGTCCGACACGTCGGTCATTTCCGCTTCAGGGACTTCTTCCATCGCTGGAAAAGGCACGATCGTCATGAACGGGGATACGAAGGCGCGCCGGATCGAAGCCGGGGAAGCGTTTCTGTTTGTGGGCCGCGGCAACGGCCATGGCCTCGGACTCTCCCAGTGGGGAGCTAAAGGAATGGCGGATGCCGGGTATGGGTACCAGGACATTTTGAAACACTATTATCAGAATGTAACTATTGTTAAGGAATGACGAACAGATGAATGTAGACTTATACGATTTTGAGTTGCCAGAAGAATTAATCGCACAGACTCCTTTGCCGGAGCGGACGGCATCCCGCCTGTTAACATTGAACAAGCAGGACGGATCGATCGCCCACCGCACCTTCAAAGATATCGCAGACGAGCTTCAGCCCGGCGACACGCTGGTTCTCAACGATACCCGGGTCATTCCGGCGCGACTGTTTGGCGTGAAAGAAGAGACGGGGGCCAAAGCCGAGGTGCTTCTCCTGAAAAATTTGCAAGGGGACACCTGGGAAGCGCTCGTAAAGCCTGGGAAAAAGCTGAAAAAGGGCAGCGTGATCCGGTTCGGCGACGAGCTGCAGGCGGTCATAGAGGATGAGGGTGAAATGGGTGAGCGGAAGCTGACCTTTACCTATCAGGGGATTTTCCAGGAGATTCTCGACCGGCTGGGTCAAATGCCGCTCCCGCCTTATATCAAGGAGAAGCTGGACGACAAGGAGCGTTACCAGACGGTCTATTCCAAGCATGAGGGTTCCGCTGCGGCTCCGACCGCAGGCCTTCATTTTACCGAAGAGCTGCTGGATCAAATCCGTGCCAAAGGCGTGACGGTCGCTTTCATTACGCTTCATGTCGGTCTTGGCACGTTCCGGCCGATGTCGGTTGAGCGTGTCGAGGATCATGTCATGCATGCGGAGTATTACTCGGTGAACCAGGAGACAGCGGATATCCTGAACGAGGCCAGAGCCCGCGGAGGAAGAATTGTTGCCGTAGGGACCACCTCCTGCCGGACGCTTGAGACGATCGGGACGCGCTTTGAAGGCGGCCTGCTCGAAGCCTGCAGCGGCTGGACCGATATTTTTATCTATCCGGGGTATACGTTCAAAGTCGTAAACGCCCTGATCACTAATTTCCACCTGCCGAAATCGACGCTGGTCATGCTGGTCAGCGCGCTGGCGGGACGCGAGCATATTTTGAACGCATATGCGGAGGCTGTGAAGGAAAGATACCGCTTCTTCAGCTTCGGCGATGCGATGTTTATCTATTAAGACCGGTTGATCGGCATATAAGAGGATGGTATTTAATCATGGCAGCAGCAATTACTTATGAGCATATTAAAACGTGCAAGCAATCCGGAGCCCGGCTGGGGCGTGTGCATACGCCGCACGGCGTGATCGAGACGCCGATCTTTATGCCGGTTGGAACGCTGGCCACGGTCAAGACAATGAGCCCGGAAGAACTGAAGGAAATGAATGCGCAGATCATTTTGAGTAACACGTACCATCTGTTCCTGCGCCCGGGCCATGACATCATCCGCGAAGCCGGGGGACTGCACCGCTTCATGAACTGGGACCGTCCGATTCTGACGGACAGCGGCGGATTTCAGGTGTTCAGCTTGAGCGAGATGCGTAAAATTACCGAAGAAGGCGTGCATTTCCGGTCCCACCTGAACGGAGACAAGCTGTTTCTGTCGCCGGAAGTGGCCATGGAAATTCAGAACGCGCTTGGTTCGGACATCATGATGGCTTTTGACGAGTGTCCGCCGTATCCGGCCGAATACGACTACGTCAAGAAGTCCCTGGAACGCACGACCCGCTGGGCCGAGCGCTGTCTGAACAGCCATGCCAGACCGCATGATCAGGGGCTCTTTGCCATCGTTCAGGGCGGCATGTATGAAGACTTGCGCAAACAGAGCGCACGTGATTTGACTTCCATGGATTTCCCGGGGTATGCTATTGGTGGACTCAGCGTAGGAGAGTCCAAGCAGCTGATGTACGAAGTGCTGGATTACACCGTTCCGCTGCTTCCGGACAACAAGCCCCGCTATTTGATGGGCGTAGGGTCGCCGGATGCACTGATCGAAGGCTCCATTCGTGGCGTGGACATGTTTGACTGCGTCCTGCCGACACGGATCGCCCGGAACGGAACGACCATGACCAGCCAGGGACGGCTAGTCGTTCGCAATGCGCAATACGCCAGAGATTTTGGCCCGCTTGACCCAGCATGTGACTGCTATACTTGCCGGAACTATTCAAGAGCCTATCTGCGGCATTTGATCAAAGCGGATGAGACCTTCGGACTCCGTTTGACCACTTACCACAACCTGCATTTCCTCATCAATCTGATGAAGCAGGTGCGCCAGGCCATTATGGAGGACAGGCTGCTTGATTTTCGCGATGAGTTTTTTGAACAATATGGGCTTTATGACAATGATAAAGGGTTTTAAGCTTCAACAGCAGTATTGTATTTGAAAGGGGGGAAAAGTATATGTTCAACCAATCACAAACCTTTGAATTAGCAGCTGGTGCTGGCGGCTCCGGAGGAGGCGGCATTGTCGGCTTGATTTTGCCGCTCGTCCTGATGTTCGCGATTTTCTACTTCCTGTTGATTCGTCCGCAGCAGAAGAAACAGAAGACCCGGACTTCCATGCTGAGCTCATTGAAGAAGGGGGATAAGGTCGTAACGATCGGCGGTCTGCACGGAACGATTATGGAAATTACGGACGATATCGTGGTCCTGCGGGTGAACGACGTGACGAAGCTGACCTTCGATCGCGGATCCATCAGCCACGCGGTTAGCTCGAGCTCAGGCGAATCCGAGAAATCGTCCTAAGACGATCCGGATACACGGGAGAGCGTTCATAAGCAACATTTCCAGTAAGACCAAGCACATCACATAACGATAGCGGCAGAGGGAGCTCTGCTGCTGTCGCCGATGTTCATACTTACGGATGACAAAAGGCTGCACAGCTTGTCTACGGACAAGGGTGCAGCCTTTTTGTATTAGAGATCGGATACGATGGGCTTTACTTTTTGCTGCTTCGGGTGCGCAAGCCTCCGTCCCCAGTAGATCCCGGCGGAAGCGGCAAGCAGACCGAGCAGGGTACCGGCGACCGAATCCGTCAGCCAATGGATGCCGAGGTAGAAGATGCTGAAAATGATGATGACGGCGCTGACCAGCGTCATGAGGGACAGTCGGCGATTCCCCGAACGGATCCCGAGCACCAGCATGGTGATGGAAATCGAAGTGTGGAGGCTTGGAAAGCAGTTGTTAATACCGGATAGCGGCCGGTACGCCTGTTCGAATTTCGGAAAAACCTCCAGCATGTAGAACGACGCGCCGGATGGCGGAAAGGACCAAACCTCGTTCACGGGAAAGAAGAGGTAAAACGGGATGGCCACCGCATAATTGATGAAGACGGCTATGCAGGCAGCCATGAGAAAGGCTTTGTTCCCGTCGGCCGCAAAGATTCCAAGCATAGCGATCAGTAAGGATTGGAACACCACTACGTAAAAAAATACCGATACGGGCGTAATGTAAGGACTGTGAAAAAACTGCTGCAGATGCTGTACGAAATGCCCCTCGATCCCGAATACCCATGGGGTGAAGTCTTGCTTCACATGCATGCCTGCTTCGATTTGCAGTTCGTACCTGTTGAACAGGAGGATCGCAGCCATCAAAGCGAATAGACCCAAAAATTTGCGATTGGTCCCAAACTCCCGGATCAGCAGCCATCCGGCCCTCAGAGGGTTGCGCAGGGTGCCCAGCCAGATCAGCCCGATCGCCAAAACAAGCGTTGCTGCCGAAATATAATTCATAGAGTCATACAACACGTCGGGGACGTCCTCCTCTTGCTTTAAGTGCACTTAGTGTAGCACATGCAAGGAGTTTAATGGTTACGATTTGTTTTTTAAATTCACCCCGAACATGCCCCCGATGGCTCCCGAAGCAATAACGGCTGCGATCAACAGCAAATCTCCAAGCCGAAGGCTGCTGTCAAGGGCCAAAAATCCGATTATGATGATCATGAGACCGTACAAAATGCCGGTTAATCCGCCCTGGTACCAACCCCGTCTGCCTGAACGCTTCCCGGATACAAGACCTCCAAATGCCGCGGCGACAGCATGAACCACGTAAATGTAGCGGGACAGGCTTTGTTCTTTCATGCCGCTGGACCACAACAGGAAAGAAAGTATAAGCGCCCCGACCATCATCCAGAAAAAGGAATAATACAGTCCCGACAAAGTGGGATTGGAGATCCGAAAAGAGAACAGGCGACGGATCAAATGCATAAGAGAACCCCCTTCATAGTTCCACAATTTAATGTAAATTTATGTGACGGCTTGCCCCAGTAGTACAAGTAATTTTCCAATAATTTATCGCTCCGGCTTCTGAATGTCTGTGTTCCCGAAAGGTCAAAATATCCTTAATTGGCATGATGAATGGCACAGAAAGGAGCGGGTGGCCGTGATATCTGATATACTGATTCCTGTTTTCCGAACCGTCCTGATGTACTTTGTCATCTACCTGACCCTCCGGATCATGGGCAAGCGGGAGATCGGGAAGCTGTCCATTTTTGACCTGGTCATCTCGATCATGATCGCCGAAATCGGCGTTTTTGTGCTGGAGGATACGGCGCGGCCGATTACGGACGGACTCTTTCCGATGGCTACGCTTGTCTTGATACAGATCACGATTGCTTTCATCAGCTTGAAGAGCCGGAAAATCCGCCTGTTATTCGAAGGAAAACCGGCCATCCTCGTATCGGGAGGCAAGCTCAACCGTGAAGAAATGAGGAAGCATCGGTATAATCTGGACGATTTGCTTCTTCAATTGCGCGGGCGAAGTATCGAAAACGTGGCGGATGTGGAATTTGCGATTCTGGAAAACTCCGGGCAGTTGACGGTTATTCCTAAATCCAAACGGAATGAAAAAAGAGAAAAGTACGACATGCCCGTTCCTCAGGAGAAGCCAAATCGTAACGGAAAACCACAAGGACTCGCCGGCAATGCGGCAGCTATTTCACGTTCAGAGGAGATCGCCGGCAAGCCGAAACAGACTTATAGAACCCCATATGCCGATCCGTCCCGGGTACCGGCGAGAAACCGCAGTAAAAAAATTCTGGTTCCCAGCGGAAAATTTACCTATGGCATACTGCCGATCCCGCTCATCATGGACGGAAAAGTACAGGACGACAATTTGGAGCGGCTGAACAAAAATCGCTTCTGGCTGAAAAATCAGATCCGACAGCAGGGAATCAAAGAGTTTAAAGACGTGTTTCTCTGCTCCATCGACCATAAAGGCCGGCTTTACATCGACCGCAAATAAGACGGAAATTTCCGTGCAGCGGATCAGGCGGCAGGTGTCTTGGGGTTTCTTGGATTTCTAGGTTTGAACCATTTTTCAAGGTAGGGCATGCGGGACAGATCTCGCAGGGACACCAGCTTTAATGCAAACACGGCGGCCAGAAAAGCGATCATGCCTATAGACATGGCTGCCAAAAAGCGGATCCAAACGATTCCTCCCAATGGCAGATGGAGATAGCCGTATTGGGTAATGCCCGTCATGATGATCATGGCTCCCGCCAGCTTCAGCAGATCGAACATCCGGAAACGGTAGGCGAGCAGCCGGCTGACGCTGAATCCGTGCAGGAACGTGACCACGATGCTGTTGATGATAATGGCGATAACGGCCCCGTAAATGCCGTACTCCGGCTGGGAGGACAGGTACCAGATCAGGAACAGCTTGAGGACGGCTCCGATCAAGGTGTTGAACAGGGCACGGCTTGGCCGGTCCAGCGCCTGCAGGGTGGCCTGAAGCGGTGCCTGAACGTACAGAAACAGCGCAAATGGCGCCATCGTGCGCAGCATGTTGGAGATGTCCGCATTGTTGTACAGCAGCAGGCACAGCGGCTCTGCAAGGACATACATAATGACGGCAAAGGGGGCTCCGGTGACGAGCGCGAGCCGGATCGTCTGGTTTAACCGTTTGTGGATCGTAAGCTTGTCTTTGCGGGCGGCGGCTTCGGACAGCGAAGGCACGAGCGAGACCGCGAGGGACGAGGTCAGTACGCCTGGAAGCAGCAGCAGCGGGATGACCATGCCTTGCAGCGCGCCATACTGGGCGGTTGCTACAGCAGTCACGACACCGGCGAGCGCAAGGCTCTGGGCTGTAATAATCGATTCGAGCAGGTATGAGAAGGAGCCGACCAAACGCCCGGCGGTGACCGGTACAGTGATGCCAAGCAGGCGTGGAAACAATCCGCGGCTGACCTGGCTGCCGGAACTGTCTTCAAGGCCGGCTTTTTTGTGCTGCTTTGCTTTCTCTCTCCGGGCTTGCCTGGACAACAGCCAGTTCTCGTCCCGGTGGTACTGCCACAGCAGGGCGAGCAGCCCGAAGAATTCCCCGGCCATCACGCCAAGCATGGCTCCGGCAGCCGCATAAGCTATTCCTTTAGGCAACAGCAGGTAGGCAAACCACAGCGTGCACACGATCCGAAAAACGGTCTCGATAATCGAAGAGGTCGCGGATGGAATCATGTTCTGCCTTCCCTGGAAATAGCCGCGGTAGACGGACGAGATGGCCACGATAACGAGCATGGGCGTCATGCTGACAAAGGTGTAGTACACGCGGGAATCCGTTATAATCGTTGTCGTGATCCAAGGGGCCAGCCACAGGCATAAAGCCATAAACAGCACGCTGAGACCCACCGTCAACCCTAGGCTGACCCGCAGGACATACTTTGAATTTTGCGGTTTGCCTTCGGTTTCCGCTTCCGACACCAGCTTGGCGATCGCCAGCGGGACCCCCCCTGTGATCAGCGTCATAATCACCAGGAAAAAAGGATAACCCAGCTGGTAAATCCCCACCCCTTCGGCGCCGATGATCCGGGGCAGGGCGATGCGCGGTATAAACCCGAGAATGCGGTTCACGATGCCGGCGGCAAGCAAAATCATCGTGCCTTGGATAAAGGTTTGCTTTTTGATGCCTGGATTTTTAGGATGCTTGTTCAATTGTCCACTCCCTCTTCCCGTGTCGAAGCTGTGCTGCCACTTTTGGTAATGTCAGACCTTGTTTAATGGATATGCTGAACCTGTCCCAACTCATTCATCCTTTCCGGTAACATTTGGACAAAAGAAGGAAAGAAGGGTAGCGGGGTCGAATACAGTACAAATCAGTGATACAATGGACTGTAGGACATCCAGAACAGATCGTGCGTGGAAAGAGGCAATCGAGAGGAGGCCGTAGAGTGAGCTCTGAGGAAATGAACGACAGGCAGCTGGAGGAAGCGATTGAAACGCTCTGCCGCAGCAAGGCGGAGGAATTCAGACTCGTCGGCTATGAGCATGTAACCAGCAAGGACATTTGGAACTGCATCAGCGTCAAATACGAGAAGGAAGGGATTCCGCCGCTCTACAAGCTGGTTAACGATATACTCTCTTTGAAAGTGATGACATTTATGAATTTTATGACCATATCCGCATATAAAGGATCCACTTTCGATTGAAAGGGATCTTTTTTTCTGTTTGTGTTAAAAGAGATGAGGGATACGGTAAAATCGGAAAACGACAAATATTGATAAATTGACTGCCTTTTGGCGCATGGCTATAATAGGAATATTGAGAACGAAAGGGGAACTAGGAACGGCATGAAAAGAATTGTCACTTTCATCATCGTCGTGCTCGTATCGATTGCGGTCATGGCTGGGACAAGCCCTGCGCTGCTCGACAACGTACGACTCGGTCTCGATCTTAAAGGGGGCTTTGAGATTCTGTATGAGGCCCAGCCGCTGGAGCAGGGGCAGAAGATTACGAGAGAGTCCCTCATACGGACGGCGGAAAGCTTGGAGAAACGCGCCAACGCGCTCGGAACTAGCGAGCCTGAAGTGACCACGGAGGGCACGAACCGGATCCGTCTGAAAATCGCAGGCGTGACGAACGAAGCCGAGGTCCGCAAGAAAATGAAGGAGCCGGCGTCGCTGACCTTCCGAAGTGCGGATGGTTGTAAGACTCCTGAAGCGGGGAAAGACGGCACGGTAGATCCGAAAGATCTCTATTGTAAAATCGAACTCATCGGAAGCGATTTCGTGGAAAACGGCGCACAGGTGGGTTATAACCAGCTGAACCAGCCGCAAATCGATATCAAAGTCAAAGATAAAAAGAAATTTGCCGACGTGACCAAACGTTTGCTTGGCAAAGAGCTTGCTATTTTCCTGGATGATACCCTTTTATCCGCTCCGACCGTACAGCAGGAGCTGACGGACGGCAAAGCATCGATTACGGGCAATTATACGATTGACGAAGCGAACCAGATCCGCGATACGATCAACCTCGGGGCGCTGCCTTTGAAGCTGACGGAGAAGTACTCTCAGAGCGTGGGCGCAACGCTGGGCATGCAGTCTTTGCATAAAACGATTGAAGCGGGCATCATCGCTTCCATCCTGATTCTGATCTTCATGATCGGCATGTACCGCCTTCCGGGTGTCATCGCAAGCTTCGGACTGATCGCCCACACCTGGCTGCTCATTCTCGTCTTCGTCTGGGCCGACTTTACGCTGACCCTGCCGGGGATTGCGGCGTTTATTCTCGGTATCGGCATGGCGGTTGACGCCAACATCATTACGAACGAACGGATCAGGGAGGAAATGCGGAACGGCAAGAGCGTCATGTCTGCGGTCAAAGCAGGGAACAAGTCGTCCTTCCGTACGATTCTCGATTCCAACATTACAACCATTATCGTCGGAGCGGTTATGTTTGCCTTCGGTACAGGCGCCGTCAAAGGCTTTGCGCTGGTACTGATCGTGGAAATCGTACTCAGTATTCTCACGAATGTGTACTTCACCCATTACCTGCTCAGCCTTTTGGTTAAAGCCGGCGTGCTGAAGAAGCCGAAGCAGTTCGGGGTAAAGGAGAGTGATATTCGTGCACTTTAAAAAAGATTACGATTTTATGAAGATGAGCAAGTACGCGTTCATTTTCTCCATCGTCCTGACGATTGCGGGAATCATTACCCTTTCCGCTTTTGGATTAAACTACGGCGTTGATTTCCAAGCAGGCTCCAATGTGGACGTCAAGCTGTCGAAGAACGTGACGAAAGCTGAAATTGAGCCGCTGCTGAACAAGATCCACCTCAGTGACGGCGCAACGGTTGCCCCTGGAGACAAGCGGGTCAACATCCGTTTTACCAAAGAGCTTAACGAAGACCAGAGTGAACAGCTTAAGTCCTCGATCCAGGAGCTGGATAAAACAGCATCGTTCGAAATCAACACGGTCGATACGGAAATGGCCAAGGAGCTCGGGCGGAATGCCATTTACTCAGTTCTGATTTCCTGTATCGGGATTATCATCTATGTAAGTATCCGGTTTGAATGGCGGTTTGCGCTGGCGGCCATCGTGGCGCTGCTGCATGACGCCTTCATGGTCGTGGCCGTCTTCTCGATCTTCCGATTGGAAGTCAGCCTGACGTTTATCGTGGCGGTATTGACCATCATCGGTTACTCCATTAACGATACGATCGTTATTTTCGACCGGATCCGCGAAAATCTGCGGTTCGGCAAGCAGAAGACCAAAGACGATTTGAGAGCTATTATGAACAAGAGCGTGAGCCAGATGCTCATGCGCTCCTTGTATACTGCGCTGACGGTGTTTATTGCGGCCTTCTTCCTGTTCCTGTTTGGCGGGGAATCGATCAAGATGTTCTCGTTGGCGATGGTTATCGGGCTGTTGTTCGGAGCGTATTCTTCGATCTTTATCGCCAGTCCGCTGTGGCTCATATTCAAAAGCAAACAAAAGACCAGTGCCAAGCCAGCCAAACCTTCCAAGGCGTAACCTTGTGAAGCGAATGTAATGAAGGAAAGCCGCGTCTGATTGGGCGCGGCTTTTCCGCTGGAACTTATCTGACTTTATCTAAACTTATTGTCGTGAATGTCATATCTTTTTCAAATAACAGATCAGAATCGGTATTCAGATTGCCGGGGGGAGGCTTTCATGAGTATAGAGCGTTCAAATCCATCGGGTACCGTTGCATGGACGGGAATTGCCGGTGAACTGTTACTTGCCTTGTTCAAAGGCGTGGTCGGATATTTTACAGGGAGCAAGGCACTGCTGGGAGATGCGCTGTATTCCGCATCGGACGCAGCCGGCGCACTGGCCCGGCGCATTCCATGGCGGACGTCGTCAAAGCTCCGGAGTGCGCAGCAGGCTGATCTGCGGGCCGGAAGAACAGAGCCGATTCTGGCGATTTTGTTTTCGGTTCTTGTGCTGATGGGCGGATTGCAAATTGCCGTAGCGGCGGTCCGGGACCTGGCTTCAGGCCGTGTGCAGACACCCGGGCAGTTTACGCTGATTGCGATACTCGTCTCGCTTGCGGTCAAAGAAGCGCTCTTTCAGTTCCAGTACCGCCAATCCAAGAAGCAGGGTGACGGCATGCATACGGTGTACGCCGACAACCACCGTTTCAGCTTGTATTCGTCGATCACGGTATTGATCGGCGTCATTTTGGCGATGGCCGGCAGCGCCTTTCAGTGGTCCATGCTGCAGTATATGGATTCCATCTCGGCTCTGATCGTCGCGGCGCTGCTGCTGCGCAGAGGCTACCGCCTCATCGTCAGCTCCGTGTACGGACAGCTGGTGCAGGAGACCGAGCAGGAGGACGCGATTAATTTTATCGATACGGTGCAGCGGGTTCACGGCGTCATTACGGTGGATGACCTGAAAGCATCGGAGCAGGGACATTACATTACGATCGATTTGAAGATCAGCGTCAATCCGCGGATTACCGTCCAGGAAGGCGCCGAGATCGCCGACCGGGTCAAGAAGCTTCTGATGCACCGTTTTTTGCATGTCAGCATCGTAAATATCCAGGTCGTCCCTTATGATCCCGGTTATCCGTACAAGTCGAACCATCATCTGACGGATAATGAGCAGCCGACACTGCTCCAATAGCTTGCTCATGACTTATACGAACAGAAGACGGGGCGGGGAAAGAAAGGTGAAGACGATTGTTTGATTCAAAATATGAATGGCGGACTTCCGAAGCGGATCCGGAGAAGGCGGGACGGCTGGCACAGGAGCTGTCGGTTTCTCCACTGGTAGGTTCGCTGTTGGCGGCCAGAGGAATTAACAGTGCAGAGGAAGCCGCCATGTTTTTAAACGGAAGCCTGGACGCATTGCATGATCCGTTCCTGCTGCTCGGTATGAAGGAGGCTGTTCCACGGATTCAAAAAGCGGTTGAGACCGGCGAACATATATTAATCTACGGGGATTACGACGCTGACGGCGTGTCCAGCACTTCGCTCATGATTCATTTTATGCGCTATCTTGGAGCGTCCTATGACATCTATATTCCGCACCGCTCCAATGAGGGGTACGGACTGCACAACCATGCGCTGGATTGGGCGCATCAGCAGGGGGTCAGCCTGATCATCACGGTCGATACCGGCATCAGCGCCGTCGAGCAGATCGCGTATGCCAACTCGCTCGGGATGGATGTGATCGTCACCGACCACCACGAGCCTCCGGAAGTGCTGCCCGACGCCTATGCGCTGATCAATCCGAAGCAGCCGAACTGCCCGTACCCGTTTAAAGGCCTGGCCGGGGTTGGGGTAGCCTACAAGCTGACCCAGGCGATGCTCGGCCAGCCGCCGGTGGAATGGACGGAAATTGTGGCCATCGGTACCATTGCAGACTTGATGCCGCTGAGCGGCGAGAACCGCATCCTGGTCAGCCGCGGCTTAGAGCAGATGCGCAGCTCTGCGTTTCCGGGAATCCGCGCCCTCATGGAAGTTGGGGGCATTACGATGCGGAATGTTACATCGATCAATGTCGCCTTTGGCATGGCCCCGCGCATTAATGCCAGCGGGAGGCTGGATCATGCAGGATCGGCCGTAGCCTTGCTGACGACGGAAGACGAGGATGAGGCATTAAGATTGTCCCATGGGCTGGATGAACTGAATAAGGAGCGACAGCAGGTGGTCGACGATATCGTCCAGGAGGCGACCAGCCAGCTACTGGCCAAGACCGATGGAAGTCGGGTGCCCGACGTGATCGTGCTGGCAGGAGAAGGCTGGAATGTGGGCGTCGTCGGCATTGTCGCTTCCCAAAATTTTGGAACGGTATTACCGCCCAGTCATCATATTGGGTATAGATCCGGATACCGGCATGTGCAAGGGTTCAGCACGTTCCATTCCGGGGCTCGACATCTATGAGGCGCTGACCTCCTGCAAATCGCTGATGGACCATTATGGGGGCCATCCGTCCGCTGCGGGCATGAGCCTGCACAGGGATCAGCTGGACGCCTTCGAGCAGGCGCTGAACGAGTATGCCGCCGGGGTTCTGACCGAATCCGATTTTATTCCCGTCGCGGCATCAGACGGAGAGTGGCGGCTGTCGGACGTTCCCTTGTCGGTCATCGATGAGATGGAAATGCTGTCGCCCTTCGGTATGGCCAATCCTGTGCCCAAGTTCATTTTTCGAAACTGCAGGCTTCTTGAGACCCGGAAGATGGGACGTGACAGCAAGCACCTCAAGCTGGTCGTTCAGCAGGACGGCGTCCGCCTGGAAGTGGTCGCGTTCGGCAAAGGCGAGCTGGCCGAAGTGTTGACGGAAGGCGCTGAGCTCGATCTGCTCGGCGAAATGAGCGTCAATGAATGGAACGGTTCGCGAAGACCGCAGCTGATGCTGCAGGATCTGAAGCTTACGCAGCCGCAGGTGTTTGACCTGCGCGGATCCAAGGATCCTTGGCAGGAGATCGACCGGGTCAGTCAGCTGATCGGATCGCATTTCAGACTGGGGCCGACGCAGGTGGCGGCGGTGCTGGAAAGGGAGATTCTGGATCCGGCAAAAATCCGTTTGAATGAATCCACCCTTTGGGTATATGATAAGAATGCTGGAATTTTGGCGTATTATCCGAACGAGGAGCGGTCCGGCCAGGACGACGTGACGACGCTGTTCATGCTGAACGCGCCGGAGACGCCGGAGCAGCTGGATGCGGTTCTGTTTTCTTTTCCGAAACTGTCCAACGTATTTCTGCTTCATCAGGTACATAAGAAGGAGAGACTTGCTGTGCCGGACAGGGATCAGTTCAAGAAGCTCTATATATTGTTGTCAAGAATCGCAGCCGAGCCCGTCCAAGAAGAAACCGCCTTATCGAGGCTCAGTCAGCAGGCATCGTGCAGCATCCGCATGGTGACGAAGATGATGGATGTGTTCGAGGAGCTTTCTTTTATAGACAGGCAGGAAGGCCTTATCCGTTTTATTCCTAAACCGCCCAAGCGTGATTTGGCTTCATCCCGCCATTTCCTTGCGCTAGGGAACTTGGCGGAAATGGAACAGCATCTGCTGTATGCCAGCACGCCGCAGGTCACGAGCTGGTTCATTTCCCGCATGCAGGGAGCTTCGTGACCGGAGACAATCGGTCGAAATGAATGCTTACGAGGGTCCGTATCATTTCGTGACCTCAAGCAACTCTTACGGAGTCCGTTTCTTCGTAAAACTAAGCAACGCTTACGGAGTCAGTTTTACTTCGTAAAACCAAGTAACGCTTACGAAGTCAGTTTTACTTCGTAAAACGAAGCAACGCTTACGGAGTCAGTTTTACTTCGTAAAACTTTAGAAGGAGAGATTATGTTGAATTACAAAGATTATATCCGGGTGATTCCGGACTTCCCGATGGCTGGAATCAGTTTTAAAGATATTACGACCTTGCTTCAAAACGGGGAAATGTACAAAAAGGCCATCGATGACATCAAGGCTATGGTGTCTCACCTTAATATCGATGTCATTGCCGGTCCGGAAGCCCGGGGCTTCGTCGTTGGGGCGCCGCTTGCTTATGCGCTGGGCGTCGGATTCGCGCCGATCCGCAAGAGCGGCAAGCTGCCTTACGAAACGATTGAAGTCGGTTATGATCTCGAATATGGCAAGGATAAGCTGGCCATGCACACCGACGCGATCAAGAAAGGCCAGAACGTTCTGATTGCTGACGACCTGCTAGCCACGGGCGGTACCATCTCCTCTTCCGTTAATCTGGTTAACCAATTGGGCGGCAACGTGGTTGGGGCAGCGTTCATGATTGAGCTGGTTGCCCTGAACGGACGCTCCAAATTGCCAGGTGTGGAAGTATTCTCCCTCATGTCCTACGAAGATTAAAAACCGGGAGTTCGTTTCCCGGGAAATAAACGAAGAGCTGTCTGAAGTCGAAGCGACTTTCAGGCGGCTCTTTTTTTGATGTTGTGATTGGATTGTCGGTGCCCCTGTGCCCTCATTATATAGATGCGTCTACTTAAACAATAGCGGGGGGAATGATGCGCACATGAAGGAGCAACGGTGATTTCGTCTCATCAGGCTTGAACGCAGGTTCGCTGTGGAGCGACAGAGTTTGCCGCTGCAATATATTGAGCTTTTGTTGAAAAGTGGCTGCATGAGGAACGGAGTTGGATTAATCTATTTGGGAAAATAACTCCACTTTTTTTAATAAATATGAAAAATATCTTTTTTATTTTTATGCGGTTTGCTATAATCTGCCTAAAGCAGGAAACACATGCTTGGAATCATCTTTTATGATCAAAGGGGAGGCCATTGCTAATGAGGAAACAGGGAAGAGGTAGAAGTAGAGGTTTTGTTCTGACTTTGCTGTCTGTCATGCTGTTGTCGGTCGTACTCAGCGCTTGTGGAGGAGGGAATAAGGCGGATGCTCCGCCATCGCAATCCTCCGAACCGCAGCCGTCCACCGAGACGAAGAGCAGCGATCCGGTCAAGCTGGAGTTTTGGACCATCGCGCTGCAGCCTACATTCACGGACTACTTCAATAAGCTCATTGCCGATTACCAGAGCAGTCATCCGGGCGTCACGATCGATTGGAAAGACTATCCTTATGACGCGGTGACCAACAAGCTGCTGACCAGCATCGCCAGCGGCAACAGCCCGGACGTCGTGAACCTGAACACCGAATTTGCCAGCCAGATGGGCTCCAAAGGAGCCGTGCTCGATTTGAACGGATTCCTGACGGATGAAGAGAAGGGAGCTTATTTCGACGGCATCTTCAACTCCACCGTTATCGACGGCAAGGCTTATGCCCTACCTTGGTATACAGGCACCGAGGTTCTCTTTATGAACACGAAAATCGTGAAGGAAGCCGGCCTGGATCCGGCGAATCCGCCGAAAACGATGGAGGAGCTGGCCGATTGGGCGCGCCAAGTGAAGGCGAAAACCGGTAAGCTCGGATATTCGCAGCAATTCGCCTCGAAGCTGCTTCCAGTAAACGGTATTCCAATTCTGAATGATGACAAAACGGCCGCAGCCTTTAACACACCTGAGATGACCAGCATGATCGAAACGATTCAGAAAAACATCGCCGACGGCGTCATCATGAAAGAAGACGTTCCGTTCACGAAGCAGATCCAATATTACTCCGGGGAGCAGGTGGCCTTTGAGCTGGCCGGTCCGACTTTTATCAACTTCCTGAAGACTTCGGCTCCGGACGTGTATAAGAACACGATCGCCGTGCCGCTGCCGACCGGAAAAGCCGATGTCCGCTTGTCCAACTCCATGAACCTGGTCGTTCCGGCCAAGTCGAAGCATCAGAAGGAAGCGGTCGAGTTTGCGGTCTTCGTAACGAATGCCGAAAATCAGACGTCATTCTCCAAAGCGGCCAACACGCTGCCGTCCACCAAGGAATCGATCAAGGATCCGTTCTTTACGGAAACCGACAAGTCGCTGGAGGCGGAAGCCAAGATCGCTTCAGCCAACAGCTTGGATAAGGCGGTCGATTATATGGTCGGCGTGCCGAACGCTGGGGATATCAACTCCGCCATCGCCCGCGGCCTGCAGAAAATTTTCTTGAACGGGGCCGATGTCAAGTCGACGGTGGATGCAATGGAACAGGAAGTCAACGGGGTGCTCAAGAAATAATTGGGCCGGTTGACGGAAGACGTGCGGGGGGACTGGGTTCCCCCGTACATTCTAGTTAGGTGGTGATCACAGAGTGTACAAATGGATGCGGTCGGAGTCATTCACGGCATGGGCTTTTATGGCCCCGGGACTTCTAGTTGTCGCTGTATTCGTATTTTGGCCTATTATTTACGGTATCCCGCTGTCCTTCACGGACTACTCGGTTATTTCCGAAACGCATTATGTCGGTGTCGATAACTTTGTGAACGCGTTTAAAGACCACAATTTCATCATTTCGCTGTGGAATTCGCTGCTGTACGTGATCGTCGTTCCGATCATCCAGATTTTGTCCATCCTGATGGCGATTCTGGTCAACGGGAAAATCCCGGGCGTGAAGTTCTTCCGAACCGCTTATTATATTCCGGTCGTGACCTCCATGGTCGCCGTGGCGCTGATCTGGAGCTGGCTCCTGAGCAACAACGGGGTCGTCAATTTTCTTTTGATTAAAGTAGGAATCATCAGCGACCAGGTATCCTGGCTCGCCACCAGCAATACAGCACTGTTCGTGCTTATGTTCATTACGATGTGGAAGGGCCTGGGCTATTACATGATGCTGTACCTGGCCGGACTGCAGGGCATTCCTTCGGATCTGTACGAAGCGGCGCGGGTGGATGGAGCAAGCAGGCTGCGCCTGATCCTGAACATCACGATTCCGCTGCTGAGACCCCACATTTTATTCTGTACCCTGATCTCTTTGATGGGGGCGATCCGCGTCTTTGACGAGGTCTATATTTTGACCAAAGGCGGACCGGGTACATCAACGCTGACATCGAGCGTCTATATTTTCCAAAAAGGTCTGGAACAGTTCAACTTCGGGTACGCCTCGGCGCTGGGGCTCATCGTCAGCGTCATTATCGCCGTATTCAGCGTGCTCGTGTTCCGATTTAACCGGAAAGGCGGTGTCAATCCATACTGATGATAGCGAATCGTGGGATGAAGCAAGTGAAGACAGGGGTTCGGCTGACGATCGTCTATATTTTGCTGGTCGCGCTGGCTCTGTTTATGATGGGACCGTTTCTCTGGCTGCTCAGCGTGTCTTTGATGCCGGGGAAAAACGTGTTCGCCAACCCGCCGGCCATCCTGCCGACGTTCATTGACTTCGACAATTACGTGAAGGTTTGGCAGTTCATGAACTTTCCGAAGTATATCTATAATACGGTCGTGATTACAGTACTCGGGGTTGTGACGAACGTCGTTCTCTCCAGCCTGACCGCGTATCCGCTGGCGACCTTTCGCTTCAAAGGAAGGGATCTCGTGTTTACCTTACTGGTGGCCACGATGATTATCCCGTCTTCGACAGCGATGATCGTGCATTATCTTACGATTCAGTCTCTGCATTTAACCGGGTCCTTTCTGGGGGTCGTACTGCCTTCGGCCGTGTCGGTGTTCAACATCTTTTTGATGCGCCAGACGTTTCTTGGAATTCCCTCGGACGTACGCGATTCGGGAAAAATGGACGGTGCCTCCGAGTTCCGGATCTGGTGGCAGCTGATTCTGCCCTTGGTGAAGCCGGCGATTGCGGTCATTTCGCTGCTGGAGATGATGGCGTTCTGGAACAACTTCCTGTGGCCGATCGTCGTGCTGGACGATCCGCAGAAGTATCCGCTCGCCGCGGCGCTGACGTACCTGAACGGCCAGTTCTCCTACAATTTCGGATGGATCGCAGCGGGAACGATGATCTCGGTGCTGCCGATTATTATCGTGTTCCTGTTTACCCAGCGTTACTACATGGAAGGCATGGCCGGCGCGATCAAAGGGTAAGATGGGCTAATTTACGCTAGGAAAGGAAGCTTGCAGACATGGAGAAAAGTCACAAACTGGTGTTCGTCCCTCTAGACGAACGTCCCTGCAACTATGAATTCCCGTATATGCTGGCGCAGGGAACCGAGTTTGAGATGGTCCGGCCGCCGATGGACATGATGGGTCTCAAAAAGCGCCCGGGCGATACCGAAAGGTTGTGGGCCTGGCTGGAGAAGGAGGCCGCTGACGCCGACGGGGCCATCATCGCCATAGACACGCTGCTGTATGGCGGCATCATCCCGTCGCGCCTGCATTACCTGAAGCCGGTGGAGCTTGCGAACCGGGTGGACCGGCTGCGGCGGCTGAAGGCACGGAATCCGAACTTGCGGCTCTTTGCCTTTCAGCTGATCATGCGCTGTCCGCAGTATTCAATCGCCGATGAGGAGCCGGATTACTACGGCGACTGGGGCCGGGAAATCTTCCGCAAAGGCTTTATCAGCCACCGGCAGGAGCTAGGGCTGGCCACGGCGGAAGAAAGCATGGAACTGGCCGAGATCGATACCCGGCTGCCCGCTGATGTGCTGCAGGATTACCTGGACCGCAGGGCGGTGAACATCGAGGCGATCGGCCGCGTGCTGGATGTGATTGCAGACGGCGGCATTGATTTTATGATTTTCCCTCAAGACGACTCGGCGCCATACGGTTATACGGCCAAGGATCAGCAGAAGGTCAGAGCGCAAATCTCTGAGCTCGATGTGGAGCTGCGGGCATACATGTATCCCGGCGCCGATGAGGTCGGATGCACCCTGCTGGCTCGCATGGTCAACGAAATCAAGGGGAGCACGCCGCTCATTTATCCGCGACTTGCGGCGGTTCAGGGAAGCTTCGTCACACCGCTGTACGAGGACCGGTACTTCTATGAGACGCTGAAGTATCAAATCATGGCGGCGGGCGGCTTAATCGCTTCCGGCTGCAGCGAGTCAGACTTGGTTCTGCTCGTGAATACGCCGGGTGAAACGATGGTCGAAGCCGTGTCCCAGGAGCACCCGTTCTTCGGTTACGACATCAACCGGAACATTATCGAGCTGGTGGAGTACGGGGATTACGTGATGCGGGTCCAGAGCAAGCCGGCAGCTGTCGCGGACGTCGGGTATGCGAACGGCGGCGATTTGAAGCTGGTGAAGCTGCTGCGACAAAACGGGATGCTGTTTAACCTGGCGGGTTATGCCGGATGGAATACGAGCTCCAATTCGCTGGGAACGGTCATTTCACAATCCATGCTGTACCTGCATTATGGCAGGACGCAGGAGCATCTTGACTTTCTGGCGCTGCGGTATGCCGAGGATGTCTGCTACTGCGCGGGCGTCCGGATAGAGCTGAACGCCGGTCTGGTTGAGCAGCTGGGGCTTAGCGTGTTCGAACTCGACGGCCAGCGCGGTGAAGTGTCCAGGCTGGTCAAGGAACGCCTAGGAGAAATGCTGGATCAGCGCATAAACAGCGATCAAGGGGTAGTGGAGATCACGGATTGCTTCATGCCCTGGAATCGTACATTCGAAGTTGGACTACAAGCGCGTTTTCATGCGAAACCGCCGATATATAGATAATAGTGGCTTTGATAAGCCACATAAAAAGATGAGAGAGGGTGGACATACTGGAGCCAATACTGCAATCTCTGCGATACTGCCTGATCGCATCCTGCCAGGCGCTGCCGGATGAGCCGCTGCACGGTGCACACATTATGGCCCGCATGGCCAAGGCCGCTGAAGAAGGCGGAGCGTCGGCGATCCGGGCCAACGGGGCGGACGACGTCCGGGCGATCAAGGCCGCGGTTTCGATCCCGGTGATCGGGATCATCAAGCGGGAGTATGCGGGATCGGACGTTTATATTACGCCTACGCTCAAGGAGGTGGAGGAGCTGCTTGAGGCTGGTGCGGACATGATCGCTTTTGACGCGACGGGACGTAGTCGGCCCGGCGGGGCCCGGCTGGAGTATCTGATCCAGCGGATGAAGCAGGCGGGCGTTGCCAGTATGGCGGATGTTTCGACGCTGGATGAAGCTGTTCATGCCGCTTCCCTCGGCGTTAGCTGCGTATCGACGACGCTGTCGGGATATACAAATTATTCGCCGCAGCTCGAAGGTCCCGACCTGAAGCTGGTTGAAGAAGCGGCGGCCCGGCTGAGCATTCCGCTCATTGCCGAAGGCCGGATTCACGAGCCTCACCAGGTCGAGGAGGCACTCAAGCTCGGCGCGCACGCCGTCGTGGTGGGCGGGGCCATTTCCAGACCGCAGCAGATCACGCGGCGCTTCTCGAACGCGGCCCGGAAGGCAGCCCAGTCGCTGAGAGCATGAGAAGGACGGGCGTCCACTGAATATGACTGGTTAATAAGGAAAGGAGCGTGGATAACGTTGATTCAAGAGCTGGTGGCTGATGTCATTATCATCGGCGGAGGACTCGGCGGAACGTCAGCCGCCCTGGCGGCGGCCAAAGCCGGGATGAAGGTGGTCGTGACCGAGGAGACCGATTGGCTCGGAGGGCAGCTGACCTCGCAGGCGGTTCCTCCCGATGAGCACCGCTGGATCGAAAGCTTCGGCTGCACGGCATCCTACCGGGAGTTCAGAAACCGGGTCAGGGATTATTACAAACGCAACTACCCGCTCAACGAGCAGGCGCTAAACGACCCAGAGCTCAATCCGGGGAACGCCTGGGTCAGCAGGGTGGCGCATGAGCCGAAGGTTGCCCTGCAGGTGCTGGAGGATATGCTGGCCCCATACGTCAACACTCGCCGGATCCAGGTTCTGCTTAACTCGCGCCCTGTTCACTGCGAGACGGCAGGTGATCAGGTGGCATCGGTTACGGTGGAGAAGACAGATGGGCAGACCAGGTATAAGCTGAGAGGCGCGTATTTTCTGGACGCTACTGAAACCGGAGAGCTTCTTCCCCTGGCGGGTGCGGAATATGTGAGCGGAGCTGAGGCGCGCAGCGAAACGAACGAGCCGCACGCGCTGGAGCAGGCCGATCCGCTTGATATGCAGTCCATCACCCATGTGGCGGCTGTGGAATACATCCCAGACGGCAACTTTACGATCCCGAAGCCCGACAGCTATGACTTTTGGCATGAATACAAGCCCTCATTTTCCACGTATCCGATCTTAAGCTGGTATGTGAACGAAGCCGAGGATACGTCCAAATTGCGGAGGTTTACGATGTTTCCGAACGACCAGGGGATCATGTCGCTGTGGGATTACCGGCGGATCGTGGCCCCCTCCCTGTGGCGCGTGCCGCTGAGCGACGGCGAGGTGACGCTGCTTAACTGGCCGATGAATGATTATTATCTGGGGCCTGTGATCGGCGTATCGGAGCAGGAGCGCAAGCGTCATCTGGAGGCGGCCCGCGGGCTTACGCTGTCGCTTGTGTACTGGCTGCAGACCGAAGCTCCCCGGCTTGACGGGGGATACGGGTATCCAGGCATCCGGCTGCGCGGGGACGTACTCGGCACGGAAGACGGCTTGGCGAAGTCCCCTTATATCCGGGAATCGCGGCGGATCCGTGCGCAGTACACGATCACCGAGCATGATGTCAGCCAGGAGCTTCGCGGCGCTAATGGAATCAAGCGGTATGAGGACAGCGTCGGCGTCGGAAGCTATTATTTGGACCTGCATCCGACGACGGTGAACCAGCGGGCTTTCTTTATTCCAAACTATCCTTATGAAATTCCGCTCGGATCGCTGATTCCGGTGCGGATGACCAACCTGCTTCCGGCATGCAAAAATATCGGCATGACGCAGATCGCCAATGGCTGCTACCGGCTGCATCCGACGGAATGGAACATCGGCGAATCCGCGGGACTATTAGCCGCTTATGCGGTGATGCACGGCATTCCTCCGCGTGAAGTAAGGGCCTCGGCAGCGCATTTATGCGATTACCAGGCGATGCTGGAGCGATATGGGGTTCAGCTTCACTGGCCGGAAGGGACATTGGAAATGTAGATGCCCTGTTTTACGCCATAAATATACGAAAAAGCCGGACGGCATCTTTCGGATGCTTGTCCGGCTTTCTTGCGTTACGTCTGCTTTTTATTTGTGGGTTGGCGGTTCAACTGTTGTTCCGATCCCTTGTCACTCAATCCGGAATTTTCTCCACCAGTTCCTGCTCCTTGCCGCCCGGTTCATTGGACAGCCCTGTGACCTCAATCAGCTTAAAGAACAGGCTGAGCACGATGCCCACGACCGTGGCGAGCGCCATGCCTTTAAATTGAACGGGGCCAAGGTTGAGCTGCACGCCGCTGATGCCGACGACCAGAACCAGCGTCGCCAGGATCATGTTGGTCGGCTTGGAGAAATCGACCTTTTGCTCGACGAAGATCCGCAGACCGGAAGCGGCGATGACGCCAAACAGCAGCAGGGATACACCGCCCATGACCGGCGTCGGAATGTTCGCGATAACCGAAGAGACCGTGCCCGAGAAGGACAGCAGGATCGCGATGACGGCCGCGCCGCCGATGACGAAGACCGAATATACTTTGGTCAGCGCCATGACGCCGATATTTTCCCCGTACGTCGTGTTCGGCGTGGAGCCGACAAAGCCGGATAGGATGGTCGAAATGCCGTTGCCCAGCAGCGAGCGGTTCAGTCCCGGGTCCTTCGACAAGTCTTTGCCCACGATGTTGCTCGTTACTAGCAGGTGGCCGATGTGCTCGACGATGACGACCAGGGATACCGGGATGATGGTCATGATGGCGGCCCAGTTCCAGCTTGGCGTTGTGACCGTCGGCATCGTGAGGAAGTGGGCGTTAGCGATCGCGTCCTTATTAACCATGCCAGGCATAAAGAAGGACAGAACGTACCCGACGACGATACCGATCAGAATGTGGATGATCTTCGGAAATCCGCGGAACAGAACCGCGCCGATGACGGTTACGCCGAGCGTCGTCATGGATAAAATGATGCTGTTCATGTCATAGGTCATCGCGCCGGAAGCCGCGTCTGCTTTCGGAAGCAGTCCGGCCATGCCTGCCGCAGTCGGCACCAGCTCCAGTCCGATCGTGGCGACGATCGCGCCCATGGCGGCCGGCGGGAACACGACGTCGATCCAGCCCGTACCCGCGAACTGGACGATCAGGCCCACGATGACGAAGATGATACCCGTAATGATGAAGGCCCCCAGGGCCAGCGGGTAATTTTCCTTCGGATTGTCGCCGAGCACGATCAGCACCGGAGAAATGAAAGCAAAGCTGGAGCCCAGATACGCCGGTATCTTAGCCCGGCAGATCAGGATGTACAGCAGGGTGCCGATCCCGTTCATCAGCAGGATCATGCCCGGATCAACGCCGAACAGGTTCGGCACGAGCACCGTGCTTCCGAACATGGCGAAGAGGTGCTGCAGGCTGAGCAGAAAGCCCGGACCCAAAGGAAGCCTTTCATTGACTTGAATTTCGCGTTGCAATTCGTTCACTCCCATACGTGATTTCGTCCATATCAATAAATTCATTCAATCTAATTTATCTGGAATTATGACATTTTTCAATCTTTTTTTTCACTCCCGGGGCGCAATTTGGCCAAAAAACTTGTTTGTTGTTCCCAGGCTTCCTGTTCCTGGCAGGAAATGTTGACGTAACGCCGTTCAAGCGTCATAATTATATAAAATCATTACATGACAGAACCTGCAAAGATGGATTATGACGCGGGTTCTATTTTATATAGAAGGGAAACGGAAACGACTAGAATGGGCATAGAGCGATTACTTGAAAAGGCTGGAGCCTATATAAAAGAGCCGGATTTGGACCGCATCAGGGAAGCCTATGAATTTGCGGAACAGGCCCATCACGGTCAGGTGCGCAAATCAGGCGAGCCTTATATCCTGCATCCGCTTGCGGTTGCAGATATTGTCGTGAACTTGATGATGGATACGACCTCCATCGTCGCCGCGCTTCTTCATGACGTGGTCGAGGACACGACCGTATCGCTCGAGGATATCCGTACCCGATTTGGCGCCACCTGTGCCATGCTTGTCGATGGACTGACCAAGCTGGAGCGAATCCAGTTCCGTTCCAAGGAAGAACAGCAGAACGAGAATTACCGTAAAATGTTTATCGCCATGGCGCAGGATATTCGTGTCATCGTCATCAAGCTGGCCGACCGCCTGCACAACATGCGTACATTGAAATACCAGTCCGAGGAGAGTCAGCGGCGGATCGCTTATGAGACGCTCGAAATCTTTTGTCCGATTGCCGACCGTCTCGGTATTTCAGCGATCAAGAGCGAAATGGAGGATTTGTCGCTCCGTTACCTCAATCCGCAGCAGTATTACCGCATCGCCAACCTGATCCACAAGAAGAAAGCTGAGCGTGAGCAGTTCGTCGAAAACGTCATCGTCCGTATCCGCGAAAAGCTGGAGGAGATGGGCATTGAGGGCGATTTGTCGGGACGGCCGAAGCATATCTACAGCGTCTTTAATAAAATGACGACCAAAAACAAGCAGTTCAACGAAATCTACGATTTGCTCGCGATCCGTATTATTGTGGATAACATTAAAGACTGTTATGCCACCCTGGGAATTATTCATACCCTGTGGAAGCCGATGCCGGGCCGGTTCAAGGACTATATCGCCATGCCGAAGGCCAACATGTACCAGTCGCTGCATACGACCGTAGTCGGGCCTAACGGTGAGCCGACCGAGGTTCAGATCCGGACCTGGGAAATGCACCGGACCGCCGAGTACGGGATCGCAGCCCACTGGGCTTATAAAGAAGGTACAACCGCCGTCGGCGGCAACTTTGAGAATAAAATGACCTTTTTCCGCGAGATTCTGGAGCTGCAGCATGAAGCCAAGGACGCTTCGGAATTTGTGGAATCGCTCAAAATGGACTTTTTCTCGGATCTTGTTTTTGTGTTTACGCCAAAAGGCGAAGTCATTGAGCTGCCTTCCGGCTCGGTGCCGCTGGATTTTGCTTACCGGATTCATACGGAGGTCGGAAACCGGACCATCGGGGCCAAGGTGAACGGGCGGATCGTACCGCTGGATCACCGTCTCAAAACCGGGGATATCGTTGAGATTTTGACGTCCAAGCATTCTTACGGACCGAGCGGCGACTGGCTGAAGATTGCCCAATCCTCGCATGCGCGAAGCAAGATCAAGCAGTGGTTCAAGAAGGAAAAACGGGAAGAGAACGTGGAGAAGGGCCGCGAAATGGTCGAGCGCGAGCTGAAGGGCCGCGGCCTGGACATCTCTGAATGGATGACGGACGAGAAGCTGCTGGAAGTGGCGAAGAAGTTTTCGTTCAACGATATCGAAGACATGCTGTCGGGCGTCGGCTTTGGCGGCATTACCGCAGCGCAGATTTGTACCCGCCTGACGGAGCGGCTCCGCAAGGAGCAGGAGGAAGCCAGCCTGCTGGAGCTCACGACCGAGAAGAAGGAAATCAAGCCGGCCGAGAAGAGATCGCGCCCGACCAACGGCGTCCGGGTCAAGGGGATCGACAACCTGCTCGTACGGTTCGCCCGCTGCTGCAATCCGGTGCCCGGCGACGACATCGTCGGTTATGTCACCCGCGGCCGCGGCGTATCGGTGCACCGCTCGGACTGTCCGAACATTCCGGCGTCGGGCGACGGTGAAGAAGCCGCACGCGTGATCGAAGTCGAGTGGGAAACCGAGATCGAGGCGAATTACAGCGTCGATATCGAAATTACGGGACATGACCGGAACGGGCTCCTGAACGAGGTGCTTCAGGCGGTATCGGAGAGCAAAACGAACATTTCGGCGGTGACCGGGCGCTCGGACAAAAACAAAATGGCGCTCATCCACATGACGATCCTGATCCGCAACACCGATCATCTGCAGTCGGTCGTGGAACGGATCAAGCGCGTGAAGGATGTGTACACTGTACACCGGATCATTCAGTAAGGATATTCAGTAAGGGGCCTGGGGAATGCACACTGCTCACCGGAGCATACGTTGGTTGACAACTCAGGTGCCCAGGGGAGCGGAACAAGCGAAGGAGCGTATAGAGACAGCATGAAAGTGGTTGTACAGCGCTGTAAGGAAGCGCAGGTTACGGTAGATGGGGAGGTCACGGGGGCGATCGGCCAGGGGCTGATGGTGCTCGTCGGCGTGACCCATGAGGACACGGAGAAAGACGCGAAATATTTGGCTGATAAGGTTGCCGGACTGCGCATTTTTGAAGATGATGAGGGGAAAATGAACTACAGCGTCATGGAAGTTGGCGGGGGCATACTGTCCGTGTCGCAGTTCACCCTGTACGGCGACTGCCGCAAAGGCAAACGTCCGAACTTCATGGCCGCGGCCAAACCGGATATCGCGGAGGGTTTGTACGAACAATTCAACCGCGAGCTCAGAGACAAAGGGCTTGAGGTCGCCACCGGCCGGTTCGGGGCAATGATGGACGTCACCTTTACCAACTGGGGGCCGGTCACGTTGATTATCGACAGCAAAGGGGCATAGAAACGGTAAATATCGGGCAAAATAGGGATGAGCATCCGCCATTTATATACACATAAGGAGTTCATCCAATATGCGCCAATCCGTTCAGACCCAAACGCTTCAGTCGCTGCCGCTTGCGCCGGTCGCCTCGCTGCACGAGGCCGCCAAGACGATGCAGGCCGTACGGGAAATCCCGTTTCCCTTATGGACCTTGTACACGAAGGGAATCGGCCGGCAGCAGACCATCCGGTAGTCGGCCCATGATTGTTTCAAGTAAATAGAACCGAGCAGAACCCTCTTTTGTTGCGAAAGAGGGTTCTTTTCTATTTATTACGAAAATCATCCCCCCCAATTTAACTTGCCTGGCTCGCAAACCGAAAATTCCGCCTCTTCTCCTTTCTTTCCTCGCGAATGGATCCGCGAGCATGTTATAAACGTGCGCGATTCGGGTAATAACAAGGCGTGGACCACTTATCCATGAAAGGAGAACGATATTCCATGAGCAAGGTTGCATTTTTGCTAGCGAACGCATTTGAAGATTCGGAAATGAAAGTCCCATATGATGAAGTCAACAAAGCGGGCCATGACACGGATATTATCGGCCTCCAGCAGGGTGAGAAGCTGACCGGTAAAAACGGCGAAGCCTCGTATACGGCGGACAAAGCTATCGCGGACGCGAAGGCGGCCGATTACGACGCCGTCGTCATTCCCGGAGGCTCTTCTCCGGAGAACCTGCGGCTGAACAAGGATTTGCTGAACTTCGTGAAGGAGATCAACAGCGCCGGCAAGCCGATCGCCGCGATTTGCCACGGCCCGCAAATTTTAATCAGCGCCGGTCTGCTGAAAGGCAGAACGATTACCTCGTACCCGCCGCTGCAGGATGACATGGTGAACGCCGGCGCGGAATTTAAGGATGAGGAGGTCGTCCTGGACGGCAACTTCATCACTTCACGGACTCCCAAAGACGAACCGGCCTTTGTCCGGGAACTGCTGAACGTGCTGTAAGGCTCCGGGAGTGCCTTGGAAGCTTTCGTTTTGTGATTCATGATTTTAAATAGAGATGGAGGTAATGTATCATGACGAAGCAAATTCAAGCGTACTTCAAAACCGAGGATGACGCGGAAAGCGCAAAAACGAAGCTGATTGGCTTCCAAACGGAGCACCTGGAGGTAAGCCGGCTTGGGGAGGGCATCGGCAGTGACCGCCGCATCCTGCTACCGATCGCCCCCGTCAATTTTAGCGGCAGCTCCAATGCTGCAGGAACGTCAGGTGCGGTAGGCGTGCCTACCGCTTACCCGGCCGCAGGCATCCCCGTGGTGGACGACCGGGATCCGGACGAGCTGTCCGAGGAGGACCGCGTACGCCGTGCGGACGAGGGAGGCGACCTGCTCTCGGGAGCGGTGGACGTGTCCCCGGACGATGAGGACTACCGGGACCTGGAGTACGTCCTTGCTGCCAAAGTGCCTGACGATTCTTATCAGGACGTTGTCAATAAACTGCGGGCAAGCGGCGGTTATGTGGAAATTTTCGACTGATTTCCTCACAAACCGATGTAAAGAAAGCGCTGGATAAAGCGCTTTCTTTTATGTAATATAACTGTAATATTAGTTTCATATTTCCTTAATATTGGCTGTCTATAATAACAGCATGACCCCCTTTTTTAATATATTACCTTATTGAACCTACAATATGGATTGTAGGTTTTTTCTTTGCAGAAAAGTCTGTAAATTGACAGCTGCATCCAATTTGTGACAGAGACTCTTGACTTTAGTGCAGCGGTTCATTACAATCTAAAAATAATCTAAAATCGATTTGATGACGGGACCAAGTAGTCCGTGCCCCACCATGCAGAGAGGAATCCCTTAGGCTGAGAGGATTCTATGGATGACCGGATGAATGACTTCCCCGAGAACAGGCGGCGAAAGTGGCTTGCGGCGCAGAATGTGCGCTGTTCCAGATCATGAGTAGACGTGCTGCGCTGAACGGGCGTTAATCGTTTGGAGCGGATACATAAGAAGTATCCGGAATGTGGGTGGTACCACGGGAATCAATGAATAACGATCTCTCGTCCCTGTTGGCTTGTTCAAGCGCAGGGGTGAGGGATTTTTTTGTTAGCCACAAATGATCTATGAAAAGAGGGGTTGCTATGGCTTACCAAAAACCGACGGGCACGCAGGATTTGCTGCCGGGCACGGTGGAGAAATGGCAGTTTGTCGAAGAAAAAGCCAGAGATTTGTGCCGGCGGTTCAATTACCGCGAAATCCGCACGCCGATGTTCGAGCAGACCGAACTGTTTGAGCGCGGCGTTGGCGAAACGACGGATATCGTCGAAAAAGAGATGTACACGTTCAAGGACAAGGGCGACCGCAGCATGACGCTGCGCCCGGAAGGCACAGCCGGCGTGGTCCGCTCCTACGTCGAAAACAAGCTGTACGGTGAACCCGATGTCACCAAGCTTTACTACATCGGCCCGATGTTCCGCTACGAGCGTCCTCAGGCGGGACGTTACCGCCAGTTCCATCAGTTTGGGATCGAGGCGTTTGGTGCATTGGATCCCGCCATCGATGCGGAAGTCGTCTCGCTCGGATACCAGTTCTGCAAAGACCTCGGCCTGCAGGGCGTGACCGTGGAAATCAACTCCGTGGGCAATCCCGCCAGCCGGGCGGCGTACCGCGAGAAGCTGCTCGCGTTTCTGACGCCGATGAAAGACACGCTGTGCAAGGACTGCCAGTCGCGGATGGAGCGCAACCCGATGCGGGTGCTGGACTGCAAGACCGACCAGGACAAATTCATCGATGCGCCATCGATTCTGGACAGCCTGGACGAGGAGTGCACCACGCACTTCGAGCAGGTGAAGGCGTACCTCACCGCGATGGAGGTCGACTTCAAGGTCAACCACCGGCTGGTGCGCGGCCTGGACTATTACACCCACACCGCCTTCGAATACAAGGCGCAGGGTATCGGCGCGATCGATACGATCGGCGGCGGCGGGCGCTATAACGGCCTCGTCGGCGAAATCGGCGGGCCGGACCAGCCGGGCATCGGCTTCGGCATCGGCCTCGAGCGGATCCTGCTGATCCTCGACAAGCAGGAGATCGACCTTCAAGCGGTGAAGCCGCTGGACGTGTACCTGGTGGCCCTCGGCGAAGCGGCCGACCGCGAAATCACCAAGCAGCTGTACCTGCTGCGCAAGGAAGGCTTTGCCGCAGAGCGTGACTACCTGAGCCGCAAGATGAAAGCGCAGATGAAGTCCGCTGACCGCCTGAAGGCGCGTTATACCGCGATTCTCGGGGACGACGAGCTGTCGCGCGGGGAAATCGCCCTGAAGTCGATGGAAACCGGCGAGCAGCAGACGGTGAAGCTCAGCGAACTGCATTTGGCATTACGTAAATCCGCCGAAAAGGCTGAATAAATATACCAATTAAAAGGGGAATGACAAAACATGCATAGGACCCATCAATGCGGTAGCCTGACCACCGCGAACATTGGAGAAACGGTAACATTAAACGGCTGGGTGCAAACCCGCCGTGACCTCGGGGGCGTCTTGTTTATCGACCTGCGCGACCGCAGCGGCATCGTGCAGATCGTATTCAATCCGGCATACTCCGGCGAAGCCTTGGCCATCGCCGACCGAGTGCGCAGCGAATACGTGCTGTCCGTCACAGGTAAAGTTGTGCAGCGCGACGCAGAAACGGTCAACCCGAACCTGCCGACCGGACAAATCGAAGTGCAGATTACCGAGATCGAAGTGCTGAACGGCGCCAAAACGCCTCCGTTCTTCATCGAAGACGGTGTGGAAGTTGACGAGTCGCTTCGCCTCAAATACCGTTACCTGGACCTTCGCCGTCCGGAAATGCAAAAAACGCTGCTGCTCCGCTCCAAAGCATCGAAGATCTTCCGTGACTTCCTGGACGGAGAAGGCTTCATTGAAGTCGAAACGCCAATCCTGACAAAAAGCTCCCCGGAAGGCGCACGCGACTATCTCGTACCGAGCCGGGTGCATGAAGGCGAGTTCTTCGCTTTGCCGCAGTCCCCTCAGCAGTATAAGCAGCTTCTGATGGTAGGAGGCATCGAGCGTTATTTCCAAATCGCCCGCTGCTTCCGTGACGAAGACCTGCGCGCCGACCGGCAGCCGGAGTTCACGCAGGTGGACATCGAAACGTCCTTTATGAACCAGGACGAGCTTCTGGGCATGATGGAGCAGCTGATGGCCCGCCTGTTCAAAGAAACGATTAACGTAGACATTCCTTTGCCTTTCCAGCGCCTGACTTATGCCGAAGCGATGGACAAATACGGCTCTGACAAACCGGACCTCCGGTTTGGGCTGGAATTGATCCAAGTCAGCGACCTGGTAGCTTCGAGCGGCGTCAAGGTGTTTGCTTCCGTCGTCGAAAAAGGCGGAGAAGTCAAAGTGCTGAACGCCAAAGGCTGCGGCACGTGGAGCCGTAAAGAAATCGACGATCTGGGTCCGTTCGCGGCCCGTTACGGTGCCAAAGGCTTGGCCTGGATTCAAGTCAAGGAAGGCGAGTTCAAAGGGCCGATCGTGAAGTTCTTTACGCCTGAAGAGATCGAAGCGCTGAGAGAGCGTACCGGGGCCGAAGAAGGCGACCTGCTGCTCTTCTCCGCTGACAATAAAAAAGTCGTAGCCGACGTGCTTGGCGCGCTTCGCCTGAAGATCGGCAAACAGCTCGGCCTGATCAACGAAAATGAGTTCAAATTTGCCTGGGTGGTCGACTTCCCGCTGCTTGAGTGGGATGAAGAAGAGAAACGTTACGTTGCTCTGCACCATCCGTTCACCCGTCCGCGCGACGAAGACCAGCATCTGTTTGAAACCGATCCGGGCAGCATTCTGGCCCAGGCTTATGACATCGTGCTGAACGGTTACGAAGTTGGCGGCGGTTCCATGCGGATCTACAAGCGTGACATGCAGGAAAAAATGTTCGCGGCCCTCGGCTTGTCGCCTGAGGATGCCAAAGACAAATTCGGCCACCTGCTGGATGCCTTTGAGTACGGCACGCCACCTCACGGCGGCATCGCGTTTGGTCTGGACCGGCTCGTGATGCTGCTCTCCGGACGCAGCAACCTGCGCGAAACGATCGCTTTCCCGAAAACGGCCAGTGCGACCGATCTGCTCATGGATGCACCGTCGCCGGTCGACCAAGGGCAGCTTGAACAGCTTCACATCAAGCTCGTGAAAAAGCCGGGGGAAGAAAAGAAAGTTCATTCTTAAGTTAAGGGAGGCCACCTGACGATATGCTTAATCAATTTTCACGTACGGAGCTGGCCATCGGGCCGGAAGGCCTGGAAGTCATGAAAAACAGCACGGTGGCGGTCCTCGGCATCGGCGGGGTGGGGTCCATTGCGGTGGAAGCCCTGGCCCGCACCGGGGTCGGCCGCATTATTTTGATCGATAAAGACGTGGTTGACATTACCAATATCAACCGCCAGATCCATGCACTGACGACGACCATCGGCCAGAAGAAGGCGGATCTGATGGTAGAGCGTGTCAAACTGATCAACCCGGACATCGATGCGATCGCATTGAACATGTTTTATACCGAAGAAACCTATCAGGAGCTGTTTAAGTATGAGCTGGATTACGTGCTGGACGCATCGGATACCGTGTCCTACAAAATCCATCTCATCAAAGAGTGCCTGAACCGCAAAATCCCAATAATTTCCAGCATGGGCGCGGCCAATAAAATGGACCCGACCAAATTCCAGGTTGCGGATATTTCCAAGACGACGATGGATCCGATCGCCCGGGTCATCCGGACAAAACTGCGCAAAGACGGCATCAAAAAAGGCGTCAAGGTCGTGTTCTCGACCGAAGAGCCGATCAAGCCGCGCGTAGACGTGACGGAAAAAATCGTTCCGGAGAACGCGCCGGAGATCCGTAAGGCAAAGCAGCCGCCGGCCAGCAACGCCTACGTACCTCCTGTCGTCGGCCTCATCATGGTGAGCGTTGCCGTGAAGGACCTGCTCGCCAAAGCAGGGATTCAGGTATAACGAACATTCCGGAGCCGACCGGAAGACGCTCGCGAAATAACGGGCATAACTGAAGCAAGTGATGGCGCGCGAGGCCGTATAACGGCGCTCGCGCCTTTTATTTTACAAATATGGTATAAATAAAATAGGTTGGACACCGTTTGTCGAACAGGAGGACTATTGTTGAAATCTAGTTTTTGGCACCGCAGCCTGGGGCTGCTGCCGGGGGACAGCTGGAAGAAAGAATGGATTGCGGGTGCTGTTTCGTATTTTTCCGTCGTATATATTGTGATGGTTAACGCGAATATTTTGCACGACGCAGGGATGCCGCTGAAGGCCGCCATGGTGGGAACGCTACTGACGTCGGTTGTGGGCTGCCTCCTGATGGCCTTTGGCGGCAAGTCGCCGATTGTGGTCGTACCGGGCATGGGCATCAACGCCTTCTTCACGTACACCCTGGTGCATTCCATGAAGCTGTCCTGGCAGGAAGCGCTGATGGTCGTCGCGGTCACGGGCGTATTATTTTCGATCGTTTCCTTTACGTCCTTGTACCGGATCGTGAGCGAGGCCATCCCGCACAACCTGAAGCACGGCATTACGGTAGGGATCGGGCTGTTTCTGACGTTTATCGGGCTGCAGAAAAGCCAAATCGTGATCGCCCACCAGACGACTTTTGTCACCATCGGGCATTTCAGCGATCCGGCTGTCATCGTGTCCTGCTTTACGCTGCTGCTTGCCCTGATTTTGTTTATCCGGGGCGTGCAGGGAGGACTGCTCATCAGCATTCTGCTGGGAACGGGACTGGCTTATCTGCTCGGTGCCGTCAAGCCGGTACAGCTCGAATCCGGACATACCTTCCGCCAGTACGGGGAACTGTTCGGCCATCTGTCAGTGGCAGGGATCGGCAGCCTGGTGTTCTGGATCGCCGTCTTTCTGCTGCTTCTGATCGTCGTCTTTGAAAATATCGGCCTTATCGCGGCGCAAACCCAGATGATCGGCCGGCCGGAACATTTTAAAGGCAGCCTCCGAGCGCTGTCGATATCGAACATCTTCGCCGGAATATTCGGGAGCAGTCCCGTGGTGGCGGCTGCGGAAACCTCCGCCGGGATTGCCGCCGGGGGGAGAACCGGGCTGTCGGCGCTCGTATCCGGCCTGCTGTTCGGAGCGACCTTTTTCTTCATTCCGCTTCTGAGCTACATACCGGACAGTGCTATCGCGCCTGTACTGATCGTGATCGGCGGGCTGATGGTCCAGAACGTCAAAGAGATGGAGTTTACGGATTTGACCGAAGCGTTCCCGGCATTTCTCATTATGGTCATGATCCCTTTTACGTACAGCATTGTGGACGGCATGGCTTTCGGCTTTATCGCTTACCCGGTGGTAAAGCTGGCCCAGGGCAGAGGCCGGGAGGTTTCGCCTGTGCTGTACGGCATTGCCGTACTGTTTGTGGCAAACTTCGTGCTGCATGCATTCCTCTAAGGCATAAATCGCGGAAGTGGAATCCCGGGACCCGCTTAAGGGCGGGTGGATCTTTCCGGTTTGGGGTAATGGATAGGGACAGCTAAGCAGCTGTCCTGAACCGTTTTTTCAGTGAATTTTTTAGGAGGATTTCAAGAGATGACACTTATTCAATCGTTTACCGAAGGGCAGGAAATTACGGGCTTCTATCTGCTGAAATCGCTGCAGGTCAAACAGACGAACGCCACGCCGCCCAAGGATTATTTGGATATGATCTTATCGGATACGAGCGGGGAAATCCCGGCGAAACTGTGGGATACCTCCTCGACGGACAAGGAGACGTTCTTTGCACCTATGCTTGTCAAAGTGCGGGGTATCGTCCAGCTGTACCGGGAGCGACTGCAATTTAAAGTAACGCAGATTCGGCCGGCCAAGGATGAAGACGGGTACAGCATCACCGATTTCGTACGGTCGGCTCCCGTGCAGCCGGCGGACCTGGTCTATACGATCAAGGCGGCGGCGGCAAGCGTCCAGGATCCCGAGCTCCGCAAAATTATCGAGCACTGCTACGGCAAGGTTGGGGATAAGCTCATGCATTATCCGGCTGCCAAAGGCATGCACCATGCTTTTTATGCCGGCCTGGCCTACCATGTCGTACGGATGCTGGAGCTGGCCGAGTTCGTGTGCATGCAGCGGCCGTTTTTGAATCGGGATCTGCTCGTGGCGGGTATTATTCTACACGATATCGCCAAGACGGAAGAACTGACGGCGGAGCTGGGCATCGTCAGCGAGTACAGCTTCACCGGTAAGTTGATCGGCCACATTCCGCTTGCGGTCAGCTGGATTACGGAGGCGGCGGTGCTTCACGGCATGGACCTGAACGCGGAGAAAATCGTGCTGCTGCAGCACGTTATTCTGGCCCATCATAACTTGGCCGAGTGGGGCAGTCCGGTGCAGCCGCAAATACCGGAGGCGCTTGCCCTGCATCTCATCGACCAGATGGATGCCAAGCTGCAAGCCGCCGAAGACGCCATCGATACGATGTCCATGGCGGATGAATGGACCACGCCCGTACGGGCGCTGGAGAACAAGGCGTTTTACCGTTCGAAATACGGCAAGGCTTAACGTTGTGTGCATTTTCGTCTGATTTCCGGACTTTATACGATATACGATCCTGAATTCATAAATAATGGGGAATGTTAAAACAGTCAGTGTGCGTTGACCCGCCCTGGCTGTTTTTTGATCTTCAGCGGAAAAACAACGCATTGGGCAGCCGGATCTTCCACCATCTGAGAAGCGGCTGAGCGGAGGGGCGATGGCTGCGCAGGAATCAGATTGCGATTTTTCCGGTTTATGGTAAAATCTTCACCAATACAAATGGCTATTGAGATCCATGATGAAATAAAGGAGCATGCCCTTGAGAAATGTAACGGTGGGAATGATTATTCGAAGGCTGCTAATTTTTGCTTTTGCCGCGCTGCTGCTGTTCCAGCTGGTCGACTGGCTCCCATGGAGAGACGGCAACCGGCTTATGATCGCGGACTTGAAAAACGACGGCCGGGTTACGGCGTATCCGGTGAACCGGAAACTGAACATGGATGACGATACATTTACATTAAAGGAACTGTACACCACCTCCAAGCGAACCGCGATCCGCTACGCCTTCCGTAAAAAGATGAGGGACGGGTGGTCCTTCCCGACGGCTTCCGTCAAGCTGATGGACGCATCAGGAAACGAACTGATCCAGCACGGGGCGAGCAGCACCGGAGTGCCATGGGGAGAGAACGGATGGATCTATTTTGACCCGCTGCCTGCGGGGACGAAGAAGCTGACCCTCCGCTATGATTGGTATGACCGGCAGAGTGAGCTGCCGATTCTCCTGGAGAAGGAGGAGAGCGCCGAATGAAGATCAGCAGGCTGGGCGGAGTGCTGGAATGGTGTGCGGTCCTGATTTTGTTCATCATCCTGCTGTGGGTAACCGGATTGGATCGCGGCAGCTTTACGGCGCAGGGCGCCCATGAGCTTTCCGAGCGAAGCTATCATTACGGGCCGTCCAAGGTCGTGAGGAAGGTTCAGGTGGATCAGGATACGGTGGTGTTCCTTGGCACCTACAAGCAGTGGTTTTCTGCCGATACGGTCACCTGGAGCCATTTTAAATGGCACCCCAGCGGAGGTGTTGCCGGTGTGCCCAAAAACCCGGAAAAACCGCTGACCTACAGCTGGGATGTTAAGAGCACCGGGTCGGATGGCGGGCTGGCCAAATTTTACGGTTATGTCAACGATCCCGACATCGTTACCGTGGAACTGGGTGTGGTGATGGAGGACCGCGGCAGCAATACAGCGACGTCCGGATCGGAGCGGCAGCGCATATCGGATGACCGCATGTTCCTGTTTGTGTGGAAAACGGAGGGACGGGATTTCTCATGGCAATCCATCAAAGGACTGGACCGGGAGGGAAAGGTCAGGTACGAGCATAAGCTGCAGTAACGCCGCAAAAGTGGCAGCACGGGAAACATAGGTCGTCTTTATTCCTTTCCCCGGTCCCCGGGAATCTGAAATCCCTATGGTAAAATGCCTCCGGATTATGATATACTGAATATCCTTTTTAAGCGCGGCTTATGGATAATAAACCTTAAGCATTGGCTTACAAGAGCAGGAGCGGTTAACCCGCTCCTTAATACTTTTAGGAGGTAACTGAAATTGGAGACCGATTTTCAAAGTGCCTATCAAGAGGAAGAGAGTAGGCTAAATGCGACGATCGCTGAGATCGACCGCCAGCTCGAGAGGCTGCGCGGCATTCCGGTATACACCGGGCATGATTTTACGGAACAGGTGTTGGAAGCGGGCCGGGAAGAGAAGCGCCAGGCCCTGGCCAAAAGCCTGCAGGAGCCTTATTTCGGCAGACTGGATTTCCAGGAAGGAACCGGGAAGCGCAAGCCGCTCTACATCGGAAAAATCGGCGTAGACCAAGCGGAGGTCGGCGACCAGCCGATGGTCATTGACTGGCGGGCGCCGGTGGCCAGCCTGTTCTATTCGTTTACGGGCGGGGAAGAAACGGCTTCGTACGAAGCGCCTGAGGGCATCATCGAAGGGCTGGTGTATTTGAAGCGGAACGTGGTGATCCGCAAGCAGATTTTGGAGAGGGTGGCCGATACATACAACCGCGAGAGCGACCAGCCCGCCGTGTCCGACGAGTTTCTCGTGTACCGGCTGGGCGAGAACAAGGACAATCGCCTGCGGGACATCGTGTCGACGATCCAGGCGGAGCAGGACCGGATCATCCGGGCCGCGCGGAACACGGCGCTCATCATCCAGGGGGTGGCGGGAAGCGGTAAAACAACCGTGGCGCTGCACCGCCTGGCTTTTCTGCTGTACCAGTACAAGGACCAGGTGTCGGCGGACAAAATGATCATTTTTGCCCCGAACCACATGTTCCTGGATTACATCTCCGACGTGCTGCCTGAGCTCGGGGTCGGGGATATCCAGCAGAGCACGTTTGCGGACTGGGCACTCCAGCTGCTGGGGCTTGACCTTCCACTGGCTGATAACGAAGAAACGCTGCGGTATTGGTTCGAGACGCCGGGAGGCATGCCGGAAATCACCGATAACGTGCCGGGACGGTTCAAGGGATCGATTGGATTCATGCAGATGATCCGTGACTGCTTGTCGTCCATGGAATCGAGTTCAGTGCCTCCCGGCGATTTTATGCCGTGGGAAGGGGCAACTTTGGCTAGAGAGACGATTCTGCATTGGTTCAATGAGGAATATAAGCCGTACCCGCTGGCGAAGCGAAAAGAAAGGGTCATGGCCAGAATCCACCGCTGGATCGAAATGGAGCTGAAAAAGTCGCCTTCGGCGGCAGCGCTCAAGGACCGGAAGAAGAAAGCGGCGCAGCGTGAAAAGTCGTATGCGAACAAATGGCCGAAATACGAGCCGCTGCTGCTGTACAAGCAGATGTTCAAAGCCGTCAAAACGGCCGGTGGCTGGCCCGAGGAAGCGCTGAGCGGCATCCCTGCCGCGGTGCTGAAGAAGTCTACCCAGTCCGACTTGAAAAAGGACATCATCCGGGAAGAGGATCTTCCGGCTCTCCTTTATATGCACTACCTGCTGAACGACATTACGGGGGAGCAGCGCTTTGACCATATCGTCATCGACGAAGCGCAGGATTTCTCCCCGTTTCAGGTGGCGGTACTGGACTTGTTCGTGCGGGGACACTCCTTCACGATCCTGGGCGACTTGTCGCAAGGGATTCACGCCTACCGCGGCGTCCACAGCTGGGAGGAGATGAGCTCGCTGTTCGCTCCGGAGAACACCGCCTACTTTGCCCTGACGCGAAGCTACCGCTCGACGATGGAAATTATCGAATTTGCCAACGGTATCCTGGAAAATGGTGTGAAGAGCGATCTGCTTGCCGTACCCGTTTTCCGGAGTGGCAATCCGGTGCGCATTCTTCCGTATCATACGGGAGAAGCGGGGAGGGTCCGCTCCCTTCAGGAAGGGCTGCAGCAGCTGGCTGGCGGCGATTACCGGACGGTAGCCATTCTAACGAGGACGCTGGCCGACGCCGCCAGGCTGCATGAGCAGCTGGCCCCTGGAATGCCCGACCTGCATTTGATAGACGGTGGCAAAAAGGCGTATGAAGGCGGTTTATCGGTTCTACCCGTGTATTTGTCCAAAGGTCTGGAATTCGACGCAGTCATCGTGGCCGATGCGGATCTTGCCCATTACGGCGATCAGGCCTGGGATGCCAAGCTGATGTACGTCGGCTGTACGCGCGCGCTGCATGAGCTATGGATTATGCATGAGGATGCAGTGCCGCAATATTTGAACAACCCGCAGGAGGATATCGTCACAAGCGGGTGGAAATAGCATCGAACGCAGACCGTTCCTTTTTCAAGGGACGGTCCTTTTTTTGTGATAACAGTTGCAGCCCAACTTTTCAAAATACGATTGACAGTTCCTGGGAGGGAAGATATACTGAAGACAAATGAATGAATGGTTCATTCATAAAAATGGGTAAAGGCGGTCGATCGAATATGAACAATACGGTAGGGTTCCACAATAGCCGGACGCTTGAAGGCAAATATATTGTGATCACAGGAGCCACCAGCGGCATTGGTTACGCGGCGGCAAAGGCATTGGTGCTGAAAGGGGCGAAGCTGGGCATCGTGGCCCGCAGCCGCAGTAAAGCCGCGGAATTGTCGGCAGAGCTGGGTAAGATGACAAACGGGGAAGCCCAGGTAGACTGCTTCATTGCGGATATGTCGTCCCAGCAGGATATCCGCCGCGCAGCGGCCGAAATATTGAACCGCGTTCCACGGATCGACCGCCTAATCAACAACGCGGGAACGATGTTTGTCAAGAAGAAGCTGTCCGAGGACGGCCTGGAAATGACCTGGGCGGTGAACCATCTGGGCCCGTTTCTCCTGACCAGCCTGCTGCTGGATCGGCTGAAAGCGAGCGGCGATGCCCGGATTATTACGACCTCCTCCCACGGCCACAAAATGGCGAAAAGAGGCATAGATTTCACCGATTTGAACGGTGACCGCCTGTACAGCGGACCAAAGGCGCTTCTCGGAGGCGCGAATCTCCGCTATGGCCAGAGCAAGCTGGCGAACATTTTGTTCACCGCCGAGCTGGCCAGAAGGCTCAAGGGTACGGGAGTTACGGCCCACTGTTTTGATCCCGGTCTGGTGGCGACCAACTTCAACCAGGATAACGGAGGGTTGGCCCGGCTGACGATGGCCTGTATGAAGCCTTTTTCCCGAACGCCTGAACAAGGGGCCCAGACGCTCGTATGGCTCGCAGAATCATCGGAGCTTCTGCTGAAGAGCGGCGGTTATTACGCGGACATGAAGCTGGAGACGCCTTCCGATGCTGCGCGGGATGAAGCTGGCGCGAGCCGTCTATGGCAGGTGAGTGAAGAGCAGACCGGACTCCTTGCCGGACCGGGCTTACGACGGATACAATAAAAGCAGGGATGACTGATAAAAAGGAGGTCGCCGACGTGGCACCGCTGAACGAGCAGCAGTTGGAACAAATTCATGATGAACGCAGGGAACAGATCAAGAAGGCGGCGCTGAAGGTGTTCGCCCGGCACGGAATCAACGGAACGAAAATGAGCATGATTGCCGCCGAAGCGGGAATCAGCCAAGGGCTGTCTTACCGCTACTTCAGCTCCAAGGAAGAGCTGTTTACCGAACTCGTACAGGAGGCGATGGAGGAGGCGCAGCACTCGATGAAGGAGCTGGGGCGTATGCCGGGAAGCCCTGCCGAGCAAATCCGCGTCCTGACGGAGGCTATGCTGGAGGGCGACAATAAGGATGCCTTTCTGCTGATCCACCAGGCTCAAACCTCGAGCGATGTTCCGGAGCGGGCGAAGGAAATGATCGGGCGATATTCGCCGGAGGATACGATTGAGCAGCTGGTCCCGATTCTGGTCAAAGGCCAGGAAGCAGGCGAATTTCGCGAAGGAGACCCCCGCCGGCTGCTGTTTCTCTATCTGTCTGCGCTGACGGGCTTAATGCTGCAGGAGGTACCGGGACAACCGGATTATTGGCGGAATGAGAGCGACCTTCTGATGGGAATTCTCCTCCGTTAGCCCGGTGCAGCAGCGGTGGTAAAGAATATCCTATCATCATTGAAGAGGTAAAGAATATTTATATCCGTTCTTTCACTTGCTGGAATTCCCAAAATATGAGTTAATAAAGGTGTCGGACGGCCGACGATTCTGTATGAAAGGAGGCTGATGCAATTTGATCACACAATACGAGGTGGTCTTCGCGTAAGCGAAGCCCCGCAGTATCGGGGGGCCGATCGGCTCCCCTTATACCGTTTTATTAAAATATATGGGTACATAATTCGAAAGGAGGCGAAAACAGCATGATCCAAGCATTTAGCGGGTTTGAAACAACCGTCGGAACTGGACATCTGTTGAAGTTTAAGGAGGACGTTTATCGTGAATTACAAAAACGGGAGGGATGTGCTTCCCCCTAGTTTGCTGAAGGAACTTCAGAAACATATTGAGGGCGAGCTGATTTACATCCCGAAGAGAAGCAACGAACGCGTCGGATGGGGTGTAAACAGCGGGACACGGCAAATGATCGAACGCAGAAACGAGGAGATCTTTGCTCTTCATTGCCAAGGTCATTCAATCGAATACTTGAAACAGGCTTTCCACCTGTCTCAGGAGAGCATCCGTAAGGTGATTTTTAAGAAACGGTCGGAACACGCCGCGGATGCCTCGAAACAAAAAGTGTCGGCACGCCAGTAGGCTATAACACCTCCCCATCTATGCGTAAAATAGATCGGAGGAGAAATATATGATGGAACACCACTATGTACAAGAGAAATTGATGGAATACAAATACGCGGATCTGCACAGACGAAGGAGCCGGTTGCTGCGTGCAACGGAAAAACCTGTGGAAAGCACGGTACAGCTGTATGCCGGTTGGAACAGTCCATGGCCAGGTATGCTCTCGCGTTTGTTCCGCTCTAAAATGCGGCAGCAGTAAAGAGTGCGCCAGCGTTAAACCCTCTTTTTCATATGCTCGAAATGGCTCAGCAGGCGGGCCGTTTCTAAAGAAACCGTTCGGATGCTGAACGGTTTTTTGCTGTTTAAGATTATAGAATTTATAAATTTCAGCGAAGCTGAACCATTCTATGATCGCAAGAAAAACTTCAGCTAAACGCGGTCTGTCTTCTTTGAAAGTACGTCGATAGACGTTTTTCATATGCCCGGGAGTCCGCCTCCTTCCTTCTTTTGGCTGCGGTTACAAAGCAATAGCATCGGGGCTAAGCAGTAAGGTACAATGAAGAGGGGGCATATTCAAGCGGTTACGAAAGCAAAAGGACATGCTGCACCCAGATATCCGTGAACCGCGAGGTGATGCAATGAGTCCGAAAGGTTTGACGGTCAGGGAGATGCTGAAGCTGCCGGTGATGGAGCATGCGCAGCTGATCAGCGGGGAACGCGGCCTTGACCGTATCGTACAATATATAGATATTTGGGAGGTTCCCGATATCGGAAATTGGCTGCGGGAAGGCGAGATGGTGCTGACGACAGGTTATTCGACCCGGAACGACCCGTCGCTGCTGGTCGAAATGATCGAACAGCTCGCCAAAGTGAACGGGGCGGGGGTGGCCATTAAGCCGGAACGCTTTATTCCCCATATCCCGCAGGAAATGATCGATAAAAGCAACCAATACGATATTCCGATCATTCAGCTTCCTATCGGGATGGCTTACATTGACATAACGTATCATGTTATGGATCAAATTTTAAACCGGCAGGCCGTGCTGCTGAGGCGGGCCGAAGAGGTCAATAAGGCGCTGACCCGGCTGGTATTGAACAATAAAGGCATTCAGGTCGTCGCTGACAACGTCTCGGAGTTGATTGATTCGCCGATATGGATTATCGGTAAGGCCGGAGAGGTGCTGGCGTCGTCGCCGGAAGGGTACCCTTACCGGTCTTCGGGGAAGCATCACCAGTGGGAGGTTAGCGTCGACAACAAAATGCTGGGTAAATTTGTGGTGGAGAAGCGGGAGCTGAATGAGCTGGATCTCATGCTGATTGAGCAGGCAAGGCTCGTTTTCTCGCTTGAGCTGATGAGGAACAAAATCGCCAAGGACACGGAAAGCCGGCTGCGGGGCACGTTTTTCGAGGAGCTGATTTTGAACACGGTGTCCGATGAGCGGGTGACGGCCTCCAGGGGGCGGCAGCTCGGTCTTTCGCCCGAATGGCTGTGGGAAGTGGCTGTCGTAGAGGCGGATGAGCCCTTTTACAATGAAGAAAGTACGGTCGTCACTAATATTCAGGCATTCATTCGCAAGGAGTCCGCCGCGCGGAAAGTCCGGTCCCAGCTCCAAATCCATGGGGGAAGGATCGTGTTGTTTCTGCCCTCCGCCAAGCCTGCGGGACAGGACCGCCGGATCGTGGACAAGGATGTGCCGCTTCCATGGTGCGATGCCCTTTCCGGGCAGCTGGGCTCTTGGGAAGGAGTGCGGATGGGCATTGGCCGTCCCGGCTCCCTGGTCGAGGCGCACCGAAGCTATGGCGAAGCCCGAACGGCGGTGTCAATCGGATACCGGCTGAACCAGGAGCGCCGGATGTTCACTTACACGGAAGTGGAGATGATCCACCTGCTGCAGGAATCGACCGACCCTGCCCGCCTGAACCGGTTCGTTGAGGAAAAGGTAGGCGTGCTCGCTGAACATGACAGGACCCACGGCACAAATTACGTCAGGACGCTATATCATTATATGGCGACAGGCGGCAGTCTGAACGAAACGTCGTTGCGGATGTTTATTCACCGCAATTCGGTAAATTACCGGATGGACCGGATTAAATCGATTCTTGATCTGGATCTGAACAATCCAAGGTGCCGTTTCGAATTGTACTTATGTACGACATTTTATTTATTAAATCATTAGCGGATCAAAGCGACCCTTTGTGCCATGAGCACAAAGGGTCGCTTTCAGTTTTGGTGGATGAGTACATTGTTCCATCGGGGTGAAAGGCATAAAATCTAATGTAATATATTTTAACATCAATAGTTTAAAGGAACGAAGGGGTGATCGACTTGATAGGATTAATTCGTGTATTTACGGCGAAAGATAATGAAGTGCTGCAAGCGCACGGAAACATGATTCAAGAGCAATTTGAAGTCCCTGTCATGAGCAGAAGCATACCTGATCAACCGCTGGGCATTTACGATGATGCGTCGGAGGAAGCAGCCCTTCCGAAAATCGTAGAGCTGGGCATCCAGATGGAGCAGGAAGGCTGCCGCCTGCTTATTGTCAGCTGCGCCGCCGATCCGGGCGTACGGGAATTGCGCAGCCGCGTGTCGATCCCCGTCATCGGGGCCGGAAGCTCTGCTGCTTTGGTCGCTCTCTCGCTCGGCGAGCCCGTCGGATTAATGGGGATCACCGAAGGGATTCCGCCGGTCATGAAAGTATTGCTGGATGAGCTGATCGTAGGATACTCCCGGCCTGAAGGCGTGACCAATACGACGGATCTGCTGACGGAAGCGGGACGGCAGAAAGCGCTTGAAGGAGCACGGTCCCTGGTGGAGAAGGGCGCAAAAGCCATTGTATTCGCTTGCACCGGTTTCTCTACTATTCATTTTGCCGATGTGATCCGGAAAGAGCTGCAGGTTCCCGTCGTTGATATCGTCGAAGCGGAAGGCCTGATGGCCGCCAACTATTATAAGCAGATTATTTCCGCTTCCTGATCGCTCGGATTTGCCAGTACTGTATTACCCTGATGAGAGGATATGGAATCTCCCTTCTCATACGGAGTGTAGGGCAGATACTTATCCTTAACCTCCGGTGGCGTCCGGGTCCAGCAGCACCGGGCGTGGCATAAAACGTATCCTTCAAATGCGGCCTGCAATATAGATTGAACTAAAGAAATGAATGTTAAAGTGCCAAGTGAAATTCGTATATATTGGAGGCGTTATCATGAGCGAAGTAAAACACGAAGCAGAACAAGCAGGCGGTAAAGAGAAGCACCCCAGCATTTTTGAGCCCTTTGGCTTGATACTCAACATCGTTACCGCCATCCTGGGTGCCATCGTCGGGATACAAATCGTTACCACGCTTGGTGTTACGCCGAATACGGCTATTATCGGAGCGCTCGTGGCGATGCTGATCGCGAGGATTCCGATTGCGGTCTTTAAGAAATACAAGTCGGTACACCGGCAAAATATGGTGCAGACTTCGATATCCTCGGCCACGTTCGGGGCTGCCAACAGTTTGTTTATTCCGATCGGCATTCCGTTCGTGATGGGGGAGACGAAGCTGATCGTTCCGATGCTGATCGGCGCAGCGATGGCCATGTTCGTGGATGCGGCCCTGCTGTACAAGCTGTTCGACTCGAAGCTGTTCCCCGCGTCAGGGACATGGGCTCCGGGCGTAGCGACAGCCGAATCGATCATAGCCGGCGATAAGGGCGGCAAGCGCGCCGGACTGCTCGGCGTCGGTACGGTACTCGGACTCATCGGTTCCTATTTCCACATTTCGATGTCGGCCTTCGGCGTCGCCTTTATCGGCAACATCTGGGCGCTCAGCATGTTCGGCATCGGCCTTCTGATCCGGCAGTATTCCATTCCGTGGTTCAACATTAACGTGGAGGCTCTCTATATCGCCCATGGCGTCATGATCGGCGCAGGGATCGTCGCCCTCGTTCAAGCCGCGATTCTGATTTTTAAGCGGCCGAAAAAATCGGAGCGGGAAGCTGACGATTCGAAGTATACCCGTACGGAGGGTGAAGCGAGACGCTCCCTGGGACTGGGCTTTGTCGCTTACCTGATCATCGCACTTATTATCGCCATCATCGGCGGCCTGATGACGAAGATGTCACTCGGCATGCTGATCGGCTTCCTGTTCTTTGCGGCCTTTGCCGCGTTTGTGCACGAAATTATCGTCGGCATCGCGGCCATGCATTCCGGCTGGTTCCCTGCCTTTGCCGTCGCGTTCATTACGCTTTTGTTCGGCATGCTGATCGGCTTTCCGCCGGTGGCGCTGGCCCTTTTGGCCGGATTCAGTGCCGCTACGGGCCCGGCGTTTGCGGACATGGGATACGACCTGAAGACAGGCTACATTCTGCGCGGCAACGGGGAGGACCCCGAATTTGAAAAGCGGGGCAGAAAGCAGCAGTACATGACAGGCATGATCGCCTTCGGCGTAGCCGTTATCGTTGTTGCCCTGACGTATAACTCGTACTTCTCGCAAAAGCTCGTTCCGCCAATCGATACGGTTTACGTATCGACGATTCAAGCGGGAACCTCGGGCGATGTGGCAATGAAGCTGCTGCTGTGGGCCATTCCGGGGGCCATTCTGCAGCTCATCGGCGGCGCCAAGCGCCAGATCGGCGTCATGTTCGCGACAGGCCTCCTCATTGCGACACCGAACGCCTGCTGGGCGGTCCTTGCGGGTCTCTTGATCCGGATCGTCGTCCTGAAAGTGAAGGGGAAGGAAGCCGAAACGCCAATGAGTATCCTGGCGGCCGGATTTATCGCAGGGGATGCGCTGTACAGCTTCTTTAACTCGATATTCAAAATCAGAAAGTAGGTGCATACACCAATGGCACGTATACCTTTGGATGAAAGCATGATGGAGAGCGCCGTTTATGGCGGCGCGGTATTGGGCGGCGGCGGTGGCGGCTGGATCGAGGAAGGCCTACAAATCGGCAGGCTTGCGCTCGAGCTGGGGCAGCCGGAGCTGCGCACCATCGACGAATTCGCCGATAACGACACGCTCGTGACCGTATCGCTGGTCGGTGCACCAGGGGCAAAGGATAAGTATCTGAAGCCCATTCACTACTCCAAAGCGCTGGACATGCTGGCCGGCTTGCTCGGCAAGCCGATCTCGGCCATTCACACCAACGAGAACGGGGCCGGTACAACGGTCAACGGATGGCTGCAGTCGGTCATTACCGGAATTCCGCTGGTCGACTTCGCCTGCAACGGCAGAGCGCATCCGACAGGCACGATGGGCGCCCTGAATCTAACGGAGGTGGAAGATTATGTGTCCCACCAAACGGCCATCGGCGGTAAAGGTGACAACTACCTAGAGTTCAGCGTCTCCGGCTCCCTCGGCAAAGCGGCGTCGATGGTCCGCAAGGCGTCGGTGGAGGCTGGCGGCCTGGTCGCAGTGGCGAGAAATCCGGTGACCGCAGCTTATGCGAAGCAAAACGGCGCTCCGGGAGCCATTTCGCAGGCGATCGAAGTCGGCCGGGCGCTGCTCGGCGCCAAAGGTGAAGCAGCTATCGAAGCAGTTGTCGCCAAGCTCGGCGGCCGGATCGTGGCGGCCGGAGAAGTGACGGATTTTCAGATCGAGACGACCGGCGGATTCGATGTCGGGACCGTGCAGATCGACGGGTTCGAAATGACGTTCTGGAATGAATACATGACGCTGGAAAAGGACGGGGAACGCTTCGCGACATTCCCGGACCTGATCATGACCCTGGACGCCAAGACGGCCAGACCGGTCGTGACCGCTGCTTTGGAGAAGGGACAGCAGCTCGCCGTGATCGTCGTGCCGAAGGAGAAGCTGCTCCTCAGCACCACGATGCGCAACAAGAAGCTGATGCTGCCGGTGGAAGACATTATCAAGAAGCCGGTTCTGGATTATTTGTTCTAAATCGTTACGGATGGTTCGAATGTTACGGAGAGAACACCCGCACAACAGACAGAAGATGGAGGTATCGGTCATATGACACTCAAGCAAACGATGATTTCGCTGGATGCGATGGATGATGGCTATGTAACGGGAGAGAAGGTCAAAGCGCTGTTCGCCGACTATGCGGAGATTTCCGTCGAAGTACAAAAAGTAACCGGCGAAAAGGGAAGCACCGATTTTATTAAAATCGTCATTCCGGGAACCGAGGGTAAGTCCAAGGGCGGGTCCGTTCCGACCCTCGGCATCGTTGGACGCCTTGGCGGCATTGGCGCCCGTCCAAGCCGGATCGGACTCGTCTCCGACGCTGACGGGGCAGTAGCGGCAGTTGCTTCCGCGCTTAAGCTTGCGGATATGCAGGTCAAGGGAGACCGCCTCAAAGGCGACGTCATCGTGACGACGCATATTTGTCCGGACGCCCCGACCCGTCCGCATGAGCCGGTAGATTTTATGGATTCGCCGGTTGATATCGGTGCGATGAACGCCCACGAGGTGCTGCCGGAAATGGACGCGGTCCTATCGATCGACACGACGAAGGGCAACCGGGTCATCAACCATAAAGGCTTCGCCATTTCGCCGACCGTCAAGGAAGGTTACATTTTGCGGGTGAGCGAGGACCTGCTGCGCATTATGGAAATGACGACGGGACTGCTGCCGGTGACGTTCCCGATCACGATGCAGGACATTACACCTTACGGCAACGACGTGTACCACATCAACTCGATCCTGCAGCCTGCCGTGGCCACTTCGGCACCGGTCGTCGGGGTAGCCGTAACGGCCCAGTCGGTCGTGCCGGGATGCGGCACGGGGGCGAGCCACGAGATCGACATCGCCGCCGCGGTCCGCTTTGCGGTGGAAGTCGCCAAGGAGGTCACGAACGGAACCTGCGCTTTTTATAATCCGGATGAATATGACCGGATCGTCAAGCTGTACGGTTCGATGAAGGTGCTGCAGACGGCGGGGAATGCCTGAGTCAGCACGGGAGAGGGAAGAGGCCAAACGGCTGTCTTCCCTTTTTCAGCAGGGAAATCCCCGTTTGGGGACGATTCAATCATGACGTAACCAGGGGATCACGAACAATGTGGAATGGGGAAGCTTCATTCGATATCGATCATGGTGAAGGAGGATCAGCGGTATGACGAAACTGGGGGTAATTACGATCGGGCAGGCGCCGCGGAAGGACGTTACGCCGATTCTGGAGGAGCATTTGCCAAGCCGGGTGGACATCGTTCAGGCCGGCGTGCTGGACGGAATGACTAAGGAGGAAATCGACGCAAAGCTGAAGCCGGAGGAGGGGGACCATACGCTCACCTCGCGGTTAACGACAGGGCGGTCGGTCGTCATGGGAAGAAGCAAGATGCAGCCGCTCCTTCAGCAGAAAATTTATGCCATGGAAGAGCAGGGCATCCGGCAGATTTTGCTGCTGTGCACAGGCGTATTTCCGGGACTCGCCACCCAATCTTCCTATTTGATCGAGCCGGATCATATCATTCCCCCGGCGGTGAAAGCGATGGTCGGCCCAAGACGATTGGGCGTCATCGTTCCGCTGGAGGAGCAGAAGGACAGCATGAACTCAAAGTTTGAGCTTCATGGACTGCATCCGGTGTTTGCCGTTGCTTCGCCGTACATTGTTGAGGAAGGGAATTTCGAAGCCGCCGCACGCGTGCTGAAGGACCAGACGGATCTGATTCTGTTGGACTGCATGGGATACACCGAGGAAGCGCGCCGTATGGTGGCCGAAGCCTCCGGCTTGCCGGTCATTCTGTCGAATGCTATTATGGCTAAAATCGTATCGGAAATGATTTGAGCCGGTCGAGCCCTATTTTTTATAAGGAAGGAAGCTGTTTCGCAATGAATGAAAAGATCGTTGAAATCAGTATGAACACGTTGGCCGATTGCCTTGGCTTGAAATCCGGAGAGACTTTTCTGGTCGTTACCGATGAGAGCCGGAAGGAGCTGGCCGAAGCGCTGCATGAAGCCGGAAAGCGCCTCGGAGCCGAGTCGATGCTGGCTGTCATGACAGAGCGCGCGAAGTCGGGGGAGGAGCCCCCTGAGGCGATTGCGGCCGCAATGACCAAAGCGCAGGTCGTGGTGTGCATTACGAAGCACTCGCTGACGCATACGCAGGCCCGCAAGCAGGCGGCAGCCGCCGGAGCGCGTCTGGCTACCATGCCGGGCATCACCGAGGACATGTTTCTGGAAGGCGCCATTGCCGCCGATTATACGCAGGTCAAAGCGCTGACCGAGAAAGTGACGGATATGCTGACAGGCGCTCAAACGGTACGCATCGAGAAGGACGGCCGTTCGCTGGAGTTTTCCATCCAGGGGCGGGACGGGGTGCCCAGCACGGGCATGTATCTGGAGCCGGGGCAATCCGGAAATCTGCCTTCGGGTGAAGCCTATATTGCACCGGTCGAAGGAACGGCCGAAGGTCAAATCGTCGTTGACGGCTCCATTGCCGGCATCGGCAAGCTGTCGGGCCCGATCGTGCTGACTGTGGAAAAGGGACGCCTGACCGCGGCCGAAGGCGGGCCGGAGGGAGAGAAGCTGCTGCAGATGCTCGGCGACGGGGACGGCCGTCTGCTTGGCGAGTTCGGCATCGGCACGAACGAGAAGGCCCGGATCACCGGCGTCGTGCTGGAAGACGAGAAGGTGTACGGCACCATCCACGTGGCCTTCGGCAGCAACAACACGTTCGGCGGCGTCGTCGCCGCAGGCGTGCATATCGATTGCGTCGTCGGCAAGCCGGATGTGTATCTGGACGGCCGTCAAATCATGAAGAATGGGGAATTGAACGGCTGAACCCTATGATGTTCTAGTGGAATGCCTATTGCTTGAGGGGGGAGAGACATGGGACGGAACATGATACGAAACCGCTTCGAGCTGGAGGGAAGGGTGCCGGACGAAACGCACTTGAACGGGACGATCCAGGTTCTGACCAGCCATGAGTCCATCCGGGGCTTTACGCCGGAGGAGGTGCCGCCGGCCGCGCTTGAAGCGATCCTGACGTCCGCCAGAAGCGCACCTACTTCCTCCAACCTGCAGGCTTACAGCATCATCGTTGTCCGGGACGCGGACCGGAAATCGCGAATTTCGGCGCTTTCCGGCCACCAGGGATTTATTCAGGAAGCGCCGGTGATGCTGGTTTTCTGCGCGGACATCTATCGGCTGAAATATGTAACGCAGCGGCAGGGCTACGACTTTAAAGCGGACACGCTTGAAATGTTGCTGCTGTCTTCCGTCGATGCCGCACTGGCGATGCAGAACGCCCTGGTCGCTGCCGAAGCGCTCGGTTATGGCGCCGTCCCGGTCGGGTCCGTCCGCAACCATCCGGAGGAGCTGGCGCTTGAGCTTGGCCTTCCCGAGGGGATGTTTGCCGTGGTCGGCCTGGCTGTCGGCCGGGAGCGTGAAGGGGTGCGCAGAGGGGTGAAGCCCCGCCTGCCGGGGAGCGTTACGGTTCATGAAGAACGGTATTCGGCCGCCGCATTGGACGAAGGGCTGAAGGCGTACGATGAGCAAATGATATCACGCCGTTCGTATGACGGCCGCCGGGTCTCGATTGCCGGCGAGCCGGAGAAGGAAGGATCGGATTATGGCTGGTGTGAGCACACGGCCAGACGCTGCACGCGACCGGAGACGATCGCGGCATCGTCAAGCTTGAGAGAGAATTTACGGGAAGTTTTGATGCGGAGAGGATTTTCCTTGCGTTAGGCGAGAGGGGGATAACACCATGGATGTACTGGAAACCATCAAGGCAAGGCGCAGCGCGCGTTCTTTTACTGACCAGCGGCTTGAGACGCATATCGTAGAGGCGATCGAGGAAGCCATTCTTCACAGCCCGTCGGCAAGCAATGCGCAGGAATCGCATTTTGTCGTCGTTCAGGACGAAGTGCAGATAAGGCATATCAAGCGGTTTGCGCAGGGGCTGTCGGGGCAGCCGGCGGCGGTGGTCGTTCTCTGCAGCAATCATCAGGAGGCGCTGGCACGGGGCGGAGCAGACAGTGCCGACACGCTGCGGTTCATTAATTTGGGGGTCGCCGCTTCCGCGATCATGCTCACCGCTCAATCGCTCGGCGCGTCCAGCTGTCCGGTCCGGTCGTTCCACGCACCGTCCATTGCGGCCATCACCGGTTTGCCGGAGGAAGTGAAGCCCGAGCTGCTGATCAGCCTCGGCTACGCCGACAAGCCTCCGCGTCCGAAAACGTCCAAGCCGCTGAAGGAGATGATTTCATATGAACGCTACGGAAACTAACCCGGGAGCAGGGGATATGCGGGAGCGAATGCTGGATTTTGCGGCCTATGTGCTGACCAGCGCCCGCGCCCTCTACCGTGAGCCCCAGTCCTACGGCCCGATGCGGCTCGCGGATACGCTGGAGAAGGGGCTGGAGCTGCTGCAAGACGCCGGGATTCGGGACGAGACGGTGGAGCAAGCCATGGCTGTTGTCCGCGAATCCCGGCCGGTGGCGATGACGGACCCTGAAGGCTTTGCCGAAGCCTTGGACCGGGCGATCGCCGTGCTGGTTCAAGCGACGCTTGAAGTGAAGCCCGAAGCTTAGCAGCTCGCCGCAACGACGAGAGCCGTTGTTAATATTACACCGCAGTCCGGCTGGCCGGCTCTGCGGTGTTTTTCGTCATGCGGGCCATTATAATAAAGGCATGACCATCCATTTTCTACAAAGAAGGAGAACAACGAACGATGCAGCATCAGGTGACGGAACATTGGGACGAAGCGATGTGGCAGCAGGCGGAGCCGATTTATGAGGAGGCTTTTCCGGAGCATGGGCGGAAAACGAAAGCGATCATCATGCGCATGTTTGAAAGGGGACTGTGTGCACTGCACGTCTGGAGCGAAGGCCAAACCGCAGCTGCCATGGCCCTGACGGGGACGGATGCCAAGGAAAACCTGCTGGTCATCGATTATATTGCGGTACGGGGAAATTCAAGGGGACAAGGTGTCGGACTTGCCTGCCTCCGGGATTTGCGTGAATGGGCCGGCAGAAGGGGCTGGAGAGGTATCGTGATCGAAGCGGAAGCCGATCCGTCGGAAGAAAACGCCGGCAGAATCTCCTTTTGGAAAAAGGTCGGTTTTACGCCGACAGCGTACGTGCATTCGTACATTTGGGTTCCTGAAACGTACCGGGCGATGTACCTCAGCCTTGATCCCGAGCATCCCGTCGAATCGCATGACGGCGGCGAGGAGCTGTTTCAGTCGATCCTGCGCTTTCACGAAAAGGCCTACCGCCGTCCGAGCAAGTCATGAGCGCACCTCCTGTTCGCCCGGAAACAGAAGGGAATGAACTCTCCCGGCCGGGTATGGTATGATAGAAGAACAGCTTTGGTCCGCAGGGACAAGCATTTTAGACTTTCAAGGACGTGAATCGAATGGACTTATTCTCTTTCCAGCAGGACGCGAATCCGGGCGCACGGCTCTTGGCCGACCGGATGCGGCCGACCACGCTGGATGAATATATTGGACAGGAGCATATCGTCGGTCCGGGCAAGCTGCTCCGCAGGGCGATTGAAGCCGACCAGGTATCCTCCATCCTCCTGTATGGGCCTCCGGGATGCGGCAAGACGACGCTCGCCCATATTATTTCGCAGCATACGCAGGCGGACTTCGTCCGGCTGAACGCGGTTGACGCTTCCGTCAAGGATGTCCGCGAGGTGATTGACCAGGCCCAGACCAATAAATCGATGTACGGAACGAAAACGATCCTCTTTCTGGACGAGGTGCACCGTTTTAACAGCTCGCGCCAGGACGCGCTGCTGCCTGCGGTGGAGAAGGGGACGATCATTTTTATCGGAGCGACGACGGAGAACCCGTTCCATTATGTGAACGGCGCCTTGATGAGCCGCTCGACGTTGTTCCAGCTTCATCCGCTTACTAAGGAGCATTCCATGCTGGCGATGAAGCGGGCGCTGCAGGATCCGGACAAGGGGCTCGGCTTCATGAAGCTGAAGGTCGATGAGGAAGCTCTGGATCATATTGCGACGATGGCGAACGGGGATATCCGGCGCGCGCTGAATGCGCTGGAATTGGCGGCATTGACGACGCCTCCTGAGGCGGACGGATCCGTCCATATCACGCTCGAAGTGGCGGAGGAGTCCATCCGCCGGCCGATCGTGCGTGCGGACGAGTCGACCCAGTATGACGTGCTTTCGGCGTTTCATAAGAGCATCCGCGGCTCAAGCGATGCCGCGCTGTTCTGGTTCCTCTACGCGGTGGAGAAGCTGGGCATGGACCCGATGGTGTTCATCCGCCGGCTGATTGCCGCCAGCAGCGAGGATATCGGGCTGGCAAACCCGCAGGCGATGGTTCAGGCCGTCAGCGCGCTGGACGCTTACCGGAACAACGGCTGGCCGGAGGCGAAGCTGAACATTGCGCAGGCGATCCTGTTTGCAGTGGAGAGCCCGAAATCCAACAGGGTCTATACGGCGATTTCGAATGCGATGTCCGCCATGGACGAGATCAAATCCGCGGAAGTGCCGCTTCACTTGCGGGATACGCACTATAAGGGTGCTGTCAAGCTGGGCCATGAAGGGTACAAGTACCCGCATAATTATCCCGGCCATTATGTGAAGCAGGACTACCTGCCGAGGGAAATCGCCGGCCGGGTATTCTATGAAGCGTCGGAGCAGGGCAACGAGGCGAAAATCCGGCATAATCAGCAGCTTCGGAAGGATCAGTCTTAAACCGCCGGTGCCTGGGAACATCCTTCGATTGGGGATTAGTTTTGCAATGACAGCAGGATAATAATGATGGCAGGGAGAATCTTTAAGGACGGCATGCAAAAAAACCGCCGGCCCTCGAAAGAGCCGGCGGTTTGCACATATGCTTTGCGTTTAGATGGCAGCTTCGTATTGAACTTTTTCCACTTTGTCGATCGTTCCGCCGCCCAGGCACACATCGTCCTGGTAGAACACGACGGCTTGGCCGGGTGTAATGGCCTTTTGCTTCTCGGCAAACGTAACGTGGACGTTGCCGTCCGGCAGCCATTCCAGTGTAACCTTCTGGTCGGGCTGGCGGTAGCGGAACTTGGCGGTACATTGGAAGGGCTCTTTGGGCACGGCCCCTTGTCCCGCGATCCAGTTCACGCCTGAAGCGATGAGTCCGGTGGAGTACAGGCTGGGATGCTGATCCCCCTGTACGACGTACAAAATGTTCTTCTCCAGATCCTTGTCGGCGACGAACCATGGTTCGCCCGAGCCGGAACCGCCGATGCCAAGGCCTTGGCGCTGTCCAAGCGTGTAGTACATGAGGCCGTCGTGGCGGCCTTTGACTTCGCCGGTGGCGATATCGACCATTTGGCCGGATTGGGCAGGCAGGTATTGGCTCAGGAACTCTTTGAAATTGCGTTCTCCGATAAAGCATACCCCGGTGCTGTCCTTTTTCTTGGCGGTGTAGAGTCCGGCTTCCTCCGCAATTCGGCGGACCTCGGGCTTAGGCAGATGTCCGATCGGGAACATCGCCTTTGACAGCTGCTGCTGATTGAGCGCGTTCAGGAAGTAGGTCTGATCCTTGTTGCTGTCCACGCCGCGCAGCAGCGTATAGACGCCGTCCTGCTCGACAACGCGGGCATAATGGCCGGTGGCTACATATTGGGCGCCCAGATTCAGCGCTTTCGTCAGAAATTCGCCGAATTTAATCTCGCGGTTGCACATGACATCGGGATTTGGTGTGCGGCCCAACTTATATTCATCGAGAAAATAGGAAAATACTTTATCGTAATATTCCTTTTCGAAGTTCACCGTGTAATAAGGAATGCCGATCTGCTCGCAGACGCGGCGGACGTCCTCGGCGTCGTCTTCCGCGGTGCAGTTGCCGAATTCATCGGTGTCATCCCAGTTTTTCATAAAAATGCCGATGACGTCGTAGCCCTGCTGCTTCAGAAGCAGCGCGGTGACGGATGAGTCGACACCGCCGGACATCCCGACGACGACACGTATATTTTGATTATCTGTAGACAAAAGTCATCACCATTTTCATATGAGATTGTGCCCATAGCCTCTATTTTAACACATTTGTCCACAGATCACACCACATAGGTTGTCCACCGGTCGCGAACATTTCTTTGTTTTGTCATTGTTTTTTAAACCAAAACGGAGCCGGATATGTTAACATAGGCTAGGGAAATGATCGGAATACGCAGATATGGAAAAGCTTACATAAGCTGTATTCTCTTGGATCAACTCACCGACATGTTGAATCAAAGCCATTGATAACGATACATGAGTAAGAGCTAAATAGATGCAACTCAAGTTTCGAAATTTGAACCCCCTGTTGTAATAGGCTTATCCAAGCCCTCAACATGAAGTTTTTGAGTTCATTCTATATAGATACCATGAATTTTACTTGAGAGAGGTGCCACCTTTGAAAATATCGACAAAAGGCCGTTACGGCTTGACAATCATGATGGAGCTTGCCGCCAAATACGGCGAAGGGCCGACATCCCTGAAGAGCATTGCCGAGAAAAACCAACTTTCCGAGCACTATCTGGAGCAGCTGATCGCTCCGCTCCGGAACGCCGGACTCGTTAAGAGCATACGCGGCGCTTACGGCGGTTACATCTTATCGCGTGAAGCTTCCGAGATTACAGCCGGTGATGTCATTCGCGTGCTCGAGGGGCCGATTTCGCCGGTCGATTTTACAGAAGAGGATGATCCGGCCAAACGTAATCTTTGGCTGCGGATCCGTGACGGAATCGCCAACGTGCTGGATTCGACGACGCTTGCAGACCTGATCTCCTACCAGGAGAAAGAGACGTCCGAGAACTATATGTTTTACATCTAGACTACAAGCTGCAGCCACTCGCCCCTTGCGAGTGGCATTCGGCTTTGCAAACGGCGTACCTTCCGGGTGTACCTTCTGTAAGGATAGTCAACTTCCAAAGTTTTGTAAGTAAATGTTTTCCAAATTAAAAACAGACCCGCTTCGGCGAGTCTGTTTCCGGTTGTTACTGTTGACGGAACTGGTTGTTGAACCCCGTTTGGAAGCCTTGCGGCTGCTGCGTTTCCATATATCCCGATACCGGCTGGGAAACGGAGCTCACCATTTGCTGGGCCAGGCTGGAGATTTGCTGCAGCTGTTGAATGGCGCGCTGGTGGCCTTGAAGGGCGGATTGAATCATTTGCGACGTTTGCTGCTCACGCTGAGCGAGCTGCTCCAGCTGCATCGCATTTTGCTGCTCCTGCTTCAGCATTTGCTGGTAAGCCATAGAAGCTTGTTGGGTTTGCTGCGTCAGCTGATGAATGATTTGGTTGATTTGCTGGGATTGGGAATACGGGTTCATGTCATGACCTCCATATCGGGATTGGATTACCGACATATTATGACTGCCCGGAAACCGTTCTATCCGAGCCAAACCCTGTATGAACAGGCTCCAAATTCCTGATCTGAATACAACAATTTCACTGGACATCATAAGCGAAATACTACACAAGACCAAGGTGGTGTAATCATGAAATCAATCTATTTGGACCATGCGGCCTCCACTCCGGTACATCCGGAAGTGGCGGAAGAAATGATGCGCGTCATGACCGGACAATACGGCAACGCCTCCAGCGTTCACGCATTCGGCCGTGCGGCCAAACGTACCGTCAGCGGGGCAAGGGACCGAATCGCCAAATTTCTCGGCTGCCTGCCCGATGAGATCGTCTTTACCGCCGGGGGCACGGAAAGTGACAACCTCGCTTTATTCGGCGCAGCCTCCATGCGCAGGTCTAAGGGGAAGCACATCATTACGTCGTCCATCGAGCATCATGCTGTGCTTCACGCCTGCGAAGAGCTGGAGAAGGAAGGTTTCCGTGTCACTTACCTGCCGGTAGACCACACCGGACGGGTTCGGCCCGAGGATCTGGAGGCGGCATTGTCGGAGGATACGATTCTGATCAGCATCATGTATGCGAACAACGAGGTAGGAACGATTCAGCCGATTGAAGAAATCGGGAGAATCGCCCGAAGCAGAGACATCCTTTTTCATGTGGACGCCGTTCAGGCTCTTGGAGCGCTGCCCATCAACTGCCATGAGCTTCCGGTCGACATGATGAGCTTTTCCGCGCACAAAATCAACGGACCTCAAGGTGTAGGAGCGCTGTACGTCCGCAAAGGACTGGTCATCGCACCGCGCCTTCACGGCGGACTCCAAGAGAAAAAGCGGCGCGCCGGAACAGAAAATATGGCCGGAATCGCCGGCTTCGGCAAAGCCGTGGAGATTGCTTCCCGCCAGATGGAGCAGCGAAGAGAGCATGATCTTCGTTTGCGCCAGGCCTTGATCAGCACGCTGGAGCAGAAGATCGGCAGGGATGCTTTTGTAATCAACGGCCACCAAGAGGAATGCCTTCCCCACATCGTGAACATCAGCTTCCCGCAGACAGATACGGAGACGCTTCTGATGAATCTCGACATGGAGGGTATCGCCGCGGCCAGCGGTTCGGCATGCACTTCAGGCTCGCTGGAGCTGTCCCATGTGCTGGAGGCCATGCAGCTGCCTCAAAATGTTTTGCGTTCGGCGATTCGATTCAGCTTTGGTTTGGGTAATACTACTGAAGATATGGAGTACACAGCCCAAAAAATTGAAACCATTCTGCGTCGTCTTACGTAAGAAAGGTAGGGATTCTCCATGGATGGAGAGGGAGGGATGAGTGCTCCATACCGTTCGCGAGACAAATCGACCTGCGCGTGCCGCATTGGATTGGCTGACTTCGGTGGTAACGTGAAGGGGTTCGTTTCAATTTTGAAGAGGGTAAGGTGGGATCCTGGCCATGAAATTCCAAGAGATGATCGGACTTGCCGTATTTGATGTGGAAGAAGGCAAGGAGATCGGCAAAATATACGATATTATCATCACCGAAGATTGGAAAATTCAAGGTCTTGAGCTGGAAGGCAAAGGGTTGTTCTCCAACACAGCGAAGACGGTGTCCTGGGAGGACGTCGTTGCTTATGGCGAAGATGCTGTGATGATTCGTAATAAACAGGCTGTTCGCAAGACGGATGCCGACGACATACAATACACCTATCTTTTGGGTAAAAATAAATTAAAGGATCTGGACGTGCTTACTGAGGACGGTACGATGCTCGGTAAAGTGACGGACGTTTATTTTGACCAGGAAATGGGAAATACAATATTAGGTCTCGAAATAAGCGACGGATTTGTTTCGGATTTGATTGAAGGGCGGAAATGGCTGCCTTGCACCACGGAAATGTCCATAGGGGAGAATGCGGTCATGGTTCCGCCTATGAGCGAACAGCGTTTGGAAAAAGCCATTAATTCTGTTAACGGATAGGTGATCAATGAATATGAGATGTCCTAACTGCAATTCCAAAGATATAGGAAAAATCGGTTCCCACCAATTTTTACTGCTGGGGCTGCTTTATCGAACTGACGGTGAACGGGGAGAAAATGTCCGTATACCAGGTAGAAGAGGACGGTACGCTCAGCTCACTGGACGATTTGTTCTTTGAGGAGATTCCTCAGGATTTTCCTCATCTGCACGCTTCCTCTTAAACCATATGCATGTACCGGTCAGAACATTTCCGCAGACCCTCGGGTCCTAACGAATATTTTTCTGATTTATGCTGCGTAATGGAGCCGCCCCTTCCGCTAATTGTGGTTTGTCTTCACTTTGCCACGGCCCGCAAGGGGGATTCACCCGGCAGCTTCAATCCCTATTATTGGTTACATAGCACCCATAGCGGAAAGAACCATACACGGTCTTATTGCCGTCATCTTGGAAACCCGTACCCGTTTTTGCCTGCACGGCAGAATCAGGTATCCGGGTTTCTTTGCGTTTACCCATACTTCTCCTCCCGTGGCCGCCAATAGGTTAAATTCGAATTTCGGGACATATACTAACTTGACAGCACGTCCGGAAGGAGGAGACAAGGTGGATAAACTGACGGCCAATAAATGGTTCCGGGGGATGATTTGGATCCTGCTTGGTCTGATTATTCTGTATTTCGTTTGGCTGCTGCGGCCGATGTTCATGAATATCTATCAATTTCTGAAAGCGATCCTGGCCCCCTTTGTCGTGGCGATGATCATTTCCTATGTGCTCAATCCGGTCGTTTGCATGCTGGCCGCGCGGAAAATGCCGAGGGGAATCGCCGTGCTGCTCATTTACGCCGTCTTTCTGACCTGCCTTGCGGTGATTCTGATCAATCTGATCCCGATGCTGATCGAGCAGATGGAAGAACTGAACGAGCATTTGCCGGAGATGACGATGCATGCCCAGAACATCATGAACAACCTGGATAATCGGGGGTTTCCGGTGGGAATCAAGGAGGGCGTGGATCAGTGGCTGCTGCAGTGGGAGGACCGGCTGGCCAAAGGCATCTCCAATTTCATGGACCATATCGGCAGTACCATTAACATCGTGCTGAACATTTTCATCATCCCGTTTTTGATTTTCTACATATTAAAGGACTTCGACGTTTTTGAGCGGGCGGTCGTATCGCTGCTGCCGCGCACCCGGCGCAAGGCTTCCGTCAGATTGCTGAAGGAGATCGATGAGGCGCTCGGCAATTACGTCCGCGGGCAGTTTCTGGTGTGTCTCATCGTCGGCATTCTGGCTTATATCGGATATATGATCGTCGGCATGCCGTATGCCCTCTTGATGGCGAGCATCGTCGCGGTATTCAACATCGTGCCCTACCTCGGCCCGTTCCTAGGCGCGGCGCCTGCGGTGGTCATGGCTTCGACGATATCCTGGAAAATGGTGCTGATGGTCATCATCGTGAACTGGCTGTGCCAGCTCCTGGAGAGCAATATCGTATCGCCCCAGGTCGTGGGGAAGAAGCTGCATCTTCACCCGATGCTGATTATTTTTGCCCTTCTGGTCGGCGGGGAGATCGCAGGGGTCGTCGGACTGATTCTGGCGGTGCCTTTATTCGCGGTGCTCAAGGTCATCATTCAGCACTTCTTTGCCTATTACGTCAAGCGGAAGACGACGTAGAGCGGTTTGACAAGCGTCCGCGCTATCGGATATAATTCAGACAATACTATGCAAAAACGGACAAAACGGCGATGAAATGAAGTACGGCAGTTCCTCCTTGTTCAGAGAAGGGCTCCTTCACGGTGAGCGTGACGGCTGCAAGAGCCCCCAAGCGATACTGTCCGGAAAGCTGATTTCGGAGTGTGACAAATTCACCGGCTGGCCCCGTTAACGGCCTTAACAAGGCGATCGCCTGATCATTCAAGCTGGCAGCCGGCGTATGGCGCCCGGCAGTCGTTCAGGCGGTAACCAGGGTGGTACCGCGAATTCATTCGTCCCTGATCTGATCAGGGGCGTTTTTTACGTTTAACCGTCCATTTGCATGCAATTTACGAGAGAGCTGGAGGCTGTTTAATATGAAAGCAAGTGAAATTCGTTCCAAATGGCTTGAATTTTTCGCAAGCAAGGGACACCAGATCGAGCCGAGCGCTTCGCTCGTGCCGCATAACGATCCCTCCCTGCTGTGGATCAACGCGGGTATGGCCCCGCTGAAGCCGTATTTTGACGGACGCATCAGTCCCGAAAATCCCCGGCTCACGAACTCGCAGAAGTGTATCCGTACCAACGATATCGAAAATGTAGGCAAAACCCGCCGGCATCACACCTTCTTTGAAATGCTCGGTAACTTCTCCATCGGCGACTATTTCAAGGAAGAGGCCATTACATGGGCATGGGAATTTCTGACCAGCAAGGAATGGATCGGATTCGATCCGGAGCGCCTGTCGGTCACGGTATATCCGGAGGACGAAGAAGCCTTTAAGCTCTGGAACGAAAAGATTGGCCTGCCGGCCGAGCGGATCGTGAAGCTGGAGGATAACTTCTGGGACATCGGCGAAGGCCCTTGCGGTCCTTGTACGGAAATTTTCTATGACCGCGGCGAAGCCTATGGCGACCTGTCCGATCCGGAAATGTACCCGGGCGGGGAGAACGAACGCTTCCTGGAAGTGTGGAACCTCGTCTTCTCGCAGTTCAACCACAACAAGGACGGCTCCTACACGCCGCTTCCAAACAAGAACATTGATACCGGAGCGGGCCTGGAACGCTTTGCATCCATTTTGCAAAACGTCGACTCCAACTTCGACACCGACCTGTTCCAGCCGATCATTCAAAAAACGGCAGAACTGGCCGGCGTTAAATACAATGCAAGCGTAGAGGGCGACGTCGCACTGAAGGTTATTGCCGACCATGTGCGCACCGTTACGTTTGCGGTGGCCGACGGCGTGCTTCCGTCAAATGAAGGACGCGGCTACATCATCCGCCGTTTGCTGCGCCGCGCCGTACGTTACGGCAAAGTGCTGGGTCTTGACCGTCCGTTCCTGTACAGCCTGGTGGAAACCGTCGGCGACATTATGGGCGTATACTACCCGAACGTGGTGGAGAAACGCGAATTCATCGAGAAGGTGATCTCCACGGAGGAAGAACGTTTCCATGAGACGCTGTCCGACGGCCTGGCGATCCTCGAGGAAATCAGCAAGCAGGCGCTGGAGCAGGGCACGAAGCAGATCGGCGGCAGCGATGCATTCAAGCTGTACGATACGTACGGTTTCCCGTTCGACCTGACGGAAGACTATGCGGCTGAGCATGGGCTGACCGTTGACCGCGAAGGCTTTGACGCAGCGATGCAGGAGCAGCGCGACCGCGCGCGTGCAGCCCGCCAGGAGAGCGGCGGCATGAAGGTTCAGGGCGGCGTCCTGTCCGATTATACGGTTAAAAGTGAATTTGTTGGATATAATGACACGGTAACCGAGTCGAAAATTGTGGCGATCATTATCGATGACGCCATGGTGGACATCGCCGGGGAAGGACAGAGCGCCCAGGTGGTGCTTGACGTCACTCCGTTCTATGCTGAGAGCGGCGGCCAGGTCAGCGACCAGGGTCTGCTGCGCGGCGGATCGGTGACGGCCAGAGTGGAGGGCCTCTTCAAGGCGCCGCACGGACAGCATGTGCACCAGGTGACGGTGGAAGCCGGGGAGCTCAAGGTCGGCGAGACTGTCAAGGCGGAAGTCGATCATGACAAACGCAGAGACATCGAGAAGAACCATACGGCGACCCACCTCCTTCATAAAGCGCTGAAGGAAGTACTCGGCACCCACGTCAATCAGGCCGGATCGCTCGTTGAGCCGCAGCGCCTGCGCTTCGACTTCTCGCATTTCGGCAGCATTACGCCGGAAGAACTGGCGGATATCGAACGCCGCGTGAATGAACAAATTTGGAAGGGCACTAATGTAACAATTGAATATAAATCGCTCGACGAAGCCAAAGCGATGGGCGCCATGGCGCTGTTTGGCGAGAAGTACGGCAGCATCGTCCGCGTCGTGCAGGTCGGCGATTACAGCTTGGAGCTGTGCGGCGGATGCCACGTGAACAACACGTCCGAGATCGGAATCTTCAAGCTGGTCAGCGAAAGCGGCATCGGCTCGGGGGTACGCCGGATCGAGGCGGTAACCGGCCGCATGGCATACGAATTCCTGGAAGGCCAGTTGTCGCTGCTGAAGCAGTCCGCAGAGCTTCTTAAATCGAATCTGCACGACGTGCCGAGACGGATTGAAGCGCTGCACGGCCAGCTGAAAGAGCTGGGACGCGAGAACGAGTCGCTTCAGAGCAAGCTGAGCACGATCGAAGCCGGCCAGCTCACCGAACAGGTGAAGCAGGTGAACGGAAGAGAGCTGCTCGCTGTCCGCGTCAATGCGGGAAGCATGGACGGCCTGCGCTCGATTGCCGACGAACTGAAGGGCAAGCTCCCGAATGCCGTGCTGGTTCTCGGCGCAGCGATGGACGAGAAGGTGAACTTCGTCGTTTCCGTTCCGCAGGAGCTCGTGAAATCGGGGCTTCATGCAGGCAAGCTGGTGAAGGAGATCGCGGCAGTCTGCGGCGGCGGAGGCGGCGGACGTCCCGACATGGCCCAGGCTGGCGGCAAGGACGCCAGCAAGCTCGAAGACGCTTTGAAGCTGGCTGAGCAATTGGTTGGATCTGGAATTTAGGCATATCATCTTTGCCTTCTGCATCCAATACATTGTAAAGACTCCGGCGGCTACCCGGGACTTTGTAAAATTTTTGTTTTTTATTTCCGTGGAATTTCCTTCGGCGCGGCCCGGTATGGTATGATAGAAAAAGTAGGAAACCTTAAAGATTCAATTCGTCAAAACATGCATGGACATGTTTTTGAAGAAGCGAGGTGTCACAAATGGATTCCATGGATAAGACAGTCAAGTTTAACGTGAAGGGTGATGAGAAGGAGGCCTCCGCGAAGGATATCCTTCTGACGGTATACGACGCGCTGGTGGAGAAGGATTATAACCCGATCAACCAGATCGTCGGCTACCTGATATCCGGAGACCCCGCTTATATACCGCGCCAGAACAACGCGAGAAGCCTGGTTCGAAAAAAAGAGCGTGATGAGTTGATTGAAGAGCTGGTCCGGTTCTATCTAGCCAATCACCGATAGGAGAGCTTTATGAGAATTATGGGACTCGATTACGGGGACCGCAAAATCGGGGTGGCCGTGAGCGATATGTTCGGCTGGACCGCCCAGGGGCTTGAAGTGGTCGAACGCCGCCGCGACGGGGCGGAAATGCAGCGAATTGCGGATCTGGTCCGCGAGCAGGAAGTGGAAGAAATCGTGGTTGGCCTCCCGAAGAACATGAACGGCAGCATTGGTCCGCGCGGCGAAATCTGCATCGCGTTTGCAGATCAGCTGAGAGACATGCTGAACTTGCCGGTTCATCTGTGGGATGAGCGGTTGACGACGGTATCCGCCGAAAGGACGCTGCTTGAAGCGGATGTCAGCCGGAAGAAACGCAGGCAAGTCGTGGATAAAATGGCTGCCAGCTTGATTTTGCAAAACTATTTGGACTCTAAGAGTAAAAGGTGAGGGTGATACAAATGGCTAATGACCGTAATCGTATGGAAGAAGAACCGGAAATTATTTATATTCCCGATGACGAAGGCAATGAAGAGGAGTTTGAAGTCATCATGAAATTCGAGGTCGACGGCTCGGACTCCAAGTATATGATGGTCGTTCCGCTTGACTCCGAGGATGATGACTCTGACGAGGTCTATGCCTTCCGCTATGAGGAGGACGGAGACGATCTGAAGCTGTATATGATCGAGGACGACGAAGAGTGGGAAATCGTCGAGGAAACGTTCAATACGCTGGTTGCCGAACTTGATGGAGGGAATGAACATGAATGATTTCTCTGCAGATCAGGCCGTATGGACTTCCAAGCTGAAGGAAGCCTTTGGTCCAACTGTGGAACTGGAAGATGAGGACGGAGTCACTTCCGTCTACGATCTTACAGCTGAGTTTGAAATCAACGGTCAGAGCTATGCTGTGCTCCAAAAGCCAGGAGATCAAAGCGGTGAATTCGATATCCTGAAAGTGGTCTCCTCGCCTGAAGGAACTCTTGGGCTTGTCACCATAGATGATGACGATGAATGGGAAAATATCAGCGAGCTGTACGATGAAATGACCTTTCCTGAGGACAGCGAAGATTAATCGGGCACAAGGTTTGATCAAGTACCAAAATTGATAACTCCGGAGTCCCCGCAAAGACAGCGGAATGCGTGAAACGGAGCATTGCGCTGCTTTGTGGGGATTTTTTTGGTTATGGAGGGTTGGATCGGTTTGAAAGCTGCCAAAAAGGCTCTGGTTGTGCTGGTGATCGTCTTGGTGATCATTGCCGGCGGGGCCTATTACGTCTGGAACGGCATGCAGCCGGTGAAGGCTTCGCAGAATGCCGTCAAGTTTACCATTGAGCAGGGAATGGGAACTTCGCAAATTGCCGGGGTTCTTAAGCAAAGTGGACTCATTAAAAACGATATGTTCTTTAAAATCTACTTGAAATGGAAAAACCAGGGCTCCCGTTTTCAGGCGGGAACCTATGAGGCGAAGCCGGGGGTAACCTACGACCAACTGATTGCCAAGCTGAACAGCGGCGAAGTGGTGAAGGCGGAAATGATCCGCATTACGATTCCGGAAGGCTATACGCTGGAGCAGATCGCAAAGACGGTGGGAGAAGCAAGCCAGAGTGATCCGGCCGCGTTCGTAAAGCTGGCGGATACCGGCGGTCAGACGGACGTACCGGCCTTTAAAGAGATCCCTACGAATACTTCGTTAAAGCATAAGGCGGAGGGGTACCTTTTCCCGGACACGTACGAATTCAAAAAAGGGACCGGGCAGGGAGAGATCCTGACCCGAATGCTGGAGCAAATGCAGAGCAAGCTGGATCAGATCCCTGATCTGGAGCAGAAGCTGAAGGCTCATGGCCTTACATTGCACGAGATGCTGACGGTGGCTTCGCTCGTCGAACGGGAGGTTGTCGTCGACAAGGAGCGTCCGCTTGTTGCGGGTGTCATCTACAACCGCCCTGCACAAGGAGATGAAGCTGGAAATCGACGCAACGGTGCAGTACGCTTTGAAGGAGCCGAAGGAACGGCTGCTGTATAAGGACCTGAAGGTGGACAGTCCATATAACACGTATTTGCATCCGGGGCTCCCGCCAGGACCGATCTGCAGTCCGAGCATCGCTTCGATCGAAGCCGCATTATCGCCGAAAGCTTCCGATTATTTGTATTACGTGACCAAGAAGGACGGCTCGCATGAGCATTTATTCGCGAAGACGTACCAGGAGCATTTGAACAACATCAAGAAAAGCAACAGCAATGCGAAGCAGTAGCTGCAGGGCAATTATCGACTAAAGTCCGTTTGCCGCTGCGAGCACCAAAGCACCTCAGACTCTGCCGGAGACACGCGCTTCCGCCTGGTCCGGGGTGCTTTTTAAGTACTGTAGTTTCGCCTGGAAATCGTTAAAATGTTAAAATTCGTTTGGGGAGAGGGTGGCATGAATATGACTAAACAAGTGATACCGTGGATTAGCGGCCGCTGGTCGACGGAACCGGCTGCTTGTGAGGAGAAGGACGGGGAGCTGATCGTTGAAGCGTGCCAGGGCAGTGATTATTGGCAAACGACCATGTACGGTTTTGAACGGGACAACGGCCACTCGCTTCTGCTGCCATGGGATGGGGAAGAAGCGGTAGAGGTAACTTTCCGTTTGACCGCCTTCGATCATTTGTATGACCAGGCAGGGCTGATGTTATGGAGCCATGGGCAGCAGTGGATCAAAGCCGGAATCGAGATGAATGACGGCGTCCCTCATCTCGGAGCGGTCGTGACCCACGGCTATTCGGATTGGTCGCTTGCGCCTGTCCCGGAGTGGATGGAGAAGATCGTGACGATCCGGGCGTCCCGTCTGAAAGATGCGGTTATTATCAGAGCACGAACGCAAGGGGAAGGCTGGAGAACCGTCCGCGTATGCCGGCTTACTCCGGATGAATGGCAAGCGGGACCGTATTTGTGCGCGCCGACAAGTGCTGGGCTCAAAGTGGCCTTTACCCGATGGGCAACGGCCCAGCCGGATGCGGATGTGCATGAACAGCCGCCGGAGTCGCAATGAAGGCCATGCCTGACGGCTGAGCTTGCCTTTGCTCCTTCACCGGAACAGTCGACTTCATCGGCGAAAAAGGCTGCAGACTCTTGTCCGAACCCGGACGGAGGCTGCAGCCTTTTGGTGGTTGAATTCAAATCGGTTGTTTCTTGAAGCCGGGCCGTATCAAACAGCCGCCAGCGTTATGCCTGTAAATGCAAAGGGACTGGAGTGAGCCGTTCGATGGACAGCATGTCCCGGATCGCTGCCATTTCAAGGTAGCTAGTAATGACATGGTCCGCCTGGGACAAATCCTGCCGGCCGGATCCGGGGTTAAGGTACCCGATGCAGCGCATGCCTGCGCTCTTTGCGGCCGTGACCCCATTGCGAGAGTCCTCGATGACCAGGCATGATGAGGGCTCGGCTCCCAGCAGCTTGGCGGCCTGCAGAAAAATATCGGGTGCCGGTTTGCCGGACTTCACTTCTTCTCCGGAAAGCCGCACGCTGAAAAAGGCTCCAAGTCCGGTACGTTCCATGACGAGCCGGATCAGGGACGGAGGCGAGGAAGAAGCTACCGCAAGCGGCACCTGACGGCTGCGCAGCCAATCCAGCCATGGCGTTACGTGGGGAATCGGCTGCAGTTCGGGGTGTGCTGCCATGATGTCCAGCACGTTATTCTGATGATAGGCGAGCACTTCTTCCAGCGGGAAGGAGAGCTTATGCTTCTCCAGCACCTGCCTCCACATGGACTCCAGCGTTACCCCCACGTAGCCGTGATGCTCCTCTTCCGTTACGGGAGCGCCGAAGTGGGCGAACGAGCTGCGCTCAATCTCAAAATAGATCGGTTCGCTGTTTACGAGCACGCCGTCCATATCAAAAATAACGGCCTTTACCGGCGGGGCTTGCCATTCCTGCTTCTGCAATGTCATATAAGCTTAACGCTCCTTTGTCGTTATTTTTCGGGATAAACGGCTTTAGACCGATTGCAGAATGACCTTGATCGCCTGGGACGAAGGGCTCAGCGAACGCCCGTCCAGATCACAGCCCAGGGCTTGGAAGGCTTCCCGGTATCGGGCCAAGGGATAGGTGTGGGTTATGATTTTTTGCGCGGGAATAATTTGGCGCTCGATCATGTAATGGGCGGTGGAAAAGGTGCCCAGGGAATCGATCGAGCCGATGATTTTGAGGCTCCGGTCGACGACCTCTTTGGGATTAAAGGTGCTGACGCCGTCTCTTAAGCCGACAAGCATGAGGTAACCGCCGTTTGCCAGGCTTGGAAGCACCTGCGTTCCGACCACGCCAGTCGTATCGACGATAAGATCCACCTGGCCGCCGCCGGATGAGGCCTCCGCTACGGCCGTTTCGAACGAATCGTAAGCTCTCCAGCGTTCCGGGGCGATACTCCCGGCGATGGCGAGCCTTTCCTGGGAGATGTCCACAATGCTTCCCGTTACGCCTTTGGAGGCCAGGGCATAGCTGTACAGAATGCCGATGGGTCCGGCGCCGAGGACGACCGTGCGAAAATTCGGCAGAAGCCGGATTTGGTTGATTCCTGTCAGGATGCAGCTTAGCGGCTCCGTTAAGGTGGCCTCCTCGTAGCTGACATGATCTTTTAATGGATATAAAAAGCGGTCTTCGGTGACGTAATAATCGGTAAAGGTTCCGTTGGCGCTGACCCCGGTTTCCGTCACAGACTTATGGATGCAGTGATTTTGCCGGCCAGTTCGGCACATCTCACAGTGCCCGCAGTAATAAGTCGGGTCGATCACGACCCGGTCCCCGGGCTTCAGCGTGGTGACCCCTCTGCCGACGCTAACGACATCTCCTGCCGATTCGTGGCCCAGGATGACGGAAGATACCGCATGATATTTGCCGCTCACAATGCCCAGATCGGTCCCGCACACGCCGGTGGCGCGAATGCGGACGAGAACCTGATGTTCCTCTGTAATGGACGGCTCCGGCCGTTCCTCAAGCGTTACGTCCCATGCCGAATTGTATACCAATGCCTGCATCACGTATTACCTCCTTGGATATGGATATTTGACTTTTGCGAACATTAGCAGACCTGTTAACCGACGCTGGCCAGAACCGCGTCCAGTCTTTCCACGATCGTTACGATCTCATCCGTCGTTACGGTCAGGGACGGTCTGACCTTGACCACGTTTCCGAATCCGTATCTGGACCCGCGAAGGATCAAATGCTGATCGGTAAAAGCGCGATCGATGACCGCGTTGGTCTTGGCGACATCCGGTGCCCCATCCTCGTCCACGATCTCCAAACCCCACATCAGCCCGACTCCGCGTGCTTCGCCGATGCAGGCGTATTTGGTCTCAAGCTCATGCAGCAGGTCGCCGAGTATTTCGCCTTTCAGTTTGACTTCATCCAAAAATCCAGGCTCGGATACGACCTCCAGGGTGGACTTGGCCGCCGTGACGGATATCAGATTGCTGCCCGAGGTGAAGGAGTGCTCGTGTTTCTCCAACACATCGAGGCGGGATTGCATCAGCACGGCCGCCACCGGAACACCGATACCGCCCAACCCTTTGGCAAGGGTGATCATATCCGGCTGAATGTCGAACCGTTCGCTGGCGAACATGTAACCGGTCCGCCCGATCCCGGTCTGAACCTCGTCGGCGATCAGAAGCAGCCCGTGTTCGTCGCAAAGCTTGCGCAGCAGCTTGAAATATCCTTCGGGTGGAACGATATTCCCGCCGTTGCCGAGGATCGGCTCGATGATGATGCAGGCGACCGACCCGGAGCTTGCGTATTCGAGGTGGTCATGGATCGATTCGATGCATTGAAAACCGCAGTTCGGGCGGGAGGCGTTAAAGGGACAGCGGTAGCAGTAAGGAGCGGGAACGTGTACGCTGTTCGCGGCAGTCGAGTTGGGGAAGTGCTTGCGCCGGAATGCGTTGCCGGAGATGGCGGTGGCAAACTGGGTTTGGCCGTGATGGGACAGAAACAAGCTGACGATGTCGGTGGCCTGCGTAAATTTTTGCGCAATCTTGGTCGCGCATTCGTTGGCCGTGGAGCCGGTAATATCCCGCATCCAGCCTGTATCGATCCCATTCGGGGCGTGCTCGGTCAGTTGGTCGAGCACTTCGTTCACATAAGGTTCGGTAAAAGTGGAGGACATGTGAGTCAGGCGTCCCACCTGCTCCTGAACCTTTTCGACGACATGCGGATGGTTGTAGCCGAGCGAAAGATTGAACGTTCCGGACACGCCGTCCAAATACTCCGTGCCTGCATCATCGACCAACGTAATCCCTTTTCCAAACTTGAAACGGTTTGTGGTTAAGGTTTGCATTCGTCTTCCCTCCAAAGGTTAATTATAATTTCGGTAATAGGTTGTTATAAGAATATTCTTTTCCTTATGGATATCGGATTTTCCAAAAAGGGGGCCATCATCCCTCGTGGCCGTGCCCCAGAAGGCTTCTTCCCAGCTTATGTTTCCTGGACTGCTGCTGCTTGGTGAGGATCAGGGACGCCAGCAGGATCAAGCTGAATCCGGCAAGGATCCAGACGGCCATTCCGGCCGACCATTGATCCATCGACCAGCCGATCAGATACTGCAGCACCGCGCCGCCGATCCCGCCGGATGCGATCAGGATGCTGGTGGTTGTCTCCGTCATTCCCGGAATGAGCACGTTGGCATACACGAGGGCGATGGAAAACAGCCCGGACATCGAGACACCGACTCCAAAGACGAGCAGGTAGGCTGTCCATTCGTTCGCCCATAGAGCGAACCCGATCGTAAAGGCGAGGGTAGCCGCCGTGCTCCAGACCAAAAACGGGATATACCTTACCGTTTCCGCGATTCTACCCACGAACAGCCGCCCGATGACCATAGCAATCCACAGGATGGTGACGCCAAGGGAAGCGAGTGAATCTTTAACGTGCACCTTCTCGATCAGAATGGAGGGCAGAAAATTCATCAGCCCCAGCTCAAGACCCATATATACAAAGAAAAAGACGATGAATATACCCAGCAGCCCGGCGTATCTACCCCGGTAGCGGTTTTTCTCCGGAGAACCAGCAGATACCGCCTTGTCCAGCCGTGCGGAGCTCTCTTCCGGCATGGCCAGCCACAGGATCAATAGCATCAGCGATACCAGGGCAACTGTAAAAAAGGTGAGGAACCAGGCGTCCATCGTAAGAAACAGGCTGACCGCCGCGGGAATAAGGAGCGCGCCCAGACCGAAGTAAACGTCGAGCTTGGTCATGGCGACCGCTTTCTGTTCTTCGGCAAATTCAATCGTAAACGCGCCGATCGAAGACTCAATGATGCCGGAACCGAAACCGACGAGCAGGGTCATCAGAATGATCCAGGTCCAGGACGGAAGGCTTCCCATGACAATGCAGGCTGCGGTGACGCAGGCCAAGGAAACAGCCAGCATCCGCTTTCGGCCGAGCTGGGCCGACATGAAAGGCGAAGCCGTAACTCCGGCGAGAAAACCGAGAAACTGCAGGAAGAGCAGCGTTCCGCCGTCACCGTAATCCTTATGGTAATGGGCCAGGAGGACGGGAAGCATGGCGCCGAGCACCACGCTGGTGATTCCGATCAGCAGGTAAAATCCGCAGCTTAAGGTAAACAACCTCCGCAAGAATTCACGCTCCTTTGTCGATATTTTGGGAGATCTCCAAATCTATCAGCTGATGTAATACAATTTATACCATATTAGCCATAAAATAAATATGTTATTTTGTAAAAAAATATTTTTAATGTAAAAAATATGTAATTAGAAGGAGAACGCACCATCCGCATGGTTCCTTTCTCATACGAAAGAGAAAGAAGAGGCTTGACTGGTTTCGTCGAATAATAAGGTCTTCCGCCTCTGGCAGCCTCTGTTTCATCATCTTTAATGGGCATTTCCATGCATAGTTCAATGGAATTATGAGGTTTAGGAAAAAAGTTATAAAAAAATTGCCAAAAAAGCAAAGGTTCGAGATGGAAAATGTCGAAGAATAAAGTAGGCATTCGTTTTTTAAACTTACATACGACGTAATGCAAGAAATTGAAACGGCGGTGAGTGAGAGTGGGATGGATTCGAAAGAAAGATATGGGGGAAGAGAAACAGAAACAGAATAGCTCCAGCTCAAAGGAGCGGAGCGGCAGCACGCAGAAGGCTTCAGCAGCATCAGGAGGTCCTGGAGATCCGAAAAAGCCGTCCCGGTTCGCCAGCCTGCCGGGTATCAGCGGGGCACAGCTGCAAAATTTAAACCCGTTCAAGTCGGTGGGCGTGAAGCTGTTCCTGATTTTTTTCGTGGCGATAGCGGCGATCGTGCTGACCCTGGGTCTAACATCCTATAGCAAAGCCAAAAGCACCATCAAGAACAATACGGCGCTGGCGAATAGCCAGACGATCCAGCAAACTCAGGAAAAATTGGATATCATTCTGAAGCAGTATGAAGATATGGCGATGCAGATGTTTTTTGATCCGGAAATGCAGAGCGTCATCGACGAGCTGGCACGGAACCGGCAGGATGAATACCAGAATTTCGTGCTTACGGATCAGATCAATAAAAAATTGTCAAACCAGCTGAACAGCAACTCTTCGATCAAAGCGATTTACCTGGTTCCGCCCGAAGAGTCGCAGCGAATCATCTCTTCCGGTTCAGGCGGCCTGGACATCAATACGATCCGCGAAGCCGACTGGTTAAAAAATGCGAAGAAAACAAATCAGACATCATGGGTTCCTTCTTCAAAGGGTAAGGATGGAAGCGTTTCCTTCGAGCTGGTCCGCTCGCTGCAGAGCTTGTCCCGCGGCGGAGCCTACGTCATTATCGTGGAGCTTAAGACCGACGTCATCGAAAACCAGCTCAACGGAATCAGCCTGGGTGACGGCAGCAAGCTGCAGGTGGGCGACGCGAACGGTCAAGTCGTTGCCTCTACCGTGAACAGCGAAGCAGGAACCAAGTCTACGTTTTCGTTCATGCAAGGCCAGACAGAACCGGCCAAGACACTGGAAACGCAGGATAACGAGGGGGATGGAATCCTTGCCGTATACAACACGCTCGAGACGACAGGTTGGAAGCTGGTCGGAACCGTTCCGGTCGAAATGCTGGTCAAAGACGCCAAGGGAATTCTGATTTTGACCATGGGAATGGCCGTTGGAGCGATCGTGGTCGCCATCCTGATCGGGTTCTGGATGGCACGCATGATCGCCAGCCCGCTCAGCAAGCTGAAGGATCTGATGCTGGAGGGGGCCAAGGGCAATCTGAACGTGCGGACGCAGCATAAGTCCAAGGATGAAATCGGTCAGCTGGGACAAGCTTTCAACCTGATGGTGGATCAAATTACGAAGCTTGTTCAGCAGACGAATACGACGGCCCAGCTCGTGCTTGAAACGGCGGGCGAGCTGACCGATGCTTCCAAGAAGACGGCGATCTCGGCCAAAGAAATCGCCATTGCGACCGAGGAAATCGCTAACGGGGCAAGCAGTCTGGCTACCGAGGCGGAGCGCGGAAACGAGATGACCGAGCATATGGCCAAGCAGATGGGATTGGTGATCACGGCCAATGAGGAAATGGGCAGCGCCGCGCGGCATGTTGAACAGTCCAGCCAGTACGGAACCAAACAGCTGAACGAGCTGCTGGACAAAACGCATCAAACGGAAGAAATGACGCGTGAGCTGATGCACAAGGTGGATGCCTTGAAGCAGACGGCAAGCTCTGTCAACAAAGTGCTGGTCGTGCTGCAAAACATTACGAAGCAGACGAATATTCTTTCCCTGAACGCTACGATCGAAGCGGCGCGGGCCGGGGCGGCCGGACGGGGCTTCATGGTCGTGGCGGACGAAATTCGCCAGCTTGCCGACCAATCCAGACAATCGATTGACATGGTTGGGCAGATCACCGGTCAAATCATGTCCGAGATGAATGAAACGGTCGAAGCGCTGTCGGACGCTTATCCGCTGTTCCAGCACCAAATGAATGCGGTGAAGGAAACGAACGAAATTTTCGTATCAGTTCAGGAACAGATGGGCGATTTCACGCAGCGGCTGCAATCCGTAACCGAATCGATATCAGCGCTGCATGATTCGCACAGCGTCCTTTCGGAAGGCATGAGCAACGTCAGCGCGGTAGCAGAGGAATCTTCGGCGACCTCCGAGGAAGTTGCCTCGCTCAGCAATGAGCAGCAAAGCGTGGGCGATCATCTCGTTGAGCTCTCCGCCAAGCTGGAAAATGTATCGATTCAGCTGAAGGAATCGCTGTCCCGGTTTACGCTGAACTAAAGGAAGCATAAGGAAGCATAGCTTTATTCGCATGCAGCAACGTTGGCAGTGTAGTGCCAACCCAATAAACAGTTTTCACAGTGAGCCAACGCGTCTCCGTTCGGGGATGCGTTGGTTTTTTGGTTCTCTGAGAACGAATCCAGCCTGAGTTGGCCGGGTTGGACATGCCTGCTGAAGGATATACTGAGTGGAAAAGGCATAAAGAGGGGTTCTTCTTGAGCGTAAAACATAAGCAGCGCATTTTCTATGTGCTGGTCATCCTTTCGTTTATGATGACGGTACTCATATTGAGGTTAGCCTACATACAGCTCGTTATGAGGGTGTCGGAGCTGCCCGGAAGCCGGTTTACGATGCAGGAAATGTCGGTGCTGCAGCGGGAACGCGGCGTCGTTTTGGACTCCGGTCGGGGCAAGTTTTACGACAGAAACGGCGAGCCCTTAACAGGGAAGACGGTTTCCGCCGCCGTGCTGTTCCCGGTTTCCGGTTCCATACGGCAAGAGGCGAAGGACAAGCTGAATGCGGTCACCCGGGTCCTGAAGACGGATCAGGCCTCCTTCCTGAAGGTATGGGACCACTTGAGCGTCCCTCTCGTGTGGCCGGACTCCCGCAAGAGCGATCCGCTGGCGTTGAAGGACAGCGAGGCAAAACAGGTAAGGACGGCCGGAATCAGCGGCATCGAAGTGCTGCCTTATACCAAGCGGTATGAGGATGCTTCCAGCGGGATGCAGTGGCTCGGCTATTTAACGGAGCAGCCCGGGCAGAAGCATCTGATCCACACGGGGTATGCCTTCCAGGAAGGGGCGGCCGGGCTGGAAAAGACGCTGGAGCCGCTCCTGCGCGGGATGGGTCCGACGACCGCCTATTATACCGTCGATGGAAGCGATCAGCCCATTCCGGGTACGGGCATCCGGATTAAGGGACCGGGTAACGCCTATTATCCGCTCAAATTCCGCACCACGGTGGATGTGACGCTGCAGCGGCAGATCGAGCAGCTGGCCAAGGAATCGGGGATGAAGGAGGGCGCCGTTGTCCTCCTTGATGCACAAACGGCCGATGTGGTGGCCATGGTATCGCTGCCGTTCTACAATCCCTTGGACGTCAATCCGCAGCAAAGGGCATGGAATAACCGCGCTTTGCAGGCAGCCGTCCCTGGTTCCATATTCAAAACGGTCATCGCAGCAGCGGCACTGGAGGCAGGCGTCACTTCTCCGGATGAAACCTTTGCATGCACCGGCGCATACGGTAAATATGGACTTTCCTGTCCGAAAGAGCATGGCGTGATTACGCTCGCGGAGGCTTATGCCGAATCGTGCAACGCCGTGTTTGCCGAACTGGCGGAGCGGCTGTCAGCAGGCGAAATCGAAGCGGCCGCTCATAAGCTGGGCCTGGCCAGAACGGTGGGTTGGGAGGAAAAGGACATCCTTGGCCTGCCTCTTCTACGACCGTTCGATCATGAGGACAGCGGAAAAATCTTTGCCGATCCGGATAAGGCTGACCGGGACGGGGGGATCCGCGCACAGACCGGCATCGGTCAGCGCGATGTTCAGGTGACCCCGCTGCAGGCCGCCAACATGATCGTGACGCTTCTTCAGCAGGGACAAGTCCATGCGCCACGAATTCTGGAGAGCGTTTCGTATGCCAACGGCCAGCTGATGAAAGAGCTAAAGCCCCATTTGGCCCCGTCGTCCCTTGGTACCGTCCAGCCGGCAACCGCGGATTTGATTACCGGCTGGATGGAAAAGGTGGTCACCGAAGGAACGGGTCAGTCGATCCGCGGCGCGGCATGGCCGCTGGCCGGCAAATCGGGAACGGCCCAGGTGACCATAAACGGGCAGCCGCGTAATCATCAGTGGTTCATCGGGTACGGACCCGTGAACCAACCGAAATACGCGGCTGCAGTACTGTATCAAAATATGTCGCCGTCCTCCCGGAACCAGGCGACGGTGCTGTTCGCACGCATTATGAACCTGCTTGCGGCTCATCCGGCGGCGTAGCATCCGGCGTGCGGGTGGTCATATCAAACGGCGAGACGTCGAACTCTTCCTTCGGGAGGCGGATCCAGCTCTGCAAATATCCCTGCTGGAGCAGTTCCTTGATCAGGATCAGCAGCACGGGAGAGAGGATCAGTCCGGCGATGCCAAAGATCGACAGGGAGATGATCATGAACGAGAGCATCAGGAATGCCGACGACACGCCGATCGAATTGCCCGTAATTCGCGGTTCAAGCAGCTGGCGGGTGAGAAGCACCACGACGAGCAGGACAGAAAGGCCGATCGCCAGACTGAGATTGCCGACAATAAACAAATAAATGATCCATGGAATCAGGATAACCGGAACCCCGACGAGCGGCAGAATATCAAATACGGCACAAACCAAGGCTAGTGCAAGCTCGTTGCCTGTGCGCAGAATCAACAGCCCGGCATATACGAGCACGAGGGTGATGAGCACCATGATCAGCTGGGCCTTGATGTAGGAGCCGATGGCTTTCAGGACATATGTCTTCAGAAATGTATAGGCGTTCTTCAGCGTCTTCGGCGACTTGTCCCGCATCACTTTTCTCCAGCTGCCGATTTCGGTGCTGAGGAAAAACGCCAGGATGATGGCGATGCCGAAGTTGCCCATAAAGGACGAGAACGAACTGAACAGTCCGACCATATATTTAAAGAAAGCGGTGGCCCACCCGCTGGCATAATCCGTTAATGTCGTAATAATACTCGTTCATTTTTGCGGTGACATTTGGCGGCAGGGCTGCGATTTTTTCTTGAAGAAATTGCGTCAGCTTGGTAAATTCCGTTTGAATCATATGCGTGTATTTGGGCAAATTATCTTGGACCTGGGCGAACTGGGAAACGACGATCAGTCCGACCCCGAACAGGATCCCCAGGATCACCAAAATAAACACCAGTACGGAAATGGCGGAAGCGAACGGTTTGGGCATGCCCCTCTTGTGCAAAAACTTGGCCAGCGGTTCGATCATAAAGAAGACGACGAACGATAAAAATACGGGCGCGGCGATTTGGTACAGCTTGCTGAATATGTACATGACGAGGAAAACGGTAAGTACGATGAACCCGATATCCACAAAGGTTCGCCAGTATTTTTTGTACAGTGGAAGCATCGCGGGCGGATCTCTCCTTTTCACAACAGATTATTTTTCATTGTACACGATTTATAAAAAAACGCCTATTTCTTCAGTCACTGTGATAAAATAAGAGGTAGCGATTTTTATAGGGTGCCTATGAAAATCAAAGTTATCAAATAACACATGCCTTTCGGCAAGTCAAAGTCAATACAGAGAAAAGTGGGGATATGACATGCAGACTTTGCTGCTTTGGTTATTTTACATCTCATCGTTTTACGCGTTTATTCCCGGCTTGATCACCCGGATATTCGGTTTCCGCGTATTTCGCAGAGGGATCACGGAGCATGAATACGCGCTGACCTTCGATGACGGTCCCGATTCGGTGTACACTCCGAAATTGCTGGATCTGCTGAAAAGATACAACGCCAAGGCCACCTTCTTCGTCGTCGGCTCGCACGCGGAGCAGCATCCCGAAATCGTCAAGCGGATCTATGACGAAGGCCATCTGATCGGCATTCATAATTACGTCCATAAATCGAACTGGCTGATGCGGCCGGGAACAGTCAAGAAACAGATTATGAAGACCGACAAGGTTATTCATACGATTACCGGCGAGCGCAGTTCTTATTATCGTCCGCCGTGGGGAATCGTGAATTTGTTCGATTTTGCCAAGCGGAGCCAGTTCAAGATCGTCCTGTGGTCGTCCATGTTCGGCGACTGGCGGGAACGTATCGGCGCGGACCGGCTGACCGAGCGGATGCTGAACAAGCTTCAGCCCGGAGAAGTGATGCTGCTGCATGATTGCGGCCTCACGGCCGGAGCTAACCCGGACGCGCCGCAGCAGATGCTGATCGCTTTGGAGCGGGTGCTGGAGGAAGCGGAGCGCCGCGGAATGAAAGCCATCCGGATCGACGAGATGATCGAAGCGAAGGAGAAAGCGCCGGAGCGAAAACTGCCGCGGCTGAAACGGGCTTCGGTCAAAGTTTGGCTGCTGTGGGAAACGCTGTTTCATGCGATGTTCCGGTTGAAATCAATCCGGCCTTATGATCCTTTCATCCATTACCGGCTGCGCACCTATAAGGGACAAACGGTGGAGATGAATGACGGCGCAACGCTGTCCAAGGGAGATAAAGTGATCGAGCTGCACTTCGATAACGAGAAGCTGTTCCGGCTCGGTGTCCGGTCCAGATCGATGGTGCACCTGGCCATCCAGATGATCCGCGCCACCGAAGATCAGTTCCCGGAACTGGCCCGGATCATCCTGAGCGACCCTGAACTGCAGCAGGCGAAGGCCATATACGGAGTCACGATGATTAACCGGGGGCCGAAGAACTTCGGCTTCAAAATCGTCGACTTAAAAGACGGGCTGTTCGCCAAGTCGACGAAGCTGTACCTCAGATTTCTGCTGCGGATCATTAATCCGTCCGGACAGGAACGGCTGAAGGACCATTCGGAACAGATGGTTCCGAAACTGCTGGTCATGCCCGTTGATCAGCTGGTCGGGCGGTTTTCCGAGAGCGGGTCCCATCGCCGTCCGCATGTGAAGGAGCCGGCCGATCCGCAAGAGGAGAAGAAGGGCGAGCTGCTTGACCTGAATCTGGTTGCTTCGTCGCAGGGTATCGGCAGCACGCCGCCTGCTATTTAAATCAAACAGCACTTATACGAAAATATGGATCGGGGCTGTCCCGGCTGTGGTAAAGATCGCAGCTGGAGACAGCCCTTTTGTTGTTGAACCGGAAACCGAAATGAAGCAGCCTTACTATTTAAAGCTTTATGCTTTATATAAAAAAGGTGCTTCATAAGTCGGAGTGACTCATGAAGCACCTCGGATGCATCTCACTTCGATGCAGAGTGGATTAGATTTTCATGACGCCGCCTTGGCTGGCGTTGGTGACGAGCTTGGAGTAACGGGCGAGATAGCCTGTTTTCACCTTCGGCTCGAAGCCTTTCCAATGGGTGCGGCGCTCGGCCAGCACTTCGTCGCTGACAAGAAGCTCGATTTTGCGGTTGTTCAGGTCGAGCTCGATGATGTCTCCGTCTTCGACGAAAGCGATCGGACCGCCCTCAGCCGCTTCCGGAGAGATGTGGCCGATACTGATTCCGCGGGATGCGCCGGAGAAGCGTCCGTCCGTGATCAGGCCGACTTTGGCTCCAAGGCCCATGCCGACGATTTGGGACGTAGGCGCCAGCATTTCCGGCATGCCCGGACCGCCTTTAGGTCCTTCGTAACGAATAACGACGACGTGGCCTTCTTTAACCTTGCCGTTCGCGATGCCTTCCAGTGCCTCTTCCTGGGAGTCGAAGCAGATGGCAGGGCCTTTATGATAGCCGCCGACGGATGGATCCACCGCGCCGACTTTGATGATGGATCCCTCCGGAGCCAGGTTGCCGTACAGCACCGCCAGGCCTCCGCGCTCGGAGTATGGCTGATCGATCGGATGGATAACGTTCTTGTCCTGGATTTCGCAGCCGGCCACGTTCTCGGCCAGCGTCTTGCCGGTAACCGTCATGCAGTCACCATACAATGCGCCCGGCTTCTTGAGCAGTTCGTTCAGCACGGCGCTTACGCCGCCTGCGGTATGAACGTCTTCGATGAAGTAATCCGAAGCCGGTGCAAGCTTGGAGATATGCGGCACGCGGTTGGCGACTTCATTGATCCGCTCCAGCGGATAATCGATGCCGGCTTCCTGGGCGAGGGCCAGGGTGTGAAGCACGGTGTTTGTGGAGCCGCCCATGGCCATGTCGAGCGCAAAGGCGTTGTCGATGGATTCCCTGGTCACGATATCACGCGGCTTCAGGTCCATCTTCACGAGTTCCATCAGCTGGCGTGCGGATTGCTTGACGAACTCTCTGCGTTCTTCGGCAACCGCCAGAATCGTACCGTTGCCCGGCATTGCCAGTCCAAGGGCTTCCGCCAGACAGTTCATGGAGTTCGCGGTGAACATGCCTGAACAGGAACCGCAGGTAGGACAGCCGTATTGTTCGAGCTCCAGCAGATCGTCGTCGCTGATTTTGCCGACCTGGTGGGCACCGACGCCTTCGAATACGGATGTCAGGGACAGGCGGCGTCCTTTGCTGTCTACGCCGGCCTTCATCGGACCGCCGCTGACGAAGATCGTAGGGATGTTGACACGCAGCGCGCCCATCAGCATGCCTGGCGTAATTTTGTCACAGTTCGGAATGCAGACCATGCCGTCGAACCAGTGTGCAGAGACGACGGTTTCGAGCGAGTCGGCGATGATTTCGCGGCTCGGCAGGGAATAACGCATGCCGATGTGCCCCATGGCGATGCCGTCATCGACGCCGATCGTGTTGAATTCAAACGGAACGCCTCCGGCTTCGCGGATGGCCTCCTTGACCAATTTGCCGAATTCCTGAAGGTGGACGTGGCCGGGAACGATATCGATGTATGAGTTGCACACGGCGATAAACGGCTTGCCGAAATCCTCCTCTTTCACGCCCGCCGCGCGGAGCAAGCTGCGGTGAGGCGCGCGGTCAAAGCCCTTCTTGATCATGTCAGAGCGCATTTTATTAGCTGCCATGATGTCTTTTTCCCCCTAACTGTAAGTATCGCGCTTTAGCGCGGTTAACTATGAAAGTGCCCGTATAAAACGAAACGGTTTTAAATGAGTCTATCACAAAATGAAAGCTTTTTCTAGCAATGGTTCGAAAGATTCGGGGAACTTTAGGCCCAGGGAGGCGAACAGGAAAAGGCACCTTCCATTCACTGGGAATGAAGGTGCCTTTTGGCTTATGTCAATCAATCACTCGTTGTTGGCTGATGGTCAGGCAGGGATTAGTTTTTGCCGCCCTTGCGGCCGATTTCTTTGTAGAACTCCTTATCGTGAGACTCGGAAGTGGCTTCACCGCCTTTTTGGCCGATCTCCTGATAGAATTCACGGTCATGGTTTTTGGAAGTGGCTTCGCCGCCTTTGCGGCCGATTTCCTGATAAAATTCCTTGTCATGATTTTTGGCCGTTGCTTCCCCGCCCATACGACCTGCTTCTTCTCTGCTCATTTTACCGTTATTATCGTTGTTACGTGCCATTTCAAATCACTCCTTGGAAAGTATTTTTGATTGATATAGATTGAACTAAAGTGTACCTCCGGACCCGAAGTCCGTACCCGCCTTCCGAAGAAAGCGCAGATGACGTTAGCCTTAGTTCACTCTATATTAGTTGCGCGCATCCTTTACTTACCACGGCTTTATTGGAGTGAAACAATTAAATTATGAAATCATTGGTAAATAACTTGCTTGGATACAGCCCCGCCGGAAGGGAGGCCTATCGGATCAGCCCTAGCGGATAAGCCTGTGGATAGGAGGAGAGAAATACGGCTCCGCTTCAATTGTTACATATTGACAACCCTTCTTCATCCGCTGACAATAGGGACAGACCAAGTAACGGAAAGGGGAAGAAAACATGCAGGATAGTAACCTACCTGGATCACCCGAGCTTGTCACGTTCGGAGAAAGCATGGGGCTGTTCACGGCGCAGGATTCCCGCGGCCTGGAGTATGCTTCCACCTTACATAAATCCTTTGGCGGAGCGGAGAGCAATGTGGCCATTGGTGTCGCCCGTCTGGGTCACACCTCAGGCTGGTTCGGGGCGCTGGGAAAGGATCCTCTCGGGGACATGATTTACAAGTCAATCCGCGGCGAAGGCGTGGACGTGTCGCAAACGGTCCGCGGCGTTGACGCGCCAACAGGCATGATGATCCGTGAAAATACGGCGGGCCGCACATCGGTATACTATTACCGGAAAGGCTCCGCGGCAAGCCGGATGCAGCCGGATCAGCTGAATGCTTCCTATATTGCCGGGGCCAAAATTTTGCACGTGACCGGCATTACGGCGGCGATCAGCCCGTCCGGACTGGCCTGCGTCGAAGCGGCTATAGACATCGCCGCGGCAGCCGGAGTCAAAATCAGCTTTGACCCCAATCTCCGCCTGAAGCTGTGGAGCCTGGAAGAGGCGCGGGGCGTGCTGCTGCGTCTGGCCGAAAAGGCGGATTATTTTTTACCGGGCCTCGACGAGTTGAAGCTGCTGTACGATACGGACGATGACGCGGCGATTTTTGCAAGCCTTTCCAAACTGAAAGCCGTATCGATCGTCAAAGGCGGTCCTGACCTGACTTATGTGCTGGAGCAGGGGAACGTAACGGAGGTTCCGTACTTCAAAGCCGACAATGTACTGGATACGGTCGGAGCGGGTGACGGCTTCTGTGCCGGCTTTATCGCCGGGCTATTGAAGGGCGAAAGCGCCGTTGAAGCGACCCGTCTGGGGAATCTAACCGGATCCATGGTTATTCAGGCCGTGGGTGATTGGGAAGCGCTTCCGACATGGGAGCAGGTCGAGGCGAAGCTCGGCAACAAGGCGCATATCGAGAGATAAGGTGAGAGGTGCAGGGGTACTCTGGAAATAGACATCTTTCAGGCTTTTCCATATAATGAACACAAAGGAGCGGTCATTGTGAAAAAAATCCAGCTTTTGCAAAAAATTATCGATAACGGCGTCGTTGCCGTTCTGCGCGGAGATTCGGCCGATCAGGTGTTTGACATGGCGGAGGCGGCGATTGCCGGCGGGATCAAGGTCATCGAGGTTACGCTGACCGTGCCGGGAGCGCTGCATGCGATCGAGAAGCTCAGCCGGATGTACAGCTGGGAGACGAGCGACCCGGACAAATTCGCCATCATCGGAGCGGGAACGGTACTGGAGCCTCAGACGGCGCGCGCTTCCATCATGGCCGGAGCCCAATTTGTCGTCGGTCCTTCACTGAATCCCGACACGGTTAAGCTGTGCAATTTGTACCGTGTGCCGATTCTGCCTGGCGTCATGACGATCGCTGAAGTGCAGCAGGCACTCGAGCTCGGGGTCGACATCGTGAAGCTGTTCCCTGGCAGCCTGTACGATCCGTCCATCATCAAGACGATGAAGGGGCCTCTGCCTCAAGCAGACTTTATGCCGACAGGCGGCGTATCGTTGTCCAATCTCGGCGACTGGATCAAAGGCGGGGCGGTGGCTGTGGGCATCGGCTCGGACCTGACCAACGAGGCTGTGAAGACTGGGGATTTAAGCCATGTCCGCACGAAAGCGGAGCAGTACATGGAGGCTTACCGCAAGGCAAAGGCGGAGCTGTAAGCCGGCCGGAATGTTGTGAGCGGAATCATTGTATCATAAGTAAAACCCAAGCATTGTGAATCAAACCCGATCGTAACGGGTACTACACCATACAGCCTGCCGTCCCGCATGTGGAGGCGGGCTGGTCCATTATTCCATATGAAGCGAGAAGCCGCGGATCGGATCAAAAGGACCAACACTTGTGGAGGTGCACCATATCGTGCAGAACATAGATACGCTTGCCTCTTGGATTGAACAAAGCGGCAATATCGTTTTTTTCGGTGGAGCGGGAACGTCGACGGAAAGCGGCATTCCCGACTTCCGTTCCGCCGCCGGGCTGTATCAGACCGAACAGCATCTGCCATACCCGCCGGAGCAAATGCTGAGCCGGTCCTTTTTTATGAAGCTTCCCGAGGTGTTCTTTGATTTTTACCGCAGCAAAATGCTGCACCCCGATGCGGCCCCGAACGGCTGCCACCGGATGCTGGCCAAGCTGGAGCAAGCCGGCAAGCTGAAGGCTGTCGTAACCCAGAACATTGACGGATTGCATCAGAAGGCGGGAAGCAAAGAGGTGCTGGAGCTGCACGGTTCTGTTCACCGGAACTACTGCATGGGCTGCGGGGCGTTTTACGACCTGGAGCACATCATGGCGACGAACAAGCTCGTTCCGCGCTGCCCGAGCTGCAGCGGGATCATCAAGCCCGACGTCGTCCTGTACGAGGAACCGCTGGACCAGCAGGTGCTCTTTGGTGCGGTGGAGGCGATCTCCCAGGCGGATCTGCTCATCATCGGCGGCACCTCCCTGACGGTTCAGCCGGCAGCGGACCTGGTGTCCTATTTTCAAGGAAGCCGCACCGTCCTCCTGAATATGGACCCCACTCCATATGACCGCAAAGCGGATCTGTTGATCGCTGATAAAATCGGGGAAGTGATGGAGCAGGTGGAGCGGAAACTGGGTATTTAATGGGTGGCAGATGTTCATAGCGCGGTAAGCGTGGTAACAGCTTAGTCCATCCCTTTTTAACAGGAAGGATATCAGCCGGGACCTCCAGCCCGTGTAATCGGTTTCTTGTCAAATGCCTTGCCGAGGATTTATGATGGTTCTAGTAGTCTATTAACCGTGAGAGAGAAGGGCGGATATCAATGGCATATACACCAAGCGAATCACGTTATGAAGAGATGACTTATAACCGCTGTGGCCGTTCGGGACTGAAGCTCCCGGCCATTTCGCTGGGACTCTGGCATAATTTTGGCGGAATCAATACGTACGAAAATGCGCGGAATATGATCACCCGCTCGTTTGATTTAGGAATTACCCACTTTGATCTGGCGAACAACTACGGTCCTCCACCAGGCTCGGCGGAAGAAACGTTTGGCCGGATTCTGGCCCAAGACCTGAAGAGCCACCGGGATGAATTGATTATCTCGTCCAAAGCCGGGTATTTCATGTGGCCCGGTCCTTACGGGGAGTGGGGATCACGCAAGTACCTCGTCTCCAGCCTGGATCAAAGCTTAAAGCGGATGGGTCTCGATTACGTCGACATTTTTTATTCGCACCGCTTTGACCCGGATACTCCACTGGAAGAAACGATGATGGCTCTTGACCATATTGTGCGCTCCGGTAAAGCGCTGTACGTCGGCATTTCGAATTATTCGGCGGAGCAGACGGCGGAAGCCGCCGCGATCCTGAAGCAGCTGGGAACGCCGCTCTTGATCCACCAGCCAAGCTATTCCATGCTGAACCGCTGGATCGAGAACGGCCTGCAGGACGTGCTGGATGAGCAGGGGATCGGCACGATTGCCTTTACCCCGCTGGCTCAAGGGCTGCTGACGAACAAATACCTGAACGGCATTCCGGAAGATTCGCGTGCTGCGAGCCCGTCGGTCTTCCTGAACGAGAGCAACATTACGCCGGATGTGCTTCGCAAAATTCGGGCGCTGAACCAGCTTGCCGCCGCACGCGGCCAAAGCCTGGCCCAACTGGCGCTGGCCTGGGTGCTGCGCGGAGGGCGCGTGACTTCAGCCCTGATCGGAGCCAGCCGCGTCAGCCAGATCGAAGACAACGTGGCTGCACTGAAGAATCAGGAATTCAGCAAGGAAGAGCTGGACCGGATCGAAGCGATTTTGAAGACGGAAAGCGAATCCTGATCCTGTGGATATCCTGCGGATCGATGAGAGGCAAATTCCGGTGACGGAAACTTAAGTCCATATTAGCGACCATCCTCGATTAACCCGTTAACACGGATAACTCGATTGCGGTTGACCTTGCGCGTATATCAGTTGTATGACCGGCTTGGATTAACTTTCCGCACAACTTACGCGTTACGCGGAATAACTCACTTGTCTGGCTCTTAATCGGAATAACCCGCTTATCATGGGCCTAACTCACAATAACCCGCTTGTCTGCCAGAGGGCAGGGCATGCGGGTTATTGTGTGCCTTGGCGCTTAGGATCCGCGCTGCGAGTCCGGCCGGGCGGAAGCGACAAGGTCCGGAGCCGTTACGACGGCACGGTACGCCGTCGGGGACTGCCCGCACAGCCGCTTGAATTGGCGGGAAAAATACAGGGCGTCCGTCAGCCCGACGGAGGCGGCCACCTGCTCGATTGACAGCTCTGGCCGTTCGCGCAGCAGCTGGCGCGACTTATCGATGCGGAGCTTAAGCAAATAGGTCACTGGCGAGCATCCTGTTTCCTTCTTGAATATCCGCGACAGATAAGCCCGGTTATAACCGAGGCTGTCGCACATTTGCTCAATGGAGACCGGATGGGCGTACTGTGCTGACATGTAGTGGATCATCTGCTTGACGGTCCGCTGCACCTGCGATTCCGTTCCCGTCAGCCGGGAATGGCTGGACAGGATATTCTGCGCTTCCGAGAAGATCAGGTACAGATAGCCGAGCGACGCCAGATCGGCGCTTTCCTGCTTCGTATAGAACGCTTCCTGCATCCGTTCAATGGAGCCGGGGATCATGGTGTCCCCGTCGGTAAAGAGCACCGGATGCAGCGGGTCGAAGCCGGCGTTCGCCAGGAGACCCTGCGCCTCTCTGCCGGAGAAGGCGGTCCAGCGGTACCGCCAAGGCTCGCCGGCGTCGGAGGCGTAGCTGACCAGCTGGCCGGGATGAATGAGAAAGCAGCTCCCTTGTCCGAGCTCATAGGTGCGCTGCTCGGTTCGGAACGTCCCTTTTCCCTCTTCTACATAATGAAGCAGATAGTAATCATAAATTTTTGGCCCGACGGCATGCACGGGCCTGGTCTGGCTCTCTCCCGCAAACAGCACGTGCAGCGGGCCGTCGTCATGATAGACGGGGTTTGAAGCAACGGAGTAGGTCTCCTGCGGAATCATGGATTCATCGATCCTTTCACAGACATCAAAATAAATGCGGTCCTTCTTACACCATTATATTCCCCAAGGTCACATAAATCCATATCCAGTCAACATAATTGCATTAACGCGGACAGGAAGTCCTTTTATAATGAAAGAGCAGAACCATAAGGAAAGGATGGGTGCATATCCCTATGACATCGGAAACTTTATTACAGCAATTCATGACGAAATACGGTGACAGCAGCGAGGAAGTACGTGTGTTTCATGCTCCGGGCCGGGTTAACCTGATCGGGGAGCATATCGATTATAACGGAGGTTATGTCCTTCCCGCAGCGCTGGAGTTCGGCACGACGCTGCTCATTCGGGAGCGAGGGGACGATGTGATTCAGCTGGCCTCCACAAATTTGCCTTATGAATACAAACTAGCCGTCAAGGAAATCGGCAGCCACAAAACGGGCGAGTGGGTGGATTATGCCGTCGGCGTCATGGTCGAGAACGCGAATATCGGCTGTCCGGTTACGAAAGGCTATGACATCCTCTATCACGGCGATATTCCGAACGGCGCCGGATTGTCTTCTTCCGCCTCGATCGAAGTGGTCACTTCGTATGCGCTGCAGTCGATGGAAGGCTGCAGTACGGATACGGTGCAGATTGCGCTCCTGTCGCAAAAGGCAGAAAACCAGTACGTCGGCGTCAACTGCGGCATCATGGACCAGTTCGCCGTCGCGAACGGGAAGAAGGACCACGCGATCCTGCTCATGTGCGACACGCTGGAATACAAGCATGTTCCGTTCCAGACCGGGGTCTACAAGCTGGTTATCAGCAATACGAACAAGCGCAGAGGCCTGGTGGATTCGGCTTACAACGAACGCCGCTCGCAGTGCGAAACGGCCCTGGCCCAGCTGCAGGCGAAGATGCCTTCACTTCAGTATTTGGCCGGCCTGACGCCGGATCAGTTCGAATCGCTGAAGGATGCTATCGCCGATGAGACGGTCGTAAGACGTGCCCGGCACGTGGTCGAAGAAAACCAGCGCGTGCTGGATTCAGTGGAAGCGTTGAAGCAGAACGATTTGCATACCTTCGGACAGCTGATGAACGCATCGCACGCATCGCTGCGTGACCTGTACGAGGTCAGCTGCGAAGAGCTGGACGTTATGGTCGAAGAAGCGCAGCGGATCGAAGGCACGCTGGGCTCGCGGATGACCGGAGCTGGCTTTGGCGGCTGCACCGTGTCGCTCGTGCATGAAGATGCGGTGGAACGGTTCATTCAGCAGGTCGGCGAAGCGTATCAGGCGAGAACGGGCCTCAAGGCCGATTTCTATGTGTGCAGCGCAGGCGACGGAGTCAAAGAACTGAAGGGGGATCACTAACATGGCTATTCTCGTAACGGGTGGAGCAGGATATATCGGGTCGCATACGGTAGCGGCTCTTCTGGAGCGCGGCGAGGAAGTAGTCGTGCTGGACAATTTGCAAACGGGGCACCGCGGGGCGCTGCTCGGCGGCAAGCTGTACGAAGGGGATTTGCGGGACAAGGAGCTGCTGGCGAAGCTGTTCGCCGAGAACGAGATCGACGCGGTGATCCATTTCGCTGCGAATTCTCTCGTGGGCGAAAGTATGCAGAAGCCGGTGAAGTACTATGATAACAACGTCTACGGCACGCTCTGCCTGCTGGAAGCGATGGACGCAGCGAACGTGCGCCGGATCGTCTTTTCCTCCACAGCGGCGACTTACGGTGAACCTGAACGCGTGCCGATTGTCGAGAGCGACCGTACGCAGCCTACGAACGTGTACGGGGAGACCAAATTGATGATGGAGCGTATGATGTCCTGGTTCGACCAGGTGCTCGGCATCAAATACGTAGCCTTGCGTTATTTCAATGCGGCCGGGGCGCATGACAGCGGCAAAATCGGCGAGGACCACCGTCCCGAAAGCCATCTCATTCCGCTGGTACTGCAAACCGCGCTGAAGCAGCGCGAGAGCATTGCCGTCTTCGGCGACGACTATCCGACGGCTGATGGATCCTGCGTCAGAGACTACATCCACGTGAGCGACCTGGCGGACGCGCACTTGCGGTCGGTCGATTATTTGCGTAAGGGTGAGGCCAGCAACGTGTTTAACCTGGGGATCGGGGAAGGCTTCTCCGTGAAGGAAGTGATCGAGACGGCCAAGAAAGTCACTGGGCTGGACATTCCGGTCGTCGTGCAGGCCCGCCGTGCCGGCGATCCCGCTGTGCTCGTTGCATCTTCTGAAAAAGCCCGCACCGTTCTCGGATGGAACCCTTCGCGCACCAAGCTGGAAGACATTATCGAGAGCGCCTGGAGCTGGCATCAAAGCCATCCTGACGGATACGGCAAAGAATAAGGGGGAAGCGCATTGAATTCACAAACTGACACCACGAATCCCTTGAAAGAGCAAGCCTTGCAGGCGATCGACCGCCTCGTGCGTTTCGCCCTGGATCACCGGCTCATTCAGGCTGAAGACGCCGACTATAGCCGCAACCTGCTGCTGGATCTGTTCGGCGCAAGCGAGCCTTCGCTGAGCGAAGCTGAGCCGGAGGCCGCGGACAGCCCGCAGCCGATGATCGACACGCTGCTGGATTACGCGTTTGAGATTGGACTGATGCCGGAAAACACCGACACCTACCGCGACCTGCTCGACGCCAAAATAATGGGCCTGCTCATGGCCCGGCCTTCGGAAGTGATCGCGGAATTTGAGCGCACGGCACGGGAGCGGGGAATCGAAGCGGCGACCGACCGGTTTTACCGGCTGTCGATCGATTCGAACTACATCCGGATGGACCGGGTCAGCAAAAACGTATACTGGACGTATCCGTCGGAATACGGCAACATCGAAATGACCATCAACTTGTCCAAGCCGGAGAAAAGTCCGAAGGAAATCGCCATGGCGAAGCTGCTGCCGCCACCGGTCTACCCCAAATGCCAGCTTTGCCGCGAGAATGTGGGCTATGCCGGCCGGGTCAACCATCCCGCACGCCAAAACCTGCGGATCATTCCGCTTGAGATGAACAACGAAAACTGGTTCTTCCAGTATTCGCCTTATGTGTACTACAACGAGCACTGCATCGTGTTCCACCACGATCACGTGCCGATGAAGCTGACGAAGGACAGCTTGCGTCGCCTGCTCGCTTTTGTAGACGTCTTCCCGCATTATTTTATCGGCTCGAATGCCGATCTGCCGATCGTGGGCGGGTCCATTCTAACCCACGACCACTTCCAGGGCGGGCGCCATACGTTCCCGATCCAGAACGCACCGAAGGAAGCATCCTTCGCTCACCCGCAGTTCCCGGGCGTCATAGTCAGCATCGTCAAATGGCCGATGTCTGTGCTGCGGCTTGCGTCGACGGACAGTGCCGTCCTGCTGGAATGCGCTGATTCCATCTACGAAGCCTGGAAGCAGTACAGCGATCCGGAAGCCGAGATTTATGCTTTTACAGAAGAAGGCGGGCAGCGGGTGCCGCATAACACGGTGACCCCGATCGTCCATCGGACGCCGGACGGCGCTTACGAAATGGACTTGGTGCTGCGCAACAACCGGACCAGCGAGGAGCATCCGGCGGGGATTTTCCATCCGCATGCCGAAATGCACCATATCAAGAAGGAAAACATCGGCCTCATTGAGGTGATGGGCCTGGCGATTCTGCCGGGACGGCTGAAGGAAGAGCTGGATCAGGTCGCGGATATTCTGTCCGGAAACCGCGGGCTGTATGAAGCGCTGCTTCAGGACGACAACCATCCGCTCCAGGTTCACAAACCGTGGATCACCCGACTGGTGGAAGAACAGGGCATGGAGCGGGACAAAGCTGCCGCCGAGGAATGGGTCCGCGAGGAGGTTGGACGCATTTTCGTGGAAATTTTGGGCCACGCCGGCGTCTATAAACGGACGGAGGCCGGGCAGCAGGCGTTCCGCCGCTTCCTTGCTGCGATGGGTTATACCGAGGCGTAATTTCTTATATCCGGGGGATGCGCCCCCTTCCTTACAAACCGCTTATTCCCTGCACGGGAAGGGCGGTTTGTTTCTTCTGCGGCCGGAGGGTTATAATATTTAGGGCAACTCATTACATCATGGAGGCGAATCCGACAATGAAAGCATTTGAATTTCATAACCCGACCAAGCTGATTTTCGGCCAAGGTCAGCTGGATAAATTAAAAACCGAAGTTCCGAAATACGGGAAAAAGGTGCTGCTGGTTTACGGCGGCGGAAGTATCAAGCGCTCCGGCCTGTACGACAACGTGCTTGCGCTGCTCAAGGAAATCGGCGCCGAGGTGACCGAGCTGGCGGGCGTAGAGCCGAATCCGCGCTTATCAACTGTACATAAAGGGGTGGACCTGTGCCGGACAAAAGGCATTGAGCTGATCCTTGCGGTTGGCGGCGGCAGCGTCCTGGACTGCTCCAAGGCGATTGCGGTCGGCGCCAAATACGACGGCGATATGTGGGACTTTGTGGAACGCAAAGCCGCTCCGCAGGCGGCCCTTCCTCTCGGCACTGTGCTGACGATGGCGGCGACGGGCTCGGAAATGAACGGCGGCTCGGTTATTACGAACGAGCAAACGAAAGAAAAGATGGGCTGGGGCAGCCCGCTTGCCTTCCCGGCATTTTCCATCCTGGATCCAGTGAACACGTATTCCCTGCCGAAAGACCAAACCGTTTACGGTATGGTAGACATGATGTCCCACGTGCTGGAGCATTACTTCCACCAGGAGACCAACACGCCGGTTCAGGACGGATTCTGCGAAACGGTCCTTCGTACCGTCATCGAAACCGCGCCGAAGCTGATTAACGATCTGGAAAACTACGAGTACCGTTCTACGATCATGTACTGCGGCACGATGGCGCTGAACGGGGTGCTGAACATGGGCATGTCCGGCGACTGGGCGACCCACAACATTGAACACGCCGTATCGGCCGTGTATGACATTCCGCATGGCGGCGGTTTGGCCATCCTGTTCCCGAACTGGATGAAATATAACCTGAGCGTGGATCCAAGCCGCTTCAAGCGCCTTGCCGTCAACGTGTTTAACGTGGATCCGGCCGGCAAGAGCGACGAGCAGGTCGGGGAAGAGGGCATCCAGGCGCTTCGCGATTTCTGGAGCTCCATCGGTGCGCCGGCCCGCCTTGCCGATTACGACATCGACGACAGCCAGATCGAAGTGATGGCTGAGAAGTCGGTCCGCTTCGGTCCGTTTGGCAACTTCCGCAAGTTGAACAAGGAAGACGTCATCGAAATTTACAAAATGTCGCTGTAAGCCGATAAGCGTTCCGTCAGCGACCGGAGAGCTGAAGCATACTTCTTTTCTCCGCCAATATAGCCAAGGGGCTTCCCATAAGGTCGATCCGACCCGGGAAAGCCCCTTTTTGCCGTTCCACATCTTTCCCGTGTCGAGGGTTCGGGTTGATGTTGCCTACCCCTAGGTCGCTGAATTCATGGCTTACTTTATGCCTCCTGAACCGGCTTGAGCCTCCCCGCCTTGTTTCTTGGGGCGGTTTCGCTGCACCCAATGAAGCCGGACCAACCAAATCGTCTTCATCATTCCCTTCAGTGCCAGAAGGATGGTTACGATCTTCAGCCAAAGGATGACGTCCGGCTGATAAATTTCTGCAATATGCCATAACCTGAGTCATGTTCAATATGAGCACAATACAAGTATAGTCCCGTCCTATGATCATTGTGCCCGTCCGGCATACTCGTTTTCGTAAATGCCCTGAACAAGTTCCAGCACCGGTTTGCCGGCTTCGGCATACTTCAACTCTGTGGGCTCGTTTTTCAACAGAAATACGCCGTTCAGGTTCTTGTGCTTGCCGAAAGCCGCTTCATACAGAAGCAAAGCGCCCTTTGAAGGAGGACTCATGACCAGCTTCATCGCTATTTTTATATACCAGGGCAGCCCGGAATCTTTTCCTTTCCGCATCGTATTGTTACCCCCTGGGTCGGCGCTGCGGATCGTCAAGCCTTCGGCGGCTGCCAAGGGGGCGATTTCGCGGGTCCACAGTGACAACGCCAGCTTGGAAGCGGCGTAGGGACCGAACAGCTTCTTGAACGTCCGCGGAGAGGCCAGCTCTGCCGGCTCGAAGGTGCGGACCATTTTCATCGCTGAGGACGACGTGTTGATGATCGTTTTGAAGGAACCTTGCTTTACCAAATCTTTCAGCTCCATGAAGATGATATAGGGAACTACGGTTTGCAGCTCGAAGTGCATCTCCCGTCCCTGCTTGGAATACGCAAGCTCAGGGAAGCTGCCTCCGGCGTTGTTAAACAGTACGTCGATTTTGTCCTCCTTGCTCTTGATCTCGTCCAGCGCCTGTTGTAAGGCGGAGAAATCGGCGAGATCGGCTTTATATAGACGAAGCTGCCGGTTGGCGAGAGCTTTCTGGATCAAGGTGTCGTCGCTGGGGAAAGCGGAACGGACCAAGGCAAGAACGGTCCAGCCTTCACCCAGCAGTCTGCGGGTCAGCTCCAGGCCGATGCCGTTGTTTCCCCCGGTAATCAGTGCAATTGAGTTGGTTTTCATATATGCCTCCTAGCAGATGAATAGGTTTTTGTATTTGCGGTAAAGCCACTCTACAACTTGTAGTCGGCTACAAGTCAATCCCCATTTTTCGAAAAACCTACCGGACTTGACCTGAAGTCAGCTCCAAGTTGTATGATGGTATGAACATACCAGAAACGAGAGGGAAGAAAGCTATGACTGATGCATATACGATCAAAGAAGCCGCGGAGCATACCGGCATCCCTGAAGAAACGATTCGCTATTACGAACGGATCGGGATTCTGCCGCGAGCAGAGCGCAAACCAAACCGCCACCGGGTGTACCGGCCAAAGGATTTGGAGACGATGAAGCTGGTCACCTGCCTGAAGAAGACAGGTATGCCGCTGGAGGAGATGAAGCCGTTTTTGAAATTGTCGGTCGGCGATGACATCAGCGAGCATCCGGAGCTGCACGATTTGATTTTGGAGCACCGGGCAAAAATCAGGGAACAGATGGACTCTCTTCAGCAGATCCTGGATTTCATTGATTCTCAGGTGATTGGAACAGCGCCTGAAGCGGAGTGTAGTTTGGCCGACCAGCCGAAACGATTCGGCTTCCTGAGCTTGAAACCGTGAGCCAGCCGGAAGAAAAAGGAGGATTTTGGCGGAAAATTCCCGGAATCCTAACGGAAAAGGAAAATTTTGAAACAATTTAGGCACTTCTAACGTATACCCTTATATAGACAGTCAGGAATTCGCGCAGGGGGGAACGGAGGATGGAAACGCTTTATTGGAGCTGCCTGGCAGGCGGGGTTATTTTTGCGGTGGTCAGCGTGGTGCTCGGCGATATTTTGAGCCATGCACTGGATGGGCTTCTCGATTTTTTGTCCGTTGACGTGTTGAAGCCGATGGTGATTGCGACGGCGGTGACCGTATTCGGAGGCGCAGGTATTCTGCTGCTGCGTTACACCAGTTTGCACCAGGGCTTAAGCGCACTCATTGCTGGAATCGGTGCCGTTGCTATGGCGGGTGTCGTCTATGTGGCGTATGTCAGGCCGATGGAGAACAGCGAGAATTCCACGGGATATTCCATCCGCGAGCTCGAAGGCCGCATCGGTGAAGTGACGATTCCCATTCCGCCGGAAGGGTACGGTGAGGTGATGGTGAGGCTGGGGGCAGGCAACACGCTGCACATCGCCTCCAGTCTGGAGCGCCTTCCGCTGCCCGCCGGAACCCGCGTCGTCGTCGTGGATGTGCTGGACGGCGTCCTGCGCGTGACCGGACTTGAAGAGAGAAAAGGAGATGTGGTTTGATGACAGTGCCTGAATACCTGGTAATACCGCTGATCGTCATAGGGGTAATCGTCGTGCTTGGTTTGGCATTCTGGGCCCGTTACAAAACGGTGGGACCGGATGAAGCCATGATCGTGACGGGATCGTTTCTGGGAAGCAAAAACATATCGGAGGATGAATCCGGACGGAAAATCAAAATCGTTCGGGGCGGAGGGGCTTTTATCCTGCCCGTCTTCCAGCAGTCGGAATTCATATCGCTGCTCTCCCACAAGCTGGATGTGTCTACGCCGGAGGTATACACGGAGCAGGGCGTGCCCGTCATCGCTGACGGCGTGGCCATCATCAAAGTAGGCGGCTCGATTGAGGACGTCGCGACCGCGGCCGAGCAGTTCATTGGCAAGCCGATCGAAGCCTTGAAGGGCGAGGCGCAGGAAGTGCTGGAAGGGCATCTGCGGGCCATTCTCGGTTCGATGACCGTGGAAGAGGTGTACCGGAACCGCGACAAATTCGCCCAGGAGGTTCAGGGCGTGGCGGCCAGAGATTTGAAAAAAATGGGCCTGCAGATCGTCTCCTTTACGATCAAGGACGTACGCGACAAGCAGGGGTACCTCGATGCGCTCGGCAAGCCGCGGATTGCAGCGGTGAAACGGGACGCGGAGATCGCCGAGGCGGAAGCGATGCGCGATGCGCGGATCCAGAAGGCGAACGCCGAGGAGCAGGGGCAGAAGGCCGAGTTGCTGCGCGATACGAATATCGCCGAAGCGACGAAGGCGAAGGAATTGAAGGTAGCTTCCTTTAAGAAGGAACAGGACACTGCCAAGGCGGAAGCCGACCAGGCGTATCACATACAGGAAGCCCGCGCCAAGCAGACGATGGTGGAAGAGCAGATGAAGGTAGAGCTCGTTCGCAAGGAGCGGGAGATCGACCTGCAGGAGAAGGAGATTCTGGTACGGCAGAAGCAGTATGATGCCGAAGTGAAGAAAAAAGCGGACGCCGACCGGTATGCAGTCGAAGTCGCGGCCGAAGCAGACAAGGCGAGAAAAATGCTGGAGGCCGAGGCGCTGCAGTACTCCATCGAAACCCAGGCGAAGGCATCGGCCGAACAAAAGCGGCTGGACGGCCAGGCCATTGCCGACGCAGAACGTGCCAAAGGTACCGCCGAGGCGGAAGTCATCCGCCTGCGTGGTCTTGCGGAAGCCGATGCGAAAGAGAAGCTGGCCGAAGCCTTCCAGAAGTTCGGCGAAGCGGCCATCCTCGATATTATCGTGAAAATGCTGCCGGACCTGGCGGGCAAAATCGCTGAGCCGATCGCTTCCATCGACAAGCTGACGGTGGTGGACACCGGCAAGGGAGAGGGCGCGGCACGTGTGAGCAATTATGTCACCGAGCTGATGTCAACGGCTCCGGAAATGCTCAAGAACGTGTCCGGCATCGACGTGGAGAGCCTCATCCAAGGCTTGACCGGACGGAAAACGCCTCCGGCTGCATCCGCGGCGCCTGCGGCCGCACAGCAGGATTTGGTTACCCTGGAAGCAGGGGCAACGAAGGAATAATAGAACTCTACGCGGGATAACCGGCGCTTCGCAAGCCGAATGATCGGCATGCGAAGCAGACGACGGGGTATCCCGATCCTCGATCAAACAGTAACAGAATGATAGCTTAAACGGCGGCTCGCTTTGGGTATTTTTCCAAAGTGAAGCCGCCGTTTTTTGTTTTAGGGGTTAACCATCAGCAAGGATTCACATTACAGCAGCAGTATCGCCGCACCCATCATCGGGGTGATGACCATGCATGTTTTCAGCCAACGGGCGGGAACACGCTTCGTAAACTTCGCCCCGACGTAAGAGCCGATCATCGTTCCGCACACCACCGCAATAAGCAGCCGGAAATCCAGGTACCCGATCGTAAAATAGCCTGCTCCGCCAGCCAGCGCGATCGGAATGATGACCATCATCGTCGTTCCTGCCGCATAGCGCATCGGCATGCCAAGCAGCAGCATGAGCCCCAGCTGGATGAACGGCGTGGAACCGATGCCGAACAGGCCGGACAGCATGCCGGTAACGACGCCGATCAGCAGCGCGAATGACCAATACCGCAGCCCCTTGGCGGCAGGCGGAGCCTGGTTAACGGTCGCACCCGGCCGACGCGAAACGACGGCCATCCGCAGCCACAAGGCGAGCCCCGAGGCGAACAGCATGCCGGAAGTCATCCAGCCCAGTTTATCCTCCGGAATGAGCGTTGACCAGCTGGAGCTGACCCACGCCCCCGCCGCTCCGGCCAAACCGACGACCGCGCCCGACTTCAGCAGCATATTTCCTTCGCGGTAATGGCTGACCGAACCGGAAAGGGACGAGAAGAACATCGCCGCCAGCGCGGTTCCCAGCGCGATATGAATCGGATATCCGAACACAACGGTCAAGATCGAAATGATAAAACCGGAGCCGCCCGCGCCCACGAAGCCCAGGAGCAGACCGAGCAGAATCATAACGGCAGAGATATCGATCAGCTTCATCGGCCCACCCTCCACACCTGATGGGGAACGCCGATTCCAGCCGGTTCCGGCAGGTCATCAGCAACGCGGCTGGCTGTGTCCAGCACCATGATGGCTGGTTTTGTCCCATAGACCGGCCATGCAGGCAGCGCATCGATATTGGGATCCCCGCTTCGTATGAACGCGACCCAGGCTTCCCGCATACTTCTTGCGAGCGGGTATTGCTCGGCGGGTACTGCGTACGGGTCGCCGGCTGCAAGGGCAGCTGGAGTCTGCGCTTCCGGATCCCAATGAATAAGGCTGCCCTCATAGCCGTGCGTCGCTCCGAGAGCGCCGCCAGCGCGAAGCCGGTACATCCATACCGGCGTTCCCGAGGAAGCGAGGGCCTGTGCGAACTGCACAGCTCCAATCGTGTACAGATGCTCGGTTAACGTTGTACACCATGCGTCGGTTGGGGACATCGCCTCGGCATAACGCTGAAAGGCATCCCATACAGCGGGAGCATGGCTTCCAAAAAATCTGTCGAGCGGTTCCATACTTGGGGACTGGAGCGTGGAATCGTCCCGGATGAAGATCGACGCTTCGTTTTCGTTCGTGCCGATCAGGAGCGGCGGCAGACCGGAACTGGCGGCAATCCCGGCCAAAGGGTCGAAGGGAATGACCCGGCCGTCCGCCACCGGGCCGAACATGTGCAGGCTGCGCGATGTATCCGATCCGACGGCGGACTGCGCTGCGATGAACTGCTCGAACGGAAGCTCCAGCAGCGGGCTTGGATCTGCACCGGACAAGCCCAGCTCTTCGAGGATCCGGAGGGTGGTGACGTTGGCGGTGCGCCGATCCCGGATCGCGTGGGTGGCGCCGCTTTGTGCCACGGCCCGGTGGAATAACCCGCGTGCCGCTTCCATGGCATAGAGCGAAGCGGTGCACTTGGCACCGGCGGAATTCCCGATAACAGTCACGCGGGCCGGATCGCCGCCAAAAGCGGAAATGTTACGCTGAACCCACTGCAGCGCGGCCGCAATATCGAGCAGACCGTTGTTTCCCGAGGCTGCATATTCCTCGCCCAGCACCTCGCCCAAGTAGAGGAAGCCAAACGCGCCAAGGCGGTAATTGATCGATACGTAGACGATGCCATCCTCCGCCGCGTGCCGCAAACCGTCGCAGTCCGCGCCGGTGCCCGACACGAATCCGCCACCATGAATATACACCAATACGGGCATCGATTCTTTTCCGCATCCCCGGGTCCACACGTTCAAATACAAACAATCTTCGGACTGTATACGTGTAGTCCCTCCTGAAGGATCGGTTTGCTGGGGGGCGAGCGGACCGAAGTGATCGCATTTTCTTACGCCGGGCCATGGATGCGGAGGCGCCGGAGGCAGGAATCTCCGTTTGCCCGTCGGCGGCGCTGCATAGGGAATGCCCCGAAATACATAGGCCCCTTGTAAAGGTACTCCTGAAACTTTGCCTGATGCGGTTTGTACGATCAAGGTGCTCGACTCCTATTCCTATTGATTTGTGAACTATTATAACTTGTTTATTCCATGAACTATAATATATATTGAATTATATTTATCATAACTTATAGGTTATTCTCGAGATCGAAAGAGGGATATGGAATGGAACTGCTGCAGCTAAAATATTTTCAGGTTGCCGCCCGGATGCAGCATATGACCCAGGCGGCCCGCAGCCTGCATATTTCGCAGCCGGCGCTCAGCAAAATGATCGCCTCGCTGGAAGCCGAGCTGGGGACGAAGCTGTTTGAGCGGGAGCCCAAAAGCATACGGCTGAACGAGCACGGCAAGTTATTTTTGCACCAGGTGGATATCGCTCTGCAGGCCCTTGAGGACGGCAAGCTGCAGCTGCAGGACCTCGGCGGCTCTGCTTCTCCCGCCGTCTCGCTCGACGTCCGCGTTTCCTCGCATTTACTGCCGGACCTGCTGGCCGATTTCCGCAAAGAATGCCCGGCCTCCGAGTTCCATTTGCTGCAGCATTCGACGTTCGAAGGGGCGGCGAGCTTCGATCTTTGCCTTTCTGACGGGGCTGAACTGCCGCCGGGAACAACGTCGCTTTCTTTGCTGGAAGAGGAAATTTTTGTTGCGGTTCCCGCAGACCATGCGCTCGCTGACCATACGCAAATCAGCTTGAAAGAGCTGAGGGAAGAGAGCTTCATCTCGCTGCCTCCGGGCAAATCGCTGCGCGAAACGACGGATGCTTTTTGCCGCCTAGCCGGTTTTACTCCGCGTATCCGGTTTGAGAGCGACGACCCGGCCATGGTTCGCGGTTTGATCCGGGCGGGTCAAGGCGTTGCTTTTCTGCCGGCTATTACTTGGGGCGGCTCAACCGGGCCGGACGTCGTTCTGCTGCGGCTCGAAGAAAGCTGGTGCAAACGCTCGATTGCCTTGTCCTGGCCGCAGGAACGGTATTTGACGCATACCGCTGCGCTATTTCGCGATTATGCCGTAAACTATTTTGCCAGGCTGTCTGCATCGCATGATCAAGATAGTGGCCGAGGCGATTAAAACAGGGAATGCACGGTTTCATGTCCGCTCGGTTTGACGAATCGGCCGATTTCTGATATTTTTTCTGTCTGTCAGAGATGATAAACTTATCAGGCGTCAGCAAACGAGGTGCATAGTGTGAGCAGTCTGCAAGTGAGCAAGGTGTTAAACAACAATGTCATCATTGCCGAGCATCCCCAGCACGGCGAGGTGGTGGTCATCGGCAAAGGGATCGGCTTTAATCGGAAGTCCGGGCAGGCCATTCCGCTGGCTGAGGTAGAGAAGATGTTTATTTTGACCAAGCCGGAGGAGCAGGAGCAGTACAAGCAGCTGCTGCCCCAGGTCGACGAGAAACTGATTGAAGCGGTCAACGAAATATTGCTGCATGCCGACCAGACAAGCACAGGGGCCTTGAACGAGCATGTCCATATCGCCCTGACGGATCACATCGCATTTGCGATCAAGCGCATGCAGCAGGGCATTCATATCCATAATCCCTTTTTGTACGAGACCAAAGAAATGTACCCCGAGGAGTTTCGAATGGCGGAGTTCGCCGTCCGGCTGATTCATCAGAAGCTTGGCGTGGACCTGGGTGAAGAGGAAGCCGGATTTATCGCCCTGCATATCCACGGCGCGCTGACCAACCAGCATATTTCCGAAGTGCGCAAGCATTCCGAGCTGATCAGCGATCTGGTCTACATCGTGGAGACGGAGATGGACTTCCGGGTCCCGCGGGATTCGCTGGACTACTCGCGCCTTATTACGCACCTCCGCTTTGCTTTGGAGCGAATCCGCAGAGGCGAGGCCGTAGAGGAAACAGACACGCTCGACGCCTTGATGCAGCGGGAATATCCGGATACTTACCGCCTTGCCCAAAAGCTGACCGGAGTGATGGAGGAGCGCCTCGGCCGGCCCGTATATCCGGCGGAAGTGGGATATCTGACGATCCATCTCCAGCGTCTGGTTCACAAAAAGCAAGGGCGCGTGGATTGATCGCGCGTGGCGTGTGGCGCCTTTGATCACGAATGGTACCGCCGCATTCGAATTGGAAGAAGCGTAGGGACTTTTTTGCGAATATCAAGCGCTTGCAACTTGGCGGGATGGGTGCTACAATACTGACTGTAATGAACCCAATTGAACATGCATACGTGTTACTGATACGATCAGGCATGAGTAAACCTGTAGATCTTGGTTGTTTTCCCCATTACTGGGGCAATCTAACGCTTAGCGGTAGAAACCAGGATCCCGAGCGGATACTCATGCCTTTTTGGTATTTACAAAATTTCAGCAGAAAGCAGGATGATCCTCATGCAGCAAACGTTTAAAATTATTGATGAAGACGGAATCCATGCGCGTCCGGCGACAGCGCTTGTCAATACAGCTACCAAATTCAAGGATACGGAGTGCTTTGCCGAATCCGGCGGGAAGAAGGTCACTTTAAAATCGATTTTGGGCGTTCTGTCTCTGGATCTGGAGCAGGGCGACATCATTTCGCTGATCGCGGAAGGCGGCGATGAGCGCGCAGCGCTGGAAGCGCTTGAGCAGGTTATGGTTGGCGAGGGGCTGGGCGAGATTCATGAATAAGATCAAGGGAATCGCGGCATCGGCGGGAATTGCGATCGCCCGCGCATTCATCTTGGAGCATCCGGATTACGCGGTAAGCCGCAAGCAGGCGGATGACGTTCAGTCCGAGCTTGCGAAGCTGGATGATGCGCTGGCCAAGTCGCGGGTAGAGCTTGAGGCCATCAAGGCGCGGACGCTGGCGGAATTGGGCGAGAAAAAAGCGGAAATTTTCGAGTCGCATCTGCTTATTTTAAGCGATCCGGAGCTTATTGACCCGGTGAAGGACAAAATCCGGAGCGAATCGGTCAATGCGGAATATGCCCTGGATGAGACGGCAGCGCAGTTCATCCGGATGTTCGAAAATATGAAAAGCGCTTATCTCCAGGAACGCGCCGCGGATATGCGGGACGTGACCAAGCGCATTCTGAAGCATCTGCTCGGCCTTCAATACGTGAGCCCGTCGGAGATCGATGAGGAAGTGATCGTGATCGCCGAGGACCTGACTCCATCGGACACGGCCGGCTTAAACCGCAAGTTCGTGAAAGGCTTTACGACGAATATCGGCGGTCGAACGTCGCACTCGGCCATCATGGCCCGTTCGCTCGAAATTCCGGCAGTTGTCGGCACGAAAAGCGTTCTAAGCTCCGTGCAGAGCGGTGAGCTGGTGATCGTGGACGGGATTGAAGGTGATGTCATCATTCATCCGACCGAAGAGGTGATCGCCGAGTACACGGCAAAGCAGCAGGCCTATGCGAAGCAGATGGAGGAGTGGAAGCAGCTCCGTACGGAACCGACCGTCTCGAAGGACGGGATTCATGTGGAGCTGGCGGCCAACATCGGTACGCCGAACGACGTGGCAGGCGTTCTTGACAACGGCGGCGAAGCGGTCGGATTGTACCGGACCGAGTTCCTCTACATGGGCCGCGACAAGCTGCCTTCGGAGAATGTGCAGTACAACGCCTACAAGACCGTGCTGGAGCAGATGGAAGGCAAGCCGGTGGTCGTGCGCACGCTGGACATCGGCGGCGACAAGGAGCTGCCTTACATGGACCTGCCGAAGGAGATGAATCCGTTTCTCGGATTCCGCGCGATTCGCCTCTGCCTGGATCGGCAGGACATCTTCCGGATCCAGCTGCGGACTCTGCTGCGGGCCAGCGTGCACGGCAACCTTCGCATCATGTTCCCGATGATCGCCACGCTTGCCGAGTTCCGGGCAGCCAAGGCCGTTCTTCTGGAAGAGAAGGACAAGCTGGCGGCCGAAGGCATCGCCGTCGCGGATGACATCCAGATCGGAATCATGGTCGAAATTCCGTCGACAGCCGTCCTGGCGGACGTATTCGCCAAGGAAGTGGATTTCTTCAGCATCGGCACCAATGACCTGATCCAGTACACGATGGCGGCCGATCGGATGAACGAACAGGTATCGTACCTGTATCAGCCCTATAATCCGGCGATCCTTCGTCTGGTCAAAATGGTCATCGACGCCGCGCACCGCGAGGGCAAATGGGTCGGCATGTGCGGCGAAATGGCCGGGGACGCCGTGGCCATCCCGATTCTGCTCGGCCTCGGGCTCGACGAGTTCAGCATGAGCGCCTCGTCCATTCTTCCGGCGCGCAGTCAGATCTCCAAGCTGTCCCGGGCGGACATGGAGCGGCTCGCCGAACAGGCGCTGCAGCTCGGCACGGCGGAGGAAGTGACGCAGCTGGTGCAGAGCCTTCAGTAGTGGATGGTTCTGCTGGTGACCAGCGGGATTTAGAAAGGCATCATGATTTATAAGCCTTAGTTATCAAACTGAGCTTAGTTAAGCTTTGCACGCATAACGCATATCTTTATCCGAGCTTGGCCGGTATTCTTCGGAATGCCGGCCTTTTTTCATGTGGGTATGTCTCCGGTTTACAGAAGTACATAAAAAAGAACACCCTCAAAAGGATGTTCTTGGGTATTCTCTCCAATATCTGAATCCGCATTGAATCCGAATTAAATCGAATTTAAATCCAAATCTGAAAATCAGCTGCAGGCGCAGTTCAGCACCGGCTTGCGTGCCGCGGTCGTTTCGTCCAGCCGCGTCACCGGCGTGTCGTACGGCGCGTTCAGCAGCAGCTCCGGCTGCTCCTCCGCCTCTTTTGCGATGCGGATCATCGTGTCGATAAAGGCGTCGAGCGTGTCTTTGCTCTCCGTTTCAGTCGGCTCGATCATGATGCACTCCTCCACGTTCAGCGGGAAGTAAATGGTCGGCGGGTGATAGCCGAAATCCAGCAGGCGCTTCGCCACGTCCAGCGTACGGATGCCGTACTGCTTGAGCGGGGAGCCTGACATGACGAATTCGTGCTTGCAGACGCCCGGATACGGAATGTCGAAGTATGGCGCGAGCCGGCTCATCATATAGTTAGCGTTCAGCACGGCGCACTCCGATACGCGGCGCAGACCTTCAGGGCCGTAGCTGCGGATGTAGGTGTAAGCGCGGACGAGAATGCCGAAGTTGCCGTAGTACGCCTTGACCCGCCCGATGGACTGGTCGCTGCCGCCTTCGAGTGTATATTTGCCTTCAGCCGTTTTCGACACGAGCGGGCGGGGCAGGAACGGAATCAGGCGGCTCTTCACGCCGACCGGACCGGCTCCCGGACCGCCGCCGCCGTGCGGCGTGCTCATCGTTTTATGCAAATTCAGGTGCACGACGTCAAAGCCCATGTCTCCCGGACGGGTGATGCCCATGATCGCGTTGGAGTTGGCTCCGTCGTAGTACAGCAGGCCCCCTGCCTCGTGGACGATGGCGGCAATTTCCTGGATCTGCTCCTCGAACAGGCCGAGCGTGTTCGGATTGGTGAGCATCAGCGCCGCGGTGTCGCTGCCGACGGCGGAACGCAGGGCGTCAAGGTCGACGAGGCCTTTGTCGGTCGACGGGATCGTGATCGTCTTCAGCCCTGCGACGGTGGCGCTGGCCGGATTGGTGCCGTGCGAGGAATCCGGCACGATGACCTTGTCGCGCTGCTCGCCGCGGCTTTCATGGTAGGCGCGGATCATCATGAGACCGGTCCATTCGCCATGCGCGCCGGCGGCCGGCTGCAGGGTCACGGCGTCCATGCCGGTCAGACCGGCCAAATCGTCCTGCAGGCGGTATAGCAGCTCAAGCGCGCCCTGAATGCTGTCCTCCGGCTGATACGGATGGATTTTGGCAAAGCCCGGATAACGGGCGACATCTTCGTTCACTTTCGGATTATATTTCATCGTGCAGGAGCCGAGCGGATAGAAGCCGTTGTCCACCCCGAAATTGCGGCGGGACAGCTCGGTATAGTGACGGATGACGTCCACTTCATACACTTCAGGCAGCGCGGCCGGCTCCGACCGCAGCATCGAGCTTGGGATCAGCTCTTCGGTTTCCTCAACAGGGACGTCAAACTCCGGTAAAGAGTAGGCAATCCGTCCGGGATGGCTCAACTCGAATATCAACGCTTTTTCCTGAATCATATGCAGCCCTCCAGCGCTTGAGCGAATTGGTCGATCTGTTCTTTGGTGCGGCGTTCCGTGACAGCAATCAGCATATGTCCTTCCAGTTCGGAATAAGCTCTGCCGAGGTCGTAGCCGCCGAGGATGCCTTTCTGCAGCAGCTTCGCATTGACTTCGGCCACGCGGGTTCCTTCCGGCAGCTTAATGACAAACTCGTTAAAATACGGGGACGTGAACGGCATGCTTACCCCTGAAATGCTGCTCAGCCGGCGTGCGGCGTAATGACTCTTCTGCAGATTCAGCTGGCCGACCTCGATCATGCCCTGCTTGCCCATGACCGACAGGTACACGGATGCGCAGAGGGCGAGAAGCGCCTGGTTGGAGCAGATGTTGGACGTCGCTTTCTCGCGGCGGATATGCTGCTCGCGGGCCTGCAGCGTCAGAACGAAGCCGCGCTTGCCGTTCCGGTCGACCGTCTGGCCTACGATCCGCCCGGGCATGCGGCGCATATGGTCCTGCGACACGGCAAAGAATCCGCAGGTTGGCCCGCCCAGGGAAGATGAGATGCCGAGCGGCTGCGCGTCGCCGACGACGATGTCGGCTCCGAGCTTGCCCGGCGCTTCGAGAATGCCGAGGGAGATCGGGTTGGTGCTGACAACCATCAGCCCTTTGCTGGCATGGATGAGGTCACCGATGGCGGCCAAATCCTCGATCGCTCCGAAGAAGTTCGGGCTCTGCACGAGCACGGCGGCCGTTTGGTCGGACACGGCTTCAGCCAGCTCGGCCAGGTTGGTGACGCCGTTTGCGGAAGGGACCTCCACGACGTCGAGACCGAGCCCTTTGGCATACGTGCGGACAACCTGACGGGCCTCCGGATGCACCGTGCTGGACACGAGCAGCTGCTTGCGCTTTGTGGCGGCGCTGGCCAGGGAGCCGGCTTCAGCGAGGGCGGTGGCCCCGTCATACATACTCGCATTGGCGACGGCCATGCCGGTCAGCTCGCAAATGTAAGACTGAAACTCGAAGATCGCCTGCAGCTCGCCTTGGCTGATTTCCGGTTGATACGGCGTGTAGGCCGTGTAAAATTCGGAACGGGACACGACATGGTTGATGACCGAAGGGATGTGGTGATCATAAATTCCCGCGCCCAGAAAGCTGGCATATTGATCAGTATTGGCATTTTTAGCGGCAAGCTCCGACAGGTGCGTCGTCAGCGCGTATTCATTCAGTCCCGGGGATACGGGCAAGTCCCCTTTGAAACGGATTTCCTCAGGAATGTCCTTGAACAGGTCCCCCAGGGAGGAGACGCCGATCGTATCCAGCATTTCCTGCTGGTCCTGTTCGGTCATAGGCAGATAACGGTGTTTCAAGTGGAGTCAGCTCCTTTAGATTAGGTTGAAAATCGTATCATGCTGTTAGCCTGCTATTTATTTGCGCTCGCGTTTGTAGAAAGGGGTGCTTACGACCTTGGCTTTGAGCCGCTTGCCCCGGACGTCGACTTCCACTTCGGTTCCAAGGGCGGAATAGCCGCTTTGCACGAGCGCGAGCCCGAGATTACGCTTCAGCGTCGGGGACTGGGTTCCCGTCGTCACTTCGCCGATCTGCTCATCTCCCGCATATACGGGATAATGGGAGCGGGGGATGCCCCGGTCGATCATTTCGATGCCGACCAGTTTGCGCGGCACGCCGGCGTCTTTCTGCTGCTGCAGGGCCGCCTTGCCGATAAAATCGGCCGCTTTGCCCAGCTTGACGAAGAAGCCGATGCCGCCTTCGAGCGGGGAGATGTCCTTGGACAGCTCCTGTCCGTACAGCGGCAGCTTCGCTTCGAAGCGAAGCGTGTCGCGGGCGCCGAGCCCTGCCGGAATCAGGCCCGCACTCTCGCCTTGCTCGAGCAATCCGCTCCAGACCGCAGGAGCATCCTGTGCGGCAAGGTAGATCTCAAAGCCGTCTTCCCCCGTATAACCGGTGCGGGAAATCAACGTACTAGCGCCGAACAGCTTCACATTTTGGATAAAATGAAACGGGGCGAGCTGCCCCAGATCGGTATCGACGAGCGGCTGCAGCACCGCTTCAGCCTTCGGCCCCTGGAGAGCCAGCAGCGCAGTTCCATCGGACTCGTTCACCATGTTCACGCCGTCCGGCCGGTGCTCCTGAAGCCAGGCCCAATCCTTGTCGATATTGGAGGCGTTCACAACCAGCATGTAGGACTCCACGCCCAACTTGTAGACGAGCAGGTCGTCGACAACGCCCCCGTCCGGATAGCACAAAGCGCTGTACTGCGCCTGACCCGGCTCGAGAACCGATACGTCATTGACGGTCACGAGCTGGAGAAAATCCTCCGATCCCGGGCCGTCCACCTTGAATTCGCCCATGTGGGAAACGTCGAAGAGCCCGGCGGCCTCGCGGACCGCCTCATGCTCTTTGTGGATGCCGCTGAACTGGACGGGAAGCTCCCATCCGCCAAAATCGATGCAGCGGACGCCGGGAACCTGTGCATAGAGCGGAAAAAGCGGTGTTCTTTTCAATTCGGACATGAGTCACCTCGGTTTTCACGTGTTACCACGGATTGTTTAGGCTTTTCATCATAAAAGTTCTTTCAAGCAGCACAAAAAGGACAGGGCGAAAGAACAAGCATGCGTGCTCGCATACTTTCTTTCAAGCTCTGTCCTTGGTACCTGAGAGTTACCTTACGGATGCCGGTGAATGGAGCGGCCCGGAACTTCACAGGCGAAATTCGGGCTCCACATCAACCCCGGGCAACAAGCAAGTTTCCCCTTGGGTGATTCTTACGTTCAGAATTCTCTCCAGAGATGCGTCCGGTAATCGTCCTTTTGCCTGAGAGATTCACCCGGGTCCGGGCTTACTCCTTCGGCGTTACTGCTCGCAGTAATCTCTCCCATTACCATCATCCGCTATACGATTGTTTGTTCACGACATCATAAAGCTCGAATCAAATGTTCGAGTTCGTTCTATATATTATTAATACTCAAAGTGCAAACCGGTGTCAACAACATTATCATAATGCCTATTTACGAATATTACAATGAATTTATGTTGATAATGTTCGATTTTGGGTAATTTGGTCCAAGCGGTACTCTGAGGGGACTGTATCATCCCAGAGCTGTCCGCCGAAGATGAAGCGAATCAGGATGTTTGGGAGGAGCCGTGATGATGAAGAACGTAGTAGGCGTCGATATGGGATGCACGAAAATGCTGATGGTTGCCGAGGTGGACGGACAGCTTGTCGAGCACAAGGTCCCCACCGGGCTGGATTGTTCGCTGGAATATCTGGCGGGGGAGATTGACCGTTTTATAGCAGGGCTCCCGTATGAGCCGGAGGGGCTGGGAATCGCGCTTCCGGGACTCGTAGAGGGAGACCGCCGCCTGCAGTTTTCCGATATCCGCGCGCTGTGCGGGGTGACGGCTGACGATTTTGCCAAAGGGCGCTTTCGCTGCCGTCTGATCAATGACGTGAAAGCGGCGACGGTTGCCGAGGCGGCCAATTATCCGGAAAAGGATACGGTCGCGGTGATGATGGCCGGCTCGGGGCTGGCGCTCGGGGTCTACTCCAAACAGCGGATGTATACCGGCGCAGGCGGGTTTGCCGGGGAGCTGGGCTACACCGTTATTGCGACTGAAGCCGGGCCGCGCAAGGTGGACGAATTGGCGGGCGGCATCGGAATTCTCGCTAAGGCGGGCTGCGATATCGACGCCTTCCTCGCCAAAATCTGGGATGGAGACGGCGATTCGTTGGCCTTGCTGGAACGTGCCGGCTTTTACTGCGGGCTGGCCATCACCAACGTGCTGCACCTGTTTAACCCGGACGTTCTGGTGATTGGCGGCAGCACCTCCACCTATCCTGGGTATATGGACACCGCTTTGCGAACGGCCGAGAAGTATACGCTGCCGGACATGTTCCAAGCGTGCTCCTTCGCATCCCCAAAAGACGGCAAGCGGATTGCGGCGCTCGGAGCGATGCAATTTTTGCGCAAGGGAATGGAGTTTTAGACGAGGCCGCATATGTTATATTGACACCCGTATTCGCTCTGCTTTATTCTTAGTTCAGAGTTTAGAAAAGTAGAGCGGATGCTTGGAAAGTAATTGAATATTCAGCGGATGAACGCGCGCGGGAGAGACCGCCCATCGTATAAGGGCGGCACCGAAGGAGCAAGCTGCAGGTAGGCACATACAGGCAGCTAATCTCTCAGGTACAAGGAACCGCCGCGGGACGCGGCTCTGGAGAGAGCTATACGGCCACCCAAGGGGAACGCGGCGCACGATGCCGCACAAACTCTCAGGTACAAGGGACAGAGAAAAGGTGCTGACGCCTTTTTTGCTGTCCTTTTTTTCTGTCTAATTCATCGCAAAGCGCGTCGAAAATAGCTAACGGGGAGCGTAGAACGAAGTGAGATTTAAAAATGTGTTTTCCATCATCGGTCCCTCCATGGTGGGGCCTTCCAGCTCGCACACCGCTGGAGCGGTACGCATCGGCAGAGTGGCGCGTCAGCTGCTGGGCAGCCAGCCGGAGACGGCCAAGATGACGCTGTTCGGTTCTTTTGCAGAGACGTATTGGGGACATGGAACCGATTTGGCGCTGACCGCCGGGCTGATGGATTATGAAACGGATGATCAGCGGATTCCGCAGGCGGACGTGCTGGCCGAAGAAGCCGGCATGACCCTGGAATGGGTTCAAGGCCGGGGCAACGGACCGCATCCGAACTCGGTCAAAATCCAGCTGACCGGGGGCGGCCGGACCGCTGAAATCGTAGCCGCCTCGATTGGCGGCGGGACGATCGCGGTATATTCGCTGAACGGTTTTGACGTGCAGATCACGGGTGAATACCCGACCCTGGCGGTGAAGCATTCCGACAGCCAGGGCGTTCTGGCCAACATGACCGCGCTGCTCAGCCGGGACGGATATAATATCGGATATATGGATGTGGACCGCAAGGGACGCAGCGGGGATGCGATGACCGTGTTCGAGCTGGATTCCGCTCCGGAGGAGAGCACGATTCAGGCCATCCGCAAGCTTCCCCACATCAAGGAAGTAACGATGATCGATTTGACCAAAAGGAGCTAACCATCATATGAGATTCGAGACCCTCGAACAGCTGGCAGACATTTGCCGCCAGGAGAACAAGACGATTGCCGAGGTTATGCTTGAGGATCAGGCGCGGGAAACGGGCGTCTCCCGCGAGGATGTATTCCGGCAAATGGCCGAATATTACGGTGTGATGAAGGAAGCGGTGCGCCAGGGGCTCACCGGCAACACCAAGTCGCGGAGCGGACTCACCGGCGGCGATGCCAAAAAGGTGTCCGATTATATGCAGCAGGGGGAAACATCGCTTGGCGGCCCTGCGGCCGAGGCGATGGCCTACGCGCTGGCGGTGTCGGAAGTGAACGCCTCGATGGGACGCATTATCGCGACGCCGACAGCTGGCTCGTGCGGAATCATCCCCGGCGTATTCGTCAGTGCCCAGGAACGCTTCGGCTGGGAAGACGAACATTTGGTCAAGGGCTTGTTCTGTGCCGGCGCCATAGGTTATGTTATAGCCAACAACGCTTCGATCTCGGGGGCGGAAGGCGGCTGCCAGGCGGAAGTCGGTTCGGCGATCGGCATGGCCGCGGGCGCGATGGTCGAGCTGCGCGGCGGCACGGCCCAGCAGGCCGTTCATGCTGTTGGCCTGGCGCTGAAGAACTGCCTCGGCCTGATCTGCGATCCGGTCGCCGGGCTGGTGGAAATTCCCTGCATCGTCCGGAACGGGCTGGGGGCCGTCACCGCCCTGGCGGCTTCGGACATGGCTCTTGCCGGCGTTGGCAGCGTTATCCCGGCCGATGAGGTGATCGGCGTCATGCTGGAGGTCGGAAGCGCCATGCCGGCCAAGCACCGCGAGACCGGGAAGGGCGGACTCGCCCAGACGCCAACTGGCCGCAAGCTGACCAAGGAACTGGTGGAACAGCGGCGCAGAAAGGCCAAAGAAGCCAAAGCGCCTGCCAAGGAAGACTAACATATTAACGGCAGCCCCAAAATTGAAATCAAAGGAGACGCGAAATCGATGAGCAATGTGAAGGAGAACCGTTGGTACAGCAAGGATCATGAATGGGTGGAAAAGGCAGGCGGATCTGTGGTCCGCATCGGGATCAGCGACTTCGCCCAGCACCAGCTGGGGGACATCGTGTTTGTGGAGCTGCCGGAAGCCGGCGCCGACGTAGCGGCCGAAGAGAGCATCGGAACGATCGAGTCGGTCAAAACCGTGTCGGATCTGTTCAGTCCGGTGAGCGGCAAAGTGACCAAAATCAACGATGCGCTGGAAAACGAGCCGGAGCTCGTCAACAGCGAGCCGTACGACGGAGGCTGGATGATCGAGGTAGAGGTTGAAGGAGATTTGGACGAGCAGCTGCAATCGCTGCTGACGGCAGAGCAGTATGAGCAATTTTTGAACGAATAATAACGATATCGAGACAGGGGCTGGGGCACATCGTGCCGCAGCCTCTTTGATTTTATACGACGATTTTATACGACGGCCCGATATCCCGGCACAGCTTATTGCACCTGCAGCGCGGGATATTTTTTAACCATTCCTCAAGCGGACTTATTCCTGACCATGATTCAGTTTGTCGATAACAGGTATAAAAGGAGGGAAGCATACGCCGGCTAAATGGAAGCTGCCCTGCATCTATTACTCTATGATTTGAAAGAACCGTGCAACTATGGGGTAAATGCTAGCGTACAAGCATATAATGATTTAACCATGCAGTCACAGCTGTCCCGTAAATTTGGGCAGGGAAAAGCTTATAGAACCCCTTACAAATGGCAAGAAAGTAACATAGGATGTAGTGAAAGCGATTTTTTGAGGCATTTATTCAGGTAAACCATGGTGGTGAGATGAATGATGATGAATAACGTGGAAATATATGAAGGCGGCGACCTGGGATGTCATTATACGCATCTTGAAAGTATATTCAAAGTTTGGGCGCCGACGGCGGCGAAGGTAACCCTCGCCTTGTATGACGACGCGGGAACTTATGACAGCGGAGCGCTTACCGATCACGCCGGAGGGTTCGAAATCGGCATGAGACGCGGGGAAGGCGGCGTATGGTCACTTCATTTCAGAGGCGATTTGGCCGGAAAATATTATATGTACAAGGTGGAGCACCCGGACGGACGGGAAGTTTATGCGGCCGATCCTTACGCCCGGGCGGTCAGTGCCAACGGGCAGCGGACGGCGATCGTCGACGTGAAGGCCGCAAGCCCGGAGGGCTGGGATACGGATGAAACTCCCGGTCTTCTGGGGGTGGAAGACTCGGTACTCTATGAACTGCATGTCAGGGATTTTTCGATCAGCCCGGATTCCGGGCTCCAGTATAAAGGCAAGTTCAAAGCGTTTACGGAGACAGGCGTGCGGGACGCAGCCGGCAGCCGGCTCGGCATCGATCATTTGGCCGAACTCGGCGTGACACATGTCCATCTGCTGCCGATTTTTGATTATGCGACGGTGAACGAGCTGACGGTCAATGATCCGAACTCGGCAGAACCGAAATTCAACTGGGGTTATGATCCCCAGCATTACAACGTGCCGGAAGGCTCCTATGCGACCGACCCGTCAAGCCCCGAAGTCCGGATCCGGGAGTGCAAGGAGATGATCATGGCGCTGCACGGCAAAGGAATCCGGGTCGTGATGGATGTAGTGTACAATCATACCTACTCTGCGGGGGACGGCCTGTTTGAGAAGCTTGTGCCGGGTTATTTTTACCGGACCGATGCGTCAGGGCGGTTCAGCAACGGCTCCGGCGTCGGGAACGAGCTGGCAACCGAGCGCCCGATGGTCCGCAAATACATCAAGGATTCCCTGCGCTATTGGGCGGAAGAATACCATATCGACGGATTCCGTTTTGACCTGATGGGTCTGATCGACACGGACACGATCGCGCAAATCACCGAGGAGCTCCGCCGCGAGCATCCGGGACTGCTGATTTACGGGGAGCCTTGGACAGGCGGTGAAACGCCGCTGAAGCAGCAAACCTTGAAAGGATCCCAAAGGGGCAAAGGCTTTGCCGTTTTCAACGACAATTTCCGGGGGGCCATCAAGGGAGACAGCGACGGTGCGGGAAAGGGCTTCGCCACGGGGCAGCCCGGCAAGGAAGCGGCGGTATTGGCCGGCGTTCAGGGGGCAATCGACGATTTTACCGGATCACCTACGGAGACGATCAACTATGTGACGGTCCACGACAACCTTAACCTGTGGGATAAAGTGCTGATTACGCAGGGACTGGGAGGTGATCTGATCCGGGGTATCGATAACGGCCGACTTGCCGGAGGGGGGAGCCTCGAAGAAGCTGTCGCAGCGACCGATCCTTACCGGAGCATCGACCAGGACCGGCTGCTGGAGAACGAAAGCGTCCGGAGAGCGCTGCTGGCCAACGGCATCGTGCTGACTTCTCAGGGGATTCCGCTCATTCATGCGGGTGACGAGATGCTCCGCAGCAAATTCGGCGACCACAACAGCTACCGGAGCGGGGATGCGATCAACGCCATCCGTTGGAGCAACAAGTCCCGGTTCCTGCCGGTATTCGAGTATTACCAGGGGCTGATCGCGCTGCGCCGCGCCCACCGGGCGTTCCGTATGACGGACAAGGAGCAGATCAAACGGAGCATGGAGGTCATGCGCTGCGACGGCAATGTCATCGCTTACCGGTTGAAGGATCATGCCAACGGCGATACGTGGAAAAATATCATCGTCATCTATAACGCAAACGTCCGGGAGGCCCAGGTCGACATTCCGTTTTCCATTACCGGCTGGAAGGTAGCCGTCAAAAACCTTCAGGCCCGGAACGGGGCGCTGGAGATGATCGTCGACGAAACGGTGAGCGTCCCAGGCCTGTCGGTCATGGTTCTGTATGAGGAAGAAGGCGGCCGTCCGCGCCCGCTCAAGACGGTGGAGCTGCATTATGAGCGCCAGGACCGCAAATATGACGGCTGGAACTTATGGGTATGGGGCAGCGGCATGCGGGAACGCCGGGTCGATTTTGAACGGATGGAGGACGGACGCGCTGTGGCGACGATATATGTCCCGCTGAACGTGCAGGAAATCGGATATATCGTGCGGCTGAACGAGTGGGAAGCGAAGGACTGCGACCAGGACCGGTTTATCAAGCTCGGATGGCATCACAGCAAGCTGAAGGTGCTTGTCCGGAGCGGATCGGACGACTGGAAGAAGATCAGCTGACGCCCGGGTGCCGGAAGGAGTGCGGCCGGCTGTGTAAGGGGGCTGGCTGGAGCATACGGCAACCTGGGAATGGAGCAGCTTAACAGGTTGGAAGGTTTGGCCGCTTTAGAAGCTTGCAAGCTGAGAAGCCTAGAAGCTTGGGGCGACGGTATGACGGAAAAATGGAGCTTTCTTTTCTATATCCGGGGATAGGGATGCATGCATTTTACAAAAACGGGTGATTCCTATAAAGTAAAGTGAGATTCCCTTGGATAGGGTGATATATAACAGAGAAAGAAGGCTTACGATGACCGAGAAACTGCTGTCGCCTCTGGTGAAAACCTTTGACATGCTGCCCCATCCCGAGGGCGGGTGGTACAAGGAGTTATGGAAGGCGTCCTTTGAAATCCCGAAAGACGTGCTGGATCCCAAGTATTCGGGTTCGCGCCCTTCGGCGACTTCGATTTATTTCCTGCTGCATCCGGAGGAATCCTCCGCGTGGCACCGCGTTTATTCCGATGAATTGTGGCTGTGGCATTCCGGCAGTCCGCTCGAGCTGCTGCTCGGAGGCGATGGGGAACAGCCGGGCGGGGAGACCAAAATCATTTTGGGAATGGACGTTGAGAATGGCCAGGTGCCGCAGGCGCTCGTTCCGGCCAATGTCTGGCAGGCGGCCAAGCCGCTGGGCGACGAGCCGGTGTTCGTCTCCTGCGTCGTTTCCCCAGGCTTTCATTTTGACGATTTTACGATGATATCCGGAAAATAAAACTTTTGGCAGCGGCATGTCCCGCTTCGCTGGGCCAGCCCAAATCCCGCACGGTTGCAATGACCGATGCGGGATTTTTTGTGATATTGGAAAGGATAACCTTCGGGAGCTGGGCAATTTTATAGCGTTAGACACAAGCTTCAGTTAAAAACCGTCTAGCTTCCTTCAAAGGACGCTGCTAGACGTTTTTGTTTAGATACACTGCTCCTTCCTTCAGTGTACACCAGGCTAAGCAGCGTACTCCGTTTGCCTCTAAAGCAGCCGGCTGTTTTGCGCTGCAAGGTTTTGATTTCGCCCAAAATGGGTAATACATAGATATGCCTGTGTACTGCAGGGGACAGATTAAATATCAGAGGAGGTTGTAAAAGATGACATCTCATTCTCTTACAGCAGAACGAAGAACCGACACGAAGCATTCGAGCCTGCGCAGCTTGAGACAAAGCGGACGCATTCCGGCGGTGGTCTACGGGACACAGACCGAGAGCATGCCGGTCAGCGTCGATGCGAAGGAGCTGGCCAAAGTTGCCAGAACAGGCCGGTCCGAAGTGTTCAAGCTGAAGGTGGAAGGCTCGTTGGATCTGGACGTGATCATCAAGGATTACCAGCGTAAAGCCGGTGAGTGGATGCATGTGGACTTCATGCACATCTCTGCCAACAAGCCGATCAAGGTTCGCGTTCCGATCGACTTCCAAGGTACGGCTGCCGGCACCAAGGTGGGCGGCGTGCTTCAGCATCAGGAGACCGAGCTTGAAGTCGAGGCGCTTCCTGCAAATCTGCCATCCGCGATCACCGTGGACGTATCGCATATGGAAATCGGCGACAAGCTGATAGCCGGAGACATCCAGCTGCCATCCGGCGTAACGCTCGTAGCCTCACCGGAAGAGCTGGTTGCTTCCGTAACGGCATCCCGCATGGCGACCGAGGCCCAGGCTGCGGACGAATCCGTGGCAGCGGAGGGAGAAGAAGCGGCGGAAACGGCTGCAGAAGACAACAACGAATAAAACGTCTTATCATATACATGCTTGTACAGGAAAACCCTTGGTCGTTCACGACCAGGGGTTTTCGTTGCATGAGGCATGTGTGAGGTGCACTGCCCGTACACCCACTTGGCGAAGTGGGTGTACGGTTGCTTGTGTACTGCGAATCGCCTTTGTACGTTTCACTCGTATACGTATCACCTGTTTACGCGTCCTGCAGCTCCAGCCACTGCTCATACGCCGCGTTCAGCTGTGCCTGGAGCTGCTCCCGCTCCGCATGAAGCTGCTGCAGGCGCACCAGATCTGAGGCGGCGCTTTCCTCCAGCATGTCGGCGTCGATCTGCCCCAGACGGGCCTCAAGCTCCTTGATCGACTGCTCGAGTGAAATGGAAGCAGAGGCGTCGCTTTTCCGGGAACGCCGCTCGCCGGTATCGGCGCGCGCAGAAGCCGGCTTGGATACCGGCTCCTTGCCCTGGCTGCCGGCTTGCGCGGCCTTTGAGCCAGCCGCCTCTGCCTTCCGCGCCTGCGCCGCCGTTTCGGCTTCGCTCAGCTTGCGGATTTCCTGTTTGTAATCCTCGAAGTTACCGATGAAGGAACGGACCTGCCCGTGATCCAGGCTCCAAATTCTGGCCGCCAGCCTGTTGATAAAATACCGGTCGTGGGATACGCCGAAGATAGTGCCGGGGAACTCCTCGAGCGCCTCTTCCAGCGCTTCCCTGGCGTCAATGTCCAAATGGTTGGTCGGTTCGTCCAGAATCAGCAAATTCGGCTTCTGCTCCATCAGGATGGCGAAGCGCAGCCGCGTCCACTCCCCGCCGGAGAGGCTGCGGATGTCTTTGAATACATCGGCGCCGTAGAACAGGAATCGCGCCAGCCGGCCGCGGGCTTCGCCTTCCTCGATGCCGGCCTGCTCCCGGTAGTACTGAAGCACGTTCTGCTTGACGGATTCCGGCGTTTCCTCCTGCGCGAGGTAACCGATGCTGACGCGCGAGCCGACGGCCACGCTCCCCTCGGTCGGTTCGAGCTCGCCCAGGGCCAGCTTGATCAGCGTACTCTTGCCGCTTCCGTTGCCGCCGAGCAGCATGACGGTTTCCCCGTACCGGAGCGTTTCGTTTATGCCTTTGAACAAGGTGCGCGTGCCGTACGATTTGCCCAGCTCCTCGAACACGAGCACCTGCTTGCCGGAGCGGTCTTCCTGCTGCAGCGACAAATCCATCGTCTTTCGTTCAAGCACCGGCCGCTTCAACTTCACCATACGGTCGAGCGCCTTCTGCATGGAGGCGGCACGGCGGTGGAACCCGGCGTTCGGCGGGTTGGACCGGTTGCCCCACTCGATCAGCTGCTTGATGCTTTCCTGCATCTTTTTGATTTTTTTCTGCTGCTCCTGGTAATCGGCAAACTGCTGCAGGAGCCGCTCTTCCTTTTCCTTCTGATAACCGCTGTAGTCGGTGTGGTAGGTGAAAGCTTCTCCGTCTTCAATCTCGACCACCTTGGTCACGAGCTTGTCGAGAAAGTAACGGTCATGCGATATCGTAAGCACGGTGCCGCGGTATTCCTTCAGGAACTGCTCCAGCCATTCGATCGCCGCCATGTCCAAGTGGTTGGTCGGTTCGTCCAGCAGCAGCACATCAGGCTGCTCAAGCAGCAGGGAGGCGAGCCCGATCTTGGTTTTCTCTCCACCGGAGAGGGAGGCGAAGGGGCGGTTGTACTGGCCCGCGGGGATGCCAAGGCCGCCGGCGATACGGTCAATGGTCGCTTCCATTTCATAACCGCCTGCTGCTTCAAAGCGTTCCTGCAGCCTGCCGTATTCGGCGAGCCACTGCTCCGGCTCTTTGCCGCCGGAAGCGGAGGAGCCGGACATCAGCGCCTCCAGCTCGCGCATCCGCCGCTGCCATTCAAGCGGCGCCGCAAAGGCGCGCAGCAGGATGTCATACACCGTTTCGCCGTCACCGGCTTGGGGAATTTGGGCGAGGAAGCCAAGCTTGGCGCCCCGCGAAATGGAGATTTCGCCTTGGTCCGGCTTGTCTCCGCCGTTCAGCAAGTGGAGCATCGTCGTTTTTCCGCAGCCGTTGCGGCCGATCAGGGCGGCTTTTTCCCCTTCGCGGATTTCAAAGGATACATCGGACAGAACGAGCTGGGCACCATGGTATTTTTGTATGTTTTTGCATTGAATCATCATCGTATTTTCCTCCATAGATGCCGCATCTACAGAAAAAAACCGCAGGGAAATGTCCCTGCGGCTTGAACGTTCAACGCTTATCCGTTGAAGTTAAGGTAGGAGCGGCATTTCGCAATTTTGTAAAACAACCGGATTGTTAAAAATGGACAGACGGATCCCGTTAACGGGAACTCTGTAAAAAATGCCGGACAAAATCATCGGCAGTTGATTGATCCGGTCGTTTCCAAAATTGCGTACCACTTCTACCTCACCTCCCTGTTAAAAAAGTTAGCTTTATTGTATCCACAACGAGTGCTAAAAGCAAGCAATGGATGAAACATTTAATGAAAATGGCCATATAACCCTGATCAGAACTTTCAGCAGGCTTTGGATGTGTGGTCCCAATTCGGCTTCGGGCTGTCGAAGGGGTGTCGGTGTTTACGGCTGATTTGTAATAGCGGGACGGGCATTTATCTCCAAACCGGCATTATAATACAATAAGATGCAGTGGTTGAAACGAGTGGAGGGCCCCATGAAGAAAAAAATAATGTTTACCGGCGGAGGGTCCGCCGGACATGTCACGGTCAATCTGGCGCTGATCCCGCTGTTTCGGCAGGAAGGCTGGGCGGTGGAATATATAGGCTCGGTCAATGGGATCGAGCGGGAGCTGGTGTCGCCGCTGCCGGACGTGGCGTATTTTCCGATATCGACAGGAAAGCTGTGCCGATATTTGGACTGGCAAAACGCCAAGGATCCGTTCCGGATCGCCAAGGGCATCTATCAGGCGTACCGTCTCATCCGTCGCCGGAAACCGGATATTGTATTCTCCAAAGGCGGGTTTGTATCGGTGCCCGTCGTCATCGGTGCCTGGCTGAACCGGGTGCCGGTTATCATTCACGAGTCGGACATCACGCCGGGGCTTGCCAACCGGATTGCCATCCCGATGGCTGAAGCAGTGTGCACGACGTTCCCCGAAGCGGCTGCCCATATCGGCAAGGGCAAGGGCCGCCATGTCGGCGCCGTCATCCGGAATGAGCTGAAACAGGGCAGCGCTGCCGCCGGACGGAAGCTGTGCGGGTTCACCCCGCGGAGGCCCGTTCTGCTGGTGATGGGCGGCAGTCTTGGCGCGCAGAGCATTAACCGGGCGGTGCGCCAGGCGCTGCCTGAGCTGACGGAAGCTTTTCAAGTCGTGCACTTATGCGGGAAAGGGCAGCTCGATCCGGCGCTGACGGTTCCCGGCTATTGTCAATTCGAATACATTCGCGATGAACTGCCGGATGTGCTGGCGATGTCGGACCTCGTGATCACCCGTGCCGGCTCCAATTCGATCTTTGAGTTTCTTTCCTTGCGCAAGCCGATGCTTCTCATCCCATTGACCCGGCAGCAAAGCCGGGGCGATCAAATCCTTAACGCGCATTCGTTCGAAAAAGCGGGTTATGCCGAAGTGCTGGAAGAGGAAGGCGTGTCTCCGCAAACGCTGCTCGAGCGGGTTCGGGCATTGCATGCCCATCGGGATGCCTACGTATCGGCCATGGAGAGCGGCCAAAAGACGGACGCGCTTGCGGAAGTATTCAAGCTGATCAAAGAAACCGCAAAGCGACGTTGAAGATCGTCTGCACCTTGGAAAGGAACCTTATTTTACCTGAACGAATAGAGAACAAGAGTTCCTAATTTTTCGCTTTCCTGAGCCGAACTATGGTATATTGAGTACACGAGATTTTAGGACAGGAGACGGGAAAGGACGGAAGACATGCTGGCGTTTACTTCACAAAGAATCAGATCACTATGCGGCGCATCCGCCTTTAAACGGGGTGAGGAATACTGCGCCTACGGTCAGGTCATGATCGTGGAACGCGATGACGATAACCGTTACATTGAGGCGGTAGTGCAGGACGAGGATATATACCGGGTCGAGGTCGATATCGACGGAGCGGACTTCAGTGCAACCTGCCACTGTTCGGGCTTCGGCGGATATTATCCTTACTGCAAGCATATCGCCGGCATCTTGATCTATCTGCTGGAAGAAGAAAAGGGCGGGGCGGACCGGCTGCAGCCGCGGGGGGAGGTCGTCCCGATTCCGACGCCCGCGGTTTCCTCCAGGGACGTGCGGCTCACCAGCGGACTGATCGAGCTGTTTGAGCAGATGGCGGACAGCGAACGGCTGAAGACCGGCCAGAAAGCGGCGAGCGTGCTTAAGGAAACGCTGGCTGTGGAATGGATCTGCAAAGTGACGGACGAGTATCAGCCGGAACCGAAGTTCCGGATCGAGATGAAGGTCGGATCGAACCGGCTGTACGTCGTGCAAAATATCAGGCAGTTTCTGCTTCACATCGAGGAAGGGAGAAGCCTGCCCTTTACCAAGCTGTTCACATACAGCCCTAAGCAGCACACGTTCCGGCCGGAGGACTGGGCGGTCATCGACATGCTGATCCGGATTTGCGGAAGCGAGTTCGCGTATGATGAAGCAGGCCGCTCCATTCCCGGCTTCGCAGCCTCAGGCAGCCAGCGGATGCTGACGATCCCGCCGCTGGGCTGGAACGAGCTGCTGCCTTTGCTGGTCAAGGCCGGGGCCGCGATGGAGCGCGAGTATGCTTCGCCTCAGCCGATTCAGCTGGGTGAAGGCCAGATACCGCTGTCGTTCCATGTGGGCAGCATCGATAGCGGCGAGGCCTATCATCTGGAAATCAACGGGCTGAAGCGGGTCGTCGTGATGACCGCGTACGGCTGCGCAGCTGTTGACGGCACGATATACCGGCTGCCGGTGCGCGACCTGCTCCTGCTGTCAGAGATGAAAACCTTGATATACCGCTATGATCATAAGCGGATTAACATATCACCGCACCAGATGGACGCACTGATGGAGAAAGTGGTTCCCGGCTTGCGGCGCATTGGGAAGGTCGGCATGGACGCCAGCGTCCGGGATCAGCTGGTGCAGCCGGACCTCGTGGCCAAGCTGTATTTGGACCGGGACGAAACCGAGCTGACCGCAAGGCTGGAATTCGTGTACGACGGGGTTGTGATCGATGCATTTGCCGATACAGATGCCCGGAAGGACGGCGATTTTATTCTGGTCCGGGATACCGATAAGGAGCGGCGGATGATCGAGGCGTTGAAAGGAACGGACTTTGTGCAGAGCGGACGCGAAATGGTGCTGGACCTGTCGGAAGAAGACAGCGTATACGACATCCTGTTTCATTTGCTTCCCAAGCTGGAGAAATGGGTCCAAGTATACGCCACTCCCGCCGTCAAGCAGCTGATGCACAATCCGAACAAGCCTCCGAAAATCAAGGCGGACACGGACCATACGACCAACTGGCTCGAGATCAACTTTGAGCTGGACCATGTGAGCGACAAAGAAATCCGCAAGCTGCTGCTGAGCGTGATCGAGAAGCGGAAGTATTACCGTCTACCCGGCGGTGCGTATGTGTCCCTGGAAAAGGAAGCCTTCCAAACCTTCGGCGAGCTGTATGACGAGCTCGGGATGAAAAAAGGCGATATTACCGGCAGCCGCATCCATCTTCCTCTGGTCAAGGGTCTGCAGCTTCGTGACAAGGAAGGCCGGGCTTATGGGGTCCAGATGGGGAAATCGCTGCGGCAGCTGATTGATCATATGACGCATCCCGAGCAGATGGACTTCGATGTTCCTGAGGAGCTTGCCGACGTGCTCAGGGATTACCAGCGGGACGGCTTCCAGTGGCTGAAGACGCTCGGCCATTACCGGTTCGGCGGGATTCTGGCCGACGACATGGGGCTGGGCAAAACGCTGCAAAGCATTGCCTACATCGTGTCCGAACGCAGGGAGAAGGAAGGCGGGCACCTTCCGGTCCTGATCGTATCCCCCGCATCGCTCGTATATAACTGGGAGAGCGAGTTCCAGAAATTCGCTCCGTCCATTCAGGTTTATGTGGCCCTTGGCGCACGGAAGGAGCGCAGCGATTCCCTGCTTCGCATAGCGGCTGCGGGCGCAGAAACCGAATCTTCTAACAGCCTTGCTGCGCAGCAGGCGGACGTAATTATCACCTCTTATCCGTCCCTTCGCAAGGATATCCGGCTGTACCGGGAGATGGGCTTCAGCACCCTGTTTCTTGACGAAGCCCAGATGATCAAAAATTACGCGACGCAGACCGCTCAAGCGGTGCGGGAAATCCGTGCGGAGCGGCGGTTTGCACTGACGGGCACACCGATCGAAAACGCGGTGGATGAGCTGTGGTCGATTTTCGAGGCGGTATTCCCGGGTCTTTTTACGGGTCAGAAAGCTTTCCGCGGCCTGACCCGCGGCCAGATCTCCCGGATTGTGCAGCCGTTCATTTTACGCCGGTTAAGGGCCGATGTGCTGGACGAGCTGCCGGAACGGATCGAGACGGTTCAGCGCTCGGAGCTCAGCCTTGAGCAGAAGAAGCTGTACGCCGCTTACCTCGAGGAATTCAAGGAAGAGACGATCCGTGACCTGGAGATGGAGGGGTTCCAGAAGAGCCGGATGAAAATATTGGCCGGCATCACGAGGCTACGTCAGCTGTGCTGCCATCCCTCGCTGTTTGTGGACGGGTACGAAGGCCCGGCCGGCAAGCTCTCCCAGCTGCTGGACGTAGTCGACGAATGCCTCAGCAGCGGGCGGCGGATCCTGATCTTTTCCCAGTTTACGAGCATGCTCCGGATCATCCGCAGCGAGCTGGGCCAGCGGGGGATTCCGGTCTTTTATCTGGACGGGCAGACTCCGGCCAAGGAGAGGGTGGAAACCTGCTCGCGGTTTAACCAGGGAGAGAACGACGTATTCCTGATCTCGCTCAAAGCGGGCGGGACAGGGCTGAACTTGACCGGAGCGGACACGGTCATCCTGTACGATTTGTGGTGGAATCCGGCGGTGGAAGAGCAGGCCGCGGGTCGCGCCCACCGGATGGGGCAGAAAAACGTGGTCCAGGTTATTCGCCTGGTGACGAAGGGCACCGTGGAGGAAAAGATGCTGGAGCTGCAGCAGCGGAAGAAGGATTTGATCCGCGAAGTGATGGAGTCGGCGGATGACGCGGTCACGACTTTGACTGAGCAGGAGATCCGCGAGCTGCTTGCCTTATAGAGTGTCATTTTTATTCATGGAAGTACCATGAACCGGACCAGGGAGGGGCCGGTTTTTTTCTTGTCCAGCTGCGAGAACCGGCTGAGCTCCATTTGATCCCGATAAATTTTCATGAAAAAGATGCAGGAATATGAACGGCAATGGCGAAATTTACCTCTATGCTTTAGTATAAATGACCTATTACTTGTGATCCATTCACGGACTTGGGAATGAGGAGAAGAATGTATGCGAAATCGATACAATCATGGTATCCTAACCAATTCAGGGCCTCATCTGTACAGCATGGATACAGGGGGAAGCCGCGAACAGGGCGCAGATTCGCCGCCTGTCAGCGGATATATGCCTCGTGACGAACATGCGGTTGCGTCAGCGGCAGCAGGCTCTATAGCCTCTCTTTTTTCTACCACACCGACATACAGCAGCGCTTATCTTAAGCGCCGTGAACTTATAAACCGGCAGCAGGGGCAGACCGCTTGGAACGAGGCGGAAAAATTAGCGTTTGAGGCCGATTGGTATGACAATCAGCTGGAGTGGATCGCGACGATCGATCAAACTTACGGGGAGCCGGTATTCTGGGATGTTCTTGCCGCCATGGCTCCTCCGTTCCCGAGAGGGGAACAGGGACCGAAAGAGAAGCTGGCTGAGGGGAATTTGGCTGCGTTCCAGCCGACCCGTATCCAGAAGCTCCTCAAGCAGGACGCCATGATCCGCGAGGAGCTCGAAAGGCAGGTTCAGCTGGCCCGGGAAGAGGATCGTAAAGACTATCTGGCATGGAAAGCAGCCAACGATTTTGCACACGACATCCTGGACGGCAACCGTACCGCTTATTTACGGGTTCTGGAAGAGATGGCCCCGCTGCAGGAATTGACGATGCTGGGGAGCGGCCTCGAGTTCAGCGTCCGAAGCAGCTCCGAGGTGGAAGTGGAACTGGATGTCAATTCCCAGCAGGTGATCCCGCGCGAGGCGAAAGTCCGCACCGAAGCAGGAGTCGCTTCGCCTGAACTGTCCGTCCCCGAACGCAATGACCTGGAGCTGAAATACATCTGCGGCTCCGTCCTCCGGATTGCAGGCGAGTTGTTTGCCCTGCTCCCGCTGGAGTCGGTCGTCGTGCAGGCGAGGGACACCAAACTGAACGGAAAGACCGGGCAGGAGGAATACATTACGGTGCTGTCGATCCGCATCGAGCGGAAATTTTTTGCCGGCTATCATGCAGGACGTGAACGCTGCCTGGAAGCACTAATGCACTGCTCTCACCGGATGGAGTACGATCCCGGTACCGGTTTTGAACCGGTTGACGACCTTCTGTAATCAGCATGTTCATTTACTGTAGGCTGCCTTTGGGTGACTGACCTTTAGTGTCAGTTGATCATCCGGGGCAGTCTTTTTTAGGTTATAAACGCATAAAATGAGCGCTCTGTCCTCCAATGAACACATACCGAAAGACGCTGACAGTATGCGACGGAAGACGTATATTCCAACAATAAATGGCGAAAAAACTCATATTTTGGTACCATATGCACTTGTTTTCCACTAGGGGGCATTTGTTAATATAATAGAAAACGTCTATGGCAGCCGCTGTAACCCGAAGAATACAGCTCTTTGAATGACAGGGAAGCGGCATTTTGAATCTGTGCATAGTCAGTAGAGAGAGCAAGAAGTATGGAGATGGGAGTGAGCGCATGAGGAGATGGTGGCTACTGCTGGGCAGCCTAGTCCTGGTCCTTGGGATAACCGGCTGCGGAGACAAGAAGAGCTACTCGATGGACCGCGTGGAATCCAGGGCTTACCTCGGGCCGGATGGAGACTTGTATGTCGAAGAACTGTTTACGTATACCTTTAAGGGCAGTTTTAACGGAATGACGCGTGCGATTGATCGGGCGGATCAGAAGGGGGTTGAATTTTTTGAAGCCTATGTACCCCCGGAACATCCGAAGCTAGGCAGTTTCTCCTACGAAAACTTGCAGCGGCTGGATGTCCAATGGGACGACGACAATGATACGTATTACATATACGATGCCGCGCAGAACGAAACGAAACAGGTCTATTACCGCTACCGGATTGACCATGCGGCGGTCAGGTATGGCGAAACGGGCAAGCTGGAATGGAGCTTCTTCAAAAATAACCAAGAGGATCTTCACCAGGTGTCCGTCGACTTGTTTATGCCCGGCGATTATAAGGACGGAGACGTTCATGCCTTTTTGCATGACCGTTCGGGCGAGAAGATTACAAGCGAAGGGCCGCCAGCGGTTCACTATGAAACCGATGATTTGAAGAGTGACGGCACGGCGCATATGGTGGTCTATTTTCCACCGGATCAGCTATCCCAAATGACGGCTTCCGAGGAACACGTTTCTTTGCAAAAGCAGCTGTCTGCCGAGCAGAAATACCAGGAACGGCTTGCCGCCCGTGACGATCGAATGAACGCCATCCGTCCGGTTGTGCAAGTCGGCATGGCTGTTTTCATTGTAGGTGCGCTGCTGTACGCTTTGTCGTGGAGAAAAATTTCGGCCTGGCTGCGGCGCGGGGATGTCACCCGGCAGGACATCGATGAAGCGGATCCGCTGCTTCTCATGTATATGCTGCGAAAAGGCCGGTTAAAAAGGGAAGATTTCATGGCCGGATTGTTATCGCTGCGGCAGAAGGGTTACGTGACCGTGAAGCAGGTCCCGGCTTCCAAACGCTTCCAGGAAGAGCCGACGGCTCCCGAATTCACGCTGCTGTTCACCTTTATGGGCGGGATGGACCAGCTCAACCCGGCGGAGAAGCATCTTGTCGGCTGGCTGTTCGAAGAAATCAACGGCAGTCTGATCTTCAAGCTGGATTCCTTGGCGGGACCAACATTTAAGGAGCGGCAGAGCGCAAGGATCGTCAAGCAGTACCGGGCAAAGTCGGTTAAGCATGCCGACCGGCTGATGAAGTGGATCAGGCTGCTGTCGCGTACCCAGCCTTATTCGGGGCAGGTCCGGCCCAATCCGCTGCTGAAGCTGTTCATTCCGCTGACGGCTGCGGTGAATTACGGCCTGCTGCTGTATCTGCTGTACACCGACGCGGCGTCCACGCTCATGATCGTGCTAACCGCCGTGCTGCTTGGTGCCGGAGGGGTATGGGCGTCCATCCGTTTCCGGAATAAGCTGTGGATCTTCCTGTATCTGCTCGCATGCTTTATTATGGGCTCCCAAATCGTGCATGATATTTCGGGCGACTATTTGATCCTGACGGTATGTTCCGCTCTGTTTGTATGGAGCATTCCCGTTCATGTGCTGTCCTGGGAGACGCATCGCTATCGTTATGCACTCAAGGCACTTCGGAGTACGCTCGGAAAAGGAGAGATGTCCTACGCAGGCGAAACGCTGGAAACAGAGCAGGCCGCGGAGTATGCCGCCCTGCTTGGGACCGTTCCGCGGTACATTAAACACCGTAAGCAGACCGGAACGTCAGGCGCCGCCTTGGCCGCAGCCGTGCCCGCATTATTCAGCGTGGAAATTATGGAATCCTTGAATTATACGCAAAATCACCTGCTTCTAAAGCCGATGGGCGTCGGAGGCAGCAGCAGTTCCTCGTCAAGCTTCAGTGACGGCGGGGGAGGAGGCGGAGGCGGAGGAACCGGCGCGTTCTAGCATACGCCAAATTGTCCAACTGCACCGCCCAAGGAATAACGATAACGATTGAGATTACCACGTAAATCCGCAGCAGCCCGTTCCCTGGCATTCGAGGGACGGGCTGTTTTTATGCCTGGAGGATGGAAGAAAGCGGCTGTCCGCCCGCTACGTATTAACAAAAAAACGGCAAGCTCCTCTCAGAGAGAGGAACTGCCGTTTTTTTGGATAGGTGTACCCGATCAGTTGGTCTTGGCTGCCATGATGACGTCCCGGCACTCGTCGGAGCAGAAGGACTGATGGATCTCTTCGCACTCTTCGCAGCAAACATGCTGTTTGTTGCAGGTCGGGTTGGCGCAGTTGATATAGCGGTCATGCGTTTTGCCGCAGTGGATGCACTTGGCGATCACGACATCTTCTTCCGTACGGTTGATCGGCACCGAAATGCGCTCGTCAAAGACGTAGCATTTGCCGTCCCACAAATGTCCTTTGACTTTAGGGTCCTTGCCGTATGTTACGATGCCGCCCTCAAGCTGGGCAACATCCTGAAAGCCTTCTTTGATCATGAAGCCGGTCAGCTTCTCACAGCGGATGCCGCCAGTGCAGTAGGTCAGAATTTTCTTGTCCTTGAACTGGCTCATATTGTTGCGAATCCATTCCGGAAATTCGCGGAACGACTCGACATCCGGACGGATGGCGCCGCGGAAATGTCCGATTTCGTATTCATAGTTGTTGCGGCCGTCCAGGACGATAACGTCATCCTGCTGAAGCAGCTCATGGAACTCTTCCGGAGACAGACGCTTCCCGCCGATAACATTGGGATCAAGCGGCTCATCGTAACGGAACGTGACGAGCTCTTGCTTGTGACGGACAAAAATTTTCTTGAACGCATGGCCTTCCGACTCATCGATCTTGAAGACGATATCAGAGAACAGCGGATTCGCTTTCATGTCGTTCATATACTTCTCGGTTTGTTCCACGGTGCCGGACAGCGTGCCGTTGATGCCTTCAGAGGCGATCAGAATGCGGCCTTTGACGCCCAGATCTTTGCAATACTGCAGATGCTCCGCAGTGAACTGCTCAGGATCAGGGATGTTGACGAATTTATAATATAACAAAATACGGTATTCTTGCTTCGTTGTCATTGCTTCTTCACCTGTTCTTGTAAATTTACCTTATATATTGTAGATGAATAGGGCATACATAGTCAACTTGAAAGTATAGTAAGTAACCAGAGGATTCCTAATAGCTTAGCTGAAAGACGCAATTTCGATGCGGCCTATAGATGAGAATGAATCCGAGAAATACTGGAAAATGCTCCGTCTGCTCGCGCAAATTTAGATGGCGGCTATCCTTCTCGTTGGAGGAATAAAAAACCAAATATTATATTGCGTATCGTAACGATATATGATATTATGGATTCACGGATCCGAATCAGCCGAAGATAGAAGGTGCCTACTCTTAAAGAACGACGCGGCAGCGTCGGATATCCGGAAATCCGATACGGCTGTCCATGGAGTAAGCTTTCCTCGGCATGATAAGCCATCTTGAGTTTAACCGTATTCAGCAGCGCCGCGTAATACGACAAATCAAGCATGCAAAGGAGATGTTCTCTTATGAAAAAAGTGCTTTATGTGCCGCTGGACGACCGTCCTGCCAATTTGGATGATGTTATCGTGCAAGGGAGATCCGCCGGGATCCAGCTGATTGTCCCCGACCGGGAGGATATTGCCAATCGCCTCGATTCCAAGGCCGTGGCCGAAGACGGCCAACTGGTGAGCACTTCATCGCCAACGTACGGAAAGACGCGGAATATCCGCCGATTTATTAGGGAACACGCCGCTCAGGCAGACGGATTTATCATTTCGACGGATATGCTGGCCTACGGCGGGTTAATCGGCAGCAGACGGCTTCGTCCAAGCGCTGGCGGCGCCTACCCTGATTACGACCCCGAGACTACCAAACTGCTGGACGTCGTTCGGGAAGTGAAGCGGGCTTACCCGCGTAAGCCGGTCTATGTGCTGGATACGATTATGCGGCTGGCGACCACCGTGTTTGTGGAAGGCCTGACCCAGGCTGCATACGATGAAGCGAGAGCCTTTGCCCAGCAGCCGCGGGCGGTCGCAACCACGTTCGAGGGCATTTTGGAAGGGTATGACACGAAACCCGACGGCACTTCGTTCGGAGAGCCTACCCTTTTTGACAAAGAGCAGTACTATAATGCCAGAAGGCATAAATTCAAGACCAACCGATATATCATTGAGCGGCTCGTCCGTGAAGGATACGTGGATTTTCTCGCAGTGGGGGTGGATGACTCCTATACCCAGGGAGTACAGGCCAACGAAATTGCTTACCTGGAAGCCTTTGTGAATGAGCATTTGGGCGGCACCGGCGGCCAGAATCCGGACAAAGCGATTATTCTCCCCGATGCCGATGCGCTGGGATACTCGCTGCTGGGCCGGATGGCGAAGGAGCTTCACCGGTACAGCTGCCGTCCGAAATACGGCGTCAAATATTTTGGGCCGGACGGGTCGACCATCGTCAATCCTTACGAGTATATGAGCGTGCACGATAATATCCGGCATCATGTGGACATCGTCGGCGGGGAGTTCGTTGACACGGCAGCCTATGATATCGAAATCGTGGCGGTTACCAGCGCCAGCGAGATCGGCGCCGCCGTGAGCCGGATGGAAGCGAACAGCACCGGCCGGATCCCGACGCTTGTGATAGATTTTGTCGGGGGAGGTGCCGCCGATGCGACCGTAACCGAAGCGCTGCTCGACAGCGTGTCCACCGGACAGCTTCTGGGATACAGCGCGTGGAACACGGCCGGCAACAAAATCGGCATGGCCCTCGGCATGGCCCAAGCCCGATTCGTATACCTTGGCACGGAGAAGCGGCCGCCGGCGCTGCAAGAGGCAGTGAATGCGCACGGATCGCTGCTGTTCAAGCGATTCCTCAAGGACTACTACTATAAGAAGATCACGATTGCCGAAATTCGAGCGTACTCGCGGGCACACACCCTATACTCCAACGTCCCGTATGCGGACCAAAACATTCTCCTGTTCAACTCGCCGGAAGACTATAAGGTTCTGGTCGAGATGCTTCGCGAACGCATGCAGGCGAACACGGAGTCGCTGGCTGCCAGAAAGGCATTCGAGCTCGGCGTGTCGCAGAACGTGTGGCGGATCAATCCGTCCGGATGGTCGTATGCGACGTATGCTTGCGCGTCTCTGGACTACGACAATCCGGCATTCATTTGGGAGCGGGCGTTTGAGATTATGCTGGGGCCGGAAGTGACGCTGAAAGAGCGCTAGGGCGGGAAGCGACTGGCGGCTCGTGGTGGCTGCCGGCATCCGGTGCCAGCGCGAGCACGGATACAATCGTATAGCTTGCTGACGTGCAGGACAAAAACAAAGCCCGGGGATTCCGGGCTTTGTTCTGTATGGCTGTGAGCGATGTAACCCGGCAACCCGGGATCACTTGATGGCCCCGGCCGTTATTCCGCTGGCGATCTGCCGCTGGAAGAACATGTACATGATCAGGACGGGAACGATGGTGATGAGCAGACCGGCGAAAAGGGGGCCCCATTCGGTACGGTACTGCATCTGGGCCTGCATCATTGCGATGCCGACGGGCAGGGTATAGTGCTTCGGATCGTTGACCAGAATCGTGCCGATAATGTATTCGTTCCAGATGTTCAGGACGTTGACGATGCCCACGGTAATAAGCCCCGGCTGCGAGAGCGGCAGCATCACCCGGAAGAAGATGCCGAAGTAGGACGCCCCGTCCATGGCGGCGGCTTCCTCCAGCTCTTTGGGCAGGCTTTTGAAAAATCCGACGAGCACGAAAATGCCAAACGCAATCAGAGTAGAGGCATACACAAGGATCAGCCCTAAAGACGAATTCGTCAGATGCATGGAGTTCATCAGGAAAAAGAGCGGGATGAGCGCCAGGCTGAACGGGATCATCATGGAGGCAATGTAAAGCAGGAACAGCGCCGTGCTTCCCCGGAACGGGTAGCGGGCCAGAACGTAGGCGGTGGTGGCCGACAGCAGCAGCCCGAGCAGTGTGGAACCGATCGTCACCACGACGGAGTTCAGGAAGTAATCGCCGAAGCTGAACTCCCGCCATACGTAGCTGAAGTTGCTCCACAGCAGCGGAAAGTCCGGCAGGGACCAGGGCATTTTGCGGAAAAATTGGTCGTTGTTTTTCAGCGAGTCCAGCAGGGTCCACAGCAGCGGATAAATCACCGATATGCCCCACAGGATCAGGATGGCGTAAAACACGATTTTGACCATCGGATTGGAAAGGCCTGATTTCATTATTTGTTCCTCCTGTGCCTAGAAAAATCAGCTGATTTCGATCGTTTCCTGGCGCATGAGCCGCTGCAGGATGACTGTCGTGATCATCGATAAGACCAGAATCAGCACGCCAATGGCCGCACCATAGCCAAAGTGGTACTGCGTGAAGGCCATTTGATACAAGTAGGACCCCATGACCTGGGTGGTGTTGTCCGGCCCGCCGTTCGTCATAATCATCACGATGACAAAAGAACCGTTGAGCGTGGTCATCATAATGTTGAGGATGGACACCTTCATCTGTTCCCAGATCAGCGGCAGCGTGATATGGCGGAATTGGTGCCACTGCCCAGCGCCTTCAAGGCTTGAGGCCTCGTAGTAGGATTCCGGTATCCCCTGAATCGCGGCGATCAGGAGAATCATATAAAAGCCGATGCCGGCCCAGATGGCGGGCGGAAGCAGCATCCAGATCGTGTGGCTGGTGAAGCCGAGCCACGTAATGTCCACTTTGTCTTTGGTGAACAAGGACAGAAAGGAGTTCAGAAAGCCGATTTGCGGATTATAGATAAAATTCCAGAGGACGCCGATGACGACGACGGAAATGACGTTCGGAATGAAAAAAATCGAGCGAAAGAAATTGGCGAGCCGAAATTTGAAGCGGGTCAGAGCGACCGCAAAAAACGTCGCCAGAATCATGATGCCGATAATTTTGCCCGCGACGAGAAAATAGTCGTTACCCATCCCGATCCAGATGATGGGGTCGTGAAGCATCTCCTTGAAATTGTCCAGGCCGATAAACGTTTTATTGTCCGAGGAGCCGGACCAGTCATACAGCGAGTAATACATCGCCTGCAGTACGGGGTATACCGTAAACACGCAGAAGAACAGGAACGTGGGAATGATGAAGGTTGCGATAAACAGGTTACGCTGCCAGGCGTTCGTCCCCAATTTCATCTTCGTTCTCCCTGCCTTTCACCTAAAATGTACGGAGGATAACAGAGAGCGTTCATCCCCGTCATCCTCCGCGTTTCCTGCCGGTCTATCGCATTATTTTTTCACTTTCTTGGCGACGTCCACGACGCGCTGTACCCACTCTTCCGGCGTGATTTTGCCGATGGTCAGGGCATCCGTGGCATCCTGCATCGCCTTATCCACGTCCGCGTTAAAGGTAATGGACGGAACGACGACGGTGTTGGAATCGGTTAAATACCGCGCTGCATCTTTAACATGGCTTGGCGCGCTGGAGCTGCTGATGTCGCCCTTGATGTTGGACGGAGCGCCGCTCAGCTCGGCCCACTGCGAAGCTTGGGCTTCTGAGAAGATGAACTGCAGGAACGCTTTGGCCGCTTCCTTGTTTTTGGCGTTCTTGGCGATCGCCACGTTGGCGGTGGAAGTGTTGGCGACGACCTTGCCGCCTGAATCCTGCGTCACCGATGGAATGAAGCCGAAGGAGAATCCGCCCGGGACGTCTTTGGCCATTTCGTTTGGCAGCCAGAGGCCGTTCGGGATGAAGGCGTCTTTGTGCTGCAGGAACAGCATTTGCGAATCCGTGTGGTTGATCTGGATGGAGGCTTTGTCGATAAAGCCTTTGTCGCGAAGCTCGACGATTTTGTTCAGTGCGGTCAGCACGGCGGGCTGCTGGAAGGCTTCCACTTTGGAATCGGCCATGTCCTGCAGAATGGAAATATCGTTGTTGTTGGCGGATACGATCGCCGGGTACAAAATCGCACCGTTGATGTAGTACGGATATTTGCCGGTATGGATAAACGGAGTCACGCCCGCCGCTTTGATCTTGTCGCTGACGGCCAAGAAGGACTGCCAGTCTTTGGGCTCTTCCCAGCCTTTTTCCTGAAAGAGGGCTTTGTCCCAGAACACGCCCCAGGAGTTCAAAACGAGCGGGATGTCGTAGACCTTGCCGTCAAACAGCTGCGGCGGCTGCGCCAGAATGTCGCTGATTTTGGTGCCGTCGATGTTCGTGGCGTCCTTCATCCAATCCGTCAGATCCTCCAGCTGGCCGTCCTCCACCATTTGGCGGTCGTTCAGGTTCGGTCCGTCAATATACACGAAGTCCGGCGGATTGCCGCCGACCCAGCGGGGCTTCATCTGGTCGTTGATTTTAGGCCCGCCGCTTTCTTTAACGTTCAAATCGGGGTTGGCCGCTTTAAAGTCGGCGATGACCTTTTTCCACCACTTGTCGCCGTAGCCGCCGACGAAGTACTGGATTTCAAAGTCTCCGGTCAGTTTTTTGGTGCTGTCATCGGTCGTCGTGTTCGAGCTGGAATCGGTGTTGGTCGTTGTGGCGGTGGTTGAGGAGGACGCGTCTTCGGTTTTCGTCGAAGTGGACGAGTCCTTGGAGCCGCATCCGGCCAGCGGGGCGACGATCATCAAAGCCGCAAGGCTGAGTGCCGCCAAATGTCTCTTGAACATCATAAAAGCTAACCCTCCTTAAGTGATTGTGCAACGCCATAGTGGTTGTCTATCTTGGATTACAGCGCCTAAAACCATCATAAGGATTCGGGGGGAGAGGCTCTATTGAATATCTTCCATGAATTCTTTGTTATTTTCTGTTCGTGGGGAAAATAGGAGGATAATCTTCTACTTGGGATGAGGAGGGTAAATGAGAGGTTGTGGAGCGGCCCCGTCGCAGTGCTGCTGCGCCGCTGCCGCTTTCCCCTTACTCCGTTCCATGGACCTCCTTCTGCACCTTCTCGGCGTAACGCTGCAGCTCGTCCAGCGCCTCCTTCGGCGAGACGTGGTCGTGGAGGACCGCGTCGCCCATTTTCCGTGCGGTATCCATGATCGACTGCCATTCCGGCTGCTGGATCGGATAAAAGCTGGATTTCCGCAGCTCCGCCAGACGCTGCTTCACCATGGGATCCGCTGCCGACAGCTTGGCTCCGGCCTCCTCCGTCACGGGCAGGAAGCCTTCCTGCGCGATGATTTCCTCATACACCGGGCTGGAATACAGATAATCCAGGAACGCAGAGAGCGCCTCCTTGTTGGTATGGTCTGTTTTGAACGAGACCAGGTTATCATGCACGCCGAACAGGAGCGGCTTGCGGCCGTCCTTGACGGGAATAGGGCCGGTGCCCCACTTCAGATTCGGGAACTCCCTCGGCATGACGGTGCCGAAATAATTGCCCGAAATCATCATCCCCAGTTTCCCGTCCCCGACGATGCGCTGCTTCTCGTCCCGGGTGGTGACGGTCGGCTCGGGATCGGTTAATCCTTCGTCGTACAGGTCCTTCAGAAAGGCAAGGCCCTCGACGTTTTCCGGCGAATTGATCGTCCATTTCCCGTCACGGAACCACCCGCCGCCTGCCCCCAGGAAGAAATAAGAGAGATAGGCCTGGATTTCGTTATCGCTCAAATCGACGCCGAAGCCGTGGGCCTTGCCGGTGTTTTTGATTTTGAGGGCATCCTTTTTCAGCTCCGACCAGGTGGCCGGTGCTTCGGATATGCCAGCCGCCTCGAAAAGGTCCCGATTGTAATACAAATTCCGGGTGGACGAAACGTACGGAATGGCATACTGCTTGCCGTCCCACTGGTCGAGCTTCATCAGGTCCGGATAAAATTTCCGCTTCAGCTCCGGTGAAATGATCTCGTCCATGTCGTTCAGGAGGCCGTCCTTCGCAAAATGTGTGTACACGTTCGTGTTCAGCAGGTCCGGCGGCTGATTTTTACTGATCATCGTAGTATAGATGCCGTCGAGGATGTCCCAGTTGGCCACCTGCAAATTGATGACGATCGACGGGTTCTTCAGCATGAAGTCCTGCACCAGGTTTTCGAGCAGGGGCCGCGTCTCCGAGCTGTACTCGGAGGCGACAAAATTGATGAGCGCAGTCTGCTCCTCCTGCGGCTTCATCACCGGTTTGGCATCTTGCGGGCCGGAGCAGGAGAGAAGGAGCGCCGGAATGCTCAGCAGGCAGAGGGAGATCCCGGCAAGCCGGGTCAGAAAACGGGAAGTCATCGGCTCTCGCACCTTTCGATGGTTATTGTTTATTTATCGATAAATGGAAAGAGGAGTTTCTGATTTTCCGGGGAATACATGTTGGCCTTGGTGACAACGATCGAATTGGTGTAGGTTTCCGGCTTGACCTTTTTGCCGTTGATGAGGTCGAGCACGGTCTGTACGCCCAAATATCCGATGTTAAAAGGCTGCTGCACGACGGTCGCGTTCAGGGTGCCTTCCTCGAGCAGCCGGATTTCACTGGCCGACGTGTCGAAGCTGATCAGCTGCACGAGCCCGGTCCGATGGGCTTCCTTGACCGCTTTGGCGGCGCCGAGGGCCGCGGATTCGTTCAGCGCGATGATGGCGTTCATGTCGCGGTGGTCCCGGATCAGCGTCTTGGCGATCAGGTACGAACGCTCCTCGGAATCGGAGCAGTAAAACGTGCCATAGATCGCCGAGGACGAAGCCTCAAGCGCTTGGCGAATGCCCTTTTCCCGCTCGGCCGATACGCCGGACGTCACGAAATCGCTGATGATCACCGCCTTGGGCGAACCCCCGGTCTGCTCCAGCGCCACTTTGCCGGCCTGGACGCCGGCAGTGACATGATCGTTCGACACGAAGGCCGGCGGCGATTTCAGGCTGAGGGGCGTATCGATAATGACGAGCGGGATGTCCTCATCCTGGATGTTCTTGAGCTCGTCCATGATGCGGTCGTCGTTGATCGGGGCAACGACGACCGCCTGCGGCTTCTGTTTGAGGACGCCCTTCAGCAGCTGAAGCTGCGACTCGGCGTCCGTCTCCTGCAGCGGGCCGGTGATGCTGATGCTGGCCCCGGCCTCCTTGGCGGCCGCTTCGGCCCCGGCGCTCACCGTCTGCCAGAATTCGGAGCGGATGTTGTGCTCCTTGAGAATCACCATCACGCTTCGCTCCTGAGGGGGCGTCGGAATAAACAGCTTGAAATACAGGATGATGTAGACGCAGGATATGACAAAAATGATGGCCAACAGCAGCGTGGCACGTTGTATGCGCATGGGTGCTACTCCTTCATTTTGGGGATGGTGATGGTGACGCAGGTCCCTTCTTCCAGCTCGCTGCGGATTTGGATGCCGTACGTATCGCCGAAGTACAGCTTCACGCGCTCGTTGACGTTGGCAATCCCGATGCCGCCGGGTTTCGTCCGGCCGGATGTCCTGTCCTCCGGCGGGTTCCAGATGCGCCCGATTTGCTCCTCCGTCATGCCCAGCCCGTCGTCCTCTACTTCAAATTGAATCATCTGGCCCAGGTCGCGGGCCCGGATGACGATTTTCCCCGGTTCGGGCTTGTTGCGGATGCCGTGATAAATGGCGTTTTCCACAAAGGGCTGCAGCAAAATTTTGAGCGTCATGAAACCTCTGATTTCCTCCGGCACGTCGATGTCGTATTCCAGCTGCTCGTTGTACCTCATCTTCTGTATAAGCAGATAGTTGGTGATATGCTCGACCTCCACCTTGATCGGCACCAGCTCCTTGTCCTTAGTAATGCTGGCGCGGAACAGTTTGGCCAAAGCCGAGGTCATCAGGACGACTTCCTCGTGCTTCTTTTGCTCGCCCATCCATACGATCGAATCGAGCGTGTTGTACAGGAAGTGCGGATTGATCTGCGATTGAAGCAGCATCAGCTCGCTTTTTCGTTTGTTCTCCTGGTTGTGGATGATTTCCTGCATCAGGTTCTTGATCTGGGCAAGCATCAAATTAAACGACCGTCCGAGCTGGCCGATTTCGTTCGGCTGGTCGATCTTCGTGCGGATATTGAAGTTGCCGCGCTCGACCTTTTTCATATCCCGCTGCAGAATGCGGATCGGCTTGGACATGCGGTATGACAGCACGAGCGACAGAAGCAGGGAGAAGAGGATGCCCATGATGGCGTACAGCAGGATGGACCTGCGGATCGTGCCTTCGTTTGCGATCAGGTCGTCCGCATAGGCCACGCCGACGATTTTCCAGCCGAAGTTCGTGTCATGCACTGAGTAGATGCGCTTGCCCTTGTCGTCGTTGATCGTGAAGGAGGTACCGCTCTTGGCACCGGTGACCTTGGCGATCTGCTCCGTGCGCAGGTTGCTGTAGATCAGCTGCTGCTGTGGGTGGTAAATGATGTTCCCGTTCTGGTCGACGATGAAGACGTAGCCCTTTTTGCCCAGGTTAATTTTGCTGCATATATCGTTGATGATGCTCAGGTTCAGGTCCACGAGAAAAATGCCTTCGCCCCGGATCCCGTCCGTGCTCTTCAATTCGCGGCTGAGGGAGACGACCCACCGGTATTCGTTCTGGATGACGTTCTGCACGTGAGGCGGCGAAATGACGGATTGTCCGCCCTTGCTCTTGGCTTCCTTGTACCAGGATTGGTCCTCCAGCTTGGTGTTCGGGTTGAGCAGGGTAATCCGGCGGTCGGACACGTAATGGCCGTTGTATCCGAACACCATGATGGCTGAGATGTCCTTGCGCGAGTACAGGATGGCCTGGAACAGGTCGGAGATGCGCTTTTCGTACGGCCGCCGGTCGCTTGTGCTGATAAACGTGTTGTTGGAGATGTAATACTTGACGTCTTTGTTGGTCATGGCCAAGAGGCTGATATTTTCCATGTTGTCGATGTAAGACTGGATGTTGGAGTTGACCTGCGTGATGATTTCCTGGACGTAGCTCTCCGAATTGGTCTCCATCGCGGCGACCGACAGGTTGTAGCTGTTCAGGCTGATAACCAGGACGGTAATCAGGATCAGGCAGGAGAAGGTGAAAAAGATGCTCGACTGAATGCTCTTAAACGGCAAAAAAGGAAGGAGGGAGGCACGCTGTCTGGTCATGGCTGCGGGTTCTCCTTGGCATGCCTGTCGCGGAATTCCCGCGGCGTCATGCCCGCATGCTTCTTGAACAGGATGCTGAAATAGTTCGGGTCATTGTAGCCGACCTGACCGGCGATTTCGTAAAATTTGAGTCCGGTGTGTGCCAGCAGCTCCTTGGCTTTGTCCATTCGGATCCGGGTCAGGTATTCGACGAAGGTTTCGCCTGTATGCTGCTTGAAGACGAGGCTGAAGTAGCTGGTGCTCATCAGGACGTGGCGGCACAGGTGCTGCAGCGAGATGTCTTCGTCGGCATAATGCGTCTCGATGTAGTCGACGGCCTTGCGGATCTGCATATGGGTCAAATGATGGCGGTTTTCGGCAACGGCGTTCATGACGGAGGTGACCGTCTCCGTGAGCCAGGCTTCGATTTCGTCAAGCGTTTTGAATCTGTAGACGTCGGTCAGCAGGATCGAGCGCGGCTCGTGCAAGCCCAGCTCCTGAATGGTGTTCATGAGGGAAAGGATGACCTTTTGGATGTGAAAAATGCACGAATCCATCGGTGCCATGCCCTGTTTCAGGTCGCAGACGAATTCCCGGATCAGCTGGCGGATTTCCTCCAGGGAGCCGGTCTTGACGGCTGAAGCCAATTGGCGGTCCCAATCCGCACGGAGCGTCTCGGCGAGGGCGGGCCGGCCCTCCATGTCCAGCAGGCTGATCACCCGGTTTTTGCCGAGCAAAAAGCGGTAATCCAGCGCGGAAAGGGCGCTTGTGTACGATGCGGGAAGCTGCTGCACTGCCTGTACTGCTTGTCCGACGCCGATGGAAACGGTGAACTTTAAATATTTGTGAATGTAGAAGCGGGCTTCTTCGGCGACGCGGAACGCCTTTTCGTACACATCGGTATCCTCGGTTCCGTCCGAGACGACCAGGGCGATGCGCTCCTCGCGTGTGCGGAACAGCAGCAGGTCCTCGCGAAGGGCGATTTCCTCGAACAGGTTGTAAGCGGCGTAGCGTAGAATTTCCGTGTCCTGTCCGCTCTCGCTCTGCAGGGGGCGGAAGCCGAAATCGTCGATATCAGCTACCATGGCCAGGCACGGCGAAGCCAGCGGTGTCAGGCCGAAATAGCGGAAGCGCTCCTGTGCTTCCTCGGCTTTCATCCCGGTAACGACGAGGCGCTCCAGGAAGCGCTCCTTCAGTAGCGGCAGGCTCTGCTTTAGCTGGCTGTAGAGCCGGCTGAAATCCTCGCGCCTGCGGGTCTCTTCGTCCATCTCGGCCTTGACCTTCAGAAGCAGCTCGCGGATTTCCTGGGCTGTAATCGGTTTTAAAATAAAATCGGAAACCTTGAGGCGAATGGCCTGCTGCGCGTATTCGAACTCGTCGTAACCGGTCAGGATGATCATTTTGATATGCGGATATTTGGAGCCAGCGGCGGCCGTCAGCGCAAGGCCGTCCATAAACGGCATGGAGATGTCCGAAATGATGAGATCCGGCATGTTCAGATCGATCGCCTCCAGCGCCTCGCGGCCGTTGGCGTAATCGCCGATCAGCTCGAAGCCGAGCTCCTGCCAGCCGATCGTTCGCTTCAGCCCGTCGCGGACAACCGTTTCATCGTCGACGATGAATACTTTGTACATGGTATGCCCCCTGTCTTTTGTTCGATGCCGTAAGGCTTCCGGACCCAGGGTCCTTGTTCATAAAAGCGTAATAATGCTGGAATAATTATACTGTAAAAGCGGATTTGTGGATATGGGGAATGTGCGGGTCAAAGATGGAACGCCAAGGAGAACAGCCTATAACGCCGACTCGGAAAGCGATTGAGAAAGGAACATATGTTTGATAGGATAGAAAATAAACCGTCTAAACAAACTTAAGGGTTATCGAATAAAACGTGGGGGGATGAGCGGATGTATCAGTACATAGATGAGGAATACGTAAAGGTGGACTTTGGCCAAGCCGATCTGAAGGAAGGGGAGCTGAAGGGATGCACCTTCCATCAGTGCAGCTTTCGCGGAGCCGCGCTGGATGAGGTCTGGACGACCGGCTGCCGGTTTATCGAATGTGACTTTGGGGGAGCGACGCTGAACGCTTCTGTTCATGCCCGGTCGGCGTTTACAAACTGCCGCTTTGCGGGAGCCAATTTGTTCGTAAGCAAGTTTGAGGATTGCAAAATGACGGGCAGCGACTTCTCCGGCGCATCGCTGGACGGCATCACAATCCAGGGCGGGGACTGGTCGTATACGAACCTGCGGCACGCCAATCTCGTCAAGCAGCAGCTGCGGGGCATCCGTTTTGTAGAGGCGGACTTGTCCGAATGCAATCTGCAAAAAGCGGATCTCCGCGAGGCGGATTTGAGCGGCGTCCGGCTGGCAAAGGCCGCATTGAACGGTGCGGATCTCCGGGGCGCGAAGCTGGACCGCTTTGATTTCCGGTCGATCGACCTCACCGGGGTGCGGATCGACCTGGAGCAGGCGGTCGGCGTAGCCCGGGCCTATGGCGCCAAGGTGGACTAAGACCATGGCCGAGACTGCCGCCGATGGCCGCTCCGCCCTAGAACCGCCTGTACATGCCGACCGATGCCGGCGCCGTCTCCTCGAAGCCGAACTGCCGGTACAGACGGTCGGCCGGCACATCGGCGATCAGGCTGACATAGGCGGTGGACGGAGCGTTATGGTCCAGGTAGCCGGTGATTTCGGCCATGATCCGCTTGCCCAGGCCCTGGCCTTGATGATCGGGATCAACGGCGATGTCCACGACGTGGTACATGCAGCCGCCGTCCCCGATGACTCGGCCCATGCCGATCAGTTTCCCTTCCAGGCGGAGGGTCACGATGAAGAGGGAGCCCTGAAGTCCTCTGCGGGAGGCCACGATGTCCTTGGGACTGAGGCCGGCTTTTACCCGCAGCATGTTATACTCCTCGGCTTCCGGGATATTGTGTCCAAGTTGAATGTGTGAATTCATCATCTCACTCCTTTGCTCCCAAGTATATCTGAAGCTATGAAAGGCGTCACGGCTCAACAGGCAAGCACGACCTGGCTTGCAACGCGATGCTCGCAGCCGCCAAGCCACGCAGCGGGATGCTGCTTCCCCATCAAGCTTGAACGCTACCGCAGCATCATGGTGCCGCCGTCAACCATGATGGTTTGCCCGGTAATAAATTTGGCGTCCCTGCTTAGCAGGAAGCAGACGACCCGGCCGACGTCGTGCTCGCAGTCGCCAAGCCGCCGCAAAGGGATGTTGTTGACCATCTTCTCGTAAGCTTCGGGCATCTTCTCTTTCCATTCCAGCACGCCTTCGGAAGCTGCGATCGGGCAGACGATGTTGACATTGATCTGATCCGGCCCCCATTCCTTGGCCGCCACGCGGGAAATGCCGCGCAGGGCTTCCTTGGCGGCTGCGTAGGAGGTTTGCGTGGGCATGCCTTCGAGCGCCGCTCCGGACGCAAAGTTCACGATCGAGCCCTGCGTTTCTTTTAAATAGGGGTAGCTCCATTTCATCAGATGAAAAGCAGGCAGAAAACCTGTATGCAGCGCCAGTCTGAGCTCTTCTTCAGTCGTATCCAGAAAGGGAACGTTCCTTGAAGCCTGCGCGCAGTTCACCAATCCATGGAGCGTTTTGAACTTTCCGATGACCTGCTTGAAGCCTTGAGCGACCTCATCTTTATCGAGCAGGTTGACTTTCACAAACATGCATTCCGCTCTTTCGCTAACCTCCTTCTCCGTGATGCGTCCCTTTTCTTCGCTGCTGTCGAAAAAGGCGACCTTGGCGCCCTCTTTGGCGAGAGCCATAACGACCCCCCTGCCGATGCCAGCCGCGCCCCCATTGACGAGAATCGTATGATCCGCTAATTTCATAGGTTTGATCAGCCTCCTGATGTTGGGTTTATTTGCGTTCGATCGCTCTATCCGGAGCGCCGTAATGATTTTTACGTCCGGCTGTGATCCCAGAAATTCCTTATGTTTAAGGATGATGTCGCCCGTACCATAATGACTGTATGACGTTTGAACAGATCCGCCAGTGATGCAGCAATCCCCGGTACACGCATCCGCCAATAACACCGACCGTATTACTATGTTCCTTCCCGAGGATAATTACACCATGGACCCGATGATCCGTCCGTTTCCCTTATGGATGGGTGAAAAAGAAGGCTGAGCCCCTTTTGCCGTATTCCACTAACAATGATACAATCATTTATACAAACACAAAGAGAGAGGCGAAGTGATCATGACAGCAAACGATCGCATGCTGGTGTTCGTCGGTTCATATGCCGAAGCGGCATCCGACGGAATCTACGTATACGAATTGAATGAAGGGAAAGGCGAGCTGACGCTGCTCGACAAGGTGGACGGCAACAAAAATCCGACGTTCCTGAACGTGGACCAGGCGGGAAACCTGCTGTACGCGATCAGTGAAACGGCAGCCGAAGACGGAACGAAGACGAGCGACGCCGCAGCTTATACGATCGATCCGGCAACAGGCAAGCTGACCGAAGCCAGCCGGGCGTACGCACTGAACGGTCCGGCATGCCACATTCAGCGGAGCGCAAACAGCAAATATTTGACGCTGACCAGTTATCATAAAGGCACGATCAGCCTGGTGGAACTTGCCGCCGGCGGCAAGGTGGGAAGCGTGCTGGACATCCAGCAGCATGTCGGACAAGGCGACTACAGCGGAGTGGCTCCGCATCTGCATTCCTCGTTCTACAGCCCGGATCAGCGCTTTTTGCTCGCGTGCGACCTTGGTCTGGATCTCATCCGTACATACCGGATCGACGAAGCCGAAGGCAAGCTCGTGCCCGTGAGCGACGCCCGGGTGGAGAAAGGCGCCGGACCGCGCCATCTGACTTTCCATCCGAACGGAAAATTCGCGTATGTCATCAATGAATTGAATTCGACGGTTACGGCCTTTCAATACGATGCGGAACACGGAACGCTCGAGACGCTGGAAACCGTGCCGACGCTGCCTGACGAGTGGACGGGGGCCAACGGCTGCGCGGAAATTACGATTTCTGCCGACGGCCGGTTCCTGTACGGCTCGAACCGCGGTCACGACAGCATTGTCGTCTATGCGGTCGATCCGGAATCCGGCAAGCTGACAACGGTGCAGCACGTGTCGACGGAAGGCCAGCACCCGCGCCATTTTTCCATCGTTCCCGGCGGTAAGCATGTGATCGCGGCCAATCGGGATACGAATAACCTGACGCTCTTCACCATAGACCAGGATACCGGCAAATTAACGTATACAGGTCATTCGGTAGAAGTGTCCAAACCGGTCTGCGTGTGGGCTGTCCGCTTCTAAAACCATATTCCCCTGAAGGTCCGGCGGGCTTTCGCTGCCCGGCTGGCTAAGGATCTTTACGAAGCCAGGCACCGGATGCACGATCCGGACTCATCAATCGGTGAAACGGATGGTACAATAGAGATAGCCAGTAAGAAAGGATGGATGCGTGTGGAAGAGACCATGGAAGAATCCGTCAAGCACGAGTCTTGCGGAACAGGCGAACGGAAGAGCCACCATTCCCCCAAAACGAAAAACAACCTGATCAGCCGCTTGAACCGGATCGAGGGGCAGATCCGCGGCATTAAAGGCTTAATCGAAAAGGATACGTACTGCGACGATGTGCTGAACCAGATTTCGTCGGTCCAATCCGCTTTGAACGGGGTCAGCAAGCTTCTGCTCGAGCATCATATGAAGAGCTGCCTGATCGAACGCATTCAGGACGGGGAGAATGAAGTGATCGACGAGTTGCTCATAACGATTAATAAATTGATGAAATAATCGAATACGGCTCGGATGATCAAAGGATTCGAAAGAATCCTTTTTTTTAGGCAAAAATATAGATTAGGGGGGTATAGTAAAATAATGGTTGACTTATTATAGGGTAGGGGGGTATACTACATGACAAGGAGATGGTGATCAATGATTCGGGCTCATGCCAATACCATCTTCCAACTAAAACGATCCGAGGAGAGATGATATATGAACCAAGTTACATTACAGGTTAACGGCATGTCCTGCATGCATTGCGTCAATTCCATCGAAGGCGCGATGAAGGCGCTGGGTGCGGACGGCAAGGTCAACTTGGCCGACGGGACAGTCACGGTAACGTATGACAGTGGCAAGTTGTCGCTTCAATCCATTAAGGAAGCCATTGAAGATCAAGGCTATGAAGTCGCCTAACGAATAAATGAAACGGGGTGTCGTTGCAATGGAAACTTACGGTAGGGAGCAGGAGCAGCTGAAGCAGCAGGAGCAAGCGTCTTTGCAGATCACAGGCATGACTTGTGCCGCATGTGCCAACCGGATTGAGAAGGGGCTGAAAAAGCTGGATGGCGTGTCTGAGGCCAATGTGAATTTTGCGATGGAGCGCGCCACGGTTACGTATGATCCGGAACGGACCAGCACGGATCATATGGAGGAAGCCGTCAAGAAGCTGGGGTACGATACGGCCAAAGAAGTGGTCGATCTGGATATTACCGGGATGTACTGCGCGGCCTGTGCGGTCAAAATTGAAAAAACGCTCAACAAGATGCCTGGGGTAAAGAGCGCCAACGTCAATTTTGCGATGGAGACGGCCAGAGTGGAATTTAACCCGCTGGAAGTCAACGCGGGCGACATGGAGAAGCGGATCGACAAGCTGGGATACAAGGCGACTCCCAAGCGGGAACAGACCGCCGATCCGGCGGAGCAGCGTAGTCGGGTAATCACGCAGCAGAAGCGCAAGCTGCTGATTTCCGCTCTCCTGTCTCTGCCGCTGCTGTGGTCCATGGTCAGCCACTTCTCCTTCCTGTCCTGGATCTGGATGCCGGAGCTGTTCATGAACCCGTGGTTCCAGCTCGCACTCGCCACCCCGGTGCAGTTTTATATCGGAAGGCAGTTCTATAAAGGGGCGTTCAACGCCCTCCGCAACAAAAGCGCCAATATGGACGTTCTGGTCAGCTTGGGCACGTCGGCAGCCTACTTTTACAGCCTCTATTTAACCATCGAGTGGGCTGCCGGAGGCGGAAGCCTTCATCACGGCCCGGAAATGTATTATGAAACAAGCGCCGTGCTGATCACGCTGGTCATTATGGGTAAGCTGTTCGAGCTGCTCGCGAAAGGTCGGACGTCCGAAGCGATCAAAACGCTGATGGGGCTGCAGGCGAAGAACGCCGTCGTCATCAGAAACGGTGAAGAGCTTACCGTTCCGGTCGAAGAGGTTCTGGCCGGGGACATCGTCCTTGTGAAGCCGGGCGAAAAAATCCCGGTGGACGGACTCGTGCTCGAAGGTGCGTCGGCCGTCAACGAATCGATGCTGACCGGCGAGAGCATACCGGTTGAGAAAAAGGCCGGGGATTCCGTATTCGGAGCGACCGTCAACAAAAATGGGCGGCTCAAAATTCAGGCGACGAAGGTCGGCCGGGACACGGCCCTCGCGCAAATTATCAAAGTGGTGGAGGAAGCGCAGGGCTCGAAGGCGCCGATCCAGCGGGTGGCCGACGTCATCTCCGGCATCTTCGTCCCGATCGTGGTCGGCATTGCCCTCCTGACGTTCGTGGTCTGGTACTTCTGGGTTGCCCCTTACGACTTTGCCAGTGCGCTGGAGAAGGCGATTGCGGTTCTGGTTATCGCCTGCCCGTGTGCCCTCGGACTCGCGACACCGACGTCGATCATGGCCGGGTCGGGCCGCGCCGCCGAGCTGGGCGTCCTGTTTAAGGGCGGCGAGTATCTGGAATCGACGCAGCGCATCAATACGGTCATCCTGGACAAAACGGGCACGGTCACGAAAGGGAAGCCGGAACTGACCGATGTGCTGACCGCATCAATGGATGAGCGCGAGTTTCTGCGGTTGGCCGGCTCGGCGGAGAAGCCTTCGGAGCATCCGCTCGCTGAGGCCATCGTAGACGGCATCAAGGCCCGCGGCATTGCGCTTACCGAAGCCGGGGAATTCGAGGCGATCCCGGGTTACGGCATCCGGGCCGTCGTGGACGGCCGTGAGGTGCTCGCCGGAACCCGCAAGCTGATGGAGAAGCATGGCATCCTTGCCCGGGATGCCGAGAGCAGCATGACGAAGCTGGAGGAAGAGGGCAAAACGGCGATGCTCGTCGCAGTAGACGGCCGGTACACCGGACTGATCGCCGTTGCGGATACGATCAAGGAAAGCTCCAAGGCGGCGGTTGGCCGGTTGAAAGGCTTAGGTATTCAAGTGGTCATGATCACCGGGGACAATGAACGCACCGCCCAAGCGATCGCCCGGCAGGCTGGCATTGACGAGGTGCTCGCGGAGGTTCTGCCCGAAGGGAAGGCCGCCGAAGTTAAAAAGCTGCAGTCGCTTGGCAAAAAAGTGGCGATGGTCGGCGACGGCATCAACGATGCACCGGCCTTGGCGCAAGCCGACATCGGCATGGCCATCGGAACAGGGACGGACGTCGCCATGGAAGCGGCGGACGTGACGCTGATGCGCGGCGATTTGAACAGCATTGCCGACTCCATCGAAATGAGCCGGAAAACGATGAGCAATATCCGCCAAAACCTGTTCTGGGCGCTCGGCTACAACACGCTGGGCATTCCGGTCGCGGCCCTCGGGCTGCTCGCTCCCTGGATTGCAGGGGCAGCGATGGCGCTGAGCTCGGTCTCGGTCGTCCTGAACGCACTTAGACTGCAGCGGATGAAACTGCAGACGAACCCGAAAGGAGAGCGGGCCGCATGAAACGTTCAATAGGAATCGCCGCTCTGCTCGGACTCGCTGTGCTGACCGCCTGCGAGTCCGAAACAAAAGCCATAAAAGGAGATGGAGAACAAATGAACATGTCACATGACCATCACTCGGCCCATGGGCCGGCAAAGACGAACGACGCAGAGGGTACCGCGCATGAGCACGGCGGCGGCCAAACCGGAGGGCTTCAGGAAAAGGACGTGAACGTCAGCTGGACGTACGCAGATGACCAAGCGCCGGAAGCCGGTGTGGATACGAAGATCACCATGGCATTTACGCATGACGGCAAGGCGATTGAATCCTTCGAAACGACGCATGAACAAAAAGAGCATCTCATTATCGTCAGCAAAGATCTGTCATACTTTCACCATATTCATCCGGAGTACCGGGGAGGCGGCGTGTTTGAAGTGAACAACCGTTTCCCGGCAGGCGGAGATTACAAGCTGATCGCCGACTTTGTTCCGGAAGGCGGAGGCGCGATGAACAAATCGGCGTGGCTTCAGGTCAAGGGTGCACCGCTGCCGGCTGCTCCCGTGAAGCCGGACGGAGAGCGGGTCAAAACGGTGGACGGACTGCGGTTGACCCTGGATTTTGACCGACTTGCGGCAGGGCAGGAGCTTATGCTCACGTATACGATCGAGGATGCCGAGACCGGCGCACCGGTCACCGACCTGCAGCCGTACCTGGGCGCCGTAGGACACGTGGTCATTTTGTCCGAGGATGCGGAGCAGTACCTGCACGTCCACCCGATGGATGAAAAAGGCTCCGGGCCAAAGGCCGAGTTTATGACGACCTTTCCGCACGCCGGCATCTACAAAATATGGGGGCAGTTCCAGCGCGACGGACGTGTCATTACCGTTCCCTTCGTCGTGAACGTGCCGTAATCTGCTGCTGGCTGTCACCAGGTACCAAGTATATTCATCGAAGCGATAAGGAGTGAAGAAGGTTGGGTCAGCGCAAATTTGCGGTTACCCCCGGCTTCGGGGTCGGAGGAACCGTGTTCTCCCCGAAACAGCTTGCAGCGATCGGCGGTATTGCCGATAGAGTCGTCGACGTGGAAATGACCGGCTTCAAACAGCTGTACGTGACGGCAGAAGAAGAACGTATGGCAGAGGTTCAGGAGGAACTCAGGGCCGCCGGGCTTCAAATTCGCCCGGCGGGTTTTGTGACCAAGAGCCTGATCGCCTGCCAATTTTGCCGCGGAGCGGAAGAGGCCGGTTTGGATGTGGCGAGAGCTCTGGATCTGGCGATCGCGGGCATAGCGGTACCGAGTCCGCTGAGGATCGGGTACGCCGGCTGCGCACTCGGAACCAGCGAACCGCTGCTGAAGGATATCGCCGTTGTCAAGATGAAAGACAGCTACGATCTCTATGTCGGAGGTGAGCCGAAAGGGATCAAGGCTGAATTGGCCAAGCTGCTCTTGACGGGGCTTCAGGCGGAACAGCTGATTCCGGCCGTCACCCGGCTCATTGCCCAGTTTCAGGAGCATGGAAAAAAGAAGGAGTCCTACCGCCGTTTTGTCCAGCGGTTTACCCTCGAAAAGCTGCGCGAAGCCGCAGAGGGCGCCGCCGGGGAAACATCCTCGCAAGCAAGGCAGGCCTAAAACGGCAGGATTTTCTTTTAAACGTACAGGCACAGATGGGCCTTCGCCCACATAGAATGAACAGACCGCAGCCTAACAGCAGGAAGCAGCAGCCATGTTTTCGCGGTGCCCAGTCATTCAGCAGGAGGTGTCATCTTTGCCCGGACTTTTCAGCTTTATCGCCCTTTTCATTAAAGAATTAACGCTGCTGGTATCGTACGTCAAAAACAACGCCTTTCCGCAGCCGCTGACAGAGAAAGAGGAAAGTAAGTACCTTCAATTGATGGCGGAAGGAGACGCCCACGCCCGCAATATGCTGATCGAGCATAATCTGCGGCTGGTGGCGCACATTGTGAAAAAATTCGATAATACCGGCGAGGATCTGGAGGATCTGATCTCGATCGGTACCATCGGGCTCATCAAAGCTATTGAGAGCTTTCAAGCAAATAAAGGCACGAAGCTGGCCACGTTCGCAGCCCGCTGCATCGAAAATGAGATCCTGATGCATTTGCGTTCCTTGAAGAAAACGAGGAAGGACGTTTCCCTGCACGATCCGATCGGAACGGATAAAGAGGGGAATGAAATCACGTTGATTGATATTTTGGGCAGTGAGGCGGACGACGTGGCCGACATGGTCCAGCTCAAGATCGAGAAGAGCAAAATCTACCGGAACCTGGACATTCTCGATGAGCGCGAGCAGGAGGTCATCAAAGGCCGCTTCGGCCTGGAGCACGGCGGAGAAGAACGGACACAGCGCGAAATCGCCAGGGAGCTGGGCATCAGCCGCAGCTACGTGTCGCGGATCGAGAAGCGTGCCCTGATGAAGCTGTACCATGAATTTTATAAATCCAAGCAATAGCTTGCAGCGCAGGAAACACCGATGCTTTTGTCTAATTGACATAGGAAGCAGTGAGTTTGAGTAGATAAAGTAATGATTGATAGTCCGAAGGTTCGTGGCGTTTAACGTCACGGGCCTTTTTCTTTTTCTCGCCGATGGTCTTTGATGACTCCCATAATCCAGTATCAAAAAGTATCCTACCATACAAAAATGATCGGACCATACAAAAAAGTGCGTACTATTCAGGCGTAGAGGAACTTGATAATCTTACATATAGAACGATCGATCCAGATTTCGCCGAGCGGTACGGTCGTTTAAATCACAGGTGAGGTGCGAAGGTATGCAGAAATATTAGCTTACTTTGAAAGATAAGAACGTCACTGTCCATAGAGATAGGAGTAGGAGGGAATTTATATTGACTAGACAACATAAGCTTCTGACTTTGAATTTATTTTTATTGACTTTTGTCCTGGGAACCAGTGAATTTGTGATGGTCGGATTGTTGACCGAAGTGGCTTCGGACATGAAGATCTCCATATCGATCGCAGGCTCCTTGGTGTCGGCCTTTGCCCTGTCTTTTGCCATCGGTACCCCGATCTTCACGGCGTTATTCAGCCGATTCTCCAAGCGCCCGCTCATCCTTGCTCTGATCGGCGTATTTATTATCGGGAATATGATCACGGCGATATCCGGTTCCTATGGTTTGCTTCTGATTTCCAGAGTGATCACCGCCGTAGTTACCGGCGTCCTGATTGCACTTGCGATGGCAGTCGCCAGTGAAGCGCTGCCACCGGAAAAGAGAGGGCCTGTGATCTCGATCATCTTTACGGGTTTCACTGTGGCCAGCGTTCTTGGCGTCCCCCTTGGCACATTCATCGGGCAATGGGGCGGGTGGCATATGTCTTATTGGTTTACAACGCTATTGGGGATGGTTTCACTGATAGTAAGTTCTGCAACGATCCCGAGGGGACTGAAGGGAAAGCGGAGTTCACTCAAAAACCAACTTCGATTATTTACCTATCCCAGAATTGTGCTTGCTTTCTTTATTCCAGCGTTTAGCATAGCGGCAACTTATAGCGTCTATACGTATTTAGCCCCTATGCTGCAGGATGTGCTTTTTGTGCCGGCACGGTATATTAGCCTAGTCTTTTTGCTTTATGGTATCGTGTCCATCTTTAGTACTTTAATCGGGGGAAAACTGGCTGCCGGTGGCGGGATGGGGAAAATTCGCTATATCTTCCTGGCTCAGGCTGTCATTCTCGCGTCGCTTTATGTATCTTCCGGTTCGCTTGCCGGGGGGCTCATCAGCATCTCATTGATCGCTCTTGCTGTGTACCTTATGAACTCGACGATGCAGTTGTATTTCATGGATTGGGCCGATCGGCATGTTCCCGAGGCCAAAGACTTGGCCTCGTCCTTAACATCCGTATCCATCAATGTCGGGATCGCGATGGGATCCGCTTTGGGAGGTGTCGTCACGAAGAATATGGAGCTCATTGATCTTTCCTGGTCCGGGGGAATGATGGCTGTTTTAGCATCCTTATTGGCTTGGATCACCTATCGTTTAGATCGGGGAGCTCGCAGCGTATCTAGAGAGAAGAATGGGCTAAGCACCAATACGAAGGAAGTTCGTGATCACGTATTATAAGATGAAGAGGTACCCGCCCAGGGTACCTCTGTTTTCCACATTCGAAGCGGCTGTTTAGGCATGCTTTTGGCTGGTGTAGGATACTTCATCGGGATAACTTTCGATATAGGTAGTGCCAAAATCGCATAACATCGTGAGCATGGGAGCAAATTGTTCGCCCACTTCGGACAAGCCGTATTCCACTTTTGGTGGCGAAACCGGGTAAACCTTGCGAATAATGAGTCCGTCGTTTTCCAGCATCCGCAGCTGCATCGTAAGCATGCGTTGGGTCGCTTCGGGAAGCAGCCGCTGAAGCTGATTAAACCGTACCGGGCCATTAACTAATTCGTTTAATATGGATATCTTCCATTTACCGCTAACTAAGCTTAGTATAATTTCCGAGGTACAGCGATATGTTTTGTCTCTAAAGGTTATCATCTGTCGACACATCCCCTACAGAAGAATAGAAAAACCATGGGTTTTCCAGTTCAGTCAAATTATAGATCAGTCATTCCATATATTATGTTGAACCCTGCCCCTTGTCAAGAACTTCTGGATCGACTAGTACATAAATTAATGAAGGTGATCGTCAAGAGGTATGGCAAAAATACATTGGAAGTTTTCGCCGAGTGATTTTGTGCAGCGACCATGGATCAGTTGACTTGGGGTTTTTTAAATTGGCCAGGAAGCCCCGGCAGCCGAAAAAAGGCCTCTCTTACCGTCTGAAGTTCATTTCTTCAGAGCGGAAAGAGGGGCCTTTTGCGCTGCGACTATACCTGCCAAATGCTGGACTGGCGGAAAATCGGTTCATACGGCAGCACGATTTTGACCGGCAGCGGGAAGGGATCCCCGGTGATCTGCAGGATCGTTCGCGCGGCCATGACGCCGATCTCAAACGTCGGAATATGAATGGTGGAGAGCGGAGGAACGGTGTAGCGTGATGGTTCGTTGTCGTCGAAGCCGACGACGGCGAAGTCCTGGGGCATGCGGTAGCCTTTCTCGGAAATGGCCCGCATGGCGGCCATCGCCATGATGTCACTGGCCGCGAAGACCGCCGTCGGGAGCTTACCCTGATGCTCCTCCAAAAAGGTCAGCATAAGGCGGTAGGCCCGGTCGGGCTCCCATTCGGCATTCAGCACATACTCCGGCTGAACCGGCAAGCCGGCCTGCTCCAGAGCCTGCTTGTACCCCCGGTACCTTTTCTCCCGGTCGAATTGGCCGGACAAGCCCGTACCTCCGATAAACATAATTTCGCGGTGGCCCTGTCCGGTCAAGTGCTTGACGGCAATCGACGCCGCTTCGACGCGGTCGTACGAAATGGTCGGGATGCTCGGATCGGAAACGTCGATTCCCACCACATGCGGAACGTGTTTTTTGAGATAGCTGTATAATTTGGGCTCAATGCCCTCGATCACGATTAAACCGTCGATTGAATCTTTGCCGGAGATTTGCTGCAAAATTTCATTTTTTTGCAAATCTTCTTGCGTGTAGGTAAAAGCGATCTGGTATCCGTGACGGGCCAGTTCCTTCTCAATTCCCTCAAAAATAACCGAAAAATAGGGATGGTAGCGCCGTCCCTGCATGGTGGATACGACGCATCCGATTTTTTTGACTGCGGCCTGGTCCTGGGGCGGCACCTTCGCCATGTATCCGAGCTCCTGCGCCGCGTCCCAGATCTTCCGCTTGGTCCCGCTGCTTGAGGAGCGGTTCGAATCGTCGGCCAGTACGCGGGAAACGGTCGATATGGAGACGCCGACGCGTTCGGCAATATCTTTTAATGTGGGCATGTCATGACCTGCCTTTAATGTCAGATGAGGATTCTGCAAAACCTGTCGTTTGGATTGCTTACTCTATATGTTAAGTAAAATAAAATCACAGGTCAACTGAAAAACGATGATAATATTCTGCAAATTATAATAAAATTATTGCAAAATAATTGCAAAAATTGATTGACTAACTTTTTCATCAGAGGTATGATTTTCATGAGATTGAGGTGATATAAGCAAAAAAGTAAAGGGAAAGGGGTTATGTCATTGCGATATTTCAGAAGTTTCTCTGTTTTTGCTCTAATTTGCATGTTGTTTTTGCTGATTGGTTGCGCAAAGAATGACGGCTCTGATGCTTCCGCCACCTCTGCCGGTTCAACAGGCAAAACCAAACTTGTGTTTTGGAGTCATCAGGAAGATGCCATTATGAACGCTTATAAAGCGCTGATCGCCAAGTATCAATCTTTGCATCCCGACATTGAGATCGACTACCAGACTTTCCCTTACGACGTGTACAATCAGAAGCTCAAGGCATCCTTCTCCGCCAAAAATCCGCCCGATATCGCAGAAATGTTCGGTACCTGGGTACCGGAATATTCGAAAAACGGGGCACTTGTGGAGATCCCGGAGGCCGAGCAGCTGCGGCAGGAGTACTACGAAGCCCCTCTCGGAGGATACACGTTGAACGACAAGCTGTATGGACTGCCGCTCGAATTTAACATCGAGAACGGCGGAATGCTGATTCACCCGCAAATGCTGAAGGATCAGGGCATCGCGACCCCTCCGGCCACATGGGATGAACTGGTCGAAGACGCCAAGAAGCTGACGGTGCGGGATGCGAACGGCATCAAGGTGAAGGGATTCGATTTCGTCTCCAGCGACAACATCACCTTCACGTTCCTTTCCTTGATTCTGCAGCAAAACGGCAAGTATTGGGGCGATAACGACCATGTGAACTTTCAAACCCCTGAAGCACAAAAGGCGATGACCGCCTTAACCTCTTTGATCGCTACCGATAAAGTGGCGGACCTCACCACGTTTGGCGGTGAACTTGACACCTCAGACTACTTCTTTCAAGGCAGCTCGGCGATGACCTACCGGGGTCCATGGACGATTGCTGCAGGGCTGAATACATACAAGGTGAAAGACTTTGAGTATGTGCCCGTTCCTTCCTTTACGACGAATCCACCTTCTTATGCGGCCGAATCTGGCTGGGGCCTTGTAGCGTCCCAGAAGGGCAAGCATCAGGAAGCGGCCGTCGATTTTATCGAATTCATGTCATCCGACGAAAATCTGCTCGAGTGGAACCAGGGCACGTTTACAATTCCGGCCAAAAAAGCGGTGGCGCAAAATCCCGATTACGTTAAAGCGAATCCTTATATGAAAACATCGCTGGATATTTTGGAGCTGGGTCAGTGGATCGGGCCCATTGCCGACCGGGACTTTTTCTTTAAAACGATCAATGATCATTTCCAATTGATGGCGACCGGCCAGGAATCGGTGGAAAGCGGTCTGCAGCAGATCGAAAAAACCATCAACGACAGTCAGGATCAACATAAATGATCGGAGTGGTGTTCGCATGAAGCATGATGCTGCAGCAAGCAGCAGTCCTGGGATCGTCCCCGGTACCCCGAACCGCAGAGGGGAGAAAGGAAGGGGCCGCTGGTTCATCTATTTATCGCTGGCGCCGATCCTGCTGCTATTCGGTGTATTCGCTTTCATTCCTATTGGATGGAGTTTGGGACTATCGGTATTTAAGTATAATCCGCTCAGCGCAAGCGCGCTGTTCGTCGGGGCGGACAATTATATCCGCATGCTGGGAGATTCCATTTTTATCAAGTCGCTGTGGGTCACCTTTAAGTTCGTCGTCATTGCCGTTGCGGTCAATATCCTTATCACCTTGATGTTTGCCGTCGCGATCCAGCGGATCCGTACGGGTTGGCTGCGGAACCTGATGCGCACCGTCTTTTTTCTGCCGACGATCGCGCCGCTGGCGGGAACGGCGATCGTATGGAGCACGATGTTCAATTATAGTCACGGTCTGTTTAATATCGTGCTGACCCAGCTCCACATGGCTCCCGTGCAGTGGCTGAGCGATCCTCATTATGCGCTGTACTCGGTAATTCTGATGACGCTGTGGGCCGATATCGGGTATAACATCGTGCTCTTTATCGCCGGTCTGGATTCCATTCCGGATATGTATTATGAAGCGGCCATTCTGGACGGGGCGAGCCGCTGGCATTCGTTCTGGCATGTGACGCTGCCTCTGCTCCGGCGCACGATGCTGTTTGTTTCGGTGACGACGGTCGTCTCCTATTTTCAGGCTTTCGCCCAATTCCAGATCATGACCAAGGGGGAGCCGTTTAACGAGACCCGGGTGCTGGCCCTCCATATTTATGAGCAGGCGTTCTCCAATTCCAACATGGGATATGCGTCCGCGATGGCCACGGTGTTTCTGATCATTATTTTACTGGTGACCCTGCTGCAGCTGAAGTGGGGGCGCACGGAGTGGGAGTACTGACAAGGGGGACTTTCAATGCACCGTAGAAATAGATGGTTCGACGGCATCGTCATGCTCGTGCTGATCGCAGCCGGATGCCTGATGCTGCTGCCGTATTTGTGGATGGTTTTGTCTTCTTTAAAAAGCAACATGGAAATCGTGTCCGGCTCGCATGCGCTTCTGCCGCAGCATCCCAGCCTGGAGGGGTACCGGACCGTCCTTGAAGACGCACCGTTCGGAAGGTGGTTTTTGAACAGCGCGATGACGTCGGTTGTCATTACGGCCGCGACGTTATTTACGAGCGCCCTTGCGGGCTATATTTTCGCCAAGCATCAATTCAAGGGGCAGAAGCTGCTGTTCATCCTGATCTTGGCAACGATGATGATTCCGTTTCAGGTGGTCATGATTCCGACGTATCTGATTACGGCCAAACTGGGGCTGGTCAATCATTTGCTGGCGATTATCCTGCCCAATCTGGTCAGCTCCTACGGAGTGTTTCTGGCGAAGCAGTTCATCGAGGACATTCCCCAGGATCTGCTCGATGCCGCAAGGATCGACGGGGCGGGGCGAGCTGCGGCTGATGGTCCGGATCATTGCGCCTCTGATTCTGCCGATGCTGTCGGCGCTTGGTATTTTTACGTTTATGAATGCCTGGAACAACTATTTATGGCCGCTCATTATTTTGAACGACGAGAGCAAAATGACCGTGCCGCTCGCCCTTGTTTATTTTAACGGAACCCATATGGTCAACTATAACGTCGTCATGTCGGCGGCTGTGCTCATCACCCTGCCGGTGATTGTGGTGTTCCTGATTTTCCAGAAGCAGTTTATTAAAGGACTTACGATGACAGGCATGAAATAAAAAGAGAAGAGACCATGAGGAGGAGAAACTACATGACTAAAATATCGATTATCGGCGCAGGCAGCGCCTTTACGCAGGACATCGCCACGGACATTTTACTGATTGAAGGCATTGAAGGCGGGACGATCGCTTTGGTGGATATCGACGCGGAGCGGCTGGAGATCGCCCGCAAGCTGGTCGAGAAAATCATTGAGCTGTCCGGCAAGCGCTGGAACGTTATCGCTTCGACCGATCGCAGGGAGGTCATCGGGGGCTCGCAGTTCGTCATCAACCAAATTGAAGTGGGCGGGCTGCAAACGGTCCGCTATGAGTACGAGATTCCTCTGAAATACGGGGTCAATCAATGCATCGGCGATACGCTGGGGCCGGGCGGACTGTTTAAAACGCTGCGCACGCTTCCGAGCTGGATGGACATCATCCGCGATGTGGAGGATTTGTGCCCGGATTCGACCATTCTGAACTATACGAATCCGATGTCGGCGGTGACCCTGCTGACGTCGCGGGTGACCTCCATTCCGGTCGTCGGCCTGTGCCATTCCATCCAGAATACGTCCCGGAAGTTAGCCAAATACGCCGGCGTACCTTACGAAGACATGCAGTGGCGGGCCGGGGGAATCAACCATATGTCCTGGTTTGTGGAGCTGACCCACGAGGGAAAAGATCTGTACCCTGTGCTTCGGGAAAAGATCCAGAATCCCGACCTGCTGAAAAAGGACCCTGTGCGCTTTGACGCCATGAAGTACCTTGGCGCTTTTGTCTCGGAGTCCAGCGGGCACTTTTCGGAGTACATTCCGTACTACCGCAAACGGCAGTCCTTAATCGACAAGCACTGCAGCACCGGGTATAATGGCGCGACAGGCTACTATGCGGATAACTGGCCGATCTGGCGCAAGGAAAACGACGAAAAAATCGTCAAGCAGCTGGAAGGCTCCCTCCCGATCGAGCTTGCGCCAAGCAATGAATACGCGGCTATCATTATTGAAGCGATGCTGAAAAATGAACCGAAGGTGATTTACGGAAACGTGCCGAACGAAGGGCTGATTCACAATCTTCCCGGGGACGGGATCGTCGAAGTAGCCTGCATGGTCGACCGCAATGGCGTCAATCCATGCCGTTTCGGCAGCCTGCCTGAGCATCTGGCCGCGCTGTGCCGGTCCAACATGGCGTTCTTTGACCTGGCCGTCGGCGCTGTGCTGAATAACGACAAGGAAATGGCCCGCCATGCCCTGATGGTCGATCCGCTGTCCGCCGCCGTCTGTTCGCTGGATGAGATCAGCGACATGTTCGAGGAGCTGTATGAAGCGGAGCGCGATTTCATACCGGTGCTGAAATGATGAGAGCGGACAAGAATAAACCGATTGTCGTTGTGGCCGGTGAGCTGAACGTGGATATCATTGTTTCAGGAACGGACGTGATCCCGGAATGGAACCGGGAGAAAATCGTCGACGGTTTTGACGTCGTTCTCGGCTCCTCTTCGGCGATTACCGCGAGCGCGCTGTCCAGCCTCGGCCTGGACGTGCGGTTCGTCAGCGTGGTGGGGGCGGATGACTTCGGCCGCTTCTGCCTGGGCGAGCTGCAGCGGCTGGGGGTGAACACCGATCATGTAGCGGTGCTGCCGGAGGTCACAACGGGGGTTACCCTCTCGTTCACGACGCCTTCCGACCGCGGTTTGATCACGTACCCGGGAAGTATTCCGCTGTTGACGCCCGGCCATATTCCCGATGCTTTGATTCAGGAGGCGGATCATTTGCATTTTGGCTCCTACTATTTGCAGGACGGCATGCGGCCGCATTGGAAGGAGCTGTTCGGGAAGGCGCAGGACTTAGGGGTCAGCACATCTTTTGATACCGGATGGGACGTCCGTGGCCGGTGGGATGCTGCCGGGATCCGCACACTGCTGGCCGTTACAGATTTGTTTATCCCCAGCGAGGAGGAGGCGCTGCATATTTTTGAGCAGGACTGCGTAGAAACGGTATTCGGCCAATTGGCGGCCGTTCCCGGTCTGATCGCCGTTAAACAAGGCTCAAAGGGTGCATCGCTCCGGTCTCCTGATGGTTCTGTCGTGTCGGCGCCCCCTTATCCGGTTACCCCCGTAGACACGACAGGAGCGGGGGATTGCTTCAATGCCGGCTTGATTTGCGGTTTCCTCCAAGGCTTGACCGGCAGAGAGCTGCTTGAGTACGCCAATGCCTGCGGCGCGTTATCCACGCTGGGCGTGGGGGGGACCGGCCATTTGCCGACAGCTGCGGCGGTATCGGCCCTGCAGGGAGTGCGGCCGCTCCAGTAAGCGCCTCGGCGGTGGAAGCTCAGGCAAAGGTTCATGAGAGTCCGGGCAAAGGGGGTGATCGACACATTACATAGCAAGTCAAAATCGGATCCTTTTCATTTCAGTTCAAACTTTAATCATGGGAGTTGATATTTCGTGAAATTCGGTAAAACACTGATTGCAGGTATCAGTCTGGCTGTATTAGGGCTTGGAATCGGGTATGCGGCGTCGCAGACCGTCGAGGCTTCGGGCGCCGAGTACTACGTTGCCGTTAACGGAAACGATTCGAATGCGGGTACGAGCGCCGCACCGTGGGCAACGCTGCAGCATGCGGCCGACACGGCCGGGCCGGGGAGCACGGTCTATGTCCGGGGCGGGGTGTATAACCAAAAGCTGAAGATCACCAAGTCGGGTTCTGCGGATCAAGGGCCGATCACCTTTGCCAATTACAGCGGCGAGACGCCGGTTATTGACGGAACGGGACTTTCTGTAAGCGGAACGGAAGGCATCGTTGACCTTGCCGACGTCAACTATGTGACCATCCAGGGGTTTGAAATTCGCAATTATACGACGACTGCAAACAACGTCATGCCCGTCGGGATTTATGTTCACGGAGCAGGCGGCAACATTACGCTGTCCAAAAACAAGATCCATGATATCAAAAACACGTCGACTCCTGCCGGCATCGACCTGCTGGGCCGGGATGCGCACGGCATCGCCGTGTACGGAACCAAGGCGCCGGAATCCATTCATGACGTGACAATCGACGGCAATGAGCTGTACAATCTGGTGCTGGGGTCCAGCGAAACGCTCGTTCTTAACGGAAACGTGGATACTTTTGCCGTGACGAACAATATCATTCACGACAACGACAACATCGGTATCGACGTGATCGGATTCGAAGGGAAGTCGCCGAACTCCGCCTACGATCAGGCACGAAACGGAATCATCAGCGGCAATAAAGTGTACAATATCACCTCCAATAACAATCCTTCCTACGGCAAAAAGCTTCCGAACAACAGCAATTCGGCGGACGGCATTTATGTCGATGGAGGCAAGGACAGCATTATCGAGCGAAACTACAGCTATAACAACGATATCGGGGTGGAAATCGCCTCCGAGCATGCCGGCAAGGCGACCAGCAACATTACGATCCGCAGCAACTTCATTTACAACAACCGTTTGACGGGCATCGCCATGGGCGGATACGACACAGATCGCGGCTCGACGGTAGGCTGCCACATCGTCAACAATACGCTGTACAAAAATGACACCATGGGCGACGGTAGCGGTCAGCTCTACGTGCAGTATGACACCCAGAACAACGTCATCCGTAACAACATTTTTGTGGCCAGTTCTACCGATGTGCTCGTTTATAATGAATACACGAAAAATTCCGGCAACATCGTGGATTACAATCTGTACTTCGCTCCCGGCGGAAGTTCGAATGCCAGCTGGACCTGGAAAAACAAAGAATACACCGGCTTTGCCGCTTATAAAAATGGAACGGGCAATGATGCCCATTCCGTCTTCGCCGATCCGCTCCTTGTGAACCCCGCTGCCGGCGATTTACATCTGAAGGCAGGGTCTCCTGCCATTGATAAGGGCTTGACGGCTTCGGACATCGGATCGCTCGATATCGACGGGCAGCCCCGTGTTCAAGGGGCAAGCGTCAATATTGGTGCGGACGAATAACGTTCGTTCATCGTCATCGCAAGCCTAATTAGCAGCCTCCTTTCGTGGGGGGCTGCTTTTATTTTATGAGGAAAAGTTTAGTTCTCAGCAAAGGTTTCGCATCCAGATCTTAAAACGATTTCCCGTCTGGCGGGGCTGATGTCGAAACGGACTTGTTCACCCGGTACTGCCCGAATGGTATAGTAGAGATAACTATCCTGCTGCTAGCTGAAGATGCGGGAATTCGATTACACTTTCAGGAACAGGAGTTGACTGTAATGAACATCGTCGTGCTGGACGGACATACGCTGAACCCGGGGGATTTAAGCTGGGACGAGCTGGGAGAGCTCGGTTCTGTGACGGTCTACGAGCGCACCCCCGCCGGGCTGATTCAGGAGCGGATCGGGAACGCCGAAATTGTGCTGACGAATAAAACCCCGCTGACGCGGGAGGTGCTGGAGGCGGCAGAGAACCTCCGCTACGTCGGCGTGCTTGCGACCGGCTACAATGTGGTTAACATACACGCCGCTGCTGCGCGCGGGATTACAGTGACGAATGTGCCGGCATACGGAACCGAGTCTGTGGCGCAGTTTGTGTTCGCGCTGCTGCTTGAGCTCTGCCACCAGATCGGGCGGCATGGAGACAGCGTACGCTCGGGAGATTGGGCGAAGGCGGTGGATTTCTCCTATACGCTGACCCCGCAAATCGAGCTCTGGGGGAAGACGATGGGGATCGTCGGCTATGGCCGGATCGGCCGCCAGGTCGCGCGGCTGGCGGAGGCTTTCGGCATGCGCGTACTGGTATCTGGCAGACCGGGGAAGGCGGGCGGGAACGAAGGCAGCGGCGTCCGGCGTGTCCCGCTCGAGCAGCTGCTGGCCGAGTCGGACGTGGTGAGCCTGCATTGTCCGCTGACGGCGGAAACCGAGGGGCTCATCAACCGCGAACGCCTGGCGCTGATGAAGTCTTCGGCCTTCCTGATCAATACCGCCCGCGGCGGGCTGCTGCAGGAGCAGGATGTGGCCGATGCGCTGAACGAAGGCCGGCTTGCAGGCGCGGCACTTGACGTGCTTGCGGCGGAGCCTCCCGCCGCAGACCATCCGCTTGTGCATGCCCCGCGCTGCATCATCACCCCGCATATGGCATGGGCGGCGGTGGAAGCGCGGGAGCGGCTGATGAGCATCGCTGTGGGCAACGTCGCCGCGTTCCTGGAAGGGCGGCCGGTGAACACGGTTGGGCCGCACTCCCGCTGAGAATGACGTACTGCCGGAAGGCGTGAAGGCTCTTTTGATTCAGTGGGGAGAATCCGTGCATGGGAGGCATAAACATAATGCAAGGGAAGATTGTAAAAGGAGGGAATAGCCGAATGAAAATCGTGATCGCTCCGGATTCGTTCAAGGGCAGCATCCGTGCCGCCGACGCGGCGGCGGCCATTGACAGGGGAATAAGACGCGCACTGCCTGGCGCGGAAACGGTGCTTGTCCCCATGGCGGACGGCGGAGAGGGGACGCTGGACAGCTTGACCCGCTTTGGCGGTACCAAGGCAAAAGTGCAGGTGTCCGATCCGCTGGGAAGGCCGGTCGACGCCGAATACGGCCTCATCCACGGAGGGTCCACCTGCGTGGTGGAGCTGGCCAGCGCGTCCGGGCTTGAGCTGATCGCCGCTGAGGAGCGGGACCCGCTGCATACGACGACGTACGGGACCGGCGAGGTGATCCGCCGTGCGCTCGATGCGGGCTGCCGCCAATTTATTATGGCGATCGGCGGCAGCGCCACGAACGACGGAGGCGCCGGCATCCTGCAGGCGCTTGGCGTGCGGCTGCTGGATGAGGCCGGGCAGCCGGTCGGACGTGGGGGCCTGGAGCTGCAGCGCGTGGCGGCGATCGACATGGGCGGAATGGATGCACGCCTTGCCGAATCGACCTTTGTGATCGCTTCCGACGTGCAGAACCCGCTGCTCGGCCCAAACGGCGCATCCCATGTGTATGGCCCGCAGAAGGGCGCGACGCCCGAGATGGTCGCGATGCTGGAACAGGGGATGCGCGTCTGGGCGGACCGCATCCTGGAGGCGACGGGCATGCGCGTGCATGACCTGCCTGGGGCGGGCGCTGCTGGCGGCGTAGGAGCGGCGCTGCTCGCTTTTTTCAAAGCCGGGATGAGGAGCGGCATCGATCTCGTGATCGAGCATTCGGGATTCGTGGCGCACCTTGAAGGCGCGGACCTCGTCATCACCGGCGAAGGCCGGATGGACGCGCAGACCGCATCCGGTAAGACGCCGATGGGCGTCGCCAAGGAAGCGCGGCGGCACGGGGTTCCGGTCATCGCCCTGGCCGGATCGGTGGGGCCGGGGATCGATCCGCTGTATGATGCGGGAATCCTCAGCGTGCACAGCATCGTGAACGGACCGATGGCACTGGAGGAAGCGATGGCCCGTGCCGGAGAGCTGCTGGAGATGTCGGCTGAGCAGGTGATCCGGACTTTTGCCGGAATCGTCCGCGGGTAGAATTATGCCGTCAACGAATCGTCTTTTTAAAGGGCAATATCATTAAGACTATCGACGTACATGCCAAGAAGCCAGACCGCGTTTAGCGGAAAATTTTTTGCGAGATCAGGATGTTTAGCCCAGGAAGTTTATACTTTTGGATATAAAAAAAGCGGCAGTGTCCGGAAAGCCCGGCCAACTGCTGCTTTTTTTCTGTGATGACCCCTTGATTTTGGTTTGTGTTATTTCTTCAGCGTCATATCCGTCAGCGGGCTGGACATCCGTTTCTTAATCTGCTCCAAAACGCGTTTGGAAACGGAAATGGTGCGGGGGTAAGCAAAATCATCGCGGAAGTGAAGGACGTTGCCTTCAAAGGAAGTAATTTTATTCACGTTGACATGGATGTTGGATGCGGCTCGGACAAAATTGGGCTGCGAGATCAAAGCGGAAATTTCCTGGCTGGTTAACCGTTTCTTGATAATATAGTTTCTGCCGTGGAAAATAACCTGTCCCTGACCGCCGACCTTAAAGAAAAACGCGTCCGTCACCGGATCAAATTGATGATATTCCTGCAGCACCTTGTCGGATGAAGTCATCTTACCAAAGCCCCCTTTTAGAAGATGATAAAGTGTTAGCGCTTTCATTCTACCACACTTTTTCGTCCTGCATAAGAGTAAATTTGTGAATTCTATGATTTTTTTTGTGAACTTGGACAAAAGCGCTCACGGTATTGACCAAATTTTCCATTACGGCCACAATGGTCATAGACGGCTGCGATATGCGCGGTCGCCTGCCAATGTCAAACCGAGAAAGGACGAATGCCTTTGAACTCAAGTCCTATAAAGATCACGGCGATTTCCGGAAGCCTCCGGAGACAATCGTCCAATACGAGCCTGATTCACGCCCTCTATCCGCTGGCGCCGGAAACGATGGAGATTTCGATATTTGAAGGCATCGGAGACCTTCCCCATTTTAACCCGGATATGGATGGAGACGACCCGACCCCTTCGGTGGCACGGCTTCGTGACACGATCCGTCAGGCGGACGGCGTGATCATCAGCACCCCCGAATATGCCCATGGCGTGCCGGGCGTGCTGAAAAACGCGCTTGACTGGCTGGTATCGTCCGGAGAATTCGTCTACAAGCCCGTCGCTGTCGTCAGCGGATCGCCGATGGAAACCGGTGGAGAGAAGGCGCATGAGTCCCTTCAGATGACCCTTAGGATGATGACGGCTGACCTGGTGGAGGGCGGGTCTTTCACGGTACCTTTCCTCAATCAGAAGCTTCGGGGCGGAGAGATTAAGGATGAGGAGCTGAACGAGAGGCTGAAGGGCATGCTAGGGAAGCTGGAAGAGGCTGTACGAGAGGCAGCAGCAAATGGCATGAACGGGTTCAGGTAAGTTAGATAACCGGATTTCCTAATACAAAAGCCTGCAGCGCTCCAACTCTGAGATTTGGAGCGCGCAGGCTTTTTCGTGTTACCGTGTCGGAACTTCGGACGGGGAAGCATGCTGTTTAGCAAGCAATGAGCTTTCGCCGCCGGAGGGGCAGCCGTGCTTCAGGCATTTTCGATAATGGTGTTCAGCGTCGTGCGGTCGAGGCCTTTAACCAGCTTGGTCAGCAGTTCCTTGGCTGCATCGTAATCGTCGGTATGGATAATCGACGAAGACGTATGAATGTAGCGGGCACAAATGCCGATGACGGTAGACGGCACGCCGATTCCGCTCAAATGCACCTGCCCGGCGTCCGTGCCGCCAGGGGATACGAAATATTGATACTTAATGTTGTGGGTGTCCGCCGTATCCTGTACATATTCCACGAGTCCGCGGTGGGTGATCATCGTCGGGTCGAATATGCGCAGCAGCGCTCCCTGTCCGATATGCCCAAAGGCACTCTTGTCGCCGGTCATATCGTTGGCTGCGCTCGCATCCAGCGCGAAGAAAATATCCGGCTGGATGAGGTTGGCCGACGTGCGCGCGCCGCGCAGTCCCAGCTCTTCCTGAACCGTTGCGCCGCAGTACAGCGTATTCGGCAGCTTCTCCTGGTGGAGCGCCTCCAGCAGTTCGATCGCAAGGCCGACCCCGTAGCGGTTGTCCCAGGCTTTGGCCATGATTTTCTTCGGATTGGCCAGCGGCGTGAATTCGCAGACCGGCAGCACCTGAAGCCCCGGGTGGATGCCGAAGGATTCGGCTTCCTCGCGGTTATCCGCACCGATGTCGATGTACATGGCTTTGATGTCCACCGGTTTGCTACGCTGCGATTCGTCCAGCAGGTGGGTCGGCGTCGATCCGACGACCCCGAATACCGTTACCGGACCGTTAGGCGTGATGATTTGCAGCCGCTGGGAGAGCACGGCTTGGCTCCACCAGCCGCCGAGCGGCTGAAAGCGCACCATTCCGGCTTCGGTAATGCCGGTGACCAGGAAACCGACCTCGTCAAAATGGCCGGCCACCATGACTTTCGGGCCGTTCTCATCCCCGTGGAGAACGCCGAACAGACTGCCGAGGCGATCCTGAACGAACTCGTTCGTGAACGGGGTCACCGCCTCCTTGAAATATGCGCGCAGGTCTTTTTCAAATCCGGAAGCCGCGGGGAATTCCGTCAGCTTGCGGAACATATCTTTTGTTTTTTGATCCATCGTACCTTATCTCCTTTATCATGAATGTGGTTATGTATTTAGATTGAACCAAAGTTTTGCATTGAACTTCCTGTTATTACGGCCTATAGAGGCCAATAATATTCATTTCTTTAGTTCATTCTATGCAGTTGACTTCAATCCTTAGTATGAACCCACTTGATCCGAATGTCCACGTCCGGCGGGCAGAAGCACAAATGGCGAACCTGATGAATAGGATATCCTGGACGGATGCCCTGAAGTCAGCCGGAAGGAGCCTGGTTATGGAACCGATACACATGGATCGCCGCCAAGAAAACATCCTGATCCTCGTATTGTTGATTTTGCTGGTCATCGTGCTTCTCTTCTTATTATAATCCGCCTGCCATGGATAGCCCTCATTAAACAGCCGCCAGGTTTCAAATATTAGCGCCCGGCTGCCTGGCGCTGTTTGCTGCCCGCCTCCGCATGACATACATAACTCTCCTGCAAATGACAAATAATGAAAAGGAATGATGAATAGGAGGTGCCTGTAATGCCTGCCAATACGAAGAACAGGGGAACCGGATTCAAGATCGATTCCTTGACGCCCGAGGAATATAAATCCATTAGCAAAAAGCATTCTCCTTCGCGCAGCACATTCAAAAACTGCGTAAGTGCTTTTGTGGTCGGCGGCTTGATCTGTTTGATCGGACAAGCGATTCAGCGAGCGTTCATGAGCTGGTTTGACATGACGGTCAAAGAAGCGGGCAATCCGACCGTTGCGGTGCTCATTATTATATCGGTCATCCTGACCAGCTTTGGCGTGTACGACAAAATCGCCCAATGGGCTGGAGCGGGCACGGCGGTACCGGTTACGGGCTTCGCCAACTCCATGTGCTCGGCGGCGCTTGAGCATAAAGCGGAAGGCTATGTCCTTGGCGTCGGGGCCAACATGTTCAAGCTCGCCGGCTCCGTGATCGTGTTTGGAACCGTCGCCGCCTTCGTCGTGGGACTCGTCTACGCCATCTTCGGCATCCAGGGAGTGCATCAGCCATGAAGCTGACCGGCCAGACCTGGGAGTTTGACACCCGGCCCGTTCTGATCGGAAGCGCCGCCGTCGTCGGTCCTGATGAGGGACAAGGCCCGCTGTCTCCCGATTTCGATTATGTGTACGATAATCTCGAAATCAATGAGAAAACATGGGAGAAAGCGGAGCGGAGGCTGCTGGAGCAGGCCGCCCAGCTTGCCGTCATCAAGTCGGGACTGGACAAGGAACAGATCCAGTTCTATGTTGGCGGCGATCTGATGAACCAGATCATCAGCAGCACGTTCTCCGCCCGCAAGCTTGGCGTGCCATACCTGGGCGTATTCGGGGCCTGCTCGACGTCCATGGAAAGCCTGGCGATTTCCGCCCTGATGGTCGACACGGGGGCCGCGGAACGGGTGATGGCCGGAACGGGCAGCCATAACTGCACGGCCGAAAAGCAGTTCCGGTATCCGACCGAATACGGCTCGCAGAAGCCGCCGACCGCCCAATACACGGTCACCGGGGCGGGCTGCGGCGTCATCGCCAAAGGCGGACAGGGCCAAGCCGGCCCGAGGATCGCCCGGGCGACCATCGGCAGGATCATGGACCTTGGGGTCAAAGATCCGTTCAATATGGGCGCCGCGATGGCGCCGGCCGCTGCCGATACGATCGCCGCGCATTTCCGGGATACGGGGCTGTCTCCCGATTATTATGACTTGATTGTGACCGGCGATCTGGCTTCGGTCGGTCTGCCGATTGCGAAGGAGCTGCTGGAGAAGGAAGGCTACCAGATGGAAGAGACGAAATTCGGCGATTGCGGGCTCATGATTTATAACCGTGAGAAGCAGAAGGCAGTCTTGGCCGGAGGAAGCGGCTGCGGCTGCTCGGCGGCGGTGACCTACGGCCATTTGGTCAAACGGATGTTGCAACGCGAACTACATAAAGTGCTGGTCGTGGCGACCGGCTCGCTGCACTCCCCCTTGTCGGTTCAGCAGGGAGAGAGCATTCCGTGCATCGCCCACGCCGTAGCGCTGGAAATGGAGGATTAACCAATGCAGTTTTTATGGGCGTTTATTATCGGCGGTCTGATTTGTGTCATCGGCCAGCTCATGATGGACTTGTTCAAGATGACGCCAGCGCATACGATGAGCACGCTGGTGGTGGCGGGAGCGGTGGCTGACGGTCTCGGCTGGTACGATCCCCTCGTCAAATTTGCCGGTGCCGGCGCTTCCGTTCCCATCACCAGCTTCGGCAGCTCGCTTGTTCACGGAGCGTTGTCGGAGCTTCAGAGGGACGGCTGGATCGGGGTTGTGACAGGCATCTTCGAGGTCACCAGCGCGGGGATATCGGCGGCGATCATCTTTTCGTTTATCGCCGCGCTGTTCGTCCGTCCCCGCGGGTAATTCCACCAATCCGCCGTTTGCATTTCCTTGCTTGAACTGAAAATGGTATGCCCGAATAAACACCCCGGAATTGTGTATTCCGGGGTGTTTTGCCGTTCATTTCGGCGGGTATGTGGGGGTATACGACGATTTTAGGAAATGTGCCCAATATACTTTCTGTTCTTCCTTCATGTACAATGTAAAATATATACTTATATGTATCCAGCTATTTTACGATGTTATCGATTTACCAGTGAACGCATCTGCGAGCATGTTCATTGATTACGAATTCTAGGAGGAACTGATATGCCCGTACGCAGCGAATTTCTTCACATTATTGCAGCAGTAAGATCTAATCTCGAATCTTGCATATTGGGAAAATCATTTGAAATACAGCTCCTTCTAACTGCTCTGCTGGCCGAAGGGCATGTTTTGATCGAAGATGTACCCGGAACGGGGAAGACGCAGCTCATCAAGGCGCTCGCCCGGTCCATGAGCGGCGATTACCGGCGTGTCCAGTGCAACCCGGACATTCTGCCGAGCGATATTACCGGTGTTTCCGTATTTCATCCGCGCGAGGAGCGGTTCTACTTCCGTCCGGGTCCGGTGATGACCAACATTCTTCTGGCTGACGAAATTAACCGGGCCACGACGAAGACCCAGTCGGCCCTGCTTGAGGTCATGGAAGAGCGCAACGTGACGGTGGACGGCGAAACGTATGAGCTTCCCCGTCCGTTTATGCTGTGCGCCACCCAGAATCCGATCGACTTTGAAGGCACTTACATGCTGCCCGAAGCGCAGCTTGACCGTTTTATGATGAAGATCAGCCTCGGCTACCCCGACGCGGCCACGGAAAAAAGCCTGCTGTACCAGCACAAGCAGGGCCAGCCGGTCGACCGGCTGACTCCGGTGACCAACATGGAACAGATCGCGGAGATGCAGCATGAAATCCGCAGCATTTATATCGACGAGGCGGTGACGGACTATCTGCTGAGCATCGTACGCCGTACCCGGGAGCATGCCTCCGTCCTGCTCGGAGCCAGCCCGCGCGCTTCCCTGTCGTTCCTGAACGCGGTCAAGGCGTTTGCTTTCCTGCAGCAGCGGGAGTACGTCCTTCCCGACGATATTAAGACGCTCGCTCCTTATGTTCTCGCCCACCGCATCATCCTTCGTCCGGAGTCCCGGCTGGACAACGTCAGTCCGGAATCCGTGCTGAAAAACATCCTTCAGCAGGTGCATGTGCCTGTAGCGATGGAGCGATAAATGATGACAAGGCTGTTAACCGGTATCCGATCCGGACTCAAAACCCCGAGGTATTGGGCCGTACTGCTCGTATGGGTCGCCAGCCTGTTCTATGTTCTGTTTCAGGGGGGCAAGACGTCCCTGATGCTGTTTGTCATGATCAGCGTCATCGTGCTGTATTTGATCGTGCTTGGCATCAGCGGCGTCCGGCTGACGCGGGGAACGCGCCAGCTGTCCACCGAAAGGGGACAAGGCACCGTGCTTCACGCCGGCGAGCAGATCAAGGTCAGGCTCCATTTTTCGATTCCGGGATTTCTGCCGATGCCCTATATCATTATCCGTGAAGTCATGAAGCGGCATAACGGAGATTCCTGGTCGTTTGAGGAAAGCGTCATTCCCAATTACAGAGGCGGCGGTACGCTGATGTTCCAGACGCCGCCGCTGGAGCGGGGAAGATATTATTTTACGGAGACGGAATGTGTCAGTGAGGATATTTTCGGCTTTATCGAGCATAAAGGCCGTTTTCATGTGCCCGGCCAGTTTCGCGTGATGCCCCGAACCGTGTTTATCCCCACATGGAAGCTGTTCGACCGGAATTCCCCGCTTGCAGGGCCGCAAACCGCCTCGGCAGCTTCACGCAAAGAGACGACCCAGATTAATGGCGTCCGCGATTATGTGTACGGGGACCGGATTTCCCGGATTCACTGGAACGCTACCGCGAAGACCGGACAGTGGAAATCCAAGGAATTCGAGTACGATTCCGTTCCGAAAACGATGCTTCTGCTGGACGCCACGAAGGCTCACTACGGCTCCGACGCGCAGTTTGAGCTGGCTGTTTCCACAGCGGCTTCCTTGCTCGAGTATGGCGGGCGCGGCAGAATGAATATGGGCCTCGCCACCCTCGGCGACGCATTCAAATTGTTTCCGCCAAGCAGCGTGCAGGGGGACCGCCAGCGGATGATGCATCACCTGGTGGACCTGTCCGCCGACGGCTACGGTAAGCTGCTCCCGAAGCTGGAGCAGAACGCACGGTTTCTCCCGGCGGGGGCCTTCCTCGTTTTCATTTCACCGGCCAGCGGCCAGCAGGTGCTCGACATTCTGCGCTGGGTTGAAACCCGGGGCATGAGCTCTTCGCACATCCGGATCAGCTCCGGGCGAGAAAAGGGCGTAGAAGGCTGGGGAGCGATGCTCGCTTCCCGCGGAACCTTTGCGTGCAGCATTCAATCGCTGAGTGAGCTGCCGGCCGTATTAGGGGGTGGAAGGGTTTGATCAACTGGCTGTATTCGCTGCGCACTTCGTTTTTCCGCACCTTATCCTTGGTGTGGTTGTGGATTATGGCGCTGCAGTGGATTTACTTTATGAACAACATTTGGTACAGCGAGACGACAGCCATCGTCATCATCAGCGTGACGGTCATCACGGCGATCGAAATCTTGCTGCCAATCAAAAGCATTTACCGGTACGTGCTGGAAGGCATCGCCGTGCTGTACATCATTCACCGGGAGATGATCGCGTACTGGATTTACTTTCCGGCAGGAAGCCTGCCGAACCGGATTCAGCAGTTTACGGGCAACGCGCTGCCGTACCTCGGTTTTGCTGTAGGCGCTTGGATTCTGCTGCTGCTCAGCGCCAAGCTGGTCAACAATCAGCGCAGAATTCTCGTGTTCACAGGCATGCTGATCGTGGCGTTCTCCATACTGGATTCCTTCACCGTGTACGATTTATGGAAGGAAGTCGCCTGGACGGTGTTTGCGGCGCTCGGCTGGCTGGTCAGCGAGCACTTCCGCCGCTTCCAGCAGAAATACCCGCATGGCTGGCGCTATCTTCGGCAGTACCCGCTAAAAATGCTGCTGAACGTGGCGGTCATTTTTTCGCTCGTGTTTGCGGTCGGCGTCAACATGCCGGAAGTGCCGCCGTCCTTGACCGATCCCTATACGGCTTGGGTCGTCCAAGGCGAGACGGCTGCCACGGCCGGCGTTGACGGGGATCCGGCTGACTCGGTGCTGCGGACTTCCTCGGGATACAGCCGCAACGACACCAAGCTCGGCGGCGGGTTCAACTTTGACTACACGCCGGTGATGGAAATCAGCTCGGACCAGCGAAGCTATTGGCGCGGGGAGACCCGCAGGCTGTATACTGGCAGCGGCTGGGGGGACGAGCGCAATTCCGGCAGGGAGACCGATGAGGTGACGGCAGATACGAAGCTTTCCGGTGATGGACCAACCGCCGGCGATTCGATGACGGTAAGACAGACGGTTACGATGCTGAGCGACAATCAGTACCCCGTTTTGTTTGGTGCGTATAACCTGTCCAAAGTAGAGCTTATCGATGACGGGAAAAATACAGGCAGCCTCCGCTGGAACAGTTCCCAGTCGGAGCTTCGCTGGACCGCCGAGTCAAAGCGGGACCGTTATCCGAAAACCTACACGGTGGTGTCCGAGGTTCCGGTCGTTTCGGAGGATGAAATCCGCCAGAAGTCGTTCGCCGACCTGTACGGCTCCCAAGGGACCGAGGATGCCTATCTGCAGGTGCCGAACGACTTTCCGAAGCGGGCCCGCGACCTTGCGGAAGAAGTGACGGCTTCCGGAGCAACGCCTTATGAAAAGATCGGTCTGCTTCAAAACTATTTAACAACGAATTACACATATACAAACGAGCCCGACTTGTCCAAAAAGGTCAGCGACGATTTCGTGGACAGCTTCCTGTTTGAGATCAAGGAAGGATACTGCGATTATTTCTCGACTTCGATGGTGATGATGGCCCGTTCCCTCGGCATCCCGGCGCGGTGGGTCAAAGGGTACGCTCCCGGCCAGGTGCAGGGTAGCAGCGCCGACGTGCAGGTCCAAGGCGTGCAGGGCACCTCGGACTCCGGCGTGTATACGGTGACCAATGCCGATGCGCATTCGTGGGCCGAGGTCTATTTCGGGCCGTACGGCTGGATTCCGGTGGAAGCGACCCCCGGCTTCAGCATGCCGCTGCTCACGCATGACGCCCAGGCGCAAGATCCGGCCGAGCCGGAGGCACAGCCGGAAGTGGAGGAAGACCAGCCTGAGCAGGCGCCGCAACAGGCAGCGCAGAGCCAGGATCGCGGACCAGTGGTGCAAATCGTATACGGCGCTTCCCTCCTCATCCTCGCAGCGTTTGCAGTGTATGTGCTGTGGCGGAATCGGCTCCAGCTCCGGTTCGGATGGCTCCGGCTTCGTACGGGACAAAAGCTGTCTCCCGACCAGAAGGTCATTGTCATGACCGAACGGTGGATCAAGCAGCTGCGCCGAAGAGGACTCAAACGCGGCGCGGACGAAACGCTCCGGGAGTCGGTCAGCCGCTGGGAAGGACGGTCCCCGGCGCTCGGATCCTTCCTGGAGCCGCTGCTGCAGCTGTTCGAGAAGGCGCGCTACAGCCCTTCATCGGTGTCGGAATCGGAATGGAGAAGCGTCCATGCCCATGCGAAGGAATTGAAAGCTGCGATGAAAAAGATACCGAAGAATGCAGCGTGATGGACTTTTTAGAAGGCGCCCTCCGGGCGTTTTCTTTTTTGTTTCGCCCGAACATAAGTTTTTTACTAACTACGCAGATTATGGTATAGTTTGTCCTATGAAACTGAGGTGACATCAATTTGTTTGAAATGCTTATCCCGAAAATGAGGGTAAAAACGGTGTTTGATCTGGATTTGGAGCGGCTGTATTCGCAGGGATTCCGTGGAATTATCACGGATCTGGACAATACGCTGGTCGGTGCCAAGGCTCCCTTGGCCACCCCCGAGCTGATCGCCTGGTTCGAAAAGGTGAAAAAGGCGGGGTTTCAGCTTGTCATCGTGTCCAATAACCAAATGGCGAGGGTATCAACTTTTGCCACCCCGCTGGATATCCGGTTTGTCCATGAAGCCCGCAAGCCGTCGAACGCGCCTTTCCGGAAAGCTATGCAGATGATGGGCCTGAAGAGCGAGGAGACGATCGTGGTCGGCGACCAGATGCTGACCGATGTGTACGGCGGCAACCGGCTCGGCCTGTTTACCGTGCTGGTGCTCCCGATATCCATTCAGGATGAAGGCTGGGGTACGCGCATGAACCGGCGTCTGGAGAAAATTGCGCTCGCACGATTGCGGAAAAAGGGATTATGGCTGGAGGAGGAACACCAACAATGAAAGACCCGATAGACGGCAGTCAAGCCGTAAAATGCAGCGGCTGCGGCATTGCCATCCAAACGGAACGGCCCGAGCTTCCGGGGTATACCCCGGAGAAAGCGATGGACCGGGATCCGGTCATCTGCCAGCGCTGCTTCCGGATTAAAAACTACAACGAGGCTTCTTCCGTTGCCGTCGACCAGGATGAATTCCTGCGTCTATTGAGCCAAATCGGCGGGAAGAACGCGCTCGTTATTCATATTGTGGACCTGTTCGATTTTGAAGGAAGCCTCATTTCAGGCCTGCAGCGGTTTGTCGGCAACAATCCGGTCATTCTCGCCGTGAACAAAATCGACCTTCTGCCCAAAGTGACGAACTGGAACAAGGTGCTCAATTGGGTGCAGAAACAATGCAAGGAGCACGGCCTCAAGACGGAAGAAATCGTCCTCTGCAGCGCCAAGAAAAACCAGGGCTTCGACCGCCTGCTGGACACGGTTGCCTCGTATCGCGGGGACCGCGACGTCTATGTGGTGGGGGCGACCAATGTCGGCAAATCGACGCTGATCAACCGGCTGATCCGGGATTACAGCGATTTGGAGCAGGAGCTGACCGTATCGCGTTATCCGGGAACGACCCTGGATATGGTCAACATTCCGCTCGACGACGGCCGCTTTATTATCGACACGCCGGGGATCGTATACCCTTGGCGCTACAGTGAGCTCGTCACTCGTGAGGACCTGGGCGCCGTCATGCCGGACAACCCGTTGAAGCCGGCCGTGTACCAGCTGAACGAAGGACAGACGCTGTTTTTCGGAGCCATGGCACGGTTTGACTTTATTCAGGGCGAGCGCCAGTCGTTTACCTGCTTTGTCGGCAGCCGCGTAGGCATACACCGCACCAAGCTGGAGCGTGCCGATGAGCTGTACGCGGAGCATGCCGGAGAATTGCTGTCCCCGCCGAACCGGGAGAACATCGGGAAGCTGCCGGAATGGACAAGGCATGAATTCCGCATCAAGCGCGGTATGCGCATGGATTTGTTCGTCTCCGGATTGGGCTGGATTAAAGTGAACAGCGATCAGGGAGCCCTGTGCGCTATTCATGCGCCGCGGGGAGTCAAGGTGCTGGCAAGACCTTCTTTAATCTGACGCTGCCTTTGAACGTTGCAAGAGCTGACAGGTGAGAGCAGGGAAAGGGGAAACTATGAATTTGGCTAAACCGGAGTTACTGAAACATACAGGGGAGCTGCTGCTGGGCGTCATCGGGGATCCGATCGCCCATTCCAAATCGCCCGTGATGCATAAGGCGGCGCTGGCCGCGCTCGGCATCCCGGGCGCCTATGTTCCGATGCGCGTATCGCGGGAGCAGGTCGGAACGGCGCTGGAAGGCATCAAGGCGCTTGGCTTTCGGGGAATCAATGTTACGATTCCGCACAAGCTGGAGGTTATTCCGTTCCTGAACGAGCTGGATGAAACGGCCTTGAAGATCGGAGCCGTCAACACGATCGTGAATGACGGAGGCTACCTCACGGGGTATAATACAGACGGTATAGGTTATGTCCGTTCCCTGAAGGAAGAAGCGATTGCCGAACTGAAAGGCAAAAGCATTCTGGTGCTCGGAGCCGGAGGTGCCGCTCGCGGTATCGTATACGCCCTGACGCTGGAGCATCCGGACCGGATTTATGTCGCCAACCGGACGGCCGATAAAGCCGAGGTGCTGGCGGCTGAATGGAAGGCGCTGGCAGACATTCGCGGGATGGCGATGGACGACATTCCGGCCATTCTAGGCGGAGTGGATGTGATCATTAATACGACATCGGTCGGGATGCATCCGCATACGGACGGAACACCGCTAGATTCCGAGCGGATTTCTCCGGGAATCGTGGTCAGCGACCTCATCTATAATCCGCTGAAGACCCGGCTGCTCGCCGACAGCGAGAAGAAGGGCTGCGTCATTCACGGCGGTCTCGGGATGTTTGTGAATCAGGGAGCCTTTGCCCTGGAGTATTGGACCGGACTGCCCGCGCCGGTAGAGGCGATGCGCAGCGCGGTTCTGGCCAGTATGAAGGAATCATGATTATTGAATTGTACATTGAAGATTAAGGAGTTTTGACATTTTATGTTAACAGGTAAGCAAAAACGCTATCTCCGGTCCCAGGCGCATCATTTGGACCCGATTTTTCAAGTCGGCAAGGGCGGAACCAACGACCAGTTAATCCGTCATATCGTCGAGGCCATTGAGAAGAGGGAGCTGATGAAGGTCAGCATTCTCAACAACTGCTTGGAAGATAAGCACGAAATTGCCGAGGAATTGGCCGAAAAATCGGGCTCTGAACTGGTGCAGGTGATCGGCAGCACGATTATTTTATATAAAGAATCCAAAGATCATAAGCAGATTGAATTGCCATAAGCGGGAGGGATCAGCATGAAGGTAGGTATCATGGGAGGTACCTTTGATCCGATCCACATCGGACATCTGCTCGCTGCCGAAGCGGCCCGGGACACGTTCGGACTGGACGAGGTTTGGTTTATGCCCAGTCATATTCCGCCCCATAAGGAACAGGCGGGAGCTACCGGCGAACAACGTCTCGGCATGGTCGCTGAAGCGATTGCGGACCATCCCTGCTTTCGGACCCTGGATATCGAAATCAGAAGAGGCGGGGTTTCTTATACGATCGACACGGTCAAGGAAATCCGCAGCTCGTTTGAAAACATCGGTTTTCATTTCATCATCGGGGCCGATATGGTCAATTATTTGCCGAAGTGGGAGGGCATTGAGGAACTGGTGGAGCTGATGAGCTTTATCGGTGTCGGGCGTCCGGGCTCCACGCTGAACTTGGACGCGCTCCCCGCTTATTTGAAGGGAAAAATTCTACTGGCCGACATGCCCCAGGTGGACATCTCGTCGACCGAAATCCGGGAAAGGCTGGCCACCGGACACTCCATTCGTTATATGGTGACAGACAGTGTCTACGACTATATCAGAAGGAGGGGAATGTATGGCATTCAGCCGCGAAGAACTGATTAAAGCCGTGTCCGGACAAATGCCGGCCATGCGCTGGAAGCACACAGAAGGCGTGATGCAATCCGCCGTCATGCTTGCGGAGCGTTACGGAGCGGACCCTGTTAAGGCCGAAACGGCGGCGATTCTGCACGACGTGGCCAAATACTGGCCTGTGAAGCAAATGGAAGCGATCATTAAGGAAAACGATTTGTCCAAGGATCTGCTGTTTTACGACAAGCCGCTCTGGCATGCCGAAGTGGGTGCTTTTGTAGCGGAACGGGATTACGGCATTACCGATCCCGAAATTTTGGATGCGATCCGGTATCACACCTCCGGCCGCATCGGCATGACCCTGCTGGACAAGGTCGTGTGCCTGGCGGATTACATCGAACCGGGAAGGGATTTTCCGGGCGTGAATAATATCCGGGAACTGGCCAACCATAGCCTTGAAGAGGGATTGATCGCCGGACTGGACTCCACGATCAGCCTGCTCATCTCCCGCCGTCAGATCATTTACCCGCTGACCGTATTTGCCCGCAATGATCTTATTAAACAGTTGGAGGCGAATGTATGACCTTGAAACCTGAAGAATTGTTAAACTTGGCCGTGGCTGCCGCTGAAGATAAAAAGGCCATGAACGTCGTGGCGCTCGACCTGCGGGGGATTTCCCTCATTTCCGATTATTTCGTCATCTGTCACGGCAACTCGGATACCCAGGTCCAGTCGATCGCGACCGAAATCCGCAAGCGGATGCACGACGCCGGCTCGGACATCCGCGGCATAGAAGGACTGGATTCCGCCCGCTGGGTCCTGATGGATCTTGGCGATGTAATCGTCCATATCTTCCACAGGGATGAGCGGGATTATTACAATATTGAGCGCTTATGGTCCGACGCCAAGGTTGTGGAAACGGTATGAAGCCGATCGCAGGAACGATTCAGACCTATGAAGTGATGCGGGAAGTATCGCCTTACGGATATTTTCTGGATGCGTATGATCAAGACGTTCTGCTCCATTACACCGAGCTTACGCGGGAAATCGAGCCTGGTGACATGGTCGAAGTGTTTATTTTCTACGATACAGAAGACCGTCTCGCCGCAACGATGAAAAAGCCATATCTGACGCTGGGCGAAATGGCCAAGCTGGTTGTGGCGGACGTGCATCCAAGGCTGGGATGCTTTCTCGAGATGGGGCTTGGCCGTCAGCTGCTGCTGCCGATCCGCGAGCTTCCGGAATTGAAGGAGCTGCATCCACGGGTCGGGGACTCGGTGTTCGTCATCATGGAGCATGACAAGCAGGGACGGCTGCGCGCGAAGCTGGCCGGCGAACAGGAGCTATCGCAGCATACGTTCCAGGCGCCGCTATCCTGGGTAAACCAGTGGTTCACCGCAACGGTGTACCGCCCGCTGCAGATGGGAACATTCGTAATCGTGGACGGTGGAGTGCTCGGCTTCGGCGCCATCGGCATGATCCACTCCTCGGAGCGAACCCGTATGCTGCGTCTGGGCGAAGAGCTGCAGGTGCGGGTCAGTCACATTCGTGAGGACGGACGCGTCAACCTGTCCATGGCGCAGCGCAAGGAAGTTGGCCGGGATTTGGATGCCGACCGCCTGCTGGCGTTCTTGAAGGAACGTCCGAACGGAGGCATGCCGTATTCGGATGCGACGCCTCCGGACATTATCAAGCAGCGCTTCGGCATCAGCAAGTCGGCTTTCAAGCGCGCAATCGGCAAATTGATGAAGGAAGGTCTTATCACACAGAAGGAGAACTGGACTTATCTGGTTCAGCCGGAAAGTTCCAAACCGGAAACGGGCGGGAACGCCGATCCGTCCTAACAGGGCTGGGAGGATTTTCGGAACGTTAACAGAAAGTGCGGTGTCATCATGTCCTCTTACAGAAAATTTGCATACGTTTACGATGAACTGATGGAAGATATGCCGTATCCCGATTGGCTCAGGTTTGCAAGACAGGCCTGGGAAAAATACGGCATGCCGAAAAGTGTGGTAGAACTGGGATGCGGCACGGGGAGCATCACGATTCCGCTTGTGAACTCGGGGTTCGAAGTGACAGGGATCGACCTGTCGGCGGACATGCTGTCCGTAGCAAGGCGAAAGATGGAAAAGACGCCGCAGGGCAGCCGCCTGTTCCGGGAGGGCTCCATCCGCTGGGTTCAGCAGGATATGCGCGCTTGGGAGCTGCCCGAGCCCGTCGATGCGGTCATTTCATTTTGCGACTGCATCAGTTACCTGCTGGAAGAAGCCGATATCGTGTCGACCTTTAGACAGACCTACAATGGGCTGAAGGAAAAGGGGATCTTCGTGTTTGACGTGCATCATCCGAATACGATCATCCGCTATGACGAGGAGCAGCCGTTCGTATGGGACGACAAGTCGGTTTCGTACATCTGGACCTGCGACCTGGACGCGCCGCGGTGCGAAATCGAGCATCATTTGAGCATCTTTGCGAAGGAAGAAGACAGCGACTTGTATCGCCGCTTTGAAGAAGTGCACGTGCAGCGGGGCTATGATCCGAAATGGATGAAGAGCGAACTGCTCAAGGCCGGATTCCGCGACGTGCAGACGTATGCTGACTTTGAGTGGGTGGAAGCGGACGACGAGGCGCAGCGGCTGTTTTTCGTCGCGGTCAAATAGGCTGAGAACATCATGTCCTTGCAAAGCATCTGGTCTGCATTGGTGAGGATGCTTTGCGGGATTTTGCCTCGGAACGAAGGTTCCGGGGCTATTTGCGGCTAATAGTATAATGGGAGATGCCTAATTGAGGCATCGTCTTCAACAAATTCAAACAGAAACGGAGAGAACATGATGAGTTTGATGGATCTACAAGGAAAAACGGCGGTCATTACCGGAGCGGGCAAAGGAATCGGCTTGGCGATTGCTGAGCTGCTGGCCAAAGAAGGCGTGAATCTGGGCCTCATTTCCCGCACCGCCTCCGATTTGGATGCGCTGAATGCTTCGCTGGCCGGCGAACACGGCATCCGTGTTGCGACCGCAGCGGCAGACGTATCGAAACGGGAAGAAGCGGAAAGCGCGGTGAGTGCGCTGAAGGCAGAGCTCGGCACGATCGATATTCTGATCAATAACGCGGGCATCGCTTCGTTCGGGACCGTACTCGAAATGGATCCGGCGCAGTGGGAACAAATTATTCAGGTGAATCTGATGGGTACATATTACATGTCCCGGGCCGTCCTGCCGGACATGGTGGGGCAAAACAGCGGCAGCATCATCAACATTTCCTCCACAGCCGGTGAAAAAGGCTTTGCCACGGGCTCCGCATACTGCGCGTCCAAATTTGCAGTCATGGGGCTGACAGAGTCGCTGCTTCAGGAAGTGCGCAAAAACAACATCCGCGTCGTTGCGCTGACGCCATCCACTGTCAATACGGCGCTGGCCCGCGACAACAACCTGAAGGTCGGCGATGAGGACCGCATGATGCAGCCGGAAGACGTGGCTGAGCTGGCGCTCGCCACGCTGAAGCTGCCGCAGCGCGTATTTGTGAAATCGGCCGGCATCTGGACGACCAACCCGCAATAACAATATTGTACGGACTGTAAGCCTGTCTCTTATGGATCGGAAGCCGATCTGCTAAGAGTCAGGCTTTTTTCGTTAGTATTCGGATTTTATGGTGGAGGAGGGCTTATAGCTGGCCCTTCTCCAATTTCTCGATCAAGGTGGGAAAATCAATTCCCAGGAAGATTATTTCTTCTGGCTCACGAACAACTTCAATAGTTGGCTTATTAAACATCGGGAAGTTTTCCTCTCGTAGATGGTAGCTATCAAACCTCCTCTGGTACTTTGGTTTGAATTGCTTTCTAAGTCCCTCTGTAAAGAGTATCTTGGCTCTTAGGGCCTCAAAAGAGTATCCCCTTCTTAAACGATTAATGATTCGAATAAGGCTAATTAGAGATTCCGTATAAGCACCTGGAATGCGATGGTCGAAATAAGCGAATATTTCTTCTTCCCAGTTCTTCATAGCCTTTGTCAATGGTTCAAAAGCGGATTGCAGTTCCGTTGGTACTTTAGCTTTCCATTCGTTGTATTTAAGAAATGCCGTTTGTCTGCTATCACATTCCCAAATATCCAAATATGATTCCTTTAAGCCATAAGCAGTGACGAGAGACGGATGATTCTTTGTCCAAAGGTCTAGCGTAATCCTATCCTTCTCTGTAAGCTCTATATCCCGTTTTAAGAGGATAAAACGGCCTGGCATTAGCCCGCGGCGTTCTTTTGGCGATAATCTTTCAAGGATCTGCTTACGAATGGTTTCTAACGCTTGGTTTGCCATACGGACAACGTGAAATTTATCTACGATGATAAATGCTTTTGGCAATACAGCCCTTACGGCGTCTTTATACGGTTGCCACATATCCATAGTGACGTATCGGATTTGCCCTATATTTGGAAGGCGTAAGAGGTAATCTACAACGGTTTCCTTGTTACGATTGGGCAAAACATCCAACAAAGTACATTCCTCTATGTTGGTTAAAACGCATCTTGGTTTAATGATATGAATTTCGTCAATTCCAAGCCAATTGGGAGTTTCATATCGATGCGTTTCTCTAAGACGGTTGATGTAATCACGAAAGATGTTGCGTATTGTTTTTTCATGCAATCCAACATCCTCGGATATGCTAACAAACGTACGTTTAAGGCTTTGCGTCTCTATATAAGACAATAATCGTTTGGTGCAGTTTCGCTTTTTGTCTATGGTGTGGTCTAAGTGTTCCCAAAAGGTTCGATTGCAGTCTCTACAGCAATATCTCTGACGCTTTATGAGAAGGACTACGCGCTTGCCGTGAAGAGGTAAGTCCATACAAATCTGTTCCCTGCTATCGTGTTTGTAGAGGTTGGCTATACATCCACAATGAGGGCAAGCCAAAGGTGGATAGTTCGTCACCATTTGAATTAGAAATTCAAATTCATTCTCACAAATACTTAGGATGTTAAATTTCGGAAAGTTTAGAATATCCATATGAGTTTCTTCTATGCATTTATGATGCAATCTCCTTCTTTGTTTTCACTTGGCTGGTCAAAATACCGCTGAATATGAAAGATAACAATGAACCGGCAAAGCATATAGCCGCAAACATGCCAACGGCGGAAAAACCGTTAAAAGCCGCGTAAATGAGGCCAGCGATCCATGACCCGAGCGTTGTCGCAGCATACATGATTGAATTGGCCAAGCTGGAAGTCGTGCCGCGGATGGTTGGATTTAATGAATTCAACATTCCCAATATTAGGGGAAAAGCGATCCCCATGTTAACGAATATGAAAAAATAAACACTTTCGAAAGCCGCAACCGATGGCAAGTGAGGCAAAACAATAAAACATGTGATAGAGACAAGAAAGCCCACAACTAGCGTATTGAAACGGTTAAACGTTTTAATTACATAGGCACCACCGAAGCTTCCAACTATATTCCCGAGACCAAGAAAAAACATCACGTACCCCGCTTGATCAATTGAAAGATGAAAGCGATCTGTTACCCATTTTCCAATGAAAGAAAAGGCAGCAAAGAATCCACACTGAAATAAGAAGTGAGCGAGGAAAGCCCTTCTCGCCATTCGGCTATTCAATAAGGGGATGTATCTACTGAAAATCGGAGTCTTGGTTTTTTGGCCTTGAATTGGTTTCATTTCGGGCAAAGCATAGAAGATGAATACCGCCACCAATAGTGCACATGCACCGATTGTAAAGAAAGGATAATACCAATGGGTTGAGGCAAGCAGACTTCCAATAGGGATGCCGAACGCTTGGGAAGCAGCTAAGCCTGCCATGACGATTCCTGATACTTTGGCTATTTTTGGTGTTGGAAACAGAGCAGGGATCGATGCCCAGACTTGAGGCGCCGTAAATGCTGCGCTGACTCCAGCTAAAAAACGGAATACGAACATCGACCAAAAACTTGTGGCAAAGCCGCATAATATGGTTGAAACCGAGAAGCAGACCATGCCAAAAAGCATTACTTTTTTGCGATCCCATCCATCGGAAAGCGGTCCAGCGATTAATGCGAAAATGGCATAACCTAAAGCATAAGCCCCAACCATCCAACCGGAATATTCCGTTGGGATATGAAACAAGTTCTGAAGAGTGGGGATGAGCGGAGAAATCAAAAACGTATCTGTACCGATAACAAACATGATGAGGAAAAATAAAGTAGTTAATTTGATCATTCTATTCACCCTTTATAATTAGTTCTATTGTTCAATGATTATTGAACTAATGAAGAAAAAAAGAGAATTTCTTTCTACAACGTATCCAGAAATCCGGGTAAGTAAGTTTGAAATGTCTCCAAATCGATGCTCATATACTTCGCTTGAGCTTCTTTTCGTACCTTGATCAATTTCGCCTCCTTTAAAGTACGCAAGTGATACGAAGTATTTGATTTCGTAGTATCGCGAATGTGGCCGACTTCTCCACAATTCATCTCATTCTTGCTGATGTATAGATTTCGAATAATGTCCAATCTTGTTTCATCAGCTAACGCCTTAAATATTTTGACTCTGAGCTCATCATTTATCATTTTTTGAGTAGTCATAAAACCATTGTACTAAGATACCGCTACAAATCAAGTCTTTAGATAATTACCACCATATTCTCCGATTTTTAAGTGAAATGTTTTGATTTTGTCTCCACCATAAAATCCGAATACCCTTTTTCGTATGACTGGATGTCGATGTACCGCAAAGTACCTGAGAATCAATATTGCAGCACGGGAGTCCCCACAATGTGGGGTTTTTTTATGCGAAAAAGCTTGAGATGCGGCAAAATTTACGGTTACGGCGGTTTTTTTACAGAAGCTTTACCGTGCCTTAACCCTTGCAACTTGGCACCAAGTTAGACTGTCACTACAGACAGCCGAAGCGATGCAGCGGACGTGAATCATCGGTTGTGGCGGCGGTTGTCTGCTTATCCAAGATAAGGTGGTGCTGAGCGATCAAGACGGAACTGCATTGTCATACGACCATTTCGGACGGTTCGTATTCATTTGAGGAATTAGCCGAGGCGGCATTGAATGAGAACATTGGCGTGCTGGCGGTCACAAACCACGATACGACAAAGGGCCTTGCCGCCATGCTGGAACGGGGAAGAGAGCTTGGCCTTGAAATGATCCCGGGGATCGAAATATCGGCCTATGACATGGAGAGAGGCAGGAGGGTTCATATCCTGGGCTATTTCATCGAGCCAGGGCATCCGGCTCTGGAGCAGGTATGCACCCCGATGATCCACAAGCGGCATGAAGCTTCCCGTGTGATGGTGGAACGCCTGATTGAGGCGGGGTACGGCATCACCTGGAACCAGGTTCTGCGGTATGCGGATGGGGGAACCGGCGTATACAAGCAGCACATTATGCACGCACTGATCGACAATGGCTATGCCAAATCTATATACGGTGAGCTGTACAAAAAGCTGTTTTCCCGCGGGGGGAACGGAGAAGAGCCCGGCATGGCTTACGTCCGGCTGGACTACCTTCACGCCCGTGACGCCATCGAGGCCGTCATTCAGGCTGGCGGGGTGCCGGTTCTGGCCCATCCAGGCCAATACGGCAACTTTGAATATGTCCGCGAGCTGGTGGGCATGGGGCTTCAGGGTATCGAAGTGTGGCATTCGCTGCATGATGCCGATGACGAGGAGCGGGCCATGGAGTATGCGCGCCGTTACGATCTCGTCATGACCGGAGGATCCGACTTTCACGGGTTCTACGGGGAGAAGGAGGTCCGGCTGGGAAGCAAGGATCCGGGCATTTCATGCGTCCAAGAGCTCAAGAAGCGCAGACCGAAGTAAAGGGGGAACATTCATGGAAAAATATTCGATTCATCGCCCTGCGGAAAGTAAACGGCTGAGCCCGGATCCTGATATTCACGAAAGCGCGCATATTCTTCACAGCACGTTCGGATCCTGGACCTCCGTCGGTCCAGGCAATCAAATTATCGAATCCGATATCGGGGATTACACCTACACCATGGACGACGTGACGATCAACTACACGGAAATCGGCAAATATACTTCGATTGCCTCGCATGTATGCATCAACCCGGTGGATCATCCCATGGAGCGGGTTACGCAGCATCATATGACTTACCGGAGAAGGGATTACGGTTTTGCCGCCACTGATGACGAGGCGATCTTCAACCGGCGGCGGGGCAACCGGGTAACGGTCGGACATGATGTCTGGATCGGCCACGGCGCGATTATCATGAAGGGGGTCCATATCGGCTCCGGAGCGGTGATCGGATCCGGAGCTATCGTCACCAAAGACGTTGAACCGTATGCCATCGTCGTCGGCGTCACCGCCAAACCGGTCCGAAAGAGATTTTCGGAGGATGTCGTCGCTAAGCTCCAGCAGATCGCCTGGTGGGATTGGCCGCGGGAGGTCATCCAGGAGCGGTTCGAAGAGCTGAACGATACGGCTTCCTTTATCCGGAAGTACGGGGTTTAAAAGAGGAGGGTGAGCGTAAGGGATGCATGACGAAATGGAGATCATGGATAAGCTCATAGCCGATATGGAGGCAGGCATCTATGAGCCGGATGACAAGCTGCCGTCGGAGAACGATTTGGCCAGGCTGTTCAAAGTGCCCCGTATGACTGCTCGGAAAGCTTACGAGAAGCTGCAGGACCTGGGGTATGTGTACTCCAGGCAGGGCAAGGGCAGCTTTGTCCGCGACCAGCATCAGCGCATCCCGCTCCTCTTTTCGGGAGGCGAAAGCTTCAGCCGGAAGATGATCCACATGGGGTATGATTATCAGTCACGCAACATTTTTTGCGATCCCATCGAGTATAACCACAAAGTGTATAAAGCGCTTGAAGCGCAGCCGGAAGAGCGGGTGTTCCGGATTGGCAGGCTCCGTCTCATCGACAACCGCCCGATTGCGATTCACGCGTCGTATGTGGCGGAGTCGATGTTTCCGGACATCGGACGGACAGGCAGGGACATTACCTCGATGTTCGATTTCTACCGGGCAAAAGGGTATACGGGGTTCGAGTCGATGAAGACGCTGCTCAGCGTGACCTATCCCGGCAGGAAAGAAAGGGAGCTGCTCGCCTGCACCAGCCTCATTCCGCTGCTCGTCGTGGAGACCGGCTGTCTGGACAGCCAGACGAGCAAGCCGCTGGAATATACGAGAATTATGTACCGGAGCGACTACTTTACGTACGAGCTCTAAAAGTGCGTGTTCAAAAACGGACTTTTTGAACAACCTCAAACAGGGAGGCCGGGAATGGATGAAACGAAGACAACGGACTGAAATTCTGGTTGAAGGCTCTTGGGAACTCGCCGCCCGTATGGCGCAGGCTATTGCTGACCGTTATGAAGTGAAGCTGGTCGAGCAGCCAAGCCAGGGACTGGTCATGGTTAAAGTGAGAGAGACTGCCAAGCGAAGCTTGTTCTATCTGGGGGAAGTGCTGGTGAGCGAATGCAAGGTGCAGGTCGAAGGCAGCATGGGCATCGGCTTGGTCAAAGGGCATGACCATGAGCTGGCCTATCAGCTCGCCCTCATCGACGCGGCGTATCAGGCCGGATTGCAGGAGACCAGGGTATGGGATCAGATGCTGCTGGACGAAGAAGCCCGGATCGCTGCTACGCGCAGCCAGGCTTTTGCCGAGATCGCCAAAACGAAGGTCGATTTTGAAACGATGGACGTGGATTAGGGGGAGAGAGCGATGAACTTCGACGCAGTTCATGATATACAGCGCGCCTACCGCAAAGTGGTGGATTCCATGTCGAGACCCGGCTTGATTTCGGATCTGACGACTGAAGCGGGCAAGGCCGACGCACAGTGGGGAGGGCTACCCGTCATCTGGGTGCTCGCATTGATGCTGCTGGACACGGAGGTTACATTCTGCATCTGCTCGCAGCGGGAAGCGGAGCTTACGCGGCTCCTGAACCAGCTGACCTTCGCCGTCCGGACGGAGCCGGAGAAAGCGGATTACATTTTTGTCCTGCACGACGCGAAGGAAGTGGATTTGCTGAAGGCTCTGCAGGGCGCCAAAGTCGGTACGCTGGCCGATCCGCATGCCTCTGCCACCGTGATCGTGGAGTCGGGGGAGCTGTCCGGGGACTTTGAGCTGAGCCTCAAAGGGCCGGGCATCGAGGGTGAAAGCTTTGTCCGGATTCCGCTGGCTCCCGGTTGGCTGGAGGCGCGGGCGGAGAAAAACGCGGAGTATCCCCTGGGAATTGACATGCTGGTCGTCGACAAAAACAACAAGCTGCTGTGCCTGCCTCGGACGACGCAAATCGAGGAGAGGGAGGTGCTTCTATGGGATATGTAGCGGTAAAAGGCGGAACGCTTGCGATCGAGGAATCCTTGAAGCGGATCAAATTCGAACGGATCAAGCAGGGAAAGGTACTGGACGTCACCCGCATTGAAGGCGGGATGAGAGGGCTGATCGATCAGATCATGTCGGAGAGCAGCCTGTACGACGAAACGCTGGCGGCGCTGGCGATCAAGCAGGCGGAAGGAAGCCCGGAGGAAGCGGTGTTTCTGCTGAGGGCCTACCGCTCCACGCTTCCCCGAAAGCATTATTCGCGAGCGGTGCACACCCGCGAGATGAGGGTTGAGCGGCGGATCTCCGCCAGCTTCAAGGACATTCCGGGCGGGCAAATTCTCGGCGCTTCGGTCGATTACAGCCATCGGCTCCTGGACTTTGACCTGATGCATGAAACGGATGAGGATGCCGCCCGGTGGCTGGAGGCTTTTGCGGGTGAGCTCGGAAGCTTGCCGGAGGCCGGCCGCCCACCGGAGCTGATGAAGGTCATGGACTATTTGATCGAGCAGGGGCTCATGATCAGCCCTGCGGACGACAATACCGAACCGGATGACGTGACGCGCCGAAGCATCACGTTTCCGGCCAGCCGCAGCCAAAAGCTGCAGGTGCTGACCCGGGGCCAGACCGGGACGGTTACCTCGCTCGCTTACGCGGTCATCCGAGGATACGGCGTATCGCATCCCACTGTCGGCGAGCTGCGGGTCGGGCGAGTTCCGGTATGCATCGATGATCCGCTCGGAACCGGTGCAGATGCTGAGGACAGCTATTATATCGGGGAAATCAAGGTAACGGAGGCGGAAATGCTCATGTCTGCCTCGGTGGCGAAGGAGCAGGGCGGGAAGGAATTGTCCTTTGAGATCGGCTACGGGCTCTGCTACGGGCAAAACGAGACCAAGGCGATTGCCATGGGCATTCTGGATCACAGCCTGGAGCAGGGAGACAGCCGTTTTCCGACCCAGGATCAGGAGTTTGTGCTGTACCATATCGATTCCGTGGAATCCACCGGTTTCATGTCCCACTTGAAGCTGCCGCATTATGTCACGTTCCACTCCAAAATGAACGACGTGCGGAAAACGAAGATGGGAGCGGCCACATCAATGGCGGACGAAACGGAGGAGGTGGAGGAAATATGCAAATAAATTACAATTTCGCGTTTTTCGACGAAGGCTCCAAAAGGGAAATCCGCAGAGCGACGCTGAAGGCGATTGCCATTCCGGGGTACCAGGTTCCTTTTGCCTCCCGGGAAATGCCGATTGCCAGGGGATGGGGAACCGGCGGGCTGCAGCTCACCCTGTCCTTGGTAGGTCGAGATGATGTAGTCAAGGTGATTGACCAAGGTTCCGATGAGTCCGTCAATGCCGTCAGCATCAAGAAGCTGGTCCGGAACACGACGGATATCCGCATCACGGATGAAACGGCGCAGGCGACGCTGATTCAATCCAGGCACCGCATTCCAGAGGTACCGCTTCGGGCGGGTCAAATTTTGGTGCTGCAGGTGCCCATGCCTGAGCCGCTGCGGATGTATGAACCGCGGGAAGCCGAGACGAAGAAGCTGCACGCCGAAAAAGAATACAGCGGGGCCTGGCTTATGCTGTTCGAGCAAATCATGAATTACGGCAGCATGACGACCGGCGCGGACCACCCGGTGATGGTTCATGACCGTTATGTGATGGCACCGAGCCCGATCCCCAAATTCGACAATGCCAAGCTGAATGCCTCCGAAGCGCTCATTCTGCTCGGGGCCGGCCGGGAAAAGAAAATCTACGCGGTGCCGCCTTACACCAAGGTCATATCTCTTGATTTTGAGGACTACCCGTTTGAGACGGAGTCCTTTGAAGACCGGTCCTGCAGACTGTGTGGATCCACCGGCGTGTTTATGGATGAATTGTACGACGACGCCAGCGGCACGGCTTATTATCAATGCAATGATACGAGCTACTGTTTGGAGCGGATGAATGAACAATCCTGGCGGGAAGGTGCTGAGAGCCGATGATCCAGACGGAACAACCGATGATTTCCGTACAACATTTAAGCAAGCAGTTCGGGCCTGGCTGCCCGCACTGCATGAATCCGGGCAGCCGGAAGCTTTACAAAAACTTTTGCACCGTCTGCCATACCGTGTATTCCTGCCAAGACGTTTCTTTTGACCTGTATCCGGGAGAAATCATCGGGGTGGTGGGAGAAAGCGGCAGCGGAAAGTCCACCATGATGAGATGCCTGTATTTTGACCAGGAGGCGACGAGCGGCGAAGTCTATCTTCAGGCTTACAAAGAAGGTTCGCGAAACCTGTTTGTGGAGTCGACGCAGCAGAAGCGTTATATCCGGAATCACCTTATGGGAAAAGTGTACCAGAACCCAATGCTCGGTTTGCGGATGGATTTCACCTCCATCGGCAACATCGCGGAGAAAATGATCGCGGCGGGCAGCCGCCGCGTCTCCGAGATGGAAGCGCGCGGTATGGAGCTGCTGGAGAAAGTCCACATCCCGCTTCACCGGATCAAGGAAGCGCCCAAGCATTTTTCCGGAGGAATGCAGCAGCGGGTCCAGATTGCCAAAGCGTTGTCGAACCGTCCTCCGGTGCTGCTGCTCGATGAAGTGACCACCGGCCTCGACCTGTCCGTTCAGGCCAGCGTGCTGGATCTGATCAAGGCGCTGCAAAGGGAGCTTGGCATCAGCATCGTGCTCGTCTCCCATGACCTCGGCGTGGTCCGCATGCTCGCCGACCGGACGCTGGTCATGCTGGACGGGCGAGTCGTGGAGGAGGGCTTGACCGATCAAATTTTGGAAGACCCGCAGGAAGCTTATACCCAGCAGCTGGTTCACTCCCTGCTCTAGCTTATTTTCGAAGGAGGAGTCGCCTTTGTATCTCATTACGAACGCACGCATCATTACGGAGGAAGGGGTTCTGAGCGGATACGACCTGCTCATTCAGGGAGACCGCATCGGCAGAATCGCCCCGCATGGCGTCATTGCAGTGGATACGCAAACGGAGGTCTTGGACGCCGCAGGCGGGTATCTGTCCCCGGGGTTCATCGATATTCATTCCGATTACATCGAGCATATGGCTGCCCCGAGGCCGACATCGCTGATGGATTTTCGTCTGAGCCTCCGGGAAACGGAAAAAGAGCTGATCACGCACGGCATTACGACGATGTTTCATTCCTTGTCCATTTTCAGGGGGTCGGAGTACAAATACCGCCCGATCCGCGAGCCGGAAAACGTGCGCAAGCTGCTGGAGCTGATCGAGGAATCGCATACGAGCCAGCACTTGGTGCGCCACCGTTTCCACGCGAGGTTTGAAATCGATAACCTGCTGGAGGTGGACAATCTCAGAAACTACATTGCTGAAAAGAAGGTTCACCTCGTTTCGTTTATGGATCATACCCCCGGCCAAGGGCAATACCGGGATCTGGAGATTTACAAGGCCACGGTGAAGGGCTATGACGATATGACCGATGAGGGGATCGACGAGTTGATCCGGAAGCACCAGAGCAAGGAGAAAATGACGATCGAAGGCATCCGCGAAATTGCCGAACTGGCACGGGAAGCCGGAATCGCGGTCGCTTCACATGATGACGACTCGCTCGACAAGCTGGAGCTCGTCCAGGGCTTCGGCGCAACGATCAGCGAGTTTCCGATTACGCTGGAGATTGCCCGGCGGGCCAAACAGCAGGGCATGTACACCGTGGCCGGTGCGCCGAACGTCATCCTTGGCGGCTCGCACAGCGGGAACTTGTCCGCAGCCGAGGCGATTCAGGAGAAGAGCATCGACATTTTGTGCAGCGATTATTATCCGGCAGCGCTGCTTCACGCGGTATTTTACCTCGTGGACCGCTGCGGGCAGGAACTGGCCGACATGTTCCGCCTGGTGACGCTTCATCCCGCGCGGGCCGTCAATCTGGATCATGAAATCGGCTCGGTGCGCGTGGGGAAAAAAGCGGATCTGATTCTGATCGAGAAGATCGACGGGGATTTCCCGGTCATTACGGCCGTTTTTGTGGACGGGAAGCTCATTCAGAGAACCCATTACAGGGATCATGAAGGGGGTAAATGGATTGAACAGTCTGCTCACGATCGAACACTTGTCCAAAACGTTCACTCTGTATAACCTGGATCAGCAGATCGAGGCCGCCGCAGACGTCAGCCTGCATGTGAACGAAGGCGAATTTATCGGCATTACAGGCAAAAGCGGGAGCGGGAAGTCCACCGTCCTACGCTGTATTTACCGGACCTATCTCCCCCAGAAAGGGACCATCCGGTACCAATCGGCAGCGTACGGTGAAATCGACCTGGCCTCCGCGCCGGACCGGGTGATGATCGACCTGCGAAAGCGGGAGATTGGCTACGTATCACAGTTTCTGAACGTCATGCCGCGGACGACGGCCCGGGAGCTGGTCACGCAGGCTCTGCTGGAAATGGGCAAGGATCCGCACCAGGCGGCCAGGGAGACAGCGCGCATGCTGGATCATTTTGAGCTGGATTCCAAGCTTCGCGACAGCTATCCCGCCACGTTCTCCGGGGGGGAGAAGCTTCGCCTCAACATCGCCAGAGCAATGGTGAAGCGGCCCCGACTGCTCCTTCTTGACGAGCCTACCGCCAGTCTGGACCATGCCTCCAAGGTCAAGGTGAAGACGCTGATCGAGCAGCTGATGCATGAAGGAACGACGATGCTCGGGATCTTTCACGACCTGGAATTTATGGAGGGGCTGTGCAGCCGCCAATACCACATGCAGGACGGCCGGTTTCATGAAGGCGGCAGGCCGGAAGCCGCGGGTCGTTTCTTAAGAAATCAGAAAGTATAAGTTTCGGAGCCTTGGCTTCCTGATCTCGCAAGAAAGACTTCCGCTAAACGCGGTCTGTCTACTTTGAAGGTACGGCGATAGACGTTTTTCTTATAATATCAGAAAGTATAAACTCCAGAGCCATTGCTTCCTGATATTGCAAGAAAAACTTCCTTTAGACGCGGTCTGTCTACTTTGAAGGTACGGCGATAGACGTTTTTCTTACACAAACATGTTCCCCCGTTAATCTTCTGCTGACCGTTCATCTTCATCATGAAATTGTATCCCATTATCCAAGGAAAAAGGGGCGCTGAAACCATGAAAAGATCGATTTCACTTTTCTTGATGCTGATATTGGCCGTGACCATTGCCGGATGTTCTTCAGGAGCGGCTTCATTAGGACTGAACGTTGGCGGCTCGAAGGACAAGGGCACCCTGACGATCGTGTGGTATCCGAACGAATCCGCAGCGGATTTGAAAGATGCGCGCGACGAGGTCGGAAAGATCGTGGAGCAGGCTACAGGCAAAAAAGTGGAGCATAAGATGACGACCGATTACAACATCGCCATTGAGGCGATTGCGAGCGGAAGCGCGGACCTGGCCTATATGGGTCCTCAGGGTTATGTGGAAGCAAGAAACAAGACCGAGGACGTGAAGCCGCTGTTCACCAACAGCGGGGAATCGGGTACGCTGGATGACGCCGTATATTATTCCTGGCTGAACGTTCGGAAAGGCGACGAAGGCGAGTTTAAAAACGGGGACGGATTTACGATTGACCCTCTTCCCGGGAAAAAATTCTCCTTTGTATCGAACAGCTCGACTTCGGGGTTCAAGGTGCCGTCTGCAGGCATCATCAGCTATTTTGGAAAGATGGACAAGTACAAAGATTTGAAGGAAGACGATTTGATGCAGGGCGGCAAAGATAAATTTTTCAGCGATGTCCTGTTTGGCGGCTCCCATCAGGGTTCGGCGGTGAATCTGCTGACCGGCAAGGCGGACGTCGCCGCGTTTTGCGATACGTGCGTATCCAATTACGTGGAGCTGGCGGACGGAACGGCCAACAAACCCGGGGCTGTCTATAAAGTAAAGGATGGCGCTGCTGAACCTTTCAATACGCTCTCCGGAAAAGAGTTTGTGGTGATTTCCGTGACACCGGTCCTCAATTCCCCGTTTGTGGCGAACACGAAAACGGTGAGCGAGGATGAGCAGAAGAAGATTACCGAGGCGTTTACTTCCGATGACGTGACGCATAATCCGAAAATTTTCCTTCCCAAAGATTCCAAAGACAGCGGGCTGTTCAAGCAAAAAAGCGGGAATGAACGGTTCCTGCCGGTCGACGACGCTTGGTTCGAACCCATCCGCGAGCTGTCCAAATAACCGGCAGCCGGCATATGAACTCCATACCAAACCGCCTGGAGGTGTACGATGACTGCGTTATTGGAATTCAAGCATGTGTCCAAGCAGTATGGATCTGAAACACGGGCATTAACGGATGTAAGCTTTTCGGTGAGGAGCGGGGAATTTGTGTCGATCATCGGCCCCTCGGGAGCCGGGAAATCGACGCTGCTCCGGTGCATTAACCGGATGATCGATGCCAGCAGCGGAGAAATTTGCATCGAAGGCAAAAATGTGCTGGAATTTCGCAAGAAAGAGCTGAAGCGGATGCGGACGAGCATCGGTATGATTTTTCAGCACTACAACCTGGTAGACCGGCTGAGCGTGATGGAAAATGTCCTGCACGGCAGGCTCGGCTACAAATCCACGCTTGCCGGCATGCTGGGGCTGTACCGTGAAGAGGAGAAGCAGCAGGCGTACCAAATTCTCGGTATTCTCGGCCTGGAAGAGCAGGTCTACAAGCGCTGCGACCAGCTCAGCGGGGGACAAAAACAGCGGGTCGGCATCGCCAGGGCGCTGATCCAGGGGCCCAAAATGCTCCTCTGCGATGAGCCGATCGCTTCCCTGGACCCGAATGCATCCAAGGTGATCATGGATCATTTAAGGCACATCTCCACGAATTTGGGCATCACCGTCATCGTCAATCTGCATCAGGTGGAGACCGCTCTGAAATATTCCGACCGGATCATCGGGGTCAATCAAGGGAAAATCGTCTATAACGGAACGCCGGGACAAATGACATCCGAAGAACTCCAGCGAATTTACGGAAGCGAGAGGAGAGAGACGCGTGCTGATCAAGGCGAGACGCAAGCAGGTTGACTACTTCACGGCCAAACGTAGGCATGCGTATTTGTTTTGGGGGCTGCTTCTGCTTGTAACCTATGTTGCAGCCGTACTGACCCAGTATGATTTCATCCAGGGGCTGAGCTCCATCCCGGGCGCATTGGTTTGGGGCGTCACCCATTTTTATCCCAATGCCGAATCTCTGGCCAAGTTTCCAGACGTTCTCCGCACGCTTGTCGAAACGCTGCTGATGTCCATCGCCGCTACAACCGTCGCTTCAGTGTTTGCGTTCGTGTTTGCCCTCTTGGGCTCCCAGACGATCGGCGTCCATGCCGGGATTAAGCTGGCCAGCCGTTCGATCGCAACCGTATTCCGGAATATCGATGTCACCGCGTGGTCGATGATCCTTCTGTTTTCCTTCGGGCAAAACGTAATGACCGGCTATTTCGCCTTGTTCTTTGGCTCGTTCGGGTTTTTGACCCGCGCCTTCCTGGAGTCCATCGATGAGACGGGAGGCCATTCGGCGGAAGCGCTGCGGGCAACCGGGGCCGGTTATATCTCCGTCATTTGCCAATCCGTCATCCCGGCTGCGCTGCCCCAGCTCATCAGCTGGATCCTGTTCATGATCGAAACGAACATCCGCAACGCGACACTGATCGGGATTCTGACCGGCACCGGGGTTGGGTTCCTGTTCAATCTGTACTATAAGAATCTCGATTACAACGCGGCCAGTCTGATTGTACTCGTGATCGTGATCTCAATATTGGTCATCGAATTCACCTCGAATAATATCCGAAAGGTGATGATCGGATGAGCACCGAGGCCGTCGACAAGATGATTGCCGCCGAGCTCCATCTCCGTCCGGACCGAAGACTTCCGGGCATCCCGCTTAAGAAGCCTTTTAGCAAGACCGCTTTAACGATCAGGCTGACCCTCATTGGGCTAAGCCTGCTGACCGTGCTCGCCTTCGTCAGCTTTGACTACAAAGGGATCCAGGTCTTTCAAGGCATCTACGCCACGCTGTTGAACCTGAAGACGATGTTTCTGCAGCCCCGTTTGCACCATTTCACCTTTGCCGCGGCTTTGTTCGAAGTGCTGATTACGCTGGGGCTTGCTTTTCTTGCCACCTTGTTCGGAGCGGTTATTGCGCTGTTTCTCGGCCTGTTCTCGGCCCGCAACCTGTCCTCGCCGATCGCGTCCGCCGTCATTAAAGGCCTGGTCGCGTTCATCCGCGCGGTGCCTACGGTCATGTGGGTGCTGATTTTTGCCGTCGCAGCAGGTCTTGGCAGCGTCGCCGCCGTCATCGGCATGACCTTTCACTCCATCGGTTATTTGATCAAAGCCTACTCGGAAGCCTTTGAGGAGATGGACAAGGGCACGATCGAAGCGCTGAAGTCCAGCGGTGCGAACTGGTGGCAAATCGTGTTCCAAGCCGTCATTCCGTCCTCCTTATCCTATTTGATGTCCTGGACGCTGCTCCGGTTCGAAATCAACTTCTCTGTGGCGGTTGCCATGGGAGCGGCCGCGGGGGCAGGGGGGATCGGCTATGATATGTTTATGGCCAGCGGCTTTTACTTTGATCTGCAGGAAATCGGAGCGATCACCTATTTTATTCTGGGCTTTGCCATTCTGCTGGAAATCGCCGCAAATCGTGCAAAGCGGAAGCTGATGCAGGGAAAATAACAGCAGCCGCAAGGCGTGCGTCCCATTTGGGATCGGCCGCCTGCACAAATAAAGAACCTTGGACAGGGAATGTCCAAGGTTCTTTGTGTCCGAAGCGCGTAACGCTTGCGGACGGTCCTCCAAACGGATTACCGGTGTTCGATCAGATCGATCGCACCCAGTACGATGTGGGCCAGACCGAATCCGACAATCCCCGTGGCGGCAAGCTTATACTTGCTGCCCAGCAGTGCGGCGCCGGAAGCGGTAACTACAGTTCCAAGAACGGCAGGAATCATTCCTTCACGCATGACGACACTCCTTTGGCTGTTGGTTTGGATAGACAAGGGTTATTTTTGTTTACCGTCCGTCGAATTATTCACCGTTGGCTAACATGGTGGGGGCGGAATTCAGGCCGATATGTAGATTTTCCCAATGGCATATTTGACATACTTGCTATACAATGGCTTAGCACTGCTATTTCCCGCATCCCTGTTAAACATTGGAGATTGTATACATATTCAACATATCAAAAATAACATATTTACGCGAAACCGGCCTGTTACTACACTTTTTGTAAACGCTAACAAACAAAGCGCAGCAGCAACTGGTACAAAACTTTACCCAGAGCTGCGGAGAAAAAGCGTGGAGTAGGCTTTAGTCCGAATTCAAGGGGGGAAACTCCGAAGGGCCAACGTAAAGCCGCGCACAACAATGAACAGGAGGAATCATCTGATGAGAAAAAGTTTAAAGCCTTGGGCCATCGTACTGTGCCTGTCCATGGTCGTCTCGCTGCTGGCCGCATGCGGTTCCGGCTCGAAAGATAGCGGGGACGGCGGTCAAGCCTCCGGCTCGGCGGATAGTGTACACAAGGAGGGCTTCCCGATCGTCGACAAGCCGATCACGCTGTCGGTATTTGCGCCTGACGTGGGCAGCGCCAAGTGGGATACGATGCAGGTGTTTAAAGAGATGGAGAAAATGACGAACATCAAGCTCACATTCCAGACGGTTCCGGTCGACAGCTTCGAGACAAAGAAAAATCTGATTTTTGCGAGCGGCGACCTGCCGGATATTTTCTACGCTTCGGCTTTGACGCCGGCTGAGCAGGTGACGTACGGAAGTCAGGGAACGCTGATTCCGCTGGAAAAGCTGATTGATGAATATGCGCCGAACATCAAGAAGCTGCTGGACGAAAATCCGGACGTCAGAAAGTCGATCACGACCCCCGACGGGCATATTTACGCCCTGCCTTATGTGGATAAAGGCGCGGTATGGTACAAGAGCCCGCTGTACTATAACGGAAGCTTCCTCAAGAAGCTCGGTGTCACCAAGCTTCCGGAAACGCCGGACGAGCTGTACGATTACCTGAAACGGGTCAAGACCGAGGATCCGAACGGCAACGGCAAGGCGGACGAAATTCCGCTCACGTCGACCAAGCTGAAGGATATCCGCGTGCAGATGCTGGGCTTCTGGGGCATCTACGACGAGGTGTATTATGCCGACAAGCAGGGGAAAGTTCACTACACGCCGCAGGAGGAAGGGTTCAAGGAGTATCTGACCTTTCTGAACCGGCTGTGGAAGGACGAACTGCTTGACCATGAAACGTTCTCCCAGACCGACGACCAGAAGAAGGCCAAGGGCAAAAACAATCAGGTGGCTTTGTTTAACGACTGGCTGCCGTACTTTATGCTGGGCGGTGAGCCGAACACCGACAACCCATTCATGGAGCCGCTGAAAACGGGCTTTCCGGACTCGCCGGTGGTGGCCAAGAATTCGGGAATTTCGAAGAACGGAACGTTTGCCATTTCGAGCACCAACCCTGCTCCGGAGGCAACGATGCGCTGGGTTGACTACCAGTACAGTTATGAAGGTTCTACGCTGTTCAACCAGGGGCCGGAAGGCGTGCTGTGGAAATACAAAGACGAGGCAAACCACGTCAAAGAATGGCTTCCGGTACCGGATGGAGGCGACCGCGAAAACTACCGCGGCAAGCTGACTCCGAACTATGGCATCACGACGCCGGGCGTCAGCCTTCCGGAAGTGAGCAAGGGACTGCGTTCCGACATCGACGAGTGGGTCGAAAAGGAGAACCAGGAGAAAATTTTGCCGTATGTCAAAGTGCCGTATCCGAACGTATTCCTGACGGAAGAGGAACAAACCGAGGTGACATCGCTGCTGTCGGACCTGAACAACTACGTCGAGCAGATGGAAGCCAAGTTTGTAACCGGGCAGGAGGCGCTGTCGAACTGGGACAAGTATAAAGCCCAGGTGAAGAAAATGGGCGGAGACCGCATTGTAGAAATCTACCAGGCTGCCTATGACCGCTGGGACGGTCAGGAGTCCAAGTAGATCAGCCAGTGAGTTATGTCAATGCACAAAAAAGAAAGGTCGCCGATATGGCGGCCTTTCTTTGATAAATGGGGACTGATTTATATCGCACCTGCATCCCTTGCCGAATAGAACGACGGGTAAATCGGTCGATAGTGTAATTCTTCTCTTATACGCGTTGTATCGACGACCATGTCCCATGGATCAAAATCCTGCTGCAGCGCTTCGGACGATATTTCGCTATGATGAAGCTGAAGCAGCTCCGCAACGGAGATCGGGGCATCGTCGCCAACATTGTAGATTCGGCCATCAATACCTGGTGTGGAAGCTGCGAGCATCAGGGCTTGGCTTACATCCGCATGATGCACCATAGAGAATCGTTTGGCTGGATTCCAATTACGCAATAGCGGCAGAAATTCCGCGATATGGGGATCGCGATCGCCATAGACAAAAGGAAGCCGTAGAATTCGCACCCCTAATCCCTGTTCGCGATGAAGCCGCAGCAGTGCTGCTTCGGCTTCAACTTTGGATTGAGGATAAGGAAAGGCAGGCCTAGGCTCGTCATCTTCACGGTTGGGTCTCGAATGCTGCCCGGAACCGTACACATTATTGGTGCTGGAAAAAACAAACCTTGGCACTTCCGCCATGAGCGCAGCGCGAGCTAGAGCTATGCTGCCATCGATGTTTGATATTCTGGTGGTATTTTCGTCCACACCACGGAACTGTGCTGCCAAGTGAACCACTGCATCCGTGCCCCGGAGAGCGTCAACATAACTGTCCGGCTGCAAAAGATCGCCTTCTACAACGTCAGCCCCTTGCCGCTGAAGCCAATCCGCCTTGGCAGCGTCCCTAACCAACAATTTAACGTGATGACCGCGCTGTAACATACGCGGAACAAAACGGCTTCCTACTTTACCTGTGGCTCCTGTTACGAAAAGGTTCATTTTCATATCCTCCTAAGTTTTTTAAACGGTATACCGGCAGTATAATAGAATGAGCCAGCAGCTACCTTCCTGAGTTTATCGTACGATTGGAAGTGTCAGGATAAGGAGGAATTAACCATGGAAGGGACTTCTTCCGGAATGTCATTAGGTGAATTTTTGCGTTCGCGGCGAGAACGTCTTACACCAGAAGATGTTGGGTTAATATCCTATGGAAGACGACGGACCTCGGGCCTTCGAAGGGAAGAAGTTGCCCAGCTTGCCCATATTGGAACGTCGTGGTATACCTCACTGGAACAAGGCAGAAGTGTCAATCCATCAGAGGACGTACTTAATAACATCGCCAAAGCGCTGCGCTTGACGGAGGATGAACGCCACCATCTCCATCTTCTTGCAAGACCGTTGCAACAGGAAAAGGTAGAAGATCAGCAATTAAATATTGGTTTGGAACGGGTAATAAGGGCGCTTGATCCTAATCCGGCATTCGTAATCGGAAGATACTGGGATTTATTGCTGTGGAACAAAGCAGCTGAGATCGTTTTTCGAATCCCGCCGCTTTCAAATCATATGCAGCTGAGACCCAATTGGATGAGACATCTCTTAATGGATGCCAAGCTCGGATCGGACATACAGGACTGGGAATCCAGAGCACAGGTCTTGATTGCACACTTTCGTGCAGATTACGCGCATTTTCCTAATGATGCGAGGTTTAAAGAGCTTATTGAGGAATTTATGCAGAACAGCCCGTTGTTTCGCGAGCTCTGGCCGCTGCATGACGTTCAGGCCGTAACGGATCGCCACAAGCAAAGGTACGACCCTCGAATCGGAGAGATGGAGTTTGAACATGTGACCTTGCAATCGTCAGCCAATCCGGACGTGAAGATTATGATTTATACAGCTTCAGCGGATACGGCTGCGCGTCTGCAACGTCTAATGAGCAATCTGGAGAATGGATAAGTCTATTTGCGTTTCATTCCCAACATGGCGTGCCTGTAAATAAAAAACCTTCCCCATTTACATACCTGCCAAATTCGCGGGAAGCACACTTTTTCGCATGCGTCGGCAATCCATGCTTCGATTCAGGCATACCAAGAGCGTTCCTCATCCCGATTAGCACGAGCGAAATAAATAATGCTTCGATTTGGGCCACATACTCATTGGGCAGCGGAAAGTGCTCTCCGTACCAGTCTATGTACTGTTGTCTGGCAGTGGGATGAATAAAGGTACATGTGATGGCCAGGTCAGTGAGAAAAGGACCGAATCCGCACGCGCCAAAATCAATGGGATGGGCAGCCCCATCTGCAAACACGATATTGGGAGGAACGATATCTCCGTGCAATACACCCCAAGTCAACTTGTTTTTAGGGAGTGTGTCCAGCAAAGCCATCGCTCTTTCCCCGGCGGCTTCAAGAATGTGAACATCATGTGCATCTAATAACCCTTCCCGCACCTGCTGCTTGAGCAGATCCAGAGCATTCTGTGTGCGTTCACGATGAACCGTTGGACGGATAAAAGACGAAGGGGGCTGCCACATACTGGCATGCTGATGCAAAGCTGCCGTCATTTCAGCGGTGGACTTCAATTCCTGATCGCTGGTAAAGTATTGTTTTTGCTCGCCTTCCACCCAACTGAGCATCGTACAACTTATATCGTCCACTTGTGTAACATAAGAACCCAGCCGATTACGTTTTGGCACAGGGAGGGTGAGATGGGTATCACGGTTAAGCGCATCCAGCCATACCAGCTCAGATTCCAGTACATCCCGGCCCGTCCACATGGTTTCAAGCGTACTGATTTTAGTTTTGTGAACACGCAGGCTGTACAGCAGCCCATGATGATCTTCAATTTTGAAAACCGCGGCACCGCTTTGTGCTACGGGCGACACGGATACAGCATTTATATCGTACTGAGCAAGCGCATGCTGCGCGATGATTGCAAGATCCATTCGATTCACACCTTCTAAAGGAAATAGCCCCTAACACCGGGGGATTGATATGATACTGCGCTCTAGAGCTGAACTACAGCTTAACGACAGGAATCCAAACTTCCATTTCGTACATGTTGTTACCGCGATCGTAAGTCATTTCAAATTCGGGACCGTTTGCAGCTTCGTAATGAGAGCTTGGAAACCACTCGCCCCAGATCCGCCTCCACAAACCATGAATGTCATTCTGTCCACTCGGATTGATTCCGGTTGAAAAAATCACATAAGACTGAGGGGGAATTTGAAGCTTTTCAAATCCTCCAGGCAAGCCGCTTTGGGGTAAAAAGTAACCGATCATGTACGAAAGTTGTTCTACTTGCTTGTTGTATAAAACCGCATGGAGCTGGCCGTGTTCGCCTAAACCTGCGGCAGCGCGGATTCGTTTGACGGTTCCATCGGAAATACATTTTTGCCAAAACGCGGGTATTTCGATAAACGGATTCTCGCCGTCGGCATGGATCACAGTCGAAACACCGAACATTTCAATGGCAGGTTTTCCTTCCATTCTATAGTTCATCTCGACATCTCCGCGAATCGAAATGTGAAAGGTTAACCGAGGATAAGCCTTAAGCGACACACCGTTGTCGCGCGCAGCCTTTGGCATGACACCGTGCATTTTTTTGAACGCCCTGGAAAATGCCTCGGGTGATTCGTAACCATACTTCAGTGCAATATCGATCACCTTTACACCACCGGATTGCAGTTCAAAAGCGGCAAGGGTAAGCCGTCTGCGCCGAATATACTCGGACAGCGAAACGTTTGTGATGAACGAAAACAGGCGTTGAAAATGGTAAGCCGAGCAGCAGGCCGTTCCTGCCACTTGGTCATAGTCAATCTCTTCCGACAGATGCGCTTCGATGTATTCCAACGCATGATTCATGCGTTTCAGCCAATCCATACAGATCATCCCTTCAACATTAATTATATGGAGTACCGAAAATAAAGCCTTGCATTCCATGCACAGAAATATCAGGTTTTCCGTCTTGCCTTACCACATACGCTGCAGTTCCTAAAAGAAAAAACGAACAGCTGAACAAATCAGCTGTTCGTTGTCAGTCCTGGAGCATTTCGCCAAGCAACACGCCGTCCGGATGGTTCAGCTTGCGGAATTGTCCCGGGGTATAGCCGGTTTCCTTTTTGAACTTGCGGATAAAATTCGGGGTGTCGGCATACCCGACCCTGCCGATGATTTCCTTGAGCGGTTCCTGGGTCGTCACGAGCAGCCGTTTGACCTCCTCCATCCTTTTCTGCCAGATGTACTGGGTAAAGTTCAGCCCTACATTTTCCTTAAACGTCCGGCTGAAATGCGAAGGTGATATTTCAAACAGATCCGCCAGGCTCTCCAGGCTCAGGCTGTGATCCATAAAGTGCTGGTCTATATAGCCGAGCATCTGGTCCTTTAGCGAGCTCTCCTTATGCTTGGTTTCCTGCTGTACCTGCGTGCAGATATGGGAGGCCAGCTTTCTGAGCTGCCCCTCGAATTCATCCAGCGACTGAAAAGCGCTGCTGGTCGGAATCTCCTGCGTAATATGGTGGATGCCAAGCTCCGAAGCGGTCTTCAGCATCGTATTAAGAATGTCAAAGCAGATGCAGCGGGAGAGCAGCGGTGATGGGCTGCCCTCTTTCAGGCTCATCATCGCTTCGCCGATCATGTGGGCAGAGACGTCATGGCTGCCCTGTTTCAAGCTTTGGGACAGCTTCAGCAGCACGTTTTTCGGAATCCAGAAGGCTTCCTCGCTCGCCGGCGCCAGTTTTTCAAAGAACGTAATACTGCCCTTTTCCGACGGGGTATGGAATTCCAGCGCCGAGCAGGCTTCGATAAACGACTGATTAAGCTGCCCCGCATGTGAATATCCGGTGCCGACCCCCATGATGGGGTTAAAGTCGAACGCCTCCAGGATATTGCTGCGGACGGCATCGACGATCCGGCTCATATGAATGAAGCTCTCCATCGCCGGGTGCGGGTCAAAGCAGACGATGAGGGCCATCTGGTCCCGGCGCGGGAGCTCCACGCTGTAAGCGGATGCCCGGAGCCCGGGGATGTCCACTTCGGCTAGGAGGGAAGCGAGCGTCTGCCAATCCTGGTAATCCTGGGAAGGGTCAGCAAGCTCGCCTCGTTCCATGGCGATGACAAAAAACTGCGAACGGTCAAACCGGATATTAAAGGCTTCCAGCAGATCCGGCTCGAGCTCCCGGTCTTCTCCCTGCTGGAGCAGTCTCAGCAGGAGATGGTTCCGGGCGTACGGTTCCTGCAGATCGGCACGGGAGCTGTATTCCTGCAGCGCGGAGCGGATATGCTCAAGTTCATTGCCCGGAAGGAGCGCATCTCCCGTTCCCCGGTCGTTTCTGGACTTCGAATTGGCGAAATCGACCAGGGCCGAAATCGGGTGATATTGTCTGCGGGCCAGAAGCAGGGCGATGCCGATGCCTGCCAGTACCACGATGCTGAACAGCATGATGATAAAGCTGCGGATGTGCAGCACGCTGCTGAAAAACTGATCGCTCGGCATCAGCGTCACATACGTCCAGCCGTTCATGTCCGATTTGGTGGACACGACGGAATGCGCTTTTCCGCCCAGCTCTACGCTGTGAATGCCCGGATCGAGGGAAAACAGATGTCCCGTGTCCAGGCCGTTGATCGTTTCACCGTGATTGTTGGCGGCCAGCACCTGTCCGTGGTTGTCGAAAATGTACGCCAGCCCCTTGTAGCTGCCCAGAATGGAGTCGATCAGACCCGTGAGCTCCGACTCATCGATCAAATACATGACCGTTGCGTGGGGATTCGGGCTGTTCGGCGTAATCGGCACCAGGTAGGCAAGCAGCGATTGCTGCCTGTAAGTGCCCCGGATCACCCGGTCCGCCGGACGCATTGTGGGAAAAGACACGTCGTTCAAATCGCCCATCAGGCTGTCTTTGGACCAATTCTGAAATATGTACTTCTCGCTGAACACGTCCAGGCTGCTAAGCCCCTGCGAGGAGTAAATCCGGTCATCCTGATGAAAATATAAAAATACATCTCCGATGATGGAGCTGGTGGACTTATATTGATCCAGGGCGTCAATCGCCTCCCGGGAATAGAACGGATCATGGACCCGGTAAGAGATCAGGCGGTCGTCGTAGGCGATCCTTGAGGCGATGTCGCCGAGCTCTTTCATCCGGCCGTCGACGATGCTTTCCGCCTGCGTCAGCTGGTTCAGATGGCTTTGCTCGATTTCCTCCCGGAGGTTGCCCGCGGCGCTTTGATAGATGAAGACGGTTACAAAAACGAGAGGAAGCAGCAAAATAAACAGATAAGACCATATATATTTCAAAAAAAGCTTCGATTTCAAGTACCTTCTGAAGTTACGCTTCAAACTTTCCGCCTCCCTTTGGTTCAATCATAACAAAAAATTCACTATCGGACATGGAATAATTCCGGCTGGCGGGTTTTTTGGCGGGAAAAGCGGGGCTTGTCCGCCAGGCTGGATACGTTGACTCGATGGATTTTTTTATATATAATATGGTTCAATGTTTCAACCATGAAAAACTGCAAATGAAGCGATGATAAGGGGTACTAGTTCCAGGGATGTCATACAGAGAGCCGGCGGTGGGTGCAAGCCGGTTGACGATTTGGGATGAACTCGCCTTTGAGCTATGATGTGAAGCGCGTGCAGAACGCGTCAAGGATCATCGATTCACCCGCGTTAAGGGTGCAAAGGGAGCGGGGATAAAGCATGTCCTCCGCTAACTAGGGTGGTACCACGGGAATCAAACCTCTCGTCCCTAGCGATGATACGCTATGGATGAGAGGTTTTTTTGTTGCAAACATGAAAGACGAGCGCCGTGCCGTCCCGGAATAACGGGCGGGCAGCGGGCGCATTTTAGGAGGCAAATGAGCATGAGTAACCAAGAGCAGGTTCAAGGCCAGGGCTACCAGCACAAGGTGATTGAACCGAAATGGCAGAAGTATTGGGATGAGCATCACACATTCAAGACGACAGAGGATCCTGAAAAGCCGAAATTTTACGCGCTGGATATGTTTCCTTACCCGTCCGGAGCCGGGCTTCATGTCGGCCACCCGGAAGGGTACACGGCGACGGACATCGTCTCCCGCTTCAAACGGATGAAGGGCTATAACGTGCTGCATCCGATGGGTTGGGACGCATTCGGCCTGCCGGCGGAGCAGCATGCGATGGATAAGGGCGAGCACCCTCGGGAAATCACGATCAAGAACATTAACACGTTCCGGCGTCAGATCAAGTCGCTCGGCTTCTCTTATGACTGGGACCGCGAGATCAGCACGACCGATCCGGAATATTATAAATGGACGCAGTGGATTTTCATCCAGCTGTACAAACGCGGCCTCGCCTATGTTGCCGAAGTGCCTGTGAACTGGTGTGAAGCCCTCGGTACCGTACTGGCCAACGAGGAAGTCATCGACGGGAAGAGCGAGCGCGGCGGCCATCCGGTCGTCCGCAAGCCGATGCGCCAATGGATTCTGAAGATTACCGAGTATGCCGACCGGCTGCTGGAAGATCTGGATGACCTGGATTGGAGCGAAAGCCTGAAGGATATGCAGCGCAACTGGATCGGAAGATCGAAGGGCGCTGAAGTGCAGTTCGAGATCGAGGGGCATGACGCCAAGCTGACGGTATTTACGACCCGTCCCGACACGCTGTTTGGCGCTACTTACTGCGTGCTCGCTCCGGAACAGGAGCTGGTAGAGCGCATTACGACGCCTGAACAGAAGGATGCGGTGAAGGCCTACCAGGAGCAGGCAGCCCGCAAGAGCGATCTGGAGCGCACCGATTTGGCCAAAGACAAAACCGGTGTGTTTACCGGAGCCTATGCCGTCAATCCGGTGAGCGGCGAGAAGCTGCCGATCTGGATTGCGGATTACGTGCTGGCAGGTTACGGAACCGGAGCCATTATGGCGGTGCCGGGACATGATTCCCGCGACTGGGAATTCGCCAAGAAATTCGGCCTGAACATCGTGGAAGTGGTCAAAGGCGGAAATGTGCAGGAGGAAGCTTACACCGGGGACGGGGAGCATGTGAACTCGGGCCCGCTGAACGGATTGCACACCGAAGAAGCCATCGCTACAATGATCGCGTGGCTTGAGGAGAACGGCAAAGGCCAGGGCAAGGTAACCTACCGCCTGCGTGACTGGCTGTTCAGCCGCCAGCGTTATTGGGGCGAGCCGATTCCGATTCTGCATCTGGAGGACGGCACGATGAAGACCGTTCCGGAGGATCAGCTTCCGCTGCTGCTGCCGGATGTGGATCAAATCAAGCCGTCGGGTACAGGGGAGTCGCCGCTGGCCAACGTCACCGACTGGGTGGAGACGATCGATCCCGAGACGGGCATGAAAGCCCGCCGCGAGACCAATACGATGCCGCAATGGGCCGGCAGCTGCTGGTATTACCTGCGCTACATCGATCCGCATAATGCGGATGAGCTGTGCTCGACGGAGAAGCAGGAGGCATGGCTGCCTGTCGATCTGTACATCGGCGGAGCCGAGCATGCGGTGCTTCACCTGCTGTATGCCCGTTTCTGGCATAAATTCCTGTACGACCTCGGTGTCGTCACGACCAAGGAACCGTTCCAGAAGCTGATCAACCAAGGCATGATTCTGGGAACAAACAATGAGAAAATGAGCAAATCGCGCGGCAACGTCATTAACCCGGACGAAATCGTCGAGCAGTTCGGTGCCGACACGCTGCGCGTGTACGAAATGTTTATGGGGCCTCTGGAAGCGACCAAGCCTTGGAACGAGAACGGCGTGGAAGGCGCGCACCGCTTCCTCTCCCGCGTGTGGCGCCTGATCGTCAGCGAGGACGGCAGCCTTAGCAGCAAAATTACGGACGGCGATGGCAGCGATGAGTTCAAGCGGACATGGCATAAAACGATTAAAAAAGTGACCGACGACCTGGAGAATCTGCGCTTCAACACCGCGATCAGCCAGCTGATGATTTTCATCAACGAAGCCTACAAAGCGGATGCGCTGCCGCGTCTAGCGATCGAGAACTTCGTGCAGATGCTGTCGCCGCTCGCTCCGCACATCGCGGAAGAGCTTTGGGAGCGTTTGGGCCATCAGGAGAGCATTACTTACGTACCGTGGCCGTCCTATGACGAATCCTGGACTGTGGAATCGGAAGTCGAAATCGTCATTCAGGTCAACGGCAAAATCGTTCAGCGGGCGATGATCGCCAAAGATATGAGCCAGGAAGCCATGCAGGAACACGCCATGTCGCTGCAGAACGTGCAGCAGGCCATTGACGGGAAAACCGTACGTAAGGTCATTGCAGTACCCGGCAAGCTTGTAAACATCGTCGCGAACTAATCGGCACCGGGGCCGCCGAACTGGGCGTCACACTTTTCCAGATCCTCTTTATATTTGCCGTGGGTTGTGGCGATCAGACGGTGAAAGACGCCGGTTAAGCTGCTGTCCAGCAGGGCAAGCGCCTCGGCGGTAATGCCGCCGGGAACGGTTACCCGCTTCTGCAGTTCATGGGGCGTAAAGCCGCCCTGCGTCAGCAGTTTACCCGTACCGAGGAGCATTTCCCCGGCGATCCACGTCAGTTCGCCGCGGTCCATGCCGGTCGTTTCTACGGCGGCGTTGATCCACTGATCCAGAAAAAAGCTTAAAAAGGCAGGCCCGCAGCTGGATAAATCCGATGTGATCCTGACAAAGGATTCATCGATGAGGATAGGCTTGCTGATGGGAGACAGGAGATGCTCGATGAGCTGCCTGTCTTCCTCTTTTATCCGGCTGCCATACATACATAGACAGACGCCGCTTTGAACGCGGTGGGCCACGCTCGGAATGATCTTGGCCACCTTACAGCACAAAGCCGACTCCAGGTGATGGATCTGCACCGGACTCGTGATGGATATCACCATTTGATCGGGCCGAAGCGTGCTCCCGATTTCATCCAGAATCGCTTTAAATTGAAGCGGCTTCACGCACAAAAAGATCAGATCGCTGTTGTGTGCGGTTTCCGCGTTGCTGGTGCATACATGCAGTCCGGGGTGTCGCTGCTGGAGCCGGATAACCTTCTCGGGGGTACGGTTGCTGGCATAGACCTGGTTTGGAGCGAGCGAACCCGAATCAATCAGGGCCTCAAGCAGCAGGCTGCCCATGCTGCCGGTTCCGATAAATCCTACCTTCATATAGGTTCCCTCCTTTCGTGCTTCGCAGTAACGACATGATCGTTCCCATTAGTGTATGCGCTATAACTTGGCCACCATGACGGCTAATTCAGCATTATAGAGTTATAAATTTTCAGTGTATGTTATTCTGTACTTCATCTATGGACCGACAGCGAGTGATTACAAGTCATTTCATAGAATCGGGGTGTTATGTTGTGAAAAGAATACCGGCAGTCGTCAGCATCGTTTGTGCCGTGCTGGGAAGCGGGGCCATTCTGCTGTCAGGAGTTCATACAAGCAGCGGCATGGAGCAGTGGCAGCCGCTCAACGGCAGGGTTGAAAGCGTACTGAACGAAAAAGCGGGCGGTTCGGCAGGCGAATTGCCTAAAGGCGCCGCGGCAGCGGATGACAAACAAAAGCAGGAGCAAGGTTCTAAGCAGGACGCCAACCCGGCTGCCAAACAGGATTCCGTACCCTCGGGATCCGCGCAGGCGAATGAACGCCGAAATACGGCAGATAAAGCGCAGAGTTCGGGGGATGAAGCGGCGGCGGGCCAAGCGGCAAACGGAAGCACCTATTCTGACGCTGGACTTGCGGCGAATGCGGCTTCAGGGCCGGCAGGAACTTCGTCCGAGCAGCCACCGGCTGGAGGTTCGGCCGACGCGGAGTCCGGTTCGCAGACAGATGCCGGAGCGCAGGGCAAAAAGGTCAACGTCAATACTGCAGGACTAACGGAGTTGACCGATCTTCCAGGAATCGGTGAGGCCAAGGCCAAAGCCATTTTGGAATACCGCAATCAGCACGGACCGTTCAAATCGGTTGCGGATTTGGACAAGGTCAAAGGCATCGGACCCAAAATGCTGGAAAAAATGAAGCCGTACATACAGCTGTAGGTTATCCGTTAGGCGCTAAATGCTTGTCTCCTATGTAGGTATATCGGTAAACGTTTTTCTTGTGATACAATATGTACACATTCTACGGAAATCAGGTGATGGATTCATGACGGTTGATACCCGAAAAGACTGGGACACATACTTTATGGATATTGCATATATGGTATCGACGCGTTCCCGCTGTTCCCGGCGCCATGTCGGAGCCGTGCTCGTTCAAGGGAAGAAGCTGCTCGGCACCGCTTATAACGGAGCGCCGATGGGCGTGCCGGACTGCTCGGAAGCGGGGTGCATGATCGCTGAGGAGTACGAGCTTGTGGACGTGGACGGTAAGCAGGAAATGGTGAAAAAGCAGCGCTGCGTCCGGACGATTCATGCCGAGCAAAACCTGCTGCTGTTCACCGACCGCATCGACCGGGAAGGCAGCTCCGTCTATGTTACGGACGAGCCCTGCTGGACCTGCGCCAACATGCTGGCGAACAGCGGCGTGACCGAGATCGTGTATCACCGTCCGTATCCTAAGGATACGGAGAAGGTGACGGAAATGATGCGGCAGAAGGGCATTACCTTCCGCCGGCTGCCCGTCTATGAGCCGCCACGGGAAACGGTGATGACGGTGGCGGATTAAAAATTGGCGGTAAGACTGAACATACGGTTACTCAGGAATATTCGGAAATATGGAATAAACCATCATTAGGGGAAGGACCTCTGTCCGCAGCTCAGCTGCCGGCAGGGGTCCTTTTTTGGTTTCCGTAAAGAAGGCGCAGGCGAAGTGCGCTTGAGAAACCGTCGGAAGCCTATATGTAAAGAAGGGAAGTGTGTGATATGAAACAAAGACCGCTGATCGTATTCACGGTAAGCTGGATCGCCGGCAGCAGCGCAGCGTATGCCTGTTCGGGTTCAAGGCTGCTTCTCCTGCTCGCAGGCGCATCGCTGCTGCTGGCAGCGCTCGGTATGTACCGGAGAGACTTCCTCCGGACCGTGATCATCATCTGGTGCGCCTTGGCGACGTCGGGAGCGTATTGGGAGCTGCAGGAAGCCGCAAATATATCCAAGCTTCCCGAAGCCCTTCAGGCGGCTGATGCTGCCCAAATGGACGGAGCCAGTGTCCGAATGACAGGCATGATCGCCTCCGCCGTCGAAGTCGACGGGGACCGAGCCGATTTTGTCATGAGCGTTCGGCAAGCGGTACCTATCGGCGGGACCGCAGCCAGCGGTAAACCCAACTCACGCGATGCCGGAACGAGTATGGGCAGCGAGCGTACGGTGTCCGAAAAGGTCATGGTACAGGTCAAGCTAAAAAGTCGGCAGGAGCAGGAAGCTGCCCGCCAATGGCAGCGGGGGGACCGGGTCCGGATTTCCGGCAGCTTCACGCAGCCGCAGAGCGCCCGGAACTTCGGCGGCTTCGATTACCGTCAGTACCTGGTGACCCAGAAAATTCACTGGTTGTTTAAAGCCGCCGGTGCCTCCAATGTCCAGGCTTCAGCTCCGTCCGGCTTTGGCATGACCCTTCTTCTGCGCTGGAACGATCAGGCGAGGAACAGCTTGAGCGGAATGATCGACCGGATTTTTCAGGAACCTCATGCCGGTTATATGAAGGGGCTGATCATTGGGCTTCAAGACGATCTGGATCCCGAAACCTACGCAGAATTCTCCCAACTGGGCCTGACTCATATTTTGGCAATCTCGGGTATGCACGTCGCCGTGTACGTTGGCTGTTTGCTCTATATCTTTTCCCTGCTGCGCCTCTCCCGTGAAAAATCGCTGCTGCTTGTCATGCTGCTCGTGCCCCTGTACGTTCTTCTGTCCGGTGTCAGTCCGTCCGTCGTGCGGGCGGGGATTATGAGCATGATCGGGCTGTATGCAGCCAGAAAGGGGATGCTGAAGGACGGATTGAACATCCTCAGCGCGGCGGCGCTGCTCATGCTGCTCTGGAATCCATATTATCTGCTGAGCGTAAGCTTCCAGTTGTCGTTTCTCGTGACGGCAGGCCTGATGGTCTATGTTCCCTTGATACATCCGCAGCTGTCCTTCCTGCCGTCCAAAATCGCCGGTGCGGTCGGCGTTACCCTCATTGCCCAACTCGTGTCTTTTCCGCTGACGATCTATTATTTCAATCAGTTTTCTTTACTATCGTTTGCGGCCAATTTTGTGCTCGTTCCTTTCATTACCTTCCTCGTTCTCCCTGTGGGGACGGTGGCGCTGCTTATCGGTTCGCTATGGCTGCCCGGGGGCAAGATGCTGGCGGCGGCAGCCGAGTGGTTGGACGATCTGTCTTTCTGGCTGGTGAAATGGATGAACGGGTATCCGCAATTCGTGACGATCTGGAAGTCACCTTCGTCGGTTTGGATTGCTTCCTATTTTATAGCGCTTTATGGGCTGCTCTATTCCGGAAAAGGGTGGTCGCTCAGCCGGCGGCAGATGGCAGTGGAGCCGGACGCGACCGTGCCGCTGGGTGTGCCCCCTGCAGCCCGCCGGCCGGAAGCGGCTTTGCCGTCCCGGACGAAAACCCGGCTTGCCGCTGGAGCGCTTGGGGGACTATGCATACTCATCGTTCTTCTGTACGCGGGATACCAGCCTGAGCACTTCCGCGGGGCAGGAGCGGTGCAGGTGCTGGACGTGGGGCAGGGTGACAGCATTTTGATCACGACTCCGCAAGGAAAGCACCTCCTGGTCGACGGGGGCGGAACCGTCAGCTTCCGTAAGGCGGAGGACGGGTGGAAGGAGCGGAAGCAGCCGTTTGAGGTCGGCGCCAAGGTTCTCGTTCCATTATTAAAGAAGCGGGGAATCCATAGGCTGGACGCGGTCATCGTAACACACGGGGACCAAGATCACGCCGGAGGCATGCAGGCGGTGCTGGAACAGATTCCGGTCGGGGCGTTTTTATTCAATGGGACGATGGCCGGTACGGCTGCTTTTGATCGGCTGATGGCTGCCGCCGTAGACAAGCATATTCCGATTTATGCCATTCACCAAGGAATGAACTATGCCCCGGACGGCCGGACGCAGCTGGTTTTTCTCGGCCCGATCCTGTCGCAGACCGATCAGGAGGCGCTGCCGGTCGTCAAGGACCAGAACCATGACTCGGTCGTGTTCCTGCTCGAAATGAACGGGGGACGCTTCCTGTTCACCGGAGATATGGACAAGGCGTCCGAGAAGCAGATTCTTGAGACACTGGACTCTGGCCGGCTTGGTGAGGCGGTGGCGGATCATGGGCAAGCCATCGATGATCGTGCACTGCAAACCGCAGGCGGGCTGCTGGAAGCACCCGTGGATGTGATCAAAATTGCGCACCACGGCAGCAAGACAGCCAGTTCGGCGGAATGGCTGAGCCGGTGGAAGCCCGCAGCCGCCGTGATTTCGGCCGGCGTGAACAATCTGTACGGCCATCCGCATGCCGATGTGCTGCAGCGGATTTCCGAGGAAGGAGCGGCCGTTTACAGGACCGATCTGCAGGGGGAAATCCAATTTTCGGTAAAATCCGGGAAAATCCGTGTCAGAACCAAGCTGATAACAAAATCGTAATGATTTGTCTATGAAAAACGCTTAGAATGATGAAGTTGGCCGCAGAATCTTCAGGTGACTCCGCCTCTGGAATTTGGTATTCTTAATTGTGGTTTTCATCAGCAGAGATGAAGTAAAACGGTGGTGTCACCCTTGACGTACATACCTTCCGGATTTTTACGGGAAGCAGATTTAACAAAACGATTACGGGTGGATCGAAGCAGAAGAAAAAACCGCTTTCGGTTGAAGGTTATATCCGGTTTTTTTAGGAATGGCAAGCACTCCCGGGGCCTGCCTTTTCAGCAACTTTAAAAATGTGGTTACAAATTGCAACAATTTGCTGGTCTTACACGTCTGTAAGATTGCAGGGAGAGGGGGATCCTTTGTGGTAGAGCAGGGACTCATCAGAGCCGCTCAATCGGGCGATCGCGACGCTCTAATCACCCTATTAAGAGAAATTGAACAACATGTTTACAGGACAGCTTTTTATATTCTGAATAATGAGCAGGATGCGCTCGACGCTTCCCAGGAAGCATTGATTCGGATTTATACCAAAATCGATTCCTATGAAGAGAAGGCACAGTTTAAAACGTGGATACAGCGGATCGTCACGAACATCTGTATCGACAAGTTCCGGCGGACGAAGCCTACGGTTTCGATCGACGAACATGAGCTCGTTTTTCAGGACAAACAGAATGTTGAGAAAGAGGTTCTATCCTCTTATTTGGCCCAGGACATCCAGGAGGCCATCAATCAACTGCCGGATCATCACCGGACTGTGATCGTCCTTAGATATTTGCAGGATTTCTCCTACAATGAAATCGCTGACTGTCTCAACCTGCCGCTGAATACGGTGAAATCCTATTTATTCAGGGCCAGACAGCAGCTGCAGAACATGCTCCAAGAGCATCAGAAAGGTGGTGTATCAGGATGAAGTGTCCAGAGGTGGTGGAGTGGATGCACCGTTACTTGGATTACGACTTGGACGAAGAGGAAACCGTAAAGCTCTATGAACATTTGAAGACATGCCCTGAGTGTGCGGATACCTTTCGGCTGCTGAAATCGTTGTCCAGAGACCTCGAAGATTTGCCAAAAGTAACGCCTAAGTTCAGTCTCGTCGATGCCATCATGCCTCAGCTGGATGCGATCGATCAGGCGCGCCACGAGAAGAGCGCATCGCTCGAAGAAATGCCGGCGCCAGCCGAAATGGTACCTGTTCCGTCCCGTCCGGCCCGCAAGGGCAAGTTCTGGAATACGGTAGCTGGACGTACAGCGCTCGGAGGCGCTGCGGCTGTAGTCATTCTTGGGGTGGCGGTGCTGAATTACAATCCGAAGCAACTATCTACGGCGGAAGAGCCGCCTGTTAGTACGGCAGCCTCCAACGAGGCAGGCAGCATGGACGCGGCGGCGACCTCAGGCGCTGAACAATCGAAGAGCAATGTTGTCGAACAAGATACAGGTTCTTCCGAGCCCGCACAGGGTCCTTCAGATGAGAAAACGCCGGCATCATCGGATCCTTCGCAGCTCAGCGAGAGCCAGATTGGCGGCAGCGACACAGCGTCTAGCGACAAGGCCACAGGCCAGGAAGCCCAGACCTATGCTCAGCAGCAGGACTCGTCCAACACTCCGGCCCAGGATCAGGAGACCAGCCGGAAAGCGGACACCGGCAGCCAGGACAATGCCGGCAAAGCCGGGTCCACCGAATCGGCTGACAATAGCACCGGCAAGCAGGAAGGGGATGGGGGCCAGGCGACGCTAAGCGCTCCAACCGACACGGAGAGCCCGCCTCCGAAGGGGGATGAGGTTCAGAAGGACATCGTTCCTCCGAATGGAGACGGTGGTCAAGCGGCCGATAGCACTGCCCCTGAGGTTAACGGATCTCAAGAAGGCGACACGTCGGGACAAATGGGCATTATGGCCATTAAGCCTAAGGAAGATTCGAACAAGTTCTATTCTCCTGACGGTCAGTATGCGGCCTCTGTCGAAAACAAAAAGCTGGTCATTTACAGCGTAACTTCGGACGGAAGCTCGAAGCAGGTAAGTTCCCTTGATCTGCCGGGAACGTGGGTATCGGGCGTGTGGTCTGCCGACAGCACCGTGTTTACGTACCAGACCACGGATGCCAGCGGCTCGACGGTAAGCCAGACGTATCAGGTGGGCAAACAGGACGGCTCCACACCGTAAGCCGCCTGATGACAAAGCATAAAAAAATGTGCTGCTCATGATGCACACATGATAGAGATATGGAATAGGTTATACTACGCAGGATCCAAAACGTCGTATGACCACCGGCGGTTAAGTTTCTAGAGCTTTTCACGCTGGTGTTTATAATAGATGTGCTGGAACAAAGGGACCTTATGCGAACAGCAGGGGTCCTTTTGTTGTTGCGCGACCCGTAATTCGGCCTGCCGGGGGGAGACCTGTTTTTCTTCCCCGCCGTTTTTGGTAAAATGGGTGTAGCGCTTTTTTTGGCCGGATGGACGGGGCATCGGAATGATGTACCTTGCGGAACGGGATTAGCAGATATCAATGGGCATGGATAGAGAGAAGGGGGAGCAACAATGGATGTAAAGGCGGCGGTGAAAGCGATCAGGCAGGGTGATGTATCGCCGGTCTACCTCCTGTACGGAACCGAGAAATACCAGATGAATGAATTTACCTCACTGATGGAGGACCAGCTGCTGCAGAAGGAGGAGAGGGATTTCGCGATCGTACACTATGATCTGGCCGACACCCCGATCCAGGAAGTGGTGGAAGAGGCCGAGATGATTCCTTTTATGGTGCAGCGAAAGCTAATTTTTGTCCGGGATGCTTCCGTATTTACTGCAGGAAAGGATTCAGGCAAAGTCGAACACCGCATGGAATCGCTGCTCGAATACATAAGTAATCCGGCGGAATACAGCGTGCTGATCTTCCTGGTGAACAACGAGAAGCTGGACGAGCGCAAAAAGGTCGTTAAGGCGGTGAAAAGCGCCGGCACGGTGCTTTCCTTTATGCCGATGGGCAGCGACGAGCTGCTGCGGTGGATCGAGAAGAAGGCCAAGCAGCGCGAATGCAGCTTCGCCACGGGGGCGGCGGAGATGCTGGTCCGCAACGCGGGCACACAGCTGCAGACGCTTGCAGCCGAAGTGGACAAGCTGTGCCTGTATGCTGGCAGCGGCGGCACCGTGACGACGGACATTGTGGACCGGCTGGTGGCGCGGAGCACGGAGCAGAACGTATTTGCCCTCGTTGAGGAGATCGCCAATCTGCGGCTGGATCAGGCGCTGGGCATCTTCTATGAGCTGCTGAAGCAGAAGGAGGAGCCGATCAAAATCGCCGCGCTGATCGCCCGCCAATTCCGCATTATTTTGCAGGTGAAGGACCTCGGCGGCCAAAGCTATTCGCAGCAGCAAATCGCTTCCCAACTGGGACTGCATCCTTATGCGGTCAAGATTGCCGGGGAGCAGGCGCGCAAGTTTCAGCCGAACCAGCTGAAGGCGATCCTCAGCAGGCTCGGAGATCTCGATTACCAGATGAAGACCGGGGCTATTGATAAAGTGCTCGGTTTGGAGCTGTTCCTGCTCAGACTGGCGGGGTAGCGGAACAATTGAATAGCTGTGAAAGAGGCACCGTTTTTACGCTTTGGAGCGTAAGGGCGGTGTTTTTTATTTTATTATTCATTCCTTCGAGTCAATATTTTCATGGATTTAAATGCGTTGGAATAAATGAATGAATTTTTTTATGATGGGTTTGACATCAGTAAATATTCTCGTCTTTTATAGAGGAAGGAGCTTGCTATCATGTTCAAACTGATCTATCTGATTGATTTTATCGTCTTGTTTCTCTTGATTGTGATGTGGGCGGTGATAGCGAATCGTTTGAGCCGTCTACCCTACCGGTCCACAAAAAAGGAGCTGCAGCGAAGTATCGCCCGGTTAATGATCCCTTTCTTTATCGCTCAAGGTCTGGTCATTTTCGAAGTCGTCATCCTGTTTTTATTAGGGATGTATGGATGGGAATTTATAAAAGAGAAGGTCCTCCTTACCATGCCGCTGTTCATTCCTTCGGCAATCTCTACGATAGTACCCCTTTCGATGCTGCGCAAGATCACCAGCCGAATACCGGAAAATCTCCAATCCACTGTAGACGAAACGGATCGGAAGGTCCTCACCTCACCTGGGCTCATGCTTCCCGTGCAAGCTGCTCTGATCAGTTCGATCGCAGGCTGTTACTTTTCTTATGTTGTTTACCCGTTTCAGTTAAATGTGTTACATGCCGTTATTCTATGGCTGTCCTTCGCTGCGGTTATCGTTGTTTTGTGGTTTCGGCAACAACGCCTCAGCCGAAAACGGGTCAAAGCCAATTATGCAATGACGGTATCTACAAGACTTCAGCATGCGGTAATCTCCAGTGCCTGCCTTGCGATTCTCATTGGCGGCTGGTACGCCTTTTCGATGAAAGCATCCGTACTGCCTGACCATATGAATATGGGCAGCATGGATCACGAAATGGATATGCAAGCGATGAATCATTCCATGAACCATACCATAAGTAATACCATGAACGTTAAAGAAATAAGCGTAACCGCATTAACAGGTCCTCAAACCGAGAAAGCAGACCGCCATTTCGAATTGGTCGCCCAGAAGAAGCAAGTGAAATTAAGTTCCGGCAAGACGATGGAGGGCTGGACCTTTAACGGGATTGCCCCGGGGCCGGAATTACGCGTGAAACAAGGGCAGATTGTTGAAGTTGTTTTGAAAAATAAAGATATTGAAGAGGGGGTGACGATTCACTGGCATGGCTATAATGTGCCAAATGCAGAGGACGGAGTTGCCGGGGTGACCCAAGATTCTGTGCCGCCCGGTGGAGCGCATGTATACCGTTTCGAAGCCAAACAAGCGGGAACGTATTGGTACCACTCCCATCAACAATCGGCCAAACAAGTGATCAAAGGGCTGTTCGGTTCGCTCATCGTTGAACCAAACGATCTTCCCCAGCTCAATACGAAGGACATCACCGTACTAAGCCACGCTTGGCAATTGTCGGACGGCAGCGCATTAACCCCGACGTATGGGCTAAAGGACACGCTGGATCGTCAAACGATTCCAGCCGGCACCCAGGTCAAATTGCGTCTGATTAACGCCCAGAACTACCCGCAAACGTTCCAACTATCGGGAGTCCCGTTCGAAGTGACGGCTATTGACGGCAACGAGATTCACTCGCCCACCGACATAAAGGATCAGAAGCTAATGATCGCCGGCGGAGGACGATATGATATTTTATTCACCATGCCCAAAACGCCTGTAAGATTGAGCAGCCGAAGTGAGGCAGGCGTCACCCCGGGTATCGTTTTTAGTGAGGCGGTCACCCATTCAACCCCGGCTATAAATGAAAAAAATTCTGTCTTTGATCCGGGGACATACGGGGAGAAGCAACCGACTCCTTTCGGCATCCACAGCAAGTTTGACCGTACCTTCAACATCGTTTTGGATTCGCGCCTCGGGTTCTATAATGGTAAAATATACGCTTTATATACCATTAACGGACGCGTCTTTCCGGACACACCTATGTTAACGGTCAAAGAAGGTGATCTGGTAAAAACAACTTTTATTAACCGCGGGTGGGATCATCATCCGATGCATCTTCATGGGCATACGATGCTCGTCCTCAGCCGGAACGGAAAACCAACGACAGGGAGCCCTTGGTGGACCGATTCGCTGGATGTCGCTCCCGGTGAAGTCTATGAAGTTGCGTTTCAGGCAGATAATCCGGGGATCTGGATGGATCATTGCCATAATTTATGGCATGCCGAAAAGGGAATGACGATGCACTTGTCCTATGAAGGGATCTCCACACCGTTTGAGGTCGGAAAGAAAACATCCAACCAGCCGGAATAAGTCATGGGTTCACCCTGAGCTATATTTTAACTAGACACAGCGGGTCGAAGTTAAATCTCGGTTTGAGCCATGTTCCGGAAGTGCTCGATGATGACTTGGCGGAATTCCTTGGCTGCATTTGTAAAATAGCGGCTCTGGTGTCTTGTCAGCCCAATTTCCCGTGTACACACCGGATCCTCGATTTGCAGGCAAGCCACGTTGGCACGGGACCCCGCTTGTAATGCGGATTCGGGTATAAAGGCAATGCCAAGCCCAGTTAGGACCAAAGGACCCAAGGTTGCGGGCTCATCGCCTTCATAAGCGTTACTGGGTACAAATCCGGCCTGTTCGCAATAACGATCCATCAAGTCGCGGATCCCGTAACCCTTTTTTAAACTGACGAACCGTTCCTCCTTAAGTTCGGATAAACGAATTCGGCTTCTGCCCGCCAGCCGGTGGGTTGCCGGAACGGTCACATAGATCTGCTCTTGGAAAACGACATCGCATACGAGTTCGCTGCCCAGAATGGGTGGGGAAGACAAACAAAAATCAACCTCACCCTTCTTTACCCGGGTTTCCATTTCATGGGTTCCCAGCTGCTCTACATGGAACTGAACCTGCGGCCGAATTTCACGAAATCGGTTAAGAATATCGGGCAGCATGTAAGCCGTGTTAACGGCCAGCGTCAGTGTTCCGTAATCAGCACTGGTCATATCCGCGATTTCGCGTTTACCTTCCTCCAATTCAAACAAAGCCCGCTCGACACGTTGATAAAAAGAACGGCCAAACGCATTTAGCCGTAGATTGCGGCCGCTTCTGTCGAATAAAGGGGCGCCCAGGTCTTCTTCCAACCGCTGAATCGTCTTACTGAGCGAAGACTGGGTAACATGTAATTCCCCCGCAGCCCCGGTCATATGTTCCAAACGAGCTACCGTACGAAAGTACTCAAGCTGAAGCAGTTCCAAAGTATATGCACCTCACATTCCTGTGGATCTATTTTATTATAGATAAAAATAGACTCATGTGAATCAATAAATGATGAAGAGGGAAAGGAGGCATATTATTGTGCCTTAACCGGGGTGCGAGGCTATTTCTCCAATTCAGATTGTCCTCCGGCAAGTGTGCAGCATATTCTACCTTATGATTGTTCCAGACCAAAAACTATATAGAAATGGTGGAGTTCGCATGCGCTGGTTAGAAGTGAAGCAGAGAGGCCCGCTCGACGGGAGCGTGATCATTCCAGGGTCCAAGAATAGTTCCCTCGCCCTCATCGCCGCTGCCGTTCTTGGAGACACACCGACAATACTGGAGGGCATACCGGATATTAACGATATCCGCGCCATTGGAGAAATTGGAAGCCGCATCGGCCTGCAGGTAAGCAAAAATGATGACGGCCATTTTGTTGTGGATTCATCCCGGATTCATTCATCCGTCCTCGATCAGGCGCTGACGTCTTCGTTCCGCGCTTCCTATTATCTGATCGGGGGGCTTCTCAGTAAGTACAAGCGGGTGACGCTCGGTTATCCGGGGGGTGATAATTTCGTGGAGCGGCCCATTGACCAGCATATGAAAATATTCAAGGCGTTCGGGGCGGACGTGACCCTGGAAGAGAAACAGTACACGGTATCGGCGGAAAAACTCACGGGCACCGATTTTTGCTTCGATCTGCTGACATCCGGCGCAACGATCAATGCGGTGCTGCTCGCTTCGCTGGCGGCCGGAATAACCCATCTGCACAACTGTGCGACGGATCCGGAAGTGGTGGACGTCTGCCAGCTGCTGAACCGGATGGGAGCCGACATCACCGGAGCCGGTACGGACACGATCCGTATACGCGGCGTGAAGTCTCTGACAGGATGCCGGTATCGGGTGATCCCCGATCGTCTCATTGCGGGGGCGTTTATGATGACGGTGGGCATTACGGGCGGCACGCTGACCCTGAAGCAGGTCATTCCCGAGCATGTGCGGTCCATCATGGCCAAGCTGAGCGAAATCGGCATTGAATTTGAAAGCGGGAACGATTACATTATCGCCAGCAGCCAGGGGAATATCAAGCCGACGCGGGTACGGACGGGCATGTATCCCGTGTTCAACTCCGACATGCAGCAGCCGATTACGAGCCTGCTCCTGAAGGCGCCGGGCTACAGTGCCGTCAGGGAAAAGGTGTACCCGTACCGTTTCAGCCATGTCGCCCAATTAAACCGGCTTGGCGCCGATATCCAGGCGAAGAACGGCTATGCCATCATTAAAGGCGGCAGACCGCTGCACGGCGGCTATGCCCACGCGACCGATGTCCGGGCAGGAACCTGTCTAATCATGGCCGGCCTGCAGTCGGAGCAGGCGACGCGAATCACGGGCATCGAGCATATTGAGCGCGGCTATGAGGACGCGGTGCATTTGTTCGGCCAGGCGGGGATCGGTCTGGTGATCCACGAAGGCGAACCCGCTCCGGACGGCACGGAATATACGACAACGGCGTGAGCGCCGGCCGGCTGCAAAGGGCTGTTTTAGCTTACGTGTTCTTGACGGCAAACAGCCCCCAAACCGGAAGAACGGCAGCGGGGGCTGTTTCGATTTGTTTTATGATTCGGATCAATCTTATACGAGACACAAAACGGTTCTAGCCGTCAATCGCTTTAGTCGAGGCCTGCTGAGCGGACAAGCTCCCGAAACGCTGGGACCAGTAGGCGAGGCCCATCGTCAGCAGCAGGAATAACCCTGTAATGAGGAACACGGTATGAATGCTGAACACGCCGCTGATTGCACCCCCCGCAAGCGGTCCCAGCATGCCGCCAAGCTGGTTCGCGGTCTGGTTGAGGCTGAAGGCCCTTCCGCGGAAATCGCTTGGCGTAGACCGGACGACAAGACCGTTCAGCGCCGGGAACACGGCGCAGAAGAAGCAGCCGTACAGGAAGCGAACGACCGAGAACGCCCAAATGTTGTGAAACGGGATCTGGAGCAGCGAGCCTATGCCTCCGGCGAACAAGCCGATCATCAGTATTTTCTGGAACCCGACCTTGTCGGCCAGCTTGCCCCAGCGCGGGGCGAAGATGATGCTCGCAATCCCGACGAGTGAGAAGATGAAGCCCGCCAGGATGGACGCATCCGATGCCGAGTGGCCGATCTCCACAATATAGAGGGAGAGCACCGGCTCGATGGTCATGACCGAGAACTGCGTCACCATGGTGAGCACCAGAACGATCATCAGCATTTTGTTGACGGCGGCTTGTTTCAGCGTGTTAAACACCGATAGTTTGCCTTTGCTCGGGACGAATTTTTCCTCTTTAACGTAAAAGATAACGAGCAGCGTGGCCAGAAAGCACAGCACGCCTGCGCTGCCGAAGGCCAGCCGGTTGTCGAACACCTTGGAGAGCACGCCGCCGAGGAGGGGCCCCATGATGCTTCCCGTAGCCGTGGCCGTGGACATGGTGGACAGCGCGTAGCCGACCCTTTTCTCCGGGGTGTTGGTACCGACGATCGCAATGGCTCCCGGAATAAATCCGGAGAGAAGCCCCTGCAAAATACGCAGGATGAGCAGCTGCACCGGATGCGTGACAAACGCCGTCAGCAAATAAATGATGCACAGCACAAAACCTGCGCGGATGATCATCGGCTTGCGGCCGTATTTGTCGCCGACGGATCCCCAGAACGGAGATGAAAGCGCTCCCGCAAAAAACGCTGCGCTGAACAGCAGGCCGGACCACATCTCAATGTTTTTGGTGACACCGATTTCAATCAGAAACAAGGGGAGAAAGGGTACCACCATCGAGAAGCTCGAGGACACGATCAGCGAGCCAAACCATAAAACCCATAGATTTTTCTTCCAGCTTTCCATAGACGTCATCTCCTGTTAAACCTAGTATACAGCACATGGGTTGTACACTTGCTTCGTGAGGCTGTTCCGAACATGGCTGTCCGTGCTATATAAAAGAGCAAAAGGCGCGCCGCTATGGCGTTGTCAGCTCTGTACGCGTTTCGAAAGAAAATTTAAAAGTCCTGATCAGCTTGGGAGCTGCTCAGGACTTTTCCATTTCATCGTATGGATAGCGCTCCCTTAGGCTTGTGCACTGAGAGCGTTAAGTTTTTTCGCCAGGCGGGACTTCTTGCGGCTGGCTGCGTTCTTGTGGATCAGGCCTTTAGTTACGGCTTTGTCCAGTTTTTGGGATGCAGCTTGAACAGCAGCTTTAGCAGCTTCGACTTCATTATTCGTCAGCGCAGAATCGGCAGCCTTCACAGCTGTACGAAGCGCGGATTTTTGGGAAGCATTAAGCGCACGGCGTTTGTCGCTTGTTTTCACGCGTTTAACGGCGGATTTAATGTTTGGCATTGCATTCACCTCCTGTAAGGCATTCGAATAGCTCGAAATGATTCACAACTTAAAATAGTTTAGCATGGGGTACTCTAAAAAGCAATACTATCATCTCGTTCCAAAGGTTTGGATTTTAAGAGGCACATGGATCGGCGGCGTATGAACGGTGTCCGGTGTAAAAAGGTTGTGCATAAACTGGCCGCCGCTCCCGCAAACTATCCATAACAAGCCAAAGGAGGCAGATGTATATGGAGTTGGATTTGCAGCGCTATTCCGTGCGGACCGACCTGGCGGTCGACGCCAGGGAAATGGCGGGCCATGCCGGACCGATCCCGGGGGTCGATGAAGAGATTACGGAGAAGGACGGCATCAAGATTACCCGCCTTAACGTGCTGAATGAGGCCGGTTCCCAGGCCATCGGCCGCGTCAAAGGGCATTATATTACCTTAGAGGTTCCCGGACTCCGCAACGGGGACACGAAGCTGCAGGAGCAGGTAGCTGAGGCCTTCGCCCGCGAGTTTGAGGATTTCCTGGCGCTGATCGGGATTCAGAAGAAACAGACGGTTCTGATCGTCGGGCTTGGCAACTGGAATGTGACGCCCGATTCGCTGGGACCGCTTGTAGTGGAGAACGTCCTCGTCACCCGGCAGTATTTTCAGCTGATGCCGGACCAGGTAGCCCCGGGATACCGGGAAATCAGCGCCATCGCCCCGGGGGTGCTTGGACTGACGGGGATCGAGTCCAGTGAGATCGTGCAGGGTATCGTGGAACGGACGAAGCCGGATCTGATCATCGCGATCGACGCGCTGGCATCCAAATCGCTGGAGCGCGTCAACACGACGATCCAGATCGCCGACATCGGCATCCATCCCGGCTCTGGCATCGGCAACAAGCGCCGCGGCCTCACCAAGGAAGTGCTTGGCGTTCCGGTCGTTGCCATCGGGGTGCCGACCGTATGCTACGCTTCGACGATTGTGAACAATGTCATGGAGATGATGAAGAATCATTTCGGCCAGGAGACGAACCAGACCCGACAAATTATGGGGATGCTGGACGATATCAACGAACAGGAGCGCCTCGCCCTGGTCAAGGAAGTGCTCGAACCGCTCGGCCACGATCTGATCGTCACGCCGAAAGAGATTGACGAATTTATCGAAGATATCGCCAATATTGTCGCGAGCGGTTTGAACGCCGCCCTGCATGACGCGGTAGACCCCGGAAACACGGGAGCCTACACCCACTAGGAGGTGCAGCTCCTTCTCTCTCTTCTATCATAAATGAGGAAGCCCGAATCTATCGGGCTTTCTTTTTTTGGTTCTATCGAATCTCTCCGGCTCATAGAGTTGAAGTATAAGAGATTTCAGGAGGACAACAGAATGAAGAGGAATGGTTTTCAGCTTTGGAATATCGGCAAATGGAGAGCCAGACTACTGTATTTTCTGTCTATGGGACGTACCTTTGTGCTGCTGGTGGTCGGATCGCTGCTGTTTTTCTTACTTCTGGGATTGGGAGGGATGGCCGAGCAGAAAATCAACGATTCTCCGGTTTCTTCAATGAAAGGATTCGCCGGCTCCGTATCAAGCAATTTCTTCATTGATATGTTAGGCATGGAACTGCCCCACATGAATAAAGAAAAAGGGAACTCGACTTTCTCAGGGGAAAACATGACGACATTCGTATTCCAGATGCTGACCAGCGTCAACCCTAAGGATCCGAAAAGCCTGCTGGCCCGGGAAATGCCGGGCATGGGGGCGAACGATCCGGTGCTGCTGAGGCATTCGGCAGGCAATGACAACGTCGTTCCTCCCGAAGATTATAATCCGCCTGCAGAAACGGCGGGACAAACGGATTCGGCCGGACAAAGCCATAACGCTTCAGCCGATCCCCAGAAGAACGGTGCGGGTCAGGCAGAAACCGATCCCGGAAAGGTCACCGACTCCGGTAAGGGCTCGGACAAGCAGCAGGATACGCCGTCCGGTCAGGTACCGGACGCCGGCGGCAAGAAAGGTGCCGGAGAAGGAACGCCTTCCAAGGACAATGGAGATACGGGACAATCTTCGGCGGTGAACTCCAAGAACAAATCGATCCTGATCTATCACTCTCATCCGAGAGAAGCATACAACCCGCTGCTGAGTAAAACCAGCGACAACCCCAGCTCTACGTCTCCGTTGCAAAACGTGATGCTGGTCGGAAGCTATGTGGCGAAGAAGCTGGAGCAGCTCGGCATCGGCACCGCCCATTCGGAGCAGGATTACATGACGACGGTGGCCGACTATAACTATAACTTTTCCTATAAATATTCCCGCGAGACGGTGAAGGCTGCGATGAGCCAGAACAGCGGCATGAAATACCTGATCGACATTCACCGGGATTCTCAAGGGCACAGCCGGACGACGAAAGACATTAACGGCAAAAGCTACGCGCAGGTCTTCTTCATCATCGGGCACGGCAACAAAAACTGGCGCAAAAACGAAGCCTTCGCTAATTCCATCCATGAACGGCTGGAAAAAGCCTATCCCGGATTGTCCCGCGGCATTTGGGGGAAAGATTCCTCCATGGGCAACGGGGAATATAACCAATCGCTGTCGGAGAACAGCATTTTGATTGAGGTCGGCGGGATCGACAGCACCGATGCGGAGCTGAAGCGGACGTCGGAAGTATTGGCACAGACGATCGCGGACGTCTATTACGCGGATCAAAAGGCGGAAAAGGCCAGCGCCGATCAAACGGCTCCCGCCAAGAAAGATAATAAAAGCTGAGAAAGCAATGAGCCAAGGGAGGTATGGTCATGTCAAAATGGGCTAAAAAAGTGTGCGTGCTTGGAATTTGGGCAGGCATTGGCGTTCTGGTCGGCATGCAGCTGGCCAGTCCGGATGCTCCGGCGCCCGCGCCGCAGGCGCAGACGGCGGCTGCCGCCGTGCAGGCCGGGCCGCAGCAGGGAGCTTCTACGCAGCAGAGGCAACAGCTTTCCCAGCCGCGCCAAAGCTCGAACCGGTTCAAGGCGGCGGACGAGCAGCCGCAGCAAGAACAGGTCGAGGTCCAGGACTGGCATGAGAAGACTCCCGAGCAGCTGCTGGTGGACCAAGGCGGCACGCCGACGGTCGACGTGCTGGCGGATAAGACGGCAGGCCTGCTGCAGGAGCTGTCCCAAAAGGGAATCCGTCTCGTCGTCTCCCTCTTCAGCAACGTGACGGAATAATGCGTGCAGGTGGGATTGCTGGCCTTTCCTCCAACTGTTATAATGAATTGATTACACATCAGGCTGTTTTTGGGGGTAAGGCATGACAGACGTACAAGCAAGGCAAAAGAACATTCGAAATTTCTCCATTATCGCCCATATAGACCATGGCAAGTCGACGCTTGCGGACCGTATTCTTGAATATACGGGCGCCCTCACCTCGCGCGAAATGCAGGATCAGGTGCTGGACCAGATGGATCTCGAACGCGAGCGCGGGATTACCATCAAGCTTCAGGCCGTTCACCTGACTTATCGCGCCGATGACGGCGAGGAATATTTGCTGAACCTGATCGATACTCCCGGACACGTCGACTTTACGTATGAAGTTTCCCGAAGCCTGGCCGCCTGCGAAGGCGCGCTGCTCGTGGTGGACGCCGCCCAGGGAATCGAAGCGCAGACGCTGGCCAACGTCTATTTGGCACTGGATAACAACCTGGAGATTCTTCCGGTCATTAACAAAATCGACCTGCCGAGCGCCGATCCGGACCGCGTGAAGCAGGAAATTGAAGACGTTATCGGTCTGGACGCAAGCGACGCCGTTCTCGCCTCGGCGAAGGCCGGCATCGGCATCAAGGAAATTCTGGAGCAGATCGTCCAGCAGGTACCGCCGCCAAACGGTGATCCGGATCAGCCGCTGAAGGCGCTCATTTTTGACTCGCATTATGATCCTTACAAAGGCGTAATCGTGTATGTGCGCGTCATTGACGGCAGCATCAAAGCGGGCTCGAAAATCAAGATGATGGCTACGGACAAGACGTTCGAGGTCATCGAAGTCGGCGCGTTTAAACCGCGGATGACGATCGTGGAAGAGCTTAGAGTCGGCGATGTCGGCTTTATCGTTGCGGGCATTAAGCACGTGGGTGATACCCGGGTCGGCGATACGGTCACTGATGCCAAAAATCCGACACCCGAGGCGCTGCCCGGCTACCGCAAAATCAACCCGATGGTATACTGCGGTTTGTACCCGATCGAGACGTCCGATTACAATGACCTGCGCGAGGCGCTGGAGAAGCTGCAGCTGAACGACGCTTCGCTGAGCTTCGAGCCGGAGACGTCGAGCGCGCTCGGCTTCGGCTTCCGCTGCGGCTTCCTCGGGCTGCTTCATATGGAGATTATCCAGGAGCGGATCGAACGCGAATTCAACATCCCGCTCATTACGACGGCGCCGAGCGTTATTTACCGCATTACGCTGACGAACGGCGACACGATCGAAATCGACAACCCGTCCAACTATCCGGAAATCGGGAAGATCGAATACGTCGAGGAGCCATACGTCAAGGCGGCCATCATCGTGCCGAACGATTATGTGGGCACCATTATGGAGCTGTGCCAGAACAAACGCGGCGAATTCGTCAACATGGAGTACCTGGATACGACCCGGGTTACGATCACGTACGAAATTCCGCTGTCCGAAATCGTGTACGACTTCTTCGATCAGCTGAAGTCCGGCACGAAGGGCTATGCTTCCTTTGATTACGAGCTGTCCGGCTATCGCCGCTCCAACCTCGTGAAGATGGACATCCTGCTGAACGGGGAGCAGGTCGACGCGCTCTCCTTCATCGTGCACCGCGACCGCGCGTACCACCGCGGACGCGGCATCTGCGAGAAGCTGCGCGAGCTCATTCCGCGGCAAATGTTCGAGGTGCCGATCCAGGCTTCGGTCGGGACGAAGGTCGTCGCCCGCGAGACGGTCAAGGCGATGCGCAAGAACGTCCTCGCCAAGTGTTACGGCGGCGATATTTCGCGGAAGCGGAAGCTTCTCGAGAAGCAGAAGGAAGGCAAGAAGCGCATGAAGCAGGTCGGCAGCGTCGAAGTGCCGCAGGAAGCCTTTATGGCTGTCCTGAAAATCGACGACAACTAGTCGGCTTTCACCAAGCAAGTTTATAGAGAACATTGGACCATTCCACGGGAGAGCCGCTGCGGCTTTCCCTTTCTAAATATAAGGAGGGAATTTGCGATGGCGATGTTGAATCCGCAAGGGACGCCAAGAGTTAAGTATCAGGGGAACCGTAAACCCCAAGCGGTTTATCTGCACATTCCCTTTTGCACGAATAAATGCTTTTACTGCGATTTCAATTCCTATGTGCTGAAGAACCAGCCGGTGATGGATTATTTGCAGGGGCTGGAGCGGGAAATGGAACGAACCGTCAAAGAGGTTCCTCCCGGTAAAATAACGAGCATTTTCGTCGGCGGGGGAACTCCGACCGTGCTGAAGCCGGACGAAATGGAGTATTTCCTCAAGACGGTCAAGACGTATTTTCCGGACTGGTCGGAAGATATTGAATTTTCGATGGAGGCCAACCCGGGGACAACCGACCTCGAGAAGCTGGCTGTGATGAGAGCGGGCGGCGTTAACCGCGTAAGCTTCGGCGTACAGGCGTTTCAGAACGAGCTGCTGAGCGGCATCGGGCGTATCCATGATACGGATGATGTGTACCAGAGCCTGGAGAACGCGCGCAAAGCCGGCTTTGACAACATGTCGATCGACCTGATGTTCGGCCTGCCGAACCAGACGGTGGAAATGCTGGCGGAGAGCGTGAGCAAGGCGCTTGCGCTGAATCTGCCGCACTATTCGATCTACAGCCTGAAGGTTGAGGAGAACACCCTCTTCCATACGATGTACCAGAAGAATCAACTGCCGCTGCCCCATGAGGACGACGAGCTGAAGATGTATTTGCTGCTGATGGAGAAAATGAAGGAAGCGGGTTACGAGCAGTACGAAATCAGCAACTTTGCGAAGCCCGGATTCCACAGCCGCCACAATATGGCCTACTGGCTGAACGAAGATTATTACGGACTCGGCGCGGGTGCCCACGGGTATGTCGGCGGCATGCGGCATATGAATATCAAAGGGGTTAATCCGTATACGGAAGCGACCAAAGAGGGATTGCCGAGAATGGAGAGCTTCGAGGTGCCCCGGGAAGAGGCGATGGAGGATTTCCTCATGGTCGGCCTGCGTGTCTTGAAGGGAGTGTCCCGGACGCATTTCGAAGAGCAGTTCGGCGTATCGATGGAAGACATGTTTGCCAAACCGCTGCATAAAATGCTGAATGCGGGGCTGCTCGAGGAGACGGGCGACGGGTACCGCCTCAGCGAACGGGGAATCCTGTTCGGCAACGACGTTTTCGGCGAATTTATAGGCTCGCTCACCGCAAAATAACCGCTTGAACTTCTATGCGTGTTGTTGTATATTTATTCATATCATTGACAGCACGTGTGAGGGGGAATGGCGATGCCGGCGGTAGTTATTTGCCGTAAAGCGGTGCCAGAGGACGTAGAACCGCTTTTCGAAATGATCGATGGTTATGCACAGAAGGGGATCATGCTGCCGCGCTCTCGCAAAGTGCTTGAGAAGCAGCTGGACCAGTTTGTCGTGGCCGAGGCGGACGGGAAAGTGATCGGCTGCGGCTCGCTCTGCCAGTTGGGCGCAGACCTGGTGGAGATCCGCTCCCTGGGAATTGCGGAAGGGCATAAGGGTATGGGAATCGGCTCCAAACTGGTGAGCAAGCTCACGGAAGAGGCGAGAAGACAAGGCATTCCTAAAATTATGGCCCTGACGTACGAAGTATCGTTTTTTCTGAAAAACGGATTTTCGGTTGTGGAAAAAGAGATTTTTCCCGAGAAGGTTTGGACCGATTGCGTGAACTGCGCCAAGCAGCATGCATGCGATGAAATAGCTGTTCTTAAGATGCTGAACTGACTTGACAATGCTCATGTCAGTTTGGTATTTTTGTATTAACGGTTAGCACTCATCTCTTTAGAGTGCTAACGATGCTCGAAATAAAGGTCACCAAGGGGGGAATGGTATGCTTACCGAACGTCAAAGAATGATACTGAATGCCATTGTGGACGACTATATTCGCTCCGCTGAACCCGTAGGCTCCCGCAGCATTTCGAAACGAGGCGATGTCGGCTACAGTCCGGCGACGATCCGCAACGAAATGGCTGATCTGGAAGAGCTGGGCTTTTTGGAACAGCCCCATACTTCGGCCGGCCGCATTCCATCTCATAAAGGTTACCGGTATTATGTCGATCATCTGGATCCGGCCTATTCGGCGCCTCCGGGGGAAATCCGGCTGCTCCGCAAGTTTTTTGCCGAGAAGCTCAGCGCGATGGAGCAGGTGATCCAGCATGCAGCCATGATACTATCCCATATGACGAATTACACTTCCATCCTGCTTGGACCGGAAGTTTTTCATACTTCACTGCGGCATTTTCAGCTGCTTCCGCTTAACGAGGAAACCGCCGTCGCGATTATCGTGACGAGCACGGGACAGGTGGAGAACAAGACGGTCCAGCTTCCGCCGGACGTACCGGTCTCCGAGATCGAGAAAGTCGTCAACCTGCTGAACAGCAAGCTGATGAATGTACCTATATATAAGCTGAAGACAAGATTATATACAGAACTCGGCCAGGAGATGGAGCGCCATATTTCCAACTATGAAGAAATCATGAAGGTGCTGGACAACATATTCCTGGACGGTGAGGCGGACCATCAGCGCCTGTATTTGAGCGGAACGACCAACATGCTGACCCAGCCGGAGTTTAAGGATGTCGATAAAGTGAAGACGATCCTGGACCTGCTCGAAGAGACGCCGACGCTTACGAAGATGATGGCGCCCCAGGATGGGGGCGGCATTCAGGTGCGGATCGGCACGGAGAACGACCATGAGGCGTTTGCCAACTGCAGCCTGATCACGGCGACTTACTCGCTTGAAGGGGAAGCGCTCGGCACCATCGGCATTTTGGGCCCGACGCGGATGGAATACGCAAGGGTAATGAGCATTTTGAACATATTGTCCAAGGATCTGACGGCGCTGCTGTCACACTGGTACAAATAAGGGGGAGAGGACGGATGAGTCAAGGCCAGCAGCCGGTTCGCGAGGGTGAAGAACGCTACGCGGCTCTGCTTAACAACAGCAATGCGGTCCGTGCCATCACCTCCGCCGTGGAAGGGACGCTCGGCCCCAAGGGACTGGACGTCATGCTGGTCGGCTCCCGCGGGGAAGTCATTATTACCAATGACGGCGTGACGATTCTCGACAAGATGGATGTCACACATCCCGCTGCCAGGCTGCTGATCCAGGTGGCCCGCAGCCAGCAGAAGCAGGTCGGCGACGGAACGACGACGGCAACGGTGCTCGCGGGAGCGCTGGTGCAGGAAGGCGTCGCGCAAATCGTCAGAGGCGTTCCCGCCTCTAAAGTGGTCGCCGGCATGCAGCAGGGCATTCGCATGGCAGTGGAAGCGCTGCGTCGCCGGACCCGGGTCATCGAAGGGCTGGACGATCCGCTGCTTGCCAAGGCGGCCTATGTCGCAGGGCGCGAGCGCGAAGATATCGTCCGCCTTGTCATGGAAGCCGCTTCGAAGGTGGGGACCCGGAAGCTGAGGGAACCCGGCTATTTGCTTGCCGATGCGGTTACCGCCCACGAGAAAGGCGATAATGAAGTATATGAAGGCATTCTTTTGAAGCAGAAGCCGCTTCATTCGCATGATAGACCCGTGCTGAAGAACACGAAGATCCTCGTCCTGCACGACGCGCTCGAGCCGGAGACGCTGGATGAAGAGGTTTTGACGACGGAAGCCGGCTTTGCCCGGTACATGGAGCTGCGCGACCGCTTCAGCAGCGAGCTTCACGTGCTGGCCGACCTCGGGGTGGGGCTTGTTCTGCTGGAACGGGGAATCCATCCCGATGCCGAGCAGTTCTGCATGGATCACGGCATCATGGTGGTGCCGCGCGTGAGCCGCAGCGACCTGCTCCGCGTCAGCGAGATGACAGGGGCGGTGCCCATGCGGCGTACCGCCTTACATAAGGAGCGCGATTCGCTTGCCAAGCTTCTGGGGAATTCCCCCTATGTGGCTTATGACGAAAGGCTGGAACGCGTGCGGGTCAGCAGCGGGGGGCAGGAGCGCGAGCCGTTTGTCACGCTGATCGTCGGGGCGAGCACCGCGGAAGTCGTCGGGGAGTCCGCCCGGATTGCCGCGGATGCGGCCTCGGCTGTACAAGCCGCCGTCTCCGGCGGAGTGCTTCCCGGCGGAGGTACGGCCGAGCTGGCCGTCTCCTACGAGCTGGAGCATCAGCGGGAGGCGGTGAAGGGCATGGAAGCCTTCGGCATTGCCGCCGTGGCGGCGGCAATGCGCAAGCCCATGGCGCAAATTTTGCTGAACGCCGGCTACAACCCGCTGGAGAAGATGGAAGAGGCGCGTGCCGCCCAGCTTGCGGAAGACTCCGACTCCATGGGCATCGACTGCGATACCGGGCTCGTCATTCGCTATGAGGAGCGGGGGATCGTCGATCCGGCCCTGGTGAAGATTCATGGGCTGGAGGCCGCGGGGTGAGGTGGCGGCTGCCGTGCTCCGCATTCATAATGTCATCAAAATGAGAGGCTATGGCGGTCAGGATGAAGATTGAGTTCTTCGGGACCGCTTGAACCGATGAACAAAAGCATGATCAGTTTACCAAGGAGGTGAAGACATCTTGAAAGAAAACCAACCATTTCAAGACAGTGAAAACGAATTGAACCAACAAACAAATGAAGAAGTGAATGAACATACAGCCGAGGCGGAGGCTAGCCAAGCTGGCGAGACAGTTTCGGAGGATGCTTCTGAAGGGACGGCTGCGGAGAATGAAGCATTGGACCCTGCTGCTCTGAAGAGCGAAGTGGAGCGTCTGCAGGGGCTGGCTGACGATTATCAGCAGCGTGCCATCCGTACGCAGGCCGACTTCGACAATTTCCGCAAACGGACCCAGAAGGAAAAAGAGGACCTGGCCAAGTATGCATCCACTAAACTGGTGACCGAGCTGCTGCCTGTCGTGGATAATTTCGAACGGGCTCTCGCCGCTGCCGGCGAAGGCAGCGAAATGGAGTCCTTTACGAAAGGCGTAAGCATGATTTTCCGCCAATTGGAAGGCGTGCTACAAGCGGAAGGGCTGCAGGCTATGGTTACCGTCGGCGAGCCGTTTAATCCGGAATATCATCAAGCCATCATGCAGGTGGAAAGCGATGAATACGAGGAAGGCATCGTTGTTGAGGAAGTGCAAAAAGGCTATATGCTGAAGGACAAAGTGCTTCGTCCAGCCATGGTTAAAGTCAGCATGTAAATCCCTGCTGTTTAACATATAAGTATTGATCCACCATTTCTTATATCCCAGAGGAGGAAACCATACATGAGTAAAGTTATCGGTATTGACCTTGGTACGACTAACTCCTGCGTAGCCGTCATGGAAGGCGGCGAGGCTGTCGTTATCCCGAATCCGGAAGGCGCGCGTACAACCCCTTCGGTTGTCGGCTTCAAGAAAGACGGCGAGCGCATCGTCGGCGAAACGGCAAAGCGCCAAGCCATTACGAACCCTGACCGTACGATCATTTCGATCAAACGCCACATGGGTACAAACCATAAGGAAACGATTGACGGCAAAGAGTTTACGCCTCAAGAAATTTCCGCAATGATTCTGCAAAAGCTGAAATCCGACGCCGAGGCTTATTTGGGCCAACCGGTAACCCAAGCAGTTATTACGGTTCCGGCATACTTTAATGACAGCCAGCGCCAAGCGACCAAAGACGCCGGTAAAATCGCCGGTCTGGAAGTGCTGCGGATCGTCAACGAGCCGACGGCTGCCGCTCTCGCTTACGGTCTGGAAAAAGCGGAAGATCAAACGATCCTCGTATACGACCTTGGCGGCGGTACGTTTGACGTTTCGATCCTGGAGCTGGGCGACGGCTTCTTCGAAGTTAAAGCGACGAGCGGGGACAACCACCTCGGCGGCGACGACTTCGACCAAGTGATCATCGATTACCTCGTAAGCGAGTTTAAGAAGGACCAAGGCATCGACCTGAGCAAGGACAAAGCGGCAGTTCAACGTCTGAAAGACGCTGCGGAAAAAGCGAAAAAGGAATTGTCCGGCGTTCTGACGACGACGATTTCCCTGCCATTTATTACGGTTGTGGACGGCGTACCTCAGCACTTGGAGGTTAACCTGACCCGTGCCAAATTCGAAGAGCTGTCTGCCGACCTGGTGGAACGCACTCTTGGACCAACCCGTCAAGCGCTCAGCGATGCGGGCATGAGCTCCAGCGACATTGACAAGATCGTCCTTGTCGGCGGTTCCACGCGGATTCCGGCCGTACAGGAAGCGATCAAGCGTCTGACCGGCAAAGAGCCTCATAAAGGCGTTAACCCGGACGAAGTGGTTGCCCTTGGTGCCGCGGTGCAAGCCGGCGTGCTGACAGGCGACGTCAAAGACGTCGTGCTTCTCGACGTAACTCCGCTCTCCCTCGGTATCGAAACCGCAGGCGGCGTATTTACGAAAATGATCGAGCGCAACACGACGATCCCAACCAGCAAATCACAAATTTTCTCGACGTATGCGGATAACCAGCCAAGCGTTGAAATCCACGTACTGCAGGGCGAACGCCAAATGGCGGCGGGCAACAAAACGCTGGGACGCTTTATCCTGGGCGACATTCCGCCAGCACCTCGCGGTGTACCGCAAATCGAAGTTACATTCGACATCGACGCCAACGGCATCGTGAACGTATCGGCTACCGATAAAGGAACGAACAAAACGCAGAAGATTACGATTACTTCTTCGAGCGGTCTCAGCGACGACGAAGTGGAACGCATGATGAAGGACGCCGAGGCGCATGCCGAGGAAGACCGTCAGCGTAAAGAACTGATCGAAGCGAAGAACAACGCCGACCAGCTCGTATACTCCACAGAAAAGACAATTAAGGACCTTGGCGACAAAGTCGACGCTTCCGAAGTCGAAAAGGCCAATGCGGCGAAGGATAAAGTCAAAGCGGCTATCGACTCCGACGACCTGGAGCAGATCAAATCCGCTACCGAAGAGCTGACCGAAATCGTGCAGCAGCTGTCTGTGAAGCTGTATGAGCAGGCTGCTCAAGCGCAGCAGGCTCAAGGCGGCGAAGGCAATACCGACGGCGCAGCAGGCTCCGCGAAGAAGGACAATGTCGTTGACGCGGACTACGAGGTTGTTGACGAGGACAAAAATCAAGGTTAACCTATAGAAAGTTATGTTCAGGAATAGGGAAGTCAAAGCCGGGGCATCCCGCTGCTTTGGCTTTCCTTTTGTCCATGAACCGGAGCATGACTGAAATATTGGGGGTGGAAGAGTGGCTGAAAAGCGTGACTATTATGAAGTCCTGGGCGTCGGCAAGGACGCTTCGGATGATGATATCAAAAAAGCTTACCGGAAGCTGGCCAGGCAGTATCACCCGGACGTGAACAAGGCGGATGACGCCGAGGCCAAGTTCAAAGAGGTTAAGGAAGCCTATGATGTGCTCAGCGACGGGCAGAAGCGTGCGACCTACGACCAGTACGGCCATATCGATCCGAACCAGGGCATGGGCGGAGGATTCTCCGGTGCAGACTTCGGCGGCATCGGCGATATCTTCGACATGTTCTTCGGGGGCGGAGGACGCCGTGACCCGAACGCGCCGCAGCGGGGGAACGACCTGCAGTATACGATGACGATCGAGTTCAAGGAAGCGGTATTCGGCAAGGAATCGGATATTACCATTCCTAGAACCGAAAACTGTGACACTTGCCACGGTTCGGGAGCCAAACCGGGAACGAAGCCGCAAACCTGTTCCGTCTGCCACGGCAGCGGGCAGCAGGAAGTCGTCCAGAACACGCCGTTCGGACGGATGGTCAACCGTCGTACCTGCTCCAACTGTAACGGTACGGGTCAAATCATCAAGGACAAATGTACGACCTGCCACGGCAGCGGTAAAGTGAAAAAGCAGCGCAAAATTCACGTGCGCATTCCTGCGGGCGTGGACGACGGCGCCCAGCTGCGCATGACCGGCGAAGGGGAGGGCGGTCTGCGGGGCGGCCCGTCGGGCGACTTGTACATCGTCATCCGCGTGAAGCCTCACGACTTCTTCGAGCGGGAAGGCGACGATATTTACTGCGAGGTTCCGCTCACCTTTGCCCAGGCGGCGCTTGGCGACGAGATCGAGATCCCGACGCTGACCGAGAAGGTCAAGCTGAAAATTCCGGCCGGTACACAAACGGGCACGTTCTTCCGGCTCAAAGGCAAAGGTGTTCCGCGTTTACGCGGCATCGGACAGGGCGACCAGCACGTGAAGGTCGTCGTCGTTACGCCTAGCAAGCTCAGTGACGAGCAGAAGGACCTGCTGCGCCAGTTTGCCTCCATGGACGGCGAGCAGACGCATGAGCAGGAGCAGTCTTTTTTTGACCGCATGAAAAAAGCGTTCCGCGGGGAGTAACCGCGTAATTGCAGTATATAGGTAAGACGTCTTCCGATAACCTTCAGGAAGATGGATCGTATTTAGAAAGTCCGGCCGTGACGGCCGGGCTTTTTTTGCATGCAAACCCATAGACGTTTCCAGTTCCCACCCCCGGTTGTTTCTTGCGCATAAAAGGGACCGCGCTTGCACAGCCTAAAACCGCACGTGAGAAGCCGTAAACGCTTAATCCATATAAAAAGCAGGTGAAGCAAGTGTCTGAAAAGAGCATTCTGGCCTATTTTAAAAGTCCGGAAGAAGCCGAGGGCGTAGCCAAAAAGCTGCGCGCCCTGCGGGTGGTGGACCTGTCCATCGACCGCTTCAGCCGGTTTCCGGGGGCTTCGATGTACAGCACCGGCCCATTTACGGGTGATATGCCCAGCCTGACGTCTGTGACTTATGGCACAACATACAGCGATAAGGATGTCTCCATCTTGGCCGCAGCCGATCCGTCCGCAAGCGGGATGAGCGACGGCGGACAGGGAGGGCCGACCGGCCGGGATATCATTCTGAGCGTTGTGGTCGAGGAAGAATCGTTCGAAAAGGCAAGGAGAATCGTCGAGGAAGCCGGCGGCTTCGTCTAGGCGCGAAAGTGGGACCGTAACATTTTCTAAAGGTGAATAGTTCGTTCAAGGAAAGGATGGGAGCTTGATGGCTAGCCGCGATAAAAAAGGCAAAATCATGACCAAGACGGAAAAAATCAAGGAACTGATGTCGATGAAAAACGAGGACGTCGAGTTCTCGGGCGCTCTGGCCGATGCGGATGATGTGGAAGCGCTCCGCCGCAGCGAGGAGGCTGACGAGCGTCAGCTCCGCAAAATGGATACCGGCTGGACGGATGAAGATTGAGAATGCATAAAACCGTGGGGAAGCGCGATGCGGACCTGCGGTTTTTTTGTTAGCGGGGAGCCCTAAATTTTGTACTCGGCCGCCGATGTATAGTACAATGGTACTTATGCATAGGTCGAGGAGGAATTTAACGAATTATGTTATGGCATGAATTTACAATACATACCACGGAAGAAGCCGTGGAAATGATTTCGAATTTTTTGCATGAGGCCGGCGCCGGCGGCGTATCCATCGAAGAGTCGGGAACCCTGAACAAGAAACGGGATACGTCGTTCGGGCAATGGTACGAGATGCCTCTCAACGATATTCCGGAGGGACAGGCGGAAATCAAAGGTTATTTTTCCGAAGAGTCCCCAGTGGAGCAGATCATTGCCGAGGTCAAGGAACGGATCGGGCAGCTGCATGAGTACGGCATCGACACGGGAGAGCTGCGCTATGAGCTCAAGACGGTGAATGAGGACGATTGGGCTACCGCCTGGAAAGCTTACTTCAAACCGCTGAAGGTATCGGAGCGTCTGACGATCAAGCCGACCTGGGAGGACTACACGCCGGCTATCGAGACGGAAAAAATCATCGAGCTCGATCCCGGAATGGCGTTCGGCACAGGAACCCATCCGACAACGGCGCTCTGCCTGCGCACGCTGGAGAAGGTCATCCGGGGCGGGGAGGAAGTCATCGACGTCGGAACGGGATCGGGTATTCTGGCCATTGGGGCCGTCCTGCTCGGCGCGAAGCATGTGCTTGCACTGGACCTGGATCCGGTGGCGGTGTCGAGCGCCAAGGAAAACAGCCAATTGAACGGCATGCTGGATCATCAGATTACGGTCAAGGAAAGCGATCTGCTGTCCCTGTTAAGCGGTGATCAGCGCGAAGATCTGGGCGTTACCCTGCCGGTCCAAGTGATCGTCGCCAACATTTTGGCCGAAATCATTTTGCTCTTTATCGACGACGTGTACCGTGCACTCGAGCCGGGAGGAGTCTACATCGCCTCAGGCATTTACAAAAATAAGGAAGACGTCGTTCAGCAGGCGCTGAAGGACTCCGGGTTTGAGATCGAGGACGTTTGCCGTGACGAAGACTGGGTAGCCTTTGTCGCGAGAAAGAGGTCGTGATGGATTTTCTGAACAATATTCTCAGGTTTCCGCTGGAAGAGCTTCCGTTCGTTCTGATCGTGCTGGTGATCGCCTTTACGGTGCATGAATTTTCGCATGCGTATTTTGCCTATAAATTTGGAGATCCTACAGCCAAACTGCTGGGCAGGGTGACGCTGAATCCGGCGGTTCACTTCGATTTTCTCGGCGTCCTGCTGCTGGTGATCGCAGGGTTTGGCTGGGCCAGACCGGTCCCGGTCAACCGCGACAACTTCAAAAATCCCCGCCTCATGGGCGTGGTTGTGTCGGCGGCGGGGCCGCTGAGCAACTTCGTTCTGGGTATCATCGGGGCGTTTGTTTACGCCCTCCTGATCGCAACGGGGGCGCTGGACGGGATTACGAACGAAAGGCTGCTGTTCGCGATCACGACGTTTTTGCGCTATTTCTGCTTCATGAACTTTTTCCTGTTCTTATTCAACCTTATCCCGCTTCCGCCGCTGGACGGATACCGCATCGTCGAAGATATCGTTCCGCCGCGGGTACGGATTAAGCTGCAGCAGTTTGAGCAGTGGTCCATCTTTATTTTCCTGCTGATTCTGTTCATTCCGGTGCTGCAGATGTATACGATCAGTCCGCTATACATGTGGGCTAACAGCATCAACTACCAGTTCGTGTTCTCCTTCCTGAAATTGTTCGGCGTGTCGATATAATCGGAGCGGGAACGCGAACGTTCGAGGCCGTATTCGCTTGTTGAATAGGGTCTGGTCATGCGAACCTAAAAGTTGTATGATGAAGTTTGTGATTTTGGAAATAGGATGTTGATAAAGGTGCAGAGATATTTTGTATCACAGGAGCAGTTTAAAGGCGATACCGTCGAGATTACCGGTGAGGATGCACGGCATATCGCCAAGGTCATGCGCGGCAAAGAAGGGGACACCTTTATCGTCAGCGACGGCCGCGAGCGGGAAGCGCTGGTGGAAATCCGGTCGATCGACCAAGGGGTTGTCACCACCGCTGTCGTCGAGATGCTGGCGATGACCCAGGAGCCGCGGGTTAAAGTCACCATTGCGCAGAGCCTCCCTAAAGGAGACAAGATGGAGACGGTGATCCAGAAATGCACCGAGATCGGTGCGGCGGCATTTGTTCCTTTTTTATCAGAGCGAACCATCGTGCAGTACGATGCCAAGAAGGAAGAGAAGCGCATCGTCCGCTGGAGCAAAATCGCCAAAGAGGCGGCTGAACAGAGCCACCGCAACCGGGTGCCCGAGGTCGGTTATCCGATCCATTGGAAAAACCTGCTGGCTTCGTTTTCGGCGTATGATGCGGTATATTTCTGCTATGAGAAAGAACACGGTCTTCAGCTGCGGGATGCAGTGAAGCCTTGGATAGAGAAGACCGGCGCTGCCGCAGACCTGCAGGTGCTTCTGATCGTGGGACCGGAAGGCGGTTTCAGCGAAGAGGAGTGCCGGGCGGCGGAGGAAGCCGGCGCGGTCAGCATCGGCCTGGGACGGAGAATCCTGCGCTGCGAGACGGCGGGTATGGTTGCCCTGGCCTGCATACTTTATGAATCCGGAGAAATGGGGGGAGCTTGAATATGCCATCCGTTGCATTTTATACGTTGGGCTGTAAAGTGAATTTTTACGATACAGAGGCCATTTGGCAGCTGTTTAAAAATGAAGGCTACGAGCAGGTTGATTTCGAACAAAACGCAGACGTTTATTTAATTAATACCTGCACCGTAACCAATACAGGCGATAAGAAGAGCCGGCAGATCATCCGCCGCGCCGTGCGCCAAAATCCGGAAGCGATCGTCGCCGTGACGGGCTGCTATGCGCAGACCTCGCCGGCCGAAATTTTGGACATTCCCGGGGTTGACCTCGTCATTGGGAACCAGGACCGGGACAAAATCATTCCGTACGTGAATCAAATCCGCCAGTCCCGCGAGCCGATCAATGCGGTCCGCAACATTATGAAGACGCGCGTATTTGAAGAAATGGACGTGCCTGATTTTGCCGACAGAACCCGGGCGTTTCTGAAAATTCAGGACGGCTGCAACAACTTCTGCACGTTCTGCATCATCCCATGGTCGCGTGGGCTTTCACGCAGCCGGGATCCGAAGAGTATCGTGAACCAGGCGCATCAGCTGGTGGAAGCGGGATACAAGGAAATCGTCCTGACCGGCATCCATACAGGCGGCTACGGCGATGACCTGGACAGCTACCGCCTGTCGGACCTGCTGTGGGATCTCGACAAGGTGGACGGGCTGGAACGCGTACGCATCAGCTCCATCGAGGCTAGCCAAATCGACGAGCGGATGCTCGACGTGCTGAACCGTTCCTCGAAAATGTGCCGCCACCTGCACATTCCGCTGCAAGCGGGGGATGACACCGTGCTCAAGCGGATGCGCCGCAAGTATACGACAGAAGAGTTTTACAACAAAATGCAGCTGATCCGCCAGGCGATGCCGGATGTCGGCATTACGACGGACGTTATCGTCGGGTTCCCGGGCGAAACGGACGAAATGTTCCGGAACGGCTATGAGCTGATGAAGGCGATCGGGTTCTCGGAAATGCACGTCTTCCCGTATTCCCAGCGGAACGGCACGCCAGCCGCGCGGATGACCGACCAGGTGAGCGAGGAAGTGAAGCATGCGCGGGTGCGCGAATTGATCGCGCTGTCCGAGCAGATGCAGCTGGCGTATGCCCAAAAATTCGTCGGCCAGGTGCTGGACGTCATTCCGGAAGGCACTTCCAAAGGAACCCATGGTCCGGGCAAAATGCACGGCTTCAGCGATAACTATCTGCAGCTGATCTTTGACGGTCCGGAAGACCTGCAAGGCAAGCTGTGCCGCGTTAAGCTGACCAAAGCCGGCGTTCACGAGTGCGAAGGCCAGCTGGTGCGTGTGCTGGATGAAAGACCGGGACAAGCGGTTTAATTTGTATATAGCAAGGTCCCTGTGCATTGCGGGATCTTGGGCGAATGGCAAGGATTTCATTTCCGGCAGCACCGGAGGTGAAATCCTTGTTTGTACTATGGCATGAGGAGGAGGAGCGGGTGATGAGGAAGGAAATATCGGCAGGAGGCGTCGTGTTCCGCAGCATCGGCGGCCGGCTGGAGATTCAGCTGATTCTGGACCGCTACGGCAAAATTTCGATGGCCAAAGGCAAAATGGAGCCGGGCGAAACCGTTGAGCAGACCGCGCTGCGCGAAATCGAGGAAGAGACAGGCATTATCGGCAGCATCATTTCCCCCGTGGACATCATTAAGTATACGTACAACCATCCGATTCATGGCCAGGTTCAAAAAGAAGTCCATTATTACCTGGTGGAGGCGGTCGGCGGATTGCATCGTCCTCAGGTGGAGGAGATCAGCGGTGTGGCCTGGTATGAGCCGCGTGAGGCATGGCTCCGGCAGGATCAGAACGGGTATGATAATAATGACCGGATCGTGCGGAAAGGGCTGTCCCTGCTCGGCATCGAGGTTTAAGACTTATCTTAGGTCGGCCTAAGGAACTGTCCTCCTACCAAGCGCTTAAGTGTGAGCTATACACTCAGGCGTGTGCGGCTTTTTTCCAGATCGGCAGGTAGCATAGAGGCAGAGCGGCCAGGGAGCTGATCACATTAAACAGCGTCTGCGCGTGGGCGATTTGCGCGCCTTCACTGCCGGTGATGGCCGCCACGGCCCAGTGCAGCTGCGGAATCAAGGGCATGAAGACGAGGGCTCCGCCGACGTTCAGAACCACATGGGTCCAGGCGACGAATCGGCCAGAGGCCGTGCTGCCGATGGAGGCAAGAACCGCGGTCACGCAGGTGCCGACGTTCGCGCCGAGCACGATGGCGATGCCGACGTCGACCGGCAGCGTTCCCGAGGAGGCCAGAGCGATAGCCAGGCCGATGACGGCGGCGCTGCTGTGCATCAGGGCGGTTAGTACCGCGCCGGCGGCAATGCCCCACCATACGCTGTCGGCGGCGCGGTCCAGGAACCAGCCGAACAGACCGGACTGCTCCAGGGCCGGACCGATCTTTTGCATGACGCGGATGCCCAGCATGACCAGGGCAAAACCGGCGATGGCCAGCGACAGAAACTGGACGGGCATCATCAGGTGCTGAATGCGGCTGATTCCCGGCGGTGAGCTCTCGCTGAAAATGACTGCGGCCGCCCATACGATCAGGGAGACGGTCAAGAGCGGCAGGGCGATCCGTCCGATCTGCAGGCCGATCAGCTCGGTGGTCAGGCAGGTGCCGATGTTGCTGCCTAGTATAATGCCGAGGGTGCGTTCGTACGTCAGCAGCCCGGCATTGACCAAGCCCATCGTAATGACGGTGACGGCGGTGCTGCTTTGCAGGACGGCCGTGATGCCGGTGCTGAAGAGGAGCCCCTTCAGCGGCGAAGCGGTGGCCTTTTGCAGGAAGGCGGACAGGAGGGGCCCCGCCCATTTGCCGAGGGCTGCCTCCATCACCTTCATGCCGGCCATAAAAATAACAAACCCGTACACGACGGGAAACACGACAGTTTGAAACACGTGGTACGTCCTCCTTGGGGTTGTTTATGGAGTCAACCATAATTACGTATATGTCCAACCCTGGACAACCATGACTCCAGGAGGGGCTTCAGCCGGGGACTTGCCGGAATCCATATATCATTTTTGAAACGTTGAAGGAGTGAATCGATTGGCATCGGTCGTATTGGAGCGCAGCCGGAAGAAGCGGCTGGAACAGGGGCATCCCTGGATTTACAACAATGAAATTGCCTCGGTGGAGGGCAGCCCGGAGCCGGGCGACCTCGTGGATGTGGTCAATCATCAAGGGCGGTACCTGGCCACGGGCTATTACAATCCGGCCTCGCAAATTACGGTGCGGGTCATCTCGTACCATCCCGTCGAGACGATGGACCGTGCCTTCTTTGCCGAACGCTTCCGCGGCTGCCTTGAGCACCGGGAGCGTTTCCTGAAAGGAGACAATGCTTACCGCCTCGTGTATGGGGAAGCTGATTTTCTTCCCGGGCTGATCGTGGACCGCTTCGGCGATGTGCTGGTCGTACAGCTGCTGACGCTGGGCATGGACGTGCACCGTACGGACATCGTCGACGCGCTGGTCGAGGTGCTGAGCCCGCAGGGAATCTATGAACGCAGCGACGTTCCCGTGCGCGAGCTGGAAGGGCTTGAGCAGACCAAGGGACCGCTGTACGGGGAATGCCCGCGCCACGTGACCGTGACGGAGAACGGTCTGTTCGTGAAGGTCGACATTGAAGAAGGCCAGAAAACGGGCTATTTCTTCGACCAGCGGGAAAATCGGGCTTCGATCGCTCCGCTGATGACCGGCTGGGGAGGCCGCAGCGGGATTACGCTGCAGGAAGTAGAGCAGGACGGGCAGCGCGTCAGCCTTCCGGTCAACAAAAGCGGCAAAGTCGTCACCTTCCCTTATTGGGACGGGGCCACGGTGCTGGAATGCTTTTCGCATACGGGCAGCTTCACGCTGAATGCCTGCAAGTACGGAGCGAAGAAGGTCACCTGCCTCGATATTTCCCAGCACGCGATTGAGAGCGCCAGGGAAAACGTCGTGCTGAACGGCTTTGAGGACCGCGTGGAATTTGTTGTGGCCGACGCGTTCCAGTATTTGCGCGAACAGGTCAAAGGTGTGGAGGAACGGCGGCAGCGGGCCGCAGGGAACGAGGGGAAGGTCGATACCTCGAAGAAAATGACCGCAGGGGGCGGCCGGACGTGGGACGTCGTTATTTTGGACCCGCCGGCTTTTGCCAAGACGAAAAGCGCCGTGAAGGGCGCCTGCCGCGGCTATAAGGATATCAACCTGCACGGCATGAAGCTGGTGAACGAGGGAGGATACCTCGTCACGGCCAGCTGCTCGTACCATATGCGCCCGGACCTGTTCCTGGCCACGATCCAGGAAGCGGCAGCCGATGCCGGCAAAATTTTGCGCCTGATCGAATGGCGTGCGGCCGGCAAGGACCACCCGCAAATTCTCGGCGTCGATGAAGGCCACTACCTCAAGTTTGCTGTATTTGAAGTTCGCAGCAGGGCTTAACTTCGATCTTAAAAAACCAAACCTTTCCGTGATGGACGGAAAGGTTTTTTGTTTTCGCAGCGGCAAGCTCATCTGAAAAAGAAGCAAGCGTAACCTTCGGTGGATTGTTAGCGTCTAGGAAGTAGGACGTTCCAAAAAAAGGGATTCAGCATACGACGGGGTGACGTAATGAAAAAAGCAATCATCGTATTAACCTCACTGATGATGTTAACAATCGCCGCCTCAGGCTGCACCTCACCAGCTGCCAACCATTCGGAAGGCTGCTGCGCAAACCCGGTTAGCCAAACGGCGCCGGGGCAATATCGGGACGCTGCAGGCTTTTCGAATTTAGAACAGAGAGCCATCGGTCCGATCGGGGTGCAGGAGCCGTTCTATGGCGTGCGCCTTCTGAACCGGGACGGAACGACCGTTCAGGAGTGGCCGCTTGATTCCTTAACATCGTATCAACCCGTTTGGGACGATGAGGAGGAAAATGGGCCCGGGATGCTGGTGTACAGCTTGAGTGGCAGGCTGCCTTCGATTTTGCAGCAGAACGGTTCGATAAGCGTGCTATCCCAGCCGGAATGGGCGCCGCCTAAGGTGGAGTTTACGAACGATTTTGGGCTGAAGGTTCAATATGCGGACCGGCTTGCCAAGCACGGGATCTATGCCGTCAACGGCCATTTGAAGCTGTACCGGGTAAATTCCCGATCCGGAGCGGCTCAGGAGCTGTACGAGTCCGCCCGCCCGGTCTACGGTATATCCGCATCACCTGACAACGACCGTGTAGCGCTGCTGGTAGCTTCGGACGACACGTTTGGTCCGGATGCCGACTTGATTGTGCTGGACCGGGACGGGAACAAGCTGCTCCACCGGCCGAGAGCGAGCTATTTGTCACACAGCGACGGATTCCTTTTTATTTATCCTTTAGCCTGGAACGATAACGAGACCGTTACGGTCCCTGTTGACGGATATAAGGAGGGCAGAACCCGTGGCGTTCTTCATATCCGTCTGAACCGGGAGGGGGCGTCCTACGAAGCCGATCCAAAGCTGCCGGCCGCGGCCAGGCGAATTTTGGCTCAGCACGCAAGGGTCGCAAAGGAAACGGACATCACCGCCTTTATCGCAGCAACCGGGAATCCCTCCGGTTTGTATGCGGTCCAACTGGCCAATCGCGACGTATGGATTGTCGATATTCTGAAAGGGAAGGCGCTCAAAGCCGGCGTCGGCTATCCGCTGCGCTGGACGAAGGATAACCGGCTGTGGCTGGCGGCCAACCGCTCGGAGCTGCCGGTCTATTATAGCGGTAAGTAATATGCCATGCGAGGCAAAATGATGATGCATTCGATGATCAGCGTATCATTTATCCAAACCCCAAACCCCAAACCCCAAACCCCAAACACCAAAATGTTAAAAATCCCTTCTCGCCGGATGCGAAAAGGGATTTTTGAATTTTTTACCCAGGCTATATAAACAGCGTGCTTTTTTCAATTCCAAGGCTAAAGCTCTCGCTTTGTCCGGGTTACTATCATTCCTGCTTATAGCGATGGACCAGCTTGTCCCGGTGGGAAGCAAAAATGTCCTCCAGTCCGATGTCGTATTTGTTGGCGATCACAATCAGATTCCCCAGCACGTCGCCAAGTTCTTCCACAAGCTCCTGCTTATGCTCGTCATACGTACCCACGGCCTCATCCGGCCGGTCCCGGCCGATTTCAAGCGCCCGAATCGCCCGGGCTACTTCGCCGGTCTCCTCCGCCAAAAAGCCGATCCGGATAAAGATATCGAGCTCCGACCAGCCCCGCTGTTCATAATACTCCTTGACCCACTGCTGAAATGCGTTCACATCCACAGACTCCGCCTCCTCTTGCAATTCATGTTCTAGTGATAGGCACTTCTTTAAGTATAAGGGATGGAGGCAAGAAGTTGGTGCGTTATTCAAAGGCTGGATTGAGGGCAAAAACCATTATTTACATTTTGGTACACATTAAATAGGCTGAAAAATCATAGAAAGGAAGGGAAATCCGAACATTAAGCCTTAGAGAACTAATATTCATGGATCTTAGACAGCAAAAAATTCACTTGGAGCGCCCCTTAGGCTGCTAGGAGATCACGTGGAACGGCCGGTAATTTCAGGGTTGGACGCCATGATCGTTTCCGCCGCGCGCCATACCTCCGGCAAAAAGTCGATGACCGCAGCGGCACGCACGCTGAAGTCCTGGACGGAGTGAAAGCCGAGATCGGCCAGAAATGCTTCCAGACCGGGGGCAAGCTCTTTTTGCACTTTCGGATCACTGTCTGCGGCGAGAATTTTGTGGCAGCGTGCGAAGGTGGCGCCCATCCAAAACACCGCCTCACGGTGGAATCCTTGTTCAATTAACGTTATGCTCCCGTCGATGGCGATCGGGCGGGAAACCGGAGAAATGTCGCTGCTGAAGAAAAAGGGCGTTTTGGCGGCGGCAGCCGCGGTGTCGAAGGTACGCTCGAGCGACCTGACATGCTGCAACGCCCGCTCCGGCTCCAAATCGGCACAGCCGAGGTGGCGAAGCAGCTCGGGGTACAGCGAGCTCAGGCCGTAATCTTCCAATACGCCGCGGACGGCTGCGTAACGGAGCCGCACCGTCGGGTTTTTCAGGGCGGCGAGCAGCAGCACATGCGTGGTGATGCCCGTAGGGAAGAGCCAGGATGTGAACAAGTCATGCAGCGGCAGGGACAAGTCGAGGCCGAGCAGAGACCGCTTGATTTGCTGCAGGACGTTTTCGCACCGCTGCCGCACCCAAACCTCATCGGCAAAATGCCGTGATACTTCTGAATACAGGCGATGCAAATGGCTATGGGGATCGGAGATGATCGTATTCACCCGGAACGGGCCTGCCAGATGGTGCGAGACGAGCACCTTTTGCACCGAGGACAGCTCGGATAGGGAGATGTAAGAGCCTTCGATCAGGGTATCCCGATATATGAACTTACCCGGTTTTAACGGCGGCTCCGCCAGTTCGGACACGACCATCACGTCGATATCGGAGCTTGGAGACATCGGGGCATCTTCCGGCATTCCGATCGTGGAACCCGTGAAATAAGCACCCATAAATCCTTTTTCCTTTGAGGCTTGGTGCATCACCCAGTCCGCTGCAGCGGCTCTTGCTGAACCGACCGTACCGGGCTGATTTTCAGACGAGCTTGAAGAATCCTTGATATCCACCGTACTTCCTCCCTTTGCCTTAAAGTGGGAACGTCCTCATTATAGAATGTCAGGTGAAAAATGGTAGACTGTTTGTTTTTGGGAATATGAGCTATAATAGCAATATAAGGAGCCGAAAGGCTCCTTTTTTCGTTGGATTCCGGCTTACAGGCCGCAGAAGGACAAGGGGTTGACATGAAACCAAAAGGTTTCGTATAATCCATGTGAAACCAAATGGTTTCACATTCGAATGTAAACCGGGTTGATTGACTGCATATGGAGGTATTTATACATGGAAAATTCAACAAACAATGCTTTGCCTGATATCCGCCACACCGGCGTATTCCAGGCTCCGATTCAGAAAGTGTGGGAGGCGGTGGCGACTCCAGAAGGGCTGTCCGCCTGGTTCATGCCCAATGACATGCAGCCCGTCGTAGGCCACGAATTTCACATTAATGCCGGTCCGTACGGCATGTCGCCGTGCAAGGTGACCGAAGTGGATCCGCCGCACCGGCTGGCGTTCCGCTGGGGCAAGGACTGGACGCTTGCTTTCGAGCTGAAGGAGCTGGACGGCAAAACGGAAGTAACGCTCATTCACTCCGGCTGGAGCGCGGACCAAGTGACCGAGTTCAACCAGCCGCATACGATCGTGCGCGAGACGATGGACCAAGGCTGGGCCGGACTCCACCAGAAGCTGGGCAGATACGTCGAGGCATAAGCATGACGGCGACTGCGTCCAAGCACGACGTATTCCAGGCCGTGGCCGACCCGACCCGGCGCCAGCTGTTGAAGCTGCTGTCCGATCAGGAGATGCCCGTAACGGTTCTCAGCAGCCATTTTCCGATGAGCCGGACGGCGGTTTCCAAGCATCTGCGGATTCTGTCGGAGGCAGGACTGGTGAAGGAAAGGAAGGTCGGCCGCGAGACAAGGTACCGGCTGGATCCGGGGCCCTTGCAGGAGCTCAAGGATTGGTACTCCTATTTTGAACGCTTTTGGGAGAACAAGATGGCAGCCCTGCAGCACTTCGTGGAGTCGGATGGTTCCGAACGCTTCCCTGCCCCGCTAACCCTTGTGGAAGAGGAGAAGGAACAAGATTAGCCGGTGATTCAATCTCTCTATGCTGAACGATGATCCCTGCATGATCGCCGGAAGGCTGGAAACTAGCATTCGTAAAAATCTAGCAAAACAAGAGACAGCGGTACAAGAGGATCACCTCCTCCTGTACCGCTGTTTGGCATGCCGGGAAACGGCGTTCCTTCGGTTTGATCGTATCTGGAAAATTGTAAAAAACGGTAAGTGCCTCCTTTTTACAGTTCCGCAAACATACGTTCTTTTCAAAAAAGGTTGTGTTATACTTATATTTAATAGTTTTCGAGGTTTACATACGAAGGAGGCAACACCATGTCGGTTCATTTTCTGATCGGACGATCCGGTAGCGGCAAGACGACGGCGATCCTAAGCGAGATTACGTCCCGGCTGCAAGCAGAGCCTAAGGGCAGTCCGATGATCCTGCTTGTTCCCGAGCAGGGCTCATTCCAGGCGGAGCACAGCCTGGTATCATCAGGGGCTGTCAAAGGCAGCGTCCGCGCGCAGGTTCTCAGCTTCCGGCGCCTGGCGTACCGGGTGATGCAGGAGACCGGCGGGTCGGCGAGAGTCGGCATCAGCGAAGAAGGCAAAAAAATGCTGCTGTACAAAATCATTCAGCGCCGCAAAGAGGAGCTGAAGCTGTTCGGTGCCTCCGGTGACCAGCTGGGTTTCATAGGCAAGCTGAACGAGCTGTATACCGAGCTCAAGCGGTACTGCGTAGATTCCGCCGTGCTGGAAGAGCATTTGACCCAACTGACGGAGCAGAAGGCGGCCGCGCCGATCCTGCGCTATAAGCTGGAGGATTTATGGACGGTGTACCGCGACTTTGAACAGGAAATATCACCGCTTTATATAGATGATGAAGATACGCTCGTCACTTTGGCCGAAGGGATTCGCAGCTCGTCTTATGTCAAAGGTGCGGACGTATGGATCGACGGCTTCCACGGGATGACTCCGCAGGAATACGGGGTTGTTCGCGAGCTGATGGCCCATGCGTCATCGGTCACCATTGCGCTCACGCTGGACAAGCCGTACCACGGCAGCATGGAGCCGCATGAGCTGGACCTGTTTCACCCGACCGCCACGACTTACATCAAGCTAAGAGGAATGGCCGAGGAGCTGGGCATCGAAACGAACGATTCGATTCTGACGGCATCGGACCTGCCCAAATTCCGCCTCAGCCCGCGGCTTGCTCATTTAGAGCGCGGTTATGACCGCCGGATTCCCTGGAAGGGGCAGGAGAAAGATCAGGTTCAGGAAACCGAAGGGATTTCCCTCTATGCGGCCGAGAACCGGCGCACCGAAGTGGAAGGGGCTTTGAGGGAGATGCTGCGCCTGGCCAGGGAGGAAGGGGCGAGATACCGCGAAATGGCCGTGTTCGTCCGTAATTTGGGCGATTACGAGCATTTGGTGGAACCCCTGTTCCGGGACTACGGCATTCCGTTCTTTCTCGACCAGAAGCGAAGCGAGCTGCACCATCCGCTGGTGGAGTTTATTCGCTCCGCATTGGATGTCGTGCGCCGGAACTGGCGGCATGAGGACGTATTCCGCTGCATCAAGAGCGACCTGCTGCTTCCGCTGGACGGGTCGCTGGGGCGGGAGGATATGGACGTGCTGGAGAACTACGCCCTCGCCTGCGGAATTCAGGGATACCGCTGGACGGACGGCCGCCCGTGGAAGGCTGTTCCGAGCCTGTCCCTGGAAGAAAACGGCGGAGAGCGACGCAAATCCGGAGAGCAGCTTCTCAGCCTGATGGAGCACTGCCGGAGGGTGGTCAGCGAGCCGCTGCTGGCCTTCGGCAAGCGGGTGAAGAAGGCGGGCAGCGCCGAGGAGCTCAGCACAGCGGTCTTCCGTCTGCTCGAGGAAGCCGACATTCCCGAGAAGCTGGACCTGTGGAGCCGCGAAGCGCTGGAGTCCGGGCGCCCGGAGGCGGCGAGGGAACACCGCCAGCTGTGGGATGCGGTCCTGGAGCTGCTGGATCAGATTGTGGAAATGATGGGTACGGAGAAGATGGCCTTCGAGCTGTTTGCCGGCATTCTGGAAACGGGGCTGAGCGAACTGAAGCTGGGCCTCGTTCCGCCTGCGCTCGATCAGGTGCTGGTCGGAAATATGGACCGGACGCGGACGGGTGGCGTAAAGTACGCGTTTCTGCTCGGCGTCAACGACGGAGTCATCCCGGCCGTGTTTCAGGATGACGGGGTGCTGACCGAACAGGAGCGCTCCCTGCTGTCGCAAACCGGAATGGAGCTGGCGCCTGGCATTTCGCGCAAGCTGCTCGACGAACGGTTCCTGATTTACAACGCTCTGACCTCGGCCAGCCGGCATGTGTGGGTCAGCTATCCGGCCGCAGACGATGAGGGCAAGGAGCTGCTGCCGTCCGAAGTGGTGCGACATGTCCGCAAAATGTTCCCCGGTCTGCCGGTTCGCCGTCTGTCGGCGCAGCCATCGGCAGAGCAGCGGGAAGAAGAGCTGCTTGCGTATTTGTCCCACCCCCGCCAGAGCCTCAGCCATTTGATCATTCAGCTGCGCAAATGGAAGCAGGGCGCGGAAATCCCGCAGCTGTGGTGGGATGTGTACAACTGGTATATCCGGGAACGGGAATGGAAGGGGGCGCTGGATATGCTGCTGCGGTCGCTATTTTACCGCAACGATACCCGCCAGCTGGAGCCGCAGACCAGCCGCAGGCTGTACGGTGCCAAAATCCGGACGAGCGTGTCCCGCATGGAGCGGTTCGTGGCTTGCCCGTTTTCACACTTCGCTTCACACGGGCTGAAGCTGCGCGAACGGCAGCTGTACCGCCTGCAGGCGCCGGATATCGGCCAGCTGTTCCACGCGGCGCTGACCCAAATGGCGCTGCGGCTGCAGGAACAGAAGCGGAGCTGGGGAAGCCTGACCGCCGAAGAGTGCCGGCGCGAAGCGGAAACAACTGTAGAGCGCCTCGCTCCGATGTTGCAGGGAGAAATTTTGATGAGCAGCAAGCGCTACGGCTACATTTCACGCAAGCTCAAAAGTATCGTAAGCCGCGCCTCTGTCATTCTGGGCGAACAGGCACGGCGGGGAAGCTTTGAGCCGGTCGGCCTGGAGCTGGATTTTGGCCCGGGTAAACCGCTGCCTCCGCTGGCCTTCTCCCTCGAGAACGGAACGGTGATGGAGGTCATCGGGCGAATCGACCGGGTGGATATGGCCCAAGGCGAAAACGGACTGCTGCTGCGTGTAATCGATTATAAGTCCGGACAGAAGGACCTGCGGCTTCATGAGGTGTACTACGGCTTGTCCCTGCAGATGCTGACCTATCTGGACGTGCTGTTGACCTATGCGGAGCACTGGCTGGGCAGCAAGGCGCTGCCGGCGGGAACGCTGTATTTTCACGTGCATGATCCGATCCTGCAGTCGAGCAACGGGCTGACGATGGAGCAGGCGGCGGAAGAGCTGCTCAAACGGTTTAAAATGAAGGGGCTGCTGCTGGCCGACCGCGACGTCATATCCAAAATGGACGCATCTCTGGACAAAGGCCATTCATCCATCCTTCCGGTTGCCGTCAAATCGGACGGAAGCTTCTACAGCTCCGCATCGGTCGCAACGCCGGATCAGTGGGACACGCTGCTGTCTTCCGTCAGGGACAATATCACCCGGATCGGAACGAGAATTACCGAAGGGGACGTGGACATCGAGCCTTACCGCATCCAGCAGGAGACGGCATGCACGTTCTGTCCGTTCAAGCCGGTGTGCCAGTTTGACGAAAATGTCGAGGGCAACCATTACCATATGCTCGGCAAGCCAAATAAATCGCAGGTATGGGAAATGATGTCCAGCCGCCAAGGAGGAGATGCGCATGATCGAAATTGAAAAGCCGGCAGGCAGCATGTGGAGCGACGATCAGTGGAAGGCGATTTCGCTTCACGGCGATCACATTCTGGTCGCGGCGGCGGCAGGCTCAGGGAAAACGGCCGTTCTGGTCGAACGGATCATCCGGAAAATTTTGAATGAGGAGCAGGGCTTCAGCGTGGACCGGCTGCTTGTCGCCACGTTCACTAAGGCGGCTGCGGCCGAGATGCGTGAGCGCATCCGCGACGCGCTGGACCGGCAGCTGGAGAAGGATCCGGAGAATACCCATCTCCGGCGGCAGCTGTCCCTGCTCGGGCGTGCTTCCATCACGACGCTTCACTCCTTCTGTCTTGAAGTGATCCGCAGGTACTATCAGATGATCCCGATCGATCCGGGGTTCCGGATCCTGAACGAGAATGAAGCCGAGCTGATGCGCCAGGAGATCCTGGAGGAGCTGTTCGAGGAGAAATACGGGGAGCAGCCGGAGGACAGCGATTTTATCGCGCTGGTGGATTGGTTCAGCGGTGAGCGTACGGACGATGCCGTCCACCATTTGGTGCAGAGGCTCTATGATTTCTCACGAAGCCACTCCTGGCCCGATCAGTGGCTGCGGGATATGGCCGAGTCCTTTTTGCTGCCGGATACGGCAAGTCTGGGCGAAAGCCAGTGGGTCAAGAGCATCCTTCAGGATGCGCGGCTGGCGCTTGCCGGGGCCGAAGGACTGCTGGAGCAGGCCCGGCGTCTGACACTGCTGCCCGGAGGACCGGGGCCCTATCTGGATAATCTGAACGCGGATCTGGAAGTGGTTCAGTCGCTCAGGGATGCGCTGGACAACCGTCCGTGGGACGAGCTGTTCGAACGTTTTCAGACGGTGTCGTTCAGCAAGCTGAAGAGCTGCCGCAAGGAGGAGACCGACCCGGCACTGCAGGAAAGGGTCAAGGAGCTGCGGGAAGCGGTGAAGAAAACGGTGCAGGATCTGAAGGGGGCGCTGTTCGGCCGGCCGGCCGATGCGTTTCTGGCCGAGCTGCACCGGGCGGCGCCGCTCATGAAGGAGCTGGCAGAGCTCGTCATTGAGTTCGGCGACCGCTATCTTCATGAAAAGCAGAGAAGAAACGCGGTGGATTTCAGCGATCTGGAGCACTACTGCCTGCAAATTTTGCGGCACCCGGATTCGGTGCCGGGTCAGCCGCTCCCTTCGGACGCGGCCATGGAATATCAGGAACAGTTCGACGAGGTGCTGCTGGACGAGTATCAGGACACCAACAGCGTGCAGGAAGATATCGTCAAGCTGATTTCGCGCGAGCTGCCGGGGAACCGGTTCATGGTCGGCGACGTCAAGCAGAGCATCTACCGCTTCCGCCTGGCGGAGCCGAGCCTGTTCTTGGACAAGTACCGCAGGTATGCTTCCGCCGAGGGCGGCGGCATCCGTATCGACCTTGCCCGTAACTTCCGCAGCCGGCTGGAAGTGGTGCATGCCGTGAACATGGTGTTCCGCCAGCTGATGAATGAGACGGTGGCGGAGATCAGCTACGATGAGCGGGCGGAGCTCGTTTACGGAGCTTCTTATCCGGAAGCCCAGCCTGAAGGGGCGTCAGGGCCGTCTCCGTACGTGCCGGAGCTGGTGCTGATTGACAAGGCCAGAGGCGGGGAGGCGTCTGAGGAAGAGCCTCAGGACAGCGACAACGGAAGTCTGATCCAGGAGAGCGAGGCCGCCGAAATGGAGACAGCCCAGCTTGAGGCCAGAGCGATTGCCAAAAAAATACGCGCGCTCATGGGTGACACATCGCCTAAGCCGATGCAGGTGTTCGACAAGGAGACCAAAGCGATGCGGCCTGTCCGTTACGGCGACATGGTCATCCTGCTTCGGTCCGCCTATATCTGGGGGCCGCTGATCATGGAGGAGCTGCGCCAGCTCGGCATCCCTGCCGACGGGGAGCAGAATCAGGGGTATTTCCAGGCGACCGAAGTGGAAATTATGCTGTCCCTGCTCCAGATTATCGATAACCCCCGGCAGGACATTCCGCTTGCAGGCGTGCTGCGCTCGCCGATCGTCGGCCTGACCGAGGAAGATCTGGCACAGGTCCGGTTATGCGGGAAGGGTACGTTCTATGAGGCCGTCATGGCGGCTGCAGGAGGGACGGTTCCTGCGTCTGCGGAGCCCGGTGATTCAATTTCGATTCCGGATGAGGAAGGGACGCTCCCTGCCTACGCTGAAAGTGCCGCCGCCCTGGAGTGGGCGGAACAAACGGAAGCAGTGGATGAGGAATTCAGCCTCTCTCCGGAACTGCAGCGGAAGCTGGCAGGGTTCCTGGCTTCGCTGGAACGCTGGCGAAATATTGCCCGTCAAGGCGGTCTGGGGGATCTGATCTGGCTGCTGTACCGGGAAACGGGATATTTGGATTGGGTAGGCGGCCTCCCCGGAGGAATGCAGCGGCAGGACAATCTGAAGGCGCTGCACGACCGGGCGGTCCAGTTCGAACAGACGACGTCTTCCCGCGGACTGTTCCGCTTTTTGACGTTTATTTCCAGGCTGCGTGACAACGGATCGGATCTGGGCGGACCAGGTACGGCTGAAAGCCGGGACAACGCAGTGCGGATAATGACAATCCATAAGAGTAAGGGCCTCGAATTTCCGGTCGTGTTTTTGGCAGGCATGTCCAAAATGTTCAACCAGCAGGATTTGAACGCATCGTTCCTGATGCATAAGGAGCTCGGCTTCGGACCGAAATTTGTGGATACCGAGAAGAGGGTCAGCTATCCGACGCTTCCGAACCTGGCCATCCGCCGCCGTTCCCAGCTTGAGCTGCTGGCCGAGGAAATGCGGGTGCTCTACGTCGGCCTGACCCGGCCGAAAGAAAAGATGATCTTGATCGGGACGGTGAAGGATCTGGAGAAAAAGGTGTCCTCCTGGGCCCAGGTGCAGAGCCGGCCGGAGCTGATGCTCCCCGATTACCTCTTGGCAAGGGGCAGAAGCTACCTCGACTGGGTCGGGCCTGCGCTAATCCGCCATCCTGCGGCCGCCAAGCTGCGCGAGCTCGGCGGTTTGGAAGGCGAGACGGCCTCCGCGCTGGAGAACGATCCGGCGGATTGGCGCATTTCGATCCTCTCCACGGAGGATCTCACGCTGGCGGCACTTGGGGGCTGGGAGGAAGCGGAAGAATCGACGCCGGAGCGCCGGCGCAAGCTGAACTCGCTTCTTCGTAGAGAGACGGTATTCCCGGGAAGCGATGAGCGGGATGGTGGTCCTTTCCTGTCACCTGACCAAATATCTGCCCGGCTGAACTGGCAGTACCCGCATGCTGCCGCCAGCCGGCTCTCGGCCAAAACGTCCGTGACCGAAATGAAAAAGCTGCTTGCCCTGCAGGACGGGCCCACCCTGGACTGGGTCGAGGAGACCCGGGTCCGGCGGGAGCAAAGTTTGCCTGCCTCCCAGCAGACAGGCACGCTTGCCCTGCGCCGGCCCAAATTTATGGAGCAGAGCCGGATGAGTCCTACGGAACGGGGAACGGTGTACCATACCGTCATGCAGCACATCCCACTGGATGCGGGATTGGTAGATTTGCGGGTCGTGGAAGCGACGCTGCGGCGATTGGTCGACCTTGCGATCCTTACAAGCTCGCAGGCGGAGATCGTGGAGCCGGAGCAAATCGCCTCCTTTTTTGACAGCGATATCGGCAAGAGACTGCAGTCGGCGGAGTGGGTGTCGAGGGAAATGCCTTTCAGCTACGGTCTTCCGGCTCATGAGGCGCACCAAGCGCTGCTTGCGACTGAGCGTTTTAACGAGGGGAACATCATACCGATGAAGGCATCGGATGCAGAGACCCGGGCTTCGGACGAAGTGGTGCTCATTCAAGGGATCGTCGACTGCCTGTTCCGTCAGGACGGTAAATATGTCATCGTCGACTATAAAACCGACCGGGTGCTGGAACACCGCGGCGGAATAGCCGCTCTGGCGGAGAGCTACCGGTTTCAGCTGGAACTGTACGCCCGGGCGCTGGAAGATATATTAGGTGAGGCGGTTCAGGAGAAATGGCTGTACTTTGTGGATGCCAAGCAGTCCGTGTTGCTGTAGTGGAGTGTTCAAAGCTCATATAGATTTAATTTAAATAGGACATGTGTTTTTTGATTTGTTATTTCTTCGATTGGATAGGCTTCTTCGGTTGATAGATTTCTTCGATCTGATCGTTTTTTAAAATGGCAGTTTGATCGTTTTTTAGAATCGATATTTAATAGAGTCAATAGTTTAATAGAATCGATTGTTTAATAGAATTTGATTGTATTCTTAGACGCGATCGGGTTTAGGAATGGATCGTTGGTTAGGTGTTTTCATTTTTAGGTGTGACCCATACACGGCATGAATCCGTCTGGGTTCACGGCTTGCGCGAAAGCAAGTTCAGGAGGGAGAAGCAGGATGCGCATACTTCACACGGGTGACTGGCACTTTGGACGGACGCTCGAGGGCCGGAGCCGGATGAAAGAGCAGGAAGATTTCGTTGAGGAACTGGTCCGGATCGTACACGATCAGAAGATTGACCTGGTTATGATGGCAGGGGATGTCTATGATTCGGTCAATCCGCCGGCGGCAGCGGAACAGCTGTTTTATGAGGCGGCGGCCCGGCTGACTGAAGGAGGGACGCCGCTCGTGGTCATTGCGGGCAACCATGATCAGCCCGAGCGGGTTTCCTCGGTAACGCCGCTGGTCGCCCGGCAGGGAATCACGCTGGTCGGGCTTCCCGTGGCCGAAGCCGTCACGGTTCAAGCGGTCCGGACCGGGGAGATCGCCAAGATTGCGGCGCTCCCCTATCCGTCCGAAGCCCGCTTAAATGAGCTGCTCGCCGCCGAAGGCGACGAAGAGGAGCTCCGCCGGGCATACAGCGCCCGCGTAGGCATGCTGATGCGGAAATTGGCGTCAAGCTTTACGCCCGAGACCGTCAATTTGGCCATGAGCCACATTTACGTGCTTGGCGGCGTGGAAAGCGACTCGGAACGGCCGATACAGGTCGGAGGCGCGTATACGGTGGACCCATCGGCGCTTGCGGTTGGGGCGCAGTATACGGCGCTTGGCCACCTGCACCGGCCTCAGGCGGTCAAGGGTGAGGGAATGATCCGCTACAGCGGGTCCCCGCTCGCCTACAGCTTTTCCGAGGCCGGTCAAGCGAAGTCCGTTTCCATCATCGATGTGGCCCCGGGGCAGCAGCCCGTAATGGAGGAGGTCTATTTGTCCTGCGGCCGGCCGTTAATCCGGTGGAAAGCAAAGGGTGGACTGGAGGAAGTTCATCGCTGGCTGGATGAAGGCAGGGATGCGAACGGTTTTATCGATCTGGAGATTTCGCTGACCGAAGCCATGTCTCTTGGGGATATTCACAGGCTGCGCAAAAGCCACGAAGGGTTCGTACATATCCGTCCCGTGTATCCCGAGATGGAACAGGTCGAGGTGGAGTACAGCCGGTCGAGCCTGCCGGTGCCGGAGCTGTTCCGGAAATTCTACCAGCGGCAGACCGGAGGAGCCGAGCCGGATGATGCGCTCGTTGAATTGTTCCTTGCGCTCACTTCGGAAGACGCAGAGGTAAAGGAGGAAGCGTAACATGAAGCCGATCACACTGAAGTTGTCGGGTCTGCAGAGCTATCGCGAGATGCAGCAGATCGATTTTGACGAGCTGTGCCAGATGGGGCTGTTCGGTATTTTTGGACCGACGGGCAGCGGCAAATCGACGCTTCTGGACGCGATGACCCTGGCTTTGTACGGCAAAGTCGAACGTGCGGTGAACGGCACGCAGGGCATCATGAACCATTCGGAAGATGCACTGTACGTCTCCTTTACCTTTGAACTCAGTTCCGCGGACGGACCGAAGCGGTACAGAGTGGAGCGCCGTTTTAAAAGAACCAACGAGCTGTCAGTCAGCAATACGGTTAGCCGGTTTATCGAAGTCACCGCGGAAGGTGAAACGGTTATGGCAGACAAGCTGGCTGAAGTCACCCGCTGCGTGGAAGACAAAATCGGTCTGAAAATGGAAGACTTTACGCGGGCCGTCGTCCTTCCCCAGGGGAAGTTTGCCGAGTTTCTGTCGCTGAAGGGCAGTGAGCGCAGGCAGATGCTGCAGCGCCTGTTCCATTTGGAAAAATACGGCGACCTGCTCGCGCAGAAGCTCAGCCGGCGGGTAAAGGACAACGATGCTGCGCTGAAGGAAGTGGAGGCGGAGCAGCAAGGCCTCGGCAGCGCAGGCGCGGAAGCAGTGGACGAAGCGAGGAACAGACTCAAGGAAGCCTCCATGGAGGCGGAGGCTTCGCGGCTGAAGCTGCGGCAAATGACCGAGGAGGCCGAGAAGGCCGGCAAATTCAGGGAGATGCAGCTGGAGAAGGAGCGGCGCGAACAGGAGCTCCACCGGCTTTCCGCCGAAGAAGAAGCGATTGTCCGGCTTGAGCGCCGGCTGGGACAGTCCGCTGCGGCACGGGCGATCATGCCTTTGTATACGCAGTGGACGGACAGCAGGCAGGAATGGGACAAACGCAACCGGGAGGCGGAGCAGCTTCAAACGAAGGCTGAGGCCGCGGACACGGCGGCCCAGGAGGCCGCTGCCGCCGACGATGCGTCGCACCGGGAACTTGCCGCTGAGGAGCCGAAGCTGCTGCAGCGCCAGGAGCAGCTGGAGCAGGCGGTACTGCTGCAGCGGGAGCGGGACGAGCTGAAGACTGTACTGCAGCAGCTGGCTGAGCAGCGGTCAAAGACGGCCCATGAAAGCAAGGAACGGACTGAAGCTCTGGCCAAGGAGCAGGAGCTGCTCGCCAAAGGGCTCAAGCGGCAGTCCGAGCTGCAGGAAAGCCTGAAGGGGCTGGAAGTGAAGGCGAAGGACCGCGAACGGCTGCATAAGGCGATGCGGCACGTTCAGCAGCTGGGAGCAAGCGAGCAGCGGCTGCGGAGCGCTGAGGCTGAATTTAAAGAGCATGGCGAGAAGCAAAGCAGAGCCGAAGCGCTGTTGAAGCAGGCCGGGCAGGAGCGGGAGCAGCATCTGCAGGAGCAGAAGCGGTTCGCGCTTGCGGTTTCGGCCCATATGGAGCAGGTTCTGGGCCATGACAGCCGGATGGAGGCGGCGTTGTCCCGTCTCGACCAAGAAGAGGCGCTGGTCCGTTCTTCCTCCAAAGAACGGGAGCTCCACGCGCTTTCGCTGGCGCTGGCCGCCGAGCTGCGCCCGGGAGAACCGTGTCCGGTATGCGGCTCTTCCCATCATCCGGCACCGGTATCGCCGGATCAGGATGCGCCCGGTGCGGATGACGGTCTGCTGGAACTGCTGCGGCTTCTCCGCCAGCAGCTGCAGGAGCTGCGGCTGAGCGGGCGCCAGCTTGTACATGAGACCCGGAGCTTGCTGGAATCGTACGAGCCTGGGGTTCAAGTGGGGGCAGAGGCTCCCTTCAAGGCCGGTTCTGGCCCGCTGGAATGCGCAGGCGAAGCGGCCGCTGCCCTCGAGCTGGTCTCGGACCCGGAGCAAGTAGAGTCATTTTCCAGGTCCGCGTGGGAATCCCGGATCCGGAAAATGGAGGAGGACGCCGAAGCGTTGGCATCCTCCACGAGACAGCTTCAGCGCGAGCATGCCGCGCTGAAGGAGCGGGGGGAAGCGCTGAGCGCGCTGCAGGTGAAGCGGACGGCTGAAATCGAGTCGCTTCGGGAAACGTTCACCAAGCTGGGCGACCGATTTGAAACGGAGAAGCGGGAATACCTAAGGCTTCAGGAGGAGTGGCGCCGGGAGCTTCCGGACCTTCAGCCGGAGCAGGCGGACCGCTTGTCCGCGGAAATCCAGCAGAAGGATGCGCAGGCCGAAGAGATCCGCGAACGGCTGCAGATCAGCATCCCTTTTATCGAGGAGAAAACGGCCTCGGTCCAATCGCTGGAGCGGCAGATCAACGATCTCGACAAGTCGCTCATTCAATGGGATGCCCAGCTGCAGGGCAAGCAGGATTTGCTGGCCGAGAAGGAGCGGCGCCTTCAGGCCTGGGTCGGAAGCGAGTCCGCCGACCGGCTGCTGGAGGGCTGCAAGCAGCGCCTGCTCTCCCTTCGGGAAGCTGCGGCTCGCTCCAAAGAGAAGCGTCAGGCAGCCGAGCAGCTTAAGCATGAAGCAGCCAAAGCGGCGGCGATGGCAGCCCAGGCGGCGGAATCCGCAGAGGAGCACTGCCGCAAGGCGCAGGCCCGCTGGGACGAGCAGCTGGCGGCTTCCCCGTTCGCCACATCGGAGGAAGTGGCTGACGCCTGCATGCCGCCTGACGAAGAAGTGCACAGCGCGGAACGGGTCCGGCTGCACCGCGAACGGGAGCAGGAGATCAAGGTGCAGCTCCGCCATTTGGCTGAGCAGCTGGACGGCCGCGGCGTGACCGAAGAAGAGTGGCAGCGGATCTCCGCGGAGCTGGCTGCCTGCCGGGAGCGCGATGAGACGGCGCTTCAACAGCGGGCAAGGGCGGAGCGGGACCTGGACGACGTGGAGAAGCGTCATGTCCGCTGGTCGCAGCTGGAGCTGATCCGCAAACAGCGGCAGCAGGAAGCCGAGAAGCTCTCCAAGCTGCAGTCCTGTCTCCGGGGCAATGCCTTCGTCGAATACATTGCCGAGGAGCAGCTGATGCAGGTCAGCCAGGCTGCTTCACAGCGTCTGCGCTTCTTGACCAAGCAGCGCTATGCGCTGGAGGTCGATTCCGGGGGAGGCTTCCTGATTCGGGACGATGCCAACGGCGGGGTGCGCCGTCCGGTGTCCACCCTGTCCGGAGGCGAGACCTTCTTGACCTCCCTGTCCCTTGCGCTGGCCCTGTCTGCGCAAATTCAGCTCCGGGGTCAATATCCTTTGCAGTTTTTCTTCCTTGACGAAGGTTTCGGGACGCTCGATCCCGAACTGCTCGATACGGTAATCACTTCTTTGGAGAAGCTGCATAACGATCATTTGTCGGTCGGAATTATCAGCCATGTGCCCGAGCTGCGTGCCCGCCTTCCGCGCAAGCTGATCGTGGTGCCTGCCGAGCAGGCCGGTGGCGGCTCGCGGATCGTTCCTGAAACGTTATAGGCCATCATCCATATTTTTTTGAAAAAGACAGTAGCCATTCGCCCAGCCTTGAATACGATGTTCTTGTAAATCTTCTGAAATTGGGAGGCTGTGAAGGGCAATGGAAAAGTTTGAGGCCATAGAGTTATGCAAAAAACATATGTACCGCTATGTCCGCGCGACAATGGCTGACGGAAGCGTACACGACGGATTTGTGGAAAGTGTTGATGAGGAGAAGCTGTATTTGGCGGTACCGGTAGGCCATGAAAACGTGTCGCCAGCAAATGTGTCACCGAATGCGAACGCAGCTCCGGCGTATGTGTCGCCTGCAAGCGTGTCACCGAATGCGAATATGGCTCCGACGTATCTGTCGCCTGCAAGCGTGTCACCGAACGCGAACATGGCTCCGACGTATGTGTCGCCTGCAAGCGTGTCACCGAACGCGAACATGGCTCCGATGTATGTGTCTCCTGCTAACGTGTCACCAAACGTGGCTCCGGCTCATGTAGCTCCGGCCAACGTGGCGCCAGCGGTCATGCCGGTCCATCATGGCTGCTTCCACCCTTGCGGAGGTTTCCCGGGATATGACTATCGAGCATTTTTCCCAGGGTTCTATCCTCCGTTTGGATACGGCTACGGCTATGGGTATCCGTTTTACGGACGCCGCTTTAACCGTTTGATTCTGCCATTGGCCGGATTGACGGCGCTGTCGCTGCTGCCATTTTTTTAATATCTGATATAACGTACGAACCTGAAGAGGGATACCGGGAGAATCGGTGTCCCTTTTCTTTTGGATTCGGCGCGCCAGCCGAACTATTTCTTAGCCGGATACAGCGGGGACATTGGACGGGTCATTTTATATCCGGTATGATAAGAAAAGAAAATCTCTTACATATTAAAGGAGGCAACAATCCGATGGATTGCCTGTTTTGCAAAATCGTTGAAGGGAGCATCCCTTCCCAGAAAGTCTTTGAAAACGAACGGATCCTGGTATTTCGTGACATTCAGCCGGCCGCGCCGGTTCACGTGCTTATCATCCCGAAAAAGCATATCGCCTCAATGAACGAGGTTCAGGAGGAGGATCTCCCGCTGATCGCCGAAATGCATCAGGTGGCCCAGCAGGTAGCCAAGGATCTGGGCGTCAATGAGTCGGGATACCGGCTAATCAATAATTGCGGACCGGATAGCGGACAAGCGGTCCATCATATCCACTATCACCTGCTCGGAGGGGCCAAACTGGGCGCCCTGACCGGAATTTCCGACTCTCACGCATAAGCTTGTACCCCGGCAAATCCGGCCTTTGGTGAAAAAATAGGCCCTGAGGTTGACACCCTATTTCTCTTTCACCTATAATTAAGTTTGATGAACCGTGTTATTGCTCTTGGACGGTCTGGTCGGAGGGAGGGAAAACTGGTGTCTGAAACTAAAGTTCGCAAAAACGAGACTATTGATGCTGCACTTCGCCGCTTTAAGCGCTCCATCGCTAAGGATGGCGTATTGGCTGAGGTGAAGAAACGTAAGCATTATGAGAAGCCAAGCGTAAAGCGCAAGAAAAAGTCCGAGGCTGCTCGTAAGAGAAAGTTTTAGGAGGATTTGAACTAGCATGAATCTTAGCGAACGATTGAACGAAGATATGAAGCAGGCGATGAAGAGTAAAGACAAGTTCAAACTCTCCACGATTCGAATGGTTCGTTCGACGATCAAGAATCTTGAAATAGATTTGAAAAGAACTTTGGATGACAACGAAGTGCTTGATATCCTCAGTCGTGAAATCAAACAGCGCAAAGATGCCCTCCAAGAATTTCAAAAAGCAGACCGCGAGGATCTTGCGGAACATGCCAAAGCAGAAATCGAGATTATCGGTCAGTATCTTCCCGCACAGCTTTCCGAAGAAGAAATTAAAGTTATTGTACAGCAGACCATCCAGGAAACCGGTGCTTCTTCGAAAGCCGACATGGGGAAAGTGATGAGCGCGCTCATGCCGAAGGTAAAGGGACGCTCAGACGGCAAACTTGTGAACCAAGTGGTTCAACAATTTCTGCAATAAACATAAGTGAAACACCCCTGATTTCAGGGGTGTTTTTTCATTTTCTGAAACGATTCCCTTCTATGATGCGTAATAACTACCATATGATGGACATTATAACGGGAATGTGGAAAGGAGGGGTAAGGTGAGTTTGGCCAAAAAGGGACTTAAGTCTATCGTGATGATGCTGATGCTCATATTCTTGGTTGCCGGCAGCTGGCTTCCCGGGCCTGTATCCGCCGAAACCGGTGAGAAGAGCGGCCCGGTCTATATCATACCGGTGGACCAGGAAATTGAGACGGGGCTTGAGAAGTTCATGCGCCGCGGTTTTAAAGAAGCGGCCGAGATGAATGCCGGGCTGGTTGTGCTCGAGATCAACACGCCGGGCGGGCTAGTCGATACCGCCGACAAAATCGGGCAGATGATTCGTGACAGCAAGATCCCTACGCTCGCTTACATTCAAGGCAATGCCGCTTCGGCCGGCAGCTATATCGCGCTGAATGCCGATAAAATCGCCATGAAGCCAGGCAGCATGATCGGCGCCGCCGCCATGGTGGACCGTACGGGAAAACGCGTGGAAGATGCCAAGCTGGTCGCGTACTGGAAGTCTAAAATGAGCGCAGCGGCTGAGTCCAGCGGACGGGACAGCAAAATCGCCGAGGGCATGGCGGATATCAACATGGTCGTCGACATGCCGGCAATCGGAGAGAAGAAAGAGAAAGGCGATATTATTGCCTTGTCGAGCGAACAGGCTTTGAAAGTCGGATATGCCGATCATATCGCTTCAACGCCTGAGGAAGCAATTCAATGGATGGGATACTCGACGGATGACGTTTTCCGGATCGAGCATACTGGTGCGGAGAAGGTGGCAGCCTTTCTGACACATCCAACCGTGATGATCATTTTGCTGTTCCTTGGGATAGCCGGTGTCGTCATCGAGCTGATGATTCCTGGCTTTGGCGTTCCGGGGATCGTGGGCGTAGTTGCCTTTGTACTGTATTTCTTCGGTAACTATGTGGCGGGCTTCGCAGGGTCCGAGACGTGGCTGCTCTTTATTATCGGGCTCATTCTTATGATTCTAGAAATGTTTGTCCCGAGCTTCGGTATCCTCGGTATTCTGGGTGCCGTCAGTCTAGTCGCGGGCGTTGTCCGTGCTGCTTATGATACGACGCACGCTTTGTTCTCGCTCGGGATCGCATTTGCGGCAGCCGTCGTGGTCGTGGTGATCGTCGCGATCATATTTAAGGAGAAGGGTATCTGGAACCGCTTCATCCTGAAAGAATCGCTGACCAAGGAGCAGGGCTTCGTTCCGACTGATGCGAAGGAGGATTTGCTTGGAAAATCAGGCGTTAGCGTGACTCCGCTCCGTCCGGCCGGTACCGTGGACGTGGAAGGCGAGCGGATCGACGTCGTAACGGACGGAGAGTTTGTCGCGGCGGGCACACCGGTCAAGGTCGTTCGCGTCGAAGGTGCGAGAATTGTCGTAAAGCCGGAATAATGCTGGCTTTTTAGCGAGATTCGTGTAACATGTTGTAAAGAACCTGGAAAGAATGTCACATGAAACCAATTGATTACCTGGAGGTTGATAGGCAGTATGGATGGAACTTCTCTTATCACGGTATTACTGATTGCGGTTGTCATCATTATTGTGCTCAGCGTATTTTTCAGCTTTTTCCCGGTCATGCTCTGGATCTCGGCCTTGGCGTCCGGCGTCCGGATCGGAATTATTACGCTGGTGGCCATGAGACTGCGGCGCGTCACGCCGAGCCGGATCGTCAATCCGCTCATCAAGGCGACGAAGGCGGGGCTGGGTCTTAACATTAATCAGCTGGAAAGTCACTATTTGGCCGGTGGTAATGTGGACCGGGTAGTTAACGCCCTCATTGCGGCCCAGCGCGCCAACATTCCGCTCGAATTTACGCGTGCCGCCGCCATCGACCTGGCTGGCCGCGACGTACTGCAGGCCGTTCAGATGAGCGTCAACCCGAGAGTCATTGAGACTCCGGTCGTAGCCGCCGTTGCGAAGAACGGGATTGAAGTGAAGGTTAAGGCCCGGGTTACGGTCCGTGCCAATATCGACCGTCTCGTCGGCGGTGCGGGTGAAGAGACGATTATTGCCCGCGTAGGTGAAGGGATCGTAACGACCGTCGGCTCCAGTGACATGCACAAGGACGTGCTGGAGAACCCGGACTCCATTTCCCGGACCGTATTGGCCAAGGGGCTGGATGCGGGAACCGCTTTTGAAATTCTGTCGATCGATATCGCCGACGTGGATGTAGGCAAGAACATCGGGGCTTACCTGCAGACCGAGCAGGCCGAAGCCGATAAGCGGATCGCCCAGGCGAAAGCCGAGGAACGCCGTGCGATGGCGGTAGCTCAAGAACAGGAAATGAAGGCTCGCGTCGTCGAGATGAGAGCGCGGGTTGTGGAATCCGAATCCGAAGTGCCGCTCGCCATGGCGGAAGCCCTTCGCTCAGGAAAGATTGGCGTCATGGATTACATGAACCTGAAGAACATTGAAGCCGATACCCAAATGCGCGGCTCGCTGGGCAAAATGGGGGATAGCGGAGATGGCGGCGGCAGTCCGAAAAATAACAAGTAGGGAATGAGCATCCATGTGGATCATTGAACACTTTTACTGGATCCTGATCATTGGATTTGCGGTCATCTCTGCGCTGAGCAAAAGAGGAAATAAATCGAAGCAGAGGCAGCAGCCCCGGGGCATGCCCACGTTCGGGGGAGAAGGCCGTCCGTATCAACGACGGGACGAAGCGGACGATTACGACGAGGACGAGGATGAGGAATACGATGAGGGCCGTCCAGATCCGGCATACGGCTCCCGGCCACGGCCGCAGGAACCTGATGGCAGAAGGAGCTCCCCGTTCGGATCGTATGATTCATCAGCCCCTGAACCGCCTGTATATTCCCAAGACTACCGTCCGGCTCCGGACTATGATACCGGCGAAGGAGTATCCTCGATGTGGGCGGAGGAGAAGCCGTCCCCGGTACAGGCTACGCTGGAAGAACGAACCCGTACAATGCAGCGGGAGATCAACAGGATGAACGCTTCTCTGGACAAAATATCGACGAAGATGGATATGACGGCAGACAAAACGTCAGACCGGGAGGCACCCGCCCCGGTATCCCCTTTGGCCGAGCAGGCCAGACAAGGGATCATCTGGGCTGAAATTTTGGGTCCGCCCCGCTCCAAACGCCCGTTGAATCCGCGAAAATAACGATAATCTAGAAGTGAGGCCTCTTTCGGCCCGGGAAGATCATGATATCTATCCGGCAGCGGAAGAGGCTTTTCATTTTGGATCGCACAGCCTGTCCGCTGTGACCTTACGCCGTGAGGCGTTTTTTTTCGTGCTGCGCAAAGCGTGTGATCTTATGGCTTGAACTTCCCTGAAAAGCTTCATAAACCGGGCTTTACACGCATAAGGTGTAGAGTACAGGAAGGGGGAAGACCTTCGTATGGCCGGGATCAGCCGCAGGCTGCGGAAGTGGACGAACGAAATGCTGGATGTTCCGCAGGACGTTTTGTTCGATCTGCCGCGCATCACTATGGTGGGAAACAAAGAACTCTATATCGAAAATCATCGGGGCGTCCGGCATTTTTCACCCGATAAAATGGTCCTTTCCCTGTCCCAGGGACTGCTCGAGATCGAAGGCTCCGGGCTTATGATCCGGTCGATTCTGCCGGAAGAAGTGATGATCGAAGGATCGGTAACGAACATTAAATATACAGGAACGGAGGAGAGTCCATGAAAATCCCGACGTTAACCCGGGTTCGCGGCTGCGTGCGGATTGCTGTCCGGGGGGAGCATGTGGAGTATTTCATCAATGCACTGGCGGAGAACGGTGTACCGGTATGGGACATCGAACCCAAAAACGGAAATTTGGCAGAGATGAAGGTGCTGCTGAGGGATTTTCATGCTCTTCGTCCCTTGTTGAAACGGACAGGCTGCCGGGTGCACGTACAGGGCCGGATCGGTTTGCCCTTTACGCTGGTCAAGCTGTATAAGCGCAAGTTTTTTATGGTGGGCATCGTGCTGTTCTTCGTTCTGCTCTTCCTGCTGTCGTCGATGGTGTGGAACGTCAGGGTAACCGGCAACGAAAAGATCGCGACCGAAGACGTGCTCGAAGCGGCGAAGAAGGAGGGGGTCCGCCCGTTCCAGTGGATTTTTCGCTTAGATTCGCCGGACAAGCTGTCGCGTGAGCTGAGCATCCGGCTTCCGGGCACGTCCTGGATCGGGGTCGAGCGCAAAGGCACCACCATCACGATCCAGATCGTGGAGGCGGCCGAACCCCCGAAGCAGCCGCTGACCGACCCGCGCCATCTGGTCAGCCGGACGGACGCGGTGGTCACGAGCATCTATGCGGAGCAGGGGCGGCCGCTCGTCGAGAAGAACTCTCGTGTGAAAAAGGGACAGGTGCTCATATCGGGCATTCTTGGCGTTGACGGCGGAAACACCGAGGTAGTCGTGGCCAAAGGGGAGGTCAAAGGGCTGGTTTGGCACGAATATAGCCTTACGGTTCCGCTGGTCCAGAAGCATAAAGTGTATACCGGGGAGAGAAAGACCAAGTCTTATTTTGTGATCGGTGACCGCGCGGTGCAGCTGTGGGGCTACGGAAAGGATCCGTACAAGGCTTCCGAAACGCTAACGGAGCATGATCCTCTGACCTGGCGTTCCTTCAAGCTCCCCGTCGGATGGATGACGGAAAAAGTCATGGAAGTACAGGAAAGCAAAGAAACGCTGACCGTCGAAGAGGCCAAAAAACAGGGATTGGACGGAGCCGTGCGGGATATTTTGGCGAAATATGGGACGGATTCGCAGATCATCAGCCAAAAAATTTTGCATGAGAAGAAAGAGAATGGTAAAGTTTATATGAAAGTGCTTTTCGAAGTGGAAGAGAAGATTGCCGAAGAGCTTCCCATAGTTCACAACCAAGGAGAATGAGGCTATTTGTCAGAAAAAAATCACAGCGCACAAATCTTACTTCAAAGTGCAAGCGAAGGGATGTCCATTTTCGGACCGCAAGACACCTTTCTGAAGATGATCGAAGCGGAGATTCCCGCCCAGATCGTGTCGAGGGAAGCGGAAATTACCGTCCGCGGCAGCGACCGCGACGTGCAGGTGCTGACCGAGCTGTTTGAGGTGCTTCTCCAGCTTGTCCGCAACGGTTACATTCTGACCGAACGCGACGTATCCTATGCGATCGACTTGGCGAAGGACTTCCGGGCGGATCAGCTGCTCGACCTGTTCAAGGGTGAAATCACGACCACGTTCCGGGGCAAACCGATCCGGGTCAAGACGATCGGCCAGAAGCACTACGTCACCACCATCCGCAAGCGTGACATTGTATTCGGCATCGGGCCTGCGGGAACAGGCAAGACCTATCTAGCGGTTGTTTTGGCGGTTGCGGCCTTGAAGGAGGGCTCCGTCAAGCGGATCGTGCTGACGCGTCCGGCTGTCGAAGCGGGGGAAAGCCTGGGTTTTCTTCCGGGTGACCTTCAGGAGAAGGTAGACCCGTATTTGCGTCCGCTGTACGATGCGCTCTATGACGTTATGGGACCTGAACAGACTGCAAAGTCGCTGGAACGGGGATTGATTGAGATCGCTCCGCTCGCCTATATGCGGGGACGGACGCTGGATGATTCTTTTATCATATTGGACGAGGCCCAGAACACGACACCTGAACAAATGAAAATGTTTCTTACCCGTCTTGGGTTCGGCTCGAAGATGGTCATCACGGGCGACGTAACCCAGATTGACCTGCCGAGAGGCAAGAAGTCCGGGCTGGTTGAAGCCAAGTCGATCTTGAGCGGCATTGAAGAGATCGGGTTTGTGCAGTTCGCCGAGCAGGATGTCGTGCGTCACTCCCTAGTGCAGAAAATCATTGTTGCTTACGACAAAGCTGCAGAAAACCAAGATTAGAGGGGATTATCTTTATGACTTCGAAAGAAGCGTCATCAGGCAAATCTTTCTCAACTAAAAATATCGGATGGAAACATAGCGCGGCAACCCGCTATGTTCTCTTTTTATGTCTGGCCATTCTGTTCTACGTGAGCCTGGCGCCGGATTTGCTTCCGGAAAAATACAATATTCAGGTCGGCACGCACAGCGAGAAGGAAATTACGGCGCCGATGCAGATTCCGAACAACAAAGCGACCCTGAAGGCGCAGGAGGAAGCTGCCGAACGCGTGCAGCCGATTTATACCATCGTTCCGATCCGGAACGATAGCCTGATCGCCTCGCTGCTTGACCGGATCGACAAGCTCAATCAGGACGACCAGGTTTCCCGGGAGGACAAGGTGGCGATCTACCGTCAGGAGATTCCGCAGCGCGCCCAGGACTTTGTGCAGAACTACGTCAATAATACGCGGAGTTCGGGCACCTATTCCGAAGCGCTGCTGAACGAAATGCTGAGGGTGACCAACCAGCAGGTCTATAAAATTCCGGAAGAGACCTTCATCAAAATTCCGCGTCTGACCTCTGCCGATATTACCGAGATGAAGCCGGTGGCGCGTGAAATCGTATCGCGGCTGACCAACGACCAGATCGTGGACGCCCAGACCGCAAGGGCCAAGGTGGCCGAGCTGGTCAGCACGAGCTCTCTGAGCCAGCGCACCGCGCGCGAGGTAGTGCAGGAGCTGTCGAAGATCGCGATTACGGCCAACAAGTTCTATGACGAAGAGGCGACGAAGGAAGCCAAAGTTCAGGCCCGGGAAAATACCCCTACGGTATACATCAAGCAGGGCGGCGTGCTTGTCGCCAAAGGCGAGCTGATTACGGAAGAGCTGTACAACCTGCTGGATGATAACGGCCTGCTCAAAAATGACGTCAACTATTGGCCGCAGTTTGGGCTGCTGCTTTTGTCTCTTCTGCTGGCCTTAGGACTCATGATGTTTATCCGCCAGCTTAACGGGGGCAAGTTTGGGTATAACAATTCCCAGCTGCTGATGCTTGTTCTTATTTTTATGATTACGATCGTTTCCATGCATGTCGCCGGTATTTTGCAGAGCAGCGAGCGCCCCTATCTGGGCTATTTGGCGCCGGTTGCCATCGGCTCGATGCTGGTCACGCTGCTGCTGGACATGTCGCTCGCGTTTTTCTGCGCCATGGTCTTCAGTATTCTGTCCAGCGTCATCCTGAATGTGCATCAGGGGCAAATGTTTGATTTTAAGTTCGGCTTGTTCTCGCTGATCGTATCCTACGTGGCGATTTTTACGATCCATAAGGCAAGCCAGCGGTCGACCCTGCTGAAGGGCGGGATCATGGTTTGCTTGTTCGGCTCGTTGACTGTATTTTTGATTAACCTGATCGACAATGATGACTGGCAGCAAATGTCGACGCTGTACGCATTGGGGTTTGCCTTTGCAGGCGGACTGCTGACTGCGATTCTGGTCATCGGCCTCATGCCGTTTTTTGAGGTCACGTTCGGCATTCTGTCAGCCCTGAAGCTGGTGGAGCTGTCGAATCCGAACCACCCGCTCCTGCGTAAGCTGCTTACCGAAACGCCGGGAACGTACCACCACAGCGTCATGGTTGGCAATTTGTCGGAGGCGGCGGCCGAAGCGATCGGCGCCAACGGGCTGCTGTGCCGGGTCGGATCGTATTACCATGATATTGGGAAGACGAAACGGCCAAGCTATTTTATAGAAAACCAGAACAATATGGAGAACCCCCACGACTCGATCGATCCGAAGCTGAGCAAGTCGATCATTATTGCGCATGCGAGGGACGGGGTCGAAATGCTCAAGGATTATAAGCTGCCGAAGCCGATTCGCGATATCGCCGAGCAGCACCATGGCACCACCTTCCTGCATTTCTTCTACCACAAGGCGCTTCGTCTGGCGGAGGAGCAGGGCAAAGAGCCGGATTTCACGGAAGAGGATTTCCGATACCCCGGTCCGAAGGCTCAGTCCAAAGAGTCGGCCGTCATCGGGATCGCGGACAGCGTCGAAGCTGCCGTGCGGTCCCTCCGTAATCCGACCGTCACTCAGGTGGAATCGGTGATCGAGAAAATCATCAAGAGCCGGCTGGACGATCACCAGTTTAACGAGTGCGATCTGACGATGAAGGAATTGGATATTATCGCAAAGACGCTGAAAGAAAGCGTCATGGGGATTTTCCACTCCCGGATCGAGTATCCGGAAGAAATCAAGAAAACGAAGATGGATGAAGAGAATAGAAGGAGCGGTTGAAAGATGGGTCTGCATCTGGCTTGGAACAATGAACAAAATGAGCATCCGGTCAGCGATGAGCTGATTGCCACGCTGGAGGTCATCCTGCAGAAGGCGGGAGAAGCGGAAGGCGTGGAGGACGGCGAAGTGGCGCTCACATTCGTCGACGATAAGCAGATTCATGAGCTGAACCTCGAGTACCGCGGCATCGACCGTCCGACGGACGTCTTGTCATTCGCAATGAACGAGAGCCTGGACGAAGAGCTGGACATCGTGTATGAGCTGGAAGAGGACGAGGAGCTGCACGATATGCCGGAGGTGCTCGGCGACATCATTATCTCCCTCGACCGGGCCAAGGCGCAAAGTGAAGAATACGGGCACTCCGTGGAGCGGGAAATCGGCTTCCTGTTCGTTCACGGATTTCTGCACTTGCTCGGGTACGACCATCAGGATGCGGAAAGCGAAGCGGAGATGATGGGCAAACAGGAGGCTGTCCTGGCCCAGGTGGGGTTGACCCGGTAATGGCCAAGCGCTCCTTCCTTGCTTCATTCAGTTATGCCGCGGAAGGAATCGGATATGCATTGAAAACCCAGCGGAACATGCGGTTTCATGCCGTGGCGGCGGTTGTGGTCATTGCCGCTGCCGCCCTGCTGCAGCTGACGTGGCAGAGGTGGCTGTTCCTGCTCGTTGCGATCACGATGGTGATGGCCGCCGAGCTGCTGAACACCGCAGTCGAGGTCGTTGTGGATATGGTTTCACCGGAGCCGCATCCTATGGCGAAGGCGGCGAAAGATACCGCAGCCGGCGCAGTGCTGCTGACGGCCATCTTTGCCGTCGTCGTCGCCATTATTGTGTTCTATCAGCCTGTCGCTGCATGGCTGGGAAGTCAACATTAGAAGTTACAGGAGGAATCATACTATGGACACTGCTCAATTAATGCAAGAAGCGATCAAGGCACGGACCAAGGCCTACACCCCTTATTCCCACTTCGGCGTAGGAGCGGCCCTGCTGGACGCCGAAGGCCATATCCATCACGGCTGCAACGTGGAGAACGCGGCATACGGGCCGACCAACTGCGCGGAACGGACCGCGCTGTTTCGCGCTATCGCAGACGGACATCAGCCGGGCAGCTTCCAGGCGATTGCCGTTGTTGGAGATACCGAAGGTCCGATCTCGCCGTGCGGCGTGTGCCGCCAGGTCCTGGTGGAGCTGTGTGCTCCGGACATGAAAGTCATCATGGGCAATCTGAAGGGGGACATCCAGGAAACCACAGTGCGGGATCTGCTGCCGGGTGCGTTTGGACCTTCCGACTTGAAACACAGTGACAACGAATAAGCTGCACGATCTATTGGAATACACACATAAAAAACCTGGGGCCCCATCTTCGGCGGCGGTGAGCATCATGTTTTGCCGCGGTACGAAGAATGCGGGCCCTGATGGTCTTCCTGCTAAAGGAAGCATTATAGGAGGGTAATGACTTACATGGCGAAACCGTCATTCAAATCAGGCTTTGTGGCCATTATAGGCAGACCGAACGTGGGGAAATCGACGCTGATGAATCAAGTCATCGGCCAGAAAATCGCCATCATGTCGGACAAGCCGCAAACGACGCGCAACAAAATTCACGGCGTATATACGACGGATCACTCCCAAATCGTGTTTCTGGATACGCCGGGTATTCACAAGCGCCAATCCAAGCTTGGCGATTTCATGAACAATACCGCGCTGAATACACTGCAGGAGGTGGAGGCCGTACTGTTCCTGGCCGATACGTCCGAAGGATTCGGGGGCGGGGACCGCTATATCATCGAACAGCTGAAGAAGGTGAAGACGCCGGTCATTCTCGTGCTCAACAAGATTGACAAAATCGAGCCACCGGCGCTGCTTCCGATTATCGAGGAGTACCGCAAGCTGCATGATTTCGCCGAAATCGTGCCGATTTCGGCCATGCTGGGCAATAACGTGAACACCTTGCTCGAGCAGGTGGAGAAGTATTTGCCCGAAGGGCCGCAGTACTATCCGGAAGATCAGGTCACGGACCATCCCGAGCAGTTCGTCTGCGCGGAGCTGATTCGGGAGAAAATTTTGCATATGACCCGTGAAGAGGTTCCGCATTCCATCGCGGTCACGATCGAAGATATGCGCGTGCAGGACAACGGCGTCGTGTATATTTCGGCGGTGATTTTCGTGGAACGGGATTCGCAGAAGGGCATCATTATCGGCAAGCAGGGCTCGCTGCTGAAGGAAGTCGGCAAGCAGGCGCGGCAGGATATCCAAAACCTGCTTGGCTCGAAAATTTTCCTCGAGCTGTGGGTAAAAGTGAAAAAAGACTGGCGCAACCAAGAGCGGATTCTTCGCGATCTGGGCTTTAACCGCGACTAGTGAGCATCCGATGCCGGGCGGGTGGATCCCGGCTTGGCAGGAATTGCAACACATAGTTTCACGGCTTTCGTAACATCCTATTTTTTGAAGATGCAGACGCCATTTCCGAAGAAAGGATGAATACGAATGCGAGATTTTTCGTGGAAGTATTTTGCGATGACTGGAGATGTGGATGCTTACTTGCTCTATAAACAGGCCGCCGGCATGACGGCGGATGAAGCGGAGACGGCGGCTGCGACGCAGCTGCTGGATGAGACGGATACCTATGAAGAGAACGAATGATCTTTGGCTGCTCCGGGAATGGCTGGGGGAAGAAGCATGCTATACAGGGTGGAAGGGATCGTCATCCGCAGCATGGACTACGGCGAAGGGAACAAAATCATTACGATTTGCACCGAAAACGCGGGTAAAGTAGGCGTACTTGTCCGTGGCGCCAAAAAGGTGAAAAGCCGCCATGCTGCACTGACACAGCTGTTTACGACAGCGGAATACGTATTTTTCAGAAACGGCACGGGACTCGGCACGCTGAATGCGGGGGAAATTATGCAATCCCATCACGTGCTGCGCGAGGACATCGTTCTTGCCGCTTATGCCTCCTACGCCTGCGAGCTGCTTGACCGCGTGCTTCAGGACGAGGAGACGGGGAGCTTTTGGTTCCAGCAGCTTAAGGCGTGTCTAGACGCGCTGGAAGATGGCAAAGACCCCGCCGTCATTATCAACTTGTATGAGATGAAAATATTGCAGACTGCAGGATACGGTCCCGAACTGTCATCCTGCATTTCTTGTGGAAGGGATATTTCACCACAGGAGGAACGGTATTGGGTGAGTCCACGGCTCGGAGGTGTACTGTGCCGGGCGTGCAAGCACCTGGATTCTCAGGCTATGGGGATTTCGCCCCGGACGATGAAGCTGTTGCGGCTGTTTGCCCAGCTCGATTTGCGGCGGCTTGGCCACGTCGATGTGAAGGAAGAGACCAAGGCGGAGCTGAAGGCTGTCATGCGGGCATTTATGGATATGCAGCTGGGGCTGAATTTGAAGTCGCGGGGTTTCCTCGATCAGATGGAGAAGTACGGGCTGTAGGATCTGTTGCAGGAGATCTTGACTATCGGAATCATTTCCTGTAGTATATATTAAGTTTCTAATTAAATTGTCTGACACGCAATGATCGAAGAAGTAGTGGGTCTTCCATTCCTGTTAGCGAGCCGGGGAGGGTGCAAGCCTGGCGGAAGGAATCCATGAACCGGCACTTCGGGAGTGTGATATGAAATCGGAAAAGTGGGTTGTTCCTGGCTAAAGCGAGGGGCAGCCAAGTAGGGTGGAACCGCGGGATCAGCTCTCGTCCCTATGTCTGTACAACAGGCATAGGGCGGGAGCTTTTTGTTGTACAGAAATGTGATCATTTTTGACGGGTATCCGTCCATTCCCCCCCAATTACCAATGAAGGAGAGTCGTATATGAACTTTCAGCAGATGATTTTGACGCTGCAGCAGTTCTGGGCCAATCAGAATTGCATCATCGTGAATCCCTATGACACAGAAAAAGGGGCCGGCACGATGAACCCGATGACGTTTTTGCGTTCTCTCGGACCGGAACCCTGGAAGGTAGCCTATGTAGAACCTTCCCGCCGGCCATCGGACGGCCGTTACGGGGAAAACCCGAACCGGCTCTATCAGCATCACCAGTTCCAGGTGATCATCAAGCCGAGCCCGGACAACATTCAGGAGCTGTATCTCGACAGCCTGAAGGCGCTCGGAGTGGATGCGCTCGACCACGATATCCGCTTTGTCGAGGACAACTGGGAGAACCCTTCGCTTGGATGCGCGGGTCTCGGCTGGGAAGTCTGGCTGGACGGTATGGAAATTACCCAGTTCACTTACTTCCAGCAGGTGGGCGGTATCGAAACAAACCCGGTCGCCGTGGAAATTACCTACGGGATGGAGCGCCTGGCTTCCTACATTCAGGAGAAGGAAAACGTATTTGACCTGGAGTGGGTTGACGGCATTTCTTACGGTGATGTGTTCCATCAAGCGGAAGTGGAGCATTCCACGTATACCTTTGAAGTGTCCGACGTGAAAATGCTGTTTACGCTGTTCAACATGTACGAGCAGGAAGCAGGCAAGGCGATGGAGCGGAATCTCGTATTTCCGGCATACGACTACGTCCTGAAATGCTCGCACACGTTCAACCTGCTCGACGCAAGGGGAGCCATCAGCGTTACGGAGCGTACCGGCTATATTACGCGGGTGCGCAATCTGGCCCGCCAGGTGGCGGCAACCTACATGGAGGAGCGCGAGAAGCTCGGCTTCCCGCTGCTGAAGAAAGGAGGCGACCTGAATGTCTAAGGACCTGTTGTTTGAAATCGGCCTGGAGGAAGTGCCGGCACGGTTTTTACGCGCAGCAATGGAGCAATTGGAAGAACGCATGGTGAAATGGCTGGAGCAGTCCCGGATCGCACACGGCGAAGTTCACTCCTACGCAACCCCCCGCCGCTTGGCCGTGCTTGTTAAATCGGTTGCGGAGAAGCAGGAGGACGTGCAGGAGGAAGTAAAGGGCCCGTCCCGCAAAATCGCCCTCGACGAGAACGGCAACTGGAGCAAAGCCGCGCTTGGCTTCGCCCGCGGACAAGGCGTAGATCCCGAGCAGTTTACGTTCAAAGAGCTGAACGGCGTGGAATACATTTACGTCACGAAGAGCAGCAACGGTGTTGAGACTTCTGCGCTGCTGCCTGAGGCACTGCTCGGCATCCTCTCTTCGATGACATTCCCTAAGCATATGCGCTGGGGCAGCTACGAATATAAATTTATCCGTCCGATCCGCTGGATTACAGCCCTGTTCGGCACGGACGTCATTGATCTGGAAGTGACCGGCGTGAAGTCGGGCAACGTGACCCGCGGCCACCGTTTCCTCGGAACGGAAGCCGTCGTGCCGGAAGCCGGCGCTTACCAGGAAGTATTGCGCGGCCAGCACGTCATCGTAGACGTGAAGGAACGCGAAGGCATGATTCTGGAGCAGATCGAGTCGCTCGCTGCAGAGAAAAACTGGACCATTGCGGTCAAGGACGATCTGCTGGAGGAAGTGTTGTTTCTGGTGGAAACCCCGACGGTGCTCTTCGGAACATTCGATCCGTCCTTCCTGAACATTCCACAGGAAGTGCTGATCACTTCCATGCGGGAGCATCAGCGGTACTTCCCTGTTCTGGATGGCCAGGGACAGCTGCTGCCATTCTTCGTAACGGTGCGCAACGGCGACAAGCGGTCGCTTGACGTGATCGCCAAAGGGAACGAAAAGGTGCTTCGCGCCCGCCTGTCGGACGCCAAGTTCTTCTATGAGGAAGACCAGAAGCTGGAGATCAAGGATGCGCTCTCCAAGCTGGAAAGCATCGTCTTCCACGAGGAAATCGGCACGGTTGGCGATAAGGTCCGCCGGATCCGCCGTATCGCCGACCAGATCGGAGAAGCGCTGCAAATTTCCGGCACGGACAGTGAATCGGTAAGCCGCGCTGCGGACATCTGCAAGTTCGACCTCGTTACGCAAATGGTGTATGAATTCCCTGAATTGCAAGGGGTCATGGGCGAAGACTATGCCCGCAAAGCCGGCGAACGGGAAGACGTGGCCAAGGCGGTATTCGAGCATTACCAGCCGCGTTCGGCATCGGACGACGTTCCGTCCAGCCTGGTGGGTTCCATTGTCAGCATTGCGGACAAAATCGACACGATCGTCGGCTGCTTCTCAATCGGCATCATCCCGACCGGTTCCCAGGACCCTTATGCGCTAAGACGCCAGTCCCAGGGCATCGTGCAGATTTTGCTGGCTAAGCAGATGCCGCTCACGCTGTCCCAGCTGTTCGACATCGCGCTCGGCGTGCATGCAGAGCTTCGCAGCTTGGACCGCCAGCCGGACGACATCCGCAAGGATCTGGCCGAGTTCTTCAGCCTCCGCGTGAAGAAACTGCTCTCCGAGACGCTCCGCTACGACGTGGTGGACGCGGTCATTTCCGCCGGATTCGACGATGTCATCTCCGTTGTATCCCGCGGGGAAGCGCTGATGCAGGCGGTTAACAGCGGAGACGACTTCAAGACGACCGTTGAATCCTTCAACCGGGTCAGCAATCTGGCAGCCAAAGCGGCAAAGGCAGAAGTTCAGGAGCCGCTCTTCGTGGAAGAGGCCGAGTCTAATCTGTTCCGCGCATGGCAGTCCATCACCGCCGATTACCATGCAGCGCTGTCGGAGCGGGATGGCGCCAAAGCCCTTGCGCTTCTTGCTGACATTAAGGAAGCCGTTACGAAGTTTTTCGATTCCGTCATGGTCATGGCCGAGGATGAGCGGGTCCGGGCTAACCGTCTGGGTCTATTGGCATCGATCGACCGCGATTTGAAGCAGTTTGCCGATTTTAACAAGCTGGTATGGTAAACCTGTAAAGGTTTCGGGTAAAAGAATACGGAAGCGGGACGAAACAAATCGGTCCCGTTTTCGTATCTTTTTCATGTATATAGATTGAACTGAAGTTTTTCATTCAGCTTCCTGTTTTATTTTTCTTTAGTTCATTCTATGTACCCAAAAGTTTCCTGCGGCACTGTCAGAAGTTGTAATGTCCGTCCCGGAAGGATTTTTATAGGACAGGCTCGTATATAATAGTACGGAATACCAAGAATGACAGGTGGGCTCGAATCGGCTATGGATGACAGACAAATCGTTGTGGACGGCGATGCCTGTCCGGTGAAACAGGAGATTGCCTCAGCGGCTAAGGCTTTGGGCGTTCCCGTGCTGATGGTCTCTTCGTTCGATCACTTGATCCAGGCCGGGGAGGGTGTGCGGACCGTTCAGGTGGACCGGAGCGATCAGAGCGCCGACCTATACATCGCCAATCATATCCGCCGGGGGGACGTTGTGATTACCCAGGACTACGGACTGGCCGCCTTGGCCTTGTCGAAACATTGCTATGTGCTCTCCTTTCGGGGCATGCAGTTTCATAACGAGGACATCGAGTTTATGCTCGACCGCAGGCACCATCAGGCCAAAGCGCGTAGGAACGGAAAGCATTCCAAAGGTCCGAAACCGATCACGGCGGAGGATAAAAGAATCTTTCAACAGAAACTGACAAAACTTTTGCAGGATTTGCAGGAGAACGTATAACGATAGCGAATTATATTTTACGTGCAAAAAGAGATGAAGGTGGTTATGATGAGTGCCGGACATGGAAGCATTCCGGAGAAGGTCATCGACGCGGTGCTGGAGCAGCATGATATCGTCGATACGGTAAGCAGGTACGTTCATCTGACCAAGCAGGGGAAATACATGAAAGGCCTCTGCCCGTTTCATTCGGAGAAAACACCGTCTTTCACGGTCACGCCTGAGCGGCAAATCTTTTACTGCTACGGCTGCGGCAAGGGTGGAAATGCCATCAAATTCAGGATGGAAATCGAAGGATTATCTTTTCCCGAAGCCGTTAAAGTCATGGCGGAAGAGAGCCACATCGCGGTACCGGAAGGGCTGGGGGGACCGGCGCATCAGCCGAATCCCGAGAGAGACCGCCTGCTTCAGGCCTACGAATGGACAGCGAAGTTTTATCACTATTTACTGAAAAATACGGAGCATGGCAAGGCAGCCATGGATTATTTGCGGCAGCGGGGCTTCACCGACAAGATGATCGATTTGTTCCAGATCGGGTACGCTCCGGATACGTGGAATACGCTGGTCCAGTTTCTGTCCAGGCGCTCCTTTGATCTCGAAGAGGCGGAGAAGGGCGGATTGCTGACCAAGCGCAGTGACGGCGGGGATTACTTGGACCGTTTCCGGGACCGGATCATGTTTCCGATCCATGACCGCAGCGGCAAGGTGATCGCTTTCGCCGGCAGGATTCTCGGTGAAGGGCAGCCGAAGTATTTGAATTCGCCGGAGAGCAAGCTCTTTAACAAAAGCCGGACGCTGTACAACCTGCATCAGGCCAGACCGTCCATTCGCAAATCGCGGCAGATCGTTCTTTTTGAAGGATACGGGGACGTGATCTCGGCATGGGAAGCAGGGGTTCAGAACGGCGTGGCCACGATGGGCACGTCCTTAACGGAGAATCACGCCTCTCTGATGAAGACGATGGCGGACGAAGTGCTTGTGTGCTACGACGGAGACCGGGCCGGACAAGCTGCGGCAATGAAGGTGATTCCGCTGCTTGAAAACGTGGGGCTGAACATCAGGATCGCGGTGCTCAGCGATGGGCTGGATCCTGACGAATTCATCCGTAAATACGGGGCGGAACGGTTCATGCGGCAGATTATCGAGGGCGCCGTTTCAACCACAAAATTTAAGCTTATATATCTGAAAAAAAACCATATACTCCTAGAAGAAGATGGAAAAATCGCCTACATGAAGGAAGTCCTGCCCATCATCGCGGTGCTGCCTTCTTCCACCGAACGGGAGGTATATTTAAGGGAATTATCTTCAGAATTGCAGCTTTCCTTTGACAGCTTGAAGCAGGATTGCAACGAGATCCGCCAGTCGATGCAAAAAAACATGCCGGATGGGGATAATAACGACAAAAGGTGGAATAATGGTAGGCATAAAAAAGGGCATGTTCCCGCCCCGACATTACTGCCGGCTTATCATACCGGAGAACGTCGCCTTTTAGCCATGATGCTGCAGGATGCCGAGGCCGCCCGCTACGTGGAAGAACGGCTTGGGGACGCGTTTAACATTGATGATCATGCAGCGATTGCTGCTTATCTATATGCCTATTATGCACAGGGCAAATCACCGGATATCAGCCGGTTTATGTCGTCGCTCCACGACGATCGCCTCGAGAAAACCGTCAGCTCCATCTCCATGATGGATATGCCGCGGGAGTGGAGCGTGCAAGAGCTGGATGATTGCATTCGGGAGGTACAAAAGGTCCCGCAACAACGGAAAATAGAGCAGAAGAAAGAAGAAATGATATCTGCCGAACGGTCCGGAGACTTTTTGCGTGCTGCACAAATTGCAAGTGAGATTATAGCCCTAGAGAGACAGTAATCGTTGCTTCGATGGTTTCTAGGGAGGAGGGAGTCGAAATATGGCGAATGATCAGCATACTGAACTAGAGACAGAATTTACGCTCGATCAGGTTAAGGATCAGCTGATTGAGCAGGGTAAAAAGAGATCGTCACTGAATTACAAAGATATTATGGAAAAACTATCGCCGTTCGACCAAGACCCTGAACAGATGGATGAGTTCTATGAGCATCTGGGCGATTTGGGTATTGAAGTGGTCAATGAGAATGACGAGGAAGTCAGCAATTTGCGTCAAGGCGAAGACCATGACGGAAACGACAACGACGACTTTAATTTTGACGATGACCTTTCTTTGCCGCCGGGCATTAAGATCAACGATCCCGTACGGATGTATCTCAAGGAAATCGGCCGGGTGCCTCTCTTGTCCGCTGACGATGAGGTGGAACTGGCTAAGCGGATTATGAACGGGGACGAGGAAGCGAAGCGCCGGCTGGCTGAAGCGAACCTGCGTCTCGTTGTCAGTATCGCCAAACGCTACGTCGGCCGCGGCATGCTCTTCCTTGATTTGATTCAGGAAGGCAACATGGGTCTGATCAAGGCCGTTGAGAAATTTGACCATAACAAAGGGTTCAAATTCAGTACGTATGCCACTTGGTGGATTCGTCAGGCCATTACGCGCGCGATTGCTGACCAAGCGAGAACGATCCGGATTCCGGTTCATATGGTGGAAACCATCAACAAGCTGATCCGGGTATCCCGTCAGCTGCTGCAGGAATTGGGGCGCGAACCAACGCCGGAGGAAATCGCGGCCGAGATGGAACTCAGTGTGGAGAAGGTCCGGGAAATCATGAAGATTGCCCAAGAGCCGGTGTCGCTTGAGACGCCGATTGGGGAAGAGGATGATTCCCACCTGGGAGATTTTATCGAGGATCAGGAGGCGCTTGCTCCTGCGGATGCGGCGGCCTACGAGCTGCTGAAGGAACAGCTGGAAGACGTGCTCGATACGCTGACTGAACGTGAGGAGAATGTGCTCCGGCTTCGTTTTGGTCTGGATGACGGCCGGACTCGGACGCTTGAGGAAGTGGGCAAAGTGTTTGGCGTTACCCGTGAACGGATTCGCCAAATCGAAGCCAAAGCGCTCCGGAAGCTTCGCCATCCAAGCCGCAGCAAACGGCTTAAGGATTTTCTCGAATAGCGAAACCAACTTGGACCTTCTGCGGCGTGCCGCCAGCAAGGTCCTTTTTTTAGATATAAGGTTGTATACAAGCTTTGGAGGTTGGGCTTTGGCTTTCTTATATCGCAACGAGCAGGCTATGTACTGAGGCTTCGGCGGACGGCCTGCTTGTAAGTTCTGTTTTCTTTTAGAATTATTTCCTTAATTTGTTTTTATTTTAGCGCTTTTAACGAGCCAATGCAAATGATCTGGACATTTATCCAAAGATTGGAAGTGTGTATTGCATGGGGGCCGCTTCCGCTTCTGCTGCTGCCGATTTGCAGAAAGGACCTGCCGTTTGGTAGGGTTAAGGAAGGGACAAAAATAACTGATGGTGACGGTGGACATATGAAATTATCAAGAAGATTACAGCTTATTATGGAGCAGATTCCCGATGGAAGCCGCCTCGCGGATATTGGCTCGGACCACGCGCTTCTTCCGGTAGCAGCCGTTGAGGCGGGCAGAGCTATAAAGGCCGTGGCGGGAGAAGTCAATCAAGGCCCGCTACAGGCGGCTGCCAAGCAGGTAGCCGAAGCTGGACGGGGTGAGGACATTTCGGTGCGGCTCGGAGACGGTCTGGCGGTCATTTCGCCGGGGGAAGTGGATGTGATTACGATCGCCGGCATGGGCGGAAGCCTGATCGCGAGCATTTTAAACGAGGGGCAGGACAAACTGTCCGGGGTGAAGCGGCTCATCCTGCAGCCGAACGTCGGCGAAGATTTGCTGCGCCGGTGGCTGCTCGATCATGCCTGGGTGCTGGTGTCCGAGATGATTATCGAGGAAGACGGCAAAATATATGAGATTTTGACAGCTGTACCGGAGCATTCATCACCTGTACGGTCGAATGAGGAGTTGTACCGGGAGCGCTCATGGAAGGCCGGGGAAGCGGGCGGCGACATAATCCTTTCGAGTGAGCTGTTGATCCGCATGGGTCCTTGGCTGCTGGAGCAGCCAGATGAAGTGTTTGTGGCCAAATGGCAGGGCGAACTGGTGAAGATGGAAGGCATTCTGAAATCCGTATCGTCCTCCAAGCTGCCTTCTGCCGCAGCCAAGGCCAGAGAGCTGACTGAAGAAATGAAACAAATCAGGGAGGTGCTTGCATGTTTGCAAAAGGACAAACGGTAATTCAATATATGGAGCAGCTCGCCCCCAAGCACTTGGCGGTGCCGGACGACCGGATCGGGCTGCAGCTGGGCAGCCTGCAGAAGGAGATCCGGAGCGTGCTAGTGGCCCTGGATGTCAATGACGAGGTGGTCGAGGAAGCCATTGCGATGGGCGCGGATTTGATCGTAGCGCATCACGCCATCATTTTCCGTCCGCTCAAACAGCTTCAGACCGACACCCCAATGGGAAAAATGTATGAGAAGCTGATCAAGCATGACATCGCCGTCTATATTAGCCACACCAATCTCGATATTGCCGAGGGAGGCATGAACGACTGGATGGCTGAAGCGCTTGGCATTGCGGACGGCGTACCGCTGGATGAGGTGCATGCCGAGAAGCTGTACAAGCTGGTCGTGTTTGTTCCGGCTGCCCATGCAGAGAAGGTCCGGGCCGCCATGCTGGACGCAGGAGCGGGTGCTATCGGTAATTACAGCCACTGCAGTTTTAACGTACAGGGCACGGGCACCTTTTTACCACAGGAAGGAACGGAACCTTATATCGGCAAGCCGGGGAAGCTGGAGCAGGTGGAAGAGGTTCGGATCGAGACCATCGTCCCCCAAGGGATCCGAAACAAGATCGTTCAGGCGATGATCAAGGCGCATCCTTATGAAGAGGTGGCTTACGATCTATATCCGGTTGACTTGAAAGGGCGCAGTTACGGGCTTGGCCGGGTAGGGAAGCTTCGGGAACCGGTGACGCTGGCCGAATTCGTCGACGTGGTCAAGGAAAAGCTGGATGTGCCGCATGTCCGGGTCGTTGGCGACCTGAACCGCAAGATCGGCAAGGCCGCCGTTCTTGGCGGATCTGGCAGCCGCTACGTGAATTCCGCGATATTCCGCGGGGCTGACGTGCTCGTGACCGGAGACATCGATTATCACACCGCGCAGGATGCGCTGATGGCCGGGATTGCTCTGATCGATCCGGGGCACAATGCAGAGAAAATCATGAAGGCCAAAACAGCTGAATGGCTGCAGGCCAAGCTGTCGGACGGCCGCTATGATACGAAAGTTGCCGCGTCCCAAATCAACACCGAGCCGTTCCGCTTTATGTAAAAACGGTAATTTTCGTTAAATTAATAGGCATTTGCCATTGTGTCCGACGGCAATTCCTAGTATAATATTTTTTGTTGTCCGGAAAGTTTGACAGACAATCGCTGGCGGCGCGTAAGGCGCCGCGAGAGGAAAGTCCGGGCTCCGTAGGGCAGGGTGCTGGATAACGTCCAGTCAGCGCGAGTTGAAGGATAGTGCCACAGAAATGGACCGCCGATGGCTGCTGCTTGCAGCGGCACAGGCAAGGATGGAACCGAGGTGTAAGAGACCCCGAGGAGCGTTGGTGACTTCGTTCCTGGTAAACCCCACCTGGAGCAAGACCTAATGGAACGCAGCTTCCTCGAGAAGCAGCCTTTGCCCGAGGCGCGTTCGGGTTGGTCGCTGGAGCCAATCAGTAATGGTTGGCCTAGATAGATGATTGTCGCTTATCCGTGGGAGGGTAGTTCCCGAATGCACCACGACGAGCACAGAACCCGGCTTACGTAAAACTTTCCTAACTGCCAACAGTTCTTATTAGGATGACGTAATCAAGGCGGTATCCCGTAATTTACGGGATACCGCCTTTTTGCCGTCCGATCACCGGGTCAAGCCTGTTTTAGACGGATACCATTCAGTTAAGGACAAACGTACAATCCCGATTGGGATCTCCATAATAGACTATATTAAATTTATGAAGGGAGATGCTTATCGAATGAGCCACTGCTTTAATTGTCCTCCTGCAGATCCGGTTTATACCGATCCGACTGTGGTTTATCAAGATTATTACTATCCGCAGGTCGTTCCGATTGTCCACACGGTCGAAATTGTAAAAAGACATCACTGTGTCCCCGTTCCTAAACACTGCTATAACTATGTCGTTCGCGACGAAAACATTGTAGGTACCGTTTCCGCTTACAGAGGTCCGAAACGCGCAGCCCGCAAGTCGAGAGCCAAACGTACACGGTAACTCGTGCTCTAAAAAAGGCAACCCGCTCCTGAAAGGGGCGGATTGCCTTATCTTTGGTGCAACTTATTTGGTTTTCACGCTCTCACTGCCCATGATCGAATTCATCTGATTCTGTACATGCTGCGGCCACAGCTGAAGCGGAGAATTGCCGCCACCTGCTGCCTGCAGCGCTCTATAGATATCAATTTGACCGTTGCCGTAATATTTGTCATGTCCTTTCGGCCCAAGATCAATGGTGCTTTGGCACATAATGTCCATCACTTGTTTATTGGTCAAGTCCGGATTCCGCGAGCGGATCAGCGCGGCCATGGCGGCGACATGCGGACTGGCCATCGACGTTCCGGACAGGGCGGCGTACTGGTTACCCGGATAGGTGCTGGCAATGCTCGTCCCAGGCGCGGCTACGTCGATATAATCCCCGTAATTGGAATAGGAGGCTTTCTTCATGTTCGCATCGGTCGCAGCAACGGCGAGTACTTCGGGATAGGCCGCAGGGAAGCCTGGCCGCTCGGTGTTGTCGTTCCCTGCCGCGGAAACGAGCACAACGTCCTTGTCGTAGGCGTATCTCACCGCATCGTGCAGGAACTGGGAATCGGCGTAGTTGCCCAAGCTCAGATTAATGACTTTGGCACCATGATCCGCCGCCCAGATGATCCCTTCCGACACCGAATAGGTCGTGCCCGATCCGGATTTATCGAGCGCCTTCACCGGCAATATTTTGTTATACCAGCTGATACCGGCCACGCCTTCATTATTGTTGACGACGGCCCCGATGATACCGGCCACATGCGTGCCGTGACCTACATCGTCCAGCGGGTCGCTGCCGGGATCCACGACGTTGTAGCCGGACAGCAGTTGGCCTTGAAGATCCGGATGGTTAATGTCTGCACCCGTGTCCACGATACCGACAATGACATCGTTGCTTCCCTTGGATAAATCCCATCCCTGGTTCGTTTCAATCGCTGGGAGGTTCCACTGGTATTTCGCAAACAGCAGGTCATTCGGCACGTTCGGAAGGCTGCCTGTTTCCGGAACGGTATCGTTGGTTAAATATAAATAATGCGGTTCTACATAATGCGGATTCCAGTGGTTTAAGAAATATACCTTCAACTGGCTGTAATCCATCGTACTGGAACGGAAGACGTAAGCATATCCAAGTTTTCGGGCGGATTCCGCTTTGACGTCACCTTTGATCCTGTTCATCTCGTCCGGAGACGGATCCTGGCGGAAGCGGACGACGATTTCGTTCTCGTAGAAGTGGCTTGCGTTTTCGTTATCATGTCCTGTCTTAACCGTTAAATCCCGCAGCGTGTCGGCGTGAACCGATTCGACTTTAAATTTGCCCTCTCTCGGGTAAGGGATCAGCCGCAGGTTTTTCTTCTGATGATTTTCCACGTCGAGCAGTATTTTTTGATTCATTAAGGCGATGACGCTCTGATTGCTTTTGGCCGACGGTTCCGCGATGACGAAGTACTGCTTGCCCGCCATTTTGAAGGAGGGGGACTGGTACGTCTGGTGATTCTTCACCTGCTGCTTGGCTATACTTAAATAATGATCCAGCCTTTTCCGGTCCTGGGAGGTCCAGGAGTCTTCCTTTTTGGCAAATTTAAGCGGTTGATTCAGCTTAGGGTCCTGCCACACCAGCATGGAAAAATGGTCATGGGTTTTCTGCAAATTCCGTACATAATCGGTAATCTGCTTTGGCTTTGCGCTGCCCAGATTGTTCAGCATCGCCGTCAGATGCTGTCTCGCATCCAGCCGGGTCAAATGGTCGGTTGAAGCGATATCCTGCGCCATCATGCTGTTCTTTAAACGATGCTCCTGATGCGGAGCCGGGACCGGAGGGGATTCGGCGGCCTGCTGCCGGCTGTCTGAGCGCGGGAGCAGCAAAAATAACGCGAGCGCGCCGCAAACGGTTGCCGTTCCGATGCCCACCCATTTTCCTTTCGACATAAAAAGTACCTCCTTGAGAAAGATAAGTACCTTTAGCGTGAGAAATGGGAAGCTATTTTATACCCCGGCGGCCGACTCAGGCAAAAACCTGCTCAATTCGTCCAAATCGTGACCAGAAAGGGATACCGTTCCAGTTTGTTTTATGTTAGGATAGTACATGAAAATTGATCCTTGCTTCAAACGATGGTGATGAAATTTCGGATCCTCTCCAGGACCGAAAGGAACAAATTAAGGGGGAGCTAATTAGCTATGTCAGCAGGTAATGTTCAAAAATTGTGTGAGACCACGAAAGAGAAGCTGAAATCCGCGATCGAGAAACTGGAACAATTCCTCAATGAGAATTCGATTCCGCAGCTTGCGCCAGACAATAATGAGGAAACGCTGCAATTTTACAAAGGATTTTTGTCTGACCTGCGGCATCTTCTGGTTTTCTCCGAAGTATCAGCCGAGAAACTGGGAATTGCGTTGCGCCGTGCCAATTTTGACACTGATTTTGCTGAAAAAGCTCTCTATAATGTGTATCATCATTGCGTTAACAACTTCTTTTATCCGAAAAGCGAAAGCTATTCCGAAGATGGGCGTTATGCATACACGGGACAGGATGCTATCCGTTTCCGGGTAAAACCGGTTCGGCCGGTAAGAGACATCATTCTCGATATCACTAAAGTATATGAAGAGCTTCGGGACGATCTGACTTATTACGAAAGCGATTATTTAACGGAGCGCCGGATGCACAACCAGCGTTCGCACGCTTAAACCTTATACGATTACACCAAAGATGCCTGATGATGGCATCTTTTTTTATTTTCCTCATGACGACCATCAACTGACAAGATGCAGCAGGGATACGCCGATATGGAGCAGGGGACAATGAAGCTTGAGGTGATAAATAATGAAGGATCCAAGAACCTACGTAAAATGCAGCGTCAGCAACTGCAGCTACTGGGGTGAAGAGAACGTCTGTAAAGCCGAGCAAATCCTGATCGAAATCGACAAGCACGCCTCCGCCAAGTACAGCGAGGAGTACGGCAGCGAGCTTGGAGAGCACAAAGACCGGGCTGTAAATTCTTCGGCTACCTGTTGTCTGACCTTCAAACCCAAAACTTCTTAATTCAAGCGTCCGACTCCCTTTATGCACTTATCCATCTGTCGTGAGGAGGCTTCTAATCATGGATGAATTCAACAAACGAGAGCAGGAACACAAGACGGACAGCCCATTCGCAGGAAAAGGAATCACTCCCGTTTCAACGAATAACGATTCCCGCACGAATCACCGAGAAGAATATGCAGCTGAAGCGGGTACTCCCTCCGCAACCCGGGATAACGAGTTCCGGCAGGCGATCGCCACACGGATCCGTACCGATTACCCGCGCAGGGACGCCCACAAAGAGGAGTATGCATCAGAGGTAACATCCCCTGAAGTCACAAGCCGTGCGGCCGGATATTCGGTCCGGGACGACCGGAAGGCGGATGCCGCCGTGAAGAGAACGGATTTGTACAAAAATGACCGCGAGGAGTATGCGGCAGAAGTAGCTCCGGCACCATCGGTCCGCAGGGATGAGGTCCGTACCTCGGATGATGGCGAAAACCGGAACGCCGTTCAAAACTATGGACGTACGGCCGGTTATGTCGGTGTAGGCTTCGGCGTCCTGTCCTTGTTTATGTGGTCCATTATCCTGGGCCCGTTGGCTGCGGTCATCGGCTTTTATGCGTACAGCCAAGGCAGCAAGGTATGGGGCGGATGGGCAATGGGTCTCGGCATTCTGGCAACGATCAGCTACTTCGTGCTGGTTCCGTTCGCCCGGTAAAACAAATGGGCAATATAGCGTCTTTGGCCGCTCATGAAGCGGCTGAGGGCGCTTTTTTCATGTCAGCGTTTTTTGGAAGAGGTCTGGCGCAAGACGGCGGAATCATGGTAAAATAAATCCAATCCGCATGGACGAGATTATGATGGAAAACGAGGTTTGAGATGATGCAAATCGATCCGGCTGCAGCGCAGCAGTTGTTGGCAATGCAGGACAACAGCCGTATTCAAAATAGAGACGAGCTTCTCCAGGACATTATCGAGAAGGGCAGCACCTCTGATTTTGGTGTTATTCTGAACCAGCTGCTGGATGACTCCAGCGCGGCAGCTGCAGAAATCGATGCTTCCGTACAACCGACGGTGCCCGGCGTATCGTGGAGTGATGGTCTGCTGTGGCAGCAGCTGGGAGAGGCGAACACCTCGCCGGTGAAACAAGTTGACGAAGTGTCCAAGCCGGTGCATTCCGGCTCAGGCAAATCGACCGCTTACAACGACTTGATTGAACAGGCCAGCCGCAAGTACGGGGTGTCCCAATCGCTAATCAAGGCCGTCATCGAGACGGAGTCCACCTTTAATCCGAATGTCGTATCTTCTGCGGGGGCCAAAGGCCTGATGCAGCTGATGGACGGCACGGCGCAGGGACTCGGGGTCAGCGATCCGTTCGACCCGGCGCAGAACATCGATGCCGGCACGAAATACCTTTCGTATCAGCTGAGCCGCTTCGGTGGGCAGGAAAATATGGCGCTGGCTGCATACAATGCGGGGCCTAACCGGGTGCTCAAACTCGGAGTATCGACCGATGCCGAATTGATGCAGCAATTGGACCGGCTTCCTGCAGAAACAAGGAACTATATCCGTAAAATTGCGGATGCCAGGGCAAAATATGAAGGTTAATACCAATCGCATAGCGTTTTAAGTTACGGGATCAAACTCGGGAGAACGGGAAGCGGCTCGATATGAAGCGCTTCTTCCGATGTTTGATCTCTTTATATTGCTTCGGGTGATCCGTGTAAAGGAGGAAACGTAATGATCTATTGGGACCATGCGGCAAGTACGCCACCCTACGAAGAGGTTATCCAGACAATGGCGGAAGTAATGAGACAGCATTACGGCAATCCTTCATCCATTCACCGGATGGGCGAGGACGCTGCCAAGCTAATCAAGCGTTCCCGGGAAGTATGCGCCGCCGCCCTTGGTGTTAAACCGGCCGAGATCATCTTGACCTCGGGCGCAACGGAAGGGAACAATATGGCCATTAAAGGAACAGCCTTTCAATATGCCGGCAGGGGCAAGCACATCATAACAACTGCAACGGAGCATCCGTCCGTCTACGACAGCTGTTTATATCTTCGGGAACACGGATTCGAGGTAACCCTTCTTGATGTGGACCAGAAAGGCCGGATCCATCCGGACCAGCTGCTCAGCCTCATTAGAAAGGACACCATCCTGGTCAGCATCATGCATGTAAACAATGAGACCGGAGCCGTGCAGCCGCTGGAGGCGGCGGGACGAATCATTAAACAGTGCAACCCGCTGACCCTTTTCCATGTGGACGGTGTTCAGGGCTTCGGCAAGCTGCATGTCGACCTGCAGGCGTGGCAGGCGGACTTATATACGTTATCCGCACACAAACTCCGCGGTCCCAAAGGAGCCGGCGTATTATTTCGAAGGGAAGGCGTTCAGCTTCATCCGCTGCTGTCGGGAGGCAAACAGGAGTCCGGCATGCGCTCGGGTACGGAAAATTATCCAGGGATTGTCGCCATGGCCAAAGCCATGCGGATGGCTAAAGAGCAGTTAGGGACTTTCGGTGAGCAGGTCGGGGCGCTGCGGGACGAATTGCTCGCATTTATCCGAACGATGCCGGCCCTTGCGCTGAACAGCGACGAAGACGGGGCGCCGCATATCGTTAACGTGTCCTTTTCCGGAATGAAAGCCGAGGTCCTTCTGCATTCACTTGAGGAGCACGGCATGCTCGTGTCCACCAAATCGGCCTGCTCTTCCAAGACGGCGGAGCCAAGCCGTGTCCTGCTTGCCATGGGACGGAGCGAGGAAGAGGCCTCCAGCGCAATCCGGATCAGCATGGGGCTTACCAACACCAAGAATGATGTAGAGCGGTTGAAAAACGCGCTTCAGGATGCGGTCGAACGGCTGACGCCTTTAATGACAGGAAGGAATGAAATCCATTGAAATATGATATGCTTCTGCTCCGCTATGGAGAAATTACACTCAAGGGAAAAAACCGGGGGCGCTTCGAAAATGCGGTGATCTCGCATATCCGGTCCGTTCTTAAGGATTTTCCCAAAGCGAAAATTCGCAAGGAGTACGGAAGACTGTACGTTGAACTGAACGGGGAAGAGCCGGAACCGCTGATTGCCTCGCTCCAAAAAATATTCGGACTGACGTCGATCAGCCCGGTAGTTGTCAGCTCTACGGAGCTGGATTCTATTTTGGAAACTTCTTCGGCATTTATCGGGCAGATGAACATGGAGGAAGAGGTCACCTTTAAGGTTCATGCCCGCAGAGTGTGGAAGGCTTTCCCGCACTCGTCCCATGAGATGAACCATCTGGTGGGTGCGCCGCTGCTGAAGAAGTATCCTCTGTTAAAAGTGAGCATGAAGGATCCCGAGCTCACTCTGCAAGTGGAGATCCGCGAGCAGGGAACCTATATATTCTGTCAGACGATTCCCGCCGTCGGCGGATTTCCGCGGGGAAGCAACGGTAAGGCCATGCTGCTCCTCTCCGGCGGAATCGACAGCCCGGTCGCAGGGTGGTCTTCCATGCGCAGAGGGCTGGAAGTGGAGTGCGTTCACTTCTACAGCTACCCGTTTACAAGCCGGCTCGCCAAAGAGAAGGTCATCGAGCTGGCGAAGGTGCTCTCAGGTTATGCAGGGGAGATCAAGATTCATCTGGTGCCGTTTACCGAAGTGCAAACGTCCTTTACCGGCATTGGACAGGACAATTTGATCATCACCCTGATGCGGCGTTCGATGCTCAGAATTGCCGAACTGCTGGCCAAGCGTGAAGGGGCACTTGCGATCGTTACCGGAGACAGCCTCGGGCAGGTCGCCAGCCAAACCCTGCCAAGCATGAACGTGATCGGCCGGGCGACCGAGCTGCCGCTTCTTCGGCCGCTGATCATGATGGACAAAAACGAGATCATTCGGATTTCCAAAGAGATCGGCACATACGAAACCTCGATTCTTCCTTATGAAGACTGCTGCACCTTGTTCGTGCCCAAGTCACCGACCACGAATCCGAATTTGCGGGTCGTCGAGAACGTGGAGGCGTCGATCGAGAAGCTCCCTGAGCTGATCCAAGACGCCTTTGAGCGGACCGAAACTTTGGTGCTCACCAAGGATTATGTGATTGGAGAGGAAGAAGAAGCAGGCGGCGTTAACGAGGATTGGTTCTAAAGCTCAGGGGATTAGGAAACAAAAAAAGGAGGCTCTTCATTGAAGAGCCTCCTTTTGTATGACAACAAGCCGGACATGTTGGTTCTAACTATACGAATGTTCGTCTTTCCGTTTCTTCATCGAAGCGCGTTTCAGGTATCCGAGGGCGAGAATGGCTATGACGACGATCACGATAAACAGCACCCGCAGAACCGGATATTGTTCAAAAAACGGAGCAAACCGCTTTTCTTCCGTAATCATGTTGGATGCCGTGTAACCGAGTACGGCCGAACCAAGGTAAATAATCCATGGAAACTTGTTAATCAGCTTAATAAACAGGGTGCTGCCCCAAACGACAATCGGAACGCTGATGAGCAGTCCAAGAATGACGAGGATGATATTCTGCTCGGCTGCGCCAGCCACAGCGATCACATTGTCCAGCCCCATCGCGGCATCCGCGACGATGATGGTCCGTACAGCTCCCCATAAGGTTTGGCCTGCCTTGATGTCCGTGTGATCGTCGTTATCGGCCAGAAGCTTGTAGGCGATCCATACGAGCATGACACCGCCCAGGGCAAGCAGCCACGGAACTTTCAGCAGCCAGACGACGACGATCGTCGCAATGATCCGGAGCAGGACTGCGCCGCCGGTTCCATAAAAAATAGCCTTTTTCTGAGTCGAGGGGGCAAGATTCCTCGCAGCAAGGCCAATTACGATGGCGTTATCGCCAGCCAATATTAAATCCAAAAAGACGATTTTGATCAAACTAACTAAAAATTCTATTACACTGTCCAAATCAGGTCACTCCTTATTATGACTGTATACGGAGTTCAATAGCAAATCGATTCATTATAGGCTAATTTTTCATGTGAAGTCAAGCATAGCCTGGCCAACTCCCACATAGATGTAGAGTGGGGGTGTTGACCTTTGGAATCGATTTGGCTGCTCATTCAGATCCTTATGATCAATTTGGTCCTAAGCGGTGACAATGCCGTCGTGATTGCTCTGGCGAGCAAGGACCTGCCGGAGAAGCAGCGTAAACAGGCGGTATGGTGGGGAGCGCTCGGCGCTGTTATCCTAAGGTGCTTGTTGACTTTTATTGCGGTCATTCTGCTGAAAATCCCTTATGTTCAGGCGGTCGGCGGGTTCATGCTCATCTGGATCGCCTTAAATCTGCTGATCGAAAACAAGGATGAGCTCCGGCTGCAGGAATCCTCCACCATCTGGAAAGCGGTCAGGACTATTCTTGCGGCGGATTTAATTATGAGCCTCGACAACGTACTGGCCATTGCCGGACTCGCCAACGGCGATCTCGCACTGATCGTGATCGGCATTGCGATCAGCATACCGATCGTCGTCTGGGGCAGCAATTTGATCGTCACCTGGCTTCACCGTTTCCCGGTGCTCGTGTACATCGGGGCGGGCATTCTAGCTTATACAGCCGGTGAGATGCTCCTCCAGGACCACAGGCTTGGGGCTCTCCTCTCCGCATCTCTGCCGGAATTCCACCATCTCATTCCCGGCGTATTGGCCGGCTTGGTGATCGTCTCCGGCGGTATCAAGCAGCTGCTGCTGCGGCCGCGCTCATAAGCAGGACAATCTCGTTAAAAACCGGGTTCAGCCCGGTTTTTTTCTTGTTTTGAACATAAAAATCGCAAAGTATGGGAATAATTCGGGCTTGCGGCAGGACCCTTCCTTTGCAGGGTTATTTTGGGCTGCAGTGCCTAAAAAATTACAGGCGCAATCTGGTTTTTTTCACAGGTTTCAGATAAACTAAAGATGAAAATATGTCGTTTTTTGCGTATGGCGTAAGGGACGGCTATAGAGAAGAGGGTGGGAGAATGTCCTCAAGGAACGACTTGAAGCTGGGCCTGTTCATTGTCATTGCTGGGATCGTCATTTTGCTTGGCAAGCTTGGTGTTTTCGGTTTTTTGGGCCGCACGCTGTGGCCGCTGGTCCTTTTGATTCCCGGACTGGTTCTGCATATGCTGTTTTTCGGCAACCGGGCGCGTGCCACGGTGCTTGTACCCGGCGGTATTTTGACGGTGTACGGGCTGCTCTTTTTACTGTGCAGCACGATCAGCTGGGGGCTGATGTCCTACTTGTGGCCCGCCCTTCTGCTCGGGATCGCGGTCGGGATGTACGAGTATTATCTGTTTGAAAAGCCGCGTCCGTCCTCCTTGCTTCCTGCCTCCGTCATTTTGGGACTGGCCTCGCTGGTGCTGTTCTTCTTCAGCCTTCTTCATACCGCGGCGATCTATATCCTCGCCGTGCTGCTGATTATCGGAGGCATTTGGCTGATTGCCGGAAGGGGGAAATCCAGAAACCGGAAGTGGAAGAGCGGCTGGTAAATCAGGCCTTCTATTTTCTGTAAAACACTTGTTTTTTTCTGAAACTTCATTATAATATAAGGGATGTAGAAGCGTCGGCGCTACCGCCTGACGCTTCATTTGTTGAAAGACTTCGTTACGATTTGAAAGGGAAAGGATCTGGATAAAAGCCATGCATTCAAGAGATAAAATTCGCAACATTGCGATTATTGCGCACGTCGACCACGGCAAGACAACCCTAGTTGACCAGTTGCTGCAGCAATCGGGGATATTCGCCAAGCACGAACACCTGCAGGAACGCGCCATGGACTCCAACGATTTGGAGCGCGAACGCGGCATTACCATCCTGGCCAAGAACACGGCCATTACGTATAAAGATTTTCTGATTAACATTGTGGACACCCCGGGACACGCCGACTTCGGCGGCGAGGTGGAACGGATTATGAAGATGGTCGACGGCGTACTTCTCGTCGTTGACGCATATGAAGGCTGTATGCCTCAGACCAAATTCGTGCTCCGCAAAGCGCTTGAGGCGAATCTGACGCCGATCGTCGTCGTCAACAAAATTGACCGTCCGGCGGCCCGTCCGGCCGAAGTTATCGACGAAGTGCTCGACCTCTTCATCGAGCTTGAAGCAAACGACGACCAGCTGAACTTCCCGGTCGTTTACGCTTCGGCGCTGAACGGAACCTCGAGCCTGGATCCGGACAAGCAGGATGACAACATGCTGGCCCTGTATGAAACGATTACCGAGCACATTCCTTCTCCGACGGAGAAAGTCGATGAGCCGCTTCAGTTCCTCGTTACACTGATGGACTACAATGAGTATCTTGGACGGATCGCGATCGGCCGGGTTAACCGCGGCGTGATCAAGCAAGGTCAATCGGTTACGGTCATCATGCGCGACGGCAAGAGCAAAACCGCCCGGATCGAGAAGCTGTTCGGCTTCCAAGGACTGAAGCGCGTGGAGCAGGAAGAAGCCGGTGCGGGTGACATCATCGCGATCGCCGGAATTAAGGACATCAATATCGGGGAAACGATCGCCGATCCGAACCATCCTGAAGCACTGCCGGTTCTTAAGATTGATGAGCCAACCTTGCAGATGACGTTCCTGGTCAACAACAGCCCATTCGCCGGACGCGAGGGCAAGTGGGTAACGTCCCGCAAGCTGCGTGAGCGTTTGATGAAGGAACTGGAGACAGACGTCAGCCTGCGCGTTGAGGAGACGGACAGCCCGGATGCGTTTATCGTGTCGGGACGCGGCGAGCTTCACCTCGGCATCCTGATTGAGAACATGCGCCGCGAAGGGTACGAAATGCAGGTTTCCAAACCTGAAGTTATCGTCAAGGAAATCGACGGAGCCAAGATGGAGCCGATCGAGCGCCTTCTGATTGACGTGCCTGAAGAGAGCATGGGCGCGGTCATGGAAAGCCTCGGTTCCCGCAAGGCCGAAATGGTGAACATGGTTAACACCGGCAGCGGACAGGTGCGCCTGGAGTTCCTGATTCCCGCACGCGGCCTGATCGGTTACCGCACGCATTTCCTGACGCTGACCCGCGGTTATGGCGTCATGAACCATGCCTTTGACAGCTACGGCCCGCTGCACAGCGGCCAAGTCGGCGGACGCCATCAGGGCGTGCTGGTTTCCAGCGAAACCGGAACGAGCACTTTCTATGGCATGATGGGCGTTGAAGACCGGGGCATCCTGTTCCTGGAGCCGGGAACCGAAATTTATGAGGGCATGATCGTCGGCGAGCATACGCGCGATAATGACATCATCGTTAACATCTGTAAAGAGAAGCAGCTGACAAACGTGCGTTCCGCGACGAAAGATGATACAGTAAAAATGAAGACGCCTCGTCTATTCTCACTTGAACAGGCGCTTGAATATTTGAATGACGATGAGTATTGTGAAATCACGCCGAAATCGGTCCGTCTGCGCAAGAAGATTCTGAACAAGAGTGAGCGCGAACGTGCCGAGAAGCACCGCAAGATGGCCGAAGCCAACATGTAATCCGGGTAAGGTCCTCACCTCATTTCTGGAAGGAGTGAACTGTCCGTGCAAGCTTGGTTAGCAGCGCATCCGATTATCTCCTATATCATCATCTTTGTGCTGATCACCTATGTATACAACAAGGTGTTTCGGGTCAAACAGAAGCTTCCGCTCCTCAAAGAGATTCTGCTGTATATTCTGATGGCCATCGGCTCCGGGATGCTGCTGATTTTTCAACACGACAAGCTTCCGATCATCCAGTGTCTGCTTGTCGCGGTAGCTCTGATGTTCACGGTGCGCATCCGCTATTTCGTGGAAGCGCGGCAGAAGAAGAAAGCCGAAGCGGCTGCCAAGCGGGTCTAACGGCCCGCTGTGGCCCGACTCTTTGCAACATTACGAAGGTCGTCATCGTTTATAGAGAGATTACCTCAAAATAAATGAAAAAGGTGTTTGAGATGAGTCCCAGCAATACGAGTCTACCTCCAAGATCTCATGGCGGCACCCCGAAAGGGAAAGTGCCTCCAAAGAAGAAAAAGAAGAAAAGCGGGTTCAAAACGTTTTTGAAATTCGTATTGATTCTGATTATATTAGCTGTACTCGCTGTAGCGGGATACGCGGGATATTTGTACTATAAAGCGGATCATGGCGTGCTGGACACAGGTGTGGATGCACCGGTCGCTCCTTCCCAATCCGCCAAGGTCAAACCGATTACGATGCTGCTGCTTGGAACGGACTATCGTCCGGAGACGAAGACGCACCTGTCTGACGTCATCATGATCGCGGCTTTTAATCCGGATACGAAATCGGCAACGGTAGTGTCGGTTCCGCGTGATACCAAGATCGAGCTGAAGGGCTACAGGGAGAACAAGGCCAATGCCTATTATCCGAATTTCCTGGCTGATGAGAAGCAATCCGGGATTAAGGCGACCGATGAGATGAAGACAATGTTCTCCAAGTATTTGGACATCGATATCGATTACGTGACGGTGCTGAATTTCCAGGCATTCCGTGATGCGGTAGATGCACTGGGCGGCGTTGACGTGACAGTCGACAAGAACATGTGCTACCGGGATAAAGCCGACGGAACGGACATCAACCTGAAGAAGGGTGAGCAGGAACTGAACGGGAAGCAGGCGCTCGATTTTGTGCGCTACCGTAAGTCCAACTGCCGTCCGAGAACGGACGCTTCCGACGATTTTGACCGCAACCGCAGACAGAACGAAGTTCTTCACTCCCTGATCGATAAGATGCAGACATTCAAGGGCGTCACGAGCCTGGGCGGTGTGCTGGATGCCATGAATAACAACATGGAAACCGACATCGAGAAGGATCAATTGAAGAACATGATTGCAACCTATTGGAAAATTAATAAAGAAGACGTCAAATTCATGCCGATTACCGGCAACTGGAAAAGTCCTTATGTGTATGTAGACGATGACGAGCTGGATAAAGCAAAGCAGGCATTGAAGGACGAGCTTGCCGGCAAGACTGCCGTGGAAGCCGGTACTTCAGCGGATGAAAGCTCGAATCCGTAAAGTTGGGTGCAAGTTTTGGGACGACATATAATATACTAGAGTACAATGGAACCTGTACAGGAGGTCAGTGCGATGTCCGAGACGGTTACGAAGTGGACTCCAATATATGTAATGCAACGTCAACCAGCCGTTCATCTCTCTGTGCCGACTTCTGCTGAATCCGGTGTATGTTTTGACGCGCCATGCAAAAAAGCCTAGTGATCTGATCACTGGGCTTTTTTCTTTTTTTGCAAAATTTGTTGATTCGGCTAGTATTTCGCCTGTCCTATGCTTTAGCGGGTTGGGCTTGGCGAAGAAGGGCTGTTCTGACGCGATTTGACATCGCGCGGGAGCTGCGGCACAATCCGGCCGACAATATCCGCCAGTTCGGAAGCGAATCCCGATACGGGTTCCCCTTTTTGAATATGCTGACCGATTTCGGCAATCCGGCTGGACAAATCCATATCGGCCGTCACGAGGGCGTTTTTGCCCCGAGGATCCTTTTTGAGTGCTTCGGCAACGGTATATTTGATGGTTCCGACGCGGGAACGCGTCAAATTGCCGTCTACGTCGATGCCCACAACGGCAGTATTGCCTAACACGACTGCATGCGCTTTTTTCACACCGTTCACCTTTTCGGCGATGTTTTCCAAATGGTCTTTTAAAGCCAGGTCCGTTGTATCTTCTGCAGAACGCACGGCTGTGTTTCCTGCAGACCGGAGTGAAAGGCGGTGATGGTCGCCGGTTGATGCGGCTGTCGGCCCCTGTTGACTTTGAGGAGAGGGTGATGCAGTGTTCTGATGATTACAACCGCTCAGTAGAGCCATAGTTAACACAACGAGCAAAAACATTCTCATATGTGATCGTCCTTTCCAGGTCATAAATTGGCATGACGGGTTGTAACTTAGGATGTCCATGACGAAATAATTTATGTGTTTATTATGAGTTCAGTGGAGGGAGAAAGTATGAGAAAGATATTTGTACTGGATACCAATGTGCTGCTGCATGATCCCCGGGCGATATTTGCGTTTGATGAACATGAAGTCGTGATTCCGGCCGTCGTTCTGGAAGAAATAGACTCCAAGAAACGGAATGCTGACGAAATCGGGAGAAATGCGCGGACGGTGTCCCGCCTGCTGGACGGATTGAGGGAAAACGGCGGCCATTTACACAGCGGGGTGCTTCTGGAAAACAAAGGCAGCCTGAAAGTGGAGCTGAATCACCGCAGTTTTGTGAAAGTACAAGAAATGTTCGGCGAAATGTCCAATGATAACCGCATTTTGGCAGTCGCCTTAAATTATCATCTGGAGGAGCAGGGCAAGGAGGACCCGACGTCGGTAGTGCTGGTAAGCAAGGACGTGCTCGTTCGCATCAAGGCGGACGTGCTTGGTCTGGTGACCCAGGATTACTTATCCGACCGCACCGTAGGTCCCGGAGATCTGTATACCGGATATTCTACGCTTAAGGTGCATCCTTCCATCATCGACGAGTTTTATTCGTACCGTTTTTTGTCCATCAAGCCGCTGCAGCTGCCTTATCCGCTGTATCCGCATGAATTCGTCATCCTAAAGGACGAGATGGGGAGCACGAAATCGGCCTTGCTGAAGGTGAATGCGGATGCGCTCCGGCTGGAGCCGCTCTTTTTGAGCAATGAATCCGTATGGGGAATCAGCGCGCGCAACGCACAACAGCGCATGGCGCTGGAGCTGCTGCTTAACGACGATATTCCGATCGTAACGATTACCGGAAAGGCCGGTACGGGCAAAACGCTGCTTGCCTTGGCAGCCGGGCTGATGAAGGTCGAGGATGAACATAAATACAAAAAGCTGCTGATCGCAAGGCCGGTCGTTCCGATGGGCAAGGATATCGGTTATCTGCCCGGAGAGAAAGAAGAGAAGCTCCGTCCGTGGATGCAGCCGATTTACGACAACCTGGAGTTTTTGTTTGATACGAAAAAGTCGGGCGATATCGATAAAATTTTAATGGGTCTGGGCAGCATTCAGGTCGAGGCGCTCACTTATATCCGCGGACGCTCCATCCCCGGTCAGTTTATCATCGTGGACGAAGCCCAGAACCTGTCCCGCCACGAAGTGAAAACGATCGTCTCCAGGGTCGGGGAGGGAAGCAAGATTATTCTGATGGGGGACCCCGAGCAGATTGATCATCCGTATCTGGATGCATCGAGCAACGGCCTGTCATATATCGTGGAGAAATTCAAGCAGGAAGGGATCAGCGGGCACATTACCTTGGAAAAAGGCGAGCGCTCCAAGCTGGCCCAGCTCGCAGCCGACCTGCTGTGATTTCATAAGCTGGTACTATTTCCCGAGAAATGATGCCACCACCTGCCAGCACATAAAAAGAAGTCCCCCTTGTCCGGTTCATTGGAACCGGCTGGGGGCTTTTTTTGAAGAGATCAGAACGTATAAGATTTGGAGCCTCCGCTTCCTGATCTCGCAAGAAAAACTTCCGCTAAAAGCGGTCTGTCTTCTTAGAAGATACGTCGATAGACGTCTTTCTTTAGTTTTAACAATTTCAGGCACCGGATCAAATATACTCGAATTACAATAAGGACATTCACAGGCGTAGATTCGTAGTTAGCCTCATGGTATGGCTCATCGGCTTATTTCTTGCCAGTCCGTTAAACATTTCCAGAAAAAAATAGGACAAGCGCCCTATGAATTTGCTAAAATGTTGTATAAGTATTGTGAGGGGAGGCCTAGAGACTTGAGGCGGAAAAATTACTGGCTTCTGTTTGCCATTTTGCTGCTCTCTTTAACCGCTTTATCCCAGGGGCAGGATTTATCGCAGACCCCATCGGGTCATGAAGAGGAAGATGACGCGTCTCTGTTTCCGCAGCCTTCCACACAAGAGCGAACGTCCCAATCCCCCATCCGGGTCACCGTGCACCTGAGCGATGAGGATTTTAAGCAGCTCGAGGAGCTGAATCATACATATGTCACCGACACCGGAGCCACGGTGGAATTGAACAACATCCCGGATGCCGATGCGTACCTTCAGCTGACGTCCGCTCTGGCCGTAGGGGAAGGCCCCGATGTCATGCTCATCAACAGCTCGTGGGTCCGCCCGATGGCCTCCCGAGGCTACTTGCTGCCAGTCGAATTCTATACAAGCAATCGTGCGGATAGTGATACCATCAACCCGCTGCTGCAAGAAGTGGAATGGAACGGCTACCAGTGGGGAACGCCTGCCGATATGGATCCTTATGTGCTGGCATGGAATGTGAAAGCGCTGAATTCGCTTGGAGTGACGGATATTCCAGGCGGTATCAGCAGTTGGAAAGAGCTGCTGAGCAAAGCGAAGAACCGAGGACATCAGCAGCTGCTGAAGATTTCGTCCGGGGACGGCTATGATGCTGCTGCTTTGATGGGAGCACTGGGCACCGATCCGTTAAGCCCGAGCCAGGCATCCCTGGAATGGATCGACAAGGCTCGCACATTCATGCAAATCGATCAGGCCGAGCAAGGCGCTGACGGAGCCCAGCTTCCGCTAACCATTTCCGCCGTCTCGGAAGCGGCAAAGTCTCAGACGGCAAATACGGAACTGCGGATGCCCGAGCAGCTGTACGCCATCTATCCGTCGCTCCTGCGCAGCCGAAGCTACGCCGTATCGGCGGGATCGCAGCATGCCAAGGAAGCGGCCGAATGGATCGCGTATATGAGCTCGGCAGTCGTTCAGCAGGAATGGTACCAGGCTACAGGTAAACTTCCGGCGCTGAAGAGCCTGTACGACGATACGGTATTCAATCCGGCCGGGCTGCCGTTCCATCTCAACTCCCTGCTTCAGACGGCGGGTACCGATAAGGACACAGGCAGGCTGCAGGCGAAATGGGATGTGTTTGTCAAAGCATCAGGCGACTATATTACAGGCAAATCTACGGCCGCAGATTACGTTGAGGCTGTAAGAGGGGAAGCCGGAGGAAGCTGATCCGATACTCGCGGGCAGTTCGTCTCCGGCTTTTTTGTGTTACATGGACAGCTTAAGCGTGACATGGAGGTTTTTATCCGTACTTTTCACCTCGGTCGCCTTCACGAAGGAGACGATTTGCTGCGGATAAAATCCTAAATCGAATTCTTCCTCCATTTGGCGGCATGTCGTATCGGGCAGTTCATAGCCGTTAAATACGAGCTTATCCACATGGAACATGATGGAGTTCTGCGGTTGCTCCTCGACGCTGTAGTGGCCCTGAACTTCAAGGGACAGCGTGCCGCTTTGGCCGGAGGCCGAAATCTCGTCTTCGCCAAAGTGGAAGGCAAACTGCTTGAACAGATCGTTTTTGGAGCGGAGGAAAGCGTTCAGATCGTCCTCCTTGATGTCGATATTATAGGTCGTTCCGTTGGTGCGGATCGCTCCGTCCTGATTCTGGATAAACTCCGGGAGGTCGTTCATGGCTGAGGCGAGCGCGTTAAAATAGGTTTTTACCTCGTTAAGCCCGACATTTTCCCAATAAAGCGTAAATTCCTCAATCATTTTCTTGAGCGCTTCCGGATCGCTGCTGGAGGCGATTCCGTGATCGACCTTTTGCTGCAGGGCCGATACCCGTGCCCGCTGCTCAATGAGATTGGACTTCATTTCTTCCAGATCGGCCGTCTTTTTCTCCATGGCCAGCTTCGTGTTTTTAATCTCCTTGTACTCCGATTGATACGCATCAAGAACCGAGCGGTCATGCTCCATAATCATGTCGTAGACATCATACATATGAATGAGGCTGCCCAGATCTTTGGCGGACAGCACGGCAACGAGCAGGCCTTCCCTTTCCCCCATGTAATAAGAACGAATCACGGCTCCCGCGCGGTTCTGCTGATCCTGGATCTGAAGCAGCTTGTCTTCCAGCTGCCCGGACAGCTTCTTCAGATCCTGCTGGATGGTCTCCTGCTGCGCGGTGATCCGCTCAATTTCCCGGTCGATTTCCACAACAGACAGGCTGTTCTGCAATATTTCTCGGTCGCCTGTGCTGGCACCGGCGGACGGGTCCGCACGAAGTTCAGGTACGGGGCGGAGCAGCGACAGGCAGAGCATTGGCAGAAGCAGGCAGAGGATTCGCAGGCGTCGATTGTAAGGCTTCAATGGATTTGATCCCTCCCCCGTGGTTGTCCATTGTAAATATATGATTCAACGGTAAAAAATATCATCTCTCTTGGAGCCTGTCAGATTTGGCAAGCCAAATAACCTCAGCAGGCAGATTCAGATTTATGCAGGTGCCCCCGATAAAAGTCGGTATAAGCGAAAAAAGCGACCCGGCATTGGATGTCGGATCGCTTTCCTTTGGGTTCTCTAATGATCGGATTAAAGCGGTAAGCCCATTTTGAATACTGTCCAATAGCTGAAACCGGTAAACGTCACGATCATATAGCCCCAGAAGAGAAGAATGTAAGTTCTCTCCGTAAATTTCAGATACCCCAAGATGACGAAAAATGCGGTCTGTACGAAGAACAACAGAGCCATCTCGACCATGTTGCCGGCATATGCCATAAGCCCGATTGCGAGCGTAAAGAACCCGAGTACTCGAAACATGCGTGCCACGTTATATCCCCCTCTCCTTATGTACGGTCATAGCTAAGCTACGTATCATTATATCGTTAACCCAAAATTGTGTAAACGAAAAAGTTGTTTTTATTATTGTGGTCCCATGAAGACAAAGTATACATCGCCATGCATCGGCAAATTTCCAATATGAGGGTATGAGCGCTTTGCAAATTGGCAATACAATTTAGTATCAAATAGATTCTATGAACTCTATGAGAAGCATAGAAATGAAAATAAGCAGCTGTTATACCTTATTCAGTACCCGGTGAACAATCCGGTTATGGAGACGGGTTATTTTAGGATGTTGTTAGGAGGGTTTTGTTGCATGACAGCAGTTAGACAAGATGCATGGAGCAGCGAGGATGACCTTATTTTGGCGGAAGTAACCTTAAGGCATATCCGGGAAGGAAGCACTCAGCTGGCCGCTTTTGAGGAAGTAGGCGAAAAAATCGGAAGGACGGCGGCAGCCTGTGGATTCCGATGGAACAGCTGTGTCCGTAAAAAGTATGAGGAAGCAATCAGCCTGGCCAAGACGCAGCGCCAGAAACGGAGCTACTATAAGAAGCAGCCGGCAAATTCGGGGATCCAGGTGGCCGGTTTAGGTCTGTCCGAAGCTGAGGCGGGTTATTACAAAATGGAGGGAGCCAGTGAAGAGACACTCTCCATTGATGCGGTCATCCGCTTTTTGAAGCAGTGGAAAGGGAGCCTCCAGGAAAACGGACGCCAGCTGAAAATGCTGGAGAAGGAGCTCCGTGAAAAGGAAGAAGAGCTGAACAACTTGAGAAGGGTCAACGAACGGCTCTCCCGGGAAGTCAGTGAAGTCCAAACCGATTACAGGGTCGTTAATGACGACTACAAAGCGCTTATTCAAATTATGGACCGGGCACGGAGGCTTGCCTTTTTGAACGAAGAGGACGAGGAGCTGAAGTCGCGGTTCAAGATGGATGCCAACGGCAATTTGGAGCGGATTGAGTAAAAGTCATACACAGCGATGCAATACAGATCCCGTGCGGATGCGTGAAGTTTGCGCAGACCGAACGGGTTTTTTCGTGCGTGTAAGCCTTATGTGATCCCGGATGCGCTATAATAGGGACACGGAAAGTAACCATTGGACACGGAGGGCAAGCTAATGCTGATCGATATTGTGGGCGCGGGATCGCTCGGGCTGCTGTTTGGCGGGAAATTGGCCGGGTCCGGCAGCCTGGTGCGGATCTGGAGCCGCAGCGCTGGACAGGCGGAGGAGCTCCGCCATTCCGGCATCCATATTGCCAAAGACGGTGAAAGCGGATTAAAGGTGGAACCCGCGCATTTTCAAACCGGTACGGTCGAACAGCTCGGGCAAGCTTGGGAGACGAAGCCGGGAGATTATGTGCTTGTGATGACCAAACAAAAGGATACGGAGGCGGTATGCCGCTATTTATCACAAGTCAGGCTTCCGCAAGGATCCAGCCAGCCGGTCGTCGTTTGTTTTCAAAACGGCTACGGGCATATGGACAGGCTGAAGGCGATACTGTCCGGATGGACTATGCTGGCTGCGGTGACGTCTGAAGGTGCAAAGAGAACATCGTATACAGAAGTGTTTCATGCGGGATCAGGGGATACGGTGATCGGCGAGAGCGGTATAGGGCATGTCTCCAAGAAGATTGGCGGCCGGTGGTTAAATCTTGTTCAGGCCCTAAAACAAGCAGGATTTTACCCGGTATTGTCGAATGACATCGATAACATGATGTTTCGTAAATTGCTGATCAATGCGGTGATCAATCCGCTGACCGCACTCTGGAGGATTCCGAACGGAGAGCTGTTGAAAAGTCCAGCGAGGATGAAGCTGATGAAGGAATTGTATGAAGAGACCCTAGCCGTTTACGACGCATGCGGAATCCGGTATGAAGAAGACATGTGGGATCAAATATTGAATGTGTGCAGAGCGACTTCCGGGAATACCTCGTCCATGCTGAAGGATGTGCTTGCCGGTTCGCCGACGGAAATCGGCTGGATTAATGGAAGCATCGCGGACATGGCGCTGAAGGCGGGGGTTCAGGCTCCTGTCAACGAGCTGGTGACCCGGCTCATCGAAGGAATTATCGCAGAGGAGGAGTGAGGAATCTTGGATTTCTTGAGAAATTCATTTATTTTTTTGAGCATCCTTCCGTTTTTCCCGTTTTTGCTCGTGTATTTAGGAGGATATTACTGGCGGAAAAACAGCAGAAACCACGCGCTGCTGCTGGCCATGGACGTCACTACATTGTTTTTGATCTTTTCCGTTGCGGCGCTGTTCAACAATACGTTCCATACCAGGTTCGGCTTTTATTTGATCCTCTTGTTCATGCTCATCGCGGTGGGGTTGATCGGCGGGGCGCAGAACCGGCTCAAAGGCAGGATTGATGCCAGGAAAATCGCCAAAGTCGTATGGAGAATGTCCTTTATGCTCATGAGTGCAAGCTACATCATATTTACATTAATCGGTATTTTTAAATACATAATACAGACTGGGGCCTAATTTTTTACAATTTTAATCAACAAAAAGACTGGGGAAATCCTTGTTTTTGGCCGTTTGTCACAAGAAAGTAAAATTTTCATGTTTTTCTGTGTAGATTTTTTTGACCACTGGTTGTATAATTTCTTACCATACACATAATTAATTTACCTTTAGGGGGAACAGTTAATGAAAAGGAAAAGCCTGCTCATGGTTCTGACGCTGATCCTCGTTGTTGGCACTGTACTTGCTGGGTGCGGTTCCAAGAATGACAATGGCGGCAGCACGGCTAGCGGCGGCGACAAAGGAAGTTCGTCGGCTGCTAAAGAACAAGTACTTCACATTAACCTGAGCGCTGAGCCGCCAACGTTTGACCCGGCGCAAGCCCAGGACACTCAAGCTAACACCGTACTGAAAATGATGTACGAAGGCCTTGTGCGTATTGACAAGGATAACAACCCGATTCCGGGTGTGGCCGAGAAGTGGGATGTTTCCTCCGACGGTCTGAAGTACGTGTTCCATCTGCGTAAAGACGCGAAGTGGAGCAACGGCGACCCTGTAACGGCAAAAGACTTCGTCTTCGCTTGGGAGCGGGTTTTGAATCCGGCTACAAGCCCAGCACCGCCTTATGCATATCAACTTTATTACATTAAAGGCGCAGAAGACTACAACACCAAGAAAATTACCGACTTTAACCAAGTTGGCGTAAAAGCGACAGATGACAACACACTGGAAGTAACACTGAACAATCCGACTCCTTATTTCCTGGGTTTGACTTCGTTCTACACACTCTATCCGGTGCATCAATCGGTGAAAGACAACGACAAATGGGCAACCGATCCGAAGCTGATGGTAACGAACGGACCGTTCACGCTCACAACTTGGACAACCGGTCAGAAGATCGAAGTGACCAAAAACGCAAACTACTGGGATAACCAAAACATCAAGTTGACCAAGGTTACGATGTCGCTGTCCAACAGCAGCGCAACGGAACTGTCCAGCTATAAGGCAGGCCAGCTTGACTACGCGGGTAACCCGAACGGAACGATCCCTACGGACCAAATGCCTGCAGTGAAGAACGAGCTGAAGGACGAGCTCGATTTGAAACCGATCGGCAGCATTTACTACTACGTGTTCAACACAACAGCGAAACCGTTTGACAACGTAAAAATCCGTAAGGCGTTCTCGATGGCCATCAGCCGTCAGGATATCGTCGATAAAGTAACGATGAGTGAAGAAACCCCTGCGTTCGGATTCGTGCCACCAGGCATTTCCGGTGACAAGGGAGAATACCGTACCGAGTTCAAAGACGATTTCTTCACCGAAAATATGGAAGAAGCCAAGAAGCTGCTTGCTGAAGGCATGCAGGAAGAAGGATACACGACGCTTCCTCCGATCACTTTGATCTACAACTCCGATGACAAGCATAAGAAAATTGCGCTTGCCATTGCAGATATGTGGAAGAAAAATCTTGGCGTTGAAGTGAAAACCGAAAACCAAGAGTGGGGCGTGTTCCTCAAGAACCGTCAAAACCTGAACTACCAAATCGCACGTGCCGGCTGGAGCCCGGACTACAACGATCCGATGACTTTCTTCGATCTGTGGACTTCGACCAGCGGCAACAACGATTCCGGCTTCAAAAACAAAGAGTATGATGCTTTGATCAAAGACGCATTCTCTACACCTGACACAGCAAAACGTATGGAAGACTTTAAAAAGGCTGAAACGATGATCATTAAAGATCAGCAAGTCGTGCTGCCGATTTACTACTATACAAACGTTGCCTTGATCAAACCGAATCTTAAAGGCGTTGTCATTGACTATGCCGGTCAAGTAGACTTTACAAGAGCTTATTTCGAATAAATTTCGAATGGTCTAACAAAAGCAGCTTAGCTTGATAAATACTGTTCGGGATATATGTGTGGAGCTTCCATATATATCCCGTTTTTTTTGCTTAGTATATATCTTTACCAAGGATTTCTTCAATTTGAAATATATAGCATGGACAAATAGATTCGGCATTCTTTAAAATTAAAATATGGCCCGCGATGGTTGGTGCCATGTTATATGAAGTTTAGCGGGGAGGGTAAATCGGACATGGTACGTTACGTACTGAGCAAGTTTTTCTATATGCTGGTATCGCTCTTTATTTTGATATCGGCTACATTTTTTCTGATGAAGGCCATTCCTGGTAACCCTTTTATGTCCGAGAAAAATGTACCGCCTGAAATCCAAGCCCGGCTGATGGAGCAGTATGGATTGGACAAGCCGGTATATCAGCAATACTTCAAATACTTGGGGGATATTGCAACAGGTGACCTGGGGATTTCCATGAAGCATCAGAACCAGGAGGTAGGGGGCATTATTCTGCAGACCTTCTCTGCATCCCTGAAACTGGGTATCTTCGCCATCGTTATTTCCGTAATTGTCGGTGTGCTCCTTGGCATGCTCGCCGCGCTGTACCACCGAAAGCTTATTGATAATATCGCCATGGTGCTGGCGGTGCTGGGCATCGCCGTTCCGAGCTTCGTGCTGGCATCGCTGATCCAGTATCTGTTTGCGCAGAAGCTGGGCTGGTTCAACGTCATGGGCTTTGACGGCCCGCTTGACTACGTTCTGCCGGTCGCCGCGTTGTCGGCGCAGCCGATTGCCTTTATCGCCCGCTTGACGCGCTCGAGCATGCTCGAAGTGCTGCATGCGGATTACATCAAGACAGCCAAGGCCAAAGGCCTCAACTGGATGACCATTATGTTCAAGCACGTGATCCGTAACGGCATTTTGCCGGTGGTCACTTATATCGGACCGATGACCGCCAACGTCATTACGGGTTCCGTCGTTATCGAGCAGATTTTCGGGATCGGCGGGATTGGTAAAGTGTTCGTCGAATGTATTACCAACCGGGATTACACGATGATTATGGGTGTGACGATTTTCTACGGCGTACTGCTGATGCTTGCCCGTTTCATCACCGATATCGTATACGTGCTGGTTGATCCGCGCATTAAATTAACCGGCGGGAAGGAGGGCTAACGATGGCTGTACAGGATCCAACCTTGATGAATAACAACGTAGAGCTGACGCCCGAAGACTTCCGGAAAATCGGTACCGATGAGAAAGAGGCTGAAATTATTCAGCGGGAAAGTATTTCGGCGTGGAGAGACGCGTGGCAGCGTCTACGTAAAAATAAACTCGCCATGGCGAGCTTGGTCGTTCTCATCTTGATCATTCTGGCTGCGATTATCGGGCCGATCATTTCGAAATTCGATTCGGCAACCAATGATTTGCTGGCCACGAATCAGCCTCCTTCCAAGGAGCACTGGTTCGGCACCGACGACTTGGGCCGCGATATGTTCGTCCGGACGTGGATGGGCGCCCGTATATCCTTGGTCGTCGGCCTGGCTGCGGCACTCATTGACCTCTTGATCGGTGTCATTTACGGCGGGATCATGGGGTATTTTGGTGGACGCGTCGACGCCATCATGAACAAGTTTTCCGAAATTTTGTATTCCATTCCTTATATGCTGGTTACGATTCTGCTGCTCGTCGTCTTTGAGCCGAGTATCGGAACGATTATTCTGGCGCTGACCATTACCGGCTGGATTAACATGTCGTGGATCGTCCGCGGTGAAATCATGCAGCTGAAGAACAGGGAATACGTTCTGGCATCCCGTTCCATGGGAGCAGGCTCCGGCCGGCTGCTGTTCCGCCACCTGCTGCCGAATGCGGTTGGTCCGATCATCGTCACCTTGACGCTGTCGGTACCGAACGCGATTTTCTCGGAAGCCTTCCTTAGCTTCCTCGGTCTGGGTGTCCGGGCACCGATCGCTTCGCTCGGTTCGATGGTCAACGACGCATTGACCGGCTGGATGTACTATCCTTGGCGGATGCTGTTCCCTGCCATTCTGATCAGTTTGACAATGCTCGCATTTAACATTTTCGGTGATGGCCTCCGCGATGCGCTCGATCCGAAATTGAAATAACAGGAGGTGAGATCATGGAGCCGATTTTACAAGTAAAAGACCTGCATGTATCCTTTCACGTCAAAGGCGGCGAAGTCAAAGCCGTCCGCGGCATGAATTTTGAAATAGGCAGAGGAGAAACGGTGGCGATCGTCGGTGAGTCCGGCAGTGGTAAGAGTGTGACCGCGCAGACGATCATGCGCTTGATCCCGTCTCCTCCTTCTGACATCAAGAGCGGTCAGATTATTTTCCAGGGCGAAGATATTCTGAAGAAAACCAATAAAGAAATGGAAGCGATCCGCGGGAAAGACATCGGCATGATTTTCCAGGATCCGATGACTTCCCTGAATCCGACGATTAAGGTCGGCAAGCAAATTACCGAGGTTCTGATCAAGCACCAAAAGCTGTCCTCCGCGGAAGCGAAAGAGCGCGGTCTGGAAATGCTGAGACTTGTCGGCATCAAGAACCCGGAAGAACGCTTCAATCAATACCCGCACGAATTCTCCGGCGGGATGCGCCAGCGCGTCATGATTGCAATCGCCTTGGCGTGCCGCCCGGCGCTCCTGATCGCCGACGAACCGACAACAGCGCTGGACGTGACGATCCAGGCGCAAATCATGGATGTCATGAAGGAAATGCAGCAGAAGCTCGGAACTTCCATTATCCTGATTACGCATGACCTCGGCGTCGTTGCCGGCATGTGTGACCGCGTTATCGTCATGTACGCCGGTGAAGTGGTAGAGACGGGGACGAAGTGGGAGATTTTCAAAAACCCGCAGCACCCGTACACAAAAGGCCTGCTGCGTTCGATGCCGCGTCTTGACCAGAAGAAGGGCGAGCCGCTGATTCCGATTATCGGTACGCCGCCGGACCTGATTAAACCGCCGGTCGGCTGCGCGTTCTGCGCCCGCTGCGATGAAGCGATGAAAGTATGCGAACGGATCAATCCGGGAGCGACGGTATTCAGCGACACCCAAATGGCGCGCTGCTGGAATCTTCATCCGATGGCCAAGGAGGTTCAATCGTCATGAAAGAGAACCATTTGATCGAAGTCGAAGGCCTCAAGAAATACTTTAACGTCGGCGGCGGCAAGATCGTCAAAGCCGTGGACAACATTAACTTTTTCATCCGCGAAGGCGAAACGCTCGGCATGGTGGGCGAATCGGGCTGCGGCAAGTCGACCGCGGGCCGTACGATTCTCCGCCTGTACGAGCCGACTGCCGGCAGCGTCAAGTTTAACGGCACGGATATTTACAAGCTGTCGCCTTCCAAGATGAAAGCGATGCGACGCGACATGCAGATGATTTTCCAGGATCCATACGCTTCCTTGAACCCGCGGTTTACCGTGTCGGACATTATCGGCGAAGCGCTGGATATCCACAACCTGGCCGGCAGCCGCAAAGAGCGGAAGAAGCGCGTGGAGGAATTGCTGGATATGGTCGGTCTGAATCCGGACCATGCCACACGTTATCCACACGAGTTCTCCGGCGGTCAGCGGCAGCGGATCGGGATTGCCCGTGCGCTTGCCGTCAATCCGAAGTTCATTATTTGCGACGAGCCGATCTCGGCGCTGGACGTGTCCATTCAGGCACAGGTCGTCAACCTGCTGAAGGATTTGCAGGACCGGCTTGGGCTGACCTATCTGTTCATTGCCCATGACCTGTCGATGGTTAAGCATATCAGTGACCGCGTAGCGGTGATGTACCTGGGCAAAATGGTAGAGCTGGCCGACAGTGAGGAACTGTACGCCAATCCGATTCACCCGTATACAAAAACGCTCCTCTCGGCGATTCCGATCCCGGATCCCGAAGTGGAGGAGAACAAGAAGCGGATCTTGATGAATGACGAAAAGTCGGGACCGATTCACTCCGCCAAAGGCGGAGATGCAGCGGATCAGGAAGACACGAGACTTGTGGAAGTTTCCAAAGGCCATTGGGTCGCTGCTCCATATGCCTAAGCTATGACAGCTTTACCGCCGGGTGATCCCGGCGGTTTTTTGTTTGCTTTGACGGATACAACAACATTGGTTACAATCAAGAAAGATTGCGGTAGTATAAAGTAAGCACGGAAGTGATTGGGCACAGAATAGGAGGCATACCCATGAATGTGGTTTCCGACTCACTCAAGAGCGGTTCGGCTCTTGCAGATGATTATATAAACCGTTTTAGCGAAGTACAGCCTTTATATGGTGAAGATTTTCGCGATGAAGCAAGCTGGCTGAAACGTGTGGAATGGCTTGACCAATCGGAGTCCGTCCGGGTTAACCGGGGCGAATTGGCAGAAGTTTTACGGCGGTATAACAGCCGGCACAATAACCATCAGGCGGTACATAATGCACTGGATTTGCTGGCGAAGGAAGGAACGCTGGCCGTGGTGGGGGGACAGCAGAGCGGATTGTTTACCGGTTCGCTGCTGGTGATCTATAAAGCCATGACCATTATCCAGTCGGCGCAAGAAGCGGCCAAGAAATTCAACCGGCCGGTGGTGCCCGTCTTCTGGATCGCGGGTGAGGACCATGACTTCGATGAAGTGAACCATACGTACGTCATGACACCGGAGCTGAAGGTCGCCAAAATCAAGATGGAAGCGAAGCCGGGACCCCGCTCGTCGGTGAGTGCGATTCCGATCGGTCCAAACGAATGGAAGCAGTCCTTCGACCAGCTTGGCAGATGGCTTCCGGACAGTGAAAACAAGCCGGAGATTTTGAGATGGATCCATGAGGCGTCTGAGCAGTCGGATAATCTCAGCGACGCTTTCGCCAAGCTGCTGGGCCGGCTGTTTGGCGAGTACGGCTTGATTTTGCTCGATTCGGCGGATCCTGAACTGCGCAAGCTGGAAGTTCCGGTGTTTGAAAAAATGATCGAGCGCAACGACGGGCTGGAACAGGCTTATCAGCAGGCGGCGGCGTGTATTACCGGCAAAGGCTACTCGCTTCAGGCGGAAGTTGCGGCCGGCGGGGCCAATTTGTTCTATATATATGAAGGAAACCGTCTGCTGCTGTATAAACAGGATGGCAAGTTCACCGATCGCAAAGGGATCGTCAGCTTAAGCCAGAGTGAGCTGATGGAGCAGCTTCGAACTCATCCGGAGCGGTTCAGCAACAATGTGCTGACGCGCCCGATGATGCAGGAATCGCTGTTCCCGGTACTTTGTACTGTGCTTGGGCAAGGGGAAATTTCCTATTGGGCCATTACGAAGCAGGCTTTCGAAATCCTTGGGCTCCGGATGCCGATCCTGCTGCCGCGGATGTCCTTTACCTTGATCGAAGGCGCCTTGCAGAAATACATGGATAAGTTCGGCGTGACCTTCCAGGATGTTCAGCACCGGTTTGCAGAAGCCCGCCAGCAGTGGCTTTCGAGCCAGGAGGAATTCCATATCGAACCGAAATTCGCCGAGACGCGCCGGGCTTTTGAGCAGCTGTACGAACCGCTGATCCGCGAGCTGGGCACGATTCAGTCCGGTTTGATCCCGCTCAGCGAGAAAAACAAGGGCAAAATTTTGGAGCAAATATCTTATCTGGAACGCAAAACACGCGAAGCGGTGGAGAAGAAGCATGAAGCCGAGCTGCGGCAGTGGGACCGGATCGGCGTTTCCCTGTTTCCGCTGGGCAAGCCGCAGGAACGGGTGTTTAATATTTTCTACTATTTAAACCGCTACGGCCTCGAATGGATTCATGATTTGATCCGCACCTCGGATCATTTTACGGCGGAGCACCGCATTATCGAGTGTTAATCAAAAAGAGGATAGGGAGGCAATGAGATGAGTTCATCTTCACTGCAAAACAGCGTTGTCAAGGATATGGCGCTGGCACCGGAAGGCCATTTGAAAATCGATTGGGTGGAAGCCCATATGCCGGTGTTAAACGAAATCCGCAAGCAGTTTGAAGCGGAGCAGCCGTTTAAGGGGCTGAAGGTCACCATTTCGCTGCATTTGGAGGCCAAGACGGCATACCTGGCTAAAGTGGTAAAGGCCGGCGGTGCGGAAGTAACGATCACAGGCAGCAACCCGTTGTCCACACAGGATGATGTCTGTGCGGCGCTTGTGGAAGACGGTGTGACGGTGCTGGCCAAATACAATCCGGATCCGGTGGAGTACAAGGAATTTCTGATCCGGGCGCTGGAGACCAAACCCGACCTCATTATCGATGACGGTGGAGACCTGGTGACGATTCTTCACTCGGAGCGGCCGGACCTGCTGGAGTCGATCCGCGGGGGCGCGGAAGAGACGACGACCGGCATTATTCGCTTGAAGGCTTTGGAAAAAGACGGGCTGCTGAAGTTCCCGATGGTGGCCGTTAATGACGCTTACTGCAAGTATTTATTCGATAACCGCTACGGTACGGGACAATCGGTGTTCGATGCGATCAACCGTACGACAAACCTCGTCGTAGCGGGCAAAACCGTTGTCGTTGTAGGCTACGGATGGTGCGGCAAAGGCGTAGCGATGCGGGCCAAGGGACTCGGCGCCAAAGTCATCGTGACGGAAGTCAATGCAATCCGTGCGGTGGAAGCTCATATGGACGGCTTTGAAGTAATGCCGATGCTGGAAGCCGCGAAGCACGGCGATTTCTTCGTGACCGTGACGGGCAACCGGGACGTCATCACCGGTGAGCATTACGACGTGATGAAGGACGGCGCGATCCTGTCGAACGCCGGCCACTTCGATGTCGAAGTCAACAAACCGGAACTGGCGGCACGAGCCGAGTCGGTACGCACCGTGCGCCGTAACATCGAAGAATACAAGCTGACGGACGGCCGCAAAATCTACCTTCTGGCCGAAGGCCGCCTTGTCAATCTTGGGGCGGGAGACGGGCATCCGGCGGAAATTATGGATATGACGTTCGCCCTCCAGGCGATGTCTCTGAAATACGTGAATGACAACTATCAAAACCTGGGTGCACAGGTGCTGAACGTGCCGCTCGAAATCGACGAGCAGGTCGCACGCCATAAATTGGCAAGCCTGGGGATTCAGATCGACCGGCTGAGCCAGGAGCAGATCCGGTATTTGGACAGCTGGTCCACCCACGAATAATCGGTAAATTGTGGTTATCCACATGTGGAAAACCCCCTTGATTCTTCGCGAATCAGGGGTTTTTGCTGTTTTTCCGCGCAGGGCGGGGCTGGATTTATCCACAAAAAAACATGTGGATAAGGCAGGATTTTGATTTTATCCGGCGAATCTAGTATCCTTAAGTGGTGGAAAGTGGTGCAAAGTGGGGATTTGGGGTTAAAGGGGTGAGTGAACGGTGTTTATGGGGGAATATCAACACAGCTTAGACGATAAAGGCCGCGTCACCATCCCTGCCAAATTCCGCGAGCTGCTTGGCTCCTCCTTTGTGGTCACCCGGGGCTTGGACCAATGCCTTTTTGTATATCCTATGAATGAATGGCAAATTTTGGAACAAAAGCTGAAATCACTGTCCCTGATGAAATCCGACGCGCGTGCGTTTACCCGGTTTTTTTTCTCGGGTGCAACGGAATGCGAGTGGGATAAACAGGGAAGGGTAAATTTACCGGGGAATCTCCGCCAATACGCAAAGCTGGAGAAAGAATGCGTGGTGCTCGGCGTATCGAGCCGGGTGGAGATTTGGAGCAAGGATACTTGGGAGGAATACTTCCAGCAATCCGAAGAGACGTTTAACGATATTGCTGAGAAGCTGGTTGATTTGAATTTTGATTTGTAGAGAGTTTGGAGGGCTGCAGCTTGTTTCATCACATCACGGTGCTTAAAGAAGAAGCGACAGAAGGGCTGCGCGTGAAGAGAGACGGCATTTATGTCGATTGCACGCTTGGGGGTGCGGGGCACAGTTCCCTGATCGCGTCCAAGCTGGGGGAATACGGCAGGCTGATCGCGTTGGACCAGGATGACTGGGCGCTCGATAACGCAAAGGAAAGGCTGGCCCCGTACGCAGACCGCGTATCCCTGGTCAAGACGAATTTCCGGCATCTGGAGGAAACCCTCCGGGAGCTGGCTGTTCCGAGCAAGGACGGCATCCCGCAGGTGGATGGCATTTTGTTCGATCTGGGCGTGTCATCTCCCCAGTTTGACGAAGGGGACCGGGGATTCAGCTACAATTACGATGCGCCGCTCGATATGCGGATGGATCAGTCGGCGTCCTTGACGGCTGCCGAAATTGTAAACGAATGGCCTGAGCAGGAAATTGCCCGGATTTTGTTCCAATACGGTGAAGAAAAGTTCTCAAGACGGATTGCCAGAGTGATCAGCGAGCGCAGAGCGCAGAAAGCCATTCAAACTACGGGCGAGTTGGTCGATATTATTAAAGAAGGCATTCCGGCGGCAGCGCGGAGAACAGGCGGCCATCCGGCCAAACGAAGCTTCCAGGCCCTTCGGATCGCGGTGAACGACGAGCTTGGCGCATTTGAAGAAGCGCTGCATCAAGCGGTGCGCTGTCTTGCTCCCGGCGGAAGGGTATCGGTGATTACGTTCCATTCGCTGGAGGACCGGATATGCAAGCAAATTTTGAACAGCTACGTAGGCAAATGCACCTGCCCGCCGGACTTTCCGATGTGCGTGTGCGGCGGGAAGGGTGAAATGAAACTGGTCAACCGCAAGCCGATCGTGCCGGGTGAAGAAGAACTTGCACAGAACCCGCGAGCGCGTTCAGCCAAGCTGAGAGTTGCTGAGAAAATATAACCTAACGCATCTGACACACGATTCATATTTTTGAAGGCAAGGACTCATGTTCAGGGCGTAGAGACTAAGACAAAGGGGAATCAGACATGGCCTATACGCGTGGTAACCTGGCAGTTAAGGAGAAGGTCGCTGAACGAACGTCTCCCGGGTACCGGGAGAAGACGAAAGTCGTTACTCACCGTACATATCTGCCGATCAAGGAAAAGCTGCTCTATTTGCTGACGGTTGGAATATGCGTCATGGTGGCGAGCCTGATCATCTGGCAGAACGCCAACATTTACGACCTGAACAAGCAAGGGCAGAAGGTCGACAAGAACATTAAGAACATGAACGTGACCATTAAAGAGCTTAAGGCGGAGAAGCAGCGCCTTGAGGTCGGAATCCGTGAGAAGGCGATCCAGCTTGGTTACCAAGAACCGGGCAAGGAGGCGCTTACCGTTCCGCGTTCCAATACGACAAGTACTGATAACGCCGGAACAGGGTCGGAAACGGCAAAAAAATAGAGCTTGTGAGGGTTGAGCATGGTAAAAAGAATAAAACTTCGCACACTGCTCCTAGGAGGATTCATCACCCTCCTTTTTGTTGTTCTGTTAATTCGTGTATTTGCACTGCAGGTGGTCAATGGGGATGATTGGCACGACCGTGCCGTAGCCCAATGGACGAAGAAGGTACCGATTCCGGCATCCCGCGGCACGATTACGGACCGCAACGGCGATATTCTCGCATCCGACGTCCCGGCCTATACCGTTATCGTCAATCCGGCCGTTATCCACGAGAACGGGCTGGAGAACGAAATCATCGAAGGGCTGCACAAGATTTTAGGCAAGGATGAAAGCGAGCTTAAGGAACTTGTAAACGCCAAAGACAAGGACGGGGAATACCTTACCAACCGGGAGGTCCGGAACGAAGGGTGGAAAATTGACGAAACGAAGAAGGCCCAGATCGAAGATCTCAACAAAGAGTTGAAGGCACAGCTTAAAAAAGAAAAAAAGGTGCTTGAAACCGGGCTGGATATGATTAAGGAGCAGAAACGCTATTATCCGAAGGGGACGCTTGCGGCTCATATTTTGGGTTACACCAACCGGGATGGTGAGGCTGTCGCCGGACTTGAGGCAAGTCTAGATGATTACCTCAAAGGCACCTCAGGACTCATGAAATACGAAAGCGACCGGCAAGGGGACCAGCTTCCCGAAGCGAATATGGTGTACAAGCCGGCTGTCAATGGTAAAAATTTAAAGCTGACGATCGACGACACGATCCAGTATTATATCGAAGACGCGATGAAAGAGACGTACGAAAAGTACCAACCGATCAGCATGACGGTCATTGCGGCTGATCCGAAGACGATGGAAATACTCGGGATGGCCAACCTGCCGACATTCAATCCGAATACGTACTGGAACACGAAGGACCAGAAAGACTTCTTCAACTATGCCGTAAAAGCTACGTACGAGCCGGGTTCCACGTTCAAAATCGTAACGCTGGCAGGTGCGGTGCAGGAAAAGCTTTTTAATCCAAATGCGATCTACCAGTCCGGACAAATCCAGGTCAAAGGGACTCATACGTACCTTCATGATATCAATCGTTATGGTTGGGGACCAATCACGTTCCTTGAGGGCGTGAAGCGCTCCAGTAACGTCGCTTTCGTTAAGCTGGGATCGGAAATGCTCGGGAAAGACCGCCTGCTGAAATATATCAAGGATTTTGGCTTCGGTCAGAAGACTGGCATCGAACTGCCAGGCGAAGTCTCCACCACGATCAATCTTCCGGGTCCGGTCGAGGTGGCGACCGCGTCCTACGGACACGGCGTATCCGTGACGCCGATCCAGCAGCTGGCGGCGATCAGCGCGGTGGCGAACGGCGGCAAGTTGAAGACACCGCATATCATCAAAGAGATTACCGATCCGGATACAGGCAAAGTTGTGTTAGCTCCGGATACGAGCAAGGTCGTCCGTCAGGTTATCTCACCGGAAGCCGCCAAGGAAACGAGCAGCTACCTGGAGCAGGTCGTCGCGGACCAGGTAAAAGGTACCGGGCGCAACGCCTACATCGACGGATACCGGGTGGCCGGTAAAACCGGAACCGCGGTCAAATACGGCTCCGACGGCAAACCGGATTACTCAAAGTCCGTCGTCTCCTTTGTCGGTTTTGCTCCGGTGAACGATCCGAAGATCGCCCTTATTGTCATTGTGGACCAGCCGAATGATCCTGATGTCGGCGGCGGAACGGTGGCGGCGCCGATCTTCAAGAAAATCGTGTCCCAGGCCCTGCCGTATATGGGCGTGCCGAAGGCGAACACCAAAAAAACGTCCGACGGCAAAACGACGGCAGAACGCTCACCGGCTCCGACGCTGACGAAGCTGGCTGTGAAGGACGCGAAGCAGAAGCTGCTGAACGCAGGCATCGACTTCGAAACGATCGGCAAGGGCACTTCGGTCATCCGGCAGTTCCCGGCAGCGGGAACGCCGATGAGCCCGGGGCAGCGCATCTATCTGCTCACGGAGGAGACCGACAAGATGACCGTGCCGGATCTAAAAGGCGAATCGCTGCGCGATGCGCTGGATATTTTGACCTTGCTGAAATGCTCGGTTACCGTCGAAGGCCAAGGATACGTCAGCGAGCAGCTGGTCACGGACAAGAACGGCAAGCGTTCCGTCCAGCTGACGCTGAAGCCGGTCAAGGATGACGAGACATCGCAGGATACTTCATCATCCTCCACGAAGGACGATTCCGGTTCGAAGGATACGTCGACCGGCGATTCGGCCGACGGTAAGTCCGGCGAAGAAGCCAGCGATAACTGATAAGCGGCAACAGCTTGTTCTATCCCCTGGTTGTCCCGAATATTCATGATATGAACAGTCATGAAGCTGTAGGGAAGCGGGGAGGGATAACAAATGAAGGTTTCAAACGTCACCATGAGGCGGAGGCTGCTGTGGAGCTTGCTGATCCTGTGCCTGTTGTTCGCCGCTCTGATCGTGAGGCTAGCCTATGTGCAGCTTGGAAAGAGCAGCGAATTATCCGCCAAGGCCGAGGAGAACTGGCGCCGGGAAATTCCGTCAACGGCCAAGAGGGGCGAGATTCAGGACCGCAATGGGACGCCCTTGGCTTATAATATAAGCACGCCGACGATCATGGCGATCCCTGTTCAGATCAAGGAGCCCGAGAAGACGGCGAAGACGCTGGCTCCTCTGCTGGGTATGAGCGAAGACAAGATTATGAAGTCTATTACGAAGAAATCAAGGATTGAACGACTGCAACCCGGTGGACGCAAAATTACGATGGAGCTTGCTCAGAAAATTCGTGATTTAGAGCTGCCGGGTATCGTCGTTGCTGAGGACAATAAGCGGTTTTACCCCTACGGCGACCTTGCCGGGCACATTCTGGGCTTTACGGGCATCGACAACCAGGGCTTGACCGGGATCGAGCAGAGATATGACACCAAGCTGCAGGGGATTAACGGCAGCGTCTCCTATTTGTCCGATGCGGGGGGCAGGCTCATGCCGGGATCTTCCGAGAAATACGAGGAGCCCAGAGACGGCCTTAACCTCCAGCTGACGATCGACAAATCGATTCAGTCGATTATGGAGAGGGAGCTGGACCAGGCGATGGTTCAGTACCAGGCCCGCGGCGCCTGGTCGATCGCCATGAACCCGAAAACCGGAGAGATTCTGGGGATGGCCAGCCGTCCGGGATTTGAGCCGGCGAATTATCAGGAATATCCATCCGAAGTGTATAACCGGAACCTGCCGATCTGGATGACGTACGAGCCCGGTTCGACCTTCAAGATCATTACGCTGGCGGCCGCTCTTCAGGAGAAGAAGGTGGACCTCAAGAATGAGCAGTTTTTTGATCCGGGATATATCAAGGTCGGGGGAGCCAGCCTGAGATGCTGGAAGCGGGGCGGCCACGGCAGCGAAACGTTCCTGCAGGTCGTGGAAAACTCCTGTAACCCGGGGTTTGTCGTTCTGGGTCAGCGGTTGGGCAAAGATTCGCTGTTTAACTATATCCGCAATTTCGGGTTCGGCTCCAAAACGGGCATCGATCTGAACGGGGAAGAGAACGGCATCCTGTTCAAGCCGTCCCAGGTGGGCCCGGTCGAACTGGCCACGACGGCTTTCGGACAAGGGGTGTCCGTGACGCCGATCCAGCAGGTGGCCGCCGTGTCGGCTGCCGTCAACGGTGGCAAGCTGTTTAAGCCTTACGTTGCCAAAGCCTGGATTAATCCGGAGACCGGCGAAACGGTGAGCGAAACGAAGCCGACGCTGGTCAGACAAGTTATATCGGAGGATACGTCCAAGCAGGTGCGCGAAGCGCTGGAGAGCGTAGTGGCCAAAGGGACAGGCAGACCCGCTTTCATCGACGGATACCGTGTCGGCGGCAAGACGGGTACCGCCCAGATCGTCGTCAACGGCCGCTACTCCTCCACGGAGCATATCGTTTCTTTTATCGGCTTTGCCCCGGCGGACGACCCGCAAATCGTTGTTTACACCGCGGTGGATAATCCGGCCGGCATTCAATTCGGCGGCGTCGTGGCGGCGCCGATCGTCCAGCACATTCTCGAGGATTCGCTGCATGTGCTGAAGGTGCCGGAGCGCAAGGATCAGCTGCCGAAAACTTATAAATACGGAGATACGCCGATCGACACCGTTCCTGACCTGGTGGGAGCGACGGTTGAAGATTTATACGAGGATCTGAACATGAATTTTATGCTGGCTAAGTCCGGTACCGGGAACACGGTCATCAGCCAGGCGCCCAAACCGGGCAGCCGCGTGGAGCGGGGGTCCACGATCCGGATTTATATGGGAACGGACGCTGACGTGAAGGATCAGAGCGATGCGGACGAAGCGCAGGATGATCCGGAAGCGTCTCAGGACGGAACCGGCACACAGCAGAATGATGCCTCAACCCATAATTGATTGCGGCGATATTCGAGACTAATAGAACTAGAGTGAGGGATCAAGAGATGAAACTAAATGAACTGGCATCAGCATTAACGACGGCACAAATTATCGGAGACGGCGACATTACGATTACGAACATCCAGGTGGATTCGCGTAAAGTGGCGCCGGGAGACTTGTTTATCTGCCTCCCGGGCCACACGGTCGACGGTCATGACTATGCCAGCCAGGCTGCGGAACAAGGGGCGGTGGCGCTCGTTGTCGAGCGGAAGCTGGACATCGACCTCCCGCAGATCGTGGTCAAGGACTGCCGGTTTGCCATGGCCGTTCTGGCCGATGTGTTTTTCGGGTCGCCAAGCTCCCACATGAAGATGATTGGCGTGACGGGAACCAACGGCAAGACGACCACAACCTACCTCATCGAAAAAATGATGAGCGACCAAGGGGTCAACACCGGCCTGATCGGCACGATCCAGATGCGATACGGCGGACGGACCTTCCCGATGTCGGGCACGACGCCGGAAGCGCTGGAGCTTCAGCGTTCCCTGGATGACATGACGGCGAACGGCGTGGAGTGTTGCGTGATGGAGGTATCCTCCCATGCGCTGGAGCAGGGACGGGTGAAGGGCACCGACTTCCGCACCGCCATTTTCACCAACCTGACGCAGGACCACCTCGATTATCATAAAACGATGGAGGAATACCGCGCGGCCAAAGGCTTGTTTTTCGCCCGCCTGGGCAACAAATTCGCCCATCAGCCGGAGCAGCGCAAGTTTGCCGTGCTGAATGCGGATGATGAAGCATCCTCCTACTTCGCCAAAATTACGGCAGCCGAAGTCATTACATACGGTGTTGAGAACAGCGCGGACGTCCGGGCAACCGGCGTCAAGGTGACGGCGCAGGGAACTTCCTTCCATGTGGACACCTTCCGGGGCAGCGCCGATATCCAGCTGAGAATGGTCGGCAAGTTCAACGTCTACAATGCGCTGGCCGCCATCACCGCCGGCCTGCTGGAAGGCATTGAACTGGACAATATCAAGCGCAGCCTTGAATCGGTACCGGGCGTGGCCGGTCGGGTCGAGTCGGTGGATGCCGGACAGCCTTTTGCCGTTATCGTCGATTACGCGCATACGCCTGACGGTCTGGAGAACGTGCTGAAGACGGTCAACGAATTCGCCGAAGGCCGGGTCATCACCGTGTTTGGCTGCGGCGGAGACCGGGACCGGACCAAACGTCCGATCATGGGCAAGATCGCGGCCAAGTACAGCGACTTCATTTTTGTCACATCCGACAACCCGAGAACGGAAGACCCGGAGCTGATTCTGAAGGACATCGAGCAGGGTCTGAAGGATGACAGTGTTCCGCAGGAGCGTTATGAGATGATCGTGGACCGGCGGACGGCTATACAAAAGGCTATTGAAATGGCAAGCCCTCAGGATGTAGTATTGATTGCGGGGAAAGGTCATGAGACCTATCAAACCATTGGTACGACGAATTATGACTTCGACGACCGTGAAGTTGCCAAGGAAGCGATAAGGGGATTGGATAAGTGATTACGACGACTTTAGGCCAAATGGCCGCCATGTGCGGAGGAACACTCTCGCAGGAACAACACCGGGAGCTGCCGATTCAAGGCGTGTTTACGGACTCCCGACAAATAAAGCAAGGAAGCCTGTTCGTCCCGCTCGTCGGGGAACGTTTTGACGGACACGCTTATGCCGAATCCGTACTGAAGGACGGAGCGGGCGCGACGCTGTGGCAGCGCGACCGGGGCGAGGCGCCGGCGGGAGCTGTCATTCTTGTCGATGACACGCTTGCGGCGCTGCAGACCTTGGCTGAGGCCTATTTGGCGGAAGTAGGCTGCCGCGTAGTCGGCATTACGGGCAGCAACGGCAAAACGACGACGAAGGATATGGTGTATACCCTTCTGTCTACGACCTATAAAGTTCATAAAACCGGGGGCAATTTCAATAATCATATTGGACTGCCCTTAACCATTTTAGAGATGCCGGCGGATACGGAAATTGCCGTATTGGAGATGGGAATGAGCGGCCGGCATGAGATCGAGCGTCTCTCCCAAATCGCCCGTCCTGATGTAGCGGTCATTACTAATATCGGGGAAGCGCATCTGCTTCAGCTCGGTTCAAGACATGAAATCGCCCGGGCCAAGGTGGAAATTATTAGCGGCATGAAGCCCGGCGGCCTGCTGATCTACCATGGCGACGAGCCGCTGATTCCTACGGTGCTCGGCGAAGCCGAAACGGTGAAACCCAAGGGGCTCCGGACCTTTACGTTCGGGTTGGATCAGAGCAACGACGATTACCCCACAGGGATGATGTTCCACAGCAAGGGGATTATTTTTACGTCGCTGCTGCATCCGGAGGAGGGGCTGGATCTGCCGCTGCTTGGCCAGCATAACGTCATTAACTGCCTTGCAGCTCTCGCGGTGGCCCGCCATTTCGGCATTACCGAGGAGAACATCCGCACGGGACTGACTGGACTGCATCTGACCGGGATGCGGATCGAGCAAATCGTGGCGCCGAGCGGGCTGACCATTCTGAACGACGCCTACAATGCCAGCCCGACCTCCATGAAGGCCGCGATCGACGCGCTTCATAGTCTCAAAGGTTATCATCACAAGGTGGCCGTGCTGGGGGACATGCTGGAGCTTGGGCCGCAGGAGAAGGAGTTCCATGCCGAGATCGGGCAGTACGCCGCGGCGGACCGGGTGGATGTGCTGTACACGTACGGACCGTTGTCGGAGGAGACCGCTGAAGCGGCCCGGAAGATTCGTCCGGATCTGAGCGTATTTTCTTTTACGGATAAAGCTGAGCTGATCCCTCATCTCATCAAGCGCGTTCATGCCAAAGATGTGGTGCTCGTCAAGGCGTCGCGGGGTATGAAGCTCGAAGAAATTGTGGATGCTCTAGTTAAGGAAAACTTGCAGAAATAGCGCACAGAGGGGGTGAATCCATGGACTATCAACTATTGCTGTTAACGATCGGTGTATCTTTTATTCTCGCGGTGATTGCCGCTCCGCTGCTTATTCCGCTGCTCAGGCGTATGAAGTTCGGCCAGCAGGTCCGCGACGACGGGCCGCAGACCCATTTGAAGAAGGCGGGAACGCCTACAATGGGCGGAATCGTCATTATTTTGGCTTTTACGCTTGCTTTTCTGAAATTTTCCGTCATTAATACGGATTTTTACGTGCTGCTCGTAGCCACGCTTGGCTTCGGCCTGATCGGGTTTCTTGATGATTATATTAAAATCGTGTTCAAGCGTTCGCTCGGACTGACGGCGAAACAGAAGCTTATCCTGCAGCTGCTCTTCGCGGCGATCATGTGTTACCTGCTCATCAAGAACGGCCACAGCACGGCGATCAGCGTACCGGGAACGTCTTGGTCGTTTGACTGGAGCGGATGGTTCTATTATCCGTTCATTGTCATTATGATGATGGCCGTGACCAACGCGGTCAATTTCACGGACGGGGTCGACGGACTGCTGTCCGGCGTCAGCGCCATCGCTTTTGCCGCTTTCGCCATCGTCGCCATGCAGGCGACCTCGCTGTCGGCCGCCGTTTGTGCCGCTGCCATGATCGGGGCGGTGCTCGGGTTTCTTGTATTTAACGCCCACCCGGCCAAAGTATTCATGGGGGATACAGGTTCGCTCGGCATTGGCGGAGCCATCGGCGGCATCGCCATCGTCACCAAAACCGAGCTGCTGTTTATCGTGATCGGCGGCGTGTTCGTCATCGAAATGCTGTCCGTCGTTCTTCAGGTCGCATCATTCAAGACCCGGGGCAAACGTATCTTTAAAATGAGTCCGATTCACCATCATTTCGAGCTGACCGGATGGTCCGAATGGCGGGTCGTCATGACCTTCTGGGCGGTAGGCATCGTGCTCGCGGGACTTGGACTTTACTTGAACAAGGGGTTGTAGAAGATGAAGCATCCAGATTCGTACAGGGGTAAAGAGATCGTAGTGCTCGGGCTTGCCCGAAGCGGCGTGCAGGTCGCCAAAGTACTGCACCAGGCCGGAGCGATTGTTACTGTGAATGATCGAAAGGAAAAGGATCAATGTCCCGAAGCCGGGGAACTGGAGCCCTTGGGAATCACCGTCATTTGCGGTGGTCATCCCGAGGGGCTGGTTCATCCCGGTATTTCTCTGCTCGTCAAAAATCCGGGGATTCCGTACACAGCTCCGCCGGTGCAGGAGGCGCTGAAGCTCGGGATCGAAGTGGTGACCGAGGTGGAAGTCGCCTATCACATCTGCAAGGCGCCGATTATCGGGATCACCGGCTCCAACGGCAAAACGACCACCACGACGTGGGTGGGCAACATGCTGGAAGCGGCCGGTATGCGTCCGATCGTCGCCGGCAACATCGGCACGCCGCTGTGTGAAGCGGCGCAGCATGCCGATGCGGGCAACTGGATGGTGACCGAGCTCAGCAGCTTCCAGCTGAAAGGAACGACGGATTTCCGTCCGCGTATCGGCTGCCTGCTGAACCTGACGGAAACCCATCTTGATTATCATGGCAGCATGGAAGACTATGCTTCTTCCAAAGCGAAAATGTTCGCCAACCAGAAAGAGGATGATACCGCGGTCCTCAATTGGGATGATTCTTACTGCCGCAGCCTGGTGCCTTATATAAAGGCCCAGCTGCTTCCGTTCTCGGTGACGGAAGAACTGCAAGTCGGCGTGTATGTGAGCCCGCCTTATATTCCGGACACGGAAGACGACCTAGAGCGCAGCATCGTATACCGCGATTCGGACGGGCGGTCCCAGGTAATCATCCCCGTGAAGGAAATTGGTATTCCCGGCCGGTTTAACGTCGCAAATGCCGCAGCGGCCTGCGCGATCGCGATCGCAGCCGGCGCCGCACCAGACCGGTTAGCCGAACCTCTGGCTTCGTTCCACGGGGTGGAGCACCGCTTGGAGTATGTCAGAGACGTCGGCGGAGCTGCCTATTACAACAATTCCAAAGCGACGAACGCCAAAGCGACAGGCATGGCGCTCACCTCGTTCCATCAGCCGGTCGTGCTGATTGCCGGCGGTCTGGACCGCGGCTCGGATTACATGGAGCTGATGCCGCTGCTGAGCGAGCACGTCAAGGCGGTCGTGGTGCTCGGCGAAACGGCGGATAAAATCGCGAAAGTTGCCGAAATGGCCGGATTAAAGCATATCCGCAAGGCCGATACTGGTGAGGACGCCGCCGCTGTGCTGCGTTCCGCGGTACAAGAGGCCGCAGCTCTCGCCGAAGCCGGGGATGTCGTTTTGCTCTCGCCGGCCTGCGCGAGCTGGGACATGTTTACCTCATATGAGGAGCGCGGACGCATTTTTAAAGAGGCGGTGCATAATCTTTAAGTAGGGGGGTGGATAAGCCCCTACTTCCTGGCAAAAGGTGGCCTCCTCATGAACAAGACACGACCGGCGCCGGATCTGTGGCTCCTTCTTTGTATTTTGGGCCTGCTGACGATCGGCATGATCATGGTATACAGTGCAGGCTCCGTACTGGGCTTTCACGATTACGGCGACTCATTCTATTTCGTCAAGCGACAGATGCTGTTTGCCGGACTCGGACTGGTCGCGATGTTTTTTACCGCAAATTTGGACTACCATGTATGGAAAAAATACGCCAAGGCGGGACTGATCATCTGCTTCGGGCTGCTCGTCATCGTCCTGATTCCGGGCATCGGCGTTGTGCGCGGGGGTGCACGGAGCTGGCTCGGGATCAGCTCCTTCGGCATTCAGCCCTCCGAATTTATGAAGCTCGGGATGATTCTGTTCCTGTCAAAGTGGCTGAGCAGCGAGAACTTCAACATTACGGCGTTTGGCAAAGGCCTGCTCCCGCCTCTCGGTCTGATTGGACTGGCCTTCGGGCTGATCATGATGCAGCCGGATTTGGGAACCGGTACGGTGATGCTTGGCGCGTCGATGATGATCGTTTTTACGGCAGGGGCCAAGCTGAGCCATCTGGGCTTTCTCGGGCTCGGCGGGGTAGCTGGCTTTGCGGGCCTGATCATTGCCGCGCCCTACCGGCTGAAGCGTATTACCGCTTTTCTTGACCCATGGTCGGATCCGCTCGGAGCCGGTTACCAGATCATCCAGTCGCTGTATGCGATCGGCCCCGGCGGACTCGGGGGGCTCGGACTCGGAATGAGCCGGCAGAAATACAGCTACGTGCCCGAGCCCCAGACCGACTTTATTTTCTCCATTCTGGCGGAGGAGCTCGGATTCATCGGCGGTCTGATCGTGCTGCTGCTGTTCCTTGTGCTCGTATGGCGGGGGATGCGAGTGGCCATGACGATCCCCGACCGGTTCGGAAGCCTGCTGGCCGTCGGCATTATCGGCATGGTTGCCGTCCAGGTCGTCATTAACATCGGCGTGGTCATCGGCATGATGCCGGTCACCGGAATTACGCTCCCGCTGATCAGTTACGGAGGCTCATCTTTAACTCTGATGCTGACCGCGCTCGGCATTTTACTTAATCTATCACGTTATGCGAGGTGAATACATTGCGCGTCGTATTATCCGGCGGCGGCACGGGAGGACATATTTACCCGGCCGTCGCTGTCGCGAGACAATGTGAGGCGGAAGATCCTGATTCCGAATTTTTATATATTGGCGGTACCCGGGGGCTGGAGAGCAAGCTCGTCCCCCAAGAAAATCTCCCTTTCGAAGCCATCGACATTACGGGGTTTCGCCGTAAGCTATCGATGGACAATGTGAAAACGGTTATGCGTTTTCTAAAGGGAGTCCAAACATCCAAGAAGCTGCTGAAAGAATTTAAGCCGGACGTTGTCATCGGCACCGGCGGCTATGTCTGCGGTCCCGTGGTGTACGCGGCTGCGAAGCTCGGCATTCCGAGCATCATTCATGAACAGAACGCCATCCCTGGGCTGACGAATCAGTTTCTGAGCCGGTACGTCAGCACGGTCGCCGTAAGCTTTGAAGGTTCCGAAGGCGCCTTTCCCAAAGCCAAACGGGTGATTTACACCGGGAATCCGCGGGCGACGACGGTTCAGACGGCGAACCGGGAAAGAGGTTTTGCCACACTGGGCATTCCGATGAACAGCTCGGTCGTTCTGATTGTGGGCGGCAGCAGAGGAGCCAAGGCGATTAACGACGCCATGATCGAAATGGCGCCGCGGCTTGAGAAGCTGAAGCATATCCATTTCGTTTATGTGACCGGAGAAACTTATTTTGACCAAACGCGTGAGGATATCAGGAGCCGGCTTGGAAGCCTTCCTAATCATCTTCACGTTTTGCCGTATATTCATAACATGCCGGAAGTGCTTGCGGCGACATCCCTGATCGTCAACCGTGCAGGGGCTTCGTTCCTGGCGGAGATCACATCGCTCGGGATTCCATCCGTTCTCATTCCTTCCCCGAATGTGACCAACAACCATCAGGTGGCCAACGCAAGACAGTTGGAGAAGGCCGGCGCGGCCAAAGTCATCCTGGAGAAAGAACTGACGGGCAAGCGCCTCTATGAGTCCATTGAAGATATTATGATGAATTACAATCTGCAGCAGGAAATGTCCGCAAGCTCCCGGAGCTTGGGTAAACCGGATTCGGCCAAGGTGATCGTGGAAGAAATGCGCCGCCTGTCGCGGGGCCGCTGAAAGCCGTGGGCGATTGTCACACACGCGGTATGTACTACATAAGATACTCTATAATCGTGACAATCACCCATGGAATACCGGCACGGTTCTACGATCGGCCGCAGTATACCGGTCCATACCGCTTCTTTCCCGCTTAACGATAAAGGAGGATGCTTTGCGATGCAGCAGTGGAAGTCCCTACTGTCCGAAGCCCATGTCGGAACGATTCGCTGGAATGAACCTCTCGAGAGCTATACCACCTGGAAAATCGGCGGTCCTGCCGACGCGCTTGTCATCCCGGGCAGCGTGGAGCAGCTGGTAAGCCTGATGTCCCTGCTGCATGCGAATCAAATCCCCTGGCTGCAGATCGGCCGCGGCTCCAACCTGCTCGTTGCCGACAAAGGCTTTCGCGGCGTCGTGATTAAACTGGGCGGGGAGCTCGATCATGCCCATTTTCAGGGAAACCGGGTTACCGCCGGAGGAGGCTTCTCCCTCGTAAAGCTTAGTGTCCTGGCCGGAAAAGAAGGTTTAACAGGCCTCGAGTTTGCGGGAGGGATACCCGGAAGCGTAGGCGGTGCCGTGTATATGAACGCCGGAGCCCACGGGTCTGATGTGTCACGCATATTCAAGTCCGCTGAGATTGTACTGGATACAGGAGAATTGGTGACTTACACTGCAGAAGAGATGGCCTTTGCCTATCGTCACTCCATCCTTCATGAGCGCAAAGGGATCGTGGCAAGAGCCGTGTTTGAGCTGCGGCCTGAAGACCGCAAGCAAATTGCGGAAGCGATGGCCCGCTTCAAAGAATACCGGCGCTGCACCCAACCGCTGCAGATGGCCTGCGCGGGGAGCGTGTTCCGCAATCCTCCAGGCGATCATGCCGCCAGGCTGGTGGAGCATGCCGGTTTGAAGGGCAAACGGATCGGAGGGGCAGAAGTGTCCATGCAGCACGCCAATTTCATTGTAAACACCGGTCAAGCGACAGCAGAGGACGTGCTCACATTAATGCATCACATTCAGGAGACGATTCAAACTGAATACGGCATTGAACTGATGCCGGAAGTGTATGCGGTTGGTGAGCGGTAAACTCGGAGGTGATACATTGGACAAATTGGTGATTGAGGGTGGCAAAGCCCTATCAGGAACCATACGTATCCATGGAGCAAAAAATGCCGCATTGCCGATTTTGGCAGCAAGCTTGCTGGCCGCAGGCGAAGTTCGGCTGAATAATGTCCCCCGGCTGCTGGACATTGATGTGATGCTGGGCATTCTCGAAAGGATCGGCTGCAAGACGCTGCATGAGCAGGAGACGGTCACCGTGGATACATCGTCCGCCAATTCGTTTCATGTGCCGGAAGACTTAATGGGGCAAATGCGTTCCTCCATATTTCTGATGGGTCCCCTTCTGGCCAGGTTCGGCGAGGTTGCCGTTTATCAGCCGGGCGGATGTGCGATTGGCGAACGGAAAATCGACCTTCATCTGCGGGGGCTTCAGGAGCTTGGTGCGGAAATTGAGGAGAGAGATCAGCAAATTATTTGTAGGGCGCGCAAATTAACCGGTGCCGACATCCATTTGGATTTTCCCAGCGTAGGGGCTACCGAAAACATTATGATGGCGGCGGCCACCGCCAGCGGAACGACGACGATTTCGAACGCCGCGCGCGAACCGGAAATCCAGGACTTGGCCAACTTCTTGAACAGGATGGGAGCCAGCATTATCGGCGCAGGTACAGATACGATCACGATCCAAGGGGTTCAGCAGCTGACCCCGTGCACTTATGAAATAATTCCTGACCGGATCGTAGCCGGAACCGTCATGATTGCCGCGGCGGCGACGCGGGGGAACGTCACTTTGACGCACTGCAATCCCGCGCACTTGTCTTCGCTTATCCACGTGCTGAAGCGCGCTGGTGTTCAAATCAGTATTCTCAATGATATAATGAGCGTAAGCTGCATGAGCCGCCCCAAAGCGGTGGAACGGATCGTAACATCACCGTATCCGTCGTTTCCCACCGACTTGCAGTCCCAGGTCATGGTGCTGCTGTCGTTAGCCGACGGTTTCAGCGTCATGAAGGAGACGGTATTTGAAGGCCGGTTCAAGCATGTCGACGAGCTAACCCGTATGGGCGCGGATATTACTATCGACCTGAACAGCGCTTTTATCCGCGGGGTGCAGCGCCTATACGGGGCCACGGTTGAAGCCACGGACTTGCGGGCCGGCGCCGCGCTGGTCATTGCCGGTCTGGCTGCACAGGGCAAAACGGTTGTGGAGCAGGTGCATCATATCGACCGCGGTTATGATCATATCGAAATGCTGTTCCAAAAACTCGGAGCGGATATACATCGGTTTACCCCGGTACCCAAACCGCTTGATTTAGCTAATTAACGCCATGCTTATCCCCTTCGCCAGTTGAAGGGGATAAGAGGCATTTTATGGAGAGTATCCTATGCCTAACGCCCAAATTCCTGTTTTAAAAGAAGACAAGCCTAAAAGAAAAGCCAGCAAACGTATTATTTGGATCCTGCTGCTGCTATTTATCGTGATCCTTTCCGTTCTGTTCTTTCGTTCGACGATGAGCCAGGTTACGGAGGTTCATTTCAAAGGCAATACATTTACGACAAGGGACGAGCTGCTGAAGGCCAGCGGCCTGCAGGTTGGCAGCCAGTTCTTCGGCGTATCTCCGTCCAAGGTGGAGAGCAGCCTGCTCAAGGTGAAATCGATTCAAAAGGCGACGGTGGACAAGCAGTTTCCGGGCGTCATTAACGTTACGATCGAGGAGTATCCTACCGTTGCGTACGAGCTTGCCGCGGAGGGGGATCTGCAGGCGATCCTTTCCAGCGGTGCGACGGTTTCGGTGAACAACACCGGAATCGCGGTGGAGAAGCCGATCCTGACGAAATGGAATGCCTCCGATCCGAACAAAGCAGCGCTCTGCAAGGTGCTGGGGCAAATTCCGAATGAACTGACCTCCGACATCTCGGAGATCATCCCGTCGCCGACGGAGTCCTTCCCGGACCGGATCAAGCTGTACACCCGCTCGCGGTTTGAGGTCATTACGGCCATCTCGCTATTAAAAGACAAGGTCGAATATCTTAACCAAGTCATAGAGACGGAAGAGCCGGGTATCATCACAATGCTGGAGGCTGATTCCTACGTTCCTTTCGAGCCTTCCGGCGAGGAAAACGGCGACCAAAATGCCACTACTCATGAATAGTAAAAAATGCTACAATTAAAATTACGGACAAGTATGAAATCTCCCTCTTTTTTCTTCTGATTTTGAAGAGATTCGTAACAAAGATTGGCAATTGAAAAATTTGTAGAAAAAAGAGGGAAAGAATCATGTATGTTGAATATGTAAAGTTGAGTGTCTTTTTACGCAGTTATTTTATAAAAACAGGAGGTGCCACGGTTGAGCAACAATGACATCATTGTTAGTTTGGACATCGGTACATCCAAAGTTCGTGCTATTATTGGGGAAGTTAATAATGGAACCTTTAATATTATTGGAGTTGGATCTGCCGACTCGGAAGGAATTCGCAAGGGTGCAATCGTAGATATTGACCAGACTGTACAATCCATCCGCAGTGCCGTTGACCACGCGGAGCGTATGGTCGGTATTCAAATATCGGAGGTCTATGTCGGCATTTCGGGGAATACTATCGGACTTCAATCAAGCCACGGTGTTGTGGCGGTATCGAATGAGGATCGGGAAATCGGCGAGGAAGACATCGAACGCGTGCTTAAGGCCGCTGAAGTTGTCGCTCTACCGCCGGACCGGGAAATTATTGATGTAGTTGCCAAACAATATGTTGTAGACGGGCTGGAGGGAATTCATGACCCGCGCGGCATGATCGGTGTCCGCTTGGAAGTGGAGGCCATCATTATTACCGGCGCTAAGACAGCCATACATAATCTTTTGCGCTGTGTGGAGAAGGCAGGACTCAAGATCAAGGATTTGGTCCTGATGTCTTTGGGAGCGGGCCAGCTGGCTTTGTCCAAGGATGAGAAGACGATGGGATCCGTTCTGGTTGACATCGGTGCGGGCTCAACGACGATTGCCGTGTTTGAGGCGGGAACGATCGCAGCGACATCCTCTTTGCCGATCGGCGGGGAATTCGTAACCAACGATATCGCTTACGGGTTGCGGACGCTGACCGACCAGGCCGAGAAAGTGAAACTGAAATACGGCTGTGCGTTAATGGCCGATGCCGCTCCGGACGTCACCTTCAAGGTGGTCCGCATCGGAAGCAACGTGGAGAAGGAGTTTACCCAGGAGGATTTGGCGGCTATCGTCGAGCCTCGGGTACAGGAAATTTTCCACCTGATCCGCGAAGAAGTGAAGCGGCTTGGTTACAGCGAGCTGCCTGGAGGTTATATTCTTACAGGCGGAACTGTTTCCATGCCTGGTGTTCTTCAGGTGGCACAGGGTGAGCTGGCGGCTTCGGTCCGAATCGCCGTGCCTGATTATATCGGGGTCAGAGATCCCGGCTATACGAGCGGTGTGGGGGTACTGCACAACGTGATCCGCAACATTCGCGTGCGCAGCACCAACAACACGGCGAGTGCCAATACCAGTAATGTGAAGAAAACAGTGAACCGACCGAAAGCGAATCCTGCTACCAACTCGGAGTCAGCCCAGAATCCGGGTATTATCGAACGGTTGAAGAAAATGTTCAGCGAATTCATCTAAGCAGGTTTTCCATATAACGTGGACGGGCCATCCATGCACAATGAGGGGGAGATGGGGAAATATGTTGGAATTTGATTTTGAAATGGAGAGCTTGGCTCAAATTAAAGTGATCGGTGTGGGCGGCGGCGGCAGCAACGCTGTAAACCGGATGATCGAGAATGGCGTGCAAGGCGTAGAATTCATTACGGTGAACACAGACGCCCAAGCATTGCATATGGCCAAATCGGAACACAAACTGCAAATCGGGGACAAACTGACCCGCGGATTGGGCGCAGGCGCAAATCCGGAGGTCGGCAAGAAAGCAGCCGAAGAATCCCGCGATTTGATTATGAATACGCTGAAGGGTGCAGACATGGTCTTCGTTACTGCGGGGATGGGCGGAGGTACCGGAACGGGTGCCGCTCCTGTCATCGCGGAAATCGCCAAGGAATGCGGCGCACTGACGGTCGGTGTGGTGACACGGCCGTTTACATTTGAAGGACGCAAGCGTTCCACCCAGGCTGTGCTCGGTATCGAAGCCTTAAAGGAAAAAGTCGATACACTTATCGTTATTCCGAATGATCGGCTATTAGAAATCGTTGATAAAAAAACACCGATGATGGAGGCATTCCGCGAGGCGGACAACGTGCTGCGTCAAGCGGTACAGGGCATTTCGGACTTGATCAAGGTGCCCGGCCTGATCAACCTTGACTTCGCCGACGTCAAAACAATCATGACCGAACGCGGTTCGGCTTTGATGGGGATCGGCATAGCGACAGGCGAAAACCGTGCAGCCGAAGCTGCACGTAAAGCGATTATGAGCCCGCTGCTCGAAACTTCGATCGAAGGTGCACTCGGCGTCATCATGAACATTACGGGAGGCGCGAATTTGTCGCTGTATGAAGTCAATGAAGCGGCGGAAATCGTTACCTCGGCATCGGATCCGGAGGTCAATATGATCTTCGGCGCTATTATTGAAGAGAGCATGAAGGATGAAATCAAAGTAACGGTCATCGCGACCGGGTTTGAGAACCGTCCTGTGCAGCAGCCTCAGGTGCGCAAGCAGGGAACACCGGCGCCGTCGGAACCTGCGGAATCGCGCAGCAACAACACGAACAATCTGCGTCCGTTCGGGAACCAGACAAGCAGCGATCAATTGGACATTCCAACGTTCCTGCGGAATCGTTCCCGTCAGAACAATAACGACTAAGGATGTCATTCCATCCGTCAAACACCCGCATTTCTTCGGAAATGCGGGTGTTTTTTTGTAGAATCGGGAATCCGTTGGAAACGAAACATCGTTGCTCGAAAAACTTTTGTTTGAGTGCACTCGGTCATTTCTGTCATCCGTGCCAATGCCTGAAGGCGTTCCTCTTTACAGAGTTCATCATATGTCATTAAATCCGGATGTAATACTTATAACAATTTGATGATAGATATGGGAGTGTCGAATCCCATGCCAACTGCGGCTTACGCTTCTTTTTCCCCGAAACTTCCTCTATAAAAGAACGGAACTCGACAAAAAAAGTTCAGGAGTCCCTTCCAATTTTAGACAGACTTTGAACCGTATTATTTTTATACTAATCACATCTCCCAAAAATGCTTAAGAGAATATCGGCGGTACCGTGTATGCGTTATGGATCCAATCATTCCATAAACATGAAAGGCGTCAGGCAGGTGATAAGCACTGGTTGTGTATATTGATTTGATATTCATCACGAATCTGCTGATCGACGGTGCACTGCTCTGGCTTACAGCCTGGATGCGGAAGCTGAAGCCCCCGTGGTGGAGATTGATTGTGGCGGCTGTGGTGGGTGCCCTGTATGTCGTCATGATGTTTGTGCCGCAGCTCTCGTTTATGTATACCTTTTTGGTCAAGCTGGGTTTATCCCTGCTGATGTTATGGATAACCTTCGGTTTTGGAAGTCTTCAAAACTATATCCGGAATATGGGGGCCTTTTATATTATCAATTTTGCGGTGGCCGGGGGGATTATCGGGATACATTATTTGCTGCAAAATTCGGGAGAAATTTTTAATGGGATTTGGTTCACGGCTTCAGGCGGCATGTCGTTTGAGCTGAAGATCGGGTTCTGGTTTACCTTCATCGGGGTGTTTGGCATGCTGCTGTGGTTCAAAATGGTTCACTCGACCCGGAAGCAGCTGGAAAGCCGTTCTGTATTTATGGGCGAGGTGGCCGTCGAGATCGGCGGTCACCGGGTGACCTGCAGAGGGCTGCTGGATACGGGCAATCAGCTGAGCGATCCGCTGACGAGAACGCCGGTGATGGTCATGGAAGCTTCGCTGTGGACGGACCGCCTGCCTTCGGGATGGTGCGAAAGGCTGGCCGATGGAGAGCCGGACAAACTGGTGATGGAGCTGGAACATATGGATTTTGCGTGGCAGGACCGGCTTCGTCTCGTTCCCTATCGGGGGGTGAACCGCAGCGCCTCGTTCATGCTGGCCATCAAGCCGGACGCCGTTGAGGTTCGGATCGGTGACGGCGTCCATCGTTCCAGCAAGGTGCTGATCGGCCTGGACGGCGGGCAGCTGTCGGGCGACCGGTCGTATCAGGCCATTATCCATCCGAAGCTGGTTGAGGATGATGCCCAGAGTCCAGCAGCCGAGCCATTGGAAACGGCGGGTAACCTGTGATCGCAGGGGAAGGTCGAAGACCGTTTGCCTGCGGAAGACGAAACAGACGCTTACGAAGATCGTTTTCCTATGGAAGACTAACGCTTATGCTTACGAAGATCGTTTTCCTACGGAAAACTAATGCTTATGCTTACGAAGATCGTTTTCCTATGGAAAACTAATGCTTATGCTTACGATGAGAGTTTTCCTGCGGAAAACTTATAGGAGGATCAATTATGCGTGTGAAATGGAGATTGGTGGCGCAGCTGCAGTACTACAGATTCCTGTTTCTCTTAGGACTCAAAAGCGAAGAAATCTATTACATAGGCGGCAGCGAGGCTCTCCCTCCTCCCCTGACACGCGAAGAGGAAGAATATTTGCTCCAGCGGCTGTCCACCGGAGATGCGGCCATCCGGGCGATGCTGATCGAGCGCAATCTGCGGCTCGTCGTGTACATCGCGCGCAAGTTCGAGAATACGGGCATCAACATCGAGGACCTGGTGTCCATCGGAGCGATCGGTCTGATTAAGGCGGTCAACACGTTTGACCCGGAGAAAAAAATCAAGCTGGCCACGTATGCCTCCCGCTGCATCGAAAACGAAATTTTGATGTATCTGCGGCGGAACAGCAAAATCCGGAGCGAGGTATCCTTCGATGAGCCGCTCAATATCGACTGGGACGGAAACGAGCTGCTGCTTTCCGATGTTCTCGGAACTGAAAATGATACCATTTACCGGAACATTGAAGAGCAGGTCGACCGTAAGCTTTTGCACAAGGCGCTCGACAAGCTGACCGACCGGGAGCGAACCATTATGGAGCTGCGTTTTGGCCTTCAGGACGGGGAGGAAAAGACGCAAAAGGACGTGGCGGATATGCTCGGCATTTCCCAATCCTACATTTCCCGGCTTGAAAAACGCATCATCAAGCGGCTGCGTAAGGAGTTCAACAAAATGGTCTAGGCAAAATTTTTATCAGGAATAAAATGACCCTCCAGGGAGATAATGTACATTAGTTTCTCCTTGGGAGGTATATCATCATGACCCGAAACAAAGTCGAGATCTGCGGTGTGGATACTTCGAAGCTGCCCGTCCTGACCAATGTGGAAATGCGGGAGCTGTTCCATGACTTACAGCAAAACAACGAACGTACAGCCAGAGAAAAGCTGGTGAACGGCAACCTGAGACTGGTGCTCAGCGTCATCCAGCGATTCAACAATCGGGGGGAGTTTGTCGACGATTTGTTTCAGGTGGGCTGTATCGGACTAATGAAAGCCATTGATAATTTTGATTTGTCTCAAAATGTGAAATTCTCAACCTATGCGGTGCCGATGATCATCGGGGAAATTCGCAGGTATTTGCGGGACAACAACCCGATCCGGGTATCCCGATCGCTCCGGGATATTGCGTACAAAGCGCTGCAGGTTCGTGATTCCTTAACGAATCAAAACTCAAGGGAACCGACGATTTTCGAAATTTCGGAAGTGCTGAACGTCCCCAAAGAGGACGTCGTCTTCGCACTGGATGCCATCCAGGACCCGGTGTCGCTGTTCGAACCGATCTACCATGACGGCGGCGACCCGATCTACGTGATGGACCAGATCAGCGACGACAAAAACAAGGACGTCTCCTGGATCGAGGAGATCGCGCTGCGTGAAGCGATGCAGAGACTGGGTCAGCGGGAAAAAATGATTTTGTCCATGCGCTTCTTCGAAGGCAAAACCCAGATGGAGGTCGCTGATGAAATCGGCATTTCCCAAGCCCAAGTATCACGTCTTGAAAAATCGGCCATCCAGCAAATGCAAAAGCACGTGAAATCGTGAATAGATGAAGTAAAGCAAGGCGGTCCGCGCTACGGGCCGTCTTTTTTTATGGATGAGATGCTGACTGCTGCTCGGCTTCTGCTATGGGTCGTCAACTTAAAGTTTCGAGAAACCGTACACAAAGCCCCTTCAAACCAACGAGGAGAGGCTGAGTATTGCGGAGGATTTCGCATCAAAACATGGGCATTTTGCCCGGCGCCGGCATATATTAATCATATATATTGAACGAGTCTGATGAATAGACTGCTAAAGGAGAGGAACATGTGAATCCAGAACGGTGGGCGGTGGACAGAAACATGAAAATATCCGATTTTCAAACGAAGGATGTCATCAACATCGTGGACGGCAAAAGGCTGGGGCAGATCAGCGATCTGGAGCTCGACCTTCGCCAGGGGCGGATCGAAGCGATCGTTGTCCCAAGCTACAGCAAGTTCAGGGGGCTGTTCGGAGGCGGCAGCGACCTGATCATTCCTTGGAGCAATATTGTCAAAATCGGATCGGATGTCGTCCTCGTCAAGATGGAGGAACTGCGGACACTCCAGGACGAGAAGGACGCCGCCTCCTACAGAGAGAGAACGGAGCAGGCGGACCGCCGCGGCTACCGGGATGTGTAAGGAAAGGACTGCCTTGTCAAACCAACCATTTTGGTTTTATGCAAGCCGTGTCCATGTGGTACACTGGAGGTTGAGGTGATTGAAATTGGAACCGTTCAAGTTAAAAGAGGGCGATTCGCGCTCTTCGTTATTTATGCTGGAGCCGTGGGTTCGTGAATGGAACGGCATCAGCGCCGGATTTACCGGACGGCATGGCGGCGCGGGAAGCGCGCCTTACGATACGCTTAACACCGCCTTTCATGTGGGAGACCAGCCGGAGACGGTGGTAGCCAACCGCTTGAAGGTTGCGGAAGAGCTGGGCTTTACGCTGGATGACTGGACGTGCGGGGAACAGGTTCACCGGGCGGACATCGCGGTGGTGACGAACGAAGGCCGCGGACGCGGCAGCCGGAATAGAGAATCGGGATTTCAGGATACAGACGGGCTTCTGACGAACGTGCCCGGGGTGCTGCTGACGTCGTTTTATGCGGACTGCGTACCGCTATATTTTTACGATCCCGTTCACCAGGCTGTCGGACTGGCCCATGCCGGCTGGAAAGGGACTGTGGCCCGAATCGCCGCGGCTATGGTGGAGAAGATGGGGCAGGCTTATGGCAGCCGGTCTGAGGAGATACGCGCCGCAATCGGTCCGTCCATCGGCTCCTGCTGTTACGAGGTAGATGACAAAGTGATGAGTCATGTACACGATTTAGCAAGTCATTTCCTGGGTAATGAACAGTACTCCCCTGCCGATTTTTACATTGCCAAACCCGACGGCAAAAGCATGCTGAACTTGAAAGAATTAAATCGACAGATTATGATGAAAGCAGGAATATTGCCGACTCATATCGAATGTACATCATGGTGTACGAGCTGTCGCAACGATTTGTTCTTTTCCTACAGAAAAGACGGCGGAACGACAGGGCGTATGGCGAGTTGGATCGGGCTTAGAGAAGGGGTGAATCTTCCTTGACATTGGAAGAACGGATAAGAGAAGTCAACAAGCGCATCGAGGAAGCCTGCCTTCGCAGCGGAAGATCCAGGGAAGACGTCAATGTGATCGCTGTAACCAAGTACGTGTCGACATCCATGACAGAAAGAGTACTGGACAGCGGTTTGACGCATATCGGCGAAAATCGCTGGCAGAACGCCGAGGAGAAATGGAATGCGCTTGGTTCCCGCGGGACCTGGCATTTTATTGGACATCTGCAGACCAACAAAGTCAAAGACGTGGCAGGCAAATTCGAATATATACATTCGCTGGACCGGCTTTCATTAGCCAAAGAACTGGAGAAGGTGGCGTCAGCTCGGAATCTGGAAATTAAAACCTTTATTCAGGTTAACATTTCTGGAGAAGATACCAAATACGGTTTGGAGCCGGAGCAGGCCGTCCCTTTTTTGAAAGAACTTCATCAATTTCCTCATATCAAGGTCGCCGGCTTGATGACCATGGCCCCCTTTGAAGGGGAGGCGGAGGATACCCGGCCCGTTTTTCGCGGGCTGCGGGAGCTAAGAGACGACATAAACCGGCAGGCAATTACGCGAGAGCCATTAATCGATCTTTCCATGGGAATGTCCAACGATTTCGAAGTGGCCATTGAAGAGGGAGCCACCTGGATCCGTTTGGGCTCGATTCTAGTAGGTAAACAGGAAGGGGAATGATGAGCGTGATGAACAAGTTTATGTCTTTTTTGGGATTACAAGAGCAGGAGGAAGTCGTAGAAAGGGAGCAGCTGCCGGTGGAGGAAGAAGAAGTTGAAACCCCGAGCATTGAGACACGTAGAAATACTAGAACCAACAATGTGGTCAGCATTCACTCCCAGAAAAATGTAAAGGTCATTTTGCATGAGCCGCATTCGTATGACGAAGCACAGGCCATTGCCGACCATCTGCGCGCGCACCGCACGGTGGTTGTCAATCTGCAGCGGGTCCGTTCGGACCAGGCGCTCCGCATTATCGATTTTCTCAGTGGGACGGTTTATGCCCTGAACGGCGGTATTTCCAAGATCGGCCATAACATCTTTTTGTGCACACCGGATACGGTCGAGATTCAGGGTGCCATTTCGGAATTATTATCCGAGGAACATGATTACAACAGAATGAGGTGAGCCAAGTTTGGCCCAAAACATTGATACGATTTTAAGTCTGCTCTTTAATATCTACTTCTACATGATCATCATCTATGTTCTCATGTCATGGCTTCCGAACATTCGCGAGAGCTTTATCGGTGAGCTGCTCGGCAAGCTCGTGGAGCCATACCTGTCCCCTTTCCGCAAAATTATCCCGCCAATCTTCGGCATGCTGGATATTTCCCCGATCGTCGCTCTGTTCGTGCTCCAGTTCGCTATGCAGGGATTGCGGTTCATTATTTTTTCACTATTGTTTTAGGTGACTGAGATGAAATTAGACATCTATGATCACTTTCACCCGGATGAACGCGAGTTTGTGGATCGGGCATGGGAATGGGTCGTTCACGCCGGGGAATATCACGAAGTCAAGCTTACCGATTTTTTGGACCCGCGGCAGGCTTTTATTTTGCAGTCGCTGGTGAACCGACATCCCGACGTTCAGGTGCGCCTGGACGGCGGATATGAGGGAGCGGAGCGCTGCCGGGCGCTGGTGGCTCCCGATTACCGGAATTTAAGCCAAGAGGACATGGGACTGAAGGTGCTTAGCATCTACTCCGGGGATCAGAAATTTTTGTCGCTGGAGCATGGCGATTACATGGGCTCCATTCTGGGACTCGGCGTAAAACGAAGCAAAATCGGGGATATCCATGTCCTTGAGGATGGATGCCACACCGTGGTTTGCGAAGAGATCAGTACGTTTCTCGACATGAACTTAACACAGGTGCACCGGATTCACGTGCTGCGCGAAATTTTGCCGATCGAACAACTGCGGACAAGCCAGGTTGAGCTGGAGCTGCAGGATATTACGGTCGCTTCTTTGCGTTTAGATGGAATTGCTTCTGATGCCTACCGCATCAGCCGGACCAAAGTGGTCGTTCCTATCCGTGCCGGCCGCTGCCGCGTCAATTGGAAAGTCGTCGAGGATCCTTCCTATCTGCTGAAAGAAGGGGACCTCGTTTCGATGCAGGGGTTCGGGCGGTTTAAAGTGATCGAAGCGGGCGGCATGACGAAAAAAGGACGCCAGCGCGTAAAAATAGGGAAATTTGTGTAGACCTACAGCAGGAATTGTCTTTTTGCTGTCGAAATGAATTATCCAAGAATATTAAAGATATCGTAACTTTTGACCGATACATTTGGGTGAGGCCCATCAGGACCGCTCGTCGACAGGGAAACCTGAACATTTTAGGAGGTGCGCATCAATGCCATTAACACCACTGGATATACATAACAAGGAGTTTGCCCGCCGAATCCGGGGTTATGACGAAGATGAAGTGAACGAGTTTCTCGACCAAGTCATTAAGGATTATGAGAGCGTGATCCGCGAGAACAAGGAACTTCAGGGTCAGCTGGCCTCATTGCAGGAAAGACTTGACCATTTCGTGAACATCGAGGAGACGCTGTCCAAGACCATCATCGTTGCGCAGGAAGCTGCGGATGAAGTGAAGAACAACGCGAAGAAGGAAGCGCAGCTCATCATCAAGGAATCGGAGAAGAATGCTGACCGCATCATTAACGAATCCTTGTCGAAGGCCCGCAAGATCGCGATGGAAGTCGAAGAGCTGAAGAAGCAAGCCTCGATTTACCGTACCCGTTTCCGGACGCTGGTGGAAGCACAGCTCGAGCTGCTCAGCCAGGATGGATGGGAAGCGCTGGAAACCCGGGAGACTCGTGAAGCGAACGAAGTATACTAGGCTTCTGCTTGGTTGACTTTTGCGGGAAAAAGGAATATAAATATATTCATATCGGTTTTTTTGCAAGTGATTGGGTTAGACTTGAAACGTAATATGAATTCGATGACGGGATAAGTAAGCTTGGGATTTGTTCCCCAGAGAGTTGGCGTATGCTGAAAGCCAATGTTCAGACCGAAGCCGAAGATCCTCCCTGAGAAGTGAAGCTGAAACGCAGGTTTGCGTGCGTAAGCCGAAACGGGCCGCCGAACGTTATATCGGCTCCATGCCGGAAGCTTGGCATGGACTGAGGAGTCATTCTTTGATCAATGTGCTTGACCTTGCGGCTCAAGGACGATTGTTGAAAGAATGGAATTAGGGTGGTCACGCGAGCAGAAGCCTCGTCCCTTAGGGGATGAGGCTTATTTTTGTTTTTCGGATCCCCCTAAATCCCCCTTATCCTAAGGGGGACCCCAGAGGGTCCTACCCTCTGGACACCCGAAAGTCTCCGAGGTCGGAACTGGTTTGGAGTTTTGATGCGACGGTAGGCGAGGTGCCCGGTTCTTCTCCGGCTGCCCCCTTTGGGGGACCGCCTTCGGAACCTCTCATGCGAGATGGGTCTTACGCGGCTTCGCACCCGCTCGACCTGGGGCACATGCGCAGGCTGTGTGCCGGGCTTTTGAGGACCATTTGGCTTACTGAGTGTGTATCAGGCTGGAAATGTTGGGATATAAAGATATTTTGCTCATCTAATTGCCCGTAGCTAGGTAACCCAAACGTCAAGCGTGCCCATCTTCACTTTGCGGGGCAAAGGAAGATGGGCGGCAAGCGGGGATACGCTCAAGCACAACTAAGTCCGTATCAAATGATGCGCCACGGAGACTTCCGGGTGTCCAGAGGACAGCGCCCTCGGGGTCCCTCTTATGAAGAGGGATTTAGGGAGATGGGAAGGCTTTTGATTTAGGGAGATGGGAAATCTTTTAAAGATTACGAAAGGTTGGATAATCATGCATAAGGTCGATGTCAAAGAAAAAGCGCGCACGAGAGATCAGCGCATCCTGAAAAAATGGAATGAAGAAGGCACCTTCAAAAAATCCATCGAAAACCGTTCGGGCAAGCCGAACTTCGTATTTTTCGAAGGTCCGCCGACAGCCAACGGGGCTCCGCATATCGGGCACGTGCTGGGACGCGTGATCAAGGATTTTGTGCCGCGTTACAAAACGATGAAGGGCTACCGCGTCGTGCGTAAAGCCGGCTGGGACACCCACGGTCTGCCGGTGGAGCTCGGCGTAGAGAAGCAGCTCGGCATCTCCGGTAAGCAGGATATCGAGAAATACGGCGTGGAAGAGTTTGTGAAGAAATGTAAGGACAGCGTGTTCGAGTACGAGAAGCAGTGGAGAGAGCTGACCGAAGCGATCGGGTACTGGACGGATCTGGACCATCCGTACATCACGCTGGAGAACAATTACATCGAGAGCGTATGGAACATCCTGTCCACGATTCACGGCAAAGGGCTGCTGTACCGCGGACATCGCGTCAGCCCGTACTGCCCTTGCTGCCAGACGACGCTCAGCTCCCACGAAGTGGCGCAGGGCTACGAAGACGTCAAGGATTTGAGTGCTACGGCCAAATTCAAACTGCATGACAGCGGCGATTACGTGCTGGCCTGGACGACCACGCCTTGGACGCTGCCGTCCCACGTGGCGCTGGCCATGAACCCGGATATGGAATATGCCCGCGTCCAGCAGGAAGACGGCGTCTACATCGTCGCCAAAAACCTGGTTGAAGACGTAATGAAAGGCGACTATACGGTTTTGTCCACACACAAAGGTTCCGAATTTGTCGGCCAGAGCTACACGCCGCCGTTTACTTATTTCAAGCCGGAAAAAGGCAACATCATCGTTGGCGCATCCTTTGTCACGGATTCGAGCGGTACGGGGATCGTGCATATGGCGCCGGCCCACGGGGAAGACGACTACAAAACCTGCCGGGAAAACGGCATCAGCTTCGTGAGCGTAGTGAACGCCCAAGGACGCTATACCGATGAGGTTACCGACTTCGCCGGGCGCTTCGTGAAAGATTGCGATCTGGACATCGTGAAGATGATGTCGGAAAAAGGAACTTTGTACAGCAAGGAAAAATATGAGCACAGCTATCCGTTCTGCTGGCGCTGTAAGTCTCCGCTTCTCTATTATGCGATGGAGAGCTGGTTTATCGAAACGACGGCCGTCAAGGATCAGCTGATCGCCAACAACAATGGCGTTACCTGGTATCCGGGCCATGTCCGTGAAGGACGTTTCGGCAAGTTCCTGGAAGAGCTGGTGGATTGGAATATCAGCCGTAACCGCTATTGGGGCACGCCGCTGAACGTTTGGGTCTGCGAATCGTGTAAAGGCGAATTTTCGCCGCACAGCTTTGCGGAGCTGAAGGCGCAGGCGGTCGGCGAAATCAGCGACGATCTGGAGCTTCATAAGCCTTACGTTGATGAGGTCAAAGTGCGCTGTCCGCACTGCGAAGGCGGCGTGATGGAACGGACGTCCGAAGTGATCGACGTTTGGTTCGACAGCGGCTCGATGCCGTTCGCGCAGCACCATTATCCGTTTGAGAACGTGGACACGTTCGAGGAGCAGTTCCCGGCGGATATGATCTGCGAAGGGATCGACCAGACCCGCGGCTGGTTCTACAGCCTGCTGGCCGTATCGACTCTGTTCAAAGGCGTTGCGCCTTACAAATCGGTCATCGCCACGGGGCATATCCTGGACGAAAACGGCCAAAAAATGTCCAAATCGAAGGGCAACGTCATCGACCCTTGGGACATCATCAACGAATACGGCACGGATGCGTTCCGCTGGGCGCTCCTTTCGGACAGCGCACCTTGGAACAGCAAACGCTTCTCCAAAGGCATCGTCGGTGAAGCCAAATCCAAAGTGATCGACACGCTGGTCAACACGCACGCGTTCCTGACGCTGTATGCGAACATCGACGGCTACAACCCGGCGGAGCATCCGTACCAGCCGTCGGAAAACAAGCTGGACCGCTGGATCCTGTCCCGTCTGAACAGCCTGATCCTGCTGGTGGACAAAGCGCTGGAAAGCAACGACTTCCTCAACTCGGCCAAGGCCATCGAAGGATTCGTCGACGAGCTGAGCAACTGGTACATCCGCCGTTCGCGCGACCGCTTCTGGGGCAGCGGACTCGGAGAAGATAAACTGGCCGCTTACGGCACGCTCACGCATGTGCTGGTCACGCTGGCCCAACTGATGGCGCCGTACACGCCGCTACTGTCGGAAGATATCTACACGAACCTGACCGGCGGGGAAAGCGTTCATCTGACGGATTATCCGGTTGCTGATGAGGCTCTGATCGACAAGGCGCTCGAGGAAGATATGGAAACCGCCCGCCAGGTCGTCGAGCTCGCCCGCAACGTGCGGAACGAAACGGGGATCAAGACCCGCCAGCCGTTGTCCGAGCTGATTGTGTCGCTGGACCGCGATTTTGATGTGGCCGGATACGAGGAGATCGTCAAGGAAGAAATCAACGTGAAGAACATCGTCGTGGAGACGAGCGACAGCGGATTCGTCGACTTTACGCTGAAGATGAACCTGAAGGTGGCGGGCAAGAAATACGGTAAAAATATCGGATTCCTGCAAGGCTTCCTGAAAGCGATGAGTCCGGAGGATACGCGGAACGTCGTCAATAACGGCAGCCTGAACGTCACTTCGCCGGATGGGGATGAGCTTCAGATTACGGCTGACGAGCTGCTCGTCGAGAAGCAGGCCAAAGCCGGATTTGCATCGGCTTCGGGCTATGGCATCACCGTCGCCCTCAATACGGAAATCACGCCTGAACTGGAACAGGAAGGCTGGGTCCGCGAAGTGGTGCGTGCCGTACAGGACTACCGCAAAAAGCTCGACCTGCCGATCGAAAAACGCGTTACGCTGGTCCTTGATGCGGATGAAGAATTGACGGCTGCGATCCAGGCGTTTGAGCATGTGCTCCGGGAAAACGTGCTGGTGAACGAGCTTGCGTTTGGCCAAGAAGCCGAAATGGAGCGCGTTGATCTCGCCGGCAAAACGCTGGGTATCCGCATTGCCGGATAACCTGCCCTTTCACCGCCATTGAATGGCAATCGCCGCTTTGGCGCATAATAGCACAACAAACGAACAAACGAGCCTTCTGGCCCGTGCGGAAATGAAAGACCATTTTCGCGCCGGCTTCGGCTCGTTTGTTGTTCATCGGAACGTGGATACCGCGCTGATCCGAGAGGAGACTGCAGAGATGGCGAATAAGAAGAGCATCATTCCTGAATCGGAAGAAGAGAAGCTGAACGTCGTGTACCGCTTGACCGTGCGGATTGCCGAAGAATTGGAGCAGGCCCGGATTGCGGAATATACTCAGCTTCTCCACAGGCCCTTCCGTTTGATTATGTTAAATCTGCTGTCCGGTGCGGCGCGCGGCGTCGGGGTCGCCATTGGATTCACCTTTTTTGCGGCGACGATTATTTATGTGCTGCAGGGGCTGGGAGCGCTCAATCTTCCGATTATCGGAGATTATATTGCCGATATCGTCCGGATCGTCCAGCGCCAGCTTGAGCTGAAGACGTATTAAATAAACCCTTCGTCCTCTTCGCCGAGCTGGTCCATGCTGATACCTTCGCCTTGGTCCATATATTTTCGGTACTCTTGGTTACGGACAAATTCGATCGGATTCCCGTAAATATCGGTGGCGACAAAAGCTTCATACGGCTCTACGCAGCCCTCCAGCTCGTCGGATGCTTCGATTTCAATCTCGTTGTAGCTGTGAACCTCCCGGCCTGTCGGGTAGTTGGAGGTGCCGAAATTTTCAACGATCTGCCACGCGTCTTCGCCGTCGAAACCGTTCTGGTCATCGCGTTCGTCCAGGCTCGTCCGGCCAAAAGGAGGCATCAGAAATTCCTCTTCAACCGGGCGGTAATTCTCGACATGTACTTTAGGCGAATGCTCTTTGCAAAAGGACGTCGTCGGAACGGCTTCCAACCGCTCGTACGGGATCGGCTTGCCGCATTCCTCACAGACTCCATAGGTTCCCTGCTTGAATCGGTCCAGCGCCATTTCAATACGGTCCATGTGGTGATCGTCATGGTCTTGAAGAGTTAAATCGACTTCCCTGGCGTAAAGCTCAGTGGCGACATCGGCGGGGTGGTTGTCGATGTTCGACAGCTCGCCGGTCTGGTCGCGCATGGAGTCTTCCAGGCCATAATGCTCGTTGCTGTCATCCTTTTGTCGGATGGATTCCTGCTGTTCTTTAAGCATGCTGTGCAAATGATCCAGCTGTGATTGTGTGAGATGCTGCATGACAAAGCCCCTTTCCGCTTCGGATCAACAAAACGATAAAGACGATTTCTTTTCATATCTAGAATGTGCGGATTAAGCCTGTTTTACAGAAGGAAATTGTTTTCGCCATTCCCCGTTTATGGACGGTTTCCGGCGCCCTATGCTACAATAAACAAGTCTTTACATGACGTGAAAGGCTGTGTCCGAGCGGACGGGCCTAATGAATAAGAACGGAGTGACAAATGGCTGTGGTGTACTACTTAATCGCTTTAATCGTGTTTTTGGTGGATCAGGGCGCCAAGTATTTAATTGCCACCAGATTGGAATTAGCAGAGGAAATTCCGGTGATTGGCAACTTTTTTCTGATTACCTCCCACCGGAACACGGGTGCAGCCTTCGGTATTCTTCCCAACCAGCGCTGGTTTTTTATCGTGATTACCATCGTCGTGGTGGTGGCGATTATCTGGTATATGAACCGGGTGAGAAGATCGTCTTCGCGCAAGCTGCTACCGGTAGCGCTTAGCCTCGTCCTGGGAGGGGCGATCGGCAACTTTCTCGACCGGGCGCTGAACGGCGAAGTGGTGGACTTTTTACAATTCAATTTCGGCAGCTATACGTTTCCGATTTTTAATGTGGCCGACTCCTGCATCGTGATCGGGGTGGCGCTCATTATACTGGATTCGCTGATGGACATGAACCGAACCGAATCGAACAACAAGAGCAATGAAGGGAATGAACCGGTTTGATCGAAGAACAAACATCCGGAGCGGGGGAAAACCCGGAGAGTGCGGATATCAGGGAGTGGGTCGTTGACCCTGTCCATGCCAAAGAACGCATCGATAAATATATTACGGAATCCTGGGAGGAGGACATTTCCCGGTCCCAGGTCCAGCTCTGGATCAGCGCAGGCCATGTGCTTGTGAACGGTCAGCCGGTCAAAGCCAATTATAAGCTGGCGGCGGGCGACCGCTTGGAAGTGACTGTTCCGGAGCCGTCCGCCGTCGAGATCGTACCGGAGGACATTCCACTGAATGTCGCTTTCGAGGACAAGGATGTCATCGTGGTCAACAAGCCGCGGGGGATGGTCGTTCATCCTGCGCCCGGGCATGCCTCGGGGACTCTGGTGAATGCGCTGATGTACCACTGTAAGGATTTGTCCGGCATTAACGGGGAGCTGCGCCCAGGCATCGTTCACCGGATTGATAAGGACACTTCCGGCTTGATCATGGCCGCAAAGAACGATATGGCCCACGCCTCTTTGGCCGCCCAGCTCAAAGACCACAGCGTGACCCGGCGCTATTATGCCCTGGTCCACGGCAATGTCAGCCATGATCAAGGAACGATAGACGCTCCGATCGGGCGCGATCCAATCGACCGCAAAATGTATACCGTGACGGAGAAGAACAGCAAGCACGCCGTCACCCATTTTACGGTCAAGGAGCGCTTTGGCGATTACACCCTGCTGGAGCTTCAGCTCGAAACCGGGCGGACTCACCAGATCCGGGTGCACATGAAGTTCATCGGCCATCCGCTCGTCGGGGATCCGGTGTACGGACGGAGCAAAGGAATCAAAATGAACGGACAAGCGCTGCACGCCGGCGTGCTTGGGTTCATCCATCCGGCAAGCGGCGAATATATGGAGTTCTCAGCGCCGATTCCCGGCGATATGGAGGATCTGCTGACATCGCTGCGCAGCCGTTGAAAGTACAAATCATACGATAATTAGTCCATGGCATTCCGCCATGGATTCCTTCATATTTAGGGGTGTAGAAATTGAAGTAGGAGATGAAAGAATACATGAGTATCGAACAGTACCAGCAAACGTACATTCAGAACAGCTTTGCGGACCGGATCGGCGGTTCCAATTATGGTAAAGACACAGCCATCTATAAATTTGAAAAAATCAAGCGGGCCAAAGCCCAGGCCATAAAGGACTTCCCGGACGTGGAACTGATCGACCTTGGCGTAGGCGAACCGGATGAAATGGCTGACGCCGGCATTGTGGCCAAGCTTGCGGAAGAAGCGGCCAAGCCGGAGAACCGCGGCTATGCAGATAACGGAATTCCTGAATTCAAGGAAGCGGCGGCCAAATACTTGAAGGAAGTCTTCAACGTGGACGGCATCGACCCGCAGACGGAAGTGCTCCACTCCATCGGCTCCAAGCCGGCCCTGGCGATGCTTCCATCGGTGTTCATCAACCCTGGCGACGTGACCATCATCACCGTGCCTGGTTATCCCGTTCTGGGAACACACACGAAATACCTCGGCGGGGAAGTATACACCGTTGAGCTGAAGAAGGAAAACAACTTCCTGCCGGACCTGAAGAGCATTCCGGAAGACATCGCTCAGCGCGCCAAGCTGATCTACCTGAACTATCCGAACAACCCGACGGGCGCAAGCGCCACAGTCGAGTTCTTCACCGAAGTGGTGGAATGGGCGAAGAAGTACGACATCGTCGTCGTTCATGACGCTCCTTACGCAGCCCTGACTTATGACGGACTGAAGCCGCTGAGCTTCCTGTCGATTCCAGGTGCGAAGGACGTAGGTGTCGAGCTGCACTCGCTGTCCAAATCCTACAACATGACCGGCTGGCGGATCGGCTTTATCGCCGGTAACCCGCTCGTCGTGAAAGCCTTCGGCGACGTGAAGGACAACAACGACTCCGGCCAGTTTATTGCCATCCAGAAAGCGGCCGCTTACGGTCTCGCCCATCCGGAAATTACGGAGAAAATTGCGGAGAAATATTCCCGCCGCCACGATATGCTGGTAGCCGCGCTGAACGAGCTTGGCTTCCAGGCCGAGAAACCGAAAGGCTCCTTCTTCCTCTATGTGGAAGCGCCTAAGGGCATTAAAGGCGGGGTCCGCTTCAATTCCGGCGAGGACTTCTCCCAGTTCTTGATCCGCGAGAAGCTGATCTCCACCGTGCCTTGGGATGATGCCGGCAGCTTTGTCCGTTTCTCCGTCACTTTCGAAGCGAAGGGCCAAGAAGACGAGAAGCGCGTCATTGCCGAAATTAAACGCCGCCTGAGCGACGTGGAATTCGAATTTTAATTCAATGTGCAGCAAGATCCGTCCCTGACATGCAGGGCGGATCTTTTTTTTGGCCGCAGCGTTATATCACCTGATGTAGCCCGATAAAGATGAGAATAAGGCCGGCAAGGACGCTGGCGCTTTTGCCCAGGCGTTCCCCGGCGATTTTTCGGCCGATGAGAGAGCAGAGACCCACGCTGGCAAAGCTGAAGATACCGGACAAAATCGACGTTTCCCAGATGCCGATATGGGTGATCCCGGCGTCGAAGCCGCCCGCCAGATTGTTGACCGACAGCGCGATGCCGAGGACGACCGATTCTTTGAAATCGACCGATTTGGACGCGTTGAAGTCGGCGGTTTCGGGATTTTGCAGGATTCGGGTCAACCAGTTCCGCCGGTCCGAATGCCGGGCCAATTGCTCCTGCAGCAGCGGCTGAATGATGACCCAGGTGCCGATCGAGACGAGGATGACCATGCCGACAATATTGCACACGGATGGCGGCAGCCAGGCGGACAGCGCTTTTCCCGATATCCCGCCGATCCAGGTCAGCAAAAATCCGATAAACGCGATGACGGTACCCGCCAATGCCGGTATTTTTATATTTCTTACACCATAAGCCACGCCGACGCCCGCATTATCGAGATTGGCGGCAAGCGCGATGGAAATCACCGGAATCCAAACAGCCAGATCCATGATGTCAGCTCCTTTAATTGAAGTAATACATCATATGGGGCCGTTGAGAAAAAGTGACGGGGATGGGCCAATTTGTTGAGATATCGTCAACAGGGTTTGGCAGCGAGCAATGGTTGTTGACTTAACGAAACGCATCCATTTTCAAGGCAGAAAGGGAGTGCAGCTTATGGTCACGGGGCCGGAAGATTCGATGTCCCACGAGAAATTGGCAGATATCATCAAGGCGGCACTTAAAAAGCAATCGCTCTCCATGCGCGGCCTCAGCGCGTTGACGGGCATGGATACCGCAACAATATCAAGAATTGTCAACGGAAAACAGAAGGCGAGGCTGGAGCATTTGCAGCATTTCGCGGTCCACCTGGGCATACCGATGGAGGCGTTGTTATCGGCAGCGGGGTATCCGCTTGACGGCAATACACAGCTAAAGGATGCAGATCAGCCAGGGGCTGCCGATGCAGGCTCCAATGAGCAGGAACTGCTGCGCGTGTTTGACGGGCTGGGCCTTGATGTCCGGGACATGACAGAGCGGGTCCGGCAGGAGCTGGTGAAGTACGAGGAATACGCGGAAACCCGGGAAGGGAGCGAGCTGATTACCGATCGGTTTCCGGAGAAGCTTGAGCAGCTGCAGAGCGCCGGGTTCTATATTCAGCAGCTAAAAGATTTGTACGCCCGCTATCATGAACCGGATGTTCCCGCCAATATGAAGACAGTGATCGGCAGCGCGCTGCTCTATTTTGTATTGTCCGCAGACATTATCCCGGATTACAGTTTTCCGCTCGGGTATATCGATGATGCGCTGGCAGTGCGGCTGGTGCTGGAGCGGCTGAAGGAACTGGAAACAAGCCCATGATTTTTGCGGCCAAACATGGTAAAGTGGACATAGCAATAAGGGCGCTTGCTTTTGAGAGCAAGGCCTGAAGTGGGAGTTGAGCAGCTCTGTTTAAACATTGGAAATGGGATTCGTATGTCGAACATTTGGGCGAATTGCGCAAGCGCCTGTTCTGGATTTTGGGCGCGTTTTTGGTGTCAATGATCGCGGCGCTGTTCGTGGTGGGCGACGTGCTTCACTTCTTGAGGGGCAGGCCGCCGGCCTCGCTGGTCGAATGGAACGCGTTCAGCCCGTGGGAGGGCGTTCGCATGTATATGTACATTGCTGCAGCCCTGTCGCTGGTTGTAGCGGTACCTTTTACAATGCTGCAAATTTGGGCTTTTGCCAAAAAGGGACTGCGCAAGAGCGAGCAGAAAGCGGCGCTAAAGTATGTGCCGGCTGCGTTCGTACTGCTGCTTGTCGGGTTTGCTTTTGCCTATTTTGTCGTGTTCCCGATGGCGTTTCGCTTTACGACGAGTATGACCAAAAACCTGGGATTGGTGGAGACGTACGGCATTGCGCAGTACTTTACGTTTCTGACCAACATCGTGGTTCCGGTGTCACTTGCCTTTGAGCTGCCGGTGCTGGTGATGCTGCTGACAAGGCTGCGTGTCATCAACCCGGGACTGCTGGGAAAAATGCGTAAAGTCTCATACATGGTGCTGGTCTTCATCGCGTGCATGATTTCTCCGCCGGAGTTTTTTTCGCATATTTCGGTGTCGGTACCGTTTATTCTGCTGTACGAAATCAGCGTTTTGATGTCCAAGCTGGTATACCGCAAGCAAATGCAGACGGATGCGGGGACCAAGGACCGGATGAATTATGGATCTGCCTAATGCAGGTTCGACCTTGGGTGATGAAGTGCACTGAAATCAAGTGGAGAAGCTGGTTTATAAATTGGTTTAAGGGAGGACGATTTACGTTATGCTAAGCGATATCGGTTTGCCGGGTTTCATTTTGCTGGCCGTGCTTGCGCTGCTGTTATTCGGACCAAACAAGCTGCCCGGTCTGGGCCGCTCGGCCGGACGCATGCTGCGGGAATTTAAAAACGAAATGAGCGACATTATGGGCGACTCGCCGCGCCAGAAGCGCAGCTCCGCCCAGGAGCCCGTAACGGAACAGGAGCAGCAGCCTCAGGCGGTTCGGACGGAATCCGCCGCATCCCCGCGTTTGCCGGAATAAAATTCCACGGATCGGGAAGGCTAAGCTCGGTTGACAACAGACGTCCAGTCTGTCATAATCTTCTGTAGTTGAATAGCACCTTTAAATCAGTCCCGTGAGACTGGCAAGGTAACGTGAACCGAGGTTCACTTCGCGGCAGCATACTGTCTGCTTTAAGCCGCCCAGCGAATCTCTATGTCTATCAGCGCATGCTGATGGCCTCTAACTCCTTGCCTACGGGCAGGGAGTTTTTTTGTTATCTGGGTCCCCTCAAAGCATCTAAACAGGCATAACAGCAAAGCCTCGCTTTGTGGGGAACCTTCACGGGTCAGCTATTTAAATCCCTTTTAGACGGAAGAAGGAGTGTGGAGCATGAGCAACGAGGTGCATGTCATTATGGATGAAACGGCAATCCGCCGTGCACTGACAAGGATTGCACACGAAATACTGGAGAGGAACAAGGGGATTGAAAATTGTGTGTTCATCGGCATCAAAACCCGGGGAGAATTTCTGGCCCAGCGCATCGCCGGCAAAATTCTCGAAATCGAAGGTACACCGGTTCCATGGGGCGCCGTTGACGTCACCCGGTACCGGGACGACCAGAAAGACAGCGCAGCATCCCTGACTGAAGCAAACATCGGCCTGGAAAAGCTCGATATTCATGATAAAAAAGTGATTTTGTTCGACGACGTGCTGTACACGGGACGGACGATCCGCGCCGCAATGGACGCCCTGATGGACTGCGGTCGGCCGCAGATGATCCAGCTGGCGGTGCTGGCGGACCGGGGACACCGGGAGCTGCCGATCCGGCCGGATTATATCGGCAAGAACGTACCGACGGCAAGGTCCGAGCAAATTGAAGTGGCCCTCACGGAAACGGACGGCAAGGACGAAGTGACGATTATGCAAAACCGGGAGGAGAAATAACATGCTAACGATGACGCAGCTGAAGGACCGGAGCCTGCTCGGACTGAAGGATCTGGGCCGCGACGAAATCGAATCGATCATGAACCGGGCCGCATACTGGGAAGCACAGCATGAAAAGCTGGTGCCGGTGCTGGCCTCCAAATTCGTGGCCAACATGTTTTTTGAGAACAGCACGCGGACGCGCTTTTCCTTCGAAATGGCAGAGAAACGCCTGGGCGCCCAGGTGCTGAACTTTACGGCGGCTGCTTCGAGCGTAGAGAAAGGCGAATCGATCTACGACACGGTAAGAACGCTCGAATCGATGGGGATTGACGCAGGCGTCATCCGGCTGAAGCCGGCTGGGGTACTGGAGGAGCTGTCCAGCAAAATCTCGGTTCCGCTCATCAATGCAGGGGACGGAAACAATGAGCATCCGACGCAGGCGCTGCTCGACCTGTACACGATGAAGAAACGGTTCGGCAGCCTTCAAGGCCTGACGGTGTCGATCATCGGCGACATTAAGCACAGCCGGGTGGCCAGATCGGACCTGTGGGCGCTGCGCAAGTTCGGGGCCGAAGTCAAATTCTGCGCGCCGAATAATATGACGGCACCGGAGCTGGAGCCGTTTGCCAGATACGTAACGATGGAAGAGGCGCTCCGCTCGGATGTGGTCATGATGCTGCGGGTTCAGCTTGAGCGTCATGCGACCGGCATGCTGAAATCGGCGGAGGAATACAGAGCGCAGTACGGATTGACGGAGGAGCGGGCTTCCAAATTGTCCAAGCATACACTAATTATGCATCCTGCTCCGGTGAACCGGAACGTGGAGATCGACGATGCGGTTGTCGAGTGTGAACAGTCGGCGATCTTCCCGCAAATGAGCAACGGCGTTCCGATCCGTATGGCTGTCATGGAACGGGCGATGAAATAATCAGGGATATATAGGCATACACAAATTTTATTAATAAATATACACAAAAATGAATTATTATTATACAATAGATTGGAAGCCACAGTGCCAATCAACGACCGGAGGTACTCATGATACAGATCATAACGAACGCCAGCGTACTGAACGAACAAGGGGAACAGGTAAGCAAGCATATCGTCATCGAGGACGGCATCATCAAAACATTGGTGGAACCCGATGCCGGCTGGAGTGCTCCCGAAGGGGCGGAAGTGACGGACGCTGCCGGCAAGCTGGTTACGCCCGGCTTGATCGATATGCATGTCCATCTGCGCGAACCTGGATTTGAACATAAGGAAACGATCGAGACCGGGAGCCGCTCGGCTGCCAAAGGCGGCTTCACGACCATCGCCTGCATGCCGAACACGAAACCGGTGACCGACAACCCGGAAACGGTCCAGCTGGTGCTGGAGAAGGCCCGCGAGGCGGGAATCGTGAAGGTGCTCCCTTATGCAGCGATTACGGTACGGGAGCTCGGACGGGAGCTGACGGATTTTGAAGCGCTCAAAGCATCGGGGGCGGTTGGCTTCACCGACGACGGCGTTGGCGTACAGAACGCCAAGATGATGAAAGACGCCATGCGCCGGGCGAAAGAGCTGAACATGCCGGTGATTGCGCACTGTGAAGAGAACTCCCTGGTCGAAGGGGGAAGCGTGACGGAAGGCAAGTTTGCCGAGCAGCACGGACTGATCGGTATTCCAAACGAGTCGGAAGCGATTCATGTGGGGCGGGACATCCTGCTGGCGGAAGCGACGGGCGTGCACTATCATGTGTGCCACGTCAGCACGGAACAGTCGGTCCGGCTGATCCGCCAGGCCAAGGAAGTCGGCATTCACGTCACCGCCGAGGTGTGTCCGCACCATCTGCTGCTGTCGGATGAAGACATTCCGGGGCTGGACGCCAACTGGAAAATGAATCCTCCGCTGCGCTCGCCGCGGGACGTGGAAGCCTGCATCGAAGGGCTGCTGGACGGAACACTCGACATCATCGTGACGGACCATGCGCCGCATGCGGCGGAAGAGAAAGCAAAAGGTATGGAAATGGCGCCGTTTGGCATCGTTGGCTTCGAGACGGCCTTCCCGCTCTTGTACACCAAATTTGTGGCGACTGGCAAATGGGAACTGGCCCTGCTGGTTCAGCGGATGACTTCCGATCCGGCGCGGGTGTTCGGTTTGAACACCGGACGGCTTGAGGAAGGCGCTCCTGCTGACCTGACGATGATTGACCTGGAAACCGAAAAAGCGGTGAATCCGGAAGAGTTTGCCTCAAAGGGACGGAACACGCCGTTTACCGGGTGGAAGCTGAAGGGCTGGCCGGTTAAAACCTGGATGGACGGCAAAGTCGTGTTTGAAGCCTAAGACCGGATATAACCGGGCCGGATCGGTTGATACAAAAGAAACAGATATAGATACTACTAGATACTAACTTAACGTAATTTGACAGAGGAGTGAGTGGGATGCAGGCAAGATTGCTGCTGGAGGACGGAACACTGTTTACGGGCAGTGCTTTCGGAGCAGAAGGTGAAACGACGGGCGAAGTCGTGTTTAATACAGGGATTACGGGATATCAAGAGGTGCTGTCGGACCCGTCGTACTGCGGGCAAATCGTCACGATGACGTTCCCGCTGATCGGCAACTACGGCATTACGCGCGACGATTTTGAGTCGGTTGCGCCATATGTGCACGGATTTGTCGTACGCCGCCATGAAACGGTGCCGAGCAACTGGCGCGCCGAGTACAGCGTGGATACGCTGCTGAAGGAATACGGGATCGTCGGCATCAGCGACATCGATACGCGCATGCTGACCCGACTTATCCGCAGCCACGGCACGATGAAGGGGATTCTGACGACATCCGCTCAGTCCGTCGAGGAGCTGAGAGAGCGTCTTGCTGCGAGCACCCTGATGACCGATCAGGTGTCGCGCGTGTCCACGAAGCATACTTACAGCAGCCCGGGCGCTAGAGAGCGGATCGTACTTATCGACTACGGCGCCAAGAGCGGTATTTTGCGCGAACTGACTTCCCGCGGCTGCGACGTGGTGGTTGTTCCGCATGATACGACGGCCGAGGAAATCCGCCGCCTGAATCCGGATGGCATTCAGCTGTCCAACGGCCCTGGGGATCCTAAAGATGTACCGCACGCGATCCAGACGATCAAGGAACTGCTCGGCGAATATCCGATCTTCGGCATCTGCCTGGGTCACCAGCTGTTCGCCCTGGCTTGCGGCGCCGACACCGAGAAGCTGAAATTCGGCCATCGCGGCGGTAACCATCCGGTGAAGGATTTGGCCACGAACCGCTGCTATATCACATCGCAGAACCATGGCTACACGGTTAAGGATGACTCCATTGCCGGCACAGAGCTCGAGGTTACGCATATCAACAACAACGACAAGACGGTGGAAGGGCTCAAACATAAGAAATACCCGGCCTTTACCGTGCAATACCACCCGGAAGCGGCCCCTGGCCCTTACGACAACAGCTATCTGTTTGACGAGTTCTTGAAAATGATTGCCGATCATAAACAGCAAAAACCTGCAAAACCGCGCCAGGCTGAACTGGCTGCAGCCGTGAAAGGAGCACGATAATATGCCTATCAATAAACAGCTTAAGAAAATCCTCGTTATCGGTTCTGGACCGATCGTCATCGGCCAGGCGGCTGAGTTCGACTATGCGGGCACGCAGGCATGCGAAGCACTGAAAGAGGAAGGCGTCGAGGTTGTCCTGATCAACAGCAACCCGGCGACCATCATGACCGACACGAACACGGCGGATAAAGTATACATCGAGCCGATCACCCTGGACTTTGTAACCCAGGTCATCCGCCAGGAGCGCCCGGACGGACTGCTGCCGACGCTCGGCGGCCAGACCGGCCTTAACATGGCGGTGGAACTGGCGAGAGCAGGCGTGCTGGAGCAGGAAAACGTTAAACTGCTGGGCACCCAGCTTCATTCGATCGAAAAAGCCGAAGACCGCGACCTGTTCCGCGAACTGATGCGCGAGCTGGAACAGCCGGTACCGGAAAGCACGATCGTCACAACCCTGGAAGAAGCGCTCGACTTCGCCGAAGAGATCGGCTACCCGCTGATCGTCCGTCCGGCGTACACGCTCGGCGGAACCGGCGGCGGCATCTGCGCGAATGAAGAAGAACTGCGTGAGACGGTAAGTTCTGGTATCCGTTACAGCCCGATCGGCCAGTGCCTGATCGAGAAGAGCATCGCGGGTATGAAGGAAGTCGAATACGAAGTCATGCGCGATGCCAATGACAACTGCATCGTCGTATGTAACATGGAGAACTTTGATCCGGTCGGCGTTCACACCGGGGACAGTATCGTCGTAGCCCCGTCCCAGACGCTCTCAGACCGTGAATACCAAATGCTGAGATCGGCGTCGCTGAAAATTATCCGCGCGCTGAACATCGAAGGCGGATGCAACGTGCAGTTCGCGCTGGATCCGCACAGCTACCAATACTATGTCATCGAGGTTAACCCTCGCGTCAGCCGCTCTTCGGCGCTCGCTTCCAAAGCGACCGGGTACCCGATCGCCAAGATGGCGGCAAAGATCGCCCTCGGCTACACCCTGGACGAAATCGTCAACCCGGTGACCGGGCAGACTTACGCTTGCTTCGAGCCGACGCTGGACTACATCGTCAGCAAAATTCCGCGCTGGCCGTTCGATAAATTCGTGCAGGCGAACCGCAAGCTGGGCACGCAAATGAAAGCGACCGGCGAAGTTATGGCTATCGGCCGCACGTTCGAGGAATCGATCCATAAAGCGATCCGCTCCCTGGAAATCGGAGTGCACCGCTTCTATCTGAAAGGTACGGAAGAGCTGAGCGAGGAAGTGCTCCGCGAGCGCCTCATCAAAGCCGATGACGAGCGGATCTTCCTGATCGCGGAAGCGTTCCGCCGCGGCTACGGCTTGCAGGAAGTTCAGGACCTGACCAAGATCGACTGGTGGTTCCTCGATAAAATCCAGGGGCTGATCGCGTTCGAAGAGCAGCTTCAGGAAGACACGCTTTCTTATGACACGCTGTACCTGGCGAAACGCCGCGGTTTCACCGACCGGGCGATTGCCGAGATCCGCAGCCAGAGCCAGGCCGGAAGCCTGACGACGGAGACGGAAGTTCGCGAGTTCCGCCTCTCGAACAGTCTGCGTCCGGTCTACAAAATGGTTGACACCTGCGCGGCCGAATTCGAAGCGACAACGCCATACTACTACTCGACCTACGAGACGGAGAACGAAGTAACGCCGTCCAACAAGGAGAAAGTGGTCGTGCTGGGATCCGGACCGATCCGGATCGGCCAAGGCATCGAGTTCGACTACTCGACCGTACACGCCGTGTGGGCGATTCAGAAGGCCGGATACGAAGCGGTTATCATCAACAATAACCCGGAAACGGTATCCACGGACTTCAACACGTCGGACCGCCTGTACTTCGAGCCGCTGTTCTTCGAGGACGTCATGAACGTTATCGAGCAGGAGAAGCCGATCGGCGTCATCGTGCAGTTCGGCGGCCAAACGGCCATCAACCTGGCCGGACCGCTGAGCAGAGCGGGCGTGAACATTCTCGGCACCAGCCTCGAAAGCATCGACGAGGCGGAGGATCGCAAGAAGTTCGAGGCGCTGCTCTCGAGACTGCAAATCGCCCAGCCGAAGGGCAGCACAGTTACATCGGTCGACGAAGCCGTAGACACGGCCCAATCGCTAGGCTATCCGGTGCTGGTCCGTCCATCCTACGTCCTTGGCGGGCGCGCGATGGAAATCGTCTACTCCGATGACGAGCTGCTGAGCTATATGGAGCAGGCTGTAAAAATCAATCCGGAGCATCCGGTCCTGATCGACCGCTACATGCTGGGTAAAGAGGTGGAAGTCGACGCGATCTGCGACGGCGAAACCGTGGTCATCCCGGGCATCATGGAGCATATCGAGCGCGCAGGCGTGCACTCCGGCGACTCTATCGCGGTATATCCGCCGCAGCACCTGGAGGAGCATCTGAAGGAGAAGATCGTGTCCATCACGACGCGGATTGCGAAGGAACTGAAAACGATCGGCCTGGTCAACATCCAGTTTGTCATTTACAACGACGAAGTGTATGTCATCGAGGTAAACCCGCGCTCTTCCCGGACGGTACCGTTCCTGAGCAAAGTGACGACGATTCCGATGGCGAACCTGGCCACGCAGGCCATTCTCGGCCGCAAGCTGAAGGACGCAGGCTACAAGGAAGGCCTCTGGCCGGAAAGCGACTACGTTTCCGTCAAAGTGCCGGTGTTCTCCTTCGCGAAGCTGCGCAGAGTCGAGCCGACACTCGGACCGGAAATGAAGTCGACCGGCGAAGTTATGGGACGCGACCTGCAGTACGCCAAAGCGCTGTACAAAGGCTTGATCGGCGCAGGCATGAAAATTCCGGCATCGGGTGCAATCATCGTTACCGTGGCCGACAAGGATAAGGAAGAAGCTGTGGAGCTCATGAAGGGCTACAAGCGCCTTGGTTACAAGATCTATGCAACCGAAGGTACGGCTCAAGCTTTGAACGAAGCCGGACTCAACGTAACGACCGTGCAGAAGCTCAGCGACGGCACACCGAACATCCTGGATCTGATCCGGGGTGGTGAAGCGCAGTTCGTATTCAACACCCTGACCAAAGGGAAAACGCCGCAGCGCGACGGATTCCGTATCCGCCGGGAAGCGGTAGAGAACGGCGTAGTCTGCATGACCTCGCTGGACACGGTGAGAGCGCTGATGAATATGCTGGATACCCTCAACTTCTCTTCGCAGGCCATGCCGGCTTTTGCGAACTGAGAAGGGGGAAATACTAGAAGTATGAATGATAAGTATACAGAAATGGCGGGCCGCTTGATCGTGGCCCTGGACTACCCGGATGCCGAAGCGGCATCCGCGCTGGTCCGCGAACTTGAAGGGATTCCCTGCTACTTGAAGGTGGGCATGCAGCTGTACTATGCTGCAGGGCCTGCTTTTGTGCGGGAATTGAAGTCAAAAGGCTACAGCGTATTTCTTGATCTGAAAATGCATGACATACCCAACACAGTAAGGGGTGGCGCAGAGAGCATCACCCGTCTTGGTGTGGACATGTTTAACGTCCATGCTGCCGGAGGTACGGCGATGATGAAAGCCGCGCTCGATGGAGCCGAATCCGCGCTTGCGGCCGATCCAGGGCTGAGCAGGCCGCTCATCATTGCGGTCACCCAGCTGACCAGCACCAGCCAGGAGACGCTTAACAGCGAGATCGGCATTCAGGGCAGCGTTCAGGACGCAGTGGTGCACTACGCCAAGCTGACGCAGTCGGCCGGACTAGACGGCGTAGTCGCCTCAGCCCAGGAATCGGCGCTGATCCGCGAGGCTTGCGGCCAGCAATTTATCACCGTTACGCCGGGTATCCGGCCTGCGGGCTCCGCAACAGGCGACCAGGCGCGCGTCCTGACGCCGGGCGAAGCCATTCGCCAAGGCAGCCATTACATCGTCGTCGGGCGTCCGATTACGGCGGCGGAAAACCCGCGTGAAGCTGCCGAACACATTATCAAGGAGATGATCGAAGCTTGACTACCCTAGCAGAAATTCCAGCACGTATCGCATCCCATTTGCTTGAGATCGGAGCGGTGGCGCTCCGGCCGAAACAGCCGTTCACTTGGACTTCGGGCATCAAGTCGCCTATCTACTGCGATAACCGTCTGACGATGTCTTACCCTGAAATCCGCGAGCTTATCGCCGAATCGTTCGCTGCGATCATCCGGGCGCAGTATCCGGACGCGGAAGTCATTGCGGGAACGGCGACGGCCGGTATCCCTCATGCGGCGTGGGTTGCCCAGAAGCTGAATCTGCCGATGGCCTATATCCGCGATAAAGCGAAGGGGCACGGCAAGGAGAACCTGATCGAGGGCATCATCAAGCCGGGGCAAAAAGTTGTCGTCATCGAAGACTTGATCTCGACCGGCGGCAGCTCGCTCAAAGCGGCGGTAGCCGTGAAGGAAGCCGGTGCCGAGCCGCTCGCCGTGCTCGCCATCTTCAGCTATCAGCTCGATAAAGGGGTACAAGCCTTTGCCGAAGCGGGGATTCCGCTGCAGACGTTGTCCAACTATGCAGCGCTGATGGAAGTGGCCCTGGAACAGGGAACCATTCAGCAGGAGGACGTCGAAGCGCTCAAAGCGTGGAGAGAAGATCCGTCATCGTTCGGAAACTAAGAAGACGACGCTTGTGTGAATTTTTCTCAAATGGATTTATAAAATGATACAGCAAAGGCAGCCCTAAGGGCTGCCTTTTTAAGTTGTTTACACGGATGATCGACCTTGCTGTAAACCTTAAGCTTGAGGTTTCAAATGATTTAGTGGATGGCATTTTTCTCAAAATTGCCGCCGAGCACATCGGACACATGCTCAATGGCAATAAAGGCTTTGGGATCGATCTCCTGCACGAGCGCCTTCAGTTTGGCCAGCTCAAGCCGGGTGACGACGCAATAGATGACTTGTGTATCTTCCTTCGAGTAGCCGCCTCTGGCGTACATGAAGGTCGTGCTGCGTCCCAGCCGATCCTGAATCGTTTGGGAAATTTCCTCGTATTCGTTCGAGATGATGGTGACCGACTTGGACTCGTTCAAGCCCTCGACCACGATATCCATCACTTTGGAGGCCATATAGTATGTAAATATGGAGTACATCGCGGAATCCCAACCGAAAACGAATCCGGCAACAATGAAAATGAAGACGTTCATGATCATGATGATTTGGCCGACCGGCATGCGGAGCCTTTTAGACAGCAGAATCGCGACAATTTCGGTTCCGTCGAGCGAGCCGCCGAAACGGATGACGAGTCCGACGCCAAGGCCGAGAATAAGGCCGCCGAACAGGACTGCTAATATTTTCTCATTGGTAAAAGGACTGACATGATGCAGCAGCTGCGTCGTTACTGACATCACGGCGATGCCGTAAAGGGTAGAAAAGGCGAACGTTTTTCCGATCTGCTTGTATCCCAGAAATAAAAAGGGGAGGTTGATAATAAACAGAAAAATACCGAGCGGAAAGGTCGTTACTTTGGATAAGACGATCGAAATCCCGGTGATGCCGCCATCGATGATTTCATTGGGAACCAGAAATACCTCGAGCGCAACGGCCATAAGCACGGCCCCCACCGTAATAAATACAAATTTTTTGACCAGATCCGCAAAAGACAGCTTTTTATGTGTTTTTGCCATGGACATTCCCCGCTTTCCTGAAAATTAAAATGTTAAACAACTTAGTTATCAGTATAAACGATTTTTCCGCTCAGCACAAAGCAATCTCGCTTTTTTTCGAACGTTTTCGACATTTTACTAGCCGAGATTTCGGCTGCTATGAATGAACCATCGCGTTTGCGGCAACAATAGGCATCAAAACAGCTCATCTATGAAAGGAGGGTTAGCAGCAATGCGGTGGGTGTATTTCGGCAAGCTCTACCGGACGAAGTTCCAGGCAGGGTGCCTGGCGAAGAGGCTGGAGCAGGACAGCTGGATTTACGGCTATGAAGAGCCGCGGCTCGTTGAAATTTTCCGTTCAAGGAGAGGCAGGTACGGTGTCCGCTTTTTGCCGTGACATGGCAGGCTCCACGTTGTCCTAACACCAATTCCATAAATAAATACTTGACGCAGTGGGTACATATGCTGTATATTAATTCTTGTCGCTATTTGATATGGTTAATGACGCGGGGTGGAGCAGTCCGGTAGCTCGTCGGGCTCATAACCCGAAGGCCGCAGGTTCAAATCCTGCCCCCGCAACCAATTTAACAGCCATTATCTGTACGGTATATACTTGATCAGGGCCCTTAGCTCAGTTGGTTAGAGCGGTCGGCTCATAACCGACTGGTCGGGGGTTCGAGTCCCTCAGGGCCCACCATATAGCAATATGCAAGAAACAGCATGCCGGGGTGGCGGAATTGGCAGACGCACAGGACTTAAAATCCTGCGGTAGGTGACTACCGTACCGGTTCGAGCCCGGTCCTCGGCATACAGGTAAACCATTCGAAGGAAGCCGGTTCAGTCTTTGACTGAGCCGGTTTTTTTGTGCTCATGGCCGGTAAAAGGAATGGGAATTAAAGGATTGCCGGTATAGGCCAAACATGTTATATTAAATTTTGTCGTCACAAAAGTGATAGACAAGCCGGGATGGCGGAATTGGCAGACGCACAGGACTTAAAATCCTGCGGTAGGTGACTACCGTACCGGTTCGAGCCCGGTTCTCGGCATTGGATTGGAACAAGATGAACAGGGTAAGCTGGTCCGGATCGGGGCCGGCTTATTTTTTTAGCTGCCGTTCAATGCGGTCTGACTTTCATTGATTGTGCGTCGGTAGACGTTTTTCTATAAAAATAGGTTTATATATTTACGAGAGAGGAGAAATGCTTCATGATATTTAATAACGATTGGGACGAGCAGCTGAAGGAAGAAACCGAAAAGGACTATTTTCAGGAACTCCGTTATAAGCTGGCCAAGGAATACAAGCTTCACAAAGTGTACCCGCCGAAAGAGGACCTCTTTAAAGCGCTCAAGCTGACCCCATACGAGGATACCAAAGTGGTCATTTTGGGACAGGATCCTTATCATGGACCCGGACAGGCCCACGGTCTTAGCTTTTCGGTCAAACCCGGCGTGCGGATTCCGCCTTCCCTCGTGAACATTTACAAAGAGCTGCACAGCGATTTGGGCGTGCCGATTCCAAACCATGGAACGCTGGTGCATTGGGCCGAGCAAGGGGTGCTGCTGCTCAATACGGTGCTGACCGTCCGGGATGGCGAGGCTAATTCGCATAAAGGATTAGGATGGGAGCGATTTACCGATGCTGTCATTGAGAAGCTGAATGAGCGGGATAAGCCGGTCGTGTTCATTCTATGGGGAAGCCATGCCCAGAAAAAAGGAGCTTTTATCGATCGGAAAAAGCATCTGGTGATCCAGTCGGTTCACCCGAGTCCGCTGTCGGTGCACCGCGGTTTTTTTGGAAGCAGGCCGTTTTCAAAAGCCAACGCGTTTTTAGCAGCCCATGGGATCAAGCCGGTCGATTGGGCGATTCCTGACAGGTAACTCATTTTAATGCGAAAGGAGGCGAAAGGGCCATGAAGAACTGGATCGGCAGGCGGGTTACCATCCTGTGCAATGACAAGCTGCATTCCCGGGTCAAGGGGACGCTTCGCAAGTGGGATGAACATAACGAATGGCTCGTGCTCGGGCCGCACGACCTGAAGCTGCCGTTTGGCGAGGTTTGTACGATCCGGCTTCTTCCCGAAGGGAAAAATGCCCCTGACGCCGTGCCTCATTCGGTCGGATATATCATGAAGGACAAACGGCAGTTCGATAACGCCGTGTTGTTCGGGTCCGAGGTCATGATCTGGCGGAAGGACCGTCTGGAAGCATACAGGGCCACCCTGAGCTCGCATAATGCGGAGACGGTGACCCTGTCGGACGGCCGGACTTTTCGGAAAGCGGAGTGCACTTGCGTTGTCCGGTCATTGCGGGGCATGCTGTGAGACATTCGTCTTGCGGCATGCTTTTTTTCCTCACTCTTTCATGTCATCTACCTTTTCCGCCAAAAACAGCCCATACCCCCTGACGATAATAATCTTGGCGATCATATAGACGGGAATGGCCAAAATGACGCCGACGATCCCGGATACGTCTCCGCCGATCAGCAGCAGGACGATGGCCGTCATCGGATGAATGTCCAGCTGCTTGCCGTAAATAATCGGCGTCAGCAGATTATCCTGGATCTGCTGGGAGACGATGATCACGACGAGCGACCATACGGCGACGGTAGGCGAATCGATAAAACCGATGATGACGACCGGAATGGCAGCGATGATCGCACCTACGTAAGGAATCAGGTTCAGGACGATTGAGATCAGCGCGAGCAGCAGAGAGTATGGAAGCCCGATAATGAGGAAGCCGATGTACATCAGCACGCCTAGAATGAGATTCAGCACGACCCTGCCGACGATAAAGTTGCTGAGCGCCGTATCGATTTCCCGCAGCGCTTCTTTCCCTTCCTTCCGGTATTTCCGCGGAAGTATGTGCAAAATTTTAGGCGGAAGCTTGCTGCTCTCTTTCAGCATGTAATACAGCACAATCGGAACGGTGGCGATAATGACCACGACATTGGATACGACGGATATAAAATTGGAGATCGAATCTGTTACGGCCATAATCAGCCCGTTGAGGTATTCACTCACGCGGGCATAAATTTCCGACTCGCTTGGCAGCGCCTTGGCGAAAAAGCTGTTTTTCTGAAGAGCCTCAAACTGCTTCTGCAAATCTTCCACGAAATAAGGCGCGTTTTCGGCAAAAGTGATCACCTGCTCGCGCAGCGTTGGCCATACCAGCACCGAAAACAGGGCGATCAGACCAACGAACACGAGGTAGATCGACAAAATCGAAAGCGACCTTTTCCAGTGGTGCTTTTCCAAGTAATTCACGATAGGCCTCAGCAAATAATACATGAAACCGGCCAGCATCACCGGGACCAGCAGCAGCTTGAACAGCAGCACGATCGGATTGAAAATAAACTTTACTTTGGCACCCAAATAAATAATTAAAAGCGCCGCGATGATACCCAGACATGTACGAAAATATTTGCTCTGCAGCAATCAAATCCCCCCAGCCTTCATGGACCAGCCTATGTAACGGTCTGTTTCCTCTTTTACAACCCATTAACCAAATGTCATAAGGATGATTCAGGGAGCTCCTGCCATCGCTTCTGGAAGCGGTAACCGTTTGAGGCAATCCGGGTATTCGTACAGTCAAACCGCAGGTGAACTACATAATATAGGTTGACCCCATGAAAAAGGAGGTTCAAACCTATGAGCGGAGTCGTAGGCGGCGTTGGTTATCCAGGCGGAGTCTTCAAATCGACGGGAGCGATCCTGGTTCTCTTCATCCTTTTGGTCATTATTTTGAGCTCCTGTTTTTGTTAAGGCGGAACACAACATCCTGGCGGTATCTTGCCGGGATGTTTTTTTATGCCCGCGTTAGTTTACCTAATTACATACAGTCATTTAACCTGGGAGGGATTGAGGATGAACCAACTCGTGATCGCATTGTTCCGGACGAGACAGGATACGGCGCTGGCGGTCAGCGCGCTTTGGGAGCGTCATTTTGACAAAAAGGACGTGTCGCTGCTTGCCCTTGACAAGAGACAGTTATCTATCGTATGCCGGGATACCGGCTTGAAAGAACCCGTGTCCAGGCATGGTACCAGCGGGTTGTTCGGCGAAATCCGGGATTTAACCTCCAGCCTGACGCTGCGGGATCAAGTCACCTGGGCATCGGGGCCGGCAGCGGCCAAACTTGGGGGGGCGGAAGTCGGCGGGAAGAGCGACGGGCTGATTGTCAGTCTGGTGGGGATTGGCGTCCCCGAAGGGGATGCAGAAAACTATGAGAAGCTGCTGATTCAGGGGCATTTTATGGTCATTGTGGAATGCAGTAAGGAGCGAAGCATCGAGGCGCAGCATGTTCTTGAGGCCCATCGTTGCGTCGAGACGAGAAATAAAAAGCGTGTATCGACATAAAAAAAAGGCGATCGAGTACCGATCCCCTTCCGGTCAATAAATGATTCTCCGGCTTAAGTTAACGGCCGTTCCGTATTTTTTGCTGAGGATCTTGGCCTCTTCGGTGACGTAGGCGAGGATGTGCTGCAGCCGCTGGGTGGCCGGCCGGATGGTTTCTTTGACTTCTCCGTGGACGATGACGTCAAACACGATCATGAACGAATACCTCCTTATATGCGGGATAAATCCATGATAAAATACAACCATCAGAGAGGAATCAATTTGGATGGAGCGGTTTGTAAACTCTACGGTTTATACTCGCATTACATAAGACGGGTACGATAAGTTGTAAGGTTTGCGAGAATACCAGTCGGGAGGTTGAGAGAAGTTGGATTCGATTATTAATTTTGCCCACCGTGGCGCATCTGCGGTATGTCCGGAAAATACGATGGCCGCTTTTGCCCGCAGTTTGGAGCTTGGTGCCACAGGGATTGAAACCGATGTTCAGTTAACCCGGGACGGCCGGCTTGTCCTGATTCACGACGAAACGTTGTCCCGGACGACAAACGGGAGCGGGTGGGTCAAAGACCATGACCTGGAAGATCTGAGGAAGCTGGACGCCGGCAGCTGGTTCCATCCCGATTTTGCGGAGGAGCGCCTTCCACTGCTGGAAGAGCTGCTGGAGCTGGTTCAGGACACCGGGACCGTTGTCAACATCGAGTTGAAAAATACGAAGGTACCTTATGCAGGGCTTGAGGAAAAGGTCATCGACATGGTAAGAAGCTATAACCTGAGCGAGCGGATCGTCATCTCAAGCTTCAATCACTATTCCCTGCGGCTCTGCAAGCAGCTCGCGCCTGAAATCCGCACCGGCATTTTGTACATGGAGGGACTGTATGAGCCGTGGGAGTATGCCCGCAGCGTTGAAGCCGACGCCCTGCACGCCTACCATTTTGCGGTGCTGCCTGAATTTGTGGCGGGAGCGAAGGCGGCCGGTAAGGTATACCACCCATGGACGGTCAACGAAGAAGAGGAAATGCAGCGTCTTATCGACGCAGGGGCAGCGGGGATCATCACCGACTACCCGGATAAGCTGGCGGCGCTGCTGAGCGCTTCTGTGCGATCTTAAACACCGATAACCCGATGCCAGGGCGGCATCGGGTTATTTTGTGCCTGAAAAGTCTCCAGAACAGTGAGGGAACGCGTCACCCTTGATGATCCGGTGAATTCCCGTTCGACGGATGTTTACCTTTCTTCAATTCCCGCGCCCCTTCTTCCAGCACGTCTTCAATCATGTCCGTGGATGAGGGCGTTTCATGATCGGGATCCGGAATGGGGTCGACCCCGGGGAAACGATCCTCTTCATTCGGTTTATTCATCGCCACACGTCCTTCCAATAGAATCGTTGGTACTTCCATAGTGTGTTCCTTATATGTAAGGATAAACCGTTCCAAGCGCCGATGAACCACATTTTCCTGCACCTTACGAGCCGAAAGGTGGTTAATCGTTATATAAAAAAATAAAGCCGCCCAGGCAGGGCAGCGAATATTAACGAATATGAATGAGGCGTGACAGATGGCCGACTTCATCCAGCGGAATCCACATGGAGCCATACACCGTCCGCATCTTTAAAGTTCCCGGATCATCGGATTTCTCGGGGATGCCGGTGATGGATTCGCCATCCAAATTTTGAACGAATAATTGATGGCCGCGGCGGATCGCCATTTCAATTTCCTTTTCCATGAGACTATTCTCCCGTATCCACATACTGGTAAGACTTTTGTATCAATAACTATCTTTATCATAAGATAATTTTCGTCTGTTGGATAGAGAACGAATGTTTGATTGGTGGGGATATGGACCTAAAATATGAATTTAATTTGAACGGATGTGCTGAAAAATAAAAAAACCCTCCGTCTGGAGGGGCAGAAAAGAAAACCGAGCAGCTAAATCCGGATGTCTAGACGGTTTCCCAAATGGGGTACAGCGCTGCTATCCAGCATTTTGACCAGGGATTGACCGTCCTGCGAGGCTTGATCCTTAGCGATTTTAAGCACCTGAATGCTCACATTTTGTGCCAGCCGGGACTGGCTCATGGCCATCGATAAAGCAGGGATATCCATCATAAGCCTCCTCTATGTAAAATGGGTAACATCTATGTTATCGGATGTTCGGTGTGATTTATAAAATAGATGCCGCCCGGGAACCAAGTTCCCGGGCGTGCGATCAGGGAGGTGTCATGCTGATTTCATCCGAAAAATCCGGAATTAATACATGTCTCCACCGAAGTGATCGCGACAGTGGCATCTTTTATGGTGGCGTTTTTTGAAGTGGTGGTGCTGTTTGTGAATCTTATGGCAGGAAACATGCTTTTCTTTGTGAACCTTTTTAATTACAGGTTCCCAGTCCACTTTGACAAATATCGTTTTCTTGATTTCTTTTTTGAGTACGACTGGTTTTGGTTTACGGACATGACAGTGACGACGGTGATCATGTTCGTGGAAAAAGAATTTACCCATTAGGTTACCCCACCTTTGTTGGAAAATGTGAAACCTGAGATATCGTATGTAACGGTTTCCTTCGCAAACACGGCGGAGGTCCCTGTGAGAACAAAATAGATGATTATCTTAACGGGACAAGGCCAAAACTTCTGCAGCTAAGTGTGAAAATAACAAAAAACCCTTGAAGCCTTAAGCTTCAAGGGTTTCTATAGATGATCTGCAGTGGGCTCGAACCACTGACCCCCACCCTGTCAAGATGGTGCTCTCCCAGCTGAGCTAGCAGATCTTATAAGTCAGATACATTTAATATAATAACAGCGCCGTAGTTAGCTGTCAATCATTTTATTTTGCTCACGGTGAATGGCATGCACAATTTGTTTGCCGCTCATGATTAGAAGCTATCCAAACGGGCGAAAACTAAAGTATATTTCGAAACAGAAGGAGTGGCACGGTATGCCGAACAAAGGCGGGCTGCTCGCTGCAGGGCTGTGCCTGCTGCTTGCCGGATGCTCCCCCGCGGGTGAGTTTTCGGATGCGCAGGAGCCGATCAAGCCCGGTTCAACAATGGCCGACTCACCGATTATGCTGGACGTTTACGGCAAATCGGTCAGCGAGGATGTGTATTCCAAGGGCCCTATTACTCCGCCCTGATTCCCCTGAACAAGACATAGGGTCCGTGCTCCGACTGCACCGGCCCTTGTTTTATTTTAGATATAAGAAAGTATTTGCATCGGAGATTCGGTTTCCTTATATCGCAAGAAAAACTTCCGCAAAACGCGGTCTATCTTCCGTGAGTGTTCGTCGATAAACGTTTTTCTTATTCCTCATCCCATTTGCGCGAATACCCTTTTTGGATGACATAAATGAATGAATAGATCAAGATGGCTGATAAAATGACGATCAGCGCAATGGTCATGCCCATAACGATCCATGGTCTCCCTTCCATAGAGCTCTCATGAGTCAACTATACAGGAAAATCATTTTTTTGTATAATGATTCAGCCGTGTTTTTTATATTGATTGCATGAAAGAGAGGGTAACCGATGCCTGCAGAAATAGTATACGTGACGACCCACGAGCAGCTGGAGCATGCGCTGGACATCCGCCAGGAGGTGTTCGTCAAGGAACAAAACGTGCCCGCCGACCTGGAGATCGACGAATACGATGTGATCAGCGAAAATGTTCATCATATCCTCCTTCAGGACAAGGATCAGTATGTGGCCACCGGCCGGATCATTTATTATAACAGCGATACCGCCAAAATGCAGCGAATCGCGGTTCGCCGCGAGTTCCGCACCCACGGGTTCGGCCGCATTTTGCTGATGGCGATGGAAGAGCGGGCGAGGGAACTGGGGCTGGCCTATTCCATCCTGGATGCTCAGTGCCAAGCTGAACAGTTCTATGCAAAACAAGGCTACGAGGTCATTTCCAAGGAGCCGTTCGATGACGCGGGCATTCCGCATGTCCGTATGAAGAAAACACTGTAGACTTCATTTCTTCGTATAAATCCATGTTCTCAGGGAACGATATCCATATGTCACCTTGATATATCATGACAACTTAAGGAGTGGATATCGATGGGAAACCCGGGAAGAGAACAATTTATCGCAGTACAGAAGAACGGTGACGGCGACTTGACGGCCTTTCAAACGTCGTCGGGCCGGGTGCTCGATTACGAGCAGGCGCTGCAGGAAGTAAAAGCGGGCGCCATTGCCGGAGTAAACGTCTTTAAAGGCCGTGACGGCGAGATGTACATCCGCGGGGACGCCGACGGCGATCCGTCGAATAATCTTGATAACCTGCCTACTTTTGAATAAAAGACGAGCGTCATGTTTCCAAAAATAACAGCCGGCTGCAGAGAAGGTTCATCTTTCTGCAGCCGGCTGTGTTTTTTCACCCGTAATCCACATCGACCTGCAAGGGTTACAGCGTATATACGTGCCCTTGCTCAAGGAAGGTCATTTCTCCGGTTTTTCCTACAAACTCGTCTTTATTATCAGCATAATGCATCAATCGGATCATACGCTGAACCGGCTCCGGCAGCGACAGCAGCTCGCTGAGCGTCGTATGCACCTCGCCCGGTCCTTCCAGCTGGACCTCGTGCAGGATCGTATCACAGCCGCGTTCCCGTACGAGCTTGTCCAGCAGCCCGGGGTCGAAGGTCATGTCCGCGCTGTAGAAGATCCGGCCGTTAATATAGAGGGAGAAGCTGTCTTTACCCGGAATGTGGCGGTTCGGGATGAGCTCCAGCTCGATTTGCTCCGACAGGCGGCAGGGAACTCCCGGCTGAAGCGTATGTACATCGAAGGCGTCCTCGAGGCAGGTGATTTGGCCGGGTTGGGACAGACCGCCCTTCAGCGTGTGCTCCCACAGCACATCACGCAAAGCTTCCGCGATATAAAGCTTCATTTTGCGATGGTACGCGTATTTCATCTGGAAGGCAAGCTCCTCCAGGCCGCCGACATGATCGCCATGAATATGGGTGATCAGCACGGCATCCAAGTCATTAAACGTTTTGCCCAGTTGGTGAAGGGCAAGGGGGGCCGTAATTCCGCAATCGATCAGCAAAGTAAACGACCCGTCCCCGAGCAGGGCATTATTGTTGAAATACTTTTTGGCAAAAGCGCTGCCTGTCCCCAGCATCTGAAGCTGCAAGCTCATCGGTCGATCCTCCTGTGAACGAGCGGCATGCCGAGCATGCCGTTCGTATTTTTTTCTTTCATTATACACCACAGTTCCCAATTTCCATCTACCCCCATAATATGCTGTAAACGCGCGAAATGGGGTTTTGTCATGGCGAAGGGAAAAAGCAAGAAACCGGCACAATCCAAAGGGGAAAAAGTCATCCGGGGCATGAGGCTCGTTACCTCTGACGTATGCGAGGCGTGTAAAACGCCCTGTGCCCGGGGAATGGCGTACGCGGCACGGATGAGAGTTCCGGGTGCGGTCGGCAAAGGGGTGCCCTGTATTTTAACCAAGAAATAAAGAGAGAAATGAGGAACTGAATCAAAAATTTGGAGCTATAGTCCCACAAGGTGGGGCTTTTTTTGTATTCCTGGAACAAAATTCCTTCACTTTTGAGAAAAAATGTGAGTTTTGCCCGTATGGACAGCGCAACTTGCGTTTGTACTTTTCGTATATACATACAACATCACGATGGAAATGGAGGGAAACGAACAAGATGAATTGGAAGAAAGTTATGGTATGCGTATTCGCCTTTTCCCTGATGGGGGGTTCTGTGTTTGCGGATTCGATCACCCAGAAAGTCAGGGTGTGGATGAACGGCAAGGAAATCCAGGACGGCGGTTATATCATCGACGGCAAAACCTATGTCCCGATTCGGGAGTTTGACGGGGTCGTAAAGTTTAATTCAGATACGAACAAGGTTGAATTCATTAAGCCTAACGTACATATATTTCTGTTTAATGGAGATACCGTCTTCGGTAACGTCAATAAAGGGAAGCTCAAGTTTAACGTATTCTGCCAGGTGGACAGCTTATCGGACGATGTGGCGAGCGTAAAAGTGGCTATTACGGATCCTTCGGGAAAGGTCAAGGATATCCAGTCTCAGGACGTGAGCGGCAGCCAGAAGGATAATTTCTGGTTCCGGACATACGATTTTACGTATGATTTCAGCAGCGCGGGCAAATATAAAGTGGGGTTCTACATTAAAGCCACCAAGACCAGCGATTACGTCCTCGTATCGCAAAAAGTAATCACTGCGCTGAACTGACAACCCCCGAGGAGGATAAATTGACCAGATCATGCGGACGTGATACGATACGGTGGTATGATCCATTCCAACCATAAGTGAGGTTTTTGTTAAAATGAGCGATCACAAGCATGAACACGGCGAAGCCTGCAATCATGATCATGACCATGATCACGAGCATGAGGAATTTGTTCTGACGCTGACAGATGAGAACGGCAAAGACGTGGAAATGGTTCTTGTCGAAACATTCGATGTAGGCGAGAACGTTTATGCACTGCTGCTGGAACGTGAGAATCCTGAAGCGGACGGCATCATCCTTCGCGTCGAGGAAGAGGACGAGGAAATGATGCTTTACAATATTGAAGACGAAGAAGAATGGAACAAAGTGGAGGCCGCTTATAACGAGCTGGTTGCCCAGTTGGACCAGGAGTAATCCTTTTCGCCACAAGACCTACACCAAGAAACCCCCGAACCGCAGCGAAAGCGGGACCGGGGGTTTCTTTTTTTTGGTGCAGGCGGCAAACAGCCGCGCGTATTAAAAAATCGGATCGGTTTCCACAATGACCTTGACGTTTTGGATATACCGGTCTTCCGGTCCTTTTACCGGCAGCCCGACGTCCACATGGTCGACGATGTAGTCGATATTGTCTTGGGAGATGACCTCACCCGGAAGAAGGATCGGAATGCCCGGCGGATACACATAAATGAACTCGGCAATGATGCGTCCGGCCGATTCCTTGAACGGAATGACTTCCGTATCCCCGTAGAAGGCGTCCCTTGGAATGAGGGACAGCTGCGGAATTTCCGGAATTTTAACAACCAGCTCGTTGGCTGTGTTTACATTATAGTAGGTCTGTGCCAGCTCGCGTAGCGCATTAACCAGGATGGAGATGGTCTCCTCGTTATCCCCTGGCGTAATCAGGCACAGGATGTTGTACATGTCGCTCAGCTCGACTTCGATATTATACTTTTCGCGAAGCCAGTTTTCGGTCTCATAACCGGTGATGCCCAGGTGGCGGACATGGATGGTCAGCTTGGTCGGATCATAATCGTAAGTCGCTTCCCCGCCGAGAATTTCCTTGCCGAAGCAGTAAAGACCTTCAATTTCATTGATTTGCTTGCGGGCGGACTGCGCCATGTCGATGGCACTTTGGGCCATGGCATATCCGTTCAGCGCCAGGTTCCGTCTGGAGGTATCCAGCGAGGCGAGCAAAATGTAGGAAGTCGACGTCGTGGTCAGCATACTGATGATCGTTTGCACGCGCTGCGGATTGACATAGCCGTTCTTCGTGTTCAGATTCAGCACGGAGCTCTGCGTCATGGAGCCGCCCAGCTTATGCACGCTCGTCGCGGCCATATCCGCTCCGGCATCCATAGCGGACATCGGCAGTTCCGGATGGAAATGGGTCAGCACGCCGTGGGCTTCGTCCACGAGGACGGGCACATGCCGGCTGTGGGCGAGGTCCACGATCTCCTTCAGATTGGCGGAGACTCCGAAATACGTCGGATTAATGACGAGAACCGCCTTGGTGTCCGGATGACGGTCCAGGGCCCGCTGCACGGAGCGGACGGTAATGCCGTGGTCGATCCCTAAATTTTCGTCGCGGGCCGGCGATACGAAGACGGGCTTGGCGCCGGAGAAAATAATCGCGGACATGACCGACTTATGAACATTCCGGGGAACGATGATTTTGTCGCCAGGAGAGCACATCGTCAGAATCATGGTCATGATCGCGCCGCTGGTTCCCTGTACGCTGAAGTACGTGTAATCGGCGCCGAAAGCGTCAGCAGCAAGAATCTGGGCTTCCTCGATGACACCGGTCGGCTGGTGGAGGTCGTCCAGCGGGGCAATATTGATCAGATCTATAGAGAGGGCGTTATCGCCGATAAATTCTCTGAATTCGGTATCGGTCCCCATTCCCTTCTTGTGTCCGGGAATATGGAACTGAACGGGATTTTTTGCCGCGTGCTGTGTGAGTGCTGTAAATAAAGGGGTACGGCTATGGTCCATGTATGCTGTCACAACCTTTCATCTGTTAAAATTACAAAGCTCAGTATAGCAAATCGGGGGGCGAATGCAAGCGGCTTTTTGACCCTGTGAAAATCTCGTCCCCATATGGGGTACACTATTAGTATAGACCATACTGCTGGGAGGATTCGCACAAACCAAAATAGGGAAGTGGTGAAACGCGTGTCGCAAATGACGGAAGCGGCGGCAGCCCGCCGGCTGATTTCGCCCTTTTTCATCGGGCTGCTGACGATTCTATTTCTCGTGGAATTTATGAAAGGGTCGCTTCTGGTGGCCATTTTGCCGGTTTATATGAAAAACTCGCTCGGTCTTGGCGCCCACACGATCGGTCTCGCTTTTTCCCTTCAATATATCGGAGACAACCTGTTCCGCAGCCCGTCGGGCTGGATCGCCGAGCGGCTGGGGTACCGCAGAACGCTGACGGGAGCGCTGGTGCTGACCATCGTCGCGGTTGGCATGATCGCCTTCTTATCCGGCGCCGGCTGGTTGTCGCTTGCCTGTTTTATTCTTGGGGTAGGCACTTCGCCGCTGTGGCCATGCGCCATGACCGGGACGACGGCCATTTCGGGTCCGAGAGGCAGCAGCGGACAAATGATCGGCATGCTCGAGATCGCTTCGCTGGGCGGAACAGGCGCAGGACCGATCGTCATGAATTTTTTGATGGACCGTACGAACAAAAACTATCAGACGCTATTTTTTATCCTTATCGGCTGCTGCATCATCGTAGTTCTGGTTGCATTGCTCCTCCCGGGAAGAGTCAAGGCCAATGGGCAGGGGATGGAAGGCAGGACGGAAGCTGTGAGGGGGTTCCTTCCCCAGCTGCTCGGGAAGGTGAATCATCTTTTTGCCAGCATCCGCAAGACGCTGTACGAAATCAGGCATAACCTGAAGGTCAGCTGGCTGGTATTTCCGGCGCTGTTTCTCCAATCCTTCGTCATCGGGCTGCTCAGCCCGGTGATCACGCTGTACGTTCAAAATGAGCTGCACCTGTCTCCGAATATGTACAGCCTGCTGCTGATCGCGGGCGGGGGCATTACGGTGCTGGCGATCATTCCATGCGGGAAGCTGGTCGACCGGTTCGGAACCGCTCCCTTCCTGAATGCCGGGTTTCTGCTGGCGGCTATTTCCCTCATCATGTTCTCGGCGGTGCGCTCGCTGCCGGTTGTGTTCGCCATCGTAGGTGTGGTGGGCATCAGCTATGCCATGATCCTGCCTGCCTGGAATACCTTTGTATCGACACATGTGCCCAAAGGCGAGCGGGGAGCGGTCTGGGGATTTTTCCTCACCCTCCAAGGCTCGGGCATGGTTGTCGGGCCGATCGTTTCAGGTCAGCTCTGGGACCGTATCGGGCATTCGGTGCCTTTTGTCGCCAGCAGCATCGTCATGGCCGTGCTGTATGTGATCCACCTCGTTTTGTCGCGCAAGAAGCGGGCAGAGGCGCCGTAACAAACAAAAAAAGGATAGGGTGCCAGCGCGCTTATGCGTACTGGCTGCTCTATCCTTTAATATTTGGCTGCACCGTAAGCGGCGGTTAGAACGCCATTTTATACAGCGGCAGCAGCTGTTCAAAGGTGGAATGAATGACGGACACCAATTGGTCTCTGTCCTCCAGCACGGGGTCCCCTTTTTCAATCCGGAGTCCGCACAGCACCTCGGATTTTTTGACGTTCTTCAGCTTGTCCGCCATTTTGGCGAAGTCTGCGGCCGTCATTTCAGACTGCGGGGTAAAGCCGGGATCCATATGGTCCATCGACCAATAGAACGTTTTGGGGAGCTTTTTGACTGCCGCGATTCCTTTCTTGCCTTCCAGATGCTCGGCGAATACAGACTTGTTCGTGCTCTCGTAAATGATCGCAAAGATGATGAACAGATGCGTGCCGAACATGCCCACCTGAAAATGGGGGAGGGCTTTGTAGCCGCGTTTGTTGGCTGCCCAAGCCACCCAGGTATCGTTCGGCGGATTCACCGTCCGGCGGGCATGCTTGGCCACGTGAACGAACATTTCCTCTCCGCAGAGCGCGGACAGGAATGGAACGATTTCGCTGCCTAATATTTCAAGTTTGGGGCGAACCCGCTCAATGAGCACTTCCATCCGGGGCTCCAGTCCCTCCACATTAAACACTTCAAAATCCTGCGCGTTAAATCCTGCAAACGGCATTCTTGCTGCCTCCTCCATCCAAATGCGTGTTGAATTTTTGTCCCATTATACCACAATCCGCGGCGGATCTTTAATTGGCAGGGCTTCGGCCGGTCTTTTCCGTTTAATGCTGCGCCCTGTCGGGTAAAAATAGTCAATAAACCAAGTTACCGTTACATAGGATAAAGTATAAAATATAGCAAAGCTGTTAAGCCATCAGCTTGATAACGAAGCTGAAGAATCACCGGCCGATTCCAGCCCGCCGGTCTTAAGAAGCGGGAGAAGGAAATAGCCAAAGGCGGTCCAATTTTGAAGGAGGGAGTGCCGTGAATAAGAGCTATGAAGTGGAATACTGCAATTTGGAGCTTCGGTTTAACCGGCGGCATATTCAGGACCTGATCAAGGATTTGATTCAAGACGGCTATTCGTTGTACTGGAGCGAAAACGAAACCCTGTTCATCATCTCCGTCCGAACGGGGCGCAAACTCGTCAAGCTGCGGTTTAACCGGACGAAAAACGGTTATAAGATGGTTGGGGATTACACGATCCGGGACGCCAAGCTGGCGGAATGGATGGAGAAGCTGATCGAGGATACCCGCGGTCACGCGATCGTCAAACGGTTCAAGGACCGCCAGATTCTGATCGAGAGCATTCTATTCGGCGAGGTGATCCGGCTTGTCGAAATTTCAGGCTATCAGCAAAAAGTATTGTATCAGAAGGGTCCCTTTATGACGGAGCAGGAGATTTCCAAAATGTATTTCTCCAAAGAGGGCGACTTGCGCCTGCAGCTCCTGAGGCTTGAGCTGGATGACGAGCTGGAGCGCCTGTACGAGGCGATGCAGGCCGGAGATGCCGAAAAAGCGGAGAAGAGCAAGGAGAAGCTCGCCGCCCTGTCCAAGGATTTAATGATGCTTGAATGGTAAATTACCTTTTGTACGACAATAGAATGAAAGATCGTTCATAAACACCTCGGATGCGCTGCGGGGTGTTTTATCACGGGCAGCTGACTGCCGAACCCAGACTTCACTTTCACGCGTAAACACGTTAAAATAGGCTTGTTCTAAAATTTTCATCAAAAAATCGCAAAGAATGGAGAAAAAACATATGTCGAAACAACAAATTGGTGTCATCGGCCTTGCTGTCATGGGCAAAAATCTGGCACTCAACATTGAGAGCAGAGGCTTCACCGTTTCCGTGTTTAACCGCTCTCCAGAAAAAACGCATGATCTTTTGAAGGAAGCCGAAGGAAAAAATCTGACGGGGACTTTCTCGATTGAGGAATTTGTGAACTCGCTGGAAACACCGCGAAAAATTTTAATTATGGTACAAGCCGGCAAGGCGACCGACGCCACAATCGAGCAGCTGGTGCCTCACTTGGACGAAGGGGACATCATCATCGACGGAGGTAACGCGTACTTCCCGGATACACAGCGCCGCAGCGCGGAGCTGGAAGCAAAAGGTCTGCGCTTTATCGGGACAGGCGTATCCGGCGGGGAAGAGGGAGCACTGAAGGGACCTTCCATTATGCCTGGGGGACAAAGAAGCGCCTACGAACTGGTGGAACCGATTCTGACGGCGATTTCCGCCAAAGTGAACGGGGAGCCTTGCTGTACATATATCGGACCGGACGGTGCCGGACATTACGTAAAAATGGTGCATAACGGCATCGAATATGGCGACATGCAGCTGATCTGCGAAGCTTACCAGCTTCTGAAGGACACGCTGGATTTGAGCGCCGAAGAACTGCATGAAATTTTCTCCGACTGGAACAAGGGCGAGCTTGACAGCTACCTGATCGAAATTACGGCCGATATTTTCGCGCAAAAGGATCCGGAGACGGGCAAACCGATGGTGGACGTTATTTTGGACGCAGCCGGCCAAAAAGGCACGGGCAAGTGGACAAGCCAAAGCTCCCTGGATTTGGGCGTGCCGCTGTCCATGATCACCGAATCCGTGTTCTCCCGCTTCCTGTCGGCCATGAAGGAAGAACGCGTAGAAGCGAGCAAAATTTTGAACGGCCCGAAAAAAGCCCCGTTCCAAGGGGACAAAGCCGAGTTTATCGAGAACGTCCGCAAGGCGCTGTTTGCAAGTAAAATCGTATCCTACGCCCAAGGCTTCGCGCAGCTGCGCGTCGCTTCCGACGAGTACGGCTGGGATCTGCAGTACGGCAACCTGGCGAAAATCTGGCGCGGCGGCTGCATCATCCGCTCCCGCTTCCTGCAGAACATCACCGACGCCTACGAGAAAGATCCGGGCCTGAAAAACCTGCTTCTGGATCCGTTCTTCAAGGACATCATCGAGAACTACCAGGAAGCATGGCGTACGACGGTATCGACGGCCGTGGCTCAAGGCGTTCCGGTTCCCGGCTTTGCCAGTGCCCTGGCCTATTTCGACAGCTACCGCACGGAGCGGCTTCCGGCGAACCTGCTTCAGGCGCAGCGCGATTACTTCGGGGCCCACACGTTCAAGCGCGTGGACAAGGAAGGCGTCTTCCATCACAACTGGATTCAGGAGTAATCGTTACTTGGGGGAGCCGCTTCGTTTTCTCCGCTCTGGAAAAGACCGTGCATCGCCTCCAGCAGGCAGACGCGGATCCTCTCGTTGTCGAGCCCCTGGGCAGATGACCGGCTGAGCAGGAGGACGGCGGCCTCGCCGAAATATTGAAAATTGCGCATTAGACGTGGCTTGGGAAGCTCCAGCAGGGCTGGATCTTTCTGGGCCACTTTTTTTTGGACGTAATGAAGCACCCAGAGCAGATCGTCCCGGCACAAAATGTGCTGGGGATCGAAGATTTGCTCTATCCGTTTGGGGCCTCCTAGTAAAGGGCTATGGGAATCATGCATGGCTCCTCTCGACCACTCCTCATATTCTACTGGTTATCAAGTTGATGTATGTATATGATAGAGTTCCTGCAAATAGACTTGCAGGCGAAGGACGGCATTGTCGAAAGTTTTTGGCCTGTGTTATGATATGTAGCAAGTAACGGCATGGGCAGCAGCAAGTGCAAAAAGGGGTGTTCTATTGAACCGGACTAAACAAAATATTATCTTGATCGGTATGATGGGCACGGGCAAGTCAACCGTTGGCGATCTGCTGGCTATGGAGCTCGGATACCGGCTGATCGATCTGGATGCCGCCGTCGTGGAAAAGGCCGGCATGACGATCCCGGAGATCTTCGAGCGGCATGGCGAGCCGCATTTCCGCGAGCTCGAGAACGAGACGCTGCGGCAGGTGCTCGCCTCCGGAGAAAGAGTGATCGTCGCCACGGGAGGCGGCGCGGTGCTTCGCCCGGACAACTGCGAGCTGATGCTGCAGGGCGGTCTCGTCGTGGCGCTCACCGCGGATGCGGAGCACATTATTGCCAGGGTCCAGGAGGACCGAAACCGGCCGCTGCTTGCTGGCAATGCGGATGAGCGTGTGAGAGCGCTGCTTGAGGAGCGGAGAGACGCATATCGCTTTGCCCACTGCACGGTGGACACATCGGGCCTTGCGGCGGAAGAAGTCATGCGTGCAATTTTAGCGCATTACCGCGTCTAAGCTTATCTCTGTGAAAAAGCAGCAGCAGCCTGACCGGGGTCAAGCTGCTGCTTCAGAAGCTTAGGTTGCGGAAGGGCATCGAAGCCATAACTTCACTTTGTGGGGATAATGTTTTGGGGCCCCCCGCAAAGTACCTGAATAGGCATCGAAGCAACGACTTCACTTTGTGGGGAGATGATTATTCTTCTTCCTCGTTCCATTGAAGCATGCCGCCGACCATGTTGACGCAGTCGATGCCGTGCTGCGCCAGGTACTGGCAGGCGCGCATGCTGCGGCCGCCGCTGCGGCAGATCATGATGACTTCGCCGTCTCTTGGGATTTCGTCCAGACGGGCGGGGATTTCACCCAGCGGGATATGCTTGGCGCCGCTGATCATGCCCTGGGCCACTTCATCGTCCTCACGGACGTCGATCATCTGCAGGGACTCGCCGGCAAGCAGGCGGCGTCTCACCTCAGAAGGCTCTATTTCACGAAACATTGACAATGTTAAAACCTCTTTTCGACTGTAATCATACTGTTCATCACCTATGATAACCAAGCAGTAAATCGGCTGTCAATCCGGACAGACCCGCGGGAAGAGCCATACTACCGACTAGTGCAAAGGAGATTACACATGGACATGATCGTACATCCGACTCCCCGGCTGAGCGGGGAAATCGGAGCTCTCTCATCCAAAAACTATACGACCCGCTACCTGCTGGTGGCGGCGCTGGCCGAAGGGACAAGCACGGTATACTTCCCGGCTCACAGCGAGGACAGCGATGCAATGCGCCGCTGTATCCAGGACCTCGGCGCCACGCTTGTCGAAGACGACGAGAAGGCCGTCATTACCGGCTTCGGCAGGCATCCGCGTGACGTCAAGGAGCTGAACGTCGGCAACGCCGGCGCGGTGCTGCGCTTCCTGATGGGGACCGCTGCCCTTTGCCCGGAGGTGACGTTCGTCAATACGTATCCGGACTCGCTGGGCAAGCGCCCGCACGACGACCTGATCACCGCGCTTGAGCAAATCGGCGTGCAGGTGGAGCACAACAACGGGCGCCTGCCGATCACGATTCGCGGCGGGCAGGCGAAAGGCGGTCGAATTACGGTATCGGGCGAAGTAAGCTCGCAGTACTTAAGCTCTCTGCTGTTCCTGACACCGCTGCTGGCGGAGGACAGCGAGATTGAGGTGACGGGCGACCTGAAATCGAAAGTCGTCATCGGTCAGACGCTGGAAGTGCTGGAGCAGGCAGGGATCGTCATTCATGCCAGCGACGACTATACGCATTTCCGCGTTCCCGGCAACCAGTCCTATCAGGCGAAAACCTATACCGTGCAGGGCGACTACCCCGGATCGGCGGCGGTGCTGGCCGCAGCTGCGGTCACGGAATCGGACGTGCTGATCAAGCGCCTGCCGGTGAAGAGCAAGCAGGGAGAGCGCGCGGTTGTCGACGTGCTTCAGATGATGCAGACTCCCCTGACGCATGAGAACGACGAAGTTCATGTCCGCGGCAACGGGAGGCTTAAAGCCGTCGAGTTTGACGGGGACGCGGCCACGGATGCCGTGCTGGCCATGGTGGCGGCCGCCGTGTTTGCGGAAGGGACCTCCCGCTTCTATAACGTGGAAAATTTGCGCTACAAGGAATGCGACCGCATCACCGATTACCTGGCCGAGCTGCGCAAAGCCGGGGCCAACGTGGAGGAGCGCCAGGCGGAGATCATCGTCCACGGGCGGCCGGAAGGGGTCGAGGGGGGCGTCGAGATCAACGCCCATTACGACCACCGGGTCATCATGGCGCTGACCATCGTCGGCCTGCGCTCCAAGCAGCCGCTGCGGATCAAGGACGCGCACCACGTCGCCAAATCGTATCCGCAGTTCTTCGACCATATGAAGGCGCTTGGCGCCCAGGTGGAATGGGTAAAGTAACTCATAAGTTATAAGTACAAGTAAATCCGATCTTGAAGGAAAAAAGAGTAAAGGCGGGATAAACGATGTCATTTGAAAATCCGACCCGGGAAGAAATCAAAGAAATTCTGGAGCAGGCCGGCAACATTGCGGTCGTCGGCCTGTCCGACAAGCCGGACCGCACTTCTTATATGATTGCGGAAGCGATGCAGCAGCGCGGCTACCGGATCATTCCCGTGAACCCGACCGTTCAGGGAACCATCCTTGGCGAAACGGTCTACGCCTCGCTGAAAGACATTCCCGAACCCGTCGATATTGTCGATGTGTTCCGGCGCAGCGAATACTGCGCGGACGTGGCCAGGGAGGCTGCCGTCATTGGCGCGCGGGTACTGTGGCTGCAGCTCGGCGTTGTCAGCGATGAAGCCGCCAGCATCGGCGAAGAGAACGGCATGCGGGTCATTATGGACCGCTGCATCAAGGTGGAGGACTCCGTAACCCGGCCGAACCGTCCAGGCCAAAAGAACGGATAATACCTTCACTGAATACGAGGCGAGACAGGGCCGTGCAGAGCAATCTGCAGGTCCTTTTTTCTTTTTGACAAAAAGTTGAACAACGCGTACCATTTTAAATATGTGTGTGTGTTGAGAGGGGAGTGCATGTCTTGAACTGGCTTGGATCGCTGCAGCAGCTCGGCAGAGCAGTGATGCTGCCTACGATGGTTCTGCCGTCGGCCGCCATACTGCTGTGTGTCGGCAGTCTGCCATGGGCAGCCTGGGGGCTGCCGGGCGTCGCAGAGGTGTGCACTTGGGCAGGACAGGGTATTTTTTATTTCCTCCCGTATCTGTTTGCGGTAGGAGTGGCCTGGGGACTGGCGAACCAGGCGGGACCGGCTGGCCTTGGGGCTCTGGCCGGGATGTTTATCTATGATCAAATTACGAGGCATCTGGGTAATGGTGGCATTCAGCCTTCCACGCTGATCGGCATCATTTTCGGCATGATCGCCGGCTCTGCCTATAACCGGTATAAACATATCAAGCTGCCTGAGATTGTCCAGTTTTTTGGCGGCTCGCGCTTCGTGCTTTTGTTTATGGGGCTGTTCTCCGCCCTGTTTTCGTGGGTGATGGTCTTCATCGCTCCGCTGCTGCAGAAGGCGCTGAACGAGCTGACCATGCTCATGGCGCATATGGGCGGATTCGGTCTGTTTTTATACGGCATTTTGTACCGGATCCTGACGGCGTTCGGCCTTCATCATCTGCTCAACAATGTTTTCTGGTTCCAGCTGGGAACTTACAAAACCCCGTCGGGCAGCATCGTGCAGGGGGATTTGCCGCGTTATTTTGCGGGGGATCCGACAGCCGGTACATTCATGGCCGGACTGTTCCCTATTATGATGTTCGCACTGCCGGGCATCGCCTTGGCGATCATCCAGGAAGCGCGGGAAGACCTGAAGCCGAAGGTCAAGAAGACGTTTTTGACGGCGGCCTTGGTCTGCTTTTTGACCGGGGTGTCCGAACAGATCGAGTTTGCCTTCTTGTTCGCAGCGCCTTATTTGTTCATCCTGCATTCGATCCTGTCGGGGATCGCGATGTGGATTACGTATGCGCTCGATATTCATCACGGGTTTTCCTATTCCGCAGGGGCGATCGATTACCTGCTGAACTTCCATCTGTCGCATAACGCGCTTCTGATTATTCCGATCGGGCTCGGATACGGCCTTGTGTACTATTTCCTGTTCCGCTGGGCCATTCGGAGGTTTCAAATTCCGACGCCCGGACGCGAGGAAGGCTCCACGCTGGAGGATTGGGCAGGCAATATCCCTTATCAGGCGCCGCTCATTCTGGAAGCGCTCGGGGGCAAGGACAACATCGTTCAGGTGGAATCCTGCATCACCCGGCTGCGGCTGACGGTCAAGAACGACCGCATGATCGACAGCAATGCGCTGAAGCTGCTCGGCTCCGCAGGGCTGATCAAGCTCGGCGGCGGCAACGTGCAGGTCGTATTCGGCACCTATTCGGAGCTGATCCGCGAGGAAGTGAACAAGCTGCTGCACCGGGATTTGCCGCAGGTGCTGTTCAGCGCGCCGGTCCAAGGAAAAATGATCCCGATCGAAGAAGTGCCCGATCATATTTTCGCCGCGAAGCTGGTGGGAGACGGGGTGGCGTTCATGCCGGAGAAAGGGGAGCTCGTGTCTCCGGTATACGGGACGATCATGCACCTGTACCCGACGATGCATGCCATCGGGATCTCGACACCGGAAGGGCTCGAGGTGCTGCTTCACATCGGCATCGATACGTCCCAGCTCAAGGGCGGGCATTTTACCGCAGTCGTTCAGGAGGGGGACGCGGTGGAGCCCGGCCAGCTGCTGGTTAAATTTGATATCAACTATATCCGAAGTCATGCTTCATCGCTTGCCACGCCGATGGTGATCACCAACCCGGACCGCGTTAAGTCATGGAGCTTCGCTCCGTTCAAAGCCGTCAAGAAGGGGCAGACGTCGGTTATGTCCGTAGTATTACACGACAGAAATGTTGGAGGTTTGGAATCATGATACAAGGCATCGGTGCATCTGCCGGGGTAGCGATTGGAAAAGCATTTGTACTGCCGAACTGGGAATGGGACCTGCCCGAGACCGGGATCGACGCAGTAGATCTGGCCAACGAATTTGAACGGCTGTATGAGGGGATACGCACCTCCAAAAATGAGATTGAGTTTATTAAAAACGAATTCAGGGATATGGTCGGGGAAGAGGAGTCGAGCATTTTTGACGCCCATTTGGCCATCCTGGACGATCCGGTGTTCATGAATGAAATCCAGGGCGTCATTGAGCGCCAGTATAAAGCGGCCGAGGTCGCGGTAAAAGAGGCGATCGATCATTTCGTCACGATGTTCGACCTGCTGGATGACGAATACATGAAGGAGCGGGCGATGGACATCAAGGATGTCGGCAACCGCCTGCTCAAGCATCTGCTCGGCGCGCCGGAGATTACGCTGCCTGCGGATACCCAGCCGTATATCCTCGTGGCCAAGGAGCTGTCCCCGTCCCAGCTGGCGCATTTGAATCCTTCCCACGTGCTCGGCATCGTGACGATGGTCGGCGGGAAGACGTCTCATTCGGCCATCATGGCACGGGCTCTCGGTATCCCGCTCGTTGCGGGGCTGGAGAACAAGCTGAAGGATCCGATCCAGACCGGGGATTTGCTGGTCATTGACGGGGACTCCGGGGCGCTGTATCTCAATCCGGACGATACGCTCGTGGAAGAATATGTGCGGATCCGGGAGCGCCAGCTGGCGAAGAAGGAGCAGCTGGAGCTGCTGGCTGCCGTCGAAGCGATCACGAAGGACGGCTGCGAGCTTCACCTTGCCGCGAATATCAGCTCCGCCAAAGAAGTGGAATCGGCCTTGAAATACGGCGCCAATGGCGTAGGTCTGTTCCGGACGGAATTTTTGTACATGGACCGCAGCACGTTTCCGAGCGAAGAGGAACAGTTTGAGGTGTACCGCCAGGTAGCCCAGCAAGTGGGTGAGCTTGGGGCGGTGATCCGCACGCTCGACATCGGCGGCGACAAGCAGCTGGATTATTTTGCGCTGCCGGATGAGGATAACCCGGTTCTAGGCTACCGGGCGATCCGGATCAGCCTTGACCGCCAGGAGCTTTTTCAGACGCAGCTGACCGCGATTCTTCGGGCGAGCGCGTTCGGCAGGGTCAAAATTATGTACCCGATGATTTCATCGGTCGACGAAATCAGACAAGCCAATGAAGTGCTGCATCGGGCCATGGCCGATCTTGACGCAAGGGGCATCGCTTACGACAAGGACATCCCGGTCGGCATCATGATCGAGATTCCCGCCGCGGTCATCATTGCCGATCTGCTCGCGGAAGAATGCGACTTTTTCAGCATCGGTACGAACGATCTGGTGCAGTACGTATTGGCTGTTGACCGGATGAACGAGCAGATCGCCCATATGTATCATCCGTTCCATCCGGCGATTCTGCGGATGCTGCGCACGACGGTGGAAGCGGCGCACCGGGCGGGCATTCCCGTCAGCGTGTGCGGCGAAATGGCCGGCGATGAACGCTCGGTACCGATCTGGCTGGAGCTGGGCGTGGACCATCTGAGCATGTCGATCCAGTCCCTGCTGAAGCTGAAGCATCGGATACTAAACACGACGGCTTCCGATGCGAAGCGGACGGCGCAGACATGCTACCAGTTGAAGAGCAGCGTCGAAATCGAACGCCTGCTGACCGAATTTGCCGAGCCTGCCTGCGCAAATAACGAAGGCGTGAATCAGCCTCGGGGCGAAAAGGGCAGCAACGCTTCCTGACCGCCTGCCTGCCCCTGCCGTCTAAATACAGAAAAGAGCCCGCCGATCCACCAAGTGGACGGTCAGGCTCTTTTTTTTGACCAAGCTGACTGCCTATGGCCTGCTGCTTATTGCCCCGCAAGCGCATCGCAAAAGGCTTTGCCGTAAGGCGGAAGATCCGGCGGGCGGCGGGCGGACACGATATGTCCGTCAGTGACGACCGCCTCGTCCTTCCAGATCGCGCCGGCGTTCTCCATGTCGTCCCGGATGCCCGGAGTGGAGGTCACGGTAACGCCCTGCAAAATTTTAGCCGAGACCAGCACCCAGCCTGCATGGCAGATTTGCCCGATCGGCTTGCGGTCCTCGTGCATTTCCCGCACCAGCTGCAGCACCTTTCCGTAGCGGCGCAGCTTGTCCGGCGCCCAGCCGCCGGGCACCAGTATGCCGTCGTAATCCCGGCTGTCCACTTCTTCAAACGAATAGTCCGATACGGCAGGAACGCCATATTTGCCGATGTAGGTATGTCCCTTCTTGTCCCCGACCAGGTGCACCTCGGCGCCTTCCTCCCTCACCCGGTATACGGGATACCACAGCTCCAAGTCTTCAAACTGGTCATCGACGAGCGCAATGACCTTCTTTCCGGCTAATCTCATGTTCAGCATGCTCCCTCCTGAGTAAATGTCCCTATGTTTCCAGTGTAACAAAAATGAATAGAACAATCATGCTTTACAAGAAAGGGATGGGCCGTTTGGTAAATAAAACAGGTGGGCTAGAGAGGAAGGAATCCAGCGCGGGCAGGGCGAATACGAAGGGGAACGACGATTTTTTACAATGACTATATAAAGATGTAAAAAGATATATGGGGTGGAAATATGGGATCAAAATGTAAATGTGGGGAAGTCCTTAGACTTGACCTACGCACGGTGATGTATACCCGTAATGTAATCATACGGCATGTTCCAGTGCTTGCTTGTGACGATTGTTCGAACTATGAGCTGCTGCCATGCATGAGACCGGTGCTGAAGAAATGCGTCGAGACGCTCGGGGAGCGTCCTTCCCGTCGAAGCTTTTCTTTGGCAGACCACCATGAGCTGGCAGGAATGGTTCGCGAGGTGTTCCTGCGTCCCGACAGCCTGTCCCGCGAAGATTTGGAGCTGCAGATTGAAACCGAGGTCAGGGACCGTATCAACCTGCTTCTGGACTTATACGGCTTTGCCGAACAGACGGAGGACCACGAGTGGGTGGAAAATATCCGGGAGCGGCTGTCCCAGCTGTCGGCGATGCTGCCTGAATTGAACCAATTTTACGCCTGATTTACGTTTTACTGCATTTTTTCGGGTTTTTCGCTAGGTATGTTGGATTTTTCACGAGCTTTTTGATACGATAGATTCAGGATTTGAATCGAAAAAAGGGGATGTATATCAAATGGCGACAATGACTAAACTGACTACTAGCGATCAGCTGCAATCCGCATTGGAAGCCTCCACAGATAAGCCTCTGCTGCTGTTTAAGCATAGTACACGCTGCCCGATCAGCGCCGGTGCGTATCGGGAAATGATGTCTTACTTGGAAGATCAGCCGAATGAAGCCGTACAGTATGGTCTGATCCATGTTGTCGAAGACCGTCCGGTATCGATGGAAGCGGCGGATCGTCTTGGGGTGCAGCATGAATCGCCTCAGGTTATTCTGGTTCAAAATCAGGCGCCCATCTGGCATACGTCTCATTCTCATATTACTTCTGAAGTGATTAAAGAGCATTTGCAACAGCTGTAAGTGTAATCATTGCACAATGCAAAATTTTGTCGTATCATTGAGTTTAATGGGTTGACGAATGAAAATTTATTTGCAATGGAGAGAAGGAATTTGACGGTAACCATTTACGATGTGGCGCGTGAAGCAGGCGTATCGATGGCCACGGTATCGCGGGTTGTCAACAACAATCCGAACGTGAAGCCTCAGACCCGGAAGAAAGTATATGAAGCAATTGAACGTTTAGGATATCGTCCGAACGCGGTGGCAAGAGGACTTGCCAGCAAGAAAACGACAACCGTGGGTGTCGTGATTCCGGACATATCCAACTCCATTTTTGCGGAGATCGCCCGGGGTATCGAAGATATCGCCAACATGTACCACTACAATATCATTTTGTGTAACGCTGACAAGAGAAAAGACAAGGAAATTCGCGTCATCAACACGCTGCTTGAGAAGCAGGTGGACGGGCTGCTCTTCATGGGCGGAACCGTAACGGACGAGCATATTCAGGCCTTCCAGACATCGGCTGTGCCGATCGTGCTCTGTGCGACCCGTGACGAGAACGGCATTTATCCTTCCGTGGATATCGATCATGAGGCGGCCGCCTTTGACGCAGTAAATACGCTGATTCGTCACGGTCACCGGGACATCGCCATGATCAGCGGAACGCTCCAGGACCCGGCGAACGGCTATGCCCGTTTCCAAGGCTACAAGAGAGCGCTGGAAGCTGCCGGCATCGAGTATCAGGAAGACCTGGTTCGCATCGGCAACTACCGGTACGAATCCGGTGTGGAAGCGATGAAGTATTTCCTCGGGCTGAAGAAGAAGCCTACGGCGATCTTTGCGGCCACTGACGAGATGGCGATCGGCGCTATTCACAGCATTCAAGACGAAGGTCTGAAGGTTCCCGATGACTTCTCGATCATCAGTGTGGATAACATCCGCATGGCTTCGATGGTTCGTCCGCAGCTGACGACTGTAGCGCAGCCGATGTACGATTTGGGTGCGGTAGCGATGCGTCTCTTGACCAAGCTGATGAAGAAAGAAAATGTGGACAACCCTCGGGTCATTCTTCCTCACGAAACGATTTTGCGGCTCTCCGTAAGTCATGTGAACGAGGAATAAATAGACATATCCAAATATGAAAAAGGTTGAATACTCGTGAAAAAAGCTCCTTCAGGGAGCTTTTTTTGGGATGTGCGGCTCTTAACAGATACGATGCAGCCATGTGCCTGTTTTCATAGCCAATGAAGGCCTTATCGTCCGAAATCATATTTTTGCACAAGCCAGCATCATCGAGAACTGACCGCTTGAAAGGATTGGAGATGACATGCCAGAAATGATAGGAATCATCGGAGCCATGGATGAGGAAGTGGAACTGCTTCTTGCCGGGATGGAAGGGGCGGAGACGGTCACGAAAGCGGGCGTCAAATATGCCCGGGGTACATACAGAGGCAAGCCGGTTATCGTTTGCAAATCCGGCGTGGGCAAAGTCAATGCGGCGGTAACGACGCAAATTTTGATCGACCAGTTTGGCGTCGGCAAAGTGCTGTTTACCGGTGTGGCCGGAGCCGTTCATCCGGAACTGAACATCGGCGATATCGTCATTTCGTCGGACTGCGTGCAGCATGATATGGATGTCAGCCCGCTCGGATATGCACGTGGCGTAATCCCTTACCAGGAAGTATCGGAGTTCAAGGCGGACGCAAGTCTCATCGCTTTGGCGCAGGAAGCTTGCCAGGCTCTCGGAGAGGTCAACTGCAAGGTGGGACGGGTTCTCTCAGGGGACCAGTTTATCGCGAACGTCGATCAGGTAGCCTGGTTTTATGAGCATATGGAAGGAGCCTGCGTCGAAATGGAAGGCTCTGCCGTAGCTCAAGTCTGCTATATGAACGGCGTGCCGTTTGTTGTGATCCGGTCGATGTCCGACAAGGCCGACGGTTCGGCACATGCCAATTTTGCTGAATTTACGGTAGCGTCGTCACGCCGCTCCCATGCGATTCTGGATTACATGGTGCAGCGGTTGTAGTCGGCGTCTCGACAAGCATCGAAACGATTGGAATCTAACTAAAAATCCCCAGTCCCTTGAAGAGAGGATGGAGCCGCACGATGATCGGCTCGCTTCGTCCCTCTTCCGGGAGACCGGGGATTTTTTCGGCTTGTCCGGCATATGGCAAAGGCCATCTCCGAAACATTGTGTATATTGTTAATACATAAATCGCTGCTGGAAACGGATCCGGTCAAACTGTTCCTTGGAGGATAGCGGAACGTCCCGGCCGATGCGGACCATAAGGCAGTTGGCCGGATGGGAACAGATCTCCGGATCGTCGGTGGCGTACCATACCATGTCCACGACTTTCATCAGCCGCTCCATCATTTTGCGATAGTCCCATACGCTGAGGCCGCTGGATTTGAGGTCCCAATGCCAATAGTACTCGGTCGTAAAGACAATGTAGGGCTCCATTTGGCCGCCTTCAAAAGCGGTTGTGATCATTTTCTGCCCGAGTCCCAGCGAACGGTAGCTGTTGGCCACCTCAATCGCTCCCAGCTCGATCAGGTCGGCCATATGGCCCTGCGACCAGCGTTCCTGCTCGTCCGGGTAATGGAAGGTGACATAGCCGACGATCACGTTTTCATCCCGGGTAATGATGATTCTCCCTTCCGGAAGGCCGGCGATTTCGATCAACGCCTTGTGCTGCTCGGCCGGCCTGCGGAAAGCGTCGAGATCCGGATGCATCGTAAGCTCCGCGAGCCTTCCCGGCGGTACGGGACCTTCGACAATCAGGCAGCGGTCCTCGCGGGACAGCGGATGGACATGATACAGTTTGAGGTGTTCCATCTGGACGCTCCTTTCTGCTTCTAACCTACTTATAGCAAAAAAACAAATAAATGAAAAGGGAATGGCAGGGGCATACATCCTGTGCTATAATATCTCTGACATAAATTAGTCACATTTTTTGCTGTTTCCGTAAGTGCTTAACCTGTATGCTATACCCTTTCAGCAATCATTCAAAACTCTCGTAAATCAAGTCATGATGTGTATGGTGTCAATCTATTGGCATGAACTCATACAAGATTGTAAGCGCTGCCCTAGCATGGGAGAACAGAGGGAGGATGAAAGTATGGATCAAATTCACAATGAAATCTTGCCGAGCGTGGTTTCATCATCCAATATGGGCGATTATGAACAGGCTCGTTCCGAGTTTCAATGGGAAGATGTGGAGAAACATTTCACCTGGTATGACACAGGCAAGGTAAATATGGCTTACGAGGCAATTGACCGCCATGTGGCGGAAGGACGCGGATCGAAGACGGCGCTCCTGTACAGCGATGCTTCCCGTGACGAGTCATATACCTTTGCGGAGATGAAGGAGCAGTCCGACAAATTCGGTAACGTGCTGCGCAAATACGGTATCGGTAAGGGAGACCGGGTGTTTATTTTTATGCCGCGGAGTCCGGAGCTTTATTTCTCCCTCATGGGTATTTTGAAAGTGGGAGCCGTCGTTGGACCGCTCTTTGAAGCGTTTATGGAGACGGCCGTCAAGGATCGGCTCGAAGACAGCGGGGCTGTCGCCCTGATTACGACGCCGCAGCTGCTTGGGCGCGTCAAGAAGGATGAGCTTCCCGACTTGAAGCATATTTTCGTCGTTGGCGACAATGTACAGACGGACGACAGCATTATTGATTATAAGCAGGAAATGAACGAAGCGCCTGCGGACCTGCAGATCGAATGGCTGGACCGCAGCGACGGATTGATTATTCATTATACTTCCGGTTCCACCGGCAAGCCGAAGGGCGTATACCACGTTCAGAATGCGATGATTCAGCATTACTATACGGGGCGGATCGTCCTTGATCTTCGGGAAGACGATACCTATTGGTGTACGGCTGACCCGGGCTGGGTAACAGGGACATCGTACGGCATTTTTGCCCCATGGCTGAACGGGGTAACCAATGTCATCCGCGGCGGACGCTTCAGTCCGCAGGATTGGTACGGCACGATTGATAAATACAAAGTCACGGTGTGGTACAGCGCACCGACCGCTTTCCGGATGCTGATGGGGGCCGGGGCCGATGTGATCTCCCAGTTTGACCTCAGCAGCCTCCGCCACGTTCTGTCCGTTGGCGAGCCGCTGAACCCTGAAGTCGTCCGCTGGGGCGAGAAGGTATACGGGCAGCGCATTCACGATACATGGTGGATGACCGAAACGGGCGGGCAGCTGATCTGTAACTATCCTTCCATGGCCATCAAGCCTGGCTCCATGGGACGCCCGCTTCCAGGGATCGAGGCCGCTATCCTGGACGATAACGGCAAGGAAGTGGCTCCATATACGATGGGCAATCTGGCCATCAAGGTCCCTTGGCCGTCGATGATGAACCAGATTTGGAAAAACCCGGCCAAGTATCAGGAGTATTTCAGAATTCCCGGCTGGTATATTTCCGGGGACTCGGCATACATGGACGAAGAAGGTTATTTCTGGTTCCAGGGCCGGATCGACGATGTCATCAACTCGTCCGGTGAGCGGATCGGACCGTTCGAAGTCGAGAGCAAGCTTGTCGAGCACCCGGCGGTTGCAGAAGCCGGCGTCATCGGCAAGCCGGATGCGACGAGAGGCGAAATCATCAAGGCGTTTATTTCGCTTCGCGAAGGTTACACCGAGTCGCAGGAGCTTAAGGACGAGATCTACCGCTTCGTCAAAGAGGGATTATCGGCCCATGCTGCACCGCGCGAAATTGAGTTCAAGGATAAACTGCCGAAGACGCGTTCCGGTAAAATTATGCGGCGCGTGCTGAAGGCGTGGGAGTTAAACCTTCCGACAGGCGATTTGTCCACAATTGAAGACTAAGCACTGAATCTAGCGTTATTTTTGCTAACGGTAAGGGATAACGCCGTAAACAGAATAAAGAACAGCCGGTTGCCCAGGGTTATACCCTGACAGCCGGCTGTTTTCGTTATCCCGATTATTCGGATAAACCGCTCTATACAATACAAGAGGCAATCCCATACCGGGATTGCCTCTTGTGATGCTGTAACTGCTTGCCAGGTCCATTACTTTTTCTCAAAGTAGGCGCCCGGCGATTTTGGCGATTCGCCTGCGCTATTTACTGCAGATACGAAGAAGTAACCTTTGATTGGAGTCGATGTGGTGTACGATAAGCCAGGCTCCGTGCTGGTGCCTAATTTAACATACGGACCGTTCGGATTTGTACTGTAATAAACATCGTACTCTGTGACCATTTCCTGGGCTCCTGCGGCGGTCCACTGGAATTGGATTCCGGTCTCCGTAGCAGCCATTTGAAGCCCGCTAGGAGCGGCTGGGGCCGTCTGAGGCGCCTGTTCCGTTCCCGGTGTCTCTCCAGATGCCATACCGCCGTCCGGATTGTCTTGCCCATCGTTTTGTCCTTGTTCCCCGGACGGATCGTCCGTGCCTCCGATAATGTTGGTCAATCCGCCGCCCAGGCCGACGGTCATGCTCGGTGCGGACTCTTTGCCGGCCACGTCGACGGCCGTGACATAGAAGCTGGATCCGCCGCTCGCAGCGCTGGTAAAGGATGACCCTTCTCCGACGAGGAGGCTGGCCTGTCTCCGGTAGGAGCCACCGTTATCCGAGCGGTACAGCCGGTAGCCGACGACATCGGATTGTCCGGTAGGGCTGAAGGAGATGACGGCCTTGCTGCCGTTCCACGAGATCGAAGCGTTCGATGGGGCAGCCGGTGCGGCGCCGTCGTCCACCCGCGGATCGATCTTGGTCGGCATGTCGCTGTTGGCATCCCTCGGGATGTAGTAAGACAGCGCATTGTGGCCGCCCTTCATTTTGGCAAACGCGTTCTCCAGCTCTTTGATCAGCTCGGAAATCGGCTTTTCCCGTTTGACGACGACCTTCTCCTTGAGCATGTCATCCGGCGTACCATCCTGCGGGATATAGTTTACGCCGTTATAGGTAATGTACTTCTCTTTGGCGATGCCGTCGTCGCTTTCCGTCGGAACGTATTTGCTGTTGAAAATGTCGGTCACGAACCGGTCCGTGAGCGATGTCGGCAATTTGCCGCTGTAGGCGGACACCGTCTTGGTTACGATGCCGTCCGGTTTATCGAACTTCGAAGTCTTGAACAGCTCCGGTTCTCTGTCGATCACCTCGTTCATCACGAGGGTCCAGATCGACTGGGCGCGTTTCTTCGCCGCCTTGGTGGTCAAGGTGTTCTTTTGTTCCTTATAGCCTGCCCAGACCCCGAGCGTCACGTCAGGGGAATAGCCCATAAACCAGACGTCGCCGTAATTCTGGGTCGTACCCGTTTTGCCGACGATCGGCACGGTTTTAAAATGCTTGTAATTTTTGCGGACGACATCGCCGGTTCCTTCGGTGATGACGGTCCGCAGCATGTCGGTCATCAGATAGGCCGTCTGCTTGGAAAAAGCCTGCACCGGCTTGGCTTCGTGCTGATACACGATGTTGCCTTTGGAGTCGGTGATTTTCTCGATCATGTAGGCGTCGTTAAACTGGCCGTTGTTCGCAATAGCGCTGTAAGCATTGGTCAGCTCTTCAACCGTCACACCATGAACGAGGCCGCCCAGCACGCCGGTCCTTGCAGTATAGTCATCCGGTTCCAGAGTCGTGATCCCGAGCTTCTTGGCAAAGCTCCAGGCGTTCTGGATTCCGACAATGTTGTTGTACAGTTTAAGCGCGACCGTATTCACGGAATTGTTGAGCGCGGAGCGCGCCGTCATCAATCCTTTATATCCCGTAGTTGAGTTTTTGGGAATATGATACCCTTTCTGTCCGTCCGGCAAAATAATCGGGGAGTCGTCAACCACGCTTGCCGGCTGTATGGCCCCTGATTCTATCGCCGGCAGGTAAGCCGCAATCGGCTTCATCGTCGATCCCGGCTGGCGGATCATCTGGGTCGCATAGTTCATCTGTTCTTTGTTAAAATCGCGGCCCTCGATCATGCCGAGAATGGCGCCGGTCTTGTTGTTGATCATCATTGCCGCCGTTTGCTCGGCCCCCTTGGTCTTGCTGTCAGGGGAGAAGTTGCTGTCATCCTCGGCGATTTTATGCATCGAATTGTACACCTTTTTATCAATCGTGGTATAGATCCGATACCCGCCCGTGCTGAGCTGCTGCCGGGCTTCTTCAAGCAGGTCGCCGTCCTGCTTCGCATCGTCCCCAGGAACCTTGCCTTCCGCCTGCTCATTCAGCTGCATGATGATTTGGGCGCCTTGGCGTTCCGTTTCCATCATCAGATAAGGGAAGGTGGCGTATGCCTTCTCCACATGGGGAGCCAGCTGCTTGCGAATGTCGAAAGCGAGCGCTTCCTTATACTGGGCTTCCGTGATTTTGTTCTCTTCAAGCATCCGCCGGAGCACCAGATGCTGCCGGTCGATGGCGCGCTTAAAGTTGGCTTCGTTAAACTCGCCTTTTCCATTGAAGGCCGAATATCTGGAAGGCAGCTGAGGAAGACCGGCCAAATAAGCCGCCTCGGCGACGTTCAATTTACTGAGATCACTAATATTAAAAATGCCTTTGGCTGCGGCCTGAATACCGTACAGATTGTAGCCGCTGGATCCGTTGCCGAACGGAACCTTGTTTAAGTATGCCGTTATAATTTCTTCTTTCGTCATAAACCGCTCCAGCCGGAGCGCGAGCAAAATTTCCTTGAACTTCCGGTCTTCCGTTTTGTCCAGGTTCAGGAATACGCGTCTGGCCAGCTGCTGGGTGAGCGTGCTTCCTCCGGTCTGAACGGATTCATGCAGAAGCTTCTGTTTGACGGCACGGAGCGTGCCCTTGATGTCAACACCCTTATGTGTAAAAAAGTTATTGTCTTCAATCGATACGACGGCGTCGATGACGATGGGCGGTATCTGCTTATACTCCACGGGGCGTCTGTCCTCATCGGTCCGAAGCTGTCCGATGGGGGTGCCGTCACGGAAGTAGGCGAATCCCGTAATGGAGTTCTCGCTCATCTTCTGGTCAATCAATGCCCTGGAACGGACCGGATCATCCTTCACGATGGAAGTGAGGTACCCGGCTGCCGTACCGCCGGCGAACAGCGCTCCCATAACGATAACGACCAGCGTCCACATCGCGGTAAGGCCGATGATGCGGCCGTAGGACCGTTTTTTCGGAGCGGTCTGCTCTTCCGGCTTTTGTTTGTTATCTTCAACCATTCGTGGCTATCCTCCTTTTGACGGAACTATTATAGCATAAATTGCGTATTTTGAATGCAGAGATCGAATCGTGGCCAAATGGATGGCAATCATTGACTTTTTTCGGGTGTGTGGTATAAATAGGTTTAATCCAAAAAGAACATATCGTCAAAAGGCAAAGAAAGACTCCAGTAGAAGGGAGCCTGGGCTGATCAGAGAGCCGGTGGGTGGTGCAAACCGGCAGCCTCTCCCTTTGAATTACCGTCTTGAGCCGTCTGGAGGAACGCGCGTCACCAGGAGCGCAAGTAGTCTGGCACCGGACCTGGCAGTCCGTTATCGTAATGAAGTGAAAGCAGTGGGTGGAAGGGGGTCGTCCCCGAAACGGCTGCTTTAATTAGGGTGGTAACGCGAGCAGGCTCCTTCTCGTCCCTTGGGACGAGAAGGAGCCTTTTTGCTGTACATTCTAAACGGATCAGAGAGAGGTTGATGACGATGAACTGGGAACAACTTATGCCGGCCCAGAAGGAAGAGGTTGAACGCCAACTGGCTGTCATCAGGAGGGGGACGGTCGAAATCCTGCCGAACGAAGAGCTGGAACGCAAGGTGATCCGGTCGGTTGTGCAAGGACGGCCGCTCAAGGTAAAGCTGGGTCTTGATCCATCCGCTCCGGACATTCATATGGGGCACACGGTAGTGCTGCACAAGCTGCGGCAGTTTCAGGAGCTGGGCCATGAGGTGCAGCTGATCATCGGAGATTTCACGGGCCGGATCGGCGACCCGACCGGGAAATCGGAAACGCGCAGACAGCTTACGGAAGAGGACGTGAAGCTGAATGCGGAAACGTACCAGGAACAGGCGTTCAAAATATTAAGCCCGGACAAAGCGAAGGTATACTACAACTCCGAATGGCTCGGCCCGATGACCTTTGCCGACGTGATCGGGCTCGGTTCCAAAGTGACGGTAGCCCGGATGCTGGAGCGAGACGATTTTTCCAAACGGTATGCCGGCGGGCTCCCGATCAGCATTCACGAGTTTTTCTACCCGCTGATGCAGGGCATGGATTCGGTGGCGCTGGAGACGGACATCGAGCTCGGTGGTACGGATCAGACGTTTAATCTCATGATGGGCCGCACCTTGCAGAAGGAATACGGGGCAGAACCGCAGGTGGCGATCACGCTTCCGCTGCTGGAAGGGCTGGATGGCGTGCAGAAGATGAGCAAAAGCCTTGGCAACTACATCGGAATCGATGACGCACCGAACGAAATGTTCGGTAAAACGATGTCGGTGCCGGATGGGCTGATGGTGAAATACTTCGAGCTGGCCACGGATATAACGAATGAAGACCTTCAGATTCTGCGCGAAGGATTGGAAGGCGGCCGTATCCACCCAAGGGATGCCAAAATGAGCCTGGCGGCAGCCTTTGTCCGGATGTACCACGGGCAGGAGGCGGCCGAAGCGGCCCGGCAGCATTTCGTCACCGTCTTTCAGCAGCGTGCGCTTCCTGAAGATATCGAGCTGCGCGGTATCCCCGCAAACGAGCTGCAGGGAGGGGCCATCCGGCTGGTCCGGCTGCTGACCCTTATCGGATTTGCTTCTTCCAACAGCGAGGCCAGAAGGAGCATTGAGCAAGGATCGGTCAAGCTGAATGAAGTGAAAATCGAGGATCCCCATGCGGAGATCGCGGTCAGGGACGGCGATATCGTTCAAGTGGGAAGACGCAAATTTGCCAAGCTCCGGCTGCTATAGAAGATTTAAGAAGCCGTGAGAAGGCTGGGAGAGGCCGGGGGATACTACCATGATAAACAGGGCTGCCAGTCAGCCCTGTTTATCATCCAGAACAAACAAAAAAGCCCGGAACATAAAGTTCCAGGCTTGGTTGCAGCAAATATTAACGGTTGTAGAATTCGACGATTTGTCTTTCGTCGATGTCTTGGGAAAGCTCGGCGCGCTCTGGGAAACGGATATATTTACCTTCCAAAGCTCCATCGTTGTACTCCAGGTAGCCTGGCAGATGCGCACGGTTTTCCAGCGCTTCTTTAATAGAAGAGAGGCTGCGGCTTCTTTCGCGAAGACCGATCACGTCGCCTGTGCTTACTTGGTAGGAAGCAACGTTTACTTTCTTGCCGTTAACAGTCACGTGACCGTGAGCGACCAATTGGCGCGCTCCTGCACGGGAGTTAGCGAAACCAAGACGGTAAACAAGGTTGTCCAAACGGCTTTCCAGCAAGAACATGAAGTTTTCGCCGGCAATACCTTGCATTTTTTGCGCTCTGTCGAACAGCGTGCGGAATTGCTTTTCACCCAAACCGTACATGTGGCGCAATTTTTGTTTTTCTTGAAGCTGCATACCGTAGTTGCTCATTTTTCTCCGTTGGTTAGGACCGTGTTGTCCTGGAGGAAAAGGGCGTTTCAATTCTTTACCAGTACCGCTCAGGGAAATTCCCAGACGACGGCTCAATTTGAACTTTGGACCTGTGTAACGTGCCATGTTATAGTAGACTCCTTTATTTTTCGAATAATTTACAGTAGGGCTCTATTTGCGCCGTATTTGTTTACCTGTGCGTCCTAGTACGAACTGCACAACTGACGGGAAAGTTCAGCCGCTGTCCTGTCAGCAACAAATGACGTGAGGGTGACACAACGTTACGCCCAAATCAAGACTATATTGCAGTCTTTTTCAACAATAGATTTTATATTATAGAGTAGGCAAAAGTCAAGGCCTGACATTTTGCTGGAAAAGTCTAATTTTGTCGATAGGGCTATAGTCCTAAAAAAGTAGGACAAATATCTGAAATATGAGTGCAAAATTGCTTGGAACAGAGTAGAATATGATTATTATAACACATCCGACATAACCCGACTTTGTCAGGGGATTTTCATATTGCAAGGATGACAATGATTGATTGTGATTTTATTGGTGCCTTGAAAGACACCCTCTGGGCACGGTGTAAAGGAGCGCCTGTCTATGTCAGAACACCAACGAGAAACAACCAAGCATCAAAGCCTGTTTCAGACGAATACCGAGCTGGCGTTTCCCTCAGAGTCGGCTACTTCCTGGCTGCAGGAGATCGACTTGTCCATTCATGATTTGCCCTATGTGGATCACGTGATTCAGGAAGCCTTTCTCCAATGGCGCACCGAAGGGCAGGCGCTGACGTTAAGCGGACAAGCCCTGTGGGCCGTGACGGATTACGAGGGGCGGTGGATCGAAGGCGATGAAGCTCTCCTTGCGGAACCTTTCTGCGGTTTGACGGGAGAGATCGGCCGCTGCCTGAAGTCCGGGGAACAAGTCTGGGTCCATCCTGATGACCCAGCGGAGCGCGGAAACTCCTGGGTCACGACGGTTATTCCGGTCTTTACGCGCCGGGACCATGCGCTGGTGTGCCTTCTGGTCTGCGGAATCCCCGCACGCTTTTTTGATGAAGGAATCCGAGACACCGTTGCCGCGATGGCGCTTCATTATCGTTCCTGCCTCTACAAAAGCTTTAAGTTCGCCCTCGTATCGGACATTCTGAAGGTGCAGGAAAGCACGGAACGGGAAGCCAATCGCCGGTCCATCCTGTTCCAAATCATGCAGCGGATGCATGATCAGATCGACGTCGATACCGTGCTGACGGAAGTTCTGGACAGTCTTGAAGTACTGTACCCCACCATCCGGGCGAGGCTGCTCATGTCCCAGGACCATCAAAGCCGCAATCCGCGGGTAGAACCGCTCGTGTTTCATCCCTGGGGCGAGGATATCTGCGTCAGGTCTTTCATGGATGGAAGGCTCATGATGCAGGATGGCAGTGGCGAAGGAATGGAAGGCCAGACCGAAATCGCCATTCCGCTCGGCGGCAAGCAGGGCGTCTATGGGGTGCTGCATCTGGTGATGTCCCGGGAGCTCCGGGAAGACTTAGACCTGCAGCTGATCGGCATGGTGGTCGACACAGCGGGGAACGCGTTCGAGAATGCGAAGCTCTACGAGCAGTCGAACCTGCTGATTCATGAGCTGCGCCTCATTAACGAATTGACCCAGCGGCTGAACCAGAGCCTCAAGCTGGGGGATATCTACAAGTTTGCCAGCGAAGAGATGCTGGATATTTTTCAGGCGGATTACTGCTGCTTCCTGCAGTACAATGAGGAGCGGGACGTTCTGGAGGTCATGGCATCCAACGTTTCCGGTCTTGCCTCGTCTTTTGACGCAGAGTACGGCTTCGGCGGACTTGTCTTTCATAAAAAGGAACCTGTAATTCTGTCAGACTATTCGCTGAACGGCAAAGTCCCCTCAAAGCTGATGGAAATCACGCATTCGCAATCCCTCATCGCTTCACCGCTGACCGTAAACGGCAAGGTGATGGGGGCGATTCTGCTGACGCACCGCAACCCTCATTATTTTTCCTATGACAACTACCGGCTTCTGCAGACCTTGTCCAGCCACATCGGCCTGTCGGTGAGCAACGCGCTGCTCCACGCCGAGCTGAGACGGATGGCCAACCGGGACATGCTGACCGACATGTACGCCCGCCATTACCTCGATAAGATGATTCAGCAGTATCAAGTGAGCGATTTTTGCGGGTCTCTGATCGTGGTAGACATTGATGAATTCAAACAGGTTAACGATACATACGGCCACCAGAAAGGGGACGACATTCTGAGGCAGGTCAGCGATATCGTGAAATCCTCCATTCGGGAGGAAGACGTGCCTGCACGCTGGGGCGGGGAAGAGCTGGCGGTGTATATGCCGCAGCTAGGGGTGCACCAGGCGGTCAAAGTCGCAGAAGTGATCCGGAGCCGGGTCGCCCGGGAGACAAGCCCGTCCGTAACGATTTCAAGCGGAATCGCGGAATGGTGCTGGACGGACCCGCAGGTGAGTGTAGACAGCTTGTTCTACAGAGCGGATATGGCCCTCTACAGGGCGAAGAACAGCGGACGCAACCAAATCCAAATGGAAAACATGAACGATATGTAGCAGGCGGCCTCGCTCTCGGGTGGGGGCGCCTTATTTTTGCATGAACTGGCCGGGCGGGGGACAGTCTATAAAGCAAAAAGGACCTATGATCGAAGAATGAACCTTGGTTCATTTTGTCCGGAAAGGCAGTTTTTCCATGATGAAAAAAATGGTACTTCCCGCCTTGCTGCTGCTCGGCCTTTACGGCGGTTTGACAGGCTGCGGCATGTTTCAGGACTCGAAATCGCCGGAGGAGTGGTTTTCCCAGACGATTACCGGTCTTGCCGGCATCGATTCGTTTTCATTTAGCGGCCTGGCTTCGGTCCGTGCCCAGGATCAGGGGCAGGTGCAGAACTTTGCTTACACCGGCAGGCTCACGGGCCACGACCAGCTGACCATGGAGAGCGTAATCCCTACTGGGGAGGCTGTTCAGACCACGGGACTCCAGGCACGGGGAATCACCGGGAAAACCGTGAAGGTGACGAATTTCCGCAGGCAGGACGGGGGATGGGTGAGGTTGTCGAGCGAAGCGAACCCTGAGGATAACTCTCCTTCATTAACCCGGTTAAACCCTCTGCAGCAGCTCGACGGCATTCATGGGCTTCCCAAAAGCATCAAGGTGGAGTCCAGCGCTGGCCGCGGCACCAAAGTGCTGCGGATCGAACTGGAAAGCTCCAGCGCAAAGGACTTTTTGACGAAGCAGCTTGAATCGGAAATGGAGGGTCTCCGCAAGCAGCCAGGATACACCCATGCACAGTCCGGGCAAAAGCAAAAGCTGCAGACGCTCTGGAATCAGGGGGACAAACAGCTGCGGCAGATGCTGAACGACGCCCAGGTCAGCACGGTCTATCATTTGACGATTAACCGCAAGTCCGGATTTCCGGTTCGTCTGACCTCGGAGAGCGCGATCGACTATATCAATCTGGACGGTGCGCAGACGCGGGAGACGATGGTCAATGATGTATCATTCCAGCCTTAGGCTCGCCCAGTGACGATAAGTTCCGCACCGAACGATCAGGTGACTGCTCATTTGGTCATCATCCGACCGGCAGACTTCGGGCTTTCCGCCTGCATCCGCAGCGCTCATGCTGACGGGACTTGCCATGCGTGCTACAATAAGTCTGAATGAATTAACCTTTGTTCAAATAAATAGCTAACAGGTTATGTCAAGGGGAGGAAATAAGTCATGCGTGATCCTAGAATTCAAAAACTGGCGGAAAACCTCGTCGGTTATTCCGTGAACGTACAGCCGGGGGAGAACGTCCTTGTCGAGATGATCGGCTCGGAGCGCGACCTGCTGAAGGCCGTCATTGATGAAGTCGGCAAGCGGGGAGGACGTCCGTTCGTACAAATTACCGACAAATCGGTGCAGCGTACGATGCTGATGAACGCAACAGAAGAGATGCTCAAGACATGGGCGGACATCGACCTGAACCGGATGAAGCAGATGGACTGCTATATCGGCATCCGCGCCGGAGAGAACGTCAACGATCTGGCCGACGTTCCTGACGAAAAGGTAAAACTGTTCAATTCGCTCTACAATCATCCGGTACATAGCGGGCAGCGCGTCAACCACACCAAATGGGTGGTGCTGCGTTATCCGAATCCAAGCATGGCCCAGTTGGCCAATATGAGCACAGAAGCCTTTGAGGACTTCTATTTTGACGTATGCAACCTCGATTACGCCAAGATGGATAAAGCGCAGGATCCGCTTGCCGAGCTGATGAGAAAGACGGACAAGGTCCGTATCGTCGGCCCGGGCACCGATCTCAGCTTTTCCATTAAGGGAATCGGCGCCGAAAAATGCGCAGGCGAGAAGAACATTCCGGACGGCGAGGTATACAGCGCACCGGTGCGTGATTCCGTCAACGGTACGATCAGCTACAACACCAGCACGGTATACAACGGCATTTCGTTCGAAAATATCAAGTTTACCTTCAAGGACGGAAAGATCGTGGAAGCGACCAGCAACGATACCGAGCGCCTGAACAACATTTTGGACTCGGATGAAGGGGCACGCTATATCGGCGAATTCGCGATCGGGTTTAATCCGTACATTTTGCACCCGATGAAGGACATTCTGTTCGACGAAAAAATTGCCGGCAGCATCCACTTCACCCCGGGTCAAGCCTATGAAGTAACGGATAACGGCAACCGTTCCTCCATCCACTGGGATATCGTGCTGATTCAGCGTGAAGACTACGGCGGCGGGGAGATCTACTTCGACGACGTGCTGATCCGCAAAGACGGCATCTTCGTCATTCCGGAACTGCAGGGGCTGAATCCTGAAAACTTGAAATAGGAATAGCTGAAGAAGGGAACCCGGCCCGTGAGGCCCAAGGTTCAGCGCTTTTCAGAAATTCCTTGCGCGAGAAAGCGGATTCAATGTATCATAAAAGTGGTAAAATCATAGTATACTTGATATCAAAAGCTACGGAGGGATCCTATGTCCAGTAACAACGCAGCTGTTGTAGAAATCGCTCAAACGGCAAGCCAATTTACCTCTTCGATCGTACTTCAAGCGGAAAACAAGTACATCGATGTCAAAAGTATCCTCGGTCTGTTTACGACACTCGTAAGCAGCCAAAGCTATGAGCTTCATGTTCATGGACCGGATGCGGACGAGGCTAAAACGGCGATGAAGGAAGTATTTGCCAAACACGGCCTGAACGTCAACGTGGTCTCTGAGTAAGCGATGAAGAAGAGCGCACCTGCTGGCAACAGTAAGGGCGCTTTTTTTAAAGTCATAACCTTGATATTTACCGGGGTTATTCTAGAACCTTGCACCGCCGCCAGCCTTCCCCTTAGAGTCCCTTTGCGCCGCGCTTGGCATTGAAACCCGGGTTCTTTGCGGACGATGGGCCAGAGTTTCCTGTTCCTTCGGCTTCCCGGGGACGTTTTTCTGGGCCAGGTTCTTGTATTGGTGTTCAATTTCGTCTAATATTAAGAATAGAATACAAGGGTGTAATTGTAGGATTTTGGACATAGGGGGGAAGATGCATGACTTCATCTGAGCTGCAGGAGCAGTTGAATATTAAGGCGATTAATCTGCTGAAAGATGATGCAGAGAAAATAGAGAAGCTTATTGAAGTACAAATGGAGAATCTGGCCACACGCTATTGCCCTCTCTATGAGGAAGTGCTGGACACCCAGATGTACGGATTTTCACGTGAGGTTGATTTTGCCGTACGTGCCGGTCTTGTGCCCGAACTTACTGGCAAACAGCTGGTCAGTGAGCTGGAGAAGAATCTGGCCAACCTCTATGAAGCCCTGAACAACAGGGAAGCCTAAATCATCAGCCTGTCGCAAGCAGGCTTACATAAGATGCAGAGTACGGGACGGCCTGTTCCTGTATCACACGATGATGAGTAGTTGCAGCTTGGCCTTCACATCGGAGGTCCCGAGATTTATAAATTTATACGTATAAAAAGGCATGCACTCCGCTGGAGCGCATGCCTTTTTTGCGTTTCCCTGCTTTGCAGGGTTAAGAGCTTAAGCTGCCTTGCTACACCAAGAAAAACGATACGCCCAAAATAACGTATACGACCAGCAGCAGCAGACCTTCATACCAGTTCGTTTTGCCATCCTGGATAATAGACTTGGCGATAAATACCGACACGCCAATCGCAAGCAGCTCTATGGTTGTAAACACCAGGTCCATCGTGGTAGGCCCGAAGAAATAGCTGACCAGCACGAGCACGGGGGCGACGAATAAAGCGATCTGCAGGCTGCTGCCTACGGCGATTTCGACCGCTGCGCCGATCTTGTTCTTCATAGCCAGCATGACGGCCGCACTGTGCTCTGCCGCATTGCCGATGATGGCCACGAGGAACGCACCTACGAACAGCTCACTAAGCCCAAATCGCGTCGTAAAGGTCTCCAGCGTATCTACCAGCCACTCACTCACGAAAGCGACCATAACGGTCGCCAGAAGGAGATACAGGATCGATTTGCCCTTGGACCATTCCGGCTCGCGTTCATGAGGCAGCTCTTCATCTTCTTCGTCGGTGACATCCGCCAAGTACTTCTTGTGCGTAATCATCGAGAAGACCAGCCAGGCAAGGTAAGCCACGATTAAGATACAAGCTACGATAAGGCTCAGCAGCTGGGTATCGCTTCCGGTAATGGAGTGGCTGCGCAGGAAGACCGCAGGCACGATCAGAGCGATCACGGCAACGAGCATCAGCGAGCCGTTCATACCCGCCAATGATACGTTGAAGCTCTGAACTTTAAACTTCAGTCCCCCGGCAAAAATACTGAGTCCCAGTACGAGCAGCAAGTTTCCGATTACCGAACCGGTCAGACTGGCTTTGACCATGTCGAACAAGCCTTCCTTCACGAGGAAGATGGCGATAATCAGCTCCGCTGCGTTACCGAAGGTGGCGTTCAGAAATCCACCGAGCCGCTGTCCGGCATAATGCGATACGTTCTCCGTCGCTTTGCCCAAAAATCCGGCCACAAAGATGACAGAAATCGCGGACAGAATAAACTGCAGCGTTGCATCCCAGCCTGCGAAATGTCCCACAGCACTAAGGATAAAGAAGGCGATGAGCAGGGTGGGGCTGATCCATTTTTTCAATTTTTGACACCTCTTGCCTTATGTAAGTTCGATTCTTATTCAATATACCCAAATTGCATAAGGTTGTAAACAAATCGGCAGGGCTTGGGATTTGCTTTTTGGGCCTGTTAGGATTTACAATAACGGATAATGGATGTAAAGGAGGATGGAGCATGTCGGAACAACTCCAACTAGAGAATGGAACCATACGGATTGCAGATGATGTCGTAGCGAAAATCGCCGGACTGGCCGCACTCGAAACACCAGGGATTGCAGCTATGTCGGGTGGTTTGTCGGAAGGATGGGCCAAGCGCCTGAGCGGAAAAAACGTGCAGAAGGGTGTCACGGTGGAGGTAGGCCAGCTGGAAGCGGCCATTGACCTGCGAATCATCGTGCTGTACGAAACCCCGATTCACGAAGTATCCCGCATGCTTCAGCAAAACGTGCGTGAAGCTGTCGAAAGCATGACCGGTCTGCGTGTGGTCGAAGTGAACGTGAAAGTGGAAGGCGTCGCTTTTAAAGATGACATGATTGAAGAGGTACCTACGCGCACCAAATAAGCACACGAACACATGAATAAGACGAAAAAAAGACTAGGGGACTTCAACGTCCTCTAGTCTTTTTGGTATGAGTCGCTTCAGGGTATCCCCTGAAGGTTCAGTTAAAGCGGCGTGTCTGATTGCGGGAGGAGACGGCGACCGACGGTTTCTTGACAGTCACCGACTTCACCTGCTCCTGCTTCGACGGCAGCGTACTGATCCGCGAGATGCTGAGCATGATCCCCATGCTCGCCATCATGATCAGCAGGGAAGTTCCGCCGTAACTGATAAACGGCAGGGTTACCCCGGTCAGCGGGATCGTTTGGGTGACGCCTCCGATGTTGATGAACGCCTGGATGGCAATCAAGCCCATAATCCCGATGCCGACAAGCGTTCCGAACGGATCGGGGCACCTCAGCGCGATGATGATTCCGCGCCAGATGAAGTAAATATAGACGATCAGGAAGATCGACGTTCCGATAAACCCGAACTCTTCGCCGATGACGGAGAAGATAAAGTCGTTATAGGGGTTAGGCAAATAATGAAGCTTCTGGACGCTTTTGCCGAATCCGGCTCCGGTCAACTGACCTTCACCGATAGCGGTCAGCGACTGCAGCAGATTGTAGCCCTCCCCCTGTGGATCCTTAGTCGGGTCCAAGAAGGCGTTAATCCGGCCGAGCTTATAGTTGCTCGATTGCACTGCCTGCTCCCCGCTATGGGACACCGACTTGATCAGGGCGTTAGCTCCGAGAACGAGGCTTGCACCGAGGATCAGCAGCAGGGCTGAACCTATCATATGCTTGAGGCTCGCGCCGCCGGCATAGATGATCAGGGCGCTCGTGGCCACCAGAATGAGGCAGGAACCGAGGTCCGGCTGCATCATGATGAGCCCGGCGACGAAGCCGACGATAACCATGACCGGGATGTAGCCTGTCCGCAGGTCGCGGAAGCGCTCCCCTTTTTTGCTGATCAAAGCGGACAGATACAGGATAATCGCGATCTTCGCGATTTCCGTCGGCTGGATGCCGAGAGATCCGACGCCGAACCAGCTTCGGGCACCGTTTAGGCTTTTCCCTATGAAAAGTACCAGTACTAGCATAATGACTGTCACGATAAACAGCGGGGCAAACAGCTTCTTGTACCTGGTGTAAGGAATGTTCATCGCGACGAACATGGCGACAGTGCCCAGAACTGCCCATACGAACTGCCTCTTAGTAAAGTACAGTGAGTCGTAGTGAAACTTCTCACTGGCGATGGCCAAGCTCGAACTGGCGCTGAATACCATGACCAGCCCAAAACCAACCAACAGCAAGGTGAGGATGAGCAGTTGGAAATCCGGCGTCCCTCTCTTGGTTTGTTGGGGTTTTTCTTCTCTCATAAGAGACCTGCTCAGGCTTCCAAAGCGGCTTTAAACTGCTGAAGCTTCTTGGTTGCAATTCCCATGATGGACGACGGAATCGGTGTTTCGTATTCCAGCCCGTGAGGGAAGGTCGCTTTGCCCATATACACAGCTTCAATTTGCAGCACAGCGCTTGGGTGTTCCAGCTTGCCCTCCACCGCACGGGTGTTGATCCGTACGAAATACTCCGAATTGGTGTTTTTATCTTCGATCTTATAGTCATATGTAGCGCGGTAGTATTCCCACTGCCAGCGGACAAAGCCTACTTTCTCGGCTACTTCGTCCATAAACGCCAGGTCGGCTTTGATGCCGTCCAGTCCCGTATTTTCAAAAATCATGGTTACTAAATCCTCCTCTATTGGTTGCCTGTAAAGTTCTTTACTCATGATATTATGTTTTAAACACTTGTGCAAGCCTTGGCAATATTGGGGCGATACCCCATCTTAAGCGTTTCTGCTACAATAGAAAAAAGGGTTCACAACCGCAATGTGGGATGACATATCGGCAACTTAACATCCATTCTATGGCGAGAGGACGGATACATATGAAAGAAGAAGCATTGCTGAGCAAGCTGCAGCCGCAAATGGTGGAGTGGAGGCGGTATCTGCACCGGCACCCGGAGCTGTCTTACCACGAGGAGAAGACGTCGGCGTTCGTGGCGGACAGGCTGCGGGAGCTGGGGATCGACGTCCGGACGCGGTTTGGCGGCGGATATGGGGTAGTCGGCGTATTAAAAGGAAGCAAGCCGGGGAAAACGGTCGTGCTGCGGGCGGATATGGACGCGCTTCCGATCCAGGATGAAAAGTCGTGCGATTATTCGTCCGAAGTTCCGGGCGTCATGCATGCTTGCGGTCACGACGGGCATACGTCGATCCTGCTGGCGGTGGCGACATACTTCAGCGCCCGGAAGGATGATCTTCCCGGAGAGATCCGGTTCGTATTTCAGCCGGCAGAGGAAGTATGTCCGGGCGGAGCCAAGGGGATGATCGAGGCCGGCGTTCTGGATGGGGCCGACGCGGTGTACGGCGTGCACTTATGGACGCCGTTCCCGGCAGGAACCGCGGCCAGCACGCCGGGGCCGATGATGGCGGCAGCGGATGAGTTCTTTATCGATATCATCGGTAAAGGCGGCCACGGTGGCATGCCGCACGTGACGGTGGACAGCGTGGTGGCCGGATCGGCGCTGGTCATGCAGCTGCAGAGCATCGTCAGCCGTTCGGTCAACCCGCTTCGGCCGGCGGTCGTTACGATCGGAACGATCCAGGGCGGAAGCGCGCAGAACGTCATCGCCGAATCGTGCCGGATTACCGGGACAGTACGGACATTTGATGAGGAGACGCGCCAATTTATCCGCGAACGGATCGAAGAAATAACCCGGCTTACGGCGCAGACTTATGGAGCCGATTCGAAAATTCAATATTTGATGGGTTACCCGCCGCTTGTGAATGATGAAGCGGAGACGGAAAGGTTTTTCCACGAAGCGCCGAAGGTGTTCGGGGAGTCGAAGGTGGAGCGCTGCGAGAAGATTATGCCTGCGGAGGACTTCGCATACTATTTGCAGGAAATCCCCGGGTGCTTTATGTTTGTGGGAGCAGGCAACGAAGAGCTTCGGGCTGTCTACCCGCACCATCATCCAAGGTTTGACTTTGACGAATCGGCCATGCTGAGCGCCGCCAAGCTGCTGGTGACGATGACCCAATCCTATCAGGGATGGGAATAGGCAGGCTCGGGCCGTCGAGTCTCCCGGTCTTGCATAGAGACGGTTCCTGAAGGCACGAATGTTTTGGCGGACGATGGGAAAACTTGAAATGGAAGAGGAAAAGTTCATTTCCGCTCTAGGAGATGAACTTTTTCATATGTTTGAAGGCTGAAAGAACAATTCGGATTGAAAGAAGGGGATTTGATGAGCGATACAAAAGCGTGCATCGTGCAGCGGGACCGGACCGTCCTGCTGGAATGCGGACATCCGGGGTTTGAGGAAGCCCGCGGGAAGCTGGCCCATTTTGCAGAGCTGGTCAAGAGTCCTTCTGCGTTTCATACGTACCGGATCACTCCGTTATCGCTGTGGAATGCCGCTTCGCTGGGATGGACCGCAGAGGAAATCGTCGACGCCCTGGCTTCGATTTCCAGATGGGAGGTTCCATCCGCGTTAATCCAGGACATCCGCAGCCTGGTGGGCAGATACGGGAAGCTCCGGATCGAGGCGGGGAAGGCGGAAGCCGGGAAGCTCCGCCTGACGGCATCCGATCCGCAGCTGCTGGATGAGGTGCTGGCGATCCCCGCCGTGCAGGCCAGCGGGCTGCGGCGCGCCGCGCCGGAGCAGGCGGAGCTTGATGCGGTCCGACGCGGACGGATCAAGCAGGAGCTGACGCGGCTCGGATATCCGGTCCTGGACTTGGCCGGATATCATGAGGGACAGCCGCTGCAGTTGGGCTGGAAAGCGCAGGGCGGCTCATTTGCGCTGCGGGACTACCAGCAGGCGGCGGCCGACGCTTTTGAAGGGGTGGCCGGGAGTGGAGGCAGCGGGGTGCTGGTGCTCCCTTGCGGAGCCGGGAAAACGGTCATCGGCCTTGGCGTGCTGGAGAAGCAGCAGTGCGAGTGCCTGATTCTGACGTCGAACGCAACCTCCGTCGGACAGTGGATCGCGGAGCTGACGGACAAGACGACGCTCGATCCTTCCCAGATCGGGGAGTATACGGGGCAGAAGAAGGAGGTGCGCCCGGTCACAGTGGCCACCTATCAAATTTTGACGCACCGCCGCTCCAAAGAGGACGAGTTTGAGCATATGCGTCTGTTTAACGAACGGAATTGGGGGCTCATCATTTACGATGAGGTGCATCTGCTGCCGGCTCCGGTGTTCCGGGCGACGGCCGATATCCAGGCGACCCGCCGGCTTGGACTGACCGCTACGCTCGTACGGGAGGACGGCTGCGAGCAGGATGTGTTTTCGCTGATCGGGCCGAAACGCTACGAGATGCCCTGGAAGGAGCTGGAGTCCATGGGCTGGATTGCGAAGGTCGAATGCACGGAGGTTAGGGTGGCGATGGCGCCGGAGCTGCGTGAAGCATACGCGTATGCGGAGGGCAAGGAGAAGTTCCGCATCGCCGCCGAAAATCCCGGCAAGCTCGAGGTCGTTCGCAGGCTGCTCGCTAAGCATCCGGAGGAGAGCATCCTCATTATCGGCCAGTATATCGATCAGCTGAAGCAACTGTCCGAATCGCTGGGCATTCCGCTGATTTCGGGGCGAATGGCGCACAAGGAACGCGGAAGGCTCTACGAGTCTTTTAAACGGGGAGAGATCAGAGTGCTGGCCGTTTCCAAGGTAGCCAATTTCGCCGTCGACCTGCCGGACGCTTCCGTGGCGATTGAAATATCGGGCAGCTTCGGCTCCAGGCAGGAGGAAGCCCAACGCCTAGGGCGGATTTTGCGTCCGAAAACCGAAAACAACCGGGCATATTTTTACGCACTGGTGTCCCAAGAAAGCAAAGAAGAGGACTTTGCCATCCGCCGCCAGCTCTTCCTTGTCGAACAGGGGTACGAGTATTCCGTCCGATATGATTCGGATCCCGGGCTGTTTCGTTCTGAGTCCAGTCATGAGCGGGCTTCTTCCCATCCTGCGAATGACCGTCCCATTCCAGACCTAAAGGAGGCATCATCCCGACCATGAGCACTGAAATGAACGAAGACCGGCCGCAGGAATCCGCGATCCGGTCCATCCTGCGTACGCTGGCTCCGGAGGATGCCGAGCTGCTTAAACGGCTGATCGTCCGTTTTGCCGGGCAGCCGTTCAGCGACGATGCCCGGACCACGGTGAAGAGCAGCGGCCGAAGCGGTGCGGAGCTTGAGCTGTCCTTTATCCGCTTGAGACGAGCCGGCCTGATCCAGGCGGTGAAAAAAGCTTGGGGAGAAAAGCTCTACTACATTCCTTTGGAAAGCCTGGGTCTATTGTATCGGCAGTTTTTCACCCCCGAAGCAGAAGTTGTCCCGGATTCAAATGTGCATCGGATCAGCGAAGCCAAGCCGGGCCTCGCCTTGGATCTGCTGCATGCGCTTGCGGCTCCGGCCGAGCATGGGCTTCCCTTAACGGCGAAAGGAACGGTACATAAGAAAAATATCCAGAAGCTGCTGGAAGCTGTGCACCTGAAAGATTCCGACCTTGAAGCGCTGCAGCTCCAATACGCGCATGCTGAAACCTATCCGCTTGTGGCCGCGGTGCTGCTCGATATGATGATGTGCCTCGGCCTTGCGGTGAAAGAAAGCCAGGGGATTCTGCTGGAAGAGGAGCGGCTCGGCGAGTGGCTGGGACTGTCTGAACAGGAGATGAACCGGGTGCTGCTCCCGGCGGTGTTGGACCGATACGGCATGAACAGCCCGGCGCTGCAGCATTTCCGCTACCTTCTTTGCCATCCTTCTTTCCAACCAGGCGTCTGGTACGATATGACGAATATGCTGGATTGGATGGAGCGGGAGGTTCTGCTCACCCGGTCCGTTTCGGAAGCGGGAGCCCGGGCATGGATGACGGCGATGGCGGGGTTTGGCTGGGGCGATACCGGTGAGGACGGCAGCGGACGCTGCTGTTTCCGGTGGGCCATGGATCCGGCCTTCGTTCTGGTTTCGGGCGGCGAAGATCGAGAGATGGCGGAAGAGGGTCGCTTCTATGTTCAGCCGGATTTTGACGTCATCGTTCCACCGGATGTGCCGTACCGGATCCGATGGAAGCTGCTTGCCTGCTCGGAGCGGGTACAGAGCGAACGGATGTCCATATACCGTTTGACCCGCAGCAGCACGGCCCGGGCGGTGGAGAACGGCATGAGCGCGGCCGAAATGACGCAGCTGCTGGACAACTTCTCGAGCAGCGGCGTCCCGGAGAACGTAAGGCTGGCTTTGGAGCAGTGGGGCAGGGAGATCGGCCGGACCCGCTTTGAGGAAGCCATGCTGCTGTCGTGTTCGGCTGAAGAAGACGGCGATCGGATCGAAGCGCATCCGAAGCTGATGGGGCATTTGCAGCGGATCGGTCCGAAGCATTTTCTCGTGAACCCTGGCGCGGTGCCGGAGGTGCGGAAAATTCTGGATTCGTCGGGACTCTCGCCCTTAAAGGCGATCGCTGAACCCGGCCGGACCGTTTCCGCATATCCGCTGATCCATGACTCCACACCGGACCTGGCAGGGCAGCGGATCGATGAAGAAAAGTTCCGCCAAACCGGGCTTTCCGCCGCCGGCGGTCTGGTGTACAGCGGCCGGAATATCCAGTATTTCGAGCCGGATTCCGACATTCCGAAGCCGGAGTCCCTGTTCCCGGGTTACGGGCAGGTTCCGAAAATGTGGACCCAGGATTTCCGGAACTATCACGGAACGACCGCCCAGCACATTATGGAACAGGCCTTGGAATGGCAGACCAAGGTGCTCATATCCCGCGGAGGCAGCCGTTTGGAATTCATCCCCCGGGCGATTCGGAGCCACCCTTGGGCGGTGGAAGGAACTCTCTTTGATCCGGAACGGGACGGTTATGAGGACGGGGCTCTGCTCTCGCCGGGGGATTGGGAGCAAATCCGGCTGATTGTGCCTTCTTTCACCTGAGGGTATCAGCAGGAAGTGCATTCAAACCTCTTCTTATGGGCCAAAGGTTATGATATGATAAAAGAGTCTACTCCAGACGGAGGAGAACATTCTTATAGAATTGGGATGAAGTTCATGAGCGTATCGGAGATCAACACGGTCGACATGGCAGCCGTGCTGATGAACGCCTATGAATTAGGCGATATGATCAATCAGTCGGTTGAGGTGTCCGATTATTTATATTGGAAGCAGCAGGTTGGCGGCAATCCGGCCGTACAGGAGCTTGTTCGGCTTCTGGCGAAGAAGAAGGAGCTTTTCGAAGAGACTCAGCGTTTCGGCCATTTTCATCCGAATTACCATAGTGCCAAGGATGAGGTCAAGGCCGTAGAGGAGCAGCTGGAGCAGTTCGAGGAAGTGAGACGCTTCAAACTGGCCGAGCAGAACTTGGATGACATGCTGCACCAAATGTCCGAAATGATCGCTTATTCCGTATCGGATACGATCAAGGTGCCGGGCAACGATTCGCATCTTAAAGGATGCGGCGGCGGGGGCAAATGCTCCTGCGGCGGGTAAAATATAGAGAGCCAGTATAAGTGAGGTGGGAAAATCATGTTTGCAGAACGGACGGGGTATATCATTTGGGTTAGCGATATCAAGGCAGCGCGGAATTTGGAGAAGTACGGGACCGTTCACTATATATCTCGCCGGATGCACTATGTCGTCATGTACGTGAATGCGGACCGGGCCGAGGAAGTAGCCAAAAATATCCGGCGCCTTTCCTATGTGCGTAAAATCGAACGCTCCTACCGCAACGAGATCAAAACGGAATATTCGAGCGACGTAACGGATAAGACCAGATTTTATGGCTTATAGTAGGAGGTTCATCTGCCTGTCATCAGTTTCAATCCCACCTGGAAAGTTATCGTATTGTCAGGAAGCAGCCGGATTCGGCTGCTTCTTTTTTTAGATCATGGCTTCCGGCTTCAGCGCGGGCAAAGCCTGTGAATCCGGCTAAGAAATTATCCGATTGGCGCGGAAAGAAACGGTGTAGATACGACGGTCCTCTTTTCCGTATATGAAAATATGCCGGGATACGTAGTTTGGAGCTTGTGAAGAACGTGGTAATGATGTAATATAATAGGCATAAATACATAGATACAAAGTCCTATGTAGTGGAGAGTGATAGTCCATGCGCGACAAAGGAATGGAAAGATGGAGCACCTATGAACCTTTTTTTGTGACCTTAGGGGATAAGCGGGTGGCCGATATCGTCATTACCCATCATGCGAAGACAAGGTACAACGACCGGATTCATAGTGATATCCATAGTATAGATGATATAGCCGCATGGATGTGGGAGTGCCTGAAGCAGGGCCGGATCGCTCCCTACTACCGGAATGAGAAGGACGTTTACCTGATTGACGAGGATCTTGTCGTCGTCGCGGAATTTGCGGAGATCGAAGGGGAAACCGACATCAGCGGAAATCCGCTGCACAAGATGATTATCGTGACGTTCCTTGGCAAAATGTCGGAGACGATCGAGCTGAGGGACCTGAAGTCTTATTATTCCTGGCTGCGCCATTCGCGGAGAATGACGTTGATTAAAAATACTCGCAAGCGGAAATAACCGCGTTTTGTAAGCGTGAGCATGGATTCCCCCTCCGGGAAGCCATGCTCATTTTTGTTGATTCATGTGCCGGGTTTCGCAGTCTTTATCTGCCGCTGAAATGTTAAACGGCGTTGGTGGTTCACGGCCGAATCGGATACAATATAAGAACGACGAGGGGGAGAGCATGCCATGAATTTTCACCAGCTCCACATTTTTTATACCGTGGCGGAACGTGGGAGCTTCTCGGCGGCGGCGAGCGCGCTGCACATGACCCAGCCGGCCGTTACGATGCAGATTCAGTCCCTGGAGGAATATTTCGGGACGCGCCTGCTGATCCGCTCCACCAAGAAGATCGAGCTGACCGAAGCGGGGATCACCCTTTTGCCGTATGCGGCAAAGAGCATTGCCCTGGTCAAGGAAACGGACAATGCGATGGCATCGCATACCCATATGCTGCAGGACCGGCTTCAGCTCGGCTCCAGCCTCACGATCGGCGAATACTTCCTGCCGCGGCTGCTCGGTCCGTTTGGACAGCAGTATCCGCACATCAGCATTATGATGAAAGTGATGAACACCACACAGATCATCGAAGAGATTACGAAGCATCAGCTGAATTTCGGCCTGATCGAGGCGACGATCCACCATCCGGATATGGTCATCGATCCCGTCATGCAGGACGAGCTGAAGCTGATCGTGCCTATCGGCCATCCCTTGGCGGAGCGGGAATCGGTCGAGCTGGAGGAAGTGCTTGCCTATCCGTTTGTGCTGCGGGAAAAAGGGTCGGGCACGCGCCAGGTGATGGAAAGTGTGCTGATCCACAAGGGGATCGATCCACAAAGCCTGCAGACCGCGATGGAGCTTGGCAGCACGGGAGCGGTGAAATCCGCCGTTGAGGCCGGTTTCGGCATTACGATGCTGTCGCCGGCCTCGGTCAAGCATGAAACCGCACTGAACCTGGTTACCATCATTCCGATCCGAGACGCCGAATTTAAGCGGCAGTTTTATGCCATTCATTTGAAATCCACCCTGCTTCCGCTGTCTGCCGTGACCTTTCTGAATTTTCTTAAACAGCAGCAGGAACAGCAAGGGGAATAGGGCCAAGCCGACAGTTAAAAGAATATTTCACAGCTTAAGACGCTGAATGAGTGAAGGAGGAATGGACTTGTCCACAGATCAGAAATACGGTGACCTGCATACGCATACGACGGCTTCCGACGGGATGCAGCCACCCTCGGAGAACGTTCGGATCGCCCACGGGAAGGGACTCGCGGCCGTGGCGATTACCGACCATGACACCGTGGGAGGCATTCCGGAAGCATTGGAAGCCGGGCAGCGGCTCGGCATCACCGTCGTTCCCGGCGTCGAAATCAGCACCCGTGCCAGCGGCAAGGATATACACGTCCTGGGCTATTACATCGACATAACACATGAGCCGTTTTTGAACCATCTCGCCGAGCTGAGACAGACCCGGGAACGGCGTAACGATCAGATGATCGCGAAGCTGCAGCAGCTTGGAATTTCCATCACGCTTGAGGAGATCATTGCCGGGCTGGGGCGCGAGCTGAAGCCGGATGAAAGCATCGGGCGGCCGCATATGGCCGATGTATTGGTCAAGAAGGGTTATGCCTCTGACATGCGGGACGCCTTTAACCGCTATTTGGGCGAGGATGCGCCTGCCTACGTATCCGTTCCGCGGATCACACCTGCGGATGCCTGCGCCTGGATCCGGGAAGCCGGCGGAACGCCTGTGCTGGCCCATCCGGGGATCTACGGCGATGACGCGCTGGTGGAACGGATTGTTAGGGAAGCGAAACCTGCCGGAATCGAAGTCTACCATTCCGACCACGGCCCGGCCGATGAGAAACGGTACCTGAGGATGGCTGATGAGCATGGGCTGATCGTCACGGCGGGCTCCGATTTTCACGGGGAACGGCAGGGCGTCGTCTTCCATGGCGATATCGGCAGCCGTACGATCCCGGTGACCGTATTGGAACAGCTTCAACGGGGAACAAAATAGTCATGGGTGCCCGGGCGAGTTTTAACCTTTTTTTGCAAAATTGGAAAATTGGGCTTGCGCCGGGCTTGCAGGCCGTACTATAATGTTGAACCAAGCAACAAGCACAAACAGTAAGGCGATGACCAAAGACATGATTTCGATCCAGGACAGCCCAGAGAGAGAAGTGAGTGGTGCAAGCTTCTCCTGACACCGGTTCAGAAATTACCCCTTTGCAGCTGTCCCTTTGAACCCACTGTCCAAACGGCGGCAGTAGAAGGAACCGGTTAATCCCCGATATCGGATGCTTAATAAGGACTTTGCATATGTACGTGTTCAGATGAACCGTCGGATGCAGGTCGAATTAGGGTGGAACCACGAGCTGAACGCACTCGTCCCTTGGGATGAGATGCGTTTTTTTGCGTTCACCAAATAGACCGAATTTGACGGAGGGAAGAACATGAACAAGGAAATACAAGTCAAGTTGCCGGACGGCTCGGTAAGAGCATTCGAGCAAGGCGTCCGGCTGGGGAGCATCGCCGAATCGATCAGCAGCAGCCTCGTGAAAAATGCCGAAGCAGGCAAAATTGACGGGATCCTGGTGGATCTCAGTACGCCGGTTGAGCAGGACAGCAGCATTGAAATCGTGACGGTGGACAGTCCGGAAGGGATCGAGGTGTACCGGCACAGCACAGCGCATTTATTGGCGCAGGCCGTGAAGCGTTTATTCGGAGCATCTTCCGTCAAGCTGGGAATCGGGCCGGTCATCGAGGACGGATTTTATTACGACATGGATCTTCCAAGCCCGCTGACGAGCGATGATTTATCCCGGATCGAACGGGAAATGAAGCGGATCGCGGAAGAGGATCTGCCGATACGGCGGAAGGCGGTCAGCCGGAAGGAAGCGCTGGAACTGTTCGGGCAGCTGCAGGAGCCGCTGAAGCTTGAGCTTATTCGGGACCTGCCCGAGGACGCCGAAATTTCGATTTACGAGCAGGGAGAGTTTGTGGACCTGTGCCGAGGACCGCACCTTCCTTCCACGGGTAAAATCAAAGCGTTCAAGCTGTTGAGCGTAGCCGGAGCCTATTGGCGCGGAAGCTCGGACAACAAGATGCTGCAGCGGATTTACGGCACCGCCTTCCCTAAGAAGGTGCAGCTTGACGAGCATCTTCACATGCTCGAGGAAGCGAAGAAGCGCGACCATCGCAAGCTGGGCAAGGAGCAGGGACTGTTCCTCTTTTCAGAGGAAGCGCCGGGCATGCCGTTTTACCTCCCTAAAGGTATGACTATCCGCAACGAGCTGGAGAAGCTGGAGCGTGAGCTGAACGCCGCTAGAGGATATGAAGAGGTCCGTACCCCGCTTATGATGAACAAGCGGATGTGGGAGGAATCCGGGCACTGGGATCACTACAAGGACAACATGTATTTTACCCAGGTGGACGAGACGGAATATGCGTTGAAGCCGATGAACTGCCCGGGGCATATGCTGATTTTCAAAAGCGGCCTCCGCTCCTACCGCGAGCTGCCGATCCGGCTGGCCGAGTTCGGACAGGTTCACCGCCACGAATTTTCGGGTGCGCTGAGCGGCATGATGCGTGTGCGGACGTTTTGCCAGGATGACGCTCACCTCTTTGTCAGACCTGACCAAATCGAGGAGGAGATCGCCGGCGTCATCGACCTGATCGACTATATGTACGCCATATTCGGCTTCTCTTACCGGATCGAACTGTCGACGCGGCCGGAGGATTCCATGGGCTCGGATGAGCTGTGGGAGCAGGCCGAGCAGTCGCTGCGCAGCGTACTGGAGCGGCGGGGGATCGAATACCGCCTGAACGAGGGGGACGGAGCTTTCTATGGTCCGAAAATCGATTTTCATATTCTCGATGCCCTGAAGCGCAGCTGGCAGTGCGGGACGATCCAGCTCGATTTTCAAATGCCGGAGAAGTTTGGTCTCAGCTATGTCGGTGAATACAACCAGAAGCATCGCCCGGTCATCATTCACCGCGCTGTCTACGGCTCCATTGACCGTTTCATCGGCATTCTGACGGAGCACTACTCGGGAGCTTTTCCGCTGTGGCTGGCACCGGTCCAGGCCAAGGTCGTCCCGGTATCCGAGCACGATCTGGATTATGCTTATCAGGTTAAGCAGTCGCTTGCGAAAGAGGGCATCCGGGTTGAGGTCAGCGCCAAAAACGAGAAGCTGGGCTATAAAATCCGCGAAGCCGAGCTGGAAAAAGTGCCGTACGTGCTCGTCGTCGGCAAGAGCGAGCAGGAGGCGGGTGCAGCGGCGGTCCGCAAGCGGGGCGAAGGGGATCTTGGCATGCAGCAGCTGCCGGACATCATTGAGCGCTTAAACCGGGAAATCCGGAAGAAATAAACGGGACAATAAATCAGGAAGACATCAAAAAAGGCTGTATCCCACCCGCTCTTAGGAACGGAGGATACAGCCTTTTCTATTATAGGGGCTGAAGCTTACAGGCGTTCATTGTGCACGGCTTAACCGTATTCTTTCTATATTTAGAAATCTAAAGCTTTGTATGATTATTTAATGACGCTTGTAAGCGACTTGATCAATTCCTCGTCAGGCGTGACGATCAGCGTCCGCTGGTGATCATAAATGACAAAGCCCGGTTTGGCGCCGCTCGGCTTATGCACATGGCGGATCAGAGTGCAGTCGACCGGCACGCTGCTGGATTCCTTGGCCTGGCTGAAGTAAGCGGCCAGTTGGGCGGCTTCCTCCAGGGTCTGGTCCCCGAACTGGCTGCTGCGGATGACGACGTGGGACCCGGGGATATCCTTGGTGTGCAGCCACGTATCACTGCCGCTGGCCAGTTTGTTGGTCACGTATTCGTTCTGCAGGTTGTTTTTGCCTACGTAAATTTCGATGCCCTCGGATGATGTGAATACATGCAGGGTAGGGCGGTCGTTTTTCTTCTTTTTGCGCGTTTTTTTGCTGCGGTCGCGGAGATATCCCTGCTGGACAAGCTCCTCGCGGATTTCGTCGATATCGTTCATGGATGCATGGGCCAGCTGCTGGAGCAGGTCATCCATGTAGCGGATCTCTTCCTTCGTTATAGCAAGCTGCTCGTCGATGACGGCCAGACTGTTTTTGTACTTATTATATTTCTTGAAGTACCGCTGGGCGTTATCGGAAGGGCTGAGCAGCGGGTCCAGCGGAATGGCCACTTCCTTCTGGTCCTCGTCATAGAAGTTGGTCAGCACCGCCTCCTTGTCCCCCTTTGCAATCGTATGCAGGGAGGCAAACAGCAGCTCGCCGTAAATCCGGTACTGGTCCGCATCGGCGGCTTCCTCCAGATCGGCGTGCAGGTGGTCCAGCTTTTTAATGTTTTTGGCGCGCTCATTGTGCAGGAAACGAAGCAGATCGCTCGTTTTTTGCTTGACGGTGTCGCGCTCGGCTTTTTCACCGTAATAATCCTCCATGCATGTGCTGATGGATTCATAGCGTTTGATCTCTTCCTGAATCATCGTCAGCTCGACGGCGGAAAAAACCATTTTCCCCTTGGCGTTCGCCCCTGACATCGGCTGGTACGCCTGCTGTCTGACGCTGTCCATCAGCCCGGTAAAGGCGTTCCATAGGGCGCTTCGGCGTGCTTCGCCAGCTTCGGGCCCTTCTTCCGAGTAGGACTGAAGGCCGGCGCGGTGCACGATCTCCTGCGCAACCAGCGGACTTACGCCGCTGAACGTATCCACAATCCACGAAATCGGTTCGGCGTCCGCTTCCTCGGTATATTTTTGTGCAAATAGCTCTCCTGTAACCTCAAGCGGATTCAGCTTATGCTGCTGCGGAGGCTCCGTATAGGAAAAGCCCGGCATGATGACCCGGAAGCTGCTGATGCTCGGGGTGACATGGTGGATGCCGTCCAGGATCGTCCCGCTCGAAGGGTCTGACAAAATAATGTTGCTGTGCCGGCCCATCAATTCGATGATGAGCTGCTTTGAGGAGACGTCCCCCAGCTCATCCCGCTGTCTGACGGTAATATGAATGATCCGCTCCATTCCAACCTGCCTGATGTCTTCAATGATGCCTCCTTCGCAGTGCTTGCGCAGCAGCATGCAGAACATCGGTGCCTCCTGCGGATTCAGAAAGCTTCGCTCGGTGAAGTGCACCCGCGGATACGTCGGGTTGGCCGACAGCAGCAGCTTGGCGTTGCCCTCCCGGGTCCGGAGGTGAAAGAGCAGGTCGTGATCGTTGGGCTGGTATATTTTACTGATCCGGGCGCCCTGAATGCTTTGCAGCTCATGGACAAGGGCCCGCGTTACGATTCCATCTAATGCCATAGTGTATCTCCCATCTTTACGCTGTACTTGGTTACGATTGCCTCCATACTATGATGCCATAGTTTGGCCAAAAACTTAAGAGGCCAGGCTTGTGATATTTTAGGCCCTGTCCGAATACATTTACGATAGAACAGGTGGAAAAGCTGTTGAACACCGGCAGCGCACAAAGACCGGGAGGGAAAGGGAAGCTATGGAACAAAAAAAATGGCATCAGTTGGACGCGGAAGAACTGCAGCATGTCCTCGGCGTTCACCCGCAGCAGGGCCTTTCGGAAGAAGAGGCGGAGGAAAGACGGAAGAAAAACGGATGGAACGAGCTTTCGGAAGGAAAGCGTATTTCTCCTTTGGCCTTATTTCTGAACCAATTTAAAGATTTCATGGTGCTGGTGCTGATGGGGGCAACGCTGGTTTCGGGCCTCCTCGGCGAATACCTGGACGCCATCACCATTATCGCCATCATTTTGCTGAACGGTGTCCTCGGCTTCATCCAGGAGTTCAAGGCGGAACGCTCCCTGCGCGCGCTGAAGCAGCTGTCCGCTCCGGGAGCGAAGGTGCTTCGGGGAGGCAAGGTAGTTCAGGTGCCGGCCAAAATGCTCGTTCCGGGGGACGTCGTTCTGCTGGAAAGCGGAGACCGTGTGCCCGCCGATGTCCGCTGGCTGGAAACGAGCAGCTGTTACATTGAAGAATCCGCGCTGACCGGGGAATCGGTGCCGGTAGGCAAGCATGCCCAGCCTATTCAAGAAGCGGACGTGCCCCTTGGCGATCAGAAGAACACCGGCTTCATGGGAACCATGATGACGCGGGGGACCGCCAAAGGCGTTGTCGTGCGCACCGGCATGGATACGGAAATGGGGAAAATCGCCGATCTGATCCAGAATACAGACTCGCAGGAAACGCCGCTTCAGCACCGCCTGGAGCAGCTCGGCAAAATGCTCATCATCCTGTCGCTGGGGCTTACGGTCATGGTCGTCGTTGCCGGAATTTTGCATGGACAGCCTGCCGTCGGCATGTTCCTGGCCGGCGTCAGCCTGGCCGTTGCGGCGATTCCCGAAGGACTGCCTGCCATCGTGACCGTGGCGCTGGCGCTCGGCGTGCAGCGGATGATCAAGCGGAAAGCGATCGTGCGCAAACTGCCGTCGGTCGAAACGCTGGGCTGCGCATCGGTCATCTGCTCCGATAAAACCGGAACGCTGACGCAGAACAAAATGACCGTTACGCGCGTATGGGTCGGGGGAAGAAGCCTGGAGGTCACCGGCGACGGTTATGCACCGACCGGACAAATCCTCGAAGAGAAGAAGCCGGTCGACGTGAAGAACGACCAGGGGCTGCGCAGGCTGCTCCAGATCAGCGCGCTGTGCAACAACGCGGAAATTTACGAAACGGCGGCTCCGGAGTCGCGCGGCAAGCGCAAAGGCAAGGAGGAGCCTCAAGGCCCGGTATGGGAGCTGAAGGGGGATCCGACCGAAGGGGCGCTCATTACCCTCGCTTCCAAAATGGGGATGACGACGCAGTCCTTGTCGGCACTGTATCAGCGGGATAAGGAATTTCCGTTCGATTCCGAACGGAAGCTGATGTCGGTCGTGGTGAGCCACCAGGGCGGCAAAATTTTATGCACCAAGGGCGCGCCTGACGTGCTGTTGAACCAGTGCACTTATATATTGTGGGAAGGCAACGTCGTGCCGTTTACCGGCACGCTCCGGCAGAAGGTGCTTGCCGCCAACGAAGAGATGGCTTCCTCCGCGCTTCGCGTGCTGGGGACGGCATACCGCGACCTGCGCCCGCATGATTCGCTGGACAGCGAAGCGGACGCCGAGAGCCAGCTCGTCTTCGTCGGCCTCGCCGGCATGATCGATCCGCCGCGCCGCGAAGTGCGCGATGCGATTAGCACCTGCCGCCGCGCTGGCATCAAGACGGTGATGATCACCGGTGACCATGGCACGACTGCCGAGGCGATCGCCCAGCAGCTTGGCATTATGCCGCGCGGAGGCGAAGCCATGTCCGGCCAGGAGCTGTCGCAGATCGACGACCAGGAGCTCGATGCGAAGGTCGACAACGTGTACGTGTACTCGCGCGTATCCCCTGAGCATAAGCTCCGCATCGTCAAATCTCTGCAGCGCAAAGGCCATGTCGTCGCTATGACCGGCGACGGCGTCAACGATGCGCCGGCCATCAAGGCGGCGGACATCGGCATTGCCATGGGCATTACCGGTACCGACGTCACCAAGGAAGCATCGGCGCTCATCCTCAGCGACGACAACTTCTCGACGATCGTGGCGGCAATCGAGGAAGGCCGGAGCATCTATGAGAATATCCGCAAATTCATCCGGTATTTGCTTGCATCGAACGTCGGTGAAATATTAACGATGTTCTTTGCGATGATGCTCGCCCTGCCGCTGCCGCTGCTGCCGATCCAGATTTTGTGGGTCAACCTCGTGACCGATGGCCTGCCGGCGATGGCCCTGGGCGTGGATCAGCCGGAGAAGGACCTCATGGAGCACAAGCCGCGCGGGGCCAAAGAAAATATATTCGCCCGCCGGCTGGGGTGGAAGATTATCAGCCGCGGCTTCCTGATCGGTCTGTGCACGCTCGGCGCGTTCTGGCTCACTCTCCGCGTTGATCCGCACAACGCCGCTCAGGTCACCAAAGCCCAATCGGTAGCTTTCGCCACGCTCGTTATGGCCCAGCTCATCCACGTGTTCGACTGCCGGAGCTCCAGGTCGATCTTCCATCGCAACCCGCTGCAAAACAAGTACCTGGTGCTGGCGGTGCTGTCTTCGGTCCTGCTCATGCTCGGCGTCATGTACATCGAGCCGCTGCAGCCGATCTTTAAAACCGTGCCGCTCGGCTTCCGCGAATGGTGCATTACGATCGTCGGCGCCGGCGTGCCTACCTTCCTGATGGGCATCGGCAGCGTATGGGGCGGAAGACGCAACAAGCGGCGGGGAAGCGGCCGCCTCGTGGCGAAAAGTACAAACATTTCTGCATAAAGTCAATAGCACGGCCCGGTCCTTTGAGGTATGCTAGTGGACAGTAAAAAGCTAGCATAACAAAGGAGTGGCACCATCCATGGAATTTACAAAAATGCACGGACTCGGGAACGACTTTATCGTTATCTACGGCGAGAAGGCTCTGCCGGACAACGCGGCAGAGCTCGCCTTGAAATGGTGCGACCGCTATTTCGGCATCGGAGCGGACGGACTGGTATATATTTTGCCGTCAGAGAAGGCGGATTTCCGCATGCGCATCATCAACTCGGACGGCTCGGAAGCGGAGCAGTGCGGCAACGCCATCCGCTGCGTGGCAAAATACATGTACGACCACGGCTATGTCAGCAGTGAGCAAATTACGATCGAAACGCTTGGAGCCGGCGTGCAGCCGGTAACGATCCATGTGGACAACGGCCTGGCCGCCACCGTCACGGTGGATATGGGCGAGCCCGTGCTCGACGGATTGAGCGTACCGACGACGATTGACGCGAACCCGGTCGTGGATGCGCCGATCGAGGCTGACGGCCGGCAGTTCCGGTTTACGGCCGTGTCGATGGGCAATCCGCACTGTGTCATTTATGTGGACGATGCGGTGAACTTCGACCTCGCCACCTGGGGGCCAAAGCTGGAAGTGCATCCGGTATTCCCGAAAAAGGTGAACGTCGAATTCGCGACCGTGAAGGACCGCGGTACCGTGGACATGCGCGTCTGGGAGCGCGGCGCCGGTCCGACGCTGGCCTGCGGAACCGGGGCGTGTGCAACCCTCGTATCCTCCGTGCTGAACGGTTTAACCGACCGGTCGGCATCGATCCGGCTGAAAGGTGGAGACCTGTTCATCGAGTGGAGCGAGAAAGACAACCACGTCTATATGACAGGCCCTGCGGCTGTCGTGTATACGGGAAGCGTCCAGGACGTTTAATCGCCCGGACTTTTGAAAAACCTGCGTTTAACACTTCAATAGCCCGGGGAGCGTATCGGCGGATACGATCCGCCGGGCTTTCCTGTTTCTTGGGGGCGCAGATCGTCCAAATCCGACTCTAGTAAAATAACTGGAGGATTCTATGACTTATCTTGTGCGCTGATTTATGATACATTAATGTGAAACTACTTTTTCGGGGTGGAGGAGCCAACATGAAACCGGATTTGCGTCAAGCGTGGGATCAACAGGTGCTGATCGGCGACGGAGCGATGGGCACTTTTCTATATCAAATGGGCTTTCCTGTGGGGATTTCCTATGAAGAACTGAACCTGACCTCACCGGAGGTCATCAAGGATGTTCACCGGCGTTATGTGGAAGCGGGGGCTCAAATCATTGAGACCAATACGTTTTCGGCCAACTTCGACAAGCTGTCCAAATACGGCCTGGAGTCGAAGGTGGAGGATATCAACCGGGCGGGTGTCCGGATTGCACGGGAAGTAGCGGGATCCGCCGGCTATGTGGTCGGAGCCATCGGTTCCATCCGCGGCGGCAAACGGACCAACGTCTCGACGGCCGAGCTTAAGAAATACTTCGAGCAGCAGATTCAGGCCCTTCTTCAAGAAGGAGTGGACGGCATCCTGCTCGAAACCTTCTACGATGTGGAAGAACTGTATCTGGCCTTGTCTATCGTGCGCAAGCTCAGCCCGCTGCCGGTCATCTGCCAGTTCGCCGTTGAGGACGTAGCCCGGACCTTGGACGGCTATACGATGCCGGAAGCGTTCCGGATGATGCAGCAGCAGGGCGCGGACGTGATCGGCTTCAACTGCCGCACGGGCCCGAACGGCATCATGAGCGCGATGAAGACCCTCGGCGGCCACTTGTCCGTGCCGATGTCAGTGTATCCGAATGCCGGGGTCGCCGATTATGTGGACGGGGAATATCAGTACGGGGCCAAGCCGGATTATTTCGGCCAGATGGCGGTGAAATTCGCCGATCTCGGCTCCCGGATCATCGGCGGCTGCTGCGGGACGACGCCCGCGCATATCGCGGCCATTTCGTCGGCGCTTCAGGGCTACGAGCCGCAGCCGATTACGTACGGGCCGATTGACATCGCCCCTGCCCCGATCGAAATCCATGAACATCTCGCGCCAGACGGCGGCGGTGAAGGCAAAGGCGGCAACCCGAACCTGGTCGACCTCGTCAAAGAGCGTCACACCGTCATCGTGGAGCTGGACCCTCCGCGCGATTTGGATATCGCCAAATTTATGAAGGGTGCGCAGGTGCTGAAGGATGCCGGGGCGGACGCGCTGACCCTCGCTGACAACTCGCTTGCGGTTACGCGGATGAGCAATATGGCTCTCGGCCATCTGGTGCAGGCGCAGACCGGTTTGCGCCCGCTGGTGCACATCGCCTGCCGGGACCGCAACTTGATCGGAACGCAGTCGCACCTTATGGGCTTTGACGCCCTTGGCATCGATCACGTGCTGGCTGTCACGGGCGACCCCGCACGCTTCGGGGATTTGCCGGGATCGAGCTCTGTATACGATTTGACTTCTTTTGAGATTATACGAATGATCAAGCAGTTAAATGAGGGAATCGCCTTCTCCGGCAAGCCGCTCAAGCAAAAGGCGAACTTCGTCGTCGGCGCGGCGTTTAACCCTCACGGGAAGCATCTCGATAAAGCCGTGCTGCGATTGGAACGCAAAATCGCTGCCGGCGCCGATTATATCATGACCCAGCCGGTGTACGATCCGGAGCTGATCCGCGCACTGAAGGAAGCGACGAGCCACCTCGACATTCCGATCTTCCTCGGCATCATGCCGCTGGCGAGCGGGCGCAATGCGGAATACCTGCACAACGAGGTGCCGGGAATCCAGCTCTCGGACGATGTGCGCCGCCGGATGAGCGGCCTGGAAGGCGAAGAAGGAAGAGCCATGGGGGTTGCCATTGCCAAAGAGCTGCTCGACGTGGCGATGGAGCATTTTAACGGAATTTACTTAATGACGCCGTTTATGCTGTATGACATGAGCGCCCAGCTCATCAGCCATGTGTGGGAGAAATCCGGACGCCGGCAGTCCCCCTTGTTTCACAGATAGTTATCAATTACAATAGTGTAATGGATGTGGTGCCGATGTCTTTCAGCATGACCGGTTACGGTCAATCCGCCCTTCATTTCGGAGGGTATAAAGTGGAAATTGAAGTGAAATCCGTGAACCACCGATACTGCGAAGTGGTCATACGCCTGCCGCGTGAATGGACACGCTTTGAGGACCCTTTGAGAAGAACGGTACAGCGGTTTGTCAAGCGCGGCCGGATCGATGTCTTTATTAACAAGGAGGCGGAAGAGAATACCGCTCCGCCTGTTTTGTTAAATCATAAAGCCGTCAATACTTATATGGAGGCGGCGCGTGAGGTATCCGAGAGGCATGGCCTGAACGGCGAACTGACGGTAAGAGACCTGCTGTCCCTGCCGGGCGTGTTTCTCACACCCGAGGAAGTCGGGACAAACCTTGATCCGGAGCCTGAAGAGTGGGGACGCGTACTTGAAGAAGGTCTTGTAAGGGCTATGGAAGGACTCGTCGCGATGAGGACTTCCGAAGGAAGCTTCCTTGCCCGTGATGTGGAGCAGCGCCTGAACCGGCTGGAGAAGCTTCACGGAGAAATGGTACAGCTCGCACCCAGCGTAGTGGAAGAATACCGCAATAAGCTCAGACAAAGGCTGACTGAACTGAATGACGGTTCGTTTGCTTTTGATGAACATAAATTTGGCATGGAAATTGCTATTTTTGCAGACCGCTGCAATATCGATGAGGAATTGATACGTCTGCACAGCCATTTTGAGCAATGCAAAGGATTACTTCGTGCGGATGAACCGGTCGGAAGAAAACTCGATTTTCTGATTCAGGAAATGAACAGGGAAGTCAATACGATTGGATCCAAGGCCAATCATCTGACTCTGGTAAACCGTGTTGTCGAAATGAAAGCGGAGCTGGAAAAAATTAGAGAGCAACTGGCCAATATAGAGTAAGGCACAATTTCGACAGAAAACAGGAGAGAGTCAAATGAATAGGGGGAAGAACCTGAATATGGCAATCAAACTCATTAACATCGGCTTCGGGAATATTGTATCGGCTAACCGTATCATTTCGATTGTAAGCCCCGAATCAGCGCCTATTAAGCGGATTATTCAGGAAGCAAGAGATCGTCACATGCTGATCGATGCGACCTATGGCCGCAGGACGCGCGCCGTAATCATTACGGACAGCGACCATGTCATCCTGTCGGCGGTGCAGCCGGAGACGGTGGCTCATCGCCTGTCCAGCAAAGATGACGATAATGACGAATAACAAGATGGGGAGTAATATGTCAAAAGGTATATTGTTTGTATTGTCAGGACCTTCCGGGGTCGGTAAAGGAACCGTGTGCAGCGCGCTGCGCGGGAAGCTGCCGGATTTGGTCTATTCGGTATCGGCGACGACACGGAGTCCGCGCCAGGGAGAAGTGAACGGGGTCAATTATTTTTTCAAAACCCGTGACCAGTTTCTGGATATGATGCAGAACGACCAGCTACTGGAGTATGCGGAGTACGTGGGGAACTATTACGGAACGCCGCGCGATTTCGTAGAGAAAACGCTGGAGAGCGGAAACGATATTATTCTGGAAATTGAGGTACAGGGTGCCCTTCAGGTCAAACAGAAGTTTCCCGAGGGGGTATTTATTTTCCTGCTGCCGCCTTCTCTGGACGAACTCAAGGACCGGATTATCGGGCGCGGTACGGAGAACCAGGCGACGATCGACCACCGCATGACGGTGGCGGTTGACGAAATCAATTTGATGCAGCATTATGACTATGCGGTGGTTAACGATCAAATTGATTGCGCCTGCAAACGAATAGAATCGATTATTATCGCCGAACATTGTAAAATCAAGAAATAAACGAAGACAGCAGCCATTTGAGAATAATAAAAGAGGTGTCGCCAAGTGTTGTACCCATCGATTGATGAAATGATGAATAAAGTCGACAGTAAATACTCGCTGGTCGTCGCGGCTTCCCGCCGTGCGAGACAGCTGCGCGAGGGCGCGAAGACCGACCTGAAGCATCCAAGATCCCACAAATACGTGGGCGTGGCGCTTGAGGAAATTTATGGGGATATGATTCGGGTGATTCCGGAACCGGTCGCCGAACGGGATGAGAATAAGGCGTAAGCCTGTTCTTCCCGGGACGGGGCTTTTTCTGCTGTTATGCGGCAGGTCTAACAAGAACTCATATTAAGTTTGCAGCAAGAGCGTATAGACGTCTTCCAGATACAACCGCAAGGTTGTATTTTTTTCTCTATCTAAATGAAACGGAAAGCGGGGAAATCGTATGTTAACCGGCAAAACCATCGTGCTCGGTGTGACGGGTGGAATCGCGGCGTTCAAGGCGGCCAGTCTGTGCAGCAAGCTGGTGCAAAAAGGCGCAGATGTCCACGTGATCATGACGGAATCGGCGAAGCAGTTTATTACGGAGCTGACCTTTCAGAGTCTGTCCAAAAATCCGGTATACAGCGACACGTTCGATGAGCGCGATCCATCCGTTGTCTCCCATATCCATCTGGCCGATGAGGCCGACCTCGTTCTCATCGCACCGGCTACAGCCAATATGATCGCAAAAATGGCCCATGGCCTGGCGGACGACATGCTGTCGACGACGCTGCTTGCCACCGAGGCGCCGGTCATGATCGCACCGGCCATGAACGTGCATATGTATGCCCATCCGGCGGTTCAGGCCAATATGCGGCTGCTCGAGTCCCGGGGCGTGATGATGATCGAGCCCGGCGAAGGACTGCTTGCCTGCGGCTATGTGGGCAAGGGACGGCTGGAGGAGCCGGAAACGATCGTCCAGGTGGTGGAGCGCTTTTTTGCGGCTCACAATGAATCCATACAAGGGCAGGGTCTGCTCCGCGGGAAAAAGGTCATCGTCACCTCGGGCGGAACGGTTGAACGGATCGACCCGGTGCGTTACATCACCAATGATTCTTCCGGGAAAATGGGGTTTGCCATCGCCAAGGCCGCCAAAGACATGGGCGCGGAGGTGCATGTCGTTTACGGCCATACGGACGTTGAGCCCCCTTCGGACGTGGACGCGGTGAAAGTCCAGTCCGCCGAGGATATGTACCGGGCGGTGCTGGAACATTGGGAGGACAGCGACCTGGTCATCAAGGCGGCGGCTGTCGCGGATTACCGTCCGAAGGTGACGGCCGCAAGCAAAATGAAAAAGTCGGGGGATACGATGACACTCGAGCTCGTCAAAACGGTGGATATTCTGGAGGAGCTCGGCAAGACGAAGACAAAGCAGTTTTTGATCGGATTCGCAGCTGAGACGAATGATGTGGAGAAATATGCCCAGGATAAGCTGAAACGGAAAAACGCCGATCTGATCGTGGCCAATGACGTAACGGCGGAGGGAGCCGGTTTCAGATCCGATACCAACATCGTTCAGGTATACGATGCCGGCGGACTGGTCGAACAAATGCCCGTAATGACCAAGGACGAAGTGGCCCGGCGCCTGCTGACGATCGCTGCGGCCCGGATGAATGGGGCTTTGTCCTGATGGAGATGCGTGTGGCAAAGGTGATCGTCGACGTCCCGGTGCGTGATACCGACCGTCCCTTTGACTATCTCATTCCCGAATCCATGCGGGCATGGATCGAGGTGGGAAGCCGGGTCGGTGTGCCGTTCGGCCACCGCACGGTCCAGGGATTCGTGGTCGCGCTTGAGCCGGAGCCGGCGGCTGCCGGCATGAAGCTTAAGGCCATCCAGGAAGTGCTTGACGTCATTCCGCCGCTGTCCGAAGAGCTGGTGGAACTGGCCGGGTGGATGAGCCGCAGGTATGCCTGCCGGATGATTACGGCGCTTCAGGTCATGGTGCCTACGGCCCTCAAGGGCAAGGCCGAACGGTTTATCTCGCTCGGAACCCCGCAGCCGAAGGAGCCTGAGGATTTGTATTCCGGCGGCTTGTTCGAATTGGAACTGGAGCCTTCCGGCGGCGAGCGGGCGATTCTTGATTTCGTCGAAAAAAAGGGTGAGGTCACCTCCAAGCAGCTGAGCAGGCAGTTTCCGGACAGCGCACCGGCGATCAAATCGCTGCTGCGCCGGGGCGTGCTGCAGGAGAACCAATCCATCAAGGACAAGCTGCAGATCAAGACGCTGAAAGCCGTCGATCTGGCGGTAACGCCGAACGAAGCGGAGGCCGCGCTGGCGTCGTTCGCGCCGAAAGCACAGCGTCAGCGCGAGGTGCTGCAGTTTATTGTGGAAATGAAAGAGATGCTTCCGCTTGCGCTGAAAGATGTCCTGGCGACGCTGCAGGTTTCGGCCGCGACCGTGAAAGGGCTGGCGGATAAAGGTTACATTACGATTGAGGACAAGGAAGCGTTCAGGGATCCTTACCGGGGTCGCTGGTTTAAGCCAAGCGATCCGCTGCCGCTGACCGCGGAGCAGCAGAACGCCTATGACCGTATTGTCTCGGTGCTCGATGCGCAGCGGCACGGGGTGTTTCTGCTGCATGGGGTTACAGGCAGCGGAAAGACCGAAATCTACCTGCAGAGCATCCAGCGCTGTATTGCGCAGGGCCGACAGGCCATCGTGCTCGTGCCGGAAATTTCGCTGACGCCGCAGATGGTGGAACGGTTCAAAGGGCGCTTCGGCGACCAGGTCGCCGTCATGCACAGCCGCCTGTCGGGCGGGGAGCGCTACGACGAATGGCGTAAAATCCGCGAAGGCCGGGCGGCCGTCGCCATCGGCGCCAGATCGGCGGTGTTCGCGCCGTTTGCCAAGATCGGGCTCATCATTATGGACGAGGAACATGAAACGTCGTACAAGCAGGAAGAAAGCCCGAAATACCATGCCCGGGACGTGGCTGTCCAGCGGGCGATGCAGCACGGCGCGGCGGTCATTCTGGGCTCGGCGACGCCTTCGCTTGAGAGCTACCATGCCGCGAGATCGCAGGCGAACGACGAGTTTGCACCAATGCTGCTCGAGATGAAGGCCCGGGCGCTCGGAAACGAGCTGCCTGGAGTACAAATCATCGATATGCGGGAAGAATTAAAAGAAGGCAACCGCTCCATGTTCAGCCGTTCGCTGCATCAGGCGGTTGCGGCCCGGCTGGAACGCAAGGAGCAGACCGTGCTGCTGCTCAACCGGCGCGGCTACTCCACGTTCGTCATGTGCCGCAGCTGCGGCTACGTGGCCGGCTGCCCCGAATGCGACATTTCGCTGACGTACCATCAGAAATCGAACAACCTCCGCTGTCATTACTGCGGCTATGCCGAGCCGGCGCCGTCCGTGTGCCCGGAATGCGGAAGCGAGCATATCCGCTATTTCGGCACCGGTACACAGCGCGTTGAGGAAGAGCTCGCGAAGCTGTTCCCGGGGATCCGGGTGATCCGGATGGATGTGGATACCACGACGGAGAAGGGGTCGCACGAGAAGCTGCTGAAGCAGTTCCGGGACAAAAAAGCGGACGTGCTGCTGGGCACCCAGATGGTGGCCAAAGGGCTCGACTTTCCGGACGTAACGCTGGTCGGCGTTATTACGGCCGATTCGGCGCTTAACCTGCCGGATTTCCGCGCCGCGGAGAAGACGTTCCAGCTGCTGACCCAGGTCGCCGGCCGCGCCGGCCGCCACCAGCTGCCCGGGGAGGTCATGATCCAGTCCTATACGCCGGATCATTATTCGATTATTCACGCCAGCGGGCACGATTACGATTCGTTTGTCCGGGAGGAGCTGAAGCATCGGCGGAACCTGCATTATCCGCCGTACTGCCGGCTGATTCTGGTCACGCTGTCGCATGAGCAGCTGCCGTTTCTCGTCCGGATGGCGGAGAACATGGTATCCGTCCTCCAGGGCAAAGCCCGGCAGAAGGGTTGGTATGGCAGCCTGGACCGGCTGACCTCGGACGCTTTTGACGTACTGGGGCCGGTGGCATCTCCTGTGCCCCGGATAAAAAATAGATACAGATTTCAATGTATGATAAAATGGCGTGGGACCATCGACGCTGTCGGCCTGGTCAGGGAAGCCGCCGAGCAGCTCGAGGATACCGCGCAGAATCCGAAGCTTCAAATCAGTATCGATGTAGACCCGCAAATGCTGATGTAGCAGCCCTAAGCGGCGTACCGTCATCATATGGAATCATGGATGAATAACCAACAATGAATATTTGAACCCGATAAGGAAGGTGTCAGCATGGCGATCCGAATTATTGTGAAAGAACCGGATGAGGTTTTGCATAAAACCGCTAAAGAAGTGAAAGAAGTTACCCCTAATGTCAAAAAGCTGCTGAACGACATGGCGGACACGATGTACGACGCGGAGGGCGTTGGCCTTGCCGCGCCGCAGGTTGGCATTTTGAAGAGACTGATCGTCGTCGATGTCGGCGATGAGCACGGCCTGATCAAGATGGTCAACCCGGAAATCGTAGCCAAGGATGGCGAGCAGTTTGGCCCAGAGGGCTGCCTGAGCATTCCCGGATTAAACGGAGACGTCCGCCGTGCCGAGCAGGTTACGGTGAAAGGGCTGGATGAGAACGGCAAGGAAGTGACGATTACGGGCACCGGCCTGCTGGCCCGCTGCTTCCAGCACGAAATTGATCATTTGGACGGCGTGCTGTTTACCGACATTGCAGAAAGAGTGTATGAGTATACGCCGGAACGCGCCGGAAAGGAGTAATGCCTGATGAATATCGTTTTTATGGGGACGCCCGCGTTTGCCGTTCCCAGTCTCCGCATGCTGCTTGCGGAGGGCTACAACGTCGTGGCCGTCGTCACGCAGCCGGACCGTCCGCAGGGACGGAAGAAGGTGCTGATGCCGACGCCCGTCAAGGAAGTGGCGCTTGAGCACGGTCTGCCGGTGCTGCAGCCGCAGCGTATGCGCAATGTCGAAGCGGTAAGCGAGCTCGCGGCCTACAAGCCCGACTTGATCGTTACGGCCGCTTACGGGCAAATTTTGCCGAAAGCGGTGCTGGATCTGCCGGCCAAGGGCTGCGTCAACGTTCACGGCTCGCTTTTGCCGAAATACAGAGGCGGCGCACCGATTCAGCGCTGCATCATCAATGGCGAGACGGTGACGGGCATTACGCTCATGTACATGGCCGAAGGGCTGGACACGGGCGACATGATCGCCCAAGTGGAGGTACCCATCACCGACGAGGATACCTCGGGAACGCTGTTCGAGAAGCTGAGCACCGCCGGGGCGGCGCTGCTCAAAGAACAGATGCCGCGGCTGCTGGAAGGCGGCGTCCCGGTGACGGTCCAGGATGACTCGCAGGCTACATACGCCCCGAACCTGAAGCGTGAAGACGAGAAAATCGACTGGAGCAAGGCGACGCGTGATATTTACAATCAAATTCGCGGCCTGGTGCCTTTTTCCGGGGCGTTTACGTTCTGGAACGACGACGTGTTCAAGGTCTGGGGCTCCCGCAAAGGAGAGAAGGCCTCCAAGGAAGCGGCTCCGGGAACGGTGCTTCAGCTTACACCGGAGGGGATTGAAGTAAAAACCGGCGACGGGGCCCTGTGGCTGACCGATATTCAGCCGAGCGGCAAGAAGGCGATGGATGCCGGGCAGTTTATCCGGGGAACCAGCATGACGCCCGGGACGGTGCTGAAGTGAGCGGACGCGGAACCCAAGAACGGAAGGGCCGCCAGCCCTCGGCGCGCGAGCTGGCGATGGATATTCTGACACGCGTGGAGCAGGAAGGCGCCTACAGCAACCTGCAGCTGAACGCTGCGCTGCAGCGCGCGAACCTGTCCCGCGAGGATGCCGGCCTTGCGACCGAGCTCGTGTACGGTCCGATCTCCCGGATGAACACGCTGGATTATTTCCTGAACCGCTTTGTCAGCAAAGGCGTGAGCAAGCTGCAGCCCTGGGTGAGAAGCCTGCTGCGGCTCAGTCTGTACCAGATCATGTACCTGGACCGCATTCCTTCCCATGCCGTGGTTAATGAGGCTGTGAACTTGGCTAAGCGCCGCGGCCACCAGGGCATTTCCGGGATGGTGAACGGCGTGCTCCGGAACGTGCTGCGCAGTCCCGACAAGCTGGTTCTGCCGGAAAGTCTCGGACCGGCCGAACGGATCGCGCTGGAGCATTCCCATCCTGAATGGCTGGTTCAGCGCTGGATCGGGCAGTACGGGGAAGAAGCGGCCGAGGCGATCTGCCGGGCGAACAATGAGCCTCCGGCCGTCAGCGTCCGGGTGAACACGACGATGATCAGCCGCGACGGCCTGCTAGGCGAGATGGAGGAGAAAGGCATGGACGCGGTGCCATCTCCGCTTACGCCGGAAGGTATTCTCGTCCGCAGCGGGGGCAATATGGCCCTGACCGGCTGGTACCGGGACGGCCAGCTGTCCGTACAGGACGAGAGCTCGATGCTGGTCGGGGATGCGGTAGGTCCCGAGCCCGGCATGAGGGTGCTCGACTGCTGTGCCGCCCCCGGAGGCAAGACGGCGCATATGGCCGAGCTCATGCGGGACGAGGGGAAGATCATCGCCAACGATCTGCACGAGCATAAGCAGAAGCTGATCCGCGAGCAGGCCGAGCGGCTCGGGCTGGACGCCATCGAGCCGGTAACCGGCGATGCGCTGGAACTGGCCGGACGGTATCCGGCGGCGTCCTTCGACCGCATTCTGCTGGATGCCCCATGCTCCGGCCTTGGCGTTATCCGGCGCAAGCCGGACCTGAAATGGGCCAAAACCCCGGGGGACATCGAGGAGATCGCGGCCCTGCAGTACCGGCTGCTGGAATCGGTGTCGGCTCTGCTCCGGCCCGGCGGCATTCTCGTATACAGCACGTGTACGATCGAGCCGCGGGAGAACGAGGAGAACGTCGAGCGGTTCCTGCGGAACCACCCGGAGTTCGCCATAGCACCGGAAGCGCCTCCTACCTGGGAACGGCTGCTGGATACGGCGCTGCCGCGGGGCGGCGGCGTACAGATTTTGCCCCAGCATTTTCATAGCGACGGATTTTACATTGCACGGATTCAGAGACTCTCCTAAACTAGCGGACCGCCCGCACGGGCAGCCGCTGCTTCCTGTAACCCGCCGGGCGCGAGCTTGGCGGGTTTTCTCTTTTACCGCTACTTTTATTTGTGTTAAAATAGGAAGAATGAGAAACAATAAGCATATGAATGAAAAGACAGGTGTGGTGAAGATGAAACCTTTTATATATGATTTGAATTTGGAAGACCTGCAAGATTGGGCGAAGGAAAACGGCGAGCCCGCGTTCCGCGCCGGCCAGATTTTTGACTGGCTCTACGTCAAACGGGTCAACAGCTTTGACGAAATGACGAACCTCTCCAAGGAGCTCCGCAAAAAGCTGGACGACCAGTTCCAGTTTGTGACGCTGCAGGAAATTACGAAGCTGGAATCCAAGGACGGAACCGTCAAGTTTCTGTTCGGCCTGCATGACGACCATGCGATTGAAACGGTCATCATGAAGCATAGCTACGGCAACAGCATCTGTGTCACGACCCAGGTCGGCTGCCGTATCGGCTGCACCTTTTGCGCCTCGACGCTGGGCGGTCTGAAGCGGAACCTGACGGCCGGGGAGATCGTGGCCCAGGTGGTGCAGGCCCAGAAGATTCTGGACGAGAAAGGGGAACGCGTCAGCAGCATCGTCATCATGGGCTCGGGCGAGCCTTTTGAAAACTATGAAGCGACGATGAAGTTCCTGCGTATTATGATTCATGAAAAAGGATTGAACATCGGGCAGCGGCATATTACCGTCTCCACGAGCGGCATCGTGCCGAACATTTATAAATTTGCAAACGAGGACACCCAGATCAATCTGGCGATTTCCATTCACGCGCCAAACGATGTGCTCCGCTCGAAGCTGATGCCCGTGAACCGCCGTTATCCGTTCGAGGATGTTATGGAATCCCTTCGCTATTACCTGGCCAAAACAGGCCGGCGGATTACGTTTGAGTACGCGCTGATCGGCGGCGTTAACGACCGTCCGGAGCATGCCCAGGAGCTGGCGAACGTGCTCAAGGATATGCTGTGCCACGTCAACCTGATTCCGGTCAATCACGTACCGGAGCGGAAGTATGTCAGAACGTCCCGTAACGATATATTCCAGTTTCAACGGGTTCTCGCCGATAGCGGCGTGAACGTGACGATCCGCCGCGAGCAGGGCCACGATATCGCGGCTGCCTGCGGACAGCTGCGGGCCAAGCACATGGAGTTGAGGTGAGAGGAATTTGATCAAAACTGTTCATGTCAGTAACGTTGGCCGGGTCCGCTCGGTCAATGAAGACTCGGTATGGGTCGGCCAGCTTCCGCAGGGCTATACCCTCGGGATCGTCGCTGACGGCATGGGAGGACATCAGGCGGGCGATACGGCCAGCCGGCTGGCCGTCGAAACCATGACGGGCGACCTGTCCTCGCTAGAATCCGGCATTTCGCCGGAAGGCCTGAAGGCCGCGCTTAGCGACGCCATCCTGCACGCCAATGATGTGATTTATACCGAGGCCTCCAAACACGAGGAATTTTACAATATGGGAACGACGGTCGTGGCCCTGCTCCTGAGCGGGGAATCCGGCTACATTGGACATATCGGCGACAGCCGGGCTTACAAGGTTGCCGGCGGCGAGGTCGTCCAATTAACGGAAGACCATAAACTGGTGTATGAATTGTACAAACGCGGACAAATCAGCCTGGAGAATATGAAAGTCCATCCGATGCGCAATGCGATTACGCGCGCGCTTGGAACGGACGCCGACGTGTCCGTGGACCTGTATCCCATCAGCCTCTCCCCCGGAGAGGTGCTGCTCTTGTGCAGCGACGGCTTAAGCGATCTGGTCAGCTCCGAGCACATCGGGCAAATATCCGGAAACCGCGAGCTGCCGCTGGAAGAAAGAGCGGACCGTTTACTTCAACTGGCACTTCTCGCCGGAGGCGATGACAACATTACCGTCGCCCTGTTCGAACTTCAAGACGAAGTCGCCGGGCAAAGCATAAAGGAGTGGGATTCATGATCGGACACGAATTGGGCGGTCGTTATGAGGTGATCGAGCGGATCGGTGGCGGCGGAATGGCACTCGTATACAAAGCTCATGATATTTTATTGGGCAGGAACGTAGCCATTAAGGTGCTGCGCCAACAGTTTGTGCACGATGAGGAATTTATTCGCCGTTTCCGCCGGGAGGCACAGTCAGCGGCTTCGCTATCGCATTCGAACGTGGTCAGCATTTATGATGTGGGCCAGGAAGACGACATTCATTATATCGTTATGGAATACGTCGAGGGGCATAATCTCGACGAGATCATCAAGGAGCGGGCTCCCCTGCAGGTGGACGAAGCGGTGCGAATCGCCTCACAGATTTGCGACGCGCTGGATCATGCGCATCAGAATCAAATCATCCACCGGGATATCAAGCCGCATAACATTATGATCGGCCGCAACGGCCGGGTAAAGGTAACGGATTTCGGGATTGCCCGTGCCGTTACGTCGACGACAATTACGCAGACGGGTTCGGTGGTCGGATCGGTTCATTATTTTTCTCCGGAGCATGCCAAGGGCGTGGTGACCGGGGAAAAGTCGGATTTATATTCTCTTGGTATCGTACTGTACCAGATGCTGACCGCACGTCTGCCGTTTTTGGGGGAGAGCCCGATCAGCGTGGCGCTTAAGCATCTTCAAGAGGAGTTCGAGGAGCCGCGTGAGGTGAATCCTCTCATTCCGCAGAGCGTCGAGAACATCATTTTGAAATCGATGCGCAAAAATCCGCAGGAGCGTTACCAGTCTGCCAAGGAAATGCTTCAGGACCTGGAGACCTGCCTGCTGCCGGAGCGCCGGAATGAGCCGAAGATCGAGTTTGACGATATGGACGATGAGGATCGGACCCGCGTCATTCCGGCCATCAAGCCCCAGCCGCGCTCCATTTCGAGAGCGAAAGCGCAGGCCGTGGAGGACGATGACGAGGCGGACGAGCCGGTGGTCGCCAAAGGCAAGCCAAAGAAGAAAAAGTCGGGCAGGGCGGCGCTGTGGATCAGCTTGACCCTGGTCGTTCTATTGGCTTTGGGCGGTGTGGTGTGGTACGTCAACCAGAAGCTGGTCGTGCCGAACGTCACCGTGCCGAACGTCATTAACATGACTGAGGAACAGGCGCGCAAGGCTCTCAGCGATCAGGGGCTGGAGGTGGATGACCCTGTCATCCGTAAATACAACAAGGACTTCGGCGAAGGAATCGTCTATGAGCAGAGCAGGCCGGAGGGAACGGTCGTCAAAGAAGGCGCGGCGATTCAGCTGACGGTGAGCACGGAGAAGCCGAAGGTGCCAATGCCTGACGTGAAGGGTTCTACGTTTGACGATGCGAGAAAAGCGCTGATTGATAAAGGGGTCAAAGAGAATAACATTAAGCAGAAACCGGAGTTCAGCGACAACGTTGAAAAGGGATTGATCATCAGTTCTGACCCTGGAGCTAACGAAGAAATCGATGTGGATAACCAGGAGATTACACTGACGGTCAGCCAAGGCCCAGAAACCGTAAAAATGCCCGATTTGATCGGCAAGACACTGCAGGAGGCACAGGATCTTCTAACGCAGAAGAAGCTGAAGCTGCTGCGGGTCGTCGAGGAAGATAGCTATACGGTGGAAAAAGGGAAAGTCATCAAGCAGTTCCCGTTTGACCCGAATATGCCGGCCACGCCGAATGCCGAAATCACGCTCACGATAAGCAAAGGCTACCCGGCGGATGCCCTGAACTATACGCTGAACCTGCCTGTGGCTCCGGTTGAGGAAGGCAAAAATACGAAAATCCAGATCAAATACTCGGACGCCCATACCGAAGGCAAAACGGTCGATTGGGGAACGAAGACGGTCCAAACGACGCAGGTGCTTCCGATCGATCTGGTGGTCGATCCGAACAGGGACGCTGTCGTCACGGTGCTTCGCGACGGACAGGTGTTCGATACGTATTCGGTTCGGTATACCGATGTACGAAATGGAACTGTTCCGCCGATCGAGCTCCCGGCCATGGGAAGCGAGGATCCCGGTGATCCGGGCCATGAGGGTGATCCCGGTGATCAGGGAGATTCCGGCAACGGGGATGATCCAGGATCAGACGAGACCGGATTTCTGAACGACCACCCGGGGAAGGGCAAAGGTAAGGACAAGGGTAAGGGGCCCGACACCGAAAACGTCATTTACAGATAACCAACGTGCATCCGGATATATTGAATAGATGTCAAAGTTAGTTAACTTTTAACAAATCATATTATCTCCGGCTCCTGCCTCACCGGCAGAAGCCGGAAAGAAAGAGAGGCCTTGCAATGTATGCCTGATGGAGTAATCGTGAAAGCTCTGAGCGGATACTACTATGTCAAACCGCTGGAGAACGGAAAAGCCGTAGGAAGCGCCGAAGCCGTACAGTGCCGTGCGCGGGGGATCTTCAAGAAGAGAGGCACCTCTCCGCTTGTCGGGGATCATGTGGTGTACTCCCTTACCGAGAACGGTGAGGGGATGGTGGATGAGATCAAGCCCCGCCGATCCGAACTGATCCGCCCGCCCGTTGCCAATGCGGAGCTTGCGGTCCTGCTGTTTTCCGTTCGTGAACCGGACCTCAACCTGTCCCTGCTTGACAAATTTCTGGTCCATATTGAGCATTCCGGCCTGGAGACGATCATTTGTCTCACCAAACAGGATCTGCTTGCCGCGGATACGGATGCCCAGGACCCGGTAATGGCCGTCAAGGAGCTCTATGAGCGGATCGGTTATGAGGTTCTGGTTACGAGTTCACGTTCCGGCCTGGGAAGCAGCGAGCTGAAGGAACGCCTTACGGACGTCATCAGCGTGTTTTCGGGCCAATCGGGCGTCGGCAAGTCCTCGCTTCTGAACCGGCTCGTTCCCGGACTTTCCCTCGAGACGAGCGCCATCAGCATGAGACTGGGGCGGGGAAAGCATACGACGCGCCATGTGGAGCTGATCGAGCTCGATAACGGCGGGTTTGTCGCCGATACGCCGGGGTTCAGCCAGCTCGATTTTCTGGAGCTCGGCGTCGAGGAATTGTCCACCTGCTTCCGGGAATTCGCGCCTTACGCGGAGCTATGCAAATTCCGCGGCTGCAGCCATACGCACGAACCGGGCTGCAAAGTCATTGAGGCGAAGGAGAGCGGGGATATCGCATTAAGCCGCTACGAGCATTATGTGCAGTTTTATACGGAAATGAAAGAAAAGAAGCGGAGGTATTAACACGATGATTAAAATCGCACCATCGATATTGTCGGCGGACTTCGCCAAACTGGGTCAGGAGGTTGCCGAAGCGGAGAAGTCCGGAGCCGACTGGATTCATGTGGACGTCATGGACGGGCACTTTGTGCCGAATATTACACTGGGGGCGCCGATCGTCAGCGCTATTGCCCCCCACACGACCCTGCCGCTGGATGTGCATCTGATGATCGAGAATCCGGAGCGGTACATCCCGGATTTCGCCAAGGCGGGAGCGGCTTTCATTACAGTGCATGCGGAAGCCTGCACGCATTTGCACCGCGTTGTGCATATGATTAAAGAGCTGGGCGTAAAGGCGGGGGTTGCCCTGAATCCGGGTACACCGGCGTCTGCGATCAGCGAAGTGCTGGAGGATCTGGACCTGGTGCTGGTCATGACCGTTAACCCCGGCTTCGGCGGACAGGCGTTCATTCCGCGCACCGTTCACAAAATCCGCCAAATCCGCCAGCGGCTCAACGAACTGTCGCTGTTTAACGTCCATATCGAAGTGGACGGCGGCATTACGTCCGAGACGGCGCCGCTGGTAACCGAGGCGGGTGCCGACGTGCTGGTGGCGGGAAGCGCCGTGTACGCACAGCCCGACAGAGCCGCTGCCATTTCGGCCATTCGCCGCAGCGTCGGGGGAAAATAATTTCATGAAATTCAAAGACGCGCTGTATCTGACTTTGGCCAGTATCGGAACAGGCCTGTTACTCGGTATATTTTCCATTCTGAAATCGCCGTTTAATGCCATCGCCTCGCTGATCGCGGTGGTGCTGGCCATTTATTATTTCCGGAAAAACGAACGCAAGGGATTAAGGATCGGCTACGTCATCTTTTCGATCCTATACTACCTGCTGTTTATCTTTATGCTGTCGGTCTACCAATTTTATCAATTGTCTCCGGCTTCAGCTTGAGGCTTAAGGCATAGGGCGTGCTCTTTGAGCATACATATGGTTACATGAGTCAAGGTTCTCATGTAACCTTTTTTTTGTTCCGTCTTAACATTGATCTGGTTCAGGGCATACCATACCGTGATGACATGAGAATGATGGGGAGGGTGAGATATGAAATTTTATACGTTTAAGCTGCCAAAGTTTTTGGGAGGATTCGTGAAGGCTCTTTTAAACACGTTTCACAAAAGCTGATCTTGATACCCTTTGGTATGCCGCTTGCACAACCGTAAACGGCTTCGCCTTATTGAAGATCATAGAACATACAAGGTTCAGCGGAGCTGAACGAATCTATGATCGCAAGAAAAACTTCTGCTTCGCGGTCTGTCTTCCCATGAGAGCGCATCAATAGACGTTTTTCTTACAGGCGGAGCTCACGTTTCGCGGATGAAATATAAGGCCGGTATAAGAACACAGGCGGATTGACCCTTATATTTCAAAAAAAACCTCTGACAGATGCCAGCGGCATGGCTGCCAACTGATACCGGCCAAAGGCATTAAAAAAGCACCTGCTGGAAACTAGGTGCTTTTTGCTTATATGTCATTACTAAACGCGGGTAACTTTACCTGCTTTCAACGCGCGAGTGCTTACATAAACGCGCTTCGGTTTGCCGTCAACGAGGATACGAACCTTTTGAACGTTTACACCCCAAGAACGACGGTTACGGTTGTTAGCGTGGGATACGTGGTTACCGCTGCCTGGTTTTTTGCCAGTCACATAACATTTGCGAGACATAGATTACACCTCCTTAGCTCCAAACACCTGCATAAAACAATACTTGTATATTTTATCATAGCAAAAAATGCTTCGTCAACCGCCTGCAAAAACATTTATTTCTGGGGTGTCTTATAGTACAATGTTGATTAGCCCATACTATTTTGAGATGGGATCAATTAACATTTATTTTTTTGAATAGGATTATCCGAAAATTGGACGAATGGCGAAACGAAAACGTGCATTGATTCGTATTTATAAGGACGCCAATGGCTTAGGGATCAAGCTAGGAAGGGGATTTATCATTGAGTAAGCGTTCTTTGAATGGAACTGATTTTACCGCTATGGTTCTGGCTGGGGCGGAACAATTGCAGCAGCATGCCGAGCATGTCAATTCATTGAATGTGTTTCCGGTACCTGATGGTGATACGGGCACGAACATGAATCTGACGATGGGTGCCGGTGTCGCTGAACTGAAGAGAAACAATTCGAATTCGATCGGGCACAGCGCAGGCGTGCTGTCCAAGGGACTGCTCATGGGCGCGCGGGGGAACTCCGGCGTGATTACCTCCCAATTGTTCCGGGGCTTTGGACGCTACGCCGCAACCTATGATGAACTGAATGCGGTTCAGTTCGCGCAGGCGCTGCAGACCGGAGTTGACGCAGCTTACAAGGCGGTGGTCAAGCCGGTGGAGGGCACGATCCTGACGGTTGCGAAGGAAGCCGCGAAGCATGCGGTATTTTTGGCACGGCGCACACCGGATATTACGGAGCTCATGGAACAGGTGCTCGCCAAAGCAAAAGAAACGTTAGCCCAGACTCCGGAGATGCTCCCTGTCCTGAAGCAGGTGGGGGTTGTCGATTCGGGGGGACAAGGTCTGGTTTATATTTACGAGGGATTTTTGCAATATTTGCACAGCGTCAGCGAAGGCGGCTATGACTACCAGTCCTTTGCGGCACCGAGTGCGGTACAGCCGGTCCAGGATCAACCGGCGGCAGCAAGAACCCAGATAAAGCCAGCGCCCGTGGCGACAGAAGTCCCGGATATTGCGCAGTCCCGCCTGGAAACGGAAGACATCGAATTTTTATATGATATGGAATTTTTTATTAACCGGAAGTTAGGGGATGCGGCAGGTACGCATTTCGACGAGGATCAATTCAGGAAAGCGTTGTCAATGAACGGGGATTCGATTATCGTCATTGCCGATGACGAGATCATCAAGGTTCACGTGCATTCCAAAGCACCGGGCGAGGTGCTGAATTTGGCGCTGCGTTACGGCGAAATTACCCAGATTCATATTCTGAATATGCGCGAGCAGCACCGGGATCTGCTGTCGGCCGGGATGGACATCGCGCCGATGCCGGAGGTTTTTGCCGATATTCCGGTCGAATCGATGGACCATACGCCGGAAGAGGCGCCCGCCGAGCCGCCGGCCGATGAACTGGCACCTTACGGGTTTATCGCTGTGGCCTCCGGACAGGGCATTGCGGATATTTTCAAGAGCCTGGGCGTCGATGTCGTCCTCTCGGGCGGCCAGACGATGAATCCGAGCACGGAGGACTTTGTGAACGCGATCGCGTCCATTTCCGCGCACCATATTTACATTTTGCCGAACAACTCCAATATCGTGCTGGCTGCCCAGCAGGCGGGAGAACTGCTTGAGGGCGAACGCAGCGTGAAGGTCATTCCGAGCAAGACGGTGCCCCAGGGCATTGCCGCGGCATTCGCCTTTTCGGAGGAGGATTCCGAGGAGACGAATACGAGCAGCATGCTGGAAGCGATCGGCCGGATCAAGTCGGGTCAAGTGACCTACGCCGTGCGCGACTCGCAAATCGATCAGCTGGATATTAAAGCCGGCCAGTTTATCGGCATCGAAAATTCGAAGATCGTGACGGCTGCTGAAGGCCTTCTGCCTGCATGTCAGGAGCTTCTGACCAAGATGCTGGAGAACGGGGACGAAATTGTGACCATTCTCGCCGGGGAAGAGGCGAACCCGGAAATGACGGGCGAGTTGGCCGCGTGGCTGGCAGAGCAGTACCCGGATGCGGAAATTGAAGTGCATCAGGGCGGACAGCCGCTGTACTATTACATTTTTTCAGTGGAATCTTGAAGAGCAGCCTTGGGACCGAAAATCGAAGTTTGAATGAAAATGAAGGAGGCCCCATTCGATGACCAAACCGGTAATTGTAACGGACAGTACGGCCGATATACCCGAGGATATCGCGAAGCAGCATGACATTCACGTCGTTCCGCTCCGGCTGATGTTCGGCGAGGATACCTTTGAAGACGGCGTGGATATTTCCGCCGAGGTGTTCTACAAACGGCTTGTCCAGTCCGAGCAGCTTCCGACCACGTCGCAGGCTTCTCCAGCAGATTATATGCAGGTTTATCAAGAAATTATGAATGAATATCCGGGATCTCCAATTATTTCCATTCATATTTCCTCCGGGCTGAGCGGCACGTATCAATCGGCCACGATTGCCAAGTCCATGCTGGAGGGCGACCCGGATATTACGATCGTCGATTCCAAATCGGCGTCCTACGGATTCGGCCTGCTGGTCGTGCATGCAGCCAGACTGGCTGCCGAAGGCAAAACTGCAGAGGAGATCGTGCGTTCCGTTGAAGAGGTGCGCAGGCAGCGCAAGCTGTATTTTCTCGTGGACACGCTGGAATATTTGCAAAAGGGAGGACGAATCGGCAAGGCGGCGGCCATGATCGGCAACCTGCTGAACATCAAGCCGATTCTGTCCATTGACGAAGAAGGCATTATTTATGCGGTGGAGAAGGTCAGAGGCCGCAAGAAGGCGCTGGCCCGGATCCTGGAGCGTTTTCGGGAGGATTTGGGCGGCGTTCAAAACATCAATGTGGCAGTGGGCCATACGGCCGACCCGGCTTCAGCCGAGCCCGTGCTTGAGGATCTGTCGCGGGACTTCCGGCTGCAGGAGGTCGTTCTGACGAACATCGGACCGGTCGTCGGAACCCATGTCGGGCCCGGGACGCTGGCCGTGTTTATATGGCCCGCTTAAATGAGGGATAACCATGAGTCTGAGTCTTGAACAAATATCGGTACGGCAGGTCCGCGGCGTGAGCGCCCTCAAGGAAGGGGAGCTTCACGCCTTTGGCATCTTTACGGTGAAGGATTTGCTGGAATATTATCCGTTCCGGTACGAGGATTACCGGCTCCGTTCGCTGCAGGACGTGAAGGACGGGGACAAAATTACGATCCAGGCGAAGGTGATGGGCGTTCCCGTACTGCAGCGGTATGGGCGAAAGTCCCGCCTCAGCTGCAAAATGATGGCTGAGGAGTGGATGTTCACCGCCACCTGGTTCAATCGGCATTTTCTGAAGGATCAGCTGACCTCCGGGCGCGAAATCGTGCTCGTCGGCAAATGGGACCAGCGCCGTATGCAGCTGACTGTGTCGGAGTCGGAGTTTCCGGACCAGGGGGCATGGCGCAGCGGTACGGTGCAGCCGGTCTATTCGGTCGGGGGCAAAATTACGCAGACCTGGATGCGCAAAACGATGACCCAGGCGCTCGAGCAGTACGGGGAAATGATCCCGGAAATTTTGCCGGAGGAACTGCTGCGGAAGTACCATCTGATGCCGCGGAAAAAGGCGATCGCCACGATCCATCAGCCCCAGGATACCGGGGAAGGGCAGCAGGGTCGCGAGCGGATGGTCTATGAGGAGCTGTTTCTGTTTCAGCTGAAAATGCAGGCGTTCCGCGCCCTGAACCGGGAGCGGATGGACGGCGTCGTCCATACGGTGGACAACAAAACGATGCGCGAGTTCGTGCGCAGCCTGCCGTTCGAGCTCACCGATGCGCAGAAGAAGGTCGAGCTCGAAATTTTGCAGGACATGCGCTCGCCGCACTGCATGAACCGGCTGCTGCAGGGAGACGTCGGCTCCGGCAAAACGGTGCTGGCGGCGATCGCCTTGTACGCGTCGGTGCGTTCGGGCTATCAGGGCGCGCTGATGGTGCCGACCGAAATTTTGGCCGAGCAGCATACGCGCTCGCTGCAGAAGCTGTTTGAGCCGTTCGGCATCACCGTCGGCCTGCTGACAGGCAGCGTTACGGGGCGCAAGCGCAAGGACCTGCTCGCCTCGCTGCAGATGGGCTTGACCGACATCGTCGTCGGAACGCACGCCCTGATCCAGGAGGACGTGTTTTTCCGCAAGCTGGGCGTCGTGGTCACCGACGAGCAGCACCGGTTCGGCGTCAACCAGCGCGGCATTCTGCGGCGCAAGGGGTATAATCCGGACGTGCTGACGATGACCGCGACGCCGATCCCGCGGACGCTGGCGATTACAGCGTTCGGCGACATGGACGTGTCCACGCTGTCGGAGCGCCCGAAAGGACGGATCCCGATCACGACGTACTGGGTCAAGCACAATATGCTCGACCGGGTGCTGGGCTTCATCGCCCGAGAGGTGGACCAGGGGCGCCAGGCGTACCTGATCTGTCCGCTGATCGAGGAGTCGGACAAGCTGGACGTGCAGAACGCGATCGATCTGCATGTCCAGATGCAGCAGGCGTTCCCTTCCTACAAGGTGGGCCTGCTGCACGGCCGTATGACGCCGGCCGAGAAGGAGGAAGTGATGCGGGCCTTCTACGAAAACGAGGTGCAGCTGCTCGTCTCGACCACCGTCGTCGAGGTCGGGGTGGACGTGCCGAACGCGACGCTGATGGTCATTATGGACGCGGACCGTTTTGGCCTGTCGCAGCTGCATCAGCTTCGGGGCCGTGTCGGACGCGGTGAGCACGCTTCCTACTGCGTGCTGATCGCCGATCCGAAGTCGGAGGTCGGGCAGGAGCGCATGAACGTCATGACCGAGACCGACGACGGCTTTGAGGTATCCCGGCGCGACCTGGACCTTCGCGGACCGGGCGATTTCTTCGGTACGAAGCAGAGCGGTCTGCCCGAGTTCCGCCTGGCGGACATGGTGAGCGACTTTGCCGTGCTGGAGCAGGCGAGGGATGACGCCGCCCGGCTGGTGGCGGATCCCGCGTTCTGGACCTCCCCGGCGTACGGGCCGCTGCGGGACTATCTGCAGCAGGAGCAGATTTTTCAAGGAGATTTGGTCGATTAGGTCAGTGGACAACCCCTCCCGTCATATACTTAGTTGGACTGCATTAGACGGGAGGTGCCAATATGGGTTATCAGCAGTACGGAATCAGCCCCCAATTGGTCGCACGGATCAAGCTGAAGATGAAAAATCCGGCCACCAAGGAGCGCATTAAAAAATTGATCGAAGGCGTAAACAAACAGGACCTGCAGGATCCGGCCAGGGTACAGCGGCTGGTCAAGTCGGCATCGTCCATCCTGAACGAGAAGCTGACCGGCGCCGAGGAAGGACAAATCGTCCGGTTTGTGATCGCCCAAAAGATCGATCCCAACAATACGTTCCACCTGATCAAGTTGTGGGGAATGTTCCGCTAAAAAAGCATACAAGCGCTTAGAATGCAGCCCTCCGGGAGAAACCCGGGGGGCTCTTTTTGTATTCAAAGCAGGCAGCAGCGAGACCTGCCCGAACTTCTTGACGTATAGGCTGTCAGGTGATTTGCGGATTCTCTTCCTTTGAAGATCATTGCAGCGGTTGTGATGGAAACCGCGAGGTTCGTCCTAGTCATTTGGTCGCAATATGACGTCTGATGTCAGATATTGCGTTTGAAACAGAGAAATTTTGGGTAACTGATTCGAAGTGGTCTTCTTTATTGCATCCACAATATTCATAATTGGAGGGATCATGTTGCCAGGACTGAAATTGGGGAAGAGCAGCAAGCCGGCCCGGTCGAAAGAACCGGATGAATCCCGGCGGAAATTTTTGAAAGCCTCGGGAATGACGCTTGGCGGTCTGGTCGTCGGCGGCGTGTTCGGGGGCGTCCTGACGGACAGTCTGGAGAAAAATCAGGCCCCCAAGACGGCGCCTACGGGCAGCAAGCCTGAGACTTCGCTGCAGGATGCGCTGATGTTCTTTAACCAGGAGCAGTTTAAAATGACCGAAGCGGCGGCCGAAAGGATTTATCCCGAAGATGAGAACGGTCCCGGTGCCAAGGCGCTGGGCGTCGCCTTTTTTATTGATCATCAGCTCGCAGGCCCATGGGGGTATAACGCGCGGGACTATATGATGGGTCCTTTTGTCCAGGCCCAGGCAACGCAGGGGGAGCAGTCACGGCTGAAGCGCAACGAGATGTTCACGCTGGGCCTGGAGGGACTGAAGAGCTACTGCCAGCAAAAGCACCAAAAGGCTTTTACGGAGCTTGAGGGCCAGCAGCAGGACGAAGTGCTGACCGCCATGGAGAAAGGGGACAAATTCCCCATGCGCGGGGTGACGAGCAGCAGCTTCTTCAACATGCTGAAAAATTTGACGATCGAGGGCGTATACGCCGATCCGCTCTATGGCGGCAACCGGAATATGAACGGGTGGAAGATGCGGAATTTTCCGGGCAACCAGATGAGCTACGCCCAGCAGATTACGAAGGAAGGGCTGGTCCAGATCCAGCCGAAAAGCCTGCAGGCTCACATGAGCGAATAAATTTCACAGATATAAGGGGACATCAGAATTGGCCAAATTACCTAAAGTACCAGTGGTTATTGTTGGAATGGGCTGGGTCGGCGGCATCATTGCGGCCGAGCTGACCAAAGCGGGCGTCCAGGTCGTCGGACTGGAGCGCGGAAAAAGCCGGAGTACGGAAGATTATTTCATGGATCATGATGAGCTGCGGTATGCGCGGCGTTTTGAACTGATGCAGGACTTGTCCAAGGAAACGATCACGTTCCGCAATGCGGAATCGATGAGGGCACTGCCGATGCGCAGCTATGGCTCCTTCCTGCTGGGGGACGGGCTCGGCGGCGCCGGATCGCATTGGAACGGGCAGACGCACCGCTTCCTGCCGTATGACTTTGAGATTTACAGCAAGACGGTCGATCGGTATGGAAAAGGCAAAATTCCCGCCGGCATGCAGCTGCAGGACTGGGGAATCACGTATGATGAAATCGAGCCGTATTACGACAAGTTCGAGCAGATGGCCGGCATTTCCGGGGAATCGGAAGCGAACCCGATGCTTGGCAAACGGTCCCATCCGTTTCCGACTCCGCCGATGAAAAAAACGCCGATCCTGCAAAGGTTCGAGGAGGCTTCGAAAAAGCTCGGGTACCATCCGTACATGATCCCTTCGGCCAACCTGAGCGAGAACTACAAAAACCCGGACGGCGTCTCCCGTGCGGCCTGCCAGTACTGCGGATTTTGCGAGCGGTTCGGCTGCGAGTACGGCGCCAAGGCGGATCCGGTCGTGACTGTGATCCCGACGGCGATGGCCACCGGCAAGCTGGAGGTGCGCACGTTCTCGAACGTGACCGAAATTCTCCATGACGGCAAAAAGGCGACCGGGGTAGTGTACATCAACACGGTGACCGGGGAAGAGGTGACCCAGCCGGCGGACGTGGTCATTCTCGGCAGCTTCGTGCTGAATAACGTGCGCCTGCTGCTGAGCTCCAAGCTCGGAACGCCCTATGACCGGAAAACCGGCCGGGGAACGATCGGCCGGAATTATGCGTATCAGGTCAACTCCGGGCACGCGGTCGGCTTTTACGATGATGAGGAATTCAGCACGTTCATGGGCGCCGGAGCGCTGGGGATGGAGTTCGACGACTTCAACGGGGACAACTTTGACCACTCCGATTTGAAGTTTCTGCACGGGGCGGGCATCCGGATCAGCCAGAACGGCCTGCGCCCGATCGAAAACAACCCGGCGCCGCAGGGCACGCCGACCTGGGGCAAGGAATGGAAGAAGACCACGCTGAAGTACGCCAACCGCGTGCTGACCGTAGCGACGCAGGGGGCAAGCTTGCCCTGGAAGCACCACTATTTGGATCTCGATCCGACCTATAAGGATATTTACGGCAAACCGCTGCTGCGGATTACGTTTGATTTCGAAGATCAGGACCGTGAGCTGACGAAGTTTCTGGCAGACAAGGCCGGTGAGGTCATGAAGGAGATGGGTCCTTCCCATGTGGAGATCAAGGACAAGCTAGATCCTTACAATATCGTTCCTTACCAATCCACCCACAATACCGGCGGGGTCATTATGGGCGCGGACCCGGAAACGTCGGCGGTGAACAGTTACCTGCAGATGTGGGAAGCGGAAAACGTATTTGTGGTAGGTGCTTCGGCATTTCCGCATAACAGCGGCTACAATCCGACCGATACCGTCGGCGCGCTTGCCTACCGGGCGGCGGAAGGGATCCAGAAGTATTTGAAACAGGGAGGCATGCTTGTCTGAACAGGCAGTGCTTTCGGGCTACTGCGTGACGGTCATGCGACTTCAAAATGGAAAAGGAGGGATCGGCCATGCTTTCGACGATCGGAATACCGGGGCTGCTGCTGTTGCTGCTGCTCGTCCTGCTGCTGTTCGGGCCGTCCAAGCTGCCGCAGCTCGGCAAGGCGGTGGGAACGACGCTTCACGAATTCCGTAGCTCCGCGCGGCATCTGACGGAAGAGGATGAGGAGAAGCAAGATGCGGGGCGCCGCCAGGAAGGATAACAGAACAACCATACTTATTTATTTCAAATGGAGGGATTTAACATGAAAAAATGGATGCTGATGGGACTTACACTGCTGCTGGTTTTTGTGCTTAGCGCCTGCGGAAGCAGCGGCGGAAGCGGGAGCGGCTCGTCGGATGAGTCTTCGTCTTCCGGCGGCTCGGACGGCGTGAAGGAAATCAAGGTGACGGCGTCAAACTTTAAGTTTGAGCCATCCGAGATCAAGGTCAAAAAGGGCGAAAAAGTCAAAATTACGCTGGAGAACAAAGATGGAAACCACGGTCTGGCCATTCCCGATTTCAACGTGGACCTGCAGAAGCCAAGCTCTGCAGAGTTTACCGCCGATCAAGCAGGTGAGCATGAGTTCCACTGCTCCGTCATGTGCGGTGCCGGCCACAGCGATATGAAGGGGACTCTGATTGTTGAATAAATTGACTTGGCAGATGATGGAGCACCGGACTGCCTTCTGACGAAACAGGAGGCAGAACCCAGAAAGCGCCGCCCAGCCGGACCGTAAAGGTTCGTGCAAGGCGGCGCTTTTTTTGCATATAAACGGTTACGCGCCTTCCGGCACCCGTTCGATGCAATCGGGCGTATCGTTTTTAACCGAATTGACCGTCCTTGAGACCGGGTAAGCTTCCATTTCCTCGGCAGGATAGGGCACGAGCAGCTTCTGCAGGGCGTTTACGTCCGTCTGCCCGCGGTCCAGCCAGGCCATTTCGTCCTCCGGGCGCAAAATGACGGGCATCCGGTCATGGATCGGCGCCATCAGTGCATTGGGCCCGGAAGTGATGACCGTGCAGGTGCTCAGCTTGCTGCCGTCCTCCTGCAGCCAGGTGTCGTAGAGGCCGGCCATGCTGAAGATTCCCCCGCCCCGGAGGGTGATCCGGTAAGGGACTTTGCCGCTGTCGGTTTTCATCCATTCATAAAATCCGTCGGCGGGGATCAGGCACCGCTTCCTCGCAAAAGGCAGCTTATAGGCCGGCTTGTCCGCCAGCGTTTCGCTTCTGGCGTTGATCATCTTGCTCCCCATGCTGCTGTCCTTGGCCCAGGACGGGACCAGCCCCCATTTAAGCTGACCGGCGCGAAGGCTGCTTCCATCGTGAATGACGGCCAGTACGTTCTGCGCCGGAGCGATATTGTAACGGGGATGAAAGTTCAGCGCAAGCTCGAGCTCGTAGCGCAGCATCAATTCTTCCATCGACACGGTCAGTGTATAACGGCCGCACATCAGGCACTCCCCCTTTTGTGGAATGATCGTTGTAAACAGTGTACCGCGGGATGCCGGTTTACGCCAGCCTGTCTGCCAGCAGCAAGGGAAGGCTGTCAAAAAATACATTTGCATAGAGAACATGTGTTTGGTATATAATACGAATATACGTTCGCTTACCGAGTGAGCATGCTTCGTGGAGAGGGAAGCAGCCCGGATCGTTTTTTTCGACGAGCGGTCTTTAGGGAGCTAGAGCTTCTCGGAGCTGCCCGGCCCAAACCGGTTTAACGAAATGCCAAAGTGGATGTGGAGGGTGTGTGCGCTTGAGCAGATCAAAGGAGAGAATTATATTTTTGGCCGATTGTCAGAGCTTTTATGCAAGCGTAGAGAAAGCGGATCATCCGGAGTATAAAGACAGGCCGCTCGCCGTTGCCGGAGACCCGATGCGCAGATCGGGCATCATTCTGGCCGCCTGCCCGATCGCCAAGAGCTACGGGGTATCGACCGCCGAACGGCTGGGGGAGGCGCTCAAGAAGTGCCCGGATCTCGTCATTATGCGTCCAAGAATGCAGCATTATATCGATGTCTCGCTTCAGATTACCCGGATTTACGAGGAATATACCGATCTGGTCGAGATATTCAGCATCGACGAGCAGTTTCTGGACGTGACCGGCAGCCTGGCTCTCTTCGGCGACCCCGTGAGCATTGCCAAGTCGATCCAGCAGAAGGTGATGGAGGAGACGGGAGTCTGGGTGCGGGTCGGCATCAGCTCGAACAAAATTTTGGCTAAAATCGCCACCGACATTTGGGCGAAGAAGAACAAGGAAGGCATTTTTATACTGCCCAAAGCCGACATCGAGAAGAATCTGTGGCCGCAGCCGGTCCATAAAATGTTTGGAGTGGGCTCGCGCATGACGGCCCATTTTGCCAAGCTCGGCATGACGACGATCGGGGATGTGGCGAGAACGCCTCTTCCCCAGCTGAAGGATAAATTCCGGGCGCGGTTCGGCAAGCAGTCGGATATCCAGGCCGAAGTGATGTGGCGCACCGCCAACGGCATGGACGACAGCAAGGTGACCCCGGAAACGTTCGACAAGCCTCCCAAATCGGTCGGGCATATGATGACGCTGCCCCGGGACTACGCCATCCCCAAGGAGGTCGACACGATCCTGCTGGAGCTGACGGAAGAAGTATGCCGCGACTGCCGCCGGAAGGGATACATGGGCTCGGTCGTCACGGTCAGCTGCATGTGCAGCCCTTATGACGCGCCGACAGGCTTTTCCCGGCAAATGAAGATGCCGGATCCCACGAACAACACGAACAAGGTGTATGAAGCCGTAAAAGCGATTTTTTATAAGCACTGGGACCGCATGCCCGTTAGGCGCGCCGGGGTCATGCTGAGCGAGCTCAGCGACGACCGGAATTACCAGCTGACGCTGTTTGAAGACCAGGAGCGGCTGCGGGCTCTGGAAAAGGCGACGGACCATATCAAGCAGCGGTACGGCAGCATGGCGATCGTAAGAGCCTCTTCCCTTACGGGCGCCGGCCAGGCGGCGGAGCGGTCCATGAAAATCGGGGGGCATTATAAATGAGCAAGAAGCTTGAGAATAACGGGATTTGGGAATCCAGCCGCATGATGCTGCCACAGCACCGGGAGGAACTGCTGAAGAGGCGCTCGCAGCAGGCGGAGGAACACCGGCCGCCCCGCAGGGAGGACCTGGAGCTGATGCGGGACAGAATCCTGCTCCCGGTCATGATATCGATTGTGAAGAAGCGGATCCAGGCGATCGAGGCGTCAAGCGAGGCCTTGAAGCACCTTTATTCGAAGGTGGCCCAGGTCCTGTTGCAGGACATCCAGAAGGATTTGTCCAAAGTAGAACAAACCTTCCTCGATGAGCGCATCGATCTGACCCAGGAGGGAAAGGACACCCAGATGATCTGGTACCGGTATTCGTTTCATGGGTATGAGGATACCTTCACGATCACGCGGGATTATATGCGCACGGAGGTCAGCGTAAGAATCGGACGGTACTCGGACCGGCTGATTACGGCATTGTACGCCCGTCTGCAGGATCATAAGCAGAAGTAACCGAATGGAGCCCGTTGTCTTGTCTGGGAGACAACGGGCTTTTGGCGTGTCGTACCTGGAGGAGATCAGGATCGGCGGACATCCAGGCGCTATGGCCATAACGATGGATAGGAAGCGTGCAGCAGAAATTACCAGGTTCAGCCGCCGAGATCCAGGGTAGGTATGGGAGTGGAACGCCCAGGAACGGAATGGGGCCTGTTTCCTATTTTGGAAATCCGGGGGATCATACGTTTTGCAATTCGGCGGGAAAAAGGACGCCAATGGTAAATTTCAACAAATTGCGATTTTAAAAAAAGCCCCCATAGCGATTGATTTTTGAAAAACCTGCCCGATGATCCTAGTCAAAAAGGAGCGGGGGAACGGGGAGGAAGGACCACAAAAATGAACGAAAAGTCTGGTAATAGAAATCCAGTAAATGGAATGATTTGGTGAAAAAAAGACAGGAGGTCCTACCCGGGACCACGTCCTCATTTTTGTAGTTTGACATAAATTGGCAAACGTTGATGTGACGCGGTTTTTCGCTGTCGCTTTATCGGACTATGGTATCAATTTTGTAATCTTTATGGATAAAGCTGTTAAAAAGACCACAACTTTAGCAATTTTGAGGCGTATAAATGTCCAGTTAACCTGTCGGCTCAAGGCTTGGTTTACGTTTCTTTGTCATTCGTAACGGGGCCGGCTGACAGGGGATGGCAGGGCTCTATGGTCCGCACGAGGGAGTGGCGGGCTAGGTCGGCGGGGTGGGAAATTTCCAACTACTAGCCTAGTTTACAGATCGGGGCCGAATAGTTAAAAATTAGATTTAGGCGAAGGCCAAGCCCCGGACCGATGAGGCAAAAATCGAAAACGAGGTGGGAACGAAGAGGCGATGATCAGACGTAAAACACTATTTATTTGGATCACGGCGGCTGCGGTTCTCATAGCCGGAGGCGGGGCGGCGGGACTGATGTTGAAGAACCCGACGGCTGCGGCCTACAAAGATCCGGACGGTACGAGATTTACGTTTAAAACCCAGGGGGACCGTTTCCTGAAGTACGAGAAGGACGGGACATGGAAAGAGATATTCGTTAAAGGCGTTAATCTTGGCGCCACGGTGCCGGGACATTTTCCGGGGGAGCTGCCGGCGACCGAGGAAGATTATCTGCGCTGGTTTAAAGAAATTGACGACATGGGCGCTAACGTCATACGGGTCTATACGATTCACCAGCCCGTATTCTATCAGGCTCTCGTCAAGTACAACAAAGACAAGGGGGACGACCCTCTGTATTTTATGCAGGGGATCTGGTCGCCTGAAGAACAGCTGATCGAGCAGCAGGACGCCTATTCGGGGGATATTACGAAACAGTTCAAAGAGGAAATCAAGAAAGCGGTGGCCGCGGTATACGGCGATGTCACGATCCCGCAGAAGCAGGGTGCGGCAAGCGGGGAGTACAAGGCGAATGCCGGCAAGTACTTGATGGCATGGCATCTTGGAACCGAATGGGACCCGGGTATGGTCAAAAATACGAACAAGGTGCACAGCGACGTGAAGGCCTATCAGGGCAAGTATTTTTCGGGTACAAAAGATGCGGCTCCGTTCGAAAACTGGCTGGCCAGCTTGCTTGACTATACGGCCGAGCAGGAGGAGCATTACGGTTGGGAGCATCCCGTGACTTTCACCAACTGGGTCACGACCGATGTGCTCAGCCACCCTGGCGAACCGCTGTTCGAGGAAGACATGGCGAGCGTTGATGCCCGGCATGTTCAGCCTACCGGCTGGAAAGGCGGTTATTTCGCGGCCTATCACGTCTATCCGTATTACCCGGACTTTTTCCGGACGGATTCGACGCTCCAGACGATCAAGGACGACCAGGGGAACTACAATACCTACAAAGCTTATCTCCGTCAGCTAAAGGCCAAGTATAAGGACATGCCGCTGATGGTCACGGAGTACGGTGTTCCTTCTTCTGTCGGCGTGTCGCATTTTGGCGCCGGAGGGCGCGATCAGGGCGGCCATAACGAACAGGAGCAGGGAGAGATCGATGCATCCCTGACCAAAGACATTCACGACGAAGGCTACGCTGGCGCCATCCTGTTCATGTGGCAGGACGAATGGTTCAAGAAAACCTGGAACACGATGCCGATGGAACTGCCTGAAGACCGGAGGTCCTATTGGATCAACGTTCTGACCAATGAGAAAATGTTCGGCCTGCTCGGCATGCTGCCGGGCAAGGAGAAGCTGATTACGATTGACGGTAATCTCGCCGACTGGGACAGGCTCCCGGAAGGGGAAGTACAGCACTGGCAGGGCAAGATCCCGGGAGTCCAGGATATGAAAATTACGCATGATGAGGGCTACCTGTACATCGGCATGAAGCTGGATCATCCATTTGATCCGGCCAAGTCGAAGCTCTACATCGGTGCCGACACGATCACAGGCGGCAACCAGCCGTCCGCGAAGCAGCTTCCCGGGAGGAAGCTGGAAGGCGGGGCGCCCGAGACGCTGATCGAAATTGGCAAGGACGAGGAGTCCCAGGTGGAAATCGCGGCCGATTATGATTTTCACCAGCGGCTGTACGGCAAAGACGGTTATTGGATGCTGCCCGAGGCCGAGGCTGGAAACACGGCGCCGTTCCATCCCTGGAAGCTGGCGATCAGCCTGCTCATGAATCCGCCGGATACGCGCTTTTCGCATCCGTTCATCGACAAGACGATGGGTACGCTGAAAAGAGGGACGACGGACCGCAGCAAGGAGACGTTCGACTCGCTGACTTCTTGGCAGTACAGCGGTGATTCGATAGAGATGCGAATCCCGTGGATGCTGCTGGGCTTCTCGGATCCGAGCTCCCTTCAGGTCATCGACTACGGTCCGCTGAAGGAACGGAGTTACTTCGGCACGACCACAACCGACGGGATACGGCTTATTCCGTGGATCGTCCAGCGTGACGGAAGCGGCGTGTCCTGGCCCGGAGGAGACCAGAAGACGCTGAACGTGCAAAGCCTGCCGCTGTATACCTGGAAGCAGTGGGACACGGTGCAGTACAGTGAACAGTTGAAGCAGAGCTATTACATCATGAAGGATGCTTTTACGAAAATTTCCGGCCCTAAAGAGAAAAAGGAGTAGGAGAATTGACTTTCTAAAAAGGAGGAACCTGCTAACATGTTTCATTTAACCGTTGCCTATATTTTCATCTATGTGTGCCTCGGCTTGATTGCCCTAGGGATTCTGCTGTTGCTCCAGATGAAAATATCGCATAACCGGGAACTTCGGAACCGTGAAGCGTATGCGAAGAAGCATCATGACTACTTTGTGTACGTTCAGGCCAATCTGCAGGACAATGTCGAATTGAGGCTTCCGCCCGGCAAGCTGAAGAAGCTTGAAAAGAGAGTGATTCAGGATAAATTTATCGAGTGGATCGAGCAGTTTAAAGGCGATTACCGTCTCAAGCTGATCGAACTGTGCCGGGAGGCCGGCTTTGTGGAGGAGGACCTGAAAGCACTCCGCAGCATCCGGTACGGCCGGAGGCTGGAGGCGGCCTACCGTTTGGGAGGCATGCGCGCGCCGGAGGCGGTGCCGCTGCTGCAGAACATCCTGCAAAAACGCAAATACAGCTCGCTGTCGATCGTTATGGCCCGCTCCATTGCGAAAGCGGCGGATAACAGCGAGGATCTGCTCCAGATGCTGCGCGCCCTCTTGTCTCACGGCAAGCCGATCCATAACCTGGCGGCGGATATTATGCTGGAGACGGGGCTGGATTCGAGTGCGATTTTGCTCAAGCTGCTGAACGACTCCGATTCCGCGCTGGTCAAGGTGGGACTGGTGGCCATGTGGGGACAAGCTGTACCGGAAGTCATGCCGGTTCTGGGACGTTTGGTCGGTGCGGAAGAGAAGGACGTTCGCGCCGAAGCGGTCAAGCTGTATCTCACTACAAATCCAGCGCTCAAGGACGATACGATCGCCCAGCTGATGAGCGACCGAAGCTGGGAAGTCCGGGCCGAGGCGGCCAGAGCGCTTGGCCAGCTGCACGCCGCAGGCAGCATTCCGCTGCTGACCGATGCGCTCCGCGATTCCAGCTGGAAGGTGCGCTATAACAGCGCCGAGAGCTTGGCGGAGCTGGGAGAAGCCGGCTTTGAGGCCTTGTGCCAGGCCGCGCTGACCGGCGCCGGCATCCAGCGCGAGGCTGCTCTGCACCGGATCGAGCTGGTGATGGAAAAGGAGCGCGAGCACAGCGCGATCGAACAAATGGTGGCTTACAACAAGAAACGGCTTCTGTACGACCGTTATTTCGGCGTGAAGCAGCCGGCCAAACGGGTTGGCGGGGTAGCCGCTGTAGGAGGGGATTACTCTGCTTAGAGACATACTAATGTATTACGGCATGGTCGCCGTGTATTACGTCATGATCGTTAACATTTTGTACTTTACCATTATGATCCTGTCGTACCGGAACATCGGGACCATCTACCGGAGGTCCAAATATTCCAATTACAATACGCTGTCCGGCTCGGAGCTGGTGCCTCCGGTATCACTGCTGGTGCCGGCCTTCAATGAGGAACTGACCATCAGCGAGAACGTCAACTGCCTGCTGACGCTCAACTATCCGACCTACGAGGTCATCGTCATTAACGACGGGTCCAGCGACAATACGGTGGATGTGCTCATCAAGGAATTCCGGCTGAAGAAAATGCCGAATCCGGAGTTCCGGGGGACGATCGACACGCAGGAGATTCGAGGCGTTTATCATAATCCCGATTATCCCTCCCTGTTTGTAATAGATAAGGAAAACGGCGGCAAGGCCGATTCGCTGAATGCCGGTATCAACTTGTCGCATTATCCGCTGATCTCTTCGATCGACGCGGACTCGCTGCTGGAGAAGGATGCCCTGATCCGCATGGCCCGCATGTACATGGAGAATCCGGAGGAAATGGTGGCGATCGGCGGCGACGTGCGTATTGCCAACGGCTGTCTGATCGAGAACGGTGCGGTGCAGAAAGTGTCGCTGCCGCGCAAGATCTGGCCGATGTTCCAGTCCATCGAGTATATGAAAGCCTTCCTGGGCGGACGGATCGGCTGGAGCCATATGAACGGCCTGATCATTGTCTCGGGCGCGTTCGGCCTTTTCCGCAAGGACTATGTCATTGCTGTTGGCGGGTACCGCGGCGGTTATCCGGGAGAAGACATGAACATCATCATCAAGCTTCACCGGTACATGCTCAGCCATAAAATCCCGTACAAGGTAGCTTTTTGCCCTGAAGCGGTCTGCTGGACGCAGGCACCGGATACGTACAAGATTATCTCCAACCAGCGCAAGCGCTGGGGGCGGGGAAATCTGAAGAACATGATCGAGAACCGCGGAATGCTGTTCAATCCGAAGTACAAGGTCATGGGTATGATCACGATGCCATACAACGTCCTGTTTGAAACGTTAAACCCTTATTTTAGAATCACGGGCCTGTTGGCTCTGGTAGGATATACGCTGCTGGACATGACTCACTGGCGCATTCTATTGACTTTCTTCCTTCTGAACTTCCTGAGCGGCTATCTGCTCAGCGTCGGTGCCATCGTCCTGGAGGAAATCGCCTTCCGGCGATACAAGAAATTGTCCGATCTGTGGAAAATGCTGCTGTTCTCCGCGCTGAAGTTTTTCGGATACCATCAGCTCGGCGTGCTGTGGCGCGTCCAAGGACATATCCAGTATCTCCAGAACAACAATTCCTGGGGAACGATGACCCGGCAAAGCTGGAGCGAAGAAAGCAAAACGGCCTGATGGGCCCCGATTCAAAGATTTATACATTTGAGAGAGGTGGGAGTGGATTATGCCGCAAACCGTAACTTTACAGAGAGAACAGACGACCGATGTGTACCACCATCTGGGAGAACGTTTGAAGGAAACGTCGCCGGACACTTGCGGAATCATGTTTCTGTACAGCAGTGCGAACCCCCCGCAGCTGGAAGAGCGGGTTCGGGAGATTTTGCAGCATGGTTCCGGGCTCGACTATGAGGTGCTGAAGGATGCGCAAACCCGGACGCTGGCGATTCTGCTGCCGGGACTTACGCTGGATGCGGCCCATTACCAGGCGCTGCTTCTGAAGCAGCAGCTGCAGGAGACGGTGAAGGATGCAGATCCGCGGATTACGCTGGCCGTATTCCCGGGGCAGGTCGAACCTACGCCTGGCGTTCTCAAACAGATGGCCGAGTCCACAAAGCTCAGCACATCGTCCGATATTCATATATTTACGAAAGAGGAGGCCGCGGAAGAGGCCGGAAGAATTTTGATCGTCGACAATGACGCCACCGTCCGCGAGTTTCTCCAGATTCGTCTGAAAATGCAGGGCTACGAGACACTGGCCGCTCATGACGGCACGTCCGCCCTGGAACTGATCGAGAAATGGGAGCCGGATCTGGTGCTGACGGAGCTCAACCTTTACGGGATTGACGGGCTGCCGTTCATTCACCAAATCCAGCAGCTGCCGGTCGACAACACGCCGAAAATCGTCGTGCTGACCGAACAGCGCGTGGAGCAAACCATCAGCCAGTGCTTTAAACACGGAGTAGACGACTATGTGACCAAGCCTTTCTCTCCGGTAGAGCTGGATGCCCGTATACACCGGTGCTTTCACTAAATCATCCGCTTTTCTTGAGCGTTACTTAGCAGCATACCAAAACTTACATCTAATGGAGGTTGAGTGCTTGTGAATCACGAATATGAGCAGTTGTTGGAAGGAATTAAAACCAAAAAGGCCGTATTGGGCGTAGTAGGACTGGGATACGTAGGACTTCCGCTGGCCGTGGAAATGGTCAAGCAGGGCTTTACTGTAATCGGTATCGACGTGGATCCTGCGAAAATCGATAAAATCTATCAGGGCGAATCCTATATCACCGATATCTCTTCCGAAGACTTGGCCGCGGTCGTGGCTAGCGGACGCTTCAAGCCGACGACGGACTACAGCATGATCGCCGTCATCGACGCGCTCAGCATTTGCGTGCCGACACCGCTCAGCGAAAACCAAGATCCGGATACGTCCTACATTACGAGCGTTGTGGATCAAATCAAGCTGCACATGAAAAAAGGCATGCTGATTACCCTGGAAAGCACGACTTACCCGGGTACGACCGAAGAGCTGATCCAGACGGAAATCGAAGCGCTCGGCTACAAGGTGGGCGAAGACTTCTTCCTCTGCTTCTCTCCGGAGCGGGTGGACCCTTCCAATGTGCGCTTTAACACCTTCAATACGCCAAAAGTTATCGGCGGTACGACCGAGGCCTGCCTTGAGCTGGGGACGGCGCTCTACTCCCAGTATGTACAGACGGTGGTGCCTGTCACTTCGCCGAAAGTGGCCGAAATGTCCAAGCTGCTAGAAAACACGTTCCGCAGCGTAAACATCGCCTTCATCAACGAAATGGCCATGATGTGCGACCGCATGGGCATCGACATTTGGGAAGTCATCGACGCAGCGGCAACCAAGCCGTTCGGCTTTATGCCGTTCTATCCGGGTCCTGGCATCGGCGGACACTGCATTCCGCTCGATCCGATGTACCTGTCGTGGAAGGCAAAGGGCTTCCGCTTCTACAGCAAGTTTATCGAGCTGGCACAGTCGACCAACGACAACATGCCGTATTACGTTATCGGCAAGACGTCGACAATTCTGAACGAATACGCGAAGTCCATCAAGAAATCGTCGATTCTCATCCTCGGCATGGCTTACAAGCCGGACATCAGCGACCTGCGCGAATCTCCGGGGCTTGAAGTCTACGAGCTGTTCAAAGAGAACGGCGCGAACGTGGAATACTACGATCCGTACGCTGTCAGCTTCCGCGACAAACACGGCGAGACCGTGCACAGCGTAGCCTACGATCCGGCGCAGTTTAAAAAATACGACTGCATGGTGCTGATCACCAATCACAGCGGACTCGACTACGGCGAAATCGCGGCGATGGGCGTGCCGATCATCGATACGCGCAATGCATTCAAAAACTACACCCTGCCTCATATTTACAAAATCGGACATTCGGTGCAGCACGTGGAAGAGCCGGATGTGGCGTTAATCGTATAATAAAGGAGGGGATGGTTTGGGAGAGCTGCTCAAAAAAGCGAAAATCCCGGTGATCCTAGTCATCTGCGGCTTGCTGCTCCTGCCTCTCCTGTTAAAATCGTCATCGATGGAAGATCAAAAAGCGACCTGGCTGTGGGATACCGAGCTGATCAAGGATCCCGGCAAAATTATAGCATTCTGCAGGGAGCAGAACGTAGGCACGATCTTCCTTCAGGTTCAGAAAAAGGTTAGCGATGAGGACTACCGCCGCTTTATTGCGGCAGCCTATGAGGAAGGCATTGCCGTGCACGCGCTGGACGGGCAGCCCGATTGGGCCTATGAACGACAGAGCAGGCAGGCGGATCAATTTCTGCAGTGGGTGTTTGATTATAATGCAAAAGCAGCCCCGAGCGAGAAGTTTGCCGGCATCCAGCTGGATGTGGAGCCCTATCAGTTAAGACGCTGGCAGAGGGATCAGGACGGCGTAGTCCGCGAATGGAGCAGCAATGTGGAAAAATGGGTAGCCCAGGGCAAGGAGAAGGGCCTGTACATGAGTGCGGCCGTTCCCTTCTGGCTGGGCAACGTTAAGGATGCCAACGGCAGCGGGAACCTGAGCCGGTGGATGATCAGCCAGTTTGATGCCGTCGCCGTCATGTCGTACCGGGACAGTGGACGGAAGATTTACGATGTGGCCCGCGAGCAGTTGGATGAAGCGGACCAGCTCGGTAAATCGGTATGGATCGGCATGGAGCTGGGCGACACCGAAGAAGGTTCGCACATCACGTTTTTTGGCAAGGCCGTGCCTGTGATGGAGGAAGAGATGAAGTCTGTGAACAGTCTGGGCGACAGCCATCCTTCCTTTGCCGGACTGGCGGTACACCATTATGAAATTTGGCAGGACAAAATCGCTTCAGCGGCTTCGGACGAGAAGCCCGAGAAGTCCAATCAGTAAATGGAATCAGGCGTGCGAAGAGGGAAACCATTCGCACGCTTTTTTTCGTGGATGGAGAGCAGCCTCGGCACCGCACAAGGTTGAACGCACATCGCACACCGATATAAAAGGCCCCGCTTGCCGGGGGCTTCACTTCAGGCATCCGGATCCGGCAGCCGGATGCCGAGATAACGGCTGAGCACGAGGCCCGATTCCGCCTGCACGTACGTCCAGAGCATGGCGAACCGCCGCTGGTATCCGCGGCACAGGTACGACGCCTCAATGCCCTTGGCGGTCCGGGTTTCCTCGTAGACCCGAATGCCGCGGGCCTTCATCTCGCGGCGGATCGATGTCAGGCTTGCCATAATCTGATCCTGGATGGACGACAGGGCGCGGATATACAGCTGTGCCATCTTCAGCGGGACAGTGCCGATCAGGCGAACGTCCTGCTCCAACGCATCAAGCAAAACCACGTGCAGCAGGTAGGCTTTGACCAGACGGCCGTCTTCTTCCGAGGGGGCCGGAGGGGAGAGGGATGCTTTCATGAGGCATGGCACTTCCTTACTAACAGTATAGGAACATACGTTCTAATTATACTCATGTTAAGGCAAAAGTATTCGGGAAGGCAATAACGAATTTATGGAAGCGCGCAGAGTATCGGTCCGGACGGGTGGATTTGATATAATAAAGAGAAGCGTTTATCAAATGTACTCATAAGATTTACCACAGACGGGAAAGCGTGGAGCAGTGATGATAGCCGGGGAACGGTTGTCAGCTCCACAGAGGCCAAAATTTTATATTTTGCGATGAGACCCTGGTTAGCTTCGCAGAAGCGGTATTGAACAAAAGAAACTTGGAATCGCGGAACTTTAGGTTGGAGGAAGAATCATGTTTTTGAACAAAGGAGAAATATTATTCAGACAGGGGGACAGCGGGGAATTTTTATACCATATCAAGAGCGGTTTGTTCAAGGTAACACGGCGTCCATAAAAACGGGAACAGCGTTCTGTTTAACGTGCTTTATCCGGGGGAAACGGTGCCTCACCATTCGTTGATCACCCCAAAGGATATCCACGGTACGGCAACGGCCCTGATGCGCAGCGAAGTCGAGAAAATTCCGGCAGAGGAGTGGTACCGCGAGCTCCGTGAGCACCCGGAGAAGGCGCTTGAAATCGCCCTTTTGCTGCAGGAAAAGGTGCGCTTTATGCAGCAGCGGATCGACCACCTAACCGTCGGGACTCCGGCCGAGAGGCTGGCGCTGCTGACCGATTGGCTGGACAGCTACGCCCACGGTATCCACTTTACCGAGCTGCTGACCCAGGAGGAGATCGGCCAGCTGATCGGTGTACGCAGGGAAACGATCAACCGGCTGCTCCGAGGACATTGACATAACGCCATCCAGCCATCCGCCATACGCGAACGGTTCGGTAAACAAACAAAGGGGCTGCCCCATTCAGGTTCTCTGAACCTGGGGGCAGCCCCTTTGTGCATTTTAGTAAATCGTATTGGCCGGTTTGGAAATCGCATTTGCTAACTCAGCGCATCGCATTAGCTAACTCCGCGCATTGCATTGACGTTGCATTAGCCTCCAATGACACCGTAGTCCGATAGGCGGGGTTGTCCCGCGAGCTGACAAGCTAACCGAGCTTGGCCCGCCGCCGATACGTTAGTCGAGCTGGCCTGCCGGGCCGAAAAATTCGTAATGGATCCGCTCTGCGGGGATTCCCAGCTCCTTAAGGGCGCTGTAGACGGTGCGCATGAACGGAACCGGGCCGCAGAAGTAAAAATCAGCGTTTGGATCGACGATTTGCTGCAGCCATGCAGCGTCGATATATCCGGTTTTATGGCAGCTGTCGCCCTCAAGCGGTGTCTCATAACAGAGGTAGGAGGACATTTGCGGATGCGCGCCTTCAAGGTCGGCGATATGCTCCTTCATCGCATGATGGCTTCCGTTAATCGCGGCGTGAACATAAGTGACTTTACGGGCCGGCTGTTCTTTCAGCAGCGTCTCCAGCATGCTGACCATTGGCGTCAGGCCGACCCCGCCGCTGATCAGCACGACTGGAATGTCTTGGGTCTGATCCAGCGTAAACGTGCCCGCCGGTGCACTGATTTCAAGGACGGTGCCTTCTTGGGCGTGCCCGTGCAGATAGTTGGAGACGACGCCTGCCGGTTTACCTGGCGCGGCATCTTCGCGGCGCACAGAAATCCGGTAGGAAGAACCGCCCGGCGCAGCGGACAAGCTGTAGTGGCGGATCTGCGTATACGGCTGGCCTTCAGGCTGAACGCGGACCGTGATGTATTGTCCCGGCAAATAAGAGGCGATCGGTCCGCCGTCTTGCGGTTTTAAATAGAAGGAAGTGATCACTTCGCTCTCCTTCACTCTCCGTTCCACGACGAATGGGCGGAAACCGGACCAGCCTCCCGGTGCGGCTTCAGCTTCCCGGTACATTTCCGCTTCCACGCTGATAAATGCGTCTGCAATGACGCCGTAAGCCTCTTTCCAGGCTTCAAGAATTTCCGGCGTGGCCGCATCGCCAAGAACTTCCTTGATGGCCCCAAGCAAATACTGCCCGACGATCGGGTAATGCTCCGGCTTGATTTGCAGCGCCCGGTGCTTCTGCCCGATCTGCTTGACGGCTGGAATGATATCCTCGAGATGATCGATATGCGCGGCCGCGGCATAGACGGCGCCCGCCAAGGCGGCCGACTGCCGTCCTTGGCGCTGGTTGGCATGGTTGAATATGTTCAGAAGCTCTGGATGATCCTTGAAGAGATTGTTATAAAAGACGGATGTAATGGACTGTCCGTGTACTTCCAGTACCGGAACGGTCGATTTGATCGTATCAATGGTTTGTTGGCTCAGCATAAAGGGTTCCTTCTTTCAACGTAATATTTAACGATTTCATAAGTTAAGTATAGAAAAGCCGATTACCCTTTATTGTGATTTCAGTCACATAAAAAATTGACATTGTGTGAACTTGAATTTACGTTCTGAAGACATGATCCGACGGAATAGGGCATAGGATATGACACGGTATCACGGTATCATTCCTGAAATCTGGATGACAGCGCCTGTGGCATAGAAGCCCTTCTTTTAGATATAAGAAAGTTATAAGTTTCGGAGACTGGTTTCCTTATAACGCAACCAAAACTATCATATAAAAGCGGTCTGGCTTCTTGGAATGCACGACGATAGACGTTTCTAACGCATTCTCCTCAGCAAGCTGTTTAGCAGGCAGTGCAACTGTGGTATAATAAGTATAGAAGTTATCAAACAAAAGAAAGGATCAGGATACCATGTGTCCCCGAAGGAACATTCCCCAAAGGACGATTTGGAAACGTTATGATCTCTCTTACACTTAGCTTCCATCGTAGAGAACAAGCGCCCGGATATTGGGTTGTGACAAACTTCTCGCGAAAGAAGGAAGCTTAAGATGCGAAGGACTCGGTCCTACAGGTTTCTTCCCGCGGAAGTTAGTCGCGTCCCTGACCAACTAACTACGATGAGGGGTAACCTGTATGAGGAAGAAAGACCATGTAATTTCAACGCTTCGACCAATCGCTATTATGATGTTAGGTACTTTTTTGCTGGCTTTTACGTATTATCACATTAATTTTCAGAATCATCTGTCCGAGGGCGGCTTCGTTGGCCTGTCGCTGCTCGGCAAGTACGCATTCGGATTTGACCCGGCAGTGACCGTGCTGATCCTGGATATTCCGGTGATCCTCGTTGCGCTGCTGCTGAATGGACGCAAATTTATTGTGAACACGCTTGTGGCGACCGTTTCGTTTTCCGTTTTTTACGATCTGATGGAACGCTACTCTGCGCTTGACATCAATCTTCACGGCAACCTGCTGCTTGCAGCGCTGCTGTCAGGCGTCTTGTCCGGCTTTGCAACCGGACTGGTGCTGCGGTTCGGAGGAGCGACAGGCGGCGACGATATCGTGTCTCTGCTGCTCAGCCGTCTCACTGGCCTTAAAGTCGGCACCGTATTTATTCTGCTCGATGCGGTCGTCCTGCTCGTGTCCTTGTTCTACCTGCCTCTGCAGGAAACTTTGTTTACGATTTTGGCCGTGAGCATTGCAGGGAAAATGATTACGTATACGGTCTCGTTCCGTGCGCATCGTACCTCGCCGGCAGCGGGAGATGCTGCACCTAAGATGACCGCGGGTCAGAAACAGCCAGCAGCCAAACCCGTTCACAAAGTTCGGAGTGTCCACTGATAGATAACCGCCTGGTTCCTTAGGGAATCAGGCGGTTTGCTGTTTATGGCAGGTATGGCAGGGCGGGGGGGCACCGTAAGAAGCCTCCCCGCGAAGACATACCACGAATCGCTCGATTTTGCCGTCTTGCGTGAACGCTGGCATGAACAGGGTCACGAATAACTTCGATTGCTCTCGATTTTGCCGTCTTTGCCGTGAACGATGGCATGGACATCGTGTTTCGAGGCGTAGTCTTCCGCCTCGTCCATGGCTTCCTTCTTCGATCCAAAAGTCGACAAGGGCTTGTCTTTGCCTTCCACCTTGAGCGCCCATCCGTCCTCATGGGTGACGACATGGACGTCGGCATCGCCGCCCCGGCCGCTGCGGGAACGGGAAGTCTTGCCTGCGTGCTCGTCCCGCTCGTCATCCGAACGGCCGGATGCATGCTTCGATTGCCCTTCCTCACCGGCAGGGTGGTCCTCATTCCACTTTTCCGCCTGAGCGGTGCCGATGGCAATGGCGCGCCCTTCCTCATAGCCTTCCTCGAGCAGCGCATTGGCGATTTCGACCGCCTTATTCCGCACCCGGGGCTCCAGGTTTTTCATGGATACAGGGTAATCATGCTTATTCCAAGGCATTGTCAATCCCTCCAAACCAGTTCTCGTTTACCCCTATATTACCCGGCGCCGCGCGAATCAAACGATGTTCATCCGCCCGATATGCATTATAATGGAAAAGATTGAGAATAAAGGAGTGAGGAATCGTGATGATGCAGATGCTGCTGGTACTGCTCTTGACGGGGATCATCCATACCGTGGACAGCCTTTCCTATGCTCTGCGGCTCGGCGGGCTGCGCAGCCGGCGGATTACACTGGCCCTGTCCTTGTCGGGGCTGCTTGTGATCGTGTCGAGGACTTCCAACATGGCGCAGGGGCCGATGGTCGGCAGCATGGTGGACAAGGCGCTGGCGTCTGCCTCCTTTCATTTGGAGTCGAGGCTGCATTGGATCATCGCCGCCGCCACAGCCGGTACAGCCGCAGCCATGCTGCTGTTTCCGAGCGTGGTGCGGATTTGCTCGCGGCTGGTCGTCCATTTGGAGGCTGCCGGTTCCATCCCGCAAATGGTAAGGCAGCTGACTGCCGGGCGAAAATGGAAGAATGGGGCGGCGTATGTCAAGCTGCCGAATCTCCAGATGCTTCGCAGCCTTTTTCAAGGCCGCCTACCCAGGCGCCTGATGGCGATCAATATGGCCGTCACGGCCATTTATACCGTCGGCGTGCTGTCCGCGCTGTATGCCGCCTATCTATGGCCGGAATCCCGGCTGGCGGCATCGACCTCCTCCGGTCTGATCAACGGGGTGGCGACAATTCTGCTGACGCTGCTCGTCGATCCGCGGATCGCCCTGATGTCGGACCGGACGCTGCGGGGAGAGTCGCGTCTGGGGCGGATGAATCAGGTGCTCGGCCTGATGCTCGTATCCCGTTGCGCCGGGACGATCGCGGCCCAGCTGCTGCTCGTTCCCTGTGCATTCTGGATCGGCTGGCTTATCTCCGGCTGACCTAATGCAGCCGGAAAAAAGGAAAGCGCATGAAAAAGAGGGTAAGGCTGCAAGCCTTACCCTCTTTTCGTATAAAGAACGAACCCCAGCGCCTATCGCTTGCTGGTCTCAAAATAGAACGGCAGTGCCGTTTATTCAAACAGCACTTTATATTCGGAATATCCTTCCTTATCCAGGTCTTCCTTCGGAATAAAGCGAAGCGCCGCGGAGTTGATGCAGTAGCGGAGGCCATCCGGCCCCGGCCCATCGTCAAAAACATGGCCCAGATGGGAATCCGAGCCTTTGCTGCGCACTTCGGTCCGTACCATCATATGGCTCAGGTCCAGCTTCTCTTTAATGGAGTAGTCGCGGATCGGCCGGGTAAAGCTCGGCCAGCCGCAGCCCGAGTCATACTTGTCCGTGGAGCTGAACAGCGGCTCGCCGGACACGATGTCGACGTAAATGCCGTCGCCGTGATGATCCCAGAACTCGTTTTGGAACGGCCGCTCCGTGGCGTTGTTCTGGGTGACTTCGTATTGAAGCGGCGTCAGGCGCTGTTTCAGCTCTTCCTTGTTTATCTTGGGAGCCCAGTGCTTCTCCAGGAAGTCATCGCGGCCCGATCCTTTCCGGTACCGTTTGTAATGTCCCGGGTTTTTTTTGTGGTAGTCCTGATGGTAATCTTCCGCTTCATAGAACGGGCCGGCAGGCAAAATCGGCGTAACGATCGGCTTGTCAAAGCGGCCGCTTCTTTCGAGCGCCTGCTTGGACGCTTCGGCCTTCTCGCGCTGCTCCTCGCTGTGATAGAAAATAGCGGTCTGGTAGGAAGAGCCGCGATCGTAGAACTGCCCGCCCGCATCGGTTGGATCGATCTGCTGCCAGAATAGCTCGAGCAGCTTTTCATAAGGAAAAATGTCCGGGTTGAACGTAATCTGCACCGCTTCCACATGCCCTGTCGTTTCAGAGCATACTTCCTCGTAAGTCGGGTTCGGCTTATGGCCGCCGGTATATCCGGACACGATGCTGACGATACCCGGCAGCTCCTCAAACGGGGTTACCATGCACCAAAAGCATCCACCCGCAAAAGTGGCTTTATGTTCAACTGGCTGTACGTCGCTCATGATATCACTCCGTTTCTTTCAAATCGTAAGTAAGGTGTACTTGTACAACTCCATTATAATCCATCCGCGCAAGGGAACCAAGGTGCCCAGTTATTTCGGTCTCGTGCGGGAGAGGCGGCGGTACATTACCGCGATCAGTCCGAGCAAGAGGACATAAGCGGATGCCGCAGCGGCGGAGATCCACGGGTGCGCAGACAGATTGCCGCCCAGGTAGGCATATAACAGGATGCCCGGCACTTTGCCGATCCCGGAAGCGGCGGTGTAGCTCCAGAAGGGAAGCGCCGCGGCCCCGGCGAATATATTGACCGCCATCTGCGGAACGATCGGAATAACCCGCGCGGCGGCGATACTGACAAACGGATGCGCTTCAATGAATGCGGTGAAAGTCTGCAGCGGCTTGATCCGTTCCAGATACCTCCTGCCCCGGTCCCGAAACAGATAGCGGACAAGTCCGTACAGAATCGTGGCCGCCAGCATCGTTCCGATCCAGGAGACGACCGCCGCCCACAGGGTACCATAAGCGTAACCGAGCGCTGCGATGACCAGCTTATAGGGAACGACAGGGAACAGGGCGACCAGGGCGGCAATTCCGACCAGCAGAAGGAAGGACGGCCTTTCGCCCAGCGCCTCCATGATCGCGTCCCGGTACAGGAAAGCCCAAACGAGCAGAAGGATGTACAAGAGGGGAAGCAGCCATTTTTTCATGGTGATTTCCTTTCCACTTAGCCTATAATCTCCATCATACCAAAAATTAATGAATAAAAATCATAGTAATTGCCTTAGAGTTTTGCTATAATGGTTCCAACAAGTGAATAGTTCCCAAAGGGGAGTAGCTCATGCAATAAAGTCGTCATTACGGGATCGGTATCCCCGGCTTTATTGGCAACGATTATGTTGTTTTGCGAGACCTTTGCCTGATTTTTCATTAGGTAAAGGTCTTTTTTGGTGGGCAAAAAGCGCCATTTTACCTAATGAAGGTAAGGGGCGCTTTTTTTAGTGCGGCGACTAATCATTCTATCTCAAACAACAGAAAGGTGGAAATCGTATGGAATTGTTTACTATGGCATTTTGGGCAGCGCTCATGTCCATTGTCATCATTGACCTGGTTCTTGCCGGCGATAACGCCATTGTAATCGGACTCGCCGCACGGAACGTCAAAAAAGAAGACCAGAAAAAAGTCATTATTTGGGGGACCGTCGGTGCTGTCGTCATCCGGGTTATCGCTACGCTGCTCGTCGTGCAGCTGCTGCTGATTCCGGGACTGCGGCTTGTCGGGGGAATCGCGCTTGTATGGATCGCGTATAAGCTGCTGATTGACGAAAAAAAGCACGACATATCCGCAGGCAACCAAATGTGGGCGGCCATCCGCACGATCATTATCGCCGATGCCATGATGGGTCTCGACAACGTGCTGGCGGTAGCCGGAGCGGCCCATGGAGACTTCCTGCTCGTCATTATCGGACTGGCGATTTCGGTACCGATTATGGTATGGGGCAGCACGATTATTCTGAAGCTGACGGAACGCTTCCCGGTCATTATTACGATCGGTGCGGCGGTGCTCGCCTGGACGGCGTCCAAAATGCTGGTGGAAGAGCCGCTGATTCACGACTGGTTTGCCAGCCCGATCCTGAAATACGGATTTGAAGTGGTGGTCATTGCCGCCGTCGTTGCTTTGGGACTGATGACCAAAAAGAAAAAGCAGAAGGAAAACCGGGCGGCAGAGTCGATGTAACGGCTTAAATTTGCCGGCCAAAAGCGGTATAATGGGTATCTGTCCGGCATGTCCGGAAGGTTCGTTGGATTGAAGAAAGGTGGACCCAAGGCATGAATGTAATAAACCATAAGCGGAAGGTTGCGCTGGCGGGGCTCGGGGACATCGCCCACAAGGTATATCTTCCGCTGCTGGCCCAGCACGAGAAGGTGGAGGTTGCCGGGGTGATGAGCCGCTCCGAAGCTACGGTGCAGCGCGTGACGCAGACTTACCGGTTTCCTCAGGGGACGACCGATTTGGAAGAACTGCTGTCATGGGACCTGGACGCCGTTTTTGTCCACAGCCCGACAGAAACCCATTATGACGTGGTCAAAGCCTGTTTGGAACGCGGGGTATCCGTCTATGTCGACAAGCCGCTGACGACGGATCTTACCAAGTCCAGGGAACTGGCCGCTCTGGCTTCAAAGAAAGGAATGCTGCTAGCGGTAGGCTTTAACCGTCGTTTTGCTCCATTATATGTGCGGGCAAAGGCATGGGTCGAGGAGACCGGCGGATTTGTCCAGGCCGCTGCAGCCAAGCACCGGACCACCCTGCAGAAGGGGAGCAGCAGCGACACGATTTACGACGATCTGATCCATATGCTGGACCTGCTGCTCTGGCTGGGCGGAGGTGATTACGAGCTGCTTCATCACCATCTAAGCGAAGATGAACAGGGCCGGCTGCTGCACACCTCCGGCGAGTTGGGCCTCGGCCGGAACGTCACAGGAAGGTACAGTATGATCCGGCAGGCCGGGGCGGATATGGAGAAGCTCGAGCTGCACGGAAGCGGCCGGTCGGCGGAAATGGTTAATCTGGAGCATGCGATTCTGTATGAACATGGAAGGCCGCCCGAGACCCGCGAATTTGGAAGCTGGGATACGATCCTGCATCGGCGCGGCTTCAGCGGGGCCGTAGATCATTTTCTGGAACATCTTGCTTCTCCGGAAGACTGTACTATTCGCGCCGAGCGGGTCATGCGCAGCCATGAGCTGGCATCGAGACTGGCGGAGCAGCTGAAGGGGGGGACTGACAATGGATGAACGGCAGAAGTCGCTGGAAGAAGGCATCGTGGAAAGCTACCGGCAGGATGAGGATATGATGATTCTGGTTTTTGCCCAGTGGTGCGTCAATCACGGATTGGACCCCCTGGAGCTGTACCGGCAGGCGTACCCGCAGCAGGGTGACAACGAGCGACTGCAGCGGGTGCTGGACCTGACCGTACCTAAAGAGGAGGCCGGGCCGATTCCGGACGATACTGTGCTTGGCGTGTTGTCGCTGTTCGGCAACGAAGACTTGGCGTTTGTCGTATCCGAAACGATCGCGGCGAGAGCCAAAAAATAAGCACCAGCAATTTTGGCTGCAGCATTGTATGGTAAAAGCAGCCCAGAAGCCATGCCCCATATCCGGGGCATGGCTTCTTTGCTCATAGGTCGGGAGAGCGTTATTTGCGGCCGGTATAACTCGCGGATGCTTCCAGCGCACTTTTCACCGCCTTCAAATATTGATAGCCGTGATGCTGGTCCGGTTCAAGGTAAGCTCCCTCCGCCCATTCGTTCCAGGCGTTGATAAACAGAAACTCGCTGCGGTACAGCCGGCTTGCCCTTTCGATCTGTCTCGCCAGATACCAGCCGAACTTGCGCGGGGAAGCCCCCATGCTGCTTTGCCCGTTTACGCCGAGGCGCGGCGTGTTGTCCCAGTTGACGAAAGCGCCCGGGAAAATCGTCTCCCCGGCGCGATGAGGCGAACGGTTCAATATGTTTTCCCAGACATGATCATAATCCACAACGATGTGCGGGTCGCCGCCGTACGTATTGACATAGCTCCAGATTTGCTGGGAACGGCTGTGACTGAACGTATAGTGCGGTTCGAACTCCAGGCTTGCTTCGAAGCCAGCTTGGTTGGGAAGGGGGAACCCCCCCAGCGTGCGCACAAAATAGATGCCTTCAAGCCCGTTTCTCCGGGCCAAATCGTTCCATAACCGGATCATCTCATCGCAGCGGGGGATGTTCCCGGGCCGATAGATGATAAACATCGGTTTCTCCTGAACACGGATGTATCTCTCATCCCGGAAGGCATCCAGCAGCGCATAAAAGTGCTCTTCCCAGTCATGTTCATCCCCGTATTCCTGCGGCATCAGCAGGTGATGATCACCGCCGTCCCACCTCCGGGTCCACGGCTCGTTGGCCCAGGACAGGCAGAACGGGATCCGGGGCTCACCCAGCCGCAGCACTTCGTTAAAAGGCTTTTCGAGCAGCCGCTTTCCTTTGAACCAGTAGTGGTAATAACAAAAGCCGTAAATCCCGTAGGATTGGGCGGTGTCCGCCTGCCACATCCGCGTGGCAGGGTCGGTCAAATCGTAGTAATACTGATCGAAGGGCTCATTGGGCTGCCTGTGCCCCGGGTACAAGGGGACGGCCTTTCGGGTATTTGTCCACTCTGTAAAACCCTCCCCCCACCACAAATCGTTTTCGGGTATCGGGTGAAACTGCGGAAGTAAAAATGCGATAAGCTTCAAGTTGACTTACCTCCCATACAACTTCGACGGCGGCTCAATCCTGATCCCGGCAGGCTGCCCGGACGGGTTGCATTCCTAGCGCCGAGCGGCGAGATGGAGCAGCTTCAGCACCATTTGCAGGCACGAATTGCGGTATTTGCTGCCGTACAGAGCGTTGGTCGACACATACCGCATGAGCTCGGGCCGATCCCAATAATAGCCGAGTTTTTCCTGCAGGTCGCCAGCGGAGCGGAAGATGACGATATCTTCGTCCGGCCGCGTGTACTCGTATAGATTGGGATCGTTCTCCGCCAGCAGAAAGCCTCCGCACGCGCCAATGGCCAAAACCTGCCCGGGCTCCGGCTGCGCATAAATGATTACGGTGGCCCCGTTATAATATTCATGGATATCGGCCAGCGGCCGCACGCAGGTTACGCCGTCTTCGGTCTGCCATCCTAAGCCCATGGCAAACACTTTTTTGTCCGCGAGCAGCGGCTTCATGCCGGCGAACATCTCCCGGGTACGCGGATCCGCATTTCCGATGAACAGAATGTCGGATTGATAAGCGGTGTTCACGGTTTTGGGGAAATACACGGATGGATCCGCGGCAAAAGGCAAATATACGATCTGCTTGCAGCCCATATAGCGGTATAGAGGAATGTGGTTGATATTTTGCGTGAATATGAGGTCGAATGCATCCGCAATCGAAGGCAGCTGTTCGGCAGGCGCGGCGGCATCCGCCAGACCGCTTTTACTGGGGAGCCGGACAGGACCGGATCCCGCAATTCGTCAAAAAAGTTCGCATCGGGATTGCCGAGCACCAGCAGGAGATCGAACGGAATGGCAGTCAGCCCTGCGGGCAGGGTATAGAGGTGCTTCACGGGAGCGGCCGCCTGTGTGACCAGCCTGAGCCCGTCAAGAATGGACTGTTCGGTATGCCAATGACTATCTTCCGAGAGCAGCGACCGCACAAGAACTTTCATTTGTTTGGTATCCACCGGGCCCGGGGGTTTGCGTGCTCCGTCCAATTCAGCGAGAACGGTTGGCGCCGCGGCCGGTTGTTCGGAAGGGACGGCTTCCGTTTCGGCAGACACGGGGGGGCCTGGCAGACTTGGGGCCGCGCCGGGAAGGGGAGCTGGTGCCTGCGGTGTTCCTCCGCCGTTTTTCTTCAGCACGCGGACCACCATTTTGGCGATGCGCTGCTCGGTAACGGGATGCAAACGGATCTGGGTGCGGCGGGATCGCTCGCGGCTCCTTTTTTTGTTCATGGCGTTTGATTTCCCTCCTCATCACCTTAGCATAGTGTCATTCCAGTGTATGGTTGTATCACGAAAGCTGGCCCCCGGACACCTGACCTGAAAAGGAATAAAAGGGCGGGGTGCTGAAGCCGGCAGCACGAAAAAACCGGCGCTTATCCGCGCCGGCTTCAGCCTGTCTTATCCGATGTTCTAGTTCGGCGAACGGACGCCGATCCCGGTCTGGATCTGCTCCCTGTTCTCCATGCGGTATTCCTTGGGCGACTTGCCGAACCGGGACCGGAATACCCGGTGGAAATACGTATAGCTGCCGAATCCCGAAGTTTCCGCAATGTCTTCGAGCGACATCGGACTAAACACGATCCGCTCACGTGCCATTTCCAGCCGGACGTCCAGCGTATATTGCATAATGCTCGTCCCGAAGGCCTCCTTAAACAGATGGACCGCCCTCGAGACGCTGATGCCGACATGTGAAGCGACATCCTCCAGCTTGAAGGATAACGAGGCGTGTTCTTCAATAAAATGCTTCATGCGGTAAGCGAGGTACGTTCTCGGGGTCGTGGAGGGATGCTCGCTAAGGAGGCGGTCCGTTTCGAGGCATAAAATCCGCATATAGTATCCGGATATTTCGGGATACGGGTTGGACATTCTCCGCTGCTCCAGCACGATCTGGCGGAACAGGCTGATCAGGCTCTCGTTAAGCGGGACGCGGATGCGCGTCGGCCGTTTCTGCTTGGCCCACCACTGGTCGATCCATTCCCCGCCGAAGAAAATATGATAGTCGCCGCTTTCTACGGCAAGCTCGCCCTGAGCGTTCGGCTCCTCGCCGATCAACAGCTCGTACGGCTCGTCAGGGGAATAAATCAACAGATCGCCCGATTCGACGGGAACAAGCTCACCGTCTACCAGTGCGCGGCATCTTCCGTCGGTCTGCAGACGCATGAGGTAATTTTTAACGCCGTCCATCTCGCTCATGTAGAACGGTTTATGATGAAATGAAAATCCTGCTGTATAAATGTGCACTGAATCTTGGGTGGACATGATAGGGCTCCCTTTGCAATCCAAAAAATAATGACCAGATTGTTCATGTTTCGATCATATAATTCATTTTAATATAAATAAATTCGGAATACCATGTTACTAGATTGTTGAATACGCATTCAGCATCGTAAGGAGTGACTTTCGTGGAGAACAAAATGAAAGCCGGCATTATCGGCTGCGGCAACATCAGTGCCATTTACCTGGAGAATTTGAAGAAAAGCCCGGTTGTTGAAGTGGTGGCGGTTGCCGATCTGGTGACTGAACGCGCCCAAGCGCGGGCTGAAGAGTTTGGGATTGCAAACGCATACACCGTGGATGAGCTGCTCGGTGACAAAGAGATTGAGCTCGTCATCAACCTGACGATTCCCGGCAGCCATGCCTCCATCGATTTGGCCGCGCTTGAAGCCGGCAAGCATGTATACGCAGAGAAGCCGCTGGCAACCTCGCTGCAGGACGGCAAGCGCGTGGTTGAACTGGCCGAGCAGAAAGGCCTGCGCGCCGGAAGCGCGCCGGATACGTTCCTCGGATCAGGCGTGCAGACCGCCAAAGCGGCGATCGAAGCCGGGAAGATCGGCATACCGGTGGCGGCAACCGCATTTATGATGGGCGGCGGCCCGGAGGGGTGGCATCCGGACCCTGAATTTTTCTACGCGCCGGGCGGCGGTCCGATGCTGGACATGGGTCCGTATTACCTGACGGCGCTGGTTGAGCTGCTGGGCTCGATCCGCCGGATCAGCGCCTCGGTAGGTGCCCAGATCCCGATGCGGACCATCGGCTCGGGGCCGAAGAGCGGCCAGCAGATTCAGGTGCAGACACCGACCCATCTGGCAGGCACCATCGATTTTAAACAAGGCGCCATCGCCACGATGATAACCAGCTTTGATATTAAAGCCGGGGCCAATCTGCCGTGGATTGAAATTTACGGTACGGAAGGAACGCTCAGCCTGCCGGATCCGAACTTCTTTAACGGCGACGTCAAGCTTCGCCGCAGCGGTTCCAGCGAATGGGAAGTGCTGACGCCCGTTTTTGAGAGCACCCAGAACGAACGCGGCCGCGGTGTAAACGACATGGTCGAAGCGATCCGCTCGGGGCGTAATCACCGGGCCAACGGCAACCTGGCCTACCACGTGCTGGAAGCCATGTATGCTTTTGAAGAGTCATCCATCAGCGGCAGCCATGTCGTACTTGCGAGCAGCCATGAATAACGGTCATCCCAATAAGGTGACCTATAAGCGAATACAGGGGTGAACCAATATGTTGAAGCTTGGCCTGCAGTTATATACGGTTCGTGAAGAAATGGAAAAGGATTTTGAGGGTACGTTGAAGAAAGTAGCAGAGCTGGGTTATCAGGGCGTGGAATTCCACACCTTCTTCGGACGCTCCAGCGCCGAGGTCAAGAAGCTGCTGGACGAGAACGGTCTGGTTGCCATCGGGACCCATACGCCGTACGACCGGATGCAAAACGCACTGGACGAGGAAATCGCCTATAACAAGGAGATCGGCAACAGCAGCCTGATCGTTCCTTACCTTGGTGAGGAGCAGCGCAAGTGGGACGAGGTGTTTGACAACCTGAAGCGTATCGGTGAGAAATGCGCCGCGCAGGGGGCCACACTGCTGTACCATAACCACGATTTTGAATTTACGGAAACACGCGGCGAGGAAACGGTATTCGACGCGATGTACGAAGCGGTGCCCGCCGACCTGCTGAAGGTGGAGCTGGATACGTGCTGGGTATATTTTGCCGGCTACGATCCGGTGGAGTACATCGAGAAGTATGCGGGACGCCTTCCGATTGTGCACTGGAAGGACGTCAAGCGGAAAGAGGACGGCACGCCGCAGACGGTCGAGCTCGGCGCAGGCGAAGTCAACCTGGAAGCCGTAGCCGAAGCAGCGGATCAAGCCGGCGTGGAATGGATCGTTGTGGAGCAGGATTTCTGTGAAAGACCACCGCTCGAAAGCATTGCAGCCAGCATGGAATGGATCAAATCTTATGCCAGAAACGGAGGACCCGTAAATGTCTAGCTCAAGCAAAACCCTGAAAATCGGCATCATCGGCTGCGGAGGAATCGCAAACGGCAAGCATATGCCGAGTCTCAAGAAGCAGCCTCAGGCGGAAATGGTTGCGTTCTGCGATATCGTGCAAGAGCGCGCAGAGAAGGCCGCTGCCGAATTCGGCGCAGAAGGCGCCAAAGTGTATACAGATTTCCGCGAACTGCTGAAGGACGCAAGCATCGACGTCATTCATGTATGTACGCCGAACGATTCCCACTCCGTCATTTCGGTGGCGGCACTGGAATCCGGCAAGCATGTCATGTGCGAGAAGCCGATGGCCAAGACGGCCGCCGAGGCCAAAGCGATGGTGGAAGCCGCCAAGCGCACCGGCAAGAAGCTGACGATCGGCTACCAGAACCGCTTCCGCAACGACAGCCAATACTTGAAGGAGCTGTGCGAGAACGGGGAGCTCGGCGACATTTATTACGGTAAAGCGCTGGCCATCCGCCGCCGTGCCGTTCCGACCTGGGGCGTGTTCCTTGACGAAGAGAAGCAGGGCGGAGGACCGCTGATCGATATCGGCACCCACGCGCTCGACCTGACGCTGTGGCTGATGGACAACTATAAGCCGAAGAGCGTGCTCGGGAGCACCTTCCACAAGCTGGGCCATAAAGAGAATGCGGCCAACGCGTTCGGCCCGTGGGACCCGGAAGAGTTCAAGGTGGAGGATTCCGCATTCGGTTTCATCACGATGCAGAACGGCGCAACGATCGTGCTGGAGTCCAGCTGGGCGCTGAACGTCGTGGAAACCGGAGAAGCGAAGACGGTTCTTGCCGGCACGGAAGGCGGGGCTGACATGAAGGACGGCCTGCGCATCAACGGTGAGAAAATGAGCCGCCTCTATGAAACCACGGTGGATCTGAACGCCGGCGGCGTAGCCTTCTACTCCGGATCGGCAGAGACCGATGCCGACAAGGAGCAGCGCCTGTGGCTCGAAGCCATCCTGGAAGATAAAGAGCCGGTGGTCAAGCCGGAGCAGGCCTATGTGGTCACGCAGATCCTCGAAGCCATTTACGAGTCTGCCAAAACAGGCAAAGCCGTTTATTTTGAGGAATAGTCATCCTTTGCATAGAAGCAATTATTTATAGCTACGATAACCAAGAATGAGGAGGAGTACACTTGAAACTGGGAGTATTTATGGTATTGTTTGGTGGACGCAAACTGGAGGACGCTTTGGACTATGTCGTCTCCAAAGGATTGAAGGCTGTTGAAATCGGAACAGGGGGCAATCCCGGCAACGCGCACTGCAAGCCGGCGGAGCTGCTGAAGGACGAAGCCGCATTGAAGCAATTCAAGGACGCAATCGAATCCCGCGGCCTGACGATCAGCTCGCTGAGCTGCCACGGCAACCCGCTGCATCCGCAGAAGCATCTGGCTCAGGCCGACCACGAGGATTTCGTGAACTCGGTGCTGCTGGCTGAGAAATTGGGCGTTGAAGTGGTCACCACGTTCTCCGGATGCCCTGGCGACCATGAGGATGCCAAATATCCGAACTGGCCGGTAGCGCCTTGGCCAAACGATTATCAGGAAGTGCTCGCATGGCAGTGGGAGAACAAAGTCATCCCTTACTGGACCGAACAAGCGAAGTTTGCCAAAGAGCATAACGTAAAAATCGCGCTTGAGCTCCACGGCGGATTCTCGGTGCATACACCAGCGACACTGCTCCGCCTGCGCGAAGCTGCCGGCGAAACGATCGGCGCCAACCTGGATCCGAGCCACATGTGGTGGCAGGGCATCGATCCGGTGCAGGCGATCCACATTTTGGGCCGTGAGGGTGCGATCCATCACTTCCATGCAAAGGATACCGTGATCGATCCGATCAATGTTAACAAATACGGCTTGACCGATATGCAGTCCTACACGAACATGCTGGACCGCGCTTGGCAGTTCCGCAGCGTAGGCTACGGACACGATGTGAAAACGTGGGCTGACATTATCAGCGCACTGCGCCTCGTCGGCTATGATTATGTCGTCAGCATCGAGCATGAAGACGGCCTGATGTCTGTTGAAGAAGGCTTCTCCAAAGCCGTTCAAAACCTGCAGCAAGTACTTATTGAAGAGCCACTCGGCGAGATGTGGTGGGTCTAGGGGGATAAACCATTGATTAATGTAACCATTTGGAACGAATTCGTTCATGAAAATATTCACGACGAAGTGAAGGCAGTCTATCCGGAAGGCATTCATGCCGCACTGGCCGCAGGGCTGGACGGCAACGGCTTTGCGATTACAACGGCGACGCTGGATCAGCCGGAGCATGGATTGACCGAAGAAGTGCTGAATGCCACGGACGTGCTCGTATGGTGGGGCCATATGGCCCACGACCAGGTCAGCGACGAAGTGGTGGCGCGTGTCGTAAAACGCGTGCTTGGCGGAATGGGACTCATCGTGCTGCACTCCGGCCATTTCTCCAAACCGTTTAAAGCGTTGATGGGAACCTCCTGCGACCTCAAGTGGAGAGAAGCAGGGGAGCAGGAAATCATTTGGAACGTGAACCCGTCCCATCCGATTTCCATGGGCATTGACGCCAAGATTATCCTCGAGCATGAGGAAATGTACGGCGAATTTTTCGATATTCCGGCTCCGGATGAGCTCGTGTTTATCAGTAATTTCGAAGGCGGCGAAGTGTTCAGAAGCGGATGCACCTTCCGCAGAGGCCAAGGGAAGATCTTCTATTTCCGTCCAGGCCATGAGACGTTCCCGACCTATTACCAGCCGGAAATCCTGAAAGTCATCGCCAACGCGATCAATTGGGCGTATCCTCTCCAAACGTCGGCTCCGGTATTCGGCAACATGCAGCCGGTCAGAGAGCTGAAGCCGGCGGCAGTATTGTAAGCTTTCGCAAGGCGCATCAGCCTAAAGCGGCGGTCCAACCGCCGCTTTTTTGCTTGCTTGCAGAGCATGCATGATTTTCGGATGATCTGCAAATCATGGGATCAGCAAGGAATCGGGAGTCCCATTTTGCAAGGGAAAGAACATTTGCGGAGCTTTCCAGCAGTTGTCTTGTTTCATTTTGCGCAAAAATGTGGTAAAATGAAATATACTAACTTAATGTAAGCGTTCATGAGACGTAACTGTTTACATGGATTCTGTAAAGAGGTGAAGATCATGAATCAACAACAATTTAACATGTGTCCGCGATTCGAAAATGCTTTCTCCATATTAGGAAAACGCTGGAACGGCTTGATCGTTTTTTCCCTGATGGATGGTCCGAAACGGTTCAAGGATATATCGAAATTAATTCCTTCGATGAGCGATAAGATGCTGTCCGAACGCATGAAAGACTTAGAAACGGAAGGAATTCTGGTTCGGCACGTTTATCCCGAAACGCCTGTCCGTATCGAATATGAGCTGACGGATAAAGGCCGAGCGCTGCGTCCCGTTATGGAGCAGGTTCAAGAGTGGGCAGAACAGTGGGTTGAGCTGTAAAACCGTCCGAAAGGTACGGTTCTGCGGGAACCCCGTTAACGACAAACCTTCCTTCCATTAAGGAGGGTTTTTGTTAATTATAGGAAAAGACTTGCACCAAATGACGGAGTCTGTAGTATAATTGGTAAAAAACTGCCTTTTCGGCGTATAAGGAGGCGGATGACGATGAGGAAGATCATACTCTCCCAGGGAATCGGGTACGGCAAGGACGATGTACACGAGCTTGAAAGCGCTTCGGTCAAGGTTCGGGGCATTTATGACAAGACACTCAGCATGCTGAGCCGGTATTGGCCGGAATCGATTTGGAAACGCTGGACCTTAGACAGGCCTGCTCAGGCGTCACCTGCCGACGAAGACAAAGACAAGAGCAGTACGATTTTTCAGAAATGGATTCAAGGTCCTACGGGCTGGAAATGCATCGGCTGTGAGCGGCATAATGTCGAGAGCCTTGATGCGAATCATGCCTCGGACGGAACGTCCAAGCATGAATACATCTTTCACAACGGCCGGCATCAGAGCATGCTGCTGCAGGTCATCATCTGGTCCCAGTACGAAGAAATCACCATGTTTCACCCCTTTCTCGGCGACACTCCTTTTTTCACAGAAGAAGAACTGGAGGTCATCTCCACTTATTTTGTGCCTACCTATGTCCATGAAGCCCCTCTGATCCAGCTTGGCAAAAGTTACAAGAAACACAACACGAAATTTCCGATCTACCAGGAATATATTTCAGCTCCGCCGCTGATGCTGCAGTTTGGGGGAGAGGTGCTGGAGGGCACGTGGATGACAGGCGTATACGTGGACCAGGCGAATTTTCTCGGTTTGGGCCCTTATTTGAAAAATACCGACGGCACACGGACATTCATGGAGCCTCTTATCGATTAATAGGAAACATCTGCAGGAATGTGCGGATTATGCGGGCCCGGCTCGAATATGGTAAAATAGAGTCCTCAGGGGAGGGCTCTATTTGCGTTTTGGAAGAGTCCTGCGAGATCGCGGAAACAAAGGTGGTTATTCGATGAGGAAGCCGGTTTTACACGCTGCATTCATCATGTTGATCATAGCAACACTGCTGCTGACAGGCTGCAAACAAGCCGACCAGGAGGAGGCATCGGCCAACGTTTATTCGAATGACGTCAATGGGGAGGTCTCTCTCTCGGAAAAAGACGGCTTCTTCTCACCGGCGGTCATCCAAAATTTACAGCAATATTTGCAGCAGGGCGTGACGGTCCGGGAAGGGCTGGAGAGAAGCGGCATTGTCGGTTTCAGCGACAACGGCAGCGTCCTGACGATCAGCCAGGTGTCCCTGGATCCTTTATTTGAGTGGGCATTTGAAATCAATGGCAAGAAGCTGGGCAAAGACAATCTCGACACCGTCCTGCAGGACCATGATGAAATTTCCATCAACATTCAGTACGCTGACCCCAAAAAGGACGGGAAAGATGCAAAGGCTCCCGAATTTACCGTGCTGAAGCTGGACGGCGGGTCCATGAAGCCTGATATGACGCATTCTTATGTATTTCCGTACACTAATAATCAAAGCGTCAGGGACGTTATGGCGCACAGCGGTTTCGTGAAGCTGACGGACAATAAAATGTACGTAGACACCGTCCAGGGGTACAGTCCCAAATCGGTGGAGAAGTGGGTCGTCAAGGTGAACGGGAAGGAACTGGTGGACAGCGGTTTGGAAATGAAGCTGACGCCGCAGGATGAAGTGGAAATCAGGCTGGAACGGGCAAGCGTATAATAGCAAAACAAGCAAATGGACAAGCCCGAATTGGGCTGCCAGCGAATGTGAAATGAACGTCTAGTTTAAATGATACATGTCGTGTGTAAAAGGAAGGGTACCCCTATGTGGTTGAATGAGAAGATCAAGGCTTCAGAGGTGGAATTAACCGGCTTGAACGGCGAGGATATCGGAATCGTCCCGACCAGGGAAGCGTTGGCCATGGCCCGCAAACTGAAAGTAGACCTCGTCTGCACGTCGCTGATGAGCAGTCCGCCGCCTTGCCGGCTGGTGGCTGCCGCCGACGCCAAGAAGGAAGCACAGGCAGCCAAAGCCAAATCTTCCGACCGGGTAGTAAAGGTGAAGGAGATCCGGCTGACCCCGAACATCGAGGAGCACGATCTGGACACGAAGAAGCAGCAGGCCGCGCGAATATTACAAGCGGGAAATGCAGTCATGCTGGTGGTCCGGGTGCAGGGCAAGGAGGGCGCCGCCGCCAAGGTCCTGCTGGAGGACCTGGTTCGGGAATTAAAGGAGTGGGGCCGCGCCAAAACAGGCATCCAGGTGAGCGGCAAGCAGGCTGCCGTACAGATCGATCCGGTCGCATAAATAAAAGACAAAGCCCCCGGGCGCCGTTAATTCAGGCACTCAGGGGCTTTTCTGCGGTTCGGGTTAATCATTAAGCGATCTCCAGCCGTCGAGGTCGTGAACGGACACCCCAGCGAATGAGGTATTGACCTGCGCCAATTGCTGCAGCTTGCCTAGCTGGGAGTCCATATAAGCTTTTCCTTCCTCATAGAAGGTAATAAATTCGCCTTCGCTGCTCGGCTTCGTTTCGACAGAAGCAAAGGCCGGTTTGCCGAGATAGTTCGCCTCTTCCAGTTCGCGCTTGGCGGTGCTGTAGATGCCATCGGCGGTATCCCGATAGGACATGATCGCAACGGCGTCATATTGGCTGATCATGAAGCGGCTCAGCGTGCTTGTTCCGTCCGCTGTCGTATAGTTGCAGAGCCAAAACGGAATATCGGCGGCAACTGGAAGATTCATTTCACGCACATTATCGGTTAAATACTGGACGTTCTCCTGCCATTGGCGGATGACCGAGGTCTGGTCCGACTTCCATTGAGGCAGCACGTGGGGTTCGATGTCGACATGAACGCCCTGGAACTTCTCGTCCTCTGCAGCGCCGTTCTGGTACGCCTTCACCCAATCGAGGAAGCTTGTGATTTTGTAACGTTCCGACGTAAGTCCCCAGGACGGGGCGCCGCTGAGCGCATCGACCCGGATATCCAAAGCTCCGGCCTGCTTAATGAAGCTCTTATAGTAGGAAGCAGGAATATCGCTGTTGGTCTGGAGATAAATCGTACGGACGCCGTGATCGGCCGAAAATTTCAGCATCTCCTTGGCTTCCGTCTTGATCAGCACCGTGTTCCACAGCCAGGTGGCTTTGGTGTAACCTTCCGCTTTAGCCTCATTTCCCGGGAAGAGACCCGCGGCAAACCATAATACAACGAAGGCGGCAATCCATCCTGAACGCAATGAATATTTACTTGACATGACAATCGTACACTCCTTTATGTGATATGCGGTACTACCTGATTCGATGGACCCTCTTTCACGACAAACACGATTCCTTATGACCAGATCTGACAGCGGGTAAGGCATATGATGTTCCTGGTATTGGCGGATCTCAGTCCTCCTTACAAGGATCTGTAGTCTGATAGCAGGCCCACGACATAATAGGTAGATCTGCGTAGTGGGTGAGTCCTTGGAAATAGGTGCTATCCAATTGATCGGTTCTTTATTCCGCATTATATATAGGTCTTAAGAATCATTTAATAGTATATGAAGAAAGCGCTTTAATGAATATAGGTATTTGGAAGGGTGAAAAGAGAAAAATTAGAGGGTGGTAGAAAGGAATCGAAGCGATACAGCCCTTTTAGCACATGAAAAACCCCCTGCGCTGCACGCAGAGGGAAGTGATGAGTTCTCTTAAATCCGGCATATTTCCTTCGGGCAATGCTCACAGTGACAGATGCCCTGCAGATGAGAAATGTCGTTAATGACAATCAGGCCGTCCACAATGTCCACCGCACCGCATCTGCGGAGGTCGCCCAGCATCCGGTTGACGCTTTCGCGTGTAGCTCCGATCAGGTTCGACAGATCCGTGTTGGTAAGCTTTTTATGGATGATGATACGTCCTCCGGTATGTTCTCCGTACGTATTGCCGAGCCGGATCAGTGTCGAACAGAGCGCGCCGGGCTTGCCGTACATCATGAGATCCCGGAACTTGGTCTGCGTGAGGCGGTGATGGTTGCCCATCCATTTCATAAAGTCCATCGCAAAAGCGCCGTCCTGGCAAATGAGGAATTCCATATCCTGCTGGTCGATCACGCCGACGACGCTGTCCTCAAGCACCTCGGCGGTATAGCTGTGCGTACGGCTGCCGATCGGGTCGGCCTGGCCGACGATATCGCCGCTTGTATACATATAGACGATAAGCTCTTTCCCTTCGACCGAGGATTTGCTTAATTTAACGCATCCGCTGTAGATATAGTAAAATCTGTCGGCAGCATCCCCTTCCCAGAACAGGTGGGAACCCGCAGGCATCTTTATTTCCGTCATCATGGAAAGCATCCGTGTGAAGTTGGCGTCCGAGAAGCAGCATGTATTCCGGACCGTGTCCTCGAGTGCAGGCAGTGTGCTCATCGTTCATTTCCCCTTTTTGGCTTGCTGTAATGTGATTGCCTTTATTCATATTATAGCGGGAATACGAGCGGCTGAGTGCGCGCCGGGCGGGCGAAAAGTGTCAAATTTCTAACAATGTGATTATTTTCACTTGATGTAGAAGATTTTCCCCCTGCATTAGCGGAATATTTCTCCTTACGGATCTGGAGGCCGCTTCTTATAATTAAGCATGTAAACCAGATTGCTAAGGGGGGCTAACCAGATGAAGATGAAAAGAAGTTTGATGCTGCTGATCTCGTTATGCTTTGCGGCGTCGCTCGCGTTATCCGGTTGTGGAAGCGATAACAAATCGGCCGGAGAGACGGGCGGGGGTTCATCGGGAACGGAGCCGAAGACGGAGGAAGCGCAAAAGGCCGAACCGTTCGAGCTGACACTGAGACATACGCAGGTTGGCCAGGACAAAGAGAAGCGTTTTGCCATTTTGCAGGACGTCGTGAAAAAGACGGAGGGCGAAATCGAAGGGTTAACGTTCAAGCTGGATGGCGTGGAATCCGACGTCAACCGGAAAGAGAAGCTGCGCGGCGAAATGGCGGCAGGCAATCCGCCGGATATTTTCGACCTGTTCGGCAGCCCCGATTCCAAAGTGTACGCCAAAGAGGGCAAACTGCTTGATTTGACGCCGATCATTGAGGAGCTGGGGATCAAGGATAAGTTCAGCTCGCTCGAGCCGTTCACTTACGAAGGTAAGGTCTACGGACTGCCGATCGGCGGATCCGGCGAAGGCTTCTTCTACAACAAGGAGTATTACGATAAAAAGGGCTGGGCGCCGCCTAAAACGTTCGCCGAGCTGGAAGAGCAGCTAGCCGCGATCAAGGCCGACGGCAAGGTGCCTATGGCGGCAGCTTCCAAGGCAGGCTGGGTGCCGCTGATGCTGACCAACCATCTGTGGTCGCGCTACGCGGGACCGGACATTACGAACAAATTTGCTACCGGCGAAGCCAAATGGAACGATCCGAACATGGTCAAGGCGTTTGCGAAGCATAAGGAATGGGTCGACAAGGGCTATTTCAAAAAGGGCGAGCTGGGCTTTGAATATGCTGAGTACACGACCCAATTTACGAGCGGGGAAGCCATTTTGATGTATGACGGAACCTGGAAGTCTTCGGTGTTCAAGCAAGGGGAATCCGGCGAAGGCATGATCGGAAAAGTCGGCTTCTTCAACCTTCCGCCGGTGGACGGCGGCGTAGGCGATCAGACGGCGCTGATGCGCGACGTCAACAACGGCTACGGCTTCTCGTCCGCGGTCGCCAAGGATCCGCGCAAGCTGGAAGCGGTGAAAGCCTTTATCAAGAACATGTTCAATGAGGAAATGCAGATCCGCGGCTTGGTGGAAGACGGGGTCCTGCCGGCCATGAAGCTGGACGCATCTGTGCTGGAGTCGAGCATTACCGACGATCTGATGAAGCAAATCGTCGACGTGCTGAACTCGGCCCAATCCTCCTTCCCGGCATTCGACTCGCTCGTACAGGCTGACGTGACGACGGAAATCAGCAACATTCAGATTCAAAAGCTGATCGGCAACCAGACGACGCCTGAGAAGATGGGCGAAGCGCTCCAGAAGGCACAAGAGGAAGCGAATTCACTGGAAGAATAACGGCAGCTGATGCGGTGTGCCTCGGGTCAAACCGGGGCACCTGTTTTTTACTCAACCCCCTCAAGTCTGAGGGAGCATGACATTTTTTCGGGCGGACGACCAAGCGCCCGCGTTGGGAGGAACTCCATGAACAAAGCATTGAAGAATCCTGCGCTCTACGTCCTGTTTATTCTTCCCTGCTTGATTTTGTTTGCCATGTTTTTTCTGTATCCGATTGTAAGCTCGATCCGTTACAGCCTGACCAGTTGGAACGGCGTATCCAGCGATCCGAAATTCATCGGCTTCGACAACTTCGTAAAGGCGCTGACGGAGAAACGGTTTTGGACCGCGGTCCGAAACAACGGCTATTTCATTTTGTTTTCCTGCGGAATCCAAGTGCCGCTGATCGTCTTTTTTTCGCTCCTGATCGCCCATGTCAAAAAACTGAAGGGGCTGTACAAGACGGCGGTATTTTTGCCTTCGATCATGTCTACGGCCGTGATCGGCATCCTCTGGGGATTTATTTATGAGCCGAACATCGGGCTGCTGAACAATATTTTGAAAGTGTTCGGCATCGAACCGCTGTATTGGCTGTCTGACGAAAAATACGCGATGCTGTCCATCCTGATTACCAATGCCTGGCAGTGGACCGGCTTTTATATCGTCATGGTGCTCGCCGCCATTATTTCCATTCCCCGCGAGTTAGACGAAGCCGCCGCCATCGACGGTGCAACGGCTGTACAGCGGGCGTTCTCCATTACGCTGCCGCTCATTAAGCCGATCATCTCCGTCGTCATTATGCTCTCCATCGCCGGTGCGATGAAAGCCGCGGACATCGTCATCGTCATGACGAAGGGCGGACCGGCGGGTTCGACCGACGTGATGGCCACCTACATGATCAAATATGCCATTACCAACTTCAAATACGGGTACGGCAACAGCATTTCTGTTCTCATCTTCGTCTTTACATTAATATTGACCGCCCTGTACCAACTGTTGATTGCAAGGCGCAGCGAAAGGATTGAATACTGATGACCAGGCTCAAAAAACTGCTGCCCCACATCGTCCTGATGGCCTACTTATTGGTTATTCTTTTCCCGTTCCTGTTCGTGCTTTTCTCTTCGGTCAAAAAGGATAACAATGCGATCGCCCTGAACCCGTTCGGCATACCAAAGCAGTTTGCGCTAGGTAATTACGTAGAGGCATGGGTCAACGCCAAGATCAGCACCTATTTTTTCAACAGTCTGTATATCTCGATTCTGTCGGCCGTCGTATCGATCCTGATCGCCGCGATGTTTGCGTTTGCGATAACCCGCATGCGGCATTTCAAAATCAGCGCGCTGCTGTCCGGCCTGATCCTGGTCGGCATGCTCATCCCAAACAACGCGCTTATGCTCCCGATTTATCTGCTCGTGCGCAAGCTTGGGATCCTGGATACGCATCTGGCGCTCATCATTCCTTACATCGCCAATGCGCTCCCGTTCTCAGTCATCATTCTGGCGGCGTTCATGCGGTCCCTGCCCGGCGAAATCGAGGAAGCAGCCGTCATGGACGGGTTGAAAGCCCAGGGTATATTTGCTAGAATTGTCGTACCCCTGACGGTTCCGGCCATGGTTACGGTGTTTATCGTGAACTTCCTCGGCAACTGGAACGAATTTTTGCTAGCCAACTACTTCCTCTCCAATGATTCGCTGCGGACCCTCCCGGTCGGGATGGTGCAGTTCCGGGATCAATACCAGATGAATTACGCGCAGATGTCAGCCGGCATCGTCTACAGCGTCGTACCGGTCATCGTGATTTACGCGATCCTTCAGGAGAAAATCATTGAAGGCGTTACAGCAGGCAGTGTTAAGGGATAACATGCGAAGAAACGGATGAATGCCAATGAATTTGCGGGTAAAATTGTTTACGGCATTTGTTACACTGATCATCGTTCCGCTGTGCGTGCTGGGCGTCGTCACCTTTATGGTGACCTCTCATTCGATTGAGACCAAATACAGCCGGCAGACGGAATATTCCCTTAAAGCGATCAGCTACAGCATCAACAGCGTGCTGAAGCAGATGGACAACGTGACGGATAACGGCATCGCGACCTCGGTGTTTCATATGGCGCTCATCGCCAAGGACCCGACCAAACAGGATTTGAACGATGCCGAGCAGCTGAACCTGAACAACAGCCAGCGCAACTTCCGGAGCCTGCTGTACAACCATCCTGCCATCAGTTATGCCTATCTGTACAACCTGCAGGGCAGCGGGCCGTCTAGCACGGTCTCTATTTTCACCAAGGAAGACTTTAATACGCTGTCATTCGAAGAGTTTAAAGCCCATCCGCTATATCAAGAAGTTATGGCCCTGAACGGGGTACCCAAATGGCTCGGACCGCATGAATACCCGGAAATCACCGGATCCGACCCGGTGTTTACACAAATTCGGCTCATCAAGGAGCTGAGCTTTTTTAAAAATATCGGGATTTTGGTGACCCAAATCAAAAACTGGGATATTGAGCTGATCTTCCGCAACCTGTCTTTAAACCGAGATATGCAGTCCACCGATTTTATGCTCGTGAACGATAAAGGACTTATTCTGTATGATCCGAATAAAGTGCTGGACGGCCAGCCAATCCAGTCCGTGATGAAGAGGGACGTCAAGTTCGGCGGTGATTTTCAGAGCTTCAAGACGGCGTTTAACGGGGAAAAAAGCATCGTTTCGATTTATCATATGAAAGGATACAATTGGAGTCTGGTTTCCGTCACTTCGTGGAGCTCCCTGTCACAGGAAACGCTGGTCTTTGCCAAATGGTTTATCGGCATTACGCTCGTCTGCCTTTTGGCGGCGGTAACCTTCAACATGGTCTTCATGAACCGGATTACCGGCTCGATCGCGGTCATCGTCCGCTTCATGCGTAAAGTGGAAGGCGGGGACTTCAATGTCCAGGTGCATCACCGGGGCAAAGACGAGCTGCATATTTTGGCGAAGGGCTTTAACGATCTGGTTGAACGGGTCAACGGCCTGTTCCAACAGATCCAGAAGGAGCAGAAGCAGAAGGCGAAGGCGGAGCTGCGGGTGCTCCAGGCCCAGATCAAGCCGCATTTTCTGTTCAATACGCTCGAGTCGATCAACGTCCTTGCGGTTCAGAACGAAGGGGAGAAGGTCAGCGAAATGGTGCACCGGCTTGGCAACATTTTGCGGATCAGCATCCAGGACAATGAAGAGATTACGCTTGGCCAGGAAATCGAGCATTTGCAGAGCTATTTGGAAATCCAGAAATTCAGGTTTCAGGATTTGTTTGAATATGAGATCGATATTCCGCCGGAGCTGCGGAGCCGCAGCGTGCTGAAGCTGACCCTGCAGCCGCTCGTCGAGAACTGCATCCAGCACGGATTTGAAGGGATCGGCTATAAGGGCATGATTTATGTGTCCTGCTGGAAAGAGCGCGGCCGGCTCGTTCTGCAGGTGCAGGACAACGGCATCGGCATCAGTCCGCGGCAGCTGGCGGCTTTTGAATACATGAAGAACGATAGCGGGGAACCGCCGGAAGCGAAGGATATGCAGGTGAACCACGAGCGGAGGGGACTCGGCGTACGCAGCGTTGCCGACCGCATCCGGATTCACTACGGCGATGTATACGGGTTGTTCATTTGTTCGTCCGGGACTACCGGAACGATAATCCAATGTATCATACCAGACAACGAGTGGAGGGACTTGGATGATTCTGAACGTGCTGCTGGTTGATGATGAAGCCCCGATTCTGAACAATCTGAAAAGCGTTATTCCGTGGAACGACATGCAGATGCAGGTGTACACCGCCCGGAGCGGACAGGAGGCGCTGGACATTTGCAGTCTCCATACTCCCGATATCGTGCTGTGCGACATTCGTATGCCGGTGATGGACGGACTGACCCTGATCGGCGAGCTGCGCAAAGGCGGATCCGCCGCCGAAATCATTCTGCTGACGGGATATCAGGAATTTGAGTATGCCCGGCAGGCGATCAAGTATAATGTCAGGGAGTACATCTGCAAGCCGATCCATTACAAGGAGCTGGAGAATACGATTCGCTCCGCCCGTGAGGATATTCTCCGGAAACGGCGCAGCGATCCATTCCAGGTGACCGTCGCCCGGATTGAGGAGGACAGCAGCGACAGCGGGGCAAGAAAGACCCCGCAGCAGCTGATGTCGGAAGCGATTCTTTATATCGGCGAGCGGCTGGGCAGCGATCTGGGCATCGAGGAGCTGGCGGGACACCTGGGCATCAGCTGCAGCTATTTTTGCCTGCTGTTCAAAAATCATCTCGGCGTCACCTTTGTCGAATATTTGACAGCGAAACGGATCGAAACCGCTAAATATCTGCTTACCCACAGCGACAAAAGCATCACGCAAATCGGCAGCAGCATCGGCTACCAGGAGCGTAGGTACTTTACCAAAGTGTTCCAGCGTCATACCGGGCTGACACCGTCCGAATTCCGTGACCAGACGAAGGGAAGAACGGCGGGGTAGCGGATGTATCGGCGGAGCAATATATGAATAGGGAGTGGGCATGTCATGTTTGTATCGGATCTAACGCTTGAGCAAAAAATCGGGCAAATGTTCATCTGCGGGTTCCACGCGCAGGAGCCGGATGAGCAAATCCGCCGTCTGATCGAAGAGTACCATGTAGGCGGCGTCATCTATTTCCGCCGGAACATCGGCGAGCCGGAACAGGTGGCCGCGATGTCTTCCTCCCTGCAGGAGATGGCTGCGAAGCAGGGGAACCTGCCGCTATGGATCGCCATCGACCAGGAAGGCGGCATGGTGGCCCGCATCGACCATCGCAGGGTGAGCCGCATTCCGGGAAACATGTCACTTGGGGCGACGGGAAACCCGGATTTTACCTACCAGGTGTCCGCTATAAGTGCCCAGGAGCTGCATGCGCTTGGGATCAACATGAACTTCGCGCCTGTGCTTGACGTGAACAACAATCCGCGGAATCCGGTCATCGGCGTCCGATCGTTCGGCGAAGATCCGGAGCAGGTGGCTGAGCACGGCTCGGCCGCCATTCGGGCGTACCAGGAGCACGGCGTATCGGCGGCAGCGAAGCATTTTCCGGGGCATGGCGATACCAGCGTCGACAGCCATCTGGGGCTGGCATCGGTAGAGCACGGCATGGAGCGGCTGCGCGAGGTGGAGCTGAAGCCGTTCGTCCGGGCGATCCGGGACGGGGTGGACGTCATTATGACGGCACATGTCGTCTTCCCGGCCATCGAGAAGGAGGCGGTTCCGGCGACGCTGTCCAAAGCGGTGCTCACCGGCCTGCTCCGCGAGCAGCTCGGTTACGAGGGCGTCATCGTGACCGACTGCCTGGAAATGCACGCGATTGCCAAACATTTTGGTGTGGGCGAAGGCGCGGTGCTTGCCGTGGAAGCGGGAGCGGACATCGTCCTGGTCAGCCATACCCTTCAGGATCAAATCGAAGCGATTGAAGCGGTCACGGCGGCTGTGCGCAGTGGAAGAATTCCGGAGAGCGTTATTGACGCTGCCGTGAACCGGGTCCTGAAGCTGAAGGAGAAGCGGCTGCAGCCTTCAGGTACCCAAGAAAGCGCGCCAGCCTTCCTTGAACGGCACGAAAAGCCGGAAACGGAACGGCTGCTTAGGGAAGTGGCAGCGGGCAGCATTACGCTCGTCAAAGACGAAGGCCAGCTGCCGCTTCAGGAAGACGAGCCGGTCCTTGTCGTGTGGCCGGAGCTCCGCTCGGAAACACAGGTGGATGAGCCATGGACGGAAGCGAAGACCCTCGGGCAGGCGCTGTCGGAATACATACAGGACGTAAATGAGCTGACAATCAGCGCGGAGCCGGACCTGCACGAGGTTGAACAGGTGCTGGCCGCCGCCCAAGGATATCGTCAGGTCGTCGTCGCCACATACACGGCCGGCAGCGAGCTTCCTTCAGGTCAGCGCAGGCTCGTCGAAGGGCTGATCGCGCTTCAGCCGCAGCGGCTCGTGGTGGCCTCCACGCGCAATCCGTACGATCTGGCAGCGGTACCGGCCTCGCCGGCATACCTGTGCTGCTACGAAAATACGCCTTATTTTATGGAAGGGCTGGCTTCCATTCTACCGGGGCATGCTAAGGCCGGAGGGACGCTGCCGGTTAGCCTTGGCAGTCAAACCACGGCGTCCTAGTGAACGTGATCATCCGCAACAAAAAGGCATGCGGTATAGATTTACCAAAGGTTGGATGCCCATTTGGGATATCCTTCCTTTTTTCTTTTGGAGATCTGTAAAATCGAGAGCAACTTTTCGGGGAATGAAGCGTCTAATACTATGTCTTTTCAATGATATCAGAAAAAATAAGCTTGATGGATCTGATGTCGGGGGGAACTAGCGTCAGCCTCTTTTTTTTGTATGGGGTCGGGAGGCTCGTTAGAAGAGAACGTGATTTAAAAATGGGAGCAGAAGGAGTCTGGAGATGAATTTCAAGAAATTGACCATGATTGCAGTGTTAGCTGCATCACAAACCGCTCTGGTCTTGCCGGCCGGCGCGGAAACCGCGGTACTGGTCCAGCAAAATGCGGGAACGGTCCAAGGTGTAGACAATGCAGCGGCAAGCGCAGTCACCAATAACATCACGAGCAGCACGACCAATACTGGCAATTCCAGCAATTCGGGCGCTGCAAGCAAAGGCGGAACAACAGGAACTGCAGGCACGTCCAGCACGACTGGTACAACCGGAAATGCAGGGGGAACGAAAGGCACGACGGGAACTGAAAGCGGTACAAGCATCACTACGACAACTTCCGGCCAAGACTCCACAGGCTCGGGAACCGCAGGAACGACCGGAAACACAGGTAACACCGGGCAAGGCGCTGCCCAGAACGGCGGCACGACAGACGGAACAAGCACTTCCGATCAAACCGATGGGAGCACCGGGAACACGAATGACGGTGGCCAAGCGGCGGACGGCCAAAATGCCGGCACGCAAGGAAACGAAGGACAGTCCGAAGGTACGGCAGGCGGCACCGCAACAACCACCGATCCGCAGGGAATTACGGCGACGGGAAGCACGACAACCGGTCAGGCCGGCCAGCTGATCCTCATGATGAACAGCAACAAAATGTACCAGGACGGCAAACTGTACTTGGCCGGACAGCCGATGGCCGTCAAGAACGGCGTATCTTACGTGGCGATCCGCGCCATGGTGGAGCGCGTCGGCCTGAAGCTGACGTATGACGCCAAAACGAAAGAAACGATTATTATTAAAGATAACAACGAGCTCCGGTTCAAAACGAACAGCAGCAGCTACCGCGTCAACGGAGAGGCGAAACCGATGAAGGGCCCTGCGTATCAGTACAAAAATACGTTTATGGTCCCGCTCACGTCGATCACGCAGGCGCTTGGCATTCCTTACACGGTCGACCAGCCCGGAAAGCGCGTTATTCTGAACCTGTCGACGAAGCCGGTAGCCACGTTCAGCGTTGGTCCAACTGAAATTTTTGCAGGTGAGACGACGGTGAACTACATTTCCCAAGCGACCTCTCCAAGCGGACTGCCAATTGTTGACGAGCGCTGGGAAGGGAAAGAGGACATTTTCCAAGAAGCCGGACCGCATACGGTGACTCACTATGTTCAGGATTCCAGCGGACAGTGGAGTGATCCGTACAGCATCACGGTGAACGTGATCAAGCCGAACGAGCCGCCAGTGGCCAGTTTTACAACCGACAAAGAACAATACAAAATGGGTGAACTGATCACCATTACCGACCAGAGTACGGATGATGAAGACGCGATCGTCAGCCGCGAATGGCTGAACGACCGCAAGGCGTTCTTCCAGCCTGGACCGCAGACGATCCGGCTCAAAGTAACGGACAAACACGGCGCGGTAAGCGAGTTCCAGAAGACCGTTGTCATTACGAACGAAACGTTGTACACCGAAGACGAGTTCAATAAGCTCTTTACACCGGTAGGAGACAAATTTACGTTCAACGGCGGATCGGTGCCTAGCTGGAAAACGGCGACCTTTACGACAACTTCCGATCCAGCCACGCTGATCCGCAGCAACAGTCCGGAGACGGTATATTCCGAAGGCCTCCTGTATCAGGAAACGGCGCTCGGAAGCACCCGGTTTATGCTCCACCATGTCAATGCTACGAATAAAAACATGCAGGTTTACGTCATCGCCACCAACACGATGCTGGATATGAGCAACACGATCAACATCCAGAACTTCGGCATGGGGGGACCTAGCCAGTATGCGACGGGCCACGGCAGAGCATCCGTGATGCGCTACTTTGATTCCATGACGAGCGGTTCGGGCCGTCAGGATATCACCCTTGCCCCTGGCGAGAGCAAGGTCATTATGACGAATATCAACAACATTAAAATTAAACCGGGTGAAGGCATTTCCGTTCTGGCGGACGCATTCAGCAACTATCCGGTAAAATACAGCGTCATTATGCTCGACGCCACGAAGGATCCGCTGCAGTCGCTGCCATTCCTTCCGGCCCTTGACCGCGACGTACACAACCGGGGCACGTATCCGAATTCCGTCGTGAACATGTCGACCGACGAAGTGCTTGGCAGCACCGAGACACGTATCGTTCTCGGCGACAATAACATCGATCCGAACCTGAAGGGACTGGACGGAATCTATGGAACCGAAGCTTCGAATGCAGGCAACTTTGGTGTATTGTACAAAATCAAGCTGAACCACGTTGCTCCGAATACGCTGATTACGCTTAACCCTCGCGGCGGCGTATACAACGGCATTTTTCTGGTGAACGGCCAGCAGGTGCAGGCAGCGAACAACACCCAGGATGTCAACGCCCCGAACGAAACGAGCGTTCTGTACCGTACCGGAAACTATGAGCAAAGCGTAGAAATTTGGTACACGGCGGCGCCGGGCAGCAACCTGCCGATTAACCTGCTCCTGATGCCGATGCCGCAGATGAAGCAGTAAACGAAAGCAGTAACGGATTATGATTACCGAAGACAGCAATAATTCTTTCTCATTCTTATAGGCAATGAAAAGACCCCCATCCACTGCAGCTGCGGTAGATGGGGGTCTTCTTTGTCTTTTTTATAATGCATTCGCTGCCGTATTGCACTAGGAAGAGCTGCGGCTCTTCCATAACAGGAATATGAAGAACGGCGCACCGACAGCCGATGTAAACACGCCGACCGGAATATCCAGCGGGGTGAACAGGTTGCGGGCGAGGACATCCGCCACGACAACGATGATGGCCCCGCTTAGAGCGCTGGCCGGAAGCAGGGAGCCGTAAGACGATCCGATCAGCTTCCGGGCTATGTGGGGAGCGAGGAGGGCGACAAAACCGATCGCTCCGCCGACGGAGATGCCTGCACCGGCAAGCCCGACGGCCATGAAGAGCAGGATCGTCCGGTCGCGCTCCACCCGGCTGCCGGCCCCGGCGGCCAAGTCGTCGCCGAGCTGCAGCATGTTGATGCGCCGGGCGAAGATCAGACTGAGCACGCCCAGCGCGATGAACCAGGGCAGCATCATGTTGACATGCTTCCAGGAACTGCCGTATACGCTGCCCAGCAGCCAGTTGAAGGCTTTCTGGGCGACGTCGGTCGGGCCTGTGACGAGCAGCATCGTGGAGATGGCCGAAGCGACCGCCCCGATGCCGACGCCGATCAGGACCAGCATGAGCGGGTTGACGCCCTTTTTCCACGAGAGCACATAAATCAGCAGCGTGGTGAGCGCGGCGCCGACAAAGGCGGCCGGAGGCAGCCAGAAGACGCTGGCCGACGGAATCAGCGTAATGATGGCCGTCGTCGCGACAGAGGCGCCGCTCGTGACGCCCATGACGTCCGGAGAAGCCAGCGGATTACGGATCAGTCCCTGCGTGATCGCCCCGGACATGGCGAGGCAGGCCCCGACCAATGCGCCGACGATGACCCTAGGAAGCCTGAGCTTCTGCACGACCACAACGTCCAGCTTGTTCCCTTGGCCGAAGATCGCCTGGGTCACCTCCCAGGGATTCACGTATTTGGTGCCGAAGCCGATGCTGATGATGACCGCAAGTAAAAGGACAATGGCTAGAATGCACAGGATGGCAATCTGGCGCTTCGATGTGAGAAAGGAAACCGCATCCCCGCCCATACGGACGCTGATGGGGCCTTTCGGTCTGGATGAACGGCTCATTGGCGAAGCAACCCCTTTCTCGCAGCGTGGATGAAGAATGGCACTCCGATGATCGCCGTCATGACGCCGATGGGGATCTCCCGGGGCATGGCGATAAAGCGGGACGCAATATCCGCAAGAAGGAGCAGAATGCCGCCCAGCAGCGCGCTGTAGGCGACCAGCCAGCGGGTATCCCGGCCGACGAGAGCTCTGGCGATGTGCGGGATAACGAGCCCGACAAACCCGATCGGTCCGGCGACGGCGACCGAGCTGCCTGCCAGCACGACGATGAGCAGTCCCATGGTCAGCTTGAGGAGTACGGTTTTTTGCCCCAGGCTGCGTGCTACGTCCTCGCCGAGCATGAGCGTGTTGACGGACGACGTGATGAGAAGGGCGATAATCCAGGCGGCAAGCATGTAAGGCAGAAGCCCCAGCAAAATGCTCAGGCTCCGGCCTTCAACGGAACCGGACATCCAGAACAGCACTTCCTCCATGGCCCGGCCGCTAATGATGAGCATGCCGTTGGTCAGCGAGCTGCAGAAGGCGGTAATGGCCGCCCCGGCGAGCGTGATTTTCAGCGGCGTTAAGCCTTGCCGCCCGGCGGAGCCGAGAATAAATACGAACAGGCAGCTGACAGCCGCCCCGAGGAAAGCGATCCAGGTGAAGGAAGCGAGCGAGCTGACGCCGAGCAGGACGAATGAAGCTACGACAAGCAGGGAGGCGCCGGCATTAATGCCGAATATCCCTGCATCCGCAAGCGGATTTTTGGTCAGGGATTGCAGCAGCACGCCGCAAATTCCCAGGCTTCCGCCGACGAAGGCGGCGATCAGCGCGCGCGGCACGCGGACATCCCGGACGATAATGTGCTCATTGCTTCCATTAAACGAAGTAAAGGCTTCGACAACTTCCCTCCAATTGGTGCTGTGCACGCCAAAGAGGATGCTCGCAGCAACACATAAGAGCAGGAGGACGAGCCCTGCGATCAAACCGGTCCATTTGGCAGATGATCTATGTAACCATTCCGGCTGCACGGCATACCCCTCTTTTCAATCAGGCTGTAAATAAATAGATTGAACTAAAGTTGTGCATTGAACTTCCTGTTATAAGAGCCTAATATGGCCTATATCATTCATTTCTTTAGCTCATTCTATGTAACATATTAAAGTTTAAGTGGAGCGCATAGGCTTGTCAATGAGGCTGATTCTCAATTTCAATATCTGTTTTTTGCACTTCCATACAGGAAGTTTATTGACAATACAGGCGCTATGAATTAGGATTAGGACGATACTGAGAATCATTATCAGGAGATTAGAAGGGGAGAGCTTTTACTTATGAGAAAATGGAACGGCCTTATACTTATGCTGTTGGCTGCTGTGCTGGTACTGTCCGCATGCGGCAAAGACAGCGGCAGCGGCAGCACCGCTTCCGGAAGTACAGGAGAGAGCAGTACGGAAGCGGGAGCTGCGAACGATGCAGACCGCACAATTGAGACGGTTATGGGGCAGGTCAAAGTACCGGCACATCCGAAGAAAATCGTCGTGTTGACCAATGAAGGAACCGAGGCGCTGCTGTCCATGGGCATCAAACCGGTGGGCGCCGTCAAATCTTGGACCGGCGATCCATGGTATCCGCATATTAAGGATCAAATGCAGGGCGTAGAAAATGTAGGCGACGAGGGCCAGCCGAACGTGGAAGCGATCGCTGCGCTCGAACCGGACCTCATCCTGGGCACGAAAATGCGCCAGGAGAAAATTTACGAGCAGCTGTCCGCCATCGCTCCAACCGTATTTTCCGAGACGCTCCGCGGTGAGTGGAAGGAAAACTTCAAGCTGTGGGCCGATGCGGTCGATGAGAAAGAGAAGGGCGACCAGGTACTGGCCGACTATGATAAGCATGTGGCTGACGTGAAAGCGCAGATCGGCGACAAATTGAGCACGAAAGTGTCGATGGTCCGGTTTATGCCGGGCAAGGCACGGATTTACTATAACGATACGTTCTCCGGCATCATTTTGAAGGAAGTGGGCCTCGCCCGTCCGGCGGTTCAGGATAATCCCGGATTCTCCGACGATGTCGGCAAAGAGCGCATTCCGGACATGAACGGCGACATTTTGTTCTACTTTACCTATGAAACCGGCGACGGCGAAGGCAGCAAGATGGAGAAGGAATGGACCGAAGACAAACTTTGGAAAAACCTTGAAGTGGTCAAGAAAGGCAACGCGCACCGCGTCGACGACGCCATCTGGAACACCGCAGGCGGGGTCCTTGCCGCCAATCTGATGCTAGACCAACTGGCATCCTACTTTAAATAAATTTGAAGCGCACAGGGGGCTCCGTCAGGGGTCCCCTGCTTCATTGACGGAGGCACGGATTTGAGGCATTATTAATAGTAGACAAATGTTGTAAACAAGAGTGGCTTACGGCTTTAAGCATAGAATGGGAGGATGAGCGTATGCTTTCGACGGAGAAGATTATTGACGCCATGTCCGAGCAGGGACTGCGCATAACCGACCAGCGCAAGACGCTCGCCAAATTATTTGGTGAACATTCGGGTTATTTGTCAGCCAAGGATGTCTATGAGTTTATGGGCAAAAAATACAGCGGACTCAGTTTCGATACCGTATACCGCAATCTGCGGGTCATGCAGGAGCTTGGCGTTCTCGAACAGATCGTGTTTGAGGACGGAGTCAAATTCAAAGCCAGCTGCAGCGAAGACCACCATCATCATCACATGATCTGCCTGCAATGCGAGAAGACGTATCCGATCAGCTTCTGCCCGGTTTCGATGGCGGATACGCCCGACGAATTTCAGGTCGTGAAGCATAAATTTGAAGTATTCGGATATTGTAAAGACTGCCGGCAGCCTGCGGATGCGGGGCTGAGTGTCAATCCGGTGTCCGGACGCAGCGGGGAGCATTAATGCCATGGGCGTATCCCGAAGAATCGTCCAAGGCCCCATCGTCATTTACCGCAAATACATTTCGCCGTTAAAACCGCCGACCTGCCGTTTCTACCCGACATGCTCGGCGTACGCAATGGAAGCGATCGAGGTGCACGGGGCCGCCAAAGGATCGTGGCTAGCCATGAAACGGATCGCCAAGTGCCATCCGTTTCATCCGGGGGGCGTGGATCTGGTTCCCCCGCGGAAGGAGAAGGGGAGCGCAGGCGCACCTCATCCTTCCGAAGGCGAGGGACACCTGACTTGACACGCGCTATGCGGGTTCAGTATATTATGGAATATATGACATTTCCGAGGAACGGATGAGTACGAGAACAGTAGCTTATTGCAGAGAGCCGGGGCAGCTGAGAGCCGGTATAAGCGAAGTCTCCGAAGATGGTCCGGGAGGAACCGCTTTCGAGCGGCATCCTGAATTAGAGGATGCGTAAGGGAGCGGCGTGATCCAGCGATAATGGACAGTGCGCGGCTGAGACATGCCGGTACTGATGGAGCCTGCCGCCTGCGAGGGCGCAGGGAATTTGGGTGGTAACACGTGAGGAATCTCTCGTCCCATTAGGGGCGGGAGTTTTTTTGTATCCTCGGGGCCCCCGCATAGTACCTGAACAGGGTATCACAGCAAAAGCCCCACTTCGTGGGGTTATTTTGTGTTCACACAGAAGATACAGGAACGCCGATTTTGGAAAGGAAGATGAACGATGGCTGACAAGAAAACATTTTATTTGACGACGCCGATCTATTATCCCAGCGACAAGCTGCATATCGGGCATGCATACACGACCGTGGCCGGCGACGCGATGGTTCGTTACAAGAAGCTGCGCGGCTACGATGTTCGCTATTTGACTGGAACCGACGAGCATGGTCAGAAGATTGAGCGCAAGGCTGCTGAAGCAGGCAAAACGCCGCAGCAGTTCGTTGACGACATCGTGGCGGGGATCAAGGAGCTGTGGAAGAAGCTCGACATCTCCAACGATGACTTTATCCGGACGACGGAACCGCGCCATACGAAGGTAGTTCAAGAAGTGTTCGAACGCCTGCAGGCGCAGGGCGATATCTACAAGGGCGAGTATGAAGGCTGGTACTGTACGCCGGATGAATCGTTTTTCCTGGAACGGCAGCTCGTAGACGGCAAATGTCCGGACTGCGGCCGGCCGGTGGAACGCGTGAAGGAAGAGAGCTATTTCTTCCGGATGAGCAAATATGTGGACCGGCTTCTCCAATATTATGAGGACCATCCGGACTTTATTCAGCCGGTGTCCCGCAAGAACGAAATGATCAACAACTTCATCAAGCCGGGACTGGAAGACCTGGCGGTGTCCCGTACGACCTACGAATGGGGCGTCAAAGTGAAGAGTGATCCGAAGCACGTCGTTTACGTCTGGATCGACGCGCTGCTGAACTATATCACCGCGCTGGGTTACGGCTCGGAAGACACGAGCCTGTTTGACAAGTACTGGCCGGCTGACGTTCATCTCATGAGCAAGGAAATCGTCCGCTTCCATACGATCTACTGGCCGATCATCCTGATGGCGCTGGACCTGCCGCTGCCGAAGAAAGTGTTTGCCCACGGCTGGCTGCTGATGAAGGACGGCAAGATGTCCAAATCGAAAGGCAACGTCGTCGATCCGGTCACGCTCATCGACCGATACGGTCTGGACGCCCTTCGCTATTACCTGCTGCGCGAGGTTCCGTTCGGAGCGGACGGCACGTTTACGCCGGAGAGCTTTGTGGAGCGCGTCAACTCCGATCTGGCCAATGACCTCGGCAACCTCCTGAACCGGACGGTGGCGATGGTGGACAAATATTTCGAGGGCCGGGTTCCTGCGTATCGCTCCGGCGTGACTCCGTTTGACGCGTCGCTCGAGGAAGCGGCCAAGGATGTTTACGTTAAAGTTGAAGAAGCGATGGAAAATATGGAGTTCTCCGTTGCGCTGACGGCCATCGGCCAGTTTATCAGCCGCAGCAACAAATATATCGACGAAACGCAGCCATGGGCGCTGGCAAAAGATGAGGCAAGACGCGAAGAGCTGGCGTCTGTCATGACCCACCTCGTTGAAAGCCTGCGGATCGGCTCGATCCTGCTGCAGCCGTTCCTGACCCAGGCTCCGCTGAAGATTTGGGAGCAGCTGGGCATTCAGCAAGGCGAGCTGACCGAATGGGACAGCGGCAAGACGTTCGGCTTGATTCCGGAAGGAACGCAGCTGGTGAAGGGCAACCCGATCTTCCCGCGCCTGGACGCGGAAGAAGAGGTGGCGTACATCAAGCAGGCAATGACCGGATCCGAAGCTCCCGCGAAGGAAGCGGAAGCCGGCAAGTCTGCCGAAGCGGCTGCGCCGCAGGAAGCGCCTGAGCTGAAGGAAGAAATCGGCATTGAAGATTTTGCCAAGGTCGAACTGCGCGTAGCTCAGGTTATCGCCTGCGAGCCTGTCAAGAAAGCCGACAAGCTGCTCAAGCTGCAGTTGGATCTCGGCTTCGAGCAGCGGCAGGTCGTGTCGGGCATCGCGAAGTTCTATACGCCGGAAGAGCTGATCGGACGCAAGGTTATCTGCGTCACCAACCTGAAGCCGGTGAAGCTGCGCGGCGAGTTGTCTCAGGGCATGATTCTGGCGGCATCCCAAGGCGATCAGCTGACACTGGCGACGGTGCCGGACAGCATGCCGAACGGAGCGGTCGTGAAGTAGGGCGCGAAGTATGGTGCACCTATAAGCAAGTATGGTCGATAGGAAGACGGAATCCCGTTAGCAGCGGGCTTCCGTCTTTTTGTCGTCCAGGTATATCGAACTCTTGGGAGACACGCCAAGCTCCAAGAACTCCACGGCAGGTATCGCTCGCTTCCCTCTGGTAATTTTGCACCCAAGGTTGACAAATAAAATAAGCCCATTCATAATCTTATTAGTAAAAGTTACGATTAGTGGGAGCGTACATCTGTGAATATGAGAAATGTGATCAAGCGGATTCTGGCGCCTTCGTTTCTTCTGGTGGCCATGCTGGTTTTTGCCGGCTGCGATAACTCAGGGAACGCACAGCTGGATCCGGATAAAGTGAATGTCATGACGACGTTCTATCCGATTTATGAGTTTGCCAAGGAAATCGGCGGCGAGGACGCCAACGTCATCAATTTACTGCCGGCCGGCGTCGAACCGCATGATTGGACGCCGCGGAGCCAGGATATCGTGAACACGTCCAAGTCGCAATTGTTTTTATATAACGGAGCCGGACTCGAAGGCTGGGTACCGAATTTTCTGAAAGGGCTGAACCGGGACTCCAAGGTGAAGGCTGTTGAGGTCAGCCAGGGCATCCAGCTGATCGAAGGCGAAGAAGACGGCGGGCATGATCTCGAAGGCGAGGGCATGGGGACCGGTCACAAGCATCACATCGACCCCCACACCTGGGTCAGCCCGAAATCGGCCATCATTATGGCCGAGAACATCAAGAACAGCTACGTGGATGCCGATCCGCAGCATGCGCAGGCTTACGAAGCGCGGTACGCCGAGCTCAGCCGGAAGCTGCAGGAGCTTGACCGCAAGTTCGAGACGGAGCTGGCGCAGGTTCCGCATCACAAAATCGTCGTATCCCATCAGGCCTTCGGCTACTTGTGCCGCGATTACGGCTTGGAGCAGCATCCCATCATGGGCTTGTCGCCGGATGCCGAGCCCCGGGCCCGCGATTTGGTGGAGCTGTCGAACCTGGTGAAGTCGGAAGGAATCAAATATATCTTTTTCGAAGAGCTGGTCTCCGACCGGCTGGCCAAAACGCTGGCTTCCGAGACCGGAGCGACCGTGTCCGTCCTGAATCCCCTCGAAGGACTGACGAAGGAGGAGCAGGAGAAGGGTGACGACTATTTTACCTTGATGGACAAAAATTTGAATAATCTCATTCTCGCATTACAATAAATGAAGCAACTAACAGAAAGGCGGATTTCGCATGTTTACGCCGATGATTGACGATTGTCATCAACCGATTATCGAGATGGAGAACATCTCCTTTTCATACAGGGACCAAAAGGTCATCAACGATCTGAACTTTACCGTGAAAGAACGCGATTTTGTCGGCATTATCGGCTCCAACGGGGCGGGCAAGACGACACTGCTGCGGATGATCGTCGGTCTTCTGCCCAGCGGCCAGGGCAGCATCCGGCTGTTCGGCCAGCCGATTCGCAGGTTCAAAGACTGGGAGCGGGTAGGCTATGTCCCGCAGAAAAATTCGTTTAATCCGTTGTTTCCGGCTACCGTTCGCGAGGTGGTCCTTTCCGGGCTGTACAATAACAAAAATCTGTTCCGCCGGATAAACAGACATATGCAGCAGCAGTGTGACGATGCGCTTGAGGTCATGCGGATTCAAGATATTGCCGGCAAACGGATCGGTGAGCTGTCCGGCGGTCAGCAGCAGCGCGCCTTCCTGGCGCGGGCGCTCATCAACAACCCGGATCTGCTCATACTGGACGAGCCTACGGTGGGCATTGACGCGGAGACGCAGGCCGGATTTTTCGAGCTGATTACCCACATGCACCGGCATCATCATATGACGCTGCTGATGGTGTCGCACGATATGGACATGATCGAGGGATATTTGGGCGAGAAGCCGAAGCAGAAGAACGGCAAGATCGAATTTTTCGTCAGACATTCCCATGAGATCCAGGACTGCGAGGTTCAGGACCTGCAGCACTCATTGTCATAAAAGCACGATCGTTTACAACATATTAAAAGCATCCGAAGGAGTCGTTATTGTTGGCTATAGAAATTATCCTCAGTGATTTTTTTCAAAGGGCGCTTGCCGGCGGTCTGCTAATCGGGATCACCGCACCGCTGATCGGCATTTTTCTCGTGCTGCGGCGTCTGTCCATGATCGGGGACACGCTTGCGCATGTGACGATCGCCGGGGTGGCGCTAGGTTTTCTGATTAATCTGTATCCTCTGGGGGCAGGTCTTGTATTTGCGGTTCTGGCTTCCTTTGCGATAGAAAAGCTCAGAAAAGCTTATAAAAGCTATGCCGAGCTGTCGATAGCGATCATTATGTCCGGCGGCGTTGCGCTGGCTTCTTTGTTTTTCACACTCGGGATGGGTTACAATACAGATGTGATGAGCTATTTGTTCGGCAGCATTTATACGCTGGATACCCAGGATCTGTACGTGGTGGGGGCCGTGACGCTGGTCGTCGTGGTCGTTATTACGCTCTTTTTCAAAGAGTTTTTCCTGCTGAGCTTTGAAGAAGACGCCGCAAGCGTAAGCGGTCTGCCTGTGCGCATGATGAACATGCTGATCACCGTCCTGACGGCCCTCGTCATCAGCACGGCCATCAAAATCGTCGGCGCTTTGCTCGTATCGGCACTGCTGACGATTCCTGTCGCTATCAGCCTCCTGATCGCCAGAAGCTTCAAATCTTCCGTCATCCTGTCGGTGGTCATTTCGGAGATTGCGGTTGTGGGGGGACTTGTGATTGCCGGCGTTTGGAACCTGGCTCCGGGAGCAACCATCGTGCTGCTGCTGATTGCGCTGCTGATCTTGACGATGGCGGGCAAGAAGGGATTATCAACGTAGGAGGTACTTGTCCTTGTCAAACTTGAACATATGGCTTGCCTTCTTCGCCGGACTGGCTTCCTTTATTTCTCCGTGCTGCCTGCCGCTGTATCCGTCCTACATTTCCTACATTACCGGGATGTCGGTACAGACGCTGAAGACGGAGCAGAATAAAAAAGAAGTCCGTTACCGGACGATGAGTCATACGCTGGCCTTTATTTTAGGTTTTTCCGCCGTATTCTATACGCTCGGGGTCGGAGCCGGCTTGTTCGGCAGCTTCTTTAACAACAACCGGGATCTGATCCGCCAGCTGTCGGCGCTGTTAATCATTTTGATGGGGCTGTTTCTGATCGGCCTCTTTCAGCCGCGCTTTTTGATGCGCGAATTTAAGATGGACCTGAAGTTCAAGCCCGCAGGTTACATAGGTTCTTTTATTTTCGGGATCGGCTTTTCCGCCGGATGGTCTCCTTGCGTCGGGCCGATCCTGGCGGCGATCATCGCTTTGGCAGCGACCGAACCCGGTGCTTGGTTTCCGCTGATTACGGCCTATACCGTCGGATTTGCCATTCCATTTTTTGTGCTTGCCTTCTTCATCGGGTCCACCAAGTGGATTGTGAAGTACTCGGGGATGATGATGAAAATCGGCGGGGCGCTCATGCTGTTTATGGGCGTACTGCTGTTCACGAACCAAATGACCAAGATAACGATTTGGCTGCAGGCCATCACGCCCGAATGGCTTAAGTTTTAGGTGAAGTAGTCGATGGTAGCTTCCGGAAAGTGCTCAAAAATCCGCTCTGTGATAAACTCGCGCAGGGCGTTTTGCTGTTCATCCGGGTACACGTATTTGAATTGGCCCCAGCGTCCCCATTTTTGCTTGCGCCTCGCGATATCCATCTCCAGCTTGGTTTTGGGATAACGCTGCTCAATGATGTTTTTGGCGGTTTTCGTGAAGCGGTGCTGAATCATTTCGAACGTCAAATCCTTCGTTGCCTCGGCCGGAAGCGTATCCGCCAGACGCTTCAGAAGCTCGGCATAGCCGTCCTGCCAGCCGTCATACCAAATGATCGGGGCGATGATGAAACCAAGCGGATAGCCGGCCCTGGCGACCTTTCCTGCGGCCTCGATCCGTTCCTCGAAGTGCGAAGTGGATGGCTCGAAGTTGCGGATGACGTAGTCCGAGTTGATGCTGAACCGGATACGGGTATGGCCGTTATGCTTCAGCGAGAGCAGCGGATCGACATGATGATACTTGGTCACGAACCGGAGTCTGCCGAATTCTTCGCCGGCCATGAAAGTAATCAGCTCCGCGAGGGAGCCCGTAATATGCTCCAGTCCCACCGGGTCAGATGTACAAGCGGCTTCAAACCGGGTGATTTCCGGCGAGCGTTCCTCGATGTATTGTTTGGCGGCGCCAATGATATCGGGTGTGTTGACATAGACACGGACATAGGGCTTGGCCCCGAGCGTCGTCTGCAGATAGCAGTAATGGCAGTGGCCCATGCACCCGGTTGAGATCGGGATGGCGTATTCGGCTGAAGGCTTGGACTGGTCGAACTTCAGCGTTTTACGCACGCCGACGACGAGGGTTCGTTTGGCGTTCCTGTATTTTTCCTGATCAGTTTCGCCTGGTAAATTGGTGATCCGGTTATGAGAGCTGGTCATACGATAAGGAATGTCTTTGGACTTGACCCATTCCATGATGTGCTGGCCTTTGGGATAGTTCAGCGCATCCGGTTCAAAATAAACAAGATCGGGGACAAACGGCTTGGTCGGCCGCAGCGTCCGCCTGGGCTTTTCTTTAACGCCAGTACCCATAGAACGACTCCTTTCGAGGAAAATATGAGTGCTTCGGTTTAGTATGTGTGCGGGTAGCAGGGGCAACCCGTGGCAATTACTGACCAGGATGGGAAGCGCGGCAGGCGGCAGGACTTGCCAAGTCCTCTTGAGAACATGTATCATTACAAGAGCAGGTAATCGGGCCAGATGATTGACGTTTATTACAGAAAAGAGGGAATATAATGCCAACGCCCAGCATGGAGGATTATTTGGAGCGTATCTATAAATTGATTGACGAGAAGGGATACGCGCGTGTTTCGGACATTGCCGAAGGCTTGGAGGTTCATCCCTCATCCGTTACCAAAATGATCCAGAAATTGGACAAGGACGAATATTTGATTTATGAAAAATACCGCGGCCTTGTTCTGACAAGCAAAGGTAAGAAAATGGGCAAACGCCTGGTTGACCGGCATCAGCTTCTGGAGGAATTCCTGACGATGATCGGGGTTCAGCAGGAAAATATTTATGGAGATGTCGAAGGCATTGAGCATCACTTAAGCTGGGATTCCATAACGCGTATCGAGACGCTGGTGGAGTATTTCCGCCGGGATGGACAGCGTCTGGAGGAGCTGCGGAACATTCATAATGAATTGGTCAGCGATTCGTAAACAAGGCATCTGTCCGCACCCTCAAACGACAGGTGCCTCTTTCATTCCCAGCACGTAATCCGGTGATTTCGGGGCCAAGACTGGCAAAACCCGGGTTGCACACGCAGCAAAGGTTACAGCTTTTCTGCCCGATCGGTCGTTTGCGCTTTATTCAGCAGATCATGATTTCAAGGTTGTCTGATGCCGGCTAGTGATCTCTAGATAGAGCGCGAATGACCGATTTTTTTACCCGCAAATCTATCAATAGTGGAGGATTAGTAGAATGGCGTTTCGGAAGTTTCATAGGTGGATCGTGGCATCGCTGCTGTTGGTGCTGCTGATTCCGTTTACGGGGCAGCAGGCGAAGGCTGCAAACAACATCACGATGGTCCTGGACGGGAAGCAGCTGGTCAGCGATATACCCCCGTACATCATGCCAAAAGTGAATGTGACGATGGTTCCGATCCGCGTGATCAGCGAAGGGCTGGGGGCGGCCGTCGCATGGAATCAAAACGCGAAAACCGCTGATATTTCGGGCGGAGGTCATACGATAACGTTGACCAGCGGCAAAAAGACGGCTTTGGTGGATGGAGCCTCTGTCGCCCTTGATGCCTCCGTGCAGCTTCGGGGTGGCCGCGTGCTGGTCCCTCTCCGTTTTGTCGGCGAACAGCTCGGTCTGCAGGTAGACTGGGACCAGGTGGCTAGAACGATTACCTTAACATCAAGTGTTTACATACCTACCGAGCCACCTGCTGAGGGCGGTGGAAGCAGCTCCAGCCAGCTCCGGGGAGCCTGGATCTCGACAGTGTACAACCTGGATTGGCCGACAACGTCCTCTTACGGCAAAATCGAGCAGCAGAAGCAGGAATATTCCGCTCTGCTCGACAAGCTGCAGGCCATGGGGCTGAACGCGGTGTTCGTTCAGGTTCGGACGGCCGGTGATGCGCTGTATCCGTCGGATCTGGTTCCGTGGTCGAAGGTGCTTACCGGCACCCAAGGCAAGGATCCGGGATATGATCCGCTCCAGTATATGATCGAGGAAACCCACAAGCGGGGGATGCAGTTCCATGCCTGGTTCAATCCGTTCCGGGCGAATCTGGACACGACGACAAGCAAGCTGGCGGCCAATCATGTGGCGGTTCAGCATCCCGACTGGGTCGTATCCGTCAATAACCAGCTGATCATCAACCCGGGAATTCCGGAGGCGAGACAGCATATTATCGACGTCGTGATGGAAGTGGTAAGCAAGCACGATATCGACGGTGTCCATCTGGACGATTATTTCTATCCGTCGAGCGGAACGTTTAACGATGATGCTGCTTTCAAGGCATACAATACGCAGGGCTTGAGCAAAGCGGATTGGCGCCGTGATAACATTAACCAGTTCGTGCAGCAGCTGGGCCAGTCGATTCACGCGTCCAAGCCGGCCGTCCAGTTTGGCATCAGCCCGTTCGGCGTATGGCGCAACCAGTCTACCGATCCGACGGGTTCTGATACCAAAGCGGGCGTTACGGCGTACGACTCCATGTCCGCGGATGTGAGAACCTGGGTGAAACAGCACTGGATTGATTACGTGGCACCGCAAATTTATTGGAGCATGTCCTTCAAGAACGCCCAGTACGACAAGCTCGTCGACTGGTGGGCGCAAGAAGTGCAGGGCACCGGCGTGGATCTCTATATCGGTCATGCCCCGTACAAGCTGGGAACCGCCGAGGCTGGATGGCAGTCGGCGCAGGAGATCATCAACCAGCTTCAATACAACACCAAATACGACGCAGTTAAAGGCAGCATTTTTTACAGCGCCAAGGATTTGATCAAAAATCCGCTTGGCATCGTTCAGGCACTGACCGCCTATTACCAGCAATGATAAATTCATAGAACATTGTCATGAATGAACCCCCGTGCTCATATCTTACTGTGGGATATTGAGACACGGGGGTTTTATTATGATCGTCAACGCGGTGTTCGAGGGCGGCGGAGTGAAAGGAATATCGCTGGCGGGGGCCGTCAAGGCTGCGGAGCAAGCCGGCGTTGTGTTTAACCGGGTGGCGGGTACCTCGTCGGGTTCCATTGTGGCGGCGCTGCTGGCGGCAGGGTTTTCGGCCGACGAGATGAGCGAGATCGTGAAGACGACCCCGTTTGAGTCCTTTCTTCACCGCGCGCCCATATTCAATACCAAAGTGATCGGACCCGCCGCGCGTTTGTTTCTGAAGAAAGGGCTGTATTCCGGAGAAGCGCTCGAAGTATGGATCCACCATATTTTGGCGGCCAAAGGGGTCAAGACGTTTGCGGATATCCCCCAAGGCAAGCTGATGATCATCGCCTCGGATATTACGAACGGGCGCATTCTGGTGCTCCCCGAAGACCTGGGCAAGCTGGGCGCCAACCCGTCCAGGTTTGCGGTTTCCAAGGCTATCCGGATGAGTACGAGCATTCCGTACTTTTTTGATCCGGTCATGCTGAGAATGACAGGCGAAGCGGCCAGGGGAAAATCGTTCGTTGATCAGTTTGTCTATATAGTAGACGGGGGGCTGCTCAGCAACTTCCCGCTGTGGCTCTTTGACGACGCTGCGGAAGGGGCCGGTCAGAAACCGGTTCCGACGATCGGATTTCAAATGGTCGGCAGGACGACGAACAAGCCGCATCTGATCCGTGGGCCTCTCAGCATGCTGCAGGCGATGTTTGAAACGATGCTGTCCGCTCATGATGAGCGGTACATCGAGCAGGAAAACCGTTTCCGGACGATCAAAATTCCGACTCTCGGCGTCGGAACGACGCAGTTTCATATTACACCGGAAGAAAGCCAGCAGCTGTATGAGTCAGGCATGCAGGCAGGGAAAAAGTTTTTTGCGGGCTGGAAGCCGTGACATCGAAGAAAAAATAAAAGGCATTCGCTGGTCCTCCTTTAGAAGGAGGGGCGAATGCCTTGTTTTTGATATTTTCAAACGCGCTTAGTGGTATTTCGGTTGTTGATCGTCATTCTTACCCTTTGAGCCTTCAATCACCTGGAAAGGGTAATTTTTGCGCTTGGCCGAAGATTGACCGCGTTTGGACGCATTGTATTTCTCCATCGTCCGCTGGGACGGCTTAACCTTGGGCCGCTTGTTGTAACGGGCAGGCGGGAATTTGTACAGCAGGAAAACCACACCGAACACGATCAAGGGCACAAGCAAATTCATAAGCGATCCTGCACCGCCAAACAAAATGTTGCCGAGCAGTCCGATGGCTGCCAGTACAATGGCAATCCAGAAAATTACAGCCTGCCTTTTCATGTCATCTCATCCTTTCAGGGGATCCAAGACTCCGTTTCTCACAGGTTGTTCCGCCCCGGGAGCTTTCTCCATCTGGGCGTCAAGCTCAAGCATGCGGTTGAAGGAGGCGATGGACACCTCAACCTGGTCATCCTTCGGTTCCTTCGTCGTCAACAGCTGTAGCCAAAGGCCCGGGTAACCGAGATACCGCAGCACCGGTACGTCGCGAAGCGCGTTGGTTAGTTTCAGAAACTCAAACGAAATGGCGATGACGACCGGAAGCAGAATGATCCGCTGCAGAACCCGCTGCGTCATATTATCCCACGGAACGAGCGAATAAATCAGTACGCCCAGTACGATCGTCAGCATCATGAAGCTGCTGCCGCAGCGGTAATGCAGACGGCTGTGCTTCTGCACGTTGGCTACCGTCAGCTCTTCACCCGCTTCATAGGTGCTGATCACCTTATGTTCCGCTCCATGGTACTGGAACAACCGCTTGATGACCGGGGTCTGGGAAATGCCCCATAGGTAAACGAGCAGCAACAGCAGTTTAATGCCGCCTTCTATAAGGTTATGCAGGATATAGTTGTCAAACATCTTGCCGAAAATGAAATTCTCTAAAAATACAGGCACCAGCGTCAGCACCAGCTTGCCTACGAGGAACGAAAGCACGCCGACCGCCGCAACGCCGATAATCATCCCTAAGCTCCAGCCGGATTCTTCTTTCTGCTTTTGCTTGGCGCGCTCCTCCGGCTCCACTTCGTCATCCGCGTAGGATTCCGCCGAGTAATTCAGGTGTTTCGTACCTTTGGCGCTTGCATCTATAATACTGACAATACCGCGAAGGAAAGGGATTTTGCGCAATTTGCCGACCCAAGGCTTATCCTCGCGCGGCACCTCCAAAAATGTAATCTCCTGATTCTTCCGCCGCACAGCGGTGACATTGACGTGCTTACCGCCAAACATAACGCCTTCAATGACGGCTTGGCCACCGTAGCTGACCGTTTTGGATTGCTCCGACAAACAATTCACCTTCCCCGAATGATTAGTTGTGATGCCTTTATTGTAACGAATTTCCCGCGCGATTTCTAGTTGGATTAGCCCCGGCCCCAAATGAACATACTAAGAAAAACAAAAAGGGTGATATTCAAAGTGAGTTCACAGGGAGCTGCCCTACGGCAGCATACGAATACAGGCCATACGAATCCGCTCAGCTTCTCGCTGGAGCTCGGCTTTTTTGCCGGGTTGTTCTGGGGGGCGGTTCACTGGGTTTTCCACTGGCTGCGTTTCACGATCGTCATCCCGGCCTTTTTGGCCGAGCCTTTCTTCAAGCATTCTTTTTTGAATAGCGGGTCAGGAGATCTGCTTGGCTGGCTCTTTTTTATTGCGTTTTCCATGGTCGCGGCAGTCATCTATACGCTGCTGTTCCGGAAGCTGGCCGGTCCGTGGCCGGGTATCGTATACGGTATCTGCTGGTGGGCCGTCCTGTTTGTGGCGGGTCCCGCACTCGGTATGATGAATCGTCTCAATCATCTGACCTGGAACACGATCGTCACCGAATTTTGCTTATACCTGCTGTGGGGACTGTTCATCGGATACACGGCGGCTTTCGAATTTACGGATGAGCGCAAACGGGAACCAGGCAGGGCTAAGGCGCACTAGACAAAAAAACTTCTCAAGAAGACATCCCCTATGTTAAAATAGCAGATGGTTATTTGACGACAAAGGGTGGGAATACCATTTTGAGAACCATTTGGGTGATCAACGGACCGAACCTGAATCTGCTCGGACTCCGGGAGCCTGGCGTGTACGGCTCTCAAAGTCTTGCGTCGATTGAAGAAGGCCTGCTTGAGAAAGCGGAGGCCCTGGGCGTGTCCGTCACATTTTATCAGTCCAACCATGAGGGAGATATCATTGACAGGATCCACGCCGCGCTGGGTCATGCCGACGGCATCGTTCTGAATCCGGGCGCGCTGACTCATTACAGCTATGCTGTCCGGGACGCCATCAGTTCCGTTAAAATTCCGACGGTGGAAGTCCATTTGTCGAACATTCACGCAAGGGAGACGTTCCGCCATACTTCCGTGATTGCTCCCGTGGCCGTAGGTCAAATTGCCGGATTCGGCGCTGTCAGCTATGAACTCGGCATGATGGCACTGCTGCGCCACTTGGAGAGTCAGGGACAGTAGTCGCTGCCTCTTTCCCCGGGGAAAGCTGTACATGAGAGAGGAGTGTAACGATGAGCATCAATCGAGTGAACAAGCTGCGTGAAGCGATGCAGCAATCCAATGTGGAAGCCATGTTTGTAACCAGTTCCATTAACCGCCGTTATTTGACGGGATTTACCGGTTCATCGGGATACGTCCTCATCACTTTGAATGATGCGTACCTGCTGACCGACTTTCGTTACATGACCCAGGCACCGCAGCAAGCGAAGGGATTTACAATCGTCGAGCACGGGCCAAAGGTAACGGAAACGGTAAAGGAGCTGCTGATTTCTGCAAACATCGGCAAGCTTGGCTTCGAGCAGGATGACGTATCTTTTGCCGGATACACCGCTTACGCGGAGCAGCTTAAGCCAATCCAGCTCGTGCCGGTTTCCGGCCTTGTGGAGAAGCTTCGTATCTTCAAGGATGAAGAAGAGCTGAAGGTGATGCAGAGAGCGGCGGACTTGGCCGACGATACGTTCAAACATATTCTCGGGTTTATCAAGACGGGAATGACGGAGCGGGAAGTCGACCTGGAGATGGAGTTTTACATGCGCCGCCACGGTGCCACTTCATCCTCCTTCGATACGATCGTCGCATCCGGGGAGCGTTCCGCCATGCCGCACGGCGTTGCCAGCGAACGGGTGATTGCCGGAAACGAGCTCATCACGTTCGATTTCGGCGCATTGCTTGACGGATACTGCTCCGATTTGACGCGGACGATTGCGATCGGGGATCCGGATCCGAAGCTTAAAGAAATTTATGACATTGTGCTGGAAGCCCAGCTCCACACACTTCAGAACATCAAGCCGGGGATGACCGGCCGCGAAGCGGACGCGCTTGCCCGCGATATCATCACCAAGTACGGCTACGGCGACAATTTCGGCCACAGCACGGGGCACGGCCTCGGCATGGAGGTTCATGAAATGCCTCGCCTGTCCAAGCTGAGCGACGATGTGCTGAAGCCGGGTATGGTCGTGACCGTGGAACCGGGAATTTACCTGCCGGGTCTCGGCGGCGTGCGCATTGAAGACGATATTGTGATCACGGAGACGGGAATTGTGATCTTGACGCATTCGTCTAAAGATTTCACCGTATTACCGGCGTGATAAATGCAATATATACTTAAACCTTTAGGAGGGCATTTCAGTGATTTCAGTTAACGATTTTAAAACAGGTCTGACGGTGGAAGTCGATGGCGACATCTTTACCGTTCTCGATTTTCAGCACGTTAAACCGGGTAAAGGGGCAGCCTTCGTTCGTTCGAAGCTGAAAAACCTCCGTAACGGCAACACCGTTGAGCGCACCTTCCGCGCAGGTGAAACGATCGGCCGTGCCATCATCGAAAACCGCGGCGTTTCTTATCTGTATGCAAGCGGTCAAGAGCATACATTCATGGACAACGAAACCTACGACCAGTTCACGCTGGACAGCAACCAGCTGGAGTGGGAACTGAACTTCCTTAAAGAGAACATGAACGTGAACATCGTCAGCTACCAGGGCGAAATTCTCGGGATCAACCTGCCGACCAGCGTCGAGCTGAAGGTTGTTGAAACCGAGCCGGGCATTAAAGGAAATACGGCTACAGGGGCGACGAAGAACGCGAAGCTGGAAACCGGCCTGAACGTTCAGGTGCCTTTGTTCATCAATGAAGGCGATGTGCTTCTGATCGACACCCGTGAAGGCAAATATATCTCCCGCGCGTAAAGCCGGCGATAGAATTGCTTAACACCCGACAGGGCTAAGCCGATCCTCCTTTCCTTCCGAAAGGAGGATTTTTTGTATAATCCCATGAAAAAACATTAACAATCGGGTGTACTTTCGTATTATACTAGTTTAAAGCGTAAAATTAGACAGTTGTCAGCATTTTGCAACATGAGATCCTGCTTTTTTCACCATGGCCAGTCTATTGGCGAAAAGGGTGCTGATCGCATATAGAAATAGGATCGGGCGGTTTTACCGGCGTGGGAAATGATTGCATAATGCCCAGTTGTACAATGAGTGGGGAGTGAATCGAAGTTGTCACTGTACGTCATGAAATTCGGAGGCAGTTCCGTCGGAGATATTGAGCGCATGCAGCGCGTGGCCCGGCGTATCGTCGAGAAACAGGACGAAGGACACCAGTGTGTAGTAGTCGTTTCCGCGATGGGGGATACGACGGATGATTTGATCGATCAGGCGATGCTGCTCAATCCAAATCCGCCTGCACGCGAGATGGATATGCTGATGACCACCGGGGAGCAGATTTCCATGTCGCTTCTGTCGATGGCCATTCATCAGCTCGGCCGTAGCGCCGTTTCGCTGACAGGCTGGCAGGCGGGATTCCGGACAGAGCCGGTGCACGCCAAAGCGAGAATCATGGATATCGTTCCGGACCGGGTGATTGGAGCCCTGCAGGAAGGAAACATCGTGATCGTGGCCGGATTCCAGGGCATGACCGAAGAAGGAGAAATCACGACGCTCGGCCGCGGGGGATCCGATACGACAGCCGTTGCGCTGGCTGCGGCGATTAGCGCCGACGTGTGCGAGATTTATACCGACGTGGACGGCATCTATTCGACCGATCCGCGAATCGTGAAATGCGCCCGCAAGCTTGAGGAAATTTCATATGACGAAATGCTGGAGCTGGCCAACCTGGGGGCGGCCGTTCTTCATCCGCGCGCGGTGGAGTACGCGAAGCATCACCAAGTGAAGCTCGTCGTCAGATCCAGTTTTAACTATAATGAAGGCACGGTTGTGAAGGAGGAAACCAGCATGGAGCAGGGAGTAGTGGTAAGCGGCATCGCTTATGATAAAAATGTGGCCAGAATCAGTATTTTGGGAGTGGAAGACGTTCCCGGCGTTCTTGCCACGGTGTTCGGAGCGCTCGCCGGCGCCGGCATCAACGTGGACATCATCGTGCAGAGCGGCGTTCAGGACGGCAAGGCGGACTTTTCCTTTACCACCTCTCTTTCGGAGAGCGGCCAGGCACTTCAAGTCATCAAGGATTTGAGATCCACCCTTCCGTACCGTGAAGTCACCTCGGAAGACAATCTGGTCAAAGTATCGATCGTAGGTGCGGGCATGATCAGCCATCCCGGCGTTGCCGCCGAAATGTTCGATGTTATTTCCAAGCAGGGCGTCAGCATTAAAATGGTCAGCACGTCCGAGATTAAAACGTCTTGCGTCATCGAAGGCGGCAATCTGGAGCAGGTCGTTAGAGCGCTTCATACCGCCTACAACCTCGATACCGATGCGCAGGTGTTTGTGGGAGGCCCACAGGACCGCCGCTAGGTTTAATGAATTATTCATATAAAAAAGCCGTCCCCACAGCAGGGGGCGGCTTTGTTTATTTCAGCGCGGCTCGGATTATCCGCGGTTCGCAGCAATTGCGAACAACGGCGTCAGGATCATTTCCGACTTCGCATACGGCACGACAGGGACCGTGTCGATCCCTGTGCAGTATTCGACGTCATGCGTAAATCCCAGCTTGACCAGCTGCTTCGCCGCGCATCCTTCCATTACGGTTTCAAACAGGGATCCCTTGCACTGCCGGTACGCATGCTTCATCGCCAGGCCTAGATCATTCAGCTGAAGCGGCGCTTCCGAAATGGACTCCATCGCATCGATGATCATTCCCGCGCACAGGCCATCCTCCAGCGAAAAGTCGTTGCGGCATCCCGAGCAAAGAAGGATGGCATCTTTCCCGAACGATAACAGAGCCGACGCACAGGCCGTCCCATTCATAAATGAAGCGGCGAAAATTCTGGCGGCTTTATGCGATTTGAGCAGCCCTCGGGTCCCGTTGGACGTGGTCAGCACCACCAGCTTTCCGGCAACCTCAGGGGTCATATAATCATGCGGCGAATTCCCGGCCTGAAAACCGGGGATTTTTTTATAATACCGTTCTCCACCGACAAACGTTTGGTCTCCCCGCATCTGCTGGGCTTGAGGAACCGTCTCCACGGGCAGCAGCCCGGTAGCGCCTTGGGCCAGAGCCGTAATCATCGTACTGGTTGCCCGCAGCACGTCAATCACAACGGCGCTCTTGTGCACAAACTCCTCCGATCTTACTTCGTCCACATTGGCAATGACATCCACCCGCATGGAATAAATCCTCCTTATGCACCTCTAAATAATACGACACCTCTTTCAGCTGCTTAGCCCTGAAGATGCCGATGGTTGAACGGTCCTCTCTTGGTTGGCCGGATGCAGGCAGTTTGTCTGCAGACAGGTCCAACCCAGGCAACTGACAAGCGGATAGGTATTTCATCAAACAATATATGCAAGCCCGGAGCATTTTGTTCCGAATATAGGAGTTATTAAATAGAGGCTTTGTCATGACTCTTTTGATAATCAGTGAAGCAGCTCCGTTTTGCCAAGTTATTTTCCGTATCTTTCTTGTAAAAGACAACTAAAAAGAGAGAGTCCCGCATATCTATGAGGTTAGAAGTACAATCTCGCAAAAGGGGGTCATTTTAGTGGACAAGTTCGTGGTCAGCATGGCTACGCTGCGTTTTATCTCCGGAAGTCTGGAAATCGCCGCCGCGCTGCTGATGCTAAAGCTCGCTCAGGTAGATAAGGCGCTGGCGGTCAATTCCCTGCTGGCATTCGTCGGGCCGACGGTGCTCATCCTGACGACTTCCATCGGGCTCATCGGCGTGGCTGATAAGCTCTCCTGGGGAAAGATGGCGTGGATCTTTTTCGGCGTGTCCTGTCTCTTAATCGGCATTCTCAAAAAATGATAGATTACAGTGGTCATAAATTTAGGGGCCAAGCATAGACATAAGTAAGAAAACATCTAGTAGTTTATCCATCAGAAGTTGAACAAGCTTGCAGGAGAAAGGCAGCACGGGGGTGGTCCTATTACAAATCCAAACTGGCTGGAGTTATTTCCGGAGCCGGTCAAATCGATCCTTCACCAGCTCCCTCACCATATTCTGAGCGTCGTGGAGGAGGTACGCATCCGTGAAGGCAGGCCGCTGGAAATCAACGGCGCAGGCTCACACCACTATGTTACGGGACAAAGCACGCTGACGCTGGATGCGGACAAGGCGTACAAGCCGCAGCGGGAGGTCAGCCGAAGGCTGCTCGATCTAATCAGCAACCATTCGCTGTACACGATGGAGGAAGAGCTTCGCAAAGGCTTTATCACCATTCCCGGCGGACACCGCATCGGCTTGGCAGGTAGAACGGTGCTTCACGCCGGACATGTCGAGCATATCCGCGATATCAGCGGATTCAATGTGCGGATTGCCCGGGAAGTGAAGGGTGCCGCTGACGGCATCCTCCCCTTTCTGATCGATAGGGAAGGAAACAGGATTCGTCATACGCTTCTGCTCTCGGCACCGCAGCAGGGCAAGACGACCCTCCTGCGGGATTTGGCGAGACAGATCAGCAGCGGGCTGCCCGGCCAAGGCAAATCCAGCCTGCCGGGGATGAAGGTGGGCATCGTCGACGAGCGTTCCGAAATTGCCGGCTGCCTCAAAGGCGTGCCGAGCTTTGACGTCGGACCCCGCACCGACGTGATGGATGCCTGTCCGAAGGCGGAAGGCATGATGATGATGATCCGGTCCATGTCACCGGACGTTCTCATGGTGGATGAGATCGGCAGGGGAGAGGACGCCGAATCGGTGACAGAGGCGCTGCATGCGGGCATTACGGTCGTCGCCACGGCGCATGCCGGCGGCATCGAAGAGCTGAAGCATCGGCCCGCCCTGGCTGGACTCATAGAAACCGGAATGTTTGAGAGGTACGTTCTTTTAAAAAGGAAGGCACAAGGGTTAAGCTGCCGGATCCTCGACCAGCAGCACCGGCCGCTGCAGCTTCAGACGGGCAGCCAGAGAGGGGTGAACTTCCTTGCTTAAGCTTTTTGGCGCCGTGCTGATTCTGCTGTCCGGCACACTTGCCGGATTCCATCAGGCCAGGCAGTTTGCCAGCCGGCCGAAGCAGATCCGGGAGCTGATCCTGGCCCTGCAGCGGCTGTCGACCGAAATCACCTATGGATTTACCCCACTTCCGGAAGCACTTCGCAAAATAGCGGATCAAATGCGGGAGCCTCTCCATACCTTTTTTCTGAATGCAGCGCGTGAGATGGGGCCGGCCACAGGATTGACCGCCCAGGAGAGCCTCCAGCGTTCTCTCCAAGAGAACTGGAAGCGGACCTCCATGAAGGCACCTGAACGCGAGGTGCTGCATCAGCTCAGCTTCACGCTCGGGACAAGCGACCGGCAGGACCAAATCAAGCACATCCAGCTGGCCGTCGAGCAGTTGAAGCATGAAGAAGCAACAGCCAGGGACGACCAGGCCAAATACGAGAAAATCAGTAAAAGTCTCGGGCTGCTCATCGGAGCATTGATCGTTATTTTGATCTTTTAGCGAGGTGCCTAGGAATGAACTTTGAAGTGAACGCAATTTTCCAGATTGCGGGAATCGGCATCATCATTGCCATGATTCACACAGTGCTGAAGCAAATGGGAAAAGAGGATATGGCTCATTGGGTGACGGTCATTGGTTTTGTCGTGGTGCTGTTCATGGTCGTCCGGCTGCTCGATAACCTGCTGCAGGAGATCAAAACCATCTTTTTGTTCCAGTAGGGGTTGCTAACCATGGAAATTATTCAAGTGGTAGGCCTTGGGCTTCTGTCCACGATTCTGATCCTCGTCATCAAGGAGCACAAGCCGATGTTCGCTTTCGTCCTGGCCGCCGCGACCGGCGTGCTGATCTTCATGTTCCTGATCGGCAAAATCGGTATGGTGATCCAGGAGCTCCAGCGGCTTGCCGAGGCGTCGGGAGTCCAGATGATCTACCTGAAAACGATACTGAAAATTATAGGGATCGCTTATATCGCCGAGTTTGGGGCGCAGCTCGTCAGAGACGCCGGGCAGGAAAGCATCGCTTCCAAAATCGAACTCGCGGGCAAGGTGCTGATCATGGTGCTTGCCATCCCCATTATCGGCATTATCATCGAAACGGTGCTTAAGCTGCTGCCAGCCTGAAGGAGAGGGGTGAAGACATGCCGGGACTGCGGAGGCTGCCGGACAAGATGCACATTGTTATTTTGTTTATCGTGTTCATGGTGGCAGGGATCACCCGGGTCTTTGCGGCTTCACCCACGGATCAGCTGATCCAGAGCCAGGCGGAGAATTTGCCGAAGGATCAAGTGGAGAAGTACTGGGACACTTTGATGAAGGAATACGGGGGATTTTTTCCGGACCAGAAAACACCATCCTTCATGGATATGCTCCTTCCTGGCGGCAGCGGCTTCAGCCTCAAATCGGTGCTGACCGCGGCAGGGACCTTTATGTGGCATGAGGTGCTGTACAACGGCAAGCTGCTCGTCACGATCGTCATCCTTAGCATCATGAGCATGATTCTAGAGACGCTTCAGGCGGCTTTTGAGAGGAAAACGGTGAGCAAAGTCGCATACGCCCTATGCTATATGGTCATCATCGTGCTGGCCATCAACAGCTTCAACGTCGCGATCGGTTATGCCAAAGAGGCGATCGACCGGATGATCGACTTCATGATGGCGATGGTACCGCTGCTGTTCGCACTGCTGGCTTCAATGGGCAACATCGTCACCGTGTCCGTTACGCATCCGCTGATCATCTTCATGATCAATACGATCGGAACGTTGATCCACGTCATGGTGTTTCCGCTGCTCTTCTTCTCAGCCGTGCTTCATCTGGTCAGCTCGCTGTCGGATAAGTACAAGCTGACGCAGATGGCGAACTTGCTGCGCAACATCAGCGTGGGGCTGCTCGGGGTGCTGCTGACGATTTTTCTCGGCGTTATCTCCGTGCAGGGCATCACGGGATCCATTACCGACGGGGTGACGATCCGGGCGGCCAAATACGTCTCTGGAAGCTTCATTCCGGTCGTCGGCAAAATGTTTGCGGATGCGACGGACACGGTGATCTCGGCATCGCTGCTGGTGAAAAACTCCATCGGTCTGGCAGGAGTCATCATCATCCTGTTCCTTTGCGCCTTTCCGGCCATCAAAATCCTGACGCTCGCGCTGATCTATAAAGTATCGGCAGCCATCATGCAGCCGCTCGGCGATTCCCCGATCACCGCCTGCCTGGACACGATCGGCAAAAGCATGATTTACGTCTTTGCCGCCTTGGCGGCGGTCGGACTGATGTTTTTCCTGGCGATCACCATCATGCTGACGGCTGGCAACGTGACCGTCATGATGCGGTGAAGGGAGGGGAAACCCGTGGAATGGCTTGGAAACTGGCTGAAAGAGGTCGTCATGGTCGTGCTGCTTGCCACTTTCGTCGACATGCTGCTGCCGAGCAGATCCATGGAGCGATACGTCAAGCTGGTCCTGAGCCTGCTCGTGCTGGTCACCCTGCTCAATCCGCTGATTCGAATCGTGACCGACGCGCCGCTCGACAAGCTGAGCGCAGCGATCGGCCGGATGGACCGGCAGCCGGGCGGCAGCGGTTCCAAAACCAGCCTCGAGCAGATTATGGACGAGGCCGAACAGATCAAGCATCGGCAGCAGAAACAAACACTCCAGTGGGCGGGAGAGCAAGTGGCTTCCACCATGAAGGAACAGATCAAGCAGCAAACCGGCGAGGAACCCGCGAACGTGCAGGTTGTTCTCGGACTGCCGAAGTCTAATGACGATCCGAATGCCGGAGCCGGCCAGTCACAGCCATACATTAGCGCAGTCACCGTTACAATGAGGGATTCGCAAGGCGATTCGGGCAGTTCGGGCGGCACCCAGGGGGAGAGCGGCATCCAGATCGAGCCCGTGAAGCCGGTTCACGTGCAGGTCACGATCGAGCCGGATGAGAAGCAGGCTGGAACAGATCAAGTGAATTCTGATCCGGGTGAGGATCAAGCGCAGGAGGCCACAGGCGCTGTGGATGACAAGAGCGCCGGCGAAGTCCGCAAGCTGCTGGCAAGCGAATGGAATATCGATCCGGAAGTAATCACGGTACGAAGCGGATCCGGGCAGGAGTCCCGGTTATAAAGACGGAGGTGAAACGATGGGGAAGTGGCTGAAGAAGCTTGAGCAATGGCTGGGGGGCGGACAGGGAGGGACGAAGCGAGTACATACGTTCAGGTGGCTAATTATCGTCGGCTTGATCGGGGTGGCAATCGTGCTGTTCAACTCCTTTGTCAATGTGAAGAAACTCGATAACGAAAACATAGGGAGGGAGCCTCCGGCTGGGGCTGAGTCCCAGGAAACGTTCCAGAGCTCGGCAGGTCAGACTTCGGACTTTGCAGCGATTGAGGAAACGGCCGAAGGCAGGATGAAGGACATTTTGGAGAAAATCGTTGGCGTAGGCACGGTGGACGTCATGGTCACGGTGGATTCCACGGAGGAAATCGTCTATCAACGGAATGTGAAAGACTCCCAGCAGCAGTCGGAAGAAAACGACGCGAACGGCGGTCAGCGCCATACGACCCAATATACCCGGGATGGCGAGATCGTCACCTACGAGCAGTCGGGAACGCAGACGCCGATCATTACGAAAAAGGTAAAGCCGCAAATTCGCGGGGTCCTGATCGTAGCCAAAGGTGCAGAGAATGAAGTGGTTCGCAACTTGATTGTGGACGCGGTGGAAAAAGGCCTGAACGTACCGGATTACCGGATCTCCGTCGTTCCGCGCAAGCAGGGGTAAGCCGATTTCCCCGATATAATCCAGTTGACTTATGAGGAGGATTTAACGAATGAACAGTAAAAGACAAACGATTTGGTTGGTGTCGATGCTCAGTTTGATGGTAGTCCTGTCCGCGTATTATCTGTTTACCGAGGACTCCGGGGCGTCGAAGACGCCGGTCGCCGACAGCCAGCAGGTGGACAGCAAGACCGACAAAGACGCCAAGACGACGGCCTCGGCCGGCAGCAAAGACAACGGGGTTGTCGTAGACGAAGTCGTGACATCGGGCCAATCTGGTGACAAGACCGCGGATTCGGGCAAGGCCGACGGTTCCGCCGCGAAGGATACAGCCCAGGATACGTCTAAGGAAGACGCGGCTAAGGATGCGACGAAGGATACCGCAGCTGCCGGCAGCACGGCCGATAAGGACGCAGCAGCCAAAGACACAGCCAAGGATACGGCTGACGCCGGACAAAAGAGCTCAGCGACAACCGACAAAGCTGCGGACGATAAAACGGCATCCACAAGTAAAACAGACGCCGGCAAGACAACCGCAAGCACGGAAAAAACGGACGATGAGATCCTGAAGGAAGTGGCTTCTCAGGCTTCGACAGGCAGCAGCATGCTCGAATCTCTTCAATGGCAGCGGTCGCAGACGAATGCTCAAAAAACAAACGACCTGATGGCGGCGATCAATGACATGAGCAAGGACAGCGAAGCTTCGGCCAAGGCGAGCCAGGAACTGCAGGCGCTCGAAAACAAAGAGACGATCATCGAAAGCATCGAGGAAGAGCTGGAGCAAAAATTCTCCTTTGCGAACGCATTCGTGAAGGAAAATGACGACAAGTACCAAGTGCTCGTCCTGAGCGACAAAATGGATGCCAAGCAGGCAGCGGGCATCGTTCAGCTGGTGATGAAAGAGCTGAAAGTGACCCAGGACAAAGTCAGCGTGAAAGTCGTCTCCGAGTAAAATGGCGGAAAAACAGAAATATCGTCGAAAGAGTCCGGGACAGCCCAGGACTCTTTCCATTTCTTCCGATTATGTTATAATACTTATCGTTATGTGTATGAATTGTCCGAAGCCACGGCTTCCACGCAGCTGAAGGAGTGAATTGCGAATGTTTAAATTGAACGAGATAAAAGAATTGATCAAGCTGGTCGATGAGACCTCCGTACATGAACTTGAACTTGAATCAGAAGGAGCACGCCTTTCCATCCGCAAGCCGGGCAAAACCGAAGTGGTTAGCGTTCAGGCTGCGCCTCAATTTGTACAGGCCCCTGCCGCACAGCAGGCTCCGCAATACGTACAGGCACCCGCCGACAATGCGCAGGCCCCTGCAGCAGGACAGGCAGCAGCACCGGATGCGGCTTCTTCCTCACTACATAAAATCGTCTCCCCGATGGTAGGAACGTTCTACAAAGCCTCTTCTCCGGACGCCGCGCCGTTTGTCAGCGTCGGTGACCGCGTTGACGAGAAAACGACGGTTTGCATTATTGAAGCGATGAAGCTGATGAATGAGCTCGAAGCAGAAGTAAAAGGCACCATCGTTGAGATTCTTGCGGAGAACGGACAACTGGTGGAATTCGGGCAGCCTCTGTTTCTGGTGAAGTCGGAATAGGCACCGCACAATGGAGGAGGTTACTTGCATGAAATTTCAAAAAATTCTGATTGCCAACCGCGGTGAAATCGCAGTCCGGATTATCCGGGCCTGCCGCGAGCTCGGCATTTCCACCGTTGCGGTTTATTCGGAGGCCGACAAGGAAGCGCTGCACGTCCGTTTGGCGGACGAGGCATACTGTATCGGCCCTACGCTTTCGAAAGACAGTTACCTGAATTTCACCAACATTATGAGCGTCGCCACGTTGACGGAGTGCGACGCCGTTCATCCGGGATACGGATTTCTCGCCGAGAATGCCGATTTCGCGGAAATTTGCGAGTCCTGCAACATTACCTTTATCGGACCTTCGGCCGACGCCATCAACAAGATGGGCGACAAAGCGGTTGCGAAGCAAACGATGAAGAGCGCCGGCGTGCCGGTCATTCCGGGTTCTGACGGCCTGGTTGAGGATCTGGATGAGGCGGTAATGATCGGCCGGGACATCGGCTACCCATTGATCATCAAAGCGACGGCCGGCGGCGGCGGAAAAGGAATCCGTATCGCTGAGGACGAGCAGGCGCTGATTAAGCAAATCACGGCGGCACAGCAGGAAGCCCAAAAGGCGTTCGGCAATGCCGGCGTTTATCTGGAGAAATATTTGACTGGCATGAAGCACGTTGAGATTCAAGTGATTGCCGACAACCACGGCAACGTCGTTCACCTGGGCGAACGCGACTGCTCGGTGCAGCGCCGCCGCCAGAAACTGATTGAGGAAGCGCCTTGTCCGGTGCTGTCCCCCGACATTCGTCAGCGGATGGGTGAAGCCGCAGTCCGCGCCGCCCTTGCCGTTAACTACTCCGGTGCGGGCACGCTCGAGTTTCTGCTCGGCAACGACGGCCAGTTCTACTTCATGGAAATGAACACCCGCATTCAGGTGGAGCATCCGGTTACGGAAATGGTCACCAACGTGGATTTGATCAAAGAAATGATTTCGGTCGCGGAAGGTCACCCGTTGTCGTTTACGCAGGAAGACGTTCAAATTAACGGCTGGTCGATCGAATGCCGCGTGAACGCGGAAGATCCGGACCGCAACTTTATGCCGGCTCCGGGCAAAATCCAATTTTATCTGCCACCGGGCGGTCCTGGTGTACGGGTGGACAGCGCGGCCTATCCGGGCTACAGCATTCCTCCGTTCTACGATTCCATGATCGCGAAGCTGATCGTATGGGCGCCGACGCGTCAGGAGGCGATTGCCAAGATGAAGCGGGCGCTGTCCGAATTCGTAATCGAGGGCGTGCACACCACCATTCCGTTCCATCAGAAGCTGATGGAGCATCCGGTGTTCAACCGCGGCGATTTTGACATCAAGTTTTTGGAGGAAAACGAAATCTGACGCCTGCTTCGGATTGTTTGTCATAAAGTTCCCCAAATGGTATAGTATGAATGATTAGGGGCAATCCTGCTTTCGTCTGAAGCGGTTTTATATATTATCTGAAAGGTGTGTTGATTCAGGGATGAGCACATTACCGAGTGAATTTGAACGTACGGACATCGGTGAAATTCAAATAGCACCTGAAGTGATTGAAGTGATCGCGGGTCTGGCTACGGTGGAAGTGAAAGGCGTCGCCGGCATGAGCGGCGGATTTGCCGGAGGCATCGCTGAGCTGCTTGGCCGCAAAAATTTGTCCAAAGGCGTGAAGGTGGAAGTCGGCCAGCGCGAAGCGGCTGTGGACGTCTCGGTTATTATCGAGTACGGAAACCGCCTGCCGGAAGTGGCGACGGAAATCCAGCGCAATGTCAAACGCTCCATCGAAATGATGACAGGCCTTACGGTCATTGAAGTCAATGTGCATATCCATGATGTTTACTTCAAAAACGCGGAGAGAGCCGAAGACGTTGATTACAGTCAGCGCGTAAAATAAAGGATTCAATTGGTCACCATAACCCCCGACACCCGAAATGTCGAGGGTTTACTCTAATTTAAGGAGGCTGTGCTGTTCGTGGCTAAGATACTGGACAGACTTCTGCTGTTTATTTACAGCTTGAGTATCGGAGTAATATGTGTATTTGCCATCCTCCTCATGAGTGATTTGGTTCCGTCTCCGGATGAACTGCTGAACACAGCCGAGCTTCAGCTGACGGTCATCGTGGCGGCGGTGATCCTCTTTTTACTCAGTATCCGCTTCTTCTATATCTCGATTCGCCCGGACAGAACGCATGTCCACTCGATTGACCAGAGGACCGAATTCGGCGACATCCAGATCTCGGTGGAGACGATCGAGAACCTGTGCCTCAAGGCAGCTTCGCGGGTCCGGGGCGTCAAGGACCTGAAGGCCAGAATCCATGTGACGGAAGCGGGCCTTGAAATCATGATTCGTGCCGTCGTTGACGGCGATGTGTCTATCCCGGCCATGACCACCGACGTGCAGAAGCAGGTTCATGATCACCTTCAGGAAACGACAGGCATTCCGGTCTCTAACGTGGCGGTATATATAGCGAATGTGGCCCATGCACCAGTGATCAAGAGTAGAGTGGAATAGAGGTGAATTCTCCGAGTGATCTGGAAAGAAATTTGGGAGAGTCACAAAGGACGGATTACCGGTATTGCCGGCGGTATTTTTTTCGGTTTTATTTATTTGTTTGCGGGTTTTTGGGATATGTTGTTCTTTGCATTGGTAGTGTTCATAGGATATTCTGCCGGCAAAAGGAAGGATCTTCGGATGGATTCCTTTTTCCGCTGGCGGGAAATGGGTCAGTGGCTCTCCGAGCGCTGGCGCCCGTTCAAATGAACCCGTGATATGCCTTTCTCCGGAAAAAGAGCTGCAGCTTCTTGAAGCCCATATTCTGGAGATTGACATGCTCACGGTTTTTTTGTGCAAATCACGATGTTTTTATTCCCGCGGTGACCCATAATAAGGACAAGAGGAAATTTCAAGGTTCTAGGAGGAACATGATGAAAAGACGTGTAGCCAGGGAACTGGTCGTTCAGTGCCTGTATCAGATGGAAATGAACGAAGCAACAAGCGAAGAAGCGCTGGAAATGCTGCTGGAGGATGCCGCCGAAGAAAATGATACCGAGCGGACCATCACCGATGAAGCGGAACTGAAGGAGTTTGTGCTGGGGCTCGTAAACGGCATTTGGGGCAGCAAAAAAGCGGTGGACGACCTGCTGGAAAATTATTTGAAGGGCTGGCAAATGAGCCGCCTTTCCAAGGTGGACCGCCAAATCCTCCGCCTCGCCGCCTATGAAATGCTGTATCGCGACGACGTGCCGGCCAAGGTTGCCGTCAATGAGGCGATCGAGCTGGCCAAGCATTTCGGAACCGAGGATTCGGGCAAGTTTGTCAATGGAGTTCTGGGGAACATGATCCGCGAGCTGGATCAATTGAAGTCATAGTCTTGCATAAGGACGCTTAGCCGTCCGCTTTGCCAATCTAAAACATAGGGGAGAGAGAGCGACATGACAGCATCTATTATCAATGGAAAACAGGTTTCTGAGGATATCCGGACCGGAATTGCCGCCGAAGTCAAGGAGCTGGCCGCCAAAGGCGTCACTCCGGGGCTTGCCGTCGTGCTGGTAGGAGAGGACCCGGCTTCCCAGGTTTATGTGCGAAACAAGGAAAAAGCGTGCCACGACCTCGGATACTATTCGGAGGTTCACCGGCTTCCGGCTTCGACAACTCAGGAGGATTTGCTTGCATTGGTGGACAAGCTGAACAAGCAGGACACTATTGACGGCATCCTCGTCCAGCTGCCGCTTCCCGGACATATTGACGAGAAGGCGGTCATAAACGCGATCGCGGTAGACAAGGACGTTGACGGATTCCATCCGGTAAACGTCGGCAACCTGGTCATCGGCGATGACAGCCTTCTTCCATGCACGCCGGCAGGCGTCATCGAGCTGATCAAGCGTGCGGGTGTAGAGCTGGCCGGTAAGCATGCCGTCGTCATCGGCCGCAGCAATATCGTCGGCAAACCGGTTTCGCTGCTGCTTCAACGCGAAAACGCGACCGTTACGATGTGCCACTCCCGGACGATCGGCATGGCGGACATTGCGCGTCAGGCCGACATTCTGGTCGTTGCGATCGGTCGGGCCAATTTCATCGATGCAAGCTTTGTGAAACCGGGTGCCGTCGTCATCGACGTGGGCATGAACCGGCTGGAGAATGGCAAGCTGGCCGGAGACGTGGATTTCGAAAGCGTTAAGGAAGTATCGGGCCCGATCACGCCGGTGCCTGGCGGCGTAGGACCGATGACGATTACGATGCTGATGCAGAACACCCTGATCGCGGCCAAACGCCACCACGGATTGGCATAACGGAGCGGATGCCATGGAGCCGCAGCGTATTTTTTCAATCAAGGACTTGAACCGTTATATCCGGATGAAGATGGACTCGGACAGTCTGCTGTCCGACGTCTGGATCCGGGGTGAAATATCGAATTTTACCCACCATTCCAGCGGGCATATGTATTTCACGCTCAAGGATGAAGGGAGCCGCATCAAAGCGATTATGTTTGCCTCCCACAACCAGCGGCTGCCGTTTCGACCTAAGGAAGGCTCAAGGGTCATTGCTAGAGGAAATGTTACGGTATACGAGCGGGATGGGCAGTACCAATTTTATGCCACCCAAATGCAGCCCGACGGGATCGGCAGTCTGTATTTGGCTTACGAGCAGCTTAAAGAAAAGCTGGAGAAAGAAGGGCTGTTTGCTGCAGACCGCAAGCGTCCGATTCCGGAGTTTCCGGAGACGATCGGCGTCATCACTTCGCCGACAGGTGCGGCCGTACGCGATATTATGACGACGCTTGAGCGGCGTTACCCGCGGGCGCGGATCATTCTCGCACCTGTCCTTGTCCAGGGAAAAGGGGCCGCTCCCTCGATCGTGAAGGCCATTCGCACGATGAACGAGCTGGATGAAGCGGACGTGCTGATCGTCGGCCGCGGCGGCGGCTCACTGGAGGAGCTGTGGGCCTTTAACGAAGAAATGGTCGCGCGGGCGATCCGCGCCTCGCATATTCCGGTCATTTCGGCCGTTGGGCACGAAACCGACTTCACGATCGCGGACTTCGCCGCAGACCTGAGAGCGGCGACTCCGACCGCGGCCGCGGAGCTTGCCGTGCCGCATGCAGGCGAGCTGAAGGCGCGGCTGCAGCAGCGGGAACGGCTGCTGCTCCAGCTGCTTCAGCAGCGGGTGAAGCGCAGCCGCCAGCAGCTGGCGTCACTGCAGCGATCGCCCGTGCTGCTGCATCCGCGGCGCTACATGCTGCAGCATGCGGAGCGCCTGGACATGCTGCGCCAGCGGCTGAGCGGCAACCTGCGTTCCCGGGTTCAGCTGAACCGGGAAAAGAGAAGCCGCATGTACCATGCGCTGATGCGGTACAATCCGCAGGAGCAGCTGACAGGGGCCCGGAGCCGCAACGATGCGGCGCGCCGGCAGCTTCTTCAGTCGATGCAGAACATACTGAAAGACAAGAAATCCCAGCTTACTTCCGGCGTGCGCCATCTGGACGCCCTCAGTCCGCTGAAGGTTATGGCCCGCGGCTACAGCCTCGTTTATGACGAGCAGGAGAAGCGTTTAATTAAATCGATTCATGAGGTACAGCCTGGCGACGTGGTCCATATCAAAGTGAACGACGGCCAGTTATCCTGCCAGGTATGGGAACTGAAGGAGGATGGACAGGAACATGGGGAATGAAAAAGAGCTCAGCTTTGAGGACGCAATGATTCAGCTCGAGGATATCGTCGGAGAACTGGAGCACGGCGACGTTCCGCTCGAAAAGGCGATCGAGCTGTTCCAGCAGGGAATGAAGCTGTCCCAGCTGTGCGGGCAGAAGCTCGAACAGGTGGAACGGAAAATCGAGATGATCGTTGAAGAGGATGGGGAGCTTCGCAAGAAGCCGTTCGGCGGCGGACAGCTCGATCAGAGCGGCGGTGAAGTTTTTGAGTGACCGGGTTTCGTTCCAGGAATACATGCAGCAGATTTCCGAGAAAGTAACCGCCTCGTTAGAGGACAGCCTGCCGAATCATTGGCAGGTTCCTTCTTCTTTAAAGGAATCCATGACGTATTCCTTGATGGCCGGAGGAAAGCGGCTCCGTCCGCTGCTGGTGATTGCGGCCTGCGAAGCGCTCGGAGGCAATGGGGAGGCGGCCCTTGATGCGGCATGCGCCGTTGAAATGGTGCATACCTACTCGCTCATTCATGATGATTTGCCAGCTATGGATAATGATGACTACCGCCGGGGCAAACTGACCAATCATAAAGTATATGGCGAAGCTACCGCCATTCTGGCCGGAGACGCCCTGCTGACGCATGCCTTTTATACGATCGCCCGAATCTCGGCGAAGCATGGCATTGATGCGGCCCCGATTTTGGCCATTGTGCAGGACCTCGCGGAGATGGCCGGTCCAAGAGGCATGGTTGGCGGACAGGCGGCCGATATGGAAGGGGAGCAGGGAGTCACGGATCTGGAGCATCTTCAGTATATCCACCAGCACAAGACGGGCGATCTGATTATTTTCTCCCTCCTTGCCGGCGGACGGATTGCCGGAGGCTCGGAGCGCGAGCTGGAAGCGCTGCGTACGTTTGGCAGCCGCCTTGGGCTCGCCTTTCAAATTCAGGATGATATCCTGGACCTGGTTGGAGACGAGGCAAAACTGGGTAAGAAGACACAGAGCGACATCAAGCAGGAGAAGGTGACGTATCCTTATTTTATCGGTCTGGAAGCTTCGCAGCAGCAGGTCGAGTCCTTGACCCGTGAAGCCAAAGCGGCTGTCTTGAACGCCGGTTTTCAGGATCCGGAGCGCCTGTTGGAGATCGCCGATTATTTAATGCACAGGGACCATTAGAGCATGATGCTTTATGTATGATGGGCATTTTATGATATAATGGCGAAAAGAATCTAATCATGGAAGAATGTCATGGATAACCATATCACTAATTACGAAGGAAAGCGGGGAGATTGCCGTGCTGCTTCCACAAATTAACGAGCCAGGACAATTGAAATCACTATCGGTTGACGAGCTCACTTCTCTGACGGCCGAAATCCGTCAATTTCTGATTGAGAAGCTGTCGGTCACCGGGGGGCATCTCGCATCAAATCTGGGAGTGGTGGAACTCACGCTGGCCCTGCACTATTGCTACAACAGCCCGCGCGATAAATTTATTTTTGATGTAGGACATCAGGCGTACGTTCACAAGATGCTGACGGGCCGGATGGATCAGTTCGACACGCTGCGGAAATACAAGGGGATGTGCGGCTTTGTCAAACGCAGCGAAAGCGAGCATGACGTCTGGGAAGCCGGGCACAGCAGCACCTCTTTGTCCGCAGCAATCGGCATGGCCGTTGCCCGGGACTTAAAAGGGGAAAACAACAAAGTGATTGCCATGATCGGGGACGGTGCGCTCACCGGCGGCATGGCATTCGAAGCCCTGAACCATATCGGACATGAACAGAAGGACCTGATGGTCATTCTGAACGACAACGAGATGTCGATTGCGCCGAACGTCGGCGCCATGCATAACTATTTGAGCAAAATCCGCTCGGACCGCCATTATTTGCGTGCAAAAGACGAGCTTGAGATGATGCTGAAGAAGATCCCGGCGATCGGCGGCATGCTGGCCAAGACCGGATCCAGGCTGAAGGAAAGCCTCAAATACATGATGGTTCCCGGCGTGCTGTTCGAAGAGCTGGGCTTAACCTATCTCGGACCGGTGGACGGCCATGATATCCACAAGCTGATCGAAACGTTCAAGCAGGCCGACAACGTGCGCGGACCGGTATTCGTGCATGTGCTTACCACCAAAGGCAAAGGATATAAACCCGCAGAAGCGGATTCATATAAATGGCACGGGATTACGCCGTACAAAATCGAATCTGGCCAAGTGCTTAAATCGGTAGGAAATCCGATGTACACCGACGTGTTCGGCAAGACGCTGATTGAGTTAGGTGAAAAGGATCCCCGCATCATCGCTGTCACGCCTGCAATGCCCAAAGGCTCCGGTCTCATTCCGTTCAGCGAACGGTTTCCGGACCGCATGATCGATGTTGGCATTGCGGAGCAGCACGCGGCGACGATGTGCGCCGCGTTGGCGATGGAGGGTATGAAGCCGGTGTTCGCCGTCTATTCCACGTTCATGCAGCGTGCGTACGACCAGATCGTTCACGATATTTGCCGCCACAACGCCAACGTCATGTTCGCCATCGACCGGGCCGGCTACGTAGGGGATGACGGCGAGACGCATCAGGGTGTGTTTGACATCGCGTTTATGCGCCATATTCCGAATATGGTCATGATGATGCCGAAGGATGAAAACGAGCTGAGACATATGATGAAAACCGCCCTGGAGTATAACGACGGACCGATTGCTTACCGCTACCCGCGGATCAACGGCCTTGGAGTTCATCTGGACGAAGAGCTTGTGCCGATTCCGATCGGCAAATGGGAAACCGTCCGTGAAGGCGAAGGATACGCCGTCTTGGCCTGCGGCCCGATGGTTCAGGTTGCGCTCGAGGCAGCAGACCAGCTGAAACGGGAAGGCATTCACCTGCAGGTGGTTAACGCCCGGTTCATGAAGCCGCTGGATGAAGAAATGCTGCTGGAGCTTGCCGAGAACGGCACGAATATGGTGGTGCTTGAGGAAGCTAGCGAGGCGGGCAGCTTGGGCAGCGCCGTACTGGAATTTTATGCTTCGAAGCATATATTTGACACGAAAGTGTCCTTGATGGGTGTGCCCGACCGCTTTATCGAGCATGGCAGCGTGAAGGAGCAGCGGGAGGAGACCGGTCTTACGGCAGCAGGAGTCGTCGGTGAAATCAAGAAGCTGATGTCCCTGCATCCTTACGAGATCGGCAAAACCCAGTTTCCTTCCTAATGGACGCCGAAATCGCCGTGCAGTCAGGAGATAACGATGAATTTGCCTAAAGAACGAATCGATGTCCTGCTCGTTGAGCAGGGCTTTTACGAGAGCCGGGAAAAAGCTAAGGCTGCGATTATGGCCGGGCTGGTCTTAGCCGCAGAAGAACCGGTCGAAAAGGCGGGGACGAAAATTCCGCGCGATACGCCGCTTAGGGTCAAGGGAGCTGTGCATCCTTATGTCAGCCGCGGCGGTTTGAAGCTGGAGAAGGCGCTCCGAACCTTTGGGATCGATCTGACCGGCAGAACGATGCTGGATATCGGGTCATCCACCGGCGGCTTTACCGACTGCGCGCTTCAGAACGGAGCCGGCTATGTGTACGCCATTGATGTCGGGTACAATCAGCTGGATTGGTCGCTGCGAAATGACGAGCGGGTATGCGTGATGGAACGGACCAACTTCCGCTACATGACGCCCGAGGATCTGAAAGGCCCTTCCCCGGATTTTGCCAGCATCGATGTATCCTTCATTTCGCTGCGCATCATCCTGCCCCCGCTGATGGCTCTCCTGAACAAACCGGCTGACGTGGCTGCGCTGATTAAACCGCAGTTTGAAGCCGGCAGGGAGAAGGTCGGAAAATCGGGCGTCGTCCGGGAACCTGAAGTTCACCGCGAGGTACTGATGAACGTGCTGTCTTTTGCCGCGGAGTTAGGCTTTATTCTAAAAGGACTAACGTTTTCGCCGATCACCGGCGGTGAAGGAAATATCGAATTTCTCGCTCATTGGCATGTGCACGCGAGCCCATCGGATACAGCAGGACAACCTGTAGCCGAAGAAGAACTGCAGGCTTTGGTTGCTGATGTAGTTGCGCAGGCACGCCATACGTTTACAGGGAACTCATCCAAGGGATGAGTTCTTTTTGTAGGGACGGTTATCATTCCTCCGAAACAAAAACTTTGGAATAACGATTGATGAGAACGTTTGTTTGGGTTATAATGAGCTTGTTTATATGCGTTTATACATTCGAAAAACGGATTTTTATACATTTAAAAAAGGGATTCTACCGCATTTCCGCGAATACCAAGGCGAGGTGATGAGGATGGAGGGACGTGCAGACTTGCTGGTTATGGTGCTGATCGGCGTACTCCTGATCGTTTGGATCGCGTACGGTCTGAGATCATGGCTGTTTAACCCTCTGCCTGCCCGCGTACCGGAAATGCCGATTAACGAACAGATACATGACCATCCCGCGGTAGATCTGCTGGAGGAGGCAGGCTATGAAGTGATCGGCGGCAAAATCAAGATCCCGCTGCTGTTTGAGGCGGACGGGGAGGAATATCACAGCCGCCTGTTTATCGATTATGTCGTGAGGGACGATGACGAGGTGTTGTACCTTGTGAAAGTCGCCAGAAGGCGTCTGCCCCTGGAATGGACCGGATCCGGTCTGCGCGACCGTCTGCTGCCCTATTTTCTGCTGTATCCGGGCTCAGGCGGCGTGCTCTTCGTCGATGCCGACGAAGGGGAGATCCGGCGTATTCATTTTGATTGGGATGAAGAGGACTGGAATGGTTATGATGATTAAATATGAGCAACTAACATTTGGGAGGCCACTATGAAAGGACAACGCCATATCAAAATACGCGAGATTATCACCCAGCAGGAGATCGAGACCCAGGACGAGCTGGTGGAGGCTCTGCGTGAAGCGGGTTTTCAGGTTACACAGGCAACCGTGTCCAGGGACATCAAAGAACTGCTGCTGATCAAGGTGCCGATGGATGACGGCAGGTATAAATATTCACTGCCGACGGATCAGCGCTACAATCCGATTCAGAAGCTTAAGCGCGCCCTGGTGGACAATTTCGTGCACATCGATTACACGAACAACCTGGTCGTCATGAAGTGCCTGCCGGGAACGGCCAATGCCGTTGCCGTCTTACTGGATAACATGGAATGGAACGAAATCATGGGAACGATCTGCGGCGATGACACGGCGCTGATCATATGCCGGACGAATGAGGACAGCGAGCGGCTTGTCCAGATGATCAACAGCTTTATTTCATAGTACAAATTATAGATTTGCCTTAGCGGAGGTGCGCTTTTTATCATGCTTTTAACATTGAGTATCCGAAACTTGGCGGTCGTCGAATCCGTCGACGTCCATTTTCATCCCGGCTTTCACGTGCTGACCGGGGAGACCGGTGCCGGGAAATCCATCATTATCGATGCTTTGGGGCTGATTGCCGGAGGAAGAGGCTCGGCGGACTTGATCCGCTACGGCTGCGACAAGGCGGAGATTGAAGCGATGTTCGAGCTGCAGGAAGGCCATCCCGTGTGGGAAGCCTTGGCCAAGATCGGTGTCGGAGGAAGTCATGAAGAGCATTTAATCATCCGCAGGGAGCTGACGTCTCAGGGCAAGAGCACGTCAAGAATCAACGGGCAGCTGGTTAACTTGACGATGCTGCGGGAAGTCGGCGAGCAGCTGGTCAACATACATGGCCAGCATGAGCATCAGAACCTGTTACGCGCAGACAGGCATCTCAGCTTGCTGGATACTTACGGGGATACGTTGATCGGACCCATCAAACGGGAATATCAGGAACGGTATGCGGCGTTCTCCAAAGTGGAGAAGGAGCTGCGGGAGCTGATGGAATCCAGCCAGAAAGCGTATCAGATGCTCGATCTCTATCGTTTCCAGCTGGAAGAAATCTCAGCCGCTTCATTAAAATCAGGAGAAGATGAATGGCTGGGCGAAGAAAGGGTCAAGCTATCCCATAGCGAGAAAATGATGGATGCGGTATCGGGATCTTATGAGCTGCTGAATGGGCATCAGGGAATCAGCGTGATCAGCACGGCCATTTCCCGTCTGGAAGATGTTATGAAGTATGATGAGAAGGGTCTGGGGCCGGTCCTGGAGCAGCTGCAGTCCGCTTTTTACCAGCTGGAGGACGCTGCCTTTCAGCTCCGGGATTACCGGGATCAGGTGGAGTTTAACCCTGAGCGGCTGGAAGAGGTGGAGCAGCGTTTGGATCTCATCTCCACACTCCGCCGTAAATACGGGGACAGCGTGGAGCAGATTCTGGCCTATTACGAGTCGATCCTGCAGGAAACGAGCCTGCTGGAGAACAAGGATGAGCGTCTGGAGCAGCTGAAATCCCAAAGGGAAGGACTGCTGAACGGACTGGTTGAATCCGCGCTAGAGCTAAGCGAAGCAAGGCAGCAGTGTGCTGCAGATCTCGCCAGACAGGTCGAGGCCGAGCTGAAGGACCTGCACATGGAGCGAACGTCGCTGGAAGTCCGTCTGGAGCGGCTTGATGATCCGCGGGGGATCGAGGTCGACGGCCGGAAGATCCGGCTCACCAGACAGGGGCTTGATACCGCTGAGTTTATGATATCCCCGAATCCGGGCGAGCCGCTGCGGCCGCTCAGCAAAATCGCGTCAGGCGGTGAGTTATCCCGGATGATGCTGGCGATGAAGAGCATCTTTGCCCGCCATGACCGCATTCCGGTCCTGATCTTTGACGAAGTGGACACGGGGGTCAGCGGAAGAGCGGCACAATCCATCGCCGAGAAGCTGAACAAGCTGGCTGAGACCTGCCAGGTGTTTTCGATTACCCATCTTCCGCAAGTGGCCTGCATGGCGGATCATCAGTATTTAATCGAAAAGAATGTGGATGAAGGACGTACAATGACGCGCGTAGAAGAGCTCTCGACGAAGGGCCGGGTTGAAGAATTGGCCCGCATGCTCGGCGGGGTGGAAATTACGAAGAAAACGCTCCATCATGCCCAAGAAATGCTGAAGCTGGCGGACGAGCGGAAAGCCGTCAAATCCGCACCAGAGTAATGATTGACAGTAATAAAAGCCTAGAGGCGGGGTAATCTTAAAGGTACGCAATTGGCGACCACCTTTCGTCAAGCGAAAGAAGCAAAAGGGAGCGTGACAGCCATTGAACTCCAGCCTCAGGAATAAAATGCTCGGTCTTTTCATTGTCTTCTTTCTTTGTTTTTTAGGAACAACAGAGCCGGTACAAAGCCTGGCCGCCATCCCGAATGAAATCAGGATGTTTGCGGGAACGGCACAAGCGCTCTCCATGCCGGTGACGGCCCAAGCAACCGTCGACCGTCCGGGCGTTCTGCATCTCAACGGTTCCGCCGTTACCGCCAAGGTGACTCCAGGACGTCCATTGCAGCTGACGCCGCAGCACAGCGGAATGGCGAAAGTAACCTTGAAATTATTCGGAACCATCCCTTTTAAAACCGTTCAGATCCATGTCGTTCCCGGACTCAAGGTTATACCGGGAGGACAAACCATTGGAGTGAAGGTGAAATCGGCGGGCATTTTGGTCGTTGGGCATCACCTGGTCAGCGTGGATGCCGATACAAAGGTGTCCCCTGGTGAGAATGCCGGAATCCAGCTGGGTGATTTAATGACACACATGAATGGGGTTCCGATGGACGATGTCGCAAAAGTTGCCAAAGTAGTCGAAGAGGCGGGCAAAAGCAAGCGACCGGTCGAAATCAAATTCAAACGCGGAAACAAAGAGATGAGCACGAAGCTGTCCCCTGCCTATGACCAGGAAGACAGGGTGTGGCGATTAGGACTGTATATTCGCGACTCAGCCGCAGGCGTCGGAACGTTAACCTTCTATGCTCCCGATCAAGGCGTTTATGGGGCACTGGGCCATGTCATTACGGATATGAACACGCAAACGCCGATTTCCGTCGGCAGCGGGGAAATTTTGCAGTCCAGCGTAACCTCGATATCGAAGAGCCAAGATGGCGAACCTGGCGAGAAGAGAGCACATTTTCTCAAGGAAAGTAAAATCCTCGGTAATATTGAGCGCAACACGCATTTCGGAATCTTCGGCAAGATGAATCAGAATCCGGAGCACAGCTTGTATAAAGAAGGCATCCCGGTAGCATTCGCCCAGGAGGTAAAAGAAGGCCCGGCCGAAATTTTGACTGTGGTGGATGGGCAGCAGGTCGAACGGTTCAAGGTCAATATTGTCCATGTGGCGAAGCAGGAATCGCCGGCCACCAAAGGACTGGTCATCCGAATTACCGATCCGCGGCTGCTGGAGAAGACCGGGGGCATCGTCCAAGGGATGAGCGGAAGCCCAATCGTGCAGGACGGCAAATTGGTCGGAGCGGTGACCCACGTGTTCGTTAACGATCCGCGGTCCGGTTACGGATGCTTCATCGAGTGGATGCTTCAGGATTCCGGAGTTCTTCCTCAATCGAAAAGTACTCAAAAAAGTCTTAAGGCCGTGTAGCCTTAAGACTTTTTGTCGTTTCATCGCGAAATAGTTAGAATAATGGATGAAAATATTAATTATAATTCAACAAGGTAAAAAAATAAACAAAAATAATTTTCGACAGAAGGAATTTAATGTTGGGTGTCGAAAACTTATCTCTGCAGAAAAATAAGGGAATACGATTCTAAGGAGGAAGCAGCCAGTGCAAAAAATAGAGGTATTGTTGGCGGATGACAACCGGGAATTCACGAATTTGCTTGCGGAATATATTACCGAGCAAGACGATATGATGGTAACGGGAATCGCCTATAATGGCGAGGAAGTCCTAAATATGATCAGTGAATCGAGAAAAATACCGGACGTACTGATTTTGGACATTATTATGCCGCATCTGGACGGATTGGGCGTTCTCGAAAGACTACGCGAGATGAATCTGTCCACGCAGCCTAAAATCATTATGCTGACTGCTTTCGGCCAGGAGAACATCACCCAAAGAGCGGTACAACTCGGTGCTTCATACTACATTCTTAAGCCGTTTGACATGGAGGTTCTAGCCAGCTGTATTCGTCAGCTCGTGGGGCAGCAGCATATCACGACAGGCAATATGACGGTATCAACGACCAAATCCAATGTGGTTCCGATGGCGAAAGGGAAAAACCTTGACGCCAATATTACGTCCATCATTCATGAGATCGGAGTTCCGGCCCATATCAAAGGTTACCAATATTTGCGCGAAGCGATTACTATGGTGTACAACAACATTGAAATCCTCGGTGCCATTACCAAAACGCTGTATCCGGCGATCGCCGAAAAGTTCAAAACGACGCCATCCCGGGTCGAGCGGGCGATCCGTCATGCAATCGAAGTGGCCTGGACGCGCGGCAACATCGATTCGATCAGCCATCTGTTCGGTTACACCATCAACATCAGCAAATCGAAGCCGACCAACAGCGAGTTTATCGCGATGGTGGCCGACAAGCTGCGCATTGAGCATAAGGTGTCGTGAAAGGAATAGCATGACCCTAAAGAATACGCCATACTATGACGATGATCATAGTATGGCGTTTTTTTATTTGATGAAGATCCATCATTTCCAGAAATATTCCGATATCCATTATTTTCATTTTGAAAAGGGTAATAATATATGGAACTGAAATTTTGTAGTTTCTTCGTTCATTCCATATAGTTACAAAGTTTTATCTGGATATCAAGCCTGATTAATTTTACACTTAAATTGTTATCAAAAATTGGAAACCTTGCTGGGCGAATACGGGAAGGAGTTTAACATTGAAAGCAAAAGGATGGATCATTGCCACCACGGCTGCGATGGTGTTGTCGGCAACGTCAATTATGGTCATGGCGAAACCGGACCCCATCAAAGTGATGCTCAACGGAACCGAGTGGGTGACTGAAGCGGCACCCGTTCACATAGATGATGAAATTATGATACCCCTGCAAACCTTCGGAAAGCTTTTTGGCAAACAAGTCACCTATGACAGCCAAAGCAACACGGTTCGAATTGACGACAAGAAACAGGACCCCTTTGCACAATCCGATGACCAGACGATACAGATCAGCGGAGATGCCAGCGAATCGGGAACCTATGAAAACTTAACGCTGAAGACTCAGACTTTCACCCGTCACATCCCTGGGTACAATGTGGACAATCCAAGCTATGCTCCAATCATCGATCGAGCCGATTTGACGGGTGACGGCAAGAAGGATATTGTTATCATTTTAACGACAGGATATGGAACCGGCGTTTATACTTCCAATCCGCTCGTGTATGCCCAAACAGCGGAACCCATACCTGTAGAGGATGCATATACGGCGTTTTTAAAACAGTTCGACAGTAAAGTGACGGACAAGCAAATTGAGCTGGATATTCGCGGCGAGCGGACGGTCATCCCTATATCCAAACTGCAGTCCGGCCCTGTAAAGCACCCGCCGGGGATCGGAAGCGTTATGACTTATACCCTTGAGGGGAATACCCTGAAAGCGACTACGGCCGTGCAGGTGTCCCCCGCCGAATTTATCGGCGATTTAACCTTAAGCTACACGTTTAAAAACGGTCTTCTACAAGCAGGTGATGCTCAGTTAGCCTTGTACCCCGAGTACGGTTCGTGATAAGATAACGTTCTGGCAGTTATTACTAACTTGTTAAGGCTACAGCCGTGAAAGGAACGATGATGAAGACATCCAAGATAACCACTTTATTGCTGACAGGCGTCATCACGGCGTTGCTGATCCTGAGCGGATGCAGTCTGGAGATCAACCCGGCGGCACCGGAGAACAACAGCACCCCAGCGAGCACCAGCGGGGGAAACCTTCGGGTCGTTTTTCTTGATGTAGGGCAGGGAGCTTCTCAGCTTATTATTTCCCCTTCCGGTAAAACGATGCTGATTGATGCCGGGAACAATGACAAAGAAGAGCTGATACTGCAATATATGGACCAATACGGCATCACCAAGCTCGACACGGTCATCGGAACTCATCCGGATGCCGATCATATCGGCGGACTGGATGCGGTCATTAACCACATTCCGGTGGGCCACATCTATATGCCGAAAGCACAGGCCAATACGAAAACGTTTGAATCCGTTCTGCGTGCCGTAAAAAATGCCAAACTGAAGGTACAAACGGCCAAGGCCGGGATCTCTTGGGATATGGACGATGAGGTTCATGTCGATATGCTGGCGCCCCGCAGAAGTTATGACGACTCGAATAACATGAGCGCTGTGGTGAAAATAACGTACGGCCGCACTTCTTTTCTGTTGACCGGTGACGCGGAGGCGGACAGCGAACGGGATATGCTTGACGCCGGAACGGATCTGCAGGCGGATGTCATGCTGGTGGGCCACCACGGCTCCAAATCGTCGACCACGCTCGCATTTCTCAAACGGGTTCATCCGAAGTATGCGGTCATACAGGTAGGTGCAGACAATACATACGGCCATCCGAAAAGCGTCATTCTAAACCGGCTGAAGCAGCAGGGCGTCAAGGTATACCGTAACGATCTTCAGGGAACGATTGAAGCGGAGTCGAATGGGCAGAAGGTGACATTCCGAACGGAAAGGTGAGAACGATGACGGGATATGTCGAAGGTTATGAAGGACCGTATTGCCGCATTGAAGTGGACGGTAACATCCAGGCCGTACCCCGTGAACAAGTGGATCCTCAAGTGAAGGCAGGAGACACGGTGGAACTGAGGGACGGAAAGTGGGTGACCGATCCGGCTGCAACGAAACGGCGCACGGACGAGATCAAAAAGCTGATGGACGATGTTTGGGAATCATAAAAAAACTCTTCGCCGGATGATGTGCTGATCGATCTTGCTCATCATCCCGAAGAGTTTTTTTGTATGATCAGGCGCTTCCTTTGGCACTGACCTTATGCGGTGGAACAAAACAGCACCGGCACCGCGGCTCGTAATCATCGGAATCCCCGATCATGATTACCGAGCCCAGCGGAGCGGGGTGGCCGTTGACAATCCGCTGTGTGAACACGGCTTCCGGGCTGCCGCATACCGCACAAAAGGCGGTCAGCAGCTGGATGTCGTCGGCCATGGCCAGTAGCCCGCCTATGTAGCCGAATTCTTTTCCACGATAGTCCAGATTCAGTCCGTCCACGATGACATGCTTCCCGCTGTATGCCAGCTCTTCCACCAGGCCAAGGATCGGCTTGCTGAAGAACTGAACCTCGTCAAAAGCGACCACATCCGCGTCAGCGGTTTCCGCCAAGATTTTGGCGGTGATGTCAGCGGTCAACTGCCGCGGAATGGAGATGGCTGGCAGCCGGTATCCGATCCGGCTGACGATTTCGTCCTTCGCGTAGCGCTGATCCTCCTCGGGCTTGTAAGCCACCAGCTTTTTCCGCCCGTATTGGATCAGTTTTTGGCACCGGCGGATAAGTTCACCCGATTTTTCGCTAAACATGGGTCCCGTAATTACGGTAATCCGTCCTTTATTCACGTTCAGCCTGCTCCTTTCCCGTTAGCATAACCCGTTCATGTTCTATATGATGACAAAACACGAAAAATTGCGACTTTTATAGAGTACCACAATTAAAACGGACATGGCTACAAAAATAACCGAAAGTGGCGTGCAGGCGTTTGGCCGTGGTATGGTTAATAGAAGAAGGATCGAATGAGCATTTGGAGGAGAAGGCATCATGCAGGAAAAAATAGAAGCTTATAAAGCAAGGATCGCTGAATTGACAGCAGAGCTCGGCAAGGACCCGCAAGTGGAAGAATTGGTCAGCAGTCTGCTCGCGGACCTCGAAGAAGCGGTTCAGCAAAACCATAAACTGCGGCTCACGCTGCTGAAATCTTCATCGAAGGAATCACGGATGTCCACCAAGCTGAGAGAGGCGCTGTACGAATAATTTATCCGGTCCGGTTCCTGACTAGTCGCTTGCTGCAGCTTTTGCGGCAAATTGGGATACACCAATTCGCATGATCCGCTATATCCTAAAGTGAGCAGGAATACATTGAAGCGGGGTGATTGGGTGAACCGGTCCACGGATAACAAGAAACGGCGCAAGCCGGCAAAACCGGTTGTAAAGTATGCCAAAGCCGGTGTGCCCCCGCCGAAATTGAGCCCGCAGCAAATCGCCATCATTGCGGGATTACTGAACAATTTCTTTGTGGTCGAATCTGTGCTTTACAACCGCGATAACGAGTTGAAGGTCGTCTTAACGAGCAGAACGCTAACGAATCTTCCGGTGCTGGGGAATCCGGAGTACGGATTGGTGAAGGAGGACATCGTTCTTGACATTATCGCCAGCGAAACCGATCAAGATTCGGACCAACAACAAAACCCCGTTCTGAGATAAATCTGCAGTCCGGGGTTCTTTGTTCGATTCCTGGTCTAGGAATCCGGCATTATGATGATTGTATGGGCGGTTTGGGCTTACGCTTCTCCTTGAAACGTGGCCCTACATAGTTTCGTTTGCGGTCCCGGAACAGAATCCAGCCGCCGAGAAAGCTCATCCCTGCCACGAACAGGAGCAGGCCGAGCACAAAATGTCCCCACGCAAACGACGGATGGGCGACGCTCGCATCGCCGTGGAGCGAATAATATTCGAATACCGCATCTTTCATAAACAAAAATCCGGTCATTGCCGCCAGTCCCGGAATGACGAGGATCAGGATGGCGATAAAGCGGGAAATAATCAGTTTCATGAAAAATCCCTTCCTGTTGGCCTGTTTTAGTCCACTATATCATAACTCGTCCGGCGAATCTTTGTCTATTTCCGGACATGTGATAACATTTTGTAATGCGGTGAAAACCGAGTACAATATAAAAGCGATGGAGTGCTTCTTACTCCGGGCACAACTTGTCATAAGTTATGCACCAAATGGTTTCAATATAAACATGTTAAGATGGGGGATGGACAATGACAATATCATGTGACGTAGCCGTTCTGGGCGGCGGTACCGGCGGTTATGTGGCTGCAATCCGCGCAGCTCAGCTGGGCAAGGAAGTCGTTATTATTGAAGCGGACAAGCTGGGAGGAACGTGCCTGCACCGCGGCTGTATTCCAAGTAAGTCTTTGCTGCGGAGCGCGGAAGTATACGCAGAGATCAAAGAAAGCGAGAGCTACGGCATCGAAACAGCAGGGGCCGCACTCAAATTTCCCAAGGTTCAGGCGCGGAAGGAAGCGATCGTAGATCAGCTGCACCAAGGGGTTCAGTACCTGATGCGCAAAAATAAAATTCAGGTGGTTCATGGAAAAGGGCGGGTCATCGGTCCTTCCATTTTTTCGCCGAAAAGCGGTGCCGTTGCTGTGGAGCTTGCAGATGGAGAGATGGAGACGGTGGTTCCGACGCATTTGATTATCGCCACAGGCTCCCGTCCAAGAGTGCTGCCTGGACTTGAACCCGACGGAATACATATTTTGACCAGCGACGAGGCACTACAAATGGAGGAGCTTCCGATGTCCATCATCATCGTCGGAGGCGGCGTGATCGGTGTCGAATGGGCTTCGATGCTGAACGATTTCGGCGTGGAGGTCACCGTCGTGGAGGCGGCGGGCCAGCTGCTGCCTGCAGAAGATGAAGAGGTGGCCCGTGAGCTTCAGAAGTCGTTTTCGCGCCGGGGCATCAAAATTGTTACCGGGGCTCAGCTGCAGACGGAGACATACGAAGCAGCGGATCATCAGGTGCAGATCGATGTGCTTGTCGGGGAAAAAACCGAACGGCTTCAAGCGGACAAGCTGCTTGTGTCGATCGGCCGCCAGGCTAATGTGGAGAATATCGGTCTGGAGAACACGGATGTCCGGGTGGAGCGCGGATTTATAGCTGTCAATAAACACTATCAAACCGGAGAATCCCATATTTATGCCATCGGCGACGTCATTGGCGGACTGCAGCTCGCGCATGCGGCAAGCCATGAAGGAATTGCGGCCGTCAACCATTTGGCAGGAGAAGAAGTTCACCCAGGGGATGCGGATCTGATTCCAAGGTGCGTGTACACAAGACCCGAAGTGGCCAGTGTCGGCATCACCGAGAAGGAAGCCCGCAACCGCGGATTCGAGGTTAAGGTCGGCAAATTCCCGTTCCAGGCCATCGGGAAGGCACTGGTACAGGGGAGCAAGGAAGGATTCGTAAAAGTAGTAGCTGATCCTAAGACAAACGACATTTTAGGCGTGCAAATGATCGGAGCCCATGCGACAGACCTGATCAGCGAGGCGGCATTGGCCCAATTTTTGAATGCAACCCCATGGGAGATAGGACAGATGGTGCATCCGCATCCGACGCTCTCGGAAATTTTGGGCGAGGCGATGCTGACGGTAGAAGGCAAATCCATCGGAATGTAAGACCAAAATTTAGAATCGGTTCTTTTCTTTCGCCGCGGTTATGATTATAATAGGGTTAAGCCAAGTCTTAGTACCAGGTTTTAATAGTAGATCAGGGACAGACTGCAGGCTCTAAAATAAGGAGGTACCTCCCATGAATGATCAGGGTACTGTTCACACGCCACATGAGCATGAGCAGCTTGGACTCAACAACGGCCAAGTCATCGACATGTACAGATATATGATGCTCGGGCGCAAATTTGACGAGCGTAACCTGCTGCTGCAGCGGGCTGGCAAGATTAACTTTCACGTATCGGGAATCGGTCAGGAAGCGGCCCAGGTCGCCGCAGCGTTTGCGCTGGATCGGGAAAAGGATTACTTTTTGCCTTATTATCGCGACTATTCATTTGTGTTATCGGTAGGAATGACTCCGTACGAGCTGATGCTGTCGGCCTTTGCGAAGGCTGACGATCCGAACAGCGGCGGGCGACAAATGCCAGGACACTTTGGCAGCAAGCGGCTGCGGATCGTAACGGGCTCAAGCCCCGTCACGACCCAAGTGCCCCACGCCGTAGGCGTAGCCTTGTCCGCCAAGATGAGAAAACAGGATTTCGTTTCGTTTGTCACTTTTGGCGAAGGCTCGAGCAATCAGGGGGACTTCCACGAGGGAGCCAACTTTGCGGGCGTTCATAAGCTGCCTGTGATTTTTATGTGCGAAAACAACCAGTATGCCATCTCGGTCCCGCTTCATAAGCAGATCAGCGGCAAAGTCAGCGACCGTGCGCTTGGCTATGGGTTTCCGGGCATCCGGGTGGACGGCAACGATGCGCTTGCGGTCTACAAAGCCGTGAAGGAAGCGCGTGAACGTGCTATCCGCGGTGAAGGACCTACGCTGATCGAAGCCTTGATGTACCGCTTGTCTCCGCACTCCACCTCGGATAACGACTTGGCATACCGTACCAAAGAAGAAGTGGAAGAGAACTGGAAAAAAGACGGCATTGTCCGTTTTAAACAATATTTGATCAGCTGCGGCATCTGGGATGAAGAAAAGGATGCGGACTTGCAAGCGCAGTTGGCTCTTGAGATCAAGGAAGCAACCGACTCGGCCGACAATGCTCCGTTCCCGAAACCCGAGGATACGCTGAAGCATGTGTATGCGGGCGATAGCGAAGAGGGGGTATACTAATGGCCGAAATGGAATATATCGATGCGATTCGTCTGGCAATGAAAGAAGAAATGGAAAAAGACGAAAACGTGTTTGTCCTCGGTGAGGATGTCGGCGTTAAAGGCGGCGTGTTCACGACGACAAAAGGCCTGCAGGACCAGTTCGGTGAGGAGCGGGTCATCGACACGCCGCTGGCGGAATCCGCCATCGCCGGCGTTGCGATCGGCGCGGCCATGGTCGGCATGAAGCCAATCGCGGAAATGCAGTACTCCGACTTCATGCTGCCGGCAACGAACCAAATTATCAGTGAAGCCGCGAAAATCCGCTATCGTTCCAACAACGACTGGAGCTGTCCGGTCGTCGTTCGTGCGCCGATCGGCGGAGGCATTTTCGGGGGATTATACCATTCCCAATGCCCGGAATCGATCTTCTTCGGCACCCCCGGTTTGAAAATCGTAGCGCCTTTTACCGCCTATGACGCGAAAGGACTGCTGAAAGCTGCGATCAACGATCCGGACCCGGTGCTGTTTTTTGAAAATAAAAAATGCTACCGGATGATCAAGGGCGACGTGCCTTTGGACGACTACACTGTACCGATCGGCAAAGCTAACGTGCTGCGCGAGGGGACCGACATCACGGTCATCGGCTACAGCATGCCGCTGCACTTCTGCCTACAAGCCGCCGAAGAGCTGGAGAAAGAAGAAGGCATCTCGGCCCATATTCTGGATCTGCGCTCCCTGCAGCCTCTGGACCGTGAAGCCATCATTGAGGCGGTCCGCAAAACCGGCAAGGTGCTGATTGTACACGAGGACAACAAAACGGGCGGTGTGGGCGCCGAAGTGTCCGCCATTATTTCGGAAGAATGCCTGTTCGACCTCGATGCGCCGATCAAGCGGCTGTGCGGTCCGGACGTACCGGCCATGCCGATCAGTCCGCCGATGGAAAAGTTCTTTATGCTGAGCAAGGATAAGGTCAAGCAAGCCATGCACGAACTGGCGGTTTATTGAGAATTGCCGTATGAAGGAGTGAAAATATGTCAAATCAAAAGTTTACCGATATGGTGATGCCGCAGCTGGCAGAATCGCTCGTGTCCGCCACCATCGCCAAATGGCTGAAGCAGCCTGGCGATAAGGTGGAACAGTATGAGCCGATCTGTGAGGTCATCACCGATAAGGTCAACGCGGAAATCCCGTCCACGGTGGACGGGATTATGGGAGAATGGGTCGCCGAGGAAGGCCAGACCGTCGCCGTCGGCGAGGTCATCTGCCGCATTGCGGCGGCAGGCGCCGCGGGGGCTCCGCTGGAGGAACGGCCGCAGTCGGAGCCGCGTACTACACCGGCCCCGGTACAGGCTGAAGCCTCTGGAGACCAGTCGATGCGCGGCCGGTATTCTCCAGCGGTGCAAAGCCTGGCAGCCGAGCATGGCGTGAACCTGAGCGCCGTCCAAGGAACGGGCATGGGTGGACGGATTACCCGCAAGGATGTCCTTGCCTATATCGAGAACGGCGGTGCGGCAGCGGAAACCGGCCGGGCTGAGGAAGCTCCGGTGAAGAGAGAGGTTCATTCTCCGTTCGAAGGGCTGCCGCATGCCAATCCTGCGGTCCGTCCGGAGCAGTACATCCCGGTTCCGCCGGCATCCAGCCGGCAGTCAGGTCTGCATATGACCGAATCGCCGCGTATTCCGGCCGTGGAACTCGAGGACCAGAACGGGCGCGCCGAGACGATGATCGACGTCACCCCGATCCGCAACGCCATTGCGACGAACATGCGCCAAAGTGTGTCGGAAATTCCGCATGCCTGGACGATGATCGAGGTCGACGTGACCAACCTGGTGCTGCTGCGCAACAAATTGAAGGATGAATTTAAGCGCAGAGAGGGCTATAATTTAACCTATCTGGCGTTTCTTCTGAAGGCTGTGGTCAATGCGATCAAGGATTACCCGATCATGAACTCGGTCTGGGCGGTCAACAAGATCATTGTGAAACGGGACATCAACATTTCCCTCGCCGTCGGGACGGAAGACTCCGTCATGACACCGGTTATTCAACGGGCCGACCAGAAAAACATTGCCGGTCTCGCCCGTGAAATCGAAGAACTGGCGACCAAAACGCGGCAGGGCAAGCTCAAGCTGGAGGATATGCAGGGCGGCACCTTTACGGTGAATAATACCGGGTCGTTCGGTTCGATCCTGTCTTACCCGATTATCAACTATCCGCAGGCGGCCATCCTGACCTTCGAATCGATCGTGAAGCGGCCTGTCGTGATCAATGACATGATCGCCGTCCGTTCGATGGCGAATATCTGCCTGTCGCTGGACCACCGGATTTTGGACGGAGTCATCTGCGGACGCTTCCTGCAGCGCGTGAAGGAAAACGTGGAGGGCTATACGCTGGATACCAAAGTTTACTAAATGAAAAGTCTTCGAAAGCTTGGTCATCATCTGAAAGGGCGTGAAGCAGTCATGACAACCAAACTTGAAGTATCCTATACGCCGATGATGGATTATGGTGCGGCCTGGGATTTGCAGAAAAGCATCGTCAGCCGCATAGACCTTGGAGAGCAGCAGGAAACCCTGCTGCTCTTGCAGCATCCACCGACGTATACGATCGGATCGCAGCGGCACCCCGAGCATCTCTTGCTCAGCAAGGAACAGCTGGAGCAGCAGGGCATCGGGCTGTTTGAAATCGACCGCGGCGGAGACATCACCTACCACGGTCCGGGGCAGCTGGTCGGCTATCCGCTGCTGCTGCTGGCGGGCAAGGAAGGACTGGATCTGCACGGTTATTTGCGCAATCTGGAGCAGGTTATCATCAATTACCTTGCGCATTACGGGATCGAGGCAGGCCGCAAGCCCGAATATACGGGTGTCTGGGTAGGCGATCTGAAAATTTGCGCTATCGGGGTCAAATTCAACAAGTGCAAACACCAAAGAGGGTTCGTGACCAGCCACGGGTTTGCCTTCAACATAACGTCCGGCATTCAAAACGAAGGCTTTCAGGGAATTATCCCGTGCGGAATTCAGGAGTATGGCGTCACGTCGCTTGAGGACTGCATTGGAAAGCCGATTGCGGTCGAGCAGGTGGCGGAGGAGATTGTTCCGTTCTTTACCGAGGTATTCGGATTTGAGGCCGTTTCAGCCCAAGGGGCAGAGGAAAGCCCGCTGAAATCAGCGGGCCATTAAGGACTCGACGAGCCCAAAGACGACGGATCCGACCATGGCAATGAGCATGAGGTATACAAAAACGCGAAACCATTTTTTTCGTTGCATAAATAGCTCCTTTATTCATCATTAATGAAGGCTCGATGTCGAGCCGGGACAACCTATGTACTATTGTAACTTAACGCCGAAGGAGAGGAAAGTCCATTGATTAAACAAGACCGTTTGATACAGGAGTTTATGGAATTGGTTCAGGTGGACAGCGAAACAGGCCATGAAGCGGAGATCGCCGCGCTGCTCAAGCAGAAATTTACGCAGCTTGGACTTGAGGTCGTTGAAGACGACTCCCAGGCCAAAACCGGACATGGCGCCGGCAACCTGATCGTGACCTGGAAGGGGGAAGGCGGCACGGAAGCTCCGAAGCTATTGTTCACCTGCCACATGGATACCGTAGCCCCAGGTAAAGGGATCAAGCCAGTCCTGGGAGAAGACGGTTGGATCCGCAGCGACGGGACGACGATTCTGGGGTCGGACGATAAAGCGGGCCTGGCGGTTCTGCTTGAGACGATCCGCGTTATCCAGGAGCAGAAGCTTCCCCATGGACAGATCCAATTCGTAATTACCGTCGGTGAGGAATCTGGACTGCTGGGAGCACGTTCGATGGATCCGCAGCATTTGGATGCTGATCTTGGATTTGCTCTCGATTCCAATGGAGAGGTCGGATCGATTGCCGTTGCGGCACCAACCCAGGCTAAAATCCAAATGAAGATTTTTGGCAAATCGGCGCATGCCGGCGTGAATCCGGAAGACGGAATCAGCGCCATTCAGGTCGCCTCCAAAGCGGTGTCGCGAATGAAGCTGGGCCGGCTCGACCAGGAGACGACAGCAAACATCGGTAAATTTTCCGGCGGTGGAGCGACCAATGTGGTGTGCGATTTTGTCCAGCTTGATGCGGAAGCGCGCAGCATCGTACAGGAGAAGGTAGATCAGCAGATCGCCCACATGCGGGAAGCGCTCGAAACGACCGTCCGCGAGTTCGGCGCCCAGTGTGAGTTCCGGAGCGAAATCGTGTATCCCGCGTTTAATTTCAACGAAAACGATCCTGTGGTGAGCCTGGCCAAACGTGCAATTGAGCGCCTTGGACTGAGCGGAAGAGTGTTCCGTTCGGGCGGCGGCAGCGACGCCAACATTTTCAACGGGCTTGGAGTTCCTACGGTGAATCTGGCCATCGGCTATGAGGACATACATACGACGAAGGAACGGATCCGCGCGGAGGATATGGTCAAAGCGGCTGAAATGGTGCTCAGCATCATTCAGGAAACCGTCAAATAAAGCTTTAACCCTATACAGCAGAATGAACCTGCACAAACAGGCTGTTCCATGCATGCGGCAAACCGCGCTGGAACAGCTTTTTTGCTGGGGTCATCCTTCTTCAGGGGCAAACGGGTAGGCTTGCAGGTTAGTGAACATAACGCCGGCGATCCGCGGCAGGATGATTTCTGCGCTGTGCCGGGGTCCATACTGTATGCCAGCTGGTGGATTGGATAATTTGCAGGGCCAGGGTGATATTCGTCAAATATTCGTCAATTTGAAAATACAGTTCACTTCCGATCACTTGACGTTCCTGTCTGTGATCCAAAGAGCTACGTGTCTCCTCCAGGAAGCAGGAGGCTGCCGCAAACCGTGCCAAGGAGTGGGACGGATCCGTTGCATAGATCGACTCGAACAGCTGCGCTGCTTTGGCGAAGTCACCTTGATCGTACAGCATTTCAGCGGCGATAAAGCAAAGTTCAAGCGAGCTCTGGCTTCTCTCGTGCGTCGGAATTCCCTCCAGTTTGTTCAGGAGCTTTTTGGCCTGTTCCACATAGCCCTCCCGGTAAAGGGTATAAATCAATTCGCTGGATTCATGGAACGAGGGATCGGGCTGAAGGGACATCCCAATGTCCACCATGCCGAGCACAATCGCTGATTTGGCTGTTTCCAGCCGGTTAAACCTGGACAATTCGGGCAATCCCCGTCCCTCCTGAAGCGCACAGCAGCACAAATATGCCGCATGGGATGCGGTAACGGAATGGGAAGCTGACTTGACCACGACCTTGTCCGGATCCATCGTGCACTGCGTCAGCCGCGCGTGCGCTTCCTTGAATTGATGGGTGTGAATAAGGCACAAAATATAAATGAGTTGAACGGATTCATTGAACCGTACGTCATTCGTATAACGGCTTAGAATGCCGAAGGCTTCCTCGTACGCGCCTAGATCCGCCAGCGTTTGGCCGACCTGCAGTTCGGTCGTGTCTGAGAGCGGGACCATTTCCAGAAGGCGCAGGCTTATTTCCGCATCTGTCTTTCCGGCGTTGTAGAGCAGTGCTCCCCATTCCGCGAGCGTTTTCCGATGATGCTGTCCGAGATTGACCGCCCGGCGGAAAGCTTCTTCGGCTTCCTCGGTACGGCTGCATGCATATAAGAGCCTTCCGTACTCGAGCCATCCCTGTGCTTCGTCAAAGCTTTCAGCATAGGGCAAACTTCTGGAATTATCATGTGCATGCGTCAGAGCCGTCCGAATGTGCGTCATCGCCTCACTGTTGTGTCCGCGCGATTTATACCATAATCCCAGCTTAAAATGCAGGGACGGGGAATTCGGGTAGGCTTGCAGCAGCGTTATCAATTCATCTTTGGTCATAATTGTACCCTCCAATATATAGAACAACCTGGTGAGTGAATAGTTGGCGGGAATGCTAAAAAAATGTTTAAAAAGTTAAATCGCTTACAGTTTTCAGATCATATCCGAAAAACCTGGGGATTTCGGGGGATATTAAAGGACAAAGATTCATCCGTCCCTTAATGATCCCGCCGGGAGGAAGCGAGCGATTGCAAAATGTGCTGCAGCGGCGTGTCGGGGTTCCATTCCTTCTGCAATTGGCGGAGCATGATTTTAATCTGCCAGGCCCGTCCTACCATATGGACCGAGTTCGCTGTACGGTAACTTTTCATGAAGGGATCCCTCTTTCCTTGGGGTGAAGTTTGTTATAATAAGACCATATGTGTCAGCATGGCCAAAAATGCTAGGTTTTAAATATAAGAGGTTGTTGAGCACGTACTATAAGGAGGATCATAGAATGAAAGAGTCTTTGCCACATATGAAGAAACCGTCCAAACATCTCGAGGAAGAGACCCTGTCCACCGAATCTATTTTTCAGGGAAAGGTCGTATCTTTGCAGATTGACAAGGTCCGGCTTCCCGACGGCAAAACGGCTGCACGGGAAATCATCCGACACCCCGGTGCGGTAGCTGTTCTGGCCATCAAGGATGACCGGATCATTCTGGTCGACCAGTATCGCCAGGCCATGGGACGGTGCGAACTTGAAATCCCGGCAGGGAAGCTGGAGCCAGGGGAGGACCCGATGGAAGCCGCCAAGCGTGAGCTTGTGGAGGAAACGGGGTATACATGCGGCCGCCTGGAGCTGCTTCACTCCTTTTATACTTCTCCCGGGTTTGCCGATGAGGTGATCCACCTCTATGTGGCTCATGATCTTCAAGAGGGCGAAGCGGCGCCGGATGAAGACGAGTTCGTGGAGCTGTTGGAATTGACGATGGAAGAGGCGCTTGAGGCGATTTCGCAAGGCCGGATCAGCGATGCCAAGACACTTATGGCGGTGTACGCCTGGAAGTTGAACAAGCTGACGGGTGAATTCCGCGTATGAGCAGTCCGGAACGTGTCAGTCACCAAGAGCTTGCATACGAGTCGGATATGTTGAGCGAATACTTTGCGGATCTGCACATCCATATCGGCAGGACGAACGACGGGCATGCGGTCAAAATCAGCGGCAGCTCCAATCTGACGTTCGCGAACATCGCCAAGGAAGCGTCGGAGCGCAAAGGGATCGAGCTGGTGGGCATTATCGACTGCCACTCGCCGGTCGTTCAGAAGGACATTATCGACTGCCTGGAATCCGGTGAAATGAATGAAGTGCAAGGCGGTGGGATCGCCTACCGGGGAACCACGATTCTTCTGGGCTCCGAAATTGAAATCTATGAACAGGGAAGAGGCGCTGCGCATCTGCTCGTTTACTTTGCGGACCTGTCGACGATGCAGGCCTTTACGGCCTGGATGTCGGGCCATATGAAGAACGTAAACCTCAGCTCACAGCGCATTTACGTTTCCGGTCGGGAGCTGCAGGCCAAGGTATACGACATGGGAGGCATCATGATTCCCGCCCACGTGTTCACTCCGCATAAAGGCCTGTACGGCAGCATGACGCCACGAATGGAGCATGTGCTCGACCCGGGGCTTGTGAGCGGAATCGAGCTTGGGCTGAGCTCCGATTCGGAAATGGCCGGACTGATATCGGAGCTCGATCCGTATACGTTTGTAACCAACTCCGATGCCCATTCCCTGGGTAAAATCGCCCGCGAGTACAATCGGATCCGTTTGGCGGAGCCGACCTTTGCAGAATTCCGCAAGGCGATGGAGAGGGCGGACGGCAGGTGCGTGACAGGGAACTACGGCCTCAATCCGCGTCTGGGCAAGTATCACCGTACCTATTGCCATGGCTGCAGCCGCGTGTTGGACATCGAACATGGGGGAGCAGGCTGCCCCTTCTGCGGCAGCACCAAGCGGGTACAGGGGGTGCTCGACCGGATCCTCGATATCGCCGACCGCAAGGAGCCGTACATGCCTGCCTTCCGGCCGGCATATCATTACCAGGTTCCGCTTGAGTTCATTCCGGGTCTCGGCAAGGCCAAAATGAAGCTGCTGCTGGAGCGGTTCGGTACGGAAATGTCGATTCTCCACCATGCTGCTGAAACAGAAATTGCCGAGGTCGTGGGCACCGATTTGGCGCGGATGATCGTCATGGCCAGAAACGGCACCCTGAAGCTGACCTCGGGCGGAGGGGGAACTTACGGGAAAGTGGAAGGGACGTCCATGCCCAAGACATAGTTTGGGACCTGCCTTCATACAGTAAGGGTATGCGATTGGAAAGGGGAGAAACTGCATGCGAGCTTTCCGCCATGCCCTGAAAGAACAAAACATCCTGTATATTTTTGTCGCCGTACTGTTTCTGGTTGGAGTCATCTTCGGCGCGCTCATGGTCAATGCTCTTTCCCTTGAACAGCAGCAGGACTTGGGACGGTATTTGGGCAATTTTTTCGTAACCGTTAATCAGGGAGCGGAGGCCGGACAGCCTGCGCACTCCTACTGGGACATCGCCGGGCTGCATTTGAAATGGGTTGGGCTGATTTGGATTCTCGGCCTGTCGGTCATCGGCCTGCCGGGCATTCTGATCCTCGATTTTTTGAAAGGCGTTCTGGTCGGCTTTACGGTTGGCTACCTGGTCGGCCAGTTTTCGTGGCACGGTCTGCTGTTTGCGCTGGTGTCGGTGGCTCCGCCGAACCTGCTTATCATTCCGGTGCTGATCGTTTGCAGCGTATCGGCGATCGCCTTTTCGCTTCATATTATTAAAAACCGGGTGATGCTCCAGCGTCCGGGCAACATTACCCGCCCATTTGCATCGTATGTCGGGATGACGCTCGTCATGGGCCTGATCATGCTGGGCATCTCCTCGTTTGAAACCTGGGTGACTCCCACGATGATGAGATGGGTGACGCCCATGCTGATCCACGCTCCGGCCATCTCCGGCATGTGAGGCAAAAGCGTTTGACTTTGTTTGGCAACTCCCCATATAATGAGAGAAGCGGTTATAGATAGGTGCAGAGATTTTCCTGTGGGGAGGGAGACAATGGAAGCACGGATCGATAAAATCAAACAACAATTACAATCCCAGGGCTATAAGCTGACACCCCAGCGGGAAGCTACCCTCAGAGTACTATTGGAGAATGAAGAAGACCATCTGAGTGCGGAAGACGTATTTATGCTTGTGAAAGAAAAGGCTCCGGAAATCGGTCTGGCAACCGTGTACCGTACCTTGGAGCTGCTGAGCGAGCTGCATGTCGTCGAGAAGATCAACTTTGGCGACGGTGTAGCCAGATACGATCTACGCACCGATACGGCCAAGCATCACCATCATCATATGATCTGCGTGAAATGCGGGAGCATGGATGAGATCCGCGAGGACTGGCTTGGACCGCTGGAAGAGCGGGTTGAACGGGAATTCAATTTCACCGTTTCGGACCACCGTCTTGATTTCCACGGGGTATGCTACCGTTGTAAGGCGAAGGAAGACAACGGCGGCAGCGATGACAAGTAATCATACAACGATTTTATAATATGATCTTGACGATCAAAGCTCTCTGCCCGGCATGCTGCCGGAAGGGGGCTTTTTTGGTCGGGGCGTCCTGGGGCATACATAAGGACAAACGTTCATATGCTGGATATAGCAAGGATGAACGGGAAGGAGAGGCGTCTCCTTCAAGAATGTGAGGTGCTTCCGGGATGATCATTCCGCTGCGAAAATGGCTGTCCGTGCTAAAGTTTCTGATCGTGTTTGTTTCTTTGGCCTATATGTTCTACCATGTGCTGACCCTGTTCACCGCATGGATCACGCCGGTGGACCATTACCGCATTCCGGAGGGGCATGCCGTCAAGGCGTTCCAGTCCGGTGACGGGAAGCAGGACGGTGAGCGGATGGGGGACAGGCTCCGTTTTTATTTTTGGTATGGTGAATAATGCCTCCGGCAGGGGACGTCCGCCCTGCTGTCGAAGTAGAACAGGACGAAGATACGTCAATCCAAAATGAACCCGAAGGAGCTGTTTCACAACATGATGCAGTATGTACAGCCCTTCATTCGGTACATCCGTGAGGAGAAAGGGCTGTCCAGTAACACACTTGAATCGTACACCCGTGATGTCCGTCAGTTTGTGGAATTTGTAGAGGAACGGGGGCTGAACTCGGCGGATCAGGTCAAACGGACGCATATCCAAATGTATTTGAACCTGAAGAAGCAGGAGCGCATGGCCCCGGCGACGCTCGCCCGCAAGCTGGTTTCCGTACGGTCTTTTATTCATTATTTGATCCGGGAATCCGTCATCCGGCAGGATCCGAGTCTTGGACTCGACGCTCCCCGGCTGGAGAAGAAGCCTCCAAGAGTTTTGTCCATCGGGGAAGTGAACCGGCTGCTGGAAGCCCCCGATGTTTCCGCACCGCAGGGGCTTCGGGACAAAGCCATGCTGGAACTGCTCTACGGTACCGGTTTGAAAGTATCGGAGCTCATCTCCCTGAACGTGGACAATGTCAATTTGGACATGCATTTCCTCCGCTGCACAAGCAGCGCTGGCAAGGAACGGGTGCTTCCGATCAATGGGATTTCGGCCGGGGCGGTCAAGGAGTATATAACCGGAATGCGGGATCCGCTCGTACGGGAAACCTCCTCGGACGACAGAGCCCTGTTTCTGAACCTGACCGGCAGCCGCCTGACGCGCCAGGGATTCTGGAAGGTGTTGAAAAAATACGCCGCTGATGCGGAGATCGAAGGCGAGATTACGCCGCATACGCTCAGGCATTCATTTGCCGCGCACCTGCTGGAGAACGGAGCCGATCTGCGCTCCGTACAGGAGATGCTGGGGCATGCCGATATGGCGACGACTCAAATGTACACCACAAGTACGAAAAGAACGATGAAGGACGTTTATGAAGAGCACCATCCCCGTGGACGGGATCATTCCAATACCGATTAGGAGAGATTATACGCATGTCAACGACACAGCTGAAGCAAATTCAAGAGGCAGCCGCCTTTATCCAGAGTAAGGGAGGCGTTCAACCGGAAGTGGGCCTCATACTCGGTTCCGGTCTCGGAATACTGGCTGACCTGATCCAGGACGGCATATCCATTGCCTACGAGGATATCCCTCATTTTCCGGTGTCGACGGTGGAAGGCCATGCGGGAGAGCTTCTACTCGGTACCATTGAAGGGCGAAGCGTCGTCTTAATGAAGGGACGCTTCCACATGTATGAGGGTTACGGCCCGGAAGTGACGGCTTTCCCGGTAAGGGTCATGAAAGAGCTCGGCGTGAAGAGCCTGCTGGTGACCAATGCGGCCGGCGGAATCAACACGGCTTTCGAGCCGGGAGACCTGATGGTCCTGACCGACCATCTGAACCTGACCGGCCGGAATCCGCTCATCGGCGCGAACGACCCTGCGCTTGGCGTCCGCTTCCCCGATATGTCCGAGGCGTACAGCCGGCGGCTCCGCCAGCTCTTGAAGGACACGGCCGCGTCGAAGAACATTCCGATTCGCGAAGGCGTATATGCCGGTCTGCTTGGACCGACGTACGAAACGCCGGCCGAAATCCGTATGCTGCGCACGCTGGGTGCAGACGCTGTCGGCATGTCGACGGTTTCGGAGACGATCGTGGCCCGGCACGCCGGCCTGGAAGTGCTCGGCATTTCCTGCATCAGCAACATGGCGGCGGGCATTCTGGACCAGCCTTTGTCCCATGAAGAGGTCATGGAAACGACCGAAAGAGTCCGCGAGAAGTTCCTCGGCCTGGTGCTTGCGGTCATCCCTCATATGTAATATGCACGACCCGTTTATTCAAAGCAGCCCCCGCAGGATACATCCTGCGGGGGCTTTTGCATTTTTCAAAAATAATTCGGCGTAAGCCGCCCCTGGCATGGAATATTTTCCTGTGATCCTGACGAAACTGAAAGACAGTAACCATTTCAATTGAACCATATAGAAATGAACTAAAGAAATGAAAGTTATAGGCCGTATCATGGCCTTAATAACAGGAAGTTCAATGAAAAAGCTTTAGTTCAATCTATACAATAGGTCAGGAGGGGACTTATTTTGAAAAAAACGATACTGGCGCTCGCGCTGTCCTTCGGGCTGTCCACGGTGGCGCTGCCTTATCTGGGGTATGCCGAAGAAGCGCCAAAAGGCGGTCAGGCTCCGGGCGTGGAGCTGGCGGCGAATGCTAGGTCAGCCATCCTTATGGATGCGGATACGGGAACGGTCATTTATGAGAAGAACAGCCATGATAAACTTCCGCCGGCAAGCATTACGAAAATTATGACCATGCTGCTGACCATGGAAGCCATCGACGAGGGCAAGCTGAAAATGACCGATATGGTCCGGACGAGCGAATATGCGGCGTCGATGGGCGGTTCGCAAATATTCCTTGAGCCGGGTGAAGAGATGACGGTCAACGAAATGCTCAAGGGCATCGCAATGGCTTCCGGCAACGATGCCTCGGTGGCGATGGCCGAAAAAATCGCCGGCACGGAGCAGGCCTTTGTCCAAATGATGAACGACAAGGCACAGGAGCTGGGGCTGAAGGATACCCATTTCGTGAACTGTAACGGGCTTCCTGCCGAGAACCATTACTCTTCGGCGCACGATATCGCGGTGATCAGCCGTGAACTGTTGAAGCATTCGGAAATTACGAAATACACCGGTTCCTATCAGGATTATTTGCGAAAAGATTCCGAAAAGCCCTTCTGGCTCGTGAATACGAACAAGCTGGTCCGCTTCTATACTGGGGCCGACGGTCTCAAAACGGGGTACACCTCCGAGGCGAAGTTCTGCCTCTCGGCTACGGCCAAGAACGGCAACCTGAGAGCGATCGCCGTGGTGCTGGGCGAGCCTAACACCAAGACACGGAACGAAGAAGTGTCCAAAATGTTCGACTATATGTTTGCCCAGTACAGCACGCATACCATTTTCAATCCGGGTGACGTGATGGGTACGGTAAAGGTGAACAAGGGCAATTCGAAGGAACTGACCTTGAAGGCCGGACAAACCTACAGCGTTCTGACAAAGAAAAACGCCAAGGCAGCGGACATCCGCCACGAAATGGTCGTTCCGAAGGAGATCAAGGCTCCGGTCCAGCAGGGACAGGTTCTCGGTAAATTGGTCGTCTACGAGGGCGGCAAGGTGCTGAAGGAATTTGAGCTGAAGTCGCCGGAGACGGTGGGCAAGGCCGGATGGTGGAAGCTGTTCAAACGGACGACATCAAAATTGTTTCTTGTAGATTGATAGCGGTTTTCTTCTAGTTTTGTCGTGATGCAGGAATCCGGTTTTACTCCGTAGAAATCGTTGTTCATGACAGGGAGGAGAGTGAGCAAACGTGAATCTGCAAGTGGAAATGGAGCATCACCGCAATATCTTGATTGTGCGCTTATCGGGAGAGCTCGATCACCATACGGCTGACCATGTCCGCATGAAAATGGATGAGACGATCCAGCGCGGACTGACAGACCATCTGGTGCTCAGCCTGAAAAATTTACAGTTCATGGACAGCTCAGGCCTGGGTGTGATCCTCGGAAGGTATAAGCTGATCAAGGCCAAGGGCGGCAAAATGGCGGTGTGCGACGTCAATCCTACCGTCTACCGGCTGCTCGATATGTCCGGCTTGTTCAAAATTATGCCCATTTACGATAACGAGGGTCATGCGCTCTCGGGTCTGGAGGTCGTGTCATGAGTAAAGAAAAGGCCATGGAACGCAATTTCATGACGCTCCAATTCGCAGCCAAGTCGGAAAACGAATCGTTCGCCCGTGTGACGGTGGCCGCCTTCATTTCACAGCTGGACCCGACCATGGATGAGCTGAGCGACCTGAAGACGGTCGTTTCCGAAGCGGTGACCAACAGCATCATTCACGGGTACGACAGCGATCCCGAGGGGATTGTCACGATCACTGCGGAAATTGTGGGAGATACCGTCACTCTGACCGTGGAGGATCGGGGAAGAGGCATCGAAGACCTGGAGCTTGCCAAGCAGCCCCTGTATACGTCGAAGCCGGAGCTGGAACGGTCGGGCATGGGCTTTACGATCATGGAGAACTTTATGGATGAATTCGAGGTATCCAGCGAGCCCGGTTCCGGAACATCAATCAAGATGAAGAAGAGGATCGAATCTAAGAAAGCTTTGTATAATTAGGGGTTGGGCGCATGGATGCTGATGTGAAGAAAGGTTCGCAGACTTATTTGGATGATGCCGAAGTCAAACGTCTAATCGCACTCAGCCAGACCGGGGACAGCTTGGCCCGCGATACGCTGGTAAACTGCAACATCCGCCTCGTCTGGTCTGTCGTGCAAAGGTTTATGAACCGGGGGTACGAACCCGAGGATCTGTTCCAGATCGGATGCATCGGCCTGCTGAAATCGGTCGACAAATTCGATTTAAGCTATGACGTCAAGTTTTCCACCTATGCTGTTCCGATGATTATCGGCGAGATCCAGCGCTTTCTCCGCGATGACGGAACGCTGAAGGTCAGCCGGTCACTGAAGGAAATGGCCAACAAGGTACGCAAGAAAAGGGACGAGCTGTCGAAGCACCTGGACCGGCTGCCGACCGTCAAGGAAGTGGCCGAGGAGCTTGGGGTAACACCGGAGGAAGTCGTGTTCGCCCAAGAGGCCAACAAGCCGCCGACCTCAATCCACGAGACGGTGTTCGAAAATGACGGGGATCCCATTACGCTAATGGACCAGATCGCCGACGAATCCCAGGAACGCTGGTTTGATAAACTGGCGCTGAACGAAGCAATCGATGGCCTGTCGGAGCGGGAAAAGCTGATCGTCTATTTAAGGTACTACCGCGACCAGACCCAATCGGAGGTAGCCACCCGGCTCGGGATATCCCAGGTACAGGTTTCGCGCCTCGAGAAAAAAATACTGCAGCTGATCCGCGATCAGATTGCCCAGTGAACAAGGAACCGTCTTCCGTATGGGAAGGCGGTTCCTTTTTTTGGGCAGCGATGCAAATCGGACTAGAAATTAGACCTTTTTCCTATACTAACGGTAATTCAGCAGCAAAAGGAGTGATTGGATGTCTGATCACGGATTGCCTACGGTCTACCTGCAGCTGCGCAGCCGCGTACCGATTTCCCATGGAAGGGTCGTGACCCTCGGCCACATCGCCCGGATTTTATGCGACCCCGAGTGGGAATCTTCGCTCCGCAGCCTGGAGCTGGTTCATCCCCATAAGTGGGATGGAAATTTGTTGTTAATTGACATGATGCACATCATACCGAAGATCCAGGAGCTCATTCCGGGCGTCCGCATTGAGTCGATGGGGAACAAGCACTCCCTGGTGGAAGTGATAAAAAAGGAGAAGAAACCGTCACTGATCCTATTCATCCTCGTCTGGCTCCTCCTTTTCTTCGGGTCAGCGCTGACGATCATGAATTTCCATGCGGACGTGAACATGCAGGAGGTGCAAATCCGTACAGTGGAAATGGTGACCGGCCGCCGGGACGAGCATCCCTACTTGTTCCAGACGGCTTATTCCTTCGGCATCGGGTTTGGCATGGTCGTTTTCTTCAACCATTTATTCAAAAAGAAATGGAACGAGGAGCCGACCCCGCTGGAAGTGGAAATGTTTCTGTACCAGGAAAATATCGACCAGTACGTCGTTGCCGAGGAATATAAACGGATGAAAACCGCGAGCCGTCAGGGGGATTCGTCTTGATTCTGGTCGGCTGGATCATCCAAATACTGCTTGGGATTGCCGGGGGAATTGCGGTTGGCGGCGGCGTTATCGCGCTGTTCATCGTCCTCGACATGATTCCAAGGCTGGCTCAGCTGACTTCATCCTATAACCGGGTTCACTGGTACGAAGGGGCGATGGTAACGGGGTCGCTGGTTGGGACCGTGTTCGACTTTTGGAACTGGAAACTATCCTTGGGACCTCTGGCCAGCCTCTTGATCGGGCTGTGTAACGGGATATTCGTCGGAATGCTGGCCGCCGCGCTCACCGAAGTGCTCAACGTGCTGCCCATTTTGGCTAAAAGGCTGCAGATGACCCGCTACCTGTTCGGTTTTTTGATGGCGATGGTCACGGGAAAAGTGGCGGGTTCCCTGTTTGACTGGTTTGTTTACAGAAAGTAAGGAGGAACGCTTCGTGAGAGATGACAAGGATCAGGAAATCAACGTAGAGGACCCTGCGGGTATTGCGATGATCATGCAGTATGGGGACGAATCGAAAGAGAAGAAGGAAGACGCTTCTCATCAGTCGGAGGAGGGGAAGGAGCCCCGGAGGACGGCGGGCCGGCGAGAAGGCGGTGAAGAACAGGCTGAGGATGAGCATAAGGCAGCGGGTGACGGCGGAGAAGATAAGCGGATGCAGGAAAAACGCGACCGGGAAAGGTCCGACACCGTCGAGGAATCTATCATCTATTGGCAGGATAAGGATGTCATCCCGGAAAGCCTGGAGACGACCAAAAACACGCTCAAGGAAGTGGTGGGCCTGGGTTCATCCTTTGACATCGTGTTTCGCGAAATGACCCTCGCCGGCCAGAACACGGGATTGTTCTTCATTAACGGCTTTGCCAAAGACAACATCATGCTGGAAATACTGAAGCGGCTTACCTATTTGTCCGCCGACCAGCTGACTTCGGATGCGCTTAAGTCCTTTTTTGAATTTTACATCCCGCATATTCAGGTCGAGATTGTCGACAAGCTCAGCGCGGCAGTCAATAAAGTACTGATGGGGATGTCCGCACTATTTATCGAGGGAGAGCGGGCGTGCATCATTTTAGATACCCGAAATTATCCGGTCCGTAGTCCCGAAGAACCTAGCATTGAACGGGTCGTTCGGGGCGCGCGCGACGGGTTTACCGAAACGCTGCTTACCAACATCGCCCTCGTGCGGCGGCGGATCCGCGACCCCGGATTCAAAAGCGAGCTTGTGCAGGTCGGGCGGCGGACGCGGACGGACGTCTGTATTGCCTATATCGACGATATTGTGGATAAGGTACAAGTAGACTCCATCCGGAAGAAAATCAAAAGTATTGACATCGACGGACTTCCCCAAGGCGACAAGCAGCTGGAGGAAGTCATTATCAATAAGGGATGGCATCCGTATCCGCTGGTCAGATATTCGGAGAGACCGGACGTGGTCGCTTCGCATATCATGGAAGGCAGGGTAGTGGTGTTCGTGGACACCTCGCCGAGCGTGATGGTCATGCCGACTACGTTTTTCGACCTGTGCCAGCATGCCGAAGAGAACAGGCAGACAGCCTTTATGGGGACCTACCTCAGGTGGGTCCGGTTTCTGGGCATTTTTGCCTCCATGTTTCTGCTTCCGCTGTGGATGCTGCTCGTGACGGACCCGTATTTGAAGCCTCCGGAATTAAACTTTATCGGACCGCACGACACCGCCAAAATTCCGCTTATCGCCCAGTTTCTGCTGGTCGAGTTCGGCGTCGATCTCCTCCGATTGGCCGCTGTGCATACGCCGACCCCGCTGGCTTCGGCCATGGGCCTCATCGCAGCGATCCTCGTCGGGGATATCGCGGTGAAAACAGGCTTGTTCGTCAATGAGGTCGTCTTGTACATGGCCGTAGCGGCCATCGGCATGTTCGCCACGCCGAGCTATGAGCTGGGATTGGCCAACCGGATGGTGAGGCTTGTGCTGCTGGTCGCGGTGGCTATTTTCAAAGTGCAGGGATTCGTTGTCGGAACGACGCTGCTGATCCTGCTGCTGACGCTGCACCGGTCCTATAACTCGTCTTATCTATGGCCGTTTATACCGTTTAATGCAAAGGCTCTATCTGAAGTGCTGCTGCGCTACCCGGTGCTTGAGAGCAAGAAAAGGCCGTCTTTCAACAAAACGAGGGATAATACGCGGATGGCGAAGAACCCGGACAACCGCGAACAATCGTAGGAAAACACAAATGTTGTGCAAAAAAATCCATTCATTCTCTTCCCTTGTCTGGTATACTGATGTAAAAGTTCACATGGAATATTTACATTTCCAAGGAAAGCGAAGGGATGCATAATATGTTTCTACATGGTACAAGTAAAATCAATGCGGACGGTCACCTGGAAATCGGTGGCTGTGACGTTACCGAGCTGAAGAAGCAGTATGGTACGCCGCTTTATATCGTCGACGAGGAGCTGGTCCGCACGCGGTGCCGCGAATACGTCGATGCGTTCCGCGCGTCCGGACTGAAATTCCAGGTGGCTTACGCCAGCAAGGCGTTCTGCGTCATGGCCATGTGCCGGATCGCAGAGGAAGAGGACATGTCCCTTGACGTCGTGTCCGACGGCGAATTGTTCACGGCGCTTCAGGCAGGCTTCCCGGCTAAGCGCATCCATTTCCACGGCAACAACAAGACGGTGGAAGAGATGGAAATGGCGATCGACGCCGGCATCGGCTGCTTCGTCGTAGACAATTTTGTTGAGCTGCATGTGCTGGAATCGGTGGCGGCTGAGAAAAAGGTGAAGGTCAACATTTTGCTCCGCGTCACACCAGGGGTTGAAGCTCATACGCATGAATATATTTCAACCGGCCAAACCGACTCGAAATTCGGTTTCGACATCGGTAACGGCTCTGCTTTTGAGGCAGTCAAAGCAGCTGCCGCTCAGGAGCATCTGGAACTTCTCGGCGTCCATTCCCATATCGGGTCGCAGATCTTCGAGGTCGACGGATTTCAGATGGCGGTTCAGCGTGTAGCCGAATTTGCCAAGAGTGTCAAAGAACAGCTGGGCGTGCAGTTCAAAGTAGTGAACCTCGGCGGAGGCTTTGGCATCCGTTACGTCGAAGGCGACACGCCGCTTGAAGTCAGCCAGTACGTGAAGGCGATTACCGACGCGGTGAAAACGCATTTTGCCGAGTGGGGAAGCGAGCTGCCGGAAATTTGGGTGGAACCGGGCCGCAGCATCGTGGGCGATGCGGGGACAACCTTGTACACCGTCGGCACCAGCAAGGATATTCCGGGTGTGCGCAAGTATGTGGCCGTGGATGGCGGCATGACGGACAACCCGCGCCCGGCGCTGTACGAGTCGAAGTATGAGGCCATGCTGGCCAACCGTGCCAACGACAAGCCGGAAGAAACCGTGTCCATAGCCGGCAAATGCTGCGAGAGCGGCGATATGCTGATTTGGGATGCAGAGCTTCCGAAAGTCAATAACGGTGACCTGCTCGCGGTTTCCTGCACAGGGGCCTACAACTATTCGATGGCGAGCAACTACAACCGGATCCGCAAACCGGCGGTCGTGTTCGTGAACCAAGGTCAAAGCGACCTGGTCGTTCGCCGCGAGAGCCTTCAGGATATCATCGGCCACGATGTCATTCCTGAGCGGATCGCAAAGCAGGCTGTGCTTAAGTAAGGAGATGCATTAAGGGGGCAGGCGCTGTTCGCTAGCGCCTCTGGTAAATGAATTGGTGCGCAGTATAAAGGATCATCTCTGTATTGGGGAATGCAGAGGGGTCCTTTTGCGCGTTTATAGAACGTTTAGAAATGCGGAATTATTTTGCTTCGCCCGGGATTTCATAGTAAACTAGAAGATGTCTGTTAACACTCAGGAAAGACATGAAAGGAGTCATTGACATAATGGCCAAGCAAGCAAAAATCACTCTTGAAAACGGCGGCGAAGTGCTGCTCGATCTGTTTGAAAAAGACGCTCCGAACACGGTGGCGAACTTTGAGAAACTGGCAAACTCAGGTTTCTACAACGGTCTGGTGTTCCACCGCGTCATTCCGGGATTCGTTGCGCAGGGCGGATGCCCGAACGGCACCGGTACCGGTGGCCCTGGCTACACGATCAACTGCGAGATCAACCCGAACAAACACGAGCGCGGATCGCTGGCGATGGCACATGCCGGCCGCAACACCGGCGGAAGCCAGTTCTATATCTGCTACCAGCCGCAGCCGCATCTCGACGGGCAGCATACCGTATTCGGCAAAGTGACGAAGGGCATGGAATACGTCGACGCGTTCCAAGGCCGCGACGTGATGAAGACGGTCGAAGTATACGAAGCTTAATCTGCGAGTCGCGCACGTTTTATCAGCCGCTTTCCCTGTTTCAAAAAGGGACAAGCGGCTTTTTGTTCAGGTCCGGGAAAAGAGGCGTATTGATTTTTTGCAGAGGCAGTGTTAACATTTCCTAGTATAGATGGGGCTTCCACTAGGCAGCCATTCCATCTGCAATTGCATATTGATATTGGTTATATCCTTCGGGGCAGGGTGAAATTCCCTACCGGCGGTGATGACGCGGCAGCCGATCAGTTCTGGCGCCCGTCTCAGTCCGTGACCCGGACGCTTCGTTTGACGCTTAGCGTACGGTGGACCTGGTGCAAATCCGGGACCGACAGTATAGTCTGGATGGGAGAAGGAGAGAAAGCGTGCACTTCAGTTGGAGTGCAGCTGTCCAATAAGATGTCACGTGTACGTGGTTGTTTTCACATAGTAGAAGGTTGTCCCTGAAGGGACGGCTTCTGTTTACTGATGACTTTACGCTACCGATGACTTATTTGGCTGATCCTGATTTTTGGGATTCTGCAGCCTTATTGGAGTGTATCTGACTTGTCTCTCACAGCCCCGAGGATGGTTTAAGCCATCCCGGGGCTTTTTGCTTTTTTACAAAGACCTGGGGGTCCCCGCTAAGTGCCGGTTTAAACGGCGCGGATCCAAAGCTGCGCATGGTAAGGTGATTTACCATGGAAATTCCAACATGCGAAGTATCCGCAAAGCGCCCGAAGCCGAGACTTAGCATTGAGGGGATGTCCCGATTACGAACAAGGGGGGAGATGAATGGACGGCATCATCAACGATGAATTTTATATGGGACTTGCGCTCGATATGGCGGAGCGGGCACAGGGTCAGACCGGGATCAATCCGGTTGTCGGCTGCGTCGTCGTTAAAGACGGGGCTATGGTTGGGCTTGGCACGCATTTGCAGCGGGGAACCGCCCATGCGGAAGTACATGCGCTGAATATGGCGGGTGAACGTGCGGAAGGAAGTACGGTTTATGTAACGCTGGAGCCCTGCAGCCATTACGGAAAAACGCCGCCCTGCAGCGAACGCCTCATACGCGAGAAGGTGAAGCGGGTCGTCGTGGCCTGCGAAGATCCCAACCCCCAGGTGGCGGGGAGAGGAATCAAGTTGCTCCGCCGCAGCGGGATTGAGGTGGAAGTCGGGCTGCTCGGTGAGAGGTCCCGCCGCTTGAATGAAAAGTTTATCAAGTACATCACGACCGGGCTGCCCTATGTGACGGTCAAGACAGCAAGCACGCTGGACGGGCGCATCGCGGCCGAATCGGGAGACAGTAAATGGATCACGAACGAAGCGGCCCGGGAGCAGGTTCATACGCTCCGCCACCGTCATCAAGGGATTATGGTTGGCGTAAATACGGTGATCGCGGACAATCCGCAGCTGACCACCCGGCTGCAGGGCGCCATCGGTCTGAATCCTGTACGGATCATCGTCGATTCCTTGCTGCGGATTCCGCTTGAGTCGAAGGTGATTCAGGATGGAGCAGCGCCGACCGTCATTTTGACGACGGAACGCGCCGATTTGGATAAGGAGGAAGCCCTTAAGAAGATCGGCGTAGAAACGATCCGCTGCGGATCGGGCCCGCAGGTCGATCTTCTCCTGGCGATGCAGGAGCTGGGCAAACGTGAGATCGGCTCGATTCTGGTGGAAGGCGGCGGCCGGCTGAACGGTGCCATGCTGGAGGCCCGACTGATCGACCGGGTCGTGCTCTATTTCGCGCCGAAAATCGTTGGAGGTCCGGCGGCTCCTGTCAACTTCTCGCTGCGAGGCGCCGACAAGATAGCGGACGCCGTCCGGCTAGAAGACGTAGAGACCGAAGTGCTCGGGGACAACGTCTGCATCAGCGGAAAGCCGGTTTGGCCGGCATGACCTGATCCGGAAAAACGATACTTAACTTTTTAAGGCTGCACACGGTTAACGATATGAATCGTATGAAATACTTCTTTACAGGACAGAAAGGAGCGATTGCGATGTTTACCGGTTTGGTTGAAGAGGTCGGCGTCATGCGGGGCGTCTCCAGCAAAGGGGAAGCGATGATCCTCCATATCGAGGCCTCCCGGATTATGGGCGATCTCAAAATCGGGGACAGCGTCTCGGTCAATGGCGTCTGCCTCACGGCTGTCGAGATTGGAGCCCGTTCGTTCGCGGTGGACGTCATGCCGCAAACGTACCGCCACTCCAACTTGAAATCGCTGGGGGCCGGAAGCCGGGTGAATTTGGAGCGCGCCATGCAGGTGGGTGCCCGCTTCGGCGGACATATCGTGCAGGGACATGCTGACGGGACAGGGACGATCCGGGCGATGGACCGGGATCAGAATGCGGTGTTGATCGAAGTGGAGCCGGAAGATACCGCCCTGCTCCGCTACATCATCCCGCAAGGATCTATTACCCTGGACGGCATCAGCTTGACGGTGGTCAAGACGAGCGCCACAACATTCACCGTTTCCATTATCCCGCATACGCTTGCGGAGACAAGTCTGGCGGACAAAAAGCCTGGAAGTGTGCTGAATCTGGAATGCGACATTCTCGGAAAATATGTGGACCATCTGCTTCACTACCGAACAGGGGAAGGGAATGGGCGTCCTGAACCTTCGGGAATCAGCCTGGAGCTGCTAGCACAACACGGATTTGCATGAGGCAGGCAAGAGGACAGACAGGCCAATAAGCCCATGCAGGAATAGGAGGGAAACCCATGGAGGAGGATTTTGTGTTTGACCGCATTGAAGATGCGGTGTCTGACTTGTCGGCAGGTAAGGTCGTTATCGTCGTAGACGACGAGGACCGCGAGAACGAAGGTGATTTTATCGCCTTGGCGGATCAGGCAACGCCTGAAGTCATCAACTTCATGATCACGGAAGGACGCGGACTGGTCTGCATGCCGATTACCGAGGAAAGAGCCGCAGAGCTCGGCCTGAAGCCGATGGTATCGAACAATACGGACCATCACGGCACGGCTTTTACCGTCTCCATCGACCACAAGGAGACGACAACGGGCATCTCCGCCTATGAGCGGTCCCTGACCGCCAAAGCGCTGGCCGACCCGGAAGCGACCGCAGCCGATTTCCGGCGCCCCGGCCACATGTTTCCGCTGATTGCCAAAACCGGCGGCGTGCTCCGGCGCGCCGGCCATACTGAAGCGGCGGTGGATCTCGCCCGTCTCAGCGGATCGTTCCCGGCCGGGGTGATCTGCGAGATTATCAAAGAGGACGGGACGATGGCACGGCTGCCGGACCTGGTGCAGATCGCCAAAAAACACGGCCTCAAGCTGATCAGCATCAAGGATTTGATCCAGTACCGCAACAATAAGGAAAAGCTCGTTACCCGCGAGGTTTCGGTGCGGATGCCGACGGACTTCGGCGAGTTCCAGATCGTCGCCTATACGAATGCGGTGGACAATAAAGAGCATTTGGCGCTCGTCAAAGGGGACATTGCATCCGGGGAGCCGGTGCTCACCCGCGTCCATTCCGAATGCCTGACAGGGGACGTGTTCCATTCCCATCGCTGCGATTGCGGCCCGCAGTTTGAAGCCGCACTCCGGCAGATCAACGAAGCAGGCCGCGGCGTGCTGCTGTACATGCGCCAGGAGGGACGCGGCATCGGGCTCCTTAACAAGCTGAGAGCCTATAAGCTCCAGGAAGAGGGCCTTGATACGGTCGATGCCAACCTGAAGCTTGGATTCCCCGCGGATCTCCGCGATTACGGCATCGGAGCTCAAATATTGAAGGATCTCGGCATTCGCCAAATTCGGCTCCTGACGAACAATCCGCGCAAAATCAAAGGCCTGGAGGGCTACGGGCTGGAAATCGTCGAGCGCGTGCCGATCCAAATGCAGGCCAATAAGGACAACGAGAACTACTTGCATACGAAGCAAATGAAGCTTGGGCACATGCTAAAGTTTGAGCAGCCCGATTCATTGACGACGACTACCGAATAATTACAGGAGGCTGATGAAGCATGGCACACATTTACGAAGGAAATTTGGTATCCGAAGGATTAAAATACGGCATCGTGGTTGGAAGATTCAATGAGTTTATCACCAGCAAGCTGCTGGGCGGCGCACTCGACGGACTAAAGCGTCACGGCGCCAAGGAAGAAGAAGTGGACGTGGCGTGGGTTCCGGGCGCTTTCGAAATCCCGCTGATTGCCCAGAAGATGGCCGAAAGCGGCAAGTACGACGCCGTCATTACGCTCGGCACGGTTATCCGGGGGTCAACCTCCCATTACGACTACGTGTGCAACGAGGTGGCCAAAGGCGTGGCGGCGATCAACCTGAAAACCGGCGTTCCTACCATTTTCGGCGTCTTGACGACAGAGAACATCGAGCAGGCGGTGGAACGGGCCGGAACGAAGGCCGGAAACAAAGGATACGATGCTGCGGTGGCGGCAATTGAAATGGCCAACTTGACGAAACAGTTAAAATAGTGCTTATTTAATGTAGTACCCTTTTTCCGGGTACTGCATTTTTTATGTCCGCAAAGTGCCTTACGGGCCCATTGGGACACAGCCCCGCTTGGCGGGCGTACTTTATGTGACGGGAGGATAAGCCGTGAACACCGTATTATATAAGCTGGAGACGTTTGAAGGTCCGCTTGATTTGCTGCTGCACCTGATTGACAAAGCGGAAATCGACATCCAGGATATCCCCGTCAGTGAGATTACCGATCAATATATGGAATATTTGCAGAGCTTGCAGGAGCTCGAATTGGATATCACCAGCGAGTTTCTGGTTATGGCGGCCACGCTGCTGTCGATCAAGAGCAAGCTCCTGCTGCCGAAGCCTCCGGTATTTGAAATGGACGAGTTTGACTTTTATGAAGAAGAAGAAATCGATCCGCGGGCGGAGCTCGTGCAGAAGCTGATCGAATACCGCAAATATAAAGGGATTGCCAAGCATTTGCAGGAAAAGGAATTTGAACGGAGCCTGATCTACTCCAAGGAGCCAGAGGATTTGACGCCGTGGGTGCCGCGCGTGTCGGACAATCCGGTCAAAGGCCTGCACGCCTCCGATTTGGTTGCGGCTTTTCAGAAGGCGCTGCGCAAGGCGTCAAAGCGGACCAGCTACGCCAAAATCCAGCGGGACGAAATTTCGGTGAAGGATCGGATCCGCGAGGTAGTGCATGCCCTGGAATCCAGCGGGCCCGGCGGCAAGCTATTGTTTTCCAAGCTGCTGCATGATGAGATGGTACGGCATGAAATCGTCGTGACGTTTCTGGCCATTTTGGAGCTGATGAAGATGAAACAAATTATTTGTTATCAGGAAAAGCTGTTCGACGACATTGTGATGGAATGGAAAGGGGGAGGTCTCTCGAATGGACTTTCCGACATTGAAGTCGATTATTGAGGGTCTGCTCTTTTTGGCGGGGGATGAAGGGCTGACGGCCAAGCAGATTGCCGAGGTCGTCGAGCACCGTCCCGAGCTGGTGACAGACGCCCTGGAGGAAATGAAGGAGGATTTTGTCAGGGAGAAAAGGGGGATCCAGGTCGTCCAGATTGCCGGCAGCTATCAGCTGGCTACGCTGCCCGATCACGCCCCGTATTTTGAGCGGCTCGCTTATTCCCCATCCCGATCCTCGCTGTCGCAGGCGGCACTCGAGACGCTGGCCATCGTGGCCTACCGGCAGCCGATTACCCGGGTGGAAATCGAAGAGATCCGCGGCGTCAAATCTGAGCGGGCGATCCAGACGCTGGTCAACAAGGACCTGATCGAGGAGACGGGACGGGCGGAGACAATCGGACGTCCGATTTTATACGGTACGACCAAGTCGTTCCTCGATTACTTTGGCCTGCCGAATCTTCAGGCGCTCCCGGAGCCGGCCATTTTTGAAGATACGGATAATCTGGAGGAAGAAACCCAGCTCTTGTTCGAGAAGCTGGACGGAAAACAGCTGACGTTTGACGATGTGCCGTAAAACTGCATAAACAACAAGACCCATCCGGATTCCCCGGGTGGGTCTTTGGCGTTCAAAAAAAGCTTGTGGCCGAATCTTTTCCATCGGGGAATGCCATACTATGCACAGGAAGATTTATGGACAGACTTGGGGGTTTATACGTGTGGATTGTAGTCGCCATTATTGTTCTCCTGATCATTCTGCTGGTTGCCGTCATAATGTCAAGCATTACCATTACATTATGGTACAGCAAGCATAATAAGGATGACAAGGCCGTATTGGACGTCAAGATGCTGTATGGAATCGTAAAGATGCATTATGAGATGCCTTCCCTGGTGTTTGCCAATATGAAAAAGGGCTTTATGCTCCGGCTTGAGAGTAAAAACAGTTTCCGTAACGGCCAAACCGTCGGAAAAGCGCATATTAACAAAAGACGGCTGGACCATTGGGCAGATGAAGTGAGGATTATGCTCCAGTCGACGGCTTCTTTAAAGGAATGGTTTAACCGTACTATGCAGCATGTGAACATCATAAAGCTGGATTGGTCCACTAATTTATCGACCGGCGATGCAGCATGGACTGCGATTGCAACGGGAACCGTGTGGGGGCTCAAAACGACCCTGGTGGGCTGGCTTTCCTTTAAAGTACGCATGCGAAACAATCCTAGGCTCTTTGTCGTTCCGGTGTTTAAGGATGAGCCGCAGTTTGCCACCGAGCTGTCCTGCGTCGCCCGCATCTCCTGCGGTTATGCCTTGTATGCCGGCATCGTGTTGATGGCCCGAATTCTCAAAGTACCGGGAGGTCCGATCCATTGGTTCCGATTGGCCAAACAGGTTCTTCGGTAGCAAAGGCTTACTTTATTTAACGGTACCGGCCGAGCAGACGTGACTACATACTTCAAAGGGATATGGGCAAGCTAACATCTGTGGCTCAGAGCTTAATATCAACACACTAGGAGGAATCAACATGGCAGAGCATCCGATTCAAGGCTTAATGCAGACTGCGATGGAAAACATCAAAGGCATGGTTGATGTCAACACAATTGTCGGCGACCCTGTAGAAACTCCTGACGGCAGCGTCATCCTTCCGATCAGTAAGGTGGGCTTTGGCTTTGCTGCAGGGGGAAGTGATTTTAACGCGGATGATATCAGTAAAAGCGTGAGCGCGGCACCCGGACACGAATCCAAGTCCTTGCCGTTCGGCGGGGGCAGCGGCGGCGGCGTTTCGATTCGTCCGATCGCATTTCTCGTTGTCGGCAAAGCGGGCGTGAATATCGTTCCGCTCGATAATCAAACGCATTTATTTGAGAAATTAATTGATTCCGCACCGTCCATGGTGGATAAAATCACGTCGATGTTCCAAACGAATACGCAAACGGGTGCTGTCAATCCAGCCCAAACGACGACTTCGGAGATCAATCCTTCATTGTTTTAAGCCTGTGCCAATCCCTTCCGTCAGCCGGGAGGGATTTTTTGTGAAGAAACGATTTCTGAAAAAGGTCATTGTTTTTTTCTGGTTTGCACGTTTGGCATACCCGAGTTAGGCCAAGCATATACTTGTACAAGATTTTCCGAACCGAAAGGAAAGATAACATGTGGATCAAGCATAAACGAATATGGAGCTGGATTGCGGTCATCACGCTCATCGCCAGCGGCTTTGCCGGTACAAGCCGGGCATCCGCCGCGAAAAATTTACCCGCTCTCGGCACCCACGCTCAGGCCGCAGCCTTGATCGATGTCACTTCAGGCAGGCTGCTGTATTCCAGCCACGGGGACGATGAGCTCCGGATCGCCAGCCTGACGAAAATCATGACCGCGATCGTAGCGATTGAGCATGGCAAGCTGGACAGCGAAGTGAAGGTCAGCAAAAATGCCTTTGGCAAAGAAGGGTCTTCCATCTATCTCAAGCTGGGGGAAGAAATGACCCTGGAAAATATGCTGTACGGGCTGATGCTCCGTTCAGGCAATGACGCGGCCACGGCGATTGCCGAGCACGTCGGAGGTTCTGTAGAGGGGTTTGTATATTTGATGAACGAGAAAGCCCGTATGCTGGGCCTTTCCCATTCGCATTTTATGAATCCGCACGGACTGGACGAGGAAGGCCATTATTCATCGGCCAACGATTTGGCCAAGCTGACGGCATATGCCCTGCATAATCCGGTTTTTAAGGAAATCGTGAAGACGCCGACGAAGAAGGTTCCGAATCCGAATGAATCCTGGGACTACAAATGGGATAACAAAAATAAAATGCTCCGCCTTTATGAAGGAGCGGACGGGGTCAAGACCGGCTATACCAAAAAGGCGTTCCGCTGCCTGGTCAGCTCGGCAACCCGCAACGGCCAACAGCTGGTCGCCGTGACACTGAACGACGGGGACGACTGGAACGACCACGGCAGAATGCTGGATTACGGGTTTGAATATTACCCGCTGAAACAGCTGACCGAAAAAGGGGAGTCGGTACAGGGTCAGGACCTGGTCGTCAGCCAAACGTTCCAGTACCCTTTTGCCGATGGCGAGGAAGCTCAGGTCAACAAGAAGCTGGTGCTCTATCCTGAAGCGGAGGAAGGAGCGCCGGATTTGAGATTCGGGCTGAGAGGGAAAATCGAGGTGTCACTGAAAGGGGAAAAGATCGGAGAAATTCCGGTCTACAGAAAAGGAAGCGTGCTGCCGGAACGAACGGCGTCCGGAACAGCTGCAAAACAGACGATGGCACCCGTTCACAAAAGTAATTGGGGACAATGGTTCAGCGTGGTGATGAAGCGTCTGCTTCAGCCCGGCGCCTGATGTTAACGTAACAACCTGGGGAGAGGGGATACGAAATGATCAATGCGATTTGGCTGGGGCTTATTCTGATTGGATTCGGTTTTGCAGCAGCCCAGGGGAAGATTGAACTGGTCACTTCTGCGGCCTTCGACGGGGCTAAGACCGGGGTGACAGTATGTTTCGGGTTAATTAGCGTGCTGGTCTTCTGGCTCGGTATGATGCGCCTTGCGGAAGATTCGGGCCTGCTGAAAAAAATAGCCCGGCTGCTGAGCCCGATCGTCACCTTTTTATTTCCGGATGTGCCGAAAAACCATCCTGCGATGGGTTACATCTTGTCCAATATGAGCGCGAATCTGCTCGGTCTAGGCAACGCAGCCACGCCAATGGGCATCAAGGCGATGCAGGAGCTGCAGACGCTGAATCCCGATAAGACGGCCGCCAGTCCGGCGATGTGCACGCTGCTGGCGCTCAATACGGCCAGCATCACCTTGATTCCGACTACGCTGATCGCGATCCGGATGAACTATCAGTCCGCCAATCCGACCGATATCGTTGGCACCACGCTGATGGCGACCGCCGTTGCCACGTTGGCAGCCATCGTGATGGACCGCTGGTACCGGCGCAAATTTATGCGCAGCAGGCCGAAGAAGCCGCCGGTGCATGCGGGTCCCGTTTCTTCCTCCCAATCCGAGCTGAAAGGGTGAGCAGGGCGTATGGTGGCGTTCATCAATCTGATATCGGCCTGGGCGATCCCCGTACTGATCGCGTTTATTCCCCTTTATGCTTTTACCAAGAAGGTGCCGGTGTACGAATCCTTCGTCGACGGAGCCAAAGAGGGATTTCAAACGGCCATTCAAATCATTCCTAACCTGGTCGGGATGATGGTAGGGATCAGCATCTTCCGGGCCTCGGGGGCCCTTGATTTTTTTGTGGGCTGGACAGGTCCCTTCCTTCAGCATTTGGGCGTTCCGAGCGAAATATTGCCCCTGGGTCTCCTGCGGCCGCTGACAGGAACAGGGTCCCTCGCATTCGCCACCGATCTGATCTCGGTGTACGGCCCGGATTCCATGATCGGACGGATGGCTTCAACGATTCAAGGCAGCACGGATACGACGCTGTACGTGCTCACCGTTTATTTGGGTGCGGTCGGGATCCGCAACGGGCGGTATGCGCTTAAGGTCGGTCTCTTGTCGGATGCGGTAGGATTTGCAGCCGCTATTGCCGTCTGCCTGTTGTTCTTCGGATAACCGGACTGCCGTGTGGAACGGTTTCATGGACACCTCATATACTGTAACAAGCTCAGGCTAGTTTAAATGAGGTGATCCGCATGACATTCGAAGGCTTTATCATCCATCATTCCGTATGCCCTTCCATCAACGGGAAAGGGTTTGATTTTTGGATCGGGGAGGATGCCTCGGTCGTTTCTTCCCCTTACGTCACCGATCCTTCCCATATCCATATTTGCCTCCAGGGTGATTTCAACCGCGAATACACCCTGTTTCGCGCTGCCGAAAAACAGCAGCTGTTCGTTGCCAGCAAACTTATTATGGAGCTGGCACGCCGCTACAATATTTCCCCCCTCTATTTGTATCCTCACTCCGACACCTGCCCAGGAGCGGATTTTCCATGGAACGAACTTGTGATTTATCCTGTTGATGGTTATCATTAGGGTTGAGGTGACCTATTGAACATGGAGAGATTACAGAAAGTGTTAGCGCAGGCCGGTATCGCTTCGCGCCGTAAGTGCGAAGAATTGATTCTGGCCGGCAAAGTGGAAGTTAACGGGGAAACCGTAACCACGCTGGGGACCAAGGCGGACCCGAATCAAGATATCATCAAGGTGAACGGCAAGCCGATCAAGCACGAGCAGAAGATTTACATCGTGTTCAACAAGCCGAAAGGGGTAATTACCAGCGCGTCCGACCCGGAAGGACGAAAAATCGTAACCGATTATTTGAAAGGCATCAAAGAGCGGGTTTATCCGGTCGGCCGTCTGGACTACGATACCGAAGGTCTGCTGCTGCTGACCAATGACGGCGAATTTGCCAATCTGCTGACTCACCCGCGGCATCATGTGCCCAAAACGTATCTGGCGACGGTGGAGGGGATCCCGCACGGCAGCGACCTGGACAAGCTCAAAGCCGGCATTCAGCTGGATGATGGTATGACGGCCCCTGCCGAAGTCGAATATAAAGATATCGACACGGAGAAGAACGAAGCCGTAATCAGCATCACGATTCATGAAGGCCGCAACCGGCAGGTCAGACGCATGTTTGATGCGATCAAGCACCCGGTGATCCGGCTGAAACGCGTGGCGTTCGGCGACCTGCTGCTGCACAATTTGAAGCGCGGTTTGTACCGCCACCTGACAAAGGATGAAGTACAAAGTTTATTAAATATGGCTAAATCGGGAAATTTAAACAAAAGATAGAACGGAAGGACACATAATTTTCAAATACTCCCGGAGCACCTGTGACATTATTTCGCTATAATTGTTCATAGGTTGTTCAAACTCTGCGCTTAAAATATGTGATTTGTCATGGAAAGGGAGCTTTTGGCATGGGTAAATCTAGAAAAAAGGTTCAAATCATTATCCTGCTGTTGATTGTCATTTTGGGCGGTTACGCCATTACGACACAGGTTTCGGGCTCTAATGGCAAACCGACGGAAGGCAGTAAGGCGCCGAACTTTGACTTGCTCGGGCTGGACGGCAAGGTTCATACGCTCGATGAATATAAAGGCAAGGCGCTTGTTGTCAATTTCTGGGGAACCTGGTGCGAACCATGCGTGAAGGAAATGCCCGCTCTGCAGGCCCAGTATGATAAGTGGAAGGATAAGGATGTCGTCATCGTTGGCATCAACGCCGGCGAGGACAAGATGGCCGTGGAAAATTTTGTGAAGCAGGTCCATGTCAGCTTCCCTGTAATGCTGGATCCCGAGAAGGACGCCATTCAATCCTACGGAATATCCCCGCTGCCTACGACGTTTTTTGTCTCGCCTAACGGGAAGATCAATAAGATCCATCTGGGACAGCTGGATTTGCAAACTCTCGATCAGCAAATTGAAGAGTTGGTGAATTCCTGATGATGAAGGAAGTTATTGCATTCAAGAACACCAAGTGCGAGTGCGGGCACCAAAACCCCGTGGGAACGGTGCTCTGCGAGGCTTGCGGAAGGCCATTGGAAGAACAAGACCGCGAGTCCAACGAAGTTCTGGAGATGCGCTATGACGGGATGGCACGACGCTCTCAGCGTGCCAACCCGAATTTCATAGACCGGATCTGGAACTTCTTTTCGTCTGTAAAGATCGCCGTATACATGATTATCCTGACCCTGCTCGGATCGATGCTCGGGACGATTTTCCCCCAGGAAAACACATTTCTGAACATCGATCCCTCAACGTACTACAAGGATACTTACGGCACGCCCGGATGGATTTATTACAAGCTGGGCCTGTCGCATACGTACGAATCCTGGTGGTTTGTCCTCCTGCTCGTCATGATCGGCGCGTCGCTGGTCATCTGCAGCCTGGACCGGGTGCTGCCATTGTACAAAGCGCTTACCAAGCAAAGAATTTTGAAGCATAAGCAGTTCCTGACCCGTCAGCGCGTGGTGTATCAGGGACCGGTAGAGCTGGAGTCCAAGAAATGGGTGGAGCAGGCATCCGTCCACATCAAGAAAAGAGGCTACCGTGTACATACCTTGGATAACGCTTTACTCGCAGAAAAGTACCGCTTCAGCCGCTGGGGACCATACGTCATCCATATCGGGCTGATCATTTTCCTGCTGGCCGTGCTGGCCCGCGGCTTGCCGGGTCTGCACATGGATCAGCATGTCGCTTTTCCTGAAGGCGAAATCAAGCACATTCCGAATACGTCGTATTATTTGAAGAACGAGAAGTTTACGGTTGAATATTACTCGGAACAAGATTTGCCAAAGGAATTTCAGGGCAAAAACAAGGTGCTTCCAAAACTGTTCAAGACGCAGGCGACCCTTTACGAATGTACGGCCAACTGCAATGATCCGTCCAAACAGCCTACGCTGAAGGCCGTTGACCATCACAATATCGAGGTTAACGACCCGATGGATTACAAAGGCCTGAAGGCCTATCAGTTTGACTATGATTTGACACCGGTCCTCCGTTCGGTCAAGCCTTCCCTGGTGGACAAGAAGACCGGCAAAGATTACGGTACGTTCCAGCTGAAGATCAAGGATCCAGAGCGGAACTACAAGGTAGGGCCATATTCGCTTGAGTTGAAGGAGAAGTACAACGATTTTGGGCTGGACGAGAACGGTCAGCCCGTCACGAAAACTCCGAATCCAAACGCGCCGGCTTTTCTCTTCCTGATTAAAGGGCCGAATTTGCCAGCCGAAGGCGTACATTATTTCTATTTCCCGAAACAAGTCGACAAGGAGCGCTTCCAGCAGGATGCCATAAACGCCAAAATGAACGGCGGCAGCGTTCCGCTTGAGCTGGATGTCAAAGGAATGGGAAATGTGGACTTATCGATGTCGACCACCTATTTGAACATCCGGGTGGACAAAGCGATGCCTTTTGTCTGGGTAGGCGCAGCCATCGTCATGCTTGGACTTATACTCGGCTTCTATTGGCAGCACCGCCGGATCTGGCTGCGGATTGACGACGGGAACCTGACCCTCGGTGCGCATACCAACAAGAACTGGTTCGGCATCCGCCGGGAGATTGCGGCAATACTTCGCAAAATGAATCTGGAAGTGGACGAGAAGTCCTTGGATAACGGAGGGAATCACTCATGAGTGGATTGTTAAATTTCAGCAGCAACATGTTCGTCGTCGCATTCTTCCTGTACTGCGCGGCGTTCATCCTGTTCGCGGTCGCCATTATGGGCCGCCGGTGGAGCAACAGGGATCCGGAGTCGCACCGCAGGAAGTGGGGGAATATCGCGTTCGGGGTATCCTCCCTCGGCCTGGTGCTGGAGCTAACGTACTTCTTTACCCGATGGGCGGGCGGCGGACATATTCCCGTCAGCAACATGTACGAATTCATGTCATTCCTTTCGATGATGGTCATGGTGGCGTTTACGGTGGTATATCTCATTTACCGCAAAACGATACTCGGCTTGTTCGCCGTTCCGATCACGATCATCATCATGGCATACGCCGCGGTATTTCCGCAGGAGGTGCAGCCGCTGATTCCGTCGCTGCAGTCCTATTGGCTGAAAATCCACGTCACGATGGCGGCGGCCGGAGAGTCGTTCTTCGCGATCGCATTTGCGGCAGGCTTTATGTACCTGCTGCGCACGGTGAATTTCAGCAGCACGGATAAAAAGGACAGACGCCAGCAGCGCTGGGTCGAAATCGTATTTTTCTCGATCATTCTGGTTATCTCGTTTATCATTACGGTCTTTGCCTTCCGTGCAGCCGGTTATGAATCCGTGTTCACCCAGACGAAGGCTTCCGGAACGGCCGGGCAAACGACGAGCGTTACGCAGACCGTCGAATACAAGCTGCCGCCGATCGTTGCGCCGTATCACAGCAAGGTCGAAAGCTATCAGCCGTTCCTCGGCATGACAAAGCCGCTGTTCAGCGCTCCGTCCTGGATGAACGGGATCAACGCGGGACGCAAGTTCAACACGATTATTTGGACGGTGATCTCCGGCATTATCCTGTACGGAATCCTCCGGTTGATCGCGCGCAAGCCGCTTGGACGTGCGGCCTCTCCGTTCCTGGACGGGATCGACCCCGACGATTTGGATGAGATCAGCTACCGTGCGATCGCCATCGGGTTTCCGATCTTTACGCTCGGCGCCTTGATCTTTGCAATGATTTGGGCTCAGGTGGCCTGGGGACGCTTCTGGGGATGGGATCCGAAAGAAGTGTGGGCGCTCATCTGCTGGCTGTTCTACAGTGCCTACCTGCATCTCAGATTGTCCCGCGGCTGGCAGGGGCGCCAGTCGTCATGGCTGTCGGTTCTCGGCTTCTTGGTGGTTATGTTTACCCTCGTCGGCGTGAACCTGGTCATTGCCGGACTTCACTCCTATGCGGGTACAAGCTGATTCGAATATGACAATTTATATGGATTGAACTAGAGCACATTCTTACTTTAGTTCAATCCATTTAGCACTGAATAATCCGTTTCACATTGCTCGCTTGGATGTTGAAACGGATTTTTGTTAAGATTAGCATGGAGTTATGACAAGTTCTTCATAGAAACATAGAAGGGGTTGAGGTTGTCTTATGTCAGAACATACAAACCGGATCCTGGTCGTGGACGACGAGGAACGGATCCGCCGCTTGCTGAAAATGTATTTGGAGAAGGAAGGCTATGAAGTCGAGGAGGCCGAGGACGGTGAAACCGCGCTCCGTAAAGCTTCCAATCAGGATTATGGCCTGATCATGCTGGACTTGATGCTTCCCGGCATGGACGGCATCGAGGTGTGCAACCGGCTGCGCCAGCTCAAATCGACGCCGGTGCTGATGCTGACCGCCAAGGGCGAGGAGATCAACCGGGTTCAAGGCTTTGAAGTCGGCGCGGACGATTATGTCGTGAAGCCATTCAGCCCGAGGGAAGTCATTTACCGGGTAAAAGCGATTTTGCGGCGCTCTTCGGCAACGGCGTACCTGTCGAAGGAAACGAATTCGAGCAACAACATCGTGTTTCCGCATCTTGTGATTGAGCACGATGCCCACCGGGTGACAGCGAACGGACAAGAGGTCAGCTTGACGCCTAAGGAATACGAGCTGCTGCATTACCTGGCGGTCTCGCCTGACAAGGTTTTTTCCCGGGAAGAATTGCTGAAGGATGTATGGAACTATGAATTTTTCGGTGACCTGCGGACGGTCGACACGCACGTGAAGCGCCTGCGGGAGAAGCTGAACAAGGTATCACCGGAGTCGGCGGCGATGATCACCACCGTCTGGGGCGTAGGCTACAAGCTCGAGGTACCGAAATAACATGAATTTCTGGACCTCTCTTGTCGGGAAGCTCTGGGCGACCATCATCTGCCTGGTAGCATGCATCCTGATTATTCTCGGGTTATTTCTGCTTCCATACATCGATATGAATTATTCGAACTCCGGAGACATCAAGCGGCTGTTTACGTACACGGCGATCATCGGGTTTTCGATGACGACCTTCTTTGCGCTGTTTCTGCTGACGAAGATTACGCAGCCGATGCAGCAGATGATTCAGGCTACCGAAGCGATCCGTAAAGGCGAGTACAACACACGCCTGTCGATCAATACGAGCGACGAGATTGGGAAGCTGGCGAACACGTTCAATCATATGGCGGCTGAGCTGGAAGACAACATCCGCAACTTGAACCAGGAAAAGGAGCATTTGGCGAGCGTCCTCCGAAGTATGAGCGACGGCGTCATTACGTTCGATACTTCAGGCAAGGTGATCTTGACGAATCCACCGGGACAGAAGCTGATCACCCAATGGAAGGATATCCACTGGAACTTGGACCAGGAGGACGCCGAAGGGGAAGAAGAACAGCAGGTACCCGAGCCTTTGCTGGACCTGTTCGACAATATGCTGGAGGGCAGCGGCGACACGAGCACGAATCTTCACGTCAAGCAGGGCGTCTGGTCGGTTCATATGGCGCCTCTGTATTCGGATAACGACATCCGCGGAGCGGTTGCGGTGCTCCGCAACGTAACCGAGGAAGTGCAGCTGGAGAAAATGCGCCAGGACTTCGTTGCCAACGTGTCGCATGAGATCCGTACACCGCTGTCCATGATGCAGGGATACAGCGAAGCGCTGCTGGATGGCATGGCGGCGTCGCCGGAGGAGAGCCAGGAACTGATTCAGGTCATTCATGACGAATCCCTTCGCATGGGGCGACTGGTTAAGGATCTGCTTGACATGGCGCGGATGGAAGCGGGGCATGTCGACATGGCCAAAAAGCAGCTTGACCTCAACGAGCTGCTGGAGCGCGTATACCGCAAGTTTACGGTACGGGCCAAGGAACGGAATATCGAGCTCCTTTATGACCGCAAGACGGAGGATATGGTGCTTGAGGAGGCCGACGAAGACCGTTTGGAGCAGGTGATGACCAACCTGCTGGACAATGCGTTCAGGCACACGCCTGAAGAGAAGAAGATCAGCATCCTTGCCGACCGTGTCCTGTCGGACAACAAGCTGATGATCCGAATCGTGGTGAAGGACGAGGGCGTAGGCATTCCGCCGGAGGATCTGCCGTTCGTGTTTGAACGGTTTTACAAGGCGGACAAGGCACGGGTACGCGGGGAATCGGTCGGAACGGGTCTTGGGCTAGCCATTGTTAAGAACATCGTAGAATCGCACCAGGGCAGCATTCAGGTGGACAGCATCCTGGGCGAAGGAACGGCCTTTACGATGCTGCTGCCCTGTCGAAAGCCGTAAATAATGGAAAAAGAACAGGAAACACCTCTGACGGGGTGTTTTTTTGTTGAAGAAAAAAGATTAATCTTGTTCAACGTGGAACATCAGCTTGTTTCCCACCAACAAAAAACAGCGTAAGCCAGGCTCACTTGAACCTGCTTACGCTGTTCTTAATAAAGTATGGACCGATTAGGAAAGGACGATTTCGACGGCACTGTTGAGTTCCGGAATCGTCGTCAGCTCATTCAGCACTTCTTTCTGCACGCCTTTGTCAACGGTCAGAATCATGATGGCTTCGCCGCCGATAATTTTCCGGCCGACCTGCATCGAAGCGATGTTAACGTCGTTCTTGCCGAGCAGCGTTCCTACTTGGCCAATAATACCTGGTTTATCGTTATGGGAAATCAGGATTTGATGACCCTCCGGAGCGATATCGACAGGGAACTTGTTCAGCTGCACGATCCGCTCTCCATAGCCGTTAAGGAGGGTGCCTGCTACCAGACGCTCTTCGTTTTCGGAGGTTTTGAGGGTCACGGTAAGCAGGTTCGTAAAGCCTTTGGATTTAGGAGCCGTGGATACGGCCACGTTGACTTCACGGTTTTTGGCGAGATGCATGCAGTTGACGATATTGACTTCGCTGCCAAGGTGGTGGGCAAGCACGCCTTTGACGATATAGCGAGTCAGCGGAAGGGTGTCGATGTCGGACAAATCTCCCGCATAGTCCACATGAATTTCATGGATCGCCTGGTTTTTCGTAATTTGGGCGGCAAAGCTGCCCAGTTTCTCCCCGAGCGAGAAGTAAGGCTGCAGACGGCTCATGATGCTCGGTGCCACCGGCGGCATGTTGACGGCGTTCTTGAACGGCTCGTCGCGCAGAATATGCAGCACTTCTTCGGACACGTCAATGGCTACGTTCTCCTGGGCTTCGATGGTGGAAGCGCCAAGGTGAGGCGTAACGATAATCTTCGGATGGTTCAGGAACGGATGGTCCTGCTGCGGCGGCTCCGATTCAAACACATCGAATGCGGCGCCGGCAACGATGCCTTCGTCGATTGCTTCAACCAGGGCCATCTCGTCAATGACGCCACCGCGGGCGCAGTTGATGATGCGCATACCCTTTTTCATCACTTCAAATTGCGGACGGGAAATCATATGGCGGGTCTCCGGCGTAAGAGGCGTATGCACTGTCATAAAATCGGCATTCCGGATAATATCGTCCACTGTTGCCAGCTTCACTTCGAGCTTCTCGGCGCGTTCCTGGGTCAGGAACGGGTCGAATGCCAGAATGTTCATGCCGAACGCTTTGGCACGTTTGGCCACCTCGCTGCCGATCCGTCCCATACCTAGTACGCCGAGCGTTTTGTTGCGAAGCTCGACGCCAAGGAACGATTTGCGGTCCCAGGTTCCGCCGATCGTTTTGGCATAAGCTTGCGGGATGTGACGGGCCAGCGCCATCATCATCGCAAAGGTATGCTCGCAGGTTGTTATCGTATTGCCGTCAGGGGCATTAATAACGATGATGCCGCGTTGGGTTGCCGCTTCGAGGTCGATGTTGTCCACGCCGACACCGGCGCGGCCGACGACTTTCAGGCGGGATCCCGCGGCCATAATTTTTTCGGTAACACGCGTTTGGCTGCGAACGAGAAGGGCGTCATAATCCCCGATGATCGCCGCAAGCTCGTCTTCGGAGAGCCCTGTATTTTTCTCTACCGTGACATCAGGTGCATCGACTAACTGCTGGATTCCGAGATCGCTAATCGGATCCGATACTAACACTTTAAACATTGGTTTCCATCCTCCTTAAATATCTAGAACGCTTATATATAAGGACATGTCCGATAGGAACATATCCGTGAAGCCAAAAGTGGAGCCGCTGAGCCTATGGGAGGCAATCAGGCGGACGCCTAAGTTTATTCCGTAAAGCAACGCGGTACTGTGCCAAAGGATGAACGTGCAGCTGGCCGGATTTTCCTTATTATTCTTAGTTGGACAACAAAAAAACTCCCGATCCGCATACTACTTCCGTAGTAAGGGACGAGAGTTATCGTGGTGCCACCCTAATTCACCGCCGTCTTCGCGAACGGCAGCCTCAAGGTCTTCCGATTGGAGACCTGATTGATAACGGAATCATCCGACTGCACCTACTGGGTAGTTCAATGCAATTGCTCTGGAACGCTAAAGATGACTTCTCTGTCACCGGTTTGCACCAACCACCGGCTCTCTGGAGACGATAAAGCCTCTTCTTTCCTTCATCGTGTTTCGCTCAATTAATTTTTCCATAATGTATCACGGGCCTATCAGGCGTGTCAATAGGTAAAAGTGCTTCCCTTGAATGTTCTGCTCTTAATCTGCTATGATTCTAATGCTGGGAGGACTTTTTTAACAAAGTTAAATCGTATATTTCGGGGGTCCCGCAGAACACAAACAGATGTTGGAGTAAAACCTTCACGTTGTGGGATGTTTGCAACCACTCTAGTAACAGAAACTTAATAGACAGGCAGGCCTCATCATGAAAAAAAGGAAATGGAAATTACCCAAAATTCAGCAGGCTAAGCCTGAACAGCTGAATGACCGTCTACTTCTGATCAATCTGTATATCACCCAGGGCCTAACCTTATTGATCGGTCTCGTATGGATTCTGCTGCAGCGAAGAAATCCGCTTGCCTTGTTTCAGCTTCAGCATCCCGGACAAGTTGCGGCATGGGGGCTTGGGCTGGCCGCCGTTATGTTTGCCGTCGATTTCCTCGTCTCCCGGATTACACCGGAGGAAGTGATGGATGACGGCGGAATCAACAACATGCTGTTCCAGCGCCGTCCCGTATGGCATATTATAGTCATCTCCGCGGTCGTGGCGGTATGCGAGGAGCTGCTGTTCCGTGGAGCCGTACAGCATGCGTTCGGTCCGTATTGGACCAGTATATTATTTGCGGTCATTCACGTCCGGTATTTGAAGCACTGGATTCCAACCGGCTGGGTTTTTTTGAGCAGTTACGGCCTCGGATATATCTACATACATTCCGGAACACTGCTTGCCCCGGTCTTATGCCATTTTATGATTGATTGTGTATCCGGGCTAGTGATTCGATTTCGGAGGGAAGCATGAACAGCGAATTGAGCAGAGTTGAAACGTACAGAAAAAATCGGAAGAAGACCCCGGTAAAAAAGGCGCCTTCAGCCGGTGCCGGTAAACGGACTCCGCCCAAGTCCAAGGCAGCAGAGACGTCTTCAACACGGGCGGCCGGAACGCTGAGACGCGGAAAAACGGCAGGAAATGCAGGGAAGCGGCCGGCGACCGCCAGAACTGCTGCAGCCGCTTCCGGCTCGGCGGCAGCCCCGCAGTCCCGTCGGAGTAACCGGACTGCCGGAAAAAGGGAGACGGAAGGCGAATCCGCCGTTCCGGCAAGGGCGGACACTTATGGTTCCCGGCGAATCAAGATCAGTAAATATTTTACGAACTCTTTAATCTTTTTATTTATCGGTTTAACGGCATTTCTTGTTTATTGGGGAATTAAGGGCGCACCCCCGCTGGAGGACCTATGGTAACCCCCTGGCTCGTTTGGGCGGGGGCAGGCGTCGTGGCTGCGGCTGCAGCGCTTTACGCCAGGATGTCGTATGAGGCGAGGCTGGAGCTGGTGCAGCAGGCCGACGTGAGGCTGGAGAGGCTGCCAAAGCCCTTTGACGGCAGCAAGCTCCTGTTCATATCGGATCTGCATAGCAGGAGGTTGACGGGGAAAACGATTCGGCAGCTGGCCGGAACGGTTGATTGGGTGATCCTTGGCGGGGATATTATGGAACGGAATGTACCGTTGAGCCAGGTGGAGCACAACTTAAGGCTGCTAGCCGAAATCGCCCCGGTGTATGCCGTATACGGCAACCATGATTATAAGGCCGAGCCGGAAGGTTTGGAAAAGCTGATGAACGCATGCGGAGTCACTTTACTGCGGGATGAGAACGTTCCTCTGCTGCGAAACGGCGCGCGCATCTGGTTAACCGGTGTTGATTATCCGCGGTACAAACGAAACGATTATCCTCCGGTTCCACAGCTGCCTGTCCGTGATGCCGGTGCGGAATGCCGCATCCTGGCCGTTCATGACCCGGCCTGGCTGCAGAAGCAGAAGACGATCCAGGCGGACCTTGTGCTTGCCGGCCATACCCATGGCGGACAAATTACGCTGCCTTGGCTCGGACCGGTCCGGCTGAATCAATTTTACCGGAAGTATGCTTCGGGATGGTTTGAATGGGAGCAGCCGGAAGCGGAGGTCCGCCGGCCGCGCATGCTGATCAGCCGTGGTTTCGGCACAAGACGCGTTCCGCTCCGCCTGTGCTGCCCTGCAGAAATGCATGTCCTTACGCTAAGGACAGAACCCATAGAAAAACACAGATAAACGAGTAAAAGCAGCCGATATGCCGGCTGCTTTTTTGTGCATTGCATGATTCCTTACTTGATTTGAGTATCGATGCTTTCGGGATCTACAAAGGTGTAGCCTTTGCTTTCCAGTTTGGTAAGGAGCGTATCCAGCGCTTCGACGGTCCACGGAAGCTCATGCATTAAAATGTTGCTGCCGCTGTGCAGCTGGTCCAGCACGTTCGAGACAACCTTGTCGGCATTGCCGCTGCTTTTGGAGCTCATCGTCCAATCGAGCGAGCCGTTGGACCAGGTCATGTACAGGAGACCGTTCTCCTTGGCGATTTTCTTGCCGGTATCACCACCAGCCCCATTGGGGGGACGGAAAAATACAGGCGCTTTGCCAACGGTTGCCTTGACGATCTGCTGCGTATCCTCGATTTGCCTGCGTACTTCCGCTTCGGGCTTATTTTTGAGGATGATGTGATCCCAGCTGTGGTTGCCGATGGTCTGCCCGCGTTCCGCTATTAATTTCAACAGCTCGGGATGCTGCTTGACGCGGTATCCATTGACAAAAAATATCGCCTTGGCGTGATGCTTGTCCAGCGTATCGATCAACCCGTTGATCATTTCGGCCTTTTTAGGGCCGTCGTCGAAGGTTAGCAGTACGACTTTTTTCGGAATCCCTTCAACACTCGGAACGATATCGTAAGCTTTATTCATGCGATACTGCACCGTTACCGCTTTTGTACCCGTCTGCTGATCGTTGGAATCCGGCTTGGTTGCGCTGCCTTGATTCGTTTGATCGTTATTCGTTTGATCCTTATTCGTTTCCGGAGAATTTTCCGGGACCGATCCGCCGGGTTGAACGCCGGACGTCCCGTTTGTTGTGGTGCTGCCTGAATTGTTTGTATGTACTTCGCTTGTTTGAGCCGGAGGGACAGCCTTTTGGTCTTTTTGCCCCTCGTTTTCGCAGGCGCTAAGGATGAGCAGTGAGCATAGAGCCAGCGCCGCCGTAATTTTAACCATGATTTCATCTCGCTTTCCTGAATTTATGCCGCATGAGCAGGACCATATTCGCTCAAAATATATTCGACTTCATCCCATAAGGAGGTTGTACCTAAATGAACACTTCTGCTTTTATTGGCGGTATTTTGGTTGGTGCTGCTGCAACGACGCTGTTGTCCAGAAACCGGGGACGTATGATTACGTCCGTCATGGGTGGCAATGCCAAGGACAAAATGATGGACATGGCAAACATCGGCATGGGCTCGTCCCATCGTCACGACACTCATGGTTCTCACAACGATTCGTATTCCAAGGGATCGAGCGTTACCCAGATTAAAGATTTTATCCGCACCAATCCGGATGTCAAGCGGGAAGTGGACATGATTCTGAAAGAGACAAATACGGTGATACCTGGATTGTAAACGCGTCAAACCCATTAGAATCATTTAAAGGGCGGTTATCCGCTCCAAATGATTCTTTTTTTGTCCATTTTACAGCGTGCATTTATGGTTATATAATGATAACATACTTACATAGAACTATTTTCAGCACATATTATGGGAGACATCATAATTTGTTATAACAATGCTTACAAGGAGGATCCTGTCATGAAAATAGAACGCTTAAGCTCAGATAAGATACGGATTTTCCTTACGTTTGACGACCTGAGTGAACGGGGCATCCAGAAGGAGGACATGTGGCAAGAAATCCCGAAGGTGCACGAGCTGTTTACCGAAATGATGGATCAGGCCTATAACGAACTGGGCTTTGATGCAACGGGACCGCTCGCCGTGGAAGTGTTTGCCCTTCCTGCTCAAGGAATGGTCGTCATCGTGACCCGGGGGAAATACGATCATCATCAGTACAGTCAACTGGGTGAAGATGAACTCCCTGAAGAAGTTTACGAAATGGAAGTCACGCTTGAACAAAGCGACTCCATCGTGTATGCTTTTAACGACTTCGAAGTGCTGATCGAAGCTGCACACGTACTTCAACGACATATCACCGAAGCCGGGCGGCTTTATCATTATAGAGATAAATGGGTACTGTACATGGACCCAGAAGAAATCGACGCTAATCAGCTTCCTTCGCTGATCGCGGTTCTTGCCGAGTTCGGAGAAGCTGCATCCTATACGGAAGCCGTACTTGAGGAATATGGCAAAGTCGTCATTGCCGAGAATGCGGTTGACGTCATTTGCACACATTTCAAGCGCCAGGATTAACACCGTTATCCTGATTGAGACATCCCATGAGGATTCATCTTCATGGGATGAACTTTGCTTTGAAGCTGGAGTTACATTCGGCAGGGCCGCTAAGGTCACTGCAAGGAAGTGGAGGGATTAAGAACGGTGCTTTTGTTTTCGGTTATTGCGTCGGCATTGGCGCCGGGTCTTGCCCTACTGACCTATTTTTATTTAAAGGACAGATACGATCAGGAACCGCTGCTTATGGTGATCAAGGTGTTTCTGCTTGGTTTTATGATCGTGGTTCCGGTCATGATCATCCAGCGGGGCCTTACAACGGGGATCGGTGGCAATCCGTATCTGGATTCTTTTGTCATATCGGCGTTTGTTGAGGAATTTTTGAAATGGTTCGTGCTGTTTCACATGATATACAACCATACGGAGTTTGACGAGCCGTACGACGGAATCGTGTATGCCGTAGCGATTTCGCTTGGTTTCGCGACTGTGGAGAATGTGATGTATGCCTGGTACAGCCACGCATCCTTCGGGGCGATGTTCCTGCGGGCGCTGCTTCCGGTATCGGGGCATGCCATGTTCGGGGTGATGATGGGTTATTACCTCGGCAGAGCGAGGTTTTCAACCGGAGCCAAGGCGAAGCGTTTTCTGGTCTATTCGATGATCATCCCGTGGTTCTGGCACGGGGTCTACGACTTTATTCTAAGCACGATGACGCATTATTGGATCTGGTTTATCGTCCCGCTGATGGCTTTTTTATGGTACGGAGGCATGGGCAAGGTATACCGGGCCAACAACCGCTCCCCGTTCCGTTTCCTGAAGCGGGAGGAAGAGGTTAATACGTAATTAAATTGGGCACACTTTATCCTAAGAAGTTACAATCCGCATTCGGATACAATCTTTTTAGGATGGAGGTGTCCTTTTTTGCGTGTCAAAGTAAAAATCGTCTGCAGGCAATGCGGGGAACGCTACGTGCTGCGCGGCAAAAAAGAACGCGGGAAGATCGAAACCGGCTTCAAGCAGTGCCTGTGCAACAACCAAAGCCAGTTCGATATCGAAGAAGACCCGTTTTGAACCGATACCTGGGAAACGATGCATAAGACTCCTTTCTTCTAGTCAAACTAACACCAGCTTTAAGTTGATGAAAGGAGACTTCACATGTACAAGCGATTAAGCGCTGTTTTATTTCCCATAGTCACCCTGTTTATGATCGGAGCGTTTGTGTGGGGGTACCAAGAGAACCAGGAGAAGAACGCCGTGCTGATCAAGGCGGAAAACCAGTATCAGCGGGCTTTTCATGACCTGTCCTATCATATGGACCGCCTGCACAGCGAGCTTGGCAATACGCTGGCCGTAAGCTCGGCTTCCAATGCGATGCACCGGAAAGGGCTGGTCAACGTGTGGCGGCTGACAAGCGAAGCGCAGAACGAAATCAACCAGCTGCCGCTCACCATGCTGCCGTTTAACAAGACCGAAGAGTTTCTGTCCAAAATATCGAAGTTTTCCTACCAGACCTCCATGCGGAATTTGGAGAAAGAGCCGCTGTCAAATGAGGAGATCAAAAACCTGAAGGCGCTCTACGCCAACTCCGGACAAATCACCAAGGATCTCCAGGACGTGCAGTCCAAGGTGATCAGCAACCGGCTGCGCTGGATGGACGTGGAAAGCGCGATGGCCACGGAAGACAAGAAGCTGGACAACACCATTATCGACGGCTTCAAGACGGTAGACAAAAGGGTCGGCGAGTACCCGGAATTGAACTGGGGTCCGTCGGTATCCAGCATCTATGACAAGCGGTCGGTGAAAAAGCTGTCGGCACAGCCGGTATCTCCCGAGGATATCAAGCGCAAAGCAGCCGAATTTGCCGGCGCGGGAGGAGGCCAATCCAACGTTCAAGTTACCGAAAACGGTAAAGGAACCGAATGGGCGTCCTACACAGCCACCGTCAGCTCCAACAACCGGCCTGCTCCGCTGTCGCTGAACTTCACCCGGCAAGGCGGCCACTTGATTTCCTTTTCCGATAACCGGGAGGTCGGACCGAAGGCGGTTACGATGGAAGAAGCCCGCAAGAAGGCCGATCAGTTTCTGCAAAGTAAAGGCTATAAAGATATGACGGCCGTTACAGCAGACCAGTATGATAATATGGGCAACTTCACATATGTGCGCAAGCAGGACGGCGTACTGGTGTACCCGGAAAAAATGACGGTTCGGGTCGGGCTCGATAACGGCGAGGTGACCGGGTTCCAGGCCAGCGATCTCGTCTACGAGCAATCCCAGGCGCGTAAAATTCCAAAACCGAAGCTGACCTTGAGCCAGGCGCGAAAGAAGCTGAATCCCGAGTTTAAGGAAAACTACAACCGGCTGGCGCTGATCAAGGACGATTCGGGCCAGGAAGTTCTCTGTTACGAATTCGGAGGCAACATTAACGGATCCAGATACCGGATATACATGGACGCCAATGACGGCTCTGAACGAGTCGTAGAGGAGCTCAAGGATTCGGACAAAAAAGCGGTGAAATAGGCAAAAAGTTGCAAGGATCAAGTGATGAGCAAAGCCTCTCGGACCAGCCGAGGGGCTTTTTATATTGCGCAAAAACACTGCTTACCTATGAACAAAGACATGGTATAATCAGGATAGAATGCTATTTTACAGGCTGGCGGTGAGTTTGTTGTTTCCTAAAATCAGCGATCAATTGTTTATCTCCGTGGATTCCGGAGACCAGAAAGAAGCGGGGATGGAGTACAAGTCCCGCATCACGGATTTGGAGGACGAGTCCATTCTGATGGAGGTGCCCATCCAGGAAAAGACCGGGCAGCTGAAGCGGCTGCACATGGGTGACGAGCTTTCGGTGTATTTTTTGACCGACGGCGGCGTTAAAAATTTTTTCAATACTTACGTGCTCGGCTTCAAGGAAGACGTCGTCCGCATGGTGCGAATCCGCAGGCCTGAGCCTGAGTCGATCGGCAAAGTCCAGCGCCGAAGCTTTTTGCGCGTCAATGCCGGGTTGGAGGTGGCGGTCCAGACCGAACACAATATCCGCTTCGTCACGCGTACAGAAGATGTCGGCGGGGGCGGCATTTCCTTTTATAGCGACGCCGACAAGGCGATCCGTGAAGGGGACATGCTGTCCTGCTGGGTGCTCGTACCGTATAAGAACGGAAACCTGGAGCATGTTCCGTTTAAAGGCAGCGTCGTCCGGATCCAGCAGCTCGACAACGGCCGGAAAATCATGATGCTGAAGTTTGAAGCGATTACGGATATGGAGCGGCAAAAGCTGATCCGGTACTGCTTCGAGCGCCAGTTTGATTTCCGGAACCGCTGAGAGATCGGGTGAGGGAATATTTTGCTCCGCCAAGGATACACTAGTAGGAAAATTCAGGGAGTGTATCTGATGGATGAACAGGATCGCGTTCGGCAGTATCTACGGCTGTTCGGGGAATGCTTTGACGTTTTGTCCAAATGGGTGAAAAGGGCTTTGATTGTGCTTGTCGTTATGCTGATCCTCATACAGGGGGCGCTTCATATCAAGCTGGTCAGACCTTACTTGTCCCCGGTGTACAAGCTTGACGGCATCCCTGTCAAAGAGCGGGATGTCAGGGATTGGAAAGAGTAAAATGGAGGGACGTTTTTGCATCGGAATAGGTTGTGTGGTATAATTTTCTCGACGCAGGCAATGCCTGCTTTTTTCTTGAGGCTTATGTTTGAGGAGGAATGCCCCTTTGGTTAGGCAGGGGACAGAGGATAACTTGAGAATCAACATTGCGATCGATGGACCTGCCGGGGCCGGCAAAAGCACGATTGCCCGCCTGGTGGCGAGAGCCCTCTCGTACATATACGTGGACACCGGAGCCATGTATCGGGCCGTAACGTGGTTTATGATGGAGCAAGGAATTGGACCGGAATTTCCTGAAAAAGTGCTTCAACTCACCCAAAAGATGGTGATTGAATTAATACCCGGGGAAGACGGGCAGAAAGTTCTGGTCAACGGCGAAGATGTGACCCCTTACATCCGTTCTTTGCAGGTGAACGGGATGGTATCCCAATACTCGCAGATTGAAGGAGTAAGACGCCACCTCGTTGCGCTGCAGCAGCAGATGGCTCTGCACAAGGGCATAGTGATGGATGGACGAGATATCGGAACGACCGTGCTTCCCGATGCCGAAGTGAAGATTTTCATGACGGCAAGCGTCAAAGAGCGTGCTCTCCGCCGGTACAAGGAAATGAACGATGCGGAAGGATTGACACTTGAACAGCTTGAGAAGGATATCGAAAGACGTGACCGTCTGGACGCAGAGCGCGAAATTTCGCCGCTTCGCTGTGCCGATGACGCCATTGTCCTGGATACAACGCACATGGATATATCTCAGGTTGTCGACACCATCGTTGATTACTGCAATACGTACAGGGGTGGGGAGAAGAATTGAAGATTTACGTTTTTTGCCGGGATATCCTTAGGGCAATATTCACCTTGTTGTACCGCTTTGAAGCGGTCGGCACGGAGAATATCCCCAAAGAAGGCGGGGTGCTGCTCTGCTCCAATCACAAAAGTCTGCTCGATCCGATATCCGTCGGGATCAAGGTGAAGCGGCAGGTCAAGTTCATGGCCAAGGAAGAATTGTTCAAAGTTCCCGTACTGGGATGGCTGATCACCCAGTTCGGAGCGTTTCCCGTCAAACGGGGAGGAGTCAGCAAAGAGTCCTTCAAGACCTCCATCTCCATTTTGCGCGGCGGTGAAATCATGGGCATCTTTCCGGTAGGCACGCGCTTCTCCGACACTGGCGCCGCCAAGAAAGGGGCTGCCATGTTTGCGCTCCGCGGCAATGCCGCCGTCGTGCCGGCCGCGATTATCGGCGATTACAAGATTTTCAGAAAAATGAAAATCGTGTATGGACAACCTATCGTCCTGGATGACCTGAAAAGCGGCGAGGTGGATGGCGATCCGCTCGAGTTGGTGACAGAACGCATCATGGACCGGATCCATGAAATGGAGAAGACCGGAAGACCTTCGGGGAATTAGCCGGGCGTGCATGAACACAAGCACTTATTGGAAACATATGATTCGTACTGCTTTATGATGTTTTGAACTCTGCGTCAGCAGGTTTGAATAAATGGGTTTTTTTGAATTGAGGAGGGTATTGACATGTCGGAAGAAACGAAAAATCAAGAAACTGCAGAAGCGGTAAACCAAGAGGAATTGGATCAATTCGTATCCTTGAAAAAAGGGGACACCGTGAAAGGCACGATCGTCAAACTGGAGGACAACCAAGCTTATGTAAGCATTGGATATAAATATGACGGCGTCATTCCGGTCCGCGAACTGTCTTCCGTACACCTTGACAACGCATCCGAAGCGGTGCAGGTTGGTCAGGAAGTGGAATGCAAGGTTGTCAGCATCGACGACGAGAAGGAAAGACTCGTTCTTTCCAAGCGCGCGATCGACAGCGAGAATGCTTGGGATGAGCTCGAGAAGCATTTCGAAGCTCAGGACGCTTTCGAAGTTACCGTAGCTGACGTGGTAAAAGGCGGTCTCGTCGCAGACGTGGGCGCACGCGGATTTATCCCGGCTTCCATGGTAGAGCGTCATTTCGTTGAAGACTTCAGCGACTACAAAGGCCGCACGCTGCGCGTGAAGGTAAAAGAGCTTGACCGTGAGAACAACAAAGTGATCCTGTCGCAAAAAGACGTTCTCGAAGAAGAGTTCGAAGCCAACAAGCAAAAAGTGATGGGTGAACTCCAAGAAGGACAAGAAATCGAAGGTACAGTACAGCGTCTGACTCAATTCGGCGCCTTTGTTGATGTGGGCGGCGTTGACGGACTGGTTCACGTGTCCGAAATGGCTTGGCATCATGTGGACAAACCTTCCGATGTCGTGTCCGAAGGCGACCAAGTGAAGGTAAAAGTTCTCAAAGTTGATCCGGAAAAAGGCAAAATCAGCCTGAGCATCAAGGCTGCCCAGCCAGGACCATGGGAATCCGCAGCCGACAAGTTCCATACCGGCGATGTAGTAACAGGCGAAGTGAAGCGTCTTGTCACTTTCGGTGCTTTCGTTGAGCTGGCGCCAGGTGTCGAAGGACTTGTTCATATTTCGCAAATTTCCCATAAGCACATCGGCACACCGCATGAAGTGCTCAAAGAAGGCCAAGAGGTTCAAGTCAAAATCTTGGACATCAACACGGCTGAAAAGCGCGTAAGCCTTAGCATCAAGGAAACCGAGGAAGCTCCTGCGGCAGCTCCAAGACCGGAAAGAGCACCGAAGAGCAGCGCGCACAAGGATGATCTGAAAGACAACCCGAACGTATCGCTCAGCAACCAAGGCCTCAGCATTACACTCGGTGAACGTTTTGGAGACAAACTCAGCAAATTTAAATGATTTGGGCCTCCAAAATTGAAATCGGTGAACCCTTACACGGGTTTACCGATTTTTTTTTAGATTAGCAAGTATGCTGACTCGGGCAAATTGGTTCGGGATGTTCGATCATTAAATCCAAAGAATCGGCCATGCATGGTTCTGTGTATGCTTTGGAAAAATACAATTAACATTCGGCTATTCCTATGAAAGGTTAGCCAAAAGAAACGTTTTTTGCTATGATGATTATCGTAAGAATTGACAGGAGGAGTGACTATGGCAAGACCCGTAGTGGCAATCGTGGGCAGGCCTAATGTGGGGAAATCCACCATTTTTAACCGTTTGGTCGGGGACAGGCTGGCCATTGTAGAAGATAAGCCGGGAGTGACGCGTGACCGGATTTACAGCGTTGCCGAATGGAACGGCAAACCTTTCAGTGTCATTGACACGGGAGGTATTGAAATTGACGGTGACGATGTAATTTTGAAATCGATCCGTATGCAGGCTGAGCTTGCCATCGAAGAAGCCGACGTCATCGTCTTTATGTGCGATGCCAAGAGCGGCGTAACCCAATCTGATGAAGAAGTAGCCCAGATGCTTTTCCGGTCCGGAAAACCGATCGTGCTGGCCGTAAACAAAGTGGACAATTTGCAGCGCAATGACGACATTTACGAGTTTTACAGCCTCGGTTTTGGGGACCCGATCGCGATATCCGGCAGTCACGGAACCGGGATCGGCGATCTTCTGGACGCTATTGTAGATATTTTGCCAGACCTGACGGATGACGAGTACGATGAGGACGTGATTCGGGTTGCACTGATCGGACGGCCGAATGTCGGCAAATCGTCGCTCGTAAATGCGATCCTTGGCGAAGAACGCGTCATTGTCAGCGATATTGCGGGAACGACCCGGGATGCCATTGACACTCCGTTTGAGCGGGACGGGCAGCGTTACGTGCTGATCGATACCGCCGGTATGCGCAAACGCGGAAAAGTATACGAAACGACCGAGAAGTACAGCGTTATGCGGGCGATGCGCGCCATCGAAAGAGCGGATGTGGTGCTTGTCGTCATTAACGGCGAAGAAGGGATCATCGACCAGGATAAGCATATTGCTGGTTACGCTTACGAGGCCGGCAAAGCTTCTCTTTTTGTCGTCAATAAATGGGACGCCGTCGAGAAGGATGACAAGACGATGCACCAGTTTGAGAAAAAGATCCGCGATCATTTCCTGTTTATGACCTATGCGCCGATTCTGTTTCTGTCCGCCAAAACGAAGCAGCGGCTCCACAAGCTTCTGCCGGTCGTTCAGCACGTCGCTGAGCAGCATTCGCTGCGGGTGCAGACGCATCTCTTAAATGACGTCGTATCCGACGCCGTAGCGATTAATCCGCCTCCGACGGACAAGGGGCGCCGTCTGCGTATCAACTATGCGACGCAGGTTGCGGTCAAGCCGCCGACGATGGTCATTTTCGTGAACGATCCGGAACTGATGCACTTCTCTTACGAGCGTTATTTGGAGAACAAGATCCGGTCTGCTTTTGATTTTGAAGGAACGCCTATACGCATCTTTACTCGGCGCAAATCGGATGAAAGTTAGGGGAGAATAGCTTGGTTCTACAGATCATCGCCATTATACTGAGTTACTTGCTCGGCTCCATCAGCTTCAGCGTCGTCCTTGCCAAGCTGCTGAAAGGGATCGACATCCGCCAGCACGGCAGCGGTAATGCGGGAGCGACGAATACGCTGCGCATACTGGGGAAGGGACCGGCCGTTCTGGTCCTGGCGCTGGACGTCCTTAAAGGAATTGCGGCGGTCTGGATCGGCGTGTGGATGGGCGGAGGCGAGGCATGGGTTCCCGCATTATGCGGCATCGGTGCGATCGTCGGGCATAACTGGCCGGTGTATTTTCACTTCCGCGGGGGCAAAGGCATTGCGACGACCATTGGCGTCATGGCGACACTGAGCTTTCTGCCAGCACTGTATGCCGGCATTATCGCCATTCTGCTGATCGTGGTTACACGGTACGTGTCGCTGGGATCGCTGGTATTCGTGGCGCTTACGCCTGTATTTTTGCTCATTTTGGGTTATGCCTGGCCGATTTTTTGGACCAGTCTCATTATTTGTTTATTTGCCTTCTGGAGACATCGGAGCAATATTGTGAAAATTCTTCAGGGCCGGGAAAACAAAATCGGATCCGGAGGGCCCAAAGGGGGTAAAGGGATTGTCAAATAAAGTGGCTGTATTGGTCGCGGGCAGCTGGGGAACGGCTTTGGCCAGCGTGCTGGCTGCAAACCATCCGGAGGTTGTGCTGTGGAGCCGAAATCCGGATCAGGTCAAGGAAATCAATGAGCAGCATACCAACAACCGCTATCTGCCGGACGCTCAGCTGCCGGTCAATTTAAAAGCGACAAGCGACATGGGGGAAGCGGTGTCGGGGGCGAAGGCCGTAGTTATCGTTGCCCCATCCAAAGCGATGCGTCAGGTGGCGCGGGACTTAAGCGCTCATTGGCAGAAGGATATGCTCGTGATCCATGCGACGAAAGGTTTTGAGACCGAAACGTTGAAGCGGATGTCTACGGTCATCGCTGAAGAGCTGGGCTGCGAAGAGGGAAGAATCGTAGTCATGTCCGGTCCTAGCCATGCGGAGGAGGTCGTCAAGCGGTGCCCGACCACCGTTGTGGTCGCATCACTGACCGAGAGCGAGGCGGTCGCCGCGCAGGACTTGTTTATGAATTCCGACTTCCGCGTATACACCAACCGGGATATGGTCGGGGTCGAGCTCGCGGGAGCGCTGAAGAACATCATTGCCCTCGGCGCGGGCATGTCGGATGGACTTGGCTTCGGGGACAACGCAAAAGCGGCGCTGCTGACGCGAGGTTTGGCTGAAATCACCCGGATCGGCGTGGAAATGGGAGCGAACCCGCTCACGTTCTCCGGCCTCGCGGGCGTCGGGGACCTGGTGGCCACGGCAACGAGCAGGCACAGCCGGAACTGGCGCGCAGGCTCCATGCTCGGTCAAGGCAAAAACCTCGATGAGGTGCTGGATTCGATGGGCATGGTGGTGGAAGGTGTCCGGACGACCCAAGCGGCGCATGACATCTCGAAAAAATACGGCGTACAGATGCCGATAGCCGATCAGCTGTACCACGTGCTCTTTTTGAACCGGAATCCGCGCATTGCCGTCGAGGCGCTCATGGGCCGGGACCCGAAGACCGAAATGGAGACGATGAAGCTGGAAACGTGGGAGCAGTGGCACCGTTAATGCTTATTCACCTTTTTCCGCACTTCCTCATATATTAGGGTTGAGGAATGCCGGAGGAGGGGAGAAGACATTGAGCAAAAACATTTCTAGGGATGCGCTGAAGGCGATCAATAAGAAAACGGGCAAAAACATCTCTGAAAGTGCCGTCAAAAAACTGGCCAGCACGGTTAAGCCGTCGACCATGCAAAACGAGGCCCAGCTCCGTCAGCTGATTAAACAAGTATCCGCGATGGCCAACGTTCCCGTCAGCGAGGAAACCATCAAGGATATCATCAGCGCTGTGAAGAAAAGCGGGATGAATCCTGAAAACATGGAAGCGTTGATGAAAATGATGATGAAGAAATAATCATATAGGTCAGACGAAAAAAGAGCATGAAGTCTTTGGAGCCGGAGGCTGCAGGGCTTTTCGCTCTTTTTTTATATGTGCCAAATCGTCTCTGCTGTTCCGATGAGAGGAAGAAGTACGGGGACTGCTGACCGAGCCTTACTTTGTGGGCCCATTTTGCGAAATTGGACAAGTTTCGTGTTATAATACGGTTAATGATGGAACAGATTGGAGAGTTTTAGCGTATGGATCCAATGACAAAAATGTGGGTATCCCTGATCGCCATCTTGATTATGGGGCTATCCGTCTTTCTCATTACCTTCGCCCGAACCAAAACAAAGGGGGTTCTTCGGGGAGCCCTCTCTTTGGTCGCATTTGTCATTATGGTGGTCGGATTTTTGGGCGGAATGGCAGCATTAATGTAGCAAAGGAACGGTGGATAACGAACATGGAAGCAGCATTACAGCTAATTGGAAGAACAATCGAGAAAACCGTCGTGCCTGAACCGGGCAAAAGCATCCTTCAGCATGCGAAGGACAACAAAGTGGACTGGCAGCACCTCTGCACCCGCGGTACCTGTGCCCGCTGCCGTTGTCTGATTTCCGAGGGGGCGGAGCACCTGGAGGAACCGACGAAAGCGGAACATCTTCGCCTCGACCCGGAAGAGTTTGACGAGGGCTATCGTCTAGGGTGCCAAGCCGTGGTCAAGACGGCGGGAAAAATCGTAGCCAGAAACAAAACGTATTTTTAAATGGACCGGAAGATTGGAGTGTGTGCCGTGCAGATCCCAGCCGAATTACAGCAAGCGCTGCATGACGCCTCTCATGCGCTGTCGCAAACTTCATCCTGCTGGTTAATTGGCGGAAGCTGCGGGCTTTTGCTGCAGGACGTGCATTTGGATAAACCGCCACGCGATATTGACATCTACGCCGATTCGGCCTCCGTATCGGAGCTTCACCATGCCCTCGCAGGGCGGGCGGTGGATCAGCCGGTCCTGAGCGTTACGGATCAATACAGGTCCGTGTTAAGCCATTATAAGTTGAGCCGGTACACGCTGGAACTGGTGGGAGAGTTCGAAGTCCAGGCGAAGGGTTCGCATTATAAGGTTGAAATTAACCGGAGGCTGGCCCCTGCGGGCGTCCATGCGAAACTAAACTCAATACGGATTCCGCTGATGCCGCTCAGCCATGAGCTGCTGTTTAATGTCCTTCGGAACCGGGAGGACCGGTACACGGCGATTGCCGCTGCCATGCGGGCAGATTTGCAGGCCCATTTACCGCTCCTGGAGGATCTGCTCACGGATAATGCGTTCCAATCCGAGCACATTCAGATCATTTCCCAACTGCTCCATACCGAGTCGTTAGTACGATTTGCGGTAAACGGCCGGGATTCAGGCCATGCCGGGCGGGAAAGCCAATGAACCATAAAGTTACGTTCCAGCCGTCAGGCAAAAGCGTTCTCGTCCGCGAAGGCATATCGCTGCTCCATGCGGCCAGGGATGCAGGTGTATACATACCCACGCGATGCGGGGGCAAAATGGGCTGTTTGATGTGCAAAGTTCAGGTTGACGCCGCCAGCGCCGGACAGCTTACCCCTCCCGCCGAGGCGGAGAAGCGCAAGCTCGGCTCCCTGATCCGCAGCGGCATCAGGCTGTCTTGTCAAGCCAGAGTGCGCGGGGCGGTGACGGTGACAGTCCCGGAAGACAAACTGAAGGCGGCGGTCCGCAAGCAGCTGGAAGCAGCAAGGAACCGTGACAGGGAGGACGACCTGTGGTAGCGGCAGGCAGGACAAACACGCTACAGGCTGCTTGATGTATCAATCGGCTTTACTATATGCAAAGGGTGATATTTGTTGATGACACCGGCTTTGACCAACAAGATGATGAAGGGAGCCCGGAAGGCGGCGACGGCTGTCATGGTGCTGCTGTTGATCATGACCGCCACAGCCTGCATGTATCCGGATCAGAAGAGCGGTGAGACGAGGGTATCCTACCGTGAAAGCGTGAAGCGCATCCAGTCCGCGATGGACGATTTTCAAAAGGACCAGGGGATCCTGCCGATCATCAATGCGGATGAAACGACGCCGCGCTTTGAGAAGTTCCGCATCGACCTGGACCAGCTCCAAAAACGGGGCTACTTGGACGATATACCGACGACCGCCTTTGAGAAAGGCGGAAGCGCATACTTCCTGGTACAGAACGAAGAGACAGACCCGACCGTTAAGGTCATGGATCTCGTCACGGTGCAAAAGGTCAACGACGTGCAGCGGGCTGTCGATTTGTATAAGTCCAAGCATGATGGGCAGCTGCCGGCCGGCGAAGAAATTTATCCCGGAATCCATGTCGTTGACCCGGATCTGGCTGGCACAAACAATGTTGAGCTGAAGAGCGTATATTCGGGTCAGGACATGAGCTTTATCATGGATGCCAAGGGCGTGGTGTACGCGGATTATGCGTTTGATATTATGCAGCTGATTGACAAGGAAGGCGTGAAGCCTTCCAAAGACGAGGATTTACGAGACTACCTGATCAAGTCTTCCGATTATGTACCGGTGAAGTCGCTGCCGTACGAGTGGTCGGGGGATGCGCCAGTCGCCAAATCGGAGACAGGGGCGTGAAGCTGAACGTACAGATTGAAAGAGAAAGGCCTGCTGGAAACAGCGGGTCTTTTTTAATGCGTATTGCTATGTTTTTCGGGATTCCCGCTAGCAAAACGGCATCAACAAGCGGATAAGCGGCTGTGCGCAGGTAGTTATGTTGTGCTGCATGCTTCATATACATATTTATTCCTGCCCCGGCATATATCTGAGAGGGATGACGAGGGGCATGCGAACGACGCAGGGATTATATGAATTTTATTCCGAATACCCGTCATATTGTTTTTAATAGGTACATACTATGATACTAGTCCAAATGCCTACGGAGTAACGCCGCTTTGCCGTTTCCCATCCTACCTGACTACCGGCGGCGGACTACTGACGACATTGTAAGGCTCACATCCGTTGCAATGGCTCGAGGCTCCAGATGGAACACGAAGCGGATGCTCTTAAAGCATTTTTCCTTCGGAGTAAATGAGGAGGGGATCTCTTTTGGAAAAAGTGGACATTTTTAAAGACATTGCCGAACGAACTGGCGGGGACATTTACCTGGGTGTCGTCGGCGCCGTCCGCACAGGAAAGTCAACATTTATTAAACGGTTCATGGAAACAATCGTACTGCCGAACATTGCAAGCGAGGCAGACCGCGCCAGAGCGGTCGATGAGCTCCCGCAGAGCGCTGCCGGGAAGACGATTATGACCACCGAGCCGAAGTTTGTACCGAACAATGCGGTGCAGCTGAAGGTCACCGAAGGTCTGGAAGTGAACGTCCGCCTTGTGGACTGCGTAGGCTACGCGGTAGAAGGCGCCAAAGGCTATGAGGATGAAAACGGTCCGCGCATGATATCGACGCCATGGTTCGAGGAGCCAATCCCGTTCCAGGAGGCAGCCGAAATCGGGACGCGGAAAGTGATTCAGGAGCACTCCACGCTGGGCGTCGTGGTGACCACGGACGGCACGATTGCCGAAATTCCGCGCCACTCCTATGTGGAAGCCGAAGAACGCGTCGTCGCCGAGCTGAAGGAAGTCGGCAAGCCGTTTGTGCTGGTCATCAACTCCACGAAGCCGCGGAGTGAAGAAACGCTGCAGCTGCGCAATGAGCTCGCCGAGAAATACGACATTCCGGTCATGGCGCTCAGTGCGGCGACAATGACGGAGGATGACGTCACCGGCGTCCTGCGCGAAGTGCTGTACGAATTCCCGGTGCACGAAGTCAACGTCAACCTGCCTAGCTGGGTTATGGTGTTGAACGAGAAGCACTGGCTGCGCAGCAACTATGAAAATTCCGTACGCGATACGGTCAAGGATATCCGCCGTTTGCGTGACGTGGACCGGGTGGTCACCCAGTTCATGGACTACGACTTTATCAACCGCGCGGCGCTCAGCGGCATGAATATGGGCCAAGGGGTAGCCGAGATCGACCTGTTCGCTCCGGATGAACTGTACGATCAAATCCTGATGGAAGTGGTCGGCGTGGAAATCCGCGGCAAGGACCACCTGCTGCAGCTGATGCAGGAATTCTCGCATGCCAAGCGGGAGTACGACCGGTTCGCCGAGGCGCTGGAGATGGTCAAGACGACCGGTTACGGCATCGCCGCTCCTTCGCTGGCCGAAATGTCGCTCGATGAGCCGGAACTGATCCGCCAAGGATCCCGTTTCGGGGTTCGCTTGAAGGCGACGGCGCCTTCGATCCATATGATCCGCGTCGATGTCGAGTCGGAATTCTCGCCGATCATCGGTACGGAGAAACAGTCCGAGGAACTCGTGCGCTACCTCATCCAGGACTTCGAAAACGATCCGATCAAGATCTGGGATTCAGACATTTTCGGCAGATCGCTGCACTCTATCGTACGGGAAGGCATTCAAGGCAAGATCGCCATGATGCCGGATAATGCGAGATATAAACTGCAGGAGACGCTCGGACGCATTATCAATGAAGGCTCTGGCGGATTGATCGCGATTATTTTGTAACCTATCAGCGTTAAGTAAAAACCGTAGGCAGGCGCCCGCTTGCTTGCGGTTTTTTTGTGCTTGAATGCAAAAATGTATACCTGTTGAAATTAATTCCTGTTTTATACATAAAAATAAGCATATGGATGCTCGGAGCCGAGTTAAGGGACCGTTATAACAGGTTTTTTATGAAAAAAAGAAAGTATTTATACAAACTCTTAAAAACCTATTTACATACTTGGATATAGGCTTTATATTAGTGTATAACATTTTAACATAGTGAAGCTTTTAAGGGGGAAGAGAGAAATGCGTTTAAGAGGTAAAAAAAGGGGTTTCGTGTTGGCATCCGTTCTGCTGGTGCTGTCGATGGTGATGAGCGCCTGCGGTCATAACGCGCCGCCGGCAGCGGACTCGGGGAGTGCATCCGGTACAAACTCGGACAAGCCTCTGGCAGGCAAACGAGTTGCGCTTATCATGGAGTTTAACACAGGGACGTTCTCCCAGCAATACGTTCAAGGGGTAACCGAGGAAGTAGAGAAATTCGGCGGAAAGCTGACGAAGTTCGTGGCCGCCAACGATAAAGCAAAAATGGCGTCTCTGCTGGATTCGGCCATCACGCAGCATTTTGACTTGATTCTGACCGACCACGGCGATTCGCTCCTCGAACCGGGCCTCCGCAAAGCGGTGGAGCAGAAGATCCCTGTTGTCGTCTTCGACGCTGACGTGAACGTGCCCGGCGCAACCGTGCTCTCTCAGGACGACCAGAAGATGGCCGACCTGACGCTGCAGCAGATGAAGGAGGACATCGGGGGCAAGGGCAACATCGTTAAAGTATGGGTGGCCGGATTCGCACCGATGGAACGGCGCCAAACCTCTTATGCGAAATTTATGAAAGAGAATCCGGATATTAAGGAAATCGCTACGTTCGGCACCGCGAATAACCCGGCACTGGACACGCAGACCCAGATGGAAGCGATTCTGAAGCAGTATCCGAAGGGACAGATTTCGGCCGTATGGGCTGCTTGGGACGAGTTCGCCAAAGGGGCGGCGCGCGCTATCCAGCAGGCCGGACGCGATGAAATCAAGGTGTACGGCATCGATATGAGTGACGAGGACCTGCAAATGATTCAGGATCCTAGCAACCCGTGGGTCGCTTCCGCCGCTGTCGATCCAAAGGATATCGGACGCATCCAGGTCCGCTATGGCTACCAGAAGCTGCATGGGGATCAAACCGAGGACAAGGTCGTTCTGAATCCGGTGTACGTATCCCGCGACGCTCTTCCTAAGGAGCAAATTTCCACCACCGAGCTGTCCCAATACGTAGACGGCTGGGGTGCCAGCAAGCAAGGACTTCAGGACTGGATGAACGAGTACAGCAAGTAAAAAAGATCCGGTCAAACCGGCAAATGCAAGTCTTGGGGTGGTGCTGAGGCGCTGCCCTTTTTCAGGAACAGGGGCTAAGCTGTACTCCACTTTGTGTGGCTTATTATTTCGGGGCCCCCCGCAAAGTACTTGAATAACATCGGCAGCAAATCATCACTTTGTGGGGCTCATTATTGAAGGAGGAATGCCGTGTGACATCATCATTTCAGCTGGAAATGAGCGGAATCGGCAAACAATTTGGCGGCGTTCCTGCGCTGCATGCGGTGGATTTTACGGTTCACGGCGGTCAGATTCATGCGCTGCTCGGTGCCAACGGCGCCGGGAAGAGCACGTTGATGAAGATTCTGTCGGGCGCTTATCAGCCGGATAGCGGACGCATTGCGGCAAACGGCACGGAGCTGCACATCACCTCTCCGGCCGCGGCCAAGCAGCACGGCATTCACTGCGTGTATCAAGAGGTCGATTCGGCCCTCGTCCCGCAGCTGAGCGTCGCCGAAAACGTCATGCTGGACGCCTTGTCTTCGGGCCGGGGTAGCATATGGGTCAATTATCGGTCTATGGACAAACAGGTCAAGGCGATTTTATCCAGGCTGGATGACAGTATAGACATTCATAAAAAGGTGTACGAGCTGTCGCTTGCGCAAAAACAGATTGTCCTACTGGCCCGCATTTTGTCCCAGGACGCCAAGGTGATTATATTCGACGAGCCGACCGCTCCGCTGAGCGACAGCGAATGCGAGGCTTTTTTCCGGATGATGCACTCGCTGAAGGACGCCGGTGTGGCGTGCATCTTTATTACACACCGCCTGCCGGAAGTGCTGCAGCACAGCGATATGGTGACCGTAATGCGTGACGGAAGGAAGGTTTACACCGGCCGGACACAGGATATCACCGGGGAAGACATTATCGGGCACATGCTCGGCAAAACGTTTGAAGAAGAGTTTCCGAAAAAGGATACCGTGATCGGGGACGTGCTCCTTCAGGCCGAAGGCGTCAAGCGCGGACACAAGGTGCGGGGCGCGGATCTTGAGGTCCGCCGCGGGGAAATTGTAGCTGTAGTCGGCCTGGTGGGTGCCGGTAAAACCGAACTGGCCCGCATCCTGAGCGGTGCGGATCAGCCGGACGAAGGCAGCATCCATCTGAAAGGAAAGAAGCTGTCGCTTAAACAACCGGCGGACGCGGTATCCGCGGGAATCGTCTCCATCCCGGAGGAGCGCCGGAAAGAGGGGATCTTTATCCACGAATCGGTGGATTTGAACCTGTCCATACCGGTGCTGAACCAAGTCAGCAGGCTGGGGTTCATCTCGCGGAAGAAGGAGAAGGCTTTATCCGCCAAAATGGTCGGCGCCCTCGGGGTCAAGGCCGCCTCCGGCAGCCAGCTGGTGAAGTTTCTGAGCGGCGGCAACCAGCAGAAGCTGGCGATCGGCAAATGGCTGGACAGCGGGGCGGAAGTTTTTATTTTTGACGAACCGACCAAAGGGGTCGATATCGGCGCGAAAAGCGATATATTCCGCATCATCGGAGATTTGGCGGATGCCGGCAAGGGCATTTTGTATTTTACCTGCGAATTGGCAGAAGGACTGGGAATCGGCGACCGGATCGCCGTCATGAGCGGCGGAACCATCAGCAAAGTATTTGCTCGGGGAGAAGCGACGCAAGCCCAGCTCCTATATTATGCGAGCGGAGGCTTGGAGGAAGACCATGAAGGATAAACTGTTAAACTTGGCGTTCCGGTACGGGGCGGTTGTCGTTATCATCGGGGTTATTGCATTTTTTTCGTTCAGACTGCCTTATTTCTTCACGTACGGGAACCTGACCGACATTCTGGGCTCGATCACGATCGTGACCTTTGTGGCGATTGGGGTGACCTTGTCGCTGGTCGTGGACGGCTTTGACCTGTCGGTAGGCTCAACCGTGTCGCTGACCACCGTAGGCGCCGCGTCGCTGATGATATGGTACGAGCAGCCGCTGTGGGTCGTCATCATCGTGCCGCTCATCCTGGGTGCCATCATCGGGCTCGTTAACGCCTTCCTGATCGTTAAGCTGCGGATTCCGGATCTTCTGGCGACCCTTGCCGTGATGTACATTGTCGGCGGGATTCACAAAACGTATGCCGCGGGTTACACGATTTACAACCATATGGAATTCCCGGACGGCACCAAAGCCCCCGGCGAGATGAGCGCCGCCTTCCTGCAGCTCGGACAGGGCAAATGGTTCGGCATTCCGATTTCGGCCGTCCTCCTCATTATCGCTGTGGCGCTTGTGCATATTTTTCTGACGCGGACCAAATACGGCCGTCAAATGTACGTCACGGGCGGTAATGAGGAAGCGGCGCGCCTGTCCGGAATCAAGGTGAAAAAGGTGCGTACGCTGGCGTACGTCGCTTCCGGCGTGTTCGCCGCGATCGGGGGGATTATTTACGCCTCACGGGTCGGATCCGGTCAAATCGACGCGGGATCGCCGCTCTTGATGGAATCCGTGGCGGCTGTGTTCGTCGGTTTTTCGGTCTTCGGCGCCGGCAAGCCCAACGTGATCGGCACGTTTATCGGGTCGGTATTGATCGGGGTACTGGTCAATGGACTGACCATGATGAATTTGCAGTATTTTACACATGATATCGTCAAAGGAATCGTTCTTGTCCTCGCACTCGCCGTCACTTTTTACGTTTTAAACCGCTCGCGAACGTAAAACTCTTGAAATTCTGCGGTTGCTGTATTACTATAAGTTTGTTCCGCGCCTGCGGCTGAATACGGTCTATATGGCGATTCTATCTGTAAATCTCACAGATGAACGTATATTTTACGGCAAAACGGAAAGATTGATAACATCGATTTATTATTTTGGGAGGTGAAATGATAGTGAACAAGTCCGAACTGATTTCCCAAGTAGCTGAAACGACAGAACTGTCCAAGAAGGATGCGACGAAAGCGGTTGACGCTGTATTCGAATCCATCGCACAGGCTCTGCAAAACGGGGACAAAGTCCAACTCGTTGGATTTGGTAACTTTGAAGTGCGCGAGCGTTCCGCACGTAAAGGCCGCAACCCGCAAACCGGTGAAGAAATCGAAATCCCTTCGAGCAAAATTCCGGCATTCAAGCCTGGTAAAGCGCTCAAAGACGGAATTAAATAAGATTTCTACATATTCCATACGCAAGAAGAGGACCGTGACGCTCGTTCACGGCCTTTTCTTTTCTGTAGGGCTGACATCTCCTTCGAGAGGATTGCCGTTGTCGTCCTTTTCCGAATAGGCGATCAGGATGACGGGAGAACCCGTCAGCTGGCTCAGCTGCTGCTCATATTCGCGAAGCTTGGAAATTTGCCCTTCCCGCAGGGGCGCCGGTTCATATTGCATGTTCTCAACTCCTTGGACTTTATTACATTGGGTAGTATAGCCATAGGATTTTAAAATAATTATACGCTGTGTGTAAGGCTCGCTGAAAAAAGGAGGATACACTCATGGAAAATAAAGGGAATACGGGGAACAGCGATTTTATCGTGATCAAGGCGAAGGATCAAGGGGTGCAGGTCATTGGACTGACCCGAGGCCAGGATACCCGGTTTCATCACACGGAGAAGCTGGACAAAGGCGAAGTGCTGATCGCCCAGTTTACGGACCATACCTCCGCCATTAAAATCCGTGGCAAAGCCGAAGTGTGGACGAAACACGGAAGTCTCGAAAGCGACAGCTAATAGCAAGGAGCTCAAAAAAACAGCTCTTGAATGCAAATTAGCTGCTGGTCAGGGGATGGCAAATTACCTTAAGCGCAATCTGTACAAACGCAGGCATAGCCTGCTTTTTTTCGTTGTAGAATGAGGTATGGACAGCACGTGTCCGGACGAAACTAAGGGATACTATGACGATGGGAGGGCTGTACTTGAAACGATTTCTCATTCCTGGCCTGGTGCTTGCTGTTACGCTGGGCTCGGTCCTCATCCTGCCTGCACTGTATCATGCGGAGCACACATTTGCCCGGGAAAGACGGGCTTTGGCCGCGTTTCATCCTCAATCGGGCTGGACGCTCGACAATGCGAATATCGTGGATGCGCTGGACAGCCTTCCCCTTACGCTGCCGATCCGCAAGGTGGAGTGGGAATCCCGCGTGCTGACGGTCGACCTGAAGGTGGCCACACCGGAGGTGTCCGTGTCTGAAGTCTATTCGAATATCGCCGAGATCCTCACATTTAGCTTTGACGGCACTTCCAATGTCGACCAGATTCTCCTTCGGCTCGTCGCAGAAGACAAATGGCTCGGCACAAGGCATCTGCTGCTGGCTGCGGATGTCCGGCGGACGGAGTGGAGTCCGGAGCTGAAACAGGCGCTTGGCGAAGCGGGAGAAGGCCCGCTTGGGGACGATATCAAAGCCCGATTCCACCTCACCGAAACGAAACTGTGGAGAGACCGGTTCGATCCGCAGGAAAACGGGTAAAAAGAAGTAAGCATACTGTGCGTGGTCTGACAAGTTGTGCTATAATAAAAAAGATTGTGAACAAAAGTTCTTGCTCGCAACAGACGACATAGAAGTGAGAAAGTTATAGGCTCGGAGGCTGACGATGAAACCGTACCGCATACCCCAACTAGCAAAGAAATATGTCGATTACGACATGATCCAAACCCATACGGAGCTGCCGCCCTATCCGGATGCCCGTGTTCATCTTCTATATATTTTTCTGAACCAGGGAAGCCGCAAGCCTTCCGTGCACACAGAGCTGCTGGCGCTTGTCACGTCGCTCGTTCAGATGGGTATTGACACGCATGAAACGATCGACACCATCCAGGGCAAACAGAACGAGGGAGAAATGCGTTCCCGTCAGCTTAAAGTGCTCGCGGGAGACTATTTCAGCAGCCGGTTCTATCAGCTTCTGTCCCAGAAGGGGCAAATCGAGGCTGTATCCATGTTGAGCGCGGCCATTTGCGATGTGAATATTTTGAAAATGAATCTGTACGGCAAAATGAAAAGCCTTCTCCTGTCAGCGGAGGAATACTTACGGCAACGGGTACAGCTGAATATGCAGCTGTTTCTTTCTTTTACCCCTTTTCTGGATGACTCGTTAAAGGAACTGTGGAAATCGCTTCTCCGCGGCTTCAGCGAATGCGAAACGGTCGTTCGGGAAATGCATCTGAGCTCCGGTTCGGAGCCGTTCTTGTACAGCTATTCGTTCTGGCACATCCTGGATGTGGCTTCGGATGAAGACAAGCTGGCCTTGAAGGAAAACCGGGTTGAGCCGAAAGACTGGAAGAAGATGCTGCTTAAGTACAAGGCCGGAGAACATTTGGCGGATAAGCTGCAGCAGGCGGTGAACAGCGTGCAGTCCATCCTGAAAATGGTTAAGGGAGACGGAATGTTCCGGGAGATCGGACAGGTGCTTGACCCGTTCCTTCGTCAGCTTAACACACCGGGATCCGCAGTAGGGGAGGGATTGGCGAGAGGATGAATACCAGCATGAGTGAACGGGACACGAAGACGGAAAACAAATACTCACATGTCCAATCCGTTTTTGAAAGCATTGCACCGAAATACGATGTGATGAACGATATTATAAGCTTTCGCAGGCACAAGGCCTGGCGGAAGTTCACGATGAAGAAAATGGCAATGAAACCCGGAGATACGGCGGTTGACCTGTGCTGCGGGACTTGCGACTGGACGTTGAGCATGGCGGAAGCCAGCGGCACGGGGCAGATGGTCGGCCTCGATTTCAGCCCGAACATGCTGAAGGTCGGCATGGACAAAATCAAGGCGAGACACCTCGAGGATCAGATTACGCTGGTTCAGGGGGATGCCATGAATTTGCCATTTGAGGATAACCGTTTTGACTACGCCACCATCGGCTTTGGTCTGCGGAACGTGCCTGACCTGGTGCAGGTGCTGAAAGAAATGCAGAGGGTAGTCAAGCCTGGGGGCATGGTTGTATGCCTGGAGGTGTCCAAGCCGACGTGGCAGCCTTTCAAAGGAATTTATTATTCTTATTTCAAGTATATACTGCCTGGACTCGGAAAGGTGTTGGCCAAAAGATATGAGCAGTACAAATGGCTGCCGGAATCGTTGGCTCTTTTCCCGGGAAGAGAGGAACTGGCAAGCATATTCCGCAGCATCGGTCTTCAGAATGTCGAAGCCTATCCCCTAACTGGCGGCGTCGCAGCATTACATATTGGGATCAAGGAGAATCGGCATGTTTAAGAAAATCGGCATTTTTCTAGAAATGATCAAAATTGAGCACACGTTATTTGCGTTACCTTTTGCGTTTATGGGCGCGATCCTCGGATCGGTCGTCGTAAACGGTCACCTTCCATCATGGGCCCAGATCGGCTGGGTCCTGTTAGCCATGTTCGGAGCCAGGAGCGCGGCCTTCGGCCTGAACCGGATGATCGACCAGGTGATCGACAAGAAAAATCCGCGGACGGCGAACCGGGCCATTCCGGCAGGTCTGCTGAAGAGCGCGGAAGTGATCCTGTTTACGGTCGTTTGCTTCCTGCTTCTGCTGTGGGCGGCCTATGAGCTGTCTCCGCTGGCGCTCAAACTGCTTCCGATCGCCGTGTTTTTTCTCGTCTTTTATTCCTACACAAAACGGTTTACCTGGCTGTGCCATATCGTGCTCGGCTTAACGATCGCGCTTGCCCCGCTCGGCGGCTGGGTGGCCGTGACTAACGAAATCGACTGGCCGTCCATCGTCCTGTACGTATCGGTTGCCTTCTGGACTGCCGGCTTTGATATCATTTATGCGATCCAGGATATCGATTTTGACCGGAAGGAAGGCTTGTACTCCATTCCCGCGCGCTTCGGCGTCCGCAAGTCGCTGCTCATCGCACGGTATTTTCATTTCATTACCGCGATCGGATTCGTTATCCTGTTCTTTACGACCGAGCTGAGCTGGTGGTATTTTGCCGGGATGCTGATCGCCTATATTATTCTCTTCTACGAGCATTTTATTTTGTCCCCGAATGACATGAGCAAGCTGCAGGTCGCCTTCTTTACGATGAACAGCGTCCTCAGCATTCTCGTATTCGTATTCACCCTGATTGATTTGGTGGTGCAGTACTTGTGACGCAGACGGAGAACAAGAGAAGAAGCTGGGTCGTCGGGATTACCGGCGCAAGCGGTTCGGTGTATGGGGTTCGGTTAACGGAGGTTCTGCTGAAGCAGGGCTATGACGTGCACATCGTCGTCTCGAATGCAGGCTGGCGGGTGCTCGGCGAAGAGCTCGGCTGGAAAACAGCTCAAAGGGAGCTTGTGCTAAGCGAGAAATTTGGCGGCCATCCGGGCAGCGTCTATTACCATCCGGTGGCGGATATCGGAGCAACGATTGCCAGCGGCTCCTATCAGGTGGAGGGCATGGTGATTGCGCCGTGCTCGATGGGGACACTGTCCGCAGTAGCTAACGGATCGTCCGACAATTTGATGACCCGCGCTGCAGACGTCATGCTGAAAGAAGGAAGGCCGCTGATTTTGGTGCCCCGTGAGACGCCGCTTCATGCCATTCACTTGGAAAATATGCTGAAGCTCGCCAGGCTCGGAGTGAAGATGATTCCGGCGATGCCGGCTTTTTACTTTCATCCCCGGACGATCGAGGATTTGATCGACTTCCAGGTGGGGAAGGTGCTTGACATGATGCGGATCGAGCATGAGCTGTTCAGGCGTTGGGACGGCGGGCTGGCCGGACAGGCCAAAGCTGCAGAGTCCGGTACCAAAGAATAGACAGTCCTCCAAACCCATTCGTGCAGCACGAATTGTATGCTATGATTTAAATAAGATGAAAATGAATGGAATTACGCCAGTGCTCTTTGTTTCTGCTATGCGGGCCATGCTCAAGCCGATGATTTGAACATGAACGGACAGGGAAATGCGGAGTAACATTACGCTGATACGGGTGAAGGAATGAAGAGATTAGACATATTCGGCTTACTGAAAAAAGATATGAATCAAATCGAACAAGAGCTCTTTCGCAGCATTGAGGGCGATCACGAGCTGCTGAACGAGACGTCCATGCACCTGCTAAAGGCAGGCGGCAAGCGGCTGCGACCGGTGTTTGTGCTGATGGGCGGCAAGTTCGGCAGCTATGACCTGGACAAGCTGAAGCATGTGGCCGTTCCCCTGGAGCTGATCCACATGGCTTCCTTGGTGCACGACGACGTCATTGACGACGCCGAGACGCGGCGCGGTCAATTGACCGTCAAGTCCAAGTGGGATAATAAAATCGCGATGTATACGGGGGACTATATATACGCCCGGGCGCTGCTGCTGGCCACGAAGCTGGAGAACCCGAAGATTCATCAAATCCTCTCCAAAGCGATGGTCGAGATGTCCATCGGGGAAATGGAGCAAATCCGGGACTTCTTCAATACGGAACAGAGCATCCGTCGTTACCTTCTCCGTATCCGGCGCAAAACCGCCCTTCTAATCGCAATTAGCTGCCAGCTGGGAGCGGTAGCGGCTGACGCGGAGCCGAAGGTAGGCAACCTGCTCTACCGCTACGGCTACAACGTAGGGATGGCATTCCAGATTCAGGACGATCTCCTGGATCTGTGCGGAACGGAGAAACAAATCGGCAAACCGCCTGGAAGCGATATCCGGCAGGGCAACATTACGCTGCCTGTGCTGTATGCCCTGGAGGACGAGACGGTTCGGGAACCGCTGCTGAAGGAGATCGCCGTCATCCGGGAACAGAACGGGGAATGCGACGTTTCCGCAGCGGTTTCGCTCATCAAATCCAGCACGGGAATTGCCCGGGCGGAGGAGCTGGCTACCCGCTATATCAACAAGGCGCTGGAGGCGCTCGACCGGCTTCCGAACCAGCGGACGAAGAAAAATTTGCGCGATATCGCCCATTTTGTGACCAAACGTTCGTATTGATACTTCCGCTGATCCGACTTTCTGTTTACAATACAAATCATAACTATGTACAACATTCGCAATGACTTGAGGAAATGGAGAGTGAGTTTATGCAGCGAACTTTTTTAATGATCAAGCCTGATGGAGTGCAGCGTGGTTTAATCGGTAAAATTATCGGCAGATTGGAAGACAAAGGTTTCAAAATGGTGGCAGGCAAGCTGGTGCAGGTGTCGGACGAGCAGGCCAAGCGTCATTACGCGGAGCATGAAGGCAAGGACTTTTATGACAATCTGGTGAAGTTCATCACGTCCGGCCCTGTGTTCGCTATGGTATGGGAAGGGGATAACATTATCCAATTGTCCCGCATTCTGATGGGCAAAACAGAAGTCACGGAGGCTCTGCCGGGCACCATCCGCGGGGACTACGCTTCCCATACGCCCCATAATCTGATTCACGGCTCGGATTCACCGGAGAGCAGCGCACGCGAAATCGCCAATTTCTTCGAAGCGCATGAACTGGTGGATTACGACCGCAGCATTACGCCGTGGATGTAAAGCCTGTTTTATATAATAGCGGCGCGTCGGAAGAGCCAGGGACGCCCGACCCGGATTACATAGGGTTTATCCAGAATATTAAGCGAAGCACGGGAATCGACCTTTCGGACTATAAGGAAGCCCAAATGAAGCGGCGTCTGACGACGCTCAGGGTAAAGAACGGATACAGCAGTTTTGCGGAATTTTTCGAGGCGCTGCAAAAGGATAAGCGCTTGTTTCATGAGTTTCTGGACCGGATGACGATCAACGTCTCGGAATTTTGGCGCAACCCGAACCGCTGGGAAGTGCTGCGCGATGTAATCCTTCCGGAATTGACCGCAGGTACGCGGTCCAGGCTTAAGGTATGGAGCGCCGCCTGTTCCACGGGAGAGGAGCCCTATACGCTGGCCATGATTTTGGACGGCAAAGGGCTGCTGCAGACGAGTACGCTGGTCGCCACCGATATCGATGAGGGCGCGCTGGCCAAAGCGAAACAGGGCTTGTACCTCGAGCGTTCGCTGAAGGACGTGCCGAAGGAAGTCGCGGCCCGGTATTTTTCCCAGGAAGGTCCGATGTACAAGTTCAGCGAAGGGCTCAAGGCAAACGTCCAATTCCGTAAGCAGAATCTGCTGACCGACACGTTTGAGCAGAATCACGATCTCATCGTCTGCCGGAATGTGATGATTTATTTTACAGAAGAAGCCAAAGCCAAGCTTTACCATAAATTTGCCGCTGCCCTGCATCCCGGGGGATATCTTTTTGTGGGGAGCACCGAGCAAATTTTTACGCCCGGCCAATACGGGCTCGAGCCGACCGAAACCTTTTTTTACCGGAAAAAGGCCGACGCTTAAGGTGTCAAGGTATATTCAAACCTTCTCTTTGCGATACTACGATTATATTACGGCATCAGACAAAGCGGAGGTTTGCACATCATGGACAAACGAAAGGTAATTACCGCGTATCAGCGCGGGTTTATTACCATTCAGGAATGCGGACAGATTCTGGGCATTGAGAGCGTCCAGCTGAGCCGCCTGGTACAGGATTCCCTGGAAGGTCAGAAGAATACGCAGCGAAGCAGCCAGCCGGTCAGCCGGTAGGCAGGCGGAAGCTGGCGCTAATAAGCACCGCTCTTTCACTAGGAAAGACGGTGCTTTTTTGTGCTTGGTTACGGGGCTATTCTTTCGGGTGCCCCCATGCAAAGGACTGAAGCTGTAAACGAACCGAACAGCTGGCCTTGATCGTGGGAATTCAATATAACGGGCTAATATGAACCAAGCTTCTCCTTGAATCAACTTCATTACAGCGAAGTGTTTTCCCTAGCTTTAGCACATTGTATATAGCTGTAGGGGTTTCTTGTCAAAGCGTGGCACCTATACTATAATGGCAAAAGATATCTGCGGATTTTAGCCAGTTAATGTTTAACAGTTTAAAGGGGGAAAGCACCATGAGTATACGCTACTTAACGGCGGGGGAGACGCACGGACCTCAACTCACGGCCATTATCGAAGGATTACCGAGCCAGTTGAAACTGGACTTTGAAGCCATCAATTTTCAGCTTGCACGCAGACAGAAGGGGCATGGACGCGGGCGCCGCATGCAAATCGAGAAGGATACGGCGAATATTGTAGGCGGTGTTCGGCACGGTTATACGACGGGAGCGCCTGTTGCCCTCGTGGTCGAGAACAAGGACTGGGCGAGCTGGAGCAATATCATGAACGTGGAGCCGATCGAAGGGTCGGATGAAGAGAAACGCCGCGTTCACCGTCCTCGCCCGGGACATGCCGACCTGAACGGAGGCCTGAAATACAACCATAAAGACCTGCGGAACGTGCTGGAGCGCTCCAGTGCGCGCGAGACGGCGGCACGCGTTGCCTGCGGGGCGATCGCCCGCCAGTTTCTCGAAGCTTTCGGCATCAAAATTGCCGGGCAGGTGATCCGGATCGGCGAGATTGAAGCGCCGGCCAACAACCTGAGCGTCGACGAACTGATCGAACGCACCGAGGCTTCTTCGGTCCGGGTGGTGGATCCTGAGACGGAAGCGAAGATGGAAGCCTACATCGATGAAATCAAGAAAGAAGGCGATTCCATCGGGGGGATCGTGGAGTGCGTCGTTGAGGGCGTACCGGTCGGTCTCGGAAGTTATGTGCAGTACGACCGCAAGCTGGACGGACGGATCGCTCAGGCGGTCATGTCGATCAACGCGTTTAAAGGCGTCGAGATCGGCATCGGGTTTGAGGCCGGCGTGCTGCGCGGATCCCAGGTTCACGACGAGATCCTGTACGAGGAAGGCAAGGGATATACCAGGGCCAGCAACCGCCTGGGCGGTTTTGAGGGCGGCATGACCAACGGCATGCCAGTTGTCGTCCGGGGCGTGATGAAGCCGATCCCGACGCTGTACAAACCGCTGCAGACCGTGGACATTGATACGAAAGAGCCGTACACCGCTCAGGTAGAGCGTTCGGACGCCTGCGCCGTTCCGGCGGCGAGCGTGGTGATGGAGCATGTGGTCGCATGGGAAATCGCCAAGGCGTTCCTGGAGAAGTTCGGCGGCGATTCCATGGACGAAATCAAAGCCAACTATGAAAATTACCTTGCCCAAGTGGAGAGGTACTAATGATGAGAACCGTACAAGTGGAGCTTGGCGACCGTTCGTATCCGATCTATATTGGCCCGGCCCTTCTTCCCGAAACGGGAAGTTATCTGGAGAAGCATGGGCTGACCAAGAAAAGCACGCATCTAATCGTCACGGATGAGCAGGTTGCGGCCCGCCATCTGGACACCCTCAAGCAAAGTCTGGAAAGCCGGGGATATACAGCGGTCGTCTCGATCGTCAAATCGGGGGAAACGTCCAAATCCCTCACGGTGTATGAAGAAGTGATGACGACGGCCATCCAGGGCGGTCTGGACCGCAGCTCGGCCGTTCTGGCGCTTGGCGGCGGCGTGGTCGGAGACCTTGCCGGCTTCGTGGCTGCTACATATATGCGCGGCGTCAAGTTTGTGCAGATTCCGACCACGATTCTGGCGCATGACAGCAGCGTAGGCGGGAAGGTAGCCGTCAACCACCGTCTCGCCAAAAACATGATCGGTGCCTTCCACCAGCCCGAGCTGGTGCTATACGACATGGATACGCTGCAGACGCTCCCGCCGCGCGAAGTATCCGCCGGTCTTGCCGAGATGGTCAAGCACGGCCTGATCCGGGATGCGGAGTTTGCCGGCTGGTGCCGCGACCACGCGTCTGAGCTGCTGTCCCTGGACCGGGAGGCGCTGGCGTACGGATTGGAACGCGGCTGTTCCATCAAGGCCGATGTCGTGTCGGCTGATGAACGCGAGGGCGGCCTGCGCGCCATTTTGAATCTGGGCCATACGATTGGCCATGCGATTGAAGCGGTTGGCGGCTATGGGGAATTTTTGCACGGTGAGGCGATTTCCATCGGGATGGCGGGCTCGGCTTTGCTGGCTGTCAAACTGGGACGCGATGCCTCCATCTACCCGGAAACGGTGTCCATGCTGAAGGCACTGAAACTTCCGGTCGTACTGCCGGAGCACTTGTCCACGGATGAGCTGATCGCGGCGATGAAGCATGACAAGAAATTTACGGAAGGCACCATGGTGTTTATCGTCCCGGATCGGATCGGGGAGGTCAGCATTGTGAAAGACATTCCGGAGGCTCTGGTCCGCGGAGTGATCGAAGAGCTGAGAAGAAAGGAGCCTGAGCATGTATAACCGGGGAATACGGGGAGCAACGACAGTAACCCGCAACGACGAACAGGAAATTCTGGATGAAACCCTTCGTTTGATGAAGGAAATTGCCGGCCGCAACGAGATCAATCCGGAAGACATTTGCAGCATCTGGATTACGCTGACCCAAGATCTGGATGCAGCGTTTCCGGCCAAAGCGATCCGCCAGTTGGAAGGCTGGGAGCTTGTGCCGCTGATGTGTTCGATGGAGGTTCCTGTAAAGGGAAGCCTGCCGCGCTGCATCCGTCTTATGGTGACGGTCAATACCGAGAAGGGCCAGGCAGAGATCAACCACGTCTACCTGAATGAAGCGAAGAAGCTGCGCCCGGATTTGGCCGCACCCAAAGCCTGATTTGAAAAACATGGTTGCCATAACAGGGAATGTTCCTGTATAGTGAAGGTAGTTGAGATGAGTAGAGTTTAGATGAGATGAGTTAAGTATAGTAGAGCAGAGTCCATAGTGTTGCATGATATATTTCGTCAACATGTCCGTTCTGAGGCAGTCAAGGCGTTACCTTGTATTAGGGGACGGGTGAATGCTGATGCGGTTCATGCTGTCGGACTCTTTCATATACTTATTGAAATCCAAACCTCTACTTCGGTAGAGGTTTTTTTGTTGCTTTTGAGTCTGCTGCTCAACAAAGTCCTGATCAATCGAAGGAGGGTACACGATGTTGAATCCTAATAAAGAGCAGGTCATCGCCCTGGCCGGACAGTACAATCTGATCCCGGTCGTCAAGCGGCTGCTGGCCGATATGGAAACGCCAATCCGTATATTTCAGCGCTATGCCCAGCGGGAATGCGCATTTCTGCTTGAAAGTGTAGAGGGAGGAAGCCAGTGGGCCCGTTATTCGTTTATCGGGACGGACCCGTTCATGATGATCTCCGGCAAGAAGGGGGAAATCGTGCTGGAGCAGGGCGGACAGAAGCAGCTCATGAAAGGGAAGCCTGTTGAGGAGCTTAAGGCGCTGCTTCGCTCGTACCGAAGCCCCAAGCTCGATGATCTTCCTCCGTTCACGGGAGGAGCGATTGGCTTCTTCGGATACGATCTGCTGCAGTATTATGAGAAGCTTCCCGCGCATCAGGTCGACGATCTGGGGATGGACGACATCCGCTTCATGTTCTGCGACACGGTCATCGTGTTTGATCATGTGAAGCAGCAAATTTTGCTGGTCGGCAACGTGCATGTAAAGGAAGGCGACAACGACGAAGCGATCCGCAAAACGTATGACGAGGTGGACCGCAAGTTGGAGGAGATCGCGGGGCAGCTGCAAGAGCAGGGTCCGCGAGAGAATGTCAACGGCCGCAGCATTCCGGTGGATATCGACCTCGGCGAAATCAAGTCGAACATGACCAAGGAGCAGTATATGGCGAACGTTCGCCAAGCGCAGGAGTATATTCGCGCAGGGGACATTTTTCAGGTGGTGCTGTCCCAACGCTTTCATATCGAGACGGAGGTGTCCCCGCTGCATGTGTACCGGGTGCTGAGAACACTGAATCCTTCGCCTTATATGTATTATTTGAAAATGCACGAAGAAATCATTGTCGGCACCTCACCCGAGGCGCTGGTCAAGGTCGACGGCAACAAGGTCGGCACCCGGCCGATCGCAGGCACGCGGCCGCGTGGGGCCGATGAGGCCGAAGACAGCCGTCTTGCCGCCGAGCTGCTCGCCGACGAGAAGGAGCGCGCCGAGCATTTGATGCTCGTGGATTTGGGACGCAACGATCTTGGCAGGGTGTCGGCGTTCGGCACCGTGAAATGCGACAGCTTTATGGAAATTGAGAAGTATTCGCATGTGATGCACATGGTTTCGAATGTGTCGGGGACGCTGCGGGACGACAAAGATTTCTTCGATGCCTTTCTGTCCTGCCTGCCGGCGGGAACGGTGTCCGGAGCACCGAAGCTGAGAGCGATGGAGATCATCGCCGAGATGGAGCGGGAGGCGCGGGGCGCTTATGCCGGCGCCATCGGGTATCTGGGCTTTAACGCTAACATGGACTCCTGTATTACGATCCGGACGATCATATTCCGCAAGGGCAAGGCGTACGTGCAGGCGGGCGCAGGCATCGTGTGGGACTCCGTTCCGGAGAAAGAGTATGAGGAGACGGTGAACAAAGCCAAAGCGCTCCTGAAATCGATCCGGACGGCGGAAGCGATGTTCCCGCCGGTCAAACTGGAGCGGGAAGTGACCAATCAGGATTATTTCTTTGAATATACACCTTAATGGATCGGAAAGGAGAGGAAAGAGCATGAGCGCAAGCGAATTGATACATGCGAGTTTGTCACAATTGATCGGAGGCGCGGATCTTTCAAGGGAGGAAGCCCGCGGACTGATGCAGTGCATCATGGAGGGAGCGGCGACATCTTCCCAGATCGGGGCGCTGCTGACGGCGCTGCGGATCAAGGGGGAGACCGTGGAGGAAATCACGGGGTTTGCCGAAGCGATGAGAAGCGTCGCTAGCCATGTAGCGACCGATAACGCAAGGCTGCTGGATACCTGCGGAACGGGCGGATCGGGGATCCACAAATTCAACATTTCCACCGTCTCGGCGATTATTTCTTCTTCCGTTTCTGTACGGGTGGCAAAACACGGCAACCGCTCGGCTTCCGGCCGCGCGGGCAGCGCCGATGTGCTGGAGGCGCTCGGCGTTAACATCCACTTGAGCAGTGAACAGGCTAAACGGTGCCTCGAGGAAATCGGTATCTGCTTCCTGTTCGCCCAAATCTACCATCCGTCCATGAAGCATGCAGCCGCTCCGCGCAAGGAGCTCGGCGTGCGGACGGTATTTAACATGCTGGGACCGCTGACGAATCCGGCAGGAGCCGACCGTCAGCTGCTGGGAATCTACGATCGGAACAAGACCGAAACGATCGCAAACGTGCTGAAGGAGCTCGGCTCCAAACGTGCGCTCGTTGTGACCAGCTTGGAAGGGCTGGACGAAATCAGCATCTCGGGGCCGACGCAAATTTCCGAACTGCGTCACGGCGAAGTGCGGACCTATCAGATTCACCCGCATGATCTCGGGTTGGACGTCCACCCGCTGGAAGCCGTTCTGGGCGGCGATGCGGTGCAGAATGCCGCCATTATCCGTTCGGTGCTGGCAGGCGAGAAGAGCCCGTACCGCGACATCGTGCTGGCCAACGCGGGGGCATGTATCTATGTAGCGGGTATTGCAGACAGCATCGCGGAAGGCGTACAGGCTGCGGCACGGGCCATCGACAACGGCAGCGCTTCGGCCAAACTTGAGCAACTGATCCAAATGACAGGAGAGCTGAGCTATGTATCTTGATAAAATCGTACAAACCAAACGGACCGAGGTGGCCCGACTCGCCGAGCATTTTTCACTTGCGGAAGCGGAGCGCCAAATCGCGGCGATGCCCGCGACCAAAGGGTTCCACCGGGCGCTGACTGCAGGACGCAAGCGGAGCATGGGTCTGATCGCCGAGGTGAAGAAGGCGTCGCCTTCCAAGGGTCTCATCCGTCCGGAATTTCATCCGGTGCGTATCGCCCAGGCTTATGAAGCGGCAGGGGCCGACTGCCTGTCGGTTCTGACGGACGTTGAATACTTCCAGGGGAGCGGGCAGTATTTGCGCGATGTGCGCGCCGCGGTGGACCTGCCGCTCCTGCGGAAGGACTTCATTATCGACGAGCGGCAAATTTATGAAGCCCGCCTCCTCGGTGCGGACGCGGTGCTGCTGATCGCGGCCATTCTGGAGCCCGATCAAATCGCCGCTTACCTGCAGCGGGCAGGTGCGCTCGGGCTCGACGCCCTGATTGAGGTTCACAGCCGGGAAGAACTCGAAGCCGTGCTTGGCCTCGGAGCGGATCTGCACCAAGGGGCGCTGATCGGGATCAACAACCGGAATCTGCATACGTTCGAGACCTCCCTGGAGGCAACGGCAAAGCTTCGGGAGCTGATTCCACAAGGGATTCCGGTCATCAGTGAGAGCGGTATCGCGGGCAAAGAAGATATGGCGTATTTGGAGCAGGCGGGAGCAAACGGCGTGCTGATCGGAGAGTATTTCATGCGCCGGGATGACATCGCGGAGGCGGTCCGTGACTTGATGGGGCCGATCTTATCCGGGGAAGAAGTGAAGCATCGTGGGTGAGACGGCGGTAAAAATTTGTGGACTTCAGGACGTTGAAGTGCTAAAATCAATGGTAAACTTGCCTGTGGATTATATCGGATTCATATTCGCACCGAGCCGGCGCCGGGTAACGCCTGAGCAGGCTGCCCTGCTTGCAGCGCAGCTGAAGGCGTGGAAGACGCCCGAAATTCCGCAAAGCGTCGGCGTGTTCGTCAACCCGGAACTGGAAGAGCTTGCCGCGATCGTGGAGGAGGCCCAGCTCGACGTCGTTCAGCTCCATGGACAGGAAAGCCCGCAATTTTGCCGGGAGGTCAAGGAGCGCTTGGGGACCCGGGTATTCAAGGTCCTATCGGTTCAATCCCTTAATGAGAATTCTGAAGCATCTATAAATCATGAACTATACGCAGGCGTAATCGACGGCCTGCTGCTTGATACATTCGATCCGGTGTATGGCGGAGGATCGGGAAGCACGTTTGCCTGGGAGGAGATACCGGCATACCGCGATTGGGCGAGAGCCCAAGGGATTCCGCTGTTTGTAGCCGGCGGCCTTCTGCCGTCCAACGTGGCCGAGCTGATTGATAAGTACAGCCCTGACGGCGTAGACGTTTCCAGCGGCGTGGAAAGTGACGGAGTAAAGGATATAGACAAAATCGCAGCATTTGTGGGAAGGGTGAAGCAGGCATGACAACACAATTACCAGACAAGAACGGGCGCTTCGGACCGTTTGGCGGAAGATTCGTTCCCGAGACGCTCATGAACGCGCTGATCGAGCTCGAGGAGTCATACAACCGATATTCGGACGACCCAAGCTTTCAGGAGGAGCTGAACTATCTGCTTAAGCAGTACTCCGGCCGTGAGACGCCCCTGTACTATGCGGAGCGTCTCAGCAAGCATTTGGGGCAGGCGAAGATCTACCTGAAACGGGAGGATCTCAATCACACCGGCGCCCATAAAATCAACAACGCGCTCGGACAAGGCGTTCTCGCCAAACGAATGGGCAAGACGAAGGTCATTGCCGAGACGGGAGCAGGCCAGCATGGTGTGGCAACGGCAACCGTAGCCGCACTCCTTGGAATGGAATGCAAGGTGTTCATGGGGGAAGAGGATACGAAACGGCAGGCGCTGAACGTATTCCGGATGCAGATGCTGGGCGCCGAAGTCGTACCCGTTACATCCGGTTCGCGCACGCTGAAGGACGCCGGCAACGAGGCGCTGCGGTACTGGGTCAGCCATGTCGACGATACGTTCTACATCCTCGGCTCTGCCGTAGGGCCGCATCCGTATCCGATGATGGTGCGCAACTTCCAGCGGATTATCGGCGACGAGACGCGCCGCCAGATTCAGGAGGCCGAAGGGCGTCTTCCGGACTATGTTGTCGCGGCCATCGGCGGCGGCAGCAATGCGATCGGCATGTTCTATCCGTTTATCGAGGACAAGGACGTACGGTTGATCGGAGTAGAGGCCGCAGGTAAGGGTGTGGAGACCGCCTTCCACGCCGCGACGATGAGCAAGGGCACCCATGGCGTCTTCCAAGGCTCCATGAGCTATCTGCTGCAGGACGATTTCGGCCAGGTGCAGGAAGCCCACTCCATATCGGCTGGCCTGGATTATCCGGGCGTCGGACCGGAGCACTCTTACCTTAAGGATATTGAGCGCGCCCAATACGTTCCGATCACGGACCAGGAAGCGCTCGATGCGCTTCAGCTGCTATGCCGGACGGAAGGGATCATTCCGGCCCTGGAATCCGCACATGCGATCGCTGAAGTGGTGAAGATGGCGCCGCGGCTTGGAGAGGACGACATCGTCGTCATCTGCCTGTCCGGACGGGGAGACAAGGACGTGGAGTCCATCATGGCTTATACGGGAGGTAAACAGGCATGAATTTGATGGATCAAACGTTTGCCCGTCTCAAACAGGAGAATCAAACGGCTCTGATTCCGTTTCTGACCATCGGTGACCCGGATCCCGATACGTCGGTTGAAATTATAGCCGGTCTCGAAGCGGCCGGTGCCGACATGATCGAGCTGGGCGTGCCGTATTCGGACCCCTTGGCCGACGGCCCGGTTATTCAGCGGGCTTCCGAGCGGGCGCTGAAGCATCAGGTAACGATCAAGACCTGCATGGAAACGGCGGTCAGAGCGCGCAAGGCCGGGGTGAACCTGCCGTTCATCCTGTTTACTTATTACAATCCGGTGCTTCAGTTCGGGCTGGACCGCTTTTTTGAAGAGGTCAAAGCGCATGACATCAGCGGCATCATCATCCCGGACCTGCCGATTGAAGAGTCAGCCGACGTGCGTGCCCGAGCCGAACGCTCGGATATCCATGTCGTGCCGCTGGTGGCTCCGACCTCCCATGAGCGGATCAAATCGATCGTGGAAGGAGCCAGAGGCTTCATTTACTGCGTATCCTCGCTCGGCGTAACGGGTGAGCGGGCGAGCTTCCATGAAGGCGTGGAAGATTTCATCGCCAGCGTGAAGAAGTATACAGACATTCCGGTGGCTATCGGCTTCGGTATTTCGAACAGGGAGCAGGCGGTGCGCTTTTCCCGGATCTGCGACGGTGTCGTCGTGGGCAGCGCCATCGTCCGCAAGGTCGAAGAAGCCATTCCGCTGCTGCAGGGTGGAGATACGCATGAACAGGGCCTTTTGCAAATTCGTGAATTTGTGGCACAATTAAAACCATAATCTTGAGTTGAAAGTGAGGGGGGATACGGTGAAACCAAAATCCCAGATAGTGAACATTCCGGTCTATGAGCCGGGCAAACCGATTGAAGAAGTCAAGCGGGAGCTTGGTCTCAGCGAAGTCATCAAGCTGGCTTCCAACGAAAATCCTTACGGTGCTTCGCCGCGTGTAAAGGAGGCGGTGCTTGCCGAGCTCGACAACATCAGTCTGTACCCGGACGGAGGCGCGGTGGAACTTACGGCTGAAGTGGCCCGCTTCCTGGGTGTTGAGCCCGGGCAAATCATTTTCGGCTGCGGCTCGGACGAAGTCATCGCCTTGATCTGCCGCGCGTTCTTGGTTTCCGGCGACGAGACCATCATGGCGGATCAAACCTTCTCCGTGTATAAAAGCAACGCCGACATCGAAGGGGCCGTCAGCATCGAGGTTCCGCTGGTGGACGGAAAGCATGATCTTGAAGCGATGCTCGCCAAGCTCAGCAGCAAGACGAAGATCGTGTGGATCTGCAACCCGAACAACCCGACGGGAACGATTCTCTCCGAAACCGAATTGACCGGCTTCCTGGATCAAGTTCCATCGGATGTGATGGTGGTGCTGGATGAGGCTTACTTCGAGTATGTAACCGACCTCTCCTACCCGGACGGAAGCAAGCTCCTATCCCAATATCCAAACCTAGTCGTTCTCCGGACCTTCTCGAAGATCTACGGCATGGCTTCCCTGCGGATCGGCTACGGCGTGGCTCAGCCTGAGGTCATTCAGCTGATCAACCGGGTGCGCGAACCGTTCAACACAACGCGGGCAGCCCAGGCAGCGGCCAAAGCGGCGCTTGGCGATCAGGAATACGTGGGTAACTGCCGCATCGCGAACGCGGAGGGCATCAAGCAGCTGCAGGCTGAGTTCGACCGGCTAAGCCTCGATTACTTCCCCGCGCACGGCAACTTTATTATGGTCAATGTGCGCAAGCCTGCGGTGGAAATGTTCCAATCGCTGCTTCAGAAGGGGATCATCGTTCGCGCCGGATTCGGCAAGTATCCGAATCATGTTCGTGTAACCGTTGGATCCGAGGAACAAAATAAAGCATTTATTCACGCATTGGAGCAGGTATTGAGCGAAGATAAGGCCCAAGTGCAGTAAGTGCGAACAAACGAGTGAGGGAACATGAATACAACGAAGATTGCTATATTTGGAGTGGGTCTGATCGGCGGTTCGCTGGCGCTTTGCTTTAAAGGCAAGCCCGGCTTAACCGTCGTGGGCCATGCCCATCTCCCTGAATTGGCCGACAAATATATGAGCCGCGGCGTCGTCGACGCAGCGACGCTGTCCATGGAAGAAGCCGCACTTGATGCGGACTTCATTTTTTTGTGCGTTCCTGTCGGTATGCTGGAAGAATACCTGGACCGGTTAAGCGCCCTGCCATTGAAAAAGGGCTGCATCATCACCGATGTGGGCAGCACGAAGGCTAGCATCGCGCAGGCGGCGCGTGCGCATGATTTCAAGAACTTTTACTTTATCGGCGGGCACCCGATGGCCGGCTCCGAGCGTTCCGGTGTAGAGGCGGCCACGCCGCTGCTGTTTGAGAACGCGTATTACGTGCTGACTCCGCCTCCGGGCACGCCTGATCATGCTTATGACGCGCTGGCGCAGCTGCTGTCTTACACCCACGCCCAAATCGTCAAGGTGGATCCGGTCCTGCATGATGAAATCGTCGGGGCGATCAGCCATCTGCCGCATATCATCGCAGTGGCGCTGGTGAACCAGGTGTGCGATTACAATCATTCCAATTCCTTATACCGGCTGCTCGCGGCAGGCGGTTTTCGTGACATTACCCGGATTGCATCCAGCGATCCGCTGATTTGGCGCGACATTCTGCTGGGCAACAAAAACGTACTGCTCAGACAGCTCAAGGACTGGAATGAAGGCATCGCCGCGTTCGTAGAGATGCTGGAAGAGGGCGATGGACAGGCCATTCAAGAGGCGTTTGCCAAGGCGAACGATTTCCGCAGCGAGCTTCCGGAACGCCGCAAGGGCATGATTACGCCTAGTTTTGATCTGTACCTCGACGTACCGGATACGCCCGGTATTATCGGGAAAATCGCCACAGAACTGGGCGTTAGGCACATCAACCTCAGCAACATGCAGATCATCGAGAGCCGGGAGGACGTCCCGGGCATTCTGCGCCTGTCCTTCAGGCAGGAACATGATTTGGAGCGGGCCAAGGAACTGCTGCAATCCATGAGTTATCAGGTATCGCAGTAAATTTTAAAACGTTTACAAAAAAACGCTTACTTTAGTGTTGACAAAATGAAAACGTATACATATAATAAAAGTACAGTATGGTTTCTCTCCACTCCTATCCAAATAAATGGCACTTTGTGCAGCCACCCGATGCGGGTGGTTTTTTTTTGCCTTTTTTTATTTTGCGGCCATTTTTTTTCTATAATCTAGCAACATTTACGGGGCGAAATTCGTCTATTAAGAGATTAGTGATGATTCAGCGTGTCCCAAAAAGCGTTAACATCTCCTTGGATTTGGCAATTCCGTTTGAGGTTCGACTGACTAGCAGGAATTAATATGTTACAATGGAAATGATATATTTGTAGAATCGTTGCCGATTTTGCCGAATACATAGCTTTTTGGACGTTTATACTGCCGCGCGGTGGCGTAAATACCGCAACTTTTCATCACCTGTTCAGTACAAACATATAACTGAATCGAACGGGGATGCTTGTGTACGGTCGAGGAGGTCACAATGGAAATGACGGATTCGCAGATGATACAGGACATCAAGAAGGGCAATGTTGAGCTCTTCTCTGAATTGATGCGCCGTTATCAGCGGAAAATATTGGCTTTTGTATATCATATGCTTAAAAGTTCACATTTGGAGTTAATGGCGGAAGACCTGTGTTCAGAGACGTTTTATAAGGCTTTCAAGAGCCTGCATTCGTTTCGTGAGGTCGACGCATCGTTCTCCACATGGCTCTATACGATTGCCCGGAACACGGTGCTCAGCGAGCTGAGAAAGCAGCGCAGCGCCAATGTGCCGCTGGAGGAGAGCGGGGTAACGCCGGTTGCGCCGATGGAGGTGGCGCCGGAGCAGGCCATTTTGCGCACTGAGAAGGTCGAGCTGGTTCGGGAGGCCATAAACAACCTGCCGGAAAAGCAGCGATCCGCGATCATTTTACGGGAATACGATCAGCTCGATTACCAGGAGATTGCCGACATTTTAGGTCAAAGCGTCAGCTCTGTAAAATCTCTTCTATTCCGGGCAAGGTCCAGTGTGAAAATTCAGCTGGAGCCGTATTTTTACGAGCTGACGTATGAAGAATATGAAGGGATGAAAAGCAAATGAATTGCGATGAGGCTCACAGCCTGTTCGGCATCGTTTTGGATTTGGAAGAAGACGATCCGAGACGGATTGAGCTCGAACAGCATACAGCCACTTGCAGTGATTGCCAAGCAGAATTGGCGTTATGGAAAGAAAGCCGGGTTCTCATGATGGAATTGCAGGAGGAGCCGACGGAAGAACAGGCGGAAGAAATCAACCGGAACGTCATGGACCGTATATACCGGGAGTCTCCATGGCTGATTCCGGACCAGAGCAAACCTTTTGCTGTACCTGCATCTACCCGAAAACGCATGTCCTGGTGGATTGCCGGGTTTGTCATGGTATTTTTGGTGAGCTTTCTGTATTGGGTCATCATGGATAAGCTGTTTGTTAAAGAGACAGCCGAAGCGGTACCTACCGGGATTCTTCCGACCGGCGTTGCGGGTTCGTCCGTGGTGACGGAACAGGTCAGTTATGTGATCCCGAAGACGAACAGCGGGATTATCGAGCCGCTTGTGGCAGGCATGGGTCCGACCCATCCGCAGTACTGGATGATTTTGTCGGTACTCGGGGTAGGAATGGCCCTCTTTTCATTGGGAAGGGTCAGCCGTATCAGGAAATAGGTTCTTTCGCATATATATATAGAAGAAAGGGGATACGCGCATGATGATCGGTTTGGTCCGCCACGGCCTGACGGATTGGAATAAGCTCGGCAAAATTCAGGGACAGAGCGATATCCCATTAAATGAAGAGGGCAGGCAGCAGGCGGAGCGGCTTGGGGAAAGGCTGCTTCACGAACCGTACCGCTGGGATTTTATCATCAGCAGCAAGCTCTCCCGCGCGCGGGAAACCGGGCAAATTCTTGCCGACAAGCTCCACATTCCGCTGCTTGAGCCTGATGAGCGGCTGAATGAACGGAGTTTTGGGCAAGCGGAGGGACTGACGGCCGATGAGCGGGAAAGCCGCTGGGGCAAGCAGTGGGATGTGCATGACCTTGGCCAGGAGTCGATCGAGCAGATTGAGGCTAGAGCTTTGGCGTTTATGGAGGATATGTGGACGGCTTACCCCGATAAAAACATGCTCGTCGTGAGTCACGGCGGGCTGCTGGCACAGCTGTACAAGTCACTGTACAGGGATAAATATACGGAACGGATTGGCAACCTGTCGCTTACGATCCTGGAGAAAAAGGATATCGACTGGGTGCCGCTCCTCTATAATTGCACCCGCCATTTGGCGGAAAAGAACGGATAACTCGGACAAGCGCCGGGTTATTTTTTTTGCCCGGATCGAATAAAAATTGTAATAATTCCCATAATGGTAGTAAAACGGCGAGGCGATGATGACATGAATTTAGCGGATATGCTTTCGTATGCGGATATCGGCCAGCTGACTACCATTGCAAGCCACTACCAATGCCAGTGCAAACGGAATTCCAAGCATGAACTGATCCAAAGCATCCTGGTCACGCTGAACCGGAGGGAGTTTATCGCACAGCAGGTTAACACGGTTTCTCTTCAAGATTTACGCTTTCTGAATTCGGTTTTGTTTGACAGCAGATCGTTTTACAGCGTAGAAGATCTGGCGGCTGTCGTCCGGCAGACGACTTTTGACCTCCCGACAAACGAGGTGCATGAGACCCCGAGGGAAGCTATCGCCCGCTATAAGCGCAGCGGCTGGCTGTTCAACGGGATGACATCCAGCACGAAATATCTGTTTCAAATGCCGGTTGATCTGAAGGACAGGTTCCGGGCCGAGCTTGGACACACGCTGAAGCGAAAGGTCGTTAAATCCGGAGAGCCTCCGGTTTACCGGGAAGAGCAGGATCTGTGCGCCGAGGATCTGATGTACATGCTGAAGTATGTGAACCAGCAGGAGATCGAGCTGAATCAGGAATTCGTAATGTACAAGCGATACCAGCAGCAGTTAATGGACATGTTCCATGTCAGCGAGCCCCTGCTGACCAAAGGGGGGTGGCGCTTTGGCTACGGTAGGAGCTTCAATGCATACCCAAACCGGATGGCGCTTCTGTATGACTATGCGTTCTACCACAGATATATCGAAGAAAACGGCAGCCGGCTGGAGCTGTTGGGCAAGGGCGCAGAGCTGCTGGAAAGCGGAACGAAAGAGAGCATGGTACAAATTTTCCGCTTTTGGTTAAAACTTTATAAAAGCGCCATACCTAACTTGGCATCCCTCGTATATTGGACCGGGGAATGCGCTAAGGAATGGGTAACCGCCGCTTCCCTGCATGATGCTTTGGGCTGGCTGATCAAACCGTTTTATTACGACACTGCAGAGTCGATATTAAATGAAAGAATTATCGCGATGATGATGCATCTTGGGCTGATCCGCATCGGAGAAAGTCCGGAGAGCGGCATGGTTTTGAAAATGACCGCTTTTGGACAAAAGCTGGCCAGCAAAAGCCTGAATCTCGGAAGCGGCGAGCTGGAACCGCTCATTGACAAGTCATAGCCGCCTTGTTACAATCACTCCCAAAGTTAAGGGGTGATGAAAACATGCTGTTACCTTACGGCCAGCATCTGCCAAAGATCCACCCATCCGTCTATGTCGCGGAGGGTGCCAAAATTGTCGGTGACGTTCAAATTGGACAGCAATCAAGCGTATGGTTTAACGCCGTGCTTCGGGGTGATATGGCACCCATCGTGATCGGTGACCGGTGCAACATTCAGGATGGAGCGGTAGGCCACGTAAATACGGACGAGCCGCTGATTCTAGAGGACGACGTCTCGGTCGGACATGCCGCCATCGTTCACGGCTGCACAATAGGCAAAGGTACATTAATCGGAATGGGGGCCATCGTACTGAACGGGGCCGAGATTGGTGAATATGCTTTAATAGGGGCAGGATCTATCGTTACTGAAAATAAAAAAATACCACCCTATACGCTTTCTCTGGGTTCGCCGGCGAGAGTGGTCCGTGAATTAACCGAAGAAGACTTGCGCAGAATGTATCGTACCACTCAAAACTATGTGGACAAGGGTAAAGAGTATAGGATGTTCTAATCAAAGGTTCGGAGGTGCATCCTAATGGATAAGATGAAAGCTACTTATGAAGTCATGTTGGGGCTGGCGGCTGAAATGGTATGGGACGAAGCGTTGCGAAAACACCGGAGCGAAGAGCTTTACCGCGAAATAGACAGGGCTCTGGCATCCGGAGACGAGGCGGCTTTCCGTAACCTGACGGATGAACTGAAGTTGCTTAATTAAGTGGAAATAAATGAAAAGAAATGCAGGCATCCATGCTGCATTTCTTTTTTGTTGGGATGGACTGCGCCAATGAATTTTACAAATTGCTGACACGGGAACAAGCATATTATAGAATGGAATGGTGAAAAATAATGGAAAGGGTGAACCCTTGAATGAAGTTCAGCGAAGTGGAAGAGGCAACATGGAGTGAACTCTCCCCCTATTTCGACACCTGCCTCATCCCTTACACCGGCCTGTCGGGCAAAGAGTCTCCCATAGAAGCGACGGAGGCGCTGGCGCGGCTGCGGGATTTTATGGACCTGGTCGAGATCCCGTTTAAAGGGAGGATCATTACATATCCGGCCGTACAATACGGTCAAGGGGAGGATTTGTCGTTATTGCAGGAAGTTTGTCGCAATGTAAGGAAAGCGGGCTTTGCTTACGTCATTGTCATGACGGCAGACATCGAGCTGATCCAAGGCCGGATTGAAGGCTGCGATTTGGTTCTGTCCCGGAAAGGATTCAATGAAGAAACGGGCGGAGCAGGTATAGCAGGCCAGATTAAGGATAAAATACAGGAAATGTGGCAGCGTGACAGCAAGATGGAAATGTGACAGAAATTCAACAATTTAATTGGGTAAATCTTCTTCCGCCTGATAAAAGAGTTGGATATTCTTGACGGTCTTATAAGGCTAATATATTATTATTATGTCCTAGTAAGTCGTGTGATAATAATCATTGAAAGCACTTTAAGACTTGGTTGACAAAGGGGGTTGAAGACATTATGAGCAACCAAAATGAGCACCATGAACCATCTCACAAACCACCCGGTCGTAAAGAAATGTCCCGTCGACAATTTCTGACTTATACATTGGGCGGTGCCACTGCTTACATGGCAGCCGGTGCGGTCCTGCCGATGGTGCGTTTTGCTGTGGATCCGATCCTGCATAAAAAGGGCGAGGGAGAGTTCATTAAAGTTGTCGAAGAAAGCAAAATTACCGACGAGCCTCAGGAATTCTCTTTTGAGCTGAAGCAGCAGGATGGATGGTATGCAAGCACTGCAACATTAACTGCTTGGATACGCAAGGATGAACAGGGAAAAATCTATGCGCTGTCCCCGATCTGTAAGCATTTGGGCTGTACGGTCGGCTGGAACAATGATAAAAGCTTCCCGGATGAATACCACTGCCCATGCCACGGGGCACGTTATACCAAAGAAGGCAAAAACTTGGCTGTAGCGCCGAAGCCGCTCGACACCTACAAATTGAAAATTGAAAACGGTTGGATTTATTTGGGCGGGGTAGAGCCAAATACTGAAGTGAAATAGGAGGCGTAGATTCGGATGTTTAAGAATGTCTACAACTGGATTGATGAACGTCTTGATGTCACGCCGATTTGGAGAGACGTGGCGGACCATGAAGTGCCGGAGCACGTTAACCCGGCGCATCATTTCTCTGCGTTTGTATACTGTTTTGGCGGATTGACGTTTTTTATCACGGTCATCCAGATCCTGTCGGGGATGTTCCTGACCATGTATTACGTTCCGGACATCATTAACGCCTACGCCAGCGTTGAGTACCTCCAGACGAAAGTAGCCTTCGGGCAAATCGTCCGCGGTATGCACCACTGGGGGGCGAGCTTGGTTATCGTTATGATGTTCCTACATACCATGCGCGTGTTCTTCACAGGTTCCTATAAGGCGCCTCGTGAAATGAACTGGGTCGTGGGTATGCTGATATTCTTTATCATGCTGGGCTTGGGCCTGACAGGCTATCTCCTTCCATGGGATAACAAAGCCTACTTTGCAACAAAGGTTACGCTGGAAATTGCGAATTCCGTTCCATGGCTTGGGCCGATCATTAAGGAATTCCTGCAGGGCGGTACAATTGTAGGTGCCGAGACGTTAACGCGTTTCTTCGCACTTCACGTCTTTTTCCTCCCGGCCGTGTTGCTCATTCTTCTGGTCGGACATTTTATTATGATCCGCAGACAGGGCATTTCCGGTCCACTATAATAAGAAGGGAGGAATATCCATGGCACACGGTAACAATTCAAAAGAAAAAGTGGTATATGTTGGCGACTCGCGCGTCCGCAAAGGCAACGGGTTCATTACGCCGCCGGACTACACGTCATATCCAGGTAAATCGGAAGCGTTTATCCCTAACTTTCTTTTGAAAGAATGGATGGTCGGTGTTGTCGTACTCGTCGGGTTTCTCGTACTCACTATTGCGGAGCCTGCTCCTCTATGGTTTCCTGCGAACCCGAGCGCGTCTATTATTCCAATGCCTGACTGGTACTTCTTGTTCCTGTATCAATACCTGAAGCTGCCATATGCATCCGGTGATTATGTCGTGTTAGGTGTCATCGGTGTGAGTGGTGTCGCATTTGGTTCGTTGCTATTGGCGCCGTTTCTGGATACAGGCAAAGAACGCCGCTTCTATCGTAGACCGATCGCATCCTCGCTCATGCTGCTGTCTTTGATAGCCTGCGTTTATTTAACAAACAGCGCATGGCACCACTACAAAGAAGAAATGGCTGCAACCGGTCAAATTCCGGAGAACATCCAGCGTGAAGAGAAAGCGGCCGAAAACAAGGCAAAAGGACTTCCGACGACCAGCGCGAACCAGCAAAAAGAGATCGCGATCGTCGATAAAGAAGATCCGGCAATGGAATCTTATAAAAAAGCAGGCTGCATTACCTGCCACGCAGCGGATATGAAAGGTGCTGCGGGTCCGTCTCTCCGTGGAGTCGGCGACAAACATAACAAAGAAGACATTCTGAAAATCATCAAAGAGGGCTATGAAGGTAAGATGCCTGCCATGTACGACTCAGCAATCGCTGCAGGCCTGACCGACAAAGACATCGATCATTTGGCAGAATGGCTTTCGAAGCAAAAGGCAGAGCAATAAGCGGCCATACTTATGAAAACCTGATCGTATTTACGATCAGGTTTTTTTAAGAGATCAGAAAGTATGGCTTACATGCTAAAAACACGATGAACGAACCTCAATAACCCAGCTTTAGCGGTAAAGGGATCGTGGGAGTACAAGGAGGGACAAGCGTGTCGATCGCTTATTTCTGGAGCCGTTCGCTCCTCGGAAACCGGGGATTTTTATGGCTCCTGTTATGGTGCAACCTGCTGGGAACAGTATACGGTTACTATTGGTATGCGGAACAAATGGAATATACCGTGGCGAACAACCCCTTCTGGCAGGTCATTTTCGTTCCGGACAGTCCGACGGCAAGCTTATTTTTTACGATCGCAATCTATATGCTGCTGTATCCGCCTAAGACGAAGTTCGGCTACGGACTCCGGCTGCTGATTGAGGCGCTGGCCGTCGTCACGTCGGTGAAATACGGCATTTGGGCGGTGAGCATCATATTTGCCGGATATGCACAGGGTTCCCCGCTGGTATGGCAGGACTGGATGCTGGTTCTCTCCCATTCGGCGATGGCCATTGAAGCGCTGCTGTACGTCCGCTTGTTCAAGTTAGGCGTGACGATGCTGATTCCGGCTGCGGCCTGGACATTCCTGAACGATACGGTGGATTATACATACGGGGTATTTCCTTGGCTGCCCGTTCAGCTGATGGACGATATCGCGAGCGTACAATATTTTACCTTCGGTTTGACGCTGTTCAGCGCGCTGCTGGCTTGGCTTGTCATCAGACAGGCAAGGCGCTGACTTCAAGTTCAGTTCTAGGGACATCCCTTCTGCCATACATATACGGTAGGAGGGATGTCCCATGTTACGTAGAGGCACGGCTGCCAGATGGAGCCTGGCGGTCATCATGGTGCTGCTTGGACTCGGCTGCAGTCTATCCTGGGTGGCGGCGGACGCCGATACGCTGTCGGCTGCAGGAGGCTCAGGCGGGAATGCTGAGGCGGTGAAGCAGGCGGAGCAGCTCGATATGCTGGCCGACTCGCTATATCAGCATGTACTGGAAGGTAACATCAATCTCGTCCGGCAGGAAATTCTGCAGGCCAGCGATATATTTGAGCATTCATCCTTTCAAGGCTTGACGAGTGTGGAAGGATTTCATGCCTTGTCGGAGAGCTTGGTGGAAATGAAGGAAGCGACGAATCAGGCGCAAATCCAGCAGGAACAATGGCAGACCGCTTCTGCCAAATTCCGGTTGGCCGCGGACAGCTTAAGTCACCCCAAGCAGCCGATGTGGATGCAGTACTACAAGGTGCTCCGTGAGGATTTGAGCGAAATGAAGGCCCGGGCGGCCGCTGCCGACTCCCGGGGGATGAAAGCGGCTTACGAGAGCCTGCAGAACCACTATGAGATCATCCGCCCGGCCGTGATCATCCAGCGCAAGCCGGAGGAAATCACAGCAGCGGATGCCTGGGTATCTTATGCAGGCGGCTTGGTTCAGTCTTCATCGTCCTCGGCTGCCGAAATTCAGGATGTCGTGACTTCCGGCGAGGAAGTGTTTAACGGCTTATTCGGTAAGAAAAAAGACGATAACCCGGCTTTCGCCCCCATTGACGAGGTCAACGGACTGTGGCCGTGGACCTTCTGGGCCGGCTCGTTTATCATCCTGATCCTGACTTATACCGGTTACCGGAAATATAAAGGGGAGCGGGACAGCTTTAAAAGCGTGAAGCCCAAAGAGCTGTAGTTCATATGGGTACTGGGCCGCATTTGCTGTCCATTGGAAAAGCCCGCCAGCTTCAAGAGCCGGCGGGCTTTTTGTGTGCTTCCGATTATTCTTCTTTAAAACCTTCGCCGTGAACGTCATGCACATCACTAATGATGACGAATGCCCGCGGGTCCACCGATTTTACAATATCGTGGAGCCTGCGGATCTCCTGGCGTCCGACGACGCAGTAGGCCATATGCTTGGCCTGCTTGGAGTACGCGCCTATGGCTGGAATCAGCGTAACGCCCCGCTCCATCTCGACCGTGATTTGGTCGGCGATTTCTTGGGCGTGGTCGCTAATAATCGTAAAGGCTTTGGCTGCATAGGCACCTTCCTGGATAAAGTCAATCACCCTGGAGGCGATGAAGACGGCTACGAAGGTGTACAGGATCCGCTCTCTAGGGATGAAGAACAGGGAAGCCCCGATAATGATAATATCGATCACGAGGATGACCCGTCCCATGCTCCAGCCAAATCGCCGGTTGCAAATGCGTGCAATGATATCGGATCCGCCGGTCGTCCCGCCGAAGCGGAATACGACGCCCAGTCCGGCTCCGAGAGTGACGCCTGCATACAGGGAAGCCAATATGTAGTCTCTTTCCGTTTGAAACGGCGTGATCCACCCGGCATCAATCAGCTTTTCGATGAACCACAGAAAAAACGTCAGCGATGCGATCCCGACGCCCGTATAAATCATCTGTCTGCCGCCGAGGATTTTCCAGCCGAGAAGGAAGAGCGGGATGTTCAGCACCAGAGTCGACAGGGACGGCGGAATGGAAAATGCATAATTCAGGAGGACGGTTACCCCTGTAACGCCCCCTTCCATCAGCTGGTTAGGGATAATGAAATAAAGCAGGCCGAAGGCATATACGGCAGAGCCCAAAATGATGGGCAATACGAGCTTGAGCTGAATAAACAACTTGGATGAACTCATGAAATCCCCCGCAATACCAGAAGTAGGAAGAAAGGTTTTTCTTCGCTCCATTCCATAGTATACCTTTTTCCCCGGCGATTAAAAAATATTTGTTTTCATTTCCGCTTTGCGATAACATATGGAGTAAACTAGCGTCCGGCGTGACGTGAAGCATTGTACATACGAAAGAGGGGGACGGTTCGGTATCATGGAGAAGTCATTGGCAGAAATGCAGCGGGAAGTCGACCGGTACATCTCCCAGTTTAAAGAAGGGTATTTCAGTCCGTTATCGATGCTGGCAAGGATGTCCGAAGAAGTCGGTGAGCTGGCCCGCGAGGTGAACCACCGGTTTGGGGAAAAGCCAAAGAAGCCTTCCGAAGCGGATAATTCCATTGAGCTCGAGCTCGGAGATATTTTGTTCATAACGATGTGCTTTGCGAATTCGCTGGGGATCGACCTGACGGAAGCGCACGACAAGGTCATGCACAAATTCAATACGCGCGATAAGGACCGTTGGACGAAAAAGGACACCGATTAGGCGGAATGAACATATGCTGTAGGAAAACCGCCTGAACGGGGGGAGCAGCTATGCAGTCCGAACCTTTTGTCCAAAAGGCTTACCATTGTATTTTGCAGAACGATTTTGAAGAAGCACTTCATTGGTTTGAAGCAGCGATCGCCGAAAACCCCGAGGATGCAGAAATTCATTATAGATGCTCCGTAACCTATGCAAGAAGCAGCCGGCTGGATAAGGCCATGGAACGTGCGCTAGAAGCCTCCAGGCTTGCACCCGATAAGCCGGAATACGGTTTGTATGTTCAGCATTTGCAGGCGATGCGCATCGTGCAGGATGCGAAAAAAACGATTGATTCTCCCGATGTAGCACCTGCCAATCAATTGTATGAAACGGTATCTATTTTGAAGGAAGCGGTGCGGCTCGACCCGCTCTACGGGGAGGCGTATATTTGGCTTGCGCTTGCCTACAGCCAGCTGAACGAGCACGCGCTTGCCATATCGGCTATCAAGGAAGTCATCGCCCTTCAACCCCATGACCACGGCCTGCAGGATATGCTGGAGCAGTTAAAAGGCCGGCTAAACTCGTATTTATACGATTCATCCACCTAAATAGAATGAACTAAAGTTTATCTCATGTAATGTCTGGATCCCCGGGTCATTTTTCCGTGTCAGAAAGGGACTTTCTTTAGTTCATTCTATAAATCATGAGAAAGTGGGGAGCTAACATGTCAACCATCAAAGTAGCCGTCGCAGGAGCAGCCGGCAGAATGGGCAAGGAAGTCGTCAAACTGGTACTCGAGGATCCCGATCTGGAGCTGGTAGCCGCCGTCGGACGGTCCGGAGAGGGGACGGACGCGGGCACTTTGGCCGGGCTTCCGGAATGCGGCGTGAAGCTGACCTCCGATCTGGAGATGGCACTGGTCGAAGGTAAGCCGGACGTGCTTGTGGACTTTACGACGCCGCAGTTCGCATACCCAAATACGGTCTTGGCCGTAAACCACGGGGTTCGTCCCGTGATCGGCACGACGGGCTTCACCCCGGAACAAATCGAAGAGTTGGACAAGCAGTGCAAGGAGAAGGGGATCGGCGGGCTGATCGCACCGAATTTCTCCATCGGGGCCATACTGATGATGAAATTTGCGGCGCAGGCTGCCAAGTATTTCCCACATCTCGAAATCATGGAATTCCATGGGGATCAGAAGCTTGACGCACCTTCCGGCACCGCCATCAAAACGGCTGAGATGATTGCCCAGAACCGCCAGGAGATCCGCCAGGGAAATCCGAACGAGGAAGAGACGATTGAAGGCTCTCGCGGGGGATATTATAATGGTTTCCGCATTCACAGCGTCCGGCTTCCTGGCGTATTCGCCCAGCAGGAAGTATTGTTCGGAGGCTTTGGCCAAACGCTGAAGATCCGCCACGATTCCTATGAGCGGGCAGGATATATGCCTGGCGTCAAAATGGCGGTCGAGAAGGTTATGACGTACGAGGGTATGGTTTACGGGTTTGACCATTTTATAGAGTAGTTCAGGAGGGGTTACAACATGCTAAAAATCGCATTCATCGCACACGACCGAAAAAAAGACGAGATGGTCAACTTTGTCACGGCTTATGAGCATGTGTTTGAGGGACACCAGCTGTATTCCACAGGAACGACCGGACAGCGGATTATGGAGGGCACTGACCTGAAAATCCACCGGTTCATGTCGGGTCCGCTTGGCGGTGACCAGCAGATTGGGGCGCTCGTGGCCGAGAATGAGATGGACCTCATTATTTTCCTGCGGGATCCGCTGATGGCTCAGCCTCACGAGCCGGACATCAATGCGCTGCTCCGTCTTTGCGACGTCCAGGGGATTCCGCTTGCGACCAACATCGCAACGGCCGAAATTTTGGTCAAGGCGCTGGACCGCGGGGATTTTGCCTGGCGCGAACTGGTACATAAATATAAGCCGGGTGCTGAAATATGAGTGAACGGCTGGATATTCTGATTTTCGGCGCCCATGCGGACGATGCCGAAATCGGGATGGGCGGCACGATCATCAAGCATGTGCAGGCCGGGCTGAAAGTGGGGATCTGCGATTTGACCTATGCGGAAATGTCCTCGAATGGAACGGTCGAGCGCAGGAAGCAGGAAGCGGCAGCCGCAGCTGGCGTTCTTGGTCTTTCCATGCGGAGCAGCCTTGGACTGCCGGACCGTGGACTGTTCATCACACCGGAACATGTGGAAGCCATCACTGCGGAAATCCGCCGTCATGCGCCGAGGGTCGTTTTCGCTCCGTATTGGGAAGACCGCCATCCCGATCATGTAGCCTGCAGCAAGCTGGTTGAGGAAGCGGTGTTCAACGCCAAGCTGCGCCGGTACATGCCGGACAAGCCGCCTGTACAGGTGGAACAGCTATATTTTTACTTCATTAATGATATGGGCAGAGCCGATCTGATGGTAGATATTACCGCACAGCAGGAAATGAAGGAACAGGCGCTCCTGTGTTACCGGTCGCAGTTTGAGATGACTCCGGTTGAAGGAGAAACGGTGGTTACCCCGCTGAATCAGGGATATATCGAACGCGTCAGATCCCGCGACCGGCTGACCGGCCAGCGCAGGCTCATTCCCTACGCGGAAGGCTTTGCGATCAAGTCGCCTTACGTCGTGGACATGTTCATTTCAGGATCCGAATAATGACCGATATACAGGACTGAAGTCAAGCGCCCAATCTTTAGGCTTGATTTCAGTTCTGACTTTTTATAAGCTGAAAGCGCGCAATCGAAATACCCGGTTGAGCGGTTGTACGCTGTAAAATGAAACGTCGCGAGACGTTTTTAATATTCTCTGGGTACATAATATAGAAAAGGCATGTAAAGAAGGGGGGACACGAAGCTTGGGTCAATCACTTAAAATTGGCATCACCTGCTATCCGTCACTCGGAGGCTCAGGTGTAGTCGCGACCGAGCTCGGCAAGCTGCTGGCCGAAAAGGGCCACCAGGTACACTTTATTGCCCACAGCATTCCATTCCGGCTGGGAGGGCAATTCCATAAAAACATTTTTTATCATGAGGTTGAAGTGAGTGATTATTACGTATTCCGCTATCCTCCTTATGACTTATCCCTTGCGACCAAAATGGCACAAGTGGCCAATATGCAGCAGCTGGACATTTTACACGTCCATTACGCGGTTCCTCACGCGGTGTGCGCCTTCTTGGCCAAGCAGATGGTAGGAAGCAACCTGAAGGTGGTCACGACGCTTCATGGCACGGATATTACGGTACTGGCGCAGGACGAATCGTTAAAGGACCTGATTCGCCTGGCGATCAACGAAAGCGATGCGGTCACGGCGGTATCCCGAGACTTGATCCGGGAAACCCGCGAAGTGCTGGACATCAGCCGCGATATCGATCTGACGTACAATTTTGTGGATAAGCGCATCTATTATCCGCGCGATACGTCCTCGCTCCACGGCGACTATGCCGAACCGAACGAGAAGATTGTGATGCATATTTCGAACTTCCGCCCGGTCAAACGCGTCGGTGACGTCGTAGACATCTTCGCCAAGGTCAACGAGGAGATGCCTTCCAAGCTGCTGTTTGTCGGAGAAGGTCCGGAGCTGCCGAAGGTCCAGTGCAAGATCAAGGAGCTCGGGCTGGAGCATAAAGTTCACTTTTTGGGCAAGCAGGACGAGATCGCCCAAGTCATCTCGCTGGCAGACGTGCTTTTGCTTCCATCGGAAAAAGAAAGCTTTGGTCTGGTCGCGCTGGAAGCGATGGCATGCGGTGTTCCGACGGTTGGATCGATCGCAGGAGGGATTCCCGAGCTGGTGGTTCACGGCGAAACCGGGTTCCTGTCCCCGATCGGAGATACGGACCAGATGGCTGATCAGGTGCTTCGGCTTCTGTCGGACGACGATCTTGCTGCACGGTTCCGCGAGGCCTGTCTGACACGGGCATGCCGGGAATTTTCCGACGCATTGATCACACGCAAGTATGAACAGATCTATTATCGCGTTCTCGGCCGTGAGGTGCCCCAGCTGGATGCGGTGTGCAGATAAGAGGTAGTCAATTAGGGGGTCATGGAAAGTTATGAAATGGAAGCAGGCGGATGCCGGGATGGCCGGCTGCGCCGAGCAGTTACTGTCCGTCCTCGAATCGCATGGGCATGAAGCGTATTGGGTCGGCGGATGCGTGCGTGACGAACTGATGGGCCGTCCGGTCAACGATATGGATATCACGACTTCGGCACGCCCCGATGAAGTGACCCGGCTTTTTGAACGGACGGTGCCTACGGGGATTGAGCACGGAACGGTCACCGTTCTGGTTGGAAACTACGCCTTTGAGGTTACTACATACCGGGTGGAAGGTTCTTACGAAAATCACCGCCGGCCAGCGGAAGTGGCCTTTGTGCGAAATCTGTCCGAGGATTTGCGCCGCCGGGATTTCACGATGAACGCGATAGCCTGTGACCGGCAGGGACGGTTTGTTGACCCTTATCATGGTGAAAACGACATTCGAAAAGGCATCATCCGCTGCGTTGGAGAGGCCCACGTCCGCTTTCAGGAGGATGCCCTGCGGATGGTGCGGTGCATCCGGTTTGCCTCGGTTTTCGGCTACCGCATTGCCTTTAACACCTGGAAAGGCCTTCTCCTGGAAAGAGACGGAATTCAGTATATCGCGCTGGAGCGGATTCGGGCGGAGCTCGATAAAATGATGGAGGGACCTCATCCTTATCTCGGCCTGAGCCTGCTGGGTAGGAGCCGATTGCTGGAAAAAGCCCGGGTACCGTTTACATCTACCACCGTGGACGGTTTCCTGTCCAGAATCGGCGAGATTCCTTCCAAGGAGACCGCTGTCAGATGGGCCCTGCTTATGTTGGCCTGCGGCTTATCCGGACAGGAAGCCGGAAACCTGATGCGCCAGTATACGTTTTCCAACGATGCCCGCGAGAGGGTCGAAGCCCTTTTGTATTTGGAAGAAGAGGTAGAAGGGTTGATTCGCGAGACCAATCTCAGGGAGCAGTGGGTAGGCTTGGTGCTAAAGTACGGTAAAGAGACCGTCCGGCGCTGGCTCCTGCTTAGCTCAGTACAGCCGCAGGAGCACAGGGGGACGGCAGCGGATGAGCTGCTGGCCCGCGGGCTGGAATGGATGGACGAAATGAAGATTTTCCACCTGCACGAGCTCCAGATCGGCGGCTCCGATTTGATCGCGGTTTCGGGCAAGAAGGGCGGACCTTGGGTGGGAGAACTGCTGAAGCAATTGCTGTTTAAAGCGGCGGCAGGCATGCTGCCCAATACGAAATTGGATTTGACAGAAGAAGTGAGACGGGTGATGGTTACCGATGAAAAAGGCTGAGACCCTTTTGGATATACTGCTGGATGCGGAAGAATTTGTTTCGGGCGAGGAGATCAGCCGGCGGCTGTCGGTCAGCAGAACCGCGGTCTGGAAACAGATCAACAAGCTCCGTGAAGCAGGGTACGAATTTGAAGCGGTTCCTCATAAAGGCTACCGGATTGTCAGCAAGCCGGACCTGCTGGATCAGCTAGAGCTGGCGCAGCGGATACAGTCTAAAGTGATGGGATCGCAGCTGAAAATATTGGGGACGACGGTATCAACGCAGGAAGAAGCGAAAGCGCTGGCTGAGGAGGGGGCGCCGGAAGGCACCCTGGTCATTGCCGAAGAACAGACCGGCGGCAAGGGGAGGATGGGCCGCAAATGGTTTTCGCCCTATGGAAAAGGCATCTGGATGAGCCTGGTCCTTCGGCCCGAGCAGCCGCTCCATTACACACCGCAGCTTACGCTCTTGACCGGAGTGGCGGTGTGCCGGGCAGTCCGCAAGGTGACCGGCGTCATGGCCGGCTTAAAATGGCCGAACGACCTGCTGGTCGACGGGCGGAAAATTTGCGGCATCTTGCTGGAGTCGGCGGCGGAAGACGAGCATGTCCGCTACTGCATTGCCGGCATCGGAATCAGCGCCAACCTGGACCGCGACGATTATCCGGAAGAGCTGACCGGGATCGGAACTTCCCTGAAGATCGAGGCGGGTGAGCCGATCGACCGGATGTCGCTCATCGCTTCGGTGATGGAAGAATTTGAAATGCTGTACGAGCTGTACCGCAAAGACGGATTTCAGCCGGTCGCCTCGCTGTGGGAGGCGCTGTCGGTAACGTTGGGCAAGCGTGTGTCGATTCAGACCGCACGCGGTCCGATCGAAGGAATGGCCGACGGGCTCGATGCAAGCGGCGCGCTTCGGGTTCGTACCGATTCGGGCGAGCAGATTCCTGTTTTTTCCGGAGATGTCGAACTTAGACGATGAAAAAATAATGAACTTTTGGTATACTGACATGTAGAGGCGGTATCGACGGATGATCGAACTGCACTCTGCATGTTTTTGTTTGAAGAACACCCTCATAACTGCAAATGGAATATTGCCGTTACGTTGGATTCTGCTCTGAGCCGGAAGGACCGAGACAGAAGGGACGATCGCAAGTGACCCTTTATGCCCTTTCGGACCTTTTTAGTGACTCACTAAAAGGTTTTTTTGTTTTTTATCCTATTTTTCACACTCATTCGAAAGGGGAAGAAGCACAATGGCAAACAAACAACCACTGAATATCGTGAAAATGAAAAAGATGAAGGCGGATGGCATTCCGCTCTCCATGGTAACCGCCTATGATTATCCTTCGGCGAGCTTGGCGGAGGAAGCCGGCGTGGACATGATCCTGGTCGGAGATTCGCTCGGGAACGTGGTGCTCGGTTATGATTCCACGCTGCCGGTCACGATCGACGACATGGTGTACCATACGAGATCGGTTGTCAGAGGCGCCGGGCATACATTTATCGTGGCTGATATGCCGTTTATGACCTACCACGGAAGCATCGACAGCACGCTGGACAACGTCAAACGCCTGATGCAGGACGGTCATGCCCATGCCGTGAAAATGGAGGGCGGACGCGAAATCTGCACCGCGGTGGAAACGATCGTCAAAGCCGGCGTTCCCGTGCTCGGCCACATCGGCTTAACGCCGCAATCGGTGAACCAGATCGGGGGTTACCGGATTCAAGGTAAGGACGAGGTGGATGCCGCCAGATTGCTGGAAGATGCGAAGGCTCTAGAAAAAGCAGGGGCATTCGGCGTCGTGCTTGAACTGGTAACGGAGGAAGTGGCCCGCTTTATTTCCGAGCAGCTGTCGATTCCGACCATCGGGATTGGCGCCGGGCGGTATGTCGACGGCCAGGTGCTCGTATTCCATGATTTGTTTAAGTACGCATCCCCGTATCGCGACAAGCGTTTTGTCAAAACCTATGGTGACATCGGAACGATCGTTCGCGACGGGATCAGCCAGTACGTTCATGACGTGAAGAGCCGCTCTTTTCCGGATGAGACCCATGTTTTTACGGCAGACGATCAGGTCGTCGAGAACTTGTACGGCAAAGGAAAGGAGAAGGTGGGACACGCATGAAAGCTGTAAGAACGATTGAAGAACTGCGCAGCGGTATACGGGCGCTACAAATAAATTTGGGACCGGAAGCCACGGTCGGCCTGGTTCCAACGATGGGTTATTTGCATGAGGGGCATGCCAGCTTAATCCGCCGTGCCCGCAATGATAATGGGATTGTCGTCGTCAGCATCTTCGTCAACCCGATCCAGTTCGGTCCGGGCGAGGACTACGAAACTTATCCGCGTGACGAAGCAAGAGATCTGGCACTGGCCGAAGCGGAAGGAGCGGATTTGGTCTTCCTTCCGTCGGTGGAGACGATGTATCCGCAGCCGACCAAGACCAAAATCATGGTATCGGACATTACGACCCGTTTGTGCGGAGCCTCCCGTCCGGGACATTTTGACGGCGTGACGACGGTGGTGAGCAAGCTGTTCAACATCGTTCAGCCCGATAAAGGTTATTTTGGCATGAAAGATGTACAGCAGGTCGCCGTGCTTCAGCAGATGGTACAGGATCTCAACATGAACGTGGAGATTGTTCCCTGCCCGATCGTACGTGAGGAAGATGGCCTAGCTCTAAGCTCGCGCAACGTGTACCTGAGCGAAGAGGAACGCCGGCAGGCACTTGTGCTGTCACGCTCTCTGCGCGAGGCTGCGGCTGCTGTGAGCGAGGGGACGGCGGTAACCGCCGGTGACATTCGAAACCTCTTGCAGCGCATCATCAGCCAGGCTCCGCTGGCCGATATCGAATACGCCGAGGTCGTGTCTTTCCCTGGGCTTCAGCCTTATCCCGATGACGAAGAAATCAGCCGGAAGGACGAGGCCGTCCTGATGGCCCTAGCCGTCCGTTTCGGTCGGACGCGCCTGATCGATAACCGTTTATTTAATCCCAAGGAGGCGAATTGACCGATGTACAGAACGATGATGAAATCCAAAATCCACCGTGCGACCGTAACCGAAGCGAATTTGAATTATGTGGGAAGCATTACGATCGATGAAGATTTGATGGAAGCCGCCGACCTGCTGGAGAACGAAAAGGTCCAAGTGGTGGATAACAATAACGGGGCGCGTCTGGAAACCTATGTCATCCCAGGGCCCCGCGGGAGCGGTGTGATTTGTTTGAACGGGGCGGCAGCCCGCATGGTTCAGCCCGGCGATACCGTCATTATTATATCCTACGCCGTCATGTCCGATGAGGAAATCAAGAGCCACAAGCCGACGGTAGTTTTTGTGAATGAATCCAATAAGCCGATGAATACGATGAGCAAAGAGGTTCATGCCACGATTATTTAAGGACTCGCCCGGTATGCGCGGGGAAGCTAAGACAAGGAATGGCAGCCCGGAGCGGGAATGAAAAAGCCCGGGTTAACAAAAAATGAGTTCAGGTGACCGCACTGATTTCATTTTTGTTTAAGGTGGGATGCAGCCATGTTTCAGCATGTATTCGCGGAAATGAACAACATGTTAGACGAAATCGTGAAACATTACCCCACAGCGCAGGAGGCCCAAAAGCATCAGCTGATCCAAAAGTGGAATTTGCTCAAAACGATGAGCGACGGCATCATAGAAGAATGGTTGTCTTTTGAAGAGAAAATGGGCGCTTTCCGGGAGCAGGCCAAGATCGCGCCTGTATTTCCGCAGCATGAAACGCCCGAGGTCGAGATGGATTCCTTTATCCGGGGGCAGGGATATTTCAAGTTGCTGATGTACAGGCAGGCGGCCCAGCAATTTGCGCAGGTGATCCTCGAATTCCCCGACAGCTTTTTGGCCCGGATGTACTTGGCCATGGCGTATTTGCACCTGGAGGAGCCGGCGGAAGCCCGCCATCATTTCCAGTGGATTCTGCCGCTTGCCCAGCATCCCAAGCTGAAGGCGATGGTGCTGAATGCGCTTGGCTGTGTCGAGGCGATGCAGGGCCAGCTTGGCAAGGCCCAGGATTATTTTACGCTGGCGCTTTCGCATGATCCCTCGTTCCCGGATCCGCTAATGAATCTGCAGGTTTGCCAGCAACAGTGCGGTCAGCTTCAGTATGGAAGCCAGTTAATATCGCTGATGTAATGCATGTGAGAAGACGATGCCCGCTGCACGGAAAGCGCCGGGTGTCGTCTTTTTCTATAGAACCGGAAGTTCAAGTTTTTCCTTCCTTGAATTTTCAAATGTGAAATCTTCTGTTATGCTGTTAAGGAGACTGGACGAAAGGATTTAGGAATCATGAAATTTGCCGTACTTGACTTCGAAACGACAGGCAACCAGTCCGCAGACGAAATTATTCAAGTTGGACTTGCCATTATAGAAGAGGATGGGACGATTTCAAAGGTGTATGGCTCTTATGTCAACCCGGGTATCGAAATCCCTCCGTTTATTACGGGACTTACCGGCATTACGAATGAGGATGTGGCCGCAGCTCCGGCCCTGGAAGAAATGATGATGGAGCTCGTGCCGCTGCTCGACGACGTGGTCCTGGTGGGGCATAATGTAGCATTCGATTTTAATTTTTTGCAAAACGCACTCGACCGGTGCGGCTATTTGCCGTTCTCTGGGCGGATTTTGGACACGCTCGACCTGCTCAAAATTTGCTTCCCTTCGCTGACTTCCTATCAGCTGGGCATGGTGACCGGACACTTCGGTCTTCAGCATGACCGGCCGCATCAGGCCGACAGCGACGCTTTGGCGACGGCATACGTTCTGCTGAAGTGCCTGGATGAGCTGAACAGCCTGCCGTTGATTACGCTGCAGCGGCTGGCCGAGCTGTTTGCAGATGAGGACAGCGACCTCGGCTGGTATTTCGACGGCCTCTGCCAGGAAAAGGAGCGGGAACCCGCTCAGGATCTGAACAGCCACACCTTTTACCGCCAGCTGGCGCTTAAGGTGGATGACTGGACCGAGATGGCCCCGCCGCGAGATGACGTGGACGACAATCCGCTCAAAGGTGTCGAGTTTAAGGAATATTTGGCCGAGATCGAAAAACGGCTGCGCGATATTATGCCTCATTACGAGGAGCGTGAGCCGCAGACGATCATGTTCGACCAGGTGATGAATGCGCTGGATCAGGACAAGCATTTGCTGATCGAAGCCGGGACCGGGACGGGCAAGTCGCTCGGCTACCTGATCCCCTCGATTTATCAGAGCGTGAAGCAGGACCAGAAGGTGATGGTCAGCACGCATACGATCAACCTGCAGGAGCAGCTCCGGGAGCGGGATATCCCCCTCTTGACGCAGGTCGTGCCCTTCCCTTTCAAGGCAGCTGTGTTCAAGGGCAGACAGCACTATTTGTGTTTGAGAAAATTTGAACATAAAATAAACAGAAGAGACTTTATCAATCCGAAGGAAGACACCATCACAGCCGCCCAGATGATCGTCTGGCTCGCCCAGACCGAATCGGGTGATGACGAGGAGCTGAGCCTCGGCGGCCGTGCGGGAGACTTCTGGGAGACCGTAAGCAGCGACTCGGACTCCTGTCAGGGCCGTGCCTGCCCTTGGTTCCGCAAGTGCTATTACCATCGGGCCAAGCATGAAGCCGGAATCGCGGATGTCGTCATAACGAACCATTCCAAGCTGTTTACGGACGTCAAGGCAGGCCATCAGCTCCTGCCTTCCTACGAGCGCCTCGTGATCGACGAAGCTCATCACCTAGAAGACGTTGCCGGCAAGCATCTCGGACTTCATTTGAAGTACTTTACCGTCGTCCATACGCTGACACGGCTCTATAAGGACGCCCGGAGTGGGCAGCTGCCGGCGCTTCGCCAGCTGCTTCAATCGTCGGCCTATGAGCAGGCCGGTGAATGGACCGCCGTTATCGACCGGATGAGCGAGGATTTGGTCGATGTTAAAGAGCATTGGGACAAGCTGAGCGAATCGCTCTTCGGCCTGCTTCCGGAACGGAGCGACGCTGCTCCCGGCGACGGCGGACAGTATACGCTGCGCCTTCAGCCGGGGAAAAAGCCGAAAGAGTGGGAGACGCTGGCGGCGCTCGAAAACCAGATCTTTGTCACGGTGGGGGAAATCGTCCGCAAAGGCGAAAAGATGCTGGCCGAATACAAGGAGGAGCAGGATGATTACGGTTCCGACAGCCTGATCACCGATATCGGCGGGCTGCTCAAGGACCTCAGCTCCGAGCGGGAGAATCTCCGGTTCTTTATGACGCTGAACGACGAAACCGTCGTGTACTGGATGGAAGCGAGCGGCCATTTCCGCAGCAAATCGCTCCAGCTGTACGCTGTTCCGGTTGACGTCAGCAAGCAGCTCAAGGAGCTGTTTTTTGACAAGAAAAAGAGCGTCATCCTGACGTCCGCCACTTTATCCGTAGATAAATCGTTCCAGTATATGATCGACAACCTTGGACTGCAGGAGGACCAGGACAGCGGACGCCTTGTGACGGTCCAGCTTCCGTCCCCGTTCCGGTACAGGGACCAGGCGCTGCTCGTCATTCCGCGGGATTTTCCAAGCGTGAAGGGAAGCGTCGGGGACGCCCTGTTTGTCGAAACGCTGGCCCGCTCACTAGCGGACGCCGCGATCGCGACCCACGGCCGGATGCTGGTGCTGTTCACCTCGTACCGCATGCTGCGCCAGGTATACGAGCCGCTGAAAGAAGCCCTCGCACAAAGCGACATCGCCGTGCTTGGACAGGGCGTAGACAGCGGCAGCCGCACGAAGCTGATCCGGCGGTTTACGGACAGCAGCGCTTCGGTGCTGCTTGGAACGAGCAGCTTCTGGGAAGGCGTGGACATCCCGGGAGAAGCGCTGACGTGCCTGGCCATCGTCCGGCTCCCGTTCCAGCCGCCGAACCATCCGCTGGTGGAAGCGAAGAGCGAGCTGCTGCAGCGCCAGAAGAAGAACCCGTTTATGAAGCTGTCGGTCCCGCAGGCCGTCATCCGCTTCAAGCAGGGCTTCGGGCGGCTGGTCCGCACCGCCCATGACCGGGGCATCGTCATCGTATACGATACGCGCGTCATCGAATCGTATTACGGGAAGTACTTCCTGTACTCGCTGCCTGGACCGAAAATGGAGCATATGCAGACAGACCAGATGGTTCCGCGCATCTCTGAATGGCTTCATCAGGACGGTGTGTCTTAAATGAGTCCATTAGATAGAATGAACTAAAGCGGTTAGAACAGGAAGTTCAATGCAAAACTTTAGTTCAATCTATATAACCAAATAAATATTCAAGCCGTTCAATAGGGGGAACATGCATGAAATCGGAGAAAATATCCGAGGCGGTTGTCCGCAGATTGCCTATATATCTTAGATATCTAAATGAGCTGAACAAGCGGGAGGTGGCCACGGTCTCCTCCCAGGAGCTCGGGCAGAAGCTGGATCTCAACCCGGCGCAGATCCGCAAGGATTTGGCGTATTTCGGGGATTTTGGCCGTAAGGGGATAGGGTATGACGTGTCCTATCTCATCGAGAAGATCCGTCAAATTCTGAATTTGGACCAGCAGATCAACGCGGTGCTGGTCGGAGCGGGGAATCTTGGTCAAGCTTTGTCCAACTATAACTTTTACCTGAAGGAAAATATGAAGATCGTGGCCGTGTTTGACGCCAATCCGTCCAAAATCGGCACGCGCATCAACACCTTGACGGTACAGGCTATGGATGAGCTGAAAGAAACGATACAAAGTAAAAATATCCGGATCGGGATTATTACCGTCCCGGATTTCGAAGCGCAAAACGTCGCCGATCAGCTGATTGCGGCCGGGATCGAAGCGATTCTGAATTTTGCGCCGACGATTCTGAAGGCGCCGGCAAGCATCCGGATACACGCCGCCGATTTTACGACGGATTTGCTCAGCCTTGCTTATTATTTGAACAACGGAAAGGACGACACGGAAGATGACGGACAATTTGAAGAGCTCCAGCAGCCGGAGCGCCAATCCTAAATGGGCCATCAAGAACGGAAGCTTTGCCGTTTTGCGGCCGGAGCAGCCGGTATTGCACGGCTGGATGGTCATTGAGGGCGACCGCATCACCTATATCGGTGAAGAGGAGCCGCAGCTGGAAGAGGGCGTACAGGTCGTCGACGGCACGCATTTATTTTTTATGCCGGGCCTGATCAACACCCATGGACATACCGCCATGTCGCTGCTGCGCGGTTACGGAGATGACATGGTGCTCCAGGAATGGCTGCAGGAAAAAATGTGGCCGATGGAAGCAAAATTCACGTCCAGTGACGTCTACTGGGGGACTTCGCTGTCCGTGCTTGAAATGCTGAAGGGCGGTACGACGACGTTCCTCGATATGTACGATCATATGGATCAGGTTGGCAAAGTGGTGACTGAATCCGGCATGCGCGCTGCCCTGACCCGCGGTGTCATCGGCCTGTGTCCGGAGGATGTGCAGCGGCACAAGCTGAACGAAGCCATTCAGTTCGCCAAGGACTGGCACGGGCAGGCAGACGGCCGGATCACGGCGATGATTTCTCCGCATGCCCCGTACACATGCCCTCCTGATTTTATCGAGAAGTTCGTTCAGGCGGCGCATGACCTGGATCTGCCGATGCATACGCATATGTCGGAGACCAAGGCGGAAGTGGAGCAGAATGTACGCGATTATGGAACGCGTCCGGCGATTCATTTGGAGAAGCTCGGCATGTTCTCACGGCCGACGATTCTGGCACACGCGGTCCATTTGACAGACGAGGAAATCGACATTTTGGCGAAGCATCACGTGACGGTATCACACAACCCTGGCAGCAACCTGAAGCTGGCGAGCGGGGTGGCCCGCGTTACCGACATGATGCAGGCAGGCATTACGGTTTCCCTCGGAACCGACAGTGCGGCGAGCAACAACAATTTGGACATGTTTGAAGAAATGCGCCTTGCCGCTTTGATACATAAGGGCGTCTCGGGAGATCCGACGGCGGTTCCCGCGGCGGAAGCGCTGCGTATGGGCACGATCTACGGAGCGCAATCCTTGTTCCTGGAGGGAATCGGTGCACTTGAGGCCGGGATGAAGGCGGATTTTATCGCGGTGAATACGGATCAGGCTCATTTTCTGCCGCGTACGGACTTTATTTCACACGTCATTTATTCGGCCAGCGCGAAGGACGTTGAGCATGTCTGGGTGGACGGGAAGCAGGTCGTGAAGCACGGCAGCTGTCTCACCCTGGACGAGGAACGCATCCGCAGGGAAGCCCAAGCGGCTTTTGAAGGTCTTCTCTCCCGATAAGACCGGGATGATTAGCTCACCTTTAAGAAAGGAAGTTCAGGTTGAAGAACAAGAAAAAATGGATCTTTCTCGGCATTGTCGCCCTGCTGCTGATCATTTTCGGCGCTTACCGTTATTTTATTTACGTGCTGCAGGATCAATGGAGCGAAAAGGACACCGCTATTGCCAGAGCGAAACAGGAAGCCGGAATCGTGTCGGTCGCCGATGCCCAAAAGTCTGTGTGGGACCAGAACAGCATCTACTGGGTCGTGGAAGGGACGAACAAGACGGGCCAGGAGGTCATGGTCTGGGTGCAGTTCACCGATCAGGGAAAACCCAAGGAAGGCCAGAATACCGTGCATCAAGAGCTTTTGAGCAGCGGTATGTCCAAAGAGAAGATGAAGGCCAAAATCAAAAGCTCCATTCCCGGCATTAAAGATATGCGCCTCGTACCGGGTGTCTATAACGGAGAATACGTATGGCAGCTGTTCTACAAGGTGGAAGATCACTATTACTATCAATTTTACCGGTTCAGCGACGGAGCGGAAATCGGCAGCCCGTTCACGCTGCCCAATCGATGATTTTGTTTAAACGGCCATATCATGCAGAAAGAACCCCATCCTTAAATGGGGTTCTTTGGCTTACAAAGGATAATATTTAAAATATATTCACACTTTACCTTCGATTTAGTATATACAATGTGATATACTCTTATTTGTATTGAAGAGATATATATGACGAACAGCCCGGATTGTACTATAATTAGAGGATAGCGTTTTTCAGTAAAATTCAGAAGCCCGCTTCAGCTTGGAAGAAGATTTTTCTGCTCTTTATTGAAAAGCATCGTATATAGAAGTACGGTCAGATGCGCGTATCAAACGAAGAGATGCTTGTGTTTCGCGACAAGCGCAAAACCATCCATCGAATCGGACTGAACAGAAGCATGGTGACCGACCAATGGACTTGAACCGCTAACGAAATATTTATTTTTGTCATCTAAAGTTTACTTTTTTTTTGCTTTACCATTTCGAAAGGGGGACAACAAGTGAAATTGCGTCCATTGCCTATTATTATAACTGTTGTGGTTTCGGTAGCCGTACTGTTTGGCGGCTTGTTCTTTTATCGGCAAACGACCCTTCAGGGTCCGCTGCAAAAAATCGTCAGCAATTATCAGGGCGTAAATAACGCACATTTTAATATTACCCGCGATCAGGTGGATTTGAAACTCGATTTGAAGCCGAATGTAAATTTGGCTGATTTGGCGGATAAAATCTCCACCGAAGGCAAATCCGTCGTCGGCACCCGGACGCTGAAGTTCGATTTTGTGGATCATTCATCGGACAAGCTGAACCAGTATTGGGATAAAGCGATGTTCTCTGTAGCGGAAGCGATGGAAAACAAGCGCTATACGGAAATTCCGGTCAAGCTGCAGGATCTGGCTAAGGGTACCGGAATCCAAACGAAAGCCGAAATGGACACGAAAAATGTCTATATTACGCTGACGGACGGCAGCTCGAGCAAGTTTCTTGTTCTGCCCCGTGATCCCGGCAAGATGGGAGTGTGGGAATAATGCCTAGATTGCTGAAGGAAGTTTTGATCGGATTTGTGCCGGTATTATTCATTTTTCTAGCTTTTGTAGGGGTCAATGTCATCCCTCTCATTATCGCCGGCCTGATGATCGGCGGACTCCTGTTTATGACCAACATGAGAGGCGGCCTGACGGTAGGTGCTGCTTCGGAACGCAAGCGTAAAAAGGGCGGGCCGAAGAAGCTCACTTTTGAAGAAATCGGCGGCCAGGATAATGCCAAGCAGGAGCTGCGCGAGGCACTGGACTTCCTGATCCGTCATGATGAAATCCAGAAGCTCGGCATCCGCCCGTTGAAAGGAATTCTGCTGACGGGACCTCCTGGAACAGGGAAGACGCTGATGGCCAAGGCGGCCGCACATTACACAGATTCGGTATTCGTTGCCGCATCCGGCAGTGAGTTCGTAGAAATGTACGTCGGCGTCGGCGCGGGCCGCGTCCGGGATCTGTTCCGCGATGCGAGAAACCGGGCAGCCAAGGAGAACAAGCAGAGCGCGATCATTTTCATCGATGAGATCGACGTCATCGGCGGCAAGCGCGAAGGCGGGCAGCAGCGCGAATACGATCAGACGCTGAACCAGCTGCTGACCGAGATGGACGGCATTTATTCGTCGGACAGCCCGAGAATCCTTTTGATTGCGGCGACCAACCGCAAGGAGATGCTGGACAGCGCACTGCTTCGTCCGGGACGGTTCGACCGTCATATTCAGGTGGACCTGCCTGACAAGAAGGGACGCAAGCACATCCTGGAGCTGCATGCGAAGAATAAGCCGCTGCACGAGGATGTCAACCTCGATAAAATCGCCGAGGAATCTTACGGCTTCTCCGGCGCCCAGCTGGAGAGCGTCATGAACGAAGCCGCGATCTACACGATGCGCGAAGGTCTGAAAGAGATCGAGCAGCGCCATCTGTCCATGTCCATCGACAAGGTGATGATGGGTGAGCGCACCGACCGTGAATCGACGATCGAAGAGAAGAAACGCGTCGCCATCCATGAGCTTGGACATGCCATCATGGCAGAGCTGGTGCGTCCGGGCAGTGTCAGCCAGGTGGCCCTCAGCCCACGCGGCAAGGCGCTCGGTTACGTGCGCCACAATCCGCAGTCGGAGCAGTACCTGTACACGAAATCGTTCCTCGAAGAGCAGATCATGATCGCTCTCGGCGGCGCGGCATCGGAGGAAATTTTCTACGGCGGACGCAGCACCGGTTCAAGCAACGACTTTGAACAGGCGCTCGACATCGTCAAGACGATGATGAGATCCGGCCTTACGTCTCTTGGCATCGTAAACATGGATATGGTCACGACCGAAGAGCTGATGAAGGTGAACAATGAGATTCTGGAAGACCTGATGGGCAGAACGCGCAGCCTTCTGGAAAACCACCGGATCATTTTCGACAAATCTCTGGATATTTTGCTGGCAGAAGAAACGCTGTCCGGCGAACAATTCCGCAAGCTGTTTCATGAGTTTTCACTACTGCCAGCCTGATGCGCTGGCTCTTTTTTTTACTTTTTTTTAATGCTGCGTTATTATTATAAGTTGGGTCGTAAATGTATTTTTCGACAAGAAGGGTACAATAAATATAGAAGACCATGGAAGGTGGAGCAGAAACATGTACTTTAAAAAAATTGGTGTTATCGGTGGGGGGACGATGGGCCAAGGCATAGCCGAAATGCTGGCCGCCAGAGGCTTGGACGTTCTGCTGGTCGAGAAAACGCCGGAGAAGCTCGATTATTCGTACAGCATGATCGAAACGAGTCTCGATAAGCAGCTTGAAAAATGGGCGATCACTCAGGCGGAGAAAAAGCTCATTTTGGGCCGAATCCAAAAGGTGGTCCATTTTGCCGAGTTGGGAAGCTGCGATATGGTTATTGAGACCATTTCGGAGGATCTCGAAGCGAAGAAGGAAGTATTTGCCCAGCTGGATCAAGTGTGTCCTAATCATATTATTCTCGCCAGCAATACTTCTACGCTCAGCTTAACGGAGCTTGCGAGCACGACGATGTATCCGGAGCGTGTCATCGGCCTGCACTTTATCCATCCTGTCAGCAAGGTTGACCTCGTGGAAATTATCCGCGGCCTGAAGACGTCTGATTCCACGTTCGGGGAAACGAAGCGTTTTGTGGAGGAAGTCGTGGACAAGAAAGGGATCATGGTATATGAGTCCCCAGGCTTTGTGACGAGCCGCATGATCTGCCTGATGATTAACGAAGCGCTGCATATCCTGCAGGAAGGCGTCGCCTCCGCGGAAGATATTGACGATGCCATGCGGATCGGCTATTCGTTCCAGCACGGACCGCTCGAAATGGCGGACCGCTTCGGTCTGGATTCGGTTCTTGCCGCTCTGGAGCGCATGTTCCGCGAGTTCGGCGAACTGAAATACCGCCCGTCCATCGTGCTGAAGAAAATGGTTCGTGCCGGGCATTTGGGCGTGAAAACGGGAGTAGGCTTCTTCAAGTATGACAAGGATGGTGACCGCGTATGAAAATTTTGGTGATCAATGCTGGCAGCTCTTCGCTGAAATACCAGTTGTATGATATGACAGACGAAAGCGTACTTGCAAAAGGACTCGTAGAACGGATCGGCATGGACTCATCCATCGTTACCCATAAACCTACCGGCCGCCCGGACGTGACTGAGGTCAGCGAAATTCTAGAGCATACGACGGCGATCCGCAAAGTGCTTGCCCTGCTGACGGATAAAGAGAACGGCGTGATCGAATCCGTGGATGAAATCCAGGCGGTCGGCCACCGGGTCGTGCACGGGGGAGAATTCTTCAAGGAATCCGCTCTGGTGGATGCGGAAGCCAAGTCTAAAATCCGCCAGCTGTTTGATCTGGCGCCGCTTCATAACCCTGCATCCATGCTGGGGATCAAAGCAACGGAGGCGAATATGCCTGGCGTTCCGCAGGTTGTCGTGTTTGATACCGCCTTCCATCAAACCATGCCGGAGACGGCTTATCTGTATGCCATTCCGAGAGTGCTGTACAACAAATACAAAGTCAGACGTTACGGTATGCATGGCACCTCGCATGATTTTGTCAGCAAAGCTGCAGCGGAGTACCTGGGCCGGCAGCTGGAAGATCTGAAGATCATTACCTGCCACATCGGGAATGGGGCCAGCCTAACCGCCGTGGATGGCGGAAAATCTGTTGATACGTCCATGGGCATGACGCCGCTCGAAGGCTTAATGATGGGTACACGGAGTGGTGACCTGGATCCGGCGATCGTTCCTTACGTGATGAACAAGGAAGAGCTGACGGTCAACGAAGTGAACTCCATGCTGAACAAGCACAGCGGTCTATTGGCCATCTCCGGCATCAGCAGCGACATGCGCGAAATTACCGAAGGGATGGAGAAGGGCGATGCCCATTCCAAGCTGGCCTTTGACATGTACGAATACCGTCTGCGCAAGTACATCGGTTCATACGCAGCCGCGCTGAACGGCGTGAACGTGATCGTCTTCACGGCGGGCGTCGGTGAGAATTCGGTTGTTTTGCGTAAAAAAGTATGCGAAAATTTGACTTACCTGGGCGTGGAATTGGACGAAGAACTGAACGCCGTCCGTTCCGGCGAACCGCGCCGCATTTCTTCCAAGAACTCCAAGGTGGAAGTGCTGGTCGTTCCGACGAACGAGGAACTGGTGATCGCCCGCGATACCAACCGGATCGTTCAATCCTTGAACGCCTAGGCTGAAGGGATACAGGCAAGTAAAGTTAAGGGAGAGATTGAGGCATGGCCACCAAATGTGTAATTCGTGACGTAAGCAAACACGTGGGTGAAACCGTCACGATTGGCAGCTGGATCAACAATAAGCGGTCCAGCGGTAAAATTCAATTTTTGCAGCTGCGCGACGGCACCGGATACATCCAGGGCGTCGTCGTCAAGAGCGAAGTCACCGATAAAGTGTGGGAAGACGCGAAAAGCTTGACGCAGGAGAGCTCCCTGTATGTCACAGGCGTCGTGCGCGAAGAACCGCGCAGCCCGTCCGGTTATGAAATGACGGTAACGGATGTGGAAATCATTCATCTGACGGAGAACTATCCGATTACGCCGAAAGAGCATGGCGTCGACTTCTTGATGGATCACCGCCACCTGTGGCTCAGATCGTCCAAGCAGCGGGCGATCCTGGTGATCCGCGCCGAAATTATCCGCGCTGTGCAGGAGTTCTTCGACCAGAACGGCTTCACCCTGGTGGACCCGCCGATCTTGACGCCGACGTCGGCCGAAGGGACAACGAACCTGTTCCATACGAAATACTTCGAGGAGGACGCCTATCTCACGCAGAGCGGTCAGCTGTACATGGAAGCCGCGGCGATGGCCCTCGGTAAGGTGTATTCGTTCGGACCGACTTTCCGTGCCGAGAAGTCCAAAACCCGCCGCCATTTGATCGAGTTCTGGATGATCGAGCCGGAAATGGCATTTACGGATCACGAAGAGAGCCTCCGTGTGCAGGAGCAGTTCATTACGCATGTGGTGCAGTCCGTCGTCAAAAACTGCCGGGCAGAGCTGGAAGCGGTAGGACGCGATGTATCCAAGCTGGAGAACATCCAGGCGCCGTTCCCGCGCATCACGTACGATGAAGCGATCGAATTTTTGCATGGACAAGGCTTCGATATCCCTTGGGGCGAGGATTTCGGCGCTCCGCATGAAACGGCGATTGCCGAAAACTATGACAAGCCGGTGTTCATTACGCACTATCCGGTCGGCATCAAGGCGTTCTATATGAAGCCGGATCCGAACCGTCCGGACGTCGTGCTGTGTGCTGACATGATCGCTCCGGAAGGATATGGCGAAATTATCGGCGGCTCGCAGCGGATCGACGATCCGGAGCTGCTGGAGGAACGCTTCAAGGAGCATGAGCTGTCCACGGACGCCTACCAATGGTACCTGGACCTGCGTAAATACGGGACTGTGCCGCATTCCGGATTTGGTCTCGGACTGGAACGGACGGTAGCCTGGATTTGTGGGCTGGATCATGTTCGCGAGACGATTCCGTTCCCGCGGACGCTGTACCGCTTGTACCCATAATGCCGGAAGAGGTGGAGCTCATGGACAATGCAGGTTGGAAGACATGGGCCGAGGGAGCATCATCCGGACTCGGGGCAGGCATGGCGGTCATTCCGTATGTGCTGCTTCGCCATTACCGCAAGCTGAAGCTGACGGATAGCGAAGCGATGCTGCTCGTTCACCTGATCGCGTTCAAGCAGGTCGAGCAGAAGGACTTTCCGACGATGGAGGAGCTGGAGGAGGTTACGGGATCCGGCGCCCAGTCGATTGCGGAGTCGCTGCAGAAGCTGATGAGGGCAGGGTTCATCGCCATCGATGAGGAGCTGGACGAGCTGCGCGGCATTCAATATGAACGGTACAACTTGTCCGGCCTTTATCATCAGCTGAGCCTGTGCCTGGCGAGCGAGGAGAAGCAGCGGACCCAGGCTGCGAATAGACGGACGAAGAAGGCGGCCAAGCCGGAGACGGACAGCAGCAATATGTTTACCGTTTTCGAAAAGGAATTCGGCCGTCCTCTCTCACCGATGGAATGCGAAACGATTTCGGGTTGGATGGACCAGGACCGTTACCCTGAAGAGCTCATCCGCATGGCGCTGAAGGAGGCGGTCTTTGCCGGTAAGGTCCATTTTCGGTACATAGACCGGATCCTGCTGGAATGGAGCCGCAACCGGGTGCGTAATGCCGAGGACGCCAGAGCCTATACGCAGAAGTTCCGCGGCGGCGGCAGAGCCTGACATCAGAGAGTTGAAAGCGTGCCTTTCCGTTTAAACGGAAGGGTACGCTTTTTTAGCGTCTGAACAGAACGATTAGCCGTGTGTTTGAATCAGGTAAGGACAGCTGCTGCTTGGAAGCGGTTTGGTTTCCGTCTGGATATGCGCCGGTTCGATGGACGTTTCCATATAAAAAAGGCGGATCGGCGGGCGGCAGGAACATGATCGGCAGGCAGGAGTATGGTACAATATTTCATAGTGTTCAAGAAGCTGGGTCTGTAAGCTTTTTATACGTTAAAGGAGGATATCCATGAAGAACATACTGATCCTTGGCGGTACCCGTTTTTTCGGCAAACGGCTTGTTGAGCGGCTGCTGGAGGATGGGCATGAAGTCACCATCGCGACAAGAGGAAACACGCCGGATCCCTTTGGCGACAGGGTAGAGCGGCTGGTGCTGGATCGTGAGAATAAGGAATCTCTGGCCCAGGCCGTGGCAGACGGCAGGGTGTGGGAGGTCGTATATGACAACATCTGCTACTCCCCTCAAGCGGCCCAGGATGCCTGTGACGTATTTCAGGGAAAAGTCAAAAGATACATACTTACCTCGTCTCTGTCGGTGTACGATCCTTCTTCGCACCGGAATCAGGAGAAGGACGTCAATCCGTACATTTATCCGATCACGATGGGAGGCAAGGATGATTTCTCCTATGCGGAAGGCAAGCGGCTCGCCGAGGCTGTCTTTTTCCAAAAGGCCGACTTCCCGGTATGCGCCGTCCGCTTTCCGATCGTGCTGGGGGAGGATGATTACACGGAGCGGCTTGAATTCCATATCCGGCGGATCCAAAGCGGTACGCCGATCGGCATGCCGAATCTGAGCGCCAAGTTAGCGTTGATCGATTCTGAAGAGGCCGCCTCTTTCCTGAGCTGGCTGAGAACCCAGCGTGTGGAGGGGCCAATTAATGCCTGCTCACAGGGGGATGTCAAACTGTCGGACATCATCGGCTGGATCGAGAAGGAAACGGGACGCAAAGCTATCATCCAGCGGGAGTCGGCAAAAGAAAATGCTTCCCCTTTTGGCGTACCGGAGTCCTGGACGATGGATACCTCCAAGGCGGAGCGGCTGGGATATTCGTTTAAAGCGATCCGCTCGTGGGTTCCGGCTTTGATCAAGCAGCTATCGCAGCAGGAGAATGTTTAGAAAATCATTTGCGGCGCTTCAGCTGGCCTGGGGCAGCCAGGCACGGATTCATTCAACCGGCAATTTAGGGCAGCCTCTTCCTTCGGGGAGGGGCTGTTTTTCTTTTGGATGATATTGGCACGAATTTTTTTTGAAAAACATGCAGGGTTAACCCGGAGGGCTGGCGTCTATAGATACGGGAAGGAGGAGAGAGTTATTGACGAGGAAGCATTGATCGAGCAAATTCGTGATGGCGACCAAAGCGCGTTCCGCACGCTCGTGGAGCGTTACGGACAGCATGTGTTCCATACGGCCTACTCGGTGCTGAAAGATGCCAAGGAAGCCGAGGACGCAGCCCAGGAAGCCTTTATACAAGTGTATAAATCTCTCTCCGAATACCGGTCCCAAGGATTCAAGACGTGGTTGACCCGCATTGCTTTACATAAAGCTATCGATGCTAAAAGAAAGCTGGGAAGGCGCAGGGAAGACCAGCTTGCGGATGCAGAGCAGCTGAACCAGTGGCCATCCGGCGAAGCGGATCTGCTGGCCCAGCTGGTCAAGAAGGAGAAAAAGGAGACGCTGGAGCGGAGGTTACATCGCCTGCCGCAGCAGCACCGCGAAATTTTGATTCATTTTTATATTCAGGAAAAAAATTACGAGCAGATCGCCAAGGAGCAGGGAATTGCCGTCAAAACGGTGGAATCCAGGCTGTACCGGGCGAGAAGCTGGGTCCGCACCCATTGGAAGGAGGAGGAGTGGAAATGAGTCACAAAGGACGCTCCCAGCCGGTGACGCAGGACTGGGTGGAGTACATTCAGGGGGCTTGCCCCCCGGAAAAAGCGGATTCGCTGGAGTCGCTGCTGCTGGAGGACGATTCGGCCCTGGCGGCATACATGCAGGTCATGAATGATCTGGGACCGAAGCTGCCCGGTCTCGAATATGAGCAGCGGTTCATCGACAACGTCATGGATGCTCTTCCTTCCGAAGATAAGGATGCGGAGCGCGGAGCAAACGAAAATTGGCGCCGGCGGTGGTACGAACATCGCATGTTCCATTACGCCGTGGCGGCCTGCATTACGCTCGTATTCCTGTCGACCGGATGGTTCGACAAGCTGGGCCCGGAAACGCTGCAAAAGGCAGGGACGGGCGGCCAGCCGACGTATGGTGAAAAGCTCGTTCATGTGACGACAGGCTGGCTGGACCGTCTGAAGCCATAAAAAGAGGGAATAGATGACCATTCAGAATCAAGGAAAGGAACGATGACTTTGTATCCACAACGCAGTAAGATGGCTGCTTTTATTCTCAATTTCATCCCGGGCCTCGGCCACTATTACATGGGACGGAAGCTGAGAGGGGTTATTTACCCTATGCTGTTTTTTGGAGGCATTTTGTTTGGAGTAATGGTGGCGATCGCACTGGGTGAAGGCGGCATGTTTTTTGCTTTTACCCTGCTGTGTGCGGGTATACTATGGGGGATCTGCATGCTGGACCTGATCGTGTATCTGGTGCGCATGCCTGCTCCGCAACCCGGGTATCCGCCGCAGCCTTATCCTCCGCATTGGGAACCGGGGGCCGTTCCTTATCCGGGAGGATATAGCGGGCAGGGGCAGCCTGGGTTTCCGGGGAATGGACCCGAATTTGCCCAGGAAGGAATGTATGCGCAGCAGCCGTACCCTCCTTATCCGCAGCCCAGCCCGGAGAACGAGCGCTTCTTTACGATTCTGCTCTCCTTTATTCCAGGGCTTGGACATCTTCATATGGGATTGATGCAGCGGGGCCTGTCGTTTCTGATCGCCTTTTTTGGGCTGGGGACCGTCATGTTCTTCCTGACCGGCCTGACCAGCCATGCGTTCTTTATGCTGTTCCTCGGCATCCTGCCGATCATCTGGCTGTACTGCATGTTTGACGCCGTGCAGCTGATCCACCGCAAGCAGGCCGGCGAACGGGTTGAGGACCGCACCCTGTTCGACGAGATGGAGGCCGGCCGGGCGGAAGGACGCCGCAGCAAAGTGCTCGCTACGCTGTTGTCTGCTTTCCCGGGAGCCGGACATATGTATTTGGGCCTGCAAAAAAGAGGGCTGCAGCTGATGGTGATTTTCCTGGGGAGCGTCTACATTTTGGATTTGCTGCGTCTGTCCCTGTTCATGTTTCTCATTCCGCTCATCTGGTTCTACGCCTTCTTCGACGGGCTGCAGCAGACGAGCCGATACGGGCGGGAGCGCCTGATTGACCGGCCTGTCATTGAAGGCATCAAGCTGCACCAGAAGTGGCTTGGCATTGGCCTAATGGCACTCGGCGTGTACTATATCGCCACGAGCCTGATCATTCCCGAGCTTGAAGCGCGGTTTCCCGAGTTCCATATCGATTACCGGATTTCGCATTACTTGAAAACAGCCATCGTGGCCCTGCTGCTGATCGGCGTAGGCATCCGGCTGTTGACCGGGCCCAAACCGAGCGGTCGGGAGAGAAGCCACGGGGATTTTTAAACGGATATTCACTCTAAGATATTGTTCGGCCCTTCATGCAGCCTGACTTGAGTCAGGCTGTTTTTTTTTTATGAGGCTATGGAGAGAAAAACTTTGCCGGATGGATTGCGCCTGGGATTCAAGAAATGTTATGATAGCCCATGCTCGATTTTTTGTCCTGTGAAAGGGAAAGGAGTGGAACGGGTGAAAGTATATGCTTTTGACCAAGAGGTCGGAAAGGAAATCGGTGTGTACGGAAGCCGCGAACTGATGATGTCCAAAATCCTGATGAGTGAACAATGGCATGAATCCGGGTCGGAATCAGGAATGACGATCAACGTCGTGGAAGGTCCGATACGATCTCCGGACATGGTTAAAATGGAGGTGCAGCCGTACTTGTGAACCAGTGGGATGCCGATATTCACATCACGGACGCTTTGGTCTGCGAGCTGATCGAAAGCCAGTTCCCAGATCTGGCCGGACTTCGGATCAGGCGGATTGGTGAAGGCTGGGACAACGCCGTTTATCGGGTGGGAGACCGCTATACGTTCCGTTTTCCAAGAAGAAGCATCGCGGTTGAATTTCTGCGCACAGAAGGGAGGCTGCTGCCGCTCCTTCGCGATTACATTGCGCTTCCCTATCCCAAACCGGTGTTCTACGGACAGGAAAGCAAAGCATATCCATTTCCGTTTCTGGGTTACACCTATATTCCCGGAACGTTTCCCGTTGGACTGACCGATGAACAGCGGCGTTTATCGGCGGCCTCCTTAGGAAGCTTTCTGCGTAAACTTCATTCGTTTCCTGTGGGAACGGCCAGGGAAGCCGGGGCTTCGGAAGACCACCGGAACCTGACGGACGTAATTTCACGCAAAACGAAAATGGTAGACATCCTGTCCAGCCTGAAGCCTCATCTGCCAAGGGAGGAGCATGATGCCATCCAGAAATATTTGTACCACCGTGTTACCGTGGACCGGATTATCCCGCAGGAAGTAATGCTCCATGGCGATCTGCACTTTAAAAATATGCTGGCAGACGAGCGTGGACAAATCAGCGGCGTGATCGACTGGGGAGATCTGAATGTCGGCCATCCGGGCTGCGATCTCAATATCGCTTACAGCTTTTTGGGCCCGGCAGAGAGGCAGCTGTTCTTCGAACAGTATGGCGAAGTGGATGAGGAAACCAGGCTGCTGGCCAGGCTGATCGGCGTGTTTATTCCGATGCTCCTTTTGGCTCAGGCGGTTCAAATCCAGGATGCCGGGGTGGCGGAAGAAGCGCGGGCTAGTATTCGCCGGGCTCTGTCCGGTGATTGAAACGGCCGATAATGATCCGCGGGGAGCGTATGGTCGTGGTCCAACGGGAACGGATTGAAACTTTTTTGAAAAGCGCCCCCCAACCTGTTAAGAATGATGGTGACAGCTGTCCGAATGCTAAGGCAGTAAGCAAGGCTTAATCGCCAGGGATTTTGGTTAGCTCAAACTGGCTGCCCCATCTTTGGGTAGTGGCGATGAGGGTGCGGTCTCCTTTCGTAAAAAAATAGCCGCTCCCTTCATGCTCCTTATAGTCCCACCCCTGTTTCTCCAGCATGGAAATGATGCGCTCACCATTCTGCTGCGAATTGAGCCGGCTGATATACCAAGTATTTTTTTCATCTGACAGCAGGACTGCAGGCGTATCGCCGGACTGCATGCCCTGATTCCATGCCGTCTTTTTGTCGACTCCTTGTAGTGGCAAAGCCGGGTATAGAAGATGGGTCTGAAGGATGAGCCACAGCAGAACGGATAGCAGAACCAAGGCTCCCGACGCACCGATAAACCATGTTTTCAACATTTTATATCCTCCTTTAATTTATCAAATGAAGTCACTGTTCCAGAATTTTCCTAATTCCCATTATAGCCTGGATCTTCGATGACTTGACAGGCCTACATATACAAATCAGGCGTTACTTTCCTCTCACTTAAAGCGTTTTATACAAAGAGAATGACGTACAGATCGTTTGAAGGGGGCGCTCTATTGAAATTTATATTGCCCGCGATCCTGCTGACGGTGTTGGTGTTAGCAGGCTGCAGTCCAGAAAGGGATACGTTCAGCTCACCGCTGTATCAAGGCCGAAGCTTGATGATCGGGGTGATTGGTGATATTCCGATGGTACGGGAGAGTAATGTTACTTTTAAGCAAATCACGTTTGACGATTTAGAAAAAGGAGATTCGTTCTTATCCGCATACGACGCCGTTTTTATCATGAAAGAGGAGCTGCCGACAGCCGCATCGCCGCAGTACGCCAAAATATATAAACTTGCTGGAATTCCGTTTTTTTTCTTCGAATCTTCCAAAATCCTTGCCACCTATATAGATGCTACGATTTCTTACGAGGATTGGCCTGACATGGGGCCCGGTTTCTTCGTACTTGGATACGACGGAGGGACACGGCACCAGTTTGGCACCGGTTTGTATAACGACACCAAAAACGAGACGAATGTCAAAAGCGCTTACTCTGATATTTTCAGGCAGATCGAAACCGGGCTATAGATGGTTATACCGTATTGAATAAGGAGGAACATGTCCTGAAAATCATCAGCTGCTCGCTGTTAGTGCTTCTACTGTTGCTTACCGGATGTGCTTCCATCCCCCAATCTTACAGCATGCCTGAGTATAAGGGCAGAAGCTTAACGATCGGAGTGGTTGGAGGGGCGCCTTCCGTAAGGGAGAACAACGTTACCTTTGTAACCTTAAATAAAGCAGATCTGGAGAAAGGTACCGCGAATTTAACCCGCTATGATGCCGTTTTTATCATGAAGAAGCATGTGTCTCATTTTGAAGCTCTCATGGAAAAAAATGAACTGAACTTAGAGGACGGCGTTCCGATCTTTTTTATCCAATCTTCGAATATACCGGATCCTCTTTTGTGCGGAAAGGGCTTGCTCCGGAAGAATACTTCCGAATCCAATGAATTTGCGTTAGGTTATGTGAAGAAGGGAGAGCAGAATAAAACATTTTCCTTGGTCTTGGACGAACATAACGACCCTTTCTCAAATCGGGAGAACGCCTATACCATCCTTTTCAAAACAATCGAATCGGGTATTTAGACGGACAAAAAAATCCTTACTCCGACGCCGGCAGATCCGGTATGGAATAAGGATTTTTTACTCTTTTCATCAAGAGCAGCAAGGCTGCTTCCGCGGTTGCTTAACGCCGGCCATCCAGCGTAAGCGGGGCGGCACTGTTCTGAAGAAGCATGCTGCGGTACAAATATTCAAAAATGAATTCAAACGCCTCCAGATGCTTTTTCGCTTCAAACGCGTTTTTGCCCCAGGCATAAATGCCGTGGTTGCGCAGCAGGATTCCCGGTACGGCCGGGTTCAGCACGCCCTCCACGAGTTCGGCAATGCGGGGAATATCCGCATAGTTCGGAAGCACAGGGATGGAAATCGGCGCATTCTCTTCCCAAATGTTGAAAGCTTTAATCAACTCGATGCCCTGAGCCGGCACGACTCCGGCCTCCCCGAACCATTCGCTGATCAGGTTGTTAAAGATCGTATGCACATGGAACACGGCGCCGCAGCCGGTGAGACGGTATATTTCGCAGTGGATTTGCGTCTCCGCGCTGGGCTTCAGCGAGGTCGTTTCCACCGCCCGGCCGCTTTTGTCCACAAACAAAAAGTCTTCCGGCGTCGTCAGCGACTTGTCTTTTCCGCTCGCCGTAATGGCGAAATAAAAGGCTTCCGGGTCAAATTCGCCCACCCGCATCGAAAGATTGCCGCTGGTCCCCGGAAACCAGTTCTTCGCGGCAATCTGCTGTTTGATCAGGCTCAACTCTCCGAGAACCTGCTGCTTATGCTCCAGGCTAATGCCGGCAAAGGTCATGTCTACAGCACTCCTTGTCGTTGTTTCTTCTTCATGTCCTCGATAATGTCAAAAAAGGTTTCAAAAGGAACATGCTTCACGCCAAGCTCCGCGCATTTGTCCGTCAGGATGGAGCGGGAGTAGACGAGGTCGGCGATTTTGGCACCTTCGAAGTCGGTCAGGCTGTCGCCGATCAGAATCCGCTCGTATTCGTCTTCCGGGAACCGGCGCATGACCGTCGTTTTGCACATCCCGCAGCCGTTATGGCAGGGATCCTGGCAAGGGTGCGGCCAGAGGATCTCGATCCGCTCTCCGCTGAAATCGGCGCTGTTGCAGAAAATATGGTCGGACGGAATCCCGAACGGCTCGAGGAGCGGATCGATAAAAAAGTCCATGCCGCCGCTGGTCACGTAAAAGCCGATATTTTCCTCTTTGGCATAGTCCAGAAATTCACGGAAGCCGTCTCGAATGCCCGCCCGGTCCAAGACGTAGCTGACAATTTCGTCCTTCATCGAAGAAGGCAGCAATGCGAACATGGCGCCGACGCCTTCGCGCAGGGTGATCTTCTGGCTGACTGTATCTTCCATGATCGGCTTGTACCCGGCCGGGTCAAAATGCTTCATGATCGCCACGATGTTATCCGACAGTGTGATCGTGCCGTCAAAATCGCAAAAGATTACGCGTTTCTTGGCTGTCATCGTTCGCCTCCCCAGGCGTCCAGGGCGGCCTTCAGTTCAGGATGGCCGTCTTCGGCATACTGGGCGAGCGGAATGGACTGCTGCGCCGCAGCAATCGCCTGCACAAATGCTCGTCCGCCGGCCTCCGTACCCATCGGATGGCCGTGAATGCCGCCCCCGGCGTTCACGACCACGTCGGTTCCGAAATCCCGCAGGATGAGCGGCACGAGTCCGGGGTGGATCCCCGCCGAAGGCACCGGCATGCTGGCCTTCATTGGCAGTTCCCGGCTGATCAGCTCGTCACGGATCGCCATGTTTTCCGCCTTAGGCATCGTCACGGATCCGTAAGGGGAAGGGAAGAGCACCAGATCCGCGCCGGTGAGCCGCATAAGCTGGCCGAGCAGCACCGAGGCAGAGATACCATAATACGGCGACGGGTAGAAGGCTCCCGCGAGGGCCGGATGCGCGGCGATCGGAACGTTGATCTCCGGATCGCTGCTCAGTTCATGCAGCACGTCGTAGCCGTAGGACAAGACATTGAACAGCAACGCGTTCGCGCCGGCACCGATTGCCTTCTTCGCCTGGCTCTTCAAACTGGACGTCGGTCCGGTCAAATTGGCCGCATACAGCAGCTTCTTGCCTGTTTCCTTCTGTGCCGCTTCCGCAGCCTTCAGGCATACTTCCACGCGCTTTTCGATCGGCGTCAATTCGTTCTCGAACAGGATCTCGTCGTCTTTAATCAGGTCGACTCCCCCGAGGGCTTGTCTCAGAAACTGCTCGCGCAGCTCGTCCGCATTCAGGCCGATGACGGACTTGAAAATGCTCATCAGAAGCGGCCGGTCATGGACGCCGAGAATGTCCCGAATGCCCGCGATGCCGAATTTGGGGCCCGGGAAACCCTGCACGAAATGATCTGAAAAGCCGAGGCGGTTCAGCTTGATTTTGCCGTCCATCGAGATTTTGCCGAAAACGGTGACAAGCAGGGCCGGAATGTCGCGGCTGAAGTTGATGTCCGGGTACGCGATGGTGACGTCGGCGTACCGCTCACCGGGTGCGGCGCCTACTGGCTCGTGAACGTCCACCTGGAGCACTTCGCCTAGATGCTTTTGCATCGATTCCCGCTTCGCTTGGGGAAGCTCGGTCCAGCTGCCGACGGTCATGCCGACAGCGATCGACTCGGCCTTTTTACGAAAGTCGGCCTTGTCGTCATACAGCCGGTACGTGGCTGTGCAGCGGCTCATGAAATTCCCTCCTTCAGCGCGGCCCCCATTTCCCGGGAGCGTTCCGCGCAGCGGTTCACGGCGGCGATCACCGTCTCGAAGAAATCGCCTTTGTCAAGCGTCTCCAGTGCCGCTTGGGTGGAGCCGTTCGGCGATGTCACCTTCGCCCGGAGGGCGGCAGGCTCCTCGCCGGTCTGCTGCACCATCCGTGCGGCGCCAAGAACCGTCTGCACCGTAAGCTCCTTGCATTGCTGCGGCGTCAGGCCGCCGCGGATGCCGGCAGCCATCATCGCTTCCATCATGTAATAGATATAAGCGGGGCCGCTGCCCGAGATGCCGGTCAGAATTTCTAGTTTGTCTTCGTCCACGACCGTTACCGTACCTACGGCCTGGAACAGCGTCATGACCGTCTGGCGGTCCTGGTCGTTGATTTCCTTGGAGAAGGAGACGCCGGTTGCACCGAGGCCGATGGAGCTGGAGGTGTTCGGCATCGTGCGGGCGACGGGCTGCTTGCGTCCGAGCAGATCCTGGATCGTGCGGATGGTGAGACCTGCGATGACGGATACGATCAGCGTGTTATCGGAGAGCAGCGGACCGAGTTTGCGCAGCACGTTAGCCGCATCCTTCGGTTTGATAGCGAGCACGATAATCGGAGATTCACGCAAAATTTCCGCGGTTTCCGCCGGGTCATTGTTCGTTTTGACATTGTAGCGGTGCTTAAGCTCTTCGAGCCGCCCCGAGTTGGAGCGGTTCAGCATGGTAAGACTTCCGGCATTGACGACCGATCTTCCGATCAATCCTCTGACGATGGCTTCCGCCATCGCTCCTGCACCGTAAAAGGTAATGGGCTGGGCAATCATGGCCTGTTGTTGACTCATTATAATTCCTCCTTGCGCGGCAAGCCGGTATTGTTGAGCTCCGGTATTACCCGCGAATTTGTCCATTTCCATGGATGATGTATTTCGTGGAAGTCAGAGCCGGCAGGCCCATCGGGCCGCGGGCGTGCAGCTTTTGCGTGCTAATGCCGATCTCTGCGCCAAATCCGAATTCGAAGCCGTCCGTAAATCGGGTGGAAGCGTTATGGTATACGGCGGCAGCGTCCACTTCCTGAAGGAAGCGTTCGGCATGGCGCTGATCAGCGGTAACGATGCATTCGGAATGCTTGGTACCGTAAGCAGCAATGTGCTGCATGGCCTCATCTATCGATTCTACAATTTTTACGTTCAAAATGTAATCACTGTACTCCGTTGCATAATCTTCTTCTGTGACCGGGAGAGCCCAGTCGACGATTCTGCGGGTTTCTTCGTCGCCGCGCAGCTCCACCCCGGCTTCCTTGAACGTTCCGGCCAGTGACAAGAGATGTTCCTTGGCATACGCCTGATGCACGATCAGTGTCTCCATCGAATTGCAGACCGATGGACGCTGTACCTTGGCATTGATCGAGATTTCCTCGGCCATCACGGGATCGGCCGTCTCATCCAGATACGTATGGCAAATGCCGGCGCCCGTTTCGATAACCGGCACGGTGGCGTTTTCCACTACGGTGCGGATGAGCGAGCTGCCGCCGCGTGGAATGACGACGTCGAGCAGGCCGTTCAGCTTCAGCATCTCGTCAACCGAGGAACGGTTCGGATCCTCGATCAGCTGCAGCGCCTCCGGTGGAATGGCGGTAGTGGCGAGGGCGCCATGGAGCACCTCGACGATTTTGCGGTTGGAGGAGAGGGCGGAGGAACCGCCCCGCAGCACGACGGCATTGCCTGTCTTCAGGCACAGGCCGGCGGCGTCGACGGTCACGTTCGGGCGCGCTTCGTAAATGATGCCGATAACGCCAAGCGGTACGCGGTATTTGCGGATGCGGAGCCCGTTTGGCCGTTCGATATTCTCCAGCTCGTCGCCGACCGGATCGGGGAGCTCGACGATTTGCTCGAGCCCGGCGGCGATGGCGTCGATCCGCTGCGGATTAAGCGCCAGGCGGTCGAGGAGCGAGGATGAAGTTCCCTGTTGGCGGCCGCGCTCAAGATCCTCGGCGTTGGCCGCGATAATTTCATCCTGCTTCTGACGCAGTGCCTCGGCCATGCGAAGCAGCGCCTGATTTTTCTCGTCGGTGCTCAGCCGGTTTAATACGGCGGCGGCAGCGCCGGCGCGTTCTGCTTTTGATCTTACTTCACTCATACATAAATGCCTCCTTGTCCTTATTATGTGAGTAACCTATTTTAAGGTAATCCACTCATCCCTATGAATCACTTCGAGCCGGTGAACGGTATCCAGCATCCGGATCACTTCAGCGCTGCCCAAGCCCTGAATCCGCCTGAGCTGCTCATCGTCATAATTGACGATGCCGCGGCCGCAGACCGTCCCTTCCAGGTTCAGCACCTCAACGACATCGCCGGCATGAAACTGGCCTTCGACCTGCTTCACGCCAACGGGGAGAAGGCTGTGGCCGCCATGAACGAGCGCTTCCTCAGCTCCCCGGTCCACGTAGAGAGTGCCTAGCGGTGTGGACATGAACCCGAGCCACTGCTTCTTCATCGGCAGCGAGTGCAGCTCGGTGTCGAAGTAGGTTCCTTTGCCGTGGCCTTCCATGGCACTGCGAAGATCGCCGTTCTCAGTTACGCGGCCCACGAAGACCGGCACGCCGCCGCGGGTGGCGATTTTGGCGGCATCCACTTTGGAGCGCATGCCGCCCGTACCGACAGATGAACCGGCGCCGCCGGCAATGGAGTAGATCTCCTCGGTAATTTCTCCGACATGGTCAAACCGGATTGCATTCGGGTTATTCCGTGGATCGGCCGTATAGAGACCGTCCGTATCGGTCAGGATCAGCAGGTGCTGGGCTTTGACCAGGTTGGCGACGAGCGCCGACAGCGTATCGTTGTCGCCGAATTTCAGCTCATCAACCGAAACGGTATCGTTCTCGTTGAATATGGGGACCGCCCCCTGCTTCAGCAGCTCCTCGACGGTCATGCTGGCATTGTTCATGCGCTTGCGGCTGCAAAAGTCGGTGCGGGTTAGCAGGATTTGCGCGGCGGTGATGCCGTGCGAGGCGAATGCTTCCTGGTATGCCTGCATAAGCAGTGCCTGGCCGACGGAGGCGGCGGCCTGCTTTTCGTGCAGAAGCTTGGGCCGGAAGCTGTAGCCGATCGCCCGGAAACCGGCCGCGACTGCACCGGAGGTGACAAGCAGCACTTCGCATCCGGCTTTGATGAGTGCTGCAATTTCGCCCGCAAAGAAGGCGACCGCATCGCGGTTCAGTCCACCTTCAACGCTAGTAAGCGAGCTGCTGCCGATTTTGACGACGACTCGAGATGGCATATGATATCACGTTCCTTTTCTAATATAAGACTGCTCTGTTTTCCTCATAAAAACATTCTGGTACAACAAAAAAACTTTCGTCCTTTGGAGTAAAGGACGAAAGTTTATACTTCCGCGGTACCACCTTTATTGATGATTGGATCATCCGGCTTTGGGCCCTGTAACAGAAGGCACTGTCCTGCACACAAGCAGGCCGCTCAGGGGTAGGTTTCGGAAGGGCTCGCGGTAAATTCTTTCAGCCGGTGGAATTTACTCTCTGGGCGCGAGTGTCCGTTCTTACTGGTCCCGTCAACGCGTTTCATTATGTTTCTATATTTGCTTCCTTTGGTTCATCCGCTTTATTTTCACCTAGAATACCACGAAGCGGCGGTCTTTGCAAAAGGTTATACGAACAGATTCAGCCGTCCGATCCGTTCAGCAGCTTCCTGCAGCCTCTCCTCGGAGGTCAGCAGCCCGACGCGGACGTAGCCTTCGCCATGCCGGCCGAAACCGATGCCGGGAGCAACGGCCACCTTGGCTTCATTCAGCAGGAGGTCGGCAAACGACTCTGACGTAAAGCCATTGGGCACCGGCAGCCAGCTGAAGAAGGAACCGCCCGGCTTCTCCGCCGTCCAGCCGATGCGGCCGAGACCGTCGAAAAGGGCGTTGCTCCGCGATTCATACCGCTGCACGAGCTCCTGTACGCAGTCCTGAGAGGAGGTGAGCGCCGCAGCGGCCGCGGCTTGGATGCCGCCGAACAGGCTGACGTAGATATGATCCTGCAGGTTGTTGATGAGCGAAATCACGTCCCTGTTGCCCAGCGCAAATCCGACGCGCCAGCCAGCCATGTTGTACGTTTTGGACAGGGTGTAAAATTCGATGCCGACTTCCTTGGCGCCCGGTGCCTGCAGGAAGCTGACGGGGCGCTCGCTGTCAAAGCCGATGGCCCCGTAAGCGAAGTCGCTTGCGACGACGATGCCGTTCTCTCTGGCGAAGCGGACCGTGTCCTCATAGAAGCTTAACGGGGCGACGGCCGATGTCGGATTGTTCGGATAATTCAGGAACATCAGCTTGGCGCGTGCCCGGTCCGCCGGGCTGATCCGGCCGTAATCCGGCAGGAAGGCGTTGTCCGCCAGCAGCGGCATAAACGACATTTCGGCTTTGGCCAGCGCTACGCCGGACCAGTAATCAGGATATCCCGGATCCGGAACGAGGCACAGATCGCCGGGATTGAGCAAAATCTGCGGGAGCTGCACCAGTCCCGTTTTGCCGCCGAACAAAATGGCAACCTCTTTCTCAGGGTCAAGCTCCACGCCATAATCCTCGAGATAGCGCTTCGCGATCGCTTCCTTTAAAAAGGCAAAGCCGGTAAACGGCGAATATTTATGATAGAGCGGGTTGGCTGCCGCCTCCTGCAGCGCGGACACGATGTGTCCCGGCGTCGGTGTATCGGGATTGCCTTGCCCCAGATTGATGACGTCATGCCCAGCGGCGATTTCCCGGTTCACCTTCTGCACGAGGGTAGCGAAAAACTGGGTCGGCAGCTGGGTCATCACTTCGGCGGGGACGATGGGAAAAGCGGATGTCGGACGTGCGTTGTCCTCTGATGAATGCATATCAAATCACTCCGGTCTGGACTCGAGAATAATATGTTTAAATCTATCACGATTTATCCGGGCTGTATAGAGGGAAATGACTGCTTGCACGCGGAATGGGCAGCGACTATGATGGTATACAAATGAGATTTGCGGATCAAGCCGTTCGCGCCATGATCCAGGGGAGGAACCAATCATGCCTTTAACTGAACGTGCGGTGCTGCGAGCCGCTTTAATACAGGCCGATATTCAAATCGGCCAGCCGGAGGCGAACCGCCGCCATATGGAAGACCTGCTGGAACAGGCGGTGTCTGCGGAGCCGAAGCCGGAACTGCTGGTGCTGCCCGAAATGTGGAATACCGGTTACGCGCTGGAGCGGATCCAGGAGCTCGCGGATCCGGATGGCAGGGAGAGCCGGGAATGGTTATCGGCTTTTGCCAAGCGGCACGGGGTGACGATCGTTGGCGGCTCCATCGCGGAGAAGAAGGACGGCGGCATCTACAACACGATGTACGTTTTTAACGAACAAGGTGACACAACGGCCCAATATTCCAAGATTCACCTGTTCCGGCTGATGGACGAGGAGAAGCATCTTGAGGCTGGCGATGAAATCGTCAGCTTTGCATTGCGTGAGGGCTTTCAGGCCGGCGCTTCGATCTGCTACGACATCCGTTTTCCGGAGCTGGCCCGCACCCAGGCGCTGAACGGCGTAAAGGTGCTGATCGTGCCTGCTGAATGGCCGCATCCGCGCTTGCACCACTGGCGCACACTGCTGATGGCCCGGGCGATCGAGAACCAGATGTATGTCATCGCCTGCAACCGCGTCGGGGTGAGCGGAAGCACCGAGTTTTTCGGCCATTCGCTCATCATCGACCCCTGGGGCGAGATTGTGGCTGAGGGCGGCGAAGGCGAAGAGATCGTGACCGGCGAACTCGATCTTGGGCTGGTCGATGAAGTGAGGGGCCGGATTCCGGTGTTCGAGGACCGCCGCCCCGATATTTACCGTAAACCGTAACCTCAAACCTCAATTTTCAAACCGGAAACCGCACATGAAAAAAAGGTCCGGGCTCTCCGCCCGGGCCTTTACGCGTTTTTAGACCAGATCATTCAGCGTATCCTTGAACGTTTCGATAAAAGCCTCCGCCGCTTTGGACAAATACCGTCCGCGCCGGTATGCGACCACAAGCGTCCGGCTCGGCACCGGCTCGGCAAGGGGAAGGTATACCGGCACGAATTCGCTTCGCGGCGCCCGCGCGATAAACCGCGGCACCAGCGTGATGCCCATGCCCGTGGCGACGAGCGACTGGATCGTCTCCATGTTGTTGCTCTCAAAGACGACCTTGGGCTCGAAACCGGCCTGCTGGCACAGGTCAAAGGTTATTTTGCGGAAGCCCTGTCCCTTTTTGAGCACGATAAACGATTCCCCGCTCAGCTCATCGATCCGGACCGGAACCGGCTTCCCGGCTTTGGCTCTCGCAGCGAGCGGATGCGATTCTGGTACGGCGAGGTCGATCTTTTCTTCGCCGATCACCTCGTATGTCAGCGAAGGCTCCTGCAGCGGCAGGGAGAGCAGGCTGAGGTCCGACTTGCCTCCGGCCGTAAGTTTCTCCAGGTTCATAGAGGAGTCCTCCAGCAGGGTGATTTCGATGTCCGGGTACTGGCGTTTGAATGTGGGTAGCACATGCGGAAGCAAGTGTGCGCCTGTAATCGGCATGCTGCCGATGACCACCTTGCCGCTCTTCAGCTGGGAGATATCAGCCATTTCCTGGCGCAGCAGCTCCACGGCGTCTATAATTTTTTGGGCCTGCTCCATGAAGGAAGCCCCGGCATGCGTCAGTTCCACTGTGCTCGTATTGCGCTGGAACAGCAGCACCCCGAGCTCTTTCTCCAGCTTGGACAGCTGTTGGCTCAAGGAGGGCTGGGCGATATGCAGCTTCTCGGCGGCTCGGGAGAAATTTCGCTCTTGGGCGATTTGGAGTGCGTATTGCAGCTGTCTAAGTTCCATGAGACACCTTCCTTTGCTTTCTATAAAGTAGCGGATAAAACACGCTTTTCTTGATAGTTAAATCCTATTACTTTTATAGATATTATATCTTGGATCAATTAAGCTGCAAATGCTATATTTAGTGTAATTCAAGAGGCTGCCGGGCCGAATCGCCTTCTGTCCGGCGTCTCTTCCAAGGAACGAAACCATGAAGAGGTGACAGTGATGAGTAAAAGAACGATGTTTGAGAAAATCTGGGATAACCACGTGATTCATCAGGAAGAAGGCAAGCCGAGCATTTTGTACATCGATTTGCACCTCGTCCACGAGGTAACGTCCCCGCAAGCCTTCGAGGGCCTGCGCCTGAGCGGCCGCAAGGTACGCCGTCCGGAGCTGACGTTCGCAACGATGGACCATAACGTACCGACGAAGGACCGTTTTAACATTACAGACCCGATCTCCAAGCAGCAGATCGACACGCTGTCGCAGAACTGCCGCGACTTCGGCGTCACACTCTTTGATCTGGATACGATTGACCAAGGGGTCGTGCACGTTATGGGGCCGGAACTCGGTCTGACCCATCCGGGCAAAACGATCGTCTGCGGCGACAGCCACACTTCGACTCACGGCGCATTCGGCGCTCTGGCGTTCGGGATCGGCACAAGCGAAGTGGAACACGTGCTGGCTACCCAATGCTTGCAGCAGGCCAAAGCGAAGACGATGGAAGTACGCTTCGTCGGCAAACGCAATCCCGGCGTAACGGCGAAAGACATGATCCTCGGCGTCATTGCCAAGTACGGCACGGATTTTGCTACAGGTTATGTTATTGAGTACACGGGCGAAGCGATCCGCGAGCTGTCGATGGAAGAGCGAATGACCGTCTGCAACATGTCGATCGAAGGCGGTGCGAGAGCGGGCATGATCGCTCCGGATGAAACGACATTCGAATACTTGCGCGGACGCCAATACGTGCCGCAAGGCAGCGACTTTGACCAAGCGGTGGAGCAGTGGAAGCAGCTCGTCACCGACGAAGGCGCAGCATACGACCGCGTTGTGGAGTTTGACGTGGAAACCCTGATCCCGCAAGTGACCTGGGGAACGAGCCCGGGTATGGGTACGGACATTACGTCCCGCGTGCCGGTGCCGGCGGAACTGCCGACCGAAAACGAACGCAAAGCAGCTGAAAAAGCGATTGAATATATGGGCCTGACGCCGGGAACGCCGATGTCGGAAATCGAAATCGACTACGTGTTTATCGGTTCCTGCACCAACGGCCGGATCGAGGACCTGCGCGCTGCGGCCCAGGTAGCCAAGGGGCACAAGGTGTCCGACCGGGTAACGGCGATCGTCGTTCCGGGTTCGGGACGCGTTAAGATCCAGGCGGAGAAGGAAGGACTGGACAAAATTTTCACCGAAGCGGGCTTCGAATGGCGTGATGCCGGATGCAGCATGTGCCTGGCGATGAACCCGGACGTTCTCCAGCCGGGACAGCGCTGCGCATCGACGTCCAACCGGAACTTCGAAGGCCGTCAAGGCCGCGGCGGACGCACGCACCTCGTGTCTCCGGCAATGGCTGCAGCAGCAGCGATCAAGGGTCGGTTCACGGATGTCCGTGATTGGAACTTCAAAACGGAAGCGGTCAGCAGCTAAGGAGGAGAATAAACATGGAAGCTTTTACGAAATTAACAGGTCTCGTCGCTCCGGTGGACCGGGTGAACGTGGATACGGATGCCATCATTCCTAAACAATTTTTGAAGCGGATCGAACGCACAGGTTTCGGACAATTTCTGTTCTATGAATGGAGATTCGATGAGCAGGGCAACGACATCCCGCAGTTTTCGCTGAACCAGCCGCGCTATAAAGGCGCTTCGATTCTGATCTCCAGAGCGAACTTCGGCTGCGGTTCTTCCCGTGAGCATGCGCCATGGGCGATCATGGATTACGGGTTCAGATGCGTCATCGCGCCATCGTTCGCAGACATTTTCTACAACAACTGCTTTAAGAACGGCATTCTGCCGATTAAACTGTCGGAAGAGCAGGTGGAAGACCTGTTCCAGCGTACGGCAGCAAATGAAGGCTACGAGCTGAACGTTGACCTGGAAAACAAAACGATCACGGATGCCCAAGGTCTGCGTATCGATTTCGACCTGGATGAGCACCGCCGTCAGTTCCTGCTGCAAGGCCTGGACGATATCGGCCTGACCCTTCAGCATGAAGATGCCATCTCCGCCTATGAGCAAAAGCACGCGGATCGCTTGTTCGCGTAACTTATCCAGCCGGATGGGCACTGCCCTTCATTATAAGCTCCCATGCTCCGATAAGGAGTGTGGGGGCTTTTTTGCTGGGCGCTGGAGTATATCCGAGGAGCCGAAGGAGTTAAGGGAGGTCGATATTTGGATAAATCGGGAAACAAAACAGGTAAAAATTTGTAAAATCAAGCAGGAATATAAGATTAGCACACAGAAATTGTTACAGGTCAAATTCCGTTAATGTTTTTTTCATACATACATTCTGCGGCTTGTCACGAGCAGCAGCAAAAAATCAGTTTGTCAGAGGTGGAACATGAAGAAATTCGGCTTTTTACTGTTTTTATTGATGTTCGCCTTTATTGTCGGCGCCCAGGCGCCGTCGGTATCGGCGGCAAGCGGCACGGAGATCGTGCTGGACGGGAAACAACTGGACATGCCTGCGGACGCAGGGGTTGTCAACGTGAACGGGAGTATTATGGTTCCCTTCCGCGTGGTCGGTGAAAATCTTGGATTTGCCGTAGATTGGGAGCAGAAGTCGCAGAAGGTCACGATTCAGAAAGGCAGCACCAAGATGCTGCTTGTCGTGAAGCAGAAATCGGCAACCGTGAACGGCAAAAAGGTGAGCTTGGATCAGCCGCCGCTCCTGCAGAAGGGCAGCGTCGTTGTGCCGATCCGGTTCGTGAGCGAACAGATGGGTCTTGCGGTCAGTTGGGATGGCGTCAACAAAACTGTGTATCTGTCGACGGATGGATCGAATCCGTCGGGAGCCGATCCGGGAACAGGAGCAGGCAGTGGAGGCACGATACCGGTTCCTGATACGGGGAGCGGCAATTCGGAAGGCACCGCTCCGTCAGGCGGTTCTGAAGGATCCGGCGTGACCGGCCAGGAGGGGATTGCCGAGCTGACAGGCATCAGTTTTAGCGACAACCGCCTGATGATCGCTACCTCTGGTGATGGAAATGTGGTCCCGAAAGTGTTTACGATGAAAAATCCGGACCGCATCGTCGTGGATCTGCCGCAGACCCAATTCTCAGGAGCACTGGGCGAGACGCTCCCCTTGAGCGCCGACGCTCAAGGGAAGCTGGACGTCAGCGGGTATCCCGACGTTTCCGGGATCCGGTATTCGTTGTTCAGCAGCAGTCCGTCCACCGTTCGGATCGTGATTGATTTGAACTATGCCAAAAACTATGCCGCATACCCGGATCCGTCCGGAAACGGTATGTTTATCGTCGATTTGAATTTAGCTTCGGAGACGCCGTCGGTTCCGGTCGGGGGCAGCGGGAAGAAGGTCGTCGTGATCGACGCCGGGCACGGTGCCAAGGATCCCGGGACGATCGGCTATTCGAAAACGAAGGAGAAGGACTTCAACTTGGCGGTTGCCCTAAAGGTCGGACAGCTTCTCGGGAGCGAGCCGAATATCGATTTTGTTCTGACGAGAAGCGATGACACCTTCCTCGAGTTGAAGGACCGTGTTAAAATAGCCAACGATCTGAATGCCGACGTATTTGTATCCATCCATGCGAACAGCGCGGGCTCGTCTGCGGCGAGCGGCAGCGAAACCTATTATCAGCGTGATGCAAGCAAATCGCTGGCGAACGTGCTGCACAAGTATTTGGTTCAGGCTACCGGCCTGGCGGACCGGGGAGTGAAATACGGCAACTTCCACGTCATTCGGGAGACCAAAATGCCGGCTGTTCTCCTGGAGGTTGGTTATCTGAGCAATCCGAAGGATGAGGCAACCTTGTTCTCCGAAAACGTTCAGCAGTCCGTCGCACAGGGGATCGTGAACGGCATTAAGGAATATTTGGGATTATAGAATTCCGAACTTGGCTGAAAGGAGTGTTATGGTGAATAAAAAAATATGGTGCGCAGTTCTTCTGTCCGCCGTGATGATTGTGGGAGCAGGCTGCGGTCAGAAAGCGAAGACGGCTCCTCCTCCGCCAGCGAGCGCTTCCGAACCGAGCTCATTTCAAGCGGACGAGAGCACATCGCCGCCGGTTACGGAAGGTACTGCTCCGGATGACAGCACGGCAGGCAGCAATTCGGGCAATGACAGCAGTGGAGGGACCGGGGAAACCAAGGGTGAATCAACCGGTGAGGCTGCTAAGGATCAACCCAGCTTTCAGAAATTGACCATTGATGTATATTACACCGACCCGCAGGAAATGGAGCTGAAGAAAGCCCGGAAGGAGATCAGCTTCCAGGTTCCTCTTGAGAAATACGTTGAGGCGTTCAAAGCGCTTCAAGACAGCGGCAACCCCGACCTCGTTCCGCTGTGGGGTAAAATCGAATTGACCAAAATGTCGCTGGACAAGGATACGGGACTCCTGCATATGGATATTCATATCCCGGACGAAGCCCGGCTGGGGTCGGGCGGGGAACAATTTGCTCTCGACTCGCTCAAGCAAACGATGTTTCAATTCGATGAAATCAAAGCGATCGACATCCTCGTCGACGGCCAAGCCGTGGAGAGTCTGATGGGCCACATGGATCTCGACCATCCGATCAAGAGAGGCGAGTAGATCATCGTTTCAATCATAACGAACAAGCATGCCGATTCCTATTGGGAGTCGGCATGCTTTTTTTTGCGGAAACCATGCTTTTCAGCAGGGGTGTTTGAATCGATAATACATAAAATCCCGGTTTTGTCCATCCAAAGTCATAGTAAAACTTTTGCATATAGAGGAATATATTCGCAACTTTTCAAGGGGGCTTGCGTCTAATAAATGTCTGGTGATGTCGAAGATGCCGAAGCCGAAACGTCAAAAAGCAGTTGAAAAATTTGAGAATGGTAGGGGTGAATAATGAAGAAGTTTGGTTTTTTGTTTGCGTTTATATTTGTCTTCATTTTGGCGTTTCCTCATAATGGACAGGCTGCGGCAGGGAGCACAAAGATTTTTTTGAATGACAATGAGCTGAAGCTAACAGGTAATGCAGTGGTTGAAAATGTGAAGGGTAATACGATGATCCCATTTCGTGTGGTCGGAGAGAGTCTGGGATTTGATGTCGCATGGGAGCAGAAGACCGGCACGGTAACCATACAAAAGGACTCGACAGTCATAAAGCTTGTTGTTAATCAAAAGAATGCTACGGTTAACGGCAGTAAGGTTGCACTTAATATCGCGCCGATTCTGCGCACCGACACGGTCATCGTCCCGCTTCGCTTTGTGAGTGAGCAAATGGGACTGACCGTCAGCTGGGATAATGTGAAGAAAGTGGTATATTTAATTACCCCGGATTCGAATTCCGGAAACAGCGGAAATGCCGGCACCGGTGCAGGCAACGGCGGGACAACCGTACCCGGCAACGGCAGCGGCGATAACGACAGCAGCGTCGGGCTCGTCAATGGACTCAGCTTCAGCGACAACCGGCTGCTGATCGCAACCAGCGGGTCGGTTAAGGCCAGCAGTTTTAAAATGACCGGTCCCGATCGGGTCGTCATCGATCTGACGAACGCGAAATTTTCGGATCAATTCAGCGGTTCTTCTCCGCTGGACAGCAATTATAACGGCTCAATCAACGTCAGCGGCTATCCGGATGTATCCAAAGTCCGTTACTCGCTGTATAACGATAATCCTTCCACGGTACGCGTGGTCATTGATCTGAATTATGCAAAAAATTATAAGCTGACCAATGAAAACGGGATGTATATCATCGACTTGAACACATCAGACAGCGGCACTCCTTCCACTCCAGTTGGCGGAGGCGGCAAAAAAATCGTCGTCATTGATGCAGGCCATGGCGATCAGGATCCTGGCGCATCAGGCGTTTCCGGCAAAAAAGAAAAAGCGTTTAACTTGGCGGTTGCCCTTAAAGTAGGGGCTCTGCTCAAAAATGATCCTAACATCGATGTCGTTCTTACCCGCAGCGACGATACGTTCCTTGAACTGAGCGAACGGGTAAAGATCGCCAACGATTTGAAGGCGGATGTGTTTATTTCCATTCATGCGAACAGTGCAGGCTCCTCTGTGGCAACAGGAAGTGAAACCTATTATCAGCGGGATGCCAGCAAGGCGCTGGCCAACGTGATGCATAAGTACCTGGTACAAGCCACCGGGCTGAAGGACCGCGGCGTTCGCTACGGCAATTTCCACGTCATTCGCGAAACGAAGATGCCGGCCGTGCTGCTGGAAGTCGGTTATCTGAGCAACAAAAACGACGAGGCCGCCCTTTTCTCGGAAAGCTTCCAGCAGCGGGTTGCCAAAGGCATCGTCAGTGGTATTAAAGAGTATTTGGGTGTGAAATCATAATGAGTCGCAGGAACAAGGAGGCGGGAAGTCAATGAATAAAAAAGTTTGGTGTGCAGGGGTTCTGGCTCTGGCGTTGGTTGCTTTGGCAGGCTGCGGCCAGAAGCCGACCGCCGCACCAGATCAGCAGCAGGAGACGGCCTCCGATCAGCAGGTGACTGGCAGCGGCGGCGATACGGCAGCCGGAGAAACGGGAACCGAAGGCACCAACGGTGCCGTTACTTCCGACAGCGGGCAGGACCAAGGTTCAGACCAAGGTCAGGCCTCTTCCGGTTCGCAAGGGCAAGGACAGGGTCAAGAGGCGACTGGCCAGGGCCAATCCACGTCCACGCAAACGACGAATTCGAACCAAAAAAGCTTGAATATCGATGTCTATTATACAGATCCTGAGGAACTGGATTTGCACAAAGTCCAGAAGGAAATCAGCTTCAGCAGCGATGATGAAAAGTATAAGAAGGCGTTCGAAGCGCTGCAGGCCAGCGACAAATCGGACCTCGTTCCTCTCTGGGGCAAGGTGGAACTTAAATCGCTGAGCATGAAGGACGGTCAGCTTACCATCGACATTCATCTGCCGGATGAGGCCCGTCTTGGTGCAGGGGGAGAGCAGTTCGCCCTGGACGCGCTCGACAACACGCTGTTCCAGTTTGACGAAGTGAAGTCGATCGAGCTGCTGGTTGACGGCGCCAAGGTGGAAAGCCTGATGGGGCATGTCGATTTGGAGCATCCGATGACAAGACACTGATTTTTTTGGGGAAATTCAGGAAATATAGCAGGAGCTCGGCTCCTGGATGTCGAATTATATACAGCTAGAGCATGGCTGATAGTATCGAACTAAAGTTGGAGCGCCGCGCATCCTTTGTGGGAGCTATGATTCCCGGGGAACGGGCGCCTCCGCTTTAGTTCTTTCTATTTATTTCAGAGAGGGGCACTATCATGGTTCAGAAACGCAGCAATCATTCCTTACCTTCTAAAAAAGTCGTCTCCGCCGTCCTGGTCGGTATGATGGCATTAAGCTCGGGCACAGCCGTATTCGCGGATACCCCGGCGACGACCGGAGCAAGTGTAACCGCAGCTTCCGTCGGTCAGTTCAGTGACGTCAAGAGCGGATTCTGGGCTGAGAAGCATATATACAAGCTTGCTGCCCAAGGCATCATCCTCGGCGATAAAGGGCTGTTCCGTCCAAACGATTATGTGACCCAGCAGGAAGCCGTTACGATGGCGATCCGTTTTGCCGGGCTTCAGAACAAGCTGAGCACGGACACGGCCGTTGCGCTGCCGGAGAATGTAGTCGTAAATAATTATTTCAAGCCATACGTTGCACTCGCTTTCCAGCAAAGCCTGCTGAACAAGGCGTCCGAAAGCGCGGCTACCGGTCAAAAGGGAACCTGGGGCGAGCGGAAGGCGAGCCGGGAGTGGATCACCGAAGTGCTGGTCCGCGCTCTGGGCAAGGAAAGCCAAGCTTCCGCCGCAGCCTCGAAGGCCACGACGTTTGCCGATAACGGCAAGATTTCCGCTTCAAAACGCGGCTTTGTGAACGTTGCGCTGGAGCTGGGCTTGACGAACGGTGTGGATGGTAACCGCTTTGATCCGCAAGGTTCGGTTACGCGCGCCCAGCTGGCGACCTTTTTCAGCCGGGCCGAAGCCTACAACAACATTAAGTACGACAACTCCGCCGAAGGCATCATCACCGGGCTGAGCGATAATAAGCTTGATTTGTATGTAGACGGCTCTGTGAAGAGCTACGCCATTGATGCGACAACCGGATATTTTACAAAGGATTCGGAAACGAAGATTGCCTTTACGGAACTGAAGCCGTACACCAAAGTGATGGTCATCGGCAGCGGGACGAAGGCAGGGTATGTGGAAGTGACGGATCCAACCGTTCAGCTGGAAAGTACGGAAGGAACGTTCCAGAAGCTGTCTCCGGGGAACATTCTCTGGATCGAAACGAACAGCACATTCCAGCAGTTTACATATGATGCGGGCACGACGTTCCTGGATCAGAACGGTGCGAAGATCGATCCTTCCGCCATCGCGGTCGGCAGCAAGGTATCGGTATCTCGTGAAACGTTCAGCTCCGCGAAGAAAACGGTCATCGTTCAAGTAAAATCGGGGATCGTGAACAAGACGGGCACCGGAACGCTGCAGAGCATCGATACGGCCACCAAGTCGCTCGTCATCAAAAATGACGCGGGCAATCTAGAGAGCTACACTTGGGATGCCAACTCGTTCTTCAGTTACCAGAATGAGATTTTGTCTCCGTCCGAACTGAAAGCGGGTTCGACCATTAATTACACGATCAAGAACAACATGATTCAATCCATTGAATTAAAGCAGGGAGTGGAGCGTACGATCCGCGGATCCTTGTATGAAGTTGGAGCAAACGGCTCGACCATCACCTACAAGCGGGATGGCGGAGCACTTGAAGTGAAGCTTCTTGCCAGCAAGCCGGAAATCGTCATCAGCGGCATCAGCGCACCGCTTCTTAGCGATCTGATCGCGGATTCCACCGCTGGCGACCAGGTACAAATTACGTTGAATCCTGACGAGCAGGTAACCAAAATTGAAGTGCTGAACCGCCAGATGGAGCAAAAACGCGGAGCCTCGGTCGTATCCTATGAACCGAAGACAAAGCTGCTCACGCTGATGGACGCCAACAAAAAACCGTTCGTTGTGACGCTTGACGATAAAACCAAGCTGGTGTACAACACGGCCAATCCGACACTGTCCGGCATCGAATCGCTGCTGACGACCGGCCGTAAAGTGAACGTCAGCTATCTGACGAACCGGGCGCTGTCGCTTGAGGTCATCTACCAGTACGACGGCAAGGTAACCGCGATCGATACGGCTGCCAAGAAGATAACTGTGGTAACCCCTGGCGGTGAAACACTCGTGCTGCCATACAGTAATCCGGCCGTACAGGCATACGGCAAGAGCAACGCGTCGATGTCCGACGTGAAGATCGGCAGTGATGTCGCCCTCGTGCTGAATGCGACGCAGGATGCCATTTCGTCTATTCTATTGAAATCGACGGTTCAATTTGAAGTCGTGGACATGAACTATTCCAGCAGCCGAATTACGGTGAAGAAGGATGGCGTGACGAGCCAGTTCTATCTGGACAAAGCCGCACTGACAGGAGATAACGGACAGGCTGTGGAGCTGGCGGATATTCGTGCCGGACAGATCCTCAACGTGACGTTTAACGGAACAAACGCGGCTGCCGCACAAATCGTTAAGCTGACGACGGGCCAAATCACGGCGGTGGATTCTTCAGCGGCATCGCCAAGCATTACGGTGAAGGATTATGCCGGGACGACGGAAACGTTCAAGCTGGGAACCGGATCGAAAATCGTCAATGACGCCGGCAGCTCTCTGAGCCTGGGGAACCTGGCTGCGGGCAACCGCGTCGAAGTCCGCAAGGACGAAAGCGGCAATGCCGTGGTCAAGGTGCTGAACGTAACGACCCAAACCTACTGGAAATATGACAGTTATGCGAAGGAAATATATGTGAAACGGCAAAATGTCAATGATGCCAACCTATACACGCTTTCGCCTGGCGCATATATTCACCAAGGTGACACGATATTGACCGTGCAATCCCTGAAAGAAAATGATACTATTGTATTGTATTTAAACAATGGAACGATTGTAGAAATACAGAAACAATAGTATGCTTTGGGAATGGTCATAAGATACACCGTCTTGATGCGGGGTTCTTACCCGCGTCAGGACGTTTTTTTTTGCAGGAGGTACTTCGCATGAAGGCTGAAACCGTTCGCTATATTTTGGACACGATCGGAGCGATGTTCCCTGACGCGCATTGTGAATTAAACCACAGCAATGCGTTCGAGCTGACGATCGCGGTTCTGTTGTCCGCCCAGTGTACGGACGAAACGGTAAACAAGGTAACCAAGGATCTTTTTCAAAAGTATAAAACGCCTGAGGATTATGTTTCGGTTCCCTTGGAGGAGCTCGAACAGGATATCCGCCGAATCGGCCTGTACCGTAACAAAGCAAAGCACATCCACAACCTGTGCCGCATTCTGATCGAACAGTACGGCGGAGAGGTTCCACGAGAGCATGACAAGCTGGTACAGCTTCCCGGCGTAGGACGCAAGACGGCCAATGTGGTGGTGTCGAATGCTTTTGACGTTCCGGCGATTGCGGTGGATACGCACGTCGAGCGGGTATCCAAGCGGCTTGCCTTGGCGGGCTGGAAGGATTCAGTGCTCGAAGTGGAGAAAAAGCTGATGAAGCGGGTTCCCAAGGATGAGTGGACGATCACGCACCACAGGCTCATCTTCTTCGGCCGGTATCACTGCAAGGCACAGAATCCGAAATGTCAGGTATGTCCGCTGCTCGATGTGTGCCGTGAAGGAAAAAAACGTATGAAGACGTCCCAAATCAGAAAAGATAAGGAACATACAGGATAGGAAGAACAAAGATGGAGAAGGATGGGATTTAGATGAAATGCATTTCGGTGTACACAGACAATTTTGAAATGTTTTCCGATATTTTTGACGCGGTTGTGGAAAGCAAACTGAGCGAAAACGAAGAGAAGGAAGTCGAAGGAATCACGGTGAGCCATTCGGGCGACGTGCCTGAGCATTACCTGGACCGGATGTCCGTTAAGCCTGAAGTCGTTGTCATGAAGGACAAGTCCCGTGGCTTGACGATTTTGCAGCACGGCAAAGTTTTTGAAATTTTGATTCCGGAACTGGAAAGCGCGTCGATTTAACGGCCTGTATATGCAGCGTAAGGCCCAGGATAAAACCGAATGGTATTCGGTTTTATTTTTTTTGTCCGGCAAAATGATTTCCAACCCATCGGTGGAATGTTAAAATAAAACTATTTGAATGGGTTTTCCGGCAAAAAGCGTCATGAGCCGCCTCATTCGGTCAATTGACACAAGGGAGAGTAGTCAGCATGTCGTTCACTGTCCAAACTACAGCTAGCCAAGGATCTATTGCGCTGCAGCCTCTGAAAGAGCAGCTTGCCGCTTGGGGCGATGCGAGATCGGCGAGTCTCATAGACGATTTAATACATAAAGCAGACGCCGGGGAAATGACCATCGCCTTTTGCGGCCATTTCTCGGCGGGAAAATCCAGCCTGATCAATTCCTTATGCGGACGAAAGGTGCTTCCATCCGGTCCGGTTCCGACCAGCGCCAACGTCGTCTCCATCCGCAATGGCGAGCCGCGCGCCCTGATCTATCCGGCCGCAGGCGCAGGGGATGTAGCCCCGAGAGAGACCGTGGACCCGCTTCAAGTCTCGCTTAAGGAACTGTACGAGTACTGCACCAACGGTGGTGACTATTCATCGGTGGAAGTGTGGGATGATGTTCCCCTGCTTGGGAAGCACGGCGTATTCATGGATACACCCGGGGTGGATTCGACGGATGACGGCCATCAAAAAGCGACCCACTCCGCGCTTCATTTGGCGGATGTCGTTCTGTATGTGATGGATTATAACCATGTCCAGTCCGAAAACAATTTGGTGTTTGCCAAGAGCCTGTCGGATTGGGGCAAACCGCTGTACCTGATCGTCAACCAAATCGATAAGCACCGGGAGCGGGAGCTATCCTTTGATACCTACCGCCAGGAAGTGGAGGCGGCTTTCAAGCGGTGGCAGGTGCATTACGAGAATTTGCTGTTTATCTCGCTGAAGAATCCGGAGCATCCGTATAACCAGCGGGCTCAGCTGGATGGCCTGGTGCAGGAGCTGATCGCCCAGCGGGGACCGCTATTGTCTTACAGCATCGACTGTTCCGCGCGTCATATCGCCGAGCAGCATACGGCGCAGTTCGCCGACTCGCTGCAGGAGGACATGGAGCAGCTGCTGCAGGAGATGGGAGGCGCCGAGAAGGCGGCGGAACTGGAACGGGAGATGGGCGCCCTCAGGGAGGAGATCGACCGGTTTGAGAATATCCGGCAGCTGGAGCGTGAAGCGGTTCGCCGTGAGGTGGAAGGACTCCTCGAGAATGCCAACCTGACGCCGGCCGATCTGCGGGACCGGGCACAGCTGTTTCTCGAAAGCCGCAAACCGGGCTTCAAGAAAGGCTTTCTGTTCTCCGGGGCGAAGACGGAGCAGGAGAAGCAGGAGCGCTTGGACGGTTTTCTGTCTTCGCTGCGCGAGCAGTGCGCCTCCCAGATCGGGTGGCATCTTCAGGAGCTGCTGCGCCGCTGGGGACAGTCCCACCGGATTTGGAACGAGGAACGCGATAAGCAGCTTGCCGATCGGATGCCGGTCATCGGGCCGGAACTGCTGGAGGGCACGGTGGAGCCGGGAGCGGTGCTGTCCGGCGAATACCTGCTGAATTACTGCCGCAAGCTGTCGGCAGAAATCAAGGCGCTGTACCGCCGCGCTGCGCTGGACGCGGCGGAAGAGATGCTGGCGGATGTCGAGGCATCCGCCGCGCCCGCCAAGCAGCGCGCACAGCAGGAGCTGGCCGCGCTGCAGGAGCAGTCCGCCGCGATGGCCCGCTACACGGAGCTGGCAGCGGCCATCGCGGCGCGCAAGGATGCGGCGGCGCGCCTGCTGCCGCCGCACCAGGCGCTCACCCCCGGCACCCTGCCGCGGGTGAGCGCCCCAACCCGGCCGGCTGCGCAGCCGGCCGGGGAAGACGCGGGCGCGCCGCTGGCGGCGCCCGCTGTGAAGCCCGCCCCGCATGGCGGGGCGGGGCCGCAGGGCGGCGCGGCCAAGGGCCGCCGCCAGCGGCTTGACGCGGCCGCGGCGCAGCTGCGCGAAGCGGCTGCGCTGCTGGGGCGCCATCCCGCGCTGGCTTCAGCCGCGCGGGGGCTGGAGGGCCGAGCCGAGGCGCTGGCCGGCGGCTCGTTCACGATGGCACTGTTCGGCGCGTTCAGTGCCGGCAAGTCTTCGTTCGCCAACGCTCTGCTCGGCGACAGCGTGCTGCCGGTCTCGCCGCATCCGACGACAGCGGCGATCAACCGCATCCTGGCGCCTGAGGGCGAGTATGCGCACGGGACGGCCAGGGTGCAAATGAAGTCGGCCGAGGCTTTCCAGGACGATTTGGCGTATTCCTTCTCGATCCTCCAGCTCGGTAAGCCGGAAGGCGACGGGTGGCTCGAGGCGGTACGCTCGATGAAGCCGGAAGGCGTGCATCCGGCCGGCCTGCCGCATTACGGATTTCTCAAGGCGGCCGCCGCGGGCTGGGAACTGGCGAAACCGCTGCTGGGCAGCGTTCAGACCGTTGATATGACGGAGTACCGCTCTTTTGTAGCCGATGAGACCAAATCTTGCTTTGTCGACCGGATTGATCTTTATTACAGTTCTCCGCTGACGGAGCAGGGAATCGTGCTCGTGGATACGCCGGGGGCCGACTCATTGCACGCCCGCCATACCGGCGTGACGTTCCAATATATGAAGCAGGCGGACGCCATCGTTTTTGTAACGTATTATAATCACGCGTTTTCAAAGGGTGACAGGCAGTTCCTGACCCAGCTCGGCCGGGTGAAGGACAGCTTTGCCCTCGATAAAATGTTTTTCATCGTCAACGCGGCCGATCTGGCTGCTTCCCAAGAAGAGCTGGAGCAGGTCGTCAAGCATGTGGACGGCAACCTGAAAGCCCGGGGCATCCGGCTGCCGCATATTTACCCCCTCTCCAGCATGACCGCGCTCGAGGCGAAGCTGGGCGGAGATGAAGCCATGCTGGCTCAATCGGGACTCGGCGCATTTGAGGATGCGCTCGGAGTCTTCGCCGGGGAAGAGCTGCCCAAGCTGTCCCTCCAAGCCGCCGCATCCGACGTGTCGGCTGCACGGAAAAGGGCGGAGGAATGGGCGCGTCTGTCCCGGCAGGATGCAGGAAGCAGGCAGCGGCGTAAGCAGGAGCTGGTCCGGACAGCCGAGCAGGCCAAGGGGCTTGTCGGGCAGTTTGCCACAATGCAGCAGGGGAATCTGATTGCACAGGAAACGAAAGAGCTGCTGTTCCACGTCAGACAGCGGATCGGTTTCGGAATGGGTGACTTTTTTAACGAAACGTTTCATCCTTCCGTTCTGCGTGAGGATGCGGGTCAGCTGAAGCGGGTGTTTGCCGGGTGCGGAAGCGAGCTGGAACGGACGCTTGTCCGTGAGCTGGAACAGGAGCTGCTGGCCACGACGCTTCGATTGGAGAACAAAGGCAAACAAATCGTGCATGCGGCCGCCGTACAGACGACAGAGGATATATCCGCATTGGATGCCGGTTTGGTTCTGAATCCGCCGGAGGAAAAGGAGTGGGAAACGCCGGAGCTTAAGGAAGTTCAGCTGGAAGGCATCGTCGACTGGAACGCGGCCTGGGGTTATTTTAAATCGCCGAAGGCTTTCTTTGAAGGCGGAGGACGCGAAAAAATGCGTGCGGCTGTAGAAGAACAGATCAAGGAAGCGCTGAGCCGCGAAGTATCGGCTCAGGAAGGGCTGCTGTCTGATTTTTACGCGCAGCGGATGGGGGATGCCCAGCATAGGCAGGCCGGCGCCCTGCAGGAGCAGCTGAAGGAAACGGTCGATGCGCTGACCGCCTCGCTGGAACAGGGCGAACGGCCGGAGACGTGGGATACGCTCGCAGCCGAACTGCTTCATATTGAACAGCGAATGACATCTTAGAAAACTGCACGGAGCGAGACACCGATTCGCATTTGGCGATAGCCGTTTCGAAGGCCGAGATCGTCGGTCCGATGGCCACAGCGCAGTTGAAAAAGGCCGGTCATCATCGGAAACCCCATGCAAAACAGGAATGAATGACGTTAGCTAAATAAACCACCACCGGCAAAGCCGGTAATTTGAAAGCCAACGCCCCTGTTATAGGGGCTTTTTTTTGTTTCGATATGTTGGGCGGGCAAGTCCAGGTTTTGAGCGGTCCACTGACCTCTTGGGGGTACGTTTCGGAGACCGAAAAATGGAAGCTTTCCCCCAAGTCAGGAAGCGCTTTTACAGCACCACCCGGCTTTTTATCGGGAAGCGCAGAGATTGAGAGGATTTGGCATGATTTGATAAGTAAACCCGGATTATATCCAGTTAATGCCGAACCATTGACAAAGCGGCGAAAATATGCGCTGTTATCCTCTTTGCCGCCTCTTGGAGACGGTGTTAAACTTCATAAATGTTCACAACTTACGCGAATGATTTTCAAGCATTCACATGACTCGAAGGAGGAGAACCATGAATGTTCTCAGGCAAATGCAGGGCTTTTTTTGGGCGAAGCGCAGTTTTCTTTATTTATCTATACTCTGCCTCGCCATAGCTACTGCGCTGGGGCTTGTTACCCCGAATTTGCTCCGGAAGCTGATCGACGAAGCGATCGTTCCGCAGCATTTTGAGCTCGTTCCCGCTCTGGCGCTCACCGTCATCGGTGTCGTCACCCTCAAAGCCGTCATGCAGTTTTTAAGCGGCATGCTCGGCGGAAGACTGGGGAACTATCTGGCATACCGTTTGCGTAACGGCTGCTACGAGAAGCTGCAAGTCTTGTCTTTCCGCTATTACGACACGGCCAGAACCGGCGACCTGATGTCCCGTCTGACCGGGGATCTCGAAGCGATCCGGCAATTTATCGCTTTCGGTATCCCGCAAATTTTGAACACGATCCTGATGGTTGTGTTCGGAGCGGTCATGATGCTGTCGATCAGCTGGCAGCTGACGCTCGCTACCATGATTAGCATCCCGTTCCTGGTGTTTGTCGCCCTGAAGTTCGAAGGCAAGATCCACCCGGCGTTCCAGGAAATGCGCCTGGCACTGAGTGCGCTGACGACTTCGGTACAAGAGAACATTACAGGTGTTCGTACGGTCAAATCATTTGCGCGTGAGCCTCACGAAGTCGACAAGTTTTCCGTGCGTAACGAACGCTACAAAAACAACCAGATCTTCGCTTCGGGTTTGTGGAGCCGCTACTTTCCGGTCATGGAGCTTCTCGCGTCCATCTGCGTCGTGCTGCTCCTCGGTGTCGGAGGCACGCTGGTCATCCACCAATTGCTGTCGCTGGGCGAGCTCGTTGCCTTCTTCAGCTTGATCTGGTACATTATCGGACCGATGTGGAATATCGGTTATCTCATTAACAACTACACGCAGTCGGAAGCTTCGGGGGAGCGGGTGCTCGAGCTCCTGAACCAGCCGATTGACGTCAAGGATAAAGACAATGCCGTCGCTCTGTCTTCCGACGAAGTGAAAGGGCATGTCACTTTTGAACATGTTACCTTTGCTTATGGCAATAAGCTGGCCGCTATCCAGGACATTAATTTGGATGCGCCTCCAGGATCGGTCATCGGCCTGCTCGGCGGAACCGGATCAGGGAAATCGACGGTCATCCAGCTGCTGATGCATGCGTATAACGTCAACAGCGGCAGCATCAAGCTGGACGGCAAGAACATCAATGACATTCAAGTCCGGAGCCTGCGCAGCCAAATCGCGTCGGTGTTCCAGGAGACGTTCCTGTTCTCGTCCAGTATCCGTAATAACATCGCGTACGGCCTGAAGGACGTAACGATGGACGAGATCATCCGGGCCGCCAAGCTGGCCAAAGCCCACGATTTCATTATGGAAATGCCGGACGGTTACGATACGGTGGTCGGCGAACGGGGCATGGGCCTCTCCGGTGGGCAGAAGCAGCGGATCGCGATTGCGCGCGCGCTGCTGAAGAATCCGAAGATCCTCATCCTCGATGACGCGACGAGCGCCGTCGACATGGAAACCGAGCATGAAATCCAGTCGGGCTTCCAGGAAGTTATGAAGGGACGGACGACGTTCATCATCGCCCACCGGATCTCTTCCCTGCGGCATGCCGACGAGATTCTCGTGCTGAACGAGGGCAAAATCGTGCAGCGCGGCAAGCATGAAGATTTAATCACGGTGCCTGGCCCTTACCAGGATGTATACCATATTCAATATGCAGACCACATTGCCCGGATGAATGGGAATGCAGGAGAGCAGGTGAGCTCATGAATCCCGCAGCGGAAACGAATAAACAGCGGCCGGGAGCCGCAAATAAGAACAACCCGAAGGGGAAGACGCCAGGTGTAACCGGCGAACGCTTCGTATATCAGGATGACGAAGTCATCGAAAAGCCGTTTAACTGGTCCCAGCTGACCCGGCTGTTTGCTTATATGAAGCCTTATGCCAAGCAAATGCTGCCGCTCGTCCTGCTGATGATGGTCCTCGGAACGATTACGAAACTGACCGTTCCGTTCCTGACCAGTCAGGCGATCGACAAGGCAATCGCGCCGAAAGACGGTAATACGAACCTGACGCTCTTGTACCTGCTTACGGCAGGGGCACTTGTTCTTTACATTATTCAGTGGATCGCGAGTACGTACCGCATCCGCCTGACCAACATAATCGGACAGCGCGTCATCTACGACCTGCGTTCGCATTTGTTCCAGCACATCCAGAAGCTGTCCTTCAACTTCTTTGACAAGCGGCCCGCAGGTTCCGTGCTCGTGCGTATCACCAACGACGTCAACTCCCTGCAGGAGCTGTTCACCAACGGCGTCGTCAACCTGATGATCGACTGTGTCCAGCTGGTCGGGATTGTGGTCATTTTGATGCTGATCAACTGGAAGCTCGGGCTTGCGGTTGTTCTGACCGTGCCGATCATGTTTTTCATCTCCACGAAGCTGCGGGTCAAGATCCGCCGCGCCTGGCAGGAAGTACGCATGAAGAACTCCCGGATCAACTCGCATTTGAACGAATCGATCCAGGGGATCCGCGTTACGCAGGCTTACACGCAGGAGCAGGAGAACATCAAGTTTTTCGACAAAATGAACATGGACAGCAAAAAGTCGTGGGACCGTGCGTCCACGCTGAACCAAGGGTTCGGCCCGCTGATCGAAATCACAGGAGGCATCGGCACCTTGATCCTGTTCTGGTTCGGGGCTTACCTGATACAGGAGGGCCAGCTGACCGTTGGTCTCCTGGTCGCCTTCTCCAGCTATGTCGGCAACTTCTGGGAGCCGATCAACCGGCTCGGCCAAATGTATAATCAGCTGCTGGTGGCGATGGCTTCCTCGGAGCGGATCTTCGAATTTATCGATGAGAAGCCGCATATCGACGACAAGCCGAATGCCCGGCCGATGCCGAAAATTCACGGCGACATCAAGCTGGAGAATGTTGTGTTCGAATACGAGAAGGGCCGGCCGGCACTCAAGGGTATCAACCTCGACGTCAAGGCGGGTCAAACAATCGCCCTCGTCGGGCATACCGGTTCAGGAAAAAGTACAATCATTAATTTGCTCAGCCGGTTCTATGATATAACAGGGGGCAAAATTACGATTGACGGTCTGGACATCCGGGACGTGAAGCTGGATACGCTCCGCAGCCAAATCGGAATCGTGCTGCAGGACACGTTCATTTTCTCGGGAACGATCCGCGATAACATTCGCTTTGGCCGGTTGGACGCGACCGACGAGGAGATCGAGGAAGTAGCCAAGGCCGTCGACGCTCATGAATTTATTATGAAGCTGCCGAGCGGTTACGATACGGAGGTCGAGGAGCGTGGGAACATGCTCTCCATGGGGCAGCGGCAGCTGCTGTCCTTCGCCCGGGCGCTTCTGGCCGATCCGCGCATTCTCATTCTTGATGAGGCGACGGCAAGCATCGATACGGAGACCGAGCTGAAAATTCAGGAAGCGCTGAAGGTGCTCCTGAAAGGACGTACTTCCTTTATCGTTGCGCACCGTTTGTCGACGATCCGCCACGCGGACAAAATCGTCGTACTGGATCACGGCGAGATCAAGGAGGAAGGCAATCACCAGGAACTGATGCAGAAGCAGGGAACGTACCATGGTCTGATCGAAGCGCAGTTCCGGTTTGTCTGAGGATGATATAATATATAAGTTGACCTAAAGAAGTCGATGCCAGCAAGGGAGTAAAATGATTCCGAAGAAGCGAAGCGGCCTCATTTGGCTTTCGGATTTCTGCCTCACGTGGTTCCATCTAATCGAGAAATCCGAAAACAAGAGAGGTCGTAGGGACATTTTACGTACTTGCCACCACCATCATTCATTTTTATCACTTATATAGGCTTTCAGCCGAGCTGAATTATTCTGGCCGAAAGATAAACTTCCGCATAAAAATGGATTGTTTTCCGTAGGTACATCGTTGGATATATTATATTTTCCCCAGTCGCCGAAAGTTAACGGTGCGTTTACAGCCAATTAACAAACAACCAAAATTGTAAAATCAAGCAAGCTTCTCCAATGATCGCCATTCAAATAAGGAGAGATTGTGAATTTTGCAGGAAAATGTCGGAGCACTCTTGCATTCTTCCTTCGGAACCCCGAAAATGATAGAGAGGTATACATTTGTGGTATACATTAGTAGGGGGGAATTGGGAAGTGGTGTGGGGTGCTCCTTTTTCTGCACATGCTACAAAACTGCTGCTTCTAGGCAGCGGTGAATTGGGAAAAGAAGTAGTTCTCGAGGCTCAGCGTTTGGGCGTAGAAACCATTGCCGTGGACCGATATGAACACGCCCCTGCGATGCAGGTGGCCCATCGAAGCCATGTCATTGATATGCTCGATCCCGAATCGCTGAAGCGGATTATTCATCAGGAACATCCGGACATCATCGTCCCGGAAATTGAAGCTATAGCTACACAGGCTCTCCTTGAGCTGGAAGAGGAAGGGTACCGCGTCATTCCGACGGCTCGCGCCGCCCGGCTGACGATGGACCGCGAAGGGATTCGCCGCCTGGCTGCGGAAGATCTCGGACTTCCTACGGCGGATTATCGATTCGCCGACAGCCTGGAGGAGCTGCAAGAAGCGGTAGCCGTGCTTGGCACGCCCTGCGTGGTTAAGCCGATCATGAGCTCATCCGGTAAAGGGCAGAGCGTTTGCCGCACGCCAGAAGATGCGGAAGAATGCTGGAATGCAGCCCTGGAAGGCGGACGAGCGAAGAGCACCCGCGTGATCGTTGAAGCATTTGTTACGTTTGAGAGCGAAATTACGCTCTTGACGGTCCGCTCTGTGAGCGGAACCACCTTTTGCCCGCCGATTGGACATATTCAAAAGGACGGGGATTATGTTGAATCCTGGCAGCCTCGTGTCATGAGTGAAGAGCAGCTGCGGGAGGCAGAGTCCATTGCCAAAGCCATTACAGACGAGCTCGGGGGATATGGCATTTTCGGAGTGGAGCTGTTTGTTACAAAGCAAGGCATCATATTCAGTGAAGTATCCCCGCGTCCACATGACACCGGTATGGTGACCATGGTGACGCAGGATTTATCGGAGTTCGCCCTGCATGTCAGAGCGATTCTCGGACTTCCGGTTACGTCGGTAGAACTGCTGACACCGGGAGCTTCGGCAACTTTGAAAGCGGTGAATGCAAGTACGAATTTTGCCGTCAGCGGTGTAGAGGAAGCACTGAGCCTTCCCCGGACACAGGTTCGGATTTTCGGCAAGCCTGAAACGAAGATCGGCCGGAGGATGGCGGTAGCGTTAAGCACTGACCCGGATATTCAGAAAGCACGGAACACGGCTAAGCAAGCCGCCAGTCTTTTAAAAGTGGAGGAATATGATCATGAACAGTAATTTGTCGGCTCCTACTTTGCAAATCCGCAAATCGAACTGCAATTGCGATCTGGAGTCTGTAACGGCGTTAATGCGCGAGCTTAACTATCCAACGACGATCAACGTTATGCGCGAACGGATGGAAGCCTCGGAAGACAATCCGAAACTGTGCACGATGGTGGCAGAGCTGGACGGAGAAGTTGTCGGCATGGTGGCGTTGAATCAGGTTCACTCCTATGCCACAGGCGAGACGGCGACTCAGGTATCCGCTTTGATCGTATCCGAGAAACACCGCGGCCAAGGGATCGGCAAGCGCCTGATCCGCAGCAGCGAAGAATGGGGAAGAGCCCACGGCAGCCAGGTTCTGTTTTTGACGAGCGGCAACCGTGTTGAACGTGCCCCGGCCCATGCCTTCTATGAACATATCGGTTTTGATAAAGTCGGCTACCGCTTCATCAGAAAGCTGAAATAATACCGATTTCCAACATACCGGCCCCCCTGCAGAGGAGGGCTTTTTTCTATTTCCTGTATCCTTAAGTACCGAAGTATTCTACAAACATGTTCAATATTTACAATACATATGAATTGATATACAATACGTGAGTGATATTTAGAAAGCGGTTACATTTTTCGACAAGACTAATGAGTTCTGGGGCCGGAGGAGCCGATAGTTCATGTTCTGACAAGTGTGAGTACAAATTTGGAACAGCCGAGGGATGAATGATGTATAAACTGCTGCTTGTGGAAGACGAAGAAGACGTCCGGGATGGGCTGGTCGAGGAAATCAGCTGGGAGCTTCACGGCTTTCAGGTGACGGGTACAGCCGAAAACGGGCGCGAAGCGCTGGAATGGATGGAAAAGGAGATGCCGGACATCGTCGTGACCGACATCCAAATGCCCTTTATGAACGGCTTGGAGCTGGCCGCGTGGATCCGGGAGCATGCCCCGTCCACCAAGATCATTATTTTGACCGGATACGATGAGTTTGAGTATGCCCAAAAAGCGATTAAGCTGCAGATTGACGAATATGTGCTCAAGCCGTTTTCTTCCCGGGAGCTCGTGGATGTGCTGCTGAAGGTGAAGACGCATATGGATGCTGAGCGGGCTGAGAAGGAAAACGTCCAGCTGCTGATGGAGCATTACCGGAAAAGCATACCTGTACTCAGGGAGCTTTTTTTGTCTTCACTGGTGACCCGGAGGCTTACGCCTGAGGAATACATCGAGAAAGGAGCCAGTTACGGGATCAGCCTGGACGGACAAACCTTTATGGCTTCGATCATTCGTCCCGATCCAGTGCAGAGAGAACGGGATGTCAGGGAGGAGGCGGAGGATCCGGCATCAGCGCTATCGCTAAAATACTCGGAGGACCGGTACCTGCTTCTGTTTGCCGTGTACAACGTGGCGGCAGAGATTTGCCAATTGCGGCAAGGGTTCAAGGCGTTTATTCACCATAACGACTGCGTTCTCCTGTCAGTGCTGCCCGATGCGGATGAGAGTGCGGCGGCGCAGCGGACGCTGGAGCTGCTGGAGGAAATCCGTCTGAACGTGAACAAATATTTGAAGCTGACGGTGACGGCAGGGGCCGGCTCTGTATACCGGTCGTTAGGCGATGTGTTCGATTCTTACGCGGAAGCGTCGCAGGCGCTGGACTATCGTCCTATTCTCGGCAACAACCGGGTCATTTGGATCGATGATGTGGAACAGCGGAAGGCGGATCCGCTCGTATTCGACAGCCTGAAGGAGCAGGAGCTCGTCCGGAGCATCCGCGTAGGCACGGCGGAAGAGCTGGAGGAGACGGTAAGGCGGATGTTTGACGGCCTGGAGTCGTCCAAGGTTAGCGTGCAGGACTGCCAAGTGTATATCATCGGCGTGTTGACCGCCGTCATCCGGGTGGCGAAGGAGTTCGGCATCGAGCTTGAAGAGCTGTTTGGCCGTGGATCGCTGCCTTTCGCCGACATGTACCATTATAACAATTTACAGGAGCTGCGGGAGTGGATACACCGGGTATCCTCGCGGCTGATGATAACGATCGCGCAGGGAAGGCAGTCCGGATATAACCAGCTTGTTGAGGATGCCAAAGCGTATATTCATGAGCATTACCGGGAAAGTGACATTTCCATCAACAAAGTATGCCGGCATCTGCATATCAGCACCGGGTATTTCAGCAGCATTTTTAAAAAGGAAATGAAGATGACCTTCGTAGCCTACTTGCTGCATGTACGCATGGAAGCGGCCAAGGAGATGCTGCGGTCGACGCCGCTGAAAGCGTTCGAAATCGCCGAAACGCTTGGGTTCGCGGATCCGAACTACTTCAGCTTCTGCTTCCGCAAGAAGTTCGGTATTACGCCCAAAGAATACCGCAGCGGCCACGGAGGAGGCGAATCGGCTTGAAGATTCTGCATCATCGCCTGAAGCCCCGTGCTCCCCGGCTGCCCATGTCCTTCCGGTTGCGGAGCATTCAAACGATCATCACCGCGACCTTTGCCGGTATGACGGTGCTCGTCGTCATCCTGGTCAGCATCATGCTGTACAACAAATTTTCCAAGACGGCGGAGGAGAACGCCTACCTCAATATTCAGCAAATCATCGAGCAGGTCAATTACCACCTGGAGCTGTATGTCAAAGGGATGCAGGACATTTATGCCGTAGTCGAGCAGCAGATTGATCAAACGCCTGACGTCAGCAGCGGGGTGCTCCGCGAGCAGCTGACCACATTACTTCATACACGGGAAGACCTTGTATCCGTAGGGCTGTTTACGCCCGAAGGCCGGCTGGTGCTGGACATTCCGAATGCCGAAATGCGCCGGAACACCAAGCTTACCGAACAGAGCTGGTACGAATCGGCACGGGAGGTGCCGCAGAAGCTGTCTTTTTCCCCGCCGCACATCCAAAATTTATACAAGGGCCAATACAAGTGGGTCGTATCGTTAAGCCGCATGATCGAATACCGGGACCAAGGAAAAGTAAAGCGCGGGATTCTGCTCGTTGACGTCAACTTCCGGACGATTGATGAGCTGAGCCGCAAAGTGAGCCTTGGCAAACAAGGTTATGCTTACATCATCGACGAGCTGGGGAACATCGTCTACCATCCGCAGCAGCAGCTGATCTATGCCGGTTTGAAGTACGAAAATCTGGAGCCCGTGTTTGACTATGCCTATGGCAGCTATATCGATAAATCGACTGGCGTGCCGCGGTATATCACGATCCGGACGGTACAGCCCATCGGCTGGAAAATCGTCGGGGTTGCCTTTCCGGACGAAATTGTGACGACCAAGCAGGACCTGAATCAGTTTATTTTCTGGTTTCTCGTGGTCGTCATTACGGCTGTGGTACTCCTCGCTGTCTTCATCTCGGCGAAAATATCCCAGCCGCTTCGCCGCTTGGAGCGGTCGGTCCAAAGCGTCGGACAGGGGGATTTCAGCACGCCGATTTACGTCAGCGGCGCTTATGAAGTGGTGCAGCTGTCCAAGCGGTTTAATTTTATGCTGCTCCGCATCCGCCAGCTGATGGACCAGATCATTCACGAGCAGGAAGCGAAACGGAAAAGCGAGCTGGATGTGCTGCAGTCGCAAATCAATCCCCATTTTCTCTACAATACGCTGAATTCAGTGATCCGGCTGGCGGAAAAAGGCAAAAAGGAAGAGGTCGTGACGACGATCACTTCGCTGTCCAAGTTTTTCCGGATCAGTCTGAGCAAAGGGAACACGATCATCACCGTTGAAGAAGAGCTGGAGCATGTGCGCCATTATTTGATCATCCAGAAAATCCGCTACAAGCATAAGTTCAATTATGATATTCAGTGCGATGAAGCCGCACGCTCCTGCAGGACGCTGAAGCTGATCCTGCAGCCGATCGTAGAGAACGCCATTTATCATGGAATCGAGAAAATGCCGGACGAAGGCTGGATCTCCATCTCGGCGGCGGTTCAGGGAGAGCAGCTCGTCTTGACCGTCAAGGACAACGGGCTTGGCATGACCCCGCAGGTGATGGATCAGATTCTCAGCGGTAATCACCGCAGCAGCAGTGGATCGGGTGTCGGCGTGAAGAACGTGAATGAGCGCATCCGGCTGTGCTACGGCAAGCCTTACGGTCTGCATTTTGCGAGCGAACTGGAAGAAGGGACAAGTGTTACGATCACGCTGCCGGCGGTATCGGACCGTGCGGAGGAACTGGAGAGGGGGATATCATGAGCTTAAGCCAAGGAATCGTCCGAGTAGCGCTGCTGCTTGCAATCATGCTCCTCACGGGCTCTTGTTCCTCGTCGCCTCCGAATCTCCGCGCCTCCGGCAAGCCGCGGACCATCGACATGATCGTCAAGATGAACCACGGCGACTACTGGAACACGGTGAAAATGGGCGCCGAGGTGGCGGCCAAAGAATTCAACGTTCAGCTGACGTTTAAGGCTCCTGATAACGAAAGCGATATCGATGGGCAAATTCGCCTGATGGATCAGTCCATCCAAAACAAGGCGGATGCCATCATTCTGTCTGCGAGCGACTACATGAAGCTGGCCCAGGTGACAGACCGCGCGGCCTATTACAAAATCCCGGTCATCTCAATGGATTCCGAGGTTGCATCGGCCCGGGTAAAAACGTTCGTTGGCACGAACAACTACGAAGCCGGCCAGAAGGCGGCGGAGCGGATGGTCGCCCTGACTGGAACGAACAGCCGCATCGGCGTGATGAATTTTGTGCAGGGCTCCAAAAACGGCGACGAGCGCGAGGAGGGCTTTATGGATTATATCGCCCGGTTTCCCGGGGTTCAGGTCGTGGCCGTGGAATACTGCCGGTCCAATGAACAGCTGGCGCGTGAACTCACCCGCAAAATGCTGAACGAGCATCCCGATATAAACGGGATTGTGGCGCTTAACGAAGTGGCGTCGATCGGCACCGGAGAGGAGATACAGAAGCTGGGGGCCGGCGGACGCGTGAAGCTGATCACGTTTGACAGCCCGGCCAAAGTGATGGAGCTGCTGCAGGAGGGGATCGTGCAGGCTACGGTCATCCAGAACCCGTTTAACAACGGTTATTTGGCTGTGCAGCACGCTGTTGAAGCGATGGAGGGCCTGGACGTCCCTGAGCGCATCGATACCAAGTCCAAAATCATCGATCTCGACAATATGCTCTGGCCGGAAAATCAAAAGCAGCTGTTTCCGTTTGTCCGCTGAGCTATTGGTGAACCGAGTGCCGCACCTCCTTAAGCGGCACTTTTTTTGCGTTCATCACATCATTCTCCCCACGTCATGAGAATTTTCATAGAACTCATGAGAATTTTATATTCGAATCTGCCCGCGGATACAGCATAATGTAAACGTATCCAAGAGAGATACGAGAGGCTCGTTAAGAGAATATCAGGAGGTCTGTGAACGATGAAAAAAATCACTTCCGTCATCCTAGCCGGTGCGCTGCTGGGTACGGTCATGGCCGGCTGCTCGAACTCCGGCGACAAATCCTCGGGGGCATCGGGCGGCAGCGCGGACAGCGGCAAGGAGCCGTCCATCGGGGTAGCCATTTATAAATTCGACGATACATTCATGACGGGTGTACGTAATGCCATCAAAACCAATGCGGAAGGCAAGGCAAAGGTGGATATTGTGGACAGCCAGAACTCCCAGCCGACCCAAAACGACAAGGTCGATCTGTTCATCACCAAAAAGACCGATGCGCTGCTGATCAACCCGGTGGACCGCACGGCGGCCGGCGTGATTATCGACAAAGCCAAAACGGCCAGCATCCCGGTTGTCTTCCTGAACCGTGAGCCGCTGCCCGAAGACATGAAGAAATGGGACAAAGTATATTACGTCGGCGCCAAAGCCGAAGAATCCGGCACGATGTCCGGGGAACTGATCGCGGACTATTGGAAGGCCCATCCGGAAGCGGATAAAAACAAAGACGGTGTACTGCAGTACGTCATGCTCAAAGGAGAACCCGGACACCAGGATGCGGAGCTGCGCACCAAGTACTCGATCCAGGCGATCGAAGACGCAGGCATCAAGGTCGAGAAGCTGGCGGAAGACACCGCGATGTGGGACCGCGTGAAAGGGCAGGAGAAGATGGCCGCTTTCCTTGGCTCGCATGGTGATAAAATCGAAGCCGTTCTCGCGAATAACGACGACATGGCGCTTGGCGCGATCGAGGCGCTGAAAGCGGCAGGCTACTTCACGGGCGGAAAAACGATGCCGGTTGTCGGCGTGGACGCCACGGCGCCGGCGCTTCAAGCACTGCAGGACGGCACGCTGCTCGGCACAGTGCTGAACGATGCGAACAACCAGGGCAAAGCTTCCGTGACGCTGGCCACGCTGCTGGCCAAGGGCGAAACGCCGACCAAGGAGAACGTCGGATTCGACATTACGGATAATCAATACGTGTGGATTCCTTACAAAAAAATTACCAAAGACAACATCGACGATGCGAAGTAAGCCGACAGGCTGGACTTAAACTAACCATCCCCGGAAAGGGCGGACGAGAAGCGCGGTCCGTCCTTTCCTCTGGATGAGGGCAGGGAGCGGAAGTTATGGCTGAGCGTGAATTTTTACTGGAAATGAACCGGATCAGCAAAGAGTTTCCCGGCGTTAAGGCGCTGGACGGGGTTACGCTGCAGGTAAGGCCCGGTACGGTTCATGCCCTGATGGGGGAGAACGGTGCCGGCAAGTCCACTTTAATGAAATGCCTGTACGGCATTTATTCGCCGGACGCGGGCGATATTCTGCTGGACGGCAATAAGGTCCAGATCAACAATTCCAAGGATGCGCTGAACCTGGGGATTTCGATGATTCATCAGGAGCTGCACCCGGTGCCTTTTCGCAATGTGATGGAAAATATTTGGCTGGGGCGTTTTCCGACAAAAGGCGCGGGATTCATCCGGTTTATCGACCATAAAAAAATGTACCGGGACACGAAGGAGCTGTTCAAGCAGCTGGACATTGATATTGATCCGGACGTGATGGTCGGCAAGCTGTCGGTCTCCAAAATCCAGTCCATCGAAATCGCCAAGGCAGTATCCTTTCATGCGCGGGTCATCATCATGGACGAACCGACGTCGTCCTTGACCGGTGTGGAAGTCGAGCATTTATTCCGCATCATCCGCGACCTGAAGAAACGCGGGGTGGCCATCATCTACATCTCGCACAAAATGGAGGAAATTTTGCAAATTTCCGACGATGTCACGATTATGCGCGACGGCAGCAAAATCGGCACATGGCCAGCCAGCGAGCTGACCACAGAGATGATTATCGCGAAGATGGTCGGACGGGACCTGACACACCGGTTTCCGGAGAAGGAAAACGTGCCTGGCGAAGTGATTTTGAAGGTTGAGGGCGTGACTTCGCCCATCCCGAAATCGTTTAAAGACATTTCCTTTGAGCTGCGCAAAGGGGAAATTCTCGGCATCGGGGGATTGGTCGGCGCCCAGCGTACCGAGCTGATCGAAGCGCTGTTCGGGCTGAGGGACATCGCCTCGGGCTCCGTTTCCCTGAACGGCAGACTGGTCAAGATCAAGTCGCCGGAGGACGCGAAGAAGCTCGGTATGGCGCTGCTGACGGAAGAACGGCGGGTCACCGGCATCTTCTCCGTTCTGCCTGTGCACGAAAACGCGGCAATCGCCAATTTGGGCAGATACCGCAAAGCGTTGTTCCTGCTGGACGGCAAACGCAAAAAGCAGGAAGCCGATCAAATGGTGGAGAAGCTGCGCACCAAAACGCCGACTACCCGGGCGCTGATCATGAACTTGTCCGGCGGCAACCAACAGAAGGTGCTGCTGGCCAGATGGCTTTTGACCGAACCCGAAATTCTGCTGCTGGATGAGCCGACAAGGGGGATCGACGTCGGGGCGAAGTTTGAAATCTATACGATCATCAAAGACCTGGCGAAACAAGGGAAAAGCATCATCATGATCTCCTCCGAAATGCCGGAGCTGCTCGGTATGTCGGACCGGATCATGGTGATGTCCGAAGGACGGCTGACCGGCATCGTGGACGGAAGCAGCGCCACGGAAGAAGAAATCATGCGTCTGGCCGCCCAGCATTAGGGAAAGCCGAAGGAGGAACTAACATGCTGAACACCAATAAAATCAACACAGGCAGGAGATTTCAGGGATTTGCCTCGCAGTATGCGATTTACATCGTGCTGGTGCTGCTGGTCATCGGGATTACGATCTACAATCCTTCTTTTCTGTCCGTAAACTCGCTGCGGGACATTCTGATCCAGTCATCGACCCGCGCCATCATCGCGCTTGGCGTTGCATTCATTTTGATCACGGCCGGAACCGACTTGTCGGCTGGCCGAATCGTCGGCCTGACCGCGGTTATATCGGCATCGATGCTGCAGAGCTCGGACTATGCTGCGCGTTTTTTTCCGAATCTGCCGCATCTTCAAGTATGGCTGCCCATTGTCCTGGCCATTATCGTCGGCCTGCTGTGCGGATTGGTTAACGGGCTGGTCGTCTCGAAGCTGAACGTTCCGCCGTTTATCGCAACGCTTGGCACGATGGTTGCCGTGTACGGCCTGAACTCGCTGTATTTTGATATGGAGCCGAATAACTCCCAGCCGATCGGGGGTCTGCGCAAAGATTTCACCGCGATCGGAACGGGATATATCGGAGAAGGGCAGTATTCCGTGCCTTATATCGTGCTGATCGCCATTTTCGTGGCGTTCATCGTGTGGGTCATTTTCACGAAAACGAAGCTTGGAAAATACATGTACGCGATCGGCGGCAACATCCAGGCGGCTAAAGTATCGGGCATCAACGTCGCCAAGTACCTGATTTATATCTATGCCATCGCAGGCGCCCTCTACGGGCTGGCGGGAGTGCTCGAAGCCTCCAGAACCGGCGGCGCAACGAACAACTACGGGAATATGTACGAGCTGGACGCCATTGCGGCCTGCGTCGTCGGCGGGGTGTCGACCACCGGCGGCATTGGCACGGTGCCCGGCGTCATGGTGGGCGTGCTGATCTTCACGATCATCAACTATGGCTTGACCTTTATCGGCATCAGCCCTTACTGGCAGCTCATCATTAAGGGATTGATCATCGTAGCGGCCGTCGCTTTCGACATGCGGAAGTATGCTGCCAAAAAGTAATAGGCCATAAAGGAATCGATCTTCTCGTTATGCAAACAAGCTGCGGCATTTCATGCTGCGGCTTATTTGTGCTGGAGCTGGAGTAGTTCGGCTGAAAGAAGGACGGATGGTTGATGTAAGAAGGTTTACCAATATTTGAGGCGTAGCCAGAAGAAACAAACATGTTACAATGTGAGGGTAGATTGTTTACAACTTTGTAACCTGTGTAAACGAAATCAACTTACGATAATTCACTGCGAAAAGGAGATGTTTGCAAGATGAAAAACAGAATGATGAAGACCATCGCCGGAGGAGCTTTCGCTGCCGTACTGGCTGCAGGACTGATCGGGTCCGGATCTGCATCAGCCGCTTCTGCCACCTCCGCTCCTCAAAAACAAGATCTCGGCAGCCTGCAGGCTTACCTGGAGCAGCTGCTGCAAAATAACGGCGGTTCTTTGAATTGGAACTTCGTATACGAGCTGCCTTCCAATGGGCAAGTAAACGTACCGACAACGGGGACGGACAAGCCTACGACGACCAAACCTTCCACGCCGCAAACAAGCAAGCCTTCGGCTCCACAGACGAGCAAGCCGTCGACGCCAACGACTACGACGCCTTCGACTCCGTCCAACAACAGCGGAAGCAACACGGCGGACAAGTCCGGCTATGCCGCTCAAGTTGTCAAGCTGGTTAACCAGGAACGTGCGAAAGCCGGCCTTGGTGCGCTGAAGGAAAATACGAAGCTGTCCGGTATGGCGATGGACAAAGCGAAAGACATGTACAGCAACAATTACTTTGACCACAATTCTCCAACGTACGGATCTCCGTTTGACATGATGAAGAAGTACGGCATTTCTTACAGCTATGCTGGCGAGAACATCGCCAAAGGCCAAAAGGATCCGGCTGACGTCATGAATGCGTGGATGAACAGCGAAGGCCACCGCGCGAACATTTTGAACAGCCATTACACCACGATCGGCGTGGCCTACTATAATGGGGTCTGGGTTCAAGAGTTTATTGCGAACTAATCATTCATATATCATCTAAACAAAAAGGGGTGCCCCATGGCCGTTCGGCAGGGGTACCCTTTTATTTTAAGAAAAGTTCGGCCAATCCCTCGGGAATATGGAAAACCGGGTTTGGACGGTGAGTCCGATGATTGCATAGGAATTGAAAAAAGCAGAACCCGCATGCTTCAGCATACGAATTCTGCTTTGATGGGTTATGCAGGGGTCGAACCTGCGACCTGCCGATTAAGAGTCGGCTGCTCTACCAGCTAAGCTAATAACCCGCGTCGTCTAACAGGGAATATTATAACTCCGTTTCTCCCCGATATCCACTATGTTCACAAAATCGACAAAAAAGGCTGGCGTTAAAACCGGGAATATGGCATGATTTGCAAATTGCCGGGAGAAGTTTTATGTTTATGTACATAACGTTTACGGAAACGACCGTTCAGATTGATCTGTGGAGGGATTATGTCTTGAGTTCATCGAAGTGGATTTGGCGGATTATCGGCATTCTGTCCATCGCGGCAACGCTCCTCCTCATCGCCGGCTTCGCATACGCGGTACAGGATATCAACCATCCCCAAGGCAGCAAGTTAAACCTGTCGGCTCCTTCCGCCAAACCTGAAGGAACGGCACCGGGCAATATTGAACAGAAAAAAGAGCTGAAGGCTGCGGTCATTGGAGATTCCCTGGCCAAAGGAACCGGCGACAGCACCGGGAGCGGCTTCGCGCGGCGAAGTGTGACCAAGCTTGCGGAGGCTACGGGCAAGAAGGTGACCCTGCTGAACAATCTCGGCATTAACGGGCTGACCACATCCGGACTGCTTCCGAAGCTGAAGGAACAAGGGACCCGGTACGTGCTTGGCGAGGCGGACATCATCCTGTTGTCCATCGGGGGCAATGATTTGTTCCAGGGGGCGGATCTGCTGTCAGGCAGCCAGACCGGTACGGCAACCAACGACGGAGAGGCTGCGGATCTGGACCCTGATGAGCTGCTGGAAGCGCTGCCCCAGGCGAAGAAACAGCTGCAGCAAATTTTGGAGCAAATCCGGAAGATCAACCCGGATGCGCTCATCATTTACGTCGGGCTCTATAATCCGTTTGTAGACGTGAAGGATCTTAAAGTGGCCGGTAATCAGGCCGTTTCGGAGTGGAACAGTGCCGCGCTCACGGTCATCAATAAATATGACAACATGACGCTTGTTCCAACGTTCGACCTGTTTCAGCACAGTTTGAACAAGTATTTGTCGACGGACCATTTCCATCCGAACGATCAAGGATATGAGCGGATTGCAGAGCGAATTGTACAGGGAATGTTGTGAGAAAGAAGCGGGAAAGGGGCGTCAGGCGCGCATATGTCTGAAGGAAGCATCTTGAAATCGCAGGATGACGTCGTTCTGTCGGTGGAGCATGTGAAGAAGAAGATCGGACGGAAGTGGATCATTCACGATGTCACCTTCGACGTCCGGGAGGGCGAAGTGTTCGGCTTTCTGGGCCCGAACGGGGCTGGCAAAACGACGACCATCCGCATGCTGGTGGATTTGATCAAGCCGACCAGCGGTACCATCCGGGTGTGCGGATACGACGTGAACAAGAATCAGGAGCAGGCGCTCCGGTTTGTAGGCTCGATCGTCGAAAACCCGGAGGCGTATACTTATTTGACAGGATGGGAGAACCTCGAGCATTTTGCCCGGATGCAGCGCGGCATAGACCGTCAGCGTATCCAGGAAGTGGTTGACATCGTCAGACTCGACCAGCGCATTCATGACAAGGTCAGCACGTATTCGCTCGGGATGAGGCAGCGGCTTGGAATCGCCCAAGCCCTTCTGGGACGGCCCAAGCTGCTGATCCTGGATGAACCGACCAACGGGCTCGATCCGAAAGGAATCAAGGAGCTGAGACAGTTTATCCGTCAGCTGGCCGATGAAGGGCTCGCCGTATTTGTGTCCAGCCACCTGCTGAGCGAAATCCAGCTGCTGTGCGACCGGGTGGCCATCATCAGCAAGGGGCGTGTACTGGCCGTGGGTCCTGTTGAAGAGCTGGTATCGGAAAATGCCCAATATGTTATATGGGATCTCTCTTCCGTGGGAGAAGGCAGGTCCTTACTCAGCCGGCAGGCAGGCGTAGAGGTGATTTCGGACGCCGAAGAGGTGCTCGATGACGCCATCATCGCTGGTATGGGGCAGGAAGCGATCGTGACCCGGATGGACGAACAGCATGTCGCCTCCATCGTCAGACAGCTCGTTTCAGCAGGGATTGAAGTCAAGGGCGTGCATAAAATTAATCCGACTCTGGAACAGCTGTTCCTCAAAATGACGGAAGGTGAGAGCATTGATTAACCTGCTTCCGCTGGTCAAAAACGAAACGATCAAAATCATCAAAAAGAAACGGTTTTATGTCGTATTGCTGATCCTTGTCGTCCTGGTGCCCATGTTCACCTACGCCCAGATGCGCTCGGCTGAACGGACACGCGAGAAGTTTCACGGCGATTGGCGGCTTGAAGTTCAGCAGCAGATCACCGATAATGAAAATTCACTCAGCAGCGACCGCGTTCCGGACGAATGGAAAAAGTTCCGGAAAATTTTTATCCAGCAGCTGCAGTATTATCTGGATCATGACGTGAACCCGAACGAGCCGAACGGCGTCACCTTTACCCGCGAGTTTCTGGACAACTCCATTTCTTTGTTCATTCCGCTGCTGGTGATGGCGATCGCCTCGGATATCGTATCAGGTGAGAGAACGTCAGGAACGATCAAAATGCTGCTGACCCGGCCGGTCAAAAGGTGGAAAGTGCTGCTCAGCAAATTGATCGCGCTGGTCATGTACAATTCGTTAATCGTCGTGGCGACGGTCATCATCACTTATTTGATTTCGGGCGCGGTATTTGGCTACAAAGGCTTTACGATTCCGGTGTTCACGGGCTTTCTTATCCGCGGCTCGGAGGTGGATATGTCCGCCGTTCATGCCGTTCCGCAGTGGGAATACCTGCTGATGCAGGCGGGTCTTGCCTGGTTCGTCAGCCTTGTCGTCGGGGTGCTCGCATTTATGGTGTCCGTGCTTGTCCGCAGTACCGCCGCCAGTATCGTCGTCATGATGGCTGCGTTGATTGCCGGCTCAATATTGACGAACATGGCGTCCGCATGGAACAGCGCTAAATATTTATTTATGGTCAACCTGCAGCTGACCAATTACCTGTCGGGCACGCCGGCGCCGATCGAGGGCATGAGCTTGACGTTTTCCCTCATCGTGCTGACGGTTTGGGGGGCTGCTGCGATTGCAATCTCTTTCCTTGTCTTTACGAAAAGGGATATCTTGAATTAAAATGGACAAGGATAACAAAACATCTGTTTGCATTTTGGATGAAATTCATCCTACATAAAGATACACAAAGGGGGAGCATGAATGGTCGAGCAGATCGATATGTTTGCAGAGTCATCAAAGGGCGGCCCGAACGGCCAAACCGGATACGATGCTGACGACATTCAAGTGCTCGAAGGCCTGGTTGCGGTTCGCAAACGGCCAGGTATGTATATTGGCAGCACCAGCTCATCCGGACTTCATCATCTGGTATGGGAAATTGTTGATAATGCTGTAGACGAGCATTTAGCCAAATACTGCACGAGAATTGATATTACGGTACACAAAGACGGATCCATTACCGTTCTGGACAACGGACGGGGGATACCGACAGGAATGCATAAGACAGGTATCCCTACGCCGCAGGTAGTATATACCATCCTGCATGCCGGCGGTAAATTTGGCGGATCGGGTTACAAGAAGTCCGGCGGTTTGCACGGAGTAGGCGCTTCGGTGACCAACGCGCTGTCGGAATGGCTTGAGGTGGAAATTTACCGGGAAGGCAAGATTCACCGGATGCGTTTTGAATATTGGCAGGACAAGAACGGCAAGGAGCACGTCGGCGAGCCGGTGACCGGCCTGGAAGTGCTGGGCAATACGAACAAGACCGGCACCAAGGTGACGTTTAAGCCTGACGCGCGTGTGTTTCAGGGCGGTATCAACGTAACTTACGATACCCTCGCCGAACGGCTTCAGGAAATTGCGTTCTTGAACTCCGGGCTGCGGATCGTCCTGAAGGACGAGCGTGCGGACCGCCAGGACGAGTTTTTCTATGAAGGCGGCGCCAGCCAGTTCGTCGAATTTCTGAACGAAGGCAAAGACGTCATGCATGACGTCATTCACTTTTACGGGGAAAAGGAAGATGTCGAGGTCGAGGTCGCTCTGCAGTATAACGCAGGATATACCGAAACGATCGCTTCTTTCGTTAACTCGATTCCGACTCGCGGCGGCGGTACGCATGAAACAGGCTTTAAAACGGCCTACACGCGCGTGATGAACGATTATGCCCGCAAAAATCACCTGCTGAAAGAAAAGGACAAAAACCTTGAGGGGAACGATCTGCGCGAAGGCATGATGGCGGTCATCAGCGTTAAGATGGCCGAAGTCGAATTCGTGGGCCAGACCAAGGACCAGCTCGGCAGCGCTTCCGCGCGGAGCACCGTCGATGCGGTCGTGTCGGAGAAAATGCAGATTTTCCTTGAGGAAAATCCGCAGGTGGCCCAGACGCTGATCAAAAAGGCGATCCAGGCCTCCAAAGCGAGGGAAGCCGCGCGGAAAGCGCGCGACGATATGCGCAGCGGCAAGAAGCGCAGCGAGAGCTCGAATCTGGGCGGCAAGCTGGCGCCGGCGCAGTCGAAGGATTTTACCCGTACGGAGCTGTTTGTCGTAGAAGGGAACTCTGCGGGCGGATCGGCCAAGCAGGGCCGCGATTCCAAAATTCAGGCAATCCTTCCGCTGAAGGGGAAGCCGATGAATCCGGAGAAGGCGAAGCTCGCCGACATTATGAAAAATGAAGAATACCGGATGATCATTTCCGCCATCGGGGCCGGCATCGGCAACGAGTTTGAAATCGAAGACAGCAATTACTCCAAAATTATTATTATGACCGACGCAGACACGGACGGAGCGCACATTCAAGTGCTGCTGCTGACCTTTTTCTACCGTTACATGAAGCCGCTGATCGATGCCGGAAGAGTGTATATCGCTCAGCCTCCGCTGTACAAAATTACGCGGAAGTCCGGCAAGCTGGAGACGATCCGTTATGCATATAACGACGAGCAGCTGCAAAACTATCTGAAAGAGTTCGGTAAAAACTACGAGCTTCAGCGCTACAAGGGACTCGGCGAAATGAACCCCGAACAGCTGTGGGAAACGACGATGAACCCGGATACCAGAACGCTGCTGCAGGTGCAGATCGAGGATGCCGCCAAGGCCGAACGGCGCGTCTCCACGCTGATGGGCGACAAGATTGATCCGCGCAAGCGCTGGATCGTGGAAAACGTGGACTTTAGAGAGTTCGAGGAATAGAAGGTGAATGGATGAGCTTATCGGAACAATTTTTGCCGGCCTTTCTGGAGGAGGTCGTCGGCGACCGCTTTGGCCGGTACTCCAAATATATTATTCAGGACCGGGCCATTCCCGACGTACGGGACGGCCTGAAGCCTGTTCAGCGCCGGATTCTGTATGCAATGTACGATTCGGGCAACACACCGGATAAACCTTACCGCAAATCCGCCAAAACCGTCGGGGACGTCATGGGCAACTATCATCCCCACGGGGATGCGTCGATTTATGACGGCATGGTCCGGATGGCCCAGCCTTGGAAGATGGGGCATGTGCTGGTGGACGGTCACGGCAACTGGGGTTCGATTGACGATGACCCGGCCGCAGCGATGCGTTACACGGAAGCGCGCCTGTCGCCGATCGCCATGGAGCTGCTGCGGGATATTGAGAAGCGCACCGTACAGTTCAAGGACAACTTTGATAATACCGCCAAGGAGCCGGTCGTTCTTCCCTCTAGGTATCCGAATCTGCTGGTCAACGGGGTCAGCGGCATTTCCGCGGGTTTTGCAACCGAGATTCCGCCGCACAACCTGCGCGAGGTGATCGACGCATGCATCGCCGTCATGCAGAAGCCGGAAATCGAACTGGACGAGATTATGACCTTTATCAAAGGTCCGGACTTTCCGACGGGCGGCCTGATCATGGGCGGAGACGGCATCAAGGAAGCGTACCAGACGGGCAAGGGACGGATTTACCTCCGGTCTAAAGCGGACATCGAGTTTTTGCGCGGCGGCAAGCAGCAAATCGTCATTACCGAAATTCCGTACCAGGTCGTCAAATCGCGTCTGGTGACACAAATGGAGAATATTCGACTCGAGAAAAAAATCGAGGGAATTTCGGAGGTTCGTGACGAAAGCGGCCGCGAAGGATTGCGCATCGTTGTCGAAATCAAGAAGGAAGCGGATGCCCAGGGCATTCTGGCGTATCTGCTTAAGAAGACCGATTTGCAAGTGACGTACAACTTCAACATGGTCTCCATCGTCAACAAAGCGCCGCAGCAGCTCGGACTGAAAGCGATGCTGCAGGCCTACATCGAGCATCAGCGCGAGGTCGTGACGTACCGGACGCAGTTTGACCTCGAGAAGGCGGAGGCCAGAGCCCATGTGCTGGAAGGTCTTGTCAAGGCGCTGAACATTCTGGACGAAGTCATCGCGGCGATCAAGGCTTCCAGCAACCGTCAGGATGCGCAGAACAACCTGCAGTGGATGTTCGGGTTTACGGATCGTCAGGCCGATGCGATTCTGACCCTGCAGCTGTACCGTCTGACCAACCTGGAGATCACGACGCTGCAGAAGGAGCTGGACGAGCTGCATAAGAAGATCGCCCAGTACCAGGCGATTCTGGAGAGCGACAAGAAGCTGATCGCGCTGATCCGCAAGGAGCTGCTCGAAATCCGCGACAAGTACGGCGTGGACCGGCGCTCTTCGATCCAGGGCGAGGTTGAGGAAATCAAGGTCAACCTGGAAGTCATGGTCAGCTCGGAGGATGTGCTCGTAACTCTGTCCAACGATGGATACATCAAGCGGACGAGCATGCTGTCGTTTACGCGTTCCGGCGGGGAGCTGGACAGCTCCGGGGTGAAGGAAGGCGATTATGTCAACAGGGTGCTTGAGGTCAACACGCTGGATAATTTGCTGATCTTTACGCAGCGTGGCCAGTTCTTCCTGCTGCCGGTGCATCAGGTGCCGGAGTTCAAGTGGAAGGACCCGGGAACGGCGATCGTCAACGTCATCAACCTGGCGAAGGAAGACGAGATCGTCGGGGCCATCCCTGTCAACAATTTTGATCAGCCGGATAAATCGCTCGTCTTCGTGACCCGCAAGGGCCAAGTGAAGCGGACGGAGCTGAAAGAATACATGACCAACCGCTCCAGCGCGGTTGCCGCTTGCAAAGTCGGCAGCGACGATGCGGTCCTGTCGGTAACGATGAGCAATAACGACAAAGACATTTTGCTGGTCAGCAGGGACGGCATGAGCATCCGCTTCAAGGAGCAGGAGGTTAATGCGATGGGCCGCGTATCCGCCGGGGTGCGCGGAATTCAGCTCAAGGAAGGCGATGAGGTCGTATCCGCCCTGTGGGTAGAAGAGGACGAGGGCGAAATTCTCACCCTGACGGATCTGGGCTACGGCAAACGGACGCTGCTGGCGGACTATCTGCCACAGAGCCGCGGCGGCAAGGGACTGGCTACGTTCGAGTTCAAGGAAGGCAAGCGGGTGAAGCCGAACGGAACCCGCATCGCGGGAGCGTTTTATTGCCGCGAGCCGCTCGAGATCACGGCCATGACCCAGGCCGGTCAAAGCTTCAGCTTTAATTCGGAGCAGGCGCCGCTCGCCGAGCGGAAATCAATCGGCAAGCTGCTCGTGCATGTGGAGAAAAAGGACGAGATTGTTGATTTGCTCGTGACCGGCTCCGAGCCGAGCCGGACGGAGTCCAAATCATAAAATCAATAGCTGAAAGGGCATCCCGGGCTGCGGGATGCCCTTTGTTTTTAACCGAAAATTTTAAAAAATTTCGTGGCTCCCCGAAAAGGTGCTAAATGGGCACGGGAAGGCCATCGGAGCCGTATTATAGGGTTTGTTTTTCCTGTAAATTTACACAGTTTTCACGAACCAAGCAAAGAAATTTTTCATGGTGAAGAAGGAATTGCTTTAAATTGCGCGAAACTTAATCATGTAAATCATGGCGATTATAAGATACTGAGCGAAAGGAAGGATATACAGTGCAGACTTCCGAATTTGCGAAAATGTGGTCTAAACTAAGCAAAGATTACAAATTACATATGGAAAACGAGCTCGCTCCGGCCCTGACAGAGTCTCAGCTAACCGTACTGGAAGTGCTGAGCGATCAGGAACGGATGAAGCCTTCGGATTTGACCCCGCTGCTGGCGACAAGCCCTGCCGCGGTCACCATGCTGCTGGACCGCATGGAGAAGAACGGGCTGATCCAGCGTGAGCGGGATTTGAACGACCGGCGGATCGTATGGGTGTCCATTTCGGAAAAGGGCAAGAACGAAGTGCTCCGCGGTCTGCAGATCCGCGATGCGTTCCTGTCCGGCGTGCTGAGCCGAATCTCGCTTCACAACCAGCAGCTGCTGGTGTATCTATTGGGCAAAATCACGGCCTAAACCGGGCCAGGCGTGTTGGAAGGCGCCGTTTAGGGCATCGTATGGATAACGATGCTTGTACCCCTATTATTTCTTCAAGAGGAGTCATCATGGATGAGTAAGTTAGAGCTTTTGCGGCACCCCAAGCAAAGAAAGCTGCTCTTTAGCGCCGGCTTCAGCTGGTTGTTCGACGCTATGGATGTCGGCATCATATCGTTTATTGTTACGGCATTAACGGCCGAATGGAAGCTGTCACCGCAGCAGGTCGGGGTCCTGACCAGCATGAACTCCGTCGGCATGGTAATCGGAGCGGCTGCTGCCGGTTATATGGCCGACCGGTTCGGACGCAAGACGATCCTGCTGTGGACCCTTCTCATTTTTTCGGTGGCGAGCGGCTTGTCCGCGTTGGCCGCAAGCTTTGCCGTGCTGTGCCTGCTGCGGTTTATTACCGGCATCGGTCTTGGCGGCGAGCTGCCAGTGGCTTCAACGCTCGTCTCGGAGTCGATGCCGGCACGCGACCGCGGCAAAGCCGTCGTCCTGCTGGAGAGCTTCTGGGCGGGAGGATGGCTGGTCGCTGCGCTGGTGTCGTACTTCGTTATTCCGAAGTACGGATGGCAGATTGCGTTTGTCATCGGGGCATTACCTGCGCTATATGCCATATATTTACGCAAATCCATCGAAGATGCGCCGCGTTTCAAGGAACAGCAGGCAAGCGTCTCGAAGCTGTCCTTCGGGACCAAATTCAAATCGATTTGGGCTAAAGAGCACAGCCGCTCCACGCTGATGCTTTGGATTCTGTGGTTTACCGTCGTGTTTTCCTATTACGGCATGTTTTTGTGGCTGCCGTCGGTCATGGTTCTCAAAGGCTTCAGTTTGGTCAAAAGTTTTGAATACGTGCTGATCATGACGATTGCCCAGCTGCCTGGTTATTTTACCGCGGCTTACTTCATCGAGAAGTTCGGACGCAAGTTCGTTATGGTTACTTATTTGACGCTGACGGCGCTGAGTGCGCTGTGGTTCGGTTATGCAGATACAGAAGGCATGCTGATTGCCGCGGGCATCTGCTTGTCCTTCTTTAACCTCGGTGCCTGGGGCGGCATGTATGCCTATACGCCGGAGCTGTACCCGACCCGGGTGCGGTCCACCGGCGTGGGGCTGGCCACCTCGGTCGGCCGGGTCGGCGGCGTCATTGCCCCGCTGCTCGTAGGCGTGATGGTTGGCAAGGGCATCAGCATCGATACCATTTTCGGCATGTTTTTTGTCATAGTGCTGATCGGTGCAATCGGAGTGCTGCTTCTCGGTAAGGAAACCAAAGGCAAGGAACTGGCCGATTAAACGGCAATAAATACGTCATGTGTTGAAGAAGCTGTCCCGGGCAGCTTCTTTCCTTTTTCGTCATGCATATCTATGAACTTTGCCACGCCCGTTCTTCCGCCCAAGATGACTAAATCTACGGGTTTGATTGTGATTTCCGGTTGTTTTGAATTATAATAAATATTGTTGCAGTTAGACGCTATCAGAATGGGGGAAGGAATATGCAGCTGATCAATCCCGGCATGGTCCAGGAGATGCTAGATTTACTGAAAAACCAGGACCTTTATATACACCTTGAAATGACAACGGGTGCTTACGCTTCACACAACGATTCATCCAAATTTACCGCATCGACGTTTATCCATAACGGCGTCGTCCGATATTCGCAGGGCTCCATCGCCGGCTTTGGCCCTTACCGGGTCGGCCTCAAGATGGAGCAGGGTTGGGTTTATTCCCAAGGCTTGACCCATTTTGAAGAAACGGAAACGGATCGGCTGATCATGGCCGGACATGACAGCGACGGCAAGCTCGTCGTGGCGCTTCAGCTGAGCCGCCAACCATTTTAACGAGAGAGAAGGTTAGACATATGGAAAAACATATCCTTGTGGTGTTTCCCCACCCCGATGATGAGTCGTTCGGCACGTCGGGGACGCTGGCTAAGCATATCCAGGCCGGAACCCAGGTGACGTACGCCTGTTTAACCCTGGGGGAAATGGCCCGCAACATGGGCAATCCCATCTTGGCGAACCGCGTGACGCTTCCCGAGCTGCGCCGGAAGGAGCTGGAGGAGTCCTGCCGGGCGATCGGCATCCAGGATCTTCGCCTCATGGGTCTGCATGACAAGACGGTGGAGTTTGAGGATCAGGAGATGCTCACCAGCCGCCTGCGCGCGCTGATTGACGAAGTGAAGCCGTCGCTGATCATCACGTTCTACCCGGGTTACGCCGTTCACCCGGACCATGACGCGACCGGAGCCGCGGTTATCCGGACCGTGACGGCCATGCCGAAGAAGGAGCGGCCGAAAGTGCACTGCCTGGCATTCTCCAACGGGTGCGAGAAGATCCTTGGCAAACCGGATGTCCTCGTGGATGTGCGCGATTATTTGCCGCAGAAGTTTGCCTCGATCCGCGCACATCAGTCGCAGTTCCGCTGGGAGACGAGCGGACAGTCGGAGCTGGATAAAGCAGTGCTGGAGCGCTTCAGCCAAGAGCGGTTCTGGACTTATCATTTTGAATAATAGCATGGATTCGAAGACAAGCCGGACGGGCTGCTGCCATCACTGCAGCGCCCGTCTTTTTTGTGCAGCATTATCGAAGCAGTAAGTCGGCTCTTGGAGCGAAAGCACATCCGGCGCGTCTTGGCACCAATGGGTCATATTGACAACATGGGGCTCCGGCGGATACAATTTGTGAAATCCTGTTTGGGATTAAACATGTGAGCAGAAAGGTGTGTGGCCTTGGAGATGAGCCGAGAAGAGTTGAGAAGAGCAGAGATTGACGAGAAGGAGCGTACCGCAGAAAAAGGTACCGGAGCAGGGCCGACAAGCAGAGGGCAGGCCGGTGAGGAGCCAAGCTGTGATCAGACTAGCCTTTCCGAAGAAGATGCGGGGGACATCCGGCTGGAGCGGATCGTCTTCATCGGAAGAACCTATGACGAATATTTGCGGATGTTTAATTTGAAGCCCGGGGACTTGGAGGGACGAACCGTCCTGGACTGCCCCGGCGGGGCATGCTCGTTTACGGCTAAAGCGAGGCAGATCGGCATTGAAGCCGTTGCTGCGGATATAGCCTATCAGTTTGACCCTGCTGCACTTGAAGCGAAGGGAAGGCTCGATATCGGACATGCGGTGCAGCATGTGGAGAGCCTAGGCGATCAGTACCGGTGGGACGAATTCGGTGGTCCCGAGGGGCTCCGCAGTGAGCGTACAAAGGCCTTGACCGCCACGGTCGAGGATATGGAGCAGCATCCTGAGCGATATGTGGCGGCCGTTTTGCCGGTGCTGCCGTTTGCAGACCGGCAGTTTGACATGACGCTGTCGGCGCATTTTTTGTTTATGTACAGCGACAAGCTGGATTACGCGTTTCATGAGCAGACGGTGGCTGAGCTGATGCGGGTGACGAAGGAGGAAATCCGGATTTTTCCGCTGGTGGACCAGAGCAGCCGCAGGTACAAGGACATGGAGAAGCTGCTGACGTTCGCCGCCGGAAACGGATGGTCAGCCGAGGAACGGCCGTCGGACTACGAGTTCCAACGGGGGGCTGCCTCAATGCTGGTGCTGACAAGAAGCTGACGGGAAAAAGAATGGCGGAACGAGACGGTCGTTGGATGCCGGAATAATGCCGAAGTTGGATCGTTACCGTCTTTTGTCAGTTCCGCAGAACTAATTCTTATTAAAATCATAAAAAAGCCGGAGAGCCTGCGTATGCAGGGCTCTCCGGCTTTTATATTGTTTGCGGCCGATTGCAGCCGCCGGGCGGGATAAATTATGATTCCTTGTCCGTCAAAGCGTTCAGGGTCGCTTCCGGCCACAAATTCCAGGGATGCTCGGCAGGCGGAAGTGAGGCAAGAACGATCTCTTCCTTTGTGATGGGATGAGGGACGCCGACGATGACAGACCACAGGGCGATCTGCTGCCCCGGCTTATTTATCCCATTGCCGTATTTCTGGTCGCCATAGAGCGGACAGCCGGCATGGCTCATCTGAACCCGAATCTGATGGGACCGGCCGGTATGGAGCTCCACCTTGACCAAGCTATAGCGGTCCGCCTCTGCGATCACTTCGTAATCCAGCAGCGCTTCCTTCGCGCCGGTTGTTCCTGGCTTCACCACAGACACGGTATTGGTCTTGGCATCCTTGAGCAGGAAGTCTTTCAGGCTTCCTGTCGGCGCAGGCAGCCGCCCGTGTACGACGGCCGCGTAAACTTTGCGGAACTTGCGGGAGCGTACCGTTTCCGACAGCCGAGAGGCGGCCTTGGATGTCTTGGCAAACACCATCGCCCCGCCGACGGGGCGATCCAGCCGATGCACCAGGCCGACAAATACGTTGCCGGGCTTGTTATACCGGATCTTGATGTCCTCCTTGAGCAGGCTGACCAGATCGGCGTCCCCGGAGGCATCTTCCTGCGTAGGCACGTTGACCGGCTTCACGATGCCTAATAAATGATTGTCCTCATACAAAATCGGAATGCGGACGTCCTGACCATCGGCTCTGCTCATGGTTTAAGACTCCCATCTTCCCAAAATACCGCACGGCAGATTCAGTCCGGAGGCGGTAATCGGCAGTCCGAGCTCGCCGCAGGAAATGCTTCCTCCAAACCGGCGGGCTGCCGTCATGGACAGGATGTTATGCAGTACGGTCGGCGAAATACCGGTCGTATACGAATTAATGAGCATAAACAGTGGGTTGTCCGACATGATGCTCATACAGCTCTCGACGAAGGGATAGAGGCTCTGCTCCAGCTTCCACATTTCCCCGCCGGGTCCACGCCCGTAGGATGGCGGGTCCATGATGATCGCATCATATTTATTGCCGCGGCGCTGTTCGCGCTGCACGAATTTGAACACGTCATCCGTTATGAAACGGACCGGACGGTCCCCGAGGCCGGACAGCTGCAGGTTCTCCTTGGCCCATTGAACCATGCCTTTTGCGGCGTCGACATGGACGACATGGGCGCCTGCGGAAGCTGCCGCCACGCTGGCTCCGCCGGTATAGGCGAACAGGTTCAGCACCTGGATCGGCCGGCCCGCCCCGGCAATCTTGTCCATCATCCAGCGCCAGTTGGCTGCTTGCTCGGGGAACAAACCGGTATGCTTAAAGTTGGTAGGGCGGATATGGAACTTCAGCTTGTCGTAGGAAATGGTCCAGCGGTCGGGGATAGGCTTTTTCATGTCCCATTGGCCGCCGCCCGAAGAGCTTCGGTGGTAATGCCCGTGAACTTGGCGCCACTGCCCCGTTTCGTTAGTGAGCGGCCATATAATCTGCGGGTCGGGTCTGCGGAGAATGACGTCTCCCCAACGCTCCAGCTTTTCCCCGTCCCCGGTATCAATCAATTCATAATCCTGCCAATCGCGTGCTACATACATGAATGCATTCCATCCTTCTGTTCTTTAATTTCATTTAGCTTATATTGTACAACATTTCGTACATACAATGCACTTTCTTCATACTCGGTGCGGGTAAAGGTATAATAAAGATAACCCCTCGCGAAAGGAGGACTTGCCGGTGAGCAGCAGACGGAAAATATCGTGGATTCTCACTTTGTTTGGCTTGTTTTGCGGCATTCTTTATGTCAATCTGGCGGTCCAGGGCGGCACGAAGGATTGGTTTGGCTTCCTTGTCTTCGCCGTGCTTCCGCTTGGAATCGGACTTATACTGCGCACGAAAACGAAAAAAGCGAGAGCATGGATGGAGATCACCCCCGAGATGGAGAAGAGCATTCTCCACCTGGCTGCGGAGCAGGAGAACCTGCTGACCGCAGCGGACGTTGCTTTGAATACGACGCTCAGTATGGAGCAGGCCGGCGAGGCGCTGGAAGCGATGCGCCGCAAAGGACAGGTCCATTTACGGGTAGCGGATAACGGGGCGCTGGTCTATGAATTCCAGGCCGTTCTATCGATTGAAGCCAAGCTGAATGCGGAGCGGGTGTAAAACCGCGCCTACTCCGCCCCGCACAACGCAATAAACCGGCTGCGCCTTGGACATGCCAAGCGCAGCCGGTTTTTCTTGTGGCGATTATTGGGACGCCATGTACTCGTAGTAGTCCTGCTGTCTCATCACTTTGAAGCCGCAGGACTCATATAGCCGGAGCGCATTGGGGTTCTGAACCGCCACCTCCAGCCATATGTCCCGCTCACGTGCTATCGCTTCGGATACGATGAGCATCAGTGTGCTGCGGCCGATCCCCTGACCCCGAACAGATGCTTTCACCGCAAAGCCGTAGATCCACGTATCGGATCCTGTATCTTCAAGAGATACCTTGCCGACGGTAACCCCATCCCGTTTAATGATGAGCGGCCGGGTTCCCGTTTCCTGCAGCAGCGATGAGTAGATTTCGGCTGATTCCTCCCGGCTCATCTCGAATCCTTCCTGATCGATGGCGATGATGTCCTCCATGTCGGCAAGCTCCGCGCTTCGCAGCCGGACCGACGGGTCCGCTTCCGTGACAGTTTGGCCGTTGTCATGCCATTTCATTTGATACTCCGAATGGCAGAACACCCCTCCTTGGGAATCGATGAAGCCTATGCCGCTGGAAGAGGAAGCCGGGGTATTCAGAAGGACGGTCTTATAGGCTGAAACGTTAGCCGAGTGGATGGCGTCCTTCCATAGATTCGTAAATATTCCCTGACGCCGGTATTCCGGATGTACCATACCGCATACCTCGAGACCGCCGCCGAGCGGATACAAGGCGAGAAAACCGGTCAGCATATCGCCGGAATAATGAAAAAAGTCCAGCTTTGCGTCCGCGGGACGTGACTTCAGCATGCTCCAGTTTAATTTCAGAGTGATGGCATCGGCCCGCTCGCACAGCTCCTGCAGAGCGGAGATATCGCCTAGTTGACTTGGATTAAGAATAGTCTGCTTCCCCCATATTCGTTATTTTCTGCTATCATATCATGTTCCTATTTGGCGTTAAAGAGAGTGAATTGCACTTTATGCAAGGTTTTTTTGTTCATGCAGAGCCTTCATGATTAGGCGGTCATACCTCACTTCATACAGCGGAGCGGAATAGGATGAATGTAACATTCCTAGGGAAGGGAGCCATCCGTATGCCGGTAAAAAGCGGTAAGGAGTATATGGAACGGATCGATAAGGCAAAGCCGGAGGTTTGGCTTCGGGGTAAGCAAATCCAAGGAAAGTTGTCCGATCATCCGGCTTTCCGCGGTCTAATAAGCACTCAGGCGTCACTGTACGATATGCAGACTTCGGAGGAGTATGCACCGCTCCTGACATACACGTCTCCGGAAACCGGGGAGCCGGCAGGCTTATCGTACTTACAGCCGAAGACGAAAGAAGATTTGGCCAGACGCAGGAGAGCGATGACGCTGTGGGGAGAGCGGCATTTCGGCCTGCTCGGCAGATCGCCGGATTATATGAACACGGCAGTTATGGCCTACGCTGCCGCCTCGGAGCTGCTGGCTGAAGCGGACGAGAAATATGCAGACAAGATGCGGAATTACTACCGGTACTGCTTAGAGCATGACATTACGCTGTCCCACGCCTTCGTGCAGCCGGCGGCGAGCCGTACCGCCGAAATGCTTGATGACGGGACGATCGTCAATACCGCGGCGCGCATCGTCGACCAGACGACAGAAGGCGTCATCGTGTCAGGCGCGTTTCTGCTGGCGACGCAGGGCGTCACAGCTGATGAAATACTCGTGTATCCGCCGGCATCGTTCATGTTTCAGGAGGAAGACAACCCCGAAACTTTTGTTTTTGCCGTCCCGAACAACCTTCCGGGTATGAAGTGGATAAGCCGGGAAAGCCTGGTCGGCGGCGATTCGGCTTACGATTATCCCCTTAGCTCGCGATTTGAGGAAATGGACACTCTCGTCATTTTCGATCACGTGCTCGTTCCTTGGGAGCGTATATTCATTCTTGGCAACGACAGCCTGTCCATACGCTTCTTTGCACAGAGCGGCTTTCACGTGCATGCAGCGCACCAGGTTTGCTGCCGATACGTGGCGAAGACCGAGTTTGTACTTGGAATCATTTTGTCCATCGCCGATGCACTGGAAAGAACCGGAAGCGTGGTCACCGAACAAGTGACAGAGGTGATCGTAAATCTGGAGTCGCTCAAGGCGCTGCTGCTCGCCTCCGAAGCGGGAGCAAAGGTGGACCGGTGGGGAAGCATGCTGCCCGACTATAAGCCGCTCTGGTCCGCTACCGTCATCTATCCCCAAATGTATGCGAGGATGATGGAAATTATCCAGCTGCTCGGGTCCAGCAGCGTCATTATGATTCCGTCGGAGCAGGATTTTGAGGCATCCGGGATTGCTCCCTATTTATCGACTTATCTCAAAGGCAGCAGCATGGACGCCCGGGATAAGACTGCGCTGTTCCGGCTGGCCTGGGAGCTGAGCAGCAGCGGTTTCGGCGGGCGGCAGCAGCTCTATGAACGCTTTTTCTTCGGGGGACAGCAGGTAACCAGCAACAGGCTGTTTCAAGGCTATTTGGATAAGGAGATGTACAAGGAGCGGGTTCAGCAATTTCTGCGGGATTTGTAATCACCGTTCTATGGATCGGTCATATTCCACCCGGCCCACTCATATATCTGTAATGGGGAACGTACGCAAGCAGCACGGGAGAGAGAAGCCGCCTGGGAAGAGCCATCCTTGCACAGAGGAGGCGGGCGGCGATGACGATCGATCAGCTGATCGCTTTATTGGCACTTGTCGTCATGATCATTGGACTTGTCAGCGGAAAAGGAAAATCATAAGCTGCAAAAAAGAGAGCTATATTCCAGCTCTCTTTTTTTTGCCTGCAAACCGCTTAACGATTCTGACCCGGCTCCTCCGACCCGTAAAGATCGAATTTGCATCGATGCTAAAGCACCGCCGCTTTGCGGTTCTGCCTCAGCACTAATCAGTAACCATTTGCCCTCCGTTGATGTGGATCGTCTGTCCGGTGATATATGACCCGTCGTCCGAAGCAAGGAGAACGTACGCTGGTGCCAGCTCGTAAGGCTGGGCGGCACGCCCCAGCGGCACATTGCGGCCGAAGGTGGCGACCATCTCTGGCGTCATCGTTGCAGGAATAAGCGGCGTCCATACAGGCCCCGGAGCGATCGTGTTCACTCGAATGGATTGACTGGCCAGGTTACGGGCGAGTGCACGGCTGAAGCTGACGATCGCCCCTTTGGTCGAGGAATAGTCCATCAGCTTGTCATGGCCAACATAGGCGTTTACGGAAGCGGTGTTCACGATGCTGCTTCCCGGACGAAGGTGGGGGAGGACCGCCTTGGTCAGCAGAATGAAAGAAAGGATATTCACCTCAAAAATATTGCGCAGCTGTTCCTCGGATATGTCCAGCAAGGACTCCCGGACGAACTGGATTGCGGCATTGTTGATAAGAATATCGATTTTTCCGTATGTCCGGAGGGTACGGTCCACGATTTGCGAAGCGAAACCCGGCGACCGCACGTCAACGGGAAGCAGTAGACATTTTCTGCCGAGCTGGCGGATTCGCCGCTCCGTGTCCTGAGCATCCCTGTGCTCATTAAGATATACGATCACAAGGTCGGCGCCTTCCTTGGCAAAAGCGATGGCAACCGCACGGCCGATGCCGCTGTCCCCACCGGTGATGATCGCCACTTTGTCCTTTAATTTTCCGGTTCCGACATAGTTCGGGTTTTCAGATACAGGTAGCGGGTTCATCACATATTCAATCCCCGGCTGCCCGTGCTGGTGCTGATCCGGCGGAAAAGCCACCGGAATGTCCTTGCACTGGTGAATGACGCCATATTTAGCATACGGATAGTTCATCGGCCAATCCTTCCTTAAGCTTTTGATGGTACACAGTCTATTCACGGGATGGGCGAGTGTGCCAGTTATTTTTAAGTCTTACATCGAAATAACAAACGAACATAAACGGCTGTCCCGGACATAAATATGTACCAAAGCTGATGATCACCCAATGATGACGCATGTTGTTGGCATTAGGGATCCTTTTGGAAGGAGGAGGGCCGATTGATAGTAAGCAATGAGATGAATGCTGACAAGAGAATGACACCCAAACGAAAAAGATGGTTCACGCGCAATGATTGGACCGGCTATTTGTTCAGCGCCCCATTAATTATCGGCGTGCTCGCATTTGCCATCTATCCGATGTTTGCCGCATTGTTTATCAGCTTTCACCAGACGTCGGGCCTGTCGCTGAACGGAAAGTGGGTGGGGCTCAGCAATTACCGGTATGCACTGGAGGATCCTGTTTTCTGGCAAGCGCTTACAAATACGTTTTTGATGGGCGTCTTGTCCGTGGTGCTCGGCATCGTATTATCCTTTGTACTGGCGAGCCTGATCAACAATCTCAAATGGAACTTCGGCAAAAACTTTTTTAAGGCCGTCTACTTTCTGCCGAACGTCGTATCGGCGGTAGCGACCAGTCTCCTGTTCTCGTTTCTGTTTTTCCCATCGAAAGAAGGGCTGCTAAACTTTGTGCTGAGCTGGTTCGGGGTTCACCATCCCATCGGCTGGTTTACGAATCCGGAGGTGTCGCGCTACAGCATCGTGCTGATGAGCCTGTGGGGGGCGCTTGGCTACAACACGATCATTTTTCTGGCTGGCCTGCAAAGCGTGCCACGCGACCTGTATGAAGCCGCTGAAGTCGATGGGGCGGGCGGGTACAAGAAATGGCTCCATATCACCATCCCTTATTTACGTCCGATCTTCGTCTTTATGCTCATTATGGGCACGATCGGCGGCATGAAGCGGTTCACTGACGTGTGGCTGATCGGCGGTACGGCGGGCAATCCGGGCGGAAGCCTGATGACGGTGGTCCTGTACATATACCGGAACGCATTTTTGGCATCGCAAATGGGTCTGGCCACAGCCGCTTCTTATCTGCTGTTCATCATCATTTTGGTGCTGACCGCAGTCATGATGCTGTTGAACCGCCGCAAAGACAGCCTCGACTGACGCACTAGGGCCAATACCGACTATCAATTTAGAACTACATGATACTTAAGCAAAGGAGGTCCCGCCATGATCCAAACGGCCGATTCCAAGGCGCTGCGCCGCAAAAAAACTCCTGTCAGTCAGTGGATTCTCGCCATCGTGCTGTTTCTCGGCTCCTTTATTATGATCGTGCCATTCCTGTGGATGCTCGTGACCAGCTTTGACTGGGGGGCCCGGCTGAACATTACGTTTCCGCCGAAAATTTGGCCGGAAGAGCCGTCCATACGCACGTATGAAGTGGCCTTTACGAACATTAAAATGTTCCGCTATATCATCAATTCCATCATCGTCAGCGCAGGCGTCATCGTTGTCAGCTCCCTGTCCGCGCTGCTGTCCGGTTATGCCCTCTCCAAGCTGCGGTTCAAAGGGGCGAGCCTGGTGCTTCTGCTGGCGCTGAGTACGATGATGATTCCGTTTGAAATGACCATGATTCCGCAGTACCTGCTCTTCAGCAAGCTGGGGCTTCTGGACAATTATCTGGCTTTTTATTTACCGGCACTTAACTATGCCTTCGGCACGTTTTTGGCCAAAGCCTTCATCGACCAGCTGCCATCCAGTCTGCGCGAAGCCGCCATTCTCGACGGCGCAGGGGAGTTCACCGTGTTCGGCCGGGTGTATTTGCCGCTCTGCACGCCGATTGTCGCCACCATGATCATCCTCCTGTTCCTGGGCGTGTGGAACGAAATGCTGTGGCCGCTGCTGGTGCTGAAGAACGCTGCCAAATATACGATCCAGATCGGCCTGGCGATGTTTACCTATAACAACGGCATCAACCAACAGCCCTCGATCATTATGGCTGCAACGGCGGTCAGTCTCATTCCTGTCGTCGTCGTATATATGTTTTTGCAGCGTTACATTATCGAAAGCATTGCTTTGTCCGGGATCAAGCAGTAAACCCGGCGAAGCGCGGCCTTGGGGCCGCACGGCACCTATGATGATTGCGAACACACTGACTATGAAAAGGGGGAACATGCATGAAAAAATGGCTTCTGCTCCTGCTGTCCTGCACGCTCGTATTCACGCTGGCAGCCTGCTCTGAAGGGTCAGGCAAGGACGTGACCGGCGGCGTGGAAATCAAGCAAGTCTCCGACATGAAAGGAACCGTCCGGGTGGCGCTGGCCGGATGGCAGCTCGACAACGGCATCAACGCGCAGACGGGCAATCCGACGATCGGGCTGACCGAGTACATGGATAAGACGTTCAAGAAAATGTACCCGAATATCAAGGTCGAGCTATACCAAATTCCTTGGGAGAACGTAAAGGCCAAGCAAACGGCGATGCTCATGTCGGGGGATGCCGACGTGCTGTACACCGGGGGAGCTTTTGCCTCCCAATGGTATCAGGACGGACTGCTGCGTGATCTGGACGACCTGATCAAAGAAGACACATCGTTTGATCCCGGCATTTACCTGGACGGCATCATGAACAATTCCTACAGCACCAAGTCGCCGGACGGATCCAAGCAGTTCGGAATTCCTGCCGTGCTGGGCCGCCGCATGACGATCTACGACAAAAAGCTGTTCAGCGACTGGGGCGTCGAAGGCTTGACGGAGAAAGCGACCCCGGAAGAAATATTGGAAAAAGCCAAAAAGATGACCGGCAAAAATCCGAAAACCGGCGAGCAGAACTACGGCGTATACTGGTCGGGCAACTCGCTGAACGGCTCCACTTTTGTGGCGCTGACCCTGGCTTTCGGAGCGAAAGGGGCCGAAGGCTCGCTGAAAGACGTAAAGTCGATCAAATGGCATCTGAACACCCCGGAAATGGTCAAGGTCATGGAATGGCTGAAGGAAGCCGCAAAGCTGCCGCCGGCCGGCTTTATCACAGCCCAGGGAGCGGAAAACTTCGGGCTTGAGAAAAATAACATCGCGATTGCGCTGGACAGCACCGGCGGCGCGACGATGAACGAATTTATCGCAAACAATAACAAGGATTTGCTGGACCGGTTCGAGCCGGTGATGAATATGGGTCCGAAAGGCGAAGGCTGGGTGGCCGTGGATCCGTTCGTCATGGCGAAGAACGCCAAGGACGTGAAAGCTTCCTGGGAAGTTCTCAAATTCCTGACCAGCCCGATGACGCAAAAATATACGTATGAGAACTTCGCGATGACACCGACGATCAAGCAGGCCGATTTTGTGAAGCCGGAAGACAAATATGTGAAAAAGGCGCTGGACATCGCCAATGTCGGGCACTCCGAGCTGATGGACGAAGCAAATCCGTTCTATATGAGCGACATCGTCCCGGCCGTCAACGGCTTTATCAGCAAGGCGGCTTCCGGCAACGCACCGGACATCCAGCAGTTCCTGGACGAACTGCAGGACCGCGCGGAGAAATGGTCCGCCAATTTGAAGTGACAGGTTAAAGCGAGTGCAGGGCCCTTCACGGGGCCTTTGCACTTCCTTTTTACAAGGAGACGCAAGGACGATATTCGAAATTGTATAGCTGCCTAGCGGCAGGAGCAAATGATCCCATTGCGTGTGTTTGAAAAACAGTATGTAAGGAGGTCCCATGATGGTTCGTGTTGGTTTGGTCGGGGCAGGCGGTATCGCCTCCGAGCATTTGAAGCATATTGACGATCATGATCAGGCAGAGCTGGTCGCCGTGTGCGATATTTCCGCGAAGCAGGCGGAACAAGCCGTAAAACGGTATGGTGGTGTCGCCTATACGGATATCCGGCGGATGCTGGCGAACGAGCAGCTGGATGCGCTCTTTGTGTGCGTCCCTCCTTTTGCCCATGGTGATATTGAAGAGCAGGCGGCAGGAAGAGGCATTCATCTGCTGGTGGAAAAGCCGCTGGGTCTGGATATGGGCATTGTACGGCAAAAAGCGGATTTTATCCGGAAAGCGGGTGTCATGACGGCCACAGGCTACTGCCTAAGGTATATGGAGCTGGTACAGAAGGCGAAACAGTACCTGGCCGGCAAAGAAATCGCCATGGTGCGGGCCCACAGGTTCGGCGGGTTGCCGGATACCCCTTGGTGGGTGGATCATGCCAAATCGGGCGGACAGCTGGTAGAGCAGACGACCCATAATGTGGATCTTATGCTGTACTTGGCCGGAACAGTCCACAAGGTCAGTGCAGACATGGCCCTGCTGCTGAACAGAGACGTTCCCGGGATCACGACGCCGGATGCCGCTTCGGTCAACCTGGTGTTCGATTCGGGCGCAATCGGTCACATTGACACCGGTTTTCTACCCCAGCCGGACAGCCGTTCCTCCCTGGAGATCATTGGAAGGGATTTCAGATTGACGCTCGAAGGGACGTCGCTTACCATTCTGGAACCGGAGGAGACGATCATTCTTCGCGGCAAATCCGATTTCTACAAAGTCCAGGATGACGCTTTCATGCGGGCCGTTGCCACGGGTGACCAGAGCTTGATTCTGGCTCCGTATGAAGATGCGATGCACACGCTGGAAGTGACGCTGGCTGCCAACGAATCGGCACAAAGCGGGTTGCCGGTAACCATAACCAAGAGGGGGTAAATATAGAGCCCCTGAAGGAGCCTGCGGGCTCCTTTTTTGCGTATCCGGATAGCCGTAAGGAGTGCATAAACATATCGATGCCGTGCATAATCACGCCTTTTCCATAATCAGGATATGACGGAGTATTCCAGAATAGAATCTGGTAAACCGTTTTCGATCTAGCAATTTGGATTTTTTGGATTCAGTGATTGTATACGTCAATTCGATGAAGGAAACAGTCACAGTTAAGCCAATTTGTATCATCATTACGATGGGGACAGCGCCTTCTAAAAGAAAAAAAATTCCGGATCGAAGGCTCCACTCTCTATCAGGAAACGGGATTCCCGGCTTTCCCTAATTCTTGTTTTCTTGCGAAGATCTTGCTTCTGCTGTCCCAAACAAGGTAAACTCAAACTTAGGCATAAAAAGAGCTGGAACAAGAAGGAAGGATTAGCATGTTGGATCTGAATGTGAATGAGCCGGATCAGCTGGTTCAGGTTGCTCATGCATTGTCCACCCGGGCGAGGGTGGATATGCTGAAACTGCTCTACACGCGGAGCATGAATATCATCGAAATTTCGGAAGCACTCAAGCTGCCGGTGTCGACAGTGGCGAACAACGTCAAAATTTTGGAGGCTGCCAAGCTGCTGACGACGGAGCTTCTGCCCGCGGCCCGGGGGGCGATGAAGGTATGCACCCGCAGTTATGATGACATCCATATCAGTCTCAACCCGGCGATCCAATCGACCAAGGAAAATTACGGCGTGTATGAGGTCGAAATTCCGATCGGATTGTACAGCGATTGCGAAGTATACCCGACCTGCGGCATGGCGAGCGGCACCGAAATGATCATCCGGGAAGACGAGCCGGCGAGCTTCTACCATCCGAAGCATATCGATGCGCAGATCATCTGGTTCCGCAAAGGTTACTTGGAGTACATTTTGCCGCTGGAGCTTCCGCAAAACGTCAAAATCAAGTCGCTTGAGCTGTCCATGGAAATCTGCTCGGAAGCGCCCAATTTCGATAACGATTGGCCCTCGGACATATCGGTCTGGGTGAACGGGCTTGAGATCGGGATGTGGACGAGTCCGGGGGATTTCGGGGACCGCCGCGGCAGGCTGAACCCCTCCTGGTGGCTCGACTGGACGACGCAGTACGGCCTCTTGAAAACGTGGCGGGTCGATGAGGACCGAACGACGCTGGATATGAAAAAGGTATCGGATGTGGGCATCAACGATCTTCAGCTGGAAGGGCGTCCGAATTTGCGCCTGCGGATCGGCGTGGATCCAAATGCGGTCCATAAAGGCGGGGTGAACATCTTCGGGCGGCAGTTCGGCGATTATGAGCAGGACATCAAGATGCGTATTCAATATGTTCCCCTCACGGACGAAGCGTAAAACCATTGTTACAACAAGTTTGTAACAATGGTTTTTTTGTTTCTGTCACCGGGCTTGTGTATTTTTATGGGAGAAGAGCGTGGTTAAGGCAATTTCTTCTTGCTGATAAAGCGATGAAGCCCATTTGATATGCACGAGCATGAGAACAGCCCAAAATTTTTATTACAAAAATATGAAATGAATGCGTTGACAAAATAGAAGTTTAGCCGTAATATAGCCCCATAAGAACAATAAAGTTGTAATAAAACAATAACGTTGTTCTTTAGAACGACTACGGTGACGAAAATGGGGGGTACGTATGAGAAGAAAATTCAGCTTCATGTGGATCACATTACTGTCTCTGACCTTATTGCTCAGCGCCTGCGGCAGCGGCGGCAGCGGCAGCAGTGGCGGGGCGGACAGTGCAGGCGGAGACGCGTCCGGCGGTACTGGTGAAAGCGCTTCGACGGATACGGGCGGCGGCAGCGGCGAGAAAGTGAATCTTTCCTTCTGGACGCTGTTTGACGGCGGAGACGGTGATAACATGCAGGCGATGGTAGACCAGTTCAATAAAGAGCATCCCGATATTCAGGTGAAAAATACGAAGCTCGTCTGGGGCGAGTATTATACGAAGCTGATCACAGCGGTTGGCGCAGGCAACGGTCCGGATGTGGGCATCTCCCATATTTCCCGTCTTCCCGACCTGATCAATCAGGGAGTTGCCACCGAGCTGGACGATTCGGCAAAGGATGCCAACATCGACTGGAGCACGTTCAACCAGAACATTCTGGAAGCTTCCGTTTACGATGACAAGCATTATGCGGTTCCGATCGATACACATCCGTTTATTATGTACTACAATAAAAAGCTGCTTAAAGACGCAGGGCTGCTCGGCGAAGACGGCAAGCCGGTTCTGGAGCAATCGGGCGAGGGATTCATCAAGTTTCTGACAACGCTGAAAGAGAAGCTTCCGAAAGGCAAATATCCGTTTGCGCTTTCGAGCTCCAACGACGATCCATTCCGTTTCTGGTGGGCACTTTATTCGCAGCAGGGCGGCAATGACGTCGTATCCGACGACCTGAAATCAGCCGACATCGACAAAGACAAAGCCGTCAAAGCCGCGGATTATATTAAGGACTTATACCATAAGTACAATTTCATCAAGCTGAACGACCCGGATTTCTATAAAACGTTCCAGAGCGGGAATGCGGCGATCATGATGACCGGCGTGTGGGCGACCGGAACGTGGGAGAAAACGAAAGGGCTGGAATTCGGGGCCATGCCGATCCCTAAAGTTTTCGATCAGGAAGCGACATGGGGCGATTCGCATACGATCATTCTGCCGGCAACGAGCAAAGAAGATCCGGAGAAACGCAAAGCTGCACTGATTTTCGCCAACTGGATCGCCGACCACGGAGAAATCTGGGCGAAAGCGGGCCATATCCCTTCGAAGCCAGCCGTATTCGACAAGCCGGAATTCAAAGAGATGCCGTACCGGAGCGATTATGTCTCGGTGGCAAGCACAGTTAAATTCAACAAGCATTCCGATAAGAACTGGCAGATCCGTGATAACGCACTCTTTAAATATTTGAACGAAGTTTGGTCCAACAAGATGTCGAGCTCGGATGCCGTTGACAAAATGCAAACCGAGATCGGTAAAGTTTTAAGCGAGTAACCATGAGGGTATGATCCATCAGACAGGTTTGGGGCGGCTGGCTCCAAGCCTGCCTGAGCGATGTGGGAGAGGAAGGTGAGTCATGAAGAAGCTTCGGATCGACTTGCAGGCACTGATTTTTTTACTGCCCTTTCTGATTGTGTATGTGTTGTTTACGATCTGGCCGATGATTAAGGGCGCGCAGATGAGCTTTTATAAATGGACCCTGATCCGGAAGATGAAATATGTCGGGTGGGACAATTTCCAGCGCATGTTTCATGACGACCAGTTCTGGGCTGCGGTATGGCATTCTACGATTTTCGTCTTTCTGACGACGCCGACCATGATCGTGCTGGCCATCGCGCTGGCACTTATCGCGAACCGGAAATCCAAGCTGCAGAAGCTGTACCGCAGTGCGTTTTTTCTGCCGAGCATTCTTTCGGTGTCGGTGGCTTCTTATTTAGGGTTGTTTATGTTCCAGCCCTATACCGGCTTCATTAACGGGATTCTGCATGGACTCGGCATCCTGGCGGAAGGGAAAGAGATCTTCTGGCTCACCGAGCCGTCGCTGGCCTGGATTGCGGTCGCCGCTCTAACGCTGTGGTGGACGGTGGGGTTCAACTTTATTTTGTATCTGTCCGCCATGCAGGAAATTCCGGACGAAATTTATGAGGCGGCATCGCTGGACGGAGCGGCCAAAGGGCAGATGTTCTGGCGGATCACGCTGCCGATGATGAATTCGATCACACGGATGATTCTGATGCTGCAAATTATCGCTTCATATAAAGTGTTCATGCAAATTTACATCATTACGGGCGGCGGACCGCTGGATTCGACAAGGCCGATCATCCAGTACATTTACCAGAGCGGTTTCAAAAAAAATGACCTGGGTTACGCGGCGACGATGTCCTATATGCTGTTTGCGATTTTGCTCGTATTGTCGATTATCCAGTATGTCGTTAACAACCGGAAGGAGGCGGCTTAAGGCATGAAATGGGTATACCGGATCATTTCTGTCATCGCGGCGTGCGTGTTTCTGGTTCCGCTGGTCTGGATGCTGGTCGTATCGATCAAGCAGGAAGGGATGAAGGTCTCCGGTTTGTTCGACTGGTTTACGCCGCCATATTCTTTCGCGGTGTACGGACAAATTATCAGCGGCACCAAGCTGATGCAGTGGGTGTGGAACAGCTTCTTCGTCGCAGGCGTCGTCACGGTTCTGACCGTTCTAGTTGCGGCGATGGCGGCTTATGCGTTGTCCAAAATTCCTTTCCGGTTTAAAGCCATCATGTTCTTTTTCATTTTGGCGGGTCTTCTCGTTCCCGGCGAAGCAACCATCATTCCGCTGTATCAGGTCGCCAAGGACATGCATTTGCTGAATTCGTACCAGGGGTTGATCGTCACAGCGCTGGCTTCGCCGATGGCGGTTATCGTGCTTAAAGGATTTTTTGACGGCATCCCGAACGACCTGATTGAGAGCGTGCAGATGGATGGGGGCGGCGTGTGGAAAATATTCGCGGTGATCATGCTGCCGCTGACCCGGCCGGCGCTCGCGTCGATGGCGATTCTGACCTTTATCGGCTCGTGGAACAATTTCCTGTGGCCATTCCTGTCGCTGACAAACGACAAGCTGTTTACGCTGCCGATGGGAATTCCGACCTTGATGAGTCAGTACTCGGAGGATTACGTGAAGCCAATGGTTGTGAACACGCTGTCTTCCATCCCGATCATTATTCTGTTTGTGATCTTTGAACGGCAAATCATCAAGGGGATCAGCCTGTCAGGGATTAAAGGGTGAGCGGCGCGGCCGTAGCCGGGATTGAGCCGAAGCGGCGCGAGCGCGCCATCGATTTGTTCAAAGGACTGCTGATCGTCGGGATGGTGTACTGCCACACGTTGCAATTTTTCAGCGATCCGGTCGTATACCCGTCCATCAGCCGCTGGATCGATTTCTTCAACCTCATCACCTTCTCGGGGTTTGTGTTCAGCTTCGGGTATGTAACGCAGCTTGCTTATTATTCCAAGCCGTTTCGCAGCGCCTGCCCGCGGATGCTGGCGGCCGCGCTGAAAACACTGCTGGCCTTTTATGTATCCGGAACGGCGTTCAGGGTGTTCCATGACGGAGCGCCGCTCCAATGGGACACGATTCGGCCGATCATGCTGCTGAAGGATATTCCGGGCTGGTCCGAGTTCTTGGTGTCTTTTACGTATTTGATGGTCCTCGGCTTGGTGCTGTTCGTTCCGCTGCGTTGGCTTTCCGGGCGAAAGTGGCTGGGTTTTCTGGCGGCCGGCCTGCTGCTTGCAGGGACGCTGTTTCCTTATGGAGCGGTCCATGTTCCCCAGCTTGGGTTATTGGTCGGCACGAGGGATTTCGCCTCGTTTCCGCCTGTTCAATATTTTCCGTATTACTTGCTTGGGATCTTGTTCGCCAAATACCGGATTCGCTTCGACTGGCTCGTTCTCGCCGGATCGGTGCTTGTAACCGGACTGTTTGCGGCAAATTGGCGGTATGCCGGGGAGCTTCCCTCGCGGTTTCCGCCTTCGTTGTTCTGGATTATCGGAGCTGCCTTCATATTATATGGTTATTATTTGCTGGCCAGGGTATTGGAACGCATTCCGTACGCGTTTGGCTTTCTGGAGTCGATGGGGCGGAACGTGCTTTTGTATCTGGTGCTCAGCAATTTACTGATTTTTACGGTAAAAAGCAGCCGGCCGGATCTTCTCGTCGGAAGCGGCGGCGGCTTGCTGTACGCGGCAGGATGGCTCGCCGTATGCGGATTTTGCAGCTGGATCGTTACCAAGCGTACGCGCTAAATGTGATTACTTCAAAGGAGTAGAGAGAAATGACAGAGATGCTGCGCGGCGAATATCCTCGCCCACAATTGGTTAGAGCGGATTGGCTCAACCTTAACGGAGTATGGAATTTTGAATTTGATGACGAAGCGGCCGGCGAGAGGGAAAAATGGTACGAGCATCCTTCCTTCTCGCGGACCATCCAGGTTCCGTTTTGCTATCAGAGCAAGCTGAGCGGAATCGGAGATCCTTCGTTCCATGATATCGTGTGGTACCATCGGAACTTTACGGTGCCAACAGCGTACCAAGGCAAGCGGCTGATTCTGCATTTCGGTGCCGTGGATTATGAATGCAAAGTATGGGTGAACGGCAGGCTCGCCGCTATCCACGAAGGCGGTCATACCCCGTTTGACGCGGATATTACGGACCTGCTTCAGGGAGCGGACAACTCGATCGTGGTCAAAGCCGTCGATTACAGCCGGGACGCGGCGCTTCCGCGGGGCAAGCAGTTCTGGGAGGAACAATCCGCCGGGATCTTCTATACGAGAACGACGGGGATTTGGCAGACGGTATGGATTGAACCCGTGCATGATCTCCATATCCGGAGGATTCGGCTGACGCCGAATATCGATACGAATGAAGTGTCCCTGCAGGCTTTCGTTCAGGGCTGGGACACCCGGGCCAAGCTTCAATTAAAGTCGGTTATTTCTTTCGCGGGGCAAGTCGTTTCCGAAGATTCCTTTTCGGTGACGGGGAAAGACGAGATGCGCCGCATCCGCCTGCACGATTTTAACGATCATGGCTTGGGGCGCTGGTGGTCGCCTGAACGTCCGAATCTGTATGACTTGGAGCTGACGCTCCTGGTTGACGGAGAAGCGGTGGATACCGTCGCCAGTTACTTCGGCATGCGGAAAATTTCGATCGAGGACGGCGTCGTGCTGCTCAATAACCGCCCTTATTATATGAAAATGGTGCTGGACCAGGGGTATTTTCCGGATGGCCTGCTGACGGCTCCTTCCGATGAAGCGCTGAAAAAAGACATTGAGCTGACGAAGGAAATGGGATTCAACGGCGCCCGAAAGCATCAAAAGATCGAAGACCCCCGTTACCTGTACTGGGCGGACCGTTTGGGCCTGCTTGTCTGGGGAGAAATGGCCAACGCGTTCCGGTTCACGGAAACCTATGCCGGTCAGATCACCCGGGAATGGCTGCAGGCGGTGGAGCGGGATTATAATCATCCCTGCATCGTAGCCTGGGTTCCGCTCAATGAAAGCTGGGGCGTAACGAATATATTGGTGAGCCCTGCCGAGCAGCAGCATGCGCTGGCGCTGTATCACATGACCAAATCGCTGGACATGTCACGTCCGGTCATCTCTAACGACGGCTGGGAACTGGTCAAAACCGACCTGGTTACCATTCATGATTACGAATGGCGCAAAGAAGTGCTGGCAGACCGTTATTCGACCGTGGAGCAGGCGCTTCAGGCAAAACCGGGCAACCGCTGGATTCTGGTGCCGGGGTATCCTTATGAAGGACAGCCGCTGCTGCTTACCGAATTCGGCGGAATCTCATTCCAGAAGGGGAACCAGGAAGGGTGGGGTTACTCCGGAGCGTCGAATGAGGAAGATTTCGAACGGCGCCTGGCCGACGTGGTTCAGGGCGCTCTCGCTTCGACCGTGCTTCAGGGCTTCTGCTATACGCAGCTGACGGACGTCGAACAGGAAATTAACGGTTTGCTGACATACGACCGGCAGCCAAAGATTCCGCTGGAGAAGATCCGTGAGATTGTGCAGGGACGTTGATACAGCTTTTAAAATAGAGTGGCTAATATGTAAATAAAGAGTGAAGAGGGCCCCGTTTCGGGGCTTTCTTTTTTTGTAAATGGTGGCATCGCCTAGTTAATCGGTATAAAGACTGTTATAATATATAAGACAAAGATATGATTGATCAGGATAATGTGGGCCCTTTCTTTGTTTAGAACCATCGCGTGACCAATGGAACCCGAGTCCGAATAAAACCATGGTGATACAGGAAAAGGGGAATGAGAAATGGAAATGAAACTGATTTTTACAAACAAAGGCAAAAATGCCATCGGGAACTTCGAAAACGAGGAGCTGATCGAAGTGTTCACGAGGTACAGTAAGACATTGATGAAAAAGTACGATCTTGTCGTGTCGGTTCCCTCTGAAGATAACCGTGACATTACGGCCGACGGTACCATCAATGTGCAACTGAACGACGTCAAATGCGATGTTCAAACGTTCTTCAAGGAACTGGCCAGAGATGTGAAGGTTCCGTTAAAGAAACGGCTGGACGCCGGCGAGACGCTGGATGGCGTGTTTAAGGCGGAGTTGGTCAAATAAGGCATTAGAATAATCGTTAATGAAGAAAAGGGAGCCGGCGGGCTCCCTTTTTTTGATGATCGAGCGGAACCACACAAATAACAGCTTAGCCTTTTAGAGCGGATATTTATCCGTTCACGGCTGCAGCACCGGCCGTTAATTCCGACCAGACCGCCTTCACGTCTCCGGCTTTCATATTTTTTCCGAAGTAATGCCCAATGTTCGATAGGGTCATTTCGTGGGCCTCGGCAGAGGAACCGGCGCAGGCGTCCTCGACGAGCGTCACGTTATAGTCGAGCATAAATGCGTCCCTGGCGGTCGACTCCACGCATACGTTTGTGAGGACGCCGGTCAGGACAACGGATTTGCACCCCAGAGAGCGCAGCATCAAATCGAGGTTGGTGCCGATAAATGCGCTGTACCGATGCTTTTCCACCACATAATCGCCCTCCTTGGGCTCCAGCCCGTACATTTCCGTGCCCCAACTTCCCTTCTCGACGATCCGAAGCGTGTTACCGCTGGCTGTATGCTGCAGCTCCCATGCCTGGGAGGTAGTGCCCGCATCCAACGTCATTTGTACGAAGATGACCGGCACCCCGCTAGCCCTCGCTTGACCGGTAAGGTCATGGATGGGCCGCACACAAGCCTGGAACGCCGGAATATCAACGATTCCCGCGCGGCCGCAGGCTCCGTTTTCGTGGCAAAAATCGTTTTGCATGTCAATGATGATCAGGGCGGTATCCTCCGGATGAAGCCATGCATGGGTACTCAAATGAAATCCCTCCAAAATAAATGTTGTTGTGTTTATGTCAAATAATATAACATTAAAACCCCGATTACAGGATATCGCACTTTTTTATACCCTGAATCACAAGAAATATGATATAAATAGGATAATATATGTTATTTATTCTTACACAATCGAAAATTCCTCCGACCTGCTGATCGGTAAAACCAATTTTTATGGAAGGTGGGGATGGAATGGATCTGGAAGGTCTGCATTCATTTGCAACGATCGCCAAGGAGAAGAGCATTTCCAAGGCTGCCCAGACGCTGCATGTCACCCAGCCGACGCTTAGCGCGAGAATACGCAAGCTGGAGGAGGGGATGGGAGTCAAGCTGCTTGACCGGGGGTGGGACGGAGTGAAGCTGACGCAGGAAGGGCATTATTTTCTGTATTATGCGATCCAGATGGTAAGCCAGTTCAACAATGCCTCCGCGATGCTGAACAAAGCAGACCTGCTGAAGTTCGATCGCTCCCTTGCCGAAGTGACCCGCATGGACCGGATGGTGATCGGCGTCGACACCGGACTGTCCGGCAGGTTCGTGTACCCTCTGGTTGCCGAATTGCAGCGCATTCGCCCCGATCTGAAGTGTAAGTATGTTTCCCGTTCGTCCATGCTGCTCATTGATCTGATCGAGTACGGGGTCATCGATATCGGGCTGTTTTATGATGTGAAGGAATGCCGCCATTTGCAGTCGGTGCATCTTCTGGACGACGAATGGGTGCTGTTGTGTTCGGAAGAAGCCTACCGGGGCGTGATTCGCGAGGATGATGACCTTATCGACGTGCTCAAGCATGACATGTTCGTGCTGTTCGAAAATCCGATCGCCACCTACGTGAATGTATGGGAGGTGCTGTCCAAACTGTTTGGGTCCACGCCAGACAAGTTCCAAATCGTGGACAGCAGCGATATGATGCTGGGGGTTGTGGCCAACGGCCAGGGATACACGTTCGTACCCAAATGCTACGTCCCTGAGTTGTACCTGGAGGCCTATCCGATCCGAATGATCCCTTTTGGTTCCATGCTGCCGGCTCTGCCGGTATACATGGCATACTCGGAAACCGTCCAGCTCGACGTGCCGATCGGCGAATTGCAGCGCAGGCTGCTTGCCAGATACAAGCCGGGCGCAGGGCACACCGCCGCTTCCGGCGGTTTGAATGGATAAGGAGACAAATACAAAATAGGAGCACCCTCCTGGATGAAATGAGCCGGGAGGGTGCTTTTTTACTTGTGCGGATTCAAACGAAGAAGTCGATCGTGCACGGATTCATCATGATGCGGGTGCAGCGGTTGGAGTTGTCATACCGTTTCTAAACATCGGCTGGATGACGGGCTCGATGCCCTCGACATCGATGTCATACAAAGTTCCTAGAAGCGAAAGGAGCGGAATGGCGGCAGACGCTGCCGCTTCAATACGCTCTTTGGCCATCGGGATGCCGATGATCGCTGCCTGCAGAACCTCGGCGGGGCTTTCTTCCGCATCCCTTTCTTCCCGGGTAGTGGCTGTTAGCTTGTATTCGTTATCCATGGTATTCCTCCTCTGGTATGGTATGTAGCGGGCTGATTCGTCTGTCCACTGATCAGGTGATGTGCAGAAACCGGTTCTTCGACTATTCCAGCCCCGGATGACGGAAATGCCAGTCCGTGCTTTGTTCATACGCATGGCCGATGCCGAGGAGCTCCGCTTCGGCAAACGGTTTGCCGATGAGTTGCATGCTGATCGGCATCCCTGCAGCCGAAAAGCCGCAGGGCATGGCGAGGCTCGGCAGGCCGGTTACGTTCGTCGGCATGGTCAGTTCAGCGAAGCGCATGCTGATTTCGACGTCGTGTATGCCGGGCGCAGTTGCCGGGAGGGTTGGGGTAAGCAGGACGTCGGCTGCAGATAGCGCCTGCATATACTCCTGCTGCAGGAGCCGGCGCGCCCGCTGTGCCTGCAAATAGTGGACAGCTGGGATCAGGCGGGCGCCTTCGATCATTCCCCGGACATCCGGTCCGTACTGCTCCGGCTGTTCCCGGTACCACTTCTCGTGAATGGAGGCGACTTCGCCCATGCAAATACCGTTGCCGATCGCGCTGACACGGCTTAAGATCGGGATCTCCACTTCAATGACATTCGCTCCAAGCAGCTTGAACTGCTCCATGGCTGCCTGGAGGGCGGCCTCCACCTCCGGATCGATGCCGTCGTAGTAAAAGGACGAGGGAATCCCGATGGTGATGCCATGCAGATCGCCGCGCAGCATGCCGGTGAAATCTGGGACCGATACGTCGGCCGACGTATCGTCCAGCGGGTCATACCCCGCCATAGCCTGAAGGCAGATGGCGGCGTCTTGGGTCGAGCGCGTCAGCGGGCCGGCGTGGTCCAGCGACCACGACAGCGGAAAAATGCCATGGCGGCTGACCCTGCCGTATGTCGGCTTCAAACCGACGATGCCGCAGGCTGCTGCGGGAATGCGGACTGAGCCGCCGGTGTCCGTGCCTGTGCCCATGTAGGCGAGTCCGGCCGCTACGGCCGATCCCGAGCCACCGCTTGAGCCGCCCGGCGATTTCTCCAGGTTCCACGGATTGCGGCAGGGACCGAAATGAGGGCTGTTCGTCAGCGTCCCGGCGGCAAACTCATGGGTCTGCACTTTGCCGAGCAGGACCGCGCCTGCTTCTCCCAGCTTGCGGACGACGGTGGCATCCGTATCCGGCACGAATGTTTCGAGGATTTTGGAGCCAACAGCCGTCCGGATTCCCTGGGTATTGTAAATATCTTTATGGGCGATAGGAATTCCGTGAAGCGGACCTCTGTACTCTCCTTTCATGATTTCAACTTCGGCCGCTTTGGCCTGGGCTTGCGCGAGATCGGCCGTAACCGTTACGTACGCATTCAACCGGGGATTGAGCGTTTCAATCCGTTCGAGAAGCATCTGCGTTATTTCGACGGGTGAAATGCGGCGGCTGCGGATCCGTTCCGATAAACCGGCGATCGTATCATACAGCAGCTCCTGATGCAGGGTGGTCATAGATAACATCTCCTTTGCGATAAAAAGATTGTGGATGAGTCCTCTACCTCTCGAATGACTTGAACAAATGGATTCTTTAAGGATATCCACCCATAGTTGATTTACCTTCAACCTGTGTCATTTCTATGGAAGAATGATGTTCCTCAAACGCAAAAATCCAATTGTTTTTTGTATATATGGAGGTAATTGTTAAGAAACATAACATATTATCGCCGAAAAGGGGCTAAAACAAGGTATAGAATGTTTCGATATCCTAACATTACAGAATGTATGTTAGTATTTATTACACAAACAGTATTCCTGGCATGCTGCAAAAATCCGCTTGATCAAAGGCCGGGGAGATCCATTTTTCAGAAGCTGCGAAGGAGGGAATATGATGTCAAATCTTTTGGAAATCGACAGCCTTGTCACCTCATTTTCGACCAAGAAAGGGATGGTGGATGCCGTCAGGGGAGTCACCCTGCGGGTCAAAAAAGGCAAGACGACGGTTATTCTCGGGGAATCGGGTTCGGGGAAGAGCGTCATGCTCCGTTCCATTCTGCGGCTGACGCAGCGCGGTTCGAATGTTGCCGGCAGCGTCCGGCTCGAAGGAGAAGACTTGCTGGGCAAATCGCCGAAAGAAATGGTGGCGATCCGCGGGAACCGGGTGGCGATGATATTCCAGGACGCCCTCTCGGCGCTCGACCCGCTGTACCGGGTCGGCGACCAGCTGAAGGAAACGATCAGGGCGCACCATAAGGTGGGGAGAAGGGAAGCGAAGGATAGGGTCATCGAGCTGTTCCGTAAGGTCGGCATTCCTTCGCCGGAGGAAAGGGTGCGTGCCTACCCGCACGAGATGAGCGGCGGCATGCGGCAGAGGGCGGTCATTGCGATGGCGCTCGGCTGCCGTCCCGATCTGCTTCTCGCCGATGAACCGACCACCGCCCTGGACGTTACCATTCAGGCGCAAATCCTTCGGCTGTTCAAGGAGCTTCAGGCCGAGTTCGGGATGTCGATCGTGCTGGTCACCCATGATATCGGCGTGGCCGCCGAAATGGCCGATGATGTCGCCGTCATGTATGCCGGCAAAATCGTCGAGTATGGATCGGCGGAGGAGGTTCTGACCAGACCGATGCATCCCTACACGGCCGGGCTGATTGCGGCGACGCCTCAGAGCAAGCAAACGGGAAGGCTGTCCACCATCCCCGGACAGCCGCCGCTCATTACGGAAATGCCGCCGGGATGCGCTTTTGCACAGCGCTGTCCTTATGCCGAGAGCCGGTGCACGGAGAATGTCCCGGATTACGTAAGCGCGGGACGATCGCAGCAGGCGGCCTGCTTCCAGTTTGCCGGCCGGGAAAGATACGCCCAATAAAAATAATGGAACCCTGTGGAGGTGCCGGAGATGAAACCATACTCAAGCTTGAAAAAAATGTACGCCATCACTCTACTGCTGCTTATCCTGTGCCTCTCAATGGTTCTTAGCGGGTGCGGCAGAGGCGGAGCGGCCGCCGAAGGCTCGGCGGCGAAAGGGACTTTGGTGATTGCCATGTCCGCCGCGAACATCCCGGTACCGGATACGATGCCGACTGAAGGCTACGAAGGGATGCGCTTTGTCGGCTATCAGCTGTACGACGCGCTGGTGAAATGGGATTTGAAGCAGGGCGACAAGCCGGCCGAACTCACGGGCGGCCTGGCCGAATCATGGGAACATTCGAACAGCGATCCGACCGAGTGGACCTTTCATCTGCGCCAAGGGGTTAAGTTCCATGACGGAACGCCGTTTAATGCGGATTCCGTCATCTTTGCCCTCGACCGTCTGCTGAAGCCGGATTCCCCGTATTACGATGCAAAAATTGCCGGTTCCACCGGCAGCTCGCTTCGTTTTATCGCGAAGTACGCCAAGGCTGACGAAAACACGGTTCGAATTTATACCAACGGACCATACAGCTTTCTGCTGTACGACTTGGCCAGCATCCTGATACCAAGCCCGGAAGCGGTCAAGAAGTACGGCGGGGATTATGCGAGTCATCCCACCGGAACAGGGCCCTTCAAATTCGTGAGCATGAAGCAGGGGCAGGAATTGGTTATGGATAAGAACGACAAGTACTGGGGCACGGTCCCGAAACTGGAACGGGTGGTGCTCCGGCCGATCAGCGATCCGTCTGCCCGGCTCGCGGCAATTCAGTCCGGGGAGGTCAACTGGGCCGAGATTCCGCCAACCGAATCGATTGAGCAGCTGAAAAGCATGGGATTCCAGGTGCTGACCAATACGTACCCGCACATTTGGCCGTATGTCCTGAACACGGCCGATGGCCCATGGAAAGACAAAAAGGTGCGGCAGGCGGCGAATTACGCCATCGACCGAGAGGGCATGAGCGCCGACTTGCTGGGCGGCGCCTCCATCCCGGCGACGCAGCTGATGTACAAAGGGCATGCTTGGTACAGTTCCGATGCGGAGCCGTATGCCTATGACCCGGACAAAGCCAAGAAGCTGCTGGCGGAAGCGGGTTATCCCAATGGCTTCTCAACCACCTTCCTGGTCCCGACAAGCGGATCCGGCAACATGTGGCCGGTGCAGATGAACGAATACGTTCAGAAGGACCTGAAGGCTGTGGGGATCGACGTGAAAATCGAATCTATCGAGTGGCAGTCGCTGCTGACCCAGTATCTTCAAGGGTTCCCCAAAGACAAGAAGGTGGGCGCAATAAATATTTCCCTTCCGACCATTGCCCCGAACTCCTTCCCGAATTTCTTCTCGTCGGCGGCTCTGTTTCCGAAAGGCTTGAATATCGGCGGATACTCCAATCCGGAGCTGGATCGGATATTGAACGAGGCGCAGACCAGCTTCGACGCCAGTAAGCGGGATGCGCTGCTGAAGCAGGCCTCGGCGATCATTGCGGAGGACGCCCCTTGGATCTTCGTCGTGCATGACCTGAACTTGAGGGTGCTCGCGCCGGATATTCACGGCTTTGTTCAGCCTCAGTCCTGGTTTGCGGATCTGACGGGCATCTCCATCGAGTAAAAAAGGGGGTATACGCGCATGGTTGCTTTTATCAGTAAACGTCTGCTTCTGTTCATCCCCACGCTGTTTGGTGTATCCGTCATCGTGTTTCTGATGCTCCAAATGGTCCCCGGCGATCCCGTCAACACGATCGTTCCTGCGGATGCGACCGAGGAAGAGCGGATGCGGGTAACACGCGAGCTTGGGCTCGACAAGCCGATTTATGTGCAGTTCATCTATTGGCTCGTCCATATGTTTCAAGGGGATATGGGGACATCTATCATCAAGCGGCTGCCGGTCAGCGAACTGCTGCTCCCGGCTATAGGAAATACGCTGCTGCTGGCGGCGGCTTCCGCCGTCGTATCGTTCGGCCTCGGACTGGCCATCGGCGTTTACAGCGCATACCGTCCCAAATCGTGGGCGGCTGCCCTGTTCAACGTGCTGGGACTCGCGGGAATCGGCATGCCGAATTTCTGGGCCGCGCTGATTCTGATCGGGATATTTTCCGTCAGTCTCGGCTGGCTCCCTTCCTCCGGGATACAGAGTATCGGGGGTGGAGGTCTGCTGGATACCTTCAGACACCTGATCCTTCCGACGATTGCGGCTTCCCTGACGACACTTGGCGTTATGACCCGGATGGTGCGCAGTACGATCGCGGGTTTGCTCCAGCAGGACTTCGTGTTCGCGCTGCAGGCCAAAGGTGCGCCGGCAGGCAAAGTGCTGCGCCATGTGCTCAAGAACGGCATGCCGACCATTTTGACGGTGGCCGGGCTCCAATTCGGCTATTTGATCGGCGGCTCCGTCCTCGTGGAAACGGTCTTTGCCTGGCCCGGCATCGGCCAGTTGATCTACCAGGCGATCGGGCAGCGGGACTTTCCCATCGTCCAATCGGGCGTTCTTGTGGTAGCTGTCGCTTTTGTTCTCATCAATCTGGCAGTCGACTCACTGCATGCGGTTCTTGATCCAAGAGTAAGGCATTCTTGAAAGGAGTGGGCAGCATGGCTACCAATGTTCAATCCATTGTTCCCGATGCGGCTTCGGCCGCAAGTTTGCCAAAACAGCCCTCGCAGGCTGCCGAACGATGGCGGGCGTTCTGCAGGCGGAGAGCGGCGATGGTCGCGCTGGTCATTCTCGCCGCGATCGTCCTCGCCTGCATCGCCGCCCCGTGGCTGTCCCCGTATGATCCTTACGCGGGTAACGTCAAAGAGAGGCTTCTCCCTGTCGGGTCTGCGGGACATCTTCTTGGCACGGATGAACAAGGCCGGGATTTGCTCACCCGGATCTTGTACGGGGGGCGGCTGAGCCTGCTGTCAGGCATCGTCCCTGTCATTATCGCCGTTATCCTAGGTGGCGGGCTTGGAATCATCGCCGGATATTTTAAAGGTATCGTCAACACGCTCATCATGCGCTCGCTGGACATTTTATTCTCGTTCCCGGCGATTCTGCTGGCCATCGGCATCTCCGCTTCGCTCGGTCCGGGCATCAGCAACATCATGATCTCGGCGACGATCGTCTTCATTCCACCGATTGCCCGCATTGCCGAAACGGCCGTGAAGGAGGTGAAGAAGGAGGAGTATATCGAAGCTGCGCTGTCCAGCGGGGCCGGAACGGGGCTCATCATCCGTTTTCATGTCGTAAACAACATTTTTTCTCGACTGTTTGTCTACAGTACGACCCAGATCGGCATCTGCCTCATGCTCGCGTCCGGTCTGAGCTTTCTGGGACTCGGCGTATCGCCGCCGACGCCAGAGTGGGGATTTATGCTGAACAATTTGAAACAAGTCATATTTATTGACCCCATCGTTACGATCGTCCCGGGCGTCTTTATATTCGTCACATCGCTTGCGCTCAACATCGTATCCGACGCCTTGTCGGATGTACTGGACAGCAAAGGTTAAGGAGGGATAACAGATGGAGCACATTCTTGAAGTGACCGATGTCAGCAAGACCTTCCCCCTGCGGGGGATGTTCGGACAGAGCAAGGGAGAGGTGTCCGCCGTCAACGGGGTATCCTTCACGCTGAAATCCAAGGGTACGCTCGGCATCGTCGGCGAGTCCGGATGCGGCAAGTCAACTTTGGCCCGGCTGATCATGAGGCTGATTGAGCCTGACCAAGGGCGGGTCCGATACAAGAACGAGGATTTGCTGAAGCTCGGCGGTTCCGATTTGAAGAAGATGAGGAAACGGATTCAAATGGTGTTTCAAAATCCTTATTCTTCGCTGAATCCGAAGCTGACCATTCTGGATAATGTGGCGTTCCCGCAGTGGGCCAATGGAACCGGGCGGGCTGCCGCCAGTACGCAGGCATACCGTTATTTGGATGCGGTAGGCTTGCCCAAATCCTATGCCGCGAAGCATCCGCATCATTTAAGCGGCGGGCAGAGGCAGCGCGTGGCCATTGCCAGGGCGCTCGTGCTCGAACCGGACATCGTCATTGCCGACGAGGCGGTGTCGGCACTGGACAAATCGGTGCAGGCCCAGGTGCTGAACCTGTTTCAAGATCTGAAAAAGGAGTTCGACCTGTCGCTGATCTTTATTTCCCACGATCTGCATGTAGTGGAATATATGAGCGACGATGTCATGGTTATGTATTTGGGCGGCGTCGTGGAGAAGGGGCCGAAGGAAGAAGTTTTCGCGAATCCACGGCATCCTTACACGCAGGCGCTTCTAGAGTCGGTGCCCTCGGTGGACCTGGCCGTTCGCAAGGCGCCGGAAACCGTGCTGCTGAAGGGTGACCTCCCGAGTCCGCTGAATCCGCCGTCCGGCTGCCGCTTCCGGACGCGGTGCATGTTCGCCGAAGCGCGCTGCGCACAGAATGTGCCAGCTCTCGTTGAGGTAGGTGAGGGTCATCACACGGCGTGCTTGCTGGTACACGAAGGAATGGCGGCCGTTCAAAATTTGTAGAAGGGTGTGTGAATATACGATGACAAATCCAAAGTTCGGCTCTAGCGAGGTTCAGGACATCGTTACGGTAGCTGCGATAAATTTTCATCCCAAATGGGGGGATAAGGCGGATAATTTGAAGCGCATGAAAGGCTATGTGCGGACGGCGGCGAAGCAGGGCGCGGATTTGATATTGTTCCCGGAAACCGCGCTAACCGGCTACGGTGTCAAGAATGACAACCCTGAAATGCAGAGGCAGAATGCCGAAACGGTGCCCGGCGAATCGACGCTGGCCCTTGCTGAGCTGTCCAAGGAATACGGTGTGTATGTCGTGCTTGGGACGCCGGAGCGGGATGCGGCGAACCCGGATATCATCTACAATTCCGCGGCCGTGATCGGTCCGGAAGGCGTAATCGGCGCCTACCGCAAAATCCATCCGGCAGCCAAGGAGTCGCTATGGGCGACAAAGGGCAGCGAGCCGCTCATGTTCGACACGCCATGGGGACCGGTGGGGGTCGGCATCTGTTACGATTCCTACTGCTTCCCCGAACTGGTCCGGTATTATACCGCGCTTGGTTCGCGGATATATTTGAATCCGACGGCGATCCACAATGTGGAGGGATGGCAGGACATGTATTACACGACGCTCAAATCGAGATCGCTGGAGAACGGCACGTTTATCGTCAGCTCGAACCTTGTCGGCCAGGATTACGATTCATATTTTCCCGGTGGCAGCATGATCGTCGGTCCTGCAAGCCACATTGGCACGGAATACAAGGGGGCGCCGGTCGAGGACAAGGAGGCGGTCGTCCTGGCGACCCTCGATTTGAGCCAGGCGGGAGGCCGGCTCCCGTTGTTTGAGCACAATCCGCTGACCGGTGTGCCGGACTGGAGGCCTGACATATACCTGCACATGCTGAGCGGCATAACCCGGAACGGCAAGTGGGCCGGCAGCTCTGAAAATAAGCTGCTCCCTAAGCCGTCGGCCGCCGTCATCGTGTAAACTCGTCTGCCGATAACGAACAAAAGCCGCCCTCTGCCTGGTCTGTTAGACTAGGGAGAAGGCGGCTTGTTGTTATGCTTGACATGCTCGGCGTCGGAACGATTAGAGGTCAGGGAATGCAGCTTACCGCTGCTGTATAGCTTAGCGTTCGTCCGAAGTCAGGTCCAGCCAATCAAGCTCCGCACGGCTCAGCTGAATCCGGGAGCCCTCGTCGCAGGAACGCAGCTCTTCTGCCGACTGGGCGCCAATCAGGGCGCAGGTCGGGAACGGCTGGTTCAGCACATATGCGAGGGCGATTTGGATGGCGGTCACGCCGCGCTCCGCGCCGAGCTGCTTCGCACGTTCCAGGCGCTCCCAGTTGGCGTCGCTGTAGAACACACGGACCAGGTCGGCGTTGTCGCGGACTTCCGGCGTAAACCGGCCGGTAAAGAAGCCTCTTGCCTGGGAAGACCAGGAGAAGAGCGGAAACTGCTCGGCTTCATGCCAGGCGCAGGTTTCGGCATCGGCCGAGACGCAGCCTTTCCAGAACGGCTCGTTCGGCTTGGCAAGGCTGAGGTTCGGGCTGCTGAAGGTAAAGCCGGTCAAGCCTTTCTCGGCCGCGTAATCGTTGGCTTCCTTGATCCGCTGCCACGTCCAGTTGGAACAGCCGATGGCGCCGACGGTACCTGATTTGACATACTCGTTCAAAATTTCGATCACTTCGCCGGCAGGCACGTTCGGATCGTCCCGGTGCAGCGCGTACAGATCGATAAAATCGGTCTGCAGCCGCTTCAGGCTGGTCGTAATATCGTGCCGGATTGCTTCCTTGTTGACGCGCGGACCGTTCTGGTCGTGATGGGCGCCCTTGGTCAGGATGACGATCTGATCCCGGTTGCCGCGCTCCTTCATGTAACGGCCCAGCACTTCTTCGCTTTCGCCGCCGCAGTAGATGTGGGCGGAGTCGACGGAATTGCCGCCGATGGCCAGATACGCGTCCATATTAGCCGCGGCTTTATCGTACGAATTGTGGTAAAAGTAGTCCGTGCCTTTCATCAAACGGGAAACCTTTTTATCCAGACCTTTGACGGAAATGTATTCCATGGATGATACCCTCCTAAGCTATTGTGGTTTTTTATGGATCGTTACAGCGCGACCCGGGTATGCTCGCGAGCAGACAGCAAGCAGGCGTCAATCACTTTCATGTTGTGAATCGCATCATCGGGCTGGAACTGCAGCGGCGTCTTGTTAATAATGGCCCGGGCGAGCTGATCGGCCTGCAGGCTGTATGCGTTTACATGAGGAACCTCGATTTCGCTCCGTTCCCCGCGTACGGTCAAGTAGAAGTTGCCGCTGCCCGGCGTCGGTGTAACGTAGGCTGAAGGCACCTCGATGATGCCGTCCGTGCCGAGGATTTCCAGCGGATTGCGCGACGCGGCCCACATGGCGCAGTCGAAGGTCAGTGCAACGGAGCCGTCAAATTCGATGAGGCCGGAGGCCATCATATCGACATCGTCATGCTCCGGCGAGAAGAAGGCGTTCACCGTGACGGCGATCGGTTCCCTGCCGAGCAGCAGTCGAGCCGCGTTGATTGGATAGCATCCGACGTCGTAGATCGAGCCGCCGCCCCAATCCTTGCGGTAGCGGACGTTCGTTTTGTCGCCGGCGTTGTTAAAAGTAAAGGCGCTGCGGATGCCGCGGACTTCGCCGATTTGGCCCGAGTCGATAATCTGCTTGATCTTGTCGTAGCGGGGGTGGTAACGGTACATGAAGGCTTCGGACAAGTACACGCCCGCGTTGGCGGCGGCTTCAGCCATTTCAGCGGCTTCGCTTTCGGTCAGGGCCAGTGGCTTCTCGCATAGGATATGCTTGCCGGCTTCCGCCGCGTGGATTGTCCACTCTTTATGAAGATGATTCGGCAAAGGAATGTATACGACGTCGATGGACGGATCCTCAAGCAGCGCCTCGTAGCTTCCGTAAGCGACCGGAATATTCAGGTCCGCCGCCGTCTGCTTTGCTTTCTCCTCGTTCCGGCTGGCGATGGCGGCGACTTCATTCAGCTCGGACTGCTGCACCCCGGGAATGACTGAGCGCTTGGCGATGCCCGCGCAGCCCAGGACGCCCCATTTCAATTTCTGGCTCATGTTCGTGTATCATCTCCTCAAGAAGCTTATTTATGATTATATTGCGATTATAAAAGATTATATTTAAAATTAATATAATACGATTTTGCAATGTATTATAACAATATTGTCATTTGAGGTGAGGACAGGTGAAGCGGCAAAGCCATTTGCTGACCCTTCCGTCGATGCCGTTTTTCTGTTTTCCCGAATCGGTCGGCTTTTACCGGAACGATCCGGGTCACAGCGTATTCCGGGAGGCGGGGGCCTTGAACAATTTCAACATTCATTACGTGGCTGCAGGCAGAGGGTACGTGGAAGTGGAGGATGTGGTCTATGAGCTGGGGCCGGGAGAGGCCGTGCTGTATTTTCCCATGCAGCGCCAGCGGTACTACAGCAGCGAGGAAGACCCGTGGGATATCCGCTGGTTTCACTTCTACGGGAGCGGTCTGCAGGATTATTTGATCGAACGCGGTCTGCATCACAGCCTCTTATGGACGATCCGCCAATCGGCTTCGTTTGAGCAGGCGCACGAAAATCTGCTGCAGGAGGCGGAAGAGCACCGGATGCTCCACCCGGTCCGCCTCTCGACACTTACTTACGCGCTGCTGGCCGAATTTATCGAGCATGCCACCCCGTTGTCTCCGGTCAAATCGAACAATTCGGGCAGCCGGATCCTGGAGCTGCTTCCGGTCATGCAGCAGGAGGCTGTCAAGCCGTTCATCCTGGAGGATTGGGCGGGCAGACTTGGCATATCCACCTACTACTTCTGCAAGCTGTTCCGCAGCGTAACCGAGATGACGCCGATGGAGTTCATCACGCGCTGCCGCCTGCAGATGGCGAAGCAGTGGCTGCTCGAGCGAAAGAGTACGACGATCGGGCAGATCGCAGAGGACGCGGGTTATCCAAGCGTGAGCTATTTCAACAAGCGTTTTATGGAGCATGAGGGGATGACGCCCTCGGCTTACCGGCGGTTATACGGAGGGGCGTAAGCGTAAGGGATCGTTCGGCGGTAATCCGCGGGGATAACATTTGTCCCATAATTGAGATTCTTCCTGCCACCTGACCAAATACCACCGTTACTCCTAGCAATTTTAAAAAGTACAGTAAAAAAGCCGGTCCCTCGCAAGTAGAGGGACCGGCTTTTTTGCTTTGATTTCAGTTCTTCGCTGTCTTTTTACGGTTATTTCCCGTTCCTGTTCGCTGTTTCATGACCCTCCAGCTTCTCCATACCGGCGCTGGGCGCTGGACCGCTGGACCCGCGCTTCAGCAGTTTGGTGGGCAAGAGCAGTTCGGTATACGGATGCTCGGGATGATCCATCCGCCAGAACAGCTGCTCCACGGCCTTGCGTCCGTAGAGCTTCAGGTCCACATCCATCGTCGTAATCTGAGGTGTGGACACCTGAGACAAATAACCGTTGTCGAAGCTGACGACGGAAACGTCCTCCGGCACGCTGTAACCCGATTGCTGCAGGGCCGAATTCAGGTAAAAGCCGAGCCCGTCGTTGACGCAGAACCAAGCCGTCGGGAGCTGTGGCAGCGTTTTTATTTTTTGCAAAATGTAATCCGTGTTTTCTACGGCATCCTTGATCACCCATGGCTCGTGGATCTCCAGCCCGAAGTCGTTCATCGCCAGTACGTATCCTTCCCAGCGCTCGTAATAACTTGGCGAAAACGTAGTGTTGGCCAACAGGCCGATCTTTCGATGTCCCAGCTCTGTCAAGTGACGGACAGCCTCATAAGCACTAAACCGGTTATTGGTTAAAATGCAGTCAGCATGGATAGAGGGATGGTGATGGTCGATGAGGACCGTCGGTTTACCCATGTTTGTAATGGTATTGATATAGTCAGTTGTAATGTGAGACAGAATGAGGATGCCGTCCACGGATTGATTGAGCAGAAACGAAGGGAGAGCCAGCTTATCAGCCGACTGTTTGCTGACCGACTGGATCAGAAGATTTTTTCCCCTGCGCACCGTTTCTCGTTCGATACTCAAATAAATTTCACCAAAGAAACTTTTCATTGAAAAGGCAAAATCAGAAGCGATCAGCGCAATATTTCCGGTCTGTTCCAGCTCGCCGGAGCGGCGCTTACGACTTTGCGAATACACATATCCCATCCGGTGTGCCGTTTCGAGGATCAGCTTCCGCGTATCTTCGCTGACCCCGTCTTTTCCCGACAACGCCTGGGACACGGAATTCTTCGATATATTCAGCTGCTCCGCAATATCCTGCATGGTTACTTTATCCTTCATATGACACCTCAATCTTTGTTTTGCCTGCATAATTGGAGCTCTTTCTAAGAAACTTAAAAAGAAGCCTGCCTTTCAATAAATCACATTACGTTAAATTGTAACGTTACAAGTTCTATAAGTAAAGAGCCTTTATATAAAAAGATTATTCTGTCTTTAATAAAGTGTTGACAAGGTTTTTGTAATGCACAATAATAGGGTTACACAAACGCTTACAAAATATTAAGTAATCTTAATTTGTAACGTTACAAAATAATGTTTCGAGTCTTTGGAATGATGGTTTCAATCTTTCGAGACAATTTTTTGAGGAGGTCAACGATTCGATGAAAAGAAAAATGCTCGGACTTCTGGCTTTGGTGTTGGTGTTATCCTCCATGCTCGCCGCCTGCGGTTCCAAAAAGCAAAGCGCAACGACGGCGGATGGCGTGACGACCATTGAGTTTTGGGCGGCAGCCAATCCGACGCAGCAAGCCTTCTGGGAGAAGATGGCCAAGGCGTACGAACAGACCAATTCCAAAGTGAAAATCAACGTCAGCGTCATCAAGGAATCTCCAAGCTCCGAGGCCAGCATTCAGGCTGCGATTGCCGGGGGAAGCGCTCCGACCATTTCGGAAAACATCAACCGCGGTTTTGCCGCCCAGCTTGCAAACAGCAAGGCACTGGTGCCGCTTGATACGCTAAGCGGATTTAACGATATCGTCACCACCCGTAATATGAAAAATACGATTGAACCATGGAAATTCGCCGACGGGCATCAATACGTGCTTCCGATTTACTCCAATGCGATGCTGTTCGGCTGGCGCCTTGACCTGCTGAAGGAACTGGGGTACAACGAGCCGCCTAAAACGTACAGCGAAGCGCTTGAAGTGAATAAGAAGCTGAAAGCGAAATATCCGGACAAATACTTCTGGGCCAAAGCGGACCTCGCCGATCCGACGGCATGGAAGAGATGGTTTGACTTCTTCATGCTGTATAACGCGGCTTCCGGCGGCAACAAATTCATTGAAGGCAACAAGTTCGTCGGGGATGAGAAAGCGGGCGTCGAAACGCTGAAGTTTATTGACGATCTCCGCAAGGACAAGGGCATCCTGGCGCAAAACGTACAGGATCCGTTCGAGACCGGCACTAGCCTGTTTATCGACCTCGGTCCTTGGACCTTTACGAACTGGGCCGAGAAGTTTCCTGACATGAAATACAACCAGAACTACACGCTGAGCATGCCTCCGGTACCTGACGGCGTAGATCCGAAAGATTCCAAAACGTTTGCCGATACGAAAGGGCTTGTGATCTATGCGTCGGCCACCAAGGAGCAGCAGCAGGCGGCGATGGATTTTGTGAAGTGGGTCTATTCGGATGCGAAAAACGACGCCCAGTGGTTTGATGAAACGAAGCTGCCGCCGGCTCGCGACGACCTGACCACCAACGAATCCTTCAAGGCGATTTTGGACAAAAACCCGGAACTGAAGCCTTATGCCGAAAATGTGCCGAATGCGGTGCCGCCGATGGATAATCCGAAATATAACGACCTGCAGACCTTTATTGGACAAGAAGCCTGGAATAAAGTCGTCCGCGGGGAGATCGATCCGGCAGCCGGATGGGCGAACATGAAGAAAGCCATTGAAGGGGAACTTCAATAAAAGGAGTCTTCTAAATGAAAGAAAACAATAACCGGTTGGGCTGGCTGTTCGCCAGTCCCTACCTGATTTACTCTCTCGTGTTTTTCCTGATTCCGCTCGTTTGGTCTTTTTATTTGTCTTTTACGAACTGGGACCTGATCGCTCCCGAATATGACTTTGTCGGCTTTGACAATTTTGCCAAGGCACTTAAATCGCCCGGCGTGCACGCCGCGTTCTGGGTGACATACAAATTCATGATGGTGTTTGTGCCGCTAGTGATCGTGCTGTCGCTCGTCGTTTCGGTTCTGGTGCACAGTCTTCCGCGTTTGAAAAGCTTGTTTCTCATCGGCTTTTTCCTGCCGTACCTGTCTTCCGGCGTCGTATCGGCGCTGATTGTTAAAGGTTTGCTGTCTTTCAACAGCCCGGTCAACACGGCGCTGCGCAAAATCGGCATTAACATCGACTGGTTGGGGACTTCCTGGTCGGCACTCCTGATCGTCGGCATGATTATGGCTTGGAAATTTACCGGGTACTACGCGCTCATACTGACGTCGGGCCTGGAAAGCATAGATCACGAAGTATACGAGGCGGCTGCCATCGACGGAGTTACCGGCCGGCAGCGCTTCTGGAAAATTACGCTTCCGCTGCTGTACCCTGCGCTCTATACGACGCTGATTCTCGCTTTCGGCGTCACCTTCGGCATCTTCACCGAGGTATACCAGCTGACAGGCGGAGGTCCAAACAATGCCACCAATACGTGGCAGATGGAAATTTACAGCCAGGCGTTCAAAAACCTGCAGGCCGGTTATGCGTCTGCGGTGGCGCTGCTCGCCTCGGTAGCTACCTTTATTTCGATCTTTATCATCCGGAAACTGCTAGAAAAGTGGGGTGCTCGAAATGGTTGGGTCTAAACGCAGCCGCAAGTCCAGTCTGGCCATCCGTTATATCATCGCAGGAGTATTGCTGCTCGTGATGGTGTATCCGTATTTGTACATGGTGCTGAATTCGTTTGCGGACTGGACACAGGTGGATCGGAAGCTGATTCCGAGTTCGTATACGCTGAAGTCGTACACCTGGCTGTTTACAGGCGGTGAGACGGGAATCACGCGGCCCTGGCTGGGCGCTTTTGTAAACAGTATCATCGTGTCTCTGCTGTCGACCTTCCTCATGATGATGTTCGGGGTGATGGTCGCTTATGCCCTTTCGAAGCTGAAATGGCGCGGCAGGGATACCGTCAACAACTTCATTTTGTTCCACATGTTTTTTCCGGCCATCATTCTGTTGATTCCGAGCTTTCTCATTATTCAAAAGCTGGGTTGGTACGACACCTACTGGGCGATGATCATTCCGAAAGGGGTCAGCCTGTGGGCGATCTTCATGTACACGAACTTCTTCAAGGCGGTGCCATCCGTATTTATTGAAGCGGCCAAGCTGGATGGAGCAAGGGATTTTCAAATTTTGTACAAAATCATGATGCCGATGTCCAAGTCCATCACCAGCGTCGTCTTTCTGTTCCTCCTGATGGAGCGCTGGACCGAGCTGTTGTGGGATATGATCATGGTCCGCAGCGACGGGATGCTGACGCTGAACGTCCTGCTTTCGCAGATGTTCGGTCCGTACGGAACGTATCCGGGTCCGCTGTACGCGGGATCGGTGCTGCTGTCCCTGCCGATCATCATCCTGTTCATCATCTTCGGCAAAAACTTCCAGAAGGGCATGCAGGTCAGCTTGAAATAGGCCCTGCGCGATAGGAAGGAGCGGATCACAATGGGGGAGAAGACGGTGGCTGCAGAGACACCCTGGTGGAAAAGCAGCGTTTTTTATGAAATCTACATGCCAAGCTTTTGTGACGGAAACGGGGATGGCACCGGCGATTTCCAGGGATTGACCTCCAAGCTGGATTACTTGCGGGATCTTGGAACCGGGGGCATCTGGCTGACCCCGTTTTATCCCTCGCCGCGCGTAGATAACGGGTATGACATCTCGGATTATTACGGGGTGGACCCGGTGTTCGGGACGCTGGATGACTTTGACCGATTCGTCCGGGAAGCTCACCGGCGCGGCATTCGCGTGATCGCGGATCTGGTGCTGAATCATACGTCCGCCGAGCATCCCTGGTTCATGGAGTCCCGGTCATCACGGACGAGTCCAAAGCGGGATTGGTATATCTGGAAGGATGCAGTGGACGGCGGCACACCGAACAATTGGGAGTCCTTTTTCGGAGGGACGGCATGGGAATGGGATGAGGCGACCGGACAGTATTATTACCATGCCTTCGCCAAAGAGCAGGTAGATCTCAACTGGGCGAATCCCGAGGTCAGGGAGGCAATGAAGGAAGTGATGTCGTTTTGGCTCGGCCGCGGGATTGACGGTTTCCGGCTGGACGTCATTAATTTCCTGAAGGTGTCCGGGCAGTTTAAGGAAAACCCGGTCACGGCGGATGGCGAACAGGATCACCGGTTCGACCAAAATCAGGAGGGCATTGTGGAGGCCATCCGCGATATTTGCGAATTCGTACGGTCTCAGAACAAAGATGTATTTATGGTAGGCGAAGTCGGTTCCGAGGATATGGAGGTGCTGCGCCGATACAGCGGCGGGGACCTTCTGGACGTGGTGTTTAATTTTAACCTGGGCAGCCGCAAGGAACTGAAGGTCCAAGAGATGTTTGCCGAGCTTGTTCGGATGGAGGGGCTTCATCGGCCGGAGCAGGTGCCGACGATTTTCTTCAGCAGCCATGACATGCCGCGGCATTATAGCCGCTTTTCCTCTGGAGACGATTCCTTGGACCTGTGCACCGCCAAGCTGATGGCGGCATTGATGCTGACCGCCAAAGGCGTTCCCTTCATTTATTACGGTGATGAAATCGGCATGCGGGACTTCGTGCCGGCGGACATCGGGCAAATGCGCGATATTCAGGGGCTGACCGCATACCGGATGGCAAAGGAATCGGGGATGCCCGATTCCGATGCGCTTGCCGCCGCAATCCTCCGAAGCCGGGATCACTCCAGAACGCCGATGCAATGGGATGGGAGCCGATACGGCGGATTTTCACTTCACGGATCGTGGATACCGCTAGGCCCGTCGTCCCGGCAGGTTCATGTCCAGAAGCAGTGGGGGAGCAAGCACTCACTGCTGGAATTTTACCGCTCCCTCATCCGGCTGCGTGGTAAGCATAAGGCACTCCAAACCGGGAAGTACACCTTTTTGAAGCGGAAAGGGGAGTGTATTTACTACGGCCGTCAATCGGAGGAGGAAGAGGTTTGGGTTGCGCTTAATTTCGGGAACCGGCCGTGCGATTTGAACCATTTGGCTGCCGACGCGGCTTCGTACCGGTTACTGCTGGCCAGCAAAGAAACGTCCGTGGATTCGAATCGCTGTCATTCACTGGTTATTGATCCCTTTGAGGCTGCGGTCTGGGCAACGAGCACGAACCATAACATGCAATGAATTTAACTTCGACCAGGTAGGGGGATCATCGTGTTAAACGTGAACAAAACGGAAGTAAAAACATGCCGCGTGCTGCTGGAACAGTACATGGAGGGGCGGGAGAGTACCGCTCCTGCTCACAAGGCGGAGAAGCTGGTTTTTGCCGGCGTCGGAGACCGGGATGTATACAACATCACGGCTCCGTTCGAGGATGATGGGCGGATCGTCATCGCGGGCCGGGTGGAATCCCGGGACAGTGAGCATTCCCAGGTCGTGTTCTTCGTGGAAAACGACGGTGCCTGGGTGCCGCTTGAAGGAGCGCCGGTACTCGAACTGCAGGACCCGTTTCATACCCGGATCGGCGGAGAGCTGATCATGGGCGGAGTTCAGATTTACCCGCACCCTGAGAAAGAGGGAGCGCTCATGTGGCGCACGGCATTTTACCGGGGCGGCCGCATCGCGGATTTAAAGCTGTTCTTCACCGGTCCGGACGGCATGAAGGATCTGCGGCTCACCGGACTTCCGGACGGCGGGATCGGCGTGTTCACCCGCCCGCAGGGCGATAAAGGCGGGCGCGGCCAGATCGGTTATTTCCAGGCCGCATCACTGGACGACTTGACTGTACAGGCAATTGAGGAAGCCCCGCTCCTGGAAGGCCAGTTTATCCCCGAAGAATGGGGAGGGGCCAATGAAATCCACGTGCTAAGCAACGGCCTTCTCGGCGTGCTGGGACATACGGCCTGTTACGATGCCGAAGGCGATCGTCATTATTATCCCATGATTTTTGTACTCGATCCGCAGACGGCTGCGTTTTCCGATATGATGCTGATTGCGGTGCGGGCCGATTTTCTGCCGGGTCCGGCCAAGCGAGAAGACCTTCAGGACGTCGTATTCAGCGGCGGCATCCTGCGCCGGGGCGACGGTACGGCGGTCCTGTATGCGGGAACAAGCGATGCGGAGGCACAGCGTCTGATCATAGCCGATCCTTTTGCGAGATTCGAATCCTAGTTAATACAATGAAGGAGCTTGATCCGAATGAACATTTATCGATATCCTGAAAATCCTTTAATCACCCCTGCCGACGTCAAGCCTCACCGCGAGGGCTTTGAGGTGATCGGTGCATTTAATGCCGGCATCGCCGAGTATCAAGGGGAAACGCTGATGCTGCTGCGTGTGGCGGAGCGTCCGGTCAGCGGCGATCCGAACGTCGTCATCGCCCCTGTATTCAATGCGAAACGTGGTGATCTTGAACTGATTCCTTTCCGCAAAGACGATGACCGGTACGATTTTTCCGACCCGCGGGTGATCCGCAATAAATCTAAAAACGGCACGTTTGAGTATTTGACATCCCTTTCCTATATCCGAATCGCCCGCAGCAGGGACGGCCACCACTTCACGGTGGACGATCAGCCGTTCATTTATCCGTCCAACGAACAGGAAGCGTTCGGCATCGAGGATCCGCGGGTTACGCAGATCGGCGATACTTACTATGTTTATTTTTCCGTCGTGTCTCCCGTAGGGATCGGAGAATCGCTCGTGTCGACCACCGACTTTGTGACGACCCGGCATCACGGCATGATCTTTGGTCCGGACAATAAGGACGTGCTCATTTTCCCGGAAAAGATCAACGGCAAATACTATGCTCTCCATCGTCCGACTATGAAAAGCATCGGAAATCCGGAAATTTGGATCGCGGAATCCGACAATCTGCTCTATTGGGGCAATCATAAGCATCTGCTCGGCCTACGGGACGGGATGTGGGACAGCGGCCGGATCGGCGGCGGCGCCGTGCCATTCAAGACCGACAAAGGCTGGCTTGAGCTGTATCACGGAGCGACATCGGATCACCGCTACTGCATGGGTGCCGTGCTTCTCGATCTGAACGATCCGACGCGGGTGATCGCCCGTTCCGGGAAGCCGGTGATGGAGCCTGAGGCGGAATATGAAAAGCAGGGCTTTTTTGGGGACGTAGTGTTTTCCTGCGGCGCCGTCATTGACGGTGACACGGTGAAAATGTTCTATGGCGTTGCGGACACCTCCATGGCCTGTGCGGAGCTCAGCGTGAAGGAAATATTGGACAGCCTCGAATACCTCGAAGCCAAAGTTTAAGATCGGGTTACAGAACGCCAAAACAAATCATTGTTTTGGCGTTCTATTACATCAGGCCCGGACGAGCCGGTTCGGCTTGCAGCAAGGGCGAAGTGAGGGGAACAGCATGATCATCAAAGACCATTGGAAGCTGCGGGATTTCAGGGAAGGGGAGGCGAAGGATCTTGAAGTGGCCTCGCCGCTTTATGACGATTACTTTTGGATGTCGGCGGAGGTGCCGGGCGACGTCCATACGACGCTGATGCGCCACGGGCTGATCGACGATCCGTTCTATGGGCACAACGACCAGAAGTGCCGGTGGGTGGAGGAGCGGATCTGGTGGTACCGGACCGTTTTTACACTGGACGAGGCACCGCGGCCGGACGACAAAATGCTGCTGGTGTTCGAAGGGCTGGACACATTTGCGACCGTGTATTTGAACGGTGCGGAGCTTGGTTCTACGGACAACATGTTTATCAGCCATACGTTCGAAGTCAGCCGCGAGCTGAAGACGGGCAAAAATGTCATCGCCGTCAAATTCGACCCGGTCCATGCGAAAGTGGGCGGGAAGGCCGTCTCCACGTTCTGGTCCGGTTTTAGCAAGGAACGGGTCTGGACCCGTAAAAACCAAAGCCATTTCGGCTGGGATTGGGGGCCACCGCTCCTGTGCGCGGGAATCTGGAAGGAAGTCCGGCTCGAGAAATATGATGCTGTCAGAATAGAACATGTGTATGCTCGGACGGCGGAGGTTGGCGAGATGGAGGCGCTGGTTGATATATCGGTGGAATTGACTTCATGGGACCGCCGGAAAACATACAGCGTTCTTGTCCAACTGCTCGACGAGGAGAGCGGGGAGGTGGCGGCTGCAGAAACATTGGAGATAAGCGGAACCACCGGCAGCGGGCTGTCCGGATTGGCCGGCGGCATGAGTCTGACGGGCGGAACGAAACTTCGCGTATCGAAGCCCAAGCTGTGGTGGACCCATGATCTCGGCACGCCCCATTTATATGAGCTGCGGATTTCGGTGCATGCGGACGGGATCACCATGGACAAGCGCAGCCAGAAGCTGGGGATTCGCACGCTGGAGTTGAAGCAGCGGGATGCCGATGGAAAACCTGCCTTTACTTTTTTGCTGAACGGCGTTCGTGTATTTGCCAAGGGAGCCAACTGGATTCCGATCGACAGCTTTATCGGCGCGGTGCCGGATGAGCGTTATTCCCGCCTGATTGACATGGCGAAGGCAGCGAACATGAATATGCTCCGGGTCTGGGGAGGGGGCATTTACGAGCGGGATATTTTCTATGATGAGTGTGACCGCCTGGGAATTTTGGTATGGCAGGACTTTATGTTTGCCTGTGCCCTGTATCCCGACTATAACCGCAATTTTATGGATAACGTCGCGGAAGAAGTGCAGCAGGTCGTCAAGCGGCTGCGCAGCCGGACATGCCTGGCCCTGTGGTGCGGCAATAACGAAAATGACTGGCTGTATGAGGCGCTTCATGCGAGCGGAGACATTCCGCACCCTTTTTACGGTGAGAAAATCAATCATGAACTGATGCCTGCGCTTCTGGAGCAGCTGGATCCTTCCCGGACTTTCTGGCCGAGCTCGCCTTACGGAGGGAACGACCATAATTCCCGTGAGGAGGGGGACACGCATAACTGGCAGGTCTGGCACGGCAACATCGAGCCGAGGGTATTCGGCGAGCCCCAGCTTCAGGACTACAGCGTGGAAGGGTTGTCGTTCAAGAAATTCAAGGAGGACCGCACGAAGTTCGCCAGCGAGTTCGGCATGCATGCTTCCGCCAATTTGTACACGCTGCAGCGGAACGTGCCGCGGACGGAGCTGGTGCTTGGCAGTGCGGAAATGATGAACCGCAACAAGGATATCAATCATCTCAAGGGCGTTATGCTGATGGAGGGATACACCGGGATTCCGGGCAACTTGGAGGAATACATCCATTTTTCCATGCTGACACAGGCCGAAGGCCTCAAATACGGCATCGAGCATTACCGAAGAAACAAGCCGGATACGAGCGGGGCGTTGTTCTGGCAGTTCAACGACTGCTGGCCCGGCACCAGCTGGTCCGTCATCGACTATTACGGTCTGCCGAAAGCGGCTTACCATTACGCCCGCAAGTTTTATCATCCGCTGCTGTTGACGGCAGAGTATACGCCCGGGGATGCGGAATTCGTGCTGTGGGGCGTGAACGATACGCGGGAAACTGTTTCCAAGACGGCGGAGCTGGTTGTCTACGGCATGGACGGCCGTCAGGTATATGCCCGGACGTTCGCTGCAGAGATTGAGGCATGCGGGAAACAGCGCATCGCAGTGGTGAAGCTGGACGACCTGCTTCAAGGTCTCGACGCCGATGAAGCCGTCTGCGTTGTACGCTGGATGGACGGCTGCGGGGAAGACAACTTTTATTATTTTTGCGACCATAAAGATATGAACTTCCGGCCCGTTAACTTGAACGTTCAGGTGAACCCCGAGGAACGGAGCGTAACGGTATCCTCCGACTATGCCGCCCGAATGGTAAGGCTTGAGATGGACGAAGCCTGGCTGGATTGGGAGGATAATTATTTCGACCTGCTGCCGGGACAGACGCGAGTCATCCATGTCGGACAGAAGGAAGGCAAGGAGGTTCCGTGGAATACCTTGAAGGTATCGGCATTAAACGGTGCGTCGGTCGCGATGAATGGACGACAGCCGGTTACGGAATGAGGAAGGGGAGAATTGGCGATGAGAGCGGCAGTGCTTGTGGACCAGGAAGTAATGGATGTTAAGGAACAGAAGACCTCGGAGGCCGGCACCGGCGAGGTGCTGATTCGGGTGCGCAGCTGCGGCATTTGCGGAACGGACCAGCACATTTACCACGGTCATCCGGGTTCGGCGGAAGTGCATCCGCCGATCGTACTCGGGCATGAGCTGTCCGGCGAGGTGGTGGCGGTCGGGCAGGGCGTAAGCAGCTTAAAGGAAGGGGACCGGGTTTCGGTCGATCCGAATATATACTGCGGAAGCTGCGAATTCTGCCGCAGCGGCAGGTTTCACCTATGCGACCGGCTGCAGGCAGTCGGCGTAACGCGGGACGGCGGCATGGCTGAATTCTGCCTCGTGCCTGAAGAAAATTGTTACAATATCCCGGACGCGATGAGTTATGAAGAAGCGGCTCTGCTTGAACCGCTCGGCTGCGTGCTGCACGGGTTTCGCAAGCTCGATATCCGGCCGCAGCATCAGGTGCTGATCATCGGCGGCGGATTTATCGGGCAGATCTTCCTGCAGCTCGTTCGCGAATGCGGCGTTTCGCGGATTACGGTCAGCGAACCGGCGTCCTACAAGCATGAGACGCTTCGCAGCTTGGGGGCGGATGCGGTCGTATCGCCTCTCGATCCGGATACCGCGGACGCGCTTGCTTCCAGTGCCGATGTCGTGATCGAATGCGTCGGGCGGACGGATTCGGTACAGTCGGCCATTCGTGCCGCCCGCAAGGGAGGGCAGGTGCTGCTGTTTGGCGTGGCTGCTCCGGACGCGGAGGCCGCCATCCGTCCTTTCGACATTTTTTCGAAGGAGCTGCGGATCATGGGTTCGTTCATCAACCCGTTTACCCACACGGATGCGATCCAGCTGGTATCCCGCGGCAAGGTCCGGCTCGCGCCTCTCATCAGCCACCGCTTCACACTGGAGCAGCTGCCGGATGCGATGCGGAATTACCCTCAGCTGGGGGTCAGCAAAGGCATCGTTCAAATCTAAAAGGTGAAAGCAGGTAAGCTGGAATAGACACTGATAGAATCGGTGTCTATTTTTCCATTTTTGGGTAATCTATGATTGTTATCGCCTAAAATTGATTTATTGACTGAAAAAAGCAAGATTACCAGCTTTGACCAAGCATTTTTGGTCATTTTTTCACGAACTAACATAATTGACCGTCCGTTAATTTAACTATATACTTCTTATAATATAAAGATTAGCGAAGGAGGAAATCGGATTGGAAGACAGATCCATGACCGTAAAGATTGAGATAGATACGCTGGTAACGATGCTGAAAATGGCCTTCTCCTTTGAGAATTGGGATAACATGATTAAAATTTCTACCGAACTTTATGAGTCCGCTTACGAGATGTATGTCGAACAAAAGGAACGGAATCGACGGCTTCAGGTTACGGAACGCCCGATCGTCTATTATTTCGGGTACAGCCATCTCATGAAGGGGCTTGCCTACCAAAAGAAGAAAATGTACCAAGAGGCTAAACAGTGCATAGCTAACTATGAAGATCTAAGCTACATGTCTGACGGTTCTCCTGCCAACAATCAGGCTGTCGAAAACTTCCGTTTTTTCGCAAGAGCCAATATGTTTACGCTTAACATTCTTTCAGGGAATTTGGACTGCCTGGAGGATTATTCAGCGTTTATACAGGAAAATCCATCCGAAACTCTCCCTGGACTAATTACGATTTTAGAGGCAGCAAATATACATAACTATGACGTCGATCATATCCTGGATATTCTTGTCGTCGAAGATTCGCAGCTCATTCCGATTGACCAAAATCCCGTAGATCTCTCCTATTATATTTCTTTTTTGTATTTGCTGGCGGTTTATAGATTTAAAAAAGAAAATCACGCAGAAGCGCTCGATAGGACTTTACAAGCTTTGACATTATCTGATAAACTTGAAGATGACAAAATTTTCAAAAAATGCGTCGCCTTATTCGAATCTTTCAGATCACATGCTTCACAGTCTCAACTAGAATCGTACTCGTCTATCCAAAAAAACATTCTCAAAGGAGCGATTGAAGATGAAGAAGGTATTGTTTTCGACGGTAGTAGCATTAGGACTATTTAGTGTTAGTCTGCTGACGGCATCCGCCTTTACGACGCTGAACCACGGTGCCAACTATGATACGGCCAACCATGGAGCCAACTATTCGATCCAGAACCACGGTGCAAACTATTAATCGGTTTTGCTAGCGGAGGTTAAGATACTTTATAGACGATTTAGAAGAACAGCCCGACAGCTTGTTGGGCTGTTTTTTTGTTTCCCTTATGCCTGTTTGTGTCGAATGTGGCCTCCGAGCTGTTGAACCATGGAGGGGCACCGAATGCAGACGACCTGATGGCCTGATGGCCTGATGGTCTTATACTTCTGTTTGAATTGACGTTTGTTGTTATATCTTGTCATTTGTATTTATAATGAAGAAAAACGGTTGGAGGTTACTATGTTTGCAACCCAGCGAAGAGAAAAAATACTGGAGGCGCTTCAACGCGACAAGCAAATTGTGGTGAAGCAGCTGGCACGCGAGCTGCAGGTGTCTGAGGGGACCCTGCGGACGGATTTGCGGATGCTGGAAGAAGAGGGTGTCCTGGAGCGTACCCACGGCGGAGCGGTTCCGGCGAGGACCAAACCGGTGCCGGCCGAGCCCCGGTATCCGAGCCGCAGCGAGCTGAACTACGAGGAGAAGCGGGCGATCGGGACAAAGGCTGCCGAACTCGTAACCCGGGGCCAATGCATTATTCTGGATGCCAGCTCCAGCGTGCTGGAGCTGGCGAAGGCGCTGGTGGAGCATGATTATCTCACCGTTGTGACGAATGGACTGGAGGCTGCCACCATCCTGAACCAGAATCCGCGGATCAACGTCATTTTGATCGGCGGTATCCTCCGCTCCGGCTCTAAAACGATCGAGGGGGTTCTAGGAAAAAGCATTTTGGAAGGGATTCATTCCGACCTGTTCTTTACTTCGGCGGAGGGGCTGAGCGTCAGGGAGGGCATGACCGATTTCAGCCTGTACGAGGCGGAGCTGAAGAAGCTGATGATTGCGAGCTCGAGCAAAACGGTTGCGCTTGTGGACCACACCAAGCTGGGCCGGCGGTCGATCGCCACATCCGCCAAAATGGAGGACATCGACGTGCTCATCACCGATGAAGGGGCAGACCCGGAGTTTCTGCGTCAGCTGGGTACGACGGAAGTGTTGATCGCTCCCTATTTATAATACGGCGGTCCGTGATCGTGTCTGACTGAATTCAAATCGTCATATATTGCCATTTAAAAACGTTCACAAAAGCAAACAATCGTTGACAAACGCAGACAATCACAGGGAGAATGAACATATAAGAACACGGCGGGAGGATCTAAAAATGAGTTTGGAGACAGTGGACGGTTTTATTATCGATTTGGACGGGACGGTATACCGGGGGGCGCAAGCCATTCCGGGGGCCAAGGAGAGCATTGCGCTGCTCCGATCGCAGGGCAAGCGGATGGTTTTCCTCAGCAACCGGGGGAACATTTCACGGGCGATGTGCCATCAGAAGCTTCTTTCCATGGGTATCGACGTGCCTGCGCAAGAGATTCTGCTTACTTCCACGGTAACAGCCCGGTACCTTCAGCAGCACCACCCTGGAAGCCAGGCGTGGGTGCTGGGGCCGGACGGACTGCGGGATGAACTGGTACTGGCCGGCATCGGGCTGGCTGAGAAACCCGAGAATGCCGACTGGCTCGTCATCACGCTGCACGAGGAGCTGACTTATGCGGAGCTGAATCAGGCGTTTCGGGCCGTGCGGAACGGCGCCCGCATCATCGCAACCAATGACGATAAATCGTTCCCCGGGGATGACGGGGAGTGCATCGACGTCGGCGGCATGATCGCCGCCATCGTCGCCACGGCGGGCCAAGAGGTCGAAGTGGTCATCGGCAAGCCGTCGGCATTGATGGCTGAAGCGGCTTTACAGGTGCTCGGACTGCCGCCGCAGCAGTGCTTGGTGATCGGGGACAGCCTGGGCTCGGACATCCAGCTCGGCCGCCGGGCAGGCATCCGCACCGCGCTGGTGCTGAGCGGATCGGCAACAAGGCGGGATGCGGAGACGGCCGCAGAAGGCCCGGACATGGTCTGGGAGTCGCTGGCCGAGCTTCAGCATCTCTTGAAGGGAAAGGAAGGAATCAAATGACGGATTGGTTGAAGGATATCAGGGAAGCGGCGGGACGTATGGATGACGCGGATGAGCGCCTCGCCGACATTTGTCCGGTCGTGCTGGAAAGCGGTGCGATTCGGAAGGCGGGCGCATTTTTAAAAGACCAGGATTACCGCCGCGTAATCGTCACGGCTGACAAGAACACCTTTGCAGCCGCCGGCGAACAGCTGATGGAATCCGTTACGGAAGCAGGGGTTAACGCAAGCGTTACGTTCATTTCCCCTGATGAGCAGGGCGATGTCATCGCCGACGAGCGGTCAATTGTGCAGCTGCTGCTTGACGTGAAATCCACTAAGGCGGATGCGGTAGTTGCGCTCGGATCAGGAACGCTGCACGACGTATCCAGATTTGCCGCATACTCGGCAGGTATCCCGTTTGTATCCGTGCCGACCGCCCCATCGGTGGACGGATTTAATTCCAAGGGAGCGCCGCTCATTATCCGCGGCGAGAAAATCACGATTCAATCGATCGGCCCGGCGGCGATTTTCGCCGACCTGGATATTTTGACGGCTGCGCCGCGGACGATGGTCGCCGCCGGCTTCGGGGACATGCTGGGCAAATGCACGTCGCTGTTTGATTGGACATTCGGGAGTCTGACGGCGGATGAGCCTTATTCCGAAATTGTGGCCGAGATGACGACCAAAGCGCTGCAGCAGTGTGTGGATCACATCGACGCGATCGCGGACCGCACGCCGGAAGGAATCCGGGTGCTGACGCAAGCTTTGATCGAGTCCGGTTTTGCCATGCTGCTGTTCGGACAGTCGCACCCGGCTTCCGGAGCGGAGCACCATTTGTCCCATTATTGGGAAATGGCGTTTTTACGTGAAGGCAGAAGGGCGGTACTGCATGGGGCCAAGGTCGGCGTCGCCTGTGCGGAAATTTCGCAGCTGTACCACCGGCTGGACGCGGAAAATTCCCTGCCGGTTGCTGAGGAGCAGTTGGAGCGCGTCCGCGCGGAGCTGGCCAAGGTGCCGTCACCTGATACGCTGCGGGCCTGGCTGCGCAAGGTTGGCGGTCCCGCTTCCATTCAGGAGCTGGACATCGATCCGGAGCTGCTGAAGCGAAGCCTAGCGGAGGCCGACCAGATCCGTCCGAACCGCCATACCCTGCTACGGGCGGTGAACGATCAGCGGCGAACGTGATTTCGATTGGAAAACGTTGCAGCGATTACGCTCTGGTGAAAAAATCGGGCGATCATGACTATACTCAAATAAAGGCCGCCGGTATGGCGGCTTTTTTGCGTTTTCATGGTTTGGGACAATTTGTTGCTTAGCTCCTCGCCAGGGAGGAACAGCCTGCGCGAGAGATGATTGTTTAGTTGTGTAAATGAAGGAAGCCGGGAAGGGCGTACCCGATCTTTATATCGAAAAGTATTCACTAGGCTTGTAATCTTCCCTTAATCTAAGATGGAAAAGGCTCCTTTCTCATTAGAGAAAGGGCCTGTTTTGCGGTGAAATAATATTTCACGGACCTAGGTGCGTATGTGTTGTATTCACTCGGTATGAGGAAAGGTCGAGGTAGGGTTTACTGCTGAACCTTAGGCAGTGTAGTATTGCCAGGCAGTGAGTTAATACTCACTGCCTTATGTTTTTCTGTACAGAGCAAAGCGATTGTACAGCAACATTGCCCACCCCTACAGCAGCGAATGTTTGGACGGGCGAACGTCTTTGGCTTTGTGCGAAGCACAAAACAAGATAGAGAGCCCGGCCAAACAGAGCAGCCCCAAACAGGAGCAGCCTGCACTTTTTTACAATTACCATAAAAGAATATTATTACTTCCGAAATAAAATATTATTTCAAAAACCGTTGACCGGAATGAAATTTATCGTTATTATGAAATCAAGAAATAGAAGTCAACACGGATAGGGGGATGGCTATGGATGAGTATCTGGCGGGGTTAACGACAGAAGGGATCAACGATAAAACATTGAGTATAGATGAATGTTCAACCGAAGAGATGGTTCGCCTGATGAATGAACAGGATTCCAAAGTTCCGGCTGCAGTCGCTGCAGAGATACCGCAAATTGTAAGGGCGGTGGACACACTCCATCATGTGCTGAAGAATGGTGGAAGAATGTTTTACGTTGGGGCTGGATCTTCCGGCAGGCTCGGTGTGCTGGACGCTTCTGAATGTCCTCCCACGTTCGGCGTGGATCCCTTGCTGGTACAAGGACATATTGCCGGAGGAGACGGAGCACTGAGAACTGCTGTTGAGGGTTATGAAGACAATGCTGAGGAGGGGGTCGCTTTAATTGAAAGGTGCGGCGTGACAGACAAGGATGCGGTTATCGGCATCAGCGCCAGCGGAAGCGCGACATTCGTCATCGCTGCCTTGAAGAAGGCAGGGGAAATCGGAGCCGCTACGATCGGCGTCGTCAATAACAAAAATTCCAAAGTGGAGCACGTCTGCGACGTATGCATAGCACCTGTCGTAGGGCCGGAAGTGATCATGGGATCAACCAGATTAAAAGCGGGGACTGCACAGAAAATGGTCCTGAACATGCTGACCACCTGTACGATGGTGAAGCTGGGCAAGACCTACAACAATCTCATGGTGGACTTGAAAGCAAGCAATATCAAGCTGCGGGACCGATCGGTGCGTATCATAAAGACAGCAACCGGGGTCGATGACAAGACGGCACTTTCCTATTTGGAAAGCGCTTCCATGAATTGCAAGCTGGCTATTATGATGATCAAAACCGGCTTGGACGCCCAGGCGGCGGAACAAGCGCTGGATCAAGCCGAGGGGAGCCTGAAGAGGGCGATCCGCAATTTTTCGAAAGTGGTCTAATACCAGAGGATATCCTTGAGGAGGCATGTTGTTCATGAAGAAAAGAATGCGTGTATTAGCATCCGTATTTGCCGTAAGCATGGCACTGACCACACTGACGGCCTGCGGCGGCAAAGGCGATTCCAAATCGGCCGAAGCGTCCGATCCGAACGCGAAAGATACCATTACGGCGCTGCTGCCGCCGGTATCGGGCAATTTCCAGGACACCTTCGCGGACATTCAAAAGGAATTTACGGAGAAATATCCGAACCTGACGCTGAAAATCGAACCGGCCAGCTGGGAGGACATGACACAGAAGCTTGATACCCAGGTGAACGCCGGCAGCCCTCCGGACATTGCGTTTATCGGTTCCGACGGCATCTCCAAATACGTTGACCAAGGCATGGCGCTTGACATCAAGGACATCGCCACACCGGAAATGATCAACGATTACGACAAAGGACCGCTGGAATACATGAAGAAGGGCGACGGCCTGTACGGCTTCCCGGCTTATATGGAAGTCCACGCGCTGGGCGGTAACCGCGAGTTCCTTGAGAAGGCGGGCATCGACTGGAAAAAGGTACAGCAGCAAGGATGGACCTTCGATGAGTTCCGTGAAGCCATCAAGAAAGGCGTCGTTTCCGAAGGCGGCAAAACGTCCCGTTACGGCTTCGTATTTGCTACCGCCGGCGTCACTTCGAAAGACTACTTGGGCATTCTGATCAAAAATGCAGGCATGCCTTCCGCATTTACGCAAGATTTGAAATACGCGTACACCAGTAAAAACTATCTTGAAGTACTTAAGGATATCCGCGCATTGATCGACGACGGCTCCATGCCGAAGGAATTGAGCTCCATTGACGCGGGTAAACGCTGGAACATGTTCCTGACCGGCCAAACGATGATCACCGGTAAAGGGATGGCGACCTTCGAAAAATCCGCAAATACGAACAATGAGAAAATCAAAGCCAACGACGGCAGCGCGGTCAAAGGCAGCATTCCAGTGACTTATACGGTTCTCCCGGTTCCGTCCTTCCTTGGCGAAAAAGCCGTTTCCAGCGTAGCGGTTGACGGTTACGTCGCATTCCGCGGCAAAAAGGAACCAAGCGAAGCCCATAAGCAAAACGTCGTGAAGGCGCTGTACTTCCTGGCCAGCGGCAAAGTAGCCGCAACCACGAACAACGACCTGTTCGTCGCTCAAATTACGGAAAGCGGCAGAAAAGCGGCGGAAAGCATGCCGGTTGAACGCGACGCAGACAACAAGGCAGCCGTTGAAACGATGCTGAAGAACGCGGCGCCTGCCCGTCCGGACATCCCGGCTGAGCTGGAAGCCAAAGCCATCAAGCTGGAGGACGAAGTGATCGTTCCGAAGCTGCAGGCACTCATTGCCGGCGAGATCAAGCCGGAAGAGATGTACGATGCCGTCAAATCCGCCGCGGTTTCCGCGTTCGGTGAAGACGGAGTAGTGAAAGACTAATCCCTGAATCAAGCGGATAGCCGTGTGCGGGTCACGCGGCTATCCGATATATAGGCTGTAAGAAGGGATAGGAAAGGAGTTTCGCAAAAGATGGCTCAACTAGCTAAACCGGCCAAAAGACGCAGAATTAGGGGAGACGGAGCCTGGGCGTATGCTTTTATCGCCGTTGCTTTGGTGGTCTTCGCCATGTTTACCGCTTATCCGGTCGTGAGCGCGTTTATTATCAGCTTCCAGAAATACAAGCCGATCGGCTCGGAGTATGTGGGGTTCGATAACTACATCGCCACATTCAAGGATTCCTTGTTTTGGAAATCGGTGGTCAACACGGTCGTGTACACGATTCTAACCGTCCCCGTATCGTTAATCATCTCCTTCGCCATTGCGATTCTGATCCTGCCGCTGAAGAAAAAGCTGCAGACGACGTTCAAGGCGGTCTATTACCTGCCTGCAGTCGCTTCGGGTGTTGCGCTGTCGGTGGTATGGCTGTGGATCTTCGATCCGATGCCGGAAGGCATTTTCAACAAGCTGATCAGCTTGTTCGGCATCAGCAACCAGAACTGGCTTGGCTCCAGCGCCACGTCGATGTTCTCGCTGGTCCTGATGGCCTGGCTGTCCAGCCACGGCACCAGCATTATCATTTATTTGGCCGCGCTGCTCGGCATCGATTCCAGCTATTATGAAGCCGCCGATTTGGATGGCGCCAACTTTTTTCAGAAGCTGTGGTACATCGTCATTCCGAGCCTGAAGCCGACGACGCTGTTCCTGCTGGTTACCGGTGTTATCGGTTCCTTCCAGGTGTTCCAGAATGCGTACCTCATGACAGGCGGCGGTCCGGACAACTCGACGACGATGGTAGGTCTCCTGATCTTTAACAACGCCTTCAAGTACTTCGAATTCGGTAAAGCGGCAGCCCAGTCCCTCGTGCTCGCAGCGATTATCGCGCTGATCTCGCTGGTGCAGTTCAAGTTTATGGGCAAAGACGTGGAATATTAAGAAATACGCCGCTGAGGCGTCATTTTCACAGAAGACAGACCGCGCTTCGCGGAAGTTTTTCTTGCGAGATCAGGATGCTTAAGCGAAAGAAGTTATACTTTCTGATCTCTTAAGTAAGGAGGAAGATCCGAACATGGCACTTTACAGCGAACATACCGGAAAGCCGGCGGCAAAGCGCGCCAGAAACGGTGTGATCATTATCATTTTGATCCTATTTGCATTAGCAACGATTTTCCCCATTTATTTCATGATCATGTCGTCCTTTGGCGATCCGATCGAAGCGGGGGCGGCGAACTATTCCCTGTTTCCGACCAAATTCACGCTGGACTCCTATAAATTCTTTTTTGATTACAGCGAATATTCGTACCGCTGGCTGCTGAACTCGCTGATCGTGGCGACGACGGTTATGGTATCGAACGTGTTTTTCGCCAGCCTGGCGGGTTACGCGTTTTCCAAAATCAAGTTTAAGGGCAGAACGGTTCTGTTTACGATCCTGCTGATCGCCATGATGATCCCTTATCAGGTGACCCAGGTTCCGCTTTACATTTTGATCGTCAACATTTTCAATATTCAAAACACCTACAGCGCCTTGATTTTGCCGGGCCTTGTCACGGTCTACAACATTTTCTTGGCCAAACAGTTCATGGGCAGCATCCCTGGGGAAATCCTTGAATGTGCCAAAATCGAAGGCTGCAACCAGTTCCAGATTTATTTCCGGATCATTCTGCCATTGTCCAAAACGGTGCTGGCGGTCATGGCCATCCTGACCTTTATGGACAGCTGGAACACGTTCTTCTGGCCGTTCCTCGTGACAAACACGATGGATATGCAGACGATTCAGGTCGGTCTGAAAAACTTCCGGTTTGCGAATACGACCTATTTTGCGCCGATGATGGCGGGTGCCACCATTTCCGCGCTGCCGATGTTCATCCTCTTCTTCAGCCTGCAAAAGTACTTCCTGGAAGGAGTCACGGTGGGAGCCGTGAAGGGCTGATATGGGGACAAAGGGAGAAAAAGCGGAGCTCCGACGTCCCCGGTATGCCGTTGGTCTGATGTCCGGGACGTCGGTGGACGGCATCGATGCAGCAGTCGTGGAAATCAACGGCAATCAGGAGGAACCTCCAGGCGTGCGTCTGGTCGCTTTTGAAAATTCGCCTTACCCGGCGGGTGTCAGGGAAGACATTTTTGCTTTATTCGATCCATACAACGCAACCGTTGACCGAGTTGGAAAAATGAATGTGCTTTTGGGAGAACTGTACGCCGAGGCGGCTTTGTCCGTGATTGGAGAGGCGGGGCTGTCCGCCGAGGACGTTTCAGTGATCGGTTCACACGGTCAGACGATCTACCATGCTCCAAGCATGGAGCCGTACCATGGCCGTAACGTGCATTACACTGTGCAGATCGGAGAAGGGGCGGTCATCGCGGCAAGAACAGGGATTCCTTGCGTGTCGGACTTCCGGCCGGCGGACATGGCTGTCGGCGGTCAGGGAGCGCCGCTGGTTCCCTTTACCGAATATTTGCTGTACCGGGAGGAACACCGGACACTGCTGCTGCAGAACATCGGCGGCATCGGGAACATGACGGTGATTCCGGCCGGATGCAGCCCCGGTGAGGTATACGCTTTCGACACAGGCCCGGGAAACATGATCATCGACGGGGTCGTGGAGCGACTGTATCCGGGACAATTAACGATGGATATTGGAGGAGCGATCGCTCGGTCGGGCACCGCCGATCCGCGTCTGCTTGGCCGGCTGCAGCGGGAGGCTTACTATTCGCAGCCGCTGCCGAAATCGACGGGCCGCGAGCTGTTCGGTTCCTCTTATATAGATAAGCTTATGTATGATGCCGAAGCGCTTGGCATGCAGGCGGAAGACATTGTCGCCACAGTGACGATGCTGACCGCCTGGTCGATCGGCGACGCCTATCGCAGATATGTGATGGCAGGCCATCCCGCCGATGCGATGATCGTTGGCGGCGGAGGCAGCTATAATCTGGTGCTCATGGAATGGATCCGTCAGGAGATGGCGAAGGCAGGCGTTCAAGTGCTGACGCAGGAGGCCATCGGCCATAACAGTGATGCGAAGGAAGCCGTAGCGTTTGCCGTTCTGGCGGATTACGCGATCGCCAACCGGCCGAATAACCTTCCGCATGTGACCGGCGCTTCCAGACCTGTCGTCATGGGCAAAATCAGCTATTAAAGGGATGGAGGGACGAAGTACCGAGATGGTTGTAACCACATGGAGTGACCAATACACTGATGCTGTCATTGGCTTGTGGAACACGGTAGCTGTGCGGGACGGTTACAAGGAGATAACGGAGGCAAGCTTCAGCGGCATATTTACGGGTAATCGCTATTTCGATCCGGAGAACACATTTGTTCTCGTGGAAGAAGGTGAAGTGAAGGGCTTTGCCTGCGGCTGCACCGGCGGCGATTTGCCGCTTGGAGATCATGCGGGGTACATCACCTGCATCGTGCTTGCCGACGAAGTCTGCACGGATGACAACTACAAGATGATGCTGGAGCATCTGGAAGGGCGCTTTCAGTCACTGGGCAAAAAGCAGGCCGACGTGCTGTTTTTCAATCCGATGATGCTGCCCTGGTACATACCGGATACGCCGCGCCACGAGCATAACAATGCGCCCGGTGTGCCGACAGGCAGCAGGCTCCATTCGTTTTTGCTGGGCCAGGGATACGTGGAGAGGGCGCAGGAATGCGCGATGTACCTGAACCTGTCTTCGTTCTCCATCCCGCAAGAGATTCGCGGGAAAGAAGAGAAGGCCAATGCCGATGGATACACGGTAGAGCTGTTTGACCAAGGCAAGCATCACGGCGTTACGGACATGCTGCAGGGCTTCGATAATCCGCTGTGGCAGAAGGAAATCGCTCAATCGACCGAGGACGGGGTGCCTGTCGTCGTGGCGGCGCACCACGGTAAGGTGGTTGGATTTGCCGGTCCGGTTATCCGCCAGGAGAGCGGGCGCGGCTATTTTGCCGGCATCGGCGTTCACCCCGAGCATGAGGGACACGGACTCGGCAGCATCCTTTTTTTTAAGCTGTGCGAAGCATTTCAGCAGATCGGGACGGATTATATGTCCCTGTACACCGGCAGCACCAATCCGGCCATCCGGATTTACGAGAAGGCAGGGTTTAAGACGGTCCGGACATTTTCGATCATGAGAAGGGAGTTTTAAAGCGATGAGCGAACAGAATTTGACGATTATGGCGATTGGCGGCCATGTTGGGGATGCGGAACTGACGGCGGGCGGCGTGCTTGCCAGCCATTCCTTGAAGGGCGACCGCATCGTCACGCTGGCACTGACGGCAGGGGAACGCGGCGTGCCTGCGGGTCAGGATATGGCGGAGTACCGCCAGCAAAAGGTGAACGAGGCAAAGGCGTTTGCCGACATGCTAGGGGGCGAGTCTATCGTGTTCGACATTCCCGACGGCGAGCTGAAGGATACCGAGGACATGCGTCTGAGAGTATGCGACGAAATCCGGCGCGTGAAGCCGAACATCATCATTACCCACTGGAAGAACAGCATGCACAAGGACCACGCGACGACGCATAACATCGTGAACGATGCGCGCTTTTTTGCCGGCCTGGCGTCCTTTGAGCGGGAACTGCCCGCGTTTTTCGCTTCCAAGCTCTACTATGCGGAAAACTGGGAGGATGCAGTGGATTACAAGCCGTACGTGTACGTGGACTTTTCACAGGAGGCTTTTGACCTGTGGGTGAAAGCGGTATCGCAGCATTGGTTCGTCACGAACAGCAAGTCCTTCCCATATCTCGAGTACTATAAGCATCTGGCACGCGTGCGCGGAATCGAGGCGCGTAAGGAGTACGCGGAAACGTTTATGATTCCGGCGGAAACGATGCGCCTGCGCCAAAGCGAACTGTAAGCAGCGATAAATCAATTGAAGGGCTGACTGTGACGATTGTTTGGTTGCAGTCCTTTTTTTCGGAAACTACGAAAATATAACTTTTTTGGCGCTGCACCAAATTCACTACCAGGAGGTTGCTATGATCGTTAACGGAATTGACCGGATCGAAGAATACTCCCATCTGCTCCAAGGGAAGCGGCTCGGGCTGATTACCTCACCGACGGGCTTAAACCGTAAATTTGAATCCACCATACAAATTCTGTATGAGCGGTTCCAGCTGACGGCACTGTTTTCGCCGGAACACGGGGTTCGGGGGGATCAGGCAGCAGGGGCGCAGGTTGAAACCTACCGGGACCCGATTACCGGCGTGCCGGTGTACAGCCTGTACCGCAAGGACTCCAAGCGGCTGAGCGCGGAAATGCTGGACGAAGTGGACGCCGTCGTTTACGATATCCAGGATGTGGGCGTGCGCTACTATACGTTCATTTATACGATGCTGTACGCCCTGGAGGATTGCGCCAAGGCGGGAAAAGAGTTCATCGTCCTCGACCGGATTAACCCGCTGGACGGGGTGACGGTGGAAGGCAACGTCCTGAAGCCCGGCTTTGAATCGTTCGTCGGCAATTACCCGCTCGCCGTCCGCTATGGCTTGACAGCCGGCGAGGTGGCGTCGATGGCGAACGAGCAAATGGGCTGGAACGCCCAACTGCATGTCGTTCCATGCGGCGGCTGGGACCGGAACATGCTGTTTCCCGAAACGGGAAACCTCTGGGTCATGCCGTCGCTCGGGCTGCCGCGCTTTGACAGCGCGCTCCTCTATCCGGGAACCTGTTTGTTCGAGGGCACGAACCTGTCCGAAGGACGGGGAACGACGGCACCTTTTGAAATCGTTGGAGCACCGTTTGTTGAGGCGGAGAAGCTGGCGGACGAGATGAACGCCATGAAGCTGCCCGGCGTTATTTTCCGGCCGGTTTATTTCAAGCCGACGTTCTCCAAGCATGAGGGTGAGCAGTGCGGCGGCGTGCAGCTGCATATTACCGATCAGCGGGCGCTGCAGCCGCTCGAGACGGGGATCCGGCTGATGTATACGCTGAAGCGGAACTATGAAGCATTCGAATTTTTGCCGCCGCACAAGGGCAACAAGCTGCCGTTCATCGACCTTTTGGGCGGGGATGATCTGTACCGGAGCGAGCCACTGGATCTGCCGGCCTTGCTGGAACAGTTCCGTGAGGAAGCTCGCTCGTTTGCCGACATGAAGCTGCAGTATCATATCTATTAGACAGACGAAGGAAGGGATGACGATGCGGTACGTAGCCGGGCTGGATGGCGGCGGAACGAAAACGGCTGTCGCCGTCGCCGATGAGAGCGGCGCAGTAATCGCCGCCTTCGAATCCGGCGGCATCAATTACAACGGGCAGGACGAGGCCAGCATCGAAGCCAGCCTGCGCGACATGCTGGGGCGGATCGGCGAGGCCGCCGGCGGGCTGGACCGCTGCGCCTATCTGTGCATCGGTGCCGCGGGAGTCAGCAATCCCGCCGTGAGCGCCCGCCTGACCGCCAAGGTCAGGGAAAGCGGCTATGCAGGCGGCCTCCTGATCACCGGCGATCAGGAAACGGCATTGAGCGGCGCTCATGAAAGCGAGTACGGCATGATCCTGATCGCGGGCACGGGGTCGATCTGTTACGGCCGCAACGAACGCGGCGAGACCCATCGTACCGGCGGATGCGGTCACCTGATCGATGATGAAGGCAGCGGGTACGCGATCGGCCGGGATCTGCTGTCCGTTCTGGTCCGGGCCCATGACGGCCGGCTGCCGGAAACGGTCATTACGGACCTGGTCTACGGCAAGCTGGGCCTGAAATCGGTACGCGACATCATCGGCTACGTGTACGATCCAGCCCGGAGCAAAAAGGACATCGCCGCGTTGGCGCCACTGCTGACCCGGGCATGCGAGCTCGGCGACCCTGCTGCTCTGGGCATTGCGCAGCGCAGCGCGGCTTCGCTCGCCGAGCTGGTAACCCCCGTTGCCGAGAAGCTGGCACTGCAGACAGGGGCACTGGCCATGGCCGGAAGCGTGTTGCTTAACAACGTGTATATCCAGGACGCTTTTCTGGAGCGGCTGCAGGGACGCTATCCGGAAATCACCTGCATCACGCCCAAAAAAGACGCTGCCAACGGTGCGGTGCTGATGGCCCTGAATCGTCTGCGGGGAGCAAAATAGCCGCATGACCAACGGTGAACCGGAAGACGAGCGGCCAACTGGCGGCCAATAGCAAAACCTCCTTTCCTTGCGGCATATGCCGGCATGATAAAAGGAGGTTTTTTCGTTGTAAGCCTTAAGATAAAGATAAGTTTCTCATATTTCGTTTGGAAATGAATCGTCATGCTGGCGAGGCTCCATGTCAGTACGAACCATCACGACGGACACCTGAACGATCCGCAGAAGCAGGATATTTCAGCAATACGGAAGAAATAGGTAGGCAAAGAGGGGTGTATAATGCATAGGAAAATCGGAATGAGGTGCGCATTAAATATGGATGACTTCGAGTTGATTGAACGATACCGCCTTGATTTGCAAAAGTATTCCGCCTGGCAGCTGCGGTACATTCCCGGACCGGAGATCTGGTCGATCGGCCAGATGTACGATCATCTAATCGCCGTTGCCATGGAGTACCTGGACTTTGTCCAAATTTGTGCAGAGAGTACGGAGGAGCAGCCGCTGGGCAAAACACCTGCTGGAGATGACGTGTTCCGGCGCGGCGGCTTTCCGCCGGTCAAGATCAAGCTGGAAGGAGCGCAGGCCGCCAGTCCGAATAACGCATTAAGCGGCGAAGAACTGGACGAGGGGCTGGCGAAGGTGGTGGCAAGAATGCGGGAGTGGGAGCTGAAATTGGAAGAGGTTCATCCGGGCGGCAAAGTCCGGCACGGCGGCTTCGGCTGGCTGAATGCGCAGGAATGGTACCGGCTGATCGGAATGCACTTCCGCCACCATTTGCGGCAGCAAGCGGAGCTGGAAGAGCGGCTGCCAGGGCATCCCTGGGAAAGATGATTGCCGGGTCAGCTGCGGATCGAATAGGGAGCAAGCACCTTTTTCCAAGCTTCGGCATCCCCTTCCCAGGTCGCTCCGGCGGGCATCCGAACGATGCGGATCCGCGGGTGGCCCGAATCGATCTCGGCCGTATCCGGATCACTGCTGTGCAATACAAATAAATATCGGAGATGTGGATTCGAGTAGCTGTTCTCGATCGTCTCGAATATGCGGAAGGCATCTTCGGTATGCTTGACCGTCCGGATCAGCAGCACGTTTTGAACGGATGAGAGGCAGTGATTGAAGCGTCCGATTCGGCGTTTCAGCCTGTCGCGGAATTCGGGATAATCGAAGAGCGGGGGCAATTTTGGATCGTATTTAAAATCGTGAAAGGACAGGCAGGTGCTGGCCTTATCCCGAACATAGTGGCAGTTGACCGAATGGCTGTAGACCTCCAGATTCGGCAGCAGCATAAACCATTCAAATCGCGATTCAAGCACCTGGCAGAAGCCCGGGGTTGAGGCGAAGTTGAACCAGTCGAAAGGACCGGCTGCCATGCGCAGCCCGTTCCTCCGCAGCTGGGAGGCGACCTGGCAGCTGCTACCAAGACTGAATATGGCATCGAAGGACCTAACCATGGTCATGGTCAATTCCCCCTTTCTGAGTACGGGACTGAACCTATGATATTCGCGGCGCTCTTTAGCGGAAACGGCATGAATCTATTTTCTACCAAAATGCTGTGCCGATAAATTTGCTATAATACTAGAGATTACACCGATAAAGGAGCCAGAGAAATTAACATGACGGAATCCAAAACGTTGGGAAAAACCCAATTTCAGCAGGTCCGCGAGTTTCATTTGGGCTTTGACTGCCCCGCTCCGGAAGAGCCGCAGGCTTTGAACGACAAGCTGGCGATGAACCGCGCCGCCTTTATTATGGAGGAAGTGATTGAACTGCTGCATGCCACGGCCGGCAATGACGACAGGTTCCAGGCATTTTTCGCCGAGCTGATGGAACGGGCGCAGGATACATACCGCAAGCAGCAGCAAAAAGCCTATCCGGAGGACAAGCTGATCGGCCAGATCGATGCGTTCACCGACATTCTCTACTTTGCCAACGGCGGATTCGTCGAAGCGGGCGTGGAGCCGGACCGGATTTTTGATCATGTCCATACCGCCAACATGGGCAAGCTCTTTCCGGACGGAAAGCCGCATTATAACGAAGTGGGCAAAGTGATCAAGCCGGACCATTGGGAGCGGGACTTCGCTCCGGAACCTAAAATCGCGGCGGAGATCACCCGGCAGATCGAGCTCGGTCCGAAGAGGTTCAAGTAAAGCTGCAGGGGATGAGAGGGAACCAAAAGAAAAACGGCTCATGGCGGATGGAATATCCGTTCATGAGCCGTTTCCCTTTATCTAAGTATGACCACCAATTATGAAAGTAAGACTTAGTAGTTTGCGCCGTGATTGAACGGCTTGATTGCGTCTTTCGTGTCGTAATTAGCGCCGTGATTAAACGGCTTGATTGCATCCGCTGTGTCGTAGTTTGCACCGTGATTGAACGGCTTGATTGCATCCGCCGAAGCCACCGCCGCTAAGAGTCCGCTAAGAAGTCCAAGCAAGATTACTGTCGAGAGAATCGTTTTTTTCATCTTTTAATTCACTCCCATAGGTAATTTTTTTAGACAACGGTGTAGTCAAATCTGCAAACCTCTGATTAGCTTGTCTACGACAATATTATCAGAAAATGTAAAAGTCTGTAAAGGGTTATCGACAAAAAAATTCAACTTTTTCTTTCCGTAATTCGTATAACAAGAAGAATGCTCTGGACAACTGCAAAAGAAGCCGGAAATTGTCCGGTAGGGCGGTAAAAATATTGTCATTACCTGGCATTCGCAGCCGCCTCTATGATAAGTTCATAGGAAACGGATAAAGAGGAGGAATCGATGAAGAAAAGGATCAACCTGCTGAATCTCGTATTTTTTGTGCCTGCGGTCATTTTAAGCTTCGCGGTTTGTGACGGCAGTACAGTTTGATGGCACCGTCGGCGAACGGCCATTTGCCCGCATTACCGTTACAAAAAACGGATTTTCGTACCGAATCGAGCAGTCCATCGAACCGGTATACGGTGTGGAAGTCGGCGATGACCTTTGGATCACTTATGATGAAGAGACAAGGGAAGCCGTGATCGTACAGTACGCTTCTGCGTAAGTTTACATCGCCGGTGTTGGGAGAGGAGAGAGAACGACGATGAATATTGAAGATGCACAGCTGCTGCTGAAATGCCATGCTTTTACCCATGACCGCATAGATCATTGGAAAATGGAAAACGGCTTTCTGGGCAGCCTAAGGCCCTTCCGCGGGGAGCTGCGCGAGGGGAACTTTCATGAGGTTATGGCCGCTCTGCGCACGATGTCGGACGAGCTGGGCCGGGACCAGGTGAACCGGGAACTGATATCCAGCCTGTGGGGCCTCTACCATTTGGCCCTGGCCTGGGCTTTGGAGCCGGAAGGCATGCTGCGTTCGAACGGCCTGCTTTCGAAGGCACAGATCGAAACGATGGAAACGTGGCTGAACCTGATATCCTATGCCGTCATGATCCTGCTGGAAAATGGCGGTGGGGAGGAAGCGTTCCACGGTTACCGGGAATACGTGCGCAGCCGGGTTCTTCCCCTGAAGGAGGAGCTGGAAGCACTGCTCCCCGGCAAAATCCAGGACGAGGAAATCCTCGGTCTGTACGATCAATATAGGGATCATGGCGGGGCGGCACCTTCGCGTCTGGATGAGTTTGAGAAGAAATTCGGCATCCTTCTGCCGGAGGATTTTCGCGCCTTTTATGAACAAAAAGACGGAAGCGGCTATGCCTTTCATATCCTGTATCCGGGTGAGGACGCGGAAGAGGCGGCTCCTTTTTATCTCATGTCCCTCGCCGAAATCGAGGACGTCAAGCGATATTTCTGCGAGAGGGATGAACTGCTGGAGGAATATTATTCACCGGAGGAGATCGCCAAGCTGGATCGCGAACTCAAGCCCTACCTGTTCCACCGCCAGTGGTATCCGTTCGCGAGCATGGCCGGAGGGTCGCTGTATCTGATGCTGGACCTGGATCCGAGCGATGAGGGGACGTATGGGCAGATCATCAGCTACATCCATGATCCGGATTTCGTGTATTACACGGCCGACTCGTTCACGTCATTGCTGCGGGAGTCCAACCGCAATCTGGCCCAATTGGAGGAAATCGAATACTGATCATGCTGACATCGATATTAAACCAATATCATTCTTCCTGGAGAGGTGAGATTACACAGGGGGCAAGCGGCTGGAACAATACGACCCGGTTTATCGAGGGAGCGGAGGGGCGCGGCGTCCTGCGAATTTACGAAACGCATCGGGACATCGATAAAATCCGGTTTGAGCACGCCGTGCTGGCATCGCTTGCCCGGGACGAACTGGACTTCCGCACCCCTGTACCCATACCTGCCCTGACGGGCGATATGATCGTCCAGCTGGATGACGGGAGCGGGCGTTATGCTTGCCTGTTCAAATACATTGACGGCATCCGTCCCGAATCCACCGGTTTTCGGGCCGCGTATTCCTTCGGGGAAGCGGCGGGCTGCCTCTCCGAAGCGCTCAGCCGGCTCGTGGTTGCTCCGTCACCCGCCTACCGGCCATACTATGAGCTGGCCCATTCGTATCCGGGGTGCAGCCCGGAGCGGGTGGGGCAGTTCTGCATCGCGCCGCCTGAGCCCTTCCGCGGCTTGGAGGGCCCGCTTCGCAGGATCGGGGAAGCTCACAGGGAGGTCATCCGCGAACTTGAAGGGTTGGAGCGCCTGCCGCACCAGCTTGTGCACGGGGACCTGAATGCTTCCAATCTGCTGGTGGATGCAGACAAGCCTGAGCAGGTCACGGCGCTGCTCGACTTTGAATTTTGCACCCGTGACGTACGGGCAATGGAGCCCGCGGTCATCCTTCCGGGGCTGCTTGGGGACGATCCCGATACCGGCATGGAGGCGGCCGTTCAGTTTTGCCGCGGCTTCGGCAGCCGTGTCCGCCTGGCACCGGATGAAATCCGGGCGATCCCGGTGCTGATGAAGCTGCGGAACGTGGACGTGTTCCTGCATTTTATGACCCGGTACGAAGAAGGTACGGACGGCCCCGAGGTGCTGCGCGAGCAGATTCCGGCCATTGGTGCCGAACTCGCACGGCTTGAACGGGACCGGACAGCGGTCGAAGCTCTGCTCGAACGATACCTGTGCCAGGAATGACATCAAAGGCGATCTTCCCAGATAACGGGGAGGTCGCCTTTATTTTCAGAAATATCTTACCTCCTTGAGAACCATTTGCCATTTTGAGATGATTGTAAGGATCGTTTCCTATTCATGCGGAGCAGCAGACGTTGATGCTTGTTGACCAGGGCCTCTATCGAACGATAGGGATAAAAATTGTTGCGTGTATTTCTGTGCTTCTTCAAACCTCTTCCTGTTGCTGCAGTAGCGGGAAAGCATCATGAGAATCGACAGGTAGATGGTCTGCTCTTCAGGGCGCATATCTTCATGCTGATAAGCATCAAAGCGCTCCGTCAAAGGCGCGATATACTCATCGACGTTAAGATCCTGGGAAAGGGCACATTCTAAAAGGGTCAGCAATCCGGATAACGTTTCGGATGGATGCTGATTTAGAAATTGGGCGTACTCCTCGAGTTTTGTAAGATTTCCCGATAGAAGGTGTACAGACAGTGAATTGGCATAAGCATAAAAAGCATATTGGTCGAGTATCCGCTGGCTGCGTTCGCTTCCGTCCAAAAACCGGCCAAGATCTTTATACTGATCAATACACTTCAGCGATTCCCCGTATTGCTTGTCTTTTTGATAGCCGATTCCCTTCATCAGCAGACTATATCCTATATAATAAATCATCGGTTTTTGTGCCTGTTTATTGTGAATAAATGATTGATACGCGTCGTTATAGAGCTGATCCGACCGCCGAATCAGAAGTGTCCAATTTTCTAATGAATAGGCGTTGTTCAAGGCGGATATGGCCGTATCCAAATTCATATCTCCATCATTTGCGCGATCGTCCATGGGGTCCTCCTAGCATTCCTATATCTTCCAATGAGTAGAGTATATAAGGTAGGCCGGTTACGGTCAATTTATTGAAAAAAAGAACACCGGGCGTGGTCGCTGCAATTTTTGCGGTTCAACAATCCAATGCATGCAAAAAGGCGGCCTCCCCAATATGACGGAAGGTCGCCTGCTTATGCGTTACATTATTTCTTTTGCACCGTAATCGTCCAAGATGCATCGTCGATCTGTTCGAAATTCGTGACGGTGTGGCCGGCTTCTGCAGCCCAGCGCGGTATGGCTTCGGTGGCCTGCGTGCAGTCGAAGTCGATGACCAGCTCGTCGCCGCTGTTCAGCTCTTCGATCGTCTGCTTGGCTTCAATTAACGGGAATGGACAGACCATGCCCAGAACGGCTAGTTTTTGTTGTTTCATGGAAGTAACCTCCTTAAGATGTGACTAGTTTAACGTAAAGCTCCTAAATTAGGTTGTCGTGGTTTGCAGCGAAGCGGACTGCTTCAGCTTGGCTTTGGTGCGAGGGCGGACGTACACAAAATAAGAAGCCGTCCATGTGCCCAAAATCATAAACACGAGGGATACCCAGCCCTGCCATGTCATCATGGCGGTCATGACGAGACCGTTACCGATCGAGCAGCCGCCCGCCCAGCTGGCGCCGAAGCCCATCAGGATGCCGCCGGCAAAGCTCGAAACCGCCGTCTTTGCATCCGGGGCGCGGAAGCGGAATTCCCGGCTGCCTTTGGCGGCGATAAAGGATCCGACAAGGATACCCAGCACCAGGAACATGCCCCAGTTCACATACTTATCGCTGTCTCCCGTAACCAAGTACTGCAAAATGTTAGCGGAAGGCGTCGTGATCCCAAGACCTGACATGCGTCCGGTCGCCTCGCTCAGCGGCCAGGCCAGCAGGGCGATCAGGCCGACAAGAATGGCGGTAAAGAACGGATGCCAGCGTTTTTCGAACAGCAGATGGCTGAGCCCGGTACGCTTTGGCTTCATCGCCGGAATGGCCACCTTCGGTTTGCGCAGTGTACGGATGACCATCACGATCGTTATGATAGCTAGAAGGGCGATAAACGGCCAAACCGAAATGCCGAAGGTGTCCGGAATGGAGTTGGCCGGAGCTTCTACTTTCTTGATTCCGTTATTGAGCGGCGCCAAGGCACCCGATTTCATCGTGGCGCTCATCGCCATATAACCGAACAGTGCGATCCAGCTGCCGATCAGTCCTTCACCGGCCCGGTACCAGGTTCCTGTCGCACATCCCCCGGCTAAAATAATACCAATCCCAAATATAAACGAGCCGACCACGGTAGCTACCCAAGGGAACGTGCCGGCGCTGAATTCGATGAGTCCAAGCTGGATCAGCGCAAACACGCCGATGCTCTGAATCGAAATGGCGATCAGCAGGGCATAAAACATGCGGTTGTCCTTGGTCAGATACATGTCCCTGAATCCGCCTGTCAGGCAGAAGCGTCCACGCTGCATGACGAAGCCGAGCAGGGCGCCGCACAGCAGGCCTGTTAACATCAACATGACGTCATTCTCCTCCTTTGGTTATATACGAGTAATTCACTTTGTTTTATCGGTATTTATGATTCTAACAAACGGGCAGGAGAAGTCAATGGATAAATGTTCCAATGAAACTGACATATCATGTGATCGTGTTGATGAGCGGAGGCATGCCTGACCGCTGCGCCTGTGTTACGTATTCGGTAGGTGAGAGGCCACAGTACTTTTTGAACACTCGGTGGAAATAAGAAGTATCGTAGTAACCGAGGTACTGCGATATGCCCGCGACCGTCATATTTGAGCCCAGCAGCAGGCTGCAGGCCTCCTGCATGCGCAGCTCATGCATATAGCGGATCGGAGACCGGCCATACACTTCTTTGAAGACGGCGGTTACGTAATTGGGGGAGCGGCCGATCAAAGCGGCCAGCCGGGCAATCTCGATCTGCTCCCGGTAATGCTCCAGCAGATAGGCTTTGACCGCTTCGGCATATTTCAGCTTGCTCGGTGTCAGTGCGGGCTGTTCGAGTTCCCGGGCAATCATGCCCAGGAGCTCCTGCAATATACCAAGACAGACGATGGAACGGTAGCTTTTCCCGCCGCGCATCTCTTCGTACAGCCTGTCGCAGCGGTGATAGGCGTACTGGCTCGGGGATAGCCTGAACTTGACGCATTGTCCTTGATCCACGAACGGAATTCCCGTCTCGGCCCCGGGCTCGCATGTAAATAAAACGGTATGTTTTTGGTGGGGGATGCTGTCCTTGTTCTCTCCTGAACGGCGGGCACCGCGGGGGATGAAGAGCACGTCCTCCGCTTCGGCGATCACAACACTGCCATTAATCTCGTACCGGACCTGGCCCTGCCGGACGACGACCAGAACGTTATACGGAATCGTCTCAAGGTTGGTCCTCCATTGGGGGATTTCATTGTCGAAATTTACACTCATGATTTGAAGCATGCAGCTGCACCTCTTTATCCCATAACTTATTAAAACCCTATCATAATGCCGACTTCTCGTAAATTATGCTTCCTTGCATTCGGCATAAATCTTATAGATTGCGATAGAAATGTACATCAGATCAATGAAATGTACATGGACGCATATGGAGCGTCACGCCTATAATTCAGCTGCAAAGGCATTTCATATTATCCGGAGAGGACGGATGAACGATGAGAGTGTTACTGCTGGATTTGGATTCAACGAGACCGGACCACCTTGGCTGTTATGGCTACCACCGCAATACGTCGCCGCATATCGACCGGGTCGCGGCCGAAGGCGTACGCTTTGACAACTACTATACATCGGACGCCCCGTGCTTCCCGTCGCGTACGGCATTGATGACGGGCCGTTTCGGCATACATAACGGCGTCGTGGGACACGGTGGGACCGCGGCGGACGTCCGGCACGAAGGAGCTGACCGCGATTTCCACGACAAGCTCGCGTCAGAGAGCTTCCCGGCGGTCTTCCGCCGCGCGGGCATGCGGACGGCCCTAGTCAGCCCATTTGGGGAGCGGCATTCCGCCTGGACCTTCTATGCGGGATTCAACGAAATTTACAATACGGGCAAGGGCGGCATGGAGTCGGCCGAGGAGGTCACCCCCGTTGTGCTGGATTGGATCGAGCGGAACGCAGACCAGGACGACTGGCTGCTGTACGTGAACTACTGGGATCCGCACACCCCTTACCGGGCGCCGGCATCGTTCGGCAATCCGTTTCAAGACGAACCGCTTCCGGAGTGGATTACGGAAGAAGTGCTGGAGCGCCACAAGCAAAAGGTTGGCCCACATGGCGCGAACGAAATCAATATGTATAACAGCAGCACGTCGCCTCATTTTCCCCGTCATCCCGGCAACATTCAGAACATGGACGATTTGCGGAGGATGATCGATGGCTATGACTGCGGCATCCGGCATATGGATGACAATATCGGGATGATTTTCGATCGTTTGACGGAGAAGGGGGTTATGGACGACCTGGTGATCATCATCACCGCCGACCATGGCGAAAACATGGGCGAGCTCGGCATTTACGGTGAGCACGGCACCGCCGACCAGGGCACCTGCCGGATCCCGATGATCATCCGGTGGCCGGGGATGCAAAAGGGGATTTCCGATGATTCCCTGCACTATCATCTCGATCTGGTGCCGACCGTCGCGGAACTGCTGGGCGTTCAACCTGCGCCAAGCTGGGACGGCCGCAGCTACGCCGGTACGCTCCGCAGCGGAGAGTCCGGCGGAAGGGAGTACCTCGTCGTCTCGCAGTGCGCCCACGTATGCCAGCGCAGCGTACGGTTCGGGGACTGGCTGTATACCCGCACGTACCATGACGGATATCATCTTTTTGACAAGGAGATGCTGTTCAATCTTACTGAGGATGCCCACGAGCAGAACAACCTGGCTCAGGAACGGAGGGACCTGTGCAGGGAAGCGGTCTACTTGCTGAACGAGTGGCATGACGAGATGATGATGTCGATGATGTTTGACGTCGATCCGCTGTGGACGGTCATTCAGGAAGGCGGGCCGTATCATGCGAAAGGGCATCTGCCGATGTACATCGAGCGGCTGGAACAGACCGGGAGAGGGCATGCCGTGGATGAGCTGAAGCGCCGCCATCCGCGGGAGTTTGCACAGAAATAAGCGGTATGCGGCGGGAACGGAGACAAGGGGCTATCGATTGGCGATAGCCCCTTTCTTCATGGTCCGCGGCGATGTACATGCTGGCAACGGCGGTTTACCATGCATCGGCGCAGCTTATTTCAAATCTTCGAGCAGCAGCGGTGCGATGAAATCGCGGAACACATTCGCCGGATGCCGCTCTTTTTTACGCTTGTCATCGGTCAGGACTACTACCGTCTCCAGGACGGGGACGATATAGATGAACTGTCCCGCATATCCGCGGGCGTAAAAATAGTCAAATGAAAGCGGAGATGCTGCAGCGGAATGACCACCAAGCTCGGCTCCAAAAGTATCCATCCACCAATGCCAGCCGTAAAAGCCGCGGTTTGGCGGACCAGCGGGGATGGACGGCTGTACGGATCGGTTCACAAGCTCACGGGGGATCAGCTGCCGCTGCTCCCAGCGTCCCTGCTGCAGATACAGCTGCCCGAATCTCAGCAAATCCCCGGGACGGAGCCATAAACCGTAGCCTCCGGTGTGGATCCCCTGGGGGTCAGACTCCCAACGATAGTCTTCGATGCCCAGTGGTCCAAACAGATTTTCCTCGGCGTACCGGGCCGTTGACTTGCCGGCGGCTTGAACCAGGATCGCGGACAGAAGCTGGGAGCATCCCGAGCTGTACTCCATCCGGGTCCCAGGTGTATCGGAAATCGGCTGCTCGAGCACAAATTCGACCCAATTGCCGGTTCTGGTCATGCGCGGAAACGATTTGATCCCACCGAATTCGCTCCATTCAAAGCCGGCTGACATCGTCAGCAGATGCTCCAGCGTAATCTCCCGCTTGCGTGGATCGGAAGCGGAACGAAGCTGCGGGAAAAATTCGGTGATCGGCGTCTCCGCATCCGGCACGATGCCTTGGTCCATTGCGACGCAGATCAGGGCTGACAGAAAGCTTTTGGTGCAGGAATTGACCTTCGCCTTCTCGTCAGGGATGCGGGGATGCCGGTAGTGCTCAAACACCAGCCTGCCGTTTTGGCTGATCAGGCAGCTTCTCAGGTCGACCGGTGCGATCGTTGAAGCGAGTGCAGATATATTCATGGGAATCTTCCTTTGTTAAGTATGGCTTTTGTGGCATGACGCCGCCTATACATTATGGCAAACTGACGCCTCGCGGACAAGGTTCGGACGATGCTCCAATGGCTATTTTCGATCGAAGGACCATCACGTATAATAAATACTTAGCCCGCTTGAACCTCATCTATACACGCAAAAAGACAGCGGCTCCAGGTGAACCACTGTCTTCGGCGAAGGCTGTTATTTGGTTAAAAGGTTAATATGATCAAGCTCAGTGCTGCTGTTGAAAATAAACTCAAGCTTATAGTTGCCGCGGTTGTACGTCAGCTTGGTCTGTGTCTTGTTCCCGGTTTTGAAGGTGGACACCGAACTTGGTGCATACCAGTTCTGCTTCAGCATCTTCATCGTAATGCCGCCGATATTGGTCTGGCGTTCGACGTTGGTGCCGAAGTAGCGCATCTCACGGATTTTGCCCAGCTTATAATTGATGGCGTAGCCGGGATTGCCCATATTCGCGCTGTATACATCGAACCCATCGGCATCCTTCATCGGATTTTCGGGTTCCCCGATCTTGTGCAGGACATCCTGCCGGGTGCTCTTACCAACGCTGAGGCCGCTAACCGCCCCCGGGAACTGGCCTTTCAGCGCCGGTTTGTAGAAACTGTTCAGCGTCTGGAGTGCCTGCTTGGATGCGTAACCCGCATCGGCTGCCGCAGCAGCGTTAGCTTGATGTACGGAATATGTCGTGCCTGCGCCTACGGCTCCCAGGCCTACCATGCCGGCCACGGTCATGGCCATGATTGCTTTTTTTGCCGGTTTTGTGATGTTCATGCTGTATCCTCTCCTTGTAACTTCTTGGGTCTCTATGTTTTTATTACCCATTCTGCGTAAGATTCAATTCTTCTACAGCATAGTAGAACCCGAAGGAGATTGGGTTACGATTCCGTGAAAGAATATGTCAATTTTGACACGGATGGCGTTAAAGGACGCGTTCAGGGAACGGACAGAAGCCAGGATTGACTGATGACAGCATCTTGGTATATTCCGGCTGAAGCTTGGATAACTCGTTGAAATAGCTGGAGATGACGTGGTTCCCTCCAAAGGATCCGAGCTGAAAATGCCGGGGTGACAAGTTCTTTACATGGCTGTAATAAAAAGTTTTGGATCGTTTCGGCAGTTTGTATACGGCAGGGGGCGCATGGGTCACGACATCAAACAGATTGGCGATGCGAAAGCTGTTGGGGACATAGCTGGCACAAGCCTTGGCAAAGGCCGGATCGCCTACCCGCGGTGAACCGAATGTGAACAGGTAAGGGGAGCGGAAGCCGGTATTGGCTGCAACATCGACCGCGCATAAGGTCGCCAGCGCCGCACCCAGGCTGTGACCGGTAATAAACAGCGTCTTTCCGCGGGATACCTTAGCCAGTGTCGAGATAATGCGGGTCCTTGCGGAGGCATAAATGTCCGTGAAGCCCCGGTGCGTCATACAGTCTTCTTTAATGTACTTGTATTTCTTCTGAGATGCGATCAGGTCCGCGATCCAGTTGGTCGTCGTGCTGGTTCCCCGGAATGCAATGATGACCTCTTGATCCGAATCGAGAATAAAACCGAAGCGTTCCCAATCGTTCGTAATGGACCTGGCCTCAATCGTCTCAAGCCGTGAGTATGGAGAAGGGACGACAAACGACCCGTCCGCATTCTCAAATTGAGCATAGGTCTGTCCGCAGATGGCCGCCAGAAAAATGGTACGCTGCTGCAAATCGTCTGCCTTGCTCATACGCATCCCGCCTTTCACTCCTACACTATATTAAGAGGATAAGGATCGGGTGCTTGGGCATGAATAGTCTAATAAGGAGGTGTCCATCATTCCGATTCATATCAAACGGGTCTATGAAAAGCCTGAAGCATCAGACGGCAAACGAATCCTGGTTGACCGTCTTTGGCCGAGGGGACTCACGAAAGAGCAGGCCGCGGTCGACGAATGGATGAAAGAGATCGCGCCCAGTCATGAGCTGAGAAAATGGTACGCGCATCGGCTGGAGCATTACGAGAAGTTCAAAGAGCTCTACCTGCAGGAACTTCAGCAGGACAAGCCTTCCCAGCTTTTACGGCAAATCCGGGAGTTGGCAGAGGATTGCACGGTTACGCTGTTATATGCCGCGAAGGATACCACTATGAATCAGGCGGTCGTGCTCAAAGAAATCATTGAAACGTCGTAAGCACCGCGGGCTGGCCGGATAGTTGTAGTAGTTTACTCTCTCATATATCATTCCGGTGACCGTAATGGCGCCTCCTTAAGCCCAAGGGCTGCAGGTGGCGCCATTTTGAGTTGGTTGAGCCGCGCCTCTAATTGCCTGCCAATCACAAATGATTTTGCCGCAGCACGAAATATTTGCTGCCTCTGTCATCTGTTTTTGGACCGCCATTGGCTCGGGGCTTCGCCCATCAGCCGCTTGAAGTGCCGGTTGAAGCTGGATAAGGTCGCATAGCCGACCTCCTCGGAAATAGCCAAAATGCTGCTGCCGCTATGGCACAACAGGGCAGCCGCAACCTGAATGCGCACGTTGTTGATATAGTCCAGCGGAGCCATGCCCATGCATTTGTGGAAAATGCGCCGGAAATGGGTGACGCTGAGGCAGCATAGCTCGGCTAACCGGTGGATCGGGACTGGTTCCATATAATGCTGGGAAATGTACTCGAGCGCTTTTGAAATTTGCTGCATCGCCCGCCGGTCGGCACCGCCAGCCGCAGCTTCAGCTGTGCCGCTCTCTTGAAGCAGCAACTGCCTGCCGATCAGCGTCAGGAGCGTCCAGATGTATCCTTTTACAGCCGATTCATATCCCGGCCCGTGTTTCTCCAGCTCCTTCATCGCGTGATCTGTCAGCCAGACGACCTCAGCGTGATCATCCGGGGTGACGATGTTGTTGAACCGGGGATACGTATCCGTTCCGACCCGGTCCCAGAATCCGGAAGACAGCTGGTCAGACGAAAAGAGGGCGTCCGGATCAATAAAGCAGAAATGCCACCTGCTTTCTTTTCCCTTTAAGCTTTGGGCAAGATGCAGCTGATTCGGAAAGATGATGCTCACATTCCCTTGGGTGTAGGGCAGGATTTTGTCTTCAACGAAGAAGACGCCTGAGCCTTCCAGACAGTAGCCGATCTCAAGGCAGTTGTGAAAGTGCAAATACGTAATCTCGTTGTCTCCCTGGATATAATTGCTGAGCCAATCCACAGGGAAATCGGATGGAAGCATATAAGGCTGGGAGACGACTTTATAATCAAATGGTCGATTCTGCACAGCTTTCAGTCCTTTTTCGGCGGAAGTCATTGTTTTCATTATAATAAACTATCCTTGAACGAAATTCATTGATCTTGGGAAAGGAGTTTATTGATATGGCTTATCCTAAGGAACCGAGGATCCACGAACTGGCAGGCAAAATTATTGAGTACGGGCGGCTCGCGCACGAATACGGAGGACGGGGCGTAGCCGATGCCTGGATCGACATGGAAGAGAAGATGAAAGAAACGTTGGAGAAACTGCAGGGATTACCAATTGACGCAGAGCTTAAGGAGCGGGAGCCGGACGATCTGCCGTCCATTCGAGCGCAGCGTACTGATGGACCAAGAAGGCTTTGGGCATCGTTTGACAAGGCGGTCTACAAGGAAAAGCTCGAAGGGGCGATGCTCGCCCGTTTTGCCGGATGCACGCTGGGGGCGCCGGTGGAATTCTGGGAAGTGAGCGACATGGAGAAATGGGCCGCATATATCGGGGATGCCTTTCCTCCACAGCATTATTGGTCCAAAATCAAAAATCCGAACGATCTCCGTTACGGCAAAAGCACCTTTTATGAATATACCTTGGAAGGCTTGTCCCAAGTCCCAGTCGATGACGACATTACTTATACGATCCTCGGACTGCTCATTGCCGAAGAGCACGGCCTCAACTTCACGACAGAGGATGTGGGAAAGAGCTGGCTCAAGTACCTGCCGGTTGCTTGTACTGCGGAGGAGGCTGCGCTCAACAATTTGAAGGCGGGCATTCCGGCGCTGCAAGCAGCTGACGTCAACAATCCGTTCTGCCAGTGGATCGGTGCGGATATCCGCTCGGATCCGTGGGCTTACATGGCTCCGGCGTACCCGGCGAAAGCGGCGGAATACGCCTATCGGGACGCTTATTTGAGCCATCGGCGGAACGGGATTTACGGGGAGATGTTTTTCAGTGCTGCGCAGTCCGCGGCGTTCGCCGTCGATCATCCAGAGCAGGCGCTTCGTATCGGCTTGACCGAAATTCCGAAGGAATGCAGCCTTTACAAGGATGTGGAGTGGGCGCTTGCCGTTAGTGGTGAAATCCATGATTACAAGGAAGCCAGAGCGGCGGTCGATGAGCGCTTCAAGGGAATGTCGGGAGTGCACACCAACAATAACGCCTGCTTGACGGTGTTCGGCCTGATGATCGGGGGGACCGATGTGTCCAAGGTGATCTCGGAGACGGTTGCCATGGGACTGGACAACGACTGTACGGCTGCGACGGCCGGCAGCATCGTTGGCGCGATCGCCGGGAAATCCGGCGTGCCGGAGCATTGGGTTATGCCGTTTCACGATACGGTCACAACGTATATGACGAACGCGGAGAAGTTTCAGATCAGCGACCTTGTCGACCGATTTACTATCCTTGCCGGCAAAACGCATCACGAGGCGTAACTTGGCGACGTCTGCCGTGGTTCTTTTTAAGAACGATCCAGCGTGAATCCGCATGTTATCGAACAAAAGACATATCAAATCCATCCACGAATCATGCCCTTGGATCCATGGACAATCGGCGAAGTATCGGAAACAATGGGGGAAGCGGGATCCAATCAACCGGGAGAGGTGGAAAAGGATGAAACTCAAATTGATCAAGGCGTTGTGGGGCATGGAGGGTACGGGCACATTGGAAGAGCAGATGGCGCGCATCGCTTCCGCCGGCTACGATGGCGTTGAAGCGCCCCTGCCGGCACCTGAAAACGAACAGCGGTTTAAGGAGCTCCTCGCAAGCCATAAGCTTGATTACGTAGGGATGATTTTTACCGAAGGGCCGAACCACTATGCTTCTTTCGAAGTACAATTGGAACGGGCAACGTCGTTTGGGCCGATCCATGTTACTGCGCATTCCTTAAAAGACTATGTTCCGCTGGAGGAGCAGATCGATTATTTCCGGCGGGCCGTTCAGCTTGAGCAGCAGATGGGCGTCAAGGTGGGGCATGAAACCCACCGGGGCAGAGCTCTATTTAATCCCTGGGATACGGGGAAGGTGCTGAATGCCGTCCCAGGTCTCGGGCTGACGGCCGACTTTAGCCATTGGTGCTGCGTTACCGAATCGACGCTGGAACATTTCGAGAGCGAGCTTGACCTGGCTATCGCCCGCACCGTACATATCCATGGGCGTGTCGGTTATGCGCAGGGCCCTCAAGTTCCCGATCCGCGGGCACCCGAGTACGCGCATGAAGTCGCTCGGCATTTTGACTGGTGGAACCGGATCGCCGATGCGAGGCAGCATGCCGGTGCCTCCGAATTGACCTTTACGCCGGAATACGGTCCGCCGGGTTATCTTCACACGCTGCCTTTTACCAATCAGCCGGTTACGGATTTGTGGCAGGTATGTAAGTGGACGGTAGAACAATACCGTGAAAACTTTGAACGAACCCAATCCGTGAAAGCCACCTGACAAACATGAGTAAACCTATGTAAAAGAATGCAAAAAAGGCTGACGCATTGCTTCAACAGCATGCGGGCAGCCTTTTGTCATAGATGCAGGTACATCTGGCCGAAATTATTTTCGGTAGAGCTGCCGGAAAGACTTCGGGGTATGACCGGTATATCTCGCAAAGCTCCTAACGAAATAAGGAAAGGATCCGAAACCCGTCTGCTCGGCGACACGTCCGATCGGATCGTCGGTATGAATCAAGATTTGCTTGGCCTGCTCAATCCTATGCCTCGTTAAATACTCCAGCGGCGTACAGCCGAACGTCTTTTTCATACATATGGCGATGTAGTTGGAATGAAAGTGCAGGGCTTCCGACATCCGCTTATAGCTGATGGGCTCCCGGTAATGCCGGCGAAGATATTCGCCCGCCAGGTTCCGCCACCTTCAGATGTGGATTCTGTACTTCTCCCCCTTCCGTCTGCTGCAGCATGGACAGCAGTTCCTGAAAGCAGATCTGCTGCTTCCAGCGGGCGGATACAGTCTGTTCCGGGTGCAGCAGCATCAGCCTGCGGAGGAGCTCTTCCACTTGACTTGGGAGAAGCGGGACTCCTTGCTGGGAAATATAGATTGAGAATTTCTCGATCTGATAGAGCGGATGGCCTTCAAATGCCGGTAAAGAGGAATCCTGCTCGGAAACTTCGTTCCAGCTGCCCAAGGTTTGAAAATGCAGCCAGTAAAAATGCGTTTCTTCCAAACAGGGCCGGGCGGTCCGGTGCGACCGGTCAGGCCGAAGGATGGCGTAATGTCCCGCCGGGACGGTAAGCATCGTAAGCTCTTCCTCCAGAAACAGGCAACCCCTCGTCACGAAGATCAGGTCAAAGACGCCGATGCCGCTGCGGTCCGGATGGATTCCACCAATGGGGTAGGTGTCCTCCCCGCAGGTAATGTAATGGGGCAGAGGCGGAGCGAAGAATTGAAACATGGCGATCCTCCTTCCTTCGAGTCGAATTGCTTCTATCATAAAGGATTGCGTATGGCGAAGCCATATGTTTTGCCTGCATGACGAGGTTGTGATTGGACAAAAACATGTTGATATCTGGTATCGGTAAATAGCGGGGGACATGGTATATTTCATAGCGTTAGCCGAAGTAAACCGAAGATGAAAAGGGAGTGGCGAGCTATGAAATTCGTTAAAACCGCTTTTGAACAACTGCCGCTTGGCGCGGTTAAACCTTACGGTTGGCTTAAGGATCAACTGATGATTCAAGCAAAAGGTCTTACCGGGCATTTGGAGGAGCATTGGGCGGATGTCGGGCCAGAAAACGGGTGGATCGGAGGCAGCGGAGAAAGCTGGGAACGCGGACCGTACTACTTGGACGGACTTCTTCCGCTTGCCTATTTGCTCGAAGATGAAAGGTTGATCGCCAAAGCCAACCGGTGGGTTGAATGGTCGCTTGCGAGTCAGCAGGACGATGGCCACTTCGGTCCGAAACGGATCGAAACCGTCAACCGTGAGGTCGATAAAAAGCACGATTGGTGGCATTACATGATCATGCTGAAGGTCATGATGCAGCATGAAGAAGCGACGAAAGATGAACGGATCGTTCCCTTCCTGACGAAATTTTTCGGCTATGTCCGCCGCACCATTGAAGAGAATCCGCTGCAAGGCTGGGCGAAAACCCGAGGAGCAGAAATGCTGCTCTGCCTGGTTTGGCTGTATAAAAGGACGGAGGATCCTTTGCTGCTGGAAGTGGCGGAGATCGTGGCCAAGCAGACGACAGACTGGTCCGATATTTTTTACGACTTCCCGTTCTGGCGAAAGATAGAGGAGTGGGACTGGACGACGCATGTGGTCAATGTGGCGATGGGGATCAAGACGCCGGGCGTTTTGTACGAACTGGCCGGAGATGCCGTCTTGAGGGAGGCTGTGCACCGCGGAATCGATTCGCTGATGACATACCACGGACAGGCACACGGCATGTTTTCGGGTGACGAGTGGCTCTCCGGCACGCACCCGAGTCAGGGTGTCGAGCTGTGCGCCGTGGTGGAATACATGTTTTCGATGGAGCAGCTGACGCGGATATTCGGCGACGGCAGGTTCGGCGACATTCTTGAGAAAGTGGCGTTTAATGCGCTGCCGGCGGCAATCTCTCCGGATTGGACTTCCCATCAGTACGATCAGCAGGTGAACCAGATTTTGTGCAACGTCGCTCCCCGCAGCTGGGTGAACGGGCCTGACGCGAACCTTTTCGGCCTGGAGCCGCATTTCGGCTGCTGCACCGCGAATATGCACCAAGGATGGCCCAAGCTGACGTCGCATTTGTGGATGAAGGACCTTGGGGGCGGGCTTGCAGCCGTTTCCTATGCGCCGTGTACTGTCGAGACCCCGGTTGGCAACGGTTCCTTGGCCAAGCTGGCCGTCAGCGGAGAATATCCCTTCCGGGACCATGTCTCCATCTCAATCACTTTGGAGCGCCCGGAAACATTTACGGTTTCCTTGCGGATCCCGTCCTGGTGTACACAGCCTGAGATCCAGATCAACGGTACGCCGGTGAACGTTCAGACCGAGAACGGCTATGCCAAAATCAACCGCGAGTGGGCGAGTGGAGACGGGATCGAACTGACGCTGCCGATGGCCGTCAACACGACGTCGCGCAACCTTTATGCGGTCAGCGTAGAAAGGGGACCACTTGTCTATGTGCTGCCGGTCCGGGAGCAATGGCAGATGGTGCGGGAGCGTGAAATGTTCCATGATTGGGAACTGTATCCGGGATCGGCCTGGAAATACGGCCTGTTGGCCGATACCGGCTTTGAGGTAACCGAGGCCGATATTCCAAGCCAGCCGTTCTCCGCGGATGGAGCCCCCGTGCGGATCAAAGTATCGGGACAGCTGGTCAAAGACTGGAAGATGGAAGGCAACAATGCAGGCACACCGCCCATTCATCCCGACTGTAACGGTCAGCTTGTGGCGGAGCTTGAGCTGATCCCTTACGGAAGCGCGCGGCTGCGGATCGGTGAGTTCCCGCTCATCGGCAGCCGGAAGCGGTTCAAGGAGCAGTAAGATAAGCTGTGCTAGACAGGGCTTGTCACCCTGCCCGGCAAGGCGTGCGGAATCCGTTCCGGGTTCGCTCTAAAGAGAGAGATGTCGCAGGCCATGCGGTCATCTCTCTTTTTTTGGGCTGCAGGGCGCGGTTTAATAGTGTATCATGCTATTAAAACGACCGGTTCCGATCCGGCAGCGAGAGGGCCAGAGACTAGGGAGGTTGTGCATCGTTGCTTACATTACCCGCCATCCATGCCATGGGGGATATCGCCGTGAAGCCGGGATCCGTTCTCGGGATGCGTACGATCGACGATTTCGAATTGGTATACTTCCCGGCAGGGACCCGATCCGTTTACGAAATCGACCGGGGGTCGTTTGCGCTGGACCGTCCGGGAGTCGTGTTCACCTGCCCCGGAGAACCGCACAGGTATCGGTTTGATCCTAGCCTTCCCACAAGGCACTTATTCGTTCACTTCGAATTTGCTGCATTTCGGGAAGCCTTCTGCAGGCCGGACCACGATCGGAAAAATTTCCGTGACTGGTCGGTCATTGCCGGAGGGAGCCTGATTCCCTCAATGCTTAAGCAGATGCTGAAGATCGCGCATATCAAGCCGGCCGGCTGGCAGCGAAGGGCGTCCGTTTTGCTGATGGGCGTCCTTGAGGAATGGCAGGCGATTGAGGAAGACGAGTCGATGTCGGCCGCTTCACTGCCCGCTCCCATCATGCGGGCGATGGATTATATGGAGCAGCAGCTTCACCGCCAGATTACCATTGAAGAAATCGCGGCCAGCTCGGGCTGGACCCATGAGCATTTCACCCGGATGTTCGTCCGCTGGATGGGCATTCCCCCTCAGAAGGCGCTGCTGGAACGCCGCCTCCGGAGAGCTGAGCAGCTCCTTATTCAGGCGGAGCGGACCATCAAGCAGATCGCTTACGACGTCGGATTCACCGATGAGCATTATTTCTCACGCATGTTCAAGCGAACCCGTGGAATGACGGCCCTGGAGTTTCGCGACCGGTTCGCGGATCCGTTGTTCCGGCATTTGGCCGTCATCGAGGAAGAGGAGGCCGCGTATCCTTTGAACCGGCATTTTGTCGTACTGGATCACGGGGATTCCCGGTAAAGCGGATATCAAATCCGTCCACCGTTTTCCGTGTCCTCTCCATTGAGAACGCTTACGGAATCCTTCACACTTAAGATAATCAATGCGTGTGGAGGGGATCAACCATGGGGCAGACTTATGTGCCGAAAGCCAAACTAAGAGAGGACCGTTATTATGTAACGGTGGAAGAGTATAAGCAGTATCACAGGGACGGATTCGTCATCGTCCGAGGGCTGCTGGATCCGAAAGAAATCGAACAGTACGCTGTGTGGGCCGAACGGCTGCGGATCGAGAATGAAGGAAAGCGCAAGCAGGCATCCGAGGAGGATACCGACCCGCTCAAAGCGGAGTTCGCCGAAAAAACGCGGGTTCATATGATCTCCCGCCTCTACCCGGAAGGGGAGCAGCTGATGCTGCATCCCCGGATCCTCGATGTGCTTGAAGCGCTAACGGGTCCGGATGTGTATGCCCTGCAGTCCATGATCTTTTTTAATCCTCCGGGAAAAGGGGGACAGGGATGGCATCAGGACGCATACTACATCAAAACCCATCCCGACACGCTGATCGGAGCATGGATCGCGCTTGAAGACGCCGATGAAGAGAACGGCTGCCTGTGGGTGGTTCCCGGCTCCAACCATGAGCCGATTTATCCGCCGCCGGGAGATCATGGCGGGAACGTTCACGCCAGGGAGGCGTTTTCCGATCTCCATTCCGTGGAGCATGTCAGTCACCTGGATGACGAAGTCAACACGCTGTCGAAGGTGGTGTCCCATTATCCGGACCCGATTCCGGTTCCGTTAAAGCCTGGGGACGTGCTGTTCTTCCATTCACACCTGTTTCACCGCTCCTACCCGAATCGAACGACGGACCGTTACCGCCGATCGTATGTGTGCCATTACTGCAACGCCCGTTCATTTGTTCCATGGGACCATGACGGCTACGAGGGCGACAGCGGGAATTACCGCCAAATCTTGGCGCGCGGACGGACGCATCTGGCATATGCCGAACCGCTATTCGATACGCCGGTTGATATTACGCAGCATGATGAGATTCCCGACTCCACCAGCGTGACGATGATGGGGATGGACGACGGCATGATGATGCCGGTCGTTCAGGAAAAAGACGAACAGGACTGAATCACGGTACCTGGACTTCTTTGGAGTCATGAATCTAGCCTTCTGTATCTTTCATAAAAAAGAGCCCGGCACAGGTGCCGGGCTCTTCTTTGTTTTGAAGGCGTTTGCCCCAAACCCCGCTATTCTTCATCTAGTATGGCGATCGGACTGAAGGCTTCATAATGAATGCGCTCCTTAGGAATTTTCAGCTCTTTCAATGCTTGATTGATTGCTTTCATGAAGGAGACGGATCCGCAGAAATAATACACCGCCTAGGGGAGTAACTCCGATTCCTCCGCCGATGAGGACCAGATGGTCGTTGGTATGGGTCAGGTTTTCCAAACGATGGGGGCTGTATGAAATGCGGTACAGGGAGGTGGCAAGATCAGAATATTTTTTGAGAAAAAAGAGGAAAAAGCAAAATAGAGATAGAATATCTTGAATAGGAACATTTGTTTGCGTGTTGTTTTTTTATTAACAATCCCAAATAGGCAGGTCATATGCGGCGTTGGGACAGGGGAGCGAGGTGAGTTATATGACGGAAACAACCCTTAATTCTTCCTTTCGGGGGGAATTTGCCGGATTATTGGCCGAATTGAGACCCCAGCTGCTGCAGTACTGCCGATCACTGACCCATCGGGAATGGGAAGCCGAGGACCTGGTTCAGGATACTATGGTCAGATTGATGAACCGGTGTATACAAATGCCGGAGATGACCCTGAGCAAGCCGTATGTGTTCCGCACGGCCCGCAATCTTTGGATCGACCGCTGCAGGTCCAGCCGGAGGCTGGTCACCATGTCGGTCGAACAATTTGAATCGGCTTACGGAAGTGAACCGGGACCCTTCGCAGACAACCTGATCACGCGCGATCTGCTGGAAGAGCTGATGTACCGGCTGAAGCCGAAGGCTTTTGTCATGGTTCTTCTGTGCGACGTATTCGGGCTTACCGCCAAGGAAGCGGGAAACTGCATCAACATGGCGGAGGGGGCCGTTCAGGTCGCCCTTTCCCGGGCGCGCAAACGGCTGCGCCTGCTGGCGCTCCATACGCCGGAAGGGATTTGGAGCGATGCATGCGCGCCGCGGAGCCGGCCGGGCGATCCCAAGTCGGCCGCCAAGCTTCTGGAAGCGGTTGCCGCTGCTTTTATCCGCCATGATCCCCACATGATTTATGAAGCTTATCTTCGGGTGTACGAGAACGGCTGCCGCATTGCGGACATCCGGACCCGAGATGGTCGATTTTATTTTACTTTTCAGGATCCGGACGGCAATGTTTTTATGGTGAGCGAAACATTTTAATCATCATCTTAGGTGATTGTGTATGGTTGCAGGCGGCTTCATCGTTATTTACATGTGAGGGCATTTAAGCTAGAGAGGAGGTAGAGTTTCATGCCATCAGGCGGCTCTTCATTTGTATGCATCGACAGAGTCATTCTGCCGGTCCCTGATGCCAAGGCGGCTGCGGAATGGTACATCAACGAGTTTGAATTCCGGATCGGGCGCAGAGGCAGTAAGGAGATCGACTTGCGGATACAAGATGGGGAAACATTGCTTACGCTGACGGAACATTCCGGAAACCAGCGTTATCAGCCGCTTATCCACCTGGACGCCTCTGGCCACGTTCCATGCTTCAACTTCTATTGTCATTGGGACGATTTGCACAGCGGCTGGCTTCGTTCCAGGAACATTTCGGTCACGTCAACGATGCAGACGGCTCACATGAACGTTTGCGAGATGACCGATCCATACGGAAACGTGACCGGGATCTGCCATGAAAAAAGCAATTCGCTCTTCTATACGCCGGCTCCCGGACCGGTTCCCCCGATGTTTCATCGGATTCTAGCCGTTTTTCTTCCCGTTATAGATTTGGAGTCCTCGATCCGATGGTACGCGGATATGCTTGGTTTTGAGCTGGTAAACCATTGGGGGCAGGGGGCGGATCTCAAAATCGGCAAGGGAGAAACGATTGTCACAATGATTGTTATGGACGAAGAGCTGCACCGTCAAGCGTTGCTGAGGCTGAACGGCCAGGCTTATTATTCGCTGCAAACGCCCAGCATTCACGATGCTTACCGGCAGCTGTCCCAATTAGGCGTCCCAGCCGAGTCATGCCGGGACCAGGATGGAGTCAACAGGTTCCACATTTGTTCTCCGGAAGGTTTAATCATCCGTATATCGGAAAAGGAGCTGATTCAAATTGTCTCAACATGAAGAAATGAATCGCACTACCGCGATCCCGTTCGAGAACCGGATTGCGAGCGTGTTTGTGCATGTCACGAATCTTCGGGAATCTGCTGAGTGGTACAGCCGCCTGCTGGGTCTTCCGATCAAGGAAGAACGGTTAAACGGCGGACCGGTGTATTGGTTTGATTTTCAAGGTACGCACCTTATCCTGGATTCCAATTCGGGGAACAGGCAAAATCCGGATTGGAGGGAAGATATGATGCCGCGCATGATGTTACCTGCCAAGGATATTGACGAGGCATACCTTTTTATTCGGGAACAAGGCACGCCTCTCTCTGAACCGGAAAGACACGGGCCGATGGCATACTTTAACTTCCGCGACCCGGAGGGGAACGTACAGATGGCATGCTGGGCCGAGAACCGCGAGGAAGACCTCTCTTTGGCAGGATTAAGCCGAAGTCCGATTTTGCCGAGAATCGGCGGCGTATTTGTTGACGTGAAGCATATGCCTGCGGCTGCCCGGTGGTACTCGGGTCTGTTTGGTGCGGAATATGATGAAGCGGCTGCCATGCAGCGGATTTATTCCGTTCCGACGGCATCCGGTGCCGCGCTTCTGCTTGACCATAACCGTCATCTGAACGGGGAGTCGTTTTCGGAGCTGTTTTATTTCGAAACAGAGGATTTTGACGGGGCACTCCAATTTGTAAAGTCTAACGGCTTCGAGTTGGCCGGTGAACCGCAAAACTTTCCTGACCTGAGCGAATTTGCGCTTGTGGACCCGGATGGGAACTGGATCGTCATTGCACAAATGAACGAGGAAGGACATTGAAAGAATGAGGAAGAAGCGTACGGCGCGTTGTTCGGATGGTTTGAGCAAGGGCCTTATGAATGGGATGTACGTGATGGCTCATTTGGCTATGAAATGAACCGGCTTCAACCGGTAAATCCCTTTGAAATTCCTGTCGATGACATCGACTAATTTGATGATGATATTTATGCGCCGATCAAGGACGAAGCAGCGTCGGGGCAGACCCCCCAAGCGTTTGCTTGGGGGGATCCGCTGTGAATACCGCCCCTGTCAGCTGGCCAGAACGGCTGCTAATCTCGTAATTCATCCTGCACGCTTGTTTGCCACCCTTCGGATTTCATTGATTCATTAATGCGGGTAAGCGGTGCCGAATTCGATGCCGCAAGGACCGCCGTCCGGATTGACATCGAGATCGACCTCACTTCCGTCCCTGCGGAACAACGGCCGATAAAATGAACTGATCTGGGTAGCGGAAGCGTTGGCATAATGGCAAATAAAAGCACGCCGGAAACGATTCTGCGATTTGTTGCGGTAAGACCCGTGGATCAGATTACCGTTGAAGAACAGAACGTCTCCCCGGTCCATGATGGCGGGAACGGCTTTCCTGTCTTTGGGCGGCTTGACCAGATGAGTCGTAAACGACTCGCTGGAATCTGCTTCCTCCGGACATACCAGCGCATAATCGCTCGTTTTGGGAACGATGAGCATTCCGCCGTTTTCTTCATCCGCCGGGTCGATTGCGGTCCAGGCCGCAATGCAGTTACCCGGTTCGACCTGCAAGTAGAAGTTGTCCTGATGCAGCGCTTGCCCGCGTGAGCCCGGCGGTTTGTAATAAAACATGCTTTGTGCCGCCAATGCCTCCTCGCCGTACAAATCGGCGAGCACATCCATCACGGGTTTATGCAGCATATACTTTTTTGCGGTAGCGTTGAACCGGTGGGGATGCATGACGCGAGGATATCGCTTCAGCGGATCGCCTGCTTCCTGATCGAGCACCGGCTCGAAGTGTCCGGGTACGACGGTGTTGCCGATCTCTTCGAAGGTAGCGTCAATGTCTCTCAATTCTTCTGGCTGAAAAAGCCCCTTTACGATTAAATACCCTTCCGTTTTAAACATTCGCAGCTGTTCTTCCGTCAAAACTTGCGGATTCGTCTGCATGGGGTGTCCCTCCCTGATTCGTAATGGATACTGATTGACAATAGCATACGGTAACTCTATGTTAAGGAGAAGACCGAAATCTGCTATTAAGTCACGGAATCCTGCTATCATCCGAAATGAGGGGAGGTGCGAATGTGTCAGGGTTTGTTCGTCAACCAGACGTCCTTGAAGGAACTGGCGCAGCGATATTCGGTGACCATTTTGAAAAAGATGACACCTACAGACTGCACCGGCCAGACGGGATGCGGGACTGGCTGCTGGTCTATACGCTTAGCGGCGAGGGTTACTTCCTGACACCCAGCGGAAAGAAGGGGTGCGGAGCCGGGCAGCTTGGCCTGCTCCGGTCAGGCGTGCCGCACGAATACGGGACGGTCCGAGGATCATGGTGGAATTTTTTATGGATCCATTATCCCGGACTCCCGGAAAACGCTTATCTGCCCGAAGATGACATCCTGATTGAAACGCTGTCCGAAGAACGCATCAAAGACCGGATCGAGCGGGCGTTTCGCAACGTCCTTCAGGATTCGCGCGACAGATCCGTTTTGTGGAAGCCCTTGTGCGAGAACGCGATTCGTGAAGTACTGCTTCTGCTTGCGCAGCGGACGAAGAAACGGTTTGATCCCAGAATCGAACAGACGCTGGGCATCCTCTCCAGCCGGATGAAGGAGGAGATCAGGGTTGATTTGTTGGCCCGGGAGGTAGGGTTGTCCCCTTCACGCCTGGCCCATTTGTTTAAGGCAGAGACGGGCCGCACCATTGTGCAGCATGTCAATCAAATGCGTATCCGTCAAGCGGCTTTGCTGATGAAGCATTCCGGAAGGCTGGCGGTAGAAGCCGCCATAGAGGTCGGTTTCGGTAACTACAACCACTTTGCCGACCAATTTCGCAAATATTACGGAGTTACGCCCCGTGAATACCGCAATCCGTCCCCTACTATGGACAAGGGCTCTTAACGTTGAAGACCGATGGTTGAATCGGGCAGTAAAAGAGTGGTATATATGAACGAGGTAGGCGACCGCAAGTCGGCGTTCTTGACCCAGCAATGCGGGAGGCGGCATGATGACACATTGCGGAGCGCGACATTTGTGAAAGGGGCGATGGCTATGAGCAGTTTCGAACGTTTGACCCCGCTGTTCAAAAGGTATATGGAACAGGGAGGACCGGCCGGTTGCGCCTGTTTGGTGATGCGCAGAGGTGAAACGGTCTATGATGAGAAATTCGGATATGCGAATTTGGAAACAAAGCAGCTTATCCAATCGGACACCATCTATCGCATGTATTCCATGACGAAAGTCATCACATGCGCAGCAGCTCTCCAGCTGTATGAACGTGGACTGTACCTGCTTGATGATCCGCTGGAGGAATATTTGCCCGAGTTCAAGAGCCCGTCGGTATTTCGTCAAGATGAAAGCGGTAACATGGTGGCCGGCCCTGCGGCGGGTCCGATTCGCATCAGGGATCTTTTTACGATGACGTCCGGTCTCACCTATGGCGGCAGCGGATCGGAAACGGAGCGGTTAACGGGGCCGATTTATCAAAAAGCGCCGGCGTCGATGGACGTGCGTGCTTTCACCCGCGCGCTGGCAGAAGTTCCGCTCGCCTTCGATCCCGGAACACGCTGGCAATACGGCCTGAGCCATGATGTGCTCGGGGCGCTGATTGAAGTGCTGTCCGGACAGACGTTCGAACAATACTTGAAGCGGGAAATATTCGACCCGCTGGGTATGAAAGACACCTCTTTCCGGATTAGTGAAGGCAAGCGGGATCGTCTTGCCGTGATGTACAATCTTGCAGAAGACGGAACGCTAACGCCCAACAACTCGCTCGAAACCCCGTATCAACCGGAATGCCGGTTCGAGAGCGGCGGGGGAGGGCTGTTGTCGACGATCGGTGATTACGCCCGTTTCGCACAGGCTCTCGTTCGTGGCGGGGAACTGGACGGCTACCGGTTGCTGAGTCCAAAGACCGTTCAATTGATGGCGAGTAATCATTTAACCCCACAACAGATGAATGATTACAATTGGGGGCATTTAAACGGATACGGTTACGGGCTTGGCGTTCGGGTGATGATCGATCCGGCGGCTGGCGGCACAGGCAGCTCGATCGGGGAATACGGCTGGGCCGGCATGGCCGGTTCCTGGGTTATGATTGACCCGCAGGAAGACTTGACCCTCGTGTATATGCAGCAGATGCTGCCGAGCCGCGAGCCTTATATTGCGAACCGGATCCGCAACGTCGTTTACAGCGCATTGGATTAAACAACCTAGAGTACGTTTTCGGTCTTTTTTATATTTTTGCTGTGGCTTACGTCATCCACTGGACGTAAGCCGTTTCTATTTCCGGGAGATGGCATAGTGGGTACCTTATATTAGTCAAAATGTACTTGTATATTGGTCAGTTTGGCAGGGGGCGATCCAGCCCTTTTGCCGCTTGTTGGAGAGAGAATCGCCGCCCATAATGGAAACGGGTCCCAATTCTGACAAGGAGCTGATGAAATGATGATGACGATCACCAAACGGTCCAGCAAACCATCGAATGTCCGCAAATGGCTGTTTGGGGCAGCTGTTGGCCTATGGGGCATAATCGCCGGCAGCAATGTATTTGCGGAGCCGTCCGCCCAGAACCCCCCGCAGATGCTTTCTTATTCGGACTTGAATGTTCATGCTGGTGATGTTTTTGAATACGGGATGAACGCGATTTCCTATGCCGGAATTGAAGGGGATGAGGTTGTCGTCCATTCGATCGGCGCTTATGGTCAAATTAAGAAGGAAATCAGCTTTCCCAAACATGAGCTTGAATATATCGCGGAGTTCCACCACACCCAGGATCAGGGGTATATCGCTGGAGGTGGATCACAGATTTTAAAGGTGGGCGAAAAAGGGCAAAAGGAGTGGACTTATACCCTGGAGAAGGCGGACAGTTATATCGTTTCGGTGGATCAACTGAAAAACGGAAAGTATGCGGCTGCAGTGGATACACCTGGAAGCACCTCCAATAGCCATACGCTACATTGGATCGTATTTTCCGAAGCGGGAAAAGCCTTGCATGAAGGAGATCTGGTAGACGTTGCCTTCGAACGGATTCATTCCGTGGAGCACACGTCGGATGGAGGGTTTCTCATATCCGGCAGTGAGTACCGGGACGGGGAGAAGGGGCATGTGGTGCTGGCCAAATTCGCTCCATCGGGTCAAGTCAAATGGAAGCAATCGATCGCAGTGGCAGACGATTCCCAGAACGTTGAAGTTTTGTCGCTCGCCGAAGCACATGACGGCAGTATCGTGGCCGCCGGCTATTATAACCATCCGAACCCGAACGATCCGATCCGGTATTTGACTACAGGCTTTGCGCTGTCGGTGGATCGCAGCGGCACGCTGCAATGGACAACTATACTTGATTCTGCGTTTGACCGCAGCATGGTGAACGATATCCAGCCTGCATCAGACGGCGGATTTATCGCGACGGGTAAAGTGAATGAGGATTGGCACGGGACGGTATCCCGACAAGGGGTTTGGGGAATCGCTCCTGACGGGGATACGACTTGGACGAAAGTGATTAACCGTGCCAGCTACAATGCCGGTGAATTCGTTCAGCCTTTACAGAACGGGCAGACGCTGCTCATCGGCACTGCGGACGGAGCTTACAAGCTAATAAAGCTTGGTGCCGCCGCCCTTCAGAACTATTGAAATCCACTGAAGTTTGACGATGTATACGAAAAAAATGATCAAAACAAAGTGCCCATCCATGGCGTTATCGACGCCGAATGGGCTTTTTGCTTATGCGAACTCTCTCTGCTTCTTACAGGCGTTCACTTCCCGCTCCGATGTCCACGGACAGCGGCTTCGTATCTGTTTCGCATGATTCGAAAGTTTTTTCTTTTTTTCGAGTATGCTACACTTACAACAAAGGCACAGAGCGAGCGGCAAATCGCTCCTGTCCACTACAGACGCACTAGTAGCGGCGCAAATTGAATGAGAAGGGAGCTTTTGTTCGATGGAAATATCCGATTTTCTGTTCCCCAAAGACAAGGTGGCTTACATCCATTCTTCTTCCACGATGCAGGAGGCTATGGACAAGCTGGAGCAAAGCCAGTATTCGGCGATCCCCGTCATCGATGAAGAGGGGAAATACGCAGGCACGCTGGCCGAAGGGGATCTATTGTGGAAAATGAAGAATACCCCCGGGCTGAGCTTTCAAAATTTGGATACCGTCATGGTCCATGAGATTAAGCGCCGGATTAAAAATGAATGCGTTTCAATCCATGCGCATCTGGAAGATATGCTGGAGTTGGCCGCCGACCAAAACTTTGTTCCCGTCGTGGATGAAAACCAGATCTTTATCGGCATCATCCGCCGCAAGGTTATTATAGAGTATTACACGAGCAACATTAGTGATTGATCATTCGGTCAGATCAAGACCGGAACAACGGGTGAATGAATCTTATGAACAAGTTCACAGCCATCCTGAGCAAGTATTACGGACTGGAGCAGGTGGAGGTTCTCCGGCAGAAGGGCGGATGGGCCGCGCTGGCCTATAAGGTGACGGAACCGGAAAGCCGCCGCTCCTACTTTCTGAAGGTATATGAAAAAGACAGGTCGTCCACGTCCAAATGGACCGCGCGGATTGATCAATATGTACCCATCACGAGCTGGCTTGAGCGGTCTACAGCGCTGCATGGGAAAATACCTGTTCCGATGATGACGATCCATGGTCATTACCGTTGTGAAGATGATTATGGCATCTATCTCCTCTATGACTATATTGATGGTGAGACCATTGGGGACAAACCGCTGACACAGGAACAAATTTGCCAGCTCGCGGCAATCGTGGCCGAACTGCATAGCTGCGGTAAAGAGATGCCTGTTCAGTCTGAAAATATCGTGGAAAATTTCGAGCTGCCGTTTGCATTAAGCTTGAAAAATATCCTGATGACTAAGGGTGCCGGTCTTCCAGGCGATGTATATGATCTGCTGGGGCCATACCTTGAAACGTTAAACCGGATGATCTTCAATGCCGATGAAATATCAGCCGAGCTAAAACAGAGCAACCTTCCGCTTGCGCTGTGCCATACGGATATCCATCCATGGAATTTAATGCAGCCTCAAAGCCGCCGTCAACTGATGCTGATTGACTGGGAGGGCCTTAAGCTAGCTCCTGTAGAAGCTGACCTAATGTTTGTGGTAGACCAACCCTACTTTAATGAATTTATGCAGATTTATCGGCAATTTCATCCCGATTTCACGCTGAATGGCAGGACGCTGCTGTTCTACCAAATCAGAAGGAAGCTGGAGGATGTATGGGAGTTTATTGAACAGCTGTTATTTGACCGTCAATCACCGTCAGAACGAACATCGACACTTCACAGTTTAGAGAAGGAACTGCTGGAAATAAAATAATCCAACGATGTCTGAAATTTTCATCTTGGATGTTGATATATTCACACACGAGCTGAAAAGAGGGGGAAGCCAACCGGCTTCCTCCTCTTTTCATAAAGATTAATTGCGCTGCAGCAGCAGGTACCCGCTGATATCGGAAGTCGTTTTGCGGAATACGATTTTAAATCCTACATCATGATCCTGTAGACAAGCCAATGCAGTGCTGAGCAGCGCATTGGGTCTTAAGTCTTGCCTGCAGGGAGCGGCGCTGCCAATGACACGAGCAGCGACGATTCTGCGTGCAGAACCGGGAACCAGCGGGTTTCTGGACCAGCTGATCAGTACAAGGTCCGGCTGCCGGACAGCCTTCACACGACGGGGCATAGCGTCTCACCTCTTTTCTAGTAGTTCGCTATATTCAATGCAGTGGAGATAGAAAACGTGCTAGACAGGAACCTCACAAGACACGGGGATCTCTATCGCTTGCTTATAAAGGTGCAATAGATTGGCATTGCTTTAAGTTTTCAGGGGTAGGCACCTCAGTTCCATACAGCCATTGTTGGGGGGATGCCAACGATCCGGCTATTTTGAATGCTTTGGGTACATCCTAAAATGGAGGTCGCTGGAATAACGCATTCGACAATTTTCTGGTATAATCAACTCAGTTTCAGAAAATAAGCATTCACGCAGAACAAAGGGGAAATTCACATGCCGAAGATTATGAAGACGTTAACCATTGCCGGCAGCGACTCCAGCGGGGGCGCAGGCATTCAGGCGGATTTGAAAACTTTCGAAGAGTACGGCACTTACGGTTTCAGCGCGCTGACCACGATCGTGACTATGGACCCGGACAACGGCTGGCATCATAACGTATATCCGGTGGATTCGGCTTTGGTTGCGGAGCAGCTGAAGACGGTCTTTGCCGGTGGACCGGTGGACGCCATGAAGACAGGCATGCTTGGCAGCGTGGACATCGTCCGCGTAGCGGAGCAGGCGATCAAAAGCAATCAGCAGAAAAACGTGGTCATTGACCCGGTCATGGTCTGCAAAGGCGAAGACGAAGTGCTGAATCCCGAAAGCGCAGAGGCGATTCGCGACCTGCTTCTTCCGCTGTCCACGGTGGTTACGCCCAATCTGTTTGAAGCCGGCGTGCTGTCCGGCCTTGGCAAGCTGACCAGCGTCGAGGAAATGAAGGAGGCGGCCCGCAAAATTCACGGCCTCGGCGCCCAAAACGTCGTTGTCAAAGGCGGAAAGGCACTCGGTGGCGACCGTGCGATCGACGTCTTCTTCGACGGCAAGGACTTTACCGTCCTGGAGACGGACAAGATCGAACCGGCCTACAACCACGGTGCCGGCTGTACTTTCGCCGCGGCGATTACGGGCGGACTGGCGAATGGACTATCTGTCGCAGATGCGGTGGCCAAAGCCAAAGATTTTGTGTCGGCGGCCATTCGCAGCGGATACCAGTTCAACGAATACGTGGGGCCGGTCTTCCACGGCGGGTATCGTCTGAACCGGTAATTTCGAAGCCAATGGGCAGCAGGCTGCTTTGGAGCAATGAAGAAAAAGGATGCACATTCCCGGAATGTGCATCCTTTTTTCATTCGTTTTTATGACATAGGCAGCGGGGGGAGATTACTCACCGCCGATAGAGAGGCGTGAGCCGCTCCAGTCCGATCGCGCTGATCAGCATCCGCTGTTTTTTATTCCCGATCAGCTGCTGCGTCCAGTTAACGAATCCGCCGTCGCCGATGGCATAGGTGTTTCCTTGAATTTCGGTCACCAAAGTGAACTGGAGACCCTCGTAATACGCGTTATTTGTTTTGTCTGAGTGAAGGGAAACGGTCACGTCAACCGATTCCGTTTTGCCGGCCCCGGCCACCCGGCGCACCAGCCCTTCGGGATCCGCATAACCTTGACGGACTTGGATTTCAACGCTGATGGGACTGTGGAACAGCCGGTCGAAAATGTCCCGATATACCCGGATATGCTCCCAAAAGGAAGGGATTTCAAAGCTGTACGATCCTTGGTCCATGCCGGAAGAAACCATACAAAAGACATGAAAGTGGGGTACCATCCCGGGGGCATGAAACTGCTGGGCCCGCACGTGACGATGTGTTGTGCTGAGCCGGACGTGGCGGCTCCGGTTATCCAGATCACCGCTCTTTAACCCGTCGCTGATATGCAAGGCGAGCATGTTGGTAGCATCCGCCACAAGCTCGGTTCCCCTTAAGGCGGATATGACCTTGTTCTGGTCGACGGTGGCGACGACCGAGCACGACCCGAGAGGGGCGGCAGGAGAGAGCTGAATGGGCTCAAAAGCATGCGCATCGGCGATTTCGAGCACGTCCAGCTCCAGCCTTTTTAAATCAAGCGCGGACACTTCGGCCGGTTTGACAAACCGGTTGTCATGGTACCTTTTCAGCAAATCGGAGGCATTCCCCGCTTGGGTCCGTTCCCTGAATACCTTCAGCAGCAGCGTGTTCAGCTCCGAACCCGACAGCCGCCTGCTTAATGTTTCCGATAACGGCCCTTGATCCAATGTATGTTCCGTATGAATTCTATGGTTGGTTTCATCTGACACCCCTGATCCCTCCCTTGAGCCAAACCGCACATAAGGCAGCAGCCCCTAATTAGGGGGATTATAGGCAGTGGGTGGACCCCGTGTCAAGGTAATGTAACGGTCAAAATGAATCGGGATATCAAAAAGAAGGCCAGGCATCCAAAACGGACACCCAGCCTTCGCTATAAATTAATACGCCTGTTCAACCTCAACATCAACGTGAGCCGTGATTTCTTCATCCAAATCCAGCGTCACCTGCTCGCGGTAAGCCCGAATGTTATATTCGCTGTAGAGGTAACGCAGGATGGCTTCAATCATGTTGGACTCAACCAAAAACTGGCTCCGTCCCTGTGTCCAAACCTCTGCGGTATATCCCGTTTCCTCGTCCCAGCTCAGCTCCACCTGCACATCCGTCGGACGGATCTGCTTACGCTCGGCGGTATGAAGACAAATCGCGTTCACGATTTCATCCATGGTCAGAATCAACATGATCAGTACCGTCCGTCATTCGGATTCGGTCGCTTCCGGTTGCGGAACGCTCTGTATCCGGCCCGGATGAGCGAGAAGAGAACGTAAATGGCCAGCAGGTTGATGATCAATCCGAAGAAATCGCCCATGAATCCCATGTTGCTGAACATGCCGCCGAACAGAAGTCCGGCCAATCCGCCGATCATGAGTCCCTTCATAAAGCTGCCGCCGCTGAAGAAGCCGCGTTTTGCCGTTGTGCCGGCTGTACTCGAGGTGTTGTTGGTCGACTTTTTGACGTTGCTGTTCGGCGTCGACTTGCTCGGCGTGTTCGTGTAGGACCTTGTGCCGGATTTATATCCACCGCCTGCACGTCTGGCGTCCGCGTTATCCGGTACGGTAACAGCGAAGAAGAACGTAAACGCCAAAGCAATTAGCATCCACTTCTGTAAAAATTTTTTCATGGTTTGAAATATACCTCCCTGAGAATGGTGAAAGCATGTCTATCTCATAATACATTACGTACCAAATATCTTAAGGTTTCAAAATTAATTAAATTAATTTTTGCCGATAAAGATGAATAATGTCAGATCATTCAGTTTACGGTTTGACTAATGCCGGAGGCTCTGAATAATCGCATTCTCTCAATATGCCCAGAACCCAATTGCACCATTCCAAACCGGCTGCCGCATTAAAGATGCCTTTCTGGATCAGCAGGTGATCGTAAAATTCCCGGGTACCGAATTTCTTATGTTCCTCCGTCACTTTGCCCTGCATCGATTGGAACGATTCCAGCCGGCGGATGAAGTAAGATTTGCGGGTTTCCACGATATCGATGGCGTTATCCCTGTCGGTCATCCACATGCAGAAGGTTTTCATCGATAATTCGTCGCGGGTCACCGGATCGGGAAGCGGTTTGTACATCCATTCCTTGAGCTTGCGGATGCCGCTGTCCGTAATGGAGTATACCTTCTTATCCGGTTTGTCGCATTGTTTCACCCAATGGGAGCTCAGCAGCTCATTCTCTTCCATCTGCGCCAGCAGCGGATAGATTTGGCTGTGCTTGGCCTGCCAGAACGGCTGAATCTTGAGCATCACATCATATCCTGATCCGGGTTCCCGTGCAAGGAAAGCTAGTAGTCCATAGGAAAGTGTATTCATTAGCATATCTCCTATACGTGAGATGGTCTTTTCAACCAAAGTGTACACTTAAACTGTATGGTTTTCAACCTGAGCTCATGACTGGAAAGCATGGATCTGAACGGAAAAAGAAAATGATGTGCGTCTAACACTGATAAATCGAGTTTAAAGAAGCCGGTTCGGCGCTGGACCGCTGCTCGCTGTTCACAAAATAGAAAAACACGGATGATGATCATCCGTGTTTTTGCAAATCCAAGCGTATTCTACTTATCGTAACCGTCGACAACCAGCTCGAGGTGGCCTGTTTTCGGATCGATGACCATGCCGTGAACGCTGCAGCCCGGCGGGAGAAGCGGGTGATTTTTGATCAGGCCCACGGTTCCTTTTACGCCTTCCTGTACGTTATCGAATCCGCGCAGCCACTCGGTCAGCTTGATGCCGGAGTTCTCCAGCGTCGACAGCACCTCATCGGTGATGCCGCGCTCCTTCATATGCTCGATCATGACGTCTGCGTTGAGCGCCGCCATGCCGCAGTCCAGATGCCCGACGACGATGACTTCGTCAGCTTTCAGTTCATACAGAGCGACGAGAACGCTCCGCATGACGCTGCCGAACGGATGCGAGATGATCGCACCGGCGTTTTTGATAAGCTTCACGTCGCCGTTGCGGACGTTCATCGCTTTGGGCAGCAGCTCTACGAGGCGCGTATCCATGCAAGTGACGATGACGAGCTTTTTCTCGGGGAACTTGCCGGTAATGTATTTTTCGTACTCTTTACTTTCTACGAACTGCTGGTTGAACTCCAAAATTTGCGAAACGGTTGTCATAATGAATTGCTCCTTCCATTGTTGGGTAATGATGCATGATGTAAGGCGTCAACGCTTATCCACTAGCCTGATATTATGACCGTACAGCTGGCCGTCCCCAGTAAGCCGGAACGATGGATCGTTTTTTTTCGGAGTCAAGGTATAGATGCTCTTCGAAAAAAACCGCCTGCAGGCGGTGAATAATAAAATCCAGCTGATTACTCTGTATTTCCTCATCATCGGCTTCTTTGGCGGAAACGATCCAGAGTGCCGGCAGACCGTTGACGCCGCAGCCGCAGCCTTCGGAATCGTAGGCAAGCCGGATTATGGCCGATTCCGGCCCGGCAAGCGACTCGATATGCTTTTTGGCAGTTTCGGTAACTTGGATAACCACGGCGGGTTTCAGGCTCCTTCCCTATGTAAAAAGGATAATAGCGTCTATTAAATATTGATTATACTTTCCAGTAAAAGTATCATCAAGAAGGAAGAAAAAATTCGGCGTGAGGTGAACCTAATTATGGAAAAAGAAGCAAAAGCGACATTGGACTCATTTCTCGGTCTGGTCCGCAAAATCAGAAGCTATGACGAGGCCATCGGCTTGATGCACTGGGACTTGCGGACGGGTGCACCTCGTAAAGGAGCAGAGCAGCGTTCCGAGGTGATCGGGATGCTGTCGGCGGAAGATTTCAAACTCCGAATTTCGGATGAAATGGGCTCGTATCTGGAGGCGTTGACCCGTCCTGATACATATGAGGGGTTGGACGATATTTCCAGAAGGATCGTTGACGAGTGTAAAAAAGAATACGACGAGAACAAAAGCATCCCGGCGGAAAAGTTTCAGGAATTTATGGTGCTGTCATCCCATTCCCAGACGATTTGGGAGGAAGCGAAGGCGAAGAGCGACTTTGCCATGCTGGAGCCGAACTTGACGAAGCTGGTGGGCATGCTGAAGGAATTCATCGGATATTGGGGCGTCAAGGGTACGCCATATGACACACTGCTGGACCGTTATGAGCCGGATATGACGGTTGAGAAGCTGGACCAGGTGTTCAGCAAGCTTCGTGACCGGCTGGTTCCGCTCGTGGAGTCGATTGCGGCGTCTCCGAACAAACCGGATACGTCGTTCCTGGACCAGCTGTTCGAGCAGGAGCAGCAGGCGAAGATGAGCCGCTTCATTCTTGGCGAAATGGGGTACGATTTCGAAGCCGGGCGCCTCGATGAGAGCGTACACCCGTTTGCCACCGGCTTGAACCCGGGAGATGTGCGGATTACGACCCATTATTTGCAGGACGACGTGACGAGTGCGCTGTTCAGCTCCCTGCATGAAGGCGGCCATGCCCTGTACGAGCAAAACGTGAGCAAGGAGCTGGCCGGAACGCCGCTCGCCCAAGGGACGTCCATGGGCATTCACGAATCGCAGTCCCGCCTGTGGGAAAATATGATCGGACGCAGCAGCGCCTTCTGGGAACGCTACTATGCTGATCTGCAGCAGCATTTCCCGCAGCAGCTGAAGGACGTGCAGCTGGATGATTTCTACCGGGCCGTCAACCGCGTGGAGAACTCCCTGATCCGGATCGAATCTGATGAGCTGACGTATAACCTGCACATTATTATCCGCTATGAAATCGAGAAGATGCTGTTTAACGAGGGGCTTGAGGTCAAGGATCTGCCTAAGGTATGGAACGAGAAATACGAGCAGTACCTCGGCATTACACCGCCAAGCGACAGCCTGGGCGTCCTTCAGGACGTGCACTGGTCCGGCGGGGATTTCGGTTACTTCGCCTCCTATTCCCTCGGCAACATGTATGCAGCGCAAATCATGAACACGCTGCGCAAGGAGATGCCAGAGCTGGATCAGCATATTAAGGAAGGCAATCTGGCACCGATCCGCGAGTGGCTCACGGAGAAGATTTACCGCTACGGCAAGAGCCGCAAGCCGTCCGAAATCATTTTGCAGGTGACCGGTGAAGAGCTGAACCCGGACTATTTGGCTGATTACCTCGAAACGAAATATAAGGAAATTTATCAATTGTAATGCAGCGCAGGAACGCTTGACATCAGATCCAATCATCCAAGCGTAAGCACAGAAGCACCCCTGTCACTTCCGTAAAGAAGCCCCGAGGCTACTTGAGGAAATGGCGGGGGTATTTTTGTGTTCGTCCGTGGCCATGTTTAACCCTTTGCTGGGCGCATGCATAAGATGGCATATGGCTGGAACGCGAAGAAGGATGGAGGACAATGACAATGAGAAAGGGTAAACGTGGATTCGCCCTGGTGCTTGCGGCGGTTCTCCTTTGCGCAGCCGTGCTGTCCGGTTGCTCCGGAAGCAAGGGTGACGTGAAGGTCAAAATCGGCGAAGTGACGCGCTCGGTATTTTACGCTCCGGAATATGTGGCGCTTGGGAAAGGCTTTTTTAAGGAAGAAGGACTGGATGTGGAGCTGCAGACGATTCCCGGCGGTGATAAGACGATGACGGCGCTGCTCTCGGGTGCCATCGATGTGGCCCTGGTCGGATCCGAGACGTCGATTTACGTATATCAGCAAGGTTCGGACGATCCTGTGATCAACTTCGGTCAGGTGACGCAGACGGACGGCACATTCCTCGTCTCAAGGCAGGATGAAGGAGAGCTGGACTGGAATCAGCTGAAAGGGAAAACCTTCCTCGGGCAGCGCAAGGGCGGCATGCCGCAGATGGCCGGCGAGTTTACGCTGAGAAAGCATGGCATCGATCCGCATCAGGATCTGAACCTGATCCAAAACATCGATTTTGCCAATATCGCTTCGGCGTTTTTGTCCGGAACAGGTGAATACGTGCAGCTGTTTGAGCCGCAGGCCTCGATTTTTGAAAAAGAAGGCAAAGGGCATGTCGTTGCCTCATTCGGAGTGGAGAGCGGACATCTGCCCTATACGGTCTTTATGAGCAAGCAGAGTTATATCAAGAAGAACGGCGAAACTGTTCAGAAATTTACGAACGCGCTCCAGAAAGCCCAAAATTGGGTGCAGCAGCACACCCCCGAGGAGATCACCGACGTCATTCTTCCTTATTTTAAGGATACCGATAAGGATATCGTTGTCTCGGCGGTCAAACGGTATAAGGATCAGGGAACGTACGCGACGGATCCCATCGTGGATGAGACGGAGTGGAACAACCTGCTGGACGTCATGGATCAGGCGGGAGAACTGAAGGAGAAGGTGCCTGCCTCCGCCATCGTGGACAACAGTTTTGCCGAAAAGGCCAAATCGTCCGTGAAATAATGGTTATGGAGAGGAGATCGTGCGCATGGAGCCGGTAGTCGAACTTAAAAATTTGACGCATGTATACGTTAACGACCGAGAAGCTTCGCTTGCTGTCGAAGGACTGAATCTGACGGTACATCCCGGAGAGTTCATCAGCCTGGTCGGACCGAGCGGATGCGGAAAAACGACGATTCTGTCCATGATTGCCGGGCTCTTGCATCCGACGAACGGCGAGGTGCTTGTCTATGGGCGGAAGGTGGAGGGGCCTTCCCCGGATGTCGGGTATATGCTGCAGCAGGATTATTTGTTCCCTTGGCGCACAATCCTTCAGAACGCGGCCATCGGGCTTGAGGTAACCGGGCGCCTGCAGCGGGAATCGATGGATCACCTGACGCAGCTGCTTGACGAGATGGGACTGGAAGGAACGGGGAGTCTGTACCCGCAGCAGCTGTCGGGTGGGATGAGGCAGCGGGTTGCCCTGGTACGGACGCTGTCGACCGATCCCGGACTGCTGCTGCTCGATGAGCCCTTCTCGGCACTTGACTATCAGACCAAACTGCAGCTTGAAGATTTAATTGCCGGGACGCTGCGGGAAAAGAACAAAACGGCAATTCTGGTCACGCACGATTTATCCGAGGCCGTGGCCGTCAGCGACCGGGTCGTTCTGCTGGGTAAAAATCCCGGCCGAATCCGCCGTACCTTTGAAGTGCCCGGGCACATCCGGGAGACACAGCCTTTCTATGCCAGAAAGGAGGAAGGTTTCAATGAATTGTTTCACGAAATCTGGCGCGAGATGGAGTCGGAGGAAGACTGACATATGGAAGAAGGGAGGCGGCGCGTGTGAACAGTGTGCTTAGATCGGATGAAGTGATCCGGAGGGACCGGGGTTCCAGCCTCGATGCTCTGCATCAAGCTCATTTGCGCCGCCAGCGCAAGCTGCGGGCACAGGTCCTGTCCGTTCAGATGGCCATTCTGGTGCTGTTCTTTGCCTTGTGGGAAGTCGCCGGACGTTTGAAATGGATCGACGTGCTGCTGTTCAGCTATCCAAGCAAGGTGTTCGCACAAATTTGGAAGGATGCGGTCAGCGGAGAGCTGTGGGGACATTTGGGCGTGACGGTGGGCGAGACGGTCGTCGGATTTTTGCTGGGAACGATCGTGGGGACGCTGCTGGCTGTCTTAATCTGGTGGTCGCCGTTTCTTTCAAAAGTGCTGGATCCGTATATGGTCGTGTTCAACAGCATGCCGAAGGTGGCGCTTGGTCCGATCTTCATCGTGATGTTCGGCGCAGGCTTTATGGCCATCACCATTACGACGCTGTCGATTACCGTCATTGTGACAACGCTGGTCGTTTATAACGCATTCAAGGAAGTGGACCCGAACCTGGTCAAGGTCGTCCGCACGTTCGGCGGAACCCGGAGGCAGATATTCAACCAGGTCATCCTCCCGGCGTCGTTTCCGACCATCATTTCCACGCTGAAGGTCAATGTGGGCATGGCATGGGTCGGCGTGATCGTCGGCGAGTTTCTTGTCGCAAAAATAGGTCTCGGTTATTTGATCATTTACGGGTTCCAGGTGTTCAACTTTACGCTGGTACTTGCCAGCTTGATGATCATCGCGGTCGTCGCTACGGCTATGTACCAGCTGGTCGTTTATATTGAAAGAAAGCTGCTTGCGCATCGGCAGTAGGGAGCAGCCTTGAAGGGCCGGAACTGCGGGGGCGGGAAAGAGAAGATAGGTGCGGATATACTTGCTATAGCATAGAGCCTTTGCCCTTTCCCGAACCGCAGCCTCACCGGCATTTGATTAACATTTAATGTATTTCTGAAAATTTCATATCCATGTCACGTTGTGTGAAGCATCAAAATCAAGTACCATGAAATACGTCAACATGTATAGAGAGAGGCGGTTTCATGGGTTTTCGTATTATTAAAACGGCTATTGCGACGCTGATGGCGATTCTGGTCTCGGATGCCTGCGGCGTGACGGGACCGCTGTCGGCGGGGATCCTGGCCGTGCTCGGGGTCGATGTGACGCGAAAAAGGAGCCTGAAGACGGTATCCGCACGTTTTTTCGCCTCGTTGCTGGGACTGTTTTTTGCCTGCATTTTATTTGAACTGCTTGGTTTCCATTACTGGGTGCTCGCGATATATATTCTGATCGCCTTTCCGGCCATCACCCGGGCGAACTTCAAGGAAGGCATCGTTACCAGCTCGGTCGTAGTGTTCCGGGTTTTTGGCAGTGCGGAAGTCAGCACGGATGTCATCGTGACGCAAGTTGAGCTGCTCGTGATCGGGCTTGGCTCGGCCATGCTCGTCAACATGGTGTACATGCCCCCGGCTTCAGAGCAAATGACGTCGATCCGCAGGCGGGTGGATGAGCAGTTTTCGAAAATCTTCAAACAGATCGCACTAACCCTTCGCGACCCTTCCTACGTATGGGACGGGCATGAACTTATCGCCGCGGGAAAAGCGATTCAGAGCGGCAAGGAAGCCGCGAGCAGGGAGATGGAAAACCAGGTGCTGCACCCTGACGAGTCGTGGACCATCTATTTTTATATGAGAAAAGAGCAGCTGGAATCGATTCAAAATATGCTGCAGCTCATTTCCCACGTCTATCAGAAGCTCCCGCAGGCGGATGACGTAGCCGAGCTGTTCGAACAGCTCAGCAGGGACGTAACGGAGGAAAACTACACGGGACGCACGGAGAAGCTGCTGGTCGCCCTCGAGAAGGAGTTTAAAGAAATGGAGCTTCCGGCGACGCGGGAGGAGTTTGAAGTCAGATCGGCCATTTTGCAGCTGATTCGTGAGCTGGGACAATATTTGAAAATCGCGAAAAAAAATAAGACGCCGGCACCGGGCAAGTTACGAAAACCCTCTGCCGGGTCCTGAAAACGCAAAGAAACCCCTTGGCAGCTGCCAAGGGGTTTTTATACAATGAAAGCCGCATAAAGTAGAGTGACGTAAAGTTTCAGACTAGATTAAAAGGGCCGTGAAATCCAGGCCAGCCAAGGTATTTCGGCGCTCGCGTCATAGCATTATTCCTATTCTAGCCGGGCGATCACAATAATATTTCATTCATTTATGCTCGTTTAATCAACAAATGCCTATGTCCTGCATACACTTAAGTGAATGATTGTATGGAGGAGGTTCAAAGATGTCATTAAGCGATAAACATCAATGTAGAGAGATCATCACGAAAGCGATCTGCGGCAAGGGTCGTAAGTTCTCTACCGTAACACATACCGTGACTCCGCCTCATAATCCTACCAGTATTTTGGGGGCATGGATTATAAACCATCAGTACGAAGCGGTTGCCGCAGGCGACGGAATTGAAGTTATTGGTACTTACGATTGCAACATCTGGTATTCCTACGACAAAAACTCCCAAACTGACGTTGCCAAAGAAACGGTATCTTATGTAGAATTCGTACCGCTGTCTTACCTGGATCCGAAACACCGGGCTTCAACCGTCGAAGTCTCTGCGGAGGCCACGCAGGAGCCGAGCTGCGTTGAAGCCAGTGTCTCTTCGGGAGGCGGCAATGTCATCATCCGCGTGGAGCGGGAATTCGCGGTCGAGCTCGTCGCCGAGACCAAGGTGCGTGTTTTGGTGTGCAGCCGCGGCCATGGCGACTATGACGACAAAGAATTCGAGTTCGCCGGCGACGATGGGGACTATGAGGATCTCGATCCCGATTCCCTTGATGATGAGCTGTAATTCGTAGAGCAAGGAAAAGAGGTATGATGTACTATATGCCGGGAGAGCGGCGGCGAAGAGGGCGGATGCCCTCCTTTTTTTATTTTATTTTCAGCGTGTGAGGGGGGATGAGGGTGACAGAGGAGGAAAAAGAAGCCCGGTATGCCGGATGGCCCGACCGGGTCAAGCATGCCCGTCTGGTCCGTTCCGGCATCAGCTCCCTCCTGCTGCCGGAAGAGGACGCGGCTGCCCGGGAATCCGCCCGATACCGGCGAAGATACGCCGTTAACGTCGCTGGCCTGCAAGCCGTTGACTTGAAGCGCGTCGAGGGAAGCGCAGACGGTTTACGTGTTCCCGTCGGTTCGGCCCACGCGGGTGAGGCACTGCTCATCGGGCTGTATGCCCGCTTGGAGAAGGCGGCGGTGCGGGCCCTTTATACGCTTGGCCTGGATTCGGGCGAAGTCGTGCTGGCTTCCTCTGGAGAGCGGAAGTTCGGCGTTGAGCGTGTCACGCCTTCCTCCGGAATAAAAGATCCGCGCATCAAGGCGCGTTATGACCGGGCGGAGACGGAGCTTGCCCGCCGGCTGCGGCGGGAAGAGGAGGAAGGGATCCGCCTCGTGATGGGCATGGATCCGGAGTTTGTGCTTGTGGATGCGGGCAGCAACGAGATGGTTCCCGCATCCCGGTTTTTGGACCGGGAGGGGGAGGTCGGCTGCGACGCCGTCCACGGCGAGGGCTTTACGACCTTCCCCATCGCCGAGCTTCGCCCGGATCCAAGCGGGGACCCCACCGGTCTGCTCAAGCGCCTGATGTTCACGATGCAGGCCGCCGGCCGGATGATCGGGGACCGGTCGCTCATCTGGCAGGCGGGGGGCATGCCCAGACCCGGTTTGCCGCTGGGCGGGCATCTGCATTTCAGCGGCATTGTGCTTACCCCGGAGCTGCTGCGGGCGCTGGATAACTACCTGACGCTGCCCGTCTCGCTGCTCGAAGACGAGAACAGCCGGGCGCGGCGGCCCAAATACGGCTATTTGGGCGACTTTCGCCGCCAGCCGCACGGCGGCTTCGAATACCGCACACTGCCGAGCTTTCTCGTGTCCCCCCTGCTGGCTAAAGGGGTGGTGTACCTCTCCTATTTGATCGTCAGCCATTACAGAGAGCTGAAGATGCGGCCGCTGGACGCGAGCGAGCGGGTGCACCGGGCCTATTACCGGGGTGACCGCGAGGTGATGAAGCCAGCTGTTCGGCCGCTGCTCAGAGAGATCCGGCAGCTGCCGGATTACGGCAATTACGCCGGCTCTATCGAACCGCTCCTGGCGCATATCGAGCAGGGAACAACGTGGAACGAGAGCAGGGATATCCGGCCGCTGTGGAACATTCCGGTCGAACCTTGATTCCCGCCCACTTACTTTCTGTTATAATAGGGCGTGAGCACAAGTGAAGTCTGGAGGTACCTCATGGCCAAGTATACGCCAATGATTGAACAATATTTGGAAATCAAGCAGCAAGCCCAGGATGCGTTTTTGTTTTTCCGCCTGGGCGATTTTTACGAAATGTTTTTCGAGGACGCCTTAAAGGCCTCCCGGGAACTGGAAATTACGTTAACCGGCCGGGAAGGCGGCGGGGACGAAAAAATCCCGATGTGCGGGGTTCCCTACCATTCGGCTGAGAGTTACATACAGCGGCTGATCGAGAAGGGCTACAAAGTGGCCATTTGTGAGCAGCTGGAAGACCCGGCGGTGACCAAAGGCATGGTCAAGCGCGGCATCGTCCGCGTCGTGACGCCGGGGACGATCATGGAAGGCAAAAACGTAGCCGACAAATCCAACAACTATTTGGTATGCGTGACCGAGACCGACCGTATGATGTCGCTGGCGGCCTGCGATCTGACGACAGGCGAGCTGTACGTAACTTCCATGCCCGCATCCATGGAGTGGCTGCGCGACGAAATCGGCATCTATGAACCGGCGGAAGTGATCGGCGACCCGAAAATGCTGGATTTGATCAAGGCGGAACAGCTCCAGTGGAGCCGGCCGGTCGTCTACACGTCATGGGAGAAAAGGGAGGAGCAGACGGTCCGCGCGCAGTTCGGCGAATCGGCCTGGGCCCGGCTCGATCCGGAGCGGCAGGCATGCGTGGCCGTGCTTATTTCGTACCTGAGCGAGACGCAGCGGCGTTCGCTCGGCCAGCTGACGCAAATTTCGCCCTATGAACCCGGCCATTACATGATTCTCGATCCGTTCACGCGGCGAAACCTGGAGCTCGTCGAGACGGTGCGCGACCGATCCAAGAAAGGGTCGCTGCTCTGGCTGCTGGATCGGACCGAAACGTCGATGGGGGCCCGGCTGCTGCGCAGATGGATCGACAAGCCCCTTCTGCACCGCGGGCCGATCGAAGAGCGCCTGGAAGCCGTGGAGCATCTCTACAACCAGTTTATCCTGCGGGAAGACCTGCGGGCTGCGCTGAAAGACATTTACGATCTGGAGCGGCTGGTCGCTAGAATCGCCTTCGGCAACGCGAACGGGCGGGATCTGAACGCCCTCAAGCTGTCGCTGGCGCAAATTCCTTCCTTGAAGGAACTGTGCGTGTCGTCGGCGTCTTCCACCCTGCGGAAGCTGGCGGCGGAGATGGACGAATGCCGCGATCTTTATGAAGCGATCGACGCGGCGATCGTCGACGATCCGCCCGTATCTGTGAGGGACGGCGGCTTGATCAAACCGGGCTATCACGATCATCTGGACGAGCTCAGAGAAGCCAGCGTGAACGGCAAACGCTGGATCGCCGAGCTTGAGGCCAAGGAGCGTGAAGCGACGGGCATCCGCTCGCTGAAGGTCGGATTCAACAAAGTGTTCGGGTATTACATTGAAGTGACCAAATCGAATCTGAGCACCCTCCCGGAAGGCCGGTACGAACGGAAGCAGACGCTGGCCAATGCCGAGCGGTTCGTAACGCCGGAATTGAAGGAGAAAGAGGGGCTCATCCTCGAAGCCCAGGACAAAATGGTGGACCTCGAATATTCCCTATTCAGCGGACTAAGGGACCGGCTGAGCGCGGAAATCCCGCGGCTGCAGGCACTCGCCGAGAAGGTCGCCGTCACCGACGTCTATCAGTCGCTGGCAGCTGTGAGCGCGGAGCAGGGTTTTGTGAAGCCTAAGCTGACCGAAGGTTATGACCTGGTCGTAGAGAACGGGCGCCATCCGGTGGTCGAGGCGGTGATGAAGGATGCCTCCTTCATTGCCAACGGGACCCGGCTGACCCGGGAGGAAGCGGCGATTCTGCTCATTACCGGGCCGAACATGGCCGGAAAGAGTACGTATATGCGGCAGGTGGCGCTGATCTCGATCATGGCGCAAATCGGGTGTTTCGTGCCGGCCAAGGCGGCGGAAATTCCGCTCGTGGACCGGATCTTTACCCGGATCGGAGCGGCGGATGACCTGATCGGCGGCCAGAGCACTTTCATGGTGGAAATGGCCGACATTCAGGTCATGACCGAAAAAGCGACGCCGCGCAGCTTGATCATTATCGACGAGCTGGGCCGGGGCACGTCGACCAGCGAAGGCATGGCCATCGCCCAGGCGGTAATCGAATATGTCCATGATACGATCGGCTGCAAGGCGCTCGTATCGACCCATTTTCACGAGCTTGCGCATTTGGAGGACAGCCTGCAGAGCCTGCGCAATTACTCCATGGCGGTGCAGGAGAGCGGCGACAAGGTTCACTTCCTGCGGAAGCTGATCGCGGGGCCTGCCGGCAGCAGCTACGGCATCTATTGCGCCCGGCTGGCCGGACTGCCGTCGTCCATTATAGGAAGGGCGTATACACTGCTACAGGGCCTTGAGGAAAGCGCGGCCCAGACGGCTGCGGCCGCAGAAGCGACCAAGGCTGAACCGCCGGTACAGCTCAGGGAGCGGGCGGATGCTGGTGAATGGGAACGTTCGCTGACGGATACGGAAGCAGGGCACGCTGAACCTGCCGTTGGAGCTTCCGTTCAGGAGATGGCTTCAGGCCGGGGAGAGTCAAGCGTTGCGGAAGTCGTACAGCTCTCGATATTCGGGGATGAGGAGCTGGAGCCGGTGAAGCGAAGCGCTGCCGCTCCTGAGCCGCAGCCGGTTCATCCAGCAGTAACGCAAATTTTGGAATCGGTGAAAAGCGCCGACGTCATGAACATGACGCCACTGCAGGCCATGCAGCTGCTGAACGAGCTGAAAATGAAGGCAAAGGATCTGTAGACAAGTGGGACAAGGCCGATTGTCCGTTCATATCTTTTTTTGAAATGGGGGAACGGTATGGCGAAAATTCGCGTTTTGGACGAGCACATAGCCAACCAGATAGCGGCCGGTGAAGTGGTTGAGCGTCCCGCCTCGGTTGTGAAAGAACTGGTGGAGAACGCCATTGATGCCGGAAGCTCTCGAATCGAAGTCACGGTAGAGGAGGGCGGGCTTGAAAGCATCCGCGTAATCGACGACGGCTCGGGGATCGAACCGGAAGACGTTAGCACCGCCTTTTACCGCCATGCGACGAGCAAAATCGAAAACAGCAGGGATCTGTTCAACATCACGAGCCTCGGGTTTCGCGGCGAGGCGCTGCCGAGCATCGCCGCCGTGGCCAAAGTGGAATTGGTCACGGCGAGCGCCGATAACGGGCTCGGGCGGCGAATCGTCATCGAAGGCGGCAGGCTCGTGACGGAAGAGGACACGGCGGCGCCGAAGGGAACCGACTTGACGGTCCGGGAGCTCTTCTACAACACGCCGGCCCGGTTGAAATATATGAAGACGATCCAGACGGAGCTGGGGCATATTTCCGATTACATGTACCGCATCGCCCTGTCGCATCCGGAGATCGCGATTACGCTGCGGCATAACGGAAACGTGCTGCTGCAAACCGTCGGGAACGGTGATCTGCTGCAGGTGGTCGCCGCCATATACGGCCGGCAGGCCGCCAAGGCACTGCTGCCGATTCATGCGGAGAACCTGGACTTTACGATCGACGGGTACGTCAGCCGTCCGGATTGGACCCGCTCGAACCGGAACGGGATCTCGATCATCGTCAACGGGCGGTACATCCGCAGCTATGGCCTGAACCAGGCCATTCAGCGGGCGTACCATACGCTGCTGCCGATCAACCGCTACCCGCTCGCCGTCCTGGAAGTCAAGATGCATCCGTCCCTGGTGGACGTCAACGTGCATCCGGCCAAGCTGGAGGTGCGCTTCAGCAAAGAGCAGGAGCTGTTCCCGTTCGTGGAGAGCAGCATCCATCAGGTGCTCCGGCAGGAAGTGCTCATTCCACAGCCGGTTAAGCAGAGCATCGGCGATAAGGATAAAGGATCGTTTATTCAGGAGCAGTTTCATTTCTCCAAAAGCCCGGCCCCGCAGGCCGGACCGATGGACCGGCTCATGGATGGCCAGGAAGCCCCGCTGCCGCAGGATCCCGGCCCAGCCGGTCACACCGGAGCTTCGGAGGATAACGGCTCCTTCACTTCGGTGAGCGCATCCGGCAGCCAGCCGGTGAAGTCTCCTCCGGCCGCCGGACCGGAAGGCGCCGGCACGGGCTTCTCCGGCCAGCGTGCACAGGCGCCGGCGCAGCAAGGCTATTCCGGTCAGAGCAGCCCGAATGCAGGAAGCGTGCGCAACACGGGTGAAGCTGCCTATGCGCAGCAGAAGCTTCCGTATTCTGCGCGCGAAACGGTACGCGAAAATACGGTTCCTGGCTACCGGCTGAACTTGTCGCAGAGCGGGCGGGTATCGCAGAGCTCGAATCCAGCGCTGGCCAGCCGGCTGCTGGCGGGCACAGAGGCGCCGCCCGAAATTCCGCCTTTTCCGGAGCTGACGCTGATCGGCCAGCATCACGGGACGTACCTGATCGCCCAAAACGCGGACGGACTGTTCCTGATCGACCAGCACGCAGCGCATGAGCGGATCAATTACGAATTCTATTACGAGAAATTCGGCCGTCCGGCCGATGCTTCCCAGGAGCTGCTGCTGCCGATCACGCTGGAGTTTACGCCGTCGGAGTCGGAGCAGCTGACGCAGAAACTGCACTGGTTCGAGCAGGTCGGCGTATATCTGGAGCATTTCGGCGGGCAGACCTTCCGTGTGGTTTCCCATCCATACTGGTTTCCAAAAGGCGAGGAGAAAGCGCTGATCGAAGAGATGGCCGAATGGGTCCTCAGCGAGCGCAGCATCGATCTGGCCAAGCTCCGCGAGACGTCGTCCATTCTTTGCTCCTGCAAGGCTTCAATCAAGGCGAACCAGAAGCTGACCGAGCAGGAAGCGACGACGCTGCTGGACCGCCTGGCGGCATGCCGGCAGCCTTATACCTGCCCTCACGGGCGGCCGATCGTCGTTTCCTTTTCGACCTATGACCTGGAAAAGCTGTTTAAGCGTGTCATGTAACGCGTTATGTAACGCGGCATGCGGTTCAACACAGCGGGCAGCGAAAGTCGGAGAGGGACGGTTCATAAAACGAATTAAGGTGTATAACTAAACCAAGCGCATTTGCTTGGCTGATGTCCGATTTTATACAGGATTGGAGATTGTCATGATTATTACGACGGGGGATAAAGCGGCTGAATCGATCGTAGGCAGGGCGGTCGCCCTGGCCAACGAGACGGGGGGCAAATATGTCCCGAGAAGCCACACCCCATTAACGAGAATGGCCAAAATGCACGGCGATGACGAAATCATCGTCGTGCTGGACGGCGGAGCGAGGCTTGTCAGGCCGGGAAGTCCGCCGATGGAGTTTCATCCCAGCATGGGCTTTGTCCGCGCCAAGCGTCTGCTCAAGGGCGAGAGCGACCCGATGCTGGACGCGGCGTCGATGTCTGCGGGGGACACAGTGCTCGACTGTACGGCCGGCCTCGGGTCGGATTCGCTCGTATTTGCGGTCCAAGGAGGGCCCGGCGCGCATGTCACCGCGGTTGAAAGCTCGCCGGCCCTGGCGGCGATGCTTGCCGAAGGGCTGGCTCACTACCGTTCCGGCCTAGCTGAGGTGGATGACGCCATGCGCCGGATCCGGGTGGCCTGCGGCCATCATCTGGACGTGCTGCACAAGCAGCCGGACAACAGCGTGGACATCGTATACTTCGACCCGATGTTCCGCGAGCCGTTGATGGATTCTTCGTCCATCAGCCCGCTGCGCGCGTTTGCCAACAGCGACCCGCTGCAGCCGGAGAGCATCCGCGAAGCCGTCCGGATTGCTCGCAAGACCGTTGTGCTGAAGGAGAAAAAAGGCAGCGGCGAATTTGCCCGTCTCGGCTTCGTGCCGATCGACCGGCCGCATTCAAAAATTTCGTATGGAGTGATATGTGTTGACCGACCGCTTGACAACTGAGACGAAGCCGCTGCTGCTGGTGCTGATCGGCCCCACCGCCGTCGGCAAAACCAAAATGAGCATTGAGATCGCCAAGGCGCTGGGCTGCGAGATCATCTCCGGGGATTCCATGCAGGTCTACCGCCAGATGGACATCGGGACAGCCAAAATTACCAAAGAAGAGATGCAGGGCATCCCGCATCACCTGATCGACATACACGAGCCGGATGAAGCCTACTCGGTCGCCGAGTTTCAGGAAGAATGTTCCCGGCTGATCGCGGATATCCATGCCAGGGGGAAGCTGCCTTTTATCGTCGGGGGGACCGGTCTCTACGTGGAATCGGTCTGCTACGGTTTTCAGTTTGCCGAAGCGGGAGAGGACAAGGCGTTCAGGCAGGAACAGGCCGACTATGCGGAGCGTTACGGTGCCGAGGCACTTCATGCCCGGCTGGCGGAAGTCGACCCGGAGAGCGCCCTGAGGCTGCATCCCCATGACCAAAGGCGCATTATCCGGGCGCTTGAGATCTATCATTTGACGGGTATCCCTCTTTCGGCCCAGTTGAAGAGCCAAACCCGGGAATCGCCGTATCAATTATGCCTGGTCGGTTTGACAATGGATAGGCAAATGCTATATAAACGTATTGAAGCCCGTATCGACGAGATGCTGGAGCAGGGTTTGGTAGAAGAGGTTTCTTCTCTGCTGGATAAGGGCTACGGACCGGATCTGGTCTCGATGCAGGGACTGGGTTACAAACAGATCATCTCATATTTGCAGGGTGAAGCTACCCTGGAAGAGGCTGTTGCAATTTTGAAGAGAGATACGCGCAGGTTTGCCAAACGCCAGCTGTCCTGGTTCCGCCACATGAAGGAAATCCAGTGGGTGGACGTCACGGACACGGGAAATTTTCTCGCGAATTTCGCCGCAATCCGTGATATAATAGCAGGAAAGTTTCTCTTAAATCTTGAATATACTTCAAAACAATCTAATTGAATCGTTGGGGGTACGGCTAATGAACAAATCCATCAATATCCAAGATACATTTTTAAACCAGCTTCGCAAAGAAAACATCCCTGTCACTATTTTTCTTGTGAACGGATTTCAAATCAGAGGCTTAATCAAGGCGTTTGACAACTTCACCGTCGTGGTGGATACGGACGGCAAGCAGCAAATGCTGTTCAAGCATGCGATTTCAACGGTTACGCCTCAACGCAATGTATCCCTGATGCAGGAAACCCAGAACGAGGTATAATTTAACAGGACAAGCCTCATAGCTGAAACTTTTTCAAATGACTTTCGTTAAAGAGTATAGAATGGCGAGGATGCGGGTAAATCCGTTATAGACGTTCATTCTGTAAGCATAGGAAATGGAGCGGAGCAACCTGCAAGGGTTGTTCTTTTCATTCCGAGCTTAGAAATCAAAAGGGAGTCAGGAGGGTACCATGGACAACAACAAGCTGTCGAGGTCTGATAGAAACAAAGAACAGCCCAAGACAATGAAAAAGACAACCAAGAATAAGAAGAAAAAAATATCCGGAAAGCGCGTGTTTTGGACGTTATTTTTCACCTGTGCATTTGCTATCTTCTGTGCGCTTGCCGGATATTTGTATATTACGGTCAACGGGGAGCGCCTGCTGCAGGCGAACAAGGATAAGCTGACCGTACACGAAACATCTAAGGTATTCGACCGCAACGGCAATCTGATGGGAGAGCTGTCCCTGCAGAAGAGCGATCCGGTCCAGAGCGAGGATATTCCGAAGCTGCTGAAGGATGCTTTTGTGGCGACAGAGGACAAACGCTTCTATGAGCACAGCGGCGTCGATCTGTGGTCGATCGGCCGGGCGGCCGTCAAGGACGTCATCGCCAGATCCAAGGTCGAAGGCGGCAGTACGATTACGCAGCAGCTCGCCAAAAACATTTTTCTGACCCGGGACAAAACGTTCTTCCGGAAGGCGACCGAAGTGTCCATCGCCATGGCGCTGGAACGGAATAAGACCAAAGATGAAATCATTACGATGTATTTGAATCGTATCCCGTTCGGCGGGCAGCTTTATGGCATTAAAGAAGCTTCAAAGTATTATTTCGGCAAAAGCAATTTGAATGATTTGAAATTGTGGGAGATGGCCACCCTGGCGGCAATGCCAAAGGGTCCTTCGAAATATAACCCGGTGCGCAATCCGGACTTGTCCATGCAGCGCCGTGCCGTCGTGCTGAACCTGATGGCCCAGGAAGGGTACATCACGCAGGAAGAGGCCGAAGCCGCGAAAAAAGTCGAATATACGTATAAACCGCCGAAAAAACAGCAGCAGTACCAGAACTTTATGGACTACGTAATGAATGAGGCTGAAGAAGTCACCGGCCTGAGCGAAGACGATCTGAACATCGGCGGCTATAAAATTTATACGACGATGGATGCGAACGCCCAGAAAGTGCTGGAGAAGGAGTTTGCGGACGAATCGAACTTCGAGAAAAGCCCGGATGACCAGCCGGTGCAGGGCTCCATGGTCATCATGAACCAGGAGTCGGGTGCGCTCGTTGCCCTGCTCGGCGGACGGGATTATACGCGCGGCGGCTACAGCCGGGTCACGAACAGCCGCAGACAGCCGGGTTCGGCCTTTAAGCCGATCGTCTCGTATGCGCCTGCGCTGGAAAGCGGCAAATTCGATATGTACTCGTCTCTCAGCAACAAGAAGCAGTGCTTCGGCAGCTATTGCCCAGGCAACCTGCACGGATATTCGGATACGATCGGCATGGCCGAGGCGATCCAGAAATCCGAGAACATTCCGGCTGTATGGCTGCTGAACCAAATCGGGGTGAATACCGGCTTTAAATTCGCGGAGTCCCTCGGCATTCAGCTGACCGAAGATGACAAGAACCTTGCGATGGCGCTCGGCGGTATCAGCAAGGGAACGAACACGCTGGAAATGGCCCAGGCGTACAGCGCCTTTGCCAACGGCGGCAAGATGAACGAGGCGTACTCGATCAAGAAGATCGTCGACAGCGACGAAAAGCCGGTTTATGAGCATAAAGACAGCGCCAAGCAAGTCATGAGCGAAAATACCGCATACCAAATGACCGAAATGATGAAAAAGGTCGTTGAGGACGGTACGGGCCGGAAAGCAAGAATCGACCGCCCGGTAGCGGGTAAGACGGGCACGACGCAGAGCGGCTATACCGGTGTCAAATCGAACCGCGACGTATGGTTTGTCGGCTACACGCCAGAGCTGACGGCAGCGGTTTGGATGGGCTACGACAAGCCGGACAAAACGCATCTGCTGCACAACAGCAGTCCGCTGGCGGCCGCTTTCTGGGGCAAAGTCATGGAGCAGGTCGAGAAGAATTTCCCTGAGAAAGAATTCCCGGTTCCAGACAAAGTTAAGGAACAGGAGCCTGTGCAGAATGAGCCGGAACAGGACCAGAACCAGGGCAACGTCAGCGGCTTGAGCGCGGATTACAACATCAACACGCAGACGGTAACGCTGGGCTGGAACGGCGTAGATTCCGGCGACGCTCAGTATCGTATCTACCGCAAAGAATCCTCTGAAGCGAATTACTCGCTGATTCTGGATGGCGTAACCGGCACGACGGCTCAGGATATGGGAGCACTGCCGGGTATGACGTACGAATACTATGTCACGGCATACTTCCCGGATTCGGGTACCGAGTCGGATCCGTCCAATACGGTGCAGATCACGATCGATACACCGCCTGACGAACAAACCCCGCCTGATCAAAACAATGGAGATAACGGTCAAGACGGAAACGGTAATCCGGATAACGGCAATACCGACAACGGCCAGGGCGGTGATAACGGCGACATGGGTAACGGCAACGGGAATAATAACGGCAATAATGGAAATTGGAATGACGGCGGCCCGGGCAACAACGGCAACGGGAATGGCAACGGCAATGGCGGTTCCAATGGCAACAACGGCAGCGGCAACGGAGGCGGTGGCGCCGATAGCGGCAGCGACGGCTCTAGCGGGGATACAACCGGCGATAGCGGCACAGGTACGATAACCCCGCCTGAGAACGGCGGAACGACCGACAACGGTAGCAGTGACGGAACCGGAAGCACCGACGGAACGACCTTCCAAAACCCTGGTGATTCCAGTGGAGGCAGCACGGGAACCGTGACCACTCCGTAACCGGATAGGATAAGTTTTAGACCCCTTTCACTTGGGGGTCTTTTTTTTGCTGTCCGCACATCTGTCAGGCAATATTTTGAGTGTGATTCCCAAATGTGATAAGCTGAAGACACCATATTGGAGAGGGAATTTTCCATGAAACGAAAATTTGGAGATCGAGCGAACTGGCGCCGGATTTCCCGCCGCCGCTTCGCCTGCCGTTATGTTGAGAGCGATGCATTCACGGGCTATATTACGCTGTACACGATTTACAACCTGAAAGAGCCGCTCTGGAAAAACTACGGAAATCATACCTACCGCATCGCGGATAAAGGATACTCGTGGCTGCAGTACTTTCCCCATAACAGCCATTATATTGTCACGGCGATGTTCGACGAACGGAGCGAAATTATCCAATGGTACATCGACACCTGCAAAACGCAGGGGGTCACGGAACAAGGCGTGCCTTGGTTTGACGATTTGTATTTGGATGTGGTCGTCCTTCGAAACGGAGAGGTGTTCCTGCTGGATGAGGACGAACTGGATGATGCGCTGACCCGTGGGGATATCACCAAGGAAGACTACCAATTGGCAATCTCAACGGCGAAGAACGTGATGAAAGCCATTGATGCGCATCAGTTTCCGTACTTCCTCATGTCCCTTGAGGACCGGAAGCGACTATTTGACAACGGTGAATTCCGGAGGAAGTCATGAACGTCCGCAGCGGGGGGCCGGTGGCCGTAACCAAGCGTAAGAGAATGTCCGTGCTCCGGAAGCTGCTGATTACCTTCGCCGTTCTGGTCCTGCTCGGACTGCTGTGGGTCGGGTATGCATGGCGGCTCATGAACGGGGCCCACAGCTCCGTACCGGCATCGGAAAGCGATGTCGGCATTATTCTCGGCGCATCGATGTGGGGGGACTCGCCTAGCCCCGGTCTCCGGGAACGCTTGGACGAAGGGCTCCGCCTCTATCAGGAAGGCAAGTTTCCATATATTATCGTCACCGGCGGCCTGGACCGGGCGGATTACAAGTATACCGAAGCCGAAGGCATGCGGAATTACCTGGTGGACCACGGCGTGCCGGCATCGGCTATTATTCTGGAAAACAAGGCGACGAGCACCTATGAAAATTTGCTGTTCAGCCGGGAGATTATGAGAGAGCGGGGATGGCAAAGCGCCGTCATCGTTACGCATCAATACCATGGCATGCGCTCATTGGACATTGCGAAATTTTTGGACTACACCCGACCAGCCCTTGGTTTAACAGAGTCCAGAACGCTGCAGATGAAGTATCACAAGCCGCGGGAAGTGCTGGCCTACACCAAATGGAAGCTGGATGAGCTGCTGCTGCTGACAGGACTGAAATAGATGGGAAACTGCTAATAACGCCTGGGCAAGTAGAATACATTGAATAGAGAATACATCTCTGTAGATAAATGAGGTGATGGATGCATGAACGGGCGTATAGCGGCCGCGAACGGCCGGCCGGAGGGCAGGCCATCCAGACAAATCAATGTGATTTTGCGCAACCAGGAGCCTCCTGTCGTCAGCAGCGCCGTTCCGGAGAAGGAATCGGTCCCTGCCCAGAAGAATACAGCTCAGCACAGCCTGTATCAGGAAATTCAAAAAGAGCTGGATCAGCTGGTAGGGCTGGACAGCATCAAGGATTTCGTGTTTGAAATTTACGCCATGCTCCAAATCGCCCATATGCGTCAGGAAGCGGGGCTGGCCAGCGGCGGACATGTATATCATATGGTGTTTAAAGGAAACCCCGGCACGGGTAAAACCACAGTAGCACGAATCATCGCCAAGCTGTTTCAAAAAATGGGTGTGCTGAGCAAAGGCCACCTGATCGAAGTGGAACGCGCCGACCTCGTCGGTGAGTATATTGGACATACCGCGCAGAAAACCAGGGACTTGGTCAAGAAGGCGCTTGGCGGTATTCTTTTTATCGATGAAGCGTACAGCCTGGCCAGAGGCGGCGAGAAGGATTTCGGCAAAGAGGCGATCGATACGCTGGTCAAGGCGATGGAAGACCACAAAAATCAGTTCATTCTGATTCTTGCCGGATATTCCGAGGAGATTGACTTTTTTCTGCAAACGAATCCGGGGCTGCCGTCGCGTTTTCCGATTCAGGTCGATTTCCCCGATTATACGATCGATCAGCTGATCCAGATCTCCGAGCTGATGGCCAAGGAGCGGGACTACATCCTGATGCCGCAGGCGATACTAAAATTGAGGCAGCACCTGATTCAGGAGAAAGGCGAAAGCGAGCACGCCTTCAGCAATGCGAGGTACGTACGCAACACGATCGAGAAGTCAATCCGGAATCAGGCTGTGCGGCTGCTGAATCATTATGCGCACAGCAATCCGGGTAAGCTGGAGCTTATGACGCTCCGGACCGAGGATTTTAAGCTGGAAGCCAAAGGCTCGCCCGGCAGTTTGAACTGATCTTTATTTTGCAGCAATGGACGCTGAAGCGAAAAGGAGCAGATCATCATGGCAAACCAAACGTATGACACGAATCATGAAATTCCGGACCGGGCCGTACTGGTCAGCCTGGTGACCGACGAGGTGAAGAGATCCGGCATGAATACGGAGCACTCGCTTCAAGAGCTCGTCCGGCTGGCCGAGACGGCTGGCGTGGAAGTGCTGGAAATGCTAGTGCAGAACCGGGATGTACCGGATGCGAGATGGTTTATCGGCAAAGGCAAGGTGGAAGAGCTGAAGCAGATTCTGGAAATGCATGGCGGCAATACGGCCATCTTTGACCAGGAGCTCTCCGGCGCCCAGGTCCGTAACCTGGAGGAGGCCCTCGATGCCAAAATCATCGACCGCACCCAGCTCATCCTGGATATCTTCGCCCAGCGCGCCAAAACGCGCGAAGGGATTATCCAGGTGGAGCTGGCTCAGCTGACGTACCTGCTGCCACGGCTGTCCGGACACGGCAAAAACCTTTCCCGTCTCGGCGGGGGAATCGGGACGCGGGGACCGGGGGAAAGCAAACTGGAAACCGACCGCCGGCACATCCGCGGTCGGATCGGCGACCTGAAACGCCAGCTTGAAGAGGTTACCAAACACCGGAAGCTGCACCGCGGCCGCCGGCAGAAGAGCGGGGTGGTCCAGGTTGCGCTGGTGGGCTACACGAACGCGGGCAAGTCAACGCTGCTCAAACAGCTGACCAACGCTGACGTCTATATCGAAAACCAACTGTTTGCGACGCTGGATCCGACCTCGCGCATCATGAAGCTGCCCGGCGGCAGCGAAGTTATCCTGACCGACACGGTCGGCTTCATCCAGAACCTCCCGCATGACCTCGTCGCCGCGTTCCGCGCCACGCTGGAGGAAGTGAATGAGGCCGATCTCGTGCTGCACGTCGTTGATGCATCGTCGGAGATGCGCGACGAACAAATGCGGGTGGTGGATTCCATTCTGGAAGAGCTGGGGGCGGCTGACAAGCCGCAGCTGATCCTTTTTAACAAAAAAGACGCCTGCACCTCGGAGCAGCTGGAAATGCTGCCGTCCGGGACGGGTTATTTAAAAATCAGCGCTTTTGCGGAAGGAGATCTGCTGGCCGTTCGCGAAGCAGTACAGACGAGGCTGACGGGAGATACATTAACCTTCCGCGTACCTGCCGGACGCGGTGATATATTGTCCCAGCTGCACTGGGTCGGCGAAGTGATTGGCCAGGATGCCGACAATGATGATATGATTTATACGGTGCAGGTGCACAAGCCAGACTATGAGAAGTACGGTTACATCGTAGAGAGCTATAAAGAACAGGTCAGACCTTCTGACCAATGAGAAGTGAGGAGAAACCGGGAACATGGTAACATTTGCAGACGAACTTATACAGTGGAAAGATACAGCCGAGCGGCGGATCGAAGGTCAGCTCCGGACGGTGGACGGAATCGTGGACCATAATCAGTGGAAGGTCATCGAAGCGTTCCAGCGCCATCAGGTGAGCGATTTTCATTTCGCCGGCTCAACCGGTTATGCCTATAACGACCGAGGAAGAGAAGTGCTTGACTTGGTGTATGCGGACGTATTCGGAGCCGAAGCAGCTCTGGTACGCCCGCATTTTGCTTCCGGGACCCATACGATTTCAACGGCCTTGTTTGGGGTGCTTCGTCCTGGGGACGAGCTGTTCTACATTACCGGACGGCCGTACGATACATTACATAAGGTGATCGGCCAAAAAGGGGATGGTACGGGCTCCCTGGCCGATTTCGGGATTACTTACCGCGAAGCTGCCTTGACTGCGTCAGGAGACGTAGACTGGGAGGCTGTAGAAGCAGGCATTTCCGGCTCAACGAAGTTGATCGGCATCCAGCGGTCGCGCGGATATGACTGGCGTTCCTCGTTCACGGTGGAGCAGATTGGCGAAATGGTCCGGCGCGTAAAGCAAATCAAGCCGGATGTGATCGTGTTCGTGGACAACTGCTACGGCGAATTTACGGAAGAAATAGAGCCGACGCAGGTCGGTGTAGATCTGATGGCGGGCTCGCTGATCAAAAACCCCGGCGGGGGTATTGCCGAAACCGGCGGCTATATTTGCGGCAGACAAACCCTCGTTGATCTTGCAGCCTATCGGCTGACCGCACCGGGCATCGGCGGTGAGGTGGGAGCGATGCTGGGAGCGACCCGGGGGATTTACCAGGGGCTCTTCCTGGCGCCGACGCTTGTGGGACAAGCGGTCAAGGGCAGCATTTTCGCAGCCGCGATGTTTGAGCAGGCGGGGTTCGAAAGCAAGCCGGCATGGAACGAGAAGCGCACCGACCTGATCCAGGCCATTTCCTTTACCGGGCCGGATCATTTGATCGCTTTCGTTCAGGGGATCCAGCGCGCGGCAGCGGTCGACAGCCACGTCGTACCTGAGCCGTGGGACATGCCCGGCTACGAGCATCCGGTCATTATGGCGGCCGGGACGTTCATTCAAGGGGGAAGCCTGGAGCTGTCTGCAGACGCGCCGATCCGGGAGCCTTTTATCGGATACATGCAGGGCGGACTCACCTATTCACACGTCAAATATGGCGTAATGATGGCGTTACAGACGATGAAAAATCGAAAATTATTGTAAGTTTATCTGACACGTTATTGACGTGTGATATCATGAAATGTACAATGGAACATGAGAAATAGTTCATGTGGAAGGTTGAGATGAGTCATGGGTGATGAAATTCGCAGAAACATGGCATTATTCCCGATAGGTATCGTCATGAAGCTGACCGATTTGTCCGCGCGGCAGATCCGGTATTACGAACAGCACAATTTGATCGTGCCTGCGCGCACCTCCGGCAACCAGCGGTTGTTCTCGTTTAATGATGTCGAGAGATTGCTGGAGATTAAGGCGCTCATTGAGAAGGGCGTCAACATCGCGGGAATCAAGCAGGTCATGAATCCTGTGTCCAAAGAGTCTGAGGAAGCCACTGTCCTTAATGCCGACACCGAGGTAAAGCGCAGAGAACTGTCGGAATCTCAGCTGCACCGATTGCTGAAACAGCAGCTGGTATCTGGTAAGAGACCGGGTCAGGTCTCATTGATTCAAGGCGAGCTGTCCCGGTTTTTTAATAAAAAATAATAGGAATCACATGTGAGAAAGGGAGAGGATATCGTGAGTTATACTAAAGAGGATATTCTGCGTATTGCGGAGGAAGAGAACGTCCGTTTTATCCGTCTTCAATTCACGGACTTGCTGGGAACGATCAAAAATGTGGAGATTCCCGTCAGCCAGCTGAAGAAGGCGCTCGACAATAAAATGATGTTCGATGGATCTTCCATCGAAGGTTATGTGCGCATCGAGGAATCCGATATGTACCTGTATCCGGATTTGGACACTTGGGTCATTTTCCCTTGGGTGACGGAAGACCGCGTTGCGCGTCTCATCTGTGACATTTATATGCCGGATGGCACTCCGTTTGCCGGAGACCCGCGCGGTATTCTGAAACGCAACCTGAAAGAAGCGGAAGCGATGGGCTACACGTCCATGAACGTAGGTCCGGAGCCGGAATTTTTCCTGTTCAAGACCGACGAGAAAGGCAATCCGACGACGGAACTGAACGACCAGGGCGGATATTTTGACCTGGCTCCGACAGACCTCGGCGAGAACTGCCGCCGCGAGATCGTATTGACGCTGGAAGAAATGGGATTTGAAATCGAGGCTTCCCACCACGAAGTGGCGCCGGGACAGCACGAGATCGACTTTAAATACGAGAACGCCGTGAAGGCAGCGGACCAGATCCAAACGTTCAAACTGGTCGTTAAAACGATTGCCCGTCAGCATGGTCTGCATGCGACCTTTATGCCGAAGCCGCTGTTCGGCGTGAACGGTTCCGGTATGCACTGCCACCAGTCGCTGTTCAAAGGCAACGAGAACGCCTTCTACGATGAGTCTGACGAGCTGGGCCTGAGCGCCACCGCCCGCTATTACATGGCAGGCGTACTGAAGCATGCCCGCGCCATGGCAGCCATCACGAACCCGACGGTCAACTCTTACAAGCGCCTCGTTCCAGGTTATGAAGCTCCGTGCTACGTGGCTTGGTCCGGCAGCAACCGCAGCCCGATGATCCGGATTCCGGCTTCACGCGGTTTGAGCACACGCGTTGAAGTTCGTAACCCGGATCCTGCAGCGAACCCGTACCTGGCGCTTGCCGTTATGCTGAGAGCCGGCCTTGACGGCATCAGCAACGAGCTGAAGCTGCCGGCGCCGATCGACCGCAACATCTACGTGATGTCCGAAGAAGAGCGCATTGAAGAAGGCATCCCAAGCCTGCCGGCCGACCTGAAGGAAGCCCTCGGCGAACTCATCCGTGACGAAGTCATCATCGACGCGCTCGGCGAGCATGCCCTGGCTCACTTCTACGAGCTGAAGGAAATCGAATGGGATATGTACAGAACACAAGTTCATCAATGGGAGCGCGATCAATACATCACGCTGTACTAAGAATGGACAATCCCCTGCACCTGACCGGTGCGGGGGATTTTTTTACGGCTGACAGGCTGCTGCCCAATCTCACTGTTCTTACCATTTAGCCTATACCTCTTTATGCTTTTCGCCATATGAATATGGTGTACCTTATAAATCAAGGAGGTTATCACATGAGCGATGGCGTTGGAGGCGTTGGAGTAGGATACGGTTATGGTGGTCTGTGGGGCGGAGGCGTAGGAGCAATCCTGGTCCTCTTCATCCTGCTGGTCATCATCACGAAAGCCTTTATTTACTAAAATAAAGGATCTCGAAGCCCGTCGGCATCTGCCGGCGGGCTTTTCTTGTCGGAATCGGCATCATCCTTTCAGCGATGCACACAGATCACTTTTTCAGCACATTTAAAGCCGCTCTTAATTTTCTGGCAAACGTAACGGGGTTCTCTACTGTTTCCAAATGAAGGTACATCAGCCTCGGCTTTTCAAAGAGCCAGTGATTGTGGATAGCGGTCACTTTAAAACCTTGCTTGCGGGCGGCACTGGTAAAGCGCTGGACTTCCGACTGAAGCAGCGTGATTTCCCCTGTGTTGAGCGTTGTGCCGTTTTTCAAAGATTGGATCGTGATTTCGTGCTCGGTTTCATAGTTTCTGCCGAGAATTTTGGCATTCAGCTTTCTTTCGATCATGATGGAGCAGCTTTTTCCGTCTGACGTGCCTTTGCCCCCGAGAATGGCGGCCAATCGGTCGCACAGCGATTTGGAGATGTTCATAACCGGATTTCTCCTTTCATCTCTTGATGATCTAACTTATGCGAAACCGTGCTAGAAAGGAAAAGCAGGAGTCTATAACTCTATAAAATGGTTTTGTTGTTCAGCGAAATTGGTTACAATGGCATAGTAACCAATCCTGTACATGGAGTGAGCGTCGTGGTGAAATCCGTTGATTTACCCTCCTAAAATCGCGAAATATACATTTTAGGAGGGTTCATACATGAAATTTATTCCGATCCAAACCGGGCAGTGGGACAGACAGCCTTATTTTGACCACTATTTCAAACAGAACCGGTGCACCTTTAGCATGACAGCCAACATCGAAATCACCTTGCTGCTGGGCGAGCTGAAGAAGAGGGGGATGAAGCTGTACCCCGCCTTTTTGTACATGCTGTCCAGAATCGTAAATGCGCATGTGGAGTTTCGGATGGATATTCGGGAGGAGCAGGTTGGCTTCTGGGAGCAGATGAGTCCGTGTTATACGATTTTTCATCCGGAAAACCATACCTTCTCCGCGATCTGGACTGATTACAGCAGCAGCTACCGGAGCTTTATGGAACTTTACCGGGAGGATCAGCTCCGTTATGGACAAGATATGGGGCTGTTTACGAAAAAAGACATGCCGCCTCATACCTTCTCCGTCTCCATGATTCCATGGGTCAGCTTTACCGGCTTTAACCTGAATCTGGATCATGGCGGAGGCTACCTGCTGCCGATCATCACGGGGGGCAAGTATTTTCGGGAAGGGAAGCGCGATCTGCTCCCGGTATCGCTCCAGGTACATCATGCCGTCTGCGACGGGTACCATGCCGGGATGTTTCTGCAAGAGCTGCAGCAGCTCGCCGACACCTGCACTGACTGGATGGATTGAGGGATGTACACGCTATAAATGAGGATGAAAGGATTCTCAGGGGACCCTTACAGGGTCCCTTTTTTGTCGATTGTTCGGCAATGCCTGGTTTTAAAATACTACATTGTCTCAGGTGATCATTTAAAGGGACCTTTAGAAATTAAACCTATTTCCTGAATTTCTCACCTCCCTTTTCGAGTCAAATCGCGGCATAATGAACCCATACCAAACAAAAAGGGGATAACAAGATGGCAAAGATGTCGAAATTATTAAGCATCGTGCTTACAGGCACCTTGGCGCTTAGTCTTACGGCTTGTGGAAGCGGTAACAAGGAGGATTCTGGCAGCAACGCATCGGGCGCGGCCGGATCCAACAGCAGCACATCCGACACATCGAAGGACAAGAACATTACGATTACTTTCCAAAACATCTATCCGGACCCGACGGATCCGAAGAACAAGATCATGAACAAGATTGTGGATCAGTATGAGAAGGATCATCCGAATATCAAAATCGAACTGGATTCGCTCAACACCGACCAGCAGAAGCTGAAGCTGAAAACGCAGGCGGCCTCCAAGGAAATTCCGGACATTACGGTCGTGAACCCGGCGGCGCAAATGCAGCCTTTTGTCGATGCCAAGCTGCTGGCTCCGCTCGACGACATGCTGGCCGAGAACGGTCTGAAGGACACGTTCCAGGACGGGCTGCTGGACTGGTACAGCTTTAACGGCAGCACGTATGCGGTACCGGACGGCAACAACATCGGCGTGGTGTACTACAATAAAGAGCTGTTCGAAAAGGGCGGCGTGAAGGTTCCAAGTACGTTTGAGGAAATGGTCGACGTCGTCAAAACGCTGAAATCCAAAGGCATTCAGCCGATGGCAATCGGCGAGAAAGACACCTGGACCGGTTCGTTCCTGTTCATGAACATGCTGCTTCGCACGAACAACGGCCCTGGATTCCTGAAGGACGTCCTCGACAAGAAAAAGACGTTTGAAGATCCGGCCTTCGTTGAGGCGGTTGACGCATTCCAGAACCTCGTGCAAGCCGGAGCTTTCCAGGAAGGCGCAACCTCCTTCGATTACAACGCCGGCGAGAACCTTTTCAAAACCGGTAAAGCAGCAATGTACTACATGGGAACCTGGGCCACCGGCGGCATTGAATCGTCTTCCGTAAACGGCAAAGTCGGCGTCTTCAAATTCCCGACGATCGGCGGCAAGGGCAACCCGGACGAATTCATGCTGGCACCGGGCAGCGCGTTCGCGATTGCAGCAGACAGCAAGCATCTTGCAGAAACGAAGGAGTTCCTCAATTACTTCATGCTGAACTTCCCGAAAGAAGCGTTTGAAGCTAAAGGCGCGGTCGGAATCGGCCAGAAAGTGGACGGAGACTTCAAGGCTGCAGGATATTCCGACATGGCGATGGACGTGCTGAACATGTTCAAGGAAGTCAAAGGCGGAGACCTGGCGTTTGACAACACGATGAATCCGGGCACGGCCCAGGTTCACCTCTCCAGCATTCAAAACCTGTTCGCCCAGAAGAAAAATTCGGCGGACGTGGCGAAAGAGCATCAAGCCGGGTTCGAAGATAACAATCAATAAATAACGGATACAGCTAGTTATAGAGAGAACAGGGATTTAAACATGAAGGGAACGCATTTCGGATGCCGTTCCCTTCAATTCCCATGAGGAATATTGCAGCCAAGAAGGAGAAGGAGGAGAGGTAAGTCGTGAACGTGCTGAAGGTCTCCCGCTGGACGATTGCCGCGTTTGTGCTTCCTTGCTTAATCATCTATATCGGTATTGTGTTTGTTCCCATCCTCGTATCCATGTACAGCGGTATGCTGGACTGGAACGGGATCGGCGAATCGACGTTCGTGGGTCTGGCCAATTTCAAAAAGCTGCTGTTCCACGACTCGGTATTTTGGCCGTCGGTGCGGAGAACGCTGATGTTTGCGGTGTTCTCTATGGCCGAGATTCCGATCGCACTGCTTGTAGCCATACTGCTGAAGCGTTACGTGCGAAAACCGAATTTTTTGGTTTCCAGCTACTTTTTACCGGTCATCTTGTCCGTCGTCGTCGTCGGCCAGCTGTGGAAAACGATCTATAACCCGGCTTCGATGGGCGGTATGCTGAATCAAATCCTGGATGCAGTCGGACTGCATTCCTGGGGCAAAGCCTGGCTCACCGATCCTTCGGTCGCCATGTATTCGCTGTATTTCGTCGCCCTGTGGCAGTACCTGGGTTACCACACCCTCATTCAATTTACAGGCATTTCGAATGTCCCGGACGATGTGTACGAAGCGGCCCGTATTGATGGTGCCGAAGGCTTTAAAGCGGATTGGCACATTACGTTTCCGCTGATTGTCCCGATTTTCAAAATTTCCATCGTGCTGGCCTTCATCGGCTCTCTGCAAGCTTTCGACATGATCATGGTCATGACGGGGGGGGCGGACCGGCGCATGCCACGGACGTCATTTCCACGCACATGTACAATATGTCGTTCACGTCCATGAAATACGGTTACGGAAGCTCGATCGCCGCATTCCTGGTGGTGCTCTGTCTGGCCGCCACGTTCTGCATCAACTTCATTTTCAACAAACTGGAAAAACGATACTCGTAAAGGAGGAAACCGCCAATGAACACAAGCACTGCCGTCGCTTTGAACAAGCAGGTGGCCGCAACCGGACGCAAACGGTTTTCCGTTACGAAGGCCATCGTGTTTCTGGTGCTGGGCATTCTGTTTGTAACCCAGGTGTATCCACTGTTGTGGCTGCTCCTGTATTCCTTGAAATCCAATGAAGAAATTTTGTCGGGCAGCTTCTTCGCCCTGCCGCATTCGCCGCAGTGGGGCAATTACAGCGCTGCGCTGGAGGGCAACTATTTCCGCTATCTGCTGAACAGCATTTTTGTCACATCCGTGACGATGATTGCCGTCATTATTCTCAGCTCCCTGTGCGCCTATGCGATCAGCCGATTCCGGTGGCGCTTTGGCGGGGCGGTCATGGTCGTATTCTTGATCGGAATGATGATCCCGATGCAGGCGACGCTGCTGCCGCTCATGATCATTTTCAAAAACATGCATATCCTGAATACACATCTGTCGATCATTTTGCCGTATGTGGCATTTTCCATGCCGATCGCCATCTTTATTCTGAGCGGGTTCATGAAAACCATTCCGCACGAAATCGAAGAATCCGCGGTGGTGGACGGAGCGGGGATCGGACGCATATTCTCGAGCATCATCCTGCCGATCTCGGTTCCGCCTGTGATGACGGTGTGTATCCTGACATTCATCAACATCTGGAACGAATATATTTTGGCTGCGACGTTTATCTCATCAGAAAAGCTGAAAACACTGCCGTTCGGCGTCAACAGCTTCGTCAGCCAATATTCGGTCAACTACGGGGCCATCGGCGCATTTCTTGTGCTGGGCGCGCTTCCGGTCATCATTATCTACTTCCTGCTGGCGGATAAGATCACCCAAGGTATGGTAGCAGGAGCAGTAAAAGGTTAGTAGGGCAAAGACGGCTTCTGTGATAGAATGACAAATGGATGACCGGATACGAAAGGGGAATGTATCTGTGGGGCGACATTTTCGTTCGATTCACAGCCGTCTTTTTCTGCTGTTTCTATGCTGCATGACCGGCATATTGATATTGATCAGCGTTGTGTATTATTACCGTACGATTTCCATTATTCATACCAAGGTGAATGATATCGCCGAGAAGAACATCTCGCAGACCGCCGGACTGTTCAACTCGCTGCTTCAAGGCTACAACAGTCTCTCCAAGTCGCTCAACAGCAACTACGAGCTGACCCGGCTGCTGCAGGAGACCCATGTGAAAGAGACCGTCGCCATCGAAAACGAACGAACGATTACGAATATTATCGGGGCGGCTTACTATTCAAGGAACGATATTACAGGCATCCATATTCTGACCGACAGGGGCAAAGTGTACAGTTATGAGCGCCAGTTCGCTGGGGTCATCGACAACAATTACGCCCAGACGTCCTGGTACAACGAGCTGAACGCCTCGTCGGGCAATATGGTCTGGCTTGGGATCATGCCAGGATCGCCGATCAATACGCTGCAGCAGAAAGAGAACGTCTTTGTGTTCGGTCGGAAGCTGTATGATCTGAACACGCACAAGCAGCTTGGCATCATGGTCATCGAAGCGAATCCTTCGTCCATCATGGAGGCAATGTCCAATGTGACGATCAGCCCGGGCAGCCGCGTGTACCTGATCGATCAGAACAACAACATCATCGCTTCCACCGGTAAAAAAGGGACGGAGGCGCCGGACTTTGCCAGCATTCCGAAGCCGGGTGCCGAAGACGGTATTCTGGTGGACGACAGCTCAAGCCAGCTGGTGGTCGCTGCCAATACGCCCATGGCGGGCTGGACAATCTACGGTTTTACCCCGAAGCACGACATTCAGGCGGAAGTGAACCAGACGACCCAATACCTCGTTGTCGTCCTGATCGTGCTGATTATCGTCTCGACGGTTCTGGCCACGCTGGTATCGCGCAACATAGCTTCTCCGCTGAAGCTGCTGATCCGGGAAATGAAAAAGGTGGAGATGGGCAATTTCAGCGGTTCGGTTAATGTCGATTCGTTTGACGAAATCAACAGCCTGGTGTCTTCCTTCAACCGGATGGTGCACCGGATGGATGAGCTGATTGAGACGATCAAGGTCACGACCGTCAGCGAGAAGAACGCGCAGCTGCAGGCGCTGCAGTCCCAGGTGAATCCGCATTTTTTGTACAACACGCTGGACATGATCTACTGGATGCTGGATGAAAAAGGGAATGAACGCCTCAGCAGGGTCATTCTGTCGCTGTCGCAAATGTTCCGTTACAGCAGCAACTGGGAGGAGGCCTCCCGGACGACGCTGCGTCAGGAATTGGAGCAGATCCGGCATTATTTGACGATTATCGAGAACCGTCTTGAGGACAGGCTCGTACCGAAGATCGATGTGGATCCGCAGTGGATGGACGTCACGCTGCCGAAAATGACGATTCAGCCGATTATTGAAAACGCTGTAAAATACGGACTGGAGCCGCTGGATCGGCAGGGTATGCTGCTCGTTACGGCGGAGCAGGTCATGGACGATCTGCATGTCGTCGTTCGGGATAACGGGAAGGGAATGGACGAAGACACGCTGATGCGGGTCAGAAGCTTGCTGGAGGGCGGGAACCGCACGTCGCCCATAGCGGAGGACAGAGACGGCCCTGTGCTTCGCCGTGGCATCGGTTTGAGCAATGTGCATGAGCGGATCCGAATGATGTTCGGCAGTCCGTACGGTTTATACTTGGACAGTCAAGAAGGGGAAGGAACGACGGTAACCATCCGTTTACCAATCCGGCACCAAGGAGGAATGGAAGATGAACATTTTAGTCGTGGACGATGAGCATGTGATCCGTGACGGAATTAAGCGCACCATCCACCGGGCCTATCCGCAGCATTATGTTCACCTGGCAGCGAATCCGGAGGAAGCGGTTCAGCAGCTGCGCAGACACCGGATTGACCTGGTGCTGACCGATATCCTCATGCCGGGAATGACGGGCCTTGAATTGATGCAGCTGTGCCAAGGCAGTTATCCGCATATCAAATGGGTCATTATTTCGGCTTATTCCGAGTTTTCCTACGCCCAGGAAGCCGTCAAGCTTGGGGCTAAGGACTATATGCTCAAGCCGATCGGGAAAGAGCTGCTGCTCTCCATGATATCCGGACTTGCTCAGGAGATGGATCGGGAGAATGAAATCGTTCGCGAGGCGGAGCTGCTGAAGTCTAACCTGAAGTATTTGCGCGAGGCGGTATTTCAGCGCTGGGCGAGCGGACTCGATACCGGGCGCCTTGACGTCGCCTCAATAATTGAGAGCTACCCCGCATTCCAACTGGTGATGGTTAAGATGGAGAGCGAGGCGCCGGTGCATCTGGAGCATTTTATTATTGAAAATGTGCTTGGTGAGCTGATTGAAGCGCACGGCTGCGGATTTGTGACAAGCATGGACGAAACGAGCCTGATCGGCCTCGTCTCGCTGGGGGAAGAGGGCGGCATGAAACGTCTGACGGATGAGCTGCGCGCTAACTTGAAACGATGCGTCAAGGTGCCTTTCCAGATTCAGTCGACGGGACTCATCACAGACATTCACCGGGTGCCGGAGGAAGTGCGGCGGATGCGCCAGGAATCGGCATCGCTGGACTACGAATACAACAACCCGGGCGGTAACCGAGCGATCGAGGTTGCGGTGCAGTACATCAAAGCGCACTATCATACGGATCTGTCCCTGGAAAAGGTAGCTTCGGTCGTGTTCCTGAATCCGGTCTACTTCAGCCAGCTGTTTAAGCAGAAGACAGGAAGCGGCTTCAAGGAATACGTCACCAATCTGCGGATCGAACAAGCCTGCAAGCTGCTGCTGCAAACGCATTTGAAGCTGGCCGATATTTCGGACAAAGTCGGATATGTGGACGTCAAGCATTTTACCCAGGTGTTCCGCAAAAAGACGGGAAAAACCCCGACGGAGTACCGTCTGGAGCAAACGGCGGATTCCCGTGAGGCGTGTCCCACCTGAATCATCCTGCCTTGATCCCAACGCCGAAAAGAGCCCTTGACCTTCCTGAGTAAGGAAGAGCAAGGGCTCTATTGCTGCTTGTCCAGCATCATCTGCTAGTGAATATCGCGGAACAGCCCGACGACTTTGCCCAGAATGGTGACATGGTTCAGACGCAAAGGTTCGTAAGCCGGGTTCTCCGGTTGAAGCCGGATATGGTCTTTCTCCTTGTAAAACGTCTTCACGGTTGCTTCATCCTCATCCGTCATGGCAACGACGATGTCCCCGTTATCAGCTGTCTGCTGCTGTCTCACGATGACGTAGTCACCGTTATGAATGCCCGCCTCGATCATACTGTCCCCAACGACGGAAAGCATAAACACTTTCTCATCTCCGACATAGTGCTGCGGCAGAGGGAAGTAATCTTCAATGTTCTCCGTTGCCGTGATCGGCACTCCCGCTGTGACCTTGCCTACTACGGGAACTCTGGCGATCGTATGCGTGAACAGATTGCTGCTCTCGGATTCTTCTTGTCCCAACAGTTCAATGGCACGCGGCTTCGTAGGGTCTCTGCGGATCAAGCCTTTCTTCTCCAGTCGGTCCAAATGGCCGTGTACAGTCGAGCTGGAAGCCAACCCTACCGCCTCACCGATCTCTCGGACGGACGGAGGATAACCCTTGGCGCGGACTTCATTTCTGATAAATTCCAATATCGCTTGCTGCCGGCTAGATATCTTTGACATTCCCCATCAACCCCATTTAGTAACGTTTGGTAAAATTATAACATAGAACTGCCGTTCGTACAAACATAAGTTCTAAATGATTTTGCTTTGATGGAGCGGGATTTTTGCGGCTTCTGAATGAAGGAAACCTGTCTCTAAAAACATAGGAACAATTGTTCGAAAAAAGTGTTGAACAAAACAAATGTTCGTGTTATATTGTTCTCATAAAACAAGAACAAACGTTTGGAGGCGTAATATTTATGCTGAAACACACTACATACCAAAGTATTTATAATAACCCATCCGTTAACCCATCCATCAATGAAGCTATAGCAACTCCTTGGTTGAAGAAAGTCCAGTCCTTCGCGCCAGGCCCTGCCTTGATCAAACTGATCCTAGCGGCCCTGATTATTTTGGTGGGATGCACAGGTGTCGTTCGCGTATTCGCAGGAACCTCGGATGATGTTCGGTTAGAGAAAAATGTCATCGTTCAGCAAGGCGATACGCTGTGGGGAATCGCTTCTGCCCATAAGCCGGAAGACATGGATATCCGCGCATATATTATGGCGGTGAAGAAGTATAACGATTTAACCAGCAGCGAAATTCAAGCCGGAGAAGTATTGGCACTCCCACAATATTAATAGAAGATAAATGATCAAGAGCTTGGAAAGGTGTGAACCTTGACAAGCTCTTTTTATCATGGCAAAGTTAGGTATGACTTGAATATTGGAGGAGTAATTGTATGGATATCGATAGCGTTGTAGAGAGAATTAATGAGCTTGCGCGCAAGCAAAAGGAATCCGGTTTAACCGAAGAGGAGATCGAAGAACGGGCCAAGCTTCGTGAGAGATACCTTCAGAATGTCCGCAGAAATTTCAGACAGCAGCTGGACTCGATTGAATGGGTGGATGAAGAGAAGAAATAACACCAGCTGGATTAGACTCATACATTCGATCATGGTATAGACTGACTCAAGGTTTTGTATGGCTCACTACCGATAACAGAATGCTTCTATGTAAGCGCACCAAGTTTCCTTCATTTGTTCTATTATATAGAATATGAAACTACAGGAATAAATGCTGTAAGCAGTATTGGGCCGTTATATATTAGGAAGTAAATAGCAAAACTTTCGTTCAAACTATATAGCCGTAAGCATTTTGAGGAGGTTCGTGAATGGCCCGTTCATGGGAAAGACAGGTAAGAAAAAATTCAGCGCAGCTGGATAAGCAGAGAAAGAAGCAAGGGAAGCCTTCCATCTACAGCGCGGGGGGGCCTTCAGCTGACATTTATAAAGGAAGAAACTATGTGCTTCCGATTACGATGGTCGCTCTGGCTGCGGTCTACTTTTTGCTCGGGATGATCGGACAGGAGGGTACGGCAGGAAACAGCAGCATGACCTGGATCATTATGGCCATGTACTTGTTCCTGGGCTTGATGATCTTTTTGCGCAGGCCTTTCCTGCGTGTGGAGAAAAACGCCGTATCGACGATCAAGTTCAACCGGGATCGGCGACTGACCGCAGACAATATCGCCAAGATCAAGCTGGCCAAAGGCTCTGTCGTGATTGAGCCGAAGGGCAAAGGCGGCAATTGGGTGTTCACGCGCCTGATTAATCGCTACGACACTGATGCCATAGGGGAACGTCTGGAGCGTTTTGCACAGACCCACAATATCCCTTTGGAAAAATAAACATATATAAGAGATAGCTAATGGAGAGGATGGAAGAGGATGCCGGTACAAGCTGTTTTTTTCGATTTGGACGATACGCTGTTGTGGGATGAGCGCAGCGTGAAGGAATCCTTTGAAGCGGTATGCGAGACGGCCGCCAAGGCGAAGGGCATTGACGCCAAGGAGCTGGAGGAAGCGGTCCGCAATGAGGCAAGGACGTTATATCAATCCTATGACACGTTTGCCTTTACCCAAATGATTGGAATTAACCCGTTTGAAGGGCTCTGGGCCAACTTCAGCGCAGGCGAACAACCTGAATTTCGCAGACTTGAGGAGCTCGCTCCAGGCTACCGCAAGGAATCATGGCGGCGCGGGCTGCTGAAGCTTGGTGTTGACGATGAACAGCTGTCCGGAGAATTGGCCGAGCAATTTGCCGCCGAGCGTCGCTCCCGCCCCCATGTATATGAAGAGACCTTCCAGGTGCTGGACGAACTGAAAGGAAACAAGAAGCTGCTTCTTCTGACGAACGGCTGTCCTGCGCTCCAGCAGGAGAAGATCGCCGGCGTTCCCGAACTTGCCCCGTATTTTGACGAGATCGTCATTTCCGGCACATTCGGCAAAGGCAAACCGGATCCGACCATCTTCGAACATGCGCTTTCTTTGCTTGGATTAACACCGGAACAGACGCTCATGGTCGGCGACAAGCAGACAACCGACATCAAAGGCGGAAACAGCGCCGGACTGACCACGGTATGGATCAACCGCACCGAAAAAGTGAAAGATCCGTCCATTGAGCCTGATTACGAAATCAAGCATCTGTCCGAGCTGCATCGCATCATTGCCGAACGGTCTTAAGCTGGTTTTATACGTTAGCCTGCCCAGAGGGAGGAATCCTTCGTCCGGCAGGCTTTTATTATACCTTGTGCATATGAATGCCCCGTTTGCTGAGCAACCTCGACCGCTCTCCGGTCAATTTGTTCCATTTTGTTAACAGATGGATTGTTTGGGTGAGGCGATAATTATGTATAATGATGAAGAATATGGACAAACAGCATACATAGATAGACGTATAGGGAGTGACTTCGCTTGAGAAAGTACGGTTTTGTTGCTCTGCTGCTGCTGGCGGTATGGAGCATAGCAGGCTGCGGCAGCGGCGGCGGTGGTCATGCGGGCATGGACATGAGCGAGAGCATGATGGATCCGGTGCAGGTGGATCTTAGCTGGACGCCGGAGCAGGTCAAGGTAGGTAATCAAGTTACCATCGAGGTGAACGTAACGCAAAAAGATAAACCAGTCGATAAGGCCGATGAGGTTATGATTGAAATCTCGAAGGAAGGCGACAGCAGCAGCCATGAAAAGGTGGCCGCCCAGAATGCCGGCGGAGGGAAGTATACGCTCGATAAATCCTTTGAGCAGGCGGGCACCTACAGTATCACGTCACATGTTACGGTAGGACCACAGCATACGATGCCGACGAAAAAGCTGACCGTGGCGGAATAATCAGCATCATGTTTCGTTTGATAACGACAAGCAACCCCCGTCCTTCCTGGCGAAGGCGGGGGTTGCTGCGTATATCGCTATATTTGTGGATTAGGACTGAAAGCTTGGGTCCTGAACCGGATGGGCGACCCAGCCGTTTTCCTCGATAAAGAGGCGGACGGCGATAATTTTACGATTGTCCATCAGCGTAAAGAAGTGGTTTGTATTTTCCGGAACGGAGATGACATCGCCGGCTTCGAGCTCTACATTGAAGTAGCCGATGTCGCCTGCGCCCTTGATTACGAATATTCCTTTGCCGCCCACGATCGCCCGGATTTCGTCTTCCGTGTGGGTATGAACCTCTTCGAACTTATTCAGCAGGTCTTCCAGGTTCGGCGTAGCGTCGGACAGGGTGATGACGTCCCAGATCTTGTAGCCGCGGCGGGCAGCCAGATCACGGATCTCCTCATCGTAGGTGTCCAGGATTTGCTTTTTCTGCTCGTCGTTCAGTTGAAAATTGGTTTGAAGCTCCAGAGGCAGCTTGGAAGCATCCCATTTTTCATAAAGAACGTTTTGATTGTTGAGGAACTCACGAACATTATCGTCGCCGGTAATCCGTTCGTTCGTATTGCGAATCACGATTTCAGCCATCTCTAAACCCTCTTTTCCACTTGGATTAATTCATATTATAACGAACCATACTTTTGTTGTCGATTATATATTACACGAAAATCAGGTGCAAAACCCTCCCTTAAGGCATTTCTTGCACTTTTCTAATAAGGGCTATTCTGATAAACTAAGATTTAACGTTTGGCAGGGGGGACATACAGTGAACAGACCTGACTTGAAGGAATTAATGAAAGAACGAATATTGATATTGGACGGTGCCATGGGTACCATGATCCAGCAGGTCGACCTTGGCCCTCAGGATTTTGGTGGAGAAGAGCTGGAAGGCTGTAATGAAATGCTGGTCATTACCCGTCCCGATGTGATCGAACAGATCCACGAGAAGTATCTGGAAGCCGGGGCGGATCTCATAGAGACGAATACGTTCGGCGCTACCTCGGTCGTATTGTCCGAATACGACATTCCCGAGAAGGCGCGGGAGATTAATCTGCTTGCTGCGGAAATTGCCCGCAGAGCGGCGGATAAATTCAGCACGCCGGACAAGCCTAGGTACGTGATCGGAGCGATCGGCCCGACGACGAAGACGCTGTCGGTGACCGGGGGCGTAACTTTTGAGGAGCTCGTGAGCAGCTACGAGGAGCAGGCGGTTGCCCTGATCGAGGGCAAAGTCGACGCCCTGTTGCTTGAAACGAGCCAGGATACACTGAATGTTAAGGCTGGCAGCATCGGAATCCGGAATGCCTTTGCAAGCACAGGGATCACGCTGCCGATCATGATTTCCGGTACGATCGAACCGATGGGGACGACCCTGGCCGGGCAGAACATTGAAGCGTTCTACATTTCACTGGAGCACCTGAATCCGATTTCGGTCGGCCTTAACTGTGCGACAGGTCCGGAATTCATGCGCGATCACATCCGTTCGCTCGCCTCCATGGCCAAAACGGCGGTCAGCTGCTATCCGAATGCCGGCCTGCCGGATGAGAACGGGCATTATCATGAGTCTCCGGAGTCGCTGGCCCGGAAAATGGAAGACTTTGCGGAGCAGGGCTGGCTCAATATTGCCGGCGGCTGCTGCGGCACGACCCCGGATCATATCCGGGCGCTGAACGAGGTCATGAAGGGCTACCAGCCGCGTCAAATGGAAGGGAGCCATCCGCCGGCGCTGTCCGGGATCGATCCTGTGTACATTGAGTCAGACAACCGGCCTTATATGGTGGGAGAGCGGACCAACGTACTCGGCTCTCGCAAATTCAAACGCCTGATCGTGGAAGGGAAGTACGAGGAGGCATCGGAGATCGCCCGGGCCCAGGTCAAAAACGGAGCGCATGTCATCGACGTGTGCGTGCAGGATCCGGACCGGGATGAAGCGGAGGATATCAAGCTGTTCCTGGAGCTTGTGGTGAAAAAGGTCAAAGTGCCGCTCATGATCGACACGACCGATCCGAAGGTCATCGACCTTGCGCTCAAATATTCTCAGGGCAAGGCGATTATTAACTCCATTAACCTTGAAGACGGTGAAGAAAAATTCGAATATGTGACTCCGCTCATCCATAAATACGGGGCTGCCGTCGTGGTGGGAACCATCGATGAGAGCGGACAGGCCATTGACCGAAACGACAAGCTGAATGTGGCAAAGCGATCCTACGATCTGCTCGTTCATAAATACGGCATTCCCGCTGAGGACCTGATTTTCGACACGCTAGTGTTCCCGGTTGGTACCGGAGATGAGCAGTACATCGGTTCCGCCAAGGAAACGATTGAAGGGATCCGTTTGATTAAGGAAGCGATGCCGGAGTGCCATACGATCCTTGGCATCAGCAACGTCTCGTTCGGTTTGCCGGAAGCGGGCCGCGAAGTATTGAACTCCGTCTTCCTGTACGAGTGTACGAAAGCGGGCCTGGACTATGCCATCGTGAATACCGAGAAGCTGGAGCGCTATGCCTCGATTCCAGAAGCGGAGCGGAAGCTGGCCGAAGAGCTGATTTACAATACGAACGATGAGACGCTGGCCGCGTTTGTGGCGGCGTTCCGGAATAAAAAGGTCGAGAAGAAAGAGAAAATTTCGAACTTGTCGCTGGAAGAACGGCTGGCTACCTATATCGTTGAAGGCACCAAGGAAGGGCTGATTCCCGACCTGGATGCTGCGCTGCAGAAGTACGGCGCCTTGGAGATCATCAACGGGCCGCTCATGGACGGCATGTCCGAAGTCGGTCGTCTGTTCAACAACAACGAGCTGATCGTGGCGGAGGTGCTGCAGAGCGCCGAGGTGATGAAAGCGTCCGTGTCCTATCTGGAGCCTTTTATGGAAAAGAACGAAACGTCCGTCAAAGGGAAGATGCTGCTGGCCACCGTTAAAGGCGACGTGCATGACATCGGTAAAAACCTGGTCGAGATTATCCTCTCGAACAATGGTTACCAAATCGTCAATTTGGGTATAAAAGTACCACCGGAGACGATCATCGAGGCTTACCGGAAGGAGCAGGCCGATTTGATCGGACTATCCGGTCTGCTGGTGAAATCCGCACAGCAAATGGTCGTGACCGCGCAGGATTTGAAAAATGCCGGCGTGAAGGTGCCGATTATGGTTGGCGGAGCGGCATTGACCCGCAGGTTCACCAAAACGCGGATCCGGCCGGAGTATGAAGGCATGGTCGTGTACGCGAAGGACGCCATGGACGGGCTTGACCTGGCAAACAAGCTGATGGATCCCGAGCAGCGCAGTCTGATGCAGGCTGAAATGGACGCGGAGCTCGAAGCTCTATTGGCGGAAGCTGAAAAGCCGGTTGAGCTGCCGGAACTGACCCGTGCGGCCAAGTCCAACGTGTCGACGGATGTCCCGGTCTTTAACCCGCCCGATTTGGAGCGGCACATCATCCGCAACTATCCGATCAGCCACATCATCCCATACATGAACATGCAGATGCTGCTTGGCCATCACCTGGGGTTGCGCGGTCAGGTCGAGCAGCTGCTGGAGAAAGGTGACGAAAAAGCGCTGGATTTGAAAGCAACCGTCGATGAAGTACTGGATCAGGCCGCCCGCGAGGGGATTATCCAGGCGCATGCTATGTACCGCTTTTTCCCTGCGCAGTCGAGGGGCAACGACATTGTCATTTACGATCCGGAGGATCACACCAAGGTACTGCATACGTTTACGTTCCCGCGCCAGAACGTGGCACCGTTCCTCTGCCTCGCCGATTTCCTGAAATCGGTCGACAGCGGCAAGATGGACTATGTCGGCTTCCTGGTCGTCACCGCGGGACAAGGCATTTCGAAGCTGTCTTCGGAGTGGAAGGATAAAGGGGACTATCTGAAGTCCCATGTCCTGCAATCGGTAGCGCTTGAGACCGCCGAAGCGCTGGCCGAGCGCGTTCACCATATGATGCGCGATACGTGGGGCTTCCCTGACCCGGCCGATATGACGATGAAGCAGCGTCACGGGGCGAGGTATCAAGGCATCCGCGTCTCCTTCGGATATCCGGCATGTCCGGATCTGGAGGATCAGGAGCCGCTCTTCAAGCTGATGCAGCCGGAGGATATCGGCGTACATCTGACCGAAGGCTTTATGATGGAGCCTGAAGCCTCGGTGTCGGCGATGGTGTTTGCCCATCCGGAAGCACGGTATTTTAATGTCGACAAGGTAAAATAATATATATTCGGTTCATAGCCGAACCGAAGCAAATGTCAGCAAAACCCTCCGAATGTTCGGGGGTTTTTTGCTGGCGCATTCTTGGAAAGAAGGTATAGCGTTATGGAACTGGAGTTTTTGGGTACCAATGCGGGGGTTCCTTCCCTGCAGCGGAACGTGACATCGATGGCGCTTCGGATGTACGAGGAGCGGCGCAGCTTCTGGATGTTCGATTGCGGCGAAGGCACGCAGCATCAAATTCTGCGGTCTTCATTAAAGCTGAGCAAGCTGGAGAAAATTTTCATTACCCACCTGCACGGTGATCATATATTCGGTCTTCCCGGGCTGCTCTCCAGCAGGTCCAACCAGGGCGGCACCACGCCCTTGCAGCTGTACGGACCACCGGGGATCAAAAAATACATAGACACGTCACTTACCCTCAGCCAGTCGCGAATCGAGTTTGAACTTGAGGTGATTGAGCATACGGGGGGAGTCATTTTTGAAGACGGGGAGGTCCGGGTTGAATCCCGTCTGCTGGAGCACCGCATTGACAGCTATGGATACCGGATCATGGAAAAAGACAAGCCAGGCAGCTTGGACTTGAAACGGATGGCCGAGTACGGGTTAAAACCGGGGCCGATTTACGGCCGTTTGAAGCGCGGGGAGAGCATCGACCTGGAAGATGGCCGGGTGCTGACACCGGCAGACGTGCTTGGTGCGCCGAAGAAGGGGCGCGTCGTTACGATCTTGGGTGATACCCGCCCTTGTGCCAACGTTCTGCCGCTGGCCGAACAGGCGGATCTGCTCGTTCATGAGGCCACGTTTCTGCATGAGCTTCATGAGACCGCACACAACTATCATCACAGCACGGCGCTTCAAGCCGCAGAAGCTGCCCGCGATGCGGGGGTCAAGGAGCTCATTATTACGCACTTCAGCTCACGTTACAAGGATATTGAGCACCTGCAGCCTCTATTGGCGGAAGCCAGGTCACTCTTTCCAAAAACGCTGCTGGCCGAAGAATTGGTGCTGTTTCCGGTGACCCGCCACGAAGAATAGTGAAGACATAGGGCAGGCGATAATGGAATGAAGGCTCCGGGCGAGCCTTTTTTCTTTAAGATTATAGAATTTATAAATTTCAGCGAAGCTGAACCATTCTATAATCGCAAGAAAAACTTCAGCTAAACGCGGTCTGTCTTCTTTGAAAGTACGTCGATAGACGTTTTTCTTACTGCAGCGGTTCATTGCCCGGATAATCATTATTTTCCGGGAAAGCGCAGGAAATGACACAACTTTGCACAATTGGACTTCCCGTGATAGGTTTCAGGGGAAACGCTTGACGAAATAATGGAGATAAACGTCCTTGTCGTCGTGCTTTCGGTTGCCACATTCCTCCGTTTTCTTTTACAATGGAACAAGCTGGGTTACAGGAAGCCTGGAGATCGACCGTTGCAGCGGGAGCCAGGCTTTTCGCAGCCATAAGTTTTACTAGATGAAACGAGGTATGTCCATTGAACACGCTGAGAACTACCCGCGGTCTGCTGATTGACCTGGACGGAACGTTATATCATGGGAAACATATGATACCCGGAGCGGACATTCTGATTCGAACGCTGCAATCGCGGGAAATCCCTTATTTATTCGTGACGAACAATTCTTCGAAAACGCCGGAAATGGTGGCTGCTCATTTGAACGAGATGGGCGTTCCCGCCGACAAAGAGAAGGTTTGCACCTCGTCACTGGCCGCCGCGCGGTATATCGCTGAAGAATCTCCTGGGGCCAGAGTGGCTATGCTAGGGGAAGATGGGCTTCGGCAGGCTTTGATTGAGGAAGGGCTCAAGCTCGTCGACGAAGCGCCTGAATTTGTCGTGCAAGGCATCGACCGCTCTTTTACTTACGATACGCTCGCCCAGGCCGTTCGCTGGATCCGTGAAGGTGCCCGCTCTGTGCTGACCAATCCCGACCTTCTGCTCCCTTCCGATCACGGGCTTGTCCCGGGAGCCGGATCGCTTGGAGCGGCAATTGAAGCGGCTTCCGGTGTCAAACCAGTGATTATCGGGAAGCCTTCGAGCCACTTGATGAAATATGCTACGGATCGGCTGCAGCTGTCCCCGACCGAAGCCACTGTGATCGGTGATAATATGCGTACGGACATTGCGGCAGGGGCTGCCGCGGGATGTCAGACGATTTTGGTCCTGACGGGGCTGACGACGGAGAGCAACTTGCAGATGCACGTCGATGCAGCCGGCATCTCTCCGGACATCATTTGCCGTGATCTGACCGAGCTGACTCAGCTGTTGTGTCCTTGACACCTTCAGGGACCGTTTTATATACATTTACATGAACATCCGTGATGGATTTTGAAAGGATAGATGAACAAGATGCCGGAACTGCCGGAAATGGAAAATTACCGAAGATTGCTGTCAGAACTGATTATCAATGCTCCGATTACGAACGTAGTCGTCAACCGGGAGAAATCCATTAATGTTCCCGTTGAAAGCTTCAAGGAGGAACTGCTTGGCAAGAGAACGATTTTTGTGGAGCGGCGCGGAAAGCATCTCATTTTCCACCTGAACAACGGCCGCAGGCTGCTCCTGCATCTGATGCTGGGCGGCTTGATGTATTACGGAACCGAAGAGGACCGCCCGAAACGTTCTACCCAGATTGAAATTTCGTTTGGAGACCGGACGCTGTATTTTATCGGCCTTCGGCTAGGCCATCTTCATCTGCATTCGGCAAAAGAAGTCGATGAGCTGTTCGCTCCCCTTGGACCGGAACCGCTGGACCGCCGGATGAACCCGGAAAAGTTTGCAGGAATATTGCAGGGGCGGCGCGGATCTTTAAAATCGCTGCTGGTCAACCAGCATGTCATTGCCGGCATCGGGAACTGCTATGCGGATGAAATCGCGTATGAAGCCGGTCTTCTGCCTTCGGTGAAGGTTCAGGACTTGACGGAAGCATCGGTTGCGAGGCTGTATGATGCCATGCAGAAAGTACTGCGGGAAGCCCTTGAAGGCGGGGGCTATATGGATACTCCGTTTATGGTGGGAGACCAGTTAACCGGCGGCTATGACGATCAGTGTAAAGTGTATGACCGTGAAGGGGAAGCATGCTACCGCTGCGGAGGTACGATCAACAAATCCGAATTAAACGGGCGGAAGTTTTTTTATTGTCCGTCCTGCCAGCATGAGCAGTAACCAGCTGCTCATCGGCTGCCATGTCAGCACGCGCGGCGGTTATGGGAGAGCTGCCCGGCGGGCATGGGAGATCGGAGCGAGATCGTTTCAATATTTTCCGAAAAATCCCCGCAGCATGTCGATCAAAACGCTGGATGCATCTGCTGCGGCGGACTGCCTTACCTTTTGCCGGGAGCACGGCATGCCAAGCATCGCCCACACTCCGTATCCGATCAACATCGCAATCGGCGACAGCCGGGGCCGGGAGCTGTACGAGCTGACCGTCAAGTCGCTGCAGAACGATCTGATCATCGCCGAGGCTTGCGGCACGGTCGGCATCGTGGTCCACTTCGGACATTTCAAAGGACGCGATGCATTACAAGGCTACAAAAATATAATACAATGTTTAAACGAGACGCTGTCAGGCTGGCAGGGCAGCGCGAAGATTTTGCTGGAAAACCAGGCCGGCACCCCGGGCTCAATGGGCATTACGCTTGATGAGCTGGTAAACATCAGGCGGCTGAGCGATTACCCGGAGAAAATAGGCTTTTGCCTGGATACTTGCCATGCATACGCATCAGGCGTGTGGGATCCGCGTACGACGGATGCCCTCGTTGAGCGGGGCAGAGAGCTTGGATACTGGAGCGATCTGGCCGCAGTTCACCTGAACGATTCCAAATACCCGCTCGGGTCGGGAAAAGACCGCCATGAGCGGATCGGTCAGGGGTATATTGGCGAGGAAGCCTTTCAGGCGCTGCTGTCATATCCGGAATTCCATGGCAAGGCGCTCGTGCTGGAGACGGACGCAGGCGAAGACGGTACGCACCTTGGCGATATCGCCAAGGTGAAAAGCTGGCCGATCGATTAGCCGTTTCGTTTTGTTTTTTTAGGGAAGGAGGGACCCGAGCGTGATCCATCTGTTTTTGGATGACTACCGCCGCTGTCCGCAAGGCTTTACCCTCGCTCGCAATGCGGAGGAATGCCTTCTGATGCTTAAGGAGTGCGAGGTTGGCATCTTATCGCTTGATTTTGACTTGGGACCCGGTGAAATGACCGGCAAGGACGTGGTCAAGCATATGATTACGGACGCCTTATTCCCGCAGGAGATTTATTTGCATACGTCGAGTATGTGGGGGAAAAAGGAAATGTATGAGCTGCTCTATCATCATAAGCCAGAGCATGTCGTGCTTCATAATGGCCCAATGCCTCCGGATGTGCTTGAGCGGGTTGCGGGAGGGGAAACGCAATGAGGCATCTAAGCGAGCAGGAGCTGCTGAAGGAGCTTTGGACCAAGGGGCAGCCGCTGGCAGTTTTTTTGTATACTCCTTTCTGCGGCACGTGTAAAGCGGCCAGACGAATGCTTGAAGTGGCGGAGCACCTGCTGCCGGAGGGCATTGTGGCGGATGCGGACGTGAACATGCTGCCGCAGGTCGTTCAGCAGTATCAGATCCGCAGCGTGCCTGCGCTCCTCGTCACCGACGCGGACCGCAGCGCCAAGCCGTCCATCCGGTACAGCATGGGCTCCGTGGAGGACCTGCTGCAGGAAATTAGGGGAGTGATTTCATGATTTCGATGAAGGACGTGACGCTGAGAAGAGAGGACAACCTCATTCTTGACCATGTGTCTCTCGAAATAAAACCCGGGGAGCATTGGGCGATTCTCGGGAGAAACGGCTCGGGTAAAACGACGATGCTGGAAATGATGACGGGTTATCTTTTTCCCAGCTCGGGTACAATTGAAGTACTGGGTAATGTATATGGCGAGTGCGATGTCCGGGAAGTGCGCAAAGATATCGGCTATATCAGCCCTTCGCTGATCGAAAGGCTGTCGCTCAGCGACCCGGTTTGGGAAGTAGTGGCGACCGGAGCGTACGCTTTTTTGCGGTTTTATCAGGAGATTCCGGCGGACGTAAAAGAGAAGGCTTATAGTCTGCTGAAGGATATGCACTTGGGAGGACATGCGGAGCATCCCTTCGGCACGCTCTCTCAGGGCGAACGGAAAAAGGTACTGCTGGCACGCTGCTTGATGGCAGAACCCAAGCTGCTGATCATGGACGAGCCATGTGCGGGCCTCGACTTATATGAGCGGGAGAAGATGCTGGCCGAGGTCGACCGGCTTCGCCAGCGGAATATGACCGTGGTGTATGTGACCCACCATGTGGAAGAGATCGTGCCTCTATTCACCCATGTGGCGCTGATCCGTGACGGCAAAATCGCCGGTTCCGGTCCAAAGCAAGAGGTGCTGACTAACGAATTGATCAAGCGGACTTACGACATTCCTGCCAAACTGGAATGGGATGAAGGACGTCCATGGATTAAAGTGATTTCTGGAGGGTAAACCCATTTTGACTGATCATAACTTATCGAATAATGAAAATAGCGGGGAATCGGGAGATTCCATCTCAAGATTTATATGCACGGCAAACCACGGCTTCGCTCCTTATGCCCAGGAAGAGCTGCGCCGCAAATTCGGCCGCCTGAAAAGCCGCGTGCTCGTGTCTGGAGAGGTGTTCCTGTTAACGCTAAATGAAGAAGCCGGCCGGGCCGTAGACATGATTATCAGCAGCCCGCCGATCTTTCTGCGTCACATCCAGCCTGTGCAGCTGGAGCAAAATGCAGAAGACATGGATCAGGCGGTCCGTGAGGTCAGCGCCTTCCTGCGGAACCGGAAGGAGCTTCATGGCGCAGCCGTGTCGCTTCAGGTTCGGAAAGCCGACGACAGCCTGTGGCAGGACAGCGCGGGCAAACTGCGCGAAACGCTGGCCGAGATGCTGAGCGACCTCGGGGCGGATTTCGTCGTGCAGGATCCGGAGTGGATCATTTCTATTTTTGCCGCCGGAAGCATGCTGTACGCCGGGATTTCACGGCCATCCGACAACTTGTCGGACTGGAGCGGCGGAGCAATCCGCTTTCAGCGTGAGGAAGGACAGATCTCCAGGGCCAAATTCAAGCTGCTCGAAGCCGAGCACAGCTTTGGCATCGATTTCACCGCTTTTCACAAAGCGCTTGATATCGGAGCGGCGCCTGGAGGCTGGACGTCCTTTTTGCTGGAGCGCGGTTTACAGGTTACGGCCGTGGACCCGGCGGTCATGCATGAGTCGCTGCAGGGGCATCCCGCGCTGCGGATCCTCCGGAAAAATGCCTCAGAGGTACAATTCAAGGATGAGGAATTTGATCTTCTTGTCTGCGATATGAGCTGGAGTCCGAAACAGATGGTGAAGCTGGTGAAGGAGCTGCTGCCAAGCCTGGCTGCGGGAGGAACGGCGGTTGTAACGGTGAAGCTGATGCATAAGAAACCGATGGCATTAATTGATGACGTCATTTCGTCGTTTGAGCAGGCTGAGATGCAGGTTCAGAGAGCGAAGCAGCTGTTTCACAACCGGGACGAGATCACACTTTATATGATTAAATATTAAGGTTGTTAATGCTTTAGTACTGGTTTGCCAATATTGGCGCAATGATGCAGTTTGGAAAATATTTCTTGCGCTATCCGACAATTTATTTTATACTGGTACCAAAATTAACCAAACGATAATATAGGGAAAGCATCCCGGAGTACGATCGTGGCCCAGGCCACGTCGTCATCCAGAGGGTGCTTTCCTTTTTTGTCGTTCAGAAAGGTTGTGTATACGATGAGTCATCCTTCCAGGCTGCGTCCCGGACAAAGGATTGGAGGGAGGTATGAAGTAATCGCCAGCATTGGCGAAGGGGGTATGAGCCGGGTATACCTGGCAGCGGACCTGAAGCTTCCAGGCAAGCAGTGGGCCGTCAAGGAGACACCGTCGAGGCCCGAACTGCTTCAGGGCTTGCAGGATGAGGCTGAGCTTCTCATCTCATTGAACCATCCCCGTCTCCCGCGAATCGTCGATTTTTTCGCATCGGATGAAGAAGGGTTCGCTTATTTGGTCATGGACTTCATTCAGGGTGTCACGCTCGAGAAGTATTTTAAGGAGAACCAATACAGGCTCCCGGCTGGAACTATTCTGCAGATCGCGAATCAGCTGCTGGAAGTGCTGGAGTATCTGCATGAGCATGAACCCGCGGTCATTTTTCGCGACCTGAAGCCATCCAACATCATGCTTGCCCGCCAGTTGGAAGTCCGATTGATCGATTTTGGGATCGCCAGAAATTACAAGCAGGATCAATATCAGGACACCGTTAGGCTCGGTACGGTCGGATTTGCGGCCCCGGAGCAGTATGGATTGGGGCAAAGCGACGCAAGGTCGGACTTGTACGGCTTGGGCGCCTTGATGCTGTATTTGTCCACCGGCGGCAAATGCAGCGAATGGAAGGAAGGGGTACAGGAACTGATCCGCCCCGATATTCCGAGAGGCATGATCCCTATTATCCGCCGCTTGCTGAACATTGAACCCGAAGACAGGTACCAATCGGCCAAGGAGGTACGCTCGGTCCTGGATTCCATCGGGATGCTGGGTACAGGACCGGTGGGACTGAAAGCGGGGAGGAAGCCGGGATTTCCGGGAACGCTGGCGATCGCGGTCATGGGGGCAGGCAGCGGCACGGGGACAACCCATACGGCGATTGCCGTCGCGCATTATTTGGCCCGAAGCTACGGCAAAGTGGCCCTTGTCGAGATGAATCTGCAATCTCCGGCGTTCGGCCGGATTCAGAGAATCGCGGCCGGCAGGACAGATAGCGTTCAAACGGGTGAGCGCAAGTTTGAGGTGCAGGGCGTGGATTACTGGCGGCAAACCGGGAGGGCAGACGTGATCTCCCTGCTTGGTGGAAGCTACAGCTTTGTGGTGATGGATCTGGGAGCTTATTTCGGTAATGACCGGCTGGAGGAATTTCTGCGTGCGGATATTCCCATCATTGTCGGATCGGGAGCGGAGTGGAAGCAACAGGATTTGGTCGGGCTCGTCCAGCAATTGTCCAGTCATCCGCAGCATAAGTGGATGTACTTTCTTCCGCTCGCACCGCAGGACGCTGTGCACCGGCTGCGGCGTACGCTGGGCACGTCCCGGGTATTTTCCATCCCGCTTCAGGTGGATCCTTTTGACCAATGCGATGAGATGGACCGGGCATTTGTCCGGATATTCCAAGGGCTGCTGCCGGTCGCGGAGCGCAGACGAAAGTTCAGGTTTGGCTTAAGCTGAGATGCGACTATGAAGGAGGGAGTAATCGGGAAGTATGTCAAAGTTAAGGCAGCGAACGAAACACTTGATTTATGCAGGCATGGCAGGCGCTTCGGCGATGGGGCTGCTGTTTGCAGGCTATGCGGTCTGGAACGCGATGGAGCACAACAAACGGGAGGGAGTGATAGAGCACCACTACCAGCGGCAAATCGCCGATTTGGAGCAGGCTCAGCTCCAGTCGCAGAAGTCAATGGCATCCGGGTGGACCATCTCCCGCGATGTTGCTCCCGGAGAGACGATCAAGCAGGGCGATCTGATTCAGATCAAGCTTCCGCTCGAGGCTACCCCTGGCAACCTGATCACGGACAAGGACGGAGCTGCGGGAAGGACTGCCAAGATCGAGCTGGGCAAAGGTACGCCGCTAACCGAAGCGATGCTGTATGATGGCCAGCCGACAGCGCCGGATTTAAGAAACCGGGAGATGAAGGCGGTCTCACTACCCTCCAACCTGAGGCAAGGCGATTCCGTCGACGTACGGATCCAGTTTCCTTCCGGTCAGGACTACATCGTGCTGTCCAAGAAAAAGATAGATAAGCTTGCTTCGCCAACGATGTGGATCAAGATGAACGAGCAGGAGATTTTGTCTTTGTCGAGCGCCATGGTGGATGCCTATTTGCATGATGCCGCATTATATGCGCTCACTTACGTTGAACCGGAAATGCAGAGCAGGGCGGTCCCGACCTATCCGGTAAATAAAGCCGTGATGAAACTGATTGCGAGCGACCCTAACATCGTAAACAAAGCGGAGCAGACGCTGGCTGAGGCCGTGCGCACAGCGCTGGAGAGCGACCTTGCCCGCGCGGATGCACAATCTCCAGGGAACGGCTCATTTTCGGCGTCGGAATATTCTTCAGGGTATGGTCAGGCCTCAGGATCTTCCTCTAGCACGCCAAGCTCGTTCCAGACGGACGGTTCAACCCCTGACGGGGAGTCAGAGGACTCGTTTACGTTGGACCAACCGCAGCAGAACAAGCTGCTGGAACAGGCAGTGAAAGAGGGTGGGAGTTCAACGGATCAACCATAGTTAAGAGCAGCCGGAGCTGTATGTGAGCAAAGCAACACGATGCGTGAATTTTTGAAAAAATCGACAGGCCAGGGGTGATGAGGTGAAGACGTGGATCTTTGCCGGAATATGCGACAAGAGCGAGCTTCTGCTCTATGTTTGCATGCTGCTTCGTGCGGCAGGGCAAAAGGTATTGCTGGTGGATGCGACCGAGAAGCATAAATATCCGCTGTATATCGGACAGCTGGACAAACCGCTGTCTGTAACGGAATTTTCCGGCTTTGATGTCGCTTCGGGTTTTGCGGATGAATCCGAACTGAGGGAACATTTAGCGCTAGTCGGGACATCGATAGAGCAATACGACGTGGTTGTGTTTGATATGGAGCAGGCGGAATTTTGTCCCCGTGATACCTGGGAAAGGGCCTCTGCGTTGGTATGGGTCAGCGATTATGAGATTTGGACGCTGGAGCAGGGAAGGGATTGGTTGGAAGACTTGCTACGCGGGCATCTCGGCAGTACGCAGCAGGAGTTCTATAAAGTGTACGTACGGGCAGTGGATGATTTTTTTGACGAAGGGTACGCGGAAGGATATTTCGGCAGCCTCCCTGTGCTATGGAAAGAAGCATCTGTCGTCATCCCATGGGTTGAGACGGATTATGCCTTGAAGCTGCAGAACGATCATACCCGGAAGGTACGGATCAGACGCCTAAGCCGAATATATAAAAAAAATCTATGCCTGCTGATGAGACTTCTGACAGATATGGAACCGAAAACAATCCATCGCGCCTTACGGAGCGCGGAAAGGAGCAAAGTATGAGTACAGTAGCATTTTGGAGCCCGTTAGAGGGAGGGAGCGGAAGTTCGGCGCACGCAGCAGCGGCTGCGGCTTGCCTCAGTTTGGAATATCGCCTGCGCATCCTTCTCGGTCACGGTGGTACGGCGGGGGAACGTGTGGAAGGGGCGTTCCGAAGCAGCAAGCTGGTGCTCGACCATTCCCTCGTGTCGTTTCACGATCACGGTATGGACGCGCTGGAAAGGCTTGCGGTTAACCGGCGTTTATTCAGGGACAATTTCCGGGATTACACGATCCCTGTGCTGCCTGAGCGTCTCGACTTCGTCCAGGGAAATGACCGTCGGGGAGGAACGCTGCCGGGTTATCGCGCGCAATCGGTGCAGTCCATCGTAACGATCGCCAACCAATGTTATGATCTGGTACTGCTGGATGCCGGGTCCGGGATGGGGGCAGCCGGGGATCCGGGGGACGGGGCGATGCTGGAGCAGGCGGATTTGATCGTCGTCAGCCTGACGCAGAGTGTTCAGGGATTGGAACACTTTTTCAGCGGGAGACACTATCCCGACCAGTTAAAAGATAAGCCGGTTATCCTTGTCCTTGGGCGCTACGACAAAGAATCCCACTGCACGCTTCACAACATTAAACGCAGGTTCGGGTATAAGGGCATTCTTCACGGAGTTCCTTACAATACGGATTTCATGGATGCGTGGAACATGCATGGTGTCATGAACTATATGCAGCGCAGCCGCAATCTAAACGAGCGGCACCCATCGGCACACTTCTACGGCAGCATAAGGCAGCTGGCCAAAGACCTGATGAATATGCTTGAAATACCCGCTTTGAAGATGGTGGGAAGGGGAGCTTGAATGTTTTCCGGACCGCTGTTCAACATTTTGTTTATGGCAATCATTTTATTATTTGCAGCTCTTTTCATTTACTTGAGATGGCTTGATCTGCGCAAACGGCCCCCTGTATCCGGGACAACCGGCGTTGAATTTACGATCGAAGCGATGACATCCTTCGTCAAACAGACCCTTCATGAGCTGACCCACAGTCAACTAACCGACCTGGGACTGCATGAAGAAGAATACAAGCGCAGGCTGAATCAGCGCAGTGAGCTGCGCAAAGCGCTTAAGAACTGCATTTCTGGAGATGTTCATGAAAAGCAATACGTGAAGCAGTTTATGGCCGATTTGTTGGTCAAAAGTTATGGCGTGACGGAGGGCAACATAGATCAGGCGATTCCGTTTGCGGATCCGAGGCTTTTGAACGTACAGGATCAATTCGAAATCATCTTTTATTTATACAAACTGCAGTATGGCCAGGACGCGCTGTCGATGATGCTCGAACTGCATGGTCTAGCCGACCTGCGCGTGCTTCCTGGTTATGGCGATGAGCCAGTTTATGCTGTAACCGCCAGCGATGTGGAACAAATGTATACTAATGAATCCCGAAGCCTGATGTTTTCGGAGAAGCTGGAGATTGTCGTTCAGCGTATTTACCAGCAGTTTAAAGGGTTTTCGGTTATCGATGAGCTCAGGGATCAGCGGATTGACGGCGTCAGCGGCGGTGTGAGCGGTATTTTGGCTGATGAGTCATTCGCCGCCTCCTATGGACTGGACCCGCTGCGTATGCTGCAAGCTTCGGTTCAGCCGGATCGTAAAGCCAGAATGACTGAAAGCGTGTGGATATTTTACAGGGGCAAAACGATTCATATGGCCTGCCTGTCCTTCGGGACAGAGCTTGAGCTGAAGCGTGTCTGCCAGAACATTTATAAATACAATCACCCCGGCCAGCTGTCGGAAGCTAACGGCTACAAAGTAAACGAAATGAAGGACGGGTCGCGCGTCGTGGTGGTCAGGCCGCCGTTTTCGGAGTCATGGGCTTTTTTCGTCCGTAAGTTTGACATCCGCAGCGCGACGCTGGAGCAGCTGGTCACCGGGGATAACGCCCAGCTTCCGATCCAAATGCTGCGCTATCTCATGAAAGGGAGCCGAATTACGGCCATCACGGGAGCCCAGGGCTCAGGCAAGACGACACTGCTGATGGCGATGATCGAGCATATCTACCCGACCTATACACTCCGGGTGCAGGAAATGGCGTTCGAGCTCCACCTCCGGAAGATTTACAGCCGCAGAAACATTTTATCGTTCCGGGAGACAGATCGCATTACCGGACAGGAAGGATTGGACCTTCAGAAAAAGACGGACGGCACGGTCAATATATTGGGCGAGGTGGCCAGCGACGGGGTTTCCTCCTGGATGATCCAAATGTCCCAGGTCGCCAGCCTGTTTACCGTATTTACGCATCACGCCAAGACGTTTCGCGATTTGATCTTCTCCCTGCGGAATTCCCTGCTGAAGAGCGGCGTGTTTCACCATGAAGCCGTTGCTGAACAGCAGGTGGTTCAAGTCATCAACTTTGACATTCATTTGAAACGGGATGCTGCCGGCAAACGGTACATCGAACGGATTACCGAATGCATCCCCAAGGAGAAGGAGACGCTGGGCATGATTGAAGGGGGCACCCACGGGAGTATCAGGAAGATGCTAGGCCAATTCATGCAACTGCAGGCGGAATATTATCGCCGCGTTCATGACCAGAGCTCCTTTTCCTCCCGGAACATCATCGAGTTTCGCGACGGAGGATATGTGGCCGCAGAACCCATTTCCGAGAGGAACTTCAGGGAAATGGCCGAGCAGATGAGCGTGGAAGATGCGGTCATGTTCAAGGATTTTGCTCAGACGAATTGGGGGAATGGGTATGGGAATTAGGCGTCTGCTGTTCCTGGTCCTGATCATTTCTCTGGCGTTGTTTGCGGTAGTCTATGCCGTCATGATGTGGCTGAATAACAGGTCGCGGCGGAACCGGCTGGAGCTGCTGAGCGATCCTGCGCGTCCGAAGGATGAATTGATGCTGCGCAAACGATGGCAGCAATTTCTTCAAACCGCTTATATCGTAGGTTGTTCTGTACCGTTTCTTTCAGCCTATATCCGACAAGTAAGGAAACGGGTAAGCGGCGTTCATGCGTATGAGGAATTTTATCTGCGCCATGAGGTCATGAAAGTTACGCTTTCCATACTGGGGACACTGAGCATTTCAGTTGCGGTGCTGTTTCTGCTAAACCCCAGATTAAGTTTCCTTCTGCTGGTTCTGCTTACTGCGGTGGTGATCAACAGCCTGTTGATCGACATGGTGGTTAACCGGCTGGAGCGGCGGCTGCTCGTCCAAATGCTCGATCTGTTTTCGGATATCCGCCACCGGTATCATCAGCATGGGATGGTGGATGAGGCGCTGCAGGAGGCGGCTGAATCGGCCGATGACGAGGCAGGCCTTCATACCCGAAAAATTGCCGAGGCGCTGATCAGCAACAACCCTTCCGAAGAATTGGAGAAGTACTATGAAGCTGCACCCAACCGTTTTCTGAAAGCTTTTGCCGGCATTTCTTACATGATCATGGAGTTCGGCGACAAAGTGAAGGAGCAGGGTTCCATCTATTTGCAGGGACTTAGCGGGCTGACGAAGGAGATCCATCTGGAAATTTTGCGGCGAAGCAAGCTCGATTATCTGTTAAAAGGCCTCAACGTGATCGCGTTAGTTCCCCTGTTTTTTACCAAGCCGATCGAGCGATGGGCCAGAAGCAGTTTTCCGGCGATGGATGAGTTTTATATGAGCAAGCTTGGGTATGCGGCCAAAATTCTCATTTATATCGTGATTATCCTGTCGTTTGTTTTGCTGCAAAAGCTTCAGCAGAATGATGAAACTACATACCGGGCGGGAAGAAACAGCCGCCCATGGGAGAAAGCAATATCGCGTGTTCCGTTATTCCGGGTAATGGCCGCATGGGCCGCCCCCCATCCGGGAAGCGCAGATTATTCCAAAGTGGTCCGCTTGATGAAGGAAACCGGAACCGAGCTGACCTATGAATGGTTTTACATCCGGCGGGTCGTCTACAGCCTCATTGTGTTTGTGGTTACGCTGACGATGACATTGTATCTTCATCAGATGTCCAGGCATCACATCATGTACGATCCGGTGGTTCAGGACAGCTTCTTCGGGCAGACGACCATCACCCAGCAAGAGGAAGGAAAGCGTCTCAGCAGCCGGGACCTAGAGGTCATGAGAAGGGTGAACATGTCGCCGGAAGCTACCTATGCGGAGATTGCCGAACAGCTGCAGCAGGCTGAAAGCAAAGGTCTCGGCAAAGACGAGCTTGTAGACTCGGCTCACCGGATCCTCGGTAAGCTTCAAGCTTATCACAACGAGTATTTTAAATGGTGGGAGCTTGTGTTGTGCCTCTTCGCCGGCATGCTTGGATACGAATGGCCTTTCTGGCTGCTTCTGTTCCAGAGGAAGCTCCGCTATATGGACATGCGGCATGAAGTCTACCAGTACCAGACCGTCATTTCGATGCTGAGGGAGATGGACCGGATTTCGGTGGAGGAAATTTTAGAGTGGATGGACCGTTTTGCCGTCATATTCAAAATTCCGATTCAGAAGTGTCTCATTCATTATGACCACGGCGGGGAAATGGCTCTCCAGCAATTGAAGGAGGAGGTGCGGTTCACCGAGTTTCAAAGAATCGTGGACAAGCTGCTCCTTTCCGTGGAGAAAATACCGATCAGCCAGGCTTTCGACGATTTGGAAGGCGAGATGTCCTTTTATTTTGAGCAGCGAAAACAGGATTATGAGCGGATCATTGATACAAAAGCGGGTCTTGGCAGGCTGATCGGCTTTGCACCCATGTACTCCTTGATTTTCATCTATTTGGTCATCCCGCTGATTGCGATGAGCTTCATGCAGATGAACATCTATTACGAGCAAATTCAAAAAATATAAGGAGATGTAAACCTATGAACAACGCGTCCAGTGCATTAAAAGTAGCCGCAGGCATTTTTCTGACGATCGCCCTCATTACGATTGTTGTCATTCTGTTTATATCGGCGCAGGAAGCCACAAAAACCGCGCAAAACAATTTCTCGGACATCCAGACCGAGCTGTCCCAGGCTTCGTTTACGGTTTACGACGGAACAAGCATCAGCGGTTCCCAGGTGACGAATGCACTGCGAAAGTTCAAGGATAAGGACCAATTCGGCATTTTGGTGAAAACGGGCAAAAACAGGCAGGGTCAGTGGTACGGCAATCAGCTCAACATCAGCGCCGATATTGCGAGCGACACTTACGGTTCGGTGATCAATACAGGGCAGCGTGTAGGAAACTTGACGGAAACTGCCAACGAGTCCAGCAATGAGTATGTCAATCCGAGCGGAAAGTTTAAGGCAAGCATCGTGAAGGACAGCTCCAATGTGGTACGGGGACTTATATTTGAACAGTAGGCAGGGACGGTGAAGGAGTGGCTTAGGTTATGAATCAGCATGCAGAAAGCATGATTTCCGTCAGTGTAGCCTTCATTTTGTTTATTAGCGCCTGCATCTCCGCTCTAGGCTTAACCGGCGAACTGAACCGTACCGTGAACGGGGTAGGGCGCGCCGCCCAGGGACAGTTGAGAAGCGTACAGCCCGTATTGGAAGCATCGCATGAGGATTGGGTAAGCGGCTCTCAAGTTGTGTTCAGTATGATGGGGCTTAATGATCCGAGTGTCCGGATTTCGGTAGACGGTGCAAATGTTCCCGGAGGTCCATGGGAGGATGGGTTTGATTTCTCAATGATCGAGACCGGCGCGCTGTACTCCGTTGCTTATGAGTGGGACGGCTCCGGCGTCCTGACCGGCATCCATTTTGCGAAGTCGGAGAATAGGGAGAAGACCAGCCATGAGTAACGCCATCTCGAAGTTTGCGGCGGTGCTGCTGGCCGTGGTCGTCATGTACATTTATCCGGCAGCGGAAGCTTCGCAGAGGCAGGACGACCTGTCCCGCATCGTCGTCTATAATGCAGTGACGCAGTTCGTGGATGCCGTAAGGAACAAGGGCTATATCAGTCCGGTGATGTATGAGCAGTTTCTGGAAGAAATTCAGGCGACGGGCAACGAGTTCGACGTGCAGATGGAGCATCTTCACAAGAAGTATCATCCGGAATATACCGACGCGGCTGACCCGGGTACGTTTCAAAACAAGTTCAGCACCGTTTATGACGGATATTATACCTCTGACATTATGGATCATATATTTCCCAACACTACGGTTCCCAAAGACGATGAATCGAGAGTCTACAAGCTCACGGCCGGAGACTATTTTAAAGTTACGGTCAAAAATGTGAACCGGACAGCGGGAACGGTGATGTTCGATTTCGTTACAGGGGCATTGACCGGTGAGGCCGCAGTGATCGCTTTTCCGTATGGAGGCATGGTACTTAATGAAGATTACTGATTTTTGCCTCGTATTCATCGTCATATTCTTTCCGGTCTTTTTGATCGTGGGTTACCATGTTCAGGATCAGCGGAATGTTCGTTTTACCGAGCTGAAGTACGTTACAGCCTTGAGAACAGCCGTTCAGGACGCGGGGAGCATGCTGAACGTCAATGAGCGGCAGGAGTTTGAGTCAGGCTACGGCTCGGCGAAATTTTTTAAAGCGGATAAGGAGCTGGCCCTTGATACGTTTTACCATACACTGTATGCCAATTTGGGGATTGAAGAGGATGCGGCTGCCCAGCAGGTGCTGGACCGTTACATTCCGGCCGTAGTTGTGATCGATTATGACGGATACTGGGTGTACGCTGAGGAGGAATATAAGGGAGCTGACGGCAGGGCATATGCCAAGCATCTATGGCTTCCGAAAAAGCCGTATAGTTACAGCGACCGGGCAGGCAATCTGGTCCATTTTACGCTCGATAATGTCGTAGAAGCTTATCAAGCCGGCTCGGGCACTTGGATCAGGGGACTTCAAAGGGAGCTCGGACCGACTTCGTCCATTCCTTTGCTGCAAGATGGGGTACGGTTTGAGCAGGTAAGAAGAACGACCATTGTTCAGGCGATCGAGGACGACCTTGCCAATGTCATTAACAGGCATAATGAAAAGGCAGTCCGAAACGGCGCATCGTACGTGTTTACGCTTCCGCTCATTTCGCAGGAGGAGTGGAATAACTCGATCGATGATATTGGCATCTTGGCGTTTATCCAAGGCATGCCTATCGGCGAGCAAGCATTGAACAATTACGCGCTAGGCAGCGGACGTTTGGTCAAGTCGACGGTTATCAAGGCGGGGGTGGATCACCGAACAGGTATCCGTTATTATTCCAGAGGTGATTGTGCCGATGATTTGGACGCTGCGGAGACCTTCACGAGCGCCAAAGAAGCGGCTGCAAACGGCTATTTTGAGAAACCGTCACACGGGCTTTCGAGCCGTAATGGTTTCTTCAATTAAGAAACAATGATTTCGTGGATTTCTGTTTTACGGCCGGCTCCTTCTTATGATAAAATGATGACTTGAATGTCATTTCAATGACTTGATGCTAAAAATGAATTTTTATCATAGATAGGAGCGCAAAAAGCAGCTATGAGCTTATTGACAGTCGAAAACGTCTCCCACAATTTCGGGGAACGCACGTTGTTTAAAAACGTATCCTTCCGCCTCCTGGCCGGCGAACATGTAGGTCTCGTCGGTGCCAACGGTGTCGGAAAGTCAACCTTGATGAATATTTTGACGGGGCAGCTGCTGAAGGACAGCGGCAAGGTGGAATGGACGCCGAAGATCCGCTACGGCTATTTGGACCAGCATACGAAGCTGACGCCGGGCAAAACGATCCGCGATGTGCTTAAGGATGCCTTCCTGCCGCTGCTCGAGCTGGAAAAAGAGATGATGGAGATCACCGAGAAAATGGCCGATGCGTCTCCCGAAGAGCTGGAGCTGCTGCTTGAGCAGATGGGTGATATTCAGGAACAGCTGGATATCGGCGATTTCTACATGCTCGACGTCAAAGTGGAGGAGATGGCAAACGGTCTTGGCCTTAATGCGATTGGGCTGGACCGGGACGTGGCCGCCCTCAGCGGTGGTCAGCGCACCAAGGTGCTACTGGCCAAGCTGCTGCTCGAGAAACCGAACGTTCTTCTTCTCGACGAGCCGACCAACTATTTGGACGTGGAGCATATCGAGTGGCTGACCCAGTATCTGAAGGATTATCCGCATGCCTTTATCTTGATCTCCCACGATACGGAGTTCATGAACCAGGTCGTCGATGTCATTTACCATCTGGAATTCGCTAAACTAACCCGGTACTCGGCCAATTACGAGAAGTTTTTGGAGATGGCGGATATTTCAAAGAATCAGCATATCGACGCCTATGAGAAGCAGCAGGAATTTATCAAGAAGCAGGAAGACTTTATCCAGCGAAATAAGGCGCGTTATTCGACCTCCGGCCGGGCGAAGAGCCGTGAGAAGCAGCTGGAGCGCATCGAGCGGATCGATCGTCCGGAAGAAGCGGCCAAGCCGGTGTTTAACTTTAAAGAGGCACGGGCCAGCGGCAAGACGGTGTTTGAAGGGATCGATTTCGAGATCGGTTATACCCACGCCCTGCTTCCCAAAATGAGCATGACGATTGAGCGCGGAGAAAAAATTGCTATCGTCGGCTGTAACGGCGTCGGCAAATCGACGCTCCTGAAGACGATCATGGGTAAAATCCCGCCGATCAGCGGCAAAACGTACCTTGGCGATTTTCTGTATCCGGCCTACTTTGAGCAGGAGGTCCGCCCCGGCAACATCACGCCGATTGACGACGTATGGAATGAGTTCTCGTCTTTGAACCAGCACGAAGTGCGTGCTCACTTGGCCCGCTGCGGCCTGAAGAACGAGCACATTACGCGTCCGCTCAATATGCTCAGCGGCGGCGAGCAGGCGAAGGTGCGGCTGTGCAAGCTGATGATGCGAGAAGCGAACTGGATCCTCTTTGACGAACCGACAAACCATCTCGACGTCGTGGCCAAAGCCGAGCTGAAGCGCGCCCTTCAGGAATTTAAGGGGACGGTGCTGCTCGTTTCCCACGAACCGGATTTTTATGAGGATTGGGTCACCAAAATTTGGAACGTAGAAGAGTGGTCCGCGCAGCGGGCTTAACTGCCTTGTAAATATCGAGCACTCGCAGCAAACAATAACTAAAAGCATATGATAGCCGCTTTCCTTCGGGATTGCGGCTTTTTATGAAAGGAACGATGAGCGATGCAACATACAGGAGACCGTTACTCCCGGCAGGAGCGGTTTGCCCCCTTGGGCAGGGAAGGCCAGCAGAGGCTGGCGGGCAGCCACGTTCTCATTATCGGCGCGGGGGCGCTTGGCACTTCGATCGCCGAGACGCTGGCCCGTTCCGGGGTGGGGCATCTCACGATCGCCGACAGGGATTACGTGGAATGGAGCAACCTTCAGCGGCAGCAGCTGTTTTCCGAGGAAGACGCCCGGCGGCGGCTTCCGAAGGCGGTAGCGGCTAAGCAGCGCTTGGAGGCGATCAATTCGGAGATTGTCATCGACAGCCATATTATGGACGTGCGCGTCGATGAGCTGGAAGAGCTGGTCCACGGAGTGGATCTGATCATGGACGGTACCGATAATTTCGATACGCGTCTACTGATCAACGATCTCGCCCACAAGCATGACCTTCCCTGGATATATGGGGGCTGTGTCGGCAGCTATGGCATCACCTACACCATTCTTCCCGGCAAGACGCCCTGTCTGAACTGCTTGCTGGGCACAGTCCCGCTCGGTGGAGACACCTGCGACACAGCGGGCATTATTCCACAGGCCGTACAGATGGTGACGGCCCACCAGACTACGGAGGCTATGAAGCTATTAAGCGGGCATCCCGAGGCGGTATCGAACAAACTGGTGTCCTTTGACCTGTGGCGCAACGAGTGGATCACAATCGGCGTAGACCATGCGAAAATGGAGGATTGCCCGACCTGCGGACATCAGCGGACATACCCCTACCTGTCAGCCTCAAATCTGGAGAAAACCGACGTGCTCTGCGGGCGCGACACCGTCCAGATCCGTCCCGGGAGCAAGCGGTCCCTCAATTTGGCAGAAACGGCCGACAGGCTAGCCAAGCTCGGAGAGGGCATCGTCGACGCCAACCCTTTTCTGGTATCATTTCAATTGAAATCGAAGCGGATGGTCATCTTTGCCGACGGGAGGGTGCTGGTGCACGGCACCAAGGATATTCCCGAGGCCAGGTCGCTGTATCATCGGTATTTTGGGTAATAGGCATCATTTTCAAATTCAGACCATTCCGTACTCCGGAATGGTTTTTTATTTTGTGGCCACCCTAAAGGGAAACAATCGGCGTGCTCGCCGGAGCAAGCGGTACTGACCGCACATTATCAATACTAAAAAAGTCGGTGGGCTGACATGCACGAAAGCATCCTGGCTGTGGGACTAGCGAAGGACAGTGAGGTCGTTGACGCTCTTCTGGAAGAGCGGTTTGAAATATATATTGCCGGGGACGAAGAAGAAGCTGCTCAATACGCGTGCAGCCATCCGGTCGACCTGCTGCTCATGGATTTGACCGATTCCGCTGTGCCTTTAACCCGGCTCATTCGCACCGTCCAGCGGGAGCAGAAGGGCCGCCGGTTCCCTGCCGTCGTATTGTTGCCGTCCGATATGGACCTGCCTGCCGCCAAGCTTTTCCGTGCAGGCGCAAATGACGTGCTGAAAACGCCTGCCGAAACCGACGAACTGCTGGCCCGGATCCGCAATTTGCTGTCGCTGTTCGGGCTGATCGAAGAGCAGTACGGACAGACGGTCACGATTGCCGACCTGGACATCGACCCCAAGAGCCGGACGGTAACGCGCGGGGGTACCCCTATTGAACTGACGGCAAAAGAATATGACCTGCTGCTGTACCTGGCCAGGCACGTCAACCAGGTGTGCAGCCGTGAGGACATCTTGAAGTATGTATGGGAATTTGAATTTCATATGGTGACCAATGTCGTGGATGTATATATCCGGCATTTGAGGAAAAAGGTTGACCGCGGATTTAAGAAAAAACTGATTCATACCGTGCGCGGAGTGGGTTATATAATAAAAGAAGGCCAATAGTCCTACAGGACTACCAGCCTTCCACGTTGATGTCTATTATAACCTACAGTACGCGGCGTGCTTTCAGATAAGTTCTCTTCCAGTTGCCGGAGTTCAGATCGGAAATCGTTACGCCGGGAGAACCGTACGTGTGCAGAATTTTACCGTTGCCGGCATACACTGCCACGTGAGTTACGTTATGGCCATTGGCTCTGCTGCCGCTGGAGAAGAATACGAGATCTCCGGGCTTCAGGTTTGCTTTCGATACGGCTTTTCCGACTTTGGATTGCGCCGCGGATGTACGCGGCAAGTTAACACCGTACTTTTTAAAGATATGCTTCATAAAAGATGAGCAGTCAAAATTTCTTGTTGTGCTGGTCGAAGCACCGAACTTGTATGGAGTACCCATATATTGTTTTCCGTAATTTACGACTTTTTGTCCAGTCGTTGTCGATGTCGTTGCAACTTGAGTATTAGCTGCAGAGGCTTCCGTTACCTGTGCGCTCGTTGCGATCATTCCACCAAAACCTATAGATGCACATAACCCTACGGTTACTACTTTTTGGATCAGTTGTTTGTTCATGTTGTATTACCTCCAAATTTCGTTTTCTCTCAAGCTCGTCTCCGAGTATAACAGCTTTGTAACAACCTAAATTCTGGATGATGTGTAACAAAACGTTGCGGCTGTAAGAGAAATGGGCTTTTATTAAAAAACGATTAAAAGTTACAAAAAATTAAGAAATACATTTACCCATCCTTGAAGATAATAAAAAACCCTTGATGTATCAAGGGTTTTCATTGTTTTTTGCAATTTTCATTTCGGTTACAAAATTGTTGTCAAACCAAAGCTGCGGCTTTCTTAATCATTGCTTTGGATGACCAGCAGGAGTCCGCCTTCCACGGTGATTGTGCCTTGGGAACCGGTTAATTGGTTGCTGATGCCGAGGGATTCTCCCATTTTAAGCGTGGCGTTGTCCAAGGGGTATTGGAATCCTGTTAATGTAATTCCGGTCACTTCGGGGGTCATAGGCAGCAGAGAGACATACTTGTACCCTCTGTCCTGCACCTCAATGGATGAGCCGGTGAGTGTCATATAATTGTTACGGTCCAGCAGGGCGCAGGAGATGTGATGCTGCAATACCCGGTTCATCATCTGGATATTGGCTAACGTGTGATCGAGCCTGGAGCCTGTCACCCCCATCAGCAGAATGATATCCGGCTGTTCTTTGATGGCGAGGTCCAGCGCAAGCTCCGTATCGGTCAAATCCTTGTCGATGGGATCGCAATCGATGAGCTGCTTGCTGCCGCTTCTAACCTTCTGCAAATCGTCTGAAGATATAGAGTCAAAATCCCCTACAGCCAGGTCAGGCTTATAATTGTTTTCTATTAAAAATAACGCTCCCCGGTCGGCACCGATCAAAAAGTCGGAAGGCCTGATTTCCTTCAAGTACTGCTTGTGCAAATCGCCTCCGGAAAAGATCAATACCCGTTTCTGTTCCATCCTTATTTACCTCCGATTGTCGCATTGACGGCTCTTGGCAAGCCCTTTAATTCGCTTTTTATCGAAAGGGCTTGGAAGTTATTCTAGTATAAATCAGAATAGATGGTTGCACAATTCGGCCGGCAGCGGCTACAATGGATGACAGCATATGTTAGGGAGAGGTCAGAAAGAAAGTGGACATGCACGTTTTTGAACTATTCAGCATGATCGGCACCATCGCTTTCGCCATGTCCGGTGCGCTCGTAGCCATGGAGGAAGAGTACGACATTTTGGGGATCTTGGTTCTCGGCCTGGTGACTGCCTTCGGCGGCGGGGTCATCCGCAATGTACTGATCGGTGTGCCGGTGACGACGCTTTGGAGCCAGGGACTGCTGATCAAATTGGCGATCGTGGCAGTGATCGTCGCTTTCCTGCTGCCTGTAAACTGGATCAGGCACTGGAAGAGGGCGGAGGCGCTGCTGGATGCGGTGGGACTGTCCGCCTTCGCGATCCAAGGCGCATTGTATGCAGCCAACATGCATCATCCGCTCAGCGCGGTCGTTGTTGCCGCCGTGTTGACGGGCATTGGGGGAGGAATTATCCGGGACCTGCTCGCCGGAAGGAAGCCGCTTGTGCTTCGAGATGAAATATATGCCGTGTGGGCGATGCTGGCCGGGGTAGCCATCGGACTGCATTGGATCCAGACTACACTGGAAGTGATCGTTTTGTTTGCGGCGGTGGTGGTGTTCCGGATGCTGTCTGTTTTCTATAAATGGAAGCTCCCGCGGCGTTCGCTGCAGCCATCTGCCATACAGCCCGTCATCCGCGACGAACGGCACAAGGAATCAGCATAAAGCTAGGAGGACGAGACTTACATGATTTCCGTTTTATTTGTTTGTTTGGGCAACATTTGCCGCTCACCGATGGCTGAGGCGATCTTGAGACATAAAGTGGGCGAGGCAGGGCTGGAAGGAAAGATCAGCGTGGATTCCGCAGGCACGGGAGACTGGCACCTCGGCAAGATTCCGCATGAAGGAACCCGGCGGATGCTGGATCAGTACAAGATCAGTTATGCGGGAATGAAGGCGAGACAGGTCGCGAGCAGCGATTTCGAAACCTTCGACTACATCGTCTGCATGGATGACAGCAACGCGGCGAACCTGCGCAAGCTTCCGGGGGGAGAACAGGCGACCGTCCTGAAGTTTATGGACCTGCTGCCGGATCATGAGCTTCGCGAAGTGCCGGACCCTTATTATACGGGGAATTTCGAGCAGGTGTACGAATTGATGGACGCGGGCTGCCAGGTACTTTTGGACAAAATATGCCAAGAAAAGCTATAATAGAAAAGACACGCCCGAACGAGGCAATGATCAAAAAGGAAAGCGGCAGGCGCACTGCCGTTTTTTCAGGCTGGAATTGAAAGCGTAACCACTTGCGGGGATAAAAAAAGGTGAACGTCGGCTGAGCTGTGGCTGCTGCATTAGCATTCATACCGGATCATGTTCACCTTTGTGCTGTTCAATAGAGGGTAATGGGTCAGGCGCGAAGAAAATAGAGCAGTGCATCCGGCAGTTCTTTTTGCCAGAAGCCCCAAATATGCTTGCCGTCTTTCTCGGTATACCGAACGGTTGCGCCGCGGTCCAACAGCAGTTCTTTCATGCTTCGGTTAATCTCGACGAAGTTGTAGACTCCAAGGTCACTCTCGAAATGGGTTTCCTGCAGGCCGACGATCATGTAGACATCGAGCCAGGACAAGTCATCGTTTTCGGCTACGATTTCCTGGGTGTCCGTATAGTAAGCGCCGGACAAGCTGACAATCCGGTGAAACATCTCCGGATAGTTCATAGCCAGGTGGAGCGAAACACATCCTCCCAGCGAGTCGCCGGCCAGCACGCGCTGCCCGGGGTCTTGCCGCACGGGATATTTTTGCTCGATGAAGGGAATAATTTCTTCGGCAAAGCACCGGGTGTAGGCCTCGAACCGGCTGCCGAACGGCGCATATTCTTCGGTTCGCACGGAGGTGTCGACCTCGACGCCTACGACGATGAAGGGTTCGGCGAGATCGTCCAGAATCAGCTGATTGGCGATGGTCGCGATCCGGCCGAAATTAAAAAATTCCTCGCCATCCTGGCAGTAGACGACCGGATAGCTGACGACCTCGTGGTAGCCGGGCGGCAGATACACGCGCAGGTTACGGCTTTCATTCAAAAAGCGGCTCTCCAGTTGTTCCTTGTGAATGGTTCGTTTCAAGTATTTTGAATCCGTCATTCATGATCACCTTTCGTGCGGTTAATTTTTGCAATCGGGAAAACAATAAGTTACTATAACCCATGTTTGCCGATTTTGTACCTGTTTCAGTCAAAGCACTCTGTCTGTTATACAAAATGTATTCGCCTGTTATACATACAAAGCGCAAATATTTTGAAATTTAATCCGCAATAGCTTTGACGAAACGAATAAAACAGGTGTATAATAATTCTATAACAGCGGAACTTGATATTCAAATTTTTTTGTTGAGGTGAAGAGAATGAGCAAGGTTCCTTATGAAGTGTACACCGAGGAAGTCGAAGCGCTTTCCGTGCTTTCTCCGGACGGTGAAATTGTTAATGAAGCGAAAATGCCTAAACTTACTGATGATCAGTTAAAAGAAATTATGTACCGTATGGTATTTACACGTACTTGGGATGACCGTGCTGTTAACCTTGGACGTCAGGGCCGTCTCGGCTTCTACGCACCGGTTTCCGGTCAAGAAGCGACGATGGTCGGCAGTGAATTCGCGCTGGAGAAAGATGACTTTATCTGCCCGGGCTACCGCGACATGCCGCAAATCGTATGGCACGGACTTCCGCTATACCAAGCGTTCCTGTACTCCCGCGGACATCAAGAAGGCGGCCGCATTCCTGAGGGCGTTAACGTTTTGATGCCGCAAATTATTATCGGTGCGCAAATTTTGCACGCGATGGGTATTGCCATGGGCTACAAGCTGAAGAAGCAGAAGCAAGTGGTCATTACGTACACAGGTGACGGCGGATCTTCCGAGGGCGACTTCTACGAAGGCCTGAACTATGCCGGACGCTTCAAACTTCCTGTCATTTTCTTCGTACAAAACAACGGCTACGCCATTACGACTCCTTTCGCAAAACAAACGGCAGCCTTGTCGATCGCGCACAAAGCGGTTGCAGCCGGTATCCGCGGCGTAAAAGTCGACGGTATGGACGTGCTTGCCGTTATTAGTGCTGTTCAAGAAGCTGCTGAGCTAGCACGCAACGGCGAAGGCGCAACTTTGATCGAAGGCGTAACTTACCGGTACCGTCCGCACTCCTTGTCCGACGATGCAACCAAATACCGCACGAAGGACGAAGAAGGCGAATGGAACGCGAAGGATCCGATTACGCGCCTCGGCAAGTACCTGGAGAAGAAAGGCCTGTGGTCGGAAGAAGACACGGCCCGCGTGAAAGAGGAAGCCAAAGCGAAAGTAAACGAAGAGATCAAAAAAGCGGAACAGACTCAAAAAATGACCGTTCCCGGCCTGATCGACAGCATGTTCGAACAAACACCGAAACATTTGGAAGAACAAAAGGCCGATTTCCAATAAATCGTTTGATCCGTTTTGCGTAGTTTAACGAATGTTTAAGGAGGAAATGAAGCAATGGCACAAATGAATATGAAGGAAGCAATCCGCGATGCGCTGCGCGTGGAACTCAAGCGTGACCCGAACGTGATTGTGTTTGGTGAGGACGTAGGTAATGTCGGCGGCGTATTCCGTGCGACGGAAGGGCTGCAAAAAGAATTTGGAGAGGAACGCGTCTTTGACACGCCTCTGGCTGAATCCGCGATCGGCGGCCTGGCTGTTGGCCTCGGGATCCAAGGCTTCCGTCCGGTAGCCGAAATCCAGTTTGTCGGCTTTATCTTTGAAGCGCTCGACCAAATGTTTGTACAGGCAGCCCGTATGCGTTTCCGTTCCGGCGGACGCTACAACGCGCCGATCGTATTCCGCACACCGTTTGGCGGCGGGGTTAAAGCGGCTGAGCTTCACACCGATTCCCTGGAAGGTTTGGCCGTTCAAACACCGGGTATTAAAGTGGTAGTGCCGTCGAACCCTTACGACGCCAAAGGCCTGATGATTGCGGCGATCCGCGACAACGATCCGGTGTTCTTCATGGAGCACTTGAACCTGTACCACGCGTTCCGCGCCGAAGTTCCTGAAGAGGACTACGTCGTTGAGCTGGGTAAGGCTAACGTGGTCCGCGAAGGTTCCGACGTGACGATCATCGCCTACGGCATGATGGTTCATACTGCTACGAAAGCAGCGGAAGAGCTTGAGAAAACGAAAGGCATCAAAGCCGAAATCATCGACCTGCGTACGCTGAATCCTTTGGATATCGATACGATCGTTGCATCGATCAAGAAAACAAACCGTGCCATCGTCGTACAGGAAGCTCAAAAAACTTCCGGCGTAGCGGCTGAGGTCATTGCTCAAATCAACGAAAAAGCGATTCTTCACCTGGAAGCTCCAGTACTGCGCGTAGCTGGACCTGACACGGTATATCCTTTTGCCCAAATCGAAGATACATGGCTTCCTACACCGGCTCGAGTCATCGCTGCAGTCAACAAAGTCATGGAATTCTAAGAATCGCAGTCATTCAATAGGGAGGTAGTAACGTGGCAAAATTTGAATATCGGTTCCCCGAACTGGGAGAGGGCTTGCATGAAGGCGAAATTATCAAAATGCATATCAAGCCCGGCGATAAAGTAACAGACGACGACATCATTATGGAAGTGCAGAACGACAAGGCGGTTGTAGAAGTGCCTTGTCCGGTTAACGGCACAGTACAGGAAGTATTCACGAAGGACGGACAGGTGTGCCGTGTTGGCGAAGTAGTCGCCATTATCGATGCGGAAGGCGAAGTGCCTGAGCAGGAAGCTCCTGCCGGCGATCACGGCGCCCAAGAAGCAGACGCAGCAAAAGGCAGCGCGGATACGACTTCTTCCCCTGCAGCAAGCAGCCCTGCCGATGATAAAGAAGGCGGCGCTGACCAAGCACCGGCTCCTGCAGCTCCGAACAAAGAAGTGCTGGCTACGCCAAGCGTGCGCAAGTTTGCGCGTGAGCAAGGCGTTGACATCACGCAAGTGAGCGGAACGGGCAACAACGGTAAAGTGACTAAAGAAGACGTCGAAGCCTTCAAGAACGGCGGCGGTCAAGCAGCAGCACACTGCAGCAGCTAAGGCTGAAGACAAGGCAGCAGCACCTGCAGCGGCAGCAGCAGCTGCGGATCCGCGTGCTGAAGAAGAGCGCGTACCGTTCAAAGGAATCCGTAAAGCGATCGCTAACGCCATGGTGAAATCGGCGTATACAGCTCCGCACGTTACGATCATGGACGAAGTGGACGTAACCGAGCTGGTGGCATTCCGTACCCGCATGAAACCGATCGCCGAGAAGAAAGGCACGAAGGTCACTTATCTGCCGTTCATCGTCAAAGCGCTTGTGGCGGCCAGCCGTCAATTCCCTGCTTTGAACGCGACGATTGACGAAGAAAACAACGAAATCGTCTACAAGAAGTACTACAACATCGGTATCGCAACCGATACGGATAACGGTCTGATCGTACCGGTCATCAAAGATGCGGACCGTAAGAGCATCTGGATGATCGCTGACGCGATCCGCGACCTTGCGGCACGCGGCCGTGACGGCAAACTGGCTCCGGCAGAAATGAAAGGCAGCACGATCTCCATCACCAATATCGGTTCCGCCGGCGGCATGTTCTTTACTCCGATCATCAACTTCCCTGAAGTGGCGATCCTGGGTACCGGACGCATTACCGAAAAACCTGTCGTGAAGAACGGCGAAATCGTGGCAGCTCCAGTTATGGCCCTGTCCCTGAGCTTTGACCACCGCATCATCGATGGTGCTACAGCCCAAAACTTTATGAACTATATTAAATCACTGCTCAGCAACCCTGAGCTGCTGGTTATGGAGGTGTAAGATATGGTAGTAGGTGACGCTTCTCTCGATATCGATACATTAGTGATTGGTGCTGGTCCCGGCGGTTACGTGGCAGCTATCCGTGCTGCACAGCTAGGACAAAAGGTTCTGATTGTGGATAAATCCGAAGTGGGCGGCGTGTGCTTGAACCGCGGATGTATCCCTTCCAAAGCCCTGATTGCGGCGGCTCATCAATATGAGTCTGCCGTTCACGGCGAATCTTTCGGCGTAACCGCTGAGAACGTGAAAGTGGACTTTAGCAAAACCCAGGAATTCAAAAACGGCGTTGTGAAAAAGCTGACCGGCGGCGTTGCCGGCCTGCTCAAAGGCAACAAGGTTGAAATTTTCAACGGCGAGTGCATGTTCATCAACGAAAACGAGGCGCGCGTGTTCAACGAACACGAGTCCCCTCGCTACCGTTTCAAAAACTGCATCATCGCTACCGGCTCCCGTCCGATCGAGCTCAAAGCGTTCCCGTTCGGCGGCCGCATCCTGTCTTCGACAGAAGCGCTGAGCCTGCCTGAAATTCCGAAGAGCATGGTTGTCATCGGCGGCGGATACATCGGTGCCGAGCTTGGCCAAATGTACTCCAAATTCGGAACAAAAGTAACGATCATCGAAGGACTGGATTCCATCCTGAACGGATTCGATCCGGACATGACGAAGCTCGTTGTGAAGAGCATGACCAAAACCGGCGTGGAAATCATCACAAACGCCAAAGCGGAAAGCGCGACTCAAACCGACAGCGAAGTTACGGTGAAATACTCCGTGAACGGCGAAACGAAAGAAGTGACTGCCGACTACCTGCTCGTTACGGTTGGACGCCGTCCAAACACCGACGGAGAGCTCGGACTCGACCTGATCGGTATCGAATTGGATGACCGCGGTCTGATCAAAGTCGATCATCAGGGACGTACGAACAAGCCGCATATCTTTGCAATCGGCGACATCGTTAAAGGCCCTGCGCTGGCACACAAAGCTTCCTACGAAGGTAAAGTAGCGGCTGAAGCCATCGCCGGACATCCTTCCGTTGTGGACTACAAAGTCGTCCCAGCCGTAGCATTCGTCGATCCTGAATGCGCGAGCGTAGGCTACACCGAAAAAGAAGCAAAAGAAAAAGGCTACAAAGCAAAAGCAGCGAAGTTCCCGTTTGCGGGCAACGGACGCGCCTTGTCCCTCAATGCTGCGGACGGCTTCGTGAAGCTGGTGTTTGACGAGGAAACTCAACTCGTGCTGGGATGCCACATCGCCGGGGTGGAAGCTTCCAACCTGATCGCTGAGCTGGGCCTCGCTATCGAAATGGGCGCCACACTGGAAGATATCGCTTTGACGATCCATGCGCATCCAACGCTGGGCGAAATCGTGATGGAAACCGCCGAGCTTGCGCTGGGCAATCCGATTCACGTGATCGCACCACGCCGCTAAGTTATCATCATATATAGAAGTAACTCAAGGAAAGAGCCGCCCCAAGCGGCTCTTTCTTTTTTTGTTATTGAAGGGACTTCGTCATTTCAGGCGTTAGCGCCAAAGGAGCCGGATCCATTAACCGCTGAAATAACCATCTAGAAGGGGCTGTTTTGCAATCCACCCATATCATAATAGGAGGGGATGTGTTGTTTTTCTAATTATGGGATCATCTGGGTGATGATGCTGACTGGTTGAGGATTTTGCTACAATAGAAAGAGCAGAACGTTTCATTCTAGGGAAGGTGGGGGATGTTATGGGAACGATGACCTCATTTCTGGAAAGAGGACTGATGGACGAAGATTTTCCGATTCGTGTGGTTCAGACAGAAGAAACGTTTCTTTTTGCGCCGCATTGGCATGAAGAAGTCGAAATTGTATATGTGGCCGAAAGCGGGGCGCGTATCGAACTGAACCATCACTTATGTGAGCTGAAGAAAGGGGAGATTTTGATGATCAAGCCGGGTGAAGTCCATTCTTTTCTGCCCGGCACCGGCAAGCTGCTGATTATCGTATTTCGCATGCACTTTTTAACAGGAACGAACCTATGCGGCCCGGATGAGCAAAGCTTAAAGTCGCTCGTTTCGCACAATACCGTCATTCCGGCACATCAAGTGCAGAAGGCAAATTTGGCGCTGATGATGAAAGCGATTGCTGAAGAAGAATCGGGCAGGCAGCCCGGTTATAAATGGTCCATGAAAGCAAGGCTGTACGACCTGATCGTTCGTTTGATCCGGCTCAAGCCGGGGCAAATGGAGGATGATTGTCCAGGGGGTGCCTGCTCCGAGAGCAAAAAATTCGCCTTTATTGAGGCGGTGTGCGAGTACATGGAAAGGCACTACGACCAGCCGCTGAAGCTGGATGACATTGCCGACCATACGAACTTTAACAAATTTTATTTATGCAAGTTGTTTAAGGAAGCCCGCGGCATGACGGTTATGGATTACTTGAATCAATACCGGATTGCACAGGCTAAATGGGAGCTGCTTGGCGGTTCTGAATCCATTCTGCAGATCGCTGTGCGGAACGGATTTAACAATCTGAACTCGTTTAACCGTATTTTTAAAAAGTACAATGGCTGCACGCCTTCCGAATTTCGCAAGCGAAGCGGCAGGACTGCGCAATAAATGAACAATCCAGACCAATATCCGATGAGCCCGGCCGGCAAAAATCCCATAAAATGATAACAAACTTAGATGTAAGCGTTTCCTTTTAAATCGTGGATGAGGGGGGACTAGTTGTTATCCTGGGATTGACCAACATCAAGCGAAAAGCAAAGGACGGGTGCTCATGAGAAGAAATCATTGGGGATATACCTTTATGCTGAGTCTGCTGGGCTTGTCCATCCTGCTGGCCGGGTGTACGGTCTCGGGCAAAGGAACGGGCTCAAGCCAGGAAATTACCGTATGGAGCTTTACCGATGAGGCGAATTACGCCATTGATAAGTTTGAGAAGAAGTACCCCGGGGTCAAGGTGAACTTCGTCAACATCCCCGGCAACTTTTACATCACCAAGCTGAAATCCGCCTTGCAGACGGCTTCCAAGGCACCGGACGTGTTCATGCTCGAAAACGGGAACATCCGTGAGCTGATCGACGTTCCCTACCTGGAGAACCTGTCTGCGGCTCCGTATGATGCAAACAAGCTCATTCCTGAGCAGTATCCCTTCGTGCAAGCCAACGAAAAGGACTCTGAAGGGAACGTCAAGGCACTGGGTTACCAGGCGACACCTGGAGGCATTTATTACCGCCGGGACCTGGCTAAACAATATTTGGGCACAGACGATCCGGAGGAAGTCAGCAAGCAGATTGACTCCTGGGACAAAATTTTCGACATCGGCGAAAGGGTTGCCAAAGAAAGCGGGGGCAAAGTGCACGCCCTGGCGAATTGGAACGCCATTTCCGTCTCATATGAAGGCATTCCATGGGTCAAGGACAACAAGCTTGTTATCAACGACGCTTACCTGAAGGTGCTCGATATGGTGAGGGAAGCGCGGCAGCGGCATGTGCTGGCCGAATTTGACGACGGGAGCGCCGGATATGCCGCTTCCATGCAAAAGGGCGAGGTGATGTTCTATCCGGGCGCAAGCTGGGCGCTGCAATACACGTTTAAGGCGAATGCACCGGATACGTCGGGAAAATGGGGACTTGCGCACGGACCGGCCTCGTTCAGCTCCGGGGGAACGTATATCGCTATGTACAGCAAAAGCAAAAACAAGGATCTGGCGTGGAAATTTATCCACTTCTACAATTTCGACCACGAGTTTTTGACCGAGCTGGCCCATGACCAGGACTACTTTACGAGCAATCGGGTCGTGGACGACCAGCTGGCTCCGACGCTGACTTCCGCTTACCTGGGGAACCAGAAGCACTTCGAGTTCTTTTCCGAGGAAGCGAAAAACGTGCCGAGCTATCAGCGGACGCCTTTTGATACGGTGATCAACAATGACATTTACAAAAATGTGCTGCAGCTGTACCTGAACAACAAGATGAAGACGAAAGAAGAAGCCATCCAAAGAATTAAACGGGACGTCAAGCTCAGGTACCCCGAGCTGGAGGTGGATTGACGATTAGCGGTTGATTATTCGGCTGCGACAACGTTGGAACAACCTATACCAGGAGGTGCGTCCATGTTTGCCAAATCGATACGGAAGGACCATTACGGTTATTTTTTCATAGCACCGTTCTTTATCATCTTTCTGCTGTTCGGATTGTATCCGATTCTATACTCACTGTATATCAGCTTTACGAACTGGGACGGGATCCGGACGCCGGAATTCGTGGGGCTGGGTAACTACATTGCGGTATTCCACGACCCGATATTTTACAAAACCTTTCTCAACACGCTGTTTATTTGGGGCGTGTCCGTCATCCCTCAGCTGACCGTTTCGCTTGTGCTCGCCTTTATTTTAAACGAGAAGTTCGTCAAGGGAAGAAACATCTTCCGTGCCGTCTACTTCTTCCCGCATATCGTCACCGCCGCTTCGCTGGGGCTGCTTGTAAGCCTGATCTTCGACTGGCAGTCGGGCGGGCTGAACCACTTTCTCGTCGAGAGCGGAATCATCCACGATCCGATCAACTGGAAGAACAACGCCTGGTTCATGCGGCTGATCGTGTCCTCGATTTTGTTCTTTCAATACTTCGGCTACTCCATGATCATTTATTTGGCCGGACTGCAGGGAATCGATCCTTCGCTGACCGAGGCCGCCCAAATCGACGGGGCCACGAAAAAGCACATTTTCCTGCACATCACGGTTCCGATGCTGAAACCGATCATTTTGTTCCAGGTCATCACCTCGATCATCGGCGGGATGCAGATCTTCGATCAGCCCTTTACCCTCACCAATGGCACGGGAGCGCCGGACCGCGCATCCATGACCAGCATCATGTACCTGTACAACGTCGCGTTTCAGAGCACGCGGTTTGGCTACGGAGCTGCCATCGCGTTTTGCCTGTTCATCATTATCATTCTGTTCTCCGTCCTGTCGTTTGTGCTGACGAACCGGAAGAAGGCTTGAGGAAGGAGTCGATAACATGGAAGCGATTAGACCGATCCGGCGGGAACTTCCGTATGCCGCCAAGCCCAAACGCCGCCTGTCCGCCGGCATGGTGCTGCTGTATATTTTTCTGATCGGGTTTGCCATCATATGTATCATCCCGTTTTATCTCATGCTGATCTACTCCAGCCACAGCAATGCCGACATCGCCTCATCGTTCATCTTTCTGCCGGGGAAGGATCTGTGGGCGAACTACAGCAACATGGCCGCAAAAATCAACATTTGGCGGGGATTCATGAACAGCTTCTTCATTGCGGGATCCACAACGGTGCTGTCCTTGTACATCGGTGCGCTGACGGCCTACGGCTTCGCCAAATTCCGGTTTAAAGGCAACAAGCAGCTGTTCTTCGCTCTTCTGGCCACGATGATGGTGCCGGGGCAGCTGGCCCTGATCGGGGTATACCGGCTGTTCAGCACATTCGGCCTGCTCGACAGCTACGCGGCTATCATTCTGCCGGCGGCGGCGAACGCCTTTAACGTCTTTTTCATCAAGCAATTTATCGACGGAAGCATTCCGGACGAAATCATCGAATCGTCGCGGGTCGACGGTGCGGGCGAGTTCCGGACGTTCAACCAGATCATCCTGCCGATTCTGGGTCCTGCGGTTTCCGCACTCGGCATCTTTACGTTCATCGGCTCCTGGAACAACTTCCTCGGCCCGCTCGTCTTGTTCTTCTCGCAGAGCAAATATCCGCTGCCGGTTCTGGTCGCGCTCGTACAGGGTTATTACGGGATGGACTACGGCCTGTTGTACCTGGGTGTGGCGATTTCCATCGTGCCGATCATCATCGTGTTTGCGGTCTTTTCCAAGCAGATCATCGGGAGCGTGGCGATTGGAGCCGTTAAAGGGTAACGCTGCGTCTGTCATATGAATAATCTCGCGATGATGTAACGGCAACAAGGCTTTGGCATGAGACGGTTCTTGGGGGAAGACCCTGGGAACCGTTTTTTTGTAGTTAGATCCCGGTATGCGGCAAGCGGGCGGATTTTGGTCACTGGGGATGGACTTTTTTAGGTGTTTATCAACCATGCCCCCACATGGTAAACTAGAATATACACAATCAACAGATATATAGACATTCGGCATTGAGAGGAAGGATACAAAGTGCGAAACTATTTGGAACTGCTGCAGGACATACTGGAACACGGTACCCCCAAGGAGGACCGGACCGGAACCGGCACGATTTCCGTCTTCGGACGACAGCTGCGGTTCGATCTGTCCCAGGGCTTCCCGCTCGTGACGACGAAGCGCATCCATTTGAAATCGGTCGTCCATGAGCTGCTGTGGTTTTTGAGCGGCGATACGAATATCCGGTACCTGAAAGAAAACGGCGTTTCCATATGGGACGAGTGGGCTGACGAGAACGGGGATTTGGGACCGGTGTACGGCTCTCAGTGGCGGAACTGGGAGGCACCGGACGGCACCCATATCGACCAGATTGCGAATGTGATCGAATCGATCAAGCGGAATCCGGATTCCCGCAGACATATCGTGAGCGCATGGAATGTGGCGGAGATTGAGAATATGAAGCTTCCTCCTTGCCATTTCGTATTCCAATTCTATGTGGCCGGGGGCAAATTGTCCTGCATGCTGACGATGCGTTCGGTCGACACGTTCCTCGGTCTGCCGTTTAATATTGCCAGCTACGCGCTGCTGACGCATATGGTGGCTCAGCAGTGCGGGCTTGAAGTCGGCGAATTCATCTGGTCCGGCGGCGATGTGCATATTTATTCAAACCATTTGGAGCAAGTCAAAACCCAGCTGGAGCGCGAGCCATTTGAGCTGCCTCAGCTTGTGATCAAACGGAAGCCCGAATCGATTTTCGACTATAAGTTCGAGGATTTCGAGTTCGTGAATTATCAGCATCATCCAGGCATTAAGGCGCCGGTCGCCATCTAGCCGGCTTTCATTTTATGTTGAAGGGAGCTTTTTGACCATGACAATGACGTTTATCTGGGCCATGGGCTCAAACGGAGTAATAGGGCGGGACAACAAGCTTCCTTGGCGGCTTCCGCGGGATATGGCTTTTTTCAAGGAAAAGACGATGGGCAAAACGGTCCTCATGGGCCGCAAAACGTGGGAATCCTTCGGCGGTAAGCCGCTGCCTGGACGCGACAACGTCGTCCTGACCCGCGATCCGGATTACGAGGCACCGGGAGCCCAGATCATTCATACGATAGAAGAAGCGGTTGAGCTCGGCAAGAATAAAGAGATCATGGTGATCGGAGGAGCCGAAATTTACTATAAGCTGCTTCCGGTAGCGGACTGCCTGATCGTCACCCGGATCGACGAGACGTTTGAAGGCGACACCTACTTCCCTGAAGTAGACTTCGGGGACTGGATTCTGCAAGAAGAGATCAAAGGGATCACGGATGAGAAAAACCCGTATTCCTACCGTTTCTGCACCTATATCCGCAAAAGTTAACCGAAATTCATGGTATCATGACATGTGATCTCGATGTGAAATAGTACAAATAATTATGCGGATAATCCATTTAATATTCAAAGTTTCAAATGATACTATAATTGAAATATCTATGTAGAATGAACTTGAGCGTATTATGCTCTAACACGAAAGCTGCGCCGTGGTCAGGGGATAATACATGCACAGGCTCGGGTTCAATCTATCTACGTGTCGTTAATGTGATAGATAGGAAGTAACTTTCAACAAGATAGAAAAGAACGGATGGGGGAAAATGCGTCATGTCAACACCAACAGGCTTTATGGAGTACAGCCGCCAGCTTCCGGCGGATCGCGATCCTGCAGAGCGGATTAAGGATTGGGAAGAGTTCCATAAACATATGTCCGAAGAAGAACTGCGCACCCAGGGCGCTCGCTGTATGGATTGCGGAACACCTTACTGTCATACGGGAATCGATATGGCTGGAGGCACCTCGGGCTGCCCGGTCAACAATTTGATTCCGGAATGGAACAACCTCATCTACCGCGGCTTGTGGAGAGAAGCGCTGGAGCGCCTGCATAAAACGAACAACTTTCCGGAGTTCACCGGCCGGATTTGTCCTGCTCCATGCGAAGGCTCTTGTACCGTCGGCCTGATCGGCCAGCCGGTAACGATCAAGACGATCGAGCAGGCTATTATAGATAAAGGATTTGAAGAAGGATGGGTTGTGCCGAACCCACCGGAGAAACGTACAGGCAAACGCGTGGCGGTCGTGGGCTCGGGCCCGGCAGGACTGGCCGCGGCGGCACAGCTGAACAAAGCGGGCCACAGCGTGACGGTGTACGAGCGTGCGGACCGCATCGGCGGCCTGCTGATGTACGGCATCCCGTCGATGAAGCTCGACAAATCCGTTGTTCAGCGCCGTGTGGACCTGCTCGCAGCGGAAGGCATCCAGTTTATTACGAATACCGAAATCGGCAAGGACATTCCTGCACAGCAGCTCGTTGACGACTACGATGCAGTCGTGTTGTGCGGCGGAGCCACCAAACCGCGCGAATTCAACATTGAAGGCAGCGATCTGAACGGGGTTCATTATGCCATGACGTACTTGAACGGTACGATCAAGAGCTTCCTGGACTCGGGTCTTGCCGACGGTAACTACATTTCCGCAGAAGGGAAAGACGTCATCGTGATCGGCGGCGGCGACACCGGTTCGGACTGCGTCGCAACAGCACTTCGTCATGGCTGTGCAAGCGTAACGCAGTTTGGCACGCATGAGAAGGCGCCGCTGGAGCGCGATCCGATCAACAAACCCTTGGCCGCAGTTCCCGAACGTATACACGCTGGATTACGCCCAGGAAGAAGCGAAAGCGGTCTTCGGCAGCGATCCGCGCGAATTTTCCATCATGACCACCAAATTTGTGGGTGATGACGAAGGAAACCTCCAAGAGCTGCACACCGTTCAAATTCAGCGGATGGTGGACGAAACCGGGCGTAAAATCTACCAGCCGATTCCGGGAACGGAGCGGGTATTCAAAGCGCAAATGGCGCTGATCGCCATCGGTTTCGACGGACCGGAGCAGACGATTACCGAACAGCTCGGCCTTGAAACGGACCGCCGCTCGAACGTAAAAGCGCGGAAGGGTAAATACAACACAAACGTGGACAAAGTTTTCGCAGCCGGCGACATGCGCCGCGGTCAAAGCTTGGTCGTATGGGCCATCAACGAAGGCCGCGAAGCTGCCCGTGAAGTGGACAAATATTTGATGGGCTCGACAGTGCTGGTATAAGATCGTCGGCTCATGACCCGGGTATGATAGGACAGCAGCTCCACATTGTTGGCGGGGCTGCTGTTTTTTCTGTAACAGGTCAAATACCGATGTGAGTAAGGAGGCAGCAATCGATGGGACGAATAACGGCTTATCTGGAAGAGGATCATGATTATTTGGTAGAGTTGTGGTATCGGGCGGTTCGTGAGACACATTCTTTTTTAACCGAGGCAGATATCGCGTTTTACCGCCGGATTGTAGACGAGCAGGCGCTGAAGCATGTGGAGGTGTGGGTGGAAAAGGATGACAGCGGCGTCCCCTTGGGCTTCATCGGGCTGGACGGCAGTATGGTGGAAATGCTGTTCGTCGATCCCGACCGGCATGGACAAGGCATCGGCACCCGTTTACTCCGGTATGCGGAGCAGCTGAAGGGAAGTCGGCTGCGAGTCGACGTCAACGAGCAGAACGACGGGGCGTTCGCGTTTTATCAGCGGTATGGATTTGTACGGACGGGACGGTCCGAGCTGGACGGCTCCGGACGGCCGTTCCCGCTCCTGCATTTGGAGCTGAAACGGTAAACGGGCAGGCTCAACCTGCCTCTTTAAAAACATCATGCTCTCCCAAGGTCTGGGATTATCAAATGGGGAGCTGCTGATACATATTTAAGTTAAAAATGCATCCGAAGCGAGGGCTCCTTTTTCATGGAGCTTCGCCGGGTGCTTTTTCCGCTTTGGCTTTTTGGAAATAATCAAACCACAAGCCTTTAATGTATTCTACCGGATCGATCAGTCCTTCTTCGATGCACAGCTCGACCAGCAAGTGAACCCCGAAGAACTGCCGCCGGTTCCGGTCATGGATACTCGATAACGCCTCCAGCGTCACCTTCTTCGCTTTTTCAACGCTGTGCTGCTCGACGCCATGCACTATTTCTTTCATGTTTTCCAGCACATAAACCGTCTTCCTTAATGTGCGGATGAGCAAAATTTGCCGGACATGCGTGGGGGTAAACAGTCTGTACCCGTTTTCGGGATCCCGTTCCGGCTGGATCAGCCCTTCTTTTTCCCAATGCCGGATCGCCGAGGGCTGCACATCCGTAAGCTCAGCTGCTTCGCCGATCGTCATGCGGCCCTTCAATCGTTTGCCCGAGACAAGCGGCAGTTCGGGATCCTGGAGTAAAGCCAGTGTCTGTTCGGCAACCGTTTTTTCATGCTGCAGACGAGCCTGCTCCTGATTGACGAGCCAGAAGGCTCCGTCCATGTCACGCTGTTGAATCAAGCGAAGCACTTCAGAGGTAATCCCGACCCCGAATCCTGAAAACATAGCCCGCAGGCAGCGGAAATAAGCCAGGTGCAGCTGGGTGTACAGGCGGTAGCCGTTATCCGACCGCTCCGGCTCGGGGACTACCCCCCAAGATTCATAGTGGCGCAGGGCGCTTGTGCTGATATACAATTCCCTGACGATTTCGATCGGCTTATAATAACGCATTTCCCTTTCCCCCTTTTGCGCTTGGACGATTTTCACTCCCCCCAAGGATAACATGCCGGCAAACACTGCACAAAAAGCTTTAAGTGACATGATAATGTTCTGTTGCAGGGTTACTGTAAATTCAAGTGAAAATTTAAGCCAGCCTTCCCATTTGCATGAGTGTTATAAAATTTGGGTGTAAGTTGATTTCAAGCGCTAGGTAGGAGGTAGAACATGAAACAAGAAGCAGCCGTTGACGTGCGCGGGCTAAGGAAAGCTTACGGCAAGGAGGATGTTCTGAAGGGATTGGACCTGCGGGTTGAGCAGGGAACCGTGTACGGCGTACTCGGCCCCAACGGGGCAGGCAAGACGACGCTGATCGGCATTTTGTCCACGCTGCTCGCACCGGAGTCCGGTTCGGTCCGGATCTTTGGACTCGACGTCGTGCGGGAAGCCGATGCCGTGCGCCGAAGGATCGGGCTCACCGGGCAATTCGCCGCGGTGGACGAGGGGATGAGCGGCCGCGATAATCTGGTCCTCTTCGGCAGGCTGGCGGGTTATTCCGCCAAAACGGCCAAAGTCCGGACCGAACAGCTGTTGGATGCATTTGGCCTGACCGATGCGGCCGGGCGTTCGGCCGGAAAATATTCCGGGGGCATGCGGAGGAGGCTGGATATTGCGGCGGCGATGCTCGTCGCCCCGGACCTTCTGTTTTTGGACGAACCGACAACTGGTCTGGATCCGCGAAGCCGCAGCGAAGTGTGGGATATCGTGCGCGCTTTGGTAGACCATGGCACAACCGTAGTGTTGACGACCCAGTATCTGGAGGAAGCGGACCAGCTTGCGGACCGCGTGGCAGTGATCGGCGAGGGCTCCGTCATCGCCGAAGGAACGCCCGCCGAACTAAAGGCTTCCATCGGTTCAGGCTCGATTCAAATCCGGCTGGCTGATCCGAAGCAGCGAAGGGAAGCCGAGCAGGTCCTGCGGCGCGTACTTCAAACAGAAGCCAGGCTTCATGCGAACCCCGCCGAACTGTCGGCTCAAGTCTCCGATCCGCGGCAGGCTGCGCTGGCGCTGACGGAACTCAGTGAGGCAGGTATTTATACGCACCAATATTCGCTTGGAGAGCCTAGTCTTGACGAGGTTTTTCTCACGCTGACCGGCAGGAGCGCTCAAGCAGAAACTTTGAAGGAGGAGAACCGATGAGCGAACCACAGTCCAACATGGTGGCCGCCCTGAACTTGAGGGAGCGTCCGCCGCGGCCGAGCGCGCCGCAGGCGGTAATGACCTTTATTTGGCGCTCGTGGCGGAAAACGAGCGGCAACGCGGCTTATTTGGCGATCGATTCGATCATTTTCCCGGCGGTCTTTCTGCTGATCTTTACGTATTTGTTCGGCGGCGCCATCTCCGGATCAACGGGAAATTACCTGCAGTATCTGCTGCCAGGCATGATGGTGTATACCGTCACCACCATGACGGTGTACATCGGCATCAATCTTAAAACAGATATCGAACGCGGCGTCTTCAACCGATTCCGAACGCTGCCGTTCTGGCAGCCCGCTGCGATTATCGGCACGATGGCCATCAACCTCATTTCCTTTGCCGTGGGGCTCATTACGACGTTAGGGCTCGGAATGCTGCTGGGATTCCGTCCGGAAGCGGGATTGCCTGGAGTGCTGCTGTCAATGCTGCTCGTGATGCTCTATGCTTTCAGTTTCAGCTGGATTTTTGCCTGCCTGGGACTGACCGTACGGAAAACCGAATCGCTCACGACGATGTCCTATCTCGTGCTGTATCCGCTCATGTTTACGAGCAACGTGTTTGCCGATACGTCCACCATGCCGGATTGGCTGGGTCCGGTCGTTGCTTACAACCCCGTCAGTCTGGCTTCCGCATCCGCCCGGGCATTGATACACGGTACGGCGGATACAGCTGCCCTGACCACCACGCTGATAAGCTTGGGATGTATCATTGCCGTGTTTATGCCGCTTGCATTTCAGCTTTACCGCAAAAAAAGTAAGTGACCGAAACCAAAGGAAACATCGTCAGGGAATGGCAACGCTTTGGTTGTACTTCCTGATCCTTGAAGCGGGAAGCCCCGCCGCTAAGAGATGACTCTCCAAAGGCTTTCCCGCTTGCATTGAAAAACGGGCTTCTCGTATGCTATCATAATTTAGAGTCAATTCTATCAGAACGTGGAAGTTATCCATGAATAAACCGGCCGGGAGCAGCTATTCTCGGCCTTTTTCCATGCGGGGAGCGAATGATTGTTGAAAACTCTAGTCATAGCAGAAAAACCGGATATGGGGCGCAACATTGCCGCGGTCATTGAGCCAAGGGCGAAGAATGCCCGCTCCTATCTGGAGGGGGAGCAGTATATCATTACCTGGGCCATCGGACATCTCGTCGGTTTGGCAGAGCCGGATGCCTATGATGACCGGTACAAGAAATGGAACTTTCGTGATCTGCCGATCATGCCCGACCAATTCAAAATCGTGCCGCATTATAAAACGAAAGACCAGCTGAAAACGATCGGGGAGCTGGCAAAACGCTGCGACCGGATCGTTAATGCCTGCGATGCGGGACGGGAGGGGCAGTACATCTTTGCGCTGATTCAGCAGCAGCTGAAGCTGAAGCAGCCCGTCCGGCGGCTGTGGATTTCGGACCTGACCGCGGAAAGCATCGCCCGGGGCTTCAGGGAGCTGCGCGCCGCCGAGGAATTCGAAAATTTGACGCAGGCCGCCAGGGCCCGCAGCGAGGCCGATTGGCTTATCGGCATGAACGCGACCCGGGCGTTTACGACCAAGCATAACACCCTGCTGTCCGTCGGGCGGGTTCAGACGCCCGTGCTGGCGCTCATTTATGACCGGCAGAAGGAAATCGAGTCGTTTGAATCGCTGACGTATTACGAGGTCAAGGCTCATTTTCGCCAAGAGGCGCTGGAGTACACGGGAACGTGGCAGGGAGACCGGCTGACCTCCAAGGAGAAGGCCGAGGCGATTGCCGCCAGGGTCAAAGGAAAGGAAGGCAAAATCGCCAAATACGAAGTCAAAGATACGAAGGAGTATCCTTTTAAGCTGTATGACCTGACGCTGCTGCAGCGGGACGCAAACGCCAAGTTCGGCTTCTCCGCCAAGAAGACGCTGGACATCGCGCAGGCTTTGTACGAACGGCATAAGGTGATTTCTTATCCACGGACCAACTCGAACTACGTCAATGAGCAAAATATTGAAGGAATGCATAAGGCGCTGCATATGCTGAAATCTACTTCATATCAGGAACAGGCTGAAGGGGCCAACGCATCCCTGGTTCACAAGAACAACAAGGCGATCTGCAACCCGGAGAAGGTCGAGGATCACCATGCCATCCTGCCGACGCTTAAGCGGCCCGGCCAGCTGGGAAAGGAGGAGCAGCAGCTGTACGACCTGATCATTCTGCGGTTTTTGTCCCAGTTCTATCCGCCCGCCTTGTACAAGCAGCATACGGTCCTGACCGAGGTGGAGGGGGACCTGTTCAAAACGAACGTGAAGGAGCTGCTGGCGCTGGGATGGAAGGTGCTGATGCCGAGCACCGATAAGAGCGGGAAGAAAACAAAATCCGCAAAGCAGGAGGAAGAGGAAGAAAACCTGGAGTGGAATGACCGGGCTTTCGATCTGGATCCTGAGAAGCCGGTGAAATGCGGCAAGAGCGAGGCCAAAGAAAAAGCCACGCAGCCGCCGAAGAGCTATACGGAGGGCACCCTTCTGAAGGCGATGGAAAGCGCAGGCCGGACGATTGAAAACGACGAGCTGCGGGACGCGATGAAGGACAGCGGTCTCGGCACGCCGGCCACCCGGGCGGCGACGATCGAACGGCTGAAGAAGGTCGGGTATATCGCCATGCAGGGCAAAAAGATCACGATTACCCAGAAGGGCCGGACGGCGGTCGAGCTCATTCGCCAGGCAGGCGTTGAGCTGCTGACTTCTCCCGAGATGACCGGGCAGTGGGAGCGGCGACTTCATCAAATATCGAAGGGCGAGGCAGCCTCGGTTAAATTTATGGACAATGTCCGCAAATTTACGGTCTCCATCATCGAGAAGGTTGGCGTCCAGCAGGCGGCGCCATCTTCGCTATTCGGTACGGATCAGGAGCAGGGCCGGGGGAAGCCGCGCTCAAGGTCGGCAGCAGGGAAGGGCAAGCGGGGGACAGGAACCGCTTCGCGAACGGTCCGCACGGAAACGGCCGCTGCTGCCGCGCCCCCCGCACCGCCGGGGGAACGGCTGACACATGGGCCATGTCCGCGGCCGGGCTGCCACGGTCAGATTATCGAAGGCAAAAAGGGTTACGGCTGCAATGCGTTCAAGGATGGCTGCGGCTTTGTAATCTGGAAGGAGTTCTCCGGCAAGAAAATCAGCGCCAACATGCTGAAATCGCTGCTGGCTTCCGGCCGTACGCAGCTGCTGTCCTTCAGCGGAACCGGGGAACCGTATAAAGCGCGGATCGTGCTGCAGGATCGAAGTTCCGGTAAGCTGAGCCTCGAGCGTTCGACTTAAATCAAACCAAAAAGAACGGACCCTGGCGGGCCCGCTCTTTTTTTGGCCTTTTTTTATGGAGGAGGCACATTCACTGCCTCAAGGCGTTCGCGGAAGTTACGATGCTCTTGCTGTGGATAACCTCCGGAACTTCCTCGATGCTTGTGACGGTGTAGAGGGAGCTGTCAGGCATCTTCTGCAGCTCCACCATGTTATAAATCCATTCGTTCTGCTGTTTGATATAGATGCTGTGGATTCCTGCCGATAATGCCGGCATAACATCGGTGCGCAGGGAGTTGCCGATCATCCAGGTGGAAGGGCGGTAGAAGCCGCCCTGCTTCAGGATGTTCTCCAGCGTCGCTTCGTTTTTGTGCTGCGTAATGTAAATCCGGTCGTCAAAGTACTGGCTCAGCTTCATCTGGTCAATCTTCCGCTGTTGTATCGCCGTTTCTCCGCCAGTATACAGGTACAGATGATGTCCCTGTGATTTCAGCGACTCCAGCGTCTCTACCATGCCCGGATAGGGCTCCACTTCCTGCTCGTACACGCTCAAGCCGAGCTCCATCAGCTGTTTTTCTTCGTCCGGCTGAACGGGGCGGTTAAACTTGCGGCTGAAGAAGCGGTATGTTTCGATCAGCGATTTGGGGAAGATGCCGCTGCTGAAGCCAGCTTGGCTGACGGCCGCGACGTCGATTTCGATCTGCTTGCTGCGAATCTCTTCTGTCTTGATCTGGTGGGGCTCAAACCATTGTTGTACCCATTCAAAAAACTCCCCGAGGACGATGCCGAAATACTTGTTGCAGTGGATCAGCGTGTCATCCAGATCAAACAGAATATGCTGCTCAGGTGCTTTCACGTTAAGTCACTCCTTAAAGACGGATGTAGGACTCCAGGAACATCTGAAGCTCCGCCGCTCCGTCCGGACGAATGCTGAATTTCTCGGTGTTGTAGGAACCCAAATGGATGCGAAGCAGACCGGCTACCCTGAGGATCATCAAATGGTGCTTAAGCAGCTCCTGGGTCTGGTTCAGATCCCGCATCATATCGTCCAGGGAACGCGGCTTCTCCGCCGCATACCGCAGCAGGCGCAGCCGCTTCGGATCAGACAGCGCATGCGTCATGCGCAGCAGGCAGGTCGGCGGCTCATCCTCCTGTTCTTCAGGAACGTCGACAGGATACTGGATCAGCATCATTTTCCGGTAAAAGCAATAGGCGTTGATCGGGCGGTTGTGCACGGTCGGGAATAACACAATGGTTTCCAGCCCGGGAACATCTTCAACCACCAGCCCGCCGGAAGCATACTCCACCAGGCTTTGGGGCTCCATCTTGGTCAGCAGCATGCGCTTCTCCTCCGCATCCTCTTCGATCAGCGGGATGATGGCGGGTTCCTCATGTTTGAAATAATGCTCATACCATAACTCTAACAGCGGTGTATATGAATCACGAATTCGTTCAGCTTCCTTTACAGTTAAAGAAGGCAGGTAAGGGGAGGCGGCTTGGTACAGCACCTCTGCCGGCGTTTCATGCAGGCAATCCAAAAAGGCGCGGACGGTATCGCCGTTTGCGCGGTGAATCGCCCAGGCATACAGCACGTCGTAATCGTCGAATGGCCAAGCTGCGGCCGGGCCTAAGGCGGACGTCACTTCAGGTGGAAGCTTGCCGCTCACTTCACCGATCCATTCGGGCCCGATGTCGAGGTTGCGAATCCATTTCTTCGAAATGTACACCATAAAGCTGCTGAGCAGCTCGTAAATCGGTGAAACGTCAACCTTTACTTCATAGTTCATGAAACCAATAACCTCCTATGAAATCTGTGCGCTCATTCCATTATGGCTTGTTGATAGCAGGGTTGTCCACTATAATGTTCAGGGAGTTTGAACGGATTTGCACTCAAGGAGGATATTTTCATTGTCAACACAGAACGACAGCAATCGCGGATTATCTATTCATTACCTCATTCTGATCACCGTGATCGTTGCGGCAGGGCTCAGTCAAGGGCTGCTGCTGCCGGTCCTGTCCATATTTTTGGAGCAAATGGGCGTATCGTCTTCCGTCAATGGATTAAACGCAGCCGCCCTGTATGTCGGATCGTTCGCCATGACGCTTGTCGCCGAGCGGACGCTGGGCGCGCTTGGCTTTAAGAAGCTGGTGAGCGCCGGCCTCGTGCTCGTGCTCGTCTCCGTCATATTGTTTCCGCTTGTGCCGAGCGTGAAAGTGTGGTTTGTCTTAAGGCTGCTCGTCGGCATCGGAGACAGCGCCGTTCATTATGCTGCCCAATTATGGGTGCTGATGGTCACGCCGGCCGAATATCGCGGCCGAAACCTCTCGCTGTACGGCATGTCGTATGGCCTGGGCTTCAGCTTCGGGCCGCTGGGCATCCAGCTGCTGAAGTTCGGAAATGCAGTGCCCTTCATCGTGCTGGCGCTGCTGATGCTGCTCGTGCTTGTGCTGGTCTGGGCGAAGCTGCCCGATTTCCGCCCGGAGCGGACGGAAGGGGAGGCGCAGCCTCCGCGGCGCTTCCGCCGAAGCTATGCACTCGCCTGGTACGCCCTTCTACCCGCATTGCTGTACGGGTACATGGAAGCCGGGATTAACAGCAATTTTCCGGTCTACGGGCTAAGAACAGGGATGGGCGAGTCCCAGATCGCGTTCCTGCTTCCGTTCATCGGCATCGGCGGATTGATTCTGCAGCTGCCGCTCGGCATGCTGAGCGACCGCTTCGGCCGCAAAAACGTGCTCATCGCCTGCGGCCTCATCGGCGGCGCAGCTTTTATGGCCGTGCCGCTGGCAGGAACGGCGACAGCCTGGCTCGTTCTGCTCCTGTGCCTGGCGGGGGGCATGGTCGGCTCGTTTTTTTCTCTGGGCCTGGCCTACGCGGCGGATATTCTCCCGAAGGCGCTGCTTCCCGCAGCGAATGTCGTCGCATCCTTTCATTTTAATATAGGCAGCATCGCCGGGCCGAACATCGGGGGGACCCTGATGCAGTATGGGTGGAACGGAGGCGTGTTTATCGTGATGGGCCTCGCCTTCGCTTTATTCGGCGCCGTCGGCACCGCCTTTCGGACTTCGGGTGGACGCAGTCAGGAGCCGCTATAGAATAGTTTTTCCCAAAAGGTTCAATAATGTGCGAAAACTCTATATAATCGATATAATAGAAACGTATTGTTCAAAGCCAAGAAGAGATAGAGATCACAGGACAAGAGGAGAAATGTCATGATACGAATTCAGCATTTAACCAAGTCAGTCGGTGTGGACAGAATTCCGATACTCAAAAGGGTATCCCTCGATATCCAGAAGGGCGAGCTTATCGCCGTTGTCGGTGCCAGTGGGAGCGGCAAGAGCATGCTGCTGCGGTGCCTGGCGCTGAAGGAAAAATGGGACGGAGGGACGTTTGTCATCGACGGCCAGGATGTGCTGAAGGAACCTCTCGGCGGAAAAAGGAAAATTAGACGCGAATGGGCATACTTAGAGCAGAATCCCCAGCTCTATCCGAACCGGACCGGACTGAAGAACGTGCTGATCGGCCAAGCCAGTCAGACGCCGCTTTGGCGCATGGTGACGGGGATGGTCCGCTCGGACGATTATATGGGCGCGATGGACGTCATCGAGCAGATGGGTCTCTTGGATAAAGCCCGTATGAAGGCGGGCACACTGAGCGGCGGTGAAAAGCAGCGTATCGCCATCGCAAGAGCTTTGGTTCATGGGGCCAAGGTTATTCTCGCCGATGAGCCGGTGGTCGGGCTGGACCCGAAATCGGCGGAAAGCGTAATGGAAACGCTGAAAAATCTGTGCGAGGAGGAGCGCGTCACCGTCATTTCCGTGCTTCCGATTGAGCTCGCCGAGAAATTTGCCACCCGTATCGTCGGGTTGTCTGGCGGGGAGGTCGCATTCGACATCCGCGGCCGCCGTCTGACGGTGAGGGAAAAGAATATGATTTAGACTTTGCGCCCGCTTGCGGGCTTGGTATAGAAAAGAGTGATGCAATGCATTTGTTGAAGACAAACTGGATACGTGCTGCAGCTGCGGTCCTGCTGACGTTTGTGCTGGGCGGCTGTACGTTTATCAGCGACCCGGTCAGCTTGATGAAGACGCCGATGCTGTCTGCGGATAAAGAGACGCTGAGCTCGATCATCCACGCGCAGCTTCCCGATGGAGCGGATCTCATCCGCTCGAGGGAAGAAACCGACACAAACCTGATCCATTTCGTCGATCTGGACGGAGATAAGGTCAACGAAGCGGTCGTATTCTACGAAACGCCGGATCAGCAGGTGGTCATCCACTGCATGATTTTCAAGCTGGTCAACGGAACGTGGACGAAGGTAACATCTTTCGACGGAGAGGGCAGGGTATTGGAATCTCTTCAGTTCAAGGATCTGAACAATGACGGCAAACCGGATATTATCGCCGGATATTCCAGAAGGGACGAAAACCCTGTGAACCGTTTGTACGTCTATACGTACACGGAGGGCAGCATCAAGAAAGACCTGATGCAGGATTACACCAATTTCGTCATTATGGACCTGAACGGGGACAAAAAGAACGACCTGACGATTATTAGCCTGAAGCAGAATGATCAGGCGTTTGTGGCGACATACCAGTATGAAGAAGGCAGCTATGTCGAAATTGACAAGCTGGATATGGATCCGTACGTTTCGAATTATTACAATATTGTCGCAGGTAATGTCTATAAGGATCCAGAAGGTAAAGCCAAGGAAGGCATTGTGATCGACACCTCGATTGGCGGGGGAGACGCCTCTTATTCCAACATCATCGTGATGGAGGACGGGAAGCTGAAGTCCGTGTTCGGAGGCAATCAGGACACCACATTCAAGGATCTGCCGGTCAAGAGCGGCGACGTGAACAACGACGGGATCATCGAAATCGGATCCGTAGAGCCGCCGATTGGCTGGAACTATTTCAAGCCGGATGAAATTCCGAACTTCTTCGTATATTCGCAGTGGGACGGCAAACAAGGACTAAAATTCGTAGCCGAGCAATATCGTGATTTACAGAACGGCTTCGAGCTGGGCTTCTTCCCACCGGAGTGGCATAACAAGGTGACGGTGGACACCAAGTCCATCAAGAACCAGTATTTGCGCTTCGTGATGGTCGATACCGGCAAAACGGTGGCCGAGATCAAATTTTTCACCCTGGCCGAGTGGGATAAACAGCATGATGAATGGAAGTACCTGTACCGGACGAACGACAAGGTGATCGGCTACAAGAAATACGGGGACTTTGATATCGATAACAGCCGGAAGCAGCTGAAGAACGAGGTACCCCCGATTGAAAGGAAGGAAAAGATCAGTGAGTAAAGTTTTAATTTTGGAAGACGAGGATTCCATCCGCAGTTTTATTGTGATCAACTTGAAACGCAACGGCTTCGATGTGCTGGAGGCGGCAAACGGGAACGAGGCGCTCGATAAACTGACGTCCAATCCCGATATCGATATCGCACTGCTGGACGTTATGGTTCCGGGGATCGACGGTTTTGAGGTATGCCGCCGCATCCGGGAAACGAACGAACGGATCGGTATTATCTTTTTGACAGCGAAAGTGCAGGAGCAGGACAAGGTGTACGCTCTGTCCGTCGGGGCGGACGACCATGTGAGCAAGCCGTTCAGTCCGACCGAACTCATCGCACGGATTCAATCGCTGCTGCGCCGGGTGAACGTTCACCGCGAAACGACGGCGAAGGTCAGCTTTCACTCCGGTCCGTTTAGCCTGGACCTGATCTCCAAGCAGTTCAAGAAGAACGGGCATGCGATCGAACTGACGCCGACGGAATTTTCGCTGATCCAATTTTTCCTCGAAAAAGAAAATACGCCTCTCAGCAGGGACGTACTGCTCGATCATGTATGGGGCAAAGAATATATGGGCGATCCTAAAATCGTGGACGTGAATATCCGCCGTCTCCGTCAAAAGATCGAGGAGAATCCGTCGGACCCCGAATTTTTACAGACCGTATGGGGCCACGGTTATAAATGGAAGGGTCAGGGACAATGATCAAGAAAGGCATACGCAGGCAGATTGTCCTGCACTACTTTATCGTAGTGTTCTCGGCGCTTCTGCTGGCGGAAGTCATTTTTTTATTAGCCATAAGAACATATTATTATGACAGCATTTATAGTCATATTAAAAACCATATCGACAATGTGGAGGATTATTATTACCAGCGGATCAACCCGGGACTTGACGGAAACCGCGACCTGGCTTCCATGCTGACCTACTACGATCTGAACTCGGCCAACGTGCAAATTCTGGATACCCAGGGTAACGTGCTGATCAACTCTTCCGAGTTTCAGCCCGATATGTCTGTGAAGACGGCCGATATTTCCCAGGCGCTGTCCGGCAACGTCGGCCGTTGGGTCGGGCGTCAGGCCAGCACCGGCGAGAATGTCATGGCCGTGTCGAAGCTGGAGCAGAGCAGCGGGCAGGATGGCTATATCGTCCGTTATGTCACCTCGCTGGAAACGGTCAACGATAAATTGTTTAATCTAACCATGTTGGCCACGGGCGTAGGAGCGGCTGTACTCGCCATCGTGCTCGTATTCAGTATGGGTCTTGCCAACTCAATCGTGCAGCCGCTGAACACGATTACGGCCGTCTCCGCCGAGATGGCACGCGGCAAGTTCAACCAGCGGATCAAGGGCGACTACAAGTACGAGCTTGGCGAGCTGGCATCCACGCTGAACTATATGGCCCAGGAGATCGTGCGGAGTAATCAGGTCAAGGACGATTTCATTTCGTCGATTTCGCACGAACTGCGGACGCCGCTGACAAGTATTAAAGGGTGGAGCGAAACGATCAATTCGGGTGGCTATGACCCCGAAGAGACCCGGATCGGCATGGAGATCATTACGAAGGAGACCGAGCGCCTGATTGGCTTGGTTGAGGAAATCCTCGACTTCTCCAAACTGCAGCAGAATGAGATGAAGATTGCGATTGGCCGGGTCGACATCAAAGAGCTGCTCCAGGAAATTATGCTGAACCTGTGGACGAAGGCGGAGAGCAGGCAAATCGAGCTCCGGCTGAAGTCTGAGGACAGACCGCTCGTGGCCGGGGACGCGAACCGCTTGAAGCAGGTGTTCCTGAACCTGGTGGACAATGCGATCAAATTTTCGCATGAGCATTCGGCAATCGATCTGGTTGTGTACTTCGAAGGCGACAATGTAGTAACCGAAGTGAGGGATACAGGTATCGGGATCAGCGAGGATCACTTGGTCAAAGTGCGCGACCGGTTCTTTCAGGTGGATCCGCTCAACGGCGGCACCGGTCTTGGGCTTGCCATCTCCCAGCAGCTGGTTGAGCTTCATAAAGGAATTTTGCTCATCCAGAGCACGTTGGGGGAGGGGACGACGATCGTCGTGTCCCTGCCTCGGCTGCCGGAGAATACCGCTCAAACGGACGGTGCACCCGAGCTGCCTCCCGCAGACGAGAAGCTTTCATGAAGCCCATACACATCAAAGAGCGAACTCCCGGAAAAAAAGGGGTTCGCTCTTTGTATATTCACACATATTGTATTAAGAGGATAAGCCTTCGGCACGCAGGCGTCCGGTTTTCTCGTATACATCCTGCAGGAGTCGGGAAGGCTGGGTACGAATGCTTGGTTTCGGCATAACGGTTTCGTAAGGGCCGACTACCGTTACCTGACCCGGCGTTCCTTTGATGACGGCGCCGTCTTTAATGATCGCTCCTTCGCCAATAATGGCATGCTCGATCTGCACGTTGCGTCCGATCCGGACGTTCGGCATCACGACGCTGTCCTTAATCTCGGACATTTTGCCGACTTCGACACCACAGAACATAACGGATTGATGTGCTATGCCGTCCAACGTGCACGTTTCGGAGATCAGGCAGTTGGTCGCCATCACGCTGCGGTTCCGTGTCGATCCTAGCTTCGTACGCCAAGGACGGGTGTACATTGGCCATTCACTGTTATGCAGCTTCCAGTCCAGATCGTCGGACAGGAGGTCCATGTGTGCTTCCCAAAGGCTGGCAACAGTGCCGACATCTCTCCAATATCCTTCAAAGCGATACGCGAACAGTTCATCCTGATCCGCCAGCATCTTCGGAATAATATCCTTGCCGAAGTCATGGCTTGAGGCATCATTCGCAGCGTCCTCCATCAAATGTCTGCGGAGGTACTCCCATTCAAACAAATAGATGCCCATGGATGCCAGGTTACTTTCGGGTTCGGCCGGTTTCTCGGCAAAGTCCGAGATGCGCAGCGATTCGTCCACGCTCATGACCCCGAAACGGCTGGCTTCCTCCCAAGGCACCTCCATGACAGAGATGGTGGCTTTGGCGCCGTTCTTTTGATGAAATTGAAGCATTTGATTATAATCCATGTGGTAAATATGGTCACCGGACAAAACCAGTACATGCTCCGGCTGGTGACGGTCAATATATTCAATATTTTTATAAATGGCATCAGCAGTTCCCAAGTATTCCGAGGATCCTGTGTTGTAAGAAGGCAGCAGGGTGATTCCGTCCTCTCCATTTTTTTGGAGGCCCCATGGTTCGCCTTCCCCGATATGCAGATGAAGCGATTCAGCCTCGTACTGCGTCAGCACACCGATGGTGTCAATGCCTGAGTTTACGCAGTTACTGAGAGGAAAATCGATAATACGGTAACGGCCGCCGAACGGAACAGCGGGCTTTGCCAGTTTCGATGTCAGAGGTGATAATCTGCGCCCTTCACCTCCGGCAAGCAACATGGCGATGCATTCTTTTCTCTTCATGTCGTTTCCTCCCATTCAAAATTGTCAATGTAGTACATAAATAAACGACTATCGCCCATCTGAAACGATTATATTGAAATATCACTGAAAAATTACAATTTTATTTTTCAACGGTCATTTTTATTTTCATTTTGGCTACAATGGGGTAATGGTTTACATGCACTATATTCCTAAAGCAGGTGATCATTTGGAGAACATGAATAAGGCGCCGCGTCAGTCGCTGTCCGCGGAAGACATCTATTTGTTTCATGAAGGGACCTCCTATCACAGTCACAGGATGTTGGGCGCTCATCCTGCTGTGGAAGAAGGCGAGGAAGGCGTCCGGTTCACCGTCTGGGCGCCCCATGCCCAGGCTGTAGGCTTGGCGGCAGACTGGAACAACTGGAACGGAGAAAAGGATTCGTTATATAAGATACCCGATTCAGGTTTTTGGACTCGCTTTTTCCCCGGAATTCGTTCAGGTACTTTTTACAAATATGACATGACCGGACCTGGCGGAGAACGGTTCCTGAAGGCCGATCCTTATGCGTTTCAGTCGGAGCTTCGCCCGGCCACCGCGTCGGTTGTCACGGATCTTGCCGGATATGTATGGAATGACGGCCCTTGGCGTAGAAAGAGAAAAGCACCTTACCGGAAGCCGCTGAATATATATGAGATTCATTTCGGCACGTGGCGACAGAAAGAGGACGGGACTTTTTATACATACCGGGAAATGGCCGATCTTCTTATTCCTTATTTGAAGGAAATGCATTATACCCATGTCGAGTTTATGCCGCTTGCGGAGCATCCATACGATTTATCTTGGGGATATCAGGGAACCGGCTATTTTGCCGTGACGAGCCGCTATGGGACGCCACATGACTTTATGTATTTGGTGGACGCCCTGCACCAGGCCGATATCGGCGTCATCCTGGACTGGGTGCCATCCCATTTTGCCAAGGACGCCCACGGACTCCGCCGGTTTGACGGGACACCGTTGTTTGAATACAGCGATGCGTATAAGGCTGAAAAACCCGGCTGGGGCACGCTCAGCTTCGACTTCGGTAAACCCGAGGTCCGCTCGTTTCTGATTTCCAACGCGTTGTTCTGGCTGGATATGTTCCACATTGACGGGCTTCGGGTCGACGCGGTCACCAGCATGCTGCGGCTTGATTTCGAGAAGCAGGAAGGACAGTTCCAGCGCAACGAAAACGGTGGTCTCGAGAACACCGAGGCGATTGCTTTCCTGCAGCAGCTGAACACCGTGGTGTTCAGCTATTTCCCAAATACGCTGATGATGGCCGAAGAATCCAGCGCTTGGCCCGGGGTTACCGCACCCGTGCACGAAGGCGGGCTGGGCTTTAATTACAAATGGAACATGGGCTGGATGAACGACACGCTGGATTATGTAGAAACGCCGTTTGACCAGCGGCCCGGGCGGCATCATCTGCTGACATTCCCGATTGCTTATGCTTATTCTGAGAATTACGCGCTGCCTTTATCCCATGATGAAGTTGTTCACGGCAAAAAATCGCTGCTCAGCAAAATGCCTGGGGATTACGGGCAGAAGTTCGCCGGGCTTCGGCTGCTGCTTGGATACCAGATGACCCATCCCGGGAAAAAGCTGTTGTTCATGGGCGGGGAGTTTGGCCAGTTTATCGAATGGAAGGACCAGGAGCAGCTCGACTGGCTGCTGCTGGACTACGAGAGCCACCGCAGCATGCAGCGGTATACCGCGGAATTAAACCGGCTGTATCTGAACGAACCGGCGCTGTGGGAGCGGGATCATGAGCTTGAAGGGTACCAATGGATCACGCCGCATGACAACACGCAAAGCGTCATTTCGTACCTCAGAAAAGGGAAGAAAGCCGGTGACACCCTTGTCGTCATTATTAATTTTCAACCGGTGCGGCGAGAGCATTACCGGATCGGGATTGCCAAGTCCGGCACGTACGTGCCTGTGTTCTGCAGCGAGGATTCCCGATATGGTGGAAGCGGCGAGTTTAGCGCCGAACCCGTGCAGACGGAGAAGATCCCTTGGCATGAACAAACCTGCAGTCTGGAATTAACGCTGCCGCCGCTCAGTATGCTGATATATAAAAGGGAGCAGCCTCGTACGAAAAAGGCGGTTCCGGGTAAAGAGAGTAAGCCAAGCAAGCGAAGTGCCGCGGCAAGGTCCGGCAAATCCGGTGAAACCAGCCGTGTGTCGGCGTCCAAAGGCAAGGAAGGGTTAGAAATGCCTACTGCAGAGACAAAGAAAAGATCGGGCAGAGGCACCGGAAGAAAACCGGTGACGGAAGACGGCCCGCGGATCAATGAATAGGAGGCAGGAGAGATGAAAGTCATATTTGCAGCAGCGGAATCGACACCGTTTATTAAAACAGGGGGACTTGCCGATGTAATCGGCGCCCTGCCCAAAGCGCTCAAACGAAGCGGCGCGGATGTGCAGGTCATTTTGCCCAAACATAAAGGGATACCACAGCAATTTAAGGATGAAATGCAGCATCTCACGGAAATAAAAGTGCCGGTCGGCTGGAGAAATCAATACTGCGGCATCGAAAAGCTCGTTTACGACGGCATTCCGGTATATTTTCTCGATAACGAATACTATTTCGGACGGGACGGCGTGTACGGATACATGGACGACGGCGAACGCTTTGCCTTTTTCAACCGGGCCGTGCTTGAAGTGCTTCCGCTGATCGGTTCCGAGCCGGACGTGCTCCACTGCCATGACTGGCATACGGCGCTTATTCCGGTGCTGCTGCAGGCGCACTACCGCCATAACGAGTACTACCAGCACATCCGTACCGTGTTTACGATACATAATTTGCTGTACCAGGGAATTTATCCTTACGAGGTACTTGGCGAACTGCTGGAGCTGGGACACCAATATTTTACGCCGGAAGGCCTTGAGTTTTACGGAAACGTCAACTTTATGAAAGGCGGGATCGTGTACGCCGATCACGTGACGACGGTGAGTCCGACCTACGCCAGGGAGATTCAGACGGCCCATTACGGATACGGGTTGGAAGGGCTGCTGTATTCGCTCGGTGACCGGCTGAGCGGGATCGTAAACGGAGTGGATACGAAGAGCTACAATCCCGCTAACGATGCGAGCCTCTACGTAAAATACCGGTCGAACCTGGCGAAAAAGAGGGAAAACAAAGCGGGGCTCCAGCAGGAGCTCGGCTTGCCGGTTAAGCCGGACGTGCCGCTCATCGCAATGGTGACCCGGCTGGTGGAGTCCAAGGGACTGGATCTCGTGACGCGGGTGCTGGACGAGATGCTGGATCACGACGACTTCCAGTTCGTCTTGCTCGGCACGGGCGACTCCGTCTACGAGCATTGGTTCCGCGAAGCGGCAGGGCGGCATCCGGACAACATGTCGGCGCAGATTACGTTCAGCGACGCCCTGTCACGCAAAATATATGCAGGCAGCGACATGTTCCTCATGCCGTCGAAGTTCGAGCCATGCGGCATCAGCCAGCTGCTGGCGCTGCGGTACGGCAGCATCCCGATCGTTCGCGAGACCGGAGGGCTGAACGACACCGTGCAGTCTTACAACGAGTTTACGGGCGAGGGCAACGGTTTCAGCTTCACGGCGTTCAACGCCCACGATATGATGCATACGATCCGCCGTGCGGCAGCGTTTTACCAACAGCCGGAGCATTGGAGCAAAATCGTGAAAAACGCTTTTGCCGGGGATTACAGCTGGAACATGTCCGCCAAGGAATACATGGACATTTACGATCGCGTCACCGTTTGAGCAAACGGAACTGGTCCAGGCCGGCTCCGTGGTAATATTCACAGCTGCTAAAAATCCATTTGGAAAAAGCCTTCCGGAACTCCGGAAGGCTTTTCGTTATGAAGAAACCGATTTATTTGGTGAGATTTCGGTACAAAATCCGGTACCCGTAAGGGTCCAGACTGACGTTCATCGTTCCGTTCTGGGTAGGCACCTTGTCGCCCGATAAGGCGTCCTTCCAGTCGTTCGTAACCATCGGGTGGGACAGCACTTGCGGCTTGTCGGTGTTGTTCATCCAGATCGTGAAATGAACCCGGCTGTCCATTCGCTCGTAAATAATGTTGGGATTGCCCGGTTCCGCCTTCAAAAAGCGGAAGCGGCCTTCGCGGAGCGCTTTGTTCTTTTTGCGCAGACCGATGAGCAGCTTGTAAAAATCGTACAGCTCGCGGTCCTGCTTCTTCGGATCCCACTCCATGCATTTACGGCAGTCCGGATCGCCGCCTCCGGTAAGGCCCACCTCGTCGCCGTAGAAGATGCATGGCGTCCCCATAAACGTGAACAGGAAGACGACGGCCAGCTTCATCCGGCGCTTGTCGTTGCCGACACGCGTCAAGAGGCGCGGCGTATCATGGCTGCACAGCATGTTGAACACCACTTCGTTCGTCTGCTGCGGATAGCGCATCAGAATCGTGCCCATTTTGTTGGCGAACGTCAGTCCGTCCATGCCGCCGTTGAAAAACTCCAGCACCTTGTCGGCAAAAGGGTAGTTCATGACAGAGTCGAACTGGTCGCCCACCAGCCAGGCCAGGGAATCGCTCCACACTTCTCCGACGATATAGGCGTCCGGATTGGCGTTTTTGACGACCATGCGGAAGTCCCGCCAAAAATGGTGATCGACCTCATTTGCCACGTCCAGCCTCCAGCCGTCCAGCTTGATTTCCTTGATCCAGTACTCGGCAACGTCCAGCAAATACTGCTTCACCTCGGGATTGGCCGTGTTGAACTTCGGCATATTGCCGAAGAAGCCGAACGTGTCATACGTGGCGATCCCGTTCTCAACCCGTGCCGGAAACTGGTTGATATGAAACCAATCGGCATATTTGGACTTTTCCCCATGCTTGAGGACGTCCTGGAACGGTGGAAACTGTTCGCTGCAGTGGTTGAACACGGCATCGAGCATGACGCGGATTCCTTTGCTGTGACAGGCTTCCACGACCTGCTTGAGCAGCTCATTGTCCCCAAAATGCGGATCAACCTGCTTATAGTCGACAATGTCGTATTTATGGTTCGACGGCGACTTGAACAAAGGTGTGAAATATATCGCATTAATGCCCAGATCGAGTAGGTCGTCCAAATGATCCAGGACGCCCTGCAGGTCGCCGCCGAAGAAATTGTCCGTTGTCGGCTGTCCTCCCCAAGGCTGTGTCCCTTTCGGATCATTGCTTGGATCCCCGTTCGCAAATCGTTCGGGCATAATTTGGTAAAAAATAGCATCCTTTGCCCAATCCGGCACCTTAAACACGTCGATCTCATGTATGTAAGAAAATTCGTAATAGCCGCCCGTCGGCGCCGGACAATTTCGGTACAGCCCGTTGTCGAGCATGTAAATCGTTTCTTTGCCGGAAGTGATCCGGAACGCATAGCTAAGACGCTTGTATTTAGGCAGCACGGCAGCTTCCCAATAATCGAACATATCGTCGGTCGCGGCTTTTTCCATCGTAATTTCAAAATAGGTCGAATCCCAGTCGTATTTGTCTCCGGTCATCGCAACCACCGTATCCACGTCGTTTCGTTTGGTGCGGACACGCAGATGTATCGTCTTCGGATCGTACGCATAGGCCCATTTGTCCCGGGGGACATGGTATAAAGCTTCCAGCAGCATGACTACACCTCCACTAAATATCTAGCTATTTAATACCTCATTCCCGGAATGATGAACCATGGCTGCCGCCTTAATCTGACGTTTCGGTGAACTTTTTGCGTAGGAGTCCCCAATGCGTGTAATTACATAATAAGAAGCTTTTCTTTCAAAGGGTGCAGGTTTTTGAAGGGATTTATGCATCGATATTAGGAAGGAGACGGGCTTTGAAACGGTAAATACATATTTATTCCGAAAAAGAGGGGGAGGTGACTAAAAGAAACAATAGAACTAGGAATAAATGGAATTAAACAGCTATAATCCGCATTATTCTGGCTATTTTGAAATGTATTGACCACTGTATGAAAATGTCATTGCATAATCATGCATTTTTATTGTATGATTAGAACCGTGGTTTTTCGGGCTGGGCCGGATACGGATCATGCCTTTGAACAACAATAAGTATCATTGAAATGGACAGGAGAGATAGATATGAAAAAATGGGGTATTCTAACGGCATGCATTCTGCTGGCAGGCTCCCTGCTTGCCGGATGCGGAAGCAAACCTTCGACTGAGGGCGGCACGGCAGCGGGCGAACAGCCGGCCAGCGGCAAGACAATCGTGCTTGGAACAAGCGCGGACTTCCCGCCGTACGAATTTCATAAAATGGTGAACGGCAAGGACCAAATCGTCGGATTCGATATCGAAATCGCCAAGGAAATCGCCAAAGACATGGGAGCGCAGCTTGAAGTCAAGGACATGAGCTTTGATGCGCTTCTCGGCGAGCTGTCCACCGGCCGCGTAGATTTTGTCATTTCCGGGCTTACACCAAACGAAGAACGCAAGAAACAAATCGATTTTTCGAACAACTACTATAAGGCGGAGCAGGCCGTTGTCGTCAGAGAGGCTGACAAAGACAAATACAGCACGATGAAAGCTCTGGAAGGAGCTTCGCTCGGCATTCAGAAGGGTTCGATCCAGGAGGACATCGCCAAGACGATTCCGGGGGCGAAGATCACCGGTCTGGGCAAAATTTCCGACATCGTGCTGCAGCTGAATTCGAACCGCGTGGATGCCTCCATCATGGAGAAGCCGGTTGCCGAAGCATACATCAAGAACGTCAATGGTCTGGTAATTGCGGATGCGGTTCCTGATTATAAGGAAGACGGCTACGCGATCGGGATCAAAAAAGGCAACACCGAGCTCGTGAACCAAATCAACAAAACGCTGGACCGTCTGAAATCCGAAAACAAGATTGAGCAGTACGTCGCCGAAGCGAGCGATTTGGCTGCACAGAAATAGAGGTTAAGCTGTCAGTTCTCATTTTATACATCGGATAAAAATAGCGAAGCGAATTCGCTATTTTTTCTGTTCAATGATGGGTACCTTGTTTCTAATATGTCCCGATCTGTTGTATACAGGGAAAGGATGGGACAGGCAGGTATGATGACAAAGGAGGTTCTTGGGTCTTTATGAATATGTTCTCCGTTTTTTGGGATTACCGGACGTATTTTGCGACAGGTATCCAGTATACACTGCTCCTGGCGGCCATTGGCGTCATATGCGGCTTCGTGCTGGGCATTATTATATCCTTGATGCGGATGTCCCGCTTGTGGCTGCCGAAGCTAATCGGTTCGGTATGGGTGGAAGTTCTCCGCGGTACCCCGATGGTTGTTCAGCTGTTTATTATTCACTACGGCCTTGTGGCCTTCGGGGTCAAATTTACGCCTATCGAGTCCGGTGCAATTACGCTGTCCATTAACAGCTCCGCGTACCTTGCGGAAGTGTTCCGTGCCGGAATCCAGGGGGTGGACCGGGGCCAGTCGGAAGCGGCCCGTTCCCTGGGAATGACGCGCAGCATGACGATGCGGTACATCGTGCTGCCCCAAGCTGTAAAAAGCGTGCTGCCGGCCATCGGCAATGAGTTTATTACGATTATCAAGGAATCATCCATCGTATCGTTTATCGGTGTCACCGACTTGATGTACCAGTCGGGGGCTATCCAAGGGATTACGTATGATTACCTCAGTCCGCTGCTGGTCATTGCAGCCATCTACTTCATTATGACGTTTACCTTATCCAAGCTGCTGGGGGCATTTGAAAGGAGGCTGAATACCGATGATCAGCGTTAAAGATTTGCGCAAATCGTTCGGCAAGCTGGAGATTCTGAAAGGGATCGACATCGACATCGCCAAAGGCGAGGTCGTCGTCGTGATCGGCCCCAGCGGCTCGGGAAAAAGTACCTTTCTCCGCTGTTTGAATCTGCTCGAAACCCCGACAGGGGGGCAGATCACGTTTGAAGGCGAGCCGATTACGGACAAACGCCATAACATCAATGCCACACGCGAAAAAATGGGCATGGTGTTCCAGCATTTCAATCTGTTCCCGCATAAATCGGTGCTGCAGAACCTCATGCTGGCCCCGGTTAAGGTGAAAAAGCAGCCGCCGGCCGAGGCGGAACGCATTGCCCTCGACCTGCTGCGCACGGTCGGATTATCCGACAAGAGGGATGCATATCCGTCCCAGCTGTCAGGCGGGCAGAAGCAGCGGATTGCCATCGCGCGGGCGCTGGCCATGCAGCCCCACGTCATGCTCTTTGACGAGCCGACTTCGGCGCTGGACCCGGAAATGGTCGGCGAGGTGCTGGAGGTCATGAAGAAGCTCGCAGAGGGAGGCATGACGATGGTCATCGTAACCCATGAAATGGGGTTTGCCCGGGAAGTCGGCGACCGGATCGTCTTTATGGACGGCGGACAAATCGTCGAGCAGGGGACGCCTGCAGAAGTATTTGGTAACCCGCAAAACAGCCGCACGAAAGATTTTCTGAGCAAGGTCCTTTGACAAAGAGCCTGCATCTACAAATGATAAAGCCCTGGACGAGAATATTACTCATCCAGGGCTTTTTATGTACCTTTTCATGAATAAATTGTTAAAATGAATGAAGATGTTGTAACTTTTTTAAAAGGAATTGAGCCGTTACTCCCTTGCTTAAGTCAGCTAACAACTCTAAATAAAGCCTGATAATTCAAGGGTTTTGGATTGGTAACATTTTCATGCGCACAGGTTACAAAATTGTGATATATTTGTTGAGCCGAAACTTTTAAGGTAAAGTGCGGGGGATGTAATTTGTGTACATAGTACGCTTGGGGTGAATCGCACCAACAGGGCGTAGGGTTGTCTCCTCAATCCGAATCCGACAGCTAACTTCGCAGGCATCACGACTTAAGGAGGAACCATGAAAAGATTTAAAGGAATCAAGACACTTGCAGCCATCATCGGCATTTCTCTGGCGGTACAAGCGGTACCCACGTTTGCGGACTCGGTCCATGTAGCGAAGGATGGAGACACCTTCTATACACTATCTAAACAATATGGTGTTAATTTGAATCAGCTAATGAATGCAAATCCGAACGTAGAAGCAACCAATATTTATCCAGGCCTGAAATTAAATGTTCCCGGAGCAAGCACAGCCAAGGCATTTGCCGCAGAGGACAGCGGCTCCATCATCACGGCAGCTTCCTTGAACGTCAATGGCGATGACAAAGTTGTGGAAGCATGGGGTAAAACCTTCAATTACTCCAAAACACTCGACGTCCGAGCTACGGCTTATTCTTCTGCCGCTAGCGAAAACGGCAAGTGGGGCGCAGTGGACTACTTCGGCAACCCGCTGAAGCTGGGAACGATCGCGGTTGACCCTTCCGTTATCCCGTTGGGAACGAAAGTGCTCGTTACCGGTCACAGCTTCCAAGGCCTTCCGAAGAAAGCCTTCGTAGCGACAGCTAAGGATACCGGCAGCGCGATTAAGGGTAAACGCATCGACATTTTCGTGCCGGGCAGCCCGGAAAGCGTTAGTGCCTTCGGGTTCCAGGACGTTGAGCTGTTTTTCATTAAATAGTCAATGCTATTCATAATAACACGGAAAAACCGGCTTTTGTACTCAAGCCGGTTTTTTTGTACGCTCAGCGCGTTACTTGTCTTTTGGAACGTGAAGTAACCTCGGCAGCGTGACAAATGAATAGCCTTTATTTTTCAAGGTCCGAATAATGTCCGGAAGGGCATCGATCGTACCACTGAGGTTGGACGTGGTTCCACCTCCCGCATGCTGAAGAATGATCGAGCCTTGCCCAACGGTGGACAGCACGTTGCGCTTGACCGCCTCCTTGCCGATTCCTTTCCAATCCAGCGAATCGACGTTCCAGTTTACGATTTTGTAGCCCTGCTGTTTGGCCCAGCGTAGTTGGCGTTCCGTGATGTCTCCATAAGGCGGCCTGATCAGCTTGGGCTTATAGCCGACGATGCCGTAAAGCGTGTTCTCCGTCCGCTTAATCTCGGCTACATATTCGTCCATCTCCAATTTGTGAAACACCGGATGATTATAGGAGTGGTTTCCGATCACATGTCCTTCACGGACGATGCGCTCGACCAGCTCGGGATGCTTCTTCGCCCGGCTGCCCATCACAAAAAAGGTGGCTTTAATATGATGGGCTTTGAGCACATCCAGGATCTGAGGAGTAAACCTGGGATCCGGCACGTCATCAAAGGTTAGGGCTACCTCTTTGACGCGCGGACCGTGAATTTTGAACGTTTCGGGATATTTTTTGATCAGCTGGCCGAGCGTAAGGATCTGCTGTTCCTTCCGCTTTTCTTTCGCCTCCCGGCTGCTGGTTTCCCGTGCAGGTTCGGAACCTGACGGATGTTCCGGGGGTTCACCGCCTTGAGCGGCGGCTGCCGGCCACCCGGACTGCCAAGGACAGATCAACAACAAGATCAGCAGGGAAGACAGCAATGTGCATAACAGCTTCTTTTTCATCCGTCTCGACTCCTTTCCACCGCGGACAAACAGCGAAAACATGATTATCCTTGTTATGTCCATAAGTTGATGCAATTATGTTGCTTTTAATCAGATGATGGGCCACATTTTCATATCGTTCGGCAAAGCGTGTATAATAGAACTGATGGATTACGGTCGCTGCACGTTGGCCGTAACCGCGAGGTATGGACATGAGCGGCGGCGCTGCAATCATATAACCCTGTTGTCATATAGGCTTAATCACATACACCATAAAGGAGACACGAAGCAATGGCAGATCTATTTACACCTTATGTACTTAAAGGATTATCTCTGAAAAACCGGATTGTTATGCCTCCGATGTGCCAATATTCGGTACAGGCTGAGGACGGGATCCCTAACAATTGGCATTATGTCCATTATGTATCCCGCGCAGTCGGCGGAGCCGGATTGATTATCGTAGAGATGACGGGGGTTCACCCCGACGGACGGATTACGAACCGAGATACGGGAATATGGGATGACGGGCAGATCCCTGCTTACCGCAAAATCGTCGACGAAGTGCACGCCTATGGCGCAAGGATCGGCATCCAGCTGGGCCATGCCGGCCGCAAGGCGGAGGACGCGAACCCGCCTGTAGCTCCATCGGCCATCCGTTTTGACGAGAAATATAAAATTCCGAGAGCTTTGTCCACCGAAGAGGCCCAGAGTTTGGTTACCGCCTATGGGGAAGCGGCCCGGCGCGCGGTGGAAGCCGGCTTTGATACCGTGGAGATACACGGCGCTCACGGCTATTTAATCCATCAGTTCCATTCTCCGCTGACCAACCGAAGAGACGATGCGTATGGAAAAGACCTGGCTTTGTTCGGAGAAGAAGTCGTTAAAGCCGTCAAGAAGGCGGTCCCTGAAGACATGCCTGTTCTGATGAGAGTGTCTGCCAAGGAGTACGTGGACGGCGGTTATGACGTCGATTACTGCGCGGAAATCTGCCAACGATACCGGGATGCGGGCGTGGACGTATTTCATATTTCCTCCGGCGGTGAAGGTCATATCGGATCGAACGGCGGACCGAAGGCCGGCTCGGGGTACCAGGTGGAATTGGCGGAGCAAATGAAGGCAAAGCTGGATGTGCCGGTAATCGCTGTCGGCCGCTTGGAAAATTACGAGGAAGCGCAGCAGGTGGTGCTGGAAGGAAAGGCGGATCTGGTCGCAGTCGGCAGAGGCATGCTGAAGGATCCTTACTGGGCGCTCCATGCTGCCCAAGAGCTGAACGGAGAACAGAAAATCCCGAAACAGTATTTGCGCGCTTTTTAACGAGGCATTGCGGAAATGAAGCTAATCAAGCATTCACAACAAAACGCTGGAGTCAGATCGGTCGGATCGGCTCCCGCGTTTTTTAAACGGTAAACATAGCCTTGAATGAAGGCTCGTTTCTGCTATATTATGGAAGATGAACAAAGCCGAAAAAAATTTTGGCGATTTTTGAAACGGTCCTAAAACTGCTGCGTAAAAGAGTATCAAGAAGAACACATTAACCTTTCAGGAGGAACAAGAAACCATGGCTATTTTCAAAAGACTGCGCGATTTAACAATGTCCAATATTAATGCGATTATCGATAAGGCAGAAGACCCGATCAAGATGACGGATCAGTATATCCGCGATATGACCGAAGATTTGGAAGATGCGGAGAAGGCTGTAGCCGCTCAAATCGCCATCGAGAAAAAATTCAAGCAGCTGTACGAAGAGCAGCAGGCGCTCGTTGAGAAGCGTACCCAGCAGGCACACACCGCAGCCCAGGCACAGAACGTTGAGCTGGCCCGCCGTGCGCTGGAAGAGAAAAAATCGGCTGAGCAGAAAATGAACGAATACAAAGCAAGCTACGACCAGAACAAGGCTTCGGCCGACAATCTCCGTGCCAAGCTTGAGGAAATGCGCAAGCAGCTCACCGAAATGAAGAACAAAAGAGAGACGCTGGTAGCCCGCTACAATGCGGCCAAAGCGCAAACCGAAATCAACAAGGCGATGAACGGCTTCAGCACCGATTCTGCGACGAACGGCATGAAGCGGATGGAAGAGAAGATGCTGCAGATGGAGGCGCAAGCCGAGGCCAGCAACGAAATGTCCGCCAAAGGAAAATCGCTCGACGATGAGTTCGAACAGCTCGGCAAGGACAAAGAAGTTGAAGATGAGCTGGCAGCGCTCATGAAGCAGTACGAGAACAAATAATCTGCCATAAACCGGGTATGATGAATAGCGAAGGGGAACATTTGTCATATTTCTCCTTCGCTTTTATTATGTATGAGTGAGACGTTGAGAAGATGTGGAGGCTAAGGTAGATGGATTTTAATATCATTAAAGGGATTCTGGTATGGACAGGTTCCGGGGCGATCCTGCTCTTTATTTTGATGTTTGTGGATTCGCTGTTTACCAAGTACAAAGATTTTGAAGAAGTGAAGGCGGGCAACATGGCGGTCACCTCGCGCCTGGTCATCAAGCTGCTGTCCCAGGGTTACATTCTGTCCGTTTCGATTCGGACCTCGAATAACCTGCTGGAAGCGCTGGTTGTATCGATCGTCTCCTTCTTGATCTTACTCGTGCTGGAAGCGATCGTGCGCGTCTTGATGAGATGGTGGGCAAAGCTTGATCTGGATACAGGTACACAGCAGGGCAAAGTGGGTTACGGCCTGTTTGCCGGTACGATCCATTTGGTGGGCGCCCTCATCATTACCGCCTGCCTGTAGCACGACCCCAATATATATTAAAGTTTGATTACCTAAGGAGTTATAGCATATGAGTGTATTTAAAAGAATCGGCAACCTGTTTGCCAAGCCGGAACCGCCGAAACCGGAGAAAAGCATGCTGGCGCTGATGCCGGGAGATATTTGCGAGGTATCGCTGGTCACGTACGAAGTCATCGGACGGGTGCACAACCGGGGAAGAAACGCCGTTCTGCTCACGCTCCGGGACGGGAACACGATCGCTTACCTTCATATTGAAGAGCGCGAGACCGTGGAGTATGAATTGTACGCTCCCATCGACGGCCGGCTTGATAACCCTGCCGAAGTACCAACCGAAATCGAACTGGACGACCGGGTTTACTATATGGAAGAAGAATACATCGGTCATGTGTTGATTCAAGGCAAAACCCCGTTTACGCAAGGGGGAGAGCAGCATGTATGGCAGTACCAATCCGACGATTATCATCTGCTGCGGATCGAGTGGCAGAACGGACGCTTTATGCTGTATGAAGGAGAGAAAGTAATCCCAGGTGATGTGAAAGTCATCCGGGCCAATTAGAGGTGGGGCACATGATGGGTAAGAAGAGAAGCAGGTTTCTCGGCCTGAAGCTTCTGCTTGTCGCCAGCCTTGTGCTGTCTCTGCTGACCGGATGCGGCATCGGCTCGCCAAACGTCAAGGAGACATATCCGCTGGAGTCGGTGAACCGCGACGGTAACGCTACGTCGTATGTGTACCGGGCCGCAGACAAGACGGTTCCCGAGGTTGCGAAGGAGCTGACGGACGAGAAGAAGCCCGACCAGATGTCGCCGGAAGATGCCGACCGGATGTTCCTGGTGTACGGTAACGAATGGTACCATCTGCAGAAAGATACCGCCAAGCCAAGCGATACGCTGATTGAAATCGACTCGCAGCAGTATGTGCAGCGGAATTACGATTCAAGCTTTCTTCAGGGATATCTGACGGCCGCGCTCATCGGACAACTCTTTGATTCGTTCGGCGGCGGAGGCTCCTACCGTGGATATACGAGCCGGGACATTTATCAGCCGAAGCAGGGAACGTACCACACGCCGACGACCAATGATAAAAAAGTGGCGCCGCCGCTGACGGTTGAGAAGAAGGGCTCGATTCTCCGCCGCGGCAAAAACAGCGACACAAATCCGAGCGTCGGTTCCGGCGGCAGCATCTTTGACCGGAAGAAAGATACGACGACGCCAAGCAGGGGCAGCATATCCAGAGGCGGCAGCAGCGGTTCCAGCATCTTTGATTCTCCGAAGCGGTCGTATACGAAACCGAAAACCCGGGTCGGATCGGGCAAGATCACAAGGCGCAGGTGACGCTGGCCACAAGCGAATATCCTGATGCCGTATTCACGACGGACGAAAACGCACGAAGCATGGATTCGTGCGTTTTTTTGTGTCATGATAGAGGGAGACATTCAGCTACGGAAGGATGATACATAATGGATCAGACACGAACCGATTACGATAAATTTCACCGGAAGCCGATGCAGGTCAAGGATGCCCAAAGGCTGATCGCCGGGTATGTCGAGCCAGGCGCTGTAGAAACGGTACCGCTGGCGGAGAGCGTCGGGCGCTTTCTGGCCGAGCCCGTTACCGCCCCGCATCCGTTTCCGCGGTTCCGCCGCTCCGGAATGGACGGGTACGCGATATGTTCCGCCGACACCGCTTCTTGCAGCTCGGACGATCCGGTCTGGCTGGAAGTCATCGACGAGATTCCTTGCGGCAGCGTGTCCAGCCAAGTGATCCGGCCGGGGACGGCTGCGCGGATCATGACGGGCGCCGAAGTGCCGGACGGCGCGGACGCCGTCGTCATGCTGGAGATGACGGAGCAGCGGGAAAAGGACGGACGTGCCCGGGTTGGACTGAAGCGAAAAATCCAGGAGGGGCAAAACATAACCCCGATCGGCCTGGAGGTTCAGGAAGGACAGCTGCTGCTTAGCCCGGGGACCCGTATTTCGGCCGGGGAAATCTCGGTGCTGGCGACATTCGGCATTCCCCGTGTCCCGGTGTACCGCAAGCCGCGGATCGCGATTTTCTCGACGGGGTCGGAGCTGCTGTCCGTCGAAGAGCCGCTGCAGCCGGGTAAAATCCGCAACAGCAACACGTACATGCTCGCGGCCCAGGTGCGGGAAGCGGGGGGCGAGCCCTTGATCCTGGACGCCATTATGGACGATTTGCAGCTGGCACAAGCACGGGTCGAGGAGGCTCTCCGGGATTACGATGCTGTCGTGACCAGCGGAGGTGTGTCGGTCGGCGACTACGACATTATGGGCGATCTCGTCCGCGGCGACGGGGTGGAGATGCTGTATAACAAAATCGCCATGCGTCCCGGCAGCGTCACGACGGCGGCCGTAAAAGACGGCAAACTGCTCTTTGCACTGTCCGGCAATCCTGGCGCCTGCTTCGTCGGCTTTGAGCTGTTCGTCCGGCCGACCATTCAGGGCATGATGGGGAGAAAGGATGCCTACCTTAAGGAGTGGACAGCCGTCCTGGACGTTGACTATACGAAGGTGAACGCCTTTACCCGCTACGTTCGCGGAAGAATGGAAGTCCGCGATGGATTGGTGTATGCCGTTCCGGCAGCGGTGGACGAATCGAGCGTTATGGTAACGATCAAGGACAGCGACTGCCTGATCGTTATCCCTCCCGCCAAGGCAGTCACACCGGCCGGATCCAAGGTGCAAATTTTGCTGCTTAAAGAGGGATCGAGATGAGCCGGCAAGAAGCGAAGCCGCCCGTCTGGCAAATCGTCGGGTATAAGAACAGCGGCAAGACGACGCTCGTCTGCAGTCTCGTCGAGTTGCTTGCGGCGAAGGGCGTACGGACAGCGGTGATTAAGCACGACGCCCACGATTTCGACATCGATCATCCGGGAACGGACTCGTACCGGCACCGGAAATCGGGGGCGGGTGCAGTCGCCCTAGTGTCCTCGCGGCGTACGGCCGTGATCGAGGAAGCGGAAACCGGGCTGGACGAGCTCATCGGGCGGTTTTCCGCATACGACATGATTTTAGTGGAGGGCTTCAAGCAGGCGGAGTACCCCAAACTCGTGATGGTCCGCAGCCAGGAAGACCATTCGCTCGTTTCCCAATTAACATCCGTAAATGCGATCGTCTCCTGGCTTACCGATGACAAGGTGAAGGGGAACATGGATGTGCAACCGGGTTCCGTTCCGGTATTTGGCGTCAATGACACCGGCCGGATCACGGAATGGCTGCTTCACCATAGTAAGCACGGTATGACGGAATGAACGGAAACTAACCGTTTGCAAAAAAACAGCACGCCCATCCTGATATACCGGATGCGGCAGTGCTGCTTTTTATTGTGACCGCGCCTAAAGCCGTTACGGTTCCAGCCTACGCTCAATCGCCTCGGACATCGTTTTGTCCGTGAGATGGGCGTACACCTCCGTCGTTTCGGTTGAGGCGTGGCCGAGCTGCTCCTTCGTTTTGTAAATATCGTTCTGCAAATAATAGTCGGTGGCGAAGGAATGCCGGAGCTTATGTACGGTGAGATAAGGCTTGCCGAAGCGCTTGGCATACTTGATGATCATCGCCTGGATCGCCCGTTTGGTCATGCGTCCGCCTTCCTGATGCCCGTTTGGAAGCGCTGCAAACAGCGCTTTTTCCCGCTTGGGCACCTTGTATCTGGACTGACGAAGGGTAAGGTACTGGGCCAAATCATCCCTGGCCTGCTCGCGGAAATAGACCGGGGTCTTGAACGTCTCGTCGTTATTGCCCTTCCGGTACACATACAGCATCTTGTTGTTCATGTCCAGATCATCGACATTCAGGTTAACGACCTCGGACACCCGAAGCCCCGAATTCAAAATCAGGCTGGCAATGCAGGCGTCGCGTTCCTTATTCAGCTCATGGGCGTAGAGCGCCTGCTTGTTATTGGCGACATCCTTGGCGTAGCCGTCCATAATATAACCGATAAACTCCAGCAGCTCGTCTTCCTCGAGGATCTTCCCTTTTAGTTTGGCGGCCGTGTCTTTCGGTTTGTGGATCCGTTTGATCTCCACTTTCGCCATAATGTTGCGCTTCAGGAGCGGATAAAAGTTGTCATCCTCGGCAATTTGGCTTAAGTAATGAAACAGGGAGCGCATGGAAGAAAGCTTGCGGGAGACGGTAATTTTGGAGTTGGCACTCTCCCGGCGGGTCGTTAAATACAAGCGGTAGCTGACGACGTCTTCCATCCGCAGCACCTCCAGCTCTTCCAGCGTTACCTTGCTGTTGTCCGGCGCAGCGGACAATCCTTCGGCCCGGAGCCAGTTGAAGAACGTTTCGTAATCCCGGATATATTCAAGCAAAGTGGATGGCGACAGATCAGGCAGCTTGTAATCGATAAATTGCTGGACGTACCAAGGCATGGTCAGCACTTTGTCGTCGAGCTTTTTCCGGTCTTGTTCCTTTTGAACGTTCATCGTCATCCCTCATCTTTCCTTTTCTTCGTATCTTTTTATAATAACACAATGGGCGAACAGATGTCCGCTTCAATTGCGTATATGTCAGGGAATCCGTCCGCGTATAACCTTGCCCGTCCGTTGACAAAGTTATATAGTGGAAATGAAGTCAGGATCGTGAACAGGAAAATAGGAAGGTGAAGTTATGGAGTTCAGGCTGGACCTGGTTCCGCACAAGCGTAGGCAAGTGATCTACAATTTGATGCAGCTGTATATGTACGATTTTTCCCGCTACCAGGATATCGTGGTGGACGATAACGGCAAATTTCCCGAATACCCGGGAATCGACGAGTACTGGCGCAGGGGAACCGGCAAGCATGCTTTTTTGATTTCTTACGACAAAGTGCCGGCCGGTTTTGCTCTGGTGGACCGGTTGTACGACCCGATCGAAGGCGACTTTTACATGACGGAGTTTTTTATTATGCAAAAATACCGCCGCACCGGCATGGGAACCTGGGCTGCGCAGGCGCTGTTCGATCGGTTTAAGGGCAGATGGAAGGTGACCCAGATCAAAAACAATCTGCCGGCTCAGGCCTTCTGGCGGAAAGTGATCGGCAGCTACACGAACGAGCGGTATTCGGAAAAAGTTCACCCGCAGTATGGCAATATCAGCCAATATTTCACCAGTTTATAGATGGAACTAAAGTTTGGTATTTGTAACCTTATGGGGACAGAGTCCCTGCGTTGGATTTTCTTTCAGTTTATTCCAGATGAATACATAGGCTCTCGTTGGCAGGGAAGCGAGCATTTCTTGAATCGGAGCGGGCCGGGGAGGAAGAACCGTCCATGCCAGCGGTTTGGCGGCCCTCCGTTTTGGGTAAACACTTCATATACTGCGTAAAAGTCACTTCGATCTATGAACGCATCCAATTATGAAACCAGGGAGGATTTCATTATGGAAAGACGGGCATTCGGCAAGACAGGCATGGAAGTGAGTATTTTGGGCTTTGGCGGCGCGGAGATCGGCAAGGAAACGGACCTTTCCAAAGTCGAGCAGCTGCTGGGCAGCGCGCTTGATGCGGGCCTGAACATGATCGATACGGCGGAGTGCTACGGAGACAGCGAGGAGCTGATCGGCAAAACGATGGCGAACCGCCGCAGCGAATATTATTTATTCACCAAGTGCGGACATGCTTCCGGCTTGGGTTATAAAGATTGGGACCCTGAGCTGCTCGAGAAAAGCATCGACCGCAGCCTGAAGCGGCTGCAGACCGATTACGTCGACTGCATCCATCTGCACAGCTGCTCGGAGGATGTGCTGAGACAGGGCGCGGTGATCGAGGTGCTGCAAAAGGCCAAGCAGCAGGGAAAGACGCGGTTTATCGGATACAGCGGCGATTCGATTGACGCATTGTATGCGGTGCAAACCGGCGTGTTTGACAGCTTGATGGTGTCGCTCAACATCGCCGACCAGGAAGTGATCGACCTGACGCTGCCCGAAGCCCGCATGCGGGGAATGGGGATCATCGCCAAGCGGCCGATCGCCAACGTAGCCTGGACTTACGACAAGCTCCCCGAGAACGCATACCCGTATAAATACTGGCAGCGGCTGAAGGAGCTGCAGTATGACTTTCTGCGGGACAACGAGCAGGCGGTGGCGGATGCCCTTCATTTTACGCTGGATACGCCCGGAGTGGATACCGCGATCGTGGGAACGAACAAACCCGGGCGCTGGTCGCAGAACGCTGAAATGCTTGCAAGCACGAGCCTGAGCCATGACAAGTACCAGGAGATCCGGGCGCGCTGGAAGGAAGTGGCCCCGCGGGACTGGGTGGGTCTGACGTAAAGTAGATCAGTATGACGTAAGGCGGTCAGGTTGAATGGAATCATGAAAAAGCACTACGAACTGGTATCATTTGCCCGATAGAGAAGGCTCCCTCTGGAACACTTCAAGTTCCGGAAGGGAGCCTTTTTTGCATGCCCGGAGACCGGGAGAACCACTCTTATTCAGCCTTTCCGAGCTTCGTTTCGCTAAATTGAAGACGGTACTGCCCTGGAGTCATTCCCTCAAGCTTTTTAAACATCCGGTTGAAATACGGCGGCTGATAGCCTACAGATTTGGCGATTTCATTCATTTTGAGGTCGGTCGTCAGCAGAAGCTTTTTGCAGCGGCCGATTTTGAGCGCCGTTAAATAATCAATGTAATTCGAGCCGGTCATTTGGCGGAACGCCTTGCTGAGATGCGACACGCTGACTCCGGCTTCCATGGCGAACGTCTCGAGGGAGATATCGCACATGTAATTGTCGTGAATGGTTGCCAGCACCTGGTCCACGATATCCTTCATGGCATGCTGGTAGCTCTTGGACAGCATGTCGATATACGGCCGAATTACCCGCTTACCGAACCACTGGATACACGCCTCAGCGTCCCTAAGCGTCCTCAGTTCTTCTTCCAGCTGGACGCCGTCAAAGAGGGCGTACGGGTTATGTCCCGACTGCAGCATGGACCGGTACAGGCTGCTCTTCAGGCGCATCAGTCCCTGGTGGACGACCCATTCCGGCGCGCCTTCATTTTTCAGAGCGGTCACGAACCGCTCCAGGATGTCGGCTGCCTCGCGTTCCAGCCCGAGGTTCAGTGTATGCGTAAATTCCTGCTCCAGATCGTACGGAAAATCGACTTCGGGATTCGCCTGCTCAAGCACGGCGGTTGCATCCAGCAGCTGGCTCTCCGACGTAAACGTGCGGTAGCTGAGCGCTTTGCGCGACTGTTCCAGCAGGTAAGGAATGTCCATCCACAGCGACGCCGGGCCGTTCACGACGATCGTCGACGGCATGCGCAGCACATGCTCCAGCGCACGGAGCATATCCCCGCCAAGCCGGAGCAATTCATCCCGCGCATCCATGGCGGAGGTTTCCGGAAATATCAGCACCGCGGCAATCGAACCGTCGAGCAAATCGAGCGTATGCACATAGGCGGCCGATGCTTCCGACATTTCGCCGACGATGTTGATGGCCGCGTAGGTGATGAGCTGGCTGTCCTTTTCCGTCAGGGGAGCCTTGTGACCGTCAAGTCCGTGCAGCTGGCAGACCGCGACCGAAAACAGGCAGCCTGTCACGTCGAGCTGCAGGGCGCGAAGCTTTTCGATCATTTCCGTCTCCGATAAATGGGCGGCTTGTCCCAGCACAAACTGGTTGATCAGCGCTTCCCTGACTTTGGGAGTGGATTGATCCAGCCGGCTCTGCAGCGACTCGTTGGCAAACCGGTACTGCTGCCATTTTGCCTCAATGTAGGCCATTTCGTCGGACGGGTCGGCGTCTTCATCCGTTTTGCCGTCCCTGACCAGATCCATGACTTTGCGGAACGGCTGGTAGAAGCGGTTGGACGCAAACCAGCTAAGCCCGAGCGCGGCGATGAGAGAGAGGATCCAGTAGACGACCACCACATGCGTATACGCACTGTTGGGCGCGGTGACTTTGGATGACGGGGTACCCGTCACAAAGGTCCAGATCCGGTTCATTTTTTCAAAAGAAACCGCATTCATGAGGAACTGCTCATGATCCGCACGGATTTGAAAGCGCGACTGGCTGTCATACGTGCGCTTGGTCGAGCCGAGCTGTTCCATGATCCGCGGCAGTAGCTCGGGATACGATTTGGCGGCATCCGACTGACCAATGACCACGTCGCTGCCATCGAGAACATAGGCGGCCTGGTCGGGGGTCACGTTCAATTGGAGCATGGCCGGGTTGACGTAGAGGACGAGCGCCCCGTATGAGGTTTGGCCGTTAAAAGGCAGCTTCATGACGATCGCATGCTTGGAGCCGGTGCGCCCGAACGGCCGGGTGAGATGATTCGTCCAGAAAATGCCCTTATCCCCGTTCATGAGACTGTTCCAAACGGCACGATCCGCCGGATCGTCCAGTGTGCGCAGGCCGAGGACCGGCTGCAGCAGCACATTCTGTTTCGGTATGTACAAATAAGCCTGATCGATCAGCGATTCCCCGTTTTCGATCAGCGACATCGTCTCCAGCAGTTCCTGGGTCTTTTCGAACTCATCGACATAGTTCATGTCAGCGATCGCAGGCTTAAAGATGGGGTTGGCCATCATGTGCAGGGCGTATTGTACCAGCTGGGCGAACTGGCCGTCGATTCTGCGCACCGATTCCCGCAGCATGATCTCGTTATTTTGCTGATACTGCTGGATCAGGTACCGGTTGCCGACATACCCGCCAATGCAGCTGACGATCGTGATCGGAATACAGGTCAGCAGGATCGCAAGCGCGATGCTTCTCCAGTATACGGTCCCTTTCGATGCGAACCTTTTCGCCAAGTAGTCTCTCAACATGGTATCCACTCCTGCTCGTTTGCTTCCGTCCTGAATCTTGATCATGACGATAGTATGTCTATCATAACGAACGGCAGCGGGGTTGAATAGACCTGTAACCCATGAATTTCCGCCAGTCAAAAAAGTGCAATCCCCAGAAACGGACACGCGGAAATTATTGATCGCAAGCGGCCTCAGCAGCTTCGATTAAAGAATTGGGCATGACCATGGGTGTGGCGTCTGTTCTAACGGGAAAGAAAATCGAATTGCCGGAAATCCGGCCGCTCCCTAACATGATTCACATAAGCGGCCACAGGGCGGCAGGCTCATAACCTTCGGATGGATATCAACCCGGGCAGCAGCCAGCCATCCCGATTGCCGCGGACCGGCAAGCAGGGGACCGACATTTTTGACGAAAGAGAGGGAGCGCGATGAGCGAAACATCGATGGGCGGGCAGTCCGAGCGGCGATCCACCCCGGGGAAATCTGCCCCGCTAAGGGAGATCACGCTGAAGAAGCGGAGGCTGTGGCCGGATCTTCGGCGCGACAAGTATTTGTATTTACTGGCCATGCCAGGGCTGCTGTTTTTCATTATTTTTAAGTACATCCCCATTACGAATCTGGTCATTGGCTTCCAGGATTATTCCCCTTACCTTGGGATCATAGGCAGCAAGTGGGTCGGATTTGAGCACTTTGTCCGATTCTTCTCCAACCCCGACTTTTGGATGCTGCTCCGTAATACGCTTGGGATCAGCTTGATGAATCTGGTGTTCTTCTTCCCGGCTCCGATTATTTTGGCCCTGATGATGAACGAAGTGAGAAATCAGATCATGAAGCGGTCGGTTCAGTCGCTGATCTATATTCCGCATTTTCTGTCCTGGGTGCTGATTTACGGGCTGACGTATTTGATGTTCTCCCAGTCGGAAGGGCTGATCAACAAGCTGCTGGAGGCAAGCGGGAGGAGTACCGTCGATATTTTATCGAATCCGCATTATTTCTGGGGCATGCTGACGGTTCAGTCCATTTGGAAGGAAGTAGGGTGGGGTACGATCATCTTCCTCGCGGCGATTGCGGGCGTCGATCCCCAGCAGTATGAAGCGGCCGTAATGGACGGAGCCGGGCGGTTCCGCCGGATGTGGCACATTACGCTGCCCGCGATGCGCAATGTCATTATGATCCTGTTCATTTTGCGGCTCGGCACGATTATGGATACCGGCTTCGAGCAGGTGTACCTGATGATGAACGCGGCGGTGACGGAGGTGGCCGAAGTGTTCGATACCTATGTATACCGGGTCGGCATCCGCCAAGGCGAGTTCAGCTACAGCACGGCCATCGGCCTGTTCAAATCGGTCGTCGGCGTCGTCCTGGTCGTCCTTGCGAACAAGGCGGCTAAACGCCTGGGTCAAGACAGCTTGTATTAAGGTGAAACTTCGAAAGGAGAGTTGCAGCGGATGGAACTGTCCCTGACCTGGAAAGACCGCCTGTTCAGCCTGTCCAACGGCGGGCTGCTGATTCTGTTCAGCCTGGCCATGGTGTTTCCGATTTATTATACGATTGTGCTTTCGTTTACGGATCCGACAGAGTATTATACGAGGGATTTGATTTTGTGGCCGCATCACTGGTCGCTGGACGCGTACCGCTATCTGCTCGGCAACGGCTTGTTCGTCAATTCGGTGCTGATCAGCCTGTTTCTGGCAACTGTGGGCACGCTGCTGAGCCTGCTGGTGACCGGGGGACTGGCCTATGCCATCTCGGTCCGCCGGCTCCGGTTCCGCAGGACGATGATGGTCATGATCCTGATTACGTTTTTGTTTACGCCGGGACTTGTGCCGCTGTACATGGTGGTCCGAAACCTCGGCCTGATCGACAGCGTCTGGTCGCTGATGTTGCCGTCGCTGACGAGCGGCTGGTACGTGTTGCTGATGAAAGGCTTCTTCGACAGCATCCCGGACAGCCTGGAAGAGGCTGCGCGGATCGACGGCTGCACCGAAATCAGCGTGTTCTGGCGGATTATCATTCCGTTGTCGCTGCCGGCGGTGGTCGCTTTCGGGCTGTTTTTTGCGGTGGGGTACTGGAACACCTATTTCAACGCGATCATGTTCATTAATGAGCAGAACAAATGGCCGCTGCAGGTGCTCCTGCAAAATATGCTCGTCGATCCGACGACGATGGGCGGCGGCGAGAACGCCAATATCAGCGTTACCATGAACCGGCAGATGCCGACAGAGACGCTCAAAATGGCCGCGGTGGTCATTGCGACGGTTCCGATTATGCTCGTATATCCGTTCCTCCAGAAGCACTTCGCCAAAGGGGCGATGGTGGGCTCGGTCAAGGAATGAAGATATATAACAAGGTAAATCCAAGGGAGGTTATTCTCTATGAAAAGACAAGCAGAACAGAGAGCAAGGCAATGGTTCATCAAAACGCTCGTTGTGGCGGTGGGCACCAGCCTGCTGCTGTCCGCCTGCGGCGGCGGGGGGAAAAGCGGCTCGGCGGATTCTTCGGCCCCGACCAAGATACAGATGCAAACGCTGAATTACGCGACAGAGTTTATCGACAATACGAATCCGATCTGGAAGGAATTTGAGAAGCGCACGAACACGCAGCTGGATATTACCTGGCTGTCGCCGACAACGTCCGAGGAGAAGATCAATGTCATGCTGGCATCCGGCGATCTGCCGGAGGTGACGTTCGTGGAATCGCTGCTGAATCCGCAGCTGCAAAAAATGATAGGCCAAGGCGTGTTCTGGGATCTGACCCCGTTCATCAAGGATTACCCGAATCTGAGCCAGCCCGCGCTCGCCGAAATGTGGACGGATTCGAAGGTCGACGGCAAAAATTACAGCATTCCCCGCTATTACCCGAGCTATGGAGGAGGGGCGTTCCCAATTCTGCGCAAGGACTGGATGGACAAGCTGGCACTGCAGACCCCGACCACCATGGACCAATTTTTCGATGTGCTGAAGGCGTTCAAGGAGAAGGACCCGAACGGAAACGGCCAGGCGGACGAAATTCCGTATGCCGCCAACAGCGATACGATGGGCTTTGTGTACGGGGTGTTCAACGGCGTGCAGGGTGCCTGGAAGCTGAAGGACGACAAGCTGGTGCCGACGATTACGGAAGACGCGTCGCGGGATGCGCTCCTCTGGATCAAAAAAGCGTATGACGCCGGACTGTTCCCGAAAGATTTCGCGATCCTGAAGTACTCCCAGACGGTCGACCTGATCCGCGGCGGCAAATCGGGCGGCACGTCGCAGTCGATGAACCATGCCTGGGTGACGGGCTCCAAAATCAGGGAAGTGGTGCCGACGGCCGATTACATGCCGATCACCTATCTGCAAAACGCGGAAGGGGAAAAATATACGCCATCCGGATCGCCGTATTACGGCGTGTACCTGATCCCGAAAAAAGTGCCGGAAGCCAAGGTGAAGAAAATCCTTGAATTTTTCGATTACGCTTACGGCAAAGAAGGCAATGAGCTGGCAACTTACGGCATTGAGGGCGTCGACTATACGGTCGAGAACGGCCGCAAAATCCCGACGCCGCAGGCAGCCAAGGACCAGGTGGGCGACGGCAACATGAATAACCTGATCCACCTCATCAGCGACGATATGTCGATCGGAGCGGTCGGCATGCCGGATGACGTATACAACCGTAATGTGGAAATCGTCAATGAGCGCAAACAAATCAAAACACCAAACCCGGGCAACGAGCTGTACTCCGAAGCCTACAATAAATACTATCCGGAAATTTCGAAAAAAGTGAGCGATATGCGCACCAAAGTGATCATCGGCAAGGATACGATCGAAAACTACGACAAGCTCATCGAGCAGCTCCGCAGCGATCCGACGCTGAAACAGGTTGCGGATGAGATGACAGAGGCTTATCATAAAAAAATGGAAAGCAAGTAACCTCCAAATCCCATTCATGAGAGAGGCGAAACGATGAGTGTACTAAGCGTTCAAGGCAAGCAGTTTGTGTGGGACGGCGAGCCCATCCGCCTAGTTTCCGGGGCGATCCATTATTTTCGGGTCGTTCCCGAGTATTGGCGGGACCGGTTAATGAAGCTGAAGGCTTGTGGCTTTAACACGGTGGAGACCTATGTGGCCTGGAATATCCATGAGCCCAGAAAAGGGGAGTTCGTGTTCGATCACGGGGCGGATCTCGTCCGCTTCATCGAAACGGCCGGTGAACTCGGCCTGCATGTCATCGTAAGACCCAGCCCGTATATTTGCGCCGAATGGGAGTTCGGCGGTCTGCCCGCCTGGCTGCTCAAGGAACCGGGCATCCGGCTGCGCTGCAATGACCACCGGTATTTGGGCCACGTCGATGCTTATTATGACGTGCTGATTCCGAAGCTGGTTCCGCTGCTCAGCACGAACGGCGGGCCGATCATTGCGATGCAGATCGAGAACGAATACGGCAGCTACGGCAATGACAAGGCGTATCTGAACCATTTGAAGAAAGGGCTTACATCCCGCGATGTGGACGTGCTGCTGTTCACCTCGGACGGGCCGGGAGATTTTATGCTGCAGGGCGGCATGGTGGAGGGCGTGCTGGAGACGGTCAACTTCGGGTCCCGTGCGGTTGAAGCCTTTCAGGAACTGGAAGCCTATCAGCCGGACAAGCCGTATATGTGCATGGAGTTCTGGAACGGATGGTTTGACCATTGGGGCAAGCCGCATCATACCCGCGATGCGGCGGATGCTGCGCGCGTGTTCGAGGACATGCTGGCGGCCGGCGCTTCGGTCAACTTCTATATGTTCCACGGCGGGACTAACTTCGGCTTTTACAACGGCGCGAACTGCGGGGAAGAAGGGTACGCCCCGACCGTCACCAGCTATGATTACGATTCCCCGCTGAATGAATGGGGAGAGCCGACAGAGAAATTTTATGCGGTCCGGGACGTTCTGGCCAAGTACGTGGACCTGCCGGAACTGCAGCTTCCCGATCCGATCGAGCGGAAGAGCTACGGCGAGGTCCGCCTGACCGACCGGGTCGGCTTATTCGACTCGCTCTCCGACCTGTCTGACGCGGTGGAGCGGGCTGTGCCGGAAACGATGGAGCAGCTGGATCAGGACTACGGCTTTATCCTGTACACGACCTTCGTCTCCGGGCCGCGCGGCGAAGCCGACCTGATCCTGCAGGAGGTGCGGGACCGTGCACTCATTTTTGTCGACGGGGAGTACCGGGGCGTCGTGCAGCGCTGGGATGAGCAGCGCAGCCTGAAGCTGACGATTCCGGCTGGCGGCGCGAAGCTGCAAATTTTGGTAGAGAATCTCGGTAGGGTCAATTACGGGCCGTACATGCACGACCCGAAAGGGATTACCGAAGGGGTCCGGTTAGGCAACCAGTTTTTATTCGGATGGACGATCCACACGCTTCCGCTGAACAACCTGGACCAGCTGGCCTTTGTTCCGCATCTGAAGGAAGAAGATGCCGCCGGCTTGGATGCTGCAAGCCAGAATACCCCTACATTTTACAGAGGCACCTTTGAGGTAAGCGGAACCGCCGATACCTTCTTGGACGTCACAGGCTGGACAAAAGGCGTCGCTTATATTAACGGTTTTAACCTGGGCCGGTACTGGGAGGTTGGGCCGCAGTCCACGCTGTATATCCCGGCACCGCTGCTGCGCGAAGGCCGGAACGAAATCATACTGTTCGAGCTGCATGGTACGCGGCAGTCATCCGTCACGCTGGCGGATCAGGCAAAGCTGGGTTAAAGCGGACAAAGTTAATTCCTGCAAGAAAGAGCAGCATGACATGAACTTATCATATAGATCACGATCATCATCTTCGGAACGGAAAAAGGGAACGGCCTTAGGCGGCCGTTCCCTTTTTGATTATTGGTTAGCTCAATTCATTATGTGAAAAATTCATAATAGAAAAGCAGAGCGTCATGGCTCTACGTTGGTCCGGATCGACTCGCGGATGACAAGCTCCGTGGACAGCAATATTTTTTTGGATCCGCCGGACATGTCTTTACTGCTCTCAAACAGCAGTTTTGCCCCTTCATAGCCCAGCATCTCGAAGGGCTGATTGACGGTGCTCAAAGATACTTTGGCATATTTCGAGCTTTCTACGTCATCGAATCCCATGATCGATATTTGCTCCGGAATGCTGACCCCTTGCTGCGTAAGCTGCCCGATCACTTCGAGCGCGCGTCTGTCGTTGACGCAAAACAGGGCGGTGAGCTCTCCTCTTTGAATTTGCCGCAGCAGCTTCGCATAATCTAATTCCCGCTGAAGAAACAAGACATCGTCATCCGGCCCGAGCGAGGCGTCTGCCATGGCATGGCGGTATCCGTTGTACCGTTCGACCTCGGTGCTCAGATGAAAATCATATGCGGCGAAACCGATCTTCCGGTGGCCCTGGGCGATTAAATACGCAACAGCCTCATAAGCGCCGTCATGGTTATTGCATGTAATGCAGTTGACCGGATAACCGGCAGGAAAGCGGTCGAGCATGACGAACGGGATCGACTTCTTCCGGATTTCGTTGAGGTACTCCCTGGCCGCGTCGGGATTGGCGGAATAAATCAGCAGCCCGCGGTTCTCGGACTGAATTAGCTTCAGGATCAACTCCCGCTCCTGTTCGACATCATTTTCCACAAATTCAATGATAAGTTGGCATCCCTGCTGGTTCAGAAAGGATTGCACGCCTTTGATAATCTTCATATACGAACTGTCGTACATATCATTGCCGGAAATAATAAAAGTCACGTAATTGGACGTTTGATTGACAGACTCCGCCGGATTGGCGACAAAGCTGCCTTTTCCCCTGATCCGGTAGATAACGCCTTCATTGACGAGCTCCGCCAATGCTTTCCTTACCGTAATGGAGCTGACGTCCAGCAGCTTGGAGAACTCCGATTCACTTGGAATTCGGTCATCCTTGCCAAGCTCGTTATTCTCGATTTGCGACAGTACATAATCTTTCACCAGCTGGTACTTAGGCAATGTTGTATCGTTCTTGCTCATGCAGGGTCACCTCTTATATGGACATATACTTACAATTACGCGTTGTTTGTTAAATAGTATACCAAGTAGTGCAGACTAACTCAACTTTAATGTATAAATCCGGGCCGAGTTGGTGGTTTGCCTATGCGATTTATCTAGAAAGTTGTTGGTTTTATCCGGAATTATCAGATTTGTGCTGGTGCGAATCGATAGTATACTAACAACGTTGTATTAAAATCATAAATCTATATATTGACGACCAAATTAGTATGTGTTATCCTTCGCTTAGCATAACAACTCCGGGAAAAATGCATATGGTTTTACCTGCTTGATGAGTACGCTTAAGTTTTGTGTAACTGTCTTTACCATTGTAGAGATTCAAGCTTGCACGCCTGTTTGAAAGCGTTTCGATCTCGGGGAGTAGGTATTTAACAGCAAAGATTGAATGCGCTTTCAATTGCAGGCGTATCCGATGCGGTTTTTCGGTGAAGAACGGCCGGAGTTCAAGCGATGACTTGAAGTAACTAGAAAAGGGGTGTTTATGTTGGCGGCAACCAATAAAAAGCGAATGTCCAAACTGTGGAAACACCGATATCTGTACCTGATGGTGTTGCCAGGTATGATCACAGTACTGGTCTTCAGCTACTTTCCGATGTATGGAATCACCATCGCCTTCAAGGATTACAACGCATCAAAGGGGATCATGGGAAGCCCTTGGGTCGGCTTTAAATATTTCACCACGTTTTTTCATGACCCGATGGCTTTCCGTGTTCTAAAAAACACGCTGCTTTTAGGTCTGTATACACTGCTGTGGTCGTTTCCCGCACCTATTATCCTCGCCTTGTTATTTAACGAGCTGAGAAACAGGCATTTTAAAAAATTCGTCCAGACGGTTTCGTACTTTCCTCATTTTATTTCAGTGGTGATCGTTGCGGGGATGCTGAAGGACTTTACGGCGAGAGACGGCCTCTTCAACCAAATCATTACATACTTCGGCGGCACCCCGATCATGTTTCTGCTGGAGCCGGGTTATTTCCGGACGATCTTCATCTCTTCCGGCATATGGCAGGGGGTTGGCTTTGGAACAATCATTTACCTTGCCGCTTTGAGCGGGATCGATCCGACCTATTACGATGTGGCGGAAGTGGACGGAGCGAGCCGATGGAAAAAGATCGTGCACATTACCTGGCCCTCGATCAAACCGACGACGATCATCCTGCTGATTTTCGCCTTGGGCGGAATTCTGGGATCCGATTTTCAGAAAATTATTCTGCTGTATTCGCCTGAAACTTACAGCGTGGCTGACGTCATTGGATCTTATGTGTACCGTCAGGGGATCCTCGGCGCAAGATACGAGTACACCACGGCCATCGGATTATTTATGTCGGTCATCTCCTTTGTCATTTTGTACATTTCCAATTGGGTCAGCCGCAAAGTCTCGGAGACGAGTTTGTTTTAGGGGGGAGAATCTTGAGAAAAATCAGCTTCGGTTCCAGAGTGTTTGACGCCTTTAATATTTTCATCATGCTGTTGATCCTTGTCGTTGTGCTGTACCCTATTCTGAATATTATCGCTACCTCCTTCAGCAGCGGCAAGTACATCGCCTCGGGAAGCGTTACGATCTGGCCGAAAGGCTTTACCGTACAGGCTTACGCAGACGTATTTAAAGACTCGCTCATTTATAAGGGGTATCTGAATTCCATCCTTTACGCCGTAGGTTCTACCGGTATTATGCTGCTGTTTACCTCGCTGCTGGCATATCCGCTGACCATTCCCGGATTTGCGGGAAAGAAATTTATCACCATCTTTCTGATGATCACGATGTTTTTCAGTGGGGGATTAATTCCTACATACCTGCTGATGCGCAGTCTGCATCTGCTTGACACCGTTTGGGTCATGATCCTTCCCGGCGCGGTTGGAGCATACAACGTGTTTTTGTTCCGGACCTTCTTTTCGAATGTACCGGCAGAGCTGAAAGAATCGGCGGTCATGGATGGAGCCAACGATGTCGTCGTCCTGTTCCGAATCGTCCTGCCGTTGTCGAAGGCACTGCTTGCGACATTTGCCTTGTTTGGTTTGGTAGGAAGCTGGAACAGCTGGTTTGAAGCGTTAATCTACCTGAAGGATCAGGATAAATATCCGCTGCAAATGATTCTGCGAAACTATTTGTTTGCGCTGGATACCAACGCGATCCAAGGAAGGGTAGGCGCCGGTAACGTGGCCATCAATTCATCGGGATCATCACTTGATCCGAAGGCGATCCGAATGAGCGTAATCATTATTACGATGTTCCCCATTATGGCGATTTACCCATTCTTTCAAAAGCACTTTACGAAGGGCGTATTGGTGGGAGCGATCAAGGGCTGACAACAAAGGTTCAACATGGATGTAAGAGGAAGTTTTCTTTTACGCCATATTCAATAATCAAATTGATAGGAGGAATTGGGATGGTTAAAAAAGCAAAAATGCTCAGCCTGATCCTGGCTTGCATGCTGGCCTTTTCCGTAACGGCCTGCTCCAAATCCGACGAGACTTCTAAGGATTCTGCGGATGGAGACACGTTATCTTTTTCCGTAACGCTTCCGTCGAGCGGGGTGGACAACGAGAACAGCATGATCGGCAAGGAATGGAAGAAGCAGATGGAAGCCAAGCTGGGCAAAAAACTGAATATTAAGTTTAATTATATTCCGTCATCGGAATATGACGAAAAAGTAAAGCTCATGATTGCGAGCGACGATTTGACGGATTTCTTCGTCACGCCATTATTTTACGATATCACGGACATGGCTGAACAAGGCCAAATTCTGGAGCTCAGCCAGTATAAGGATTTAATGCCCAACTATATGAACTATCTCAGTAAGGTGAAGAACGGCATGTCGCGTGTGACTAATTCTGAAGGAAAAATGTACTCCTTCAAGGAAACATCAACTCCCAGATTTCCGGAGGATAAAGGCTTGCTGATTCAAAACGTATCCGCTTACAGATACGATGTATTCAAAGCGAACAACATCAAAATTCCGGAAACGCTGGATGAATTTTATGACGCGGCCAAAAAGCTGAAACAGCTGTATCCCGATAAGTACCCGGTGGATACGAAATGGAACAGTTTAAGATCGCTCTTCTCGGCGAATCACATCAAGGACGACATTTACTGGGATGGCAGCAAATACGTGTACGGCATTTTTAATGAAGGGTATAAAGACGCCCTTCAGTTCGCGAACAAGCTGTATTCGGAGCAGCTGCTGGATCCCGAGTATACGATTGATACGGACGACACGATCCGGAAGAAGGCGATGAATGGCGATACTTTCATGTGGCTGACCCAGTGGTTTACGGAGCCGGGAGATTACACAAGGAATGCGGATGACGGCAAAATATTTGCAGTTTCGCTGTACCCGGACAATCCGAAGTACGGAAAGGCATGGCAGGAAGCGACGAACGGAAATACCCCGGACCTGGGCTGGGCCACGTTCTGCATCAGCTCTAAAGCCAAAAATCCGGAAGAATTAATCAAGCTGATCGATTTACAGTATTCCGACGAAAACATCCGGCTCGTGACTTGGGGAATTGAAGGAACGACCTACAAAATTGGAGAAGACGGCAATCCGACCTTTATGGATTCGTTTAAAACGGCGAAGGATCCATGGCTGGAAGGGGATAAGTACGGGATCCGGGCAAGCAAAAATTATAACCCGGGTTTGCAAATGGTCAACGATGCCAGAGCATTTGTAGATTTTGCCGCAACGGATTATACCGTATTTAACGGCAAGTATGAGGAAGTCCCGCTTGAAAAGTCGCCTTATCTGACAAGTCTGCCAATGCCGAACAACGATTATGTCCCTTCGTGGTACAGCGAGCCGGCCATCCAGTTCACACCGGACGAAAGCCAGGAAATATCCGAGATCATGAATCCGATCAAAACGTTCGTTACGGAAGAGCAGGCAAAGTTTGTCGCCGGGAAGCAGAGCTTTGACAACTGGCCGAAATTTATCGATCAGGTTAAAAAAAATGGGCGATATCGACAAAGTGTTGAAGATTTACAACGATGCGGCCCAAAGAGTCCAGTCCAAAACGTCCTAACCAACAGCATCGAGACCATTTCACTAATGACAAATCGACAAGAAGTCGGGAGGAAGCCGAGATGATAGTGAAGATGAAAATGTGGAAGCAGGCGGGTGCATGGACCTGCGCCGCCCTGCTGTTAGTCACGATGGCACCGGGCGTTACGCCGGTTCAGGCTGCCGGGAACAGTGCCGAGCAAAAAGCAGGCAGCTCGTTAAAACAGGTGCAGGAGCCGTTCATGATCAAAGTCGTGGATGCCGAAACGGGCAGGGGTATTCCGCTTGTGGAGCTGAAGACGACGAATAACATTTTGTATTATACGGACAGCGCGGGTGTCGTGGCATTCGACGAACCCGGGTTGATGGATACGACAGTCTTCTTCCATATGTCCAGCGACGGCTACGAAATTCCCGCCGACATGTTCGGCAACCGCGGGCAGGCGGTCGAAGTTACGCCTGGCGGCAGTGTCACGCTGCAGATGAACCGGGTCAACATCGCCGAGCGGCTGTACCGGGTGACCGGCCAGGGCATTTACCGTGACAGTCTGCTGCTCGGACTCAATACGCCGATTCAACAGCCCGTCATCAACGGTCTGATTATGGGCCAGGATTCCGTGCAGACGATCGAATACAACGGGAAGCTGTACTGGTTCTGGGGCGATACGGACAGACCCGCCTACCCGCTGGGAAATTTCCGCACGACGGGTGCGACGTCGGAATTGCCGCAAAACGGCGGACTTGACCCGGATGTCGGCGTGAATCTGAAGTATTTTACCAAAGAGGACGGATTTGCCAAGAGCATGGTGCCGACGCTTCCCGACGGGGGAAACATGGCTTGGATTTTCGGTTTGATGACGGCAAAGGACAGCACGGGAAAAGAGCGTCTGCTTACAGGTTACACGACGCTAAATCCTGACATCGTTGCGCGCGGCATCCTGGTCTTCAACGATCAGACGGAGCAGTTCGAACAGGCCGTCCAGTTCCCTTCCAAGGACGATTGGCGCCATCCAGGCGGTCAGGCAACCTATTACGAGGAGAACGGCAAAGGCTACTGGCTGTTTACCGAGCACCGGATTCCGAACTTACGTGTGGCCGCCAGCTACGACGCCATCACCGACTATACTCAATACGAGTCGTTTACGTGCCTGACGCCGGGAGCGGCTTACGACGGCGCGAATACGTCCCTTGAGCGCGACCAGAACGGCAAGCTGGTATGGGGCTGGAAGAAGAACACCCCGGTGCTGACCCAGGATCAAGAAAAAGAATTAATCGGGTTTGGCCTGATCAAGGCGGACGACCCACGCTACTATCAGCTGAAAGATGCCGATACCGGCGAAGAGGTTTCGCTCTCCCAAAGCTCCGTCGAATGGAACGATTACCGGCAGCGCTACGTCATGATCGGACAGCAGCTGTTTGGCAAAACGTCAGTCTTAGGGGAAATGTGGTACGCGGAAGCAGACTCGCCCCAAGGCCCCTGGACGACGGCGAAGAAGATCATTACGCATAACAACTATACCTTCTATAACCCGGCCCAGCACAAGTTCTTCTTCAAAGACGGCGGACGCGTCATTTACTTCGAGGCGACCTATACGAATACGTATACAGACCATACTCCAACACCGCGCTACAACTACAACCAGGTCATGTACAAGCTGAATCTTGACGATCCGCGGCTTGGTCTTGAGCCAGTTCAGAACCGCAAGTGACGGCTGATGCGGAAGCGGACATTATTCGCCGATCCCAATAGGGCACTCCGCCCAGGAGGTAAACGAAATGAAATGGAAGCCTTGGAAAAGCGCGGGCATCTGGACCTGTGTCATGCTGACGGTCATGACGGCGCCGGGCGCCGCGATGGCGGCTCAGGCGGAAGGGAATAGCGCCATGCCGGATGTAAGCAGCGCTAAGAAAATGGTTCAGAAGCCGTTTATGATCAAGGTTGTGGATGCGCAGACGGGTCGGGGGATCCCGCTTGTCGAGCTGAAGACGACGAACAATATTTTGTACTATACGGACAGCGCCGGTGTTGTGGCTTTCAATGAGCCGGGCTTGATGGATCAAACGGTCTTTTTCCATATGTCGAGCGACGGCTATGAGGTGCCGACAGACATGTTCGGTTACCGCGGTCAGGCTGTTGAAGTGACGCCTGGCGGAAGCGTAACGCTGAAAATGGACCGGGTCAACATTGCTGAGCGGTTATACCGGGTCACCGGACAGGGCATCTACCGGGACAGCGTCCTGCTTGGCCAGAAGCCGCCGGTCAAGGAGCCGCTCCTGAACGGGCTCGTGATGGGTCAGGACTCCGTCCAAACGATAAAGTACCGCAACCGGCTGTACTGGTTCTGGGGCGATACGGACAGACCCGCTTATCCCCTCGGGAACTTCCGTGTGACGGGTGCAACATCGAAGCTGCCGGAAAAAGGAGGTCTCGATCCCGATACCGGCATCGATTTGGATTACTTTACGAAAGAGGACGGTTTCGTTAAAAGCCTGGTTCCTCAGCTGCCTGACGGTGCCGGCATCGCCTGGGTGTTCGGCTTGATGACCGCCAAGGACGGCAGCGGGCAGGAGCGCCTGCTCGCCGGTTACAGCACGCACAATCCCGAGCTCAGCGCCTTCGGCATTCTTGCCTTTAACGACGAGAAGAAGGAGTTCGAGCAGGTCGTTCAGTTCCCTTCCAAAGACGATTGGCGCCATCCGGGCGGCCAGGCGGCTTATTACGAGGAGGACGGCAAGGGCTACTGGCTCTTTACCGAACACCGAATGCCGAACCTGCGCGTGGCGGCAAGCTATGATGCCATCACCGACTATACCCAATACGAGTCGTTTACGTGCCTGACGCCGGGAACGACTTACAACGGGGCCCAAACGTCCCTTGAACGCGGCGCGGACGGCAAGCTCGTATGGGGCTGGAAAAAGAACACCCCGCCGCTCACCCAGGTTCAAGAGAAGGAGCTGATCGATGCCGGGCTGATCCAGGCGGACGATCCGACCTACTTTCAATTAAAAGACGCCGATACCGGCGAAGAGGTCCAAATGGCTTCAAGCTCAATCGAATGGAACGATTACCGGCAGCGTTACGTGATGATCGGGCAGCAGATGCAAGGCAAGTCCTCCGTGCTCGGAGAAATCTGGTACGCGGAAGCTCCCGCGCCTCAAGGTCCTTGGACCACGGCTAAAAAGATCGTCACGCATAACAACTATACTTTTTATAACGTGGCCCAGCATAAGGTTTTCAATAAGGAGGGCGGCCGGATCATCTACTTCGAGGGCACGTATACGAATACGTTCACAAATCATGTCCCGACGCCGCGTTATAACTACAATCAGGTCATGTATAAGCTCGACTTGGCCAATCCGAAGCTTGGGCTGACGCCAGTCCAGGGAAGTAGTGGTTCATAGAGCGCCGGGCTGTTAAGGCAGATTGCATTGGGATGGAGATTTTTTTCAAACAACAGTGAGGAGGAATATCACATGCTGAAGGGATTGACGCTTGCCGGTTTGGGAGCAGTCGAAAGTGAAGAGAGGTTCATCGAATTGGCGGGTGAGGGCGGTTTTCAAGCGGTTGACATCGATGCCCGGGGATTGATCGAGCGGCTGGGAACAGAGGGGGCTGCGGCTAAGCTTGAGCGGCACGGAGTCGTCGTCGGCGCGATCGGCCTGCCTGTGGAGTGGAGGGCGGGCGAGGAAGAGTTCCTCGCCGGGCTGCCCGGCTTGGCGGAAGCGGCTGCCGCGGCCCGGGCGCTGGGCTGTACGCGCTGCTGCACGTACATTCTGCCATCGACCGACGCCAAACCGGCGCACTTCATGGCGGTCGCCACCCGGCGCCTGCGCATCTGCGCCCAAATTCTCGGCGCCTATGGCATCAGGCTCGGACTGGAATTCGTTGGTCCGCATCATCTGCGGACGGCGTGGAAATACCCTTTCATCTGGACGATGGAAGAGACGCTGGATTGGGTCGGCGCGATCGGCGAGCCGAATGTCGGCCTGCTGCTGGATGCGTATCATTGGTATACGAACGGTCTGGCCGTAGACGACATCGAGCGGCTGCAGCCGCAGCAGATCGTTCATGTGCATATCAACGACGCACCGGATCTGCCGGTCGAGGCCGTGCTGGATAACGGGCGTCTGTACCCTGGGGAAGGCGTCATCGACTTGGAGGGCTTTTTAAGAGGGTTGCAGCGCATCGGATATGACGGTATCGTGTCGCAGGAAGTGCTGACGCCGGCCATGCCGGAAGAGACGCCAGAGCAGCTGATTATCCGCTCCAAAGCCGGGTTTGAACGCGTATTCTCTGCTGCCGGAATCGGTGCTGAAGGCAGATGATTCCGATGAGGCGGGCGGTAACATCGTATTTTGTAGACGGATACCATGGCGGGATTAAGGGGCCTATGCCCCTTGGATCCTGACCAGACCTCCCGTGTGAACCTGTCGCTGCAGCAGCACGGTCTCACCACGCTTCGTTACAGCGGCATCCGCTGCAACCCAGATCAATTCATAGGATGTGAACCGTCATTTGGATAAGAGAAAAGAGATTCTATACCATGTTGAGAAGCTGCTGAAGGATAAAAACCGTTACATTTATACCGTAGTCTCGCCAGTCGATTTTACCTGCTTTGTCACGAAGGAGCGGCTATCCTGCGATGAAATAGAGAGTAAACGATTTGAGGCAATCGAACCGGGCGACCGGTGGGGCGGAGACTGGACGTATGCATGGCTTCGCTCATCGGTTACCGCTCCCATGGAAGCCGAGGGCAAACGCCTGGTCATCCGGGCTGATTTCGGCTCAGAGGCGACGGTCTACGTGAACGGAATCGTACGGGGCGCGCTGGATCTTCAGCACCATGACGTGACGTTGACACGCAGCGCTAAGGCCGGCGAGCGGTTTGAAGTCGCTGCCGAGGCGTATGCCGGCCATTCGGGCATCCAGCCGGTGCTTGGCGAATCGCAGCTTTGCCTTTTTGAAGAGGAAATCTATCAATTTTATATCGATTTGGAATGTTTGGTTCAGGTCAGAAATCATATCGATCCGGATTCGCTGCGCGCGGCGGAAATCGACCGCGGGCTGACGGAGGTCGTCCGGACGATCGACTGGGGGCTTGCGAAGGATGCGCTGACGGCAAATGTTCAGCAATGTCGGCAGCGGATGGCGCCGCTCCTGGCATGCGTAAATGGATCGACGGCGCCCTTGCTGTACCTCATGGGGCAGTCCCATCTCGATATCGCCTGGTTGTGGCCGATGGAGGAAACAAAGCGGAAAATCGCCCGGACGATGTCCAATCAGCTTGCCCTCATGGAGGAGTATCCCGATTACCGCTACGTCCAGAGCCAGCCGTACTTGTTCCAGCTTGCCAAGGACCTGTATCCCGAGTTATACGCGCGCATCCAACAAGCGGTGGAGGAAGAACGGATCATTCCGGAAGGCGGCATGTGGGTGGAATCCGATACGAATCTGCCCGGCGGGGAGAGCCTGATCCGGCAAATATTGCACGGCAAGCGCTTTTTCAAGGTGGAGTTCGGCAAGGAAAACGAAATGCTGTGGCTTCCCGACGTGTTCGGATACTCCGGCAACATGCCGCAAATAATGAAGGGCTGCGGGCTCCGGTACTTTGCTTCCGTGAAAATATTCCAGACGTACGAGAACGTGTCGGATCCGTTTCCGTACAATACTTTTCTTTGGGAAGGGATCGACGGCTCGCAGGTGCTGACCCATCTGCTGGATTATGGCGATTTTCCGATTCGGGTCAATCCGTCGTTTCTCATCAGGCAATGGAATGATCGGGTGCAGAAGGACGGCATTGCGACAAGACTCGTACAGTTCGGTCACGGAGACGGCGGCGGCGGGGCGAACCGGGACGACTTGGAATTCCTCCGCCGGCTTGAAAATTTGGAGGGCGTGCCGCGTACTGTGCACGGCTCGCCGATCGACTATTTTGAGGATCAGATCGAAAGAGGTGTTCCGGATGCCAAATATGTCGGGGAGCTGTACTATCCGGCGCACCGGGGAACCTATACGACGCAGGCTCAGATCAAGCGGCTAAACCGGAAGGCGGAGGTCGGGCTTCACGAGGCTGAAATGTGGGGTGCCGCAGCCAGCCTGCTTCAGCGCCGGGCCTATCCGTACGAGGAGATGGACCGGTTGTGGAAGAAGCTGCTGCTGCATCAGTTCCATGATATTTTGCCGGGCACGTCCATTCATCGCGTTCATGAGGAAGCGCAGGCAGAGCTGACGGAATTGAACGGGCTTGTCGATGCGATGGCTTCCGGCGCAAGAGAGGTGCTTGCGGGTAGCGGACGTTCCGGTGTTACGGTGTTTAACTCGCTCTCCTGGGCAAGAAAAGAGCTGGTTGCCCTGCCCGAAGGCGTAGAAGGTATCGCGGACCGGGACGGAAAAACGCTCCCTGTGCAGCGGCATGACGGCATGTGTTACGCCGAAGTCGAAACGCCGTCTGCGGGATGGGCAGCATACACGGTTACTGCGGCTGACGTAACGCCGGAAGCGCCGGGACAAGCTGTCCTAACCGCTGCGAAGTCGCATCTTGAGAACGAATACTTAGCCATTGGGATAAATGAATACGGCGAGATCGTCAGCATCCTGGACAAGGAAACCGGAACGGAGTGGACGGCGGGACATTGCAACGCCATGAAGATGTACCGCGATCAGCCGTCGGCGTTCGATGCGTGGGAAATCGACCGCGGCTATCAGGCTGCTCCAGTCGCGTTGGATGAGAAGGCCGAAGTCTATGTCACTGCAGAGGGGCCCCTGTTTGCCAATATTCGCGTTGAGCGCATGCTTCATCGATCCAAATTAATCCAGGATATCCGGATCCGGGCCGGCAGCCGCCGCGTTGAGTTTCATACGACGGTAGATTGGCATGAGAAGAACAAAATGCTGCGGGTCGAATTTCCTGTACGTGTCCATGCGAACGAATCGTTACAGGAAATTCAGTTCGGTTACGTCAAACGGCCAAATCATGCTTCCAGGCCCCACGATGCCGACCGGTTCGAAGTATGCCAGCATAAGTGGGCGGTGCTTGCGGAGACGAACCGCAGCTTTGCGCTGCTGAACGATTGCAAGTACGGGATCGCCGTGCAGGACAACACGATGAGCTTGACGCTGCTTCGTTCGCCGACGCATCCGGACGAAACGTCGGATCAGGGAACGCACAAGTTTACGTACGGATTCTTTGTATGGAACGGGTCATTTCTGGACAGTCCCGTCGTTCAGGAAGCGTATGAGTTGAACTATCCGGTAAGCCTCGTGCACGGCGGAAACCAGGTGGGTCATAAATCTTTCCTGCAAACGGATCAAGCCAGCGTAATTACAGAGACGGTCAAGCTTGCCGAAGACGGATCGGGTGACTGGATCATCCGGGCCTATGAATGCAAAGGTGCCACCGTATCATGCGAATTGACCTTTGACCTCCCCGTCAAAACAGCGTACGAAACCAATATGCTGGAGGAAGTGACGGCCGATCTGCCGGTTGTTGAAGGGAAGCTCAAGCTGGATTTCCGCCCTTTTGAAGTGAAAACGATTCGGCTTGTGCTGCTTGATGCTTAGAAAAAGGTGTAAAAGGAACAAAAGATGGGAGGAAGCGCGAAGATGAAGATGGACAAAGGACAGCGCCTGGTCATGATCGGCGATTCGATTACGGACTGCGAGCGTAAATTCCCTTACGGGGAAGGGTTGTTTCAAGGCGTAGGCAAAGGGTATGTGTCGCTCGTGGACACCCTGCTTCAGACGGCGTATCCGGAGCTGAACCTGCGGGTCACGAATATGGGGATCGGCGGCAACACAGTCAGGGATTTAAAAGAAAGGTGGCAGACGGACGTACTGGATCTAAAACCGGATTGGCTGTCCATTATGATCGGCATCAACGACGTGTGGCGGCAGTTCGACCAGCCGGCGATTCCGGAATCGCATGTGCTGTTGGAAGAGTATGAGCACACTTTGACCGAATTGGCGGAGCAGGTTCGCCCTCGTTTGAAAGGGCTTGTCATCATGACTCCGTTTTATATCGAACGCAGCGCCGAGGACGGGATGAGACGGCGGATGGATGAGTACGGCCGGGCGGCCCACAGGGTTGCCGAGCGCGTCGGAGCGCTATTTGTGGACACGCAAGCGGTGTTTGAGCCGATGTTGGGCTACGTTCACCCTACTGCAATCGCATCGGACCGGGTGCACCCGAGCCTGACCGGCCACATGCTGATCGCACGAGCCTTCCTGCGGGCAATCGGCTTCGATTGGAAGCGTATGAGCGGTGAGGCTTGACTTCGATAACTGTCAGGATATGAAAGAACGGATTCAGAATCAAGCATCGGAAAGTGATCGCAGCTGACTATAGTGTTAATATAGCATTATGTGAAAAATTCACAACAATCTCAGCTTAAGGGGCGAGCGTATTTCATACGCTTGCCTTTTCCAGTTTATATACTCCGGTTTATTTACTGATAGCTAAAATGGTCATGTTTCTTTGGCGCCGATCCTCCTATAATCATGTACAAAGAGACGAAGGAGGACAAAGGATGGAGAGCGAAGCATCTTACGGTTTTGGATGGTATTTGAACGAAACAGATCAAGCCATGACGCGTTATATGGATCGATTCTTGGGAAAAGTCGGCCTGACCCGTTTTCATTGGCAGATCATGAACAGGATCCACCTGAGCGGCTTGGCCGTCAAAGAAAAGCTGTATGCCCGCCATTATCTAGGAGCGGATGATTTCAATGAAGTCATCGATTCCCTGATCCGCAGGGGATGGGTGGATGTCGTTGAACCAGCGGAGCCTGGCGAAACCAAGCTGCAGTTCACGGATGCCGGCGAGAACATATATGGTGAGGTGGCCGCAACGGTGAAGGAAGCCGCCGTCCAAATGTTTGCGCCGATCACGAAGGATGAATACGAAACAACGGTGAACGTGCTCAGCCGCTTGATCCGAAACATGAACGCAACGATCACTGAGGACTAACCGGATTAAATGTATTAAAAAATCAACATATGAAAAATTCACAATAGCAAACATTATCATATTCGTATCTAGACCATACCTACCTAAACCATCATTTCTGCGGATCTATATCGGAAAAAAGGCGGCTTGCGCCTGACATTTACCGCCTTATCGCAAAAGCATCCTCCTGACCGGAGCGGCCGGTCTCAGGGGATGCTTTGTTGCGAATTTATAACGTACTTGCTTGTGGGGCAGCGGGACCGTCCCGCTTCCGTTTACGTTCGAAGCATATCCCGGAACATCAGGACCAGTTTCATCCGCAGCAGGTGGTGATAATCCTTGAAGTCGACCTGAAGCAGCTCACTGATCTTCTCGAGCCGGTAGGCGGCGGTGTTGCGGTGTATAAACAGCTGCTTGGCGGTTTCGTGGATCTGTCCGTTGTTCGCCATGTACAGCTCCAGCGTTCGCAGCAGCTCCTGGGCGGAGTCTGGGGCTCGGTCCTGAAGCGGGGCCAATGCCATTTCGACGAACTGCCGCATTTTATGAACCGGGACGGATTGGAAAATATAAGAGATTTCCACGTTGGCAAACTCGACGACAAAAGCGTCCAGGTTGAGCCGGGCGGCCGTGTCGCGGGCGTTCTGGCATTCACGGTAAGCCGCTTCCAACTGATCGGGCCGGGTTTTGATATGGCTCACCGTCATGCGCAGATGCCTGCCTGCTTTGGCAGCAAGCTCGAAAAAGACACGTGTCAGCAGCTGAGGCAGCTTGCCGGAGCTTCGCGGGAGCTCAGAAGGAAAGATCGAGAGAATGGTGTCCTCGAGCTGAAAATGCAAAGGAGATAAATCCTTGAGCATCGGATGATAATGGAATTCCTGCTTGACGCTCTTGAGCAGATGGTCGGTCCGGCCTGTGTATTCGGGATCGCACGTGGTAAGCACGCATTGGAATGAACCGCTGCCGAAAGGGATGCCGTGGCTGGAAGCACAGGCAACGAGAGCTTCGGCGGAGACTTGCTGCTTGAGGTAGTTTTTCAGCATTGCCGCAAATTCGTTCTGGGTTGATTGGGTGAGATCGTTGCGTTCGACCGCGTTCAAATGGTAGCCGATAATTTCGGCCGCCTGGTGGTACAGCCCTTCCTCCTCCTTCATCGGAATGCCGGAAGGAAGCCGGAAAATCGCCCGGCTGTTAAAATCATGCTCCTGGCCGGGGCTTTTCAGGGGCACGCACAGCAGTCTTCCCTGCTCGCAGCGGAGCCACTGCGGCGTATCTTTGAGCTGGCGTTTTTTGAGCAGCTGCATTTCGTCTGTGGTCAGGGTGCTGAAGAGCGTTTGGCCGCGCATGCCGGTGACGGCCAGGGGCACGCCGAGAATCTCGCGGATCCGGTCAAACAGGCGGCCCGTATCAACAGGGGATAGGGCGAAGCGGATGAGCTCCTTTTGTTTGTCCAGGACGTTTTGGAGGAGGAGCGTGTTCTTTTGCAGTTCGGCATTGAACAAGCCTTTCATTTGATCCGAGAACGTAAACGGAAAGGGAAGCTCGATGAGGGGAAAACCGAGGCGGTCTGCTTCCTTCAGCATTTCGTCGGGGACCGAAGCCCAGAACCGTCCAAGCTTGATCCCGATTCCCGCCGCCCCTTTGTCAACCAGCTTCTGCAGCAGGCGGACTCCATCCGCGGGATTGTCCTTGATCAAATAAGCCGTCGTGAACAAGATATCCCCTTCCCGGACCCAGTCCGAAATATCGGGTGCATCCATCACGTTGACCGATTTGACGATACGGTTCAAACCGCTGCGGCCTGCGGTCAGTTTACCTTCAGAAAGCGGGTAAATGGTGAGTGCATCTTCGATGGTCAAATACATACAGTCATCATCCTTTCGCAACTGAACTCTGTCGAAACCCGAAACGTACAAGGTAAGCCCTTGGGGAAGGGCTGTACCGGATTGAATTCAATCATCAGGAAAGGCGGTTACTGCAACAGGGGATAGAATTGGACGGCCGTCCGGGTTCGCTAGGTCTACGGAGGGGAGGACTATCTTCCCAGAAAGATGCCTCCGTAAACAAAAGCGCCCACGATGACGAGCGCGGGATGAACTTTGCGGCGCTGCATCAGCCAGTACGAGATGAGGGCGATAGCGCCGAATTGGATCCAGCCGATGGAGAGTATCGACTCTTTGGAGCTTTGAATGGTGAGCTGCAGCATCATGACGGCGATGACAGGCTGCACGAGCAGCGTCATGCCCTTGACGGCCTGGGACTGCTTGTATTTCTGCAAAATTCGCATCAATACGATTAGGGCGACGGCGGACGGCACGACGGTGGCTGCTTCGGCGGCAAGCACCCCCATCCAACCGGCCGCATCATAGCCCACGTAAGCGGCGATCTTCGTCGCGATCGGTCCGGGGAGCGAATTGCCGAGAGCGAGCATGTTGGAAAATTCGGCGCCCGACAGCCAGTGGTAATGCGGCACGATCTCCCGGTACATGAGCGGGATGGAGGAGGGGCCGCCGCCGTAGCCGAATACGTTGGCTAGAAAGAAGCCGATGAGGAGTTCAATCCATGTCTCCATGGCGGCGTTCCTCCTTCCGCTTGCGGGTTTCTTTCAGCTTGCCCATAACTTTAAAGTATACCGAGCCATAGGCCAGCGCGATCGCAATCAGGATCGCCGGGTGCAGCTGCACCCACTCCAGCAGGACAAACGCGATGACCCCGCAGGCGAGCGCCATATACTTGCCAAGGCCTTTGACTGCCTTTTCGCCGAACTCGTAACACATTTGACCCAGCATGACGGCCACGACCGGAACGACCCCTTCGATCATGCCATGGATGATGCGGGACGAACTGAATACGTCGATAAAAGAGACTAGGGCGATCATCGCAACCGCAGTGGGTAGAATATGGGCGAGCAGCCCGACCAGCGCACCGAGCGTCCCTTTCAGGCGGTAGCCGAGATAGGCGGCCAACTTGGTCGCGATCGGACCGGGCAGCGTGTTGGCGATGGCCAGCACCTCCCCGAATTCCTCATCAGCCATCCACCTGTACCGGGAGACGGCCTCGTGCCGGATGAGGGGGACGGTCGACGGACCGCCGCCATACCCGAGAATTCCGGTCCGGAACATGGCGAGGGATAATTCTGCGTATGTTTTCAGCATGGTGCACTTCCTTCCTTGTCTATCAACTATTCTGACATTTCATCTCGGATTCTGGTAGGATGCGAGGGTCGCATTCTATAGGCAAAGCTCTGGCATCATGGGAAAGGGAGCTGGACCGTTTCCGAAGCTGGTGATCATCCATGTGGCATTGATGTTATTTAAATTTACACTATAACGGTTTTCCCTCAGGATGAAAAGTAGTTATTGCCAAAAAATCCTGCTGCATGTTAATTTAGTTAACAATTTAAGGATGCAGGAGGGATGAGTGATGAGGCAGGCTTCAATCGGCACGAAAACGATGGTGGTCAGCCCCCATGCACTGGCATCGGCCGCGGGTGCCCGAATATTGGAAAAGGGCGGGAATGCCTTCGACGCTGCGGTTGCCGTCAGCAGTACCCTGGCGGTCGTGTATCCGCATATGACCGGGCTGGGCGGCGACTCATTCTGGCTGTTGTACAGTCCCGGAGAGGGTGCAGTCCGGGGTTACAACGGAAGCGGCCGCTCGGGGTACAAGGCATCGCCGGAAGCATATGCCGGCGAGCAGGCCATTCCGACGCGGGGGATCCGCAGCGTACTGACCGTTCCCGGCATGGTGGACAGCTGGAGCGCCATTCTGCGCGAGTATGGTACCCTGCCGCTTGGGGACGTCCTCGAGCCGGCAATTACTTACGCCGGAGGGGGCTATCCCGTATCCCGCAGCCAATACGCCAATACGACGTTGTGCGCGGGGCTGTTGGCAGCGAATCCCTATTCGGCCGCAGCGTATTTGCGAGGCGGCGGTGTCCCGCCGGCAGGCACCCGCTGGATCCAAAGCGGCTTGGCCCAAAGTTTGCGCCGGATCGCGTCGAATGGCCGGGACGAATTTTACCGGGGCGGATTAGCACGGGACATCACGTCATACATCCGGAAGTCCGGCGGGCTGCTGCTGGCGGACGATTTCGCCGATCATGAGGGCAATTGGGTTACCCCGCTCACCGGTTCCTATCGCGATCTTGAGCTGTATCAGCTTCCTCCGAATTCGCAAGGATTTACGGGCATCGTGATCGCCCAAATGCTCGAACATTTTGATTTTAACAGTATTCCGCACGGTTCGGTAGCATTTTACCACGTACTGGTCGAGGCAGTGAAGCTGGCTTTCCGCGACCGCAACCTCGAGCTCACCGATCCGGATTTCCGAAATATTCCGGTGGAGCGCTTTCTGGATAAGGCCTACTGCAGGGAATTGGCGGGGCGCATAAGCCGCGATTCGGCCGCTCCGCTCACCGCCGAACCGCTCGGCAGCGATACGGCGTATGCCGCCGTGGTGGACGGGGACGGCAACGCCGTTTCTTTTATCCAAAGCCTGTACTTTGAATTTGGATCGGGCGTGACGGCTGGGGAAACGGGCATTCTGCTGCAGAACCGCGGCTCGTTTTTCTCCCTGGACGAGTCTTCCGCCAACCGGCTTGAACCGCGGAAACGGACTTTTCATACCCTGATGCCTGCCCTCGCGCTCAAGGACGAGAAGCCTTATTTGCTCTACGGCTCGATGGGAGGGGAGGGGCAGCCGCAGACGCAGACGGCGCTTCTGACCCGGATCGTCGATTACCGAATGGACCCTCAGGAAGCGATTAACGAACCTCGATGGGTGTGGGGAAGGACATGGGGCGAAGCCTCCACGGAACTGAAGATGGAAGCCAGGGTGGGGGAGCAGGTGCTCGGCGGGCTGGCCGCCATGGGGCATGAGGTTCGAAAAATCGGCGACTGGGATGCCTTGACCGGGCATGCGCAGGCGATCCTTCTGGACGCTCACGGTTTTCGGATCGGCGGCTCGGACCCCCGCTCCGACGGAGCGGCGATCGGCTGGTAGTTCACCATCTCATAAAGAAGTTATGAAATATGACAAAGATAAACGGGGTCCTTGTGGCCGATGTCCAAACATCGGCCTATTTATTGTGCTTTGTCACAAAGATGCCTTCTGAACCGTTGTAGACTCCTGTATTGTCTGTTATAAAATGTAACATCTAACGAAAAACAGGATCGCAAAGGGGGGACAGCTGTGGAATTCGGACATGTGAAAGTGGAGAGGAAAGCAGCCTGCGTCATGCGGGACGGCATCACGCTGTATGCCGACATTTACCGTCCGGCGGAGGAAGGAACATACCCGGTACTGCTGATGCGGCAGCCGTACGGTCGGAAAATCGCCTCAACGGTTACATACGCCCATCCCGTTTGGTATGCTGCGCGGGGGTATATCGTCGTTATTCAGGACGTACGGGGGCGCGGGGATTCGGAGGGAGAGTTCACGCCATTCGTGAGCGAAGCCAAAGACGGCTACGACACGGTCGAATGGGCCGCCGGGTTGGAAGGGGCCAGCGGAAAGGTCGGCATGTACGGCTTTTCCTACCAGGGAGCGACGCAGTGGGCTGCCGCTTCGCAGCATCCGCCGCATTTGGCTGCCATCGCGCCTGCGATGACTGCGGCCGACCTGTACCACGGCTGGATGTACACATTCGGCAGCTTCGATCTGCAGAGCTGTCTGCCCTGGGCCTATCAGCTGGCCAGGGATACGGCGAGAAGGAAGGGCGACACGGAAGCCGAAGCGGCGTGTTCCCGCGTGATGAGCGATCCTTCCGGTGTGCTGGCCCAACTGCCATTAGCGCAGGGGCACCCGCTGCTCGAAGCTTACCTCCCCGCTTATTTCGATTGGTTGGGCCATCCCGCTTATGATGAGTATTGGTCCCGGCTGAACTGGCTGGACGCCTTCAAGGAACAGCCGGTTCCAGCGCTGCATATCGCGGGCTGGTACGATTTTCTGCTGGAAGGTACGCTGCAGTCTTACAATGCACTGCAAGCACAGGAGAGCAGGCCGGACTGCTTTCACCGTTTGGTGGTCGGGCCATGGACGCATATTCCGTGGGGCCGCAAAGCAGGCGGAACGGACTACGGACCGAAGGCGGACGGCAATATCCACCTGGAACAGCTTGCCTGGTTCGACTATTGGCTGAAGGGCGAATGCGGATCAGCCCTGAAGGAGCGGAAGGCGGTCCGTTATTATGAAGCCGGCAGCGGCGTTTGGGTCGAAGCCGAAGCGTATCCGGCCGGAGCGGAGGGCGACAGCCGGTGGTATTTAACCGGAACGCAGCTGCCTGCGAACGGGGCTTCCGGCGGCGGTCGGCTCGCTGCGGATGCAGGCGCGGAGCCTGGCCGGGCGGCGGATGTGTTCGTCTACGACGCGCGCCTGCCGATGCCGCTTCGCTCGGTGCTGCCGCAGGACCGGAGCGCCCAGCAGGACCGCTACGAAATCCTGGTGTATACCGGGGAGCCTGCCGGCGCGCCGCTGCGGATCCTCGGCGCCCCTGAGGTAACCGTCTCCTGCCAGGTGATGGACGGTCCTACCGACCTTACCGCCATCCTCACGCAGGTCACACCAGCGGGCGAAGCGAGGTTTCTGTCCGTGGGGCGCACGGAGATCGGCGCATCCGGCGGCATCAGCGGCTGGGAGACGGCGACGATCCGGATGCGGCCGCTGGCCGCCGAGCTCCCGGCCGGTTCGATGCTCCGGCTGGAGCTGAGCGGCAGCGCATACCCGCTGCTGCTTCGCCACCCCAACGGTATTCCGCTGCAGGAAGCCGCACGCCAAGGGCCGGATGCGCTGCAGATTGCCACAGTGGCAGTGGATGCCAGTGGAGGCGCCTCGTGGCTTCAGCTGCCGATTCTTGGTGACACCTCGGAATAAAGCGGACTATGAAATGAACCATTGCGTGACAACGGAGCGAAAGGCTGCATTCAAACGCTTATTGTCCAGCCGGGTCGAACGCATACGCCCTTTATGTCCTCACAGCCTGGCGCACGAGAGTGCAGAAGTAGAAAACATAAATACCGACGGATGAAAGGAGCGGGATTGATATGGAACAAGAAGTGGTGATCTTCAACGCCTCCCTGCCGCTGCAATCGGAGGAGACACTGTACACGCTGGCCATCTGCGGCGGAAAGTGGACGTCGGTGACGGCCCAAACCGGTGAAGTGGAGGCTCCTGAAGCGGTGTGCCTGGACAAATGGAACGGATCCTCTGCGGATGCGCAGCTGCTGCTCGACGCTAAGGGAAAAATAGTTCTGCCGGGTTTCGTGGATGCCCATATGCATCTGGATAAAGCTTTTTCGCTCCCGCAGGTCGGGAATGTCTCCGGCACGCTTGGCGAAGCGGTCGTCAATTACGCCGCAGCCGCCCCGAGGTTTTCCAAGGAGGAGATCAAAGCACGCATCATGCGCTCAGCGCTGCAGTCCATTTCTTACGGAACGGTGGTGCTGCGCAGCCATCTCGATTTTCACGTCAAGCATGGAAAAGACGTCGCGATGCGCACCATCGAAGCTGCGCTCGAAGTCAAAGAGGAGCTGAAGCCGTATGCAGAGCTGCAGCTGTTCCCACTGCTCCCTTATTTTGAGCTCAGTGAAGCGGCGCTGGATACGGCCGAGGAATCGGTTGCGATGGGCGTGACGGGATTGGGCGGCGCCCCTCATCTTTCCCCCAACCCGGAACCCGACATCGACAGGCTGTTCGCCTTGGCCGATAAGCTGGGCTGTCCGGTTGATCTGCATACGGACGAGAGCGACGATCCGAACCAGCGGACGGCAATCCATATCGCCCGGCGCGCGATGGAATACGGCTGGAGGGGAAAGGTCACGGCAGGGCACTTATGCTCCTTAGCCGCCATGAAGGACGAGGATGCCGCCATGATCATTGGACTTATGGCCGAGGCAGGCATGGGCGCCGTTACGCTTCCCGGCGCGAATCTGTACCTGCAGGGCCGGCATGACGCCTTCCCGGTGCGCAGGGGAGTCACCCGAGTCAAGGAGCTGCTGGCGGCCGGCATTCCGCTGGCGGCGGCTTCAGACAATATACATGACCCGTTTCATCCGTTCGGAAGGGGCGACCTGCTGCTGATCGGCCTGGTCACCGCCTATGCCGCCCATATGGGCAGTCCTGCCGAGATGCGCGAAGTACTGCGGATGATCACCGAATACCCGGCCAGGGTAACGGGTGCAGACGGTTACGGCATCCTGCCGGGGAACCCGGCCCATTTTGTGGCGCTTGATGCCAGGACGCCGGAGGAACTGCTGACCATGCTGCCGGAACGCCGCTGGGTATGGCGCGGCGGCACCTGCCTGAAAGCAGCCCCGGCGAAAGAGAAATGGAGCTCCGCATTGTTACAGGGCTATTGGGAAGACTCGTGCGAACGAGTCGACTTTGTCCAGAAACGTGCGCTCACGCTATGATCGATCCGTTTGAAGGCATGCTCCGTTTCCACTATGCAATGAGGAGGTATGAGGATGAGCCGCACATTGGTGCTTTATTACAGCGCATACGGCCATGTCTTGGACATGGCGCGGGCGGCCGCTGATGGAGCGCGCAGGGCGGGAGCCGAGGTCCGCATCTGCCGTATTCCCGAGCTGGAATCAGAGCGTAACCGGACCCCTTATCAGGATAAGCACTGCACCGGGGAGCCAGGCGAAACTTCGCAGCTGAAGACCCGTTTTAAGACGGTGGACCGCTTCGCCAAATACGAAGAAACAATGCGCCGGCAGCAGGACATACCGGTAGCCACGAACGAAGATTTAAGATGGGCGGACGGCATCGTCTGGGGATTTCCGACGTATTACGGCTCCATGCCCGCGCAGGTCAAGCTGTTTCTGGAATTTGCCGGGGACCTGTGCGCCGACGGGAGCCTGGAAGGCAAACCGGCGGGTCTGCTGACGAGCGCCGGATCGATCCATACCGGGCACGAAGCGAATGTGCTGACGTCGATGGTGCCGCTGTTTCATTTCGGCATGATCATGCTCGGGCTGCCCTATTCCGAAAATCCGGAATACTTGACCGCCGATCCAATCGGCTGCTCTCCTTACGGAGCTTCCACATTGGCGGGTCCTGACAGCAGCCTCAAGCCGGATGAACGCGAACTGGTGATGGCCGGCCGGCTCGGACGGCGCGTGGCGCTGTGCGCGGAGGCCCTGAAGGCCCAAGGTTTTTTGAAATAACCGGTAACGGCAGAGGGTGGCATCGATCGCCGAGGTATTTTATGAAAGTCCGGATGAATTCCGGGCTTTTTTGTGTTAGATAACATAACATAAATGATCATCCCTTTCGTAAATGAATCCAAAAGAATTACGTTTTATTGTAATTAACCACAAAAACAACGGATATTCATTGAGCGGCATAGGCATAGATGTTATTTATTATTACATAAAGGATTAGAGGAGGGCTGGAAATGTATACAGCACAGCAAACCGCAGCAAATCCGCAGCCGCCCGGAAGTCCCGGCGCTCCCGAGCTTTTGGTGGGCATGGACCAGATCGGCAAGGTATACCCGAATGGAACGATTGCCGTTCAACAGGTCAATCTGCGAGCGGGGGAGGGTGAGTTCCTCTGTTTTGTCGGACCGTCGGGATGCGGAAAATCGACTATGTTTAACATGATTGCCGGCTTGACCGAGCCGTCGACCGGTCAGCTTTCGGTCCTCGGTACGACGCCGCGCGAAGCGCGGAAGCAGAACGAAATCGCTTTTGTGTTCCAGGAGCACACCCTGCTGCCTTGGGCGAAGCTTCTGGACAACGTGACGATGCCGCTCACCCTCCGCGGCGTTCCGAAAAAGGCTCGCAACGAAGAAGGCGAACGCGTGCTGGAGTTGGTTGGGCTCAAGGACTACCGGAAAGTACTGCCGAGACAGCTCTCGGGAGGTATGAAGATGCGGGCGTCGATCGCCCGTGCGCTCATAGCCCGGCCGAAGCTGCTGCTGATGGACGAACCGTTCGGGGCGCTGGACGAAATCACCCGCCAGACTCTGCAGGATGAACTGCTGGGCATTTGGCGCCAAGATCAGAAGATGACCGTGCTTTTCATTACCCATAACGTGTTCGAAGCGGTGTTTCTATCAACCCGGGTTGTCGTCATGACGCCGCGGCCGGGGAAGATTTCCGATATCGTGCCGATTGAGGCGCCGTATCCGCGTACGGATGAATTCCGGACCACGTCCGAGTTTGGCAAATATGTGCGCAGCATAACCGAAGTGCTGAATCACTGAGGCTCGCAGAAGCTGGTGCTTGCTTTCCTGGATAATGGAAATTTAGAGGTGCATGGAAACATGCCACTTACGAAAGGAGTCGTTGAGGTCATGGAAAAAGCAGCAGTGAACGCGGTTACCGATGCGGCGAAACAGGCTTCGCCGGCCGCGCCTATGGTCCGGAGAAGTGTCGGCAGCGGCAGCCACGTCTGGGGGAAAATTGTGTCTCGGGTCGTACCGCCGCTGAGCGTATTCATCTTCGTCGTCTTTGTATGGGAAATGGTGCTGCGGCTGACCGGCACCGCGGAGTACTTGCTGCCCAAGCCGTCCGATATCGTTCAAGCGGTGTCGCAGAACGGGCACAATCTGGTGGTGTCGGTGAGCACGACCATCATGGAGGCAGTCTTGGGATTTGCCCTTAGCGCCATTCTCGGCGTGGCTGTTGCCATTTTGCTTGCGCTGTCCAAAACCGTCGAACGGAGCGTATACCCTTACGCGATCATTTTGCAGACGATCCCGATCGTGGCGATTGCGCCCATCATCGTCATCTGGTTTGGGGCCGGCATGAACGCCATCGTTATTATCGCCTTTCTGATCAGTTTCTTTCCGATTTTGTCCAATACGCTGATCGGGCTAAACTCGACCGAGCAGAACATGAAGAATCTGTTCTATCTGTACAACGCCACGAAGATGCAGACGATCTGGAGGCTCAGACTCCCGGCAGCGCTGCCCTACATTTTGGCCGGCTTCAAAATCTCCTGCTCCCTGTCGGTCGTCGGGGCCATCGTCGGCGAGTATATCGCTGGTATCGGCGGGCTGAACGGCGGGCTCGGTTACGCGATCACGGTCGCGGCGACCCGGATGCAGACGGCGTATTTGTTTGCCTGCGGCTTGTCGGCCGCCGTGGTCGGCATCGTCTTTTTCCTGCTGATCAATGCCCTGTCGAACCGGCTTCTGCGTACCTGGCATGACTCGGCCATCACCGGCTAACCGCATCCGCCAAAACGAGCGGCAAGTTTGCAACAAAGGAGGGGAGTTCCCATGCACAGACTGGGGAATTCGAAAAATTACTGGAACGTGTCGGAGGAGCTGGCCGATTTGTCCAGGAGCGATCCCAAACCGCTCGTCACCGTGACCCTGCCGGCGCTGCCGCAGCGGATCACGCTGGATCTCGCCAAAACCGCCGTCGTCATCATTGATATGCAGAACGATTTTTGCAGCCCGGGCGGGTGGTTGGACTCTATCGGAGTCAATACCGCCCCGCTGTTGGCTCCCACCAAGCCGCTTCAGCGGCTGCTTCCGGCCCTTCGCGAACAGGGGGTTCCGGTGCTGTGGGTCAACTGGGGCAATCGGGAGGACCGGATGAACTTAAGCCCTTCGGTGCTCCACGTATATAATCCGGACGGTGTCAGCCATGGGATCGGCAGCCCGCTGCCGGATACAGGCTCGAAGGTGCTGGAACAGGGGAGCTGGGGCGCGGCGCTGATTGATCGGATGGTACCGGAGCCCGGGGATATCCGGGTGGATAAATACCGTATCAGCGGTTTTTGGGATACGCCGCTGGACAGCATTCTCCGCAATTTGGACGTGAAGACGCTGCTTTTTGCCGGCGTCAACCTCGACCAGTGCGTGATGCATACGCTTCAGGACGCCGTATGCCTCGGATACGACGCCATTCTGCTGGAAGACTGCTGCGCGACAAGTTCTCCGGCTTACTGCGCGGAGGCCGCCTTATACAATATCAAACAGTGCTATGGCTTTGTTGCTGGTTCCGAGGATCTGCTTGCAGGCCTGCACACGAAAAGAAAGGGATGAAGTGATATGATCGATGGTCTGGTTCTGGGGCATTTCGAGCAATGCGAGGTACGCAAAATTTCAAGCAAGGATTCCAACAAGTTTGTCATGCTGTGCGACGGGACGCAGGTGCCGTTCGTATCCGTTGTGGAAATTTTCGACGCTGGCGGACAGACGCCGCCGAACGAACACAGCGGAGCGTATGAGTATTTTTACGTGCTGGCCGGAGAAGGGATTGCCATCGTAGGCGATATGGAAACCGGGATTCGCACAGGATCGTTCTTTGTCGTTCCGCCCGGCAACAATCATCAGGTCATAAATACCGGTGAGGGCAGGCTCTATGTTCTGACGACCATGGTGCCCGATGAGAAGTTTTCCGATTTGATCAAGTCAGGTCCGGCGGCAAGCCTGGACGAGGAGGATTTGGCGGTGCTGCGCGGAGCGGCTCTCCCGGGAGCAGCCGCTCCCGCGAACTCATAACGATTGGAGGAACTCGTATGCAGCCAGAATGCACGCCGTGGATTCGGTTGGGAACGGAGGCGAGACACGCGGAAGGCGGTCTCCTTCAAGGGCTCAACTTTGCCGTAAAGGACGTGTTTGCCGTAGCAGGACACACCAATGCTGCCGGCAATCCCGATTGGCTTAACACGCACAAACCTGCAGTGAAGCATTCGGCCGCCGTGGAACGTCTGCTCGGCAGCGGAGCAAAGCTTCGTGGAATGACTCACACCGATGAGCTGATGTTCAGCCTGAACGGGGAAAATGTGCATTACGGCACGCCGCCGAACCCTATCGCTCCAGGACATATTCCCGGCGGTTCCTCAAGCGGCTCGGCGTCCGCCGTTGCCTCCGGGGAAGTGGACTTTAGCCTTGGCACTGATACTGCCGGTTCGGTGCGGATTCCCTCCTCTTTTTGCGGTATTTGCGGATTTCGCCCGACACACGGCGGCGTGCCCATGGAGGGCGTCATCCCGCTGGCTCCGGCCTTTGACACGGTCGGCTGGATGGCACGCCGGGCAAGCACCTTGCTGCAGGTCGGCCGCGTGCTTCTCGAGGAACCGCTTGATGACGGCGGGGAATTCGCTCGGATGATGCTTCCGGTTGAAGCGTGGGCAGCTGCCGAACCCGGCTGCGCCGAGTCGCTCCGCGGTGCGCTTGTATCATTCGGATCGCTGGGAGCGTTCGAATCCATCCATTTGACGGACGGGGAACTCGCGGCGTGGGCCGGCATATTCCGCACGATTCAGGGGTACGAAATATGGTCTGCCCATGGCGCATGGATCACGGCGCAGCATCCCCGATTCGGTCCCGGCATCGCCGAAAGATTTGCCTGGACCGCCACGATTACCGAGGGAGCGTACCGGGAAGCGAGCCAGCGGCAGCAAACGATTGCTGCCCGGCTTGAGGCGCTTCTCGGAAGCGAAGGCGTGCTCGTCATCCCGACAGCGCCTTGCGGAGCCCCCGTGATCGGGCTGCCCGGCGAGGAAATTGAAATGACGCGCACGCGGATCCTGCAGCTGTCCTGCATCGCCGGGCTGGGCGGGCTGCCGCAGGTTACACTGCCGCTGGCAAAGACGGACGGTCTGCCGGTCGGGCTGTCGCTCATTGCCGGCAGAGGGCAGGACCTGAAGCTGCTTCGATGGGCAGCGGATTTCGAGGCATCGATGCAGTCCGCGGCCGTGATCAACCAAATCCAATAGCAAAGGAACATGCCGATGTTTACACGATACGAAGGAGCAGCCTGGGAGGAGAGATTCCTGCCAAGGCTGACAAGCAAGCAGATCAAAGAGCTTCCCAAGGAAAGCACGCTGGTCATTCTGCCGGTCGGCGCGATCGAACAGCATGGACCGCATCTGCCAGTCATGACCGATACGCTGATCGGGGAGGCTACGGTGACCCTGGCGCTCGAAAAGCTGAAGCCCGATGCGCGGGTGTGGCTGCTGCCGCCGGTTTCGTACGGCAAAAGCAATGAGCATCTCGGCCTGCCGGGAACCATTTCGCTGTCGGCAACGACCCTGCAGAGCGTGATCCTGGATATCGCCGAAAGCCTGCGGCTGAGCGGTTTCCATAAGCTGCTGCTGTTTAATACGCATGGCGGCAATACCGACTTGCTAAACGTGGTGTCCCGGGAAATCCGCATTCGCCACAATATGCTCGTCTTCTATTTATCACCCTCCTCCCTGGGAGGTGCGGAGGATCTCATGCCCGCCGATGAACTGGAATACGGCATTCATGGCGGGGACTACGAAACGTCGATCGTGAAGGCCATCAAACCGGGATGGGTGCAGGATCAATGGCTCGTCTCGGAGACCCCGTCCATGACCGGGCAGAAATTTTTGACCCTTGAAGGGAAAATACGCTTCGCCTGGCGGATGGCGGACATTTCCGACAGCGGCATATGCGGCGATGCGACCCAGGCGACGGCAGCCAAAGGCAGCATCATTCAGGAACGGGTGACCGACATTCTAGCGGAGGTGTTTCGTGAGCTGAGCGAATTCGAGTTCGGCGATATCCGGGCCAAGGCGGAAGCGGGAGCCGAGCGATGAGGCTCGTAACCTTGGCGGGAAGCGGGCCAGGCAGCGCGGGCATCGTCGCAGGCAATCGGGTATTTCCCTTAACCGGGATCAATGAATCGCTTGGAACGGCTTGGCCGACGACCGTTCTGGAACTGTTGCGGACCGGCGAGGCGGCGGCGCTGTCCGGATGGCTGCGGGAACGAGGGCAGGAGGTGCTGACCGCCATCCCCTCCGTTCCCTTGGAGCAGGCACACCTTGGCCCCTTGTATCATGGTGCGGTCAATGTCTGGGGCGTTGGCGCGAATTTCCGGAAAAAGGCCGCGGATATGGCCGTGGTGCCGCCGGAGCAAGAGCCTATCTGCTTCTTGAAACCGGCAAGCACGATGATCGGCCCAGGCGAGGCCATTCTTCTTCCGGACGGGGCCGGACGCATTACGGCCGAGGCGGAGATCGGCCTGGTGATCGGTAAGACCTGCAAGCACGTCAGCCCCGAAGAGGCGCTGCACGTACTTGCCGGCATCGTTCCGACGCTGGATATGACTGCCCAGGACATCCATGCCCGCAATCCGCGGTTTCTTGGCCGCTCGAAAAGTTATGACACCTTCTTCAGTTTCGGACCGGAGCTGGTCGGCATGGACGAAATCGGGGACCTGGATGCACTGGATATACAGACCGTGCTTAACGGATCGGTCCGGTACAGAAGTAGTGTATCCGACATGATCTACTCCCCATGGTTGATTCTCTCGTATTTCTCGCGGATGATGACCCTTTATCCCGGCGATATCATCATGACCGGGACACCGGGATCGGTAGGCATCCAGGATGGGGATACGGCCGAATGCCGGATCGGCTCCCTGCTTCCCCTGCGGAATCCGGTCGTTCAGGAACGGATTAGCACCGTTTTATGAAATCGAAAAATTGTCCTCGCGAAATGTTCTTCTATATGGAGTAAGCTGTGAATCCAAAGAAAGCGGGTGGTTCCTCATGTCAATGGTATGGAAGCCTGAAATGCCTGAAGCGTTCAACGCACTGAAGCTGCTTACCGACGAAACGGCGGTCGAAAAGCTGTCGAAGGATTTTTATTGGTATTCCCCCGTGCTGAGCGGAAAACTGAAGGACAAAAAAGCGGATGCCGTTCTCGTACCAGCTACGGTCGATGAAATCCGTGAAGCGCTGCGCATTGCTTACCGGCATCGGATTCCCGTCACTGTCCGCGGAGCGGGAACTGGGAACTACGGACAGGCGATCCCGCTCGAAGGCGGCCTGGTGCTGGACCTCAGCGGCATGAACGAAATATTGGAGATTGGCAGCGGCTATGCCCGTGTACAGTGCGGCGTCAAGCTCGGCGTCCTGGAGAAGACGGCCCGGGAGCAGGGACAGGAGCTGCGGATTTACCCGAGCACTTTCGCCAAGGCGACGGTCGGCGGGTTCGTGTGCGGCGGCTCCGGGGGCGTCGGGTCGATTACCTGGGGCGACCTGTGGGACGGCAACGTGCTGGAGGCGACCGTCCTGACGATGGAAGAGGAGCCCCAGGTTCTCCGAGTCCACGGCGAAGATCTCAAGGACTATATTCATAACTACGGGACGACGGGCATCGTCACCGAGCTGGTCATTCCTTTGGCACCCCGGACCGAGTGGGCACAGGTGGTGGTGAACTTCGATCGCTTGGAAGATGCGGTCCGATTCGGGGAAGCGCTGGCGGAGGAAGCAGCAATCCCCAAACGGCTGATCACGCCGATGGAGTGGCCGATTCCCTCCTTCTTCAAGCCATTAGAAAAAGTGCTCGCTCACGGCAAATCGGTGGTTTTTACCGAAATCGCCGGGCATGCTGCCGAAGCGCTGCCGGCACTTGCCGCAGCTTTCGGCGGGGAAATCGGCTATGTCATTGACCCCGAGAAGTACCGCAAATCGATCGGGCTGTCCGATTTTACGTGGAACCATACGACGCTTTGGGCGCTGAAGCGTGATCCGGCTTATACCTACCTGCAAGCAGGTTTCAAGCTGGACTGCTACTTGGAGCAGATCCGGACGCTGAAATCGATGTTTGGGGACGAAATGCTGCTGCATTTTGAATGGATCCGCTCGAGGGGCAAACTCCAGCCGAACGGCCTGCCCGTCGTCCGCTACAGCACGGAAGAACGGCTGTACCATATCATAGACACCTGCCGGTCCATCGGCGTGGAAATTTATGATCCCCATACCTGGCTGCTGGACAATGGTGGACGCGGGGCTATACCCGGCATGCAGGAACGTAAGAGGCATAACGATCCGCTCGGCCTCCTGAATCCGGGGAAAATGGGCTGAGCAGCCGGGCAATGCGAAGGAAGAATCGTGTCCGGGAGAAGCGGCATCCGTGCGGCATCTCCCGGACTTTCCGTACAAGAAGGGGGAAGCGCCTTTGACAACGACGATCATACGCAATGCCATCATCATGACAATGAACCCGGCCGACGAAATTATCCATGGCGATGTTCGGATTGAGGACAACCGCATTACTCATATTGGACCCGGCGCGCCGAGCGAAGCCGATCGGGTGATCGAAGCCGGGGGCAAAGTATTGCTGCCCGGCTTTGTGCAAACGCACATCCATTTATGCCAGACGCTCTTTCGCGGACGGGCCGACGACTTGGAGCTGATTGATTGGCTTAAACAAAAAATTTGGCCGCTCGAAGCCGCGCATGACGAGGAGTCGGTGTACTATTCGGCTCTGCTTGGCCTCGGCGAACTCATCCGCAGCGGGACGACGACCATTCTCGATATGGAGACCGTGCACCACACCTCTATGGCCTTTCAGGCGATCGAGGAAAGCGGCATTCGGGCGTTTTCCGGCAAAGTGATGATGGATCACGGCGATGAGGTGCCCCTGGCGCTGCAGGAGGATACGGATCGTTCCCTCCGGGAAAGCGTCGATTTGCTGCAAGTGTGGGACGGGGCTGCCGGAGGGCGGATCCGTTATGCGTTCTGCCCGCGTTTTGTCGTCTCCTGCACCGAGCGCCTGCTGACCGAAGTCCGGGATTTGGCAGAGCATTACGGTGTTCTGGTGCACACGCACGCGTCGGAAAACCAGGGCGAGATCGCCATGGTCGAGGCCGAACGGGGGATGCGGAACGTGATTTATCTGGACCATATCGGCCTTGCCCGACCGAATCTCGTGCTCGCGCACAGCATATGGCTCGATGACGAGGAAAAGCGGATCATCCGCGAGCGCGGCGTCAAAGTCACCCACTGTCCGGGATCCAATCTGAAGCTGGCATCTGGGATTGCAGAAGTGCCGGAATTGATGCGAAACGGTATCCCGGTCGGCCTCGGCGCGGACGGAGCCCCGTGCAACAACAATCTTGACATGTTTCAGGAAATGAGATTATCCGCATACATGCAGAAGGTGGGGCACGGTCCGACGGTCATGAACGCGAGGACCGTGCTGCGAATGGCCACGATTGGCGGAGCGGAAGTGCTTGGCATGGAACGGGAGATCGGAAGTATTGAGACGGGAAAACTTGCAGACCTGATTTTGCTGGACCTGGAAGATTATCATGTCTATCCTTCCTTTGACGCGGATTGGTTCTCACGGGTCGTCTACGCCGCCACCCGCGGGGATGTTGATATGGTGATGATCGACGGTCATGTTGTGATGGAAGGAAGGCAGGTGCTGACCCTGGATAAGCCGCGGGTACTCGACGGAGCGAACCGGGCCTTGCAAAAGCTGCTCCGTAGATTGTAATCCTGCTTCAAGGAACAGGATCGCTGTATTTTTAGGAAAATGCATGTAAGGAGGAGTTCGGATGGAGACGGAAAGCATTCTCCGGTACGTGCAGAATGAAGAGGGGACGGCGGTGCTTGCGAGCCTGGTATCGGTGCGCGGCCATGCTTACCGCAAGTCCGGAGCCATGATGCTGATGGCCGCGGATGGACACCGCATCGGCAGCATCAGCCCTGGCTGTCTGGAAGCGGATCTTGCTGCAAGGGTTCCCCGGATTCTCGAGCGCGGCCGGTTTGAATGGGCGAGTTATAACACCGAGCCTGGCGTCGACCCGATCTGGGGAGAAGAAATGGGCTGCGGAGGCGAGCTCGTCATATTGCTGGAGCCGATCGAAGGCCGTCTTCTAGCGGTTCTTCTGGAAGCGGCCAAAATCGTCCTACAGGGGACGGCTGTCCGGCTCGTTCGGGAACTCTGCCCGGATCAAGAAATGGATTACCGGCTGGAGGAAGACGGCCCCATACAGGATTCGGTTGCAGGGCGGGGAGTGTTCTTCTATGCGACCCGGCTGGCTCCGAGCCGCCGGCTTATCATTTTCGGCGCCGGGGAGGAAACGGCGGCGCTGGAGGCGATGGCGCGCTCCATCGGATTTGCGACAGCGGTGGCGGATTGGCGCGAGGATTGGTGCAGCAGGGAGCGGTTCCCGCTGGCCCAAACGGTTGTTGGCGATGCCGGCAGGATCGTTGAGGAGCTGCGCATCGGCATCCGCGATTACGTCGTCCTTGCCAGCCATCACTTGCGCCGCGACCGGGAGATGCTGCAGCGTCTTCTCCCGCTGCAGCCGGAGTACGTCGGCGTCATCGGCTCCGCGTGGAGGATCGGGCTGCTCTTTGGTGAGCTGCCGATCCCGGACTTCGTGGATGCTCCTGCAGGTCTTCCCATTGGCGCGGAAGGCGCCTACGAAATCGCCGTCAGCATCGCGGCCCGGCTGGTGCAGTGGAAGAGCGGCGCTGAGGCGGCTGTTCGGGAAAGGCGGCATGCATGAGCATCATGGGCGTATACCTTGCGGCGGGAAGCAGCCGGAGAATGGGCTGCCGCAAGCAGTCCTTGGAGCTTGCACCAGGTATGCATCTGGCCGGCAGCGGCTTGGCGGCGCTTCGGGACAGCGGCCTGAGCGGGTTGATCGTAGTCGTTCATCCCGAAGACCCGCTGGTATGGCTGGACGCCGGTCTCCTCGCAGACCAAGCGGACGGCCCTGGCATTGTCGTCGCTGTCTGCCTGGCAGCGGATCAAGGCATGGCGCTCTCGCTGCAGTGCGGCATCCGTGCTGCTTCCGATGCAGGTGCCGATGCTGTGCTTGTGGCGTTGGCTGACCAGCCGTACGTGTCGCCGGCTTGGCTGATGCAGCTGATCGACGCGTGGCGATCAGCTCCCGGGCTGGATTATGTGACGAGCGAGGCGGGAAGGGAGGCGATGCCGCCCGCGGTTCTGTCGGCAACGATGTTTGAGGCGGCTGCCGGACTGAAAGGGGATCAGGGGGCGAAGCGCCTACTGGATTCTTCGCGGTTTCAAGGGCTCCGCTTGGCCCCTGCCGATCCTTTGCTTGTTCTGGATATCGACACGCCGGAAGAGTGGGCGGAGGCAAAACGTATATGGACGCTTCAGACGAACCAGCATCTCCCTATGTGTAAGAAATGATGACATAATTTTGATGGGTCTTGCCCAATTTTGGCATCGGGCACAATGTGAATGAACCGGATTGTGCATGACTCCTAAATCGAAGTTAAGTTTATTTACACAAACACGGTGGCGGCGTATAGTGTGAAAAACCAACCAATCTATTCCATTTAAACACCAGGATGCATTCAAGACACTGCAAAGGAGAGATGGCCATGGATGCTGCCTTCAACCCGGTGATGAGTGCACCGACTGTATGGCATCCGGCAGATGCCCGGGAAGCCTATTTGCTGAAACGCCGTTTTGGTCAGCAAGCGGACTATGTCGCTGGCGGCACACTCCTCCGTACGGAATGGGAGGCCGGAACACGGAGCATTTCCCCGCATTGGATCGACCTGCAGCGTGTGACCGGCTTAAGGGAGGTGTTCATGGAGGCCGGGGGATTGTGCATCGGTTCCCAGGTGACCCTCGGAACATGCCGGAGACATCCGAGCCTAGCCAGCCTTTACCCATTGGTGGGGGAAGCCATCCGCAGCACGGCAGCGTCTTCCGTACGAAACGTGGCGACGCTCGGAGGTAACGTATGCTCCGGCGTGGGGGACGTGCTGCCGGCGCTGCTCCTCTACGACGCAGAGTTGGAATGGCAGGATGAACACGGCCCCGTGGCGCCGCTGCCTTTGACGGAATGGCTGGAGCTTCGTGCCGCCGATGCCTTGGACCCTGACCGGATCCTGCTGACGATCAGGCTTCCTGCAAGGGCGGATGTGACCGGGATCCAACAGGCATCGGGCGGCGATAACGGCTTGCCTTCGCTGCTTCGGATCGCAGTCTACCACAAAGTAGGGAGACGCGAAGCCTTCTCCCCGTCGCTCGTTACGACGGCGGTGTCTGCGGAAATCGATGCCGCCGGCTGTTTCCGGCAGGTGAAGATCGCAACAGGCGGCGGGAAAGCAAAGCCTGCCCGCCTTGGCGCTCTTGAAGCATGGCTGGAAGGGAGCAAGGCAGACCTGAGCCGGCTTCCGGACGTTTATGAACGGGTCCTGGAAGAGTACAGACCGGCTGGCGATATATTCGCCGGAGAATCCTACCGCCGCAAGACGGCAGCATCGCTGATCACCGCAGATTTGTGGCAGCTGCTTCAACAGACTGCATCCGAAGGAGGGGAGACGCTATGCTGAACCGATCCAGCAGCGGAACGCGCTGGAGGGTGCGTCCGGACGGCCCGGATAAAGTGACGGGGCAGCTCAAGTATTTGACGGACATGAGCGCGCCGGATATGCTATACGGCCGGGTGCTGCGTGCGGCTTATCCGCATGCGGCCATCCGGTCCGTGCGGACGGAACGGGCGTTGGCGCTGCCCGGCGTGGAGGCGGTCCTGACCTGGAAGGATGTGCCCGGGCTGAATCGTTTCGGCATCGCCCGCGCCGATCAGCCGGTCTTCTGCGAGGACCGGGTCCGGTATACGGGCGATGCCGTGGCGGCCGTCGCAGCGGCTACACCGGAAGTCGCCGAATACGCCCTTCAGCTGATCGAGGTGGATTACGAGCCGCTCCGGGTTCTTACCGAGCCCGATGAAGCTTTGGCCGAAGGTGCGCCGCAGCTTCATCAGGACGGCAACATGCTTCACCGGAGTGAGTACCGCCGTGGCGATGCCGACGAGGCGTTCGGGATGTGCGCTCATATCGTGGAGGCGACCTACCGGACGCCGCGCCAGATGCACACCTATATGGAAACGGAAGGCGGGCTGTTCGTTCCGGGAGAAGACGGGAGACTTACCGTCTACTCTCCCACACAGCACGGCCTGATGGACCGGCTGCAGCTGGCGCGGATTTTGGCGGTCCCGCCGGAGTCGATCCGAGTTGTGTCCAGCCCGATCGGGGGCTCCTTCGGCGGGAAGGACGAATTAAACGTCCAGCCGTACGGGGCGCTTCTCGCCAGGGTGACGGGCAAACCGGTGAAGATTCACCAATCCCGCATGGAATCGGTACGGGCCGGCCTGAAGCGCCATCCGATGACCATCCGCATGAAAACCGGTGCGGACGCATCGGGACGTATCCTTGCCCATCAGGTCAGGGTTCTGGCCGATACGGGACCTTACGCCACGCTCGGTGCGGAGGTGCTGAACTTTGCGACGGAGCATGCCGTTGGTTCTTATGCCTTCGGCGCCGTCGATGCCGTAAGCATCTCGGTGTTCACAAACAACGGCATGTCCGGCGAGTTCCGGGGATTTGGCGGCAATCAGGCGCTGTTTGCACTGGAGGGCCAGCTGGACCGTCTCGCCGAGGCGCTCGGGATGGACCCATGGGAATTCCGCCGCATCAACCTGCTTCCGCCGGACGGGACCGGACCCTTCGGTCAACCGATTTCGGTGACTGGCGGGGCACTCAAAGTATGGAATGCCTTGAAGGAATCACGGTTGTGGCAGGAACGGGAACATCTCACGGAAATCGGGAACCGGCCCCCCTGGATTCAGACCGGTGTCGGAGCTGCTTTCGTCATGCATGGTGCAGGCCTTGGTTATGGCATTCCCGACCCGTCGGGCGGCCGGCTTCTGCTCACGCAAGACGGGAAGGTGGAGGTCGCGTTCGGTTTCGAAGAATGCGGACAGGGGCTGCTCGCGACGCTGGAGCAAATGCTGGTCGAGATGTACGGTCTGGACGCTTCCGATCTCAGGCTCGTCATCGGGGATACCGATGCGGTGCCGGACAGCGGCTCCAGCACTGCGTCCCGAGCGACCAGCATGATGTGGCAGGCACTGAAGCGTATGCAGCAGCCGTTTACAGAACGGCTGCTGGCCGCCGCTGCCGAAGCTGCGAGCGTGTCGGCGGAATGTCTCCGGATCGGTAACGGAGGTATTTACGATATTTACACGCAGAAGCGGGTGATGACGTACCAGGAACTGGCCGCCGCCGGGAAGGATCCCATCCGTGCCGATACGAGCTTTGCATACCCTGTGTCCCCTACGGCGAGGATCGGAGCTCACTATTTATATTCGTATGCCGCGGTTTGTGTCAGGATCGAGGTGAACCGGTTGACCGGGCGCATTCGACTGCTGGACCAATTTCATGCCGTGGCCGCAGGCCCGGTCATGAACCCGCAGGGCTATCTCGGCCAAATCGAGGGAGGGAGCGGAATGGCGCTAGGCTTTACACTGAGCGAGGATGCCGTCATGGAGGAGGGGATATACAAAACCGGCAACCTCGACACCTATCTCATTCCGACCGCAGCCGACTTGGCAGGTCCCGTCGAAGTGCTGCCGATCGAGGATCTGCCGGAAGGCGACGAGCACGGACCGAGAGGAATTGGCGAGATCGGCTCTGTCGGGCTTGCGCCGGCCATCGCAGCGGCTGTCCGGCAGGCGACGGGAATTTGGCTGAAGAAACTCCCTGCGAATCCGGCTTTGCTGCAAGATGCATCCTTCCTTGGGAGAAAGGGGGAGACGGTATGAAAACCGAAAAGGATCGTATCCAGCTGAAGCCGTGGACCTGCGAGATCAATGGCGGGCGGGTGTCGTTGAACATATCGCCGTCCAGACGGCTCCTCGACATTCTCCGCGACGATTTGGGCATGACCGGGACGAAACGGTCATGCGACATCGGTCGGTGCGGCGCCTGCATGGTGCATATGGACGGCGTGCCGGTCAACAGCTGCCTGGTCCCTGCGTATCAGGCGGAGGGCCGATCCATTACGACGATCGAAGGCATCGGACGGGATGGGCTCCATCCCGTGCAGCAGGCCTTTTTGGAGGAAGGGGGCTTTCAATGCGGTTACTGCACGCCGGGAATGATCATGACCGTCATTGCGCTGCTTGATGAACATCCCGATCCGGAGCCGGAACAGGTAGAGGAAGCGCTGTCCGGCAATCTGTGCCGTTGTACGGGATACGCGGCGATTCTAAGGTCGGTCCGGAGAGCATCGGAACGGATCATCTGGGAAAGGCGCGGTCCCGGAGGGAAGGAGGATGCGCGCATATGATCACGATCAACGAACTGAACGAAGGGACGGCCGAAACGTTCGTCCGGCGCCTGGGCGGCGTCTTCGAGCATTCGCCTTGGGTGGCGGAGCAGGTATGGGAGCTGCGGCCGTTCGAATCGGCTGCGGATCTGCACGGGCGGATGATGGAGCAGGTGTACGCAGCGTCTGAGTCTCAGGTGCTGGCGTTGCTTCAGGCGCACCCCGACCTTGCCACGCGCATGCAAGTCACAGCATTTTCGGCTCAAGAGCAGCGGGGCGCAGGTTTGGATCAGCTGACCGGGGAGGAATACGAAGCCTTTGCATCCATGAATGCGCAGTATGTAAGCAAATTCGGTTTTCCTTTCATTATGGCCGTAACCGGATGCACCAAAGACGACATCGCGCAAGCGATGCGGCAAAGAATTGATCATGATCCGGAGCGCGAATGGACGCAAGCGCTGCGCGAGATTGCCCGAATTACGCGAATCAGGCTGGGGCGGATCGTCACGGATCGCAGCCACGAACAGAAAGGATGACCTAATCATGCTAAAAATAAACTCCGGACGCACGCTTTATTACGGAAAAGGAGACGTCCTTGTTTACAGGACTTACGCAGAGCCGTTGGAAGCGGCCCCAATACCGGAATCTCCCTTTGTCGGGGAGGATAATATTTTGTTTGCCCATAACATCCGTTTTGCGGTCAGCGGTGACGCTCTGCTGACTTCGTTCACCGACGGGGACAACGCGCAGCTGGTGGCTACCGATTCCATGAAAAATTTTATTTTGCGCCAAGCTGCAACCTTTGAAGGAGGGACGACGGAAGCGCTGCTGTATTTTTTGGCCGTACGGTTTATGGAGACTTACGGCCATATCGACACCGTGCGGCTGTCGGCCAACCGGATTCCCTTTCTTCCTCTGCCGGTGCCGGGCCCGGGAGGGTTTCTGGATAACCGTCTCGTGTACAGGCGTTCTTACAACGATCATGCCGCCGCAGAGATGAAGCTGGCGCGCGGCGTCGAGGGGTATGATCTCGACGAGGCGTGGAGCGGCCTGTCGGACCTGCAGCTGATCAAAGTCAGCGGCAGCTCGTTCTATGGCTTTATACGCGATGAATACACGACGCTGCCTGATGCCTATGACCGGCCGCTTTTTATATTTCTCGATATCCGCTGGAGATATGACGACCCGCAGGATGCGATCCATCCGGAGGCAGGCAAGCATGTGCCCGTCCAGCAGATACGCGACATTGCCCAGAACGTCTTTTATGAATTTGCGACCCCGTCGATCCAGCATTTGATCTGGTTGATCGGGCAGCGGATTCTGATCCGGTTTCCGCAGCTGGCCGAGGTCCGGTTTGAAACGAGCAACCGGACATGGGAGACGGTCGTGGAACCTTCGGACGGCTTGTCATCCGGGGTCTTTACCGAACCGCGCCCGCCATTCGGCTTTCAGGGCTTTTCGATGACCCGGGAAGATCTAATTGCCGCACCGGAGCCGGCTGAAGGCACCGTCAGTTCCGGATGAGCGGGCGGATTTCGACACATGTGCTCGATACGTCCCGCGCGGTGCCTGCAAGCGGCCTTAAGGTAGAACTCCGGCTGCTGGGGCGGGAAGCGGTAGGGGGACGGCTGCTGGCATCCGGTATAACGGGAGCTGATGGGCGTCTTTCGCAGCCGCTGTGGGACGGCGGTTTGGTACCCGGGGGCGAATACGAGCTGACGTTTTGGGTTGGCGATTATTTCCGTCAACAGGCGGAGGCCGACGGGATTTCGTTTCTGGACCTTGTTCCGATCCGGTTCAGGGTGTCTAACGGCAATGAAAATTACCATATCCCGCTGCTGCTGGCGCCGGGAGGGTACAGCACGTACCGCGGAAGCTGATAGAAAAAGGGGTGGGCGAAGCATGGATGCGCACGAAGAATGGATCATACGCGGCGGAAGCGTCGTGCTTGAGGACGAAGTCGCAAAGATGGATATCGCCATCCGCGATGGAAAGATCGCCGAAATCAAAGACCGCATCTCGGGGACGTCCGCTTCGAAAATCGTAGAAGCGGACGGCCAGATCGTCATGGCCGGCGTGGTGGATATGCATGTCCATCTCAATGAGCCAAACTTCGGACATTGGGAGGGGTTTGAGACGGGCTCTGCCGCGCTCGCGGCAGGCGGCTGCACGGCGTACGCGGATATGCCGCTGAACGGAAACCCGCCGACGGTTACGCTGGATGCGCTGCGGCACAAAGAACGATTGGCGCAAGGCCGCTCGGCGGTGGATTATGCCTTGTGGGGCGGACTGGTGCCAGGGCGAATGGACCAGCTGCGAGCGCTGGCCGATGCCGGCGTCATAGCATTCAAGGCGTTCATGTCAAATCCAGGCGGGGAAGGGGAGGGGCGATTCCGTGAGGTAGGGGCGGACGAACTGAGGGAAGGGATGCGGCGCATTGCCGGTCTCGGTGGCCTCCTTGCACTGCATGCCGAAAGCGACGAAATGACGTCACGCCTGACCGCCGAGGCCCTTGCCGCAGGGCGGACCGATGCGGCAGCTTATGCGTTGACCCGCCCGGTCGAAGCCGAACTCGAGGCGGTAGCCTCCGCACTTGCCCTTGCGGAAGAGACGGAATGTCCCCTGCATTTCGTTCACATCAGCAGCCCCGAAGCGGTGGATCTGATTCAGGATGCCAAACAGCGCGGCCTTGACGTAACGCTGGAGACCTGCCCGCATTATCTGACTTTGAGCGAGGAGGATATGATCCGCATCGGACCGGCGGCCAAATGTGCGCCGCCGCTCCGTTCGGCCTTTTTAATAGAAGGCATGTGGGAACGTCTTAAGGCGGGTGCGATTGATTTCATTGCCTCCGACCACTCGCCCTGCCCGGAAGCGATGAAGGCCGTGACCGAAGGTGGCGGCTTCTTTGGAGCATGGGGCGGCATCGCCGGTGCCCAGAGCACCCTGCTGCTGATGCTGGAGGAAGGTTGGATCAAGCGGGGAATTCCGCTTCCGCAGCTCTCGAAGCTGTTGTCGGAACGTCCGGCCGGAAGATTTGGCCTTGGCCGCCGTAAAGGCAAAATTCAGGTGGGAATGGATGCCGATTTGGTGCTGATTCAGCCATCGTCTCCGCACGTCTTGCGCAAAGAGGATCTGCTGCAGCGCCACCGGCACAGCCCATATATCGGCAGGATTTTCAGCTGCTCCGTAGCTGCGACGTACTGCCGGGGCCGCCTGGTCTATACGTCGGAGGGAGGAATCGTAAGTCCGGGTGCCGGCCGGCGGCTGACACCGCTGAAGCCGCACACTGCCGGACGCAGCGGGGAGGTTGTGGCGCCATGAATATTGCCGCTGAATCTGGTGCTTTTGCCGATATGATGCGTCTGCTGGAAGATCTGGGCCGGATCGGGCGCGAACCCGGGGGCGGCGTCACCCGGCTGCTGTATTCGCCGTCCTGGCAGGAGGCGCAGCGGCTGCTGGCCGGCCGCATGGCAGATGCGGGGCTGGAGGTGCGTTATGATCGGGTCGGGAACCTCTACGGCCGGCTGCCGGGTACCCGTCCCGATCTACCCGTGGTTCTGACTGGCTCCCACGTGGATACCGTCCGCGCCGGTGGAGACTACGACGGAGCTGGCGGCATCGCCGCCGGTATCGCCGCGTTGTCCTATTTGAAGCGGCGGTTCGGGATGCCTGTCCGTACGCTCGAAGTGGTCTCCTTCTGCGAGGAAGAAGGCAGCCGGTTCCCCTTAACGTATTGGGGCTCGGGCAGTATTGGCGGCCGCTACCGGATCGGTGATGGAACCGGCATTTACGACGCGGAGGGTGTATCGCTGGATGAGGCCATGAAAGCGGCTGGCTTCGGACACGGGAGCCAACCCGACTGCCGCCGGAGGGACATCGGCGATTACGTTGAGCTGCACATCGAACAGGGCGTCGTGCTGGAGGCAGCCGGACGGCGAATCGGCGTGGTCGAATCGATCGTCGGACAGCGCCGGTACGGGATCGCGGTGACGGGCAACAGCAACCATGCGGGAACGACGCCGATGTCCTACCGTGCCGATGCGCTGGCCGGAGCGGCCGACATGATCGTCCGGGTGGAGGAAATGGCGAAGCAGGCCGGCAACGGAGTGGTAGCGACTGTCGGGCGGATCGAAGCCTTGCCGAATACTCCGAACGTCATTCCCGGCGAGGTACGCTTCTCCTTGGATATCCGTCATACCGAGAGTTGGATGCTGAACGAGTTCAGCGAGTCCGCTCTTGAAACGTTCCAACGGATAGCCGCCGCAAGAAAGCTGCAGGTGAAGGCCGACTGCTGGCTGAAGACAGAGCCTGTCCCGATGGACGGTACACTGGCGGGACGGATCGAGCGGCTGTGCATGGAGGCGGGTCTGCCGTACCTGCGCATGGTCAGCGGCGCGGGACACGACGCGCAAATGATGGCCGCCGTCAGCCGCGCGGCCATGTTGTTCGTTCCGAGCCGTGGCGGGATCAGCCATGCCAAGGAGGAATACACGGAGCCGGCTCACCTTGCGGAAGGAGCGGCAGTTTTAGCAGCCTGCCTGCATGAGCTTGCCTATACGACAGGAGTGGATGGATGATGAATAGGGTATCCGGGGGAAGCTGGAATGAATTTGTGCCGATTTCGCGCATCATTATGACGCCGGGACCGGTAGAAGCCGACCCGAGAGTGCTGCGGGCCATGTCTTATCCGATTCTTGGTCAATTCGATCCGGCATTTACGGAGCTGATGAATGAAACGATGGGAATGCTGCGCGAATTGTTTCGTACGGACAACCGGTGGGCGTATCCCGTCGACGGGACGTCGAGGTCCGGGATTGAGGCCGTGATGGCAAGCCTGATCGAGCCGGGGGACCGGGTGCTCGTTCCGATCTACGGGCGTTTCGGCCACCTGCTGCACGAAATCGCCGAGCGGTGCGGTGGCAGGGTTATTACACAGGAGAAGCCGTGGGGCACTGTGTTTGACCCTGGCGAATTGATCGAAGCCATCGGCCGCGAGCAGCCGGATGTCGTCGCCATGGTGCACGGGGAGACTTCCACGGGCCGGATGCAGCCGCTGGCCGGGATCGGCGAAGCCTGCCGTCGCCACGGCGCGCTGCTGATCGTCGACGCCGTAGCAACCATTGGCGGCACAGCGGTCGATACGGACGCCTGGCAGCTCGACGCGGTCATCGGCGGCACGCAAAAGTGCCTGTCCGTTCCTTCAGGCATGGCGCCGATAACGTATAACGACCGTGCAGAGCGGAAAATTGTTGCCCGCAAACGCATTGAGCGGGGACTGCGCAGCAATGCCGCTTCCCTCCCGTTACAGGAGGCTCCGCCGGGGCCTAGTCCCATCCAGAGTAATTATCTGGATTTGGCCCAGCTGCAGGATTACTGGAGCCCTAAGCGGCTGAACCATCATACGGAGATGACCTCCATGCTGTATGCGCTTCATGAAGGGCTTCGCCTGGTGCTGGCCGAGGGACTGGAGGCGCGTTTCAAGCGGCACCGTCTTCATGAATCCGCGTTGATGGCCGGGCTAACCTCGATGGGACTGTCCATTTACGGCGACCCGCTGTCCAAGCTGCCGATGGTGACCTGCGTGCAGATTCCGGAGGGCGTAGACGGGGAAACGGTACGTGCGATGCTGCTGCACCAATTCGGCATCGAAATTGCCAGCTCCTTTGGGCCGCTCGCGGGTCAGATTTGGCGGATCGGCACCATGGGATACAGCTGCAGGCAGACGAATATCCTGCACCTGCTGGGTGCGCTGGAGGCGGTACTGCTCCGGGCCGGCGTCAAGCTGCCGGCGGGTGAAGCGGTGCAGGCGGCATTAGACGCGTATGAAGAAGCGCGAGTGGGTTAGGTTCAGGCACCATCCATCCGTTTGCCTTTCGACTAAGGGTGTCGAAAAGCGCAAACGGCTTTTTTTGATTGTGCCAATGGAATTTACGGGGCCCGGGCGGGTGAAGAAAGATACAGTTTGGTTAGGTTTATGTAAGTATAATTAACAAATTAAAGTTTGTAATGTTAGAGGATAGGCGTCCGTAACATATTTAATTTGATTTTTTGTTCGTGATTACAAAACGGAGGCATATTTGTTGACGCTAATTTGACGTATCTCCTATGATAGGCATAGAAAGTCAAGTCCTAAGGGGGATGGGTAACATGGCAACGAAAATGACAGCGAACAAACGCAGTGTTAAGAAGATGATGGCATTGTCCTTATGCGCCGTATTGATGACGGGACTGCTGGCCGCCTGTTCGGGGAAAACGGCAGCTCCGGAAACAGCATCCTCCGGGGAAAAGACGGGGACGGCTTCCGCAGAGCCGAAGCTGGAGAAATCCACCTTGGTTCTCAACTGGTTCGCCGAACCGGAACACGGCGGCAACTTCGCGGCCGTCCAGCAAGGCTTCTATAAGGACGCGGGGCTGGACATGACGCTGACGCCCGGGGGTCCGCAGGTATCCTCCACACAGATCGTAGCTTCCGGCAAAGCCGATTTCGGCATCGCGAACGGCGACGATATTCTGGTCGCAAGGCAGGAGGGCATTCCAATCGTTGCCATCGCCGCCTCGTTTCAGAAGAGCCCGCAGGTGCTGATTTATCACAAGGAAGCGGGAATCCAGGACTTCTCCGACCTGAACGGACATGCGGTTTACGTCGCTCCGACGGCGAGTTTCTGGCTGTACATGAAAAGCAAATATAAGCTGGATCAGGTCAAGGAGCTGAAGTATACGGGATCGTTGGTCAATTTTGTGAACGACCCTAACGCTTTGACGCAGGGATACATCACATCCGAGCCTTATACTTTGGAAAAACAGGGAGTGAACGCTGGCACGCTGCTGATCGCGGATTCCGGGTATAACCTTTACGCCAACGTCTATTTTACGACCGAGAAGATGATCAAGGAGCATCCGGACAAAGTCAAAGCGTTCGTTGAAGCTACGGTAAAAGGGTGGGATTACTATAAGAACCACGCCGAGGAAATCAATCCAGCCATCCACGAGCAAAACCCGGATATGGATCTGGATATGATGAAATACAGCGCCGAAAAGGAGATGGATCTCGTATTCGGCGGTGACGCGGCGGAGCAGGGCGTTGGTACCATGACGAAGGAGCGGTGGGAAGAGGTGCAGAAGCAGCTCATCGAAGTCGGCGTTTTGAAGGAAGCGGAGCCGATCGCCAACGTATTTACCACCGAGTTTTTACCGGCCAAATGAAGCAACTCCGGCCATTCCGCCGTATCCTTCCTCTCGCGACTCCAGAACAAGGAGCGGACAATATGATCCCGTTAGACCCAAAGAAAAGCAGCGCCGATGCGGCAATGCTTTTCTTTTTTTTGAATGCGATACAACCTTTGGAGAACGCCGGGCGGTTTTAAATTCATGCCTTTTGGATAAAAATCTTTTCAACATTCCGCATTCCATCCATTGACTTCATCCATGGTGCGATGATATATTGTGCATACACGATATACACAATTTATCGAGGAGGAACGGTATGCTGGCATTAGACATTCGAAACTTAAGCAAAACCTATCCGAATTTCCAGTTGAAAGACGTGACGTTTCAGCTGGAAAAAGGTTATATTATGGGGTTTATCGGCGCCAATGGGGCAGGAAAGACGACGACGATCAAATCGATTTTGAATCTGATTCATACCGACAGCGGCGAAGTGCGGATATTCGGCAAGAACATTGCCGAACACGAAATCGAATTGAAGCAGGACATCGGATATGCGTTTGGTGGCATCGACTTTTATACCCGGAGCAAAATAAAAGCATTGACCGAAGTGGTGAAAAAGTTCTATACCAACTGGGATGATGAAATTTATTCGTATTATTTAAGAAGATTCAAATTGGATGAAAACAAAAAAATCGTCGAGTTGTCGACAGGGATGAGAGTAAAGTACAGTTTGGCCCTTGCCTTATCCCATGACGCAAAGCTTCTGATTCTCGATGAACCGACAAGCGGGCTGGATCCGATCGCCAGAGACGATCTGCTCGATCTTTTTCAATCGCTCGTCGCAGAGGGTGAAATCAGCATCCTGTTCTCAACGCATATTACATCGGATTTGGAAAAGTGTGCGGATTACATTACCTATATTCATAACGGAAGAATCATCAACAGTGCCGTGAAAGAAGAGTTTATTGAATCCTACCTTTTACTGAACGGTAGCGTGAGTCAGCTGGACCTGGTGAAGGCGCAGCTGATTTCCTACAAAACGAATTCGTTCGGCTTTACGGGATTGATCCATGCCAAAGACTTCGATCCTTCCTTAGATGTGAAAGCGGCCCGGCCCACTCTTGAGGAGATTATGATTTATTTCGCGAAAAAGGAGGATATGTATGTATAACTTGGTAATGAAGGATTTAAAATTGGGGATCAATCCGTTGTTTTTTTTGGTGCCTGTCGTTTTGGGCGCGTTGATGCTCATACCGGGCTGGTTGTATTTTATCGTGCTGCTGTATTTTTGCTGGATCACGGTCCCTAATACATTTGGCCAGTTCCGGTCACAAAACGATTTGATGTTTACTTCGATGATGCCTGTCACCAAAACAGACATGGTCAAGGCCAGGGTGCTTGTCATTGTCATCCTGGAAATGCTCCATATGCTGATGGCCATCATTTTTGGTATCATCAATATTCGTCTCTATGGGGAAATACACAACGTTTTCTTCGGACCGTATCCGGGTTTTTGGGGTCTGTGCTTTGTGATGTTTGCGGTCTTCAACGTGTTCTTTATCCCCATGTTTTACAAGACGGCGTATAAATTTGGCGGGGCGGCGCTGGCGGGCATTACCGGAGCGATGATTTTTGCCGGACTCGCGCAATGGATCGGAATCCAGAATTCCTATGTGTCCAACATGTTTAATGGCAGCGGCGTCCACAATGTGGCACTTCAAGCATCCTTAATGATCGCCGGAATCGTTATTTTCATCGCACTCACTGTGATTGCTTACCGGATTGCGGTTAAACGTTTCCACAAAGTGGAGATCCAATGAACATTGCGATTTCGAACCATTCCGAAAAACCGATCTACCAGCAACTTTTCGAACAAATCAGCGCCCAAATTTTGAAAGGGGAACTGGAAAGCGGATATAGTTTACCGCCGATCCGGCAAGCGGCCCAGGAGCTGCGGGTTAGCGTCATCACCGTAAAGAAAGCTTGGGAAGAACTCGAGCGATGCGGTTTGATCAACACGGTCACGGGAAAAGGGTGCTTTGTCGCCGATTTCTCACCTGAAGACAAGTTGCGTCTACGCGATGAAATGATTTTGAAGCAGATGGTTAACGATACGGCATACTACAAATCCTTCGGCCTTACCCTGGATGAAGTAATGGATCTGATGAAGAAGATTTATTAAGCACCCCCTGATGGAGCTTGAAAAAAGTCACCGTAAAAGCCCAGCGGAACAGCGAATGAACGATCGCCGTTTCTGCCGGGCTTTTTTTGCGTTGTCTACGCAGCTACCGCATGCAGAGTATTTTCCTGGGCTAACGCGATAAATCGTTAATGCACGCCTGGCTTCGCCTGTGTTAACCTACATCTGATCTTCTCCCATTTCATTTTCCAAGACCTGAAGGAGGGGCCAAGCCAAGCATGAGAAAAGAGGGACTGCCATGATGAATGCCATGAAAACAAGGTGGAAGGCGCGTATCTATCATTATTTGACCTTGAAACGAAGGATTATGATCATTTTTCTGTTCAGCTCATTGATTCCGTTTGTCAGCATCGTGCTCATCTCGTATTTCACCATTTACTCCATCCTCACCAACAAAATCCAAAACGGTATCCAGAGCAACCTCAAGCAGGTCGAGCTCTCCCTGGAAAACTCCATCAACAACCTCAACCATGTGTCGCAGCAGTTCGCCGTAGGCGGAAGCGTCGGAAACAAGCTGAGTGAAATGCTGTCGGCGGAGGAGCCGTTCGAACGGGCGAAAACGCTCAGCGATTTGAAGGAGGAGCTCGGCCTGATTACGTTCACCAACCCCAGTATCGGACTGGCCATGTATTATTTTATGAACGACCGTCACTATGAACTGGAGAATACGGGCGTCAAGGACAGCTTCGCTCCCGAGAAGCTCCCCCTGCTGGCCCAGTACAGCCAAATTTCGTACTACGGACCGCATGTGAGCAACAGCCGTTTTGACAACCAATACGTGCTTTCGGCCATGCGCAAAGTGGATCTGCCTAACCTGGACGGCGTGTACATTTACATGGAGACCGGCTTCAAGCTGACGCAGAACATATTGAATAATGATGCCGTCGGCGGGACGGCTTCCCATGTGTTTGTGGATAACGAAGGGCGGATCGCCTACAGCGACGCCCCGGATTCGTTCCAGGTCGGAACGAAGTTTCCGCATTTCGACCAGGCCAAGTCGTCGGGCACGGAACAAGGCTATTACTGGTTTAAAGAAACAAGCAATCAAGGCTGGAGCATCGTCTCGTTAACGTCCAAGGCGGACTATAACCGCGAAATGAACCGCTGGTTCGTGCAGATCGGCTTGTTTTCGCTGCTGTTTCTCGGCATGAGCCTGCTGCTGGGTTGGCTGTTGTGGAAAATGGTGTACCGCCCGCTTCGCGGCTTTCACCGGGAAATCGAACAAATGGCTGACAGCCGCATCGGCAGTCCGGCTGCCCGCACCCATATTCCGGAATTCGACCTGCTGGTGCGGCGGTTTCAGCAAATGAAGCATCAAATTTGGGAATTGTTTCGGGAAGTCGAGGCCAAGGAAAAACGGCGTGCGGATCTTGAGGTGGAGAAGCTGCTGTATCAGATCAACCCGCATTTTCTGATGAACAGCCTGGATACCGTCCGCTGGATCGCGGTCATGAATGGGCAGGAGGAAATCGACAGGCTTGTCTCTTCCTTGAACAAACTGCTGCATTACAATCTGGGAAAGCTCGGCCAGACGTCCACCATTCAGGAGGAGATCGATGCGGTAAAGCAGTACCTGATTTTGCAGCAGATCCGCTACGATTTCCAGTTCGACGTCCATATCCACGTTGATCAGGAGGTGCTGGATGTGCCCATTCCCCGGTTTATTTTGCAGCCGCTTGTCGAGAACGCTCTCTATCACGGATTGGATGACGACGGCTATATCCAGGTGGATGTGCGGCAGTCGGATCAAATCGAGATCTCCATCCGGGATAACGGAGCGGGCATTCCCGAGGACAAAATCGAGGCGCTGCTGTCCGCGGAGGGTGGTAACCGGAGTGCTGGCATGGGCATCGGGATGAGCTACGTCAACCGGATCATTGGGATGCATTACGGCGAAAGGGCTAAGCTCGGTGTATCGAGCAGGCTCGGAGAAGGGACGACGATCAAGCTTAGCTTACCTAATGAAGGAGGTGCGGACCATGATTAAAGTGCTCGTGGTCGATGACGATAAACTGGTCCGGAAGGGGCTCATTTCGGTGATGCCCTGGCAGGATTTCGAGATGGAGGTGATCGGGGAGGCGAACAACGGAGCAAAAGCGCTGGAATTTCTGGACAACCATGAAGTCGATCTGCTGCTGACGGATCTGGAAATGCCGGTCATGTCCGGCATGGAGCTGATGCACTTGGTGCGTGAACGGCATCCGGAGGTTTACATCGCGGTGCTGACCCTGCATCAGGATTTCGAATACATCCAGGAAGCGATCCGGCTGGGAGCGATTGATTATATCGCCAAGGTCCAGCTGGAGAAGGAACGGTTTGAGGAGGTGCTGGGACGGATTCATCGCCGCATCACAGAGCAGGAAGGGCGGCTTCGGAAGCTGCGCATTCTGCCCGGGGCAAGCAGCCCTGACGAATCCTTTGTGACGGACCGGGGTTATGCGCTGCTGTCAGTGGTCCGCGATCCGGAACAAGGTGCTGTGGTGGAGTGGGCGGTCCGGCATGCGGAGCGTTTTGCTGAATTGGGGCGCCAAGTCTTGTTCTTTACCCTCGGGGGAGGGGAGAAGGGGGAGGAGGGGCTGGATGAACTGGTACGATTGGCTTCAGCGGACGACGGGTGGACGCTGATCCGGTTAAAGGGTATCCAGGGCCGAATGCCTTCCGAAGTGTATGACCAGGTGCGGAGGTACTGCGAAGGGGGGGTTTTTTACGAATATGACCCGGCCGTAAAGGTCATGGATCGATCCTTGTCAGCGCTCGCGCAGAGCGTGAATACCGTAAATGATGATCTTACACTCACCGTAATGGCCCAGTGGCTCTCGCCGGGCTGGATCTACCGGGAAGGTTTGTTTCAGGCAAATCTGCAGGAGTTGAAAGAACTGCGGCTGCCGCAGGCGGAGCTCTCGGGGCGGCTGTACGTGCTGGCCGACCGGTTGGACCAGCTGGCCGGTAAAACCGGAACGACTCGCATTCGCCTGCCCGCCCCGCTGAATTCCTGGTTTGAGGTCGAAGTGTGGTTTGACGGCGTCCGCAAACAGCTTCGCGAAGAATGGGGCAAGGCTCCTTATTCGCCGGAAGTTGTTCAGAGCGTGATGACAGCCGTTTCCATGCTGCACGAGGAGCTGGACCGGCCGGTGACGGCGGCGGATATCGCCCGTAGGGTCAGCATGAGCCGCAGCTATTTCAGCCAGTGCTTCAAGGAAATCGTCGGAACCAACTTCAATGCCTACCTGCGCCGCATCCGTCTGGATCAAGCCAAGCATTACTTGCGGAATACGACCAAAACCGTCCTCTGGATCGCACAGCACGTCGGCTATGAGGACGAAAAGTATTTCAGCCGTTCTTTCCGGGAGTATACCGGGCTGCTGCCGAGCGAATACCGGAATCAATCGGATCAGGATAGAGAAGGGTAGAGAAATGTCCTCCGGCAAGTAGGAAATTCGTCGAAAACGCTTCAGTGAAACCGCTGACATCCTCCCGATTGGAGTCAATTGTCTATCCCAACCTGAAACTTCCGTCTAACCGGGAAAAGCGGATTCCTGTGTTACCTTAAAGGTGCAAGCAAACCAAGAGCGAAAGAAGGGGCGAAGAAGATGAGAGCAAAATCCATGATGAGCCTGGCGATAGCAGGCCTGATGCTGGTTCTGTCGGCCTGCGGCAGCGGCGGCGCTTCGGAGAAGGAAGCCGACGTATCCAAAGATCCGGTGGACCCGTTCGGCAAGTACAGCGAGACGGTTACGATCAACATCGGCAAAGAGGTGGACTCGGCAGATAAGAGCCTTCCGCCAGGCGACTCACCGGAAAACAACGTCTATACCCGGTACGTCAAGGACAACCTCAATATCGATACGAAGATTATTTGGCAGGCCGGCGTCGGCAAGGATTATCAGCAAAAGGTAAATCTGGCCATCGCCAGCAACGACCTTCCGGATGCGCTCGTCGTGACGGACACGCAGCTGCGGCAGATGGTCAAGAGCAACCAGTTGGCCGACCTGTCGGAAGTATACGAGCAGTATGCCTCCCCTGTGCTGAAAAAGATCATCGATTCGACGGATGGGCTTGCGATGAAATCCGTGACTTTCGACGGAAAAATGTATGCGCTGCCAAACGTGACGGCGGAATCGGACATGCAGCATATTATGTGGATCCGCAAGGACTGGCTCGACAAGCTCGGTCTTGAGGTCCCGCGTAACGTCGATGAGCTGGAGAAGGTCGCCAAAGCCTTTGTGGAACAGGATCCGGACGGTAATGGCAAAAACGACACCATCGGCATCAGCGGCCCGCAATCCGGCGGACTGCTCAATGCGGATTTCATCAATCCGAACAACAACAACTACGGATTTGATCCGATCTTCGGCGCCTATCACGCGTATCCGGGCTTTTGGCTGAAAGGTGCGGACGGGAATCCGACTTACGGATCCATCGAGCCCGAAACGAAAGAGGCGCTCGCCAAGCTGCGGGACCTGTATGCCAAAGGGCTGATCGATCCGGAAATGAGCATCCGCAAGGACGCGCAGGAGCTGATCAAGAACGGCACATCCGGGATCTACTTCGGCCTGTGGTGGGCAGGCGGGTACGGCCCGCTGGCGGACGCCATCAAAAACAATCCGAAGGCGAACTGGCAGGCCTACACCCTGCTCGACAAGAACGGAGAGTTCACACCTCATATGGGAACGCCGTCCAACCAATATCTCGTCGTCCGCAAGGGCTACAAGCATCCGGAAGCTGCGATTAAAATGGAAAACCTTTTGCTTCGGGACGAATCCAAATTCGACGTCAGCGTCGGCATCGGGAATTACCCGCTGCGCATCGTATTTGCACCAATGGACGAAATGTACGTGACCTACAACGCGATGAAGGAAGTGCTGGCCGGCACCAAAAAGCCGGAGGAGCTCGATCTGCCGGGTTACAAGCTGCTGAAGGCCGATGCCGAGAACATTAAGAAGGTGAAGCTCGAACCGTACGATAAAATGGACATCCAGTATTGGGACCCGAATGCGGATCTGGGCGCCTGGAAGCGGCTCTACTCCACCTTGGTCGGCATTGCGCCGCTGATGGAGCCTTATAAAAAGACGTACAGCCTGACCTATTCCCAAACGAAAACGATGGAGAGCAAGTGGGCGACGCTCGACAAGATGGAGAAGGAAACGTTTCTGAAAATCATTATGGGAGCAGCCCCGCTGGATACCTTTGATCAGTTCGTAAAGGACTGGCGGAAGCAGGGCGGAGACGACATTCTCAAGGAAGTCGCGGAAATCGCGCAGCAGTAGGCTTTTAACGCTCCAACGAAAGGCAGGTGCCGGGAACCGTTCCGGCGCCTCCCCTATTTAAGCATATGACCCGGAAAAGGAAGGAGCTGCAAGATGATTAACAAGGGATTCGCCAAGCACTATTACTTGATGCTTCTCCCCGGAATGATCTGGCTGACCCTGTTCAGCATCGTTCCGATGTTCGGCATCGTCATGGCTTTTCAGGATTACAACCCAGGCCTCGGAATTTTGCATTCGGAATGGGTCGGTCTTGAAAACTTCAAATACATGTTTTCCTTGAACGACAGCGTCACGATTCTGGTCAACACCCTGGTGATCGCCGTGCTCAAAATTGTAGGTAATCTGGTCATCCCGCTCGTCTTTGCCCTGCTGCTGAATGAGCTGCGGCTGCGGTTTTTGAAACGCTGGATTCAGACGATCGTATACCTGCCGCATTTTTTGTCCTGGGTTATCCTTTCGGGGATTCTGCTCGATATCTTCGGCTACACCGGTCCGGTGAACCAAATCTTGTCGGTGTTTCATATCAAGCCGGTCCTGTTCTTCGGGCGGGCGGACCTGTTTCCGGCCCTCATCGTGGGAAGCGACGTGTGGAAGGAATTCGGGTTTAACACGATCATTTATTTGGCCGCGTTGACCGGCATCAACCCGGCTCTGTACGAGGCGGCTGCGATCGACGGGGCGACCAGGTTCAAGCGGATACTGCACGTGACGCTTCCCGGCATCGTCTCGGCGATCGTGCTGCTCTCGGTGCTCAGCCTTGGCAATGTGCTGAACGCGGGCTTTGAGCAGATCTTCAATCTGTACAACCCGCTGGTCTATTCCAGCGGCGACATTATCGACACCTGGGTCTACCGGACGGGGCTGGTCAATCTGCAGTTCAGCCTGGCGACCGCCATGGGCCTGCTCAAATCGGTGGTCAGCTTCCTGATGATCACGATCTCCTATTATCTCGCTTACCGGTTTGCCAACTACCGTATCTTTTGATGACAAAAGGAGTGCATGTTCTATGGTAAAAGACAACACGGCAGGCTCCCGGCTGTTTGATATTGCGCTGATCGTGATCCTGGTAGGCATCGCAATCTTATGCATCCTGCCCATCTGGTACACCCTTGCCGTATCCCTCAGCAACAACGCAGCGGCAAGCTCGGGCCGGGTCGGGCTGTGGCCCGTCGGTTTCAACCTCGGTTCTTACCAGGAGCTGATGGGAGACCGCAAATTTTTTAACTCGTTCTGGATATCCGTGCAGCGGGTCATCCTCGGGGCGGGGCTGAACTTTGTGGTCATTCTGCTGATGGCGTATCCGTTATCCAAAAATGCCAAGGAGCTGCCGTATCGCAATGTACTCATGTGGATCCTCGTGTTTACGATGCTGTTTAACGGCGGACTGATTCCTTGGTACATGACGGTAAAGTCGCTGGGGCTCATCAACAACATTTGGGCGCTCGTTCTCGGCAACAGCGTGCCGGTATTCAGCGTCATTCTTGTCATTAACTTTTTCCGCAATCTGCCAAAAGAGTTGGAGGAGGCTGCGCTTGTCGACGGTGCGGGCCCCTGGCGGATGATGATCCAGATCTTTGTCCCGCTCGCGGGGCCGGTCATTGCTACGGTGACGCTGTTCAGCATCGTGTACCATTGGAACGAATTTTTTAACGGGCTGGTGCTGATGTCGGCGGCGGACCATTATCCGCTTCAGACGTATATCCAGCAGATGGTGGTGGTGATCGATGCCAACACGATGACGGCCGAACAGATTCAGCGGATGAGCGAACTGTCGAATCGGACGCTGAATGCGGCCAAAATTTTCATTGCGATGATTCCGGTGCTGGTCATCTATCCTTTTCTGCAGCGGTTCTTTATTACGGGGATTACGCTGGGCTCCGTGAAGGAATGAGGGGGACGCTGGCAAAATGGATCAGGGAACATCCGCTGATCCAGTATCGTCCTTGCGTGCTGAGCCCGACGAAAAAGCAAGGAATAAAGACAAAAGGGATGCCCTTACGCCGATATGACGGCAGGGCATCCCTTTATGTGTTGAATCCAGCGGCAGCTTAGATGAAGCCGGACCGGATCAGCGAGTGAAGTTCCACATGCCGGTGATGAATCGGGACCCGTCCTGCCGGTTTGCAGGTTGGTCTGTCCTTCGCGCTGCAGCAGGCTCCATCATTCCCAATTGGAGAGCTTGGCTGACATAACCTGCGGCCCAGGAGGGAACGGTACCTTCGTTGGCTTCGGGAGCTTCCCCTGACGCCGAGGCTCCGCGGTGAATGAACACATAGGCGCGAACCGCAATCGCAGCCATTTCGGCGCGAGTAATTGGAGCAGACCCATTGAACAAGCCCTCGCCGGTTCCTTGCACGAGGCCAGCTTGACGGGCTGCGGCGATATCGCCTGCAAACGGACTGTCGTCACTGATATCGTGAAACTGGCTGGATTGATCCGCAGCGGATGCCAGGCCAAGTTCCCGGGCGACCAGGGAAGTGAACTCCGCGCGGGTGAGCGGACTGCCGGCGGATGCTTCCTGATCCTTGACCTGCTCGCTATAGATGGCTCTGGCGGCCTTTTGCACGATGGGATTGCCGATCCGCTGCGCTTCGTCGAAATCCTGGGTTGTCGTTACTTGCAGCAGCACGGAGACGGCGAGCTCGTGCCCCGGTACAAGGAAATACCCGGCATCGTGGGTGACGTTGGCGTTTTCCCCGGTTTTATGGGCGATTGGCGCATCGGGCAGCGCAGCTCCAAACTTGGTGTTGACCTCCTGCCGGGCCATCCAGGCGATGATCTGATTTCTGGAGGAGACGCTGAGGAAGGAACCCTGATAGATTTGGCCGAGCAGCTCCGTCAAATCCGCGGCGTCGATGTAATTGTCCTGGGCGGGGGAGGGGGCAGCCGCAAACATTTTGCGTCCAAGATGCATTGTCCGCAGGTCCAATTGGTCCATCAGCTGTTGGACCCTGTCCATGCCGACCTTGTCGATGAGCACGTTGGTCGCCGTGTTGTCCGACTGGGTGATCATCAGACGGGCAAGGCGTTCCAGCGTAAGGTTCTGCGGAAAGCTTTCGGTCTGCAGCGATCCGCTGCCGCCCACGACGTCTTCGGGCGTTACCGTGACCTGATCGGCCAGGGACAGCTCGCCCCGGTCAACCTGCTGCATCAATGCGGATACGACGGCAAGCTTGATTGTACTGGCCGGCATGTACGGCTCTTGCGACCCAAGCAGCAGCGTTTCATGCCCGTAATGGCCGCTGAGGTCGCGGATGCCGACCGACATGCGAATCCCGTCCTTCTCCGCCTGCTGGAGGATGGGAGTCAGGGCTGATGCGATAGCAGATAAGCCTTTTTCCGGAGAAGCATCGGACGCTGCCGGAAGCAAGCTGGTCAGCAGGGCAGTGGCGGCAATCGTCGTCATCAGGGTTCTTCTTAATACCGGTTTCCGTCTGCGGGTCATCAAACATCCCTCCAAAAAAGAAATGTTATATAAAATGACATGATCGGTTGATGTATACCTCTTATTATAAATGGGTGTAATATTTGTTTACAATCTGTTTTTGTGAGCGTTCACTTTTTGTTCATAACATTCTGTCGATGCCGTGGTTTTGACAAAATTACTTACATAAACCCGAAAAAAAGCGGTGCGTAGACTCTGTTTTTTATTTTATAAAAACATAAAATAGTAGGGACGTTAGAAGAAACGTGCAGAAAAATGTCGATTGGTTGGGGTGGAATGCAGACAATGAGGATAACGATCGCTAAGTAAAGGGAGAAAAGAGCTAGTATGGGCAGCTAAATGAAGAGAAGGACGTATTGGAGGTAAATGTGACTCCTGTTATTATGTTTTAAAAAAATATAAAATGTTTTAGATTTTATATTTACAACTCCATTTCCTGTATGTTATTTTATACTTGCAAACGGATTCATTCAATATGTATTGAATTATTTTAGAAAACTTTAAAACCGAGGAGGTCATCTTCGCAGCAACCTATCGAAGCTGCCCCGGTTCAGCTTGCGGAAGCGGCGCCCGGAAGAATGGTTCCTGAGATGAGGAGCCGCCGGAGCCCGGCAGGGGAGTTGAAATCAGACACAAATGAAAGCGCTTTATTCATGTTTTTAGGTCACCCGTTCCTGGTCAGTCAGATTTGTTTTGTCCTGCAAGTGCTTGGCGGCAAGAAAAATCATTGAAGCTTAGGGGAGGATCCTGGATATGAAGAAAAAATGGCTGATGCTGCTGCTGGTCGTCACGATGACGACGATGTTGTGGGGATGCGGCAAGTCTTCCAATAGTGCGGAAGGCAAAACGTCCGTCCTGGACGGAGGGGCCGGCGACACGGCAACCGAGCTGTCCTATTGGACGTTTGTGGAGCTGCACGGGCAGCATTTCAAGAAGATGCTGGAGAAGTGGAACGCGGCGAACCCGGACCGCCAGATCAAGCTGAACGTCACGGTCATGCCGTATGACGACATGCATAACAAGCTCTCGATCGCGGTACAGACAGGCGTTGGGGCACCGGATATTGCAGACATTGAGATCGGCAAGTTTCCCGATTTTCTGAAAGGCACCCCTCAGCTGGAGCCGCTGAACGACGTGGTCGAGCCTTACAAAGATACCATCGTCCAGTCCCAGATCGATATGTACAGCAAGGAAGGGAAGGTATACGGACTCTCGACCCACGTCGGTGCGTCGGTCGCGTTCTATAACACTGAAATTCTAAAGGAAGCCGGCGTGGACTACAAATCGATCGTCACCTGGGACGATTTCAAGAAGGCAGGCATGCAGGTGTACGAGAAGACCGGCAAATACATGGGTACGGCGGATACGAGCGCCGGTTGGGAGGCATCGATGATGCTGGCTCAGCAGAAAAGCGATTTTACCGATGATGCGGGCAATCCGATCGTCAATTCGGACGCCATGGTCAAAGGACTGAAGGTGCTGAAAGACCTGCAGGATAACAACGTCATCGCCACAATTGCCGGCGGGCAGCCGGACACAGAGGAAGCGTACGGCGAGTTTAACGAAGGAAAATATGCGACGGCTTTCATGCCGCTGTGGATGATGTCGCGTTACACGAACTATATGCCTGACCTGTCCGGTAAAATCGCACTTGCGCCGATTCCGGTCATGGAAAAAGGAATGCCGCGCTCTTACGGCGGAGGCGGAACCGGTACCGTCGTCACCAAAACGGCCAAAGACGTTCAACTGGCCAAAGACTTCATTGCTTACGCCAAGCTGTCCCTCGACGCGAACATCGAAATCTGGAACACGCTCGGCTTTGACCCAATTAATATGGACGTATGGAATATGAAGGACGTGACGCATAATCCCGAAAACCAATTCGTGAAATATTTCGTCAACAACCCGTTTGACGTGCTGAACGATATCAAGGATGAAATCCGTCTGATCAAATCGACGCCGGCTTCGCCGACGATCAACAACGTGCTGTACACGACGACGCTCAACGAAATTTTCGAGGACGGACGTGACATTAAGGAAGCGCTGGACGATGCGCAGGCGCAGATCGAACAGGAACTGAAATAGCCGGCATGCCCGGAATCAGAGCTGCTCTTGTCTTTTCGGGGAGCGGCTCTTTTTCAAACAGAAAGGAGTAGAGACATGATCAAGCGTTTTATATACTCGCAAAAGGTCGCCCCGTACGTGTTCGTGTTCCCGTTTGTCGCCATTTTTCTGGTGTTCTGGGTTTATCCGCTGCTCAGCTCATTCGGCATGAGTTTCCAGCATGTCACCCTGGGGCAGGAGGCCGAGTGGACAGGAATGGACAACTATCAGAAGCTGATGGGGGACAGCGTGTTCCTGAAGTCGATCGGCAACAGCGCTCTGTATATGGTGCTGACACTGGTCATTCTGATTCCGTTTCCGATGCTGCTTGCGGTACTGATCAACAACAAATGGATGTGGGGCCGCGAATTTTTTAAGTCGGCTTTCTTCTTTCCTGCACTGACATCCGTGGTGGTGGCGGGGACGATCTTCCGTCTGATGTTCGGGGAGATGGAAGGGTCGCTGATCAACAGCGTCCTTGGCGTCTTCGGTATCGAGCCGGTGAAATTTCTGAAAGGGCATCTGACCGGTTTTGTTGCGCTGCTCGCCCTGGCGACTTGGCGGTGGACTGGAGTTAACATCCTTTACTTCCTGTCGGGTCTCAAAAATATTCCGGAGGAATACTACGAAGCCGCCTCGATCGACGGCGCCTCCGCATTCCAGAAATTCACGAGAATCACGATGCCGCTCCTGAAACCGACCACGATTTATGTACTTACGATCAGCATTTATGCGGGACTGGCCATGTTTATCGAAAGCCTCATGCTGTGGAACGGCAACAACTCGCCGAAAAACATCGGCCTCACGATCGTCGGCTACTTGTACCGCCAAGGGATCGAGAAGAACAATCTCGGCTACGCCGCCGCGGTCGGCATTGTGCTGCTCGCCGTGACGATGATCATTAATCTGACGCAGCTGGCGTTCTCCGGCATGTTTAAGAAGGAGGATTAGGGATGAAAAAGAATACCGCGCTCAACATCGTCCTCGTCGTCATTTTCGCCGTCATCTGCTTCCTGATCTTGCTACCGTTCTACGCTATTACGCTCGCTTCCTTCAAGCCCGGCGAAGAGCTGATCCGATACGGATTGAACCTGAAGCTTGATTTCTCGGTCATGAGCCTGGACAACTTTGTCTTTTTGTTCACGGGGGATCACGCGTATTTCACCTGGTTCTTCAACTCGCTGCTGCTGACCGTGGTACAGGTCGTTCTGACGCTGCTGGTCAGCGCAACGGTAGCTTACGGCTTTGCCGCTTATGATTTTAAAGGAAAAAATATCCTTTTTATCTGCGTACTGCTGATCATGATGGTTCCCTTTGAAATACTGCTGCTTCCTTTATACACGCTTACTTTTAACCTTGGCATGATGAACTCCTACTCGGCGATTATTTTGCCGGGCATTGCCAATGCGGCGACGATCTTTTTCTTCAGACAATACCTGTCTGGCATTCCGAAAGAGATTATCGCCTCCGGCCGGGTGGACGGTGCGAGCGAGTACGGCATTTACGCCAGGCTGATCCTTCCTGTTATGAAGCCTTCCTTCGCGGCGATGGCCATTCTCAACGGCATGAACAGTTGGAACAACTTTTTGTGGCCGTTTATGGTGCTGAGCGATTCGCACAAGTATACGCTGCCGATCGGTTTGAAGACGCTGCTGACGCCGTACGGCAACAACTATGACCTGCTCATCGTCGGCTCGTTCTTTTCGATTCTGCCGATCTTTATCCTGTTTGTGGCCTTCCAAAAGTACTTCATCGACGGCATGACAGCCGGTGCGGTGAAAGGGTAGATTCGTTTCGGAAATGGCTGCATACACCCACGAGTACCGGCAAATTTGCCGGTTTTTCTTTTGAGCTGCATATGAGAAATTCGATATATGAAAAAATCGCACTAGTCGGATGAAGGTTTCTTATTCCATGCCAGAAGCAAAATCAGCCCGATGATACACGCCGTACCCAGCCACTGAAAAAAACCAAAAGGCTCTTTTAACCAAAATACGGTTGTGATCACAGCGGCCAGCGGCTCCAAACTGCCTAAAAGGCTTGTTTCTTTGGGTGATAGGCTTTGTAAGCTTTCGATATAAAACCAAAATGCGACCATCGTGCCGAAAAGGACCACGAAAGCAAGGTATAGATAGGCGTCGATCGTCAAGCCTGTAAAGTCGGTGTGCCATGGTGGATGGATCACAATTAAGCCCAAACCGCCGATGATCATCGCCCAGCCGACAATGACGAGGGAATCGTATTGCTTCAGCAGCGGGACGGCATACAAGGTGTAGAACGCCAAGGCCGCACCTGATAAAACACCCCAAACAACGGCTGGAAATGGCACGGAAAGCTCCGAGATTGAGCCGTTGGTTAATAAGAAGAAGCAACCCGCTAAAGCTAGGATCACGGTGAGCAAGTCTTTTCGCGTGAAAACCATTTGCTTCCGCAACATTAAATAGAGGATGATCATGACAGGCGCCAAATACTGCAGCAGTGTTGCCACAGCGGCATTTCCATGCTGAATCGATGCCATATACGTATATTGAACCGATAGCATGCCAACCAATCCGAAAACAATGAGCCGCAAAGCGGTCCGACTGTTTCTCCATACCCCAACGATTTGCGAGCGGTCTTTGACCCAAAATTGAATGGTTAACAGTAAAATACCGGCGATGAGCAGGCGTACCGTGACCAGTCCGTTAACATCGATTGCAGTTTGCTCAAAGAGCTTTTTGGCGACGGTGCCGCTCACTCCCCAAAATATCGCTCCTGTCATGACAAGAAATAACCCTTTTCTTCTAGCTGTTGGATTCATCGATCGATTCTCCGCTTCAAATATAATAATAGTGTTATAATAGGTAAAAAATCTCGTTCGGAATACCGGAATTGGATATAAAAATATAACAATATTGAGGTGGGGGTTATTTGCAAATTAAAGATTTCAGGATTGGCGGCAATTTGAAGGAGTTAACCGAGCACCGGACGGTCGTGCTTCCGGTTGCCTGCTACGAAACGACGATTAACCAAAACATACACGGACATATTCCGCTTCATTGGCATGATGAATTGCAATTCGTTCGGGTTGTCAAAGGGGAAGCCGAGTTCCAAATTAACGAAGAGAAGCTCGTTGTTCGGCAAGGGGAAGGGGTCTTCATCAACAGCGGCTGCCTGCACATGGCGGAAGATCGGAACTCATCGGGCTGCGTGTATATTTGCCTCAATGTCTCACCTGACTTTGTCGTATCACGGGAGCTATATGCAGCCTATGTGGCTCCGTATATTCAAGCGACGAATCTGCCTTATTTATACATCGATCCTAATCAGGCTTGGGGCGCCAATATTTTAGATGCCTTGGTGAACATTCATCAATGGATCCAGCGTCAACCGCCATACTTTGAACTGGATATGACGATGCAGCTGGCTTTCATTTGGAAAAACCTGATCCTGAACGGATTTCAACTGCAATATGACCAGGTGGAAGCGGTAAAAAACGAGCGGATGAAGCAGATGTTGAGCTGGATCGATAACCATTACGCCGAAAAAATCGTGTTAAATGATATTGCCAGAGCCGGTCAATTGAGCCGCTCGGAATGCTGCCGCTATTTTAAACGAATGCTCAATACGACTCCGCTCAATTATGTGACCGATTACAGACTTCAGAAAAGCGCAGTCCTCCTGCGTCAAGCCGATTCCAGCATTACTGAGGTGGCCTACCAAGTTGGGTTTAACAGCACCAGCTACTTTATAGAAAAATTCAGAAACGCGATGAATATGACACCACTTGCTTACAAGAAATGTAAAATGGATGCGCGTTCATAATCGGAACGCGGCGAGGACAGACGGTCAAAGAGGCCGGCTGCTTTGTATGTTCAAAAAGGCCTCTGCGGCGAGCGATAGGGACGAATGCTTTCTGACAGCTACGCCTATGTGTCGGTCCGGCAGCGGAACTTCCATAGAAAGCTCCAATAAAGCACCCTCATCGATCTTTGAAGCTACAAACGCTCTCGGCAAAATAGCTGCGCCATACCCCCGCTCGGCAAACTCCGCCAGCATATCCAAGCTGTTCAGCTCGAAATCGGCCGCTGCTTCCACGCCTTGGGATTGAAACCAGGCTTCGATATAGGAGCGGGTCGCACTTCCCTGGGACAGCATTAACAGGGGAAGCTCGGCCAATTGTGCAGCGGACAAGGGGGCTTCTGCCAGAGCGGCAAAGGGTTTCCCTGCCACCACACCATACGGCGAGACAAAAGTATTCACGACCTGAATCTCCGCTTCCTTCACCGGAAGATAAACGTAGCCCAGATCAAGTAAGCCCTGCTGTAACTGCTCCAAAATCTGACCGGTCTTTTGCTGCGAGACTTGAACCCGGATGTTAGGGTATTGGGAACGGAAAATATCGAGTAGAGGAACGATATAGTCGCGGATGATCGCTCCGTTGGCACCGATCCGCAATCGCCCTTCGTTCAGCTGTCCCAACTGCTTCATGTAACGTTCGGCGTAATCCAGTTTATCGAATACTTGTCTGACTTGATCGTACAAGGCATGCCCTTCTTCTGTTAAAACGATTCCTTTGGATAAGCGGTCGAACAGCTTAACTCCAAGCGCGTCTTCCAGCTGCTTGATCGCATAACTGACGGAGGGCTGTGTCATATTTAAGCGCTGGGCGGCTTTCGTCATATTCAAGGTTTCCGAAGCATGAAGAAAAATCCGGTACCATTCCGTGTTAATCATCATTTGGTATCAATCCATTCTATGGCAAGAGTCGAATATTACAATTTCATTTATTACAAGTATACCTCTAAACTAGTACATAAGGACAATACATGATGTTAGATAGAATGAACTAAAGAGATGGAAGTTCAATTCAAAACTTTAGTTCAATCTATATAGAGGGGGGATTTTTATGCCGGGAAGTACTTTTGGTGAACGGTTTAAAATGACGACGTTTGGTGAATCGCATGGAGAAGCCATTGGCGTCATTATCGAAGGCGTCACTCCAGGCCTTGAACTGAACGAGGACGATATTCAGGTTCAGATGGATCGCAGAAAGCCGGGACAGTCTTCGGTCACAACGCCGCGTAAAGAATATGATAAGGTCCGGATTTTATCCGGTGTGTTTGAAGGCCGGACAACAGGGACTCCACTCAGCGTGATGCTGAACAATACGGATATGCGTCCATCCGCATACGATGACATCAAACAGATGTATCGCCCGGGGCACGCGGACTTTTCTTACGATCAGAAATATGGCATTCGGGACTATCGGGGCAGCGGGAGGGCTTCCGGGAGGGAAACTGCGGCACGGGTCGCGGCCGGAGCGGTTGCGCGGAAACTGCTGGAACGGCGGGGAGTCTCCGTCATGGCCTACACGACCGAGGTCGCCGGAATCCGCTGTGAAGCCTTCCATCCCGATGCCATCGAACGAAATCCTGTTCGCGCCTGTGATCCTGAAGCGGCGGCTAAGATGATTGAGCGGATCGAACAACTCGCGGCAGAGGGCGACAGCTGCGGCGGCATCGTTGAATGCCGGATCAGCGGCGCTGCGGCAGGGCTTGGGGAGCCCGTGTTTGATAAGCTGGATGCTGAGCTGGCCAAGGCCATGCTTTCGATCGGCGCGATCAAAGGAATCGAGTTCGGGACCGGTTTCCGGGCGGCATCCATGCTGGGAAGCGAACACAACGATCAAATGGACGAGAACGGGTTTATTACGAACCATGCCGGAGGCGTTATCGGTGGAATCAGCACCGGGGCCGACATCATTTTCCGGGTTGTCGTGAAACCGACTTCGTCGATCTCCAAACCCCAGCGAACAGTGGATACGGAAGGAAACGAAAGGGAAATCACAACGATCGGAAGGCATGATCCGTGCATCTGTCCGCGGGTAGTACCCGTGATTGAAGCAATGGCCTGTATGGTGATCGAAGATCACTATAAAAGACAAGCGGCGCTGCTGTACTAGCCTCATTCGAGGGTAAAGTTGACTTAACCTATTCATTGCCTATTTCCGTTACATGATCAAGTGGTATGATGACGACAGATCAGGGGCGCGCAGCTGATACTGAAACTTCAATCATTTGTGTATGTAAAGGGGATCTGCACATGAGTAAGGATCATATCATCAAGTCCATGCTTTCCGCACAGGTGAGCATGACACCAAACGGATTTCTCGCCGATGCGTTAAATCCGCAGCAATTTGCCAAAGTCTACGAATTGTTTTTTGACAGCATCTTAAAAATCAGCGCATCAGATATAGCGGGCGTCGAAGGCTACGGTGAGTTCAATGAGAATTGTAAAACGGAGTACAGCACCTGCAGGGAGTTTCTCGTTGACACATTCGCGGATGATAAAGAAGGATATTGGTATCATTGGAAGGAACTCTATGATACGACGCTTCTGGATCGTGAATTTGTCGAAAAATACTTGATGGAGATGGAAGCCAGAATCGAGTATTGTGAAGGCAGACGTTATTTAGTGAACAATAATACGTTTTTTGAAATTATGATCACCGATGGAAAAACGCAGGTTGGTTTCCCTGACTGGAGCCGGTCCGGCATATGCGACTTCCTTCTGGATTTTGCCATTATGGACTTAAATAAGCCCTATTTGAACATTCCTGAATTGTTATTCGAATATTGCGGACAACGAAACATCGTCATCCCGGATTTTAAAGAAAGATTTTTATGTATGGCGTATTATAAGGGAATCGATGTTTTGCGGTGGCATGCGTCGATCGATGACGAGGAATCGTGCATGTCCATCATGAAATCCATCAGCGAACTGAAGGATCGAATTTACGCTTTATAAAGGATGATCGTATGAAATATGAAAATGCCGGCGAGGTCCTGCCTGAGGAGCTGCTGAAAGAAATCCAGAAATACGCCGCCGGGAAACTGCTGTATATTCCGAAGGGTCAGGAGAAAAAGGGCTGGGGAGAAACGTCCGGCTACCGGGATCGCCTGCAGAGGCGAAATGTGATGATCCGCAACAAATATGCCAATGGGATGACGGTTTCGGAGCTTGCGGACGAGTACTTCTTATCCCTGGATTCCATAAAGAAAATCATTTATTCGAAGAAACATGACAGGCATATCACTTATGCTCCGACGGTACGCTCGGCAGTACAATATGCGAATAACGGGCTGCTGGAAGAATGGATTCAGTGCTACCTGATGCTTACGAGGCAGGTGGCTTCGGCTCTGCATGATTATTCAGGAGAGAAGAATCATTATTTTGGAGTCGTCAAGTTTCCATTACGCCTGATCCAGATGGATGGAATAAAGCTAGAGGCAGATGATTCGGATGAAGCGGATGATCACGCTGCGGATCTTCCGCCTCTTCTTATTGAATATGAAAGAGGCAAATTTTACTGTATCGAACAGAAAGGACTGTTCGCCAGACTAAAACGGCGCAAAGTAAATGCTTATTCCACGATCATTGTCTTAAAGGAATCGGCGGATTATAAAAGGTTCATGAAGCACTATGGTCACGTGCTGTTTTTTATAGATCATGCATAATGAGCGCGGATGCGGAAAAATTTACAATTTAATGAGAAGGAATTTATCCTGTGCCCCGAGAATGCTTATTTACCACAATCGAAGGGGCTACAGGGGATGCATATCGAATCCAACCTAATACTCAATGTTTTCATCATATTACTGCCTATCATGTTCTATCGTTTTGTGTGTAAATCGAAAAAAACCGTACTCTATTTCCTGCTGTTTCTTGTACCTTTGATCATCACGATGTCGTTCCCTGTCAAAGTGTTTAATACGTTTTTAGATTTGCGGGGAATACCGCTTGTGGTGGGCTCCTTATACGGCGGGGTGTACAGCGCCTTACTGTTATTCGCCAGCGCAATTATTTATCGACAAGTATTGGGTGATATTCATATTGTTTATTATACGCTGTCCCTATTGCCTACATTGGTGCTCGTATGCCTGGCGATTCCAGTATTTAACCGTGGGAGCTTCATGAAGCGGATGGTGATCGTGTTGGGCCTTTGCTTTTTTTTACGTATTACCGTCTTAAATATTTATTATTTGCTTGATAGCAATCCATCGTATTTCCTGCACTCATTTGTGCCATCCTTGCCAATCGTTCTCATGCAGTGCGCAATGTCGGTTTTATTGGTGTACATATTGGAAACGGTCCGTCGCGACGTGAAAATTCAAGAAGAGATGATCGAAGCCGAGAAACTGAAGGTCGTCAGCGAAATCGCCGCATCGGTCGCTCATGAAGTACGAAATCCGCTCACTACTGTGCGGGGATTTGTTCAACTATTGGGTGAGCCGTCCTTAACGGATCAGAAGCGTAAAGAATTTTCCCTCATTACCCTCGTGGAATTGGATCGGGCGGGATCGATCATTTCCGATTACCTGTCGTTAGCCAAACCTCAAAACCAGAAGCTCGAACCGATTTCACTGAACGAAGAGTTATTGGAAACCTCCCATGTGCTGAGCTCCTATGCTAATTTACAAAATGTGAAAATGGTCACCGAATTTCATTCATCCGGTACCATTTATGGAGACAAATCCAAGTTAAGGCAAGCTATCATTAATTTGTGCAAAAATGCGGTTGAAGCGATGCCTGACGGCGGTACTTTAACGATTAAATACTTTGTGGATGAAAGCGACAATAAGGCCAGAATCTATATCTCGGATACAGGCGTAGGCATGACAAAAGAGCAGGTCAAAAGGCTGGGATCCCCCTATTACTCCACCAAATTAAAAGGCACGGGGCTCGGAACAATGGTGACCTTCAATATCATACGAGAAATGAACGGACATATTTCGATTGAAAGCAAGGAAGACGAAGGGACCACATTTATTATTACATTGCCGCTGTATACAAAAAAAGAGGAAGCTGCTCCTAGGAAGTAACTGGTGAGGTAGAAGGTACATATCAAGGTACATATTTTTCATAGATGGCTTGCACAAGCAAGATGATCCCTAAGAGATTTTGACTTCGGGGAATGTTTGTCTACCTATCCGAATTATTTATAATGTAAGGGAACTATATTTTTCAATGTGAAGGGGTTCGTCATATGTATGGAATTATGGCTGTTTCCGGCTTATCTTTCCTTCTGGTTGCCGTACTGACGCCATTGCTGATTTGGACCTTGCGCAGGTTGAAGCTGACGCAGCCGATCCGCGCCGAGCTTCCGGCAGATCATCAAGCCAAACGCGGTACCCCCTTGATGGCCGGATTAATCCTGCTAATCGGGGTAGCGATTTCGCTGCAATCACAACCGGCATCCCTCATGCTGCTCCTATGCGCTACGTTTCTGTTGTTCAGCTCGGTTGGCTTTCTCGATGACTTCAAAAAGGCCTTCTGGCAAGACCCAGCCGGCATCTCCGGCCGTACGAAGCTGGTGCTTCAATTTGCTTTTACGGGAATCCTGTTGTATGTATTGCTTCATTCCTTTGGCGTAACGAGTGATATCGCGCTGTTTCAAGGATACCATCTGCAGCTGCCTGTTTACGTATATGTGGCCATCATACTGCTGTTTGTGGTAGGTTCTGCGAATGCGATCAACTTTACGGATGGATTGGACGGACTGCTGATCAATGTGGCGATTCCGACTTATTTTTTCTTCTTTTTGATTTCGGACAAACCTGAGGTTCAGACATTTTCGCTGGTGATGATCGGCTGTTTGCTTGGACTATTTCTTTACAACATCTATCCGGCAAGGGCGTTTATGGGGGATACGGGATCGATGGCGATCGGAGGGTCGCTTTCCATTTTGGCCGTTATTGAAAAGGTTGAAATATTGATACCGATCTTGTTTTTTATCTATCTTGCGGAGCAGTTGTCAGTCATTTTGCAGGTGTGGTATTACAAAAAGACAAAGCTGCGGTTATTTCGAATGACCCCGATCCATTTCCACTTCAGTCTGAAATATGGATGGAGCGAGAACAAAATTGTTACGATCTTCGGTTTCATTTCGTGGATTTGTGTGCTGATATGCTGGCTGATCTGGAAATACGTGATGCATTGAGCGATAGATTGATTGATATGAGGCAGCAGCGGTCAGGGGACCGGCTGCTTTTTTTGTGCTATTCTTGTAGCAGTCAAACTTATCGATGATTGAGGAATGAAGCGATGGAGGAGGGAGCGTCATGGCCAAGTGCTGGACGAACGGAACCATCTACACGATGGAACAGGAACATAAGACGGTTGAAGCGGTAATGACCGAAGGAGGACGCATCATTGATGCTGGCGATAAGCGGGAACTGAAAGAGAGATTTCACGGCAGGATCGACGAGGTGATCGATCTTGGCGGGGGCACCATGTTCCCTGGATTTGTGGACAGTCACATTCACCTGATCGGCCACGGAGAGACCTTTCTCAAGCTGCAGCTTTCCGGTCTGAAGCACCGGGGCGAGCTGCTGGACAAGATTGCCGGACAAGCCCGGCGCCTTCCGCCAGGCACGTGGATCATCGGGGAAGGATGGAACGAAAATGAGTGGGAGGAAGCGCTCCTCCCGACTAGAGTGGAGCTGGACCGGGTCGCTCCGAATCATCCCGTGATGCTGCGGCGGGTCTGCCGGCACGTGCTGACCGTCAATACACTGACCCTGCAGGAGACCGGCGTTAATGAAGACACAGAGGTGCCAAGCGGCGGAGTCGCGGGAAAAAGCAGTGACGGACGCTTAAACGGTATTTTTAAGGAGCAGGCCCAGGATCTGATCCTGCATCGGATGCCCGGCGTGACTCAGAGCTACCTTGAGACTGCACTGACGATGGCCATTGAGGACTGCTGGAGACAGGGGATCACCGGCTGCCATACGGAAGATCTGAGCTACTATGGCGGCTGTACACGAACGCTGCAAGCGTTCCAAAAGGTCATTATGGAGGGGCAAAAGAAATTCAGAACGCATCTTCTGATCCACCATCTTGCGCTCGATGAATGGCTCGAGGAAGGAAGGCGCCTTGTGCCGGAATCCGAGTTCCTCGAATACGGGGCGATGAAGCTGTTTGCGGACGGATCCCTGGGCGGAAGAACGGCCTTGCTCAGCCGCCCCTACGCAGATGATCCAACCACGAGCGGCGTGGCCGTTCATTCGGATGAGGAGCTGAACCGGCTGGTGGCCAAGGCAAGAAGCGCTGGGCTTGCGGCGGCTGCGCATGCCATTGGCGACGGGGCCGCAGAGAAGGTGCTGCACGCATTGGCCGCACATCCATGCCCGGCGGGCAGGAGGGACCGGCTGATTCACGGGCAGATTTTGCGGGATGAGCTTCTTGCGCAGCTGAAGGAGCTGCCTGCTATTGTCGACATTCAGCCGAGCTTTGTCACCTCTGATTTTCCGTGGGTGCTGGACCGGGTCGGCGATGCGAAGGGGCTGCATTTATACGCTTGGCAGACGCTGCTTCGCAGCGGGATTCCTTGTGCCGGCGGATCGGATGCGCCGATCGAAAGCGTCTCGCCTCTTCTTGGCATATACGCTGCTGTAACCCGTATGAAGCCGGGGGATGCTCAAAAGACCGTGTATGGTCCCGATGAGCGGCTCAGCATGTATGAAGCGATCTCGCTGTACACGACAGGCAGTGCCTATGCAGCAGGTCATGAACTAGACCGGGGACGGATTCAGCCGGGATACGCCGCTGATTTTACCGTTCTTGAACGAGACCCGTTCGGCGAACCGCCGGAATCGATTTTGGAAAATAAGGTTCGGATGACAGTTGTCGATGAAACGATCGTATACGGATAGCCTGGTGGGAAGGAACAATGGCTGTTGAAGGCCAAAGAAGTGTACTTTTACAGCTAGGTCAACTTAAAACTGAGTAAATTGAAGTTGTTTTGTTCCAAAAACTCATTATATGAAAAATTCACAATAGAAAAATCATCACAACACCGATCCCAGATTATCCGAGCTATATCACCATTACAACGTACTTAACAACAGATCATTTGGAAAAAAGGAGCTGCGAAAAACCATAATTTATATGATGTTAACTTAAAGATCAAGCGTAAATGTGGTTATTCGAGCTTTTAAAGGTCGGTTCATACACGTGAGCAAGGAATCGATAACCTATTACCAGAGGAAATCCTTGTTCGGATCGGAGGCGAGAATGGATGAAAGAAGGTTGGGAGCGGACGGAGCAGCCGCTGGAACTAAGTCTGGAAGAACTGAATCAGATCGCAGCCCCTGCATTTCTTGGCCGTGAGATAATCTCATCCCGGCGAATAGGCGTGGGTCTCAGCAACTCCAATTACAAAATTCAGGTAGAGGGGGACGGCAGGCCGTATGTATTGAGATTTTTTCGCCGGGGGAAAGACATTGCCGGCAAAGAAGTTGCCCTTACCCGGCTCGTTCGGGAACGGGTACCGGTCGCCAAGTTTGTGTATGCCGATACGAGCTGTAGCAGGTATCCGAAACCCTGGGCGGTGCTGGAATGGAAGCCTGGTGTACTGCTGAGCGATATAATCCGGGATGGTACGCTTGAGGAGAAAACATCGGCAGCAGCCGCAGCCGGCAGAACGCTTGCCCATATTCATGGATTTCCGTTTGAAGCTTCCGGTTTTTTCGGCAGCGATTTGGAGGTCACGCAGCCTTTCAGCATGAGCGGCGAGCGGTTTCTTGCATTTATGGATGACGTGATCTTCCATAGTCCATGCGAAGCTTGGCTGGGAGAAGAGCTTAGCCGGGAGCTGTGGGCATTTTGCAAACGATATGGGCCCATGTTATCGGCTAGTCAGGAAAAACCCATGCTGGCCCACTCCGATTATAACGGGTTAAATATACTGATGGAGAAAGGTTCCGAGGGGTACTTTGTTTCGGCCGTGCTCGATTGGGAGGAGGCTTTTGCCTGGAACCGGCATGCGGATCTGGGAAATATGCTGCGTTATGAGGCGAACGGTTCGTGGATCGAACAGCACTTCATAAAGGCTTACGAGGCAGAGGGTTTGGTGCTGGAAAAGAACTGGAGGCTTCTGTCCCGTCTGGAGGACCTGGTCGCCTTATGCGACATGCTGAGCCACTCGACGGCAGAGACGCCGAACCGGGTACAAGATTTGCGCCGATTGATCGCGGGAACGGTTCGGGGCGGGGGAGAATAAAATATCAACCTTTACAAAAAAAGACACAGGCGTTTTGGAGAGTTACTCCAGGACTGCCTGTGTCTTTTTCAAAAGCGAATCAAGTCTTATTCGAATTTTTACTTTCCTTGCGTATCAGTATTGGTATCTGCACCGGCTGCTGCATTGCTGTCTACAGCTGGCGTTTGGTTTGTTGCTCCTGTGTTTGCGCCCTCACCGGCAGGACTTGAACCCTGTTGTACGCCATCACCCGATTGAGCCGGTTGCTGGCTGTTATCCGGCTGCTGAGAAGGATCGGTTTCTGGTGAAGCTGGCTGGTTATCATCCGTAACTGGACTTTGATCAGGGCTCTGGGTTCCATCCGTGCTTTGAGAACCGTCCGGGCTTTGTGCCTGGTCGAGGCTTTGATCTTCATCCGTTGTTAAGTTGTCATCAATATTTTGTGCATCGTCGGAATTGGAGCCTTTGCCAGGTTTTTTGCCACCGGTGACTTCTACGCTGGTACCGGTCAATTTTCCGGATAGAACGGGCTGCTGATTTGAATCGAGCATCGTGACGCTGCTGATCTCAAAATCGTAGGTGCCTGCATCCGAAGCGGTGAAGGAGAAATCCACCAGGGTACCACTCTTGACTGGTTTGTTGAATTCAATGCCGAACACGGCCCGTTTTTTGCCTGTCTTTGCCAAAGATGCTTCCGCATCGGTTGCCGTGACATCATTTTGGATTTTAACCTGCTTGGAAGTAGGTGTAATCTTGTTTAGTTTTAATTTAGCATCGTAAGTTACCTCGACCGTCATAAATTGCACGGCCTGTTTACCTTTGAATTCAACGGAAACGTTAAAGGGTTTACCTGTTTTAATCTTACCTTGCTTGGCTGACAATTCTACGTCTGTGCTGGGGGTCTCCTCCGGCTTGTAATTATACTTATAGGATTTGGCCGCTTTAGCTGTTCCGTTGCCGGCATCGTCAGAAATATACAGGTCGATGTTGTTCGTTCCGTTCTCAAGCGGAACTTCTACGGTGTAATTACCGTACTCATCGATTGTTCCCTGATATTCGTTATCTTTGCCTTTTACGGAATTGACCGCCTTCACATGGATCAGGTCCTGCAGATTCGTGCCGTCATAGAAGTAATCCAGCAGCAAATCTCCGTTGATCGTTCCTTGAAGCACGCCGACGTTCGGCTTATCCGGATTGACTACAAGCTCATCCGGCACCGACGCATCCGGTGCAGTGTTGTCGACCAGGAATTGCGACAGCGAGTCGGTCACTACTTCGGCGGTTTTGTCGCCTTCCTCGACCGTTACCGGAACGATGCCGTAGACGCCTTCCGGATCCAGGTACACGCGTTTCTTTCCTGGTGTGGTAGCGATATCCACTTTGCCGTCCCATTCATAGGAGTAATAGAACGGGTCCAGCTTGTTCTGGAAGTCGCGGTCGTAGATATATCCTACGTACTCGCCGTTCCCTTCGTCATCAAAACGGTAGACGTCGAATTCGTAATCCACCAATTTTTTATTGAGTGCATAATAAAGGGTCGAGCCTTTGCCTTCGTTGGTGCTGGACAGGTAAATCGGATCGAGTTCTACGTTTGAAATATCGGCCAGGTTATATGTTTCGCCGACATACACGCTGAACGGCACGTGAAGGACGTGCCCGTTTCCGGCTTGCGTAAAGATCAGCTGACCGTCATACAGGCCATCTGCGGTTCCTTCCGGAATGTTCAGAGATACGTTCAGATCGGCAGTCGATTGTCCTGCGGATAGGCTTACCGAATCCGCTTCCGGCGTCAGAACCGGCCCCCCGCCATGATTCCATTTGACCTCAATCGAATAGGATTGATCCGTATTCGCGATATTTTCCACCGTCAGCTTGCGGGCGACGTCCGCTCCTGCACCCTGCAGACCGAAAGAAATGCTGCCGGAGTACGAGGTTTGGTGGGTATCGTCCTGAAGCTGAGCCGGAAGCGATTCTTCCACCTTAACGATGGCATCCGCCTCGGAAGAATTTTTCAGGTCAACGCGGCCGGCACCTTGCTCGTTGGTGCCATACTCACGGTTATCCCGGTCTTTGATCAGAACCGCGTTGTTCGTAAGCAGAGCCTTCACGTCATCCGGCTTCAGCTGAAGACCTTCTTCGCGCGTCTTCTCCAGCATGAGGGCAGCCGAACCCGCCACATGCGGAGCGGCCATGCTTGTGCCTTGCAGTTCCTCGTAAGCGTTGGTATAGTCGCCGCCAAACGCCGGAATGGAAGACTTGATGCCCACGCCAGGCGCGGTAATGTCCGGCTTGATCGTATAGTTCGGCAGAGCAGGACCTCTGGAGCTGAGATCTGCGAGCAGGTCGACTTCGGCTTTATAGCCGAACGTTACGTGGTTATTGCCTTTGGCAATCTCGCTCTTCAGCTTCTGGCCGCTTTCCTGGCTGATCGTGTACGCTGGCACGACGTCTTCGGCGCCATTCAGCGTAGCTCCGCCGATTTCGCCTGGCACGTTATTGTAAATGATGACAGCCACGGCGCCGTTGGCGGCCGCGTTTTGCGCTTTCTCAGCGAAGGAGATTTCTCCACGCTGCACAAACGCCGTTTTGCCCTTTACGTCAATGTTGGCGTAATCGGAAGTACGGCCGAGGCCGGCGTCCACAAGCTCCAAGTCCGCGCCTTCCGTTTCCAGCTTCGGCGATGTCGCCGCCAGCTGGGCGTACGTAATGCCAATGGTATCGGATGTGAAAATCGGCGTTTGGAGCGGCGGCGTCGAGGCGCCCACGGAAATGGCCAGCTGTGCCGCAGCCGGGCTGCCAACCGTTTCCGCATCCGGTCCTTCATTGCCGTTGGAGATAACGACGGTGACTCCCGCCAGCGCCGCGTTGTCCGCTGCGATGGCATCCGGCGTATATGAGTTGTTCATATTGGAGCCCAGCGACAGGTTGATGACGTCCATTCCGTCGCTGACCGCCTTTTCAATCCCGGCAATGACGTTTTCGGTCGAGCCGCTGCCATAAGGACCGAGTACGCGGTATACGTACAGATCCGATCCCGGCGCTACGCCGCGGACCCAGCCCTTGCCCGCATCGGGGTGCTCAGGGTCGCCTCGTCCGGCAACCGTTCCGGAGACATGCGTTCCATGATACGTATCATAGGTGTTGCCATTGCTGTCGAGCGGCTTGCTTGGATCCGGGAGCGTCTCCATCGGATCGGCATCGTTGTCGACAAAGTCATATCCGCCTTTGTAGGCGTCCTTTAAGCTTGGATGATTGTAGTCGATACCGGTATCAATGACGCCGACCTTAACGCCTTCCCCGTCATATCCCGAATCCCACATGTCTTCCGCACCGATCAGCGGAGCGCTTTCATCCATGTTCGGCGTTACTTCATGCCCGTCCGCAACAGGCAGGGCGTGCATTTCCTCATTCGGGAAGACCGCTTTTACGTTCGGCAGTGTCAACAGTTTGTCCACTTCGTTCGCCGGGAGCGTCACGGAATAACCGTTAAAAACTTTGGAATATTCCCGTTTGAACTTGGCGCCGGTTTTCGATAAAGCCGCCGATTTAAAGGCGCTGTGCTCCTGATTCAATATGCTGCTGTAGCTTCCAAGGGATGAACGGGCCTGTGCTCCCGGTTTGGCCTCGTAGACCTTAAGCGGATCGTTCTTCAGCTGAACGATGACCGTTACCGGTTCGCTGCTGTCCGAAGGATCTACGAAGTTTTGGGGCTCGTCCGGTGCCGCAGCCGCCAGGCTTTGAACAGGGGATAAGGTGCCTTGGGCCGGAGGGTTAAGCTTCCAGTCCCCTTGGCGCAGGGAAGATTCCAGATGAATGGCCGAATGGTCGGCCGAGCGGAGATCGGGTGCAGCAGCCGCCGACACGCTGGCGTTCGGATAGGCGACACCAATAGCCAGCAAGGCACTTAACAACAGCGTCGAATAAGTACGGATGGTCGATGAACCTTTTTTCAAAAGATGTCCTCCTTTATCGAATGAGATAGGAAATCATGCCGAAAAAACGATCCTCCTTTGCGCGTAACTAATTGAACACTAGTAAAATACATTTTTCATTTTACAATTTTTGCATTCTATTGGGATGAGACAAAAGGTTGATAGGTACTTTGGGCAGGGTGGGCGTTTGCTGTCGAGCAGAGGTGTCGAAATGCTCCAAAACGGCGCTTTCTGTGGCACAACAGATATTTTTTGCCTTATCCCATCGGTTAGATAGGTTTATAGAATCGTTATCGTAGGACTAAAGAAAGAGGGAAATGCGAAAGGCCAAAAGACAAAAATCCTCTTGATCTCCCATGAGACGGGAGGCCAAGAGGATCGGAAAGTCCCCCTGCGGGGCTCAGAGGACCTGATCAGTTCTCCTGCTGGATGACAGGATGCCGCAGGATGGTTCTCATTTTATGGGGAGGTGTTCTGCGCGGATCCGACAAATAAATTTCGTGATGCCGCCCCTTTGGTGTCAGGCGCTGGGCCTCAATATACTCGAAAATCTGCCGGATCGTTTCCGGCTCGGTACTGAACGGACCGACATGCAGCATCTGCACACAATCGCCCTCATACAGGCGTTCGAAGCTCACGAAGCGAAGGGGGGCAAGATGCGGTTTCTTGTTCACTGCCAGCATCCGGGCTTCTTCGAATCGTTCGGCCGATACATAGTCCGGTATCCGGATCAGCAGCTTCCACATCCAATCATCCCTTGAAGCGTACATGGCGTCCTGTCCGGAATGGGACCTTGCCCACCAGAGTCCTTCGAGCTTGGCCACGGTAAAATCCTGATCCTCCTGTTTACACATCCCTTTTATGCCATAAGCTACGGTGTAGAGGGCTTCGGTCGCTTCAGCAAATCCTGGTCCGTTTGGATCGCCTTCGCCGTCGATCGTGAGGTAGGGGATCTCATCAAAATAGCGTTTTTCCGGGACTTGAGGGGCGGAATAATATGAGGGGTCCGCTTTGGTCAAATCCAGCTTGCGGTTATCCAATTTCATAAGGTTATACTCCTTTCTTGTATTACAGGATAACCGCATCATACGACAACTTCCCTGACAGCTAGATTGTCAGGGAAGTTTAGGGCTTGTATGATGTTCGGCAATTTCGTGACAAAGTTCGGCGATCCGTTCTCCCAGCAGGGATGGTTCCAGCACAGATACCAGCGTACCGAAGGAAAGAAGAAGGTGGGGCATATAGGTCAGCATCACGGAGGGCGGCATTTCAAACCGAAGCTCCCGGTCCATGTGTTCAGTCAGAAACGGCTGCACGAAATATTGATTCCCGATGGACTCCAAAACATCCGAATCGCCGCCAATTCGCACCGCAACCCAGGATGCGTCCGTTTTCGAATAACCGGCCAAGGTATCCCTGGCCAGCTCAATAAACGTAACATCCTCCGGCCTCGCAAACGTTTCTTCCGTTACCTCCAGCTGCTCAATCCGGTCGACGCGAAACATTCGGACAGAACCCCGCAGCTCACAGTAAGCGGCGACATACCAGCGGTTCGTCCGGTAAGCCAGGCGATAGGGATGGATGCGGCGCATCCGCTCAGCATCTCCAGTCGTGTTGGCATATTGAATGCAGCACACACGGGAATGGGCGGCCGCTTCTTCAAGGTCGGAAAGTAACCGCTTAATCTCCCGGCTTGTTGAATAGGGGACGGCTTCCAGCCCGGCCTGATGGCGCCTTAATTCTTCTCCTTGGTCCTCATTCAGCCGGTGGCTGATTTTATCGAGCGCATGCTCCAGAGCGTCCGCAAACGGATACCCTGCCTGGGAAGCGATCCGTGCGCTGTGAGCCATCGCTTTCAATTCATTGGTGTCAAAAAACAGGGGCGACTCCCGAAAGGAGTCCGGAAGCGTGAATCCGCCCCCATGACCCGGTTCCGCCACGACCGGAACGCCGCTCTGGCATAGGAGGTCGATGTACCGGTAGACGGTGCGTACGCTGACTTCAAGCGCTTCGGCCAATTGTTCCGCCGTCATTTTACCCCTCGACCGCAAAAGCCACAGGAGCGACAGCATATAATCCAGTTTGGGCATATGATGAGCCAGCCTTCCATTTTCATAGTAACAATACAAATAAATGGGATATTCATCCGTTCCCCGTTTGGTTGATATTCCCACAGTACCATGGGCGCGTCCGCGATGCAAAATCGATCCTAAAACCGCTTCAGCACACATATGGTGTAGGTAGAAGGGAGTGGGAAGATGGACAAGATCGTAGACAGGTACTACCTGCTGAAGCAGCGGCAGAGAGAAACGGAGCAGGAATTGAAGCAGCTTCGCGAAGAAATTACCGCCTATTGTGAGAAGCAGCAGGCCGAGCAGCTGGAGATTGGTGCCTACAAAGTGAAGCTGGTATCACAAATCCGCAAGGAATACGACGACCAGAAGCTGTATGAAGCGCTGCCGGACCCGGATTTGTGGCGGCTAATGTCAAAAGTGGACGGATCGAAAATTTCAAGTCTGGTCCGCCTGCGTGTTATCCCGGAAGAGAGGCTGGAGAATACGTACGAGGTCAAGCAAATCAAGCTGCTGCACGTGGATAAAATATAACTTCGAGATAGGAGACTGCCCGGGCAAGGGCAGTCTTTTTGTTGATCCCGTATAGCTTCTCACACCAGGCCAAACAGCCTCTCCGAAGAGAAGCTGTTAGTTGTGTACCATGTCGCAATCGATCGCAGCCAGCCTCTTACGACTTCAACAGACGTTACTTCTTCTCAAGCTGTTCAAGGAACGATTTAGCATAATAGTTCAAAGTGAAGGAAGCTTCGGAAGAAAGATACGCCTGCATATTTTCTTCACCGAGCTGCTTCAGATACTTCTCTAAAAAGGATGCGGCCTGCTTCTTGGAGCCCTGCTCCAAATGATGTTTGACTTGCTTCAGGCTGTTCGTCAGCTGCGGGACAAGCGGGCCTTTGAGGTCGCCTGTTGCCTTGAACTGCTCCGTATAGTTCTCCAGCACCGTCATTAACCCTGGCGTGACCGTCACGCGGTTGGACGCAGCGGATTCTCCGGCGCCGTTCTCCGCCTTGAGGTAATAGGTGTATTCCACGCCCGGCTCGGCCGTGCGGTCATAATACGTATGAACCTTGGCGTACCCAAGGTTGACGACCTCACCGCCGCCTTCCCTGTAAACGTTGGTTTGGGTCTCGCCGCCTTGGGACGTCCAGATGAGTCCGACAAAAGTGTCGCCCACCAGGCCCACTGAGAGATCGGAAGGGGCTACCGGTACGGGCATGGCGATCCGCAGCCCATCTGTTTGATCCGTTTCGCCCATTTCATTGACGGCGGATATTTTGTAGGTATAACCCGTACTGCTTACGCTGATGCTGTCATCGATGTAGTGGGTCGAAGTTATGCTGTCTATCTTGGCAAAAGACTCCTCGTCATCCGCTTTTCTGTAGATGTTATAGCTCTCCGCACCGGCAGCTGGCTCCCAGCTGATTTCAAACGCCGAAGCCGAAGCCGATCCGGCAGCCAGCCCGGCAGGGACTTCGGGCAGCAGGACCGGTGCTGTTGTTGTCGCTGCGGCGACGCCTGACGCCGCGGACTCGCCGCCGATTCCAGTCGCCGTTACTTTGTAGGTGTAGGCCGTAGAAGGGCTTACCGCTTTATCGGTGTAAGAGGCGGAAGCAGCTGTGCCTATTTTACTGTAATTGTCGTCCGCTCCGGCTCTGTAGACGCTGTAGCTCACCGCGCCCGCCACCGTCTTCCATTCCAGCTCGACGGACAAGCTTCTCGCTGCCGTGATGCGGAGATCGGACGGAGCCGAAGGCGCCGGCTGCGAAGCGTCGAAGTTAAGCACGTCTACGGCTTCGGACAGTGGAGATTCGCCGCCGGCATTCAATGCGGAAACGTTGTAAGTGTAAGTGACTCCCTGTTCTACGGCGGTATCTTCGTAACCAGCCGCATGAATGCTTGCGACAGCTCTGGATACCGGATCCTTGGAGGAGGAGCGGTAGATGAGATACGCGCTCGTTCCATCTACGGGAGTCCAATGCAGCGATATGCCGGTACCAGCTGCCGGCTCTCCTGTCAGGCCTGCGGGCGCCCCCTCAGGCGGCTCCGTTTCTGGATTGTCCGGTTTCAAAATCACGAAATAAGGGCATTTCGACGTATTATTATTCGCTCCCATAACGACATGAGAGCCTGCGGGGTAACGCTTTTTGTAGAGCTTATACTCCACAGGCTGACTGTCTGCGATCGTCTCGCCCGTCACCTCGTAGTTTGCGGTCAGCCAATCAGGTTCCGTCGTAATCCTCGAATCGTACGCGATATACACATCGGCGTCCGCCGCCAAATAGAAGGAGACCAGATCGCTGCTCGTCGAGCTTCTGGAGCCTACGGCCGAGCGGATCCATTCCAGACCCTTCAAATGCTCCGGCACGGACTCGAACTTGTAAATCTTGCTGCTGCTGCCGGTCATCCGGTCGCCGAAGACGATGTCTCCAGGCTGGAGATCATCCTGAACCGACCAGTTTGCCGCATTGGCGCTACCGCTGCTGCTATTATCGTTGATGATGACGTTGCGGACCGTTTTCCCGTCCATGCTCGGCGCAGGCACTGGGCCGGGGTCCGGTTCGGCGGGATCTGCCGGTGGAACAAACGGTGGGCCGGACCATGCGGGAGGCGTCATCGGATAGCTGTCAGGGAAGCCGGGAGCCGCCAGATCGTTCAAGTAGGCTTCCAGGTTCGTGTAGCCATCCCTGTCTAAATCGCCGTTTCGGTCTGCCGGGTCGGCCGGATTGAGATCATGCGCGATCTCCCATTCATCAGGCATTCCGTCCCGATCGGCATCGGCAGGTGCCGTGCCTTGCTTCAAAGGGGGGAAACCTGTCATATCATCCTCGTCACCGATAATTACGCCCGTCTGATTGCGGACGCTGTTGATCACGCGTGTGTCTACCGCGTCCCTGGCAAGGGACGATCCGGCGTACTGCAAAATATGATCATAAGCTTGTTCCGGAGCCTCGGTATGAACCAGCGGGTACTCAAAACGTTCGGATACGACAACGCTCGGCCTCTCCGCCTCGACGATGCCGGTTCCGGCGTCCTTGCCGTTCAGCACGCCGTCTTTGTTGCTGTCGATCCGGTTGTTTTCGAGATACACCTGATAATTCTCGTTACCGCGAACGACGGCGTATTCAGGAGCGGCCGAATTTTTGCCAGCGATAAAATAATTCCCGACCACGTTACCGTAGCCCTTGGTCCCGGATTCGCCGCCCGCCACATACGGAAAGTCGCCCCAATTGTAGACTATGTTGTTCACAAAGTCGATTTGGCCCTTCGTTTTCGGGTTCCGGTCGTTATTGTGGGCATAGAGGTTGTGGTGCATCGTGATCGTATTCATCTCGATCAGGCCGCCCATCGAGTGGGTGAGCAGGCCTTCGGAGATGACGGACCATTGGACGGTTATATTTTTGGACAGCGGATTTTCGTAGTTCTTGCTCTTGATGGACAACACTTCGTCCGTGCCCCACGAAAAACTGGAGTGGTCGATGATCACATTCTGGCAGTTTTCAAAATACATCGTGTCGTCGTTAAAGCTTAGGTCGCCCATGCGAAAACGCAAATAGCGGATGACGATATCGTGGGAATCGATGAACCGGATATTGTTTCCCCGGATCGTTACACCATCCCCGGATGCCGTCTGACCGGCGATCGTAATATGGGATTTGTCCTTCACGACGATTTGAGGGATCGTAATCTCGCCGGAGATGTCAAAAACGATCGTGCGCGGCGTATCGCCGGCTGTCATCAGCGCATCGTGAAAGGTGCCCAGGCCTGTGAGCTCGTAGCTCGTGACATGATAAACTTCCCCGCCGCGGCCGCCCGCAGTCGCATAACCGAACCCTTCAGCGCCCGGAAAGGCCGGGAGCAGGGAGTTATCAGCCCGTGCCGTCGGCGATTGCAGCGGGTACATCGATAAAGCCCATACCAAGCATAACAAGAGTGCCAGATAACGCTTCATTTGCAGCCTCCTCAAATTTGAATTGGGATGCTATTCCCGTAAACTCCGCTTTTCCATCCTCCTCTTTTTGAAATGTCAACTAAAATTCATGCCCATTATAGATAGCGCTTACATTTGGTGGCAATCAATGATTCGTACAGCGGGTGTGCAATACGCGGAAATGGGAGAAGGTGTTGAATTTGTTGATTCAGCAGCGGATTGGTTTGTTGAAAGCGGAGATCGAAGAGATTTGCGGGTGTCCTGTAAGTGAAATGGTTCTGTCCAGCCCGCCCCAAAATATGTTGTTATGAAAACCTGAAATGCTAATACACATACATAGTAAAGCGCTTTACTCCAAGGCTTCAAGGCAGAGATCCCAAGGCTTTACATCAAAAAGGAGGGGCAAGCATGGTCAAAGGGAAAAAGAAATGGCTGCTCGGATCCACCGCGCTCTTCTGCGCGTTAACGGTGGCGATGGCAGGCTGCTCAAGCGGCAGCGGCGGTACGAAGACGGCGGAGCCGGGGACGGACACGACTACGACCACGACCACCGGCAATACTGATTCTTCAGGTGAAGGAACCGCCAAGACGAAAACGACGATATCGATCACTTACCGGGACGACGGAATCGGGGAGAAGGGCACGTTCTACAAATGGCTGAAAGAGCTGTCCGAATCGTATCCGAACAAGGATGTGGAAATCAAGCCGACGCCGATCCAGGCATCCGAGGGGGATTATTTTGCCAAGGTCGCTCTGGCGCTGAAGTCCAAGGATACCGCTCCGGATATCGTTACGGAGGATACATTTATCCTCAATTCCGATGCCAGCGCCGGTTACCTGGAACCGCTGGATGATAAGGTCAAGGCTTGGGAGGACTGGACGAACGGCTCCTTTATCGAGGCGATGAAAAAAGGGGTTACGGCCAGCGACGGCAAGGTATACGGAGTACCGTACAACACCGATTCGCGGGGACTGTGGTACAACAAAGAGATTTTCAAACAAGCGGGACTTCCCGAGGACTGGCAGCCGAAAACGTGGGACGACGTGCTGAACGCGGCCCGGACGATCAAAGAGAAAACGAAGGATGTCGTGCCGATCTGGATGAACATGGGCAAGGCGACAGGGGAAGCCACCTCGATGCAAACGTACGAAATGCTGCTGTACGGCACCGGGGAGCGTCTCTATGACAACGATACCAGCAAATGGATCATCAAAAGCCAAGGCATCATCGACGCGTTGACTTTCATCCAGACGGTCAACAAGGAGAAGCTTGGACCTCCGCTGTCCAAAGTGCTGAACGGCCAGGCGGGCAACACCGCGTCCCGCGAATATTTGCCGAAAGGCAAGCTGGCGATTTCGCTCGACGGATCGTGGATTACCGGCAACTACTTTGATACCGGAGCAGCGCCTTGGCCGGAGTATAAAGACGTGCTGGGCTTTGCCCCGATGCCGACCAGCAAAGGCCAGGATCCGGGTTCCATCACACTCGCCGGCGGATGGGCGCTGTCGATCCCGAGCAACGCGCAGCATAAGGACGAAGCGTGGGACTTTATTAAGTACGCTTTGAACAAGGACAATACGAAAAAGCTGGTGATCGCTTCCGGCAACATTACCGTCCGTGCGGACGTCGCCAAGGATCCCGAATATACGGCTCAGCCGTTTAACGGCATCGCCACGGAATACCTGCAGCATGCCGAATTCAGACCGGCGCAGGACAAATATCCGGAAGTGTCCACACAGATCCAGACGATGGTCGAGAGCGTCGCCACCGGAACCTCTCCTGCGGATGCTGCGAAGAAATACGCGCAGGACGTAACCCGGATTGTCGGTGAGGACCATATTGTAGAGAAGTAACGTATCAAAGCTTGCTCATGCTGCGGCTTCCGGCGGGAAGAGCGCGTGGGCAAGCGGTTTTATTTTCAGCTTAGGGGAAGGAGACGTAACCTGGATGAGCAGTTTGACCGTATCTTCGGTGTACAAAAAAAGAAAGTCGTATACGTGGCTCTACTTCCTGCTTCCTTCAATCGCAATCATGCTCGTGTTTTTCATTTATCCGATCCTGTTAACGTTTTTCTATTCATTCACCAACCTGGCGTTGACGGGGGAAGCGGCCAAGGAACTGAAATTCGTCGGCTTCGACAACTATGTCCGCATGTTCCATGATCCCACGGTCCGGGTGAGCATTTGGAACACGTTGATCTTCCTGATCGGCTCGGCTGTCGTCGGCCAGCAGGTGCTCGGATTTATCATTGCGCTCTTGATGAAGCACAAAAACCGGCTGTTTCGCCGGATCATCGGCACGATAGTATTGGCTGGATGGGTCACGCCGGAAATCGTCTGCGCGCTGTGTTTATACAGCTTTTTCGGCGATGAAGGGACGCTGAATGCCATTCTCTCCTTCGTCGGGATCTCCGATGTGACCTGGCTATATACCGTACCGATGCTGACCATCATTTTGGCGAACATTTGGCACGGCACTGCCTTTTCGATGCTGGTATTCCAGGCTGCACTCGACGACGTACCGACGGAGATCGAAGAAGCGGCCGTCGTCGACGGCGCCTCCCGGCTGCAAATCTTGTTCCGGATCACCATCCCTTACATAAAGGACACCATTCTGACCAATATGATGCTCGTCACGCTGCAGACGCTGGGCGTTTTTGGCCTGATCTATGCGATGACGGGCGGGGGACCGGGAACGTCGACAACGACGCTGCCGATTTTTATGTATAACCAGGCTTTCGTCAATTACCAGCTCGGGTACGGCACGGCCATATCGCTGCTCCTCCTCCTGCTGGGCATCGTGCTGAGCCTGTTCTACATCCGCTCGATGAAAGAGCAATAAACAAGGAGACTTCGTATGAACGCGAAACAACGCAATCTCATCTACCGTATTCTGCCGTATTTGATCCTTACCGTCATCGGGATCTGCTTTTTGCTTCCGCTGCTGTGGGTGCTGGTCGCGTCCGTCGATTCCAATGCGCTGCAGTCGCTGAAAATGCCAACTCGTTTCACCGGTGCGAACTATGGGGCCGTGATTACGAATGGCGAGAACCAGCGCGCCTTCCTGATCGGTCTTGTGATGTCGCTCGGCCAAGCTGTCATCGTCGTCGTTCTCGGTCTGCTGGCCGCCTATCCGCTGTCGCGGTATCAAATGAAGTACAAGAAGCCGTTTATGCTGACCATTCTGTTCATGACTTCGCTGCCAATTACGGCGGTCATGGTTCCCGTGTATCAGCTGTTTCTCAGCCTGAAGCTGTACAACAACATCTTTGGCGTCATTCTGTTCTATGTCGCTTCCGCGATGCCGTACGGCATTTGGATGCTGAAAAACTTCATGGATTCCGTGCCGAATGATATGGAGGAGGCCGCATGGGTCGACGGCGCGTCGGTGTTCACAGGAATTCGCAAGGTGGTAGCCCCGCTCATGATCCCCGGGATCTGTACCGTGGCCATCTTTACGTTCTCCGGAAGCTGGGGCAACTTCTTCGTCCCGTACATTTTGCTGCAATCCCCGGAAAACTTTCCGGCGTCGCTCAAGCTGTATCAGTTTTTCGGCCAATACGGCATGGCGGATTACGGCAAGCTGGCGGCATTCTCCGTCCTTTATGCGCTTCCGTCGGTCGTGCTGTATATTTTGTCGCAGCAGTTTATGTCCAAAGGGTTTGGGCTGCAGGGAGGTACAAAGGGGTAAACGTTGCGTTTTGTATTTAGATGGGCCGGGCCGAGTCTACTTGCCGGGTCTATGTCACAAGACGTGAAAAAGCAGGCAAAGGAACGTTCCCGTTCCGCTGCCTGCTTTTTTTGGTAAAGCGGGGTGTTTCCGGCGTGATAGTTTCTTCGTTAGATAGATTTCCAGTGGACGGGCGGCTGGCTGCTTATAACGTTTTGGCCAGCTCGTTCAGCTTATTCATCGTATTCCAGTTACGCGACGTAGCCGGAGCGTCAGCCTTGGACAAATTCGCGGCAAGCTTGGAGTCCCGGATACTTTGCCGGAGCATGAGGTATACGACATCGCCGTCGGTGTGGAAGTCATCTCCGCCTTTGTCTAAGGCCGCCAGCTTGTCCAGCGCTTCCTGGCTGGGCTGTGTGGTGCGAATAGAGACATGGATGCTTTCACCTTCGCCCAAAGCAGAGGCGTCATATGGACATCCCGCGATGATCTGCTGCATTTCCTCCGCAGATTTCAGGGCGACCGATACCGGCTTGCCGATCGCCTTTTCCAAAAACTGCTCAATTTTGGACTTCAGTCCATGCGGCGCTGCTTCACTTTTAAACAAAACGTTCCCGCTTTGAATATACGTTTTGACATCGTGGAAGCCCATGTCCTCGAACATTTTCTTGAGCTCGGTCATTTTCACCAGATTATGTCCGCCAACGTTAATGCCCCGCAGAAGTGTGATATATACTGTCATCCATCGGCCGCCCCGTTTCGTTTTTTAAAACAGTATACCATACATTTACTGGAATTCCGCTTAGGGATTCACGTGTGATCGCTCAGTCGTTCCAGCCGTTCCTCTGCTCTGTGAACGGACAGTGGGAGCTTGAGTACATGCCCTAAATAGAGAGCTTTTTCATAATAGGTACGGGCGGCATCAACCCTTTGTTGAGCGAGTTCAATATCGCCGAGGGCGAGGCAGGAGGAGGACACTGTTCTTAGATATCCCATCTCCTCTCCCAAGCGGGTGGCGGTTTCAGCATGCTGCCGAGCCGTTTCGATCTGGCCGCGTTTGAGGTAAATGTCGCTCAGCAGCAAATGATCCAGCGGCAGATGGGGCTTGAACCCTGCTGTTTCTCGCATGAATAAAGCGTGCTGTGCAAACCTTAACGCTTCGTCCAGGTCTCCGGATTGAAACGCATGGAAAGCAAAGTGGCGGGCAGGCTCGCTCTGCTCTAATGGAAAATGGTGCTCCTCAGCGATTCGGGCTGCCTGGGCGTAATAATTCAGGGCCATCTCTTTCTTTTGCCAGCGTTCATACACGGTACCGATTTGAAAATACGATTCGCTTATACCGCGGTTGTCCTGAAGCTCGACCCTCAGCTGTAATGCCTGCTCATGGTAATTCAGAGCCTCCCTATATTGCCCTGTGGTGTTCTCGATCGTTGAGCTCGCATTGAGTTCAACAAAATAGTGAGCCGTACCCAGGGAACTTAGCGCATCGGCCAGGCCTTTTCGGTCATTGGATTGCTCAGCGAGAAGCCTGGCTTCGTTCAATATGGAAAACATAGGTTCCGGTTCGGCGTTGGTGTAGACATATTCATTGGCTTGTATTTTGCCAAGCTGCAGCAAAATCGGAAGACGCAGGTGCTGCGCCTCACAGATGCCGGTGATCGGGAGAAGCTGATTCAGGATGTGCAGCGCCTCCTTGGACCGCCCGTTCCAAAAGTATGCCGTGGTGATTTCAACCAGTTCTGTTATAGCGTTGTTGAATCTGCCGCCAAGATCACTTTGTGCTTCATGCTTTGTGTCCGCTGCATATTCTTCCACCATTAAATTTCCCCTTTCATAGTTAAAACGTAGATATTCACAAGAACTTAATGTGATATCCCTTTCTTCGCAGAAGTCCGTTGAGATATGATTATTTTAGGTCGGCGCAAGGAAGTGAACCATATACAAATCGCAGCCAGTGTTCAGTTTTGAACAGTAAGGAAGAATTGTTCAGCAGTAGGTCGTTGGATCATGAACGATATCCAACTAAGGGAGGGATCAATATGGCGTCCACAGGTAAAAACGGTGATCGCAGAATCGAGCGCACACGTCAGCTGCTTCGGGAAGGTTTCGTCGAGATGATCCGGGAAAAGGGCTTTTCCGCCATGAGTGTACAGGACATCACGGAGCGGGCGAATGTGAGCCGGGGGACGTTTTACATCCATTACACAGATAAATATATGCTCCTGGAACATGTCATCCGGGACAACTTCGGCAAGATGCTGTTGAATGCCGTTTCGCCGAGTTCTCCGTGGAACCGCGAAGCAGTACGGAAGATCGTGATTGCCGTTCTTCAGTGCTTTGAGGATAAATATAGCCACCGGCAGCCATCCAGCAGGGTACCGGTTTCAATTTTGGAGGAGACCATCCATGAAGAATTAACCCGTTATATCTCAGGGTTGATGAGGAATGATCCTGGATATCCGCTTGATGATCCATTGCAGCTTAAGGCACGGGCAAGGGCCGTTAGTTGGGCTATTTTTGGTCCGGCCATTCAGTGGGCGCGAGAGCCGCGGACAATGTCCGAAGAACAGATGGCAGAGGTTATTTTGTCCGTGGTGGAAGTGGGGAGGAGGTAGCCTTGAAAAGGCGGCTTGAGGAGTTAATAGCCATATCAAAGGAGTCGATGACGCGTGAATTGGCCAACGAAATGATCTCCTTTATGCTGGAGAACATCGGTGCGACTGATCCCCGGCTTCGAGACGAGCTCATATACGCAACATTAGCCCGATGGATACATAACGATTTTTTTAACGAAGACCAACTGGAGCACATTCTGACTAAAGCTACTGATGATAACCATTTATTTTATCAAATTGGTGAATTGTGCACAGATTCGGTGTTTAAACGTTCATTTTCGGCACTTGCTGCTGCAGCCGTATTACAGAAAGACCAGAATGATGTCCGACTTGACCGAGATACCGTAAACAGGCTCCTTGAACGGGTCTGCCAGTATCTCGAAATGGAGCAGGATACGAGAGGATATGTGGAAGGGAAGGGGTGGGCTCACGCGATAGCACATGGGGCGGATTTATTGGCAGCGGCCGTAAAACATCCGCTTAGTCCTGTTGATGGGTCAGTTTGGCGAGTCTTAAATGTTGTGGGTCAAACCCTGTACAAAGGAGACGTTTACACAGACGACGAGGATGAAAGATTGATCCAAGTTTTAATAGCTCTACTTCATCGAAAAGATCGTAGAGAAGTGGATCTCGGCCTTTGGCTGCAAGGGATCGCTCATGATCTAGTTCGGATTCATGCTGATGAGGGAGCCACGTTATACTTTTTTCGCTCAAGAACGAATGTAATGAACTTTTTCAAGACTTTGTATTTTTATCCGGCTGGTGAGGAGTACCGCAAAAATCTTGAAGGCCACATATTGATGCTTCAAAATATGATTTAAAAGCAAAAGTGCACTTAAACGAGTTCATTCGAGCTGAAATTCGGCAGAATGGCTGAGTTTGGTGCACTTTTGATTTATAGACTCCGCATGAATATCTACATGAAGTTATATGCAACATTCATTTCTTCACATCTGTCCGGACCTCATCGGGGAGCTTTAGAATAAGGGTTCCGGACTGCTCCCGGATCTCCCCGTCTTGCGTCAGCTTATATGCCAGTTTGTTCAGCTTTCCATCCGGATCCAGACGTCCCGCCGTGTACGTATTGATGTTCACAATGCTCCCTTCGCGGTAATAAAAATAGGTCGTATCCTTCCAGGGTAACGGTCCGGTTGCGTCCGTAAATTTCTGCTGTGCAAACAGCTCCTCCACAGGTCTCACGCTCGGCGAGATGTGCGCCTGCCAGGTGACGATCTGCATACCACCTCTCAGCTCGATCCTAGACACCAGGTTGTCGGAGATGACGTAATACCGGGTGGCTACCCCTTGAGGGAAGAGAAGGATGGTGCTGAACCCTTCGGAAGTATGCTCGCTGCTCAAGGCTTCATGCTCATAATGCAGGCGACTGTTCATATCGAGCATCATCCGGCGGGCGTCGGCCAGGTCACCTGAATTCAGCACAGCCAGCTGCATCGGATTCAGCGGAGACTGAAACGATACCGTCGTGCCCTTCACCTCCAGACGGTACCCCAGCCATTCACTCCACAATCGCAGCGGTACATACATTTGATTATGTATTCTCTGCATAGGCACATCCAGCTTGATTTTCGTCGACCCATCTCCCTGCTTCACTACAGCTGCGTTTTTACCAAGCGGAATCACAACCTTCTCCGACCATTTGCGGACGGTCGCTGTCTGGGTTTTGGCATCCCAGGATACCGACGCATGGATGGAGTTGGCTAAGGTACGTAAGGGGACCAGCACCCGTCCGTCTTTCAGCACAGGTGCTGCATTCGGGACTTCAACATTTCCCATATATAACTTGTCCGGAACAGCCGCATAGACGGACGAGCCTGACATGAGCAAGCATGCCGCAGTGATCGCCCCAATCATCTTTTTCATACAAAGTTCACTCCTTTTTATCTAAGACGTCTGAATAGGGGAAGAGGTTACCCGGATTAAAAATGTTGATATCATGACTTGCGCTGGAGACGACTCCAGCGATTAGAATGCTTAAGAGAGGGGGCTTGCTCCCCCCCAATCTATCCATTGCAAAGGAGAATGACCATGAAAATAGGTGTGATCGGAACGGGACACATGGGTGGAACGCTAGGGAAAAAATGGGCCGTGGAGGGGCATGAGGTGATGTTCGGCACTCGGGATCCGCAAAGTGAGAGAATTCAAGCTCTGCTTCAGGAGGCCGGCCCTCAGGCACAGGCGGGAACCGTGCGGGAAGCGGCCGCTTTTGGCGAAGTCATCTTGCTGGCCGTAATGGCCGACCAAGTGGAAAGGGTGCTGGCGGAAGCCGAAGCTCTAACCGGCAAAATTTTGATTAATTGCACCATCTGTTTCGACGGGCAGTCGGCAGATATGGAGGTGAGAAGACTGGCGCAGGAGGCTAGGGTTGTCCGGGCATTTCATACCCTTACTTGGGAAGTGCTTGCCCAGCCCCGATACGAGGAGGGAAATGCCACCGTTTATATCAGCGGGGAGGATGCCGAAGCAAAGGATACGGTGGCCCGGTTGTCCCGCGACATCGGGTTGGATCCGGTGGATGTCGGCGATTCCGGAAACATGGAGCGGATAGAGGCCGGGATCGGCATGCTGTGGCAGGCGCTGTCGCCCCGGTTCGGACGCGATTTCGGCTTTCGCCTGCTCCGGCGGGAATCGATGGATGCTTAAAATAGGGCGCGCGACCGTCATTACCCATCCGTGAACCGTAACTCAGGCTGCATTTCGGTTTTCAGCTACGACAAAAAGCCAATAAACCGTTTGGATGCAGCCGAAAGAGGAACGTTTTTGAGCGTCGCAATCCCGATGTGCCGAAGTGGGAGCGGGGGTGTCAAAGGGATTTCTACCAGCTTGCCCGAGGCTAACTCTTCGGTGATGAATTGGCGCGTAATGAAGGTGAGCCCAAATCCGCTCTGGGCAAACTGGACTAAGAGATCGAGGCTGCCAAGCTCGAATTCCGGATGAAGAGTCGTGCCGTGCGCCCCGGCGTAGCTGTCAAGAAATCGGCGCGTACTCCCACCCGGTTCCAGAAGCAGCAGCGGGTACTGGTGAAGCTCCGCCAAAGGCAGCGGCTGCCGTGCCAATTCCGCATACTTCGGATGCCCGACAAGGCAGTCCTGCTGGGGAGCGCTTGGCCGAAAATCGATTTTGGGGTCGTCCGCAGGCAGATTCACGATCCCGAAGTCGATTTTTCCTTCTTTTAACAAGGTGATCGTCTCTGGCGTCGTCCGGTTCGTGACATGCACCCGGATGTCCGGATACTGCTGGTGGAACTGTTCGAGGCATGGCAGCAGGTAGTGTTTGCACAAGGTATCGCTCGCTCCGATATGGATTTCCCCAAGCAGCAGATTTTGCATCTCGGCCATCTTTTTCTCCCCGATGTCCAGCATCTGCATGGCCTGTTCCACATAGCTGTACAACACTTCGCCTTCTGCGGTTAACGTGACTCCTTTTGCTGTCCGGAAAAATAAAGCCCCGCCAAGAGCACCTTCCAATTGCTTCAACGTATGGCTGACCGCAGGCTGGGTAATATGCAGCTGCTCTGCTGCCTTTGTCAAACTGCCAAGCTTGGCTGTCCAGTAAAAAACACGGTACCATTCCATTTGAATATTCATTGTCATTACCTCAATTTATATAGATCATTATTAATATCAATTTTACTTATGTGACTAATCCAAATTATAATGATCGCTGTAAAGGAAAACAAGAGGAGGCCAAACCATTGACCGTAACAGCGATTGTTGGAGCCAACTGGGGCGATGAAGGAAAGGGCAAGATGACGGACGTGCTGGCAGCCAAATCATCTTACGTGGTGAGATATCAGGGCGGAAGCAATGCCGGGCACACGATTATTAACGAATACGGGAAGTTCGGACTGCATATGCTGCCTTCCGGCGTATTTTATCCGCATGTGACAAACGTGATTGGAACTGGAACGGCGCTGGACGTAAACGTGTTGGTGAGCGAACGGGAATCATTGCTGGCAAGAGGCGTTCCTGAACCGAAACTGGCCATATCGGATCGGGCGCAGGTCGTCCTGCCAATTCACCGACTGCTGGATGAGCTGGAGGAGGAACGCTTGGGGGCACGGAGCTTTGGATCGACGAAGCAGGGGATTGCCCCGTTTTACGCCGATAAATACGCCAAGCTCGGCGTGCAGGTGGCCGATCTGTACGATGAAGAAAGACTTCGGCGCCGGCTGCAACAGATGCTGGAAGCCAAAAATGTTCTGCTGACACATCTTTATGGTCATCAGCCTCTAACTCCGGAGGATCTCATGCCGGCATTACTGGAGCAGGGCGAGAAGATTCGTCCGTTCGTGTGTGATACGGCCCAAATGCTGAATGAGGCCTACCGCAAAGGGGAAGGCATTTTGCTGGAAGGGCAGCTCGGAGCGCTGCGGGACCCGGATCACGGCATTTACCCGTTCTCCACGTCCTCCTCAACGTTAGCGGGATTCGCGCCGGTTGGTGCCGGCCTGCCGCCGTATGCCATATCCCAAGTGGTGGCGGTGGTCAAAGCTTATTCGAGCTGCGTCGGTGCCGGCCCATTCGTGACCGAGCTGGCAGGCGAAGAAGCGGAGGAGCTGCGCCGGCGCGGGGGCGATGCGGGCGAATACGGCGTATTAACCGGACGTCCGAGACGCGTGGGCTGGTTCGATGCGGTAGCAACCCGCTACGGCTGCATGATCCAGGGAGCCACCGAGATCGCGTTAACGAATCTGGACGTGCTCGGGTACCTGGACCAAATCCCTGTATGCATCGGATATCAGCTGGCTGACGGGACGGTGACCGACCAGTTTCCAGTGAGCGCGAAGCTGGATGAGGCCAAGCCGGTTCTGCAGCATCACAAGGGCTGGAACTGTGACATTACCGGCATTCGTTCCTTTGAAGAGCTGCCTGAGGCGGCGAAGCGATATATCGAGATCATCGAAGTGACCGCACGGGTGAAGGTAAAATACGTATCCGTGGGGCCTAAACGGGACCAGCTGATCACACGTAATCTATAGAGCGAGAGCGATTCGCCGATGGCGCTGCTTCTGCCCGTAAGCCTCCGGACGGCCTCGAAGGGGCTGCTTTATAAGTAAGACGAGGAAGAATAAATCACGCGAGAACCTGACCGAGACTCCGGCAGTGTTTTCCGAGTAACCAAGCGTCAGAACGGTCCCCTCCGCGAAGGGGGCCGTTTTTTTGTTGTGAAGCGGCAGGCACATGAATAATTTCCCTCCAATGGCAAACAATACGGGATAAAGGGAGGCTGATGCTTCATGTGTCAACGTTTTTCCATGGCCGCCGAGCTGCCGGAGGTTCAGGAGCATTTTCAAATCGAACGGGTGATGTATTACTATAAAAACCGCTACAACATAAGCCCGACGCAGCATATGCCGGTGGTGCTCCAGCAGGACGGGGCGCGGATTCTGGATGAGTTTCGCTGGGGCTTTATCCCTTATTGGGGAAAAGACGCGATCAATGCAGACCTTCGGAATGTGCACCAGAACCCCAGTTACCGGAAAATGGTGGACAAGCAGCGCTGCGTGATCCCCTGCAACGGATTTTATTATTGGAAGAGGGAAGGCAAGAAGTCTTATCCTGTCCGTGTAGTGATGAAAAACCGCAGCATGTTCGGGGTGGCCGGATTGTATGAAATTTGGCGGGATACGCGTGGAGAGCCGCTGCGCACCTGCACCTTGGTCATGACGGATGCCAATCCGCTGATCGGTGAATTCGATGCCCGGATGCCGGCGATTCTGTCTCCCGGGGACATGGAGCGCTGGCTGGATGAAAGTACGATGGACCTGGACGCACTGGATCCGATTCTGCGTACTCATTCGGCGGAAGAGATGCATGCATACGCGGTCACACCGCTCATCGACAACGACACGCACGACACGGAGGAATGTATTCAGGAAATGAACCTCGAGCGGGCCTGGGTGAAACGATAAAATTAAAGCAGCTAATCACTGCATACGAAAAAGCCTTGCGGCTGAGCAGCGGGAGGGGATCTAACGCCTTTTCGAGCTGAATCAGCCCTAAGGCTTTTTTTAGTTTGCCGCCGATGACCGGCAAATTGACAACCCGGTATGCTTCTCCTATAATTTCGACTAGTATCTATATAGAATGAACTAAAGAAATGAATGTTATAGGCATATTTGGCCGTTATCATAGGATGTTCAAATGCGAATACTTTAGTTCAATCTATCTAAGTCAACGAAAAGGTGGACGTATGATGTCTCCGCGCACCAAAGAACAAAATGAGGAAATCCGCAGGCAGCGGCAGCAGGAAATATTGCAGGCTGCCATGCGCGTGTATGTTGAGAAGGGGTATGCGGCTTCGGAAGTCAGCGACATTGCGGATCGGGCCGGGCTCGCCCACGGACTTGTATTCTATTATTTTAAAAATAAGAAAAACCTGTTCAGAGCGCTGTATGAGCATATGATGGAGGAATCCCGGCGCTATACCGATGCATTTTTTGCACAGGATCGTCCCGTGCTGGAGTTGCTCGAAACCTATGCTGGGATCGTTTGCGAACGGGTTCTGGAAAATCCGGTGATGTCCCGTTTTTATATGCGGATCAGTCACGATATCCATTTCCTCTATACGCCGGATGAGATTTCACCGTTTGATTGGGTGAAGGGATTTATGCTCCCGATGACCCGCACAATTGACAGAGGCATCGCGGAAGGCGAGATCCGTGAGGGTGATGCACACTTGATGGCGATGCAGTTTTGGGGTTCGGTGAGCCAGGGCATGGCTTATTTGGATCAATCCAAGCAGGAGATGGAAGCCCAAGGGCTGCCGGATGCCGAGGTCAAAATAAAGCTGACCGGGATGCTCCATCAAATCGTAGATTCATCGGTTTCCTTGATCAAAGGAGGCTGATGTTTTTTTTGATTTTAATATTGACTTATAAATCAGTCAAAAATAAAATGAAGGCAAGGAGAGTGATATTTTGAAATTAGTGGAAATGAAGAAGCAGGCATTTGATGCGTTAACCGATGCAGAGCTTGTTTTGGCTTGTACCGAACCAGCAGTCAGCGCGGTGCAGGGAAAAGAGGGTGCCAATAAGGCAAGTGTGATTCGATCGCTTCATCCGGATCAGCAGCAGGTGTTCATGATCAGGCTGCTGTACCCCGCACGCCATTCGGAACCGGACTTCCAAGCATGGATCCGGTATTTGCTTGATACGCCTGGATATTGGCAGGGCGTTCAAGGCGGATTGCATTTTTTTGGCGAAACCGAATTCATTCGGATGCTGGACAAAGCCAAGGAAGCGATCGAAGGAAATGTCCCCCTTTCGCGCACGAATGCCGCGATCCCTTATTCAGAAATCTCTCCTTTATATGAGCAATTCAAATCTGCATTCGACGACACCATGCAGCGGATCAGCCGATACATCCGGATTCATCCGGTTTCATTCGTACAATTCGTTTCATCGAATGCCCAATCGGCCCAACCATGGAATGGAGGCGAATGCTGAAATGGCAACGATTTACAAAGAAATATGGATCGAAGCATCACCGGAACTCGTTTGGGACGTCGTCCGTGACGCCGGCGCCGTGCATAAGCGGTTCGTGCCTGATTACACGGCCGAGACGCATTTTGACGGGGTGAATCGGCAGATCCATTTCAGCAACGGCAATATTGTGAAAGAACTGATCGTCACCAGGGATGATGAGCGGAGAAGAATGGCTTATGCGGTGGTGGAAACGAAAATGCCGCTGCAGCATCATCATGCTTCGTTTCAAGTGTTCGAAGACAGCGGGAGCCGGTGCCGCCTCGTGTGGATTACCGATTTTTTGCCCGACCAGCTGGCAGCGGAAATTCAGATCCGGATCGACCGGGGGGCAGAGGTTATGAAGCGTACCATTGAAACCGAAGCACGGAACAACGTGTAACTAACAGGCAGGTCCATTCGTGATATCAGCGGATGGGCCTGCCTTTTTGATGCAAACAATCCCAGTGGGTCCGCATATTAAAAAAGCAGGCTGGGAAAGTTAACCGGTAACGGCCAAAGTTCATTTTCCTTGGTCCAGGCACATTGTCGCCAGATATATAACATGGAGGTAAGAAAGAGCGATGCCCAAGGATTTTATCGAAGCACTGAAAAGAAGACGTTCCATCTATACCATCAGCAAACAGAACGTGACCACCGATGAGCGTATTCAGGAAATCGTGGAGGATGCAGTCAAGCATGCGCCTTCGTCGTTCAATTCCCAAACCTCCCGTGCGGTCGTTCTGCTCGGGTCCAACCATGACCGCTTATGGGATATTACGGAGGATATTTTGCGCGAGGTCGTCAACAATCCGGAGGCGTTTAAATCGACCGAGCAAAAGATCGGTTCGTTCCGCAGCGGCTACGGCACCGTTTTATTCTATGAAGACATGGACGTCGTCCGCAAATTTCAGGACCAATTCGCCGCCTACAGCGAAAACTTCCCGATATGGTCAAATCAAACCTCGGGGATGGTGCAGCTGATCGTTTGGACGGCGCTTGAGCTTGAAGGCTTCGGCGCTTCGCTTCAGCATTACAACCCGCTGATCGACGAGCGTGTCCGCGGCGAATGGAACCTTCCCGAATCCTGGAAGCTGATCGCCCAAATGCCTTTCGGCAAACCGACGGCGCCGGCAGGGGACAAGGAGTTCCAGCCGATCGCGGAGCGCGTGAAAGTGGTTCGCTGATCCATTGCGCTCATACCAGTAAACAATACCCGGTGTCCTTCATGAGGATGCCGGGTATTTTGTATTTTTGTGTACCATTGCATACCAGTCGTATCCGACTGGCGTGAGCACCTCTTTATGTTATAATATTTATTTTAGAAGATGACTTGAGTGTAAGGGTCCTCAGCGAAGGAGGAATGAGAATGAGACGGTGGAAACAATGGACGTGCATCGGTCTTCTGTTCTGTTTATTGCTCTCTGCCTGCACATCAGAGAAGGAAGAACCCGCGTCTGTACCTGTCCCGAATCCCGAGCCTGCGGAGCTGGGGCAAACACTGACCGTGGTGCCGACAGAATCAGCCAAGGCCGCTGCGGAAGATCCATCCCAATACCAAATACAGACCCGCTTGACGGACTTCCAGCTTCTAAGCGGGACGACGGGTATCGCGTGGGGACTGACGAGAAATGAACTGCGGATGTACCTCACGGAAGACAACGGAAAAACGTGGATCAACATTTCGCCGGCTTCCAATGTACAATTTCCCGATAATTTAAAATATGGAAGAGACCTGTATTTCAAAGACCGGATGAACGGCTGGGTTGTCCGCAGCGCTTCCGGCACGTCGGAGACGATCGTGCTGCATACGTCGGACGGAGGCGGTTCCTGGAAAGTGTCCTCCATCCCGGACAAGAACAAGGTGACCTCGATCTTTTTCGATTCCAATAACGTCGGCTGGATTATGCTGACCGCGGAATCATCGACAGGCAAACAGGATAAAACGCTGTATAAAACCGAAGACGGCGGAGCCAAATGGAAAATGGTGATGCATAATTATATCAGCAGCAATCAGACGTCGACGCAGGGTGCTATTCCGCCGCTCGGCTATGCGATGGGCATGACCTTTACCAGCCCGGCAAAAGGCTATGCGATGATTCAGGAGCTTGGGGTGCCGAAGCTGTACCGTACACAGGATGGGGGCAGCGAGTGGAGTGAAGGACCGGCGTTTTTTAACCGGGACAAGCTGGCGTCCTGCAGCGGATTTATTCCGTCAAGCCCGGAATTTTTCGATACGTCCAATACGGAAGGCTGGATTCCTGTCGGCTGCCAGGTCGGCGATTCAGCTAAATACAACGGCTTTTTCACGACGGACCAAGGCCAGACCTGGACTTTCGCCCCTTTTAATCTGGGTTGGAATAAGGGCGTAAACCAGTCGCTCCGCCCTTCATTTATTAATTCTACACAAGGTTGGGCTCTGGTCGGCAATCTAATGTATCACACCGAAGACCAAGGGAAGACGTGGATGCCGCTGCCCGCAAGCCGCGTGCTGACCAGTATATTAAAGGAATATCCCGAGGTCGGTAAGCTGCAGTTCAGCTCCCAGCGAGTCGGCTGGATGCTCGTTATGAAAAATGACGAAATGCGATCGCGGCTCCTTCAGACGATTGATGGGGGAATTACTTGGAAAGTGCTCTGATCCCGTAAGATTGGCATCAAGTTCTTCAAATGGACGCATATACTGTTAATGACCATGCTATGCGTGTCACTGTGAAGCTTGAAGCTGGTGGATGGAAGGGGGAAGAGCATGGGAGATACGTCTTTCTGGATGTTCGATTTCTTCGGAAAGGTCATGCCGATCTTTTTTGTCGTTGTTATCGGAATTATTCTACTGTCTGCCGGAAAAGGAATTCTGCAGTGGGGGCGCAACAACAAGCAGCCCGTGCTCACCGTGGATTCCCGGATTGTCAGCAAACGCAGTCAGGTCAGCCATCATCAGCATCAAGATACCAATGACCATCTATCCAGCTATACGAAAACGACCTATTACCTTACTTTCGAAGTGGAGAGCGGCGACCGGATGGAGTTTACGGTCAGCGGCGAACAGTACGGTTTATGCGCCGAGGGCGACGCCGGCCGTCTTACCTTCCAGGGAACGAGATACCTGGGATTTCAGCGCTACATGCGCGTATCCGGAGAAGAAGGCACCCCCGGCGCTTTTCGGAGGATGAACCCATAGTTTCGGAACCCGAATCCAAAGAATTGAATGGATGCGTCTTCGGCAGATCGCTCTGCCGGAGGCGCTTTTTTTTCTGATTTGCGCGAGGTGGCGTGCAGCACGGACGTTTCTTGATTCCCCGGCTGCGTTAAGGTTAAATAGAGACATCGAGATTAGATCTAAAGGAGGAATGGTCATGTCATTCGAAGGAAAAGTCGTCGTAGTGACCGGGGCGGCGCAGGGAATCGGAGAAGGGGTTGCCTGGGCTTTTGCCCGGCATGGCGCGCTGGTCGTCCTGGGTGATCAACATGAGGAGAAAGGTGCGGCAGCTGCCGCCTCCCTCCGCCAGGACGGGGGACAAGCCGTGTTCTGCCCGTGCGATGTGCGAAGCGAAGCGGATATCAAGCGGCTGATGCAGACGGCGCTGGACGAATACGGGAGACTCGACGTCGTGATCAATAATGCCGGCGTGTCACGCTGGAAGTCGCCGTACGATCTGACGGTGGACGAATGGGATGACGTGCTGAACACCAATGTCCGCAGCTGTTTTTTGGCGACCAGGGAAGCGGCCCGGATCATGAAGGAGAAGGGGATTCATGGATCCGTTGTGAACATGGCGTCGACCCGTTCACTCATGTCGGAGCCGAATTCCGAGGCGTATGCCGCCTCCAAAGGGGCGATCGTGGCCTTGACCCATGCGATGGCCGTCTCCCTTGGGCCGGACGGGATTCGTGTCAACTGCATCAGCCCGGGATGGATCGAAACGGGTGACTACTCCGCTCTGCGGGAGGAGGACCACAGTCAGCATCCGGCGGGACGAGTAGGTAAACCGGATGATATCGCCCGTGCCTGTCTATATTTGGCAGATCCGGACAATTCATTTGTAACCGGGACCCACCTCGTAGTCGATGGGGGCATGACCCGCAAAATGATATATGAACCGTAACTTTTCGACTAATCAAAAGGTACTAATCCTTTCCAATTTTTCTCTATAGCCTTGTAAAAGGAAAAAATGAACTGGAGAATTTAGTTCCTTCTATGCAGTCGGGAAACCTTCTGCCCGCGGTGAGCCCAGCCTAATAAGGACTTGGGCTCATCTCTTTTTTCGACATCAATGCTATAATTACTCCGTTCTACTAGAGATCTATAGGAATGGAGGGAAATTATGATTGTCAAAAGTTCTCGAATCCTGCTGACCGCGCTGATGTGCCTTTCGGCTTGGCTGCTGATGGGGTTTTCGTCCCCGTCCGAACCAGTTAAAGCCACATGGGTATGGCAGACGGAGCTGATCGAGGATGGCGGGAAGGACCTGCTTGACTTTGCCCAAAACCAAGGAATCAACTTGATTTACTTACAGATTAATCGGGACATGCCGGCAAGCGAATATGAAGCTTTCATAAAAAATGCTCATGCTGACAACATTGCCGTGCATGCGCTCGGTGGAGACCCGGGTTGGGCACAGACCAAGCACCGTGACCGGCTTGTGGGTTTGGTGGATTGGGTAAACGATTACAACAACACTGAAGCATCTGAAGCCCAATTCGACGGCATCCATTTGGACATCGAACCTTATGTTCTTCCGGAATGGGGCACCGACCCGGAAGGCGTCATCGAGACATGGATCAATAATATACAAGCCTTCCTGGATGCAGCGCACGCATCCGGCTCCAAGCTGGACCTCGGGATCGATCTCCCGTTCTGGTTTGACGGGTATACCGTCCCGGACCAGGGCGACGAGAAGCTGACCGAATGGTTTATGAAGTCGTTTGACCATGTGACAGTTCTGGCTTACCGCAATACGGTCGATTCAGAGCACGGCATCGTGGAACTGGCCAGGGACGAGATGGAATCCGCCCAGCGGCTAGGCACCAAGGTCCTCGTGGCCGTCAATACGAAACAAATGCCCGGTGAGGAATATACGTCCTTCTACGGAAGCGGTAAAAGCGAAATGGATCAATCGCTTGCATCGCTGTCGGGCGCGCTGGAATCCTATTCCTCGTATGGGGGCATCGCGATTCACGACTTCCGCAACTGGGAGAACATGCCGGACGGCGGAGAGCCGGGAGGCACCAATCCGGATCCCGCACCAGACCCGGAGCCCGCACCTAATCCAGATCCGGAACCTGAAACACCTTCGGACGGCCAAGTGCCGGACCCCGATCCGGTTGACAGGGATAAACAGGTGCGAGGTACATACGTATGGGAAGCCAATCAGGTCATGGAACACGGCCAGGAAATTATCGAATTTGCCAAGGAGAAGAAGCTGAACTGGCTGTTCGTCCGCCTGGACCTTCAGCAGCCGGTCGAAGCGTATCGTTCGTTTGTGAAGGAAGCCTCGGCGGCTGGAATCGAAGTTCACGCCATGGGCGGTCACCCGATTTGGGCACTGACGGAAAGCCGGCCGAAGATGATGAAACTGGTGAATTATGTGAAGAAATATAACCAGGAGGTGGCAGGGGACGAGCGTTTCCACGGTATCCATCTGGATATCGAGCCGTACGTGCTGCCGGAATGGAGAAAGGATCCCGACCACCTCCTTGAGGAATGGACAGGGAATTTGAGCGCTTTTGTCCAGGAAATCAAAACGGATTCGAATCTGCAGGCCAGCATGGATTTGGCCGTTTGGCTGGACAAATACAGGGTCCCCGGCACAGATGAATCCATCAGCAAGTGGATGATCGACAAGATGGATTTTGTATCCCTGATGGCATTCCGCGATACGGCGGGAGGAACGAATGGGATCGCAGCCGTCTCCAAGGAAGAGATTGCCTTTGCCAATGAGCTTGGCAAGCCGATTCTCATCTCTGTCGAAATGAAGGACAGCGGGGAAGGGAACCATATTACTTTTGCCGAGGAAGGATCCGCCTACATGGAGGAAGAACTCGCGAAGCTGCCTGGGCTGCTCGCCGACTCGCCGTCCTATACTGGAAACGTTGTTCACGCTTACGACTACTGGAGAACCGCGAAGCCTTAACCTGTTTTCCCTAGGCATTCACACAGATCTGCCGCCATGCATAACATAGGATGTAAACATTTTCGGACGACAAAGGAGTGTTGACCCGTATGGCGGATCAAGTGAAGCATTATTTTGCGAGGGGAAATACGGCGGACGGTTTATATACGCTGTTTGATTCGGTGCTGAGCGGTTTGGATACGGTTTTCGTACTGCAGGGCCGGGCAGGGACGGCGGTCTCGGCATTTCTCTCGGAGCTTGCAGAAGCATGGAGCCAAAAGGGCTGGAGCCTTCACTATATTCATCATCCGTTGAACCGAGACTGGCTGGAAGGCCTCATCCTGAAGGATATCGGCGTCGGGGTTGTCGACGGCAACGCCTGGAGCGCCGATCCGGTTCTCGAAGGAACCGAAATCCGCATGATCGATCTGGAGGATGCGATTTCCACGGAGCTGCTGAACGAGCATGCCGGCGAAATGGAAGAGGCCGAACGGCAAACGAGCGCGCTCTACAGCGAAGCCTACGATACGTTCCAAAAAACGCTGCGGATCCATGATGAATGGGAAGCCTTCTATATCCAGAATCTGGACCGGGCCGTCATGGACCGGCTTGCCGAAGAGTGGGCGGAAGAACATCTCGTTCCGATCCGGCCCAGACGTGCCCATGCCGTTCACCGCTTCCTTGGCGCGGCTACCTGTGAAGGGGCCGTCGATTATGTTCTGAATTTAACGGATGGCCTCGAGAAGCGCGTCTTCGTCAAAGGCCGCCCGGGTTCCGGCAAATCGACGCTGTTTAAACGCCTTGCCAAAGCGGCGGAGGAGCGAGGGGTCGACACGGAAATTTATCATTGCGGCTTTGATCCGAACAGCCTGGACATGATTATTTTTCCGCAGCAGAGCCTGGCGATCTTTGACAGCACGGCGCCCCATGAGCATTTTCCGAGCCGTGAGGGGGACGAAATTCTCGATGTTTACGAACTGGCGATTACGGCGGGAACCGACGAACGGTATGAGGATCAGATCGCCGAAATTCGCGGCCGCTACTCTCGCTCGATGAAGGAAGCGATCGCCCTGCTGGCCACAATCAGAGAAGTTCAGGAGCCCGTTCTGCGAATTTATGACCAGGCAGTCGACCGGGAGGCCATCCGCCGTTTGGCCGAAGGAATCTCGGCCGAAGTGGATGCCTTGACGAACTCGTCGGTCGTTGGCGATTAATTACGGTCGTCTTTGCATCATAGGAAAGCCCCGGTTTCCAAATCATTGGGAGCGGGGCTTTTTGATGTATGGCTATCCCACAGCGGCTTTACTTGACCTGCCTATGTCTGCTGTCTATGATGATACAAGCTCCGAAATCCATGAGAAGAGGGAGGAAATGAACCGAATGGACAAGCGCTCCTTTGTTTATGTCACCTATATTGCTGCGACGCCCGAAAACCTTTGGCAAGCCTTGACGGATGGCGACCTGACCGAGAAATACTTTTTCGGAACACGGGTGGAATCCGAGTGGACAGTCGGATCGGCCGTGAACTATTTGCGAGGCGGCGAGGTGACCGATTATGGTGAGGTGCTGGTCTGCGATGCGCCCAGGCAGCTGTCTTTTACTTGGACCTATACAGGGGACAACACGCCCCGGAACAGTCCGGGCGTCGTTAACTTTGAGCTGCAGCCCATGGGTTCGGTCGTGAAGCTGATCCTCCGGCACGAGAACTTGCTGGAAAGCGACTTTGTTGATGAAGAACGCACCTTTGAAGGGTATAACAACGGCTGGCCGGCGATTCTCAGCAATCTCAAAACTTTTTTGGAAACAGGCAAGACGATGCCGCCGATCTCCCTATAACAGCTTGCGGACACTAATTCCTTCAAAAGACAAAACGAAAGCCGGAGTTCTCGAGAGGAGAACTTCCGGCTTTTCCTGTTTGATGAAGCTAAAAGTGCTGCCTGTGCAACCAAATGAGTTCAGCTAAAGCTATTCGTTGACCTTAATGGCCAACCGTTTTGTTATATTCCTCGATCTTGCTCGTAATTTCCTTGGCGGCATCATCTAATGCCTGCTTGGATGTTTTCTTGTTGTTAAGCACTTCCTCGATCGCCGTTTCCGTCAGCTGGCGCGCTTCGGGAAACACCCCCATCACCGCGCCTTGGGTAGCGAGGCTTGGTTCGGTTTGGTGCAGCTGATCTACGGCCGTCTGGAACTGCGGGTACTCCTTCATGTTGTCTTTTACGTTCTGTTCGTCATAAGCTTTGGTCGTGATCGGGAAGTAGCCGGTATTGATATGCCATTCGGCTTGAGATTTCGGCTCGGCCAAGAATTTGATGAACTCCCAGGCTGCTTTTTGTTCGGCTTCCGGCCGATTGTTCAGGATCCAGTTGCTCGCCCCGCCGACAATGACTCCGCCTTTCGTTGCGGCGTCCGGCTTCGGCAGGAAGGCGGTGCCGACTTCAAACTTGTCACCAGCAGCCTTAACGATGCTGCGCAGCGAAGCCGTGGAATCGAGCGTCATGGCGATTTGGCCGGCGGCAAAGGCCTTGGACGTATCATCCGTCTTGCGACCGAGGTTCAAAAGCGACTTGTCGTCCACCATTTGTTTCCACCAATCGAGCGTCTTGACGGCCGCGTCACTGTTCAGCTGCGAGGCGGTGGCCATACTCGTTCTGCCGTTGCCGTTGTTCAGGAGCTCTGCGCCCTGATTGGCCAGCAGCTGCTCCATAAACCAGCCGTAGATCGCGAAGGAACCGCCGGCTTGTCCCTGCTTGGTCAGCTTCTTCGCCGCTTCCGCCACTTCGGCGTACGTGGCCGGCGGCTTCTCAGGATCCAGCCCGGCTGCTTTGAACGCGTCTTTGTTGTAGTACAGAATCGGGTTGGACGTGTTAAACGGCATGGAGTACAGCTTGTCGTCAAATTTGTAATAGTTCAAAATGTTCGGTTCGAGGCTGGAAATGTCAAATTGGTCCGCATCAATGAACTGCTGTACAGGTGTAATCGCCTTGGTGTCGATCATGAAGCGGCTTCCGATCTCGTACACCTGAATCAGGGAAGGACCGCTGTCCGAGCCGAGCGAAGCTTTGAGCTTGTTCAGGCTCTCGTCGTACGTCCCCTGGTATTCCGCCTGAACGACGATATCTTTATGAGAAGCGTTAAATTCATCCACCAGCTGCTGTGCCGCTTTTCCCACATCCCCGCTCATGGAATGCCACCAGACCACCTTTACAGGACTGCTGCCGCCGGAAGCGGAAGCCGCGGCATTTGCCGTATCTTCCCCGGAAGCTTGGCCGCCGCTGGATGTTCCGCATGCCGCCGTAATCAGCATCATGCAGGACAGCAGCATCATGGCGAGTGATTTCTTGCCAAATGGTTTCATCTTCAACAATCTCTCCCTTTTTGAAATCGTTAATTGATATCGGAAATTATAAGCCGGCAGGAACGCCAACCGGCTTATAACAACGATCCGGTTCTGAGTGTAAACGGATTGAATGTGCATCGATAGACGTTTTCCTCATGCCACTAGCCTTTGAGCGCGCCTGCCGTAATTCCCCGCACCAACGGCTTCAGACCGATGATCAGGAGCAGGAGGGACGGCAGCAGAAGCACCACGATGCCGGCCATGACGACGTTCCAGGCGGTGACTTCCTCAAACTGCAGCATGCCGATGCCGATCTGTACGGTCCGCATGCTTTCCTTGTTTGTAATGAGCAGGGGCCACAAATAATTGCTCCAATTCGTCAGAAAGGAATAGACGGCAAGGGTCGCCAGGGCCGGCGCCGACAAAGGCAGCACCAACCGGGAAAAGATGCGGAGATGGCCGCAGCCGTCCATTTTTGCCGCCTCGAACAGTTCTTTCGGCAGCTGCAAAAAGTACTGTCTGAGCAGGAACGTGCCGAACGCCGAAGCGATAAAGGGAACGATCAAGCCTTGATACGTATCGACCCAATGCCAGCTGCGTACGGTCAAATAATTGGGAATCATCGTGACTTCCCATGGAATCATCATCGTCGACAGAAACAGGGAGAACAGCAGCGCCTTGCCGGGAAAGCGCAAGAACGCGAAGGCATACGCCGCCAGGCTGGCCGTAATCAGCTGGCCGAGCATGATGGCCGTGGCGACGACGAAGCTGTTGCCGATGAACCGGGCCACCGGAATGGTCTGGAACACCTGAACGAAGTTGGCGAAATGCAGTCCCGAAGGAAGCAGCCTGGGCGGGTATGCCGCCGATTCAGCGCTGCTCATGAAGGCTGACGACAGCGTGTACAGCAGCGGAAACAAAGTCGCCAGAGACGCCAGGATCAGGAGAAGGTACAGCAGCGGCTGCTGGATTCTGCTAAGGGTCATTGGTAATGCACCTTCTTTTCGCCGAATTTAAACTGCAGGATCGTCAGCGCCGTGATCAAGACGAACAGGATCAGTGCCTGCGCACTGCCGCTGCCGAAGCGATAGTTGATGAATGCATCCTGATAAATGTTATACACGAGCACGTCCGTGCTGTTCATCGGGCCGCCTTTAGTCAAAATGTTGATTTGGGCAAAGGATTGGAACGCGCTGATGATCGACACGACCCCAACGAAGAAAAGGGATGGAGAGATCAGCGGCAGCGAGATCCGGAAGAACGTTCGCACCGATCCGGAGCCGTCGATCTTGGCGCTTTCGTACAGGTCGTCTGGAACGCCCTGCAGGCCGCTCAGCAGCACGATGTAGTTAAAGCCGAGGTTCAGCCAGACGGTCATAATCGCGATCGAAGGCAAGGCCCACTTCGGATCGGTCAACCATTGGATCGCCGGAATGCCGAGAAAGCTGAGCCCGTAATTCAGAATGCTGAGGGTCGGGTGGTACAGAATCATCCAGATAACAGAGCCTGTTCCAACCGAGACGGCCATCGGCAGCGAAAAGATAAAACGGAAGATCTTCATGCCTCTAAGCTTCTGGTGGGACAAGGCGGCCAGCAGCAGGGCGGCCGCAGCGCCGGTCGGCACGGTGAACAGGATGTATTTTACGGATACCCACAGGCTGTTATAGAACTGGTCCGAGCTGAGCACCGCCGTGAAATTGTCGATTCCGACGAATTCGGCAATCCGGCCCTGTGGATCCGTCAAAAACAAGCTCAGGTAGACGGATTTACCCAGGGGGTAAAACAGGAAGATGCCGAAAACGATAAGGGAAGGAGCCAGGAAGCAATAGGCAAGCAGCCGTTCTTTCCAGCGGGAAACGCGCAGCGATTTCAGCGGGATAGCCCCTGCACGGGCGCGGGATCGGGGAGGATTTGGTAGCGTCATGTCTTTTTCCATCAGCCTGGTTCGACCTCACTTTATAAGGATGTGGACTTTCCTTACCCAGTATAGAGAGGCGTTGTTAACGGGAAATCAGACGAATGTAAAGCTTTTCCGATAAACGGACAACTTTGTCAAATGCTTGTAAATGAGCCGCAGGATAGGACAAGAAGCGCAATTTTTCTGGTCACCAACTGGGCGGATGCACATACACTGTAGAGGAAAACATCGAAGCAAGGAGGATGGACCTTTGGCTGTCATCAAAACCAATTCGGAGCAAACCAGGCTATTGGCACGGCTTATGAGAGCGGAAGCGGAATCCGAAGGAGACCTGGGCATGTTGATGGTCGGCAACGTCGGGGTGAACCGGGTGCTCGGGAACTGCCTGGATTTCAACAATATCCGCAGTATTCGGGATATGGTGTTTCAAAGTCCCGGCGGGTTTGAGTCCACGCAAAAAGGGTACTTCTATCAAAGAGCGAGAGACGCCGACATCAGGCTCGCAAGGCGGTCGATTAATGGCGAGAGAACCTGGCCGGCATCCAATGCACTGTGGTTCTTCCGTCCGACGGGAGAATGCCCGCCGACCTGGTTCAACCAGCAACAAACCGGACGTTTTAAATCCCACTGCTTCTTCAGCCCATCCGCCGCGGATTGCCCACGAGTCTATGGATAGACCTTCAAGCAGCACATGGGACATGGTTTTCCAATTTGCCATATATAAAGGAGGATGCAAAACACAATGATACCGCAACCGTTCCGACCTGTTACGTATTCTGGAGGAGGTTATCCCGGGGTCTCCGGCATGGGGCCGATGGGCCAGCACGGAATGATGGGTCCGATGGGACAGCAGGGGATGATGGGTCAGCAGGGGATGATGGGACAGCCCGGAACTCTGGGAACCGTTCCGCCGCCGGTGACGAGCGGCAGCCCGATGACACAGACCGGCGCTGTCGTCCAGGCACCGCCTTCCCAGCAGTTTGAGCAGTCGTACGTTGAGAACATACTTCGCCTGAATCTGGGCAAAACGGGCACCTTTTACATGACATACGAAAACAACTCGCAGTGGAATGCAAAAATATTCACCGGCGTCATCGAGGCGGCAGGCCGTGACCACATCATCATCAGCGAACGTTCGACAGGCAAACGGATTATTTTGCTGACGATCAACCTGGACTACATCACATTTGACGAGCCGCTGACCTATCAATATCCGGGTGTTATCGGCAACCCGCCGACAACCCGTTAAACTGCATTTCGCCCATAAAACCCATAGCAAATGACGAAAAAGCCGTCCCTGGTGTCTGAATTGACAAGGGACGGCTCTTTTAGCCTGGCAACCGCTCGATTGCTTGAAATATCAGGCCGTCCCTGAATGATGCAGTCATACCTTGCCGTTTGACTGTGTAGTGTATAATTATATAATTAAGTATAGTGTATAGATTAAGCTAAAGATTTCGTTTATTTGAAGGGAGATGAATCCATTGGGAAGTTGACGGCCTATTCGCAGCAGTGGATAACGGTGGTTCACCATTTTAACTTACGAAGGAGGTGTACCTATTTGCCGGTCAAGGATGACGGTGAATAGGAAGCAGATTGGGAGACCCCTTACCGAGTTTGATATGGGTTTTTATACTCGTATTATTGAACGGTTTTTTTGTATCGGTTGAATTTGCCATGGTCAAGGTCCGGAGCAGCCGGGTAGAGACCTTGGTGGAAGAAGGACGACGAGGCGCGGTGTATGCCCGCAAGATCGTCAACAATTTGGATGCGTATTTGTCCGCATGCCAGCTGGGCATTACGCTCGCTTCGCTGGGGCTTGGATGGCTCGGCGAACCGGCGGTCGCGACGCTTCTCAGACCTTTGCTTCATTCGCTAGGGTTTGGGGAAGCAGCTGTACACGGCATTGCGGTCGTCATTGCATTCCTGCTTATTACGATTCTCCATATTGTGCTTGGAGAACTGGCACCGAAGACGATGGCCATCCGCAAGGCGGAATCGGTCGTGCTCATGTCGTCGGCCATCATGATCTATTTCAACAAATTAATGTACCCGTTCATTTGGGTATTGAACGGATTGGCAGGCAGCCTGCTGCGGGTGTTCCGTGTCGCCCCGGCTTCCGAGTCGGAGTCGGCGCATACGGAGGAAGAAATCCGCATTCTGATGAAAGAAAGCAACAAAAACGGACTCATTGACAATACGGAAATGGCACTGGTTGATAACATATTCGAATTTGCGGAAACGACCGGACGGGAAATCATGATTCCCCGAACGGAGATGATCTGTCTGAATACTCAGCTGTCCCGGGAGGAGAATCTCGAGATCGCTTATGAAGGCATGCGGACCCGGTATCCTGTCTGTGACGGAGATAAGGACCATATCATCGGCTTCCTGCACATTAAAGACTTATTACATTCCACAACGCTCGAATACAATACTTTAATACGTCCGATCCTGACTGTGCCCGAATCCATCCAGATCAGCGCATTGCTGAAACTGATGCAGCGGGGCAAAACCCAGATCGCCATCCTGATTGACGAATATGGAGGCACATCCGGGCTGGTTACCCTGGAAGACATTATGGAAGAGATCGTCGGTGAAATTCAGGACGAATTCGACGAGGAGCGTCCGGGAATCGAGAAAATCCGCGACGACGAATATTCGATTGACGGATTGATGCTGATTGAAGAAATTAATGAACGCTTTGGTCTGGAGCTGGATACATCCGATTACGATACGATCGGCGGCTGGCTGTACTCACGCATCGAGGCGATTCCTCCGCAGCGAGGACTGTCGGCAGAACTGGACGGCCACATTTTCATAGTGGAAGAAACGGATAATAAGCGCATTTCAAGGATTAAGCTCCTGAAGCCGGAGGTCATGGTCGAGGAAGCGGGCGCGTAGAGTTGTAACATATAGGGAGAAGTTCACGGGAGCAGTCCGCGGATTGGCGGGTGCTTTCTAAAGGGCACAGTGCTGCGGCGCTGTGCTCTTTATATTCACAGGTTGGTCTTCAATTTTTCTTAGTAAATCGATAAGAAATCCTTATATTTAGTTCCATTTTGTGCTGAAAAGGCAGCATTTCGATCGAATGCCGTTTGGACTATCGTACGGTGATTCGTTAAAGGAGTGGAACATCACGGAGCATTCACGTTATAATGATTACTAATTTGAGAGGGGGAACCGAGGATTGGATTACCGCATTGACATAAAATTCGAGCCCGTACATGAATTTATGAACAGCCTTCATACCTATATTTGCCGGGCGTCCTACAAAAAGATCGATCTGTCCCCTTCGTGGGCAACGGCCACCAAGAAACAGCTCAAGCCGGAATTTGCCGCCATGCTGGACGAGATGCTCGTGAATGGCGACTGGTGGAGCTTTGCTTACCTGCTGGGCCTCCTCGTTCCGGAGGGCAGGGGCGTCGAGGGATTCCTGGACTGGCTGGAGAAACTGACGATTCAGGACCTGGTCCAGCTGTTTACTGCGAACGGCAATGAGTTTCCGGACGAGGATCTGGAGGTTTTCCTGGCCCGGACGCGGTCGATGTTTGAGCAGTGGAACGAGCAGTACTTCCGGAACGTGGATCGTGCCATTCTGCAGGCGCTGGAACGGGAGAAAGAGGAGCGGCTGCAGCAGCTGACGGACGCGGACCGGGCGGATTTTGTCGACGAGACGACCAACGGAATGCTGTTCAAACCGGTGGACAGCGCGGACGAGCTGGTGCTCATTCCGCAGTACCATTTTCAACCGGTCAACATGGTGACTCATTATGGACGGAAAATTTACTGCCATTATAATTCCCGTATTTATTTGGGAGACGATGATTATATTCCGACCCATGACCTGCGGATGATCCGCAGCCTCGGCGAGAAAAGCAGGCTTAAAATTTTGCGCTTTCTGCATGGAGGACCGCGGACGTTTACGGAAATCGTCAGTCATGTCCAGCTGTCCAAAGGCATTACCCATGACCACATTTCGAAGCTGCGCACCGCCGGGTTGATCTACGCCCATTTTGAAGGGGAGAACCTGACCGAATACAGCCTGAGAAAACGGGCCATCCATCAGATGCAGGAACGGCTGCTCGGGTACATAGAAGAAGGCTGAAGCTTCGATACCAATTGGAACAGCAGAGCATGAGGGACCGGACCATAGTACACGAAGGGGTCATTCGGCAGCAGGGTCGTATAGACAGAAGCGAGCAGATATAAATATAAAAAATAGCCTGGCCGTAGATGTTACGGAACCAGGCTATTTGTACGTTAACCATTTACGGCCGGCTGAGTATATGATCTTCGGACTCTATTGCCGCTTTGAGCTCGTCCAGCAGCTGAAGCCACGTACGGACATGCCACTGCCTTGCAGCCATGCCTTGCGGCGTATTTTTCCATCCGATATGCATCACGCTGAGGCGGGTAAGGTCCTCCAGCTGTTTGAAATTGACCTGCACCCTGGTTAAATCCCCGTCCAGATTCATCGTCTCCGCAAAAATTTCAGGTCCTTTCCACTCAAACTGCAGCACCCGCGGTTTCTCATATTTGAGCAGTTTGCATCCGGTTGGTGTCTGATCATTCGGGTCAGGGTACAGCTCGTATTTGCCGCCTTCCCATGGTTCAATCCGTGCTGCAGGAGCCAGCCACGCCTTGACGCGGTCTTCTTCCGTCCAAGCCCTCCATACCAGATCCAGCTCTTTTTCAATGAATATTTCGTGTTTAATGGTCACTGTAATGAAGTCTCCTTTGGCCAGTCGTCAATGAATCTATGATTTACCTTATCCTAGCATATTTTTACGGCCGAAGTCATGCCAAAACGGGAACAAACTGGGGATATCTCCTTTACGTTGAAACGGGCTGTTTCCCTTACAGAAAACGCATATGACAAACTTTCAGAAAAAAACTTTTAGTTCTCTATTTACAGAACTCGAAATGGTTTCTATAATAACGATATCATCTACAAATATAAATCATACTTAATTCATCGGAATGGTGAGTAAAAACGGGAGGTTATGATGATGAAAAAAGGAGTGTACTTGCTAACTTCGCTGTTGATCGTCGGATCAATGCTGGTTACGGCATGCTCGAACAATAGTAATGACGGGGGTTCATCCAGCGGTACGGCTCAAACGGAGCAGGGTACAAAAGATACAGCGGCGTCCTCCGATGCCGGAGGAACCTCTGCACTGACCGAGGCTTATACGGCAGCCGACTTGTCCAAACTGCCCGATGTGGCCAAGCAGCGTACGGACACAATTATCGTGGCGCTGACCGACCCGAGCGGCGCGTTCACACCTTATTTTACCCAGAGCGGTTATGACGGCAACGTCAACTCCCTGCTGTTCGGTTCGCTGGTGACAGTGGATGATAAGGGATTGCCGGTTCCTGACCTTGCGGAGAAATGGGACATTTCCGAAGATCAGAAGACGATTACATATCATCTGCGGAAGGATCTGAAATTCAGCGACGGCTCACCAATGACTGCTGACGATGTCGCGTTTACGTGGACGATCCTGTTCGACCCGTCCTATGACGGCGATTCGATCATCCCGAGCACGATCGCGATCCAGGGAGCGCAGGATTATAAGGATGGCAAGGCGAAGAGCATTTCCGGCATCAAGGTGGTCGATCCGCAGACGATTTCCGTCACGCTGGATAAGCCGAACGCAACGGCGCTTGTGACGCTCGGCTCGAACATTTTGTCCAAGGCGTACTACGGCAAGGATTATAAGTTCGGTGACCTGAGCTACATCAAAAACCTGCATCAAACGCCGGTCGGCAACGGCCCATACAAGCTGGAAAAATTCATTCCAGGCCAGGAAGTCCGTTTTGTCGCCAACGAGAACTACTATAAAGGCAAGCCGAAAACAGAGCACTTCATTTATAAAACGTCCGAAGGCGACGCTTGGCAGTACCTGGAGACCGGAGAAATTGACTACACTTCGTTCCCAGCTACAACCGAAAATATCGAGAAGCTGAAGTCCCTCGGCTTCACCAACATTTTGCCTTACACGGCCAGCAACTACGGTTACCTGCAGGTCAACCTGGAACACGAAGCGCTGAAGGATAAAAAGGTACGCCAAGCGATCGCTTACGGCCTCGACCGTCAAAGCATCTACGTGGACGCGAACGAAGGTGCCGGTGCAGTAGCCAACATTCCGGCTCCGCCGATCTCCTGGGCTTACACCGAAGACGGCATTAACCCGTACAAATTTGATTCGGAAAAAGCCAAGCAGCTGCTGGACGAAGCCGGCTGGAAAGTGGGCGCAGGCGGCATCCGCGAGAAAGACGGCAAGAAGCTGACGATCCACTACCTGGGCTCGAAGAGCAAGCAGACGGATATCTTTATTCCGGTGGCTAAAGAGAACTTCCAGGCGATCGGCGTCGACTTCCAGCCGGAAGTGTTCGCCGACTTCAACTCCCTCGTGTCCAAAGTGGAGAGCGGGGATTACGATCTCGTATCCTTCTCGACTCCGCTGCTGCAGGATCCGTCGGACGGCGTCATGCAGTTTATCGACGGCGAGATCAAAGCCTACGACAATCCGAAGGTGAAAGAGCTCTATGACAAAGCGCTCGCGACTTCCGACATCGAAGAGCGCAAGGCCATCTACAAAGAGCTGTTCCAGCTGCTGAACGATGAGCTGCCGGTCATCTTCACAAACTACAAGAAGACGGTGTACGGTTACAACGGCCGCATCGAGAACCTGAAGGTCAGCCCGTTCGTCGGACTTGCCAACAGCTTGCCTGACTGGTCGCTGAAGCCGGTACAATAATCAGAAGGACCCACAATGGAGTCCCCCGACCGCGAAGCAGCCGCTTCTGCGGCGGGGGACCATGTAATTAGGAGGCGAATGATGGGCACTTATTTGACGAAGCGTATCATTTACATGATCGTCATCCTGTTTGCGGCATCCTTTTTGATCTTCAGCCTCTACGCGCTGACTCCGGGGGATTTCATCAGCAGCAACATTAAGCTGAGCCCGGAACGTAAAGCGGAGTTAAGGGAGATTTACGGACTGAGCAAGCCGCTGCTGGAACGGTACGGCATATGGATGAACAACGTATTTCACGGAGATTTCGGTTTCTCGCTGGCGCAGCAGCAGCCGGTGCTGAAGCTGTTTAACCAGTATATTTGGAACTCTTTCCTGCTGGCGGTCGTATCCACGTTTTTGACCTGGGTCATCGCCGTGATCATCGGGGTCGTTTCCGCTTATAAGCAGTATTCGTGGTTCGACACGATCGTGATGGTGGCCATTTTCGCTGCCATGTCGATCCCTTCCTTCTTCATCGGCTTGTTCCTGATCAAGATTCTGGCCGTCGACCTCAAGTGGCTGCCGCCGGGCGGGATGTTAACGACGGGAAGCAACGCGACCGGCTGGGCTTATATTAAGGAAGTCATCCATCATATGACGCTGCCTGTGATCGTCATGACGCTGCTCGGCGTCGGCTCGCTGACGCGCTATTTCCGCAGCAATATGATCGACGTCATCAAGCAGGATTATATCCGCACGGCCCGGGCGAAAGGGCTGAAGGAAGACAAAGTTTTGTTCAGACACGCTCTGCGCAATGCGCTGCTGCCGGCCATCACCCTGGTTGGCTTTGAACTGCCGGCCCTGTTCGGAGGATCGATTATTATTGAAAAAATCTTTAACTGGCCGGGAATCGGCCAGCTGTACATGCAGTCCTTCAGCCTGCGGGACTATCCGCTGCTCATGGGCTTCACGATGCTGCTGGCCATTCTGACGGTCATCGGCACGCTGCTGTCGGATGTGCTCTATCACATCGCCGATCCGCGCGTGCGGCTGCATTAGGGAGGGGAGACGCTTATGGCCATTAACAGTACACCAATGACCGATGCCGTTCCGGCTGCAACAACGACGCCGAAGTCTTCCTCCTTATTTAAACAGTCGATGCGGAGGCTGTTGCGTAACAAGCTGGCGATTTTCGGACTTGTCGTCGTGGTCATCATGTTTATCGCTTGTTTTCTTGGGCCCGTATTTTCGCCTTATGCCGACAACAAGATTCATATGAATGTGATGAACAAAGCGCCAAGCATGAAGCACTGGCTCGGGACCGATGCCCTGGGGCGTGACGTGCTTACGCGGGTGCTTCAGGCCGGCCGCATTTCCTTGACGGTAGGCCTGGCTTCCATGTTCCTGTCCGTGTTTATCGGTGCGCTGCTCGGCGCGATCGCCGGCTACTACCGGGGGATTGTGGACCAAATCATTATGCGGATCGCCGATTTGCTTCTGACCATTCCGGGACTGCCGCTGCTGTTTATTTTCGGCGCGCTGCTGTCGGAGTGGAAGGTGCCGACGAATTACCGCATGTATATCGTCATGCTGATGCTTGGCCTCGTCAACTGGCCGGGGCTTGCCCGGATGGTCCGGGGGCAGATGCTCAGCCTTCGCGAACGCGAATTCATGCAGGCCGCCGTGGTGCTCGGTCTGCGCGACCGCCGCAAGCTGTTCAACCACCTGCTGCCGAATATCGTTCCGCTCCTGATCGTCATTGCGACACTCAACATTGGCGGATCGATCCTCAGCGAGTCGGTGCTGAGCTTCTTCGGCCTCGGCGTCATGCCGCCGACACCGACTTGGGGGAATATGATCGACGCGGCGAACAATTTGATCGATTTTCAGGAGCATCCATGGCTGTGGATTCCTCCAGGATTCTCTATTTTTATCACGGTAATTGCTATTAACATATTTGGAGACGGACTCCGGGATGTGCTGGATCCCAAACAGAAGAGGTAGGTGAACAGCGTTCTATGAAAGATCTCATTAAAATCGACCATCTGCGCACGCATTTCTTCAGCGACAAAAACGTGATCAAAGCCGTAAATGACGTCAGCCTGCGCGTCCGGGAAGGCGAAACGGTATGCGTCGTCGGCGAGTCGGGCTGCGGTAAAAGCGTTACCGCCATGTCCATCATGGGTCTGATTGAGGAACCGGGAGGTAAAGTGGTTGGCGGAAGCATTGAGTTTGACGGCCGGGACCTGCTGAAGCTCAGCAAAAACGAGCTGCGTACGATCCGCGGGAATGACATCTCCATGATCTTTCAGGAGCCGATGTCTTCGCTGAACCCGGTTCTGAAAATTGGGCAGCAGATTATGGAGCCGCTTATGGTGCACCAGAAGCTGAGCAAGAAGGAGGCCCGCGCCCGTGCGATCGAACTGATCGAGCAGGTGGGGATCTCGCGAGCGGGGCAAATCGCCGATTCCTATCCGCATGAATTGAGCGGCGGTATGCTGCAGCGGATCATGATCGCGATTGCGATCTCCTGCGGTCCGAAGCTTCTGATCGCCGATGAGCCGACGACGGCGCTGGACGTTACCATCCAGGCTCAAATTCTGGATATGCTGCGCGAATTTAAAAAGAAGTCGAACATGTCGATGATGCTGATCACCCATGATCTGGGCGTCGTGGCCGAAATGGCGGATTACGTCGTTGTCATGTACGCCGGCAAAGTCGTGGAAGAAGGCGAAGTGGTGAAGCTGTTCGAGTCGCCGAAGCATCCGTATACGCAGGGGCTGCTCAAGTCCAAGCCGATCATTAATCAGCGGCAGGATGAGCTGTATTCGATCCCGGGGCAGGTGCCGAATCCGCTGGATCTGACCGAATCGTGCTATTTCCATGACCGCTGCGCGCACTGCATGGACATTTGCAGAACGAAACAGCCGGCGCTTAAAGAAGTTGCGGATCAGCAAAAAGCCGCTTGCTGGCTGTATGAGGAGGCGGTTGTTCATGTCTGATGCATTGCTTGAAATCAGCCATTTGAAAAAGTATTTTCCGATCCAGAAAGGTCTGCTGAACCGCACCGTCGGTCACGTGAAGGCCGTTGACGATATCAGCATCACGATCCGGCCGGGCGAAACGTTCGGGCTGGTCGGGGAGTCCGGCAGCGGCAAAAGCACGGTTGGCCGCACGGCCATCCGCCTGATCGAGAAGACGTCAGGGGAGGTCAAGTTCAAGGGTATCAATATTTACGATCTCCCTCCCGAGGAACTGCGCAAGCTTCGGCCGAGCATGCAGCTGATTTTTCAGGATCCGTACAGTTCCCTGAACCCGCGGATCCGCGTCGGGGACGCCATCGGCGAAGCGCTGCTGGATCACGGCCTGGTGCCAAAAGCGGAGATTCGCGACCGGGTGCTGGAAGTGCTTCAATCCTGCGGATTGTCCTCTTACCATATCGACCGGTTCCCGCATGAATTTTCGGGCGGTCAGCGGCAGCGGATCGGCATAGCCCGGGCACTGGTGCTTAATCCGGATCTCATTATTGCCGATGAGCCCGTCTCGGCGCTGGATGTATCCATTCAGGCGCAGATCATCAACCTGTTCCGCAAGCTGCAGGAAACGCGCGGGCTTGCGTACTTGTTCATTTCCCACGACCTCAGCGTCGTGGAGCATTTATGTACGCGGATCGGCGTCATGTACCTGGGCTCCATGGTCGAGACTGCGACCCGGGATGAGCTGTTTAAAAATCCGCTGCATCCGTATACGAAGGCGCTGCTGTCAGCCGTGCCGGTTCCGATTCCGAAGCTGAAGCGGGAGCGCATCGTGCTGAAGGGCGACATTCCGAGCCCTTCCAATCCGCCTTCGGGCTGCAAGTTCCATACGCGCTGCCCGTTTGCGGTGGCCCGCTGTAAAGAAGAAGTGCCGGAGTTCCGCGATGCGGGCGGCGGTCACTTCGTTGCCTGTCACCTAGTGTAACTGCCCCTTGTTAGGGGAAGGGAAACCCCCGTTTCGATCGAAACGGGGGTTTTTTAGTGCATTTAATGAAAATGTGAGAAAAAGCAAAGAAAATGATGAAAAAATGATGAAACCTCTGAAAGGAGGCCGCCGTTAATAGTAGTGAAATTCAATATTTCCTAAAGGAAAGGTGAGAGTCATGACGAAGAAATGGATCAACCACAAACTGCCAGCCATTATTGCCGCCACTACCGTACTCAGTATGCTTCTCGCGACCGGGGCGGGTGCCGAACCAGCCGGATCCGATGATGCGGACATTTCCGCAGCCGCCGTAAAAGAACCGGGAGCCTTAACCACTCCTCCGCCTCCTGAACACTTCATCACGAGCTTCGCGTCTTTCACATACTTGAACAACTGCTATGCGTCAGCCTCGCTCGTCAATAGCACAACCGTGGCTTTAAAGGCCAGCACTTACGCCAAACAGAGCGTTGACAAGATTGGTGTCGACCTAACCCTGCAGCGCTGGACTGGATCTGCATGGGTCGATATGGAAACTAGACGGTTCCTGGACACTGGAAACAGCACTATATCCGGGGATTACAACGGCACGGTGATCACGGGATATTATTACCGAGCCAAAGCCTACCATACCGTATATCAAGGATCTGCTTTCGAACAGACCACCTCGTATTCCCCACAAGTGTTGGCCAAATAGGATAACAAATAAAAGTGACCGCCTGCGGGCGGTCACTTTCTGGTCACGCTGAATAGGGATATGCCAACAAATCATTCATTAGGGAAGCGGCTCGACCAGGTTGAGAATTTCCTCTTTACTCGCCGTGGTTATGATGTACAGCTGCACTTTATTATATTTCATGATCAGCGAATTCATGTTGCTTTCGGTATAATAGGCTTCATAACCGTTCTTGAGCTTGATCTTGACAGGTTCTCCGTTCGTGAAATAACCTGTGCTGGAATTCGGGAGAATTCGGCTCACGGTAATGAACAGATTATCATCTTCCTTTGGTCCGGTATAAAGCATAGTAATTTCGTTATACTTCTTTGTTTCGAGATCTTTTGCTATGACGGTGGATTGCTTGAAATGATAACGCTCCGGAATTCGGCCGCTAAAATCCGGAATGGTAAAGCTCAATTCTTTCTGCACTTCACTGAGCGGGCGCGTTGTTGGGACACCCTGTTCCGAAGAAATGATTTTCCCATCCCATGGCGGCGGTTCCTTCTCTCCGTCCATATAATTTGGCGGTGGAGGGGTTTTCGCGATCCCTCCCGTATCAGACTGATCGTCTTGGAGAAAAGCCACATTCTTAACGCCGTCTCCCCAGTCAACAATGGAGTCGATCAACGGAGAAATGGCCTTCGTCACGGCTGTGGAACTGAAAATGACCGCTCCGGCCACGAAAGATGCGGCCACCACACCGCCAAGCTGAAGGTGCCGATTACGTCTGCGGGAACGGTTCACTTCGTTCAGCCGGGCTTGAACCTTGTTCCAAGATGCCTTCTTGCTATCTTCGGACGTCAAGGAAGTTGAAGAGGCTGCCTTCTCGAAGGCGGAATCGAACCAATCTTCAAATTTTTCGCTTTTCATCCTTTACCCCCCACTCCTTAAAGAGCATTTTCTTGATACTTTCGCGTGCCCGGTACAGACGTTGTTTGACGGCATCCTCGGTAACTTCAAGCAGATCGGCGATTTCCCGGTATGACAGGCCCTTTCGCCAGCGATACTCGACCAGAACCCGGTATTCCGGTTTCAATTCCCTTAAATACTGGACAATCGATTCTTCCATGAACTTCGTTTCTACCGTATTTTCGATTGACACCGTCGGCTGCGCAATCTCTTCTTTATACATAAAGACACCTTCGACATCGACTTGGTTACGGTACTTTTTATTTTTTCGTAAATAATTTATGGTCGTGTTGCGCGTCACGACTTTGAGCCAGGCTTTCAGCTTGGCTTCATTTTCAAACACGGGTTTGCTTTTGATGATCTTAATGAAAGCATCCTGGATAATATCTTCCACCACGGAATGGTTTTTCACGATATACATGATCATGCCGTAGGCATAATCATAGTACTCATAATAGATTTCTTCCTGTAAATCCCGGCTGAGATCGTTGTAATCCGTAGACACAAGAAGCCGGATCATGTTCGGCATGGTTTTCCCCTCTTTCCCATTCGCCCGTCTCTCGTCTGTTTTATCTCATCTTTCCCATTTTACATGATATGTCCAGTTTAGCCTATTCTTTCATGTGAAACGGATACGGAAGAGACAGGGGGAATCAGGCTTAAATAGCCGCATTTTCTTCCGAAAAAGACGCTAGATCGGGCAATACCAATACAGGGTGATCCAAAAAGGGCGGTGAACGATTTTACAAAGATGGCTGTGAACAGGTAAGATTCACCACATATCAACAATGTGCAGAAGGGGCTTGAGCCATGGGGGATTACAGACGCAAATCGCCGGAAGAAATTCTCGAAGAAATCCATAGACTGCGGCGGGGGCGGCTCAAAATCATTATCGGGGCGGTGACCGGTTCCGGGAAAACCTATCATATGCTCCGCGAGGGTCAAACCCTGAAGTCCCAGGGGATTGACGTCGTCATATGCGCGGTGTCCACGCTGCAGCGTACGGAAACGAAAAAGCAGCTCGCCGACCTGGAGAGGGTGCCCAGCATCCACTGGAATGAAGGAGAAACGGAATACAAGGATCTGAATCTGCCGGGCATTGTAAGCCGAAATCCCGAAGTTGTGCTTGTGGACGGATTCGCTCATCGAAACCGCAAGGACGCCGAGCATCGAACCCGGCTGGAAGATATCCAGTTTCTGCTGAATCACGGCATCAGCGTCATCACGACCGTCAATGTGTATGAAATTGAAGGCATTCATGAACTTGCCCGCAAATGGACCGGAGTAGAGGTCAGGGAAACCGTTCCGCTAACGACGCTGGGTATGGCCGACGAGGTTCGGCTGATCGACGTTTCTCCGGAAACGCTCATCTCCCGGTTGAACGAAGGCCATCTGCAGAGCAGCCGGGACGGGGCGTCATTTACCCGCAAGGATTTGGCCCTCCTTCGGGAGCTTGCGCTGCGCTTGATGGCCGATGATGTGAATCAGTCGCTGGAGAAGTTCCGCGAGCACGAGGGCATCAGCGGTCCCTCCGGTGCCTCGGAGCGTATCCTGGTGGCGGCGCAATACCATTGGAACGGTTCGATCTATGTACGGCGCGGACAGCAAATCGCAAAGCGCCTGAACGGCGAACTGCTCGTCGTAGTCTTTATGCAGCCCAAGCCGTCACTGTCACGCGAGCAAGAGGCATTTAAGCGTTCTTTGCACAAAATGGCGGACAAGACGGACGCCAAGCTGGAGGAGCTGCCTTTGTCGGCTCCAAGACGGTTTGCCAAGTCGCTGATCCGATATGCTTTTGATAGAAAAGTGACCCGTATCGTGCTGGGGCATTCCCGGAAAAGCCCCTGGCAGGAGCTGTGGCAGGGTTCAGTGACGAACGGCATTCTGAAGCATGCGCATGGCATCGACGTGTTCTGGGTAGCCGACCGCACGGCGCAAGGGGAACCGCGGATTCTGCCGGCCCGCCGAACGCAAAACAAGCAGGGGAAGGGGTATCACCGGCTCAGCCGTGAGGAAATGAACGAGAAAGTGAAGCGGATCGAGCGCGGCCGGTTCAAAATTTATATCGGCGCGGCCCCCGGCGTAGGCAAAACGTACACCATGCTTCGCGAGGGGAATGACATATTGGCCAAGGGAACGGGTGTGGTTATCGGGTGGCTCGAGACGCATGGGCGCGCGGAGACGGCGGCGCAGGTCGGCAGTTTGCCTGTTATTCCACCGAAGGAGATTTCCTATAAAGGCACTACGCTGTACGAAATGGATACAGAGGCGCTGCTGGCAAGAAGTCCGGAGCTCGTGCTCGTCGATGAGCTGCCTCATACCAACATGCCAGGCAGCCGTTTCCGCAAACGGTATGAAGATATTTTGCTTCTGCTGGAGAACGGAATTTCGGTCATAACAACCTTGAATATTCAGCATCTGGAGAGCCTCAACGATGCCGTCGAGCGCATCGCCGGCATCCGGGTCTCCGAGACGGTTCCGGACACGCTGCTGTCAATGGCCGATGAGGTGGAGCTGATTGACGTTACGCCGCAATCGCTGCAGGAGCGGATGAGGGAAGGGAAAATTTATGCGGCGGACAAGGTCGATCAGGCGCTTGGTTCCTTTTTCCGAACGGGGAACCTGATCGCGCTAAGGGAGCTGGCCCTCCGGGAACTGGCCGACGATGTGGACGAGCGGCTGGAGTCCTGGCAGCGGAATATGTCCCTTCGCGGACCCTGGAGAAAGGAGGAGGTGATCTTTGTGTGCATCCTCCCCGGGACCTCTGCCGAGCGCCTCATCCGGCGCGGATTCCGGATCGCTTACCGCCTCAAGGCCGCGCTTCACGTGACTTGCGTCCGCATGGAAGGCCGGGATTGCGATCTTGGGCGATGGCAGGGGCTGACCGAAAGCTTGCAAGGGCATTTCGGCATTCTTGAAACAGAAGGGTGGAAAGGACTGCCGGCCAAAGTGCTGGGGCAGGCCGAACAAATTCATGCAACCCAGATGATTCTAGGACGCTCAGAAGAAGGAATCATGACTAGATATGCACGCCGAAGAATGCTGAAACGGCTGATTCATGGGGCAAGCCGGATTGATGTGCTTCTCGTATAATGCCACAAATGGTATATTAGAAGAACATTCCTTTTAATCATGAACAGGAGGAGAACAAGTTGACACAATTTGCGGCATTTGAAGGCGATTTTAATGGGGAAAAGGCGATCTGGCTGAAGCATGGGAAATACGAAGCGGCGGTGCTGCCTGAGATCGGCGCCAATCTGATTTTGTTCCGGGATACCGAGCAAAACTTCAAGTTTTTGCGGGAACCGGAAGCCGGTGAAATGGAAGATTTCAAGGCGAATCCGGGTGTTTACGGCATTCCGGTACTGTTTCCGCCCAACCGTTACGATGGCGGCAAATTCGAATGGGAGGGCAAAGTCTACCAATTCCCAATCAATGAAGAAGCCACGGGCAACCAGCTGCACGGATACATGCATACGATCCCATGGACCGTGGATTACATAACCAGCGACGATTATGAAAGCGCAGTCGTTGTGTCCCAGCGCGTAGGAGAAGGGCATCTGTATAAAAAGTATCTGCCTTTTGATTTCACGATTACGCTGCGATACTCCCTGAACCGGGAAGGGCTGCGGCAGCAGGTCACCATCACCAATGACGGCAAGGAAAAAATGCCTGTGCTGCTGGCGTTCCATACGGCGGTCAATGCCCCGTTCGTGCCTGGAAGCGAAGCGAAGGATTACCGGGTTAAAATTACGATCGGCCAGCGGCGTGAGCTGGATGACCGGATGCTGCCGACAGGTGCTTTCCAGCCGCTGTCTCCGGAAGAGGAGCAGCTCAAAGGAGAAGGCGTGTTCCCTTACTTCACCGAAATGGACTTCCATTACACGGCTGAACCGCAGGACGGACGCAACCGGATGGAGCTCACGGATACACGCACTGGGGACGTGCTGATTTACGACGTAGGTAACAGCTATAAGCACTGGATGGTTTGGAACCAGTTCGCCGGCGGCAAATTTTTCTGCCCTGAGCCTCAGATCAACCTCGTCAACGCTCCGAATATCAAAAACATTCCCGCAGAGGAAATGGGACTGTTCGGCTTGACCCCGGGCGAGAAGTGGGAAGAGACGAGCTTTCTGTATGCGCTCAAAAGAAATTAAGCATCGCGGCCGGGCTTCCTGATCCGCTCTTGAATAAACGACCAAACGCCGTGTCCCTGATGCAGTGAGGGATACGGCGTTCTCTGATTTACTGATAAATTACTCGTGATGAAGCTTATGACCGCAGCTGCGGCAGAAATGATCCGAAAATGAGGCCGGTTCTCCGCATTTGGTGCAGTAGGCGCTTTTGGGAATCGAGCTCGAAACGGCTGCCGGCTGAACGACCACCGTATGGAACTGCTGTCCGCAGAACGGGCAGTAGGTCGCGTCCGCGGGAAGCATCTTGCCGCATCCGCATTCCTTCAGGTTTTGCAGGTGCTGGATTTTCCGCTGTAGCTCTTCCACTTCTTCTTCCAAGGCAAAAATGGCCTCCCGGTATTTCTGGATCTCCGCGCTGGGGATCGTGCCGTCAGGTTTCTCCAAGGACTGATGGACGATACGGCCGATTTCCGTATAATTTTTTTCGATTTCCTTTTCCTTCGCCGCCGCTTGAAACTTCAGGGTTGTGGATTCAACCGTGTTCTGCGCTTTCTTGCCGGCATCCGAAACGCCCTGCTTGATTTTGTTGAAAAAGTTGGACATGACGGGTTTTCTCCTCCTTGCGTCCGTGTTCTGATGAAGCCGCCGTGTCGGTCACAGCGGCTTTTCATATCCTGTCCAGTCGTTTGACTCGCTTTTATGCTATTGTATGGCTCTTCCCAATGCATTATAACTGAGCCGGGGCTGAAGGGAAAGTCCCGCCAGCGTCCTATACCGCGTCATTCGACAACTTTTGCATTATGTTAAAAAAGAAAACTCGGCCAAACATTAGTGACATCCAAGTTGTCACCAATAGGCTGATACAATGATTCTACAGCGTGAAGAGGTGAAATACATGAACCGTATGGACCGCCTGATGGCGATACTCATCGCGCTTCAGCAGGGAAACCAGACGGCCGCAGGGCTCGCCGCAAAGCTTGAAGTGTCGCGGAGGACCATTTTGCGGGATATGCAGGCCCTCTCCGAAATGGGCATCCCGCTTGCCGCGGTGAGCGGCCCCCAAGGCGGCTATTATCTGATGGAGGGCTATCAGCTGCCGCCGCTGCAGCTCAATTCCCGCGAAGCCCTCTGCCTGCTGTTCGCGCTGGAAGGGCTGACCCGTTACGCGGACACGCCATTCAATTCGGAGCGGTGGACCGTAATGGACAAAATCAAGGCCATTCTGCCCCGGGAAACTGCGGAGACGGTCCATCCGATGCTGGATCGCCTGGAAGTGGAGGTGCCCAAGCGTAAGTATACCGTTCCGTACTTGAACGAACTGCTGGATTATGCCTCCAGCAATCAATGGGTATCGGTGTTCTACCATTCGATGAACAACCGCCGCAGGCTGCTGATCCATCCGCTGAGGATTTACGCCGCCAACGGGTTTTGGTACTGCGATGCCTATTCGCAAACCCACGGGGAGCAGCGGATCTTCCGGATCGACCGGATGACGGAGCTTCGTCCGGAAGACCCGCCTGAAGTTGGTGAAGGCGATGGCGATCGTAATTCAGGAAAGTCGGAGCCGCAAACGGTCCATATCCGGGCGAAGCTGACCTACCGCGGAATGCTTCAGGTGGAGCGGGATGAGCATGTCGGAGAGAAAATCAGCGCTGTCGGAAACGAAGAGTGGCTGGCGGATTTTCATCTGCCGGTATCGGAGTGGCATTGGGCCGTGCAGCTTTTTTACGCGCTTGGTACGGAGGCGGAGGTGCTTGAGCCCGAGGCTCTTCGCCGGGAGGTATGCGCCAAGGCTGCGGGTCTGCTGGCTGCCTATGAGGCAAACCATACATAAGACGTTGGAGGAGATGATCTGGTGCTCAAGGAAAATGAACAAAAACCGCTGCACATCGAACGGTACGAGGACGCGTGCGATTTAATCGCCCGTGTCGGCATCCTGCCGCTGGCCGGCTTGATCCCGGGACATCCGTCCTTGGACGGGGTCACTCCCAAGGAGAATTGGCATACGGGAACTGAACGGGATCCCTGGCTGTGGCGCGCCCAGTTTCCCGGCGACGGGACGGCGGCTTACGGCAAGTTCATCAAAAAGAAGGCGGTGTTGATCGCGGCGGATTGGTTTCCACTGGTGCTGCGGCTGCTTGGTAGAGAAGAGGATCCCGAGAAGCGTTACCGGGACGGCTTGTTATCCAAGCCGGCATGGGAGCTGTACCAGCTGATCCGGGACGACGAAGGGATCGAGACGAGGGAGCTGCGGGCCCGCGCGGGCATGAAATCACCGGACCGGAAAAAGGAGTTTGACCAGGCACTGGCGGAGCTGCAGGGGCAGCTCGCCATCGTCATTTCCGGTGTCAAGGAGAAGCGGAACCTGCTCGGAGAGAAAAACGGCTGGAGCAGCACCTCCTACCAGACTACAGGGGATTGGATGCGTCAGTATGGTATCGAGCGGTTCCGGGGAACGAGGGAGCAGGCGCAGTCTGAGCTGAAGTTTAAAATGGAGCATGCATGTACACCAGAAGCGGCGACGTACATGCATAAAATATTTGGCATCCGATAATCTGGATTAAAGGAGGAACTGTTGATGGGAGTAAAGGAAGGAAGGGCAGCCCGTCTGGAAAAAGACAGAGCATTCGTGCTTGCCAATGCGCGGCTGCTGGATCGGCGTCGTTATGAAATGCAGTTCGAAGGAGGATCCGCGGATGGGGTTATTTCTGCGCTCAAAGCCTATCAGAACCCTGACGGCGGGTTCGGCAATGCCCTGGAGCCTGATATGCGCACATCCGCAAGTCAGCCTGTGGCGGTGGAGCAGGCGCTCTGGATCATGGACGAGGCCAACCGGTTTGATGCGGATATCATCGCGGGGATCGCGTCATATCTCAAATCGATTACCGTCCCGGCCACTGGCGGTTTCCCCCGGGCGCTGCTGTCCGTTAATGATGCTCCACATGCTCCTTGGTGGATAACAGAGGACGACCAGCAGGCATCGCTGAATCCAACCGGAAATATTCTCGGTCTGCTCTACAAGCAGACGGCCGTGAACGATTTCAAGCAAGAGGAATGGTTCGCGCGAAGCGCGGAATTCATCTGGAACCGGATTCCCCAGGCAGATCAGACGGATTATCACGACCTGCACCAATGCATCACCTTTTTGCAATACGCTCCCGATCGGGGAAGGGCCTCAGCGATGCAGAATGAGCTAAACGAATGGCTCCGCCAGCCGGGAGTTATTGAGCTTGACCCCCGCGCGGAAGGCTATGTCCATAAAGTGTTGGACTGGGCGCCTGTTCCGGCCAGCTACGCCGCGGAGCTGATCTCCCCGGCGGATATCGAGCGTCACCTGGACGATTTGGAAGAACAGCAGGAGGCCGATGGCGGGTGGAAGGTTTCTTTCCCATCCATCAGTCCGGGCAATGGGGCGGAATGGCGGGGGCTGATCACGGTCAACCGGCTCATCACACTACGGGCATACGGCAGGCTGTAGCAGCGTCATTTCATATAGGAATGGTATATCGGAAAAAAGTAAAAGGACAGCATCCGGCTGTCCTTTACTGTATACGCTTTGATAAAGTTTGGTATGTAGCCTCTAAATGGCCGGCATGACATTGCCGCCGTTCACCGGAATGTAAGCCCCGGTGATAAAGCTCGACAAGTCGGACGCCAGAAACAGTACCGCATTGGCAATTTCCTGGTCGGTGCCCCGGCGCTTGAGGGGAACGCTGCTCGAATACCCTTCGCTTACCTCGGTGTTATTCTCCCGGTCGCGGTCGCTGATGGTCCACCCGGGAGCGACCTGATTGACCGTGATGTTATGCTCGCCGACCTCCTTTGCAAGCACGCGGTAGACGCCGTCCATGCCGCGCTTGCCGGCAACATAAGCGGACTGGCCGGGAAAGTTCTGCATGGAGCACTCGGTGTTGATGCCGATCATCCGCCCCTGCTTGCGCTCGATCATGGCCGGGATGAAGGCTTTGGCCAAAAGGACGTTCTGCAGCACACAGGATTCGAACTGGCTCCGGTAATCCTCGACCGGCTGGTTCAGCACGCTGGTCCATTCATACTGAATGACAGCGTTTGCGACAACGATGTCAATGGCCTGCCACTCTCCCAGCAGGCGGTCTCTCATCGCCGTAACCGATTCGGCATCGGTGATGTCGGCTTGAACGGCGATGCAGCGCCGGCCCAGCGCCTCGATTTCCTGCTTCAGCTCCAGCGCTTTCTGTTCGTTGCCACGGTAGTGGACGGCCACATCGGCCCCGGCACGGGCCAGTGTACGGGCCATGACCCGTCCAAGCTGGCCGGAGGCGCCGGTGATCAAAGCGGTTTTCCCCGTAAGATCTATAGATATCATCAAACTGCTCCTCTCCATGGTAGGTGAATTCGTACAAATCGTACCACTGGCATCCGGGAGCGTCAAATGGAATCCATGATTATACCTGAACGGGAGGTGGGGAGGGGGCAAATTTTGTAAACACAAAAAAGCACCCCGTCGGTCATGCGGCCGTCAGGGGTGCTGCCAGAGAATTAAGCCCAGTTTCCGTTGACAAACACCGGCTCTTCTTTGCCATCATGGGTGATTCCGGTAATGTTCATTTCGGGAGAACCCATCATGAAGTCGACGTGTGTGATACTTTGGTTCATGCCATGGGACTCAAGCTCGTCCTGGGACATCGTCTTACCACCCTGTATATTGAAGGCGTAAGAGCTGCCGATTGCCAGGTGGCAGGAAGCATTCTCATCAAACAAAGTCGTATAGTACAGGATGTTGCTTTGTGAAATTGGAGACTGGAACGGTACAAGGGCTACCTCGCCAAGATAGTGGGAGCCTTCGTCCATCTCGATCAGGCGTGCGAGCGTATCCTGGCCTTCTTCCGCTTTGTAATCTACGATACGGCCGTTTTCGAATGTCAGCGTAAAGCCATCGATGATGTTGCCGCCGTAGCTGAGCGGTTTGGTGCTGCTCACGGTTCCGTTCACGCCGGTTTTGAGCGGGGCGGTGAACACCTCTTCGGTCGGAATGTTGGCGACGAACGCCGTACCCTGCTCATTGACGCTGCCCGCCTGAGCCCAAATATGGCCTTCGGGAAGCTCGATCGTCAGATCCGTGCCCGGCGCCGTAAAATGCAGCTTTTGATACTTTTTGGCGTTCAGCTCATCCGATTTTTTCTGCAGCGTATCGATATGCTCTTCCCAAGCGGCGATCGGATCTTCGCGGTCCGCGCGGCACGCATGGAAGATGGCGTCCCACAGCTTGCCGACCTGCTGATCCTTCGGCGCATCCGGGAACACCTTCGCGGCCCAGTCCGGGGAAGGGAAGGCAACGCCCGTCCAGCTCATTTTATCCGCCTGCTGAAACTGGCGGTATTTCGCCATTGCCTGACCATAGGTGCGCTGATAATCGGCGATTCTTCCAGGCTCTACTCCTTTGAGCAGGTCGGGACTGGAGGAGAGAACGGTCAGGAAAGCGGCTCCGTTCTCAGCGAGCTCGGTCATTTCGCCCGCATACCAAGTCGGGGCTTCAAGGAAAGATTCCGCCGGTGCCAGATCGTAACGGAGCCGCGTGACCGCCTCGTCGGTATAATTGACTTTGACGAGCTTGGCGCCGATCTCATACGCCTTGCGGACGATCAGGCGAACGAGCGGGGCGGCGTCGATCGTTGCATTCACGACCAGCGTTTGTCCGGGCTGCACATTTGCACCGATTTTGACGGCAAGCTCGGCATAATTGTTTAATTTGTCTTCGAACGAGAGCATAGGCTCTACCTCCACATATGTATTCAATTCTTCCCCATTATAAATTAACCACTGGATAAATAAAACACCTGACTACAAAAGAGCCCTCCTGTCATCGCTCCAGGAAGGCTCTTGCGGCTCCAATATTTCATCGTATGCAGAACAAGGATTCACAGCATTAATGGACCGATTGGAGTCAGTCCTTAAAATGCCCAGTTTCCGTTTTTAAATACAGGCTCTTCCGAACCGTCAGCATTAACGCCGAAAATGTCCATTTCCCCCGAGCCGATCATAAAGTCGACATGGGTCACGCTTGTGTTCAGACCGCGCTCAGCAAGCTGCTCCTGATTCATGTTCTTACCGCCTTCAACACAGAAGGCGTAGGCGCTGCCGATCGCCAAATGGTTGGAGGCGTTTTCGTCAAAAAGTGTATTGAAGTACAAAATGTTCGACTCGGAAATCGGTGATTGATGCGGAACCAGCGCGACCTCGCCGAGGTAGTGCGCGCCTTCGTCCATTTCGACGAGATGCTCCAGCGTTTCCTGTCCCTGTTCGGCGCTGACACCTACGATCCGGCCATTCTCAAATGTAATGGAGAAGTTGTCGATGATGTTGCCTCCATAGCTCAGCGGCTTGGTGCTGCGCACCGTGCCGTTTACGCCCGTCTTCAGCGGAGCGGTGAACACTTCCTCGGTCGGCATATTGGCGACGAAGCTGTGTCCTTTCTCGTTGATGCTCTCGCCGGCTGCCCAGATATGTCCTTCCGGAAGCTCGATGGTCAGATCGGTTCCCGGTGCGATATAGTGGAGCTTCTTATATTTTTTGGCGTTCAGGATGTTCGATTTTTCATCCAATGTGGCCAGATGCTGTTTCCAAGCACCGACCGGGTCTTCCTGATCAATGCGCACCGTATGGAAAATCGCTTCCCACAGCTTCTGAACCCGTTCAGATTCGGGAGCGTCAGGGAACACCTTTGCAGCCCATTCCGGCGAAGGGACAGCCACGATTGACCAGCTGAACTTGTCCGCCTGCTGGTAAGCACGGTAAGGTGCCATCGCCTGGCCGCGTGTTTTTTGGTTCATGGCGATCCGTTCCTGCTTGATCCCCTTCAGCAAATCCGGGTTCTCGGCAATCACGTGCAGCACGGCTGCCCCGTTTTCCACGAGTTCGATCATTTCCCCTGCAAACCATTTCGGTGGAATCGCGAAGACTTCATCGTCGGCCCGTTCATACTGCAGACGGGTAACGATTTCGTCGCTCCAATTGACTTTGACGAGCTTGGCGCCCGCATCATATGCTTTTTCCACGATTAAGCGGACAAATTCCGCCGACTGGATCGATGCGTTGACGACCAGCGTTTGGCCCTTCTGGACGTTGACGCCTACACGGACGGCAAGATCGGCATATTTGTTTAATTGACTGATGAAATCGGTCATGGATTCATCCCTCCAGATACTGGTTATCAACTGACACAAGTAGTATTGTACTAAATTGTTCCGCATAATGAAAACCTAAGCTCTGCCGTTTGATGGAAACGGCCGCCTCCATGGTATACTATAGTATCAAATACACCACTTAGAAGGAGCAATGGATTCATGGACTTTACAATTATCGAAGCCGGGATGAAGCTGGACGAGGAACGACACTACGTGGGGCACACCATTTTTACTTTGGAGGGGCATAAGTCCAAGTATGAAGTTACCTTCTTCAGCAAGAAGGGCGATGATTGGGATTACAGCCTGAACTATGCGGACGAATCGGGCATCGAAGAGGAGATGCTTCAGGCCGATGCGCGGCTGGAAGAGGACGACGACCTGTTTGATGCGCTGCTTGATGCCGCCATGGATACGATGGAAGACGCCGAATAGTCGGAAGGCTGGACGGAGCAGTCTATATTTTAAGTCATAAGGAAAGGTGAGCCGACGTGAACAATGAAGATGAGCTGGGTCTGTCTGAAACGATACAGGTCCATCTGAAAAAGAGCCTGTCCACTATTAAGGCGGAAATCGAGAGCATGCTGGCGACGATCGACCAGAAGGAATGCTGCATTCTGAATGAGTTTGAGCAGATCCACAGCGTCTTTACCGACATGCAGATGACGGCCGCATCCTACTATCTGAATGCGTATCTGTCGCCTTATACAGATCGCTACGTAGCGTTGTCCACGGCGCTGCAGCATCTGTCGGAGCGGAATCACGGGGCGCTCATCGTCGTCAAAAGAAACGATGCGCTCCCGCCGCTGGTGCATTCCGGCATACCGGTCGGGGCGGACGTGTCGCATACCCTGCTGGAATCGATTTTTTATCCGGGGGGACCGCTGCACGACGGGGCGGTGCTGGTCGACAAGAACCAAATCGTCTCCGCCGGCAATGTGCTGCCGGTTTCCAAAGCGCTGCGCGAGGGGAAACTTGGAACCCGTCACCGGGCCGCGTTGGGGCTTTCGGAAATATGCGATGCGCTGATCCTTGTCGTTTCAGAGGAGACGGGCAGGGTTTCTTTTGCGCTGAACGGTACGCTCTATCCGGTACGCCCGGGGGAAATGGATTCGCGGCCGGTGTTCAGCCCGGATGTAGCCGTCCCTGGAGGGGATTGAGGCAAGTTCGTGGCAGCCAGCAGATGCAGGATGGGAGTCAAACTTGTGTACGCAGAGCGATCTGACGCATAATGGACATACAGGCATGCTGCATGACTCCATTAGAAGGGTCAGCATCGGCGTCTCTACCCATTTTGTTCCTTTGCTGAACAAGGGAAATGAGACAACGGACGCAGAGGGAAAGAGGTGCATCATTATTTTGTTTTACATCATATCGCTGATCGTCATTGCGATCGACCAACTGAGCAAGCTCTGGGTCCGCTCATCCATGGTCGTCGGAGGTTCGAGGCCTTTTCTTGACCCGTACGTTCATTTTGAGTACTACCAGAATACCGGAGCCGCGTTCAGCTCGTTCCAGGGCTACGGCAAGTTATTTGTCGTATTTGCGGTGTTTGTTACGGCCGTCATTATCTATTACCGGAACAAAGGCGTGCTTAAGGGGACATGGATGGAGCTGGCCACGGGCTTTCTTGTCGGCGGGGCGATCGGCAATGCGATCGACCGGGTGCTGTTCGGCAAGGTAACCGATTTTATCGTCCTCGGCCGCATGACAGGCATTATGAATATCGCGGATATCGCGATTAATATCGGCATCGTGGCCATTATTCTGTCCGTGATTTTCCGCCGCGAGCCTAAGCAGTCTTATTCCTGATGCCCTGTTAGCCGGACATCTGGAATCATGATGTGCAGACAGCAGACTCCCGGGAAGCCGGGAGTTTTTCGCGAGCCCGGGTTTTTCGGCTGTAAAAGAAACAAATGGGCTACAATATGGTTAATAGTTTGATAGCGTGATCGGTCATTGAAGCAAGTCGAATCGACGCCATCATGGTATACGTACATATGGGGGTATGCAGATTGAAATCCAAATATTTGGCCGGGTATTCCCTGGCTGTTATGGGTGCGGGCTTTCTCGTAATGCTTTTCCTGCCGCAAAATTCGTGGGTTAAGCTGCTGCTGGGAGGCTTTGAAGCCGGACTCGTCGGCGGATTTGCCGACTGGTTTGCGGTCACCGCCTTGTTTCGCCATCCGATGGGGATTCCGATCCCACACACGTCGCTGCTGCTTAAAAACCGCAACAAAATCGTCAATTCGCTCATTTCCGCATTGGAAACCGAACTTCTGAATAAGGAAAGCATCACGTCCAGGCTTCGGCAGATGAAGCTGTTCCAGTCTGTGTCGACCGGGCTGTTCAAGCTGATCCGGCGGAAAGAGGTCCGCACGAAGCTCCTGTCTTCGCTGGAGCAGGCCGTTCGCGAACTGCCGCTGGAGAAAGCGGCCCCGCACATCCGGGACATGGTGCTTCGGTACATTCATAGCCGGAACATCACCGAATTGTTAAACCGTGTGGTCAAAGAGACGGAAGCGCACCAGTTGGACGAGAAGGTATTGGACTACGGACTGCTGTACGCCGCAGAATGGGTGAACAACCCTGACAACGAAATGATGCTCGGCAAGCTGGCGCATGCCAAACTGGACGAGCTTCAGCTTGGAGGAATGAAGGGCTTTGCCGTTCAGGCCATGCTGGGCTTTATGAACGAGGAGAAAATGGGAGCGATTCTGAAGAAGCTGATCCTCTCGGCATTGCTTGAAGTGGCGAATCCGGAAAGTCCATACCGGGAACGGGTTGTCAAAGGCATCCGGGAGCGTTTGGCCCAAGTAGCCGACAGTCCGGAAACGGAAAGCCGCGTAAAGGGTTGGCTGGATGACAAGCTGAGCACTGAGAACGCGGAAGCATGGATTGCCGGCCAGCTGAACCATTTGCGTGAACGTCTGCTGCAGTGGATGGAAGCCGAACGGGAGCGCGGCGGGCGTATATGGATTCGTCTGTTCCGCTGGTGCTATGATTTGTTGCAATCCAAGGAAGAGTTAACCCACCGGTGGGAACAAGGGGTTCTGGCAATGATCGTTCAGCTGGTGGAATCCAATTATTATCGCATCGGCGTGCTGGTTCGGGAAAATCTGGACAAGCTGGACGATCAGTCGCTCGTCAACATGCTGGAGGAGAAGGTCGGCAGCGACCTGCAGTGGATCCGGGTCAACGGCGCGATTTGCGGTTTCGTGATCGGCATCGTGCTGAGCGCCATTCATTTGCTGATTTTAAATGGGTAATTCAGGGGAAGGACAGGTGAGAATAATGAAAAGGAACCAATTGGGAACCTCAGAACTGAACATCAGCGAGATCGGGCTGGGCTGCATGTCCTTGGGAACCGATGAGGCGCAGGCTGAGCGAATCGTTCACGCGGCGCTGGAGCGGGGCGTGAATTTTTTGGACACCGCGGATCTCTACGACAGCGGCAGAAACGAAGAAATTGTCGGTAAGGCGATCCGCGGACGCCGGCAGGACGTTGTTCTGGCGACGAAGGTAGGAAACCGGAGAATTCCTGGTCAAGAAGGCTGGGTATGGGACCCTTCCAAAGCGTATATCCGCTCTGCGGTAAAAGAAAGCCTTCGCCGCCTCCAAACGGATTATATTGATCTGTACCAGCTCCATGGCGGTACCCTGGACGATCCGATTGACGAGACGATCGAGGCGTTTGAGGAGCTGAAGCAGGAAGGCGTGATCCGCTATTACGGCATTTCGTCGATCCGTCCAAACGTGATCCGGGAATACGTAAAGCGTTCCGGAATCGTCAGCGTCATGAGCCAGTACAGCATTCTGGACCGCCGCCCAGAGGAAGAGGTGCTGCCTTTACTGGCCGATAACCATATCAGTGTCATCGCCCGCGGTCCGGTGGCTTCCGGTGTCCTGACCGAGCAGGGCGGAGCGAAAGTGGCGAAGGGGTACCTGGATTACAGCCCCGACGAACTGATCCAGATCCGCGAGCAATTGCAGCGCCTGGTCAAGAATGACCGGAGTATGGGGCAGACCGCGATCCGGTACGCCTTGGCAAATCCGGTCGTGGCGACGGCCATCGCGGGAGCAAGCTCCCTGGAGCAGCTGATCCACAATACTGCGGCTGAAGACGCTCCAACGCTCACTGACGAGGAGATCGAACGGATCCGCAGCTTTAGTAGAGCTAATCAGTATACAGCGCACCGTTAATAACATTATTTTTCTTTATATAAAGGAGCCGTCCCCGGGTCGCGAATGACCTCTGGACAGCTCCTTATTTTTTCATATGTGGGGGACTTATAAAGAAACTTTAAGGGATGTCAATAAGAGCATAGAAGTGCAGCTAAACGTTCTGAGTCAGCTTTAAGGCAGCCATCAAATCCGCTCTGCGTTCCGTCCGATTGACAAACAGCTCCCCGTTTTGGATATGATCGATGTACAAAATCCCGTCGAGATGGTCCATCTCATGCTGAATGCAGCGTGCCAAATAATCCTCTGCCTCCATCACAATCGTTTTGTCCTCACGGGTTAACGTACTGATCTTCACGTATTTCGCCCGCTTCACGATACCGGTATACCCGGGGTAGGATAAGCAGGCCTCCGGTCCGGTCTGCTCTCCGGCGTGTTCGAGCAGCACCGGATTGATCAGCTCAATGAGCCCGTCCCCGCAGTCCATGACGATCACCCTGCGGAGAATGCCGATCTGCGGTGCGGCCAGGCCGGCTCTGCCTTCTTCCGCGTACAGGGTATCCGCCATATCATCCAGCAGCTTGTGAATCCTCGGCGTTATTTCCGTAACGGGTTTGGCTTTTTTGCGGAGAATCGGGTCTCCGAAGGGAAGAATTTCTTTTTCCGACATGCTTGTTACCTCCAGTTTCAATAAACGTCTAGGCCCCTCTAACGTTCGATGGGGTATGATGCCATAAGTCGCTAGGAGTGCAGTCGAGAGTTGTGCACAGCGCATCCATCGTATCGGCCTTTATCTGCTTCGGATTGCTGTTCAGCAGGGCGCTGATCGAGGGGGGAGACAGCTCGTAGCCGGCTTTGTCTTTCAGTAGACGGGCCAGTGCGGCTCCCGTCCAAATTCCGCGTTCTGCCATCACTTGGCGCAGCATCCATATGAGCATCGCTTTCAAACCACCTTTGTATGTTCAGTATATGTATATTCAACCATTTAGGTGATGCCTAATATTTTTAGGTACGAACTAATATAACACAACCGATGGCAAAAGGGAAGAACGAGGATATAAGCATAAGGGCGGTTATTATTGGGCAATTATCGGAACCTAAATATGTATTCATCTGTAAAATATAGCCATTCCATGTAGGGAAGCTTGTAGAATTTTGACTAACGGGAAGTGCTTTCACGAACATTAAATTTTTTTTGACGTATCTGTTGTCTAAGCCTGATTCTCTAGTATAATGGTAACGAAAGCCAATCAAGAAGGGATGCGTGATGCATGAAGTTCAGCGAGTACGAATACAAGCGGCCAGACGTGAAAGAAATTGAACAACGGTTTAAACAACTGATCCAGCAGTTCGAGCAGGCGGCTTCCTTTGAAGAGCAGGACAAGGCCATGTCCGATATCAACAAGCTGCGCAGCGAATTCGAAAGCATGGCAGAGATTGCCGTCATTCGCCATTCCATCGATACGAACGATGAATTTTACAAGGCCGAACAAGAATACATCGATGAAGCGAGTCCGGTCTATCAAGAATACATAACCGATTATTATAAAGCGCTGGTAGAGTCCAAATTCAGAAGTGAACTCGAAGCCAAGTGGGGAACGCAACTGTTCAAGCTTGCCGAGCTGGCGCTTAAGGCCTTCCATCCGGATATCATCGAGGATATGCAGCTCAATAACAAGCTGGCCACCGAGTACAGTCAGCTGATCGCCTCTGCGAAGATTCCGTTCGAAGGCGAGGAGCGGACGCTGTCCCAGCTGCTTCCGTTTGAGCTGTCGCCGGACCGCGATCTGCGCCGGAGAGCGTCGGAGGCGAGATATTCCTTCATGGCGGAGCATGAGCAGGATTTTGACCGGATCTACGATGAACTCGTGAAAACCCGGACGCGCATGGCTCAAAAGCTCGGTTATAAAAATTACGTTGAGCTTGCCTATATTCGCATGAACCGTACGGACTATGACGCCGACATGGTGGCCAACTTCCGGAAGCAAGTGCTGGAACACATCGTACCCGTAGCCCAGAAGCTGAAGGAACGCCAGCGCGAGCGGATCGGTGTCGATTCCCTGCGGATCTATGACGACAATTTCAGCTTCAAGACCGGGAACGCGACGCCAAAAGGGGATGCGGACTGGATTCTGGAGCAAGGGAAGAAGATGTACGCGGAGCTGTCTCCGGAAACCGACGAATTTTTCAAATTTATGGTAGACCGGGAGCTGATGGATCTCGTCAGCAAAAAGGGCAAGCAAAGCGGCGGATACTGCACGTTTATCAGCAAATACGAATCGCCGTTCATTTTCTCCAATTTCAACGGCACTTCCGGAGATATTGACGTTCTCACGCACGAAGCCGGCCACGCCTTCCAAGTCTATTCCAGCCGTCATTATCAAGTACCGGAATACATGTGGCCTACGTATGAATCGGCCGAAATCCATTCCATGAGCATGGAGTTCTTCACGTGGCCGTGGATGGACAACTTCTTTAAGGAAGACACGGAGAAATACCATTTTGACCACCTGTCCAGTGCGCTTCTCTTCATTCCGTATGGCGTATCCGTCGACGAATTCCAGCACTTCGTGTATGAGAATCCTGAGGCGACACCGGAGGAACGCAAACGCGCTTGGCGCGAAATCGAGAAGAAGTATTTGCCGCACCGGCAGTACCCGGACAACGAATACCTGGAACGGGGCGGCTTCTGGCACAAACAGGGGCATATCTTCCAGGCGCCGTTCTATTACATCGATTATACGCTGGCGCAAATTTGCGCGTTCCAGTTCTGGAAGAAGATGAACGAGGACCGCGAAGCGGCTTGGGCGGATTACCTGAGACTGTGCCAGGCGGGAGGATCCCGTTCCTTTACTGGACTTGTGGAGCTTGCCGGACTGCAGTCGCCGTTTAAAGACGGCACCGTCGCTTCGGTAATCGGCGTCATTGAGAACTGGTTGAACAGCGTGGACGATAAAGCGCTGTAAAAATAAGTGATTGCGAATAAAAATGTAGAAAGCAGGCATTGGGGATGAGCCCTATGCCTGCTTTTTGTGTATGCCGTAATTTTAGTGCACACGTTTTCCGCTGACCGGAATCGGGTAAGCATCAGTAGCAGGAGGGTGGTTTTCCCTTTTAAGCCGGAGATTTCTGTACAAAGTGATTCATCCGGTTTATACCACCTAAAGCAGGCAAACAGGTATTTGTCCTCACGGAGCATATGCGTTATTACGGTGAATATACTTGTTCTAAGGCTTATGTGCGTAAATGGGACGTAAATGAATGAATGGAGGTGATCTTTTGACGATGATCAGTGAACATGTTGCAGGCAGGGCATTGATTCAGGGCATCGGTACGGCGCTTCCGCCTCACCGCCTTTGCCAGGATGACGTATTTGCCAAAATCGAAGCTTCGTTAAGGGAAGATCCCCACGCGCTAAGGTGGGCGAAAAGAATATTTAAGCAATGCGGAGTCCAGGTCAGGTACACCTGTGAGGAGGATTTCCTCAAACCTGCCGATCAGTGCACGTATCTGTCCACGGACAAGCAGCAGGCTGCCCCTTCGACCTCCAAGCGGATGGAGGTATACCGGAGAGAATCGGTTCCTTTGGCGGAGAAGGCGGCGGAAGAAGCCATGCGTGATGCGGGGGTGCAGGCTTCCGGAATCACTCACATTCTGACGGTAAGCTGTACCGGTCAATTTCTTCCCGGATTAGACACCGCCTTGATTCACCGGCTTGGATTGTCTGCGCGGATTCAGCGGATCCCGCTTACCTTTCAAGGTTGCGCTGCAGGTTTGAGGGCGATTCAGTTAGCACAGCAAATCGTGTCTGCCAGCCCGGCCGCGACGGTGCTCATCGTTTGCGTCGAACTGTGCACCATCCATTTGCAGCCTTCGGGATCCCGTGAAGCCTTGTTCGGCGCTTCATTTTTTGGGGACGGGGCTTCGGCATGTATCGTCAGCTCCAGTGAAGCCGACCAACAGGGAGGGTTCCAACTCGGCGGAGGACACTCTGTGCTCCTTCCGGATTCTGCTGACGAAATGATTTGGGAGGTCGGGGACACCGGTTTCGATTTATACCTCTCCCCCAATATCCCCAAGCTGCTCAGAACGTTTCTGCGGGATGAAGTGGACCGGCTGCTGGACGGAGGAGCACTTCCGCCGTTATGGGCGATTCATCCGGGAGGACGGGGCATCGTAGATGCCGTTCAGGATTTATTCGGGCTGGAGGACAGCCAGACCGAATTCAGCCGGAACGTGCTGCGGGACTTCGGGAATTTATCCTCGGCAACACTGCTGTTCGTATTAAAAGGGATGAGAGAGCGTTTGAGGGAACAAGGCGAGGGAGAACGGTCCGGAGTGGCACTGGCGTTTGGCCCGGGCTTGACTGCAGAACTCCTTCGATTTACGTATGTTCCTTCATTCGTTAAGAAACGGGAGTCAAGTTATGAGTATGCCGGCCTTTAAGCGGTTAAACCGGCGGGCCGTGGAAGAGGAATACATGGACGACTTCAGCATTGGCGGCGACGAGCTGCTGGAAGCGCTGCGCCATTTGCGACGACTGAACCGGATCTTTGGTGCTTCGTCTCCATCCTTATACGGGTTCAAGCGGTTGTGGCGTCAATCCGGCCGACCGGACAGGGTATCGGTGCTGGATATTGGCGCCGGCTCGGGAGATGTGAACCGCCGCATTCTGCGCTGGGCTGCCCGAAACGGGGTCGATGTCCGGATTACATTAGTGGACATTACGGAAGAAGCCTGCGAGGAGGCCAGAAACCTGTACCAGGGGGTACCGAATATTACGGTCAGACGCTGCGATTTATTTGACCTTCCGGAAGGCAGTGCAGATATCGTCATGTCATCGCAGTTCCTTCACCACTTTGACGACGTCCGGCTTCCCGAAGTGGTGGGGCAGATGCTGAAGACATCCCGTCTGGGCGTCGTGATCAGCGATATTCACCGGCACTGGATTTCGTGGTCCGCCGTTTGGGTCGTAGCGCACCTTGTTTCAGGCAACCGCTATATACGGCATGACGGGCCCCTGTCGGTAGCGAAGGGTTTCAAATCTTCCGATTGGATCAGGCTGAGACAGCGGCTGCAGGAGCGGGATGGGCAAGCGGACTTGCTGTACAACTGGAAGCCGTTATTCCGTTATGTGGCCGTTGTTCATAAAACGGGAAAAGTATAAGTACGTGTTCAAAAAGGTCGGTTTTCAGCACCGAAGTTTAAGCTTCCGATGTGTGTTTTTACAAAACACTTGAATTGGATGAAGCTAGGGACTGAGGAGCAGAGCTACACGTTTTCGTAGAAAACGACTTCGTAAGCATCTGCTTGTAGTGGGTACGTGAGCACCGGAAGGCCCGGCTGAATTCAAGATTCGATGCCGAATCAGCTTCCCGATTTACTTCGTGTTAGATATAGAATTTATTCGTTATCAGCAGAGCTGATGAAATTCTATATCGCAAGAAAACCTACATTTTAATCGCGGTCACTCATCCTTGATTGGCCTCGATTGGTTTTCTTATCAAAAGCGGACTTTTTGAACAACCTCAATAAAACAGCGAAAGGAGATGATTCCCATGCAGGACGCGGTCATAATCGGAGCTGGCCTTGCCGGCTGCAGTTTAGCTATTCGGCTGTCCGCCCAAGGGTGGAAGACCGTGCTCATAGACCGTCAGTATTTTCCCCGTCATAAGCCATGCGGGGAATTTCTGTCTCCGGAGGCGAGGGAGACGCTGGCCAGCCTTGGTGTAGCGGAAGCTGTCGAGCGAATGGAGCCGAATCCGATTCACCGGGCCCGCCTGGTGCTGAGGCATGGACAGGTGCTGGAAGCAGCGCTTCCCGGTACAGGCTGGGGCATCAGCCGGTATACGCTGGATGCCGGCCTGCATCGGGCCGCACGGGAGGCGGGCGTGGAAATACGGGACGCGACGACGGTCACAAGCATTCATGCCCGTGAGGATGGAGGCGGATATATCGTCGGGACCCGGACCGGCGGACTCAGCGATACGCTGGAAGCGAGGACGGTAATTGCCGCCTGGGGCTGTCACCGCCGGCCGGATTTGATCGATTATGAAGAAATGGGGCAGGACGGGCATGCCTACATCGGGATAAAAACGCATATGACCGGACTCGCAGGGACGGAAGCCGTGGAACTTTATCTGGTTCCCGGAGGCTACATCGGGATCGCTCCTGTGGAAGCGGGCACATATAATGTGGCCGCGCTTCTGCGGCGGGACCGGTTGAAAGGCGCGGGAGTGAAGATGAAGGAGCTGCTGGATTTTGCGGCAAGCGGCAATCCCCTGCTTGCCCGCCGATTGTCGGAAGGAACGCCGACCGACGGGACGATGATCTCGACAGCGCCGGTATATTTGTCCCGCCGACCTCAGCCCTGGCGGATGATACCGCATGCCGGAGATGCCTGCGCCATGATTCCGCCGCTCTTCGGAGACGGGATGAGCGCCGCCCTGCGCTCCGGCATTCTGTGTGCCTCGTTTGCCGACCGCTATTTGCGGGGCGAGCTTAGCGTGCAGGACTGGGAGCGGCTGTATACCGAGGCTGTACACCGTGAATTCAGCGGTATTTTGCGAAAAGGGCGCTATTTGCAGGCGATCAGCGGCCGGCCCTCTGCCGGAAGGATTCTGTCAGGCTTTGCCCGGCTGTTCCCGCCGGTCGCTGATTCATTGGTCAAAGCGACGCGGCTGAAGAACACGATGTTTTAGCTAGACTGCAGACCGCATGCCGACAGGAGGAGGGAATCGGGTGATTTACCGTTTCATAACCGGACTTGCTCTCCGCTATCCTGCGTGGGTGCTGGCATGCTGGACTGCGATGCTCGTCCTGTGCGGTTCGGCAGCGATATCACTGCCCTCCATCCTGAAGGATCACGGGCTGCGTACGGAGGGAACTTCCGCACAGGTCGAGCGGATCCTGTCGGAAGATTACCAACTCCCCCATGAACCGGCCGTTATCGTCTTCGAACGGGAGCCCGGAGCCTCCCGCGCTTCGTTTGAATCGGGAATCCGGACGGTATTGGAACATCTCCGGCGGGTGGACGGCAGCCTGACCGTCATTTCACCGCTGGAGCATGAGGGGATGATGGACAACCAGGCCGCCTATGCCCTGTTGGGGTTGAACACCCAGGATCAGACCGCCGGGACAGGGCTTGACGCCATTCGCTCAGCTTTGCCCGAGCCGCCCGGTGTGAAGATCACGCTGACCGGCAAGCCAGTCGTGCAGGACGATGTCAACCGGGCGAGTATGCATGACTTGAAGAGGGCGGAGCTGATCGGTCTGCCGCTGGCCTTTCTGATCTTGTTCTACGCGTTCGGCGGCTGGATCTATGCTCTCATCCCGATCGCAGCAGGATGCACGGCCGTGGGCGTTTCGATGGGGATTCTTTATTGGCTTGGGAGCGGCCTGCAGCTGGAGCTGTCCAACTTCGTGCTGAACGTCATACCCATGGTCGGCCTGGCGCTCGGCATCGATTTTGGACTGATTTTTGTCAGCCGCTTCCGTGAGGAATGGGGGGCATCCAGCGGCCGCGTGGAGCTGGCGCTGTCGGTCACCATTAGGCAGGCTGGCAGGGCTGTGCTCTATTCGGCCGCCTGCGTGATCCTGGGGCTCGTCGCCATTACATTCATCCGGATGCCGATGTTCCGTTCGGTCGCCATCGGGGCGATGGTCGTCGTTTTTGTATCGGCCTTGGTGAACTTAACGCTTGTCCCGGCCTTTTTGACCTTATGGTCACCGGTGATCCCGATTCGGCGGGGTTCCGCAGCGGCAGCAGCCACCTTCAAGCCCGGACTGATGCAGCGATGGACCCGCTACGTCATGCAGAGGCCTGTCCGGATGACGCTGGTGTCCGCAGCGCTTCTGCTGACAAGCATCCTGCCGATTCGCTACTTGCAGACCTCCGTTCCTGATGCCGCCTCTCTGCCGTCAAGCTATCCTTCACGGCTTGGTGCGGAACTGGTGGATTTCCGTTTCAACGCCCCCTTTACCTCAGTGATCCCGATGGTGGTTTTGGGACGCGGGGATGCTTTGTCGGCAGAGGAATGGAGCGCAGCTTACAAGCTGTGGCAAAGGTTGAAGACGGACCGGGATGTGCTCCGGGTTGACTCCATCTTTTCCAATATCCCCAAGTTCAGTGATCAGCCGGGGGGCTTGTTAAGCCCCAGAATGCTGCAGCAGCTGCCACAGAATACAAGTCAACCGTTCGTTCGTGAGGACAACCTGTTGATGTCAGTAACACTTCGGCCAGGCATGGATGATAAGCAAACCGAGGCATGGCTGCAGAAGTGGGAAATTCAGGGACAGAATGAGAGGGGTATTCGGATACTGATTGGGGGAGAAGCCAAGTACCGGCTAGAAGTAAGCGAAGAGATCAAAGCCAGGCTTCCTTCGGTGCTTTTTTGGATGGCTATAACCAATTTTGTGGTGCTGTTCGCAGGTTTTCGTTCGATCATCATACCGGTAAAAGCACTGCTGATGAACCTGCTCAGCCTTACAGCGTCGTTCGGGGTGTTGGTGTACTTTTTTCAAGATGGGATGCTGGGGGGCGGATCAGGCAGCATCGCTGTCATGATCCCGGTATTTATCTTCGGATTGGTGTTCGGGGTTAGTATGGATTACGGCGTTTTCCTGCTGTCCCGAATGACCGAGGTGTATCATCGCACAGGAAATGCGGAAAAAGCGATAGCTGCGGGACTCTCTTCCACGGGAAAAGTGATCACCTCAGCGGCAGCCATCATGATCGCCGTCACTTTGCCGTTTATCGCAGGGGACGTGGAAGGAGTCAGACAGCTTGGGTTCGGTATCGCTGCGGCGATCCTGATCGATGCGACCCTGATCCGCTTTATGCTCGTTCCAGCGTTAATGAAGCTGATGGGGCATGTCAATTGGTGGCTGCCGCATCAGCTTCGCCGCTGGTTATTTACGGAGTAACACCTGCTGGATCTGATGATCCGGCCCTTTTTTTAAGATGAGCTTGGCACGCGCCTTCGTAGGCAGAATGTTCTCCATTAAATTTTTCATATTGATCGTTCTCCAGATTTCCGACGCGTTCTGCACGGCTTCCTCTTCGGAGAGACCGGCAAATTTGTGGAAGTAGGACCTTGGATCTTGGAAGGCGGTATCGCGCAGCAGTTGGTAACGCTCGATATACCAGCTGCGGATATCCTGCTCCTCGGCGTCGATGTAGATCGAGAAATCAAAGAAGTCGCTGATAAAGACCGGCGCCTCCGTATTGACCTGAAGAACGTTAATACCTTCCAGTATGAGGATATCCGGCTGGTCGATCAGCTGCTCCTCGTCCGCCAGAATATCATAGGCCAGGTGCGAATAGACCGGGGCCTTCAGCGCAGGCTGTCCGGATTTGACGCTGCTGATAAACTGCATCAGTTTTTTGATGTCGTAGCTCTCCGGAAATCCCTTTTTGTTCATGATGCCTTTTTCCTCAAGAACGCGGTTCGGGTACAGAAAGCCGTCCGTCGTGACCAGATCCACGCGCGGATGCTCCTGCCATCTGGACAGCAGCGTTTGCAGCAGGCGTGCGGTCGTGCTTTTGCCTACGGCTACGCTGCCGGCGATTCCGATGATATAAGGCGATTTGGGCGCTCGGATGCCGGTGAATGTGTTCATCTTTTCTTGAAGCTGCTGGAAAGCACTTACATACAAATGGATGAGGCGGGTCAGCGGAAGATAAATGTCGCGCACTTCCCGCAGCGAAATTTTCTCGTTCAAGCCTTTGAGGCGTTCAAATTCCTCTTCCGTCAGCGGAAGCTTCGAGTCCTCTTGTGCCGCCTTCCAGTCCTTCCGGTCAAATGTATAATAAGGGGAGTATGTGTTCATGGTACACTCGCTTTCTAAACAAAGTAGGGCCATGCCAAACCAGCTCCTGTCGTTTCAAGAGTATGTAAACGGGAAATGAATCCCAAAATAAACTGTGACATTGCGCGTTACTAATGCGAACTGAATTATAGCATGTTAAGCGGCTTAAATAAACCTTAGGGTTAAAAATGGATACCAGAAAAACCGTTCAATCGACAAAAGGGTTTGGGCTTTCGGGAACAAGAGGTATAATAGGATCAGTGCAAGCCAAATCATGCGAGAGCGGGACAAGTGAGCTGAAGACGATGGACATTGAAAGACAAAGATTAGCAATTGAGGCAGCCAGACTGTATTACCAGTCCGATTACAGCCAGCAGGATATCGCCGAGCGGCTTGGCGTTTCCAGGCCGACGGTATCGAGATTGCTTCAGCATGCCAAGGAACAAGGATACGTGCGGATCGAAATTGTCGACCCTGGCGAAGATTTAAACGTACTGGGCCGGAAGCTGAAGCGCAAATACGGCTTGGATACGGTACAGGTCTGTTATTCCCCGTTAAATCAGTACGAGGAAATCAAGAAGCATATCAGTAAAAAGGCAGCCGAATTCCTCCACGAGATCGTCCAGGACAAGGATATTATCGGGGTCACTTGGGGGACCACAATGCATGCGGTCGCGCTTCAGCTTGCGCCCAAGCAGGTAAAAGGCGTCGAAGTCGTGCAGCTGAAGGGCGGTGTCAGCCATTCCCACGTCAACACCTATGCGGCGGAGACGGTGAACCTGTTTGCGGAGGCGTTCCAGACTGTAGCGAGATACCTGCCGCTGCCGGTCATCTTCGACAACATCGAGCTGAAGCGGATCGTGGAGGAAGACCGGCATATCAGCCGGATCATCGAGCTTGGCAAACAGGCGAACATTGCCGTGTTCACGGTCGGTACGGTGAAGGAAGACGCGCTGCTTTTCCGGCTGGGATATTTTAACGAGCAGGAGCAGGAGCTGCTGAAGAAGTCCGGTGCCGGAGACATCTGTTCACGTTTTTTTGATGAAACGGGCCAGATCTGCAGCGAAGAGATCAATAACCGTACAGTCGGAATCGACCTTCACGAGCTTCAAAAGAAGGAAAAGTCCATCCTGGTTGCCGGTGGAGAACGCAAGGTGGAGGCCATTCAAGCGGCCCTAGCGGGCAATTACGCGAACATTTTGATCACGGATCAGTTTACAGCGCAGGCTCTGATCTCTTAGAAAATCATTCATTTCATATCGATTGCTTTTTTAGATTTCCGTCCGGATTACATAGGGCGGATTTTTTTTGCGCACATTACGGGAGTGGGCAGAACGATTTGTGAACATAATTTCACGATCTATTTACATATGTTCAGGCCGGTGTTATGATAGTCGTGCAGCTTGAAAGAAAAGCTTTTCAATTCCAGGGAATTGGATAAATAAAAGAATAACCCATCATGAATCAAGGAGTGGATCAGAATGACAAATTTGGCGGGAATGATCGATCATACCCTGCTTAAGGCAGATGCCACCCGGGCCGAGATCAGTAAGCTGATTGACGAGGCGAAGAAGTATGAATTCGCATCAGTGTGCGTAAATCCGACCTGGGTCAAATTCGCTGCAGAACAGCTGAAGGATTCCAAAGTGAAGGTTTGTACGGTCATCGGTTTTCCTCTGGGAGCCACGACTTCGGCTGTCAAAGCATTTGAAGCGAAGGACGCGATCGCTGGCGGCGCCACGGAAGTCGACATGGTTATCAATATCGGCGCGCTGAAGGACGGCGAGGACGATCTCGTAGAAGCCGACATCAAAGCGGTGGTAGATGCGGCTGCCGGCAAGGCTCTGGTCAAAGTCATTATTGAAACCTGCCTGCTGACGGACGAAGAGAAGGAACGCGCAAGCCGCTTGGCGGTTAAGGCGGGAGCCGATTTCGTAAAAACTTCGACGGGCTTCTCCACGGGCGGTGCTACTCCGGAAGACGTTCGCTTGATGCGCCAAACGGTAGGCCCGAATATCGGCGTCAAAGCATCCGGCGGCGTACGCAGCCTCGAAGACATGAACAAAATGATCGAAGCGGGCGCAAGCCGTATCGGTGCCAGCTCTGGCGTCAAGATTATGGAGGGCGGCCAATCCTCGGCTTCCTATTAATAAGGAAGAGAAGAATCTCGCGCTGAAGTAAAGTGTACATGAAATGAACGGAAGCGGTTCACATCGGAATATGGCAAACCGGGCGGGAAGCTTCCGTTTCTATTAATACCAAGCCTGTAAGCGCTTAATAGATTTGGTTTCATAAAAAATTTCAACTGGGGAGACAGCTATGAAATATTTGATTGCGGTACTAGGGTTACTTGTTGTTTTCGCCCTGTCTTTCGTGGCCAGCAACGACAAGCGGAAGATCCGCTACCGCCCGCTGGTGATCATGATCATTCTCCAGATTATTCTGGGGTACGTTCTGCTCAACACCGTCCTTGGCACCGTGCTGATCAAAGGCTTTTCCGGTATTTTTGAAAAGCTGCTGGTCTATGCCGGAGAAGGGGTCAACTTCGTGTTCGGCGGTATCGCCAACGAAGGACAGGCGCCATTCTTCCTCGGCGTGCTGCTGCCGATCATTTTCATATCGGCACTAATCGGCATCCTGCAGTATTTTCGCATCCTGCCGTTTATTATCCGGTACATCGGCCTCGTGCTGAGCAAAGTGAACGGGATGGGCAAGCTGGAATCGTATAACGCGGTCGCTTCCGCGATCCTGGGCCAATCCGAAGTGTTCATTTCCGTGAAAAAGCAGATCGGCCTGCTGCCGAAGCACCGGCTGTACACGCTCTGCGCCTCGGCCATGTCCACCGTTTCAATGTCGATCGTAGGCGCCTATATGACGATGATCGATCCGAAATACGTGGTCACCGCGCTGGTGCTGAACCTGTTCGGCGGGTTTATTATCGCTTCGATTTTGAACCCATATGAGGTGACCAAGGAAGAAGATGAGCTTGTCGTTCAGGAAGAAGAGAAACAGTCCTTCTTCGAAATGCTGGGCGAATACATTATGGACGGCTTCAAAGTCGCCATTACGGTTGCTGCGATGCTGATCGGCTTCGTCGCACTGATCGCCCTGATCAATGGCATATTTGACGGCATCTTCGGCATTTCGTTCCAGGAACTGCTGGGCTACATCTTTGCACCGTTTGCCTTTGTTATGGGCGTTCCATGGAAGGAAGCGGTGGAAGCGGGAAGCATTATGGCCACCAAAATGGTGTCCAACGAGTTTGTTGCCATGCTGGAACTCGGCAAGCATACCGCATTGTCCGCACGCACGACAGGCATCGTGTCCGTGTTCCTCGTTTCCTTTGCGAACTTCTCATCCATCGGCATTATCGCTGGTGCGGTCAAAGGCCTGCATGAGAAGCAGGGTAACGTCGTCGCGCGTTTCGGCTTGAAGCTGCTGTACGGGGCGACGCTGGTCAGTGTCTTGTCCGCGATCATCGCCGGACTGTTTCTATAAAAGACTTGCGTCATGTATACTCAAGGATGAAGGAGTGATAGAAACTTATGCCAAACTTTAAACGTATCCACCTGATTGTTATGGACTCCGTGGGGATCGGCGAAGCGCCGGATGCCGCCCAGTTCGACGATTTTGACGTCGATACCTTCGGGCATATCGCCCGTGAGCGCGGCGGCTTGAACATGCCGAATATGGGCAAGCTCGGCCTGTCCAATATCCGCGAAATCGAAGGGATTGCCAAAGCGGACAAGCCGCTGGCGTTTTATACAAAAATGCAGGAAAAATCCGCAGGGAAAGACACGATGACCGGCCACTGGGAGATCATGGGGCTGTACATCGATACGCCGTTCCGGGTGTTCCCGGATGGCTTCCCGGACGAGTTGATTCAGCGCATCGAAGAGAAGACAGGCCGCAAAGTCATCGGCAACAAGCCGGCGAGCGGCACTGAAATTATCGACGAGCTCGGGGAAGAACATATGAAGACGGGAGCGCTTATCATCTACACCTCAGCGGATTCCGTGCTTCAAATCGCGGCTCACGAAGAGATCGTGCCGTTGAAAGAACTTTATGAAATCTGCGAATTCTGCCGGGAAATTACGCTGGACGATCCGTACATGCTGGGCCGGATTATTGCCCGTCCGTTCGTGGGCCAGCCCGGATCCTTCAAGCGTACCGCCAACCGTCATGATTATGCGCTGAAGCCGTTTGACCGTACCGTGATGAACGAGCTGAAGGATGCGAATTTCGCTGTGATCGCGATCGGCAAAATTTCCGACATTTATGACGGGGAAGGCGTCACCAAAGCGATCCGCACAACGTCCAACATGGACGGTATGGACAAGATCATCGGTGTTATGGACGAGGACTTTACAGGACTCAGCTTCCTGAATCTGGTGGACTTTGATGCGCTGTACGGCCACCGCCGCGATCCGCAAGGATACGGGCAAGCCTTGGAAGAGTACGATGCGCGACTGCCGGAAATGTTTGCCAAAATGACGGATGATGACCTTCTGATCATCACAGCGGACCACGGCAACGATCCGACATACCGCGGCACAGATCATACGCGTGAATACGTACCGCTGCTAGTATACTCGCCGCGCTTCACCAATGGAGGCAGTGAGCTTTCGCTGCGGAAGACGTTTGCCGATCTCGGTGCGACCGTGGCCGAGAACTTTGGCGTCACGATGCCGAAATACGGCACCAGCTTCCTGGGAGACCTGAAGTAGCACGATTTTACAGTATACATCAATCCATGACCTATGGGGAGGAAAAGAAATGAGCACTCATATTGGAGCCAAGGCAGGAGAAATCGCAGAAACGATCCTTTTACCGGGGGATCCGCTGCGGGCCAAATTCATCGCGGAAACGTATTTGCAGGATGTGCAATGCTACAACGAAGTGAGAGGCATGCTCGGTTTTACAGGCACGTACAAAGGGCAGCGTATTTCCGTGCAGGGAACCGGCATGGGAATTCCGTCGATCAGCATATACGTCAATGAACTGATCCGCGAGTACGGCGTCAAAAATTTGATGCGCGTCGGCACGTGCGGCAGCATGCAGGAGCATGTACATGTGCGTGACGTCATTCTTGCGCAGGCTTCCTGCACCGATTCCGGCGCCAACCGCCACCAATTCGGAGGATACGATTTTTCGCCGATCGCAAGCTTTAACCTGCTGAAATCCGCGTACGATAAAGGGATTGAAAAGGGCTTGAAGCTGCATGTGGGCAACGTATTCAGCTCCGACATCTTCTATCGTGACGATAAATCAATCGTTGAGAAGCTGATGGAGCACGGCGTTCTGGCAGTTGAAATGGAAACGACGGCCCTGTACACGCTGGCAGCCAAGTTTGGCGTCAATGCATTGACCCTGCTGACCGTTAGCGACCACCTTCTGACCGGTGAAGAAACGAGTGCCGAGGAGCGCCAAACCACTTTTAACGACATGATGGAAGTGGCTTTGGAAACGGCGATCGGACTGTAAAGGCAGCATTCTTTCATCCCATTCACAGACTAACAATCCCATGGAAAGCGAGGCAGACATCCGATGAGAATGGTTGACTTGATTGAGAAGAAACGGGACGGCGGCGAGCTGTCCACGGAAGAGATTAATTTCATTATTGATGGATATACCAAAGGGGATATCCCCGATTACCAAATGAGCGCGTGGGCCATGGCTGTGTTTTTCCAGAACATGACGCAGCGCGAGCGCGCCGATCTCACCATGGCTATGGTGAATTCCGGCGACACGATTGACCTGTCCGCCATCGAAGGCGTCAAGGTCGACAAGCACTCCACCGGCGGTGTGGGCGATACGACGACGCTGGTGTTGGCACCGCTCGTGGCGGCGCTGGACATTCCGGTGGCTAAGATGTCGGGCCGCGGTCTGGGCCATACCGGCGGTACGATCGACAAGCTGGAGGCGATTGAAGGCTTCCACGTGGAGATCGACCGCGAAGAATTTGTTCGCCTGGTGAATCAGGACAAAATCGCCGTCATCGGGCAGACCGGCAACCTGACGCCGGCCGACAAGAAGCTGTACGCGCTGCGCGACGTGACCGGCACAGTCAACTCGATTCCGCTGATCGCTTCCTCGATCATGAGCAAAAAAATAGCCGCAGGCTCAGACGCTATCGTGCTCGACGTTAAGACGGGAGCCGGGGCTTTCATGAAAACGGTGGACGATGCCAAGGAACTGGCTCACGCCATGGTCAGCATCGGCAACAACGTCGGCCGCAAAACGATGGCCGTCATCTCCGACATGAGCCAGCCGCTTGGCCTCGCGATCGGCAATGCGCTCGAAGTAAAGGAAGCCATTGATACGCTGCAGGGCAAAGGACCAAAAGATCTCGAAGAGCTCTGCCTCGCCCTGGGCCGCCAAATGGTATTCCTGGCGAACAAAGCAAGCTCCCTGGAAGAAGCCGAAGAGAAGCTGAAGGAAGTTATCAAGAACGGCAAAGCGCTGGAGAAATTCAAGGAGTTCATCAAGAACCAGGGCGGTAACCCGGATGTCGTCGACCATCCAGAGAATCTCCCGCAGGCCAAATACCAGATCGAAGTACCGGCGAAGGAAGACGGCGTAGTCGCCGAAATCGTCGCCGACGAGATCGGTACGGCCGCCATGTGGCTGGGTGCCGGCCGCGCGACCAAGGAATCCGAGATCGATCTGGCCGTCGGCCTGATGCTGAACAAGAAGATCGGGGATTCCGTGAAGAAGGGTGAGTCGCTCGTCACGATCCATGCGAACCGCGAAAACGTGGACGACGTCATCGGCAAAATTTACGAAAATATCCGAATCTCCGATCATGCCGAAGCGCCAACACTGGTGTACGGCATCATCACAGAATAGGCCCTACAGGCTGGAGCCTGGAACTTGCAGAAGTTCCAGGCTTTTTATATTGCTTCGGGTTCATTGACCAAGCTGTTAAATCAAGGTATACTTCAGCATATGTAGTTGATTAGTAAACAATTATTTCGAGGTGAAGAGTATTGGAGCAGACAGGCAGTGTTTCCAGGTGGATATCGGTGCTGCACCGCCAGTTTCAAATCTATTTGAATCGGGAATTGAAGGAGCATGACATTAATTCGTCGGAGTACATTTTCCTGGTCAACTTGTATATCGAGGACGGGGTATCGCAGGAGAAGCTGTCGGCCAACCTGTTTATCAACAAAGCGGCGACAGCACGGGCCATCAGCAGGCTGGAGGCGCTCGGTTATGTTAAGCGGATACGGGATCCTCAGGACAGCCGGGCATATTTGGTGACCCTGACGGAGAAAGGGCTGGAGAAGCGGAAGTTTATCAGGTCGAAGCTGAAGGCGTGGACGGATATCATTTCGAGCGGCCTGACCTCCGAGGAGACCGATGACATGATCCGCAAATTAAAGATCATGTCCGCCAATGCGGTCGCGGAGACGAAGGGATTGACATAAATCAGCTGGCCGAGCAACGCAGCGCTCGGTCCGTGGAACGCCCAACTGCGCAGAAAACGCACTAAATTTTTAAAACAGAAAAAGGAATGGGCTACGGGATGCCTCATTCCTTTTTGTGTACCCGTTTGGACGGGAGTTATGCCGTTTTTACTCTTGGTACGGTGGACATCACGTCATATAAAGTGGACGAGTCGATATCCGATCCGAAGAACGCGACCGCGAGCACGACGAAGAGCAGAATCAGGCCCCATAGGAGCACGCCGATAATACCGCACACGAGCCCGGCAATCGCCATGCCTTTTCCTTGTTCATACCCCCGTTTGAGTTCCTTAAAAGAAAGGGCGGCAAAGATGATCGCCAGAATCCCCAGGATAAATCCTATGTACAAAATCATTACGCTTAGGATGCCGAGCACCATTGAGGCAATGGCTTTGCCGTTCGTCTTGGGCGGCGTCATTGGCGGCTGCGGCTGAAAATGTTGATACGGGTCTGGTGAATGTGGATCCAACTGTGATTTCCTCCTCCTGCATTTGGCAGAACGCTTTATGTTTATATATTCTGCTTAACATGTCTATTATCACTTAGCCGGCCCTATTTGTCGATATTTTTTCGGTCATCATTCCCAGATTTGACGTACTATTACCTGTTCAATCCGATCAGAGGAACCATCAAGAAACCAGTGCTTTCTATACGCTGAAGCTCTTCCGGAGCTCCGAGGGGGATACATGCTTGTATTTTTTGAAGGCCCGGCTGAAATAATAGATGTCCTTGAAGCCGGAAGACAAGGCAATCTCCGAAATGTTCATTCTGGAGTTGCGCAGCAGGTATTCGGATTTGTTGATCCTAAGCGTATTGACGTATTCGGTTACCGTCCGCGCCGTAAGCTCCTTGAACAGGCGGCTGAAATGAAAACGGCTGAGGCCGGCCAGCCCGGCCAGCAGATCGACGGACAGTTCTTCTTGGTAATGCTCCTCAATATATTGAAAAATAGGGGTAAACCGCTCCAAATTTTTCAGCCTGTACAGGCTCTCTTCCGGAGAAAGCGTATCTTTGCCGTAGCGGCGCAGCAGTATGGCGAGCAGACGGTATAGATAGGATTTGATCGACAGCTCATAGCCGAGTTCCCGTTCGTCCATTTCCCGGATCAGGGATGTGGCGCACTCGGTGATTTCCGGATCACCGGAAATTTTGCTTGCGAACATAATCTGGTTCTGCGTTATCGGCGTAATAAACTTCGTTTCGACAGCGTCCGGTGTCTGGCTCTGCAGCAGCTTGATATCGACGATCATCGCATAATAGACCAAATCATCGGACAGGCATACCCCGTAATGCAGGTCGTTGCTGTTCACGACCACCATCTCACCCGCTTGAACTTCATAAGGAACCGAGTTCAGCTCGATGAGCGCGGAGCCTTTGGTAAAATACAGAAACTCCATATGATTGTGCCAATGGTGGGTAAACAGCGTTTTCCCGTATTCCTTGGCGGTACAATAATGGATCTTCATCGGAAAAAAACGGTCGGGCATATCCATCGGCTCCAGCAGAGCAAGGGGTCTATCCATCCAAGTCACCTCAAAATCGCACAATAAGATAAATTATTAGCATAGCTCTTCATGGCAGTTCCGCCTGTTCTTATTATAATTCAATATATATAGGTTGAACTAATCTTTTTACACCTTAATGGCCTGATCGTGCTTGCCTTTTTATGGGTGACATTCACGCGCAGGAAGGGCTTCACGGGTTCAATCTACATTTGGAAGCCAAATGCGAGAACCAAAAGGAGAGTTGAAAACGCATGGATAAAGTAAGAGTAGCTGTAATCGGAGCAGGGTCCATTTCGGAGTCCCATTTGAACTCGTATCAAAACAACCCGGAGGCAGAGATCGTGGCGATCTGCGATTTGAACGGGGAAAGAGCCAAGGCCGCTGCCCAGAAATACGGAGCTCAGAAAACATATACCGACTATCATGAACTGCTGGCTGACCCTGAAGTCGATGCCGTGAGCATCTGTACATGGAACAACCAGCATGCCGAAATCAGCATTGCGGCCGCCAAAGCGGGCAAGCATGTCCTGGTGGAAAAGCCGCTGTGCAGAACGGTTGAGGAAGCGCTTCAGATCCAGGAAGCCGCGCATGCCGGCGGAAAGGTGTTCCAAGTGGGCTATGTGCGCCGCTTTGACCCGAACGTCGCAGTGCTGCAGAGCTTTATGGAGAGCGGCGAAATCGGTGAGCTGTACTACGCCAAAGCCTCGCTCCTACGCCGTGTGGGCAATCCGGGCGGCTGGTTCGCCGACAAGGAGCGTTCCGGCGGCGGGCCGCTGATCGACATCGGCGTGCATGCGATTGACCTGTGCTGGTATATGATGGGCAAGCCGAAAGTGAAATCGGTGTCCGGCAACGTATACCACAAGCTGGGCAACCGCAGCCATGTGAAGAACTATTCTTTTTACAAAGCGGCCGACTACGACGCCAGCAAAAACACCGTAGAAGATATGGCGAACGCCTTGATCCGTTTTGAGAACGGCGCGTCGCTGCTCGTGGACGTAAGCTTTTCCCTGCATGCGAAGCAGGATGAAGCGGCGATCAAGCTGTTTGGTACAAACGGCGGCTTCGAAATCGATCCGGCTCTGGTCATCGTCACGGAGAAAAACGATACGATCCTGAACATCGAGCCGCAGGTGGACCATAAAGGCTTTAACTTTGCCGCCGCGTTCCAGAACGAAATCAATCATTTTATCGAAAATATTAAAAACGGCACGGAGCCGATCGCCACGGTCGACGACGGCGTGGAAATGATGAAGATTCTGAACGGCATTTACGAATCCTCTGAGAAGGGAGTCGAAATTCAGCTATGAAAATCGGAGTAAGCACATACAGCCTGTACCGTCCGATTCAATCGGGTGAAATCACGGTTCTGGGCGCGATCGAGAAAATCGCCGAGATGGGCGGAGAACACGTGGAAATCGTTCCGATCGGATACACCTTGACCGGGAACCCGGAGCTGGTGGATCAGATCGTGGCCAAGGCGAAGGAAGTCGGAATCGACGTATCCAACTATGCGATCGGCGCTAACTTCGCTGTGGACACCGAGGAGGCTTACCGTAAGGAAATCGAGCGCGTCAAAGGAGAAGTGGACATCGCCGCACGCCTTGGCGTGAAGCTGATGCGCCATGACGTAGCCAGCCGCCAAGACACATCCATCAAACAGTTCAACCAGGAGGTTGGACGTCTGGCGGAGGCATGCCGCGAAATCGCTGATTATGCGGCGCAGTATGGCATTACGACAAGTGTGGAAAACCACGGCTATTATATTCAGGCAAGCGACCGTGTGCAGACGCTGGTTCAAGCCGTAGACCGGCCGAACTTCCGGACGACGCTGGACGTGGGCAATTTTATGTGCGCGGACGAAGATCCGGTGGCCGCCGTCAAGAACAACATTCCTTATGCTTCCATGGTGCACATCAAGGACTTTTATTTGCGGCCTGCCGCCCTTAATCCGGGTGACGGATGGTTCCGCACGGCCAGCGGGAATTTCCTGAGAGGCGCCATTGCGGGGCACGGAGACATCAACCTGCGCGAATCGATTCGGATCATCAAGGAATCCGGATTTGACGGGTATTTCTCGATCGAGTTTGAAGGAATGGAAGACAGCTGTCAGGGGACAAAAATCGGCCTGGAGAACGTCAAACGCTTCTGGAACGAGGTATAGGCCGGGAATCAAAGCAGCCAATCTTTTAAAAGATTCAGCATAAACAAGGGAGAGGTGACTGGAATGAACAATAAAATCGGCGTTATTGTCGACAGCTTCCGGGTCGGGGTCCGGGAAGGACTGGCCAAGGCGAAGAAGGTAGGAGCGGACGGCGTTCAGATCTATGCCGTGAGCGGTGAAATGGACCCGGCTAACCTGTCTGCGGCGCAGCGCAAGGAACTGAAGAGCTATATCGAGTCCCTGGGACTGGAAATTTCGGCGCTGGTGGGCGACCTCGGCGGTTACGGTTTCCAGGATAAGACGGTCAACGCGGAGAAAATCGAGAAGTCCAAGCGGATTCTCGATCTGGCGGTAGAGCTCGGAACCAGCGTAGTAACGACGCATATCGGACTTGTACCGGAGGACAAGAACAGCGAAATCTACCAAACGATGCACGATGCATGCGAGGAACTGGCTTCTTATGCCACCAGCATGAACGCTTTCTTTGCGATCGAAACGGGCCCTGAGCCTTCCGCACGACTGAAGGATTTCCTCGACGGGCTTGGCTCGAAGGGCGTATCCGTCAACTTCGACCCGGCAAACATGGTCATGGTTACCGGCGATGATCCGGCTGAAGGGGTGCACAACCTGAAGGATTACATCGTACATACCCACGCCAAAGACGGTATCCGTCTGAAAGAAGTACCTGCCTATTACATCTATGAAACACTTGGCTTCGAGCCGCCGGCCAACGAGAACAATACTTTTGTTCCCGGGGAAGGGCAGTATTTCCGCGAAGTGCCGCTTGGCGAAGGCAGCGTGAACTGGCAGAGCTATTTGCAGGCGCTGAAAGATATCGGCTATCAAGGATACTTGACCATTGAGCGCGAGGTCGGGGAGGATCCGGAGGCGGACATTTCCAAAGCGGTGCAATTTTTGAAGCAGTTCCGGGGATAATCAGCCACTTGGCAATGTATGAACCACTCCTCGAAAAATGAACGGATGACAAAACAGCGAATGCGATCGATAGGATCGGCATTCGCTGTTTTTTGCTTTTATTCATCTTCTGTGTTGACGGCAATGCTGATCGTTTCGGATACCCATTCCCGTTCATAGACGCATCCGTCGACTTCCGCCAGGGTCCGGAACAGAAAATAGCTGTTTATTTCCTCAAGCTGTCCGTCCACCGGATCGGGAACCTTGGCTGTATACCTGAACGTCAGTGAACCGCCAGGGTCCATGGAGCCCAACAGGACATCCTGGGGAGGATTAACCGCTTTGCCGTTTACGATCACGGTGCCTGCCTGTAATAGAATGGGATCCTGCATCCAGCCGATGAGAACCACGGACGCTCCTAAGCTTCCACTGTTAAAAAGTTTGACGGTAATCAGCAGTTCATCCCCTGGCTCAAGTACGTAATGGGCGGCATGAGCCGTTGCGGTCAGGCTGGGGGCAAGCAGCTCAACCATGGCCGTTTCGGGTGAGGTGCGCTGGCGGACGATCCGGCCGTCGGGCAGGTGGAAGGCGTAAGATACGGTTGCTTCGTTTGGTACGCGCAGCGGGGCTGCAGACGGTATAAACGGGTCAACGCTTGCTTCATAAGTGATGCTTACTTGCTGCCCCGGAGAAAGGGTCCCTAGGAAAAGCCCATCCATCAATGGTGATCCTTCCAAGTTTTGACCATTTAGCCGGACACTGCCCGGAACGAGGGATAATCCCTGGGGAAACGCATCCTGCAGCGTTGCATCTACCGCTTGGCTGCTCGTATTTTGCACCGTACATTCGTAACCGATCATACAGCCGATGGTTGCCCGGTTTCTGTTTGACTTCTTGCTGAGACTGACTTCAGGGTCGATCACGTTCACTTGAAGCTCATTGGCCATGGCCTTATACTCAATCCCATCAATGTAATACTTCAAGCAGCTTTGGATGACCACGGAATCGGTGTCCACCTTCCCGACTCTTAAGCTGACCCTGATGCGGATGGAAGCGCCGGGAGCGATTGTCCCGATCGGAATTCCATTTTCGGGCTGCACGTCCGGGTACAGGACGCCATTGATGACGACACTGCCCTGTACAAATGTTAATCCCGGTGGGAGCGTAATAAAGATCACCGCTTGGGATAGCGGTACACTCCCTTGATTCGTCACCAGAAGTTCGTAGAACAGTATATCCCCGATAAACGTTTGGAAGGTGCTGATGTCGGCGATTAGCGATACGGAAGAAGGTAGCACGGACAGCGTCACCGGGTTGGAGGCGATGGAGCCGCGTACCGTTCTTCCCCCGAGGGATTGGAACGAGTACTCAGCACGTCCTTCATTGGTGATTTGCAGCGATGGGGGGATCGCCACCACGATCGCCTGAAACACAACATACACCGAAGCATCAGGCACCAGGATGCCGAGATCGATACCTGAACCGGGTTGAGCCCCCGGGACGGGGGCGCCGTTCTTCAAGACACTATTCGGAATAAACGACAAACCGGCTGGCAGCGGATCGTACAATATCAAGCCGGCTTCGCGATTGCCATCATTGCGTATTGAAAAGCTGTAGGTCACCATTTGATTCAGCGAAACGACGCTATTTTGGACAAAGTTGCTGAACTTCAGCAGTGGGCCGATCCATGGCGTATCGACGGTATTGGAGTAGGCTACCGACTCGGCTCCACCAACGCTAAAGCGGACCATGGTTTGATTTTTTAAAATAAAATCAGATGTCAGCCCGGACTTCATAGGGTCGTCACCTGTACCTGGAACGTCACGATCACGGTGTCTCCAGCCCCGATGATGCCGACTGTAATGCCTGTATTCGGATTGGCGGTCGGTCTAGGCGTTCCGGCGACCGTAACACTGCCTGGTACAAACGCCGAACCTGTCGGTACCGGGTCAACAAGCACAACGCTGTTGACGGCTTCGATTCCGTTATTTGTGACGGCAATAGAGTACGTAATGATGTCTCCGACGACCGCGTCAACGGACGGTGTGCTTTTGACGACGGAAACGTCAGGCGACGAGACCGGAATCGTCAGCACGTTGGATAGGGAAGTTCCGGTAACGACCACCCCGTCCGGACGCGTAAAGGAGAAGTTTACGGTTGCCTGGTTCACGAGCTGCTGCGGGTTTGGCAGGGTATCCACCGTCACTTCCATGGTAACGGTCACTTGGACGGTCTGGCCAGGATTGATTGTGCCGACGGAGAATCCGGTTGACGGGTCCGCACCTGGCAGCGGCACGCCGTTTACCTGAATACTGTTAGGGACAAAGACAGCTCCGTTAGGAACAGGGTCGGTTAATGTTCCTGTCGCCGCAATGTTGCCTGTATTCGTCAGCGTTACCGTGTAGACGATCGTATCTCCAACCGTGGCGTTCGTCGTATTGGCCGTTTTGTTGGCACTGATAATTGCCTGATAGACAGGGACGGACGTAACGTTGGAGAACGCGGTGCCGGTGAATGCGCCAGAGTTGAATGTTACGGACGATTGGTTGGACAGGTTGCCGTCGTCAGGGATGGACAGGACGGTTACGTTAAACGTCACGGTTACTACTGCACCAGGGGCGATCGTACCCAGCTGAATGCCAGCCGCCGGATTGGCCGAGGGCTGGGCAGTTCCGTTAACCGTTACGCTGCCCGTTACAAACTGGCTCCCTGCGGCGATCATATCCGAGAAGACCGCATTGGTGACATTTTCAATTCCATTGTTGGTTACAGTGATGGTATAAGGAACCACCGTGCCCACCGAAGCTTCAGCAGCACCGGAAGCTTTGACGACGGCGACGTTTGGCGCAGACACCGGAATCGACAGCGTATTGGAGGCAAAGGAGCCATTGATGACCCGGGAGTCCGGGAGTGTGAAGGTAAAGGCTGCGGTCGCTTGGTTGGTCAGCTGCTGGGTTGGCGGTACCGCATCAATGACTGCCGAGAACGTAACGACCGCTCCTGTCACGATAACACCAAGGGGAATTCCCGCGGCCGGATCGGCTCCCGGCACCGGCTGGCCGTTAAGAATTACGCTGTTTGGCACAAAAGTCGTTCCGGCAGGAAGTGTGTCCGTTAAGGTGACAGCCGCGCCGAAATTGCCTGCATTGTTCATGCTAACGGTAAATACGACCGTATCGCCGACGGTTGCGTTGGTCGTGTTGGCGTTTTTTTGCGCGGTGAAGATCGGCTCAAATACCGGGGTAGTAACGGTATTGGAGAAGGTGACCCCAGAAAAGGTACCCGACGTAAAGCTGACCGAAGACGTGTTTGCAAGCTGCGCAGGCGTTGGCAGCGAGGTCACCGTGATATTAAAAGACACGGTAACCGTGGCCCCCGGGGCAATCGTGCCGATGATGATGCCTGTGGCCGGATTGGCTGCAGGCCGGGGGGCACCGTCGACCGTGACGGAACCGGGCACTAAGGCGGCGCCAGGCGGGATCGGATCGGTGAACAGGACGCTGCTGACCGTTTCAATACCGTTGTTCGTGATTGTCGTTGTGTAAGTCGCCGTATCGCCGACTGTCAGCGCGGTTGACGGCGTGCTTTTAACGACCGTAACGTTGGGAGCGGATACTGGGATAGTCAATATATTGGATACGGCTGTCCGGGTAATGGATCTGCCATCCGAGAGAATAAAGTTTCCTGAAACGGCGCCCTGGTTTACGAGCTGCTGCGGGGAAGGCAGTGAAGTAATATTCACCGAAAACACGGCTGTCGCCGTCTGTCCCGGATTGACGACGCCGACAGGTATGCCGGTGTCAGGACTTGCCCCAGCAACTGGTGCCCCGTTAACCAGAACGCTGTTCGCAACAAATATAGTCCCTGACGGGATGTTGTCCGTTAATGTGATTTGAGCGGGATAATTTCCCGTGTTTCCGATCGAGAACGTATACGAGACGGTATCGCCTACAGTGGCATTTGCGGTACTTGCCGTCTTGGCTACAGTTGGCACGGCGTTGAATACCGGAGTGGTCACGCTGTTCGAGTTGGCAAGTCCCGAGAAGGTCCCGGACGTAAACGTTACAGTTGCCTGATTGCTTATGATCCCGCTGACGGGAACGGAATTTACGGTGATGCTGAAATTTACTGTGACGGAGGCGCCGGGATCTATCGGTCCGAGCGAGATGCCTGCGGACGGATTCGCTGTTGGGGCAGACGCGCCGTTAATCGTCACACTGCCGGTCACGAATGATGTGCCCGCCGGAACACTGTCGGTAAACTGGACGTTGTTGACCGTCTCGATCCCTTGGTTGGTGACTGCTACAGAATAGACGATGGTATCCCCAACGGTCGTCGAAGTCGTGGTCGTCGTTTTGACCACGCTCACGTTCGGGGAGGATACGGGAATCGTAACGGTGTTGGATAATGCGGAGCCAGTCAGCGTCCGGCCGTCAGGCGGCGTATACGTAAAATTGGCCGTCGCCTGGTTCGTGATGAATTGCGGGCTCGGCAGCGAGTTGATCACCACCACAAAAGTCACAACTGTGCTTGCTCCGGGCGCGAGAGTCCCTAGATCGATGCCGGCTGCCGGGGATGCGCCCGGTATTGGAAAGCCGTTGACGATGACGCTGTTGGGAGTAAACGTAGTCGAAGCCGGAATCGTATCCGTCAGCGTAACGGCTGCTCCGAGATTGCCGCTATTACTGACCGTTACCGTGTAAGTAACGGAATCACCGACGGTGGCATTGCTCGTATTGGCACTTTTGGTCACAGCGATTTGCGGTTGTATGACAGGCGTCGTCGTCATGTTCGAAGACGCGGTTCCTGAGAACGTGCCAGATGTAAAGCTTACGGTTGACTGGTTGTTGATTTGCGATGGAATCGGCATGGTTATCCTCACCTCAAAAGTTACGGTAGCCGCAGCACCAGGGGCCAGGGTACCGATTGAAATGCCCTCGGACGGAACTGCTGACGGGCGCGAGGTACCGTTAACAATTACGCTTTGAGGAATAAACGAAGCGTTTGAAGGGACATTGTCGATCAGGTTGACGTTGTTGACATTGGACGTCCCGTTATTCGTGACCGTGCTTGAAAAAGTCAGGACATCTCCAACGACAACATTCGGCCTCGAGGCTGTTTTGACAATGCTAACGTTCGGAAGCGCTACAGGAATCGTTACCGTATTGGACGCTGCAGATCCCGTAACTTGCCTGCTGCCCGGTAATGTATAGGTATAGGATGCCGCCGCCTGATCCGTAAGCTGTCTCGAAGTGGGCAGGGAAGTAATCGTAACAACAAAGCTGACCGTTACCGCAGTGCTTGCCACGAGAGAACCCAGAGGAATTCCGGTCACGGGACTAACGCCTGGAACGGGATTGCCGTTAATGAGCACGCTGTTTTCAATAAATAAGGAGCCAGGCGGAATGTTATCGGTCAGCGTGACGGCAGCAGCCGTGTTGCCGGTATTACTTACTTGAAACTGGTAGGAAAACGTGTCACCGACCGTGGCGTTTAGCGTACTGGCCGATTTTACGATGTTGATGACCGCCAAGAAGACGGGGATCACCAGCGTGTTGGACAGGGAGGTACCGCCAAAGGTGCCGGACGTAAAAGCGACGCTGGCCCGGTTACTCAGCTGCCCTGTGCCTGTCAGGGAATTGACGCGGACTTGGAACGTTACGACGGCAGCGGCCCCTGCACCCAAAGATCCGACGGACACGCCGCTCGCGGGATTTCCGCCGGGAACCGGGGTTCCGCCTACCGTCACGCTCCCGCTGATCAACGATGTCCCCTCTGGGATCGGGTCCGATACGATGACATTGCTCACAGGCCCGATCCCGTTATTGGTCGCTGTAATGGTGTAGGTTATAACGTCCGATACGGTCGCTGCCGACGTGTTGGCGCTTTTGACCACCGTCACGTTTGGCGCCGAGGCTGGTATCGTCAGCGTGTTGGAGGTTGCCGATCCCGACAGGCTGCGCCCGCTTGGCAGCTGGTAGTTAAAACTGGCTGCTGCCGTATTGACCAGCGACGGCGGAGAAGGGACCGAGTTCAGCACGACCTGGAAAGTGACGGTAACGGAGCCCCCGGCTGTAACAGTCCCTGCGTTTATGCCTCCGGTTGGAGTGGCTCCTGGCACAACTGTTCCTCCAACCGTAACCGAGTTCGCTACGAAGCTTGTTCCTGAAGGAATGTTATCGGTCAGTGTAACCTGGGCTGCCCGGTTCCCGCTGTTCCGGACCAAAAGCGTGTACGTAATGGTGTCGCCGACCGTGGCGTTCGAGGTCGAGGCGCTCTTGGCAATCGTGATGACCGGCTGATAGACGGGGGTCGCTATCGTGTTCGACACCGAAGTCCCTTGAAAGGCACCCGAGCTGTAGGACACGGTCGATTGGTTCGATAAGGACCCGGATGCAGGAACAGATTGAACGGCCACCTGAAAAGTTACCGTAACGGAGCTTCCTGCTGCCAGAGTTCCCAGGGATACGCCGCTGGCGGGATTAGCTGATGTCACCGCTGTGCCGCCGACGGTTACACTGCCGGGTACGAAGGCGGCACCGGAAGGGATGGCATCGGTGAATACGGCATTCGTCACGGCTTCTGTACCGTTATTGGCTACTGCAGACGTATAGGTCAACGTCTCTCCTACAGCAATATCCGAGAAATTAGCGCTCTTCGTAACCGTAATATTCGGCAGGGTTACCGGGAGAGTGAGCGTGTTCGACGATAAAGAACCCGATATCGTTCTTCCCGCTGAAGGCGTGAACGTATATGCAGCAACGGCCTGGTCGACAAACTGCGGTGGAGAGGGCAGAGAGTTCACCTGTACCCGAAACGTTACCGTCGCAGATGATCCTGCACCAATACTGCCAATCGCAACGCCTGCCGCCGGATTCGCCCCTGCAATGACCGTTCCGTTAACCGTGAACGTGCCGGTAACGAAAGAACTGCCTGTCGGGATGTTGTCGGTTAACGTGACATTTGCGGCGATATTTCCGGAATTGGCCACCAAAATGGTGTATGTAACGCTGGAGCCTACCGTCGCATTGGTCCGGTTGGAGCTTTTGGTCAGCGAAAAGGCCGGCGATACGACGGTAACCGTGACCGCATTCGATGGAATTACGCCGGTAATTGTCGACCCGCCGGCAACGCTTTGGAAGGAAAAGGATGCATTCGCTGTGTTGACTAGCTGGTTGGAGGATGGTTGTGCCGTTACCGTTGCTCGATAAGTGACCGTTGCTGAAGTGCCAAAGTTTAACGCTCCTAGCGGTGCTCCAGCAACAATATCGTATGTCGGGCGGGGGATACCCCCAACCGTTACACTGCCGCTGACGAAGCTCAGTCCCGCAGGCAGTGCATCCGAGAGGACAACGCTGTTGGCATTGGCAGTACCTGTATTGCTTACCGTCACCGTATACGTGATGACATCGCCGACAACGGCAGTCGTTGTGCTGGAGCTCATGGCTACGGTGATAGCCGGCGCGTTGATGTCCACTTGAATCGCATTCGCGTTTACCGCATAGGCATCCCCCGAGGTTGTAAGGATCAGTACCGCTGAAGATTGGTTGTTGACAAGTCGGGAGGAGACGTCGACATTCGTGATATCCCAGCCCTGACGGCCCCCAATGATGTTGCTTCCGGGCGCTCCGTTGGTCTGATTGCGGGTCCCGAACGTCCCGGTCGTATTCAATTGGCCGGCATCGTTGTTAATCTGGGATGCGAAAAAGTTGTTGGCAAAGTTGTTTGGGCCCGACAAGGCGGAAGCCGTGTTAGATGTCGGGCCGAACAACGCCTGATCTCCGGTCCGGTTGGCATCGCCTTCCTGGGCACTGAACAGCGCTCTGCCCCCCAGCGCGCCCGAAACCGGGGTAGCAAACCCCGTCAGGGTCGTCGTAACCGGGTCGGAGTTAGCCTGAACTAGGACGGCGCCCGCACGGATCGACATGTTCCGGAAGGGAAGGGAGGGATTCTGGTATATGACGCCCAGCGTCCATCCGGCGTGATTTCCTGTAGGATCGTTAGCGATGACGATGGTTCCCACAACGCCGCCGGTTGTATAAGTACCTGCACTTCCTTGCTGAACCAGCGATGTAACATTCGCGGACCGGACGTACGCTGTCATTCCGTTTCCGAAATCTATGGAATTGGCGGTTGCCGGATCGGGAGTAACGCTGCTCGTGCCTGCCGGCGTAATAAACGTAACGGGATTGTTAATTGAGCTGCTGAGATTAACGCTGCCTGAAATAATGTAAGATCCGCCCCAGATCAGTTCGGCATATAAAACCGTACTTCCAGTGGGAAGGGATAATGCAGCCGAAGAGCTGTTGCTCTGAAAAGTGTTCGTCGTTCCTGCCGGATAGCTTCCAAAAACCGAGCTGGTGTTGGTCGTCGCAAACGCGCCAATACTGTCGAGCGTTCCCGGAACACCTGTCGTGTCCGATCGGCTGAGCCCGAGGGTATTCCCGGTAAACGTGATCGCTCCCGTAGCATTGAAAGTTGCTCTAACGATTAGAGGAATATGGATCACCCCCTTTGTGTCAAATCCGGAAGAGACGAAAGAAAGGACCTGAATAACAGGATGGCACAATTCAAGGTATGAAGAATGAACCGGGGGTATGTGAAATTGCGGGGCTGAAATAAAAAACTTATCATTCCGATCGCACAAAAAAGATCCGCAAGCTTATCCACACACAGCGATCTCATCCCAAATGAGAGGTTTGTGGCAGACCTTGCGGATCATCGGTGGGCTTTGCGGATTTTATAGACACATTTTCGGTCGCCCATGGCGAGACACTCGTCGCGGGATACCTCGGCCCCGAGCAGCGATTCGAACAGCTTCAGCTCGCAGGCGCATGCATGATTGTATTTTTTCGCAATTTGCGATATCGGACAATTATGCTCGAATAAAGTATATTCATCTTCATTGTTTTTTTGAAGCTCAACCATATAGCCGTTTTCGTTTTGAATTTCGGCTAGCTGTTCGACCTTTTCGGCAAAGTCCTTGCCTTCCATTTTACCGGCATGGTTTTTCAGCAGCGATTCGCCCCTACGGTCAAAGAGGTGGTTCACCATTTCCGTCCCTGCATCCTGCTCGAGTTCCCCGAGAAGATCCAGCGTAAGCGAATGATACTTGTTGGGAAAAAAATCTTCAGCCTGCTCTGTCAGACGATAGATCGCGGAAGGCCTTCCCATCGGCTGCCGAATCGTCTTGGATTCGATCAAGCCTTCTTTTTCTAACGTGTTGATATGGCGTCTGACCGCCATGCTGGTGATACCAATAAACTCCGTAATTTCCTTTGCACTGAGTTCGCCTTTGGTTTTCAGCATCTGCAGTATTTTGTCCCTGGTTGAAATATCCAGCTGTTGATTCATGTTAACACCGCCTATTCACTGATCCGGGCCATACATTTCTTTGTAAAAATGAATTCAAAGTATAAACAGCCTGTCGATTTGGAAATCAACAGGCTGAACCAATCGCAAATCGTCAATTATTTGGATTTGTAGAAGTTTTCCGCTTTTTGGATCATATGTTTTTCTTCTTCCGGAAGATCGGTATCATAGTATACCGCACCTACCGGGCAGGCAACCTCGCAAGCACCGCATTCGATGCAAATATCCGAGTCAATAAAATATTGATCCGGACCTTCCTCGATACAATCGACAGGACATACATCCACGCAATCAGCCGCTTTTTCGTCTATGCAGGCCGAAGTAATTACATAAGACATTTGTTTCACCCTTTCAAATTAATTAAATATCATGGTTAATAATTCTCTGAGCCAAATTCATAAAAATACGCCATTGCTCGCTGTCATCCCCGAATACGGCCGGGGACTTCTCCGGGTCCGCCGACTGGCCGGGCGCAGAAAGCGGGATCTCGGCCAGCAGCTTGGTGTTGAGCTGCTCCGCGAGAGCAGCTCCGCCGCCTGTGCCGAACAGATCATGCCGCTGACCTGAGGGGTCGGTAAAATAAGACATGTTCTCGATGACTCCGAGGATCGGATGGTTGGTCTGCATCGCCATCTCACCGGCCCTGGCAGCAACATGATTGGCAGTAGGGTGGGGCGTGGTCACCAAAATTTCCGAGCACTGCGGAATTTTATTGTGAACATCCAAGGCAATATCACCTGTACCCGGAGGAAGGTCCAACACGATGAAATCGAGCGGACCCCATTCCACTTCATTCAGGAACGTGCTGAGCATCTTGCCCAGCATCGGGCCGCGCCAGACGACGGGCTTGTTGCCTTGTACGAAAAATCCGGTCGAAATAACCTTGATTCCGTGCCGTTCTACCGGTACGATTCGGTTATTATGCTTCTTCGGAAGATCATGAATTCCCATCATTTCCGGAATACTATAACCATAGACATCCGCGTCGATGATTCCTACGCGTTTACCCTGCTTGGCCAGTGCCGTAGCCAGGTTGACGGTTACCGTAGATTTGCCGACACCGCCTTTGCCGCTGGCGATCGCGATGAACGTCACGCCAGAATCGGCGGCGACGAGCGGGGAATTCATCAGCGTTGGTGCACGGCGTACCGATTTATTCAGCTTTATTGCTATAATATCATTTTTTTCTTCATTTGAAATGGCTTTAAACCGGATATGCACGTCCGCGATGCCGATTCCCTTCAAGGCGCTGACAATCTGTTCCCCGATGCTCTCTTTGCTTGCGGACATGTCGGGATCCAGAAGCACCGATAGAGCCGCATGATCCTTATTGATTGTAATATCCCGGATCAAGCCGAGCTCAGCAAGGGGGCGCTCATGCTCATGGTCTTTCAAATGGGTCAGGGCAGCGACCAGGTCTTCTTTGGTCATGGTTGATCACCTTCATTCTCTATCTATGATAGATTGAACTGGTGCATGAAACGTCGTTTCTTCAGTCCATTCTATCCCTATTACAGTATGGCTCAAAACAGCAGTACAGACCTCCTGTAGATAAAACCGGCGATTTCTAGCCCTTTTACGGATCTGTTCCCGTCGTGTTTTCCCATTACAGAACAGGTATGTACTATTATCAGAGTAATTGTAGTTCACACGGGTAATATAGTCAACATATATGTATATAAAGTAAAGAATATTTACGGAACAAGTATTGACAAAGGGAACGCTCAATTATAATAATTAGTATACGTTTATGTTTACTAATTAGGGGCTCACACCCGTGAAGGGAGGTTCAATTCCCCATTGGACTCGAATATGAATCAGGATCCCGGACAACGGGCGGATCAGGGGAACCGGGAAGCGCGCCCGACGTCTTTTTATGAGCAAATGGGCGGCGCAGACACGATGAAGGCGCTGGTGGAAGCCTTTTATCCCAAAGTGGTGGAGCACCCGCTGCTTGCTCCGCTGTTTCCGGAGAATATATTGCCTGTCATGAAGAAGCAGGAAATGTTTTTGACCCAGTATTTCGGAGGACCTCAGTTATACACGATGCAGATGGGCCATCCCCGCATGCGGGCTAGGCATCTTCCGTTTGCCATCACGCCAAAGCGCGCGGAAGCCTGGATCGGCTGCATGCAGCAGGCCATGGAAGAGGTTATTGAGGATGAAATGCTGCGCCAGCAAATGATGGAGCGGCTTGCGATGACCGCATTCTTTTTCGTCAATACGGATGAAGGCGAAGTCGAATATTAAGGAAACTACAAACAGAAAAGGAGTTAACATCATGAAGCTGGTTGGAATATCTGGCGCGATCATCGGCAGCAAGACGGCTCTTGTGGTGAACAAAGTGCTGGAAGAGGTCAAGAAGCAGTATCCCGATGTGGAGACGGAGCTGCTCGATATGAAAGATTACGATGTGCAGTTCTGTGACGGACGCGATCCATCGGCATATACAGGCGACACGAAAAAAGTGATCGATGCGGTCATTTCCAGCGATTTTTGCTTGATCGGCACACCGATCTATCAGGCGTCGATGTCCGGCGTGCTGAAAAACCTGTTCGACCTGATTCCGGTCACGGCGCTGCAGCAAAAAGTCGTAGGATTCGTCGCTACAGGCGGAACGTACCAGCATTATCTGGTGATTGAGAACCAGCTGAAGCCGATCGCGGGATTTTTCCGTTCTTATGTGGCGCCAGGCTATGTCTACGTCCATGATGATCATTTTAACGAATATAAAGAGATTACGGATCCGAACGTGTTGGAGCGGATTGAGCGGCTGGCCCACGAGCTTGTCTTTATGCAAAAACGGCTGAAAGGTTCGGAATAAGACCTGTCCCCTAAGGAGCGTACATATTTTAGCGTTGGATGAGTCCTGATCGAAAAGATCGGGGCTTTTTTTGTCGTATCTTCCTCCAATATGTCGTATAATAGATCCAGGTATGATAGATTTATAGATTGATAGAAAGCCGTGGTCTTGAATCACGCGGTATTATTTGAGGTGAACACATGCGAAAATGGGCAACATTGATCGTCGCAGTCATTATTGTCGGCGGCGCGCTGATCTATTTTGCGAACAGCAGAGGAACGGCCAAGGATGAGGCGACCGTACAGAATCCTCCGGCTCTCGCCCAGCAGGGCGGCGGAGACCAAAGCGATAATGGCGGTATAGTAGATCCTGAAGGCACCAACGGAGACGGAGATACTGCATCGGATAACGGCAGCACATCCGATACCGAAAGCACGAGCGGTACCGGCAGCGATGCCATTGAAGGCGCCGGTGACGGCACGACCGGTCAGAATGCCGGACAAACGGATGATGGCAAGGATTCCGCTGCAACCGGCGGCAATTCAGGCCAGGATACCGGAAAGGGAGCGGACGAGCAGACTGGCGGTGCGCCTTCCAGCAGTGATTTTGTCAATACGTACGACGTTGAGCATGTCGTATCCAATCCGACAAGCGATACGGTACTCGTCAATAAAACGTACCGTTTGCCGGAAGGTTACGTTCCGCCGGATCTCGTCTATCCGGATGTGCCTTTCACGTTTTCGGAAAAAATAGATAAGCGCAAAATGCGCAAAGTGGCTGCTGACGCTCTGAAAGAGCTGTTTGACGCTGCCAAGCAGGACGGCGTTTACTTGGCCGGTGTTTCGGGCTACCGTTCCGAATCCCGTCAGACGACGCTGTATAATAACTATGTGGATCGGGACGGCGTCAAAGCGGCGGATACCTACAGCGCTCGTCCGGGCCACAGCGAGCATCAAACCGGTCTGACCATTGACGTGTCGGGAACCGACGGCAAATGCGCCGCAGAGAGCTGCTTTGCCGGCACGAAGGAAGCGAAATGGCTGGCTGACCATGCTTACGAATATGGCTTTATAATCCGTTATCCGGAAGGAAAAGAATCGATTACCGGCTACAAATACGAGCCGTGGCATATTCGCTACGTCGGCAAAGACATTGCCGAAGACGTGACGAAGAAGGATATCACGCTCGAGCAGTATTTTGGAAGCGCGGTTCCGGTATCCAAATAAAGCAGGCTGCAATAAACAGCAGAAAGTTATGAAGGAAGCCCAGTTTATGCTTCTGACCATGACATTCTGCTGTTCTTTGTTGGGTTTGTCCAAATGAAAGCTGTATCGCACCAGGGCAAGGCTCATTTGCGTTTTTTTTCAGCGATGTGTACGATGGAATTTGCGGGTTTAACAAAATATCAGGCTGATGCCAATGATGAATATAGAAGGGTTGTGTCATGATTATGGATTCCGATTTGAATATTAAATTAACATCTTATTCCAGTAAGGGCGGATGCGGCTGCAAAATCGGCCCTGCCGATCTGAGCCAGGTGCTTCGCGGCCTGCCGCCGGCAGCGCATGATCCGAATCTGCTGGTCGGGCTCGATACGAGCGATGACGCCGGCGTATACAAGCTGAATGACGATTTGGCGCTTGTACAGACGCTTGATTTCTTCACGCCGATCGTGGACGATCCGTATTCTTTTGGTCAAATCGCCGCGGCGAATGCGTTAAGCGATATTTATGCGATGGGAGGAAAACCGCTGACGGTGCTCAATATCGTCGCCTTTCCGATTTCCACGCTGGATAAACGCGTGCTGACCGAAATCCTTCGAGGAGCGGGGGACAAAGTCAAGGAAGCAGGCGCCACGCTCGTTGGCGGACATTCGATTGACGACAAAGAGCCGAAATTCGGTTTATCGGTCACCGGACTGGTGCATCCTGATAAAGTAAGAAGCAACGCGGGAGCTCGGCCCGGAGACAAGCTCATCCTGACCAAGCCGATCGGCGTGGGCATCATGACTACTTCGATCAAGAAAGATCAGCTCACCCCGGAAGAAATCCGGCGGGTGACGGAAGTCATGTCGACGCTGAACAAGAAAGCGGCAGAAATTATGGATGGCTATGATGTCCATGCCTGCACCGATGTCACCGGGTTTGGCTTAATGGGCCACTCGCTTGAGATGGCCAAAGGCAGCGGGGTGGAAATCCGGATCCGCAAGCAGGACGTTCCCGTCCTGCCACGGGTTCGTGAGCTTGCGGAGCAGGGACTGGTTCCAGGCGGATCCAAAAATAACTATGCGCATGTGCAGGACCATGTGATTTTCCCGGAAGAGATGGACGAGACGGACCGGTACATTTTGTGCGACGCGGTTACCTCCGGCGGCTTGCTCATTTCCGTAGGGCCGGATGAAGCGGAGCGTCTGCTTCAGGAGCTGGCGGATGCCGGTGTGGAAGCGAAACTTATAGGTGAGGTTACCGCTAAACATAGCGGGCAAATTGTGATTGAGTAAGGAGCTGTATCATGTTTCAGGATATACAGATCGAGAAGCTTAATGAACTGAGAGCGAAAAATGAAATCACCGTCATCGATGTCCGGTCCCCGTCCGAGTATGCGGAATCAACGATTCCGGGAAGCATCAACATCCCTTTCTTCAATGATGAAGAGCGGGCGGAGATCGGCACGCTGTACAAGCAGGTGAGCACCCAGGCTGCGAAGGAGCGGGGCCTCGAGATTGTGTCCGCGAAGCTGCCTTCCTTCGTAAAGCAATTTGCTGAAATTCAAGGGAATAAGGCGGTATTCTGCTGGCGCGGCGGCATGCGGAGCCGTACGACAGCGACGGTGCTGTCCCTGATGGGCATTCATGTGCTCCGGCTTGAGGGCGGCTACCGAACTTACCGTAAATGGGTGGTCGACACGCTTCAGAGCATGGACTTTGCTCCGGAAGTGTACGTGATCCATGGCAACACCGGAACGGGGAAAACCTTGATTCTCCGGGAACTGCAGGAGAAGGGCTACCCGGTCGTTGATCTTGAAGGGATGGCGGGGCACCGCGGTTCCATTTTCGGCGAGATTGGCCTGAAAAGCAGCAACCAAAAGACCTTCGATGCCCTGCTGGTGGAGTCCCTGATCCGATATCAGGATTCTCCGTACATTCTGCTTGAGGCGGAGAGCAAGCGGATCGGAAAGGTGGTCCTGCCTGAATTTCTGGTCCAGAAGAAAGAGCTGGGGCGGCATATTGTGCTCGAAGCTCCGGTTGAGCTGCGGGTGAAGCACATTTTGGACGATTACCGCCCGTGGGAGTATCCTGCGGAAAGCCTGCTTGCTTTCTCAAAGATCAAGTCGCGGATTCATACGCCGATCGCCCAGGAAATCGAATTCAGCATGCAGCAAGGAAATTATGGGGCAGCCGTGAGACTGCTGCTGGAATACTATTACGATCCGAGATATGCACATACCACCGAGGCTTACGGCGAAGCTTTCCATAAGGAACCGGTACTTGCCATCGGGTCGGTTGAGCAGGCGGTACAGCTGGTCGAGGAACGGATTCAGAGAGACCAGGAGCATGTCCAGGCAGCGGCGGAAGATGTACAAGTGAAAAAGCATCAATCCGTATAAAATGTTAGGAATGGGAAGGGCCAGGGGTCTGGTTCACCCGTATAATGCAAAAAGAAGGGATGCGCTGATGAGCGCATTCCTTCTTTGTTTAAGAGATCAGAAAGTATAAGTTTCGGAGCTTCTGCTTCCTGATCTCGCAAGAAAAACTTCAGCTAAACGCGGTCTGTCTTCTTTGAAGGTACGTCGATAGACGTTTTTCTTAAGAGATCAGAAAAGTATAAGTTTCGGAGCTTCTGCTTCCTGATCTCGCAAGAAAAATTTCAGCTAAACGCGGTCTGTCTTCTTTGAAGGTACGTCGATAGACGTTTTTTTTAAGAGATCAGAAAAGTATAAGTTTCGGAGCTTCTGCTTCCTGATCTCGCAGAAAAACTTCAGCTAAACGCGGTCTGTCTTCTTTGAAGGTACGTCGATAGACGTTTTTTTTAAGAGATCAGAAAAGTATAAGTTTCGGAGCTTCTGCTTCCTGATCTCGCAAGAAAAACTTCAGCTAAACGCGGTCTGTCTTCTTTGAAGGTACGTCGATAGATGTTTTTCTTATGATCGTAAGCACGGATCAGCGTTACATGCTGGCCCAGAGACTGCGCCGCAGCTCCGCCGGTCTTGAACCGGCCGTGCGTGCGTTCAGCAGTTCTACGAGCTCCTCCGCGCACCGCTCTGGCCGGTAAACCTCGCGTGGAGCGGAATAGTACGGGCTCATGCGGAAGCCGTGCGGTGCGGCAGCGGTACCGCCGGTGCTGATGGCATGCAGCCACCGGTCCAGGACAAGCGGGCTCAGGACTTCCCCATAGCCGCCGCTGACAAAATATTCGCAATTTTTCTCCTCTTGGCCCGGAATGGACTCACAGAACAGCATGGGCAGCCCTTTGGCCATCGCTTCGGTGCAGGTCATCCCGCCCGGCTTTGTAATAAGCAGGTCAGAGGCATCCATCCATTTGCTGACTTCCTTCGTCTGCCCGATCACAACGATATTCGGATGCGAGAATGCAGGCGAGCTCTTTAATTTGGATAGCAGCTTCTGGTTATTCCCGACACAGAACACGAGCTGTACGCGGTCCTTCCATTGGGCGAGCTGGTAGAATAGCTCTTTGTTGGCGACCAATCCCCATCCACCGCCCATAATGAATACCGTCGGCATGTTTTTCAGTTTCAGCTTCCGCCTTACCGCCGCTTTATCTTCCTTCGTCCAAAACGTTGGATGGACCGGAATGCCTGTCACGTTCACGCTGTTTGGATGAACCCCGCGTTTCAATAAAATCCGGCGGACGGATTCCGTCGATACGAGGAACTGGTCCACTTGACGGTTCATCCAGGAGCCGTGTGCGTCATAATCGGTAATGACCGTGCAGAGCGGAACGTCCAGTCCGGAAGCCTTCAGCCGTCCGATGATTGCGCTGGGGATCGGATGGGTGCAGACGATGAGGTCGGGTCTCAGCTGACGGATCACATCAGCCGTATGATTGTAGAACAATTTATGGAGCGCCAAAGCGGTCAGACGCTTCAGCGGTTTGTCATGCTGTTTTCGATAAAGCATGCCGACAAGGCCCGGATTGGTGCTTACCGTTAGACGGTAGGCCGACAAGATCCATGGAGCTACGGTAGGATTCAGAAAAGAGCCAAGCTCGATTACCTTCGTATGCACATTGGGTTGAATTTCCTTCATGCCAGCAGCCAGCGCATAACCCGCCTGGGTATGACCGCTGCCGAATCCCTCGGATAATATGAGTACACGCTTCTTTTGCACGATTGTTCACCTTCTACCTAGATTAATTTCGGGCTTCGCTAGAGAGCGGCCCTCGTTTCTATAAAAAAGTTTGCTTATGTTATAAGTGGGTAAGCTTATGTAATTGAACCTGCTATAGTAACAGTGTATGCTTTCATGCGTTCAAACAAAACGGCCCGTGGACCAGTCTCAAACTGGACTTAAGTCGGGGGGCGCTGCTCACGATCCACTTCACTGCCGTTGACCAGTGACATCATATTCATTAGACGCTTGAGAGTCACGGCAGCCCTGCAAATGGAATATAGAAACTGAATTCATAGGTTCGTGATCAAGTTCGGCTAGCATTCATTGAGAAGGGTGCAGAAGGGGAAAAAGGTCAGTCCTGCGGGTTACGCCTCCGGCCGATTCAGCGGATACAGCGCGGCGCGCGTAAGCCATAGGGCCATCTCCTCAGCCGTCTCTTGCATTTGATGGTTCAGCCAATAGTAGATGAGCCCCATCATCCCGCCGGATGAGAAGGAAGCCTGGAGTGCGTCTGTGGTGAAAGCGAGCAGTTCGCTCTTGATCACCTGGTCCAGCTGGACAGGGAAATCCTTGACATTCATCATGACGGTGTAGAATGTCGCATGCTGACGGATATGCTCAAACAAGGCCACGGCTGAAGAAATCGGTTTACCGGATTCCTCATAATCCTTCCTGGCCGACTCATGGGTATAGGAAGGATTGCGCATCGCGCTGCGAAGCGCCGTAAGAATGCCGGATGCGGTTTGGTTCAGCAGGTCATCCTTGTCGTAATAATGAAGATAGAAGGTCGAACGGTTCACGCCCGCTTTTTCCACAATGTTGCGGATGGTGATCGAAGCGTAGTCCTTTTCCGCCATAAGGCTGATTAAAGCCTCGGATAGATAGTGCTGGGTGTAAGTGACTCGTTTGTTCATCATTCTAATATCCTCCAAATGTTTTTGAAAACGCTGTAAAATAGACATTTTCAGCCGGATTGACGTTTGATCGCCAAATTGGACGGGCGCTATAATGATTATAGACAATGTGTTGTCTAATTCAAAGGTTGGAGGTAGGTTGGTCATGAAGCTGCAAGACAAAGTAACGGTTATTACAGGTGCCGGATCAGGAATGGGAAAGGAAATGGCTCTTTTATTCGCTAAGGAAGGCGCCAAACTGGTTCTCGCTGATATCTCCCAGGCCTCTCTTGACCAAGTCGTTGCGGAAATTCAGCAGCAGGGCGGTACCGCGGTTGGGGTCATCGCGAATGTTGCCAAGGAAGAAGATGTGCAGAACATGATCGATACCGCAGTGAATCAGTACGGATCGCTGGACGTTTTGGTCAACAATGCGGGAATTATGGATAAAATGGTGGCAGCGGCTGAGGTGACCGACGAACTGTGGGAGCGTGTCTTCGCCGTCAATACGACAGGCCCGATGCGGGCGATCCGCAAAGCGCTTCCGATTATGGTCAAGCAGGGAAAAGGCGTCATCGTCAATACGGCATCCGTCGGCGGATTGTTTGGGTCCCGGGCAGGGGCAGCTTATACGGCGTCCAAGCATGCCGTGATTGGTTTGACCAAAAATGTCGGCTACCAGTACGCGAAGCTCGGCATTCGCTGCAACGCGATCGCCCCGGGCGGCGTGGAAACCAACATTATGTCCGATACGCCTAGTATGGATATGAACGCGCTTGGCGTGCAGCAGGCGATGGCCGGCATGGGCGTGAATCCAAGAACCGGCAAGCCGGATGAAATCGCGAAGGTCGCTTTGTTCCTCGCCTCGGACGATTCCAGCTTTGTAAACGGTACGGTCATTATAGCGGACGCCGGCTGGACGGCTTATTAATCCCGCTTCCACCCGGATGGTTCGATTCATACGCTAAATGTATATTCTCTGATTTCCCATTAAAAAAGCGCCGTCGTCCGTGCCTTTTCGGCACCACGATCGGCGCTGTTCTGCTTTCTTATTGCTGACTACCTGTGTCATCGGTTTGCGGCCCCAGGATTTACGCCCCCCGAGAACCGGATCGCTGGAAACCTTTTGCGGCTTCCCGGAATCGATCGTCTTCATTCTTTTCATCTGTAGATTCCTCCATCGTTATCATGTTCGCCCGGAAACCGGTGTCTAGCTTCACGGCAAATCAAAGCTTCCGGCGTTCAACTGATTATAGCATAAACGGTCTTTCTGCTTAGCACAAGATGCTGCAGCACAAAATTTTCCTGGAAAATCCAAATTGGCAGCCAATTCTCTAACGTCCCATGTTATAATCAAAATGGTTTATATTGGTATAATAGGGAGGAAGAAGGATGGACGAACAACAACATGCCGCGGGCATGCCAAAAAATCAGGCAAAGGAGAGGAGCTTAAGAAACACATCTGTAGCCAAAAAGGTGCTTGCAGGCACACTTGGACTCAGTCTGCTGCAGGTGCCCTTGTTGGCATCAGCGGATACAGCCAGCGGAACTTCCGTTGTGAAGGATTCCGTAGTTTCAGCGTCCCAGAACAGCGGCTCCACAGCCTCGAAGGGACTCAATCCGGCCGACGCCAAAATTACGAAAGCCCAAGCGGAATCGCGTATTAGGTCTTTGTTTCCTGAATTGAAGGATGCAAAGCTGAACGGAGTAACCTATGGTGAGCAGAACGTGTACCCATCCAACACGAAGAAGGTATGGGAGCAGAACTGGACGATTCAACAGGGGAACCACTCGGTGGGCTTCAGTACCGAAGTAGATGCGATTACAGGTGATATTCTCAGTTATAGTTATCCATATATGTACCCGTTAGACGATTCCAACACAGCCTACTACCCGCCGGCGGTTTCCGAGCAGGAAGCTCAAAAAATCGCCGAGGCGTTTATACCCAAAGCGGCTCCTTCCATTAAAGCAGGTACGATGAAACCGTCAAACCAGAACCTCTATTCATCCAACAAGGCGTTGTTCGGACCGGTTCAGTATTCATTTTCATACACGATTGACGTCAATGGGATTCCTGCCGACAATGAGTCTGTGAGCCTGGACGTGGACGGCAACGGAAATATCGTCCGCTTTAACCGCAATACTTACCAGGGGGATTATCCAGCGGCCAAAGCCACCATCAGCAAGGAAGATGCGGAGAAGAGACTTGAGCAGGGCTTGTCCGTAACGCTGGCATACATACCGTCCACCTCGCTGTATGATACGTCCGCCAACCGGGAATGGAAGATCGGTTATGTTCCAGACCGGACATTGGAGCCGATCGATGCCAATTCAGGGAAGCGGATCGATACCATTTTTGGCAAGGATTTGGAAGGCCCAAGCCAAGCGGTTAGCTATATAACATTAAAGGCTTCCGGTAAATTGTTCACCCCGAACAAAGGCGGGCAGCTGACCTCGGACGAAGTGCTGCAGCGGCTTCAAGGCATTGCCCCGGGCCCGGATTACCAGATCCAATCAAATCTCAGTAATTATTGGGGCGGCACCGGCAAGCAAGTCTGGAGCTTGAACTGGAACAAAAGAACTGCCGGAATAAACCGCGATGACAGCAAGTACGCGTACGTGGACGCCGACACAGGGCAGCTGCTGAGCTACCATGAGTTCCAGTATCCGGATGCCGAACCGGACAAAGCTACCGCTCCGTCCGTGACAGAAGCCCAGGCACAAGCGAAAGCCATTGAGCTGGTGCTGGCCCATTATCCCAGTGCCGCCGAAGTTTTGAAGCTGTCAGATGCCAAAACATTGAATCCGGCATCGGGCACGGTATATCAATTCGTGTTCCAGCGTTTCTACAAGGACTTGCCTGTTAACGGAATGACTGTGAGCGTCTCCATTGACGGCAGCGGCAAGCTGCTAAGCTACAATGCGGATACCTACCTGTCGGATAAGGATATCAAAGCGTTAGATACCCTGACAGCAAAAGTTGATGCGAAAGACGCACAGCAGCGCCTGCTGGACGATCTCAGCGTGGAGCTGCGGTACATCAGCAGCGGCGGTTACACAGTGGATAACACGTACGTGGAACCGGCTGTTCGGTTGGCGTATGTTCCAACGCTGAACGGAGACCGGAACGTAGGATATATCGATGGGGTTACAGGGAAAACCGAAGCATCAAGTCTGCTGCCTGTTTCGAACAAGGACAAGAGCGCTGCGCTTCCGAGCGATGCGGCAAACCACGCGGCAAGCAAGGATTTGGCGACGCTGCTCGAATACCGCGTGTTGTCGCCTGGTGAAGATGGCTTGCTCCATCCCGATGCGCAGCTGACTTTGGGGGACTGGATCCAAATGATGGCAAAAGGGGTTTACCCGGATCAAGGCTATTATGGGGGCCAGTATCAACCAGTCTTCACCGACGTTCCAGCCGACAGTCCGATCGCGGGAGCGGTACAGCTGTTCACGGATAAAGGCTGGCTGAAAGACGTGAAATCGTCGGAGCTGCATCCGGAGCAGAAGCTGACCCGTGAAGCGGTGGCCACCAGCCTAACCACGGCTCTGCATTACAACCGCCTGTCCAAGTTCTTCCAGCAGGATGCACAGGCGTTGTCCCTCTCCGACGCGAGTGCGATCCAGGACAAAGGCGCTGTTGCGCTTATGCTGAAGCTCGGACTGATGGACGCCGCGGGGGGCAAATTCGACCCGGCGAAGCCGGTCACCAAAGCTGAAGCGGCGACCATTATGGTCCGCTTGGCACATCTCCAAAGCAAAGTGGATACTCCGCTTAACCAAAGACGATACTAGTCATTTTACGTGATCGAGCCTGGGGTTTCCATTACCCAGGTTTCCTCTTGAACAACAGCCGCAGTCTCCGGACTGCGGCTGTCTGTATGTTAAGGCTTATTTAACGTAACTTTTAACGGCGGGGGCTTCATATTTACTCATCATGTCCAGCAATACAGACACATTTGGCTCAATGATGGCCATGGATTGGTACTGCGGCTGCATGAACTGTTCCCGTACCATGTGCTCAAACAGGGAGATCATCGGATCGTAATAACGATTCACGTTCAGCATGCCAATGGGCTTGCGGTGAATGCCGATCTGGGCCCACGTGAACGCCTCGAAAAACTCCTCCATCGTCCCCGGTCCACCCGGAAGCGCGAGGAATGCGTCGGCGAGCTCCGCCATTTTAAACTTCCGGTCATGCATCGTGCCGACCACGTGAAGCTCGGTCAACCCTTGATGCGAAATTTCCCGGTCTACCAGCACCTGTGGAATGACGCCGATGGTCTGCCCGCCTTCAGCAATGACCGTATCGGCCAGTACGCCCATGATCCCTACGCTGGATCCCCCATAAACCAGGGTTAACCCGCGGCGTACCATTTCTTTGCCCAGCTCGACTGCCGCTTCCCGATACGCCGGCGACGCACCGTAACTTGATCCGCAATACACAGCTAAATGTTTCATAACATAACTCCCTTCCTACGAGCCTTCTCTGTTTAGGTCTTTTTCATTATAAATGATTTTCCGGACCCATGGTCGTAAAAATGTCCTGCGTTAGGTTAAGCCAAAGTAAAAAACGCTACCCCAAAGTTCGTGCTCAAGTCACGGTTTATTGGATGGAAAAAGGGGAATATTAAGGGAGAATCACCACCCGAACGCGGACTCATTTACCAATATCTATGACAAGGCGGAACAACCATGATATCCTTTGTCTTGACCTTGAAACGGCTGCTGACCGGACTGTTTCATGCGTTTAAACTGAAAAATTTCCAGGTTTTCTTTGTTTTAATTGTTCTGCTGCTTGTTTCTGGCACGATTTTTTATTCCACGGAAGAAAATTTAAGCGTCATAGACGCGCTATATTTCTGTATCACGACGCTGAGTACGGTAGGTCATCCGGACTTCATGCCCAAGACGGGACTCGGCAAAATTTTTACGATGGTTTATATCGTTGTGGGCACCGGCGTCTTTATGGGGCTGCTCAGTTATGTCGCTTACGGGGTCGTTCAGAGCAATCAAAAGGACGGCGATATTGATACGGAACGTGACCGTTTTAAGAAGAAAGCGAAGCATAAATAATATGAAGCAGGCGAAAATCTCCGCGGGATCCCGCGGTTTTTTTGTACGATTAACGTCACGAATGAGGAAGTCCGGGTATGAAGCACTATGTTATAATTTACGGGAAGGTTGAACATGCAGTCATCTTGGAAGCAGGAGTGAAGCGTCTTGAAAACAGTCGTCATTATCGGCGGGGGGATTACGGGGTTGTCGGCCGCGTATTATTTGCGCCGGACCTTAAATCAATACAGCGGGCAGACGGAGCCGGCGAACATCATTCTCGTTGAAGCGGAACAGACGCTGGGCGGAAAAATGCGAACCGTATACGACGGCGGTTTTACGATGGAATCCGGCGCCGATTCGATCGTGACCCGGAAAACGAATGTGGCTCCGCTGATTCAGGAACTGAACCTGGCGGATCAGGTCGTCTATAATGCGACGGGAATTTCCTACATCTATACGGACGGCAGGCTGAAGCAGATACCGAAGGATGCCGTCTTTGGGATTCCGACCAGCATCGAATCGCTTGCCACTACCGAGCTGGTATCCGCGGAGGGCAAGGTGGAAGCCCTGAAAGACCTGTATACCCCCAATGAGCATTTCACAAAAAATGATTCGGTCGGCGCGTTTCTGGAAGCCTTTCTTGGAAAGGAGTTCGTGGAGAAGCAGATCGCGCCCGTCTTGTCAGGCGTTTATTCAGGCAAACTGAGCGATTTGACGATCGCATCAACGCTGCCTTACTTGATCGATTATAAAAACGAATACGGAAGCCTGATCAAAGGGCTGTCCGAAAATCGCGCAAAATTTCAAAGCGGCGGGCAAAAAAAGTTCATGTCCTTCCAAAACGGTGTTTCAGCGTTGATTGATGCCTTAGAGCAGCAGCTGACCGGAACGGAGATCGTGAAGGGGGTACGGGCCGAATCCGTGGCCAAGGATGGAAGCCGTTATGCGGTGACGCTGGCAGACGGCCGCGTGATTGAGGCTGACTATGTGGTGCTCGGCACGATGCACTATGCGGCGCAGCAGCTGCTTGCGGATCCGGTATTGGATCAAGAATTCAATCAGCTGAAGAACAGCTCCATGATCAGCGTTTACGTCGGTTTCGATCTTCCGGATGCCGAGCTGCCAGCAGACGGCACGGGCTTTATTACGGCCGATGGCAGCGACATTACGTGCAATGCCTGCACATGGACAAGCCGGAAATGGGAGCATACCTCCCGTGAGCGTAAGCTGCTCGTCAGACTCTTTTACAAAAGCAGCAATCCACGCTACGATGAGCTGGTTCAGTTAAGCGAGGGAGAGCTGCTGAACGTTGCGCTGGAAGATATCCGTAAGAGCCTGGGGATTACCGGCGAGCCGGTCACCCACGAGGTCACGAAGTGGCATAACGTGATGCCGAATTATCATATCAAGCACCACAGCATCGTCAAGGAGCTTGAACAGAAAATGGCCGAGCGGTTCCCGAACATCTATCTGGCCGGATGTTCCTATTATGGCGTCGGCATTCCGGATTGTATTGCTAACGGCGAGCAAACGGCATATAAAATCGCTGCACAACTGTAGGCTTAAAAACGATCAAACAGCGAATACAAGCGAATAGAGCGAGTATGCGCGAACAGCCGCCCAAAAGGGCGGCTGTTTTAACGATAGACATGCATCCATTTCCAATTTCCCTGCCAAAGTGAATAATATTCAGTTTAGCATTGCCCTTCACATTGGAGGCTTGGAAAACGATGCGATGCTTGAGCATTTTCCCGCCTAGCCCGATAATATATTTAGCGAGACTTTGGCAGAAACGGGGGAGAAGCTTGCATGTTAGAAGCTATCGACGAAGCAGTGAGTATCAATTCGCTCATTTGGTTGTTTCTTGCTGCATTTATGATTCACGATTTTGAAGAAATCATTACGGTGGAAGGCTGGATGAGGCGAAATTATGATCAGGTCAGCCGGATCGTCCCTGACCGCGCGGACCGGATCCTCAAAGATTTCAAAGATTTTTCCAATATCACCGGTTCCCAGTTTGCCGTACCCGTATTTTTCGAGTTTATCTTGTTCATCCCTTTTACATATTTGGCCGCCGAGCATCGTTGGATGCTTCTGTTTACAGGCTTTAATACGATTATGCTTATCCATGTATTTACGCACGTGGGGCAGAGCATTTACCTTCGGAGATATACGCCTGGCGTGGTGACCGCGGTACTGGTTACACTTCCGTATTCAATTTACTTATTTTACCGCCTGCTGGATGCAGGCTTGGTATATGGCTCAGACCTCGTCTGGAGCATCCCCGTTGGTGCTGCTACCGTGCTGCCTGTCGTGTGGATCGGTCATCAGTGTGCGCGGCGGATTGCGCCGAACAGGTAAGGGGGATGGACGTCTCTGTTAGGATATTTTGACCTGAGCGTGTTCCGTTCTGGCTCTTCCGTTCTCTGGCAGCAAAAAAGGAGCCCTAAGGCTCCTGCCGGAGATCAGTTTCGAATTCCGTTCACCGGTGTCATCTGGAGGAAATAAAACTTTCCTTTTTTATTGATCTTTCCGGTAATGGTGGCTGCGCCTTTCTTTGTAAAGACGTATTCGTTCTTCTTGATCTGCACCGAGTATCCTTTCATTTGAATCCCGAACACAGCCTTGGCTTTGGGCTTGATCGCGGATAGGGCCTGGTTTTTACTGAGAACGGGCTTGGCAAAGGATTTGGCGAAGTCCTGGTCGCTCGTCCAATCCTGGCCGTATAAATTTTGGATCTCCCAGACCTTACCGGTTTTTGCCCCGATGACGACGTGATTGTTATCATCATCGTCCCGGAAGTTCCAGACAAACTTCTTGTCCCCGGTTTTTTCGCGCAGCACATATTCGAACGGTTTGGTGAGGCTGATGCCCAGCGTCTTCAGGGACTGATTCGCTTTATTGGCAAGCTGTGCTTTGACAGAGGCTAATGAATAAGTCATGCTGGCCGATATTTGGTTCCCTTGATCCAGATCGATGTACAGGCTCTGGTTGTTCCCCCAGAGAACCCAATAATTTCGGGGAGCATTATCCTGGTAAGGGGAGTAAACTCGCCAGATGGCTTCTGTTTTGAACTTGTGATCCGTGTCATAGGTTTTCAAGAAGGCAGCCGTTTTATTGGCCAGGGCTGCACCGATAACCGCATTGGTATTCGAAGATTTATAGATGATGCTGGTCGATTCCACCCGTTTCTTTGCCGGATTATACTGCTGGTTAAACTCGGCATCGATTTGGCCGCTGAGTTTTCCGTAAATAAACAGTGGCTGGCCGTTTGCATCCTTATCCACACTCGTAAATTCGATCTTGGTGCTGCCTGCGAGTTTGTTCAGAGCTTTTGTCAATTGAGCTTCAACTGCAGGATCCAAGCTTACGGAAGATGCTTCGATTTGTGCTTCAGCAGGCATGGATTGGGGTGCCGCATAGATCGGGGCAGCAGACAGCAGCAGCGAAAGGGCAGCGGCTGATAAGGTGATAGAACTCCATTTTTTCATTTGTTGTTTTCCCTCCTGTGTCTTGTATCCAAATGGTTTAGGTATTCATGCACTAGACGTCGTTGAATATGAAAATGTTTCAAGATATGGATTTTTTTTGTTTTATTGAATTTATAGCTTAAATCAAGGGGAGAAGCTGCTTCGCATAAAAGGAAAGTTCGCTTTCCGATTCTAAATCGCGAAGGAGCGCAAGCTGCAGAAAACGTCTCGGCTGGTCCTTCGCGGATTCTTCCCGAAGCATGGCGGCGACCTCCGTCAATTCATTCTTTCTCTGGTTCGGTACGGCGATATCCGGAATGATCGACGCTATTTTTTGGATCAGCGCATCTTTTCTCCCTTCGCGGGATGCAAACAGGCCCTTGAGATCGATTTGGGAATATTCCGTCATGAGCTCGTCGGTAAGCAGGGAGGGAGCCGGCCGTTTTGCCAACCCCTCCATTAGATCATCCATCCGCTCAGCGATGAACACAGCTAACCTTTTTTTGTCGATAGGCAAATAACCGAACAAAAGGTGAAAGGTATACTCTCGAATTAGACCGCTCAGCATTGCAGTGGCATCCCACTTCCACTCCTCGATGCCAGGCCCGTACCGGCGGAGCAGAATATCTTGATAGTACAGGAACATGCTCCTTCTCATTCCGTTCAGAACGTTTTCGATTTTATCGTTATTGACCGGAGGCAGCTCGTTATGGTCACGCGAAATATAGTACCCGTGCTCCACATAAAAATCGAACTGATAGGCAAGCTCCTCCAGGTAGGTTTCTTTTGTCGGCAGCTGCATTTTCCGGATACGATCGACTGCATCGATCATGTCCTGCTGACGCATCTCCAATATGCTGATGTACAGTTCCTCTTTCGAACTGAAATGCTTGTACAGCGAGCCTTTGGCGATGCTGCAATCGTCGGCGATATCCTGTATTGAAGTCGCCTGGTAACCTTTTTCCGCAAAAAGCCGGATTGCCGACTCCAAAATTTTCTCCTTCAGCACACTCATTCGTGCCGCCTCCTTCGTTGGCGCTCAATCACTACTCATGTCTAGCTCAGATATGTTTCCGGACGCGATGTCCGGTTACGGGAATGACCATAAGGTTCTTGTAAAAACTAATGGGTCACATTACAATTATCTTATCGGCCTACACCATTTGTGTCAAATCCAAATCACGCTTTATGCGGCCGATCCATCTTAATGATGGTGCTTGAAAAGGAGAGAAAACAACTTGCTGGATATGGTAGTGGAAGTCAAAAAAGCTCAAGAGGGAGATCTCGATACTTTTGTCAAGCTTATACGCCAACTGGAATCACGGCTGTACGGCTTGGCCAAGTCTATTGTGAAGCGTGATGAAGATTGTGCGGATGCAATCCAGGAAACGCTGCTTAAGGCATATAAGTCGTTAAATACATTGAAGAAGCCCGAATTTTTCAATACTTGGATCATCCGGATTTTGATCAACGAATGCAATCAAGTGCTGCGGCTTCGAAAACGAACCATCGTGATGGGTGAGCTTCCGGAAACGAACTACCCTATCGCTGCTCATGGCGCAGATCATCAAACGAGCGACCTGCAGGAGGCTGTTGACCGGTTAAACGATACGCTAAGACTGGTTGTGCATTTGTTTTATTATCAGGACCTGTCGGTCAAGCAAATCGCGGAAATACTTGAAATTTCGGAAGGCGCCGTCAGGGCAAGGCTGCATCGGGCAAGGGGCGTACTTGCGGATTGGATGAAATCGATAAGAATGAACTTTGCGGGGATTTGAAAAACGACAATAATCACTCAGAAACGGTTAGAATAGATATTTATACAGAAGCATCGTATGGATAAAATAAATGATCCATGCCAAGAAAGGAACATGTGGATATGCCTGCAACATCCGTCGGAGTCATCATCACGAACCGTACCGTATTCCTCGCCTGCCATTCTACGGGCAATACGTTTTACGATCTGCCAAAAGGTATGCCAGAGGAGGGAGAGACACCGGAGCAGACCGCATGCCGGGAAGTCCGGGAAGAAAGCGGACTTAACATTCTACCGGATCAAATCAAGGATTTAGGCGTGTTCCCGTATAACCGAGCCAAAAACCTTCATCTATTCTTATGGACAACGGAATCTCTCCCCCCGATAGAGGAAATGGCCTGTACCTCTACGTTTATTGACCGATACAGCGGTCAGGCGAAGCCGGAGGTAGACGGTTATGAATACATCGGTTTCGATCAAGCCGTTAACATGATGACCGCGAATATGGCACGCGTAATCCGTGATGCGGAGCGGCGTATCCGAGAAATATCCTGAGTTTAATCCTGACAACGAAGCCGCCTCTAGCAGGCGGCTTTTTTGCTGCGTGTTCACGTCCTCTGTGCAGCTTCCTGGAGTAATGGTAACACCCGGTTCTATCAAGTTATTGACAATTGTGAGGCTGGGTTTACTATAAACATGGAAGGAAAAAATTAGGTATTTCATATACCGGCAGGGGGTCTGGTTAAAATTGTTAACGGTAACTTATCAAGAAATTGAACCTAAGCTGCAAACAGGGGACATTTTGCTGGCACATGGCGTCGCCAAGGGCAGTCAGCGGATCGAAGAGCTGGAGCATTGTCCATGGTCGCACGTGGCAATGGTGGTTCGGGCGCCGGACGGTGAAGCGCTGCTGTGGGAATCCACGTCACTGGATAATCTGGAGGATACTTGGCTGCATGTCAAGAAATCCGGTCCCCAGCTCGTTAAGCTTCGTGACCGCCTGTCTACGGACGTCGGGAACCATTATGACTCGATTTTCGCGATCCGGCAGCTTCAAGCTGATCGTACACCGGAGATGCAGGCTATGCTCGATCGCTTCATTGAAGAAGTGCATGGTGCAGTTTTTCCAGACAAGAAAAGAATGTATTGGGAAATTATAGAGGGAAAGTTCGGGATAACTTCTTCTTTCCGCGACTTCTTTTGCAGCAAATTGTTAGCTGAAACGTATATCCAGCTCAAACTGCTGTCCTCCACCAAAGCGCCTAACAGTTACGAACCTAGAGATTTCACATCGAAGCATCGTTTGTCATTGCTTGGAGACGCCAGACTCGGCGACGAAATTTACTTGGACGCCTCTTCGTTTCGTGCATGAGTTGGCGTCGCCGTATCAGGGCTGCCGTATTTGCTGTGCTGGTCTTCACTGCAGCCTGGAATCCGGCGGTAACCTCCGCTTCGTCTTCGCTGACTGTGAAGAACGGCGAAATGCAGCTGTCCGGATGGGACTTTAGAAGCGACGGATCCATCGAACTGAACGGGACTTGGGAATTTTACTGGAAGCAGCTCCTCTGGCCGGATGATTTGCAGAGCACAACGTCACCAGAGGTCAGCGGATACGTGGAAGTCCCCGGCTACTGGGCGAATCACAGGCTGAACGGATCACTGCTTCCGCCGGACGGCTATGCAACGTATCGTATGGTAATTCGCGGTCTTCACCCGTCAGACGATGTGGCCATTAAACTGCGGAATATGTATTCTTCTTACGCTTTGTGGGTGAATGACAAACTTGAGGCTTCATCCGGACAACCCGGAACGACGTCCGAAAACACATCTCCAAAGTATGGTGCCTCCATCGTCGTACCGGTTGAACCCAGCCCGGAAGGGAGCTTGACGCTGCTGATCCAGGTGTCCAATTTCACTTATCCCAAGGGAGGAATCAACAATTCTCTCGAGCTGGGAGATGCCAAGCTGCTTCAGAAGGAGAGGTCAGGAGAGCTGATTCAGGACAGCCTGGTCATCGGGGCGCTGCTTGTCATGGGAGTCTACCATCTGTTCCTGTATGGATTCAGGCGAAAAGATGTTACCCCGCTGTATTTCGGGTTGTTTTGCATGTGCATCGCCTTTCGAACGATGCTGGTCGGTTCGAGATACATTCTGGAGATCCTTCCCGGTTTTTCGTGGGAATGGTTCGCCAAAGCCTCCTATTTAACGGTTTACGTGGGCGAGTTTTTCTTGATCTCATTTATTTATTATTTGTTTCCTCAATATTTGTCGCGTTCAGTTCGACGCGTTACGCAAATTTTCACCCTCATCTTGACTTTGCTTGTGCTTACCACGGACATACGGATTTACGATTATTCGCTGCTGCCCTTTGAGATTTATTCGATTGGCCTCGTGCTGTACGCCATTTATGCTTCTTACCGGATCGCCCGTCAGCGCCAGGAAGGGTCTCTGCTGCTCATCCTCGGGTTTAGTTTGATCTTCGTGACCGCACTGAATGATACGCTGAACCGGAAAGGCATTCTGGATACCCCGGCACTGCTGCAATTTGGCGTACTTAGCTTTGTTTTTATGCAATCGCTGCTTATATCCAAAAAATTTTCCCGTGCTTTCTCCCAGGTCGAGAGCTTATCGGAGCGCTTGTTAACGCTGGATAAGCTGAAAGATGAATTTTTGGCCAAAACATCCCATGAACTCCGGACACCTCTGCACGGCATTATCGGACTGGCGGATTCGCTGATCGACGGAAGCTCCGGCAAGCTCCCTCTGCCCGTGATTGAGCTGCTGCGGCTCATGAAAATCAGCGGGCAAAGGCTGGCCCATCTGGTGAACGACATCCTGGATTTCTCCAAGCTCAAACACCAGGAGATTACTTTGCACAAAGTGACGGTGGATTTGCGCCTTGCCGTCGATCTGACCCTTCAAGTCCTTAAGCCTCTGGCAGTAAACAAGGGACTCTATATGGAAAATAAGCTGCCGGACGATCTGTATGTAATAGCGGACGAGAACAGGCTCCAGCAAATATTGCATAACTTGATCGGTAATGCCATTGCGTATACGGAATCCGGAACCGTCACGATCACGGGACGCAAGTCGCACGGTCAAGCCAAAATTCAGATCAAGGATTCGGGAATCGGCATTGCTGAATCGGACTTGTCCCGCATTTTCGAATCGTTTGAGCAGGTCCATCCCATGAACGGTCCTCAGCAGGGCGGAACCGGTATTGGGCTGTCTATTACGAAGAAGCTGATTGAACTGCATGAAGGCGAGATTGAAGTGGTGTCCAAATTGGGCGAGGGCTCAACGTTCAGCTTTACGCTTCCGCTGGCGATGCCGCAAACGCCGCGGATACAGCCGAGGACGGCGCTCTCTTCACAGGACACCGTGGTGCAGGATCGGCATACGGATTGGAGCATGATCCGGACAACCGCGGAACCCGCGGAAGCTCGAACACATCTGCCTTCAGTGCTTATCGTCGATGACGACCCGATCAACGTTCAGGTGCTGCTGCAATTTCTCGGAGGGAAATATGCGCTTAAGTCAACGGGAAGCGGGCAAGAAGCCATGGAATGGATCAGGAACGGCTACAAGCCGGACATCGCTCTGCTGGATGTGATGATGCCGTTTGTGTCGGGGCTTCAGGTGGGCCAAGAGATACGCCGGCATTACAATTCCGGGGAGCTGCCGGTGATTTTCCTCAGCGCCAAGAGTCAAATGACCGACCTCGTTGCAGGCTTTGAGCATGGCGGCAACGATTATCTTGTGAAGCCGGTCGACAAACAGGAACTATTGGCCAGATTGGAATTGCATCTGCAGCTGGTCCGCTGGAACCAGACCCTGGAGCGCGAGGTTGAAGCAAGAACAATTGAGCTGGAGCATTCGCTTGAGGAGCGGGCAAGAGCGATGTCCGAAGTCTCGGTCCTCGCCGAGCGCAACCGGATTGCCGGTGAAATCCACGATCATGTGGGGCATATTCTTACGGCGAGTATCGTTCAACTTCAAGCCGGTCTAAAAATGTTATCCATGAGCGCCCCTGAATCGGTCGACAAGTTGAATCTAGCGTCAGAATTGGTTCGCAAAGGGCTCCATGAAATGAGGAAATCGGTACATATGCTGGGCGAGGAAGCAGCGGCCGCATCCTCCTTCCAGGATTCTCTGCTGCAGATCATAGAAGATTCGGAAAAATACGCTGAGGTGACACTGGAGCACATCATTGAAATCACGGATGGCCGTCTGGAGCCGGAAGCGGAAAAGCTGATCCGCCATGCGCTGCAGGAAGGAATCACGAACGGCATCAGGCATGGCCGGTGTACGCATTTTCGGTTTGAGCTGGTGGAAGAGGACGGCTCGGTCCGGTTCACACTGGAGAACAACGGCTTGCCATTTGCATCGGATCGGCTTGGTTTCGGACTGACCATGATGCGGCAAACGATCCGTCGAAGGGGTGGAACCTTCCGGATCGGCACGAATGAAGGTGCAGGCTGCCTATTGGTGCTCACCCTGCCAAGTAGAAGGGAGGATCAATGATGTCAAAACTAACGATACTTATCGCAGAAGATCAGACGCTTGTGCGGGAAGGCCTTGAGACGATACTTAATCTGGAATCCGATATAGAGGTTGTAGCGACAACCGACAACGGCCAAACCGCCTTTGAGCTTACTAAGAGCTTAAGACCACAGCTTGTGTTGATGGACATCGAAATGCCCGTGATGAACGGGATTACGGCGACCCGGCTGATTAAGGAGTCGAGCCCGGATACGATTGTTCTGATTTTAACGACGTTTACCAATGAAGATTATATTATTGAAGGGCTTGCGAGCGGAGCGTCCGGCTACCTGCTCAAAGACTTTTCTTCCGACAAACTGATTCACTCATTGAAAGAGGCGGTTCGGGGCGAGCTGATGCTGCCCTCCAAGCTGGCGGCCAAGTTTGCTGCCCGTATGCGCACAGCAGCACCCCCCAGGCAGCCCGGAATCGATTATGGGCTGACCCCGAGGGAGCTTGAGATCGCCAAGCTGATTACGGCACATAAGAACAACCGGGAAATTGCCGATACGCTGTACATCACCGAAGGGACGGTGAAAAACTACATCAGCGTGATTTATGAGAAAATAGGTACGAATGACCGGACCAAGGCCATCCTGCTGCTGAAGCATGCCTTGGAGGCTGTAAACTAAATGAAAATGAAGTTCTCACCAGCACCGTTTCCTCTTTAAAGGAAGCGGTGTTTTTTTATTCCATAAGTATATCGGTGAACCAGGATCCCGTACAGTTACTTTCGTCATATCCCGGTCATATGACAAAATGTACACTTCAGTCACTTATCGACAGCAAGGAATGCCCGTTATGATGGAGGCGTTGAGAGCATAACCGAATCGAAGGAGGAATTTAAAAGTGACGACGGTGAACACCAATTTAAACGGAACGGACGCTGGTTCAATCTTTGATCCAAATACGACGGATCCGGATAAGCTGAAAATGCAGGCGGATGCGATGCTGTTCGTATCTGACCTGCAGGTCAACCAGGTGCTGAAGCAGCAGTGGACTTCGCTCTTGGCCAATATCAAATCGAAAATCGACGCGAATCCCCCGGCCGGCAGCGACAAAGAGACCGTATATAAGGAAAAGCTCAAAATCATCAACAACTTTTTGGCGCAAAAAGGGTATGAAACCACATCAGTGTATGTGCTTGAGCTAACCCGTACCGATTTTTACGAAGACCATTTGAAGGAAAGCGAACCGAATGCGGAGTCCGACCGATTCGTCCAGGATATCCTGGCGAAGACCGCGCTTCTGGCCGGCTGGCAGGATGCGATGCAAAAGGCAACGGATACCGATACGTCGGCGCCGGATCAATTCCTGGCTCAGCACGGCTATAAATGTACCGCGAAGCAGGTCAACGCTTCTTTTAAGGCGATGCGGAATGTAGACATGAAGTTCTGGACAGGTATTTATGGCAATACGGTTATGACCACATCCGACGGCAAAACGGATACGGGACCCGTAGTCATTATTTACGACAGCCTCGACGGGATCTCGATTGGCAGCGATATGCTGGATAAAGATTTGAATAAAGTCACTTACAAGGACGGCGTACTCAGCTGGACGAAGGATGACTTTACGGTGAATCATTCGGGTCAGCTGACATTCAGTCAGGTTACCCGGGCGGCCAAAGACGATAAAGATGCATACGTCGGCAATGAGTTTTTCGGTACGATTACGTATTCCAACAGCGACGGCACCGAAAAGAAGGAAAGCATATTTGGACGGATTGGCAAGCCGCCGGAAGGTTCTTCGGGCAGTCACGACGGAAATCGGAAATCGTGCCCTACTCCGCCATCCGTACAGCTGTCTGTCGTTGATAAAGCGATGAAATACCTCGGTTACTTTATGGCTGCGGTGTTCGTCGTGGATTTCATCGCCTCTGTGCCTAAGCGGTTTAAGGCTATATCGGAATTCGTAGAAAAAATCAAAAAGCCGAACGAACCGAATAAACCGGAAGTCGAGAAGAAGCTCGACAGCACTAAAGAGGAAATCAAGGAATCCAGTGATCCGAAAGCGCTCGAGGAGAACGGTTCGTTTGTGGACAATATCGACAATGTGCAGCCGGAAAATTTCAACAATGAGCAGGGACTCGACTTCATTAATAACGAGCAGCTGCCGCCGGCAAGCGATGTTCAGGCGATGGAGCAAGGTATTGAAAACATGAACGAAAACGGAGAAATCAATCAAAACGAGGAAAATGTCCAAGAGGATCCAAATCCGGTTGACGATAATTTTCAAGGCAATGAGGAAAACGAATTTGAGGGCTTATCTGAGCTGTTTGGGGAGGCGTAAATGGTGATGAGCAATAATGCGGTGGCGCAGGACCAGGCACGTTTTTGGCAATTGTTCGTTCAAGCGATATCCGGGCATCTGCCGGGCAGCGATCCGAAAAATTTTATAGCGGCGGCCGGACGGGTGGACTCCCATCTGGGCAGCGAGACTGAAGTTGTCGCTCTGACGGACGCCTATAATGTAGGCAATACGATCCCTTCCTGGGGATTAACGTGGAGCGGCGCGTTCAATAATAAGCTGTTCGATATTTACCAGCAATGGGTCCGGGATATCGTCCCTGCCGGCAGCGGCGATTCGGGAAGCGGCGGCTCGTCTTCCGGCGGGGGATCGGCCGATCCACTGGACACGCAAATCGAAGACCTCCGGTCGAAAATCGCGCTCCTCAGCAGCGACGTTTCCAAAATCAACCAAGGCATCTATTCGGACTGGCTGAACGAAGTTTGTGCGGAGCTCGACTCAACGGGAAAAGCATGCAGCGTGTATTTTACCAACCCGCCGGATCCGACCTGGCCTAACTTCCGTACCCAGCAAATGGGAACCGAAGACTACAAAGCAAAGGTAGAGTCGCTGCAAACGACATACGGCGCCCTGCTCGGCGGAATGACGGAACAGCTGAACGCCCTGCTGCTGAAAAAGTTCGGACCCGGCTACCAGGAGCTGGCCGATGCGACCGAAGCGGTCGCACTCGCCGATCCTTTCGAGCCTCATTCAGCGGATGAGCTGCAAAAAACGGCTCAGTTCCAAATGACGATCAAGGAGAACGATACGACAGCAAGTGTTCCCCGGTTTAAAACGAGCGAGCTTAAAGACGTCCGGCAATGGCTTATCAAGCAAAATGACATCGCTACGAAGAACGGAGGTCCGCTGTTCGCAGAGCAGGCAAACGTGCAAATCGCATTAAATGATCAGCAGCAGACCGAAAGGGACAGCTCATGGAAATTCAGTGCCAACGTGGGCATCCCGATCGACTGGTTCTGGCTTGGCGGAAGCACCAATGATTCCGGATCCACACAGTTTAAAGAGGATTATTCTTACGATATTCTGATCACGTATCAAGATGTGATTACCGTGAATATCAACCCGGGGGATTGGTTCTTCGAAGGGCTGCTGTCCACGTTTAAGGATTACACCGATTGGCCGCAGGGCAGCGTGTTTGCAGGTAAACCGCTCTGGGGCGAATCCGGACTCATGAATGTTGTCGTCAAGGGAGTCGTCCTAGGATACGCGCCTTACTTGAGATTCTCATCCAAAGACTGGACCAACACAACGACGCAAACCCAATGGTCCGCCAAAGCAACGTTTGGCATCGGCCCGTTCAACTTCGAGTCGGCGTCCGCTTCCGGTTCAGATTACAGCTCGATGACGACCCAGCTCCAGGACGGTTTCGAAGTTCGCGATACGAGCGGAATTCCGAAAATCATTGGTTTAATTGTGGATACCCCCAATGGATGATCCATCCACTCCGATACATGCTCCCTTAGCTTCATCCCCGATGCTGGATTCAGCCCCTATGGCCGTTCAGCAGCCGTCTTCCCAAGAGGCGGCTGCTCCCCAGCCAACTAAGGAGCCTCTATGGCTGATCAATGTCGATGCGGCGTTTAAGGTCGGCTGTCTTGTGGCATTGCTGCTGATCTTGTGGTATTTGGCACGCCTTGTCTTTTTTCAGGCGCTGTCGGAAGGAGAGATTTATTTTCTGACCATGACGCTGTGCGGGTCCGTAGGAGGTGTAACCAGCTTCCTGCTGGTTAAAAACACGGATACCGACACCGGGATGCACTTTAGGGACAACAAGTCGTTCTACCTGCTGGTCACCGCGGTGTTCTGCGGAAATATTGCTTCCTTTTCCGTACCGCTGCTGCTGAATTTCATTCAATTGGAGAATGTGATCAGCACGCAGGTACCGCAAATATTTGTATTCATCGGGGTGTGCCTGATCGCAAGTACGTTTTCCGCACGGATCATAAGCAGCATTTCATCCCGGATCATTAAGCTGAATGAAAATTCAACGGTCAACATCAATAATGATAAGCAGGGGTAAAAAAGTGATAGGAGAGTGCTGGCATGCTGCGGCGCTCTTCTTTTTTTGTCTGCCGTCAACATCACAGCGGATTCTAATCGGTTTTTAATCTTGTTCTTTTATAGTGAAGTCAATTCTCTATGAAAGGTGCAGCCCATGAAAACAAAAAAGGTTTGGATCCCTGCAATCATAGCAGCTGCTGCTGCCGTCCTGCTCTTAGCTTACTATTTCTATATTTCTTCTTTTCACAGTAATGGTGATCACCTCTTGGCATCCCCGGAAGGACGTGGGTTGAGCGTGCATTCACACGGAGAACAGCGGCCTGAAGGTGGCGCGGAAATTTTTAAGTTCCTGGGAACGCTCGCCGTGTTCCTCGGTGCGGCTAGTTTCTCTTGGGTCTGGTTTAAAAAGAAAATGAAATCGCCTTCGAAGCTGGTGCGAAAAACCGGAAAATTGCTGTACGGCGTGCACAAGCTTTTGGGTTGGATAATTCTAACGCTCGTCACGGCTCACGGTTTATATTTTTTGATAACCAAGCCAGATGATCATAAAATATTTACCGGTCTTTCCGCATTCACGATCTTATTGATGATCGCCGGATACGGCTTCTTCATAAAAAGAATTCGTAACAAGAGGATGCGCGTGGTGCATCGTTATCTCGGCATTCTGTGGGCTCCAGTGCTGCTTCTGCATGCCGGCGGATCAGCCATCATTGCAATCATTGCAACGCTTGCAGTATGGGTAGTGATACGAATGCTGGAAAGAAAGCCGCGGTCATCGTCGTAAAACCATTCACTGCAGGTGAAAAAGAGCCGATTATACGTTTAATTTTTAGTGGTGGAAACATCCGATTAAAGATATCATGATGGATATAAATCATAGAATGGGGCTATCTCGTGATGCGGATTGATATGAGCAAAAATGGGTTTAACGAGGGATTATATCCATGAATATTCCGGAACTTCCTGTATTATCTACTAAACTATACATCCCGCAGCCACGAACGAGGCTCGTCGCTAGGCCGCGTCTGATTGAGCGGCTGAAGGCGGGGATGGGGCGCAAGTTGACTTTAATCTCTGCTTCCGCCGGCTTTGGCAAGACGACACTGATCAGCGAATGGGCTGCCGGTTGTGAACGGCCTGTCGCTTGGGTGTCTTTAGACGAAAGGGATAAGGATAGTCTGCGTCTGCTTACGCTCCTAGTCGCTGCTTTGCAGACAATAGAGCAGCATTTCGGAGAAACCGTAATGCGTGCAATCCAATCCCAACCGCCACCGGAAGCCGAATCGATGCTCACAATGCTGCTGAATGAAATTTCAACAATGCCGTTTGAATTCGTCCTTGTGCTGGACGATTATCATGCTGTAGGAGACAGGCAGATCGATCATACCATCGCGTTTCTGGTCGAGCATTTACCGCCGCAAATGCACCTGGTGATCGCGACTCGGGAGAACCCGCAGCTTTCCCTCAGCCGGCTTCGCGCCGGCGGCCATTTAACCGAATTGCGCGACACGGACCTGCGCTTTACTGCAGGCGAAGCAGCCGAGTTCCTCAATCAGGTGATGGGGCTGCATCTATCAGCAGAGGAAATTGACGCGCTGGATCATCGTACCGAGGGCTGGATCGCGGGGCTGCAGCTCGCGGCTCTATCGATGCAGGGACGTAAGGACATTCCCGCTTTTATCCGTTCCTTCGCCGGAGACAACCGGTACATCGTCGACTATCTGGTCGAAGAGGTTCTTCAGCGTCAGCCGGCTGATGTCCGCAATTTCCTGCTTCAGACCTCGATTCTGGATCGGCTGCATGGCCCGCTGTGCGATGCCGTTACCGGCCAGAACGAAGGGGCAGCTCGGCTTCAATCGCTGGAGCAGGGCAGCTTCTTTATCGTGCCCCTAGATGACAGGCGGCAGTGGTATCGCTATCACCATCTCTTTGGTGAAGTGCTGTCCATACATTTAAGAACGGATCAACCTGACCTCATTCCTGAACTGCATCGGCGTGCGAGTGAGTGGTACGGACGGCACGGCTCCTACGCCGAAGCAATAGGGCATGCGTTGGCCGCCAAAGACTTCCCTCGAGCGGCGGATCTGATCGAGAAGGCTTGGGCAGCCATGCGCAGGAGCAGGCAGGAGTCCGCAGTGCTCGGGTGGATTCAGGCGCTGCCCAGGGAAATCATTCGCCATAGGCCCGTTCTCAGCGTTGAATATGCATGGGCGTTACTTGCCGTCGGCCAGGTCGAAGGAGCAGAGGAAAGGCTGCGCGATGCCGAAAGGTGGCTGGAGAATTCCTCATTGGATAGGACGCCGGAAACTTCAGCAACCGATATGTGTTACGTAGACGAGGAGGAATTTCGTCGCCTTCCGGGCACCATTGCCGGATACCGCGCCGCTTATGCCCAGGCCATGGGGGATATCCCCGCCGCCATTACATATTCGAAGAGAGTACTTGAACTCGTTCCGGCGGACGATCATCTTCGGCGCGGCGCGGCAGCCGCGCTCCTTGGTCTTGCGGCCTGGACGAGCGGTGATCTTCAGGAGGCGTACCGGATGTTCAGTGAGGGAATGGCGAATGTCCGGCGGGCAGGGAACATCTCGGACGCGATCGGGGGCTCCATCGCTCTGGCCGATATAAACATAGCGTTGGGGCGGCTTCGCCAGGCCATGGATATCTTTCAGAAGGGATTACTGCTTGCTGCGGAGATGGGTACTCCTGAAATGCGGGGCACAGCGGACATGTACGTCGGAATGAGCGAGCTAAGCCGGGAGCAGGGGGACTTGGACGCCGCCATGCAGCATCTGCACAGAAGCCAGGAGTTGGGTGAGCAAATGGGACTGCCCCAATATCCGTACCGCTGGCGGGTAGCTATGGCGCGTATTCGGCAATCGCAAGGAGACTTGGATGGCGCGCTTGAACTGCTTCAAGAGGCTGAGCAGCGGTATGTCGGTGATTTTTTTCCAAACGTGCGTCCGGTGTCGGCTTTGAAAGCACGCGTGTGGCTCGCTCTGAATAGATGGAGCGAGGCTGCCGAGTGGGTACACGAACAGGGGCTCTCCACAGCGGATGACCTGCACTATCTGCGCGAATTTGAGCACATAACCCTGGCCCTGGTACTTTTGCACCCGCATCCAAGTAGCCTTGCACCAATTCAGGAAACGTTGGGATTCCTGGAACGCCTGTCCCAAGCAGCGGCAGACAGCGGAAGGACGGGGAGTCAAATCGAAATTTTGATCCTTCAAGCCCTTGCTCATCATAGCCAAGGTGACATGTCCTCCGCACTTGCATCGCTGGAACGAGCACTGACACTTGCAGAGCCGGAAAGGTACGTTCGGATTTTTGCAGACGAGGGCCAACCGATGGCCGCATTGCTGGAAGCAGCTTGGAATGGAGGGATCTGTCCAAACTATGTCCGGCTTCTTCTGCTATCCATTGGCAAGGAGGGGGGCGGATCGGCTGCGAAAAAGGCAGTTGGAGAGCCGCTGAGCGAACGGGAGCGGGACGTGCTGCGTCTGCTCAAAACCGATTTGAGCGGGCCTGAAATCGCACGAGAGCTCCATGTCTCGCTGAATACACTGCGAACTCATACCAAAAACATTTATGACAAGCTTGAGGTGAACAATCGTCGGGCAGCCGTTAGGCGCGCCGAAGAGCTTGATGACTTGTGACATCGCGATTTCCTTATAGCTTCGGACCTGGAAGGAGGAATAAGCCCAGGATCGGGGCTCTTTTTTATGCCGCTTACTTCGAATGAATGTACAGTGACCAATTAAAATCACCACATCTGGTGATGCCGTCTCACCACATGATCTTGTATCTTCAATTTAGGAACGGAGCTGCACGATGAAAGGAGACTGACCACGACATGAAATGGAAAGGAAATTAAGGGAGGCGGTTGAATGAACGAAACACATGATATACGAGATAACCCAAATGAGCCTGAACGGTATGAAATTCGGTTTCAGGGATATCTCGGCGACCGGTGGGCTGACGGGTTCGAGGGACTTCGTCTCAATCAAGAGCCAGACGGAACATCCATTTTGACCGGACCCGTGGCCGATCAACCCGCCTTATACGGCTTGCTTAGAAGATTCCGCGATCTCAACCTGCGGCTGATTTCAGTCATCCGGCTAGAACCACACCCGAAATCACCATCAGAGATTAATAGGACACAAGAAGGCTGTCAGTAAATATACCAGAGTGAACAGAACTTGCTAATCGTCGACAAGAATAAAAACAAAGAGGAGAAAACGATATGAACATAACAGCTTATCGCGTCATTCGTTGGAGCGGTTTATCCGCCATCTTGGCGGGCATTCTTTTTATCGTCATCCAGGCAATTCATCCGCCTGAAATTCTATCATCCGTTACCACAAAGGCCTGGGCCATCGTCCATTACATGACCCTCGCGATGTCTCTGCTCGGACTGCTCGGCATAACCGGAATTTATACAAGGCAAGTCCATGTAGCGGGGTGGACCGGATTGGCCGGTTTTCTCCTGTTTGGTCTCTTTTGGACAGCTACAACGGCTTTCACCTTTGTAGAAGCTTTTGTTTTACCGGTTATCGCTGCGGATGCACCGGGTTTCGTGGAGGGGTACTTAGGGATTTTTGCCGGATCATCAGCAGTGTCCAACCTTGGGCTCCTGCCCGGAGTAGCACCTGTAGGTGGTGGGCTGTATGTGCTCGGCGGTCTGCTGCTTGGCATAGCTACGTTCCGCGCCGGGATCCTCCCGCGCTGGACAGCTGTTCTGTTGGCTTGCGCCGCTGTGTCGACACTGGCTTCATCACTGCTTCCACACCCGCTGGATCGGGTATTGGCGGTCCCGATGGGAATCGCTCTCATGGGTATGGGTTATGCGGTTTGGTCAGAACGGAGTCTTGAAGAAGCGCAGCGACGGGTCCGAAAACAACACGGGGGGCGAAAAAATGAGAGCCATCGTATATGAACAATACGGACCGCCACATGTGCTTCAGCTCAAGGAAGTGACCAAGCCGGCCCCTAAAGCCGGCGAATATAACGTTTGAAGAGGCGGCTGCCGTTCCGGTTGGCGCCCTCACTGCGCTCCAGTTTCTTAGAGCAGGGAAAATAAAAAGCGGCGTGCGCGTACTCGTATATGGTGCTTCAGGCAGCGTCGGGACGTATGCCGTGCAGCTGGCAAAGCACTTTGGAGCGGAAGTCACCGGAGTATGCAGCGCTTCGAATGTAGAATTGGTGACGTCAATCGGTGCCGATCGGGTTGTGGATTATACGAAACAGCAGCTGCCTAATGACGGCCCGCCTTACGATATTATTTTCGACACGGTGGGAAAAAGCCCCTTTAGTGCATGCGTCAAGCTTCTGGCACCCAACGGTGTCTACCTTCGGGCTTATCATGTGAACCCGGTGATCATCGTTCGCGGGCTGTGGGCCAGCTTGACGAGCAGCAAGAAGGTGATTGGCGGAAATATGAAGGAAAACGCGAAAGACTTGGCCTTTCTGAAGGATCGGATCGAAGCGGGTCAGCTCCGGGCGGTCATCGACCGTCGTTACCGGCTGGAGCAAGCGGCCGAGGCACATGCCTATGTTGAGCTAGGCCACAAGAAAGGCAACGTAGTTCTAACCGTTTGTGAGGATTGAGACGCCCATTAATAACACATCACTTGACGTAAACGCCACGAAGTTCCCGAAACTGCTCTGGCGTCATGCCTTCGTTTTTGCGGAAACGCTGAATAAAGTACGTACTGCTGGCAAATCCGACCGTCTCCGCAACCTTTTTCACGGTCCAACCGGTTGAAATCAGCAGGGATTTGGATTGAAGAATACGGCATTCGTTCAAAAATTCGATCGGCGTTTTGCCGAACAAACCGTGAAACTGCCTGCTGAAATGGGAGGGACTGTACTCTGCCTGGCTCGCCATTTGCTCGAGCGTAAGGGGTTGATGGCTGTGAGTGCGAATCCACTGCGCCGTCTCCATCAGCTTGGTGCGCATCCCCGGCTGAGGACGTTCTTCCGAGCCGTCTACGTACATGATGAACTCGGCAAGCATCTCGTAAAGCATCGCGGACAACCGAGGTTCGCCGTCCTGCAGCGGGTGAATGCCGGTGGCCAGGAGATCCGACCACAGCCGATCAAGCCGGTCCGCGCCCTCCCACGAAAATACCCATGCCTCCCGTTCACCTCTCCCTTGAAGTAACGTACTAAGACCAGGACCCGTAAAATGAACCCACCGGATATCCCAAGGCTCGTCTTGATCGGCATAATACCGCTGGGGAACACCGGGGCCGCATAGAAAGCCGGTACCTTGACCAAGTTCCAGTATGGTTTCACCGACTTGAATGTACCCTTTCCCGCCGCGGACGATATGCCAATTATAAGTGGAGAGTCCGTGCGTCCGGTTTTCACTGTGTGACGGCTCATCTGCATAATGTCCAAACGATTCGGGATAACAAATGAGGTTCGTAAAGCGCGGGCTCGGAATGAAATAATTGATTCTCATATCTCAGCTTCCTTTTAGCATAATTGTTATACGTGATCATCAAAATCTTGCGATTTAAGCCCCATATGATTAATAATATAATAGATTCAAGAAGATGTTTTCAAGCAAAATAATGATATATATCGGAGGAGATACCCATGTATTTCGGCGTGGATTATTACCCTGAGCATTGGCCCGAAGAACGTTGGGCCGTTGATGCCCGAATGATGCGGGAAGCGAATATCAACATTGTCCGGCTGGCGGAATTCGCCTGGGCCAAACTGGAGCCGGACGAAGGACGGTACGACTTTACGTGGCTCGACCATGCCATTGAGGTGCTGGCCAAGGAAGGGATCAAGATCATTTTGGGAACACCGACGGCGGCGGCTCCCAAGTGGCTGATGGACAAATATCCGGATATGTACCCCGTCGATGTCCACGGCTTAACCAAAGGCTTTGGTACACGGAGGCATTATTGCGTTAATCATCCGGTGTATCAGAAGTATTCCGCAAGCATTGCCCGGGTTATGGCCGAGCATTACAAAGACAATGAGCACATCGTTGCTTGGCAGATCGATAACGAATTCGGCGGTCCGTGCTACTGCCAGAGCGATCTGCATGCCTTTCGGATCTGGCTCCGCGAAAAGTACGGCACCGTCGACAAGCTGAACGAAGAGTGGGGAACCGTGTTCTGGAGCCATACCTACCGCAGCTGGGAAGAAATTATGCTTCCCACGTATGCCGCAAGCGACGGCTTCAGCCAGGGCGGTTCCGGCGGATTGATGTCCACCCCATATAACCATAATCCCGGCATGCAGCTCGATTACCGCCGATTCTATTCCGATTCGACGGCCGCCTATCAGCGGCTTCAAATTGAAGAGATTCGTGCATGCACCTCCCTGCCGATCACCCATAACTTGATGGGTCATTTCAGCGAGATCGATTACTTCGACTTAGGCAAGGATCTTGACTTTATTTCTTGGGATAACTATCCGAATAATATGTGGGGCAAATCTTCACCTCTGACCGTCGCTATGGCCCATGATCTGATGCGCGGCATCAAAAATCAAAACTACTGGATGATGGAACAGCAGAGCGGTCCGTGCGGCTGGCACTCGTTGGGTGATACGCCGGAGCCGGGACAACTGCGTTTATGGACCTATCAGGCGATCGCGCATGGAGCGGATGCCATGGTCTATTTCCGCTGGCGGGCCTGCACGGTCGGCATCGAACAGTATTGGCACGGCATCCTTGATCATGACGGCGTCGGCCGGAGAAGGTACCGGGAGATCACTGCGATCGGGCATGAACTCAAAGAACAGTCACCCCTGTTCGTAGGGGCCGTCAACAACAATACCGTAGCGCTCATTAAAAACTATGATCAAGTGTGGAGCCACCGCGCTCAGCCTCATAACCGGAATTTCAGTTATGAAGCTCTGCTGGCAGGCTACTACGATGCAGTTGCCGGGCAGCATGTCGGCGTAGACGTGGTCAGCGTGGAGAATGACTTTACGCCTTACAAGCTTGTTCTGATGCCGGCATTTAATTTGATGACGGAGGAGATCGCAGACAAATGTGAGGCATATGTGGCAGGCGGCGGTTCGCTGCTCATCACGTTCCGGTCGGGAACGCGTACATGGAATAACCGCATGACGACTTTGACACTGCCTGGCTTGTTCCGGAGATTGGCAGGCGTTGAACTGGAAGAGTATGACTCGGTTAATTTCGGCCGTACCGTATCCGTGAGCGGAGAGTTCGGGGACGGCACCGCTTCCATGTGGTGCGATGTGCTTAAGCTGGAAGGGGCTGAGAGCCTCGCGGATTATGAGAGTCATTATTACAGCGGAACACCGGCAGTTACTGTTCATACCTATGGTAAAGGGAAGGTTTATTACGTCGGGTGCGACCTGGATGACCGGGCGATGGAGAGTTTGATGAAGCTGGTTCTTGAAAGGGAGGGCGCTGTCCCATCCTTGCCCCAAAAATATGATGGAGTCGAGGCAGTAGAAAGAGAAAAGGATGGCAAAAGCTACTTAATGCTGCTGAATCATCGCAGCGAATCCGTCGATGTAGAACTGGGGGGCACGTATATAGATGCCCTGAGCAAGCAAACCATTGAAGGCCGCATTCTCCTGGAACCATACGCCGTGCATGTGCTTTTAAACCAAGGGATCTAGAGTGTGGTTCGTAAAGGAACATAACCAATTTCTTCGCTGATCCCATTCTGAATAATTTCGGGTGAATCCTCCATAATAGGGAAGTACATCCAAGAGAAAATGGAGGAAAAGCATATGCTCGAAAACCTGGAAAGTAACTATGACTGCAGCAATGCCGGGGAGGATTTGCATCAGCTGAAGCAGGAGCTCGCCTCGCTCCGGGGCATGGGCAAGGAAGACCCCAAGACGCAGGAAGACATTAACCGCCTCGAGAATCAGATCGCATTTATTATGAACAAATGTGACATTAATCATTAGTTTGGCAGCAGCACTCCTAAACCCGGTATGTACCTATACCGAGTCGCGGGGTGCTTTTTTCATGGATTAAGCATTCGGAAGATACATCGTTTGCGGCACCCGGCATTGCCGTGATTAAAGACGGTCGTTCCTAGTAGGGATGATCGTCTTTTCGTATAGAGGAAATGATTGCCTTACTAAAGTGTAAGGCATATGTAAGGCTTTCTCTATTCAAATCACTTTCAATTTAGCTTACATTAGCGAGGTGCGACGGAAGACAGCAAGATGAGGAGTGATGCAGAATGAATCAGGATGATACGACATTCATCGCACTTTGCATCTATGCCGTACAGATTCCGCTCAGTTCCTTTTGGCTCAAACGGTTTCGTATGGGGCCTATGGAATGGCTATGGCGGCTGCTGACTTACGGTAAAAAGGATGCCCATCAGAAAATAAGTAAATCGCAATCGACTTATGAAGCCAGGCAGATGTCAATGAATTAGGGAGAGAAAAAGAATGAACGCATTGAAATCATGGATCAAAATGGGCTTGTTATTAGTTGCAGCCGTTTTGACCATCAGCAGTGTCGCTCCGGGAATCGTGTGGGCGGAGTCAAACGATAAGATCCAGAAGATCGAACAGTATGTTAAAAACCAGCAAAGCATCAGTAAAATACCCGGAATCTCTTTGGTGATTGTCGAGAAAGGGGAGACGGTGTATCAAAAAGGCTTTGGATACGCGAACGTAAAGACGAAAACTCCCGTAACATCCGATACCTTATTTGAGATCGGTTCGACGACCAAAGCTTTTACGGGTTTAGCGATTTTGCAGCTGGAGAAGCAAGGGCTGCTGCTTCGGACGGATGATGTTCAAAAATACATTCCATGGTTAGAGCTGACCTATCACGGTGTGCCGCAAAAGATAACGATTAACCAGCTGCTGCATCATACCAGCGGCATCCCCTCCAATACAATCACCCGGATCCCCGAAAGCAAAGCGGACAAAGCGCTTGAGCTGACGGTAAAAACATTGCAGGGCCAGGCGCTGGACCGAAAGCCGGGAAGTTCCTTTGAATACGCAACGATAAATTACGACGTGCTGGGCCTAATTATCGAAGTGGTCTCCAACATGCCCTATGATCAGTACATGAAGCAGCACATTTTAGATCGGATCGGCATGACTAGCTCGTTCGTGGGTGTACCGTCGACTCAACCAGACCATATGGCTTCCGGCTATAAAATCGGATGGATGAGTCATAGGCCATTCACACCTCCGATTTATCGGGGCAACATCCCTGCGGGTTATATCGTCAGCAATGCGAATGATATCGCGAAATGGATCAAGCTCCAGCTAAAGAGCGCTCCCGAACAGGTCATCGATCCCAAACTGATTGAGGAGTCGCACAATCCGGACAAGTCGGTAAATCCTTTTGACCAGAATACGTATTATGCCAACGGATGGGCTGTCATGAGCAAAAGCAAGGAAAAAGTTATTTTTCATGCCGGTGAGAATCCGTCATTTACGTCGTATTTTATTTTGCAACCGGATCAACAGCTGGGTGTGGCGATTCTCGCCAACATGAACACGAGCTTTACAACAGCAATTGGGCAAGGCGTGATGGACTTGTGGGAGGGGCGGGCTCCGGCGGTGAATCATACGGACAGCTATCAACTGCTGGATCGCATCGTGAGTATCCTCGAAATCATCGTCATTTTATTCGGTGTATTATGGGTTGCCTTGTCAGCCCGTATCGTCAGAAAGCTTGCCGTTAATGAACGCCGGAGAAGCCCTTTATCCGGAAAAAGAAAGCTGCTGCTGCTCGTCCATATTTGTATGGTTGCTGCTGTTCTAATATTTATAAGCATGCTGCCGACCCTCCTGCTTGGAGGATTACCTTGGGCATTCATTCAAGTATGGGCGCCGACGTCTATTCCTGTATTACTTTATAGCATCGTCACGGCGAGCATCGTTTATTTTATCTACGGATTGCTTCTACTCTTCACAAAAAAAATGAAAAACCAATAGGACTGGATTATAATAAGTAATCATGTCGAATTGTAAAATAATCAAGCAGTGAGGGAAACCAATGACGATCGACGAAATCATTGAATACTGTCTGTCCTATCCAGCCTGTTATGAAGACCACCCGTTTGGAGCAGAGTGGACCGTAATCCGCCATAAAGGGAACAAAAAGAGCTTTGCGCTGATTTTCCATCACAACGATCACTTGTGCGTGAATTTGAAATGCGAACCGAGCCGGGCCGATTTTTTGCGCAGTGTGTTCCAAGAAGTGACGCCGGCGTATCACATGAATAAGGAGCACTGGAATACGGTGATCTTGGATGGGGACCTCCAGGATGATGATATCCATGAGATGGTAAAGCACAGCTATGAATTGACGAAGCCCAAGATCCGATTGAGAAAGGCTAAACAATGAAGTGCGCTGCATGAACGCCGTCATAAGTTGTTCCGGGATTGAGACTGTTTCTTTTCACGAATGAACGAGGCCCTGGAATGACAACATAAGGAAGTGGTATACAACTCACTTTCCAGAGGAGGATATCTGTCATGGCTCACCAGAAAAGAAGAAATGAAGCAGCCTGGAAGTCACGCAAGCAAGAACAGCATCCCCATGGCAAAATCAAATCGCTGAAGGAATTGTCCAGCGAATATGATGAGGAGCATACTGCGAAGTAGGGAAGAGGAGACTGTACGGGCAGATGTCCGGCAGTCTTCCTTTTTGTCCACGATGGCAATAAGGCACTAACGTGCCATTGCTCAAAATCTGAAAGTCACTTCACATTTCCAGTCTTTACAAGTTGGAAAAAGTGTATTATATTTGTTTGTGCAAACATTAATTTGAATTTTGAATCGAGGCAGCGACATGTTGGACACTTATTTTAAAGAATGCTTATATTTCACAGCCAATCGTCTGAGCAGGATTATTACCAAAATGGCCGAAGATGAATTTGCACCGAGCGGACTTAACCCAACCTCTGCATTTTTGATGCTGACGGTGCTGGAGAAGAACGGTATCTCTCAGAAAGAAATCGGCCAAAGCCTCCATCTTAAGCCTTCCACCATTACGCGGCTCATCGAGAGCCTTCAAGCCAAAGGACTTCTCAGCAGCCGCCAGGACGGTAGAATGTCAATGATTTACGCAACAGACCGGGGAAGAGAGATGGAGAGTCAAATCCACGAATGTTGGCAAAAGCTGCGGCAGCGTTATAACACGATATTAAACAGCCAGGACGATGAACTCTCGCTTCAGCTGAATGAGGTAAGCAACCGCTTGGAAAGTGCCGAATGACAGGAGCATTCGGTTTTTCAATCGCACAACGTTTGCTTGTGCAACTAAATGAAATATTGGAGGAGATTGAATGAATCAGCCGGTTCTTATCGTAGGCGGTACGGGGAAAACAGGGCGTCGGGTATCAGAGAAGCTGCTGCAAAAGGGAATACCGGTCCGTTCCGGATCACGTTCCGCTGAGCAGCCCTTTGATTGGGGCGATTCGTCCACGTGGGAGCCTGTACTGCAAGGGACAAGGGCAGCGTATATTACCTATTATCCGGATTTGGCCGTTCCGGGTGCTGCTCAAGCGATCGGTTCGTTCGCAAGATTGGCGGTAAAAACCGGTGTCCGCCGATTAGTTCTTTTGTCCGGCAGAGGTGAGGAGGAAGCCCAGCGAAGTGAACTTGCGCTGCAGAATTCCGGCGCGGACTGGACGATCCTCCGCTGCAGCTGGTTTTGCCAGAATTTTAGCGAGAGCTTCCTGTATGACATGGTAAAAGCGGGAGTGGTAGCACTGCCGGCGGGAAGCGTGAGAGAACCGTTCATTGATGCAGACGATATTGCAGATGCAGTCGTCTCGGCTTTGACAGATGACCGGCATATCGGGAAGCGGTATGAATTGACGGGTCCGAAGGCGATTACTTTTGCGGAAGCTACGTCCTTGATCGCTCAAGCCTGTCAGCGGAATATTCGGTATGTCGAGCTTACTTCCGAACAATTCCTATCCATGCTTGCCCAACAACAAGTACCTAATGAGTATATAAAATTGCTGTCTTATTTGTTCTCCATCGTGCTGGATGGCCGAAACGAGGTTCCGGCGGATGGCGTGGAGCAAATACTAGGAAGAAAGCCAAGGGATTTCTTCGACTTTGCACGGCAGGCGGCCACAGACGGAGCTTGGGGTTAAAACAGTCGTTTATCAAAGTGGTCCATCAAATCGTAGGAGGACAAATCAGTGGTGAATTTTTTATATTATCTGACCTTTGTGTCTTCGTTAGGATCCGGATTGCTGGCCGGCGTATTTTTCACCTTTTCGGCATTCGTGATGACGTCGCTTTCCCGGCTTCCTGCAGAGCAGAGCATATCTGCCATGCAGTCGATCAATTCGGCGATACTGCAATCGTTGTTTATGCTCGTTTTTATGGGAACCACCATCCTAAGTGTCGTTTTGGGCGTTGCTTCGTTCTTCAAATCGGGCACCCATAGCGCGGTCTATGTAATCATTGGCAGCTTGTTCATTTTTGTCGGAGTTTTTCTGGTAACGGCCATCTTCAATGTTCCGCTTAATAATTCTCTAGCAGCTGTAAGTCCGGGGGCTGCCGAGGGAGCGCAAGTATGGAGCGAGTATATTGCCGGCTGGGTACCCTGGAATCATGTAAGAACGATTTCCTCCATCGCTGCGCTGATTTCCTTTATGATCGCTATCCGTAAATGGTAATCATGTTACGTCAATGCCTGAAAACCACTGATCCAGGATCAGTGGTTTCACTCACCCAGCTGCCATCCGATGAAGCAGCTAGAGAGCATGGCGTCACTGCTAAGTTCAGCACCAATTTTCAACCCCTGAAGATTCGGTAACGATCGCAGGACTGATTGCTGACGGGACACTTAAAGCGTCGATCGATGCCATTTTTCCACGCTGAGTCAAGCTAAGAACGCTCTGGAGAAAAGCGAAACCAGACATGGGCGCGGCAGAATTTTACTCCATTAAGCTCAAGTTAAGATCAGACCGTTCCAATTTGTCATCATTCATTTTTCTAATAAGACTGTGCTTTATTGATTACTGCAATTTGCATAAAAGTATTTAATCATGTATAATATAATCAAATTCATACATCGGAACACCGGAGGAGCCTGTCACGACAGGCTCTTTCTGCGTTCTTGTAGGAGAGCCCTGTCGTTGACGGGCTCTTTTTGTGCCTTTTTCCGGTTATGGATGGTTGAGTTCAAACCCCAAGGAGGCGCTTATATGTTGGAAATTATACTGTATCTAGCTATTATTTTACTTGCTACCAAACTGCTGGGGGACTTGTTCGTTAGGCTCGGTCAGCCTGCTGTTCTGGGAAAGCTGCTTGCTGGTATTCTTGTCGGTCCTGCTGTGCTTGGCTGGATTCATCCGAATGAATTTATATCCATTTTCTCAGAGATCGGCGTCCTGCTGCTGATGTTTATGGCGGGTCTGGAAACGGATTTGGATCAGCTGCGAAAAAATTGGAAGTCGGCGTTCGCCGTAGCGGTTGGAGGCATTATATTGCCGTTTATCGGCGGCTATGGAGCCGCATCTGTTTTTGGCCTGAGCAATAACCAGGGACTTTTCCTGGGCTTGCTGCTTTGTGCCACTTCGGTTAGCATATCCGTTCAGACTCTGAAAGAAATGGACCGCTTGAACACAAAGGAAGGCACGACGATCCTGGGTGCAGCGGTTGTGGATGATGTCATCGTCGTCGTCCTGCTGGCTGTGATGATGAGCTTGCTTGGCACCGGTCATGACATCTCCCTTGGCCTACTCATCGGCAAAAAGCTGCTGTTTTTTGTCGTTGCTATCGTTGTCAGTTGGCTGGCCGTTCCTTGGTTCTTGAAGTTTTTTGCACCTCTGCGCGTAACAGAAGCCGTCATCAGCGGAGCGCTTGTCGTGTGCTTTGCCTTATCGTATTTTGCCGATCTCATGGGTGTAGCCGCCATTATTGGCGCTTTTGCGGCGGGCATTGCCGTTTCCCGGACCCCGTTCAAACATGACGTCGAGGACCGTTTGGAGCCGGTGGCTTATTCCATTTTCGTTCCCGTATTTTTTGTCAGCATCGGTCTCAACATTACGTTTGAAGGTGCTGCTAACCAGCTGCTGTTCATGGGCGTCATTACGATTGTTGCGATTCTGACCAAACTGCTCGGAGGCGGGCTGGGCGCTAAGCTCACCGGTTTTAACGGCCGCTCATCGCTCGCGATCGGGTCGGGAATGATTTCTCGCGGAGAGGTAGCTCTCATTATAGCGGCAACAGGTCTGGAGTCCGGACTGCTGCTGCAGAAATACTTCACCTCCGTTGTCATTGTCGTGATTTTGACGACGCTTATTACGCCTCCTTTGTTGAAGATGTTTTTTTCGGGCGGAAAAAAGAGAGGAAACCAAGCGTCAAAGGAGAATGGATAAATGGAACCTGCATCGCATGGAAGACAACTTTGGAGGTCCCCTAAGGAACTTGAAAAGGCTTAAAAAGTTGGTCAAAAAAACGATCCCCGCTTGTTGAGCGGGGATCGTTGCGGTTGGAATCAGGATGACCTGCAACCAATAGCTTATTTGATGAGCTGAAGCAGCTGATAATATCTTATTCATATCGTGCTGGCCGTTCAGTCAGGCTGCTATTACTATAATCTTAGAAAATCATCGTCAGATTTCCGACTTTTCCCCGGTATTATCATCCTTCGCTCCGGTTTTCCACGTTCAAGGAAGCCGGTATTCTTAATTATGTAAGCACTTCCATTCCGGAAGGCAGCGGCGGAACAGGAATCGGTGTTCATCCCGCAGACCGCCGTTCTTGCAACGAATGGATTGGCGCAACTGGCAAATTCGCAAGCGGCAAGTGTACAACCGAGAGAGGTAAATGCGAATTGCCGGAGCAGTAAGAAGGATGGAGGAGGGACGATGGAAATCGTTACTGCGGGAATTCCCGCTAGAACGGAGAAGTCGCGAAGGCGGCTGCTAATGAAGATATGGAAATACAAATGGCTTTACGCCTTGCTACTGCCGGCACTGGCCTGGGTCATTGTGTTCGATTACTTGCCTTTGTACGGCATCAGCATCGCGTTCATGGACTACAACGTCATCCAAGGATTCGGGGCCAGTAAGTGGGTGGGTTTCGCACATTTCCGGGAGCTGTTTGCGTCGGAGATGTTCCTGAACGCTTTTCGCAACACACTGCTCATCAGCCTGTACAAGATGATCAGCGGATTTATCTGTCCCATTTTGTTAGCGCTGTCGCTAAACGAAATTCGGACCAAGTGGTTCAAGAAGACGCTGCAGACGGCCGTCTATCTGCCACGTTTCGTGTCCTGGGTTGTCTACGGCGGCATCATTACGCTGCTGCTTTCGCCGGAGACCGGCGTGATTAACCAAATCGTCGAATGGTTTGGCGGCAAACCCGTATATCTGCTCGTCGAGCCTGCGTATTTTCGGATCATTCTCGTCGTCACCGATGCCATGAAAGAGATGGGATGGGCAGCGATCATTTATTTGGCCGCCATTGCTGGGCTAAATCCCGAAGTGTACGAAGCCGCGGTGATGGACGGAGCGACGAGGTTTCAACGCATCATCCACATCACGCTCCCGGGCATATCGAGCACGATTATCGTCATTTTCATCCTAAGGGTCGGCTATCTGATGAGTGCCGGGTTGGACCAGGTGCTCAACCTGTACAACCCGATGGTGTTCGAAGTTGGCGACATTCTCGACACCTACATCTACCGGGTAGGCATCGAGCAGTTCAGCCTCAGTCTCGCGGCGGCGGCAGACGTCATCAAGGGAATCATCGGCTTCGCCATGGTGCTGATCGCCAATCAGATCGCGAAGCGAATCAATGATTCCGGCATTTTCTGACAAAGGAGAATCCGAATCGTGAAGCTCACTCGAGGCGAATCCATTTTTATCGCTACCAACTACTTTGTACTGTCGCTCATTACGCTTATTATCATGATTCCTTTCTGGTATGTTCTATGCGTGTCCGTAACGCCATACTCGATCTTCAGCGAAAAGAACGGTCTGGTGCTGTTTCCGACATCGCTCAGCTTCGATTATTTCGCCTACTTGCTCAAGAAGGGATCGCTCATCTATAACGCTTATGGGGTGACGATCCGTAATACAGCCGCCGGTGTTCTGCTTGCGCTTCTGCTCACAGCTTCGGCTGCTTACTCCCTGGCGGAGAAGAAGCTGCCCGGCCGGCGGATCATCATGCTGATCTTCGTGTTCACGATGTTGTTCAAGGGCGGTTTAATTCCGACATATATCACGATCAAAAATTTAGGTCTGCTGAACACGGACTACGTACTGATCCTGGTCATGGCCTATAGCACCTTTAATATGATCATTATGAAATCCTTCTTCGAAGGTATTCCAGACAGTCTGAAGGAATCTGCTGCAATTGACGGGGCATCCGAGATCAGGACGCTGCGTTCGATCGTTCTCCCGATGTCGATGCCGGTCATTGCCTCGATCGGCTTGCTCTACATGGTGACGTACTGGAACGATTTCTTCAATGCGCTTCTGTATGTCACGGACTGGCACAAAGCGCCGGTGCAGCTCGTATTGCGCACCATCATCGCGAGTTCCAGCCTGCCGCCTGAATTGCTCGAAGCGGCAGGGAGAACGCCGCCGCCCACGATCGGAATCCAGATGGCGGCCATTATCATCGTAGCGCTGCCGATGATGGTTCTGTATCCGTTCATTCAGAAGTATTTTGAACAGGGCATGCTGATCGGTTCAGTTAAAGGGTAATCAACCATTTAAGTGAAATTACAGGGGGATGTCTGTATATGTCAAAGACAGTTAAACATCGGGGTTACGGCGTACTCGCCGCCTTACTTTTGGGAACGCTTACGCTGTCGGGATGCGGCAGTAACAACGATGGAGGCGGGAACGCAAGTCCCGAGCCGGTAAATCCGTCAGGTACGTCTGAAGCAACTGGGGAACAATCCCCTTACGAGCTGAAGTGGCTGAAGGCACAGGATATTTCACTGCCATATGACCCTTCTAAGGACGCGGTGAAACAAGCGATTGAGGCCAAGCTGAATATTAAGATCATCCCGGAGATGGTCGATGTCCAGCAGTACAAAACGAAGCTGAATCTGAAGATGGCGAGCAGCGACATTCCGGACGTGACGAAGATCGATTTTGCCGATGACTTTCAGAAATACGCGCAGCAAGGCGCTTTCGTTGATCTGACCGACCTCATTAACGAAAAGGACACGCCGAATATTATGAAGGAAGTACCGCCGGATGTGTTCGAGCAGGCGAAAGTGAACGGCCGCATTTACGGGATTCCGTATCAGGGCGGGCCGGGGGCGGGGTATCGCTGGGACTTGGTCATGCGTAAGGACTACATGGAGCAGGCAGGCGTACCCGTACCAAATACGCTTGATGAATATTATAACCTGCTGAAAAAGGTCAAGGAGCAGCACCCGGAGGTCATTCCGCTCGGCGGTTATACGTCCCAGATCGGACAGGTAAAATTCGCGAACAATTCCTTCGACAACGTGTTCGGCGCGTTCGGTGTCACACCCGGTTTTTTCACAGAGAAGGATGGAAAATTCAGCAACTATGACATCGATCCCCGGATGCGGGACGCGCTGCTGTTTCTGCAGAAGATGTACAAGGAAGGGCTCATCGACAAGGAGTTTTCGACGATTAAGGAAGAGCAGCTGCGGGCAAAAATTTTCAGCGGCAAGGTGTTCTCCTGGATGGGCTGGTGGTCGACGGCCAGCGATTACGACACGCAGATCGAGACCAATGAGCTGATCAAGAGCGGCAAACTGGCGAAGGACGGATCGCTCCCGAACCAGGCTGAGGAGCCTTTTAAATACTTGACTTTGACCGGGTCTTTGCTGGGGACGGACGGCACGGCCGTTGCGCCAATGGGGGCACCGTTCTCGCAGATGAATGCCATTAGCGCAAAAACGAAAGATCCGAAGCGCGTACTGTCGATCATCGAGGATTCGCTATCCGAGGAGAACCAGATGTTGACCGTCTGGGGTATTGAAGGTGAGGACTATTCCTTCGTAGACGGTAAACTTAAAACGAACACGACCCTCGTCGACCCGAAGACACAGCAGGATCCCAGCGGCAACTTCAGAGGCACACAAAGCTATCTGTTTGCTCCTGGCCTGAAGGGCTGGCCGCATTACCTTGAATCGCTGCCGCTGCGGTTCTCCGAAGCGCTCGGCGTAGCGATCAACAATGAGCATCAAATCACCGACGCTTCCAATTACCTCGAATCGCCGACGAAGATCGCCAAGCTGACAGAGCTGGATACGATGCGTGATTCGGTATTCACTCAAATCATTATGGGCGCCGACATCAAGAAGTTCGACGAATTCGTAGAGAAGTGGAAGTCGCAAGGAGGCGATCAGATTCTGAGCGAACTTGAAGCTTCCTATCAGAAAAAAACAGGCAAGTAAACATAGGAACGTCGGCAACCTTTCTGGTGCAATCCGGCCATGCCGGAAGCATTAGGGAGGTGCTTTGCCGTTTGATTAGAGAACGTCTCGATTTCAGGGGAACGCAGCGGGTCAAAGCCGCCAGCATCACGCCGATCATGCAGGAGATCTAGGTGGAAAGAGGGAAGAAGCTAAATAAGCGTACGCCTCCATGATGATTATAGATTGTGATTTACTTGGAGGTTATGAAAGGCAATTTGGCAAAGGAGGACTTGGCGATGGTCACGAATAAGCGTCACACCAGCTTGCTGGCTCGGATCAGTCTGCCGGTCTTTGCGCTGGTCGTGATGGTCATCGCCCTGTTCGCCGCTTCGGCAAGCTACATTCTCATTCGGGTGCAAAATGAACACACGCGTCAGATGGCGGAACAATCAATGAAGTTCGTGCACCGCAATCTGGAATATCAGCTGGACACGATGAACAATATGGCCGCGTTTCTGCTGTCCAACCAATCGATCGAAAATTTGCTCGAGACGGAGCATTCAGCGCCCTACGAAGCGGTCAACGACTTCTTCACCCTGCAGACGAATTTGCAGAATCTGTCTCTCTTGTCACTGCTGAATGATGCCAATTCCGGCAGTATCGTTCAACAGACATATGTCGTCGCCGTCGCGTTGGAGCCGGAGAGCGGCCTGTACACCCTCGCGACCGACCACTTCGCCCCGGTGACCGGCATTTACAAATCAACGGACCTGCAGAACGAGAGCTGGTATCGTGATCTGATTTCCGGAGGGCGTCGCAACGTCTGGTGGGGACAGAAGGCCGGACGCTCGGGGACAGCGATGATCTATTCGGCAACCAAGAAAATTAGCACCAAGGACGGCCGCGTGATCGGCACCGTCATGATCGGGGCGGATACCGGAAGCATCCGGAGCCTGTTCGAGAACGCTGCGCTGACATCAGGCTTTCACCTTTTGGTGGATGAAGAAGGCCGCGTCATTTACAGCGAACGGTATGCATTTCTCGAACCGGCCGGCGGGCTTCCGTTCGTTCGATCGGCCAACTGCGATGGAAGCTCGGCCGACGCGAAAGTCGAAGGGACGGTGCACCGTGTCACGTGCGTAAAAATGGACAATGGCTGGAAGCTTTTGACCACCGTTCCAAAGAGCCACTTCGGAAGATACACGTTTGCCATCTCGGCGATCGGCGCTTTGGCTGCGATCGCCGCCGTACTGATCGCAGGACTGTGGCTGCGGCGTATCGTCATACGGGTTACCGTACCGATCACCCGGCTCGTTAACGCTGTTCAGCGTCCCGAAGAGCTTGCATTCCGTGAGCCGCTGCCTAAATTGAAGTCAGGCATCCACGAAGTCGAGACGCTGAACGAGAAATTCGCGTCCATGCTGGTTACGCTTCACGGCCTGATTGAGAAGAGCTTTGAGGAGGAGATTGAGCGCCGCCAGCTTCAGTTGGAACTGCTGAATGCCCAGATAAACCCTCATTTTCTATACAATACACTCGATCTGATCAATTGCCGTGCCATTTTGGCTGGAGACCGGGAGACGAGCGCGATTGTGCGTTCGCTTGCCAATGTGTTCCGATTCGGTTTGAACCGGGGCCGAACATGGATCTCCTTGGACAATGAGATCAAGCAGGTAGAAGCCTATTTGCACATCCAGCAAATGATGCACGACGATCTGCTCGCCGAGTTTCATATCGCTTCCGATCTGCAGGACATCGTCATTCCTCACTTTATTCTACAGCCGCTTGCGGAGAATGCCATCGTTCACGGCTTTGCCGGGCGAACGGACGATTGCCGGATCGCGATTACCGCACAGGCGGAAGGGACTACGCTTATTCTGCGCATCGAAGACAATGGAAAAGGCTGCAACATAGAGGAGCGCAATCGTGTGCTGCGGGAGCAGGAGTCGGGGGAACACGGTTTAACGTCAAACTCATCTGCCGAGAACGGTTATGGAACGCTGAACGTGCATCGGCGGATACAACTGTACTGCGGGCCAGGCTTTGGGCTGCGCTACGTGCCCGTAGACGAAGGAACATGCATTGAAGTTGTACTCCCGCTGCGTTCCTATGTTCAAATCGACCCTGAGGAGGAATCGCCTGATGTATAAACTGCTGATCGCCGAGGACGTCAAACTCGTCCGGGAGACGCTGTCACGCTCCATCGACTGGGAGCGGCTCGGCATTGAACTCGTCGGAGCCGCCAAGAACGGAGAGGAAGCGCTCGAATGGCTGAAGCGCGATCCTCCGGATCTGCTGCTTACCGATATCGGCATGCCGAAGGGGAATGGCCTGGAGCTGATTAAGGCGTTCCGGGCCAGCAAGCCGGAAATTAGGTGCATCATCCTGTCGGGGCTGAACGAATTCGAGTACGCGCGGCAGGCGATCAAGCTACAGGTGCTGGAATACATCATGAAGCCGATCGATCCGGAGGAGATCGAGCAAGTATTCGCTAGAATCGTTGCAGAGCTGCACAAGGAGCGGGAGGAACAGCGCGGTGTCGAGCTTATGGAACAAAGGCTTAGGGATCGCCTGCCCAATCTGGCCCAGACGCTGCCAATGGCTGAGTGGTCTGGCAGCCTCAAGAAGAAGAAGCTCGTCGAACAAGCGATCCAGGCCATTCGTGAAAATTATTCGCGGAAGGATCTGTCGCTTTGGGACGTTGCAAGTGGGGTTGGCCTTAGCGAGAAGTATGTAAACGCCCTGGTCAAGGAAGTGACCGGCATGACGATCAACCATTGGATCGTCAAACTGCGTATGGAAGAGGCGGCCCGGCTGCTGAAGGACCCCGCAAATCGGATTTACGAGGTATGTGACCGGATCGGTTATGTTGATCAGGACCATTTTCGCGAAACGTTTAAGAAGCAGTTTGGACTGACCCCTACAGACTATCGAAACAACTACATATAAAGGAGCGTTCAGGGAATGCAAATGGAGCAAACGGACCTGAAGGCTGCGGCGGACCGCGTCTACCGCTATCTGATGTTCAGCAGTCCGGAGAGCTGGGGCGGACACGAACGGGCTGAATGGGCGATGGACCGGAACCGCTGGGATTGGCCAGGGGCTCGTTCTGCTTCTGTTTGTGGAGAAGCTGCGGATGATCGCTTAAGCATGACGATGTCGCTGGATGGATACATTAATGACGCGAATAGGCGACATCTGGTTGACTTGCAGACCATGCCCAAGAAGACGAGGCTTGTTGAAACAGACCAGCTTACTGACATAGGGTTTACCATTGTAATACAGGAAAGGAGTATTGAATATGGCACGCGTTCTATTTATTAATGCCGGATCAGAAGGGCATATCAATCCAACGATTGGCGTTGTTCAGGAGCTGACCTCGCGCGGGGAAGAGGTTGTGTACTTTTGCATCGAAGCTTTTCGGGAGAGGTTAGAGAAAGCGGGAGCGGTCGTACGAACATTTGACGACCAGAAATTTATCAAAGCCTTTATCTCCGGCGGAAGAAACTATTTGCTGGAAAGGGTCAACGGTCTCTTGATGACGGCTGATGTGGTGATTCCCAGCGTTCTTGAACAGATCCAGGGAGAGCATTTTGACTATATCATCCATGACTCCATGTTCGGCTGCGGACGTTTGCTGGCGGAGATTCTTAAACTTCCCGCCATCAGCTCTTGCAGTACTTTTGCAGAGTCCAAACCATCTTTCGACCATAAGATGGAACAATTTTTCAACGATCTCCCTGAAGAGATCACTAAACCGATCAACGATAAGTATCAAAGCCTGACGGCCATGATCCAGCAAAAATACGGAGTCGAGATCCATTCTCCTTACGAGGCGTTTTGTAACCCTGCATCACTTACGATTGTCTATACAGCAAGGGAGTTCCAACCGGGAGGGGATACATTCGATCCGTCGTATAAATTTGTGGGTCCATCCATCGCTTCGCGGTCCATGGAAGATGACTTTGACCTTTCTGAAATCCAGGGGAAAAGCCCGATCTACATTTCACTGGGCACCGTCATGAATCAGGCGCTGGATTTCTATAAGCTTTGTTTTGAGGCATTTGGAAGTTCCGATCATACGATTGTCATGTCAATCGGGAGTAAAACCCCGATATCCGATTTAGGAGACATCCCGGATCATTTCATCGTCAAAAGTTATGTTCCACAAACCGAAGTGCTGCAGCACGCCCAGCTATTTATTACACACGGCGGGATGAACAGTGCCCATGAAGGTCTTTACTTCGGAGTTCCGCTTATTGTCCTCCCGCTCAGCGCGGATCAGCCGGTCATCGCGGGGCAAGTCGCTCGTACCGGTGCGGGCATGACCTTAGACATGCAGAGCTTGACGGCCCATCAGTTGCGGGAAGCGGCAGACCTGGTATTAAGCCACGCTTCTTTCAAGGAAGCCGCCGCAAGGTTGGGCGAATCCTTTCGCAAATCAGGTGGTTACCGGCAAGCGGTCGATGATATTTTCGAATTTAGAGATCGGCATACGAACTAAGGCGGAAGATCTCCGTTTATCCGCTGCTGATGGAGTGGCAAAATGAGATCGTACAGCAAAAGGTCCCGGAATTATTCCGGGACCTTTGTTGTTTCCGTGGTCAAACTTCTCTTGAGCCGGACCAAAGCATCGACGTTCCGCGTCGTAATGGAGGCGACTCCCATACTTGCGAACCGTTCCATCCATGTCTCCTCATTGACGGTCCACACGAAAACCGGAAGCGAGCGGGCTGCAGCCTGTTCCAACAGTTCCTCCCTGACCAGCTGGTACGGAACATTGAGGCCGATGCAAGCTGCGGCAGCTGCATCCTCGCAGGTACGACGGACGGCATCCGTATACTCTTGGGTTAGAAAAAGCTCCGTGTCGACGTTGAGCAGCTTCCTAAGCTCCGGATGCGTTTGCTGCACAAGCATGGCCCGGTCGGGTCCGCATCCTGTCAGCAAGACTTGGTCCACCATCTTGTAGTGATGAATGAGCGCCGCAGCCGCTTCGACGCTGTCATCGGTTTTGAGATCCAGATTCGCGGTGATACCGGCAGCCTGGACCCTGGCCAGCATCTCATTCAGCCTTGCGATCGTCATCGTCCCGGATTTGCCGGCGTAGTCTACGCCGAGAACCAGCTCCTGCAGTTCTGCCATACTCATTTTCGAAATATGAATGAGCCTGCCGTCCTCCGTCCGCCATTCATCATCATGGGCAAGCACGGCGATCCCGTCCCTGGTGACCCGGACGTCTTCTTCAATAATGTCGGCGCCAAGCCGGATGCCGGTCTCGATCGAGGATAGCGTATTATCGAGCGTATCCATACAGCCGCTGTGTGCCGTGATCAGTGGAAATGGTGCTGTCATTGCGCGTTATTGCACCTCCCGGTTCATCAAAATAAATGGGGTTGGTAAAGGCAATCATCGTGCGAATCCCGCGGATTGTTCCCCACAGCTCCGCACGCACCCACCGCAATCCTTCGCGTGAAAGCGTCACATTGCAGCCCTTGCTATCTGCAGCATAGGGGAGTTCCGATACCATACCAAGATTGCTGTGAAAGCGCAAGGTATAGATTTGTTCCGGCAGCTCCCAATGCTCTTTCCGTGCCTCGAAATCGGCAGTTGCCTGCAATTCGATCGTGTGATCCGGCGAAGTTCCTTCTGGGACGGCATCCCCTATGACGTAAAGTTTGCCGCCGAAATGGACGCCAAGATCGAGCCGCGGACCAAGGGTGACGGTGGCCCTTCCAGCGGAAAGGGCAGCGACCGCCTTGTCGGTGATCGAGCCTCCATGCTCTTCCATAAGCAGATACGTGACGGACAGCGGTTCATCCGTCTGTTCCTGTCGGTGCCAATCCCGGCCGGAAGTCGCCGCGATCCGGAAGCCTTCGTTCAGCTTGTCGGTCCAGAGGCGAAATGCACGGGCGTTGTTATTTTTCAGCGGGGCAAAGGTCGTGGACCACACTTCGATATAATCAAGGTCATTCCAGTCGCGGAGCTCGAATTCCCAATAGCAGCCGGTGCACATGGGACTGCCGGGGCGAAAAGGGTGGGCCATGCCGGCGATGCCGCCTTGCTCGTGCACCCGGGCGAGTCCAGCGTGAATGTCACCAGGACCTACCGGACGCCAATCGATATAGTCCTTCACGCCAAGCGTCACCATATGTCCGAAGAAGGTGGTCCATTCCATGCCCTGAATGATGTTCATGCCCGTCTGCTGCTCAACCGTCTCTTTATTCCATAAGCCGGACATCGTGTTGTGGTCCGTCAGGGCGATACAGTCAAAACCAAGAGCTTTTGCGCTGGCAGCCAATTCTTCCAGGCTCTGACCTCCATCACTGTGAAAGGTATGGGTATGAAGCTCACAAGCCATCCAGTTCATCCATGGTCCTCCTCATGCCAGATTTGCAGCGAGTAGCGGCAGTCGTCCGTCACGATGGCATGCAGGCTCAGGGTAACCGTCCACATGCCGGCTTGCAGAGCCCCTTTGCTCAGACCGGGAGACGATTCAAGCCCGGAAATAAACAGATACTGCTCGGGATCATGGCGGTGGGCAGCCCCGCGGTGACCGGACGGATCGTCAACGGACAGCGTGATCAAATTTTTGAGCGGAAGGTAGGACTGCCATTTGGACTTGGCCTGTTCCCTGAGTTCATCTTCAACATATCGATCAAGACCCTGCTCAATCAGCATTTTCGCCTTGGCGCCATCCTCTAGATTTTTCGGACTATAGGAAAAGTCGATTTTCATCCGTCCCCCAGACTCGGCTAGAAAAAAACGGTAAGCGATATGCGTTTTGGAGCACTCTGGCGTTACAGCTCCCTGTACGTTAACGAGTAAAGTATTCATGATGAACGCACGCTTTCTTCTTTGATCATGGAGCGGATATAGAAATATCCGACAAAAGAGCAAAGCAGGAAAGTGAAGAAAGCTGTGGCCGCCGCCAGCTGGCGGTCCTGAAACACACTGAAAATTTGCTCCATAGACACGCCCAGCATTTGCGGCGCATTGGGTCCAATCAGAAAGGGAGCGGTGAAGGAACCGATCACGCCCATAAATACAAAGGTAAGGGCGACGAGCAGCGTCTTGAACGTCAGCGGCAGAATGAGCCGGAAAAAGATTCTCATCCGTCCGGCCCCCACATCCTTTGCGCTTTCAATGACTGCATCGGGTACGCCGGACAAGGCCGAGCCCAGCAGCATCGTCGTAAACGGAATATTAAACCAAAGATTCGCGAGAATGATGCCCTTCATGTCAAATATAATCCTTGGAAAGCTGTCCGTACCCAGATGGTACAGGATCCTTGCCATCCAGCCATGGTTGCCGAGAAGCTGAATCAGGCCGTATGTCGCAATGACCGATGGGATAAAGATCGGTATCATGTAGGTGCGCCGGATCCACCGTACCGCAAAGCCGTTATTGAACCGCATATACACAGCCAGCGAATAGCTGATAAGCAAAACCAGGATGGAGGAAACAAAGGTAATTTCCAAGGTGAAAATAATGTTGGAGCGCATCAATTTGTCCGTGAACAAATAGGTGTAATTGGATAGATCATACCCGCCGTTATCATTCTTCAAGCTTTCGCGGAGTGAACTAATGATCGGGATGACGACAATCAGCACCAGCACGAGAAAGGAGGGAAGGACCATGGAAATGCCCAGGATCCCTCTTTTGAATGATTTACTCATTGTGCGGCCACTTCACTTTGCCAGCGTTTGTTGATGTCTTTGTCCAGATCGCCGATGTTGAACGAACGGAATCCTTCGGAAGCGCCTTTAAAGGAATCCTGAACCTCCTGAGACATGTTCGTCAGCTTGATGCCCGGGAAGCCGTGCATTTTATCGACGACGACATTCTGGGCTTCAGGCGACAGCACAAAATCAAGGAATTTGTACACGGCGTCTTTCTTCTCGGATAATTTCGGAACCATCAAGTAAGTCGGACCGCCGTTAAATCCAGGCGTGATTTGCGTAATTTTTGTCGTTTCCGGGAGCTGTCCTTTGTCCAGCTGATCCAGCACCATGTCGGACCAGGCCGGAATCATGTCGACTTCGCCGCTCGTCAGCAGATCAAGCGTGCCTTGGTTTTTCTTCGGATAGATGCCCTTGCCGTACATGTATTTGCCCAGATCCTTCAAGAGGGAGAACCCTTGATCCCATTGGCTTTCAATGCTGGGATCCGTGTTGTGAATCGCGTCTTCGGGCAAAAATTTGTAGATGCTGGTCGTGACGAAGGAACTTCCAGCACCGCCTGTCGACGGATCGTTGTAGGCAAAACGCTCCGGATGGCTGCGGATCCACTCATATACGTCGTCCAGCGTTTTCGGCACATCCTTGACGGTTTCGCTGTTATAGGCAAGGACAACCGCCGAGGAGCGATAAGGGATCGCGAGGTTAGACACATCGTTCAGCGTGTTTTGGTCCACGTTGTTCAAATTCGGAATATGGTCCGTGCTTAAATTGTCCCATAAATCGTCCTTTTGCCCTTTGGTCACCACCCCGAGGCCATCTTCAAAGAGGTCAATATCACCCGAGCCTTTGCCGGATTGCTTCGCGGCAAGAATGCGGTCATAGGTCGGCTGCGCTCCGGTGCCCGACGGCACGTAGACGGCTTTAACCTTGATGTCGGGATTCTTTTCTTCGAACATCGGAATCAAATTTTTCCACAAATCGTCTACGTTCTGCGATCCGGAATAATAAAACGAAAATTCGACCTGTTTGCTTGACGTACCCGTACCTTCAGCAGCCGAACTCGCGCCGCCGTCCTTGCTGCTGCCGCAGCCGGACAGCAGGGAGGCCGCGAGGACAAAGGAAGTAACAAATGCAAATGCCGATTTCTTATTCAACATGGAAGTAAACCCTCCTATAGGTTTGTAAAGTTGGTTGATTCCAATTACGCCTTACGGATACGCGATTACCTTTGCAAACTGAACGGACACGGACTGCCCGTTAGACAGTTCATTGATTTGATCGCGTGCCTGGAAGGCGCGGATGGTGCCATAACCTTGTACATCGACGGAAACTTCGGCATAATGCCCGAGGATCATGATTTGCTTGATTGTGCCCGGCAGACCGCTGCCGCCGGCCAAATCCAGAATAATATCTTCCGGCCTTACGGCAACCGTGACATTGCCCGAAAGACGGGAGGGGTTCGGGAAGCGGATAGAACCAACCGTAATTTGATCTGCGTCAATCACCCCCTTTACGAAGTTCATTTTCCCGATGAACTGGGCCACATAGAGCGACTTCGGCGCATCGTAGATCTCCTGAGGAGAGGCGATTTGTTCAATGTTGCCGTGATTCATAACGACGATCCGGTCCGAAATCGATAATGCTTCTTCCTGATCGTGGGTGACAAAAACCATGGTCAGGCCGGTATTGGCCTGGATTTCCCGCAGTTCCTCGCGCATCTCGTGCCGAAGCTTCGCATCCAGTGCCGAAAAAGGCTCATCGAGCAGCAGGACGGCGGGATTCAGCAGGAGCGACCTGGCAACGGCAATCCGCTGCTGCTGGCCTCCGGACAGCTGTGCTGGGAATTTGCTGCCGGCTCCCGGAAGACGAACCAGCTCCAGCACGTCCTGAATCGCTTTTTCCCTGTCCTTCTTTTTGATTTTGCGGATTTTCAGGCCAAACGCGAGGTTATCATGGACCGACATATGCGGCCACAAATTGTAGCCTTGAAATACCATGGAGGTTGGCCGCTTCTCAGGCGGAACCTTTACCACGCTCTTTCCTTCGATCAAGATGTCTCCCGAGTCCGGCTCCAGAAAACCGCCGATGCTGCGCAGCACCGTGGTCTTTCCGCATCCGGAAGGTCCGAGCAGGGTGATCAACTCTCCTTTCTGCACGTCCAGCGAGATATCCGATACGCCATCGCCGGTTTTATAGCGTTTGGACAGGTTTTGAATCGATAACTGAATGTTCATAGGGACCTCCTTAATACATCTATCGCTATCTATTTATTTGATCTGGAAACCGCTCGCCAGCACGTCGGCGCTGACGAAACGCTGGGCAGCCACCAGCAGGATTATGGAAGGCGCCGTTAAAATGATGGAGAACACCGCGCCGGCATACGCCGGATAATCGCTGATGATCGAATACATGACGATCGGCATCGTTTTGAAATCGGGAATACCGACCAGAAAGGTGCCCTGCGCTTCATCGAGGGAATTCAAAAAGGTGAAGATCGAAGCCACCAGAATCCCGGGCAGGGCCATTGGCAGCGTAATGCTCCGGAACACGCGGAACGGGCTGGCGCCGACATCTCTCGCAGATTCTTCCTGCGCCGTATGAACGTTCCGGAACGCGGAAGTCGGGATCCAGGTCATGAACATCAGCACATTAATAATGTGGATCAGGATGACTCCCGCCAGCGTGTTCATTAGACCAAACTTGTAGAACAGCACGGCGATCGACACGTATAGGCCCATTTTGGGGAAAGCATGGGTGAGGAGGAAGGAGAACAGGAAAAATCGGCTTAACGGAAAACGGATCCGGGCAAATGCGTACGCCGCCGGGATGCAGAGCACGATCGATATGCCCGTCACCAGCGCTGCGATCACAAAGGATAGCCCGATGGATTTGGCGATGTCCTGCTGTTGAAAGACGAAGGTCCACCATTTCAGCGACCATACGGAGGGAAGCAGATCGGGATAATTCCATTTGCCTGTGAAGGCCAGAATCGCCAAATTAAGCAGAGGCCCCATAAAAAAGATGACAAACACGACAAGTGCAACAAATTCAAAGATTTTTTTTGGTCCGATGGCTTTGAAATACCAGCGCATGGATCAATCTCCTTTCGTTTTTACTTATAGGATTTAAGTAGATTGACGAATAATCAGTTCGGGCACCAGCTCAATATCCAGCTCGTTAACCGGCTGCTGGTCAATCAGCTTGTCCAGGAGGGTGCAGGCGGTTCTGCCCATCGCTTCCGTATCGACCTTGATGGTCGTTAGGGAAGGGGTATAAATGGAGGCGACGTCGATGCCATCAAAACCGATAACAGCCACTTGGTCCGGAATGCGGACCGATTGCTCAATCAGAAATTTCATCGCACCGAGCGCAATCATGTCATTCGTCGCAAAGAGGGCCGTATAGCCTCCTGACTTGAAATCAGGCCAATGCTGCCGCATCATTTCGTATCCTTGCTCAAAGGTGGATGCCTGCGGGTAGGCGAGTGATAACGGATTGAGAGGAGATCCAATTCCATTCAAATAATCGCGAAAGCCGTGCAGTCTTAAATAATGGCTCCGGTGGGTCTGCGGTCCGGCCAACACGAAGATTCGCCTGTGCCCTAGACCGGTCAAATATTCGGCTGCCATCATGCCTCCGTCCTGATCCCGGTTAACGACATGTACCACATTGTCGACATCGGTAGATCCGTTCACCATGACGTAAGGAATGCCGAAATTGTGAATATAATCGATCACATTTTGCTGCAGCCGGCTGATCAGAATGAGTCCGTCCACGCGTTTCTCCAGCATAAAATCGGCGGATCGAAGCGACATCTCATGATCCGTCGTCACAAAGACGGAATAGTTCATGCGAGCCGCGGTCGCCAGAATGGCATCCACAATTTTGCCGTAAAACGGGTGGGAGGCAATCGGGTACTCCCTGCGGTAAATCAGGACTCCGATGTTGTGCGTCCGCTGGGATACCATGGCCCTGGCTACAGCGTTCGGCTTATATTGCAGTTCTTCAATGACTTTAAGCACCGCGTCCCTTGTTTCCGGGTGGATATAACCTTTTCCCGAAATGACTCTGGATACGGTTGACTTGGACACCCCGGCTAACTGGGCAATTTCCCGGATCGTATGACTCATGTCTAACCCCGCTTTCTGAATGTGAGACCGTTCCCACATCCCAAGATTAACTCGTGAATGTAAGCCGCGTATGAAACGAATTGGCGATCATTATAAAAGCCAATCTCGATGAAAGCCTTTTAATAATCCATATTTAGGGAAAATGACATTAGAACCGCTTCGTTAAGCTTTACATCCGGAAGGAGCAGCATCGTGCCCGGAACGCTTCAATGCCCAATACATGAATGCTTAAGCTCACTTCGGTTCGATCCGGAACGAGAGGAGTTGGCTAAACGTGGATTTTGTAAAATGTCGGATTGTAAAACATTCGTAAAATGGATTTCTGCTGTCGTGGAACCCATTCGATCGAACCCAAACCGTCGTAATCGGACCATTCTAAGAGAAGCCATGGGCTTCCTTTCTATTAATTTTTAGACCAGGTTCGCATTTGAGGTGGTGAAATGAAAGTGATATGAAGGGGAGTTTACTCTTTGAAAATAAGCATGCACGGGTAAGAGGGAGAATGAAGGAACGATAGCAGGAGAAGGGTGATGAAGACGGGTTGTATAATGCTGCGAAAAGAGAGAGGGGAAGCATCTAAATCTATCGGATCTCATTGCGGTAGGAGGCGGCTTGATGGTTTGTTACCAGGTGCAGTCCTGAGCCGACTGTAGGGAGTCTTGAAGAAAGTGCTTTGCATCGTCCAATTTTTTCTGTAATTCTTCAATTTCATTCATTTTCTCTTTGATGATGTCCAACTGTTGTTCTCGCGCAAGTTCTTTTCGGGAAAGGATATCCTTAATCTCATGAATTGAAAAGCCGGCTGAGAGTAATGATTTTAGACTCATGATGAATGGGATTATTTTTTCGTCATAGGCCCGGTAATTGTTTTCATCTCTTACCATGTAGGTCTCCGGGATAATCCCCTTTTTTTCATAGTATCGGAGGGTTGAAATCGGCAAATCCACCATTTTGGAAACGTCGCTAATCTTCATCGAAATCACGCCAAATCCTTTCTTGCTATGAACTATAGTTCATAGTTTATGCTTTCCCCATGATAACTTAATGAATTTCAAAGGGTCAAATGAGTTATCAGAATACACATCAAAAATAGAGGAGAGGTATCCATATGACCACTACGATGAAAAACAACGATTTTACCCATATTATGAAAGGGAGACGTTCGATTCGTGCCTATGACCCCGCTTTTAAAATATCCAGAGAAGAGCTTAAAGAGATGATTGAAGAAGCTGCCACAGCCCCATCTTCAGCAAATTTGCAGCCTTGGCGCATCGTTGTCGTTGAAAGCGAAGAAGGGAAAAATACGTTGCGGCCTTTGATCCGCTTCAATACCCAGCAAAATGACACATCTTCTGCAATGCTGCTGATCTTTGGGGACATGAAATCTTATGAGTATGCGGAAGAGATTTTCAATACGGCGGTGGAACAGGGGAAAATGCCGCCGGAAGTCCGTGACCGGCAATTGGAAAGCATTCTTACGATCTATCCTACGCTTCCTAAAGAAGTTGTAAATGACATTGTAAAAGTGGATAGTGGATAGCTGGCCATGCAGCTCATGCTCATCGCCAGAGCTCATGGTTATGATACCAATCCCATCGGTGGATTTGAGACTGATCAAATCGCAGCTGCTTTCGGATTAGATCCGGAGAGATATACTCCGGTACTCATTCTTGCCATCGGTAAAGCGGAAGAAGAAGGTTATGAGTCCGTTCGTTTGAGCGCTGATCAGATCACCTTTTGGAAATAAGTAGTTTATGTTTTGCCGTAAAATGAACAAAGGCCTGGGTTACGAATCCAGGTCTTTGTTTGTTAATATGAATGAGAACGGATGGATATCTGACCCAGAGAACATGGATGGAGGTGAATTTCATGATGATTCGGGAGCAGTGCACCTGCCCGCTGGAGGTTGTTCATGACATCATCAAAGGGAAATGGAAAACGATGATCATTTATCAATTGAAAGACGGAAACACGTCCCTGGCCCAACTGGAACGGGATATTGACCAGATCACCCAAAAGATGCTGCTGCAGCATCTTAAAGAACTAATTTCCAGCGGGATCGTAGATAAAATCAAAACGGAAGGGTACCCGCTGCATGTAGAGTATTTTCTGACCGAGCGGGGAAGAAGGCTGTTGGATGCGGTACTCATTATGCAGGAGATCGGAATTGATTATATGGTGGAACGGGGACAGACGGAGCTTCTGGACCGCAAAGGCATCCCATACCCACAAAAAAGTGGGTAATTCACCATTCATGATACCGATATTATAATGCGGTAAGAAACTACTCTTACAAATTAAAGGAGACCATGACCCATGAATACCGCATTCATAATGGTAGACATTCAGAAGGATTATTTTAAAGGGGGCCGAAACGAGTTATTCCGTCCCGACAAGGCGCTAACCCATGCGCAGGAAGCTTTAACTCTGTTCCGGGGCAAGAAGTTACCGATCGTTCATATTCAGTGTATCCTGCTAGAGGACAACGCCACATTTTTTCTTCCCGGTACGGAAGGGATTCAACCGCATGAAGGCATCTTACCCGAGCCTGGCGAAAAAGTGATTGTAAAGCATACGCCGGACAGCTTTTTCCAAACGGAATTACAGCAGCATCTTGAATCGCTGAATGTAACCCGGTTAGTCATTTGCGGCATGATGAGCCACATTTGTATCGATTCTACCGTAAGAACCGCAAACCGCCTGGGATATGAGTATGAGGTTCTCGTGCTTGATGATGCGTGCACAACCAGAGATTTACTCTGGGATGGTACCGTGATTCCTGCACAAACCGTTCATAATACGTTTATGGCATCCTTGGACGGCACTTTTGCTCAAGTGATCCCAACCAGCAGTCTCTACGAGCGGATCTAAGCTTCATACATAGACTTTAATTAGTCGAGACGTCGTATAATAAGATTCAAAGGGTTACCCAAAATATTCTCTATTAACGTACCCATGGTCCAAACGCCTAAAAAAGCGCGGTCCATGGGTGTTTTTTTGTGCCCATTTTTCCCGGATGGTCCGTCGGTTTCTAAAAATTGTAAGAAAATCTATATATGATGTTTAATTTGCGAAGTGTTATGTAACCGCTGTCATTTTATAATTTTCACAGAAAGGAGGAAAGGGAAAAGAGAAGGACTAGCCGTGTTGAGCACAGCAGAGCCAAGAGAAACCAATGGCAGACGGTTGTAAGGTGCAAAAAAACAGAGGAGGCAGTTTATGTTGAAACGGAGTAAAAAATGGTTAACGGTCGTTCTTGCAGCTTCCATGAGTCTTGGGTTATTTGCAGCTACCTCAAATGCAGCCACGACGGACTATTGGCAAAATTGGACCGATGGCGGGGGCACGGTTAATGCCGTCAACGGATCCGGCGGAAATTACAGCGTGACCTGGCAAAATTCCGGGAACTTTGTTGTCGGCAAAGGCTGGAATACCGGATCGCCTAACCGGACGATTAACTATAATGCCGGCGTCTGGGCGCCGTCCGGAAATGGATATTTGACGCTCTATGGATGGACGAGAAATTCCCTCATTGAATATTACGTCGTGGACAGCTGGGGAACTTACCGGCCTACCGGAACCTACAAAGGAACAGTGACGAGTGACGGGGGCACCTATGATATTTATACGACCATGCGGTATAACGCGCCATCCATTGACGGCACACAAACCTTCCAGCAGTTCTGGAGTGTCCGGCAGTCGAAAAGAGCGACCGGGGTCAATTCTTCCATCACGTTCAGCAATCACGTCAACGCATGGAAGAACGCAGGCATGAATTTAGGCAGCAGCTGGGCTTATCAGGTATTGGCAACGGAGGGATACCAGAGCAGCGGAAGCTCTAACGTAACCGTGTGGTAATCAGCAAGAAGCTGCTTTTCATAAGTCATACACATTAATCAATCCAGACATGTTGAAGGCCGTTTGCCATCAGACGAACGGTCTTCGACGTTGACGGATATTGGCATCGGTCCACCGCGGTCTGTCTTTTTCCTATTCGTCCTAAAGGAGAAATCCCTATGAGAAAGCTATGGGTTTGTATTTTACTAGCAGCTATGTTTTTGGCCAGCGCTTGTTCACAAGAAGAAACGGGCAAGCAGGAAGATATGGTGTACGTTAAAGGCGGGACTTTTAAGAGCAATGGCTCCAACAATACTGAAACAAGCATGACCCTTTCAGACTTTTATATCGGCAAATACGAGGTTACACAAGCGGAGTGGGCCAACGTTATGGGCGGCAACCCCTCAGCATTCAAAGGTGATCAGCTGCCGGTAGAGATGGTAAGCTGGTATGACGCCGTGGAGTATTGCAACAAAAGAAGTATCCAGGAGGGCTTAAAACCGTTTTACAACATAGACAAGGATCATAAAGATCCGAACAACATAAACGAAAACGATCAAATAAAATGGACCGTAACGGTCAATCAGGAAGCGAACGGATACCGGCTGCCTACAGAAGCAGAGTGGGAATATGCCGCAAGCGGAGGTCTGGAGGGCAAAGGTTTCAAATACAGCGGAAGCAATAAAGCCGAGGATGTCGCATGGTACTGGAGAAACGCCGGGGATAAATATTTATCAGGGGATTGGAACTGGCCGGTCATCGAGAGCAACCACAACCGGACGAAACCGGTCGGTACCCGGAAATCCAACGAGCTTGGTCTTTACGATATGTCCGGCAATGTAAGGGAATGGTGCTGGGACTGGTATGGGGACGGCACGGTTCGTCAAGGCGGTTCCTTCCGGGTTGTGAAGGGGGGCGGCTGGATCGGGGATATCAGCAACACTGAAGTTTCATTTCGAGGCAAATTCGATCCCAATGGGTACGGCCCCGATCAGGGATTTCGTGTCGTCCGTGGAAAATAAAGAGGGGAAGCCCTCTTTTTTTGTTGAGGAGCCAACCGCCTAATTCTCCGAAGCATTCGTCATGGAATAGATCACTCGGACCTGGGCACGTGTCATGCGTCCCCCGCATATGATATGCATGTCATGGGATTCAAACGACAAACCAAAAAGAATTGAGGGAGATCCAACATGAACAACTCCATGCGTGCAGTGTGGCCCAGGGAGTTACGTGACCCGAGCGGGACCCGCTTCGATTCCGACAAGGAAAAGAAAGACGCAACCGTCTCTCGGGATCCGGACCGGGGATTGACGATGGTCATCGATAAAGGCCTCGGCAGAAATACGTTCGCAGATGTGATCGAAACCGCCTCACCTTACATCGACTGCATCAAATTTGGATTTGGTACGGCCCCGCTGTATAGGACGGATATGCTTCTGTATAAAATCGGCCTTGCCAAACAGCACGGCATATCCGTAATGACAGGCGGCACTTTGCTGGAAATTGCCGTTCAGCAGGATATCGTGCCTGCGTTCTTTAATACGGTGTGCAATCTTGGTTTTAATGCGCTCGAAGTATCCGACGGTACGATCGAACTGTCCCGCCAAAAACGCACGGAGCTGATCCAGGAAGGAAAGAAGCGCGGACTTCGGGTCTTTTCCGAATTTGGAAAGAAGTTGTCCGGTTCCTTGATTGATGCCGCTATTCTTGCAGATACCGTGGAATTGGATCTGGCTGCAGGCGCCGAATATGTTACGGTCGAAGCCCGCGAGTCGGGGGTCAGTGTCGGGATTTTCGATAAAAATGGGGAATGCAGGGAAGATGTGGTGGACGACATCCTTAAATTCGTTCCGGATCACCGGACACTGATTTGGGAGGCGCCCCTTAAAAACCAACAGGCCATGCTCCTGCGCAAATTCGGATCCAATGTTCACTTGGGAAATATCGCTCCGACCGAAGTTATGGCACTTGAGACACTCCGGCGCGGACTTCGCCAAGACACGTTTGAATTCGGCCTCAAGGAGAAAGTGCCGGATGAATTTTGTTATATGATTTAAGAATTACTGCGGCCGCGTAAATCGCGGCTTGTTTTTTTGTGATGACATCCCTAAAGTACCATAAAGACCATAAAAATAATGAACAATCTCGACAAATCCGTCCAGTATTAAACAAATCCCGTATATTTAACAATTGCATGTTCGTTCATGGGAATTATAATGGAAGTCGACGATTAACGCTTACATAACAATCCGAAATGGAGGCCTGATTTATGGATTACATGAAGCTCGGTAATACGGGTATGGATGTCTCGCGGATATGCCTCGGTTGTATGAGCTTCGGCGAAGTGCAGCCGGGAGGGCATCAGTGGGTGCTTGATGAGGAGCAAAGCCGCCTGATCATTAAAAGGGCGCTCGAGCTCGGGATCAACTTTTTTGATACAGCGAATGTCTATTCCGGGGGAACCAGCGAAGAGATCACTGGGCGCGCATTAAAGGATTATGCGAATCGGGACGAGATTGTCCTCGCTACCAAGGTCTGGGGGCGCATGCATCCAGGCCCCAACGGTGGGGGGCTCTCCCGGAAGGCGATTATGAGCGAAATCGATAAAAGCCTGAAAAGACTAGGCACCGACTATGTAGATCTCTACATTATCCACCGCTGGGATTACAACACGCCGATTGAAGAAACGATGGAAGCCCTGCATGATGTAGTGAAGGCCGGAAAGGCAAGATATATCGGTGCTTCCGCCATGTATGCGTGGCAGTTTCAAAAAGCGCTGTATACGGCAGAGAAGCATGGCTGGACGCGCTTTGTCTCTATGCAAAATCACCTGAACCTCATTTATCGCGAAGAGGAACGGGAGATGATGCCGCTGTGCAAGGATCAAAAAATAGCGGTGACCCCTTACAGTCCTTTAGCATCGGGAAGGCTGATCCGCGATTGGTCGGAAACGACGCACAGATCGGAAACCGATCAAGTCCAAAAATCAAAGTACGATGCGACGGCGGATGTAGACCGGCTGGTCGTTGAGCGAGTGGCCTCGATTGCAGAGAAACGCGGTGTACCCCGTATCCATATCGCGCTAGCCTGGCTGCTGCAAAAGGAATCGGTAGCTGCTCCAATCTTAGGGGCGACGAAAATCGGCCAGGTTGAAGATGCTGTAGGAGCTCTATCCGTAAAATTAACTCCGGAAGAAATTGCATATCTGGAAGAACCGTATGTTCCGCATCCGGTCGTTGGAGCCCAGTAAAAAAAGAAAAGGCAGCTCATTTGCTGAGCTGTCTTTTTTTGTGTGGATCAGCGGATTTCGGCAGACATCCAACTAGTTGCTGTTCGATCCCGTTAAATAAGTATAAGATTATATTTTCTGATGAAGGGATGGTAGGACATGAAGAAATGGTTGTGCCTGATCATAACAGGAGTCGCAGCTTGGAGTATCGGAGCAAGTGCCCTTGCAGATTCCGCACCCACAATTGCAGCAGAGCCGAAGGGCGATGTAGCGAAAATGTACAGAGTCAAGCACGAAATGAAATTTGATCTTCAAGGGAGAAAGGCAACGCTTGATGGGAAGGTTATATCTGCAGAAAAGCCAATCTTAAAAGGAGGACGTGTATATGTGCCGCTCCGTACCCTCCGGCAATCTGGTGCGGCGGCCAACGTGACCTGGAATGCCGATAAAAGGGAAGTACAAGTCGTAGTCCATCCTGAGCTGCTGTCTACATTTAGCCAGCTAACCTTCCGAATCGGCTCGGAGGACGTATACCGTCCGGACGGAAAGCCGATCGGTGAAAAAATTCCGGCACCGTTTCTATCTTCGGGAAAAGCTTATGTACCGATTCGGGCGTTATCTTGGCTTGGATTGGCGGTCTCAACCGTGAATGACACAGTGAGATGGAACTGGAGCGATAAAGTTATAGAGGTGCTAAATCCGGAATGGGAGACGGATGAAGCCAGCACCACATTTACCATGCTGTATCAGAAGGATATGTACACTCCGCAGTATATGTTCTCTATCGGCGAAGCGGGTTGGCTCGGAGGCACAGGCAAGCTTACGCAAAAGGATATATCCATGGATGGACGGTTGTATAACCGTATTCATTTTACAGTAAATTTGCGCCCCGGTCCTAACCCCGTAATGCTCACAGCAAATTCGGCAGGCAGCAAGGTAGTTACAGTGATGAGGAATGTAACAAATATTGCCTCGCTGCCAGTCACAATCATGGGTGAAGGGAAAGAAAACATTGCCTTCACCAGTCCGGCTCAAGGCTATATTCTAGCAAAACCGAATCAAAAGATAGATGTGTCGGGAGATATCCTGCAGCATAACGACCTATATGATAAGCTGACCGTGAGTGTCGAACAGTATCAACAATCAAGCGAGGAAGCGTATCTGCAATATGAAAAGGTGAAAAGCATTGAGCTGCCCATTAAGGACCAAGCATTCGCAGGTTCGTTTACTTTAAGCGAGAAGGGCAGCTACCTGATCAGAGTACTCAGTCCTGCGTATATTTCTTCCGTAGAATCCAGGCAAATGATGACACAATGGGCTGAGTTCGTGGTCGATGTGGAATAGTGAGCCGACATATACCAAGGGACGCGGCATCCTTTTGCACGATTCATAGACTTTCTTCGGGCAATGAATGGTACAATACGAATGGAATAAATAGAAATGATCACGAACGGAAGGATGTTAGCCATGAGCGAATCGAATCAGGAATATATCGTCATCTCGGCTGCGAGGGAAAACAATCTTAAAAACGTTTCCTTGCAAATACCCAAACGGAAAATTTCAATCTTCACCGGGGTATCCGGATCAGGCAAGTCATCGATCGTTTTCGATACGATTGCCGCAGAATCTACGCGATTGTTGAATGAGAATTTCAGCATGTTCATACGCACGTTCCTGCCCAAATATCCGCAGCCGGATGCGGATGCGATCGAAAACCTGAGCATGGCTGTCATAGTCGATCAGAAGCGGCTGGGCGGAGGGTCCCACTCCACAATGGGAACCATTACTGATATTTCACCCATACTCCGGCTGCTTTTCTCCAGAGTGGGTCAGCCTTATGTCGGAGGGGCGAACATGTTCTCGTTTAACGATCCGCAAGGCATGTGTCCCGAATGTAACGGAATTGGCCGCAGCCTCGGGGTCGACATGAGCAAAGCGGTGGATATGTCCAAGTCGCTCCGGGAAGGGGCCATTATGCTGCCGGGATATACGGTGGACGGATGGGAATGGAACATGCTCATCCAGTCGGGCTCCTTTGATCCGGATAAGAAGCTCAGCGACTATTCGGATGAAGACTTGGAGCAGCTGCTGTATGGCAAGGCAAGGAAAGTGAAAATGGATTTCGCTGGTAAGGCAACCAATATTACCGTCGAAGGCGTCATTGAGAAGTTCACCAACAAATATATCAAACAGGACGTAAAGACAAAGTCTGAACGCACGCAGCAGACCGTTGCTCCGTTCATGACCGAGGGGCCCTGCTCCAGCTGTCACGGCGCAAGGCTTAGTCAAGCGGCGCTGGACTGCAAAATTAATGGACACAACATTGCGGAGCTGTCTTCCATGGAAGTCGGACATCTCATTCGCGTAATTCGCGAGATTGACGATGCCGCGGCGGCGCCGATGGTCAAGTCGCTGACGGAACGGCTGCAGCATCTGGTGGATATCGGCCTTGATTACTTGACGCTGGACCGTGAGACAGATACTTTATCCGGAGGAGAGTCGCAGCGCGTTAAAATGGTGAAGCACTTGAGCGGGAGCCTGGTGGATGTCACTTATATTTTCGACGAGCCCAGTGTCGGACTTCATCCTCGCGATGTGCACCGGTTAAATGAACTGCTTCAGAAGCTGCGCGACAAAGGCAACACGGTGCTGGTGGTTGAGCATGATCCCGATGTCATCAAAGTAGCGGATCATATCGTCGACGTAGGACCCCATGCCGGCAGCCGCGGAGGAACCATCGTCTATGAAGGAAGCTACCCTGGTCTGTTGGAATCCGGCACATTGACGGGTACTCATATGAAGCGTCAGCTCCAGCTCAAGCAAGATTGCAGGCAGCCATCCGGCAAGCTGTCCATCCGGAATGCCAATCTGCATAACTTGCAGAACGTGAATGTCGATATACCAACCGGGGTTCTGAACGTTATAACCGGCGTCGCCGGCTCTGGGAAAAGTACCCTCATTAACGATGTATTCCTCAGTCAGCATCCGGACGCCATCGTCATCGACCAATCGGCAATCGGCGTGTCGACACGCTCGAACCCTGCGACCTACACAGGCATATTGGATGATGTGCGCAAGGCGTTTGCTTCCGCCAACAAGGTGAGTCCAAGCTTATTCAGCTTTAACTCCAAGGGGGCCTGCGAGAATTGCCAAGGGCTGGGCGTAGTGTACTTGGATCTATCGTTCTTCGAAAGCGTGAAGCTGCCATGCGAAGTCTGCGGAGGGAAACGCTTTAAGGAAGAAGTGCTCGAATACAAGCTGAATGGCAAGTCCATAGCCGAAGTGCTTGAGATGACGGTCGAGCAGGCATTGGAATTTTTCCAGATCAAAGAGGTTGTCCGCAAGCTCCAGGCCATGAACGATGTGGGACTGAACTATATTACCCTCGGCCAGCCGCTCAGCACGCTCTCTGGCGGGGAATGCCAGCGTATCAAGCTGGCTAGCGAGCTGCATAAGAAAGGCAGCATCTATGTGATGGACGAGCCGACGACCGGCCTGCATATGTCGGATATCGGCCACCTGCTTGGGATCATGAACCGCCTGGTGGATGCCGGAAACACGGTGATCGTCATTGAGCATAACCTGGAAGTGATCAGCCAGGCGGACTGGATCATCGATATGGGACCGGACGGAGGCAGCAAGGGCGGACAGGTGGTGTTCGAAGGCACGCCGCAAGAGATTATCCATGCGGAGCAGTCGATCACGGGAAAATACTTGAGGTAACCATCCAATAAACAAACAACGGCTTGATCATAAGGGATTCAAATACCATCACAGCAATGAGGAGGTGGCAATCGATGTTAAGTGAGAACAACGAAAATAAATTAAAGCGGATCATCCATGAACAGCAATTCGGGCATGCATTGGATTATCTAATGGAGACCGTTCGCCAAGGCATTCGTTTGAGCAAAAGTAGGGTAGAAGATTACAAGGCAGCCGGATGTTCTAGGATCGGTGGTGATCCGGATCTCCCGGCTGATGTGGAATGGCCTGTGGATTCAAAGGGAACTCCCATGACGTTCCTGGCCCAGCTTAGGCTGCGTGAGCTGATGGCTTATGATGAAGCTTCCCGATTTCCGGCAAACGGCGCGCTATATTTTTTCATTGGAATCGATGAACCGGCTTATGACATTGAGCATAAAGTGCTCTATTTGCAGGAGGAGCAGCTTCAAGCAGCGCAGCGGCGGCATGCCCCGGAAGTGACGGCACTGGAAGACGCATTTACGGGTTACCAGGTGTCGGCAAGGTCCACCCTGGAGCCGCCTAATTACGGTTATGTGGATTACGATCAGGTGGAAGACGATGAGCATGATTACGAGCATTACGAGGAGCTTTGCTTCGAGCTAACCGGATACAGCTCTAGTGACCTGGCGATGATGTTCGGCTATCCCCAAACCCAGCATGGCGATTGCGAATACGAAGCGGCACTGAAGCTGCTGACCGGCGAAAAATACAACTATTCCGAAACGGAGGCGCTGAAGCAGATCACCCGGCACCTGAACGGTGACCCGAATCGGGCGCAGCAGGAAATCAGGGATACTCTGTTGCTGTTGGCACTAGATTCGGACGATGATGTAGGTTTTTGCTGGTGGGATGCCGGCGAACTGCAGTTTTTCATCCGGAAGGAAGATTTGCTGGCCGGCAATTTTGATCGTACATACTGCTCCCTTTATTCGAGTTAAAATAAATCCGTTGAGAGATCGCCATTCATTCTTCTGACAACCCCAAAAAGATGACAAACTGCTGTCAAGTTTTTGGTGATACACTCCAAACAGAATAAATGATTGGAGGTTGGAGCAAATGAATGAAAGCCAAGTTTCGGAAACGGTGAACCGCACGGTTACACCCTGGATCACGACGCAAAGCACCGGGAAGTTAATTGACTTTTTAATCAACGCTTTCGATGCACAGGAACTGGGGCGGGTGTACAATCCCGATGGAGCCATTGGACATGCGGAAGTGCGTATTGGCGATTCGAAAATACTCATGTTTGATGCTGATCCGAAGTGGCCTCCGTTTATCAGTCTCATTCGATTGTATGTGGACGATAGCGATGTCTTATATGCGAAGGCCATCAAGGCCGGTGCGGTTTCCATGACGGAACCGACAACGATGGCGTGGGGAGAACGGGGAGGCCGGGTGGTTGACCCATTCGGGAATATTTGGTGGATTACGTCAAAGGCAGAAGAAGTTAGCCCAGAAGAAATGGTTGAGCGTTCTCAGCAGCAAGCGTATATTGATGCGATGGAATATGCCCAGACAAGCTTTAATCCATTGATGGCAAACGTGAAAAAGGGCTGACGTCTTCAAGCTAGGAACTGGAATTCGTCATTCGAGAGTGAATCTAAATTAGCCGGAAGCAAGGAGCCGCCTGAGAAATCAGGGGGCTCTTTATCCTTAATCAAGAATGTGGAACAACTTCTATTTTAACAAGACGCAAACTTTTCCATGAAGAGACTTCCTCCGCACTCATTTCAACGGTATACTTTTGGAAGAATACGGTTTGGAAGGGGTACCTCGTCTTGGCAAAATGGGATAATATGCTGTCCATCCTTTGGATGCTTAAATCCAGAAAAAAGCTGACCGCCGCGCAAATAGCGGATCAATTGGAGATCAGCGTTCGGACGGTCTACCGCTATATCGATGCATTAAGCGCCAGCGGCGTTCCGATTGTTGCTGATTCAGGGCATGACGGAGGGTTCTATATATTGGAGACATTCAGGGAAACGCCTTTATTTTTTCGGGCGGTAGAACTCAAGGCGATCGTGGACGCATCGAAGTTCGCGAAGGGGGTCGGGTATCCGTATACGGATGAACTCGAGCAAGCCCTGGAAAAAATCGAACACAGTTTGAATGAAGAGCAAATGCTGGATCTGCAGCGTCTGACGAGCGGCTTCAGTGTAATCTCTTCCGCGTCCCATCCGGGTATTGTTCCTATGCTCCGGCAGTTGGAGCAGGCCATTTTGGACGGACAGACGCTTCTCATCGCTTACCGTAAAGAAAACTCCGATTCGGCCAAAGAGCGAAGTATCGATCCCTATGGGTTGACCTTACGCAGAAACGAATGGTATCTTATCGCATACTGCCATCAATCTTCCGAAGTTCGGACTTTCCGTGTGGACCGGATCGAGAGTGTATTCCGGACTGATGCCTTTTTCACCACGCCGGAAAACTTCTCGACAGAGGACTATTTCCGCGAACAATCGCACAAGGAACGAGAAGCGGAAGGACCGATGGCGTTAATCCGAATTGAAGGAGATACGAGGTCTCTGGATGCGATATGCAGCCACTGGCATATGCATCACTATTTGACGGAACGTACCGACGCCGAAGCGCGGTTCCTCATCGACATCCCAACGATTGACAAATATCTTCCGAGATATCTGCTTACCTTTGGAACAAGCATCCGGGTGTTGGAGCCGATCGCGTTGAAAAATCAAATCAAAGCAATGGCCTGTCAAATCGCCGAACTGTATGCGGAAGATGAAAATTGAACTTCACTGACGGGGGCTGTCAGTGAAGATGCCTATAATGAATGTAAAACATGAATCTTGAAGGAGGAAGATGAATGTCTACATTCAGAATGGAGCATAAAAACCCGGAGGGGTTATTCCAATCTAAAGCGTTCAGTCAGGCGATTACTGTAAGCGGAAAGGCAAAAACGATTTATATCGGTGGGCAAAATGCCGTTAATGCGTCAGGCGAACTTGTTGGACCCGGTGATTTGGAAGTACAGACCAAGCAGGCGCTGCATAATATCGCAACGATTCTAGTATCTGAACATGCAAGTTTCGCCAATTTGGTTAAACTCAATATTTATTTAGTCAGCGGCAGCGATCCCCGAGTTGGTTACAAAGCATTTCAGGAGATAGCGGGTGAATTAGAACATCCTCCTCTGGTCACGGTTCTATTTGTTTCGGAATTCGCCCGCCCATCCGTTCTCCTTGAAATCGACAGCATTGCTGTCATTGAAGATAACGATTAAGCAGCGGATGAATCAGACTCCGGCTCCATTTCGTACTGGGTACGAAGGGGGCCGTTTTTTTGATTTTGCTTGGGTTACAGGATCAATAGAACAGGGGCAGGATAGCCCGAATGGAATCTGCAATTATATCAACTTCATCCAAGTTTAGTACACCGCACCCGATATATTGTGTGTTATAATGTACAAAAAGGATAGTATAACGCACGGATTGACCGGGCTGTGTCCACACTTAAAGACGCATCGTTATTTTATTTACCGGCTCAACAACGAACAACACAGAAAAGAATTGAGGATAAAAGACGTGTCAGAGAATGTTCAACTCAATCAACAAGAAATCGAAGTGAATGAAGACAGCTTGCTACAGGGGATCAGAGACTGCATCCCCACACTGCTGGGTTACTTAAGCATTGGATTCGCCGCAGGTGTTGTAGGCAAAACCTCCGGTTTATCCGTCCTCGAAATTACCTTGATGTCCACCTTGATCTATGCCGGTTCGGCACAATTTATTATGGCAGGCATGATTGCGGCGCATGGGTCGGCTGCAGCGATCATTCTTACGGTATTCATCGTCAATTTGCGCCACCTGCTGCTCAGCGCAGCTATGTCGCCTTATTTCCGCCACCTGTCGGCATTCAAGACGATGTTCGTCGGTGTGCTGCTTACAGACGAAACCTTCGGGGTCGCCATGAATAAGGCGATGAATCGCAGCTCACTCAGTGAAAAATGGATGCACGGCCTCAATATTACCGCATATTTGAATTGGATCATCGCCACCATCGCGGGAGCGTTTTTCGGGAAGTGGATTACCGATCCTGAGAAATACGGCCTTGATTTTGCGCTGACCGCCATGTTTATCGGACTCCTTGTCCTCCAGATGATCAGCAGAAAAATCATCCGGAAAGATCTCATCGTAGCCGTCTGCGCGGTTCCGATCGTGCTCGGAGCGGGCTCCTTTGTATCCGGGAGTGTGGCGGTTATTATAGCAACCATCGTGGCGGCTGCCATTGGAATGGTGGTGGAAAAATGGAAATAAGATGGGACATCCTGCTGGCGATCATGGGCGCCTCCGTCGTCACGCTTCTTCCGCGCGTTCTTCCGCTCGTGTTGCTGAGCCGTATGCAATTGCCTGAGTGGACCATGCGCTGGCTGAATTACGTACCTGTTGCCGTTATGGCGGCATTAATCGCGCAGGAGCTGTTCACGACGGACGGAAAGGTCCATATTTTACAGCATTACGTTGAAATTTTGGCCGCCATCCCTACCTTTGCGACGGTGATCCTAACGCGAAGTTTATTAGGAACGGTAGTGGTAGGCATTCTTTCCTTAATGGTACTCCGGTTTGTGCTGTAAGCGGATGACGGGGAACGGAGCTGCTCAAAGAATAAGACTGTCGGTGAGTTTCATTTACCGGCAGTCTTTTTCATGCTCATTTGGCGTATATCCGGAAAGAACTCCAAATCAGACAACAGAACACGAATTATTATTATGGTGATTTTCTGGAACACAATCTAAAATGAAGGCGCAAGTCTTGGATTGCAATTTCTATCGCGGATGGGATGTGGGATCATGAAAATCATCGGTTGGACCCTGCACACAGAGCACTTGGTGTACGGAGACCGTCGATTTTTATGGTCCCGATGCAACCCGTCATGTGACCGGTGCTGACTTCTATAAGGCTAGAGTCTGGAACCCGACTTATCAATAAAGCAACCTCCGACATCCACCAGCTGGTATACAGCCGGCGGATGTTTCTTTATCTTTTCTAAATATTCCTGCGGCGATAGAATGAATGTTGAGATCCTTACCATCATTGTCCATGGCGGACAAGCTGAAAAACGGGGGTGCCCATGTCGTTGATCAAACGTCCCAAACTGAGCATTTACTTGAGGCTGGTGCTTACTTTTCTGTTTATCGTGGCTCCTCTCTACGCAGTCAGCGCCCAGATGAACCGGGTCGGGCAGAACTCCGTCAAGGAGGAAATCTCCAGCTCCATGCTGGCTAAAGTGCATTTTTACTTGGCTTCGCTGGACCAGGACTTCAGTAAAATGATCAAGCTCGGCAGAGAGTATATTACAGACGATGATATCGGTAAGCTCAGCGTGGCTGCCTCGATCATGCCGGATTACGAGCGAACGAAGGCAATGCTGCGCCTTCAGAAGCAGATGCTGCTCCTGAAGGCATCCAGCAGTTACATTACCAATGCAAGCATTCATATTTCGATGCTGGATCGGACCATCTCATCCAACAGTGGTGTGGATATCATCCCCAAGGATGAATTCAACGTGCTGAGCACATCGGAACAACGCGGGTATTCGCCGTTTATCGCCTGGAAAAACCGCTTGTTTATCAGTATGCCTTACCCCGAAAACATTCTGTCCGAAGAAGAACCCACTTATCTCGTCGATATAGAAATTGATCAAAAGGAGATCGTCAAGGCGCTGGGCGACATGATTGACAACGCCCAAGGCGGCGCCCTGCTGATCGACGATCGCAACCAATGGAGCCTCTCGAGCTTGCATCGTCCTGAGACGGAAACGGGCTTGCGTGATTGGGTTACGGGTAAAATCAGCTCCGGTTCCAAGAAAGGGGTAGAGTCGATTGAAATCGGATCGAAAGTCTATTTTATCAGTTATGAGCACTCCTCGACCATGAATGCTGTCCTTCTGACCTATTTGCCGCAGGACAGCGTGCTGGGACCTTTGAATACCTACCGGTTCTGGTTTCGCCTTTTTTCCATCATTTCGATTTTTATCATTGCCTATTTTTCCTACATCATTTATCGATTGATACATCAGCCATTGCGGACATTGGTGAAGGCATTTCGTTCGGTCGAACACGGGAATTTCAACCATGTGGTTTCCTACCGTTTCAAGGATGAATTCTCATACCTTTACATTCAATTCAATGCGATGCTGGAACATATCCGCGTGTTGATTCACGAAGTGTACGAGCAGAAATACCGGGCAAAGGTGTCGGAGTTCCGGCAGCTGCAGTCGCAGATTAACCCCCACTTTTTATACAACAGTTTCTTTACGCTCTCACGCATTGCCAAAAACGAGGATTACGAAGGCGTGACCACGTTCGCTCAATACTTGGGGCAATACTTCCAATTCGTCACGCGCGACGGCGACGGGGAAGTGACGCTCGAGGCGGAATGGATGTTTGTCAAGACGTATGTCGATATTCAATCGTTCCGGTTTTCGAACCGTATTTCCGTACAGCTGGGTGAGCTGCCGTCTGCTTACAAGAAGCGGGAAGTTCCAAGACTGATTCTTCAGCCGATCGTCGAAAATGTGTATAACCATGGGCTAGTGAACAAAAAGAAGGACGGCATGATCGAAATCACCTTTGAGGACGCCGCCAATTGTATTGTGATCGCTGTGGAGGATAATGGGGACGAATTGACGGATGAACGTTTAAGAGAGCTGCAGTCCAAGCTCGGATCGGATCAACCTCCGCTTGAGACGACGGGACTGGTCAATGTCCATCGAAGAATTCAAATCAAATTTGGTGATCGCTATGGACTCCGGATGTCGAGAGGCAAGCTGGGCGGGTTAAGGGTCGAAATGACAATTCCTTCGGAGGGTGAGGACGGAATATGAATCGTTTGCTGATCGTTGATGACGAACCCATTATCGTTGACGGAATCTATCGTCTTCTGCAAGAGGAAGAAGAACTGCAATTAGATCTGCACCGCGCTTATGGCGGAGATGAAGCCTTAGAGAAGCTGAATGCGATCCGGTTTGACATCGTGCTGTCGGATATATGGATGCCCGGGATGACCGGCCTTGAGCTGCAGGAGCATATCAACGAGAGATGGCCGGCCTGCAAAATCATTTTTTTGACCGGGCACCCGGATTTCAATTACGCCCAGACGGCCATTCGCAATCAGTGTATGGATTACATTCTCAAGACCGAAAGCGACGAAACGCTGCTGCGCAGCGTCAGAAAGGCGATCGAGCTGCTGCAAACCGAACGAATGAATGCCGGATTTCTCGATAAAGCTTCAGAGCAGTTTCAGCTAGCCGTACCGGCGCTGCAGAGAGAAATTCTTCAAGGATTTTGCGAAGGAGCCCAGCCGCTGAAATCGCTGAAGCCCGAGCTGCTGAAGAGTCTATCCATTCCACTTAGGCTTGACGGGAAGGTCATGCTGGTTATGGGGAGGGTCGACCGCTGGCCCATTCAAATGACAAAGGCTGCGGATAAAGCGCATATGATGTTTGCCATCCATAATATTGCGAAGGAATACCTGTCTTCCTGTGCGCTTCAATCCGTCGATGTAGAGCATAACCGCTTTTTCTGGCTGATCCAGCCTAAGGTGCTGTTGGAATGGGGCTCAACCCATGCAGCAGCCCCTGAGGACGAATGGTCCCGAACGATCAGGTTTGTTCATGGCACCCTGGAAATGATCCAGTCGACGAGCCTGGAGCTGTTGAAGATTCCTCTTTCGCTTGCGGCTGCAAAAGAAGGGGTGGAATGGAGAGAAATCCCGGCCCGATATCAGAAGCTGCGCGCAGGCCTAAGCCGCGGGCTGGGAATCGGCCAGGAGACCATCCTCATCGAAGGCCAGCAATCGGGAGATTTTTCGGTGGATGAAAGCGAAATTCAGAAGCAAACGATACGTCAATTGATTCGAAAATGGTCGGGGAACGACTACGTCTCCGAAGAGGAGAAGCAGGAAATGTATAAGCTGCTTTCCTTACTGTCCGGTATGATGGACCCGTTTTACGAGGATGTTGGTTTTTTTCTCGAAATTTACTACGCCATCGCTTCGCATCTGTTGACTCAATTGAACCGGTGGTCTGTGGATCATGCGGCGCTAGAGGAAGTAGAGATGGACCGGGTGTCTCATTATCAGCTGCACGCGACCAGAAAAGACGCATTCCATTATTTGATTCATGCGGCGCTGCGATTGATCGAAGCGCGTGATGATGAGAAAAAGGAGCATACGAATCAAGTGGTATCCAGGTTGAACCGCTATGTGGAAGAACATCTGGACTCCGACTTGTCCCTGACGACGCTCTCGGATCTTGTACATTTGAATCCCTATTATATGTCGAGACTGTACAAACAAATGACCGGCGTGAATTTGCCTGATTATATCACCGACGAACGGATCAAAAAAGCAAAAGAACTGGTCGTCGAATCCCACCTGAAGATGCATGAAATCTGTAAAAAAGTAGGGTTTGAATCCCCTGCCTATTTTACGCGGATTTTTAAAAAGAAAACGGGCTGTACGCCCCAGGAGTTCAGAGAAAAGCACCAGCCGACCAGATTTAAATAAATGATGCAGCTGGTGTTTCGCAGCAGTGCTCCATGTCGTGCAATTCGAGCAAGTAATGTGCAATTCTTATTATGGGATGGCTAAATACGTCACTTTATAATATGGGTAAGGCCTAGAATCACCGGTCGACAGGCCGCTTGTCCAGAGCTCGGCAAGTGGTTACCCGTGGATCACGAGGGCTGAAAAGCGATAACAGAAATGGGAGGGTACTCATGAAGTCAGTCAAAGCTATGCTGGCGCTTCTCGCGGTCAGCTCCATGATTGTCGTATCGGCCTGCGGTTCTTCCACAAACGAATCTTCGGATACCAAGCCAAATGCCGGCTCGGATAAAGCCGCTTCCACAGCAGCTTCTGCAGGGCCGCTCAGCAAGTACACGTCGCCAATTGAAGTGACTACGGTGAGAACCGCGGATGCTTCGGTAAAGTTTGCCGGCAGCGATACCCTTGAGAATAACGAGTGGACCCGTGCCTATAAGGACGAACTTGGCATCAATCTGAAATTTAAATGGATCGCTACCAGCGGTGATGATGCGACCCAGAAAATGAACGTCATGATTGCATCAGGAGATCTTCCCGACATTATTCCGGTTAACGCAAATCAGCTCAAACAATTGGTAGACGCCGATATGATCGAAGATTTGTCGAGTGTTTATGAAAAGTATGCAACTCCGCTGGCCAAACAATTTATGGATGGCGCACAGCTCGATTCCGCTAAATTTGATGGTAAGCTGATGGCCATTCCGAATACGAACTCGTCCATTGATGGAGCGAACGTCCTTTGGGTACGGACCGACTGGCTCAAGAAGCTGAAGCTGCCGGAGCCGAAAACGATGGATGACGTCTATACAATCGCAGAGGCCTTTGCCAAGCAGGATCCTGATGGAAACGGAAAAAACGACACCTTCGGACTGGGGATCAACAAGGGTATCGTCGGCGGCGGCATCATGGGTCTGGGCGGCTTCTTTAACGGTTTCCATGCTTATCCCGGAGCGTGGATTAAGGATAGTTCCGGCAGCTTAGTCTATGGTTCCATCCTGCCTGAGACAAAGGCGGCGCTGCTGAAGCTGCAGGAAATGTACAAAGCGGGGCTGCTGGATAAGGAGTTTGGCGTGAAGGACGGAAACAAGACGGGCGAAGATGCGGTTGCAGGAAAAATCGGGCTGTATTACGGAGCGATGTGGAACCCGATCAATCCGCTCCAGAAAGGTAAAGACCTGGATCCGCAGATGGAGTGGGAGGCCTTCAAAATCGTCTCCGTTGATTCCGATCCGGCAAGGCCGCAAGTCGGAAATCCGGTATTCGCGTATTATGCAGTCAAAAAAGGCGCCAAAAATCCCGAAGCGGTCATGCAGATGGTCAACTTGTTTATCGAGAAGGGTTGGGGCGAGAAGGCGGATTTCAGCCACTTCTTCAGTTCCCCGGATGGAATCGAGCTGTTTAAGCATGCGCCGTTCAATGCCTGGTCTCCCACGAAAAACCTGGATGTACACCTGTCTGTCATCGAGAGCTTAAAAACCGGGGACACATCCAAGCTGAATGGAGAACAACTGACGACTTACGAGAAGATCAAGCAATTTAATAACGGTGACAACAAGCAATGGAATCAGGCGAGGGTGTTCGGCGAATCCAGCTCATTCGCGGTCATCAACCAATATCAAAAGGAAAACCTGCCGCTCATGAACGAGTTTTTCGGAGCACCGACCGAGAGCATGGGGGACAAGAAAGCGACGCTGGACAAAATGGAACTGGAGACATTTACCAAGGTTATTATGGGCGAACCGATCGGTACGTTCGATAAATTTGTCGAGGATTGGAAAAAGCTTGGCGGAACCGATATGACAAATGAGGTTAACGAGTGGGCCAAATCGGTCAAGTAAATTAGAGAAGGGCAGGCGATGAAATGACATTCAAGAAATGGAGGCATGAACTGCCGCTTCACTTTATGCTTCTGCCGGCGCTTGTCCTCCTTGCCGTGTTCAGCTATTGGCCGATGGTAGGCATCGTCATCGCGTTTCAGAAATTTTACCCGAATAGGGGCTTTTTCGGTTCGGAATGGGTCGGCTTAGACAATTTTCTCTACGTGTATCATCTACCCGGCATATCCCAAATCGTATTCAACACGATCTTTATTGCCGTCATGAAAATTATCGCAGGCCTTGTGGTTCCGATCACGGTGGCGCTCCTTCTGAATGAGATGGCGAGAGAGCGGATTAAGCGGATGATCCAGACGCTGATCTATTTGCCCCACTTTTTGTCATGGGTCATCTTGGGAGGCGTTTTGATCGATGTGTTGTCGCTCAAGGGGATACTCAATCAGTTTCTCGGCTGGTTTGGAATGGACCCGGTTTATTTTCTGGGCGACAACCACTGGTTTCCGTATGTGCTGGTTGCCACGGATACGTGGAAGGACTTTGGCTTCGGTACGATTGTTTATTTGGCAGCGCTTACGGGAATTGATCAGTCGCTGTACGAAGCGGCAGAGATCGACGGTGCAAGCCGTTGGCGGCAGACACTGAACATTACGATCCCCGGAATTTTGCCGGTCGTCGTCCTGATGACGACGCTAAGTCTGGGAAATGTGCTGAATGCCGGATTCGACCAGGTGTTCAATCTGTACAGTCCGCAGGTGTATGAAAGCGGGGATATCATCGACACGTTCGTATACCGGATCGGATTGATCGATGCACAATACAGCGTGGCTACGGCCGTAGGCTTATTCAAATCCGTGGTGTCCCTTGTGCTGATCTCTTCATCATATCTGTTGGCTTACCGGTTTGCCGGATACCGGATCTTTTGACGGAGGAGGATACTTCATGGTTCAAAAACGGGGGATCGGCCGCACCTTGTTTGTGGCTTTCAATTACACGTTTCTTCTCGGTATCTCCGTCCTGTGCCTGCTGCCGCTTGTTCACGTGCTTTCGGTATCATTTAGCTCCAGTGCAGCGGCGATGGGCGGATTGGTCAAATTATGGCCGGTTCAATTTACGCCGAACGCTTACGAATACGTATTGAAAAAGCCTGAATTTCTAACTGCATTATGGATCACGTTGAAACGTGTCGTGCTTGGCGTATCCATCAGCATGTTTCTCACCATTCTGACCGCATATCCGCTGGCAAAAGAGAAATCGAAATTCAAATGGAGAACGATGTACGCGTGGCTGCTCGTCCTGACGATGCTGTTCAACGGCGGCCTCATCCCCTGGTATATGACGATAAAATCCCTGGGGATGCTCGATTCGATTTGGGCGCTCGTATTACCGGGGGCGGTTCCGGTTTTCAACGTGATCCTGCTGCTGAATTTTTACCGGGGGCTGCCCAAGGAACTGGAGGAATCCGCCTTTATGGACGGAGCCGGCCATTGGACGACGCTTTGGCGCATTTATGCGCCGCTGTCATTGCCGGCGCTGGCGACGATCGGGCTGTTCACGATTGTCAGCCATTGGAACAGCTGGTTTGACGGTCTCATCTTGATGAATTCACCGGAAAATTACCCGCTCCAGAGCTATTTGAGGACTATCATTGTCGGCCAGGACCTCACGATGCTGACTTCAACCGATTTGTCGCTGCTTCAGGATTTATCGGAGCAAACGGTGAAAACGGCCCAGATTTTTCTCGGGGCACTGCCGATCATTCTGGTGTACCCGTTCCTGCAGCGCTTCTTTATTAAAGGGATTGTTATGGGCAGCGTGAAAGGATGACGAAACAATGACAACGAACATGCGTGTACCTGATTCATGGAACCATCACTTCCTGAATCCTCCGAAGTTGACGGGAACTTTATTGTGGCTGCATGGGACGGAAAGTCCCGAAGAACTCCGGAAGACATTCGACTTGGCCGTTGGGTCGGGAATCGGAGAGCTGACGCTGGAGTCGAGACCCCATTGGGACTATCTGGGGCCGAAGTGGTGGTCGGACTTGAAGCTGATTCTGGGATGGTGCCGGGAAGCCGGGGTAAGTGCCTACCTGTTTGATGAAAAATGGTATCCGAGCGGTGTGGCGGGCAATACGATCCAAAAGCTCGACCCGGCGTTTCGGCGTTCGTCGATCCGCCTCCAATATATACGCTACCGCGGACCACTGAACCGGGTAAGCCTGATGCCTCCATGGACGCACCGGAGCCGGTCCGTTGTGATGAGCGTCTTTGCCTACCCGATGTCGGAGGGGGTGATCTGTTACGAGCAGGGTGTTGATTTGACCGAACGCTTGCACCGCCCCGATTCACCGCACATGCACGGGATCGTGCACGGCATCCACTGGGACGTCCCTTCGGGAGAGTGGATCGTCTGCTTTGTCATCGAAGATAAGGCCGATAACTACATCGATCCCCTTCACCCGGGAGCCGTGCAAGCTTTCATTGACCGTGTGTATGAATCGTCGAAAAGAGAAGTCGGGGCGTATTTCGGCAATCCGGTCCGAGGTTTTTTCTTTGACGAACCGGCTTATTTCAATCATGAACAGGAAATACCTTGGGGCTATGAGCTGCGTCGACGGTTTATTGAAGCGAAAGGATACGATCCGATCCGATTTTTGCCGGCATTATGGCTGAAAGGGGAGAGCAAGGGCAGCGAATTTTTTATTTACGATTACTATGATTTCCTGAATAAAGCATATGCGGATACCTACTGCCGACCGATTCACGAATGGTGCCGCAATCATGGGCTGAAATACATCGGGCATTGGTACGAACACGAAGCGAGCCCGAATCATGGGGAAAGGTACATGTTCCATGAACGGACCACGGAGGGACCAGGCGACTTCTTTGAAGTTTCCCGGTTTGCAGATGAAGGCGGAATTGACGTCGTTTGCAACCAGATTATTCCGGGCCACCGGAATCGGGATTATTGGGGGCTGCCTAAGCTGGCCAGCTCCGCCGCCCATGTCTATGGATTGAAAGACGATTTGGCCATGTCGGAGACATTTGGGGCCTACGGCTGGCATCTGGGCCTCAGGATGATGAAGTGGCTGACCGATTGGCAGGCCGTGCGGGGGATCAATCATTTTATCCTGCATGCTTTTAACCCTAAGTGGCCCGATCTGGATTGCCCGCCTTATTTTTATGACGGTGGACTAAATCCGCAATGGCCTTATTTTCCGGCCTATATCCAGTATGTGAACCGGCTCTCTTATTTTTTTCGCGAAGGGAGGCATGTCGCATCGCTGCTGCTTCTATATCCAGGGGCTCTCGGCCGTGCCGGCGAATCGACCCCGATCGAGGATGTCCAGCAGGTGCTCCAGGAGAATCAATATGACTACGACCTCGTACCACAGGATGAGCTGCTGCTGTCCCGAATCGCCGGGGGCCGGCTGGAGATACGTAGCGAGAGCTACGCAGCGGTCGTTGTTCCCGGGACGGAGGTCGTAACGGAAATGCTGCTTCATAAGCTTCATGAGATGGTTCAGTCGGGCGTTCCCGTGGTGTTTGTAAACCGTCAACCGACGGGGGTGTTGAAACGTAAGCAGGAAGCAATGCCGCTGTCACCGTTTCTGTCAGGGCCGGGCATGCATCTGGCAGGCGCCCCGTCCGATTTGCCGGAATTGCTTCGCCACAGCGGTATATCAGCGCAGATCTCTTTTGAAGGAAGCGGCCGGGAGAACCTGCGCATCCTTCACCGGATAAGGGAGGACCAATCTCTATGGATGGTCAGCAATGAAGATGTAGAAACCGTTGTTAACGGATGGATCCGCCTGCCAGGGGAACCGGATGTAAACGCCCTGCATGCCTGGGAGCCATTGACTGGCGAACGATGGCATCTGCGGTCACGGATTTCACCAGACACAGCTCATGAGCGGGAATTTCACCTGCGGATTCCGCCTTACCGTTCGCTGATACTGATTCCGTCTGTGCTCGATGTCCAGGAAGAAGTGCAGGGTCCCGTTCCGGCGGCCTATATCCGCAGCGGGCAGCAACACGGCGTCATCGATATAGACAGCGCGCAGATTCACTTTGACTGGCAGGGAGAAGCGAGGCGCGGGTTACCGTCGTGGCTCCGCTTGGATCCTTCTTATTCCGGTACACTGGCATATACCTGGACCATGGATGTACCGCCGTCCGAGCTGGAGGCTTTGAACCGGGTTATTCTGGATCTCGGTCAGGTGGAGGAAATTGCGGAGGTGGAGGTGAACGGCACATCAGCCGGATTCAGCTTTGTTCCGCCATACCGCTTTGATGTGATGCCATGGCTGGCCCCCGGCTTGAATCGGTTTAAGGTATGCGTCACCAATGTTGTGTCGAACCTCATGAGCAAGGCGGAAGTACTCGAGGACGCGGGCCCGGATTGGAAAGAGCGCCGTGAACAGTTCTCGATCCCGGAGGATGGCGGGCTTCTCGGGCCGGTTCGGCTGGAATTCCATCAACCGATTGGAAGTGAACGCAATGGATATCATTAGTAAACTTACGGATGCTTGGTGGCTATCTGCCCGGGGCTCGGATCCGGATCACGTAAATGAACATAACGCTGCACGCAACGAGGTTGCCTATTTCCGCCGTTCGTTTTCACTGGTCAAACCGGCCACGCTTGTGCTGTCAATCAGCGCCCACAGCCGCTACCGCTTATGGATCAACGGGCAAGCCGTTCTTTCAGGTCCATGCAAGGGGGATCGCTGGCGTCATTACTACGAAACGATTGACGTAAGCTCATACCTGACTGCAGGCGACAATATCCTTGCCGTAAAAGTGGTGGCATACAGCCCATATGAAGCACAGCCGCCAGGCTGGGGAGGACCCTTCAGCGTAACGTCCAACGCAGCAGGCCCTTGCCTGATCGCCAGCGGACGCTGCGTTGCGGAAGACGGGGAAATATTGGCGGATCTTGCAACAGGCAAGCCTGGGGACGAATGGCTGGTCTGTTTGGATGACGCGGTTTCCTGGGAAGCGTATGGGCCCACCCATTTCATGGGGGGAATGGAGCGGGTCGATGGCGCGCGGCTGCCTCGTCACTGGAACCTTCCGCGGAGTGCGGAGAACGGGAAATGGCTTATTCCAATCCGAAGATGGAAGGCGGACGGCAGACCTTACGGCATCATTCCGCCGTTTCCGCTGATGGAGCGTCCCATCCCGCTCCTCTATGAGACGAGTCGCCGGTTCAGGAGTGAAGTTGATGTAAAGAAAGGAAACGGTGAGCTGTTTTCATTCATTGAAGGCGCAGCGGAGCCGCAGCCGGCTGTCATCCCCCCGCATTCGAAGCGGAAGGTGGTTCTTGACGCAGGCGAGCTTACGACAGGTTATATCATCCTTCCCCTGTCAGGCGGGCGGGGCAGCCGGGTTACACTGTTGTATGCTGAAAGCTTTTCCAAGCACCGGGAAGGCGGCTTCCCGCTAAAGGGCAAGCGGGACGATGCAATGCGGTATGATCTGATCGGGCAGCAGGACGTGTACCTTCCGTCAGGCGGCAGGGAGACTTACGAGCCGTTCTGGTTCCGGACCTTCCGCTTCATGCAAATTGAGGTGGAGACCTGTGACGAGCCATTGGTCATTGACCCCCCGGAGTTCAGGGAAACGGGATATCCGCTGGATGTCCAATCATCGGCTGTGTCCTCCACCGCCTGGATTCGTCCATTATGGGACGTAAGCGTCAGAACACTGCAGCGATGCATGCATGAAACCTATGAAGATTGCCCTTATTACGAGCAATTACAGTATGCCATGGATACCAGGCTGCAAATTCTTTTCACCTATGCCGTCAGCGGGGACACCCGCTTAGCCCTGCGGGCGATCGACGATTACCATGCTTCACTTCTGCCGGAGGGGATTCTCCAAGCACGGTATCCATGCATGGAGTCGCAGGTCATTCCTGCCTTTTCGCTCCATTGGATTTTCATGGTTGAAGATTATTACTGGCAAACCGGTGATCCGTCGGTTGCCGTGCGTTACCGGGCTACGATCGACTCGGTTCTGGACTGGTACGACCGTAAGCTCGGGCCGCAGGGACTCGTACACCGGTTAGGCTACTGGGAATTCATCGATTGGGTCGAAGCATGGGATGAACTGCACGGCGCGCCGACGGCGACGCTTACCGGTCCTTCTACGATCCATAATCTCCTGTATGTCTATGCGCTTCAGTCCGCGGCAAGATTAAGCCGACTCGGGAATCGCTTTGAGGTTGCAGACGAATATGAGGCGCGGGCCGGGCATGTGCTCCAGGCTTTGCAGCAGTTATGTTGGTCGGAATCTTCAGGATTGTACCGTGAAGGTCCCGAATGTGAACAGTACAGCCAACACGCCCAAATCTGGGCCGTCCTGACCGGCCTCGCTTCCGGAGAGCAGGGACGGCAGTTAATTCGGCGGATGATGGATCGGGATGATCTGCTGCCGTGCTCGTATGCGATGTCTTTTTATTTATTCAGGGCGATAGAGAAGGTAGGACTATACGAAGAGACGGAGCAGATGTGGAAGCCGTGGCGGGACCTGTTGGAACTCAACCTGACCACCTGGCCCGAGGACCCCTTCATGCAGCGCAGTGACTGTCATGGCTGGGGCGCCCTGCCTCTGTATGAATTCACCCGCTGTTTGCTGGGGGTGAAGCCCGGAGCACCCGGCTGGGAAACGATCCGGATCGAACCCCATTGCTTGTCGCTGCAGGATATGCGGGGGCAAGCGATAACCCCAAAAGGAATGGTTCGAGTGAATTGGTTCATCGATGACGGCGCCATTCATATTTCCGGCGAATCGCCGGAAGGTACGCCGCTTCTCGTTGCTATGCCAGATGGCAGCAGCTGCAGTATGCCGCAGGGTGGAGCTTTCCGTCTGTCATGCCCCGCTGCTGGAAATTCTGAAACGAGTTTGGATCGGGAGGGAAATGCATGAACCGCAAACCGGGAAATTGGAAGCTGGGCACCTCGTTCAGCCTGGCCAACCCGATCGATTTGAAACAAGCGGCCGAATCTGGGATCCAGTGCATCGAACTGACGTGGCAGCCGCTGGATATTTTCGATCCGGAAGTCAAAATGAAGTGTGATGAGGTGGTAGCCGCTGCCCGGCGTCTTGGAATCGACGTCTGGTCGTTGCACATTCCTTTCGGCACGGCGTGGGACCCGTCCAGTCTGGATCAGGACACCCTTGAACAAGTCGTCGCCAAAGTCCGGCAGCTGTTCCGTTATGCTGCGGACTGGGGGATCGGGACGCTGGTATACCACCCTAGCTGGGAACCAGTTCCACCGGAAGAAAGAGCGCTCCGTTTCAAGACTTCCAAACAAACGCTCGCTCTCCTTGCTCAAGAAGCGGCCGCTAGCGGTCTTCGGCTAGCGGCGGAGTGCCTCCCGCGCACTTGTCTCGGGCATTCGGCGGATGAAATGGAGTTTTTGACCGAAGGTAATCCGGAGCTCGGCGTATGCTGCGACGTCAATCATTTGTTTAAGGAAAAACCGCAGCAGTTCATTGAGAAACTGGGCGGCCGGATCGTGACGACGCATATTTCGGATAATGACGGAACGGACGAAAAGCATTGGATGCCGGGAACAGGGAACCTGGAATGGAATGAAATCCTTAATGCATTTGTTGCAGCAGGCTACCAGGGACCCATGATGCATGAAGTCAGAAACCCGGATCCCGAGGCCATTACGGTCAATTGGCACCATATCCTTGACGCAATTTCTAACCCATGAGGAGGTTATAAACATGAGTATTCGAAAATTCAGCATCAGGTCCCGTCTGCTGCTTCTGATGATGACCGCGGTAACGTTCACGTTGGTGAATCACCATGCTTCAGCCGATCCCGGTCTGCACAAGGATTATTGGATTGCCGTGACGGATCAGGGTTCGGAGGAGATTCGTGTTTACGATCCCGAGAAGGAAGACTGGAATCAATCTAACGCACTGAAATGGTCTTGGGCGCCCACAGATAAAAACGGTTTTGGCGGACTGCTGCAAGGCTGGGGTCTGCCATCCGACGTGAAGCTGCGGGAAGGTAAAACGGGGGGCAAATTTATGGTTGTGACCGACTCCAGAGGGCTTGCAGCGCTTGTTCCGTATCCTTCGGGCAACAGCAGAGCATGGGGCGTCATCGTAGGCGGCAACCCGCATGCAGCCGAGCTGCTGCCGGACGGCAACGTAGCGGTTGCGGCGAGTGCCGGCGGTTGGGTACGGGTCTATACGGCATCGCAGGGAGCCGATTCTTCAACGTATACCGAATTTTCGCTGCCTGGTGCGCACGGTGTGCTGTGGGATCCGGCTCAAGACGTACTGTGGGCCGTTGGTGACTACGATTTAATTGCCCTGAAAGTGAAAGGAACACCGGCAGCGCCTATTCTGGAGGAGGTTCACAGAAAGCGGCTGCCCACCAATTGGGGCCACGACCTCTTTGCGGTCTATGGAGATACCGACAAGTTGTGGGTGACCTCTAATACGCAGGTGTATCAGTATAGCAAATCCACGGATTCCTGGTCTGAAGATTATCCGGGGGCCGCTGAGATCAATCACCATTGGGTGAAAAGTGTAGGCAACCAGCCTTCCGGGCAAGTGGTGATGACCAACCAGAAGGAAGGCACTAAGTATACTTGGACCACGGATGCGGTTGACTTGTACCAGCCGGCGGATCAGCGTCTCGTTACAGGCGGAGCCTTCTATAAAGCCCGGATTTGGAATTCGGATTATCAATAAATACGAATTTGCGGGGAGGAGCCAAGAGCTCTTTCCCGCTTTTTACTCTCACCTTTCCTCTTACTGGGTGTTATAGTATGCTTGTCTTATAAGAAAGGAGAGGGAATTCATGGTAAAACAATTGATCATCGGTGATGCAAAGCATGAGTTGGCCATTACGCGCCGCATCCTGGAGCGCCTGCCCGAGGAGCATATGACTTGGAAGCCGCATGAGAAATCGATGACGCTTGGTGGACTGACCACGCACCTGATCAACCTGCTGAACTGGCAGGTCGCGATTTTTCTTAGCCCGGAATTGGATTTATCGACCGTGCCGCTTCGGCGGGAAGCTCTGACAAGCCGTCAGGACATCCTGGATGAATTTGATGCAAACGTCGTCAAGCTGGAACAGCTGTTAGACAAATGTGACGAACAAGCACTTGGCGAGGAGTGGACCTTGCGTAACGGCGACCATATCATCCTTCGCCAACCTCGTGCCAACGCTCTCCGTACTTTCGGATTAAGCCATATGATCCATCACCGGGCGCAGCTCGGGGTATATTTACGGCTTCTCGATATTCCGGTACCGGGCCTCTATGGTCCTTCGGCCGACGAAAATGGCAATTAATATAGAAGACTAAGATTGCAGTCGCAGAGCTTCGGCGTGAATCGCCGTACACTGCGGCTGTTTTTTTGGCCGAATGTTATGATGTCTTCCTGGCGACAATGTAGTTCGTCTCATGCGAAATTCTGCTTTTATATACGACAAGGTTTGACGTAGTTAGTATATATCATGGACATTGAACGTTAGATCAACGATAGGAGTGATATGTGATATGAAACCACTACGTGGAAAAGTTGCTTTGGTCGCTGGAGCAACACGAGGCGCCGGCAGAGGTATCGCTGTCGAATTAGGGGCAGCAGGGGCAACCGTATACGTCACAGGAAGAACGACGCGCCAACAACGATCCGAATACAACCGTCCTGAAACGATTGAGGAAACGGCAGAACGGGTAACTGCTGCGGGAGGACAAGGAATAGCCGTTCAAGTCGATCATCTCCAGCCTGAACAGGTCCAGGCTCTTATCGCCCGTATTGAAAAAGAACAGGGAAGATTGGATGTTCTGGTCAATGACGTATGGGGCGCTGAAAATTTGGCAGACTGGAATGTGCCTGTATGGGATCACTCCCTTGAACGTGGATTTCGTATGCTTCGCCTTGGCATCGACACGCATTTGATTACAAGCCACTTTGCACTGCCGTTGTTGATTAGAACTAAGAACGGACTGGTGGTCGAAATGACGGATGGTACCGCTGAGTACAATTATAAAAATTACCGCATATCGATGTTCTATGATTTAGTCAAGAACTCAGTCATTCGTATGGCACAATCACTTGCGCATGAACTCGCACCCTATCAGTGTACCGCGGTGGCCATGACGCCGGGTTGGATGCGTTCTGAAATCATGCTGGATCATTTCGGTGTGAAGGAAGAAAACTGGCGTGATGCTACCGAAAAGGAACCCCATTTCATCATATCGGAATCTCCGCGTTATGTAGGCCGTGCGGTTGCAGCATTAGCTGGCGATCCGGAAGCTGCCCGGTGGAATGGGAAGTCCTTGTCAAGCGGTCAGCTCGCAAAAGTCTATGGTTTCACGGACCTCGACGGTTCGCAGCCAGACTGCTGGCGGTACCTTGTAGAAGTTCAGGAGGCAGGTAAACCAGCAGATGCCTCTGGATATCGTTAGTCGCTGCTAGTTTGATGTCAAGAAAAGCACACTTTAAGAGCCGCATAAACTGCGGCTTTTTGTGCGTTTAACAATATGAGGAATCTCGGATATCCGACATACATCTTGACTCTTCTCGGCAATCATGTCATGCCGCACAACATCGTTATTAGGTGGTGTGAACTTGACATCTCCCTCAAGCCCGTACTAATGTTGTTTCAAGAGGTGGAATACATGAGCAAGAAGCAGGACATAATGGCGGCCACACTGGATTTGATCCATGAAGAGGGGCTGCAGTCGGTAACCTTTTCCAAAATATTTAAGAAAGCCAACGTAGGTTCCGGCACGGTATATAACTATTTTGCCAATAAAGAAGAGTTGGTGAATGCGGTTTACAAAGAAGCGCGGACACATATGGGGGAGTACCTCCTTCACGGTTATAACCCGGATGCCAGTCTGTATGAACGATTTAAATGCTTGCAGCTGAACAGGTTGAAGTTCGGCATCGATTCACCCAAAGAGTTTCTGTTTATCGACAGCTTTTCCTTTTCCCCGTATATTTCGCCGGAGCTGCGGAACATGGGCGATGCCCTCCATTCGAGTGACGTGGTCATTTCTTTGATCGTTGAGGGTCAGAAGCAGGGAATCATGAAAGAGATGGACCCCCATTTATGCCATCAGCTCATCCATGGGATCATTTCTTCCATCGTGAAAGGGTACTATATTCAGAAATATCCATTAGACGAGGTCCAGGTTCAGCAAGTGCTGGAAGCCTCATGGAAAGCTATACTCGTGTAGAAACAGCCTTTTTGGACGCTGCGGTCCTTAAAAGGCTGTTTTTATGTTGTCTTGACTCCTCCGATTCATGAATTTCTTATCAAATATAACTTCAGCTGCCCTCATCTGTTATCCACAACGGCTCTTTTTGGGGACTTTACCGTGTCGTTTTCGGCGAATCAAAGCACCGAGAATCGGAATGTATATTCCAATCTGGGCAATATCAGCACTCTGAAACCAAAACACTTGATTGGAATTGATATTCCATGTTTCTTATTTTCCTTATCTACTATGTGGATTGTAATACAATAAAACAGGGGAATGATCCAGCCTTATACACTTTAAAAACTTAATATTTATCATGTTTACAGAACAATTTCAGCGATCTAACCTTCGGATTGTAAATAGAGTCAAACTTGTTCGGACGGAATGTATATTCCAAAAACTCTTGACTTACGAAAATGTCTGAGTTATATTTGCTTTGGAACAAACATTCCAAACCTATGTTGAGGAGGCATTTTTGATATGAGTAAAGTTTGGCTGATTACAGGCAGTTCCCGGGGATTTGGACGCAGTCTTGCAGAAGCGGTACTGGCAAAAGGAGATCAGCTGGTGGCAACAGCCCGCAATACAGAACAAATCGCCGATCTTGCAGCACGATATGGCAGCCAAGTCCACATCGTTGAGCTGGATGTAACCCGGTTCGAGCAGGCTGAGGCTGCCGTGCAAGCCGCCTTCGAAACGTTTGGGCGTTTGGATGTACTTGTGAATAATGCAGGATACGGCAATATCTCTTCCATTGAACAAACTCCGATGGATGACTTCCGGGCTCAATTGGAAACGAACCTGTGGGGTGTTATTAACGTAACGAAAGCAGCGCTGCCGCACCTGAGAGAGCAGGGTCACGGACATATTGTCCAGTTCTCCTCGATCGGCGGCCGCATCGGCGCGCCCGGTCTAGGACCATACCAAACGGCAAAATGGGCGGTAGAGGGCTTCTCTGAGGTGCTTTCCAAAGAAGTTGGACCCCTTGGTGTAAAGGTTACGCTGATCGAACCGGGCGGTTTTCGTACCGATTGGGCAGGTTCATCAATGAAGCATATCGAGCCTATCGACGATTATAAGGACACGGTCGGTAACCATTTGAAGCATGCTCGGGAGACTACCGGCAGGGAGAACGGTGATCCGGATAAAGCTGCGCAAGCGATCATTTCCATTGTTAATGAAGATAACCCGCCGCTCCGCTTACTGCTTGGAAGCGATGCCGTTGCGATTGCGAACGCGGTGGATAAGGGCAAATTGGAAGAAACCAAGCGTTGGGAGAAACTAAGCCTGTCCACGGACTACCAGGCAAAAGAATTGGATCCGGAGGTATCGCGCATAATTCAAGCGCTTCCGGAGTCATGATATAAGAGGATCCACTTATAACAACAGGGAGTTGACATCTTGACTCAAATATCATTGAATAACCAGGTTCTGACACTGATCAATGTATTTACCGTTGAACCGGCAAATCAGGAACGGCTGATCGAACTGCTGACCGACGCAACGAATGTTTCCGTCCGACACGCCCCGGGATTTATATCATGTATTCTCCATCGAGGTACGGATGGAACGAAGGTTACGATGTATTCCCAATGGAGAAGCGCAGAGGATTATCAAGCCATGCGAAATGACCCTAGACCGCTTCCGTATCTGCAGGAAGCTTTGAAAATAGCGAAGTTTGAGCCGGGGATGTACGAAATTGTCACGACATTTGAAGCAGCCGGCGAATAAAAGAGGATTAGAAAGATACCGTGCACATCGCGGTATCTTTTTTCTGATCCATCAACACCGCCATTCACTTGGATGCCGTATCCATATACTCAATAAACCTCTTGGCAGCGGGCGATAAATAGCGGTCTTTTCGCCACTTTAGCCCAACTTCCCAATCCCAGCCTTCCTCCTGAATAGGGATCCATACCAGACCGTCTAACATAAGCCCTAATGTTTGCGGCAGCACCGACACACCCAGACCCGCTTTAATAAAACCGGCCACGGTAATCAAATCTTCGGCGTCATAAGTGGAGGCCAGTTCAAAATTCGTATGCTGAAAACGGGAGGTGATGGTCGCTTTAAGGCCGCAATTTCTCTTGAGTCCCACAAAAGGCTCACCGGATAATTCAAACAAGCTTAAGCTGGATCGGCTTGCAAAGGGATGATCTGCGGAGACAACGATAAACAGCGGTAATTTGCGAATTACAATCCACTCATGATTGTCCAGCGTCGTTTCCCTCGAAGTGATCATCATGTCCGCCGTACCCTTATCCAAATACTCATCGATATCCCCGTGATCTCCTTGGTACAGTTCGAAACGGACTTGGGGATGATGAACCTGGTAATCCCGAACCATAGAAGGGACCAAATCCACGCCCAAAATATTCAAATAGGAGATGTGAATCACACCCGTTTCGGGATTGGACCACTCCTCAATTTCCTGTATGCCGTTTCGGATGTTGTTCAAGGCCGTCTCAACCCATCTGCCGAACATTTTTCCATAGCGATTTAATTCGACATTCCGGCCGTTTCGCTCGAAAAGGGGGACTCCCAGTTCGGTCTCCAGCTTGGCAATCGCGTGGCTTAAGGCTGGTTGAGTAATATTCAATGCCTTCGAAGCCATCGTCATATGCTGCAGCCGGGCAACGGTTAAAAAGTATTCGAGTTGTGTCAGCTCCATCTTGGCACCCGCTTATATAAATTTTATTCATAAATTTAATGAAAACTATAAATTAGACGCTGGGGTCCGTCAAGCTTACAATAAGGTTGTTCTCAGAGGACGTTCACTGTACCAAGCGGCGTTCTTGATTTCTAACCAATCCAATCATTGATACTTAGGAGGAAACAACATGGCTGTAACTTATGCAAATCCAATGACGGAATATCAAGGCAAAAAAGTGCTGGTAACCGGTGGTACAAAAGGGATGGGGGAAGCTATCGCAAAAAGATTTGCATCGGCTGGTGCTGCGGTGATGACAACGGCGCGTTCTGTGCCAGCGGACCTTGCTGATCCGGAACGGTTCGTGGAGGCCGATTTATCCTCAAATGAAGGAACGATGAAGGTCATCGAAGCCGTTAAAGAGCGGTTCGGCACGATCGATATCGTCGTCAATAACGTAGGGGGGAGCAGCACACCTCCGGGAGGTTTTTTTGCGGCAAGTGACGAACACTGGCTCGAAGCGCTAAACTTGAACCTTTTGGCTGCTGTACGCTTGGATCGGGGGCTGCTCCCGTTGATGCTTGAAAAAAGGAAGGGAGTCATCATCCATATCTCATCCATCCAGCGGGTATTGCCCCTGGTTGAATCTACAATTCCTTATGCAGCTGCAAAGGCGGCGTTAAGCAACTACAGCAAAAGCCTTTCAAAAGAATTTTCTCCACAAGGCATTCGTGTAAACCGCGTTGCTCCCGGCTTTATTCAAACGGCTGCAGCAGACGCGATGATGGAGAATATCGCACAGGTAACAGGCAGCTTCGAAAGTGCGCTCCAATCGGTCATGGATGCATTGGGAGGAATTCCCGTTGGACGACCTGGATTTCCGGAAGAGGTTGGCGAGCTTGTCGCTTTTCTGGCGTCAGAACGTGCCGCTTCAATTACGGGCGCTGAATATGTCATTGATGGAGGAACCGTCCCTACCGTCTAATTTAGAAGGAATCAACGAAGCAATCAGAAATGAAGCTGCTCCTCTGTATAAAATCGGGTATTTTTTATCCATATTAAGACAGCCTGATGCATTCCAAACGTATAGAGGAGCAGATAACAGTGAAAAACAAACGGCTTAAGGCTTTACTTATAACCTTGACGCTTATTTTCAGCATGATGCAGATCGCAGCACCTGCACAAGCCATGGTGGATGGGAAGAAGAATCCGGTTTGTATCAGCCCTAAAATTGTGCAGCTGAAAACCGATATGCAAAAAGCTTGGATCGACCATACCATCTGGACGAGAAGTTATATTGTCAGCGCCATTTCGAACCGTCCGGATCAGCAGGACGTATTGGACCGGCTCCTGCGGAACCAGCAGGACATCGGAAATGTGATCAAACCCTATTACGGGGAAGCTGCCGGTAATAAGCTGGCTGAGATTCTAAGAGAACATATTCTCATTGCAGGGAAAATTGTCGCGGCAGCCAAAGCGGGTAACCAGGCGGACGTGCAAAAGTTAGAAGCGGATTGGCATCGTAACGCCGATGATATCGCCAAATTTTTAAGCGCTGCGAATCCGAATTGGTCGTTTAAAGAGCTGCAGGGTATGCTGTACACGCACCTTCAGCTGATCACGGAAATCGTCCTTGACTGCCTCAAGGGAGACTGGAAAGCAGATATCGCGGCAACCGACAAAAACGAGATCCATATGATTCATTTGGCGGACATCCTAACAGAAGGAATTGTTAAACAGTTTCCCGAGAAATTTTAAACAACCTAAACAGGCGATGCAAATCAATTTAGCTTTTCATATCCTCCCGATCGGGAGGGTGTGGGAAGCTTTTTTTCTGCCGTGGATGTTTTCACATTTCGTTTGCTTTTGGTATGACTGGAATCACAAGGCAGGCTTCGAAGATTCCTTATACTGGGGCTGTAAATGAGTTCTGCATCACGATATGGGAATGAATCCACTACAGGAGGTCCTTTCAATGAGTCAATTAACGCTTCAAACGCATGTTGCCGACATCGTCACAGCCGTACCGCAGTCAGCCGATCTGTTCCGCGCATTGCGCATCGATTTTTGCTGCGGAGGCAAAATCCCTCTGGAAGAAGCAGCGACTACACGGAAGCTCGATTCCAGCGCGGTTCTGGATCAGATCCGGACACTGGAGACGAAAATGGCGGAGTATCAGGACAGCCGGCCTGGAGATCTGGCGGAACCGGAGCTGATCGAATACATTCAGAACAAGCATCACGCTTTTTTGCGCGAAGAACTTCCCGCGTTAACGCCATATGTGACAAAGCTGGCCCGCGTTCATGGAGAACGTCATCCGGAGCTGTTGCGGGTGCAGGAATTATTCGCGGATTTGAAAAGTGAACTTCAGGAGCATACGGAGGACGAAGATCACAACGTATTCCCGCAGATCCTAAAATCTATGGCGAATCCGAATCCGCAGCATTTGGAGGAACTTCGGCCGCTGCTGTACGGGCTGGAGCAGGAGCATGAGCAGGCCGGGAATCTGCTGAAGGAGCTGCGGGAAGTGACCGGCGATTTCTCCCTCCCGGCAGATGCCTGCGGCACGTATCGACTTGTCTACCAGCGGCTTGGACTGCTGGAAAAAGACACCTTCGAGCACATCCATTTGGAAAATAACGTGCTGTTCGAGCGGATTCGCGAGCGGTGCAGCTGATCAGAAAAACGGTTGTTTAAAGCCCCCCTTTCTTCACGAGGAGAAGAGGGGGCCTTTTTTGTGGGGAGGAAGGGGAGTATTGCGGAAATTCGTATGAAAGAGCGTTACTCAAGCTTTCTGAGGGATGGCGGTAATGAAGAGAGGACTTACGAGGTAGATCAGCGGAGTCGATAATGTGTCCAAGTGCACTGGTCACGCCGAGTGAGATACATAATTCATATTCAGTTCATAAAGCTATTGCATTATATCCATTGTAATCAACATCTTTCAGGGATCATGGAAGTTTTTCCTTACCCCTAGCGTGATCATTGATCCGTGTCGTGTCACGGTTGGATTAAATTGTTGATTAAATAAAAATTAGAAAGAGGATGAGCAGCATGACTAAAAAAACGATACCAGGTAAAATGACGACACCCGTCACGATCGTCGGTGCGGGCCTCGGCGGCCTGACGCTCGCACGCGTTCTCCACGTTCACGGCATAACCGCAACAATCTACGAAGCGGAGCCTTCGGCGGAGGCACGCGCGCAGGGCGGGCAGCTGGACATTCACGAGGACAATGGGCAACTCGCGCTCCAGGCAGCAGGGCTGTTTGACGAGTTCCTAGGCCTGATACACAAAGGTGGTGAAGCGACGCGGGTGCTTGACCAGCACGGCGAGGTGCTCTACGACAAGCCCGATGACGGCAACGGCGGACGGCCCGAGGTACTTCGGGGCGATCTGCGGCGCCTCCTCGTTAACTCCCTGCCTCCGGGGACGATCCAGTGGGGTAAGAAGCTCATCGATGTAGAACCTCAAGGCGACGGACGGCATCAGCTGACGTTCGCGGATGGATCCACTGCGAGCACCGAACTCCTCGTAGGTGCGGACGGCGCCTGGTCGAAGATCCGTCCGCTGCTCTCCGACGCGCAGCCCGAGTATGTCGGCACGACATTCATCGAGACCTACCTTTATGATGCCGACGTGCGGCACGCCGCGGCGGCTAAAGCGGTCGGCGCCGGCGCGATGTTCGCGCTCGCCCCGGGAAAGGGGATCGGCGCACACCGCGAGGCGGAGGACGTCCTCCATACGTACGTCCAGCTAAACCGTCCCGCTGAGTGGATCGCCGGTATCGACTTTAGTGACGTCACCGCCGCGAAGCGAGCCATCGCGGCTGAGTTTGACGGGTGGGCGCCGGAACTCACCGCGCTGATCACCGACGGCGAAGCCGCACCGATCCCGCGCATGATCTACTCACTCCCGATCGGCCACCGATGGAACCGCGTGCCCGGGGTGACACTCCTAGGTGATGCCGCACACCTGATGCCGCCGGCAGGCGAGGGCGCGAACTTAGCGATGTTCGACGGTGCCGAGCTCGGGAAGGCGATCGCCGCACACCAAGGCGATACCGAAGCTGCACTCACCGCCTACGAAGAGGCACTGTTCCCACGCAGCGAGTCGGCCGCAGCGGGGTCACACATGATCCTAGCGCTCTGCTTCGACGATCACTCACCGTTCGGATTCATCGATTTCCTCACCGGTGCTCTCGAGGAGGAGCACAACTGAACCGAGCAGTCCTGATCCACATTGGGGGACCCGGTCTGAGCGCTGTGTTTTCCGGATTTGTAACTCCTGGAAATGATAGGAACCCCGTTCCTTGGGATACCGTCGCAAAAATGGCGAGGAGTATTTAGAGTTATTAATCATTAATGCAGTTAAAGATGATGCCGGAGACGTTATCCAATATGTCGGAACGTTCAGCGATATTACGAACAAGCCTACAAACGACCGCTATGGAGGCGGAAGTTCAAAGCTGAAAACCAGTCCGCAGCTGCAAGGATAAAGCGTGCTGAAGCATGTACGGCTATATGAAGGAGGAAGGAAGCATGGCGGCGAACCCCCAGTTGGATAAGCTGGCTAGACTGATGCGCGACCTGAGGATTTCCGTGACGGACCGATGCAATTTCCGCTGCACATACTGCATGCCGAAGGAAAGCCATCCGAAAACGCAACAGTACCAAATACATCAAAAATGCCTATTTGTTATGAAGAGCGGCAGACCAGGGCTCGAAAGTCCTAGACTGCCGCTTCTTTTTGCTTGGGATTAACCGGGCTAGCCGATCTGGTGTTATTGCCCCACAGAAAACTTTTCATGAAATTTCTCATCTAACAGCATAATTTCTGCTCTTTGACTGACGGCATGATCCCCGAGCATGACATCAATGATAAAATCATTACTCAACATCTGGCGGTACATTGCTGTAAGTTCTTGTTCCGACAGTTCCCCCATGGCCTTCGTTTCGCTCGGAATGACTTGGATTCCGGCTTGCTCGACCAAGCGAAGATTTTGTTTAATATCAGCAGCGAGCTTGCGGAGCGTTCGTTCGCTTCTTGCTGTCTCTAGATCGACCACACCGTGGTCCGTATAGAAATGCTTGTTGCCCACGGCAACGGCAGCATGCGAAACATGGAATGCATACATATCATGTTGGATCTCATAATGCAAACCTGCCGTTTCAAGTACTTTAGCCAGCTCCTTGACCCTTTCGGTCGTTTGTCCATTGATTTCACCAAAAATGGTCCCTTGATGTTTTTCCGAGCCGAATTGGGCGTATAAAACATCCTCTTTCATGTCTCCACCTGCCCCGGGAAATCCGGGGAGCAGCCGGTCACCCACGATATCAAGCCAGGATTCATAACCGATGGTGTTAGTCAAAGTGACGATCGTCTGGCTCTGGTTATTTTTGATCGCAGACAGGGCGGATTCGGCTTGATCAAACCGTACCGGAACAAAGATAAAATCGTAAATATCGTCGTCCTCAAGCTTCCCGATCGTCTTGATCGACATTTGTTTTATCGTGCCGTGCTCGTTGTAACGCAAACCGTTCTTTTGAAGGGTGTCCAGCCTCTTTCCCCGAGCCAACAGTGTGACATCCAGACCCGATTTGGCAAACCGGAGCGCGTATATGCTGCCAACGATACCTGCGCCAAATATTAAAAGTCTCTTTTTTATCGTATTCAACAATGATCTACCCTTTCCATGAATTAGTCAGAGATTGCTTAAGCAACATCTGTTGGGTAAGATGATAGTATGGCAAGCTTCTGATTTCAATCGGCAGATGAAGCGGAACGTTGCATAGACAACACATCTTGAAATTTGATGTTTTAACAGGAGGCTGGATATGGTAAATCAGCAGGATCCGAGGGTATTGCGCACACGCCAGTTAATCAGGGAAGCGTTCAGGGAGCTGCTCCGAAAGAAAGATTTTGATTCCATAACCATTAACGATATCGCACAAAGAGCAACGATTAACCGCGCCACCTTCTATGCGCATTATGAAGATAAATACGCTTTGCTGGAAGAAATCACTGAGCAGGCTTTTCGCGATAGAATTCCTGATCAAGTGCTGAATGCACGCGACTTTACGGATGAAATCTGTGACGGGCTGATCATGATGACTTACCACTACATTATGGATTTTTATCAGATATGCAGAATGGATGCCAAACCGATTGCATCGCTCGTGGATGAGAAAATCAAGCAGCTGCTGCAGCAATCCATTGAGAACATTTTACGGAGAGGGAATCTTCACCTTATGGAAGACAGACAAACGAAAATCATCTCGGCGATGACTGCCTCTGCGATTTATGGCGCTGCGCATTCTTGGTTAACGGTGGGAGAGAATGACCGAACCGATATACTTGTGGGCATTGTTCGTCCCTATGTCATGAATGGCCTGGATCTGCCGAAAGCGCCTTAAGGTTACGCTCTAAACAATCTGATGTTGTATTTACTAATAACGACTTAAATCATTCTCACTTTTCATTTTGTTGCAAATGCAATAAAAATAATATAATATTGATCAAGAGCGATTGATCAGTTGAAAAGGATGAGGAGCTGCCCATATGAAAGAAATTCTGCGTGAAATCGGAATGATTGCCAGGGCGTTGGATTCAATTAGCAACATCGAATTTAAGGAATATGACCTGACGAAAGGGCAGTATTTGTATCTTGTCCGGATTTGCGAGAGCCCGGGGATCATTCAAGAAAAGTTAGCCGAAATGATTAAGGTAGACCGGACTACTGCAGCCCGTGCCATACAAAAGCTTGAAACGAATGGCTTTATTGAGAAAAAGGCGGACGAGCATAACCGAAAGATCAAAAAACTTTTTCCGACCGAAAAAGGGCTATCGGTGTATCCTTTTATCCAAAGAGAACATGATCATTCGAATCGGGTCGCGTTAGTGGGATTTTCGGAAGAAGAAACAGATACCATTTTTCAACTTCTGCAAAGGGTTAGAAAGAATATCGAAGTGGATTGGGAATACGTCAAAAAAGGGAACAAGAGGGGTTATTGATTTTAGATAAAGGAGCTTTCGACAAACATGACAGTAAGCATAACCAAGTGCAGCCGTGAAGATTTGCCGCGGCTCCGGGAAATCAGCATCGAAACATTTACGGACACATTTAAAGACCAGAATTCACCGGAGAATTTGAAAGCCTATTTGGAAAAGGCATTTAACGCCGAACAGTTGGAAAAAGAATTGGCCCATAGCTCTTCGGAGTTCTATTTCGTCTATTTCCATGATGAACTTGCTGGATTATTAAAGGTCAATATGAATGATGCCCAAACCGAACCAATGGGCAATGAGTCGCTCGAAATTGAGCGGATTTATATTCGAAGCCAGTTTCAAAGAAAAGGGCTGGGCCAATATTTAATCAACCAAGCGATGGAAATTGCCAAAATTCACAACAAAAAGAGGTTGTGGCTCGGAGTTTGGGAAAAGAACGAGAAAGCCATCCGCTTTTACGAAAAATTAGGTTTTGTTCAAACCGGTGCGCACTCTTTTTATATGGGGGATGAAGAACAAACGGATTTTATTATGCAAATAGCCTTGGCCTAATGCCAAGGCTATTCTAGATCATTATTCATTATTGCAGGGAATGCTCTGTTTCGGGAATACGTTCGGCTTGGACAGGTTGGTTCTCTCCAATCGGCCGTAAGTGACGGAACTGGATCGCGACCAAAACGATGATACCAAGCATAATGACTCCACTAACCGCTGCAATAGCGTGAAACCCGCCCATAAAAGCTTTGCTTGCCCCCTCGACGAGCGAAGTACCGGCTTCCCCCGTGAGATTTTTTGCTGTCTCGATCGCCCCGGTCAAACTGTCGCGTGAGAGTTGTACAGAGGATTCCGAGAGGTTGGCAGGGATCGAACTCGTCACCTGGCTGCGATATACGACGGTGCCGATGCTGCCCAAAACGGCAATGCCCAGCGCAAACGCAAATTCTCCGCTTGTTTGCAGCATGGCTGCGGCCGATCCTGCCTTTGCCGGCGAGACCGAGCCGATCACCAGATCGCTGGACAGGCTGGGTAATGGAGCAGCACCCAAGTTGAACAGCACATACCCGATGACAAGATAGGTGAGGCCGGAATCACTGCCCACCTGAGTGAGGAACAGACATCCTGTCGCGGAGATCAAAAGGCCTCCTCCGATCAGGCGAGCCGGGCGCACCAGGCGTGCGGCAAGCGGTGAGAGTAACATCCCGGCCATGGAGGCGATGGCTCCGGGGAGCATAAATAACCCTGCTTCAAGCGGAGACAGCCCCTTTACGAATTGCAGATACTGCCCGATATAGAGCATCGTTGCTCCCGTAAATGTGATGCCGAACATGCCTCCCAGCGCGGAGCTGAATCCCCGGTTCGCAAATAGACGCAGATCCAGCAATGGACTGGTCAACCTTTTCTGCCTCGCAATAAAAAATGCGCCAAAGACTAAGCCAGCGAATAGAAACAGTAATGGTGCAATTTGCAGGCCGTATTTGGCTATTTGTTTAAGTCCATAGATGACCGGCAAAATGGCAAGCAACGACAACAAAACACTTGTTACATCAAGAGGGCCGGTTTGGGGATGACGATATTCCGGCAGCAGAACGGGTCCGGTAAGGACCAAAATCAACATGATGGGCAAGGAAAGCAGGAATACCGAACCCCACCAAAAGTGGTTTAACAGCATACCGCCGAGGACCGGACCAAGCGCCATGCCGCCCATGGAGCACATCATCCATATGCCAATGGCGAGAGAGCGCTGCTTGGGATTGCGGAACATGCTGCTGATTAAAGCTAAAGTCGAAGGCGCGACCGTTGCCCCGGCGATCCCCAGCAGCGCACGTGCTGCAATCAGAGTCCATGCATTTGGAGCAAACGCAGCTAATATGGAAGCTGCCGCAAAAGAGATTCCGCCAATCATCAGCAGCTTCCTGCGGCCGATCCGGTCTCCCAGCGAGCCCATTGTGATTAGAAATCCGGAGAGCATAAATCCATAGATGTCGATGATCCATAATTGCTGAGCGCTATCTGCGCCCAGGTCGGCGCTGATATGCGGCAGCGCGAGAATCATCACGGAGAGATCAATCGAGACCAGAAGGGCGGGCAGAGCCAGTACGGCAAGTCCGATCCATTCCTTTAGGCCGGCTTTTAGCTCATTGCTGTACGATGTGCTGCTCATTTTGATCCCACTCCTCGCCTTGCATACTTAAAAAACGCTGTGCTGTGTTGAAGTTGCCGTTTCGTCATCATCATCGATCTCCCTTTTTAATTTTTTGCCGGCAATTGAATCTTAGGACATGACGCTGCGTAAGGTTCAAGGGGAAATTTTACATCTGAGTACCAGCTATGAGACGGATCCGATGATGACAACACGTTCTGAGGTAACGCAACAAGTATTTTACTTGAATCACAACAACCAGGGGGACAAAAGGATTAGGCCCAGAACTACCCTGATTTAGGACTATAATGACTTGAATGAGCATGGATTCAGGTTAAACTACAATAGAACGAACCATTCCTTGCAGGAATTCCAATAAACAGCTGCTCTGTAATGTGGAGGTTGGCAAAGGTAGGAAACTGATTTCATTCATACAGACAACATAACATCAATTTTATGGAGGTGTCCGTGTATGAAGTGGAGGTTTACGGAAAGGATGGCTGTCATGGCCCAGACTTGGAGGAGCAGCAAACGATTGACCATATTTATCGCTATTCTTCTCTGCGCATCCATGCTGATGCCCGTTGCAGCCAGTGCAGCATATTACAACACGTACTCCACCGTCGCTACGCTGGGCAATGCCAATGATTGCTACGCCGCTCAGGGATTTGCCGTGGGATCTACCTACGTCTATTCTGTAAAAGTCAATGGCGATAACAATAAGGCGGTCATTTATCGCACCAAAATGAGTGACGGTACCACAACGCTCATGACCAACGGGGATAACGGATCTACTTACGCTACCTATCTCGGTCATGCCAACGATGTCGTTCTCAGCTCCAACGGCGGCAATTATTATATGTTCGTCGTCACCATGAACGCTGGCAGTATGAGTCTCGTGAAACTGAAATATGTAGGAACGACTTACTACAAAGTAGGCAATTACACTATTAAATACGATGGTACAGACAAGGCGATGTCGGGTGTGAAAATTACGAGCAAAGACGCGAGCAACATAAACTTTTTATTCAAATCCGGACGAACCTTGTACAGAGGTTCGCTGCCGCTAACCGCAACCAGTGGAACGATCAATGTAACGAATAGCTTCTCTCTGAATATTGAAGATGCAAAGGTCAACGGCAGCACGATATCGAATATAACTTCGTATGCTTTCCAAGGCTTCGGTTATTATAACAACACGATATATGTTCCGATGACATATAAAAACGTCAGCATTGTGCTCGTTTATCGTAATATTTCTACGGCTTCGGGTACCATCCAAGCGGATCCCAATCTATCGTTCCGCGTGACGTCTTCGGCATTTCCTGATCTGTTTGAAATTGAGGGCGTCGGAGTAGCAAACGGAGATAAGTTATGGTTCAGCACCAACCGAAGAACCGAACCCGGCGATACGGCGCATGACGGCGTGCACTATTTTAACGATTTCAGCGCTTCCTGATGGGGAGCTGTCCACCTATAGACCATTCTTCGTAAAAAAATAGAACCGCACATGGAGCTCTGCTCCCGTGCGGTTCTTTCGTTTGGCTCTTACAAGGTGCTGAACACGATATTACGCAGCTTGCGCGTAATTGGCATCGTGCCGCCATCTTTTTTCTGGATCATAAACAAGATCGTCAGTCCGTCCCGTGGGCTGTTGCTGAAGTAAGCCCCCAGCCAGCCGTCCCAGCCGTATTCGCCCGGGCTGCCGATAAATCCGGCTTTTCCGGGGTCGGTCATGATGCGCATCTGGTTGCCATAGCTGTGGCCGCGCATCGTGTGCCACGTGTCGAAGCCTTTTTGCTGCCACTCGGTTAATGCCGCCGACGTCATATATTGAACCGTTCTTGGCTTTAACAGTTGAACACTGTTGAAGCTGCCTTGATTCATCAGCATCGTCGTGAACTTGGCAGCATCGTCAATCGTGGATGCCAAGCCGGCCCCGCCGGACTCGTATGCCGGATCACGGTCCAGCTGATGGGCGATGCCAAGGTGGCTGTGCGAGTACAGCTTTAAGCCGCCTTCGCCATCATCCTGATATGTTTTCACAAGACGGTCTCTTTTTTCTTCAGGCAGCCAGAATCCGGTATCCTTCATGCCCAGCGGTTCGAATATTTCCTTTTTCAAAAATTGTCCGTACCGCATACCGCTCACCGCTTCTACAACCGCACCAAGCACATCGGCGGACGTTCCGTACTGCCAGTACGAGCCCGGCTCGAACGAAAGCGGGATCTGGCCCAGGCGGTTCGCGAACTCCAGTGTGCTCATCGGGTTATCCCCGTTCAACCGGCTGCCCAGCTCCTGGAATAATGCATCCGTTTGCTGTCCGCCTTGGTTGGTTCCGCCGTATACCAATCCTGATGTCATATTCAATAAATCGTGAATGTTGACTTCCCGGCCGGCCGGAACCAGTTCGCCGTTTTTCTCAACCTGCTGGTTTTTGAAACCCGGAATGTAATGGCTTACAGGATCGAACAAATCGATAGCCCCACGCTCCAGCAGCATCATGATGGAGGTGGAAGTCACCGGCTTCGTCATCGAATATAACCGGAAAATCGAATCCCTTGTTATCGGGCGCCCCGACTCAAGGTCAGCTAATCCGTCTTCATGGTAAAAAACTTCGTTCCCGTCCTTAAGCACCATGAAGTTCGCGCCGGCGATCTCCTTGTTATCAATACTTGCTTTCAGCGTATTTTTCAATAAGTTGGTGATGTTTGGTTCCAGCATGCCTCTGATGACTCCTTCTCGAATAAGTTCACTGCAACGATTGCGGATTTGAAGCAACTCGCTATTGAAAATATTAAGCGCTTTTGGAGCGGTTGTATAGTGCCGGGTTCAAAGCAATCTGCAAAAAGGACCCGATTTTAAGGTTCGGATGAAGTCCCAGGGTATGAAAACAAGGTCAGGCGCTCATGTTATGGATGGAGGTGAGCGTCATGACTGGAAGAAACAACAAGCCGAAAAACGACGGCCCTGCATCTTCGCCAGAACGGCTGGATCAATTCGGAGAGAAGCTGGCTGAAACCGGGGGAAATCAACCGATGAACCCAGGCAAGAAGAGTGGAAAGAACTGCTGAGTGAAGTAGTACCGCAAAAAACGGCTTCCGTAAAGCGGAGCCGTTTTTTCTTTCCTGCATGTCGACTCACTAAATACACGACATCAGAGATTACATGATTTTCGAGAGAAGCTAAGGTTACTATACAAACGCCTATAAGGCAGGTGCCGTTGCCAGGTCAATTGCCCCGACATAGGAATAAGCAGATGAGTACAGCTTAATCCATGATCGAGGATGGTGGACATAATAATGACTGAAAAGCGGAATACAGCCGGTACCCCATTGACCGGAAGAATCGTGGTGCCTGGCAATCCGTCTTATAATACAGCCAGAATGGAATACAATCGGCGCTTTTCCAAGTTCCCACGGATCATCGTGTTTTGCCAACGAACGCAGGATGTAATCAACGCAGTGAAATGGGCTCGTGAGCGAGGCGTACGGTTTAGAGTCCGCAGCGGGAGGCACAGCTATGAAGGATTTTCGTCTGTTAATGGCGGGTTAATTATCGATGTGAGCGAAATGAATAGCGTGAAGGTGGATCGCAAAAACATGGTAGCCCGAATACAAACAGGCAATCCGCTTGCCCGGGTATACAGAAAACTGTGGAACAAGCACGTAACCCTGCCGGGTGGAACGGCGCCAGATGTGGGCATTGCCGGGCTTACCCTGGGAGGGGGAATCGGGCTGCTCTCGCGAAAGTATGGACTTACCTGCGATAACCTAAAACAGGTGAAGATGGTTGTGGCTTCAGGACGGCGAGGGGCGAAGCCGATCATCGCCAACGAGAAGAAACATTCCGATCTGCTCTGGGCATCACGAGGGGGTGGGGGAGGGAACTTTGGGATTGCCACCGAATATACGTTTCGGGTAAGGCCCATCCAGAACGTCTCCATCTACAGCATCACCTGGAAATGGCGCGATCTGGAGAAGGTATTTCCGGCTTGGCAGCGCTGGGCTCCTGCGGTTACGAACCGCTTAACTTCAACCATCGAGGTCGCTGCGAAACAGGTGGGGACCATCGTGTCTACCGGACAGCTGCTGGGAAGCGCGGAAGAACTGCGGCGATTAATCCAACCTTTGCTGCAAGCAGGAACTGCGGTAAAGGTGATGGTAAGGACAGTACCTTTTATCGAAGCAACCCAATTTTTTGCCCAAGGGGATCTCAACCTGGAGCCGAAGTTTAAAATTACCGGAGCATTCGGGTTTAAGCCGCTGCCTCGTGAAGGCGTGCGAGTGATTCGTGATTTTCTGTCCAATGCGCCTAATCAGCATGCTACTGTGTGGTGTCAAAGCTTAGGCGGGGCAGGAAGTGCGGTAAGCCGGATATCTCCAACTGCGACGGCCTATCCACATCGGAAGGCAGAGACGGTCTATGAGCTGTCGGCAAGATGGAGGAACGACGGCGAGCAGCAGCGGAATATCCAGTGGGTGACAAGATTCCGTAAAGTATTACGTCCCTTTGTCAAAGGGGATTACGTAAACTTCCCCGATTTGCAAATCAAAAACTGGCCCAAGGCGTATTATGGAGTGAATTTTAACAGACTGAAGCGGGTCAAGCGGAAATATGACCCCCATAATGTATTCCGTTTTGCCCAAAGTATCCCGGTGGGGAAGAAGTCCCGCGGTCAAACTGAACATACTCGCTAATTTTGAAACAAATAAAGATCGCTCCCCATCGTGAGAGGAACGATCTTTTGATTTGTTGATCCGGATGAGATGCGCAAGGAGCGGTTCTACCACTCGGCTACGCTTCCGTCCTTGTGGCGCCACAGCGGATTTTGCCATTGATGGCCTATTTTCGCCATTTCGCGCACCTTTTCTTCGTTGATCTCGATCCCTAAGCCTGGACCGTCCGGTATTTTAACGTAACCGTTTTCATAATGGAAAACAGCGGGATCTATCAAATAATCAAGCAGATCATTTCCTTGATTGTAGTGGATGCCTAAGCTCTGCTCCTGGATGAAGGCATTGTGGGCGGTGGCATCGACCTGTAAGCAGGCTGCCAGTGCAATCGGACCTAACGGACAATGCGGGGCAGCCGCGATATCGTAGGCTTCCGCCATGCTGATGATTTTCTTGCATTCCGTGATCCCGCCGGCATGGGATAAATCAGGCTGAATGATATCCACGTAACCGCCGGACAGCAGATGCTTAAAATCCCATCTTGAGAACATCCGCTCTCCCGTCGCAATCGGAGTGGAGGTTAGCGAAGCGATCTCTTTTAATGCCTCGTTATGTTCAGGTAACACAGGTTCCTCTAAAAACATGGGTCGAAACACTTCGAGCTCTTTAGCCAGTACTTTTGCCATGGGCTTATGTACGCGGCCGTGAAAATCGATTCCGATTCCGATGTGGTTCCCGACAGCGGTACGAATCGCCGCTACGTTTTCCAACACTTTCTCAACCTTGTCATAGGAATCGATGTACTGCAATTCTTCGGTTGCATTCATTTTAACGGCTTGAAAACCTTTTTTCACACACTCCAGCGCCATTTGTGCCGTTTCACTTGGGCGATCCCCGCCGATCCAGGAATACACTTTCATCGAGTCCCGGCAAGCACCGCCGATCAACTGATAGACAGGTGCATGATAGAACTTTCCTTTAATATCCCACAGAGCCTGGTCTATGCCGGCAATCGCACTCATCAGGATCGGGCCGCCGCGGTAGAATCCAGCACGGTACATCACATTCCAATGATCCTCAATGCGCAAAGGGTCCTTACCGATTAAATAAGTCATCAGCTCCTCGACCGCCGTTTTTACCGTTGCGGCTTTCCCTTCAATAACAGGCTCTCCCCAACCCGCAATGCCCTCATCCGTTTCGACTTTTAAAAATAACCAGCGTGGTGGTACAAGGAATAATTCGTAACCCGTAATTTTCATTCGTAACCCACCTTATTCATATTTGTAATGAGCCGCAGAAAAGATTTGCTTTACGTTATCAGATCATCTCACCTCGCATCATGTTCTTTCCTGTTAGAGTCGAAATCTGCAAATTACGCTGCGATGAACTTGGCTGTATACCAAGAGTATACTAAAAAGTCCGCAAAAAGCGGTCTTTTTTTAATTAGCAATTCGAACAAGAGGGAGCGCGCTGGTAGACTCACGCCCCTGACTATGGTGCAAAAACTTCTACCTGCTTAAAGCCCTCGTTGATATAAGCTGTGCGGTACTCTTTTGGCGGAATTCCCGTTAACTGCTTGAACAGCTTAGAGAAATAATGAACCGATGAGAAGCCGTATTTCTCGGAAATTTCCGTGATGCTCAAATTGGAGAACCGCAGATCATCCTTGGCACGGTTAATCCGAAAATGGTTCATATATTGCGTGGGTGATAAGCCGGTGGCCTGATGAAATTTTTCGAAAAAATAGCCGCGGCTGATGTGAAGCTCCCGAAAATACACTTCCAGCGGCTTCACGCTGCCGGTCATCAAATCCTGATCTAGCCGTTCTAAAAGATGAAGCATTCGCGGATCGGGGATATTGTTCTCCTGAAGAGCGAAGGTGAGGAAGTACTCCATGAACTGCTGAAAATTGGATTGAATCTTCAGGCCACGATAATAGGTTCGCTCGTTTATGTATTCATTGTTATTAAAAAAAGTCTCAAATCCATCCATCCAGATTCGCAGCTTGCTTACCGTCATCAATTCGGGAATTGGCACAGGAAACGCAGGCCCAATGAGCGAAGGCTGCAGTTGAGAAAGGTCGAAACAGATCATGTTGGGCGTCGAGAAGGCTTCTCTGCGATCGATTAACGTCCAATCAAAATAGCAGCAATAGTGAACCATTGGCTCTTCCCAATCTGCATACCAGTCATGAAGCAAGCCCGGCGGCATATATACAAGAGAACCGGGAATGACCGGGTGGTCTTCTCCCCGAAAGCGAATGATGCCCTTACCCTCGCTGATCAGATAGAGCGATGAAGCGTAGCAAGTACGCGACAGGCTGTTCTGGCCTCTGGAAAATGGATATAGACAGGCATGGTAGACGTAAGGATGAAGATTGGCAAAATCCATTACAGACCATCTCCTTTTCTCCGAAAATAGGCATGACGATTGTATAAAAGATATACGTTTCTGTAAATACGCAGCCCACAGAACTTGATACAATTTTTAAGAGATTTATCATTTAACCATGAAAATGAAGGATGACGAATGCATAAAGTCTTAGGAGCGTGACAGGAATGGCGAAAATCAAAGAAATATTGTGTTTGCACCATAGTCACCTGGATATCGGCTACACGCATCCCCAGCCGTTACTGCTGGAGCTGCAGAAAGACTATATTGATGAAGCAATCCGGCTATGTCTTCAATCGGAGCATGAGCCAGAGGATTCAAAATTCCGCTGGACCTGCGAGGCCACCTATCCGGTGATGCAATGGCTGGAGACAGCCACTTCTGAGCAAATTTCCGATTTCCGCAGATTGCTGCACAATGGACAGATCAGTATTGCTGCACTTCCGATGCATACGACGCCGCTTGTACATACGGATCAGCTTGCACGAATGCTCCAGCCGGTTCGCGTTCTGCGGGAGCGATTTGGCGTTTCCATCAAAACGGCGATAAATCATGATGTCAACGGGCAGCCATGGCCGTTCAGCCAGGTTTTGCTCGATGCAGGAATCGAGTTTTATATCACAGGGATTAACGTCCATTTCGGGGGCATACCGCTGCCTCGACCTGCCGCGTTTAACTGGACAACCCCAGACAACCGGCAGCTGCTGACGTTCCTGGGCGAGCATTATTCTCTGTTCAGCCAGTTTTTCCACACGAGTCAGGACGATACCCAGCTGATGGCGCAAGGGATTAGGGGATATATCGATCGTCTGGAAGGGGAGGGTTATCCATATGACTTCGTATACTTAACGGCAACCAATCCGCCGCTGTATGACAATAACTGCCCGGATCCGAACCTGCTGTCGCTGATCCGCCGATACAATGCAGAAGGACATGACCAGAAGGTGATTTTCGCGACCCCGGAGATGCTTCTGGAGCGGGTTCGACAGGTGCCGAAAGGACAAATCCAGACTTATTCGGGCGATTGGACGGACTACTGGAATTTCGGTGCGGGAAGTTCCGCAAAGGAAACCAAGATCGTCCGCCAAACCAAGCAAAGCATGAAGAAGGCTGATTTTCTTGAAGCGATCCAAGGAGCGCCAAACCTGCAGTATACGAAAGCGAAAAACGAGGCATTGGAGCAGGCGCTGCTGTATGATGAACACACGTGGGGTTCTTGGGGCTCGGTCAACCTTCCTGACCATCCGCTTTCGATTTCGATGCAGCTGCACAAGAGGGGGACGGCGTACAAATCGGCAGACCTGTCTGCCTACGTGTATGCCAAACAAATGGAGGCGGTTGCAGGGAACCCCTTACAATCCCATGAGCCTGGCGGCGTCATGCTGGTCAATACATCCAGTGAAACGCAGCATGCGGAGGTCAAGGTGCCTGAATACTACCTCGGCAGCGGTCGTCATTTAGCCGCTTCGCGCGTGATGGACTTCTTGCCGTACACGCAGGAGGTTCAAAGCTATAAATCGTATGGAACGGTAGAGATGGCACCATTTTCGTGGAAAAAGATCCCGTTTGCCCAGTTAGAAGCCCGGCTGGCCGCCTCGTCCAACCGCATTTCGGTCACGGAAGGGATGATCGAAACGCCATTTTACCGGATGACATACAACCCTGTCAGCGGAAGAATTGTGCAGTTATTCGATAAGATACATCAGTGGCCTATGCTGGACGAGAAGAGCCCATGGACGTTATTTGAGTTTGTTCAGGAGACGATCGACGGGCTCCACAACCATGAGCATCGAAGCACCTTGTTCCCGCGGGATGTCGATAAAGGGAATCGCAGCATATCCGTCTGGAATCATGAATGGAAAGCAAAGCGTGCCGGTGCCGACCGGCTGCAAGCTTATTCGGTCGAACAAACCAGTGACTCGGTAACGTATGTCATGCAGCTTGAAGCGCCGGGGGTTTCCCGGCTGGAACAGCGGATTACTTTTTCAGCCATCCATCCCCGAATCTGTCTTTCCGCGTCCATGAATAAATCGGATATAAGGAGGCCCGAATCGATTTATTTCGCCTTTCCGCTGCGGATGGATCAAGGCTGGCGCGCCCATTATGATACAGCCGGTTTGTTAGTCGAGCTAGACAGGGAGCAGCTTGGCACGACTTGCCGGGACTGGGTGACGGTTGACCAAACGGTATCCATCTATGATCAGCAGAAGGGGATCACCTTAGCTTGTCCCGATGCGCCGCTCGTTCAAATCGGCGATTTTCAATTCGGCAAGGAGAGTAAGCAGATCGACCGCCAGGAAAATCCGCTGCTGGTTGCATGGGCCATGAACAATTATTGGGATACCAACTTCTGGGCCAGTCAACCTGGAGAGATCGTTTTGAAATATGAGCTAAGTCCGTTCGGGCAATTTGATCCCGTTGAGGCATATCGTGCGGGCATAGCTGCAGCGGATCCTATAGCCATGAATGCGGCGGTAATGTGTGATCGGGAGGAAGAAGGGCAATGGTTTAGCCAGTCAAGCGGTACAGTCGTCCTGCTATACGTGAAACCGGCTGTGGATGGGAATGGGTTTATTCTGACCCTGCGAAATGCAGGAACCGAGCAGTCCGAGTACATCTTTAGCGTAATGGATAGAGAAGTGGAGGCTGCCTGCTTGGTCAATCCGCTGGAGGAAGTGATTCGCCAGATCCCTAGCAGCGGTAAAGACGTACAATTGATCATGCAGCCAGGGGAATTAGCCTATTTGAAGGTTATCCTTAAGTAAGTCTATACAAGGCTTTATCTAAAAAAAGAAAACGTAAAACCAAAAAGCCTTAACCCTTGTGACAGGGTTAAGGCTTTGCTTAAGAGATCAGAAAGTATAAGTTTCGGAGCTTCTGCTTCCTGATCTCGCAAGAAAAACTTCCTCTAGACGCGGTCTGTCTTCTTTGAAGGTACGTCGATAGACGTTTTTCTTATTCATCAAGCAAGTCTCGTCTTGAAATCCTGATAGCCGAACTCGCGCACGACGCGGCAGCTGCCGTCTTTCTCCTGCACGGCGATGGCCGGCAGCGGCATGCCGTTGAAGGTATTCGTTTTGACCATGGAGTAGATCGCCATGTCTTCGAATACCAATCGGTCGCCGCTCTGAAGCGGCTGATCGAAGGAGTAGTCTCCGATGACGTCGCCAGTAAGGCAGGTCGGACCGCCGAGCCGATAGGTGTACGGCTTCTCGCCGGCTTCGCCTGAACCGATGAGCGGCGGACGGTAAGGCATTTCCAGCACATCCGGCATATGGCAGGTGGCCGAGGTGTCCACGATGGCGATCTCGATGCCGTTACGATGGATATCCAGCACGGAGGTGACCATATAGCCCGCATTCAGCGCGATGGCTTCTCCGGGTTCGAGGTAGACTTCCAAGCCGTATTTGGATTGCATTCGAGTAATACAAGCCTCGAGTCTCGGAATATCGTAGTCGTCTCTCGTGATATGGTGGCCGCCGCCGAAATTGATCCATTCCATTTGCGGCAGCCATTGTCCGAACTTATCTTCGACGGCATTCAGTGTGGTTTCCAAATCGTCGGAGTTCTGTTGGCACAGGGTATGGAAGTGCAGCCCCGTAACGCCGTCCAGCAGTTCCGGCTGGAAATCCTCCCGCTTCACGCCGAATCTTGACCCCGGCGAACAGGGATCGTAGATTTCATGTCCCACTTGCGTCGAACATTCCGGATTGATGCGAAGGCCAATCTTTCTGCCGGCTGCAAGAGCTTTATCCTTATACTTTTCCAGCTGGGAGAAGGAGTTGAAAATAATATGGTCACAAATGGAAACAATTTCGTCGATCTCATCTTCACGGTAAGCGGGGGCAAAGACATGATTCTCTTTGCCCATTTCCTCATGGCCCAGCCGTGCCTCGAATAATCCGCTCGCAGTCGTACCGCTTAAGTATTTTCCGATAAGCGGGTACATCTCGGTCATGGAAAAAGCCTTTTGCGCAAGCACGATCTTGGCTCCCGTACGCTGCATGACACCGTTCAAAATGTTCAGGTTTTTCTCAATGAGTTCTTCACTGACTACAAAACAGGGTGTAGGTAACTCCTCGAACCGCATCTTAACGAACAAGCTCCGGCTCTCTTGCTTCTTCAGGCAAGGCGTCAACCAACACCGGGTTAAAGTCTTCTACCCAAGGAAGGCCCCATTTGTTCAGCTCTTCCATGAATGGATCCGGATCGAACTCTTCGACGTTGTATACGCCCGGTTTGTTCCATTTGCCGGTGAGGACCATCGCAGCGCCGATCATGGCAGGAACGCCAGTTGTATAAGAGATCGCTTGGGAGCCTACTTCTTTGTAGCACTCTTGGTGGTCGCAAACATTGTAGACATAGTAAGTTTTATCTTGGCCGTCTTTTTTCCCTTTGAAGATACAGCCGATGTTGGTTTTGCCCACCGTACGAGGTCCGAGGGAAGCCGGGTCCGGAAGCACGGCCTTCAGGAATTGCAGCGGAATGATTTGCTTTCCTTCGAATTCGATCGGTTCGATGGAGGTCATTCCTACGTTTTCAAGCGCCTTGAGGTGCATCAGGTAGCTTTGGCCGAACGTCATGAAGAAGCGGATGCGCTTCAGTCCAGGGATGTTTTGCGCAAGGGATTCCAGCTCTTCATGGTACAGCAGGTACATGTCCTTTTGGCCGACTTCAGCGAAGTTATACTCGCGTTTGATTTCCATCGGTTTCGTTTCGATCCATTCCCCGTTTTCCCAGTAGCGGCCGTTAGCGGACACTTCACGGATGTTGATCTCCGGGTTGAAGTTGGTGGCGAAAGGATAACCGTGATCTCCGCCGTTGCAATCCAGAATGTCGATGTATTCAATTTCGTCGAAATAATGCTTCAGCGCGTAAGCCGAGAATACGCCGGTAACGCCTGGGTCGAATCCGCTGCCGAGCAGAGCTGTAATTCCTGCTTTTTCGAAGCGCTCGCGGTATTCCCACTGCCATTTATATTCAAATTTCGCTGTATCTTCCGGCTCATAGTTAGCCGTATCCATGTAGTGTGTTTTGGTTGCCAGGCAAGCATCCATGATCGTCAAATCTTGGTAAGGAAGGGCCAGGTTCATAACGATATCCGGCTTCACTTCGTTAATCAGAGCGATCAGCTCATCCACGTTGTTGGCATCGACCTGTGCGGTCGTAATTTTGGTTTTTCCACCGTCAAGTTTTGCTTTCAGTTCATCGCATTTGGACTTGGTACGGCTGGCAATGCAGATTTCTTCGAAGACATCGCTGTTTTGAACGCATTTATGAACTGCTACAGATGCTACGCCACCGGCGCCGATGATTAGTGCTTTTCCCATTTTTTAATCAATCTCCTCATCCAATTCAATTTTTTCTGTAAAAACGGCAACAAAAAAGCAAGCGAAACACGCACCATGCGCATCACACTTGCTTGATATAGTCAAATAATAAGAAATTCCAATAAGCATGACCGGACAAACCCCTAGTGTGCTTATCAGTCAGCCATAAAACGCTAACGTTTCATGGAAGGGCTCTTAATATTCAAATATACTTTGTTAGGATCAGAGTCTATATAGCAAATAATTACTTTTACCACTCTTATTGACCGTTTCACAAGTTGTGTGCGTCAGCACTGGTTATAAAGTTACCAACTTATAAAATTTGAGCTTTTAACTCAATCAATAAGGCAACGAAAGTTGCCAGTCGGCATTTGACCCGGCTGTCCGTATGGCCTTAACTTCCCGAGAGGAAGTGGTCAAAGTTTATCTGCTTGGAAAGATCCTAATATATCCGAATATTTCGCTTTCCAAAATTTACGCTTCTCCATAATAGCAGGATAGGCAATATTGAGCAAGAGGAAATTTAAAACAAATGCAATCAGAACCATTTTTATTCGTAAGAAGTGTTATTATTGTGATGCCTATGCAAATATTATAAGGTGCACAGTTGAGACATCCTGTGGCATCAAATTACGTTCCCTGGATCGGAGGCAGCGATGTGGAACCTGCTTATCTGCTGAAATATGAATATTTAAAACGCGTCCCGGTAACGGCAGGGAATTTTCAATCCCACGATCACTATGAAATCTTTTATTTCCATGAGGGCAAAGGGCAGTATTTGATCGGCGACAAAATTCATGTTCTCAAACCAGGTACACTCATCGTGATGCATGGTTTGACTCTGCATATGCCTAAGAGCTTTGAAGGACATCCCTATGTGCGGACGCTTCTGAATTTTGATCCCGGTTACTTTCGCGCTGCATCCGAGCATGTATTCTCGGTCAATCCCCTGCAGCCTTTCGAAAGACTTCGTAACTACAAAGTTCAGCTCAGCATGGAGGAGCAGGACGAATTCGAAGAAATGCTGCGTAAATTGAACTGCTTATATTCCGCACCGGATGCCGTCTCCCATGAGCGGTTTCGGGTCTTGTGTCTGGACGCGCTTTTTTTCATTTGCCAAGTACTGATGAAGCCGGTGAAAGAAGAAGCTGGTTTCCCGTCCGAAAAAGAGCAGCACGTTCAGAACGCGTTGTCTTATATCGAAAAACATTATATGACCGATATTCGTCTCGACCAATTGCAAGAGAACCTGCATATCAACAAGTATTATTTGGTGCGCATTTTTCAAGAAGTGACGGGGATGACGATATTTCATTACATTTACAGAAGACGGATCAATCAGGCCAAAATCCTGTTTCTGCTCGACCCGGAGAAATCGGTGACGGATATTTGTTATGAAACGGGCTTTAAAAATCATTCCCATTTCAGCAAGGTATTCAAGCAATGGGAGGGTAAAACCCCGACGCAGTACAGACGCTTGGTAAAAAGTCAATTTTAGAACATTTAAGATACCAACCTGGTCAACCGGAAAGTACCCTCAGCTTCTCGCCGCCTGCTACACTAATCCATATCGACAGTTAAGCCTAGTCGCTGCGAATTTAAGGAGAGGTGATGCGAGAGTGCTGGTACTAACTGGATTTGCCGATGAAATTTCCGATCGTTTGGAGGAACAGCTCGACGTGCTCGTGTCCGAAGGCATTTCTTATTTGGAGCTCCGGAGCGTGTATGGTAAAAATGTACTGGAATTGACCGATGAAGAATTGGTCCGATTGAAATCCGCATTAAGCAAAACAAGTGTTCGCGTGTCCTCCATTGGCTCGCCAATCGGTAAATACCCGATTCAAGACCCCTTTGCCCCCGAACTTGAGAAATTGAAGCGCGCATCAGATATCGCGAAACAATTGGATGCCCGCTATATCCGCGTATTTTCTTATTACATCCCCGACAATGAAGAGCCGGAGAACTACCGCGGCGAAGTGCTCTCCCGTATGAAGATGCTGACCAGAATAGCTGAAGAGGAACATATTACGCTGCTGATGGAAAATGATAGCGGCGTTTACGGAGATACCGATGAGCGCTGCTTGAGCATTCTGCAGCATTGTGACTCTCCTTGCCTGAGACTTGCCTTTGATCCCGGCAATTTTGTCATGAACCGGGTGATGCCGATGAGTGAGGCGTACCCGCAGCTGTCAACTTACCTTGAATATGTACATATCAAGGATGCGGACCAACAGTCGCGCATGTTTGTCCCGGCAGGCGAAGGAGACGGCGAGTTTTCAGCGTTTGTAAAAGCACTGAAGGAGAGAAGCTTTTCCGGATTTTTATCCATCGAGCCTCATCTGCACCGTGCATTCCCGGAACAAGAAGGACCCGAGCGATTTAAAATAGCGGCACAAGCCTTAAAAAGGCTGCTGTTAAATGAAGGCTTGGCTTGGTCGTAATCGTATCGAATACTCAAAGGAGAGGGGATATAAGCATGAGCGTGCAGAAAGTGAAGCTCGGATTGGTCGGTTTAGGAAACATCGGAAGAACTCATATCCATAATATAAAGTCGATGGAGCAAATTGAGCTTGTAGGCGTGTGTGATACGGTTCAAGAGCGGGCGGACAGGTTTGCTGCCGAATGCAGCACAAAGGCCTATTACAGCCATTTGGAGCTGTTCGAGCAATCCGGGCTCGAGGCTGTCATTATAGCGGTGCCGCATTACAGCCACCCAGCCATTGCTAGTGATGCGTTCGAACGTGGAATCCATGTGCTCTGCGAGAAGCCATTGGCCGTTCATGTCAATGACGCCAAGCTCACCATCGATGCTTACACAGAGGCCAAGAAGAAGTTTCCCGATCTGGTGTTCGGCATGATGTTCCAGGAACGGACGCTTCCCTATTATAAAAAAATCAAGGAAGTGGTTGGCAGCGGTGAATTAGGGCAACTGACGAGAGCCACTTGGATCAATACCGCTTGGTTCCGATCACAATCTTATTATGACAGCGGTGATTGGCGGGCGACCTGGGCGGGGGAGGGAGGCGGCATCCTGACCAATCAATGCCCGCACAATCTCGATTTCTATCAATGGGTCTTCGGGATCCCGGCAAGAATTAGCGGACATGCCCATATCGGCAAGTACCACCATATTGAAGTGGAAGACGAAGTCACCGCTTATTTCGAGCATGATAACGGCATGATCGGGCATTTTATCGTGACGACTGCGGAGTCACCGGGGGTGAACCGTCTGGAGATCGTTGGGGAGAACGGAAGACTTCTGTACGAAAACAATAAGCTTCGGATCTACCGCAATCATATTTCCATGCTGAAGCATCTGCGCGAAACGCAGGACGGGTTCGGGAACGTGGAGTATGAAGAAGAGGATATCGAAGTTGATACAAACGTGGAAGCAGGGCATAAGGTGGTCACAGAAAAGTTCATTCGAAAAATAAGCACAGGGAAAGGCGAGCTGATTGCAGAAGGAACGGAGGGGATCCGGTCGGTCACCATCGCCAACGGAATCATGCTCTCATCGTTCACCAAGCAAATGGTAGCCGTTCCATTTGACGCGGACCAATACGAGGAGCTGCTTCGAGAGCTGATTTCGACTTCCAAGTTTAAAAAGTCCGTGTCCAAAGAGTTGGATACGGATATGACGCAGTCATTTTCCAAATAAGCGAACCTTTTGCAGGTCGAGACTAGTGCGCGTTAAAAACAGCAGCAGTCGGCGCAGCGGTTTGATGGTACTTCCTCGACAACGATATGTTCATGTCCGGCAGCGCTGGGCATGAACATATATTGCTGTAAAGGACCACCAGCATAAAGTTATTGTACCGTCTTCTTTTTGAAAATTTCATGCAGTCCAAGCATCGCCGCCCCCAAGGCAGACCCGTACTCTTTCCAGTGGAATACGACGATCGGCGTGTCTCCATAGGGGGAGTGGTCGGCTTCGTGAATCGCATGTACGAGACGGTTGAAAAACGCCGCATTGTCAGTAATCCAGCCGCCCAGAATCATTTTTTGCGGGTTGAGCATTTCCAGCATTTTTCCGCAATAATCGGCAATATCACGGATAATGAGCTCTCCTTGGTCACTGAAGGGCTGGACGCCGGCGAGAACCAGGTCCATAAAGGCATGAACCGTTGCTTCCGGCGACATGGATCCGAACTCTTCCGGATGGTTCGTGCGAAGTCTTTCCGCAAGGATGGGCGTGCAATACGGAGAGAGATGAGTGGTTCGTCCGGCCGCTCCGCTGGAGCCGTGATAAATCTCCCCGTTCAGGACAAGTCCAGCTCCTGTGCCCTGGCCGATCAGCAGAAAAATAATGGTATGCTCATTTTTGGCGGCTCCGCTGAATCGTTCGGCAAATCCGGCGGCGTCCAAATCATTAGCCAGCAGTACCGGAATCGAGAGTTCTTGCTCCAGCACTTGACGCATAGGGAACTGTTCCAGCTGCAAATATTTAGAAGAGATGACGATGCTTTGCGTCTCATCGAGTCTCCCAGGCAGGGAAATGCCGATGCGTCTGATGAGCTCATGGGGAATCCGCTGCTTATGGATGAATTGCTGCAGCTGTTTCACCAGCGAAGTTCGAATTTGGTCCTGGCCGCGCACCGATTCCAGGCTTTGGCTGGCTACCAGCTGACCGTTTAGGTCGAGCAGCACGCAATGCGCCGGAGAACTCGAAATATCCACGCCAATGACATATCCGCCGTCAGCGCGAATATTCAGCAGGGTCATTTTTCGACCGACACCTTTACCGGCCATACCGGTCTCGTGCACGAGCTGTTCGCGGATGAGCTCCTCGATCAGCACGGAAACGGTCGTCGGGCTCAGCTTGGTTTTTCGCGATAATTCGACACGGGATATCGGTCCATGCTCAAAAATCATATGCAGCAGTGTCGAAACGTTGATCTCCCGCAGCATCTGCTGGTTTCCTATTTTATTCGTCATCGCATTCTCCTACTTTCGGAAGTTATGATTGGCCGAGTCCCCGTCAGGACAGGAGTGCTGATTCCTGACGGCTAGGCTGAAAGAGGGCATAGGAACGGGAGTGTAGCCTATTCTTGTGTCAATGCGATTATAGAAAAATGCCCATTGTGCTGTCAACGAGTCCCAGTCCAGGCGGGCAGTGGAAGGGATAGCAAATAAAAAAAACACATTGACAGGGCCGTAAAGGCGTCCCTATAATGATCACAAACGTGCCTCAAGGAGGCGAATTTTTTTCGTTAATTAATTTGTCCGGTGGAAAAATTAATCGAAGAGGAGGAGGATGCCGAGTTCAATCTTTGAGAATCCCGGTAGGCGTGCAGCAGTCATTTATTCCGAGGAGGGGAATTACTATGACATCCTGGTTGGACCGCACAGTTCTCAAAAAGGCCAAAAAATACAAAATCCTGTACCTGATGATTCTCCCCGGTATTGTCTACTTGCTCATCAATAACTACATTCCCATGTTTGGCATCATCATCGCTTTTAAGGAAATCGACTTCTCCAAAGGGGTCTTCGGCGGGGACTGGATTGGTTTTCGAAACTTCGAGTATCTCTTCAAGACGTCTGAAGCCTACATCATCACCCGGAACACCATCCTCTACAACGTTGTATTCATCTTACTCAATCTTGTCTTCGCCGTTGCGCTGGCTATATTGCTGGCCGAAGTGAAACAGCGGTTTTTAAAGCGCTTTTACCAAAGTGCCATTTTGCTGCCCTATCTTATCTCAACGGTCATTGTCGGTTACCTGGTATTTTCGTTATTAAGCATGGAAACAGGCTTCATGAACAAATCGGTCCTTCCTTTTCTCGGACTGGATCCCGTCATGTGGTATACGGAACCGAAATATTGGCCGGTCATCCTCACTATCGTCAAGCTGTGGCACAGCGTCGGCTATTTGTGCATCATTTACTTTGCCGCCATCGTCGGCATCGACCATGAGTATTATGAAGCCGCCACATTGGATGGGGCAGGGAAGTTCAAACAAATTTTTCACATCACCCTGCCGTCCCTTACCCCCGTCATCACTATCATGACTTTAATGCAGATCGGGCGGATTTTCTATGCGGACTTCGGTCTGTTCTACCAAGTGACGCTTGATTCCGGGCCGCTGCTGCCAACAACCAATGTGCTGGATACATACGTATATCGGGCGCTGCTCAAGAGCGGAGACATCGGAATGGCTTCCGCCGCAGGCTTCTACCAATCCGTGATTGGCTTCGCGCTAATCCTCATTTCCAATTTTGTTGTGAAGAAGATAAACCCCGACAACTCATTGTTCTAATAAGGAGGCGAAGTCCTTGAGAAGAACACGGATTGAACAAGTCGTTATCCATTTTATTTTCTGGTTGATTGTCGCGTTTTGCCTGGTGCCGTTTCTGCTGCTGATCCTGGCCTCGTTCACCGACGAGGATGCGATCATACGGGAAGGCTACTCGTTTTTTCCCAGTGAATGGAGCCTGGATAGTTATGTATTCATTTTTCAAAAATCGGGGGAGATCCTGAATTCTTACGGCATTTCCGTCGTTGTGACCCTTTTAGGTACGCTAGCCAGTCTGATCCTGATGACTTTGCTCGCTTATCCGCTGTCGAAGAAGGATTTACCGCTGCGCAATTTCTTTTCATTTATCGTCTTCTTCACGATGCTCTTCAACGGAGGACTTGTTCCGACCTATTTAATCTACTCGAATGTTTTTCATATTACCAATACCTTGCTTGCGCTGATCGTGCCGGGTCTTCTGGTCAGTGCCTTCTATGTTATTTTGCTGCGGACGTTTTTTACCGTATCGGTTCCGGAAGCGGTACTCGAGTCGGCGAACATGGATGGAGCAGGGGAATTTCGCATATTCGTGCAAATGGCGCTGCCGCTGTCTCTTCCCGTGCTGGCAACGGTCGGACTATTTCAGGTAATTAATTATTGGAACGACTGGTTTAACGGACTCATTTACATTTCAGACTCCAGGCTGTACAGCATACAGGTGCTTCTGAATACCATTTTGCTGAACGTACAATATTTACTGGATAATGTAGACTATTCTTCAAGGGTGGACGGCAGTTCCATCCCGACTCAGGGCGTCCGCCTGGCTATTGCCGTGATCGGCGCGCTCCCGATTGTGTTAACGTATCCGTTCTTTCAGAGATTTTTCGTTAAAGGGCTGACCGTCGGGGCGGTTAAAGGATGATTTCCCTGCAGCATGTTAAGGAGGTGATGAAGAGCTGCCAGAGGTTGCAGGACGTGGTTACAAAAAAAGAAACCAAATCAGGGAGGCTAATCCATGAAAATCAGCATTGGCGGTTTTTCTTTTTTCAATATGATCCGGGAAGGGAAGATGGATACGTTCGGGTACCTGGAATCGTCCAAGTACAGATACCATCTCGATACCGTTGATTTATGGAACGGGACCTTTGAAGGGGTTAAGGACGACATTTTTTCACTGCCTGATGAAGCATATATTCAACGTCTGGCCGAAGCGATACGGGAAAAAGAAATGACGATTATCAACATCGCGGTGGATGGTGCGCATTTATGGGATGCAGATCCTGACAAGCGCAGCAGGCTTTATGAAAACGCTGTCGCCTACCTATCCATTGCTGAGAAGCTAGGCGCGCGAACCATTCGCATCGATGCGGGAGATAAAAGCTCAGCGCCCGGGACGGAAGAGCAGTTCGAATATGTTGTAAACAAGTTCGAAGCGTTGAGCCGGAGAGCGACTGACCTTGGACTTATCGTCGGACCTGAAAATCATATGGGAACCTCCAAAGATCCAAAATACTTAAAAAAAGTGGCCGAGGCGGTCAATCACCCGAGCTTTGGCATATTGCTCCATATGGGCCGCTGGGATTCGGATGAAGACATTGGCGACACATTGGTCGCGCCGTGGGTCTATCATACGCATTTTGACGGCAAGACGGTAGGATCACCAAAGGGCGAACAAATGGTGAAGGCACTGCTGGATGCCGGCTATGACGGATACTGGGGCATCGAGTACAACGCGCCGGACAATCAATACGCAGAGATGGAATGGGCGATCGCTTCCGTGAAGCGGATGTTGAGCCGTTTAAATTAAATAACCGAAGGGACTGATCGAAATGGGAAGAACCGTTCGCATTGGCATGATTGGGGCAGGTTTGATCGGCAAAGCTCACCTGAGAAATTACGCAAATATGGAGGATGTTCAGATCGTGTCCATCTGCGACATCAATGAACAGGAAGCCCTCAAGGTCGCGCATGAGTTCCATATTCCCCACGTCTATACCGATTTCAGAGAAATGCTGAAGCGCGATGACATTGAAGCCGTTGATGTCTGCCTGCACAACAATTTGCATGCCCCCGTGACGATTGCCGCTTTCGAGGCAGGCAAGGACGTATACTGTGAGAAACCGATCGCCGGGACTTACCGGGACGGGCTGACCATGCTTGAAGCGGCAGAAGATTACGGCAAGAAGCTGCATATTCAGCTTGGCACCTTGTATCGAAAAGAGACCAAGGCGGCAAAAGCGCTGATCGACGGGGGCATGCTCGGCAAGCTGTATCATGCCAGGGCTACCGGCCATCGCCGGAGAGGACGCCCTTATATTGACGGATATGGCACCCCGGCTTTTCTAAACAAACAAATCGCCGCCGGCGGGGCGCTGATCGACATGGGAGTTTATCATATCGCGCAAATGCTGTACCTGCTTGGCACACCGAAGGTGGAGCGGATTTCGGGTAAAGGCTACCGGGAGATGGATGTGGATGCCGGGCGTGCCGGGCAGGCGGTCTTTGACGTGGAAGAGCTGGGGCTGGGATTCATAAAATTTGAAGGCGGCGCGACGCTCGATATTATCGAAGCGTGGAGCATTCACCTGGGAAGCATCGAAGGCTGCTCTGTGGTTGGGGATAAAGGGGGCATTAAGCTGCCGGCCTATTCGGATCAGCAAATTATGGCCCCGTTCAGTTTTCATACGACGATTTGCGATATGGATGTCAACGGCAGCGTCAACCTGGATGAGATGGACGGCCGCTGGAATCATTTGAAGCCGAATTATGACGCATACCAGTCCTCGCAGCATCACTGGGTCGCCGCGCTGCAGGGAAGAGTGGAGCTGCTTCCCACGGCCCACATCGCCTCACAGACGATGCTGATCAGCGAAGGCATTTATTTATCCGACCGGCTTGGGCGGGAAGTAAGCAGCGACGATATCATCGAACAATCCCTGTCGAAAGCGATCCAGCTCTAATGCTGCCTTTAAGGAAGAGGGAGGTCCATCCGGCGGCCGGCCATTCCTCCAGATCGTTGTCGGCACTGAAACGTTTCAACTTTTTCCTGTATGGCACGATTGCGATTTTGACTTCATTCTTTCCTTTATATTTTCAAAACATCGGACTCAGTAAAGTGGAAATCGGCATGATTATGGCCGGTGGGCCCTTCATTTCCATCTTCGCCAATCCATTTTGGGGTTATTGGAGCGACCGGCTGCAGAATGTGAAACGTATTCTTATTTTTCTTCTGACCGGGAATTTGTTAGCGACGATCGTGGTGTTTCAGCTCCGTGAATATGCCGTCATTTTCGCCTTCATGCTGATCTTCTTTTTCTTCAACAGTCCCACGTTCTCGCAGAGCAACAGTCTGATTCTGAATGCCATCGAGAACACGAACTACAAGTTTGGCGCATTTCGCCTATGGGGTTCGCTGGGATGGGCGATCATTGCCGCGATGGCAGGACCGGTTCTCAGCTGGATGGGGCTGGTGAATCTTTGGATGTTGTACGGGATCATGATGCTGATCTCACTGGCATTTACCATCGGACTACCTCAGGGCAGAGTGACTTCCAAGCCGAAGACCGAGAGACAAAGCTATTGGAAAGTGATGCTGTCGAGCAAGCTATTCTTTGTATTCGTTATCCTTGGCATCCTCATTTCGGTTCCGAACTCGATCAACCAAACGTTCGTTACATTGTACATTTCCAACTTGGGAGGCTCCAACGAATTGATTGGCTGGTCGGTGTTCCTGTCGGCGATCTTTGAAATTCCAGTGTTTCTGCTGTTTGACCGATTCCTGAAAAAATCGGCAAGGATGATGCTGGGAGGGCTGGTCATCGTAAGTATCCTGTTCGTGATCCGCTGGTTATTGATGTCGGTTGCCGGCGGACCGCTCCAGGTCATCTTTATCCAAGTGCTGCATTGTATTACGTTCGGTGGCTACTACTATATCGGAACCAGTCTGACCGCACTATTAATACCAGCCGAGTACAGAGCGACCGGGCAGGCCATTTATGCCCTGACGTGGGGTGGAATTTCCGGCATCATCGCAGGTCTGTTCGGCGGTTGGATGTTCGATTATTTGGGTCCCCAAACGATGTATTCGATTTGCGCAATCATATCTGTAGCAGGGGTGGCAGGTTTTACGTTCATGTGGATGAAATACCGCAAGCAGTCCGAGTTGGCGGCATCATGAAGATCGGGATCGGACGAATGCCGCTGTGACGCGGCATTCGTCACCCTTTCTGCTGTACTTCAGCTCCAAGCGTGGAGATTCCATATTGAAGATCCTGGGAGGTCAAAAGCCTATGTGGAAAAAGTCGGTTCATTCCTTGTTGTTCTTTGTGCTGGCTGTTACCGTCGTTCTGAGCGGATGTTCAAGCTCCTCTTCGAACGGTGAGAAGAAGCCGTCGTCGTCAACGCAAGAAGCGTCTGGTGACGGTAAACTTGCCCCTTATGAAATTACGATCGCTTTTTGGGGACCGGATCAGCGTGATCTTGGTCTTGTGGAGCAGGAAATCAGCAAGATTACGAAAGACAAAATCAATGCAACCGTCAAACTGAAACGCATTGAAGCGGCTGCGTGGACACAGCAAAAAGTGCTGATGTTCTCCGGCAATGAGAAACTCGACCTGGTGTTCACAGGGGAAGACCAGTATATTTCGGAAGTCGCGCAAAAAAAGCTGCTGCCCATCGATGACCTGCTTCAGTCCCATGGCCAGGATATCCTAGACGCCTTCGATCCGGACGTATTGGCAGCGGCAAAAATTGACGGCAAAATATACGGCGTTCCAACGATCCGGGACTTTGCCGCTTATCCGACTATTCTGATGCGAACGGATTGGTTAAAAGAGAGCAATATGGACGTCAGCCAGGTGAAAACGATCGAGGATTTGGAGCCGATTTTTGAAAGCGTTAAAAAGAAGCATCCGGAAGCCAATATGCTGGGTAAAGCGTCAGGAGGAGGTTCCATTGCCTATCCACTGCTGCAGACGACGATTGATCCGCTGGGCGACATGATCGGTGTACTTACCGATCCGAATCAGCTGAAGGTCGTTAATTTGTATGAGAGCGAGGAATATGCGAAGTTCATTGGGGTGATACGTCAATGGTTCCTGGCAGGATACATCCCCAAAGACATTGCAACGACCTCGCAAACCGGCCGGGATTATATCAAGGCAAACATCGGGTTCGCGACACCGAATAAAGGCAAGCCGGGGATCACGACGCAGACGGGAGCATGGGCCGGCAAGGAACTGACGGAAGTCGCACTAGCGCCGCCCAAAATGAACACGCTGACGATTATGAACGCGATGCTTGCCATTGCGGCCAAATCCAAAAATCCCGAGCGCGCGATGATGTTTCTGAATTTGCTCTACTCAGACAAACAAATCATCAATTTGCTGGATTGGGGGATTGAAGGAAAGCACTATCAAGTGAAGGAAGACGGGACAATTGACTTTCCTAGTAGTGTGGATGCGACGAACAGCGGCTACAACATGAGACAAGGTTGGATGTTCGGGAATCAGCTGCTGTCTTATCCGTGGTCGACGGACAGTCCGGATATATGGAAGCAAATGGAGGCGTTTAACCAAAGTGCGGAGAAGTCTGCAGCGCTCGGATTCACCTATAACTCAGAACCGGTCAAAACCGAACTGGCCGCGATCCAGAATGTCGTTCAGCAATATTCAAAAGCGCTTGAGACAGGAACTCTGGATCCGGATGTTTACCTGCCGAAATTTAACGCAGCATTAAAATCGGCCGGAATCGATAAAGTGATCGCCGAAAAACAAAGGCAGCTGGATGTGTGGGCTGCAAACAATAAGTGAAGGACCTCTCAGTACAAAGAAAAAATAGTCAGTACGATCAAACCTCGAAATCATCGTGCAATCTGCGCAGTCGGTAAGCGTTCATGGCGGATTCGCGCAGCTCCTCAAGAATGGTGTAATTCGCCCATGCCCCTGCGATCGCGCCGATCCCTGGCAGCATCTGCAGCATTTTCCGGAAATCGATCGCATCGCGATACTCGATCTGAAAAGTCTCCCAGTCCATCGTCCTGGAATATTCGGTATCAGACAGCCATTGTTCTTTTTCTATATGCCAATTTTTGATGGAATCGAGCAGCCTGGCACGGTTATCCGGCCCCGAAAATGTCATTTGAAATACCTTGAGAATAAACACCCGCTCGGAGAAATGTTTCGTGTCATAACCGTAAACATGCGCCAGCTCGAACAAAAATTTCATCTTGATTGCGATGAGAGCCGGAAAGTCTACCATGCCAAGGATGATGCCGCCAGCTCCCGTTCCAGCACCTTCAGCAACCGCAATTTTTTGGTACAGGGCAAACAGGTCTTTGGCTTCTTGATCGGCAGCTTCCAGATCCATCGTACTTTGCACCGGGCGCCTAGGGGTGTATTCCGCGCCGAACAGTGCCGTGCGCACAATCGACCGGATGGTGGTCGTGATGACGTTTTGCACCTTTGGGGGAATCAAATGGTTGATCCGGCTGCCGACGGTTTTCGATGCTTTTTCCATCCATCCCGGCGGTTTGAACATCTTTTGTTCCCAATCGGCAACTTCCCTCTGGACTTTATGTTCGTAATTCATGATCCATCGCTCCTCCAATGTGTTGCTTTATTCTATTGTAACGAATAACGCCGTGATTTGGACCAGACTGCAGCAGGTTTCTGACCTCGACTAAAGTCCAGCACCACAAAGAGGTTAGTCATGACCTGACCCTGACATTCACAATTCCGCAATTCTGAAGAAATCTTCCCGCGTCTGGCGTTATAGGATGAAGGTATGAATGGCGTTAGCCAGAGGAGGAGATCACCATAAACATGATTGAAGATTGGATTCGTGAATTAAAAAGGGAAGCCGAATCGACACGCTTGCTTCTTGAAAGGCTGCCTGAGGACAAACTTTCTTGGCGGCCGCACCCGAGGTCGATGTCTCTGGGACAGCTCGCCCTGCATGCTGCGGGAGTTCCCGGAGGGCTGGCTCTATTGCTGGACGAGGCGGTCAGCGAGGCTCCGGTCGTTCCGCTGCCGGAGCCGACCACCCGGCAAGAATTGCTTGAGGCACTGGAATGGAGCGTGTCTCTCGCCGGGAGCAAGCTTCGGGAATGGGGAGAAGATGGGCTAAGGAATTCCTGGAAGCTCGTCAGCAAAGGAGAGACCATCTTGGAAGCACCCCGAATCGATATGGCCCGTACGCTGATGTTCAATCACGTGTACCATCATCGGGGACAGTTGACAGTTTATCTGCGACTGCTCGGAATATCCGTTCCTGGGATGTACGGACCCAGCGCGGACGATCAATAACAGAAATTCAGAGCCGAGTCCGATTGAGAGGAAGGCGATGGAACGCCTTGAATGACGATATCGACCCTCAGATTGGGATGCTGTAAATCAAAAAAAGAACCTGGACAAAATCCCAGGTTCTTTCTTATTGCGCAAAAAAAGACGTGATGATATAATCAGATCACGACTGTTCATGTTATAAAGTCATAAATACCTTATCTTACATTTTAAGTGTAACATGCCAGTTAAACTCTTGTCAAATATTTTTTTTCTCAATCTAATGGTTAGGGAGATGGTCGAATGAGTTCAATGGTTCTTGGGTTTCATGAAATCGAAAAATCGCAGCTTTATCTCGTTGGCGGAAAAGGGTTAAATTTAGGAGAATTATCTAAAGTTGACGGAATCCAGGTCCCCGAAGGATTCTGTATTACAACAGAGGGGTATCAAAAAGCCATCGGACAAAACGAAACGTATCATGCATTACTCCAACAACTAACCATGCTAAACGCAGATGATCGAGACCAAATTGGTGAGATCAGCGGGAAGATTCGGCAGACCATTACGGAAGCAGAAATTCCTTCCGATGTTGTGGAGGAAGTGACTCACTATCTCTCCCGGTTCGGCGAGGAACACGCTTACGCTGTGCGTTCTAGTGCAACCGCCGAAGATTTGCCGCACGCTTCTTTTGCAGGGCAGCAGGATACTTATTTAAATATCATCGGTGTTGATGCCATTCTGCAGCATATCAGCAAATGCTGGGCCTCGTTATTTACGGATCGCGCAGTCATCTACCGTATACAAAATGGATTTGATCACCGTCACATTTATTTATCCGTGATCATTCAAAAGATGATATTCCCGCAGGCTTCGGGGATATTGTTCACCGCTGATCCAATGAGCGGCAACCGGAAGCAGCTGTCCATTGATGCCAGTTTTGGACTTGGGGAAGCACTGGTCTCCGGCTTGGTATCCGCTGATAATTATAAAGTACAAGGAGGGGAAATCGTCGATAAGAGGATAGCAGCCAAAACATTGGCGATCTATGGACGAAAAGAAGGCGGAACCGAAACACGCCTAATCGATCCGGATCAGCAAAAGGCTCAAACTCTTACCGATCAACACATTGTGCAGCTGGAACGGATCGGAAGACAGGTCGAAGCTTATTTCTGCCAGCCGCAAGACATCGAATGGTGTTTGGCTGATAATACATTTTATATTGTTCAGAGCCGGCCGATTACAACGCTATACCCGATCCCTGAAGCAAATGATCAGGATAATCACGTCTATCTATCTGTTGGCCATCAACAAATGATGACGGATCCGATCAAACCGTTGGGATTGTCTTTTTACTTGTTAATTACTCCTGCACCTATGCGTACAGCCGGCGGGAGGTTGTTCATTGATATAGCACCTAGGCTGACTACGACTGCCGGCCGGGAAGCTTTATTAAAAAACTTGGAATCCGATCCGCTTTTCATAGGCGCAATCGAGAACGTAATCGAGCGAAACTTTGTCAAATTGGTACCGAATGATCAAACAGCACCCATTCCCGCTAAAAGTAATACAGATAAGCCGACAGCCTTCGAGAACGATCCATCTATCGTTACTGACTTGATCCAGCGGAATCAAGCCTCGATAACAGTTTTAAAACAAAAGATCCAAATGAAATCCGGGGCAGAATTGTTTGATTTCATCCTCGAAGACATCCAGGAATTAAGGAGAATTTTATTTGATCCGCAAAGTACGGCTGTGTTTATGTCTGCTATAAATGCTACTTTTTGGATCAATGAACATATGAACAAATGGTTAGGCGAAAAAAACGCAGCCGATACGCTTTCTCAATCCGTGCCAAACAATATTACTTCGGAAATGGGCTTGGCGCTGCTGGATGTCGCGGATGTGATTCGCCCTTATCCGGAAGTGGTTGATTATTTGCAGCATGTAACAGAAGATCACTTTCTGGACGAACTGGTGAAGTTTGATGGAGGTAGGGAAGCCCAGGAAGCGATCTATGATTATCTGAGCAAATACGGCATGCGGTGTACTGGAGAAATCGATATCAGTCGTACCCGTTGGAGCGAAAAACCGATTACGCTGGTCCCATTGATCCTGAGCAACATCAAAAACTTTGAGCCTCATGAGAGCCGCCGGAAATTCGAGCAAGGCCGCCAGGAAGCTTTGGCCAAAGAACAAGAATTGTTAAATCGGTTGAGACAGCTGCCGGATGGCGATCAAAAAGCCGACGAAACGAAACGGATGATCGATCTTGTCCGAAATTTCATCGGGTATCGGGAATACCCTAAATATGGCTGGGTGAGCCGCTACTTTGTTTATAAGCAGGCTTTACTGAAAGAAGCCGAACGACTCGTGCAAGCCGGCGTCATTCATGATATCGAAGATATATACTACCTTACTTTTGAAGAGCTTCACGAAGCCGTTCGCACCAATATGCTGGATGATCGGATCATCAGCAAACGCAAAGACGAGTATAAAGTATATGAAAAACTGACCCCACCGCGCGTCATCACGTCTGATGGCGAAATGTTTAGAGGTTCGTACAAACGGGGAAATCTCCCGGCCGATGCGATTTTAGGTCTGCCTGTTTCTTCCGGTGTGATCGAGGGACGTGCCCGTGTCCTTTTAAGCATGGAAGATGCTGCTTTGGAAGAAGGAGATATCTTGGTTACCGCATTTACGGATCCAAGCTGGACCCCATTGTTTGTATCCATCAAAGGTTTGATCACGGAAGTAGGCGGCCTGATGACCCATGGAGCCGTGATCGCGCGTGAATATGGCCTGCCGGCCGTAGTCGGTGTGGATCATGCGACCAAGCTCATCAAAGACGGGCAGCGAATTCGTGTGAATGGAACAGAAGGGTACATTGAAATATTGGAATAGCTGGCGTCGGCAAATTATTCTGTAGTTGTTAACGGCTTGTTTTTAAAGGAACGAATCCAGGGCATTGCACGTAACATGACCCAACTCATGAAGGGATTATGAATGGAGAAGCGCTTCAGCATCGCCTTGGCAGCTTCCACCTCACGAAATGCATACTGGCTCATCTCTGCTTGATAAGATGCAATGGCTTCCTCTAAAGGTTCGCCTCGGGATACTGCTGCTTTAAGTTTTTCAGCGAGAAGAGCTGCATCTCGTAGAGCTGTGTTGCCTCCATGAGATCCAGTTGGTGGCATAGCATGTACTGCATCGCCCATTAAAGTGATTCGCGACACCGGCCAGGAAGACGGCTTCCTGGCCGCTTTTAATTTTACCAGCATGGTGTAATCTGCATCGGCTTGATTCACGAACCGCCGCAGCACGGGATGAAAATCCAGGGCAGTCTCTAGTGCGAAGCGATGCAGTATCTCGGAATCAAGTTTCTCTTGAGATACCGGAAACAGTTCTTTGGGCAAGAGAAGAGCCCACATAACATAATCGTCAGAAATGGGAGGTAATTGCTCTGCTCCAAATCGAGAAAAAGCCGCTTGCGGAGCTTCGCGAAAGTTCATCGTCGTAAAGAAAAAGCCTTTACCCGCTTTTCCAATGGCGTATACGCCGCTCGTTTTCAGTGGAGCAGGAACGATGGACTGACCGTTATGCAGAAGAGGCGTGCGACCATAAATTCCCCAGCTGTTCGCATCCTCCGGGTCACAGTCGGGCAACAGCTGCTTGCGTAATGCCGAGTTTACACCATCGGCACCGATGACGAGTGAAGCATGTGTATAACTTCCGTCAGAAAAGTGAAGGGTGGCGCCATCCGCTGCCACATCGGCCCGAACCGCCTTTTTTCCATAATGAATCCGATCCTGCAGCCCTTCGAGCATAATCGTACGCAGGGTTTGGCGATCGGTTTGACGCGGCGTTCGTAAATCGGTACCACTCCGATCCCCTTTAAATGTGAGCTTGAAGACCTCTCCAAGATCCTGATTTGTAACTCGAAAGTAAGAATCTTCGTCAGTGGGCGATGTGGTGGCCAAAAACAACTCGAATAAACGCGGCGGAAGACACTTGTGAAGTCCTGCCATCCCGTGCTCGTCTAACGTGACCCGGTATCCCTGGCGGCGGGCAAACGGTTCCGGATCACTTTCGTACACTTGCACATCGAACCCGGCACGAAGTAAAGAATGGGCCAAACACAATCCGCTTAACCCGGCTCCAGCAATGGCCACTGAAATTTGGGACATATCTATCAGCCTCTTTTCATTTGCTCATCGGCAATTTTATTGATACAATGATAGCAGCAAAGCATTTTATCTCATGAGATAAGATAAATATAAAAGAGGATGATTTTTATGTCAACAAGCAAAAACATCAATATTCTTACTGAAGAATTACGGAATAACAGTACGGCAACGATCCTGTTTCACCAAGCCATTGCTGCAAAGTTAGGAATCAATTCCACGGATCACAAATGCTTGGATGTCATTATGAAGAACCAACCGCTTACAGCCGGTCAGCTTGCTACATTGACTGGATTGACAACGGGAGCAGTCACGGGCGTTTTGGACAGGCTGGAAAAGGTAGGCTATATTTTTCGTGAACAGGATCCGGAAGACAAGAGAAGGGTCAACATTTACATGAACCAAGAAAATGCAGAAAAGAACATTGTCCCGCTCTTCAGTTCATTTGCAGCAGAAATGAATCAACTGCTATCTAATTATGATGATAAGGAACTTGAGTTCATCATTGATTTTATTAGACAGTGCAATCGTGTGTTAATGAAATTTACTGAAAAACACTAATTCAATGCCAGACTGAAAAAGATGGGGGCTTTACCGGCTCAGTTTATGGAAGGTACAAGCCCATTCTTTCCTGGATCACCTCCAAGACTTCTTTCGGCATCTCCCTGATCTTGATATCTCCACCCAGAAAAAGCAGCCAATTGGTTAGTTCGGTTATTTCTTCGGCTTTATCGACATGAATATATGTCCTTAAAATGGCTGTCGTTTGGTAAGGATTCGTATAGGAAAGGGATACTTTTATTGGATGGTATTTTCTGAACTGCGCAATCGCTTTTGGACCCAGTTCAATGACCAGGTTGATGATTTCATCCTGCTTACGCAGTTGTTCTTGGATTTTTTTCTTACTTATTCTTTTTTTCAAAGGGTACGGCTCTACATTGGTAAGGTCATCAACTGGAATAATCCTTCTCTTTTCTTCCTTCAAATCAAATCCCTCGATCAGCCACACGCTTTTCTCACGATAGAGGTGCAGTAGATAAATGGGATAGGACTTGATTTCCATCTCTTCTTGGATGGTGATCCATAAATATTCGTCCTTGAGAAGGACTTGGATGAGCTTTTCCAACATCGGATGGGGGAGGTCCGACAGGTCGAGCAGGTCGGGATTATTGGGGTTGGTTCCTTCAAACAGCAAAATTTGATTCAACAGGACAAGGTCATCCTGCTGGTTTTTTGAAATCAGGCCAAGTAATTTTTCGGCCAGCGATTGGCGGCTTTTCAGATAAGGGAGCTGCTGATTTCTTGTGGCCATAAAGCCAATGAACAAGGCTTTAATTTCGTTATCGGTAAAGCGCACCGTGGGCAGGATCGAGTTGTTCATGACGAAATACCCGCCATCCCTGCCGACTTCTGCAACAAGCGGCATCCCCATCGATTCGATTTCCCGGATATCCCGGATCGCCGTCGATCGGGAGATGTTAAATTCCCGCATAATTTCGGAAATCGTAAAGTGGGCACGGTTGTTGATATACCGCATGATAGTATTAATACGTTCAACTTTTTTCATAGGAGTCTCCTAAACAGTATCACTTTTTGACATGATTCAAGGTTATTATAAACCCATCAAGTGAAAACACAAATCATTTGAACAAATTTTAAAAAAAGGATGGTAATCAAAATGGCACAATATACGTTGGAAGAAAAGGACAGCTTTATCGTTTTGGGGATTGGTACGGAACTGAAGAGCGATTACACAGACTACGCCGGCATCAACAAAGAAAAAGCAGAATTCTGGTCGGCTGTCGAAGAAGATGGAAGGCTGGATACGTTAAAATCCATCGCCGCTAATAATTTCATTTTTGCCGTGAACGAAGCGGTGAACAACAAGATGATGTACTATGCCGGCGTCATGACGGATGCTTCGCTGCCGGAGGCAACGAGAATGATCCAATTCCCTCAGGGCGAATACCTCGTTGTTAAAGGGGAAGCGCCGACATCCAATGATTTGAGCAATCAGCTTGCTGGCGTTGCGTTTGGTCAAGTGCTGCCAGAAGCGAAAGATTATGCTTATGTTGGAGGGCCGAATGCAACCGTTGAGATGGGGCAGCGAGACGGCGTCGTATTTGGCGAAATGTGGATTCCTGTTGTGAAGAAGTAAGCAAATTCGTGAAGTATTCGGGGCGGATTTTGCCCGAAGTGAGTTCTAAGGTGTAACGCCTTGCAAAACTTTTAGGAGGGATAGAAATGTCGTATATCGTTGATTTTAAAGATGTGTCCACCGTTGGTGTTGAGTCTTCTCCAGTAGCAGAAGCGCTTGCTGGGCTTCGGGCGAATGAGGCCCGTTACTTCATGAACAAGTATAAGCACAAATTTACGGTCGTACCCGCCAGCGAAAGCCAGGAGACTCTGGATTATGTGAACCGGATTTTGAAAGAAGAACGAGAGATCGAGTTTTCAGCCAAGCCTTTGGAAACATCGCAATTTCAAGTCGAAAATATTCAATTCACCTATGTCTTTTATGAAGATGGTCTGGGGCTCAATGTGATGTATACGGTAGATGACCCGAAGAAGCGGGCCGTTGGTTTTAAGCTTTCGGACGGGATGGAGGAACCGAAGGAACTGGAAAAGTTTAAGTTTGCCCGGCAGAAGTCTAAATTAGCTGGAACGATTCGGGGCTCGTTTTTTGTCATAAAGAAAGAGTATTAAACTACTTATGAAAAAGCCGCAAGGATGCGGCTTTTTTGCATTTTAATTTACATAAACATGGGATGAAATAGATACTGGATCTAAAACAGAGCGTAGTGCAGTGGGTTGAGTATACATGGATCGCCAAACATTTCAGTGGAACCATTTGAGCTGCTTGGTTATATCAAAATGGTTGGCTTTCGCGGTAGGCCTTCTTTACTCTTTCAATTTGAGCAAGGTGACCACGGACATGTTCAACACGAAATACCAATAATTGCTTAAAGCTAAATCGCCCCTGGTCAATATACACCCCGACTCGCTCGATTTGTTCTTTGGTTAGATTGTCTAGGATGGTCTGCATACTGAGGCGCAGCAATTTGAACAGCTGCAGATATTGTTCGCGGTCCAATACATCATAACCTAAGTTGTTCGCCCATGCGTCCTGGTCAAATGAAATGAGGGTCGGCTCATCCTCCGCCAAGACTGTTTTAAGTCGAGATGTAGAAGACATCTCTGAATCCGCCACATGTATGATAATTTGATGAATGCTCCATTGGTCCGGTGCAGGCTTGTAACGAAGCTCATCCTCCGTTAACCCCTCGATGGCCTCACGCAGCATTGCGTATCCTGAGGCATATTCCTGAATGATGTCTTCCATTTGAGTTCCTCCAATCCTTAAATAAACTTCGTATAATAAAACAAGCATATAGATTGAACTAAAGTTTAGCTTTGAACTTCCTGTTATTACGGTCCCATACGGCTCTATAACAATTAAATTCTTTAGTCCATTCTATCTAACATGTTAAGAAGTTCTTGGTTTTAGGCAAATATCCTTTTTTCTTCAACGGACGAGACCCTGGCTGAATAAGCGTCATTGGAGCAGAATGGTTGACTAGAATTCATAATGACAGGAACCATCCATCTGATATGAACCCGGCCAAGAGGGGACCAGCCAGTATTACGTGCCTGCGCGCGCGAAAATCGCTGGCGGGTTTACCACCCACTTATATCAGCATAGGCAGCTTTGATTTGTTCATAGATGAAGCGATATTATTTGCAAAACAGCTTGCCTTTGACGGTGTTTTGGTGGAGCTGCATGTATATCCTGGATATCATCATTTGGCTCCAGCGTTTCCGAATGCGCATTATTCGCAAGAAGGGGCCAAATCCAGTGAATACGCCTTGCTGAAAGCGCTAGAGCTGATTTGATAGCCTTTTGCCAAAGACATCCGTCCGTTATATTGAAGATCAAATACGGCAGCCGATCACACGATCGGCTGCCGTTGTTTATCGTAGTATTGGGGAGTGCATGTTTCGGATCTTCATGAATATTAATGATGATTTGTCCCTCTAAACGGCTTGTAGAAGGCACGAATGTCCTGTGCCAAGAGCTCGGGTTCTTCCAATGCGGTAAAATGTCCACCACGGGGCAGCGTAGTCCAGCGGGTTACATTTAGGTTGCGTACAGCCCATTCTCGGGGCGGCAGCAATATATCTGCAGGGAGTAATGCAATGCCTGTCGGCACCTCAATGTAGCCCAAAGGCGGTAAGGAATGAGAATTCTCATAATAGATGTTCGCTGCCGACATGGCCGTGTTTGTCACCCAATAAATCATCATATGCGTAATCAGTTCATCTTTGCTGAATTTTTGCTCAAGATTACCGCTACAATCGCTCCATGCCCGGAATTTTTCAATGATCCAGCCTGCCAAGCCGACCGGTGAATCGGATAGTCCATACGCCAGTGTTTGGGGGCGGGTCGATTGAAGGGACATATAGCCACCCTCTTCAGCAATCCATGCCGATGCGTTTTTCTTATATCGCAGTTCTTCTTCCGACAGCTTTGCCTGATCTGTTGACGTCATCAGATCTCTAATTATGCCGATATCGGTCAAGTGGATTCCGAATAACAGTTCCGGATGGTTGGCTGCCAGGTACCTTGTAACACCGGAGCCGATATCCCCGCCGGCGGCAGCAAATTTTTTGTAACCTAAGTGCTGCGTCATCAGCTTAGCCCACATTTCCGAGACACGAAAATTGTTGACACCGGAATGTGCAGGGCGGCTTGAGAACCCAAAACCAGGTAATGACGGGACAATCACATCAAATGAGTCTTCAGGGTTTCCGCCGCAGCTGGCTGGATCCGTAAGCAGAGGAATGATTTTTTCGTAACGAAGGTAACTGTCGGGCCAACCGTGGGTAAGAATGATGGGCAGAGAGTTAGATCCTTTACCACGCTCATGTACAAAGTGCACATCGATCCCGTCTATATGGCAGCAATACTGGGAAAAGCGGTTCAACTCGGCTTCCTTGGCTCGCCAATCATAATGGTCCTTCCAGTACGAAACGAGCGACTTTAAATAACTTAATTCCGTTCCTCGTTCCCATCCATCGTTATCTACTTGTTCCGGCCAGCGAATATGATCCAGTCTGTATTTTAGATCGTCCAAAATTTCGTCTGCGACATGAATGTGAAAACGCTCAATAGTCATCGTGCTTTCCCTCCTTTTGTCGTTGCATCGCCATTATATCCTTTGTGCTGGTATGGTACACTGGCATAAACGAAGCATCTAACTATAAAATTTGATAGGTGATTGCTATGCCGCAAATAGACCGACACAAACATCGTACCGTGAACATTGAGTTTGCCGCTGTGGAGGATCTCAGCATGCTTCCTTATCCTGAGCGTTATACTCTCATTCTCTTCACATCCGGAAGGATGAGCGGAACGTTAAACGAACGGCCGATATCGATCGTAGCACCTGGTATCCTTTGCTTGGCCGAGGATGATGAGATGGAAGTGATAGAAAAACAAAACGTTGCTGCACAATCCTTTCGTTTTCATCCCGAATTTCTTAACACGATCACTCTCTCCGAAACGCGGGGCTACTTCCCGACGGGTCCGAGAATCCAAACAGGCCGTTCCCTTTTTCAAAGGGAGGATGCATATACAGCTGTGCCCCGTATCACCGAGAAAGCATATCCGCTTTTATTTGAATGGTTTTTTATACTCGGCATGGAAGTGCAGGCGCAAAGTGATGCCCGCTGGGTGTGCAGAATCAAGAAATACCTCATCCAGATTTTAGGTTTGCTCGAGGATTTAAACCGAAATGGCGCACATTCCCCTGTCGATTTGGTGCTAGAGTATATTCACACGAACTATTCCAGAAAGATTTCTCTGGAAGATCTGACGAGCTGCGCTCATTTAAACCGAGTGACGCTTAATAAGCTGTTTCAGGAAAGATGCGGTCTTACAGCCATGGGTTACTTGCTGTCATACCGTTTAAAAGTTGCAAGTGAACTTTTAACGCACACCGGGATGAAGCTTGACGAAATTGCTCACGCTGCCGGATTTGAGTATGACACTCACTTGATCAAGCAATTTACGGCTAAAAAAGGTATCTCACCCACAAAATACAGGACCATCTCCCGCAAGTTCTCCACGGTTCAATAAAAGACGGAGAGCCCTTGAGCCTCCATTGACAGTGATCCGCTTAACGATTAAGGTAGTGGAGGATATGAAGTAGAAAGTCTTATTTTTGGAGGATATTTATGAATCAACGCTTTCGAATTACGAGATCGATGCAGCCGGACTCCGGTGATCAAGACATTTCATTGGAAGAATGCAAAGCTTATTTTTCAACCAAGGCTGATTTTACTTACCAAACGGTGCTGACTGTACAAGGGGAAGAAAGTACCATGTCGATCGAAGGGGATTTCTTTATGTGGCAGCATGGAGACGCCCTCATTCCTTTTAGGCACTATATGGGGGAGTTGTATGCAGCCGTCTCTCACCAAGACGTCGTACCCCTTATGATCGAAATTGCAGGAGATTTGCGGGCGGATATCGTGGAAGGGTAATGGACAGCTGAAGGTAGAAAATAAATATACAAACTTAAAGCCGCATTGCTGCGGCTTTTTGCGTTCGAACGGGGATGACTCTAGGCGGAAATTTGTTGTGATGGACTACTCGTGAAATTCCTTAAAATAAGGATAACCAAACTAAGGATTAATGATAGGATTCCCGTTAAAACGACATATTTCGTACCCATTTCAGTTATCAACAGCCCACCTGCGGCTGAGCCCAATGTTGTTCCTACGTTACAGGACGAAATAAATAATCCATTCGCAAAGTCAGGTGCCTCAGGGGCTGAAGATGCAATCAAATATTGATTAATATTGGCCATGATTCCTCCCGCTAATATACCCCAAATGAAAGCAGTCACTGCTGTCGGTAAAGCAAACTGACCTGTGAAAAATAAAATGACATACACCGCGCCCATTAACAAAGGAAACGTTACTACAGATACAGCGGCACGGCGTGTAAGCAGTCTCCCCGCCACTATGTTCCCAATCATATTGGCTCCACCGAAGATGAATAATGTTATAGTGATCCCATTCGGAGACATATCGGTTACAGCTGTCAGATATTCGGTGAGATAACTATACACCCCAAATACAGCTGCGTTCAATAAAATGACGGCCACGATGGATATCCACAGTATTGGTTTTTTGAGTACGGAAAATTGTGTACCGTAAGATAGCTTTTGCTCAACCGGCATAGCGGGTATGAAAAATAAAGTAGCGAGAAATACGATGGCATTAACGACTGCGAAGAAGGCCATTGCCATTTCATACGAAACAGCACTATTGATAAAGCTTGCGATCGGAACGCCGGCAACCATTCCAGCTGATACGCCTATAAACACTTTAGAAACCGCTTTTGGAGCTTCTTCTTTGCTTACCGAGGAAGCTGCGGCTGTAAACGCCAAAGAACAATACACAGGGTGAAAAAGGGCTGGAACAATACGGGCTATTAATAAAACGATAAAGCTGGAAGTCAAAAGGGATACCATGTTTCCGAGAACGAATACGCCCAATACAAGCAGCATGACCTTTTTGCGGTCGAATCCTGAAAACATCAATGGCAAGACCGGTCCTGATAAAGCAATGCCAAGGGCAAACAAGCTTACCAGCAGCCCGGCTTGAGTTACACTGACATGAAAGTGCTCAGCCAGAGAAGGCAATATCCCGATCACGCCCATTTCGGTATTCAATATTCCAAATACGCCGATAGTCAATATAAAAATAAGTAGTTGATTACGTTTAGCCAATTAAGCAACCCCAATCCTTAAAAAAGTAACTACATGCTGAGTAAATAGGTCAGTGCGACGAAAGACTACGATTGATGTTTTCTCGACAACTGTCTATAATTTATATTACTAACATGTTGAATACAAGGGTTGCTACTCGTTAATTTGATCGATTTTATCGTATAAACAACAAATCAAATAAAAATTGTCGAATAACTCTTGGAAGTATGGGGGGATACAAGATTGGCTAAAGTGGATAGAAGAGTTGTCAGAACTCAAGAAGCTATTAAGAAGGCATTTCTTGAATTAATGGCTGAGAAAAACTTTGATAACATAACGATTCAGGATATTTCGGACCGGGCAAATATTAACCGTGCAACGGTGTACCTTCATTACACGGATAAATTTGATCTGCTGGATAAGATCATGGAAGAACATATCAGCAATATGAGCGACTTTTGTGAGTCCGAAGCGGATATGGAATGGATCGAAGCAACTGCACACTGCATGGAATATCTTGAACAAAATTATTTGTTTTTTTCGACGATGCTGGCGAGTGAAGGTGCCCGTTTTTTTCGAACGCGGTTTGTTCAGCATAATATCGAAGAGTTCAGAAAAGAAGTGGATGTAACCCAAGGGAAAAACCTGGGTCAAAACGAAGAGGTAGTTGCCGAGTTTGCAGCCAATGCCTACGTAGGCATTGTAGAATGGTGGCTTAAAAATAAAATGCCTTATTCTCCGAAGGAGATGGCTGAAAAAGTGGGGGACCTGCTGGAGAGGATTATATAGATGTAAGATACCAGCGGTATCTCCATCGTTGTAAATTAGGAGGGGAGACCATGGAAGTTTTTGAAGAATATTTAACTCGGGTTGATAACCCCGAGCATCGTGCCCGGTTGGAAGAAATACTGGGCTGGATCATGAAGACATTCCCGAATTTAACGCCAAAGATTGCGTGGAATCAGCCAATGTTTACCGATCACGGCACATTTATCATTGGTTTCAGCGTTGCCAAACATCATCTGGCTGTAGCCCCTGAAAGGGCGGGAATTCTTCATTTTTTCGATGTAATTGTACAATCTGGCTATGATCACACCAAGGAGTTGGTACGGATCCGGTGGGATCGTCCTGTTGATTACTCCTTACTTGAAAAAATGATCAAATATAACATTTTGGATAAGGCAGACTGCACAACGTTTTGGCGGGCATAGCTTATTCATAAGGCGCAAATCGCAGGATTACGAGAATACACATTAGTTAAAAAAGCCGCAGCAATGCGGCTTTTTTATTTTAATTCCATTTGCAGAAACCAGGCTGATCCAATCGCTGCTTACTTAAACTTTGTTCTTCTTAAAATAGGCTCGCGCATCTTCCCGGGTTTCCTTGGGCAAGGTGCGCTCCAGTTCCTCGTTCATCCACTGCAATGTCCGGCTTCGCAGAGAATTCCGCATTTTCTCCTCCGCATCCAGCATGACCATATTGATCAAGCAATCCGAAGGCGTACAGGAAGCGCACGCATCGTTGTTTTCCTTGCTCCGGTAGAAATAATTTTTATCTTTAATGTTCTGGCATTGAAAAATGGGCTGATCTCCTTCGACTGCCGTTACGACGTCCCAGAAAGTTATCGCATCCGGGGATTTGGCCAGCTTGTAGCCGCCCTTCACCCCTGGTACCGAATCCACAATACCCGCTTTGGACAGCTTCCCGAAAATTTTGGACAGATACGTCTCCGACAAACCTTGGTAGGCGGAAAGTTCTTTGATCCCGATCGGACTGTCCACCGGGAGATCAATCAAATATACGAGGCAATGCAAAGCATATTCGACCCCAATACTATACTGCATGCAAGCCACCTGCCTCCCGACAAATTCACTAACCATAATGTTAAAAGCAAACATTTTTGATGTCAAACGTAACGCGATTGACAAACGGAATGATTGCAAGTTATAATGTCGACAGAATTAATCGACGATTAATGTTATCGACAATTATAAATGAGTAGGAGAGGAAGCATCATGAATAAAATGCTGGTTCTAAATGCCCATCCGGACGTAGAATCCACCACCTCGGTGACTTTAAACGTGCTCGAGTCTTTTTTACAGCGTTACAGAGAGCTTGTCCCGGATGGTGAGGTCGAACAACTCAATCTTTATCGTGACGAGGTACCACTGCTGGATCATGTTGCTCTATCGGCCCGCAGCAAGTCCGCAGCAGGAGAATTGCTTACACCGGAGGAGCGGGCCGTTACGGACCGGACGAACGAACTGCTGCGGCAGTTCAAAGGTGCGAAGAACATCGTCATTGCGATGCCAATGCATAATTTCAATATCCCGTCCAAACTCAAAGACTACATGGACGCCATTCTCATTCCGCGGGAAACGTACACGTTTACCCATTCGGGATCCGTAGGCTTGCTCAAAGACGGACGGAGCGTCCTCGTTATTCAGGGAAGCGGATCGATATACACCAATAACGACTGGTACACGGAAGTGGAATATTCCCATCGATATCTACGATCGATGTTTACCTTTATGGGATTTGACAGCTACGAGATCATTCGCGCGCAGGGAAACGCTGTTTTACCGAAAGAGAACGTACTGGAGCAGGCCAAGCAGGAGGCCCTTCAGGCGGCCGAACGTTTCGCACATCGCATGTCTGGCAGCGTGACGAGATAAGGGCTCGTATTAAAGATCGTGTTGGGGGATACGATAAAGATCAACTCGGATCTGAAACCCCGCCATCTTTAGGCCAGGAAGGAAAACTGTCATGGAATGCGTCATTTTCACTGGGATACAGGCTTCCGGAAAATCAACATTTTATAAGGAAAGGTTCTTTGCAACTCATATGAGGATTAATCTTGATGTGTTGAGAACAAGACACCGGGAGAATGTTTTTCTGGAAGCATCCGTCCGAACTATGCAATCCTTTGTGGTAGACAATACGAATCCCACCGTGGAGGATCGAAAAAAATATATCGATTTCGTGAAAAAACATCATTATAAGGTTATAGGGTATTATTTCGAACCTGACTATGAATTATCCCTTAACCGTAACAACAAGAGGGAAGGGAAAGAAAAGGTTCCTGAGATCGGAATAATTAGCACTTTGAAGAAGCTGCAACGGCCGTCTTATAGTGAGGGTTTTAATGAGCTGTATATAGTCAAGTCACTAAACGATGCGTTTGAGATTCAAAAATTACCTTTATGAAGGATAACGCAATCTTACCGTGCGCCGTTAGGCGACACGGTTTTTTGCTAATCCCTTCCGGTCAACAGTCGTCTTCCCAGCTGCAGCCTCGCTTCAAGCTCGATCCTGCTTTTGCAATCCTCGCAGTAATACATTCCGTTTCTGTTACGTTTCGCGCGGTCATATGCTGGAGTGCCCTCGAAGGCGTTAAATGCCCTTTTGCACCCATAACAGATCAGTTGCACACGAAATCCATTAGATTGCTCCTGCACAGAATTCCTCCTACTGTAATTGATAAAAAGTCCAGCTCCCTTGACTTGGTAACCACGGCACGGTATAACTGAAAAATGAAATAACACACTGTGCTATTTATTATAATACAGTGTGTTAAAATAAAATCAAGGGGCGTTTTCACCGTGCCAAAAATTGTGGACCATGACCAAAAAAGAAAACGGATCGCCGAGTCGGCATGGAAAATTATTGAAACAAAGGGGATTGAGCATGCGTCTATCCGTGCCGTCGCCGCTGCGGCAGGTGTGTCGCCTGGAGCCTTACGGCATTATTTTTCAACGCAGGACGAGCTGCTGCTATTTATCGTGGATTATTATTTGACGAGGGGAGCCGACAGAGCAAAAGGAATCGAGATAAGCCGTATTCCGATGAAAGCCGCGCTGGAAGTGGTATTAGAGCTTCTCCCCATGGATTCGGACAAACGAACGGCAGCCGGCGTCTGGTGGGTATTCGCCATCCGTTCCCTTACGAGCTTGGCGTTACAAGATAAAAAGGATGAACTCACGGACGGGCTTCATTACCTGACCAGAACCGTCCTAGATCTTCTGGCTAAGGCAGAGCTTCTTCCCTCATCAATCGACATGGAGCTCGAAAGCTTGAGATTGGCCGCGGTGATTGAAGGCTTGACGGTCCTCGCATTGCTTCGGCCGGAAATCTACGCGCCGGAGACCATTGAACGGATCATCGTCCGCCACCTTCAGCAGCTGTGCGGGCACGAAATCGATCAATAATCTAAAAAGTGAGTTCATCAAATTCAACATAGCAAAGGAAAAGAAATTGTAGTATTTTCTATGTGGTAATATACGGATGAGCTTATTGCGTCATTCAAACGGGTTTTGCAGCATTATTCCACGGATGAAGGAGATGTGCGAGATGAAGGTCAATAAAATAGATCATGTAAGTATAAACGTAAATGATCTCTCGGCCGCAAAAGCGTTTTTTCTCGATATAGGCTTTGAAGTGCGAGCGGAATGGGAGATGGAAGGCGAGCTATTGGATCGGGTCCTAGGGCTCCGCGACGCAAAAACAGCCTGCGTAGCATTGGGGGCACCAGAGAGCCAGGCATGGATCGAGCTGGTCAAATATTATCATCCGTCAGATGAAACCGAAATTCAGCAGTCTTATCCCTATACGCTCGGTATCCGGCATATGGCCATTGAGGTTGAAGACATTGAAGCCATCGTATCCAAACTGAAACAGAAGGGCACGGAAACCTTCAGTGAGATCCAGCAATATGAACAAAGTTACAAGTTATGCTATGTTCGTGGGCCGGAAGGAATCATTTTGGAGTTGGCAGAGAAGGTCAAATGACAGGAGATCAAGTCTCTGACGTACGGAAGGTTGGATGCGCAGACAACCAGGGTTACTCGAATTTCGAAGGAGGCACGTTGTAGTATTTTTTGAAGGCTTTTGAAAAGGTAAACGGATCAGGATACCCGAGAAAGCCTGCGATCTGTTGGATCGTGTATTTTTTGGCGTAGAGATAGTCTCGTGCCCGGTTCATTTTGATTTGGGAAATGTACTGTCCCGGTGTAATGCCTACGCTTTTCTTGAAATAGGAGATAAAATACTTTTCAGAGACGCCGACAAGCGCAGCGAGCTCATTCATCCGAACGGAACGGTGCAGGTTTGCATCCACGTATTGAAATACGTCCTGCAGTACACTTAGACTTCCTTCGGTTTTACCCGGTTTCCTGCCGTTGAGGAATGTGCCGGTGTAGGCGCCTTGCCCGTGAAGCTCAAGGATCTTTGCAATGAAAGCGAGGAGGCAGGCTTTCAAGTAAAGCTGGTTCCCCGGTGTGCCGCTGACCTGTTTCAACCGGCGATAGGCCTGTGTGAACAATACCGCTTCCTCCTGGATCAGGCCGCTGGGCACGATTCCAGGGAGTTCGAACTCACCTAGTATTCGCTGTTGTTCGCCGATACCGAAATTGAAATGAATGTAAATGAATCGGCAGCCGTCCTCGGACGTCGTAGCGATATAGGGCATATCGGGATAAAAAAACACCGCATCTCCCGGACCCGCCGTATGTTCGGACGCGCCGATCGTCACCCTCACGGAGCCCGATTGAATGAACCACAGATCGTAATCGGGATGAGACTTGTGCTCGATCCAATTTTTATCGTGAGCTTGTTCTAAATAAGAGCTTATGCCGAGCGTGACATACTCCGAGAGTTCGTTGAGAATACTCATGTTTGCATTCATCGGGTTGCTTGGCCCCCTCTACCGCATGACATCTGTGGTTTTAAACTTAGTATAACAAAGGGTTTACGAGTTGTTAATTATAATACTTTTTGACATGTACTTGAAACTATCTCACATTCCGTTTTCCGGTCATCCTCCTATAATGGACTTATATCATACGAGGAGGGTTATTTGTGAACGGTGTGAACATGCAGCAGCCGAAGGTCGTCGTCATTGGAGCAGGCAGTCTGTTTTTCGGTCGTCAGTCCATTTGGCAGATGGTCCATTCTCCATACTTGAATCAGGGAACGCTTGCTTTGGTGGATACGGACGAAGAACGATTATCGAAAATGGTCAAACTGGCGGAGATGGTGGCCCGGGAGAACAACGTATCTTTGAAGGTGGAGGGCTCGACGGACCGAAGACAGCTGCTTCCGGGGGCTGACTTTGTCGTACTCAGCTTTGCGGAGCAATCGGTCAAATACCGGGGCATCGACTGCCAAGTGTCATTAAAATACGGCATTCGCATGTGCTCCGGGGATACAATCGGTCCAGGCGGTATATTTCGGGCGATGCGGGAGCTGCCGGTCATTATGGAATGTGCCAGAGATATTGAAGAAATGTGCCCCGACGCCTGGGTGATCAACTATATTAACCCGTCTACCGTACACGGGATCGCTTTACACCGGTATGCGCCGAAGCTGAAATCTTTCGCGCTGTGCGACAGCCACCATATGCCGCATAAAAAGGCCTATTACGCAGTACGGGCTGGAATTATTGAGGACAGAAGCGGGTTCAACGAGGAGATCGACCGGAAGTTTGACTTCCGCGTCGCCGGCGTCAACCATTTCACGTGGCTGCTGAAAGCGGAGTTCGAAGGCAAGGATGTCATGCCTACGATCGCGGAAGCGATGCGCAAAGCGGCTGGCGAGGAGAACAACGGGGGAGACCATGGGGCAAAGGCGCTTCATAACGACGCCATTACGTATGAGCTGTACGATATTTTCGGGTATATCCCTACGTGTACGGCCCATACCAAGGAATACGTCCGTTATTGGCAAGGTCACGGCAAGACGCCGGACGCCATTCCGCCGTTATCGATATGGGAGACGGAGGATCGGTATCAGCGTCACGCCGAGATGTGGCGGCAGGTCGACGACTTCCTCACAGGAAATATTCCGATTGTCGATTACATGAGTACCTTCGGCCCGGATCATGCGACGGACATTATCGAAAATATGGTGGGCAACTTGGGCAAACGGTTCTTCATCAATACGCTGAATCGCGGCGCGGTCACAAATATGAGCGACGACTCGTTCCTGGAACTGCTGTGCGACGTGAGCATGGACGGGGCGAAGCCGGTTCACGTAGGCGAGATGCCGCGGGGAATTCGGGGCATGCAGGAGCTTGTGCTGGATACGCATGAGCTTACGGCGGAGGCCGTCGTGGAGCAGAGCTACGAGAAGTTAAGGAGAGCGATGCTGACGGATCCGCTTGTGAACTCGATCAGCGACGCAGACCAGATCATCAAAGAACTGCTAACACTTGAGCGAGAGATGATCCCTGATGCCTGGTACCAACACTTGTCTTAACCAGGTTTGGCGTCATGAAGCATCAGTATATAGGCGAAAAAAGCCGCATGGTTGCGGCTTTTTGTATTTTCTTAAACGACCCTTGCTGTTCCAAATGCATAATGATGCCATAAAATATCTTCCACCGTATCAGCCTGCTCCTCCTCGCACTCAATCAAGAGGATCACTTCCGAATTTTTGCCCCGTAACAGACGCCGCTGCTTTTTAATGACTTTGTAGTAGAACAAGTCGATGCAAACCCCAAGGATAAAACCAACTGACGTGCCAATCAGGCCGCAGTAGATCGGCCCCCAAGCCAGCTTAAAACCGACACTGGCACCAATGACGGCAAACGCCGTTCCAAGCGCAGCTCCTGTGCTGATCAATGAAATGCCGTCCGCGTTGTGAATGCTGTCAAACAATCGCCGCTCTGTTTTGCGATTCGTTAAAGGTACAGCGAAAATGTTCTCTTTGTTGATTCCGTTTTTCTCCAGAACCGTGATCGCTAATTCCAAATTGGTGGAATGCTCAAACGTTGAAAATATTTGTACCATTTAGTTTATTTCACTACCTTTCCCTTTTTTACTTGAAACGAAGGGCTTTGGTAATGCTTGATCAGGTAGCTCTTCTGCTCGTTGTTAAACAGCTTGTTGTTTTCCACGGTGTTTGCATATGAATCGTACGCTGCAAATCCCCACATGGAAGGCATGAACAGCAGCCATTGTTTGTCAAGCACGGCCGTTGACTCCGTTAATTGACCAAGGAACAGGTACTGGACGGACAGAAGCAGTTTGGAGAAATATAAAAATACGATCGTCCAAGCAAGTGCGAAAAACGCGGTGACGATGCGGTGAATGTGCAGCTGTCCAAGCCCTGGCATAAATAAGGACCAGATGACCGACATGACGGGTTGCCGTTTATCCAAATAATTAATCTCCATCGCTCCGATGGTAAAAGAGTTAAATGGCGCATTTTCTTTTTCAGCGAGCAAATAAACTTTGTTCATATCGACGGATGTTCGGTAACTATCCCATATGCCAAACAAATAAACCGGAATATACATGAGCATCCACCTTGGTTCCAGGACCTCTTTCGCTGCCTCAATATTCCCGCAAAACGAATGTACCATCGCCAGATTAATCTTTGCGTTGTAATTGACAATCACTTCCCACATAAACAAGGTGAGCCCACGTAAATATTTGCTTAACAGGAGGTGCCCAAAACCCGGAAATGCCGCAGACCACCAAGCAATGATATACGGATTGCGGATATGAAACTGGGTGGTGCCGGCAATGGAAATAAGGGCTTTGTAGCGGCGGAATTTGTTTTCGACATTCCTGTAATTATCCACGAACTTTCCTCCATAAATACACTTAACGATTGGCTGTTTGCCTTCTCACGAGTTTCAGATTACACACAAGAATTAAGAATATAAAGGGATATAATACAGCTGAATACCACAGCTTCCAACCGTTGTAATAAAAAAAGTCAGTCTGTAAGGTTAGCCATTCAAAGCTGATCGAAAATGCGGACCACACTAAAATATATATGATTTTGGACCACATTCTCTTATGAAAAGGGAAAAAATTCAAGAACAGAAAGCTGACGGACGGGAAATACATGATAATCGCCAACATAGACAGCCACTGGAAACCTGGCAACAGATAACCATAGAGATCATAGTGCAGGTCAAACACCACATCCGTTGTAAGACCGAATGCGTAGGCAAAAAAGGAAGTCGCATAAACCTCAATCCTGCTTAAATTTTTGGGGACAGAAAAAGAGACAATGTCGAGTAATAAAAAAAATAATAATACATAGACCATGCTTATTGACCACATCCCGTTTTGATCCGGCGCAGTTTCTGTGCCTGATTAGCATTATTGGATGATTGAGATGATAATAAACCCCCTTCTTTGAAGAGATACAAAAGCCCAAGGACTTATCCGATTTATCATCGGTGAAGCCATTGTGATACGATTTCTGTTGTGCAATATTAGTCTCCTAAGAAGATCATACTTTTGGCCGGGTCGTGTTTCTACCCAAGCACTACCATAGGGACAGCATACATTAATAGAGTCAACTTATGATGATTAAGGAGGAGATTTGATGGGGAACAACAATATTCACGGCTGTCCCGCTCCACAGAATATTACATTGGTGCAGCGCTTGCAGGCGCTTGTGGGACGAACGGTTACGGTGTTCCAGCCCGGGTTTCCGAGATTAACCAAAACGACAGGCAAGCTCTCCAATGTGACCAAGTCCTCGTTTACAGTTGGCAAGACTGTAGTCGCAATCCAAACCTCCTTCTATATCGTCACGAACGAAAGGGTTATACGGACGAAACCCTTTGACTTGACGGCCACCGCAGAAGATATCGGCGAACTGAACGGGATTTTAATCCGCGTGGGCCGGGGGTTTGTCGAGTTTGTCCAGACCCCGGGCCGAAGAGTGCCTACCATTTTTCCATTAAATATATTTACTGAAGTGATTTGCGAAAGCGAAGAGGAATAAGAACCGAACCAAAGCGAAAACCTTCAATCCGTTGTGACATGGATTGAAGGTTTTTTGGAGTTTAGACGCTACTATTTTATTGTAAGATGCAATGCAGTTTTTTTACCCTTCTTCCGTCGAGTACGTCTTCAGGTTCCGAAGAACAGGGAAAAGCCAATACATCCAGATTACGGCAACAGCTAAGGTGCCAACGCCGCCGATGATGGTTGCCGGCACGGCGCCGACCAACCCGGCCATCGTACCGGATTCAAATTCGCCGAGCTGATTGGAGGTGCCGATGAAGAGCGAGTTAACGGCATTGACCCGGCCCTGCATCTCTTGGGGCGTGTTCACCTGTACAAGCGTCGAACGGATCACGACGCTGACGACGTCGGCTGCGCCGGTGAGAAACAACGCGAAGAGCGAAAGCCAGATGCTGCGGGAGATGCCAAACAGGATGGTCGCCAAGGCGAACACCACGAGCGATGCAAACAGCGTTTTGCCAATGGCTTTCTCAATCGAAATTCGCGTGAGAATCAGCGAAACAACGATCGCGCCGACAGCTGGCGCTGCGCGAAGCAGGCCGAGACCGGTGGGACCGGTTTTCAGGATTTCGTCGGCAAAGATGGGCAGCAATGCCGTCGCGCCGCCGAGCAGAACGGCGAACAGATCGAGCGAGATGGTGCCCAGGATGATTTTACGGGCGAATACGAACCGCAGACCGCTGAAAAAGGTGTCGATCCCGACGGCATCCAGCTTTTTAACGAAATGAACGGTCTTCACGAAGAAAATCAATACGACGGATATAAGGAGCGCGACCAGCGTTGTGATGTAGGCCGTAGAGATGCCCCAGATCACGAGTACGCCTCCGAGCGACGGGCCAACGATCATCGCCGTTTGCATCCCCGAGGCGGACCAGGCGGCCGCCTGCGGCAGCTGCTCGCGGTCGACGATATCCGGCACGAGGGCGGCAGAAGCCGGGCCCTCGAAGGTACGACAAGCGCCAAGAATGGCAGCGGCGATCAACAAATGGACAGAGGTGATCCAGCCCTCAATGCTGCTGATGACGAGAAAGACGACGACAGCGCACTCCATGAGTTGGCAAATATAAACGATGGTACGGCGATCATAGCGGTCCGCCGTCTGCCCGGCCGGCAGCGTCAGCAGCAGCATAGGCAGGAACTGGGCCAGCCCGACAAAGCCGAGCTGAAAGGCGCTGTCCGTCAGTGCGTACATCTGCCAACCAATGACGACGGACAAAATTTGAAACGCGCTGGCCGAGAAAATCCGCGCGATCCATAAGTGCAAAAATGAGCGGTTATGGAGCACGGACGAAGTGTTCACATTCAATGCAAGTCATCCTTTCTCGATGTGAAAAAAATGCCGAACGTATAGTTTCGGTAAAGCGAAACTATGTATTTGCTTACATAGTGCTAATTCATTTTATATGAAATGAAAAAAAGAAGGAAGGGAGGGGAAGAAAAACATTCTCAGAACCGCCAAGGCTGTCTTATACTTGGAGGCCACTGGAGATGTAATGCATACGTTACTTGGACGATTCAATGTTTAGGGGTTGTTAAAGTAAACCGGATCTTAAGTAACGGCGAACTATAATGTGAAGATTACAAGGAAGCCCCTCACGATAATGATCGAGAGGGGCTTGCTTATTATTCGTGCTATTTCCGAAAGTTACCTTTTCCCCAGGGACTATTGCAATGGAGCAGAAATCATAGCTTTCAGGCTGTCTTCCGGGAGTTTGTCCATTCCCCAGAAAACGGCAGTATAATAAATATCGTCCTCCTTCCATAAGTAATAAGGAAGTTTTATTTTATCGTCTGATGATAAGTAGACATGATTTTTGTCTTCATAAGCCGAAATTTCGATGCCGTCCATCTCCATTGTCCGGGTGAGCGAGAGTTGGGACGCGTCGAAAAGCGGCTCTTTGCTCTGATATAGCGAGACAACGGTTGAGGAATCGGAAGGTCCGTGATAAGTTGTCCATAGTGCGTCCGCCGCTTGTCTGAAACCATACCTGGTATTCTGGTCGCCGGCTCTAAGCAGTACCGAACCGCTCAGTTTATGTTCGGGCAATTCCTGAGGGATTTTCACCTTAAAGCCGAGAATGTTCTTCGCCGCAAGCAAATCTTTCTCATCATACAGGGGAAATGAGTTTCCAGCTCCGTCGTAGCGGACATGCTGTACTTCCTTCGGCATAACAAAAGATTGCACCATTTTGGTGAGATCTTCCTGCGACATATACTCGCTATAATAATTGATTTCGTACCATACGTGGTCATCCTGCCAGTAGAAGCTTCTGCCGGTTTCCGGCCTTTTCTTGTCGCGTCTCATATCCGTGAATAACGTGCCTTTGACATTGCCGATCGTGACAGCTTCCTGTCGGTATTCAAGCGGCTTGTTCGGATTTGGGGGAATCTGAGAATAAGGAGCTCCCTGCAATTCACCTTCCTCCAACAAATTTCCCTTGCCCTTAGAAGCCTTGACCTCTATGGTTTGTTCATTTTTTTGGCCAAAGTTAGATACAAAAGTAATGGATACTCCGTCGATAATAGGATCGGTATCATGAATGTTGGTGACGTTCTTAAAATATATGATATCCTCCAATTGATAACCTTCAGGAAGATAGTCAGGTACTTTATAGTTATATTTTGGGAAATCGAGTGCCCGATCCAGACTATGAAACCATCTGAATCTGTCGTTGTATGTTGGATAAAGATTCAAACCAGTGTTTACGGATGGTTCCTCCATATCCAACTTAGTATCCTTCCCGGCATCCGACGCATTGGTGAGCAAGATGGCTCCCAAGACCATAACCAAAAGAATCGCAGCGGCGGATAGCTTATACGAACCTTCCTTAAACTTGGTAATCATCTTCATTCTCCGTTTCGCTTCATATTTGCTGTCCCCAAAATGCGACAGGTTGATGCCAGGAGGAGGTTGATGGGAAAATGAACGCGATAGCATGAGTAACGTCTTGCCATATGGCAAAGCTTCGCGCACTCCCAGTGTTTCAAGAACTTTTGCGTCGCAGGCCACCTCCTGATCGGCCTTCATCTTTCTTATGGAAAGCCACACCAAAGGGTTGTACCAATGCATCCCGACGGAAAGAGCCCACAGGGAATTGAACCATAGGTCCTTACGTTTGTAGTGCACCAGCTCGTGCATCAGGATATGCGTCAGCTGGTTTGGGTCGGCGATCGTGCAAATATCTTCAGGCAAATAGATCCTTGGCTTCCATAAGCCATAAAGACAAGGACTGCGAAGATGGCTTGTTTCATAGGCGTATATTCGTTTTTTTATGTTCAGCTTTCGTTTACACGCTTCAAGAACGTTGAGTACTTTAGTTTCCTCAATCTTTAGGGAGTTTCCAACTCTTTTTCTGAAAATGAGCGTGCTCAGCAGGTAATATCCTCCCAAGCATAGAAGCCCTACAAGCCATACCAGTGAGCCGATCGATAGCCAAGTCAGTCCATTCGTAGTGCCTGTGGAATGATCTTGAGAAGAACGTGTTACGAAGGAAGACCCAAGTTCCTCCGCCGGATATGGAGTGAGTTCAGGAAGCTGTTTTTTTACATCAGTTTCATTGTATTGAATTTCCGTGCTTGATCCGTTCTCACTTTGATGAGTAGGTTGTATACTATCCGAATTCCATTCCATCGGGAACGTTTGCGGCAGCACATTAAACAGGCTCACCGGACTCTGCGGAGCAATGGGAACCAGAAGCTTAATTAACACAATAAACCACAATATATAAACAACTCTAGGTTTAAGATGCTTTTGGAACAGCTTCCGGATTATAAGCAATAACAGTAGGATTACCGTCGATGCCACTGACGCTGCGAACAGAAGAGAGAAGGCCGTTTCCAGATACTTCATGACTTCTTCTTGTTCTCCAAGATTTGTTGAAGCTCCTCAATATCTTTCTCCGAAAGTGTCTCTTCTTCGAGAAATTTTGCGCACAGCATCCCTACAGCTCCTTTATAAACTCTATTCAGGAATGAGCGATTCTCGGCTTTCAAGTATTCATCATGCGAAACCAGCGGATAGTAGAGGTAATTCCGGCCGGACTTTTCAAATCGAATGGCCTTTTTCTTGTGAAGCCTATTCAGGAAGGTTTTAACTGTCTGGTCTGACCATTGCATTTGCTGGGTTAATTCGGAAATGATCTCGCTGGCGGACATAGGCTCCTTTTGCCAGAGAAGCTTCATCACTTCGCTTTCGGCTTCGGTAATGTGCGGGGATTCGTGCATGGTATTCACCTTTCTTGGTTTTTTGTTTACAGCTGTAGACGATATTTAAAGTTTACAAATGTAAACGTAACGTGTCAAGCGCAAATCGAGCCCCCTGAAGGCAACAAAATACTCATACTTTTAACGCCCGCATCCTTGACAACGGCATACAGTTGACGATTAATCTTTGCAAATGTTATTTTGTAATAATACCCATTTTATGGGTCACAAATTAAGGGGTGCTTGGAATGAAGTTACCTTTACACGATCGATTCATTAAACAAGCAATTGAACATGTAAGCAAAGATCAACGTTTTATGGGCCTGCTCGCGGGCGGATCTATGATGCATGGAGAAATGGATGAGTATAGTGATCTGGATTTAATTATCGTCTACGACGATGCTTTTCAAAAAGAGATCATGGAACAACGCATCCAATTTGCCGAAAGGCTTGGTCATTTACTTTCTGCATTCACAGGCGAGCATGTTGGGGAACCCCGATTGCTTATTTGTTTATATGGACCAGCCCCTCTCCATGTCGATTTAAAATTTGTTCATTTGGAAGAGCTCGAATCCCGGGTCGAGAACCCACTGATTCTTTGGGAGAGAGGTAGTGGAATTTCAACAAAACTCAATAATACAAGTGCATCTTTCCCCTCCCCTCAGCCTCAATGGATCGAAGATCGCTTCTGGGTATGGGTTCATTACTGTGCTGCAAAATTAGGGAGAGGCGAATTTTTCGAAGTGATCGATACGATAACATTTATGCGGAATACAGTGTTAGGACCATTGGTACTCATCCACAACGGTCGTTCCCCGAGAGGAGTCCGAAAGCTCGAAAAGTATGCCCTCAAGGAAATGGAGGAATTACAAGGAACGATCCCTATCCATAGCTTTGAAAGCTGCTATCATGCGTTAAAAAATACGATCAAGATGTATCAGCGTCTGCGCCAAGGTTCGGAAATTGTGCCAAGGAACGAAGCAGAACGCGTTTCCATCGAGTTTCTTGACTGTATATATTCAGAAAATTCCAATGGCAGCTCGTTCAACGAACGGAAACTATAGCGCAGCATAACACAACAGCAGCCGATCCAACTGATCGGCTGCTGTTGTTACTATAACTAGGGTTTGTTAAGTTAGGTGTTATGAGCTCAATGATCTATTCATTTACGCGAATCGCCAACAGGCGTTTTAGGTTGTCATCAATAAATTGATTATCTGGAGGATTGATTCCGCGGCCGGCAAAATGGCCCCAGATCGACTCGATCGGTTTAAAAACCGCATGAGGTATAAGCTTAGCCTCATATTCATTATCGTCCGCCGGACAGAAGAGATCCGTACTTCCCGGCATGATGCAGGCATGTGCCTTAATGCTTCCCAGCGCCTTATCGAAATCCCCGTTATAAGCGGGGTTTGCACTGATATCCGCATGTTGGCCGGTCCATAACATGGCCAGCACGTTGTGCGGATCCATCTTCATAAAGCTATCTTCCCAGACGCCAGCCATAAAATCTGCCAAAGAGCTGAATCCCATCTCACGATAAATTTCCTCTCTGTAAAAGGCTTGAGATACGCCCCATCCTGCATAGACATGGCCAACGGCGCGCATGTCAGCAGAAGTCAACACGTCAAGTTTACTGGAATCGAATCGGACTGCAGCCATGAGCGCGGCTTTCATTCCGCCGAGGACCACATACGTTTGGGGCCAAGTCTTTGCAACTCCGGCGAAAGGTGCGATTCGTTCCACCATGTCGGGATAGCTTGCCCCCCATTGGAAGGCTTGAATGCCTCCCATGGACCAACCGACAACGAGAGCAATCTTCTCAATGCCGAATTTTTCGGTCACCAGCCGATGCTGGAATGTAACGTTGTCATAGATAGTTACTTGCGGAAAATTCGCCCGGTCGAAAGGCGGAGGCGTGTTACTGGGAGAGGAGGATAATCCGTTGCCCAGCAGATTGGGAACGATGATGAAATATTCTCGCGGATCCAGTGCCATGCCGCTGCCGATCAACCATTCATTTTGAACATGCTGGTCGCCAAAAGCCGTTGGATAGACGATGACATTATCTTTTTTCTCATTCAATCGGCCATAAGTCTTATAAGCAAGAAATGCGCTCGGTAACGTTACTCCCGATTGCAAGGTTACGTCACCCAAATCAAAAATTTCATAATCCATCACATCGTTTGCTCCTTTCAAAATGAAACCAATAGATTGTATTGCTTGTTGTCAGTATAGTTCTGTGTTACTCTCAATAAAAGTGAATAGAATTCAAAGCAGTGTTCAATATTTTTGAAAATGAAAGGGGAGCGTGTGATGGAATTGCGCCAGCTGAATACGTTCCGTACGGTTGCATCCACATTGAATTTCAGTCGGGCTGCGGAAGTGCTAAACTACGTCCCCTCCAACGTCACGATGCAAATAAAAGCATTGGAAGATGAGCTTGGGGTTCGTCTCTTTGACCGCTTGGGCAAGCAGCTTGTTCTCACGACGGCGGGGAAACGCTTTTTAACTCACATTCAAGGTGTTCTGGACAAGCTGGACGAAGCTCGCGGTGCCGTTCATGACAATGAAGATTTAACCGGCACCCTGACGATCAGTGCCAATGAGGTCGTGTGCGCCTATCGGCTCCCAGCTGTCTTTCAACGATTTCGCTCGCAGCATCCGGGGGTTCGTCTGATCTTCCGCTCCGTTCCAAATCTAGAGCTCAAGCAAGCACTATTTGAGGGAACTGCCGACGTCGTCTTTATGCTGGACGAACCCATTCGCTCGAGCGGACTTGCCGTGGAGCCGTTGGTGGAAGAGAGGTTCCGCCTTTTTGCTGCTCCTGACCATCCTCTCGCCAAAAGAAATCTGCTGCAGCTGGAAGATTTTCACGGAGAAGTGTTCCTGACGAATGAAAAGGGTTGTCCTTACAGAACCATGTTCGACCGGTCATTTGAGAAAGAGGGGATAGATAGTATTACGTATCTAGAGTTTCAAAGTGCTGAAGCTATTAAACAATGCGCCGTTTCGGGAATCGGTATTGCCTTTCTTCCTGAAATCGTAACGGAAGCTGAAGTTGAACGGGGCGACCTTGTTGCTCTTCCATGGGAAATTCCGGATCTGCACGTGTATACCCAGATGTCCTGGCATAAAGACAAGTGGCTTTCACCAATTATAGAATCTTTTATAGAAACGGCAGGGGAAGTACTTGCAAATTCCCCTATTCATGCCGTGTAGTTCGCGGAACGATTCATTTAACAAAAAAACCAGTTCTCGTCTTTATCGACAGACGAGAACTGGTCTGGTTAAGATGAATCGTGGGGGAACGTATCTTATGGCTAAAAGGGCTCGTCTAGAGGCATAAGGTGCCTTCCTTACAGCCGCTTGTAGTCCTGGACGATGGTGTCCACCACATGCTTTCCCCAATCAGCAGCTTCCGAGCCCTTTTCATTCCAATCATAGGTGATGAGCCCTTTCCAGAGGGCCCAGCCGCGAGCGCGATGAATGGTGTCCTCATCAAAATCCATCCGTTTCAGGAATAGGTCGCGGCTGGCTTCATCAAAAAAGTTCCAGGCCATCACAAGGTCGCTCGAAGGATCGCCTACGCCCATCGTTCCGAAATCAATAACGCCGCACAGTCGTCCATCCCTCACCAGCAAATTGCCTACGGCAACATCACCATGCAGCCATAGCGGTTCTGATTGGTATCTTGTTGCAAGGGCAAGCTCCCATATTTCCGTTAGCAGCTTGTGATCGTATTGACCGGATAGCTTTTCGATGATCGTTCTTGTCTCATCATCATATACCGCAAGATTTCCCCCTCGATGAAAGTTCTGGACCCCTGCCGGGACGCCGCGGCTTGCGTCGATCGCCTCCAACTCTTGTAAAAAACGGGCGAGGTCTTCGGCAAATTGGTTGTGATCGGCTATGTTGTTGTGCGTGACCGTGTCGCCTTCAATCCAACGGTTAACGGACCAGGGAAGTGGATATTCGTCCGTGGGCGCTCCTTTTGCAACCGGAACCGGAATGGGGACGGAAAGAAGCGGCTTGAAAACGGGAAGCCAGGTCAGTTCTTTTTCAACAGCCGAGGCGTAGCGTTCATGGCTTGGTAAACGGACGGTCATTTCACTGCCCAGCCGGAAGGTACGGTTATCGTGGCCGCTTTTTTCTACAGGCTTTATCTCTAAATTCGCCCATTCCGGAAATTGGCTATCGACTAATCGGCGTACCAGCTCACAGGTAATCTCCATCTTCTCACCGCTTTCTAAAAAATGGTAATCAAATTATAACCTTTCATCTGCATCACCTCAAGGGTTGGAGAGACCGAGAAATAAGAACGTAAAAAACCGGGACATGTATAGCCCGGCTATCGCTATTTTTGATCATGTCTCTATGAAATCAGACCAGTCACCCAGGGGCAGAGCAATGTTATAATCAACTCAATCCTTTAAAAGTTGAAGAAAATAAGATTTTAAATCGACGACCCGCAGTGACTCCGGTTTATGGTCTGATCCGGCAATAATTAGAGGAACGAGCGACTCCGCTTGACTTATACCCCCGTGCCCTGCGCCCCCTATATGGGTGGGTGAACTGCCGTACTTCAATTCATATCCCGGCTTTGCGGTTACGACCATGTACTCCCCATGATGTGAATGTAAGGCAGCGGACAATCGCCGGAGAACATCGGGATAATGTCCATAGTCCACCGTGTTCTTTTGGGTATTGATTTGTAAATCAAGCACTTCGGGATCTTCGGCCAATGTCCATGATTGACGATAGGGATCAACCAAGTCTCCTTGTGACCGATAGGCGAATTTCTTGGATGATCCTGATCGAACAACGCGAATCCAATCATCATCTTTCCATGCCAATATATCGATTCTCGGGTCAGCCTTCAATACCTCTGATATTTGCTCAAAAGAATATTGTGAGGTTAGCTTATACAGATAAGCCATTCTATCATTGATGGCAAGAATAAGCTCGGTCTGGTCCGTGACAGTGCCTCCCTGCCGTAAAATGCGGTATCCGTTCAAGATTTGCCCTAAATCAATTACCGGTTGGCGATTTTTCGGGTGGACGTGAGCCATTCCGTTATCCCCCATAATGATGATTACGGCTTTTTTCAGAGCCTCTTCCGGTGAACCAAATGCCTGCAGCAAGGTCTTCAATTGGTGATCGGTGCGGATCACGCCATCCAAATTCGACGGCCCTTTTTTATGTATTTTTTGGTCCAGATCGGGGAAATAGACATATAGAAAATCAGGCAATTGCTCGTTTTGAATAAGATGCGTCACCATTTGGAGCGCATATTCATTGTTAAAGCCGAACTTACCGATGGGGCCCACCGGCAAACTTTTCACGCTTTTCAGCGGATTTGAAAATGCTCCATAGGCAAACAAATCCGGACCTTTGACCGTGATATTTTTAGGTAATGCTGTCGGCATATGAAGCCAAAAAGGAAAATTCAGCTGGTGATCCGCGCTTCCCCGATAGATCAAACCATTAACGGACCCCGATTGTAACCCCATACGGTCCAATTCTTCATAAATGGTCGGTATTTGCGGATTCAGGTGGTCGCCGTTCATACGGATTAAGGCATCATTCAAATATTGGTTGATTCCGTTCCTGTAGATTTCCCAAAATCCGCTGCCATAATTAATGACTTTTTTGTCTTGTGCTGAGTACCAGACCAGTCCCGGTACACGATGTTCATCCGGATACGTTCCCGTCAGCAGAGTGCAGTCAATCGACACGGACATGGTGGGGAATGAGGTAACGACATTCCTGTAGTATTGACCATGTTCCATCAAGAACTGAAAAGTTGGAAGTTTGTTTTGCTCGATTCCCTTATCAATCGACTGACTCATTAACGTATCGACACAAATGAAGATAATGTGCTGCAACCTGTTCACCTGCCAATTTTTTCTGCAAGCCTATTCTTAAGCCACATTATTTGCTTTCAGTATTCAAAATATTCGGCAAGCGGAATGTCATGTAGGATGACATCAGTATAGAAGGGGGAGTAGAAGTGAGCGATCGTGCGGATTTGGCGCTGCCATTGGATAAGCTTTTTGAACAGTTTAATATTAAAGTGGCCTCTCCATTGGGTGGGAGACTCAACCAGCATTGGCTGGTAAATTTCAAGAACGACCACCTTGTATTACGGCGCTGGTACAAAGAAACTCATTTGGATGAGATCGATTATGAGGTGAAATTGCTTAAAAGCATAGCTGAGCTTGGATGGCCTGTGGCAGCTGTTATTGAAGGGCCGTTCGAGATGGATGGGTATATCTGGGGGGGTGTTCCCTTATCTTTACGGTGAACCGCCATCTGTCGACAACCGGGCAGCCGAACAGCGTGCAAGGGGGCGGCTTATGGCTCAGTTTCACTCAGACCTTGGCAAACTCGGTGGAATCGGTCAGCGTAAGGATTGGCGGCGGTGCGAAGAGATTCTATTTGACTCCGAGTTAGATCGATTGCTGTCACGAAATGAAAAGCTGTTCCCTGAGGAAATACGAATTCTGCGGTGGCATTTGGAGCGTGCCCGCAGGCGGGTGGAGGAGCTGAAACTTCATTCCAGACCCGGGATCGTGATCCACGGGGATTTTACACCCTGGAACCTGCGATTCCAGGATGGGAAGCTCTCCGGCATACTCGATTTTGAGCTTGCTCACTGGGATCATCGAGTAGGCGACTTTGCTCTTTCTTGGCGGGGAAAGTACGACGAGGTCATTTATGGGTATGATGAAGTATCACCTCTTGAGCTTGAGGAGTGGGAACTGATCACACCCATGTGGTGGGCGGGGCTGATTGAGAATGCATGCAGGCACCTGAAGGAAGGAACTTGGGACGACGGCTGGATTGTCAGGAAATTGTTAGAGCGTTCACCGTTGATGGGACAGGACGCCGTCCCGTTCCGTTAAATGCGGCTGTTAGACTTCAGGATGATAAACTTTAATTTGTTTGGTTCGTTTGAAAAAGCACTTCGAACATCGCTTTCCCTTTCTTCTCCAGCCAAGTGTCAAAATCCATGAGACCAGGGTGTAGGCTGCGCAATGTTGGGAAATCGACTTCGTAGCCGTCTCCGTTTAACCATTCATAGATCCGGGCCAATGTTTCGTTGTGCTGACGTATCGTTTCAATAGGAATTTGGACATAGCTTATCGGGCGGCCTGTCGCACGAGTGATGGCTGCGGCAATGCTAGGCGGAGTCGGTGCATCACCGGCAATTTCGATCGTCTTGCCCAGAAATTTGCCGGGATGTTTGAAGGCCAGCTTGACGAATGCACCGATGTCATCCACAGCTATGCAATGTACAGGCACGTCCGGATTGGTGGCTTCAGCCAAAGTCCCATGCTGAATACCATAAAACGGACTGGCGTAACTTTCCATAAATCCCGACGGGCGCAAGATCGTTACAGGAAGGCCAAGCGTCTTAATGTATTGTTCAGTTTCCCACTTGGCAAAATAACGAAAGCGGGACTGTAAGTCAGCACCGCTATTCGATGAATAAACGAAATGCTGAACCCCGGCATTTTTCGCCGCATCGGCTGCATTTTTACCCCAACGAATTTCTTCGGCCGTTCTTGCATCGCTTGGCTCCCATGTAGGTGGTTGAACACTGAAGATTCCGTGTACTCCTTGCATGGCAGCATCCAGCGATGCGCGATCTCCCAAATCCCCCCGGAACAATTGAGCACCCGCTTGAGCAAGGGTTTGGGCTGCCTTACTTGAAGGATCACGGGTGAAAGCACGCACCTGCCAGCCATCAGCAAGCAGATGTGACGCTACCGCACCCCCTTGCTGGCCTGTAGCTCCTAGAACCAAAATCGTCTTCTGAAGTGTAGTCATATGCTTCCTCCTTCAAGGTAATGGAATAACTAATTGAAAGTGTAAATCATATATTATTTCTTTGTAAGGAGACACTTTGTTGAGTTATACTTACGAATAGTAAGTAATTTGTGAGGAAGTGATTGCTTGAACCCAAGTGATGAACAAAAATGCCTATCCGCGGTTAACGAAGCGTTACAAGTGATAGGCAGCAAATGGGCTTTCCTGGTAATCTCTCAATTGTATTATGGACCTCAGCGCTTTAATCAGCTGCGCCGAAATTTGAGCACCATCAGCATCAAATCTTTAACCGATATCCTGCGGCATTTAGAACATTATAAAATCGTAAATCGTCAGGTTTACCCAACAAATCCTATTAGCGTCGAGTACTCTTTGACGGAAAAAGGCAGGGAGTATAGGGAAGTACTTTTTCAAATGCGCCAATGGGGAGAAAAATGGGGTTCCACCCCAAATGAATAAAAGCTGATCACCCTTAAATCCGAGGATCCCATGTAATAAAAAAATGAGCACCGCCCCTTACGGACAATACTCATACCTGGAATAGCCGTTTTCTTTTGACTCATTCTTCTTCCGGATGGAATCCCATCGCCATCGACAGTCGGTTCCAACTATTGATCATCATGATTAACATCGTCAGATGGATGTACTGAGTTTCCGAAAAGTACTTCCTGACCTTATGATATACAGCATCCGGCACTTTAAGCGAGGGCAGCAACGTTATATGCTCTGTAAGCTCTAACGCTGCCTTCTCCATTTCCGTGTAAAGCTTGCTTTCTTCCCATTCACTGAGACAATACAACCTCATTTCGGATTCCCCTAATTTCCGGGCATCAGCTGCATGATAGGAAAGGCATCCAAGAACCGCTCACCGATGTCATACCCGCTTCTTGCCCGAGTGTATCGTCCTCATTACCAACTAGTCTAAGAGGTTTCATGTTAAAATATGGTATTAATGAAAAAAATCTGCTGTTAGGAGAACCGCATTATGACCAAAATATATAACTGCCCAGTAGAAGTAACATTAGATGTTGTAGGGGGGAAATGGAAGACTGTAATTCTACGTTATTTGTCCAAGCAAACTCTGCGTTACAGCCAGCTTCAGCATAAGATGCCAAACATTACGCAGCGGATTCTGACCCTTCAACTGAAGGAGTTGGAGCAGGATGGGCTCATTCAGAGATCCGTTTATGATGAACGTCTAAGGAAAGTGGAATATTCGCTTACCGAGTACGGTAAAAGCATCGAGCCGATTCTTGAGCTGATGTGTGAGTGGGGGAAAAGGCGCAGCCGGGAATACGACTTGCAAGTAAGAGACATGCATGTATTCGACGAACCGTAAGCAGCTGATAAGAGTAACGAACAAAAATGTGCCTTATTGTAAGATATTTAATGCTCCCGTATTATTCTTTTATAGAAAAAATTTACAAAGGAGGAGCATTCTTATATGGTAGTTGAAATCATTCGTTATCATATCCCACCAGAGTCATCAGAGCATTTTATACAGGCGTATAAGGAGGCAGGGGCTTTTCTCAAAAATTCGGAGCATTGCTTATCTTACGAAGTGATCCGAGGTGTTGAGGAACCCAATCACTTTATCGTCAGAATCGAGTGGGACTCCGTAGAGGGACACATGGAGGGATTCCGGACGAGTCCGGATTTTCAAAAATTTTTTGCATTGGTTAAACCTTATTTCAGTGCGATCTTAGAGATGAAACATTATCGCATGATTAACAGGGAGGTTTGAGTGATGAATATTGGTGTCATTGGGGCAGGGAATGTGGGAAGAGCGTTAGGAAATGCATTTCAGGTTGCAGGACATCACGTAGTTTACGGTGTTCGCAACCCTGAGAACACCCGCTACCAGGATTTGCGCGAATCAGGAAACACGCAGCTTACCAACATAGAAAAAGCAGTAAAGGACACCACGGTGACTTTATTGGCTGTACCTTGGCAAGCAGTAAAGGAAACGGTGGAATTGATCCCTGACTGGGATGGGAAGATTTTAATAGACTGCACAAACCCAATCAAACTTGATTTTAGTGGACTGGATTTTGAACAGGGCCATTCGGGAGCAGAACAAATCGCCATATGGGCGAATGGGGCACGCGTCGTAAAATGTTTTAATCAAACCGGTGCAGACAATATGATTCATCCTCATTATCAAACCTCAAAAACGCTGATGTTTGCAGCGGGGGACGAACAAGAAGCGGTCGAAACGGCTATCAAATTGGCCAGGGAAATTGGATTCGATGCAGTAAGTGCCGGCAAGCTGCATATTTCTCGGCAGCTCGAGGAGTTGGCATGGTTATGGATCCATCTCGCTATAAAAGAAGGCTGGGGCCATTCGTTTGCATTTGCACTGATGAAACGATAAAACGGGTGCGTCAGCCATTTCGTGTAAGACGACAAGAAAGCCCACTTACAGAAGCTGCGCACCTGCGGCTTTTTCGTTTTTTTTACCATAGGTGCTTTGAAGAGGCAGGGGAGGACAGTAATATAAAAACCCGATTAACCTAATGTTAGTCGGGCTTTATGCGCCTACTAGCTTTTATAGATTACATTTCAGGACAGAGTACATATGTCCATCAGGGTCAATAAATCCAAAGAAGCGGCCAATGTTTTCATTGCGGATGGGTGTAACCGGAACGCCTTTTGCACGCAGAAAGCGATAGAGCTTATCGATTTGATGAGTCTCAAGTCCGATCATAGGAACAGCTTTTCCTTCCATGTTTATTTTTCCATTGGATGACCTGTTATCAGATCTGGTAAGAATTAATCCTGGACCGCGCTCCAAACGTAATATTCCGATATCGTCATTTTTATATTGAACATCAAATCCGAGAAAGGATTGATACCATTCAAGCGAATACTCCAGATTTGATACAGGGATATCATTAAAACGGATTTGATTCAGGTAGCTGGTCATGCGGATCAACCCCTTTGCTCCGAAGCACGGACAGCTTTTTCGGGCTGCCGATGCTGTCCTGCTTTCATCAGGAAGATGAGCAGAAACGCATAGATTACCGACAAGATTAAAACAAATTCCAGCCCGATGGTAAAGGCGTGTGCGTAACGGGCGTGCGCGTCAGGCATGGCTGGAATATCCAAAGCACGATAGAAGAAGATTCCGACAAAACATACGCCTAACGCGGTGCTGAGCTGGGTCGCAGTCGTCAAAACTCCGGATGCCGCCCCGATATTCTCCTGACGGACCTTGGACAGGATGGTTCCGATGAGCGGCGCCGCGCAGGTGCCTTGCCCAATGCCAATTACGAACAAGCTCGGCCAAAGCGCCATCCAAACCAGATGACCGCCGTGATGATGGACAATTTCCAAAGTGTAACCAATGCCGCCTGCCGTAATTATAGCTCCGACTAACAGAACAGCCGGTCCGAACCTGCTCACGAGCTTAGGTGATGCCAGTGAAGCGAGGAAGAAGCCGATTCCCAAGGGCAAATAAGTTAACCCCGACGTTAAAGCAGAATAGCCGAATCCCTGCTGGAGCATAACGGCCAACGTAAAGAACAATGCCGAAGCGATCGCATAAAAGACGAGTATGAGCGATATGCCAAGGCTAAAGGAACGATCCCGGAAAAGTGAAGGGGAGAGCAGTGGCGATTTTCCATTTTCAAGCATTTTGCGCTCATATATAATAAACATTGTCAAACCTACCGGAAAGCAGGCAAGCAAGATGAACGACCATACGGGCCATCCAGCCTCACGGCCTTGAACAAGAGGAAATGCTAGCGCCAGCAGGCTTGCCGTTAAAATGATTACGCCTGCCAGATCAAGCCGTTTGGCTGAAGGGTTGCGCGACTCTTGAAGCAGCGGGATTCCGGCCAGTAACGCAGCTGCACCAATCGGAACGTTCACAAGAAACACGGAACGCCATCCCAAGCCAAACAGATTTTGGCTGATGAGGTAACCTCCGAGCAGCTGCCCGGATACGGTGGCGATGCCGATGGTCGCACCATATAAGCTGATGGCTTTCGCTTTTTCATGCTCGGGAAAACTCACTTGGATCATAGCAAGCACTTGCGGCATCATGGCCGCCGCAGTTATGCCCTGAAGCACGCGAAACAGGATCAGGTACAACGCGGAGGGAGCCGCGCCGCATAGTGCCGAGGCGACTACGAATCCCGACATCCCCATAAGGAACAAACGTTTTCGCCCAAACATATCGCCGAGCCGGCTCCCGGTAATCAGCAGAACGGCATAAGCCAGCGTATAGCCCGCTAAAATAAACTGAATGTCTGAGGCGCTTGCCCGTAAATCGGATTGGATGGAAGGAATCGCAACGTTAACGATAAAAGAATCAAGCAAAGCCATAAATGTTGCTGCCAACACCACCGCCAAAGCCCACCATCTGCGAGAATCAATGCGCCCTCCATTTGATTTGGTCATTTCAATCACCTTTCTCCAACAAGATATATCCCTATCCTAGATGAAAAAGGTTTTTTCGTAAGAATACCGTTTATACGATTATAAAAAATAATACCTAGCAAGAATGCACGTGAAAAATGATTTCATATGTAGATAGAGCGGAGGGAAGAGAATGGACGAAGATTTGAAACGCCGCAAAGAGTTAGGGGCATTCTTGAAATCGCGCCGAACGCGTATATCCCCGACTGACCTTGGTATCCAAAGCGCACCGCATCGGCGGACCAAGGGTCTTCGTCGTGAAGAAGTGGCGGACATCGCCGGGGTCAGCAACATTTGGTATACGTGGCTGGAACAGGGGCGGGACGTCCGGCCTTCTGCACAGGTTCTTGACAGTTTGGGCAAAGCGCTCCAATTGAACCGGTATGAGCTGCTGCATTTGTATACGCTTGCGGAACACCGTCCGCCCGCCACGGATTGGATGTCCGACATTCACATGGATCCGTCCCTGCAGCGTATGCTGGATAAACTAGAGCCTTTTCCCGCTTACATAAGAGGACCCAGATGGGACACGCTTGCTTGGAATCATGCGGCTTGCGAGCTGTTTGGCGACTTTAACCGAATGAACGTTCTGGAAAGAAACAGTTTGTGGCGAATGTTTGCCCGTCCCGATTACCCCGATTTGCTTCCGGACTGGCCGCATGTAGCCCAGAGCCTCTTGGCCCAATTTCGGACCAGCTACGGACAGCATATTGGCGATCCTTCATTCGAAGAGTTGGTTGATCTGCTCAAGAAGACGAGCGAAATGTTCAATCAATGGTGGGATCATCATGAAGTGCTCGGTATCCCGCTGGGACTAAAAAGGTTCAATCACCCAAGGCTCGGTGAACTTGCGTTCGAGCACCAGTCGCTTACGGTTGCCGATTGCCCCGACTTAAAAATGACTGTATATATCCCGGTTCAAGCGGATACATGATAACCTTCAATCAAGATCCTTCAATGGTTTGAATGTCAGCAAGTATGGACTTCAGCTGTTCCCTGGCGGATGGATCCAGTGGCAGCAAGGGGAGGGGTAGACTCGGACTTGAAACCAGGTCACTGATTTCCAAGTTGGAGTTGTTCAGTGGACTCATCATAGCCGCATTGTTGCGGCTTTTTGTGTTTTAAAGATATAGGCTTATGTCACACTCGTTTAGTAAAACAACCTTGGTTAACCATAATTTAATTATGTAAACCAAATACTTTGATCGGGAGTGTTTTAATAAATTAATTACCTTGACAGTCACAGTAGTGTATTGTATTATGCAGATATGGAGGTGATTGTATGAGTGACAACAAAATCACATCCGACCTGCTGCGAGGCCATACCGACACGATGATTTTACGATTATTATCCGAAGCGGACCGCTACGGTTATGAAATTGTCAAGCTGATTGCCGAACGTTCGGGAGGTGAGTACGAACTAAAGGAAGCCACGATGTATTCCAGCGTCCGGAGGCTTGAAGGGGACGGAGATATCGAGTGGTATTGGGGCGATGAATCGCAGGGCGGACGGCGCAAATATTTTCGAATTACCGAGAAGGGCAAGGAAACGTACGAGCGCAACAAAAGCAACTGGGAGTACGCCAAGCGTGTGCTTGAAAACTTGTTATAAGGGGAGTCGATGGGATGAACGAGAAATTGACGAACTATCTGAATGGGGTTTTTGCACCGTACGACGGGGTGAAGAGCGTCAGCGAATTAAAGGCGGACCTGCACTCCGATTTACAGGAGCGGTTCCGTGAATTGAAAGCCGAGGGGAAGGACGATGAAACGGCATTTGAAATGACCATCGACAGCATCGGCGACATTGAACAAACCGTACTGGAGGTGGCAAACCTCTCCCGGTCGCTCGAGCGGAAGGTGCTGACGAACCTCAGTGCGAGCAACTTGAAGGATAGCGACTTTGCGGGTGTTACCGCCCATCAGGGTAATTTTACAGCAAGTGCGCTCCGGGGCTCCGACTTTACGAACGCGGACTTGACCGGCAGTTCTTTTAAGAACAGCGACGTGAGAGAAGCCCGTTTCGACGGCGCCAATCTGACTGACTGCAACTTATCCACCCTGGACCTTGCGAATGCAAGCTTCAATAAATCCATCCTCGTGCGTACGAACTTCAGCAAATCATGGCTGGCCGGAGCAAAATTCACAGGCGTTCATCTGACTGACGTCAACCTGACGATGACGCCTCTCACCAAAACCGTTTTTGAAAACTGTGTTTTCGACGGGGTGGACTTCACGTCCTCCGATCTGACAGGGCAGCGCTTCGATGGTCAAATCTTCGTCGGCGTCAAGTTCGATAAAGCTGGATTGAAAGAAGTTTCATTCAAGGGCGCGACGCTCAAGAATGTATCTTTCCAAGGATCTATGTTGACCAAGAAATATTACCGCGCGATCAAAACCGTTTGTTTTGACGGGGCGACGATGGATAAGCTGACCTTTGCCGCACTCAAAGGCTTCGATGCCAATTTGTCCAAGGTTACGGTGATCTAGTACATATCTCGATTGGATACCCGGAACAGGAGGTGAGCCATCTTTTACTTGCCGATATTTCGTCTCGTTGATGCAGCTAATATACCTTTTTGACAAATGGCTTTAAAGCATGAATGACAAGAGAGAATCATAGGGCTGATAAAAAGTAAAGAGAGGTCATCCAAATGGAAAAGATGATATCGGGAAAAAGCAGCAGCGGCTTTTCCGAAACCGGGCTGCAAAGAATGCGCGACGTGCTGGCGCGGCATGTTGAAACGGGGAAAATTCCCGGGCTCGTCGCCCTGGTCAGCCGGAACGGTGAAACGCACGTCGAAGCGATCGGCACGATGCGCCATGACGGTGGCGTACCGATGCGCCGGGATACGATCTTCCGGATGGCGTCCACTTCCAAGCCGGTCACGATGGCTGCGGCGATGGTCTTGCTTGACGAGTGCAGGCTGCGGCTGGACGATGTGGTAGATCCGTGGCTGCCCGAACTCGCCGACCGGCGGGTGCTGAAGAGAGCCGACGGCCCGCTGGACGATACCGTGCCGGCGCGGCGTCCGATCACCGTAAGGGACATTTTGACCTCCACATTCGGGCTTGGTATGGATATGACGTCGCTGGGCACGCCGATCATGAACTCCATTTTCGAGCAGGGGCTCACGCCAGATCTGCCGGAACCGATGCCCGAGCCGGATGAGTGGATGCGCCGCCTGGGTGCGCTTCCGCTGATGCACCAGCCCGGAGAGCGCTGGCAGTACCACATCAGCAACGATCTGCTCGGCGTACTCGTAGCCAGGGTCACGGGCCAGTCGTTTGAGACATTTCTGCGCGAACGCATCTTCGATCCCCTCGGCATGAAAGACACCAGCTTCCATGTGCCCGCCGACAAGATCGACCGTCTGCCGCCCCTTTATGCCCCCAACCCGCAGACCGGTGAGTTCAACGTGTGGGACGAAGCCGAAGGGGGACGCTACAGCCAGCCTCCGGCGTTCCAGGGCGGCGGAGGTGGACTTTGTTCCACTGTTGATGACTACCACGCGTACTTTCAGATGCTGCTGAATCAGGGGATGCACGGGAACCAACGGATCCTGTCCCGGCCCGCCGTTGAGCTGATGACCACCAACCGCCTTACGCCCGAGCAGCAAGCCGCCCGACACGCCATGGCCACCAACAATGTCCACGTGTCATTCGGTCAAGGGCAGCACGGCGGCTGGGGCTTCGGGATGGCGGTGCGCACCTACCGTGGTGACTACGCGCCCATCGGCCAATTCGGCTGGGACGGCGGAAGCGGCACCTCGACCTACGCCGACCCGCACAACCAGCTCACGGGTATTCTTCTCACCCAGGTCGGGATGTCTACCCCGGATTCAGCACGGCTTATTCACGACTTCTGGACAATGGTCTATCAGGCCATCGAAGACTGACACCTGGGTAACATTAGCCTCGATGTACCGCCTCAAGAAAGGGCACAGAGCCTTTCGGAAAATTTTCCATCCATTTGAGATTCTGGGAATCGATCAGCATATTTAATCATGAAGCAGGTTTGAAGGCGGCCGTCATTATGATCGGCTGTCTTTTTATTTGCATGAACGTCTCACGCTTGCATGCCGCAAAGATGATGGATCAAAGCAGGAAAGTGCATGAAGAAAGAGGAATACATAGACAAATCATCAAGCTAAGGAGGTCTTGAATTGGCGTTTCCGACACATATAGTATCTGCAGGCGGTATTGTAGAAGATGGAAAGGGAAATATCCTATTAGTAAAAGCGCATGACGACGGTTGGGTGTATCCTGGGGGAATCACTGAAGTTGGCGAAAACCTGATGGATGGCGTGATCCGTGAAATCAAAGAGGAAAGTGGAATAGACGCCACGGTTAGCCATTTAATCAGTGTTGTTTCAAATACAGCGATCCATAAGTGGTATGACGGTGTAACCGATGTTCCCACGAAGGTTATGTTTGATTTCGTGTGTACAGCTGTGGGAGGAGAGTTAGCGACGTCTGAGGAGACGAGCGAATGCAGGTGGGTTCCAAAAGAAAATGTTCTGAATTTGATTACCTTACCCGCAATCCGCATGCGCTACGAAGCTTATTTGAACTTTAACGGCTCTGTGAATTATATGGAGTACGTCACTGCAACAACTTCTGAATGTCAGGTTAAACTTCAAAGAAACATTTAGTTGTACGTGCCATTAAATCCTTTCATTTACGGGATACTTTTATTTCAGGGTCATCCAGCAGCAGATTTTCACTGTAAATTTAGACAAGCACATATCCTCTGAATAGCCGCATTATTGCGGCTTTTTGAAGTTCTCCTCATATTGTGCCGGCGCGGCGGCTAAGAACTCAAGGCTAATGTTGAAAAAAGCATCCTACTGTTCTACATTCCGGAATAATAGGATTTAAACTGTGAAGGCGTCATATTCATATAGAACCTGAACCACTTGGAAAAATAACTGACATGCTGATAGCCAGACTCCAGAGCAGCCTCAAGCACATTGTACGATCCTGTGCTCAGCAAGTTAGCAGCTTTGTTGATGCGGATAAAATTCAGAAATTCCATCGGCCGCATCCCGGTCTGCGTCTTGAAAAATTTGCAAAAATGGGAGCGACTGAGAGAAACTACGCCAGCCAACTGATCCAATGCTAGCTTTTCGTGAGAATGCTCTTCCATAAAAGCCAGCACTTTTTTAATTTGCTGGTTAAATTCGTTTCTGGTGTTGTTTCGCTGCTCCTCACTTTGTTCCATCATTCCGAACTGGCACATATCTGCAATCAGTTGAAGGAGAAGGCCCTTCAAGCTCAGCTCGTAAGCGGGTGAACGGTTTTCGTAACGAATAAGGATCTGTTTTATATAGCCCAACAATTCGGGAGGCGAGCCGCCTGAAACCGATAATAAGTCGGGAAGTCGGAGTTCCCCAAGCAGGATTGGCCCAAGGAACAGCTCCTGGATTCGATCCGCTTGGAGCGAAGACAACCAGGATAACTTAAATACGATCGAGTAATAGCATATCCCCATGTCTTGATTGTTAATTCCCGAATGGAGTTCGCCCGGGTGAACGACGAGCGCTTCTCCTTCACGGATAGCAAACTCCCGGCTTTCGATTCGGAATGTGGCCGTTCCCTTGGACAAATAAATGATTTCCATCTCATTATGCCAATGGACGGGCAGAATCGTGCGGACCCCGGCTTGATGCTCCACCTTGTATATATACAGAGGGAAGCCGGGAACCCCATGCAGCTTGTTTTCTCGGTACCGGTGCTCGTACATTTGGGCTCTCCTAAGAATCGTAATATAGTGACGATAGTACGTAATTAAATGCTAGATAATCCAAAAACAACAATAATATCATTATATTAAATCACATCCTTAGGGAAAGGAGTAGTGTTATCCATAAAAATCCGGGTCTCATACATTTATATGGTATGGATCATACTCGATGGAATAGAGGTGACCGGTTTGTTTACCAACTTTCGCCTTGATGAAGTGAGGTTGACAGACAGTTCCTTTGCATTTCGCAGACAACTTGTAAAAAAGTATATTGTTGAATTTGATATGAACCGGCTTTTGCACACGTTTAAAATGAATGCTGGGCTTCCGTCCTACGCGGAGCCTTTAGGCGGGTGGGAAAGCGAAGATTGCGGTCTCAGAGGACATTTCGTCGGGCATTATCTGTCCGCTTGTTCCAAATTCGCTTTTGCCGATCAGGATGACGGTCTGAAGTCAAAAGCTTACGAAATCGTGGAAATGATGGAGTTATGCGCTAAGCCTAACGGATATTTGAGCGCTTTCGAAGAGGAGAAGCTCGATACGCTCGAATTCGAGGAAAATCGAAATGTATGGGCGCCGTACTACACCCTGCACAAGATTATCCAGGGGTTGGTCGATTGCTATGCGTATCTCGGCAGTGAAAAAGCCCTGGCTCTTTCCGTAAACCTGGCCCACTACATTCACGGACGTTTTGAAAAGCTCTCCTTCTGGAAAATCGATGGGATTCTCCGTTGTACGAAGGTGAACCCTGTAAATGAGTACGGAGGGATCGGCGATACCCTGTACACCTTGTATGACATTACCGGCGATGCCAAAATACTTGAGCTGGCCCAACTCTTCGACAGGGATTATTTCCTGGATCATCTTGCAGACGGCAAGGATGTGCTTGAAAATCTGCACGCCAACACTCACTTGCCGATGATTATAGCGGCAATGCACCGGTTTGACCTTACGGGCGAGGAGAAATATCGAACAGCGGCCTTGAATTTTTATGATTACTTAAAGGGAAGAACTTTTGCCAATGGAAACAACAGCTCAAAGGCTACCCATTTTATCCAAGGCGGAGTTTCCGAAGAATCGGAGCACTGGGGAGGCTACGGACAACTGGCAGATGCACTGACCGGCGGCGAAAGTGAGAGTTGCTGCGCGCATAATACGGAAAGGATTCTGAAGCGGTTGTTTGAATGGTCCGGGGCGGTTGAGTATCTGGATCATATGGAATCGCTGAAATACAATGCGGTGTTGAATAGCGCCAGCGATGAAACGGGCCTTTCGCAATACCACCAGCCGATGGGCAGCTGCGCGACCAAAAAATTCAGCGATCCGTACGATTCCTTCTGGTGTTGTACCGCCTCAGGCATCGAGGCAATGAGCGAGCTGCAGAAGAATATCTGGTTTAAAAGCAGGGATGCTCTGTTGATGAATGCCTTTATTCCATCTGCTGTGGTTTGGAAAGAAAAGCATGTCACAATCACACAGCATACGGAATTCCCCGATGGGCTTACGTCCACGCTCGTGGTTGATGCAGCCGAACCGTCAGCTTTCAAACTAATGCTCAAGGAAAAAGCAGTCAAAGCTGTAAAAATCAATTCCGCTCCGATCGAGCTTCTCAGGGAAAACGGGTACGTCGGGATTCAACGTGTTTTTCAGGATCAGGATACGATCGAAATTGAAATAGAGGCTTCCCTGCATTTGGTTCCGCTCCAAGGTTCAGACCGTTTGGCGGCGGTGATGTTTGGCACCGTGTTACTGGCTCAGATCGGGCAAGGTTCGCTTTTGCAAGGGATGTCAAATGCAAATATCAACGAAAGATTCGTCAGGGCGGAAAAGAAGCAACTGGAGTTTGCCCTTGACGATGACCCGGTCAAACAAGCGAAATTCATACCGCTATTCAGAGTTGAGGAAGAAGCGTATTCCGTATATTTGGACTTAGAAGAGGATTCCAGCCTCAACCGCCGTTTTTCCTTTGCTAAAGATGGCAGCTCGGCGTATGAAGAAGCGTGAAGGCATATTTAAAGGAGTGAACGTTTATGATGAAAAAACAAGGGCTAAACCCCTATCTCCCATCGTGGGAATACATACCTGACGGAGAACCATACGTTTTTAACGACAGAGTTTATGTATTTGGCTCGCATGACCGCTTTAACGGACATGTGTTTTGTTTAAACGACTACGCTTGCTGGTCGGCACCCGTGAATGATCTAGGCGACTGGCGGTACGAGGGCGTGATCTACACCAAAACGGATGACCCGCTAAATCCTGATGGCAGGATGTGTCTTTATGCGCCGGACGTCACCGTCGGACCGGATGGTCGTTATTATCTTTATTATGTCCTGGATAAGGTTCCGGTTGTTTCAGTTGCCGTCAGCGATACACCTGCTGGAAGGTATGCATTTTACGGATATGTAAGGTACGCGGACGGTACACGCTTGGGCGAAAGAGAAGGAGACGAGCCCCAGTTTGATCCGGGTGTGTTGACAGAAGGGAATAAGACCTACTTATATACCGGCTTTTGTGCACCCAAGGATAAATCCAGACATGGCGCAATGGCCACGGTGCTTGGTGAAGATATGCTTACCATTGTGGAGGAACCTGTATTTGTCGCCCCAAGTGAACCTTACAGTACGGGAAGCGGGTTTGAAGGGCATGAATTTTTTGAGGCTCCCTCCATCCGTAAGAAGGGTGATACCTATTATCTTGTCTATTCATCTATTGTCATGCATGAATTATGTTATGCCACCAGTAAATTTCCGACAAAAGGCTTCATTTATCAGGGCGTCATCATAAGCAACAATGATCTTCACATCGATTCCTACAAACCGGCGGATAAACCGATGTATTATGGCGGTAATAACCATGGCAGCATTGTGGAAATTAACGAAAAATGGTTCATTTTTTATCATCGCCATACCAACGGTACGGCTTTTAGCCGGCAGGGCTGCATCGAACCGATCGTCATTCGGGAGGCTGGAACGATTCCTCAAGTGGAAATGACCTCTTGCGGTCCCAATGACGGCCCGCTTGTGGGTCGCGGTGAATACCACGCCTACTTGGCATGTAATCTGTTCTGTAAAGACGAAGAATTGTATACAGGCGGTTTCGGACGCTCAGGGGCATGGATGGACAGCCGTTTTGCGAATATCACGCAGGAGGGAAGAGACGGAGACGAAGAGATCGGATACATCGCGAACATGACAGACTCCGCTACTGCTGGTTTCAAGTATTTCGACTGCCAAGGAATCCGGAAGGTGAAAATCAAGGTGCGTGGTTATTGCCAGGGCAACTTTGAAATTAAAACGGCTTGGGACGGCCCGGCTCTCGGAAAAATACCCGTTAACTTCACGAATATATGGACGGAATATTCAACGGATCTCGTCATTCCGGATGGCATACAGGCTCTATATTTTACGTACACAGGCAGCGGAAGCGCGGATCTGGCTTCGTTTATTTTAGAGTAAGCCGCCCGCCCGGGAACCAGCTTCCCATAAAAAATACGCAAGCAGTTCCGAGCATTTTCCGGAACTGCTTTTTGGTTTGTATGATCTTTTAATGATAAATGGGGGCCGAGTATTAAAAAATGACAACGCTTTCTTAAGATTGTTGGCTTACGAGCAGATGGGTCAAGAGGATAGACTAGCAATAAAGGAGGAGCGCATATGGATTTGGATGCACAGTTTACGAGAACTGCGGATCATGGCAGTCAGCAGCACCAATTATGGAAGCGGTTCAAAAAGCAAAAAGTACTGCATGTATTTGTAGGGCTGGGTATGATCTTTCTGCTGATTTTCTCGTACACGCCGATGTTCGGTATTCTTATGGCGTTTAAAGACTACAGTATTTCAAATGGCATCAAGGGGATCTTTACCAGCGAGTGGGTCGGTTTGAAATATTTCGATGAATTCATCCATGATTATCAGTTTGCCAAGATTGTTCGCAACACGCTTGTTTTGAGCTTACTGAAGGTCATCTTTGCTTTTCCCGCTCCGATTCTGCTGGCGATCCTGTTAAACGAAGTCAAAAACATGGCGTTCAAACGATTCGTGCAGACGATCAGCTACCTGCCGCATTTTATTTCCTGGGTTGTTGTCGTCGGCGTATCCTACGCCTTCCTGTCCGCGGATGTTGGCATGGTAAACAGGGCCCTGGTCGAAGCAGGTTTTATTGACAAACCGCTCAACATTTTGACGAGTCCGAACTATTTCTGGGGACTTGCTGCCGGTAGTGCAATTTGGAAGGAAATGGGCTGGTGGACGATCATCTTCTTGGCTGCCATAACGGGAATTAATCCTTCGCTTTATGAAGCCGCTGAGATCGACGGGGCTGGGAGGCTGGCCCGCATCCGCCATATCACACTGCCGGGAATGAAGGGGACCATCGTCGTTGTGCTGGTTTTAACCATTGGCAGTATTCTCGGAGGCGGCCTGGTTGGCTCCAACTTCGAACAAGCCTACTTATACGGTAACAGTATCAACAATCCGACATCGGAAATTGTCCAGACGTACGCATTCAAGGTTGGTCTGAGTGACGGGCGATTTTCCTACGCGGCAGCAATCGATCTCATTCAGTCTGTTATCTCGGTCATTTTGATTTTTTCAAGTAACTTTATCGCCAAGCGGGTGTCGGGATCAAGCTTATTCTAAAAAGGAGGGCTGGTGGTGCTTAAGAGCCAAAGACAGAAGGATGTTATTTTTGATAGCTTTATTTACATCATGTTGTTTATATTGATGCTCATCATGCTGTATCCATTCTATTATGTATTCATCGCCTCGTTCAACAAAGGCTCCGATACGCTCCTGGGTGGCGTATATTTGTGGCCCCGAAACGTAACTCTGGAAAATTACAAAATTTTTCTGGAAGATCCGAAGTGGTATCGAGCCTTTTTGGTCACGGTTGCCCGGACGATTTCGGGTACGGCATTGGGACTGCTGCTGACAAGCCTGGTCGCTTACGCCCTTTCGCACCGTGATTTGTTGTTCAGCAAAACGTATTTTACGGTCATCATTTTCGCGATGTACTTTTCCGGCGGATTGATTCCTTATTATGTTGTGCTGCGCTCGATCGGATTGCTTAATTCATTTGCAGTGTACATCGTGCCGTCCATGCTCAACACGTTTTTCCTGCTCATTGCCATCTCGTTCTTCCGCGAAATCCCGGGCGAACTAAAAGAATCTGCGCATATCGACGGCGCTGGCGAACTCAAGATCTTTTTTCGGATCATCCTGCCGGTCTCGACGCCGGTACTCGCCACGATGGCGTTATTTATGGGTGTTGGCCAATGGAATTCATGGCTGGACTCCGCCTATTTCGTGCAATCGGAAAACTTGCGGACGCTTACCTTCCGGATGATGGAAGTGATCAACAAGAGCAACACGCCGCTGGATTCCATCGCTGTAGCAAACAGCGCCTCGGCTTCGGCCGGAGTGACGAGTTTCTCGCTGCAGGTGACGGCGATGGTTATCTCCATCGTGCCGATCATATGCGTATACCCGTTTTTGCAAAAATATTTTGTGCATGGAATTATGTTAGGATCTGTGAAAGGGTAAATCTTTGTTTCTATATTTAACCGCTTACATTAAAATACCAGTATATCCATTGGAGGGGTACACTTGAAAACAATCAAGAGCTATAAGTTGCTCGCTGCGGCACTGTCTGCGGTGCTTGCCTTTACAATGCTGTCCGCCTGCGGCGGCAACGGTAACGGCGAGGGCTCGGCCGCGAAGCAGGACGGTAATTCGTCGGCAGCATCAGGCGGCGTGAAGGAATTGTCGCTGTTTATCGATGAGCCATGGTATCCGGTTAAGGAATGGAAAGGCCCGGTAGCAGAGAAAATCACCGAAAAGACAGGTGTCAAGCTGAACGTAACTGTCGCAACGGACGATAAGCAGCTGCCGCTGATGATTGCCTCCGGAGATTTGCCGGACCTCGTCTTCACGAATGCTAACATTGATCGGATGTCGGATTCGAAGCTGTCCTATCCCTGGAATGAGCTGATCGAGAAATATGCCCCGGATTTCAAAATCGATAAAACGAGAATTGCGATCCATACGATGGACGACGGCAACTTCTATACGGTGCGAAATTCCTTCGCGACGCAAGAGGAGATGGCTCAAAGTAAATATTCGATTGGCAGCGACGGCAATCCCGGCCTTGCCGTCCGGGAAGATATTCTGAAGGAACTCGGCAATCCGCCGATCCAATCGCTGGACGATTTCGTAAAGGTTTTAGGCATGGTCAAGAAGAAGCATCCCGATATGGTCCCACTGGTCCTGGATAAGAATTGGATTGAGCAGTACTTTATGCAGCAGTTCGGCACGGAAGCTCTCATCGACGGCTGGTATGAGCGAGACGGAAAAGTCGATTATGCGATCAGACAGCCGAAGATGTTGGAGTATTTCAAGTTTATGAACAGCTTATATCGCAATGGATTCATTCTCGCGGAAAATTTTGCTTTTGCGAATGACCAGATTGACGATCAATACGTGACAAGCGGCAAAGCCTTTGCTCACGGTTATACCGTTTCCGCGGCGGAAGCGGACAACAATAAAATCAAGAGTAACGGGGGCGCCTTTACGCTGAAAATGCTTCCGAGCGCTTTGTCGAAGGATGCCAAAGCCGTGAGTACGGGCCTGGGATTTGCCGGTACGTTCATCACGAAGAAAAATAAGGATCCGGAAGCATCCATCAAGTTTATTCAGTACCTGGCAAGCGACGAAGGCAAAAAACTGACCATGTTTGGTGTCGAAGGCGAACATTGGACATGGAATGAAGCGGGTTATCCAAATCTGAAATACGATCCGTCCGATGCCGATTTCGTTAACGGCAATGGAATAAAATGGTGGTACCTGTATAATGATGGGGTCACCGAAGGCATGCTGTCCTATGTTCCGGGAACGCAGAAGACACAGGCTTTAATGGAGACTAAGGCTATTACGACTTACAAGCCGGCGATCGGTCTTATTCAAACGCAGCCGGATTCCAAAGAAAGAACGCTCAAGACCAAGATCGACGAGATGATCAAGAATGAGAAGGTCAAGATTTACCTGGCGAAATCCGAAGAAGAGGCGGTTGCCAACTACGAGAACATGGTGAAGACCGCCGAGAGTATGGGCTTGCAGGAGCTTGTAGATTGGGCAAATGAGACATACCAGAAGAAGAAAAGTTTGTTTGAGTAACACGATGCCATTAAACCGGTAGGGACGTAAAATCTCTACCGGATTTTGCTTGCTCATGGTACGTTTAGTAGAAATAAACCGGCAGCGGGGGGATTCAAGACCGTGAGTATCGTGCGCAAAATTATTATCGGATATATTTTCTTTGTCTTTATCCCGGTCGTTACGTTTGGATATTACTACTACGTACAAATATACGGCAATCTGACCCAGCAATTCGTAGAAAGCCGGCAAAAGATCCTGGAGCAGGCCAAGGCAAATATGAAAGCGGATCTGACCCGCATCGAATCCGTCCATCGCTTGCTGCAATATAACCCGTATGTCACGGACTACCTGGGCGGAGTTTATGGATCCGACGCTGACAGCATTTATGCCTACAACCGTTATATCAGTCCGATCATGACACAGTCGCTATTTGCCAATCCGGAAATCGAGTCGCTTCGAATCTATAAAACCAAGAAACAAGCGCTTCGAATTACCGACCGGTTTCTCGATATGTCATCTCTTGATGCACAGGGCAAGAAGATAGCAAGTTCATTAAAACCCGGTCAAGGAGGATGGATTGTCCAAGGTCCGGAAGCTCAGGAACCGCGGCTTGCTTTTTATCAGAACATTTATAACCCTGAGTTTACCGAAATTGTCGGGCTTCTAGAGCTGCGCATTGGCGGCAGTCTGATGCAGAAATTTTACAAGGCTATCGGCATAGAAGGTGATTGGGAAGCGATCCTGTTACCGTTTGGTGAGAAGGCAACTGAGGACACGGCTTCCGGAGTGGATGAGGAGACGCTCAAACTGCTCGGCGGAAGTGACAATAAGCCCTATTTCATTAACCGGAAAACGATCGTGAATCAGCTCTCCTTTGAGGAGCTTGGGGTCAGAGTTGTTGTGATTGGAAAGGTAGACGTCGTGTTTCACGCGATCAAGCGCAAGGAGATGATTCTGATCTCAACCGTCATCGTTTTTTTGGCGGCATTGTCGCTAGCGTATTATGTACTCGCTTCCACAATCACCAAGCGCATTCTTCGCCTGGCTAGACACATGCGTAACCTGGACGACAACAATATGAGACCGTACATCAGCAAGCACGACAGTCCGAACCGTCAGGATGAGATTGGCTTTCTGATCATGACTTACAATTCGATGATTCAGCGGATGGACGAATTGATTAACAATGTCCACCGGGCCGAGCTGCGAAATAAAGAAGCGGCCTATAAAGTGCTTCAGGCTCAAATCAAACCGCATTTTCTTTATAATACGCTCGAAACGATCAGAATGCTGGCCGAGTCCAATAACGATAAGGAGGTAGCCGATATTTCCTTTTGGTTCGGGAAGCTGATGCGTTACAGCTTGTCCTCCAAGGAGGATCATACGGTTCTCGCCCAGGAAATCGAGACGGTCATCTTCTATCTTAAGATTCACAAGATGCGGCTCCGAAACAGACTGAGCTACGAGCTGGACATCGATGTGGATGCAGATCGGATCGATTGTCCCCGGTTCATGCTCCAGCCCTTGATCGAGAACAGCATCGTCCACGGAGCTGCAGCAACACTTCGGCCCGTCCATATCAGGCTGCGTGCGTATGAAACGGCTGACGAAGTTCGGATCTCCATATCTGACAGTGGGGCAGGCATGCCGGAGGACAAGATGTCAAGGCTCCGTACACTGCTCATGGGGGATAGTGACAAGTATTCCAGCAGAGAGACCGAGGGCGGTGGTGTTGGCCTGATTAACGTCAGCGAACGGGTGAAGTCCTTTTTCGGCGGTGCTTCACGGCTGGTTCTTGATAGTGAGCAGGGACTAGGAACATGTCTCACAATCATCATAACGAAAGGGGCGGCGGTTAACGATGAAACTATTGATTGTAGATGATGAGCCGATTATTCTTGAGGGATTAGTCAAGGTCATCAAGGACGCGGCTCCGCTCGGTACTGAGGTGCGAGAGGCAGGCAACGCTTTTGAGGCTCTTGAAGTCATGAAGGGTTTTATGCCGGATGTCACGGTGACGGATCTTCATATGCCGGAAAAAAACGGTTTCGAGTTGATGGAGGAGGCGAAAGGGAACGGACTGTGTAAGCGGTTTATTATTCTGACTGGCTATGACGAATTTGAATACGTAAGAAGAGCACTGCGCAGCGGTGTCGTGGATTATTTACTTAAACCGCTGGACAAAGACGAAATTGCTAAGCTGCTGGCACTTATCGATGAAGAGCTGCCTTCCGAAGCCGATTCCGACTGTGAACGGCACACGAAACGTATTCTTGCTTATACGCAAACGAATTTTATGAACGATCTTTCCTTGGATCACCTTGCCGATTTGATGAACCTTCATCCGAATTACATCAGCAGCCTGTTCAAGAAGGTGACAGGAGACACGTTTGTTAATTATTTGAACGCATTTCGGATCAAGGAAGCGCAGAAATTGCTGAGGACGCATCGGCATCTTTCCGTAAGCGAGGTCGGTCGGCGGGCGGGGTTTGAAAATAAACATTATTTCACCAAAGTTTTCAAAAAGTATACAGGGATCACACCGGGTGCCTACCGCGAAACAGATGATTTGGATAATATAGAGGTGGATTCTAAGGAAAGTTGCTAAACTGGGAGATGACTCATAGTCATTAAACCGTTGATTGAACTGGATTGAACACACCATTTTTTCGCCTGTGAGGCGGATTGGAGGAAAAGCATGACGAATATGAATCCCACTGAGACCGTGGAACAGAAACAGCGATTATGGTACCTCAAGCCTGCCGCAGAGTGGAACGAGGCACTGCCGATTGGGAACGGCCGGCTCGGCGCCATGATCTTTGGTGGAATAACCGAGGAGAAGCTGCAGCTGAACGAAGATTCTGTATGGTATGGCGGTCCGCGTGATCGCAATAACGAAGACGCCCTGCCGCATCTGCAGGAAATCCGCAAACTGATTATGGAGGGACGCCTGAAGGAGGCGGAGGCACTTGCGGGGATGACGATGGCGGGGCTGCCCGAATCGCAGAGGCACTACTTGCCGCTCGGCGATCTTCTGATTTCGTTCGATCATCATGAGAAGGCCGGGGATTACGAAAGGGAGCTGGATTTGGAACGCGGCGTTTCCCGGGTCAGCTACCGGATCGGAGATATCCAGTATATCCGTGAGCTGTTTGTCAGTTACCCGGATCAGGCGATCATGATGCGGATTTCCGCTGACAAAAAGGGGGCGCTTTCCTTAAAGGCAAGGTTTAACCGCCGAAACTGGAGATACATGGAGAAGACAGAAAAATGGGGACAGCAGGGACTTGTAATGCAAGGGGAATGCGGCGGCAAAGGAGGCAGCTCGTTCTGCGCCATCGTGAAGGCGCTTCCAGAAGGCGGAGTGTGCAAGACCATAGGCGAATATTTATTGGTTGAAAATGCGGATGCGGTTACGCTGCTGCTTGCCGCGGGTACCACCTTCCGGCATCCCGATCCGGTGCTTTACTGCAAACGACAGTTAGAGGAATTGAGCCAGGTTTCTTATGCCGAGCTGCTTGCCCGACATGTGAAGGATTACTTTGAATTGTTCGGGCGGGTTACCCTGAGGCTGCCGGAAAGCCCAGGCAAAAACGCGCTGCCGACCGATGAAAGACTGAAGCGGTTCCGGGAGGGCGAAGAGGATAATGGGCTGCTAGAAACGTATTTTCAATTTGGCCGATACTTGCTTATTTCCTCCAGCCGGCCGGGTTCCCTGCCTGCGAACCTTCAAGGGATCTGGAACGATAGCTTTACTCCGCCTTGGGACAGTAAATTCACGATCAATATTAACACGCAGATGAACTACTGGCCGGCGGAAAACTGCAATCTGTCCGAATGCCATGAGCCATTGTTCGATTTGATCGAAAGGATGCGTGAGCCCGGGCGGGTCACGGCCAGCGTCATGTATGGCTGCCGGGGATTCACGGCGCATCACAATACGGATATTTGGGCGGATACGGCGCCGCAGGACACATATCTTCCGGCATCATTCTGGCCAATGGGCGCTGCCTGGCTGTGCCTTCATTTGTGGGAGCATTATCGCTTCAGCCAGGATCGTTATTTTCTAGCGCGTGCCTATGAGACGATGAAAGAGGCAGCGTTGTTCCTGCTCGATTATTTAATCGAGGACAACGAGGGACGCCTGATGACTTGTCCGTCTGTCTCCCCGGAGAACAGCTACAGACTGCCCAATGGCGAAACAGGAGTTCTCTGCGCAGGGGCCACCATGGATTTTCAGATTATCGAAGCGCTGTTTGACGCTTGCATCCGCAGCGGGGAAATCATTGAAAGAGATGAGGCGTTCCGAGAGGAGCTCGCTGCCGCCTTGAAGCGGCTGCCCAAACCGCAAATCGGCAAACATGGACAAATTCAGGAGTGGATGGAGGATTACGAGGAGGTGGAGCCGGGACACCGCCATATCTCCCATCTATTCGGGCTTTATCCGGGCGAAGGCATTAACGTGGATTCCACACCGGAGCTGGCTGCAGCGGCTCGTACGACGTTGGAGCGCAGGCTGGCTAATGGCGGCGGACACACCGGCTGGAGCCGGGCGTGGATCATCAACTTCTGGGCCCGGCTGCTGGATGCGGACAAAGCCTATGAAAATGTAAGAGCGATGCTCCGTCATTCTACGCTGCCTAACCTGTTCGACAATCATCCGCCGTTCCAGATCGATGGCAATTTCGGCGGCACGGCGGGCATAGCCGAGATGCTGCTGCAAAGCCACGCCGGTTTGATCCGGCTGCTGCCCGCTTTGCCTGACAGCTGGAGCGACGGGGAAGTCAGAGGGCTGAGGGCCCGAGGCGGCTTCACCGTGAATTTCACCTGGACGAAGGGCCAGGTTACTGAATCGGTCGTAACCTGCGCGGTTTCCGGTCCATGCCGTCTGGAAGCACCTGGTCTTGATCCCGTTTCGTTTGAGGGAGAAGCCGGCCGTTCCTACACGTTCACCAAACGATTGAGTAATGAAGTAACACATTAATTGCTTGTGACTGTTTGAAAACTTATGACCGGATCATAGAGGAAGCCGATTATAGGATATCGTTAATGAGTTACTGATCCGGCTCATAAGCTAAAGGCTGCTGCTGGACTTGGTTTCGGTACTCGCTGGGAGCCATCCCCGTCCACCGCTTGAACTGGCGGCTGAAATGCGAATTGGTTTTATATCCGAGAATCATGGCGATGTGATCGATCCCCAAATCGGTTTGCAGCAGCAAGCGCTGTGCCTCGTTCAGCAGCGTTTCGGACATAAACTTACGCGGGGCTTTCCCGTAGATCTGCTTAAAGATGCGGTTCACTTGCGAAGGACTCATATGAACCGACTTGGCAATGTCCTGAATCCAGGTTCGTTCGTTTTCCCGAATCTCTCCATGAAGGAGAATGTATTTTACGGAATCTTCTATTTGCTCGGCGATCTGCTGGGCAAGTGATTCCTTTTTGGATCTGGCGACGGTTGCAGTCTCTGACAGTTGGCCAACCAGGGATCCAAGAAGCTCGAAGACAGCCGCATGGACCTTCATCTGTTTGGATGTTGGGAGCGGGCTGCGCAGGTGCTCTGCCGCAAGACGATACAGCGTCGATAAAGACGGAGACAGCCCTTGGACCAATGGCGAGTCTGACGGATAATAAAATTCCTTGCAGCGGTTGAGCTCCTTGCAAAAGGATGTATCGTCCACGCTGAAGTGAACGGAAAAGTAGGTGAAACCCTGGGATCCGGCACGGGTGCAGGAATGCGTCATGCCCGGATGGATGAACAGCAGGTCCCCCCGGGACTGCCGGTATTTTCGCCCATTAATCACCATGTCCATTTCTCCCTCCACGACCCAGTGGATCTCGTACATGGGATGCTCGTGGGAAGGATAGGTCCAGCGGGAATCCACTTTTCGCGCATGCAAGCCCAACAGCTGAAATGACATGCGGACATCGGGAAGACGGCCAACATAGACTCCGGGAAGCTCGGTCACGGCGATACCCTCCTCTGTATGGTACAAGTTTAGTTATCAATTTGTTACGATTATAGCTTGATCCTTCCGGAAAAGAAATGCGTGAAAAGGGTAAATCGAAGTGAAGATTAGCGTATCGTCAAGGTTCATAGGCGATGATATGGTAGTATTATCAACCCTTATAGGGAGAAATTGGGGGGCAATATTGAATGCGAATTATTCGATATTTGGACGGACGGCAGACGAGGCTCGCGGCGGTTACGGATGATGAGAGGGCTTATCCATTGCCTCACTCTGATTTGAAGTCGTTGATCGATGAGGCCAGGGAGAAAGGCGTTTCACCTGTCCGAGTTGTTGAAAGCGCTATTACACCGCAAAATGAGCTGACTGCCGCATGGCCGTCATTGCAGCTGCTTACTCCAGTAGATGCGCCGGAGGTCTGGGCAGCCGGCGTCACCTATCAGCGCAGCCGGGAGGCAAGGAATTATGAAGCCACTGGCGGAAGAATGGATGCGGAGACGTTCTACGACAAAGTCTATGACGCCGTGAGACCTGAAATATTTTTGAAATCCACGGCAGCACGCACGGTCGGACCGAATCAGGATGTAACGCTGCGCAGCGATTCGGTATGGCAAATCCCCGAGCCGGAACTTGGCTTGGTGCTTGCCGGAGACGGGACCATCGTGGGATACACGGCTGGCAATGACATGAGCTGCCGCGATATCGAGGGGGAGAACCCGCTTTATCTGCCGCAAGCAAAAATATGGCGGAAGTCCTGCTCGATCGGGCCCGCGATCCGGCTCGCAGATACCGTGGAAGACCCCTACGATTTCAGAATCGTCTGTCAGATTTACCGCGAAGGCCTCGTTGTGGTTGAAAGTGAGGCAAGCACAAGTCAGTTAAACCGCAAGCTGGATGAGCTGGTCCGCTTCCTGACGGCGGACAACGATTTGTTTGACGGTACCGTTCTGTTGACGGGCACAGCTATTGTGCCGCCGGCCGACTTCACGCTTGCTCCCGGCGACCGCATCGAGATTTCAATTAGCGGGATCGGGACGTTGGTGAACCACGTTATATCAAACTAGGTATTTGGGGAGGAAATTGTAATGACAGCATTCCAGGGAGAACAGATTTATCGCAATTTCATCAATGGAGAATGGACGGCGGCTTCCACCGGACAAACGGAGCCCAGCATCAACCCCGCCAATCGCCATGAAGTGGTCGGGTATGTACCGGTTTCCACAGAAGAGGATGTAAACCGTGCCGTTGCAGCAGCTACAGCAGCCCGTCGGGCTTGGCGCAGCCTGCCCGGGTCGGAACGCGGCAATATCCTGTTTCGTGCGGCCAGCGTATTGGAACGGCGGGTAGATGAGGTTGCCGAGGCAATGACAAGGGAAATGGGCAAGACGCTGGCGGAGGCCAAGGGGGAGACGATGCGCGGGGTCGCTATCTTGCGGTACTACGCCGGTGAGGGGATGCGCAAGTCCGGTGACGTGATACCTTCGACGGACAGCGAGGCGCTGATGTTCACGACCCGGGTGCCGCTAGGGGTTGTCGGTGTGATCGCCCCGTGGAATTTCCCCGTAGCCATCCCCCTCTGGAAGACTGCGCCAGCTCTGATATACGGCAACACCGTTGTGTTGAAACCGGCCCAGGAAACGGCGGTGACCGCAGCCAAATTGGCCGAATGCTTCGAGGAGGCGGGAATTCCTGCGGGTGTCTTCAATCTTGTATGCGGCAGCGGTTCGGTGGTCGGTTCGGCGCTTGTGGAGCATCCGGACGTGGGCGGAATCACTTTCACGGGCTCCAACGAAGTCGGGAAGCGCGTCGGCGCGGCCGCACTGGCCCGAGGAGCCAAGTACCAGCTCGAGATGGGCGGCAAAAACCCGATTATTGTCGCCGGGGATGCGAACCTGGATTTGGCGGTCGAAGCGACGATCAGCGGCGGCTTGAAATCCACCGGCCAAAAGTGCACGGCGACCAGCCGGGTGATCGTTGTACGCGAAGTGTATGAAGCCTTTAAAGCGAAGCTGCTGTCCCAAGTCGAGGGCATTCGGCTTGGTGACGGCATGTTGCCCGAGACCTGGATGGGGCCCTGCGCTAATGAAAGACAGCTGGAAACTGTGTTGCACTACATCCAAAAAGGGCTGGATGAAGGAGCCGTATTGCTGACCGGAGGGGCAAGGGCGAGCGGCCCGGCACTTGAGGACGGGTTCTATGTCCAGCCGACCGTATTTGACGGGGTGACTCCTCAAATGTCCATTGCCAGGGAGGAAATTTTCGGTCCGGTGCTTGCCCTGATTGCCGTGGATAGCCTTGAAGAAGCGATAGCGACGGCCAACAATAGCGATTATGGCTTGAGTGCCTCCATCTATACGCAAAATATAAGCGCCATGCTGTCCTTTATTCAGGACATGGATGCCGGGCTGGTACGGGTGAACGCGGAAACAGCGGGTGTTGAGCTGCAGGCCCCGTTCGGCGGGATGAAAATGTCGAGCTCGCACTCCAGGGAACAGGGGCAGGCGGCCATTGAATTTTTCACTTCCATCAAAACGGTTTTCGTGAAGCCATAATCTTGGGGAGGGTGCCATGCACAATTCGATCAAGTCGATCATGGGGAAGGATGACCTGGCAAGCGGTGACATTACAACGCATGCCCCCGGGGTACAGGGAAGGCTGCCATTAACAGATGATCTGCTGAGAAATGCTCCAAGCGGAGACCTGTTTGGCATGTCCCAAAACGTCGGGATGGGCTGGAAGCCGGGAGAACTGAACGGAAAGCAGTTTCTGATTCTGAGCACACAGGGAGGGATTCGCCAAGAGGACGGCAGTCCCGTAGCCCTGGGATATCACACAGGACACTGGGAGGTTGGCTTGCTGATGAAGGCTGCGGCGGAGGAAATTTCCGGCCGCGGTGGTATCCCGTTCGCCGGCTACGTGAGCGACCCCTGTGACGGCAGGTCACAGGGAACGTCGGGTATGTTCGATTCGCTCCCCTACCGGAACGACGCAGCCCTCGTGTTTCGCCGGCTTATCCGCTCGTTGCCTACGCGAAAAGGTGTTATTGGCGTTGCCACCTGTGATAAGGGGCTGCCTGCCATGATGCTTGCGCTTGCGGGCATGCCGCAGCTTCCGGGAATTATCGTTCCCGGAGGGGTAACGCTTCCGCCGACCGAAGGGGAGGATGCCGGCAAAATTCAAACGATCGGCGCCAGGTACTCAAGCGGCGAACTCACGCTGGAAGCAGCGGCGGAACTTGGCTGCCGGGCCTGCGCGACGCCTGGTGGGGGATGCCAGTTTCTCGGTACGGCGGCAACGGCCCAAGTTGTCGCCGAGGCGCTTGGCATGACGGTTCCTCATGCCGCGCTCGCGCCTTCGGGCCAGCCCATCTGGGAGGAAATGGCTCGTCAATCCTCCCGTGCGCTGATGGCGATGGAGTCTCAAGGACTGCGGATGGGTGACATCCTCACAGATGCGGCAGTACGAAATGCCATGGTCGTTCATGCTGCGTTCGGAGGCTCGACCAATCTGCTGCTCCACATCCCAGCGATCGCCCACGCAGCCGGATTACAGGTGCCGGCGGTCCAGGATTGGATCCAAGTCAACCGGGATGTACCGCGCATCGTCAGCGTACTACCGAACGGCCCGGTTTTTCACCCGACCGTTCGGGTATTTCTGGCCGGAGGCGTGCCGGAGGTGATGCTGCACCTCAGACGTCTCGGCGTACTGGATGAATCGGTGCTTACAGTAACGGGCTCCTCACTGGGAGAAGTTCTTGATTGGTGGGAATCGTCGGAGCGTCGTCATCGGCTGCGCAAGCAGCTTAAGGAAAAGGACGGAATCGATCCGGACAGTGTCATTATGAGCCCGGAACAATCGAGGCTCCTTGGCATCACTTCTACCGTCACGTTTCCAACCGGGAATATCGCTCCGGAAGGCTCTGTGATCAAATCCACATCGATAGACCCTTCCGTCCTGAATGAGGAAGGCATATATCATCATAAAGGCAGGGCCAAGGTGTTTACAACCGAACGCGACGCGATCCGTGCGATTAAGAACGGGGGTATTCAGGCAGGGGATATCATGGTTCTCATTGGCCGGGGACCGTCCGGAACGGGCATGGAGGAAACGTATCAGCTCACGTCCGCGCTTAAGCACCTGTCCTTCGGTAAATATGTGTCGCTTATCACTGATGCCCGTTTTTCAGGCGTTTCAACCGGCGCGTGCATCGGTCATGTCGGCCCTGAAGCGCTGGCAGGCGGACCGATCGGCAAGCTCAAGGACGGCGATTTGATTGAAATTGTCGTTGACCGGAACCGGCTGGAAGGGCGGGTTGATTTTATCGGAGAAGGGGACCAGGAGATAACGCCGGATGAAGGGGCCCGATTGTTGGCCCAGAGGCCATTCCACCCAGGAATGCGTCCCGATGATGACCTCCCGGACGACACGAAGCTATGGGCTGCTCTGCAAGCCGTCAGCGGAGGCACATGGAAAGGCAATGTTTATGATGTGGAGCGAATCGTCACAGCTATCGAAGCCGGAAAAAAGGCGCTCGGTTGGAACTAAAACCTAGTAAACCTGATCAAAATTCTGTAAGGAAATTATGGGATGGTCATTGCTTTCATATCAATAGAAGGACTGCTGATTATTTCGGTGGTCCTTTTGTTATTGAAGTAAAGGGCTGTTATTCAAGACAGGGACATCAAGCTTAACGGAGGTATGGAACAACAGAGATATGCATAGGGGAATAAGAGCTGGCCGAGATAGCTTCTGGTAGAGCGGCTCTTGTGGGTTAAGCGTAATTTGCCCGTTGAGCTTGTTACCAATTATTACATACCGTATAATTTCAATGTGCGGCCAAGTGTGCACAATGCGGTAAAGAACAAATTTAATAAGATAAGGAAGTCACTCATGAGAAAATGGTTAGTATGCACATTGGCGATCATGCTGAGCTTAGGTGCATTTTCCCCCGCGATCTACGCTTCTGAAGTCCGTGTATCCGTGGATGGGCGTGAAGTACAATTCCCAGACGGACACCCCTATGTCGATCAAAAATCCAGCCTTACGATGGTTCCGCTTGCTTTTGTATCCGACAAGCTCGGAGCGACAACGAAATGGAACGGAAGTTTAAAACAAATCACGATCTCGCTTAACCGTGACATCATTATTTTGGTGATTGGCCATAGTTATGCACTGGTGAATGGGAAAAGGGTGGACTTTGCAGGGTCGGCGGTGCTTAAAAATGGCCGCACGATGGTTCCGCTGCGCTTTATTAGTGAAGCTCTACACTCCAACGTGGATTGGCAGCCTTCGAGCAATCTGGTGAGCATCATGTCTTCGGTGGCCCGGGTTCCGAAAGGAACATGGATATGGGACAGTCACATCCTCAAACAGGATCAAGATCAAATCATAAATTTCGCAAAAGTAAAAGGTGTAACATCCATTTACCTTCAAATCGACAGAGATCTAGATCCGGCAATATATGAAGGCTTCATCCGGAAAGCGAAGATGGAAGGAATTCAAGTGGAGGCACTTGAGGGCCGTCCCGAATGGGCCAAAAAGTCTGCGCAGGGGGATATTCAAAAATTTATAGCGTGGGTGAAAGCCTATAATTCCTCTGTTGGCCCGGAAGCAGGCTTCACAGGATTGCATTTCGATATTGAGCCTTATGGTCTTAGCGAATGGACCACGGACAATAAGACCATTCTTGAAAGCTGGATGGACAATTTGAGACTGATTGAGAAAGAAAGCAAAGGAAGCGGCTTGAACATTGCGATCGACGTTCCGTATTGGCTGAATACGATTAAATTACCGGGAAAGGATTACAGCATGAGCGCATGGATGCTGGAGAAGTTCGATTCCCTTGTCATCATGAATTATCGGAATCATGCGTTGGGCGGTAATGGCATTGTGGAAAATGCACAGGCCATGCTGAGGGAAGCTTCCACGCTGAACAAGAAGATTGTTATTGCTGTCGAAACGGTCAAAAGCAATGAGGGTCCGCGAGTCTCATTCTATTCCATGAGCAGCGATATGATGGATAAAGAGCTGCAGTCCGCCCATAATCAATTGGCTCATTATGCAAGCTATGCCGGCTTCGCCATCCACGATTTCAAAAGCTGGCAGGACATGAAGTAAGAAGCCAATCCATTACAAAGTACACCTTATAGCTGCTGGAAAGAGAAAGGGAGCCGTTGACGGGGGGCGTTCAATGAAACTATAATGGTTTTATTGAAAGGGGATGCCGAAAATGGCTATCGTAAGCCGCTACACCGTTGCACTTCATATATTGACTTGGCTGGCTTATTGGTCGGAGAAGGACGAATTTTTTCCTTCCGACCGGATTGCAAACAGCGTGGGAACGAGCCCGGTTTTTCTGAGACGGATTCTCGGCCAGCTCGCGAAAGCAGGCCTGGTTCTTGTGCAGCACGGAGGGACAGGGGCTGGATGGAAACTGGCGCGCCTTCCGGAGGAGATCAGCCTGCTGGACGTGTACGAAGCCGTTGTGCAGACGCCACTATTCGAGCTGCATCACAGCCAGCCGAACCCGAGCTGTATTATCGGCCATGGCATTCAGCCGGCTCTGCAATCGGTTTATGAGGACAGCGAGGAAGCGTTGAAGCGCCGGCTGGCACAGGAATCGATCCGTGATCTGGTCGCCTCGTCGCTGGAGCAAGGGAAGCGGTGATGCCGCCGCAAGGGTAGGCATTCTTCGAGAACCGCTTGCCGGAGTGGGCTAGATTAACGGCCAGCAGCTGCTGGATCCGAGATTCCGGCCTCCGGAGACCCCGGGTGAGAAATCTGTCACGCCGTTTGACAGACCCGCGTTTTTTTGCTCTTCAATGTAACTGATTCAGTTTCAATGAAAGGAGGTGGCAGGCGACTGCTCACTTTCATGTGAGGATGGAAGTGGGGAAAAGGTTGTGTTGAGAAATAACAGCAGCCTGATCGCGGGCGCGAGTGAGAAGCAGGTATGATATTAGATTATCCTTCAGCTGGCGCCTTGTCCGAGGTATGTATCGAATCGGCTGGATGTGGGCTCATTACGGTGTTCAGTGTAACCGATTCGGTTGTATTGATGACGAGAAGAATTTTAGATGTAACCGAAATTGAGCTTTTTTTGCTTCTCAATGCAACTGATTCAGTTCTATTGACAAGACGAATCTAAATAAGGAGAGGGATTTCATGGACAAACGGATTTTTTGGCTGGCGCTTGGGGCGTTTGCGGTCGGCACGGAAGGGTATATGATCGGCGGGCTGCTGCCAACACTGGCGGCGGCGATGCATGTGTCGACGGCGCTTGCTGGACAACTGGTGACGGCGTTCGCGCTAGTATACGCTTTTTCGTCGCCGCTGTTGACGACTCTGACAGGGAGGATGGAACGCAGGAAACTGCTGTTCGGTTCGCTGCTGCTGCTCACTGTCGGAAACGTGCTGTGCGGGTTCGCCTCTTCATATGGCCTGATGATGACCGGGCGGATTGTCGCCGCGCTGGGGGCAGGCCTGTTCTCGCCGGGGGCCGTCGCTGTCGCCTCCACGCTGGCCGCGCCTGAGAAAAGAGGGCGCGCGGTGTCGATCGTCATTGCCGGGCAGACCGTCTCCCTGATCCTGGGCGTCCCCTTCGGGATGTGGGTCGCCCTGACGTTCGACTGGCGTACGACGTTCTGGATCGTTGGCGGGGTTGCGCTGCTCGCCGCGCTAGCCATCCGGCTGCTGTTCCCGAAGGTGGCGCCGGGCGCGGCGATCGGCATACGGGAACGCCTATCGTATCTGAAGAAGCCGGAGCTGCTATCCGCCTTGTTGATTACGCTTGCTTGGGCTACCGGTATTTTTGCGCTCTTTACGTATGTTTCCGAACTCTTTTCCGGCTATGGTGCCGGAGGCCGGACGATCAGCATGGTGCTGTGCCTCTCCGGTATCGCCAGCTTCATCGGGGTGCGGACAGGCGGCTTGGCTGCGGACCGGATCGGACCGAACCGGGCGATTCCGCTGGCGCTTACCCTGCTCACAGCCGCGCTTATCTTGATGTCCGCATTATACGGCTTTGCCGGCCGGCCTGGTATTCTCGCCATGGCGGTGGCTGCTATGGCACTGTTCGGCTTCAGCGGTTACATGTTCAATCCTGCGCAGCAGCACCGTCTGATCGGGCTGTCGGGGCCTTCGTCCGGCATCGTCCTGTCGCTGCAGTCTTCCGTCCTGTACGTCGGCAGTGCCTTGGGCGCATCGGCCGGAGGAGCTGTCGTGCGCTTCGCTACCGTCGGTGAAATAGGCTATTTCGCAGGCGCTATGACGGCGCTGTCGCTCGTCTTGTTTGCGGTTAGCCTGCGTCTGGAGCGGCGCATGAAACGGCGGGCAGCCGTAACGGGGCACGCGCACGCTGCAGACGAGTCGGGTGCCGCCGGCTAAGCTCAGCTGGCTTTTACATCCGTCCGCATTATGTAATTACGATGTGTCAATGGTGACAAGATGCTGTCATATTTTGAATGCTACGATTGAGAGGTGATCAGAAAATTTCGATAGGAGTGAGAAGGTTTGTTCACACACCGGGAAGTACGTGTCAAAGAAGTCCCGATCCATGTAGTCGAAGCTGGTTCCATATCAAAACCGACTGTGTTTTTTATTCATGGTTGGCCGACCTGTTGGCTGGAATTTGAAGGCGTGATGCACAGGCTTGCCGAAGAGTATCATGTTATCGCCATCGACATCCCCGGGATCGGGAATTCAGTCATTCCTTTGCAGTCATACAGCAAACGCAATATAGCCGAGTATGTTCGAGGAATTATGGATCATATGAATTTGCAAGATGTGACGTTGGTAGGGTGTGATGCTGGGGGCCAGGTGACGTATGCTTTTCTGAAAAGCTTTCCTGACAGGTTATCGCGCGCGGTAATTATGAATGTCGCCATTCCTGGAGTTGATCCGTGGAACGAGGTGAAAAGTAATCCTTACATCTGGCATTTTGGTTTTCATAACGTGCCTGAATTGCCCGAGATACTGGTTTCAGGCAAAGAACTTCCTTATTTCTCCTTTTTCTATGACGTGCTGGCCGGAAAGGGCAAGCGAATGAGTGATGCCCGCAGAACATTATATGCCGAAGCCTATTCCCGTTTAGACGCATTGAAAGCAGGATTTGATTTATACAGAAGATTTCATGAAGATGAACAGGATAATGCCGCTTCAAAACATGTTACCGTGTCAACGCCAGTTCTGTACTTGCGAGGATCGGATGAAAACGCGGATATTGAAAAATACCTTGCCGGATTTAGAGAAAATGGCCTGCAACATATCAAAGCCACAACCATCGAAAATTGCGGTCATTTTTCAGCAGAAGAACAGCCTGAACGAGTTGCAATGGCCATAAAGGAGTTTATCCTTAGTTCTTTGTAACGTTAAATGGCTTGGCTAGCAGTACGATGGTACATGGCAAAGTTGTAAGACAACCAGAACAAAAAATCACTTAAGAGCCGCATTGTTGCGGCTTTTTATCATTTCTCGGCCTGTGATCTTGCCAAAACCGGAGGCAATCTCAAACGACCCTTTCAATAGCTTATTGACCTTAACGTTACGTCAACCCTTAAAATGATCACAAAAGGGCGATTCAAGTTTTCAGGGATCTGTGTTCACGAAGGGAAGGTGAGTTCTATGCAAAATATAGAGCGACAAGCCCAGAAAAAGGGGATTGAGTTGAAGGATTACGGCAGATGCCAATTTTGCGGGTCGAATACTAGGGGTGGAGTGTTTGAATGCTTTGATGTTTTCAACGATCTGGCAATGAACTTTATGGAAGGGAATAATCTATTCACATTTATATATGCCGATGCACATTGTTTGCAGCATTCGGAGGTTCATGGGGGATGGAACAACAATTTGCATCTCACCAGACAGTATTTAATCCTTGAACAAGCTATAGCATGGGAGTATGCAAAGACAAGCCAGTTGAGCAATATTCTGGATCAATACAAACGGTCACACCCGGATATTTTGATTCCTGCATTGCCGCTGCAGCAAAGAGGACATTTAACGGTTACAGACTTAATCGGGCTAAAGCAGAAAGAACTCGAATTCATGGTATTCAAATGGGCATATGATGTCTACCATTCATATGATCGGTACCATACAAATGCAAAAGTTGTGGGAGATCTATATATCAACAAATATGAACGATAACAATGGGGGAAGGCGAGATGAATGTAATAAATATCGGCTACGGTTCGACCAATTATTATGCGATCGGCTTCCAGGAAAAGTACCTTCTCATTGATGTGGGGTTACCCGGTACGTTGGGGAAGATGGCCAGTCAATTGCGAAAATATAACATCCAATGGAGTGACATTCACTATTTGATGGTTACGCATTTTCACCCTGATCATTGCGGAATCGCACAAGAGATACAATCCATGGGTGTAGAGCTTATTATCAGCCGAACGCAGTCGGATTTTCTTGAAAGTGCAAACGAGACCATGAAAAAGTTCTCCAGTTTTAAAGAAATAAAGGTGGAAGCCCATAATATTATCAATGAACATGATCAGGCCGTCCTCACTAAAAAAATGGGCATTCCAGGATATATTCTTCATACACCCGGTCACTCAGATGATTCCATTAGTATTGTTATCAAGGGGCTGGGTATTTTTACAGGGGATTTACCCTATAACCACCATATGAGTATGGAAACGAATGAAAAGGTTAATCAAAGCTGGTCACGGTTAAGAAATACAAACGAACACAAGGTATTCCCTGGGCACGGCCAACCCCTCATGCTTTGAATGACAGTTAGTCTCAGTTCCAGACATTTACATGAAGTGGAGAAATCAGTAAAATAAACATATTATCAATTGTAATCTTTGGTATTGATCAGACACCGATCATTTTTTTGAAAGTGAGGTCTCGAATGATGAGAAAATCTACGATCAGCTCCATGCAAAGTCTTGTACTATAAACAACGGCGGTTGTTTGTATGGAGCTCAGAATTCATTTTTACCGCCTGAATATCAGCGTTCATGATAGTTGTTTATAGGATAGGCTTTGCAACCTTAAATTTTAATAAATTTTAAGGAGCAGAGCTATCATGAAGTATGTAAACGCAGATATCATTTTTCCGGAAGAGCTTTTAAAGGAAATACAGAAATATATCCACGGAAGCATGGTTTACATCCCAACCCCTGAAGGACAACGGAAGAAATGGGGAGAAAATTCAGGAAGCCGAAAACATTTGAGCCTCAGAAACGAAACCATACGTCAGCAATATATCGATGGTGCAACGATCGATGAACTTTCTGATCAATTCTGCCTTTCCATCGACAGTATTAAAAAAATCATTTATTCCAAAATATAAGCCGTAGAAATCACATCATAGGTTATGATGTGATTTTTTGTGTAACAAATGATTCTGAAAGATCTTTTATATATTTCTAAACGGGATCCTTTGCTACGTTTGAAGAAACACCATTCAGAGAGGGGCATTTGGATGTCATTACAAGTTCGTCCATATCGTTCTGAATTTGAGGAAACGGTAAAAAACTTAAGTCACAAAGCATGGATCCTTTTTAAATATAATCAAGATTACGATCATCAGAGGATGAGCTGCGTATTTAACGAGGACGGGAATTTAATATGTGTGGGATATTTACGACACGGAATTGCGGATAATCATGATGTATTCGAAATCGAAATGCCCACGAATGAATTAGCTTTAAACCGCATGGATGAAGTGAGGGCAGCTCTTTTCCCTACTTTTATGGATACCTGCCAAAAGCTGCGTAATCCAAACAAGAAAACGAAGCTGGTTGCGTGGAAGGACTTTTATGGTGACAGAGCGTTTTACGAAGAGAAGGGCTTTAGCCCTTTTCAAACCTATTACATAGCACGGCGTTCCCTTGAAGAAGCTGTACCTGAAGTCAGAACGCCTGTTGGAGTGAATGTCAAATATCACCCGATGGAATCCAGAGAAGAAAGAATCCAATATACCGAGCTGGAAAATCAATTTTATCAAGGTGTAGTATACCGAAGTGTAAATATGTTGGAATGGATGATGGGTGGTCCGGAGTTACATACCATTTCTGCCTTTGAAGGTGATGAGCTGGTTGGCAGCGTAATGTGTTGGCAAACCGGGGCAGTCGAGAGGTTATTCGTCATTCCTCGATGGCGTAATAAAGGGCTGGGTAGGCTTCTCATCACGAAGGGATTTGAGTATCACCTGAAGAACGGCCGAAACGAAGTGGAGACGCTGGTTCATGAACAGAATAAGGAAGCTATGTCGTTGTTAGAGTCAATGGGGTATACCTTTCCTGTAAAATTAGTACTTATGTCAATGGATATTTAGAAAAAAGAATCTGCAGCGCCCCTGGGAATATTCGAATGTCTTAAGGGGATACTGGAAATAGGTAGGAGATCATTCATTTGGTCGATAATGATCATAGAAACACCCGCATTGATCTCCATTCCATGAAACCCTAGTATTAGCTTAACGACATAAATAGGGGGCGCTTAGCGATGTCCATGTCAATCGCAGATATCCAAATACCTGATAGCAAACTGGCCAAGGAAGCGGCCGAATTACTCCGGGAACATGGCGATGATTTGCTGTGGAACCATTCAAACCGTGTATTTCTTTTCGCAGCATTCAAAGGCAACCTGAATCAATTGAAGTATGATCCGGAATTGCTCTATATCAGTTCTCTTTTCCACGATTTAGGCCTTACGCCTGCATTCCGCAGTCCTGACAAGCGCTTTGAAGTCGACGGCGCGAATGCCGCTCGAGATTTCCTGCAAAGCCGTGGCGTGCCGGAAGAATCAATCCGATTGGTGTGGGATGCCGTCGCTCTGCATACTACGATCGGAATCGTCGAATATAAAGAAAATGAAGCGGCCCTGATGAATTTTGGCGTCGGTTACGACGTCGTGGGGAAAAACTTCGAACTGATCTCGGAAGAAATTCGCCGGCAAATCGTTGATGCGTTCCCGCGAAACCGGTTTAAGCACAACATTCTGCGCGCCTTCTTTGAAGGCTTTAAGCATAAACCGGAAACGACCTACGGCACGATTAACGCCGACATATGCGAGCTGTTTCTGCCGGGCTATAAACGGCCTAATTTTTGCCATCACGTGCTTCATTCCAGATGGGAAGAGTAACAGCGCACGTTCAATCAGCCTAAGCCATGAACCTGGACAAGAGCATACACAATTCATAGCCGCGTAACTGCGGCTTTTTGTGTTTTAAGATGAATTGATGCTAAAGTATGATGCAACAAATTGGAAATTTTTAACGTCTAAGCAGTGATGATTAGGATAGGAGGGGCTGGACATGAAGAGGATTGCCATGCTGATCATTTTGGCTTTTTCGTATATGACTTTAGTTGGCTGTTCGAGCACATTAACAAGCGGTAAGGACGTAGTCGTTGAAAAACAATTAACGGGGGAACCAGAACAAGAACCAGAAAAGCAACCAGAGAGAAAATCAGATTTAAAGAAACCTCCTAAGGCTGACATTGTGATAGGGGTAAGGGTATATCCGACTAAACTCGGCACCTATTGCTGGACCTCAACCAATCAAGGTATATGTGTGGATACCGCTGGACCGGTTGAACTTTTAAAAGATGAAGTTCCTGTTTCCGTACAGCCCGGTGAAGTCGTGAAGTTTGCAATGAATGTTGAGCCCAAGCCCAACAAATATCACGTCACGCAAATGACGGCGGAGGGAAGTTCAATAGACGTTGCGGTGAAAGAGAATAGTTTTCATGCCCCCGCACAAAAAGGGACTTATTATTACTCTTACGGCGTATGGTGGATGGACGAGCTTATTGAAGATCGATCGAATGGCGACGCTTTTTATTGTTTTGTCTTAAAAGTCATTTAAAGAAACAGGAGACAATCGTAATCTGTGTTAAGACTCCCAAATATGAATCATCGAGGAGAGAGAACAAATGAATATGAAACTGATTGATATTTTCCGTATGCAATTTGACTTTGTTTGGGATACGGAGACCTGGTTTTTACCCTTAGAATCTGCTCTTGCAGGCTTAAATTCGACCGATGCAAGCTGGCAGCCCCCTGGAGGAGGGAATACCATTTGGCAAACGGTAAACCATCTAAATTATTACAACGCCCTGCTTGTCAGACAACTCCATGACACAACGCCTGGAACAGAGGCATCTGCACACAAGCCTACATATGGAGATATCGGAGAACCCCCTGATTCTAAATGGGAGGCCGTTTTGGCGGAAGATACATTTGGAGGGCCTGGAGTCCCGGCGGATTCTGACAAGTGGGCGGCAACCGTGGCAGAAACCCGCCTGATTTGTGAAGATTTGCGTCAATCGCTGGCACAAATGAACGACAGTCAGCTGGATGAGGAGCGTGTTGGGAGGCTGGCCCGTCAAATGCTGCACAACGTATACCACATCGGGCAAATCGTATTCATTCGCAAACAACAAGGTTCTTGGCCAAAGGAACGGGAATAATTTGTATATTCGCTTATAGGTCCTATAATGAAGTGCCAAAGCCTAATTTCTCACCGAATGCCGAGAAATTAGGCTTTTTCACGCTTAATAGTCATAGATGGTGAAGAACAAATGGAAAGTAGGGTGTATTAAAGAAGCTGTTGGTAATTCCGATGATAATACCTATGGGTACTATAGAATATTGCTCTGGGCTTAAGTGCAAAGCGATTCACATACAGTTCATAAATTTACTTTACAATAAGCTGAATCGTTTGTGAGGGCCCTGAATTTACGACAAGTTGATGAATACAGATCGATCATGGAGGTAAGATTCGTTTGGAATTGTTTGAATTTATATTGCTAATGCTGGCGGCGGTCTCTTTATCCAATTTAGTGAACCGGTTTATCCCCTCGGTCTCCGTGCCTATGATTCAAATCGTGCTGGGGATATTGATCACTTGGCTGCCGTTACACTTTGAACTGAAATTAAATCCAGAGCTGTTTTTGCTCCTGTTCATTGCCCCGTTGCTGTTCAATGATGGCAGGCATGCGGATAAGGAAGCACTCTGGAAGCTGAAGAAACCAATCCTTTTGCTGGCACTGGGTCTGGTGTTCGTCACGGTAGCCGTGGTTGGTTATTTCCTGAATTGGCTCCTTCCGGTGATTCCGCTGGCGGCATCTTTTGCACTGGCGGCTGCATTAGCGCCTACCGATGCTGTGGCCGTGGGTGCACTGGAGCAGAAAGTAAAAATCCCTCATCAGACGATGCAAATTCTGGAGGGAGAATCCTTAATCAATGACGCATCGGGGCTGGTGTCATTTCAGTTTGCCGTTGCCGCAATGATCACCGGTGTGTTCTCTTTCAAAACGGCCAGCATCAGCTTTATTTCCATCTCACTTGGTGGTGTGGTGCTGGGCCTGCTGCTCACACTTGCCAAATATGGGGTGGTGAAATGGCTGCGCAGATTGGGGATGGAAAATGTTACGCTTCACATGCTGATTGAGATTCTGACCCCCTTTGTGATTTTCATGACGGCTGAGGAATTAGGGGTCAACGGCATCCTGGCCGTAGTCGCCGCCGGAGTCGCCCATTCTTTCGGTTACAAGAAAATGAATCCCGAGGTAGCCAAGCTGCGGGTTGTATCCAAGAGCACCTGGTCGGTCATTGTTTTTGTTCTGAACGGACTGGTTTTCCTGCTGCTTGGCACACAGCTTCCAGATATTATTCAGACGATTTGGAACAGCGCGGAAATCGGAAATCTGAAAGTCATCATGTACACACTGTTATTGACCGCAGCTGTGCTTGGCCTGCGCTTCATCTGGGCGATTCTGATGGATATGGTCGAAGGGACCAAACCGCGCGACCCTTGGCGGCTCAGGGTCAAGAAGGCGCTGATCCTCAGCCTATCCGGCGTCCGGGGAACGATCACACTGGCGAGTACGATGTCACTTCCATTATTTCTTAGTGATGGCACCGCGTTTCCGGCGAGGGATCTGATCATTTTCCTTGCGGCTGGAGTTATCGTGTGGACCCTTCTTGCGTCCAACTATCTGCTGCCGCTTTTATTGGGGAAAGAAACGCAAACGGAGCAGGAAGAGGAAGAGGTTCAGGCAAAAATTGAAATTCTGAGGAATGTGGTGAACGGATTAAACGAACTGACCACGGATCAGAACCGGCTGGTGACTGCCCAGATCATCAATACGTATACTTCCAGAATCAAATCGCTCAGAAAAGAGGACAAGAACGATAAAGTGCAGCGGGCCTTGGGCCTGTCTATCCTGAAATGGGAAAGGGAGAACACGCTGCACGCGGTTCAGAAGAAAGAAGTGAATCCAGTCACAGCGTACCGTTACCTTAAAAGAATAAACCAGCTGTTATTTATGCACACAGGAGATCTCCGTTATAAAAAAGAGCTTTTCCCTGTGAAGCAATGGATTGAAGTGTTCGGAATGTTGCATCCGGCCCGCCTGAGTATCCGAGAGAGACGCGCCGAATCGGCCAAGCTCAGAATTCTAAATACTGCTTACGTCATAAAGGAGCTGAATGCGCTGCTTGCAAAAGGGGAGACGGATATGGAGTCGGTCAGCTCGCTGATTTTGCAATATGAACGTACGCTGCTTCTTCTGACCAGAAACGAATCGGACACCTACAACCGGGAAGAGTTCGACATCATGATGCAGGAGCTCGCACGGGTCGGGATTCAGCTGGAGAGAGACAACATCCAAACCATGTTCGAGACCGGACGGATATCCAGACAGGGCATGAAGGAAATGAAACGTGATATTCTCTTCATGGAGCATGATTTGAGGGAAGAGATGGGTTAAGAATCATCCTATTGATTTATGCTGCCTGTTAACGCGTTTGTAGACGCCGATGACGATTTTTTATTCAATTTTCTTACCGAGACTAGACTGCTTGCAAGCAGCACAAATGCACCAAAAAGATAAGGCAAGTCGATATGGATTTCATATAATATCCCTGCGAGTAACGGTCCAAAGATCGTACCAAGGCTCGTATACGCATTATTCATCCCTGCGACGAATCCTTGGTCCTCTCCGGCTTCTTTGGATAGGAGGGTGTTGATGGTTGGACGCAAAATATTATTGAATGAAAAAAATAGCATGGTGATGATCATGACATAATAGTAATTGCCTGAGAAAAGCAACGATGCGAGCGTGAAAGCGGATAGCAAAAGCATGGCGACGATAACCCGCTTTTCCCCGAACCTGCGGGTGATCCGGTCGGTCAAGAGCACTTGGTTCAGCGTGCCGATCAAAGAGCACACGGTAAGTAAAATGGCGATTTGCTGCGTGGTGAAGCCATAACCCTGAACGACAAAAAGCGGGAAAATGGCTTCAAAGTGCGTCAGACCAAACGTCATGGCGAAAACAATAAGCAGCAAGATAAAATAACGGGATTTTACGGAAAGGCCAATTTGACGAAAGATATTGTCTTTCTTGTCCTGCACAGATTGGCGAAGCCGGCGGATCTCATGCGACAGCGGCTCGGGGAGCATCCACATACTGCATATCATAGCCAGCAGACCAACGGATGCGGAAGCGAAGAAAGGCATTGTGATGCCCCATTCCGCAAGCAATCCTCCTACACCCGGCCCGATAATAAACCCTGAAGTCATCGATGCGCCTAACCATGACATGGCCTTGCTGCGCTGAGCATCTGCTGTAATATCTGCAACGTAAGCAATAATCGCAGGGACCAAGGCGGCTGACCCGATTCCGCCGATCAGTCTCGACACGAATAATAAGGTTAAATCGCCTGCAAACGCCGCCAGTAAATTAGAAATGGCAAACAAAATCAACCCTGTAATGATCATCGGTTTACGACCGTACCGGTCGGACAAATTTCCTGCGAATGGTGAGAATAGAAACTGTGTCAAACCGAAGCAAGAGACGAGATAGCCGGCGGCTTGGCCGCTTGCTGAAAACATCTCGAGCAATTCCGGCACGATCGGTATGACGAGGCCCATGCTCAGATTGGCGAGAAACATATTCAATAAAAGTAATGGAAATGCGGACCTTGGTAACATCAATGATCTCCTCTGTAGTCAATATATAACGATGGAAACAGGATAAACGGAACTTTTCATTTATGTTAGCATGCATCAATCCACTTGAATAATATGAATAATATTTGCGACAGGAATCATTTTAATATAGATGGGTATCCGTATCCGATGAACAGAGAGGCATAACAAGCGTATAACGATAACCTTTACTGAAAATAAAAAGGGTGTCCCCAGCCAATTAAGGCTTGGGACACCCTCCTTTTTTAGGCGAAATAATGTCCTTCTTCGAGATCGGCGATGAGTCCGGGCTGCATCGGTTTCCAGCCAAGAAGCTCCCGTGTTGCCTGACTCGCTTGCGCAGTGTTATACAAGCTTGTAATGTCGAGTGCCGCAATGGCACCTAGAAAGCCGAAATGGGCGGCAGCTTCTTCAGATGTGATGCTGACCGCCGGCACGTTCAATTGCCGTCCGATGACTTCGGCGATCTCGCGGAGCGGAATGCCTTCATCGCCGGCGCCAAGCAGCCGTGAGCCCGCCGGGGCGGATTCCAGCGCCAGACGGTACAGAACTGCCGCGTCCAGGCGGTGAACCGCCGGCCAGCGGTTCGTTCCATCACCGATGTAGGCGGCAAAGCCTTTCGACCGGGCGATGCTGATCATCATCGGGACAAAGCCCTTATCGCCTTCGCCGTGTACGGACGGTGCAAGCGAGACGATCGATGCCCGGATATCCCGCTTCGCCATCGCGAGCACGGCTTCATCCACGGCATGGCCATTGGCGTGTGCCGTAGTTATGAACGGCTTTCCCGAGCCTTCGAGCGCCGCTCCCATGACTTCCACGGCCCGCAAATCCAGAGCCAGCGCACCTTCAAAGTCGGAAAAATCGTTGGTGAACGCCAGATGAATCACGCCGTCCGCAGCCGCGGCGGCGCTGCTGAGCGTATCGAGATCGTCCAGCGTGCCGTACAGCGGTTCGGCTCCCGCTGCCTTTAATCCCGCGGCCTTCTCTTCTGAGCGGCAAAGACCCGATACGGTGTGTCCTTCACCGATCAGTTCCTTGACAACCGCGGAGCCGACATACCCTGTTGCTCCTGTAACAAAAACATGCATCTTGATATCCTCCTTCATGAGTTGACTGCTTGAACATGTTAAGCATAAACTATGAAGTGAACTCTAGGGCAAGCGGTCCAAAGGAGAAATGACGATGAAAATTCAGGAACTGGCGGATAAGATGGGATTAACGATTCATACGATCCGCTATTATGAAAAGGAAGGCTTGCTGGATGATCGGCATGTCCGCCGAGAAAGCAACAATTACCGCAACTATTCGGATGAGGCTGTCGAGCGGTTGAAGCTCATCAAGAAGTTCCAGTCCATCGGCTGTTCACTGGCTGAACTGAAGGAAGTGCTGCAGGACCACGACGCCAACACGCACACGAACCAGCAGATTATCGATTGGATTCGTGGCAAGAAAAAGGAGATCGAAGGCAAGAAGGAAGAATATGACCAAATGCTGGTCACTCTTAACTGGATGCTGGAGTATCGGACTCTACTCATGGACGATCCGCAAAAAGCACAAGAGATGCTAAAGGCTTGGCATGCCGGCTCATCCGATTGAGCTGCTGATGCGTTTCGTCTCCTTTTGGCGGCCATTTAGGAATATTGATTCACCATTTCAAGCAAATAATTTCGAAATTGTTCAGCATACGATGGGGGCTCCACGACTTTAAGGTTTGTGCCGAAGCTTGCTAAAAATTGAAATCCGATATGGCTTTGAGGAACGTGGATGGTTGCCAAGAATAAGTCAGAACTATAGTTTTCAATACTTTTACGGCCATACCTTTCAATGAATTGATCCTTTACGCTGGGAGAAATCAACGCTCTTACAGCGACCAGTTCCGGTTGGTAACTTGACTCATATTCATGATCTAAGGAATAATCTCTAGGGTTAAACGTTTTTTCATCCACTTGAAGCTGGTCGATCCTGGATAATTTAAACGTTCTATACCTCATGCGATGCAGACAGAATCCTCTCAAATACCAACTCGTTTCGCTAAAATGAAGCTGATACGGCTCGACCATTCTGTCCGTGATCACGCCGTTTTTATCAATATACTCAAATGAAATCAACCTTCTTGCTAATATTGCTTCTTGACACTTCTTCAAAGTTTGACGAATTTCAGACCTGCCCTCCCAATCATAAAAAGACAGTTGAACTGAACTTTTCGGAGACAACGGGCTAACCATGGCCTCTATTTTTTTTATAGTCACATCCACTTCCTCGCTGATTAGAATTTGTTCCAATCCACTGAGTGCCGTTAAAATATTCTCCAGATCGGAGCTGCTTAAAAGGCGTTTATCAACCTTGTATTCGTCCATAATACCGTAACCGCCATGAACTCCGTTGACGGAATAGATGGGGATGTTGGATACACTCAATGTTTCCATATCACGCAGAATCGTTCTTTTGGTAACGTTGAACAATTGTGCGAATTCTGTGGTTGAAACGACATCCTTTTTCAGCAGGATCATGATGATCGATATTAATCTCTCAACCTTTTCCATATGTACTCCTTCTTTTATATCCTTGATTTATAAATGGTGACATCATGCTGTCACCTCTTCGTCATTATACTATATTTAGAACAAGAAGGAGGTTTTACTACATGTCGGCGATTGTCTATTATTGACAAAAAAATGGAGCAAAGGAAAATTAAAAGATCAGAACGGATCAGGCCATCCAAAGTGGACAGCCCTTATCCGAGGTTTATAATTTAAGCGTTAATTAAACTGTCTTTTAAAAAATCCGAAAAATTTACTGGGGATCTGCCAATCAGATGTTCCAATGCGGGATTGGTTTGCGAAAAATCTCCGAGTCGACTGGCCTGAAACATCCCCGTAAGCATGTCGACCATCGCTTTCGGCAGTCCCCGGGACACCAAGTGGATCCGATATTCATCATCCGACACGACAATTCGCCGAATGGGTCGATCCAAAGCCTTGGAAGCTATCGATGCGATTCTACTCATGTCCAACGCTTCAGAAGCCGTAAGGGGAGGAGTGATACCGTCATATCTCTGCTCTGTCAGGATGACCGCTGCGGCTTCAGCCAGGTCGGAATGGGTGGTCCAGGCGACTGGACCATCTTCAGGAGCAATCAATTCGCCCGTTTCCAAGGCATCACCCATCCACATGATCGCTGATGCGGCATAAAATCCGTTTCGGAGCGACGTGAATGCCATTCCTGAAGATTGAAGCATCTCTTCTGTAGCAGCATGAACGTTCATGGGAGAAAAGTGTGATGTTGCCGATGAAAACATTTGGCTTGTATACAGCAGTCGACCAACTCCAGCCTTCTTTGCCGCGTCGATTGCGGTTTGATGCTGACGAACAGCAGCTTCTCCCAGGGAGTGGGATGAGATCATGAGAACTTGAGATGCTTCCTCAAAAGCGTAAAGAAGACTTTCGGAATCATCGAAATTTCCTTGCCGAACACGGACTCCGCGTTCATGTAGATCACGAACCTTGTCCACATCCCGGACACTGACACCAACATCCCCGGCAGGAAGACGCTTCAGAAGTTCCTCTACGACCTTCCGGCCCAGTTTTCCATTTGCTCCAGTAACGACAATCATTTCTAACTCATCCTTTCGTCTGCAAATCAGATTAAGCGTTTCTTGCCATACGATTTTGCATGTGCGATCATAATCGTATAAGTTTAGTTAAAAGGAATGTGCCCGCGCGAACAACCTGCAAATCGCTGTTTTTGTCCTGTTCCCAACATAGTTGTCTTTTTGTCTGTTATTTGAGTTCAAGAGAAAGAGGGGGTACACATGTCTGTAAATCCCGAAGATCCGCGTGTTATAAGGACCCGTCAATTGTTCGTTCAGGCATTTAACGATTTGGTTGAGAAAAAGAGAAACCTCTATTCCATATCTGTGCAAGATATCACGAAACAAGCAGCTGTAAATCGAACAACATTTTATGCGCATTTTCAGGACAAATATGACTTTCTTGAATATTGGATGAAGGATAAATTCCAAATGGCAATTAGTGATAGACTCCCTGAAGAAACAAGATGCAATGCGAACAATTTGCGAACCCTTCTTCAAACCCTATTCGAGTTTCTTTTGCGGTTTCAACAATGTAGTACGCCGGGAGACAAACCGTTTGAAGCGATGTTTGAAAATGTCATACACAAGGATCTTCATCGACACCTGCTTAAACGGGTCAATGAAATGGATACACAGGGCTTTTCGCCAGAAAAATTAGAAGCTGCAGCACTCGTTATCAGTTGGGGCATGTTCGGAACGGTTTTGCTGTGGAGCCGGAACCCTCAAGATCACTCCGTGGAAACGATGTTCGAAGAGGTTGTTGAGGTTTTATCAGTCAATTTGGCTCCATTTTGGGAACAGACAGCCAGCTGAAGAGAACCAAAAAGTCATAATCACATCATTGTGTTTATGACTTTTTAGCGTATAGGGGGGGATGGAAATGATTCTATCGTCAAAATGGAGACGGCTTAGTAGAGAATATTTGGACTTTTATAGGAGGGGAAGAGTATTTTCCATTTGCCATCAAACTTTTTCAGCGTGAAAGTAATATCTCTGGGGCTTGGTTTATTTTGCTCGGTTAATGCAACTAAGGCAACGTAACTATCTTTTCCTAAAACAAAGAACTTTTTAATGGAGTAGCTCACGATTTGGTTTGAAATCGCATTTCGTTTATAACTTTCGAATGGCTCAGCAAATCCATTTTCAAAAACAATACATTGATAAGCTTCTTCGATATGTAATTGTTTTAGACTTCTAAGGTAGAAATCTAGGGTCTTTTCTGGATTAGACTTATGAATATAATCAAAGAATATAAACGCTATTGCAATAACAATGATGACTCCAATGACTCTTTTAGTTGTCACAACCACCTCCGTTTCAGTTATATCGCCCCATGTGATTATACATAATTTCTTGCATAACTTGTATAAATCTAGGACCAGTTAATGCAGTCATTATTTTTCCATTAGTATTCTGGATAGTGTATTATTTGTGGACACATTAGAAAATAGTTACATCAAACAAGCCTAGATGAAAGGAGATCATCATGCTTAACAGTAAGCAGGAAGAAAGTTTAAGTAAATTCATGAGCAAAATCTTGAGACATACGCCTGCACAGTTTGGAATCCAATTGGATCACGAGGGATACTGCCATATCCAGGATCTGATTGATGGGATAAGTACAGAAAACAAATGGGCTAAAATCAGCGAGGCAGACATCGTTCAGGTCGTAGAGAATTGCCCTAAAAAGAGATATGCGATGGTTAACGGGTACATACGAGCAAATTATGGTCACAGTGCAGGGAGATTGGAATATAAGGTGGCTGTTCCACCGCCGGTTCTTTATCATGGGACGAATACAAAAGTGAGCGATAAGATTATGGAAACGGGTATCAAGCCAATGGGCAGAAAATATGTGCATCTATCAGAAGGCTTGGAATTTGCAGTTCTTGCTGGAAAAAGGCGCGGCGAGCTTGTCATTCTAGAAGTGGATACAGCAGCGGCACGATCTGATGATGTGAAATTTTATGCAGCCAACAACGGTGTATGGCTTGCAGATTTTATTCCCCCACAATATCTAAAGGCCATTGAATAAATCAAAATTTGACACATGCTTATTAGCCGCATTGTTGCGGCTTTTTGTGTTTAAATACTTTGCTCAAATAGACTAGAACTTAGTCACTTAGCCGATTTAAATAACGTATAACATGGACTCTTGAAATTTTTGTGCGTATCCGATGTCACAAATCAGAGCCTTACATCGTTCTTTGTGCAAAATGCAAAAGGAGCTGAGGAATGATGAAGGACTTGACCTGTGTCATCATTGGAGGAGGATATGCAGGGCTTCAAGCGCTCAAATCGATACAGAAAAAAACACGGGGCATAGCGAACGGACGGAGGATTCGGTTTGTTCTCATCGACAAGCAGCCCGGTCATTTGCGCAAATTGAGAATGTTCCGTCCAACCGCGACCGAGGAAGAGATTATGATCCCCTGGAATCAGTTAACTCTTAAGGATGTCGATTTCGTGCAAGGCTCGGTTGCGTCTGTGGAAAGTACCGAGAAACGGGTTCGATATACAGACTCACAAGGAAATGATGCCCGAATGCGTTATGACCTTCTAGTCGTGGCAGTGGGCAGCATCGTTCGGGAACCGGATCCTGATCAAGGCGGCATCGCTTTGACCGGCCCACAAGCTGCGGAAGACATCCGGGAGAGCTGGCGCGCGAACCTTCAGAAGGCTGCCCGCGAGATGAACCCTGAGGAACGCAAGAGACTGATGACCATCGCGGTTGCAGGAGCTGGGATCAGCGGCATTGAGACGTCGGCCGAGCTTGCGCTCGCCATGAGGAAGGAAGCCATGGCGTTAGGGCTTAACCCATCCGAGGTCTCCGTCTATATGCTGAACGCAAAGGAACGATTGCTCCCGGATGTGTCGGGGAAACTTAGACGGAAGCTGGAGCAGCAGCTTATCGAATGCGGAGTAACGGTGCTTCACAATCGTAAGGCGCTTCGGGAGGAAGCAGGATCGTTGGCACTCAATAACGGCATGTGTCTGCCGGTTGGCTTGTGTATTTGGACTTTAGGCTTGATACCCAATCCGGGACTGAAGGGTATGGGGCTGCCCCTTACGCTTGAGGGGAAGGTAATGGTGGATGAATGCTATCGCGTCAAAGGGATGCCGAACGTTTACAGCATTGGCGACTGTTCAGGAATTGTGGATCCGAAAGACGGCAGAGCTACCCAGATGACGTGCTTTGAAGCGGGGGAGCAGGGGCTTCGGCTGGGGTCAATCGTGAGGGCGGATTTAGAGGGCCGTCCGGCTCCAAGTCATCATTCCGCCAAATCGAATATGGATGCGTTCACCATCGCACTGGGGCAAAGAGGAGTGTTCTGGATACGTAAATGGGGGCTCGATATGGTTATGACCGGAAAACTTCCGGGAAGAATCAAAAAGCTGGTAGAAGATACCGCCAGTATGCTTAGATAGAAATGATCGGAGGGACGGCGATTGGAAGAACTGTACGGTCAATATAAATCACTGCTGTTCATATTGGCTTATCAGCTGACAGGTTCTGCGGCGGATGCGGAAGATGCGGTACAGGACGTGTTTATGAAGGCTTACGATGTACATGTAGAGTGTTTGGAGGAGCCTAAGGCGTATTTGTGTAAAATGGTAACCAATCGCTGCCTTGATCTGCAGAAATCAGCGCGGAGGAGGAGGGAGATGTACGTTGGTCCATGGCTCCCCGAACCTTTTCGTACGCCGGAAGTGGATACGCTCGAGACGACGGTTGTCCGCCGGGATATGCTATCCTACGCCATGCTCGTTATGCTCGAGAGACTGACGCCGACAGAGCGAGTGGTTTTCGTCCTGCGTGAGGCGCTGGGTTTTGAATATCCCGAAATTGCCGAGCTGCTAGGTAAGCAGGAGGCGAATTGCCGAAAGCTAATGAGCCGGGCAAAAAGCAAGATGGGAATATCCGAAGGGGAACAGGTTACGGCCGAAGCGACCGAAAGGGAGTGGGTTAGCCGGTTCCTCACATCCTTTGAGCAAGGTAACATCGATGAAATCCTTTCCCTTCTGACCGAAGATGTCATGCTCGTCTCGGATGGGGGCGGAAAAGTACTTGCCTTTACACGACCGATCCAAGCGCGCGATCAAGTGGCCCGAATCCTTGCCGGTGCGTTCGAGGGCATAAAGCCCTACTACCAGGGAAGTCTTCGCTCCGAGTTTGTCCTTTTGAACGGGGAGACCAGCATCGTGCTCCGCTCAGGGGACGAAACTGTGGCGGCTATATTTTTACAACGCCGTTACGGAAAGCTTGCCGGAATCTACATCGTAAGAAACCCGGATAAGCTTACTCGGGTATAGGTAGTTTTAATTGCAGGTTTTCAGCGGGGGCTGCGGCTCCCCTCTTATCGTGTATCGAGGCATTTTTAATCGGGAAACGATTTTTTTGCAGTATCTTTTTGACTGGTAAAGTTTAAGTGTAAAAGTAAAGCAACAAAACTGTTGGACCGTTCCCGCATCCAGCTAAGACATTCAACAGGCAAGGGCAGGCAATTGGAGCATGGTGTAACATCGGTTAAACCTGTACCCCAAGCATGGTTTCCTGAGCTTCATGAAAAAAAGTGCTGTGCCTTGCTTCTGGCGGAGGACAGCAAGGGCCGATACTCGCAGCAGCAGGCGCGGGCGGATGTAACCGTATTGGACTTTTCGAAATCGCAATTGGAACAGGATGATCTGGGTGCGAAACGCGATAAATTATCGAGCCGAACCGTCCTTGGCTCAATGACAGATTTGAGTATATTTGCCATGGATAGCTTTGATTTAATTGTACATCCGATATCCAATTTGTATGTACCTGAAATCCAGCCGGTCTGGCAAGAAGCATCTCGTGTCTTGAACCCCGGATGTTGTTTAACTCAGCGGACTTTTGAATCCCGTTTCTTATTTATTTGATTGGGAGCTTCAAGAGGAGGGGGTCCTCCAAGTGAAACATTCCATCACTTATTCGTAGCTCGATTATTACGGAAGAATAGATTGCAAAGAATGGAATACCACTTGAATACGGTCACACGTCCGGAACTGCAATTGCAGGGTCAAACAGCTTTATTGCAACAAGGGCTGTAAAACCTAAAGAATAATGGATGTTTTGCGATGTTGTTATAGGGCCAATCGTTGAGCTTTGTTTACGATTACAAGAACCGGATTCTCGTAGGGATCCGGTTCTTTTCTTTTTGTATTTCCTTGTATTTGCGATCATTCAAACTCTATCTTTTCCGAATTTTTAACCGGACGAATTCCTTGCCGTTTATTTTGCGTGCCCAGTAAAAACAGTCCAAGCAGGATGGCAAGTGCAAGAAAGGCTGCGAACAACCGAAAACCAACATGAGTCGCATGAATAAGGGCATCCCTTGATGAACTCATGTCATGATTCTGGGCCCCCGACAACAAATGAGAAGCAACATCAGACTTTGCCACCCATTGAATAATGACCAGAACAAGCGCTTGGCTGATCGCACGGCACATATTGTAAACGGTCCAGAACACTCCTGATGCAGGTCCGGCTTGATTTTGAGGAGCAGCTGAAAGCACAGCTTTAGCAAGCGATGGCCAGGAGAGCCCGGTTGCTGCAGATATAATCAATAGCGGAATGATGACAGCTGCACTCGACATCTCGGGGCCGAGCTGTCCGAGCAATAGGATCGCGAGACCGATTAGAAACGAACCAAGCAATATCATTCTTGCCGGGCCGAAACGATCCGCAAGTTTGCCTCCTAATGGAGCCGTGAACAGTTGGGGTACGGATAAAGGGATCAACATGAGCCCTGCTTCCAAGGGGCTGAGGTGTTGAGCACCTTGCAAATACAGTGTCAATAGAATGGAAACAGCGAAATAACCGATGCAATAACTCGCCGTGATTCCAAGCCCTATTGTATAATCCCGATAACCGAGGAGACCTAGATCAAACAAAGGGTGTCGGACTTTTTTCTCAATGAAAACGAATGCGGTCCAAAGGAGAATTCCAAGCGCGAGCAGCCCAAGCGTTATAATCGTTGTCCAACCCCAGGACTGCGCTTCGGACAAGACAATGAGAAAAGCGGTTAATCCTGTCCCATAAGTAAGTAAGCCTGGCCAGTCCGTCCTGGCTTTTTGCAATTCCGCAGATTCTCTTAAAATAAAAAATCCGGCGATCAAGCCCAAGATTCCGAGCGGAACGATAACGAAGAACATGGAGCGCCAGCCGAACCCGCCGATGAGTGCCCCTCCGACAACAGGGCCGAGAAGAGAACCGGTCACCCATGCGATGTTGTTGATGCCAAGGGCTCTTCCAAGTTCTTGGGGAGGAAAGGTCCGCATCAGAATCGGGGTGGATGCTGCCATCGCCATAGCGGCCCCTGCTCCTTGCAGCAGACGAGCGAGGATCAACACCGTACCGGAACCTGCCATACCACAAAGAGCGGTAGCTACAGTGAATAAAGCAAATCCCCATAGAAAAATCCGTTTCGTTCCAAACATGTCTGACCAACGGCCGGAAGGAAGCAAGAATACAGTACTTGTGATGTAGAACGAGGTAAGCGTCCACATTCCCAGTTCAAGCGAAAGATGCAAATCATCCATGAGTGGAGGGAGACCATTGACCACAATCGTCGCATCCAGATTCGTGATAAAGGACACCAGCGTGACGACAAACAATACGGACCATTTACCCGATTTCCTACGTGTGATCATAAAGGCACCTCCTCGTTGGAATTGTTTCTCCCATGGTCCAGCAGCCAGGATTTTTTTCGATTAGCACCTGATCATACGTATGTTTCAAGTCAGCCGATATCATGCTACTCCTCCTAAACGCTTTTTTCATCTTGCTTGAGGCTTTGCACAATTTTAACACTTCAGAAAATGAATGCCGCCGAAAATGGAGCATCTATTTTTGAGCTGTCTACACGCATTAGCTATTGACTCTCTCGCAAGGTGAAGGTTTATGATTACGGAGAAGGAAGAAGTCAGCTGCATCTAATAATATGATTTGAAAAAATAAGGATTAGAAAGACGTTTAACATTAAGGGGTTATTAATGCGAGTGGATGAGGAGAAAAATACATGCCGAATACTTGTGTTTTATGCAACGCCGTTCTGCCTCAGGGGATCACCTGCGAATCGATTTTCAACGAATTTTTGGCACTTGAATTCAACGATCCCAGCTATGGACGGGTTCACTTTCTCTCCGTTGCCTCCTACATGGTCCAACACCAAGGTTATAGCGATGAGATGTACGCTTGGGTCCAATCCGCATTACAGAAGCATTTGGAGGAAGGCTACGCTACGGAGTTGATTCGCCAAGATATGGCCAAAGGACCTGGAAGTACGAAGGGGATTCGAAGGCCATTGGATGCGCAGCCTCTCCCCAAAATATATTGGACCATGACGATCGCTGACGTGGCGGCGCAGATGTATGACGCCGAAAGCTATTGCAAGCTCATCGAGCAGTGGGGACGTACTACGCTGAAAGAGATGGGACCCCTTGTTTTGAAAAAGATTTAAAACTTTTAATCATGAGCTAAGGAAAACATCTAATTGTCGACATATCTTTTCCCTGTCCAGGACAGCTCCTGTCAGTACCTGAGCGTATTTACGCCTGACTTGAAGGACGGCTCGGTGGAGCGTCTGGCTATCTTGGCGGATCAGTCGCTGAAGCAAACATCTGCCGTCTTGAAAGGGTAGGAATTGACCGAAAAGAACTTTCATGGTACTGCAAAGTTTTAAGTGAGCCTGAGAACGATAAATTGCTTTTTAAGATCAGGGTATGAAGAAAGACCAGTTCACAGTTCACGCTGTGAAACTGGTTTTTTTGTTCTGTGATTGCAGGCTTAAGTGAGCAGTATCAGAGGACAAGAGCATGTTGCTGGTTATCTGAAATCAACATATTAAAAATTTATCAACTTTTTAAATAAAAATGTTTAATAAGTGTTTGAAATCATATAATCTGTATACAAGGAAAGCAAATGAATTCAAAAATGGAGGCGTTCTCATGAATGGTTGGATTCAGGCGGGTTCGGTAGAAGAGCTTCGAAATCAAGGGCCGAAGTTGATCAAAGGGGGCATCGTCGTTTTTTATCACGAGGATCAAGTGCATGCGCTTGATAACCGATGTCCACACCTCGGTTTTCCTCTCCACATGGGCAGTTTGTGCAATGGAATTTTGACATGCCATTGGCATCATGCAAGGTTTGATGTATGCAGCGGGGGAACGCTCGACCCTTGGGCGGACGATGTTCCTGTACATGATCTTACCGTTCATGACGGATTGATTTGGGTCAATCCAAGTTCCCGAAACGGCAATCAAGTACAACGGTATAAGGATCGGCTTCTAAGCGGACTTGAGCAAAATATCGGTCTTGTCATCGCTAAGGCCATCGTCGGATTAATGGAGGCGGGCGTTCCCGGGAAGGAAATCGCGGCGGTCGGGATCGAATTTGGAGTCAAACAGCGCAGGGAAGGGTGGGGCTCCGGATTAACGATTCTGACTGCGATGACCAACATTCTGCCTAAGCTGGATAAGCAGGGCCAGATCCTTGCGTTGTTTCAAGGATTGCTGCACACGGCGCGCGATTCAGCCGGAAGCGGAACGCGCTTCTTGCTCGATCCGCTTCCGAATACAGACGTCACCATAGAACGGTTAACGGAGTGGTACCGCGAGTGCATCGAGGTTCGGGATACGCGCGGCGCGGAACGGGTGCTTCTGACCGCCGTTCAGGCGGGGGCGGATGAGAGCCGGTTATTCTCCATGATGAGCATGGCGGCAACGGACCATTTTTATATTAATGGAGGCCACACACTGGATTTCCACAATAAAGCTTTTGAGAGCTTGAAGTATGTCGGACACGAACAGCGTACGGATGTCCTCGCTTCGCTCGTTCCGATGTTTGGGAACGCATCGCGCAGCGAGGAGCTTCATAGCTGGCAATCTCCAGTCAATTTGGTTCAGCCGTTGAAGGAAGCGTTCGAGGAGTTATCCAGTAAGGGAATTTCATCTGAAAAAGGGGGCCCCGGCATTGACGAAGAGGATCTGCTTCAAGCGCTGCTCGGAGACGATCCGCTTCGGACGGTTCGCTTGTTAAAGGAGGCTTTGCTCGGTGGCGCCTCTCCGGTGCGTATTTCACAAATTGCCGCATTGGCCGCGGCTGAACGGATCGTCCGCTTCCATATCCATAACGATTTCGGAGACTGGATTTCGGTACTGCACACGTTCACGCATGCTCACGCGGTTCATGAAGGCTTGATTCGTTCCGCCGATCCAGGGCTGGTTCGGGGGATTTTTCATACGGCGGTTACCATTTACCTCGACCGGTTTTTGAATATCCCGGCTGCCCCGAGACCAAGTGCAGTTAGCGCGAGCGAAGAAGTACCGCAGCCCTCGGAACTGCTGGAGATTCTCGATAAGCAGCAGCAAGTGGCGCCGGCTGCGGCATGGGTGATACGTTACCTGCGCAGCGGCGGTAAGCCGGAGCCATTATTCAACGTCCTGGGTCATGCACTGCTGCAAGAGGATGCGGAATTCCACTCCTTCCAGATGTACGAGGCAGCCGTAGCGGAATATGACCGCTGGGCATCCGAATCTGGGCCGTTTGCTGAGAAGGCGTGCGAAACGCTAATCCTTGCAGTTACACGTTATTTGGCAGCGCATGCTCCGACTTCCCGTGAGCTGCCTCATACAGCGAAAATTGCATGGCGGCTCCATCGCGGAGAGAAATTGTTCGAGGAAGAATAGGTGATTCGGTGACGATGTCATTCCTGTGATGTAAAATGAATTGTGCTGAAAATGGGCTGTCGATATGATCGGTGGCCTATTTTCTTTTGTATAGGAAAGAGATCATGTACTATTGAGAGCTGATTTAAGCTGTAAAAGATATAGCGATGTAATTACATCATATTTTTTTGTAATGTACGTGGCTTTTTGGCTCCCTCTGGTGTCTAATTCATTGTAAATCAAGAGGAGGTTCTCATCATGTCAGGAGCTCACGACACAAAACCTGTTTATCCGGATGAACAGGCGATCATCACAAGCTTTGAAAAAGCGTATGAGCAGTATCGTCAAAGAATCCGCAACTACTTCTCGCTGAAATTAAACCCGATGGTGGCGGATGACTTGACTCAACAGGTATTTTTGAAAGCTGTCGAAAACATTCAGAGTTTTAAAGGCAGCTCTAATTTATTCACGTGGATATTTAAGATTGCTCAGAATACAGTCAAAAACGAATACCGGAGGTTGTCACGAAAAAAAGAATCTCCTTTTGATTTTACAGATTATGAGTCACAGTCGATCTCCCTTGAGTTTACAAAATTTGTTGATTTTCGATTGGATATTGGAGCTGCACTAAAAGAATTAGATGAGGTTGACCAAGAAATTATTGCATTACGTTTTTTTGTGGATTGCACCTTATCTGAAATCTCCAACATCGTTGGGATGCGTGAGAGTGCCGTAAAGAACAAATTGTACAGATCACTGGAAAGACTAAAAAAAGAATTGAAAGAATGGGGGGAAATTACCATCATGTCTATTCAAGATTTGATTTCAATTGTAGATAAGGGTGGCAGTGAGAGCACGAGCAAACGTTTGAAAAAGGTTCAACAAGATTTGTTTGCTGAACTCAGCAATAATGTAGAGCGTATCTCGACAAAATACAACCACCATCCATCACAAAAGGTAGTGATTGAAATATACCCGGATCTTCCAACGTTTCATCGCGCTGTAGGCGAAGCAGATGCACCCAATTGGTTTATGGGCACATATGAAGGACATATTCTTAAAATCGTATCACCGTTGAATCCAGGACCTGAGCATACGTATCAATCCATCCTGAAAAGCACGGTCCATCTGTTCACCATGTGGTTAATCAATGAAATTAATCCAGCGGCTCCGAAATGGATAAGGCAGGGGATAGGCGGATACGAAGCGAAACAAATGACTCAAGACTTTATTAAAGGCTCGACAGAAGATGCAATCCGCAATTTGGCGATCCCGTCATTTGATGAGTTAAATAACGATACTTGGGATTTTGAAACGATGAAAGGATTCCAGTTCTCCTATATGTTCGTCGAATTTGTTGTTGAGCAATATGGAATGGATATATTAAACAAAGTGATCCGTAATCCGCATGATTTTAACGGAATCTTTCAATGTTCTGAATTGGAACTGCATAAAAAAATGGTTAAGTATATAAGTGGATGATTGCCTGTATAAGGGTACCATCTGGGGTTGAAAATCACCGGCACGTATGCCGGTGATTTTTTTGTTGTACGTTCTATTTTACAAACCATTAAAGCGCTTAAGCATCTGAATAAAAGCCTCCAGACTGGAGTCGTCCCAGCCCGAAATACGGTCATAAAATTCAGCTCCTTTTTCATTCATGGCCAGAACGGCTTTGTCGCGTCCCAAATCAGTTACAGACAGCACGACGCCGCGGCGATCATGGGGGTCAGGTTCACTATGAACATAACCTGCTTTTTTGAGCTGGGCGACGAGTCTGCTTACGGAGCTGCGGTCCATAGCCAAGGAATCAGCCAATGAGGTAGCGCTGGACGGACCGTAGGCTAGAAGCCATCGAACCAGCAGGAACGCAGCGGGCTGCAAATTCGGATCAAATACAGCCGCCGTTTTTACGTGAAGGGCATGGGATGCGCTTAACAGGGCATTTAACTGCTGACCAAGATGAAGTTCCAGCTGCGCTCTCCCGGTTTCGTGATTGTTGTTGTCCATAATAAACTCCCATCGATTCCAAATTAGTTGACATATATCAAATAAATAAATATAGTTGAGATATATCAATTATATGAAAGGAATAAGCACTCATCAAGTTCAATGCATCCAAGTAAGGAATCGGGGAGGAATCTATCATGTCAGATCCCATTATTGCGATAACAGGGGCGACGAGAGGCTTAGGACAATTGGCAGCCATTAGCCTGGCTAAACAAGGCGCCCATCTCATATTAACGGCGAGGAGCGAAAGGGCAGCGGAAATAACGAGAGATATACTTAGCCAGCATGCCCCCAACGCAAAGGTGGACTTTTTTTTCGGTGATCTTTCACTCATGGACCAAGTCAGACAGGTAGGGGATGAAATACGCTCGGCTTATCCTAAAATTGATGTATTGGTAAACAATGCGGGCTTGCATGGTTTTGAGCAACGTATTACCAAGGATGGATACCCGGAGATGGTAGCGGTCAACTATTTGGCGCCTTGGCTGCTGACGCATCTGCTGCTTCCTTCACTGAAAAATGCTGAGCAAGCAAGAATTATTAATGTAGCTTCCGAAGCCTCCCGCCATTACGGGGAACTTAAGCTGCCCCAAGACCTTATTGACACAAAGGAGTTTTCGCGATGGGGTTCCTCCAAAGTCTATGGAAAGACGAAGCTGTTTAATATCATGTTTACGGGTGAAATGTCGCGGCGGTTGGACGGAACAAGCATCACGGTGAATGCGCTTAATCCCGGTTTCAACGTAACGGGTCTGGGACGTGAGCTAGCGTTTTCGTCGATTCTCGAGAAAGCATTGCGATTTTTAAAAATTGGGGATCCGCGGAGAGGTGCGGGGATCATCGTTCAATTGGTCACGGATTCAAGGTATCGGGGCGTTACTGGTGGGTATTTTAATGTCGGTTCCGGGAAAGCGATCACTCCAGTGCATCCCGGCGGGGATTCCAACACGCAAAGTCTGTTATGGAATGCCACTGAATCATTGTTAAAGCCCTATTTATAAAAAACTTTGAGATCATCTTGCTGAGATGGTGCGTTTTACAATTACGATGAAAAGGGGAAGGGCGATCATTAAGAAAGACGAATACCCTGCCGGCTAAGTGCTGGCAGGGTTTTGTCTATTTTCATAGAAGCGGCAGTCTTTATTTCCGGAATAGAGAATCTAATTCTTCTGTTCAGTCAATATGATCGGTCCATCCGCAGTTATGGCGATCGTATGCTCGTACTGCGCAGAAAGTGAGCCGTCGGCGGTTCTTGCAGTCCATCCGTCGGCATCAACCGTCATGAATGCTTTTCCGGCATTGATCATCGGCTCAATCGTCATAACCATTCCTTCCTTCAAGCGGAACCCTTTGCCCGGCTTCCCGACATGGGGGTAATTAGGTTCCTCATGCATCTCACGTCCCACGCCGTGACCGAGCAGATCCCGCACCACCGAGTATCCGTTGCGCTCCGCATGGCTTTGAACCGCGTGCATCACATCGCCGATCCGGTTTCCGACGACGGCTTTTTCGATACCAAGGTATAAGCATTCCTTCGTTACCCGCATTAAATTACGGGCTTCTTCCGACACCTCGCCAACTGCATAGCTCCAAGCTGAATCGCCGATCCAGCCATCCGCTTCCGCGACAATATCGATGGTGACGATGTCGCCTTCCTTGAGCGGCTTAGGGCTCGGAAAACCGTGCGCAATGACGTCGTTGACAGACGCACAAGTCGCATACGGATATCCGTTGTAGCCGACCGTATAAGCCCTGGCGTTATTCTCCTTCAGGAACCGCACAGCGAACAACTCAATGTCGAGCGTTGTGACTCCCGGCCGGATCATTCCTGCGATGGCTTGATGAAAAGCAGCGACAATTCGGCCGGCTTTTCTCATTTGTTCAATTTCCGCTTTCGATTTCAGGGTGATCATTCCGATTATCTCTCCTTTGCCTGTATGCCTGAAAAAATCACGTCAACGATGCCTTCGACATCCATCTCGTTGCGCATATTGTGGTGGATGTTCAATGCTGCACAGCCAACCAGCGAGCCAAATATCAGATTAGCTGTCTTCTCCGGTGATTTAGAACCGGTTCCATCACGAATCATTTCCACAAACGGCATATAGATCCGATCCTGAAAATGGTCTGACAGCTTGATAAACCGGTTGCCCGGGAAGTGATGAAAGTTATCCGCGACCGTTTTAAGCAATATAAATACGGTGGGATCTTGGATGCATTCCTTCAGAAGCAGCCTGGAGAACGACTCCGCTGTATGCAAACTGCCGCCGTCTCCGGTCAAAGCAGATTGTACTGCTGACTCCGTCCGATACAGGGCATCCCACAATAAATCTTCCAAAAGCATGTGCTTATTTTTGTAGTAATGATACACGGTTCCGTAGCCGAGCTCTGCCTTGACCGCAACATCGCGTATTTCCAATTGGATACCCTTCTCCAAATATACTTCCGCCGCTGCCTGCATGATTTGGTTCATCCGCATCTCCCGGATCGCGTCATTCTGTTCTTTGGTACGAGGTGACATGGCTCCTCCTTTTTTAGACCTGCAGTAATGTCAATGTAAAAACAATATACATCATGCGACGGGTTTCCGCAATCAGAAAGAAATACAGAAATGAAATTGCCTTACATGCGATATTGACTTTGAACATTACTTGGCGACGAGCCACATCTGGTTCGACTTCTCATTGCTTGTGCTCGGTCTGCTTCTCTTTTTGGCGGCATGGATCTGCGGCAAACTGGGAGCCTTGAAGAATAACTAGGCGTAATAATCTGTCCGAAGGACTTCGTTTATATGTTGGATACTCAGGCCCAAATGTTTATCCTGAAATGAGATGGCCATAGATATTCGCATCATCTCATGGTACATTGTAAGACGTCGAGAACATAAAAAGCGACGCAAGCAGGAGGTCAGCATGTGATTATTTTAATTGATTCCTACACGGAAGAAAAACTAGCGCAAAGTTTGGCAGGACGTCCCGGTTTTTTTAAGCTTTTTTATGATACCGAGGATTGCGGGTGCAACGGGGTGTTGGCCATCGAGATTCTTGAGCAGCCGCTTGACACCGATATTAAGGTTACAGTAGAAACATTTACTTTTCTGATTGACAGGCAGCAGGAAAGCTTATTCGACAACGTGTTGAAGCTGGAAGCGGACCGAGCCTATCCGTCGTTCAAGGTGACCAGTGATTCGTCATTATACAGCACCAATGTCAGAATCAAAGACGTCAGGCAGCATATACACTGAAAAGCCGCATAGCAGCGGCTTTTTTTTTAGACAAACGGCATGTTAGGTTTCCCAAAAACGGAGAGGGAACAGAATTGCCCTAGTCGATGATGGAAATGACCTATTTTTTATAAATCATGCACCATTTAGACTTATTCCTTGTAAGCGTTTCCTGAAATGTGATTAAAGTTCATTGAGGATTGGTATAGACACACTCGAGATGAGGTGCCTCGACGTCACAGACGTAGGCATCTTTGTTCTTTCGGGGCTGGCATCGTGTCATTCCAAATGATGACGAAAAAGGTGTAAAGCAGATGCAGAGAAAAGGGAGATTCTTTTTTAAGTTCCTGATGTCCTACATTGTCGTCCTTATCATTCCTATGCTCGTTGGAATTTACGCTTATGATCAGACTTTAGATGTATCACGGGATGATGCGACCCAAATGAATCTTGCCGTTCTGCGGCAGAGCGATGCCAACATGAACCGCTTGCTCCAAGAAATGCGGGATGTGGTGACGCAATTATCGCTGGATTCGGACCTTCTGCGGCTCATGTTTACAGCTGATGGAGCGTGGTCACCTCAAACCCTGTACCAGTTTTCGCTTCAACGGAAAGAGCTCGACAAGCTGGCGACGAATCGACTGATATCCAAACTCTACGTCCATCTGGACCGCAGCAAGACGGTTTTGTCGCCTGATCTGATTGCCCGTGAGAACGAGCTTCCTTTGCAAATTGGTAATCATGCATTTGACGAATGGTTACATGAAATGAAGCAGAAGGATCAATTAAATCGTTTTGTCTATTTATCGGATGTCACTGACGGGACGGTTACAACCAATTACTTGGCATATGTCAGCTCACTCCCTGTGGGAAGCGGGGGAGGATCTGAAGCGACAGCTATCCTATTGATTGACGAGCAATCGATTACAAATATGCTGGGACCACTACTCGTTCACAGCCATTCTTTCGCGTACATCGCGGATGGCAGCAGCAACATTGTTGCTTCGGCATCTGCAGACGGAAAACCCGTTACACCGATCAATCTGCCTGTTCAAGCGAGCAGCAACTACTTCTTCGAAGACCGTGATGGTCGGCCAATGCTTATTACCTATACAAGGTCTATAGAAAATGACTGGACTTTTATCTCCGGCTTGCCAGCCAGCGTCGTCTTCTCCAAGGCAGAGTTTATTAAACGGATCAATTGGGCGATTGCTTTGACCGCTGTCATGATGACGGCGTTTATTGCCTTACTGTTCGCGTATCGCAACAGCAAGCCGCTGCTCGAGTTGGTGGATACATTGAGAGAATCAGCAGGGAGCACAGACCTCCGGCATAGCGAGATGGATGTGCTGAAATATGGGGTACAGCAAATAATTCATAGAAACCGCAGCATGCATGTCCGAATGAACCGACAGCTGCCTATTCTTCAGGCCGCCTATCTGGAACGGCTGCTGAAGGACGGGTTTCATCATGAAACCGAGCGTATTCAGCATCTGAAAGAAGCTCAAATTGAAATATTCGAGGATCATGTCATTGCGGCTGTCATTCAAATTTACGGGTTGGATTTTGTCTCAAGAGAAGCTCTTGAGGGACAGCTGGACCAAACGGTGGATGTTATTACTGCATTAAATCAATTGTTTCAACCAGGATGCTACGTCCATCAGGTCAAAAGAGACCAGTATGTCTACGTATTCTCCTGGGCAGAGGAAGCTGAAGAACCATCGATGATGTCCTTATTGACCGGGAAGCTGAGCCGGATGCAGCAAGAGCTGCGGCAGCAGAAAAATATCGTAACCGGCATCGGTATTGGGCAGTGCTATCCAAGTTCTTCAGAATTATGGCGTTCATTCCATGAGGCCGTACAGGCACTGGAACGGATTGAGCCCGATTCTCCGTCCCCGTTGCTTGCGTTCCACATGATCCAACATCAGAATGATCAATACTATTATCCGCTCGAGATGGAATTAAAACTTATGAATACGGTCCGGACAGGGGATCTGCAGGGGCTGGAACAGGTGTTTGAACATATAGAGACACAGAATTTCCAACTCAGGAAGCTGAATACGAGTGTCAAGTTAAAACTGCTGGTTGAACTGGAAGGAACATTATATAAGCTGGCCGGTCTAATGAGATATACGCTAAGTGATTCGATATTCAGCGCCGATCCGATGAAGGCTATGCATGGGAATGACAAAGACCAGATCTATCCGCTTTTGAAATCCATAATTGCATCCATGTGCAGCGCTGCACGTCAGAAGCAAGATCATCAGCATAAAAGCATGCTAAGTGAGATCGTAACGCTTATTCACGAGCAGTTCACGGACAGCAATCTGAATCTACGCCGTCTGGCGAGTGATTATAAACAGACAGAAAGCGCTCTTTCGAGTTCTTTCAAAGATCATCTGGGCGTCACGTTCTCGGAATATGTTGAGAACCTTCGGCTGGATAAAGCTTGTAAGCTGCTGACGGCATCCGATTTGGCGATCCAGGAGGTCGCATTGCAATCGGGATACAACAGTGACAAATCATTTCGGCGAGCCTTTAAGCGGGTATATGGCATACTGCCTACGGATTATCGTAAGGCATCTCAAGCCTCTTCTCAGGGGACGTAGAAAAATGGCGTGTATTCGAAAAAAGGTATGTCGGTATCCCGCTCAGCAAAAATCAGCGCTCCTGAAAAGATGGTGTGCCCGCAAAGAAGTGTCCCTTTACGAACTCCAAAAATGTACACTATGGTGTTGTTGAGAGCGCTGTCATGTCAAGGACTCAAGTACAGTAACCGAATGTAAAGGGGGGAACGCCTTGTTAGAGAACGCAGCGATGAAACCTAAACGGGCATCTGTGCGTGTAGGCAAATGGAGGCGGGGATGGGCGAAGGTCCGTAAACAAAAAATGCTGCTGATCCTTCTAATTCCCGCGATTTTGTATTACTTCATCTTCAATTACGTTCCGATGTACGGTGTATTGATTGCATTTAAAAATTTCAAAATGGAAGCCGGTGACAGCTTTTTATCCACGGTCATCCATTCGCCTTGGGCCGGCAGATTTGGACTCGATCATTTTAAAGAATTTATGGAAGGCCCATATTTTTTGAAGCTGCTCAGAAACACCTTCCTGCTAGGCTTCTATTCACTCCTTTTTGGCTTTCCCATTCCCATTATTTTCGCCCTGCTGCTCAATGAACTAAGAAACAGATACTATAAAAGCTTTGTACAAACCATCAGCTATATGCCTTATTTCCTGTCTGTCGTTGCGGTCGTAGGGATGATGAAAATGGTGCTTTCACCCAGCACAGGCATCGTGAATGTCCTGCTGACCAAGATGGGGCTGCAGCCGATTTATTTTATGGCGCTGCCAGAGTGGTTCCGGTTTCTGTTTGTCAGTTCAAGCATTTGGGCCGGGCTTGGCATGGGGGCTGTGATCTACCTTGCCGCATTGTCCAAAGTGGATGACGAGCAGTATGAGTCGGCCGTTATAGATGGCGCTTCACGTTTGCGGCAGATGTGGCATATCACCCTTCCGGCTATCAAACCGGTGATCGTGATTACGCTGATTTTGAATATGTCAGGCATTCTGAGTGTCGGCTCTGAGAAGATCATTCTGATGTATAACCCGCTTACGTATGATACCGCAGACGTATTCTCTACTTTCGTCTATCGAAGAGGCTTGGTCGAGTTGGATTTCAGCTTCGGCATAGCCGTCGATCTATTCAATGCGGTAGTGAATGTTATCTTCCTTGTCACAGCGAATTACATCGCCCGAAAGGTGGCTGATGAGAGTTTATGGTAAGGGATACGTCGTTCAGCTCCCGGATCATCAGTGTCGTTGTGCACACGGTTATGCTCGTCATGATCTTGGTTACGCTTTTTCCCCTGATTCATATTGTTGCAACATCGCTAAGTGATCCAAAGGATATTGCCAAAGGCTTGGTGAGTTTATGGCCCTCCCATATCAATGTGAGCGCTTATAAGACGATTCTCTTTGAAAATGCACATATTCCTCGCTCGTTCCTTAACTCCATCATCATCACGTGTGTAGGGTCCATCTTAAGCGTTGTTGTCACGACCATTACGGCATATGCCCTATCGAAAAATGATTTGATTTTTCGTCCGTTCCTTCTAACGTATTGTATCATTCCGATGTTTTTCACCGGGGGACTAATCCCGCAATTCCTGCTCGTCAAATCACTGGGGATGATGAATACGATCTGGTCGTTAACGATTCCCGGATTGATCAGTACGTGGTGGCTGATGGTCATGATCTCATTCTTTAAAAACTTTCCGGTGGAAATTGAGGAAGCCGCCAAGCTGGATGGCTGTGGCGATTTTCAGACTCTGCTTCGTATTGTCCTGCCTTTGTCAATGGCCGGAGTGGCCACCATTTCTCTGTTCTATGCGGTTTCGTTATGGAATTCGTATTTCACCGCCATGCTCTATATGAACAATTATAACGATTATCCGCTTCAGCTGATTCTACGTGAAATTGTGCTGCAGAGCACTTTAGCCAGTCAGATGGCGGAAGAGGGGAATGCGGTGCTTGCCGAGGACTTGAGCTCAAATCTTACGCCGGAGAGTGTGCAGTACGCTACGCTGTTCATTTCCATTATGCCAATGTTAATCGTTTACCCGTTTATTCAGAAGTATTTTGTACGGGGCATCATGTTAGGCTCACTTAAGGGTTAGTAAATGATGATCAGGGGGTAGAACAATGGGAAAAAGGAAATGGTCGATCGTTCTGTTAAACGTGCTTCTGGCGGGTACGTTGGTGATGTCTGGTTGTTCACAGCAGAAGAGCGCGGACAGTGATGGTAGGGATCCATCACAGAGCAAGATTACGGTCGCGAGTATGTCGAAATACGCACCGAATAAAGTACCTAACCTTTATGTGGAGGAAGTTGAGAAACGGTTCCATATGGATTGGGATTACCAGGCGATTCCGCTCTCCGCTGGCGTGGAGAAGTACAACGTGATGTTCGCCTCGGGGGATTATCCGGACTTTATTCCGAACATGAACAATCCAACCAGTGTGACGAAGTGGGCGAATTCCGGATATCTGCTTCCAATCAGTGATTATATGGATCAGCTGCCGAACTACCGCAAGCTGTTCACGGATGACGAATGGAGCATGATGCTCGATTTCTCCACGGTCAATGGGAAGCTGTACCATCTGCCAAACAAGGTTGTCAGTGATCCAAAGACTTGGATTTATCGTAAGGATTCATTTGACAAAGCGGGCATTACGGCATTCCCTAAAACATTGGATGAGCTGTATGAAGCTTTGAAGAAATTGAAAAAGCTCTACCCCGAATCCGTAGGGATCGGCGTTCGCGGTGGAACGGGGAACGGCGGCATTATTAATCTAATGGACGGCTTCAGGCAGGCGTTTCGTAATCCGGCAAGTCCCGAGGATGGATTCTGGCAGGACCCCGATATGAATAACGAAGTCGTGTATAGCCTTGCAACGGATAAGCAGCGTAGTATGCTGAGCTTTCTGGCGAAATTGTACAAAGAAGGGCTCATTGAGCCGGAATTCGCTACCTTGACTGAAGATCAATGGAAAGCGAAGCGGCTGACAGGCAAAGTGCTGATTGATTTCCAATGGTCCAGTCATACGGTAGATCCTAACTATGCCCTAAATGATATTCCGGGGGGACAATGGGACTATAGCCGCTTTTTGCCTGCCGCTTCCCCGGATCAGCCTGCGTTAGAGTTCAAGCCAATGAGCTTTGCTTCTTTTGGACCTGTGTTCAGCAGCAAGCTGGCGGATGAGCCGGAGAAGCGGAACAGTCTGTTTCAATATGTGGAGTGGAGCGCGACGGAAGAGGGGCAGTTATTCCATACGATGGGACTGGAAGGAGTGACCTATGAGAAAACAGCGGACGGTAACATTGAGTACAAGGATGGGTTGAATCGTAAAAAGGTGGCCGAACAATACGGCTTCGACTATATCTTGAAACAGAGTGATGCCGCACTGGCAAGTGATCCTCTATTCCTGAAAAAGCAGGAAGCGATGGAAAACATGAGCGATGTCTATAATGTGACGCCTCGCAGCGTTCATTTGACAGCAGAAGAACAGCAAACGATGAATACACTCGGCAGTGCCTTAAAAGATGTGGCGTACCAGTTTGCGACCAAAGCCGTCATGGGAATTGTGGATGTAAATAGCGACAAGGTGTGGAACGATTATTTGGGTGATTTGGAGAAAGTGGGACTGAGCCAAGCGCTGGATATCTATAAAAAATATTGGAAATAAGCATAAGGCAGGTGAACCAGGGTATGCGGTTAAAGGATAAGGTTGCTCTCATTACCGGGTCCGGGGCGGGAATCGGCAAAGCCATTGCACAACGTTTTGCAGTGGAAGGGGCAACAGTCATTATCAACGATGTTTCGGAAGAAGGGGCAAAGGTAGAAGCGGATATTGTTGAAGCAGGCGGTAGAGCATATTTTATGCAGGCGGACCTGCGCAGTGAGCAGGAGGTTCAATGCATGCTGGAAACGGTTCGCGAACGTTTCGGCCAACTGGATACCTTGATCAATAACGCAGGTGTAAGAGGAACGAGTCATGTTGTAAACACATCCGAGGAGGAATGGGAGCGAATCATCAATACGAATCTTAGAGGTGCGTGGTATTGCTGTAAATATGCGATTCCGCTCATGATCGAAGGTGGCGGAGGCTGTATAGTCAACATGTCCTCGACACATGTCATGCGGACGCAGCAGAATCACTTTCCATATCACGCAGCCAAAGGCGGCATGCACGCGATGACACTCGGCATTTGCATTGACTTTGGGGCGCAGGGCATTCGGGCGAACAATTTGTGTCCCGGTTTTATATGGACTCCCATGTCTGAGAAGTTCTTGAGTCAGTTTCCAGACCGAGCGGATAAAGAGCAGGCGATGCTCGCAACGCATCCGGTCGGTCGTTTTGGAACGCCAGAAGATGTCGCTCAGGCTGCCTTGTTTCTCGCTTCCGATGAATCCGGTTATATATCGGGAACTTCTTTGATTGTGGACGGTGGACGATCTGCGTATCAAAAGGCAGACTGACATCAATAACATACACACTGAAAAGCCGCATGCTTGCGGCTTTTTGTATTCTAACGATAAATGTCCATATCAATCCCCAAGGACTATTTTTAGCTTGTGATGGAAAATCAAATGTAAGCCTATTTTTGATAATGCGACGAGAAACGCCGTTGACAAAACCAGCTACTACGTGTTACTTTATAGCGGTAGTAAGTATTACTTCATACCAGTCTCACAGAATAGCAAGGAGCGATTGTGTTGGAAAATTTAACGGAAATGCTTAAAGGCGTGCTTGAGGGCTGCGTCCTTGAAATCATAAGCCGCCAAGAAACCTACGGCTACGAAATAACGCGGCAGCTGAACGCCCTCGGCTTCACAGATGTTGTGGAAGGAACGGTATACACCATTCTGATCCGGCTTGAAAAAAACAAGTTGGTGGAGATCACCAAGAAACCATCCGACATGGGACCGCCGCGAAAGTTTTTCGCGATCAACGACGCTGGGCGTGAGGAGCTGCGGAGGTTCTGGGAAAAATGGGAGTTTGTATCATCCAAAATAAACGAGTTAAAGGAGAAGGAAAAATGAATTTTTGGGAAAAAATCACCGGCAGCGACATGACCAAAGAAATGAAAGCTTTTGAATCGCGAGCCCAAAAGCTGCCTGCCGATTATCAAGCGGCGTGGAAAAAAATTAATGCCAACCTTTGGGTGCATTCCGACTTCACCGGCCGCAACCTCATGCCGATTCTTGACGGTGTGCTAGGCCTGCTTGAAGAAACGGCGGCGGACGGCCAGCGTGTTCAAGAGGTTTTGGGTGACGATATCCAAGGCTTCTGTTCAGCGCTGGCCGGCGAAGAAGGGGCAAAGTCTTTTCGTGACAAGTGGCGCGAGCAGCTCAACCATAATATCGCCAAAAAATTAGGCAAATAGGAGGAGGATCACATGAGTATACGAGATATCATCGAAGGCAAAAAAGAGTGGCGGGCGCACGTGGCGCGAGTCAAAGCGCTCCCGCGGGATTATCAGATTGTGTATAAGGAGATTCAAAAATATCTCTTTAAAGTAGGCCCTGTTGAGCTAACCGAAGGGACCGGCTTACTCTCGGGAATCGTCGATCTTTTTGAAGAGGGCGCAGCTGTGGGGAAAGGCGTGCTCGAAGTGACGGGAAGAGACGTAGCGGCTTTCTGCGACGATCTCATCAAAGATTCAAAAACTTACGCTGACATCTATCAGGAAGCGGTTGCCCGAGAAAGTAACAAGGCCATAAAAAAGGCAACGGATAAAACAAAGTAAAAGAGGGATACCCGGATGGAAAAACCAATTGAAGTGAAAGGTCTGCGAAAATCTTTTAAGGACACAGAAGTTCTAAAAGGCGTCGATCTTGAAGTGGGGCGAGGTGAGATTTTTGCCCTGCTCGGCTCCAACGGGGCGGGCAAGACGACGATGGTCAGAATCCTCACCACGCTCCTCAAACCGGACGGAGGGACCGCCACCGTAAACGGCTGTGACGTCGCATCAAAGCCCGACCGGGTACGACAAATGATCAGCCTGACTGGGCAGTTTGCCGCCGTGGACGAAATATTGACGGGACGGGAAAATCTGATCATGATCGCCAAGCTGCGGCACCTCAAAAATCCGCGCCAGGTCGCGGATAGTATGCTGCAACGCTTCGGCTTGACGGAGGCCGCTGACCGCAAGGCATCTACTTATTCGGGAGGGATGCGCCGCAGACTCGACATCGCCTTGAGCCTTGTGGGCAATCCGCAGATCATTTTCCTCGACGAGCCGACTACCGGGCTTGACCCCGAGGCCCGAATCGAGGTTTGGAAGACCGTCAAGGAACTTGCCGGCGGCGGCACGACGATCTTCCTGACCACGCAATATTTGGAGGAAGCGGAGCAGCTCGCCGACCGTATAGCCATTCTGCATGAAGGCAGGATTATTGCGAGTGGCACGCTCTCGGAGCTGAAAAAGCTGTTCCCATCCGCAAAGGTGGAGTATGTAGAAAAACAGCCGACATTAGAAGAGATATTCCTCGCAATCGTCGGAAAGAAGGAGGCTATGTAAATGGAGACAGTCAAAAATCACTTTTTTAGCGATATGGGCGTTATGCTTGGACGTTCCATGCGTCATATATTCCGCAGCATGGACACCATCATTACAGTCTGCATCACACCGATTGCGATGATGCTGCTGTTTGTCTATGTGTTTGGCGGCGCAATCCACACCGGAACGGATAACTATGTGAACTACCTGCTGCCCGGCATCCTGCTGATTGCGATTGCGAGCGGGATATCCTATACGGCTTACCGCCTGTTTATGGATAAGCAGCGGGGCATCATTGAGCGGTTCCACTCCATGCCGATTGCGCGTTCCGCCGTGTTATGGGGGCATGTGCTGACATCGCTGGTATCCAACATGATTTCTCTTGTCGTCATCATTCTCGTAGCGCTCCTTATGGGTTTTCGTTCCTCGGCAGGGGTTCTGTCATGGCTCGCTGTAACCGGTATACTCGTGCTGTTTACACTGGCTTTGACATGGGTCGCAGCGATTGCCGGATTGTCCGGAAAAACGGTCGAAGGGGCCAGCGCATTTTCCTATCCGCTGATCTTCCTGCCATTTATCAGCTCGGCCTTTGTGCCGACCGATTCGATGCCGAAGGTCGTTCGGGCTTTTGCCGAAAACCAGCCGGTAACCTCTATTGTAGAAACCATCCGCGCTTTATTGTCAAATCAACCGGTAGGCAATGATATCTGGATTGCTCTAGTATGGTGCGTCGGCATTATGCTCGTAGCTTATGCCTTTGCGATGAGGGCGTACAAAAAGCGGGCGTAGCATGGTCTTCTCCATCCTTCCTGCCGTCTCGAATTCAGCAAACCTTCCATGAGACGGATCATTGCATACATTTTTATTCTCGACTTCTGGGCTGCGGTCTACCGTGCAATCATAGATTACACAGATGGCACTGACGCGGGCTATTAATAAAACAGCAGCAGTCTGGACTATTGTTTTCTCGTCCTTGGCTGCTGCTTATTTATTGGTGACAATAGGGGGATTTTTGCTTGCGCCCAGGCACCACTGCCGGACCTCACTTATCGAACACGGAAGAAAACACCAATATTTTTCTGTTCATTCGGGATGAGGTTTGCCAGTACGGTTCAGACGGTTATGGATTGACTTGATTGTAGGGCTATTGTAAAATTTTGTTATGTACTTACTTACAGGTAAGGGGATGATTCATCAATGATTCATCAGCGTGAATGTCCGATTGAGACCATCATTCATGTATTAAGTGGCAAATGGAAGCCGATGATTTTATGGCTTTTGATTGATTCTACAAAGCGATTCAGCGATCTTGAAAAGCTTATCCCTGATGTTTCGCAAAAAATGCTTGCACAACATCTCCGGGATTTGGAACGAGAAGGCGTAGTCGATCGAACGGTTTACCCGACAGTCCCTCCAAGAGTAGAATATTCCCTTAGTGAATACGGCCAAACCTTGATTCCTGTTGCGGAAGTCATGTGTGCTTGGGGAGAGAATCATAATAAGCGGAAGTATGAAGAGCCGGCGTCATAAAGCGGACTTAATGAACTTGTACACGAATTCAATCAACTCGAAATAAAAGCTGCCACGGGATTCCTGGGCAGCTTTTTGCTTCCCTGCAGTCACACTCCTGAAAAAAGCATTGTATCCCTTTCCGTCATACTTACTTTTAAGTAAGTCCCCTACTTTAAAGTGGGTTCTTAACATCCTTTTGAAGCGATGCTAAGCTTGAGCTAACCAAATATTGGGACCCATGAAGAGGAGGACATAACGATGAGAATCATTGTTTTTGGAGCGACGGGGAATACAGGGAAAAGAGTGTTGGCACAAGGGATACAAATGGGGCATGAAATGACCGCATTTGTTCGAAATGCTGAGAAGCTTTACGATCAGCTGGGTGAGCATTCCGAAAAGCATGTGAAGGTGATCGTGGACGATATGATGGACCAAGTAAGCGTTCGTGAGGCACTTGTGAATCAAGACGCCGCTATTATTGCAGCCGGCCATGCCGGGCAGGGTGAAGAGTTTGTACGTATCGTCGATAACATTATAAGCCAGTGTGAATTGGAGCCTAGTTTCTCCGGGCGGGTATGGGTGATGGGAGGAGCCGGCCTGCTGGATATTCCATATACGGATCTGATCGGCAACAATTTACCCGGCTTTCCGCCTGAGTATAAAAACCACAACCGGAATTTCGAAAGGCTGCAGCGGACGGACCTCGATTGGACCATGATGTGTCCGGGAACCATGACAGATTCGAGAGACCATTCAGATTCTGCTCATTTGCATGTCACAACGGAAATCTTGCCCGTTCCGATGCAGGAGACGATTAAGGACTTTTCCGACGCAGAGATAGCCGGTCACTTGTTCAGCAGATTTCAAGAGCTGAATGTGGCTTATGACGATGTCGTAATGTGTATGTTAGACCATCTTGAACTCGAAGGATCGTTTAAAAGAAAAAGGGTCGGTCTAGCCTATCAAAGCCATATTGCAGTGAGCTGAGGAGGAGGGGATGATGGGTTTATTTGGATTACTGCTCGTTTTGCATATATTGTCTTCGATCGCTTTTATCGGCCCCACTTTCGTAACGCCTATCATTCGGAGATCCGCCAGAACGGTCGGCCAGCTGCATTTTGTTTTAGGTATAACGGCCAAACTGGCCATCATTACTAAAATTGGTGGAACCGGACTTATTCTAACCGGGGTTGGGCTTATGATCATAACCAAGATGGGGTTATCCCAAATGTGGCTGAATGTATCCATTCTCTTAGCGCTTCTCATGGTTGGACTGATCGACGGATGGATCGAGCCGCGTATGAAAAAGATCAGAAAAACTATATCTGAGCGTCAAGACCAAGGTAATGACATACCTGCCGAATTCGGACTGCAGTTAAAAAAGATCGTGCCCATCGAGATGGCAGCCATGCTGCTGATGATTGCCGTATTGGTGCTCATGGTCGTTAAGCCATTTTAAAAGCCGCATAACTGCGGCTTTTTTTATTAACAAAATATGTGTATTCTTCTAATCCTGACCTTTCCAGGGGTAGTCCATAACGATAATCCCTTCAACATATGGGCCAATCGTCTGCAAAAACTCTTGATGCAGGGGATGCTGAATATAGTCCTGGCAAGCCTGTTGATTCTCAAAAGAGACGCGGATTCCCAGCGTATACTCCTGCATATGCTCCTTCTCCTCCGTAACGTTCATTCCAGCGCTAATTTCTGTGATACCCGGAATGTTTCCCTTAAAGTCATACACTTGCATGACGGCTTCTTCTTTTTTTGCAGTCGAAACATCGGGCTTGAATTTCAATAGTACAATATGCTCAAACATCTTTTTCCTCCAGATTCTCGTTTATACTTGACTTTGCAGCTGCTTTAATCGGGATTGTTCCTTTGCCCATTTCACGAAATTCCCGGATACGAGATCCAGGTGCTTAATCGTAGGTTCATCTGTCAACTCACTCTTCTCATTAAATTTCTCATGCACAAGGCCGATGTAAACTTCATTTCCCGGTAACAGCGGCGATGAAATGCCGGAAGCAAACAATATATCACGTAGATGGCCCTGAGCTTTCACCGATCCCAGCAGACCCATGGAAGAGCCTACGATCCAAGAGGGCTTACCGACCATCACTTGGTCAACGCGGGATAACCAGTCAATTGCATTTACCATGACACCTGGAATGGTTGAATTATACTCAGGAGTGACCCATAACACCGCGTCGGCTTCAGCGACTTTGCCCTTGAAATCGATAACCGTCTGCGGCGGAGCGGACTCCATATCCTGATCGTAAAAGGGAAGATCCCGAATATTCAACACATCCAATTGGAAAAGATGCTTATAACGATGTTGAATATAGTAAGCTAGCTTTAAATTAAAAGATTCCTTGCGGATGCTGCCGACAATGGCGGCTACTTTCATTGTCATCACCTCAATCAGATTGGTTCGAATGGAAAAGAACAGGTTGGGGCATTCATCACTGTCTTATCCATTCTTGCTTTTCCTCCTTTGGAGGACATAAACTGAGTTTAATGAAACCTGAAGAGGCTAGGAAGAGATCTGGTTATCGTAGGATTGGGAATCCTACGTTCATGAATATAGTAGGGGGCATGGGGATTATGTCGAAGAGATTGGACCGTTACGAGGAATTATCTCGATTTTTACGCTCACGGCGAGAAAGGATAACACCTAAGCAAGCAGGATTACAGGATTCCGGACGCAGACGTACACCTGGACTTCGCCGAGGTGAGGTGGCTCTGTTGGCAGGTGTGGGATTGGATTGGTATACCTACTTGGAACAGGGGCGTCATATTAACGTATCCGTAGAAATCCTTGATCGGATAGCAGAAGTGCTCCGGCTAGATGAATCGGAACGCAGACATCTGTACCATCTGGCCCGTAAGCAATATCCCTTGGTTGAAACAAAGAAAACATCTAAGGTTACACCGGAACTTCAACGCTTTCTAGATAGCCAAAACCTGTCCGCGGCAAATGTCATGGATGCGCGTATGAACATCATTGCCTGGAATGAAGCTTATTGCGCGTTGAATGGGGAGCTGGCCTCTATGTCAGATCGGGAACGGAATTTCGTATGGATGACGTTTACTTCACCCCGCTTCCGTTACGCTAAGGGAGAACAATGGGAAATGCATGCGCGACGGATTGTCGCTAATTTTCATGCCGGTTATGCGCGTCACGGTGACGACCCATGGTGGTCCGAACAGTTCGACGCCTTGTCCCAAGTTAGCAGGGAGTTTCGGGAGTTTTGGGATGATCATGAAGTACTCGATGCCATAGATGCTCCAAAGACGCTGCACTGTCCGAATCTCGGGAAGTTGAATTTTGATCTTGTTTCGTTTCAGTATTTACATGATCCGAATTTGACCGTCTCCATTCATGTTCCTCATCAAGATGGCACGATGGAAAAAATGCAGCGTTTACTAAGTGATTATCAGAGCAGCAGGCATGCTGAGGCACTTGAAACTTCTCGAAGAGTTTAGTTGTGTTGGCCGGCCAAATTCATAATATTTTGATTGCCGCTGGCCCATACCGCGGTCATGACCAATTCGGTAATCTTCCACTGATCGTGTTCTTTCACGAAGCGGAACATACAGATGAGCTCATTCATTCGCATAAAGTTACAAAGGCAGAAGCTCAAGGGGGACTCCAGGATCCGGCAGTCGAATCTTTTTTTGTTGGAACTGAAGCTCAGTTAAGCAAAAACCCGAATGTGGTTTATCCCCCAGATGTGAATCCCATAAACGATTAAGATGAAGATAATAGCCGCACACCTGCGGCTTTTTGTATTCTAAAGATAGATGTTCCTGTCAAATCCGACGACAACAACAGGTTACGCAGCCGAAGAAAGACAAGGAAACCAACGCGTTTTCGTCTATATTCATTAATATGGTCGATTCAGTTTTATTTTCGCAAGTAGTCGATCTTAATAACGGCAAACCTTTTCTGATTTTGTACGATTTCGGGAGAAACCACCATCCTTTATGCTGAATATGGCAAAAGCACATCTAAAATTGAGGAGGAGCTACGATTTATGCAGATGAGCAGGAAAATAATCAATAAGCTTGCACCTGTTTTATGTTTGGGGCTAGCCGCCATAGCGATGGCCGGCTGCAGCAGTGAGGAGACGGCAAAGGGGAGTACGAAATCCGCAGAGACTACCGAACCTTTGAGCCACTTATCGTATTGGAAAGAGATGCATAAGGACGCAGCGGCCATTATGAAAAGCTATGGAGAGATTACCGCCATTAAAGAAATCGAAAAGAACACCGGTGTCACCATCGATTATCAACACCCGGCCCAAGGCCAAGGTGGGGAACAATTCAACTTGATGATGGCCTCGAAATCGCTGCCGGATGTCGTGGAGTATTCGTGGAATAATTATCCGGGAGGCGCTCAAAAAGCGATTCAGGATGGTAAGATCATTCCATTAAACGACTATTTGGATGATGCTCCTAACTTCAAAAAGCTGCTGGACGAGAATCCGGAATGGAGAAGGCAAGCATCTACTGACAAAGGTGATATTATCGGCTTCCCGTTCATCCGCCCCGTTAGAAAACTGCAAACCCACGACGGCCCGGTTATACGTAAAGATTGGCTGGACAAGTTGGGCTTGCCTATTCCTAAAACGATCGACGAATGGTACACCGTTTTGAAAGCGTTTAAGGAGCAAGATCCCAACGGCAACGGGAAGGCGGATGAAATTCCGATCATGGTCGGAGCAGGCGAGCTTGCTTTTACTGGAGTTTTTGGAATCCCGAACGGCTTTTATCATGAAGGAAATACGGTCAAATATGGCCCCGTTCAACCCGAATATAAGGAATACCTTACAACCATGAACCGTTGGTACAATGAGGGCTTGCTGGACAAAGACTTTGCAGCCAATGACAGCAAAATGTACGATGCCAAAATGACCGGCAATCAGGTCGGCGCGGCTGTTATGGCAGTAGGCGGCGGCTTGGGCAGATTTATGGATTTAATGGAGTCCAAGGAACCGCAATTCAGGCTTGTTGCCACACCTTATCCGACATTGAAGTCCGGCGATAAACCGATATTCGGTCAAATGGACAATCAAATTGTAGGCATATTCACGGCTATTACCGGAAGCAACAAGCACGTAGCAGAAACTGTAAAATTCCTCGATTACTTCTATAGTGAAGAAGGACGAATGATCATGAACTTCGGTAAAGAAGGCGTATCCTATACGATGGATAACGGTTATCCGAAGTATACGGACTCGGTCATGAACAATCCGGATGGATTGCCGCTTGCGCAATCTCTTAAACAGCATGTCTTGTCCGCTGATGCCGGTCCGTTCTTGCAGGATGTACGCTACATGGAGCAATATGCGGCCAGACCGGAGCAGCAAGAGGCTTTAACCGTCTGGGCAGAACCTTCGAATGAAAAGAGAATGCCTCCGATCACTATCGCCAGGGAAGACAACAGCCGATATGCCTCGATCATGAACGATGTCGACACCTACAAAAATGAAATGATCGTTAAATTTATTATGGGCGCAGAATCGCTAAATAAGTTCGATGAGTATGTCGCTACCCTGAAAAGCATGGGGCTCGACGATGCGATCAAAATGCAGCAATCCGGATTGGAACGCTACAACAACCGCTAAAAAGCCTACTAAACTGGAGGCGGAAAGCTTGCGGCTTGCCGTTCTCCCGTGTTCAAAGAAGGAGTAAGCCATGCCTAATGTGCAGGGAAATATGGTGACGACGGCAACAGGGAACCGGGCAGACACGAAATGGAGCATCATTAAAAGGGACATGATCCGAAATCGCTACATTTATCTTATACTGCTGCCTGTCATTGCCTACTATATCGTTTTTCATTACGGACCGATGTATGGTCTGCAGATTGCTTTTAAAGATTACGGGCTTGCAGACGGCATTTGGGGAAGTCCGTGGGTTGGTTTCGACCATTTTAAAAGCTTTTTTCGAAATTACTATTTTTGGAGACTGATTCGGAACACCGTGTTGATCAATATTTATGAATTGCTGTTCGCATTTCCCGCTTCGATTATCCTTGCGTTATTGCTTAATGAAATTCGGAAGGGCTATTTTAAACGGATCGTACAGACGATAAGTTACCTCCCGCACTTTATCTCCATCGTCGTTGTGGTAGGGATGATGATCGATTTCTTTGCCCGAGACGGTCTGGTGAATAACCTTCTCCTCATGATTGGACTTCAACCGATTGCTTTCATGCAGGAGCCGGAATGGTTTCGGTTCATGTACATTTCCTCGGGCATCTGGCAAGGAATCGGATGGGGCTCTATCATCTATCTCGCATCTATTGCCAATATCGATCCGACGCTTTATGATGCGGCCCGGATTGACGGAGCAGGACGATGGAAACAGACCTTGCATATTACCCTAACCGGAATTATGCCAACCATTGTGATCATGTTCATCCTCAATATTGGATCCATGCTTTCCGTCGGGAGCGAGAAAATTATCCTCATGTACAATCCGATAACCTATGAGACGGCCGATGTCATCTCCACCTATGTATACAGAAAAGGTATTCTTGGAGCCGATTTCGGTTATACCGCTGCCGTGGGGCTGTTCAATTCGGTCATCAGCTTCATTCTGATCGTACTCGCCAATTCCATTAGCAAACGAGTGAGTGAACATAAATTATGGTAAAAGGAGAAACGATATGCTTCACAAACGCAGCCTGGGTGAATGGATATTTTCCGGCGTCAACACGTGCTTCATGATTCTGCTTTGCTTCGTCACGCTTTACCCGTTCCTTTACGTATTGTTCGCTTCTTTGAGCGATCCTACAGAAATGGCCCGATTTCGTGGCATGCTGTTTTACCCAAAAGGATTTAACTTGGAGGCATATAAAGCCGTAATGGATAATCCGATGATTCTGACCGGTTACCGAAACACGATTTTTTATGTCGCTGGCGGTACAGCCATCAACTTATTCATGACAACACTTGGAGCCTATGCCCTTTCTCGCCGCAACGTCTATTTCAGCAATTCCATCATGTTCATGATCGTGATCACGATGGTGTTCAATGGGGGGCTCATTCCATCGTTTCTGCTGGTGAACAGTCTCGGTATGCTGGATACGCCTTGGGCACTTCTCTTGCCTGGGGCAGTCAGTTCATTTAATTTGATCATTATGCGGACCGCATTTCAAGCGGTACCTGTGAGTCTGGAGGAATCCGCGCGGATCGACGGAGCGAATGACTGGACCATCATGAGCCGGATCATTGTCCCTCTCTCGATGCCCGTTATAGCCGTCATGATTTTGTGGTACGCCGTCGGACATTGGAATTCGTACTTTAGCGCATTGATTTATTTGCGTGACCGGGAGTTATTTCCCCTACAGCTAGTTCTCCGTGAAATTCTGATCTCGAACAGTACGGACAGCATGACGACCGATGCAGCGGCCTCAGATCGGTTAGACATCGGAATCACGATCAAGTATGCGACAATTATCATTTCCACTCTTCCGATATTATGTCTGTATCCGTTTCTGCAAAAGTATTTTGTGCACGGTGTCCTGATCGGTGCGTTAAAAGAATGATCGTCACACGAATCGGTCATCCAACGAAGGGAGTAAGCTTGCTCTTCCCGAATAATAGGGAGTGAGCAAGCTTTTCTATACTAGGAGGATCGCAATGTTTTCATTCATCCGAAAAAAGAATGCCGGGAGCAAAAGAAGAAGCCTATTCATCAGGATGCTCGTATCCAATTGTCTGCTGCTCCTGCTTCCCATCATCATCTGGTTTGTTTTCTATACCCAGTTTGAACATATCATGAAAGCAAATGCGGAACGTTCCAATCTTGGCATGCTGGAGCAAATGCGTCTCAATATAGACAGCAATCTTAAAGATATTGAACATTTATCCAATCAAATGATACTCAATCCTAAGCTGCGTTATTTATTGGATACGCAGAGCAAAAACTTATCCGAACGATATCATCTGGTACAGTTTTCAAGAGACTATTTAAAAATGTACTCCCACATGACCAACAATTTTGTTTACGATTTCTATATTTTTTTGGACCGAAGTGATTCTGTGATCAAACCGAACCTCGTGACCGATTCGCACAGCTTTTACGATAAATATTATAGCTTTGATCATCTTACCTATGAAGAATGGCGTAAACAGATTATCAGCTACCATAGTCAAACTTACCTGCCGGCCGCAACCTTACAGCGAAATAGCAGCCTGAAGAATGACCCTATGAAAGTAATTACCTTTATGCAATCGCTGCCTGTCGAAGACACCTCCACGATTAAAGGGAGTCTTGTCGTTCTGATCGATGAAGCCAAAATTCACGAAATGACACGAAAAATCGAGTCGGCAAACGGGAGCTCCGTTTATATCGTGGACCAAAATCATGAACTCATCAGCAGTACACCCGGTGCCAGCCCTTTATCAAAATCCATATTGAACGAACTCAAGTCGAATACCGGTCTACTCAATACTAATCTGAACGGTCAAGATGTGATGGTATCATTCACCACCTCGGAACAAGTCGGATGGTACTATATTGATGTGATGCCATTGAATTTATATCTGCATAAATTAAAACAAATGGAGCATCTTGCGCTGTGGCTTCTCTTGTTATGCATCCTTGTAGGGAGCGCAGCAGCGTATGGAATCACATATAGAAATTATTTTCCAATCAAAAGAATTGTAGAGGCGATACCGTCCGGAAAGTTCCATCCCCGGAAAGCGGCTGGTGATGAATTTGACTACATCATGGAAATGATGAAGGTTTCCTGGGACGAGGAGAGAAGTATTAAGAACAAGCTTACCCAGCAGCTGCCCTTGCTTCGTTCAAATTATTTGCATCGTGTGCTTCAAGGCTATTATGAGCCTCCAGAGCAAATGAAACAATCGCTGGAATTTATGGGAATCCAGTTTCCGTTTCCTCATTTTGCCGTCATTCTCGTTCAAGTGGACGACTTGACCCGGTTCGCACCGAACCAAAGTGAAAAACAATGGGCATTGGTCCGATTTATTATCTCCAATTTGGCTGAAGATTCTATCTACGACTTGCATACGATACATACCATAGACCTGGAGAAAAACCGGCTGGCCCTGCTCGTCAATCTATTGCCGGATCAGTTGGTGCATCCGACTTGCCGGGTTAAGGACATCGTCTCTGAATTGCACCGCATTTTGGAGACCCGATTCAAGCTGGAGATCAGTATAGCCATAAGCGGAGTTCATGAGGGGCAGCATCAGATTGGAGAAGCCTATTTGGAGGCGGCTGCCGCCTTGGAGTACAGGATGGTAAATGGGCAGCTGTCCATCTTTTATTATCATGATATCCGCCAGCAAAAGCTGCAATATTATTACCCCGTCGAAACCGAGCTGCAGTTAATCAATTGTGTTCGAAGCGGTGACAAAGAGCAGGTTGTCCTTCTGCTTAAACAGCTGTTCGATATGAATTTTAGCGACGAATCTATCACTCCTGAGCTGGGGAGATGCCTATTATTCAGTCTCGCCAGTACCCTGCTGCGTATCATGACTTCGGATACTCTGGCGTACCGTAGGCTTACAGAGGGCGACATACATCCTGTACGTTTCCTGCTCTCCTGTAAAACAACCGATGAAATGTTTGAAAAAGCGAAGGACCTGTATTTATCGGCTGCCGAATCATTCAAATTGGAACGGAGTGACCACAGTGAACAGCTCCTTCTGCAAATACAGGCTTGTATTCAAGCGAATTACGCCGATCCCAACATGAGCCTAAATTTATTGTCTGAGCATTTGCAAATCACACCGCAATATATCTCACAATTTTTTAAAAGGGTAAGTGGGCAGAACTTAAACGACTACCTGACAGTCGTACGGATGGATCACGCAAAGAAACTGATGTCGGATCCTGGGCTGACCAACGCACAGATCGCCAAGATGGTCGGCTATACAAGTGACAGCGTTTTCATTAGAGTTTTTAAGAAAGTCGAAGGGATTACTCCTGGTAAATATAGAGAGAGTATGTCGAAATGTGACAGACGAATACCCTAGGCTGCTAACCGCGTATAGTTCTTTAATGTGGTGAACTATTTGAATCATTGGGAAATGAAACCGCCGAGTTGATTAAGGAGGGGGATCCTATGAATATTACGGGTATACAATCGGATTGGATCGTGGAAAAAATCGAATTCGCCAAGTTAAGGGGAGAACGATCCAGAAGCGCCGGGGCCAATGGCAGAATCGGCATTCATGGCAAAAGCTGTACAGTCGATATCGCCAGAATTACGATCGATGGACAAACGGGTTACGGCAGCTCGATACATATGACGCCGGAGTGGGCCGAAGGCATCATAGGCCGCAGATTGCTTGACTTATTTGATGACCGGGGCAGACTGCGCGAAGCGTATCGCTTGCCATTGGAATATCCGGTGTTAGATTGGTTAGGGCAGAGACAAGGCAAACCAGTATATGACTTGGTAACGGGTGCCCACTTGGAAAGGGGAGTCCCATTCGTTGTCCCATGTTATGACACCTCTCTATACTTCGACGATTTGCATCTTTCCGATGAGAAGGCAGCCGTCGTATTGATGCAAGAAGAAGCGATACAAGGCTTTGCGAAGGGCCAGCGTCATTTTAAGATTAAGGTTGGCCGAGGCGGACGCCATATGCCGTTTTGGGAAGGGACGAAACGGGATATTGCGATCGTACGCGGGATTGCAGAAGTGGCGGGTCCCACAGGCAAAATTATGATCGATGCAAATAATGCGTATAATTTGAACTTAACCAAAGAGGTATTGGCGGCTTTGACGGATGTGAACCTGTATTGGCTGGAAGAAGCGTTTCATGAGGATGAAGCCTTGTACGAGGACCTGAAGGAATGGCTCCGGCAACGCGGTCAGAATGTGCTCATCGCAGACGGGGAAGGGCTTGCCTCACCGCATCTCGTGGAGTGGGCGATTCGCGGGTGTGTCGATGTGCTTCAGTACGATATCATCTCGCCTGGTTTCACGCATTGGATGGAATTAGGCGAAAAGCTGGATGCCCATGGTTTGCGGTCCGCGCCTCATTGTTACGGCAATGCTTACGGGATTTACGCGTCGGGGCATTTGTCAGCTGCGGTGCAAAACTTCGAATTTGTGGAATATGACGACATTACCATTGAAGGCATGGATGTATCAGGCTATCGAATCGAAAACGGAGAGATTCATATTCCGGCCACCCCTGGTTTTGGAATCGTCTTCGACGAGGAACTTGTCACCAACCTGATCAAGCAATCCGGATGGTCCATTTAAAGTCGATAATAAGCAGAGAATATTTTAATAATGGATATCAAGGAGGCTGCCGATTGGCGGCCTTTTTATGTTATCTTGCGACCTCTTGATTTATAAAACCACGGGTACATGAGTATTATAAGTTAGCGGCAGCCACTCTAGTAATTGAAGGCTGCCGTTAACTATTCATTATTATTTAACTAAAAATTACCACGCATAAGCCTGCGGCGCCTCGCCGCCAGGACCCGGGAAGATTTCGTCGAGACGCTTCAGCGTCGCCTCGTCGAGCTCCAACTCAACTGCGCGCAGCGTGCGATCGAACTGCTCCATTGTGCGCACGCCGGTAATCGGCGCGGTCACTGCCGGGTTGGAGAGCAGCCAGGCGAGGGCGACGACGTCTTCTCTTTCTCCGAGCTCATCGCACAACTTGGCGAATGCTTCGAGCTGCGGCCGGTGCTTGTCCAGCCGAAGGGTATCGCCACTGCGTTTGCTTGAGTTGCCGCGCAGCGCATTGCCCGCAAGAAGCCCACCGTCGAGCGGGCTCCACGGCAAGACGCCAAGTCCGAGGCTTTGCGATGCGGGAAGCACTTCAAGCTCCGGAAGGCGGCATAATAAATTATACTTATGCTGTTCGGATATAAGGCCAAGCATACCGCGACCTTTAGCTTCGCTCTGAGCAACCGCGATATCCCAGCCAGCGAAGTTACTCGATCCGACGTACCCGATTTTGCCTTGGTCAGCAGCGATTTCGAATGCGTTCCACAGTTCGGCCCAGCTTACGTTCCGGTCGATATGGTGCATTTGGTACAGCTCGATATGGTCTGTTTGTAGACGGCGCAGCGAGCCTTCAAGATGGCGGCGGATTTTATATGCAGACAAACCGGCCTCGCGGTTCGGACCGTCGTTGTCGTCATGCATATCATTGTAAACTTTCGTTGCCAGTACAGTGCGCTCACGGCGACCTCCACCTTGTTTGAACCAATTGCCGATAATTTCTTCGGTTCGGCCCAAGGCATATTGGTTTGCCGTGTCAAAGAAGTTGATGCCCGCATCAAGCGCAGCATCCATGATGCGAAAAGCATCTTTCTCTTCCGTATTCCAACCGAAATTCATCGTGCCAAGGCACAGTCGGCTGACCTTTAATCCTGACTTTCCTAAATACGAATATTTCATTATTTTGTTCACCGCTCCTTCATAAAATTAGGACTGATGTGCAATTTGCGGTTCGTACAGAAGAATTATACCTTAAAATGCCTAAACATGTGTCAAAATTGACATATAAAATTGTTGCTAAATCCCTTGAAAAAAATTCCGGGATTTCGACCAAAAATGTTTACAAGTCGGATACAATTCGGAGATAGTTTGGAGATAAAGTCACTTTATAGTTAGGTACATAAGGAACACCCGCCTTAAACAAGATAAACGGGGATATGAAGAAGGTTTGAGCTCTACCAAGGTAAGACATAGCGTTTGCTTCGGCAATAAAACAACAAGGGAGAGAATAATCATGAAAAATCGTGTAAAAGGAACCATTATGGCTGCACTTGTCGTAGGAATGACCGTTTCCGGAGCAGCAGGCGTCTACGCCGGTACCAACTTGCAGAAAATTTCCGCCTACCTCAATCACAACATCAGTTTCAAAATCGATGGAAAAACGTTTGTACCGACGGATGGAAAAGGGAACAAATTGGCTCCAATCGTATACAACGACTCGACTTATCTTCCGGTTCGTGCCCTGTCCGAGGCATTGAAGGCATCGGTTGATTATAATAGCCGTACCGGTGTCATCACCATTGGAACACCTTCTGCGCCCAACAATGGGAATACAGGAAACCAAACAGGAGCCGATCTTGTGGCTGTTACTTATTCGACTTCTCAAATTCAGGCGATTAAGAAAGAATTCGCGAAATTCGACGGCTTTACTACGGCTTATGCGCCAATGCAGGCGGCGAAAAATGATAATCTCCAGAAAGTAGCTGCTGGTGGGGATTCGGTCAAGTTTACGTTTAAGCATATGAGCGTGGAGGTATCGCCACGGGACTACGCTTTCGAATATGATGGTAAAAATGTCACGCTCTCCAATGGGGTGCAGGCTAAATGGTATACACCAAGCGATACCGCGATGCTGACTTTTAAACTCGACGACCGATTTGTTACTCTCTACTCGCAGGATCATTCCCTCTCGAACGCACAGCTGGAGAAGGTAGCCGTATCCGTCGCTAAATTGAAATAATACATCCTTAATTCATGTTGGTTATCGATTTCGCTATACCTTAAAATCAGCAGATCGATTATGAAACAGACTTCCGAAATCATCGGAAGCCTGTTTTTTTGTGTAGGGGAGGTTACAAAGACTAGGGCTAACTTGAAAGAATAGAGGATTACAAATCATTCGATAAAAACTCTGATCGTCAACTCTTCTTGAAAACAAATCGGTATTAGGAGGAGAATATTCTTAAATAAGTCTCTGGATCATAAGTACCGCTGTCTCATCAAAACCAGCTCTAGGCATGGCTGCGACTTCCTTTGCCCGCGCTCCCGCGCAGCGCCTTCTCGGCATCCGCAATTACATGAGCAATAGCTTGCTGTGGACGTTCCAGCATCGGTCCGTGGCCGACCGCCAACAGCGTAGGGTTCAACTCCAGCAGCTTGCGCGCGGAGCTAACCGACGTTTCCTTGCTCCAGGTTGCCATAGCTGGAAACGGGAACAATAGTTTCATCCGGCCCGATACTGCCAGGCCGCCTTTAGACTGAAACGCATCGCCCGCGATCAGTGCGCCGCTTCGCTTATCCAGAAATGACATCGAGCCGGGCGTGTGACCTGGGGAGGAAAAGGCGGCCAGCGATCCGATTCTGTCGTCATCGCGCAGCAGCACATCGGGCTTCGTCATGATTTTTCCTGGCTTCGGAACCCTGCCCTTGATCGGCGTCTGATGCTCCTGCGGCTCCAGTGTTGCATCTCCTTTCAGCAATTTCGCATCCCTTTCCGAAATATAAACCTGCGAGTCAGGAAGCATGGATTTAAGTCCATCCAAAGCACCGATATGGTCGTTATGCGCATGGGTCAGCACGATTCGGGTAATCGGCTTGCCGATTTGAGCCGCCGTGTTCATGATGCCTTTCACGCTATACGGCAGAGCGGTATCGATCAGCGTTAATCCGTCTTCCTCTTCGACGAAATAACAGCTCACTGGGAAAAAATTTGGCATCATAAACGTGAGCTGGTACAGGCCGTTATTTTTTGTCAATCTCATGATCGTGTCTCCCTACAATAGGTATCGTTAGTTTTAAATATTGTTATTAGTTTGCAACCACTTTTCTCAATTTTCGTTCTTTACTGCTCCATGAACATATTTTTCGGGTATGCCAGGTCCCCGACTATAGCAATGGTCACACGCCAGATACAAGTTTTCCCCAAGCGCTCAGAACGGTTCTGTTTACATCCGGAATTTCTTCGCCATACAGATCAATTTGCTCGATCGGTTCGTTCTTATTTTTAATGGCCGATATTCTTCGTCGCGGCTATCCGACTGTACAATTCCTACGATTTCCTACTCAATTAATTTAGTTATGCTCTAATTTGAAAAGACTATGCAAGGATTTGTTTGGAATTAAGTAACGCCAAGAATAAAGGTCCTCCAACAATACACCACACATTTCTAAAATGAAAAGGCTGCCAGCTACTGGCAGCCTTAGTTTCATTTTAATAAGTGACTTCAACTTAGTTCATTTTCGTCGGCACACTTCAATTTGCGCAGAGTTTTGCGATTCGTTGCTATAGTCTGCTTTCCCGATAGAAGAGACGAGCCATATTCCTCTCTAAGAGATAAGAATAACCCGGAGCAAATCTTCAATCATTTGGCGAAGTTCGGAGGAGTCTCTCGCGACTAATTTAAACCCGCGCAATGCGCTTGTTAAAAGATGCGCCAATTTCTCTGAAGATAGGCTGCTTGGGCTGCCGTTGGATTTCGATCGCGATTCCAAAATAGAGGTCAGAATGACTTCTAGCTTGCTGTAGCTCGCATCGAGTGCCTCCTGAGCGAACGAGAAAGAGCTGTCGGTCACTTCTTTTACTTCCGGCGAGTTCAATGATTGATCGAAATTGTTTATAGACCACACTTCAAACGCGTATAACATTTTCTCTTCAGGCGTTTGTTTTGAAGGAAGGCCTTCCAGTATTTCTTCGATGAGATTGTCGCCGTATAGTAGAATGCTCGCGTTAAAAACTTCCTCCTTGTTCTTAAAATAAAGATAGAGACTCGCACGCGAAATACCGGCGGCTTCCGCTATTTCGTTCATTGACACTCGCTTATAGCCATACTTGAAGAAAACGTCCAATGCAACGGATAGTATATGAAGCTTCTTTTTGTCGTCCATAAATTTATTATTATACACTTTACAAACAATGTCTAGTTGTATAGAATGTACACATAGACAAATTACGTTTTTTGTCTAAATATCAAAACAGGGAGAGCTTCTATGATAAAAACAGCCTAAAAAACGAACCTTATGCATTGGAACATTTTCGGATTCTTCAAATAAACTTTCAGCTTTATAAAATTTGAGCATTTAAAAAGGAGATCTTTTATATGACAACTAAGCAGGCACCCATCGGTTCCGGGTTTGGAGCTTCCTCGACAGCAGAAGATGTCATCAAGGGTATCGACCTGTCCGGCAAAATCGCCATCGTTACGGGCGGCTATTCCGGGCTCGGTCTTGAAACCGCGCGTGTGCTAAGTTCTGCTGGAGCCAAGGTTATCGTGCCGACGCGTGACCGCAACAAAGCCGCGGCCGCGCTTGGGGGCATTGATGGTATCGAAATTGAAATGATGGACTTGCTGAACCCTGCCTCAATCGATGCCTTTGCAGAGAAGTTTCTTGCCTCCGGCCGGCCGCTGCACATTCTGGTAAACAGCGCAGGCATTATGGCATCTCCCATGAAACGTGACTCGCGAGGATATGAATCGCAATTCGCGACAAACCATCTGGGACATTTCCAGCTTGTGGCCCGGCTCTGGCCCGCGCTGCGCAAGGCGAACGGAGCACGCGTGGTTTCCGTCTCGTCCTGGGGGCATCACTTTTCCCCTGTCGTGTTCGATGATCCCAATTTCGAACGGCGCGAGTATGATCGTTGGGCGGCCTATGGTCAGTCGAAGACGGCCAACATTCTCTTCGCGGTCGAGCTCGACAAACGCGGCCAGGCCGACGGCGTGCGGGCCTTCTCCCTTCATCCGGGCAGCATCGTTGGTACCGGTCTCGAAAAGCATCTTTCGAGGGAGGAACTTCATGCGTCTGGCGTCATCGACGAGAATGGACAGCCGGTCCTCGATCCGGCGAAAAATCTCAAGACGGTAGGGCAAGGGGCTGCTACCAGTGTATGGTGTGCGACGAGCCCACAGCTTGACAATATGGGCGGCGTCTATTGCGAGAACTGCGATGTTGCTCCTCTGGGACAGGATGCAGAGAATGAATTTCATTTGGACAACAATTCGACATTAACGGATTCCGGCGTGATGTCATATGCGGTCGATCCTAAGGCGGCCGATCGACTCTGGAGCCTCAGTGAACAGCTGGTAGGTTTAACGTTTGCAATATAAATAAAAATTGCTAAGGCGCGGCAGAACGCTCTTACTGCAGAAGGCGTTCTGCCGGTTTACATGTTGTTGTTGTATGAGGCCGATAAAAAAGTGCATATGCAATCTGAGGATTGATTGAGTAGAGGAGGATGAAAATGGAACAGGCAAATCAAGCTGTAACCGAAGCGGGCGTTACTTTCGCGAAGGATCTCGAATGGTTCGATACAATGCCGGGCGAACAAATGGCCATTCGCATTCACAGTAATCAAGTTGGAGGAGCGATTACTGTCGTCGAAGCGCGTGTACCGGCTTTGATTGGTCCCCCAAAGCATATCCATAAGGAACGGGAAGAGATATTCGAGATTCTTGAAGGAACTTTCCGTTTCCAATGCGGGGAGGATGAGTTTGAGGCAACACCCGGAACGAGCGTCGTGGTTCCACGTGGATTACCTCACGCCTGGGCTAACGTCGGACCCGAAATAGGCCGTATTCTTTTTACTTTCGCACCTGGGGGGATTGACGATTTCTTCCGAGAAATCGGCCTGCATTCACTCGAGGAAATTGTGGGACTCGCCGAGCAGAATGACACACTGATTATTGGGCCGCCACTGTTTCAGCAAACGCGTTAATATAGAAACCTGACTGTTGGATTTTATATATCATTAATTAAACAAATAACGGGACAGTCCAGAACCCAATCTGTGCTGTCCCGTTATTTATTAGGACGAACAAAGAAAGGACATGGAATAAACCACTTGCATCTTTCGTATTTTATATATTGAATATATTGATATGAAATGTGGTGATTCGGAGTGAACTCAGCGGACAGAATACCTTTGTATCAGATGGTTCAAGAGTATATACGTGATTTGATTACGTCCCAGGTATTGAAGGTTGGAGACCGTATCCCTACGGAAAAGGAACTTATGGAGCGTTTCGGAGTAAGCAAAATTACTGTTGTTCATGCCTTATCCGGCTTGGTAAATGAACGAATCATTACAAGAGTTCCCGGAAAGGGGTCCTTTGTAAGCGATCCGGAATATGAAATTCCGACGACATCTCCTAAAAGTGCGGTACAGCAAACCAATCAAACCAGCGGAGAAATGCAGACGAGGCTGATCGGTCTGATTATGCCCAGCATTTATGATTATTTTACCATTAGACTTGTCCAGGGGATTCAGCAAGCACTAAATGAAAACGACTACCGTTTCGTGATCTATTTATCGGAGGGCAGCATTGAGAAGGAAAAAGAGGCGATCCAGACATGCAGTAAAATTGGTGTGGAAGGGCTGCTCATTTTCCCCGTTGACGAGGAATTATTCAATGAAGAAATATTAAGCATGAAATTTGCGGGATTTCCGTTTGTTCTCATCGACCGTTACCTTCCAGGGGTGGAGACTCATTATATCGCATCAGACGGTAGGCTTGGCGCTAGCCTGGCCGTCAATTACTTATGGGATCTGGGGCATCGTGAAATCGCCATATGCTCTGATTCGCCTATACAAACCGTTACCGTTCAAGAGCGGATCGATGGATATATGAATGCCTTAAAGGAAAAGGGATCCCTCATTAACCCGGCCCACATCGTAACCGGTTTTGAAATCGGAAGTCTTGAGCAAGCTGAAGCACATCCTCTGTATCGATATATCCAAAATCGAATGGCAACGGCCTATATTACGCTAAACGGAAGTCTTGGCGTAAAAATCCATCAAATGGCACGGCAAGCCGGTTTGAAGGTGCCTGAGGACATTTCCATCATCAGTTTTGACGATCCGACTTCCATCATCGAAGGATACAGCACATTCACACATGTTAAACAGTTTGAACGAGATATGGGCTACCGGGCGGCGAACACGCTGCTTGAGGTCATAAACAATGATGACGGCCAACCCGGAAAATACATTAAAACCCTCGTGGAGCCGGAATTGGTGATTGGCGAGACGACGGGAACATTTCCTTTTTTCTGACCTGAAGATAACTTTTATGCGAATGAAGAAATTATGGAATGAATCCTACACCATATTGAATATATTTGAATCATACAAATGAAACCGCTTGCAATAAAGGAGGGGGAAACCGTGCGATATGCCTTACGCAAAAGTGAGTCCGGAATGTGTGAAATCCATGCGATATAAAGCCTGATATGACGAAGATGTAGGAGGTGTTCGGAGAATGGTACCCAAAGGTGCTGTTATCCCTAGATATGAACGACTAAAAAAGAACAGGAAATTAGTTAAAATATGGCAATTTAGATATATATACTTATTTATTCTTCCTGCGATCCTATGGTTTCTGATTTTTGCCTACTATCCGATGTACGGCATTCTGATCGCGTTCAAAGATTACAAATTCAATCTGGGGATCTTGGGGAGTCCGTGGGCAGGCTTTAAATATTTCGAGCAGTTTTTAAACGATTCCAGCTTTTACGATGTACTCCGAAATACGTTGTCCATTAGTGCCCTTAAGCTTATTTTCGGATTTCCGGCTCCATTGGTCCTGGCCTTGATGCTCAATGGAATTATGCACAAAAAAATCAAAAGGGTTTTTCAAACGATTTCCTATCTGCCGCACTTCGTTTCGTGGGTCGTCGTCGTTACTTTACTTCAAAAAATACTGTCTCCGAACGTAGGTCTCATCAATGATATTCGGTACCAGATGGGGTTGGATCCGATCTTTTTTATGGGGAAGCCGGAATTATTCTATCCATTGGTCATCATTTCCGATATCTGGAAAGGTGTAGGCTGGGGTTCGATCATTTATTTAGCCGCGTTAACGAATATCGATCCGCACTTATATGAGGCAGCCGAAATCGACGGGGCAGGCCGGTGGAGCAAACTGTTTAAGATCACGCTTCCATCCCTTACGCCAACGATAGGCATATTGCTCATATTCTCCCTCAGCGGAATACTGAATGCGGGCTTTGACCAAATCTGGCTGATGCAGTCCCCCGCAACATTAAGCGTCTCGGAGATATTGGACACGTATGTCTTAAAAACGGGCCTGCAGCAAGGGCAATTAGCTTATTCCACGGCCATTGGTTTATTCAAGTCAGCGATCTCGCTGCTTCTCATCGTGGTTGTCAACAAAGTATCCAAACGTGTGAGTGATGTATCGTTGTGGTAATCAGCTGGCGCTGAAGATTGAGGAGGTGTGAGTATGGGGGAGAGAAGGCTGACGCCGGCAGATAAAATGTATGCGACGCTGAACTATTCGGTGCTGCTTTTATTCTGCGCTACGGCACTCTATCCATTTATCTATTTTCTGGCCCTTTCTTTCAATGACGGCTACGACGCGATGAAGGGCGGAATCTATCTTTTTCCTAGAGTGTTTACATTAGAAAACTATGCGAAAGCTTTTAGCAATCCTTTAATCTTAAATTCGTTTTATATTTCCATTTCCCGAACCCTGATCGTAACGGTTGGCTCCGTATTTTTGACGGCGTTATTAGCCTACGCCCTGTCGCGGAAAGGGCTGCCCGGAAGAAAATATATCGTATTCTTCTTTTTCTTCACCACGTTGTTCAGTGGAGGCCTCATTCCGACCTTTATCCTGTACCGGGAATTGCACATCCTGAATACGTTTTGGGTGTTGGTACTGCCGTCCCTGTATAACTTTTTCAATGCAATTATTATGAAAACCTTCTTCGACGGAATCCCGGAAGGTCTGTCGGAATCGGCCCGAATCGACGGAGCAAGTGAGTTGGCTGTATTTGCAAGAATCATCCTGCCTCTATCGATGCCGGTGCTTGCTACCATTGCCTTGTTTGTCGGGGTCGGCGTGTGGAATGACTGGTTTACCGGTCAGTTCTTCATTCAGAATGAAAAACTGCAGCCTGCGGCTACGTTCCTGAACAAGATGATCAGCGAAGCGTCTTTCCAATCGATGACGTCGTCGTCGGGAAATAGCGGATCCGCGATTCAAAACATGACCCAGTCTCAGATGGAGCTGCGAGGTGTAACGCCGGAAGCCTTGCGGATGACCTTTGTCATTATTATCACGACCCCGATCATCTGTGTGTATCCATTCCTTCAGAAATATTTCGTCAAAGGCGTATTGGTAGGTTCGCTTAAGGAGTAGTTGGTATAAAAGGCTAAACCTTTTATATATAAACTTCCAATGGAAGGGGATTGTAGGATGAGGAAGAACAGGCGGCGTAGGAGCGTTCTTGCGATGACACTAATCGCTTTACTGCTGTTAGTGACCATGACGGCATGTACGGGAACAGGCAAAGAGGAGGGAGCAGGCACGGTTGACCCGGGTCCGAATAAGTCAGGTTCTGAAGAAATAAAGCCGGTAACCTTGACTTTCCTCAGTGCTTGGAACGGCGGCGGAGCCGGTTTTCCGCAGGACCAGAAAAATAATCCCGTAGCCCAAAAAATCAGGGAAAAAACCGGGGTGACGTTAAACCTCGAATCCATCACAACAAGCGAAGTAGAGAAACTGAATACGATCTTCGCTTCCGGTACGGTCCCGGATATTGTTAACGCACCGTTCTGGTCTACTACCGGAGGAGAAGGTCAAGTTATCAAGAAGGCAGCCATGGAAGGACAGCTTCTGGATTTAACCCCTTATCTAGATAAATACCCGAATATTAAAAGACTGGTGACGACCGGGATTGCGAAGGATTTTGCCGAGTTCGATCTCAATAGTCCCGATTTTGAAGGCAAGACGTATCTCATTCCAACGGAGACCCCTGACGGAACCCCAGAGAGTATTCATAATTGGAATTACGGCCTTTTTGCCAGGGGAGATATCCTGAAAGCTTTAAATGTAAAAGCGGAGGATATTGATACCCAGGATGAACTGTATGATTTATTGGTCAAAATCAGAGATGGCGGTTTCAAAGATATTGGCGGGAAGCCGGTCATCCCGGCCGGAACGATGTGGAATGGATGGGATTATGGACAGTTCCTTGCCGGATGGTCGGATTACTCGATTTCGGACTTCCGTGAAGTGGATGGAAAACTGATCCACTGGACGCAGTCCAAGGATTATGAAGCCAAGTTGTTATACATGAGAAAGCTGCTAAAAGAAGGTTTGTTTGATCTTGAAGCCTTCAGCAATACGAGTACAACAGCGAATGAAAAGCTTACGACGGGCAAGATGGCCGTATTCGGAGCCCAACCGATGTTAGCTGATTTACAAAAAACGCTGTATAAGACGAATCCGGAAATGCAATATGAACTACTCGGACCGATGAAGAATAAGAACGGAGACATTCGTACGCAAGTTGAGAAACCCGGCCGTTCCGGTTTCCCTGTCCTGTTCTTGAGCGCTGACATCAAAGATCCCGATGCGGCATTGCGGTACATTGATTATGTCAACAGCGAGGAAGGCCGACTGCTTGCTTATTTCGGGATCGAAGGAACGCACTACACCATGGAAAACGGGATACCCCAATGGATTCCGGATGTGAAAAAACAATTCGATGAAAACCCGGATCTGAAGAGAGATGCAGGGCTCAATTTCCTGCCAGGAAGGTTCATTGGGGCATTCTCCAATGAAGTCACTTGGCCTACGCCCGAAGATCAAAAAACGCAGTGGCAGAAGTTGGAGGAGAGCTTCTCGGCAAAAATGCCTATCAAAATTATAGACAAAGTAAGCGCCAGCTACCTTGCAAGAGAATGGCCCAAATATCAGGATTTTATCAGTAAAACCAGCAGCTTGAATTTCGATGACGAATTTAAGAAAGCGCTGTTTGCTTCGTCAGATGAAGAAGCTCTAAATCTTCTTCATAGTGTTCAAGAAAAATATAAGGCCGCCGGCGTGGATGAAATGGCGGAGTTCGTAGCTCAAAAAGCTGCGGAAAGAGATGATGTAGGGTTCTAGATCGTTCAATCTATATCGTGAACAATTTTGGGGTGGCGTTACTGCCATCCCAATTCACTTTCTAACGAATGCTCAAACGCATACGACGAACATTAACCGATTACGGAGGGGAAAAGCATGTTGAACGTTGCGATGTTAAGCAAGTGGCATGTGCATGCAGCTGATTACGCAAGAAAGCTGCAAAATCATGGAAACGTTAAGATCACGGCCGTCTGGGACGAACAGCCTGAACGCGGAAGCGAATGGGCTGCTGGGTTGGGAGCGGATTTTGAAGCAGATTTGGACACTCTGCTGAAACGGGAAGACGTCGATGGCGTCGTCGTGGACGCTCCTACAAGCATGCACGCAGACGTCATGGTAGCAGCCGCTGAGGCCGGCAAACACATTTTTACCGAAAAAGCCATGGCTCTTACCACCCAGGAATGTGATCAGATCTCTGCAGCGGTACGCAAAGCAAACGTCAAGTTTTGCATTTCATTTCCTGCTCTTACAAGACCACACCAATTGTTCGCGAAGCAGCTGATTGATGACCATATATTAGGGGACATTACGCTTTTACGCATTCGTAACGGCCACGACGGTGCTTTAAACAATTGGCTGCCGGAATACTGGTATGATGAGAAACAAACAGGGGGCGGAGCCATGATGGATTTGGGCTGTCATCCGATGTACATCGCAAGTATGCTGCTCGGAAAGCCCAAAAGAATCACCTCCATGTTTCATTACTTCACCCATCGTGCAGTGGAAGATAATGCGCAGTGCTCGATTGAGTTCATAAACAATGCGGTCGCACTTGTCGAAACAAGCCTTGTGACGTACAAAACTCCTTCCGCCCTTGAGATTTACGGCACGGAGGGTACCTTGATGATCTCAGATGATTCCGTTAAAGTCATCTCGAAGAAGCTCGAATTGCCTTTCTCCGGATGGATTTCACCGAACCAACTCCCTAAAGAGCAGCCGCTTCCGATCATCCAATGGGCAGATGCATTGCTTCATGACAAGCCGATGCCCTTCGGACTGGACGAGGGGACAAAATTGACGGAGCTATTGGAAGCGGCATACACCGCTCATAAGGAAAACCGGACGGTAGAGTTCAAATAGTGTGGGGAGGGAATTCTAATGAGAACTGTAAAAGTAGGAATCATCGGCTGCGGCATGATCGCGGGCGGTAAGCATATGCCGTGTTTGTCCAAGTTAGATCATGTACAGATGGTGGCCTTCTGCGACTTGAAGCCGGAAAGGGCCGAGGAAGCGGCGCAAAAATACGGCACGCCAGATGCAATGGTGTTTACAAATTACAAAGATCTGCTTGCGATAGAGGATATTGAGGTCGTACATGTATTGACACCGAACAGCTCTCACGCGTCGATATCCATTGATGCTCTCGAATGCGGCAAACATGTCATGTGCGAAAAACCGATGGCAGTCACAGGCGCGGAGGCCAAAGCGATGTACGAAGCCCACTTGCGAACAGGCAAGAAGCTAACCGTCGGGTACCAGAATCGCTCCAACGCCAGAAGTCAGTTGTTAAAAAAGATGATCACCAATGGGGAACTTGGAGATATCTATTTTGCCAAAGCGGTTGCGACCCGGAGGAGAGGCGTACCTACATGGGGCGTGTTCCTGGATAAAGAGAAGCAGGGAGGCGGTCCTATGATTGATATTGGAACCCATTCCCTTGATCTGATCCTGTGGTTGATGGATAACTATGAACCGGTTAGTGTCGTCGGCAGCGTCTTCCATAAACTGAAGTATACCGAAAATGCCGCAAACGAATGGGGATCCTGGGATCCAAACGAATTTGAGGTGGAAGATTCGGCGTTCGGGTATGTGAAATTTAAAAATGGAGCGACGGTCATCATTGAAACCAGCTGGGCCCTTAACATTGCGGAAGGTGGCGGCAACCTGCTGTGCGGAACGAAGGGAGGGGCGGATTTTGCTAAAAATGAGCTGCGGATCAATGGAGAGAGGGACGGGAGCCTGTTCCTGAATAAAATCGATGTGAATCCGAATGCAAGAGAACGATTCAGCGGAGAAGAAATGACCGATTTCGAGTATGAAGCCAAGCAATGGATTGACAGTATCGTGAACGATACCGAACCTTTGGTTAAACCGAGGGAAGCGATGGTTGTATCGCAAATATTAGAGGCGGTGTATATATCCGCAGAAACGGGAAAAACGGTTTATTTTGATGAGGAATAAGGACGTGGAATGAAGATTATAGAATAAAGCGAAGGTGCCCAAAAGCTTGCTTTTGAGGCACCTTCAACATGTAATTACTTATGGAACAAATGTGGTACGCAGCTTACATCGTGCTAATATCAATGACGAATCTGTATTTCACATCCGAGGCTAATACACGTTTGTAGGCTTCGTCAATCTGGTCGGCCGAGATCACTTCGATCTTAGGAACGATGCTGTGTTTTGCGCAGAAGTCCAACATTTCCTGTGTCTCGCGGATGCCGCCAATCATGGAACCTGCAAATGAACGGCGATGTCCGATGAGAGACATGACATTCAGCGACAACGGCTCCCCTGGGGCACCGACGTTTACCAAAGTTCCGTCAAGCGTAAGTAGTGAGAAATAAGCATCCATATTGATGCTGGCACTCACCGTGTTAATAATCAGATCAAAGCGGCCGGCGAGTTTTTCGAAGGTTTCCGGATCGCTAGTGGCGTAGTAGTGGTCTGCACCCAATTGCAAGCCATCTTCTTTTTTACTTAAGGTTTGAGACAATACCGTGACCTCGGCACCCATCGCATGCGCAATTTGAACAGCCATATGCCCGAGGCCGCCCATACCGACTACAGCTACTTTTTTGCCTGGGCCGGCCTTCCAGTGATTAAGCGGGGAATAGGTTGTAATACCCGCGCAAAGCAACGGCGCCGCGGCATCAAGCTCGATGTTGTCGGGGATTCTAACTACGAAATCCTCAGTGACGACAATGTGGGTGGAATAACCACCTTGAGTTGGCTCGCCGTATTTGTCAACACCAGCGTAGGTCGGGACATTTCCTTTGAGGCAGTATTGTTCTTCCCCTTTACGGCAGTTCTCGCATTCGCCACAGGAATCAACCATACAGCCAACCCCTACACGGTCACCGACTTTGTATTTTGTGACATTAGGGCCAACAGCCGTAACAATCCCCGCAATCTCGTGTCCAGGCACAAGCGGATAGTTGACAGGTCCCCATTCGCCGTGAGCCGTATGGATATCGGAATGGCATATTCCCGCAAATTTGATTTCAATTAAAATATCCTGCGAATCCAGATCGCGCCGTTTAATTTCAGCTGCTCGAAACGGTTTGTCCGGACCGTCGACAGCTCTTGCTTTAGCAGTAATCATCTCGAAATCCTCCTATCAATGGTTGTTCAAATGTTGCAAAACTAATTTTATTCCCTAGAGTTAACTCTAGGTCAAGCACTGATTTTATGATAATATCAAAATAGGTATAAACGACAGAGCTATATCGCAAAGAAAGGAAGATCCCTGTTGAAGACATTTTCAATCAGCGAAGCTGCCAAGCAATTGAATCTTACTATATATACGTTGCGTTACTACGACAAAGAGGGACTTTTGCCTTTTGTAGAACGGACAGCCAGCGGAACACGCTTGTTTAAAGAATCCGATATCGAGTCTTTGAAAGTAATCGAATGTTTAAAAACCACGGGGATGCCGATTAAGGAAATTAAAAATTTTATTAGTTGGTGTTCAGAAGGGGATACGACTCTGAAACAAAGATATGATATGTTTCTGGAACGGAAGGCTGCTGTAGAGGCGCAGATGGAAGAACTTAAAAGAACAATGGAAGTCATCGAACATAAATGCTTTTATTACAAGACCGCGCTCGAAGCCGGAACGGAAGATGTTCATAAGCACAACAAAATTGGGAGTAACTTCGCCTCGACTTATTAATAGAAAACCACCTGTAATCCATATATTTCTATATGAATTACAGGTGGTTTTGTTATTCAGAGGTTATAAATTTCGATCCAGCAATATCCCTGTCTGTTCTGCCATGACACGAGGGGGAACAGGCATTCCATTCCTGAACCACCATTCCACGGCCCCCACAACGGCCGCCCCGAAAAATTGCAGGATAACTTCTTGATTTAAGCCCTGATTTTTCCCTTCGGTTACATCGACTTCAACTTTATATTCTTGAACGACTAAATCAAGGAAACGGCTGCGGAAATGAGCCGCGCTTTTGGTGTTTAGCATGGTTGAAAAAAACAAATGATGCTCTGCAAAATATTCGAACCAGACATAATTTCCTTCTTGAAAGCTCATTTCGGATGCAGATCGGCAAAGTTCGCTGAGATTACTGATATGTTCTTCGATAATTTTATCCAGCAGGTCGTATTTATCCAAATAGTGCAGATAAACCGTACCTCGATTCACATTGGCCCTGTCGGAAATATCACGGATGGTAATGTCATCAAAGTTTTTTTCTGCCATCAGTTCAAGAATGGCCTTCTTGATCGCTTCTTGGGATTTGACTACCCTTCGATCCACTTTAGTCATTTTTATAACGTCCTCCATCTTAAGATAATCGGCAATTTTGGATCATTTGTTGAGTAACGCACACATTGTGAGGAAATGACCATTGTAAGCATGGGGGTTCTGTATAAAATTATAAACACGAGTTGATTAAACAATCAATGTTCATTTTTGCTGCTGTAGTTCATTCTATGTGCATGCTTAATATCAAGTTTTAAGGAGGATCCCATTCATGAGTACGTGGTCGAATGAAGAATTGAGCAGGATCGCTGAGTCCGATGATCTTCACATCTCACCTTTCCGGGAAGACGGCGTTACCTATGGTACCCCGACCTGGATTTGGTCTGTTGTGGTTGGCGACTCACTCTATGTACGCGCCTATTACGGGCAGAACTCCCGTTGGTACCAGGCAGCAGTACAGCAGAAGGCGGGGCGCATCACGGTGGCTGGCATGACTAAGGAGGTTGCGTTTGAACCGGTTGAAGGGGAGATCGGCGACCTCATCGACAATGCATATCGTGCGAAATACAAGGGAAGTGCTTATCTAAACTCGATGATCAGTACGCGTGCCCGTTCAGCCACAGTGAAGGTTGTGCCGCTTACCGTAAATTAATCATAACGGCTTGTTTGAATTTGTCCCATGAATCCCATATTAAATAGGAAGAATTATTGAACCATACTTGGAAAATATACATTCTGGCATTCATTAGCTTTTTTTATGAGTACATCAAACAGGAGGCTGCATTATGAATCGAATTGAGAAAAGCCAAGAAACGTACAAGCAGCTATTCGGCGATGGAGTGCCTGCAGCATACGCAACGGATCCCGATTTTCAGGATATTTTGAGCCGGTTTATTTTCGGGGAGGTCTTTCATCAAGGCAGCCTGGATGACAAAATGAGGGAGCTCATTACCTTGGTGGTGCTAACCACAAACCAAACCTTGCCTCAGCTCAAGGCACATGTCCATGCCGCCCTGAACGTCGGACTTACGCCGATCGAAATCAAGGAAGCCGTGTATCAATGCGCTCCTTACGTCGGCTTTCCCAAAACGCTGAATGCCATGACGGAGGTCAACGACGTTTTCAAAGCCAGAAACATCGCATTGCCGCTGGAGAGTCAACAACAGGTTGAAGAAGAGACTCGGTTTGACAAGGGACTTGCCGTGCAGGTGGACATTTTCGGCGACATCATTACCAAAAACCGGGAGAATGCCCCGATCAATCAAAAGCATATTCAGGATTATCTTTCCGCCTTTTGCTTTGGCGACTTCTATACCCGTGGAGGCCTGAATTTGAAAACACGGGAGCTGCTGACGCTCAGCATCATCAGCGCACTCGGGGGTGCCGAACATCAGGTCAAGGCACATGTACAAGGCAATCTAAATGTCGGCAATGACAAGGAAACAATGATTACCGCCATCACGCATTGTCTTCCTTATATGGGATTCCCTAGAACGTTAAATGCTTTGAGCTGCATCAATGAAATCATTCCGGAATAGTAAAGGAGACAAAACCAATGTTTAACGAAACATTCAAATTATCGAATGGTATTGAAATTCCCAAATTAGGATTGGGTACCTGGCTCCTCGACGATGAACAGGCGGCACAGGCCGTGCGAGATGCGGTATCTCTAGGATATCGCCATATTGATACGGCTCAGGCATATATGAATGAGGCTGGAGTAGGCGAAGCAATCCTTACCTGCGGTGTCGCGAGAGAAGAACTTTTCATTACGACAAAGGTTGCTGCAGAAGCAAAAAGCTATGATGGAGTTACGCAGTCCATTCATGAGTCCTTAGCCAAGTTGGGACTGGAATACATTGACCTTCTGATTATTCACAGTCCACAACCCTGGACGGAGTTCCGCGAGGAGAAGCGTTACTTCGAGGAAAACAAAGAAGTATGGAAAGCGATGGAGGATGCTTATAGAACAGGCAAAGTAAAGGCCATCGGTCTGTCTAACTTTCTTCAGGATGATATTGAGAATATACTTGCAGGCTGTGAGATCAAGCCTATGGTCAATCAGATCTTGGCACATGTGAGCAATACGCCTTTGGAGCTCATTGAATTCTGCCAAAAGAATGACATCCTGGTGGAGGCATATTCACCTATTGCACACGGTGCAATCCTTCATAATACTGAGGTTAAGGCAATAGCAGATAAGTATGGGGTATCCGTTGCCCAGCTTTGCCTGCGTTATGATATCCAGCTTGGTCTTGTCGTACTTCCGAAGACGGCAAATCCTGATCACATGAGAAACAATGCAGAGCTTGATTTTGTTATCAGCGATGCAGATATGGAGACATTGAAGAATGCAGAGCAGATCCAAGATTATGGTGAGCACAGCTTCTTTCCGGTATTTGGCGGGAAATTGAAGTAAACAGAGCTAGTGGATACGAATCCTAATATTGTTTAATGGAGGAAGCAGCATGGCAAAACATGAAGAGGTAAAAAACGGCGTAATTTTCCCTGTGGGAGAGAAGAACGAAGGATTTGCCAAATATTTTGTGGGACAAAGTTACCTGCAGACATTGGTTGCCGATCCCAGCGTTCCTGTTGGCGTTGGCAACGTAACCTTTGAACCGGGATGCCGGAATAACTGGCATATCCATCGTGATGGGTATCAGATTCTATTGGTAACCGGCGGCGAAGGCTGGTACCAGGAAGAGGGAAAGGCCGCCCAGTTCCTGAAAGCTGGTGATATTGTTGTTACGCATGATGGTGTAAAACACTGGCATGGTGCAGCAAAAGACAGCTGGTTTGAACATATTGCCATCACTGCAGGTAAGCCGGAATGGCTGGAACCCGTTACGGATGAGCATTACGATAAATTGTAATACAGGTGAAGGCTAGGACCACTTGTTCAGGTATAAAAAACGGGAACGTCCGAATTTGGACGCTCCCGTTTTTATTCATGAAGTTTTTTAAAAGCTGCGTTTACCTGCCAAAGCTCCCTGCATTTTACTTAAGAATACAATTTGCCCAATATGATATGCGTCGTGCATTGCTAAACTCTTTAGTTCGAGGACCAATGATCTTTCTCCGGGGATCGGTCTATACAAATCTTCTTCTTCTGATTTTGCTAGTATTTTTTCAAGTTCGCGATGAACGTAAACGTATTCTTGTTTTGTTTCCTTCCAATTTTGAAGCGTTTCAGCTGGTAATCGAAATGTAGATTTATTATCTTCGGCCTGTGGTTCATTGTCTGTCTCACCAAGAAATCGCATCAGAAGTCTCTTTTCATAGAATAGTAAATGACAAACTAATTCCCAAATGGAATTCATTGAATCAACGGGTTTCCAAATTGCCTGTTCAAACGTAACATCCTCTAGCACTTTTTCAAGTGGTGGAAACCAGTCTTCTTGATCTAAGCAGCTTGTCCATTGCTGCAGCAAAAGCGTTTTTGCATCCATTTTTTTCCTCCAATAAATTTTATGGTCAAAATTCATTTGCGAAGTGTTGCAGGTGGTTATGAAACGAGCCTTTTTACGGAACAATGAACGACACATTATTTTGAAAAACTCTGTTACCCATAGATTATCACAAGTTGTGTTTACCAAGAAATAACAACTATCTAGAGTCATTTTGGTTATCCAAAAAATTAGGGGTAGCACCAAACGTATCGTTGACCTATCGGCTATAGGTACATTTTAGTATAATGTGGATGATTCGAGGTGAGAGGGGAGAAATAATCATCATGAAGCTTATTGACTTGAGCGTGCCGATTAGCCCGCGTATCCGCGAGCCGCTGCCGGCGAAGATCGAATATGCGACCCATGAAGACGGTGCGCTGCAAGCAGCGGAGATACTCGGACTGAAGCAGGAGGATTTTCCAGAGAGCAAGGCTTGGGCAACGGAAATGGTGACGCTGAATACGCATTCGGGTACCCATATCGACGCCCCGTGGCATTACTGGCCGGTCTCGGAAGGGAAGCAAGCAAGGACGATTGACGAACTGCCGCTTGAATGGTTTTATTCCGACGGCGTGGTGCTCGATTTCAGCGCGAAGCCGCCGGGTTATGAGATTACAACGGATGACTTAATCGCTGAGCTGAAACGAATCGAGTATACGCTGAAACCTTTCGATATCGTTCTCATCCGGAGCGATGCGGACAAACGGCTGTATCACGAGCATTATGCATTTCTTCATGCCGGGGTATCGGCGGAAGCTACCCTGTGGCTTCTGGACCAAGGCATCAAGGTTGTCGGCACTGACGGCTGGGGCTGGGATATTCCGCTCAACCTGCAGGCTGAAGCTTATAAAAAGCAGCCGCGGGAAGGCGTGCTGTGGGCAGCGCATTACGTAGGCAAAGACAAGGAATATTGCCAGATTGAAAAGCTGGCTAACTTGGACAAAATACCGAAACCGTATGGCTTCAAAGTGTGCTGCTTTCCGATTAAAGTCGAAAAAGCAAGCGGCGGCTGGGCCCGGCCGGTCGCCATCGTGGAGGAATGAGACAAGAAAAAAAGGAACGTTGTTGTAATGAAAATGGAAAGGACAAAGCCACCCCTGACAAAGGAGTGGTTTTCTTTTGGTGCAAACGCGCCCTTATGTCTTTAAATCAACAGCATTATCAGGAATCGATGAGGTACTTAGCGACTGCCTACTTTCGTGAAAATGATCCGAAGTTTATCTGCGCAATAAAATTTTGCATGGTTTAATCCGGTGCAAGGAATTGGAGCTGAAGGATTTTTTTCAGAAAGCCTATAAGAAGGAACGATATTTGGACATGAGGCTGCTCGCCATCCATGGATTAGCGCATTATGCCACAGAAGAAGAGATCGACAAGGTCATCGATCATTTTCTTAAGATTTTGATGAAGAGGCCGGAGACTGTCGAGAAACAATATGATGCTATGCCGGATGCAATTAAGGGGCATTTTACCTTTGATGAAAATGGAGAGGCAGTTCAGTTGAGACGTCCCCATGAAACGAAACAAATGATTGAACGTTTTTTTACGGCAAAGAACGGTCACTAATCCGAACAAGGAGGCGGCAACTCTTTGCTGCTATGATTTACTTACTATTGTGGCTCGCTGTTCTTCTCGAAACAACATCCAACCAACAACGAGTCCATATAACGCAGTAACCATATGAATCCAAGAAGGTGTTGTATCTGCTGCATTCGTAATTACCAATATCGCATCGATTGTAGGCATCAGAATGGAAGTTAACATCACAACAAGCAATGCTTTTCGCATCCGAAGTATCATCAAGGCAAGTAGGAAGACACCAATAGAAAGGTCCCGATCTGCTTTGATATGAACCAGATAGTTATCCGCGGTGTCGTGAAGTGGTAAACCGAAATCACGTATTGCCGCTTCTGGCTGGACAAAACCTCTTACACCTAAGTACAACATTAACAGCGTAACAACACCCACGAGCCAAAATGTTACTGACTTTGGTCCCCAATAAGATTTACTCATCTATCTGACCTCCATTTAATTTTGATTGACTTTATTGTAAATCGGTAGAAACATGTTGTTAAGAACGCACTTTAAAGTGCCGAGCTTACTTAAATGTAAGGTCCTGCTTCTGTTTATTTTCGCTTCGTTAAAAATGGATAAGAACCTCGAACCAAGGCAAGAGACCCCCAAAACAAGGCGAGCGCCAGAACGGGATGCAGCGCGCCTGCAATATGGAGAGCCGTAATATATTGAAGACTGATCAGGACGAACAGACCAAGACTCCCCCAGATCATTGTCCGCTTGAGTTTCCCGACGATGCCAAGGATGAACAGGATGAGCGTGATATATCCGAACATGGGAACAAACGACCGATGATATTTCCAAAGTTCCGAATCCCCGAACAAAGCCATTCCGGCCAAAAATACTTGCACAATGATACAGATCAAAAATACGAACGCAAGGATGGAATACGCCAATTTGCAATATTTCACTCGGGAAGGCTCCTTTTTTATCGCATCAACGTTCAATGTTCCAGCTCCTTTCAAATCGTGCATCTTATTCTCCAGCTCCCTTAACGTTTTGCACATATGACGATGTAAGGGTCTGATTTGTGACATCCGAAACGAATGAATAACTTTTGCTGCAACCTATTTGAAGCCGCTTCCGTCTGATGGATTGTTAGCAGGTAGACATCATCCATCTCAGGATCGGAAGGAGCTTTTTTATGAACAAGAAACGAACTAAACTAACGGTATTATTCACTTTGGCAGGGGTACTCGGCACAACGGCCGCAGTCGAAGCTGACGCTTTAGTTGAAAAGGTTACAGGTTACCTTCAAAAAGATACAAAGGTTCTTATTAATGGACAAGACAGCATGCTTACGCCTGTTTCTATTGATGGTAAACTGTATATTCCAGTCCGTGATGCTGCGGCCAAGCTTGGATATACATTAAATTACGACGAAGCGAGCAAAGAAATTGAGCTCGGCGAAGCGGTAGACCAGATGCGTGCCTCCGGTGTAATCGTAAACGTGCAGGCGAATGAAGACGGGAAGTACCGGATCGAGCTGCTTGGCAGCACATGGGTTATATTGACGGTAGACAAATCGACGGCTATTAAAAGCCTGGACGGCAAAATGCTAACCCCAGCCGATTTGAAAGCCGGAACACAAATCGATGCAGCGTTCGGACCAGCTATGGCGATGAGCTTCCCGGGCCAAGCGCAAGCTGTGAGTATTCAAGTTCACGCAGATCGCACGGTCAAAGAAGATACCGTCAAAGCCGTGAAACACACGGATGACGGCTGGCAGGTTCAATTAGGCGACAATTTGGTATTGAACGCAGGTAAGGAAACGCGTGTCATGACATCTCAAGGGGAGTCCTTGAATTGGGATGACCTGAAGGTCGGTACGAAAGTAACAGCGTATTACGGCCCACTCATGATGCAAAGCCTTCCTCCACAAAGCCCGCTTTTCCTTCTAGTGGTACAGGCTCAAGCACCAGTTGCAGGCGGAATGAAAATGTCGCCGGAGACAGCGCAGGAATACCGCAACTTGGCATGGGCACAGGTGAGTTCGCAAGTTTCCCATATTACGACAAAGCAAGACGAGGCACCTGTTCAAATTGTCTCCTCTAAAGAGGTTGGTGTATTAGCTGCTACGGCCGAGCAGAAGAAATTGCTTGAAGACGTCCAAGCTGCGAACGGAAGCGTTGTGACGGTGACTTACAACACGGACCAAGACGAGCTGCTTGGGCCGCTGACCGCCGTGTTCGATTTCAACACAAAAACTTTTATCGGATTCAATGCTAGAAGATAACATGATTTCTAAGATGCCATGAAATTCAAGCGCCTTGAGTTTCATGGCTTTTTTATTTACCGGATGAAGTTGTTACATGAGATGATCTTCTTCATATGTTACTGATATGAATGAAAAGCCTCCCAACAGGAAGGCTTTTCAGGTCAATTGATGTTAGGCATTAGCATGTATATTTAGCTTGTCACAGCTTCACAGACCGTAACATGCCATAGATGCCGTTTAAATTCCGGATCGGGGAGAACTTTACTTCAACCGCTGCTTTGCCTGCGGTCATTTCGGTAGGGATTTCAAACATTTTGTCATAAAAAGCCCGTTTTCTTTCCAACGGGACCGATTCTGTAGCAAGCTGTTTTCCGTCCACCCAAATCTCGACACCCCCGGTTCTGGACCCGTGGCTGAAAGTAACAGAGAGACCGTTTTTTACTTCCGGGTCTACTTTTAATTCATAGCTGAACCAACCGCCTGGTTCCGCTCTTCTCCCATTCAGGCCTTCCCAAGTTCCGGCATGGGTCCGTTCACCCTTAACTTGATGCTGCAGCTCATATTGGTCGTTTCCAATCTGGATACCGTCGATCGTGGCTTCCCTGATCAGCTGTTCTTGCTGAGATTTCTCCAAGTGTTCGTGCAGGCTGTTCGAATCGGCTTCAACGAACCTCCAATAGATGCCGTATCTCTCGCTATGCTGCTTGAAGTGTGGGGTAAAGACCAATCGATTGTCTTCATCAGTATTCAGGAGCACAAAGGAAAGCTCGCCGTCTTTTTGGATGAAATGCCGGTCGAAGCCTGCAAACCACTCCTGAACGCTCATGCCTTGCGGGATGACGATATCTTTCATGAGCATTCGCCGGGTAGGGATACTGACGTTAACCCCTGTTTTCGATTCAACCCAATCATCTTTGCCCAATCCGGCACTTAGAACGACCGGACCATAACGAAATCCCACCACATTTGGTGCATCAGGCAAACTGGAGTAATCGGCTTTCATCGGGATGCGGATATATAACGAGTCGCCATCTTTCCATAACCGATCAATGATTGCATAACCATCCCTGACTTCCGGTTGAATGTTCGCTCCGTTCAGGGATATGGTAGATTCGCCTGCGGTCCAATAAGGGATGCGAATACGAACGGACAAGTGTCGTTCCTTCTTGTAGGTATCGGTCAGCTCAAAAGTCAGTTGAACCGTATCGCTAAATGGAAGGTTAGAGTTTTGCGTGATCTTCACCTGCTGCTCCGCCCAATCCAGTGTACTGCTTATAAATTGATTGACATACAACCGGTCACCCGAGTGAAAATAAAGGCTGTCGTTCAATTTGGTGAAGCTCTCCATGCCGGTGCCGGTACAGCACCAGAAATGCTCGAACGGGGAGCTGTACACCTTGAAATAACCAGTCGCCATCGGCTGAAAATACATCGTCATACCTGTGTCCGGGTTTTGGGAGGAAAGGATAGCGTTGATATATGTTGTCTCGTAAAAATCAGCGTATTTCACATCCTGGGTGAGTTTGAATAATTCCCGTGTCAGCTTTAACATATTGTAGCTATTGCAGGTTTCGCAAGTGATATCGGACCGTCTGGCATCGAGCAGATCAGGCTCTCCGAAATGCTCGGATTCGCTGTTGCCTCCTGTTATGTAGCTGTGGTGGTATACGACCATGTCCCAGAATCTTTCGGCAGCCTCTCGATAAAAGACTTCGCTTTCTCCCAGTGTTAAATATCGGTTCAGGGCTCCTATAAATTTGGGGATCATTGTATTGGCGTGCTTGCCCTTCAATATATCTTTGCCTTCCCAAATGGCCTCGAACAGGCTGATTTCGTCAAATTGATGGGCGGCTTCCGCATGTCGGGGATTTCCGGTCAATTGATATAAGTTGTACAGGCAATCGTTCATCCCACCGTATTCCACAGCCAGCACGGTTGTTTGCAATTCTTTGGACCACCGGGAAGTCCGATCCGCTGCCCAATCGCCCAGTTTATTGACGAGGTCATAAGCGGCTTGTATTCGGGTCGATTGATAAACGTCAATGAGTCCGGCGATGATCTTGTGCATGGTGTACCACGGCACCCAAGCCGGTATCCGATTTTCCACGTTATCGAACAGCGTTTCGGGAAATGCTGACAAATACCCGTTATGTAACTGGCAACCGGCCAATTCGGAAACAAGATACTCTAAATTAGCGAGGATCCTGTCGTTCCGGCTCTGGGCATAGGCTTGCGCGCATGCCGACAGATAGTGGCCCATGGTATGGCCGCGAATCTCTGTTTTTTCCCAGCCAGGGTAAGTCTCGGCTGTGGACGGCAGTCCCGCAACTTCCCGGAATCCGGCCAGCAGGCGATTTGGATCGTAGCTTAATAAATAAGCGACTTCTTTTGTAAAGGCATTCACAAGATAATCTCCAGTCAGCACGACCTGATTCAAACCAAAATCGTGTAATCTCATTTCCCCGATCGGTCCTTTCTGTACCAAGTTTCTCCTTCAGTGGAGCGTACATCAAGTGTACCTTTTCCTCACTTTTCGTTAAATAATAGAAGGTCGGTTTTTGTGTCAAAATGTCAGCAGTTTAAGATAACATCTGCTTCAGCATGATTTTTAGATTTACTTGAAAATATCATGGATAAACCTCTCCAAGTTTGGTATCTTATTCATACGTTTAGTGTATAAAGGTTTGATCACAAGGGAGAGACCGACGATGAATTATTTTCGCTTCCGGGTGGATGGCCCGGTGAAAATGGTGATGACCGGGAAATTTATGTCTCCGTCTCCGGAGTGGCAGCATATGAACCGGATCTTAATGGAGTATGAGTTGTTTATCCAGACTCGCGGAACGTTGTACATTTCATGCAATGCGAAGAAATTTGCCTTGAGAGAAGGGGAATTCCTGCTGATGCCGCCTCGATCGCATCAATACGGCTATCAGGCGTCGGACTGCAGTTTTTACTGGCTGCATTTCTCGGCGCGCGGGGAAACGGAAAGCATCTCTGCCGATGAACTTGAGCAAGCCTGTGATCCTGAGGTCATCGCGATTCCAGAGTACGGCACTTTGCGCAGCCCCAACAAACTGACCGTCATGCTCAAGCAATTGCAGGATTCCGTCAGGAGCTACCGAGAACCAAACTTGAACAATTACTTGACAACAGGTGTCTTGTGTGAGATTTACAATCAGATGTTTTTCGTTCAGAATCAACCCGCCAAACCGGAGAAGCAGCAGCTGTACAATGACATTGTGGATTACATCAAGTGGTACAAGGAAGAAAATTTGAAGGTTGAACATCTGGCCAAGCATTTCGGGTATAACGCCAAATACTTGACGGGCTTGTTTTCTTCCATAGCGGGCATTTCCTTGAAGCAGTACATCATGCAGGAAAAGATGGAGGCGGCCAAGTTTCTGCTAACGGATACGAATCGGAAGATTACCGAAATCGCCAACCAATTGGGATTTTCAAACTGCCATTCGTTCATGAAAGCATTCAAGAAAAAAACAGGTCTGACCCCATCGGAATACCGCAATGCTTACGCTACCCGCTTGCTTTATTATAAATAGAAAAAAAACCGCTCCCAGAGCTTTGGTGGCTTACTCTATACCTGTAGCAGAGGCGAATTTTATAAATGAAACCGCAAGATATGACATTGATGTCATGCATCCTGCGGTTTCCGTAGTGGACTTATTTACTTGTCTGTTTCAGCATCCTCTGCGTCAAGGTACCGTCTTTCGAACATTAGGACATTGGAGAGTCGCTCAACCGATTGATATGGTACATGATTGCACGGTAAAGAAAATCTGCTAAATCCTCAGTACTATATTGATTAAAGTAGCTTGTGAATCGTGTATCGAATTTATAAGTATTGGCAATGCAAGCCAGTAACTCCGCATCACAAGGCATGAATTGCATTAAAATTTTTTTCCACTCTTCGATTAATCGCTGCACTTTTTCGGAGGAAGGATCCTGATGGATACAAGTCGCCATTTGTTTGAATATTTCCTCCATGGCTGAAAAACGTTCCTCTTTTTCTTCGGGTGAACATGCTTCCAACGTTTCATTGTACACTTGATACGCCTCTGTCTCACCATACATGAATCTTGCCTCATTTGCATATTGCTCTCTCAATGGCAGAGCGGAAGTACTGTTGAAGATTTCCAAATGGCTAATATCATTTCCCGACACATATTCTTCGAGAGCCGCCATAATGGTTTCCAGTCTTTGCTTTTTCGATAATAAGGTTTGTCCTTGCTTCTTTAATATTTGTTTCTGTTCTTGCTTAGTCAACTTTAAAATGTCGGCAATTTCTTTCAAGGAAAAATCCAATTCCTTTAAGAACAAAATCGTTTGTAGTTTTTCCAAACTGCTTCGATCGTATAGTCGATACCCTTTTTCCGTCAGATGTGTCGGTTTAAATAAATGAATTCTATCGTAATAATGCAGGGTCCGAGCAGTAATGCCTGTAATCTGAACAATATCATTAACCGTTAATAATGGTTTCTTCATCCCAAAATCCTTCTACTTCATCTAGTATTTGAGCAGCGGGCGTTATGGTTGCCTCAAAGATCGTTTTTCCTGTTTTCCTTAAATAATATTGGATTAAATAATATCCGCAAGCGTAACCAGCGCTATAAGGCATATTGACCGGTTTAAAGTTTTGATGTTTTGCGATCTCGTCGCCGTAAAGATACGGAGCGATTTGATCAAACCCTGTTACTTGCCATTGCTCTCTAATCACAGGCTTAATGTGCCTGTTAAGTGTGTCTGCGTTTGTTTTCGTTACCCAAGGGCCGAGCAATTCTTCGCCAAACATGAACGCAGCATAGTTTTCAGCTAATCCTTCACTGACAATGAGCTCGCCTAAATTAACGGTGTGATCCCATTGGATAAATTGATATCGCACATTATGGTTGCATTCGTGCGCCAGCGCAACCTTCATTCGAGGTATGGTGTATTCATTTGGCAAGAGCGTGCCCCAGATAAACCCCGGAATGCCCCCAAAGCCGCTATATCCTTCGTTTATGGTTAGAGCACGGCTTTCCGGATTCCCTAGCTGCAGGGTAAACAAATATTCGGATACAGGGAGGTGAATTCCATGCTCTTCAAATAGATGCAGGCTTTTCTTCACAGCATGCTCACATTCTAACCAAAAGGATTCGGACGAAATCTGCTCGATCTCTGCTGATATCTGAGGGGTAATCTGATCCGGGGATCGATGCATCATGTTATTAAACGTAATAACGTCAAAACCATTCGCCTCTTCCGCTCTAAAAGGGATCTGTTGAATTTGCCATTGTTTCATAAAGGGAGCCATCATTTCATTTCTGAATAATTCGAGTTTGTCCTCGGGCAATGCTTGGGCAACTTTTTGATAAATACGATCTGAGCGCAGCGTTTTTATATTCATTTCTCTCACCTCAGGTAATTTATAGTGAGAATTATGCACTATGACCTTACGTCATAGTCAAGCACCTTGGATCAAAAATAAATGTTCGGCCCATCTGAGCTGCCAGGAAACGAATAAAGTGGTCAGCAGTAATAGTGGTCAGCAGTGTAAGTTACGACCATTCAGGGGAAGTTTTTTTAAAATTACTTTTTCCCTTCATTTGTACAGGATGGCAGCCTAAACTTGAAGTACGACAAAGGGTTACCTTGTTAAAACGATTGGAGGACTTCATGATGAGCGAAATCAAAGCCGAAACGCTGACACAGGTTTTAAGCCAAATGCTCGGTACTGAAACTATCTGCGCCGATATCGAGACCAAACCTTTACGTGGTGGTACAGTAGGTAATGTACAGCTTGTAACGGGGATTGCCAAAACCACAGATGGCAGGGAAATCACCTATAACATCGTTGTAAAAACGCAGAAGAAATGGGAACGCTACAGGGATCCCGATTCATGGCGCAGAGAATATGATTTTTATAGGTCCAATTTTGGCGCCTTGTTTTCTGAATCATTCCGTTTGCCCGAATGTTATCACGTCGAAATGAACGAAGAAGAGAACGAAACACAGATATGGATGGAATATACCGACGGCATATCGGGTTTGGACCTCACCGGCGATATGTATGAACGCGCAGCCGAGGAATTAGGACGGTTCCAGGGCAAGTTATATGCCGAACAGCCAGCTTTTTTACAAAATATGTCCAATCTGAGCAGAGCGGAGTATATGAAGGATATCTATCTTCATTACCGGTCATGGAATCGAGTGTATGATTATATCCGTTCCGACGATTGCGGTATCCCGAAACATCTATGTAAAATGCTCATCGACATAGATGAAAGCGCAAACGAAATATTCAGCCGTATTGAAAAGCTGCCCATCGTGCTGTGCCATAAGGATTTTTGGGTGACAAACATCATTGATTCAGACGGTAACATTATACTCATCGACTGGGATACCACGGGGTGGGGCTATTTAGGTGAAGATATGGCAAGCCTTATCGCGGATGAAGCCGATACTGAACACATGGTTGAATACTACCATAGATGTATCCCGGCGTATTACAAGGGCTTTGCGGAACAAGCAGATATTTCGCACATAACGGATAACTGCGTTTATGAGATGATTCTCGTTTTGTTCGGTTATAGGCTGGTAGAGTGGTATATGAACGCAGGGTCGGGAGACAAACTCCAGGAAACGGATAATGAAAGAACGCTCCAAATTCGTACCCTGCAAAAAATCTTTGAGATCAAAAATGGACGATAGTTTCGCAACAAAGCGGTAGAATGACCGTCTATATGATCAGATACATAATGGGGACAGCGGCGGTTCGGCGCAATCGGCGTAAGGTTCGAATGAATGTGTTTGGAGGCGGGGGTATCGATGATGCGGAAGAAAAGTGTGAAGCGGTGGCTGCAGGCTACTGTAGCTACTGCCATACTGATAGCAGTGACTCAAGCGTATAGCGAAACGTCTGTACTTGCTGAACCAAATGGCTATGCGGAAACCATTCAGGGCTATACGAAAAATCCGGAAGATCATGTTACGCTAGAACCAGGGTTCGGCTACTATAACTATTTTATGAGACCGCTTGCTGAACAATTATACCTGCATAGTACGGTTACCGCGTTTTTACCGACCCGGTTGCCGGATTCGGCTTGGCAGTATTACGGTTACAAGAGCCGGCTCACATCGGACGGCTATGAAATTCTAGGTTATCGGACGCCGGAGCTGCAGGCGGTCAAAGATGCGCTGCCGGTACCTGCAGCGCAAGCTGCTTCTGCGAAAGAGCTGCAAGCTCCTCATGTTCTGTTTCGGCTAAAGGCGGGACAAGCCGGATCGGCCAAGCTGCAAATTCCGTCGACGGCCTCGCTGCTGCTCAATAAGGACGGATGGGATTACTATACGGAGGGAGAGGCTTCTGGTCAAACATCGCAGGGCAGCAGCAATCCGCAGGCCAATCCACTCTATCAAATGTTTAGCGGCCTAGCGAAATCAGGCGCTCCGGTAGCCGGCTCTAAAGGCACGGTACTTATAACGGGACAGGGGACTTCTAACGTCACCTATGCCGCAAGCTGGACCGTGGATGGCTCAACGTTCTACTCCTTTGTATTGACGGGAGCAGCCCAGTCCGATTTTACATCCATGCTGACAAGCTTCCGGCCGGTTATTAATTTGCTGGACTATGCAAGCGTTATTTTGCTTCCGGTGGATAAGCAGCTCAATCTGCAAATCGGACGCGACCACATGTTTATGCCTTATGAAAACCGATTTATCCAGCTAGCTCATAAACCGGTTGTTTACAATGGATCGGTGTTTTTGCCGCTGCGGGATATCGTGCATGTGATCGGTGGCGAAATCCAGTACGTGAGCAATGAAGGTGCCGTCTATTTGTCACAAAACGGTTGGCATAACGAGTTGAAGCTAAATTTGAAGACAGGTGAGGTTGATCGCAGCGGCAAGAAGATCGCCACCCTGCCGATCCGGGTGGAAGCGGGCACGACGCTTGTTCCGCTCCGTTTTATGACCGAGCAGTTCGGCCTGCCGATCGATTACAACGCCGCGCTCAAGCAGATTACGGTTCATGATCGCCACTGGGCTGGGAACTATCGGCTGTTGCAAACGAGCGATCAGGCAGATTATCCGGTCTCCGTGCTCAGCGTCGGAGGGCCTTCCTTTACGTACAGCAACAGCCGCTACAGCCGGGACGGCAGCTGGAATGGCTGGAGTTATGTGCAGCACAAACCGCCGGTTGGCTATAACAGCCTCAAATATAACGTTGCTGATATCAGTATTGCACTGCTTCCCGGCGATAACGAGCTTGTGCTGCAAGATTTGCAGACGAAGCAGGTTATTATGAACGTGCCGATCAAGGCTGATCTTTCGCCGAATCAAATTCCGTTTCGTTATAGCGGTATCCCGTATTATGATGGTTTGAAGACGGAGCTTAAGCTGCAGTCCTCCGACGGTATTGCTTGGCCGGCCGGGTATGCGGAGACGAACGAGTCCGGCTATGTTACCATTCAGGGCAAGCTGAACGGATTATACTTTGATTCGCTTCGCCTCAGCTACCATGTGGATAAAGTCGATAGTAAGACTGTCACCGTTCCTGTAAAGGATGGTGCTTTCTCGTACCGATTCAAGCCGGAGAAGGGACCCGGAACGTACTACATAACGCTCTATAACCCGCCAAATTCATTGCCGAAGACGGACATGGCCGCGATCGTAACATTTGTTATTGTTGTGAAAAGTTAGCTTGATTTTGCTTATAACATGAACATGCATCGGTGCCTTATCCGCCGATTGGTGTTTGTTATAAAAAAATTGGAAGTCTCATTTAGAGCGCAAAAGCAGCCGGCAAATCTTTGGCTGCTTTTTTTGTTGGTATTCCGATTGAACAGCAGGCAAACCAAAGGGGATTTTGGTGCTGCCCAAGAATGCTGCGGGCAAAATGGGCTTAGTTCTTTTTATCCATGGCGACGGGGCGATACCTAGGCTCATTACCCTGGCAGGTTACATGAATCAATTGGAAAATTTCTCAAGAGTCTAAAGTAACTTTTTTGCAAGGATTATTATATTCAAAATTCTCACGGTATATTTAAGCATGCATGCTGTATTATTTGGTAGATTAGAAAAATTAATTCCGTTTAAGGAAATATTAAGGATGAATGGATAGCTGGAAGTGCCTGTATAATAATGTAAGATGACAAGACCATACACGCTGGCTAGCCGCGTAAATGCGGCTTTTTTTATAACCTTGATTGCTAAAAATTATCCAATTACGAAGCTGGAGATGATTGCAAATTTATTTAACAAACTGGCATAAAACAACGGTGATTTAAATGGACTCAAGGAGCTGAGTAACGATGAACGACTTAAATGTGTCATCCTATGGGTACATTACACCTGCTGATAAAGCCCTTGTCGTATCGTTTCTTTCCACGCTGAAGTCTGAAATATCCTATCCCGAAGGTGTAACCTGTACAATGACAGTCATATTTGAACAAATCGTTCGTGACTACATTTACTACTATGAACTTATTGACATATCGATTAAATGGTTAGATAATAGTTCGCATGCGAAATATTTGCGAAGGGAGCTTAACGTTGCAAGAACAACGGATCCTGGAAATATTCCAAAGCTACCGTGAGGTCCATCAGGCGTTCTTCCAGCTGATGACCAAAGCGGCGAGCAAGCATAAACTCACTGCGCTGCAGCTGATCGTGCTGAGGGTGCTGCGGGAGCACCCTGAGATCCGCCTTTCGGACCTTGCCGAAAAGGTGAAACTCGGCAACAGCACGACCAGCGGCATCGTCGATCGGATGGTCAAGGCCGGTCTCGTGGACCGGGAGAGGACTGAAACCGACAGGCGAGCGATGACGCTGACCCTTTCTGAGAAAGGGATGGCGCTCTGGCGCGAGACGGAAGCCACCCGCTTGCACATGATGCGGTCCCTGCTTGAGCTGCCTGAGGAAGACCAGAGGGAGCTTGACCGCATCCAGCAAAAAGTACTGCAACTTTTAAGAAATTATAGAGAGGAAGAAGCTTAAGCCATGACCACTATGGTATCCAATCACTTGCGCAAGGGGCCGATCATGGCCTCCTTGCTCATCGCCGCGTTTGTGGCGCTGTTAAGCCAAACGGTGCTTAACGTCGCGCTACCGAAAATGATGGCGGATCTCAATGTAACGGAAAGCACGATCCAGTGGCTGTCTAACGGTTATATGCTGGTGAACGGCGTACTTGTGCCCGTCAGTGCCTTCCTGATTAACCGGTTTACAACCCGGAAATTGTTTCTGGTGGCCTCATCCATGTTTGCACTGGGCACGGTCATCTGTGCGTTATCCGGCGATTTCAGCTGGCTGCTGGCCGGCCGTCTCGTGCAGGCTTGTGGTGCCGGCATTCTAATGCCGCTTATGACGGTCGTTACGCTGACCATCTTCCCGGTCGAGGAACGCGGTAAAGCAATGGGCCTGATGGGGGTCGCAATGATTTTCGCGCCGGCCATCGGACCAACGCTCTCCGGCTGGATCGTCGAGAATTATGACTGGCACGTGCTGTTCTACATCGTGCTGCCGCTGGCGATCATCGCCGTGATTTTCGGCGCCTTCTCGATGAAGGACGTCATCAAGACGTCCCGTCCGAAGCTCGACGTCCTGAGCGTGATCCTGTCGACACTCGGGTTCGGCGGACTGCTGTACGGCTTCAGTGAAGCCGGTACGAAAGGCTGGGACTCGGAGGAAGTCATCATCTGCCTGGCCGTCGGCGCGGTCGCGCTCATCCTGTTCATTGTGCGCTCGATCATGGTGAAGAATCCGCTGCTCGAAATGCGCGTGTTCAAATATTCCATGTTCTCGCTCACGTCCCTGATTAACGCCATCATCACCATGGCGATGTTTTCCGGCATGATCCTGCTGCCAATCTTCTTACAGAACATCCGCCACTTTTCGCCGCTTGATTCTGGTCTCCTGCTGCTGCCGGGGGCCATTCTGATGGGTATCATGTCTCCGATCACGGGCATGGTGTTCGACAAAATCGGCGCGCGCTGGCTGGCTGTCGCTGGTCTTATCATCACAACCATCACGACGTACGAGTTCAGCCATCTGGAAGCCGATTCATCATACAACCATATGATGCTCATTTATACGGCGCGGATGTTCGGGATGTCCATGCTGATGATGCCGATCCAGACAGCAGGCCTCAACCAGCTGCCGCGCCGCCTGAACGCGCACGGCTCGGCGATGTCCCAGACGCTGCGGAACGTATCAGGCGCGCTCGGAACCGCCTTGCTCGTCACGGTCATGACGAACAGAGCGGCCTCGCACGGGAAAGAGCTCGTCATCGCAGGCCATATCAACCCGAAAGACGCGGTCAAGATGGCCGAGGTCACGCAGCAGGCGACCATTTACGGCATCAACCAGTCCTTCGTCGTGGCCACCTGGCTGACTGTCGCTGCGCTTGTTCTGGCGTTCTTCATCCGCAAGGTGAAGCCTCAAGAGGATACGTTGCAGGCACCGGTTAAAGCGCCCGGGGCGAGTGAGTCGACGGCCCAACCGGCGCCATCTGCAGCTGTAGCCCAACCGGTAGAACAACCGGCACTCGCGGAGGTAGCGGCTCACGCGGACATGCAAAACAAGGATAGCGAATTCCGAAATGCCATTCGAGGGTTTTTAACCCCGTCTCAGCCTGAGAAAGACGAAGGGCAATTCACCGATAAAGAATACCGGAAGGCGCTGCTGAAACTGAAGGATGCCACAAGCCAGGAAGCGGAACCGAATGAAGAAATGTCCCCCGACCAAGCTTACCGGGAAACGCTCAAGAAATTGAACGGGCTCCTAAAGGAAAACAAATAAAGAAGCGCGTTTGAACAGCGATCAAGAGAGGAGATCAATCGATGAAAATCTATATTGTGTATGATAGCGAAGCGGGGCATACAGAACAGCTGGCCCGTTCCATTGCCAAAGGCGCCCAAAGCGTGGAAGGCACGGAGGTGTTCATCAATCACGTGAGTAAGGCAAACGTCAAAGATCTTGCCGATATGGATGCGATTATTTGGGGATGCCCCGGACACTTCGGCACGATTAGCTCCGGCTTAAAGGAGTGGATCGATAAGCTCGGGTATTTGTGGGCAAACGGGACGTTGGTTGATAAAATCGGCGCGGTATTTTGTACCACGGCAACCATTCATGGCGGGATCGAGGCGACCTTGCTAAACCTGGTTACACCGATGCTGCATCAAGGCATGATGGTTGTCGGCTTGCCGGCTAATATTCCGGAGAATGCACTGTACGGCAGTTATTATGGGGTCGGAGTGACATCCCCTGTTGAAGATACCCGCGATGACCTGATCCAATCGCTATTTACGAAGGGTCTCGGACTGGGAGAAGCCCTTGGAAAACGTGTGGCCAATACGGCAAACACCATTGCGGCAGGCAAGAAATTGCTGAGCAACCCTTAAGTGACCTAAAGCAAGTACCCGCTGGGACATCCCCAGCGGGCTAATATCAACGAGAGCGCAGTCCCATTGTTATGGACCGCGCTCTTCTTTTTGATTGAACGAGCAAACATTAATCCTCGACAATGAACATTGTTAGGCCGAAAATAAAATGGTAAGTATAATTACTGTTAGCTTGGGGGAATGGCAGGGTGGATGATATCAATGACAATTTTCATAGGCATCTGGGGGTTTATGGAATTTGTACAGCTGATCACTGTATATTAGTTATTCGAAAGGTCTTAGGTCCCTACACAGGGAAATATGATTTGCCTGGTGGCCGATTAGAGAAGATGGAGTCTTTAGAGCAAGGGATCATAAGAGAACTCCGAGAAGAAACGGGATACACAGTTCGAAAGCTTAAAAATATTGGGGTTTGTGATTTTTCTGTGATGTGGACCTTACAAGATCATACAATAGAACATTTACATCATATTGCCATTCTATATGAAGTTGATGTTGATTCAGAAGAGATCACTAATGCCGTTGAATCGTTTGAAGGACAAGATTCAGAAGGGGCTATTTGGCTGGACTTTGATGAAGTCAATTGTAACAATTCATCGCCTTTGGTATTGCAGGCAATGAAATGGGTACGTACTGGGACCATTGCAGTTGCGGGTGGTTCTTTTGATTATACAATCTAAGTCTAACATGAAGTACATATTTACCGAAATTTCCATTCCTAAGGAACTAGAAGAACCACAGCAGCCGCGGGCAGATTTTATCGGCCGCAGCTGTTACGAATTGGAGTTCTCAGGATCCTTTCAATTAGCGTCAAAAGCCGGCTTTAGAACCGTTTCGGCCCAATGGCGGAACCGGGTGGGCGAGGTGTTTTCCGGCGTACGGTGAAGCGAGTTGAAGATCCCGTCCGCTCCGGCTATGTCCATGTGCAGTGATCACCAATTGACCGATATGGTTAGAAATATTTATAATTTTCATTTTTGGTGACGGCTTACCAGGTTCTTGCTATATTGGAGTTACCGATAACTCTAGGAAGGATGGAACCCATTTGAAAGAAGCATCAGGTAGCCATGCAGTGCTGTTATTCCGCTTATTTGTGCCGTACGCCGTCATTTTATTGGCCTCGCTACTGGTTGGTTGGTTTGCTTATCACAAAACATCCGAGCTGGTTGAGAGTGAATCGCGGGAAAGGAATTCAGCAGTACTGGGCCAGGTCAGGGAATCGCTTGATCGACGGTTTGCCGAAATCGAGACGATCGCTCGGCAAATGTCCAGCGAGTCCAAAGTGCTCTCTTTTCAGTTTGTCAAATCACCCTTTTCCGATACGTATCCCTACAGGCTCTGGGAGCTCGAAAAAAGCCTGTTCGATTACCAGGTCTTCAATCATTTTATCGTGGACTATTATATCGCTTACAAAAACAGCGGTATGGTCGTTTCGCCGGGAAAGGTATACACGAGCAGGCAGCTTTATGATCTTCAGCTTCATTATGAAGGGTTATCTTATGAGGATTGGTATAAGCAATTGTTCAATGAATTTCATTATAAGTCCTACATGCCTGGAACTGAGGTAGAGTATGAAGGCAAAGCCTACTCGGTAGTGAGTTACATGCAGTCTTTCGGGAGCAGGGACAGCCAGGGAATGATTACGGTGTTAATCGATAATAAGCAGATTCAGGAGATGCTGGGCCACATCGATATAGAGCAAGGGGGCTTTGCTTACATTGCGGATCAGAACGGGAGGGTGATCAGTCAAATTGGAGATGTGTATCCGGATTCAAATTTGAAAGCGCTTGCAGGCAGAGAAGGGTTTTCCAGAGGCCAGTGGAAGGGCGAAGATATGCTGATCACTCAAACAACCTCCGGATACAATGGATGGACCTATGTGGCGGCACAGCCCGAGGCAGTCGTACTCAGGAAGGCACATTACATCAAAGAGCTGACGCTAAGTGTGTTCACGGCGTCGCTGGCTTTGGGGCTTGTCGCGGCCTTTGTTCTGGCTTACCGCAGCAGCACTCCCGTCATCAAGCTCCAGCGAATGCTTCCTTCGGCCGACAGAAGGGGGACTAATCGGAACCGCTTGCTCCGGCTAAACGCGATGGAGGATATCCACCATTCGGTATCGGAGCTGATTGACAGCCGTGAAGAGTTAAGACGCAGGCTGGATGAGCAGCTCCCGCTCATGCAAAACGTGTTTTTTGACAGGCTTCTAAAGGGCGGCTTTACCTCTATGGAAGACGTGGAAAATGCTATGGATCATGCCAAGATTTCCATATGCGGCAGCTGCCATACGCTGGCGGTCATCCGGCTGGGGGGATATCAGGCACCTTATAATGAGGGGATGCTCACTGAGCTCGATATTGTAAAGATGGCGGTCTCCGACCGGATTTCTGGGATGGAACCCGAATCGTTAAAAATTCATGATCTTGGAGAAAACCAGCTTGCCTTATTGCTAAGCAGCCATGCAGACACGGAAGAGCAGTGCCGCGAAGAAGTCAAACGCCGGTTGACCCGTATTTTTGATCAAATCCTTAGTCTGCACCAAGCCGGAATCACCATTGCGGTCGGCGGACAGCAGAGCCGGTTGACGGAAATTTACCGTTCTTTTGGGGAGGCCATATTCGTCCAAATTCATGCCCATTGGGGCGGAAGAGAACAGATTACATTTCATGATGACATGAAGTTGGCGGTTCCTGCATACTTTTTCCCTTCCGACGTGGAGCAGAGGCTGATTCACATGGTGAAATCCGGGAATTACCAGGAAACTCAACAGCTGATCCAGATGATTCGGGATAAAAACAATGTAGAGTTGCAGACATCCCTTGCCGTAGAACGCATTCTGTCACAGGAACTCTGTGGAACGCTTTTGAAATGCCGCGAACGGGGGCAGCAGGGACCGGACGGTATGATGCCGGAGATAGATACCATTCTGAAGGCAGCCGACCCCCGCATGGATCCGGCTTCTTTGATAGAAATGGTTCAACGGGCACTGCTTGAGCTGTGCAGACAGAACGAGCAGCGTAAAAAAAGCCATAATGATAAGCTCGCCGTCCAACTCGCCTCCTTTATCCACGAACATTTTCATGATCCGGACCTCAGTCTGGCTATGCTGGCGAGGGAGGCACGTACTTCCGAGGCATACGTATCCTACTTTTTTAAAGAGCATATAGGGCTTAACTTTTCCGACTACTTGGAAAATATCCGTATGAACAGGGCCAAAGCCTTACTCGCCGGAGAAAACAGGCCTATTAGTGAAATCGCCCTCTCCGTCGGCTACCTTTCCCTTAATTCTTTCAGCCGTGCGTTTAAACGGGCCAATGGAGTAAGCGCGACCGAATACAGGCGTTTAAATCAAGCCTAATCCTTTCATCACTTGAGATTTGTATAGTCCATAAATCGGGAATAATGCCTTTTCTAAAATTTCGCATAGTGAAAGAAACGTGCAGATTTACCCGGAATTCCTCCCCGTTCTATACTTCGATCACCGGCTGGTACCACATGGCAAAGTAAGGGGGGGATGAAGCTGAAGACGTTGAAGGAGTTGAGGAAAGGCTGGCAGTTGTACGCACTTTTTTTGCTGCCGCTGCTGTATATCATCATTTTTAAATACGTGCCGATGTATGGTGCCCAAATCGCATTCAAGGAATTTAATGTGACCAAAGGGATTACGGGGAGCCCTTGGGTCGGGTTTGGGCAGTTTGAACGATTCTTCCGGTCCCATGAGTTCTGGAGGCTGCTGAAAAATACGCTTTCCATCAGTTTCTACACATTACTGGCGAGCTTCCCGTTTCCGATAGCCCTTGCACTCGGTCTGAATTACGTCAGGAACCGCCGTTTCAAAAATACGGTTCAGATGGTGACCTATGCTCCTTATTTCATTTCACTGGTTGTACTGGTAGGACTGCTGCTGCAGTTCCTCGATCCGCGGACAGGAATGATTAACACGGTGCTTGGATGGGCAGGGCTTGGACCCTACCATTTTATGGCCAAGGCTTCCTGGTTTCAATCGATCTACGTATGGTCTAACGTATGGCAAAATACGGGTTTTTCCTGCATTATTTACCTGGCTGCGCTATCGGGGATTGATCCCGCGCTGCATGAAGCAGCCGTGATGGACGGGGCTACCAAGGTGCAGCGCATGCGGCATATCGATCTCCCGGGGATTATGCCCATTGCGGTCATCCTGTTGATTCTGAATACAGGTCAGATGATGGAGACAGGCTTTGAGAAAATTTTGCTTATGCAAAACTCACTGAACCTCCGTTCCTCGGAAGTCATTGACACTTATGTGTATAAAGTCGGCCTGGTCTCCCAGGCCATGAACTTCTCCTATGCAACGGCGATCGGACTTTTCAAGTCTGTCATCGGCTTTATTCTGCTGCTAGTCGTGAATCAGACCGCGAAGAAACTGAAGCAAGAAAGCTTATGGTAGAAGGGGATGCAAGTTATGAAACCATCCATAATGAAGGAAGCTAGGGCCGACCGATGGTTCTCCCTAATGAATTATGCCGTGTTATCCATTATTTTGATCGTTGTCCTATACCCACTCATATTTGTGGTCAGTGCGTCATTTAGTTCCAGCACGGCTGTTTTATCCGGCAGGGTATGGCTATGGCCGGTTGAGCCTACTTTAGAAGGCTATCGGGCTGTCTTCAAAAATGCCATGGTCGTTAAAGGCTTTTTGAACACGATGTTTTATACCGTTGCTGGGACCGGGATCAATTTGGTATTCAGTGTGATGGCAGCCTATCCGCTGTCCCGCAAGGATTTTCGAGGAAGAAATGGTTTTATGCTGCTCTTCGTATTCACGATGATGTTTAGCGGGGGACTCATTCCTTCGTATTTGCTTGTCAAAGATCTAGGCATGATCGACACCGTATGGGCGATGCTGCTTCCAGCTGCTCTTTCCGTTTGGAATGTGATCATTATGCGGACTTACTTTCAGACGACGATTCCGGATGAACTCCTCGAAGCTTCTCAACTAGACGGGTGCAGCGATTTACGATTCCTGCTCCGCATCGTTCTCCCTTTGTCCGGACCCATATTAGCGGTTATTTCCTTGTTTTATGCAGTAGGTCACTGGAATCAATATTTTAACGCGATGATTTATTTGAAACGGGCGGAATTGTATCCGCTTCAATTGGTTCTCCGCGACATCCTGGTTCAAAACGAGGTCAATATTGACATGCTCGGAGATGCCAAAACCGCTGCTGCACGGCAGGGATTGCGGGAACTGCTAAAATATTCGCTCATTGTGGTCACATCCTTTCCGCTGCTTGTCGTATACCCGTTTGTACAGAAATTTTTTGTCAAAGGGGTCATGATCGGATCGTTGAAAGGCTAATACCCCAATATGATGGAGGGCTGTTATGAGGAACTTCGTAAAAAAAACCATTGGTATGGCTGCAGTTCTGAGCTTGCTGCTGGCAGGATGCTCTACGGAATCAGGATCCAAGCCAGCTGAACCGGATCGGAAAGCATCCGGAACGGACATTCAACTGACGGCGCCAGGCACCTACCCGCTGGTCCAAGAGAAGACAACGCTAAAGGTCATGGTGCGCGGCAACCCGCTGGTCGAAAATTTCGAAACGAACGAATTCACGAAATGGTATGAAGAAAAAACGAATGTGCACATAGAATGGGAAGTCGTCCCGGAGCAAAGCATGCAGGAAAAACTGAACCTCGTACTGGCGAGTGAAGATTATCCCGATGTGATTATGGGTCTGAACATTTCTCCGTCACAGCAAATGATTTATGGCTCGCAGGGCGCTTTTCTTCCGTTGAATGATCTGATTGAGAAGCAGGGGCTGCAGACGAAAAAAATGTTTCAAGAGAATCACGAAATTAAATCCATGATCACGGCTATAGACGGAAACATTTATGCATTGCCGGAAGTCAATGACTGCTATCATTGTTCCATGAGCCAAAAGATGTGGATCTACGAGCATTGGCTCAAAAAATTGAATCTGAAGATGCCTGAAACGACGGAGGGCCTTTACCAAGTGCTGAAGGCGTTCAAAGAACAGGACCCGAACGGGAACGGCAAAAAAGATGAAATTCCATTGGCTATCACTCAAAAGTCGTGGAGATCCTCGATCGACGCTTTCCTCATGAACTCGTTTATCTATAACCCGATCTATGGATCAGGTTATAAGCATATGTTCGTCAAGGAGGGGAAGGTAGACGTCGGCTACAACAAGCCGGAGTGGCGAGAAGGTCTTCGGTATATTCAAAAGCTGTACCAAGAGGGGCTGATAGCTCAAGAATCTTTTACCCAGGACGAAAACCAGCTGATTCAGCTGGGCGAAAATCAGGATGCCGTCATCATGGGAGCATCCACGGGCGGACACCAAGGGGTGTTTACCCAACTGCTTGGCGACAGCGGCCGATGGCTTGAATATAAAGCTGTCCCTCCATTAAAAGGGCCGGAAGGCAAACGGTTTGCAGCCGTGGATACTACGGCATTGACTCCAGGCGCGTTTGTCATTACGAAAAAAGCGAAGAATCCCGAGCTGGCGATGCGCTGGGCGGATGGGTTGTATGAAAAAGAGCATACCCTCCGCAGCGTTTACGGCCGTCCTGGGCAGGAGTGGCGTGATGCGGAGAAAGGGGAGATTGGCATTAGCGGTAAGCCGGCGGTATGGTCTGAGCTTAAATCGTTCGGTACTGTGCAAAATGTGAACTGGGCACAGACGGGCCCGGCGCTCCGTACCAATGACTTCCGATTGTCTGCGGTTGCAAAAGGTGACGACGATCTGGAGGTTATATTATATCAGGAAACGAAAAATAAATATGAACCCTATAAGCCGACGGATGTGAGTACGCTCCCTCCGCTCTTCCTGACCAATGAGCAGGCAACCGAGGCTGCGGATTTGGCCAAGACGATCAACGATTATGTTGATGAAATGATCGCTCGCTTCGTGATTGGCGATGCAAGTTTGGATCAGGACTGGGATAGCTATGTCAGCCAATTGGATGCCATGAATCTGAAGCGGTATCTCGAAATTTATCAGACAGCATATGATAGCCGCAGTAAATAAAACAGACGAAGAGCATGACCATCGACAAGGGGAAGCACCAAGGGTATATAAAGGTCGGTGAACAATAGCTCATTCATGACACGACGGCAGCCGGCCCAAATCATCGGCTGCCATCGTTACGTTATCAGGCAGTAGACGTTTGCATGCAAAGGTTGCTGCAATGGAATAGCAATCTCGAAGAAATCGAGTATGCGAATAAAGGTATAATAAGCTTTGTAAACGTCTAGCTATTCATTTGTCAGTCAATAAATTGAAGGAGTCTGTGATGAAAAACATCTTTAATCAAACGGACACTGTGGAGATCTTGAGCCGGATAGACAAATTGAGCCCAAATTCACGCGCTCAATGGGGTAAGATGGATGTTGCCCAAATGCTAGCTCATTGCTCATCTTTCCATGACATTGCAATGGGCAATACCTTTCCCCCAAGAGGTTGGTTAGGCATATTCATTGGAACGTTTGTGAAACCAATGTTTTATAATGACAAGCCACCTGCCCGCAACATGTCCACGATTCCTACAATTATGATTGTAGAAGAAAAAGAATTTGAAACAGAAAAAGTAAAATTAAAACAAAAAATTGTAACATTCCAAAGCAATGGCCCGGAAAAATGTACGTCTCATCCACATCCCTTTTTTGGAAAGCTGACTCCTGAGCAATGGGGAAAAGGATTATACAAGCACCTAGACCATCACTTAAATCAATTTGGTGTTTAGTCATTCACAGAAGTATCAAGGACTGCCAAGATAAAACCCTCACTTATCATGTTATGGTAGGTGAGGGTTTTAACGTGTTTAGATGATAGGATCCATGCGGCATATTTCGAGTAAGGCCAGAGCATAAGCTGCGCCATCTTCTTCACAGTACCGTGTCACCATGTGTACCCGTTCCTGCACGTAAGAGACTTTTAGGATCCTGATACAAAAACCAAAACTGACAGTAAACCAGAAGATGTATAATGTATTGGATAAGTAAAACCACCTTGGATGAAGGTCGAGTCTTTTTGGTTGACTGATTATGTAAGCGGATACATACTGTAAGGCAGGTCATAAGGTTATTACAACTACCCGAAAATAGAGGAGGAAAAGCAAATGAGCATGTGCATTCAAACCCACATCGATTGGCCCGCATTCTTGTCCCGTCACGATATGTTATGGCAAACCAAACCTATAAGCTGGGATGAAGGAGTTTTTATAGGCAACGGTCTTCTTGGAGCCATGATATATAGCGAGGAGCATCGGGATCAACGACATGTGCTGAGGTTCGTGCTGGGACGGACCGACGTGACGGCTTCGCGTGAAGGGGAGGCTAAGGCGTTTCCTGTGCGGGTCCCTATTGGTGAGATCGCGTTGGAAATGGAGGGGTGGATCTATCAGCCTTGTGAGATTCGGCTTGATCTTTGGAATGCTGAAATGCGCGCGGTGATCCCTACGACGAAGGGAGAAGTCAGATTAAGGGCATTGATCCATGCCCTATATCCGGTTCTGGCCTTTGAACTTGATAGCGATGAAGGTGAGCAGAGGGCGGAAATGAGATGGTATTCCTATCCTGAGGTCGATCCCATTCTGAAGAATGCCGATGGAATCAACCTGAACCAATACATACCGGAGATCACTGTCGAACGGATGGAAGAGGAAGGGACTGGCATCGGTGTTCAATCCTATGGCAAGGGTGAAGGCTGCACAACGGCTTGGAAGGTGCACAATTACGGAAGAGTGAAGGAAGGTAGCGGAGAATGCGAAAATGATGTGAGGTATCGCCGTTTATGCCTGTTGACAGTGGTCAACGGAATATCAAGTAAAGACAGGGAAATCGCACGCCATGAACTTGAGAATGTGCCCCAGGAAGATTTGACTTCGTGGATAGCCGAACATCGCCGTTGGTGGCATGACTATTATCCGGCAAGCTTTATCTCGATTCCGGATACGCAGCTCGAAAGCTTTTATTGGATCCAAATGTACAAACTGGCCTCTGCAACAAGAAAAGACCTCCTTCCAATAGATAACCAGGGCCCGTGGATGACCTCAACGCCATGGCCGGGATTATGGTTTAATATGAACGTTCAGATGAGCTATTCACCGGTATATACCGCGAACCGTCTTGAGCTCGGACAATCCCTTATTTCTTCGCTGCGGCAGCATCAGGAGCAATTAATTCGTAACGTTGACGAATCTTTCCGCAGCGATTCGGCTGGCCTGGGGCGAAGCAGCAGCTATGATATGAACAGCCCGGTTGAAGATGAGGTCGGAAATTTAACGTGGATCATGCATAATTGCTGGAGGCAGTACCGCTATTCGATGGACGAGACGCTGCTCCGTGATTTTGTTTATCCGCTGTTGCGGCGAAGCATCTGCCTCTATATGCATCTTCTGGAGGAAGGTCCGGACGGTAGACTCCATCTGCCACCCACGGTATCGCCTGAATACGGCTCGTTTAAACAACTCAAGACCCCCGATGCTCATTACGACCTCTCCCTGCTGCGCTGGGGCTGCGAAACACTGCTGTATGCTGCCAAAAGGATGGGGATCGAAGATCCGCTGCAGGCGCGCTGGGCCGATATTCTTGCCAGGCTTACGCCGCTGCCGGTAGACCAAACAGGATACAAAATCGGAAGGGATCTCAGCCTGGAATTCGGCCATCGTCATTTCAGTCATTTGCTGGCTGTATTCCCGCTGCATATTACCGGAAATTCTGAGGAGGAACGGCAGCTCGCCATTCGTTCCCTCAGACATTGGATAGCCAAGGAAGGTGATCTGCGCGGGTTCAGCTTCACCGGAGCCGCTTCTATTGCAGCAGCAATGGGTCTGGGCGATGAAGCACTAGCCTATTTGCGAAGCTTAATGCATTTGATTAAACCAAATACGATGTATAAAGAGGCGGGTCCGGTCATCGAGACGCCTTTAGCCGGGGCGGAAGCGATTCATGACATGCTGCTGCAAAGTTGGGGGAACATCATTCGGGTATTTCCTGCGGTTCCGGAGACGTGGCAGGAGGCTGTTTTTCACAATTTGCGTGCTGAAGGAGGATTCCTTGTAAGCGCTGCCTCGAAGGCGGGACAAACGATTTTTATCCGCATTCAGAGTCTTGCCGGGGAGCCATGCAGATTGCTAACAGATCTTGCATATTCGGAGCAAGGGTTTGTGATCGAAGTTCAAGGTAAGAGGGCCCAATATATATTACATGAGGATAGATCGATCGAAATTGTGCTGAAATCTGGCGATGAGGCCGTGCTGTATATTTCAGACGGTGAGGAGCCACGGGTAATTGCACCTGTGCCGGCTGAGCCGGGCATGCAGCACTTTTTTGGAAGCAGGAAGCCATGGCGATTGTATGGATTTCCGAAATAAGCCCAGGGAGGCATGAATGATCATGTTTAAGCAGCTGCGCAAGTACAACCGAAGCGTGATAGTGACTTGGCTCATTTCCTATATTACCGTGTTAATGGTGCCCATTCTCATCAGTATTGTTCTGTATTTCATTACCTATCAACAGGTCAAGACGGAAACAAACCGTTCGAATGCGTTGTTATTGGAACAGATGGAGATGTCGATTGACAGCAAGCTGAAAGGGCTGGAGCAGCTGAGCCTGGAGATTGCTTTAAACCGGAATATCTCCAGCTTCTCGAGTGTCGATCCCCCGCTCAGCGATGCTCATTATTATGATTTGTTCCAAATTTCCGAAAGCCTGCGCACGTATAAAAATGCGAATGATTACATTGAGCAAATCTATGTCATGTATACAAACAGTGATACGGTGATCTCCACCTACGATCATATGAACCGCCAGGGTTTGTTTCAAAAGCTGCGCCAGCAGGACGATACCTCTTTTGACCAATGGAGTAGCTTATTTGAGCGAAAATATGTAAACGGCTATACGCCGATGACGTTTTGGGATGGAGGGACTTCAACGCCGGTTGTTGTGTTTGCAAGATCCCTTGTTTTTAACACACCGGGGCAGCCGCCAGCAATCGTACTGTTTGTCATGAAGGATTCGAAATTAATCGAAAGCGCCCCGCGGCATCCGGATGCAAGGATGTTCATTCTGGATACGGAGAGCCGGTATATCGCCGCTCGGACAGATCCAGGCCTCCTGCCGCAGCATCTCACCTACGGGGAGCTTCGGGATCAGCAGGGCATCGTGTATAAAGATGTGCAGAAGCAGCAAGCAGCCGTTTCCTATATCACTTCAAGAATAACGGGCTGGAAATACGTTTCCGTATTACCGGCATCCCTCTTTAACGAGAAAATGCAGTATATGCGCAAGCTCATATGGATCAGTATCGGAATGTGCTTCCTGGTTGGAGGCGTAATTTGCTTCCTTTTTCTGCGGAAAAATTATATGCCGATCCAAGTGATGCTCCAAAGTCTTTCGCATAAATTCGGATTGCGTTTTGACGGAGGTTCAAGTGAATATTCCTTCCTACAAGGTGCCATTCAGCATTATTTTACGGAGAAGGAAGATATGCGTGCCCGTTTAGACCAGCACCGTAACACCATTCGGGCCCATCTCATCCGCAGGCTTCTTAAGGGATCCATAGAAAAGGAGGCTCTTCTTCACGAATCCCTTGCTGCCCATCATATTGAGTTCTCATCCGACCGCTTTGTGGTCATTCTCATGTCCGTGGACGGTTTCGGGAAATTCGAACAGTACGGCCAGAACGGCCTGTCGGATCAAAAGGAGCAGATGCTGCATTTTATTCTGACAAATGTCCTGGTGGATGCAGCAGCGGATGATGCCGCTATATACACGACGGAAATGAATGATGTTCTTGCATGTATTGTGAATTTTCATAAAAGCGATTCTGAAGAGCGGGAGCGGCTTACTCTGCATCGCATATCCGCTCAGGTTCGTGAATTTATGCAGGAACAGATGCAGGTTGAGCTGACGATCGCGGTTGGAGAGGTCTATTCAGACATCTATGGGATCGCACAGTCCTATCATGAGGCACTGGATGCCCTGGAGTATCGGATTGTACTTGGAAGCGGACAGTTCATCCGGTATCGGGATACGCAATTGAATCAGGCGCCGCCGCATCATTATTATTTCCCACTCAGCGTCGAACAGCAGCTCATCTATGTAGTGAAGAGCGGAAATTACGCGAAGGCTGAGGCGCTGATCGAAGATATTTTCCAGAAAAACTTCACGGGACACCCGGTATCCGTTCCACTTGCCAAGTGCTTAATGTATAACATGGCCAGTACGATGCTTAATACGGTTGATGAAGTCAGCGTTACCGGCAAACGATCACTGGAGGCGCATCTCTTGGATGTAGAACCGCTCCTTTCATGTGAGCATGTTCCGCAAATGAAGGAACAATTGAAGGATAAGCTGAGTCAGGTCTGCAGCTGGATTCAAGCCGAGAAGCGGGATCACCACCGCTATTTAATTGAAGATGTACAGCGCTACATAGAGAACCATCTGCACGATCCGAATTTGAATATTTCCATGATCGGAGATGTATTCCGGATGACACCGTCCTATATCTCGCGTCTTTATAAAGATCATACGGGAGAAGCGCTGCTGGACACGATTAACCGTTCGCGTCTGGCCGAAGCCAAAAACCTCCTGAAGCATAACAAGCTGACTGTCAATGAAGTCGCTGGCCGTGTCGGTTATGCGGATGTCAGCACGTTTGTACGAACCTTTAAAAAGTTTGAAGGCATGACTCCCGGAGCATTCCAAAAGGCGGCGCAATGACGCAGAGGACAGACAAGATCACGGTTTTTTAAAGAATTGCCTATCATTTTATGTTTTGTCTATGTTCACTTTCGCGGATTTGTTGAACAATGGCTTCGGATACTTTGTTTTGAAAGGGTATTCATCATACTATCCTGAATCGGGGGAATGGCAATGGATCGACGTTTGCGGATAGGCAAAATCTTAATAAGGCGTTTTAAAGCGGGTGTCTCTTCTGTCCTGCTCATGAGTTTGATCTTGGCGGGATGCTCAACAGGAAGCAATGAGGAAGGTGAACCGAAAGATCAAGCGGGCGCATCCTCAGATATCGTTTCGACCTATCCGCTGAAGACGAGCGATGGGTTCACATCATGGGAAGCTTTGAACAATAATGCCGTCACCTTCTATTCCAATCTAGCCGAAACACCGTTTGGAAAGGCGCTTGCGGAGAAAACAGGAGTGAACGTGAAGTATGTCCATCCGAATGATCAGCAGACGAAGGAACAATTTAATCTGATGATCGCTTCTGATGAGCTGCCGGATACGGTCGAATATGACTGGACCGGGCGAAGTGCAGGCTCCTATCCGGGGGGACCGGAGAAGGCGATCAAAGATGGGGTCATTCTGGAACTCAATGATCTCATTGACAAGTATGCGCCAAACCTCAAGAAAAAGCTGGAAGCAGACAAGGAACTCGACAAGATGGTGAAAACGGACAGCGGCAAATATTACGTATTTCCGATGATCCGTAATCCGTCCGGGCTGGTATTCCGGGGACCGATCATTCGAAAAGACTGGCTCGACGACTTGAATTTGCCTGTACCTACCACGATTGCGGAATGGGAAACCACGTTAAAAGCTTTCAAAGATCAGAAAGGGGCGAAAGCTCCGCTTAGCGTCACGTACACGGGAGGAAATTTTGAAATCCGGGATGCTTTTATCGGTGCCTATCATACGTCCAACTCTTTTTATATTGATGACGAGGGCAAGGTGAAGTATGGTCCGGTAGATCCACAGTACAAGGATTTTCTGGCGTTGTTCCGCAAATGGTTTGCCGAAGGCTTGTTCGATAAGGATTTTGCACTTACGGACGGCAAAGCTCTGGATAACAAGATTTTGACCGGCCAGACCGGAGCAACGGTATCGCTGCTGAGCGGCGGCCTTGGAAAGTGGATGGATGCTATGAAGAAACAGGACCCGAAGTTTAAATTGGTGGGTGCCCCTTATCCAACGATTCAGAAAGGTGAGGTTCCGTTTACGGGTCAGCGTGATTTCAAATACAACCCCGGTCCAAGCAAAGCGATTACCACCGCCGCCAAAAATCCGGAATTGGTCGCAAGGTGGCTGGACTATGCATACAGCGATGAAGGTGCCATGCTGTTCAATTTCGGCATTGAAGGCGAGAGCTATTCGATGGACAACGGAACTCCAGTGTATACCGATTTGATCAAAAATAACGAGAAATACAGCCTGCAGCAAATGGTATCCCAATACTCCAAACCGAATGGTCCATATGAAGCGGATGAGCGCCGCAATTGGAGTACGTTCCCTGAGCAGGATGAGGCCGTTAAAATATGGTCTCAAACAGACGCGGAAAAGCACACACTGCCCGCTTTCCTCACCCCAACGGACGAGGAGAGCAAGGAGCTCGGCAAAATCTTGACGGACGTAGGCAACTATAAGGAAGAGATGTTCGTGAAGTTCATCGTTGGGAAGGAACCGATGGAGAATTATGATGCTTACGTCACACAGATTAAGAAGCTCGGGATTGATCGGGCGGTCGAAATCTATCAGAATGCGCTGGATCGGTATAACGAGCGGTAAGTGTTGATCAGCCTGGAGGAGGGCGATAACCGCCCGATTCTTCTGGGCTTTAGATTGATCATGAGGAGTGACAACGGCATGGCGAAACATCCGCCTCAAGAGCAGCATGCGGCTCTATTGACCACTTCCGGAAGCAGGAGCCTGATCCGCTGGGGAATTCTGAAGGATATCCGAAGAAATCCTTGGCTCTATATCATGCTGACACCGGTGCTGCTCTATTTCACTATTTTTCACTATTATCCGATGTACGGCGCCCTGATAGCTTTCAAAGATTTTTCCCCGCGATTAGGAATCATGGGAAGTCCATGGGTAGGCTGGGAACACTTCAAGTCCTTTTTTGAAGGCATTTATTTCTGGCGTGTCATTAAAAATACGTTATTGATCAGCTTCTATGAGCTGCTATTTGGATTTCCCGCTCCCCTGATTCTCGCCCTTCTGCTGAATGAAGTGAGAAAGACGGTATTTAAACGGACCGTCCAGACCTTTACCTATATGCCGCATTTTATATCGCTTGTTGTCGTTTGCGGCATGATCAAAGAATTTACGATGAGTGATGGGATTATTAACGACCTGCTGGCGTTGTTGGGCTGGGAGCGGGTTTCTTTACTGCTTGAATCCCAATATTTCCGTACGATCTTTGTCTCATCAGGAATTTGGCAAAATATCGGATGGGGGACCATTATCTATTTGGCGGCGTTAGCCGGTATCGACCAGGAGCAGTATGAAGCGGCAAAAATGGACGGCGCAAGCCGCTGGAAGCAAATGCTCCATGTGACATTGCCGGGAATTATGCCCACCATCATCATCCTGTTCATTCTGGAAATGGGAAGAGTCATGAATGTGGGAGGGGAGAAGATCATTCTCCTATACAATCCGTCCACCTATGAAACCGCGGATGTGATTAGTTCTTATGTGTATCGTGTAGGACTGCAGGAGTTCGATTACAGCTTCAGTTCGGCCGTAGGACTGTTCAATTCGGCCATCAACTTTATGCTGGTCATCTGCTCCAACTGGTTGAGCCGGAAGATGAACAATACGGGCTTATGGTAGGAGGAACTTGCTCATGAAACGAAGAATCGGCCGACCATCCCTAGGTGAGAGAGCATTCGATGCCTTTAACTATACCTTATTAACGGTTATCACCATCTGTACGGTTTACCCTCTGGTCTATGTTTTATTCGCTTCTCTAAGCGATCCGACGCTGTACATGCAGCATTCCGGGATATTATGGAGACCGTTAAAATTAAGTTTCCATGCTTACGAGCTGGTGTTTGAAAACCCAATGATTGTTAAGGGCTACGTCAATACCTTCATTATTCTTGCCGGCGGACTTGTCCTCAATATCATCTTAACAGCCTTTGGGGCGTATGCGTTATCGCGCAAGGGACTACGTTATCGTAAGCAGCTCATGCTGTTTATCGTATTTACGATGTTTTTTAATGGAGGCCTGATTCCGCTATATTTCACGGTGAAAGGGCTTGGCCTGACGAACTCGCTGTGGTCTCTGATGATCCCCCAGGCGATTTCGGCCTTTAATCTGATTATTATGAGGACGGCGTTCGAGGCTGTGCCTGACAGCCTGGAGGAATCGGCAAAGATCGATGGGGCGAATGAGTTCGTCATTCTCTTCCGGATCATGATCCCGCTCTGTATGCCGGTGATGGCCGTGATGCTGCTTTACTATGGGGTCAGCCACTGGAATTCATGGTTTAACGCAATGATCTATCTGCAGGACCGATCCCTATACCCGCTTCAGTTGGTACTCCGCGAGCTGCTGCTGCTTAATGATGCCAGCTCCATGGCCACCGGAGCCAGCGGTGGAGAGGTTGCCATTATCGGTGAAACGCTCAAGCACGCGACGATTATCGTGGCCACCGTTCCGATTCTGCTGGTCTATCCATTTCTGCAGAAGTATTTTGTCAAAGGGGCCTTGATTGGGGCGATTAAGGGATAAAAAAGTTGAGTAGCCAAGGGAGGTTTACGATGAATATGCTCGGAAGCGTAAATGACAAGCATTTGGAGACATGGTGGAGACAGGCTCAGCAAAAAGTGGAACGTTTGATGCATAAGGAACCTCTGCTTGCGCCGCATGCGGCAAAATCCGGAGAATACGACGGGTTGACATTGGATAACTGGATATCGGGGTTTTGGCCGGGAATGCTGTGGATTTATTACGATATGACAGGAGATCAAAGGTACCTAGATGCAGCTTGGGACTGGGACATCCGAATGGAGCGGCTGACGCTGGAGGAGAACCGTTTTCATCATGATGTCGGATTTCAATATTTGCCGACCTCGATTCTGAAATATAAGCTAACCGGCGACGCCGATGGCAGAAGGAGGGGTTTGGCAGCTGCCAACTTTCTGGCAGGCCGGTTCAACCTGGCTGGCCAGTACCTGCGGGCTTGGAACCGCGATCTCCCTGGATGGGCAATCATCGATTGTCTCATGAATTTGTCCATTCTGTTGTGGGCGGCAGACGAGAGCGGGGATCCGAGATTCTGCCATATAGCCAAAGCGCATGCCGACATGGCTTTACGGTATATGGTCCGGCCAGACGGTTCTACCTGCCATGTGGCCGTGTTTGATCCCGCGAGCGGCGAGCTGCTGGAATATAAAGGCGGGCAGGGCTATGCTCCAGATTCCTGCTGGTCCAGAGGGAATGCTTGGGCATTATACGGCATGGCAAACCTATACCGGTACACGAGGGAACACGAATATCTGCAGGCATCGCAGCGGGTGGCACACCACTTTATCGCTTCATTGCCGGAGGATATGGTTCCGCCTTGGGATTTCCGTGTTCCGAACCAGGAGACCGAGCCTCGGGATACCTCTGCTGCGGCCATTGCCGCTTCAGGTCTGTTGGAGCTTGCGGAATTAACATCTCCCGAAGTGGGAGCTGTGTATCATCATGCAGCCACGCGTATTATCGCTTCTTTATCTGAACGCTATTCTACTTTCGGCGACGATGAGCACGAAGGGATTCTGCATAGCGCGACAGGGCATAAGCCGGAAGGCGTCAATGTCAATGTATCCTTGATCTACGGGGATTATTATTATGTGGAGGCGCTCGCGAAATTACGGGGCTGGTCTCACCGTGTGTTTTAGTGCTTTACACCGTTAATTAAAGAAAGAGGTGGAGCGTGTTGAGTACGTTACTGAAAAAAACGATCAGGCAGAGGCTTACGGGCAGAGTAGGGATAGGACTTTTACTGACGTTGTTATTAGGGTCATTAACGTTACAACCTTCACAGGTGAATGGAGCAGCGAATGAAACGGGAGGCAGCCATATGAAACTAGCAGTAAGCGGTGTGACAGCCAGCTCATACCAGCCGAATACGAATTATGTACCTGAAAAGGTGGTGGATGGGATCTGGGGAGAAGACGCAGACAGCCAGCAAAGCCGCTGGTCTGCATCCGGGCAAGGGGAATGGCTTCAGTTTGACCTGGGGCAGCCGCAAAAGGTAACTTATGCGAACATCGCTTTTTTAAACGCACGGGAACGGCTTTCCAGCTTTGAAATCACTGCATCGGATACGCCTGATTTCGAGACGGGAACCGTCGTTCTTGGCAGGCAGTCCAGCCGTCAGCTCCAGCCGGAGGAGAGCATCCTGCAGACCTATGTGTTTGATCAGCCGGTGAAGGCGAGATACCTCCGTCTTACGGGATATGGAAACAATGCCAGCGGAAGCTCGGGAAATTGGAACAGCATTATGGAAGTGGAGCTGTATGCAGGAAACCCGCCAGAGACAGGGGAACCGGCCCCTCCTCCATCTGACGCGGGAAGTGTTAAGGAAGGGGAGGTCAAACCTCCTGAATTCAATCATATTAAGGTCCGGACGGCCAAGGAGCTGCAGTCGGCCCTTGATGAAGCCGTCAGCGGAACATGGATTGAGCTTCAGCATGGCAGCTATGAACAAAATGGCCCGTTCGTCATTAAAGAAAAGCATGGTACCGCAGCGTATCCGATCCGGGTAACGGCAGCGAAATCCGGCAAAGCGGTGATTACAGGGAACAGCTACATGCACATTGAGAATTCCAGCTACATTGAGGTAACGGGACTCCAATTCCGGAATGGCATCGGAGATGAGACGGGAGATCAAACCCTGGTCGAACGCGGATTAGAAAACCGCTCCTTGGCGGGTGTCCATCCTGGCGTGCAGCTGCAGAGCTCCAGCCATATCTCCATTGTGGGGAACACCTTCGCGCTCGATGAGACCGGTCAGCCGTACCGGTTCAAGGCAGATAAGCGTTCCGTGTGGTGCCTGGTCAACATCAAGGGGAGCTGCCGCTATGGAGAAAACAGCTATGATCCGGGCGGTGAAGTTTATAGCGGGTCGACACCGTATGAAGATGATAAGCTGCTAACCGACAATGGAACCAACCGACATTATATCCGGGTCGAAGGTACGAGCAGCCATAACCGGATCGCTTATAACGACATCGGTCCCAAGAAGGGATTTGGCGCTGTGGTGATCTATGACGGCGAGGGCCACAGCGGGCAGAGCATTTCGCAATACGATGTGATTGAATACAATCATTTTCATGATATCGGCCCCCGGGTCAGCAACGGCCTGGAAGCGATTCGCCTCGGGTTATCCAGCTTGTCATTATCCTCAGGCTATGTGACAATCCAGCATAATCTATTTGACGGGTTAAACGGCGAAGACGAAATTATTTCGGTAAAAAGCAGCGATAACATCATCCGTTACAATACGGTGCGCAATTCGTATGGCGGGATCGTATCCCGTCATGGGAACCGCAACCGCTTCTATGGCAATTTTATTCTCGGCGATGGAAAAACGGCTGGGCTCAGCGGCTTCCGGATCTATGGCAACGACCATCAAATCTTCAACAATTACATGGAGGGGCTAACGGATAAAATTATCCGCCTTGACGGCGGCACGCATGACGGGGGACCGGAAGGCGGAACGAACCCGACCGTCCGCTGGGGCGGAGAGAATGAACAAACCGCTGTGTTAAACAGCCTTCCGGAAGAGGAAAGAACAGAGCTGCTGCGTGGACACTGGCGGCAGTATAACGTCCAAATCTACCATAATACGATTGTGAATGTCGGCAACAACACGCCTGTGTTTACCCTCGGTGGAAGAACGTATCAGCCGGTTGGGACGAAGATCTATAACAATCTGATCTTCAGCCATGCGGGCACCATGTTTACTGAGACGGAAGCTATGATGAAAGCACCGGCTCAGGAACGACCCGAATACAAAGGGAACAAGGTAGAAGGCATTGCGCCTATTTCGAACAATCCCGTTGTTGGCGGGGCAATCCGCAAAGAGGATCTGAGGCTGGTTCGCGGTAATGACGGGTTAATCCGGTTGTCGGTATACAGTCCGGCCATCGATGCGGCCATCAGCCCGCTGCTGGCTCTGGACGACATGGACGGTCAGATGAGATACGCGCCGGATGTGGGCGCAGATGAATATAGCACCGGCAAATCCATAACCAATCGGCCGCTCACGACCATTGATGTTGGACCCCAGGCATTAATGAAATAACGCGCTTCCAATGGTAAGTAAATGAAGTTCCGTAGCAATACAGAATGCAGTTAGTAAATGAAAAGGCCAACTCGGTTAACGAGTTGGCCTTAATTTTTGTAAATACCTTACCACAGCATGTGGTGACGACACCTATTAGGACACATGCATGCCATCCAGACAAAAATGTAACTTGGCCGCTAATCTGCATTATATCTGCAATATACTCGTCAACCCAGGGTAATAAGAAATATCTGCGCCGTGTAAGGGAGGAACTAGATATGCAGTGGAAAATAAGAGAGGCGAAACCGGAGGACTTTGATGCGATCAACGAGCTCGTTGGTCAATTATACAGCATCCATGCAAAAAACCGGCCGGACATCTACAGACCTTGCGATAAACCGCTCGATTACGATTATTATATTTCAATGTTGAACGACGACAACGTAAAGGTCTTCATCGGGGAAGACGGTGACCGAATAATCGCCTACACCATATTACTTTTCATGGATGCACCGAAGAGGGCTGCTTATGTAGAACGAAGATATATCGAATTAGACCATATCTGTGTGTCAGAAGAATACCGAGGGAAGAATATCGGAAGTAAATTTATCGACTATATTAAAGAGCTCGCAAAATCGCAGCAATTTAGCAGTATCGAATTGCATGTAGCGGAATTCAATGAAGATGCGATCGGATTTTATGATGCCAAAGGATTCAAACCAAGAAGCAGGACGCTGGAATTGCCTATCGTATAATAACGCGATAGAACAAGTACATGGTTCGAGCTTAAACATGACTACTACATTTTAAGGTTAATTAAGCCACTGGGCAGGATTGTGGATCGCTATGCCGAATACCTCAATAATCAAGTTGATTCAGACAAAAATTTGCATTTTAAATAGGAGAGTCGTATGGGAGATCAGTTGAACTGGGCCGGGAACTATCGCTACAGCTCATTGGAGCTGCTTGAGCCTAAAAATCTGGAAGAGGTTAAGGATCTGGTAGTTAACCGCAGAAGCATACGCGTGCTTGGGTCGCGGCACTCTTTTAACGGGATTGCCGATACCGGTGGCAGCCATCTCTCGCTTCGAAAGATGGATCGGGTCATCGATCTCGACCGTGAACAGAACATCGTAACTGTCGAGGGTGGCATTCGGTATGGTGATCTTTGCCGCTATTTAAATGATCATGGCTGCGCGTTGCACAATTTAGCGTCGCTTCCGCACATTAGCGTGGCTGGCGCCGTAGCGACAGCTACCCACGGCTCGGGCATCCATAATGCATGCCTGGCGTCTTCTGTCCGTGCTATTGAGCTAATGAAATCGGATGGAGAAGTTACGGTGCTTACGCGAGGGGTTGATCCCGAGTTTGATGGGGCGGTCGTCGGGCTTGGCGGACTGGGAGTCGTCACTAAGCTTACACTGGACTTAGTACCTTCGTTTCAAGTAAGTCAGACCGTATATGAACGTCTTCCTTTTTCTGCACTGGATAGTGACATCGAAGATATTTTATCTGCCGCTTACAGTGTCAGCTTGTTTACGAATTGGGCAGAGCCTATATTCAATCAAGTGTGGGTAAAACGAAAGCTGGGAGCAAACGGGGAGGATGAGGTGCCATCCCATTTCTTCGGGGCTTTACCCGCTCCGGACAAACGGCATATGGTTTCTGGTCAATCTGTCGTAAACTGTAGCGAGCAGTTAGGCGCTCCGGGACCATGGTACGAACGGTTGCCTCATTTCCGCATGGATTTTACCCCCAGCGCGGGCAACGAACTGCAAAGTGAATATTTCATTCCAAGGCGGCATGCACTTGAAGCGATACATGCGCTAGGCAAATTGGGTGATCGAATTGCGCCTCTGCTCTTCATTTCCGAGATACGAACAATTGCTTCGGACACATTCTGGATGAGCCCATGCTACCATCAAGACAGCGTTGGTTTGCATTTTACATGGAAGCCGGAATGGGAGCGGGTGTGCGAGTTACTTCCTCTTATCGAACATGAACTGGAACCATTTGGAGTACGCCCCCATTGGGCGAAGTTGTTTACGATGGAGCCGGAAAGATTACAAGCCCGGTATGAGCGGTTAGCGGATTTCCGTCAGTTGCTGCTTCGATACGATCCAACCGGGAAGTTTCGAAATTCGTTCCTGGATCATTACATTATGAATTAATGTAAAGTATTAATGACCATTCTAGAAAATGTGATTGACCTCCACCTGTTGCAATAAGGGGTGGAGGTTTTTGAGTTTGTAAGTTACGAAAGAATCAATTTGATCAATAAGCTAAAAGGTAGATAAGTGTAACCTTCTATTATTTGGATGCGTTTAATAAATATAACTGCTATAAAGTGAAGAACGAGGAAATGTTTAGGAGTGAACAAATGTGAGAATGTATTTTACAAGCATTAGAATATTGATTGTTGTTGGTTTTATCGTTTTTGTAGTGGGTGGTGTCATGGTATTCCAACGCACGGATGCTAGAAGTACAATAAATCAAAGCCACACAAATTCTCTGAACTATTCTGAAAATGAACGTGGGCAAACATACGGTTCTGCTCAAGAGGACAACTCCGCTGATATGCTCCCCGATTTAATTCATGCAGGAAGTGTGAATGGTATTCAAGGGTATTTGCTGAAAAAGGATTACCTCGGTGAACCTGGCGATGTTCCATTGTATGATGTTGATGGGAAAACGGTAATTGGTACTTTTCATGTTGGCGCCAAGAATATGAACTTTCCTAAAAATAAACACGGACAGACGTACGGTTCTAGCGCAGATGCTGCTTCTCCTGGTATGGAACCTGAATTAATCAGGGCTATTGGTGTGGATGGCACTGCAGGATATGTGCTGAAGAAAGACTTAGACGGTGAGCTACCTCAATCACCCGAGGAAGCCATTGCGATACAGAACAGTAGATCACCAGATGGTCGTGATATTCCGCTGTATGACGTTGATGGTGAATCCGTAATTGGTGTGTTTCATGTTGATTGAATGCAACGTTTATTCCGATATAATTCAAAAGCTTCCGATAAATAAATACATCCTTAACGAAAATGCCAAGCCGTAAAAGGAATGAAGTAGGGACCGATCCAATGTGGATGGGTCCTTTTTTTTTTAGTCAGATTGACCGAACGAAAATTGAACCATTCGAGATTATTCGGCGAAATTACATCCTGAAAAGATATTCATTTTGGTATATATTTCTTCTTCATCAATAGACATGTTGTTCTCAATCCACCAATTTAGGACACCTAAAACGGCTCCGATATAGGCCTCTATTTTAATTTGTATTTCGATGGAATTTACTTCAATGGCGTGCTGCTCGGCCAAGTATTTCTTCATGCCTTTCCCCATATCCCTCCGCAACAAATTCCTTAGGGAATCCCTTTCTTCAAATAGAAGCTGTGAAAATAATGTTTTATGTTTCGCTGCTATAGAAAACAATTCCCGGAAATTATCCGATGGAGAAAGGGATACTTCGGCAAAGTTCCGAAATTCCTCCTCAGCAATTTGCATCACGGCATGTGAAAGTAAATCAAATTTATCCTGAAAATGCGTATAGAACGTGGTTCGGTGCACCATCGCTAAATCACAAATTTGCTTCACTGTTATTTGTTCGAAGGAGTGTTTTTCCATTAGGTCAAACAGAGCATTGTACAGAAGTTTATGGGTTCTTCGGACTCTGAGGTCCTCCGTTGTTTTATTAACCATGACAGATTCCTTTCCGTGTATCGTTTTTCGACATATTCGCGATTTTATCGGTTGATGAGGTACATTATACATCATATCATTTAATCTACAAAAGAAGTTTAAATATACATCTGTCTAATTTAATTTTGTAGGAGTGATAAATATGGCCAACTTAAGCACAGATCATCAACTCACTGCACTTGAACAGCAATTACTAAACAACGCAACAGAATTAGTTCCCTATCTTAAAAAATTCGGAAGGCTTATAGATGAGGAAAGACATATTCCCGAAGAGGTGATTCAAAAAGTTTCGGATGCAGGTTTGTTTAAACTTGGCACACCCAAAGAGTACGGAGGTCATGAAGTTAGTATTCGTGCCATGGTTGAAATTATTTCCGAGGTAGCCAAGGGGAACGGTTCTGTTGGCTGGGTCGTTCAAATCATCAACGGGAACAATTATACCGCTTCATTATCTTTCCCTTCCCAAGTATTAGACTCGCTCTTCAGCCAGGAAGAAGAGGTGCGTTTTTGTTCTGTCTTAGCAGCACGCAAAGCTGTTGTAAAAAAAGTAGACGGCGGTTATTGGGTAGAGGAGGGCTTTTGGGGATTCGGTTCAGGTTCTAAGCATGCAACCCATGCTTTGTTAAATTTGAATGACGCGAAGTCCATGCAGGAAAGCAGAAATTTGGGGATGACGTTGGCCGTAGTACCAATGAGTGAAGTTACCATTGTAGATGATTGGTATACGATGAGTTTAAAAGGATCTGCAAGTAACAGTTTGGAATTAAAAAATGTCTTTATTCCAGATCAATATGTCGTCACCCAGGACACAGAACAGATAAGTTCTTTATCTGCCGAATTAAAAAGGCGTGACAGATATAGACCTTATGTTCAGCTCATAACAAGCATTACAACAGGGATCAGCGCGATCCTTGGACTTGCGAGGGGTGCCGTCGAATATTTTGTTGAAAAAGCGCCTCATAAAGGTATTACGATGACCGTCCATACCTCTCAAGCGGCAGTAGGCCATATTCAGTATAAAGTAGGGCTCGCGGCCATGAAGGTTGAATCCGCGCATCTTCATATTAGCCGGGCGATTGATCATATGGAGCAACATGTACAAAATGCGGAAATATTCAGTCTAAAGGAGCTTGCTCAGCTTCAAACGGATATGACCTATGCAGCGATGTTATGCTGGGAAGCTGTAGACATGCTAATGGCTGAGAGCGGAGGGAGTGTTATTACCGATTCCAATCGCTTGTCCCAAATCTTCCGCGACATTAGAGGCGGCTCCAATCATGCGCTGACTACTGCATCCACGGGACTTGAGTTATACGGAAGAGTACTGTTGGGCTTACCACCACAGCATGGTATGACATTAGCTTACGTATCTTCTCTAAGGACAACTACTGGAGCTGAAGCAAACTCATGAGTAAAATAGCGATCATTTCCGGAAGTCTCAACCATAAATCCCGAGTAAACGGCATGATCAACTATGCCAAGCTGAAATTGGAGCAACAAGGCTGCGAAGTGGCGATCATTGATGTTTCTTCCTTGCCTCCCGCTGATTTGATGCGCGCCAATTTCAATAGCAGACTGATATTAAGTGCACACGCTAAAGTGGAAGAAGCGTCCGGCATCATTATTGCAAGTCCGGTTTATAAAACGACTTATACAGGCGTCCTAAAAGCTTACGTTGATTTATTACCGCAAAACGGCTTTAAAGATAAAATCGTAGCTGCTTTTTTCGTAGGAGGCACCATTTCGAACTTACTTTCAATCGACTATGCGTTAAAACCTCTTTTAGCTTCAATGGGAACGAAGTCTTTTGCGGAAAATGTATTTGCGATCGACAGTCAAATCGAACGGATTGAGGATAGCGAACAAAACACCCGTTTCCAATTGGCTGACGAAATCCAGCAACGAATGGATGCTTCAATGCTGGATCTGGTTTCCTACACCAAATGTATCTGAGGTTAAGCTAACAAGACAGGATTGTTATTAAGCCACTTGGGTAATGGGGATATGAAGAGCATGGCCTTCTCGAGGCGGCCTCCACCGCATCCAGCGACGAGGGAAGAGACCGCAAAGCTGCGTCAAAGCTGCAGCATTTAATGGCTGAATAACAGCCGGAATCTATAAAAAAACCGGCAGACGGGAGTAAGGATCCCAACTGCCGGTTTATTATGAGAAAAAGCGGAGGCGTTTGTGGTAGAGTTACCAATCTTTACCTGCGCTCACCTGAGATTTGATATAGGCGGGAATATCCTCGGTTTCGGTGACGGTCAACGCCGCCTTAACCGTCATTGCGTCTTTCAAAACATGCTGCCGGAACACAGAATACAGCGGAATATCCCAGTACTCGGTGTTCTGGTAGTTCTGTACGACAGCATTGGATCCCCAATAAACACCCGATGTATCGACGTTCGCCAATTCTGGCACGTCTTTACCAAAACTGTCCACAACTGCTGGCGTTTCCAGGACCCCCTTAATGGCATGGCGAGACAGCTCTACCTGTCCCTCCTCAGAAACCAGCCATTTCACGATCTGGAGGGCCTCCTCCTTATGGCGCGCCTGCGGTGGAATGAACGCCGCCATCGTGTTGGGCTGGTACGTCGTCTCTGAATTTTTCTTGAGTACTGGCACCGACGTGACGCCAACATCGACACTCTTCAACCACTCATGGTATTTCGCTTCATCTCCATCCTTGATGAAGAGGTCGTCGCCAACGTATGCCGGCAGCTTCTGCAACGAATCCACCACCATCGCGACATGCCCGGGACGGCTCATGTCACCCTTGAGGAAGTCGGTGACCGTGGTGAACCCGTTACGAGGAAGCCAGAGAAAGCGATCGATGTTCTCTCCCAACTGGTTCCACCCCGGTGACGTAATGTCCACCTTCACGTCCTCAGGTGTGGGCTCCTCGCTTTCAGTCGGCTGGAACGGATACAGCCCGAGCTGGTTATACTGCATGTAGTTATCTGGATGCTGCATAAACCCCTTGTAGGCGTCGAGCCCGTCCTGCCTGGTCAGCTTCTTGGCCAGTTTGAAGATCTCATCGTACGTCATTCCCGGCGTCGGATACTTCTCGCCGAACTTCTCGAAGATCTTCTTGTTGTAGTAGAGCATATAGTCGTCGATAAAGAGCGGAACTCCATAGATCCCGCCATCGGACCGTGACTTTACCATCTCCACAGCGGCCTGGTTGATCGAGTCTAGGTCGATCCCGCTCTCCTTGATCATAGGAGTCATGTCCTGAACCCAGCCAAGTGGTTCGAGGTCACGATCGATCCGGTTGTACGGGTTCTCGATGATGATGTCGGGGACGACTCCGGCCGCATTCAGATCCTCGTAGCGGACCGGATAGTCCCAAGTGCCGTACTTGATCTTAAGTCCCGGGAAGGCTTCCCGAAGCTTGTCGCCGATGATTTCGTTGAATACGATATCGCCGCCGGTATGGTTGCTCTCGTCTGCGCCATATTCGAACGGTTTGTAATTGGCTGCGAAGATAAAGATCTCATCATCATCGACAGAGTAGGGTGTATTGTACCGGTTAGGTATGTTTACACTGCCTGTCCCGTCCGCGGCCATTGCGCTGAGGGGTGCAACCAAAGAGAACGTCAGCATTAGACATAAGGCTTTTTTGAATTTGAACATCTCAATCCTCCTTAGAACATAGATACTATTGTTTTTACTTCTAAATCTTCACCTCCGCTTTTGCAATAAAATCCGCATACGCCGGAGCTGCATACAGTCTGTGAATAAGCCTCAAAATTACCCTTTCAATGACCACAGGTTTTTTCAAAACGACGGATTTTTTTTAACAATTCAGTTACATTTACCATTTTTATCACCCCCTTTCCCGCTTAAAAAGTAAGCGTTATCATTTTGGGTAAAACTTAGAATGTTTGTCGAATGACCAACAATGAAGAGGACACTACGGATTTTATCAATACATAACCTCTCCCAGGAAAGTATTCTTTTGCTATAAATTGGATTATAGAGAAAGGCCACAGCAATAAATATGGGGGTATGGATAGATTACATGGGTCGATACAACCCTATACTCTATTAAATAGATTTACGGTGAAGCGCAGGGAAGAAAAGGTCGGCGCAAGTCTCTCTGTTCCAACCCTGTAGATATAGTTAAGGTGGCGTGCTTACGATGACAGCGGCAATGAGTCATGAATGTCTGCCGTACAGGAATCTTGTTGATGAGGTTGGGTTGATTGACTAACGATCTTGAAGGAGCTGTCGTGGACAGCTCCTTTTGATATTTGCATGGGTGTAATCACCTACCGTTTAACTGCCTATAGTGATCTCGTTTATTACATTAATATTGTATGATAAGCTAAAAAAACAGATATTTCTTTGAATATTACAAGATAATTGAAATAAATCGTTGACTTGGCCTGGATAATGCCGATATACTCACGATGTATTACAAATATATTGGATGAATGGAGGTGATGGAATATCGGGGGCAGGTGAAGATCGATACGATCATTTTACTATGAAAGCGTTTTAATAAAATCAGTGAGGTGATAAGTTTGATATTAAAACGGAGTATTGCGGTCGTGATGTGTGTGCTGCTCTTGTTTGCCCCTCAGGCGGCATTCGCCTATAAGAACCCGGCATCGCTGCCGGACGAATGGGGGCAATATGGACTTGGCGACCCTTACGTGCTGAAGTTTAACGGTACATATTATTTGTATGTGAGCACAAGAGATACCGATGTCGGGGTCAAAGTGTGGAGCTCTCCTGACCTTGTCAACTGGAGCTATGGAGGATTAGCCGCAACCGATCCGGTTACGAAGGGAGCCTACGCTCCTGAAGTCGTTTATTGGAACGGATATTTTTACATGTATACCTCTCCTGCCGGCAATGGTCATTATGTGCTGCGCAGTGAAAGCCCGACGGGTCCGTTCACGGTTCAAACGGGCAATTTGGGACATTCGATTGATGGCAACGTCTTCATTGACGATGATGGCAAGTGGTATTTCTATCATGCGAACGGAGAAGGAATTCTCGCAGCTGAGATGCCTACGCCGATGACGATCGGTAACAGCGTCAATACGGGTGCAAGCATGAACGGTTGGACGGAAGGTTCTACGCTGTTCAAACGCAACGGCAAATACTATATGACGTACACCGGCAACCATGTATTCAGCAAAGGCTATCGAGTCGACTACGCGGTCAGCACAAACCCGCTCAAGGGATTCGTGCGTGATACGGACAACCCGCTTCTGATCAGCACGGAAGGTCCGACCGTCGGTCTCGGCCATAATACGGTCGTCGTTGGCCCGAACCTGGATGCCCGCTATATTATTTACCACAATCTCGAAGGAAAAGGCATTGTCGGACCTCTTCGCCATATGGGGATGGACCGGATCGTGTTCAACGGTGACAAAATGTCCGTGCTCGGACCGACGGCAACCGAACAGCCGGATCCGGAGATGCCGGATTTCGAGGACCGGTTCAAAGGTACGGAACTCAGCACGGCTTGGACGAATGCAGACGGTGTTAACTGGAGCATGGATTCGGGACTTCTGCATCAGCAAGCTGCCGGTACAAGCAGGCTGTTGACCACTGCTGAGGCCGGAAGCAGCTTTACGGCAGAATTTAACCTGCAGCTGGCTGAGTCAAGTAAAGCCGAAGGCCAGCGGCTCGGGGCCGTTTTCTCCTACAAGGGGGATAACAATTTCGGTACAGCGCTGTTAGATCCGGCGAGCAATTCGCTGAAGACGCAGTTCCGGGTGAACGGCGCCGATCTGGGATGGGAGGAGAGCGCGCTTCCGGAAGGATATGATTATACAAAACTGCATAATATCCGGGTTGAGAAAGCAGGGGACGCGTTCAAGATCTACGTCGACGGCATGCTGAAGCAGACGCGCAGCGCCAAGCTTGGCGGCGGCAGTATCGGTTACGTCACGGAGAACGCGAAGGCTAATTTCGGTTATGTTGCTTTCAGCAGCGACGTGAACGGAAGCAGCGATTTTGATGCCGAGAAACCGGTTCCGGGTCAAGTTGAAGCCGTTCATTACCTGCCAGGCGGCGAAGGAGTCGGATATCACGACGAGACGCCGGGTACCATCGGCAAATACCGTGGAGATGGCGTGGATACGGCCACAGCAGATGACAGCACCTCACATGTCACCGCTTTCGAGAAAGGCGAATGGCTGAAATACCGGTTGAACATCGCGGAGACAGGCAAATACGATATAGATCTCTCTTATGCAGATGCAGCTCTGGGAAGCAAAGTACAGCTCACTTTGGATGGTGGACAGCCGCTGGGTGAGTTTGAGTTGACAGGTGACCCTAACGCTGCTGATGCAGGATGGCAAACCGCGCAGCTGAATGGGGTAGATTTGCCGGCAGGTGAGCATATTTTGAAGGTCACTGCCGCCTCGGGCACGACCTCGCTGGACAAGCTTTCGTTCCACCGGCACGTGGACGTTCCGGTTCTCTATGATAACTTCGATGATGGACAAGACGACGGCTGGCAGCGGTATGAAGGCTTCTGGAGCGTGAAGTCCGACATTGGCGAGGAGGAGCACGCTTATGACGCCTATCATCCGATCCCGGGTACGATTGGCACGGTCCACTATATCTCTGGTGGAGAGGGTGTAGGTTATCATGAGAATACACTCCAAAACATCGGCGGCGAGTACCGGGGAGATTCGGTCGACATTCGCTCCAATCCGGCCAGCGGCGGTTACAATGTCGGCTGGAACCAAACGGGAGAATGGCTGAAGTTTAACATTGACGTAGCGGAAGCCGGAACCTATAACGCAGAATTCAAAGTGGCTACTACGATGGATGGAGGTCAGATCCGGCTCTGGCTGGACGACACGACGGATCTTACCGGCATCGTAGACATTCCGAAGACCGGTGACTGGAATATCTGGAATGTGGTGCGCAAATCCGGTGTTATTCTGCCGGCAGGCAAGCATACGTTAAAAGCGGAAACGGTCCGCGGAGAATTCGATTTTGCAAGCATAGCGTTGACAAGGAGTGATCAGCCGATACCTGTGCCCGGCGTCGTCGAGGCTGAGCATTACAAGCCCGGCGGTGAAGGCGTAGGCTATCATGACTTGACGCCTGAGAACATTGGGGGCAAATACCGCAGCGATAGCGTCGACATTCGATCCGCTGCAACCGGCGATCAGATTGTAGGCTGGAATCAAACCGGCGAATGGTTGAAGTACAACATCCGCGTCGCGGAAGAGGGATTGTACGATCTCGACTTGTGGGCAGCTACGACGTTTAAGGATGCACAAGTCCGGCTGTGGCTGGATGACACGACCGATTTGACTGGTATACTGAACGTTCCTGCTTCCGGCGACTGGAATAAGTGGAAGTCGGTGACGAAATCCGGTATCCAGCTGCCGGCCGGTGATCATGAACTGAAGGTCGAAATTGTCAAAGGCGAGTTTGACATGACGAGACTATCGCTCACCCAGTTCGATAAGCCGCACGTGCTGCCCGGATTTATCCAGGCTGCTGATTATAAGGCAGGCGGCGAAGGTACGGGCTACCATGATCTGACTCCCGATAACATCGGCACGGAATACCGGAATGATGCGGTCGACATCCGCCGAAATGCGGGCGGCAGCTACAATGTGGGGTGGAACGCTACCGGCGAATGGCTGGCCTACAACGTAGACGTTGCCAAGGCCGGCGTGTATAACGTCGATTTCGTGACCGCTACATCGATGGATGGGGCGAAAGTCAGGCTGTGGCTCGACGATACAACCGATCTGACCGGTGAAGTCAATATCCCGAATTCCGTCACCTGGGAGAACTGGGCGACAACAACGAAGCAAGGCATTTATCTCCCGGCGGGCACACATACCTTGAAGGTCGAAACTGTGGTAGGTGAATTTGACTTCCAGGGAATACGAATTCATCAGAATCCGATCGAACCGAAAGCTGCTCATACTGGTGAATATCAAGCAGCGGTCGGCAGCTTCGGGAAAACCTTGATCGGAGACGCCAATTGGTCGGATTACAGCGTGGAGTCTGATATCAAGCTGATTAGCGATACAGGCGACGGAGGCATTCTGTTCCGGGCGAGCAACCCGGCTCACGGCAAGGAGCTGAACCAGAACAACGCGGATTTCGTGCAAGGATATGTCGCGTACCTGAACAAACAGGGCGTTCATCTCGGCAAGCTGAATTACGGCTGGACCTATTTGACAGGGGAGCCGCTCGAGGTGAAATCAGGCGAATGGAAACATGTAAAAGTCGTAGCGCAGGGTGCCCGCATTCAAGTATTTGTCGATGATATGAGCAAGCCGGTTATCGATTATACAGACCGCAGCGGCAGACCATTTACACACGGCAAGGTCGGCATGCGGACGTACATGAATGAAACGAGCTATGACAATTTCACGGTTCTCCCCGCTCCCATTAACGCTCCTGCCATCGGCAAGCTGCTGGAGGAGTTTGGCTCAACCGGACAATTAGACGAGAAGATCCGGAAGCAGCTGGATAAGGAGCTTGAGCATGCCGCCGATGCGGTAAGCAAGAAGAAGCCGGACTGGAAGCAGGGGATCAAGCATCTGGAGAATTTGCTGAAGCAGCTGAATAAAGAGCAGAAGCAGGAAGACGTTTCTGATCAAGCAATAACAACGCTCAATCGGAGCGTTAACGCACTCATTGAAATGTGGAGCGCTAATTTGGGCAAGTAGCAGGCAAAGCAATGATCTAATACTGACGTCCCAGTACCGGAGGAGCTTCGGTGCCGGGACGTTTTGCGTTATTTTATCGGAAATTATTAAGGTAATAGTAAGACGACAAGAGCATATATCGTTTGCCGAAAAAGACAAGAATACGTATGCCTAGCCGAAATTAAAAAGATTATCAATGGCGTGGTTGGCGCATAAATGTTACTACAAAATCAGGTGAATGATGTTAACGGATAAGATTGGTTTATACAATGATAGAATATCTAATAGGGGGGCTGATGTCAGGGGCGGAAAATGGAATTCATTTTTATTCGGCATGGTGACGGTGAACATTCTCAATGATTATCCAAACCGTTTGAATACTACGCATCCTAGTCTTACAGATATTGCAAATTTCAAGTAACGCAGCTGCGAAATGAAATTACCATTGATCCTGATGATTTAGTTAGGGGAATATTGAAACAATCAATGCCTCTTATTAAAGTCCGCATGGTTGCAGGCTTTTTTTGTTTTCGCTTTAGGTGTTCATGATACGTTTCCCCTGATATTTACGGAACATGTTATTAAGAATAAAATGGAATCATCTACGATTCTCGCCATTGCTATGTTCAAAATACTCAAACCGTTCATTTCAAAACAGAAAGACAGGGGATTCAATTGCAGATCAAGGTTGTCACTTTCAATATTCATCATGGGAAAGGGACGGATGGAAAAATAAACCTGAACAGAATTGCCGAAGCTATAGAAGAAAGTGAGCCTGACCTTATCGCTCTAAATGAAGTCGACAGGTATTTTTCCAAAAGAAGCCATTACTTGGATCAAGTATCATGGTTAGCTGGACGATTAAAGATGAATGCAGCTTTTGGGGCAGCGATCACCATCAAGAAAAAGAAGGGTAACATGATCAGACAGTATGGAAATGTCCTTTTGTCTCGTCATCCCATTGTATCGGAGAAAAATCATCCTATGAAATCTGGTATGATCGAAGGCCGATCTTTATTGGAAGCTGATGTACTCATAAATGATAAGCCAATCAAAATGTATGTCACCCATCTCAGTTTGAATCCACGCAGACGTAATAAACAAATTGAATTTATTGCAAGCAAAATTAAGGAGGATCGTTCACCTGTTGTCATTGCGGGGGATTGGAATATGAAACGGGGAGGTAAGGCATGGAGCACCATAGCGGGAATTGTTCAGGATTGTTATATGGCGGCAAAAACGCCTAGCAATACGTTTCCATCGTTACGTCCCGTTATGCAGCTTGATTACATTTTCACCAGCCGGAATATAGAGATTGCTTCCGTTGAAGTCATTAACAAGATCCCAGCAGCCTCAGACCATCTACCGTTAATGGCAACATTGAGCCTGAATTGATGGTATATCCTTAACCGCGACAGACATTTTTAATAAAACAGTTGACCTCAACAGGAACGGAATCTTGACCTCGGTGAACGGATATGCTAAGTTGTGTTCATATTCAAGAGACCTTGAGGGGAGGGATAAAGCGATGTCGGAATTAGAGGTTGTAGATGTTCAAGTGAACCTGTCATTTCCGCGTTTTTTTGGCATGGTTCACCGAATAAACAATCAGTTACCGGAGCTTTATCCCCCATTTATACATCTGCCAAGCGACTTTTGAATGGATGTCGCTCGGTTTATTTATTGTATGATCGGGTTCGTGTAAGCGCCGAGAAGCACTGGTTGGACTGGTGTTCTTTCGGCGTTTTTTGTTGGCTTCCGGTAACGGGCGGGAACGGTTTATTTTCCGCTTACACTTAACTGGAGGTCGATTTGATGTCACAGATTTATGTTTCAAACCTGACGTTTGCCTATGAGGGCAGTTATGACAACATTTTTGAGAACGTCCATTTTCAGATCGATACCGATTGGAAATTAGGGTTTACGGGCAGGAATGGAAGAGGGAAAACGACATTCCTCCGTCTGATGCAGGGGCAGCTCGAATACAGCGGGACCATATCCGCGAACGTCGAATTCGATTATTTCCCGTTCGAGGTACAACATAAGGAATACCTTACTATAGACGTAATCAGCGAGGTCTATCCAGACTATCTTCAATGGAAACTGGTTCGAGAGCTGAACTGGTTGAAGGTATCGGAGGATGTGCTGTACCGCCCGTTTAATACGTTGTCGAACGGAGAGCAGACGAAGGTACTGCTGGCAGCCTTATTCATCAAGGACAACCATTTCTTACTAATTGACGAGCCGACAAATCATCTCGACTCACATGCGAGAAAGCTGGTCGCCGATTACCTCAACCGAAAGAGCGGGTTTATTTTGGTCTCCCACGACCGGACTTTTCTGGATCGGTGCGTCGATCATATTTTGTCCATCAACAAAACCAATATCGAAATCCAGAAGGGCAATTTCTCGACCTGGTGGGAGAACAAGCAGAGGCAGGACCAATTCGAGCTGGCTCAGAACGAAAAGCTGAAACGGGACGTGCAACGCTTATCAGATTCTGCCAAGCGGACGAGCGGATGGTCGCATGAAGTAGAAAGTACCAAAAACGGCACGAGAAATTCCGGCTCCAAAGTGGACAAGGGGTATATCGGTCATAAAGCAGCCAAAATGATGAAGCGCTCAAAAGCAATCCAGCAGCGGCAACTCTCTGCCATCGAGGAGAAAAGTAAGCTTCTCAAAAATATCGAGAACACGGAGAGTCTCCAAATTTCTCCGCTTCCATTTTACAAAGAGCGCCTCGCCGAGTTGGATCACATCACGGTTTCATACGGGTCGAACACGGTATGTGAAAACGTGACCTTTGAGATTCAACAAGGGGAGCGGATTGCGCTATCGGGTGCAAACGGCACAGGCAAGTCCAGCATTTTGAAGCTGGTCTGCGGCGAGGATATCCCATACAGCGGAGGGTTCCATAAGGACGCCCAGCTAAAAATATCTTACGTAGCCCAGGATACGTCCCATCTTCGGGGGGATTTGTCCGAATATGCGAAAAGCTGCGGGATTGATGAAAGCCTGTTTAAGTCGATTTTGCGGAAGCTTGACTTCTCAAGACTGCAATTTGAAAAGGACATCTCAACCTACAGCGGCGGGCAAAAGAAGAAAGTGTTGATCGCTAGAAGTCTCAGCGAAAGAGCCCATTTGTATATTTGGGACGAGCCGCTTAATTTCGTTGATGTCATCTCCCGCATGCAAATTGAAGAGCTGCTGCTCGAATACACACCGACGCTTCTGTTTGTAGAGCATGACAGCGAATTTGTAAGCAACATTGCCACCAAGCTCGTTGAACTATCCGGTCGATGATGGATGGATTTATACCGATCCGCCCTGATAGGATTTAGCTGGGGATGATGTAAAGAGACAAGAACAGAATATATTCTCTTCATAGCCGCGTAACTGCGGCTTTTTTTTTGTTAGCCGTAATTGATATGATTATCTACTTGCCCTTATAAAATCATCTTAATTCAGCTAACAGGCAGGATCGCTTAATCGATTCGCGAATATGAAAATGTAAGTTGTACTCGAAGACCCCATGACTTCATGAGAAAGAACGAAAATCACATCCATTTACCGAGGAATATTGAAGGCAGTCATTCGTTTCAAAGCATATCGTTTTTTTGTTCCAGTACATATCGATTCGAGAAAGGAGTAGAAGTCTAATGAAATATGCAAAACTCGGCAGAACAGACATGGAAGTGTCCCGCATTACTTACGGCGCAATGGAACTGGGAGGGGGCAACGCCTTCTCTGGCGGATTGACGCGCTGGGAGCTGAGGCCCGAAGAGGACAACATCCGGCTTCTCCGTCAAGCTTTTGAGCACGGGGTCAATTCATTCGATACCGCTGAGCTCTATGGTGCCGGACGTTCAGAGTTTATTGTAGGAAAAGCCTTGGCCAATGTAAGAAAACAATGCGTAATCGCAACGAAGGTAAGCGCTCATCATCTACTGCCCAAAGATATTCGTACGGCCCTGTGGCAAAGCATGTTCCGGCTGAACACGGACTATATCGACTTGTACTACATCCATACGCCCAGTCACGACATCCCGATCGAGGAATCTATGGGAGAGCTGAGCAAGTTGAAAGAAGAAGGCGTAATTCGTGCAATCGGTGTCTCCAATTTCTCTCTGGCTCAACTGAAAGAAGCCATGCAATATGGACGGGTTGACGCGATACAGCCGGAGTATCATATGCTCCAGCGCAGCATCGAAGATGAATTGCTTGACTATTGTTTGCAAAACGACATCAGCATCATGAGCTACAACTCCCTCGCTAAGGGGATTTTGACCGGAATTTTCCACAAAGGCAAAGAAGTTACCGATTTTCGCAAGGAGAGGCCTTTATTCCAATCAGAAAATCTGCGGAAGACGGAGGACCTCATCCGTCTCTTAGGGGAAATCGCAGCAGCCAAAGGTGCCACTCTCTCGCAAATCGCAATTAGCTGGCTGCTAGGCCGGAAGGGCCTGACCTCGGCCATCGTGGGCACACAGAACGAGAAGCATTTCTTTGAGAACCTGCATTCCACTGACATAAAATTGACCGAAGAGGAAGCGACCAAGCTGGACGACTTAAGTAAACAGACACTACAAAATCTCGACTAAAGGTCGAATCAATTGTTCAACTTAGGCGTACGAAGTTCCATCAAACGGTCAGGCAGGAAATTGCTGCCCCCGGCAGCCTTGATCTTGCCTTCGCGGGTCTTGTATGAAAGCATTAAAGAGATGATGTGAAAAGTCACAGCCATGAATCATGGTTGTGACTTTTTTTTTTTAATAGCTGTCTCGCACGAAAGCTTTATTTCTTCATTGCGCTGTTGTCCCCCAATTTATTATTTAGAAGATTTAATGATATGTACAATTATCCGCCGTTTTTATTTTGTCACATTATCGGCCCTCTTCCCGTCTTGTTTAATGAGAGCATTTGAAGGAGATTCTATGCAGTTGTAAATCCTGACAAACTCAAAAATCTGGAGGAGGTAGTGAGATGAGAATCATTGAATTGGAACTGAGAACCGCCCGGTTAGCTGAACTGAAGGAGTTCTACACTGAAAGACTTGGATTTGCGTTAGCAGATTTAACGGAACATTCAATCACAATCGTTGCCGGTGAAACGCGGTTGACTTTCGTTCGCGAGGAGGGGGAAAGGGTACTGCCATCTTACCATTTTGCTATGAATATCCCCGAGAACCAAATTCACGAAGCGAAAAGCTGGCTTCTTGCCAAGGGCTGTCAGGTGCTTTCCGCTGCTCCCCTTCCGTACGCAGGAATCCAGGCAAACGAAAATATCGCTTATTTCGAAGGAACGGATGCGCATGCCTTCTACTTCGAAGATCCTTCGGGGAATCTGGTGGAGTTCATCGCTCGGCATCGAATGGACAATGCCTTAACAGAGCCTTTCGATCACAAATCCATTTTGAATGTCAGCGAGATCGGCTTTCCGCTTCGCGGCAGTGTATCCGAGGCAATTCAGCGCCTAGATTCTCGATTCGATGTCACGCGTTATGTCGGTGACGGAAAGACGTTTCAGATGCTCGGTGACGAGTACGGAATGTTCATCCTGGGGGATATGGCCATCGGATGGTATCCTTCGATGAAGATTCCAGAAGTTCATCCGATTCGAATGACGATTCTCGATCCTACAGAAGGGGAGTTTCAATTGGATCCGTACCCCTACACCATTCGTGCGGTTTCCGAAAGGCCAATCTAAGGGAGGAATCATTAAACGATGGATGTACAGAAATTGACCGCAACCCGCTCTTCGCTGCCCAGCAGCTCAATACGCGCGGCTGGGTTTAAGCATATTGAACATACTTTTTTCGATCTGTATCGCGTTACAGGTGTTCTTGGCTGGATTCGTGCTGTATGTAGATTCGTCTCAATGGGGGATGCACGGCAATTTTGCCATGTATTTCGCGCCCATCCCCGTTTTGTTGTTTATATTGTCTTTTCCGGCCAGACTGCCCAAGGGCATTAAAATTAAGAGTTTGGTGCTGATCGGCCTAATCCTTTGATCTTTCGCGACGGCTGTCTTCTCGGAAGAAATCGGATTTGCGGCTGCGGTACATCCCGTCATATCGCTAGGCTTGTTCTTGAACGCGTTGTTGATGATGAGGGAAATGGCGAAAGGATAGATGAGCGGAGATATGAGCATGGATAAAATAATTGGGAGAACAGAAGGACCTAAATTGTTCCTCGAACGGGACCATGGTTGAGTAAAAATTTGATATCAAACTTTAGGAGGATGAAAAATGAAGATCAAACGAATTGTTGCAAATGTTGGGACGCAGGATACTTCAAAAGCTTCGTATTTTTACGGGGAGTTACTTGGACTTGATCAACTAATGGATATGGGATTTATTGCAACATACGGTTCGCATGGGAAAATGGGAGCTCAGGTTAGTTTCCTGTCAGAAGGAGGATCCGGAGCACCTGTGCCTGATCTGTCAATTGAGGTTGATGATCTTGATGCCGCGTTAACTCGTATAAAAGAAGCAGGCATTTCCATCGAGTATGGACCTACTGAGGAGCCATGGGGATTTCGGCGCTTTTTTGTCAGAGACCCATTCGGGAAACTTATCAATATTCTGATCCATCATTAAATAATTCATTGAAAATAGTTGCAATTCAAAAGCATCTACAGTGCTTTTATGCGTGCGTTTCATATTATCAGGCTAACCAGAATCTTCTGGTTGGCCTTTTTTGTGATCGTTTTACATTGTCTTTTCGTCATTAACCTGCTTCTAAGATATCATCTTTTTAAAAGTTCACAGGTACCGCAACTCATCGTCATAAGTTCACAATATTCCTCTAATATGATCATTACATAAACGAGTCACATGTAGACTTATTGAGAATAAAAGGGGACATGGGGGAGACATAGGAATGAAGAAGACGGGAATGCTGTTTCTCGCTTTTGTTGCTGGCATGTTAGGAGGGTTTATCCTTTTTGAATTCATCGTGCGGATCGTGTTGCGGCAAATGAACATGTTGCCGGTCACGCTCATCGGGGCTCTTTCTATGATATTACCTTTAGCCGGGGGGATATTCGCCGTCATGCTGGCCAGACGTTTTACAAAAAAAGCTGGGCAAGATTGAGTGTATTCATCGTTATCCATGGCATTTGGGGATTATGCTCAGGATTGATTACGTCAGTAATTAAAAAGATGCTCAAAATTTAATTTGATTTCATCATCAATGAGGAAAGCGAGTAAAGAACATGAAAAAACACCTTCAACTGCTCACGCTACTGCTCATTTTATCCGCATTTTCATTAGCTGGATGTGATGGGGATACGACCACGAACGTCGGTAAGCTCGAATTTAAGAATCCATTGCAAATTCCGCCAATACTTGAGCCAAAGTTGGAGTCAGAGGGGAAGAAACACTTTAGCTTAACCATGCAGTCAGGATCAACTGAGTTTTTGGAAGGAAAGCAGACACCCACTTGGGGAATTAACGGATCTTATTTAGGTCCGACTCTCCGGGTTTCGCGAGGCGACCAAGTTTCTTTCGATGTGATCAATCAATTGAATGAAAGCTCAACCTTGCATTGGCATGGGATGCGATTACCCGCAGTCATGGACGGCGGACCGCATCAGATGATCGAAGCAGGGGCAGCCTGGGAACCTCATTGGACAATCGAGCAGCCAGCCGCGACTACATGGTATCATCCCCACTTGCATGGGAAGACAGCGCAGCACGTTTATCGCGGTCTTGCAGGATTATTTATCGTTGAAGATGAGGAGTCTAAAAAGCTGCCTTCGGAATATGGTGTTAACGATATCCCGATGATCATCCAGGATAAATTATTTAAGGGTGACGGTTCGTTTAACGAAAATATGAGTATGACTCCGTTTGGGTTGTTAGGCAATCAAATCTTAGTCAATGGGACATACGATCCTTACCTGGAGATCACTGCAAGTCAGGTTCGCTTTAGATTACTGAATGGTTCGAATGCGAGAGCTTATAATATCGGCTTTTCGGATAATCGTTCATTTTATCTGGTCGGCAATGATGCGGGACTTTTACCTGAACCGGTTTTATTAGATCGTTTGTTGCTAAGTCCGGGTGAACGTACAGAGATCGTGGTGGAGTTTGAACCTGGCGAAGAAACGATCTTGCACAGCTTTGCAGGAAATGACGGGATCGAGAATGGGGAATTTGATCTCGTCAAGATGATCGCGGATACAAGTTTATCGGCTTCTACGCCACTCCCGAATCACCTGACTGCTGAGCCGCTGATCGATGTTCCCGAAAACGTAATGGTCCGTAAATTTGAGCTCACCACGAAATCTGCAATTAATGGCAGGGAAATGGACATGAATCGTATTGATGAGGTTATTCCGGCTGGCGCACGTGAAATATGGGAGATCACAAATAAGGGTTGGGATCATAACTTCCATATTCATGATGCAGCATTCACCGTAATGGACAAGAATGGAGAATTGCCGCCATTATATGAGCGTGGGAGAAAAGATACGGTTTTTATTCCGAATGGCACGACAGTCAGACTGGCCGTCGACTTTGGAAGCTATCCTGATCCCGATACACCGTACATGTATCACTGTCACTTATTGTATCATGAGGATAGCGGGATGATGGGGCAGTTTGTCATTGTCGAACCAGGCACCGAATCCCAAGTATCGAAAGAGTTAAGCAAGGGAAGTCATAACCATTAATATATAACACGGTTCGTTGTCACACAGGAATAGACCACCATGAATAACCAAATATCTATAAAAAAATCACCGGCACATATGCCGGTGATTTTTTGTCGATACACTTCTTAAATTGATTTTTGCCTGGTGTCAAGAGGTGTATACGAATGTAAAGACTAGTGTATAGAACAGCGGAGAGCTTCTTTCTATACTAAAATTATGAAAGACCGCAGCACAGCTTGCAGCGAAAACTAAAACGAAATATACCGGAGGGGTAAAATGTGAAGAGCAAAAAGGCAATTGCCATCGTCTCCTTGACGCTTGCATTGGCGTTTACAGGCTGCAGCAGCAAAACATCGCCTGAGCCAAGCCAATCATCTGGAAATGCCAAGGTACCGACTGAAACAACAGGCACAGGAAACGGCCATGATATCATTGAAGTCTCAACGGTTTCGCCAAGCGATCCTTACTTGAAATTTGACGAAGGTGAAAGCTTCGACAAAAACTCAGTTTATGATGCTTATGAAAAAGATATCGGTGTCAAAATTACAAACAAATGGGTTACAGATATAAGCCAATTTAAAGAGAGGGTAAAAATAGCCATCGCATCCAACGATCTTCCGGATTTCTTGCCAGTAAACGCTACACAGCTTAAGGAGCTTACGGAAGCGGATATGATCATGGATTTGACCGAAATTTATGATCAGCATGCTACGGAAGAGACGAAAAAGTTTCTGACCATGGACGGCGGCATGCAAATGAAAACAGCGATGATCGACGGGAAAATGATGGGGATTCCGAGCTCATACAACCCATTCAACTATCAATTTTTGTTCGTTCGTACGGACTGGCTGAAGGAGCTGGGCCTGCCTGAACCTAAAACAATGGATGATTTCTTGAAAATTGCCGAAGCGTTCAAAGCGAAGAACCCTGGCGGCACAAAAGAAGCTTTCGGTATTGCGGTCAGCAAAAGCCCTTTTAGTATAGAGACAGGCGTTACCGGTCTGAGAGCCTTCTTGAACGGCTATCATGCTTATGAAAACATTTGGATGGAAGACGGAAACGGCGGTTTAATGAACAGTGATATTCAGCCTGAGATGAAGAAGGCACTTGCAGCGCTGCAAGACATGTTCAAAAAAGGGTTGATCGATCCCGAGTTTTCGGTTAAAGATACGGAAAAAGCTGCTGAGCTCATCTACGACGGCAGCATCGGCATGGTATTTGGCGCTTCCTGGACACCGGCGCAGCTTGCGAAAGGGGCTGTGAAAGACGGCAAGGTTGTTCAAGAATGGGGAGTGTTCCCGATCCCTTCAATTGATAACAAGCCTACATTGAATCAAATTGGTCTTGGCGTTGATGAATACTATGTTATCTCTAAACAAGCCAAGCATCCGGAAGGCGTGATCCGTTTGTTAAACCAATGGATCGTTGCTGACAATCATCCGACAGAAGAGCAGAAAGTATATGGGTATGGTAAAGACCGAGTTGAAAAAGGCAACAACTACTGGCTGCTTAACCCGCTTCGAGTCGGCAAACAGTTTGACAATAACGGCGAAATCTTGCCCAAAGCCATTGAAAACAAAGATGAAAGAATCCTTGTGACAGCAGACCAAAAAACGCGTTATGCACGCGCCATGCAGTACGTTGAAGGAGATACAAACATGTGGTGGGAATATTTAATCTCCGGTCCTCATGGAGCCTTTTCTCATGTGCCAGAAATTCAAAAGAACAAGCAATACCTGCAAAACAAATTCTACGGGGCGCCTACTCCGACGATGGCAGACCGTCAAGAAATTTTAACGAAGAAACGTGATGAAATATTCATCAAAATCATAATGAACCAAGTATCCGTAGACGAGTTTGATAAATTCGTTGCAGAGTGGAAGAAGCTTGGCGGTGATGAAATCACGAAAGAAGTTAACGAGTGGTATAAATCGCTTAAATAGGATCTGCAGCGCAGGGAGGGATTGAATCGATGCAATCCCTCTTTTTTTCTGGAATAACCAGGTTCTTGAGTACGGTATGCACAGCTTGAAAAGTGAATCAGCGAGGTGAAGGTATGTATAGTCTGATGCGAATGTGGAAGAAGGAATGGCCGCTTCATTTGATGCTGCTGCCGGGTTTGGCTTTGATTATTATTTTTAGTTACATTCCTATGACAGGAATCATGATGGCTTTTCAAAAATATGTGCCGAATAAAGGGCTGTTCGGCTCCCCGTTTATCGGATGGAAGAACTTCCAATTGTTAATGGATTATCCGGATATCGGCCGTATTTTCTTTAACACGGTATATATTGCTGTAATGAAAATCGTTGCCGGTTTGTTCGTGCCGATCACCATTGCTATTTTGCTTAATGAATTGCGTAGGGAATGGATGAAAAGAACGTTCCAAACCCTGGTCTATCTGCCCCATTTTTTATCCTGGGTGCTGCTGAGCGGTATTTTGGTCGATATTTTGTCTCCTTCCTCCGGCATATTTAACCAGCTGCTTGGATGGTTCGGCATGAAGCCAATCTTCTTTCTTGGCGACAATAACTGGTTTCCATATGTCATGGTCGTCTCCGATGTTTGGAAGGAATTTGGATTTGGCACCATTGTTTATTTGGCTGCGCTGACCGGAATTAACCCTACGCTTTATGAAGCCGCTGAAATGGATGGCGCAGGACGCTGGAAACAAACCCTTCACGTGACGCTGCCGGGCATGATGCCGATCATCGTTCTAATGCTTACGCTTAACATCGGGAATGTGCTGAACGCCGGATTTGATCAAATATTTAACCTGTACAGCGCGCCGGTTTATGAAAGTGCCGATATCATTGATACTTTCGTCTACCGCATGGGGATTCAGCAAGCCCAGTTCGGATTTGCCACAGCTGTCGGCTTATTGAAATCAGTCGTATCTTTTATTTTCATTTCCGTATCCTACGTACTCGCATACCGACTAGCGAATTACCGCATTTTCTAAGAGAGTGGAAAAGTCGGTGATTCAGAAAGGAGACAGACCGTGGTCATGAAACCGTCATTCGGAAGAAGGGTTTTTCTAGTTAGCAATCTACTCTTTCTTGTGTTTATATCTCTTTTATGCTTAATGCCGATTATTCATATTTTGGCGATTTCCTTTAGCTCGGGTTCGGCGGCAGCAGCCGGCAAGGTTGCGCTGTGGCCTGTAGAATTTACAACGGCAGCTTATGATAATGTGTTCGGTAAGCCTGAATATTTAAGAGCCTTTGGCGTTTCTATAGAGCGGGTTGTAGCAGGGACGGCATTAAGCATGCTGTTAACGATTGTTACAGCTTATCCTTTATCCAAGGACCTCAATGCGTTTCGTCTAAGAACCGTTTATGCCTGGATCTTCGTTTTTACAATTTTGTTCAACGGCGGGCTTATTCCTACTTATTTGACCATTAAAAGCTTGGGACTTATTGATTCTCTCGGGGCGCTGGTGTTACCTGCGGCGATCAATGTGTTCAACGTCATCCTGCTATTGAACTTTTACCGTAACTTGCCCAAGGAGCTTGAGGATGCTTCACGGATTGACGGAGCCGGGCATTTTGCAACACTTTGGAAAATCTATGTTCCGCTATCGTTGCCCGCACTGGCGACTACCGGGCTTTTCACGATGGTAGGGCATTGGAATAGCTGGTTTGATGGCATGCTCTATATGAATCATCCAGAAAATTACCCGCTGCAAACCTTTTTGCAAACCGTTATTATTAAGATGGATTTTCGATTTATTAAATCAGACAATGTGGAACTCATGCTCCAGCTGTCAGACCGTACAAGCAGGGCGGCACAAATCTTCGTTGCGGCTTTCCCGATTCTTATTGTCTATCCATTCTTGCAGCGGTTTTTCATCAAAGGCATTGTAATGGGAAGTGTAAAAGAATAGGCAGGAAGGTCGTAGATCTCGGGCACAGGAGAACAAACGATGAAAAGTATATTCTTTTTACAGGATTCCTCTATATTCAAAAAAATAATGGCCGCCTTTTTGGCGGCCTTGCTGCCGCTTATGGCTATTACCTGGATGATGAATGAGCAAGGGGCCAATCATATCCGCAGTGAAATATCCGATTCGATCTTGAATACGACACGGTTTTATCTAGACTCTCTGGACCAGGAAGCAGACCGGATCAGCCGATATTTACCTAACTACGTCATGGACAGGGATTTAATGGAAGTAGCGGCGACAGGTGAGCAGATGAACTTCTATGAGCGGTCTTATAAAATATTGGATATTCAGCACCGCTTGGATTTAATGAAAAATTCCAGTCCGTTTATTCGCGAGTCGAAGGCGTACATTCCGCAGATCGAGCGCACGGTGCTGAGCAACAGCTATGAAACCAAGCTGAATGCGGAAGAATATGAAGCGATGCAGCCAGACAAGAAGCTGTATACGGGGCCTTTTATTTATTGGCAGGACCGGCTGTTTATTACGATGCAGTACCCTGCAGGCAAAAAAGACCCGCTCTATGTGGTAGGCGTAGAGCTCTCAACCGGCAAAATTAAAGAGACCTTAGCGCAAATCGGCAATAGCAGGGGAGGACAGACCGTATTGTTTAATCTGGAGCGCCATTGGGAAATCAACAGCGGCTCCGACCTTGAATTGCATGATCTGATGAAGCAGCTGGCTTTTGAGAAGCAGGCAGCGAACGTGGAAGAAGGCTATGATACGATCCATTATAAAAGTAAGCGATTTCTAACCGTATTCAAGTATTCCAGCCTCTGGAATTGTTACATGGTAACGAGCATTCCTGAAGAGATGATTCTCGGTTCGCTGCAGGTATATAAAGCTTTATTTTGGTGGGCCTGCGTGCTTGCCGTTATTATTGTATTTTTCTTTACCTATTTTTTAATCCGGTTAATCTACCGTCCGTTGATCAAGCTGGTGCGTTCTTTCCGCCGCATGCAGCAAAACGAGCTGGAGCCGATCCTGATCGACCGCAGGAAGGATGAGTTCGGCTATTTATACCAGGCTTTTAACGATACGGTGAAATCTTTGAAAACACTGATTGAGGAAAATTATGAGCAGCAAATTCGCACGCAGCGTTCGGAGCTGAAAAGATTGCAATCGCAAATTAATCCTCATTTTTTATATAACTGCTTTTTCGTGCTTTGCCGTTTGATTAAATCCGATAGCCAGAAGGAAAAAGCCTACCAGTTTTGTTTATACATCGGGCAATATTTTCAATTCATTACTCGCCATAATGATGACGACATCCTGCTGGAGATGGAGCTTGAGCATTCCCGCACTTATGTGGAGATGCAGTCGATCTGTTACGGGGATCGAATACAAGTACTGTTTGACGTCGAAGCCCAGCCGATTGAAGTGCCCCGATTGATTTTGCAGCCTATTATTGAGAATGCTTATAAGTACGCGCTCGGCAATATGCTGGGCACGGGTGAGCTATGGGTGCACAGCAAGTTGCGAAATGATGCTTTGTACATATATGTAGAAGATAACGGCGAGTTTATTACGGACGAAGAGATCGAAGCGCTAGGCAAGAAGCTGCGTTATTCAACAAACCAGATTGAGGAGACAACCGGCCTGTTTAATGTTCATCGCAGAATTCAGCTTCGTTATGGAGAAGAGTTTGGGATCACCGTATCACGCTCTGAGCTTGGCGGGCTTCAAGCTATTATTAAACTGAGCATGAGCTAAGGAGGAATCGCCATGTACAGGCTTCTAATCGTAGATGATCTGCCGATTATCGTAGATGGTCTTCTGGAGTTGTTCGAGAAGACGGATCATTTGGAGCTTGAAGTCATGAAAGCCTATTCAGGCGATGAGGCATTGGAGGTACTATCTCATCACCGAATGGATATTGTGATTTCGGATATTAAGATGTCTGGCATAGAGGGTATTGAGCTGCTGAAGGAAATAAAATCGCAGTGGCCGAAGTGCAAAGTAATTTTATTGACAGGTTACAATGATTTTCACTATGCGAAGAGCGCCCTGACGTTTGGGGCTTTTGATTATTTGCTGAAAGTGGAGAGCGACGAGAAGATCATTCATACCGTTGAGCGGGCGATAGAGGAAATAGAAGAGGAACAGGATCAGGCGCAAATGATCTTGCGGGCCCAGTCCAAAATGAGAAAAGCGCTGCCCTCCTTGCAGAAGGAATATATTTGGGGCTTATTTCAAGGCAAGATGATGACAGGGCAGCAGCTTCGGGACGCTTTTGCGGAAATGGACATTCCGCTCGACGCATCGCTGCCGGTCTATTTGCTGATTGGCCGGATCGATGCCTGGAAGGAAATATTCACGGCGCCGGACAAGGCTTTGCTCGCTTACGCTCTTCAAAATATCGCCGATGAGTATTTATCCGCCCATTTGCGCTGCTTCTCCGTCGTATTTGACATGAACAAAATGGTATGGATCTTTCAGCCCAAAGCCAGTCCGGAGCTAACGGCGGATACCGGTACGATGGAATGGACCCGGGCATATCGCTATGTGAGCGGCAATTTGGAGGCAATCCAGGCTACCAGCAAAAAGTTGCTGAGTCTCTCCGTATCTTTTCTCATTTGCAGCGAGGCCGTTCCATGGAATCGGCTGTCGGATCGTTTTCATGCGATGAAATACGGTCTTATGCAAGGCCGTGGCTTGTTCCATGAAATCATTATGACCGATCAAGATTTTCAGAAGTCCGAAGAAAAAGAGAGGGCAAAAAGCTATCATGACGGCATGTTCCACGCTCGAGTACAGCTGCTGATGAGCTGTCTGGAAAATAATCACCGGGAGCAGTTCAATAAACTGTTTGTTGAATTGACAGACAGCTGGAAAGATCCGGATACTCCGGATGGTCGAAAGGTTGAGCTGTACCATTCACTATCTGCGGTATTTCTGGCGCATTTGCACAAAAATAAAGAGATGCGAGATTACATAAATACCCAGATGAATTTGGATTTGCTGTTCCGCCAGGAGAAAACCGCTTCATGGACAGAGCTCATTCCTTACTATTGGCAAATTGCGGAGTGCTATTTTGAATGGAATGCGATCAGGGGAACAGAGCTGCCCGCAGAGGTCGTCAATAAAGTGCATCGCTATATAGAGGAGCATATTGCGGATGATATATCCCTTACCGCGCTTGGAGATTATGTCAGTTTGAATCCATCCTATTTATCAAGGCTTTACAAGCAGATCACGGGCATTGGACTGTCTACATACGTAAATGATTACCGCAATGTCATGGCAAAGGACATGCTGCTCAATACATCCATGAAGGTCAATGAAATTGCCGCCAAGCTCGGCTACAATTCAGCGCTTGCCTTTATCCGCTTCTTTAAGAAGCAAAATGATATGACACCTCAGGATTTTCGTACGGCCCGTGCCGAAACGATGCAGCAAGGTCAATAAATGTATATGGGATGTAATCAATGATCTCTTTTGATGCGCGGAGTCACCCCTTACAATGAAATCATGATCGATGCCATTGTATAGGCAAGGGGGAAGAACATTGAAAGCATTAACGGCTGTACTATTAGGCGCAGGCAGCAGAGGAAGATACATCTATGGACCATATGCGGAAAAATTCCCGAATGAGCTGAAGTTTGTTGCAGTTGCCGAGCCGGATGATGAACGCAGACAACATTTTGCCGAGATTCATCAAATCGCTGAAGAGCATGTTTATCATTCATGGGAACAAGCATTCGAGCAGGGAAAAATAGCCGACGTAATGATCATCTGCACGCTTGATCGGATGCATTATATACCGGCATTGAAAGCGCTGGAGCTTGGCTACCATGTCATGCTGGAGAAACCGATGTCACCGAATGTGCGGGAATGCATCGAACTGGAGCAAGCTTCCCTTAAGCATAAGCGTTTGCTGGCGGTCACGCATGTGCTTCGTTATTCCCCGTTCTGGTCGGGCATCAAGAAATGCATCGAGGATGGGGAGCTGGGGGCAATCGGCACCATTCAGCTGACAGAGAACGTAGGCTATCACCATATGATTCATAGCTACGTACGCGGCAACTGGCGCAATTCCGAGGAAACAAGCCCGATGATTTTGGCTAAATCCTGCCATGACCTGGACCTCATTTCCTGGCTGATGGATGAGCCGTGCACAGCGGTCAGCTCCTTTGGCTCATTGCTTCATTTTAAAGCCGAGAACGCGCCGGAGGGTGCAGCCGACCGCTGCATCGATGGCTGCGAAGCAGAGAGGGAATGTGCCTTTTCAGCGATTAAAATGTATTTGGAGCAGCCTGCCGATCATTGGGCGCGCTATATGACGCACGATTTATCACAGGAAGGCATTATCCGGGCCCTTAAAGAAGGACCGTTCGGCCGCTGCGTCTATCGCTGCGATAACAATGTTGTCGATCATCAGGTCGTCAATATGGAATTTGTCAGCGGTGCCAACGCTAGCTTTATTATGTCAGGATTGACCAAGAGTGCTACTCGCCGTGTGCAGATTATGGGCACGCAGGGTGAGATCATTGGCGATATGGATAAGGGCGCATTTACGCTGTACCGCTATACGACGGGAGAAGAGGTTGAAATTAAATGCAGCGTTCAGGGAGACGGTCACGGCGGAGGGGATGAGCGCATGGTGAGTTCCTTCCTCCAAAATGTACATAAGTTTGATCGCAACATGACCCAAGGCCTTACATCGGCTACAGCTTCCCTGCAAAGCCATTTGATGGCCTTCGCTTCCGAACGATCTCGTCTGCAGCAGGGCAGAAGCATCAAAATGACAGAGATGTATCAGAAGGAAGAAGCGGGCGTTTGATTGTTGAAATCTGTGAGACGATGTGGGAAAGCCTAATATTCAACAGAATCACTCGCTGCGAAGTAATCATGGCGGATATCCGCGGCGTCCGGGCTTGGGAAGTGTGTGCCCCGGATGCTGCGTAAGTTCGCGAGTAAAGAAGGAAGTGGGAACGAGAATTTTGTTTTTTTTGAAAGCGGTTACAATATAAGGCATGTTCCAAATTCCGTGAAAGGAGGGATCCATTCGTTTGACGAGATAATATAAGGCTTTTCCATCAAACCAAATCATGCATGGAGGGACCAATGATGAAAACAAAAATGAAAGCCTTTTCTGTACTGCTAGCCGCTGCTGTCATGCTGACGCCTGCCGTTCAACCGACAGCCGCGCTCGCGAAGCCCGTAACTCAGGACATCATGCATGCTTCAGCTGTCGGGCCAAATGATCTGCCGCCTCAACTGCAAGAAGAAAATGGCGATAAGCCCCCAAATGTCACCGATGCCGTTTACGGCGAGGATCCCGGTACGCCCCCACAGGTGCCCCAAGAGGATGAAGCCGCTAGTCTGATGGCTGCATCCTCCACGTTCAGCGGAACCAATTTGGCTCTGAATAAACCGGTTTTCGCTTCCGGCAACGAAGTTGACTATTTGAATCCGGAGCTTGCCGTGGACGGGAAAGGAAACACCAGATGGTCTTCCGCAATAGAAGATGACCAGTGGTTTTACGTTGATCTTGGGCGAACCGCAGAATATCGACCGCGTCGTGATTCGCTGGCAAACCCCTGCCGACACTTACAAAATCCTTGTGTCGGCCGACGGTGAGAACTGGGAGAACGTCAGGGATAATGACGGCATTATACAATGCAAAGGTGGTGTCGAAACGATCGACTTCTCTGTGCGAGAGGTAAGGTACGTAAAATTCCAGGGTGTCAAACGGGCGCCTGTCGAAGGCACGCTGTACGGATACTCTTTTTATGAGTTCGAAGTGTACCAATTACATGATTTGCAAACGATTATCGATAATGTCTCTGCGTCATTGAAGGTCCAGCCTGGACAAACGAAACTCGATTGGTCGGATGTGGACGTGCCTGAGGGTTATCAAATCAGCCTGTATGGAAGCGACCGCCAGCCTGTTATCGACCAGGACGGCCAAATCCGTACACCGCTGGTGGATGCAAAAGTCAATCTCATCGTACAAGTGGAAGATGAGGAAGACCCGAACCGGAAGCTGATTTCAGGGAACATTCCCGTCGTGGTGCCGGGACTGCATAAGCAAACTCTGGACCGGAACGCCGAACCGGACGTCATTCCTTCCCTGCAGGAATGATACGGGGATACGGGCGAGTTTAGGCTAAAAAACTCTTCGCGCATCGTCGTGAATTCGCAAGACGAATCCGCTTTGCGGAATGCGGCCGAGCTGACCCGCCGGGATTTGCTGGATTTGACCGGATATGATCTCAAGATTGTAAGCGGCAAACCGAAGGTCGGCGATTTGTATTTGTCCATCGATCCATCCCTGACAAGGCTCGGCGAAGAAGGCAACCGGTTCAAGGTCGGCGATTACGTTTCGATCGCTTCCGTGTCCGCCAAAGGAGCGTTTTACGGTACGAGAACCGCGCTGCAAATCATCAAGCAGCATCCGGACCGGACGATTCCGAGAGGCGAAGCCATGGATTATCCGAAATACGCCCAGCGCGGATTGATGATCGACGTCGCACGCAAGTTTTATACGATCGATTTTCTCCGAAATTACGTGAAATTGTTGTCCTGGTACAAAATGAACACATTCCAAATCCATTTGAACGATGACGTCGGCACACCGTTTGCGGACGGCACGACGGCCGCATTCCGGCTCGAAAGCACCACCTATCCAGGGCTGGCGAGTCCGAACGGCCATTATACGAAGCAGGAATTCAAGGATCTGCAGCTGCTGGGCATGGAATACGGCATAAACATCATTCCGGAGATCGATACGCCGGGGCATTCCCGAGCATTCACTTCCTACAATCCGGCGCTTGGAAATGAACGGGGCCTCGATATTACCAAACCGGAAACCGTTCAGTTCGTTAAGTCTTTGTGGGATGAATATGTGGACGGGAATGATCCGACATTCATCGGTCCGGACGTCAACATCGGCACAGACGAATACGGCGGGAATTCCGAAGTGTTCCGCGGATACATCGATACGATGATCAAACATATCAACAGCAAAGGCAAACATCCGCATTTGTGGGGCGAACTTACACAACATAACGGCACGACGCCGATCAGCACCGACGCTACCATGAACATATGGCATGAACCTTATGGTTCTCCGCAGCAGGCAGTGGATCTCGGCTATGACATCATCAACGCCCAAAACGTATACATGTATATCGTCCCTACTCTATACGGCGACTATTTGAATTCCCAATTCATCTACAATGAGTGGGAGCCGGTGAAGTGGGAAACGACGACACTTCCTTACGGCCATCCGCGCGTCAAAGGCGGTATGTTCTGCTTATGGAATGACGTGTCTGAAGCCAACGGCCTGTCGATGGACGATTCGCATGAACGTCTGCTTCCGGGGATTCAAGCGGTCTCGGAAAAAATGTGGACCGGAACGAGGGATGACCGATCCTACGAGAAATTCGAGCAGCGGGCGAAGGCAATCGCCGATGCGCCAAACGCTGACATGTCCCACAAAATCACCGTAAGCAACAATGATAACAAAGTCATTTCGTATCTTTTTGAGAACAAATTCAAGGACGAATCCGGAAACCGCTTTGACGGCAAGGGCGTGAACGTCAATATGACGGAAGGAAAATACGGCAATGGTGTTCGACTGAATGGCGGGAAGAGCTATATTCAAACGCCGATCGATGCCTTAGGTTTCGGCTGGACGGTTTCGATGTGGATCAAACCTGACAAAAACAACCCCGATAACGCTGTATTGATGGAATCTCCGGCCGGAACGCTAAAATTGAAACAAGGCAGCAGCGGCAAGCTTGGTTTCTCAAAGGAGCATTACGACAGTACGTTTAACTACTCGGTTCCGGAAGGCAAGTGGACGCATATTACGCTGAAGGGCGACAAAAAAGGCGTGACACTGTTCGTTAATCTGGACGAATACGTGGAAAGGCTGGAGGAACAATATCCGAAATTAAATACGCTTGTGCTGCCGACGCTGCGGATCGGAAGCGAAACGAATGCGTATCAGGGCGTATTGGATAACGTCTTGATCTACAATAAACCGATCGAGCTGCTGAGCGGCGATAATTTGGCGCTCCATCAGGCCGCGGAGTCGTCCGAACTCGAATTCCCGTATTACTCTTCTGACAAGGCGGTTGACGGGGATATGTCTCCACTGTCCAGATGGTCGAGCGCTTACGTGGATGACGCGTGGTTTATCGTCGATCTGGGCAAGCCAAAAGACGTCGGCAAGGTCATCATCAAATGGCAAGGAGCCTACGCCGAAAAATACCAGCTGCTCGTATCTACGGACAAAACGAATTGGACGAATGTGTCCGGCGGTGACGGAGTGATCACCTCTAAGGGCAATCTTCTGGATATCATTACGTTCGATCCGCAGCAGGCGCGTTACGTCAAATTCCAGGGTGTGAAACGTGCCACCGTATTCGGAAACTCCTTCTTTGAATTCGAGGTGTACGGACCCGATCATATTCAGGAGTATAAGCAGCTGATTGTGCAAGTGGAAGATCTTCTGAAGAAAACGGACAACGGAACGCTGCGTAAACTGCTGCTGCAGGTGCTGAATCGTTATCCGTACGACGCGACGGCCGACCTGGGGCCGCTGCGAGATTTGGTGAACGGCATGCATTCCAAATGATTTATTGGTAGATCATTTGGAAGTGAAGTTGTCAGCAATGAACAAAAAAGCTTGGTCATTTGACCAAGCTTTTATTTATCTGGTATTTGGAGACTTTTTTTCTTCTTTTTGTGTATCTGTTAAAACTCCATCTTTGAATCGGACTGTCCATAGATGTGATTTATCATTGAACTTTATAGCTGTTGGAACAAATATTTTAATCTCTGCGGCTTCCTTGCTATTGATAGCTTCACGTAGGACCTGCTCTTCAGACTATTTAGCCTTGTCTGGTTTTATGCTCGGCAATATAGATACCTTCTTAGCTCCCGACAGACCAGAATAAGATGTTGCCATTTCTCCTTTAAAGAGAATCTTAACTTTTTGACCAACTTGTGCATCATCAGGGAAGCGAAAAAACGACAACCAGCATAAAGGCTGTCGTTTTTTCAATTTGCCTATCGTGCTGCTATTGCGGTACCCGCAGCGGGGCGTGCCGTGCATTCCCGACGAACTCCTGCATGAGCTCATTAAACTTGTCGCGTTCGTCGTAGAATGAACCGTGGCCGCTATACATGAACGGCACGAGCTGCGAATGAGGGATTAACCGCTGCATCTCCTCCGCCTGGCTGAATGGAATGACCTGGTCGTGAATGCCATGCACGATCAGCGTTGGAACCTGGATGTGTGACAGGTCGGCAGTTAAATCAAAGTCCCGCAGCATGACGATGATCGCGGCCGTCGACCACCCGGCAGCCTGCATGCCCATCTGAACAAACCAGTCCGCGAATGGCTTGCTGATGTACCGGAAGAAGAAAATGTCGGTTACGCCGAGCATCATGTTTGCCCGGTCGTTCAACGACTGCTTCAGCAGCTGCGCTGCCGTCTCTTTGGTGAAACCGCGCGGCGCCGCCGCGTCAATGAGTACGAGTTTGGATACGCCGCCGCCATTGTACCGCACGATGTATTTGATCGCGATCGCTCCACCGGTCGAATGCCCGGCGAGCACGAAGTCTTTCAGCTGCAGCGCATCAACGACGGCGCGAATATCGTCCGCAAGTCGTTCTAAATGATATCCACCGTAGGGTCGGTCCGACTTGCCGAAGCCACGCCAGTCGATGCCGATGCAGCGGTAACCCATGCCCGGCAGCACGTTGAACTGATATTCGAACTGGTCATGATTAAGCGGCCAACCATGAAGAAACACGATCGTTTTGCTTCCTGCCGGGTTGATGTCCTCCACATAGAGTTGTACCCCCGGCTCAACTGTCACATAGTATCCCACTGTCAATGCCTCCGTAAATCAAAATCCTTTCCCGATAGGATACGCGCCCAGCGCCCAAACGTGAATGCCCTGTCGCGGCATATCAGCGTGTCGGAAGCATGGCAGAAGCGTGGGGTGGTATTTACGCTCCACTAATGGTGGATAGATCAATAGCGAGAAGGGGCTGCCTTGCAGGAGACGGCCTTTTTTTATGGGCAAAAAAAGAAGCCGCTGAGGGCTCCTTATTGTTTATGAAATGTATTCTTGATGAATTCCTGTTCCTCTTTCTCCGTAAGAACGCCTTTCGCTTTCCCGATCGATCCATTTTCGACCATCCAAAAAAAGTTGTGATCCTCATCGACGGTAGAAAAGTCGCCGGCCTCCCATTTCTTCGCGATATCGAGCATCCTTGCGTAATTAATCCAACTCGTCCCCTTGACTTGAATGATCTGTTCCAGCAGCTGCACCCGTTCCGGCGTCATTTCGATTGAGATCCACTTTTCCTTGGCCTTTACCTTTTGGTGGGTCATATGGTGCATGATATTGACGGCGTCACTCTCTGCAACAACGATCTCAGGCTTTAAAGCATCTTTCAGCACTAGATCAACTTGGTCATTGTCATCCGTGCGAAGGTTCCCAAGGTCGGTTCGGGTTTGCCCAGGTTTCGGAGAAGGTGCAGGAGTTAGATTCTCGGCTTGTTTACGATCCTCCGGGTCAGTCACTAAAGCATCTATGAAGTGTTTGACAAAAAGGCCAGTTCCAACAACGACGGCAATGGCTGCCACGACAACAACCGTGATAACCCATCTCTTTTTAGTGGACATTTAGAGATTCTCCCGTTAAGTTTGTGTACTTCGTACATAAATACACTATAGATATTGGACTGTATCCCGTCAACAGTCTGGGAACTTAGAAAAGAACCTGATGATGTAGCTCTTAAAGTCAATGGAGAGCGCTGCAAGAAAGCAGATTTCTTTGGTCAGGCAGGTCAGAATTGTGGTTGTCGTATCGGACTCTCTAAACAGTATCATATTTTGACATGATTCATCGTTATGATTAACCCATCAAGAAAAACAAATGATTTGATCAAATCAAAAAAAGGAGCTGGGATGATGGCAGCATTTAACCTTGAGGAGAAAGACAGCTTCATCGTTGTAGGGGTTGGAACGGAACTGAAGAGCGAGTACACGGACTATGCGGGCATGAACCAGGAGAAGGAAAACTTCTGGCGAACCGTGGAGCAGGATGGAAGGCTTGACACTTTAAAGGCTGTCTCTGCGAACGACTACATCTTCGCCGTAAACGAACTGGTAAACGGCAAGAGGATGTATTATGTCGGCGTCATGACAGAAGCATCATTATCGGAAGAACACAGAGAGATCCAATTCCCTAAAGGACCATACCTCGTCATTAAAGGTGAAGGGAAGACGGCAGATAATTTAAGTCGTACGCTTACCGGCATTGCCTTTGGTCAAATTTTACCCGAAGCCGAAAACTTCGCCTATGTCGGCGGGCCCAATGCAACGGTCGAGATGGGGCACCGTGATAACCTTGTATATGGGGAAATGTGGATCCCGGTTGTGAAGAAGTAAATAAAACAAAACCTTAGGAGGAATGGAAATGAATACGATGACCAGTAATGAAAAAATAACGAAGGTTGAATCCCGTCGGATCGGAAAGACGGCCGCTTATTGGACTGTCACCATCATTCTCGCATTCTCTATTGCATTAAGCGGGATCGGGCAATTGATGCGATTGGGTGGCAATGTCGATTTAGTGACTAATATTGGTTTCCCGTTATATATTACTTATATTCTCGGGACTTGGAAATTGCTTGGAATCCTTGCGATCGTCATCCCAGGTTTCCCCCGTCTTAAGGAATGGGCTTATAGCGGTATCTTTTTTCTAATGACGGGCGCAGCCTTATCTCATGTGTTCGCTCACGATTACGGGGTTGGTGGATTCAATGTCATTCTTCCGCTTTTCTATGCCGCGCTTGGCATGGCCTCCTGGGCGCTGCGTCCGAAAAGCCGCAGACTCTAATTAAGGCGTGACATGACGCCACCTCATTCGTGATCCGATAGACTTCCTCTGCCTAATATTAGGTAGGGGAGCTGCGGGAGAGGACAATTGGTTGCCCTCTAAACAGTATCATGTTTTGAAATGATTTATGGTTATGATAAGTCAAGAGTGATCCAATTCCCAAAGGGACAATACCTCGTCGTTAAAGGCGAAGGGAAGTCGGCTGATGAGTTGAGTAATACGCTTACCGGGATTGCCTTTGGTCAAGTCCTGCCAGCAGCCGAACATTACGCTTATGTTGGCGGACCCAATGCAACGGTTGAGATGGGGCAGCGAGACTGTTTTGTATATTGGGAAATGTGGATTCCGGTTGTCGAGAAGTAAACGAGATTAGCAAGAAGCATGAGGAGCTTTCTTATACGCTAAAAAACCCCGTTTCTAAGTAAAGAAGCGGGGTTAATTTATTTTTCACTTCTATTAATAATCGCACTAAAAGGTCGAGTAATCTGTGCCGCAATTCAGTTATCGCCAGCTTCTTTACCGGACTTGCCGTCGGCCAAATCGTCCGCTGACGTATCCTCCGAAATGGAACCACCCTCCGTGGAGGAGGATGAAGCATCCTCCGATGTCTCGTCATCTTTGACCGGCTTCAGCGTCAGCTGGACGGAACGCTTGCCGTTCTTGTCCGTGACCAGCTGCTCGCTGACGTATCCTTCCCCTTGGACGGTAACCGAGCATTTCAGCAAGGTCAAAATATCCAGCGCATCGCGCAGCGATTCGCCTTTTAGGTCCGGCACCGTCATTTTATCGGTCTCCTCCGTGAGCAGATAGATGCGCTGACCCGGACTCATCGGCGTTCCCGCTGCCGGGAACTGCCGGATGACCGAGGCACCCTTGCCAATGGTCTCAAAATCGACACCGGCGTTCAGCAGCTTTTGTTTGGCGTCCTTCACCGCCAGCTTCGTTAGCGTCGGAGCCTCAGGACGTTCCACCGTCGTTTTGCCATTGGACGTTTTTTTGGTGTTTGACTTCGGCACACCCATGTAAGGCAGGGCCTGGGACACGATTTTCTTAAAGATCGGCGCCGCCACCATGCCCCCGCCGACATCCGGATCATTCGGCTGGTCCACAATGACAATAAGGGCAATCTTCGGATCGTTCACCGGCGCAAAGCCGATAAAGGAAACGACGGATTTCGAATAATCCGGTTTTAAGTCCGGGCCGTATTTGACCGCAGTACCTGTTTTACCAGCAACGCGGTAACCTTCGATATATGCGTGTTTTCCGGTACCGATCGCCCGGTCTGCCACAACCTGCTCCAGATAGCTGCTCGTTTCCTTGGCGGCTTCCGGGGAAATAACCTGCCGGACGACGTCGGTATTGGTAGATTTGATAACTTTACCATTATCCGGATCTGTGATTTCTTTTATAATATGAGGTTTTAAAAGCTTTCCCCCGTTTGCCACCGCGCTGATCGCCGCCAATTGCTGAATCGGCGTCACGGACACGCCATGGCCGTAAGAAGCAGTTGCCACTTCGACCGGACCCGGAAGGTTGATCGTCTTGGATATTTCGCCGGGAAGCTCAATGCCTGTCTTCTGGCCAAAACCGAAGTCGTTGATATATTTCAGCAGCCGGTCTTTCCCGAGCATTTCCGAGCCCAGCTTGACAAACGCAACGTTGCTGGAGCGTTTCACGCCTTCCAGGTACGTGATCTGCCCCCATCCCGAGCGGACAATGTCATGGAGGGGCGTATGAGTCCCTTTGACGTAGATTTGTCCGGACTGGTAGAAGGCGTTCGGGTTAAACAGTCTCTCCTGCACCGCACCGGCGAGCGTCACGATCTTGAACGTGGAGCCCGGCTCGTACGTAGCCTTCACGGCATAGTTGAAAAAGTCCTTCTGATCCGTCGCGGGATCCCAATACGTATTCGGGTTGAACGTCGGCAGGTTCGCCATCCCGAGAATTTCCATTGTCTTCGGATTGGCCGCAATGACCGTCATGCTGATCGGCTTGTACTGCTCATACGTCTCTTTCATCGCGTCTTCGATATAATACTGGATCGTATCGTCGATCGTAAGCTTTACATTTTTACCATTAAAAGCCGGCTTGTACACCATATTTGCTTGGGGAAGCTGGTCTCCTTGCCGGTCGCTCTCGTATTTCATTTCTCCGGGGGTACCTTTAAGGTAATCATCTATGTATGCCTCAAGACCGGCGACAGCCTCACCGTTCCGGTCGGTATAACCCAAAATATGAGCCGCAAGTGTTCCGTTCGGATAATACCGCTTCTGCTCCTTAAGCAAGCCCAGCCCGGTTTCCATTCCTTTTTTTTCTTTCTCAAGCTGGTCCATTAACTCTTTGTTGAAATCATCGATCTGAGCCTTTTTCGTTTCGTCAACTTTCCAGCCTTCATTCCGAACCTCCCGGCCAGGGCGGTATTTCCCATCCTTTTTAGCATTTACAAGTTCCTTAAGCTCGCTTTCATCCTTGCCCAAAATGTTGTGCAGTCCTTCGATAATTTCGTTCTCCAATCCGTTCTCGTGGATGACGGCCGGATTGACGATAACGGTATAGGCCGGAATGTCGGAAGCCAGCACATCGCCGTTCCGATCCGTGATCATGCCGCGGGATGCCGGAATCGTGACATTTCTCGTCCACTGAAATACTGCCCGCTCGTGCCAGTCTTGTCCTTTGACAACCTGCAGCGTAAATACCCGAATCAATAGAACAACAAAAAGAAGGGTTATAAACCCACCTATGAGCAGCGCGCGAAGCTTTATTCTTTTAATCATACTCAGCCCTCACAAGTTCTGTACCCTCAAAGTAAATGTTAAATTTCTCTCCGTCTTTCTTACGAATATTCTTTTGTACCTTGCAGATCTGGCTTTTGAAGTTGCTTTCAGTACGGTTTAATTTCGCCATAATATCACCCCAGGACAATTTTAATAGAAAAATCCCTAATTGGCTATACTTGGAAATCGAGTTTCATCAAAGGTGGACGGAGATCCAAAGTAAAACTGGCTCCAGGCATGAAGCTATGTAATAGCGTGTATGTGTAAGAACATCAAGGTGTTGGGAATCCTTACTAAATACATGGAGGTCATAGTATACGGAACATTTTAATTCAACAAATAGAAGAATACTCTAGTGCTCGCGTATGCGATTGAAACATTCATACTCGCTATAGCGTTGTTAAATGTGAGGTGATGATTCATGATCAAATGGGTGTTAATATTAGGAGCTGGATTGGTTTTGCTATCGGGCTGCAGTGAGAAGTCGGGCAGATCTATCGGCAATACGACCAATCCTTCCACTGCTCCTGCACTAGGGGAGACGACTTCACTGCCATCGAAGCCGAAAGCGTTCCCCGCTGTGTCTGACCCTTATGATGCTGACAAAGCAGCCGCGAATGGTGATATCGTGAACGTTCATGGGAAGATATACAATCTCGAGAAGTGGAAGCTGTTTCTTGGGAATCTCGACATGGGTGTGCCGAATCAGGTGCGCATTACGCAGTACACGGATGAAGGCGACCCAATCTTCTATGAACTGGTCTATGATGGGGCCGAGGCAATTGTGTATACGTATGACAATTCGAGGGACGGGTTTGGCAGCGATGCAGGTCGTCCAAGCACGGTGTGCCGTGGTATTGAACTCGAGAAGAATAAAGAGTACGGGTCTCATTACAAGCTAACCGGGTGCGATAATGAAACCAGCGATACGTTCTGGTTCACGGATGTATAGGAGGAAGCTGAGCAGGGCAGCCAATAAACACATAAAATACATAACTAAGCCGGGGGTTCAGAATTAACTGATCAGTAATAGGGGCGTTTTTTCATTAGTCGGCAGGAGGTCGGCTGCCTTAACTTGCTGAATTATATGTTGGCCAAATGAAATTATTTTCCGCCAAATGATATTGCCTTTTAGAGTATAACAATTTACCTTATAAAGCATTCTACCTGCAGTTGAATAAAGCGGATGTGCCCATTCAACCAACGCTTGATAGGATAACGTTTTTGGAAATGTTATGCTGTTATCGACAGTGCGCACTGTACATTTTGCTTAATCGGAGGTAGGTATACGATGCTCGACTTACGTAAAATTGGTGCTTATATTTCGAAGCTTCGCAAAGACCGGGATCTGACACAATTGGAACTTGCCGATCAACTGAATGTAAGCCATCAAGCGGTATCGAAATGGGAACGGGGCGACTCGCTACCGGATATCGGAACGCTTCCGCAGTTGGCTAGATTATTCGGCAAAACGGTAGACGACATTTTAAATGCAGGAGATCACACAGAAGTTCGGGAGCACCAGCACCTAGGAACGATCATGGAGGAGATCGCAGAGAACAAGCCGGAACAAGTTGCAGAGAGAGTTAATGCCGGTGAGGTGGAACTGGAAGAGCTTGTAGAAGTAGCGCCTTTTGTAAAAGCAAGCGCTTTGCATAAGGTGACTGAACGATTAGACAGCAGCGTCCTTAAGTTAGACGTGATCTTGAGTCTGGCGCCGTTCCTCGGAACAGATACATTAGATGAACTGGTTCGTCAAGTAGAAGGAAGCGAATTTCTGTGGGACGCCATTACCGGACTTGCTCCATTCGTTAGTAGTGACACATTAAACCGACTGGTTGATAAATCGATTGACGGCTCCTTAGAAGTGCATCGTCTTGTTGAAATTGCTCCGTTTCTTGGAAGAGAACAAGTAGATCGGTTGGTACAACATGTCGAAGAGGGTGGCTTGAGCTGGCATTTGGTCCAAGAGCTGGCACCTTTCATCAGCAAAGAGACATTAAATCGTTTGGTAGACCGGGTTGTAGACGGCACCATTGATGCGAACCGGATTGTAAGCCTCGCCCCTTTTCTGGGTAGGGAGCAGGTGGATCGGCTGATACTGGAAGCTGAAGAAGGCAGCGTGAGCTGGAATGTCGTGAATGAACTCGCACCCTTCATCAGCAGAGAGACATTAGGTCGTTTGGCAGATCGGGTTGTAGACGGCACCATCGATGCAAACCGGATCATTAGCCTCGCACCTTTTCTGGGGAGGGAAAATCTCGAAAAGTTGATTGCTGGAGTTGAAGTTGAACATCTTAGCCCGGATCTGCTGGCGAGTCTTGCTCCTTTTATCGATCAAGGAACATTGAGCAGAATGGTAACAAACTTATTAAATAAAGTAAAATAGCCGCGGAGGTCGGAGCTTGGTGATCCAGAGACCGTCGGCGATCCCTAGAAGTACCCGCTTGAAATCCGGTTTTTCATCAATTTTCGGACCATTGAACCAGCAAGGTGCTGGTCAATAGGTAACGACGTCAAGTTAACGGGGAGCAATACGACGGCATCCGGCCAAAATCATCGGCTGCCGTCGCAATGTTAATAGGCAGGATCGTACAACTTTCGGTTGACGAAGGTGTCCTGCGCTGAATATAACAACTGGTGCTACACCCACATAAACCAAGGCAGATCCTGCGTCCTAACAGATCCTGAATCGTTTAACTTTGCCTACTGTCGGCGGATGTAACTACTTGAATTCGGTACTTTATTTCCTTGATCGAATCTGGGTTTATCGCGGGTTCCATTGCACTACGCAAACCATTTTGAATGGCATGATCCCATTCCACTTCATTCTCCTGTAAGTATTCATATACCTCATTCGGGAGATCTACAACTAACTGGACCTGTTTGGGATCTCGGGCGGGGTTGATTTTGGCCAACCACTCAAGCTCGTTTTCAGATGCATTGATATGCACTGGTTTTTTGCGGAATTTGGGCCGGGGTGAGACCGTTTTTGATCGGCCCTTATTTTTCTTGTTCATCAAAAGCCTTTTCCTCCTTACTCACATTGGATAAATCAGTCTATGCATCCGATGGGATTTTGGGCCGGGCGAGAGGGCTCTTATTGTAACCATGGCATGGACGGGGCATGAGGATTTTGCGGATGCAGTCCCACATCCACCGAAAGATAATGACATAAAGGCCTCCCCTTCAAGACATATGAAGAGGAGGCCATCAAATTAACTGAAATCGGATAGGTAACTCATTCAGAAGAACCTTATCACGAAGGCACAAATTATAGGTGTGGTTTTGCCTAAGCTTGATTTTGTTATTAAAAGCTCTATAATTATGTTTAATAGATTAAACCAATGAACCTAAGAGGTGAATGGCATGAGCCAGCAAACGGAGGATATTCTGCAACAATTTAAAGATTGCATCCCTCTATTGGAAGTGCTGACCGATGTAAACCGTCAAGCTATTATTATGCTGTTAGCACAGAACAAATCGGGACTTAATGTGAATACAATAGCAGGACATATCAATTTGTCCAGACCGGCTGTATCCCATCATTTAAAGGTATTGAAACAGTCTTGTTTTATTAAATCGGAAAAAAAAGGTGTAGAAAACTACTATGTTTTGACTGTCCGTAAACCACTTGAACAACTCAAGTCATTAATTACTGCCGTTGAAGACGAATGCGATGGTCTCAGTGATTAACCAAAAGAGTTAAGTTCTAGTGAGTTCTTATATCAACATTTGGTTTAACTGTTTAAACCAATAATCATATTATTAGGAGTGATTTGAAATGAAAGCTATGATCATTAGCAAGTACGGAAAAAATGTTCCATTAGTCATGACAGAACATCCAATGCCGGATATCGGAGAACATGATGTGCTAGTAGAAATACATGCAGCCAGCTTAAATCCTATTGACTATAAAATTAAGGAAGGGAAAATGAAATTATTATTGAATTACAAGTTTCCTCTAATTTTGGGGAATGATTTCTCAGGAGTTGTAGTCAAGGTTGGCAGCCGGGTCAATACATTTAAACCAGGAGATGAAGTTTACGGAAGACCACGCAAGAACCGGATCGGAACTTTAGCTGAGTTTATTGCTGTTCATGAGGAAGATATTTGTCTGAAGCCGGAAAATCTCACTTTTGAAGAGGCGGCATCGATACCACTGATTGGACTTACGACTTACCAAGCATTTGTTGATATTTTAAATCTTCAAAAAGGCCAAAAAATCTTGATTCACGCAGGTTCGGGAGGCGTAGGAACCTTCGCTATCCAACTGGCCAAGCTGATGGGTGCATTTGTTGCTACAACTGCAAGTGAAAAAGGCTATGAGTTGGTCAAATCGTTGGGGGCTGATCTAATTATTAATTATAAAAAAGAGAATTTTGAAGAAATCCTTACCGGATATGACGCTGTTTTTGATACTTTAGGTGGAGAAGCTTTGGACAAGTCATTCCGCATACTGAAACCAGGTGGACAAATTGTATCCATTTCCGGCATGCCGAACGCCAGATTTGGAAGAGAGGCGAAATTGGGTTGGGTGAAAACAACCATTTTGTCGATTGCGAGCCGTAAGATCAAAGCCCAAGAGAAAAAGAGCCAATCGACGTATCACTTCCTATTTATGAAACCGAGCGGAGAACAATTAAAGGTTATAAAGGGGTATATTGAAGGCGGACTCATTAAGCCGATTATTGATAAGGTGTATCTTTTGAAAGATGCCGAGCAAGCATTTCATTACCTGGAAAGCGGAAGGGCCAAGGGGAAAGTAGTTATTAGTTTAAAGTAATGTAAGATGACAAGAACTAAGTTGGCTCATTTCAGTTTGTTATGAAAACACTTAAGGTACACAATGCCCATTTTGATGTAAGTAAAAAGTTAATAGCTTAAATCAACGTTTTTAGCGGAACAATTTTAACGGAGCCCGCCATGGGACTTTTTCGATTTTCGTGCGTTCTATCTTTAGACGATACAGTCTATAGAATTTCTATGGAGGAGTGGCCGATGCATGGCAAAGACACAATTGGAGGATATCGCCGTACGTTTACGCAACGCCCGTATTAACCGTAAACTAACGCAAATGGAAGTATTTCGTTTGACGCAGATCAACAATAAAACCTTGAGCGCGTATGAAACAGCAAAGACCGAACCGGATCTGGTATCGCTGTCCAGGCTGGCCGACCTGTACAAGGTGTCCACCGATTGGATTATTACCGGATTTGAGTTCAAAGGAACAGGCAGGTCAGAAGATGCAGAGGCCGAAATTGGCCTTCTCAAGGACAAGCTTAAGGCACGGGAGCAGATCATCCGGGGAATCCGGGAACTCGTCTCGGAGTGAAAATGAAGAATTGGTTAGCCTTTATTGATATGAAATACCAATACAAGGTGGGCGCTTAAAACGTTGAGAGGGAGTTAGTTTAGTTAATGAAGATGCGGAGTATTCTCACAGCTGTTTTGTTTTCAAAAGGCTTAATCGCACTTGACGTTCCCATTACCGTTGAATAACTAAGCACAGAGGTGAGGATAAATCTGCTGCGGACTTTACATCTATTCATAATATTGGTTCTGATTTCGTCCGTCACCATTATTGCAGGCTGCCAAGGGGAAAGAAATAAGGATACTTTTCCTGAAGTGAGACAAAGTTTGACCGAAAGTATGAAACAAATTGATAAACAACCTGGCATACTTTTATCGGGGTTCGCTGCCGACCCCAAAGTGAAACTATATAAAGTTGGAATTGAATATGATCCGGGTCAAATAAGCAATGAACAATTAAAACAGATTGTTACTGATTATCTCAGCCATGCGGCTTCAAATTTGTCGCCTCCCAACAATTGGGAAGAGATGCTTAAACCATATCAATTGCGCATTGAAAAGTTAGGTGATGCTCAAAAAACACCCGTAATAGCTGAAAAAGGTATCGGCTCGACAGAAATAAAATGGTTTTTTGAATAAAATAGCACTGCTTTGCAGATTTAACTAACGGACGATAGCCCGGCGATGGAACTCGCCCTTCCAATTGGGAGACGCATGTGGAATCTTATCGTTAAGGCCCTCATTATAAAGTATACTCTTGCTGGCAATGGACAACGCTTAAGGTTAAATAACTATTTTCTTACGCGGGAGGTCATCGCTAATTGAAATTTGAACTTGGACGTTGCTTGCTGAATGAACGATTGATGGAATCCGGAAAGTCAGCGGAATGGCTGGCAAAAGACTTGCTTTTTAAACCGGAACGGGTTTATGACTTTATGGAAAACAAAAGAGTGATGCCACTCAAAATTGCCATATCGATCGCAGATTCTATCGGCTGTAATGTTCGTGACTTGTATGAATTAATTCCGAACGAATAAGAAGTAAAAGGAGATTGGGAGGGTCTAGCCATGGGCATTAGGAATTATCTAATTGAAGGCGTCTCTGGCACCGGCAAAACTTCGGTCTGCAAAGAATTGCAGCGGCGCGGCTACCATGCCATTCACGGTGACCGTGAATTGGCTTATCAAGGCGATCCGGAAACGGGGATACGGACGGATGGTATCACGCATGAGCACCACATTTGGCATGTCGATAAGGTAAAAGCTCTGGTCGCCAATCAGGATGAAGCGGTAACATTTTTCTGCGGTGGTTCTAGGAACTTTTCGAAATTCATAGATCTATTTGACGGCGTGTTTGTCCTTGATGTCGACCTTGACACATTGAACCGGCGGCTTGACGAGCGACCGGAGAATGAGTGGGGTGGAAAGCCATCAGAACGGAAACTCATTACGCGATTGCACCAAACGAAAGAAGACATTCCGAAAAACGGAATTATAATTGACGCCACCGCGCCGATCGAGCACGTCGTTGACGAGATCATCCGTCAAATCAAATAAAATAATCGCCGACGAGAGTAAATTACTGACACTTACGGATTGCCTTAGCCCAATACACCGTCGCACCTGGATACGAATTGTCCCATCCACTGAGGTTACGGAGAATATTAGCAACATAAAGACGAGCTGTTAGCTGGTCATAACGATTGCATAACACTGATGGTAGGTTCAACTACAGTAATTCTATTATTGACTGAATCGAGATTAACGGTTGCGCCAATTGGCAAAGCGGCTTTATAAAAGCCATGACCTGTGGCAAGGTTCGTTATCATCGGCTTACCGAGAGGTACAACAAATTCTTTGATTATATCCTCATAAGATTTACCATAAGCTGCCTGGCAGCCTGAGCACTCTCCCATAATAATGCCGATGCAGTCACGGAATTTTCCGGCAAGCTTCAAATGATTCAAGTACCTGTATACGGTATTGGTAGGCTCATGAGTTTCTTCAAGAACAATAATTTTACCCCTTGTATCGATTTCAAAAGGCGTGCCCAACGTATCGACAAAGGAGGTCAGATTACCGCCCACAAGCTGCCCAGTTACATTGCCCGGAACACGGCTGATCAGCGGCATCCCCGGCGGATTGAAGATGGTCCGGGTTGATGAATATACGGATGTTGCGGAGAAAAACTGATCGAAATTGTAAGCGGGCGTATCGGGTTTGAAGTCAATGAGCAGCAGACTATGGAATGTTATTAAATCTACATATTGATGCATTACGTTTAATAGTACCGTTATATCGCTGTAACCTGTCACAATTTTGGGGTTATTGCGGATCACCGTATAATCAAGGTAAGGAAGAATTCCCGCCACTCCTGTACCGCCTCTGGTGGGTAGGATCATTTTAACCCGCTCGTCTTGAAACATCATCATCAAATCAGAAGCACGCTGCTCGTCTGTGCCGGCAAGAAACCCGTTTTGTGCATATACATATTGACCCAATACAACATTGAATCCCATTGCTCTCAAAATTTCGATCCGTGCATTAATTACGTCTGCAGCGAGCGGACTCCCCAAAGTAACGACTCCAACGGTATCGCCCCTCTGCAACATTGGCGGACTTATCGGCATGTGCTGATCTTCCTTCCTGAAAATAGAAGAAGCCATTGTCATATCATATCTTTAGAGTATATTGGCAAAATCCCAAGCACAGTACTAAAAAAGGAACTTGAATGAACGAGAAACCCTCTTTCATCATTTCCGCCCATGCTCCTCGAGCACACAGCCTTTATCCAGAGGCGGCACCTGTTCTTTATTGGATCGGCCCCCATGCTCTCCCTTATAATTAGAATGATATGGATAGTTGAATTGCGATGAAGGTGGTGGGGAATTCGATGAAAATCGCGGTAGGGTTTGTCCACGGCATTGGTAAGCAAAAAGAATATTTTCATGAGGCGATGGCAGGGCTCATTAGCAAGCGGTTAGGTGAAATATGTCCAGCGGTGGAGCTGGTCAGCAAGGGGATTTATTGGGCGGACATCACGGACCGGCTGGAAGATGAGCTCAAGGAAAAGCTTTCTCCTGACCATCTGCACTGGAACAAGTGGATCGATGCTCGGGGGTACGCCATCAGCTTTCTAGGTGACGCGATTGCCTATCAACCGCTGCCCCACAAAGCAGGTGACGATGATAGGAACTACATCTACACCGCAATTCACGAACGATTTTATGAAAAGCTGCAGGAGCTCGCACAGTGCACAGGACCCAGCGCCCCGCTGTGCATCATAAGCCACAGTCTTGGCACGATCATCGCGAGTAACTTCATATACGACCTGCAAAACGGCAGGCTGCCAAGCGGCAAGCTTGCATCAATAAGTGAGAATCCTTCTGCACTCGTTCGTGGTGATACGCTAACACATTTTTACACCATGGGCAGCCCGATCGCGATCTGGACGATGCGGTATAACGACTTTGGGAAGCCGATATCGTTTCCTTCGCCTGCTCTTTTGGCCGAGGGGCTACCATACGGCGAATGGGTTAATTTCTACGATAAAGATGATGTGATCGCCTATCCGCTCAAGCGTTTAAGCGCGGAGTATGATGCGGCCGTGACAGAAGATGTGGAGGTCAGAAACCCGGGTTTTCTGGCCAGCACCCCCCTTAATTCACACGGCGGGTATTACCGCTCGAAGACCGTCATCGAGCGGATTGCAAATTCGCTTGCAGACCTTTACGACCAAACAACCCGACAATCGATTCGTTAAGCCGCGCCGGCAGCCGGTAATGATGAAAGGCTAAGCTATTCCAACGATGGCCAAAGGCGCTATCCATCTTCGCCGAACCGGCCGTTCATTCGGAATTCCGTCGGCGTGAGACCTGTCTCCTGCTTGAATTGATAACTGAAATAGTGAAGGCTCTTAAAACCGAATCTTTCCGCGATCAATTCCAGCTTCTCGCCCTGCAGAAGCGCGAGCTTCGCCCGTTTGATCCTTTCTCTGATAATAAAATGCTTCGGTGTCACCCCCATTTCATGTTTGAACAGCTTAGTGAAATGTACCGGATGATAGCCGCACAAGCTCGCAAGTGCGGCAACCGACCAGTTTATGCCGGGCTCATCCTGCATCGCTTGAATGGCCGGTTCGATCTTGTTCCTCGAACCCTGTACGTGGTCGTTCCCCAGCAGCTGTCGACAGATCAGCGTAATCGCCTGCATCATAAGCGAACGCAGTGTCAGCGTATATCCTGGGAGCTCGGATTAGTATTCATTAACCATTTTAGACAGGATCGGTTCAAGTCCGGCAATGGTTAGCAGGGTTGGAACCTTCACTTCTCCGTAAGACGGTATATGAAAAACGGACAGTTGCGGGGCACTGAACGAACCCGGATCGCCATATTTGATTTGGAGTCCGGGATGGACGGGCAAAGGAGAAGAGGCGTGCCAATGGAAATGAACGCTGATATAATCAGTCGTTCGAATAGCCGTCAGCTTCGTTTGGCATTCCGGACCGTAACAAACGCATTCTCCCGGCAGAATGGCTACTTTTTGTCCTCCAATCTCGAGCTCTGCGCAGCCAGACACGACATAGAAAAGCTGATTGTCGGGGATCTTCCGATACCCCCAGTCCGTTCCCGCCTCTGCCGTTGCCCTGGCAGAAAAATTGACCGTTGGCGTAATCATGTCTAATGTTCCGGTAAACATGACCAATCTCCTCCGTCTGAAGCTTAAACTTGCAAATACCCAAAAAGATGATGGATTTCGGAAAATACAATAATGAGCATACCATCTATGATAAATCTATAGAAGGCGTTTACATCCATCATTATAAAACGGGCGGGAGCGTGAGGTAAGTTGCTGAATGCAAATCAATTGGCCGAATTCGAGAAAAACGGTTTTGTGAAGGGCGGTATTGTCTTAAACGACGAGGAAGTGGAGCGACTGCGCGAAGAGCTTGATTTAGTCATGGAAGGGAAGTCGGTGAATAAACCGGTACTGAACCGAAACATGCTGGCGGAAAGCAGCGATTCCCTTCATGAGGGGATGAAAATGACGGTCAGTGAGAAAGTGGTGCAAATCGTCAACATTTGGATGGCCAGCGACGCTTTCTTTCAGCACGCCGCTCACCCGGTCATTTGTGAAGAGATCGCCCAGCTGTGCGGCACCGATACGCTGCGGATATGGCATGATCAAATCCAATACAAACCGCCCGTCTCCGGCGGTCCGACAAACTGGCACCAGGACCACCCGCTTTGGCCGATCATTCAGCCCGCGGATTTAGTCAGCGCTTGGGTCGCGCTCGACGATGCGGTCATCGAGAACGGCTGCATGTGGATGGTGCCCGGCAGCCATAAGTGGGGGAATCATCAAACCTATTTGGCGAACACGCCCGATTTCATGCCTTACCATCGTCAGCCGGAGCTGCTGCCGAAGGAAGCAAAAGTGGAAGCGGTACCGTTTGAAATCAAGAAGGGGCAGGTTGGCTACCACCATTGCCTCACTTGGCACGGAAGCCCCCACAACCGTTCGGAGCGCAAACGGCGGGCAATCGCCGTTCACTACATGCCGGGACATACCCGTTACGAACCGGACGGCAGCCATCCGATGCTGTCATATGTCACGATTAACAAAGGGGACATTCTGATGGGCGATCATTTCCCGGTCGTCTATTCATCAGCCGCCACCAGATGATGAAGGCTTGGTGATAGAGGTTGAAGGGGCACTCGAAATCGGGTGCCCCTTTTCCTTGGAAGATCCGATCTGGCGAGGGTTATTTTTCAATCCTTCTTGTTTTTATTCTCTAAATAATGGTAAAATGTATGGGAACGTTTGTTTGTTTTTGTGTTTTCCACAGATAGGGGGAATAGGCGTGGTTGAAATCGTTGAAAAAGAGCCATTTTCGGTATTAGGAAACAGGATTGCAGACGAAGTTCCCGAATGGATTCTGCCATTATGGCAAGAAGTAAATAATGACTATATTGAGATAAGCAACCTCGCCATCCGTCATCTTGTGCAATCGGCTCCCGAATGTTTCGTTAAGGAGTCGATGCGTTCATGATCGAATTGACAAACCGCCAGGCAAGACAATTTCTGTTATTGAAGCACGGGCTCCTAGGCGAATATCAATTTGCTGGAAAGAAGGGAGTATTGGATTTTGTGCGGCAGGTCGGCTGTATTCAATACGATCCCATCGATGTTTGCGGAAAAAACGCCGAATTGGTGCTGCAGTCGCGAATCAAAGGATTTACCAAGAACATGCTCGACGAGCTGCTGTATAAAGATAGATTCCTGATCGATTATCCTGACAAGAATCTGGCTATTATACCTCTCGAGGACTGGCCGTATTTTGAGCGGTACAGGCAGGCCGCCCGACAACATGCCAAGCGCTACCCCGGAATGGAAGAGTTGACTGAGCAAGTGCGGGTTCACATCCACAATTATGGTGCGCTAAGCTCGGATGATCTACAATTGGATGGGAATTTCTCGTGGCAATCGGCCATCCACTGGAGCAGCGGAAACAATACTTCCCGGTCGGTGCTGGAACAGATGTACTCGACAGGCGAGTTGATTATCCATCACAAAAAAGGAACACGTAAATATTACGATATCGCCGAGAAATACATACCGCCAAATCTGCTGAATGCGCCGGAGCCGCTGATGGCCGAGCTTGATCATCACAAGTGGCGGGTGCTGCGCCGGATCGGTGCTGTTGGCCTGTTATGGAATCGGGCATCCGATGCTTGGCTGAACATATGGGGATTGAAAGCGGTGCAGCGTAACGAGGTTTTCCGGCAGTTGTTGGATGAAGCTCGCATTGTTGCTATTGCCGTAGAGCAATTGAAGGATACGCTGTACTGCCGCGCAGAGGACTTGCCGCTAATTGAAGCCGTCCTGCAAAATCCGGAACCGAAATTTCGCTGCGAGCTGATTGCCCCGCTGGACAATTTGATTTGGGACAGAAAGCTGATCAGCGAATTGTTTGGCTTCGATTACACCTGGGAGATTTACACACCCGCAATCAAACGGAAATTCGGTTATTATGTACTGCCTCTATTATACGGAGAAAGCCTAATCGGACGAGCCGAAATCATCGCGGAACGAAAAACCGGTACACTCGTTGTTAAAAATATATGGTACGAGAACGGCATACAGCCAACAAAGCAGTTGCGAACAGCAATAAACCATTGTTTTCAACATTTCGCATTATTCAACGGATGCGGGACGATTTCGACAGAGTCTGTGGACGACTGATATTTTCATTTTGGTCAGGATTCGGAAAACATCACTTAGTGAGGTGGAAATATGAATAACGAAGTGATATTGCGAGACGTGAATAAAGATGACTTGCCGATCTTTTTTGAGCAGCAATTGGACAAGACTGCCAACCATATGGCTGCCTTTACTGCCAAAGATCCAACGGACAAGATCGCCTTTATGTCTCACTGGCACAAGATATTAGACGACGATCGGATTATAAAAAAGACCGTGCTTTTTAACGATCAAGTTGCGGGGCATGTATCGAGTTTTGAACAGTTCGGTGAACCAGAAGTCAGCTACTGGATCGGACGAGAGTACTGGGGAAGAGGTATTGCAACTAGATCACTTTCTCAACTTCTTGACTATGTAAACATTCGTCCCTTATTTGCTCGTGCAGCAAAAGATAATACAGCTTCTATTCGGGTATTGGAAAAATGCGGATTTAAGATTTGTGGTGAAGACAAGGGGTTTTCCAATGCACGTGCTGAGGAAGTCGAAGAATATGTTTTTAAGCTGCCTTCTAATGCAGAGTAGCGTTAGCTCAATAAACATTGAAGGCAGCCGCCCCAAGCAGGCTGTCTTTTTCCTAACTTACAGAAAGGTAAAACACGTCTTTTGCCATTAAAAATAACAGCCTTTGCAACAGTTGAAAATAGTGGCTGAGGTTGAACAAAACAAGCAAACCCATAGTATCCATCACGATAGATAAATTTAACAAGAACCAGGCACTACATCAAATTTTCATCATATATAGGTGATATCCGTTTAGATTTGATGAGGAGGATATCATGCAGCCTAAGTTACCTATGGAAAAGTATTTTGGGCAGTTTGAGCTAGTGCATGCTTTTTATGGGGCTATGCCTACTGGTGTCAGCGTTTCGGAAACCGGTCGTATTTTTGTATGCTTTCCGAAATGGGGAGACGACGTCCAATTTACTGTGGCGGAAATTGTAGAGGGTGAGTTGCAGCCTTATCCCAATTTAGAAACCAATTTGGTTAATACTGCGAATATTACGATGTCTTTCGTCAGTGTCCAAAGTATCGTCGCTGATGGAAGAGGAACACTTTGGGTATTGGATACAGGGGCACCAAATTTTTCTGAACCTATTCAAGGGGGAGCAAAATTAGTTGCTGTTGATTTAAGCACGAACACAATAAGGAGAGTATATACCTTTACTGAAGATATTGTTTTGCCAACAACTTATCTGAATGACGTCCGTTTGGATTTTCGGGTAGGTAGAGCAGGCTATGCATATATAACGGATTCTTCTTCCAGAGGGCCAGGGGCTATTATCGTCGTGGATTTAGAAAATGGGAACGCGTTTAGACGGTTAAATGGGGCAGTATCAACTTCACCTGATTCTTATTTTTTACCAAAAGTAGAAGGTAGAATTTTGATGAATCGAAACCCGGACGGCTCAACTTCCCCTTTTAGAATGGCTTCCGATAGTTTAGCAATTTCTGTTGATGGTAAGGTTTTATTTTATGCTCCGCTAACCAGCCGTCAACTGTTCTCGATCTCAACAGAAGCCCTAAGAGACAGGAGGATACAGGACATGAATTTATCTCAATATGTGCAGTATTGGGGAGAAAAAGGTGCGTCTGATGGAATGATCACCGGCTCAAAAGGAACCGTTTATGCAGGAGACTATGAAAATAATAGCATCCGGAAAATATTGCCGAATGGCGCAATGGAAACCATCGCACATGATCCGAGAATTTTATGGCCGGATACTTTTTCGATTGGCCCCGATCAATACTTATATGTCATTGTGAATCAATTACATCGGCAGGCGAGATTTCATTATGGGAGAGACCTGCGGGAAAAACCATATAGTTTACTTCGGTTGAGAATTGATGAATTCCCTGCTCCTACCTTTTCATAGTCATCGTAAACGAGCAAAAGACTGGCTTTACTCACAGCATATCCTCATTGTAAAGTCATACATGTGTTTGTGAGGAGTAAGGAGGGGTGGTACATATGTAACAAGCAGGGGTAATCCTCTGTATTCACTGATGTGATGAATATATCGAAGCTCGTCACCCGGAATTTTTGGTGGCGTGGCCTCAGCGAAGCTTACGTACAGCAGGTAGCAAGAGGAAGATTCAGTGTGACGAGGAGGAGAACGCCTATGACGGTCGTTCTCCTTTGAGCTGACTTACGTATATGCCAATTGAATGTCAATAAACTGAACGACGATTTGGCAAATTTCACCTGCTTGATCGTATCCCCAATAAACCGGATAAGCGCCATCGCCAAAACCGGATTGAAACATGGGGACATGGTACTCGGTATCAGGAATTTTCCAGTTTAGCCAATCGCCACCACTGCGTTGATACTGTGGATTTTCGCGATAACTCTTGGCAAACAGGGCTGCAAAATAATCATCGTAAAGATTGCCATCAGGATGTTCTTGATGCCACCGACTAGCAAAGTCGCAAAAAGCTTGATGCGCCTGCTTATCGCAAATACATGCCAGACCGGCATCTACATTGAAGCCAAAAAACTCTCCTTCCCCCATCCCTAAAATATCTTCATGTCCAATCAGAGCTTCCTCGAACCGGACGGCAGGAACATCGGAAAATCGCAGACGAACGGCGGCATAGCGGGCACAGTCACCATCCTCGTCCGGCTTCACCACACAGGCTTCGGCTGAGTAGGTTCCAACGGACGCCGTTTGGAAATAAGGCTGCTCCTCTATACTCCCCAAATAACATAGCGGGTCGCGGACAAGAATTTGGCCGGTAGGAATGGAGGTAGGACCAAAATCTATAACTGCCAGCTGCTTGCCTGCCATTTCAGGCAAAATAAAATAATCATTCAAATCTACAGGGCATTTCAATTTGTCACGCTGCTGCTCCCACTGGGACAGCCATTCACTTGTTGGGATCATGGGCATTTACCTCCTGATATAGGCTTGTAAAAGTAGTGCGTTTTGAGGGTATTGAAGTTACAGGCATTAACACCAAAGTGGCATCCTCCCTATGTTAGAACAGCAACTCGACTTGAATCAACTGCCTAATGAAATAAGTTTTGAACATTCTCATGCTGAAGATCGAAGGTTAACCGCTTAAAAGCTGCGTTGCTGCGGCTTTATATGGTTAACCGTATTTGATATATACTATCAATTAATGTATACCATATTAACTTTGCTAAGATGACGATGACGATGTGGCTTTTGGGGCTATTCGTCTTAGGTACAGAAAGGCACACAAATTGGATATAGCCGCCACCACGGCTAGCCCCCAGAATAGGTTGGCATACGTCTGGCTAGGCGGAAGATGCTTTTGCCATTCCATTGCACTGGACATCACCGCAATGCTGAACGCGCCGCCGATAAACTGCATCAGTTGGTACAATCCCGTTCCTGAACCCATCTGAGAAGAGGGGAGTGTGCACGAAATTTCGTTAGAAACACTGCTGCTAATGATAGCAAAGCCTAAATTCATCAGCATGTACACAAAAACATTGGCTACCCAAAAGTGGGTGCCCAGTCCTGCGAATAATACGGCCGCCAATAATACGAGCATAGGAGTCGTACGCAGCATTCTGCTGCTTCCCCGCTCGTCGATCATCGCCCCGACCCTTCTTGATAGCAATGTAGACAAAATAGCACCTGGAAAAATAACAAATCCGGCATGACTTGCACTCAAACCAAAATGTTTCAATAGCATTTGCGGTAGCAAAAAAAGCGTTGCAAAGTTGCATAAATAGGCTAAGACCCCGATTAAAGCAATCATAAGATAGGTTCTGTTAGCTAATAATGACGGCAGCACAAATGGATGTTTCGCTCGGCGGATATGCAGAGTAAAGACGATTATCCCTGAAATTCCGATCAACAAGGCAACGGGATGATAGTTGGTGAAAAATAGCAGCAGACCTGCTGTACCTGCACTCAGTGTCACTGCTCCCATTACATCGAAAGACCGTTTGGACATCGACTCTTTTGGGATAAAACACATAAGCAGCGGGGCAATGCACAACAGAGAGGATGTAATGGCAAAAAGATATTTCCATCCGAGATACTGCACCACAAAGCCGCCAATGACCGGGCCAAGTCCAAAACCCAGTGACACGGAGGACATGATGAACGTCATCGATTTCCCCCTGCGTACCTGAGGTATGTAACGGGCTAGGAGCACTATGGACAGGGAGAGTGCCGCCCCGGCCCCGGCAGCTTGCACGATGCGGGCAGTTAGCAGCACCCAGAAATGGTTACTCAGCATCGCTCCAACCGAGGCGCCTCCCGTCAAAACCAGACTAATGCCGAACAATCGGTTGAGCGGAACCAAATCAGACAACCGGCTGTAGGTGATCGAGGAGATGGCGAACATGATAGAATAGCCGGTGACGGTCAACGAAACGATAGATGAAGGCAGGTTGTAATCATGGCTTAAATCGCTTAATGCCAAATTAAACATGGCCGTATTCATTGTGACCAACACAACAGTAAGGCAAAGCAACGTAATAATGAAGCCTTCACGCGGAAGCAAGAGAACTTCATTTTTCTCGGTCTTCGTATTGTGGAGAGCATCCTCCATGAGATTTCCTTCTTTCCTTCTTATATTGTGAGAGGTTACATATCTAGCGATCTAATGCCTACTTCTACTCATTGAAAAATCCTCCTAAAAGGTTTATTTATTCCAAACAGGCAAAAGCCTGTCATGAAATCAATTGGAGTCCACTTTTTTCTCGATCATTGTACGTAAATCCCCTTGATGAATGGCCAGCCCAACGCTATTTCATTTTGGAATGGCTTGCTGTACAATAAAAGAGACCGAATGGTATCTTTTATATTATCAGGATTCTAGTAAATGACAAGGCCAATATTGTATAATTTATTTAAATCTATTGGAATAAAAGAGGTTCATACGGAGGAGCTCATGAAAAAAGGGGATCGAACACGGGAATTTATCATTATGAAATCGGCTGAAATTTTTAACCAGAGAGGATATGCCGGCACATCGCTAAACGATATCATTGCCGACACAGGAATTAAGAAGGGGGGCATCTATCGACATTTTGCCAGTAAAGACGAGATCGCGCTGGAAGCTTACAATTACGCTGCCGGCATGGTCAACAGAAAATTTTCTGAGGCGGTCGACCAAGAGCAGTCTGCTTCAGGAAAGTTAATGGCTTTTTTTCGTGTCTATGAGGATGTTGTAAACAATCCACCATTTATCGGCGGATGTCCTATGCAGAATACAGCTGTAGAAAGTGACGATACGCATTCAGAGCTTAGTGGTCGGGCAAGACAAGGTTTGCATACTTTCTTGGATATGATGAAAAGTATCATTCATGACGGCATTCAAGCTGGGGAGTTTAGAGAGGATCTGGATGTGGATGCGCTAGCATCATTTGCATTTTCCTTGTTGGAGGGAGGGATTTTGCTCAGCAAGCTGGATGGGGATAACAAGCACATGTTAATAAATATAACAATCTTCTCGTCCTATTTGCAGCAGTGCTGCTTAAAGACACGTTAATCTGGTGTTCTGGCGCATCGCATTGGAACCGACTGCTGTTTTGGGAAAGAAGAATTGTTAAATAAGCTGTTATAAAGAAGGGCGTACCGAAACCGCAACGAAGTGCAGGGGTACGTCCTTTTACTAGTAGCTGAAAACCTGGCTCAAGTATGTGCTCTAAAACTACTCCTTACTTTTGAGCAATTTTAAGGTAACGATAAATGGTGGCTTTTGATGTTTTTAGTCAGCATGATCCGTCTCCTATCCTTGCGCTGTGGGGCGGACCACGATTTCACTGACATCCACGTCATGGGGCTGCTCAATTGCGAACGCAATAGCTTTGGCGATAGAGTAGGGGGATAACCCGATATTCTGATAAGCTTCGAGTTTGGCTTTCATCTCTGGGTCCCTTATAGCGTCCAGAGCATCCGATTGCATGGATCCAGGTGTGTTTGTGAATCCGGGTGAAACAATCGTTACGCGAAGCTTATCGCCGGCCTCTTGACGCAGACCTTCTGAGATCGCACGAACGGCAAGCTTTGTCCCTGCATAAACCGACATATTAGGCAAAATCCGATAGGCTGCCGTGGAAGCAATGTTAATAAAATGTCCTGAGCCCTGATTCCGAAAAGTGGGTAATGCCGCTGCTATCCCATATAGAACTCCTTTAATATTAATGTCGATCATGTCTTCCCATTCCTCGACCCGCAGATCGTCAAAGGGAGACATGGGCATGAAACCCGCATTATTAATAAGAACATCAAGCTTGCCGAATTTCTCGCTTGCCAATTGGACAAGGTTTGTAAGGTCTTCGGACCGCTTCACGTCAGTAACGAGATAAGCTGCCTTACCGCCAGACTTCTCAATCCGGTTGGCTATAGCTTCAAGCTGATCCGATCGCCGCGCGCCAAGTACAACTTGGGCTCCTCTCTCGGCAAGCAGCATTGCAGTTGCTTCACCGATCCCGCCACTTGCGCCTGTTATTACAATGACTTTATCTTGTATTCCGGACACACTCACCACTTCTTTCTTCTATAATATATGTCTCTTACATATTTCATTTTAAGAAAAGCGGGCGTTCAACCGGTAGACCATTCATGCCCGTTCCTTGCCTAATCCCGCCAGAGAGGTATAATGGGTTTAACTGATTTTTGAATAAAAGAGGTTGGTGCATAAACTTGAAAGAGCTCATTTCCGAGTTAGTCCGGTACATTGATCATCATACACCGATGGATGGCGTGCACAGCATGGCAATTCCTGAGCTTTATTTCAGACGTCAATCTCAGCAGTCACGGCCAGTTTACAGCAACAGCCATCCTTCCCTTTACATCGTTGTTCAAGGTTCTAAAACGGTGGACTTAGCCGAGGAAAGATATGATGTGGACCCAGGGAGCTATTTGGTCTCTCCGATACATCTGCCTGTGATCGGACAAATTACTCAAGCATCGCCAAGCCATCCATACCTAAGTCTACAACTGACCTTCGATCCGGATCTTCTTCTCGATATATCGACAACATCCAGTCCTTCGAAGAAGATGACGACTGAACGAGGAATCCTGCTCAATCCGTCAACCTCGGACTTGCTCAAAGCGGTTTTACGCCTTGTACAACTTCTGGAGACCCCCTCTGATATTGAGGTGCTGGCTCCCTTGATCGTTAAGGAAATATTTTACAGGGTACTTCAAGCTGAGAAGGGAGAGCTGCTGAAGCAATTTGCCGTGATCGGAAGCTATTCTCAATGTATATCCGAAGCCATACAATGGATCAGAAATCATTATTGTGAGCCTCTAATCATTGAAGAGCTGGCAAAGACGGTCAAGATGAGTCCGCGGAGCTTGCATAGACATTTCAAGAAAGTAACGGCCATGAGTCCGCTTCAATATCAAAAGATCATTCGCTTGCAAACAGCAAGACGACTACTGCTTACGGAAAACCTGGATGCAGCTAACGCAGGATTCCGTGTTGGATATGAAAGTCCTTCACAATTTAATCGAGAGTACGCCCGGTTATTTGGACGTCCCCCGATAAGGGATATTCATGATTTGCATGAATTTTCCTTGTAGAGGATATCTGCACCTAATCATGGGTATGGAAGATTAGTAATTAAAACTAATGCACGACGACAAGAACATACACACTTAACAGCCGCATTGATGCGGCTTTTTTTTATGCGGCTCGGCGTTGTAGATACCATAGTCGGCTACGCTTCTGGAACAAATCCGTAATTAAGGGTTCATCGTATACTAGAGATCCCGTGAAGCCGCGATTATTCGTCTTTCTCCCGGTTCGACATGTTAAAATAGAAAGCACGAATACGAAACGAATCCTTCACTTGGGAAAGGACCAGACGATGACGAGCGATTGGAATAACAACAACCCTGAGATTCTCTTATCAAAATTACGGATTCCCCACCTTCCTGTCCAGTACGTGTCACGCCCACATTTGATCGAGCGATTGAATGAAGGCATGGCTGGGAAGGCGACATTTCTGACCGCTCCGGCGGGGTACGGCAAAACGACCTTGGTCAGTGAATGGGCAGGTCAATCGGACGTTCCCGTCGGCTGGCTGTCGCTGGACGAAAAGGATAACGATCTGGTCCGGTTTTGGCGTTATGTCACGACTTCTATCGAGCGGACGATCGGAGAGCTGCCGAGCTCGGTCCATGCTGCGGCTGATGCGCTGAATCCCGGACAGGCTGAACCGTTTCTCGTGAATTTACTGAACGAATTGAACCGCCTGCAGAATCCGCTTGCGTTGATCTGGGATGATTGGCACCTGATCGTGGAACCGGAGATCGTCGAATCCGTTTCATTCTTCCTGGAATATTTACCTCCTTCCGTATATCTTCTATTCGCAAGCCGTGCCTCAGCCAGTATTGTTAAGGCGAGATGGCGGAGCCGTGGCTGGATCCATGAAATCGATGCCGATCCGATGCGATTCGATTTGCGGGAAACGATGGATTTCTTCCGGATCTATTCCGGGCGGGAGCTGCGAAGGGAGCAGATCGAGCGTTATCTCGCCGAGACGGAGGGCTGGGTGACCGGCTTGAAGTTAATCTCGTTATCTTGGCGTTACGGAGGCCGATCAGATGCCGGCAAGAGGCGCCATCCTCCGGAAGGAGGGAGCTTGGAACAGTATTTGCTGGAGGAAGTGTTCGAAGCTTTGGACGAACGGACCCAGCGTTTCTTGCTGGATGTGTCGGTTCTGGAGCGCATGAACGGTCCTCTGTGCGAAAAGGTTGGCGGAGGTAACGGATCGGTGAAGCTCGCGGAGTCGGTAGACGTCGGCCTGTTTTTGGTCCCGTTGGATGACCGTAGGGAGTGGTACCGGTTCCACCACTTGTTCGGAGAGTTTTTGCGGAATCGGCTAGAGCTCCAAGATCCCGTCAGAACGAACGCCTTGTTCCAAGCCGCCGCCGAATGGTGCGAGGGACAGGAGATGCTTGAGGAAGCGGTCGGATATTATTTGGCCGGGCAGCGGTATGAGGAAGCCATGCGCTTGCTGGAAAGGATGCGCAGCGTCATGATCCGCCGGGAGTTCCACGCAATCCGGTCCTGGTTGCAAGCGATTCCCGAGCAGATGTTGATCCAGCGACCCTACCTGTTCTTTTCGTATATTTTCTCGCTGTTATGGTCCCACGATGTTGAAAAGGCAAACCGGTATTTGCTGCTGGCCGAGCAGTATTATGAGGAAACTTCGACCATGTGGGGAGAAGAGGAAAAGAACCGTTATCTGGGTTACCTGTATTACGTTCGCAATTTCAAGGCGACCCAGTATGACATGGACATGATCCGAGCGCTGGAGTATATCCGTTTGTCGCTCCGACATAGTCCCGAAGGGACGGATTTAATTTTCGCGTCTCCCTATATGCCGCTGGCTCCATCGGTTTTCCGCTCGTATAACGGCAAACGGGGCAAGCATCTGCCCAGGGGCCTGTCGGACGACTTTTTCGTGAGTATGATCGAATTCATGGGACGGATAGGCTTGCAGGACTTGACGGTGATTTGCTATGGGGAACTGCTGTACGAACGGAACGAGTTGGAGCAGGCGGAGAACTATTTGAAGCAAGGACTCGCGGGCAGCAGCCATAAAGCCTATCAGCCGGAAAAAGCGTATGTCCCCGCAAGCCTATTCCTGTCGCGGATCGGAAGAGCGAAGCAAGACGTCGCCCTGGCGGAGAAGTGGCTGGAGGAGGCTTGCGCGAGAGCGCAAAAGGAGGAAGCCGATGCAGCGCCGATTCTCCTCGAAGCGGAGATGGCCGCTCTGCGGCTCGAACAGGGGGACATTACGGAGGCCGTCCGGTGGAAGGAACGGTACAAGCTCTCCGCGGACGATCCGGTGTCCGTATATCAGCTGTTCGTTTACGTCTTCCTCGTCCGGGTGTTGATGGAGACGGGTGAGCGGCAAGAGGCGTGGGAGTTGTCGGAAAAGCTTTTTTCCATCGCGGTCAAGGGCCATCGTCCGATGGATGCACTTGATCTGCAGATTCTGCAAGCGATGATGCTCCAGCGCGGGGACAAGACGGAGGAGGCTCTGCTCAAGCTGGAAGAGGCGTTAGGGTACGCTGAGCCGGACGACTACGTCCGCGTGTTTGTCGACAAGGGCAAGCCTGTCGCGGAGCTGCTCGCGGAATACGTGCGGCAGCGCCAAAAAGGGAACATCCGAGACCGCAATGCGCCCTCTCTCACTTACGTCCGCAAAATTTTGGCCTGTTACGGCGGAACGGCCGATCCGCTGAATATCCCGCCAGCCGCTCTGGAGACGCTTCTGACGCCTAAGGAGTATGCGATTTTCCGCCACATGGAAGTGGGCATGGACAATGCGGCGATCGCAGCAACGCTCGAAATCAGCATGGGCACCCTCAAAGCGCATATTAACCGCATTTATAGTAAGCTGCAGGCGAAAAATCGCTTGGAGGCGATAAAGCGCGGACGAGAGCTGTGGGGTGACCGCTGATTCTTCCAAATTTGATCTAATCTTCTATAACCGAGGCTATAACCGCGGTTAGATTCAATAGCCAAAAGGATCTTTTATAATTTCTTTTGAAAGACTATTGATTGAGAGAAAGAAAGGATCGGATGGTATGAAGCGCGTTTTCTTATGCTTAATGGTTCTGCTGCTGGCATTTGATATTCTTCCAATGCCCATCTACGCGGAGTCGGAGGGAACCGACATGGCCGGTAGCGGGTCTGCGGAGGATCCCTTTATTATCACGGGGCTGGATCAACTCAACGCCATGCGCAACAACTTGTCGGCACACTATCGGCTTGCCGCGGATATCGATGCGTCGGATACGGCGAATTGGGACGGCGGAGCGGGCTGGAAGCCGATCGGAGAGCGGGGTAACGGTGACAAATCCGAGCAGTTCACGGGGGAGTTCGATGGAGCGGGATACGTTATTCGAAATTTGACGATCAATCGCCCCTCCGAGCAGGGTGTCGGCCTGTTCGGGATGATCGGCACGGGAGGGGTGGTCCGGAATCTCGGTATTGAAGGCGGCTCCGTCATCGGCAGCAATTTTACCGGCGCGCTGGCGGGGAACAATAATGGGACGGTCGAGCGAGCTCATTCAAGCGTCGATGTCACGGGATATGGAGTGGTTGGAGGGCTGGTCGGTTATGATTACGGCCATATCATCTCTTCCTACGCCACAGGCAATGTAAGCGGAAATAGTGCCGTTGGGGGATTGGCGGGTCGCAGCGACAGAACGATAACGGAGTCGTACGCGACTGGCAACGTAGTGGGGGATAATGACGTAGGCGGACTTGTCGGACTGCTGTTTGGAGGAAACTTGACTCGGTCCTATTTCTCCGGCAAAGTTATGGCCCGTGGCTATTACATAGGAGGGCTCGTTGGAAATCTGGACGGTGGAGACGTAAGTCAATCGTACAACATCGGTTCCGTCAGCGGAGACCGTGTCGCCGGCGGACTTGTTGGCATCTCGGTTTACGGACATATCGGTAAGACGTATACCTCCGGAACCGTTACCACTGCGTCAGGCGATGTCGGCGGAGTACTCGGTGCCAATAACGGCGCCATGATGGAAAATAACTACTGGGATTCGGAGACTTCTGGCCAGAGCAGCGGTTGCAGCTATAACAACGATGATTACGGAGTCGAATGCGTGGTGACCAAGCTCACTACCGCACAAGCCCTCGGCCAAGCGAGCTATACAGGGTTCGACTTCGATGCGGACTGGTTCATGGTTGACGGTTCGACCCGGCCGTTCCTCCGCTCGGAATGGTCGCAGACGATCAGCAACGTTCACCAGCTTCAGTTGATGGCGATGGATCCGACGGCGAACTATACGCTTGCGGATAACATCGATTTCGGCAATCTCTTCAAGGACGATAACCGGGCGGATATGTGGGGGACGAGCGACGATCAGGGAGCCGGATTCGCGCCGGTCGGCGATTCGGTGCTCCGGGCCTTCACCGGCCGGTTGGACGGCCAGGGGTATGCGGTCCGGGGCTTGATCATTAACCGCCCTGATACAGGACAGGTAGGTTTGATAGGTTACCTCGGCGATGGTGGGCTCGTCCGCAGCATAGGGGTAGATGGCGGCAGTGTTCGCGGAGGATATTCCAGCGGCGGATTAGTCGGGGACATTGGCGGAGGTACAGTCGAATTGTCCTATTCATCGGCGGATGTAAGCGGCATTGACAATGTCGGAGGGCTGGTCGGCAAGATGCTTCCCGGTGTCGTCAAGCAGTCCTACGCGACAGGCGCCGTCACTGGCACGTATGCTGTCGGTGGACTGGTGGGCCGCGCCGACCTAGGGAGCTTGGTCGAGGATACATACGCAACCGGCTCCGTCGAGGGAAAAGCGGAAGTCGGAGGGCTGGTCGGACGGCATGTTGGCACGATCAACCGAGCCTATGCCGCTGGACGCGTATCGGGCTCCGGTTCGGAGGTCGGAGGGTTAGTTGGGAGGGATTTCAGCCCGACTTCCATCGTAACCTCGGGATACTACGATGCCGCAGCGACAGGACATGGAGGCGGTCAGACGACGGCGTCCTTGAAGCGGAAGTCGACCTTCGAGAGCTGGGATTTCAGTGGGTACTGGACGATTGAAGAAGGGAAAACGTATCCTTTCTTACAAGGAATTAAGGCGAATATAGGCCGGGACGCAGCTCCTCCGGCGGTCGTGAATATACGGATCGAACAGCCGGATAGCATCCTGCTGACGTTCGATGAAGAGGTGAACTTGCTGTCTGCAGGAGGCTTCTCCGTTCTGGCGGACGGGGTTGATGTCACAGTGGTCGATACCATAAAGGCCGGGGCAAAGACCATGAAGCTGACGGTAGGAGAACCATTGCGCAGCGGCCAGGATATCAGGCTGTCGTACGATTCGCAAGCGGGAAGTATCGTCGATCTGGCGAATAATCCATTGCCCAGCGTGTCGGACCAACCCTGGCCGCCGAATATCGAGGTCACAATGACAACGGCTGACGGCAGCGATTACCAAGACGGAACGTGGACGAACCAACCGGTGTCGGTGAGCGCATCTGTTTATGAGGGAACAGCCGAAGTTAACGAGTTTGCCTACTCGTTGGATGGCGGCGAGACTTGGTCGCCCTATACGACTAGCATTGAATTGCAGGACGATGGTGTCCATGTCCTCGATTTCAAGGCGGCAGATGCGGCGGGAATGGAAACAGCGGAACGGCGCACGGTTAAAATCGGTTCAAGCGGGTTGGCATTGACCCCGACGATGGTAAAATCGGATGGAGGCACTTATGCGGAAGGGGAATGGACGAACCAGAGCGTGACCGTCAGCGTGTACGCTGAGGGGGGAACCGGCGGGATTGCCTCGTTCACCTATACGTTGGACGGCGGATCTCCGCAAGCCTATACGAACAGTTCCCCGATCGAGATCACCGAGGATGGCGACCACGCGATCGTCTTCCAAGCGGAGGATGAGGCCGGCCATCAGTTGTCTGACGTGCTGAAGGTGAAGATCGATCGAACGCCTCCTGCCATCGCGTTCTCCCCGAACGGCAGGGAATCCGTGGCCTCATCGGCTACATCCCGGACGACGGCGATGGATACCGGAAGCGGAATCGATCATTCAACACTTCAGTATGCATGGACGACGGATCTCTCCGCGCCAGCGGAAGGTTGGGCGCCGTTTGCCAGCGGTACCGACCTGACGAAGAGCGGGACGACCGGCGATTGGTACCTGCATGTAAGAGCGTCTGATCGGGTGGGCAACTCGACGGAAGCCGTATCGAATCGGTTCCGCTTGGGCCAGGAAAGCAGCAGTTCGGCGCCATTGCCGGCAAACACGAACCTGGACGGATTGAATTGCGGTGCGGCAAGCGTGGTCGGATTGAAAGGCGGTGTGGTTAAGTTCGAAGGCGGCGAGATCTCGTTTCCCGCCTGTGCATTGGACCGCCCTTTCCAAGTGACGGTTAACAAAATAACCGGTACGGATACTCTCCCGTTGTCCGATCATGAGCATCTAACCAGCCGAGTATTCGAAATGAAGAAAGACGTGCCGGGGAATTTCCTTGTTAATGTGACCGTCAAGCTGCGCCTGAACGCTGATGTGACCCGGCAGGATGGCGATCAAATTCTGCTCTGCTGGCTAAACGAGGATACCAGGCAATGGGTGCCGTTGGGGGATCCGCAAATCGATTTCGAGAACGGCATGGTCAGCGGGACAATCAACCACCTCGGCAAGTTCGCGGCCATCGCCCGAACGGTTGTTAACAACGAATCTGCAGCTGTATTTACTGATATCCGGGGCCATTGGGCTGAAGAAACGATCCAGCATCTGGCGGGGAGCGGGATTGTAAAAGGGTATCCGGACGGCACATTCCGGCCGAACCGTCCGATTACACGGGCAGAGTTTGTTTCGATTCTGACCGCGGTCCTGCAATGGAAACCGAAGGCGGATAAAGTATTCATCGATACAGAGAACCATTGGGCCCGGGCTGCGATCTCCACGGCTTATGCCAATGGAATGATCCGGGGTTACGACAGTAATACCTTCGTGCCGGATCAGCCCATCACGAGGGAGCAGATGGCGGTGATGGCGGCGAATGCCTTACATTTGGAGAACACGAAGAGTACTCCGTCCTTCACCGACGGGGATCGGATCTCGCAATGGGCGAAAAATGCAGTTGCGTCCGCGGTAGAACGAGGGATCCTCACGGGATACCCTGATCGCACAGTGAAGCCCCAAGTCCAAGCGACCCGGGCGGAAGCGGTCACGGTGATCAAGAAAATCATTAGTATTATAGAAGACAAATAGAGGCGAATCAGAATAGGCCGTTCCTACAGATCAAAAAGACCTGAGGCACGGCCTGTATTTTATTGCAATGTGGTCCATATTCATATATATCAATATTTTTAAAAAAATTCTGATAATACATAAATAATATAAAGGGAAACGATAGTTCAATGAAGACAAATGAAGGCAGCCAACCCCAAAACCGGCTGCCTTTTTTCTCAACTTACGGTGCAGTATTGTGTAAAAAACTAATTTAATTAGTCATGGAGCTAATGAACTCGCGTCTGCGATTGAAACATTCATACTCGCTATAGCGTTGTTAAATATGAGGTGATCATTCATGATCAAACGGGTGTTAATATTAGTGGCTACATTAGTTTTGCTATCGGGCTGCAATGAGAAGTCGGACAGACCTAGCGATAATACGACCAGTCCTTTCACTGCTCCTGTACCGGGGGAGACGGTTTCACCGCCAGCAAAGCCGAAAGAGTTCCCCGCTGTGTCTGACCCTTATGGTGCTGACCAAGCAGCCGCGAATGGAGATATCGTGAACGTTCACGGGAAGATATACAATCTCGACAAGTGGAAGCTGTTTTTGGAGAATCTCGACAAGGGTGTGCCGAATCAGGTGCGTATAACGCAATATACAATTGAAGGTGACCCGATCTTCTATGAGCTGGTCTATGATGGGGCTGAGGCGATTACGTATACGTATGACAACTCTATGGACGGGTTTGGTAGCGATGCAGGTCGTCCGAGCACGGTGTGTCGGGGGATTGAGCTCGAGAAGAACAAAGAGTTAGACTCCTATTACAAGCTAACTGGATGCGATAATGAAACCAGTAATACGTTCTGGTTCACGAACATAGAGGCTGAAGCCGAGGTGGGCAGCTAATAAGCACATAACTACACTGGGTCGCCACAACGTGATTAAGAACTTAGGAGGAAGAAAATTTGAGAAAACTTGTCATCATGCTTGCTCTAGTTAGTTTTAGTTTTATGGGCAACACCCAGTCTCATGCAGCGGCAGAATATAATAAAAGGCCTGTGGAAATAAACGTGAATGGGAAATTTATTTCAATGGATGTACACCCGACTATGGATAATAATCGCTTGTTTATTCCGATCCGCTCATTAGCGTCTTTAGGGATACATTACAGCTGGAATCCTTCTTCAAAGGTAGTGACTTTACAGAATAAAAACGGAGAATACTTAAAGATTACTGTAGGCAGTAGGGTCGCATATAAGGGAAGTCAAAAGATACAAATGGATCAGACCGCAAAAAATCAGGATGGACGCGTGCTTGTCCCTATTCGATTTGTGAGTGAAGCCTTAGGCTACCATGTAGACTATGAAACCCTTCGCAAAATGGTTTTTGTGAACTCCGACAGTTATAAATTTGATATGCAGCAGATGACTCAAGAGAATTTGCAAGCTGCACGTAAAGCCGCAATTTCTTTGCCTATAAAGTTTGATTTTAAACCGCTTGATTTCTCTGGGGTCTACCATGAGTATTCTTTCCCTGTAGGAAGAGCAGATGTATACATGCTACTGGACGGTCGCAATACGACTCTTGTTGAAATTAAGGATGGGATAGCCAAAGCTATTGGTCAATTTGCGGATGATGATCGATCCAAAACATCTGGGAATATTCCCCCTCATTTTATTTTTGATACTGATCCACTTTTTGAGGCCTACCATATTAGTAACGTCCTGTTTATGGAAAATAGATACGGAGGATCAGCAATAGCTATATACAACGATGAGAACGGCAGAAGGGTGGAGTTAAATACAAAAGTCAAAGTTTATTCCGATATCATTCAAAAGCTTCCTAAATAAAATAAGGAAGGGAAATGCATACCCTAGACAATATAGAGATTATTAAGGATCCTCCAGCAAATCATCTCAAAGTGAAATTTTATAGCGATCAAATTAAGCTGGGATTCATCCTAACTGCCGAATTCCTTACCGAAGTCCTCCATTTTTTCAAGGATCGGCAGTAATTTATTTCCCTTATCGGTTAACGAATACTCTACTCGTGGTGGGACTTCCGGGTAAACAACACGTCTAATAACCCCATCGGTTTCCAGCTCTTTTAGCTGCTTTGTAAGAGAACCTTGTGATAACCCCCCAACAAATTTTTTTATATCCGTATAACGACGTGTATCCCCTTTTAAATACCATAATATAAAGTATTTCCACCGTCCTGAAAGAATATTTTGTGTAAAGGCAATCGCGTACATATCCCTATTTTCATCCATAAACTCTTTATCAAATCCTTCATTACAGACTCTCATTGATATCACTCCCAGTCCAATGGTACAAAAAGATGTACTACGTTCATTTATATTGCCCTCTTTGCAGATCCAGCAAAACTATTTATGATAATGTCAATACCATTGAGCAGTCAACTGAAACGAACATTTATTTAGCAGGCTAAGTATTATTGTAACACAAAAGAGAGTGATTTATCTCTAAGCCTATACAGAATGAAGGTGAAGAAAAAAAACGAGCGTACAACATGAGAAGCAGCTTGCTTAACAAATGGTCTGTGGGAGGTTCAGTTCACCTTTTAAAGAAATTCGCAGCCCACTGCATTTCATCCTGTTATGTATATTAAGCTCAGTTGACACCAGAATTTCACCATGATATATTGAGCCCGCTTCATCATAACAAGATGCTTAAATGAGGAGATAAATGAATGTCAGATACAGTGGATTGTGATATTCGTCAGTCGTTAGATAGAATTTCTTCCCAAATGCGCCGGGATTACAGCGAGTCTCTAAGAGAACTTAACCTTTATGTCGGCCAAGAAAATTTACTTTATCGATTATGGTTAGGCGATGGGGTAACACAAATGCAGCTATGTGAACATTTAAAATGTGAACCGCCTACAGTAACTAATATGGTTAAATCACTGGAGCAAAACGGATTTATATATCGTAAACGTGATGAACATGATGCTAGGGTAATGCGAATCTTTCTAACCGACAAAGGCAAAGCATTAGAGAACCCGGTTGAAATGAAATGGAGACAACAGCAGGGAAAATTACTGCACACCATTTTACCCGAAGAACGCTTGTTATTAAGGAGGCTTTTAAAGCAAATGGAGAGTAACTTATTATAAGTTATCTCTTCGGAATTTTACTTAGCAAACTAACTAACTACATCAAGGAGATATAGGATTGGTTGACAACAGGTTACTTACTAACTCTTGGTATTTTGGGGATGCAAAAATAGAAATTAAGTCTTGTTAACCGTCGTAGTTGCCAGTTAACCAGACTGTCACCACGGTAATATAACACTTAGAATAGGACAGGAGAAATGAAAATGAGATTTGGAATTATAGGTGCAGGACCAATCGCGTTAAATATTTCAAAAAAATTAGTTGAGAATGGACATGATGTCAAAATTGCAGATGCTCGCAGTATTGAACGGCTAGAAGGAAAAGAACTTGCAGGAACACCTGTGAATGTAAATGAGGTAATTACAAACATTGATGTTCTAGCCATATCTATCCCTTTCCACGCACTGCCAAGCATTCGCAACATTGTAGATCAAGCGGGGGAGGACGTAGTCATTCTAGACACCTCAAATTATTATCCATATAGAGACAACAAAATCCATGAAATTGAGAAAGGGATGGTTGAAAGTGTTTGGGTATCAAATCAGTTAGGGAGACCCATCACTAAAGCTTTCAACAATCTGTTAGCCTATACGTTAGAACATAAAGGGACTCCCGAAGGTACGAGAGGCCGCATTGCCATAGCGATTGCTGGTGATAACCAGTTGCATAAACAAATAACCATGAACATCGTAAATGAGCTAGGCTTCGACCCAGTAGATAGCGGATCTTTAAGTGATTCGTGGAGACAACAGCCGGGAACTCCTGCATACTGCACAGAACTTACCAAAGAGGAACTAACCGAAGCATTAAATAAGGCAAATAAAGAAAAAGCCCCATTCCTACGGGATGAAGTGATAGAGAGACTATCGGCAGCCAACGGGGGATATTCGCACCAAGACATTGTGAATCTGAATAGAGATATATTTAGTTCTTAACACGCTTGAGTGCCGCGTAACTGCGGCTTTTTCTATTTAAACGATATGACAAGAACATATATGGTTAACCGTGGTTAATAAGGATTCTCATTGTTGATGTAGTTTTTAGCATTTTATAATACGTGGTTGAGCAGGGTCGATAGAAGAACTGAGTGTGATAAGTATAAGGAGAAAATTGAGTTCTAGATTAAAAATAATGTGCCAGACTCAGCGAATATAGTTTTCTTAGTGCTACAAAGCTCAAACTAAAAACTATATGCTAGGTGTCCCTTGGGTTGAAAAATGCCTAGACATAAAAATGCCCAGAAACAGTTGATGAATTAGACCGCTTCATTGAATATAATGAAGGTACTGCCCTTCGGGGAGATCGCTAAGGGAGGACACGATGAACGAGAAGGTATTTGACGAACCATTATTTGCAAGCTTGAAGCCGGGCTTAACTTCGTTCTGTTACCGAATGCTAGGCTCCATGGACGATGCGGATGATGCTGTTCAGGAGACGAGTATTCGGGTCTGGCAGAGCTGGAGCACGTTCAGACAGGATTCCTCGTTCAAAACTTGGGTCTATCGGATTGCCTCCAACCTGTGCTTGGACAAGCTGAGACAATCCAAACGCCGCGCGCTTCCCGTTGACCTGTTCGACCCGGCCGTCGCCATCGTCGAGCCGCGCGACACGCAGCCGGACTCTGCCTGGATCTGGCCGTCTCCCGACTTTGGGGGCAATCCGGAGGATCGGCTCGTCCGCAGAGATACCCTTCAACTGTGCTTCATCGCTCTCCTGCAGACCTTGCCTCCGCGGCAGCGCGCGGTACTCATTTTGAAGGATGTATTTGAATGGTCCTCCAAGCAGATCGCTGATACGTTGGCGATGTCGCCGGCAGCGGTGAACAGCGCCTTGCAGAGAGCCCGAGAGACGATGGACCGGGCGCAGCTTCGCTCGGATGAGCTCAGCAGCATGGACGTTCAACCGGAGCAGGAGCTGCTGTCCCGGTATGTGGAGGCCTTCGAGCAATTCGATATTGCTGCGCTCGTCGCTTTGTTCCACGAGGAAGGCTGCATGTCGATGCCGCCCTTCGAGATGTGGATCCACGGCAAGGAAGATTTGTCCGCCTTCTATTCGCTTACTCGCTGGCATTGCGAAGGTTCGCGTTTTGTGCCGATTACGGTGAATGGCGGTTATCCGGCGTTGGCCCAGTATATGCCGGACAAAGAGGGCTCTGGCCTGGTACCCTGGGGCATTCACGTCATCGAAACAAAAGAAAATCAAATCCTTCACGTTCAAAACTTCATCAATACAAAATTATTTTCGCGATTTGGGATGCCTAAGCGACTCGACCGATGAATTTCGTATTTGGCATTCGTCTATATTATTGAGACTAACCAAACGACGAATATGATGAGAGAGGTGTCCAATCAAATGGAAACGAATCAACCAACGAAAGTAACCGTACAAACCGTCATTCAAGCCCCCGTCGACAAAGTATGGCGCTATTGGTCCGAGCCGGAGCACATCACGAAGTGGAATCAAGCGTCCGAGGACTGGCATGCGCCGAGAGCGGAAAACGATCTGCGGGTTGGCGGCAAGTTTACGACACGGATGGAAGCGAAGGATGGCAGCATGGGCTTTGATTTTGGCGGCGTCTACGATGTCGTGAATCTGCATGAAGCGATCGGCTACACCATGGATGACGGAAGAAGAGTGGATATTGCTTTCGTCGATCAAGGGAATGAGACGAAGGTCATTGAAACGTTCGACGCGGAAAGTTCCAATCCCGTCGAGTTCCAGCAAGCAGGCTGGCAAGCGATCATGGACAATTTCAAGGCCTATACCGAACAAAACTAATCATCACGAAGAAGACGCCGGGGAAGATGCCCGGCGTCTATTATTTTTAAACCCTGGTATGAGCATGCTCCCCGTTAGCCTTAACCTTGTGCCGCATCCATGTTCATGTAGTTAATGGCCCACAGATGGCCGTCCAAGTCCACGAAGCCCCAATGATACATGATCCCATGATCTTCAGGTTCAGCGTGCAATTTCCCGCCCAAGGAGACCGCGGTATTCACGATTTCATCGACCTTTTCCCGGCTCTCGAAGGCCAATGCGATCGTCATCTGCGCATACTTGCTCGTATCGACGGATTCCTTCTCCGTGAGCGTATTAAAGAATGCTTGATTGATCAGCATGACCTGCAGGTTGTCGCCGATCACGATGGCTACCGAATTCTCGTTTTCGGGGAATTGCGGATTGAGCTCGAATCCGAGTCCGGTGAAGAACGCTTTCGATTGTGCTACGTCTTTTACAGGCAGGTTGAAGCTCGTGAATGCGGACATTAATGCCATTTTCAAAACACCTCTTCGTCAAATTAGTTTGTGTTCATTTATGCCTTCGTTTATATAGACGACAGCCGATCCGGGAATTCATCGGTCTGAAGACAGACTCATTCTTTAAAATAGGGCGTAATCCCGCTTGAATACAGGTTCTCCACTAGCTTGAAAAATTGTTCTGACGATAAATCCTTTTGGCGCTGGATCCAAAGTCGAAATAAAGAAAGGGAAGTTGTAAGGTAAAACTCAATGAAGTATGGCGTTAAGGAGTGGTTTTGCGGAACGTTTAATTCTAATTGCCCCAAAGTGATTTCTTTTTTTAAGCGTTTTAAAAAACGGGCGCTTCCATAATCTCCTAAAAGGGCATTAAGAACCAGGAGATGTTCTCTTTTGTCCAGACAATAGAGCGTATCTTGAAACGTATGCATCGATAGCTCTTGATTCGCCAATTCTTTTTTCATGTCATTCAATAAGTCATTTTCAACAGAGTCTAACAATTCGTAAATGTCAGTAAAGTATTGATAAAAGGTGCTGCGGTTATATCCTGACTTTTTCGCAATCTCCTGAACTGAAATTTTCTCAATCGGCTTTTGGCTATATAACTCACAAAAAACTTCTATAAACGTTTGTCTTGTTTTCTCTGTTATTTGGGGTTGCTTTTTCATGTTACCCTCCTACTAGCCAATAAAAATATCATCCGACAAATCCTAAAATACTGATGGTTGATCAAGGAATAATAAAGATTTATGATCACATCATACAACACGTTGTCTGATAATCCAAAGGAAATGTTAATAAGTAGGGGTGGTTTTCATGTCAGCAAAACAAGACAGAATTTTAATTTTTGGTGCAGGTGTCATCGGGAGCATGTACGCAATGAAGCTTATTGAAGCAGGGTTTGATGTTACCCTGTTTGCCCATTCTATTAGATATAAATCATTAAGAGAAAATGGCCTGCAGTATAAAGAACAAGGTTCAGTAAAATCGATAAAAGTGAAGGTCATTGATACGCTCAAAAATGACGATATTTACGATTTTATTTTCGTCACCGTTCGTTATGACCGGTCCGAATCAGCGTTGTTAGCGCTAAAAGATAATCAAAGCAAACACATAGTTACGATGACTAGTAATTCAATTGGATTTTCTTCGTGGCTGGATATCGTAGGGGATCGTCTTTTACCCGCTTTTCCCGGCTTCGGCGGACAGATTAAAGATGGAGTATTGCATGCTCGATTTCTACCAAAGATTATAGCGGCAACTGCATTTGGAGAAATGAATGGTGAAGTGACAGAACGCATCGAAAAACTCGCAAAATTATTTAAAACAGCAAAGCTTCCTTACGTTATTAAAAAGGATATGCAAGCGTATCTCATCACACATTCCGTATCCGACATTGCCATGTTGAGCGTTTTGCATTCTGAGAATAATATAATTGACAAAAAAACAATCAGAACCAGAAAGACGGCACGCAAAATAACAGTCACTTTAAAAGCGTATTTAAGGGCTATACAAAAAGCTGGCGTTTCAATTGATCCACCCATGCTTAAAATGGTGCTTAAATTTCCGAACTTATTTTTGGATCTTTTCTTTTTGACATGGCTGCGAACTAAAATGGTCAGCGATATGATGCTGCCGGATTATGCGAATCGTGCTAACAATGAGATTGTGCAGCTGAGCAATGATTTAATGAAATTTTTAAGTCAAAATGATATCAAATCGGTTGCGCATTCATCTGAATAGATGGAAGACGACGTCATTGTTATTTTTTAATCTGCCGATACTCTGAAGGGGAAACACCGGCAATGGATTTGAAGACAGAGGAGAAATAATGTTGGTCGGCGAAATTCAGCTTGTTTGAAATTTCGTTAATGCTGAGATGGGTATTCAGTAAATATTGCTCGGCCAATTCAATTTTGTGTTTGCGAAAATAGGCGTAAGGCGTGATCCCATACGTTTCCCGAAACATCTTGATCATATGATTTTTCGAATAGCCGAGTTGTTCACACAGATCGTCCAAATCCACTTTATTCTCGATATTGCCGTCCAGATACGACTTGATCTGCTCGGATACGGTTGGCGCTTTATGTTTTAAATGGTTCTTTAAGCGCAATACGATTTTAAGAAGAAGGACGGTTACTTCGTCTATAAAGCTGGGATAGTCCATATGTGTGGCCGACGATAGGTTAATGATCTCATTCATATAGGAGAGAATGTTACACTCCTTGATGAGATACGTATTTTCAGGGAGATATTGTTTGAATAAAGATTCGGCAAAATCACCATTAAAAATAATCCAAATTTTAATCCAGGGCTGATCTTCGCTGGAATAATAGATATGGTCGCTGTTTTTAGTCAATATGTAAACGTCGTTTTTCTGAGGGTACAGCGTTTGGGAATTGATCTCTAGAACGCCGCTGCCGTCGATGATATATTCAAACGAGTACAGGTTTTCTCCATGGCGTTCGATCCGGTAATTCTTATCACAGTAAGAGATGCCCGACATGAGCACATTGAGTGGAAGCTTGGAATCATTAAGATGCCAAAAATTGAAAATGGTTTCGTTCATCATGATAATCCTCACATTTACAATGATAAATCCTATTAAATTACGTTTCGGAACATGATAAATTATACACTAAGAAACGCATTAATGGGAGGAATCCAAATGAATCTTCGTGCACCAGCTGTTCCGCTGATTACGGTTGATCCTTACTTTTCCGTCTGGTCCATGGCAGACAAGCTCAATGAATCGGACACCAAGCATTGGACGGGCAAACCTCACCGGATGACCGGCACTGTGCTGGTTGATGGGAAAGAATATGTTTTCATGGGCATTAAGCCGGATAGCCTGCTCATGGAGCAGACAAAATTGGATATTCATGCTTTGTCAAGCCAATACGAGTTTGCATGCGATGAGATTCGGTTAACCGTTACGTTCACGACTCCGCTGCTGTTGGATGATTTGAAGCTCATGTCCAGACCAGTGTCCTATATTCATGTGACAACCGAGTCGAACGACGGGAAAAAACATGACGTCACAGTTGCCATCACCGTAGATGGAGAGTTATGCCAAAACTTAAAATATGAGTTTCCGACCGTGTATACGGATCTGAGCGAACCTGGTTTTGCTTGCGGCAAGGTGGGCAGCAGCATTCAGCATCCGTTAACCAGAAGCGGGGATGATCTTCGAGTTAACTGGGGCTACGTCTATCTCGCATCCAATCATAGCGGCGCTTCAGTAAGCGCTTCCGAAGATACAAACCTCTACGGAACCGTAAATCATGCCATGGGGCTATCGATCGTTCTGGATACGGAGCAGAATGCAGAAGGGCTTTTTGCAGTCGGCTATGACGATATCAAATCGATCGAATATTTTCATCAAAAGCTGGATGCCTATTGGAGAAAAGACGGGGAGACGATTGAAGAGGCTATAAAGCAGGCGCTAAATGAATATGATACGTTGTATGAAAAATGCGAACGGTTTGCTGAAAAATTGTATCAAGACGCCTCGGCATCGGGAAGCGAAAAGTATGCAGACCTGGTATCCCTCGCTTACCGGCAAGCTATTGCCGCCCATAAAATCGTAGCGGGTCCGGATGGAGAAGTTCTGTTCATTTCCAAGGAGAACTTCAGCAATGGCTGTGCGGCTACGCTTGACGTGACTTACCCATCCATTCCACAATTTTTGCTATATAATCCCGAATTGGTGAAAGGGATGCTTCGGCCGATTTTCAAGTACGCTTCAACCGAGGTTTGGCATTATGACTTTGCTCCCCACGATGTGGGCACCTACCCGCTTTTGAATGGGCAAGTATACAGCAACGGAACTACACCCGACTGGCAAATGCCGGTCGAAGAATGCGGCAATATGTTAATATGCGCTGCGGCTGTCGCGATAACTGAGCAGGATATTTCATTTGCACAAGAAAACTGGGGACATCTTGAAACTTGGTGCCAGTACTTGATCCAAAACGGCATCGATCCGGATAACCAGCTGTGTACCGACGATTTTGCAGGGCACTTGGCCCATAACTGCAACTTGTCGCTTAAAGCGATTATGGGTATCGCCAGCTTTTCTATCTTGAACCGCATGGCAGGAAACGAGGAAAAGGCAGAGGAACTCATGGAACTCGCCCGATCGATGGCGGAGCAATGGAAGTCTATGGCTGCAAACGATGACGGTACGTTCCGTCTGGCATTCGATCGCCCCGGCTCTTTTAGCATGAAGTATAATGCCATCTGGGATAAAATCTTCGGCCTGAACTTATTCCCTGAGGATACGTTCAAGGCAGAGACGCAAGCCTATATCGAGAAGCATTCGGGTGCCTACGGCCTTATGCTGGACAATCGCAACACCTACACCAAATCCGATTGGATCGTGTGGAGTGCCGCGCTCTGCAAAGACAAGGATGATTTCAATACGATCGTCGATCGGTTATGGCTCGCTTACGATCAATCGGAGAGCCGCGTTCCGATGACCGATTGGTACCAGACGACCGACGCGAAGATGGTTGGTTTCCAGAACAGATCGGTACAAGGCGGGTTATTTATCAAGCTTCTTATGGATAAGGAGATTTGCAAGCTTCAATCGTAGTCAACGACTTGCATTAGAATAGCGAAATAGTCAAATCCCCCTTTGAGTATTTATTCTGAAGGGGGATTTGCTGTCTTCAGAGGACAAGGTAGATATCAGCTGAAATTGCATGCCTGAATTATGAGGGAAATGATTATGGAGGTGTGCTTCATGAAAGTTGAAATTGAAGTGAGGGCGTTTGGGAAAGTGGAAGTTCAAGGTACAGAAGATGCTTATCAAAGTACGGAAATAGCGCGTGTTTTCAAACTACCAAAAGAAACAACCTTAGGTGAGCTTGAGTCATTATTAACCAAGTTATTTGGTGAAGTTGAACATGGGTATTCGAATCCGAAACAGTGTTTAGGTAAAATCACAATGCGCGCCAAGAAAGCCAATGGTGACAACGTTGATTTGAGTTAGAGATCCGCGATCCAATAATATAAACTGACCAGACGCTAACCAAAGGTAGCTTGGAATAATCAGGCGCTTTTTTCTAATTTGATGACATTAAGCATAAACATAAACAAGGGCGATCCTTTAATTCTAAGTAACAGGTTCATTGGAGGCTGATGGGATTATGACCGAAGGAGATTGGGTATTTGCCAGCTACAGAGGGCAGAAGGTAACCGGCTTTTTGTTGCTGATGCGGGAATCCACGGTTTTGGTTCAAGCCACAATTCCACATGATTTGGGAATTATCGAAGTTTCTACGGATCGGGTTTCTTGGAATAACGACGCTGTAATATGTATGGACGATTTACCGGAACTTATAGATCTCTCCTTGGATTGGAAAGATAAAGAATGGTTTGAGAAGTGGACACACGAACTATCGTTATGGAAGCGGTTAACGGATCAAAATGTATCGATGAGGTCGTGAATGAGCAGGCCCGGTGTTAAACCGATGCTATATTTGGGCTGCAGGCGTTAAGCTAACGGACAGTTTTGTTGAATGAGTTGTAAATTTAACATTTTAAAGGAAGAGCATTTCTTTGTCATGAGAAATGCTCTTTATTTTTATATAAAACGATATTAATTTATTGTAAAACAATAAATTATGTGGCAAAGTAAAAACTGACATCAAATAAGTGAGGTGCACTTATGAAACGAGGAACAACACTCTTTTTGAAGATGGCTGTTATTATGATTGGAATACCAATTCTCGCATTGTGCATATTTTTAGTGCCTAAGATCGGGAGTTTTGCTGGAGAATTGTATCCCAAAATAGCTTATATGAAATCTCTCGTTTTAATGGATATGTACGCAGCAGCGATTCCTTTTTACTTTGCTCTGTATAATGCCTTTAAACTATTAAGCAATATTGATAAGAACCAAGCGTTCTCGGAATTATCGGTAAAAGCATTAAAAAATATAAGATACTGTGCCATCACAATCAGTACCCTGTACCTGTTAGGTATGCCACTCTACTATCTCATGGGAAGGAGAGTTGACCCTCCAAGTTTCATACCAATGGGATTGGTCATTATTTTCGCCTCTATGGTGATCGCCGTTTTTGCTGCTGTTCTCCAAAGACTTTTACAAGAAGCTATTACTATAAAATCAGAAAATGATTTAACGGTCTGAAGTGGAGCATATGGCGATTATTTTACTATTGATGTGATGTTAGTAAAACGAAAAGTGAGCGTAAAGGAGCATTCGGGGATTTGGGCTAAAATATTAATCCCTTTACTTAAACGATGATCGAGGCGTATAATCCGTTAAGACATCGGAGTAAGGAGAGGGAAATTGATGATGAACAATGGATTGGTCAATGCTATTATCGCGTATATCATGTGGGGGATTCTCCCGCTTTATTGGAAGTTGTTTAACGATGTGCCGGCAGGCGAGATACTGTCACATCGGGTTGTCTGGTCGTTCGTCTTTATGGGTATTTTCGTCGCAGTCCAGCGTCGCTGGGGTGACATGAAACGAATTGCGGCTAGCCGCTCGCTCCTGCTGTCGCTCACCGCTAGCGGACTGCTGATCGCTGCCAATTGGCTCATCTTCATCTGGGCGGTCAACAACGACCATGTCGTCGAGACAAGTCTAGGCTATTATTTGAACCCGTTGGTGAACGTGCTGCTTGCGGTTGTCTTCCTTCGTGAGAAGCCAAACCGTGGCCAATGGCTCGCGATTGCCATTGCTGGCGCCGCGGTGCTCATCATCGCCATCGACTACGGACGGTTCCCATGGATTTCAATCTCACTGGCTGCGACGTTTGGCTTGTACGGCCTCGCGAAGAAGAAGATCGGACAAGACGCTTCTGTAGGCTTGCTGTCGGAGACAGCTGTAGTCCTGCCCGTTGCGCTTGGCTACTGGATCTATTTGGCCGCCGTGGGAAAAACGACGGCATGGACGCTACCTGTGTCCACTTTCGTCGAACTGCTTCTTTCCGGCGTGGTAACAGCGCTACCGCTGCTTTTCTTTGCGCGAGCGGCCGCCCGGATGGCGCTGTCTACACTCGGCTTCGTACAATATATCGGGCCGACGATCATGCTGTTACTGAGCGTATTCGTGTTCAAAGAATCGGTCTCGCCGGTTCTTCTCATCGGCTTTGCGCTCATCTGGACAGCGCTTGTCGTATACGCTGCGGCATCGGTTCGCGGCACGAAACTCGCGAAGGCTCGATGACGGCGACAAAACGTCTACCCGGTACCGTTATATCAGCCATTTCCGTCCGCTGGGGGGGAGATGGCTGTTTTCTGTTCGGGGTTAAACTAACGGGCATGATAGTTTAAGATTCATGTGCGGTGAACGTTATCCTAAGTAACTGCGAAAAAAATCAGAGAATAAAAGGGTAAAGAGGCCCTGCAGGAAAGCTGGAATGAGGGCAGTGGCGTCAATACATACGAGTCATTGACAAAAATAAATACCCCATATATAGTGTAGACATCTACATGAATTAAAGGAGAAACCTATGCCAAGCGTTTTCGAAATGTACCCCTATAGCCTATACATCAAAGTAATTGCACAACGGGTCCGGGAAATCATCGACCAGCTTCTGAAGGACCATGGCTTGAATAGCTCGCAAGCGATTCTTCTCTCGCATATTCATCAATCCATTGAGGAGCATATAGAGATCAATCGAAAATATCTTGAAAGAACAATGGCTTTAAGCGGTCCGTCTGTGACGAATTTATTGAACGGTTTGGAAAAGTCCGGATTTATCACGCGTAATAGCAACCCTAAGGATGGACGCAATCTTCGCATTGACATAACAGATAAAGCCAAACAATTTCTTAGCGAGAGGAGTGATGCCTTCTCGAAATCTGAAGAATTGATCACACAGGGGATGTCTGATGCCGAAAAAGCCATGTTTGTTTCTTTGCTGACCCGTGCTTTTGAAAACGTCGAAAAACTGCCGCCGAATGGATGAATTTACCACATTTGATTATTTTTTGAACGAATATGTAGTCGGCTACATAATTTATTTTAAAGTTCAGGAGGTTTCCATAATGAATGATCAACCAAACGGACTGGAGCTATCCAGAATCGGACTCGGCTGCGGCCATATGTCAAATGTCAATGAAGCTGTCAAAAGTGCAGGCGTTGCTGCCATTCATACCGCTTTTGAGAGCGGAATCAATCATCTCAACACAGGGGACTTTTACGGTGCCGGCCGAAGCGAGATGGTCATCGCCGAAGCGCTTAAGGGGTACAAAAGGGATGACTATTTTATATCGCTGAAGTTCGGAGCATTGAATGCGCCAAGCGGCTCCTTGTACGGACTGGATGTTTCCCCCCAACATGTTAAAAACTATCTTGCCTATTCGCTCACACGACTCAATCTTGACTATATTGATCTGTATCAGCCCGCAAGAATTGATCTGGGTATTCCTGTAGAAGAAACGATCGGCGCCATTTCCGATTTGGTTAAGGCCGGCTATGTCAGACAGATTGGAGTCAGCCAGGTTGACGCAGAGACGTTGAGAAGAGCGCATGCCACGCATCCGATCAGCTGGGTGGAAGTCGAATACTCGCTTTTTAACCGAAGTATCGAGAAAGAACTTTTGCCAACTGCGAGGGGATTGGGCATCGGAGTAGTTGCCTTTGGGGCATTGGCTCATGGTCTTCTTGCCGGCCAATGGACTGATGAGCGGATCGAAAAGAGCAAGGGCGGCTATGTTCCGATGTTTTTTGAAGAGAATATAGGAAAGAACGTTGCCCTGGCCAAAAAACTAGAAGAGATCGCCGTAAAAAAACAAATGACATTATCCCAACTGGCGTTGGCATGGATATTATCCAAAGGCGAAGATATCATACCGCTTATCGGTACCATATCGCCGGTTCATCTTCAAGAAGCTTTGCAATCACTCGATATTCATTTGACCGAAGAAGATATCAGGGAAATTGAAGATGCAATACCCGAACAGGAGATCGCCGGCGCTTCTTTTCCCAATATGCAATTTAGAAACGGGGAGACTGTTTCCGTATAAACACGATCATACAAATGAAAGGATGTTGTTTGTTATGATTATCGTTACCGGAGCCAATGGGAAATTGGGGCGGGGCGTAGTAGAACAACTACTCAAACGTGTACCTGCCGAAGAGATCGGTGTCAGCGTCCGCGATCCGAATCAAGCACAAGAGCTTCGGGAACGTGGAGTTCGTGTCCGTCGGGGAGACTACGACGATGCCGAGAGTCTGCACCACGCCTTTGAGGGGGCGTCACAGGTTCTCATCGTTTCGTCCGGCATCATGGGCGAGGCTGACATCCCGCATGGCATTCAGCAACATCTAACCGCGATTGACACGGCAAAGAAGGCAGGGGCTAGCCGGGTGCTGTACACAAGTCATATAGGTTCTTCCCCAACCTCACACTTCGCCCCTATGATTCACCATGCGGCTACGGAAAAACTGCTGAATGCTTCAGGTATGGCCTTCACATCGCTCCGTAATGGCTACTACGCCGCATCGGCATTCCTGTTGATCGGTGGAGCCATAAAAACAGGGGAACTGATCGCTCCTGAGGATGGTCCGGTTGCCTGGACAGCTCACTCCGATTTGGCCGAGGCTGCGGCGGCGATCATCAGCGAGCAGAAACTGGATGGCATAACCCCCAATCTTACGGGATCCGAGGCCATTGACATGGAAGGGATTGCGTCAATCGCTTCCGAGGTCTTGGAGCGAACCATCCGCCGAATCGTTGTGTCGGACGAAGAGTTTCGAGACCGCATGATGGCTCAAGGCGTGCCGGAAGCAAGTATAAATATGCGGATGGGGATGTTTCTGGCAAGCCGTCAGGGCGACTTCGCACAAGTCGATCCGGCTCTGGCTGATTTGATCGGCCGGCCTCCGAAAAGTTTTAGAGAGGTTCTGAAAGAGTCGATTTCTCAGCAGCAAGGTTGATTGCGTTAAAAATGAAGGAGCAGTTTTGCCGGCGGCAACTGCTCCTTTATTCAGCTAAAGGGCAGGATAGTTTAAAGATAAAATTGATCATTACGGTAAATGAAAGGGGAGAAATTACATGCTATATCACTTTAGTGTGGATGATAGTATCAAGGTATTTGTTCCCAAAGAAAAAACAAAATCGCCCCGCTTTTCCTACAGTAGTATAGGCATTTGACGAAGAGCAAGAATGTTGTTTTGGGATCATGAACTTACTTAAGCAATTCTTCCAACTGTTCTTCGGTTCCCGAGTTTTCAAGTGGCGTGAACACCCTCATTGCTAAAGCGCTGCTTTCAGAGATTGTAAACGTATGGTAACGGAAAGTCAGCTGGCCAGCTTCTGGAAGATGGATTATTTGTTCACCTTCCAAAATACCGGAAACATCTTGTCGATCCCATAACGTCCTGAACTCCTCGCTCCTGTCATATAACTTGTCGAATAGCTCTTGGAACCACGAATCGTTCATGTTCAAGGCAAACCGATTTCTGAAAAAAGCCACCATCGTAGAGGCGACATTCTCCCAGTTAACGATGCGGGACTTGTTGTCTTCGACCTCGAAGACACGCCAGAGCATATTTCTTTTGAGCTCCGGAGCTCGGTTTAAGTCTCCGCACAACGTACCCGATATTCGGTTCCACGCAAGAACGTTCCAGTGCCTGTCGATAATGTAGGCCGGGTAAGTTCCCATTCTGTCCAGAATCCGCTGAAGGGAAGTGGGAACGGAATCATCCGCTTTTGGCTGAGGAAGTGAGGAATGATTGGCCAATACGAAAAGATGGTTGCGTTCGTCGCTGCTAAGCCGTAATGTTCGTACCAAGCTTTCCAAGACTTGCTCAGACACATGAATGTCCCGGCCTTGCTCCAGTGCGGTATACCACGGCAAGGAGATGCCTGATAAGCTTGCCACTTCCTCCCGTCTTAAGCCCGTTATGCGACGGCGCGATGATTCAACCAGCAACCCCGCCTCTCTTGGGGATAAACGCAAGCGGCGTGACCGGAGAAAGTCAGCCAATTGTTTACGTCTTCTTTCATCATTCATCACGTAGTTCCCTCTCCATATGGTGATAGAATTTATAGCAGTATGAATTCAGATCTATTTGTTGGTACTATGGCTCATTATAATCTACTTATCATCCGTCGTGAAGGGGAGTCGGAGATAAGACAAGCTGTACCGAAATTCGCATTGATCAGCTGTTCACGGCTGATGAGAATCATATTGCAAGGTCGGTCCAACTATCGAATACAAAGGAGAATATTATGGTGAAATCAGAACAGATCGAACGTGGGCATTGTTTCAAGGGAAAGCGTGTTGTTGTTCTTGGAGGAACGTCCGGAATCGGGTTTGCGGCAGCCGAAGCCGCTGCATGGGAAGGGGCGTCCTTGGTCGTAGTGTCCAGTCAAAAAGAAAGAGTTGACCGTGCTGTTTCACGTTTGCCTGAAGGTACCCAGGGATATGCGGTTGATATGACAAATGAGGAACAAGTTCGTCAATTTTTCAGCGAAATCGGGGAATTCGATCACTTGGTCTTTACTGCCGGCGATACATTGATGGTTGAAAATCTGGACGCCACCGACGTCGACACAGCGCATCGATGGTTTAACGTGCGATACTGGGGAGCGTTTATGGCCGCCAAATACGGCAGCCGAAATATCAGACGGGGAGGGTCAATCACGTTGACTTCCGGTGTTGCTGGAGTTCGTCCACAGAAGGGGTTTACTGTCTCAGCCAGCATATGCGGCGCCGTTGAGTCCCTCACCAGGGCGTTGGCCGTCGAGCTGAGCCCGCTTCGCGTCAACGCCGTTTGCTTCGGACTTATGCGTACCGAGTTGTGGGACGGTATTCCTGAGGAACAACGGAACGCAATGTATGAACATACTGGGAAATCATTGCCGGTTGGGCGAGTCGGTGAACCGGAGGACGGCGCTGAGGCATATCTCTACTTAATGCGCGAGAATTATTCCACCGGTCAGATCATTGTCGTAGATGGCGGTTCTACTTTGGTTTAAGTTTCTTGAAATATGAACGGTGAACGTAAGCCTCTTTCATCAAAACCCACCCGGAAGAGGCTTTACCTCACAAATATCTGCGCTTTACACTTACACAAATCGTTAATTCCATACGATGTATTGATGGCTAGAGGGCTCCTGGAAAGTAATCGGAATAAGTATTCAAGTGTTCCATGAACTTTCAGGCGAGAGCATCGGCTGGAGGGATATATCGGGTCACAACAAGAAGAGCTCCGGGAACACCCGGAGCTCTTCATCATCACTGCCAATTCCGCTTATAAAGCACAACGTACGCTAACGGGCAGGATAGCGTGATGACTTTCTCGAAATACATCATCTAAGATTATCTGCCCATACTTTTGAAGCAGAGTGAACAAGGAGGAAAAGATAATAGAGTTTATGAAAAATCGATTAGAACAAGACATTATTTCAACAGCGGAGAGCTTTGCGGAAAATTTTTCGGATCGGGGTCATTTTGATTTTAGTATTCAAAGTCTACGGATACTAGACGATATTCTCGAAGAGTTATGTGATTATAAACTAGATAACGACGCATTGGTTTCTGTTTCATCCATGGCTGGAAGTTACATCTTTGAAGTGGCAAGAAGGAATTATGGAGGCCAGTACTATTGGGTACAGGATAGAGACCAACCTGTTTTGGTTACCGGTGAGCCTGATTATTCAATTTCTATATTTGCATTCGATAAAGTTAAAGGCAGAATCCAGAACGGTAAAGAAGATGAGATTCCATATTATTTTGACGGCTATATTGAGGCAGTTAAAAAAGGTAAGAAAACCGGATACCGCGCTACTATAGTTTAGAACTCATGATCCCAATACAGTGAAGGACAAGTTTGTGGTTACCTTCCATGTGAATGTGCCGGGCAAGCAGTCGCAGCAATAGGCAGAGAAATTAGTACCTCTTTAAATTCAGGGCTTTTACAGTGACCCCGACTCATCATCGGGGCTTTTTTTGTTTTGTATGGATGATTGCGTAGATAGTAAGCGTCTTACTAATTTGAAAGGGAGATGTAAGGAAAGTCGATAGCTTGGGCCAGCCTCGCAGGATAACATTGGAGCAAACGAAAACCGAGATTTTCTAAAAGGAGGAATCGAGATGAGGCTGTTAGAACTGTTGCTTTTGCTGTCGAATATCGGCTTGTTTGCCTTAACAGTCCTATTGGAAAAAGGACGGCGTAGAGTTCCAGTATTCGTTGTAAGCGGGATCGCCACACTTGTACTGGTCGTTCATTGGACGGTGGAAGGATACAGAGTTCAGCTCCTATTCTCATATGGTATAACGATCATGTTTTTAGCCATTTCAGGTTATCGTTATTTTAATAAAAAAGGCCCAAAGAAAATCCCGCGATTTATGTTGGGTTCAGTTTATACCGCTATAGTGATCATGCTGGTCATCACAGCGGGTCTCATGTATGCTTTTCCAGTGTTTAAACTACCTGAGCCGACAGGCAATTTTAAGGTAGGTACTCAAACTTTTCAACTCGTGGATACAAAAAGGGAAGAGATTTTCGACGAAGCTAGAGATCGTAAGAGAGAATTGATGGTTCAGGTATGGTATCCAGCTCAAGCAGGTACTGGCAAATACGCTCCCTTTATTCCCAATACCCCGATTTTACGTTATATGGCTGCGAACTATGGCCTTCCCGGGTTTACATTTCAACACCTGAAGTATGTATCCAGTCATGCCTATTCGGGGGTTGAAATCTCATCGGCACAGACATCATACCCGCTGATCCTTGCGAATCCCGGCAACGGTTCTTCCAGGTTCCTCCACACGTCGCAAGCCGAAAATCTCGCGAGCCACGGATATATCGTAGCCGTGATCGACCACACCTACAATACATTTGCAACCGAGTTTCCGGACGGTCGAATCACGACCAGCACAACCGACAATTTATTCTCGCCCGACCATGATTACGCGACGGAAAGAGAAAATCGCGACAAGTTGGGAAAAGTGTTAACCGACGATGTGGCTTTTGTGCTGGACCAATTCGAGCTCATCCAATCGGGGCAGATACCAAGTCAACTACATGGGAGGATTGATCTCGGTCATGTCGGAGTGTTCGGTCATTCCATCGGCGGAGCGACGGCCTATGATGCTGCTTATGATCCGCGCATTGCGGTGGGAATAGACCTTGATGGAGGGCTTTATCGTCTGCGTGACAAAGAGGGGTTGCGAAAGCCATTTTTATTCATCAACTCGGAAAGCTATTTCGAACAATTAACAAGGGTGATGAATAACCGGGTCTACTCGGATGAAGAGCTTAACCGTATGGGGTCAACAAGAGAGTGGGAGGATCAAGTAGCGGCGGATAAAAAGGTGGAGCTTGAACGGATGCACGAAACGGTCGAGGAAGGGGGACAAGTCCTCTATATCGAGAATACGGAGCATTTGAATTTTACTGACGTACAGTTCATTTCTCCGATTTTTAAGATACTGGGCATTAAAGGAAAGATAGCGCCGGAAAGAGCGAACACCGTTATCAATGCCTATATGCTGGATTTCTTCGAAATGTATCTGAAAAACCAAGGGGGAATCTTAATGAAAGGAGCGGATAGCCGCTTTCCGGAGGTGAACCGGATGCGATAATGAAACCAGTAAAATTTATAACGAGGAGAATGGCAAAAGGGTGGAGTGAAATACAAAAGTCAAAGTTTATTCTGACATCATTCAATAGCATCCTAAATAATACGAAGAAGGGAAATCCCTCTAGGATCTCCCTTCTCTGAACTTCATGTTTTAGACAAGGAGACTGCTAAACGCAAGGCTTAGAAGTTGATTACCAAGCGTAAATGCCTTTCTCATCCAAAAACTCGCCATTATGACGTTTGCCATCTATGGCATAACCCACGATAATGGCAGCAGCGGCTTCCTTGGATTTACCTCCTGCGGCATTGCCGTTGAGATCGGTGGTTGTAAACCCTGGCGTTACCGCAAATACTTGAGCGCCGCTGTTTCTAACTTCATAAGCCATCGATAATGTCATGGCATTGTTTGCCGTTTTGGAGGAATTATAATCAAAAGCGTTTAGAGTGGATTCCGCATTTTGCATATGATCCAAGGAGGCCATGTCGGTTGAGACGTTGATGATGGTTCCTTCGTTGTTCTTGATCAACGGGAACAGACGCTGGTTTAAACGGAAAGTACCGAAAAAGTTAACTTCAAAGGCGTTCCGCAAATTCTCCTCTTTAGTATCCGTAAACGAGCGGGAGAATGCACCAGGCATGCCAGCGTTGTTAATCAGCAGCTTCAGGTCAGGATAGTTTTGTTTGATCGTATTGGCAGCTTGTTCAATAGACTCTAAGGATTCCATATCTATTTGTACAAATTCTACGTCGAGCCCTTGGGAAGTCAACTCAGATACGGCTGCTTCGCCGCGTTCGGTACTGCGGGCGCCTAGAATGACTTTCCAGCCGGCTTCACTCAGCTGCTTAACGATTTCAAATCCGATTCCTTTATTGGCTCCGGTTACGAAGGCGGTTTTTTTCATTCAAATCCCTCTTTCTGTATAATGGTTATGCTACCTGATTTATAAGTTACTATGCTACACTTAGTGTAGGTCAACATAAACTTTTTTATAAATGAGGGGTTATATGCTTACAATCGGAGAAGTAGCAAAATCAGTCGGAATCAACATCGGTGCGATCCGTTTTTATGAGAGAAAAGGACTGCTGGAACCGGCTGCGCGCAGCGAGCAGAATAACCGTTTATATACGGAGAACGAGTTGAATTGGCTGGTGTTTATCAAATGTCTGCGTGAAACCGGAATGAGTGTGGAAGATATCAAAATGTACTACGACAAGGTCAAAGAGGGTACCTCGACCCTTCCGGAACGAATTCAACTGATTCAAGACCAGAAGCAAAAGCTGCTGGATGACATTGAAGCGAAGAAAAACCAGCTCGCCCATTTGGAACAAAAGCTTGAACGGTATTATCGCGGGGAAAATTACTAGAACTCTGGGGTGAAAATCGGAATAGGTAAGATACCAAGAGCATACACACTTATAGCGATGTTATCGATTAGGCACCGAAAGAGCTTCTGCTGCTGCTTGGGCGATGAACTCCGTAACAGCAAGCTGATCGACGTATCGATGTTAATGTCTTCGCTCGAATCAGGTTGATATTTTAAGGAAAATAAATAAGGAATGGATACGAGCTTTTAGAAAAACTGCCCCTAGACTTGAACGTAACTGTTCGAGCGCTAGGGGTTGTTTTTTAGGGAGAGCTATTCGGATGGTTCTCAAGAGTCTTAATCACAAGTGGAAAATGAAGCAGATCTGTTCAAATATCGACTCGGGCGAAAGACCACGGACATCCCTTTGGATGGAATAGAAGTCACGGCTCAGCACCATCTGGAGCATATCGGCTTTAAAAACACTGTCACTGTCTGCACTTAATGTCTCGGAAGCCGCCATCTTATCGAATAACGACACAAAAATTTTGTTCAGCTCAATGTAGATGGGGCTGCTTGTCCGCGACTTGGGTCGGTTTGTCTGCGAGGAGTCTTCGACGCCGATCAAGAGCTGCGATTTCTTCTCGCGAAACCGGATGAACAATCGGATAAAATATTTCAACTGCTCTTGCGCCGGCTCCTTGCGGTGTTGCTCCAAGTAGGACTCGTATTCCTCGAATAGAAGGTCGGCGCTGTCGCGGATCAAATCCAGGCACAATTCACTTTTATTCTTGTATCGGCGATAGAGCGTTCCGGGCCCGACCTGTGCTTCCGATGCGATCTGGTTCATGCTGACGGCTTCAACACCATGCTGTTCAAACAGTCGAAGCGCCGCATCCAAGATGCGCTGACGATTCGCCGCCGCGTCGCGGCGTTCGGAACGGGCTGGGGATGTATCGGTTTCTTTCATCTGCACATCACGTCCTTGAATTTCGATTTCGATCACGGTTGACAAGTGGAGATATCTCCGCTTAATATGAAGTGGAGGGTTCTCCGCTTAATCATATCATATGGACTAGGAGTGTTCAACGAATGACACAGATCAATTCTGCTTTGTTAGTTATGGACTTACAGAACGCTATTGCCGGGCACCTCGGCGACAAGCAAGCGCTGTTCCCGTACAAGATGGCGCTGGAAGCGGCACGCAATCACAACATTCCGGTCATCTTCGTGCGAGTCGCCTTCCGCGAAGGCTATCCGGAGATCAGCCCGATGAACCAAATGTTCGCGAGAGCGGCTCAATACGGCGGCATGACGCTGAACGACGAGACGACGCAAATTCATCCGGAGCTGGCTCCTCAGCCAGGAGAGCTGATCGTTAACAAGAAGCGCATCAGTGCCTTCACAGGCAGCGATCTGGAGATGATTCTTCGCGCTAAGGGCATCAACAAGCTTATTCTGAGCGGCATCTCCACGAGCGGCGTTGTACTGTCGACGTTGACGGAAGCAGCGGACAAAGATTATCAGCTTACCGTTCTATCCGATGCTTGCTTCGATCCCGATCCAGATGTGCACCGCGTTCTGCTCGAGAAAGTATTCACCAAACGGGCGGATGTTGTGACGGTAGACGCGTGGGTCGATACTTTGGTGTAAAGAAGGCGTATTTGTAATGCAGATTTGGAAAAGAAATTTATGGGTCTGCTGGTTCGGCATGTTCATGACGGGTGTAGGCATGAGCCAGATCGCGCCTGTCTTGCCTCTCTTCATTAAGCAGCTCGGCGTTGAGAACGCATCCTGGATCTCCCAATTGTCCGGCGTCGCATTCGGTGTGACTTATATTATCTCCGCCATATTCTCGCCAATCTGGGGACGCGCGGCTGACAAATACGGTCGCAAGCCTATGTTGCTCAGAGCCAGCCTTGGCATGGCGATCGTCATCGGCTGCATGGGCTTCGCGCCGAATGTCTACTGGCTGATCGGCTTAAGGTTGCTGCAAGGCGTCATTACAGGCTATGGCACGGCCTGCACAACGCTGATCGCGACCCAGACGAGCAAGGAACATTCGGGTTGGGCTCTGGGCACGCTATCAACGGCCAACATCGCGGGCTCCCTGCTCGGACCGTTGATCGGCGGCATAATCGAAGAGCATTTCGGGATGCAGAACATTTTTTACATCACGGGTGGCTTCATGTTCATCGCCTTCCTGACGACCTTATTCTTCGTGAAAGAGACGTTCGTCCGTACGGAAAAAAAGGTGCCGAGCTTCAAGGAAGTCTGGGCTCAAGTTCCGCAGCCAAGCTTAACGATCACCTTGTTCGTTACGTACTTCGTAATGTCGATCGCCACGTATTCGGTCCAACCGGTGCTTACAGTCTTTGTCGATCAAATCGCACATCATCTGGGCCACGTCGCATTGATCTCAGGAGCGATTTTCTCGGCTTCGGGATTGGCTAATATCATTGCTGCTCCTCGGTTGGGGAAGCTGTCAGATAAGATCGGGGCACATCAGATCATGCTCTTCACGCTGATCGTGGCAGGTATATTGTTCATCCCACAGGCGTTCGTCCACAATCCTTGGGAACTGATGGGGCTTCGCTTCCTGCTAGGATTGGCGGCAGGCGGGCTAAATCCTTCGGTCAACGTCTTACTGAAGAAGATCACCCCGTCCAATCTGACCGGCCGCGTGTTCGGATTGAATATGTCGGCTGCCTATCTCGGCGTTTTTGGCGGTTCGGTGCTTGGCGGGCAAATCGCAGGGCATTTCGGCGTCCGTTATGTTTTCTTTGTCACTGGCGCATTGCTGTTGATGAATGCCATTTGGGTTTACTTCAAAGTGTACGGCAAGCTGCAGAGGGAGAAAATGCTAGAATAAAGCTCAGAAACAAAGCTCAGAAACAAAGCTTAAGGTACAAAATTCATGCAGTGCCAAAGCTAAAAACGCCCCAAAGTAATATGTATTTACTATCTGTTTTGGCGTACTATTCTATACTTTTATGGCAAAAAACCTTTGAACTGTGTTTAGGATTTTAGTAGCGGCTTGGTTAGGTGCCGAGATACGTCTTTTATGCGACGGCGGCGTTGCTGCTGCTCAATGCGGCGTGGGTTTACTATAACGTGTATAAGAATAGTTGCAGGGGAACAAGGGGCCGGAGTCGCGAGCCGATAAACGAAAGGAGCGCATAAAATCATGCAGATCAAGTGGTATGGCCATTCGTCATTCCAGTTCACCTCGGACGCCGGAACCAGGATTCTTATCGATCCCTACTACAAGTTCCTCGGCTACCGTATGCCGGTTCCGATCGAATCGGACATCGTCGTCGTGACCCACGATCACGGCGATCACAATAAGATTCAAGCCGCCTCAGGCGATTACTTGGTCGTGAACGAGCCAAAGGAGTACAGCGTAGGAGACGTGGATATTAGCGGTTTCCGCACGTTCCACGACAAGGTGAACGGTCAGAAAAGAGGCCCGAACATCGTGTTCCGCTTCCGGATGGACGGGTTAACGATCTGCCACTGCGGGGATCTGGGTCATCTGCTAACGGAGGAGCAAGCGAACGCCATCGGCCCGGTGGATGTCCTCCTCGTTCCCGTGGGCGGAAGGATGACGCTGGACGGGGCGGAGGCGGCACAGGTGATGCGGCAATTGCAGGCGACCGTGGCGATTCCGATGCACTACAGCACGAAGGCGCTCGGCCTACTCGGACGATTGTTCTTCGCTAAGGAGGATAAGTTTCTCCAGGCTGTAGGGGCGAAGACGATCCACGTTCAGACGCTGAACTTGTCCAAGGAGAACGTGCCCCAATATGCCGGGACCGTGACGATGGAGTATAAATAGCAGCCACCCAGCTTCCGCACGGAAGCTGGTTTTTTCCTTTTCTCCTCAAGCTTGGCTGCTGCCTACGAATGAACTCTCCGAAGAGCTGGGGCAAACTTCTAAGCCGATCGGTCTCCCTTATCCCGGCTTTGTTTGAGCTCGATCCAAAGTAAAGCAAGAACTGTGGATGCGTCGTTCGGTTTAATCAAAGTTTCATGTTAGTTGATTTTTTCAACTGAAATTAATTACGACTCCATTGTCATCATTCCACTCCTTTCGTTAGACTTATTAACGGAAGGTGATGAAAATGAAGGAAATCAATATAGCCGAGGTGCTTGCTCAAAAACGAAAAGAAAAGGGCATGACACAGGAGGATGTCTCCAATTTTATAGGAGTATCGAAAGCCTCGGTCTCCAAATGGGAAACAGGCCAAAGTTACCCGGATATTACAATGCTGCCGCTTCTTGCATCATTCTTCAATACAACCATTGATGATTTAATGGATTATCGACCGCAATTAGAACCGGATGATATTCGAAAACTATGCGATCAGTTATCCAATGCTTTCGATTCACAACCATTGGATGAAGCCTTGAACCAATGCCGTGAAATAACGAAGAAATACTGCGCCTGCTTTCCGTTGCTAAAAAAAGTGGGAATGTTGATCCTAAACCACAGTACACTTTTGCATGATGTTTCTGAGATGAATGTGTTGATCCAAGTGGCAAAGAGGCTTTTTGTACGAGTGAAAGAAGAAAGTGACGACATAGAGCTCATCCATCAAGCCGTGTATTTGGAAGCAAGCTGCTGCATGGCCCTTGGCGACCCTAATAAGGCACTAGACCTGCTCGGGGAAATGAACCCGCCACTCATGCCCGTCGAATGGATCAAGTCTTACGCATACCAAATGCTTGGTAACACAGACAGCTCGAGAGCTTTCCTGCAAATGGGCATGTACCGGCATGTCGTTACATTGTTCGGACTTATGATCTCTTACTTAATGACTTCGGCGGATCATATTAAAACATTCGAGGAGATCTATCGACGAACACTTGCCATAGCGGAAGCTTTCGACTTTAAGCATCTAAACCCTAACCTGTATGCAAACCTTTTTCTTACAGCTGCTCTAGGGTATACGACTCTAGGAGATAAAGAGCAGGCGCTGGATAACCTCAAACGATTCACGGAACTCGCAGCTCGTCATCAGAAGCTGACTGCAGCTGGCGGGGACTCCTTTTTTGACTTGATCCATGGTCAGTTAGCAGAGTGGGATTCGGGGACGTGGTTCATGGGCAATACGCAGCACCAGCGAAAAAAGATGTACGAAATGATTGCGAATCATCCCGAGCTATCTGCGTTTCTGGATGATCCCCGTTTCAAAAAAGTATTGGAGAAGCTCATCTGCAACGTTTGGGGGGAATTCCGTTGAATTTGACGATCCCTGCAAATGTCATGAGTAGAATCGGACCGTGGAAGAATCTTTTTAAACTAGTTCCCTTTATCGGAAAGCACCGATTGTCCTTTATGTTTGGGGTAGGCACTGTTTTGGCGAGTTCTATTTTAACAGTTCCCATCCCGTATCTAACAGGGATATTGCTTGATCGGGTTTTATTAAAAGATAAGAACATCAACGACATGTTTTTGTTGTTAGGCATGATGGCAGTTCTATATCTGGTGCAGTATGCATTTTCTCTTTTATCTGGATGGCTGTTTGTTAAAATAAGTTATTCTATCATTAACGAGTTAAAGTATTCGGTCATGTCAAAAGTATTATCATTGCCAATGAGTTACCTCTCAACCACCGAAAAAGGATACCTCCAAGGGCGAGTAGCCGAATGCAATTCAGTTGGAAATGCCTTTTCGCCAGTCATTATCAGTATGGTGCTTAGCGTATTAAATGCAATGTTTGCAGTGATCACGATGTTCGCGATTAATTATAAAATATCTTGCGTAGTTATTGTTTTAGTACCGGTCTTTATTTTTTTATCCAAATCATCCAACAAAAAATTTTTGAACAGCACAAGGGAAATGATGGAGTCGTCCGCCGTTTTAAGCGGGGAAGTCTTTGAATCCATGAATGGTATCGAGGACATTAAAATTCTCGGAGGCAAAGAGACGCAGCTCTTCAAATTTAAATCCAAGATGAATGAGCTGTTTCACCATAGCGTCAAACAAAACAAGTCATTGATTTTTTTAACCGAAAACGTCGGCTTGTTAAACAACTTGTTCACCCTAATCATATTGTTAATCTCCGGCATCCTTATATTAAAAGGGCAATTTACTGTCGGCATGTACACATCCTTTTCCCTATACACCACGAAAGTGTTTGCCAGTGCACAAAGTATCACATCCTTAAATACGATCTTGAAACCGGTTTGCTTGAGTGTCGAAAGAATTTACCAGCTATTGGACATGGAGGACGAAAACAGCGGTAAGGTTGCCGAGTTGGATTCAAGGATTGAAACGATAGAATTTCTCCGTGTAGGTTATCGATATCGAACAGATCTGCCTCTGGTTTTTAATGACTTGACTTTCTCGTTCATGAGAGGGGATAAGGTTCTTCTTCTTGGGGATAACGGTACGGGAAAAACGACGCTTATTAAACTATTATTAGGGTTATACCAGCCTGCTTACGGAACCATTTCCTTTAACGGAATCCATGCCTCATCGATTCAAAGCGACTCCTTAAGGCAAAGAATTGGTGTGGTATCACAGAGTACCTTTCTCTTCCGTGGGACTGTGTTGGACAACATTCTATACGGGCAAAATTGTGACCGCAGCACTGTAGAAAACCTGATTGACGAACTTGGGTTGAAAGAGTATATAGACAGGATGCCAAAAGGGCTGGATACCGAAATCAATCAAAACACTTCAGGTGTCTCGGGTGGTCAGGCTCAAATCATCGCTTTTATACGAGCCATGCTTGCCGAAAAGGATGTATTAATATTAGATGAACCCACAGCTAACGTCGACGAAGAGACTCGTCGCATCATCATTCACTCCTTACGGGAACAACGATATATGGGGATTTTGATTGTGATCTCGCATCAAATGGACGGAATGGACTTTTTTAATAAAACCATTCATTTGACGAAGACCTTATAGAACCCAGAGAACTCCTTAATGGGGCTCATTTACAGGATTGCGGCAATTGGTCAAACGATCAGTTGACGTTAATAGCCGCGTAAAAAGCGGCTTTTTTCCGTAGCCAATAAAGCTACTGTCCACTGAAGTGACAACAACGGTCAAGTATAGAAAATGTCCATCGACTGAGCAGGGGAAAAAGGTCCTTGTTTTATTAGGCTATGGGTAGGTTAGATAACAAGGAAATAAATTATGATGTGTCGAAAACTAGTTAGGTGAATTAGAAGTATATTTTTGGGGGGGACAGAGATGATTAAAGAACATGAAATTCTGAAAATCAATAAGGACGGTTGGAATAAAGTAGCTGACCAATTCTTTGAAGGTACATTTAATACCTTAGGATACGGTATATATTCTCCCGATGAAAATGAACTAAATTTGTTGGGTGATGTGAAAGGTAAAGTGATCCTTGAAGTTGGTTGTGGGAGCGGTCATACCCTTGAATACTTGGCAAATAAAGGAGCAAAGGAATTATACGGTGTAGACTTTTCTACAGCACAATTGAATACTGCTAAAGGGGTAACTTCTTACTTAAGTACGCCAATTCACTTCATAGAGTCTCCATTGGAAGATATGATAGAATTGCCAGAAGCATATTTTGATATTGCAGTGTCGATATACGCTCTTGGATGGACGGTTAACCTTGATAAAACATTAAAGAATGTATATGATTCACTAAAATCAGGAGGAGTATTTGTATTTAGCTGGGAACATCCTGTTCATAGTGTATTGGAATATGACGAAGAAAAATTATTTTTTCGTCGTTCTTACGTTGATGAAGGACCTGAAAAACATGAGTCGTGGAGATCAGTACCTATAATAATGAATTATCGAAAGATAAGCACATACATAAATGCTTTAGTTAAAGCCGGTTTTATTATTGACCAAGTTGTTGAAGAGACAAGAATTCCCGAGAATGATAATAGTAAACCAAGTAAATGGTATTCGGCCGAGAAAGCAAGAATTATATGCCCAGATATAATTATTAAAAGCCACAAACTCTAAGCTAACGGAATCATTAGTTCAACAAGCCGAAATAAATATACTGGCATAATAAATCTTTGAATTTGGTAAGGGCAGGATCTTTTATTTATAAGTGATCTGTACATTTCACTTTAAAACAATATGCGTTGTTAATGGATTAAATTAACTTATCCCATATCAGAAATGGAGGTTAATAAATGAGTAATAAAGCAGCTTTAAGTTATGATCAGACAGCAGAAGAAATACTAAAGTATAAAGAATTCGATGAACAACGTCTTCTTGAGCCAATAAGTGAAGGTAAGTGGTCAGTCAAGGAAATCATAGGACATCTATATTATTGGGATAAGTTCATTTTACAGAATCATGTCCCCTATATGAATGAGGGTGCAAACTTGAACGCTTTCCCTAATCATGACTTACATAATAGAGAAGCCATCGAATACATAAGTGTTTTTACAACAACTGGTTCTTTAATAGATGAGTTTGTCATGAATCGAAGAATATTAATTAAAGCGATATCTGGAATCGACGGTAATGCTAAGTTCACAATTGGTTCTGGAAAACGTCAGTTTACAGTGGATAAATACTTGAAGATATTCATTGACCACGATTCTCATCACCTTAAACAAATGAATGAACGACTAAGCTAACGGGATACCATAGTTGAATAACTCACAAGTAAGAAGCTGCCGGTTGCTGATCTCGAAATCGTCCTTGAAAGCAATTAGAGGGGTCATTTGACATCTAAGAAAAAGGGATGGTACTTTCCTCATCACGCGAAATCTCTGGAAACGGAGTCGGTACGAATCATTAAAGAAGCCTGCCTCCCATGGATGGGTTAAAGATGAAATATTATGAAAGGCAGCATACTATGAACAAATTTATCGAAATAAAGGGTGCACGGGTTCATAATTTGAAAAATATCGATCTTCGGATTCCACGGGGTAAATTGACCGTGATAACCGGAGTATCCGGCAGCGGGAAATCCAGTCTTGCATTCGACACATTGTATGAGGAGGGCAAACGCCGATACCTCATGTTTTCGGGTACGCAGTTTATGGTGGACGCCGCACCGACCTTTGATCAAATCACAGGTCTAGCCCCTACCGTCGCAGTGGAACAAAGAATTATTCGCCAGTCCAATCCACGTAGCACGGTTGGAACGCGGACAAAGATTGGCAATATGCTCGCCGTTTTATTTGCTACATATGGCAAGAGAGATCCCAATTACGACGATGGGCTTTCCCTAAGCATGGACATGTTCCTGAGGAACTCACCAAAAGGAATGTGCGTAAAGTGCTTAGGTAATGGGAACGTCTATTCGATTGATGAAGATAAGATATTCTCTAATGGAAGAACACAGTTAAAGGATCTATTAGTCGAACGGTTGCTATATCGGGGAGGAGCCAGAAAGAGGTTGGACGAATTTTGTTCATATCATGGACTGACTGTAACGCAACCGCTCCATACTTTGAGCAATGAACAACTGTTAGCTTTAAAATATGGAGACCATGGAAAGACAAGCTTTCAGGGTGTCATTCCTTGGCTGTTGAATGGATTTAAATATGGTGAAATTAGCGGTAGGCAAAATGGCATTTTATCTGAAGCGTACGGAAAGAAGGAGCCGTGCAGCAAATGTGGAGGAGCCGGCTTGGGTGAACAGGCAATGCATACAACAATAGCCGGAAAAACCATAACAGATCTGGAGAATATGTATATTAGAGAATTGAATGATTTTTTAACAAAGGAAAACTCTGAGTTATTCGGTATGACGCTTATCAACGAGATTCATCTTAAGTTGGATTGTATGATTGATGTGGGCCTTCACCATCTTTCATTGTCGCGACCTGTCCCAACCTTGTCGGGTGGCGAAATACAACGCTTGTTCCTCGCTTCCTCTATCATTGCTCAGATGGATTCCATCATCTTTATATTCGATGAGCCGACCATTGGTTTGCATGAAATTGAGAAAGCAAAGCTCATTCAAATTATTCAAAATCTGGTTAATCGGGGGAATACGGTAATTGCTGTTGAGCACGATGAAAATTTTATGCGTGCTGCAGATTATATCATTGATCTAGGACCTGATGCTGGAATTTTCGGAGGTCATCGTATCTTTCAAGGCAGCTTCGACGATTTTATGACCAGTGAATTATCGAGGACCTCGCCATATCTAGCCGATCAAAAGAAGCTGCAAGTAAAGCAGACATATTCTAAGGTAAACCCGGAAAAAATGCTGACGATTGAAAATGCATGCCTACATAATCTTCGCCACTTAACTGTACAAATCCCCCTCGGGGTAATGGTAGGGATCGCGGGGGTATCGGGCAGTGGAAAATCGAGTTTTATCTCAGGCACCTTGGTCCCTAAACTAAAAGAGTTTCTTACAATTACAGATGACGACGAAGAAACGGTATTTTTATCTGATGTAAGGGTAAGTGGAATTGAACATATCAAGAAATGCTTGGTCATTGATCAAAAACCTATAGGAAGAAGCAGAACCTCTTGTCCGGCTACTTACACGGGGATATACGATCGGATCCGAAAAATGTTTGCAAGCACGTCTGATTCGATAGAGAGAGGATATGGAGCAGGATTATTTTCACTGAACTCCGAAGGTGGATGTCGTCAATGTAAAGGTGATCAAGTGATTAAATATCATGTGGGCTTTGGAAACTATATCGAACAAAATTGTGACGCTTGTGGAGGAACAGGCTTTATAGAAGAAGCTATGGAAATAACGATTGAAGGCAAAAATATACGGCAAATCCTCGAAATGAGCGTATCGGAAGCGATAGATTTTTTCGGAAATGAGAAAAGTGCCGCATATGATAAGAATATCTGCCATTTACTTTTCACTCTTGAACGAGTAGGACTGGGGTATATTAAGCTGGGGCAGCAAACACCGACCATTTCCGGCGGGGAGTCTCAAAGGATTAAACTCGCTAAAGAGCTTGGCAAGCAATCGGGAAAGGATCGTTTGTATATTCTCGATGAGCCTACAACCGGCTTATCTTTTTCAGATAGTGAAAAACTAATCAAGCTGATGCTTGAATTAACAGAGAATGGGAATTCGGTCATTGTGACTGAGCATGACCCCGCAGTGTTAAGCAATTGCGATTATATTATAGAGTTGGGGCCGGGAGGCGGCAGTGATGGTGGGTTTATTATTGCGCTCGGATCTCCAGAGCAGTTGAAAAGAAACGAAAAATCGATTATCGGCAGGTATTTGAGATGAATTTAGAGTGGCAATATTCCACGCCCCAGGCGGAAGGCATGGATGCGGAGATGTTAGGCGACCTTGATGATTTTATTAAACGAAAGCGATATCGGCTTGTCAATAGCGTCCTTGTTGTGAAAAACGGAAAAATTGTTTTTGAAAGATATTACAACAAGTATAATGAAAATACCAGAAATCATATTAAATCGATATGGAAAAGCATTCTTTCTTTACTGACGGGGATTTGTCTCGATAAAGGCATGATTCGAAGCTTGGACGAGCCAATCGGCGATTACTTGCCCGCGTTTCAAACGGGTATCCATCATTATCATAAGGCCATAACGATTCGGCATCTTCTCACCATGTCATCAGGGATTTTCTGGAACAGCGGCGTTCATTATCATTGCCCAATGGTCGAACAAATGAAGCGGACGAGGGATTGGATCGCACATGTCGCAGATGTTGCGGTGAAGGACTATCCTGGAAGCAGCTACGTGTATAAAGAATGGGATGTGCTATTGTTATCTGCTGTTATTGGAAATGCTTTCGGAAATACATCATATGAACTGTGTGAGGAGTTTTTATATAAGCCTCTAGGAATATCGAGTGGAAGATGGGCTGAAAGCCCTTGTGGTGTATCGTATACCGTGATGAAAGGAGAGGGAAATTCTAATTTATCTGCCAGAGATCTTGCGAAGATAGGATTTCTAGTTCTAAACAACGGCATTGTAGAAGGCCAACGGATTGTTTCTGAACATTATGTTAAGGAAATGCTAAGGCCAAACGACAACAACAGCTCATACGGATATTTGTGGTGGATACTGGAAAATGGCTATGCATGCAGGGGATTCGGCGGTCAAGAGATAAATATTCTGCCTAAGCAAAACATGATAACAGTTATCCAGGCTACCCCCACTCCATCAAGCAAAACTTATGGAGATATTCATAAGGAGATTCTTGAGAAATCTGTTGTTTGATTTATAAATCGTCGAGCCATCTGAACTAATGGGGAAACAACAATCTAAAACAACACTACAGCAGCCGGCTAAACGGCTGCTGTTTTTGTTGAACTAACGAGCAGGATAGTTATAAAACACGATCTCAACGTTCCGACAAAACTTAATTTAATCCGTAGATCTTTACGCTATATAATTAATTATTAGAAACGACATGAATTCTCTAAGGAAACTAAATTGTGCACAAATCGTTGCGAGATGAGAACGTAGCATACCTATACTTTTGATAAGAGGAGGGATCAGATGGATTGGCTCACGAGGATGAATCGAGCGATGGATTACATTGAAATGAATCTAACCGGCAAGATCGAATTGAAGGAAGTTGCTCAATGTGCTTGTTGTTCTTCCTATCAGTTCCAGAGAATGTTCTCGTTTATTACAGATGTGTCTCTTGCGGAGTACATAAGGAGAAGACGCCTCACTCTTGCTGCAATTGAATTACAAAATAGTGGTATGAGAGTTGTTGATATTGCGATAAAGTATGGTTATGAATCTCCAGTTTCATTCGCAAGAGCTTTTCAATTGTTGCATGGTGTTAATCCAGAATGGCTCGAGAAGAAGGGACTGACCTCAAAGCCTATCCTCGTCTTTCCTTCCTTATTTCAATTAAAGGAGAAAAGGCTATGAACTATCGTATCGAGACAAAAGAACCCTTTCAAGTATTCGGAATCGAAAAAGTGTTTCAATTAAACGGAGTAGATACCCCAGCAGAATTATGGAAGCAAAGCCATGTTAACGGTGAGGTTGAAAGGCTTACGGACAATGCAGGTGATCTACCAACTTTTTTAAATCAGAACTATCATAAAGTACATGCTGTTTGTAGCTACAAAAAAACGGAAGAAGCTTGTTTTCCGTATATGCTGTCCGCATTTAAAGGGGATTCGAGTAAAACGGATGGGTACACAATGATAACAATACCAGCTCAAACATGGGCGATTTTCCCCTCTGATCCATTCACATGGGACCAATTTGATGAAACCATTGAGACATTATATAAACGATTCTTCTCCGAATGGCTTCCTACTGCTGGATACGAGCAGGTCGAGGGGATGGAATTTGAAGTTACAGGAGTTAAGGATGGACTTAATTTCGTTGAGCTATGGTTTGCAGTAAGGAAAATAACTTAGGTGTGGTTGTTTAAACACATAAGAAGTCCGTATATGGTATCCTGGTTCAGCTTGATGTCAAGATTCCAAACAGCATCGTGTCTGCAGTAGCTTTTCGTTACGCTCGTCCCAGTCCCAAGCTCCCATCGCTAGATGGGGGCTGATTTTTTATCTGTCCATCTTTATCCGTTATAATATATGTTGAACTATATAGATTGAACTAAAGTTTTGCATTGAACTTCCCTGGTATAACTGCCCAATACGGTGGCCAGTAACATTCACTTCTTTAGTTCATTCTATCTAGAATGATTCTGCTTGTAGGCAAGTGTGCGAAATTGATTCAGAAGCAGCGGTCGATAAAATATTTCATAGGTAGGCTTACCCTAAGCTAGTTATCAAAAGTTCAATTTAGATAGATGACCACTAATGTACCACAGGAGCAGAATCCGTATGACGAAGAAGATCCTAATTGTTGAAGACGATATCCATATCTCTAAAATTATCAAAATGAACCTCAATCTGGTGAACTATGATACCACTGAGGTCTATGACGGCCTTGCTGCGATCGAAATACTGAAGCGGGAGAAATTCGATCTGATCCTGCTAGATGTCATGATTCCGCATCTGGATGGCTTCGAGCTGATGGAACGCATCAAGCCGTATGGCACGCCTGTCATTTTCCTGACTGCTAAAAACTCTGTATACGACAAGGTCAACGGACTAAAGCTGGGGGCTGATGACTATATGGTTAAGCCCTTTGAGGCGATCGAGCTGCTGGCGCGGATTGAGACGGTCTTGCGCAGATACGGCAAGGAAGAACGAATGATGGAGTTTCAGCATGTGCAGGTCGACCTCGACAAGCGCGAGGTCCTGATTCAGATGGAGCCAGTGGAATTAACGCCGAAAGAGTACGATTTGCTGGTCGTTCTGCTCAAAAACAAAAATATCGCCCTGACACGAGAGCAATTTCTGGACAAGGTCTGGGGCGGGGATTATTACGGAGAGACCCGGACCGTGGATATGCACATCAAATCCCTCCGCAAGAAGCTGAACCTGCAGGATCAGATCAAGACGATTTATAAAATCGGATATCGCCTGGAGGATTGAGCATGAAATTGTGGCAGAAAATTTATCTCCTGTCACTGCTCGTGTTTGTCTTGATTTTCAACGGTGCTTCGGTGATGGTCATCGAGCGCACGCATAACAGAATGTTGAATCAGGCGATCGAAGTGGCACTGAGCCAGAACATGAGTATTCATTCCAGCGTAGATGCGATCGTACCGATATTGCGGATTTATGATTCATTGGATTACGAGAAAACCGTGCTGACGAGCATGGCTAAACAATTTGTAGCGAAGAACAGCGGCCAGGGCATTTATCTCGATATTACCGATGGTGCCAGTCGGACGATTTTCAACAACGCTGATTTTGGGATGCCGCAAGCACGCCGTGAGCTGGAGAACCTGGACAATAGCAGCATTCATTATATTTTGCGGGATGTCGGTGACCGGACCATTTTGTTTACTGTGAATCATGCACAGATTAATCAGAAGAATTATGTGTTCACCTATATGAAGGATCTGACGCCTGTCTATCAGGACCGGATCGAACAGTACAGCTTTTTTGCCAAGGTTGATTCGGCCGCCTGTGTACTGTTTATGATCGTCATGTTCTTCGTGAGCCGTGGACTGACCCGGTCTATCGAACGACTGAATCGAACGTCACAGATCATTGCGCAGGGGAACTTTTCGGAACGGGTGAAGGTGAAATCCCGGGATGAAATCGGCATACTAGGGTCGAGCTTTAACGAGATGGCGGAGGTTGTGGAGGACAAAATCAATGAACTGGAGAGGAACAATGATGAGAAGCAGCGGTTCATCGATAACTTTACTCATGAGCTGAAGACACCGTTAACTTCGATCGTCGGCTATGCCAATTTTCTGCGGACGACCAAATATAACGAAAAGCTGTTTCTCGACGCACTTGGCGTCATTTATGACGAAGGAAAGCGGCTAGAGGCACTGTCGCTGAAACTGATGGATCTTATCATATTGAAGAAGGAGCAGTTTCAGATGGAGCGTCAAGAGATGCGGGCGCTGCTGTTGGAAATGAAACCGACACTGGAGATGATGGCGAAGGAGAAAGAGGTCAGCATCAATCTGGAATGTCAGGAAGGCCGTCTGGAACTGGAGCGCGATCTTATCAAGGTATTAGTCTTCAATCTGGTAGACAATGCACTGAAGGCATCTTTCGCGGGAGGAACCGTTACGCTCCGCACCTACTGGCGAGAGGGGTCTTATGTACTGGCCGTTATCGACCAAGGGATCGGAATTGCCGAGGAGCATCTGAATAAAATCTTTGAACCGTTCTATATGGCGGATAAAGCCCGGACAAGAAGCAGCAATGGTGCTGGTTTGGGACTAGCGCTTTGCGGAAACATTGCCGACATTCATCATGCAGTCATACGGGTGAGCAGTCAAGTTCAGCAGGGAACGACGATCGAAGTGGTCTTTGCAACAGAAGGAAGGGGAGGCGGACCTGAGTCATGAAGCGATATTATGGGATCACCGTGAGCTTAGTCAGCATGCTTCTGATATCAGGATGTCAAGGCTGGTTCAATGCCGTTCCCAAAGATACGGTGATGGTGAAGAAGATCGTTCAGGAACAGAAGCCGGATGAGGTCGATTATGAAGGAGTCTTGTCCCAGAGTGCGGCGGAATCCCTTGGCCTGAATGCAGTCAATAAGTATTTTGGCCAGAATCTGCAGATGGATCAGGTCCAATTTGAAGTTTCCATGATCGATCAGGTGAAGCTGCAGGAACTGTTCAAAGAGGCGAGTACAGTTGCAGTAATGCCCGCTCAGGCGGAGAGCACAGATTCCGATTCCGAAAGAACAATGCTGACCAGCGACATCTCTGCGATCACCAAAGGCCTATATTATGTAACGCTGACCACGAGCACCGTTCCCCTGGAGAACTTTCAGATTGTGCTCAATGCCAAGGATGGCGATGTACTCAGGATTCTTCGGTCGATCAGCGTGGCAGAAAACCGGTCGCCACAGCAGGACTCTACATTCATTGATTTAGCGAATCGTTTTCTTGAGAATCATGGAAGCTACCCCTTGTCGGAGGTGAAATATCAGCCTCAACTCGACCGCTCAAATACGAATCTTGAATTGTATTATACCAGCAAGGATAACAAGACGATGCGGTACTGTGTTGTGCTTAACACCAAGCGCAAAGAGGTTGTAGGCTTTAGCAAGAATGTCATGGCTTTCTTCAGTTACACAGCCAAGCAATCCGCTGAAAGCGCGCCTTCTCCCGCATTATAACTTATAATTGATAGATTGAACTCAATTTTCGAATTGAACCCCCTGTTGTAATGGCTTATCCAAGCCCTTCAACATGAACTTCTTGAGTTCACTCTTTATAGATCGTCCCCTTTCAGACTTGGTGAACAGGTTTGAAAGGGGACTTTTTTATGCTCAAGGCCTCTCTTCTGTAAACTTTACAACTTCTATATAAGTCCATCTAACTTATCATAAATCTCCCTTCTATACTGAGATAGTCAAGACAAGAAAGCGATAAAGAGATGGAAGGGAAGTTACATATCATGAAAAAAGCAATCCTGATGATGATGTCCGCACTGCAGGCGATGAGTGTCACAGCCTGTGGTGCAGGTACCTCGAATAGCAGCAGTGGAAACAGAGCTCCGGCCGGCCCGAACTCTACTCCGGAACACAAGGAAGTGATCGAACCGCCGTCAACCACAGAGGAGAAGACGGTTGTTTTCTCCACCTTTTTTCCTAGTGATTATTTCAAGGAAGCGAAGAAAAATACGAAGCCAAGCATCCAAACATCACCATTGAGCTGAATTCCATTGCAACGGATGATGAAAAGTGAAGGGGGGAATCACGACATGACAGATTGGAGCAGAACGGGTTTGTAGCAGAACGAATGGAACAGAGCTCAATAATCACTTGTAAATTCAGTAAAGTAAATTCAGTAATAGTTAGAGGTGTAGAAAATCTATGAACGTATTTTTTAAAGAAACAAAAATGGTATTTATATTGCTCATTTTGTTAGTAACGATTACAGGATGCACCACTAAAAAGCCTATATCTCCAGATGAAAATCAATCACTATCTAATCAATCTCAAAATACGAAACCTATAGAAAATGCTGTAAATGAAACACCGGTTTCCGAAGTGAAGAACATACCATCAAACCCACCGGTTGAGTATGATCCTGCCTGGCCAGATCAAGCGGTACGCTCTTCTAGCGGGCATCTTGTGAACAGTTGCGTTCCAGAAGAGCTACGCGATAAAGCCACTACGTTGACAACTAGCGATGGGGTGCATCTGTCTGCGCTTGTGCTTGGGAGCGGAAATAAAGGAGTCTTGCTTGCACACGAGCAAGGCTATAACATTTGCTCTTTTCTTGACATGGGAACTGAGCTGGCAGACAGTGGATATCTGGTTGTTATTCCTGAATATCGTAATCATGGTGCCTCACAGAATATTCCGGAGGATAACCAGAATATAGATCGTGATGCAGATGCTGCCTTAAGCGAACTCAAACGATTGGGTACAAAAAGTGTGTTTTTGGCCGGAGCATCATGTGGCGGTAGTACAGCAATCATTGCAGGTGTTCGTCAAGCGCTGCCTATTGAGGGACTGATTATTCTTTCTTCTCCTGCACAATGTGGGCCCCTTAATGCCATTCCAAGCGTCGAGAAGATAAAAGCACCATCCGTGTTTGTTTTTTCACCTGGCGATTATGGAGGCTCAATTGAAAAAGAAGTGCGCAAATTATATCAAGCATCCGGAGCAACGGATAAAGAGCTGATTGTGGATGAGAGTGGTTATCACGGAACAGATATGTACCACAGGGGAGAGCACGGTGATGTATTAAAGTCCAAGCTTATTGACTTTGTTAAAAAGGTTTTTAATTAAAATAAATCAGGCGTAGTGTTGTAAGACGACAAGAACATACACGATTAAAAGCCGCGTAAAAGCGGCTTTTTTTGTTTTAACGATATATGTTTTGGTCAGAACCCGACGACAAGAACATATACATTTTTACTGAAAAAGACAAAAACCTGTATGGTTATAAGCACGGCCGTAAAGGATACGGAACGGTCATATCTGCGGTTTCTCCTGTGTAACGTTCTGAGTGGCCTTATCCTAAAGAAGTGGGGGGCAGTCTCTCAATCGGCAGATTTATGACTCTTGTATGGCTTATCCATAATGTCTCCGCACCAGCGAGTGATACCTTCATTTATTTTTTGCATTGGATTCGCATCAGATAGAGAAATCGCCCAGGCAATATGTCCATCCGGACGAATAAGTGCCGTGTGGACGTCGTTCCAATCCGCGTCTGCCTCAGCCAAAGATGCATGTAATACTTGAAGGTTGCTATACGTTTCCCATTGGCCGCTATTCTGTTCATTAGAATGGAAATACAGCAGAAGAAAAGTACCTTTGTGTAGGAACGGATAGGCGTTAATCAATTGCCCGTCTTCCAGCTTTAAGCGGAGATCTTTGAACCGTTTCCCGTTTAAAGGATGAGTAGGCGATTCGGCGTCTGGAGCATAATGTACATCCATTGCGGAAACTTGTGCGGCGACTTGATAATTAGCCTCTGGTACTTGAATCAGATTAGCCAACATGCTTCGCAGTTCCGTGATGGGAGGAGTCACGTCCAGAAGCAGGGTTTGGACTTCGGTATTCCGGAGCAAGGCCGTATTCCATGGGAAACGTTCGGTATGATAACTGTCCAATAGCCAGTCCGGAGCCCAGCCTTTGATTACTCCTGCAAGCTTCCAGCCTAAGTTCATCGCTTCTTGTAAGCCGACGTTCATTCCCTGTCCACCAGCGGGAAAATGAATGTGCGCCGAATCTCCCGCCAAAAACAATCGACCATCCCGATAGCGTCCCGCTTGCCGCGTAGCATTTCCGAAACGTGACATCCATTTTACATCGTTTAATCCCAAGTCGCTTCCGGTCGTACGGATGAGTGATGAACGAAACTCTTCCAATGTAACCTTCTCATCCTTAGAGATGTTACGTCTCTCCATATCGATAATCAAGACTCGATAGATACGATCATTGATCGGCATGATGCTGACCAAACCTTTTTCTGTAATTCGGGATATGACACTCATTGGAGCCAAATCAGATAGAACGGCATCTCCCAGAATAGCCGTGAAGGTCGCATCTGTACCTTCAAAGGATATATTTACAGATTTGCGAACCAAACTTCTGGCTCCGTCCGTACCTACCACATAAGCTGATCTTAACGTTGTTTCTCCATTAGGTCCGGCGATCTTAACGTCAACCCCATCTTCATCCTGATGCACAGATAGAGCCTCAAACCCTCTCCAGACCTCTGCGCCAAGGCTAAGAGCCCATTCCTCGAGCACCTTCTCCGTCTCACTCTGCGGTAAAAAGAGAGTGTGATTGGAAGAAGAATCCAACACAGAGAAATCCAAAGGAGTTTCTAAACCGGCAAAATGTCCTCTCGAAAGTAAGCGGCCTTTACTGATTAATTTTGATTTCACTCCACGCATATCTAATATTTCAAGGGTTCGTGGATGTACGGTAAGCGCACGTGAATACGGGGTTGTCTCTTTTAATCGCTCAATGACGCAGACCTTTACACCGGCTAATGCCAATTCTCCAGCTAACATCATGCCGACAGGTCCGCCACCGATAAGGATGACTTCATATTTCATATCAATAACCTCTTTTCTTAAACATTATGGGAAGATTACGATAGCGTCTATTTCGATAAGCCATTCAGGATCGCCTAGTGCTTGAACGCCTATATAGGTACTTGCTGTCCTCGGCCAGTTAGAGCCAAACACATGAAATCCGGCGTCAAAAATAATCGAAATCAATGCCGGGTGGTGGTTTACCACAAAAATATTCATTTTTGCAATGTACAATGGATCCGCTCTTGCGGCTTCCAATGCATACTTAAGATTGGTGAACACTTGAATCGCTTGCGCGTAATAGTCCCCTGAACCGACCAATGCGCCTGTTTCATCTACAGCAACCTGACCTGAGATGAAGGCCAGTTTAGAGGCAGTAGTTACCACGACATGTGAAATGACAGATGTAACTTTATCCGTCAATGTCTTGGGATTCACGATTTCCATAGGCATGAATGAGCCTCCTTCATTAATTATTGTTTCGTCAGAATCTTTTTCGGTGCTTATTAAAAAAGGTGTTATAAAAATTATATATAATTTATGTTTCATATGAAACAATATAATTGTACGTGGTCACTCTTTATCCTGTCAACCCCAATCTCAATATATGAGGATACCTTTATTTCTCTGGAAACAATCTGTGATATGATGAGGCAAATAAGTCGAGGAGCCAGCATAATACTGCCAGTAAGAACAAAACTGCCATTCATGAAGTTTTCGTTCAGTTTCTTGAGCAAAAAGGGCAGGGGAGTTAGCCAACCCGAATCAGCCGACAGGCGAGCCGATTTCTACCTTCGTAGGAAGAGCCTATACGACTTCCAAGTTATGCAATTCCGTACCGGATGATTTGCGGTATCTTACTGAGCAGATCGCGGAAGGAACACTGATTCCCAGAATTGAGGTGGAAGCGCGATGGACAGATATCAAACGGGTAGGGCCGTGTCATTCTAAATGCACCTGAACATTTTGAAGAACAGCTCAAGCTATTGTTTGCGTTCAAACGGACAGCAGCTATAAGGACCAAACGAAAGGCAATTATGCGGAGAAGCGTTGCGGCCGTCCGTGGAAGTCTGCTCCCTGGTCTAACATACCCCAGCTGTCGTTTTCCTCACTTGCATTTACATAAAAGGGGATGTTAACAGCATTGGAAAGAAAAATGCTGGAACAATAATATCTACGGTAAGATGGACGGTTGAATGTGTAAAAGGGAGCGGGCTTACGATACGAAGGTGACTACCAAGCGAGGGCTAATTTATTTGGATTAAGACAGGAATGACTTGTGAAGGACTTCCTAAAATGCTTGTCGAATGTGTTCCTATTCGAGCCCTTCTGAAGAGGTGTTGAGACCAATGCTTAGGAAACCATCGGACAAGGATCTAGAAAAGTACTTCCAAGATATTGAGGAAATATTACGAGAGCAGCAAGGCATGACCTTCAAGTTTATTAATGAAGATGGACGGTTTGTTCATACTTATTGCGCTGGACAATTAATGTCCAAAATGGGTTTGGATGAAAGTGACGTCGTTGGGAAAGAACTTAAGGACTTTCTCCCCGCTGGGAAAGCGGCAGCCAAGGAATGGCACTATGTTAAAGCTTGGGAAGGAAATGAAGGAGTCACGTATGAAGGGGAATCGAAAGGCATCTATTATTTGGCATCGCTGAGGCCAATTCGACGAAATGGTAAGGTCATTGAGGTTATTGCCTCATGTGTCGATATTACGGAACGGAAAAAGGCGGAACAAGAGCTGGAAAGAACTAAGAAATTGCTGGAATCTATAATTGATGACTCGGCAGATGGTATATGTATCATAGATACGGGTGGTAACGTGGTACGTGTAAACCATTCATTTGAAATGTTATATGGTTGGTCTGAAGATGAGTTGGTTGGCAGGCAGTTGCCCATTGTCCCGCTGGAGATGGAAGATGAATTCAAATCCATTACCCAAGAAATCCAAGGTGATATGCTGGCAAAGACTTTTGAGACGGTTCGGCAGAATAAAGCCGGAGAGTTAGTACATGTTTCTATAACCCTTTCTCCAATTAAAAATAGCTACGGCGAAATTATTGCATTGACAGGCATTACCCGGGACATCTCTGAGCGCATAAAATCCGAAGAATTTTTCCGGAAAGCAGATAAATTAAATGTTGTTGGACAATTGGCCGCAGGGCTAGCACACGAAATTCGCAATCCTTTAACATCACTAAAGGGATTTCTTCAGCTTATGAAGGAATCTGATAAGAGAAGAGTTGAGCACTGTGAGATTATGTTATCTGAGGTCGACCGGATGAATAGTATTATCAATGAGCTATTGATATTCTCCAAGCCGCAGCCGAAGGTTTTAAAAAGGAACGATATAGGTACCCTTTTGTATAGTGTAATAAATTTATTAGAAGCCCAAGCTACAATGAATGGGGTTCAAGTTTACATAGAAATACATGGAGATCTTCCTCCAATTTGTTGTTCGGAAGTGGATATTAAACAAGTGTTCGTCAATGTATTAAAAAATGCAATTGAGGCAACTCCGAATGGTGGCAAAATTCAGATCGTCGCCTTTGAGCAATTGAATGAGCTCATTATCCGTATTAAGGATGAAGGTATTGGAATACCTACTGACAACCTTCATCGGTTAGGGGAACCCTTTTATACGACAAAGGAACAGGGGACAGGGCTTGGTTTGATGATGTGCTATAAAATTATTCATGACCATAAAGGGAACTTGAGCATTCGAAGCGCACTTAATCAAGGAACCACGGTCGATATCGAATTACCTGTTACGGACTAACTGCTCTGGAATATCGATACGGTGGTTTGAGTTTAACAGTAAAAATAGTTTAAGGAAAATAGAGGCGAGAACTATAGCTGAAGTGTATTACGATAGGAGCATAAACGATTTTCTTATGTTCCCTTCTTCTCCAGCAGCGCCAATTTGTTGTCTAGCATCCGGGCGAGAAGAGACTGCGATTGTTCCAATTCTCTTTTCCTATGGTCCATTTCCTTCATTTTCTTCCGCAAAAATTCAATGGCCCGGGAGAGCTCAAGTTTGTTCCCGTCTTCTTCCTTCAAAATAACTTTGATTTCCCTTATCGTAAAACCCGCAGCCTGAACCCTTTTAATCAGTAAAAGGTGTTCGACCGCTTCCTCGGTATATTCACGATAATTATTGTCCCTGCGCTCAACGTGGCGTCTATCCAGCAATCCTTCCTTCTCGTAATAACGAATGGTCGGCGGATTTAACCCGGTCTTCTGCGCCAGCACATGAATTTTCATACTTCCTCCCGCGTAAGGCTTGACCTTCAAGTATACTTTATAGTTTATACTTTAGAGGTCTAATGGAACCTTGTCAAACCTATTGGCACAATAGTCGATCAGAAGGAGGAGCTGTGAATGAACGTTCAGAAAAGGAATTCACCGACCAGAGCTGTAGTTTTGGGGGGCGGTGGCGTGACGGGGATCGCATGGGAGGTTGGTGTCTTAGCGGGTCTGCTCGAATCCGGAGTAGACCTCCATCGAGCTGACGTGATCATCGGAACGTCCGCCGGTGCCTTTGTCGGAGCAGCCTTGGCCAGTGGATACGACATGAATAATCTGTTTGCCGCCCAGTCGGAGGCGAACGCGGCCGAGTTACCGGTCGCCGCTTCCGATGAATTGAGGCAAGCGTGGTATAGGGCATTTGCCACGGGAGGAAGCGATCCGCGAAAAGTTGGGGCAGAATTTGGCCTTATCGCCAAAAATACTCCCTCCCCCGTGTCGCCTGAACAGCGGCGCGCCGTGGTCGAGAGTCGCCTTGTGACCAGAAAATGGCCGGCGAATCTTAAGGTGACCGCCATCGATGCCGAAACCGGGCAACTTCATACTTTCGATCATCAATCGGGAGTTTCTTTGCTCGATGCCGTGTCAGCCAGCGGAGCCGTTCCGGGAATTTGGCCGCTTGTATCGATCGGTGACCGCTCCTGGACCGACGGAGGAATGGTGTCCACGACCAATTCAAGGCTGGCTGAAGGTTACGATCGGATCGTGATTCTCTCCCCGATGCCAAATGGTTATGGCTCCATCCCGGGAGCGGCGGAGGATGCGGCAAGCATGCGTACAAACGCGGACGTTTATCTCATAACTCCCGATGAACGCAGCGTTGTGGCCATCGGCCCCAATCCATACGACCCGGCCCGCCGCAGCGTAACAGCGATCGCCGGACGGGAGCAGGGATGCTCTATCGCCGAAGCCGTTCTGACTATTTGGTAAGAAGGCGTTTCTTTCTGTCCTAACGGACAAGAGGGTGCAAAAGATGGCGGCGATTTCGCTCGTTCATCTTATTTATAAAGTACAGCTGACAAGGAAAGGTGCTCATCTTGCGAATCCATCGAAGCATTAAGCTATTTCAAGGGCCGATTGATCTGTACGTCTTGTTTAAGGGAAACAAGAGGACCTTAACGGCATTTGGGGCAAGCTTGGAAGCGCCGTCGTTCTGGACAGTGATGTGAACCAAGTTCATTACGCTCTAACGGGTAGGATAGTTCTACTATAATGTTTTTTTAACTATACATTGCATCCAGATTATGCTGAAATAATGAGTGAATGGGTTTAAAAATGATAATTGTGGTTGATGGACTTGGGGGAATGGGAAATGTCTTTTATAAAAGGAATAGAATTATGCCGTCGATTTCATATCGAAATCGTTGAGCCTGTAATGAAGGACAAATACTCTTTCTTGTCTTATTCATCGGCTCTAATAGGTCCCGGTAGCGAAGTGCTCGGATATGATACGGAAATGTCGACTGATCACGATTGGGTTCCCCGGGTATATCTTTTTCTTAACCAACCAGATATCGGGTATTCCGAACACATACAATCAACACTGCAAGAACGAGCTCCAGAACGGTTCTATGGCTTTCCCGTAGATATAGGGAGGAGCGTAATTACCACGGTGCCGAGGTTCATTGAAAGTTACCTGGCTGTAAACAAAATTGAAGAGTTAGAGCCAATAGATTGGCTAACCTTTCCTTCACAGTCACTTCTCGAAATAACACGGGGAGAAGTTTATAGGGACGATAACGGTCAACTTTCCACATTACGCAAACGATTCGAATATTACCCTCACGATATTTGGTTATACCTTATGGCATCCAGTTGGCAGCGAATCGGTCAAGAAGAACATCTGATGCATCGTTCGGGTTTTATAGGGGACGAACTTGGCTCAGCTATTATTGCTTCTCGCCTTGTCCGCGATATTGTAAATCTCTGCTTTCTCATGGAGCGTCAATATGCACCTTATCCAAAATGGTTTGGTACTGCATTTAAACGTTTGAAATGTTCTGATCAAATACTTCCTTACCTTTGGACAGCTCAAACGGCAGTTACATGGAGAGAACGCGAGTATGTTTTGAATAATGCTTACAAACATCTATCAAATATGCACAACGGACTAAAGATCACTGAAAAGATCCCTGATGAAGTTTCATACTTTTTTGATCGTCCTTTTAAAGTAATGGGCGGTGGAGATATTGCTTGCCTCATCGCAAATCAAATTGTCGATACAGACATTCGGCAGTTATCCAAAAAACGCTTGATTGGTAACATTGACCAGATCACAGACAACACAGATTTCAGGAACATGAATAAGTGGTCTGAGGGAGAAGGAGTATACGCAAGAAAAGCTTTGAAAAAACTATTTAAGCCCGGTTTGTAATTTAAATCCAAAAGGCTTCCACGGTGAACGTTAAGCTAACGGGTACAATAGATCAATGAAGACATTTAAGGGCAGCCGGCTTTTTGGTCGGCTGCTTTTTTTACGCATTCAAAAGCAGCTAGGAAATATAAAGAGCCGGGACGAGGCGCTGCAGGCTGTGCTTTCCAGAATCGACCCCTACGGCACTGTGCAAGAAGTTTTTGGATGGCACGTTGGTCGCTGATTCCATTGAATATTATAAGCAGAATAATACTGGCCCGATGCCGTACGGCCAATCGATGACATTGCTTATGATGGTGGGGAGTTAGAAGCATGTGTAGCTGTTGTGGCTGCATTGCGGTATTGGCTGGGTGAGAACCCAACCATATTTTTAAACATTTTATTGAAGAAACTTAAGTCCTCGTAGCCGACATCCTGGGCAACTTCCATAATTTTGCGATCGGACTGCTCCAGCAGTTGCTTCGCCACTCGAATGCGTGTTTCGTTGCGGAATTCAGTGAATGTCTTGCCGATATATTGCTTAAATTTGGTTGAGAATCCGGTCTGACTCATCCGGCACATCTCGCTGACCTGAGCAAGCGTTAACGGCTGTGCGTAATGCTTGCGAATAAACTCGCTGATGTGCAGGATGACCTTCTCGTCAGACGATAATTCCTGCAGGGGGGAATGCTTCCGGTCGTGATGGCAGCGGCTCAAAAAAATAAAAAGTTCAATCAGGCGCGTCTTCGTCAAAATACGATATCCAAGCTTTTTCTCTTTGAAATCGAGAATCAAGCGATGGAGAAGGGATTCCATTTCGATCTGTTCATAAGGCTTCAATCGGAGATGCCCTTGAAAACGTACTGTCTTTCGAAGAAAGGGTTCCAAGTAGAAGAAGTCTACGAAGGAGGCGACATCGGCAAGCGGTTCCAATTCGCGCCGTAACAACTCGGGTTGAAAGAGCACGTTATATACGACCGGTAGATGCGCATTGCCCGCTCGATAAGCATGCTCCTCATCCGGCTCGATCATGAAAACGTCGCCTTCCGCAATATTGTAGTACTCTCCCTTATAGTAATGCTCTCCTTGTCCTTGGGCAACGTAAGCAAGCTCGATGAAGTCATGCGAATGGGAGGGGACGATCTCCCCCGAGCTGAATCGGTAGGGAGCGGCATGAAACAGGAAATCATGGCTTTCTAGGAACTTTCCGCTGTCCATTCGTGTCATGTGATCATCTCCAATATTTTACATAGGACTAATCATAACTAAATTATAACGCTTTGCAGGCAAACGGGTAAGACAGAAAAGGCGAGCCGAATGACCCGCCCGCTCTCGTTCCTAAGGCTGTTTGGCGACCAAAGGAAATAAACCGCCGCCGAACGGTTGCCCCCCCTCAAGACCTGCATGGTCTGTTACTAGGTGGCTTTTGCCGCTGTAAATTGTCCCGTCCGGCATGTAAATGATTGCCAATACACGTCTTGGTTCGTCGCTTTGATTCGCGTGTGCGAAGTGGAAGGTGAGACCATGGTGGAACGTGCAGCTGCCTCGTTTCAACGGAACCTTCACCGGCTTAGTCTTTTCCAGCTCTGTTCCCTTGATCTGATCATATAAGTCCTGAGGGTCTGCTAAGTTAATCCCACGCAGCGTGCCCACCTTATGGGAGCCAGGAACAAACATCATGCATCCATTTCGTTCGTCGACATCATGCATTGGAATCCAGACTGACAAGGCGCCGGGTGCGGTCATCGGCCAATACGGAAAATCCTGATGCCAGGCCGTCGGCTTGGAATCCTGTGGCATCTTCCATAATCCGTGGTCATGGAAGAGCCGAATGCCGCTCGCGCCGCTTAGCTTCATTGCCATCTTAGCCAGCTTCGGGTGAAATGTGTAACGGCTCATACCGCCATGATCGCGCCAAAGGTTTACCTTCTGGTTTAATACCTTGTAGTAGCTCTCGCCTTTGACAGAGGTGGCTACCGAATGATTACTTTCCTGTATCATGGCTTCTTCCAAAAACTCGGATAATTCATTCATTTCTTCTTCCGTTAGGGCATTCTCGATTTCAACGAAACCATTCTCCTGATAAAAATCAATTTTGCTTTGCGGTAACAGTACATCCATCGCGATAACTCCTTCCAACGTATAGGGTGGTCATCTTTGATTACACATTACCAGAGGAATATGTTCTAATTCTTGGTTTTTTCTACAATACAGTAAGGTTATTTTTCAAATAGCTGCATGTGCAAGCAGAAAAAAACGCTCATTAAATGAGCGTCAACCAATCAATGACTACAACGGTTATTGATAACGAAGATTAGTTACTATCCGTTCGTTCACTTATTTTCTTATTTGCCTGCATATCTTCAAGCAGCTTGTTATATTTTTCGGTTGCCCGCTGGTATGCGTCGGATCCTAGAAATAAGCAGGTCGGTGGATTGTCGGATTCTACCAGCTCGATAAAAACTTCAGCAGCCTTTTCCGGATCACCAAGCTGCTTGCCATGATTTGCTGCAAATTGTTTAATACCTTCGTGGAGAGGAAGATAATCCGCTATTTTATAATCCGCGACAACAAGAGATTCGGCTGAGTTAAACTCAGTTCTAAATCCCCCCGGCGCAACAACCGTTACATTAATGCCCATAGATCTAACATCCTGGGCTAACACATCAGACATCCCAATAATAGCTGACTTTGTGGCAGCATAAATACTCCATCCCGTGTGTGGAGCAACTCCAGCGATGGATGAAATATTAATGATGTGGCCATAGCGTTTCGCCCTCATGTAGGGTAAAACACTTTGGATCACGTAAATACTGCCAAACACATTAACTTCGAAATTTGACATGATCTCTTGTTTGGAAAGTTCCTCTATCGCTCCTCCAATTCCGTATCCGGCGTTATTGACCGCTACATCGATTTGTCCGAAATATTCGTATGCCAATTTCACGGATTGATCAATAGAATCGGAACTTTTCAGATCCACTTGCAGTGGCAAAAAACGACCCTCTGGGACTTGGCCAACAGCTCGTCTCAGCTCCTCTAAGATTCTTGATGTGGCAGCGACCCGGTAATTGTTACTTAACAACTTTTTTACAAGAGCAAGTCCAAGACCTTTCGAAGCCCCTGTAACATACCATACCTTTTGATCCAGCAATGATATCTCATCCTTTCATTTAAGATGTGTTTATTATGTATCAGCACCTGCTCTGACCTGTATAAGAAAACTTTCAACATTATGCCTATTCTTGTCATACTATTAACAAACACAATGCTTTACTTTATATTTAAAAGCATGAGAGACATCATATTAGAGCAGAGGTGTTCCGTGTGACCGAAATCGCTTTGCAACAACAAGAGTTAGCGGGACTCATCAAAAAGTTTACCGGAAAAGATGGGGACCATAAAACCCTGATTCCTTCACTCCATCTCATCCAAGACTCCAAAGCAATGGTCCCAATATGTAGGATTCAAAAGCCCTCCTTATGCATTGTTGCCCAAGGTGAAAAAATAATCATTCTGGGCAATGAAAGTTACAAATACGGGGTTAGTGATTATTTAGCAGTGTCTTTAGACGTGCCTATATCGGGACAGGTGATCAAACCTTCGTCGGAAGCTCCCTTTTTGTCAATCAGGCTTGATCTTGATGCAGGAGAGATTTTTGAAATCATGAAGGAGACCCATCTGTTTCCAGAAAGCACAGAGCATTATCCGAAAAGTTTATTTGTAGGTAAAATGAACATTAATCTTCTTGATGCAGTGATTCGGCTAGTAAGACTATTGGATACTCCAAAAGATATTTTAGCGCTAGCACCATTAATCATTAAGGAAATCATATATAGGTTACTTACTGAAAAGGAGGGGGATGTTTTCAAGCAAATTGCTACATCTGGGAGTCATTTTGCAACGATTGCAGAGGTCGTAGAACGAATTAAAACAAACTTTAACAAACCTTTACGCATTAATGAATTAGCGCAGATCGCCAATATGAGTACTTCATCTCTGTATCGACATTTCAAGCAAGTCACTGCGATGACACCCGTTCAATATCAGAAACAGCTGCGATTACAAGAAGGGCGGAGACTTTTAATAACTGATAAATACAACGTCGCGGATGTGGCATTTCATGTCGGCTACGAAAGTCCTTCTCAATTCAGTCGCGAATATGCCCGATTATTTGGGTGTCCTCCGACTACCGATATTTTACGGATGCAGTCCACAACTAATTTGTCTTCTAGTTAAAAGATCAGTTGATTAAACTTAGGTCCCGAGCTTGTTCGCACTGCTCGGGACCTTTCATATTTGGTTAACCGTAATTGACGGTTAGGATCATTGATCGGGTCGGAACGAAATTCTTGCAAAAAAGATCGTTCAGAACTGCAAACACCAGACCCATGGGGATTCATTGTTATATAAGAAAGAGGCCGGTCAAATAAAGAAGTCGCACAAAAGCGGCTTCCTGTTTTAGAATTGACATCGAAAAACAGGTGCATGTGACAAACGGGGCGGGTATCAACAACATTACTAGCCAGCCAGTCGCTGTTCGCAAGGACGCTATTTGCTTTGATGGGCAAAAGCAAAATGTGGGATCGGGGTTTATCTGGCGTCTACGAAAGAAATAGAGCGCGCAAATGGGCGTGTTCTCTTCTATTTGAGGGTATGTTAACGTACCATTTGCCGTATCGTGACAATTGGAGACTCGTCATCTTTAATAGAACCTTAACCGCTGGGAGCAAAATTAAGGAGTTGTTAATCGATTCGTTTAGGGTCCGTTTTAGATAACGATGTTAGCATCTGGTCAATCAAGCTACTTGAGTGATAAGGGATTTGATATGAGCAATGGGCTTAATCTTGGACAAGTAGATCCCGCGATATTGGAGCATCTGCCGTCAACCTTTGTTTTTGGCACCAAAGACCCGTTTATATTTGCCGGGCTATTGACGATCGTTGCGCTTCTCATCGGGGAAACATCTATCGAAAGATAAATGATATAAAAGGCCCCACCCCTCAAGACATCTGAAGAGGTGTGGCCATTTATAATTATTGATTGCTATTCGATTTCGCGTGACGAAGAGCAGAATGTATCATACTGTTACGTTCAGCAAGACAATAAGATTTCAATTTTCGTGCCCTGCCATACTTTGGACTGCACTTGGATTTCGCCATCGTGCGCTTCTACGATGGCTTTAGCGATGCTCATTCCGAGACCGGAGCCCACCGTCGATTCTTCCGTATTCGTTCCCCGATAGTAGCGATTGAATAAATGTTGCAGGGTTTCCTCGTCCATTCCTTTACCGTTATCGATCACTCGTATGCAAGCCTTGTCGTTGATCCTGCCGACAGAGGCTGTGACGACTACGCCCGGGGGATTATGCTTAACGGCGTTGGACAGCAAGTTGTCCATTAGCCTCTGCAGCCAGGTCTCATCCGCTTTTACCATTAAGGGACGCTCATCCCCAACATAGTGAAACTGATACTCGGACATTGTGGCGTCGTTGACGTACTCCAGAACGGAGCGGCGTACTAACTCATCCAAATCCAACTCCCGAAGACTCATGATAGAATCTCCCTGCTTAAGCTGATGAATCATGGAAAAGTCGGAGATCAGCTCAAGCATATAACCCCCTTTTTCCCGAATCGTCGATCCCATGATCTGCATTTCTTCCTGACTCCATTGCTCAGGCAGACTCTCCAGCATATATCCGTAGCCTTGAATGGTGGACAGGGGGGTGCGCAGATCGTGGGAAACTCCTGACATCCACTCCGCTTGTGCCTTTTCCAGCCTTTCACGTTCCTTCTCGGTTTGTGCCAGTTGATGAGTCATCTGATAGAAGGATTCAATCACTTCCTTATACAGTTTGTACCTGATTCGCAATGTGCCGTTGCGGCGGAATACCTTTCGCTTGTCCTTGGTGGTCAGCACTTCGTCGTATTGCCCCTTACGCATGCGCTCGAACCAGCCTGCGAACAGAATGAGCGGCTGACCGTAGCGGAATCCATGCCATATGGAGACCGGAACCGCCAAGAGAAGGATTAGACCAGAAAACCATAAGAGACCACGTGTTGCCGTATCGAGCACCGGATGCTTCAGGGGACCTCCGGTTGGATTAGGCGTATAGAGGATCCAGGTCCTTCCGCTCAGCTTGTCCCGCTGGGAGACAATATTTGTCTCATAATTGCTGGGTGATTGCTGGATGGCCAGAACATCCAGCGGACGATATGCCTTCTTGATGTTTGCTTCATCACCGATACCTTGTATGGTATTGCCTGCGGGGTCAATCACCTGAAGATAGCTGCCGGTGTCACGCAGTCGCTGTTCCAAGGTGGGGACCGCTTCACTTCGCACCATCCCCTGCATCCCGTAATCGTCAAACAAGGCCATAAGCTGGTCGAGATTGGGACTATGGTAGCCCAGCATATATAGGTGCGGCTCGTTGAAGGCAAAATTTAGCTCTGTGTTTACGGCATACGTTCCAAGTGTACGTGTCTCTTGAATATCAAGCAATTGAGCGACGGAGTAGGAGGTCGGCAGCACATGCTGCGGAGTAGAGTTGACATTGTAAACAACTTTTCCTTCGGCATTAACAACTTGCAGCCACATTCCTTTTTCTTCGATAAGCTTCTCCCACTTGGACGAAATCTGAATGGTCCCATCCTTGGAGTTAGCTTCTTGAGCGATCAGCTGCAGGGCGCCTGCCGGAAAGTTTCGGCGCATTTCATTGTTCTTCGCATTCTGAAAGTACAGGATGCAGGCAACCAGCGTAATGGCCAGAATCAGCAGGGAATAGAAGATCAATTGATACGTAAAGTGGAAAGCCATGCGTTGTTGTATTTTCATCGCTCCTGCGACTCCTTCACCAGCTTGTATCCGAGCCCGCGGACGGTAACGAGCAGCTTCGGATCACCGGGATCGATCTCGATCCGTTCCCGTATGCGCCGAATGTGAACCATGACCGTCGAGTCATCTCCCAATCCGTTGATCCCCCAAACCTTCTCGTATAGCTGCGTTTTGGAAAATACAATTCCAGGATGCTTACAAAAGTGCAGCAGCAGTTGGAACTCCTGAGCGGGGCATGGAACTTGTTGTCCATCCACGATCAGCTCGCCCTCCGCTTCGTTAACGGTAAAGCGGCCGAACCGGTACCCCCCTAGATCGGGCTGCTTCATTGGGTTGGCTGTAGGAACTTCCGGCTCCAGTCGGCGGATGCGCGCCTGAATTCTCGCGGCTACCTCCAAGGGATTGAAGGGCTTTGTGATATAATCGTCCCCGCCCATAGCGAAGCCTCGCAGGACATCGAGATCGGAAGCCTTGGCCGTCAGGAACAAAATATGCGGATTCCCATATTCGCGGAGCTTCGAGCAGAGCTCTAGTCCGCTGCCGTCGGGGAGCATAATATCGAGCAGGACGATATCGGGGGCAATCCGCGTCGCTACATCGAGTGCTTCTGCACAAGTTGACGCCGCGTACAAGCGATGAAACCCTTCCCTGCGAAGCACCATTTGGAGCATCGTAACAATCGAGGGCTCGTCGTCAACGATTGCGATTTTAATATCTGATAGATTAGTCATCATGTTCACCCTTTCCCATAGTAGCATACTCACATTAACAGAACCTAAACAGCTGGGAGCAATATTAAGGTATTGTTCATCGCTTCGTTTAGGTTCTGTTTTAGTAGCGTTGATAAGATTGGAAATGAGGTTGCTAAGCAGCCACCAAACGCCGCTGACATTCAATAAGGTATTATCAAGAACGCAACGCGCAGCCCCAGGAAAGGCTTGAGAAACGTGACCTGTAGTCGCAGAATTCGTTCTTGCTACATTTATCAAATTAGGAAAAGGAGATTTTATGCAAATGAAAAAAATAAGCGTATCATTGTTGTCCCTAGCCCTGCTTACCTCTGGATTCTCTTCCGTGCATGCAGCAGAGAAAGCCTCTACTATATGGCTTAACGGTGAGCAAATCCAATTCAGCAACTCGGCATCGATCGTAGAAAAAGGGATGACACTCGTTCCGATGCGTCCGCTACTGGAGAAGTTGGGTGTCAAAGTGAACTGGAATGGAGCGACCCATACCGTTAATGGTACCAAAAACGGCCTATCCTTGTCCCTGAAGATTGGCATCGCCAATGCAACTGTAAACGGCAAAACGGTCAAGCTGGGTGTTTCTCCAAAGCAAGTCCGGGAAGTAACGTATGTGCCACTTCGCTTTATCGCGGAGACCGCAGGCTATCAAGTGGCCTGGAATCAATCCTCTCGCCAGATAAGCCTTACTTCCAAGCAGCAAACGGAAGGCAGCCGTGGCTATTTGTGGAAGGTAGAGCATAAAGGCAATACGGTGTATCTGCTGGGTTCACTTCACTACGTGCTTGAAGGAATGTACCCGCTAAGTCCAGAGATTGAGAATGCCCTCAAAGCAGCTGATTACTTGGGTGTTGAGGTCGACTTGTCAAAGGTCGCTCCTGAAGAATTACAAAAACTAGTGTTGGAACTGGGTGTTTATAAAGACGGTACAACATTGAAAGATCATATCTCCGCTGAAACGTATAAGAAAGTCACCGCCCTTCTAAAAGAAAATGGAATGCCAGTGAACAGCTTCGACCATTTCAAACCGTGGTTCGTCCAACAAAACGTTCTGGGCATTATCGCTGGCAAAGAAGGCTATCAGTCAGACATTGGGATTGACCAGTACCTGATCGATAAAGCCAACAAAGCGAAAAAACCGGTTGTTGCTTTGGAAACTATCGATTCCCAATTCCAAACGAACAATAACTACTCAGACGCGCTGCAGGAAAAATTGCTGCTCCAAACACTGGACCCATCTGCTGGGGTCACCCTTGCTCCGGATGGAGGGATCGATACTTTCGCCAAAATGTGGAGAGAGGGAGATGATAACGCATTGAATGCGTATATCAACTCTTCAGATTGGGATGCTGAATATCACAAAGCTTTGCTGACTGACCGCAATGGAGAAATGGCCGACAAGATAAAAGACTATCTGAATGGTGATAAAAAAGAAACCTATCTAGTCGTCGTCGGAATGCTGCACATGTTAGGCGACGAAGGGGTCGTTCCATTGCTGAAGATGGAAGGCTATAAAGTGGAAAGACAGTAGTCCTTATACGATTTGGTACACAAAAGTTACCATACTGATGTTCTCAGCAACAAAACCTAAAACTTAGACGAACTGTTCTTTCTTAGCTCCTTGGTTATTGCTTACCTCGTGCTGAACCGACTAACAATCTTTCTGACGAGACCCTAATGGAGTCTTGGGAAAATCAATCAAGAAAGCAATCAACATCCAAAAGGAAAACAGAGGCGTCATTCCATAATGAATTAAGGAGGGATAATTTATGATCATGACCACTACATCAACTATTGAAGGTTCACCGATCAGGCAGTATTTGGGCATTGCCACTGGTGAAGTGATCATGGGGGCTAACGTATTCAGAGACTTCAAGGCTTCCATTACCGATCTGGTAGGGGGGCGCTCGCGCGCTTATGAAGGTAAGCTTCAGGAAGCAAGGGATGCGGCATTTGCTGAGATGACCCAGAAAGCTTCGAGGATGGGAGCTAACGGGATTGTTGGAGTCGATATTGACTATGAAGTTATTCGCGAGGGCATGTTAATGGTCGCTGTAAGCGGGACTGCGGTAATCGTATAAGCCCACTTAACAGCATTGCTAATGGATTGTGTTGGAGCGCGCGCTAGAAAATATTAATTTATATTGGGAGTGTTTATGATGTCAACCAAAAAGGGCTTGCAGCAAGAAACTTTGGATCCCGCCCTTCGAGTTCGCCCCCTCGTGCGATGGGGTGTTCTCGCATATTTCCTCTACATTGCAGTCTTCTACGGTATTTATGTGCTCAACGGCATCGACTATACGCAAGTGGGCGAGAGTGAGCGGACCCTTCTTCTCGGGTACGTAGCCACGCTGTCCGGCGGTGCTATACTAACCCTCACAGTCGTCACGATCTACGGATGGTGGCTCCCCGCCCTGGTAGAAAGGCAGAATCTTTCTCGATGGACGATGACGTTCCCGATTATCATGGCGGTCATCGCGATCTTGAATATGCTGATCGGAGATTTCACCCGTGTTACACCCCTCATGTGGTTGTATCTCGTCATCGGCAGCATCTTGGTCGGCTTCAATGAGGAGATGATCCATCGCGGTCAATTGATAGTCGCTCTGCGCAGCCGATTCGGTGAAACTGGGGTCTGGCTGCTCTCAACAGCGATGTTCGCAGTCTTCCACCTGCCGGGCATGTTTTTGGGCCTCGGAGCCGGTGCGCTATTCCAGGTAGTGATGGCATTCGGCCTCGGTTCGATCTTCTATCTCGCCAGGAGGTCGACCGGATCGCTCGTGGCCTCCATGTTCCTGCACGGACTTTGGGACTTTAGCGTTTTCTCTACACATAACTCGTCGTTTCACCTGGCTGGTATATTAGCTCCGTTGTTGGCGATCGCTGCGGCGATCACGGTTCCGATCATTCTCCGCCGTGAAAAGCGACGCGATAGTATGAAACGTGTAATTCAAGAAAACTGAAGAATGGGTAACCTCCACTGACTAACCTCATCCTGTAGGATTACTCAATCACAACACCTTCAAGGAAAATGTCGTCTTATCTTCAGATAAGTAAACCTTGAAGGTGTTTTTTACGTCCCGGCAAATAGCAGGGTCGAAAGAAGAAACGAGTGCGATAAGCTGATTGTTCATGTAGCGGATGACATTATAAAGATCCAATTCGAGCATTGGCAAAGACCAAAAATTTTCGAAGACACAAAACCATTTCTTCAATCGGTCCGTGGTCTAACGACGCTTATCCTCTCCAATATAGACACAAAGGATATTCTGAAGCAATAAGATACCATGATATGGGGCGAATTTCTGGGGAAAATCCACCATGCCACAAAGGGTTATGAATGGAGTAATCCGGCGTTTAAACGACAAGCCTGGGACCAAGAAGTTCAATTAAAGGCGGAGAAGTACCTGCGACCTGATGATGTAATGATTTCAATTCTAAAAGAAAGATTAACAAGACTTACTTCTCTGCCCAAGTCCAAAGATACATACGGTTTGATTCATAGTGACTTTAGTCAAAGTAATTTTTATCTGCATAATGGAGACATATATTTATTCGATTTCGATGATTGCGGTTATACGTATTTCATAAACGATATCGGTATTACATTGTGTTATGCACTTTTTTATCCCTATAAGGAATTTGAAAATAAAACGGAATATTATAGATTGTTTTTCCGCACTTTTATAAAAGGATATCTAAAGGAAAATACAATCCAAGAAGAAGAAATAGTACATTTACAAGATGCTATTAAACTTCGTTATGCATTGCAGTATATTTATTTTCATCAAGCAAACGATGTGTCAAATTTGGATGAAAAATCAATGGACTGATTAAGAGAGCTCCAACGAGTAGCCGCTTCTGATGAACCTATGCTGCCGATTGATTTTGTTCAAGAATTTAAAAGTATTTATAATAGTATTCATAATAGTATTCATTAACCTGGGAGCATTGTATTGTACCGGTTGCCGGGTAAAACTGCCAACACATCTGTAATTGATTTTGGAGTGGATGATAAATTCGTGAACGAAAGTTATGGGTAATGCAACGGTATAACAAGTATTCTTTATTGGGCTAATGTAAGAGGCTCTCATCATTGATATATTGGGGAGAGGTTGACGTTCATGTTGGCAGAACGATTTATTAATGACAATCTTGGAAAGTGTTTGCTTAACCGGAATAATTACCGACCGTTTCCTACAATCGAAGACCGAAATCAATGGAACCAGCTACCATTGAATCTTAGGTCTTTTTGGATCAATGAAGCCACAAGTAAGCTTCATTATGCATGGCCTACTATAACTGCCACTCAATATATGGATTATAGCAGAACGGGTAATCGGGTCGATTTTGACAATGCTTCGTGGAAAAGAAGAGAGGTGCTGGCTTCTTTAGTCATCGCCGAATGTTTTGAAAATCAGGGACGCTTTATGGATGATGTCATAAACGGTATATGGTGTATATGTGAAGAAACATTCTGGGGGATCCCTGGTCACGGTTATATGATGAAGAGGCAGGATCCACTTCCAGACATATCGGATCAGATCATTGAATTATTCTCTGCCGAGACGGCCGCGCTGCTTGCATGGACTTATTATCTGCTGAAAACCAAATTGGATGGAATAAGCATTATGGTAAGCGAGCGTATACAGCACGAGGTGAAAAGGAGGATTCTTGATCCTTATTTACAGCGGAATGATTTTTGGTGGATGGGTTTCAATCAGGAGAAGATGCTGAACAATTGGAATTCATGGTGTAATTCAAACTGCTTAGCGGCGTTTTTGCTGTTGGAAGACGACCCCAATCGACGAGAAGCAGCGGTGATCAAGGCGATGAGAAGCTTAGATATGTATCTACATAGACTCCCTTCAGACGGCGGTTGTGAGGAAGGTCCGAAGTATTGGATGTATGCCGGAGGAACGATTTTTGATAGTCTGGAACTGCTTCACGGCGTTTCCGGCGGTAAAATTGATGTATACCAAGAACCTCAAATTAGGCAAATAGGATGTTATATTTACAAAGCTTTTATCGATGACTCGTATTTTGTCAACTTCGCTGACAGCCAGGCACAAGTCCATATCCCCGCGGAACTTACATATCGATATGGACGCCGTATTGGAGATTCGAGGTTGTGTGAGCTTGGAGCAAGGGTCCAGAGAATGAAGCGGGAAGAAGGGACCCGCTTAGAGTTTTCATCCATGTTTCGCCTTTTGCCGGCTTTATTTAATTATACGGAAGTAGAGCAATATTCCGGAAAATCTCCTTATATTCGAGATGCATGGTTTGACAGCATTCAAATCATGGTGGCACGAGAGCAGGAGGGTTCGTCCAAAGGGCTATTCCTAGCTGCCAAGGGCGGGCATAACGGTGAAAGCCATAATCACAATGACATTGGACAATTCATTGTATATTGTAATGGCTCCCCGATGATAATTGATCCCGGATTATTGACCTATACATCTAAATCGTTTTTCTCGGAGCGGTATACCCTATGGGCGATGCAATCAGGATATCACAATCTCCCTATGGTAAATGGCGTTCAGCAACAGGACGGAAGACAATTTAGGGCCGATGAAGTCGAGTATAACCAGAATGATAAAGTTACATCGTTATCAATGAATCTCGCGGGAGCCTACCCCGAATTCGCCGGGATAAGAAGCTGGATACGATCAGTTAATTTCTATCGTGATTTGTCCCCGAATATTGAAATCAGTGACAATTTTCTTCTGAATCAAGTGACGGATGATATCACACAGATTCTAATAACGCCTCACCCTCCTCAAACCCAAGAAATTGGGAATATTATCCTTCAAGATAAAAATTACAATAGGGTAAAAATACAATATGACAGCGAAATGTATGCGTACTCAGTAGAGAAAATTTTACTCGAGGACGAAATCATGAGAGAGATATGGGGAGATACCTTGTATCGGATTAAGCTTACAGCCATTATACCCGCTGCTCAGGGTGAGTGTGTAATCAGGATAAGCAGATAGTGGCGTTATGCTAAAATGATGAGCAGGGAACGGAGACTTTAGTTAAACAATAGAGGAGCAGTCTCGCCGTCGGCGACTGCTCCATTTTTTACGCTAATAGGCTTTTTGATGATCCTGTAGTGCTCATCTTCGTCAGACGCTGCCTACCAAATTGGCCAAAAGAGCCAGTCCAGAGAACAACTTACTATCGATTGCCATCGTTTACCCACCAAAGCCCTATCGTCGAGCAGATGGTTCCTCATAGCTTTGCAAGCCAGCATCGCGCAAAGTTCTTCCGACATAGCCCAACTCTCGACGTGCAGCGGTATCGTTGACGGTGAACTCACGCCCAATCATGCGTATCATTGAGCGTGAGATCGGCGGATCGCCGTCTTTCCGCGTGACGGCCCAGATCGTGTCGAACAGCCGGCCAATGGCAGAGGCGATCCAGTAGGGGATCGAACGCAGCTTATCGATGGACAGGCCCTGCAAGTTCGCAAGCGAGGCGACGAACTCACGGAAAGTCTGCCCTTCCTGGTCTTTGATGAAGAAGGCATGGCCGCCTTCTCCGCGTTCAAGAGCGCATTGTATGGCTTCAATCACATTGTCCACATGGCAGGTTGAAAAAGGGTAATCGCCGCGGTCGATGAACGCGAACTGTCCAGACCCGACTGCTTCGGGAAGCGCTCGGCTAAACGGATCACCAGGCCCCCAGATAGCCGGTGGGCGAAGCGCGATTGTGCGAAAGCCGGGTTTGTTGGCTGCCAGAACCAATGAATCGGCCCGTGCCTTGCTCGCCAGGTAGGCGGAGAAGTGGTCCGGGAAAGTCGGCGCGCTTTCATCGGCGTCGCGGATGAGCGTACCGCCGTTATCCATGTTGATCCCCGCCGCGCTGATGTAGACGAATGTCTTCGCACAGGCGGACTCGGCTGCCTTCAGCAAGGCTGCGGTGCCATCAATGTTGGTACGGAAGAAGGGTTCGCGAGGCCCTGAAAAGCGGAAAAGGGCGGCAGCATGCACAACCGCATCGATCATCGGTAACACGATTGGCGTGCTGCTTTCGAGATCGGCATCGACCGGCGTCGCACCTATGGCCTTGAGTTTGGCGTGAGATGATACAGAGCGTGTGAGGGCGAATATCTGGTGACCATCCTCCAAGAGCTTCGGGATCAGCCGGCCGCCGAGCAAGCCGGTGCCTCCCGTGACGAGAATTTTCATTGTGATCATCCTTTCGGTTCGGAATTCAGGATAAACCGCATGGCGTCGCCGCGGATTGATGGTATAGCGTCAACCGACGCGCCTCCCGTCAAAACCAGACTAATGCCGAACAATCGGCATCATCGTATTGTGGAGTGCATCCTTCATAGAATTTTCCTTCTCTCCATCTTTTGATTATTTATCTAGCGATCTTAGCGAAGTGCTCCAGAGTACGAACCAATTGGGCTGTATAAGACATTTCGTTATCGTACCAAGCTACGGTTTTCACCAATTGCTGGTCACCGACTGTCAGAACTTTCGTCTGCGTGGCGTCGAAGAGCGAACCGAATGTGATGCCTTTAATATCGGAAGATACAATTTCGTCTTCCGTGTAGCCGAAAGTTTCTGGATCGGAAGCTTCTTTCATAGCAGCGTTAACTTGCTCAACCGTTACCTTGGTATTCAAAACGGCAACGAGTTCAGTCACGGAACCTGTTGGTACAGGTACACGTTGAGATGCCCCATCCAGTTTGCCCTTCAGTTCCGGAAGAACCAGGCCAATGGCTTTTGCGGCACCGGTGGAGTAGGGAACGATGTTCTCCGCTGAGGCGCGAGCAGCTCGGAAATCGTCTTTTGGATCCGGAGCGTCAAGCGTGTTTTGGTTACCCGTGTAAGCGTGAACGGTCGTCATCAGCCCGAATTGGATACCAAACTTGTCGTGCAGAGCTTTAGCCATAGGAGCCAGGCAATTTGTTGTGCAGGAAGCGCCGGAAATGACGGTTTCCGTTCCGTCCAGTGTGTCATGGTTCACGTTGTATACGATCGTTTTCATGTCGCCTGTAGCAGGGGCGGAAATGACGACTTTCTTTGCTCCGCCTTTCAGGTGAAGCTCGGCTTTTTCTTTTGTGGTGAAGAAGCCTGTACATTCGAGAACAATATCAACGCCAAGCTCACCCCAAGGAAGATCTTCAGGATTCCGCTTAGCCATAACCTTAACCTCTTTGCCGTTTACTTTGAAGGTTCCGTCATGGACTTCAATGTCACCGTGAAAAGTGCCTTGCGTCGTATCATATTTGAGCAGATGAGCTAACATTTTAGCGTTCGTAAGGTCGTTAATCGCTACAACCTCGACGCCTTCCACATCTTGAATTCGGCGAAAAGCGAGTCGTCCGATTCGTCCAAAACCGTTTATACCTACTTTTACAGTCACTGAAAAATCCCCCTATAAGTTTTATTTATTCCAACAAGCCAATGCCTGCAATGAAATAAAAATGACCCAGTGCTATTTCATTCTAGAATGGCTTGCTGTATAATGCGAAAAGAGACCGATCGGTATTTTTTATATTAGCATGATATTAGTGAATTGCAAGGACGAATTGGGTAATTCGTTTAAAACAAATGAAATAAAATACGGTTCATACGGAGGAGCTCATGAAAAAAGGGGACAGAACAAGGGAACACATTATTATGAAATCGGCTGAAATTTTTAACCAGAGAGGATATGCCGGTACATCGCTAAACGATATTATTGCCGACACAGGAATTAAGAAGGGGGGCATCTATCGACATTTTGCCAGTAAAGACGAGATAGCGCTTGAAGCCTACAATTATGCTGCCAGTATGGTCGCCAGTAAATTTTCTGAAGCGGTCGATCAAGAGCAGTCTGCGTCAGGAAAGTTGGTTGCTTTTTTTCGTGTCTATGAGAATGTCGTCAACGATCCCCCATTTATTGGCGGATGTCCCATGCAGAATACAGCTGTAGAAAGTGACGATACTCATTTGGAGCTTTGTGGTCAGGCAAGGCAAGGGATGCATACCTTCTTGGATATGATGAAAAGTATTATTCGTGACGGCATTCAAGCTGGGGAGTTTAGGGAGGATCTGGATGTGGATGCGCTAGCATCATTTGCATTTTCCTTGTTGGAAGGAGGGATTTTACTCAGCAAGTTGGATGGGGATAACAAGCACATGCTAATGAATACAAAAATCTTCTCATCCTATTTGCAGCAATGCTGCTTAAAGACCAGTTAATCTGGTGTACTGGCACATTGGAATGGAGCTGGGCAGCTGTCTTATGCAATAGCCCAAACGGGTGGTTTTTATATTTTTCACGGAGTTGTAAGAAAGAATTGATCTTTACTTGAACGTTTAGAGGAGAAGGTGTGACCACGATTGCAAGGCTAAACGTCGAATATATAATAAATTTTAAATATCAGGTTTTGTAATATTTCAACTGCATTTCTCACAAATTTGGGGAAATGCCAACTTACTATGTGAAAAAGTTCTCTTTTTATTCACGATGGAGCAGAGCATATGTTAGCCCCCAAAGGTCGTAAAGTTTTACGTCTAAACCTGATGATTTCATTTTTCATTTTGTGTACAGGAACAGCGTGGAAGGGAGGAAGTTAATATGGGAATCGATACGGTGCTATGGAGTAAACTCGTGACTGGAATGACACTAGGATTCCACGCTATTTTCGCGACACTTGGCGTAGGTATCCCATTAATGATTTCACTCGCCGAGTTTATCGGTATTCGTAAGAAAGATCTTCACTATATTCTAATGGCAAAGAGGTGGTCACGAGGGTTCGTTATCTCTGTTGCAGTAGGCGTAGTCACAGGAACAGCAATTTCGTTACAACTCTCCTTGGTATGGCCCAATTTCATGAAACTTGCGGGAAATGTTATTGCGCTTCCATTGTTTATGGAAGTGTTCGCCTTCTTTTTTGAAGCCATTTTCCTAGGGATTTATCTGTACACGTGGGAACGATTTAAAAACCCGATGATGCATTGGTTACTAACGATTCCTGTTGTCGTCGGTGCAGGGATGTCAGCAGTATTTATCACGACGGTAAACGGATTTATGAATCAACCCGGGGGATTTACGTTCGAAGGAGGACAATTCACAGCCGTTGACCCCGTTCAAGCAATGCTGAGTACGGCAACATTCTCCAAGGTGTTTCATGTATTAAGTTCGGCCTATTTAACAGGAGCTGCTCTGCTGGCAGGTGTTGCAGCATTTGCAATACTTCGAAAAGGGGTTTCAGCATACCACAAAAAAGCCTTAAAGCTGATGATGGCTGTCGTTTTAGTGTTTAGTTTAGTAAACACATTTGCCGGAGACGTATCCGCTAAATTTTTGGCCGAACATCAACCTGAAAAACTTGCGGCTGCCGAATGGCATTTTGAAACTAAAAGTGGCGCAGATTTGATATTTTTAGGGTGGCTTAATGCTGAGCATGAAATTATAGGAGCACTCCACCTTCCCAAATTTCTGAGTTTCTTGGCTTTTGGAGATTTCAATGCAGAAGTAACGGGTCTTAATGAGTTTCCTATCGACGAACAACCATCACTCGTGGTTCATTATTTTTTCGATTTAATGGCGACCATTGGATTTTTATTATTAGGCATTTCCTTTCTGTATTTCCTATTTGTGCTTTGGAAAAAGCGTAACGAACTCAACAAGTGGATGCTGCGAATGATTGCATTAGGAGCACCGCTTGCTTTTTTAGGAGTTGAACTGGGGTGGTTTTACGCAGAACTCGGCAGGCAACCTTGGATTATCCGAGGATATATGCGTGTAGAGGAAGCGGCTACGACATCCCCAAGCGTCAGGATCCTTTTTTTCTTTTTCCTTCTACTATACATAGTATTGGGAACCGTTAGTGTTCTTGTGCTTCGTCGCATGTTCAATAATAATCCGGCGGAAGTTGAGATGGAGACGTGGACGCAGCGTGCAAGTGACAAATCAACATTGAAGGGTGAGCACACATGATGAATTACGAATTGGTTGGAATTTCAGTGCTCTGGTTGTTTTTGTACGGATATATCATCATCGCTTCCATTGATTTTGGCGCAGGTTTCTTTGCCTTTTATGCTCGTTTAACCAAACAGGACCATGTAATCAATAAACTGATTTCTCGCTACTTATCGCCAGTTTGGGAAATCACGAATGTATTTTTCGTTTTTTTCTACATTGGTATCATCGGCTTTTTCCCGGAAACTTCCTATTATTATGGATCAGCCATGCTTGTCCCAGGAAGTCTTGCGGTCATTTTGCTCGCTATACGCGGTTCATTCTATGCATTTGAAAATTATGGCTCCAAAAATAATATGGTTTATCTGTTTCTGTATGGAGCAACCGGAGTGCTTATTCCTGCTTCCTTGTCAGTGGCGCTGACATTATCCGAAGGCGGATTTATCTTGAAACAAGGAGAGACGGCCTCGTTGGATTACTGGGCACTCTTGAGCAGTCCACTGTCTTGGAGCATCGTTGGACTGGCCATTGTATCTGTATTATTCATTAGCGCTGCTTTTCTGGCTTTTTACGCTTCGCGTGCTGAAGATCATGCTGCATTAAAATTGATGCGAACCTATGCGCTTTTTTGGAGCACGCCTACAATCGTTACCGCACTGACAGCATTTATTTTTTTGGGTCAGCACAATGACCGGCATTTCCAAAATATGATGGATTTATGGTGGCTACTCGCGTTCTCCATTGCATTTTTCATGATTGCCATGTGGTTATTATACCGAGGAGGCCGTTACGGGATGGCGTTTATATGCATCATGCTGCAATTCTTCAGTGCTTTTTTTGCTTACGGCATTGGGCAATATCCTTACATTCTTGATCCATACATCACCATTCAAAGAAGTGTCACCTCTTCGTCTATGGGATTCGCACTGGTTGTGGCGTTTATCGGTGGTATGTGTCTCTTAGTTCCTTCATTGATCTTGGTCTTCAGGCTTTTTCTGTTTGATGCGGATTATGTGAAAGGAAACAAATAGATTAGTACATTGTTTCTTACTGTAATATTCCCTCAACGCCACTTTCCGGAAGGAGGAGAGTTTTTACGTGAAGAGAAATAAAAACCTCATTGCGCAACACATGTCTGCACAACGAAAATATCTTGTTCTTCTTGGCATCATATCCATTGCACTTGGTACAGCCGTTGTTGGTCAGGCTGCATTGCTTGCAGAAGCTATTCAGCGCATCTTCGTGGAAAAAGCCTCTTTCTCATCCGTAGCTATGATCCTTGGCATGCTTTTGGCGATTATGGCTTTACGTACATTGTTATCATTTGTCAATGGGAGAATTGGTCTCCATATGGCTGCCACTGCAAAGACCAACATGCGTGAATCTGTTTTGCAAAACTTGACCCGTGTTTCCATGGGTTTAAGTCTTCAGGAACAGACGGGAGAGAGGGTCAGCGTAGCATTGGATGCAGTAGATGAGGTGGATAGTTATTTCAGTCAGTACATCCCGAAAATGGTGGAAGCGATGATAATTCCCATTTTAATCCTGATCGTTACATTTACTCAACATGCCAATTCAGGTTGGATCATGATGTTTACGGCTCCGTTTATTCCGATATTCATGATCCTGGTGGGGCTAAAGACGAAAAATAAATCTGAAGAAAAATACGCGCAGCTGGCCAACTTTTCCGGTACGTTTTTGGATTCCCTTCAAGGGTTGGTTACATTGAAAATATTCGGGCGAACTCAGCTTCAGCAACAGGAGATAGAGCGCAGTAGTCTCAACTATCGTGACACAACCATGGATATTTTGAAAATCGCATTCATGAATACGTTCATGTTGGAATCCATTGTGATGCTTAGTATCGGTATTGTCGCCCTTGAGTTGGCCATTCAGTTGGTTGTTTTCAAATCAATGGCGTTTCACACTGCTTTACTCGTTCTGTTACTCGTTCCAGAATTTTATAATCTCTTAAAAAATACAGGCACCGCTTTCCATAGCGGGCGGACAAGCATGGGAGCGATCCGTAAGGTTGAGAGTATGCTTGAGAAGAATAGGGTAGAAGCGCATGTAAGCGATGGTAACGATCGGATGCCAAATTTTCAATTGTCCCATGCAAAGCCACTTCCAGTACCCCCTTCGATAGAACTGAAAAATGTACGATTTCAGTATGCTCCTGATTCATTTGAATTCCACTCGGGAAGTGTGTTTCTTAAACCGGGGGACAACATTGCCATTGTTGGTAAGAGTGGAGCCGGTAAAACGACACTGCTTCATCTTATTGCCGGTTTGCTGAAACCGGATTCGGGGATCATTCTGGTTAATGGAAACCCTCTCTCTCATGATCATGAAGATGTATGGTTTAAACATGTTAGCTACATCACACAGCACCCTTACATTTTTGCTGGTACATTCGCAGAAAATATTGCGATCGGTGCAGGTAGGGACGTTTCTAGGGCAGAAATCGAGAAGGCGGCAGAGGAAGCCGGACTTACAGCGGTTGCAGCACAATTGGATAAGGGGTTTGATACATTCGTTGGCGAAGGCGGACGTGGACTATCTGGTGGCGAAAAGCAACGTCTTGCCCTGGCACGCGCATTTTTGAAGCGACCTGCCATCATATTGTTCGATGAGCCTACAGTAGGGCTCGATTTGCGCACCGAAAGCATACTGCAACGTTCCATTTCCACATTGTCGAAAACCTCTACCATGATTACTGTGGCACATCGTTTATATACGATTCAACACGCCACCAAAATTTTGTTTGTAGACCATGGATCGATCGTGGATTCAGGGTGTCACGAGGAACTTCTGAAGCGCTTGCCCCAATATGCTGAAATGGTCGCTGTTCAACAAAAAGGAGAATTAGCATGAGTGAGCTGGCTATGTTTTCGAAAGCGATGTTTCAAGAGCGGAAGGATATTATCTTTTCGATAATAGGAGGGTTTATTGCTGGAATAGCGGGTGTAGCTCTCTTTTCCGCAAGCGGGTATCTGATTTCTCAAACGGTATTTGCGCCACCGCTCTATACATTGATTATCCTTACATCTCTTGTGAAATTTCTTGGTTTTCTCCGGTCGGTGAGCCGTTATGGAGAACGATTGTATACCCACCGGGCGACGTTCTCCATCCTCAGCCGTTTGCGAACTTCCTTTTTTGCTAAGCTCATCCCTTTGACACCTGGAATACTGAATAAAAATCGAAGTGGGGACTTACTTGCACGGATCGTTGGAGATGTAGAAAGTTTACAACACTACTTTCTGCGCGTTGCATATCCGCCGCTTATTGTAATTATGGTGTTTTTGGCAACGGTGCTTTTTACAGCTTCCTATTCCTTCTGGATTGCTGGTTTGCTGGTATTGGGAATGTTGATGACTTCACTGGTCGTGCCTGGAATCGTTCTGTTGGGACAGCGAAAAATACATGAGCGTGTCCGCGAGCAGCGATCGAAACTGTCCACCGAAATCACAGAAACACTGTATGGATTTCGTGATTTAAAGATTTATGGGCAGTTGGCACAGCGTGAGGAGCAACTTCAGCGCTATTCAGCTTCATTGGCAGCTGAACAGCAACGAGCTGCTGTCCAATTGTTACTGGGACAATCCATGCATGTTTTTGTTACATTTTTTATTACTTGGGGTGTGCTGACGCTCAGTGCCTATTTGATTCTGGACGGAAGACTTGCTGGCGTATTTCTTGCCATGATGGTCATGGCCACGCAAACCGTTTTCGAAGAGGCAGCTGCTTTGGCTGTACTACCTGCATATAAGCAAGATAGCGAACATGCAGCCAATCGGCTGACGGAAACAATACCATCTCAAGCTACAACATTGCGATTGAGTAAGTCTGAGTCTTTGCCAACCGATTTACCTGTATCCATTGAAATAAGCAACGCTACTTTTCAATATGAGGGGGAGTGGAGGCCAGCACTAATGAATTTCTCACTACATCTTGCTGCAGGTTCTAAAACAGCGATTGTTGGGCCGAGCGGGTCAGGAAAATCTACGTTAATCGAGTTGTTGCTCAAACTGAGAACAACAACATCGGGGAATATACGCATAAACAAAGTCTTGATTAACGAATTGGATGAGGAAAACATCTGGGAATTGACAAATGTAGTGTTGCAACAAAGCCATTTTTTCAAAGGGACGCTTCGTGAAAATCTGTTGGAGAATGCAGATGAACATTCTGACGAGGAGCTAATGGAGATACTTGCTAAAGCCCAATTACCAAATGTTTCGCTAAACCAGGTGGTCTATGAGAACGGTGAAAACTTATCCGATGGAGAAAAACAGCGTCTTGCCTTAGCGCGAGCCATGCTACGCAAAGGGCAACTTTGGTTACTTGACGAACCAACGTCTTCTCTGGACTATGTAACCGAGCAACGCGTTCTAAAGCAATTGTACGAGCAAGCGAGCGGAGATACACTTCTTCTCATTTGTCATCGCCTCACCGGTCTAGAGAAGATGGATCAGATTGTCGTCATGGAGCAGGGCGAAATTGTGGAGATCGGCTCATTTACGGAATTGATGGAACAGAAGGGATACTTTTATAAATTGAAACAGATTGAACTACAGATGATTGGTGAATCTGGAGTTTAAACCGCTTGAGCTCCTGTAAGCTAATTGGTTGATTCGGTTCACTCAGGCCATAGGAGGGCGATTGAAAATGATGGCAAACCATAGAAGAGTTTTACTAGTTGATGACGAGACACGCATTCGCAACATTCTACGAATGTATTTGGAGTTCGAAGGATTCATAGTCGAAGAAGCACCGAATGGTACACAAGCCATCGAAAGATATTGTGAGAACCACGCAAATTATGATTTGATCGTGCTGGATTGGTTGCTGCCAGACATGAATGGGATTGAGGTTTGCAAGTGTATGAAACAGACGCAACCTGATATTCCGATTCTGTTGTTATCTGGGCGATCGGAAGAAAAGGACCGCATTGAAGGTTTTGAAGCGGGAGCAGACGATTACGTCATCAAGCCATTTAGCCCAAGGGAAATTGTGCTGCGTATCCAAAACATGATAACCCGTATATATTCTCCCGGTTCCTATGTTTCTGAAACCGATGAATTGCTAAATAACGCTTTCAAGATTGGTGAAATTGTGCTTTATCCTTCAGCACGTCGTGTTATGGTGAAACAAAATGAGGTCCATCTGACTCCGAAAGAATATGATCTGCTCTATTTCCTGATCACACATCAAGAACAAGTATATTCTCGTGAAGTATTGCATACTGAAGTTTGGAAGCCATCGCACAGAGTGATTTACGACCGGCGTACAGTAGATACCCACATTAAACGCCTGCGTGATAAGCTATTCTCCTATTACCCGGAAGGAAATGGATGGATTCGGACATTATGGGGACATGGGTATATGTTCAAAAAAAATTAATTTTTGGGAGATCAAAAATCCATTAAAATGTTTGCCGAAAAAGACAAGAACATGTATGGTTAACCGTGGTTGATAAGAGTTCTCATTTCAGATGTAGTTTTAGCATTTTATAATACGTGGCTAAGCAGGGTAGAAAGAAGAAGCGAGTGCGATAGGCTGATAGGGATTGGTGTAGTTTAACAGGCGGGGTTAAAGATCAGGAGTTGAGCAGATGAAAGGGTGATATTGCAATGCAATTCAAGTTGTATACGGATGTGCATGAGTTTTACAATGACACCTATGAAGTGCTAATGCGTCATGAAGCACAAAATTTGATTCCTCTTGGCAATATCATCATTGGGCATGAAGGAAAAGACAAAACAGACTGGCGTAACCCTGTAAATTGGCTTATGGCAACTATTACGGATGCTAAGGGTATACAACTTACCGCCATAATGACACCGCCACACAATATTACGCTTTATGCAACAGACAACATCATTAACCCAGATGCTATAAACTGTCTGATAGATGGGCTGAAAGACCGTGAAATTCCAGGTGTGATAACTGAAAAAAACTTGGCAGAATATTTTGCCAAAGAATATACCTTGCGCAGGGGAATAACCTTTAAAACAACCATGAGCCAACGTATATATGAACTTACGGCAGTAAACCCAGACATTCAAAAGGTTGGTATCGTTCGATTGCTAAATGAAAAGGATATTCACTTTTTCCCATACTGGGCTGAAGCATTTTATGCAGCGGGGAGTTATGGCAAAACAGAAATGTCCATCCCGCAAATTGCAGACCCTTACCTCTACCGAATAGCATCAAAAAAGCTCTATATTTTAGAGGACAATGGGATACCCGTTTCTATGGCAGGATATACAAGGGAAATGCAGACGGCTATTGGCGTGGCATTTGTATATACCCCTCCATATGAGCGCAGGAAGGGTTACGCTACTTCAATTGTGGCGCAAATAAGCCAACTTGCATTGGATAAAGGGTTTAATAAATGTGTCTTATATACGGACTTAGCAAATCCCACATCTAATAGCATCTATCAAAAGATAGGCTATATGCCAATTTGTGATTCGCTCCAGTTAAAATTTGAATAGTAGAATGATGCGGACAGAACTTCTGCTACCTTAGAAAATAAGAGCATAATATAGAGTTATAATGAAATCACTTGGAGTTATAGGGGGAAACACATACTATGTTAGGCGCTGAGATCAGCATAATGGAGTATTTTACGGAGCAAAACATCGAACTCCTTTTGGAGCGTTTCCGCTCGCTGGGGCCACTGCCCGGCATTCTGCTAACTTTTCTAAAGTCTTTCGTTCCGCCACTGCCTACGATCATGATTGTCGGCGCCAATGCCGCCATCTATGGATTGTGGCTGGGTTTTTTATATTCATGGATCGGCCTTGTAACGGGCAGTTTTCTTACGTTTTGGCTTTTTCGCAAAGCGTCGGATACACCGTTTATTCAACGCTGGGCGGTCAAGCCCAAATTACGGATGGCCATGGTATGGGCGCAGAGGAACGGGTTTAGCTTCGTTTTTCTCTTAAGCATGCTCCCGATAGGACCGTTCGTAGTCATAAACATGGCCGCGGGATTAACGCGAATGTCGTCGGTTTCCTTTGCGGCAGCCGTAACTCTAGGCAAAGGTGTCATGGTATTCTGCGTTTCCTATATCGGAATGCATCTGTCCGATTTTATTGCCCAGCCCGTCAAGTTAATCGGTGTGGCGTTGTTTATTGCGGCTTCCATATGGTTGAACCGGAGGCTGCAGGCCTATTTTACGTCCTCGGCAGCTGTGGCATCCGAGCCCTCGAAAACTATGGAATAAAACGGGGAGAGAACTGGAGTTAGATTATAAATATTAGAACAATGAAGGGGTATGTTGCCAGATTGATTTGGTCATGTAGACGACAAGAATATACACGCTTATTAGCCGCGTAGCTGCGGCTATTTTTGTTCAAACGATAAATGTTCATGTCAGCTTCACTTATTCTAAAATGTTGTATAGAAGCCGCCGATCGCGCTAAAATGGCTTTAAATGAAACGCTTTAAATGTAACGCTCAAAAAAACGGGGGCTTCGCCGTGACGATGAAATGGATCGACTTGTCCAGGAATGCGATAGACTTATACGAGCAGAAACATAGGGGCGGGCATCTCGTGTCCGAGCACTATCATCAGACGCACCAGCTGCTATTTGTGCTGGAAGGGGAAGGCACTATCCGGCTAGGGGGTGAAGTACGGAAGCTTGCGGTCGACGATACGGCGCTGATCGTTCCGTATTCCGTCCACTCAGTCATGTCCGACTTCAGGCTGACCTTGTTAGTGTTGGCGTTTGACGAGGCAGTGCTCGATCCGGATATGAGGGCGCAGCTGCTCCACGCCTACTTTCCGGCCTCCTGCCTGATGAAGCCGGGATTGTTTGCTGCGAGTGAACTGCGTCAGCTGCTGAGGAAAATGCTGTTCGAGCAGTCCAGGGAGCTGTCGCCGCTCGTACGGCTTTCGCTCAAAGTCCAGCTGTCCCAGCTGCTGCTCTTGCTGGTTCGATCGGCCGGAACGGAGGCCGCCGGAGCGGGCTCCAGCTCCAACAAGCTGCGCGCCGAGAAAATTCGCAGCTATATCGATTCGAAGTATTTTGATCCGCTGACCGCGGGGGACATCGCCTCCAAGCTGGACATCAGCACGAGGCATGTGAACAACATCTTCAAGGAACGGTACAACATGACACCGATGCAATATTTGACCGAGGTACGCATCCGCGTCGCCCAGAAGTTGCTGGTGGAAACGGGTAAGGACATTATATCGATCTGCTTCGAGGTCGGCTACGATTCCGTGTCTACGTTTTACCGGTCGTTCAAAGCGGTCGCCAAGCTGTCGCCAAAAACGTACCGGGAACTGAACGCGCCCGAGCAAGCTGAGTAGGCAGGGATCCTTCCGTCAAACGGACAGCGAGCGCACAATAGTGGTATCAAACGAACAAGATAACGATCAAAGGACGACCAGCCGATTGATTGAAACATATTTTCCCCTTCATCCCCCATCGGATAAGCGCCGGCGGGGGGTTTTGTTTTTTGCTCGAATAATTCGCTTCCAAAATTGAGAATCGTGTTCCCGTAATCGTAAGAAAAGCGGTTTCGCATCGACTACAATACGGTTATACGAAGCGAAGGGAGCGATGAATGTGGCAGTTCGCAACATCGGCATTATTATGAACGGCGTTACCGGACGGATGGGAACCAACCAGCATTTGGTCCGTTCAATTCTTGCGATTCGCAAGCAAGGGGGCGTCGCGTTACCGGACGGAGACGTCATCATGCCCGACCCGATTCTGGTCGGACGGCAGGAGAGCAAGCTGCAGGCGCTGGCCGCCGCCCACGGCGTCGAACGTTGGAGTACCAATCTTGAAGCATGCCTCGCCGATCCGTACTATGAAATCTATTTCGACAGCCAGACGACGGTGCGCCGCGCCGAAAGCATCAAGCAGGCGATCGCCACGGGAAAGCATATTTATTGCGAGAAGCCGACGGCCGTCGATTTTGAAGGGGCGCTTGAACTGGCCCGCATCGCCGCTGAGGCCGGGGTGAGAAACGGCGTCGTGCAAGACAAGCTGTTTTTGCCGGGATTGCTCAAGCTGAAACGCTTAAACGACTCTGGCTTCTTCGGGCGTATCCTGTCCGTGCGGATGGAGTTCGGCTATTGGGTGTTCGAGGGCGACTGGCAGCAGGGTCAGCGTCCATCGTGGAACTACCGCAAGGAAGACGGCGGCGGCATTATCGTCGACATGTTTGCACACTGGCGCTATGTTCTCGAGAACTTGTTTGGGGAAGTGAAGGCTGTTTCCTGTCTTGCCGCTACACATATTCCGAAACGTCTGGATGAGCAGGGCGTTCCGTACGAATGCACGGCGGACGATGCGGCGTACGCCATGTTTGAGCTGGAAGGCGGCATTATCGTGCAGGCCAACTCGTCCTGGGCGGTGCGCGTAGACCGCGACGATCTGCTCACGGTTACGGTCGACGGCACCGAAGGCAGCGCTGTGGCGGGTTTGCGGGACTGCAAGACGCAGCATCGGGTCAATACGCCGAAGCCGGTATGGAATCCGGATATTCCGAACCCGTTCCAGTTCCGTGACCTATGGGTGGAGGTGCCGGACAACGCGTCATACGACAACGCGTTCAAGGTGCAATGGGAACTCTTCTTGAAGCATGTCGTCATCGGCACGCCGTTTCCGTGGGATTTGCTCGAAGGCGCGAAGGGCACCCAGCTTGCGGATCTCAGCTTGCAGTCGTGGCAGGAACGCCGCTGGATCGACGTGCCGAAGCTGAGCCTGTAAAAATAAATACTAAAAAAATCGGGTTTTCAGCACCGAGAAGGTTGGATGAAGCTAGGGACTGAGCAACGCAGCGTAGGTGAGCCTACGTGAGTAGCGGAAGGCCCGGCTGAATTCAAGATTCGACGTCGAGTAAGCTTCATAGCTATACTTCGTGATCAAAAGCCGATTTTTTTAATTACCTCTTAAGGAGAGGAATACAGATGGCCAAATCGTTGCTCCTCCCCCGCGCAGGGGGAGCGTTGTATGAATATACTCCGGGCAATGCAGGCTCGTTCTCCGTGCCGGCCAAGCCGTTTACGGGCCGCATCGCCTTCTCGGCCGCCCATGTCGTCTGCGATCCGTTTGCGGACGCAGATCCGCTGCATCATTCGCAGATTGATTGGAACTCGACGCTCGCCTACCGGCACCATTTGTGGTCGCTCGGTCTGGCCGTAGCGGAAGCGATGGATACCGCGCAGCGCGGCATGGGCCTCGACTGGAACCGCTCGAAGGAGCTTATCCGCGCTTCGATCGCGGAAGCGCGCTCGGTCGGTGGCAAAATCGCCTGCGGCGCGGGAACCGACCATCTGTTTCCGGGACCGTGGGTCACGATCGCCGACGTGGAGGCCGCCTATGAAGAGCAAGTCGGCTTTATCGAAGGCGAGGGCGGTCAAGTCATTCTGATGGCGAGCCGCGCGCTTGCCGCCTGCGCGAAAGGGCCCGAGGATTACGAGCGGGTGTATGGGCGCATTTTGGGGCAGGTGAAACAGCCGGTCATTCTGCATTGGCTCGGCGACATGTTCGATCCCGCTCTGGCCGGCTATTGGGGATGCAAGAACGATCTGGACGAGGCGATGGACGTTTGTTTGCGCGTCATTCGGGCAAATGCGGATAAGGTCGATGGGATTAAAATCTCGCTGCTCGATGCTGGCAAAGAAATCAAGATGCGCCGGCTGCTGCCTGAAGGCGTCAAGATGTACACCGGCGACGACTTCAACTACCCGGAACTGATCAAGGGTGATGAGCAGGGCTACAGCCATGCGCTGCTCGGCATATTCGACGCGATCGCGCCGGCCGCCGCCCAGGCGCTTCATGCGCTAGACGCAGGCGATCTGGTCAGTTATGAGGCGATTATGGAGCCTACCGTTGCCTTGTCGCGTCATATTTTCCAGAAGCCGACATACGCCTACAAGACGGGAATTGTGTTCATGGCCTACTTGAACGGCCACCAACCGCATTTCCGCATGATCGGGGGAGCGGAGGGATCACGCTCGATCGTCCATTTGGCCCAGCTGTTCGTGCTTGCCGACAGGGCCGGGCTATTGGCCGATCCGGAGCTTGCCGCCGAACGGATGAAGCCTGTCTTGGCGCTGGCGGGTATTCGGCCGTAATCATTTATAGAGATGTTTGAAATCAAGGAGGGATCAGTATGGAACCGCTTCGTTCCATAGACAGACTCAGCTTGAACCAGATTACGACCGATCGGCTGAATATGCGTGAGGCCGTAGAAGCATGCGTTCGAGCCGAAGTGCCTTGGATCGCGCTGTGGCGGCATAAAGTGGCTGAGACCGGCCTGGCCGAGAGCAAGCGGCTTGTGCGGGACGCGGGCCTGCGCGTCTCCAGCCTGTGCCGTGGGGGTTATTTTCCGGCGGCCACCGCGCCTGCGCGCAAAGAGCGGATGGACGACAATCGCCGCGCTGTCGAGGAAGCGGCCGAGCTCGGCACCGATGTGCTCGTGCTCGTTTGCGGACCGGCGCCAGACCGGGATATCGATTTCGCCCGCAAGACGGTCGAAGAAGCGATCGCGGAACTTGTGCCGTTCGCCCGCTCGCACGGAGTCAAGCTCGGCATCGAGCCTTTGCACCCGATGTACGCCGCTGAACGCTCCGTCATCAATACGCTGGCGCAAGCCAACACGCTCGCGGAGCAGCACGACCCGCAAGACGTCGGCGTCGTCGTCGATGCGTTCCACGTCTGGTGGGACCCCGAGCTATACGCGCAAATTGAGCGGGCCAGGGGGCGTATACTCGGCTTCCACGTCTCCGATTGGATCGTGCCGGTACCCGACCTGCTGATGGGCAGAGGGATGATTGGGGACGGCTTTATCGAGTTGCGCCGGATGCGTCATGCCGTTGAAGCGTCCGGTTACGTGGGGGCGATCGAGGTGGAAATCTTCAACCGGCAGGTATGGGATATGCCGGGAGATGAGGCGCTCACGCTCATCAAGGAACGTTATTTGCAGCATGTATGAATTATAAATTTGCAGCTTTGGCGGGCCGGGAGAATCGTTCCCGGCTCGTCAAGGCATAGCTTTGGAGGGAAGGAACGTGAAGATTTGTCGCACCGCGCTGATCGGGATCGGGGGATTCGGCGCTGAACATGTGAAAGTCATGCAGAAGCTGGTCGAAGAGGGTAGCCTGCAGGTTGCTGCTTTTGCGGAGCCGAATGTCGGCGCTCATCGGGAGTCTTACGACAAGCTGACCGCGCTTGGGGCCGTCCATTATATGGATTACGTGCAGATGCTCACGCAGCATCCAGATATCGATTTCGTCGTAATCGTCACGCCGATCTCCTCCCACAAGCCGATGTGCATCCAGGTGATGCGGATGGGCTTTCACGTGCTGGTGGAGAAGCCCCCGGCGGTAACGATCCAGGACTTGGACGAGATGGTCGCGGTGCAGCTGGAGACCGGGCGCTTGTGCCAGGTGAACTTCCAGAATACGTCGGGCCAGGCGTTCCGAACGCTGCTGGAAAGGATCGGCTCCGGTGTGCTCGGGCAGGTGGAGCAAGTGGTCGGCATTGGCATGTGGAAACGGCTTCGCTCTTACTACGATCGAACCCGCTGGGCTGGCAAACTGGTCAGCGACGGCCAGTATGTGCTGGACGGGACGTTCAACAATCCGTTCGCCCACTTGCTGCACCATAGCTTGCTGGCGGCCGGAGGAGACGCCGCAGACTTGTACCCGGAATCGGTGCAGGCCGAGCTTTACCACGTCAATGACATCGAGGGGGACGATGTCTCCTGTATTCGCGCCGTTATGGCTAACGGTGTGATCGTTCATTTTTACGCCATGCTTTGTCATGAAGTCAGCGAAGTGCCTTCGATTGCCGTGTACGGAACGCGAGGGGAAGCGCATTGGAATTACCAGAACAAGCTGACAATTCGCGCACAGGACGCCGAAGAGGATTTGGCGTTTGGTCCGACCGATTTGATGTGCAGCATGTATCTGAACCTAATGGAAGCGATTGAAACCCCAGGGAAACCACTCTTCTCGCCGCTCAAGGCAAGCCGAAGCTTCGTGCTGGTATCCAACGGCGCCTATGAGTCGGCTCGCGCCGTTCGTGCCATTCCCGGCCGATTCGTGACCGAGCGGGAGGATGGAGATTCCACGTTGCGCTTGCTGCCCAGCTTGTCCGAAAAGATGAGAGACGCGGCAGCGAAGCGGCAACTGTACAGTGAATATCCGCTTCCTTGGGCGACGCCGACCCGGCTGTTCCGGATGGAGGGCTACAGCCGATTCGAGCTGCCTGCCAATATGCACACAAATAACGGTAGACCGACCAATTAGAGGCGTTCCTTCAGGGCTCTTCTTTTTACAATGTCGAGGTTTAATCTAAAGATAAACCATAAATCAATATTTTTCCGAGGCAACCCCACTTTCCACTGTTTTTTGGATTCCAAAACAGTTAAAGATGGGGTTTCTTGTTGCAAGGGGAAGCCGACCATGTTACATGTATTAAAAATTCATTTTATATATTTTTGTAGGCATGCTACCTATTTAATGAATCAGGACCAAATGGTCTCTGGTTCTTTATTTTGTTTACCTGACTAATTCCTCACTCTACAGTTTACATACAACTACCTTTTTAAGTTATTACCAAATTGATTTAAGGAAGTACATTTTTTTATTTAATCCTGAAGGTAAAATGATAAACATGAGAGCTCCTTATTACAGTCGGAGGGATGGGAAAAATGAAAGCGGTTTTAGACAGCTCCCGAAAGTACGGCGCAACAAAAAGGAAAAATAACTTTCTGTACTACATCAAAAGAGACGGTCTGTTATATTTTCTTTTGCTGTTGCCTATGGCGTATATCCTGATTTTCAAGTATGCACCCATCTATGGCCTTGTGATGGCATTCCAAGATTACAACATTTTTGAAGGAATTAGAGGGAGCGAATGGGTAGGACTGGACGTGTTCCGGTTTATTTTTGAGCAGGACAGCTTCTACCGTGCATTGAAGAATACGCTGGTCCTGAATGTTCTGGACTTGATCGCGGGTTTTCCAGCGCCCATTCTCCTGGCTATTTTGCTCAATGAAGTAAGACAAGCAAAATTCAAGAAAATGACCCAGACCGTGTTGTATCTGCCCCACTTTTTGTCCTGGGTTATTATTGGCGGTATGGTCTATCTGATGTTTTCTAACGGCGGCATGATCAACAATTTCCTGTCGAGCTTTGGTTTGGAGAAGATTGAGTTTCTGTCGCGGAAAACACCTTGGCTGATTACTTATATTGCCGTTGGCGTATGGCAAAATATCGGATGGGGCACCATCATTTATTTGGCGGCCATTACCGGAATCAATAGGGAGTTGTATGAGGCCTCCGATATTGATGGCTGCAGCAGGCTTCGCAAAATGTGGCATATTACACTGCCTGGCATTAAATCAACCATCAATATTTTGCTGATTCTCCAAATAGGCAGAATGGTTACTATCGGATTTGACCGTCCCTTTGTGATGGGAAATTCACTGGTTAGCGATTACTCTGATGTTATCAGTACTTTCGTGTATAGAGTTGGTATTAGTTCGGGTGATTTCTCCCAGGCAACGGCGGTAGGATTGTTCCAATCCGTGGTCGGCCTGATCCTGCTGTTATCTGCAAACTTTGTTGCGAAAAAATTAGGCGAGGATGGGATATGGTGAGGGTGGCGAGCAATAGGGGCAAGATGAAAAAAATGACTGTAGCGGATATTGCCATCATTGTATTTATCGTGGCATTGTCCTTCACATGTATCGTACCGTTTCTGTACATGATTGCGCTTTCTTTCAGTTCCAACGAAGCGATTATTTCTCAAAAGGTAGGACTGTGGCCAGTAGACTTCACAGCAGAAACGTACAAAACCATATTGAGCGATATGGATATGCTTTATACGCTTGGATACAGTATTGTGCTTACGATATTTTACACTTTGGTATGCATGTTCCTGACCATATGTGCAGCGTATCCGTTAACGAAGAAGCGGCTGAAGGGAAGAAACTTTATTTTGACGGCGTTGGTCTTCACCATGTATTTCAGCGGCGGTTTAATTCCCTCATATATTCTGGTTAAAAACCTGGGCATGATGAATTCGGTTTGGAGCCTGGTTTTGCCGGGTGCCATGAGCGTGTTTAATATGATCATCCTGAAAACCTTCTTCAGCAATCTTCCGGAGAGCCTGGAAGAATCGGCAGCCATTGACGGGTGTTCGGATCTGGGCATTCTCCTCAAGATCGTGCTCCCCCTTTCGTTGCCATCGATCGCCACATTAAGCCTTTTCTATGCGGTGGACAGATGGAATGGATTCCAGGATGCGCTGTTCTATATTACGAAAAAAGAGCTGTACCCTATGCAGATGAAGCTATACCAGATCATTTCGGCCAATCAGCAGTTGGATAGCCAACAAGGAGGAGAAGGAAGTGTCGGCTCCTATATTGTCCCTGAGTCTTTGAAAGCGGCCAGTGTCATGTTTACAACGATTCCGATTTTGCTGATCTATCCTAAACTGCAGAAGTATTTCGTGGATGGTGTGATGACTGGGGCTATCAAGGGATGATGGGGAAACAGATTATGATGAAGGGGGGATCCCGGCCTCGCGGATGATTTAAGAGAATCAATCACAAGAACGAAAGGGTGGTTAAAGTGTATAAGGGCATAAAGAAGAAAGCAGCAATTCTATTTAGCACAGTGCTTCTAACCGTAGGAGTAGCAGGCTGTGGTGGCGCAGGCAATAACAATGGGGAGACGGTATCAAAAGGGTCCAACACATCGGAAACGGGCTCCGGTTCCCCAGTTACCTTGACAGTGGAAGTGTTTGATAGAGGTATTCAGGGACAACCGGACTTGAACAACAACACGTGGACCAAATATGTCAATGAAAAATTCGGGAAGCCTAATAACGCCATTGTAAAATTTGTTCCTGTCCCCCGTTCCCAAGAAGTCGACAAGCTGAATGTGTTGATGGCAGCCAACGAGGCTCCTGATATTTCCTTCACTTATGACGGGAATACCGTAACTCGTTTCGCAAAAAGCGGTGGCCTCTATACACTGGATGAATTGTTGGAGAAGCACGGCCAGCAATTAAAGTCTTATCTGGGCGAGAAAGTTCTTTCCTACGGGAAATATGAGGGCAAACAAATCTCGATCCCAGGCAAGCGGACTCTGATTGCTTGGAACGGCATGTTTATCCGCAAGGATTGGCTGGATAAGCTGGGAATGCCTGTTCCAACGAATCGGGATGAATTATATAATACCCTCGTTGCTTTCCGTGACAAGAACCCGGGTAATGTGGATGGTGTCATTCCGTGGGCTACAGCGGCTTCCGGCATGAACTACACCTTTGGCAACCTGATTCCTTCGTTCTGGGGTCCGATGTCGGAGGAGGAATTCGTTACCACCACCAATTGGCTGAAGCCCGGCACCAAGGATGCTTATAAATGGCTGAACAAACTGTACAATGAAAAGCTGATCAGCCCCGACTTTGCGCTGGATAAAACAACCAAACAAGCGGATGCCGATGTGACCAATGGCAAGGTAGGCTTCTACGCTGCCAACTGGGATTATCCACTTTCACAAAAAATTCGTGAACCACTGAAGCAAAATGCACCTGATGCCAACTATGTTGCTGTAGATACCTTCAAAAACGAAGAGGGGAAATACCTGAAAGAGATGTACAATGAAAACGGGATTTTCTCCTTCATCCCGAAAAGCAGCAAGAATGCGGAGCTGGCCATAAAGTATCTGAACTGGATGGCTGATCCGGAGGTGATGTTCTTCCTTCAGTTTGGTGAAGAAGGCGTCAACCATAAGCTTGTAAACGGCATCCCGCAAGGGATTGCGCAAACCGGCGAAAATATGCAAACGAGCAATCTGAATATGGATTATACTCTAATTGTAAACGGTGCAGAGCTGGGCGATACCGAAAAGAATGTGCGAACGTACGCAGCAGCCTTAGCAGCCGGAGATCAGAACTATGAAAAACTGGCTGTCGATTCATACAAGATCAATACGACGGATGGTTATACAGGCTTCTATTACGGCGTCTCGAACGAAGCTAGTATCAAGTACGGCAAAACGTTGGGTGACATGAACAAGCAGATGAGTGACAGGCTGGTCGTTGCCAAGCCGGCAGAGTTCGACGCCTTGTATGACAAGCTGGTGAAAGAATATATGGACGCTGGCGGTCAGGCTGTTCAGGATGAGAATATAAAGAATTATAGAGATGTCAAAGCACAGAGCAAGTAATCCATGGCATAAGGATAAACCAGTCTGTGGTTTATCCTTTTTTCGTTGCTGTTCCCGATTAATTTTGCTATTATTCGGGAGAATCCATATGTTCAGGAGGATACCCATGTACAAGGTCATGATTGTAGATGATGAGCCGTGGGCAATTAAAGGAATCCGCAACGCCTTCGATTGGGATAAATATGGATTTGAAATTATCGGACAATTTAAAAGCGCTTACAAGGCATGGGATGCCATAAAAGCGAATGAACCCGATTTGGTATTTACGGATATCCGTATGCCAGAGATATCTGGACTGGATCTGATGAAGAGGGCCAAAGTAGAAGGGCTGGACATTGAGTTTGTCATCGTAAGCGGATATGCGGAATTTGAATATGCCCAGGAAGCGCTGCGCTATGGCGCGCTGGATTATTTCCTGAAACCTTTGGATATCGATAAGGCTGACCCCTTCATTGCGAAGCTGGCCATGCACTTCTCCCGAAGAAGCACAGCACGCAACCAACTCCTTCTGGATGCACTGACCTCGGCGAATGAGGACGAGATCAAGAGCTTCCTACCGCTTCCCGATGATGCAGCTGTGTACTATTATCAGGTGTTGACCATCTATTTCGAGGGAGAAAATAAAAATATTAGAAACCTGCTTTCTTTGGAGGGAAAGCCTGTTCATGTTGTGGAAGTTGAAGCCGGAGCCCGAAAAATGCTTGTTGTCCTGATGACGGAGCATAGGGCTTGTCTGGAAGGACATTTGGATAAGTGGGTTCTGAATAAGACGGGCATCCATGTTATGGGCGTCAGCAGCATCTCTAATCAACTAAAGCATATGAGCAAGCTCATTAAAGAAGCAGACCTGTCCGCTTCCCAGGTTTTTCTTGAAGAAGCTGGGGGCGTCGTTCACTACGAGCCGAAGCTTCATCTGGTGAAGCCATGTATCGATGAAATCCACCACATCCTACAGGGAAATCAATTTGACGATGTGGATGCGTACATTAAAGGGCTGCAGGCATATTTCAGGGATCATCATCTTGGCATGTCTGAGGTTGTCTACCTGTGGAATCAAGCCGTCGGGATCCTTATCAAAGCATATTCTGAGGAATTGAAGGATATGGAACTGGAATTCCTGAATTATTCCGAGATCAAGGAACGATTTGAACACTTTGAGTCGCTATGCAGCTTTTTACATGAGGTTCTCGACTCCATCAGGATAGGAAACAGCCGCTCTGTGCAGGAAGGGGACATCCAGTCCTGCTTCAACAGGATGATCCATTATATCAACCATCATTTTGAGCAGAAATTGTATTTGAAGGATTTATCTGCCCAATTCTTCATTAACCAGGTGTATTGCTGCCAATTATTCAGAAAAAATCTGGGCAAAACCTTCTCAGAATATGTGTCGGAGCTGAGAATCAAGAAAGCCCGTGAGCTCCTGAAGCGAACGGATCTATCCATTGAAGAAGTGGCCATTCAGGCCGGGTATGTCGATTATTATTATTTCAATAAAGTGTTTAAGAAGCATTGCGGGATGACCCCTACCAAATTCAGAAAAAGTTGATATGAACGGAGCGGCGGGCCATGAAGATCAGTAAACTGAAATTGAAGCATCAGATATGGCTTATCTTTTTTTTCTCAATCATCATATTTACTGTCATGGAATTTTATTATTATTATAGTTTCTCTAATTTAACCCAGAAGAGAGCCGCCCATTACAGTAACCAGATGATAGAACAAACACGCCGCAAAATTGATTCTGCATTTAGTGATATCAGGGTCAGCACCAGCATTGCGGTCAATAGCAGACGGGTTCAGGAATTTTCTGTAGTGGATGATGATTACCAAAGGGCGTTTAACAGCGGTCCAAATGCATTGGATCTCATGGAATATATGAGATCCTTTAATTCGTATGTGGACGGAATTGTAATTAATGATATTCGGGGAAGACGGCTTTACAGTTTGGCATCAGCAAGCGGAGATATTTTTTTTCTCAATCGTTACGATACCTTTATCCAGAAGTATAAGGAAGATCCTTCGCTGCGGGACAAGGGGATGTTTACTTCGATTCTAAAAGACGACAGAACAGGAACGGAACAGTTCTTTTATATAGCGCCGATTGTGGAGGCCATCGGGGGAATCTATTTCTCCCAAATTACGGGTTACTGTACCGTTTTAGTCAATATGGACAAAATGCAGGGGCTTGTGGAAAATACGGAATTAACGCCCAACTCTACCTTGTACATTCTGAATAGCCGGGATGAGGTGATTGCTTCCACCAATTCCAATGCCCGAGGTGCGTTATTCAGGGAAGTTCTGTCTATGGATAAGGGCATCCTGCTTAACGGGGTCAAAACAACGATCGATGGGGAAGATATTCTCGTCCAGGTTAAGGGTTTGGAGCAGGCAGACGGGTGGCGGGTTGTGAGTATGATTCCAGTGCAAGAGCTTACTGCAGACATGAACCCTATACGGAAAGTCAGCATTACCGTGGGGATTGGGATGATTCTAAGCATGCTTATCATGGGCAGTTTCTTTATGAACAATCTGATGCGTCCGGTGATGGGACTTGTTCTGGATATGAAGAGAGTGGGGAGCCGGGACATGGGCTTCCGCATTAAAGTCCGTTCTACCAATGAAGTAGGCATGCTGGCCTGCGACATTAACCGGGTAATTAATGAAAGGGAACAGATGGCAAGAGATATGATCAATACCCAGGCCAGATTATATGAATCTGAGCTGAGTCAGAAACAGGCGGAGTTCGCTGCCCTGCAAAGCCAGATCAACCCCCATTTTCTCTATAATACGCTCAATTGCATCAGCAGCATCGGATTGGAATACGGAAGCAGGGAGATCGCGCAAATTGCATCTTGCATGTCCAAAATATTCCGGTACAGTATAAGAAAAGATGATCTTGTGCGGATAAGGGAAGAACTGGACTGTATTCAGGCTTATATGATCATTATCGCCATCCGGTATGAAAATAAATTTATCATCGAGATCGATGTGGACGAGGGACTCCTGGAGATGCAAACCCCCAAGATGATACTCCAGCCCATTGTGGAGAATGCGGTCTATCATGGGCTTGAGCGGATGGATCAAGGGGGCCGGCTTCAAGTTACCGGGAGCATAGACGCGCATGGGGACGTGTGCTTCCAAATCACGGATACCGGGAAGGGAATGGACCCGGAGCAATTGGCTTCCCTTCAGGCTAAGCTGGGCATGGCATCCCCGGAACCTGCACCAGATGGCCAACCTGCTGCAAGCATCGGACTTTCCAATATCCATAACAGGCTCCGGCTATTGTTTGGAGAGGGTTACGGGATCACCATAGAAAGCCAGTTCGGCCATGGGACGACAGTGACCGTGAGGATTCCAAAGCTGTTAAACAACCGCAAACCTTCGGAAGAGTAAGGTTATGTCGATAGCCGGACACACTACAATGAAATGTTTTTCTTCAGGACACAACCCTTAATTGGGGATTGTGTCCTTTTTTCTTTGAATTCCCGGCGATAACCATCATACGTTGAGAAGGTTAAGGATAATCCGAAGGTCAAGACACTTTTTCTTAAACGGTTACCAAAACAATTTAAGATCGTACCTTTTTTAAATTTTCTCTGAAAGTAGAATGAGGACATGGCTGAAAAAATCAATGACAGGGGGATGGATGAAGTTGAAAGCGGTTTTATGGGATAGGAAAAGATTCAGGTATTTGCTGTTTTGTCTCGCATTGCTGCTGATGCTGCCGCAATGGAACGGAGCGGCTATGGCGGCAGAGCAAACGCCAGAGAGGGCGGATTTGGCATCCCGGCAGGAGGGAAAGGATGTGTCTGATTTCTACAATGTTATTATGCAGACAGGGGCCGACCCTTGGGTTTACAAGCATACGGACGGCTACTACTACAATGTGTTTGTCAATGCCAGCGGCATCATGATCCGCAGAGCGAAGACAATTACCGGCATTGAGGCGGGCGAGAGAAGCCTAGCCTGGACACCGGTTAAAGGTACCATGTACAGTTCCGATGTTTGGGCACCTGAAATGCACTATCTCAGAGATAACGATGGCCTATTCAAATGGTATATCTACTTCGCAGCCGACGACGGAACCAATGCAAACCATCGCATGTACGTGCTGGAGAACGCCAGTGATAATCCGATGACGGGAACCTGGGAGTTCAAAGGGAAGATTACCGATTCCACCGATCGTTGGGCAATTGACGGCACTGTTCTGACTGTAAATGAGGATCACTATTTTATTTGGTCCGGCTGGGAGGAAACCGACGGAAGCTTTCAAAACTTATATATCGCAAAGATGAGCGATCCACGGACCATCAGTTCGGAACGGGTCCTGATTTCAACGCCTGAATATGACTGGGAAACTTCCCCGGGGAGGATCAATGAAGGGCCCGAGGTCACTGTAAAGGGCGACACGATCAATCTGATCTATTCGGCCAACGGAAGCTGGACAGACAGTTATTCCCTCGGGTTGATCACGGCCAAGATTAGCGACGATTTAATGAACCCTGGCTCCTGGGTAAAGCGGGATAAGCCGATCTTTTCTAGCGCCAATGGTGTTTACGGCCCCGGCCATCATAGTATCGTCTCATCTCCTGATGGTGCGGAGGACTGGATCATTTACCATGCTGCCCGCTGGCCGGGGTCAGGCTGGACCCGCAAAGTCTACGCACAGAAATTCACTTGGAATGACGACAATACGCCGAACCTGGGAGAGCCGGTAGATCCGAACATACCGATTGCCATACCTTCCGGCGAGCCGATGCGGAAGCGCTATGAAGCGGAAAATGCGTTGCTGGTGAAGGATCCGAATGGAGAAACTTCTCCGGCTGTCCTGCGGGAAAGCACCGCATCAGGCGGGATGAAAATCGCGGGTATCAAGAACGCCAATGATTATGCCCAGTTTACAGTAAATGTGCCGGAGGCGGGATTCTATAACCTGTCCGCGCGCAATGCCAATGGCTCCCCCAATGCGGCGGATGCCTCCCATCTATTGTCGGTCAACGGCAGCTCCGGTGCCAAATTGAACATCGTCTATTCTGGTCCGAATCGTTGGGGAGCCTCCACGGCGAAAGTCTTCCTTAAGGAAGGCGAGAACATCATCCGCTTCTCGAAAGGGAGCAATCTGGCCGAAATCGACAGTATGGATCTATTTAAGCTGGATACATCGGATATTTTATTTGAATCCCCGGGATTCACCCTGGGGTTGAACGAAACCCGCAGTTTGCCCCTGTATACGGTAACGGGCGCTACCTATACCGCTATTGATACAGGAGCTACCTTCAGTTCTTCCGACACGAAGGTAGCCATTATTGATGAAGGGGATCAGATTCAAGCTGTCGGGGCGGGCAGTACGACAATTACCGCGACATATAATGGAAAAATAACAACGGCCGCGGTAACCGTAGTCGCAGAGCCCAGATCGGTGCAGTCTCTTGAGATAAGCGGATTGGACCGTGTCCTGACCAGCGGACAGCGAAGCCTCCCATTGCAGTTAACTGCTCGCTATAACAACTATGAAATGAAGAATGTGACAGCTGATGCTCAGTATACCAGCAGCGATCCCGGGGTGGCCCGGATTGATACTGTCTCGGTCACCCCATCGGTATATGCAGATAAACCGGGTACAGCTCTTATTACAGCCGAATACAACGGCAGCAAAACGGCAATCCATTTGACGGTGATCGAGGCTTCAGATGCGGTTCAGGTGGTTTCCGAAGTGAAGACTCCTTCGGGAGTGACTCCTGATCCGCCCAGCGTTGTGGATGTTGTATACAATAGCGAGTCGATAACGGCGGAAGTTGTCAGCTGGAAGCCGGATGGAATGGACTTCAGCTCTCTTGGTACGGTTCAGGTGCCAGTCATTCTGAAGGTGGATGGCCGAGATATTCCTTCCACGGTATCCGTAGAAGTTGTTGCAGGATGGGGTCTTGATGACATTGTGAATCAGCTCCGCAATAGACTGGCGAACTTCTCTTATCCGTTAGGCACTGGGTTAGGCAACTATAGCCAATCCAAGTATGACGCGTTTGTGGCCGAGGTGGATAAAGCGGAGGATATGGCCTCCAACCCGGATCTGAGCAAAGAGCAGTTTGACGGGGAACTGGATAATCTCGCTCAGGCGGAAGAGGCTCTGTTAGGTTCGCTTAACAGCGTGCAGGATGGCGTTGTCTATAACGCTTACCGGGATTTCTCCGGTGATACGGTAGGCAAATACCCTTACGGTATCACCACCGAAGATCTGACCAATGGAGCTACCGCAACGGTAAAGGAAGAGGACGGGAATAAATTTCTTCGACTGACCACGACCGCTACCTCGGGCAAGGCAAACCTGTTCCTGCCATATACAGGCGAGGTAAAAGCGGAGGGGGATCAACACATCGTCATCGAGTATCGCGCCAGATTAAACAGCAGCTTCCAATACGCGAATGGAGCCATGATGAGAAACGACAGCGGTACCGGCAATTATTCGATGGTCACTGCTTTTGATACCGGTAAGTTTATTGTACAGAACGGTGGATCCAAGAAAGCAGTCCAAAACGTGTCCTACAATACATGGTACAAAATCAAAATGGTGGCCAACTGGGATAACAAAACCTACACCGTCTATCTCGACGATGTTCCGGTAGCTACGGATTACAATTTCCGCCATACAGGCGGTGACAAGCTGATCGGACAACGGTTCGGTATCGACGGATACGCCAATGCCTCCATCGATTTTGATGATTTCACAGCTATGGTCATAGGAGGACCAAAGGCTGCGCCAGAGGGTCTTGGGAAAGTCGATGAAACAGCGGCTGGCGCTAATGATGGACGCATCACCGGGGTGAATGATTCCATGGAATGGTCTTCAGATCATGGGGGCACCTGGTTAAATGTAGAAGGGGATACACTTGCCAATCTGCCGCCCGGAACATACTGGGTTCGATACCGCGAAACGGACACACATAAAGCAAGTCCTTATGTGGAGTTCACTATTACGGCTTTTAATCAATCGATTCCTGTCACTAGTGTGAGCCTGAACCAAACCAGTGCACAATTGTATACCAACTATGGTCCCTCTACTGTCCAGCTCACCGCACATATAGAACCCTCTGAAGCATCTAATAAGACCGTGATTTGGAGCACGTCAAACCCGGTTGTAGCTACTGTGGATGAGCACGGTCTTGTTAGTGCCCACGCCTCTGGCACGACTGTGATTACGGCGACTACTGCAGAAGGCAGTTACACAGCGTCTTGCGTTGTGACTGTTGGTGTATATGCGACCAGCGGCGGCAGCAATTCTGGCAACGAGCCTGCCAGTTCGACTGCCCCGCCTACGCCTGCCCCGATCACTAAGAATGGGGACGGCAGCACAACGACTATCGTCACAGACCAGGCAACCGGAACGGTTACGGAAACCACCGTCTGGCCGAATGGCGACCGTAAAGTCATCACGAAGGAACGCAGTGGCACTCTGACCGAAGTGGTCACAAAGAAAGACGGCAGCAAAAGTGAGACCGTTAGCAAGCCGGATGGAAGGAGCCGTTCAGTCGTCACCGATTCGCAGGGTGTGAAGGTTGAGACAATCACGACGTCTCTAGGGGAAGTAACGGCCGAAGTTCATCTGCCCGAAGGAGTGGCACAAGCTCGGATTACAATTCCCGTCAAGAAAGCCTCCGCCTCCACTGTAGCCTATACGGTCAGAGGTGACCGCTCCAGAACAATCATCGGGACCTCCGTAATGACGGAGAATGGATTGAGTATCCTAGTCAGGGGCGATGTAACGGTGAAGCTGGTAGACAACAAGATCACATTTAAGGATGTGCCTGACCACCATTGGGCTGCGGATTCGATTGCTTTTACTGCTAGCCGTGAACTGTTCCTAGGGACAGATAAAGAGAATTTTGCCCCCAATGCATCCATGAGCCGCGCAATGCTCATCACCGTGATGGCCCGGCTGGACGGCGCCGAGACCGAAGGGGGCTTGTATTGGTACAGCAAGGCGCAGGACTGGGCAGTGGCTGAGGGGATCAGCGACGGCAGCGTTCCGAAGGCTGCTATTACCCGTATGCAGCTGATCACGCTCCTTTACCGGTACGGCGATCAACCTGCTGTGGACGGCATCGGCAAGAGCTTTGCGGACAGCGGCGAGATTTCCGCTTGGGCAAAGGACGCCATGAGCTGGGCTACGGAAGTGGGAATCCTGAACGGCAAGCCAGGGAACCTTCTGGACCCTGCCAGTGTTGTCTCGCGGGCTGAAGTATCCATCATGCTCGCGCGCTTTATAGCTTGGCTAAAGTAATGCATCTTGTTAGAAATCCGATTAATGGAAGTGTGGCTCCGATTGTTTTACCGAGACAAAACTCGAACGCTTGTTAACAAACGGCGCGTGAGTACATTGGTCAAACCTTCGATATGATTCATCTTATCTTGGTCAGCTCTTCCCATTCGATGGGCCCATTCGACCCGGTGTCTCGGATGGATGTGTGCTCCAGCTTGAATTCGAGAATCGATATCCGAACTGCGGATCTTGAGCGATCGCGACTCGAATATGTTGCTCAAGATCCGCTAAGCATTCTCCCGGCAAGGAGATTTTTCTTGCATTATTGAAAGACCCAAATGAAAGCTCTTGCGAAAGGAGGGGAAAGAAAAAATATAAGCGCAAACAAATTGAATCTTGAGTTGTGGTCTAAAGTGGTCAGATATTCAAGTCGTATGATTGCGGTGATGATCATGATCGCCCTTTTTGCCGGGATGTTGCCCACCTATGCAGCAGGTAATCCATCCCCTAGAAACGAAGGTCTAGTCATCTCGACATGCTCCTGCGGACCAATGGATAAGTCATCGGAGTAACCAAATAAATGCAAAGGAGAACATTTCCTTATCAGGAGCCGTATCATACTTTTTTTTAATACTACAAAGGGAAGCATCTTACTTATATCTTGTCTTCCGAATCGAACAGACCGAGAATCACTAAAATCCATTATCATTTCCTCCTCTTAAAGAAGGTCTGATTTTGGGTTCTTTTTATTTTATTGTGATTTTTTTATGGTTGGGGCGGTGGAACTGTTTCCTGTTTTCAAAAAGTAAGCCGCCTTGGATTCGGGATTATAACCAACAAAACACTGGGTTTGCAGTTAAATTTTTTAAAAAAATACATAATTTCATGCAACTTTATTAATACGCTAAACGTGGATACATTGAAAGGAGTACACAATGGATTTAGAGCTTCTTTATCAACGGTATGTAAATGATTTATACCGATATTTATTTTCCCTTTCAAATGATCATTATTTAGCGGAGGATATGGTGCATGAAACATTCTATCGGGCTTATTTATACTTAGAAAGTAGTGAAGTTGATGCAGTAAAGCCATGGCTATTTAAAGTAGGTTACCGCGTGTTTATTGACTATACGCGCAAAAGAAAGAGGTTAATTTTAAAAGAAAAACTAAATGAACAACTAGATTACCGGTCACCGGAAAAACATACTATCGACAAAGATGGTTTACAAAATCTCCTTAGATTAATACGAACTCTGTCTGACAATGAGGCCCAAGCTATTTTACTCTGTGATTTTCATCAGCTAAAACTGATCGAAGCTGCGGATATACTGAATCTTAATTTAAATACACTAAAAAGTCATCTAATACGCGGTAGAAGAAAATTAAGAGAAATACTTCAAAAAGAGAGGTCAAGGTAATGATGAAGGACGATGACGATAAGAAGAAGGACGATCAATCGGGATCTGATGATACAAATCAAAATGTAAAAGGACCTAAATTTAAAACTCATGACGATTATTATGATACCCTTAATGATTTTGTTAATGACTATAGGTCAATTGAGAATTTCGAGGGATCCCAAGAACAGAAAATAATAAAAAAGGCAAAATTCCACTCGAGAATGACAACGATTATAAGTGTGCTCGCAATTCTATTATTATTAAATCCAGCTCTTACTATTGTCACCTATATGTATTACTCGGGAAAAGCGAACCAGATGTTAGACACCATAAGCAAAATTGCATATATTACAGAACCAAACACTAAAATAGAAGGGCAGGGTATAAGCAGTAAAATTGGGATTTTTTCTATGGATGCATATTTTTACACTCTTAAAAGGGTAGGGAAAGAAGACTTTAGAACTGCCGAATATAATATTCATTTTCTAGGAAATCATGTTTCTTCAGTAGATCGAAGGAATTTACTTGATAAACCGGTACCCGAAGCTTTTGTTTCATCTGAAAGCACTGGATTTCTTCACCCTGATGCTTCTATGACATTTGATGATTTTAGGGAGCGAGAAGTCCTTAATGGCCTGGCCTCTGATACTGTAGCAGAAGTTTATATTTCTTTTGATAAAGATTACACACCAGAAGAAATCAACAATTACTTTCCGAACCTTGATGTTGTTTGGGTAGCGGTTGAAACCGGGGAATCTGGTGAAAATGCAGAGGGCATATATACATCGCCATTAGGCTATCCCTTTATGAAAGATAGCGATCCCTGGTCACCATTTATTGGGTCGAAATCAAATGAAGAAACTTTTATCAGTATATTGAAGTCACTGTCCAAAAATGAAAAATTAGCAACCCAAGTTTCTAGGGCAAAAGCCCTTTCTATATCCAAGGGTTTAACTTATATAGAGAAGAATGGTATTAAAATATATGGTGCAGTCGTTACCGGCCCAGTCAATGAGATAAGAAAAATTGAAGACAAGCCTATGATTCGTACCATAAAGGTGGAGGATTCTAAATTATGGAATTGGCATTCATAAAAGGAAAAGATCCTAACAAGAAGGAATGCACTTGGAAGTGGCAGATATTTAATATCTTAGGCATGATATCTTCATTCTTAGGAATTTTGGAATTGGCTATCATTAATATTGGTTTAATACAACAAGACTTGTTAGTAATGAATATATTCCCGTTAAAGGAAACTGGGATTATAGGATTGGTTTTGGGAGTTCTGGGTCTTTTTAAGAGAAGGGGAACAAGGTCATATGCGTGGTGGGGAATAATTTTAAATGCATTTATCTTATTTTTTAGCTATACTATTTTGATTTTTGCTTTATTCATAAACACAAAACCATGATATAAGAAACTTCTGTTTGATTAAAACAGAAGAATGATGATAAGGTTGTAAGACGACAAGAACATACAAGCTTATAAGCCGCGTAAAATTGCGGCTTTTTTTGTTTTAAAGATATTGTAGTTTTTAGCATTTTATAACACGTGGCTGAGCAGGGTCCAAAGAAGAACCGAGTACGATAAGCTGATGCCCGGAAAAACGGAGTAACAAATCTATAACTGGCTTCAGACATTAAGCTAACGGGCAGGATAGTATTAATTAGACTACAGGAATATCGACAAATTCAACCCCTAACTTTTATCGAAATTTTAATTTATATTGAATTTATGAACAATTAAAGTACGGTTAGGAGGGGAGAAAATGAGTCAAGTCCGGAACTACTACGAGAATTCACAAAATAAAGAAAGCATACAATCAATTTATAACACAGGTAATAATCTTAGTGCTAAGTATGAGGTCATGGGTAAATACGGAATATCAAAAGAAATGTTTGAAACTTGGACCATAGATAAGCTTAACTTGTTGGGCAGTGAACGCGTTCTTGATATTGGGACAGGGAATGGGAGGTTCTCGATCCCCACCAGTAAAATTTTGAAGAATAATGGCGGGTTTATGGTTTGCTGTGACTTAACAGAAGGAGTTATGAATTCAGCACGTATTCAGGCAGAACAGGAAGGGCTACCTATCCTCCATATGATTGCTGACGCTGAGAAATTGCCGTTTCTTTCTGATGAGTTTGATGTCGTCATGGCTAATCACATGCTTTACCATCTACCTGATTTGAAAAAAGGATTGAAGGAAATTAGCAGAGTTTTAAGAAATACAGGACAATTTTTAGCTACTACTAATAGCAGCCAGGGGATGCCTGAATTCTTCGCACTGCATCAGGAGACAATGCATCAGTTACATATACCATTTGAAATTAAAGAAGATCCGATTCCTTTTTCCTTAGAAAATGGGGAAGCCATACTGTTAGAGCACTTTAATCGAGTAAAACTGTTAACTTATGAGGCAGGATTCAAGGTAACAGATCCAGAGCCTGTGTTAAAATACTATATGGCAACTCAACTCTATCAAGGTCCTTTTCATGACATATCATTAAGCCGCGAACAACGGGAAGCAATCTCACACACTTTCCTTACTCTAACTAGACAAAAAATTGAATCATGTGGGGGAGAATTGATCATTTCAAAACCAGTTGCGGCTTTTATTTGTGAATTGAATTAACTAACAGGAACGATAGCTCAATTGAAGACTTTTCTCTAACAGGCAGTTTTCTTGATTGGTGATCTTTAAAGAGTAAAGAAACCAGTATTTTAGTTTCAGTTCTTAAGTTCCTCGCCGGATCCCTAGCGCACGTCGGAGGCACCACGCTCTTCAAGCAATGCCGACATCAGCGGCGACGGGGCGATTCACGAGGCTCGCTCTGACCAAGTCGATACAGGTCGACTACGCACCGTACGTACAACACCCTTTTTGACTCCGTTTGTCAAGTAATATTTGCGCCAGTCGTATTCCGATCCGGAGGAAAAGTATGAGGCACTGTTCCACGCCTCCAACGAACCGAAGTTCATGATGGGCTTGCCACTCTACATCGATGGCGTCCTCGTCTTCGGAAAAAATGCTTAGGGAGGACCATAACCTATGAAACTGCTAACCTATCTTGAAGGTAATACATACCGTCTCGGTGTCGCTACCGAGGTAGGCATCGTCGACGTTGCGGCGGCGCTTGGTGACGGCCCGGGGCCACGCACCGTACACGAAGTGATCGAAGGAGGGGAGGAAGCGATACGGACGCTGCAGCAAGCAGTTAACCGCACACTGGCGTCTTGCAGCGACGTCCTGCTCGGAAAATCTGGTCTCAAGCTCGGACCGTGTGTTACACACCCGAACAAAATCATTTGCGTCGGCCTTAATTACCGCAAACACGCCGAGGAGACGAACGCGCCAGTCCCGGAGTATCCGATTCTGTTCAGCAAATTCAGCAACACGTTGGCTGGTGACGGCGAAGACGTGCCGCTGCCGCGCACATCGGAGAAAGTTGACTACGAAGCCGAGCTCGTCATCGTGATTGGCAAGACGGCCAAATATGTCGCCAAAGAAGAGGCGCTGGACTACGTATTCGGCTACTGCGCCGCCAACGATTTGTCCGCGCGTGACCTGCAGATGCGCACTCAGCAGTGGCTGCTCGGGAAGTCGTGCGACAAATTTTCGCCGCTCGGGCCGTACCTCGTTACCGCGGACGAGGTCGGCGATCCGAACGCATTAGACATCAAGTGCATAGTAAACGGCGAAGTGCGACAGCATTCCAACACGTCGGACATGATTTTCCGCTGCGACGAGATCGTCAGCTACATTTCGCACCATATGACGCTCGTGCCCGGCGACATTATTTTGACCGGAACGCCGGAAGGCGTCGTGCTCGGCAAACCGCCAGAGAATCAGGTCTACTTAAAGGCCGGTGACATCGTCACAATCAATATCGAGAAGCTGGGCAGCCTCACGAACCGCATGATATCCGAATAAGCCTGCACTTTAAAAAGGGACCCGACGCAGCGCCCGTGCCAGCAGCGGGTTCCTTTTTGCCATCGTAAGCGGCGCTTGCTAATACATTCCCGAAAGCACCACCCCAGTCAGAATTTACCCGAAACTTGCAATGAGATCGATTGAGATGAAGTTAATGGAAAGCGCTGACACGAATACGTCGTCGAAATTTTCGAATTACACTCATTTTAAACATAACATTTATGATATAAAAATCCATATTGTAAGGCGACAAGCTAATTTCATGTTATATGGTGATTGAGGATACTTTGTGAATGGGGGGGATTTCTTTGGTAGATGCATATTTACCGCCAAAACATCAGATTTCAGTGTCGGCACTCATTGAGAATAATAAAGGTGAAGTTTTGTTAGTAAAGACTCATTGGCGCCCGGATACGTGGGAATTCCCTGGTGGAAATGTAGAAGAAGGTGAATCACTTGATGATGCAATTACTCGTGAAGTCCTAGAAGAGACTGGAATTCTGATACGTCCCATTGGTGTAACGGGAGTTTATTACAAGGAAACAAGCAATCTATTATCGGTGGTATTTAGAGCAGACATCATTGAAGGACAATTAAAAATTCAGCCCGAAGAGATAACGGAAGCTATGTTTGTAAGGTTGACGGTGAGCAACATAGAACAGTACATTACTCGTCCTCATATGAAGTCACGATCATTAGATGCAATTCGGAGTAAGGGGCTCGTACCGTATGAATTTTGGAAGACAAAGCCGCTTCAACGGATTTCTCGCTTAGACCCTCACGGTGTTCAACCTGAAGTATAGCAACCTGAAGTGTAGCAACCTGAAGTGTAGCAACCAAGTCCTTTAAGCTAACGTGATATGATAGCTCAACGAAGATATTTGAGGGCAGCCGACCTAAAAGCTGGCTGCTTTTTCCTCAACTAACAGGCAGGATAACGGAGAGTAAGGGGCTGCTGTTTATTTTGTATGCGACAGGAACATAGACCCATAATAGCCGCGTAGGAGCAACTTTTTATGTTTTAACACTATATGTTATTGTCCAAACCCGACGACAAGAACATATTTCGTTGGCCGAAAAAGACAAGAACATATATGGTTACCGTGGTTGATAAGGATTCACATTACAGATCTATACGGATTTTTGAGGAAAGAATACGTTGTCGGAAATAATGGAACGGAGAGCGTATAAGATTAAATCATTAGCTATTGCGGCTCCGCTAACGGGAGGAGTGATTATTGTGAAATTTCTTAGTACTAGTATATTAATCGTTGGATTGCTAATTTTATTTGGTTGTTCAAATACTTCAGAAAAAGATGCAGAAGTCAGCCCAAAGTTTGTAAGTGAAGGAATCGAAATGCAAGGCATAGAAGGGAAAATCGGTATCTTGGGACCGGATTTCGTGGCGAATCAGGCTAATAAACATATGTGGCACTTATGGGGAAGTAAAGCTGATTTGGACGGAGAATTTAAAGTTGATGCCATTAATATAAAATCCGGTGAGAAGATAAATCCGTTTATTTTTGATATTCCTACATCATTGTTCGGTCCAAATAACGGTGCAGATGCACATTTACCATCCTCAATGAAGCTACCGGAACCTGGCATTTGGCAGCTTAGCGCTTATATTGATGAAAAGTTGTTCGGCAGTATTAATGTCGAAGTCAAATGAACATTGAACTAACGGGAAACGTTAGCTTCAATAAACCGCCTTTTCAATAAGGCGATTTTCCTCTTATTAAAAGCCATTGTAATAAAGGTGAGGGGAAGGTGAAAAAAACATGGATCAAGATAAAATTAGCGGTCAATCAGAATTTATTGTATGGGCAGTAGGAGAGGAACGGCATTGGATTTCGATGAAGACATTTCAACATTAAAATCAGACGAAGAAGTTAAACTTGAGGAACAAACCAAACGTATCATCACTGAAGGCGTACGTGTCTTTCTTTGCGCTTATGGAAAACGCACCGTTCAAAACGAAAATCAGCCATCAAACTGATAACTTGATAACATTCCCGACTGATGACAAGAGCATGGTTACATAAAACATGGACTGTATGCCTTGTTCGGAATGATGACAAAATATCATGAGTCCCTTTTTTACTACATTCAACTAACGGGGAACGATAGTTTAATAATAGCTTTCGGCTGCAGCGCTTTCAGGCATTTTGTTCTCTGCAGGCATATGCAGTTTTATCGGCTCGAAAATCGGGGGCACGGTATATGAAAAACGAAGGGATAAAAGAGAAGGGGACACGGAGACATTGGCCGTTATTAGCGTGGAAAAAAACTCTGCAGCAGCCATGCGAGAATCGATATGACGGTGGCAAGATTAGTTTGATCTTCTGTAAGACGACAAGAACATACACGCTGAAAAGCCGCATAGCTGCGGCTTTTTTTGGGTTTAACGATTTATGTTCTGTGCTAGTCAAGTGGATTGTCCGTTCAAAGTTTAGATTATCACTTGATAACGGTCAAGCATAGATTCAACGGGACAACCCAGCCACTTAAACATGTGTCTCGCCGGAAGGTCTTCGGGCAAAAAAGCCTCAATTCGGGGAAACATGTAGCTGCTGACGGATATGTGGATCTGGCGCACGCGAATGGGAAACCATTCCGAATCTTCTCCTTTACGAACGAGGAGCATTTTTGGCTCGGAAATAGGGTCCTCAGGTGACTCCGCTTCATAGTCCCAATAGGTTCTAAATTCTTCATATCGGTTAAAATCTTGCAGTAAGTCGCGATACCAAGCGTCGTGACGAAAATACATATTATTCAGCTTAAAGGTCTGAATTCCGTATATGGCATGAGATTCCCATTTCTGGAATGATTCCTCGTTGAATGAGGACCGTTTGCGAATGGGTAAATCGGGACTGAAATGATTGTGGATCATATTAAAACGACCGTGGTGAAGCGTATCATAACTCACGCCATACAAACCCTGAAACATGGGATTCATTTCGGTAATATCAAACTTGTGGGTCGCAATGAAGGCGGGGAGAGGAAGACCACTCAGGATCAGCTTAGCTTGTTCTAAGGCTAGTTTAAGAGCTGTTCCCGTCAATTCGTAATGTTCCGGGATATAGCCTGCGGCAAGCAGAAGATCATTTCGTTCTGCTGATGTACACTCCAGATAATCGGCAATATCCATGATAGCCGTCCGGCTTGGAATGCGTCTTGAGCGGCCGGATAATATGTTTTTATACGAAGTAAAGGCTACATCGTTTAGCTCTTGCTGAGTAAATCGTTTCAGTTCCGGGTGGGACTGGAGTTCGCGGTATTGCTGTTGGCGCTTGCTTCTGACCGCTTCGATTTCACCGATTACCGCTCTAAGAACTTTTGTCTCCGTATGAGCATTGGATGAATAAATCATGGTTCATCTCCTCTTTCCGGGAGGTGTATTTTTACTCTTGGTCAAAAGATGTTAGAGAATTATACTCCTAGGTAAATCCCCTGTCAATTTGGGGGGATCCAATATACGCCGAGGAGGAGCAATCATGGTACGTGCAATCATTGCAGATCCGTTAGTTACAGAGCGGCTTATTATAAAGGAAGTGGAACCGCCGATCCCCCAATCTAATGAGGCGATCGTTCAAGTAAAAGCCATTTCTCTAAACCGTGGTGAAATCAGGGATTCCTTGAGCGGAGACATTGAGCAACGGCTAGGATGGGATTATTCAGGCCTCGTGATCGAACAGGCTGCAGACGGATCGGGGCCGGCAAAAGGGAGCCGTGTCGTCGGACTACTCCCATTCGGTGCCTGGGCGGAACAAATTGCTGCCCGGACTTCCTTGATGTCTGAAATACCAGATTCTGTTTCTTTTGCACAAGCATCGACGATTCCAGTCGCCGGGCTCAGCGCCCTCTATGCGCTTAAAAAAAGAGGGCTTCTTCTTGGGAAAAAGGTGTTGATAACTGGATCTACGGGCGGGGTTGGCGTTTATGCCCATCAGCTCGCTGCCCGGACAGGAGCATTTGTGGTCGGAACAGCCAGATCGGAAGAGAAGGCTAATCTGGTTCGTGAAGACGGGGCAAATCAGATTGTTGTTGGTGAACTCTCCGAAAGAGCAGGGCAATTCGGGCCATATGATCTGATCATAGACACGGTTGGCGGGGATACGCTTGCAAGTCTTTTATCCCATCTGGCACCTGAAGGTGTTGGAGTAACGATGGGGTATTCCAGCTCACCATTTACATCCATAGACGTAAGGAACTTAATTCATACGGGCCGGACGACTTTATATGGATTGTATTTGTTAGAAGAATTAAAGGGCTATTCCGTACCGGATGATTTGCGGTATCTTACTGAGCAGATCGCGGAAGGAACACTGATTCCCAGAATTGAGGTGGAAGCACCATGGACAGATATCAAACGGGTAGCGGATCAATTAATGGAACGGAAGTATAGCGGAAAAGCAGTCCTGCATTTAGAAAATTAATACCCCAAAATGGCCGTGGCTGAACAGAGGCGAAAGAAGAACCGACAACGACAGGCGGAGGGTATGGAGGTTGCACGAAGTTACATTTGGAAGACCTCGGAAGGAAATCGATGATCGTTTTCTTCGGGTGCACCAGGAATGGAAGGACGGACTAATAACTGCAACCGAGGCTAAGCGACAAATTGATATGAAGAGGACGACTTTTTACCGACGGGTCAGAGAAGTCGAAGAGCAGGGGAGTCATGGAGTACCAGAAGCAAGAACTGAAGTTTAATAACAGTTAAAGGCAAGGCATTAATATTATTGGCATCATCGCTTTTAAGCTAACGGGCAGTTTACAACAACATGAGTTTAATTAAGTAGGCAAGAAGGCAGCCGTCCAATCTCGGTCGGCTGCCTTTTCCGTACATATGGGGGAGATTTAATTTCACAGAGAAGCTCCTACCAAATAATTGTTCCGGGGTTACGTCAAGAAAGATGTCCCACATAGATTCCTTTGGGTGCACCCTAAACGGGTGCCTTTTATTATGCATTGACGATCATCAAGTCTGGATAAGGCTCTCCTTTTTTATGTCCCTGATAAAAAATCAATCCATATATTTGATTGTTCTATTATGAAGCATGGTTTTGTTCGATTATCATAAAACATATCGGAATTATTGGTTTTATCATTCTACATTTCAATGATGATTAGAAGGAGGGGGTTATTATTCATGGGGAACCTAGCTTATCCGTCCCGCTTTTCCAACCATTTACCGCCACCGTCCATAGGTGGCACGAAATCGGCAGAACCAGAGCATGTCCATCTATCGTATGGTTTTCCGGCGTCGGATCTCTTGCCTATCAGGGAATTAAACGAGGCGGCTAATGCCGCCCTTCAAGTGGCCCGGGTTGATCTGCTGCATTATTCGGGGGCTCAAGGGCCTGTCAGAGTCAAGTCTTGGGTGCTAAATCGTGTTCGCAAATTTGGCTTACATGCGGAAGGGGGCAACTTTCTTCCGGTGTTTGGGGCGATTCAGGGGATTGATCTGACTGCACGGATTCTGATAAATCCCGGGGATGAGGTGTGGGTGGAAGCGCCGACCTTCTTCAATGCCCTGCAATCCTTTCGAGCTGCCGGCGCACATATCCGCTCCTTTCCTGTAGATGAAGAAGGCCTGCAGGTGAATCGGGTTGAAGAGGCTCTACAGAAGGCATCGGCAGAAGGCTGTAAATTACCTAAATTTATCTACGTCATGCCAACCTTTCAAAATCCTACAGGCTCAACGCTACCTATCGGGCGTAGACGGCAGCTGGCGCAACTAGCCAAAGATTATGATGTGTATATCTTGGAGGATGATGCATACGCTGAGCTGAGTTTCAATGGGACCACCCTCCCTGCTGTGTACTCGTTTGCTCCAGAACGGGTAATCTACGTCAGTACCTTTTCGAAAACGCTGGGTCCGGGACTCCGGCTGGGCTGGGTTATCGCCCCGGAAGAAATCATCCAGTACATGGCCACTTTATCGCTGGGAAGCCAGCTTAACCCATTTACGCAGGAGATCGTAGGGGAACTTCTTGAACACTATGATTTTGATAGGCAGGTAGAGCGTCTGAGCGATCGTTACCGCAGTCGGCGGGATACGATGATCCGGGTTCTGCATGAAGAACTGGGTAGTGAGATCCAGGTATCCGTACCAGACGGGGGATTCTTCATCTGGGTTACGTTTGGTGAACATGTGGATGTAAATGCCGTAGCTCCTTTGGCACACAGAAGAGGTGTAAGCTTTGTTTCCGGAAATGCATTTTTCAACGATGGAAAAGGGGCCCGATACTTGCGACTTTGCTTCAGTCATTGCAGTGAGGAGCAAATCAGAAAAGGAATACGAAGCCTGGCTGAGGCTTATTATTCTATCTATTCGGGATAGGATCTTTGACCTTTTCGCATCCGTTTATAAACTGGACACCAATACTTTATCGAGTTTTATGCATAAAATCCATTTTACTTAAGGAGGTCAACTACATGGTCAACGTCAAAGCCCCTGCAATCTATATTAACGAGCCTAATATCCTCGCCAGCGGCGGAGAGAGGATTACATTGATCGGCAGAAAGCTTCTTATTATTGGCGGCAAAACAGCATTGACGGCAGCGGCTCCCCTTCTAGCTAGTCTTGATGAAGTAAAGGCGGAGTATGAAATCCATACGTTTGCCGGGTATCCAACGTTGGAGCAGATTGCCCGGTATGTATCAGTAGCATCCGGCAAGGGATACGAAGCCGTTGTGGGCATTGGTGGAGGCAAAGCACTGGATGTGGTAAAGGCAGTAGCCGAACGCTTGGAGTTGCCGAGTATTACGGTGCCTACGGTGGCCGGAACATGCGCAGCCTGGTCGGCGCTGACGGTTCTTTATGATAACGAGGGACGTTCTGCAGGTTATCTGCCCCTCAATCAGTCCCCACAGTTGGTTCTCGCGGATACCCGTGTGTTGGCAGCGGCTCCAAAACGATATTTGGCATCCGGTATTGCGGATACGTATGTGAAATGGAACGAGACTGCAGTTAATATGAAAAATCTTCACTCAGATCTAGATATACGACTTAGCGTACATACATCCCTATTAGCTGTTGAAGTGCTTGACCGATATGCGCAGGAGGCTTACGAAGCAGCATATGAGGATGAGGTTACTTGGGCATTTCACGAAACTAGTCACGCCATTATCTGGCTTGCAGGACAGGTAGGTAGTGTCACTGGGGGACAGCCACGCATCGCGCTGGCCCATGCCCTTCACGACTGCCTTACCCAGTTTCCCGAGACGAAAGACACGCTGCACGGCGAAAAAATCGCCTTTTCCTTAATCGTCCATTCGATACTACAGGGACTTCCGCATGAAGAAATCCTGCAACTGGCTGGCAAACTGCACAAGCTCCACCTGCCGGTTACTCTAGAGCAGTTGGGATTTTGGGGAAATGCGGAGCAACATGCGGAGGCCATAGCCAAGGTGTTTCCGTTGGAGAAGGTGCAGGCGATAAAGTTGCCATTCATTGTAAATTGGGAAAAGATTGCATTGGCGATTGTTCAGGCTGACCTTACGGGCAAACGGGTTATAGGACTGGCATCACCTGTATCCTAATAGACATGGAGAGGAGAATCTTTTGTGAACAAGAGGAAGCTGTCAATTCTATCAGTCGCATTACCTTTCGTCATAGCCGTCATCCTGGCCGCTTGCGGAAATGAGAAAAATAGAACCGGAAATGAAGCGGAAGCTGCTGCTGCGGCAGGTTCGCCAGATTTGAGCAAAGTCACCTTAAAGGTCGGACAGACGGGGTGGGGAAATCTGGAGGCTGGATTTAAAGAGGCGGGTTTGGACGACACACCGTACAAAGTGGAGTTTAGCGTTTTTCAGGGTGGGAATCTGCAGTTGGAAGCGATGGCGGGAGACCATTTAGATATCGCGCTTACCAGCGAAATTCCGCCAATCTTTGCCAGTCAAGCCGCGGATGGAGGTAACCTCCAAATAATCGCCATCCAGAAATCCGATACGCTGGAACAAGAACTCGTGATTCCAAAGGGTTCAACTGTAAGACAGGTATCGGATCTGAAAGGTAAGAAGGTCGCCTATGTTAAAAGCACGACAGCCCATTATTTTCTCGTAAAGATGCTGGAAGAAGCAGGACTAAACTGGAGCGATATTGAGCCAGTCGCGCTCTCAACATCCGATGGACTTAGCGCTCTAATCGGCGGGAGTGTGGATGCGCTGGCAAGCTATGGCAATGCCATTATTTCGGCTCACCAGAACGGGGCGACGACCCTGGCTAGCGCTAAGGACATATTGTCAGGCAATTTCCCGGTGATTACGACTAAGGCGGATATTGTTGATCCAGCCAAACACGCAGCGATTGCCGATTTTCTGAACCGTCTAAATCAATATAATGAATGGATCCACAATAATCAGAAAAAATGGGCAGAAATCGTAGCTGAAAATACAAAGCAACCGCTTGAACAGGCGCTTGAAACGTTGAAAAACAGCCAGGAGCAGCGGCCAACAAAGGTGACTGCCATTTCAGATGAGGCTATCGCCTCGCAGCAGGATGTCGCAGATACACTTCAATCTGTAGGGCTGCTGACGAAAAAGGTGGACGTGAAGTCTCTCTGGAGCGATGCCTTTTCGCAATTGATTAAATAAAAAGTAGTTCTGAAAAAAGCGGCTGGTAATTGGTATTAGCCCGCCGTTCCATTTGAAAGGAGCCGCCAAACTATGAGTAAACCAAAAATCAAATACAACTTTTGGGTCTCGCCCATTACCCCTTGGCTGCTGCCTGTCGTTCTTCTTTTGGCTTGGCATGTTCTGACCGTTACTGGGATCATCCCGGCGAATAAACTTCCGCAGCCGCTGCAAGTCGTTAAAGAGCTTATTATTTCTGTTAAAAGCGGCGTGCTGCTTGATAATATTGCGATCAGTGCAAGGCGGGCCTTGCTTGGATTTTTGATTGGGGGCGGGATCGGCTTTGTTCTCGGGTTAATCAACGGCTTCTCCTCTAAAGCAGAGATTCTAATGGATTCCTCGGTGCAGATGATCCGGAATGTGCCGCACTTGGCACTAATTCCTTTGGTGATCATGTGGTTTGGGATCGGTGAGGAAGTTAAGCTGCTGCTCGTGTCCCTCGGCGTGTTTTTTCCTATCTATCTCAATACCTTCCACGGTATAAGGTCAATAGACCGGGGGCTGATCGAAATGGCCAAGGTCTATGGACTGAAGGGCCTCGATCTGTACAAGGAAGTCATTCTCCCGGGTGCACTGCCTTCCATTCTGGTGGGAATCCGTTATTCACTCGGTATTATGTGGCTGACGCTCATTGTGGCCGAGACGGTGGCTGCAGACTCGGGCATCGGTTACATGGCCATGAACGCCAGAGAGTTTATGCAGCTCGATATTACCGTTCTTAGCATTATCATTTATGCGCTGTTGGGCAAGCTGTCAGATAGCATCGCCAAGGGGTTGGAACGATGGCTACTCCAGTGGAACCCGAATTATAGTGTGGCCAAAAAGTAAAGGAGGCGTAGTGTGGTGTCTGAAATCGGAAAGGGAGCAATGCTGTGCCTAAACCATGTCCGCAAATATTTTGGTGAAAAGCGGATTCTGCAGCAGGTTGATCTGACGATTGAACGCGGAGAGTTTATCGCCGTCGTCGGGCGGAGCGGCTGTGGCAAAAGTACACTGCTCCGGCTGATTGCTGGGTTGGAGCAGCCGTCGGATGGACTCATATCCATCAACGAGAATGATCCTGCTACTTCTGGAAGCGGGCATACAAGGGTATTGTTTCAGGAGGCAAGACTCCTTCCATGGAAAACTGTATTGCAAAATGTGAGGATCGGTACTCCGGGAAAAGATAAAGCTAAGGCTGCGGAAGCGCTAAACCTAGTCGGTCTATCAGAAAGAGAGGATGATTGGCCGCATTTTCTTTCCGGCGGACAGAAGCAGCGCGTTGCACTGGCACGGGCACTGGCAAGTAAGCCTACCCTTTTGCTGCTGGATGAACCGCTAGGCGCCTTGGACGCATTGACTCGGATTGAAATGCAGCAGTTGATCGAACGGCTCTGGCTTGAGCAGGGCTTTACCGTCATTCTCGTCACGCATGACGTCAGCGAAGCGGTTGCCTTGGCTGACAGGGTAATTCTGATTGAAGATGGGGTCATTTCATTGGATAAGCGAATTGCGCTGGAACGACCACGTGAAAGAGATAGTGGTTTTGCTTATTATGAAAATTTGATACTCAACAAGGTACTTGGAAGGGAGGAGCCGCTGTTCCAGCGTTATTTTGGTAAGGTTGAAGCCAAATGAGCAAATGGGGAGCTGTTAATATGATTAGTCGTGGAGCTAATCAATAATCGCGTTTACGACTGGAACATTCTTCACGTAATTGTAATAGTAAAAAGGACTTCCGTTTAGTTTGGAGGTCCTTTTTATTGTCATTGCTAGATATAACATAAGATTTTACACGGTGAAGAGAAAGAACAATAACACGAAAAAAAATATTCGAAAATCACCTTTTTTTAGCTCATTTTTGATCTACGGAGTTGTCGACACACCTGTTTAAGGATCGCGCTCGGTTTAAATGATCTTTTCCCCATTGTTCGAGACAATCCAGAACGGGTCCAAGACTTTTCCCATGATCTGTAAGTGAGTATTCAACCTTAGGCGGAATTTCCGGAAAGACGGTCCGGTGAACGAGTCCGTGATTTTCCAAGTCACGCAAATGCTTTGTCAATATTTTTTGTGTAAGTCCGGGAATAAGCTTCGGAAATTCGCAAAAACGGACAGTCCTTTTTCGTAAATGACACAAAATCAGTAGACTCCATTTGCCGCCGATCATGTTCAGTGTGACGTAAGCGGCATAGTCGTTTTCTTCGTTTTTCACGGTTCTCCCTCCTGTTTAATACTTTCTTATTGGAAACTAACGCAATTAAAAGTGCCTACTTAACAAGCATGCATGTTCCCTTTATGGTAAGGATGGAAATCAATTTTATTTTTTATTATATAGGGAGGCTTCTCAAATGAACAAGAAGGTGCTCGTGACCGGCGCGACGGGCTATATCGGCGGTTCGGTTGCGCTCAAGTTGCGTCAAGCGGGCTTTCAAGTAACAGGGTTGACCCGAACAGACGAGGGAGCTGTCAAGTTAAGGGAATTGGGGATTTCACCATATATCGGCACTCTAAACGATTTCGAACCGCTCATACAGGCGGCAAAGGAAGCTGACATCGTGGTTAACGCTGCGGACTCGGATAACATCTTCGCGGTGACGACGCTATTAACGGCGCTTGAAGGAAGCGGTAAAACGTTCGTTCATACGAGCGGTTCCAGTATTGTCGGGGATAAGGCGGCGGGAGAATACACCAGTAAGGTGTATCATGAAGAAATCATCGAACCACTCCCCGAAAAATTGGCGCGCGTCACGATCGATCGGACAGTGCTCGCGGCCGCCAATCGCGGCATACGTTCGATGGTCATTTGCCCCTCGCTGATTTATGGCACAGGTTATGGTATTCATAAGGATAGCATACAAGTTCCTTGGCTGATCGAGCTTGCATTGAAGCGTGGGGCAGCGTGTCATATCGGAAAAGGCGAGAATGTCTGGTCGAACGTTCACATCGACGACCTTGTCGAGCTTTATCTATTAGCGATAGAGCGCGCGCCGGCCGGTTCTTTCTTTTTTGCCGAGAACGGCGAAGCCTCCATAAGAGAGGTTGGTGAGGCGATCAATCGGGCATTCGAATTAGGGCCGGAAACGGAAATGATGAGTCTAGATGAAGCGATTAATCAATGGGGCCCTGAAGCTGCTCATTTTGCTTTCGGTTCCAATAGCCGCGTTCGTTCGACAAAAGCACGAAAAATGCTGGGATGGAACCCGAAAGGGACTGCGCTGCTCGAAGAAATTGAAAATGGGTGCTATAAAAAGTGACATTCTGATATGAGCATGGGAGTCAAAAACTTTCAACATGCCAGGCGTTCAGACTGCAAAGTTTGAACGCCATCTTTTGTCAAAATGCATAGTTAGACGCAAATTTACTGTAAGATGACAAGAACTTACACGCTTAAAGCCGCGTAACATAATCGTTTTTCAACTATACATTGCATCCAGATTATGTTGAAATAATGAATGATTGAGCTTGAAAATGATAACACAACTCTTCTGTTGATGACCCCCATGCCTTGCGCCAGGCAACCGCTATCGGAACCAACTTTCACCTCAAAGCAAGAGTACAGGCAAACCGATAAAAAGGAACTACCGATGGTTTGTTCTGTCTACCTCTTTATATAGTTGAAGTAATCGAGCACCAACTTTATTATTGGAAAATTGCCGCTTAACCATTTTCATGCCGACTTTCCCAAATTCCCTGGCTCTGTTTGGGTGACTTAACAGACTGTTTATATCAGATGAGAGCTTTTTGGTTAAGATAGGTGCAACTGCTCCATGATCGCCGAAGTGACATTGAATCAACTTATTCATGTTTTTTTGCTGAACAATACCACAGTATCCTGCAACACCTGCAGAAATAACGGGTTTTGCACAAGCCAAAGCTTCAAGTGCAACACGCCCCGTTCCTATTACGACATCTGCGGCAAAGTAAGCAAGTTGGATACTAGACATAGGGGGACGAATGATGATAGCTGTTCGGCCAAGACGATGATTGGCTTTAGCTGCAAGCTGATTCAAATGAGTGCGACGGGATCCGGGACCAACTAAAACAGCTATAAACTGATCATTATTTTTAGCAATTCCTTCTGCTGCTTGGATCACTTTTCTAGCTATGGGATATTTATCAGATGAGAATCTTCCAGCGTACACAAGAATTTGGGCAGTTGATGGTAAATGAAGAGCCTTTCTCGAGTAATTTTTATTCAATATAGGACGAAATGTTGCTGTTTCAATCCCATTAGGGATCATCCTGATCTTGTACATAGGAATTTTATGACTTGCCAACCACTTGGGGAGCTTAGGTGAAACCGCAATCACACGTTTTGACATTCTTGCCGCAGCTAATAAGGCATCCTGGCGATGATAAGTGCCATGTACGGTAACGATCAAAGGAATGTTATGTTTTTTGGATAAGGCTGCTGCGAGTTTAAATGAGTTGGAGTCATGAGCGTGGATTAGATTGTATCTTCCTTTAACAATGATCGAAGACAAAAAGGATACCTTTTCGGATTTCTTCCCAGTTGGCAGTTTATGAAGCGAAATCCCCGCTTTTTTAAATGAGTCAGTAAGAGGTCCTCCTTTAGCTGCAACAGCAACCCGGATCCCACGAGTTAGTAAATATCGGGATAAAGAAAGAATATGTTTTTCTGTTCCTCCAATATTCAGCCGTGATACCAACATTAAAATATTCATTCTCACTCCCCCTAACTACCGAATCTTATCCTTTTCCCGAGTTAATAATCATAATTAGAATATGTCACTTGAGTGATGATGGCTTCGGACTACTGCCCTTTTCATGAACCTAAGAAGGGAGCGTTCTGAAATAAGTCAGGGTAGGAGTAGATTTAACTCCCCAAAATATTATGAAACTAGTGAAAGGCACAATCAAAGCAGTTTGAATTTATATATAGTAATATCACCTTTTAATATTATTTTTAAATCTCTATTAAAAAGCTGCCAATCCAATGTGTACCCCATTAACGACCATTGGAATTTCAAGTGCTGCCTTTTAATGACATGTTTTTGTTGTTTAACTGGGAGCTTTATGCGTATTGAGAAGCTTGCAGAGGACCGAAATATTTGCTGAAACCTGATCCAGCCTGTACTTCTCCAATAAAAATGGGATATTGCAATAGGGGGGGAATCTTATGCTGACAGAAAGACAAAAGCTCGCCAAAGGCACACCATTTGAAACATGGCTTCATTTGTTCCATGGGGAACTCCCTGGTCCGACAGTTATGATCGTGGCTGGCATCCACGGCAAGGAAGTGGGTAGTATTCGCGCAGCACAGAAATTGGTCAAGCAGCTGAGAAATCAGGAGTTGACAATCATTCGTGGGAGTCTGATTGTAGTCCCTGTTGCAAACCCACCTGCTTTCAAGAAAAGAGTCCGGGGCACGCCAGACCTGAACCGTACATTTCCACGCGGGCAGAACCGAAAAGCAACACAGGAGATGTCCCGCGCTTTATTTAGTATTATGCAAAAATATAAACCAGCCTGGTATCTGGATCTTCATGAAGCAAATGGTTTATCGTCAAAAAGCAAAGATGTACTAGGTCAGACGTTAATTACGAACCCAGGAAACGCTTCTATTCCCATTGTCCGGAAGATTATCAAACAGATGAACGGAATTGTTAATCGTCCTTCCCACCGGTTTCACATTCGGCTGCACAAACTTAAAGGCTCTTCTCGTACCGCTGCGGCAGAGCGAATTAATGCCAATGCGGTAACAGTCGAAACATGCTGGAGCCTTAAAATGAATACAAGGATTGAATATCAGATGCAAGTGGTACAGCACTTCTTACGGGAAGCTGGTCTGATAAAATCTTGATCATGAATGATGGAGTAAATAGGATCACGAATCCTAATACAATAAAGTCTATCGGGGAATCCATCACTACCGCGTTATGGCTTCTGAAGATGTTTAAGCCGCTAATATTGTGGCTTTTTTTATTGGACTTAAGGATATATTGAAGCGACAATGCGCTAAGTTATTTCGTCTCGATGAGTCGCTGACTGCAGCGGGAACACTGAGGGCTCTATCCAAAGAAGATCACGGTTTTTTATTGCAAATTATGATCTGAAAATAAAGGAATCCAGATCAGTCTTAGGCCCATGCATACACATTTATTAACTAACCAAAATGATCGGGCAACATAATATGTATTTAGAACTCATCACTTAGGAGGGGGAAAATGGGGGACGAGAGTAAACTAAAAATATGGGTCATGACAAATGAGTTTGAACCTGAAATTGTAGGAGGACTCGGGATCGTCGCTACCCAGCTCACGAGAATGTTGAGCAAACTTGGTGCAAAAGTAACGGTTCTGTGCCCCGGGAATTCGGATCGATTAACGACATCAAATACTTATGGCAATTTGCGCATTCTCAGATTCCCCAAAAATTCAAAGTATTTTAATCGAGCCAAGCATTCATTTATAGCCGAAGCCATCATAAAGAGCGCATTCGCTAAGGGGGGAGGCAAGCCTGATATTATTCATGTGCATAGTACGGAATTTGCGTATACTGCCAAGGCAGCTGGAGAGCGATTTGATCTCCCTATCGTCTACACCTGTCATTCATTGGCATCACAAGGCATTTCTTCGCTTCCTGGTAAACAACAGACCACACTGATACGCACTGCAAATCGAATTATTGTACCGAGCCGCTGGCAGGCCAAAGTAACAAGGAGGCTTTATCCTCGAATTGACGGAAATAAGATGATCGTTATCCCCCACGGCGTTGTTCCTGTCACGAAGGGTTCAACAATAGGTTTTTCGCATAAATTGCTTTATGTAGGAAGATTGATTCCATCAAAAGGAGTTGAGCCCTTAATTAAAGCTGTTGGCCTTTTAGCCCAGGAAAATAGCAAAATCCATTTAACTATTGTTGGAAGCGGCAAAGCGAGTTATAGGAACAAGCTGCGCTTCTTGGCAAAACAAGCTGGAGTCGAGAAGCGAATTCGTTGGGCCGAAAAATCCCCACACAAAACAGTTCAACGGATGTACGGTTCTTATGGAGCCGTAATTAATCCTAGCAAAAAGGAATCGTTCTGCTTGGTCGCACTGGAAGCTATGGCAAATGGCGTTCCGCTTATTTCTACAACATCTGGGGGCATGAAGGAATTTGTAACCCCCCAAAACGCCAAAATCATTCATTCAGTTGATACCACCCATATTGCCCGAGCCATCAAGGAATTTTGGAATAACCCGGAACAATCAAGAAAGCGAACAATCCATGCCCGTACTACTGCAGCCCAGTACAAATGGCCAGTAATAGCCAGGAAATACCTTTCATTATTTTCGGACTTGAAGCGGGGGAAGCCATAGCATGAGTGAATATTCTACAATCCATGTTAAAAAGTTAGTGAAACAGTTTGGAATCAAGGCAAGTGCACAAAAACGTATCCGTGGAGGAATATATCAAATTGTGACTGCGGACGGGCGAAAATACAGCTTGAAGCGTATGCCTAAACAGATTGCGCGGTTACGATGGATTGATCGAATGTTAATGCACGTCCAGCGTAACGGTCCACTCCTTGCTTGGCGTAATCCCCAAACCCCGGAAGGTCGAAAACCTCATGCAGTTTCGCAGAAGGGGGAGCTCTTCGTACTGACGCCTTGGATTTCCGGGAGAGAACCTTCTCCGCGTTCACTTGCGGATATGCGGTCATGTGGTATTGCATTAGCCAGATTTCATAAAGCAGGGCAAACCGCGCTTAAGGGAGACATTTCCCAAAGCGAGATCGGGACATGGTATTCCAAACTGGATAAACGGCAACGATATATTCAAAATAAGATTTCAAAAGCAAAAACAAATAGCTTTAGTGTGCCTATTAGTCGATTTATCCAACGGCATGGACCAGAGATTCTGCGTTATGCGAATCAAGCAAAAGCATTGCTGCGAAGCAGCAGATATGAGGCTTACCGACAAAGTCCCCGACAAAACGGAGTCTTGTGTCATGGGGATGGTGGGCCGAGTAATTTTATTATGAATGACAAAGGGACGTACCTTATTGATTTCGAAACCTTGCATGTCGATCTTCGCGCTTATGACTTATATCGGGTTATTTATAATTCCAGCAAAGATTACCGTTGGGATTTTTCGATCGCAAAAGCAATTTTGGATGGTTACCGCAAAGTAGCGAATCTAAAAAAAATCGATTATGAACTTATTCGTGTCTGGATACGATTTCCGTTTACGACTTATTTAGTGCTTTCCCCCTTCAAGAGAATTCCGTTTACAGAAAGTCGGTTACAGTGGGCACTTGAAAATGAGCGGAGAATCAGCTCATTCCTAAAAAAATTAGAAGAATATGAAACGAAACATTGCTCTACACGAGGACATTAAAGACGTAGCGGGCCTAGAAATTTTTCATGAAGACAAAAATCAATTAAACTCAAACATGAAAATGTGCTTGCTTGACGATGAATTACTAATATTGGCGCAGCGGCTTCCGTAATTTCACCCGATAATAGTAAGCCCCAAAGCGTATCTCCTGAATTTCACTCTAGCGTAGCGGTCAGACGATCATACGGTAGTGAAGATGAACAGCGCCGCTTCGGAAGCGGCGCTCACCAAGCAGCACGAGCCGCATGCGGAGGTTGTCCGGCAATGCTCGCTGTCTCCCAGTACACCATCGACTCGTACATTCGACTTCCGCATAAGTAGGTGCCAATTGGCCGCTCGAAGTCCGTCCAGAACGCAACACCTCGTCATCGGAGACGGTCCCATCGATATTGCCATGCTCTCCTCAATGAACCGTCCAAAGATACGTTACCAGCGAAGATATTAATACATATTGGAAGTTTCTACCTTTAGCTCAACAAATAAAGTGGCCCCCGCGCCTTCGCTTGGGATACGTCCTCCACATTATTTTCCGTTTCCAATGACTAATAAAAAACCTGCGCACGGAGAATGTAAGCGATGCCGTTATGGCAACGCTTTTTGATTGGGTGGATTTTGAAAAAAAACGCCGAAAAGTGGATACAAGAATATCACAATAAGTAATTGTATAATTTTAACAGGTTACATTTTTTTAATATTTCTATTGAATTTTATATTTCTGTAGTTTATAACTGATTGAGTAGGGTTACGTATCACTTGGCTCCTTGGGCCACAACAAAATCTTTTCTCACTTTTAGGGAGGACTTTTATGAATAACAACACGAACAACATCAAGAGAAGCCGAATCGTCAAAGTTTTAACTGGAGTCGGTCTAAGTCTTTCCATTGTTTTATCCGGAAGCATGCTGCTTCCTGCACAGCCTGCGCATGCAGCTACTGCGTCCGCAAGTTCCATTGCAGATAGTGTAATAAAAACAGGCAAACAATTCCTAGGCGTTCGTTATCAGTTCGGTGCCCCAACTGGGCGAACGAATGAGTTCGATTGTTCTTCTTTCACTCAATATATTTTCAAGCAAAATGGCATCAATCTTCCCCGGTCCTCGAGACAGCAGTCCCAAGTAGGTACGCCAGTTTCCAAAGATCAGCTGCAGCCGGGAGATTTAGTTTTTTCAGATACAAATCGGGATGGGGTAATTAATCACGTAAGTATTTATATGGGTAACGGACAGTTGCTGCATACCTACCGGGTCGGCATTGGCGTTACGATTTCCAATTTTGCAGGAAGCGCTTGGGATCGTACCTTTGTGAGTGCACGCCGCGTCATTCCTAACCATGGACAAGCTTCTGCAGCATCTCTGCCTAACTAATACAACCTCAAACTACTCAAGTTTCTCATGCGAAAATACAATAACATGTTTCCTGGCATGGGAGAGCATCCGATAGATCGGATTCAGAGAACAAGGGGAGAATAATATACCTCGAATGTAGCTCACAGATGGTTAGAAACCCTGTCCTTTTTTAAAGGAACAGGGTTTTTATCAATTCAAGTCTTCAGATGATATTGTGAGGCTGGCTCTTTAATAGATACAAATACATAAGCATGTTGTTTTTCTCGATCTGAATTGCACCGTCTTCGGTGCCTTTTTTGTTTTCTGGAACGTAATCAATGATTTCGGCGAGAGTGATTGTATTATTTTCCTTTATGGGAAGTTAGTCTATACATCAGGGCTTTTTAATGAATATGCTCTTTGTATCTGGATCCCAACATGAGAAGGGGATGTTAATGACCATTGGAAAAATGAAGAAGTATAGGGAAATGTTACAGGTCCCTGTCTTACGTCCACATTTGCCTGAAACTGTCTGGATGACGGAAACAAGGATTTTACGGATGCTCCAAATATATCCCTCTGTCTTTATAAAACCCAATCACGGGAGCGGTGGTAGCGGAATTATCCGTGTGAAGAGATTGGGAAGGGGATTTGAGGTTCGTTGCGGTTCAAGTCTGAAGATTGCGGGACGTTCCTCTGTCTTAAAAGCGATTCGCTCGTACCGGAAATCAAGGCATCGGTATCTAGTGCAGAAAGACCTACGATTAGAGAAGTATCATGGGAAAATTTTTGATATCCGTGTATACCTGCAGAAGCCAAAGAGCAAATGGATCATTTCGGGTATGGCCGCCCGTGTTGCCGCCCCTCATAAATTTGTGACCAATTATCATAAAGGAGGGCATGCGGAACCTTTGCGAAGGGTCCTCATGAGTCTTTTTCAGAATGACCACTCCAAAGTGGACGCCTGTATTCGTAAAATAGAACAATTATCCATTACCATTGCCGAAACGGTTAATAAATGGCACCCGATTCATGAACTAGGGGTGGATCTTGCCCTAGACAAGAACGGCCACATTTGGATCATTGAAGCGAATTCGCATCCGGGCCATATGTTGTTTACTCAACTCTCCGATCACACAATGATCAGAACCATTATGGAAAACAAACGATCCATGAGGATCAAAGCTCCATATTGATTATTTTAAAGGGAAGGAGCAAAGTTTCAATGAAAAAAACAAAGGAGCTTAGAAACTTGATCAACTCCAAAAAACTGGAATTTATTATGGAAGCTCATAATGGTTTGTCTGCCAAAATTGTTGAGGAGGCGGGATTTAGGGGGATTTGGGCGAGCGGATTATCCATCTCTGCAGCGATGGGAGTAAGAGACAATAACGAAGCCTCCTGGACCCAGGTGTTGGATGTTCTTGAATTCATGAGTGATGCGACGTCCATCCCGATTCTGCTGGACGGGGATACGGGGTATGGCAACTTCAATAATGCAAGACGCCTGGTCAAAAAGCTGGAGCAACGGGATATTGCAGGGGTTTGTATCGAAGATAAGCAATTTCCCAAAACGAACTCATTCTTAAACGGACAATTGCAGCCGATGGCCGATATCGATGAATTTTGCGGTAAAATCAAGGCCATGAAAGACGCGCAAACCGACGACGATTTTATCGTTGTAGCCAGAGTGGAAGCCTTTATTACAGGGAGGGGACTTGGCGAAGCGCTGCGGCGGGCGGAAGCGTACCGGAAGGCAGGAGCCGACGCTGTTCTCATACACAGCAAGAGGCCGGACATCACGGAAATTGAGGCATTCATGAAGGAATGGGCGGGAAGATTGCCCGTAGTTATCGTACCTACAAAGTATTATTTGACTCCAACCGACAAGCTTCGGGAGCTGGGGATTAGCCTTGTTATATGGGCGAACCATAATTTGCGATCATCCATTCAAGCGATGGAACAGGTATCCCGCAGAATTTATCAGGATGAAAGTCTTGTTCAAATCGAAAAGGAAGTTGCAACGCTGGAAGAAGTTTTTAGGCTTCAAGGGGCTGAAGAGCTGGAAGCTGCGGAACAACGATATCTCCCGGCAACACAGTCCGACTCGAATGAGGGGATATAATGGATACGAAGATATTTGGGGAAGAACTCCGGAAATTAGGATTTACTTTTTTCAGCGGTGTACCTTGCTCCTACCTGAAAAGTTTAATCAATTACTCCATCAACGAATTCGATTATGTTGCAGCAGCCAACGAAGGTGATGCGGTGGCCATCGCATCCGCGGCTTATATAGGGGGGCAAAAATCCGTTGTACTCATGCAAAATTCAGGGCTAACCAACGCTGTTTCGCCGTTAACATCCTTAATCTACCCCTTTCGAATTCCGTTGCTGGGATTTGTCAGCCTTCGCGGAGAGCCAGGGGTTCCTGATGAGCCCCAACATGAGCTTATGGGCAAGATCACGACGAATCTGCTGGAATTGATGGACGTGGAATGGCAATATCTATCCGGAGATTTGGAAGAGGCCAAGAAACAGCTGATTCAGGCCAATGAGCAAATTTCCCGGAATCGGCCATTTTTCTTTGTAGTCAAGAAAGGGACCTTTGACGCAGAGCCTTTAAAAAAGCAGCAAAACTCCATTCGTTCAAACCGGATTCTACGGTGTGCCCATAAAGACAATCAGATGCCTGCGCGGCATGAGGCATTAGCTGTAATCAATTCGGTGAAAGACGGGGATACGATTCAGCTTGCAACCACAGGCAAAACAGGACGGGAATTGTATGAAATAGAAGATGCAAGCAACAATCTGTACATGGTCGGCTCTATGGGGTGCGTCAGTTCTTTTGGACTTGGGCTCGCCCTAAGTCAGCCTGGCAAGAATATTGTCGTGATTGACGGAGACGGCTCTTTATTGATGCGCATGGGAAGTCTTGCGACAAATGGGTATTACAGCCCCAATAACATGATTCATATTCTTCTCGATAATAACGCTCACGAATCAACAGGAGGGCAAAGCACGGTATCCCATAATATTGATTTCGTGAACATTGCCGCTTCCTGCGGTTATACGAGGGCAATCCATGTCCACAACCTCGAAGAGCTGAAAGCTTGTTTACAAGAATGGAAAAAGACTAAAGGTCTTACTTTCCTTTATATGAAAATATCCATGCAGTCCAAAGATCAACTTGCTCGCCCAAGCATAAAGCCTCATGAAGTAAAAGAACGTCTGGAGCGATTTATCAAAAACGACCCCTTAATGATCAAGGAAGTGGATGGTTCATGAGTTCTACCGTAAAGAGAAACATTTTGCTTACTCCAGGTCCGGCAACGACTACAGATAGCGTGAAATGGTCACAGGTGGTTCCGGATATATGTCCCCGTGAAGCCGAGTTTGGCGAAATCATGGAGCATATTTCCACAGAGCTTACCTGTTTGGTTGCGGACCCGAACCATTATCAGACCATATTATTTGGTGGGTCGGGCACTGCAGCCGTTGAATCGATGATCAGTTCCGTCCCTGGAAATGAAGCTGTAGTTATTGTTAATAATGGCGCTTATGGAAAACGGATGTGCGAAATCGCCGCGGTTTATGGAATCGATTATTTGGAATTTAAAAGTCCCTTTGACGATGCGATTCATTTGGCTGACTTAGAGCGTTGCATTCAATCTTCCGGACGAAAGATATCCCATCTTGCCGTCGTGCATCATGAGACGACGACCGGCCTTTTGAACAATGTGAAGGAACTTGGGGTATTATGCAAAAAGTATCATATCGACATGATGGTAGATGCCATGAGTTCATTTGCTGCCGTTCCGATTGACTTGAAGGAAATGAACATTTCCTTTTTGACATCCAGTTCGAACAAGAATCTGCAGGGATTGCCCGGGGTTTCGTTCGTAATCGCTGAGAAAAGTAAGTTGGAGAGTTTGAAGAGCAGGAAACCCAGAAGTTATTATTTGAATTTGTACGCCCAATATCAATATTTTGCGGAACATGCGCAAATGCGGTTTACACCGCCGGTACAGGTATTGTATGCGCTTAGGCAGGCCATAGAGGAATTAAAGCAGGAGGGTGTGGCAAAACGTTACGAAAGATACATGGCATCCTGGAAAACTTTAATCAGTGGTCTAAAAAGGCTGGATTTAACCTATATCGTCCCCGAAGCGCATCACTCCAAGCTGATTACATCCATTCATGAACCTTATGCAGAGTTTGACTTCCAATCCATGCATGATTTTTTCTATAGCAAAGACATTATGATTTATCCCGGCAAATTGGAGGGTTTAAGGACGTTTCGAATTGCCAATATCGGGGACATTACGTCCAAGGATATCGAGTATTTTTTGGAATTGCTTGAAGATTATCTGGATGGCATTGAAGTGAACAAGTGAAAGGTGGAGTCCAATGGGATCGGTAACAAAAAATAAATGGTTAAAATATTTGTTCTTGAAAAGGTATCCCCCCCTTGCTCCTTATTTACCTGAAACGCGGAAGATGAGTCCACATTCCTTCTGGACGCTTTTGGGAAAATACCGGCATGTCATTGTTAAACCCGTTTGGGGGAGCCGCGGACGGGGCGTCATTCAAGTCTCAGATTTGGGGAATGACAATTATGCCATCCATTACGAGCGTATGGAAACGGTGAAACAGGGAAGAGAGAATACCTATCGGTATATTAAAAGAATAATCAGGTCTGCCGCCTATATGGTTCAACAGAGAATTACTCGGCCGACCATAAATAATCGCCCCTTTGATATGAGGGTCATCGTTCAACGCAAAAAACATTCTTCAAGATGGGTAGTTACTGGAAAGGTAATCAAGGTGGCAGGCAAAGGGTACGTTGTATCCAACAATACGCGGAGTCATGGACAACTGCTTAGGTTTAAGCCGGGCATCCAACATTCTTCCATCGGACACTTGCCTATAGCCGCATTAGAATACCAAATCGATAAGGTTTCGCTTCGTTCCGCGAAAAGATTAAACGCATTGTTCCCCGGACACCGAATTTATGGCCTGGATATTGCAACTGATCCGTATGGGCGTGTTTCCATTATTGAAGCCAATCTTTATCCGGCCATGTCTCATTTCCTTAAACTGAAGGATGGGGTAACGTATCGCCGAATACTCTCTTATAAAAGAAGTAAATATATCCACTATCGTTAAGTAATCGAATCATAATATGAATAACCTTTATTTTTCCGACTTATCCAGCCGTCTCGAACCAAACTCCTCGTATTTCTCAACCAGATTATTTAATTAACCATTAACGCAACGACGAAAGATTATAGGGGCTGCACGATTTATTACGAGGCAGCCTCTATTTGTTTTAACCACTTAAATCTTACGTTCGATTAGAATACAGTAGCAACGCGGGAGGAGAAAACATGCGTAGAATTATTGCCGTTATCTTGCTTATCATCGGAACGTGCTTTCTGATTTATGACTTCGCCAGACAACAAGTAATCCTAAAAGAAGGACTAAAAGAAACTAATACACTGACTACGCAATCATCAGGAGCAGCAAATCCGGAAGAGAACAGTACGAAGGAATGTATCACACCTCACTCCCACGGCCATTAGAACGGATCCAGAACAGAATGATCTCATTGGGTTATACTATCACGTTTCCTAATGGGCCCCGGTCGACCAAAGCTATTTGTGACTCAGTCAATACCCCTTGCCTTGATGGTGGAGGAGTTCAGCAAGTCCTGAGATCATCATATCCGGAAGTCCTGGATACTGAATGTGGGGGATATCAAGCCACAGGAAGGCGAGATGACGATTTTTATTCGTTATGCACGTAGAAAAATACCTATCCGCTTGTTTTCAGGGGCATTTTTAATGGGGGTCGGCATCCTTTTTAAAAGGAGGATAAAAAAATGTAAGACGACAAGAACATACACGCTTAATAGCCGCGCTTCTTTTGCGATGCTTCACACTAAAAAGACAAGAACTTGCGCCTTATTACTCGAAAAGGCGGCGCAGGGTCGTTCCCTACGCCGCCTATCTAAAATTACATTCCGTTAATCAATTAGATCAAACTTAAAGCCTTCAACATGGCCATCAGCATCGTAGCTGCTTCGGCTCGGGTCAACTGGTCCTTCGAGTACAGTTGATTATTGCTCCCGACGACTACCGTCGACTGAATGCAAGCGGCGGCCGCTTCCTTGGCCCAGGTGCTGACGTCCGTTCCGTCCTGAAAACCTTTGAGCGTACTCTCGACTTGATTACTTGTGAGACTCGGGGACTTGCCCGCGAGTTTCATCGCTTGAGCTATCATGACCATGGCTTCCTCCCGTGTAATCTTACCGTTCGGCCGGAAGGTGTTATCCTCGAAACCAGAAATTAAGCCATTTTCCTTAGCGATCGTATTCCTTCTGCCTTAAACGACAGTGATCTCCTTTTTTCACTGAATGGTTCTTATATCGACATTATTTTAGTTATCGCTTACCCAAATAATCGCTTTTTGTGGGATTCATTGGCGGGTAAATGGCGCAAATCCTTTTTTATTAATGGGCTTTGTTATATCAGTAATATTGTAGATTTGCGTAACGCTGTTCTTAAGTAACTTTGTAATGTAAAATTATTAATGTATTGGAGCGCTCCTATGCGGACTGCGCATTTTACAACGAGGAGGAGAGACCGATGGTCAAATCAAAAGCTCCCAAGAGACCGACAAGGGATGAATTTGTATTAGAGGAGATAGGCAATCAGCTTACAGAGGCTTATCAAGAAGGGTCAGAAATTCTACTTACTGTGTGGGGTTGGGATGAGCCAGTAAGGGGTCAGATAGATCAAATGGACTCTCGGACTGGAAAAGTACACATCAAAAAGGATGGAGTTATTACCAAGGTCCCTTTTATGGATATCATGGAAATTAACTATCCTAGAGATTAGATTTAGTGAGAGGGAAGATTTGTAGATGAGTAATCTCATGTGAATCTTGGAGGGATCAAATGACCGAAGTAGGGCGGGAAACGAATTCCTTTTAATTTATTATTGCAGTTTTATTTTTTCGCCATAATTTAACTGGAAAAAAGATCATGATCATTGGTGGGGAACTTATAGTACTTGGCTTAGTTTTTAATTTAATTGTAGATTTTAAATTTAGATTTCCAAGCTTAAGCTTCATAGTCATTTTGTTAGGTACCATTACATGTTTCATTGGATTATGCAGAAAAGATTAACAACTGAAAAGATAAAAATAAAGACAAGTTCTGTCCAATGAAAAGGTTAATTGTTACTTTTAGAGTAAGTCGGATAGAGTTGATGAAATGTCAGTACCAATCAGCTATAAGGGTTCAATAGAACAAATGGTGAGAGTCGAATTGTCATATTTTAATGGGATGTTTTTTAAAAGTGAAATCCATAGCCAGAAGAGGAGTAAGATAAATAAGTAGGTGTCCTGCGTAGGCGATCGCCCGCATTAAGAATTGCCAAATGGAAGTTAACTTACGATGCTGAAAGTAACACCTATATCTGCCCGGAAAAACACCAACTGACATACCGGACAACCGACCGGAAGGATTACAGGCAGTATGCGTCAGACCCTGAACTTTGCAAGACTTGCCCGATGCATGCGCAATGCACTCATTCCAGGAACCACCTGGGTTTCGCTATTGCCGTTTGCGCGGACTCTCCAACGTCACGGAACAAGGTTTGATGACGGCCGCCGTGAAGAATATGAAGAAGATGGCGATCCACCTGGATCGCCTGGAAAAGAGGGGGTAACCCTTCTTTTTTAGGCTTTTTAGCAACTGCAAATGAAAAAAAGAGAAACCCAACGTCTTAAAGACGTGGGTTTCTCGACAATCTGAGGAGCTCTCAATGAGCTCCTTTATTTCGCTATATTGAGAATGTTCAAGATGGGAAGGAATGTCACGCCTATCTTTACATTCTTGACAACGTATCAATCGTATTGCCTACTGGTTCTATCGTGCCAAGCGCTTCTTCCGGCTTCGTCGACAGCTCGCCGGCGAAATCGAAGCTGAAGACGTTGTACATCTCGTGGATCAGCGCAATCGCCGACAAAATTGTCGGTCTCTATTAATAAAACATACGATAAAGGCACCTCTACAGGGTGCCTTTATTTACATGCTGAGCGAAAAATCGGGAAGCTTCGGGAGCGCATGATGCTTGTACAGTAGCACAATGGACTAAGGCTTCCTTTGAAGGGATTCGCTGAAAATGGCTATTGACAAATTATTTCAGGTTCCAATATGATGGTAATGAAAACGTTTAACGTATATCGATTACAAGGAGGAGGATCTTACTTATTCGATTGCTGAAAGTGTGTGGGTTTATTGGTGCAAGCCAAAACTACAATAAGAATTACCGAGTTAAGCATGGGGGTTGAAGTGAATGGCGATTCAATATGGAATTCTTGCACTCTCCTGGATTGGCGGAATGGTCAAACGAGTCCGGACGGACTGCTTGCGAACCAGCGCGCTTCACGGGCAGGCTACGATCTGTTGGAGGTCTCACCGGTAAAGCCTGACATGACACTTTTGACGCGAATTTCGCATATGGGTTGACTTTGCGACAAAAAGGAAAGCGGTCTAATGTTTGCAACGACTTGACAGATCAATACTTTGAGGTGATCCCAAATGAGTGAAGTGAAAGTGAAAACGGTTCGAACGCCGCAATTGGAAATTGCTTACGAAGAGGAGGGAGCGCCAGAAGGCTTCCCTGTTATCCTGATGCATGGTTTCCCCGATGACGTTCGTGTTTGGGATGGGACGGCGTCAATATTGTCTTCGGCAGGCTACCGGGTATTGATGCCGTACTTGAGGGGTTATGGTCCGACTCGATTTATCGATCCGGATACGCCAAGGGTTGGGCAGCAGGCTGCATTAGGGCTGGATTTATTGCAATTCATGGATGCTTTGCGGCTCGAACGGGCGTCTATAGCCGGGTATGATTGGGGATGTCGAGCCTGTTGCGTCGCCGCGATCCTGAACCCGAAACGAATTCGAGCTCTGGTAGCAATCGGCGGTTATGATGTCCACGATGTGTTCTCTCCTCCTGAGCCAGCTCCTCCGGCCCTGGAAGCAGAATGCTGGTATCAATGGTACTTTAATACGGAGCGAGGAAAAGCGGGACTGGAAGCTTATCGAAGAGAGATCTGTCGAAAGTTGTGGGAACGCTGGTCGCCTAGCTGGCATTTTGACGATCTTACCTTCGAGCGAACGGCCCAATCATTCGAGAATCCGGATTTTGTACAAGTGGTGATTCAGGAGTACAGGCATGTTCATCGAAATGATAACGGTGATCCTGCATTCGTCGAGACTGAAAAGTATCTATCGACATTACCGCAAATTGAAGTTCCTGCAATGGTGCTGCACGGAGATGAAGATACGGTCCACCCTCTCTTCCGATCGGAAGAACTGATGTCCAAATTTCTCGAAGGCACGGAAAGAAGAGTGGTCCGCGGAGCAGGACATTTTCTGCCGCGGCAGCGCCCTGATGCGGTTGCGGAAGCGTTAGAATCGCTGCATCTTCATCATCCCTCACTTGTAAAATCTCGGAGGTATCCGCATGTTTAAAGCAATTGCATTTGATATGGATGGAGTTCTTATCGACACAGAATCTTCAGTCAAGGAATTCTGGAATCAGGTCGCCACTGGATGTGGTATCCGCTTGAGACCTTCGGATTTTAATCAATTTATCTATGGGTGTCAAGCTTCCTATACACTGGATCGTCTATTCCCTAAGCTGACTTCTATCGAACGTGCTGTGGTTCTTTCCAAACTTGAATCGTATGAAGCAACGATGACCTATCAGGAAATCATCGGCGTATCAACATTTTTGGCGTCATTACGCGAGGCGGGTGTAAAGACCGCGCTCGTAACGAGTGCTTCTGCGTCAAAGGTGAACGAGGTCATTTACCAGATGAAATGGCAGACTTACTTTGATGTAATCGTTACAGCCGAGCACATCGCTCAAGGAAAACCTGCTCCAGACTGCTATCTTCTGGCTGCCGAACGGTTGAACGTCGACCCCGGCAGTTGCATTGTGTTCGAAGATGCCAGTAGCGGTGTTCGTTCAGCGGTGGCGGCAGGAATGTATGTTGCAGGTGTTGGTCTGGATCGATTATTGAAGGGCGAGGGAGCGGCGGTTGTCGTCGATGACTTCAAATCCGTCAAGCTGGTGAGCAAGAATGGCGGGTCAAGTAAGAGCCATATTCATATTGGGGAAGTCAGCGTGCCAATTCGGACCTCTTATAACCGTACACTGGGTTCCGGAAAGGAATGACCGGATGACTACCATACTGTGTTATGGCAATTCAAATAAGGGAGCCGGTGAGTTGGCGGACATCATAAAAGCCACTCCGTTTGGAGCTAATGACAACCCCCGGCCTCGATTCTCGTGGTTCCACCGTCTATCGGAAAATTATGTGAGGCAACCAAATTGTTTTTAAGGTGCTCAGTTCCGATAGAGCGATTTGGTGAAGTGTTACAAAATGCGATCGAAATGTTGCGCATCATGGAAGCATCTTATGAGTCATCCATAAGCGGACGGACCATACTTCTAAGCTAGACTCGGGTAGCAGTTGTTTGCCGGATGATTAGTTGCGGCTCAACAACGGATTCGCTTTGCGCAATCGTATCAATCGCTCCATCGATAAAGCCGGTGAGCAGGTCGATTGCCGTTATGGCAAGTTCTCGCGCCGGCTGCTTCACGGTTGTGAGAGGCGGAAAGGAATCCGACGCTTCTTCAATATCGTCAAATCCAATAATGGACAGGTCGTCTGGTATTCGCTTGTTTAGATACCAAGCCGCACGGATTGCGCTCAGGGCGTACTGATCCGACGTGCAGAACAGGGCCGAGGGAGCTTTGCGACATTCAAAGAGCGCTTTGGAACGTTCGAAAGCGGTATACCGGTCGCGCGCGTCTAGAATATGGCTTTCGTCTGGCTCAAAACCACGGTGCTGCAAGTAATCTTTAAATGCTCTCAATCGTGTCCTTACTCCACCGTGCTCTAGATTCCCAAGAAAACCTATACTGTGGTGACCCAGCTCGATTAAATGATCGAGAGCTAGAAGAACCCCTTTTGCATCATCTGTTCTTACCTGCGGAATGGGCAGTGAACGGTCCCCGGTAATCGATACAATTGGGGTACCGCTTTGTTTGCTGCGTTCCAGAAGGGAATGAGTGGACAGATTTCCAATTAGTACGAGACCATCGAACCAATGGTTTATCATGAAATTCAGCTGACGCCCTGCAGTATGCGCATCGTAATCGGCGTGTCCCATAAGCATTTCCATTCCTTTATCGTGAGCGGCTTTTTGCACTTCACGTACGAGAAGCGATAGGAAGGGGTCATGAATGTCGCGAATGATCGCACCGATGACTCCTGAGCGCTTTGATCGGAGAGCAGCGGCGAAGGGGTTGGTCTGATAACCGAGTTCTTGGGCCGATTGCAGCACTTTTTGCTTTGTCTTTTCACTGATCTTTATACTTCCATCACGGTTGTTTAGCACTCGTGATACCGTTGCAAGCGAAACGCCGGCCTTGGCCGCCACATCGGCAATCGTAATATTAACCATTAATATCAACCTTCCCATGTATTCTACTTCTTTAGGATATCAAAAAGCATTTAGATTGCAACATTATACGTATAACGTTTTCTTTATTGTTCTGATATCCTTTTGATGTACAAGTAAAATGATGCGAAGGGAGCGCAAAAAATGCGCAGAACAGGACAATATTGTAGGGGGATTTTATGCTTATCAGAGCGATTGAAGCTGGAGGTACAAAGTTTGTATGCGGTATCGGTAATAAGCATGGAGTCATATTGGAGAGTGCAGCTTTCCCAACAGAAAGCCCCGGATCTAGCCATGAAGAAAGTGATCGTGTACTTCCGCCGTAAACCAACCAATCGACGCTATCAGAATTGGTACTTTCGGTCCGTTTGAGCTTGAAAGAACAAGCCCGCGCTATGGAGAAACTACGACTACACCAAAGAAGCAATGGGTCGGTTTCAATATTTTAAAGTAAATGCAACAATTTGGTGTACTGGTTGGATTCGATACGAACGTCATGCCACTGCATTACTGATTATTCGGTGTTGGATGAGTTTCTCAATATGCACGTAAACATTTTGCATGCATGCTTGATATAGTTGGAGAACATGCCGGGGGGCCGTTGACGGGGGAGATTCAATGTAACTATAATGGTATTATTGGAAGGGGGGGGGCCTCGCATGACCATCGACAGCCGTTATACGATCGCGCTTCGGCATCCGCGGAGAGCCGCTCATCAATGGGGGGCGGAGAAGCGCCGACCGAGAACAGCTTCTGGCTCGGAGATGCCGACCGACCGATGGGTCCGAACGAGGGAGTCATCGGAAAAGGGAATCGGTCGCAGGAGGCGTCCGAGGAAGCCGGTCGGCCGTTTGAATAAGCCGAAAGGCGGTATTTTCTGCGGCGATCAATGCAACTGATTCAGTAGCATTGAGAGTGAGTGACAGTGGGATCCCTAAGCCGCTGTATTTGTTTTATAGGCCGACGGAGGGGGCGCATCTCGGTGTTCAATGCAACTGATATGGTTATGTTGACGTTGAGAAGATCTCTGGTTCCAGCCGCGAATGAACCTGGTTATAGTTTTCATTGTAACTAATTTAATTACATTGATAAAAGTCGAAATTGGATAAGGTGAGATTACGATGGACAAACGGATTTTTTGGTTGGCTGACATTATAACATACTATCGGAGGAGACCCGAGATGCCTGTATCTTCGTTTCTAGTCTATATTTTAGTGAGCACCTTTACCCCGGGCCCCAACAACTTTATGGCGATGCTGTTTGCCCACCAGTACGGTTTTCGACGCACGATCCCATTTTGTCTGGGTGTTGGCGCCGGTTTTTTTGTCGTTGCGCTGCTGTGCAGTTACTGCAATCTGTTGCTTAAACATCTCATTCCCGGCATCCGGTGGTGGATGACGATTCTGGGAGCGGCCTATATGCTGTATCTCGCCGTTAAAATCGTGTTCCACCGCAAGAAAGCCGCGAGCAGCAGAGAGGACAAAAACAACCGCTTTCTGACGGCGGTGCTTCTGCAGTTTATCAATCCCAAAGGAATATTGTACGCCATAACGTCCGTATCGACCTTTATTCTCCCATACTATTCTTCCCATCTGGCCTTGATCAGCTTCTCTTTGTTTCTGGCACTCTTAAGCGTGATAAGCACCTTCTGTTGGAGCATGTTCGGCTTTATATTTCAGCGATTGCTGTCGGCGTACCAAACCCCGTTTAACATCGCGATGGGCCTGCTTCTCGCATACAGCGCGTTTTCCATCTTAATCGAATAAACGCACAGCGCCCTTCCTGCATACCATCCACAGAAACTAGCAACACAGAGACTAGCACGCATAAAGCGCCAGCGCCACTTTCCACAGCAAGATCAGGTAACGGCCCACTCTCCATTCTTATATAAAAAGGAGGTGTCCCCGGCTCCTTCTCTATGTTCGTATTGATCCGCTTTACAGTGTTCCGCTCCAGTCATGCACCATGCTGCCTTCCAGGAACTTCTCGCAGTCCATGGCGGCCATGCATCTATTACCGGCAGCGGAAATCGCTTGACGGAAGCGCACGTCCTGTACGTCGCCGCAGGCGAATACGCCCGGAATGTTCGTTTCGGTCGTTCTTGGATTCACCTGGATGTAGCCGATTTCGTCCGTCGTAATCTGGCCGTCGAGGGTCTTGGTGTTCGGCATATGGCCGATCGCCACGAAGACGCCGGCCGGGGTGGTTGGACGTATATCATCCATGCTTGGCGATTCCAATGCGGCGCTGTCGGGGTGGATAGAGAAGGCTTCACAGTTCATTGGTCATGCAAAACGGTATCGGTAATCAAACCGCTGTGGTCAGAAATTTTTGCACCGTCCAGGAGGTCTAGAGCTAGTTTGAAGATGAGTTTAAAAATAGCGAAAAGGAGTGTTGATATGAACTTCCATATGAATGAAGCCATTGAGATTTTGGAGCGCACGCCGGAAACTTTGGAGTGCTTCTTATCCGGTCTATCCGAGGGATGGCTGCATAGCAATGAAGGGGAAGGAACCTGGAACCCGGTTGAAGTCGTTGAGCACCTCGTTGAAGCGGAGAAGCATAACTGGATCCCGCGGATAGAATCCATTCTTGCGGAAGGGGAAAACAATCCGTTTCCCGTATTCGATCGTTATTCCCACTTGAAGGACACGTCCGAGAGAACCGTTGAAGAGGCATTATCAGAGTTCCATGCCATCAGAATGGCGAACATATCCAAACTGAGGGCGGTCGTCAATCCCCTCGATCTGGAAAAGACCGGACTGCATCCGGAATTCGGCGTCGTGAAGTTAAGGGAGCTCCTCTCTACATGGGTTGTTCATGATTTTACGCATATGGCGCAAATTGTTCGGGTGATAGCGGAGAGATACCGGGCTGACGTTGGACCGTGGAGTGCATATTTAGGCATTTTAAAAAGGAGCTGATTTCTTCTGCTTTCGAAGAACTGCCTAGATCTCTTTAGCTTTTAACCCCTAATTTGAAGGTAGGATGGTGTCGGCGATGAAGCCGAGATCGAGGCGAAATACCATCAAGCAAGTTTAGGATCGAGGTACGATTAGGTCACGTGCAGTCGTTAAGGATAATGGAGTAAAAATGGAAAGTCAGTATCCCCAAAAACTTCAGGGAGTGAGAAGCTTTCAGGTCGGAATATAACCAAAAATGATTTAAAAAAGGATGCCTAGATAAGGAATACACACTTACCATAAAAAGATTAAGAGAAGTTAGCGAATTAAAATTACAATTAATCGACGACGAGAGGGATTTCTGAAATTCTGCGCTGTTCCTTAATAGTAGACGTCCTGGTTCTCAACCGCAGTTTAACGATATGAACACCCAATAGGAGGACTACAATGCCCGAAATTCCCAAAATAAGAAGAGGAAATTGGAATGACTACAAGCTCAAGCAATAATAAAAGAATCAGGTGTCAGGAAATTCATTGTTAGATGGGTTCGTCAGGGCCGAATTGCCTGATACCGGACGAAAGCAGTTGGAGGATTAGCTTTACTACAAAGATGCAGGAGGGAATAAAGGTATGAACAAAATTCAGGAGTTTAAAGTACTACATCAATCAAACGAGCTTTTATTGTTAGGAGTTGCTTGGGATTTGTTTTCTGCGTTGTCTCTGGAGAAAGCCGGATTCAAAGCTATCGGTACAACCAGCTGGGGAATAGCGAAAAGCTTGGGGCATCCGGATGGTGAAAGAATTGAATTTGACACAATACTAAATCGCATAAAAACGATATTGGATCATGTGAACATCCCTGTTTCTGCCGACATAGAGTCGGGTTATGGAAAAGACGAGAAAACGATCGTCGAGAATGTAATGAAACTTGCTGATATAGGCGTTGTGGGGATCAATATAGAGGATTCTCGCAAGAATCAAGCAGTACTCAAACCATTGAACGAACAATGCAGGCTTTTATCGAAAATCAGAGGGGCACTAGAGAATAGTGGCTATAAAGATTTTTATATTAATGCAAGAACAGATACCTATTTGCTGAGTATTGATCCGTTCAACGAAACGACAGTCCGGGCGCAAGCCTATGTGGAAAGCGGCGCAAGTGGAATTTTTGTTCCTGGATTGAAGGACGATAACGAAATTAAAGCGGCTGCAGAGCAAATTGCCGCGCCTCTAAACCTTATGTCTGTGCCAGGGCTTACAAGTTGTAAAAAGCTCCAAGAACTTGGCGTCAAGCGGCTAAGTCTCGGCGGCGCCTTATATCGGAAGCTTCAATCATTACTAGATACGTGCACGGCTCAAATTTATGAATCTCAGGATACGTCTTTGCTATTCGATTAAATGAAGAAAGGATAACGTAAAAGTTCCACAACGATTTACTGAATGTGTGCGGCAGTTCGCGAACGGCGCGCGCGTCGTGTGGGCGTTCCATACGTCGACGTGGGAAGCTAAAATAGAGGGATCGTGAAAGGCACTTAATTAGGTGCCTTTTCCTTTCACTCTATAGATGATTCCTCATTACAGATGTAGTTTTTAGCATTTTATAAACCGAGTGCGATAAGCTGATACCCGCATAAATGGAGTTACAAAGCTAAAATGGCCTCAGCATTAGGCTAAAGGGCAGGATAGTTCATATAAAGTAACGAATTGTTGATAATTCACATTTCTTCGAGAAGGGGATTTATTAAATGAATAGAGTAGATGTTGCCTACGTGCTTCTCTTTGATGAACAAGGAAAAAATGTATTGATGGTCAAAAACAAGGGTATGAAATCTTCCTATTATACACTTCCTGGTGGAACAGTAGAACGGGGAGAAACACTTGAAGAAGCTGCTATTCGTGAGGTGAAAGAAGAAACGGGCTTAGAGGTTGAAATAAATGGTATTTTCAGTGTAAGCGAAGCGTTTTTTGTAGATAGGGAACATCATACAATTTTCTTTACCTTTAGAGGGAATGTAATTGGTGGAGAAATAAATATCTCATTTCCAGAAGAAATTGAGGAAGTTACTTGGATGGAACCACAAAGAGCAGAGGAATACATATATATACCAAGTGAGTTAAAGGGACATATAATTGGTAAATCATCAGCACCATATGTACTCAGAGGAACTATTAATCACAATTCTTAATACAGTATTTGTTGAAGTAACGGGAAACGACAGTTGAATAAACGAACAGGAAGAAGCTGCCGATCAGCACCCAGGTACGTTAGATATCCAACTGGATGAACCTTACGATTTACCTACTAACGTAATCCACATGAAAAAAGGGAATACGGCAGAACAGTTTCAGGTAGTATTCAAGAATATTCGAAATTCGGAAGGAAGGCATTTATTTTAAGAACAGACGGGAACGCATCAGATAACGGTGACCATCCTGTAAGACGACAAGAACATACATTCTTAGTGCCGCTTAGCTGCTGCTTTTTATTTTATATATATTGGATATGATTTAAAAATGTGAGTATGTCGAGGTGAAAAAATGGAGATTTGTATTTTGGATTCAATAGATGCTGAAATATATCGTGATTTCAGGTTAAAGCCTCTGAAGGAAAATCCAGAGGCAATAACGGTCAAGTACATAGTCCTACTATGCGCATCAGTAGCCGTGTCGTTCAATCCGTGACCGGCCATACCCTCCCACTTCTTTCCATATCGAGACGGTAGTCGGTATATTTACGCACGAATAAGTCGCGCCCAAGCTGCTCAGCAGCCTGCATAGGTAAACCCGGATCGTGGATCACTTCTCCTCGGCTATTGCCGACCCCGCGGACGACGCCGACGAACTCGGAGTGAGTGTATCGGGAAAATTCCTGAAGCTGATGAATGATTCCGAGCGTAGCTCCCGGGTACGTCTCCTCGGAAGATAACACAAGTCCGATGCGTTTGCCGGACATGCGCCGGATGACCTGCGCCGAATCGGGATGGGAAGCCGCATTGTAACAAAACGTGCGGTCAAAGAATGATTTCGTTTGGGCGGACAAACCGTACCAATAAACCGGGGAGCAGAACACGACTCCGTCAGCGGACAAATAGTCGTCGATAAACAATGAACGAAAGTCGTCAGCGATTGAACATTCTCCGTCAGGCTTCCGGCACATCCTGCAGTCGCGTAGAAAACTCGAAATGTAATCGTCTATAAACCTCAGTGCCACCGTAGCTCCGGCTTTCTCCGCACCCCAACGGACCGCATCAGCCAGCTCGGAAGAGTTGCCGTTCCGCCGGGGACTTCCTATAAGAACAAGCAACTTTTGATTCTCTGTCGTTGAAGTCATCTTTTTACTCCTTTCCACCTCAGGGTGTAAAGCCATTTTCCATAAGCAAATTGTAATCTAATTAATCCATACCGTATAATGATTGATAATGATATATCCATCTTTATTTTTGATGGACTTTCGGAGGAATATAGATATGGAAATGACGGACCTTAAAGTGTTCATAAGCGTGGCAGAGGAAGGCGGGATTTCCCGCGCGGCGAAAAAACTGGACTATGTCCAGTCTAACGTGACGGCCCGGATTCGGAAGCTGGAGTCGGAAATCGGAGCTGATTTATTCCATAGATATCCCAAAGGGGTCCGACTGACGGAAAAAGGTGCCCAGTTTCGCGATTATGCGCTCGCGATCTTGAGCCTTGCCGACGAAGCAATTAGAGCGGTGCAGGAGAAGTCGCATCCCAGCGGACCTCTTGTTATAGGGGTGGTGGAAACCGTGACCTGCGGCAATTTTATGAATGCGTTGTCGGATTTTCAATCCTGCTATCCTGAGGTGTCGTTGTCATTGGTAACCGGAATCTCATCTGAGCTGCTGTCAATGGTGATGGACCGCAGGATTGACGGAGCATTCGTGACGGGCGATATACCGCCATCGCAGTTGGTTTTCGAATATACGGTAAAAGATGAAATTATGCTTTTGACCGGCGGGATGGCTGGCGCGCCAGATTTATCGAGCGCGAGATGGGCGGTTTCTCCAATAGGTTGCCCTTTCCGAAGGGTGCTGGAGGAGTGGCTTGACAGTGCGGGAATTATGCGAAAGAACTTCATTGAAATTGGTTCGCTGGAAACGCTGATGAGCTGTGTCAAGTCGGGGCTTGCCTGCACACTGCTTCCGGCATCCGTCCTTAAAGGGGAGTACCGTTCGTTAGGGGCTTACCAGATACCGGAGCACCTTCGCTTTACGAGCACGAGTCTCGTTCGCCGAAACGACCGTTTCTGCAGCAAAGCGTTTGCGGCTTTTGCCGAAATGGTTCGCTTGAAAGGGTTATAGATGAACATTTGTGGAAAACCACCGGAAGACATATCATCCGAAAATAAATATTACGAGAACTCTCCTGATGGAGAGTCCTTTTTATTTAAAAGTTTATTGCCCTTGAACAGATCGAGATGATCTTCAAAATATACTTATAAATAAGGGTTTAACCCCTATTGTGGTATAGTTACATTGTTTCAGCTTATAACATTTCTAGCAGAAAACTTGAGTAATACATAACAAGATAAATTTAGGCTGAGGCGAGAGGAAATGAAGGATTTTTCGTTTAAAGACCTTGAAAGGGCAGGTGCCGAGGCAGCCAGAAAGAGTGCTAAAGAGGCGGGGACGTTTATATCCTACGGCAACGACGGAAAAGTGATCAGAGAATACCCGGATGGACGCATAAACAGAATAACCATCATTCATATGTTAAACGAACAGCCGAATATGCGTATTATGTCCTTCGTGATAAGAAAATCGAGAAATAGTAGAAGGATATCACGTTGTTGCGTACTGACAATAAAGTCGTTTTATACATAAAGTAACCAAAATAAAAAGTTAATTAAGAAGAAGCCCGGAGTAAGACGACAAGAACATACATGCATCCAGGACAATATCATCAACAAACGGAACATTGCCTCGTGCAATCATTATGGTGCCTGGTATACAGGGGTTCAAAGCTTTTGGGTAATGTCGAGGGACAAGAACTTGTCCGATTACCGTAATCGAATCATAATGTAACTTGCTCGTTCAAGCATACATCAAGAATCCACGGCCACGGACCGTAGCCCGCTTCAACGTTGATATGTCCCATTTTAGGCAACATAACGCAAGGAACCCCTAGATCAAAGTACTGTGAAGCATCTTCCACCGAGCAATAAGGATCTGTTGACGATAAAACCAACAACGTTTTTTCCGCAACCATTCCGATCTCATGCATGTTTTTCGGTACAGGAAAAAAAGTCATCACTGGTTCATATTCCAAAAATGGCGAGGGTGGGGCTATAAGAATGGCACGCTGAATTTTTCGTTTCGGAGTTGAAGCCGCGTAGTGGAACCACATGATGCACGCTAGACTATGAGCCACGACGATGACTTCTTCATCGTTTGGAATTTCTTCAAAGACAGAAGATAAATGATCGAGCCAAACATCCCTGTCAGGTTGATCTTTGTCTGGAAAGTCAGGAAATCGAACTGTTTTACCTCGTTTTACTAGCTCTTGATGTAACCAAGTTTGCCAATGATCGGGGTCACTGCCGCCGACCCCATACAATAGCAGAAAACTTCTGCTCATGATGAGAGACACCTCCAAAATGGTCGTTGTGATCATTGTACACGATTCCTATCACTTTAATCTTCTTGTTCACCGCCGAACCGCTGAGCAGATTCTTGCCGAGGGTGTCCCCACTGTATTCTACACTTGCCAGAGGAAATCCTGTGTTTTTTAGCATTCCCTCCAAAATCCACCCGAATGTTGAATATTCATCCCTGACATGTGCGTAAAAGTCGGCTTGATGAATTTTGCGGCCATTATTATGTGAGAATTTCCGAAACACGGGTTACCTTATAACCTGAATTGTCCATCTTACCTAAATCGACTCTAATTTATTTCTGGACTTTATTGTCCTTAAAGAGCCCCTTCCAAAGCAAGACTAGTGCCATTTAATTCGCAAACCTTCTTAGGAATGCCCCCAACCTGTTATACCAAATTCTTTTGTAATCGCGTGTATGTCTTTTAGAGAAGTTTCCATCTCATTGAAGAGGATGATGGATGTGTCTTTTGGCTCAAGGGATGAAAACATATACCGAGATCGTACTTAGTGCTGATCCTGTATCGCCCTTTCGATAAGCGAATATGACTGATATGGTTACTTTCCAACAGATTGAATATATTGTAGATTTGTTTGCATTTCGAGAGAGGTGCGTTTTTCGTTTAAGGTACCTTACGATCTCTTCCCCAAGAATAGTTGGATCAAAAACGTGCCATGTCGAGAAAAGACTTTGCGATCGTTTTATTAATAAGTCGTACAAACTTCGTATGGTCGTCATCCTGCGTTATTTTCACGACTATGCTCTGAAATCGCAGACATGCTGCAGGTCACCGTTGGCATAGTAATTCCAGGCATCATCTGGCAATGAAACAACTCCGAAAACGTTTCGAAAGGCCGTGAGGAGACGTGTATGTCCATTGACAAGGAAATGCGTGGAGATCCATGGATTGTTCTCCTTTCTTCGGGTTTATTACTAGTTATGTTGGGCTCATTGGAATATACCTCATCACCCAGTTGGTGGAGGAATCTAAAGTGTCTGTGCTAAGATGAGGGTAAATTATGATTCAAGCTGGGGAACAAGGCTAGAAGGGGTGTACATTGAAGAAAATACTTGTCATTGACGATGAAGTCGCAATCAGAGATTTAATTGAGCTCGTACTGAGAAGAGAAAACTACGTCGTTCAAACGGCTAAAAACGGTAAAGTAGCCCTGCAGCTGCTCGATGCTTTTGGGCCGGACCTGGTGGTGCTTGACTTGATGCTGCCTGACTGCTCCGGATATGACCTGTGCAAGGAAATCACCGGGAAACGTGCCGTTCCTGTGATCATGCTCTCTGCCAAAAATGAGGTAATCGACAAGGTGCTGGGACTAGAGCTAGGGGCGGAAGATTACATGACCAAACCCTTTGATAATCGTGAATTGCTCGCTCGGATCAAGGTGATTCTGAGAAGAAACGAGAGCAAGGAGGAATCCAGTGAAGGAACAGAAGTGAAATCTACACGCATCATTCATGAAGAGCTGACATTTGATCTGGAAAGCCGAAGGGTGCTGAAAAACGGTGTACCCGTGTCTTTAACGGCCAAAGAGTTTAAAATTCTGGAAACGTTACTCAAAAGGCCAGACAAAATCTTTACCCGGGATGAGCTGCTGCAGATCGGATGGGGATATGACTTTATGGGAGACAGTCGCAGTGTGGATATGACCATCATGCGATTACGGAAGAAGCTGGAGGATAACGCTGACGAACCGAAGTATGTCAGGACGATCTATGGATTTGGCTATCAACTTGGAGGTGGCGAGGCCTGAAGTATGCAACCCGGTTACTGCTGAATTATTTATTTTTCTCCGTGCTGTCCTTTGGCATCATCATTTTTGCGGTGAATAAAGCCATCGATTACTACAGCTTCATTACCATTGAAAAACAGATGATGGAGAAGGCGGATCTGTCCGAGTTGTCCTTTCGTGAGGTGTTGGCACAGCATAGATCATCGACAGGAGAGCCGCAGACAAAAGAAATCGTCAGACTTGCTCTGGAGAAGCTGAAAGCTTCAGGCAGGGAAGTACGTATCTATGATAGCTCCAAGCAGTTGCTGGGCTTGGCTGTGGATGGCATCATCATTAATGATGGCAAACCTCTTGTTTTTGAAAAGAATATTGAGAAAGCCCTGAGCGGCAGTTACGCCTACACCGTAACGGAAAATCATCTGCTTTATTTTGCCACTCCCATTCAGGATCAATACTACCAAAACGCTTATGTGTATGAGTTCGTGGAGGACATTTCCTACTTTTATGCGATTATGGATCAAATCCGTTATATCCTGTTTGCGGGTGCAGGCGGATTTATTGTACTGATTACGTTATCCAGTCTGTGGATTGCCCGCAACACAACCAAGCCGATTAAGCTGTTGCTTGGCGCCACACAAAGTTTCTCTAGACAGCAGTTTCGGAGAGTTCATCTAAACCGGAAGGATGAGCTGGGCATGCTGGCAGATGGGCTGGATTCCATGGGACAGCAGCTTCATGATTACATTCAGTACCAGAAACAATTTGTCTCCAACGTATCTCACGAGTTAAAAACACCATTGGCAGCCATTCGTGGTTTCTCTCAATACTTGTATGAAGGGGAGAACGAGAACGAGGAGCTGCAAAAAATTTATGCTCATCTGCTTCAGGAATCGGATCGGCTGACGCGCTTGATTAATGAACTGTTGTTGCTATCCCGATTCGACAAGGCTGGTTCTAACGAACTGGAAGCCCGGAAGACGGAAATGAACGAACTGATTCAGCAAGTCGCATTGAGTATGGGTGCCAAGGCCAAAGATAAAGGAATCGAGATTATGTTCAGGGAGGCGGAAGCGGAACCGGAGGATAAGCTTCTGACGAGAGTCCACGCCAACGTGAATCCAATGCTGATGTCCCATGCGATCGCCAACCTTGTGGACAATGCCATTAAATATTCAGGCAGTCCATCGCTAATCGAATTAAAGTTGGACCATACGCCAAGCGAGGTAGTTATAAGGATACGTGATCAAGGTATCGGTATTGCGGGCGATGAGCTGGAGAGAGTGCAGGAACGCTTTTACCGGGCGAAAAATGCAAGCACAGCGAACGGTTCAGGTCTTGGACTTTCGATTTGCAAAGAGATTGTAGAGCGGTTTAATGGATATATCGACATGGAAAGTCAAATCGGGGAAGGAACGACCGTTACGATTGTGTTACCCCGTGCGTAAAGACGCGCGTAAATAGTTACGTTACAAGATTGGTACAATTCTGTTATGAGACTAACAAATGCCTTTTTTATAATCACTTCATAAGAAGAAATCACACATTTATGGAGGGATCATGATGAAATTGATAAATAAAGCTGCAGCTGGTATCCTGCTGAGTATTTTAATAACGATGGCACTGACGGGCTGTCAGTCCAATGGTGCCAAGTCGCCAGAAGCGGCGCAGAACTCGGCTGAAAAAAACACGTCGAACGAACAGGCCGAAGGCGAAGGAGCATCAAATTCTACTGCGCCTGCTTCAGAAAATTCGGAAGGACAGAGTGCTGAAGCAATTAAGGAAGGTTCGATGGAGAAGGAAGGCAATGTGGTGCTGAAGGAGCTTGCTTTTGTCTATAATGAGCACACCATTGCGATTTCGGATACAGCGAATGAAGATCAGATGGAACAGATGCTGGGCAAACCGGATAACCTGAAATCTCATACGTACAGTGCCGGCGATGGAACAAACATGGATACGTTAATCGGTTTTACAGAAAAGGTTTATACGTATCCTGGTCTGGAGATTAAAACAATCAGTATACCGGAGGGGAAACAAGACTCCATCTTTCATATCGAAATTACAGATCCTAAGTACGCGACAGTGCGAAACGTTAAAGCAGGAGATAGCCTGGATACACTTAAAAACGCCTATCCTGAGGGGAAACTGCTTGGTGATGGAGCCCCTAATGAGGAGGATGAATACCGTTACGAGCCATCCAATTATGTGGATGTGATGTCGTTTCATATCAAGAATGCCAAGGTGGAGAGCATTCAGATCTACAGCCTTCTGGACTAATATTTATTGATCGATGTTGGTAAGCCATTCATACGATTCACCTTTAATACCTGCCCGGGAGAGGGGCAGGTATTAAAGGTGTATAGACTCGCACAACTGTAAGACGACAAGAACATATAGTTGTCGGGGGACAAGATCATAGTCTCATTGAAAGTCACTATTTTAGCAGCTTTTTTGTTTTATCGGTACAAGTTCTTGTCCAGAGCCAAGGACAAGAACTTGTACCGATTACCGAAAAGGACAAGAATATAAGCCGATTACCGATTAGATAAGCATTGAACTATTAATTAAATTTATTAAGCTAACAGGCAGGGGAGTTTATTGATTTCGCGAATACTCTACATATGAAGTTATTTACGAAGTTCGTAGATAAGATGTTAGCCGAAAGAAGTTCTTAGTTTAGGAGGAGTCTATATAATATTAGAAAAAGTTATAAATAGAATTGTAATACAAAGTGAATATAAGGATTTGGTTGATAAGTATATAGATAATATACTTTCCGAATTTAAAGGTAAGATTCATAGCATTTATATGTGTGGCTCGATTCCAAAAGGAACGGCTAAACCTTTTAAGTCAGATGCAGACTTTACTATTGTATGTGTAAATCCCAAAGATATTGATTACGAAAGATTGTCAAATATTAAAGACAGGCTTTTAGAAGAATATCCAGTAGTAACTAAGATTGATACAATAATTTGCTCGATTGACGATGTATTAAGTAAACCAAATGAGTGGGGTTTTTGGGTTAAGATCATTTGTGTTTGCATATATGGTGATGACGTTGGTGAAAAAGTACCACCGATAATTATTTCTCCAGAGTTCATTTTAGACTTAAATACAGAGACTAAGGACGAAGTAGATCGTATACATAGTTTACTTTCTAATGCTAGTGATAACACAATGAAAATTAGATTAATTAAAGGTTACTCTAAGAGATTAATTCGTGCATTATACTCTTTGGTTTTAGAAGATACAGGTGTATGGCAAGATGACATTATTAAGATGAAGAATGCCATATTAAACTATTGTGAGATTGACTCCGCTTTAGTTGATTATCTGTATGCTTGTTACTTGGATAGTAATGTACTTGTTGAAGAGTTTCTGGGAATTGCAGAAGAAGTATATAGCTATTTTGAGAACGCCTTAAATGCAATGGCTGCTTCCAGAAATTCCTTTGGCTAACATCATATTGACGCTCCTGGTCACTCTGAGAAGCGAGTGACCACATCCCCCTATGCCCGTCGGGACGTCACCGGGTCGAGGACATGAACTTGTTCCGATTACCGTAATCGAATCATAATGTAACTTGCTCGTTCAAGCATACATCAAGAATCCACGGCCACGGACCGTAGCCCGCTTCAACGTTGATATGTCCCATTTTAGGCAACATAACGCAAGGAACCCCTAGATCAAAGTACTGTGAAGCATCTTCCACCGAGCAATAAGGATCTGTTGACGATAAAACCAACAACGTTTTTTCCGCACCCATTCCGATCTCATGCATGTTTTTCGGTACAGGGAAAAAAGTCATCACTGGTTCATATTCCAAAAATGGCGAGGGTGGGGCTATAAGAATGGCTCGCTGAATTTTTCGTTTCGGAGTTGAAGCCGCGTAGTGGAACCACATGATACACGCTAGACTATGAGCCACGACGATGACTTCTTCATCGTTTGGAATTTCTTCAAAGACAGAAGATAAATGATCGAGCCAAACATCCCTGTCAGGTTGATCTTTGTCTGGAAAGTCAGGAAATCGGACTGTTTTACCTCGTTTTACTAGCTCTTGATGTAACCAAGTTTGCCAATGATCGGGGTCACTGCCGCCGACCCCATACAATAGCAGAAAACTTCTGCTCATGATGAGAGACACCTCCAATATGGTCGTTGTGATCATTGCACACGATTCCTATCACTTTAATCTTCTTGTTCAAAGTGGCTTGTATGAGTTCCCACCCAACGTATGATTCAATAACCATGCTCACACATTTGGAGGTAGCCAAACGGCATGCCCCCCTCCAGCATGACCTGGATCGACTGGACAGCATTCCGGGGATTGCCCGGCGAACCGCTGAGCAGATTCTTGCCGAGGGTGTCCCCACTGTATTCTACACTTGCCAGATGAAATCCTATGTTTTTTAGCATTCCCTCCAAAATCCACCCGAATGTTGAATATTCATCCCTGACATGTGCGCAAAAATCGGCTTGATGAAAAGAAGAACCGCTTCGGGTCATCATCTCGATCCAAGAAGCCAGCCGATCACTTTGACCGGCTGGCATTATTCAACTAACGGGCAGGTTAACTCAATAAGTAAATTGAAATGTTATTTGAAATATTTTCTAGGGTATGTCGATTTTTTTATATACCGTTCGTCAATTAAATAGAGGCAAGAATGAATGCCTCAAACTCACACGATAAAGGAGAAATGAAATGAAATTTCTGTGCTTGGGTTACTTGGAGTCAGATAAAATGGATGCCCGTCCAAAGGATGAGATTGATGCTATAATGAATGAATGTCCGCCCCACCTAGAAAATTTCTACAAGAGCGGCCAAGTGATTATCGATGCTGGTCTCGCATCCGAAACGAAATGCTTGCGGCGGGCGAATGGGAAAGTGAAGGTTATGGACGGTCCTTTTATCGAAACGAAGGAGATGATCGGTAGTGCTTTTCTCATAGAAGCACGGGACATGGAGGAAGCGATCCGGATTGCTTCCTTACATCCAACTGTACAAGTGGCATCGGGCGAGCAGTTTGGATGGGGGATTGAGATCCGGCCGATCAATTACTTTGAATCGAGAGACTAGAATCAACTGTTTTACGGAAAAGATCGTTCAATATATGAAAGTAAGGGCCATTCCGCAAGGAGTGGCCTTAAAAAGTTGCCGTTACAGTCAGTGAGGAGATTTCTTCCATAAATGACAGATGCGGACATTACGCTAACGGGAACGATAGTTGAATATACGAACAGAAAGAAGCTGCCGAACAGCACCGGCAGCTTCATTACGCTAACGGGCAGGATAACGCAAAAGCAGGTTATATAGGACATCATGAGGAATATAAACGTACATACCGTAAATTTTGGAGTTGGTCAAATGGAGACGATGTTATCAGAAGAAATGATCCGAGATGACTTAATAAAAACATTTCAACGCCTTTTCGATTTGAATGTGCTTGAATCTACTGTAATAAGACGAGGTTGGTTAAACTTAAAATGGAAAGTTACAACTGATTCAGGTCAATTTCTACTTAAACAATACAACAAAAAAAGATATAAGTTGTATAATCCAGAGGAGCTATTGCTTGCATTCTCTCAACAGGTTAGATTATTTGACAAAGGTCTTGCGTGTCCCAATTTGTTATCACACAATAAAAGTATATTACTTGAATCTGATAACGGAGAACTCTTCACGGTGATGGAATATTGCCAGGGCAAACTAATTCCACCAGGTAAAGCTAATGTACATCAAATATACGATTTAGGTCGAGAAACAGGAAAAATGCATCGATTATTAAACGATGGGACACTTAGTATTAAAAATAATCCACAATTTATCCCTCCAAGGCGTGAGGAACGCTTAGCACATTGGAACTCAGTTTGGGAACAGACAAAGGAAGCTGGTAAAACTGAGTTGCTTTCTGATATAGAAACTCAACGAAGGGCAACTGAAGATATAGATATAGAAATACTCGAATTACTTCAATCAGGGTGGGCTCATCGTGACCTTTGGGTCGATAATCTTTTATTTAATGATAGTCGACTAACTGCAATCCTTGATTTTGATCGGCTAAAATATGACTATCCGCAGCTAGATGTTGCTCGTGCTGTTATATCATGTGCGTTAGATGATAATTTAGATGTCTCCCTTGCCTCAGCATTTATGGAAGGGTACAGCGAAGAACACACCGTAGTAAAGGGTTACTTAACAAACTCATTAAAGTTGTTGTGGTATATGGAAAGCACCTGGTGGATAAATGCTAACATGGATGAACATAGTATACCTCCCACTCGCTTCGCAAAGGAAATGATTTGGCTTGCTGAAAATCAAAAGAATATGTCCGATTTGTTAGGGAATATTTAGATAATACCAAACAATTATATGAAATAATGTAAATGATTAATCATTTTCTGTTAAGCTAACGGAATACAATAGTTCAAAACAACTCAAAGCAGCCGGCAAGTAATTGGCTGCTGTTTTTGTTAAGCTAACGGGCAGGTTAACACAAAGCAGAAGTAACTTAACGGCCGTTCTGTATGGATAGTTGGAAAAGGTTTAGAATTGTGTATAGGCAAGTAGAAAGAGGGAAGAAGTCACTCATAACAAGGGAGGCAGGATAACGTGGCGAACATGGACAAGGACAAAAGGGATTTGGCGAAAGCAAAAACAGTATATGAAACAGGCGAGATCATAACGACGAAAGTGTACAAGGTTAGCCCGAAGCAGAAAGAGGGACTTGATCGTCTGTCAGTTGAGAGGCTCGAAAGATTACGGGAGGAAGCATTACCTAAGATCCACGAGAGGTATGAGCAAATGATCAGATCCCGGCAGCAACATCCAAAGAATGACGACGTTGCCCTGGGGAACCGATAGTTGAATAAACGACCAAGACTAAGCTGCCGGCGCTGATCGGCAGCTTCATTACGGTAACGGGCAGGATAGTTCAAATAAAGGCTAGAATAATTTATGTGTGCACATTATAAAAAAACAAAATTGAGTTGTATCACACATGCATTCCTTCGTACGGAACGGCGACATCCTTGGAGATCTATTTTTGTCTGAACAAGATAAAGCCAACGGTGTAGGTATAGTTTGGTGTCCTGGTTTGCCAAATACACCTACTTACGGAGTGATATATCATTTCCGCTTTCTAATGCTGGTTTTACTGTTCTACAAGCTAGGTATCCTGTGAGCTGGCAAAGCTATGGGAAATTTGATCCATCAACATCCATAGAAGGTGTTATAAAGGGTGTAGAGTTCTTTCAAAGGCCATGGCCGTATATTTAGCAACTGAGAAAACAGTTTTATGTTCAATTAATCGGGTTGTATTATGAGATCGATCTCAAATTGATTAGGAAGCCAAGTTCCCCGACCGGGTGGCGCAGCGAGGCGCCGCTTCCTTCAAAAAAACAGCCAGCTGCGCGCCGGCTGTTTTTTTTTGCCGAATAGTCCGCCGCAGAGGGCTTTTCGGGCCCCCGCAAGAATGGTCAACGCCAGGAAACGGGCGGACAAGAATGGGCATTTGCCAGAAATGGGCAGGGCATGTACCCTTGCCTTAAGACGCATGAAAGCGTTGACAATCACCTTTACCGATTCGAAGGAGGAATCCATGATGGACGTGCCTGCGGATAAGGTTACCGCGGCCGCCGAGGGCAAAGCCGTCGGCTCCCCGCCCAGCCTCGTCTGGGGGGGCCTGAAGAGAGACAAGTATTTGTATTTGCTGGCACTTCCGGGACTGATTTATTTCATCGTTTTCCGGTACGTGCCGATGTGGGGGGTGATCATTTCATTCCAGGAGTATTCGCCCTATCAAGGAGTCCTAAACAGCCCGTGGGTCGGATTCGATCATTTCGCACGGTTTTTCTCGAATCCGGATTTCCTTCTGCTGTTCCGTAATACGATGGCGATCAATCTGCTAAGCCTGATCTTTTTCTTCCCGCTGCCGATTCTGCTCGCCGTGCTACTAAACGAAATTCGCGTTTCGTCTTACAAAAAAGTCGTGCAATCGATCATTTATTTACCTCATTTCCTGTCCTGGGTCATCATTGTCGGCATCACGTTTCTGCTTCTGTCCACCGGCGACGGCGTCGTGAACAAGCTGCTCGTCGCCTTCGGCTTTGATAAGGTCGATTTTCTAACGAGCAAGAACTATTTCTGGGGACTGCTGACGCTCCAGTCCATCTGGAAGGACGCAGGATGGGGCACGATCATTTTCCTTGCCGCCATCGCGGGAGTCGATCCGCAGTTGTACGAAGCAGCCAAGATGGACGGAGCGAGCCGACTTAGGCAAATCTGGCACGTGACGCTGCCGGCCATCCGTCCCGTCATCGTCATTCTGCTTATTCTGCGGATCGGTCATATGATGGACGTCGGCTTCGAGCAGGTATTTCTGATGATGAACGGCGCCGTCTCCGATGTCGCGGACGTCTTTGATACCTACGTATACCGTCTCGGTGTCCGGCAGGGCCAGTTCAGCTTCAGCACCGCCGTCGGCTTGTTCAAGTCTGTCGTCGGCCTGCTCCTCGTCATCGGCGCCAACCGATTGGCCAAGAAGTTCGGCGAGGAAGGCGTCTACTAACCCATTTCACCCGCTGGAGGCGAACGTTCCAATGAGAGAAAGCTTGGGAGATCGCGCGTTCGGTGTCATCAACGTCATCGCGCTCGGCTTAATCAGCCTGATCACTTTCTTCCCGTTCTATTATGTATTCGTCGTGTCATTCACCGATCCGTCGGAATTTATCCGGAGAGGGCTGGTGCTGTTCCCGCAGCATTGGAGCCTCGTATCCTACAAATATTTGCTCTCCACCGATGCTTTCATAAGAGCTATCGGGAACAGCGCGTTCTTGGCGATCGTCGGCACCGCGCTGAGCCTCATCGTTACTTCAGGACTATCCTACGCGATATCCCGCAGAAGGCTGCAGGGAAGGCGGTTCATCATGCTGGCCATCCTGCTGACAACACTATTCAATCCGGGCATCATTCCACCGTATCTGCTTGTGCGGGACCTGCATCTGATCAACAGCATCTGGTCGCTTATCTTGCCGGTGCTGACAAGCGGCTGGTACGTGCTGCTGATGAAGGGCTTCTTCGACAGCATCCCGTCCAGCCTGGAGGAAGCAGCGCGGATTGACGGCTGCAACGATCTCAGCGTCTGGTACCGGGTCATCCTGCCACTGTCGCTTCCCTCCATGGCGGCGTTCGGACTGTTCTACGCCGTCGCGTACTGGAACACCTTCTTCACGGCGCTACTGTATATTAATGATTTCGCGAAGCATCCGCTGCAGGTGCTGCTGCAGAACATGCTGATCGACGCATCCACCGCGGCGGGAGGCTCGGCCGCGGCTGAGATGATGTCGGAGCAGCGTATTCCGCCAGAGACGCTCAAGATGGCCGCCGTCGTCATCGCCACGGTACCTATTCTACTCGTCTATCCTTTCTTGCAGAAGCATTTCGCGAAAGGAGCTTTGGTCGGTTCCGTCAAGGAATAGACGAAGGCCAGACTATTAGAAGCTAAATAAAAAGGGGAGGTTCGCGTATGCGAAAAAGAAGGTTCAAGCTTGACAAAACGAAGATTGCCGTTTCCGTGCTGCTCATCGCCGCCCTGCTGGTCGGCTGCAGCGGCGGAGGAGGCGGGGGAGGAGCTTCCGGCGACGGTCCGCTGAACGTCAGCATCATGACGATGTATTACACGCCGGAGCCGCCCGGCAAGGATAACGTCGTCGTCAAGGAAATCGAGAAGCGGACCAACACCAAGCTGAACATTACATGGGTCTCGCCGAACAACTATGCCGACAAGGTGAACGTTACGCTCGCCTCGGGGGACATTCCCGATCTGATGCTGCTGGATAACGCCTTCACCGCCCAGGTTCGGACGATGGTGGCGCAGGGGGCGTTGTGGGATCTCACCCCATATATTAAGGACTACCCAAATTTGATGAAATTTCCGAAGGAAACCTGGACCAACACAAAGCAGGCTGACGGCAAAAACTACGGAATTCCCCGGGTCCGTCCGGTCGAAGGCGGCGGCTTCGTTTACCTACGCAAGGACTGGATGGACAAGCTGAATCTCGAGGTTCCAAAAACAATCGACGAATTTTACGACGTCCTTAAAGCATTCGTTGAAAAGGATCCGGACGGCAACGGCAAGGACGACACGATCGGGTACGCCAGCTTCGTCGACCAATCCGGCATGGCCTCCCTCGGCCAGCTGCAGAACGTCTTCACAAAGACGAACGGCGATTGGTCGCTGGTAGACGGCAAGCTTGTGAACGTCAATCTGCTACCTGGTGTCCGAGACGCTCTCGTCTGGATGAACAAGGCGTACCGGGAGAAGCTCCTTCCCGAAGATCTTGCGACGCTAAAAAACTCGCAGGCGAAGGATTTGCTCAAGGCGGGCCGGGCGGGAGGCTTCCAGGATACGGTCGAAGCTGCCTGGGAACCGACGGAGGAGCTGCGGAAGACCGATCCGAAGGCGGACTTCCTTCCGCTTGTCTCTCTGAACGGCTACGTCAACCGTGATTCCGGCTTCTTCGGAATGTACGCGATTCCGAAGACCGTGCCCGAAGCGAAGATGAAGAAGCTGCTTGAGCTGATGGACTACGGCGCTTCTGACGAGGGCAGTGATTTGGCAAGCTTCGGCATCAAGGACATACATTACAAGGAAGAAAACAGCGTGAAGGTGCCGACCGAGCAGGCTAAGACCGATATCGTCGCACAGCAGGCGCTCGGCCAAATTTTCATCAAATACGACAAGTATTTGCGCGCTTACCGTTCGGGTATGCCAAGCGACATACTGGAGCGGAACAAGCAAATTATTGACGAGCGGGCCAAGCTGAGCGTGCCGGAGGTTGCGGTCGGTCTCAATTCCGATACGAATACCAAGGTCGGCACCGAGCTGGGCAAGAAAATTCAGGACATGAAGACGAAGGTCATTTTGGGGAAAGCGCCGATCGAAGAGTGGGACAGATTCGTTGGAGAACTTAAGAACGATCCCGACCTGCTTAAAATCACCGAGGAAATCAATGCGTCCTATCAACAGCGGATATCCAGCTCCGAGTAAAGGTTTGGAAAGCACCACCCTCTTTTTTCTAATTTGGAAAAAGAGGGTTTTTCCCGTTCATCTCGCGAGAACCGGTTATTATCGGGAGTAGGCCGGTTAAGGCGTTTCAGTCGGCAAGGGAAGGTTATCGGACCACGGTCCGGGCAGCTATTGAAAAAAAGAAAGGCAGGGAGCGTCATGAACCATTTCGTCCAAAGGGACTGGCCGGATCGGCCGCCGGCGATCAAAGGCCGTTTCTACCGAAAAAGCCTATTGATCGTGCTGAGCATCACATGCCTACCGACGGCAATTATTGGAATAACACTCTATCTACTCGGCAGCTCGCATATTGGCAAGGAGGTGACGAGCTCGAACGAGGCGCTACTCCTGAACGCGGTAAAGCGCATTAACGGCGATTTGAACCAGCTCGAACTGACGGCGACGCAGTGGGCGTTCGACCCGCGGTTCGACGGAAGTCTCAGGAACGTCGATCTGAAGGACCAATATACCGTTACTCAAAACCTGTACCGCACCTTGACGGTTATGAAGGGCTTCTATCCGCTGGTCGATCAGGTACATCTGTTCGTCGACGGCAAGTCGCCCGTCGTTGTCTCCGACTTCGACGGGATCGAAGCCGTCTCCAGCCCAGGCGATCTCGCCGGCTACCGGGCGGTCATGTCCAGCAAGCAAGGCGCGTTCTGGCTGAACGGCTTCCCACGGGTCAACCGGTCGGACGATCATACGGTGGCGCTCGTACATAAGGTTCCGGGCATCGGTCAGCCTTACGGTACCCTGATTTTCTATCTGGACCGGGATAAGCTCGTAAGCCTGGTGCATGAGCTGTCGCTCGGCAAGGCCGGCAGCTCCTTCATTATCGACGAGAAGGGCCGCTTCGTCGTGACCGAAAAAGGGGCGGGCCGTCCCGAAGGAACGCCGTTCGAGACTGTGCTGGCTGCCGAGATCAAGCGGCGTGAAACGGGTTCCGGCACGTTCCTGTACAACTTTCAGGGCGAAACATATACCGTCACGTTCGGCGATTTTACCCGGCTGGGTCTGCACTGGACCTACGTCACTGCCGCTTCGCTTTCCTCAATGACGTCTCCGGTCAAAATGATGTCTAGGATGATTGTCGGTGTCAGTCTGTTCGGCTTTGTCGTTGCGCTTCTTTTGTCCTGGCTTGCCTCCAAGCGGATCTATCATCCAATCCACCGGCTCGTCGGCTTGTTCCATGACGAGAAGCGCGCGCCCGATCCGCCCAGCGACGAGATCGGCTTTCTCGAGAAGCAGTGGCGCCACCTGAACCGGGAAAGCCACGAGCTGCGGGAGAAGCTGGAGCAGGCGCAGCCCTGGATGCGGTCAAGCTTTTTGCTTCATCTCATACAGGGACATTATTATTCCTTCACGGAAGAGGAACTGCGAGAGAGGATGAACGCCTACGGCTGGAGCATGGACGGCAAGCGGTTTCTGCTCGTGCTCCTCCAGGTTACTGGGCTCAGCCGGTTGCAGGGGCGCTTCACGGACGGCGATGCTCAGCTCGTCTCCTTCGCGGCAGCGAATATTGCGCAGGAGTTGACCGCCGCTCGCGGCGAACAGGCGGATATCGTCAATTTCCAGGATCTATCCGTAGGCATCCTTTTGTCCTTCGAGCGGGAGGAGCCGGAGGAGGCGGCAAGCGGCAGCGCCTTCCAACTGGCGGCTTCCCTCGCGGAGACGATCTGCGCCGTGCTGAAGGTGCAAAGCACAATCCTGATAGGTCGGCCTCTGCCGAGAATTGCGGATTTGCCGGAATCATTGCGGCACCTTCGGCAAGCCGCCCGCTACCGCGATGTTCAGGAGGAGACGCAGATTCTTTCCCTGGAGGACCTTCTTCCCAGCATGGGAAGGGAGGCGGTGCCGTATCCGTTTGGCGCTGAGAAGGAGGTGAAGCAGGCAATCCGGATGGGGCTTCCCGAGGAGGCGGCCGCCGCCGTACAGTCTTTCGTGGAAATTCTTGTGCAGGAGGGAGGCAAGGAAATGTTCGTCCAGGACGGCGCGCTCCAGCTGCTCGGCAGCATCCAGCACGCGATTCTGGAAGCCGGCTACCAGCCGCGTGGGCTGTACGGGGACGATGATCTGTACGCCGAGCTTCGCGGAATGCGGGATCCCGAGAGGATGACCGAATGGTTTCGTGTCCGCGTAATCAAACCATACGGGAAAGCGCTGGCCTGCGACAAGGCTTTGCATCAGCGACGGCTCGTCGAGCGGGCGATGGAGTACGTCAAAGGGAATTACGACTCTGACGTCTCGCTGGAGCGCTGCGCCGAGGATTTGGGGACAAGCCCGTTCACGCTGAGCAAGGCGTTCAAACATATCGCCGACATCAATTTCATCGATTACTTGATCCAGCTGCGGATCGAGAAGGCGAAGGAGCTGCTGGACGACACCGACATGAAGGTCGGCGAGATCGCCTTGCAGATCGGCTATCAACCCTCTTATTTGAACCGGCTGTTCAAGAAGCTGGTGGGCGTTACGCCGGGACAATACCGTGAGAGGAAGGCTAACCCCGAGTGAACGCCCGGGATAGATAACGGCGATCCCCCCGCGGATCCGCCCTTTTCCGAACAGTACGAGCTCAGAGAGTTCGAATGCGTAGAGCTTGAGAAGTTCGGCTCTGCTGGAGAAGGGATCACAACAACCGATGGAAAGAGGTTGGAGGTTCGGATTGGGAAGGGTAAGATGAAGGTATTGTTGAATTGAACCGACATCCGATGTAGGCTGGTTATTAAAGTTGAAATCACTGAAATGACCATTTCATCAGCAATGTTCTGAAGAGCCCGCCTGAGAGATCTCAACGGGCTCTTCTTAGGTAAGGTCACACCACATTAAGGAATAGATTAAAAGAAGACGAAGAAATGTCGAAGATAATTGTAAGTACGTTTCTTCAGGGAAGTTATCGAAGATCTACCGCTTGAACGTTAAGGATACTGGATGCTATCGAGACGGGTTCCGATTCAAAGCTGATCAAGATCCTGTCGAAGGACAAGAACATAGTCCCATTGAAAATCGCTATTTTAGCGGCTTTTTTGTTTTATCGGTACAAGTTCTTGTCCCGAGCCCAGGACAAGAACTTGTACCGATTGCCGTAATGAACAAGAACATGAGCCGATTACCGATAAGCTCATTAAGCTAACAGGCAGCATTCCTATAACGCAGAAATATCAGGTATGAGAAAGAAAAAGACTCCTTGGTAAAATTGTTTTGGGATCCCGGTAGCTGGCCAGCGAACGGATACCAAAACAAAACCAAGGAGAATACAACATGAATTCTACTCAAAACGAGCGAGTAACTCAAATCACATCAACGACTCTCATAGTCGGGGTGGAAATCGCTAAGTCTAAGCACGTGGCTCGGGCCCAGGACTTCCGGGGAGTCGAAGTTGGAAAGCCGGTAACTTTCGGGTAATTCCAGTAAATTGCGTGTATAATACAGCTTATACATATATTGTTAACTTAAAGCTAATATACAAAAAGAGAGGTGTATTTATGAGTCAAAGCTTTTTCTCTTATTAACTATTGTTTCTTCCACGTTATTTTTTTCCTTAATGGGTACGATTGAAGCAGAGAGTATTCAAACTAAAAATGACACGAGTACTGATTTTAAAAACACGATGGTTCTTTCTCTGGACAGTTCCGTGGCATTAATCAATGGTCAAAAGGAATCGGCTGTAAAACCGATTGTTAAAGATGGCAGAACATTAGTACCACTTCGTTTGATATCTGAAGGATTTGATGCAGTAGTAGATTTCAATACAAAAAAGTCAGTCCATTCGCATTCAGTATTAGACCGCACTAACTGATAGTCACTCGTCTACCCGAGCTTAATAACCAACGAATGCCCGGCATTCATCCGAACGGTTGAAGAGAAGACGAACACCTCTCCTTGCCAGTTGCAGTCAAGGACTTCCGTGCCGTCTAACGAAATCCCGTTTACTTTCTGCCCTTTCATAAACGGCAAGTGCAGGCAACGTAACTCCAGTTCCCCGTAAAGCACGTTCAGTTCGATCCAGCCGTTCTTCCGCACGAATGTTCCCCAGCCTGAATCCAGCGACCAGAAGCAGCGGAAATACTCTTCCCCGGTTATGGGCTGAAAGCCGATCCTTTTCTCCGTCATGTCGTATTTGAATCCGCTGAAAGCGAGCAGCAGCGCATAGCTGGCCATCGATCGGGCATAGTTGCTTCCACATTCGAACTCGTTCCACGGATTCCGCCGTTCTCCGTCGTACCGGTCGCGGATCGCTTCGACGATTTCCATGCCTTCGGCGACCATTCCTTCCTGAATCATATGAATGGCTGCCTGATATTCGAAGCCGTTCATTGTTTCCGTTGAGTAGGTGAGCGGAACGGTCGGTTTCACAGTGCCCTCCGGCCATGTACAAATCATTAACCCGGCCTCGTCGTTCAAGCTGTACAAGCGCCATGGGTTGAATACGTTTCTCATGCTTTTTTTGAAGTTGTGAAGGTAGATGGATGAGAGCGACTTCCGGGTCTGTTCCGGATCGAAAATCTCACCCAAACCGCACAGGTTGGCATGCCACTGGGCCAGTACCTGGTCGATAACGCAGCCGTCCGCGACCTGATACTTGATTTCCTTCGCTTCGTCGTTCCAATAATCACGCACGGCACTTTCGTCGTATTTCTCCAGAACAGATCGATCCTTCAAATCGATGGTTTGGACATAATAATTGCCGTTAAATAAATGTTCGTCCGTCCATGCTTTCCCCCTGGAAAAAAGCGTCAAGTATTGCTCCGCCGCATCCGTTTCTCCCAATTGACGGGCCATTTCAGCTCCTGCTTTAAGAGCGGTGAGATAAAAACCGTTCAGCCAGGCGTTTGGTCCGTACAGTTCCATATCGAGAGTATGATGCTGCCTGCCCTCCAGCACGCCGTCACGGTCAGCGTCCCAGCGGTCCTCGTTCGTATCGGCCCAAGCGAATTCGAGCGACTTTTTGACGGCCGGCCAAATCGATTTCAGCCATGCCGTGTCACCGGAAATCTTCCAATCGCGATACGCTTTGATCACGCCGCCGAACTGGCCGTCCGCACACGCCCGGAAGTCCGATGCCGATCTGCCGAGCGGAAGCTGCAGACGGAACCCCATTTTGCCGTCTTCTCGGATGTTATACTTATAATCCAGATCCCGCATGGATCGCTCCAACTTCGGGAAGAGAAACGGCAGCGCATAGGCATAATTCCACACATGGGTGCAGGAGCCTTCGCAGCAGCCTTCGTTGCAGATGCAGCCTTCGAAGCCGTAAAACGATCCGTCCGGTAGCCGCAAGCAGGTCGGCGTTTTCAGGATCGAAATATTGGCAGAAACGGCATCGAGCGCGGCGGGAGGAAGGCTGGATGAGTATAAGGCATCCTTGAACAGCTTGGTTTCGCGGTACAACCGCTCCCAGTGCTTGAGTGCGTAGGACGCGCTTTTGGTGGAATCAGAAAACAGCGTTGCGTAATAATTTTTCCACGTTGCGGGTTGCGATGGCTTGCAATCGTTGTCGCTGCAGGCGCAAGCTTCCGGATGCCAATAATTGTGGCAGTTCGGGAAGCTCCAGGCGATCACGAAGCGGACGCTATTCTTCTCACCTGGCTTCAGCGCGAAGTGCGCGGCCAGGGAGCAGACGTCTACACCGTTGCCTTTCGTCGCCGCCGGGTCGTAAGTACGGTTCGTAAATTTGGCAGCTTCGGTGAAGTCCTTCCAGAAAATCTCCAGATTATCGAACCAGCCGCCGCGGTACCAATATTCTTGATAACTGACATCTTCCGCATCCGTTGCAATGGATAGGTCGCCGAAATCGGGAGAGCTGAAATCATGGCCACGGGAGGACAGTTTGATCAGCTGAATGTTGTCATTCCTCTTATAACGGTGATAACGTTTATGATCTTGCATCGGGTTCGTTAGCGAAAGATTGATTGTATAAGTGACAGTATGGTCAGTCGTATTATGCATTGCGATGTCAAAAAATGCGCCGGGAATGCTTGAATCTTTGTCATTTAGCGGAATGAACGGATTAAATGCAGTCAGCTCCACCGTGCCCGGGAAACAATTGTCGGCTGCCTGAAGACGGGCGAACGGAAACTCGCCGATAAAGCGTGTATGCTGAAAATGGGGAACACCCGCCATCGTCGCCTGATTGGGCCCGAAGCCGTAACCGCCGTGTTTCCTCGTTTGGATGTTTCCGGTGTAAGAAGGCAAAAGATCGCCGTTCAGCACACGTGCATCGAGAAGTTCGCCGTCTGCTTCGGCTTTTACCGCAAAAAAGCTGAACCCGTTCTCGCTTAACTTGTTCGGTCGATTGAAAATTTCCCAGTCGATCAAACGGCCGTTTCCGGCAAGACCGATGCTGCCTGTTCCAATGCCTCCTAGCGGAAACGAAATTTCTTTCGTTTTGGCCCCTTCATAAATAAATCTGCTCATAGCCGCATGTCTCCTTGTTCAACAGGAAATTGGTTGTTTCGTTCACGTGAACGACTTCATCTTAGCATAGGAAAAAAACCTTTCGTTCACGTGCACGTTTTTGTTATGCTTATCCGTCCTTTTTTTGAAAGCAATGCGGGCAGTCAATAGCAGCTGTATCGGCGAATCGGAGGGATCAACACGATTCGCCCTTGATAATATGATGCTCAACGAGCGTTGTCATCGGCACTTGCCGGCCTTCGATTTGTCCGATCAGACAGTCGATGATTCGGTTGCCGATGGTTTCCAAGGAGTACGATATCGTCGACAAGGCAGGGGAAATATATTTGAGTGTTTCGATATTATCGAATCCCATCAGTCCGACATCCTCTGGCACGCGAACCCCGTTTTGCTTCAAGTGGAGCCAAATCTTCAGGGCGTATTTGTCGCTCGTGCAGAAAATGGCTTTACGCTTGCCGCCCTGCGCAAGGAGATTGTCGATCTCTTCAATATATCCTTTATGGCCGATGACATGGGATTGGAGATGGCCTGCCTTATTCAGTGCATCCTGAAAGCCCGCGAACCGTTGTTCCACGGCATAAACATTCGCTTTTCCGCTAAGAGACAAGGGGGGGCTGACATAAATGATTTCCTCATAGCCTTTGGCTGTGAGCATAGCAATCGCATCGCGGATGGCCTTACGGTCGTCGATCCATACGTGCGGCACCGTCTTGGACACCCGGTTGCCAAATGTGACGACCGGAATATTCAATCGCTGAATAAATTGTTCGAAGGCCGCACCCGTGTTTACCGATAATAAAATAATACCGTCCACCTTCCGGTCCGCCAAATGATTCAGACATTCCTGTTCAATGTCCGGATTTTTGTTTGTGAGCGTCAGATTGAGGAAGTAGCCTGCTTCCCTTGCCCGCGATTCGACGGCATTGATAAGCTGCGGAAACAGCTGGTTATTGATGTCGAAAATGACCGCCCCGATCGACATCGTTTTGCCTTTGACGAGGCTTTGGGCGAGAAAATGAGGCCGGTAGCCCAACTGTGAGGCCGTTTCCAAAATCTTTTGCTTGGTAGCCTCGTTCACTCCAGGCCGGTTATTGAGCGCCCGGTCGACGGTCCCTCTGGAAACGCCGCATATCTCTGCAATTTCTTTGCTTGTAATATTCATCCAGTTCACCTTTAAACATAATAATGTATTTCTTTCTGCATGTTATCATACCATTATTCAGTGTGCAAAGTAAAAGAAAATAAGAGACGTTCACGTGAACGAAATAAGTATTTACCAAAATATAAAGTCATGTTACACTGAAACCGTTCACGTGAACGGTGATTATTGGAAGGCAGGTGAAAGACTTGAATCTTGGTAATGCAGGAGTTCTTAACAAAAAGAAAGGGCTGCTTGCCGAATGTATTAAGCACAGGAATCTTTTATTTATGATTTTGCCAGGCATACTCTTCTTTCTAATCTTTAAGTATGGGCCAATGTACGGAATTCAAATTGCATTCAGAGATTTTAAGTTCAGCAAAGGTATTACAGGAAGCACATGGGTAGGGCTGCAGCATTTTTATGACTTATTTGCTCGCCCGAGCTTCAAAGAAGTTTTTGTTAATACCATACAAATAAGCACGCTCAAACTTATTTTCGGCTTTCCTGCTCCCATTATTTTCGCCTTACTCTTAAATGAACTTAGATTGGTTAGATTCAAAAAAGCAGTTCAAACCATCAGTTATCTTCCATACTTCGTTTCATGGGTCATACTTGGCGGTCTATTCCTTCAATTACTTTCACCAACTACAGGACCTCTAAATATATTACTCAAAGAATTGGGGATGAAGCCTATATATTTCTTAGGCGATAATGGATGGTTTGTGAGCACGTTGGTAGTTACAAGCATTTGGAAAAGCATTGGCTGGAGCTCAATCGTTTACCTTGCGGCGATTGCGGGGACCAACTCCGAACTGTATGAAGCAGGTAGTCTTGATGGTTGTAATCGCTTTCAACTCGCCCGGCATATTACGATCCCAGCCATAATGCCGATTGTTACCATTATGTTCATATTTGCTGTTGGCGGCATCGTTGCTGACGATTTTGATCAGATTTTCAACCTCTATTCACCAGCTGTATATAAAGTTGGCGATGTGCTTGGTACCTACACATATCGACATGGAATAGAAGGGATGGATTATAGTTTTGCAACAGCAGTGGGGCTGTTTACCAATATTATATCTTTAATAATGGTCTTCGCAGCGAACCATTTTGCGAGAAAATTCAGCGATTACGGTATTTGGTAAGGGGGAAGTGGACAAAATGAACCGTTCGAGCCGAATAAAGAAAAGCATAGGAGAGCATGTCTTTGATACTTTCAATGTGGTGCTCATGATTTTATTGTGCCTTACTACAATTTATCCATTCTTGTACCTCCTCTCTCTATCTTTAAGCAGCGGGAATATCTCGTTAACGAAAATTCACTTGTTCCCTCCAGAGTTTTCACTTGCTAATTATGAAAGCGTTTTAAGCTATGGATATATAAAAACGGGTTTTATGAATTCGATCATGCGTGTTGTCCTTGGCACAGCGCTAGAACTGTTTTTTTGTTTACTCACTGCTTACCCGCTTGCAAAAAAGTATCTTCCCTTGAGGAATTCATGGACCGGAATCATTGTATTTACGATGTTTTTTAGCGGAGGGCTAATTCCAAGCTATATTCTCATGAGAGAACTACATCTAATGAACTCAATATGGGCGCTAGTTCTCCCAAATCTGATTCCCGCTTTCTCTATGATTCTGATTAGAAATTATATCATGTCACTTCCTGATAGTATCGAGGAGTCAGCAAAGATAGACGGTGCAGGTGAATTTACAATTCTGTATAAAATCATTGCGCCAATGGTTACTCCCATTCTTGCTACCGTTGCGCTGTGGTCAATTGTCGGACACTGGAATGCATGGTTTGACTCGCTTTTATATTCAACGTCCCCCGAGAAGCAAGTATTGCAAGTAGTTATGCGAAACATTATTCAACAGGGGGATGTAACTTTGGAAGCTGGGGCAACCTCCACAGTACTCTCTGGCAGCGTTAATCCAACAACAATAAAGGCTGCTACGATCATGATCACTTCGTTACCCGTTATCGCCATATATCCTTTTTTACAAAAGTATTTTGTTAAAGGGATTATGGTTGGTTCATTAAAGGGATAAAAATTAGGGGGAGTGATATGAATGAATAATTTTGTGACACTAAAAAAGAGCAGGGTACTTATTCTTTGTGCTGCAATGCTCGCATCGTTCACAGCTTGCGGAAATAATGAAGTAAACAAAGGGGCAAACGCTGGAGCATCAAATTCGTCAGAATCCTCAACTCCAAACTTTGACAAGAAAATTAAAATTTCTTGGGTTGGTTGGAGCAGTCCTGTTAATGACAAAGGTGAAATTGTTAAAGAAATTGAAGAAAAATTCAACGTTGACATTAACATGGTAGATGCTAGTGATGGAGCAGCATTTGACGTCAAAATCGCAGCTGGAGAAGTTCCCGATGTCTTTCCGCTTGACTTCTCAAAATACCAAAAATTCATTGATGATGAAATTGTAGGCGAAATACCATATGAAACCATTGAAAAATATGCTCCGAATTTATACCAAGCTTATCAAACTGAAGTACCAACATATATCGATTTGACGAAGATTGGTGATAAAAACTATGGGCTCGTTGTACCTAATCCTGAAAGTGGGAACTTTAGGCCGCTTGTTGTTTGGAGAGGTGATTGGCTTAAAAATGTAGGCATCACAAAGGTGCCAGAATCATTATCTGAGTTTGAAGATGCCATGTATAAATTCACAAACAATGACCCCGATAAGAATGGAAAAAAAGATACGTATGGTTTGTCTGAATCGATGATGCAAACCGTTTATGGTGCATACGGTTATCTTCCAACCTCATGGACAAGAAGGGATGGAAAGCTCGTTTACGGCGCTGTTCAACCTGAAATGAAAGAAGCATTAAAAGTTTTGGCAAAGTGGTACAAGGACGGTGTGCTTACGCCAGAATTTATAAATGGCGAGAATAAGGGGGGAGACTGGTCTATCGCTACTGATTTTGTTAACGGTATTATTGGTGTAACCAGCTACGCAGATTATTTATACTGGAAACCAGCGCAATCAGCCGGCGATCGAGAAGGCTCTAACATTACGGAAATGAGAAAAACTATTCCGGATGCTGTTGACAAGCTTGTCTATGGTAAACCTATCGCGGGTCCGGACGGTAAAAAAGGTCTTAATATGAGGAATTCGCTCCAAGGCAGATTTATTGTTTTCGGTAAGCAAGTGGAGAAAGATCTGGATAAGCAGGCTCGTATCTTAAGTATCCTGGATTACTCCTCATCTACTTATGAAGGTTATATGCTTACTCGTTACGGCAAGGAGGGCGTACATTACAACATGAAAGATGGATACCCTGAGGCGATTGCGCCATACTCCGATTGGAATGAAATCGTTAAAATTGGCGGTGGAGCAACGTTTAATAATGCAATTTGGCTGCCATCCATCATTCAGAAGGTTAACCGTGAATACGCTTGGGGCAAATCGCTTGGAACTCTCCAGAGTGACGGTATTATGAATGAAGTCATCTTACCACTACCATCCGCTTCAAAATATCAAGCGGAAATTGACAAAATCAGATCAGAAGCCTACGTAGATATGATTACTGGAAAAAAACCAATCGATTACTTCGACACATTTGTCACAAACTGGAGAGCGGCAGGCGGAAGTGTTCTTGAAGAAGAAGCAGCTGCAAAATAGTTAGAGAGTTTAGCCAAGGCATCATCAAGCGTTGTTTCTTTCGGAACTGCCAGTTCAAAGGTGCCGCGGGGGATTGATTTTGGCCTTAGAAGTATCTTGTTCTTCCTTTGTAAAGAAAAACTCCACTACACTTTCTTGACTTCCTGAAGCAGCGAAAACTTACTGGCATAGGGAATTGTATTAGTAATTGGACTGGCTGGTATTATCGGGAATCAATATTCGATGTTAAGGAAGATGGAGAGAATTGAAGAAACTCTTCGTGAGATAAGAGATAGAAAATAGGCAAAATTTATTCAACTAATGGGAAACGTTAGTTGAATAATCGACCAGGAAGAAGCTGCCGATGCTGATCGGCAGCTTCATTACGCTAACGGGCAGGATAGTTTCAATAATACAGAAACTTTACCAAATGCCAGGATTGAATGGATGATAAAATTAATTATCAACTAACTTGGGAGGTGTATCTATGACGATTAACCGCGAGACAATTATAAAAGCGATTGTTTCAGGTCTTGGGAGCGAAGATTACATCTTAGCCATCTGGCTTGAGGGATCGGATGGTACAAAAAGCTTGGACGAGTATTCAGACATCGATTTGGTATGCTATACGAAAGAAGGCTTCATAGATGATGCGTTCACCCGATTGGATGATTGTTTGCTTCAATTGGGAGATGTAGATGTTGCCTACGAACAGACTGGTCGACCCACTAATAACCGCTATAAGGTATATCACCTACAGAAGACACCAGATAGTCTCTTAGTTGATGTGACAATCCAGAGCGAAAGTTTTCCTGTTTCATTTATCAACGAAGACGAGAGCGTCGTACCAGTTATATTGGTGGACAAGGCGGGTATTGTGAAATATCAAAACGTTGATCTTGCTTCTCATCGTTCACAATTACATACTCAGTTGATACAAGCACAGGGCATTTACAGTCAAAGGAGTCGAGCAGTCAAATATACAAAACGAGGGCTTTTTTTAGAATCCTTGATTTACTATCAGAAGTTTGTTTTGAATCCACTTGTGGATGTGCTTCGGCTAATCTACACGCCATTCCAAGCTGACTGCTATCTGGTTCATGCGTCTCGTGATTTCCCTATCGAAGTGGTGTTAACCCTGGAAAAGCTGTATGGCGTAAAAACCGTACAAGATATAATAGATGGAATCAATCTGGCAGACGAATTGTTTTGTAATGCCGTAGCAGAGGCAAATTTCATGCTCTCACAAACTTATGTAAGCGAAAGTAGAACAGATTCAAACACATAATTATAGCAATCTGCTGATTTCATTACACTGACGGGCAGTTTAAATTAACTTCCTAAACGCTTGGCTATGTGCCTTAAAAAAAGGAAAAGGAGGAGAACTCGTGGATTCTTTGAATTACTTTTTAATCGTGACTGTGTTAGAGGAAAGCAAACGAAAAATAATCTTAGTACCCTTTGTTCCAATTCGGTCTATTATTGCTGACGGTTATGGGTTCGGCACTCCTGATGAAAAAAACTTTGATGAACGCAGATTAATTCGTTGATTAAGCGACCTGCTGGAGGGATGACGTCACTAAATAAAGTGAGGTACATTAAGGAGGGATTCAAATAAAAGGAGATAACTTTTTACCGGCTATCGGGTGGGCAACAACAGCAATGGGGATATTATATTTTCCCCCGATATTACAGTTTTTTTGGGGCGTAGAGTCGGCGGAATTGAGCTTAATCTGGTGCTTTATTCAAATCTTTTTGGGTATCGCGATATACTCAAAAGATTGGCATCGAATACGAAAGCCCATATTTTTACTTAATCTCATGTATCAGTTGACTTGGGGGTTTTTAATAATGGACCAAATGGCAAGAATTCCAGAAAGATATATTGAATACACACCTTATCTGTTACACTTTGTAATCGCTTTTAGTTCAGTGTGGTATTACTTAAGTACAAAAACAAATTATCCTCGTTAAGCTAACGATAGCTCAATAAACTGCCTTCACCAAGGCGGGTTTCTTCCGATACGACTAGCGCTCATTAAGAACAACAAGGAGGGATGATTCATGGAAGACAAGCTTGAGGAAATATTTCATTATACAAAAGAGCAGTTTGAGCCCATTTCACAACGATTTGAGGAATTAAGCAGCCAGCTTGGAGGGGTCCAGGGGCTAGTTGACCGCATCGAAAAAAAACTAGATATCGCCATCGAGCAAGGTGTGAGTTTATTTGAAGGTTTCTTTAGTATTGTTATTTGCATTATTTTTGTTAGCCGGGTGCACTAATAGTAACTCAGTCATAGAAGATGCTGATACATTAGAAAAAGTCGAGATTATTAAGGATCCTCCAGCAAATTACCTCAAAGTTAAATATTATCCAGATCAAATGTTCGAGCAGTACATTTATGATATCCATGGTGAGGTAGTGGTCGATACCAATGACAAGAACTTCAAAAGGGGTGATGTTGTTTATTATAAAACCCCTGAATTTGATCATTCATCCAATCCATATTTAAATCCACCTGAAAATAGTATTGCGAGAATTATTGCCTTACCAGGTGAGAAGATACGGATAAAGGATTACCAAATTTACATTAATGGTTCTAAGCTAGATACCTTCTATGGCAAGTATCCGTACGAAAGTGACTATTCAAAAGTGGATGGGGATATGAAGGAAGTGAAGGTTCCCGATGACTGCTTCTTTATTATGGGTGATAAGTGGTGGCGGAGTATAGATAGCACATTATTTGGACCGATAAAAAGCGAGAACTTAATTGGAATAGTCATTGGAGTAACCAAATAAATACAAAGGAGAACATTACTAGCCGTAAATGATCGAGTCTTGTATGACAGGACATTTATGTCGAGGGACAAGAACATAGTCCCATTGAGTCGCTATTATAGCGGCTTTTTTTGTTTAATCGGAACAAGTTCTTGTCCCGAGTCGAGGACAAGAACATGAGCCGATTACCGATTAGATAAGTATCTAATTGGATTTTTATACAATTTAATTAAGCTAACAGGCAGGATGTGTTACGAACTTTAAAATCATTTTATAGTTTATAAACCCATATATTGAAAATTATAGGTGATGATTGGTTACACAGTAATGATAGCAAATTGTTCGGCTCATTACCCACAGATAAAATCATGGGGAATGTAGTGGGGTGAACGGTAGCCCGTAAAGCTAACGGGAAATGGTCGGGTCACAAAAACATAGTAACAATAGAAGCTGCTGATTATGCGGCTTTTTATATCTATGTTATCAAGTTCTAGTCAAAACACAATGAACAAGAACATGGTTAAATTCCCGATATGATTTCGTCGAGGCAGCAGACGCCTTTTTAGAGAGGTCCATTTGGCAGTTGTTAAAGCCCCGTAGATACAAGTAGAAATGCCGTTTTCACTTTTTGATTGTTCCATTTCATTGATTATCACTCCTTAGTATGTGATTGGATAAGGCTCGTCTTCATGATTCATTCCGGCAGTCCTAGTAATGAGCGAACGGCTTGATCTCCCACAGTATGGCTGATCACTTCTTTGAAGGGCGTGTCATATGACATTTTGACACTGTTGTACATAACAACGAGTGCAGTAGGATACAGAAGAGAGCTCTGGGAACTAGAATATATCTCATCAAACCAAATCACAAAGTATTTAAGGAGAGGAATTTTATGAAAAAGAAAATGGGTATCGTAATTGCTGCTTCGATGATCACACTGGCTGGTTTTACAGGAAATATTCATGCAGCTTCGAAAGTAGGTGCTTCTCTTATAGCTCCCTACAACTCAAATCAAAAAGCCGAGCAGATAAAATGGTTAGAAAAGCATGCCATGCCATTAAAGTCAACGGATCCAACAGCATCTCTTCAGGATTTAAGACCGCTTAAGGATATGATCGGATCAGCTACAATTGTTGGTTTAGGCGAAGCGACGCATGGAGCTCACGAAGTTTTTACCATGAAGCATCGCATTGTTAATTATTTGACAGCTGAAATGGGCTTTAAGGTCTTAGTGTTAGAAGAGGGATGGGACAGAGCATTGGGACTCGATCGCTATGTTCTTACGGGTAAAGGGGACCCAAGCCAATATCTAAGTCCTGTAATTAACACGAAAGAAATCATAGATCTGCTTCAATGGATACGCCAATATAATGCTGATCCAAAGCATAAATCCAAAATACGGATCATCGGGATGGATATCCAGACCGTGAACGAGAGTGTTTATAACAATATCCTAGCGTATGTAAAGAAATACGATCCGAAACTTGTCACTCGCTTCGAACAAAAGATGAAAGGCCTTATTCCTGTAACCAAGGATTTAGATACCTTTGGCGGTCTTAAGAAAGAAACGAAAGCACGGTATGTTTCAGATGCGAAACAAATCAGCGCTTTATTAGAGCAAAATAAACATAAACTTAATGGAAAATCCCCAGAGTTCGCATGGATCAAACAAAATGCCCGTATTATCGAGCAATTTACGACAATGACAGCCGCATATCCTGATAACCTGGAAGACTTTTATTTGAAGCACGATATTGCCATGTATGAGAATGCGAAATGGACAGAAGAACATATAGGAAAAACAATCGTGTGGGGCCATAATGGGCACGTTTCGAAAACAAACCTGATCCCTTTCGTATACCCTAAAGTAGCTGGGCAGCATTTAGCAGAACATTATGGAAAACGGTATGTATCCATTGGAACATCTGTCTATGAGGGACGTTACAATGTTTATAACAGTAACTTAGAATTCGGTCCCTATGGAACATTAAAATTAGATGACCCGAATAGTTACAACTATACCTTTGGACAAGTAAAATACGACCAGTTCTTTGTTGATTTACGTATGGCAAGCGGAGTGACTAAAACTTGGCTAAACGAGCAACATACCATTTTTGCCGGAGTAACAACGGTAGGTCCAGATATCCCAACAACTGTTGAAGTATCATTAGGTAAAACATTTGACATCATCGTTCAAATTCAGAAAGTGAAGCCATCTCAACTGAATCAATAAAATCTTAATTATGTATGCTTAAAAGTCGCTTAGTTGCGGCTTTTTTGTTATAACGATATATGTTTGTCAAAATGGGCGTCAGGGATCCATCTGGTCTAAATGCCTTATATATAAAATTATGCGCACTGTAGGAGGAACGTCTGGAGTATATGGCTCCATGATATGGACTGCTGATTTGGCATAGTGCTTAATTACTTTTTCCCTTGTAAGATAGTAAGAGAATACTTGGGGATTGTACATATTAAATTTGGTTGAAAGGCGACTTTAAGGATAGTCAAGTTATGGTGGGTAAGACTCGGATTATTCTGGTTAATTGAAATCTCGAAATAATAATTCAAATAATGAACGTAACGAGAAATACTCTTAGGGAGGGCTCGTTGTAGAGTAAGTAAATTCTACACCTAATAGACGGAGGGAGACGTTGTTAATGTAGTTGTATCTGAAGCGTATGGTGCTGCAAGCGTAGCGTAATAGCATCGTATAAGAAAAGACATAATGAGTTGCGGATTGTACCTGTATCACTGGCACACAGGGATCATCCTGGGTTTGAACAATTCTACTGTGCAACTGGTTATGACTGTAGCTCACAATCCGTTCATTTTATGTCATATGTCATTTTGACACTGGCAGATTTGACATCAAGAGCAGTAGGATACGTTTACTACTTGCAAAGGATGTGAGCTCTTTGATAGCAAGAACCGTCGCCTGTTTTGTTCAAAACGGCTATTTCCTGCTGTTTACTTTCGTCACCGGATTGTTTTACTTCTGCTTTTATCTGGTTGCCATTATTCTGGGTTTGAGTCTTTCGTTTACTGTCGTGGGCGTTCCTCTCCTGGCTAACGTTTTGCGAACGACAACTGTCTTCCTGCAATTCGAACGAGTACAAACCAAGATCTATATGGATATCACCACCGAGCCTTGTGTTAAAGACGTCAACCCGAAAGTGTCCAACTGGCTCCAAGCGAAAAAGGAGTTGCTGAACCGACGCAAATGGATCGCTATTGGCTGGCTGATGTTGAAGTTTCCGGTAGGGATTTTAAGTCTGGTCAGTGCGGCCTTACTCTATGTGGCGCCGCCTGTATTGATTGCGGTTCCGTTTCTCTATCCGTTTATCAGCCTTTCCATTATGGGTGCGACGGTAGACACGTTTGCCAAAGCTATGATGGTATCGGCCACAGGGGTCGTACTGATGATGGTGAGCTACTGGCTTGCGGACCGCTTGGCGCGCTGGATAGGCGGCTACACGCGACTAATGATCAAGCATGTGAACCGGTAGACGAATGCCCCGCCTTGCCTCGTAGGTCGTCGGAGGATAGTTTACTCTATAGCAGTTTACTCTATAGCAGTTTACTTTATAATAGTTACGTAATGTCATACTGAAAGTCTTTAGGGGATGATAGTTTTGTTCGATATGGTCAAGCAATGGTACTGGTACGACTGGCTCATGTTTATAATCCGCCTGATATCCAGCATTTCTCTCGTGTTTACGACAATAAGTCTGCAACAATATTTCACGCTGCCGATTATGGTCCTTGTCCTATGGCAGCTGATTGCTTTTTCCGTTCCATGGCTTTGCTTGCAGCTCAATTATAAATACTACTTGTTTACCGAAATTGTGATCTCGGGCGGGTTGTGTTTGTATCTGGCGTCATTTTTTCCCCAAGCCTACTTAGCATTCCTGCTGTATGCATTTTTCATTGCTGCCCATAGCGCGCATAGGACCTATCTCTGGTCAGGACCTGTATCCATATTGCTCCTGCCCGCCATAATCAAGCAGCTTGCAGAGCAGAGTGAATACTGGATCATGGCCGTTCACATAGGGATGGCATATATCTTCGGATTTTCCTTCCATTTACTCGCGCTCAATCATCGTCAAGGCGAAACGATTTGCGAGCAAAATGCGGTGTTGGAGCAGTACCTGTCCCAAATCGAGCGTATCACGCTTGCCGAAGAACGGAGCCGGCTGTCCAAAGAGCTTCATGATACCGTCGGTCATGCCTACACTTCGCTCATTATGGGATTGGAAACGTTGCGTCCTCAGATGGCAACGAATACAGGAACCGAAAGTCTCGATTCTCTATTGAACCTGGCCCGCCAAAATATGGAGGAGGTCAGAGGTTACGTGCATCAAATCGAATCGCCGCATGAGACTCTCCCGCTGCTTCAGTCTTTGAGGAACCTGGCGGAGGAGTTTCAGGAACATGCCAAGGTGCCGGTTACTTTCCATGCCTACGGGGAGGAATACCCTGTAATGAAGCAAGCGAAGACAGCACTCTACCGCTGCCTGCAAGAGTCGTTGACGAATGCCGTGCGCCATGGACACTCGACAGAGATTAAGGTTTCCGTGCATTTCGAGCCCCAGCAGACGAGATTGCAAATTCATGATAACGGCCGCGGGATGGAGCATGCAAGGGAGGGCTTTGGCCTCAGTGCCATGAAGGAGCGGGCGATGATTTTGCAAGGCCATGTTGCCGTCTATACGGAGCGGGGAGAAGGCACTCTCGTTACTTGCACGCTACCCAGACAAACGGAGCTTAAGGATGATGTCATCCGCCTGTTGGTCGTCGATGACCATCCCGTTATCCGTGAAAGCTTGCGGACTTTGCTGGAGGAGCAGCAGGATTTTCAGGTTGTTGGGACGGCGGAGGATGGCGAGAAAGCGATCGAGCTGTGCAGGCAAGTTAGGCCGCAACTGGTGCTTATGGATGTTGAAATGCCGAATGTGGATGGAATCTCCGCATCCCGTACGATAAAAGAATCGTGGCCCAACATCCGGATTCTGATTCTCACCACGTTCGAGGATACCAAACAGGCTATGGAGGCAATGAGAAGCGGGGTGGATGGATACCTACTGAAGTCCATGCAGCCGTTAGAGCTGGCTGAAACGATTCGCACCGTCCACCGCGGGGGCACGCTGATCGATCAGGGCATGTCACACAAATTATTTGCCCAACTGGAAGCGGACAATAGCGGCGATGACCATTCGTCAATCAAAGCCTCCTCGGCCTATGATTTAACACCGCGGGAACTTGAAATTTTACAGTTCGTGTCCAAAGGGCTGCGATATAAAAGCATTGCTTCCAAATTGTATTTATCCGATGGTACGGTTCGAAACTATGCGTCATCGGCTTATTTGAAGCTGGGAGTCCGCAACCGTGAGGAAGCGGTGCTGAAAGCCAGGGAGGCTGGGCTTCTGGAATAACCCCAAGTTATGTATCCATTTCAATTTTTAAAGGCCATGGATACAGGCTAACTGGATTTTCATGCAATTTCATTAAACTAACGAGCAGGATTACGTACTAACCGTGTTTCTCCGCCGATATGAGAAAAAACATCGAGAAACCAATTGTTTTCATTGATACAATGAACGCCATGGAAGTGCACATCCATGGGACTATAAACAAAGAATTCAATCCGTGCTTAATTATATTGAAACACATGTGCAGGAAGACATTCCGTGTGAGTCGCTTGTAGGGTTAGCCGGCTTCTCTAAGTCACATTTATACAAAAAGAGAGGTGTATTTATGAAGTCAAAGCTTTTATTAGCTATTGTTTCTTCCATATTATTTTTTTCCTTAATGGGTACGATTGAAGCAGAGAGTATTCAAACTAAAAATGATACGAGTACTGATTTAAAAAACACGATGGTTCTTTCCCTGGACAGTTCCGTGGCATTAATCAATGGTCAAAAGGAATCGGCTGTAAAACCGATTGTTAAAGATGGCAGAACATTAGTGCCACTTCGTTTGATATCTGAAGGATTTGGTGCAGTAGTAGATTTCAATACAAAAAGTCAGTCTATTCGCATTCAGTATTCAAATAAAACAATTTTAATGAAAATTAAAAATAAAAACATCACTATAGACGGTAAAACCGTTGTTATGGATGTACCTGCAAACATCTACAATGGCTCAACCTATATTCCTCTAAGATACATTGGGGAGGCTCTGAACAAAAAAGTAGTATATCAAAAAAGCACTGAAACTCAGCCATATAGACTTATTATTATAAGGGATGTCAATACTTCAACGATTGAAGAGTCCAAACTAATTCGCGTCTATGGGCTGACCTACGAAGGTAAGAATGTTATTTATAGTGATAAATATTTGGTTGTAACAAAAGAGAACAATAAATTACGGGTAAGCAATGATTTCTATACGTTCAACGACTTTAGTTATCATGTAACAAATGACGACAAGAACACAGTTCATCTTGGAGATATTTGGTTCAAAACTGAGAAGAGTGACTTCTATCTGAATTATGACTTCAATACAACGCAAAAATTTATTTTATATCAGGTAAATGGAGAATCGATTTCAAGAGTAGCTACTGAAAATGTGCCTATAAAGTCGGTAAAAACATATTTAGGCAATGTCTATTATCTAACTCAGTATCAACGTGGCTTGCAAGATGCCGATCAAATAACCAATTTGAAATATGCAACACACAATAATGGACAATGGTCTTCAGATTATTTAGGTAAGCCTGGATTTTATTATGGGTTTGATACCTTAGGTAAGGTCTATGATTGGACCATTGATAAAGATGGGATCTCTACATTCGGTTATCAACGCGCTGGAAATCTAAGTTCAGATGAAAGGAAAAAAACGTTTGGACAGTACAAAATCAAGCTGAGTGGGCACCAACACGAGCTTTTGAAGCCATAATGAATTACCATCTTGAGTAAAATTGGTTACCCACGAGTTTGCCGCAAGGCAAGTTACAATTAATTAGGGCTTGAAGGTCTGCTTTGATTCAACTATGAAGAGAGTGTCCCAAAAGTAAACTTTGGAACACCCTCAGCAACAAAATAGGATGTTGCTCGTAAAAAACCAAGGAGCTAAGCGTCTATTCTCGCTTGATGTCGAGGGAAAAGAACATGGTCCCAATGAAAGTCGCTATTTTAGCGGCTTTTTTATTTTATCGGTACAAGTTCTTGTCCCAAGCCAAGGACAAGAACTTGTACCGATTACCGTAATGGACAAGAACATGATCCGATTGCCGATAGGTACCGGTTAATGGATCTCGGTATTTTTCCATATATTCGATCTAAGGATCTACATCTTTTTTATGGGAAACAGACGAAATTCCCGGAACTGAGGAAATGGTCTGTACATCGATGTTCCCCAACCGATACAGCGGCCAGCTCCAACCTGAGGTGGATGGCTACCAATATGTCCATTTCGATAGCCGACCTTGTGATGACTGCGAATATGGCTCACGTTATTGGGGAGGTGACATTGCGTATCCGTGCGCTGATTTAGGGGAACAGAAATCGTAGTAATACCAAGTAAATGCTTTCATAGGTACCCTTATGATAAAAAATTATAAAACGAGTATGGCAATATAGAAAAAATTTATAGAAATATCATGAGATAGGGGGCAATTAGCCTTCTGTCGGCTGCAGTGGCCCGGCCAAATCAAGCTGGTAGTATACCAAATCAAGCCAATTTCCAAACTTGTAGCCCACCTTACGGAGCATGCCTGATTGAACAAAACCCAGCTTCTGATGCAAAGCAATACTTCCCTGGTTAGTGGCATCAATTGCGCCAATAAGTGTGGCATATCCATTCGTTTCTGCGAGGGCTATGATTTCATGCATAAGCAGTTTTCCTACTCCGCTTCCACGATAGTCCTTATGCACATAAACGGAATGTTCGGCAGTATATTTATAAGCAGGCTTAGGCCGGAACGGACCATAAGTGGCAAATCCCAAAACACGCCCCCTATCTTCTACAACCAAGACAGGATATCCATTCTCCTGTTTCTCACGTAACCAATGGTATTGATACTCGAATGTTTGCGGCTCGTAAGTGTATACAGCTGTTGTGTTTATGATGGCTTCGTTATAGATATCCAGTATTTCAATTAAATCCGCATCATCAGCATTGCGCAACAACATAGGTGAACGCCTCCGTTTCTCATCCCTATTGATACAGGGTCGTCTACATGATATAACTTAAACTTTTTGAATAAGATAATTTTATTACTATGATTTTAGCAGTTCCCACAAAAAATGAATAACTGCCTTTTTTTATCGTATGCCATAGAATATAGTTATATCAAAACTTGGGTTATCGGAAGGAAGGACAAGCACATGAAGTTACAACAGTTCAGATATCTCATAGAGATATCCAAACATAATTCGATCAGCAAAGCAGCGGCAGCGCTTTACGTTACACAGCCCAGTCTCAGCAAAGCAATTCGGGATATGGAGAATGATTTGGAGATTACTATTCTGGACAGAACAAATAAAGGTGTTGTGTTCACTAAAGAAGGGAACGAACTCCTGTTTTACGCTAAGATGTTAATGGAGCAAACAGAATCCATTTTATACCATTTCAAAAAGAAAAAAGCAACTGACGTAACAAGGTTATCCATTTCTTCTCAGCATTACGGCTTCACGATAGAGGCCATTGCAAATTTGATGGAGCATTTTACTAAACGGAAATATGAACTGACAATTAGGGAAGGTAAGACAATAGATGTGATTGACGATGTGTGTACAAGCAGAAGCATCCTTGGAATCCTATCTATTACCGATTTGAACAAGCTTTTTTTCGAGCGTTATTTTATTTCGAACTCACTGGTATTTACTCCCCTAGTTACGTTAAAGCAGCGTGTGTTTATTAGAAAAGAACATCCTCTCGCTCGTCTCCAATCCATTACCTTTGCGCTATTAAGCGACTATCCTTGTCTTACTTACCAGCAGGATGATGTGCTGCTTCATTTTGCTGAAGGAGTCATCAAAGTGGACAATGTCATGAAACTGGTTTATCTGAAGGATCGGGGTACCATGAATAGTCTTCTTTCAAATACAGATGGCTACAATCTGGGAACCGGTCTTATCGCTGGCAAATACACGGATCGAAACATCATTTCTGTCCCTTTGGAAGATGCCAATCTGTTTCAACTGGGAATCGTAAAACGCAACGATGTTGTTTTGCCGGAGGAGATATTATTATATATTGATTTTTTGAAAAAGGCTTTGGCAAATTCCACCCCGAAGAACGAGGAGTTATAGCTTTCAACTACCCTGAAAATAACGAATAACGTAGGGCTAAAAAAAGCAGCAGGAAACTAGGCGCAGCGTTAGACGGTTTTTTAAAAGCTGCGTCTTCTTTGTCTAGGCGGGGATGGACTAGGACGCTTCTGGAGCGGCCAGCGTTACGGTAAAGCCAAGATTCTCTATCTTTCGAACGGTCTGACTGACGGGCTGACCGCTGCTCTACAATTTTACTTTTCTTAGCAGCATTATTTGTCCCGAAAGAAATGGGCTGTTTTTCAACGTGTTCACGATCAGATTGGTGAGCCAATTGAACGTTTTGCTAAAACAGGTGAATAGAAGGAGCTAAAACAGGCAGCCGAATAGGCTGCCTTTGTTTTTTGGTTAAGATCCTTATTATCCTGTTCAAAAAACATTGAAATACCAGGTAACGCTTGCTCGATGGATAGAAATGCTGCCAGCAGAAGCCTTTAATTTCTTACTGAAAAGGTTGAGGGGTTTAATTAGATATTTAATCAGAAAATACACCTTTCAGCATAATGGAACAAGCGTACGCAATATATTCTACATATAATGTAACTTTGTGGCTTAAACCCAACTGAGAAGGAGTGATAATGTTGCCAGACGTATTTGTAGAACGGTCGTTAGACGAAATTCGATTCTGGTCACGTATCATGAAGGAACATTCGTTTTTCCTTCGATTAGGATTTAGGAGTGAAGATACGCAACTAATAAGCGAAGCTAACCAATACCAAGCTATCTTTGAAGATATCGAAAGAAGAGCTCATTCATTTTCAGTAAACACCGATCCTCAAACCATTAGGGAATTCAACGTAGAGGTACACAACGCAGCGGCTCATATTTGGGCTTTCAAAAGAAAAGTTTTGGGCCTAATCCTGCAGTGCAAGCTGCCAGGACAGAATAATTTCCCTTTGCTTGTTGATCATATCAGCCGGGAAGCCAACTATTTTAGAAACCGACTGGAGGAACTGAATTCCGGAAGGCTCGAGCCGCTACATGATGCCATTATTGATGAGAATGTTTTCTTCCTCAAAATCATGGCAGATCACGCTAAGTTTATAGGCCATCTTCTAGATCCTTCGGAAAGGAAGCTTGTTGAACAAGCTAGAGAGTTTAGTCATGAATTTGATACCCTTATGTATCAAGCGATCGATTTAAGTTCAATGCGGCCCCAATCCCAGACGGTTCCATTATTGAGTCAGTTTGTAGATGAAAACCGTGTCTCTGTGAAGTCATTACGGGATTTTAAGAAGACAGCCCGAGATTTAATCGAGGAATGCCGTATTAAAAGCATCATTCATCCCCTGCTGGCAGATCATGTATTTCGGGAAGCTGAGAGGTTTTTGTTTATTCTGGATATGTTTGAACGGTCATTATCAGGAGAGAAGGTAAACAAGAGGGAAATATTGTTCTAACATGACGGTTTGATCAAACATACAACATTAATGTAGGAGGGAAGTATTTTGGAAATACCAATCACAGGATTACTGCTTCATTCTGAAGGTTCTGGCTCTGAACATGCTCATAGTCTCCTTATTACTTCATGGGATGGAAGACCGGTAAGGCTTCATGTTCATCCAATTTCGGGGGACACTTCGTTTGATGTTGGACACTTTCATCATTACGCTGGAACCACAGATCCTGCCCCCAGTGGTGTTCCCCATGTCCATCATTACAATGTGGAGACTTCATTTAATGACCAGCATATTCATTATGTTCGAGGAACAACAGGACCAGCAATCCCCTTACCGGAGGGTGGACATTATCACGATTTTGAGGGTTACACAACAGTAAACGGTAGAATTCCTCACTCACATCGATATAAGGGCAGAACAGGGAACGAGGAAAAATGAAAATTGGTTGTTCCCCCCCAAAGCTACTGTCCCTATCAGCGGCAAAGTTCCACCAACACTATATTATCTTATTTAAAAAGGATAACAGATAGTGGGTGAAGTCGGTTGTTCGCCATAAGCCTTTTCCTCCTTACACACATTCCTGGATAAATCAGTCTATGCATCAGATGGGATTTTGGACTCGGCGATAAGTTTCTTAGTGTAATCAAGGAGAGGGCATGGGGTGTTTCATAAAAATTCAACAGAAAGCTTAAAGCAGTTTACGCTTCTTTTCAATAACCAGGGCTAAAATAGGGGGGGATTGATGATGTTGTTACACTCCCGTGTGAGAACCTGTTTAGGCACCGAAATTAAAAAAATTTCGTAATGAACAAACGCCCGCATTTCGAAGTCCTTTCCTTTATGAAAAGAAAAGGGAGATGTTAGGGGTGAAGAAATTAGTTGAAGCCGTGATGCATCGTGCGGCGATCCTAACCATAGTCGTTGTGCTCCTTCTGGCTTGGGGAGGGTTTTCCGTGCTTCAAATGCAGCGCGATTATTTGCCGGGCATCAACAACACGACGCTGATGGTATCGCTTCGCGCATCTGTTTACCAGGCGGATCAGGTGAAACGCGATATTACACACCAATCGAGCAAGAAATCCGTAAAACCAACGGGATTCTCAATATTGAAACAACATCTTATGATGGCAGATTGTTGATGACTCTGTATTACCCGATGAATTACAACATGGATAAGGCCGAGCGGGATATTCAGATGGCACTGGGTGACGCCGATTTGCCGCCCGGCGTTAATACGCCTACCGTGACGAGATTCACGACCAGCACATTCCCGGTTCTTAGCTACAGCCTGACGGGCCAATAACGGGAAAGTGGATGACGACTCCTTGCGTTCGCGGTACGCGTTGAAGGCTGGGATTTGACGGAACAAGACCTTAACAACAACATCGCTATCAAGAAAGGCAACGGCGTCAGAGTGCTGTTAGCGACTGTAGCTTCCGTTTCACGATCGCTCAATGGCTGCACTCCTTCGGTATGAACCCTCATAAAGCTCTCTTGGAGGAAAAGAGACCCGATGCCGTTATCCATACGTTTCCCTTCCTGGCTATGTATTACCTAAGAAGAAGTGGAGGCGTGGCAATTCCGAGTTATACTGTGATTACCGATTATGTGCTGCCCGGCCGGTGTTTATAAGTACACCGAAGGGTACTTTGTAGTGAACGGAAAGTATCTAAAATCAGTGATGTCGGCAATTGACATGGCAGCCGCATCATCCTATGAGGAATTCCGTTATCTGTGGCTATCACAGTTTTAACGCCTTCTGTTTTTGGTTTTGGTTGAACCAGCAAGATCAGTTAATGCGGGTTATATTTTATTGGCATACATACTTGAGAAGATTTCATATGAGGACTATTTAAGAACTTACCTATTGGATCCGCTTTCTATGTATTCAACCGGATGTGATAATTTCAGAACCATACTTAAGGATAGAGCATCTGGTTATAGTATGTGGGGGGAAGTTAGTAACACAGAAATATTAGATATGTCTACTGCACATGGAGCCGGTAACTTATATTCTACAGTTAAGGACCTTTTTTATGGAATCGAGCTATATCTGAAAAAAAATATTTATTTACTGAAGAATTTACGAGATTTTTATTTAACCCATATTTGAATAACCACGGATATGGTTGGTTTATAACAGAAAATGATCATACGAATCTCCCGCTAAAAAGGTTAAGAGTTCACCATTCCGGCGGAATAAATGGCTTTAGTGCTGAGTACAGTCGAATCATACCCGATGATATAACAATTATCCTACTTAGTAATTTTGACTCAACTCCTGTTTACACAATAACAAAGCAACTAATCGAAATAGTCCTTGAAAGCAACTCGAGGGGACACTTGACATCTAAGCAGGGGGGATGATTTCCTTTCCTCATCACGCGAAATCTCTGTGGGGAAAAATAGTTTAAAACAACACAGCAGCCGGCAACTAATCGGCTGCTGTTTTTGTTGAGTATGCATGCAGCCTTTTTAACTTTTCTCTTGCTGTCGAAGGGAAGGCTAAGCCAGGAATGAAATTCCCGTGGCTTAGCCTTTTTTTGTTGTCATCTGATAGCAACTCCGCTCTTTGTTCAAAGTTCCCATTCAAAATTGGCAGCGGCCGGCGTGTAAATCGGATTGGTCTCCTTCAGCAGCTCGATAAATTTGGCCAGTGCACCGGTAAGCAGCGAATCTTTATGGCGGATGAAAAAGGTTTTGGTGCTGCAAAATTCCGGCGGAACCAGAAAGGTCCTCAGCAGTCCTTTTTCCTCATAATCCTGGACAACGGAATGGGGAAGGAAAGAGACGCCGAGATCGGCGAGCACGCCCTGGATAACCGAATCCAGATCATTAAAGTCCATAAACCGGACCTGGCTTATCCCCTGGAACTTCAGCCAGCTTTCCAGCCGGCTCCGGTTGGGGCAGCCGCTTAGATTCACCAGAAAGGGCTTGGAGAACAGGCTTTTCATATTCTTGTATTCGGGACGCGCAACGATAACCAGTTCCTCGGTGATTTCCAGTTCTTTTACGAGATTGCTGTCATTGACCTCCGGGAGCTTCACAAAGGCGCCGTCCAGCTCGTAATGAAGCACCTTGTCGAGCAGATCCTCTGTCTGCCCGGTAAACAGCGACAAATTCACGTCGGGATAAAACTTATGGTAGCGGGCCAGCAGCTTGGGAAGGTGGGGCGAGGAAATGTTGGCATACGCACCAAGCTCCAGATTGCCCGAAGGCAATTCCGTCTCGGCCATAAATTTCTCAGCCTGGTCCAGCAGATGCAAAATCTGCTCGGCATACGTCAGCAGCTTGCTGCCTGCAGGTGTCAGAATCATGCCGCGCTGCCGGTAAAATAACGCTGTCCCTACCTCCGACTCCAGCTGCTGTATACGGGCCGTCACATTTGACTGTACATAACCCAAAGTCGCAGCCGCCTTCGTAATACTTCCCTCCCGGGCAACCGCCCGGAATATTCTCAGCTCTGCGCTCTCCATTTCATACTCTCCCTCACTTATATCACTAAAAACGAAACATACTATCGTTTATATTCATTTTACGTGATGCAAGAAGCGCTGTAAACTACAGACAGGTCCTGAAAATGGAATAGCAGCCTGAAGGAAGCGGGCAATGGCTGACCGCATAAGAAATAAATTTACATTTGAGAGGAATGTGTCTATATGAAAACTTTAATTATTGTTGCACACCCCGATTTGCAGGCATCGCGGATTAACCGCGCCTGGGTGGAGGAATTGTCCAAGCAAGAGAATGTAACGGTTCATTCCCTTTACAATGAATACCCGAGCGGAGCAATTGACGTCAAACACGAGCAGGAACTGTTGGACAGCCATAACCGGGTGATTTTTCAATATCCATTTTACTTTTATAGTACGCCGGCGCTTCTCACACAGTGGTTTAATGAGGTGCTTAAATTAGGCTGGGCGTTTGGCCCGGGCGGGGACCATATGCGCGGCAAACAATTCGGCATTGCTATTTCGACGGGCGGAACTGCCGCAGCCTATCAGGACGGGGGCCACAATTTGTTTACCATCCAGGACCTTACGAAGCCGATGGCTTCGATCGCCAATTACGTGCATGCCGATTATCTCCCGCTGTTTGTTCTGCATGGCGTCGATAAAGTGACAGACGAGGAGCTGGCAGCAAGCGGGGCCGCTTACGTCAACCATTTGGCTGCCGTAGAACCTGTTGTTTATAAATAAAGGAAATATGGATTTAACTGAAGAAGCAGCGGATATTTCGGTATCAGCGGGCTTCTTTTTTTGTTGACCGATATTGGTAAACTAAGGCAAAGAGGCCTACGGAATTGCAGCTTTCATTCTTCCATCCGTAAGCCATTACAAATAGGAAATTCGTATAAAGCCGGGAGCCCGGTAATTGGCCCCGGATCGACCATCGGTCTATTGGGCGGAGTCCAGCTGGGGCGGATGATGGCGCTGGCCGGGGCAAACCTTGGCTACCGGTTTGTTGCCCTTGACCCGACGCCGGACAGTCCCTGCGGGCAGGTCGCCCGGCAGATTGTGGCCGGTTACGGCGACAAGGAAGCGGCGCTGCAAAAATGGTGTCGAGGGACAAGAACATAGTCCCAATGAAAGCCGCTATTTTAGCGGTTTTTTTGTTTATCGGTACAAGTTCTTGTCCCGAACCAAAGACAAGAACTCGTACCGATTGCCGTAAAGGACAAGAACATAATCCGATTACCGATTAGATAAGCATCAAACTACATTTCACTGCACTAGTTCATTAAGCTAACTGGCAGGATAATTCAGTTATACCTGATCTTATCCTCCTAATTGTTTGATACGAATGTTAATATAAGACTACTAACCAACGTTTCGCTGCGAGATATCCACACCAAGTTCCCGTTGATCTCGACACTTTCTTGCGATAAAGGAAGTAATGAAGGGGTGAAGCATAGTGACTCAGGAAGAAGTATTAGATGGCGGTAATATTAATCACATTGTCCGGAAAGAAAACACTGTACTACGCCCCACAGGCATTTGGAGTCCGTGTGTGCATGAACTACTTAAGCATCTGGAGAAACAAGGGTTTGAAGGTGCGCCAAAATTCATTGGGATTGACGACTCCGAACGTGAAATATTGACATTTATTTCTGGAGAAGTACCAGGTAATAAATACCCTGAGCTTGAACCATATATGTGGTCGGATGCAATTCTTGTGGGTTTGGCACGACTTTTGCGGCGCTTCCATGATGCGACCGAAGGATTCATACTCATGTCGGAAAGCAAATGGCAACTTAGCTATTTTGACGAAGGCCAGCACGAAGTGATCTGCATAATGACGCAGCATTGTACAATGTGGTCTTTCAACAAGGGGTCCCTGTGCACTGATTGATTTTGATATGGCAGGTCCAGGTCCCCGTATGTGGGACATTGCATATACCATCTACACTTCAGTTCCGCTTGCTTGCTTTGCACCTGACTATTCTTCGGGGAAAACAAAGTCTTACCAAGCCGATTTACATGCTGCAGAGCGAAGTCGGCGAATTCAGTTGTTTTTGAATCATATGGAACCGCCATTCCTAAAGAATTGCTAAAGTGGATTACTCAACGGTTGACTGCACTATGCGATACATTACGAAATGGTGCTTCCGATGGAAATCCTGCCTATCAAAAAATGGTTGAAGAAGGGCACTTGGCGCACTATGAGCGTGAGATTGAGTTTCTAAATGATAATTTTGAAGACTGGATTATGAATGGATCATTAAGCTAACGGGGAGAAGAGGGAGCTGTAATGACCAAAGACTGTCATAGCTACTCGACAATTTCCGGTTGGCTCAAAGTTTTTGACCTTGTTGAACGGTTATCTAGTCGCCCAAACATTTAGATCCATGTTTGGTCAGGATACCTTGTACCTAAATCATTTCTCCCTTTTTCAGCACAAGGTAAAGCGTATCTCCTTTCCAGACGGAACGGTATCGGCGGGAAGACATACAGTTCTCAAAGACAATCATAAACTTTACAGAAAATTAATCATGGCAGATCAGTTTGGGGAAGTGGGGCATAGTTAGTTAAAGAAAGGGTTGGAATTTCAACAAGGGTCTAGTCCTTAAGGGATAATAAGTATCAAAGGGGTTAATTAAAATTTCAGGGTTAAAAGAAAGTGTGGAGTGAAAAGTTGAAAAGAATATTAGCAATGATTCAATCGCTAAAGTCACTCTCCATTAAAATGAGAAGTGGCTTTTTGCTGATGAAAAATAGCACTCATAATTGGTTGTCGAATATTTGCAGAAGTAAAAAAGCGACCGTTTCTCAGTGGAGTACCGAGGAACAGTCGCAGTATCATGGTGGCAATGTAATTCGTCCATGAAATCAGTTAAGCCATGCTTTACAAAATATAACTTTGAATTTGGGGAAATTACCTCTGGGATATTAAACTGCTGAGCCAATCTTGAAAATGTGTCGTTGTAATACGCGCACTTTGCTCATCTGGTACGAGAGATTGATCATTCACCTCTACCGATCCGTAGTATAGCGCGTTGTTGTCTTTGACCACCTGCCGCGGATCTTGAATGGCGCTCAAGTATTGCCGAATGAGTTCATCCATACGGAACTGATCCGGACCAGCCACATCTACGATACCATTCACGGGCGTTCCAAGTGTGAAGTCAACCAGCGCGCCGGCGATATCATCCGAAACGATAGGCTGCATCAGGGCAGGAGGCAAACGAACGATGTCTCCTTCGGTGGCTACATCGGCAATACCGCCGAGGAATTCGAAGAACTGCGTCGCGCGGACGATCGTATAGGGAATCTTGGAATCCTGGATCAGCTCTTCTTGAGCCATTTTCGCACGGAAATATCCACTTTGAAGAAGTCGCTCGGTACCAACGACCGACAATGCAACATGGTGTCCCACGCCAGCGGCTGCCTCGGCGGCAAGGAGATTGCGGGTGGATGTCTCGAAAAACTCCAAAACTGCCTTATCCTCGAACGAAGGTGAGTTTGAAACGTCTACAACGACCTCAGCACCATGAAGAACTTCTGCTAGTCCCTCACCTGTGAGGGTATTTACGCCCAAAGAACGCGAAGCAGCTGCTACCTCATGGCCGAGAACCTTTAGGTTATTTACGAGTTTGGTTCCAATTAGCCCACTGCCGCCAATAACTACAATCTTCATGTTGATCCTCCTAATTAGTTACCCTCTATGGGGCTTGTTTTCCTTTCATATGTAAGACAACACACCAATGAATTCTGTGACAATCATGTCTTCCAATGTTTTCTTATGCTGCCTTGAACCACAAAATCAGTGGTATTCCTATGTAAACCATCGGGTAAAAGAAGGAGATGGGAAGCGTGCTTCTAAGCGTATTCGAGATCCGGATATTATGTGAACCATAGAGTACGTAAGCCAGCCAAATCACCGTGATGACGCAGCCGATCCGCTTCCAATTTGTAAAGCCGGTCCATTCGGACAACCCGTAACTTAGAATGAACAAGCATACCGATACTTTAATGAAAGCACGTGTTTGCTACGCAGTGATAGAGCTTCCATTGATCAAGATGGGGCAATAGAGTGGTGAAGTATGTTGTCATATTTAGTGCTGATTTTTTCATGAATTAACTGAAGGTCTTGCAAAATTGAAAACAACAGGAGGAGAGATAATAGGGCCTAATTCTGTTCATAAAGACTTTCTTATTAATTTAAACACTATTCATGCAGTTAAAGGTGAACCTCATTTGGCTAATTTACTACTTGAATCAACTATAAATCGGGAAAATAAATCATTTCGTCGGAATAGCAACACATCATGTCGAGGGACAAGAACATAGTCCAATGTATGCCGTATACAGTTTTTTTGCAGAGTATCTTTCGAAAGTAACAAATATGCCTGATAAAGAAATAAGCATAATGTTGATATAATTTGCTTAACCGGTATTGCCGGGAACATGCTGGCAGGAAAATGGCTTAGCCGTAAACCAGTGCAGACAGCGGTTATTTATCCGATAGTAGCAGCTCTCTTTGTTTGTTTATCTTTTTGGAGATTTTCCATTCCCTATGGTGTTACTCATTGCAGTATGGGGTGCTCTCTTCACCTTTGCACTTAACCTCACTCAAAATTGGATTACTTCTGCGGCACCAGAGGCACCCGAATTCGCTAACGGATTATTCGTTTCGTTCTCCAATCTAGGTATCACAGTCGGCACATCAGTAGGAGGTTTGTTTATTTCAGGTATGGGGACTCATGACGTCGTATGGGCAGGTTTAATGATGCTGGTTGTAGGATTTTTATTTATAACGATAAGAGTCTCCGCTTTCCGTGAAAAAGCGTCATCATTGAATTAATCTCGCTGGCAAACGCATAATTGATGCGGTTGATTAACTCGATTAACTCGACTGGTCATTTTCTTTTTTTGCGCTAATGATGCTGTATTAGTGGGGGGGAGTTTTCCACCTTAAAAAATTCCAGTTAATATCCTGCTTCGGCAGAAACAACAGGTTTGAGTCATGCATACCGCGGGTATAATGGTTGATGATCTAAGTAGTTGAAAAAACATTGCCTTTCCAATGCGGATATGGGACATCCTAGACATGAAACTTCAAGAGAGCACCGATATGCAGTTTGGGTCTGGTCCTCCTTTGGGTGACCAAGTTTCACGAAGCCGATCGTTTCCGCAAAATATCGCTCCGATTCATTCATCGCGACGACATGGAGAGCGAGGGCTACGGCAAATATCTCAATCAGGTTGAGGAGGTTTAACATGCATCAGCGCGCTGTACTCGCTGGCGGATGCTTTTGGGGAATGCAGGACTTGATCCGCAAGCTTCCCGGCGTCGTCTCGACTCGCGTCGGCTATACTGGCGGTGACACTCCGAATGCAACCTATCGCAACCATGGCACTCATGCGGAGGGGATTGAAATCGTCTTCGATACAGCGGAGACGAGCTACCGGCGCATCCTGGAGTATTTCTTTCAAATCCATGATCCTACGACGCTGAACCGTCAGGGCAACGATATCGGCACAAGCTACCGTTCGGCGATCTACTATACGAGCGACGAGCAGAGAAAGGTGGCGGAGGAGACGATTGCCGACGTGAACGCGTCGGATCTGTGGCCGGGCAAGGTTGTCACCGAAGTGACGCCGGTCGGCGACTTCTGGGAAGCAGAGCCAGAACACCAGGACTATCTGGAGAGGTATCCGAGCGGCTACACCTGCCACTTCCCGCGCCCCAACTGGGTCCTTCCCAAACGGGATGCCGGTGGCGCCCCGTCAAGTAGACAACAATGAAATAAGAGCACTAAGCAACCTTAGTTCGGTACTCCACCGGACTAAGGTTATTTAATTTCTTCTGAAACCGCTTGTGCTTGTAAAAGTGAATGTATAAAAAAGTAGTCCTGTAAGACGACAAGAACATATATCGTTTGCCGAAAAAGACAAGAACATGTATGGTTAACCGTGGTTGATAAGGATTCTCATTACAGTTGCAGTTTTTACCATTTTATAATGCGTGACTGAGCAGGGGCAAAAGAAGAACCGAGTTCGATAACTGATACCCGCATAAACGGAGTTAAAAAGCTAAATTGGCTTTAGGGATTAAGCTAACGGGAAGAATAAGGGTAAAGGAGAGACTGAATTTCATGAGAGCACGATATTTGTTTATAATTGGGTTGTCGGGGGACAAGAACATAGTCCCATTGAAAGTCGCTATTATAGCGGCTTTTTTGTTTTATCGGAACAAGTTCTTGTCCCGAGTCGAGGACAAGAACTTGTTCCGATTACCGTAATGGACAAGAACATAGTCCGATTACCGATTAGGTAAGTATCCCAACTGGGTACCCTAACGGGCAGATACCACCGCCTGTATGTAAGACGACAAGAACATACACGCTTAAAAGCAGCCGCGTACCAGTGGCTTTGTTTGTTTTAACGATATATGTTCTTGTCAAAACCCGACGTATCGTTTGCCGAAAAAGATAAGACCAGGTATGGTTAGCCGTAATAGATACGGATTCTCATTACAGATGCAGTTTTTAGCATTTTATAATACATGCAATATCACTTTCTTGACTTGACAACAAAATACTTACACCATAAACTTACAATGTAAACTTATGGTGTAAGTATTTAGGTACAAACAACACAAGGAGAAGTATATATGGAAAAAATAGATCGAAAACGATCTCTAACTCGGGAAAAGGTACTAAAAGCTGCTGTACAATTGATTGATCAAGAAGGTTTAGAAAATTTTAGTATGCGGAAACTGGGATTAGCATTAGGCGTTGAAGCAATGTCCCTTTATAATCACATCGCAAATAAAGAAGAGTTGTTTGATGGAGTTATTGAATTTCTTTTATTACAAATACCATTCCCAGAAACATCAAATTCGTCGCCGTATGATGATTTATGGGTATTTGCACATGATTTTCGTAATGTCCTACGTGCACATCCACGTGCACTGCCTTTGTTTGCATCACGTCCATTACGAACTCCTGCATCCCTGTCAATCTTGGAACGTCTTCTTGCTACTCTCCATCGTGCAAATATATATGGAGCTCACGCGATCTATGTATTAAATGGTATGGTTGGTTTTATTATTGGTCATGAGCTACTTGATGTAGGTTCAGTCCTTTTTTCTGGCATGAAGCCAGAAGGGTCTCATTCAAAATTGTGGCAAGATATTCCCGGAAACAAGTACCCCGTTCTCCATAATTTGATGTCAGACCTTGAAAACGGGAATCCAGATCAACAATTTTCCTTTGGTTTACAAGCACTTTTAGCTTTCAGTTTTCCACCCAAAAATATCACTAGAGAGATTTGATTTTGAATAATGGCGCTGCTATTAACCTCAATAAGGAGGAGAAAATCAACATGGCTAATTTCGACTTTGCCCATTGGCAAAATCGTATCGATGAGTTACGTGCTAATAATCATGTTCCTGGTGCATCATTAGCAGTACTTGTTAACGATGAAATTCACGAATTGGCGAGTGGTATATTGCATCGTGGAACGGGTGTAAGGGTAACGACAGACTCAGTATTTCAGGTTGGTTCGATAACCAAAGTTCATACTGCAACAATGGTAATGAAATTGGTTGAATCAGGTGAACTAGACTTAGATGCACCAGTAATAGATGTATTACCAGAGTTTGAAACGGCAGATAAGATCGCTACTAAAACCATCACTATTCGACAATTGCTCAGCCATACGAGCGGTTTAACCTGTGATTTTACCCATGATACGGGACGTGGTGATGACTGTTTAGCACTTTATATTGAGGCCAGTAAAAACATAGCTTTGGATTGTCCACCCGGCAGGACAATTTCCTATAGCAGTGTTGGATACAACGTGTTGGGACGTATTATTGAAGTTGTAACAGGACAAACTTGGGACAATGCACTTAAGGATAGATTGTGTACTCCACTTGGACTAAATCGTACCGTTACATTACCAGAAGATGTATTGCGATTTCGATCGGCAATAGGTCACATTGGACTACCAGGTCAAGAGCCAGAACCATGTCCAACTTGGAATCCATTACCCCGTTCATCTGGTCCTTATGGCGGTGTTCTCTGTGCTTCTGCTGCGGATATTGTACAATTAGCAAAAATGCATCTAGATGGAGGAATAGCTTCTGATGGAACTCATTTTTTGAAATCAGAGACGGTATCTGCCATGCAAACACGTGAAGTCAATTGTGTTGATAAATGGACGTTTAGCTCCGATGGTTGGGGATTAGGATGGGCATTGTATGATTGGGATGGCGTTTTTGGATTCGGTCATGATGGTGCTACGATCGGACAGTATGGTTTTTTACGTGTAGCACCAGAATCAGGAGTTGCGATCGTCTTATTGACGAATGGTGGGGGTGCACAGCAGCTTTATTCTTCCTTATTTAAAGAACTTCTAAATGAGCTTGCAGGTATTAAAATGCGAGATTCTTTCGCTCCCCCCAAAAAAACGATCTCTGTAGATTTCAAACCGTTTATCGGCAGTTACAAGCGAGAAGGCATTGTTATCTCCATCACAGAACGAAACGGTAAACCATACTTTGTAGGGGAATTTGTTGATGGTATGAAAGGATTTGCACCTCCGCTAGAGACGAATCTCGTACCAGTATCCGATACAGCATTCGCTGCATTCTTTGGGGAGAATTGGCTACCTGTTGTGTTCTCTACTTTTTCAGACGGTACCGAATTTGTTTTACTTGGGATGCGAGTCGCTCAAAAGATTAAGTAATACCTTCCGGGTGCAGGGAACCGAAGTACAACAAGAGTAACGGTGTTGAAGGACGTCATCCCCCTTAGGGCAGTTTCGAGCCTTACGTTAATACCTGTTCATACCGATTGCTTGCGGTAACCTGGAAGGACCCGTCCGACGTGGACTTGGCTGTGATTACCCTCCGCTGGAACGTAAAGGGGTTAAGCGGAGCTCAGCGAACCGGTCGAGGTGTCGAAGGGAACCGAGTCGTTCGGAACGGCTCGGGTAATCGGAGAAGGGACGACAAGAAATTGTGTAGGATTCTAATTCTTCACAACCACTAAGGAGTATCAATGAATATTGACATTGTTTCCAGCCAATCTCATTAAGCTAACGGGCAGGATAATGTAATGATTTCTAATATATTTCCATGCACAGGTTACAAAAATCCATCCTACATCTAATACACAAAATGTAAACTATTATTATGATTTAAGTTTTATTTCTGATGGCTAGAAATGCAATAATAAGGGGTTTACTAAAATGGAGGGTGTTTAAATGGATTACATACAACATTTAAGGTCAATGGTAGGAAACGAGAAGGTTGTTATGGTTGTTGCGGGTGCATTCGTTTTTGATATAAAAAATCGAGTACTGATGCAGAAACGTTCTGATAATGGTCAATGGAGTTTTCCAGGTGGGTTTATGGATTTAGGAGAAAGCGTTCAAGATACAGCGAGAAGAGAAGTCTACGAAGAGACAGGGTTTAACCCAATGGGGTTTTTGTTACACTTCGCTATAAAGGGGGATGAGCTTGAGTGAGGGGACAAAACATCAAAGACATACGAGTTGTTATTGGTGCTGGCGGATATAGCAATAATCCCGAGTTGACGCAAACCGAAGATATTACGAAGAGAACAGTGGTCTGACCGTTTTCAACCCAATACCATTACTGTAGTTTTAGCCGAACATGTATGGGAGCACCTAGACTTCGAAGAAGGTGTTAAAAGGTAGGCGGCTCAAAATGGACGAGGCTCACCTGGGCCCAAAGAGCGGCTGGTTTCATGGTAGGGTTCAAAGGAAATAAATCGAGGGATACACCTATTTTGAAAGAAGTTCGGAGGCTTGGCAACAGAAACGACAGCTCGATATACGCAACCGAGCCTTAAAGGTACACGTAAGAAACTTAAAGATATCAAAGGGTAGAGTATCTTAAGCCAAGCTGATATATTCTGAGGACGAATCCGTTAAGCGATATCCACATTTTTACTCCATTATTTGCCGTGACTGCATAGGAACTCTAAACATAGGTTATTAGCATGAAGAGAGGAAAGGAGTTGGGGCGAAAATGGTTCGATCAAATGTCAAAGTATTCAAACATCGAGTTGGAAGAAATCAATTTATCGTCGTGAAAATCTTCCAATCATCAACTGCGAAGGCAGCGGGAGGAAACGCGCTGGCAAGCAACTCAGCGAACGTTCGAATTTCCAAATCTCATAAAAGATAGAATTGTCTGATTCTTCACCCCTTTATATATTGAAAGGAGGTGATATGTATGTTCAAACATTCAGCTAAACGTAAAAATAGTGTCCGTGTTACTCAAACCGCTACAGCAAAAGCAGGTGGAAATGCATTGGCAATTAACCTGGCGAACGTCAGTATCAAAAACAAGAAAAAACACTGGTAAGATGAAAGGGCTGGGACTTGTTTCCCGGCCTTTTGTTTTCGTTTTATTGAGAGTATACTCAGTTTTTTGTCGAAGGACAAGAACATAGTCCCATTGAAAGTCGCTATGTTAGCGGCTTTTTTGTTTTATCGGTACAAGTTCTTGTCCCGAGCCCAGGACAAGAACTTGTACCGATTGCCGTAATGGACAAGAACATGAGCCGATTACCGATAAGATAAGTAGCAGAAAAATGTAAGCGACGTAGTTATGAAGTTGGTTAGTCTTTGGAGTAAACTGGTATCAAAAGAATGAAGGTGAAATGAAAAAGTCCTGAAAGGCAGTTTTTCAGGATTTTTTCATTTCAGGCGGCGACGGAAATAAATATTCCGAATAAATAAAGGAATTGGTGTAATGCATGATGCGGCGCGCACTTCCGGTTTGATAGGCTTGCCAATTACTTACTAGACATTTGATTGGGCTGTGACTGTCAATCATAGATGTTATCAATGATAATAATTGAATTATTGAAATTGATCAATCGTTTGGATATTTCTATACTAGAAATCAAACATTCAAGAGGAGGAAACATAGCATGCTTGAAACAGTGCTCACGATTACTTCGATGAAGACACCCGATGAGGCTCGAGCCTTCAAAACACTTAACGAGGAATGGATTGCCCTCCTCTTTACCATCGAAGAGGAGGACCGGGTTATCCTCAATAACCCAGTGGAGAACATCGTGAACAAAGGAGGAGACGTGCTTATCGCGCGAGATGGTGATTCGATCATCGGTTGCGTTGCACTCGTTCCGAAAGGCGCCGGTGTGTTCGAGCTCTCGAAGATGAGCGTTACACCCGAGTCACGGGGGCGCGGATACGGACGGATAATCATCCATGCCGCCATTAACCGTGCACGCGGGCTTGGCGCAACAAAGCTCTTTTTGGGCAGTAGCACCAAGTTGCCGAACGCTGTTCATCTTTACGAATCGGTTGGGTTCAAGCACGTTCCTGTTCAGCAAATTGGGCCTATGCCTTATGTAAGAGCAGATGTGTTTATGGAGTTTGAATTAAAGTGAATACGAAGACAAAAATATCGACGAATCTATAAATGTTATCGTTAGATCGAGAATGAAGTGAATTAAGAGGAAAATGCTCTTATTCTTATAGAAATTCAATAATTTTAAAGGCAAAAAGGCAGCAAAAAAGCGTCGAGACATTATTGTCTTGACGCTTTTTTGGCGGATACAAGCCTTGTAACCCGCGCCTTTCAACTTATTATCAACATCAAACGTCGACTAATAACTTTAATATTGAATTATGTTCGTTAAGAAAGGTTGCTGCTAACTATCTTATAGAAATAGGGCGAATTAGTAGTTTTACATATTAATATCTTTTCTCAAACGCTAATATCGATAATTCAATTGCAGTGTGGGTGACGACGATTTGCTAGTCCGCTCAAATCTGTCCCACACTTCCTTCGAACGGCGAGTCAATACCTTCGCGAAAAGAAAACTGTAGCTTGGACGGGGCCTAAGGGATACGATAGTTGAATAACGAACAGGAAGAGCTGCCGGTGCTGATCGGCAGCTTCATTACGCTAACGAGCAGTAGAGTGTGGTAATATCCAGATGGTAACTTCAATTGAAATCAAATTATCCATTGTATCTTTCCTGAGTAACAGATTATGCTAATGTATAAAATGCGTGGAAAGAGAGGGATTCGTATGCCATATTTCGCACTTCTAGTCTGATACATGATGTATAACGAGACTTTTGCAAATAGAAAAAGACCCTTGCCAGCAAGTAAATCATATTGTTGTCTCAACATTAAGAATGGCATTCAAACGAAAAGACATTCGCACCGGGAAGAAATTGAAACACACTATATTAATGCGAAGCTAATGCATTTAGAGACCCAAATAACTGAAACAGGGTTAGTCCGGGACGGTAAAGTTCTGGACTAACCCTGTGTTTTTCCGGTGTTAGTTCATGATTGGCTGTGTAAACAGCAACATCTCGAAAACGCAGCAGGTTCAACATGACGATGCTGCCCTCAATACCTCGTTGCATTTACCGCATCCCAGCGCGTTGTGTTAGTTCAATGTAACGAATAAATTCTAACTTAGTGTATATGCGGAATGCTAGATGAGCTTAAATTTGATTAGAAGTAGGCTGTGTCCGAGGCTTGCGAAAACGCGAAAGGTAAATTTAGTGGTAAAGATCGTACTAGTCTACAATTTTTATCAGCGGTAAGCCTTGGACGAGAAGATAAGTCCTGGACCACCGCTGTTTTTATTGTGTTATTGTTTCCCGTTAATTGAATAGTAGGTTACAATCTTCACTGGCGGTCGCACGGTTGTTGATCAGTCAATCGACGCTCTGCCATTAAGATAGCCGTTGCGGCTCTAATGTGCTATAGTATTTCAATGTACATTAACATTTCAGGAACAAGCCTTCAGGTCTATTTTTCCGCTGTGCGAAAATTGAGTTATTCATAATATCCTTCAGTAGATTTTCTCAAAGTTTTAAATTGATCCATATCATGCCCGAACCACACTTGGGAATTCGTGCGGGTAGCCAATGTACGGATTTTCTCTACTGCATTTCGATAGCCGATCAAATCATAGATAATACCAGGCGGCTTGACCGGAGGACCAAAACTTTCCGCGGTATAAATGGCATCGGAAGCTAAAATGATTCCGCCGGTTTCTGGCATTTCGATCTGAAGACCTAACATTCCCCATGCATGACCGCTTCCGAAATTCAAGATTTTGATACCCTCCACCAGATCCAAATTGTCTTCTCCCGGTTTGATCGTTTTCCATTGCAGTTGGTTTTTGATCCAGGCGTCAATATCAGCCCACACATAGGCTCCTTCTTTTTCATTGCGAGCGTAGGTCTGCAGTGCTCCATTAAACTCATCCTCATGGACGATAATGGTCGCGTTTGTGAACAATTCGAGGCATCCAGCATGGTCCAGATGCAAGTGGGAGGCAACAACATACTTTATTTCCTCGGGTCTAACCGTAAGCTGCTCCAATCGGTTATGCAGGTAACATTCCTCGCTTGCCACCCATGGAGACGACAGTTGGGTCGATTGTGCCCATCGCCCTTGAGCGCCCATTGAGTTTGGATTGCAGGCTGTATCAAATAAGATTTTCCCCTCAGGATGATCAATTAATACTGTATAAATTGGGAACTCCACAAATTGTGTCTGGGCATTCGGATTATTAATTGTTGCTGGATTGTGCATGGAGATGATCCAATTTTTGTCCATGCTCATTCGACCGTTATCCAATACATATAGCTTAGGATGCATTTTTATAATATTTGTCATGTTTATTACCCACCCATCGAAGTAATCCAGTACAAGGTAACCCCTTTTGGAAGCGCATCTTGTTGCTGTTGGAACACTCGGATTTGCCTTTAAGAAGTGTCTTTGCTATGGCAGATTTAGCTAAAGCGGCTCAGTACTGGTATAGACATACAGTAGTACAAAAAATAAAATGATATAAGTAGGCACTTTAAAGTGTCCAGGGAACTTCATAGGGCATAGGAGGGGAACTGTTTGGCACATTCATCAACAACTAAGCAATCTGATATTTCGTTATCCAATTGCGGCTATAGCAAAGTTCTTGACATTATCTCTAACAAGTGGTCAGCTCTTGTTATATATGCCATGGAAGACGGTAAAATCAGATATGGAGAAATGCTTCGGAGGGTGGAGGGGATATCTAAAAAAATGCTTACCCAGACGGTAGCGCAAGCTGGAACGTGATGGAGTGGTTCAACGACACATTACTCCTACTGTACCTCTAAGTGTCGAGTATTCACTAACAACATTAGGGGATACATTGCTTCAGCCGATGAAAGAGTTAAGGCAGTGGGGAAGAGAAAATTACACTCAAGTTGTAGAGGCTCGAGTTAAGTATGACTCTGCTTATACACCCTGGTTCACATGAATCCGGCAGCATAAATTGATGAACTTTACGTACATGAAATATCACGTCGTGGAGTCTTGTATATCAGCTAGGCCTTGGAAGACTCTTTGAAAAGGCTGAAAACGGAATTTTTCAATATACCTAACGGGCACCGCATAATCCGGGAATGCCGAGGATTCTAGAAGGGGAGTCGTCATACGGGCCGAAGATTTATGTTATACTCATTAATTCAGTCGCCAACTGGCGGCTTTTTTCTTTGGCAACCCGCTTCCGGTCTCAGCTGAATGAAAGAAATGCCATATTTGTACGCATGAATAGTAAAGCCTTACGAATACAAAAAAAGCGCCGGCTCACGATGTGAGGTCTACTCGTCCAATCGGGCACTGCGGGAATCCGGCTGGTTACTACCCAGGAAGTACGTATCAATTGCGACGAGCCGTTCGCTCTATGGCATTAGCAATTACTTCATAAAGTTGGTGCGGCAGGTCGTGTCCCATGCCGTCAACCAACATGAGCTCGGCACCAGGAATGGCCGAAGCCGTGTCCTCGCCACACGCCGGGACGAACAGGGGATCGTCCATCCCATGAATGACAAGTGCAGGTACTTTTATGGTGGCAAGTAAAGTGAGAGCAGTGTTACTTTTCTATTCGTGAAAGCAATTTAGGCACAATCATCAACCCCACGACATTTGCCACTACAAATATTAAGAAAAATAAATCACCTGTTAATGAAAAAGTCGATGCAGAGACAATAGCCCCGATCCAGGCGAGTCTTTTATATGTATTTATTGTCTTTACCATTAAAATTCACCTTTTGTATATTTTGGTTCATCTACTTTAAAGGCCGCCCAAACGGACGGCCGGGAAGAGGAGAATGCAGATACCACCCAACTTATAGGAGCTTACCCTTTTTTATTTTGGGTAATCCTGGGTGATTCTATACCTTTAAGATAAGTATCTAACATCCATGTAATCTCATTAAGCTAACGGGCAGGATAGTTCATCGCAAGAGGCTATTGATCTATAGCGATGAGCTCAAATCCATTGATCAATCGGAGGGCACGCTCAAAATTATGCAGACGGCGTACGCAAGGTCTAGGGTGTCAGCTTTTTAGAGCAGACAAAAGGCACGCTAGTGCGATGGACTGAGCCATCGTCGATTTGCACTGTTGCAGGTCCCCAAATATTCATATCCACCGATCTACGTCATGGCAAGTCTCAATCGATTGCCTGCACCGTCTCTTCCCGCAGCCTTTTGATGTCACTGATCGGCGGGGGACCAAACAGCCTTGCGTATTCACGGCTGAATTGCGTAGGGCTCTCGTAACCGACACGATAAGCCGCATCGGCGGCATCGGGGGACTCGGTTAAATAGCAGACGGCGCGCCTCTTGAAGGCGAATCCGTTTCAGGTACTGCAGCGGGCTCAGTGCAGTCACTTGCTTGAAGTAACGATGCAGCGACGAGGGTCCCATATGGGCCGTACTCGCGAGATCATCGATATGAAGCGGCTGGGCATCATCAAACTTGATGCGGGCGATGACTTTGGCGATCCGACTCGTACTCACTGCTGGCGAGGGCAAGCTGCTTAAAGGCTCCGCCTTGGCTTCCCCTCATGATCCGGTAATAAATTTCACGGGCGACCAGCGGCGCCAGAGAGGAATGTGCGAAAAATGGCTTGAACCGGTTCTTAGCTAACGGGCGGCGTAGTGACAAATTACAAACTCTTGTAACAATACATGAAACAATACGAATCAAAATAATAATATAATATTTGTGTGAAATCGCTTTCAAAATGATGTGATACGGTATTCAAAAGAGAAGCATTCAGCTCACAAGCCTAGAGGAAGCACCTAAGATCTGGTAAGTTATTTTGGTGGAAACATGCAAGGAACTTTACAAGCGTGTCAACTGGCATGGGTTTGGATTAGGCCACTGGCTGTCGAAATGTTAGCATAGGTACGCTTGCAAAGGTAAATGAGTAAAGGAGGTTCTGCTTTGGGAAATGACTATACACCTATGGCATTCCAGTTGAAAACTGAACGACTCGAACTGAATATGTGGGAGGAATCCGATGCAGACTGGCTGAGGCAGCTTATTCGTGAGCGTGGAGTGGACATGCCAACACTCGAAGCCACTCGAAGCCTCATCATCGATATGCGCAAGAAAGCACTCGAAAATGGGATTTCCCTGCTCACTATTCGCCGCCGTGACGAGGGCGATTTCATCGGATACTGTGGCCTTATTATCGGTCGTACTACACTTGAAGAGCCTGAGATCGCATACGAACTGTTCCGCAGTGCTCACGGTAAAGGCTATGCGACTGAAGCAGCATCCGCGGTCTTGGACGCCACGATAGCCACCAAGCGCAGTCGGCTCTGGTCTACTGTGGGTGCATGGAATGCTGCATCCTTCCGAGTTCTCGAAAAACTAGGCTTTGAGCGGCAACATAGTACCTGGAAAGAGAATGGAGAAGAAATTGTTTGGAACAAGCGTGAACTTTAGAGAGATGGTCAATTTAGGGCTTTGCTGTGAAAAGACTAATCGTATCTCATTGATCTCATTGTTTTCACGTTGGCTTCACTAACGGGATTGTAAAAACAAGATCAAAGGGCCATCCCTCAAAGGATGGCCCTAAAACTTGCCGTTACAGACAGTGAATCCGTATCACAGTAAATCATTAAGCTAACGGGAAACGTTAGTTGGATATACATCAGTCGAATTTCTTGCTCCGCAAGAAGCCGGGTACCCGGTGGCACGGGAAAAAAACCAAATTATCCTGCCGCCAGCCGCGCGTTGCGCTACCTGCAAGTATATCGAATGAAGGGATGAAGGTGAACCTGTCGAAAATAATTCAAAGCATACATATGAGGGATGTCATGGTAAAATTTCGAGCCAATTGCGGTCGATTGCTGTGGTCAGTTGAGTAATGAAGAGGAGTTCACGGAGGAGGAGACTGCGTTTTGATGCCTTTACTGGATTATTTCTTAAAAAGACCGCCATTGCAGCATGATGACATGTTCCATTTCGAACGGCTCTATTCGAGCATCTTGGGGCGGGAAAAACCGATTGAATTGGACTATGAACTATCTGCGCCCAAATGGATGTTCTTATGCTATCTGTGCGAGACGAAAAACGTCGTGCTCCATGGATCCGCGAATCCTTCTATCTTGGAGTTCGAGCCTCGCCAATCGAATGATGTCAACGAGTTCGGCAACCGTCGCGCCGTGTACGCGGCTTCCGACGGCATCTGGCCGATGTATTTTGCGATTGTGAACCGGGAGCGCATCTCTTTATTGTTGAACAGTTGTTTTGGTATTCGACAAGAAAACGGTGCCGCAACGGACTATTATTACTACTTTTCGGTCGATCAGGATGCACTTCTTCATGATCCTTGGCGTAACGGCACAATCTATATTTTGCCGCGCGATACCTTCGAACAGCAAGAACCGCTGCAACGCCAGGGCATGCGTCTCGATTCGACGCAATGGGCCAGTCCCATCGCCGTAAAACCGCTTGCCAAACTGGTCGTTACGCCGGACGATTTTCCTTTTAAACAACAAATAAACGGTCATGATCCTCAGCTAATTGCCGAACGTTCACGGCGAAATCCAGAAGGGTTTCCTTGGAGGGATTGATTGGATTAGCGGGCAAGAGGGCTGTACTATTGCCGGGGGCAAGCTGTTGCGGCCCTCTTTGTGCCTTTGGAGAAAGAGCCGACTGACATCAGATGGGTACGAAATCGTAGGTTATCGGACCCCGGAGATGCAAGTGGTCAAAGACACGCTGCCGGTATCTGCAGCGCCAGCGGCTTCTGCGCAAGAGTTGCAAGCTCCTAATGTTCTGTTTCGGCTGAAGGCGGGACAATCTGGATCGGCCAAGCTGCAAGTTCCTTCGACGGCCTCACTCCTGCTCAATAAAGACGGATGGGATTACTATGCGGAGGGAACGGCTACGGGGCAAACGTCGCAGGGGGGGCGGCAATTCGCAGGCCAAGCCACTTTTTCAAGTGTTTAGCAGCTTAGCGAAATCAGGTGCTCCGGTAGCCGGCGCTAAAGGCACGGTACTTGTAACGGGACAGGGGATTTCTAACGTCACCTATGCCGCAAGTTGGACGGTGGATGATTCAACGTTCTACTCCTTGTACTAAAGGGAGCGGCTCAGTCCGATTTTACATCAATGCTGACAAGCTTCCGGCCGGATACAGACCGATTTGGCGGCGATCGTAACATTTGTTATTGTGGTGAAAAGTTAGCTCGATTTTGCATACCTGTAGATACGCTATGAGCGAAGGTATGGGATGTAAGATAGAAGTATAGTCTCTGGAAATGACTTTCGTCATTTAAGGGAACCTTATCTTAAAAATTGAGGTGGAAAATGAAAAGGAAATTGTCCGTGTTGCTCGTTATCTATCTTCTGGTTTACGGCTTAGCTACTATTGCTGAGGCGTCTCCATCTAAAGTATCCCAAAGCAACTCTCATGCGCTGGTGTTTAGATTGACTGCAAATGATGTTCAAACAGCGTATGTAAAATGGGGGCCTGGATTTTACTGGACGTTGAATAGTGAAGAAATTGATTCGCTTATCATCATGTTGCAAAAAGTGAGGAAGGAAGACATCAAGCCATATCATGGTCCTTTGCCAAAAGGAGGACCATTTCAAGTCAACATAACGACAAAATTAAATGAATATTTCACTTTTACGGCTGGTGTTGGTGGGAAGGGGTATGTCCTTTGCTCCCCATTGGAGAAGGTATATCTTCCTGAATTTAGTGAATTTATGAAACCATTTATCGCTCGAAGAGCCAGTGAGGCTAAGAATCACACGTATTAAACGTTAAAGGAGCTGCAGTGCAGCTCCTTTACTTCTGTACAAAAATGCGAATTCTATATATATCCTATAAACACGAATGGGGGTTAATGGTTTAACATCTATGCTTCCTGGGGATTTCAGCTGTCGGGGGACAAGAACATGGTCTCATTGGAAGTCGCTATTTTAGCGGCTTTTTTGTTTTATCGGTACAAGTTCTTGTCCCAAGTCGAGGACAAGAACTTGTACCGATTACCGGAATGGACAAGAACATAGTCCGATTGCCGAAATGGACAAGAACATGTTCTCATTTACGATTAGGTATATATCTAATTAGTATTCTGCTTAGCCGATTCTCACGATCAGCTACGAGCTCATTTAAATCAATGGACTCTTTTTGGAGAATTTGACCGTCATACTCGCCACCGATGCACAAATAAGCGATAACTCCAGCTGGATTGGTCAAGGTAATGATCAGATTGCCATTAAGGGAATGCCTGCACGGTGGGACGAAATCATTCAGAAATACGGCGTTCGGATTTCTTCTGGTGGTTACATACGACGAGGAGATTGAGCTTGGGGGAGATAAAAAAGTGCCCTCAGCTGCTTAAGCCGAGAGCACTTCAGTGTTTATTCGCTTTACCCGATTCCCCTGCAATGTTGTTACTTAAAGTTCTTTCAAACTTCGAATGCTTATGTTTCCCATGATGACTCCTCCTAAAGTGAGTATTAAAATCTTTATGGTATTCCAGGGTTCTAATCAACTTATGAACCACCCTATAGGAAGTTCGTTAGATTTTGATATTCGAGTGGGTTATTGATATATATAGCGCTTTCATTCCGGATTATAATGAGTGTCAGACAGATAAATAAACCAAGGAGGATTAAGATGAGTGCCAGCCTTACAGAAACTGCGAATTCTGCGCCTATAAGAAAGCGGTTCCAAATCAAGGATAGATATACACTCTTCTTGACGGCGTTGCCCTTTCTTGTACTCGTATTTTTATTCTCGTATTTTCCTCTCTACGGGTGGATTTACGCGCTGTATGACTATCAACCGGGCATTCCGCTGGCGAAAACGGACTTCGTCGGGTTGCAATGGTTTACTGCAATGATATCGGATAAGGTTCAACGGGTTGAGATGTTCCGGGTTCTGCGGAATACGTTCGCCATTAGTTCACTTGGCATCGTGACTTCGATACTTCCCGTCATCTTAGCGATTCTTCTGACGGAGGTACGGAATTCGAAGTTCAAGAGGATCGTTCAGACCTTGACGACTTTGCCGAACTTTATTAGCTGGGTATTGGTCTATTCCTTCGCATTCATGCTGTTCTCGGTTAACAACGGCTTTCTCAATCACTTTTTGATGAACCTCGGTTGGATTAGTTCGCCGACGAACATCCTCGCCGACGACAATCACGTGTGGCTCGTGATGACGTTGTGGGGAGTGTGGAAAGGGGCTCGGATGGGGCGCGATCATGTACATCGCCGCGATTACGGGCATCGATTCGGAATTATATGAAGCGGCCAGAGTAGACGGTGCGAACCGTTTCCGCCAGGTCTGGCACGTGACGGTGCCAGGCATCATCCCTACGTACTTCGTGCTCCTGATTTTGTCGATTGCGAACTTTATCAATAACGGGCTCGAGCAATATTTTGTGTTCGCCAATGCCTTGAACATGAGCCATATCGAAGTGCTCGATCTGTACGTGTATAACATTGGCATGGGGAACTCCAACTTTGGGTTTGCAACCGCCGTCAGCATCATGAAATCCATCGTCAGTCTGTTCCTGCTGTTCGCGGCCAACGGCATGTCCAAGCTCATCCGCGGCCAAAGCATCATCTAAGACGAGAGAGAAAGGAAGAAGAGACCCATGGCGACCAGGCAAAGATTTACCTTGTTCGACGCTTTAAACTACACGCTGCTCGGCTTGTTCACATTAGCCTGTTTCTTTCCGTTCTATTATTTGTTTATCAATACGATCAGCAACAACGACATAAGCAGTAAAGGGCTGGTCATGTTCTGGCCGAAGGGGTTCCAGCTGTCCAACTATGAGCATGTTTTTCAAATTCCCGGCCTGGGAATGGCTGCAATCGTATCGATCGGACGTACCGTGATTGGCACGGCATTGACGGTTGCGGCATCCGGCTTGCTTGGGTTCCTGTTCACGAAGAATCAAATGTGGGGGCGCCGGATATGGTACCGATTCATTATCGTAACCATGTACTTTAACGCCGGTCTGATTCCATGGTACCTAACGATGCGCAATCTCGGACTAACCAACAACTTCCTTGCTTATATTCTGCCTGGGATCGTATCTCCATTCTTCATTATTTTGGTCAAGACGTACGTAGAGTCGACGCCGATTGCCCTGCAGGAGTCCGCACAGATCGACGGGGCGGGACACTTAACGATCTTTTGGAAGATCGTTATGCCGCTCATTAAGCCGATCCTGGCTACCATCGCGATCTTCTCTGCCGTCGGCCAGTGGAACCAGTTCCAAGACACGCTGTTTCTTGTGACAGATCCGAAGCTCTTCACGCTTCAGTTCATTCTGTATCGATACTTGAACGAGGCTTTGTCTGTCGCCGAACTCATGAAACAAGCGATGAGTGGGGGAGGAGCGGTGGCTAATCTGGCTTTGCAGCCGACGCCGACTTCAATCCAGTCGACGGTGTCGATGATTGTCGTGATTCCGACATTGCTCGTCTATCCGTTTTTCCAGCGGTATTTTGTGAAAGGTCTCATGATCGGCGCGGTTAAAGGGTAGCGTACCGATCTGATGGGCACTGACTTTTTCAAGGAGGTGGTTCATTCGTTGTGAGCGATTGCAACGGAGTAATCGGTTAATTCCGGATTTCTCGGCGCACATTGCGCGCCTTAAAGTAAAGTAAAAGCCGTTAATATGAAAAGGGAGGCTTTACAGTATGCCTAGGCAAAAAAAATGGACCTTTCTCGCTGCTCCTGTGTGCCTAATGATGGTTATCGCGGCATGCAGTTCCGGAGGAGGGGGCAATACGAGCTCGCCCAGTGCCACTAGCAGTACGGAAACAGCGAGCGCTTCGGATAACGGAATCATAACGGACTGGTCCAAGCAACCGGAAATGACTTTGACTGTATTCGATACTTTGGCCAACTATGCCGGCGAGCAGCCGGGCTGGTTCGCCAAGTTGATCAAGGATAAATTTAATATCAAACTGAACATCGTCGCACCGAACCTGTCAGGCGGCGCTCAAATGATCGCTACGCAGATGGCATCCGGCGACCTCGGCGACCTGGTTGTAGGACTTGGCGGCAAGGATTATGAGAATGCGATCAAAGCAGGAATGATTCTCGACTGGACGAAAGACGGCCTGCTCGACAAATACGGCAAAAATTTGGAGAAGTACGCCGCTCAGGCACTTGATGCGAACAAGAAACAATACGGCGGAGGCACCGCGATTTATGGCATCGGGCATAACGTTGGCACCGGCGACGGCCCGAGCGAAGGGGCGGACATGACGTTCGGACCGATGCTCCGCTGGGATTTGTACCAGAAGCTCGGCAGCCCGCAAATCAAGACGCTTGACGACTATCTGCCGATTCTGAAGAAGATGCAAGAGATGGATCCGAAGAGCGATTCCGGCAAGAAAACGTACGGAATGTCGCTGTGGTCCGACTGGGATGGAGATTGGTCCACCTTGGCTAAAGTTACAGCACAGTTTTATGGCTATGCAGAAGGCGACACCTTCAATCCCGGGGACATGATTCTTACCAAAGCCGATGGGCCGGAATATCAAGGTTTTCTTGATGATAACAGCTACTATATGCAAGGACTCGAGTTCTACTTCAAAGCTAATCAGATGGGACTGCTCGATCCGGATTCCCTGACTCAGAAATTCGGCGATGTTTCGAACAAATTTAAGGACGGCCAAGTGCTCTTCTCTCAATTCCCTTGGATTTCCAACGTGTATAATACACCGGATCATACGTCTGCAGGCAAAGGATTCGTGCTTGTTCCGTTCCAGGACGAGAAAGTGTACTCCTCTGGCTTCAATCCTTACGGCGGCTCATTGATCTGGTCGATCGGCTCCCATGCGAAAGATCCTGCGCGTGTACTGGCATTCGTCGACTGGTTGTTCTCGCCGGATGGCGTGCAGGAAACCAACATCGGTCCGAAAGGCCTCGCATGGGATATCGGCAAGGATGGCAAGCCGGTATTGACCGATTTCGGTAAGAAGGCGACGACTAACGGCGACACCCCGGTACCGGCGCAATACGGCGGCGGAACTTGGAGGAACGGTGTTTCCCAGCTAAACAATTCGACGCTTACCACATCTCAGATCAATCCGAATACCGGGGCACCGTATGATTCCAACCTGTGGAATTCGACGTTGACCGCTAACCCGGATCCCGTGACGAAGAGCTGGCGCGAAGCGATGGGCGTGACCACTTCGAAGGAATTGTTTGTCAAGAATAACCAGGTTGCGGTCACGAAACCGTTCTTCAACGGACAACCGTCGGCCCAAGAGCCTTCGGATATCAAGCTGAAGCACACCCAGGTTGGCAAGGTGATCAAGGAGTACTCCTGGAAGATGATGTTTGCCAAGGATCAGAGTGAATTCGACCAATTGAAGCAGCAAATGGTTCAGAAGGCAAAAGGCCTCGGCTATGACGATGTCGTCAACTGGGAAGTCCAGCAAACAAAAAATACAGTATTCACGATGTACAAATAAGTCACACTTCGATGGGAAGAAAATAAGGCTGGTGTCGCTTCCCGTACCCGATCCATTGATTGGGTGCGGGAAACTTTTAGATTAAAGATATAAACGATTAATCATGATATAATTTAAGCTCATCTGAACAAGCATGAGGTGTGTCTGCATGGCTCTACTGAAACGTTTGGGCGTCACTACCAAATTCGTACTCACTTTTATATCCATTCTGACGGTATCGATGTCGTTCATGGGCTATATTCTGTATTACCAGTCCTCTCATGCAGCTATCGCACAGGGGCAAATTCTCATGATGCAGAACGTGCTGCAAATGAGGAACAGCATGAATCAAAAAACGGACATGGTCCAGAACCTGTCTCAAATCATTGCCTTTGATCCGAAAATTCAAAATTTCCTCGGGACTGCTTTCTCGGGCGATCCCTTCCAATTGATCGATTACCGATACAACATCGCGCCGATTTTGGGTAATCTGATGCAGCAGAACACCTATATACACGCAATGCGGATCTTCATGACCAATAACGAGATCCCGGAGATGAACGATAGTTTCTTGCATCTGAAGCGTGTGCAGTCAGACCCTTGGTATGCTTCGTACATCCATTCAACGGTGGTGGGAGATTGGCAGGGGCTTCATACGGAGAAAAGCTTTATCGGCACTTTCGATCCTAGCGTCCAAAAGAAGGTATTCACTTACGACCGAAAAATCGATTCGTCCAATAGTACGGCGTTGGCTGGAGTCCTGGAGATCGAGGTAGATCGCGAAGTTCTGTTCGATGGACTAAAGAATCCGCAAAGCGAACATTTTGGGAGCATCTTCGTCGTTGACCGCCGAGGTGAGATCGTATCTAATAACGTGCCTCAACTGGCAGGCGAATCCGCCAAGTCGCTCGGACTGCCGATACCTGCGCAAGGCACCGAGATCAACAAAATCATGGACATAAAGGGAGTACGATCGATTGTGATTTCCGTCCCGCTCGGCGGGACGGAACTTTACGTTACAGGCGTTTTTCCCGTCAGTCCATTCATCGAGAGTATGAGGCTTTCGCTGAAATGGATCATCGTGATCCTCGTATCCTCGCTTATCCTGCTCAGCGGCGTCGTCACCTTTATTACCCATGCGCTTCTGCGTCGGATGAAAGTGCTCGTAAAAGCGATGAAGCAAGTACGGGAAGGATCGCTGAACGTATCGGTCCCCGTCGTAGCGAATGACGAGTTCAGCCAGATGGCGGTAAGCTTTAATCTGATGACAGCTCGCATTCACGATCTGGTCGAGACGGTCTACAAAAGCAGCATTATGGAGAAAGAAGCGGAGCTGCGGGTGCTCGAATCGCAAATCAATCCGCATTTTCTCTACAATACCTTAGCGACGATTTCCTGGGTGGCCCGCAAAGTGCATTCGTCCGAGATCGCACATCTGTCCAATTCGCTGGCCAAATTTTACCGTTTGGTATTGAACAAGGGCAAGTCTGCTATACCCGTTAGGGATGAAATCGAGATGGTCAAGGCTTACCTGGAGATTCAGAAGTTCCGCTTCGAGAATATGTTTGATGCGGAGTTCCGCATCGACGATCATGTTCTTCCTTATATGGTCCCGAAAAATATTTTGCAGCCGCTAGTGGAGAACGCATTGTCGCACGGCATCGAGCCAAAATGCTGCCACGGCACGGTCATTATCGAAGCAGGCTTGCAAGAGGAGAGCATCGTCTTTCGCATCATCGACGACGGGGTCGGCATGACACCGGACCAGGTTGGAGCGGTGTTGAAGGGACAGGTACGCCGGACGAGCGGAAGCGGCTTTGCGGTTAAAAATATTATCGAACGATTAAACAGTTATTATGTCAACAACTACAAGCTTGAATTGTTCAGTCGCCCGGGAATCGGTACGGTCTTTGTCATTACGCTGCCGAAGGAGTGAGTTACCCTTGTTTACCTTGCTGATAGTAGAAGATGAAAGGTGGGAACGGGAGGGCCTGGTCGATTTTCTCGACTGGAAGTCTATGGGGATCGAGATAATCGGCACTGCTTTCAACGGCTTGGATGGCGTCGAGAAGGCGCTCACCCTGCGGCCAGACATCATCATTACAGATATCCGTATGCCGGGAATGAATGGGCTTGAGATGGCTAATCGCATTCGCGAGCAACTCCCGGATGTGCGTTTCATCGTGCTTACGGGATACAATGAATTTGAATACACCCGGGAAGCAATCTTCCTGCATGTGGACGACTACGTGCTCAAGCCAGTGGAAGAGGAAGATATGAAGAACGCGATGGCAAGGGTCCTGAAGGAATGCGAGCTTATCCGCAGCAGGAGGCAGGATCATGTGAGGCTGCAGGAGAAGCTTCAATTCGGAGCGAGAATGGCGGCGGAGAAGCGGCTTTCGGAGCTGCTGCATGACAGGATTGATCAGGAGCAGCAGGAGCATGACCTTCTCGCCGGAGCGGAAGATCTTCGCGCTAATTTCTACGACGCAATGGTGATTGCCCCGATGGATTCGGCCCTGCGCGAAGAAACGGTCCGAAGGCTAATCGGCAGCCCGTGCTTCATCGTAAGCTGCGACGAGCTTTCTGGCGGAATGGCGGTGATCCTGCCGGACCCCGGACCTGACACGGTGTCGTCGGAGACAGCCGCGAAGATTCTGATCAAGGAATGGAGCGACGCGCGGCCCTATATGCCTGTGATCGGGATGGGACATAAGGCAAATAGTCTCCACATGCTGAAAAAGTCTTACCGGCAGGCTTTGAACGCGGCCAAGTACGGGGTGTTTTACGGTCATGCCGGCGTCATAACCGCCGAGATGGAAGAGATGGCGAGAATTCGGTTCTCCAAACAGGCAGGGGAATTTCTCGCCGCCTGGCAAGAGATGTCCCGGCAGCTCCGGCTTCACCTGCTCGCGCTGCATAAGGAAGAAGTCTACACGCAGCTTGAAGCCATGATCAAGTTGATTACGGATGCCAACGGGGCCCATGTCGCGGCGCTGCTGAACTCGCTCATCATTGAGCTTTCGGTGCTTGCAGACGGTCAGGGAGGGAACAATGGGAGTATCCAGCAATTTCTCGCGATGACCCGCCTTCAAGACATGCTCGACTATGTGCGGAATTACGTATGCGAAATCATCCATCTCCTGGACGAGAAGATGAACAACAAAGATAAATATATCGTCGACAAGGTCATCCGCCTGATTGACGAGCGGTATGGATCGGGCGAGCTCAGCTTGACGGTTCTGGCGGACGAAGTGTTCGTCTCTCCGAATCATCTGAACACGATGTTCAAGAAAATAACGGGAAGAACGGTTCACCAATTCTTGGTGGATACCCGGATGAGCAAGGCCGAGGAACTGCTTCGCACGACCAAGCTCAAAGTATCCGAAATCGCGGGCAACATTGGGATGTCCAACATATCTTATTTTTGCTCGATCTTTAAACAGGAGTTCGGACTGAGTCCGGGTGAATACCAGGAATTGATGCAGCGGCCATAAAGGGTCCTTATGTATATGTGTGCCGGCCGCTAACAGAGCGGCGGGCAATCCTGGATGCGATCTTAACGGAGAACCAGGCTTTTAAACGCGTGCTGCAGGTAAATGGCGCGGGCAAAGCCTTGTTTGATATCGAAGCAGCGAAGCCTGGACTGGATAGATCGGTATTTTCCCGAGTTTCTAACGGTCTTTAAGGACTGGGAATGCAAGTCCGCAATTCAAATGCTAAGCCTTAATTTACTGCCGCATGAGCTTGTTTCTGTGCCAGATGAGACGTTACTGCAGCACTTGAGAGAAGCTGCAAAGGCATCAAAGGGCGTAAGAAAAAACATGGGGGACAAGAACAAAGTTATAGCGGCTTTTTTGTTTTATCGGTACAAGTTCTTGTCCTGGGCTCGGGACAAGAACTTGTACCGATTGCCGTAATGGACAAGAACATGATCCGATTACCGATAAGAGAAGTATCTAACTATATCACCTACGACAGTACATTCATACGTTTATGTATTTTCTACCCATTTAGCAATTTCCACACAACTTTTTCCTCTTTATAGATTCATGCGCAGGGTTAGGTAAGTGGCAGCAGCAGAAAATCAACAGCCTATGGAAATATGTAGCTTTACTAAAAAGTAAAGCAGTTTTTATACTAAAGAGCCTACGAAGTCTGATGCTCGCTTGGAGTTGGTGAATTGCACAATAAACTAACCAACCACAGAGCGAATGACCGTAATGGCAAAAAAATGAGGATCATGGTGATAGCAATCGTGATGCCGTGATCAAGAGGGGGGGATTGAGCAGTAACCTGACATCGATCGAGTTTTACGTATGATCTTTACTGTACCAGGCAAAGGAACAAGAGATTGAGCAGGTTTAAAGATGTATAGTCCCAACCTTTGACGAATCAATTTAAAGCGCTTTCAATCATCATAAGAAACGGGGGATTACATTAATGTCAAAAAGGATTGTTTACGCAAAAAGAAGCGCTATATCCATTCTTTCACTCATGTTGGTTATGGTATCGCAATGGTGGCTCGCGGCTCCGGCAGATGCACGAGTGGACAAAGCGTTCGGAGAGCCGGTCTCCATCGGTTCCCCGATTGAGAATGTAGCTGTTTTTGACGCGTCTTTCGGAAACGAAGATGGCAGAGATGTCATGTATACGACGGTAACTGGCAAGCCGGCCATATTCCAGGTGGTAGATCTGGTGAGCAGGGAGGTGCTGCGCAAATTCAGGCTTGAAGGAACAGAAAGCTCCTGGACGCATATCACCCTGCCGGACGGTACGGTCTATATTGGCGGTAACGGCAAGCTGTATACGTATTCGCCTGTAACGAAGGAGCTGCGCGACCTGGGCGGAATTGGAGAAAGTGTCGTATACGGACTGACGTATGACGAACAGGGCCGGGTATATTTCGGTTCTTATCCAAATGCCAGGGTTGGACGCTACGATCCCTCCACCGGCGAGATGAAGGATTACGGCAACGTAATGCCTGGTCAAAGTTATACCCGGGCCACAGCCTATCATAATGGATATCTGTATGCAGGTATCGGTATTCAGGGAAGCCTTGTAAAGGTGAACGTGGACACGGGGGAAAAGGAACAAATTCCGCTGCCGACATATGGTGGTGCGGTGGAGACTGCGCAAGTGTATCAGCTTGATGCAGCAGGTAAGTATATCGTAGCTGGCTTGAGCGGAGGGAGTAACGCTCTGCTGTTCTATGACACGGAAGCCGGGGATTGGAGTGATACCTTCTTTTTGGACAATAAGGGAATTCGATTATCGTTTGGGGAGCCGGGCAGCAACAAAGTATATTTCGTACAGAACAACCGGTTGATGGAGCTCGATCTCATCACAATGGACGCGGTCGACACCGGAATCGAATATACCACCTACCTTCGCAATACCGCGTGGGTCGAGATGACGAACGATCCGGAGCTCCCGGGAAAATCGCTGGCTACCGTCATGTGGTCGGGAGCGGTGGCTTACATGAATATGGAGACGAAGAAGGTCAAGTCGGTTACCTACCCGTTCTCCGGTAATCCGATTCCGATTCAGACGCTGGAGAAAGGGCCGGACGGCAAGCTGTACATGAGCGGTTATCCGGGTGGGAAAGGGGCTGCATATTCCCCGATTTCAGGTGAAATTGAAACCTTCTCTTTAGGACAGGCGGAAGGCATGGCTGCACTCGGTGACAAAATGTACTTCGGTTTTTATCCGGGAGGTTACATCCGGGAGCTGGATGTGAACCAGCCGATTCAGGATGGAGTCAATCCGAAGGAGATATATAAAATTCCTCACGAGGACAGACCGTTCGCCATGACGTCTGGCGAAGGTAAGCTGTTTATTGGCGCGATTCCGGACTACGGAGAACTCGGCGGCTCGCTGACCGTGTATGATCCGTCACGCGGTCCTGAACAAGGATTTACTGTCTATGAGGACGTTGTACACAACCAGTCGATCGTCGGCCTTGCCGTCCACAACGGAAAGCTTTACGGTTCGACTACCATAGCTGGCGGCCTTGGAATCGATCCGACGGAGACAGCGGCCAAAATATTTGTATGGGATATCGCCAGTGGAAGGAAGCTTCAAGAATTCGTTCCCGCCATCCCGGGTGCATCCGTTCAACCTAACATGATTGGCGGACTAAGTATCGGTCCTGACGGATTGCTCTGGGCAGCGGCGGATGGAACGATCTTCGCCATGGATCCGGAGACAATGGATATCGTGAAAAGCGCCAATATTTATCCGTCCGTATCCAATTATGGAAGATGGCGTCCGGTTCACATCCGGTGGAGCGAAGACGGCTACATGTTCACGACGCTTGCGGGCAGGATAACCGTAGTCGATCCAAAAGATCCGGAAGCTGCGGTCACGCTCTCGTCAACGCAATTGATGACACTTGGCGAAGACGGGCATATCTATTACTCAGATGATACATTACTTAAAAAAATCGAAGTGACGAAGGGAAGCGGAGCTGTTCACATCCCGATCGAGCTCCCTCTATTGAACAGAAGCTTTGACCAGCCTCTTGATTCCGGCGTGATCCCGGGCTGGAGCTCCTTGTTTAATATAACGCCAAACGTGTCTTTTGGGCTGAGTGATGAGCAGACCGTAAGCGGGCCGAGTAGCCTGAAGATAACGGATACTTCCACGACGGAAACGGTTGCGGTCGCATCCGATTCCGTTCCCGTGAAACCGGGTACGGCGTATTCGGCGAGATTCCAGGTTTACTTGCAGGAAGGACGTACCCTCGCTTCATTGAATTACTATGATGCCAACCATAAGCAAGTCGGCGGGACTTCGCTTCAAATTACCGCAGGAAACGGAAAATGGCAGCAGCTTGAGATGAGAACCGTTGCTCCGGAGAATGCAGCTTACGTCAGGCTGGTCTTTTTCTGTTCCCAGTTATGGATGACGAAGGCGTATTATGATGATGCATCCATAACCTATATGGAGACGGTCACGCCGGATCAGCTGCCGAAATTAATCGAATCTCGAATCGATCAAGGTGAGATACAATACCTGCTGTCGAAGCAGCTTTCTAATGCAATCCGTCAAGCACTGTTTCACTATGGAGAGGGCCGCCTCGAACAAGCGGTTCATCAGTTGGAGAATGCACTGAAGCATCTGGATCGTTCGGGGGAAGGAGATATCGAGGAAGGAACCCGGATATACGTTCAAAGCGTAATTCGCGCGTTCATCCAATCCTGGCGTTAAATAGATAAACGGATCAATTATCGTTGATCCAATGAAGAGAGCTGGAATTCACCCTTCCATGCTCTCTTTTTTGTACGAGCTCAGTTGGCACTTAGCCGCTAAGTGTCGGGGGACAAGAACATGGTCCGACGGGCGGCGAACAGGAAAACGGGATGGATGGATTATTACGAAAAAAGGATCTTATCGAGTCGGGCGGTGTGGCGAAATCGGCGATAGCGGATTAGAGTACTGAGTTCCATGTATTCCCGACAGTAAAACATGGAGCCGTTACCTTCTATAAGCCGGAAGCGCTGGACGTTCTGACGATAAAATTGAGGGGAAAGTGGTGGGGGTGATAGGTAGCCCGCAGCGAGGGTGTTCGCGGGACTGCCTAATTGTAATAAGTGATATGAATTGACGTATCTTTTATCTCTTGTGGTATATTAGAAAAATGAATAGTAAAATTGTGGGTGGTGATACAACTAATGAGATTCTCAGGTATAGTTCGAGAAGTAGATGAACTGGGGCGAATTAGTGTTCCTTCAGAACTCCGTGATAGGGTTGGTCTAAATGACGGAGAGCCTTTTGAAATATTTTGCGATGATGATTCAGGAAGATTAATTATTCGGAGATATCAACCTTTTCAATGTATATTCCGTGGATCTATGGAAGGACTTTTATTTTTTCAGAGAAGGTTTATATGTGGTTCATGCCTGAACGATTTTTCAGCAGATCAAGAAATAGCGGTAGCCACAGAAAACGAAACAATAGTGCAGCCGAACTTTTCAATTCAGTTAGAGGAAGAAAACCTAAAACATCCTGGGAAGAACTCCTTAGTTTAATGGAAACACACCCAAACGAAAAGCCAAAAGACTGGGCGAAAAGACTTGGTGTTTCCCAGGGCCGAATAAGCCAGATGATTAAAAAATACAGAGGATTATTTTGAAAGAGGTTTATATGAAAATCTTAATTGGATGTATATGTGTTCTAATGCTTTGCATGAGTGGCTGCGGAAGTAAGGTAGATGGAGAAAAGACGTCAAAAGTCAGTAGAAATACAGCAAGTCAAATTGCGGAGGTGTTTGGAAATAATATAAAAACATATCAAGATAAAGATTTTAATTTCACTTATCCCGGTGAATGGGTACAGAATTCTGACTTAATAAATCAATCCCAATCCATAAAGGTATCCTTATTCGACCCTAAGCCGTTTGGAGGATCTTTTTACAATAATGTACAGGTTGCAGTTGCAATGTTGGGGGCTACAGCTAGAGAAGCGGCTAATGCAACTTCTGAATTGTTAGCAAATGATTCTCAACCTGAAATAGGGGAGTATAAAAAAGTCAGCTATGAGGATGAAAAGGATGGTACTGGTGTATTAATTAGTGAATATCACCATATCCCATCAGACGAAGATGTAATTTTGACAGAATATTTTGTACCTCATGGAGAGTATCTATATACACTGTCAATAACCTTTGAAAAATCATTATATGATTCTGGAGGGAGCAACATGGTACAGAAAATGGTTGAATCTTTCAATGTTAACCCCAATGCAGAAAAGGGTCAAAGCTTTGAAGATTTTAAAAAGGAGCATAATTTGTAGAATAAATGGTGAATTAAGTTAACGCCTAGCTATAACAGGCGGACAACCCTGCGAACCTAACCGCGTCGCGGCCGGCAGCTGAAGCTGCCTTAAGGTTCTCGGGTTCGTGAATACGGGAACGTTATCTGAAAGATACGCCGGGATAGAGAAAGAGTTAAAAAAGGACATTAACTTTCGGGGGTCTCTATGGAGCAATGGGAAGGACTCATTGAAATATTGCTAGATAAAAGTGCTTCAGATGCCGAGCGGGATGATGCTGCGATGGATCTAAGTGAATATAGCAATGAAGCAGTTATCGAGGCATTAGTGATAACAATAAATGATGATTCGGCTGATGACATGATTAAAGCAAGCTGCGGAGAATCTCTTGCAATGATTTTTATACAGAAAAACAGATTTGAGGAACAGATTTATAAAGAATTGAAGGGCATGGCAAAAATAGAATTTTGATGGGTCTATCTACTCTCAAAAAAGAGAGTGGGAAAAATACTTGGATTTAGAAATTATCTAGAAATGACGAAAGATGTCGGGGGACAAGAACAAAGTCCCATTGAAAGGACAAAAACATAGTCCGATTACCGATTAGATGAATATCTAAGTAATCCAAATGCTACTTCATTAAGCTAACGGGCAGTATAGTTTAGTTATAAACGTACTTTCCAAAAAAGTGTGTGATAAACTGTTTGAAACACAGCCTAACTATACTACGGATGACTTTTCAAACGATGAAAAGCTCTTTTCTTCACTTCACATGAGTCCAGCAGAATTGAAACAAGAATTGGCGACGGGACTTGAAGACGAAAGCCGTTAGCGAATGTAAAGTGCCTCCCTGTCAAGTGTGTGTAATTTATAATAGGGAAACAAATGAGCAGCGAACAAAATTTGTATTAGGAGGAGTATCTGCCATGCGCATAGAAACTCAAAATGTTGTTATAAGAACATTGGAAAAAAAAGATGCTAAAAGATTTTATTCAATTGCCAGGGAATCGGCTGTATACCGTTATATGCCAGATTGGGCAGACGGACGCGCACATCCGAAGGATTATTATGGATTGATTGATCAGTATCAAAAGCAATCGGATAATACGGATATTTCCATTGGCCGTTCCTACGCGATTGCCTTGCCAAACACCGATGAGATGATTGGTAGCATAGGGGTGGGACTTAAAGAGAAGCTAAATGAAATCGAACTGGGATATTTCATGTCGGAAAAACATCAAAGGAACGGATATACTAGAGAAGCGATAAGTGCCTTGGCAGAATGGTGCTTTGAGGTATCTGATGTTAAGTATTTAATCCTGACAATTAATTGTGCCAATGTTCCCTCGAACAAATTGGCTGAAAAATGTGGATTTAAATTGCTTGAAAGACGAACGCCTATAGGGGAAAACCATTTTTATATGGAAAATGATAGTTACTTTTATTACAGAAGCTACAGAAAATAAGCATTTGTTTCCGATGGCTCCCAATCAGCCGTAAGCGATTTGTTGTGTCCAATCAAAACTAAAAATGCTTTGATATTGTAAGACGACAAAAAAAAGACAAGAACATTGTGGTTAACCGTGATTGATATGGATTCTCATTACAGATTTAGTTTTTAGCATTTTATAATCCGTGGCTAAGCAGGGTTGAAAGAAGCACCGAATGCGATAAGCTGGTGCGCGCAAAAACGGAGTTACAAAGCTAAACTGGCTTTAGGCATTAAGCTAACGGGAAACGATAGCTGAATAAACGATCAGTGAGAAGGCTGCCGATGCTGATCGGAAGCTTTATTAAGCTAACGAGCAGTTTAGTGACAGATAGAAACATCTAATATATTGTGCTTATACAGTTGAATGGAGGGTCTACCATGGGCATTAGGAATTATCTGATTGGAGGCGTTTCCGGCGCTGGCAAAACTACGGTCTGCAACGAATTGCAGCGGCGCGGCTACCATGCTATTCATGGTGACCGTGAATTGGCTTATCAAGGCGATCCGGAAACTGGTACCCCGACGGATGGCTTTAAACCCGAACACCACATTTGGCATGTTGATAAAGTAAAAGCATTGGTCGACAATCAGGATGAGGCGGTAACATTTTTCTGCGGTGGTTCGCGGAATTACCCCAAATTCATCGACCTCTTCGACGGCGTGTTTGTCCTTGAGGTCGACCTGGAAACCTCTCTCCGGCGGATTGATGAGCGAGTGGCGCTGGACCCAACTGACTGGGGTGGCAGACCAGAGGAACGGGAAATTAGTGCGCGCTTGCATCAAACGAAAGAAGGCGTTCCTAAAAACGGGATTATAATCGACGCCACCGCACCGATTGCGCACGTCGTTGACGAAATCCTCCGTCAAATCGAGTAAATGAACGCCAACGACAGTAACTTACGGGCGCTCAAGGACAACCCAATACATCAGTGCACCCCGATACGAATAGCACCATCCACTTACGTAACTGTCGAGGGACAAGAACATAGTCCCATAGAGAGTCGCTATTATAGCGGCTTTTTTGTTTTATCGGAACAAGTTCTTGTCCCGAGTCGAGGACAAGAACTTGTTCCGATTACCGTAATGGACAAGAACATAGTTCGATTACCGATTAGATAAGTATGATGAAATTTGCCGTTCGAGGAGGCATTCCCATTGATGTATTTCTCGAAGTATTGGATCGAATGATAGATGAGGGTGCGGATTTAACGATAAAGAATAATCAAGGAGATACCTTTTATTCTAAGGTTAAGCCAATGTTAGAAACACAGAACACCGTAAATGAGATAGAGAAGCGGCTAGCAGGAATTCAAAGTGATGAAATTAAAGTATTGGATACACTTGAAAGTCATCCAGACTCTAGCGCCTATAGAACAATTTACGGAGACATTATAGGGTGCCCGAATACTGGGATGGGGGCAATGGTTGTAAGTATCGATGGAGTTGTTCATGCTATTAACGGTATTTCGATTGGATATTATAAAAACCTCCCTGCATATACTGGAGAACACTTTGACGAGTATGTGTCGGCTTGTATAAAAGGGTTAGAGGAGACCAAACTGGATCCAGTAATTGATCCTTGAACAGGAATTAATTTGAAGGCATATCACGTTTTGATTGCTCTCAGTTGAATGTACGGATGCCTTAGAAAAATAAATCACAAATTGATTGTAGGGTCTGAAATGTTTATGGGTTAACTTTAGGAAGTAAAGTTGATACTGTGATTGATAAGCTTGCTGTAACGACAAAAACATATTTGCTTAATAACCGACGACAAGAACATATATCGTTTGCCGAAAAAGACAAGAACATGTATGGTTAGCCGTAATTGATATGGATTATCAATCGTGTTGAGCACGCAGATATGCCAGAAAAGCTTACAGAAGGTTCACAAGAAGCCATCATTTGCTCAGTACAAAAATTAGTTGAAACGTTTCCAATTTGGTGTTATTATGATTTTCATAAATAAATGGGGGGGTAAGATGCCAAGTATTAAAGATGTAGCCACTTTAGCTGGGGTAGCCGTAGGAACTGTGTCCCGCGTCATTAACAATTCGGGAGCTGTAAAACCCGATACACGCAGAAAAGTAGAGGAAGCCATACAAGAGCTGAACTATATTCCGAATGAGGTTGCCCGAAATTTTAAAATCGGAAAGTCCAAAATGGTAGCTCTGCTGCTTCCAAGTATCTGGCACCCCTTTTTTTCTGAGCTGGCTTATTATATTGAAGATGAGTTGGATCGGGAAGGCTTTAAACTCATGCTGTGCAACAGCGGCGGCAAACCGGAAAAGGAACTGTATTACCTGGATATGCTTCAGCAAAACAAAGTGGCGGGCATTGTCGGCATTACGTACAACGATATAGAAAATAGCGTAAGCAACGACATTCCGATCATCAGTATCGACAGGCACTTTAATAAAAATATTACATGCGTTACGTCCGATAACTATGAAGGGGGACGCTTGGCATTGAGGGAGCTTGTTAAGGCCGGAGCAAAAAAAACCTGCTTTTATGGGCAGCGTTACTTCCGTCTTCAGCGAAACAATGAACCGTAAGGAAGGTTTCATTCAAGAAGCGAAGGCATTGGGAATCGATTACGTCGTTTACGAGAAGCCAGACCCTGTTGAGGACGATGATGCCTATTTTGATGAATTTTTGGATAAGCATCATGATGTAGACGGCGTTTTTGCCATTACCGATATGTTCGCCGCCAAATATATAGAAAGAGCAAGAAAGATGGGGATTCGCGTTCCAGAGGATGTAAAGGTCATCGGGTATGACGGCATTCAGGATCATCCTTACTTTCATCCGATTTTGTCAACGATCAGGCAACCCGTAGAGGAAATGGCACGCTTGACAATCAGACTGCTTTACAAAAAGATTGAGGGCGAATCTTTGCATCGGGACGTTTACCGTCTTCCCGTCGTATTTAGGGCTGGCGAAACTACTTGATAAAATAAGAACTTTGTAAAATGGCGAAATCGCATGCATAACAACCGCATTCACTGGAATGTACGTCGAAAGACGTATTTCTTGCGCCAAATTGGAAACGTTTCAATTAAATTGGAAACGTTTCAAAAAGAGATTGCAATTTAGGGAGAAAGGGAGTATCAAAGTGAATCCAATGGAGTCCGGGGGTCAGCAACACCTCATCAAGGAAAATCGGAGAACATGGACACGAGTCAAGCGAGACTATGAGCTATACCTGTTTCTGCTGCCGATTATTATTATTTATCTTGTATTCAAGTACTACCCGATGTATGGAGTCCAAATCGCTTTTAAAGATTTTTCACCAAGTCGCGGCATCTGGGGAAGCGGGTGGGTTGGCTTCAAGCACTTTATAGAGTTTTTCGATTCTTATAACTTCTGGACGATTATGGTCAATACACTTACGCTCAGTTTTCTGTCGCTTGTTTTTAGTTTTCCGGTTCCAATCATCATCGCGATCATGCTGAACCAGATGCTTGGTAAGAACTACAAGAAATTTATACAGACCGTCATCTATGCACCGCATTTTATTTCTACGGTTGTGCTTGTAGGCATGCTCAATGTGTTTCTATCGCCTAACAGCGGTCTCGTGAACCACATCATTACTTGGTTTGGTGGAGAACCCAGGTTGTTCATGGCCGATGAAGGCTGGTTCCGTCCTTTGTACATCTTGTCGGGGATATGGCAGGAGACCGGCTTCTCGACGATTATTTACCTGGCCGCTCTCGCAGGGGTTAATCCCGAGCTGCATGAGGCGGCAATAATGGATGGTGCAAGTAAATGGAAGCGGGTATGGTACGTCGATATCCCAAGCATATTGCCGACCATTGTCATTCTACTGATTCTGGCGCTTGGTAACATTATGGGCATTGGTTTTGAAAAGGCTTTTCTGATGCAAAACGATCTGAACTACGCGACCTCCAATATTATTCCAACCTATGTATATGAGATGGGAATTCAGAAAGCACAGTATAGCTTTTCCACAGCGGTAGGCCTGTTCAACTCCGTAATTAACATTATCCTGATCTTCACCGTCAACCGAATCGCCAAAAGAATGACGGAAACCAGCCTTTGGTAAGGGGGAGCTCATGTTGAATTCATTATTAAAGAGAAAGAGCAAGGGAGATGTATGGTTCGACGTCATTAACTACGTGATCCTTACCATCATTATGCTGCTCGTATTATTCCCGCTGTATTTCGTGTTGATTGCCTCATTCAGTGATCCCAACCTCATCTATTCAGGAGAGGTATGGTTATTTCCAAAAGGATTTACGCTGGACGGATACGAGCGAATCTTCGGCGATTCATCCATTTGGATCGGGTATGCCAACTCCATTATATATGCGGGTCTAGGAACTTTGATCGGCGTAGCCGTGACGGTATTTGCGGCCTATCCGTTAGCTCGTAAAGATCTGGTTGGGAAATCGGTGATTATGTGGTTTTTGCTGGTCACCATGTTCTTTAGCGGAGGATTGATCCCAACCTATCTGTTAATTAAGGATCTTCACATGCTAAATACCATCTGGGCCCTTGTTATCCCGGGTGCGGGCGGAGTTTTCAATGTCATTATCGTGAGGACATTTTTCCAGTCCAGCATACCGGATGAATTGTGGGAAGCTGCATCGATTGACGGCTGCTCTAACACCCGATTCTTCTGGAGCATTGTGCTTCCTTTGTCCAAATCTATCATCGCCGTAATGGTACTTTATCATGTCGTCGGCTTCTGGAACGGTTTCTTTGACGCTTTGATCTATTTGAACGACGAAAGCAAATATCCGCTTCAACTGGTGCTGCGGAACATTCTAGTCCAGAATCAGGTCAATTCCAACATGATGTTAGATGTAGAGTCCTATGCGGCGAAGATGCGTGTCACAGAGCTTATCAAATACGGTGTAATCATGGTATCCAGCCTCCCGCTGCTGATTTTATATCCTTTCCTGCAAAAGTACTTTGTCAAAGGTGTGATGATCGGATCGATCAAGGGATGACGCTGGCAGGGTGCTTGAAAGGGGGGATGTGCAGCCGTATTGATTTATCCAGATTAGACTAGCAAGGACTATGCACGATTTTTATCTGTGGAATGATCTAAAGGGAGGTTATGGACAATGAAAAAAACTGTCTTCAAAAGTGCAGGGATTCTCATGTTGGCCGGAGCGTTTGCCATCAGCGGCTGTTCGAGTAGCAGCGGGGGTACAAAGCAACAAGCGAAAAATCCGGACCAAGATGCGAACTTTAACAAAACCGGGCTTCCAATTGTAAACGATGCCGTGTCATTAAAGATGGTATCCCCGAAAGCTGCACTGGCGCCCGAGTATTCGAAAATGGAAATTTTTAATCGACTGGAGAAGCAAACCAACGTAAAGATCGAGTGGGATAACATTCCGGACACCGACTTCACCGAAAAGAAAAATTTGCTGTTGGCCAGCGGTGATTTGCCGGACGCATTTTATGGAGCCGGATTCACGGATTACGAGCTTGTCAATTACGGTAAAGACGGGACTCTCATCCCGCTGGAGGATTTGATTGATCAATATGCACCTAATTTGAAAGCGCTCTTAGAAAGCCGTCCAGACATCAGATCGGCGATCACGGCGCCGGATGGTCACATCTACGGGCTTCCGTCTTTTGAAGAGAACAACCTTGGGACCAATCCTTTCTTTCACGTCATCAATAAAAAGTGGCTGGACAAATTGGGTTTGAAAATGCCGCAAACGCTGGACGAATATACGAAGGCATTGATCGCCTTTAAAACACAGGATCCGAATGGCAACGGTAAATCGGATGAAATTCCACTAAGCTTTATGCACATGCAGTGGTGCAGTGACATTGCGGGCATATTCGGAGCTTTCGGGCTTCCGGATAACCTGGAACATCGGATCGTCCGCGATGGTAAAGTGATCTTTACCGCGAATCAACCTCAATATAAGGAAGCATTGAAATATATACATGATAACTGGTATGCACAAGGCTTGATTGATCCCGAATCGTTCACTCAGGATGCGGCTCAATATTTGGCAAAAGGCAAAACGTCAGACGAAACGCTTGGCTCTTACGTCTGGTGGGAAGTCGAAGAGGTTGTCGGAGCAGAGCGGAGTAAGGATTATGCTTTGCTGCCTCCGCTCAAAGGTCCAAACGGGGATCAATTGATCGGTCGCAACAATGGCGGGGGTCCAGGACGTGGGGCTTTCGTGATTACTAAAGAAGACCGTTACCCCGAAATTACGATGCGCTGGATTGATCAACAGTATGAACCTTACATGGCGGCTCAAATTCACTGGGGTCCGTTGGATGTCGTATTTAAAAAAGACGAAAACGGAAAACTGGTGAACATTCCGCTACCCGAAGGTACTTCCGCTGGTGAATTCCGTCAGAAGGTAGCTCCAGGTGCAGGGGCCCCGGGAGTAATTACTGCTGAAAATTTGGGGAAAGTGGTTGATCTGGAGCCTCGGGCTCAGCAGCGTGTAAAAGATTTGGAGAAGTACTACGATCCTTATATGGAAAAAGAAAACTATCCAAGTATTTTCTTCAAACCAGAAGAATTGGATACAATCAACCGGATTGAACCTGAATTGATTAAATACGTGAACACTCAAAGAGGCAAATTTATTGTCGATGGCGGCGTGGATGAGCAGTGGGACAGCTATGTGAAGACTTTGGATAAAATGGGCCTAAACGAATTGATGGAGATCTACCAAACCGGACTGGATCGTTATAACGAAAATTTAAAGAAATAATAAGTAAATGATAGGTGGGGAGAAACTGTGCTTGATGTCATTGCTATCGGGGAAGTTTTGATAGATTTTACTCCTGCAGGGCAAAGCGAGGGAGGTAACGAGCAGTTCGAATGCAACCCCGGAGGGGCACCGGCTAATGTAGTGGTTGCGCTATCCCGCTTAGGAGCCAAAACGGCTCTGGTTAGCAAAGTAGGGGAGGATCATTTCGGATCCCTTCTTCAGCACACATTGTTAAGCTGCGAAGTTGATGTGACTGCTCTTTCGACTACAACAGATGCTAACACGACGCTGGCATTTGTCCATTTGGATGATAACGGAGACCGATCGTTCAGCTTCTACCGGAGGCCGGGAGCCGACACATTGTTGTGCCCAGCGGATGTCCCGTTCGATCGTATTCAAAACTGCCGTATACTGCATTTTGGATCTTTATCGATGACCCATGAGCCGGCCCGTTCGGCAACAAGAGAGGCGGTCGTGAAGGCCAAAGAAGCAGGAGCGCTGCTCTCGTTTGACCCGAACATCCGGATTGCATTATGGGAGAGTAACGAAGAAGCAAAACAACATATTCTTTGGGGCATGAACTATGCCGATATTCTGAAAATATCGGAGGAGGAGCTTGGCTTTATAACAGGAACAACCGATGTGGAAAAAGGCTCGCAGGAGCTGCAACAGCAATTCGGTATCGCATTGATCGTGGTTACCTTAGCGGAAAAAGGCTGCTATTACCGGCTCGCTGGTCATGATGGATATGTGCCCGGATTTCAAATGAAGGTTATCGACACGACTGGAGCCGGGGATGCTTTCCTGGGCTGCTTGTTATATCAGATCCTTCAAACCGATCATGCATTAAATCAACTGACCAGACAGCAAATCACCAGCATGCTGATTTTTGCAAATGCAGGTGGAGCATTAGTAACAACACGTAAGGGGGCTCTTCTGTCAATGCCAACCAAAGAGGAAATGATGAAAATTGAGTTCAGTAAACAGCAAAATGATGATCGATTCAGGCCGGGGTTTCATTTCTCGCCACCTTCTCACTGGATGAACGATCCCAACGGACTGGTCTATTACGAGGGAGAATATCACCTGTTTTACCAGCATCACCCTTACGGTAACAAATGGGGTCCGATGCATTGGGGGCATGCTGTCAGCCAAGATATGGTGCAATGGCGGCATGAACCAATCGCCCTGTTCCCAGACGAGCATGGCGCTATTTTCTCTGGTTGCTGTGTAGTTGACTGGAACAACAGCAGCGGACTATTTGAGGGGCCACATGGATTGGTAGCAATCTTTACACATGCAGATACCTGCCCAAAAACCGGGCTACCGCGCCAGCGGCAAAGCTTGGCTTACAGCAGTGATAAAGGTCGAACGTGGCATAAATATGAGGGGAACCCGGTTCTTGCCGAACCTGATCTGATTGACTTCCGGGATCCCAAGGTGTTCTGGCATTCGCAAAGTGAACGTTGGGTGATGTCGGTTGTCGCGGGAGATCATGTCCGGTTTTACGGATCAGAGAATTTGCTCGAATGGTCGCTTACGGGCGAATTCGGCCATGGAGAAGGTTCGCATGATGGCGTGTGGGAATGCCCGGATCTCTTTGAACTGCCGATTGATGGCAGCGGACGTTCCAAATGGGTTCTGATTATAAGCATCGGGGATCATCCCGATTATCCGGAAGGTTCACGCACGCAATATTTTATCGGTGAGTTTGATGGGGACACATTTATCAATGACAACCCTGCAGATCATATCCAATGGCTCGATTATGGCCGGGACAATTATGCGGGGGTGACTTGGTCGGATATACCCGATGCTGATGGACGGCGCGTGATCATTGGATGGATGAGCAACTGGAAGTATGCCAACGAGACACCTACCGGAGACTGGAGAGGAGCGATGACACTGCCTCGCGTATTGTCATTGACCAGCCGTGACGAAGGCATCCTGCTGACCCAAAAGCCGGTTAGGGAAATGGAGCAGCTGCGAAAAGAATCGAAGAGCTGGAATTCAATTTTGATTACGCCAGAGGCACCTTTTATGCAAAAGATGCAGGATGAACTGTTGGAGATTGAAGCTGATATTGATGTCCGTTCCGGGGACGAGACTCAGATTAAGATGAAAACCTCTGAGCTGAGCGAAACGATAATCGGATATGACCCTGAGCGCCAATGGCTGTACATTGACCGTACGAAATCAGGAGTGACCGATTTTCATCCGTCTTTTCCGTGCAATCATGGCGCCCGATTGGTTTCTGAGGACGGGAAAATCAAGCTGCATATCTGGCTGGACCGCAATGCGATCGAAGTGTACGCGAATGATGGTCTGATTGCCATGACGGATCAAATTTTTCCTGATGCTCAAGTAGATCAAATGGAAATTAGTGTCAAGGGAGGGCGGGCTGTCCTGAACTCTCTTCAGGTCCATACGCTTAACCCCATACACATTCCAGAGAGCTCCACGGAGCGGATGTCAAGGAGGGTGGAAGCGTGAATCAAAGACCCGACAATCGGGGACCGATGATGTATTGGCCCTTTAATGAAGGAGCCGGAGCAAGCGCTCTGGAGTACGTATCCCAAGTCCGGGATGAGATTCGGTATGTTTTTAAGCAAGCTGAGTTTACCGAACCGTGCGACCCGCTGTGGAGAAAAGGCGTCGTGGGGAGTGGGCTTTCGTTCGACGGTTATTCGACTTACATTTCCCATTCATTCCAAGAAGAAAATCCTGCGGGCACCCCCCAATACCGGTCGGCGATCAGCATCGGCGTATGGGTTGCCCCTCGTTCGTACGAAGTGGGGGACGACGGCAAGCTGTCGGCCATTGTGAACCGTCACAACAAAGAACAAAGGCAGGGATACTTACTCGGTATGTATCGTCATGGATCATGGTCCTTCCAAGTTGGACTCGAAGGAGGAGAATGGAAGGAAATTTGGTCACCGGATGGGCATGAGCTGCCAAAAAATGAATGGTCTTACGTAAATGCTGTGTTTGATGGGAACCAAGGGGAAATGAAATTGTTTCTGAACGGCAGGAAGATTGCGTCGACCGGGTTGCCTCGTGGTTCCCGCTTGACCGAGGCGACCGGCACGGATCTCCTAATCGGTAAAAATAATCACAGCAGCCAGCTGGCGAAGGTGTTCAGCCTGCACATGTTCAGCGGCATCATGGAAGAGCTGAAAATCTACACAAGGGCACTGAGTGAAGATGAGGTGGCCGCTTCTTATCAGCTCGTGTTGGATATCGCATGTGGAGGAGTCCATCCAACGTTAACATATGATCAGATTAAACTGGATCGGACCCCTCTGCTGGCGGATCGGCACCGACCTCAATATCACGTTAGCCCACCTGCTCACTGGATGAATGAACCCCATGCGCCAATTTATTTTGACGGCCAATACCATTTGTTCTATCAGCATAATCCTCATGGGCCTTTCTTTCATCAAATTCATTGGGGACATTGGGTTAGCGAGGATCTGGTGCATTGGCGGGATCTTCCCGTGGCTTTGGCGCCCGAGAAGGATAAGCTCGCACCAGATGGAATCTGGTCGGGAAGCGCGACCTACGATGCAGACGGCCTGCCGGTCTTGTTCTTTACAGCGGGCAATGACAGTGCTTCGCCGAATCAGAGTGTAGCGCTTGCCCGAAGCACCTATTCCCGAGATAAGGACCCCGATCTAGTTCACTGGGTCAAACATCCGGAGCCGTTAATCGTGCAGAAGAAGGGAATAGGTTTATTCGGGGATTTCAGGGACCCATTCGTGTGGAAGGATGATGATGGTTGGTATGCCCTGGTCGGGTCCGGAATCGAAGGTGAAGGCGGAGCCGCATTGGCATTTTCTTCTCAGGATATGCTGAATTGGACGTATAAAGGGCCCTTTTTTAAAGCGGATACCGAGAAGTTTCCTTATCTAGGGCCGATCTGGGAGCTCCCCGTGTTTCTTCCCCTTGGCAGCGACAAACAGGGGGTGAACAAGCATCTTCTGCTGGTCAGCCCAGTGGGAGAGGGAGCGGATGTCGAAGTGTTTTACTGGATCGGACAGCTGGATAAGCAGAATCTAGCGTTCATCCCTGATCAAGAAGAGCCCCAATTGATTGATGTCGGTGATTTCCATTTTACCGGTCCGAGTGGAATGGTTGATCCGAAGACCGGCAGAAAAATCGTATTTACGATAGCCCAAGGAGACCGGACGTCCGAACTGGAATATCAATCGGGTTGGGCGCATAACGGCGGCCTGCCGCTCAGCGTGTATTTGCGGGAAGACGGACGATTGGGCATAGAACCGATCCAAGAGCTGCAGTCCCTGCGGGGAGAAAAACGATTATCTCTCCGCGATAAATCATTGGCTGAAGCAAATGTCCTGCTGCAGGATGTTCAAGGCGACATGCTTGAGATCCATTTAGAGATGGAGCCGGGTAGCGCCAAGCAATTTGGAATCAAGATTCGGCGTACGCCGGATGGAGAAGAAGAAACGCTACTTTACTACGACTTGAATCAATCGATGCTCCTGGTCGACCGTTCGAAGACGACGCTTCATCCAGGAGAAAAATGTGGAGGAATCCAAGGGGGGGATCTAGAGCTTCATGGAGAGAATCTGAAGCTTCACATGTATTTGGACCGTTCCATGGTCGAAGCCTACGCGAATGGATTGAAAAGCTTGACGACCCGGGTGTATCCGAGTCGCAGGGATGCACTGGGGATTCAGATCTGGGGAGATGGCAGTTTGATGGTTAAATCGATGGAAGTGTGGGATATGCAGTCCATTTGGTAATGAGAGGAGAGTACCATGAACCAAACCAAGCTACCGGTTTATTCTTATCAGGATCTCGTGCGGAGATTATATGATCTTGAAGCACTTGCAATACCACCACAGGACGGCGAAAAATCGGGGTGTTTCTCCAGCTTTGACCGGAGCTCCATTTATAATGCCGAATCGGGCTTGTATGAGAACTGGGGAGCTAATGATGACGGGGGTGGCTTCATCCGCCAAGAAGGAGACAGCATCGTCGCTTTGGAACTTGATGGACCCGGCATGATTTGGAGAGTCTGGTCAGCGCTCCCAGAGGAAGGGCGTATCCGAATTTATATAGATCATGCTGATACTCCAGTGATCGATCAGCCGTTTCGGGATTATTTCGACACATTCAACCGGGAAGGGCCACCTGCCAACTTCCCGAATCTGACGCCTACCTTATCCCGCGGCAGAAACAGCTTTATTCCCATTCCTTTTCAGAAACATTGCAAAGTACTGCTGGATAAAGGGTGGGGTGCTTACTACCATATCACCTATACCGTTTTCCCTGTCGGGGTTAGGATGCCGTCCTTTGATGGCCGCTTCGATAAGGAGTCGGCAATTGCTTTGGCTAAAGCAGACCGGTTTTTACAACAAAGGGAAACATATTCTTTTGTACAAGCGGGTGGGCCTATAGACGAGAGTGTTACGGTATCCGTTCCGGCAGGAGGCAGGGCAGTGATTTTTGATAAGCAAGGGGCCGGCTCGATCTCCATGATTCGGATCAGGTCCGACCTTGGACGAAAGAGTGAACAATTGCAGCGGAAGCTGGCCAGGCAATTGACCATCTCGATGAAATGGGACAACGAGGAAATCCCTTCTGTATGGGCACCCCTGGGTGATTTTTTTGGCAGCGCTCCAGGGATCAAGCCGTACAGGTCTCTGCCCTTGGGGATGAACGAACATGAAATGTACAGTAATTGGTACATGCCTTTTTCGGAAGGTGCGAGAATCGAAATCGAGAATGATGGGACGGAAGCATGCGAAATTACGGCGGATATCCGGTTTACTCCTTTATCAAAGTCTGACACGGATGAACTTCTTCGTTTTCATGCGAAATGGCATCGGGATGAATATCTGGATCTGGATACGAAGCGGTTTAAGGAAGGAGGAGACCGCTGGCCGGATTGGCCTTTGCTGCTGGCGAAAGGTCAGGGAAGATTCTGCGGTGTTCACCTGCATGTTTATAATACCTGGGAGAAACCAGATGAAGAGCCTGAAACCTGGTGGTACGGGCAATGGGACCGAAAAACCATTGACTGGTGGTGGGGAGAAGGGGATGAGAAATTTTTTGTGGATGGTGAATCCTTTCCGTCTACATTCGGAACCGGAAGCGAGGATTACATAGGCTACGCTTGGGCAGCCGAGCCGCCATTCCCGATGTTTGACAGTGCTTTCGCAAGTCAGCCCTTCATCGAAATGGATGCAAACGGCCACACTTCCGTCAACCGATTTCATATTTGCGACAACGTTCCTTTTATGCACTCCTTTGAGGGATTTATCGAGAAATACAAAGCGAATCATTGGGGCCTCAATAACGAATGTTTATATGCTGCCACCGTTTACTGGTATCAGGAGCGGGGGACAAGCGATGCTTATAAGCCTGTTCCATGGATTGAACGCTTAGATCACTTGAAACTTGGGGAGGAAATACGATGAGGGAATTTTTCTATCGGCCAGAGAATGCCTGGGTAGGGGATATAATCCCTTATTATGAAGACGGGGAGTTTAAGCTGTTTTATCTGCACGGCTGGAGAGATAACTACCGGGAGGGACTTGATCACGGCTGGTATCTTATAGGAACAAAGGACTTTGTGAATTACCGGGAAGATGGAGCTTGCAAGATTGAAGGCGGAACCGGCCATATTCTGAAAGTGGACGGGATTTATCATATGTTCTACTGCATATTTCCTCCGGGAAAGCAGCTCGTCTGCCATGCGATCAGCAGCGACTTGGGGACCTGGGAGCCCATTCCAGAAGATACCTTTGCTGCGGACGACCGCATCTATGAACTGTCCGATTGGCGCGATCCTTTCGTGCTTTGGAATGAAGAGGAAGGCCAATATTGGATGCTGCTTGCCGCGATGGCCAAAGGGCCAACCAACCGAAAAGGGTGCACTGCGCTGCTGTCATCTAAAGACCTTAAAACCTGGGAGTATCGCGAGCCTTTGTATGCTCCGAATTTGCACGTGGGTGCCCATGAATGTCCCGACTTGTTCCGGATCGGGGATTGGTGGTATTTGATCTATTCCTCCTATACGGGACGTTTTGCGACCTTTTACCGGATGAGCCGTTCCTTAAACGGACCATGGATAACCCCGAAGGAGGATACCTTCGACGGCCGTGCCTTTTATGCAGCCAAGTCTGTTTCGGATGGGGAAAAACGCTTTTTATTCGGGTGGAACCCAACGAAAAACGACGATTTATTCAGCTGGAATCCGCCGAAGTCTCGCGGCAAGGATTACGACACATGGGATTGGGGTGGGAACCTGATTGTACATGAAATGGTTCAGCGTACGGATGGGACCCTTGGTGTAAAAGTGCCGGAAACCGTGGATGCCGCATTCGCAAAGCCGTTGATTGTACATTTCTATAAAATTGCAGGAGATTGGAAACATAGGGGTAGCTCACTTTCCTGTACGTCACCGTATGGGTTTGCCGGCTGCATGACCCGGGATGATTTGCCCGATCAATGCAAAATATCCGCTACAATTTCTTTCTCCGAGCAAACTCAGGGGATTGGGTTCATGCTGCGGACAGAGGATACCTTGGATGAAGCCTATTACGTCACCTTCGAGCCACAGCGCGACCGCATTACCTTCCGAGGATATATCATGCAATCGGAAGAAGGCGGGAAGACGTTCCCGTATGAAGTAGAGCTGGAACGGCCGATTGAGATGATTCCCGATCGTCCTTACGAAATCAAAGTGTTTATCGATGGATCGATATGCGAAATCTACGTGGATGAGAACATAGCCATGAGCGCCAGGATGTATGATATACCTGAAGGGAAGCTTGGCTTGTTTGTCAATCAGGGCAGTGCTCAATTTAGCGATGTAACGATCTCGATTAGAGATTAAAGCAGAAAAGATCGAGCAGAGGATTGGTTTGTCCTCAGCACGATCTTTTCCACACTTTCCCTAGCACAGCATATCAGCTGGTTCGCCGAACCATCAATGTCGTCGGGAACACTTCTTCGACAGGTTCAAGGCGCTGCCCATCAGCAATGGCGGAAATATCGTTTAAGCAAAACAACGCTTGAGGCCGTTCTTGTCCTCCGACACCAATAGAGTGTCCCAAAAGTGGACAACGGATCCATTATTCCCGACATATGTACAAAATACGAGTTTTGTGAAAATATATTAAGGAAACGTCCGGATGACGGCCAATTTTTCTACTTTACTTATCCATATTGTTAACGGCTTTTCTCATCTCTTCATCCGTTAAATGCGTATAGATCATCGTCGTCTGGATCGATGAATGCCCCAGCTGGTTCTTCAGCCTCGGTACGTCGTTGTTCTCCAGGTGGTAGCGGGTTGCAAAGGAATGCCTCAAGGAATGCACAGTCAATGCCGGTTTACCAAACGCTGCAGCGTATTTTTCGATCAGCTTTTCAATCGATCTTGGTGTTAACCGCCGGCTTTTGCCTTTGCGGCCGATTGGCGCTGCTATAAATAAGAAATTTTCGGATTTTTCCGGTACATATCGCGTTTCCCGAATTTTTAAGTAGCTTTCCAGGTCTAATAAGGCTTGCTGGCTAAAATATACATATTGTTCTTTGTTGCCTTTACGCAGCACGCGCACTTGGCCTTTGTTCATATCCAAATCCTCAATATTGATTCCCGCTACCTCGGATAAACGCAATCCTGACCCGAGGATCAGCGATACGATGGCCGTATCCCGCTCACGGTTAAATTCGTGGAACCGGACCATACGTTTGTTGCTTTTGTTCAGTTCACCGAAATCATGTGCCACAAACTGCCGGAACTTCTCAAAATCGTCTTCACGTAAAATTTTGCCCTCAATGCGGTTCGCGACGGTTTCTTGGCTTTCCTTAATGGAATTAAAGTCGATCTTGGCCATCACATTTCGTTGAATATACGGCTTGAGGTCCGACGTTTCAGCCTTGTTCTGCAGGTAATCAAACAACGACTTTAACGCCGACAATTTCCGGTTGATCGTGTATTTATTGTTGCCCAGCTGATACTCCAGAAATGACAGAAAATTTTCGACTTCGCGCACGGTCAGTGATTCCAGAACATTCAATTCAATGTCTTTACGATCATCCGCAGCCAGTTTCTCGGCCACAAGCCAATCAAAAAAGATAAGGTAATCGTGGCAGTAATTCAGCAGCGTCGTGTGCGACAGCTTGCGTTTGCGGCTATCGATGTATTCGGTCACGTACCAAGGAAGCTCCGCACATTTATCGTCAACGCGTTTCATGTAATGCAGCTTCGTGTTTTTATCCATTTATTGCTAAACCTCCTTATGTACAGAATAACTTATATATATTTATTCGTCAAATTATTATTTTACGTAATTATAAAATTGCATTAAATAGTCAAGTCATCTTAGTCACTAGTCACTACTCAGTATGCGGCGCTTATTCCATCACATCCTCTATACCCGAGCTCCAAAAAGCTCCACGATAAGATACTTATTATCAATTAGACTCATCATTTCCGTTACGAATGATCTTCATTGTACATTTGTGTTAGTGTCAGTTGGTTTAGCTTTTTAATTTAAATCTTACGTCATCGAACAATCGCCAAATTATAGATTTGCACTGCTTATAGACAGCATCTTATCTAAATCGTTCCTATAATAATGAGCCTGATCATTTATATCCGTCCACTTAAAAAAGTACAATAAAACCGCGCTTATGCGCGGCTAATATTGCTAAGTTGTTCTTATTTAACCAACCACTTAAAACCGGTTAGGTCAATAACCACCATCTTAATAATAATTATTTAATTGTCACCGGCAGCACCCCGCCGGCTTTCAGTTGGCCTAGCAGCACTTTGATCCCGGCGGCTGTATTTGGCTCCTGCTTACCGTAAACCGCTATCCCCGAACGCATGTTCTGAATGTAGATCGTCTCATATGGATTGCCCAGCGATAACAGTGTATAACGCTTGTTACGTTTGTTCATCTCATCGATCAACGTTTGATCATCGGCCCAGCCAAATTGACTGGCCACGTTACGGAACTGATATGAAGCCAGGATGACGTAATCCGCCTGATCCACCGCCTGAAGCGCCTCATTCGTTTTTCCTTGACCGACTAGGGCTGTTACTGTTTTAAGCGATAGGTTATTTGCGGCTTGCTTCAGCTGTCTCTCGAGCTGCTTCGCCTGCTCCTCATCGGCTGCGACAATCGCAACCCGATCGCCTTGACGAATGGAATCCGGCTGCGCACCGTCACGGCCGGCTAACAAGGTGACCGCTCGCTCTGCGATTTCCCGCTCCACTGTACGATGCTTCTCGGAACCAATGACACCATTAAGAGCGGCCAATTGCTGCGTAAGGCTTTCGCTGCGGTCAAACAAACCGTATTTTGCTTTCAGCTCCAAAATCCGTTTCACTGACGAATGGATGGTTTCGATCGGTATCGCCCCGCTCTTCACCGCGTTCACCAGCGTTTGGTGCGCGGCTGCCGGATCTTGCGGCATGAGGATGATATCCACACCTGCGGAAACGGCACGTACCACCGCTTGATTTTCGCCAAAATGCTCCGCGATCGCATTCATCGTGAAGGCATCGGAAATGATGACGCCTTTATATCCAAGCTCCCCCCGGAGCAGCCCGGTCAGCACCTTCTTGGATAACGTAGCAGGAATCGGCACGCTGCTTCCGTCCTTAAGTGATGTGACGTGTTCGTTGTCTACTGCTGGAAACGCAATATGTGCGGTCATGATCATCTCTACTCCGTTATCGATGGCAGACCGAAACGGTTTGAGCTCAACGGCATCTAGCCGCTCCCGATCATGCGAAAGCACCGGCATTCCCAAGTGGGAGTCTACTACCGTATCGCCATGGCCTGGAAAATGCTTGACCGCCGCGATGACTCCCGATTGCCGCAGTCCTTGGATCTCTGCGAGACCCAGTCGTGTCACCAAATCCGGATCCGAGCTAAACGACCGCATTCCGATAATCGGATTATCCGGATTGCTGTTAATGTCGAGCACCGGCGCAAAATTGATCTGAAGCCCGAGCGCTTTTAGCTCCTCCCCGGTCAGCCGTCCGGCCGCTTCGGCGAGCGTTGTATCTCCGGTTGCGCCCAGCGCCATTTGACCCGGTAGATTCGTACCCCCGGGGATTCGTTTAACGACCCCGCCTTCCTGGTCGATGCCAAGGAACAGCGGAATGTCGCCTGCTTCCATCTGCAGATCATGCGTCAGAGTGGTGACCTGACGAGCATCTACGATATTTTTATCGAAAAGAATAAGTCCGCCCAAATCCTGATCATGGATGCTGCGTTTGACCCCTTCATTGACCGTAGTCGTCACTTTCCCGTTCCATTGCCTGATGTCAGGCATGAGCATTTGGCCGACCTGCTCGCTGACCGTCATGTAGGACATCAGCTTATCCCAATTCTGTGCCTGAATGGCTCCTTGACGTTCGAAGCGAATGACCCGTGACATAAATACGGCAAACTCCGCTCGCGTCACAGATCGGTCCGGACGAAAGGTGCTATCTGAATATCCGCCGATCAATCCGTTGGAGCTCATGATGAGAATAGGCGCTGCCGCCCAATGCTTTGCTGTATCCGTTAATGTTACGGGTTGCTGGCCTTTTACGAGTGAATAGGCCCGTGTAAGAAACGCCGCTGTTTCAGCACGGCTCATCGGAGCATCCGGATGGAATGTGCTGTCAGGAAATCCGCTGGCCAGCCCATGTTTTGCGGCAATGGAAATTTCAAGATAAAAAGGATGGTTCTTAGGCACATCTGTATAGGTCATGCCGCCGCCCGCTTCTTGCTGCAGCTCCTGCGGATAGAGTTCCCGCACCATGAAAGTGACGGCTTGCGCTCTTGTGACTTGTCTCTCAGGCATAAACTTCCCGTTACCGTATCCAGCGACGGTTCCCCGTTCAGACATATAGGTGATGCCGTCTTCCGCCCACTTCGAGTGCTGCAGATCGGTAAACCGTTCTTCCGCAGCTGCGCTTCCTGCCCATACGAGCACAGAACCGAGTACGGCACCGAATATCGTTATTAGTTTCACATTCATCTGTTCCACCCCTGTTGCTGTTCTATATACGTTGATTAGACGCAATGGATGAATTTTTGTTGCGTTAAAACTATGACACCCTGCACATCGTGAAAAAATACGGATCCCCTACTCTGCAGGAAATAAGCCCTTACTCATAAGTCATTACGCTCAAGCCATTATTCCCACGGGATTACTCTTTCCCTTCATATATATCCGCTGCTTTTACGCAAAAAAAAGACCGCCGGCACAGATGCTGGGGCCTGATTACGAATGGATTGAACCATATGCATCGCTATTTTTTTAAATGATACGGTACCGTTGTCACAACAACATCTTTGCGGAATAAAAGATAAGTTCGGATCATCAAGCTCGTCTGGTTGTGCAGCAGATTGTGCCAGCTCCGCTTTGGAATAAACTGTGGAATAATCACAGTGACCTGGTAGTTGGATTCGCTGGCTTTCCGGTGCACCGTATCGATAAATTTGCTAAGCGGATGAATGATGCTCCGGTATGGAGAATGCAGCGTCACAAGGCGCACGTCAGGCCGCCATTTTTGCCATTTTTCCTCAAACCGGTTCTCTTCTTCCCGTTCAAACGGAATATATACCGCAATGATCTGATCCGCCGCCAGCGACTTCGCATAATTCAGGGAATGCTCCACGACATGCGTAATGCCCGAGACGGGGAGAATGATCACATTGCCTTCAATCGGTACCGCCGGCTCGCACGTCGACAGCCGCAGCTGCTCGCCAACCGCCTCATAATGCTTCTTGATCCGGTGGAACAGATACACGATCAGCGGCAAAAAGATCAGTACCGGCCAAATCTGCGCAAACTTGGTTGCAAAGAACATCACCGACACCGTGAAGCTGATCAGCGCGCCGATCGTATTGATGACGAGCTTCGTCACCCAACCCTGCGGTTTTTCCCGGATCCACTTGACGATCATTCCCGTTTGCGAGAGCGTGAAGGGGATAAATACCCCTACCGCGTACAGTGGGATCAAATGTTCCGTCTGTCCGTGGAAGGCGACGATCAGCACGATGGATAGTAGGCCAAGAATGATGATTCCGTTCGAATAGCCTAAACGGTCACCGCGGACGGTAAACATCCGGGGAATAAACCGGTCTTTGGCTAAATTGACCGCCAGCAGCGGAAACGCCGAATATCCGGTATTGGCCGCCAGGATCAAGATGAGTGCCGTCGTGCCCTGGATAAAAAAGTACATAAAATTCCGTCCGAACGTCTGATTGGCAATCTGGGATACGACCGTCTCCTGGGGATTCGGGGATATGCCCAAATAATAAGCAAGAAATACGATGCCCGAGAAGAGTACAGCCAGCAGAATCCCCATTGCCATCAAGGTTTTGGCCGCATTGTTCGGGGCCGGATCTTTGAAGTTCGGGATGGCGTTCGAGATCGCTTCGACCCCGGTTAGGGCGGAGCTGCCCGAGGCAAAAGCTTTTAAGAGCAGGAACAGGCTGATTCCCGCCACCGGCGTCCCGACCGGCGTATGCAAATGCGGTGAAACGTGACCGGTCACGATGTTGTACATACCAACGCCGATCAAAATGAACAGCGCGAAGGCGAACAGATACACCGGATAAGCCAGGATGGAGGCGGACTCAGTGACGCCCCGCAAATTCAGCAGCGTAATGAGGATGACGAAGGTGACGGCAATCCCCACCGTATGCTCATGCAGCGCCGGAAACGCCGAAGTCAGCGCGTCCGTGCCCGCCGAAACGCTGACCGCAACAGTCAAAATGTAATCTACCAGCAGCGATCCGCCGGCCACCAGCCCGGGATAGATTCCCAGATTCTGTTTGGAGACGACGTAAGCGCCGCCGCCATGCGGATAAGCGAAGATGATCTGCCGGTAGGATAAAATGAGTGCAGCCAGCAAAATCAGTACGCCGATTCCGATAGGTATCGAATACCAGAACGCCGCCGTGCTGACCGTGACCAGAACCAGCAAAATTTGCTCCGGCCCATACGCTACGGACGACAGCGCATCGGAGGATAGAATGGCCAAAGCTTTTTTCTTATTCAGTTTTTGTTCTCCCAATTCGGTAGACTTCAGCGGCCGTCCGATCAAAAGTCTTTTCAATGCTGCCATAAAATGTTTGTCACCGCCAGTGTTAGAGTTGAAATGCTCATGATGTACCCGTTAGACACGTGCTCAACCCTTTTTGGGCACAACAAAAAAAGCCGCAGGAAAGCTGGACCTTCCCGTGGCTTTACGCGCACGACAAATCCCTCTTTCATAACGCTTACGAGGTTAGCTGACGGATTCGGGACCGAAAGTATCCCTACACTCAATAAATGAACATCAAGTGATTCACCCCTGGGACGAAGGCTTAACTTCCTCCCTTTGGTTCCCCCGCTCCTGATTTCAGAATTCAGCGATCAAGGAGTATTACGTTTCAGGTTCACAAGTTCACGATTACGAATTGAATCTTACTCCTTCCAGATGCCTGCTGTAAAGAAGCAAACGGTTTGAGATACGTATGAAAAAATTCAAAAGAACTCCATGTCAACGCTTACAATGGCGGCAATCTATTAATTTCTGGCTGTAGCTGTGCTTATCGCTTGTTTACGCTATTAAAATCATATCGGGCTCTATATATTTCGATCCGCCGCATTCCTCAGCGAAGCCTCTACGGTATCCAGTCGGTTCAAGCAGTGATGCCGGACCATTTCGATGTCGTTATCCAGCTGGTCCGGTTCCAGGTCACGCTGCAAAATATTCATGCACCAATGGGTCAGGTTTCTCAAATGATGGCGGTATGCATAATAACGCAGCAAATCCGGGTTCAGCTCCATCTGTTGTCCTAGTTCCTGCTCATACCCTGTGAGGAAATGACCCAGTCCGTCCCCGATATACCCCACGATATCCAGCTCTGGTGGCGCAAGCATAGCCGCTTCCCAGTCCAGGACGATCAGCCTTCCGTCCGCGGTCTCCATTAGATTCCCTCCCCACAGATCACCGTGGCAGAGCACATTGGGGGCTGGATCAAGCAAGAGACGCTCACGAATACCCATTATCTGGTGCAGCAGCTCGGTTATGCGCGTTTGCTGAGGGATGACAAGCTCACGCAGCAGCTGGCTAGCGGGACTTGCACCGGGCTGAAGATGCTCAAGCTGCTTCAGGCATTGGATCAAATGTTCGGAAAAGGAGACGTGATACGTTTCACTCGAAAGGCCGGATGTGGCAGTAAAGGGAGTCAACTGCCGAATCCGCGCCGCCAGCCGTCCAACACGCTCCAAGTTATGCTTGGAAAAAGGGTAAGCCTCAGCCCAGGTTTCTCCTTCGATAAATTGAAACAGCACCGCTGTGCAATCAGGAAGGGAAAGCAGAAAAGCACCGCTTAAGGTTCGGAGCGGACAGGGCAGCTCCACAAAGTGGCCGGTCTGATGCAATTCCCACATAAACGGCACATAACAGCTGCACCGAAGGATGCCTTGGCGGTGGCTGTCATTGCTATGGTCAAACAGTTTCAGATAGTATCGCGTCCCGTTTTCTCCCTCCACCCGGTAAGAATAGGCCGAATCCCCATAAGGGATAAAAATAAGCCTCCGGGCAGCGATTCCATAAGCTTCGTTCAAGTGATGCACAAAAGCCCCTTCGTCCATTCGATAAGAGTGCCTCACTTCGCTCTCCCCTTTCCCTTTTCATCACGTACCGCGGATAAAAGCAATCAAGCCCGGTGTCTGTGTAACCCGGACTTGAACGCACTCACCTCTTATGAGACTAAAACAATCTTTCATTCATACACCGATGTTAACAGGCAATGTTAACCGATGTAGACAACCGCTCCGCCGCGCCTGTACGCTTTCGGCAGTTCCGTCTCGAGCAGCTCGAGCCTGCGTAACATGTGGTCGAGGTCGTCCCCATGCATGTGGCTTCGCGCCCATTCTTTAAGCTGGGACACTTCGCCCAAGACAGCCGGGATGTCCTCGGACTCCACGTCCGTACCGTCCTGAAAAAGTGCGACCCACTGCAAGTTCAACTCTTCCACCGCCGGCACCCAATATTTCTGGAAAAAGGATTCCGTCGCCACTGGAAGCATAAAGGACCGTTCAAATTCGTCCTCCGGGTCCACAATAATGACGCTGATTGACATGTTATTTCACCCCAAATCGAATGTTGAATGTATAATCCGGGAATTCTTGACGCAGCTTGTTCAAGCTGTTCTCCGCGGCTGCCCGTAACGCCGGCGAGTCCCCGTCCAGCTGAAACTCGAAATGCCGGATTCCTTTGATTTGCTCCAGCGTCGGAATCTCCGCCGTTCCATCAGGCGTTGTTCGCGTCCCAACCGCCTTCTGCATCAGGTTGTTGATCCGCACCTTCGTTTTCTGGTACAACTGCTTATCTGTAAATTGCTGCGGCGTCTGCTGCGGCTTACCCGTTTTTGGATGGATACGGTCGAGCCCTTGCGCCGACTTGGCTTCATAGAAGATGCCCTTCTCCAAATCGACGCCGTCAAACTCCCCAAGCGCTCCGTTCTTGGCATCGTGGAGCTCTACCCCGCGGTACTTCGCTTTGCTCCAATGCACATAATCGTCTGCATCGTTCTTCGGCGGCTGCTCCTCGGGATCTTTCTCCTTCTTTGACGGAGGATCCTCCCCATCCGGCTTATGCGGCTTCTTGGGCAGGTCGGGTTCCGGCTTCGGCTCCTTTCGCCGTTTAAGCAGCTTCTCCAGCCAATCCTTCAGCCTGCTGCCGCCCTTCTTACCGAAGCGTTCGGCCAGCCTGCCGAACGGAACACGGCTCAGCGCCAGCGCAAGCAGCGTAGAGATCACATTTTCGGGGGTGAGCAGCCTTTTCGGATCGCGGATATCCTTAGCGATTTCGTGGCCGCTCGCCGGTATGCTCGCTGCTGTTAAAGCAATACCGAGTGCCGGCCAGAAGCTGACGAACATCAAGGACAAAGCGAACGCTCCGAGCACGATGGCGCTTTTTTCCCAAAAACCGAGGCGGTCCCACCAGTTCTGCAGCGAATCGAACATGCATGAGAAGCAAGCCGGATCGGCGGGATGGACGTGCGCCTGGAAATAAGCGGCGAAGCCCGCCAGCCCGGCGACCACCAGAAGGGCCGCGGTTACACCCGCGGCGGCACGGAAATGCTTCAGCATTCTCGTCTGCAGGTCACCCTGCAGCGCGGCGGCTTCCTGATTGCCGTATAGAAGCGAGAAGCCCAGCTCCCTGCGTTCCCGGGTCCAAGACATGACGCTCGCCAGCCGTTCCCTGCGGGTCAAGAGAGACTCCAGCATATACCACAGCTCTGACACCGGGTTGATCCATCCTTCGCCTTCCATTCTCGGCAGCCGGCTTTTCACCCGATTCAACGAGACGTAATCCAGGACGAGCCCAATTGCCAGCATCAGGAGGAACACGCCTTTCGTGCGGTATCCGCTGCCGGTCAGGTCGCTGATTTTCATAAACCAGTCCGACAATGAGCCCTGCCCGTTATAAGCGGCATGATCGATGATCGACCAGACGAGCAGCAGTGCAGGCAGGGCGAAGATGGCGGCCTTCAGCCGCTTGCGGTACCGTACAGCCAAACCAAGCCCCAGGGCGACCATGCCGGTGTGCACGGGATGACTGACCGACATGATGGTCGGAAAGATGCTTTCTTCAAACCGGCCGGGGAACAGCGTCCAAAAATCCCAATGGATTGTTTCCCCTCCAAGCATCGTCACACTGTAGCCGTACGTCCGCCCGATGATGCCGGAGTTCAGCCAGCGGCGCGTCAGCTCTTCCATCAATTGAAAGCCCACGCCCGCCCCGGCTCCGGCCAGCGTATAATCGGCAAGGCTCATGGAGGAGGCGCGCCGTGAAAAGAGCAGAAACAGACCGAGCGGCAGCAGCTTCCATACTTCCTCGAAGATCGGGGTCAGGACGGCCTGGGACCAGGTGTCCCGCGTATCCCCGCCAAACAGGCCGTGAGCCGCGAGCAGCGTCAGCGCCGTGACCGGGATGACGAGAAAGATGCCCAGCAGCATAAACATCGCCGCCTGCTTCCAGGTAAATGTTTTGCTCCGGCAAAGAAACCAAAACTGCAGCATGACATAAAAAGACCATAAATACTGAACGAGCATCGTGCGTGAATCCCGGTACAGGAACAGACCCAGGATAAAAAATAAAAGGGATATCCAGCACCATATCGTATATAAGGTTTTGAGCCAGGGGAGACGCTGGAGCGTTTCCTGCACCCACCGATAGACCCCTTCGGCGATATCCCTGATTCCGTTTCGGATATTCCAGATCGTATCCGTTTCAATCTCCTCCTTCATGGCATCACCCTGATTCTGAGGGGCTGTCCTGACGAGAGCTGTGAAGATATAAGATTCGCTTCCTCCCCAATATACCTTATATTCGTCTTGGGTTGGGCAGTGAATATGGGGATGCAAACCAAAACTGGACCATTTTCCCCCTCCAAGGGGACTAAGGTCAGCCGAAAGGCCGCCGCTAACCGGCACGACTGGTGCATAGCTCCTATAATCAATCCGCCCCTGTTCACTCGTTTCTGAAGATCTGCAGGACCGTTTCCGAGATAACCTGCTCCGGGACGTCCCCGTGCAGCGTATACAGAAAATCATCCTTCACGAAACGATACACCACTTTCTCCGTTCGGTTATCGCGAAGCTCCTTCGTCGATGGAACAGCTTTCTGGTGAGACAGAACCGGATAAGGGGACGGACCGCGCAGCCGGGTAACGGACAAACGTAATCCATTCGGGTAACGGATTCGAATCTCCGGTTCCATAAATTTATCGTCATACACCTGAACCGAACGAATCTGATCTTCATCCGGAAAACGCAGCTCGCTTCGAAGAAGCACCCGCGCGTCTTGCATCGTACTTGGGCGAAGGTTTCGGTCCAAAACATGGCCTGCACTCAAAATCATCAATACGACCAAGGCTGTAACAGACATTGCACTGATCAGTATAAAAAGAAGCTGTCTGCTTTCCTTTTCCAAATTCCTGCTCCTTCCCCAAACGGTTTGAATATACGTGTGTTTATATTAACGACTTGAGTATACGGGCAAGAGTTACGGGGGTTAACCCGATACGAAATATAAATTTAATTAAGTTGGACGCGGTCACTCCTGGAGGATCAGTTACATAGGATTTCAACTTGATATTAACCTGTACATGCGGGGCAAGACTCTGCCGGGTCATGGCGGGGATCGATACTTATTAATGAGATTTATAATTAATGTGATTAAGCAAAAATTGTAACACCCTCTTTTTCCTTTAACATCGTGCCTATGAAACCGAAAAGCACGCTCCCCACAGCGGGAATCGTGCTTTTTAAGGGTGATTCGGTAATTAATTCATGCCATTAATCATTGGGTGTCCGTCCTTTAGTTCCGAAAGTCATTTCCCATCGGGCTCCTGCGCCTCTTCCAACCTGCGGCGCTTGGCATCCCGCATTTTACGCCAGACGGAAACGAGAATGATGCAGCCGGAGAGAATGATATTGATCCAGACCGACAGAACAACCACTACATACGGCCCGGAGCCGGGCTTTACCGCCGTCAGGGAGACGAAACAGAGCAGCAGCAGGACTAGTGACATCGAAAGAACGATTCTGGACAGTGCTCCGAAGTCGCCCATCACACGCTTTTGATGGCGCCGATGTCAGCCATCTTGCGCTGCCACAGCTCATGCGCCTCCTCCGCGTAATGACAAGCCGTCTGCTCCGAGCCCACCAAGCGGAGCTGGGGCTCTTCCGAGGAGCAGCGGTCCGTGGCCATCGGGCACCGCGGATGGAAGCGGCAGCCAGACGGCGGTTCGGCCGCGTTCGGCATCTCCAGACTGCGCAGTGGCAGATCCGCCATCGCTTTGGCGATTTCGGGATCGGGCGTCGGAACGGCGGACAGCAGCGCCTGCAAATAAGGATGCTTCGGATGGCTGAGGACATCGTTGACCCCGCCAAGCTCCATCACACGTCCGAGATACATGACGGCCATGCGGCCCCTTCCGGCGATATAGCGTGCCGTTGCCAGGTCGTGCGTAATATAGATGATGGCAATGTCCAGCTTGCGGTTCAGCTCTGACATCAGGTTCAGGATCGAGATGCGAAGCGACACGTCGATCATGGAGACGGGCTCGTCGGCCACGATGATCTTCGGATTCAGCGAGATGGCGCGGGCCATCAGAATCCGCTGGCGCTGGCCGCCTGACAGCTGGTGCGGGTATTTATCGAGGAAGCGTTCCGGCGGCGTCAGGCCGACGGTCTGCAGCAGCTCGATGACCCGCGCCCGGGCCGCCTTGCGGCCGCGGACGATTTTACGCTGCAGGATGGGGGCCGACAGCGACTGGTAAATGGTCCGCATCGGATTCAGCGCGGCATAGGAATCCTGCTGCACCAGCTGAACGTCGCCGCGGAATTGGTTCGCCTTCTCGCCGCTGAGCTTCGTTACCTCCTGCCCCTTGTACAGCACCTTGCCTGAAGTCGGCTTCTGCAGGCCCGTGATGATGCTGCCGAGCGTCGTCTTTCCGCATCCGCTCTCGCCAACCAGTGCAATGATTTCGCCGGGATGAATATCCAGGCTAACATCGACGACGGCGCCCACTTTCTGAGGGGGACCAAACATGCCCTGGTTTCGTTCAAAGTACATGCTTACGCTATCGAGCCGCATCAGCACATCGGAACTCTCCGTTCTGGCCGCTTCCCGCAGCCGCTGTCTGGGCTCCACCTCAAATTCGATATTTCTGGCATTCATGACGTACGCACCTCCGCAACCGACTCGGGATTCGGGTATAAATGACAAGCGACTTCATGCCCGGCGGGCGTATATACCTTGACCGGGTTCTGTTCCTTGCATTTCGCATGCGCATACTCGCAGCGCGGGTGAAACGGACATCCCGGCGGCATGTTGAGCAGATCCGGCGGTGATCCGGGGATCCCCTTCCGTTCCGACACGTCTTCATACAAGCTCGGAACAGCTTTCATAAGCTTCGCGGTATAAGGGTGCTTCGGCCGCTTGAACATATCGTAGACGTCGCCGGCTTCGACGACGTTGCCTGCATACATCACGCCGACCCGGTCGGCGGCTTTGGCGACGACGCCGATATCGTGAGTCAAGAGCAGCATGGTAATATTCATGTCTTTGTGGATCTTTTTCAAAATATCGAAGATATAGGCCTGCGTAATGACGTCCAGCGCCGTCGTCGGCTCATCAAGGATGACAAGCTGCGGATCGAGCAGCAGGCTGAAGGCGATCATAACCCGCTGCTTCATCCCGCCCGAGAGCTCGTGGGGGAACGAATTCAGAACCCGGTCCGGATCAAGCCGGACATAGTCGAACAGATTCCGCGCCTTATCCACCATCTGCTTCTCCGTATACGATTTGGAATGGGCACGAAACGTCTCGATGATCTGTTCCTTGATCCGGACGACCGGATTGAGCGCATTTTGCGCTGCCTGAAACACCATCGACACTTGCTCCCATTTATACGCCTGCAGTTCCTTTTTGCTTAGGCTCATCACATCGCGGCCGTCAAATGTAATCGATCCGCCCGACACGCGTCCGGGAACCGAAATCGCCCGCATGATGGCGGATGCCATCGTGGATTTGCCGCTTCCGCTCTCCCCGACCAGGGCGGTAATCTGTCCTTTGGGGATGACAAAATCCGCTTCATCGACGGCCCGCAGCAGTCCTGCGCGCATCGGGAATTCGATCGTCAGCCCCCTCACTTCCACCAATGGTTCCATCATTTTCTCCTCCTTCATCGCCGGCCATTACGATCTCAGTCTCGGATTCAGCGCCTCTTCCAGCCCGTTGCTGAAAAAGATGCAGGCCATTTGGAACAGCCCCAGGCACATGATCGGCGAGATCAGGTAGATATAGCCTTTGGGGTTGAAGATGCCGCCGGTGTTCTGTACGGCCAGCTGGATCATCATCCCCCAGTTGGTCGGGGAATATGGAGCAAGACCGAGCATCATCAGACCGACGCTGGCAACGATGGCCCCCTGGGCCGCCATGATAAAGTTGATCGCCAGATACGGTGTCAGGTTCGGAAGAATTTCCCGGAACAAGATATAGGGCGTTTTAAGCCCCATAATCCGGCAGGCGACAATAAAATCTCGGTTTTTCAGCGACAGCAGCTGCGACCGAATCGCCCTGGCGAGCGGCGCCCAGGACCATGCCGCCAGAATAAAGGAGAACATGATCGGATTTTTGATCTGCACAAGCGCAGCTACGATCATCAGCACGGGAAAGCTCGGAACGGTCAGAAACAGGTTGGTGATGAACATCAGCACTGTGTCGGTTTTGCCTCCGACAAAGCCGGATACCGCTCCGATCACGAATCCCAGTACCAGCGTAAACAAGGCGGCGAACAGCCCGATCGACAGTACGTCCCGAGAGCCGTACACCAGCTGCAGGAACGTATCCCTTCCGCCGTAGTCGGTGCCCAGCCAGTGAGCGAACGACGGGCTCTTATATCGGCCGTCGAAGTTGACGGTCATGTCCAGCGACGCCATCATGGGTCCGAAGATGGCCATAAAGATGAAGATCGCCAGGATAATCATGCCTGAGAACGCTTTCTTGTTGCGGTACATCGTCTGCCAGAAATCGATAAATCCTTGACTCATCCGTCAGCCCTCCTCCAGCTTGACTCGGGGATCCAGCTTGGCGTAAATGAGGTCCGAGGCCAGGTTGGCCAGAATGACCGCGATGCTGGTCACGAGCAGCAAGCCCTGCATCAAAGTATAGTCGCGCTGCTGTGTTGCCTGCCCGATGTAATAGCCCATACCGGGATAACTGAACACATTTTCGATCAGCGGCGATCCGCCGAGCATAAAGCCGAAATTGACGGCCAGCGTCGTAATCAGCGGCAGCATGGCGTTGCGCTTGACGTAACGGCTCATCAGCGTCCGTTCGGAGACCCCGCGGATGCTGGCGGCGACGATATAATCCTCACCCAGCACGTTGACCGCGCTCCCCTTCATCGTCAGCGCCCAGGTGCCGATCGTCGTAATGACGTAAGTCAGAATCGGCAGCGCGCCGTGATACAGCACGTTTAGGATGAACGGAAGGTTGAAGCCGGGCTCCACGATCGGGTCATACGCCCCGTTGACCGGGAACCAGCCGAATTGAAAGGCGAAAATAACAAGCAGCAGGATGCCGACGATAAAGTTAGGCACCGAGGACGTCAGGATTGCATAGATCGAGATGATCGGATCCAGGACCGTCTTGCGCTTGAACGCCATCATGGCGCCCAGGTTAATGCCGATCAAGAAGCTGATAACGAGCGACACGCTGAGCACAAACAGCGTCCAAGGCAGCGCGTTGGCGATAATTTCGTTTACCGAAACGTTCTGATAGATCATGGACATGCCCAGATTGCCGTGCAGCAGTCCTCCCAGGTACCGCCCCAGCTGGGTGAAGATCGGCTCCTTCGGATTATAATTGATCATGGCCGTAATCTGGCGGTACGCTTCCTCAAGACTCATCCCGCGCTGGGTGGCAAAGTCCCTCGCCCACGTATCGATCGCACTGCCGGGCGTCATCCGCAGCAGGAAAAACGTAAGCAGCATCGCGAGGAAGACCGTGATCAGGGAAACACCGATTCTTTTTAAGACCCCTTTCAGGCTCATTCCTGTCACCTCCAAGTGTTTATCCGGCTTGTGCGGCCGTTATCTCGGCCAATACTCTTCCGGCATGTACGTTGAGTTGAAGCCGTGGTTCAGGTGGGTGATGGCCAGCTGCTCATCCGGATCGGTAGCAAGCGGCATATCCCGGTTGTATTGAACGATTTGGTCCATCATCGGGAAGTTCCCGGACATCGTTTTGGTATTCAGCCAGGCGCCTGTGGCGTTCTGGAAGAAGTTCACGCCCCAGCAGTTTTCGTTGGCGATCCAGGCCAGGTTGTCGATGATTTTGCGGCGCTCCTGTTCGTCCTGAACATAAGGGAACCGTTTCATCTCCTTGTCGATATCGTACACTTTCCCGTCAATGCCCTTCAGCTTCAGATCGAGTTTGCCGGTATCGACTTCGTTGCCGTCAGCGTCCTTCTTCTTGACGTTCGGGAAGCCGACCTTCGTTTTCGTTCCCTGCCAGAACAGCACCCGCATCGAGCTCCACGGATTCTGGAAGCCCCAGGACACGTCAACCCAGTCCATGGACATATCGTATTGTCCCTTGTCGGCGTTGGAGAAGTAGATGGTGCTGTCCACAGCCTTCAGCTTCGTCGGAATGCCGAATTTGGTGAACTGCTCCGCGGCGATCTGCGCCGAGTTCACGCCTGGTGCCCAGTTGTTCGGCGCTCCGATGATGAAGGAAGGCACCTTACCGTCAGGATCGCGCCATAAGCCGTCGGATCCTTTGGTCCAGCCGATCTCCTTCAGCAGCTCGGCCGCCTTATCCAGATTCGTCGTATAATCGGTCATCTGATCAAGCACGGTTTTGTCGACTTCTTTTTCGAGTGACGAAGGCATGATGCCCGTCATCGATATTTTCGGGTATTCCTGGCCGTAAAAGTTGCCGATTTCACGCAGCTTTTTCTTATCCAGCACATAGGTCAGCGCCTGCCGGAATTTGAGGTTGTCGAACGGCTTGTTGCGGATGTTGTACATCAGCCCCACGCTCGCCGGATCATACATCCGGTAGTGAACCAGATCCTTGTTCTGCTTCAGCAGCGATTCCAGGATGTCCTTCGGCGGGGTGCCGTCGTACCAGTCGAGCTTGCCGGCTTTGACGAGAGCGTATTGGGCCGAGAGCTCCGGAACGTTTTTGATCCAGATCTTGTCAAAATGGACCGCATCGGGTCTCCAGTAATCTTCGAACTTATCCAACAGCATATCGGTCGTCGTCACTTTTTCAAACTTATACGGTCCGGTGCCGACCGGAATTTTCGGGCCCGCACGGGTGAATTCATTCCAGTTCAGGGCAATTTTTTTGCTGAGCTCGTCCGTAATATCCAAGTTGAACGGTCCGTCCTTGGATTTGTCTGTAAGCGGTTTCGCTTCTTTCAGCAAAGCGTCGGCCTTATCCACGTATTTCTTGTAGATGTGGTAAGGAATTTGGCCCTGGAGATCCTGGGCGAGGAGCAGCTTTCTGAGTTCGGGATACGGCGCAGGGTTCATCCAGTGAAAAACAATGGTGTAGTCATCGGGGGTTTCGATCGAAGTCAAATACTTCGTCACTTCTGCCCCGTTGTTCAGCCGGTAGTACGCCCATACATCTTTACTGGTAAAAGGGGCTCCGTCATGCCACTTTACGTTCTGATGCAGATGTACGGTCGTCGTCTGCTCGGTATCCTCGGAGGATTCCGCCAGCCGGTTGTACACGTTGTTCATTGACCGGATAAAGAAGAAGAGGCCCTCAAACATGTAGCGGTTGTTCGTATCCCCGGTTCCTCCGGAGCCGAACGGGTTGCCTTGGTACAGCGGGGGCTTGGGCCATCCGCCCAAGACGTGCCAAATCTTGTCCTTGTTGTACTTGATCTGCGCATCCGGAACCGGCTGCTGCATATCTTTCACTTCGCCGGCGCTGAGCCGGTCCACCAGGCCGGGAGCTGAGGTGCCGCAGCCTGAGACGATCATACTGGCTCCGAGCACAATGCTTAAACAAAGGCCTGATATTCTTTTGCGTCCGCTCAAGAGGTTCATGCAGTTCCCCCCGTCTAGGTTATCTTCTCCGGAAGATTGGCTCCCGGAGTATTCCCTATTATAGCGAACGATTCTAAAATCAAGTTCATAAAAACGCTTACAAACTCTCCTGAAAATGTATAGAATCGTTTCGTTTTCGACGGTCGAAAACTTTTATATTCATTCTCTACCAGATGTCCGCAAACGGCTGGCACAGCCCCTGTTAACAGCAAAAAGGCCCTTTGGACAAGGACCTTCCGAGTTATTCACAGCATTAACTTTCCCCGCTGCGCCTCCATTCCATCGGGGTCATGCCCACATGCTTGACGAACAAGTCATGAAAACGGCTGGACGAGCTGAAGCCGACTTCAGAGGCGATAAATTCAACGGGCTTGCGTGAGGTGTGCAGCAGCCGCTTAGCTTCGTCAATCCGCAAGGAAATAATGTACTGTTTAGGTGACATGCCGATGCGGTCGGTAAATTTTTTGCGGAAAATGCTTTCCGACAAATAGTGGTTCGCCGCCAGATCCGACACCTTCAGCGATGTATGGTAATTCTGGTGAATTTCCTTCAGCGCTTCCTGAATCATTTGCTCTTCAGGATGCTCCGAGGGGGCTTCAGCCGCTTTGTCGCAAGTTCCCGTATGATAAGCAAGCAGCAGTGTCTCCAGAGCATTGCGCAGCAGATCGTAGGAATATTCGGTCTTCTCTTCCCGCCTGCATTCTTCCTCGATCTGGTGCATGGCGGCTAACGCGCGCTCTGCGGCGCCAGGGGTCAAAGACGCCTTCAGGATCGGACCCGGACGCTGCGAAAACGCATGCGACAACAAGTACTGGCAGTAAGGGGGAAGGTTCTGATCATAGATGTGCAGCGAATAGCCTTCCCAGGCCTTGACACAGACGTAGCTGTGCTTCAGATCCGGCGGAATGAACAGCAGATCCCCCGGAAGTACTTCTACGTTCTGTTCTCCTGCGGCATAATAACCCTCTCCCCTTACGAGGAGGGTAATTTCGGCGGATGGGTGGGAGTGGGATAGAAATAATCCCTCCTTGTGATCCTTGTCGCTCGGATTCGTATGAAAATACACGATGCTGTCCATAAATCCGATATCCATCAGCGATCCCTGTCCTTTTCAACTGTAATTGTAGAGACGGTAGCATTACGATAACATATCCCCTATAGACTGTATGTCAGACGGAAGTATGGGGACGAATGTCCCCTGCCAGCCTTGAAAAAGGGGTCTCTTCATGCATTGACGTCCGTCCCTCCTTGCATGCTCCTGCAATCTCAGCGCTTGACCCACACATCCTTGTAGTTGATTTTACCCCAGGTATCCAGGGTAATTCCTCCTAGGGATTGATCATGTCCGACGATGTGGATGCTGTGGTACATAAACAACAGATGATAGTCTCTCTTTAACTGATCTTCAATCCGCCTCAGCAAAATCCTTCTTACCGTGTAATCCGGATCCGCCAAGACCTCGGACAGCGCCCGGTCCACCCCGTCCCTCGCGGCTTCGTCCAAATGGTTGCGGATATATCCGTGATGGCAGCGGTACATTTCGATCAAAGACACGGACGGCTCGTTTCCGAGTACCTCTCCGGCATAAATCATATCGGCTTGTTTCAAGACGAAAGGGTTCGTAAGATCACGGATCGGCATCACATGGACTTCCACCTTCACCCCGATGTCTTCACAGGCACGGCGGATCCATTCGGTATCCAGCTCGTTACTGGTCATTTCGTAAGTGTACAGGGTCAGCGTTTCTCCGCGGTAGGCGGATTCGGCCAGGCAGGCTCTCGCGTGCATCAACTCTCCGCCCCGCCCGTACGCCTCGTCATGGTCATACGGATTAAAGCCCGAGGAGGGCTGTTCTCTCTTTCCTCCCAGCTCCTTGACCATCTGTTCGCGGTTAATAGCTAAATGGATTGCCTCCCGAAGCTTCATGTCATGAAGTATTCCGTCCCTCGACAGATTAAAAGTCAGATAAGTACTACCCTCTTCGAGCCGGGTCAGCAAAGTGCCCGTTTTCTTCTTACCTGTCGGTTCAAAATAGAGCACCTGCGTGTCACGTTCCTGAAGTCTGTCGGGCTTCAGATGCTCCAAATAGTTCGGCCAAACCCAAATCTCGATGCGGTCCATCATCGGCCGGCCTTGGAAATACCGCTCGTTCGCTTCGAGGATCATGCCGTTATCGCTGTTCTCCTTCATGACAAATGGGCCTGTACCTACCGGCATCCGCCGTATATCCCGGGTCGCCGCAATGCGGTCCAGATCCTTAGGTACGATGGAGAAGCGTTCCGAAGCCAGCAGATGCAGAAACAGGGCGTTAGGTTCGCTTAGGTGAAAACGTACGCTGATATCGCTAAGGACCTCAACCCTTGCCACATTCGCCATGAACCAGTCCGGCGGATTCAGCTGCCCAAAGCGCTGGAACGTAAATTGAACGTCTTCGGCCGTCATCACCTTCCCGTGATGAAACAGAACTCCTTTACGCAAATAAAAGGTCCATTCGGTGTACTCGCGATCCGATTCCCAGTAATGAGCGAGCCCCGGTTTGATCACATGACCGGTCGTGTCGAACTCCACCAGCGTGTTCAAAATCTGTCGAATCAGGTGGGTCTCCGTGCGGCGAATGACGAACAGCGGCTCGAGATCGAGCACCGGCCGGTAAAACGGGAAACGGAGAATGTCCTTATGGTCGGAAGCCTTCTGCGCACCAAACTGCCCGGCCAGCCAATCGGAAAATTGGGATTCGGCCAAGGGGTCTGTATGCGCATGCAGCAGCCCGAACGCCTCGCCGACATGTCCTTTTAAAGCCAGTTCTTTGGCTCTGTCCAGTAGCAGCTCCTGTGCATCGGCAACCAGGACGAGCCGCGACGTATTGCCCCGGCCCAAACCGCTCTGCCAATCAATTAGCCCCTGCTCCTTCATTTTCTGCACGAGCAGCTGTGCATTTCGCCGAGTGCATTCCCATATGTCCTCCAGCTCCTGCATCGTCACCTGGATCGAAGAGCCTCGGGGCTCGGAAGCAAAGTGTTGATTCAGTTTATTGTAGTAATGGACAACGTCCATATGAATTCCCCTCCTTTGCCATGAAAAGGTGAAAAATAAGTTCGCAGCTTTCGCCTTTCCCTTCGCCTTTTTCAAAATTATAATTTGACTTGTATGAAACGTAAAGAGGAGGTATTGAAACATGTTTTCGGCAGAGCCCCGGCAAGGTCCGGGCGCCTACTATCTTACGGAACACTTCTTACTTGATGCTTTCTTGTATCCGTCGCCATCCCGGCTCCGGGGGAAATGTATGAACTGGCGCTGCCCTTCTATGTATGATCTTACATAATCTTCGCTCGTGATGTCTATGTGCGCGGAGTTGATGTTCTCCCCCATACCGTTCATTTCCCTGGAAACCGGTCAATCGCCGACCGTGGATCATCTATACAACCGGGTTTCTGCTGATGACCTTCGAACGCTGGGCCGAGCCAGGCCGTGGGCCTGCTGCTGTGGACGTTGAGCATCTTGGTGATCTACACAGCCAATGGCGCTTCCGGAATGATGGTTACAAACATCATCTTGTATGCCAAATATCACTTGGAGTTCTCGCGCTATTGTATTGGGATTCGTTCTCTCTGCAGCTGAAGCAGGCTGGATTCATGACGCCGCTGGTTCACACACAATAACAAACGCCCCTAGTGTACAAATGTCTTGGACGACTTTAGGGGAAATTCCGGTAAGCTTCAACTTAAGCTAGCCCCATTTAGGTCAGACGGTTAAGTTCGGTGAGATGTTGCGCTTGCTGGTTGCCCTGACTGCTCCATATGCCGCCTAGGCTTCAGTTCTTCTTCGCTTAAGCGGTGCAAATGAGATGATGAAGCCGTACCCAATGAAGCTCTGCCCAAGCGGGAAATCCGCGCTCCGAACGATCAAATTATTTCTTGGGTAATCGCAAAATGTTCATAGGTTCGACATCCGCTTATGTCCCTCTATGTCGTTCATGCCGTTAAATGATTGAGGCAATCTGTCGAAACAGCACCGATTGAAAACGCTGCAATTTCCGATTATACTAGCTCCGCGGGTACATCAATGAACAACGAACGATTGCGGAGGATGATGCTGACATGTTCTATTTATTGCCTCTTATGCTGGAAAGAGTCGGCATCCTGATTATCGTCGCCTTTCTGCTGTCCAGAATGCCGTCGTTCCGCCAGACGCTGCATCATGAGGATCGGCTTCCCGCGAAGCTGCTGCTGATCGTCATTTTCGGCGTATTCGGTATGATCAGTAACTATACTGGTGTAGAAATTCATGGAGGTGCCATCGGCTCCGAAATCTGGCAGGCCGGCGTGCAGGTTGACAGCGCACTGGCCAATACGCGGATTATGGGCGTGGCCATCGGCGGTTTGCTTGGAGGACCGCTGGTCGGACTTGGGGCCGGGCTGATCGCCGGTTTCCATCGGCTCACGCTTGGCGGATATACCGCTGCGGCATGCTCTATATCTACCATACTGGCAGGTGTAGTCACCGGCTGGATCGGCAGGAGGTTCCGGAGGTCCGATCCCGGCGCGCCATGGCGTGCGGTTGCCATCGGAATCCTGATGGAATGCGTACAGATGGGGATTATTTTGCTGATAGCCCGCCCTTTCGACGCCGCAGTTCAATTGGTTTCGGTCATCGCCCTGCCGATGATCGTCATGAACGGATTTGGCACCCTGATGTTTATGCTGATCATTCAGTCTATCCTGCAGGAGGAGGAGCGGACTCGCGCCCTGCAGACCAACCAGGTGCTTCATATTGCCGACCGTACGCTGCCCTTTTTTCGTCAGGGCCTGAACCCGGCATCGTGCCGGGAAGCGGCAAGCGTCATTCTGGAGGCCACTGATGCGGATGCGATCTCGATCACGGATCGGGAGCAGGTGCTCACGCATGTAGGTGCCGGCTCGGACCATCATGTCCCGCTCCACAGCCTGGCGACCCAGCTTACCCGGTCCGTACTGGAACAGGGACGAATGTCTGTTGCGACATCGAAGGAAGACATTCAATGCTTCCATGATGGCTGCAGCCTGCAGGCTGCGATCGTGCTTCCGCTGCAGGTGCGGAGCGGCACCGTCGGGACGCTGAAGCTTTATTATACGAACCCGGATCGGCTGGACCGTGTTCAGCGGGAAATGGCGGAAGGCCTTGGCCGCTTGTTCTCCACGCAGCTCGAGCTGGCCGAGGCGGAGATGCAGAGCAGGCTGCTGAAGGATGCCGAAGTCAAAGCGCTCCAGGCGCAGGTGCATCCCCATTTTCTGTTTAATGCGATCAATACAATTTCAGCGCTGTGCCGGACCGATCCGGACAAAGCACGGGAGCTGCTCATTCAGCTCGGAGTCTTTTTCCGCAGCAACCTTCAAGGTGCACGGCAGATCCTGATCCCGCTCAGCCAGGAGCTGAGGCATGTGGAAGCCTACCTGACGTTAGAGAAGGCGCGCTTCCCTGATAAATTCGAGATGACATTCGATATCGAGCCGGAGCTGGCGGATTTGGAGATTCCGCCGTTTACGCTGCAGCCCTTGGTCGAAAATGCCGTGCGCCATGCCTTCCATGGACTCGGTCCCCACCATAAAGGGAGCGTATGTATTGCCGCGAGCCAGAAAGGTCATGAAGTCATGATTGTCACGGCAGATAACGGCAAAGGAATCTCGCCGGAGCTGCTGGACCGGCTTGGTGAGCAGGCCGTTCATTCGGAAGACGGTACCGGCACGGCGCTGCATAATATCCGTAAGCGGATCGCGGAGATCTACGGCAGCGAGGGCTCGTTCCAAATTGAAAGCGATGCCCATACCCCCGGAACCCGAGTCGTGATTACGCTGCCTTTGCATCTTGCACATAGGAGGGAAATGCATGCTTAAAGGATTCATTGTCGACGATGAGCCGCTCGCCCGGGACGAACTGGCTTATCTGCTCGGGCGTACCAGACAGGTTCATATTGTCGGAGAGGCCGATTCGCTGGAGACGGCGCTGCAATCGATTGCGGAGATGGCACCGGACGTCGTGTTTCTTGACATCCAGCTGGCGGAGGATAACGGCATGGAGCTGGCCAAGCAGCTCTCAGTTCTGGAGCAGGTTCCGGATATCGTCTTTGCCACGGCTTATGATGAGTATGCGCTGCAGGCGTTTGAAGTCAACGCCTTGGACTATATTTTGAAGCCGTTCGAGGAAGAGCGGGTGCGGAAAACCGTCGACAAAGTCATGAAGCTCCGCTCCGCCCGCGAGAAAAGGGCTGCCCCTTCTCCCCCGCTGGGACCCGATCGTACAGGCAAGCTGGCGGTCAGCGCGGAAGAGCGGATTCTGCTAATTGATATCGACAACATCGTCTACGTGGGATCCGAGGACGGCAAGAGCGAGCTGGTCACAACAGGCGACCGGTACAAGCTGAATGAGCCGCTGGTCCATCTGGAGCGCCGGCTGGCCGGAACTTCCGTCGTCCGGGTGCACCGGTCGTACCTGGCGAACTTGAACGCGGTCACCGAAATTCAGCCGTGGTTCAACTCCGCCTGTATCCTCGTCATGAAAGACGAATCCAAGGTTCCCGTCAGCCGATCCTTCACCAAGGAACTGAAGCAGCTGCTCGGATTGAGCTGAGGATCAACAATCTACCGTCATTCTGAGATCATACCTTTACAGGCGGCAGATGGCCGGCAGTCCCTTTGATGTCTGACTTATCTTTTGGGGGTCACCCGGAATACATCTGCCTGCCATTCACCGCCTTCTTTTGGCCGTTCATCCATTCCTCCCGACTTTTCGGCCTGAAAACACCTTGAATCGGTTTTCATCAGGTATAGTACGGATAAAATCTCTTCACCCGTTACTAGCGGGGTGTGAATAAAGGAGGAACTCCAAAAATGAATGCGGTTACAATCGTCATAGCATCCATCTGTATTCTCATGATCGCTTACCGCCTGTATGGGACGTTCATGGCCGCCAAGGTGCTGAAGCTCAGCAACAGCACGCCTACGCCGGCCCATGCCCTTGAGGATGGCAAGGACTACGTACCCACGAACAAATGGGTCACCTTCGGCCATCACTTCGCCGCGATTGCCGCCGCGGGGCCGCTGGTCGGGCCGATCCTGGCCGCCCAGTTTGGTTACTTGCCAGGCCTCTTGTGGCTGCTGATCGGAGCCGTTATCGGCGGTGCGGTTCATGACGCGGTAGTGCTGTACGCGTCCATGCGTAAGCAAGGCAAGTCGCTGTCCGAAGTTGCCAAGGAAGAGCTTGGACCGGTCGCCGGCTTTTGCACAGGTCTGGCCATGCTATTCATCATCATTATTACGATGGCGGGCTTGTCCATGGTCGTGCTCCATGCGCTCGAAAACAATCCTTGGGGTACCTTCGCCGTCGGCATTACGATTCCGATCGCCATGGGCGTCGGCCTGTACTACAAAAAAACCGGCAAGCTGAAGACCGCGACCACTGCAGGATTTATTCTGCTTATGATCGGCGTATTTGCCGGTCCTTATATTCAGGAAACGGCCATCGCCCAATGGCTGACGCTGGATGCCAAGACGCTGGCTGTGATTCTGCCGATTTATGCTTTCTTTGCAGCGGCGCTGCCGGTATGGCTTCTGCTCGCTCCCCGGGACTATCTGAGCAGCTTTATGAAAATCGGCGTGTTCGTTGCCCTTATTGCCGGCGTGTTTGTCATTAACCCGGTGATCCGCTTCCCGGCTTTTACCGAATTCGCTGGCGGCGGAGGTCCAGTCATCGCTGGTCCTGTCTGGCCTTTTATTTCGATTACGATCGCCTGCGGAGCCATTTCCGGTTTTCATGCGTTCGTCGGCTCCGGAACGACGCCGAAAATGATCAATCAATGGACCGACATCAAGGTCATCGGGTTCGGAGCGATGCTCGTCGAGTGCGTGGTCGGCATCATGGCGCTGATCGCCGCAACAGCACTGCATCCCGCCGATTATTTCGCCATCAATTCCGCCCCGGCCGTGTTCCAGACGCTTGGGATGCATGTGGAAAACCTTCCGCAGCTCAGCAAGGAAATCGGAATGGATCTGGAAGGCCGAACGGGCGGAGCGGTTACGCTTGCGGTCGGCATGTCGTATATTTTCACAAAAATTCCGTGGTTCAGCCATCTGGCACCGTTTTTCTTCCAGTTCGTCATCATGTTTGAGGCGGTGTTCATTCTGACCGCGATCGATTCGGGGACCCGCGTCTCCCGTTATCTGATCCAGGACTTTTTCGGGGAGCTCTATAAACCGCTGAAGCGGACCGATTGGCTGCCCGGCAATATTTTTGCGAGTGCACTCGCCTGCTTCATGTGGGGATACTTACTCTTTTCCGGTGATATCAGTTCGGTATGGGCCTTGTTCGGCGTCTCCAATCAGCTCATGGCTTCCATCGGCTTGATTATCGGAGCAACCGTCATTTTAAAAATCGCAGATAAGCCGATCTACGCTCTGACGTGCATCATTCCGCTTGCGTATCTATATGTCACGGTGAACTACGCAGGTTATTGGATGGTACGTCATGTGTACTTGAACCCTCAAGCTTCGGGATATAACGTTCTCAATGGTGTGCTTTCGATCATTATGCTGATCTTGGGCGTCATTATTTTAATCACAGCCATCAAAAAATGGATGGAGCTGTTAAGCTCGCCTACGTTACAACAGGGATCGTTGATTCCATAATCCGTCTAAAATATTTTTCATCTGCATACCAACCTGCCGCAAGGTCTTCCACTAAAGGCCTGGCGGCTTTTTTCGAATCATCCCCTGACATGGCAAGCCAATAATTAGCATTTGCTTCCAATATCAAGGAGTGATAATATGTATAGCGGCCATTCTGAGGCTGCATGAAATCATGATCATACAGGAAGAAGGAAGTAATTAACTACATGAATAACTCGATCCGTTTATTTAAGGTGTCCGGCATTGTGCATAAGGATCAGCTTGTCGTCTGCGTCAAGGAATGGAAGCTCCTGAAGGAAACCGGGCGTTATTACGAAATCAAATCAGAAGATGCCAGCGTCAAGAGAGTGTATAAAGAAAAGCTCGGTGTGATCCAAGACGACATCAAGGCATATGCGAACGGGCTGATTTCAAGCCACACCTTTTGTGCACATGAGGACATTGAAACCATGAAATCGCTCATTATCACGGAACTGGACTCCAAAATATCTTCCTATCTGCAAGACTTGCTGCTGAACAGAAAAGCACTGGAAAACTCTGACGAAAACTCGATTTCACTTCATATTACTGAGCTGAATCGTTAACTTATAAATGATATGAATACTTATGCAAGGGCGCCCATCGACTCGGTTGGCGCCCTTGCTGCTTGTAACGAGAATCATCTGTACCTGCGGTCCGATTCCTGAATCGGATAATCGTTGCCGCTCATATCCCGTCTTCGCATCAGCCCTTCTTCATCAAACTCCCAATGCTCATTCCCATGCGTTCTCATCCACTGTCCCGTGTCAGCGTCCCGCCATTCATACTCGAAACGCACCGAAATGCGATTGTCTGTGTAACACCACAGTTCCTTCATCAACTGGTAATCCAGTTCTTTCGCCCACTTTCGTTTCAAAAAATCCCGGATGGCCTCCCTTCCCTTAAAAAACTCGGTGCGATTCCTCCACTCCGAGTCGGGAGAATAAGCCATCGCCACCAGATCCGGATTTCTTGTGTTCCAGGCGTTCTCGGCAGCTTTTACTTTGGCAAGCGCTGACTCATGGTTAAACGGGGGTTTAATAATATTAGACATGGACTCCACCTCACGATATGAACTAACCACAAAAATGCAGTTGTTATGGTTAGTATGATATGTACTTTCCATTAACCTGTCAATCCATTATTATTAGGTTAGTTAAAAAGAATGTCAGTTGGAGGAAATTTCATGACGTTAAATAATACAGGCTCGTTTCCACTGCTCTCTGGTCATCCTTCACTGGATTTGGTCAATACCGAGCTGGTTCGCAGAGGCATCCGCCATGATCTGCTGATCCGTCAGGAAGATCTAACCGCTTGGCTTGAAGCATTAAATATGAAGGAAAGTCTGCCTTCACTTAAGCATGCATCATCGGAAATCACCAAAGAAGCGCTGAATAAAGTTAAAGAATTTCGGATTGTCGTCAGAGACATGTACGAGCGGCTGGCAGACGGCCAAGAGGTTACCCTCTCATGGATCCGCCTCATGGAAGCGTGCATTGCCAACGCTCCATTGTCCTATCACTTCCTGGACGGAAGACTCGCTCCCGTTCCGCTGGGGTCTGACACCGATGCGATCCTGTCCCTGGTCGCCCTGGATGCGCTCCGGCTGCTGGAAGCCGGTGAATTAGCGTATCTTCATCGGTGTTCCAATCCCGAATGCGTCCTGCTCTATGTTGACCGTTCGGGACGACGGAAATGGTGCTCCATGAAGATTTGCGGAAACCGGAATAAAGTGGCGCGAAACCAGGCCAAAAAAGACCACAATCAAGATATGTGATCACTAACACCACCACCAACACAAACACCAATACAAACCAAACAAGCTTTTTTTGTATTACATTAAATCTCTACCGGGACACAATAAAGGTAGTGGTTACGTAATATATATTATGTTAACCATTTATTGCGCGGATGACCAAGGCGCACTTTCAAGATGTCCTGGCTCCACGAGTTTAAACTTACAATAATCATTTTTTCCTCGTTAGGATTGCATAAGCTTTTCGTAATAGTCCAATTTGGTTCGTGCTTCCGTGATCGTTTGGTCCAGCGCCTGCCGCTGCTCCTCCAACCGGTCCAATTGAGCCGTTAGAATAGACTTCCGGCTTTGGATTAACTTCATCTCTTCATCGTCCAGAGATTCCTTGTTTCTGAAACACTGCCCGTCGGCAATAAAATCCTTAATGTCTTCCAGCGACAAACCGCTCTGTTTTAAGCATTTGATCGATAAAATTTGGTGGACATTTGCATCGCTATAGCTCCTGACACCACCCGTTCCACGCGAAGCTGGTTGGATCAGTCCCATTTTTTCATAATAACGTAGTGTGTCCAGACTAAGTCCAGTCATTGTGGAAGCTTCCCGAATGTTATACATAGAAAATCACCGCCTTTCCCCCTTATTGTAAACGCTGGAGCTGACTCCAGGTCAAGGGGAACGTCAATAGAAATGTGGTATACATGTATGTATTTGGAGTGCTGCCCTTTTACTGATAGAATCAAATTAAATTAAATGACATGAAATACTTTCGCTTTCAGAATCGTGTCAGAAAGAGAGGAGAAGTGCAGGATGAAGGTACTTCAAGTGTACACACGAGTGTATGTGAATGATATGGAGACGTCCCTTAAATTCTATGAGAACTTGTTGAATGAAGTTTCAACTTTTAGGTTCAAGTATGAAGCAGCGGGATTGGAATTAGCATCTGTGGGCGACATTTTGATTTTGGCTGGATCGAATCAGGCATTGGAGCCATTCCGTAAGACCAAGGCAACATTCAAGGTGGACAGCATTCATGAGTTTAATGACCACCTAAAGAGTTCAGGTTGCCAAATAATCCGGGATCTCACAAGAGTTCCAACGGGCACAAATTTTACGGTACAGCATCCGGATGGCGAAATTTTTGAATATGTTCAGCATCATGAGTAGGTAATCGCCCGCTATTGTGCGGGTTTCTCATTTTCCGTGCTTGGTCCAATGTTCATGATAACCAGTCAATACCCATATAATGATAGATGTTTTTTTTGAAAAATGATATTTAAGTTTACATAATAAAAGTTACGTTAACTGGATGCTATCCCAACCTCTTTGATGCCGCCCAGCGGCATTCGTGAATACTTGAATCACACTTGTTTTCATAAAAAAAAACGTCTATCGACGTACCTTTCAAAGATGACAGACCGCGTTTAGCGGAAGTTTTTCTTGCGAGATCAGGAAGCGGAAGCTCCGAAACTTATACTTTCTGATCTCATAAAAAACCCATCCCCGTATCCGGGAATGGGTTGAAATCGTTCTACGCTATGCTTGCTGTATTCGTCGTATCGTCGTTTGGAGCCGGTCCAGATCTTTTTGAAAAGGACTGAGAACGCTGTATACTTCAATGCCGGATTTCTGTTTCCACAAATGCTTCGCGAAGTTGGCCAGCGTTCCGGACGGCCCTAGATCAATGCAAATATGCTCCGATGAGTTCAGGCGCTGCATCGCTTCCGGAAAGCGGATCGGATGCCGAACCGCATCCCAGACATAGTCCGAAGATAATGACGTGATGCCCATTCCGTACAGGCCGGAAACCAGCTTCACCCGCGGCCGGTTCACATGGATTCCTGTCAGGTAAGGTTTATATGCCGATTCCGCAGCGTCAATTGATGCGGAGTGAAATCCGTAGCGCACAGGCAGCACCTGGTGAGCGATCCGAGTTTGCTTTAAATACGCTTCCGCCTGCCGGATACCCTCGCTTGTGCCGGAAACGACGAAGTGGGACTGATAATTGACGGCCGCCAGCTCGGTATTCGTATGAAGCTCTGCGGCTTGCGTGAACATCGCGGGATCACTTGCGATGGCGATCATGCCACCCGGCTCACAAGTATTCTGGACCGTATCGGCTTGATTCGCAACAAGCTCCAGAGTTGTTTCCCAATCGATGACGCCGGCAACGGCGCAGGACGCAAATTCGCCCAAGCTCGTCCCAAGAACGATATCCGGATAGACTCCGTTTTCCATTATCACCTGCGCCAGTGCATATTCCACCATAAAGATGGCCGGATGGCTGTAAGATAAATGATCCAGCGGTTCCTCTGAATTTCGGCCGCTGCCGTACAATTCCAGGACGACAGACCTGCCTGTCGACTGGTACAGCCGCCGATCCATGCGGTCCATCCATTCCCGGAATCCGAAATGCCGTTCGTAGAGTTCGATTCCCATCCGGTAATATTGAGAGCCTTGACCGGGAAACAAGAAAACGACGGATTTTGCCATAATCGAATTGACCTCCGTAAGGTAGAAAAAGTCTTGATGATGATATTCTTCTACCAACTTACCATTTCATGTTTCCTCCGTCCATCTCCCTTACAAGCGGACCCTTGATCAAAACGCATAACCGGGTTCAAGCCGCACGGTTACCCCTGTCTCCCCCGCCTTCCGCACTTGGTCCAGCAGCTCGTGAACCGCAAGTGCAGTTTGAAAATCCGGCGCCTCATGTGTGTCTTTCGCCAGATCCCGGTGGATCTGCTGGTAAATGCCCGCCACATTGTAAGCGGGTGTTCCCATTAGCTCGGCCGGAGGCAGGTGGATATGCCCGGGCAGCGTCAGTTCCTTCAGCTCTCCCCTCCCCTGCGTGCCAAGCACGATCAGATCATCGATTTGGAACATAAAGTTTTGACGTGAGCGGATGTGTAAATCCCCTTTCGTGCCGTTGATCTCGATCGCGAAGCTTCCCACGTGCGCGTTGCGGATTTGGGAGCTGAAAACGGCCTGGCCCGGCAGAATCCCGCTGACCACGACATGATCCGGTGCCGACGCACGGATGATTTCACCCGTCTCTTCCACAGGGACCTGCCGCGTTTGCGTCTTCAATATGGCCGATATTTCGGAAAATGGACCAAAGAGATACATGATCCCATCCAGAAGATGTCCGCCGGCGATCGTCAGCTGATTGGCTCCGTTCGCATCGTCCAGCAAATAAACGTGGCTTTGGTCAATCTGCTTGGAGCGGATCGGATACGTCGGTATGGCGTAATTAACGTGAACGGCAAGCACATCCCCAACGTAACCCTCTGCCAGAAGTTCCCGGACGTAGCGGATGACGGGATTGGCGCGCGACTGCAGCCCGGCGAAATGGCGAACTCCTCGGTCGCGGGCCGCCTGCAGCAATGCTGCCGATTCTGCGGTCGTCCGTCCGAGCGGGAACTCGCTGTACACATGCTTGCCGGCTTCAAGAGCCGCACGAATCAGCCGGTCATGCTCCGGAACCCGGACGGATACGGTCACCAAATCGACCTCTGGATGCAGGGCCAACTCAAGCGGATCGGAAAAGGCATGCTCAACGCCAAAGTGATCGGCGCTCGCTTCTGCGCTTTCCTGCCGCGACGTACCGACGGCTGTCACCATAAACTCGGGCAGCGCCTTCAGAGCCGGAAGATGTGCCCAACCTCCCCACGCACCGTTCAAACCGGCACCGATGATTCCGACACGAAGAGGTTGATGATTTATATTCATAAGTAAGCCTCCTAATAAATGGATAAGGGATCCACCCGCCTCCTGGCAAATTGTGGAGGGGTTTTCGGGTTGGTAGACATAGATTAATACAGTGAGTACAATGTGAAAAGAAGGCACTTTTCGGTTCGTTACGAACCCGCAGGTGCGTTAGGAGGTGGATGATGGAAAACATAAGAGCAGCGGAACCCGCATTTTCGGTAACGTCCTGCACGGCTCGGCGTGTACTGGAAATCGTTTCGAATAAATGGGCGGTCCTCATCATTTTCGTATTGGAAAAAGGCACCAAACGGTACGGTCAGCTTCAGCGAAGCATCGCCGACATTTCCCAAAAAATGCTGACCCAGACGCTCCGCCAACTGGAGCGAGACGGACTAATTGAGCGCAGCGTCCTTCCGGAGGTTCCGCCTGTGGTGGAATATACCTTGACTCCGATGGGAGAGAGCTTGATCCCCTACCTGCGCCAGTTAAACCATTGGCTGAACGAGCATTATCCTCAGATCGAACAAGCCCGGAAAGAATACGATGCGAGAGAAAAGTTTAAGGCAGACAAAAGCACGCAGACCGTTTAGGTATGCGTGCTTTTTTAGATGCATGGATGGTGTCAATACGAGTCGGTGCTGTGGCCCTTCCGTTCGGCATCTTCCACCGCTTCATGAGTGTGAGTGGCGCCCAGCGGGCCATGATGGCTGCTTGAGCCATGCTGCTTGATCCCCTCGGCGACGCGCCGTCCATATTCCTCGTCACACTGGGTCAGATGATGGATCATCTTCTCCTGTATGACCGGGCTGCAGGAAGACAGGGCGTTAACCAGATTGCTGATCAGCTCGTTCTTTTCAAAATCGTCAAACGCACGGTACGTCTCCCCGGCCTGCTTGTAATCGTTGGTTCGTTCAATGCTGGCCCGCATCAGTTTGCCTTCCACGTGCGGCATGTAGTCGATTTCCTCCCGGGGGGCTTCCTTCAAACCGTTCAGCGAGGACGGTTCGTAATTGATGTGAGGATTCTGTCCAGGCGCCATATCTACATCATACGTCATCTGGCCGTCACGCTGATTGGTGGCCACCCGTTTCTTCGGCGCGTTGATCGGAAGCTGGAGGTAATTTGGTCCAACGCGGTAGCGCTGGGTATCCGAATACGAAAGTGTACGTCCCTGAAGCATTTTATCATCGGAAAAATCCATCCCGTCGACGAGCACGCCGGTCCCGAATGCCGCTTGCTCCACCTCGGCAAAATAGTTCTCCGGATTTTTGTTCAGCACCATCCGGCCGACCGGACGCCATGGAATCTGCTCCTTCGGCCACAGTTTGGTATCGTCCAGCGGGTCGAAGTCCAGCTCGGGATGGTCGTCGTCGCTCAAAATTTGCACGAACAGCTCCCACTCCGGATAATCGCCGCGCTCGATCGCTTCGTACAAGTCCTGGGTCGCATGGTTGAAGTTTTTACCCTGTATGGCTTCCGCCTCGGCTTGGGTCAAATTTTTGATGCCCTGCTTCGGTTCCCAGTGGTACTTGATCAATACCGCATCTCCCTCAGCATTTACCCATTTGTATGTATTGACTCCGGACCCCTGCATCTGCCGGTAGTTCGCCGGGATGCCCCATGGGGATTGAACGAACGTTACCATATGCATCGTTTCCGGCGAGTTGCAGCAAAAATCGAAGAACCGCTCGTTGTCCTGGATGTTCGTGACCGGATCCGGCTTAAAAGCGTGGATCATATCGGGAAACTTGATGGCATCGCGGATAAAGAAAATTTTCAGATTGTTCCCGACCAGGTCCCAGTTTCCGTCTTCGGTGTAAAATTTCACGGCAAAGCCGCGCGGATCACGCAGCGTCTCCGGGGAATGGCCGCCGTGAATAACCGAGGAGAAACGGACGAAGACGGGCGTTCGTTTGCCCGCTTCCTGGAACAATTTCGCCCGCGTATACTTGGATACCGGCTCATCTCCTACCTTGCCGTAGGCCTCGAAGTATCCGTGCGCTCCGGCTCCTCTTGCATGCACGACGCGCTCTGGAATGCGCTCGCGGTCAAAATGCGTGATTTTCTCGATAAATTGATAGTTTTCCAGCGTTGCCGGTCCGCGGCTTCCCACCGTCCGCAAGTTCTGGTTGTTCTTCACCGGATGGCCCTGGCGCGTGGTGAGAGACATTTTGTCTTCGCCAGGAGCCATGCGGCGGTCAAGGGCATCGCCGGAACCGGTCACCGAAGTGCCGTGCTCCATAGGCTTTTGTTGTTGGTCCATATAGCTGCTCTCCTTTTCATCTTTATGTACAAAGGCTGGTTAATTTTAGATGGCAAAGATATGAAGTAGCGTTTCCAGCCGATTCCGTCTTTATGCCTTGAGCCTTCCGCGCTACTAAAGTCCGGACATCAAAAAAATCCATTTTACATCAATTTATTCCGATTGATCCCCCGACTGAAATCGCTTAGCATAATTCTGAGTGCGTCCAATAGCGTGAGTCTCGAACAGCCCACGCCCGCACTCGACACAAATCAAGTGATGTAAAAGGGATTAGAAATAGGTACGTAAGTTGATCAAGGAGGAGCAATCGAAATGGAGAGGATGTTTCATAACCACGAAGTCCGCGTAAGCCGCACTATAGAAGGCACCTGGGATTTTACCGTCGTCGACGAACCCGATTTGTCCGTTCAGGCCGGTCAGTCCTTCCCCTACCGGATGGCGGTGCCATCCTGCTGGGAGACGCATCCCGATTTCAGTACATACCAAGGCGTTGGCGCCTATCGAACGATCGTAAATATCCGGAGGGAAGCATCTGTCCGGCTTATTTTTAAAGGGGTAAGCCACACGGCCCACATCTACTGGGACGGGGTGAAAGTTGCGCAGCATTATAACGCCTACACCGCGTTTGATGTGGTCATCCCGGATGTACGGCCGGGTGAGCATACGCTGATTGTCGCAGCCGACAACCGTTTCAGCGAAGCATCCGCCTTGCATATTCCAAACGACTATTACACATACGGCGGTATCATCCGCCCAGTGGTCCTTGAGGAGCTGTATAGCCCTTACGTGCGGCAGCTTTATTTCACACCTGAACATAAAAGCGGCGAATGGAGTGCCGAGGTCCGCGCAGTCGTCAGCAATCCGAATGACATGGATCGAACGGTCCAGGTAACCGGTACTCTCGCAGGAATCGATTTTTCGCTTGGAACCGTCACCTTGGCGCCAGGGGCCGAAAAAAAGCTGCAGAAGTCGTTTGCCTTTCCGGACGTTTCTTCCTGGTCGCCGGAAGAGCCATCCCTGTATCAGCTTCATGTCCGGCTGTACGAAGACAAGGATACGGGCAGCTCGCCTCTTGATGATCTGATCGAACGGGTCGGATTCCGGACGGTGACCACCCGAGACGGCAAAATTCAGGTGAACGGCAAAGATGTGGTACTTCAAGGCTTCAACCGGCATGAAGATCATCCGATGGCCGGAGCGGCTCTTCCTCTATCTTTGATGCTGCATGATCTCGACCTGATGCGTGATATGGGTGCCAACGCTGTCCGGACGAGCCACTATCCGAACGACGAGCGTTTTCTGGATTTATGCGACGAGCTAGGTTTCTTGGTATGGGAGGAAAATCATGCGAGAGGCTTGTCCCTGGAGCAAATGCGCAATCCGAATTTCGTCTGGCAGTGCGAACAAGTCAACCGCGAAATGGTGGAACAGCACTACAACCATCCTTCGATTATCTTGTGGGCGATCCTGAACGAATGTGCCAGCGATACCGAGGAAGGCCGGGAGCACTACAGCCGGCAGCTAGGACAGCTGAGAGCGCTGGACGCCAGCCGTCCGCTGACGTTCGCTTCGCATCACAGGGAGCGGGAGCTCTGCTTTGATTTGGCGGATATCGTTTCCTTTAATCTGTATCCCGGCTGGTATACGGACGAGGATCCAAAGGCACTCTGTGAACAGGCGCGGGCATGGGCCGACCGGGCCGGTGGCGCCGGCAAGCCGATGATCATGAGTGAGTTCGGCGGGGATGGATATTACGGTTTGCGCGACAAAGCCCGGATGCGCGGCACCGAGGAGCGGCAGGCGGATATCATTGAAGCCAACCTGGCTGCATACACATCAAGCCCCTTCCTGTCCGGCATGTATATTTGGCAGTTTTGCGACTGCCGTGTCACCGATGCGACCGGCTGGCTGTTGTCCCGGGCAGGTGCCCAAAACAGCAAGGGCATCGTCGACAGGTATCGCAGGCCGAAGCTGGCGTACGACGTGGTTAAACGATATTTTAAGGGTTCGCAGAACGTAATATCGAATGAATCATGATGTTTGCACACAAAAAAAGGATGGATACGTCCGGTGCTCCACCGGGCATATCCATCCTTTGCTATTTTAAGATAATGAGTGGCTGAGCAGCCAGGTATACAATTCCTTGTTAGCGTAAGTCTCGGTCCATGAGTTGTGATTCGCGTCCGGATACACCGTAAATTTCACGTTCCCGCCGATCTCTTCCAGCGCCTTCACGATTTGTTCGGATTCCGAGAGCGGAACGACATCGTCCTTAGCCCCATGGAAGGCCCAAATCGGGATATCCTTGATACGCTCTGCATGTTTCGGTTCCATACCACCGCAGATCGGCACGACAGCCGCCCATTTGTCGGGATACATGGCTGCCAGCTGCCATGCACCATAACCGCCCATACTTAATCCCGTTAAGTAAATACGCTTTGAATCCACGCGATAGTGACCCTCCACTTCCTCTAGGAGTGCCATCACAGCGTCCTCCTCCATCCCCCAGAAAGAGTCTTCCGGGCATTGAGGTGAAATAGCAATGAACGGAAACTGCGGATCCTGACCGGCTATCTTCGGAATGCCATGCACTTTGACCAGCTCCACATCGCTCCCGCGCTCCCCCGAACCGTGAAGGAAGAGGATCAGCGGCCATTTTTTCTCAGGCTCACTTTCATATGCTTCAGGCAGATGCAGCAAATAGTCCAGTTTGACCCGCTTCGTTATTTCTTTGTCCAGCCTCTTGGCACTTTGGCTCATGCTCTTGTTCCCCGCTTTCGATTTATGTATTGGTTCCTCGGCTCCCTGTATGCCTGAACGGTGAACCTGCGCTTTCATCGTGACCGAAGTTCCCGACATGCCGACTTCCGTGAACCCGAATCGTTCGTACAGCCTCATCGCACGGTTTCTGGGGTCCACGCTTAAGGATACGAACGGTATCCCTGCAGCGTATAGTTCCTCGAACGCCCGCTGCATAAGCAGAGTTCCAATCCCCTTGCCGCGGTGTTGCGGCAGGATGGCCATGCCCAGCTCCGGCGTATTCTCGTCCACATACCCGTATCCGGGATGTTCGGAATCAAACAACCGGAGCGTGACCGATCCCAGCCGCTCCCCTTCGCTGGAGACGGCAATGAAGGCCATGTCGCCTTCCTTTCCCCAATCGTCCAAGTACTTCGATATTTCAGGGCGTGCAAGGATATCGCGGGATAATGGTGGCTCCCCTTCCGGCGTGTACATGGAAGCGAACAGCATTTCCCACAGAAACGGGAGATCCGCAGCCTCCGCCGGCCGGATGTTGATCGTTTCAGGCATATCTTCACCTCCATGATTGTAGGAGTTATATAAGTTGAAACATCGAAATGGTTTATTGGTACACTCCGTATTCTTTAGTTCAACTTATATAACGCTCGATTTAAGAGATCTGCATTCCAAGTTCAACATAACAGATCGCTGAATTGCTGGTCAATTGTGGAAATGTATCCGCTTTAAATTATGCTTGAAATCCTAAGCGGATGAACTATAATGAACATTATAGAACTGATATAAACCATTATGAACCTATGGAGGTACGAACATGGAAATTAGATACGCATCCCATCCCCAAGAAGTGAAAGCGTTTGATACGGCTCGCCTGCGTCAGGAATTTTTGATCGAGTCGATGTTTGTAGCGGATCAGCTCACGCTCTATTACACGCATGTCGATCGTTTCATCGTCGGAGGCGCGGTTCCGGTAAATCAGAGCGTCAAGCTGGAAGCCGACCCGAAAACGATGGGTGCCGATACGTTCCTGGAGCGCCGCGAGATCGGTATCATCAATGTCGGAGGACCGGGTACGATCAGCGTCGACGGCACGGACTATTCCATCGATTCGAAGGACTGCCTCTACGTGGGACTCGGTGCCAAGGAAGTAGTGTTCAGCAGCAGTGACAAAGCCAATCCGGCTAAATACTACCTGAACTCCACGCCTGCCCACAAAGCTTATCCGACGGTTAAAGCGGCCATCAGCGAAGCTTCGCCGAACAACCTGGGCAGCCTGAGTAATTCCAATGAGCGCACGATCTACCGTTATATCCATACCGGCGGAATCCAAAGCTGCCAGCTCGTCATGGGCATGACGCTCTTGAAGCCGGGCAGCATGTGGAATACGATGCCGTGCCATACGCATAACCGCCGTTCCGAGGTTTACTTCTATTTCGACATGCCGGAAGACGGCAGTGTCTTCCACTTTATGGGTGAGCCGCAGGAAACCCGCCACCTCGTCGTCCGTAACGAACAGGGAGTTATTTCCCCAAGCTGGTCCATCCACAGCGGCGTTGGAACAAACAGCTATACCTTCATTTGGGGCATGGCCGGCGAGAATCAAATCTTTGAGGATATGGACCCTGTCGGCATGGATGAATTAAAATAAGATAAAACTCGAACGAATGGATGAATAACCAATGAACCCTTTACGCCGCTACGAAAACATCATGGAACTGCTCCTGGCCAAACAGGAGGTAACGGTTGCCGAACTGAGCGAACGGCTGAACGTCACCGGCAAGACGATCCGCGAGGATCTGGCCAAGCTGGAGGACAAAGGTCTGCTTCAGCGGGTGCATGGCGGAGCGATTCTGGCGCAAAGCGACCAGCTCGGCATTTTGTCCACCAAGGAACCGCTGGCGCGCCACGCTGCGGAGAAGGCGGATATCGCCCGCCTTGCCCTATCGCGCATCGAACCGAATGACGTCATCGCCCTGGACGGCGGCAGCACAACGCTTGAAATCGCCAAGGCGCTGGACAACCACCCCCTGACCGTCGTCACCAACGATGTCCACATCATTTCGGAACTTGCCCGCAAGGACGCCATCCGGCTTGTCGTTCCCGGAGGTTACCGCGTGCGCAACATGCTGGCGGGGCCGGAAGCGGTCACCTATGTTCGGCGGCTGAATATTCACAAGGCGTTTTTGTCGGCAACGGGCCTGCACCCCGAAGACGGGCTGACGATCTACACCGGAGAGCTTCTGGACATCAAACGGGCGCTCCTCGAGACCGCGCGTACCTGTTACGCTGTGGTGGACCATCACAAATTCGGACAAAGTGCCCTGCTGACGTTTGCGAAGCTGAACGAAGTCGAAGCGATCCTTACCGACTCAGGGTGCAGCCCTGAATTCGCTGATGCCGTTCGCCAAGCGGGCGCCCGTCTCGAAGTGGCGAATGCGCAGTGAAGCATCCAACCTATCCCATGCAAAGGACTGATATACGATGTTTGATTTGACGGGTAAAATCGCCCTGGTCACCGGCACCTCCGGCGGCCTGGGACAAGGCATGGCCGTGGGCCTAGCGGAAGCCGGCGCCTCGGTCATATGCATCTCCTCGACGAACAGTGACCGGACGGTCGAGGAGATCCGCAAGCTTGGCGGGAAGGCGGAGCAAATTTCCGCCGACTTAAGCGACACGGACGCCTTGGATCAAGTATTTGCGCAGGCGCTTTCCTTCTATGGCGGCATCGATATTTTGGTCAACAATGCCGGTATCATCCGCCGTACGCCGGCAGCGGATCATGCGCGCCAGGATTGGAACGACGTGATCAATTTGAATCTGAACACCGTGTTCTTCCTAAGCCAGCTCGCCGGACGCCACATGCTCGAGCGCGGCAGCGGCAAAATCATCAATATTGCGTCCATGCTTACTTTTCAAGGAGGCATTAATGTGCCGGGATATACGGCGGCGAAGCACGCGGTTGCTGGAATCACCAAAGCGCTTGCCAACGAGTGGGCTGGTAAAGGCGTCCAGATCAATGCCATTGCCCCCGGGTACATGGAGACGAACAATACGGCGCCGATCCGCTCGGACGAGCAGCGTCTCCAATCGATTACGGACCGGATTCCGGCAGGCCGCTGGGGCACGCCGGAAGATTTGAAGGGGCCGGTTGTCTTCCTCGCTTCCCAAGCATCCGATTATGTCAACGGCCACGTTCTCTGCGTCGACGGAGGATGGTTGGCTAGATAATGCCATATTCAATAAAAGCTGCGCATTACAGAAAAGGAACCGTTCCCTTCTTCTGAAATGCGCAGCTTTTTTATATGCTGAAGTCTCCCACTTTACAGCATGTTCGAAACGTTTCCGAATGGAGCCATTTTCAAAATTCTGACCAAAGAAGCTCTTCCGTCCTTCATTTTCATCATATGTGCGGGCATGACATCGCCAAGCAGGCTGAATCATCCGGATTTGTCCGCTCATCAGACGTAACAATGTTTCAAAAGTTATAACGATGGGGTTAAACAAGCGGTTTTTTTATAAAAATGATAGTTTATTGACGAATTCCACTCCTCCTTCCCTTCGACATGTTGCGCAACGAGGGCGCGTTTTATCGACAAAACGACAAACCCTGCTGAAAATACCTATTAGCCCGTAATTGCCCGTTAAATAGAACATAACAATGTTGCGTTATAATTAACAACCATCCATAAAAAAGCGACCTGCCGCAGGAAAATTCCCCCAAAGCAAATCGCCTTTTGAACTTTCATATTACGTTCATGTTCATTTTCCAGCCATAGGAGACGTCACTGTCAGCCTAAGTACGGAGTGACTAACTTCCTTACCCGATCAATGCCGTCCCACATGTCGCCGGGACCATCATAGACGATCGTAATCGGTCCTTCATACCGATGCTCCTTCACCAGCTCCATGCACGAAATAAATTCCGCATCGTCGAGGTTACCCTGTTCGTCCTGCTGCGCTTTGGCGTGGATGGATTCGCTTCTGGCAATTGTTCTGGACAATTCCTGCAGCTTGGTCGGCCCCTTAAAATTGCCGAAATCCGTCGTCAATCCAAGCTGGTTGCCGCAGTCATCCAGCAGAGCCAGGCAGTTGTCCGCCGTGGAGGTCATTGCATGAAAATTCTCGGTGACAATGCGGACCTGTTTATCCGCCGCGTAATCGATCAGCCGCTGGAGCTGGCTGGCGGCGAGTCTGAGTGCTTCGGCATCGCCGGGATCGGCATCGCCGCCGATAATCCGGATCCGTTCTGCACCCGCAGCGGACGCAATATCGATCCAGCGCTGCAGCCACTCCATATCTGCCTCACGGCGTGTTTCATCCGGATTCGTAATGTCGCCGTAATCGGCAAGCAGCGTATAAAAGCGCATTCCCGCCTGCTGAATCGCCTCGCGAAGCTCTTGAAGATAGCTGCTGCTCGTGTCCTTGAAATGAAAGTGGCAAATTTCCATCGTGGTGAAGCCCTTGTCTCTCAGCACAGCCGGCAGTTCAAGCAGCGAGAGCTTCTCCGGCTGCTCCTCTACCCGGGTGACGTGTTCCTTCCGCTCATCATCCCACTGCGTCCAGCGCAGCGGTCCCAGATTGCGGTGCAGACTCCACGTCGTCAGCGATAAATTTGGCATCCAATCCCCACACTTTCCTGTAGTTGCTGCCCGTATTGTGAAACCATGGTACAAGTCCACTAAATCTCTTATTCCGTAAGAAATCGGGCAGTTCAATCGTATTTCCTAATGCGGTACTTGAATTGGGTAACGATAAGACACGTCTGTGGACGATGCCCTGTCGGCCCCAAACCCACTTCACCCTGAAAGCGATTGCATCTCCCCCTAATACTGTAACTTCCGATTAGCGTTGTCAATACAGGCTCGCGACATTTCAAAAAAAGGAGGGGAAACGCTCAGGTGGCATCATGAAAAATAACACCGAGCGTATACCGAATACCAGTCTGTACTGTGCTTACCCCATGACGGAGCGTGGTTCGGTAATAGCCTTTAGTCCCTTGAACCGGCCGGTAGTTCGTCGGGAAAATCAGCCCTTCACCCTGCTCGAGCGTGATCACATGCCCCCGGCTCTGCGCCCTAGGACGCTGCTCTACCAGCAGAAACTCCCCGCCGGTGTAATCCTGCTGCCTTTGATTCAGGGCGAACACGACTTGAAAAGGAAAATACGCTTCACCGTACAAATCCTGATGCAGACAGTTGTAGCCCCCGGCTTCGTACTTCAGGATCAGCGGCGTAGGCCGCAGCTGGCCTTGCCGATGGCACTCTTCCAAAAATTCGTCAAGCGATGCTGGATACCCCGCATCCATGCCGAGCTGCTCAAGCCAACGGTTGGCGGTCCGGGATAGTACCGGGTACAGATTTTCCCTGAGCTGCTGGATCGCCGCAGGCAGCGGGCGGTCATAGTATTTATATTCTCCGCTGCCGAAGCGATACCGGGCCATCGAAATCGTGCTCCGGAACAGTTCTTCGCTTGCGTAGGTTCCAATCAGCTCTTCGCATTCTTCCGGAGTTAGGATGGCAGGCAGCTTGGCATACCCTTGATCGTCTAACGTCTTCCGAAGCGCGCCCCAGTCCACCCCTTGAATCCGTTCCAGGATACTAGTTGGCATGGCGCGGTCCCCTAACCGGGATGGATTGGCCAGCTTCGAGCGCAAGCAGCCTCTGCTTCATATCGAGGCCGCCGCGGTATCCCGTAAGCGCCCCGTTCTTTCCGATGACACGGTGGCAGGGCACCATGATCAATACCGGATTGGCTCCAATCGCCGCGCCAACGGCCCGCACCGCAGCCGGGCGTCCGATCTGGTGAGCGATCTCGGAATAGGTTGTGGTCTGCCCATAGGGAATGGAGCAGAGTGCCTGCCATACCTCCCGCTGGAACGGGGTTCCCCGTTCGTCCATTGGAATCGTAAATGCTTCTCTTGTTCCCTGAAGATATTCAGCGATCTCCGTAATGTAAGGAAGCATTGTCACTTCATCACGAACCCATTCATGATTCGGATAACGCTGTGCCGCCCAGGCCTCAAGTTCATCAAACGAACCGTCGTGGGAACCGACATAACCAAGCCCTTGGGCCGTAGCGGCTGCATAAAGGCTCCAGCCGTCTCCGTTGAGCCTGTCCCAATACAGGGTTACCAAGTCAGTTTTGCTTGCTGTGATCATGTTCATATTCATATGTTTGCACCTCCAGGGCAGCGCCGTGCTGCCATATTTGCCGGAATTCCAGCGGAGTTTGGCCCGTCATTTTTTTGAACAGCGTAATAAAATACGGGACATTCGAATTCCCGACCCCCGCGGCAATCTCCGTGATGGATTGGTCCGTGTGGGCCAGCAGGTGTTTCGCTTCCTGTATCCTTTTGCGCTGGATATATTCAACCGGGCTGATACCCTGCACCCGCTTAAAGGTCCGCTGCAGATGAAAAGGACTTCCGTGACAGACATCAGCCAAATGTTCCAAAGACAGCTTATCCCGAAAATGACGGTCGATATAATCGGTGATTTGGTTCACCCATTCCTGATCGGGCAGCTTCTCGCCGGTCGGCTTGCATCGCTTGCACGGTCGGAAGCGGGCCGCCAGCGCCTCTTCCGCATGTTGAAAGATCCGTACGTTCTCCTTGTTGGGCGGCCTCGATTTGCAGGAAGGCCGGCAAAAAATCCCCGTCGTGCTGACCCCGTAAAAGAAACGGAAATCATAATCCGCATCGTTGGAGACAATCGCCCGCCACTTTTCCTCCGGAATATCCTCTTTTATCCGGCGCTTCATCTCGGTTTGGTCTATATCCCGGTCATTCCTGTGATCCTTCATCTGCCTCACCTCCATCCCCAGTATACCCTTCTTTGGATCACTTGGGATGAACTTGGGAATGTAAAAGCAAGATAACGAAATGAAAGCGTCCAGGTTTCGGTATACACTGGTAAGGTAAGCAAGATGCAAAAGGAGGACCTCTTATATGTCTACAACATGCCGACAAGAGACGATGCATTCGGTCTGGGATGCTCCTTATTTTACGGGCGTCACCACAATGAACATTTATTGCACCCCGTGGTGCGGCGGTCATCCTAAACCTGAAAATACAATTCGCTTCCATACCCGGGAAGAAGCCGAGCTTGCGGGGTACCGGCCATGCAGAAATTGCTGCTCCACTCTTCCCCGCGGCTCCTGGGAGGACCATATGCACGAGATCAAGCTCTTCATCCCTGCCGAATTCAATTTCGAGGAAAACGTAAAATATTTGCTGCGCTCCTCCAATGAATGTCTGCACCGGATCGACAACAACCGGATTTACAAAGCGCTGTCCGTCGCAGACGAGACACCAGTGATCGAAATCCGTGCCGGATACTGCCGGGAGCTGTTAGTCCGATTTCTTGGTGATACGGCCCCTTCCCGCAAATGGGTACGCGCCGAGGTGGCCCGTTATGTGCGGGAGTGGTTCGATCTGGACCGGGATATCGTCCCCTTCTATCGTTTGGCCGAATCCGATCCCCTCTTGAAAGGTCCCTTGCAGTCCTTCCGAGGCTTGCGGACCGTCGGTATTCCAGACTTGTTCGAGGCCGTCACTTGGGGAATCCTTGGGCAGCAAATCAACCTGACCTATGCCTATACGCTCAAAAGACGCCTGGTGGAGAACTTCGGAAGAAGGGTGGATTGCGAGGGAGAAACGTACTGGATTTATCCGACACCGGATAAAATCGCGGCATGTTCGGTTGAAGATCTTGCCGTGCTGCGGATGACCGTCAAAAAATGCGAATACCTCATCGATACCGCAAAGCGAATCGCCTCCGGTGAGCTCAGCAAGCTGGGGCTGCTGCAAACCGGAAGCCATCAGGCAGCTGAAAAGATGCTGACGAGTATCCGGGGGATCGGGCCTTGGACGGCGAACTACGTATCCATGCGGTGCCTGCGGTTTCCGTCGGCGTTTCCGATCGATGATGTCGGATTGCACAACGCCATGAAGCATATTTTGGGAAGGGACAGCAAGCCGTCTAAGGCGGAAATCCGGCAGATGTCCGCAGGCTGGTCGGGATGGGAGTCATACGCCACCTTTTACCTGTGGAGAGTCTTGTACTAGTTGTTTCCTATGAACACATCGAAAAGGGCCATTCACGACGAACGCGGAATGACCCTTTTTGCTTAACCTGTATGGAACAATCGCTTAATGTGTTTCAAGTATTATTCAATAAAATAGACGGGATTGGTCAGGCAGGTCATCACCTGTGGCCCCAGTTCCCCCATATCGCGTCTGGCCTCCATCCGGTAAAAGAGCCGGTCCTGGGGCAGCTCACAGGTCAAGGTTAGCTCGTCATTCACTGCCGTCCACTGCCGCTCCAGTCCTTTGTCGGACCACAGGCTGACCTGATCTCCCTCGGCCCGGCGGATCACGGCTTCAAGAAGAACGGTTCCACGCTCAGAGTTCCGCAGTACCTGATCCCCGGCGCAAGCGCCATTGATCTGAAAATCGATAAACGTGGAGTCCGGATCAAGCGTCAGCACCACATTTCCCCGGCGAATCCCTTCCAGAATTCCGGCTGCGGTTAGTGACTCCGACCGCACGTGCGCGGTCGGCCGTCCATGCTGAACCCACGGATGGGGTCCATGGAAATCGCTCCCTCCCACAGCCACGATCCGCCGGCCTTCGGCCAGCCGTTCCTGCCACCAGCGTACCGCCGTTTCGTTCAGCTCCCGCCACGGGCCGTTCCACACCTCGATCGCATCGAACGGAACGTCAAAGCCGAATTCCCACGGGCAGTCCGGGCAGAAAGGATGATTCAGCACCGCAAGCGCTCCCTTTTCCCTTCCTTTGGCCAGCTGTTCCGAAGCTTGTTCCACCGTATACACCCTGAAGTCCTCCAGCGCATCCAGCTGTCCGAGCAAATTCGCATGACCCTTATAATTGGTCATCTCGACGCCTGGGATAAGCAGCAGTTCTTCCGTCTTCACCAGGGTGTTCCGGTTTTGGGAGAATGTATTATGGTCGGTCATGGCAAGAAAGGCAAGCCCTTTATCCAGACATAAGCGGGAAACCTCGCCGACGCCGTGTTTGCCGTCGCTGTAATAGGTGTGGGCATGCAAATCGCCTGGAATCCACCGTTTATGCTTGAGCTGGATCTCGATGGAGACCGAAACCTCCGTTCCTTCATCCGGCACTTTGTAGGCTCCCAGCAGCACGGCCCACTCTCCTGAGGCGATATCGCCCGAGGCATATCCGGGGGTCGCGGTCTCCAATCCGACGAACATTTCGGTTCTGGCACCGCCGCTCCAGCCGACGATCTGCTCCGGGGAACGCAGGCCGAGGTCGATCACCGTCTTCCCGTCAGCGCGGTCGTATTGGTAAGCGACATGGATCCGTTCGGCATCAGCTGGAACGTGAAAGCGCACTTCCAGGTACGTTTTCTCCTCTTCGGGAGATATGTTCACTTGTCGCCCGATCGTTACGACTGGCAAAGGTTCCGTCTCATTCATATGTGCCTGCATGGCGTGTTCCCCCTCTTTCATCCTATTATTCTTTCGTGGCACCCAGCATGATCCCTTTCATAAAGAACCGCTGCACAAACGGATAGATGACGATCAGCGGCAGAATGGCGATCATGATTCCGGCCATTTTTACATTCGTGGTAATGAGGTAGTTGCTGGAAGACGTGCTTGAATCGATAATCATGGCTTTCAGAGCTACCTGCAGCGTATATTTCGAGCTGTCATTGATGAAAATCAGCGGTGCCGTGAACATGTTCCAGCGTCCCACGAACTCAAACAGCGTCACTGTAGCCAATCCGGCGGTCGCCAGCCTCATATAAATGGCCGCGAAGATCCAGAAGTCGCCCGCACCGTCGATTTTGGCGGATTCCGAAATTTCGTAGGGGATGCTCATGAAGAAGTTCCGCATCAGCAGGATCGAAAACCCCGAGACAAGTCCGGACAGAACGAGCACCGTCAGCGTGTTGATCAGGTGGAAGTCCTTGTTGACCACGTACAGCGGGATCAGCACCGCCTCCTGCGGAATCATCATCGTAATCAGGATGAAGGTGATCATCAGCCGTTTTCCCGGTACCCGGGGATGGATCAGCACATAGCCCGCCAGCGACGACAGCAGCACATGCAGCAGCGTTCCGAAGACCGTTACGATCGTGCTGTTCAGGAAAGGTCGCCACAAATCCAGACTGTTCCAGATCGTACGGTATCCATCCAGGCTGAATTCTTTGGGAAACAGGATGATATCCGGCCGCATGGACGCAACCCCGGAGGACAGCGAGAGCGATATGACGTTCAGGAAGGGAATGATCATCGTCAGCATCAGGCAGATAATGAACAAGGCGTTGAGCCAATCGAACACCGTCATCCGCTTGGCGTTCAAACCGTAATTCGCGTGTCTCATCATCTATTCCACCTCGTCAAATCGGGTTAGTGTCCGCACGGCAAGCGTCAAGATCAGCGTAAAGACCAGAACGAAAAAGCTCGCGGCCGCACCCACGCCGACCTGCATCTCCATAATGCCCTTCTGAAACGTATACATCATAAGCACATCGACATGGGAAGAGGTCGACGGATTGCGGAGGACAAAGACCTGGTCGAAGATCCTCAGCACCCCAAGCGTATTCAGCAGGATAATGACTTTCATCGTTCCTTTCAGCTGGGGAAGTGTCACGAATCGCACAAGCTGCCACCTGGTAGCCCCGTCCATTCGGGCTGCTTCGTACAAGGACGGATTAATCGAAACGATCGCGGCAAGAAACAGGATACAGCTGTAGCCCATGTCCTTCCATGTGGAGACCAGGATCATGACCCATCTCGCCCAGGTGGACTCGGCCAGAAAATGGATAGGTTCGATGCCAGCCACCTTGTGCAGCACCAAATTGACGATACCTGTGTCGGGCGAAAGGAGGAAGATCCACATTCCCCCGATCACGACCCAGGACAGCAAATGCGGGATGTAGAGCAGCATCTGTGCCGTTTTTTTAAACCATGCCGTCATGACTTCATTCAGGGATAAAGCGATGACCAGGGGGGCGACAAATCCGAAGACCAGAATGCCTCCCCCGATCACTACCGTATTGCCCAGCGCTTTCCAGAAAAATGGATCATGCCACACTGCCGCATAATTGGCAAATCCGATATAGGGACGTTCGCCCATCAGCTTGTAGTCCTGAAAACTGATCTGCAGGCCCCGCGCGAGCGGGTAATAACCGTAAATGATAAAGTAAATGACGACGGGAACCATCATGGCATAGAGTACGCCGTATTTACGAATCGCTCTCATCTTGTCTAACTTCACATCCTATCGGGTAAAATCAAACCGCGGGAGCTATTCGTCGATCAAATTCGCGCTCTTCAGTTCCTCCCGCATTTTCTTGACGGCATCGGCGGCGGGCATTTCCCCGGACATGGCTTTCAGCGCGTAATTTTGTACGATTTTTTCCACGTCCGGCCAGCCCGGAAGGGCTAGTTCCAATGTCGCATGCTGTTTGACCAGTTCTTGGGCGGCCTCGACGCCCGGCAATTTGTCAAACGGGGACTTGACGTTTTCGTTGTACCAGAACGGCACGCCATGGTCCATGTTGTGCTCCTTGCCCTCCGCCGTCAGCGTATATTGGCCGCCGCTCTCGGTATAATCGACGTCTTTAATACCAAGGCTGCCGAGGGTGATGCCATCCTTGGAGTTCCAGAACTCCAGGAATTTCTCTGCCGCTTCCACATGCGGCGCATTTTGCGGCACGATCCAGAAGTCGGGGTCGCCCCGGCGCATCAGGATCTTGCCGTCCGGACCGGCGGCGCTGGCGATCGCTTCCGCTTGGAACGTTGTATTCGGATCCTGCTCTTTACGCAGGTTGTTGAACATCCCAACCCAGGCATCCCAGTACGTCACCATGCCGACCCGGTCGGTCAGGAACAGGTTGCGCATTTTGCCTGTATCGTTCGTTACGAAGTTCGGATCCATGATGCCTTCCTTGACTAGCTTGGCAAACCATTCATACATCGGAATCGCTTCGTCGGAAGCATACGGGATCGTCCGCTTGCCGTCCTTCATCACATAGCGGTACTTCAAACCGGCCGCGCTCATGAACCCCTGAATGTCATATAAGCCGGACGTGCTCAAGCCGTAGGTGTCGTTTTTGCCGTTGCCATCAGGATCCTGCTCTTTAAAAGCTTTCAGCACCTGATAATAATCGTCCAGCGTTTTCGGCTCCTGCAGATGCAGCTTATCCAGCCAGTCCTTACGGACGATCGGCATCGTGCCGCCCTGGAATTTCGTGAAGACGGCATGGATTTTGCCATCCTTGTCTTTCAGCTGATCCCATTCAGCGGCGGGAATCACCTTTGGATCAGAGAGCGTGCTCGACCCTTTAACAAAATCGCTTAGATCCGTCACCGCTCCCTGTCCAACAAATTGATCCAGCTTGCCTAGGTCGCTGAGCTCGATCAGATCGTATTTCTCGCCCGAACCCAGCACGGTCAGCACTTTCTGGTCGTAGTCGCTCGCCGGCTTTTCGATGGTCACGTCTATGCCGGTTAACCGCTTAATCTCAGCCTCGAACTGTTTCATCTCATCCGGGGTTTTCCCGCCGACGTTAGCGGAGAGAATGCGAAGCTTCATTTCCGGCTGTTTGCCGGAATCCGCTCCCCCTTCCGCCGCCGTACCCGTGTCACCTCCGCCGCTGCTGCTGCATGCCGAGACCAGGAGTGAACCTGCCAGCAGGGTTGCCATCAAAATGCCTGACTTTCTTTTCATTCAAGACACCTCCAACAATGATTTTTTTAGATTATAGAATGATAAATTTTCAGCGGAGCTGAACGATTCTATAATCGCAGGAAAAACTTCCACTGGACGCGGTCTGTCTTCTTTGAAGGTACGTCGATAGACGTTTTTCTTATAGATAGCAATGTGTTAACGGTTTAATGGGTGTATGCGCAGGAACCGCGCTCCACCAGTTCGGACGGAAGGAGTATCCGCTTAACCCCGACTGCACCGGCAGTCACCTGCTCGATGAGCAGGCGGGCGGCTTCCATGCCGATCGTTCTTGCATCCAGCCTCATCCCGGTTAACGGCGGATGCATCGCGGGCGGGAAATGCTCGCCTCCGCTGAAAGCGATAACCGAAAGATCTCCGGGAATGACAAGTCCAAGCTCTTCCGCCGCTTGATAAATACCCATAGCCATAGATTCGTTGTCCGCCAGGACGGCGGAAATGCCAGCGTGTTCGCGAAGCATCTGCAGTGTCGTCTCGTATCCGAAGCGGATCGAGGTTCCATCGTCATCCGGCTTGTTCAGGATCAGTCCTGCCAGCGAATCCACACCGGATTCGCGGTGGGCCAAATAATAACCCAGTTCCCGATCCTCCGCGACGGTCCGGTCCTTCGCCGAGTTGAGAAACAAAATCCGCCGGTGCCCTTGCAAAAGAAGAAGCCTGACCGCTTTGGCGGCTGCCGCGATATTGTCGTTATCGACGGAGCATACCTGTCCGGCCAACTCGCCCGACGGGCGTCCCACAACAACGATGGGGATGTGTCGCTTCAGCCGGTCTTCAATTCGGGGATCGTCATGAATCGGGTCGAGCAAAATTTCTCCGTCCACCGGATCCGAAGCGATAAGCTCCACCTGCTTCAGAAGGGAAGGCTGCAAAATGTTGATCAATATCCGGTAGCCATGTTCATAACAAACCTCCATCATGCCGTCGAGCAGGTCGTGCTGGAACGCGTCCAGCGGCATTTTTTCGCTGCGCATGTTCAGCCCGATGATGTTGGTTTTCCGGTTTACGAGGCTTCTTGCCCAGTAATTCGGCCTGTAGTTCAATTCCTCCGCCGCCTTAAGCACACGCTGCGTGACCTCTTTGCTGATGGGACGTTTCTTGCTGAACACGCTGGATACCGTACCTTTCGAAACCCCCGCAGCTTTTGCTACATCAGCAATCGTAACCACGTTCGCCTAATCCTCTCCTTCATGTCATGGCTTGGAATTTGTCTTAAGTACAAGTCCTACATTAAACCGGTTTTGTTAAAAACGTTCCATGTTCATGAAATATGTATGTAAAACCTGAACATTCGATGATCAATTCCGGCATTAAACCGTTTTTTCTTGTCCAGCGGTTTGGCACACCCCGCCCCGAACGCTGGATTTCAGCACAAAAAACCCCTCAAAGCAGGGTTTTGCATTGATGTCTTATTCAGATATGCTGCGGTTTACTCAACAAGCCGAAGCCCGATGACACAGCCGATGACGCCCATGATACAAAACAGTCGAACCGGTGTTTTCGATTCCTTGAAAAACATCATGCCCACAACGGCCGCTCCAACCGAACCGATCCCGGTCCAGACCGCATAAGCCGTCGACAGAGGGATCGACTCGATCGCTCTGACCAGCAATGAAAAGCTCGCGATGAAACCGCCGATAAGAATGAGGTTGTTGGTCCAGTTATTTTGTTCGGATACCCTTTTGATTCCGATCACGCCGACGATTTCAAGCAATCCGGCAGCAATAAGCAGCACCCAAGCCATTAGCTGTGTTCCTCCCCGCTGGTAAGTTTTAAACCGATGATAAACAGCAATAAGAGCAAAATAATGCCGACTTTCAGCAGGCCAATACCACCGGAATAAACAGCTTCCACAACCACGGTTCCGATCGTGCCGATCCCGGCAAAAACGGCGTAGGTTGTCCCGACCGGCAGAACCTTCGCTGCACGGATGACCAGCTCAAAGCTCGTCAGCAGGGCAATCAGCACGATGATGGAGGGAATCTCCACATATTTGAAGCCTGAAGCCCAGACGATTTCGAGGATTCCCCCGATCGCCACATAAGCCCACGCCTGGTTTTTACTTAACGGTTTGCGTGGTTTCACGGGTTTCGCTGGTGTCACGGTTTTTGCTTGCTCATTCATTTCGATCCCTTCCTTTCGTCTTATCCGTTTGCTGTTCTTGCTCGTGCCGCAAATACTCGTCGACGATGCGGTCGATGTAGTTTACCGTATCTTCATCCAACCCGAGGACCTTTTCGCTTTCACCGGCTTCGGGACGAATCCACTCCCAATACTTCTCCAGCACGTCTTCCCTGCCATCAAACCAACCTTCGCCGATGGTCAGCAGCCGCTGTGCCAACTGTCTGGATACCGGTGAATCCGGCGGCTCCTCGAGGTGGTGATGGATTTCCCGCAGCAGGCCGATCCATTCATCCGACCGCGGATCATCCTCATCAATCTTCGGCAGCTTCTCGATAATCGGGAGCTCATCGGGAGCAAACTGCCGAACCCTGTTGTTCCGCTGGACGGATTTTGCTGCCGAGTCGGCTTCTCTTGAATGGAGCAACTGGATGAACAGGACCAGTTCTTCCACCGGGACGTCACCCCGGAGCTCGATTGTGCGCAGCGTCGTCAGCAGCCGGCGCTCGAGCAGCTCGAGGCGATGCTTTTCATCCTGGAGCAAATCAAGCTGCATCCGAATTGCGTGTGTCCATTTTTCAGCGTGAGCCCCCCCGGCTTCCGCCTCTAAAACGTTTCGGATTTGTCCCAGCGTAAACCCAAGCTGCTTCAAAGTCGTAATGTGATGCAGCTTCATGATGTCGTCTTCGTTGTAGTACCGATATCCGGCATCTGATACGAAAGAGGGGGTCAGGATATCCATTTCATCGTAATAGCGCAGCGTGCGGATGGAGATACCGGCCTCCTTGGCCAATTGTCCAATTTTATACATCAACTTAAGCGCCTCCCATATCCATACTAAACCCTCACGTATAGGTGAGAGTCAAGAACAAATACCGCTGGTTTCCCCGACAAAAAAAAGCACCCCTTATAGAGCATCGGAACAGCCCTGGCTGTCCAATGTCTGATAAGCGGTGCATTCGTGTACTTCGTAAGCTTTAATGAATCCCACTAAAACCGGTACGCCAAGAGGGGTACAGCGGTTTCCATCCCAGTCCGCGGGCTTTGGCATTTGCCGCACCACGTTCCCAAGGCTGCCCCTCACCTGCAGCTGTGTGCAGCAGGGAAACACCGACCGACTCCGCAAAAATCGGGAGCCAATCGGTGACCCGTGCCGGCTCGTCATCCACAATATTATAAGCACCGGACGGCCAATCCAGCGCTTGGCATGCGGCATGGGCGGCGTCCTCCACATGTACGAATGAGGAAACTCCTTCATTGGCAGACATTCGTCCCTCACGCACCTCTTCGGCCATATACCCGCCGCTCGTATACCATGTTCCGGGACCATAAAACAACCCGTAGCGAAGAATGACATGCTCCGGAATTTCCGCTGCGGTCTCCTCAAGTGCAGCAACGGCATCCACGGTACGTTTACGGGAAGGATCTGCAGATTCGACATCCAGAGGTACATTTTCTGTCGCCGGACCATCCCCCGGCTGATAAGCCCACGCAATGCTCTGGACGATGATTCGTTTCACGCCGGCTTCGCGGGCGGCATCGACCAAATGACGGGTTCCTTCCACCCGAATACGGGAGTTTTCCGCGAAAACCCGGCTGCCGAGGGATGTCAGCTGGTGGATGACGACTTCCGGCCTTGCTTCGCGGACTGCTGCAAAAGTAGCATCCCGGTCAAATGCATCCGCGACGAGGGCTTTAGCTCCCAATGATTCAATGACTTGTATGTTTTCCGGCCGATGAGTCGTACCGGTCACCGTATGGCCGGCCTGGACCAACCGCGGCACCAGCAAACGGCCGACAGCTCCGGAAGCGCCTGCGATCAAAATATTCATGCGCCCTCTCCCCTTTCATGCATCGTAAATTCCATGACACGGCTATTGTAGCATGAGTCATTGGCGGGAATAAGGGCCAATCCACAGCGAATTGGAGCAGACCAATTTGTTGATAAACCTATGTTGAACTCAGATATGCCGTGTATTTTTTCTAGATGATCTCCCCTTCATCTTCTGGCCATTCTTCGGCAAGCGGCCGAACCTGGACGGCACTGACTTTGAAATCAGGCATTTTGCAGTATGGATCAAGCTCCGGATTGGTAGCCAAATTCACGTTCTGGGCGTCTCCCCAATGCATCGGAATAAATACGGTATCCTCACGAATTTTGTCAGAATACCGGCTGCGTACGGTAACCGTCCCCCGTCTGGAACTGACGCGTACGAGCGCTCCGTCTTCAATCCGGTGCTTACGCGCGGTCAGCGTGTGAATTTCCATGAAGCTCTCCACGAACTTTGCGGCGAGCACCGGGCTGCGCCGGGTTTGAACGCCCGTCAAATAATGCGGAAGCACCCTGCCGTTGGTCATGATGAGCGGATATTCGCCGTCCGTTTCCTCGCCCTGTGAAGCAACAGGTACCGTCTGAAACCGGGCAAGTCCGTCGGAGTGAGCGAAAGAACGTTCAAATAACCGCCCTGTCCCCGGGTGGTCGGTTGACGGGCACGGCCAGTAAATGCCTTCTTCCCGCCGCAGGCGTTCGTAAGTGATCCCGAAGTAGTCGGCAATCCCGCCCTGACTGGCTTTTCTCAGCTCATTAAAAATTTCTTCTGCATCCTTAAACGGAAAATAAGCCCCTCTGCCGAGCTTTTCCGCAACCGAGCACAAGATTTGCCAATCATGGCGCGTCTCGCCCGGCGCCGGTCTGGCTGCTTCCCTCAGCAGCACGCGGCCTTCCAGATTCGTCAGTGTCCCTTCGTTTTCCATATAGGAAGTGACCGGCAGGACAACGTCCGCGTATCTTGCCGTTTCGGACAGAAACATATCGGCGACGACCAGAAAATCGAGCTTCCCGATACCCTCCTCTACCAGTGAAGCATGGGGATTGGAAACAACCGGATTCGAGCCCATGACGAATAACGCTTTGATCTGTTCCTGGTGTACGAGCTCCATCATTTCATAGGCGGATACCCCTTTTCCAGGGAGCTCTTCGGGCGGAATTCCCCAAACCTTTGCCACGAACGCGCGGTCGTTTTCATTTTCGATCGAACGGTAGCCGGGCAGCTGATCCGCCTTCTGTCCATGCTCTCGGCCGCCCTGGCCGTTCCCCTGGCCGGTAACGGCACCGTAGCCGCAGCCTTCCCTGCCGATTTTCCCGGTGGCCAGAACCATATTCAGAAAATTCCGGACCGCCATATGCCCATCGGCATGCTGCTCCACGCCGCGCGCAGTAAACACCATGCCGGTGCCCGCTTTGGCGTAAGTCACGGCGGCGCTTCTTATCTGCTCAACGCTTACGCCTGTTAACTCGGCAATCCCTTCCAAATCTATTCGGAGCAAATCAGACTTGACCTGGTCAAAATCCTTTGTGCGGCTCTGAATAAATGCCGAGTCGATCAAATTTTCGTCCAAGATGACCTTCAGCATACCGCTCACCAAAGCACTGTCGGTTCCCGGCTTCACCTGGAGATGAAGATCCGCCAGCTCCGCCGTCGCGGTTGCCCGGGGATCAATGACGATGATGAATGCCCCATTCTCTTTCGCCCGGATAAAATAAGGCATGAGGGTCGGCTGGCACTCCGCGATGTTCGTGCCGGCGAGAATAATGCATTCGGCCAGCGGGATTTCCGACAGCTGATTGGTCAGCCCCCGGTCGATCCCGAACGTCTTTACCCCGGCCGATGCCGCCGCCGACATACAAAATCTCCCGTTATAGTCGATATACCGGCTTCGGAGGGCCACTCTCGCAAATTTGCCGAGTGCATACGCCGTTTCATTCGTCAATGAACCGCCGCCATATACACCGACGGCATCGCGGCCGTACACCTCCTGAATCGCCGAGAACCGCGCTGCGACGGTGTCCAGTGCCTCTTCCCAAGAGGCGCGGACCAAATCTCCGTTCTTCCGCACCAGCGGATAAAGGAGGCGATCCCGGCTTGAAGCATGCTGGTGTGCATTCATCCCTTTCACGCACAGCCGCCCCTCGGACGCGGCATTGGGGACTCCCGTCGCCTGAAAACCCGATCGCTGCCTGGCCTCCCCTGGTGCAATCTCTACGGTCATTTTGCACTGCACGCTGCAAAAAGGGCACTGCGTATTCATCGTCAGCGTCATATGCCCACCGTCCTTTCTTCGGATTGAGTATCAGGGTGTGTATTGATCCCCACCGATCGAGCCATGTCCATCGTTTCGTGCAGCGATTCGCGCTCATCGGGATCGAACAGCTTCTCCCGTAAACGCTGAAGCCCGTATCGTTCCAGCCACTCCCATACCGGTTCCCGATAATAGGCGGAATCCCGGTACAGCGCGAGGCAGCCGAGAGCCATGTCGATGATGTCCCCGGCATCGGGCAGGACACCGACCAGTTGAGCCGACTTGACCGGATGCTCCATATGTCCGCCGGCGTACAATTCCCATCCGGCCGGGGATGCACCGATACCGAGATCATGTACAAGGACACCCGCCGGGTCGCGCGGACCCGCAGACACCGCGATGCATACCCGTGCCGGCATAAACCATCCTGTGCTTCTTCGCTCCAGTTCGAGCGCGATCCGCCCGGCCTCCGCATGCGGAACTCCTGGTGAGACGACCGGGCTTGTCGACACGCGGATCATGGGCCCTCCGCCGCCAGCCGATCGATGGATGCCGAGATAATAAGCAGCGGCCGATCGGCATACCGGGCAGCCTTCCGGGCGCTTCCAGCCCAGACGCAGCATGGCTGCTTGGACGCTTGCATCGCTGCCCGGGTACAGCACGGCCCGGACCGCTGCACGGTCCATGTCCGTGCAGCCGCAGATCGGCACCGGAGCAGCGGCCGGAGCCGGCTTCTTCCCTCCCGAGGACTTCGCCAGCTCCAGGATCGCGGCCACCATCGGCTTGCAGCCTCCGCAGGAACCGGACGCCTTGGTCCGCTCCCGGATTTGGTCCACGGTTTGTGCCCCATCCAGACCGGCGGCTTCCATAATGGCAGCTTTTGTGACACTATTGCAATTGCAAACTGTATCCTGATCCCCCATAGCTTCGGCCGTCTTGGCCAATGAAGAATTCCCCCCGGCAAGCTGTGCCTTCAAGGCGGACACCGGCGACCGCCGCTTTAAATAGCCCAACAGCTCCGTCCCTTCTGAAGTGTCGCCAAAGAGCACAGCTCCGGCAATCCTGCCGTTTTTCATCGTCACCTTCTTGTATGTCCCTTTCACGCCGTCGTAGTGCTGCAGCGCCGTTTCGCAATCTCCACCCTGGATCAGCCCGGCGGAAAATACCTCCACGCCTGACACTTTAAGCTGTGCATAAGGGACTGAGCCTGGATATGGCTCCGTGTGCCGCCCGCATAAATGCATGGCGAGTACGCGGGCCTGCTCATATAACGGAGCTACCAGGCCGTAGACAATGCCGCGGTGCTCCGCGCATTCCCCGACGGCATATACATGGTCGGCACTCGTCTGCATATAATCATCCACGACAATCGCCCGGTTTGTGCGAATGCCGCTGGCTTCCGCTACGGAAATGTTCGGACGAATGCCCACAGCCAGAACGATCAAGTCAGCCCCAAGCCGGCTGCCGTCAGAGAACTGCAGGCCTTCCGCACGCTTTCTGCCGAGAATACGCTCCGTACGTTTTTCAACCAAAAAGCGCATCCCCTGCTGGGTCAGCTCCCGCTTCAGCATCTCCGCTGCGGAGGCATCCAGCTGCCGGTTCATCAGATACGAAGCGTTATGGATGACATCGACCTCCATGCCGAGGTTTAGCAGTCCCCTTGCCGCTTCCAATCCGAGCAGTCCTCCACCGATCACGGCTGCATGCTTATAGGTTCGAGAAGCTTCCATCATCCGCTCACAATCCGCGATATTCCGGAAAGCCGTCACTCCCAGCTTGTGAATGCCTGGGATTTTGGGCATAAAGGCCGAGGAGCCGGTCGCAATAATCAGCCGGTCATAAGGCTCCACACGCCCGGATGCCGTGTAGATCCGCTGCTGGTCGGGATCGGCGCGAAGTACAGTTTCCCCTGTATACAGGGATATCCCCCGTTCTGTATACCAATCCCAATCATGGATCGTAATATCATCTACATTTGTTCCGCCTTGGAGCACTTTCGACAGCATGATCCGGTTGTAATTGGGATGGGGCTCATTTCCGAACACGGTGATCTCATACCGGTCGGGCGCAAAATCGCATATATTCTCCACGCATCTCATCCCTGCCATCCCGTTGCCGACTACGACAAGCCTAGGCTTCCCCATTGCAGTCACCTCCGCTAAAAAACTGTGTAGGCCAGGCCTAAAAATGAAAAAACCCGTCCCTTGGAGATCAAGAGAACGGGCGTCATTGCCAGTTAGCCAACAGGTACACCGTTGTACCGGATAATGGATTTGAACTGAGCATAATCGAAAACGAAATTAATGTCAACATATATTACACGACATTATAATATTCACCAAAATCACGATGGATCATGTCCAGATAACAAAATTTATGTATAGTTTATTGACACGCATTTTACATTCCACTATAATTCATTTCGAAATCACAAAGACGTGATCTTTCATCCGGGAAGAATACTTCCCATGGCAATGAGGCCGCTGGTTGTCCGCTTAAGGGCAATCTGCGGCTTTTTGTTTTGAATGCGATAAAAGATATGGAGGAGATGGAGATGAAAGAAGGCACGACGTTTTGGAAAAGTGGGCATAAACCGTCTTTATTCAGCGCATTTTTCTATTTTGACATCAGCTTTATGATTTGGGTGCTCCTCGGGCCGCTGAGCGTCATTATGATGGAGGACTATCCGATGACCGCGTCCCAAAAAGCGAACCTGGTCGCGCTGCCGGTGCTTGGCGGTTCGGTACTGAGGCTGGTCCTCGGTTTCCTGACCGATTATATCGGTCCGAAGCGCACCGGACAGCTCGGGATGCTGCTGACAATGGTGCCGCTGATCTGGGGCTGGCGTTTCGTGGACTCGCTCGGCGAGCTGCACGTCATCGCCCTGCTGCTCGGCATTGCCGGGGCTTCGTTCTCGGCTGCGCTTCCGCTCGCCAGCCGCTGGTATCCGCCGCAGTATCAAGGCCTGGCGATGGGCATCGCCGGAGCCGGGAACAGCGGCACGGTGCTGAGCACGCTGTTCGCGAACCGGCTGGCGCAGCATTTTGGCGGATGGGAAGCCGTATTCGGCATCGCCTTGATCCCGATCGTCATCGTGTTTATATTCTTCAGCATTTTTGCCAAAGACAGCCCCAACCAGCCTGCCCCCAAAAAATTGTCCGAGTACGGCTCAGTGTTAAAGCAAAAGGATACCTGGCTATTTTGCTGGCTGTACTGTGTTACGTTCGGCGGCTTTGTCGGTCTGACCAATTACCTGACGATCTTTTTTCATACGCAATATAATCTTTCGGCTGTGCATGCCGCCGATTTTACGACCGTATGCGTCATTGCCGGCAGCCTCTTCCGTCCGGTGGGCGGATATTTGTCCGATCGGATCGGAGGTGTCCGCATGCTGCTCATCCTGTATACCGGGGCAGCCATCATGCTCGCCTGCGTCTCCTCGCTGCCGCCGCTGTACGTGATCTCCATCCTTCTTTTTGCCGGCATGATGTGCCTGGGTGCCGGGAACGGCTCCGTCTTCCAGCTTGTGCCCCAGCGTTTTCGTGAGGAGATCGGCATTGTTACAGGCATCGTCGGCGCTGCCGGCGGGTTCGGCGGTTATCTGCTGCCGCTTGTGCTCGGCGGATTGTACGAGTCTACAGGGTCGTACACCCCAGGGTTTCTGATTCTGAGCGGTGTGGCCGTAGCCAGTGTGCTCGTGGTGTTTGCGGCAAAAGGTCAATGGAAGAAAACATGGTTTACTGCATCTTCCGCAAAGAAGCTAATAACGGATCCGGTGAATGCCGAATTCAAATCGTAATTCAAGATCGCTGGCGTATAACCAAGCGTCTTCGTGTATGGTGTAATGTTACGCCCCCCGGCTAAGCGTTTGGCCTGGGGGCGTATTTTGCTGTAGCCAGTCCTCTACGGCAGTTAGTCCTTTAACTCAATTCATGACCACAGCTTCTCCTTTACTGCAGCTTGGCCCGATGGGCAGACACATCCAGCCGAGCCGGCAGCTGATTAGTTTATGTCAGCTATCATCTTTTCAACACTTCGTACGCCAGAGATACCATCTGCCCCATCGGTTCGGCTGTGACCAGCTTCAGCCGGGTGAAATCCGTTCCTTCCGGAAACAGCGGGATGCCCTCGCCGAGAATTTTAGGAATGACCGTCATCACAATTCGGTCCAGCAGTCCTTTTTCCAGGAAAGCCTTGGTCAACTGCCCGCCTCCAACCAGCCATACATCCCCATTTGCCTCTGCTTTGACCTTCGGGACCAGAGAAGACAAGTCCTCGGCCGTAAACGTCACATCGGGGGAAGAAGGCTGCTCCGAGCGGGTTACCACATAGCAAGGTTTTCCTTTGTACGGAAATTGTTCCGACAGCTTAAGCACTTCGTCGTAAGTAACCCTTCCCATAATCAGTGCGCCGATGCGCCCGTAAAACTTCGCATATCCGTTGTCTCCTCCATCGCCTTCAACGTCAAACAGCCAGTCTACCGATCCGTCCGATCGCGCAATATATCCGTCCAGACTAACCGCGAGATACAGCACTACTTTCGAGCTTTCCATGTTTTTATCGCTCCCTTCTATTCATATGTTACAATGTAATTACGACATAAATTGACGTGATTAGGAGGATATCATGAATGAGCGGAGATTAGCCATGATGCGGATCATCGACTCACGGAAGAAGTTTACGGCCCGCGAATTGGCCGAGCGTTTTAACGTCTCGGTCCGGACCATCCAGCGCGACCTGGATTACCTGCAGCAAATCGGTTTTCCGCTGTACAGCGAACAAGGGGCTCGTGGCGGATACCGCGCGCTGGAGAACCGAATTCTGCCGCCGCTGCAGCTGACCCGAACCGAGGCGCTCGGTTTGTTTCTGATGCTCGAAATGCTGGAGAAGGTGCCCGATTTCCCTTTTGACGCGATCCGCTCCCACTTGGCCGTGCAATATTACGGGTCCCTGCCTTCCGACGTACAGACAAACATCGATCAGATGCGCAGCCATATTTCTTTCCGAATGATGCAGCTGCATGAGCCTGCACCTTGGACGACGGAAATTTTAGAAGCTTCGATCGCCAAACAGGAAATCCGGATCGCGTATAAGTCTGCCAAAGGCGATAAGGAGCACAACGTGTACCCCTTTGGCATTTATTTTGAGAATGGCTATTGGTATATGCCTGCGCGAAACCCGGAGAAGACGCTCCTTTTTCGCGTGGACCGGATCCAGCATGTGGAGAAAACCGGTGCGATCGATCCAGAAGTGCCGTCCCTAGCTGAGTGGATGCAGTCAACCGATGATCGTGACAAAGCCGAGGTGGTGCTGCGGTTTACCCCTTTTGGTATGCGGCTTGCCAAAGACGATCCGATTTTGCATACGGCTGCGGACGGACAGTGGAGCGGCCCGGTTCCGTTTGAAGAGTTCCTGTTTACGGCCCGGAGGCTGCTCCGCTTTGGCCCGGAAGTGCAGGTTGTATCGCCGCCCCGGCTGAGGGATTTGGTGCTCCAACTGCTGCAAGACAGCATAAACCAGTACAAGGAATAGGCAAAAAAAAACACTCCCCGCAGGGAGTGTTTTTACTGGTCTCTGACCCAAAAAGAATTGGTATACACATGCCTAAACCCTTGGACCAGCATATGGTTATGACTTGGAGAGCCGAACTCCACATCCGTGTACACTATCGACAGGCCTGTCCGCTTCGCCTCTGACAACCGATGGCGGATCAGCGCCGTCTGGCATCCCCTGCCTCTAAACGCGGGCAAGGTATAATCGTTGGCCAAATAGCCTTTCCCCGTATGGATGAACATCGATCCGATCCCGGCCAACTGGCCATTCGAATAGGCGAGGTAATTCCGAAAAACAGGGAGGGTAAAGTACCGTTTTTTTCTCGCCAAAATATCAGCTGAAACACCTCCCATCAGCTCACTGACGGCCTCCAGCAAAACGTCGACATTGCCTTCGTCCACCGGTTCAATGGTGATGCCCGGATGCACTGTTGCAGTCTCAACCGGCTCGGCCTCCAAAAATGCCAGCTGATCCGTGGGCAGAAATCCCTTGCGGTGCAATGCTAGCGCAACCTGCTCGTTCAGCCGGGTTGGTGCCATATCAAAACAAGGACGGGCATTTCTTTGCTCGTATTCGCTGACAATTTGGTCCAAATGCTCCAGATCCGCGATTCCGAATCCTTTCACCCGATTGTAATAGAGCGAATCCGGACCGGTAGCTTCGATTAGCAGCCGGGCACCGCCGATTCGAATTTCTTCCAGACGCTTGTCTTGAGAGGAAAGCGCCCGCCCTGCGTTAAACCGGGTCAGTTCCAGCTCTATTTCCTCGATATCGTTTACTTTCTGATGAACCTTTTGCTGAATCAATCCTATTCCCCCTTACTTGTTCCGAGCTGCCTCATTCCCCCGGTGCTCGTACCAGGCTGCTGCAGGCCTTGTTGCCGGATATCCGAATTGCTCCCGGTATTTTTTTCTTTCTTCGGTAAAATCAGGCCATTCCCGCTCACTGCCCGGATGGTTGGCATGATGCACCAGACAGCGAAGAGCATCCTCCAGGCAAGGATCCTCCCAGTATCCGAGATGCACCTCCATTCTGTCTATGAAGTCCGCACCGTCCAGGTCTTTAATCTCATCCAGCGAGTAGTATCCCATGTCAACCACCCTTGCGGCCACTTTCGGGCCAATCGAGGGCACGGATTGAAACATGGCCAGCCCCTTTAGCATGTTGGCGCGTTCGCGGGTGATTTCCAGCATTTGTGATAACTGTACGTTATCGAGGGTGGCAATATCGTTCAGTTTCACTTTAAAAGCTCTTAAATGGGCGCGTTCCTCCGGGGTCAGCGGGAGCTTGGGCGGTGTTTGCTTCAAGTGTATCACCTCATGAATGGACTATCGATTCAGGCAGATCTGTCAATGAACGTCGATTGGACCTCCACTGGAACCCCATTATATACCAGGAAGCTTGGGGCGACAATTTTTCTGTCGAAAGCCCGCTAAAGCTTAGCAATTCCTAAAATATAAACAAAGCCTGGTATCAACCGATACCAGGCTTTGTTCTTTATTGTCATTTCTGGTGATTTACGGGTACACGCTTGATGAACAGTGCAATCGCAAATCCGATGACTGCGATAATCATCCCGAACATAAACGCATTTGAAACGCCTGAAGTCAACGCGTCAAGCGGATTGCCGCCGGGGTGCGCCTCAGCGTAATGCTCCTGGCCCGCCGACATCACGCTGACAGCAAGCGCTGTGCCGATGGCTCCGGCTACCTGCTGCAGCGTGTTCATGATGGCTGTGCCGTCCGGGTAGTATTCACGCGGAAGCTGATTCAGCCCGTTCGTCTGTGCCGGCATCATAACCATCGAAATGCCGATCATCAGGAAGGTGTGAAGCACGATCACGAGGAACGCCGCTGAAGCGGCCGTTACGCCCGAGAAGAACCACAGGGATGCGGCAGCCACCAGAAATCCGGGGAACACGAGCCATTTTGGTCCGTATTTGTCAAACAGCCGTCCCATAATCGGCGACATGATCCCGTTGATGATTCCCCCCCGGCAGCATGAGCAGACCGGCATAAAACGCCGATTTGCCAAAACCACCTTGAAGGAACAGCGGCAGTACCAGCATTGACGACAGAATGATCATCATGCTGATGAAGATCATCACTACGCCCACGGAAAACATCGGGTATTTAAAAGCACGCAGGTTAATCATCGGCTGCTTCATCGACAGCTGACGCCATCCGAACAGCAAGAGGCCGACCACGCCAATAACCAGCGACAAGATCACTTTGGTGCTCGTCCAGCCACCGCTGCCTTCACCGGCGCTGCTGAAGCCAAACACGATGCCGCCGAATCCGATGGTGGACAGCGCGATGGACAGCAGGTCGATCTTCGGCTTGGTGATGCTGGACACATTTTGCATAAACGCAATGCCGAATACCAGAGCCAGAATCAAAAACGGCAGCGACAGCCAGAAAATCCAGTGCCAGCTGAGGTTCTCGATTAACAGACCCGCGATCGTCGGTCCAACCGCCGGCGCAAACATGATGACCAGCCCGATGATTCCCATCGCGCCTCCCCGCTTCTCCGGCGGAAAAATGACCAAAATCGTGTTAAACATCAGCGGGAGCATAATACCGGTTCCGATCGCCTGCACGACACGGGCCACCATCAGAAATTCAAACGATGGCGCTAGAGCCGCAATCAGGGTCCCGACAATCGAAAAGCTGAGCGCAGTAATAAACAGCTGCCTTGTGGTAAACCACTGCAGCAGCAATCCCGACACCGGGACCAGAATGCCCAGCGTCAGCAGGTATCCGGTTGTCAGCCATTGCGCTGTCGAAGGCGTAATATGCATGACCTGCATCAAATCACTAAGCGCGATATTCAGCGCCGTTTCACTGAACATGCCGATAAATCCGGCAATGAGCAGTGAAATCATGATCGGTAAAACTTTAAATTTTTTCTCCGTTTGCATTTGAGCTTGCGTATGCTGTACGGCTGCTTCCACAATCCCATCCTCCTGTCATATGTCCAATGTCTCTCTTATCTCTCTTTATATGTCTCTATCTATTTTCTCTGATATCTGTAATCTCTCTATTCATTCGGCCTTATTTTTCTTTCTGCGCTTCATCCGATGTATTTTTGGCCAAAAGGCGGTCCAGCAATATGCCAACATATTTGGATGCAAGGAATATAGGTCCCGTATCCTTGTTCGTCTGGGCGATCAGCAGCGAGCCTTCGAGCAATGAAAGGATGACTGTCGCGGCTTCCTGTGAACGGGACAGCTCTACCCCGGCATCCTGCAGCCGTGTGGTCAGGACTCTCTCCCACTCCTGAAGCACGCCTTGACAAGCTTCCCTCAGGGTGTTGCTGATGCAGGAGGTTTCTACCGCATTCCAGAAGCTGAGCGGGATAAACCCTTCGAAATTGGTGGCTTTGGCATCGGCCGCAATCACATCGATACAATGCTGAATGGCCTGAGACGGATCGTCGAACCGGTTAAAAGCCTCTTCCCACTTGTCGGACACCGCACTTTTAATCCGTAAAATGCATTCTTGGGCAAGCTCCTCCTTACCCTCTGGGAAATAATAATACAGTGAGCCTTTTGGGCAATGGCTTTCCTTGATAATTTGGTTTAATCCCGTTCCGTGATAGCCCTGTTTGGCAAAAAGACGTGTTGCTGTTTCCACGATGGATTCACGGGAATTGGGCTTTTCCGTCATCGCGCTTATGACCTCCTTTCAAAATTATAACGAACGGTCTACATATTATAGTCGATGAAATGCGCTTTCTGTCAACTCATTTTTTTATGAAAAATGTGGGTTGCCCTAACCTTTGCCGAAGAAAATACAAAAAAGCATTCCGACTGCCGTACAGCCGAAATGCTTTCTTTATACTCGTTTAAAACGTTACAGCGTATTTTGCTGTTTGATCCAGTCCCTTTTGAATAATGTCCTTGGCTTCGGCAGGCATCTGATTATGACCCTCGATAATGATTTCTTCCGGCGTAATTCCCCACAACATCAAGTTGGATTTCACGAACCGGATCGCTCCTTCAAATGGAGCCATGTCCTCCGTGGAGTAAATGCCGCCCCGGGCATTCAGCAGAACCACTTTACGCCCCCCAGCTAGACCGAGGGGGCCTTCGGGTGTGTATCGGAACATGGTTCCGGCTTGAGCCAAATAGGACAGATACGTAATCAGCGGGGCAGGCGCAGCGTAGTTCCAGAGCGGGAACGCGATGACCACCTTGTCGGAGGCGAGAAATTGATCGATATGAACGCGTACCAAATCGGCGATATTCGTCTCCTCTGGCGTCAATTCCTGTCCCTGGCTGCGCTTGAAGAGAGCGGTAAGTGCCGTGTTCCCATAATTCGGCAGGTTCAAGGCGAACAAATCCAGCTCGGTAACCACGTCATCCGGATGGGTGTCCCGGTACGTTTTGACGAACGTTTCATACATTTGAACCGTAACCGATTGCTCTAACGGACGGTCATTCGCTTTTATCATTAACACATTGGACATGTTGTTGTGTGGCCTCCCATTAACAATATAGGTTTCAAAATAATTAAGCGCATGAGTTCGGAGATGAATACATTGCGGACTTGATTAGGTTTCCGCTTTTCGCAATTTTTTATGAATGGATTCACTCAAACACTACCTAAATCGTTGTTTTTTATTATTGAGGGGGAGGCTTAATTGGTTTATCGTTGTGTTAAACGATACTAATTATTACTAAATATTGATTTTTTATGTATTTTCTTGATTAAAAATCGACATCCATATTCCGATATAAGCTCGCCTGCCGAGTTTATATAACCAACATTCCGAAAGCTGACCGATCACAAGGTCGGCCCTGGCCAAGCAAGTTGAATGAATTTTCTTATAAGGGGGTGGGACGGCCAAAGCGGTATCTGCAGCCAGAATGACACATGTTGTGTTCATATTCGGATTAGAGGAGGAAATTTGGATGACTACGATTCGGTTACGACAGCATGGAGTGCTTAAATGGCTGTTCGCAGGCAGTTTAGCTTTGATCACGCTGCTGTGCACGTTGATGATCGTGGAGCGTGCTTCCGCGCATGGTTATGTCCAGTCCCCCGGCAGCCGCGCTTACTTATGCAAAACGGGTGCCAACACCAATTGCGGCCCGATTGTCTATGAGCCTCAAAGCTTGGAAGCTCCGAAGGGCTTTCCTGCCGCAGGCCCGGCAGACGGTAAAATCAGCAGCGCCAACGGAGCTTTTCCAACGCTGGATGAACAATCTCAGGCCCGCTGGAGCAAAGTTAACCTCTCTCCAGGCACAAATACCTTCAGCTGGACTCTGACGGCGAGACATGCCACGACCAGCTGGAAATATTACATCACGAAGCAGAACTGGAATCCCAATGCGCCGCTCACAAGAGATTCTTTTGACCTGACGCCATTCTGTTCGGAAAATTATAACGGTGTGCAGCCTGGAGCAACTTATACCAGCACCTGTAATGTCCCCAGCCGCACCGGATATCAGGTGATCCTCGCCGTTTGGGAAATCGCGGACACCGCCAACGCCTTCTACAATGTCATCGATGTGGACTTCGGCGGCGGCAGCGGCACTCCGGATACCACGGCACCCTCGGCGCCTTCCAGCTTGAAGGCATCTGCCATTACGTCAACAGGCGCAACGCTGACCTGGGGGGCTTCGAGCGATACTGTCGGCGTGACAAGCTACAAGGTCTACAACGGAGGCACGCTTGTTGCAACAACGGGAGGTTCTGTTCTCAGTTATCAGGTCACCGGACTTTTACCCAATACATCCTATACGTTTACGGTTCGGGCTGTAGACGCTGCGGGTAATACTTCGGATGCCAGCAGTGCCGTAACATTCACCACATCTGGCTCAAATCCACCGGACACCCAGGCACCTTCCGCTCCAACCGGTCTGCAGGTTGACGGTACACCAACTTCGGGAACGGTTAAATTGAAATGGGCGGCTTCGACAGATAACGTTGGCGTAACCGGCTACCGGGTCTACAATGGAAGTACGCTGGCAGGCACCGTATCCGGCACAACGCTGACCTACACCGCCAGCGGACTCGCGGCCGACACGTCTTATACATTTACCGTTCGCGCCGTGGATGCGGCGGGAAATGAATCGTCCGCCAGCAATGCGGTAACCGCTAAGACGGCTTCGTCCTCATCCGCAGCGGCATGGGCACCCAATGTTGCCTACACACCAGGCACGCTCGTTACCTATAACGGAGCGACCTATGAATGCCGGCAGGCCCATACCTCGCTGACAGGCTGGGAACCGCCGAACGTTCCGGCGCTCTGGCTGTTGAAATAACGAAAAAACGGCTTTCTCCCCGAAACTTGGCGGAAAGAAAGCCGTTTTATTTTGTGGCTGTTTTGGCCCGATTACCTTAGTCTACTGGTCTTTTACCAGGATCCATCCCGGAATCAGATACCGTCATCACAGGTTTGACCGTCAGGTCGTTATGTACCCGAATTTGGCAGGACAGACGGACATTCGGCTCGTGAATCCCTTTGGTGGTAAGAATGGCTGCTTCGGCTTCTCCGATAGGGCCAGCATCGCCTTCCAACACTTCCACCCGGCAAGTAGTGCATCTGGCATTTCCTCCGCAGCGGTGCAAAATATCCACCCCGTTGTCCTCCAGGGCCAGGACTAGCTTCTGCCCTTCCTCTGCTCTAATCGCTTCTCTGCCTTCCACTTGAATCGTTGGCATACGATCAACTCCTTTTATGATTTGGATCTAATTAACTGGCATTGCTAGATGACAGCTCCAGCCTTTTATTATTTCTTATTTTAAGTCCGAATACAATGAGAACTTTGTCCCGGGTGCATCCTTCACGTTTCATTACCCCAAGGAAGAACTACAGAAGCGTCGCATACCATTGCCGGACATCTTTTTCCAATCGCTGCGCAATCTCCGGGAACTCGTCCTTCAGATTGACCCGCTCGCCCGGGTCCGCCTCCAAATCCGACAAATGAACGTCGTCCGGCTGCGTGCGGTCAAAGTCGAGCTTGCCGCCAAGCACAAGCTTCCATTTGCCCTCCCGAACCGCAAGCTGACTGCCGTACTCCCAGCATATTTGCTGATGTGGAGTGCCTGCCCCTTGCGTCAGCATCGGCACAATGCTGCTTCCGTCGATCTCTTCCGCCGCGGGGACGGGGAGACCGGCGAGATCCAGCACGGTCGGCACGATATCGGCCATCATGCCGGCATCTTCCTTCGTCTGCCCTTGAGCGATTATGGATGGATATACGAGGATGGCCGGTTCCCGAATCCCGCCTTCGAACAGGCTGCCCTTATGCCCGCGGAAGATTCCGGCGCTTCCGCCATAGTACACATCCTCCGTTCCGTCCAGGTAATTGCGCGACTCCGAAGACGGCCCATTGTCGCTCGAGAAGAAAATAATGGTGTTTTCGTACGCCCCCAACCGTTTAAGTGCTGCCACAATATCGCCGACTCCGTCATCAACAGCCGAGATCATGGCGGCCATCAGCTGACGGTCCCTTGGGAGGTGACTGTAGCGCTTCATGTATTTTTCCGGCGCATGCATCGGGTAATGAGGCGCATTATAAGCGGCATATAGGAAAAACGGCTTGTCGGCAGCCCGGCTTGCCTCGATAAAATCGACGGATTTGTCGGTGATCAGATGCGTCAGATACTCGCCGTCCCGCCAGACCTCTTCGCCGTTGCTCCATAAATCGTGCACAGGATTCACACTCGGCATTCCCCAGTAAAAAATGTGGGAATAATAGTCCACGCAACCGGCCTGGAAGCCGAAATATTCATCAAATCCTTTGGCATTAGGCTTGGTGTCCGCTGCGGATCCAAGATGCCATTTCCCGAATAAAGCCGTTCGGTAGCCATGTTCTTTGAGGCGCTGTGCAAGGCTTTTGGTGTCGGCCTTTAATCCGCCCGTCCCCCTCTTTCCTCCTAAAATATGGCTGACACCTGTTTTTGCGGGATACTTTCCCGTCAGCAAGGCCGCCCGGGAAGGTGAACATACCGGCGAGTTCGAGTACCAGTTGGTGAAACGCGCTCCATCTTGTGCAAGCGCATCCAAGTGCGGTGTGCGAATCGCATCGGAGCCGTAGCAGCCCAAGTCACCGTATCCCAAATCGTCACAATAAATCACGATCACGTTCGGTTTCGTCAAAGTTGAGTCACACCTTTTATGTGGTTTTAGGTTCCATTTCGCTCCTTCTTACTCCTTCGCCACAGAATGTGAGATCCCTTGCCTAAGCATGATTTTTAAGCTTTTTTGGTGACAAATCTCACGTACAACTATATTTATAACGAAATCTATGAGTATCTATTTTCTTTACAGAAATGGGGACTTCGTATGAAGAGAAAAAAAGGACGCAGAACAAACACTGCGCCCTCTTGTTATACTAACCGACTGGATCATATCGATCTTGTTACCTTTGCGAGCTTTGGCGTCATCCTCCCCACTCCGTGAATCGGCCGTCGGGGGAATCATAAGCTTGTGCCCAGTAGTACCCGGGCGCCAGGATTCTGCGGGCGGCAAAGCCGGCTTTACCCGCGGCCGCATTGATCGCTTCGGATGAAGCGGTGTACGTACCTGTCGCTGTCGTGGCGCCACCGACATATTTTCCGCCCATAGAGGTAAACCGGCCGTAAACCGTTGCCTGAAGCCCGGCTCCCGTCTCTTTGTCGACGACCTGCAGGAATACGGTCGCCTTGGTCCCGTCGTAAGTGACCTGCATTTGCCCCACGATCATCGGCTTCAGATCGGTATGCCCCGTCGTTGCGGTGAACGGCTGGCTTGCAGGCCCTTCATTACCGGAGGAATCGACGGCCGTTACCTTATAGACATATGTCGTATCCGGCAGCAGCCCGACGTCGCGGAAGTTCAGTTTGTTAGATATACCGGCAAGGTGAGCTGGATCCGGTTCAAACTGCGCATCCGTTCCGCGATAAATGCGGTACTCTTTCACGGTGGCATTGTCGGACGCCGGCCCGTAGGTAATATCGACCCGCTGATAATCAAAGGCGGCTGCCTGCGGAGTGCCCGTAACAGCTGAAGGCGCTTCGCTGTCCTGCGGCGGCTGCCAGAACACGCCACCCGGTCCCCATGCAGACGGGAAAATTCTCAGGTTGCCGTAATGATGGAGCGCGATCCCTCCGAAGGCTGGATCTCCTTCAAAAGCGGCGTACACTTTGTTCAGTTCCGACTCCATGTACGTGCGGCCTTCCTCATAGAAGCTGATGGCCTCCGGATCGCCCCCGTCGGCGACATCGATCGTTTCTACGCCAATGACGACCGAATTCGGCTTGCCGATCTGATTGGCATAGTCGATTTCTCCGCGTGCTTGTTCAATGATCCCTGCACTGCCGTCCGCCTGATCCCGGTAGTCCATAATCGAAATGTAATCGAGAGTATCCTGAACGTGCTGGGACATCCATTTGACGGAGCCGTTCCACGAGATGCTGCTGGCGTCCACCGATGTGTCGAACCAGCGCGGGATGGCGGCCCCGACCTGCAGGTCCAGGCCGGAAGCCTGCTTGCGGTCCATCAATGCCTTGAGCATGTCAAGGTACTGTACCTGAACCGAAGGTTTGGCACTTTTAAAATCACCGAGGCTGTAAGGCTCCGTATCAATGTTTACACCGTCGAATCTCTCCCTTGGATCCGAGGATAAATTGTAATTCAGGATACCTTCGAACTCGGCCACCGCCTGGGTCCGGTAACGGGCATAGGCCCCGAAATAGGGCGGCGTCGTACCGCCGGCGATCAAAGCCTGCACCTGGTAGCCCTTATCATGAGCCCAGCCGACGAAATCCCTGACCTCCGGCCGTTTGTCCTCCAGCATTCGCATGCCGAAATAGGGTCCGACCGCCAGGTACAGCGTCCGGATCGGTCTCTGTCCGAACGTCGACGTGTCGGATGCCATAGCATCCAGCACATTACGGGAACCCGGGTTCATGATCAGGGGGTACGATTCATTTTCCCAGATCCACATGGCCCGATCCTGGCTGTACACCTGCTGGGTAACGGTCGTCGGACTGGATGTGGAACCAGAATCTGCTTTCATTTGCATCCCCTCATCCGGATTCACTTCATTAACTGTATCTTTCGAGGGAGGGGCCGTCATCTCATCTTGTGCCTTGGTGACATCTTGAGCTGTTGGGGCATCTTGTGCAGTTTCGTTATTTTGCAGCGCTTTGACATCTTGATCGATTTGAGCACTCTGGTCGTTCTGGACATTCAGTTCCGCTTCGGCATTCTGTTGGATATTTTGATCTGCTTGAACATCTTGATCATTTTGGGCATCCTGCTCTGTCCAGCCCTCTTGCTCCTGCTGATCCTCCTGCAGCATTGCTTGGCTGTATACGTTCGCGACTTTCACATATTTTGCGCTGCTGTATCCTGTATTTCCGTTTGAATCCACGGCTTTCGCTTCTAGACTATTAACCCGTCCGGCATAAGCCTCCGTCTTCCACTTGTATTGGTATCCTGAGCCTTTGGGTGGCGCATCCTTCCACTCTCCGCCGTTAATCCGTATTTGCACGTTGCTGACCGGGTTTTTACCCCCTGCTTGAATGAAGACATTGACACTCCCCTTCACGGGACTCGTTTCGCCTGGGCTTGTAATCTGCACTTGTGGGAGCGCGGCCCCCGGATTATCTACCTCCACCGACATATAGGGAGACCAGGCCACATAGCGGGTCACACTGTCTTTTCCCCTAGCCGCCAGTTCTACCGGACCGTCGTATTTGGAGAAGTCGACGTCGGCATACCAGTTTCCGCTGCCGTCCGCTTCCGGATCGTCCATATGGGCACTGACGAGCGAATCACCGCCTACGGCGAGCTCTACATCATACACACCTGAAAACGTTCCGGAAATCCGGGACACACCCGGCCCCAAGGGGCCTGAAGGCTGGTCTATCGCGATGAGAGGCGCAGCAAAGACAGGCAATGGAGGAATTCCAAACACCGAAAGAACGACCGTGAGGATCAGACAAATTCCGACGTGACGAACAGCTCGCGGGTTTTGGGCACGTCTTTGGGCATGCCCCTGCTTAATTGCCATAAGTCTCTTCACTTCCTTTACATAATGTGTGAATGACCTTGACATCGCAACGGGAAAAAGGGCTAGGAGGAAGGGTACAAGCTGAGGAATGTTAGTTTGAAGCGTTTACTTCTTCTTATTATGGCGAACGTGCGCTTAGAACCACATGTGACAAAAATGTGAACAATAAAAAGGGTTTCAGCAATTTTCCGCGGTTTTTCTACCCGAATTTTATCATCCCGCCGGGTACCGCGATGTCCCCTGTACCTGGATAAACCTTCAGTGAACAGCCGCACGTACGCCGATGGTAGATGAAACTTATAACATCGAATCAGTGCCCTTTCCCCACATAGCAAAGGCTGCTCTATACACCGCTTTCCCGTTCCGATATAGTGGAAGTTAAGCAGTATGAATTCTTTTCCAGCACATATTTTGGGAGGAATCGGAAATGGAACCTTTTGCGCAGAACTTGTTACAGGACAAAGTGGTGTTGATTACCGGGGGAGCAACGGGTCTGGGCCGGGCCATGGGTGAAAAGTTCGTGCGGCTTGGTGCCAAACTGGCGATCGCAGGGCGCCGGGAAGAAGTGCTGAAGCAGACAGCCGAACAATTTTTTGATAGCGGTTACAAAATATTCTATGCTCCTTGCGACGTTCGGGAACCGGCACAGATTGCGGAGTTGGCGGATGCCGTTGAACGGCATTTCGGCCGGATTGACATTCTCGTCAACAATGCCGCCGGCAATTTCATCAGTCCCACTGAAAGGTTGTCCCCTCGAGCCGTAGACGCGGTGCTGAACATCGTGCTGCACGGCACGTTCTATGCGACCCTGGAGATCGGCAAACGCTGGATCGACCGCGGCCAGGGAGGCACCATGCTCAATATTGTGACGACCTATGCTGCCACCGGATCGGCTTTTGTCGTTCCATCCGCTGCGGCCAAAGCCGGCGTGCTGGCACTGACCCGTTCCCTTGCGGTGGAATGGGCACGTTACGGGATCCGCCAGGTGGCGATCGCCCCCGGCCCCTTTCCAACTGAAGGCGCATGGTCCCGCCTCTCTCCCACGCCGGAGCTGGAGCAGCAGATGATCGATCGCGTCCCTTTGCGCCGGGTCGGGAACAAAGAAGAGCTGGCGAACTTGGCTGCCTACCTGGTTTCTGATTATGCGGGATATATTAATGGGGAAGTGGTCACCATTGACGGTGGAGAATGGCTGCAGGGGGCGGGCGAATTCAATGACCTTCGCTCCGTCACTGAGGAACAATGGGATGCTCTCGCTAAATTAACCCGTAGGGGGAAATAAGAAAAACGTCTATCGAAGCAATTCCTAAGAAGCCAGACCGCATTTAGCGGAAGTTTTTCTTGCGATATAAGGAAGCCCAATCTCCGAAGCTGAAGCTTTCTTATATCTAAAAGAAAGAAACGTCTATCGGCGCACCTTCTAAGAAGCCAGACCGCATTTAGCGGAAGTTTTTCTTGCGATATAAGGAAGCCCAATCTCCGAAGCTTATCCTTTCTTATATCTAAAATAACAGCACAAATAGGCTGCTCTGCATAAGGCAGCCTATATTTTTGCATTCATCGATGTCGTAAACCAGGTATTCAAACCTGATACTGCTTCAGAATTTCCTGAAGCTTCAGAGCCAGGCCAAGACGGCCGTCGATCCGGAGCGATCCGGTCATGTACGCCATCGTCGTGTTCAAGTCGTTCCGCAGTAGTTTTCGAAGATGGCTCTCTGACATCGTCAGCGTGCAATCGGCATCGCCCGAAGCGTCCTCAACAACACGCACGGTACCGTCATTGAAATACACCTGCAAATGTTTCCCCGTATCTTTTATATGAAAATGGTAGGAGGCGTGCAGCCCATCCAGCGCCCCCGGCTGTTCGTTCATTTTTCCGGCCATCGCTTCAAGTTCTTGTACCACGCTCATCCATCGTCCCCCTTTTATCGCTCTCTGTTTGCGCTTCAGGGACATGCCTTTCCAGCACCCGGAAGGTGCCGGTGCCGAAGGCAAGCAGATCCCCGTTCTCTTTGCGCGCATAGGCCTGCGCTGTTATCAGCTTGCGCGAGCTGTGGATAATTTCAGCCGTCACGATGACGCGCCCTTCACCCGTGGAAGCCACGTAGTTCATGTTCAAATTCACCGTCACCACATTGGCTTCCGGCCTGGCCAGCATAATGAGTATGCCCATGGCGGAGTCGATGGCTGAAGCATGCATGCCGCCGTGAACGATCCCGATAAGATTGAGATGATGGGGCAAAATATCAAAGGCTACCACGACCTGATCGCCTTTAAGCTCAACCAGTTCGCATCCGATAAAATCCCAAAAGGTATGCTTCGCGGCGTTTTCCAGCTGCTTCAGCTTCAGGTTCATACTCAGGCTGTCCGTCGTTTCCGGATTCATGTTCTTGCCCTCCTTCTCATTCGGCGTCGCCGTGTCATCTCTTAGAGGTCGACCTTCGATTGATTGACCAGCTTCTCATTCTCTTCTTCGATCAGTTTACGGCGAAGCACCTTGCCCACCAGCGTCTTGGGCAGCGACTCGCGAAACTCGTAGATCTTGGGCACTTTATACACAGCCAGCCGTTCCTTGCACCACTGCTTCAGCTCCTGCTCGGTAACAGACGAGCCTTTCCGGAGCACAATGTAAGCCTTTACATTTTCACCGCGGTAAGGGTCGTTCACACCGGCCACGACGGCTTCCTCCACATCCGGATGCTCGAACAGCACCTCCTCGATTTCCCGCGGGTAGATGTTATAACCGCCGGCTATAATCAGATCTTTGCGCCGGTCCAAAATGTAAAAAAAGCCCTCTTCATCCATCCTCGCCAGATCCCCGGTGTACAGCCAGCCATCCCGGAGCGTGCGCTCCGTATCTTCCGGCCGGTTCCAATACCCCTTCATGACCTGTGGGCCGCGAACGACCAGCTCGCCGATTTCGCCAAGCGGCAGCTCTTCACCCGTATCGGGATGCACAACACGGGCTTCGGTATCCGGTAAAGGAATGCCGATCGAGCCGTTTTTGCGTTTCTCCCATATGTTGTTGGCATGCGTAACCGGGGACGCTTCGGTCAATCCGTAACCTTCGATCAGCTTGCCGCGCGTGACCTCCTCGAACCGCTCCTGTACCTCCAGTGGCAGCGGAGCCGCTCCGCTGATACATATATTTATGGAAGAAAGGTCGTACTTGTGCACTTCAGGATGGTGAATCACCGCAATATACATGGTCGGCGCCCCGGGAAACACCGTCGGCTTCCGCCGGTCAATGATCTTCAGCACCTGATTGATTTCAAAACGTGGAACCAAGATGAGCGTTCCGGCATTATAAACTGCCTGATTAAGCAGCACCGTAAGCCCGAATACATGAAAAAAAGGCAGCGCAGCCAAGTATTTTTCCTGGCCGATCCGTGCCCGGTAAAACCACAGCTGCGATTGAATCGTATTGGCTACCAGGTTCATATGCGTCAACATGACGCCTTTGGCGAAACCGGTCGTTCCTCCGGTATACTGGATGAGCGCCAGGTCCTGTTCCACATCGATGTCTACCTTGACCGGGTCGCTGCTTGATTGTTTCATGAGGCGGGTAAAGGATACGATACGATCGTCATACGTGACGGAGACATTTGTTCCGTCTTTTTTGGCGGCAAGAGGGTATAGGATGTTTTTCGGAAAAGGCAAATAGTCTTTGACCGACGTGACGATCAGCTTGCTGAGCGGCCTGTGGGTCATCGCCTGTTCCACGCGCTGCACCAGCGCATCCAACGTCACGATGATACGGACGTCGGCGTCGGATAACTGATGCTGAATTTCCCGCGGCACGTACAGCGGGTTAGTCATGACTACCACGCCGCCCGCAAGGAGCGCACCGTAATACGCAATGACCTCCTGCGGGCAGTTTGGCAGCATGATGGCGACCCGGTCCCCTTTGCGGACACCCAGCCGGAGCAGGGCGTTCGCAAACCGGTTTACCGAAACCAGCAGGGATCGGAATGTCATTTTCTTCCCCATGAAATCCAGAGCAATATGCTCTGGATATCGGGAAGCCGAATCCACTAGAAATTGCGCAACGTTTTGCTTGGGATACTCGTAACTGTGCGGGACCTCACTAGGATACTGATTTAACCAAGGTTTACTCGACATCCAGGCCACCCCATCTCACGAATTGTTACAGCACGTATTTTTCCGCGGTAATGACCTTTTCAGCGATTTCACGCTTCAATCCCAGCGTATTGACAGGCGACTTTCTCGTCAGCTTTTTCAGAACGGACAGCTGCGTCCGGAGCGTGTCGCCCGATTCCATCGCAGCGAGCACTTCCTTCGCCCACGTTTCGATTTTATTGAATTCGTCATGAACGAATACGGTCGTCATCAGGATCGGCAGGCGAGCCTTGTCTTCGCCGGAGCGGTCGATGATTTTTTGCGTACGCAGCAGCGCACTTTCCATCGCATAGACGGAAATCATCATATCGGACAGATGGCTCAGAATCTCCTGTTCGTCCTCTAGCTTCAATTGATATTTCTGTACGGCCTGGGCGCCGGCCATCAGGAAAATTTTCTTTGCCATCTTGATCAGATGGGCTTCCTGGTCAAGCGTACCCTCGAAGGTTTGCGGAGGAATCGGCTCCAGAAGCTCGGCCTGCAGCGCCACGGCTTTTTGCATCAGCGGCAGTTGGCCCTTCATGGCCCGTTTCACCAAAGTGCCCGGAATGAGCAGACGGTTGATTTCGTTTGTGCCTTCGAATATGCGGTTGATCCGCGAATCCCGATAATTCCGCTCCACCCGGTACTCTTGAATAAAGCCGTATCCGCCATGGATTTGCACGCCTTCGTCGACGACGAAATCCAGCGTTTCGGAACCGAACACCTTGTTGATCGAGCATTCGAGCTGATATTCGGCAATGGCTTTGGCCGATTGATAGCCCACTTCTGGACTGCTGTGATCCACTTCGGCAAGGCCAACATCGAACAGACCTGCCGTGCGGTAAACCATGCTCTCGAGCGCGTACGTTTTCGTATTCATATCCGCCAGCTTTTTGCCGATCAGCGGGAAGGTGGAGATTTTCCGGCCAAACTGCGCACGCTCGTTCGCGTACTTGGCAGCCAGCTCAATCGTATCTTTGGAGGCGCCTACACAACCGGCGGCCAGCTTGAAGCGTCCGATGTTCAGGATGTTGAAGGCGATCAAATGCCCCTTGCCTACTTCCCATAACAGATTCTCTACAGGCACTTTCACATCCTCCAGGATGAGCGGACAAGTGGACGATCCTTTTATTCCCATTTTTTTCTCTTCCGGTCCAATGCTGACGCCTTCCATCGTGCGCTCCACGATAAAAGTGCTGAAGTCCTTGCCGTCCACTTTGGCGTACACGATGAATAGGTCGGCGAAACCGGCATTCGTGATAAACTGCTTGCTGCCGTTCAATACATAATATTCACCGTCCTCGGATAAGGTGGCTGTCGTTTTCGCCCCCAGCGCATCCGAACCGGAGGAAGGCTCCGTTAAGCAGTAGGCGGCGATCTTCTCGCCGGTTGCCAGAGCAGGCAGGTATTTTTGTTTTTGCTCCTCAGTGCCGAAATAGACGATCGGCAGCGTGCCGATGCCGACATGGGCCCCGATCGACAAAGCGAATGCGGATGCCTTGGTCAGCCGCTCGCTAATCAGCGTCGAACTGACCTTATCCAGACCAAGCCCGCCGTAGGCCTCCGGCACGTCGGCGCCCAGCAATCCCAGTTCACCGGCTTTGCGCATCTTCTCCACCGTAAGCTCATAATTCAGTTTTTCGATCGCTTCGTCATGGGGCACCACTTCACCGGATACAAAATCCTCCGTCGTCTCGGCGATCATCCGGTGTTCTTCCGTAAAATCTTCCGGGGTCACAATACTGTGAAAGTCCGTGTCTTCAATAATATAACTGCCGCCGATCACCTTATTCATCGTTGTGCTCATCGTTCCCGTCTCCTTTGCGATATGAATTTTTAATATAAAAACCAAATCACTGTAGAACGCTTTCTGCTTACGGATGAACCTCAAACACGCCCGCGGCGCCCATGCCGCCGCCGATGCACATGGACACCACGCCGTAACCGCCGCCGCGCCGCTTCAGCTCGCTGATCAGGGTCGTCGTCAGCTTCGTGCCCGTGCAGCCCAGCGGATGCCCAAGCGCAATCGCGCCGCCGTTGACGTTCACTTTCTCCTCATCGATGCCAAGCTCCCGGATAATGTGGACGCACTGGGAGGCGAACGCCTCGTTGATTTCGAACAAATCCACGTCCTCCAGCGTAATGCCGGCCATCTGCAGCGCCTTAGGAATCGCCTTGACCGGACCAACGCCCATAATTTCCGGCTCGACGCCGCTGAGCGCGAAGGAACGGAACGTGGCAAGCGGCTGCAGGCCAAGCGCCTCGGCTTTTTCCCGGCTCATGACAACGACCGCCGCAGCCCCGTCGCTGACCTGGGACGCATTCCCCGCCGTGACTGATCCGTTCAGCTTGAACGCCGGTTTCAGCTTGCCCAGCACCTCCACTGTCGTGTCGCTCCGCACGCCTTCGTCCATCCGGAATTCGAAGGTTTTCGTCTGCACTTTGCCTTTCTCATCCACGCTTTTCAGTTCGGCCTGAACCGGCACGATTTCGTCCTGGAACTTGCCTTCCGCAATCGCCTGCGCTGCCCTGGCGTGCGATCTCGCAGCGAACCGGTCCTGATCTTCCCGGCTGATGCCGAACCGCTCGGCCACCTCTTCCGCCGTATGTCCCATGGCGATGTAGACCTCCGGCATCTGCTCAACGATCTTCGGGTTCGGCGACATCTTGAAACCGGTCATCGGCACATGGCTCATGCTCTCCACGCCCCCGGCGATCAGGATGTCGGCATGCCCCAGCATGACTCGTTCCGCCGCGAAGGCGATTGACTGAAGGCCAGAGGAGCAGAACCGGTTGATCGTCAGCGCCGGCACCGTCACCGGGAATCCGGAGTAGAGCGACATGATCCGGGCGAAATTAAGTCCCTGCTCGCCTTCCGGCATGGCGCAGCCGATGATGATGTCTTCCACGTCTTCCTTTTTAAGGCCCGGCGCGCGTTCCACGACGGCCTCCAGCACCGTTTTCCCGAGATCGTCGGCCCGTGTCTGTGCCAGGCTGCCTTTCTTGGCACGGCCGACTGCGGTACGCGCCATCGATACAATGACTGCTTCTTTCATGGAATATCCCCTCCCGTGGATGTTAGTTGCGGAGCGCCTTGCCTTTGGTTAACATGTGGTGCATGCGCTGCTGCGTCTTCGGTTCCCCGCACAGGCTCAAGAAAGCCTCGCGCTCGAGGTCCAGCATATACTCCTCACAGACAAGGGTTCCTGCCGGGACATCACCGCCGGCGAGAACATGGGCCAGTTTTCGGGCGATCAGGTAATCATGGTCGCTGATATAACCGCTTTGCTTCATGCCAAGCGCACCAAGCTGAAGCACGGCCTTGCCTTCCGCCCCGACGACTCGGACCTTCTCCTGCGGGATCGGTTCATAGCCGCTTCGATCCAGACCGAGAACAGCCTGCTTCGCCTGATAAATCTGGACATCCTGACTCACCGCGACACGATCGCTTGGCCGCAAGTACCCGAGACGCTTGGCATCGTGGCCGCTCGTCGATACCGTCGCCGTTCCCACGGTTTGGAAAATGTGATTGATGTACGGCTGCAGATCCGCATCCGGAAGACCGGCCGTTTGGCTTGCCCGCAGCGCCAGTTCCTTGCACCCTCCACCGGCGGGAATCAGGCCGACGCCGACTTCGACAAGACCGTAATACGTCTCCGGCGCTGCGATGACCAGGTCGGCCGGCATGCAGGATTCGACACCGCCACCGAGGCACATGCGGTGCGGCGCGGCCACGACCGGCTTTTCAAACCGCTTCAGCGCGTACATCGTGTACTGGAATTTCCGGATGATTTCGTTGATTTCGTCCCATTCTTCGTCCTGAGCTTCCATGAGGAGCAGCATAATGTTGGCTCCCACACAGTAGTTGCGTGCCTGGTTCGCAATCACGAGTCCTCTGAAATTGCTGCGCACCTCGTCAATGCTCTGCGTAATCATGGAGAGAATGTCCTCGCCGATCGCATTGTTGGGCGAATGGAATTCCAGGCAGGCGACGCCGTCTCCAATGTCGATCAGGCTGGCGCCGCTGTTTCCTTTCACCACCTTGTTTTGCTCTTTCAGGCTGCGCAGATTGATGACTTCTTCCGGCTGTTCTACCTCACGGTATGCGCCCGACGCCACATGAATCGAGTACAGCCGGCCCTCCTCCTGCTTGTAAAAGGACTTGTGTCCCGCAGCGACCCACTCTTTAACCCAGGCAGGAACGGTCAAGCCTTCGGCTTCCATCCGCTCCACGGACCGGGCCAGGCCGATGGCGTCCCAGGTCTCAAACGGTCCGAGTTCCCAGGAGAAGCCCCATTTCATGGCATCGTCGATTTCCTTGACCGAATCGGCGATCTCGCCCACCTTTTCGGCCGAATAGACAAGCACCTGCTTCAGAATGTCCCAGGCCAGATCCGAGTAGCGGTCCTTCGCCCCGAGGAGCGCCTTTGTTTTCGCTCCGGCTCCCTTGGCCATTTTCGCGGCCTCCAACGATGCCGATTTAGGCTTCATCTGCGGCACATATTCCAGCGTTTTCAGGTCAAGGGATAAAATCTCGCTCCCGGCCGGCGTTTTCTTTTTCAAATAGAAACCCTGCCCGCTCTTCTCCCCGAGCCAGCCGCGTGCCACCATGCCCGTCAGCACGTCCGGCGAAGTGAAAACCGCTTGTTCGCGCTCATTCTCGACGTTCATCCGGACGTTATCCGCGACATGAACGAACGTGTCGAGCCCCACCAGATCCAGCGTGCGGAAGGTAGCGCTCTTCGGACGCCCCATCGCCGGTCCGGTCACCGCATCGACCTCTTCCACCGTGAAGCCCTTCTCCACCATTTCATGCAGAGTCACAAGCAGGCCGTAAGTACCGATCCGGTTCGCAATAAAGTTAGGCGTATCCTTTGCGATGACGACGCCCTTGCCGAGCACCCTTTCGCAAAAATCCTTCATACGCGCCACGAGCTCCGGCTCCGTGTCCCGTCCGGGAATAATTTCAAGCAGCTTCATATAACGGGGCGGATTAAAGAAATGTGTGCCTAGGAAGTGTTTTCTGAACGATTCGCCGCATTCGGCCGCCATCTCGTTGATCGAGATGCCCGACGTGTTCGAGCTGACCACCGTACCGGGTTTCCAATGCTCCTCTACGCGTTTCAGGAGCTGCTGCTTCACTTCCAGATTCTCAACCACCACCTCGATGACCCAGTCGACGCCTGCAATTTGCGGCAGATGATCTTCGAGGTTACCCGGCGTAATCCGGGAAGCAAACGCAGGATCATACAGCGGAGCCGGCTTGATCTTGCTGAGCTTCTCAATGGCTGAAGTTGCAAGACGACTGCGTACCGCCGGATGTTCCAGCGTCAACCCCTTCTTCGTCTCTTCCTCTGTCAGCTGAGTCGGAACGACGTCCAGCAGTAAGCACGGGATACCGACATTGGCCAGATGTGCAGCAATGCCGGAACCCATAATTCCTGAGCCGATGACGGCTGCCTTACGAATGGATTTGTTCATTGTGTGCTTGCCTCCATTTCAAATCCTTTATTGTGAGCAGCGGAATCCCCGAACACGGACAGCTCCAAAATTTCGGCGATATCCTTTGCTTTCACACGCTCTTCCACTTCCTTCATCTTCGTCCCGTCCTCCATCATGGTCAGGCAGTAAGGACAGGCGCTGCTGATGATGCTTGGATTCACTTCCAGCGCCTGCTCTGTGCGGGCAAGGTTCACCCGTTTGCCGGACGTCTCCTCCATCCACATCATGCCGCCCCCGGCGCCGCAGCACATCGCATTTTCCCGCGTGCGCTTCATTTCAACGAGCTCCACGCCAGGAATGGCCCGGAGGACGCTGCGCGGTTGGTCGTACACGTTGTTATAGCGTCCCAGATAACACGAGTCGTGATAAGTGACCCGCTCCTTCACTTCATACTGGGGTTTCAGCTTCCCTTCGCGGAGGAGCTGATCCAGCAGCTCGGAGTGATGAAGGATCTCCACCCCTTCGAGCCCGAATTCGGGGTATTCGTTTTTGAACGTGTTGAAGGTGTGCGGGCAGGCGGTCACGATTTTCTGAACACCGTATTTTTCGAAAATCTCGATGTTCTCCATGCACAGCTGCTGAAACAGCATCTCGTTGCCCATCCGGCGGGGCGTATCCCCCGAATTTTTCTCCTCGTTGCCGAGAATGGCGAAATTGGCGCCGGATTCGTTCAAAAGGCGGGCAAACGCCTTGGAGATTTTGCGGCTGCGCAAATCGTATGAGCCCATCGATCCGACAAAGAACAAATATTCAAACTGCGGATTGTCCTTGACGGTCGGCACCCGGATGCCTTCCACCTCGCCGGTCCAGTTGGCCCGGTCGTTGCGGTTCAATCCCCAGGGATTGCTTTGCCGTTCGATATTTTGCAGGGCTCGCTGCCCCTCTGCCGGCATGTTTCCTTCCATCAGCACGAGATGGCGGCGCAAATCGATGATTTTATCGACATGCTCGTTGCCGACCGGGCACTGATCCTCGCAGTTGCGGCAGGTGGTGCAGGACCAGATCTCCTCCTCGGTCATGACGTCGCCGATCAAGTTCATGTCCTGCGGACTTGTGTCCTGATGGGTCCAGGTGGCCTTCTGCCATGCCAACGTCGGGCGAATATCCGTCACGCCGTCCGCTGATGACCAATCGGGATGGGTTTCGGACACGGCTGCATCCAATGCATGCGCTCCACTCCCGGCAAAAGCATATTCGGGAACATACGGCGACTTACCGGTAACGGCTGTACCTTTTTCCGTTAAATGATCGCGGAGTTTGGTAATGAGATGCATCGGCGACAGTACCTTGCCGGTATTGGAAGCCGGACAGACGTTCGTGCAGCGCCCGCATTCCACACAAGCGTAGAAGTCGATCATCTGTTTTTGCGTAAAATCTTCGATCCTGCCGACGCCAAACGACTCGGCTTCTTCATCTTCAAGGTCAAGCTTGCTCAGCTTGCCGACAGGCTCGGAGCGGCCCAGCCAGATATTGACCGGTGCGGTAATGAGGTGAAAATGCTTCGATTGAGGAACATAGACGAGAAAAGATAGCAGAATAAGCAGATGGGCCCACCAAAAGATGTAGAACAATACGGATGCCGCCGTTCCGGACATGCCGGTGAAGATGGCCGCAATCGCTGAGGATATAGGTGCGTAAGCGGATGGCTCGAGGTCGAGCCGGATTCTTTCGAAGGTAAGCGACAGCAGCACAGACAGCATCAGGGAGAAGATAAAGAACACGACAATGCTTGGCTTCCACCCTTTCTTGAGGCGCGCAAGCTTCTCGCCATACCGGCGGTAAGCGGCATATCCCATCGCTACAAGGACCAGAAACACCGTGATCTCCTGAAGCAGACCGAATACGTCGTACGCGGGAAGCGGAAGGTGGCCGCCGTCTGTCAGTCCTTTGATAATGAGATCCAGCGCGCCGAACTGAAGGATGATGAAGCAGTAAAAGATCACCACGTGCATAATGCCGCTCTTCCGGTCCTTCAGCAGCTTTTTTTGGCCGAACACCTGTCCCAGGAACTCGCCCCATCTGCCTTCACGTTGCTTCCGGAAATCCACCGGCTTGCCGAGCTTCACGTACAGCAGTCTGTGATACACCGCTTGGCAGAACAAATAAATACCGTACCCAGTCACAGCGAGAAACAGCAGTAAATTGACGATTGGCCACACCATTTGTCATCCGTCCTTTCTTCGTATTCACCTAAATTTGGTGACGGGTTACATTTCGTAAGCGGTTACAAAGCTTGTTTAAAAATAAAATCTTACCTTGAAAACATTGACAACTGGCACTGTTTCCCATAAGATTAAGAAAAATGAATGAGTATTCATTCAGTTATTTGAATTCTAACACCGGGGTGGCCTGATGACAAGTAGAAAATTGGAAAAATATGAGTTGATTTTGGATGCAGCCTTAAAAGTAATCGCGGAGAACGGCTATCACGGCTCCCAGATTTCGAGGATAGCCAAGGAAGCAGGCGTCGCGGACGGTACGATTTATTTATATTTTAAAAACAAGGAAGATATCCTTATTTCTCTGTTTCAAGCCCGTCTCGGAAATCTGGTATCCATGTTCAACAGCAGCGTGAAGGAAACGAATACCGCCGATGAAGCCCTCCGCAAAGTTTGCGAAATTCACTTTACCGAGCTCGAAAACAACATCAATCTGGCCTATGTGACACAAATCGAGCTGCGTCAGAGTTCGTTGGAGCTGCGCAAAGCCATCGGGCTTGTCGTCAAGCCCTACATTCAGCTGATCGAGCATATCATTGAACAGGGGATTGCCGAGAAATCGTTCCGTGCAGACCTCGATGTCAAATTGACACGCCTGCTGATTTTTGGGGCGATGGATGAAGTGGTCACCTCCTGGCTTATCTCCGGCCGAAAGTATTCCCTTTCCGCTCAGGTGGATAAGACAGTTGAGTTTTTCTTAAAAGGTTTAAAATAACGCGTTTGAGAGAGGAGCTTGTCCGCATGAATATCTACGTTATGCTGAAGCAAACCTTCGACACGGAGGAACGAATCGTCATTTCGAATGGACAGATTTCCGACGACGGGGTCAAGTACGTCATCAATCCGTACGACGAATATGCGGTAGAAGAAGCGTTGTTGCAGCGGGATGCGCACGGCGGTACCGTAACCGTCGTCTCGGTAGGACCGGAGCGCACGGCCGAGGCGCTGAGAACGGCACTGGCCATGGGCGCCGATGAAGCCGTGCTTATTGACGGCGACAGCATTCCCGGCGACGAGTTCAGCATCGCCACAGCGCTGGCGGCCTATTTCGGCCAGCAGTCCGTAGACCTCATTCTCGGCGGCAACTTCTCTGTAGATTCCGGCGGGGGCCAGGTCGCTGTAAGGGTAGCCCATCTGCTGGGCCTGCCTCACGCTTCCTCGATCACAAAGCTGGACATTGCCGGCGGAAAAGCATTCGTGCAGCGGGACGCCGAAGGCGATACCGAATCGCTGGAGGTCGCACTTCCCGCGGTATTCACCGCGCAGCAGGGGCTTAACGAGCCGCGGTATCCGTCGCTGCCCGGCATTATGAAGGCGAAGAAGAAGCCGTTCCAACGTCTCGGGCTTGGCGATCTCGGCCTGAGTGAAGCGGATGTGGCCGCCAAGACGAACCGCCTCTCCCTCGCCCTGCCGCCTGAGCGCAAGGCCGGGCAAATACTAAAGGGAGACCTGGCCCAGCAGGCCGCAGATCTGGTCCAGCTGCTGCGTACCGAAGCCAAGCTGATTTGATGAAACCCATGCTTTTCTCAAAATGGAATGAACTAAAGTTCGATCCCCATAAAAGGAGGAATCCCGAATGAGTAAAACGTTTGTGGTCGTAGCTGAGGTACGGGGTGGCAGCCTGCGTCAGGTTTCGTTGGAAGCGCTTCAGGCTGCCTCCATTGCCAAAAATGAAGGTGACGCCGTCGCTGCGGTGCTGATCGGGTCGCAAATCACGCCCCTCGCTGCAGATCTGGCGGGCTATGTAGAAGGCCGGGTCTATGCCGTGGACCACCCTGAGCTGGAAATCTACAACGCTGAAGCTTATTTTGATGCCGTGCAAAGCGTGTTTGAGCATGTGGCGCCTGACGTGGTCATCCTTGGCCATACGGCACTGGGCCGGGATCTTGCGCCGAAAATCGCTGCCCATTTGGGTGCCGGACAAATTTCAGACGTGACGGCGATCGAGCAGAACGGCGGCGAAGCTGTCTACACCCGCCCGATCTACGCAGGCAAAGCGTTCGAGCAAAAGTCGTTCACCGGCGGCCCGCAGGTCGTGACGATCCGCCCGAACAATCTGTCCCCCGCACCAAGCGTATCTTCGCCTGGGGAGATCATCGAGATCGATTACGCCCCTTCTGGTTCCCTCCGCTCGATTGTAAAGGACATCGTGCGCAAGACGTCCGGCAAGGTCGACCTGACCGAGGCGAAAATTATCGTTTCGGGCGGCCGCGGCGTCAAGAGTGCCGAAGGGTTCAAGCCGCTCGAAGAGCTGGCGGAAGTGCTGCACGGCGCGGTGGGCGCTTCCCGGGCGGCCTGCGATGCAGGCTACTGCGACTATTCGATGCAGATTGGTCAAACCGGCAAGGTCGTGACGCCGGAAATTTATATCGCCTGCGGTATCAGCGGCGCGATCCAGCATTTGGCGGGGATGAGCCAGTCGCGGGTCATCATTGCGATCAATAAGGATCCCGAAGCTCCGATTTTTAAAGTGGCGGATTACGGTATTGTCGGGGACCTGTTCGAGGTCGTGCCGCTCCTCACCCGCGAGTTCCGCAAGGTGCTGGTTTAACGGCTCGTTGGTCGTGATGAAACCCCATATTTCAAAAAAACAAAAGCATTCATCAGCCGGTTCACCACCGGTCTGACGAATGCTTTTTCCTTGTCTTGTCGTGTATGAAGCGGTGTTCAAAGGGACAACGCGGCAGCTCAGACGTTTGCCGAAGCTAAAGCTTCTTTAATCTTCCGGTTCACCCATTCGCGCTTGGCGATCAGCCATTCCTCTTCCCGCGGGTAGCGGCTGAACGTGATCGGCTCGGGCAAATCTTGCTCCAACGCCTTCAGCACGTTATCCCTGCCGATTTTCGATTCGAGCAGCTGGAGCGCACGCAAATCCTGCAGCGCTTCGTTCATGACCTCAAGCCGGATCGATTCGACCGGCACGCCGCCCGGTCCCGGATATACGATAAACGGATCGCCTGACGGAAAAGCTTTGCCGGCATCGGTCGTTTCGTACGGATCGATTTCGCCTTTGGAGTATTGCGAATAATAGAAATTATAACCCCAATGCAAAAATCCGGCGGCGTCAAACTTGTACAGCTGGTAGCCCAGAATCCGATTGCGGGCCGAAGGGAAGCACATGAAGCGGTTAGCCACCTCTTTATATTGGGAACAGCAATAGTACGTCCAGAGCGGCTGGACGTTATGCTCCAGAAACGGCTCGATATGGTTGCTGGACGGAATAGGCGTTTTCACCAAACCATTCTCGAAGAAATCATAGTCCGACAGGGCGTCGATGATCGGGAATCCCTGCAGCAGACCGCCCAGCAACTTGCTCGCATAGCCATAAGACTCCAGGTGATCCGCCCCAGGCTCATCGGAGATGTGGAAATAGCTTCGTTCCGACAGGTTATGGTTATGAATCCATTCCGTTAGCGCCGGAACAAACTGCTCCAGGAACAGACGATACGTTTCACCGGTGGCATCGGTCTCCCATCCGAAAATCTTCTGTAGATTTCCGTCTACGGATGCCATAATCTTCGGTGCATGCTTCGCTCCCCACTGCGTAAACAAATGGGAAAATTCAAAATAGCGGATGCCCTTCTCGTCACACAGCTCAACCCATCTTGTGAGCCGGTCAAATCCGAACGCGTATTGATTTTCTCCTGTGACGGTTACATCCACAAGCTGAACCGTCGGCCGCTCCCCGCCGACCTCGGTATCGAGCGGCGGCGTAAAAACGGGCGTCAGAATCATGTTCATGCCATGCTTCACGGCCGTATCCATATATTGACCGATCACTTGCCAGTGCTCTTCGCTGAATACGTCCAGCTTGTAATAGGTCGCCAGGCAGTCTGTATGGACCCATTCGGTATGTATCAGCTTCTGGGGAGGCAGCTCCTCCGGAATCAGCTCCAGCTGAAAAGTCTCCTCTCCGGCAACTTCCCCATCCCCGGATGTAAAACGGACGGTGATCGGGTAGCTGCCCGCCGGCGTCTGACCATTCGGCTGAAGCGTGATCCACACACTTTGCCACTCTCCCGGTACGGCCGGAATGTCTTGTTCTTCATCCAGCGGATACAGCGGATCCGGAAATAATCCCGGCTCCGCACGCAGGACATGTTCATCGTGATCCGGATATACGGGAAGTCCGGACGGCACGAGGCCAACACGGCGTACCGTTACCGGCAGTGCGGCCGGAGCATCCACGATGACCCTGAGATCGTTCACCGGGCCTTCCGTCCGGTAAGCGGCTTGAAAAGCATACGTTTCGTTGCTGAGCATCGACCCGCCGGTCACGGGATGTTCGGTTCCCTGTCCATCCGGAAATACTTTGGATAACGAACTGAGAAGCCTGGTCTGAAATACTTGATTCTGATTCATTGAGCCAATGATCCCTCGCTTTCAAACGGTATGCTGTATCCTTCGCTGTCCGTCCCCGGCATCCTCTTTAAAAAATCCAAAAATAAATATTTTTTTAATCTGCAAACACTTCCCCATCTTCCGGAATGATTACCCTGCTGCTGTATCCCGCCTTTTCTATCGCATCTCTAAGGTCATCCCTTGTTACAAAGCAGTGATTGATCGCTTCCATGTGAACGGCAGCCACCCGGGTATCTGGTTGATGGCGCAGAAGAGCAAGCACGTCATTCTCATCCATTATGATCGGATCTCCCGTCACAAAGCGAGCGCCGCCGGCGTTAACGATCGTCAGATCCGGCTGGTAAGCATCAAGCGCCTCTTCAACATCACGGCACCATATCGTATCGCCTGCAATGTAGACCGTCGGCTCGCCTTCGGCTTGAAGGACAAAACCGCATACAGGCCCCATCTGTTTCCCGATTTCTCCTGTTCCGTGCTGACCTCCGGTGCGGGTCACAGTGATTCCCTGAAACGTAACGCTTCTTTTGACCGGCGTCGTGCGGGCAAATCCGGCTGCCCGGATCTCGCCTTCGTCCTCCGGCTGGCAGAATACCGCCGTCTCCTTGCTGATTTGCTTCTGGGCAGGCTCATCCCAGTGATCCGGATGCCGGTGGGTGACCAGCAGCGCATCCGGCTGCACGAGCTTATCCACCTCCACTGGCAGGGGTACCCGCGGGTTGCGCAGTTCGTTGGCGGTATTGATTACCGGCGGGTTGGCCTCCTTCTCGCTGAACATCGGATCGACGAGAAGAGTTGCACCGGCATATTCAATAAACAATGTGGCATTGCGGATCAATTGAATTTTCATTTCCATTCACTCCCGGTTTGGTTTATGATTCTGTTATTCACGATACCAGTATAAAACAGGAAAACGTGTTCTTTACATAGCCTGGCGAAACGATATTGGTAGCTATATTTTCACGGTGAAAGGAATGAAGGGCAAGATGAGCAAACAAGATATCGATGAGATCGACCTTAAAATATTGCAGCTGCTGGTGGAAAATTCTCTCCAGTCCAATAAGGAGATCGGAGAAAAGGTACATCTCACCGGTCAGGCGGTGGGTGCCCGCATCCGGAAGCTCCAGGATCTGGAAGTGATCGAGGGTTATACGCTGCGGTGCAACCCGGGCAAGCTTGGACTCCAGGTCAGTGCTTTTATTATCGTCTTTATGAAATCCGCGGATACGCATGCTTCGTTCCAGCATTACATCCAGCATACCCAGCCCATCGTGGAGGCACACCGGATCAGCGGTGAAGGCTGCTATCTCCTTCGAGTACAGGTGCCATCCCCTATGGACCTCAATGACCTTCTGGGCGAGATGGTTCAGTTCGGCAATTATAAGGTCAATTTGTCCATCGGCCAGCTAAAATAGCGAATCAAAAAAGAGCTCCCCATCCCTGTTCTAGATGGAATAAGAGCTCTTTTTTTTTGCAGAGTTTATAACCTTTTTTAATTTGCTTGTTACTGGACGACCGGAATCGTCATTTCGAGATCTTTATGATAAGTTTTAAGCGGTTCCCCCTTACTGTCGGAAACGATGGTCCAATCCTTTTTCACAGTCAATGTATAAGGCTTGATCGTAATGGAGGTCGGCATTTTGTCAAACGGCTTGTAAGCCTCATCTTCATGGTAATCGGTACCCGGTCTGCTGTTGAAGTATCCGATCAAGTTCTGCTGCACCGGATTTCCATCCTGGTCCACAAGGTCGTAGTACATTTTGCTCGGGCTTAAGTCTCCTGTTTGCTCTGATGTCACAGGAACGCTGCCTTTGCTGTCCAGTACGAGTCGTGTCGTTATCGGCGTCAGATCCACCTGCTTGACCGTATAGCTGAAACCGCCGCTGCTTTGCGTTTGGTCCGGATGAAGGACGACGGCTCCTTTCGCCAGGTTTTTGACAGGAATGACGAATTCAAACGGCTCATTAATCCCGGTTACACTCAATTTAACCTTCATGTCAAAAGATTCGGGGAGTTTCAGCTCCGTCAGGCCCTTCGTTACTTCATACATGGCCATATTGCGGATGTCTTGTCCTTTCTCCGTCTTGCCCACTGCATCGGTGAACATGCCGAAAAATTTGCTGTGACCTTGGATGCTGACTTCCGGCATATAGATATACCCTTTTTTCTGCTGTTCCAATGGAACGGTTTGGATCAGGTTCCCCTTCTCATCCTTCGCCCCTGCTGGTGGATAAGGGGAGAGCATCGTATCGTCGTCCACGCCTTGACGTTCAATGGCGAATGCAAGCCGGGTTCCATCAAACATCACCTCTTTAATGCTGAGCGTCACTCCGTCCTTAGTTACGCTGAGGTTCGGCGCAGTTGTCAGTCCGGTTGCGCTGGCCTGCTGCAAACTGCTGTCCATGTTGTATTGGAACACACTGCCGATCCACGGCACGTTTTTCAAGGCATCCGCCATGACAGGGGACACGAAGCCGCTTCCCATCACCACGCCTCCAAGCATGGCTGCAGCTGTGACGCTAATCGCCGCCTTTTTCTTCCAGGTTCCTCTTCCGATACGTTCGCTTCTGCTGGATCTACTCATCTCATTCAGCCTCTCCATAATTTGATTGGCGTAGCTTTCTTGCGGCATTTCCTTTTGCTTAACCGTTCTCCGCAAATGCGCCATCAGCTCTTCTTCAGTTAGATCTGACCATTCGTTCATGGGTTACCCCTCCTTTGATCTTCTTTTGCAGAATCAGTTTTTTCCGGACACGTTCGAACTTTTTGCGCAGGGTTGCCGGTTTGCAGTCCATAATCTGTCCAATCTCTTCGAAGCTGTACTGTTCCACTGCCCGCAGAAGCACGAGATGCCTTTCTTCAGGCTTCAAACCCATCAGCAGCTCTTCCACCTCTGGTACGCTGTCCTTTTGGTGCTGATTCTCCAACTGCCGAATCTCTTTTTGGAGAGATAACGTCTTCTTTTGCCGGCTCTTCTTTCTGGCCATATCCATGCAATGGTAGTAAGCAACTTTATACAACCATGAGGAGAAGGAAACCTGGTGCTCATATTTATGGATGGATTGATACACCTTGATGAAAATTTCCTGAAGCGCGTCCTCCGCTTCCTCACGGTTCTTCAAAATGTAATAACAATACGTATAAATCTGACGCTCAAACGTACGGATGATGTCGGCAAATGCCTGTTTATCTCCTTGTTTGACGCTTTCTACGACGCTCTCGATTGGTTGTGTCGACTCTTCCCCGGGGTTGAGGTCTTTCATGGCATCACCTCCCTTGTTGTCCCATCCTCACCCTGTATAACGTTTGGCATGCTGCCGAATGTGACATCGTTCCGTAAATAAAAACGCCCCTTTTCGGAAAACATGCTTTCCGGAAGGGACGCTATGAAGGATTTGGATCTTTGATGCATTCCTTTGAACATTCCCCCAATTAGATGCATCAGGAGCGAAAAAGGTTATGCAGCTTGAACATTTACCAATTACAGTAACTCAAAGTTAAGATCCGGTGAATGAGCAGCGGTTACCGGCTCTATTGGTTGTTCCAGATAACCCAATTCCAGAACGGCGACGATCCGCTCCTCTTGGTGAACACCATAACGATGGGCGGATGTTCGATCATAAATCCAGTCGTTCATTGTCGCTCGGACGTGGAGCTTGCTCTCCTGAGCAAGCAGATGGAAATTTTGCATAAGGCAGCATGCGGCCGCGAAATCTTCTTCCCTTTTATGAGGATCGCGCTCTTCTTTAATTACCAGGATCAAATAAGCCGGCGCCTTCTCTTGTAATCCGGCCATGATGTCTGTGCTGCCTGACCCGATAAATATAAAACGCCACGGCTCCCGCAGTCCGTCATTCGGAGCCCATACGGCCACATTTAACAGATCCAGGATATGACGTTCAGGAACGGGCCGATTACTGTAGTTTGATGTAAGACCTTTATTTGTGACACCAGTGATGTTCATGGGTTCGCCTCCTTATCCCGATATGATCGACCATTTCTTTTCTGCGCGTGTCCTGGCTCTGGCTTTCGGTATTTTGTCAAAATAGCCGAGGTGTAAAATTCCCACCAGTTTCTCGGTTGGTTTCATTTGGAAAAGGTGGAATAACTCCCGGCTCTGCATCATCGGCTCCGTGTCCCATAGGGTACCAAGCTGCTGCTGCCAGGCAAGCAGCTGGAAATTTTGCATGATCCCGCAAACTGCAGCATAATTCATGTCATTAGTCCTTCTGTCCTCGTTCGTGCTGGCGATAACAGCCAGATGACCGGGGATTTCCGTTACTCTCTTTCGGACAAAATCCCGAATTTTTTCCGGCAGCCATTTGACCAATTTGTTCTTCACCAGAGGTTCAAGCATGCAGACAGCAAGACGCTCCCTAGATTCCGCCGTTCCTGCATAAACGCACCGGTAACTTGCAGCCTCGCCGGAAGGAGAAGGATACAAGCCCTGCGCTTCGCGGAGCAGCTCCCGCACAAGTTCCTGATCCACCTCGGGAGAGGATTTAAACCTGCGGATGCTTCTGCGCTCTTGGATGATTTTCGCCCATTCCATGATTCGAACCCTCCTGTTCATTCAGACTTGAAAACCGCCTATGATGTGCTTCCTCCACTCCTGACCAACGCATTGCAGCCTCGAGAATCACTCGTCGGTTCCATGTACTGCATCCCGGTTCGCTGTTTTGAGTTGGTTAAAACCATTTGTTTCATTTGAAACAAAATATGTACGTGAAAGGAATGCTCATCGTGCTGCCTTAAACCTATTCATGGAATAATGTTCTTTTCAGAATCGATCAATCCTTTGAATGAGATGGATGTATCCTTTGAATAAATAAGAATATGGTTGTAACAGTTAAAACTATTCCGATCCTACCTATTATTTATTCAAATGAAACAATATAATTGTATAGATTTACCCGACCCCTGTCAATTCCGTTTCATCGCTTGTATCGGCCATCCAGCTTGGATACAACGACGTAAGTCGTTAAAAGGCTTCTGTTCGACGCGGTTCACACTTACCAGGATGTTAGTACCTGTACTAAAAGTGCGTACTTACAGCGTGGCGAGGTATTTTTTATACTCAATACGAAGTCATCATCGAACAAAGGAGGACCAATCCGATGAAAACCTTAGTGATCGTATCGCATCCAAGCATTGAAACGTCCGTCATTAATAAACGGTGGGTTCAAGAGCTCCATAAATACCCGGAAAAATACACGGTCCATGACTTGTACAAAGCTTATCCTGACCAATCCATTGATGTGGAAAAAGAGCAGCGTTTGGTGGAAACGCATGACCATTTGATGCTGCAGTTTCCAATCCAGTGGTTCAACTGTCCGCCTCTCCTGAAACAATGGCTGGACGAAGTGCTGGCATACGGCTGGGCTTATGGTTCAAGTGGTGGCGACAAGTTAAAGAACCGCAAGGTCGCTCTTGGCGTCTCTGCAGGGATCAAAAAAGCTGATTATAGCGAAACAGGCAGGTACCGGTATACACTTGAGCAAATATTGGTTCCGTTTGAAACGACCTTCCGTTACTGCAATGCGGATTATCGTTCGGTTTTTGCATTCTACGGTACGGAGAGCGAGCCTGGTGAAAATGTGCCGGGTGCAGAAGACGATCAGCCTGTGGACGAATTGGAACAAAGCGCGCAGGACTATTTAAAGTTTATCGACTCCCTCTAAACCAGCAAATGGTTATGGCCATTAAAAAAGAAGTATCTCCCTTTACGGGAAATACTTCTTCTAATGAGCCGTATTACGGGATGCCTATCGCTGAACAGCCTCAACGCCGGGAACCAAGTTTTTCTCCCCCCACTCGCACATCAGATTCAGGACAGGGATGAGGGAAAGACCCCGTTCGGACAACGAATATTCGACCTTCGGGGGAACCTGAGGAAATTCCTTGCGTAAGACCAGGCCGTCCGCCTCCATCTCTTTTAACATGACGCTAAGTGTTTTAAAGGAAATGGTTCCGATACTCCGCTGGAGTTCATTAAAACGCATCACTTGATGTTCGGACAACCAGTACATGATGATCATTTTGTATTTGCCGCCGATTAAGGACAGCGTATATCCAAATCCGGTGTCTTTGAGCTTAACGCCGCCCGGAACACAGGTTTCCCGCACAGGAGCACCTTCCTTTCGCCAAGACGATCTGTCTTCATTATATAGGCTAAGTTCTTCAGCGTAAAAGGATGTGCAGGGGATGACGGCGGCTTGCCCGGTAAACGATGCTTATCCATCAATGCTTGCCTATATATTTCTGCCGTATGCCTCAATCTGTGTCAGGGCCGGAAACGGCGTCTCATCGCCTTTGATCAAGCGCTTGAGCACCAGCCATTCGACCGTGCGGGGAGAGATGTCAAAGTATTGGATGCTGCGGATTTTTGCAGGATAGAGCCGCTCCTCTGACCCGTCGGAAAAAGCGACTGTTACTTCTTTCCACCAGCTGTCATGCGGAAAATCGCCGCGCAATACGAGGCCCAGCCGGTCAAGCTGCACCTTACGTCCGAAATCCAGTGTCAGCTCGGCATCCGGCTGCTGGTTAATTCCCCAGGATTGATACGGGTAAGAACCGTGACTGTAATTGGCATAGACGCCGTCGATGGCGTTGCGGGCAAAGAAGGTCGGGTCATTTCGGGTTTCGACATTCGCATGAGCATGCGGGAAAGCGCCAGAGTCGTGCTTCTGGTCATGAGGGTTTAAGGCCAGATTACGGTACTGGCTGATCTCATTCTCCGTCGCATACCGGGCAGTAACATAATGCTTCGATCCGGCAAAAGCGTTCTCGGGATACGCTCGTTTGTACGCCAGCGGAATCTCGTATTCCCATGTGGTTCCCTTGACATAAATGAAAGACGGATTGAGCGTCTCATCCATTTGAACCACGATATACGAATCCGGCTGTTCCATCGTGACTCTAAACTTGTCGCCTTCGGCGTACTCCACACGCTGGCAGGCCAGATGCGTAAACCCTTCTTCTTCCCGTTCCATCAAATGGACATGAGTCGTTTGCGAATCGCTGTACTCCTCCGTCCTCACTTCATCTTGACGATTCAATAACTCGAGCTTGATTGTCGGCATCATCGTTCTCTCCCCATTTCAGAGTATCAAATGAACTTGTTTGGATTGATATAAACTAATAAGAACATTATATAACGGTTCATATGAACGCTAAAGAGATTTTTTAAGATTATAGAATTTATAAATTTCAACGAAGCTGAACCATTCTATAATCGCAAGAAAAACTTCAGCTACACGCGGTCTGTCTTCTTTGAAGGTACGTCGATAGACATTTTTCTTAAGATTATAGAATTTATAAATTTCAGCGAAGCTGAACCATTCTATAATCGCAAGAAAAACTTCAGCTAAATGCGGTCTGTCTTCTTTGAAGGTACGTCGATAGACGTTTTTCTTAAGATTATAGAATTTATAAATTTCAGCGAAGCTGAACCATTCTATAATCGCAAGAAAAACTTCAGCTAAATGCGGTCTGTCTTCTTTGAAGGTACGTCGATAGACGTTTTTCTTATCATCACCTGGTGTTCCTTCAGCTTCATTGGCCAAGAAAATAGTTGTAAAGCGTACGACAGACTATTAATCGGCCTAAAATCCGGTCCCCCGTTTATTTGTGCCAAAAGCGCCCTAACTTAGAGTGTTTTTTGTTATACTAAAATTGCATTAAATCTATATTTAATGCAATTTATCTTTAAATCGATCAGGTGGGTGCCAAGCTGATGAAATATACGGAAGTTTTCGAGCAATATGAACGCGAAACGAAGCTGTTTGTTTCCTATATGAAGGATCGTGAATATTCACAAGAAACGCAGAATGCTTACTTTCATGATCTCAAGCATTTCTTGACGTCGCTGGACGGCAAAGCCGTCTCGGAAGTTTCAGAGATCGATGTGATGTATTTCCTGACTCGTGTCCGTGAAAGTGGCGCAGGCGCCCGGTACCGCAATCGGTGCCAGTCTGCTATCCGCCTCTTCTATAAAGTCATGATACGATTCAAGCTAACGGACCATAATCCGGCCATGAATATTGAAAAAGCAAAGGTCGAGAAGAAAAAACAACCTGTGTATCTTCAAAAGCAGTTTCTCGATGCATGCCTGGGACTGGTTGAAGGACGATATATGATTCGGGACGTTTCGATCGTCGCCATGATGGCCTATGCGGGACTTCGTGTCAGTGAGATCGTAAAGTTAAACATTTCGGACTTCGATCAGGAAGGCTCTACCATCGGTGTGCTCGGAAAAGGCGGGAAATGGCGCTACATCCCCCTCCCTGCCGAAATGACCAACTTGCTGCAAACATGTCTGCACGAGCGAATCCCTCCCCGGAATGCCAAGGAAACGGCTTTTTTTATTTCCCAATTCCGGCGCCGTATCAGCAAACGAATGGTTCAGAATATCGCGGAAAAGACCTTTCAAGCCCTGTTCGAAAAGTATCCGCATTTATCGGGAAGAACGCTGTCCGCCCATAAGCTGAGACACTCCTTCGCTACGGATTTGCTGCACAACGGAGCCGACCTGCGGACGGTTCAAGAACTGCTTGGCCATGAGGATATTTCCACGACCCAAATCTACACCCACGTATTGGATGAGGCCAAAGAGCGTGCGATGAATAATATCCGGCCGGCCATTCCAGGGGAGTTGTTGAATGGACAAGCTTAAACGGGGAATCAGAAATTATTTGGGGAACGCAAAAAGCTCCCGAATGACCGACCTGAGCCGTACAGGTCTTTTCATTGGGAGGATGGGAAAAAAGCTAACCTTTAAGCGATCCGGTCGTCCGCTGGCTATCGTTCAGCTTGGCGCCGCCCAGCAGCTGCCTCTGCATCCACTGGTTCGATACGAGCGCATCCCCGTCCGCCTTTAGCTGATGATACAGCCGAGAGCGAAGTTCTTGCAGGATGCCGGCATGCTCCGCTTCGCTGACGACATTATTCAGCTCGCCGGGATCAGATTGCAGCTGATACAATTCGTCGATATCCGTTGGATTCCAGATGTATTTCCACTGCCTGGTCCGGATCATACGCTGCGTATACAGTCCGAACTGCTGACCGTTGTATGTGGATACAACCGCGTCCCGCCACGGCTCAGTCAGTCCCTCGCCGGCAAGCAGCGGGAGCAGCGATTTCCCCTGCAGATGGCCGGGGTTACATAACTCAAGTCCCAGGATGGACAGTAACGTCGTAGGCAAATCCAGAAAATTATACACGAAATCATCGCAGGTTTGCCCGGGATGCCGAACGCCGGACCAACGAATGATGAGCGGCACCCGAACGACGTCGTCATATAAAATATAGTGCTTATCCATCATGCCATGCGAGCCGCACATGTCACCGTGGTCAGCGGTAAAGATGACTATCGTATTCTCTGCAGCCCCCGTGCGTTCCAGCACATCCAGTACCTTGCCGATGGCATCGTCAAGCTGACTGATCAATCCGTAGTACCGGGCAACAATGGGCGCCCAGTCATCCCATGTAAAATGCTCCACGCCCCAGCTGAGCTGCTGCTGCCGCTGGATGTACGGCTTTCCCGCCAGTGTATCCCTGAATCCTTCCCATTCCGGCATGTCAGCGGGATCGTACATGTCATCATACGGCGCGGACGGCCTGCACGGCAGGTGCGGTTCGGAGAAATGCAGCGCCATGTGCCAAGGCTTCCCGCTGGATTGAAGGCGTTCCAGTTCCGCGGCTGCACGGTCTGCAAACCAATGCGTCTTTGCGTCTTCCAGCGGAATGGGATTACTCTCGCCGAAGTATCCGTTTGTAAAATGCACGTCCGGGTACTTCTTCTTGGCATATTCGTCGTACTCCGCTTCGCCGAGATAAGAATGATATCCGTAGGCCGTCGCATCGTAATCGGGATTCACACCCCATTTCCCCAAGTAGGCACAGGAATACCCGTTCTCTGCAAGCGTCCTCGCCCAGGTATAGGCGTCAGGAGGCAGCGCCGCAACAGGAAGCGCCCCGCTGTAGTTCCACAAGGCGCCAAACGTTTCCGGCCGGCTGCCATGAAGCAGGGACTGCCGCGCCGGGCAGCAGACCGGCAGCACGGAGTATGCATGCGAGAACGCCTCGCCGCCTGCAGCGAGCCGGTCCAAATTCGGCGTGCGGACCGGATGCTTACCACTGTAGCCCACGCAGTCGTAGCGAAGCTGGTCCGCGGTGATCAGCAGCACATTGGGACGCTGATTACGCATGTGCACCGCTCCTGAACTCGCTCGGTGAGCAGCCGGCATGCCGCACGAAGAGCCTGCTGAAGAACGACGGATCGTCATAGCCAACGCTGGCGGCCACGGCAATCACCTTCTCGTCCGATTCGGCCAGCATCCGCTTGGCCCGTTCAATCCGGATCTCATGGAGGACGTCGAATACGCTCTTGTGGAATTCTTCCCTCATGATGCGGTTAAGCTGGCGGGTACTGACGTTAAATAAACCGGAAAGGGATTGGAGCGTAATTTTTTTATCGAAGCTGCGCTCTAAATAACCGTAGATCCGGCGGGCTGTCATCACCCGATCCAGCTGGCGCGGCGAAGCATAGCTTTTACGGCTGTGCATTAGCGCGTAATATCGAGAGAGGAGCACGAGCAGCTCCACCAGTTGAAGCTTGATCACCGTCGTATGCCCGAGGACGCGCGCTCCGATTTCCCGGATCATGCTGTCAAGCAGCGTAAGGACGGAAGCCGCTTCTTGCCCGAGCAGGTTTAAATGATGATTGAAACGGACGTCATGCTTCAGGAAAGGATGCACATAGAAGTAATCCATCGAAGTGGTAATCTCCAGCTCCCTAAGCAGGGCGTCCGAAATGAAGGACGGCATGAACAGACAGTTGATGATTTCCATCTTCTCGCCTTGCTCCACGTCATAAGCATGCGTCTCGCCCGGGTTGATAATGAACACGTCCCCTGCCCGGATGTCATAACGCGTTCCTTGAAAGATATGACTCCCTTTTCCCTTCACGACATAGACGAGCTCTACGAATTCATGCCCATGCTCGGCAAGCGATCCCTGCTCGGTCCGTGTGATCCAGAACGGAAATTCTTCCTTCATGAAGCCCCGGCTATTGAGAATTTCCTGCACACAGCAGCACCTCCTTCTGACCGTTAGCCATTAATGGCAGGACGAAGCTGCCTGATCAAACCGCTCCCGCCGTGGATCCCGCTGCCATTCGTCCCAGCTCATGCCAGAAGCGGACAGAATTTGCTCGATCCGTCTCCGGAACGGCAGCCCCGCCTCGGCGAGCTGCCGCATCATCGGGTCCTCGCGGCCGCTGAGCTTGCTGCTGACCCATTCGCCGATTTCCTGTTCGAATTGATCGGCGAGCTCCGGAAGCTGATCCGCCAGATTGTCGTTCTCCCCGGGGTCGGCGATCAGATCATACAGTTCCCTTGGCGGACGGGTGAACGGCCCCGCATCGTACGTACGGATGAATTTGTACCTCGGTGTCCGAATGGCTCTGGCAGCCTGCCAGGCGCATTCGCTCAAAAATACTTTCTCCGCCGTCCCCTCGGCTTCTCCTCGAATCGCCGGCCATAAACTTTTGCCGTCCAACCCAATAGGATCAGTTAGCGGAGCAAGGTTAATATGTGAAGGGTGCTCTTGACAGATGGACTCCAGGACGGTCGGCAGCAGGTCTACCTGCTGAACCAGCCCATGCACTCTCTTTCCGGATGGAATTCTGCCCGGCCAACGCATGATGAGTGGAACGTGGACGGTCGGTTCATATAGTCCGCAGTGGTCCCAATATATGTCGTGCTCCGTCAGGCTTTCACCATGATCTCCGAAAAGAATCAGCAGAGTATCCTCGGCAATTCCCAGTTTTGCCAGATGGTCGTCCAGCTCCTTCAACCGGTCGTCCAAATACCGGATTTCGGCGTCATAGAGCGCATCATAATAAGCACTGTCCGTTACGGGGCCGACCAGATCGTAGTGGTGGTGTTTAAAAAACGGATATGCCGGGTGATTATACGCCCGCTCCATGCTGCGGTTGGCCGGATCATAGGGATCACGGCCGCTGTCGTAAAAGTCGGGAACATAGTCTGCCGGCGGCAAATAAGGCGTGTGGGCATCCCAGTAATGGAGGAACAGAAAAAAATGGTCCTCCCGATGCGCCTCAATCCACGGGAATGCCAGCTCGTTGACGGTCACGCCGTCAATCCAGCGGTTGCCGCCGACGCTGTTCGTATAATAGCGGTAACCTCTGGCGAACCATTCCTTCAATTGATACAAATTGTCGACCGCCGAGGTCGTGAATCCGGCGCTTCTCAGCATCGTTGGCAGCCATGGCACCGACTTCGGCAGGTGAGCCAGCTCGGAGCCATGCGATACAACGCCTGTTGTGAGTCCGATTTTGCCCGTGAAAATCCCGGTATGCGCCACTTCCGTCGGAATATCCGCGGCGTACGCCCGTTCGAAGAGAACGCCCTGGGCGGCGATCCGGTCCATATGCGGACTTGTCGGCTTGGCGTAACCATACCCGCTTAACCGGGAAGCGCGAAGCGTATCCAGTGAAATCATAATGATTTTCATCCGTCTTAGTCCTCCTAAGGAGCTGCCTTTTTTAGCGGTGTTCTGCGATTCAGCCAGGATAGAATCTGATCGCTGTTATGCTGAAGCGAATGGGATGATGTGCAAATCGTGATGTCGGGATCGGAAGGGATGTCGTAAGGGTCGGATATTCCGGTGAAATGCTTCACCTCTCCCCGCCTTGCTTTGGCATACAGTCCCTTCACGTCACGCCGCTCGCATTCCTCCAGAGGACATTTAACATACACTTCGACGAAACCCGAAATTTCTTGCCTTGCGTAGTCTCTCATTTCAGCATATGGCGTGATGGCGGATACGAGCACATGGACCCCGTTACGGGCAAGGAGCTTAGAGACGTAGGCGATTCTTTTAATGTTCTCAAACCGCTCCTCACGGCTGAACCCGAGGCCTTTGCAAATCGTTTCCCGCAGCTCGTCGCCGTCCAGCAGCTCTGCGCGGACTCCCCGCTGCAGCAGCTCATTCGCCACATAACGGGCCGTCGTCGTTTTGCCGGCGCCCGAAAGGCCGGTAAACCATAATACCGTTCCTTTCTCTTCCTGCCTTATATTCATCCTTAAGTACCTCCTGCTTATGGGCTGGTCGGCACCTCTACGGGTATTCCGCCGGACTGATGCGATCGGATAGCCGCTTCGATGACTTCCTGTGCGGCGAGTGCATCCGAGCCGGAAGCCTCGATGTCTTCCGGGGTAGCTCCTCCCTTGATCTGTTCGATAAAACGGTTGATCCTGTGCTTGAACGTATCGTCAAATCCCTGCATCCCGCCGAACAATGGATTGCGCAGCACCGTAAGTTCATCCGATTGATGCGGATAGTACGTCATGCTCTCATACACGTTGTCGATGACGATCCGGCCTGTGGTGCCGGCAGCTTCACAGAACTCGATCGGGTGGCGCATGGAGGCGTCGTAACTGCCGGTTAGATGACCGACCGCTCCTGAAACGAACTCCATGTTGACCGAAACGGTCGACCATGAATTCCGCCCCGGCGCTTTCGTCATGAATGCCTGCACCCGCTTCATGTCGCCGGCGAAGTAGCGCATGACGTCGATGGAATGCGGATGCAGCGCACGCATGTGCAGCCACTCCGTATCCTCCTGCCGGTTCGAAATGGTAAGCCGCATGTTCATATACAGCATGGAACCGAGCTTCCCTTGTTCGATAAGGTCTTTGGCCTTGTACGCTGCAGGCGTAAAGCGGTGATTCAGGTTGCAGGCGAGTCTTACGCCTTTTTCCCGGGCCAGGGCGACCATGCTGCGGGCCTCTTCGATCCGGTTCGATATTGGTTTCTCGACGAGCACGTCTTTTCCTGCTTCGATCGCGATAACGGCAGGCTCGAAATGATGGCTCCCTTTCTCAACCCCTGCCGTCGCCACGGCCACCATATCCACAGACTCTGCGGCGAGAAGTTCACGCAGATCCGTGTAGAAAGGAACGCCATGCTCGAGTCCCGCCGCTTCAGCGCGGTCCGGCATAAGGTCGCATACGGCGACAAGCTCCGTATCCGGGTGCTGCTTGTAAGCGCGGCAGTGAATTTTGCCAATATTATTCACACCGACGACAGCGACCCTGATCATCGGGATTCCGCCTTTTCCTTCGCCTGCAGCGAACGCGCCTTTTTGATGGACCCGATGTGAAGGGAATCATACACTTCCTGGGACGAGGTGAATTTCTTGCCCGTTCCATGCCAATTCAAATTGGTATAGATCGGGTTGACTCTTTGGGTTTCCTGCTCTCTCTTGGTGATGTGATCCTCCATCCGTTTCGTAAGCAGCGCTACGACATCCGGCTCCTGCTCCGCGACATTATGATTTTCTTCTGGATCAAGAATGAGATTATACAGCTCCACCTCAGGCTTGAAATGGAAGTCCGGTTCGAGCGCCCGAATCAGCTTCCATTCCGGTGTTCGCCAGCCATGCTTGCGCATCCATGTGCACTCGGTGATATAAAATTCGCTGATCCGATTCCGCTCCTCGCCTGCGATCGTCTTTCGCAGACTGCGCCCGTCGAACTTCGTCTCCACCGGAATTTCCAGGAGATCCAGGACCGTCGGCATCACGTCGGAAATGACCGTGACGTCGGATACCCGCTTACCGGCCGGCACGCGGCCTGGAAACTTGATGATGAGCGGGACGACCAACGTGCAGTCGTACATTCCATGATGGTCGAAATAACAGTCGTGCTCATATAGCGTCTCGCCGTGATCGGCGGTGATGATCACAAGTGTGTCATCCTCCAGGCCCATCGCGCTGAGCTTGGCAAAAATGGTTTGAATGCAGGCATCCATATAGGCGACGGCCCCGTCATACTGCGCAGTAACATATTCCTGGTCAGTGACGCCTTCCGGAATCCATGATTTCAAAAAATCGGCAAACGGTTTGAAAGCGTAGACCGGTTCCATGGAGCGGTTGCCGGGATCTTTTTCGTCACTGCCGTAAAACATCCGTTCATACGGCGCGGGCGGCAAATAAGGCGAATGCGGATCCATATGCCGCAAAAAGAGGAAAAACGGTTTGTTGTCCGCTGCCAGACGTTCCAGCTCCGGTACGGCCACTTCGTTCAAATTTTGCGCTTTCGGCGTTCGTCCCGTTTCATCGGGCTGCCAAGCCTCGTAATCCAGATACGTACCGAATCCGCGCGAGGACGGATTGCCGGTAAAACCGATACAAGTCGTGTTATAACCATGATCGCCCAGCGTTTCGGCCAGAGTCTGCACATGATCGCCTAATGGTCCTTCATGGCGGAGTGCCACGACGTCCGTTCCGAACACGTCCATGCCGGTCAGCATAGACGCGTAGGCCGGGGTGGTTGGAATGCTGGGACTGAAATGCTTCTCGAACAGGACGCCATCCTTCGCCACGCGGTCGATATATGGGGTCGTCAGCTTATCGTAACCATAGGAACTCATATGATCGCGCCGAAGGCTGTCGATGCCGAAAATAATGACGTTTGGCTTACGCTTAGGCTCATTCTTACGCTTACGGTTGCTCATGTCGATTGAGTTCACTCCTTACCAAATATGGATTTACCGCGTACCCAAGTTCTTGAGGATCGCGTTCAAGTAGCCGTACGATTCAGCCGCAACGATGGATACCTGCGCCAGCGAATGCTCCGGTGAAGCGCCGATGACCTCTAACACGACCGGGCCGTCATACCCGCCGTCGACCATAGCTTTGCAGTAACCGTACAAATCGATGTCTCCTCTTCCGCACGCCTGCAGCTCGATTGGACCAGGGCCTTGTTCCTTCCCCAGGCAGTCACGGATATGGATGTGTTTTACTCGATTTAACACGGCAGGAAGCGCCTCCTCGGCTTGCTCGCCGGCACGGTGAATATGGCTCGGGTCCATGTCTATGCCGAACGCCGGGGATGGAATAGCCTCCATGGCCCGCAGTGTTGTCGGCGTATTGTGGATCGCGTTGCCTACATGGGCTTTGACACACAGCGTTACGCCAAATGACGCCGCCTTCTCAGACATGTTGGCCAGCTTATCGATTGATGCGGCGAGGTCCTCCTCGACATTCATCTTGCCCCCTGGACCGACGTTCACGATCGGGATCTTCATCTCGGCGGCCGCTTCGAACGCGGTAAGCAGCCGCTGCTCATCGAGCGATGCCACTTCCGTCGAAAGAAGGGACAGGCCGTTCTCTTGTACGATTTCGAGCAGCTCGTTCTTCTGCTCCTTCCAGCGACTAAGGTCCAGATGTTCGCACATCCCCTGGATGGCGGCAATCTCGACTCCGTCGTAACCGCAGAGCGCGATTTGCTTTGCCGCTTGCGCAAAGCCGAAATGCTTGAATAATACGGAATTGACCCCTAACTTGATCATCTCGGGTTTTCCTCCTTGTTCTTCGAATATTCGAATAATGGATATAATCCAGATTTCTTACTTCAAGTACAGCGGATCACCGTGCAGCGGCGGCAGCGGATGCGGCCGAACGACTTCACCGCCGAGTTCATAGGACTCCTCAACCGCATGAACGTATTCCAATACGGCCAGCGCATCGCGGCCGCTGGCGCGCAGCTGGTCCTGAGACACCTTGTTCTCTACATCCTCCAGGAAGGCGTGCAGCCGGTTGTTGAACGTCCGGTTAAAATCGTTTGTGCCAAAATCGGTGACGACCGGTTCCGGTTGAACGCTGATCGCAGCGATGCCCTTCTCCGCTTTCCAGAACGAAACCTTCTCGACGCAATTTTCAATGCAGAAGGTCCCCTTGGATCCAGCCACCTCCAGGCTCCACCAGCCGCCGAGCCCATACACCGCATCGCCCCGCTGGCTAAGCAGGTACCCCACGCCGCCATTCGCAAACTTGACATGAATGCTGTTGATGGACACCATCACGTCACCGGCGCTGCGGCGGAACCCCGGCCGGTCCGAGAACGTTTGGATGTGGGTGATATCTCCGCAGAAATGCCGCATCACACTGAACGGATGCGTTAGAAACGCCCGCATGTGAAAATAAGGATGTCCGCTTATTTTCGCTGAGCCGGCGGGCGCATAATTCGCTTCGCCGCCGTTGAAGCCCATTTTGGCGAGACAATACACAAGCTCGCCGATTTCTCCGCCGTCCATGTAAGCCTTCGCCTTCTCGGCAGGAGCGGTGAAATAATGATTCAGGTTGCATCCGAGATACACCTTCTGCTTCTCAGCGAAGGCCACCAGTTCGCGGCCTTCGCGGACATCATTGCACAGCGGCTTTTCGACGAGCACATGCTTGCCGTAACCGATCGCTTCCATCGCCGGTTCGAAATGCCAGCTTCCGTTATCGATCCCTCCGGTCGTAATGTCCACGACCTGCAAATCCGGCTCGTTCTCGATCATGTCCTTCAAGCTGTAATAGGCTTTGACACCGTGCCTTTCCGCAGCGGCATCCGCCCGATCCCGAACGACGTCGCATACCGCAACGACGTCCGCCAATTCGTCATCCTTATAACAATTGGCGTGGTTATTTCCGATTCCATTCATGCCGACGATTCCGATTTTGACCGCCATTTCCTCATCCCTTTCACCGGTTAATCATTCGTTGCTCCACAATTAAAAGATCTGTAACCGTTTTCTAATAACATCATAATCCCCGTGATTTTCTGATTCATGGTCGATCGGGACAGAAACCGTACCGATCCGGACGATTTGTTATGCACATTTATCCGGGTCATTCTTCTAGCCTTTGACCGCCCCTGCCGTCATCCCCGCCACGATTTTCTTGTTAAAGAAAATAAAGAGAATGAGCGGCGGGATCGAGATTAGCACGATGTCCGCAAACAGCAAGTTCCACGATGTCGTGAACCGGCTCATGAAATTGTACAGCGTCAGCTGGATCGTGGCGTTGTCCGCGCCGGGGAAAAAGTAAAGCGGATTGACAAAGTCGTTAAACACATTGATGGACGTCAAGACGATCACGGTCGAGGTTACCGGCTTCAGAAGCGGAAAAATGATGCTTAAAAACAACCGGCCGCCTCCGCATCCGTCGATCAAGGCGCTCTCATCGACTTCACGGGGGAGCGTCGCCACAAACGCTTTGTACAGAATCGCCGCAAACGGAAAATGAAGAGCGACTTCGATAAGCGTGATTCCCGACAGCGTCTTGAACAAGCCGATGGAATCGAGCACCCAGATCGTCGGCACGATAGCCGGCGGGATCATGAGCCCGGCGAGCACAAGAAAATTAATGAAGGAGGACGTCCTCCCTCCTTCTCTGCGCTGCAGCACGAAGCCGGCCATCGCCGCCACAATAACGAGGATGCTGATAGACAGGACGGTGAGCAGCGTGCTGTTGATGAATGCGCGGATCAGCATATAATCCGAAGCAGTCAGGACGGCTTTATAATTGTCCAGGAAATGAAAGCTGGTCGGCCAAGCCATGCTCATATCAGCAGATTCCGCCTGATTCTTAAGCGAATTGATGATGACAAAATAAAAGGGAATCCAAAAGATCAAGGTGCTCAGAAGGAGTGCCAAGATACCAATTGTGATTTTCCTCGCCCGTTTGGATAGCCTGCCGTCAGCGCGCTCGCTCCTGCTTCCGCGGATGCCCTCGATCATGTGATGGCTGCTTATACCCTTGCTCATAAGTTCACCTCGCTTTTCGTCAGGAACTTATAGAGCGGAAACGCCAGCACCGATACGGCGATGAACAAGATCACGTTACCGGCCGTAGCGAGCCCATAAAAACCGGCCTGGTACTGCTTGTAAATAATCGAGGCGATCAGGTCGGTCGTAAAACCGGGTCCCCCCTTCGTCATCGCCCAAATCAAATCGAAGGAGCGCAGACCGCCGATGAATGCAAGGATAATGACGGAGTTCATGGCCGGCCGGCTCAGCGGCAGCGTGATGTTCCAAAAAGCGGAATTGCTGTTCCCTCCGTCGATCTTCAAGGCCTCGTAATATTCCTGGGGAATCGCCGATATTCCCGCGATATAGATGACCGTCGCGACGCCGACGCCCTTCCAGACATCGACCATCGCAACGGACAATAACGCGATTTTTGTATTGCCCAGCCAATCCGGACCGATGATGCCCAGAGAGGCCAGGACGGTGTTGAACATCCCGTGTGAAGGGTGCATCATCGTGGAGAATGCGATCCCCACCGCGATCGTACTTAGCAAGGTCGGAAAGAAAATAACCGAACGCAAGTAGTTTTTGAACAGAACCCTTGACGTAAGGAAGGCACCGAGCAGAAGGCCAAGCACGACTTTTAACCCGCAGGTCACGACGGCGTACACAAGCGTGTTCCGGAAACCGATGCTCAGCGACGTTTCGGAGAAAAACGTGGCATAGTTCTCAAAACCGATATACGTCCATTTCGTTAAGGTCCATCTCGTCATGCTGAAGAAAAACGACAGGATGGTAGGGAGCAAATAAAAGACGAAGTAAATGATGCCGGCTGGCAGTAAAAAGAAATACGAATACGTTCTCATCTTGGTTTTGGTCATGAAGTTCTCCTTTCTCGGCGGTTACCAGCCAGGAAGGTTCAGCTGCTGCGCCTGTTTCTCCACGTCCTTGTCGTAGTCTTCGGCCCCTTTCTTGCCTGTGCTGATGCCGCTGCCGACAGCGACCGTAATGTTTTCGAGGTTCGGCCCTTTGACCGGGGAGACGAATTCAAGCGCTGGAGCAGTGTGCCCCTCGTCGAAATAATGCTGCATGTCTTTTACGGCACCGTATGAATCGTCCGGCAGTGTGGCGCCTTTGATCACGTATGGTCCCGCCGCTTTCACCTTGGAAGCGAATACGGCCTGACCTTCCGGAGAGACAAAATAGTCCACCCATTTCTTTGCCGCGTCGGCGTTTTTAGTGTCTTTGTTGATATACAGGCCGCTCGGCATCCATATGGTCAGCCCGTTTACGTCCGCGCTGTCGCTCGGCTGGGCGAAAAATCCGATGTCGTTGATCTGGTCCGGCGTATTGGCCATGATCGTGTCGAGCCCGCTGGACAGCATCGGGTAATGCACGCCTTCGCCGGTGGCCAGCATTTTCAGTGCCACATCATAGGTCGTTGCCAGAAAATCCTTATTCATATAGCCCTTCTTGTACACTTCTTCGATCTTTTCGAAGCCGCGGAGCGCCGCAGGCGTGGTTGCATACTTGACCTTGTTGGCCGTGTAATCCGTCGCGAAATTCGGAACCTGCGCCTGAACGTTATAAAAGTCGGCTAGCACGAACAACTGTGAAGTCCAAGTATCCTTGTAGGAAGCGAGCACGGCGGTCTTTCCGGCTGCTTTGATCTTTTCGTTGTTGGCCATGAACTCATCCCATGTTTTCGGTACGGATAAGCCAAGGTCGTCGTAAACCTTTTTGTTGTAGAGAATGCCCCCTGCATTGGTGGATCCCACAGGAGCACCGTATACTTTACCGTTGGATGTGACGACCGTCTTGAAGGAATCGAGCACATTCGCCATGAAAGGTTCGCTCGTTACGTCCATAAAATGCTCCTCCGGATTCAGTGCCAGAAAAAGCGATCCCGTGTTATATACGAGCAGATCATCCATATCGCCGGTGGCCAGGCGCGTCTTGACCAGATTGTCGCCTTCCCCGCCATCCGGTTTAATATCGAATTCGATGGCGATATTCAGCTTTTTCTCAGCCTCCGCCGCTACGGCTTTCAGTGCCTCTAGGGTTGTACCTGTGTTGCCTACCATCAACGTCAGCGTCGTCTTTTCCGAAGTTGAACCGGCGGTTCCGGTATCGCCTTCGGCGGCATTGCCCCCTCCCCCGCAGCCTGCAAGCAGCGTCATCATCAACACGATACTGGTAACGAATGCAAGCGGTTTGCTCTTCGTCATCTTCATGTTTACACAACCTCCCTAACTGATTCCTTCATTTGATCCTGCGGATTGCTCAAAGGTTGAATGCGTTTTCGATGGGAGAAACGATGCAGCATCAAGGGCCCGGGTTCCCTCGTATGTTAAGATTAGATGGATTACGGATGGGTGAACACCTGTGCTTTTGCCCATTTTTAGGGGGTGAATTTTCTTTTTTGCATTTGAGCGTATGTTTTAGGGGGGGCGCCGACGATTCGTTTGAATACTTGGCTGAAATGCTTTGGATCCTCATAACCGACAAGTCTGCTGACATCCGTGATGCGGGCTCCCTCACTCAGCAGCGTTTTGGCTGCTTCGATCCGGTGCCTGATCAAATAGTCTGAGAAGGTGTACCCAGTCTGGGTTTTAAACAGGCGTGACAAATAACCGAGGCTTACGTGATGTTCCGCGGCAAACTGCTGAAGTGAAAGATCATGCTCATAATTCGAATGGATATGATTTAACAGAATGGGGACAAGTTCCTTGGGTTTCTGATCTAAAGGTGTCTGCCCGCCGAACAGCCCGAGCACTTTACAGGTGAGCCAGCCGGACAGTTCGTCATACGTAGTGAATTCGTGAAGTATATGCATGTCGTCATGGAGCGCGGCGATTCGGGTGTCCCGGTTAGAAGAAGCATGAAGGTTATATTTGAGCGAATAGAAAAGATCACTAATGAACAGCGTCAGCTGCTTCAAAGTCAGTTGATGATGCTTCAATTCATGAACTATGCTCTGAATCGTATCTTTCCCCTTTTGAATTTCTCCCTGTGCGATAAAATTTTGGAGCAGCCTGGCACGATCCCATATTTCGCCGATTTCAGCCTCTACAGCGTATGTGTCCGGCGTTACGTATGTGGACATCCCGAACTTCCGCTGTTCCCCGATCATTTTGTTCAATGCCGTATAGCTGGAGTGCAGGGACTCCCCCTTCTTCTTGATGACGTAACCTATGTGCACTTGAATTCCGGAATGGATTAATTGTTGATAGAGCATTTGAAGGCAGGACGTACAATATGCAACAAGCTGTTCATCCTCTAAGGCTGCCAACAGGACCTTCCGCTTCGCGCCAACGTCGATGCAGTAGAGGTCTTGTTCCCGCAGCCGCTTGAGAAATACCGATCGTACGCTGCCGAGCGCCGTATCCTTCCCGCCCTCTTCCGAAGCATGGCCATTTATTTGCAGTAATGCTGCAAAATATAGGCTCCCGGTAACAGATGCCGTATACTCATTCTCCGGGGTCTCTGAAGACAAGAGCATCTGTGTGACGGCTGCATGCATACGTTCGGTTTTTCTTTTCGTATCGTTTGTAATTTGAAGAAGCGTTTGATCGATGGCCGCGTATAAAACCTCCTTGCGCACAGGCTTCAGCAAATAGTCGATGACTCCCATTTTCATTCCCTGCTGGGCATAGGTAAACTGGTCATGCACGCTCAGCACGATCGCTTTGAGGTCTGGGTGGACGCCGATTAACGCTTTGATCAATTCCAGCCCGTCCATCCCCGGCATCGTGATGTCGGTCACTACCAGGTCGGGCGTGTTCTCATAGGCCGCGGCCAACGCTTCATCTCCGCTGCCAAATGCAAAAATGCGGTGCTGCGCCTCATAGATCCGGAACAATTCGACGAGCTCCGCAAGCGCCCAATGCTCATCCTCCACCAGAAATATATTCATCCGAAGCCTCCTCCTTATTCCAACTGTCGTGATCCCTAAACGGTAACGTAATCCGGACGATCGTCCCTCCACCCTGGCTGCTCTCCAGCTCCATCCCGTATTCAGCCCCATAGAACAACCGAATCCGTTCACGGATATTGCTGAGTCCGATGCCATACGGCTGGTCTTGAATGCGGCGGCTCGAATGTGCAGCATGCTGGAGTGCGCTCCGCAGCCCTTCCAGCTTCTCCTTGTCCATGCCTTTGCCGTTATCGGACACCTCGATGACGAACGAGCTGCCGTTTTGCATCGCCCGAAGGTCAATCCTTCCGCCGGACTTCATGTTACCCAGTCCATGGATAATGGCGTTTTCGATCAGAGGCTGTATCGTTAATTTCAATACCGATGCATGGAGCAGATGCTCAGGGACGGACACGTGAAGCTCGAACCTGCTGCCGAAACGGTGATGCTGGATGTTCATGTAGTTTTCGATATGGTTCAGTTCCTCTTGAAGGGGGACCGGGTGCTGCAAATTTTTCATGCTGTACTGGAACAGCTCTGCGAGCGATTCCGACATTTCGGCAACCTCCTCGATGCCCCGGACACGGCTGATTGACTTCATGATGTTCAGGGTGTTGTACAAAAAATGAGGATTGATCTGCGCCTGCAGCGCCGATAACTGGGCATTTTTCTCCGCCAATTTGGATTCGTATACTTCGTTGATCAAGCGGGAAATGCTGTCCAGCATGTTGTTGTAAATCCGGCTCAGCCTGCTGATTTCGTGATTTCCTGTTACGGACATGTACTGGCTGAAATCGCCCTGCTCGACCCGCGTCATTTTCTTCATCAAGTTACGCAGCGGAATCGTGATCTGGTGAGACAAAACATAAGACACGAAGGCGATCAGGACTGTGGCGAGCAGCCCGGCAAGAGCGAGAATATACTGCGACTTCTTCTGCTTGGACAGTAAAAAATCTTTCGGCGTAAGAATGACCGTATTCCATTTGGTATAATCCGAATGCTCGATCGTGTACAGGTAACGCTGCCCCATCCACGTCAGTTCCCCCGAATGAGGCGATTTCTGAAATGCGGACTTGCCCAGTCCCGAATGGGTGTTTCCGGTCAGTTCGTCCTTGTCGTCGTAAACGATTTCTCCCTGGTCCGTCACAATGAGAACCCTCATGCTCCGTTCAAATTCGTTGGCATCGGACATGACGAGCATGTCGTTAATCACGTTCACATTGATGTTGATCTTCATATACGCGAGGGTGTCCCGATAAGGGATGCGGTTGATGTTCCGCACGAAAGAGATGACCTTCTCCCGGCGGTCTCCTCCGGTATTTTCCTCAGAGACAGGCAGTAAAATGAACTTGTTTGTCATGATTTCGGCTGTCCGGGGATACCAGATTTCATCTTCCAGATGAAAACTGACTTTAGGTCCGCTGGCTTTCGATACAAAATAAGCATTATGGTCCAAAGTAAACAGGTAAATACTCTGCAATTGGGATCTCGACTGTAGATGCGTGAACAGCCGATTGTTGATCGTGAGTTCGATTTCGTTCTGTTCCACAGGATCGTCGGAATGGTAATGATCGATCAGGCTGTTCTGGATGATGGAATCCCCGATGATCGACACGGATAATTTTTCAATGTCCTGAACATACAGCTCGAACGTCCTGCTGAACTGCCTCGTAATCGTATCCGATAGTGCGAACGTTTGGCTTTTGATATCGCTTACATTTTTGTAGTCAAACATCAGGCAGGTCAACGTCACGATAAACAGGGATACCGCCGAGAATGCGATAAACATTTTTGTTTTCAGCAAATAATCATTCCACCGTTTGATAGGGCTCTCCTCCCTTTATCCATGCCATGTTCTTGAGGAAATCCTTGTGTAAATCCTCCGGTTCAGATCGTTCTGATCAGATCACCACCTTCCTCCAAATACTTCCGGTTGTCTTTCTTTGGATGCCTATGCGCCGGATGATTGTCCTGTATTCGCTAACCGCCGTCTGGAACCCTTGTCACGCAAAAAAACGAATGCCAGGTGGCATCCGTTCCTTATGGAAGCTGTGTGAATGGCAGCAAAAATGAAATGCATCTGCCTCTGAATGTGAAGAGATGATCGTTATGATGCGCTTTTTTTATGGGTAAGGAATAGACCCGGGATGCAGATTACCGCAAGGACAACGGCGGATACTAAAAATCCTGTATGATAACCCTTTAATCCGTTCGCTATCGTTGACTGCATTCCTTGGAGAGCCGCTGCGACGACAGTTGCGATAATCGCAGAGCCAAAGCTTGAACCCAGGTTTTCAATCATATTGATCCCGACACCTGCTTGCGGAAGTTGTTTGCTGTCCAGTCCTGTATAAGCGTCACTTGTAAGCGGAAGCATAATTCCTCCAAAACTGGTACCCCGGATAAACAATACGATGGAAATCCAGATCATGCTTGTATGATCGGTGATAAAGATCAGCGGAATGGAACCAATAAGCGATATGACAAGGCTGACCAGAACTACGTATTTCGCGCCGATCCGATCAATCATTTTTCCGATCAGCGGCCGGGTAATGAGCATCCCGACCCCTTGGGGAATTAACGCAAGCGCTGCCTCAATGGCGGTAAAATGCCGGAAGTTTTGGAAGAACAACGGCAGGATGATCATCGGACCCATGACGGCAATATTCGCCAAAAACAAGCCGATACTCGCAGCCGTGAAGCTCTTGTGTGCAAATAAATTCATTGGAAGCACGGTTTGATTTTTTTGGATCCGATTGTATACGAAGTAAAAGACGGCTAAGGCAAGACCCATGCCCACCCACAGGATAGTTTCACGATTGTTAAAGGATGCATGGTCCGCTGCTTTCGTAATGCCGTAAATCAGGGCCGCACTCATGAAGGACAAATCAATAATTCCAAAAACATCAAGTTTACTGTCTTTGTCAAATGGTTCAAAGTCGGGAATCTTTTTCATCATCAGAGGCGCAGCAATCAGAACAATAAACACGTTAATAAAGAATATCCAATGCCAAGAGGCGCCTTGAACGATAAAGCCCCCGATGACTGGCCCTAGAATTGGTCCAAAAATCATAGGCGTACTGACGATGGCCATCACTTTCCCCACATTTTCAGGACCTGCTGTTTGAACCAACAGGGTGGACATGAGCGTCGTTATGATCCCCGCGCTGAATCCTTGAAGCAGACGAAAAAAGATGAAACTGGAAATATCCCAGCTTACGCCTACTAACACCGAAATGACACCAAAAGCGATGACTGCTCCGATAAAGATTTTCTTTCCGTTACATGTATTCATAAGCCATCCGGATACCGGAACCGCAATCGCAAGGGCTAAAACATACCCTGTAATGGACCACTGAACGATATCCAGCGTCGTATTGAAATCCTTAGTTAGCTGGTCGATGGCGATGTTCACCATCGTTGAGTCCAGCATTGGGGCAATGGCTCCGAGAGCAATCGCCCAGGCGGCAATAAGCATTTCTTTGGGCAATCCTGGTTCCTTGGCTTTGAATTTTGCCATGTTCATCACCTCACAGAAGGTTGTTGTTTGTTTCCTTGTCAACAATAACGCAATTTTGTTTCCCTGTCAACAATATAATCATAACAAAAAAGCAGCCATGCTCCATAGAGCCCGACTGCCTGCGGTTTTCTTATTCATTATTCGAATGGGTCCATCTTAATGAATACTAATACCCTGTTTCATAATTTCGGCATCCAAATGCCTGCTGTACGCTTGGATGAAGCGAAGCATAGCGTCAAATTGCTCCTCGGTTACCTGCTCAAACACGGCTTGATCCCGTTCTTGAAACTCTTTGTGCAGTTTCTCATGGATGTTATAAATGAACTTCCCCTGTTCCGTAAGCCTAAAATAGATTTCTTTTTTGTTATCCGGCTTCTGGTAGCTTTCGATCAGGCCTTTTTCCATGAGCTTCTTCGTTAACTTACTTAGGGCACCTCTCGTCATATAAAGGGATTCCGCAAGTTTGGTTACGTTGGGATCCGCGTTTTTTCCAATGGCTTCGATGCAATGGACTTCAGAAGGCTTATACCCCTTAAGACTGTCTTCCATCTTGGATTTATTAAGCCAAGCCATCTTGTTAAATAAGTCCCTGAAATCCATCATGACCTGTTCTTGTTTATTCATGGTCTGCCCTCCCGCCCGTTGGTGCATGACCCTATTATATGGAGATTTTGTTTCTATTTCAACAATATCGGCGGCTATGCAAGCATTTGACTAACTATTTGATCAGGGAGGCTCTCAATTGAACACCATATTCCAAATACCCTTTTAAACAAGTCAACATATAGACCCATCCTTCTTTATTATCCACTAATTGACGTATCCAGTCCTGCTCGTTTTCGTTAAACCCTTCTTCCGTCACCTCGACGATACTTTCTGAAATCCCCGATTCAGCAATGGTAATGGTAACTTCATGCCCTTCTCCATCGGCGCCCCATTGAAACACGATTTTTTGGTTTTCTTTGATTTCCATGATCTTGATATCGCCCCGAGCATCGTATTCGTCGTATCTTAATGTAATCGTTTTGCCTTGTTCCCATCTTTCAGAGCTAGAAGTAAACCAGAAATTCCCTATTTTAGCTGGATCAACGAAAGCTTCAAACACTTCACTGACCGGTTTGCCGATCTTCATTTTGGTAACGTTGTTCATGCGACCCATTTCCTTTCATTTTGGAGTTTGTCCACATCATTATAGCCTGATTTCTCATTTCATTCATGATACTCGGGATGTTGATGGCGCTCGCATCCGAACAAATAACAGCCGGACCGCAAGGAAGTATCGTATTTCATGGGAGGAATATAGCCTGCCGAAATACGCTGGAGCAGCCCCTCATACGCCTTCTGTTCCTCAGCCAGTTTCTGAATATACTCGGCCTTTTCATCCTCCGTCCAATCGTCGTCAAACGCCTCTTTGTCCGCGTCGCGGATTTCCTCAGCTTTTTGCTGAATGACTTCATTAAGGATTTCATATGCGCGCCTTGCTTCATTGATTTTCAATAAAGCGTACACAAAGCGGCCAACCCAGTCCGGTGTCTTCCAGTATAACTTCCATCCTTTTTCAAACCATTCAACAGCCTGCTCAAAACAGCCCAGTTCAACATACAATTCCGCCATTTCGACCTGGCCGACAAATTCTTCGTCTTCTTCGGAAAAGGCGTCCAGTTTCGCTTTAGCTTCCTCCGTTCTTCCCAGTTCAATCAAGCACTTAATGTGGCTGTACATCGCATAGTCAGAGGGCTGAGCACTACGCTGAAAATAGTTGGCAGCACTCTGAATATCTCCCAAATGATATTTCGCGATCGCCAGGTTATTGTACACTTCCTCCGAAGGCTGAATCGCCAATGATCGGGCCAGTATATCCGATGCTTCCGGCCACTTTTCCATGACGATATAAACCTCACCCAACAAATTATATGGAAAATATGATGCCGGTTTCAAAGCAATGGCCTCTTGGAGCAATGCCAAGGCTGTCTCGTAATCTTCCTCTTCATGCACATAGATCCACGCAAGATTGGTCAAAGACTGAACGTCCCGTGATTCTTCTACGGCTTGTTTGAAAAGCGCTAGCGCTTCGTCGTATTTATTTTGTTCAAGGCACGTGATGGCCCTTTGATTCGTGTTCAATTGGTATTTCTCCTTTGGTCTTAGGTGATAGTCATCATGCAGCAAATCGGTCGCTACACAAAAATGTTATGCTCTATACTCCTTTGTGACAAGCTAAAAAATGATTATAGCCAAACAAGGAAAAAAGCTCCCGCAGCCGGAAGCTTTAATCGTTAGGTCTCTCCGCTAGCGCGGATGACTCGTCATTATTCAGTTGAAACCGCCGTTAACGCGAATCGTCTGTCCCGTAATCCACCGTGCTTTGTCACTGACCAGCAGCTCGACCGCATTCGCAATGTCCTCCACTTCTCCAAGTCGACCGAAGGCGTTCATACGGCGGAAGGATTCGATCAGTTCCTCGGATTTTCCGTTCAAGAACAGATCAGTTGCTACTTGTCCCGGGGCAATGGTGTTAATCGTGATTCCTTTAGGGCCGAATTCTTTGGCCAATTGACGGGTGATCTGCTCTACTGCACCCTTGGTTGCCGCGTAAATACTGTAACCCGGGAGCATGGCTCCTGCAACCGAAGTTGAAAAATTGATGATCGTCCCGCCTTGCGCCATATGCAAGTTCGCTTGCTGGCAAGCAAAGTACGTTCCTTTCACGTTGATATCGAAATGCTGGTCGTACATGTCTTCCGTCACTTCAGCGATCGGTGCTACCCCCATGATCCCGGCATTGTTGACCAGAATGTCCAGGCGTCCAAACCGCTCCAGCGTCTCCGTGAACAGCGCTTCGACTTCATTCAAACGGCCTACATTGGCGCGAATGGCAGCCGCTTCGCTGCCGGCCTGCTCAATCGCCTGTACCACCTCAACCGCTTTTGCCTCATTTGAGGAGTAATTCACGACGACCTTCGCGCCGGCATCTGCCAATTGTAACGCAATTTGTCTCCCGATCCCTCTCGATGCTCCAGTAACGATGGCAACTTTTCCATTCAAACTCATATCCGTTTCTCTCCTTTAGAATGTATTGGCCGTGCCATGTCTCCCGTGCCCGACCTTATGTACTCATTATAGGAAAAGGTGGTTGGGCATCGTTAGAACATACCTATTCAATTCTTGCCTATTTCTCTTCGTAGATGGAATGGAGCTCAATGTATCTCATCATTTCGGATATGCCGTTCATTTGGAGTTTCAATTGCTCATTCAGCTTTTGCAGTGCCACTTTGAAAGAGCGTTCAATCGCAGCGAGATCAGATGTCTCTAAAGCGGCAAGCAGCTGCTTCATATTTTCAATAAAATAGACGGTTTTCCTTAGACTGCTCAGTACGATGATCTTTTTTAATTCCCCTGACGTAAAGACCCGATACCCGTTTTCCGGGTTCCTTTTGGAGCGAATAAGCCCCTCCTTTTCCCAATGGCGGATGGCGGAGGGGTTTACACCAGCAATCGCGGCCACTTCCCCGATTTTCATTTCTTCCGTTACATGTACATTTCTGTACTTGGTGAAATCGGTTTTCTGGATCAGGCCCATGATTTCTTCCACGCGTTGTTTCTCTACTTGAATATGGTATTGATGGAGATTGATTGTCCATAGTGCCTGTTCGACGTGCCCTTTTTTTAGCAAACTCATGACATCGTAACTGACAGGTATTTCGAATCCTTTGATTAAGGCGCGTAAAGCGATGAAAGCTTGTACATGCAGCGGTGTGTAATACCGTCTATTGCTGGATGTTCGAGGTACATCCGGCACCAAATTCAGTTCTTCATATCTCCGCAAGGTAGTGGTGCTGACATGAAGTCTCGTGGCCATCTGCTTCGGCGTGTAGTTTTTGTCCATGGACGGTCCCTTCTTTAAAGTAAAACCTTAAACTTATGTAACATATTATAATAATTATGGGTCTGACCTACAAGGAATGTTGGGATATCAGCATGCATACGGTATCTGTCGCAACTTGTTTCAAACCTGCAGTGCAGAACCATATATTTTACCCCGATGTACGATATAATTAGGGATATGTCTATAAGAGGTGAACCTACATGAGCAAGAACGACTCAACATTGCCAAAGTACCAGTTAGTGAAGGATTATGTGCTTTTGCAAATAGAAAATAAAGAGCTTGGCTCCCATGACCGAATTCCGAGCGAATCCGAGTTCTCCAAACTGCTTGACGTCAGCTCGATCACGGTGCGAAAGGCGCTGGCGGAGCTGGTCAATGAAGGAGTCATTTACCGCATTCGGGGAAAAGGGAGCTTTGTCGCCGATCCGGCCGTTTCTGTACATAAAACATCCAGTTACGTCACTTTTATGATTTCCGGCAACGAAATGTATGACGCTTCGTATATGCAGATCATTAAAGGGATTCAGTCGTTCGTAAACCAGCAGGACTGCAGGCTCATCATTGAATTTGTGGAAAACGACGTGGATCAGGAGCGTGAGGTCATTCAAAAGCTGATCCAATCCGAGAACCGGGGACTGCTTATTTATTCCGCGCATCCGGAGATGGCCAAAGGATATCTGAACGAGATTCGCCGACAGTCGATTCCCTTTGTCATGCTCGATCGTATTCCTGCAGGTTATCCCGTCAATTGCATTACGTGCAACAACCACGACGGCGCCTACGAAGCCGTGGAGTATTTGATTGCCCAAGGTCATCGGAAAATCGGATTTGCTGCTTATGATTTCCATTTGAGTACCGAGGTCGACAGGTTTAGCGGGTACCGGAATGCCATGACACATGCCTCCCTTGCCCCGGCTGACGAACTGTTATATCTGGAACGGGATTTGGACTATACGAAGCTATGCAGGCAAATTCAACAAGGCGAGCTGACCGCAATCTTTTGCGTAAACGACCGGCGGGCGCTCGAAATGATCGGGCAGCTAACCCAGCGGGGAATCAAAATTCCCGAGCAAGTATCCATCATGGGATTCGACGACATCGAAAGCGCCAAATACGCCAAAGTATCGCTGAGCACCGTCAAGCAGAATTTTGAGGAACTCGGCTACGAGGGGGCAAAGCTTCTGTTCGAAAACAGCAGCAGTGAAACGCTCAACAGTTACAAAAAGATATTGCTGTCCACTCAGCTTGTCATACGCGAATCGGTCAAAAAGCTATAGCCTTGCCGCGGCCGACTCCTAAAAAAACCAACAACCCGAATGCGCTAAAAGCAAGGGTTGTTGGTTTTTTGTTCATATAGGATGTACCTCATCAATTTAATCCGCTTGGTCGATGTGCCTGCCGCGTTTGTGAAAATTAGCTGAAGAACGCACGATTGGAACTCGGCCTGAAAAGGAACCTGCGGATTTTCTGCCTATTCATTATATATGTTCCGTTTTGTACTGTAATCCAACGACTCCGTTGGAATAGGTTTTGGTTTGCGTCAACTGCAGCGATTGCCGCTTTCCAGCCAAAGCGAATAATTGCTCGCCTTGTGAGGCAACGACCGGATGAACCAGCAGCCATAATTTGTCGTAAAGCCCGTGCTCGATAAAGGTTTGCCACGTCTTCACGCCGCTTTCCACTGAAATTCGCTGTACGGCTTTCTTACGGGCTTGGAGTTCTTCAGCAAGGGAGTGCTCGTCTTTCACCCGCAATAATTCCGAGTTTCTCCAGGTTAGTTCCACATCGGAGTGCGATACCACCAGTTTAGGAATGTCGTTCATCTTTTTGGCAATGGCCTGCTCCAATGCATCGGATGAATTCTCCGCCTGCTGCCAGTATTCGGCTAATGAGGCGTATGAGTTTCGGCCGACGATGATCGTGTCGATCGTCTGATAATAGTCAAGATAATCTTTGAGAATTTCCTCGCTCAGCGTCATCCATAGATGCTCGTCCGACACAATACCATCCAGCGAGACCTGCATGGTAAGAATGATTTCACCCATATCAATAACAACCTCCCATAAAAGCGTTGTAATTAAATGCATTATATCAGTGATCCCGGGAGCACGTTTCTCACCGATTGCTCATTCTCCTATTTGGTAAATTTATGGGGGTCCGGATGTTGGTTAACAGAATCGTTGCCTAGCGGCTCTCTGCTTTATTACTTCCAAAAAACTGTTTTTCGAGATCGTCAAACCGGGGAGTAGGCACGCCCGCATTACGCTTCCAATCACCGAACGCTTCGAAAAAGGCGGCGATTTCCTCGAAAGATCCGTCCACCAATCGGGCTACCGGCAGGCTGTGGTAAATTTTCAGCGCCAAGCTGGCCGTCCGTTTATGATTGCGAAAAAATGCCGCTTGACCGGTAGGCGTAATCGTATATCCCAAGGCTTCAAGCACATCGAAACCTTCATCAATCGCCGCAATGATCTGCGTACGTGTTTCTTTATCCTTGGCTATTTCTTGCAGCCTTCCGCCTTTGGCAAACAAGGCAGCATTCATCGCCAAAATTGGAACGATGTGGCTCTTTAGCCAAGCGTCCATATCCTCGTGAAACACCAGCTTGTATTTTGTGCTTGCGAATGCTTTTTCCAGCAATGGTCGAAAAGAAACTGACCCGTCAATCCCGCCCAGTACCATTTGCCCGCCTGCGCGGATGCAGACGATGCGTCCGTTTTCCCTCCGGCCCGCGCTAATCTGAAAACCAAAGGCGACCTGTTTATCGGTCCGGCTCATTTGCTGCAGTTCTTGCTGCATCTTGCTGGAATCCGCATTATTTCCTACCAGAACGATATGACGGCTCTGATTCGCAGCCAGAATAGGCAGCACGGATGGAAAATCCGGATAGGTCATGACGACAAAGATGAGATCGAAGCTTTCCTCAGCGTCCAATGTACGAATAACCCGGATCCGGTCGACCGTCGTTTTGCGCTGAATATAGTGGCGGATAACGAGGCTGCTCTGCTCCAGTTCCTCCGCCCGCTTGCCTCTGGCCAATACAGTCACATCATGGCCTCCGCGCACCAGTACGTGCGCCAAGTAGCTGCCTAAGACGCCTGCCCCATACACCAATATGTTCATGAATACTCCTCCGCTTCAGCATTTTAACAAATATTGATTTATCAACAAATGTTGATTAGACTTAGCATATCAATGCGATAAGACAGCATCAATCGCTAATGTTCTTGCTTTTGTCGATAAATCAACAAACACATATCGAGTGTTCAAAAAAAGGAGAAACGATGGATAGACGGATTGCAAAAACGCGGGAAGCGATACTCAAAGCCTTCGTCGAGTTATTGGAGGAGAAAAAAATCGAGCATATTACGATCAACGAAATTGCGGATCGGGCCAATGTGAACCGGGGGACCATTTATTTGCATTATGCCGACAAATACGACTTGCTGGATCAGTGTATCGACAGCTACTTAAAGCAATTGTACGAGACCTGCATGCCTGGAAAAGACACAACCTTGTTTGCGTCCGATGGCCCGCTGCTTGAAACGTTTGAATATTTGGAACGGCATGCGCACATCTACGAAACGTTGTTGACAAGAAAAGGAACCCACGCGTTCAGAGGCCAAATGATGGCTTTTATCATTAGGGGTGTCGAGGAGCAGGTCCAAACTTATGGCCTTCCGCAAGGAGCGAATCGGGAGATCACGGTACAATTCGTGGCGGCTGCAATCACGGGTCTGGTGGAATGGTGGATCGTAAATTCGATGCCGTATCCGCCAGAAGAGATGGTTAAGCAATTGGTGATGCTGCTGGAACAGCATCTGCCGACGGTTTCCTGATGCAAACCAGACACGCACCATACAAGCAGCAAAAAAGCCGCCTGACTGGCGGCTCTTCGTGTGTACCTCCTATAAGGACGCTGTCTGATTTTTTCCACTCCATCATTACACAGCCATGGAATCCAGTATCAATTTGGAGAATGCAACGAACGCTTTGCTGGAATAACGATCTTTGCGGCGGATAAGGCAGGTCTGTGTATACCTGTACTGTTCCGGAATCGGGAATGATCCGAATGCTGAATAGTCCACTGCTAAGACGGAAGCCGGCAGCAGCGTGGCAGCAAGTCCTGAGCGTACGCACCCGATCAGTGTCTCCAGCGAGCTGAATTCGATGATGTTATCGAAAGAAACTCCCTCGCTTCGCAGCCAGGCCTCCAATGCCCTCCTGAATGGACAGCCTGCCGGTGATACGGCCCATCTCGTCTGTGACAAATCCGGGAAGCCGCGCATATGTGGCGGGGTTACCAAAGTTAACTCTTCTCGCTGGATAAGTTCAGAAACAAGGTACGGAGAGTCAAATTCGCCGATCACGAACGCTCCATCCAATTGATGGTCCAGCACTTTAGTCAGAAGATCCGATGATGTCCCGGACCAAATAGACAGCGAAACATCGGGATACCTACGTTGAAATTCTGCCAGGGTATCCATGAAATCCAGACAAGTTACACTGTCCACCACACCGATCGCAAGCGGTCCGCTAGGAAATTCCGTTTCTTTAACGACTTGCACCGCTTCTTCCGACAAATTCAGAATGTTCTTCGCGTATTCACTGAAGGTCACTCCTTTATCGGTCAACGTTACTCCTTTAGGATGTCTGTAAAATAAGGGAAGACCTAGCTCTTCTTCCAACTTGCGAATCCTTGCCGTTACATTCGATTGTACGTAGCCCAATCGTTCGGCAGCCCGGGAAATGTTCCGTTCTTCTGCGATGGCCAGAAACACCTTCAGATCCGATAGCTCCATTTACGACTAACCCTCATTTCGGTATCAATAATAATGATGCTAGTATGATTTTCAATCATTATACGCCAAGTCGATCCTGCCTTACAATGATATTGCCGAGGGACGTTACTACACACGAAACTACGACAGAATACACGGGGAGGAATCAACAAACATGAGTGATATAACGGTTATTGGGGCGGGTCCTATGGGTTCAGCGTTAGCCCGGACCTTGCTGCGCAGCGGAAAGAAAGTGACGGTCTGGAACCGGACAAGCGAGAAGGCAAGGGCTCTCGTTCAGGATGGAGCGGTTTTTGAACCCGATGCTGCACTTGCTGTGAATGCCAGCCCAATCATTATCGTATGCGTGGCAACCTATGAGATATCGCGGAGCATCTTGGGATCAGAGGATGTCGCCGCTAGAATGGCCGGTAAGTTAGTGGTGGAGCTCAGCACGGGGACTCCTCAAGACGCAAGGAACAGCGAGGCGTGGGCTCATGAACAGGGTGCCGATTATCTGGACGGTGCCATTATGGCAACACCTCCTCAGATAGGAATGCCTGATACACCAATATTCCTGTCAGGCTCGGAAAGCGCATATCGGCGGAGTGAGCCGGTTCTTAGAGTATTAGCCGGAAACCTGATATATCTGGGCGAATCGGTTGGATCCGCCTCTGCATGGGATTTGGCCGCCCTTTCCACGATGTTCGGCTCGATGTTCGGCTTCTTTCACGGCGCGCGCATTCTTGAATCCGAAGGCCACCGGGTCGATACGTTCGGTTCTATGATAGCCGACATCTCCCCAGTTTTCGGACAAATGATCAAGCATGAAGGAGAAGTGATTCAGTCGGAGACTTATAATCAGCCCCAAAGCTCGGTCAAAACCTGCATGTCAACGGCAGAGTTATGGGTGAAGCAGGCGCGCGAGGCACGGATCAATCCGGATTTCCCCAATTTCGCCAAGGGATTATACGAAAAGGCGATACAAGCCGGATACGAAAACGAAGAGCTTGCTGCGGTCATTAAAGTTCTTCGGACGGGCAATGAATGAGGCAAACAGATACCCTCGAGTTCAAATGAAATTTTATTTACATCGACACCTAAGTCATATTGTCTACAGAAATTCGGCGTGATAGAATATGTACACTTACAATCGGTAAAGAAAAAGGGGAATCGACAGGATATGCTCCTCACTGGTCGTTCTGAAGTGCAGGCTTAATCGCATACGAAAGCCGGAAATCGCCATCTTTGACGTTCTGTCAATCAGCAGAGCTTTGATTCGATGCGCCTTTTTCCTGCTTCCCACTTCAGAACATCAGAACAACAAGCAGCACTTCGGCCCAAGGCAGGCGCTCTTTCGCGCTCCTCAGTACCGAAGCTGCAAGCTTCCGTGGACTGTAGTTCCATGGGAGCTTTTTTGCTGCCGTAAAAGGAGAATAGCCATGTACCCTTCTAAAGCTTTACCTTACGTTTTTTTCGGTTTGCAGGGTTTTTCCATGTTGGGGAGCCGCATGACCTCCATCGCGATCGGGCTCAAATTATACCATGAAACGGGACAATCGACCCCCTTGCTGCTGCTGGCACTTTTCAATGAGCTTCCCCTCTTGTTCTTGGGCGGCTGGATCGGCATCGCCGCTGACCGTTGGAAGCGCAAAACGGCCATTATTGCCGGAGATACAGGCCAGGCGGTCTGTACACTGCTGCTCGTGATATGCCTGATGAACATCCATTCCACGCTGTGGCCGGTCTATGTTATTGCTGCCGTGCAGGGATTGTTTGTGGCGCTGCAGAGCACGGCAACCTCCGCCATGATCCCGCTTATGGTGAGGGATGAAGAGCTGGATCGCATGAATGCCATGAAAGAACTGCTCTTTCCGCTTGCAGGGGTGATCGCCCCTTCGTTGACTGGTTTACTTTACGAACCGTATGGAATTAGCATCATCTTGACGGTGGATCTGCTCACCTTCCTGATAGGGACCGGCGTGGTCGCTTTACTCCCGCTGCCTGAAATGAAGCACGAAGAGAGACCGCTCGAGGAAGTTCGCATATGGAACGATGCCGTCCAAGGTTTCCGATTTTTGTGGAGAAACAAACCGCTTCTCTATCTGCTTCTGTATTTTGGATGGTGGAATTTTATTCTGAACGGGCCGCTTGAGCTGGCTATCCCTTTTTTTCTGCAGCGTACGGGGAGCAGCGACGCCTTGACTTTTCTGTTGGGAGCAATGAATGCCGGTGCTTTAGCCGGTGCGGCTGTTGCTGTATGGTGGGGACATTTTCGCTATAAAATCAGGTTCATCTTCGCCGGCTCAATCCTTACCTCCTTGATGTTTGTTCTGCTCGGAACGAGCACTCATGTCATCATGCTGGGAGCCGCCGTATTTCTGCTTATGCTTCCACTCGCGATGACAGGGGCTTTGTTTTACTCCATTTTGCAGCGTAAAACGCCCCTTTCCCTTCAAGGACGAGTATTTGCCGCATATGGCCAGCTATGTGCCGTCACGGCGCCCATGTCATTCCTTATTACGGGGCCGCTGGCCGATCAATGGCTCGAAAGGCTCCTCCCTGGGGCGAAGCTGTCCCCTTGGCTTACCTGGATCATCGGTTCAGAAAAAGGGACCTGGATTGGGTTCATCTTCGTCGTAAGCGGTATTCTGCTGCTACTCGGAGCGATGTGGACGCTATCCTCACGCCAGGTTCGCCGTTTAGATTCAGACATCGACCTATAGGATAGAAAATTTAACGCCGCCGGTATATTACCGGCGGTGTTAAGGTTTTAATCTGATTCGATTAATCAAAATATAATTCCCATTGTGTGACTTGCCGTATTTTGTTCTATCACCGATCCATGGTTGAACCTTCGGCCAAGAAGTAAACGTGATAGCTCTCGTTCTGGACATCTGCCAGCGGAATAAACGTTACGTCGTCCTTTATATAGCGGAATTGGAGCCCTTGCGGTCCGGTTTCCTTGACGAATTGATTGTCCAGATCTTCTTCCTGAAGCGGAAGCCGCAGGTACTCTTTCGAGTCCGATACCGCAGCCAAAATATAAGGCCCGTAAGCAAGCGATACGCATTCTTTCCAGTCAGGAGCCGATTCCAGGCGAATCCGGCAGTCGAGCCTCAAATGAATCACATCGCCGTCCTTCCAATCCCGATCCAGGGACCAATAACCATCTGGCCCCGGCATGTAATCGACCTGGCGGCCGTTGATCTCCACGATGCCGCCTTCCGGGCTCCAGTAAGGTCGGCGGATTTTCAAAATAAACCTACCATCACCCTGTATCCGCAGTGTAATCTCCCCTGGTTCATGCTTTTGCGCAGAAAGTGCTATGGTTATCCCCTTCTCCGCCCAATTCAAGGCGGAAGACACAAAGAGATTGACGAACAGCGACTGCTCATCGTAAAAATAGATCGCTTCAGGATACTTAAAATGATTTTCCAAGCCGGTGCCATGGCAGCAGGTGTTGCTTGTCGAATCGAATGACTTTCTGCCTCCAGGCCCGAGCGGCATGAAGTACGTGCTTCCTCCCGTTGGTTTGCTGTCGCCCGAAGCCAGGATATGATTAAACATCGTCCGTTCGTAATAATCCATATATTCCGCCGCAGGTTCATAGCCGAACAATTCCTTCGTCAGCTTTAACATATTATAGGAAGCGCAGGTTTCAGCGGTTTTATCGCTGAGGTATTCCCCGATCTTGCCCGCCTGCCGAAACATTTCGCCTTCACCTGTTCCTCCGATCGAATAGATGTGGGCATTCGTCACCGCATGCCAAAAGAAATGGGCGATCTCATAATATTTCTTCTCGCCGGTAGCCCGGAAAATGTTCAGGGCACCGATGACCTGCGGTATATGCTGATTGGCGTGAAGCCCGCCGAGCGCATCGATGCGCTCCTGCATCGGAACGAATAGCCGGTCGTTGTCAAACCATTTAGCCGCCGCCAGATGGCTTGGTTTACGCGTCAATTGGTACAGCTCCGCAAGCGAATCGTTCATGCCGCCGAACTCGCCGGCGATGTACATGCTCCACATCGTTTTCAGCACGTGGTTGGGCAGCCTGTCTAATCGGTGATATACCCAGTCGCCGAGACGGTCGGCGATCCCGAGTGCGGTGTCGCTGCCAAGAAGACGATGAACGTCAAGCAATCCGGCGAGGATTTTATGCAGCGTATAATAAGGCGCCCAAATTTCCGGATATCTCGTAAATGATTCCAAGCGGTCAAATTGCTCCTCGGAGTAACCGCTCAAGAATCCCTCATGATAACCGGGTTTTGTGGAAAAAGCCTGCTGGCATTCCTCTAACGAGCCGATCATATAGTTCGCCTTTTTCTTGATGTCTCCATCCCCTGTTGCCGCGTAGCCGAGTGCCAGGGCGGACAGGTAGTGCCCCGTCGTATGTCCTCTGAGCAAACAATCCGGCGAATCCCAGCCGAGCATTTCCGGAGCACCCTTCGTATCCAATCCGGCAGCAGCCCGGAAATTATACAGCATCTGATCGTCATTGACGGATTTCAGAAATGCCAGGCTTCGTTTTTGGGCAGCCTGAAAGGCTGTTTCGCTGCCAAGCCGGACTGCGCTTGGAGAAAAGCTTTTTACAGCGGGAAGCGGATCCATCTTTTCCTGCTCAACTTTGGCTTGAACCAAAATTTCCGCAGTGACCGGAATTTCCGTATCCTTGAGAAAGCCTCGCGCGGCTGCAGGTCCGGTTTCTTGAAACAAGCGTTCTTCCCCGCTTTCCCAAGCCACAGCATGGGTTATGACCTCATGCTCCTCGGTTTCAACCACCATGACGGAAGGCAAATATACCTTCTTACCGAGTTCAGCTCTCAGGGTTATGGGATAAATCCAGGAAACTTTGATGTTATTTTCTTCTTCCAAAATGGTCACGTGATACACTTGTTCCTTTACGCTTTCTCCATAGCGGAACGTCGCAATCAGCGGAACGGTCCGTGTGCCGAGACCGTATTTTGGACGGGTCACCTTGCCGTCATCCTTGATGAACCGGCTATCTCCCGACTGCCAGGAGATCTGCGATCCGTACTTTCCTTCCCTGGGCAAGTTGATGTCGAATTCGACTGTGCCGAGATTACCCAGATACAGGGCTTCCATGTCTTTTAAGACGATCATTTCGTCGTCGTGAATGGAATTCATGTCATCCCTCCTTCTTTATCCCATGCTTCTCCCTCTGAAACCTGCCCCATTTCCGGTAAAATTGCTCCCTGGCCTCCTGGATGCCCGGCCGGAATTGAATGAGCGCGGAGGCGCGCACGCGTCGGACATCCTGCATAGCTTCCAGCACTTCGCGCTCATGATGTTGACCGAGCAGGCCTGCGTCACCGCAAATCGTGGCGGCCGCAAGGCGCCCTTGAGCCATGGCTACCAGCGCGCTCTCGATTCCCGTAATATTTCCGGCTACGTACAGACCTTCGACCGGAGTCCGCATTTGCTCATCGTGAACCGGTACGTGGCCCCCCAGCTCTTCCGCATACACAAACGGGCAGCCGGCTACCGACGCCAATTCGGCCAAAGGGTATAACCCTCCGGCTATTGCCACAAAATCGACAAGCTCCTCCCGCTGGCTTCCCGGAATAACGGCGCCTTCTCCGTTGACATCCGCAAGGGTGACCGATTGAACCTGGCTGCGCCCGTTAATGGATACGGCAACGGTTCGCAAACGTAAGGGGATATCCCAAATCTTGATCCCGCTCCTTGGAATGAACCTCGATACGAAACCCGCCATCCCCAAAGCGTTTGCAGCTTTTCCTCCGATCCTCATCAGCGGTGACGGCGCCAAATGGGCCAATCCCATCAGTTCCTTCAGGCTCTCTTTTGGCGATGCTTCTTCGCCGGTTATCGGCCCAATCCCGGGCAGGACGATGCCTGCAATCGAAACGCCGCTCACCGACAGCTCGCGGGAGATCGCCATGGCGAGCACATTCACGCCTATGATCAAGCCGCGGCGTCCCGGTTTGACGTAATGGACATTGGCCATCACCTGTGCGGCGCCGATCGACATGACACCCGGCAGCGTCCACCCCGGCAGGGGATGAGGAATTTCGGCGCTGCCGGTGGCGAGCAGAACGTTCCTCGCCTGCATGGATCCTTCGGAGGTCTTCAAGACCCAAACGGCACCGCTTCGCAGTATGCTGTGGACGGATGCTCCGCATTGGATCTTCACTCCTAGCGCGGAGCACTTGTCGAGAAGCTGCTCGGCCACCTGTCTTCCGACCCACCAATGCCCTTTCTCCTCGTGAAACTGCCCTAACATGCGGCCTCCCGGTTCGGGGAATTCGTCCAACACGGCAACGCGGAGACCGCGGTCGGCAGCTTCCACAGCCGCCGACAATCCTGCCGGGCCGGCACCGACGATCAACAGATCAAAAGGAATCGCCGGCGTCATGGAAGCCTCCTCCCCGTAATCTCATTGGGAAGCCGCTCCCCTTCAGAGATGCACATCCCCGCTTCCAAAGGAGTCAGGCAGGCTCTCACCGTACCTTTGCCCTGCACGTTCAGGCGGCACTCCATGCAGTGGCCGATAGAGCAGTACAGACCGCGGGGGCTGCCGGATTCCTCATGCCGACGCAGTGTCCGTATGCCCACGGCGAGCAGCGCTGCCGCAATCGGCTCGCCTTTCAGCCCTGCCCATTTCTGACCGTTAAACGTAAAATCTACGGGTTCCCGCTTTGTTTTCCTCGGCCCTAAGATCGGATGATTTTCGATTCTGTCCATTACACCTCTCCCTTCGCCAGCTGCCCGAACGTGACGGGACGGATCGGAGGACGGTAAGACAGCTGCTCCGCATCCCGGGGTAACTGCGGGTTCTTCATATGAACCCACGCGTCGAGCATCTGTCTGCATACCCGGCCCTGGCAGGCTCCCATTGTCGCTCTCGTTTTCATTTTGATCTGCCTGGCTGTACAGCAGCCCGATTGGTAGGCTTCCTCCAATTGTTCCATGGTCACTTCTTCACAACGGCAAACGATCAGGTTTGATGTACTCATGGCCGGCCTCCTACCAATACCGGATGGCGCAGGTTTTCAGCTCGGTATAAAAATCGAGCGCGGCTTGCCCCTGCTCGCGCGAATGTGAGCTCGACAGCTTCAAGCCGCCGAACGGGGATTGGTATTCCACGCCCGCTGTTTCCTGGTTGACGCGGACCATCCCGGCCTGAGCTTCATCCAGAAATCGATGTGCATAAGCCAAATCCCGGGTAAACAACGAAGCGCTGAGTCCGTATAGAGATTGATTGCATAATGCGATCGCCTCGTCGAAATCGGCTGCCTTCATCATCACGGTAACCGGTCCGAAAATTTCTTCCTGAATCAATGGATGGCCTGGATCCACGCCTGCTGCTGCGATCGGCGGAATATAATATCCTTCTTCTTTCGCCTTGGCAGAGCGGCCTTCGGCTACGATTTCAGCCTGCTCCCGCGCAAGCTTCACATAGGACATTACCGTTTCATACTGGCTTGCAGAAGCGACAGGTCCAAGATAAGCCGACGGATCCAGTGACGGAGCCAGCTTGATTCCGTCGATCGCCTTCTTCATCGCTTCAATAAAAGCATCATAAATTCCGGATTCAATGATGATTCGGCTGGTTGCCGTACATTTCTGGCCGGCCGAACGATACGCGCCGCTCACAATCATCGGGGCCGTCTTCTCCAGGTCGGCGTCATTCAGGATCACGGCCGCATTTTTCCCGCCCATTTCGGTCTGATACTTGATGTTTCGTTTCGCACAAATTTGGGCGATGCGGGTCCCTGTCGCCGTTGAGCCGGTAAAGCTTACAGCATCAAGGGAAGTCTGCTCCAGAAGGGCGTCGCCGATCTTGCTCCCTTTGCCGACCACCAGGTTCAGGGCGCCTGGAGGGAGGCCTGCTACCGCAAAAACTTCGCACAGTAGGGTGGCGGTCAATGAGGCGTTCTCCGCCGGCTTCCAAATCACCGTATTGCCGCAAATGAGCGCAGGTGCGATTTTCCATAAAGGGATCGCCACCGGGAAATTCCATGGCGTAATGACACCTACCACGCCCAAAGGAACCTTCTTCGTATGCTGGAGCACGTTTGGCTCGCTTGCGGGGATGACCACTCCGTTTGAGCGGACGCCTTCCGCCGCGTAATACCGAAGCAGGTTGACTCCCCGGATGACTTCGCCTTGCATTTCGGTAATCGGCTTCCCCATTTCCATGCTGGCGAGGCGGGCGACATCCGCGGAGGCGGACTCGAGCGATGCCGCCATGCGATACAAATGCTCACCTCGGGCGGCACCGGTCAAACGGGACCAGGAACGATATGCGGCTCGGGCTGCCTGCTCCGCCTGAGCGATATGCGATGCATCCGACAGATGAAGCACCCCGATCTCCTCATGAATGTTGGACGGGTTCTTCACGGCCAGCTCATCCGACGCGGGGGTGAACCACTCTCCGCCAATCCAATTTCGGCTGTGTACCATACGCTAACCCTCCTTTTTCAATCTCTACTTAAGAGCTCTTCGCTTCACCGGCAGGTTGGTGGTTAACGGCATGCTCAAATGCCCTATGAATCGCTTCGTACTCAGCTTCCGGAAGCGGAAGACGCGGAGGTCTTGTTGGACCTACCGGGAATCCGGCAAGCTCCATCATGTACTTGATCGACTGCACTAACTGGGGACTCGCATCATAATGGAACAATGGGAGCAGGCGGCGGTATAGCGTGGTCGCTTCCTGAACCTTCCCTTGTCTAGCCAGATTAAAAAGCTCCACGCCTTCCTTAGGCAGCGCGTTCGGCACCCCGGAAATCCAGCCCACGGCCCCCATCAGCGGACCTTCCATAGATAAGTCATCGACGCCGATCAGCACATCCAAATCGGTATATTCCAGGATGTCGTGCACCCTGCGGATATCGCCCGAAAACTCCTTCACCGCCACGAGATGCTCCAGTCTCGAAAGCCTGGCGAGCAGCTGCGGCGTCAAATCGACCTTATAATCATGGGGATTATTGTAGGCGATCATCGGCAGGCCGACTTCATTCAGCGCTTCATAATGGGCAATGACCTCATGCTCCAGTGGACGGTACTGGATCGGCGGCAGGGCCATAACGCCTGCAGCGCCCGAATCCTTGGCATGCCGGACCCACTCGGCGGCTTGCCTCGTGGATGGCGCCGCTGAACCGACGACAACCGGTACGCGTCCCGCCGCGGCTTCAATGACGGTATGAACGACCTTTGCCCGCTCCTCATTTGTCAACGTGGCATATTCCCCTAGTGATCCTGTCGGAACCAAGCCGTTGACGCCCTGCGTGATAAGCCAGTCACATAGCTCAGCAAGACGCTTGTAGTCCACTTCAAATGTGGCTGTAAACGGTGTGACGATCGCAACATAAACCCCTTCAAATTTTGGCATATCAAGATGTCTCCTCTCATGATTCAAATTGATATTTGTAAGGCTAATTCAGTACGAACCCATTCGGTAGCGGATCGTCCGGATCCAATACGAAATTCATGAAACCAAGTATATGGGCGGTTCCCGTTAGCTGTGGAATGACGGTTTTATTGCCGGACAGCAGGCTGTCCCCCGCGATGCTTCCAATGACCTGAGCCCCGCTGATCCCCTTGTACACGGCCTGCTGTCCGGGTTCGAGCCATCCACGGGAGCTAAGGACCGCCAAATGAGCGCATACTCCGGCTCCGCCCGGCGACCGGTCAAGCTGCTCCCCGGCAAAGACGCATGCGCTGCGGAAGGACAGACGATCACGTTCATCCCGCTGATAAAAGAACACGCCGTGAATACCGGATATCCAATCCAGCTGCGGATGCTGAAGTTCAAGCCGCATTTCGGCTTCACTGCGGATCATACCTGCCCATTCCCTAAGCTGATGGGGCTCCAAGGAAGTCGCTCCGAACTCGCCTATATCCACTACAGCAAAGAATTCACCGCTAAAAGCGACGTCCACCCGGATTTCCCTCCCTTGAATCGTCACAGGAAGTCGCTCCGAGTGCACATAACTGGGCACATTCCTGAACGACACCGACCGAACCTCGTCTCCCTCCACATCAGCGACCACCTGGACGGTTCCCGACGGGCAATCGATCAGTATACCCGCCGCCGCATCGGACGGGACGATTTGCCCCGTCGCGGTCCAAGCCGTGACCGCGGCGATGATTCCGTGCCCGCTGACGGATGCAAGACCTTGCTGGTTCAGGAACAGCAAACCGAATCGCGCTTCCGGCGTCACCGGCGCTGTAACGATGCCACCGGTCATTGCATAGTGGCCGCGCGGCTCCGACATCAGCAGCTTCCTTGCGTCATCCTCATGCCGCTGGAAGAATAAAGCCTTGTCGCGCATTGTCGAACCGGCCAATGGCGGCAGGCCGCCCGTGATGATCCGAAGCGGCTGTCCGCAGGAATGCACATCGATCGCGGCATACCATTTTTTCGTTTCCATAGTGCTGGCTCCCGTCATAGTGATGTTTAGAGCAGGAAGAACCCCGTATTCAGTTCATCCCGTTCCTGAAGAATGAATTGGTGAAAGCCCATCACCCAAGCCGAGCCGGAAATTTGCGGAATCACGGCCGGCAAATAGCCGACGGTCGTGTCCTCCAGAACACTGGCGCGAAACATCGAACCCACGATGCTCTCATGGACGAATTCCTCTCCGATTGCCAGTTCGCCCTTGGCACGCAGCACGGCTACTTTGGCGGATGTGCCCGTTCCGCAGGGGGAGCGGTCAATCCCCCCGGGAGGGACGACGACCGTATTCCGGCAGTGGGCCACTGGCGATACCGGATCGCTGTAGAACTCGATATGGGTCAGTCCGCGAATGACAGGAATTTCGGGATGGACGATTTCAAGCCTGTCATTCACCGCGTCGCGGATCCGGACGGCGGTACGGACGATCTCCGAAGCCCGCTGGGGAACCAGCGGCAAATGCAGTGATCGGGCATCGACGAGCCCGTAAAAATTGCCGCCGTAAGCAAGATCCAAGGAGACCTCACCGAGATCGCCGACCTGAACCCGGACATCTTGCTTGTAGAGGAAAGACGGAATATTCGTAAAGGTGACCTGTCGGACCTTTCCTCTCTCGATCTCGAGCCTGGCTTCGACAAGGCCGGCCGGCGTGTCGAGCCGGATGACGTCCTTGGTTGCCGGATAATATCCTGCCTCAATCAGCGCCGTGCACAGCCCAATCGTATCGTGACCGCACATCGGCAAATACCCGCCGGTTTCGATAAACACCACCCCAATGTCGGCATTCTCATCGCATGGCGGAGTCAAGATGCAGCCGGACATAACCTCGTGCCCGCGGGGTTCGAACATCAGCGCTTGGCGGAAATCGTCATGATGCTCGGACATGTAGACCATCTTTTCGGTCATCGTTTTTCCGAAGAGCTCCGGAGCCCCGGACATAACGGTCCGGGTCGGATTCCCGCCGGTATGCGTGTCGATCGTGGTGACCATCTTGGACCATCTCATCGAATCACCTCCTGGGGGTGCGGCATGCTACGGAAGCGGTCATAACGAAGACGGTCCACCGGAATGCAGGTCTCCGACCCGCTCAGCAATTCGCTGATCACTTTCCCGGTTACGGCGGCCAGGCTGATCCCGTCCCCTTCATGCCCCGCGGCCACATAGAATCCGGGTACTTCGTCGATTGCGGAAACGATCGGCAGGTGATCCGCCGTCCACGGCCTCAGGCCCGCATAGGTTCTCAGGAGCGGAATCTGTTCCAGCACGGGAAAAAAACGAATGGCTCTTTCCGCAATCAAGCTGATGACCTGCTGATCTACGCCGCTGTCCATCCCGACAAATTGGCGGCTGGAGCCGATCAGGAAGTTTTGCGAAGCGGTAGGCTCGAAGACGAGCGCAACGCCATATCGGTCGAATTTGGGGTCCACGGTACGGGTTCCGCCGAATTTACTCATCAAATATCCGAACTCCATCACCTTCCGTTTCCCGATGTTCGCCCATCGGGATGCGACAAGAATGTGTCCCTTGCGGGGCTCGATCGGAATATCGATGCCCACCATCCGTCCGATATGCTTCGCCCATACCCCGGCTGCATTAATGACGGTGCTCGTGCGGATTCTGCCTTCCGAGGTTTCAACGGCGCGTACTTTCCTTCCCTCGTCAAGCTGAATGCCGGTGACGAGCGTATGGGTTCGAAGCCTTGCCCCATAGTGCCGGGCTGTGGACGCCAACGAGTAGGTTAGCAGCACCGGATTGACCGTTGAATCCGTCGCGCATTCCAATCCGCCTGGCAGGTCTTCGGCCATGTAAGGCCATTCGTCCCTTAGATCCTTCTGACCAAGCATGCGGAAGGGCAGGCCGGCTTCACGCTGACGTGCGACCCAGGATTCGGCAGCGATCATCTCTTCGTCCGACTCACAGACCAGAATGCTTCCGGGAGCCCGGTATTCGAACTCCTCATCGAGATCCCGTACCCACTCCTTGACCAATTCCTGCGACTTCAGCGACATCTGGCTGTCGAAGCCCGGATCCTTGTCGATGGCGAGGATGTTGCCGTCGCATTTGGAAGAGGTACCGCCGGCGATTTCCCCCTGTTCCACGACAAGTACGTCCATGCCGGCTTTCGCGGTATAGTAGGCAATGGACATGCCGATGATCCCTCCCCCGATGATGACAACTTCTGCGGTTTCATCACGCATGGATGCAATCACTTCTTTCGTTTTATAGGACAATCAGCTCTTTGTTTGATTTCGTCAGCACTTCAATCCCGGTGTCCGTCACGAGAATGTCATCCTCAATGCGGACGCCTCCAAAGTCGGGCAAATAGATGCCGGGTTCCACGGTCAAAACCATGCCGGGCTCCAGCAAATCCTCCGTCTTTTCGGAAAGGCGCATCAGTTCATGGATCTCCAGGCCAAATGCATGACCGAGCCCGTGTCCAAAATACTCCGCATACCCATAGCCGGCAATGCAGTCTCTAGCCAAAGCGTCCCCTTCCTTTCCGGTCATCCCCGGCTTTAAGCCTTCCAAGGTCTTTCGATTGGCTTCAAGCACAATCCGGTAAATCTCTTGATGCCGCTCCGTCGGATCACCAATAAAAACCGTCCGCGTCAGATCGGAACAATATCCCTCGTAGCTCGCTCCGAAATCGAGCGTCACAAACTCGTCCCTTCCCAGCGGCTTTGAGCTGGCCAGACCATGCGGCAGCGCCGAACGGACACCGGAAGCCACGATCGTCGGGTATGCGGACGAAACGGCGCCATTTTTGCGCATGAAGTATTCAAGCTCGGCTGCAATGTCCCTTTCGGATACGCCCGGCTTCATGTAGCCCAGGATATGCTCAAAGGCCATGTCCGTAATTTCGATCGACTTTCGAATATGCTCCTGCTCCCGCTCATCTTTGATTCCACGCAGCTTTTCCACAATATTTTGCGTCGGGATCAGTTCAAAGCCCTGAAAGGTTTCAATATAGGTTTGATATGACTCGTAAGTGAGATGATTTTGCTCAAAGCCGAGCTTCCGCACTCCTGCAGCACTCAGCTTCTCCCGAATCATTTCAAGCGGCTGGCCCGTATGCTGTTCAACCTGATACTCTTTGGCCTGTTCCGCCGCTTGACGGGTATAGCGAAAGTCGGTGATCAGCAAGGCCTGATTTTTCGTAATGGCAACAAAGCCGGCAGTACCCGTAAATCCGGTCACATATCTGCGGTTATACGGGCTGACGATCAGTAGTCCGTCGATCCCCTGACGCTCAAGCTCTTCCCGTACCTTGTTGAGACGCTGTGCTTCCATGGTAGGTTCACGCTCCTTATTCATCCTCTCAGCCGTAAAGGATGCAATGGTTTCTTCATAATCAATCTAATGTAACTAAATTCAACCCTGTTGAATGACAGCTGCAGTAATCTGCAATTTTGCAACCTTAACCCTTCATGCCGGTCAGCGTGATTCCCTCGATAAAATACCTCTGCCCGATGAAAAACACGATAATGACCGGCAGGATGACCACTGTGGAGGCTGCCATCAGCAAATGCCACTGCGCGCTGTGAAGCGACTGGAACATTTGCAACCCAAGCGCCAGCGTAAACTTGCTTTCCTCGTTCAAGTACACGAGCGGTCCCATGAAATCGTTCCACGAATTCATGAATGAGAATAAGCCGATGACGATCAGAGGCGGTTTGGATAAAGGAATGATGATCCGCCAGAAAATCGTCCATGGGCCGGCACCGTCCACATAAGCCGCTTCATCGAGATCTCTCGGAATGCTGGCATAAAACTGCCGCAGCAAAAAGATGTCGAATGCGGAACCGAACCAAACCGGCAATATTAATGGCACGTAGGTGTTGATCAGGTCGGCAAGCCTCCACCCGATAAAAGTGGGTATCAGCGTAACTGCACCGGGAAGCATCATGCTGGCAAGCAGCAGTCCAAAGAAAAACTTCTTCCCCGGCCAGTCAAGCCTCGCGTAGCTGTATGCCCCGAGCGAACTGCTGATGAGCGCTCCGAGCAAACAACTGGCGGTGATGGTCAGAGTATTCCGAAAGAATCGGAGAAAGTCGATGGTCGTCAGCGCCTCCGCATAGTTCTGAAACTTGAACGGCGAGGGAATCCATTTGGGCGGCATCTCGAAGATCTGCATGGACGACATCATGGAGCTGCGTACTAACCAGAACAATGGCAGCAAACAGAATACACTCCCCAGGATGAGAATGGCGTATACGATGATCTGTGAGAACCGGCGGCTTTTCCTCATGGGCGCTACACCTCACTTTCATAAAACACCCAAGTTTTAGATGTGCGGAAAAAGATCGCCGTGACGATCAGGATGATGATAAAGAGGATCCAGGCGATGGCTGAGGCCTGCCCCATTTCGCCGAACTGAAAAGCCTGACGGTAAATATAGTAGTTGTAGAACAAGCTGGCGTTATTCGGTCCTCCCTGCGTCATAATCAAGGCTTCCGTAAACACTTGGAAAGCCCCGATCGAACCCATGATCAGGTTGAAGAAAATGATCGGTGTCATCATCGGAATGGTGATATGGCGGAACTTCCGGACCGCACCTGCTCCATCCACGATGGCCGCTTCATACAGGGATCTGGGTACACCCTGGAGGCCTGCCAGGAAAATAATGATCGTGCTCCCCATTCCCCACAGGCTCATGATCACAATGGAAGGAACCACCGTATTTTCAGAGTACAACCAATTTAAGGTGGGCAGATTCAGTGCTTCGAGGAAGCTGTTGAACAGTCCAAGGTCCGGGCTGAAGAGCCAGATCCAGATCATCGAGGACGCAACGGCCGGCACGATCGCCGGCAGATAGAAGATCGTGCGGAAAACCGATTTGCCGCGGATAAATTCCATGTTCAGCAGGAAAGCGGCGATAAATGAGACGATCAGTCCGAGCGGAACGCGGAGAATAACGTATTTAAAAGTCACCCACAGCGAATTGTAAAAATAGGGATCCGTTCCGTCGAAAAGCCGCTTATAATTCGTAAACCCGATGAATTTGGGCGTATTCACGATCCGGTAATCCGTAAAGCTGAGCAACAAGCTGGTGAGCATGGGCAGAATGACAAACAGCATAATCCCAAAGATACTGGGCAGGGCGAAGAGAATGCCCGCCACGGCGATACGGCGTTTGTGCAGCATTGGAATCCCTCCTTTCTGGATCGGTTCGTTCGGACGGGGTTATTTGCCGTAATAGCCTTCAATCAGCGGCTGTACTTTAGGTTCGATCTCTTTCAGTGCTTCCTCCGCTGACTTCTTGCCGGTCCATACCAAGTCAAGGGCAGGGGTCACCAGCGCATTGATTTTATCCAGGTTCTTCACTTCAAAGCCCGGGGTCCGGATGCCGTTTTCAATCGTCTGTTTCATGTAAGCATCTGTGTATCCCTCCGGGTGAGCCTTGTTCCCTGACGCCCATTTATTGATGAGGTCCGGATTCGTATACCACTCTTTCTTGAGCGGCATCCACAAGCCGCCTTCGATCAGCGGCAGAACCGATTCCGGATCCGCCATGTACTTATACAGCATCCATGCCTCTTTCGGATGCTTGGTTGATTTGAAAATGACCGTCGGCGCGCCGTCCAGCAGCGTATTGCTTTTCATTAATTTAGGCAGGACACCGACGCCAAGATTGAAATCCTGTTCTGCAAAAGCCTGGAGCGCCCAGTTGCCGGATACGGTCATGGCGACCTTCTTGGTTTGGAGCGCCATGTCAGGCAGGCTCTTGGTCTGCAGCGGCGTCGGCGATACGTGGTGCACATACATTAAGTCCGCCAGCTTTTGAATCGCGTCGATCGCCTCCGGCTTCGCCAGGCCGAATCCTTTTCCGTCTTCCGTCAGGAAATTGCCGCCGTTCGATACCACCGCTGCCATCATGTTGTACGGGTCGTATTGGAGGCCGAACTGCTTGATCTTATTCGGATTAAAATTAGGATCGAGCGCATTTCGTCCCTGATCGTCCAGGGTCAGCTTCTTTGCGTACTCAATGAACGTGTCCCAGTCCCATGCCTTATCTGCCTGCGTGGGAGGAAGCTCGACTCCCGCCTCTAGGAGCATATCCTTGTTGTACATGAGTCCGTATCCTTCTACAGCTGTACTCATGCCGATCGTGTTGCCCGGTTCGATTTCATACCATACTTGATCCAGATAATCTTCCTTCTTGAATTCCTTGTCCTCCTCGATCAGCGGAGCCAGGTTCAGCAGCTTCCCGTCTTTCCCCCAGCTTAGTGCCGCTCCGGATGATAAATATCCGAGGTCTGGTGCGACATTGCCTGCGACCATCGTCGTCAGCTTGGTCAAATAGTCCGCCGGAATGTGCATAGGCTCCACCTGAATGCCGGTTTTTTGCTCAAAGCTTTCGAGCGCTTCCGTGACCGTCTTCTTTTCGATCGTGTCTCCCCAGAAAGCAAACTTTAGGGTGACCTTTTCTTCCCCGTTGCCCCCATCCTTGGTGCCACCTTCACTTTGGGCTGATCCTCCGCTGCCTGAGCAACCCGAGAGGGAAACGGTTACGGCCAGTAAAGCGGGTAAAGCGATCCCAGCGAGAAATTTGGAAAATCTCATTCTTTTACCCTCCAATCACACAGAATTGATGTTTGTAAATTCATTGTAAAAAACCGGAGGTTCAAAAAAAATTCGAACATTTTTGGAATGGTGGACAATTTTTATGTGTTGTTCATACCGGCAATTTAATTATGACGGTCGTTCCCCTGCCTTCTTCTGAGGTTACGGTCACGCCGTAGGAATGACCGTAGATGAGTTTGATTCGCTGATCAACGTTGCGGATGCCGATAGAGCGGCTCTCTTCCCGTGTCAAACCAGCCAATTTGTGATGCGGGATGCCGATTCCGTTATCCTCCACCATGAAGATCCGCTCATCCCCAATGAGCCGACCCCGGATCACAATCTGTCCACCGCTGTGCAGGCGGGCGAAGCCATGAACGATGGCGTTCTCAACAAAGGGCTGCAGGAACAGCTTTGGGACCTTGTAGGAATACAGCTCAGGCGAGATGTCATAGGTTACCGTGAATTTGCCTTCAAACCGCTGCTCGGTAATCGAAAAATAATGCTTCAACCAATTCAGGTCCTCCTCCAGGTCGCCGATGTCCTGATTGCTTGCAGAAGTATACTGCAGCATCGAAGACAAGCTGACGATCATGGCGCTTAATTCGTTTTGCTCGTTTTCGAGCGCCGTCCAGTTCATGATGTTGAGCGTGTTATACAGAAAATGCGGATTCAGCTGAATGTTCAGGGACATAATCTGGGTTTCTTTCTCTCTCAGCTTCACTTTATAGTTCTCTTCGATCAGGTTGTTGATTTTAACATTCATTTGATTGTACTTGTGGATGAGCAGCCCCATCTCGTTATAGGATTTGACCGGGATGCGGGTATCGAATTCCCCTTCTCCCGTTTTTTTGATCGCTCGAAGCAGCTGTTGAATGGGCTTGGTGATGGAGTTGGCCAGAAAAAATGCCAAGAGAAGCGAGAGCAGCAGAAGGATCAGCGTCAAATAGAACGTGTACGACTTCACCTCTGGCAAAAAGGCACTCCCGAGCGCCTCCGGCGAGATCGTGACACCGGAAATCCAGCCGGTCACCTCGGAAGTGTCGAAGCATACGATGAGCGGCTTACCGTTTCTTGTGATCGTGAGAGTGCCGCTCTTCATCTCCGCCATTCTTTTCAATGAGGTTTCATCCATCGTGGAATCCATCGTGGAATCCTTTTCCTGCGAATCAGCTACCCTCTGACCGTCCCGGCTCATGATAAAAAAAGAAGCCCCGGTGGATGGGAGCACGCTGGCGAAGCGGGAACGGTAATAATCAGGCTGATAGGTAATGACCAGCACGGGAAGCTCGGCTGCACCCTGCAGCTCGATCACCTCACCGTTATTGATCCGAAACAATTTCAGCAGACGGACGCCGGCCAGAAGCTGAACGTTCTCAGAGGGCACGGGGGAACCGGCATCCCGATGAAACATCTCACCAAACGAAAACGTCGGGACCCAGGCCATTCCCCCATCCGCTTGTACGGCAGCCTGATACAGGGCTGTTTGGTTAAACCCTTCATAAGGGATAAAGGTCGTAGCACCGGTAGGCCCGATGTCTGAATAGCTGGTGATTAAGTGGATGGAGTACATGTGCTTCAAGTCTGGAAAATATGTATTCAGCGCCCGGCTTACCTTTTTCTCCATCGTGAACATTTGGTATTCGTCTTTCGGATCGGCGGTGAGGTATTGTTCGTACAGAACCTGCTCCGCGATCAAAGCGAGGCTGCTGTCTTCGACCCTGGCGAGCTCGGCGTCCATAATTTCGTTGTTTTGCTTCACAATGGAGTACAGGTTCTGTCTGGCAAAGTCGGAAATAAACCCGCTGCTCGACACAAAATATCTATAGCTAAGTATCGTTAGGGGAATCGTGACAATGAGGGCATAGGACAACATCAGCTTGGTTCGATAGCTCAGATCCTGAAATCGCGGCATCAATCGGCGGCTTCTCAATGAACATCCCTTCCTTATATGCGGGTAGCGGATAAATGGCGGTATTCATCCGGGCTTGTGCCGTACTCCTTCCGAAACAGCCGGATAAAATATTTCACGTCCCTGTAGCCCACGTTCTCGGCCACTTGGTAAACTTTCTGGGAGGTATGCAGCAGCTGGCTGGCCGCCGCCCTCATTCGGATGTGGGTGATGTATTGGTGGATGGTCATACGGGTGTGGTTTTTAAACAGAATACAAAAATACGAAGGGTTAAAATGAAACCTCACGGCCAGCGTGCTCAGGGACAAATCCTCCTCACCATAGTTGGCTTCAATATAGGTTTTGCAGCTGTCCACCACAGTCTCACTTTTACACTGTCTACGTTGGTCTATATGTTCCGCCATCTCTAAAACCCACTGGAACGCTGTCTTCCGTAATTCGTCCATGCGGCTGCAGCGCATCAGTGCTCCTTCAAGAACGGCATCGGGGAGATGAGAAACTCCCTTTTCCCTCAAAAGTGAAGTGATATGGTGAATCGAGGCGGCGACGGAATACTTCAACCTGGAGGGATCGGGATAACCTTGGGCCAATGTACGATCCAGTTCGGTCTTCAGACACGCATGAATGTCATCCTTTTTGCCGGAAAGAATCGCCTTGGCCAGTTTGCCTGCATCCAAATGGATGATCGTGGACGGGTCTTTAGGGCTCTGTTGGTCAGATTTATACAATTTTCTTGGCCCGTCGTAAAATAAGCTTTGAAGTGCAAAGCGCGCCTGCTGATAAGACAACTGCGCCCCTTGCCCCCACTCTGTAAAGTACATGCCTAAGCCTACTGTTAGTTCCTGGTTATGCTCCTTCTGAAAATGATCCATCAGTTCCTGCAGTTTCGCTTCAAGCGCGCAAGTGACGTCAAACGCGGCATCGGCGCTAAGGATCACCCCCACCAACCATTGATTCGTAAAGTAAAAGGCATGGGCAAGACCAGCTTCCTCCATGATGTGGGCAAGCATGCGTTTAAGCAGGGACAGCATCCGCTTCCGGTCCGTACCGCCTGTGTGTATCACGGCACCCAGAGAGATTCCGCGTCTCCAGCCTGAAAAGGACCTCTGCAGCAAAGTGATGTCTGTTTCGGCAGGACTTCCCTCGAGCAGTTCGGACAAAGCCGATTCGATGGTCGCCTCACGCAGGGCTCCCGCCTTATGTTCGGCTTTCTGAAGGAGAGGCGTAACCTTCTGGGCTTCCACCGGCTTGAGCAGGTAATCGCTTGCCCCGAGCTGCAGTGCGCGCTGTGCATAGGCGAAATCCGAGTAGGCGCTCAAAATCACCACGCTTTCGCTCCCCCCGCGGCGGGTCAAATGCTCCACGAATTCAAGGCCGTCCATGATCGGCATCTGGATATCGGTAAATACCAAATCGATCGGATGGGTCTCCATCCTTTCCAGCGCTTCCGCACCATCCCTGGCATTAAAGATGTGATACTCCGGCCTCAGATTTTTCAGCATCCGCGACAACCCTTGTCTGTGCTTCGGTTCGTCGTCAACGACTAAGACGTTCAGCATATCCAATCCCCCCTGCGTTTGAATGGTACAAAAAATGCCCATCCGGGTTTCAAGTAAATTGAAGGTTATGGCGCTGCCAACCGTTTACAAGAATCCTGTATGAGCAAGTTACAACAAGGACAGAAATCAACTTACCGGGCATTGCTGGTTTGACGGATTCAAGCTTTGGAATCCGAACAGAAAACCGACAAGTACTTTACTTCATCCGTGATGGGCGTATATTTATGATTTTCGTAGGAATCAAAATACAGGCTGTCGCCTGCATGCAGTGTATAAGCTTCCTGGCCGACATAATAAATCATAGTCCCTTCGAGCACATAAATGAATTCCTGCCCGACATGGGAGACCGTTCGCTTCTCCATCTTTCCTTTCTTAGCCACAAAATAAAAGGGCTGCATCAACTTCTCGGGCCGCTCGGCCGCGATGGCCGAAAACGAATATCCTTTCTCTGACGTGACCATCTTATCCAGGGTCCCCGTCATCGAGGAATACACCGTCCCGTTTTGGTCGCTGTCATCAAGCAAAATGGATATTTTGGTTCCAAGCGCTTCGGCGATTTTGATCAGCGTGCCGATGGGCGGAATCGTTTTTCCGTTTTCGATTTTGGACAGCAGGCTTTTGGTAAAGCCGCAGGCATGGGCGATTTCGTCCAGGGTCCGATTTTGGTCCTTGCGAATTTTTCGAATCTTACTCCCCAATTCCATCACATTGATCTCCTAAATAGAATGAAATTCAACTTAGTTTAATAAAATGAAACAATATTTAATGAAGATTGTCAATAAAATTTTTAATTCGTTTAGGCATTTTTGCTGTGTGCGGAAGCACAGAAAACCATCATTCACCGCAAAAAAACAAGGAATATCCGCATCAAGGACACTCCCTGTTCTCAATAATTAATCACATAAATGATTAATATGATGAATCATAAGCTTTCGCGCATCAGCAAGCACTAATTCCAGAAATACTTCATTTCCCTGTAACCGAGATCCCATAATCTCGCATTTCCCTTAATGGTGATCGTAAGTTTATTCGCTTTCTCAATTGGAATTTCGTACGTTTCAGCAGCTCCCTCTTGATAGGTTGGTGCTTCTGTCAGCAGGAGCTGCTGCCCATCGACCGAAATCGCAAGCGTTCCTCCCAGCTTACCCGGTGCTCCATACTTGAAGTAGAGGATGATATCTCTTCCACTTAGTTCAGAGGTGTAAACTGCTGCAGTTTGCTCTTTGAAACTGAACACATTGTACTGAGGCAGCACCTGTTCGCCGCCCAACTCAAAACGATATGGTGGTGTGTGTTGAACTGTATTTCCACTGGCGTCCTTCACTTCGTTGATTGCAACCAAAGGTCCTTCTTTTTTTGTCAGCGCCGTTTCGATAACTTCGCAGCAGCCCCATACGGCAGCGAAAATGAACAATGCGGAATATCCGGAAATTACAAGCTGCTTCTTCATCGTTTTTGCGTTTGATCCAAATTTGTAAGCTGCGTATCCGATGGAAGCCCCTATTGAATTTTGAATCGCGTCGTTGATATCGCCGCTGCCCAGATAAGAGAGCATCTGCACCGTTTCGACCACCATGATGGACAAAAAGAACAATGCAATAAATCGAACGTAGCGCATGGGAAACAACATCGGAATCAAAAAGCCGAAAGGAATAAATGCAGCGAAGTTGCCAAAACCAAACAGAGCCATTAAGGAAAATCGAAACAAATCTGACAAATCCGGTACATGATAAAAATCAATGGGCGTAAAGATAAATTCGTACTCTGTAATCTGGTGCGATGCTTCGAGTCTGCCAAAAGCAAAAAACATAAAATACAAAATGAGGACTGTATAAAGGATGGTGATGATCAGGATAACCTTGCGATTCTTTGCCATAAATTCTGCTCCCCATTGCGAAATGAGTGGATATCTCATGCAAGTTTATCCCAAGATTCATCCTTCTCCTAGGGTTCTTTCTTACACCAAACTTACAGGGTTGTCATATAAGGGAACATTGGAACGCAGCAAAAAGAAGAGCATCAGGTGAACCCTCACCCGTTGCCCTTCTTGAATGTTACCTAGGACCAGCAGCCCGCAGGAGCATGAACACTTCAAGCGGCTGTCTACCAGTTTTGCCTAGGCTTGCAAAGCTTTTGTTATAAGTTCTTTAAGCGTCGTCTGATGTCCGATCAATTGATGTAAATCGTCGGTCGTATTCTCCATAGTTCCTTCTGCAATAGTGTTATAGATAAAGGCCGTCGTTTGAGCTAAAGATTCCGATAAGCCTGCTTGAACGAGCATGGTCTTCTCTTCGTCGAAGGAAACCTTTTGATGGATGATATGCTTACCTGAAACTTCGGAGAGAATTTCCGCCAACTCATCGAAACTCCATGGACGATTGGAAACCAGCGTGTATTCCTTGTTTTCGTGTCCTTCCCCGGTCAGTACCGTCGCGGCAGCAAGTGCCAGATCGCTGCGGCTGACCGCATTCACTCTCCCTGTACCCGTGTTGGTGACGATCGCCCCGCGTTCTACATTTTCTTGAAGGTGGTCATTGATGAAAAACTCCGCATATCCGCCATTTCGCAAAAAGGTATATGGAATACGGGTCGCGCGGATGGCATATTCGGTCGCCATATGAACGAGTGCAAACGGATTTTCCTCGGCAAAAGCAAAGCTGGTGTAGGCAATATGCCTGATCCCCGCATCTCTGGCGGCTTTAATTACATTGGCATGCTGAACGATCCGCAGCGGATCATCGGTATCCGGACTGGATACAAACAGCAGTTTGATCCCGCCTTCAAAAGCTGCGCGAAGCGTTCCCGGATCGTTGTAATCGCCTTGGCGGACTTCCAGCCCTGCCTCCGTTAGCGAAGCAGCTTTATCCAGTTTTCGAACGACTGCAATGATCTGGCTTCCCGGAATCTTTTTCAGTAAATGGTCTATAACGAGCCCGCCTAAGTTTCCCGTGGCTCCTGTGATAACCAGCTTCATCCGATGTGCTTCCTTTCAGAAAAGTATTGGGCGTGAGGAATCATTTCAATTCCTTATGCAACAATCCTACCACAATTAAATGGTAATTAAAGGTTATAACTGAACTTTCCCAGCGCTTATTGATGATGGTCATACGCCGAGATTTTGGCATTTACAGCCAGCTGATAATTAGGTTTAGCCATGCTTCACGACGTTTTCCGAAGTACGGAATGACAAAGCTAGAATCGTCAGTACTGGATTCACTCCGCCGTTGGTTACATGCACGGATCCGTCGCTCACCCACAGGTTGTCGTAACCGTGTACGCGTCCCGTCGGATCGGTGACCGAAGTGGCGGGATCATCCCCCATCCGAAGCGTGCCTGCCTGATGCTGTCCGCCACTAAGCCCGGTTCCCGGAGTCGTTCGCCAAACCTGGCGCGCACCGGCAGCCCAAAGCCACTTCTCGGCCTGTTCGCCCAGCATTGCCGCCGCCCGTAGCGACTCCGGATGAACCTGGCCCGACAGCTGGGCGACTGGCATACCAAAACGGTCCTTGACCGTTCTTGAGAGACGTACTCTCGATTCCGACGTCGGGATCTCTTGAATCGGTCCCTGGATCTGACTGGTGCGCAAATAGCTGTCACGCATCGCTTCTTTGCCTGCCAGCCCCCATCTCGGGTTGTCTGGAGCAAGTGCCCTGTACCAATGGATAAGAGGAAGCCGGGTGAATTCGTTGGCAAGCAGTCCGCCCCCGATCACGCCGCCGCCATTGTCATGGGCGAAGCGAAGCGTAGCGATGCTGACACCAGGGCCAAGGCCGTCCTGGATCGGATCGTCCATGAGACCGTACGCGCCCGTATAGACATGACCCTGCAGATTCCGGCCGACTTGGCCGGACCGGTTGCCGATGCCGTCCGGCTCTGCATCGGTAGCCGAGTTCAGCAGCAAACGCGCGCTTTCGATCGCGCCGGCGGCTACGATGACTTGACCGGCTGCCACCAGTTGACGCCGGATCTTCCCGCCTGCTTCCTGCACCAGCCTTACCCCGGTGGCCCGCTTCCCGCCTTCCGTCTCAATCCGCTCCACCATCGTATCGCAGATGATATCGCAGTTACCTGTGGCGGCCGCTCGGACGAGCATCGTGTTATGTCCCCCGTTTTTGCTGTTGGTTGGACAAGCAAAGCCAACGCATTGGCCGCACTGTCCGCATGCCGGCCTGCCGTCCCGTTCGACCGAGTTGATCAGCAGCGGGACCGATCCGGCGTCCCATCCCAAACGGGCTGCCGCTTCAGCCAGCCGCCGCGCTTCCGCCGTCAAGGGCATAGCCGGCATCGGGTAAGGCCGGCTCCGCTTGGCATGGCCGGTGTGAGCGTTCCCGTCACCGGATACGCCCACCTCCCATTCAGCCCTCACATAATAAGGTTCCAGATCCTCGTACGAGATCGGCCAGTCGCTAAGGGAACTCCCGTCCGGTATGCCGTAGTGGCTTGCCATTCGAAAATCCTCCGGATGGAACCGCCACGCCTGAGCGCCGTACACCCGCGTACCGCCGCCGACCGTCATGGCGTTGTTGTGGTAATCTCCTTCATGCGGAGCAGTGATTCTCTCTTCCCCAGCCTCAGCAAGAAACGTACGCGGACTGCCCTCCAGATCAGGTCCAGTGTTATGGCCGAATTTGCTCAGCCGGTGGTTGCGCAAATGGTCCCGGCCTACCTGGTCATACCGAAGCCAACGGCCGCGTTCGATGACAAGAACGCGCATGCCCGACTCAGCCAGCACCGCTGCCGCTACGGATCCGCCCGCCCCGGCTCCGATCACGACGGCATCGTAGCGGCCTTGAAGCTGATCGAGTGTTCGTAAAGGCAAATCGGCTTCGACTGGCGGTCCCTGCTGGCCGGATACCGGACCCGGCCGAAAACCGATCATTTCCCATGATTTACCCTCGCGATTCCCGCCGGACTCAGGATTTCCATAGTAGCCTTCGACGACAAGCTCCAACAATGCGTTGAAGAACATCGCGGACGAAACAGGCCAATCGCGGACGCGGTCATGCTGGACATCCTGCAGCAATCCATCCTGTTGATCCTCGGTCAGTTCTGAAAATGCGTGCCCATACCGGGCCGACGCTTCTGACTCGAGTGCGCGGAGGCCGGGTTCGATCAGCTTGTTCCAAGCTGAAGGATCCTCATCTGCCCTACGTTCCATATAGACCAGTGCGCCTCCGCTGGCCGCAGACGGCCACTCATTTTCCGGGATAAATCGGTTAGAAACCGCTTCCAGTATGGAATGCCACTCGACTAATCGGGATGTTTGATCGTTCTGATTCATTTGCTGCCACCTTTCTTCTCGTTCGAATTGTCGCTTTTTGGTTTTTCGATACATTCGTAGACTAAAACTGTTCTTCATGCAAAATTGCCGGTTCATCGTAACCGTTCTCACTCTAAGAGATGCATCTAGTATTCTCTTTATTCGTCTCTAAACCCTGCTTGCTTCCATGGTCATTCTGCAAATATACCTAATCATCCATTAAAGATTTTGATTTGACTATATCCAAGTTAAATCATATATTTAATTATATTTAATAAGTAAGTACGTAAGTTTAAGTAAGCAGCAATGACAACATTGCAGATATTTATTTAAAAAGGAGAGAAATCGTATATGAGCAACGTTCAATCCATCGTCAATGAAATTTTGCCGGAGGTGCAAGGACAGCGCAAGTCCGAATACCCGGTTAGCCCGCTATTTCTAAATCGCTGGTCTACACGGGCCTTTTCCACCCGTAAAGTCAGTGATCAGGACCTTTATACCATCCTTGAAGCCGCACATTGGGCTCCATCCTCTTATAATGATCAGCCTTGGCGCTTTATCGTCGCTAAAACCGAAGAGCAGCTCAGCAAATTTCATTCATTTTTAAACGAATTCAATTTAACATGGGCGTCCAGTGCGCCAGTTCTCATTGTGGTCGCTTCCGACAAGCTTAGAGAAAACGGCGACCCGAACGGTGCGCACGCCTTCGATGCCGGCGCAGCCTGGGCTTCCTTGGCGATTCAAGCGACGATCCTCGGTCTGCATACGCATGCCATCGGCGGTTTTGACCGCATTAAAGCCCGTGAAATATTGAACGTACCGGATCACATCGAGCTTCACGCCGTGATTGCCCTCGGCTATCTGGGCGATAAATCCGTACTTCCGGAAGCGATCCAGCAGCGCGAAGTGCCGAATGACCGCCGCCCGCTGAACGAGCTTGTTTTTGAAGGGAAATTCGAGTAAAGTAAGCCGCTCCATCGCATCTATTTAACCAATATGAATACACCTATTAAAAAGCTGGCCGATCTTGGCCAGCTTTTGTTGTGCTGCATCTAATCCCGTGAAAAGAGAACAACCCCTTGGAGAACCAAGAGGCTGTTATGTCTATATTTTCAATTTAAGCCTTGACGGCAATCACTTCGATCTCCACCAGACCACCTTTTGGCAGCTTGGCTACCTGAACCGCACTGCGTGCCGGATAAGGTTCTGTAAAGAATGTGGCGTATACCTCATTGACTTTCTGAAAATCGTTCATATCCTGCAAAAATACCGTCGTTTTAATCACATCGTTCATGGTAAAGCCCGCTGATTCGAGAATCGCTTTTACATTGAGGAGCGATCGCTGTGTCTGTTCCTCTACGGATGCTGGGAAAACGCCTGTTGTGTCCATACCGAGTTGTCCGGATGTAATCAGCATATTACCGATTTGAACTGCCTGGGAGTATGGTCCGATAGCTCCCGGAGCTTCGGTCGTTGCAATAGTTTGTCTCTCTTGTGATGTCATGGTTTCTCTCTCCTTGTCGTGCTTGAAGCACGTTAATGTTTATGGGAATTGCAAAAACTTGGCGTGTATCAACCGTATTTTTGCAAGTACCTGAACGAAAATGAGGTTTTGGTTAATTCGTATGGGCTGCCTTTGCCGCGGCCATCGTTTTCGAATTCATTTCTTCTGCATTCGGACCGTCATATTCTTGCAGCATTTCTTGTTGCTGTTCCGGCGTCAGTTTGGCGATCCCAAAACCAGTGAAGCCCCAGATCATGGCGAAAATGATCCCTGTCCAGCACAGCATAGCCCATGGCAGATAAGAGAGCGTTGCGACGCCCAGCGTACCGGCCATGTAGGCGCCTGCTGCCGTCCATGGCAAGATGGGTTCCGTAATCGCAGCGGAGTCTTCGACGGTCCGCCCGAGATTTTTCGGATGCAGTCCACGGCGAATGTATGTTTCGCGCAGCATTTCACCCGGCATCAGGATGGACACTTGGCCGTTACTAGTAACACCGATCATCGTCAATCCGGTCACGATCGTTGCGACGATCATGGACCCTGTCGAGCGTACATGCTTCAGGATTCGGTTCACGATCAGCTCAAGCGATTTGGTGAGCGATATGGTGCCGGCAAACGTAATTGCGCTGAAACAGATTAACAATGTTCCCATCATGGAGTTCATTCCGCCGCGGTTCAAAAGCTTCGGTACATCCGGAATGACCGCAGCCGGGTCGAATCCTTGGACGTGAACCATCGCGATGTCGAACCCATTCAATACAGAACTTACGACATCATGCAATGTGAAGCCCTGGAATATCAATGCGTTCGCCATTGCAAAGGCAGAAGACAGCAGCATGACCGGCAGCGTAGGCTTTTTCCGGATCGAGCCATACAACACGATGAGTATCGGGACGATGAGCAGTAAATTCCAGTGGTAAATCGTGCCCAGCGTATCCATAATGGTCCCTACTTTTTCAGGGATACCTGCACCTGCAGTATGTGTGTTCAAACCTGTGATGACATAGACGATTCCGGCTACAATAAACGAAGGCAGCGTCGTGTATAGCAAATGACCGATATGCTCATATAGGTTTACACCAGTGGACAGCGCGGCGATATTCGTCGTATCCGATAGCGGCGACAGCTTGTCGCCGAAGTAGGCACCTGCAACCACAGCACCGGCAACGGCTGCCAGATTCACATCCAGTCCGGCGCCAACGCCCATAAATGCTACCCCAATCGTTCCTGCAGAACCCCAGGACGTACCGGTACAGACCGATACGACCGAAGTCACCAAAAAGGCGGTGATGAGCAAAAACTGCGGGTTGATAATTTTAAGCCCGTAATAAATCATCATCGGAATCGTGCCGCCCACCATCCATGCCCCGATCATCAACCCTACGGCAATCAGGATTAGAATGGCCGGCATCGTTTTGGCAATTTTTTGGGCAATGGAATTCAAAATATCGTTGTAACTGTGCCCCAGCCTAACTGCAATGATCCCCGCGACAACCGTTGAAGCAATAATGAGCGGTTCAGGCGGCAGCTCGAACATCACGTATCCCAAGCACAGCAGTACCACCATCGTTATGATCGGAAGTAAGGCTAAAAACAGCGTCGGTTCTTTGATTTGTTTTCCCTTCGTTTGCTCTGTCATCGTTGTATTCCCCCTGGGATAAATGAATTGTGAACTACTTCTCATGCAAAGGATAATGATCTGCCATACGCTGCAGCGCATCCCGAAGAAGAGACCTCGGAGTGGCAACGTTCAGGCGGATATAGCCTTCGCCAATCGCCCCGAATGAGCTTCCGTAGCTGACACTAACCCTGCTCTTGTTTTGAATCCAATCCACTAAATCGCTTTCAACCTTCCCGCAGGCTGTGCAGTCCACCCACAATAAATAGGTACCCTCAGGCTGAATGACTTTAAGTTCGGGCATATGCGTCTGTATAAAATCGATCGTATAGGCGATGTTGTCCGTTATATATGCGCGAAGCTCGTCCAGCCATTCATCGCAAGCCGTATAGGCCACTTCCAGGGCAGGCACGGCAAAAAAGGTCGGATTATGAATCCCTGCCTGCTGCAGCCCATCTTTAAAGCGTTTCCGCAGCTGCTCGTTAGGAATGATGATGTTGGCGATTTCCAGACTCGCGAGATTGAACGTTTTTCCCGGGGATGTGCAAATGATCGAACGGTCTGCCACCTGCTCCGTCAGCTTGGCGATCACGGTATGCTCGTGCCCCTGATGGATGAAATCCGCATGGATGTCGTCGGATACGATCAGCGCATCGTATTGGATGCACAGCTCACTGATCCGCTCCAGCTCATGGATCGTCCAGACCCTGCCGGTGGGATTATGCGGGGAGACTAGCATGACCATCTTCACGCCATCCCTCATTTGCGCTTCCATATCTGCAAAATCGATCTCATATCGTCCGTTCACAAGCAGCAGCGGACTTTCAACCAACTGCCTGCCATTGATCGCAACCGCCTTCGCGACGGGTTGATAAGCAGGTGTATGAATGAGGATGTGGTCACCCTTCTCCGTCAGGTTCTGAATCAGAACCGAGACGGCTTGTACGATTCGTGGGCAGAATACGATCCATTCCTGCGGCACCTGCCAATCATAGGCTTTGGACAGCCAGCCTTGTACCGCTTCAAAATATGGCGGGAACGGATCGGTGTAACCGTAAATGCCGTGTCTGGCCATTTTCGTCATCCGGTCCACCACGGCCGGCGGCGCCGGTAAATCCATGTCCGCGACGGACAGTGCGATCATGTCCTCCCTCTGGGATTGGGCCATTCCGTCCCATTTGGCGCTGTTCGTGCCGTATCTGCTGATGATGTGGTCAAAATTATTTTTCATTGATGTCACCTTCCCTTGATCCTGCGTATGCCAGTTCCTGATTACTTAAGCTTTTGCAAATAACGGTAGACAGTAGGCTCGGATATCGCTAATGCAGCGGCTACTTGGGAAACGCCGCCTTTCAGCAAGAATACCCCCTGCTCGTTTAACTCACGCACGAGCTCGATTTTCTCTTGTGAGGATAACCGGTCGACAGGAATGTTTATTTTGCTGATTACGGATGCGATCATATGAGTAAGCAGATCGTCCGCGTTGCCCTGCAAATATTCCTTGGACTGTTTATCTTCCTGCGGAGCCTCAATCGAAGCTGGAGGAAGCGGCGAGCCGCCTTGCAAAATATGCTGAATCCATTCTGCGGCAGCCTCCATGTGGGTGATGTCAATGTTCAGACACATCAGCCCGACGAGCTCGTTGTCGTCATTTTTGATAAAAAAGGTGGACGATCTGAAGCTTTGTCCCATCTTTCCCGAAGCCTTATAGTTGGCGATAAACTGTTCTTCCCGGTATGCTTCCGCTTTCAGCAGTTTCAAGACCAAGTCCGTGGAGGCGTCTCCTACCTTACGCCCGCTGATGTGACCGTTCTCAATAAAAATAATCGATCGTTCCGGATCGCTGACGTCATGGACTACGACCTCGCATTTGGGCCCAATAATAGCCGCAATAAATGAGGCAATTGGAAAAAACTTCTCAAGGAACTGCCGGTTATCATTCATGTACGGGTGGTCTCCTTCCTTGTAAACCTTATGTGTTGTTATAAAATTTATCAATATAATAAATTATTATCATGATAAGAGTATATTACATTTTTAAAACGGTTTCAATCACTCTTTTGCAAAACTGCGCGAAACATGTCGGAATTTGTTTTTTTGATAAGTACATGGATTATCATTTCTTTAATAGCGCAAAAAAGCCGCCAGGCAAAGCGGCTTCAGCATGATAAATTTTTATCAAATTAATTTAGGTTTACATAATATATCTTACGTTAATCAATCTGGCAATTACTCCTTTTTCAAAGCCACAAGCTCGGCAATCTGCCCAACTAGGCATCCATTGCACGTTTAAACATTCCTTCATACCTTTGTGCGTGTTCTTCGGCTTTCGTATAATGAAGACAATTGGTCATTATAGGAGCCGAAAAATTGTTTATAAGAAGAACCAATGTAAAGGAGACGTTGTTATGTTCGGATTTAGAGCTGCTGCAGGGGCAAGTTCGGTCACCAAGCAGCTATGCAGTTACCTGCGTCAGGAAATTGAGAGTGGTGCACTCGCACCCGGTCTCCAGCTGCCGCCGACGCGCCGGGCCGCCTTAGACCTCGGGGTAGCGCGCAACATCGTGATCGAAGTGTATGAGCAATTGACCGCCGAAGGGTATTTGACGTCCAGAGCCGGCTCCGGAACGTTTGTCGCTGAGGGCATCGAAACCCGCAAAGCTATGAAAATCGACCCTACGCCTTCTTCAGCATCAACCGATCGATCTGAGTCCGTTCCTAAGAAACCGAAACTCATCGACTTTGACGGAGGTTTGCCTGATTTGTCTCATTTTCCCCGCAGGCTCTGGAGCAAATACGTACGGGAGATTACCGATTCGGCGGCGGAAGACATATTTTCGTATGGCAATATTCAAGGGCTGCCTGCACTGCGTGAGGTCATTGCCGGTTATTTGTACCGGGTCAAAGGCATGGCGTGCAGCATGGACCAAATTGTTATTACGTCGGGGACCTCCGAAGGAATTCTGCTGCTTGCGTCTACCCTTTCGGACCGTTATCATACGGTTTACACTGAAGAGCCGACGATCGGGTTTGTCGGAGATATTTTCCAAAGATTAAACTATATCATCCATCCGGTCGAGGTTGATCATCAAGGAATGCAGATCCACCGGATTGAGCATAACTTCCCTGCCGGTCTGATTGTGCTGACGCCTTCCCACCAATACCCGACAGGGAGCATTCTATCGATTCAACGGAGGCAGATGGCTATCGCGCTGGCTGAAAAAGCTGGACATTATATCATAGAGGACGACTATGACAGCGAGTTCCGGCATAAAGGCGGGCCGGTCCCTCCGCTGCAGCTTCTTGCCCCGAGCAAGGTCATCTATGCAGGCACGTTTAGCAAAACGCTGTCGCCCGCCCTGCGGATCGGATTCCTCGTTGTCCCCCCGGAACTGATCGAGCCGGTCATTCGCACCAAAACGGAACTAAACCTGACAACTTCCGGTATCATGCAATCGGCACTTGCGCGTTTTATCTTGGACGGGCATTTTGACAGGCATATTCACAAAATGAGAGCGATATACAAACGAAAACGCGTATATATCGCGGAACAATGCCGCCGCTTATTCGGCGACCGCGTTGAACTGCTGGGTGACGAAGCTGGAATGCATGTTCAGCTCCATTTTAAGCAGGATGCTTACGGGCCGATGGACTGGCACAACATTGAAGGGCTCGGCGTCCGCCTCTCTTCTTTTGAAGACTATGCGGTATTAAAAGGCCGCTCCCCCGGCAAGGTGGTACTCGGATACGGGAATCTGACAGAGAGGGAAATAGCTGAAGGGCTGCATAGAATCCAGCAATTTACCGAATCTTGGAGAAGGATCTGAGATCTAGCTTACGTTTATTGAACTGGTATTTCGTGTCGATCAATCAGTTCCATGGACGGCACTCGAGTTTAAAGTTGAACCTTCAAGTGCTACAACAATATACTTTTGCAATAAGTTCAAGTATATCAAGATAGTTAATTCGCGAAACCGAAAGATTGCATGAATGTTATATGATGACTGTATAAACCATTGGGGAGTGAAATAAATGGAAAAAGTCATCAAGCTCAAGGATTCATCCGAAATCAAAGTTGGTTTGGCGGGACGATCCGGAGGCAAAACAATCATGCTGCCAGTCGCCAAGAAATCCGTGTACGGCCAAGAAGCTGAGAGTCTGAAGCTGTGGGGAGTCGACCCCGAATCCGGACAGCATTTTGTCGAGGGACTGGCTGATATGTTCCAAGTCTTGTACTTTGACTATGAAGGCCATCGCATGAAGCACCCCAATCCCGACCATCTAACACCAGACCAAATCGTAGAAGATCTGCTGTTCATTGCCGACGAAATGAATGTCAGCAGTTTTAGCTATTATGGTTACTCCTGGCTGGCGCTGGTCGGTCTCCAGCTGGCTATCCGTACAGAGCGACTGGAGTGCTTGATCATGGGCGGATTTCCGCCATTGGACGGGCCCTATAAAGAAATGATGGTGGTGACCCGCAGCACTTATGAACAAGCTGTACGCAATCAAAATACCCCTGTAATGAAAGATTGGCAGGATTCGAGCAGCCCGGAAAAGGTGGATTGGGACCAGGTTCAGGTCAAGATCGCCACGAATCAAACCAAACAGTTTATGACGTTGTACCAGCATTTGATGGATTTTGACGATCGGGCGGCCCGTCTGAACCCGGCCGTTCCGAAGCTGGCTTTTGCCGGCGAGAAAGATACGATCGTGTATGGGGAAAACTTCGGCGGCGTCACTGTGGACATTGCCGGGATATTGCAGAGAAACCAACAAGCTTTGGAAGAAATGGGCTGGGACGTTCGCATCTTAACCGGAGACGGGATGGACCATACCAAAGCCATGCACCCGGAGACCGTGCTTCCGGTCATCAAGCCCTGGCTCGTGTCTAGTCTGATGGACAATTAGAGATGTTCCGCTAACGCTTTTAAAGATGAACCAATTGATTATCATTCAAATAAGATTCTTAATTCACCATTTTAAAAAAGGTATCCGGTCGTAGAAACCGGGTGCCTTTATGCGTATATCTCGACAAAAATTTCATAGTCACCTAACGTTTTTTGACTATAGTATCAAGTTTGTTATCTGGAAGCATGGAATCTTCCTTTTATACAATGAATTTACGAAGCGCAAGCTGCAATAGAGAAACCACTGGAAGGAGTGACTAACATGAGTTCAAAAGCCGAGCAAAGCCACAAACGTAAGCGCTTACGTCCACGTTGGCACAAGCAGGATACGGAATTGACCCTGCTCGCCTTGCCGACGACCATATGGTATATCCTCTTCTGCTTTCTGCCTATGTTCGGGATCATTATCGCCTTTAAAAATTTTAGAATTAGCGGCGGATTCCTGAGCAATGTGTTCAACAGCCCGTGGATCGGCTTCAAAAACTTCGAGTTCCTGTTCAAATCGAACGATGCTTGGATCATTATCCGCAACACGATTGGATACAACCTGATCTTTATCGTTCTAGGCATCGTCCTCCCTGTTCTATTCGCCATTATGGTAGGACTGCTGCACAGCCGGAAGGCCAGCAAAATCTATCAAACGATGATGTTCCTTCCCTATTTTTTATCATGGGTGGTCGTATCCGCCGTAGGCTGGGCTTTCCTAAGCTTCGATAAGGGGATCGTCAACCAAATGCTCGTCAGTATGGGCAGCGATCCGGTGAACTGGTACATGGAACCGAAATACTGGCCGTTCTTCCTGATTCTCTTAAACGTCTGGAAAGGCCTGGGCTACGGAATGATTATCTACTTGGCCACCATCACGAGCATTGACAGCACCTATTACGAAGCCGCGGTTATCGACGGCGCCTCGATCTGGCAGCAGACGAGATTCATTACGCTGCCGATGCTGAAGCTGGTCATCGTCATGATGTTCATCTTGGCGGTCGGGCGCATTTTCTACACCGATTTCGGCTTGTTCTACCAGGTCACGCGGGACTCCAATTCCTTGTTCAACGTGTCTACGACCATCGATGTCATGGTATACAAGCAGCTGAAAACCGCTACTGTCGGGATGGCCTCCGCTGCTGCATTCGTGCAGTCCGTCCTGGGCTGTGCGACTATTCTGATCGCTAACTGGATCGTCCGCAAAATCGATCCGGAAAGCGCAATGATGTAAGGAGGTAGGGACGATGTCAACACGAACGGCTTACGATACGGGCCTGGAGAAATTTAATCGTACCCACAGAGTCGTCGACGTCATTTTCCATCTGATATTTATCGTCTTGGCGCTGATCTGTGTCATTCCTGTCGTTGTGGTTCTGTCCATCTCATTTTCCAGCGAAGACTCGATCCGTGAGACGGGATATCATTTACTGCCGACCGTACTATCGGGTGATGCATACGCCTATATCGCCAAACAGGGGACGACGATTTTGAGGGCGCTTGGTGTGTCGGTTCTTGTCACTGTGATTGGGACCGTGCTCGGCGTCCTGCTGACCGCATCCATGGGTTACGTTATTTCCCGCCCCAACTACAAGCTGAAGGGGTTTCTGACCTGGATCGTATTCATTCCGATGGTGTTCAACGGCGGTTTGGTGTCCAGCTACTTTATCAATACGAATTTATTGGGTCTGAAAGACAGCATCTGGGCCCTGATTCTGCCGCTGGCCGTCTCATCCTTTAACGTGATCATCTGCAAAACGTTTTTCAAAAGCACGATTCCCGACGGACTCATCGAATCGGCGGAAATCGATGGTGCGAGCCAGCTGCGGATCTTCTTCTCTATCGTCCTCCCGATCTCGCTGCCTGTGATCGCGACGATTGGATTGTTTCTCTGCTTCGCCTACTGGAACGACTGGTTTCAATCGATGCTGTATATCGACAACCAGAACCTGTACTCGCTGCAGGCCCTGCTCAACAGCCTGATGAGCAATGTCGATGCCCTGGCAAAGAATGCCGCAAGCATGGGCGTCAGCTACGCCGTACTTGTTGCGACGATGCCGAAGGAATCCGCGCGGATGGCTGTTGCGATCCTCATCGTTTTGCCTGTAGCCTGCGCCTACCCGTTCTTCCAGAAGTATTTTATCTCTGGGCTTACGGTCGGTGCTGTTAAAGGATAATGACGAAATAAGCCAAGTCATCTTGGTTTATGATAAATCACTGCTAATCACGGTGATTCAACATCTATAAGGGGGATTTGGAATGAAAAGATCTTTCAGGTTCATCTCGACGCTCTGTTTGCTGACCCTGTTGGCCACAGCTCTGGCGGCCTGCGGCGGTTCGAAGCCTGCTTCTACAGCCGATGGATCGGAGACAACCACGGAGCCGTCGAAGGAAACTTCGACAACGACCAAGGATGTTCCGACGCTAGTCTGGTGGACGATCGGCGGCCAGGTGCCGAGCAACTTCAGCAAGGCGGTTGACGCCATGAATGCCTACACAGCCGAAAAGATCGGCGTGAAAGTGGACATCAAGGTAGCCAGCTGGGGCGAATGGGACACGAAGATGAACACCATCGTCAATACCGGCGAGCCTTTCGACATCATGTTCACGAACAGCGGAAAGTACAGCAAGCAGGTTGCGATGGGAGCTTTTGCCGATATTACCGATCTGGTACAAAGCGAAACGCCTGACCTGTACAAACTGATTCCGCAAAACGTATGGGACGGCACCAAAATCGGCGGAAAATATTATTCCGTACCGACTTATAAAGATTCCGCGTTGACGCAGTATTGGGTATTCGATGACAAGTATGTGCAGAAGTACAATATCGACATCAACAACATTAAGACGCTGCAGGATCTGGATAAGCCGCTTCACGATATGAAGGCCGGGGAAGGTAAAAGCTTCTACCCGCTGCCGATGACCCAAGGTGAAGGTCTGAACGGATTCTTTAACGATTATGACGATTTAACGTTGGGCTTCCCTCCGATTGGCGTGAAAGCGGACGATGCATCGCGCAAGGTCGTTTCCGTTCTGGAGCAGCCTGACGTTATGGCTAACCTGAAGCTTCTGCATCAATGGTATCAAGACGGCATCATCAATCCGGATGCTCCGACCAAAACCGAAGCTGACAAAGGCAGACCGTTCTTTGCGGCACAAGCCTTCCCTGGCGCCGAAATCAGCTGGCAAATCAATGATAACGTCCAGAAATACGATATGGTACAGCATTACGGACCGATCTACACTACGAGTACAATTCAAGGTTCTTTGAACGCGATTTCGGCTAATTCAAAATATCAGAAGGAAGCATTGAAGTACCTTGAACTGGTTAACACCGATCCGAAGCTGCGCAACATGCTGGCCTTTGGCGAGCTGGGCGTAGACTACAAAAACGTCGACGGCGAAAAGGTCATCGAGCGTACAACCGATACTTGGCCGCTGGCTGCTTACACCCAAGGCACGTTCTTTAATCTGGCGGTGACGAAAGGAGCTCCGGAAGATCAATGGGAACAAGTTAAAAAGTTGAACGAAGCGGCCTCCTCTTCCACGATCCTTGGCTTCGCACTGGACATCAGCAATCTGCAGACCGAAGTGGCAAACTGCCAAGCCGTATGGGACAAATACAAGTATGAACTCATTACCGGCGCATCCGATCCGGAGAAAATGGTGCTGAAGATTACCGCTGAACTGAAGTCGGCCGGCATGGACACGATTATGAAAGCGGCTCAAGAGCAAATCGATAACTACTTCAAGTAAAAGAAATTGATGCGCATCCCTTAATGAGACTCTCTTAAGGGATGCTTTTTCCTTCCCATCTATGAAGTTTCGTACGAATCGTGGTACCTTTGCACTAATCGTGGTACATTGGGATTAGCATTCATGCTTTCGACGAGTTGCTGTCAATCGAGGTGTCTTATGGGCTCTTTTTTGCAAATCAAAATTTACCGCCACAAGTTTATCGCCTATGTCATCTTCGTCGTGAGCATCGGACTGACGCTGGGCACGCTGACCTGTGCCATGCTGCTCAACCAATGGGTCGGCAATGCCCGGATCGAGGCGACGAACGCATTCTCGCGCGTGGAGAATGAACTGCAGTATGATGCCGACCGTATCGAGGCTTACATGCAGCGGATTTACTCCAATCCGGGATTGCTCGACGATGCCAGAAGCTTTGCGAGCAGCAGTGCTGAAGGATACTTGACCAGCAGGCTGGATCACAGCATCTACTCGCAGCCGCTGGTTTCCTTTCCCGAAGATCTTAAGACCTACTTATACAGCTGGGCGCAGGGCGAGATCACGCAGATCAGCCTGCACACCGGCGAATACGGCAATGTAGTACGTTTTAACGATAACGGTATCGCCAGTTACACATTCGGACTTCCGAATAAGGACGAGGCTTTTCATGACACGATTACGAAAGGCTTCGTATACCGCAAGAAACTGTCGAATCCTACGCTGGGCTCTCAGGAATTCGGAGAGCTGCGCTTTTTGGTCAGCAGTGAGCAGGTTTTCAGATCGGTCCAAAATTTCCGGGTTGGCGAAGCTGCTGCCGTCAGTGCTGCCGGCGATATCTACCTGATCGGCGGACACGGCGAAGATTTGGAGCAAATGTCCCGCCTGGCCGCGGCAAATGGACGTACACACGGCATTATTTCAAGGGGAATGCTGAAGCCGATATTTTATGTCACCTTCGCCTCCACCAAGTTTAATTTCAAATTCGTCAGCATCATCGATTTGTCCACGCTGATTCGTCAGCATGCCGGGATGCTGATCACCCTCTTCCTGATCGTGCTGGCCGCGATGGTCAGCGTACTGCTGCTCATTGTCTACAATTTACGGGATGATGCCCTCTTCCTGCACCGCATCATCCAGTCGATCGGACGTGTCAAAACGGCCAATTTTACGACGAGCCGCCCGGCCCGGTACCGGAGAAACGAATACGGTATGATCGCCCGTGAGTTGGATGATATGATACAGCAGCTGGATAAGTACATCCGCAATGAATATTTGCTGAAAATAAAGCAGCAGGAAACCGAAATGAAAGCGCTTCAGAACCAGATTAATCCGCACTTCCTGTACAATACGCTGGAGGTGATCCGCTCTACTGCGCTGGTCAACCGGGACACAGATACCGCCGATGCGATTGCGACTTTAGGGACGCTCTACCGCGAAATCGTGAAGAAGGAAAATATCATTTCGATTGCCAGCGAGCTGGAACTGCTGCAGAAATACTTGGAGATTATGGAGTTTAAGTATCCGGGACGTTTTTATTATCAGGTCAATGTCGAACCGGCCCTCCTCTCGATCCCGACCGTGAAATTTTGGGATGCAGCCGCTCGCGGAAAATTTCTTCATTCACGGCTTCGATGCCGGTCATGAGTTTAATTTGTACGTCGTTAATGGCTGGGAAGCCGATGACGGTTATGTGCTTGAATTTGTGGATAACGGGCAGGGAATCCCGGCGGAGCGTTTAAATACCGTTCGGCGCACGCTGTTTAACCCGGATGACGCTTCCTCCGGAAGTATCGGGCTTCGAAACGTATATACGCGGCTGCATTTCTTCTATGGGGACGGCTGTACGATTGAAATCGCGAATAACGAGGAAGCCGGGGTCAAGATTGCGGTACGGATATCAAAAGAGGTGATTGAACATGTACAAGTTGATGATTGTGGATGACGAGCCTCAAATTTTGGAAGGCATGAAACGGATACTGGACTGGAACCAATACGGGTTTGGCCGCATTGAAACCTGTGAAACGACTGAGGAAGCCATGACCAAAGTGGTTGACCTGCAGCCGGACGTAGCCATCTTTGATGTCTGCATTGGCAAGACGCTCGGGTATGAGACCATCAGCAGGCTTAACGAATTTAAGATCCCGACGAAATACATTATTATGAGCGGCTATAGTGAATTCAAATATGCTCAGGAAGCCATTCGCTGCGGTGTCAAAGACTATCTGCTCAAACCGGTGGAACGCACCAAGCTGCAGCAAGTCATTGAGAAAATCATTGTCGAGGATCTTAACGGTTCGATAGGCGATAAGAACAGCGAGGACCTGAACAGGGATCCCGTATTAGGGGTTCAATATGAGCACCTCTCCAAGCTGGTCAACCGCATTTTGCTGATGATCAAGATGGAATACGCCCAGAACATAACGTTAAAATCCGTAGCGGAGCGCTTCCAAATGAACAGTACTTACCTGGGACAGCTGTTTCTTAAAGAGACCGGAATGAAGTTTTCAGAGTACCTCATGGCATACCGGATGCTGCTCGCAGAGGACCGAATCCGTTCAACCGAAGAGAAAATATCTTATATCGCGTTTTCCGTCGGCTACAACAATCTCAATTATTTCTATACGCACTTTCATAGCTTTTTCGGAAAGTCTCCTTCCGAGCTCCGCGGAAAAGCTTAAGCTGCGTACTTTTCAGAAAGGAGGCTGCTGGTGGTCATGAATTATAGACGCAAGCCGGTCTTAATGACCCTCTCTCTGATTCTGCTGCTCTTATCGTCAACAGGCTGCTTTCGTCAGTCCGGCCAAAATAGCGACTCCGATGACGGCGCACCGGTCAATCTGATTTATTATACGATTGGAGAACCTGATAAGGATTTGCAGCTCGTCAACGATAAGATCAACGAAATCATGGCATCCAAAATCGGCGTCACCGTCACGTACATCAAGGTCGGTTGGCAGGAATATGAAGATCGGCTGCACACGCTCATATCCGCCGGCAGTCCATTCGACATCGCCTTTGTTCCCGATTACGCCCCCACGGCAATGCGCGGTGCCTGGCTGAGGCTGGATGACTACCTTCAGGGACTGGGCAAGGAGATGTACGACGAGGTTGACCCGATCTTTTGGCAGGGAGTTCGCATGAATGACGGCGGCATATATGGCATTCCTACCAATAAGGAGCTGGCTGTGCGCGATCAGTGGATGTACCCTGCTTCCATCGTGGATAAATACCAAATCGACATCTCCAAGTACGATACCCTGGAATCGCTTGAACCTCTTCTTAGGATGATTCAACAAAAAGAACCGGATTACGTGCCGATGGAACTCGATCGGGATTCGCACAATTTCTTCGCACTCGACGGTTATGAGTACATCATGAACAACAAAATTCCCTTAATGATCAAATCGCTGGATCCGAGCGCCGAGATTGTCAATATATTCGAAACCAAGGAAGCGCGGCAGATTCTGGATACGCTGCGACGTTATTACAAGGAAGGCTTCATTAACAAGGACGCCGCGCTGCGGGAGCCTGGAGGCTTGAAGCGGGGAGCCAAAGTATTCTGGAAATCCTCCGGCGGCGGTCCCCTTTCCGAGACGACCTGGAGCAAGGACCGCGGCTACAAGGTTGTGGCGAATCCCGTCACGCCGAGCGTTGTCACAACGGAATCGGTCCGGGGAGGGATTATGGCGGTCAATGCCAACACCAAGCATCCCGCCGAGAGCATCAAGTTTTTGAATCTGCTGAACACGGATCCGGAAATACGGAACTTATTTAATTACGGTATTGAGGGCGTGCACTACACGCTTGATGCCAAAGGGCAGGTTGTCCCCATCTCCTCAAATGATAAGGATGGAGCCGATGCCTCGTCCCGTTATGCTGGAGTACAGTATACTCAAGGGAATTGGTTTATCCTGAATACGATGGGCGGCGACTACCCGGAGCCCCTCGATAAATGGGAGCAGTTCCGTCAATATAACGCTGGAGTCGTCAAGTCGGCCGTGCTCGGATTTACGCCGGATCTTAGCAAAATGACGGCTCAAACCGATAACATTGAGATGGTCTGGCAGAAATACTACCCCAGCCTGATGACGGGCTCCGTCGATGTTGGCGCGATCCTCCCCAAGTTTAATCATGAACTGAAGCAGGCAGGTATTGAAGACGTGCGTAAAGAAGTGCAGAGACAGCTGGATGCATGGCGTGCAGTCAGCAGGTAGCCGTTTGCGAATTCAACTTTCGCGTGCAATTCGTTCTTTAAATAGTACTTTCCGGCAGCCGGTCATGCTGCATGTGACCCGCTGCCGGTCATTTCATCGAAAGATACTCTTCTTTTAACAGTCCATAATACACAAGATCCTCGTATTTCCCCTGCTTTTTAGCATGCTGTCGTAACGTGCCTTCATATTTCATCCCCACCTTAGCCATCAATTTGCCCGAAGCGGGATTCCTGCCAAAATGACGCGCAAATACGCGGTTTAACCTTATTTCTTCAAAGGCGTAACGAACGATTCCCTTTGCGGCTTCGGTACAATAACCAAGATTGCTATAGGGCTTCCCGATCCAATAAGCAAGTTCGCCGTGGTCAAATGGCTGATGGAATGCAATGCAGATTGCACCGATCACATATTGTCCTTCCTTATGTACGATAGCCAGCTCGAGGGATCGTCCCTGCTCAAACTGATCTTGGTGGGATGCAATCCAATTCTCCGCTATGCCATCTTCATAGGGATGAGGAATATATAACGTCATATCGGCGATGTAGGGATCCCCGGCTAATTCCTGAACAGCCTTGGCATCGTCTAGGCAAAAAGGACGTAACAGCAGCCTGTCTAGTGGAATGGTCGGCAATGCTTTCATGCACCAGTCCCCCTTTCTTCTTACTTCAATTTAATTAGATTTTAGTTCAAGCGATGGATAAAAAAAAGCCGCTGTTTGGCGGCAGCAAATGGGCACATGTTGTCAGCTTCTCCGATTTCCGGCTAGCCTTGTCGATGATCACTGCTGAACGGACCAGCTCAGCCCGCCATCAGCCGTCACGGCAGTTCCCTGCAGGAACTGAATCCAGCCATGCTGCGGATCGGAAAAGCCAATCGATCGGACGTCTACCATCTCGGCATCCGCGGGAAAAGGATGATCCGCCCAGGTTCGGCCCCCGTCAGCAGTCGTCAGGAGCCGTGTAATCACACCGTCTTTGGCTTCGAAATCTTCAAAAAGCATATACCCGTGCGTTTCATCGCTAAAATAGACAGCGTCCGGATACCAGTCCTTGTCCAGCGTCAATACGGTTTGCGCCGAATGGTCCGCACCGAAGCGAACGAGCTCAAGACTTCCCTTGGTGTCCGTCTGCTTCAGCAGCCATCCACTGGTATAGGAGGTCAAGGCGACTTGCATCTCACTATTTTCTTTGCTCACCAGCGTTTTGCCCCAGGTCTTGCCGCCATCCGAAGTGCGATAAATAGCCTTCCCTTCTCCTGTGGCGAACAAGACACCATGATTTGTGTCAAAAAAACGGAAGGCTGAAACGTCGGATATCCCCAGCTTGTTCAGCGATTCGCTGGAAACTTCATACCAGGTGAGCCCGCCGTCCTGGGTTTTCAATAAAACATGCTGGGGGTCTTTATCCCGGAAAGCGATCATGAAGCCTTCTTTCTCACTGACAAAGCTAATTTTCTCGAGCCGGATATAAGAATCCAGGGAAGCGATGATCTTCCAGCTCGCCCCACCGTCGATCGTTTTCAGGACCTTACCGCTGTCCAGCTGGGTCCCGATGCCAAATCCGAGTTGACGATCGATAAAAGCCATGTCCTCCGTCGGACTGCCATACGGCTCGGATAGCGGATAAGACTCCTGCCAGCTTATTCCCCCGTCAGTCGAGTGAATGAGAAAATCGGAGCCGCTCATCCCATCGACGGCGGCCCATATTACCTTAGCGGACACCATCTGTACCTGATTTACTGCCACCGCCTTGCTCACGCTGGTAAAGCTGCGGCCGCCGTCCTTCGTCAGCCAAATGCCTCCTTCGACCGGTCCCGCGCCTGGGTGCAGCGAAATTACGCCGGATTTCCCGTCGATCAGCTGAATACCGTTTACATAAGGACGTCCCGTCCGCTGTGTGCTCATTTTAGTCCAATGCTTACCTCCGTCAACGGTACGGTAGACGTCCCCGCTCAGCATCCCCTTCTCATTTGTCAGGAGCCAACCGGTATTTTCACTCGCAAACTGGATTTGAAAGGCAGACAAAGGCGAATCCTTCGCAGAGAGATCCAGCTGTTTGGACCATGTCCGCCCACCATTACTAGTCTTTACAACAGCAAGCTTGGTATCATCCTTGCCGACCGTACCGACCACATAGCCGGTGCCGGCTTTCGGAAAGCTGGTGCTGATCGGTTTGAAGTCCTTGATTCCGAACACAGCCGTTTGAAAATGATTTCCCCCATCCTGCGTGAGAAGCAGGCGGCCGTTTACGAGCATCGCGCCGCTTTCCTCATTTACGAACGACAATTTCCGCAGAATGGGATTGCCCTGGCTGTGGTCCTCATGGGATTCGGACTTCCATTTTGTCATCCAGCTGCTGCCGCCGTCTCCGGTTTTCAGCAGGCTGATCTGTTTGCACTGCAGCTGTCCTGCGCTGCTGGAACAGTTGTCTTCGACCAAAGCATACCCGGTTTTGGCATTGATAAAATCCAGGCTGCGTATATACTTCCCAGGCAAAACCTGTTCCTGCCAATGCGTTCCGCCGTCCTGGGTGGACAGCAGCCTTAGTTGAGCGTCAGTGCGCTCTTTGACCGCAAATCCCGTTTTGGAGTCGACGAAATCGATGACCGGGAGATCATACGGGATATTCCCGTTCCAAATGAGCTCCTTTCCCTGCTGCGGCTGAATGGGGATATCAGCCGAAGACAGCGCGGCCGCTGCTGGTTCCGCCCCTTTAGCACACCCCGTAAGAACGGCTGCCAAAATGGACACAAGGACTGCTGCTCTGAAATGCCTGCGTCTTATTCTCATGTTTAACGCCTCCTTCATCCGCGCAAAAAACATTCTGTAAAATAAATCTCCTGTGCTTTAACCGTCCAAGGCTTAAGATTGTTCATGACAAGTTTATTATAGAGTTTGCTTTAGTACGATGGGTTAAGGATTGTTCTCGTTTTGGAGTCAAGATTTTCATATTTTCATGGTTCGATGTATTGTGAGGAGTTGTTTATCCTTTTGTGACTTTTATAGAACGCCGTTTGTGATATTCGCTTGATATGATTCTACTGCTAATAAAAAACGCATGAGCTATATTGCCTGGGCTTGGTGCGAAGAGAAAGGAAGATTCAGAATTGAGAAAGATGTTTGCATTATTTTTGTCATTGGCATTGGCACTCAGTCTGGCTGTCCCCGCCGCAAGTGCGAATGCTGCACCAGACAATCAAAACAGGAAGGATAACCTTCATGTTCAAGTCGTGCTGTTCGATGGATTCGATTTGCTCGACGCCTTGGCGCCCTATGAAGTATTTACCGCTGCGGGTATGTATTCCGGTGACAAAGTGACGGTCGAACTGGTGTCTGCAGAAGGCAAACGTTCTGTTCCGAGCGGGCTGGGTGGACCCTCTCTGGAAGCGAAATCCAAGCTGGACCCCCATCAACCGGGAATTATTGTGGTGCCTGGTGCTGCTGGCAAGCCGGCGGGAAATACTCCTGATACCATTCCGAACCTTCTTTGGAAGGCGAAGCAAACGTCCTTAACCAGCATGATCAAACAGGCAATGAACGATAAAGAAGTGACGGTAGCAACGGTATGCGGAGGTTCCTTATTGCTTGCCATGGATGGACTGCTGAAAGACCGGCATGCCGTGACCAATCCGATTGGCATGGCTGCGTTAGGTGCGGCGGGCGCAATCCCGGTAGAGGCCAGAGTCGTTGAGGATGGACCACGCTTGGTCAGCGGCGGAGGCGTGACTTCGGGATTGGACGTTGCTTTATACTTGGTCGAACGCGAGTTGGGGCCGCAGATCGCTAACGCTGTAGAAAACTTATTCCAGTACGAGCAGCGCGGCACGGTATGGAAAGCCGAAGGCACGGCGCCCATCGACTTTTTCAATAATACAGCTGTAAAATGAGCGAACGCTGTTCTTTTAATAAGGTCAAAGATCGTCGTCTGAGCTGAAAATGTAGTTATGAACATAATAAGGCACCTCTAAAATGCCTCATGGTCATGTAAGAGGTGTCTTTTAGTTAACGTATCAGGATCATTTCGGTCGAGACGAGCTTCATCAGCAGGATAGAAGTAAGTTCGCACCGAGGGTCGGTAGTTTTTGTTATTGGGGTTAGTCGCTGTTAAGTTAGATCTGCTTCAGCTCGAGGTCGCGAGCAATTTCGGCAATAAGGCGGTCGAACCACGGCTTCCCCTGAGGAACCCATTTCCTGGCCGTTTGGGCATACCATGCGAGATGCAGGAAATGATAGATTTGCATAATGCCGATCGGGACGTAACGAACAGGATCAATACCCAGCGAATGTAATAAAGCTGCAGCATCCAGCGATACCGGCCCCCGAATCGGGCGCTGCCAGTCGAGGACCCGGTACCCGTCGTTTGTCACCAGCACATTTTCCGCTTTGAGGTCTGCATGAACATATCCTGAAGGTGAACGGAGTCCGGTAAGCAATGCCGGGGCTTGACTCCACTCGCGCAGTTTGTTGACCTTGCCGATGTCCACTTCCTTGAAGCTTCCTTCATGAATACATTCGGAAATATCATGAAGAGCAGCCTCGATATATGCGGCCCATCCTTCTTCCGTACTGATGTCGAACATGACAGGCAAATCACCATGGATCTGTGAGATCATGTCTATCAGATCATTGGCGATGCTGGCTGCCTCCGAATCTTTTAAAGGAACGTCCTTCAGCCGCGGCGCCTCGATTTCTTCCATTAGCATAGCCGTCATATTGTCCTTCGCTTCGATCACGCGTACCGGCACCAGGAGCGGAGATTGGGCACGAGCATAAAATTGGGCTTCCAGCGTTGGTGGTGCCTGCACTTTATAAATGTAACGGCCTCCCTGCTCCGTAACCATGCGCTGAACACACGATAACGGCCATTCATGGATGGTGATCCGTTGTGAGACCGGGCTGCCTAGATATTCTGCCAGTTCTTCGTCGTCGTGAAGCAGCAAATCAAACGATGGATGACGATGCATATGATCCTCCGCTCCTTTTCAAAATACTCGGCTTATTGGTACTAGTTTTAATTTGGCGGGAAACAATTCGGAATCTTTCTTATTTCGTGATAGCGATCGGTTATCCTCCTTGATCCATTCAACCTTTGCAACCAATGATCGCTGATGAAACGGAGCGGCAGGGTAGGACATCGCGGCAAAAAGCCGCTTATTCAGCGGCTTCGATCTTATCACAATGTACTTACCGTAATCTGGTTTATCTAGAAATACACCTCAGGTCTCTACGGTATGTTTATAACGCGTTTAACGCTTCCAGGATTGGGGTTTCACCACTAATCATATCAAAAGCTTTACCGATCGTATGAGAATTTTCCAATGATGTTAGTAAAGCCTCAGCTACATCTTCACGGGGAATTTTCCCCCGATCCAGGTCAACCGCCGCACTGACCTTCCCCGTTCCGGGTTCATTAATCAGCCCTCCTGGGCGAACAATCGTATAATCCAGGCCGCTCTGCTCAAGCCAAATATCCGCATAATGCTTCGCGGCGCTGTAGTAAGGCGCACTCTCCATCCAAAGCTCACGGTGATGGACCCCGATCGCGCTCACCATGATGAAGCGGCGCACTCCGGCTTGTTTGGCAGCCTCCACCGACTTGATTGCACCATCCAAATCAATCATCATCGTCTTATCGGCTCCTGTATGGCCGCCCGAGCCTGCAGTAAATACAACTGCATCAGCCCCCTCGGCAGCGCGGGCAATCTCATCGATACTTCCTTCCAGGTCAGCAAGCACCGCTTGCACGCCCTGCTCTTCAAATGCCGCTTTCTGCTCGTCGCTTCGCACCATTGCGATGGGGTTGTGTTTATTAGATTGCTGCAGCTTTCTTACAAGATGCCGGCCAATTTGGCCATTGGCTCCGATAATCAGTACGTTCATAATAAATCCTTCCTTTCTTCTATACTTAGATCAAAGTGTTCCGTATACATAGGCTTAATTATGGATAGATAAGATTGTCTTTAATCCAAAAAATGAATTCCACCATTTTCTTTTTTCGCCCGAATCACAATTTTCCCCAAACATTGCTCTGATTTCAAGGCCTTGCTTTCCATATTTGTTATGGATTAGGGCTATCTTTTGGTATAATCATCCTGAGGTGTTTAACGATGGATGGAAAAAGATTTGTACTGATCTTGGTCATTGTTTTAGTGTTGATTGGCGGCTTTTTTATCGCATTTATGCAGCTTTTGAGTTCAATAGGCAAAATCTGACTGGACCTGCAGGTTGATGTGTTTGAACCCGTTCCATCATCGCGGGCTAACTGTACACAAGATCGGCCAGCACTCCCTCCGCAGCTGCCGCTAAGTCCTGCCCACTTAGAAAAATTTGCAAACCCCGTCTTCCTCCGCTAATGCTGACAACTTCCATGGAGCTCACGGATGTATTCATATACAGCGGATACTTCTTTTTCATGCCCAGTGGAGACACGCCGCCCCGGATATACCCTGTTAAGGATTGAATGTCTTTCACGGGCACCATCTCCACTTTTTTATTGCCGCTTGCAGCGGCCAGACTTTTCAGATTCAGTTCCCGGTCGCCTGGAATACAAGCAGCGAGGACCCCTGTCTTATCCCCTTTTAAAATGAGCGTCTTGAACAGCTGGCCGGGCTCCAGCCCTACTTTCGCGGCAACCGTTGCCGCATCCAGCTGATTTTCGTCCCATTCATATTCGTGCAGCGAATACTTGATTTGAAGCGTGTCGAGTATTCGGCAGGCATTCGTCTTGGCTGACAATTTTCTTCACCTTTCCTTTGCAATGACGATTCGTTAAATAACTGGCAGTTGAATAGCTCCGTACTATTTTATCATGGTAACGGACGCCTGGAAAAATCTCATCATCGCTGCCAATAGAAAAACAACCTGAACCATGCTCAGGTTGTTTTCTGTCTTTTCATCGAACCAGCTAACACGATCGCGATTAAAAAATGCTGTCTGGAACGTAATAAATTTTCTGGGTATTCTGCTTACTGTCGGGATTGGTTACGATATTAAAATAAACGTTCCCGTTTTTGTTTTGTACACCCTCGATTTCATGTTTTCCCACGTTGGTGATTTTCACCAGGCTCTTATAAGCTCCTGTGTTAGATATCATAGCAATCTGCGGGGTGTTTCCTTCAGCGCCGCCAGACGTATAAATTTCCGTTTTGCCAAGCAGGTCGGCGCCTTGGAAGGAACCGTTCGGTCTCACGATGGCACTGCCCGACTGGGTAAAGCTGGATATACACGCTGCCTTCGCCGCCGCACTATCCAGACGGACCTGCTCGTTGCTGTCCAGCAGCTTGTTCAGTTTAACCGTATCATAAACGGACCAGGTGACCTTTCCTTGCTTCGTTTGAACCCGGAAAAAGGTATATGTGCTGTTTCCGCCGCCGTCAACACGGTACGTGTCGCCTAGTCTTGTGCCCTTTTTGTTGGCGTAATTCATATACGTGAACCGGTGAAGATCCGTATAATCCAAGGTCTTGCCGGCCGAATATTGAAGTCTCGCAACCTGGAGCGACCAATAATTGCTTGTTGAAGGATCGGCTTTTGAGCTGAAGTAAAAATAGTTGATCCCTTTGTAGGTATACATATCAAGCGTTTGCCCGTGACCGGCATTGGTGATCTTCATTTCATCCTTGTATGTAGCGGTATTGCCGTTGATAACCAGTCTAGATAGATAGACAGTCCCTTTGGACCGCTGGGTAACATATACGTACTTTGAAGCAATATAAGCTTTCTGAACCGCCAGTTTATGATGAAGTCCTTTAAGGTTGTATGCCAGTTTCGCCGAAGCGTTGACGGTTTTTCCCGGCGATGCCGCAAAGGCGGTCAGACTCGACATCCCAAAGAGCAGGATGGAAAGAGCAACGAAGCAGAATAATTTAATATGCTTGTTCCTTGAGATCAATGACTGAAATGAATACATTTTGTTCATACCTCCATTAAGAGTTGTTAGCATTATGCTAATAGAAATAACTGGCTATGAAAACCGTTTTTCAAAGAATTAGGGCTAAATACTCACATGATTTGCCCATATTTGGGATGAACCCAATTCCTAATGCCGCAAAACAATTCTCTCAATCTATCAGAAAAACGAAGATTTGCAAAAATAAAAAAGCGCCGATATGGCGCTTCTCTCTCGTGATCCGGTCAATTCGGTATGCAAAAATTTCTTAATCGAGCTTCATTTGCCGGGCCAAGGTGGAAGGGATCTCCTCTTTGTCCACGATCACGTCAATCACAAAAGGCTTATTGAGCTGCAGTGCCTGTTTAAAAACAGCCGTAAATTCGCTGAGCGTGGTGCACCGTGCGCTGTCCGCTCCCATTGAAGCCGCATACGCTGCGGCATCCAAAGGCTGCTTAAAGACCGTGCCGTCGGTTCTTCCGGTAAACTCGCGCATCCCTTTTAATGCCATATCCAGCTGTCCGTTATTGATGACGATAAAAATAACCGGAAGCTGCTCGGCGACGCAGGTCGAGATTTCGGAGCCCAGCATAAATAAGCAGCCGTCTCCCGTCAAGCAGATGACGTTCTGGTCCCGGTCGGCAAATTTTGTACCAATCGCCATCCCGATCGCATTGGCCATGGAAGCAAAATAGGAATCGAAGAAAAATGTGACGCCCGGCTTTACATCCAGCCAACGGACCGCATGGTACCCATGTGCGCCATCATCAGCAAAAACCGTGGTTTGCTCAGGGATGATATCCCCTACCGCCTGGCAGACTTCCGCGACCGAAAGGGACTGAAGCTCGGGCAGCGGATCATGATACCGCTCACCGAACCGCATGTCATCACTCACATTGTCATTAGGATACAGGCGCAGCAGCTCCTCGAGATTCGTTGTTATATCGCCAAACACATGCATATGCTCAGCCTGTATAATCCCGCCCATAAATTCATAGGAGATATCGAACTGAATGATTCTTTGCGGGAAATAAGAACGGTCCAAGCCCGCCAGTGCGGTATCGCTCAACCGCGATCCCATCACCAGCATAAGGTCGACACCCGACTCCAGCAGGTGCTTGGCTTTTTGGTGCCCGCCCAGACCAAAAGGACCGTAATATTGTGGATGCATCGAATGGATGCTCCCCTTGCCACCGGGAGTTGTGACGACGGGAACCTGAAACTGCTCGGCGAACCTGGCGAGTGGCTCCTGAGCTCCGGAGAGGACGACCCCTTTTCCTGCCAGAATGACCGGGTTTCGGGCGGCTCTCACCTGATTTACCACATCCGTCAGATTGGTTGCGGCATAGTCTAGACGGCTTGACGGAATATGGATATTCGTCTCGGTTACCGGCGAAATCATCACATCAAACGGGATGCACAGATGCACCGGACCTTTGCGCCCGGTCATGGCTTCGCGCAGCGCATGATTAAGGATCGCCGGGAAGGTATCGGCGCGGGAAACCATGGTGCTGAACAGCGTAACGGGTTTCATAATTTCCGCTAAATCGATGCCGAATAACGAGGAATCCTGGCATTGCGGTATTCCGGTTTCCGCCGCCGACTGATGTCCCGTGATGAATAGGACGGGAAGGCAGTTCATTTTCGCATGGGCTGCGGCAGTGACCAGATTGGTCCCTCCCGGTCCTGAAGTTCCGACGACCACCCCCAGCTTTTTCCCCGCAAAAGCATAACCTCCGGCTGCAAAACCCGCCCCGCTTTCATGTCTCCCCAGAATAAATTCGATCCCCTGGTTGCCAAATTCCAGAATCATAGGGGCAACGGATTTGCCCGGAATACCGAAAGCATGCTGAATATCCAGACTGACCAGCGTTTCAACTAAGAGCTCTACGACATTTTTCACACAGGACACTCCTTTAAAATGCCTGACAAAGGTAATCGGATATTGAATTCCGTTCCTGCACCCAATCTGGAATCGACGGTGATCTCTCCGTTGTGGTTGTTAATAATGCGGTAGGATACGGATAGACCCAGGCCCGTTCCGTTCTCTTTGGTCGTAAAAAAGGGATTCTGTATTTTTGTGAGGTTTTCAGGACTAATACCGATGCCATTGTCAGTAATAGTGATGGTTAGATGTTTGTTTTGTATGGTAGAATTTAAGGTTACGGCTTCTTTAGGCTGGGACGCTTCAACGGCATTTTGTAAAATATTGATCAGTACCTGCTTAATTTGCGAAGCATCGGCATACAGGATGTCCTGGTCACCGGTATGGTAATCCCGGATAAACCGGATATCATGCAGCACTGCCTGCCCTTCCATAAAATCAAGCACACTGTCAAGGAACAGATTGATTTCGATCGGCTTGACGATTGGAAAAGAAGGCTTGGACATCGTGACAAAATCCGATACGAGATTTTTGACGCGCACCAGCTCCTCGTTTACAAAACCCAAATAACGGGTCGTGTCCGGGTCCAGCGGCCGCTCGCGGATAATTTGCACAAAGCCCATGATGGAGGTTAATGGGTTACGGATTTCATGGGCTAAACCGGCGGCCAGCTTGCCGATGGCCGACAGCTTTTCGCTGACGATGATCTGCTGCTCCAGCAAATAACGTTCGGTAATATCCCGCAGCTGTGCATAGGCGCCTTGGATGATCCCATTTTCAAATATCGGAATGATGTCGGCAAGGCAAACCGTGCGTGTCCCGCCGGCGTGAAAATGAACCTCGATTCCCCGCTGCCGCTGGCCGTTAGCGATTGTTTGCAAAAAATGCGGTCCGAGCTCCGTAATTTGATAGGAGGACTGTCCGACGGAAATATAATCGGGGATGATGTTTAGGGCGACGTGGTTGAAATCGACTATAATTCCGGAGCGGTCAGCCAAAAGAATTCCGGTATCCAAATTGTCGACCATGAGATGGTGCAGATCCAGCTGCCGCTGGTTTGTTTTCCTGAGCTTCAGCTCCCTTCCCATAGATTCCACCATATTCACAAGCATGGCGAGCTGGTAATTGCTGAAATCAACGATGCTTGTCATCAAGGAGATCGTTCCTTCGCGCACCCCATGATTTCCTGGAACCGAAAAAGGGACGCTGTGGCAGGCCGATTCGTGCAGAACAAGATGATAATGATCCGTCCCTACCGTTTGAAACGGAATTTTGTTCTCCAGTGTGATCAGCGTCGCACATATCCCCACCTCTCTCTCAATCAGCAAGCTCCCTTCTTTAATATTCAGCTGTGAAAGATGTTCTCTAATAATCCGATCACCGAAGGAATCAATTACCAAACCTTTGTCATCCGTGACGAGGAATGAAACCATTTGCCCGTTTAGTAATTGAATCGTGTTCTCTCCAAATCCCTTGGTAACCTCCAGAATGTCGGCATATAGCCGCTTCTGTCTCTGTAGATGTTCTTCGGACACGGTTGTTAAGGGAGAGGGAACATCTGTTGGCTGCATTCCATAAGCGATGCAACGTCGTCGAACCTCGGCGAGGTAATTGTTTTCCATGTGGTCGAACCCCCAAATTACGACTGTACTTCCTATATCTTATAGTAAATCTGGCGTAAGGAATATAAATATTTTGGGGATTAGGCAATATTTTCAAAGTTTATGTCGAACAAACAAAGAGGCGGTCCCCAGGTCTATGGACCCAGGGACAGCCTCTTTATGGTGCTAAAGATAATCACAAATCATCTAATCATCCATGGTTTCAAATCACTGATTTCAAATGGCTTCTTCAACCGAAATCGCTCCGACCGAAGAGGAAAGCGTAATGACCGGGCCCCCGCCGTTGAAGTCGGTAGAACCGCTCGATACACCGGAAATTGTTCCGAGTTCGCTCTGAACCTTCAAGGTGCAAGACAAGGAAGTTGCAAGTGCCGCTTGGACTCCGCCTACATCGGTGCCTACCTGAAGTGTGCTGTCCTTCTCCATTTCCTGGATGTCCACACGGACGCTTCCGGCATCCGATTGGATTCTGGATTTCCCTGCAACATGCGCTCCTTCAACGGTTATACTACCAACACTATTTTCAACCTGATACGATCCGTTCAGGTTTTTCATCGTTATGCCGCCGACATCGTTCACAATTTCATAACCGGTGATCCGATCCGGCACGTTGACGACATATTCGATTAATAGCTCGGATTTCCCGAAACGGGACTCTGCCCAATCCCATAAATCTCGTTTTGGATCCCTCTTTGCATGTGTCACGATTTCCATCGTGTCGTTGTTATCCACAATGGAGGTTTCCGCTTGCTCGGCAATATTGCGGTGAGTTTGATCATTTAAAAACCAGATGGTGGTCTCCACGGTGATCTTATTTCCTGCTCCCCGTACGAGAGTGATATTCCCTGCTTTATGGTGAATTTGTACCGATGAATCCGCCCCAACTTCCCGCTCGGCCGTAAGCTGAATGCTGTCACCCTTGCTTTTGATGCTTTCTTCGATACCGCTCACTTTATCCATGACCGTTGTTCCGGCAGTCATCGCCGTCTCGTGCGCCCCCTGCTTGAGCTTTTGAGCAGCATCCTCCACGGTTCCGCAGCCTGCGAGCAGCATGACGGCAAGTACAGCGGTCGTCCCTGTGATTATGTTTTTCATTTGTACCCCCAGTTTCTTCCTGTTTGGTTATGTATAATATTAATTATAAGGAAAATCGTATGGAGCACACCTATCAAAAGGCCAGTGTGATCACTAGACCTTAGTCGAGGATAACGGAATGGACGAGAAGCCCATCAGCCTGCTGGGTATAGATATGAAAGTCTTCACGACAAAAAAACAGCCCGGATCGTTCCAGGCTGTCGTTCGGTATGCTAATGACCCATTCAGCTTTTAGACGGAAGCTGTTTTTCGCTGTTTTTTCCAAAGCCGGACTCATACACCGTAAAAAAGGAAATGTTCGAAGTTTGCACCCGATGCTCATTCAATTCTACCCATTCCTCGCTCTTCAGCCTGGAAATTACACCGCTGACGTCATCGGATATAATATTGAGTGCTTCTCCGCCGACAAAATGAATCGTAATACTGGTCTCGCTCATCGCTCCCACCTCCCATTCATTTCCTATTGGCATAGTATGGCCCAGGCTGTTACTTCTTATTTACACAAATCAGAAGGAAGGAAATCTGATGGAGGAGCGGCGATTCTGTCGATTACAAAGTGTTGCCATGACGCGCTTCTATATGATATGAAACTATTTAAACAAGTCAGGATACATTTCTTTGGCCAGCTTTTCCATCCCGTCGATCGTATTGTAGCCATAGCCAAACATATAGTTGTAGTCCACCGCATAGATTTGCTTGTTTTTGATCGCCTTCATGCTGGACAATTTGGGATTTGCATAAAGCGCCTCTTTGAGCTTATCCTGGGACGTGCCGCCCGTCGTGCTCCAGTCCGGGATGATGAGTACATCGGGGTCTGCCTGAATCAGCATTTCGACGCTGACCTCGCCCGTTTCATTTTTAAAGACGTTGTCCAGTTTAACCATTTTGAACGCATCATTAAAAAATGTTTCTTGTTGGGCTGCGTATACGCTCACTTCCTTCGGATCGCTCATATGGAGATAGGCGAATGTTTTCTCCGCTTGGATACCCGCTAGTTTGGAAGCGATGCCTTCCTGCTTCCCTTTCAGCTCCTGGATGAACGACTCGGCCTTATCTTGTACGTTAAAAATTTCACCTAGATGTTCAATATCTTTGTAAATCGAATCATAGGTTCCCCCGGTCACGGACGATTCCAGAACATAGGTTTTGATTCCCATGCCGTTCAAGGTGTCCACCGTGCCGACTCCCCAATCGGCGTTATCGAATAAGCCGCCCCGTCCGTAAACCAGGTCAGGATTGGTGCCCAGCGTAACCTCTTTGCCGACGTACTCGTCACTAAGGATATTCAGTTTGTTATATTCCGATTCGACCGCTGGATCCGGTGCCCCGAAATTCGCGCCGACCCCGGCAATTTTGTCGCCAAGTCCAAGGTGAAGCAGCAGTTCCGCTGACGGGCGGGTATTGGCCATGATGCGTTCTGGCGCCTTATCGAATACCTGCTCTTTTTTCTCCCAGTGCGTTCCGCCTTCCGCCTTCGTGAAATTTTCGATCGTGACCGGATAGTGGCTGGCAGCCTGGGCGTCCGGTTCACTGGTTTTCGCCGCATTTCCGCAGGCGCTGAGCACCAGCATTGCCGCAATCCCGGCAGTCAGCAGCAGATGTTTTTTCACTTGTCTTCCTCCCCTTTTATAGACCATAAGCAAATCCCAACCCGTTCGTAACCGGATTGATAAATGTCTTACACTTGATCTGGTACAGCGCTTCAATGTTCTCCGGCGTCAGCACCTCTTCAGGCGTGCCATGCGCATATACCTCGCCATGCTTCATGGCATAGAGATAATCGCAGTAATGAGCGGCCATTTCCAAATCGTGAAGCGCGGCCAGTACCCCGATATCCAACCCTTTGACACAAGTCAAAATTTCGAGCTGGTACCGAATGTCGAGATGATTCGTCGGTTCATCCAAAATCATGAACTTAGGCTGCTGTGCGATCGTTCGCGCCAAAATGACCCTCTGCTTTTCCCCGCCGGACAGCGACAAATAGCTGCGCTCTTTATAATCCAGCAAATTCGTTCTCGCCAAAGCTTCTTCCACAATCGCCATATCTTCCGCTTTGTCGGATTCCAGCCGCTTCTTGTGCGGCGTCCTGCCCAGCATGACCATCTGCTGGACCGTTAAATCAAAATTCATCTCATTGAACTGGCCCACGACGCCAAGCCGCTGCGAAACTTTCTTTTCGTTCGTTTTCAGCACATCCAGGTCGTCTAAATAAACGGTCCCTTTCTGCGGAACCAGGCTCTTGTATATGCTTTTCAACAGTGTGGATTTCCCGCATCCGTTGGGACCGATCAGGCCAACGAACTGCCGGGTTTTGACCTGGATCGAAACGTTCTTGACGATATCTTTTTTGCCGATCCGGACTTGCATTTCCTTTGCGGTCAACTCCATGTCTCACCCTCCGAAATTGTAGCCTTTTTTCACGATCATGTAGATAAACAGCGGCGAGCCGATCACCGACGTCACGATCCCGATGGGCAGTTCCACATTATGAATCAGCGTTCTGGATAAAATATCCGACCAGATGAGGAACAATCCGCCCAGCAGCAGCGTTCCGGCCGTCAGCCGCTTATGATCCGCGCCAAAGATCCCCCTGCCGATATGGGGAATGATTAAACCGACAAAACCGATCATACCCGCATAAGCAACCATCGTACCGGTAATAAGCGCCGCGGCGATCATATAAAACTTGCGGTAGGCACTCAAGTTAATGCCGAGCGTAATGGCTGACTCGTCCCCGAGCAGCATCGTATTGAGCACACGGTGCTGCAAAAGGAACAATGCGCAGCCGAGCAGTACGACCGCCGCCATGATTGGCGTTTTATCCCAGCTGGAGGAAGCCAGACTCCCCATGGACCAAAATGTGACGGTCTTGATGCCCTCCGCGTTGTTGGCAAAATAAATGACCAGGCTGGAAAAAGAACTGCACAAGGCACCGATGACAACGCCGGATAAGACGAGCTTTACCGATGTCGCTTTGCCTCCGATGCTGGATAACACCAGCACGGCAATCGACGTCACCATAGCCCCCGCAAAAGCCCCGAAGGCGACGCCGAACTGGGACAGCAGCGCACCGCTGCCGAATCCGACCAGGATCGCAAAGGTTGCCCCCAAGGATGCGCCGGAAGAAATGCCGAGAATATACGGATCGGCGAGCGGATTTTGCACGACTGCCTGCATGATCGTTCCGCATAAGGAGAGCCCCATGCCGATCAAAAGGGCAAATATGACGCGGGGCATCCGGACTTGCAAAATGATGTTGACGTAGGAGTCGCTCTCGACATGGCTCATCGATCCCCATTTGCCGTTGGTCAAGGCATGAACGATGATCTCCCACGCCTGCCTGAAAGGAATATGTACCTGTCCAATCGATACGGAAAAGACAGCGGATAATGCGATTAGAATAATCAAGATCAAAATCACTGCATAATAGCCGCTTCCCAACCTAGTAGTTGCTCCTTTCTTCGTATTCAAAAATTCACCTCCTATCGATGCGTACCGATGTCTGTCTATGTAATGATAATGATAATGATTATCATTATCGAATATATTAAGGCATATTCTTCCGCATGACAATCCCTAGTTGAAAAAATAAGTTGCAAAGAGCGCATGGAGCGCAAAAAAAGCTGGAGCCGTTAAATATTCGGCGCCAGCTCAGGCAAGCAAAATTTGGTATCGAACCGTATATGTACAGCATCATACTTATAATCGTTGCACTAGTCCCTCGTGCCGCACATTCCATGTTCCATCACCAGGAAATCCTGGAGCATGGGAATCAGGGCCCCCGATCCAGCCGGCAGCCATCAATGCTGCGGCGGAGAGCAGTCCACCGTTGCCCGGGAGATAGCAGAGCAAATTATCCCGCTGATAGTTATGGCCATTGATGAGATAGCTGTTTTTGACCTGATCCATCATCAGCATGTCTACGGCGAGTCCCGGTTCGCCGAGCCTTGCCGCGGCCATGGCTGCCATCGGGAAATCCCATCCCCACGATGTTTCCCATTTCCAGTCATCACGGACGCGGTAAAGCGTCCGAAGCATCGTCTCCCTGTCAACAAGCTTACCCGGTAATATGCCACATGCTCCAAGCATCGACGGATGGTCGATATTCGCCTTCTCGAACGTATCCGAGATCAGCTCGTGAGCTTCATATACACCTTGGACAGCATAAGGCTTCGACAATTTGGCACGCACATGCTCCCACTGCGGTTCAGGCGGGAGACCAAGCCGGCGGCGCCACTCCAAGGCAATGCCGAGCCCATGGAACCAATATTCCAGCTCAAACGTCGGATTCATCGTCCCATCGCCTCGATGGTTCTCCTGTGCCGGAATGACGGGCGGGCCCAGCACGTAACGGCTGCTTTCCTGCTCCCATACGGCATAGGAAACCATGAACCGGGCGCTTTCCATCACAATGTCCTGGTATCGCTCAAGCGTACGCTGGGTCGGCTCCGCCTGATAACAGAGTTCGGCCAGGTCGATCGGATGCGGCTGCTGCCAAATGAGCAGCGCACCGACATTGGATGGGCTCTGATCGCCTTCCGGTCCGACCATTTTCGGCCACCTTGCCCCTTCATACCCTTGCGATGCCGCAAGAGCACGTGCCTTGGGGAGGATTCGGCTGTACCAATCCATGCATTTTTGGAGCAGGTCGATCCTCCCCCACTGCGCAAAATGAGCGGCGTGCCACCAGTGCATCTCCAGATGAAATTTGCCGAACCAGCTGTTATACATCAGCCCGGTTTCCTGCGGAGGAAGCGAACCAGCGGAATGAAGCGCAGTCAAAAACTGCGACAGCACAACGCGCCGCTCAAGTTCTGATGCCCGGGGATCGCGGCTGTCCGCCAGTTCAAGCGCACCTCCGCGCTGCCAGAAGCCTTCCCAGTGACGGCTTGAAGCTTCGATGGTCGCGTTGATTTCTTCGCATACTGGCGGTTCATGAGGCGATAGGCTCACGGCAAACTCAAATCGTTCCAGCGAAGAGTCAGGCATAATACGGTAACTGTGCGGTCCTTCTTGAACCAAGTCCCCTTCAGTCCATGCCATTCTGAGGTGGTAGGTATCCTCGTCCATTATCCGCTCGATTTGCGCGCCCTGACGAGTTGCATTTCTGCTTATCGATGCATGCAGATCGGAGTCTCCCCAATTCAAGCCGATACTGCTCCCCCAGCCGCGGGCTTGCGGGTGGGGGGCCGGGAAGCGGACGATGATGGACAACCGTCCCTCTGCGATCAGCGGTGATTCGATCCGGATGCCGATCTGATCGGTATCCGGATGACAGGCCGTCACGACATGGACGACCTCTCCCCCTGCACGGAAACGGCTCGTAATGTTACCGTGCCACAGGTCGAGTGTCTGCTCAATGTCCTGGAGCTCATCGAGCTCGATCCGTTCTCCATCTGGAGAGCGCAGGTCGAGCCCGAAAACGCCAAGCTGCACACGATGCGGGTTTTGCCTCAGCCAATGAAAGGCTTCATCTTGTCCGGCCGCGTTCGTAGGATAACCTACATCTCTCCCATGCGTGTCGAATGGCTCCAGACGAAGCTGCTCCAGCGTGTGAACGTTCTGGCCTCCAGTGGAATGCCAGCCCCAATGCGATTGCGTTCCAAGCGGAAAGCTGTACGCGTCCGGGTAGCTTTGCATGCCAGTGATGTCCACCGTGTATGCCAGTTCCCCGTTACCGACCGAGAGCGGTGCCATTTTCTCTGGTTGGCGCAGGACGGGATTATGCCGGGAGACAAGCTTTTTGCGTTCAATCGGCTGCATGCCCGTTCCTCCTCGTTATTTTTGGTATTGTTTCACTTTGTCGTACCAGGCTTGTGCCCGCTTCGTCACTTCGTCCCCGCCGGATTTTTTCCACTTATCCACGAATTCGTCGAACTTTTCAATCGGCCACTCCCCGATCACGATCTTCGACAGGTATTCCTGGAACAGCTTATGGGATTGGATGTCAGGGTATCCTTCGTAGACGGACACCGGCATGCCATCGCCCGCGATGCGCCGCGCATCGGCGGTAGACGTCGCAAAGATATCCTTGATCATCTGCACGCGGTCCGCCGGGAAGGTTTGCTCGATGCGGACATCCATGGTCTCCTTCGTGTTATAGTTCAGCATGCCGAGGCCGATCGTGCGGTTATCGTCTGCAGGCAGCAATTGCTTCTTCCCGTCGACGACCTCATGCTGGATTCCTTCGATGCCGAACTGGACAAAATCCGCATTTGCCGGATCATAGAAGAAATCGAGCAGCTTGAGGGAAGCTTCCGCTTTATCCTCGGACACTTTCGGAATGAGCCACTCCGGTTCACCGACGCTTTTCTGCGTAACGAAGCCCTTGTATCCTTCCACGGTCGGCATCGGCATGCCCTTGATATTCACATCAGGCGCAAGCTTCTCAATCGCATCAAGCCGGCTATTCAAGTTCGCGGGAAGGTGGTACCAGCTGCCGACCAGGTTGTTGTTGATCTTCGCCGTCCATATTTCTCCTTTGTTCAAGAAAGTCTCGTTGTCGAGCAGTTTTTTCTCATACAGCTCCCGGATAAATTGGATGGCTGCTTTCATATTTTCGGTTACGCCTGCGTATTGCAGCTTGCCGTCATAGATATCCCACTCGGGCTTTCCTTCCCACATGGCGACGCCGTACATGCCGAACAAGTGGTCCATCCATGTTCCAAATTCCCGGCCCGTCGTCGGCAGCTCGTCTTTGGTGCCGTTGCCATTGGGATCCCCGTTCAGGAAAGCGGTCAGCACGTTCACATAGTCATCCTTGGTTTTGGGCATTTGAAGCCCCAGCTTGTCGAGCCAGTCCTGACGGATCATTGGCGCACGCTCGGGTATCATGTAAATTTTGGGGACGTAATAGATCTTACCGTCATCAGTCGCGGAGCGTACAATATTCCACGCCTCCTCCGGAATGCGTTCCCAAACGTGTGGCGCATATTTCGGCAGCAGTTCGTCCAGAGCCAGCGCACCGCCCTGGGAAATGAGCGTTTGCTCCACTCCGCCTACCGGACGCATAATGTCAGGCAAATCACCCGATGCGATCATGACGTTCATGCTTTCGACGGGATCGCCGCCGGAAGAGGTTGTGACCAGGTTGTACTGCACGCCGGTTTTTTCCGCGATATACTTTACATGCGGATCATCGCTTTTGGGCAGTTTTCCTTTTCCAAGGTGGGTTTTGTATACGTTTACAACAGTGTAGGGAGAATCTTTATCCCCAGCCCCCGAAGATCCCTCCCCCGATTTGCCGCCGCTGCATCCGGCGATCAAAGCCGTACCGGTTACCACGGTCAGCAGCAACCGCAGACTTTTGGCCCATGCTTTCATTCCGATCTCTCCTTTTCACTATAATGATGATTTAAATTCGTCTCGGCAGCTTGCTACGAGGGGCTCTACTCTTTCAAGGAGCCGAGCATCGCGCCCTTCACAAAATATTTCTGCAGAAACGGGTAAGCCAAAATAATCGGAGTCGCGGCAAATATGATCGTGGCCGCCTTCAGTGTGGTCGTGTTGTATCCAATGTTGCCCAGCATGTCGGCGACTTCTAGCGTCTCGGGTGTCATAATATATTCCCTGAGCTTAACCTGCAGCGGGTGCAGGTCCGAGTCGCGGATAAACAGAATCGCCCGCTGAAAGGTATTCCAGTATCCTACGGCATAAAACAGACTGACGGTTGCGAGCACTGGCTTGGACAACGGCATATAGATTTGGAACAATACGCGAAAATCGTGGCAGCCGTCGATCTGGGCCGAGTCTTCGAGTTCTGAAGGAATGCCCATGAAAAAGGTTCGGATAATGACCATATTAAACGTACCGATCACGCCGGGCAGGATCAGCGACCAGATTGAATCCAGAAGGCCGAGCGATTTGACTGTCATGTAAAATGGGATCAGCGGCGCGTTGAAAATCATCGTAATAACGATCCCGAACATCACATGCTTGCGAATAAGAAACTTGGCGTGCGCCAGCGGATACGCGGTAAGTACGGACAGCAGCACGCTGAGGAACGTCCCCACGACGGTAATAAACACGGTGACGCCAAACGACTGCCATAAATCCTGCCTGTGCAGGATATAGATCCACGAATCGGCCGTCCATTCGACCGGGAGGAGAAATACTTTTTTGGAGTCTGCGGCAACCGGCGAACTCAGCGAAACCGCCAGCATTTGCAGGAGCGGAGCAATCATCGTAAAAGCCGCTGCCGTTAGCACAACATAGTTGACGACGGTAAACAGTTTTTGACTCAGCGTTGTTTTCATCACCATAACCCCTGCTCTGTTTTTCTGGCTAACCTGTTAAAAATCCACAGCAATATAAATCCGATGATCGATTGGAACAAGCCGATCGTCGTCGTCATGCTGTACTGCCCTTGCAGGACACCGGCACGGTAAACGTACGTCTCGATAATATCCCCGACCGAATAGGTCATTGGTGTCAGCAGGTTAAAGATCTGCTCGAAGCCGAGTTCGAGAAAGTTGCCGATCCGAAGCAGAAACAGAACCGTAATGGTCGGCAGCAGCGAAGGCAGCGTGATGTATAACGTTTGTTTCCACCTGCTGGCGCCATCCACGACCGCTGCTTCATATAGATTCGGATTGATCCCTGCCAGTGCGGCAAGATAGATGATGGTTCCCCATCCGACCTCTTTCCAAATGCCGGAGATGACGACGATCGAGCGGAACATTTTCTCCTGCTGCATGAACAAAACCGGCTCATAGCCAAACCAGCCCCGAACAACGTTGACGATACCGCCTGTCGCAAGCAGTTCAAACACGATACCGCCAACAACGACCCAGGATAAAAAGTGAGGCAGATAAAAAAGGCTTTGGTACGTCCGCTTCATGACCATGCTGCGAATCTCGTTGAAGAGGAGCGCCAGCACGATCGGAGCCGGAAATCCGAACACGAGCTGGTACATGGCGATCAGCGCCGTGTTCCGCAGCACTTTCCAAAAATCGGGATAGGAAAAAATAAATTTGAAGTTGTCCAGGCCGACCCATGGACTCGCCCAAATCCCCTTCATGATCTGATAATCCTGAAAGGTAATGATGCTCCCGGCAAGCGGAACGTACTTAAATACGATGTAGAACAAAATGCCGGGCAAAATCATGAGATACAGCATCCAATGCTTCCTGACGTTTTTCAAATAACGGTTCCCTGATTCCCGCTGCCGGTTTGCCTGACGGGGCATCTCATGAGAATAAGCCATCCCCTTATCGACCGCCTTTCTTCCGAAATGAAACTTACGATAGCGCGCTTCTAAATCATACGGTCCACTGCAGGCTGCCGGCAATGAATCATTCGGTTTTGGCATGAGCAGATAAAGAAAATCCACCCAATTGAACGTTTCGCTCATCGGATGGAGAATTGGTTGATTGCCCGCTCAGACGGGAAACTTGTTATATTTCTTGTGCTCTCGGTATTTTCCGGGGGTAATGTCCTTCAGTTTGCGGAATACCCGGATAAAACTGTTCTCATGCTGATAACCGACCATTCGGGCGATTTCCGATAGCTTGTAATCCGTTTCGATAAGCAGCTCGCCGGCACGCTCGACACGAAGCCTTGTCAGATAATCGTGAATGGTTTCGCCCATCTCCTGTTTGAACAGTTGGCTGGCCAGGCTCACGCTGATTGGAACGGAGGCAGCGATTTCCTGTACGCCGATATTTCCGTCCAAATGGCGGTTCATGAAATCAACCATCTGCTGGACCATCATAAATTCTTTGCTGCCGCTCAAACTGCGGAAGTGGTCCGCAAGACGGCAGGCCTCCCTTTCCAGCAAAAGAAGGATCTCGCTGAGATCCAACGTCTCGAGCTCCAGTGCAACCTCCGCCTCATCCCATCCTGAACCGGATTTCATGCCATCCAATTTGAGCAGACCCTTCCGGATCGTCGCCAAAAATGCCAGCGCTTCGGAAGGTGACGGCTCCTGGTTTCCCAGGTGCTCGCCAAGCCGTCCGAGCATTCGGAGCGCCTGCTCGGTTGAACCCGACTGCACCGCCTCAAGCAGATTCGCCGTTTGGGCTGCATCCTGGATCGGTTCCACCGAATGTCCGGACATTTCGATTTCCCTATACGGAATGACTGTGCGGTAGCCGAGATAAAGACGGTAACGGACGGCAGACTGCGCCTCATAGAACGCAAGCCTCAGCTTCAGAATGTCATCGAAAGGCAGGCTGGCACCAATCGATATGTCCGTTCGCAGCATGCCCTGCACCATGCGTGTGGCATCACTAAGCCGATGCAGGAGATCAGGCTCCTGCCCATCTCGGCCGGATGCGTGCTGCACCAGCAGGGCAAGTTTATCTCTTCCGAGGTCAAGATTCACGCTGCGGTAATCGCTCGCAAGCAGTTCCTCCACCATATTCAGCATGGCGTATTTATACAGAAAACGGTCGTTGTCCGAAACGTTCTCCGCCCACGCCGTATACCGGTCGATCGAAATGACGATTACCCGCAGAGGCGCATCCGTCCATTCCTGAAAGTATTGACGCCAGCGGGATTCGATTTCCCGCTTCCCGGACAAGTTGCCCATCGCCACGTCCTGCACAAATTTGGAGGCGGCTTCCGTTTTCGTCAGCCGGATCTGCCGGGACAGCTCTTCATGCGACGTTAGCAGCCGGGAGGTAATACTTTCCAGCTTCCCGAAATCCGCTCCATCCTCGCTTCGTTCATAATCCGCCAGGAGCTTTCTCATTCTGCGAATCGGCCGGAACGAAACCGCGTGGATATGAAAAATAAGCCAGGCGCCGAGCACTAGTGTAACGAATGAAACGAGAAGAACGACCGTTCGGATCGTTTTCGATTTGGCCAGCACCTGATCCTGGGGCACGATGGAGACGTAATTCCACTGCGTGATCGGCGACGGATTATAGGTCAGCAGCAGCCGCCTGCCCTCATGTTTGAAATCACCATACAGCTTATCGCCAAGACGGCCGATCGTTTGATGGATCGCCTGCTCGTCAATCAAATGGCTTCCAAGCGCATAGACGAGATTTCCATCTTTGTCCAGAATGTATTGGGAGTTACTAATCGGCGAGACGCTGTTGAGGTGCATCTGTGAAAACAGCACGGAGCTGTTGAAGTTCATGGCGATCAGCCCTCGTGTCTTGCCCTGAATCACAATTTTACGGAAATAAGTCAGCTGGCTTCGTCCCTCATGATCCGAAGAAGCGGACAGCTGTCTTGATTTCACCAACATGGGCTGTTCCTTCAGCTCCTTTTCGACTCCGATCCAATCCGAGTCCGGAAATGTGCTGAACCTGGAGCTGTACCCCTGTGGATACGCAATGAAGCTGCGGGTTTCCATATTATATATGTATACGCTTTCTAAATAGGGCAGATTGACGACGATCGATTTCAAGTAATCGGTCAGCTGTTTAATGTCTCGCTGGGACGCCTGCGCCTCCTCCGTTAAATACCAGTAGACCCCGTTGTTGAGCGCCAGCTTGATCGCACTGCTGTCCGTGTCCTGGATGTAGCCTTCGATAAAGTTCATTTTATCGCTCAGAAGTTGATGATGCATCTCGCTAAGTTCACTTTGCAGCACTGATTTGGATGTGTAATACGAGGTCAGGCTGACTGCCAGAATGATTACAAAAACCGCAATCGTAAGGACAAAAACCAGCCTGGCCTGCGTCGTCGACAGCAGCGTCTTTGCCCAATTGGATAGCTTCGTCATCGTTGCACATGCCTCCCGACTAACTGTATGTTCTCCTAATGTTACCACATACGCCCCGAATTCAATGATATGAAATTGGAATTGCAGCGGATTTTTTGTAACCGCCATCATTTCGGTAAGGCAAAGCAGACTCCGTAAGCCCATTGCTAGATAGCTGGCTGCTGTAAAATTCACGCTGAACAAAGCAAAAAACCGGGCTTGCGCCCGGAAATTCACAGGATAAAGCGGCATGCCTGCCGGATTTACCTGCCGATGACCTATGACCCGAGTTATCTTGGGCTTCAGATTGGACTCCACCATTTGTTTTATCCCACAACAGTCAAACCAAGCACGCCGATGATGATATCGTTCGCTACAGCCCGTATTCTCACCCGGTCAATGTCTTTCGGCTTCACGGCGATATCCTTCACCTGCGCGTAAAGCGATCGGGCATAGATTTGGTTCAGCTCATGCCAATCCGGGCCCTCCGGTTCGGCATAGCTGTCATTCCAATGCTCCGAGTCACGAATATCGCCGATGCGTAAACGGCACAGCGGAACGGGCCCGTAGACAGCTCGGTCACAATCCCGCTCCGTCTCCGGTCCTTTCTCCATGGACCTGAAGTCCCGCGGAGCCAAGAGCGGATGGATCTCGGTTTCGCCGTCACGGTAAATGACTTCAATTTCCGCGTTGACGACGCCGCACTGCATTTGATTCGTATAACCGGTCAGCAGTAGATAGATCCGCCGGCCGCTGCTTCTAACAGGAAGCTCAATCGAGTCCGGAAACACGTCCCAACGGGAAGCAAAGGCACCGTTAGGAAGCTGCGGATCCCGCTGCTGCAAAAAAGATACCCCCGTTTCCGTCACCACAAGTCCGTTTTCGTTGACCTGGCGGCTTAGCAGCCGGTCGTTGATGAGTTCCATACCGATCGATCGGGTTACGCACCAATTGGAAGGAATTAAATGGATCGGGAGCTGCAGCGAGCAAAAGGGACTTCTCGGCGACAAATACTCCATACGGAACAGATCGCCGGCTCTTGCGTTAAAAGCCCGATCGATCGGAATATGGCGCAGCTCCTTCACACCAGCTGCAAGCTTAAGGGTCCAATCCGTGTACGAAGCTTCCGCCTCCATTTGTTCTCCGTCCGGCAGGGATAACTTCAACGGAAAGCGGTTGGTCCCCGGCAGCGGCTTTGCCCCGTTCATCCGAAATGTCAGCGGATCGGTGCTCTCCCCTTGCCGCAGAGCGATCGCGTAGGAGTCCTGCCCGAAGGACGCTTCGAATTGCATGTATTCCTGCATATGATTGGTGAACCGTACGCGGAACTCTTCATCTTCCGGGCTCCAGTCGACAGACCTTGTCTCGATAGGCGGCCGAACGTCGATATGGAGTGGCTGCCAAGAAGGCAACCCGTTCTGCAGAACGCGAACGAAAGCCGTATGTCTCCCCAAGGCATCCTGACGGACTTCGCCTTCGATCGCATCCTCCCCAGCGCCAATCGATGGATCCCGAAACACGCCTTGCGGATCGTAAATCTCCTTGGCCAGCATCCCTTCCGGAAGCTGCACCCTCCACTTCCGGCCAGCGGCAGCGGTAAGTACAGGAGGCAGCGCTGCGCGTTCGGTGCCTGCGTAGCGAACGATAACGCATACCTCCTTACCTGCCGGCAGCTCGATTCCGTTCACGATAAGATAAGGATGTCCGATGCCTGCTTTTAGCTCGAATGCGGTTGGCGATCCGTTTGCCTTGGCAGACAGCACGGCAGAGCGGGCCCTTAGCTTCACCCGCAGCGAAGCCTTGACGGATGACCGGAATACGTACGTTTCGGTCTGGTTTTCACGGATATAGCTGTATCCGATTTCCTCGGAACAAAAGGATGCTTGTTCCCATCCCTCTGGAAAATTAGGCGAAATTTCGTACCAGCCATGCTGCAGCTTTGCTTGTATGCCGTACAACCCTTCGGTCACCGTCCTGGCAAACATGCTGGATGTATCGGTAAAGTCAACGCTTTTGCCCTCGTAGACGCACATGAACGCTCCCGGGGTCACGTGGCGGGAGGTAGAGTCGTAAACGGCACCGAGCAACAGCTTATACCCCTCTTCCACCTGCCCGATTCGGTAAAAGCTCAAGGCCGCATGTAGAACATCCGCATAGTCGATGTCCCGAACGCTCCAAATGTAAGGTGCCCAATTGCTGTTCCATATGAGTTCACCGCAGCCTTCATCCGTCTCAATAGCAACGCGCTCAAGCACGTGCTTCGTGTACTGCAGCGTCTGGTAAATTTGAAAATCGTCCAAAATGCCGGATTCGATCGTGTGTACGATCGTCGGCAGACTGGCCGAAGGATGGACCAAATTAGCGCCGTATCCGTCCTGCGATTCCGCGATGTGTCCTTCCCGGACGAGCCACAGCCTCCCGTGCACCGCTTCGCGAATTTGCTGCGCGCGCCGGCGGAATGGCACCGGATCTTCGCCCAGCTGCCCGGCCAGCTCCGCAGCGCCTAAATGGGCGCGGTAATTATAAGCGGAAGCCAGGGCGCAGCCTGCTCCCGATGCGAATACGCCGTCGCTGGCCCAATAGTTGGCGTAGTTTTCGTACAAGCCGTCGCTGTCAGCGTCAAAGCACCGCTCCTCCCAAGCCAGATGCCGTTTCAGCGCGGGGTACAGCTTTGCCGCAAACGTCCGGTCGCCCGTCCATTCCCACTCCGTTAACAGCTGGTCCATGAACACCTGCTGCATATCGTATTTGGCCGTCCCTTCCATGCCTTTCGTGTAAGGAATCATCCCTTCACTGACGAAAACGCTGCGGCTGCTTTGCCTGGCCAGCCCGAATTCGGGATCGGGATCCGGCCGCCCGGTGCCTCCGGAACTACCTTTGAGCTGCATACCGATAAAGTGGCTGGTTTCTGATTGTACACGCTCATGCCAGCCGAGCTGAATGGGACCATACATGCTGCGCCAGCCCGACAACCGGCTATTCCAAGACCACGCTCCGTGAGCGAACACCGGGGGCAGCCAGGCCCCTTCCAGCGCGGCACAAGCGGTTCGGAGCGCTGCGTTCAAGAGCTCGCTCGGCGTATTGACTGTCGCGGTTGTCGCAACCTTTTCGTAACAGGCGGAAGCGTCCTGGTGCAGCTGCTGGGCTTCGGAAACCGTGAGAGGAGGGATCTCCTTGTCTCCGTAGCGAAGCACGATGTAATGGGATCTGCTCCAATCCGCCTCCTCTGCGCTTTGGAAGACGAGCAGCGGCCTCCTTGCAGACGGATCCAGATCCGGTAACGGATTTGCCGGCGAAGCACTACCGGATTCCCCCGGTCTCGCCTCGAAATCTTGTGGCGCCGATCCTGGATCCGAAGCGTTAACCGATTCGCCGTGAAACCACACCCGAGCTTCCATGGCGTTTATTACATCAAACGTGCCGGGCATTGTCGTTTGTCCTGTGATTCGGCCGCCCTTCATCCAACCGGCGGACAGCTCGAAGCCGCCACCGTACGCTTGGATCTTGTTCCCTTCGCAATCGGCCGGTTTCAGCTCCGTCACTTCCTGAGGCGTGTAGCCGGGGTCCAGCGTCCTGGCGTGGGTCTGCCCGGACGCCCCGCCGTATGCCGCCGTGACCGTTAATCCGTTCAAGCCACCGGGGGCGTCAATCTTTACCACCATGCCGCCTTCTGCCGCAAGCGGCATCACTTCAAGGCGCAGCATTCCCCGCGGTCCAAGGATCGGGTCCGTCATCTCGTAGACCATACGTGCCCCGTCATATCTGGCTTCGATCCGCTCGCATTGACGCAGCGGCTTTATCTTTCGACCGTCCCCGAGCCCCATCAGAAGCCGGCCGCCATCACCGGGCAGGAACATCATCCACTCGGGAAGGTCGCCCGCAAAGACGCGGAACCGTTTGCCGATATGCGGCAAGTAGGCACCGTACAACGCACGATTGTACACCTGAGGCCCGTTTACAACCCGGAAAGCCCCGTCCTTCGCCTGGTATGAAGCAGGGGTTCGGCCGGACAGATACGTTCTATTCGGCATGAGCGGCCGCTCCCTTCGCGGGCTCTTGCAAGGTGGCGAGATAAGTCCGGAGCCGCTTTGTTTCAATCCCAGCGAGCAGTACAATTCCGATGCCATGCGTATCGTTGAGCAGCCAGGACAGCCGCTCCTTGTAATAGAGCGGTGAGAAAGAATAGCCTGAGCCGCGGCAGACACCATAAATATTGCCGTGTTGATCGATGCAGTGCCGGGTCAGTGCTTCGAATCCGCGCAGCGCGGCATGTGCGAAACGGTCTGCATCCGGAATCCATCCCTGGCGGACGCCTTTGGCGAAGGCATAAACAAACATCGAGGTACAGGAAGTTTCCACATAGGAATCCGGGTCGGTCAGCACTTGATGCCAGAGCCCTTCCGCATCCTGCAAAGCTGCATAGCCGCCGCACAGCTCCCGGTACCACCGGAGCAGTTCGCTTCGCCGGGGATGATCGTCTGGCAGAACCTCCAGCAGTTCCGTCAGCGAAAACAGCACCCACCCGTTTCCCCTTCCCCAAGGAACGGTACACGGCTTGCCGAAACGGATGTTATAGACGTGATGCATAATGTTTCGCTCCGGCATGTACAGGCGCTTTCGATACAGCAGGAATTGCTCGGCAGCGTCGTCAAGATAATGCTTTTCTCCCGTCAGAGCAAAGTATTGGCACAGAAACGGTACGCTCATATACAAATCGTCGCACCAGATCGTATTCACCATCAATTCGCTGAAGCTTCGGAAGCGGTACAGCGTCCCGTCCTCCAGCCGGTCCTGCTCCTCCGTGATATAGCGCGCGATTCGTTCCGCCGCCCGCTCGGCTCCCGGGAGGGTCCGCTCCTTATGCGCCCGGAGCATGGTCGCTCCGAACGATCCGCAATCATCCAGGCTGTCGATAAGAGCCAGCTGATGGTTGGCTCCGGGCGCGCCGTGTCTCTCGGCATCCCACAAGACCAGTTCGTCGATCGCAGTGCATTGCCCGATATGGTCCGCAGCAAAATCGATGTAATCGCTGCGTCCTAGCTCTTTTCCGGTTTCAAGCAAACCGTACAGCGTCACCCCAAGCGGGTAGTTCCAACGACCGAACAAGCGGCTTTCTGCATATGGCCGTACCCGCATATTCGGCTGGTCCGTCCTCCAGAACGCGGCTTCCTGGCCCGTGCCGAGCAGCCGTTCGACTGATGCGGACTCTTCTGCGCCGGGAGGACGCTGGAATGGACCGGCGAACAGCCAGCAGCCCTCCATCCCTTCTACCGGATACGGTTTGATCCAGCGAACGCCGCTGTCCTTATCCAATGAATCGAACTCGAACCCCCACACGCTTCCTCGGCACGCCGACTGGACGATGATGTCATGGACGCCAATGCTTAAGGGGAAAGCGGCTGCAAAACGACCGGCGACCTGATTCGCTTCGCAGACTATCCGGCCATCAGCGAAGATGCGAAGCGTTCCCTCGCTGTTCCCGGACATCCTTACGGTGCCGTCGTAATCGGGTCCTCCGCAATTGAGCTTCGCCCAAGCCATTCCCGTCAAGCTCTTCCCGCTGCCTAAAATTCGTGCAAACGAGCCGGCCAGCCGCTCATTATTCGTCCATTCCCTCCTCGGCAGCCATTCGAGCCCTGTCTCCGCTTCAGAGACTGCTTCGTGGTCTTGGCCGGCAAACAGGATGACAATGTGAGGGTCCGCGGCTTGTACGGGAACTTCCTTGACGTTCCCCGGTATAAGCCGGTTCCGAACCGGCCCCGTATAGATCCAACCTTCCTGGCCATCCCTCTCTGCACTCGGCGCAAGAAAATGAATAGGCGCTCCTTTGATCGAACCTGTGCCAAAGACGGCGCCGCAGCCTGTGGCTGTTTTTTCAAATTCAAGGACAAACGAATTCCAGCCTTTGCTCAGCTGTCCGCGAATATCGGTACGGGTGTCCGGCAGCACGTCGTCACGATGATTGGATTCGAAGGCCAGCCGGCCGTTGATAAACAGCCTAGTGTGGCTGTAACAGCTGATCCGGAGGGGCTGGCTGCCCTCATCATCCGCCCACAATTTGGCCCATGCATAAACGAACTCTCCTTCCTTCAGGCTGGGGAGTTTGGCGTCGGCGTTCATATCGTATCGGTAATTCGGCCTCCGGCGAAAGCCTTCTGCGTTCATTGTTCTGTACACCGGTGCCTGCCGCGGATTTTCCCCGATGTACCGATTGGCGATGGTCGCCAGCACCTGTTCCTCGGTTGTCCATCCCCCTTGAGCGATCGCATTTTTTTCATCAACGTAGCCCATGGCAAACCTCCTTATCTGAATTTGACCAGGTCGTCAATATGAACCGCCTGTCCCGTCCGGATCGAGCGGTTGGCGGCAATTCCCGTCAAAATCGATTTTGCGCCGTCGATGTGGTTGGCTGCCCGCCGAAAACGGTCTTCCGCCGGGTCTCCGAAAATATCGCGCAGCAATGCCGGATCGCCTCCGCCGTGACCACCCGCGGCCAGCTCCACCTCAACGTCGTACGGCTGGCCGAACATCGGGATGACGCGGATCGATCTCGTTTTGACGGCGCCTTCCTGCGCTTTGTCTCCTCCCGCATTCACGTAGGATTGTTCGCCGACGGCCATTTCGATGCGACCTTTCGTGCCGTTAAATGCGATTCGGTAGCCTTCCCAAGGCATGTACGCATTTAGCGAATACGTCAGGATGGCATTGTTTTTGTAGCGAACGAGAACGCCCATTGTGTCTTCGATGCTGATCCCGTCGCTAAATACGCTCCGGTCCCGGATGTAGCCGTCCTCTTGCTCGGCATCCAAATACAGTGCCTTCAAGCTTTCGCTTTCATCCATATGAAGCGCGAACGGATCCTCCTTCGCGTTTGGGTGGCCGGTCGACCGGTCATAGAATGAGGTGACGCCGCGCTTCTCTGCGTTTTCCTTCCCATAGAACAGCAAATCGCCGAACGCAAATACCGTCTCCGGCTCGGAGCCGATCCAGAAATTGACCAGGTCAAAATGATGCGTCGATTTATGCACGAGCAGCCCGCCGCTGTTGCGTTTGTCCCTGTGCCAGCGCCGGAAATAATCCGCCCCGTGCTTCGTGTTCAGCAGCCATTCGAAGTGGACCGAAGTGACCTGGCCGATCGTGCCATCCGCAATCAGCTCCCTTGCTTTGGTATGATGCGGTGCATATCTGTAATTGAAGGCAACCCGCACGTTACGCCCGGTCTTTTGCACGCAGTCCAGAATTTGCTGGCATTTGTTCTCGTCGACCGTCATCGGTTTTTCCGAAATGACATCACAGCCCAGTTCCATCGCCCGGATGATGTACTGGTGGTGCGTCCGGTCGACCGTCGTGACGATGACGGTATCCGGCTTTTGCTCAGCGATCATACGGTCGAAATTACTCGCCGGATAGGTTGGAACCGGATGGCTTCCGTATTTTTCCTCAAGCAGCTTGTTGGCGTAATTCATGCGCGTCCGGTTCGTATCGCAAAAAGCAAGCAGCTCCGCTGTTTCCTTATATTCCGTTACCAATGCAGAATAAAAAAATTGAGATCGTCCTCCCGTGCCTACCAGCACGTACGTTTTTTTCTTTGGCATCGTCGTCATCGTCCTTTCCTACTCGATTGGCTGCTGTTCCAGCAGTTCGATTTCGATGGCAGCCATCAGAAACGCCGCCGTTCCTTTCGGATCGTCCTGCCTCGTCGGTTCGCCTATGTAATAGTCATATGAGCCGTCCCGATATGGATGCCCGCCAAGTCCCGCTACCTTGCAAATGCCGTTAAGGTGAATTTCCCCATCCGCTTCCGTAACGCAGTGGGTGATTAACCCTTCGAATCCCCGCTGTGCAGCTTGCGCCGCTTCATCCTGCAAATAGCCGAGACGACTGCCTTTGGCCAGCGCGTATACAAACATGGCTGAAGCGGATGTCTCCAAGTAATTACCCTCACGGTCTCTTTGATCCAAAATTTGGTGCCATAATCCGGACGATTCGTCCTGCACACGAATGACTGCTTCCGATAGGCGATGAAACAGACCGACAAGCAAACCCCGCTTTGGATGATTCAGCGGCAGGTTATCCAGGACGTCGGCAACGGCCATCATAAACCATCCCACGGCCCGCCCCCAGAAGTGGGGTGAACAGCCCGTATCCGGGTCCGCCCAGCGCTGTTCTTTGCTTTCGTCCCAAGCATGGTACAGCAGCCCTGTTACTGGATCCCGGGCATTTCTTTCCATCAGCTCAACTTCCCTTGCCGCTTCGTCGTACCAGAAGGTCTCGCCGCTTAAGGACGCATAGGACGTCATAAATGGTGCCGTCATGTAGACGCCGTCCAGCCACATCTGGAACGGATATATTTTTTTATGCCACAGTCCACCGTCGCTTGTTCGCGGATGACCTTTCAGCTGCAAAGCCAGCCATTCGATCGCCGACCGGTATTTCCCGTCGCCCGTCTCACGAAGCAGCGCGAACAGCGGCTTGCCGGAATTGATTTGATCGACGTTATAGTCGTTCAAGCGGTAGCCGCGAATGGAGCCATCCTCCTGAACATACAAATCCATGTTTGTTTTCACATAGTTGAAATACCGGATGTCGTCAGTTTTGCTCCACATTTTTCCCAACGCGGTGAGCAGGCAGCCGATTTCATAATTCCAGGACAGGCGCGAATAAAAAGGCAAGTCAGTAACCAGCGGGTAGCGCTCAATGAAAGAACGCGCCCATTTATCCGACCAGCGCTCCATGTACATCTCCCCTTTCTGAGATTCATCCTAGACGCCGCCATACCTTGACGGCAACCGTTCGAATCACCATCAAATAGTCCATTCCCATACCATGCGGCCGTCTGAAGGATCGGTTTATTTCCCGCAGATTCGGTTGATCTAAATGGGAGGCTGTCACCGTTAACCGAAAAGCCGCTGATCGGGTTTAAGTGCAGCAAAATAATAAAGGCCGGGCAATGTATGCCCGACCTTCGCTTTATTAGGAATGACAATCATGCATTTTTGATAACCTCAAGCGCCTTCTCCAGCGTTCTGTCCCTTCGTTGATACAGATCTTCTCTCCTCACCGGAACTTCGATATCAGGTGCGATGCCAACATTCTCAAATGGGTCCCCGTTTGGAAAATAGGAGCGGATGGCTCCGACCAACACAACGATATTGCCGTCATCGAAATGCTGAACGAGCGGCTGACCGGTTGAACCATAGGTCCTCTCTCCGATGATGATTGCTCTTCCGTTGTCAATAAACGGCATGGTAAAGTCTTCGGCTGCAGAACCGGTGAATCGATCCACCAAGATGATGACATTACCTTGGTAGGAGGTTTCAGCCGAAGGTTGCGTATAGTCCGGGTCAAATACGGAAAACCGATAATCCGTTGTAAAGGATATTTCGGCATTCGGATGCCGATGGTATAAAAACTCAGGATGGCGCGCCATCTCTTTCCACCACCGATACGGCCGGTTCATAAGTTTGTGCGTTAACCTTCCCGGCGTGCTCCCGCCGCCGTTTCCTCTCACATCGATGATGATCGATGAGGCGTGTTGATATTCCCCGATCAGCTCGAAAGCCTTCTCTTCAAATCTCGAATGGTTAAAGCTTGGAATATGTATATATGCCGTTTTGTCTTGCTGCAGCCATTTTCCTGATGTATCGCCATTGTTGTGATTGTTATAATCTACAGGTTGACGAGATAACGTAACCGTTCGAGTATTGCCCTGCTCATTCAACAGTTCGATGTCTGCCTGTTCCTTCATATAAAAATGCGAAAAATACACAGGTAGACGGCCAGCCATCATGCGCCAATCCGTAATCCCGGTCCATTGGCCCAACTCGTTCAGCCACTCGTTCATCGATTTGCCGGCAATGGCTACCACCATATCCCCGGGGTGGGTAAGCCCGGTGTCGTCTTCCTTTACAAGCCAAGAGCCATCCGACTCCAGCAGTGATAATGGAAATGCCCCGCCATGCGGGAACGGCGCCGCCCTGTCGATATAATTCGAATGAGCGTTACGAAGCTGTCCAAAATACCCCCACATCACCTTTTGAAAATCAGCCCGGTTCTCGGCCGCTGCGGCTTTGTCGAAAAACTCTTTTGCCGCTTCCCCCAATTCATCAGGTGTGATGGTTGCACTCTCCCAGTGCGCAAATGCTTTTTCGGTCATCCGGATCGTTTCCGATAAAATCAACAGCCGCTCTTTTAAAGATAATTCCTGCATCCAGCCATTCACTCTCCCTTCGTTTCAATCCGGCTGCGCGTCAGCAAATAAAACTGCTTGGCGAGAAAGGCCGGTGTGTACGGCATGTCATTGCGAAGCCAGGCTACAATCGTACCAATGAGGGCTGCCGATCCATGCCAGATGGCGATGTCCTTGGGTATGCCTGCTTTGTAACAAAAAGACTCGGTCCCCATCTCGTCGATTCTTGCCGAAATTAAATCGGTCAGCATATTTAACAGCCTTTCACTGAATATGGGCGCGCGCCGCGATCCCAAGATCACCTTGTAAAATTTGTGATGCTCCGCAATATGCTCCAAAAGCCGAAGCATCATGGACCAATCCTCTTCCTCGGTTGCCGGTTTTTCCGGCTCAATGCCCACGGCCTGCTTGAAATCTTCGATCATATCATCGGCCATTTTTTCCAGCATGTCGGGAATATCCCGGTAATGCAAATAAAAGGTGACGCGGTTAATGGTGGCACGTTCGGCGATCCGGCTGATGGACATTTTCTCGATATCCATCTCCTGCAGCAGATCGATAAAAGCATCCTTGATAAGCTGCCTTGTACGAAGCACTCTGGGGTCGGTCGGCTGTTTGGAAACGTCGGGCATTTTTTTCCTTCCTTTCTCCTGGCCTGCGTAATAGACAATTTATTAGCAATGTGCAGTAATTCTCATCACTAATCAACATTAAAACGATGAAACGAAAACTAATTTACATTTTTTGTGAAAACGTTGTTTGTAAGCTCCCACGGTTATGTCTATAATCTCATTTATACAATGTTAATTATCCAACACATTGTAAATTAAGTCTAGAGAGAAAAGAAAGGAAGGAGTAGATTGAGTCATCCTATGGACACAACCAGCAGTTCCGTCAAGAAGGGTCCGATTCTAATCATCATGATTCTGGGCGCCTTTCTCGCAACACTGAATCAGACGGTCATGAGCGTGGCCACCCCGGAATTGATGATTGATTTCAACATTTCGGCCACCACGGCTCAATGGCTGACCACCGGCTATATGCTGGTCAACGGAATCCTGATTCCGATTACGGCTTATTTTATGCAGAGGTTCACCACCCGCCAGCTGTTCCAAGCTTCGATGATGATCTTCCTCGTCGGAACTATCGTGTCCGCCCTCGCGGTCAACTTCCCGGTTCTGCTCACGGGACGCATGATTCAAGCAGCAGGCGCCGGTATCATCATGCCGCTGTTAACCAACGTGATTTTGGTATTGTTCCCTCCGGAAAAGAGGGGCGCGGCCATGGGGATGATGGGACTTGCCATCATTTTCGCTCCAGCGATCGGCCCGACGCTTGCCGGCTACATCCTGGAAAATTTCAAATGGCAAACGATGTTCTATGGCATGATCCCGCTTGCCGTTATTGTCATTATCTGCGGTTTTATTTATTTGAAAAACGTGTCGGAGACAGTCCGCTCCAAGATGGACATCATCAGCGTCGTTCTGTCCACAGTCGCATTCGGCACACTGCTGTACGGTTTTAGCCTGGCAGGGAGCCAAGGATGGTCCAGCTCCGAGGTGCTGGTGTCCATTGCCGTCGGCGTGATTGCCCTCGGGATGTTTGTATGGAGACAGCTTGTTTCCAAGAAACCCCTGCTGGATCTCAGGGCTTTCAAGTACGACATGTTCTCCCTGACCACGGTGATCAACATCATGGTTACGATGGTCATGTATGCGGATATGATGCTGCTTCCGTTATACCTGCAAAATGCACGCGGCTATTCCGCCCTGGAATCCGGATTGCTGATGCTCCCGGGGGCGCTTGTGATGGGACTGCTGATGCCCGTCACCGGCCGCCTGTTTGACCGCTTCGGCGCCAAATGGCTTGCCGTTGCCGGATTGATCATTACGATCGCAACAACCGCCGGATTCATCAACTTGACGGATCATACCACCTATGCGTATCTGCTGCTCATGTCGACGGGACGCCGGATCGGTATGGCACTGCTGATGATGCCGATTCAGACCGCAGGTCTCAACCAACTGCCTGCCCGATTAAACGCGCATGGAACAGCCATATCCAACACCGTGCGTCAAGTGGCCGGTGCGGTCGGTACGTCCCTGTTGGTAACGGTCATGTCCGACCGGACGAAAACGCATCTGACGGACATGATGGCGTCCGGCGGCGCAGCGGCGAATCAGAAGCAAATGGTACTTGAAGCGACCATCCAAGGAATTAACGACGCCTATGTTGTCATTATCGGTATTGGCATCGTCGGGCTGTTGCTCTCGTTCTTTATCAAGCGCACGTCCCGGAATATTGAGCATGCATCCGAAGCTGCGATCCAAAAAGGCGTCGTGAGTGAGGCCTAAGAGTTCGCCCATGGTCTTGATCCAACCGTTATAACCGGAAAGCGGACCTTTAGGCATAGGTCATTCGGTAGTGGTTCCTCTGACGATTATATGTTAATTTAACATATGTTAATTTAATTATATTCCAAATAATTCGAAACGGGAGGGAGTATTATGCAGAAGGAAATTATCTCCTTAGCTAAAATCACCCAATTTCGATCCGCCGTGGAAGAATTCAGCCCCTTTGAATGGTACAGGCACCACTTGGAACATGATCCGATCAGCTATAATGAGGAAACAAATTCCTGGAATGTCTTCCGGTATGAAGATGTAAAAAGAGTATTGAGCGATTACGATTACTTCTCCAGCGTGAGAGCACGGACGACGATCAGCGTCGGCGCCGATAATGAAGCCGGCCAGCATAATTCGGGACGGGTCGATCTCAGTTCGGATCCTCCGGAACACCGCAAAAGCCGCAGCCTGCTGTCGGCGGCGTTCACGCCAAGAAGCTTGAAGCTGTGGGAGCCGCGCATCCATGAGGTGGTCAGCCAGCTGATCAAGGACATGGGAGACGAACCGGTCATCGATATCGTCAAGAGCTTCTCCAGCGCGCTGCCCACCATCGTGATCGCCGACCTGCTTGGCGTTCCGTCCGAAGACCGCTTCTTGTTTAAGGAATGGGTCGATCATCTGTTCCTCCCTCTTCCGGCCGACAATGTCGAAGACGTTCAGGAGCTGAAGCGGCAGGCGGCCACGAATTACTACAACTATCTCTATCCGCATGTCATCGCCAAAAGAAGCCAGCTCACCGATGATATTATTTCCGATCTGATCCAGGCCGAGGTCGATGGCGAACGTTTGACCGATGACGAAATCGTCCGGATGACCATGTTCATTCTCGGGGCCGGCATTGAGACGACAAGCCATCTGCTGTCCAGCACGTTCTATTCCTTCCTGTATGATAACGATCAGATCTATGGCGAGGTCCAGGCGAACCGCGAGCTTCTTCCGAATACGGTGGAAGAAATGCTTCGCTACCGGTTCCACATGGCGAAAATGGACCGTACGGTGAAGCAGGATAATAACGTGCTCGGCGTGGAGCTTAAAAAAGGAGACGTCGTCGTAGCTTGGATGAGTGCTGCGAATATGGACAAGGAAGTTTTTGAGGACCCGTTCACGCTGAACATCCACCGTTCCAACAATAAACGGCGATCTGACCTTCGGCAACGGTCCGCATTTCTGTCTGGGAGCACCGCTGGCCCGGCTTGAAGCCAACATCGGCCTGGCGCTGTTCATGGACCAATTTGAGCGGATCGAGCCCGTTCCAGGGTTCAAGCTCGAAGATCACTTGACCCCATCCGCCGCCGGACAGACGCTGATCTCTTTACCGGTACGCGTGATACGCCGGTAGTAAGCATTTCATCGAAAGGGAGAGACCCAATGCCTTATGTGATTACTTCGGGATGTATTGATGAAAAAGCGGCAGAATGTGTGGACGTTTGTCCGGTAGACTGCATCGAGGAAGGTCCGGACCAATTTTTTATCGAGGCGGATATTTGTATTGAGTGCGGTGCTTGTGAGGTAGCTTGTCCGGTCGGAGCCGTTTTTTACGATACGGATGTGCCTGACGAAGAAAAACATATGATCCAAAAAGCGGAGGATTTTTATAAATCGAAATGATGCGATCATGAGAACAGCCTGCCGATCCGGAAATCGGCAGGCTGCTGCTGTTACGGAGAGTACACAGAGATCGAGATACCTTCCGGTTACGGCTTACGGCGAAACTTTAAAGTTATCGAAATGCGTATGCTTATTGGCCGTTCTGACGCCTGCTTTGCCATGCGTGAATGGGTTCAGACTGTTGTCCGTATAATCGATCTTCGGTTGGTTCATATCATCCACGTAAACTTTCATATTTGTCCCTTTCGTTACCACTTTCATATGGTACCAGGTGTTTGTCGCATAAGTCTGCGGCGCACTTTGGATAAATGTCCAGCTGTAACTCATCTTGCCGAGGTTAACCCCGCTTGTCGTCAAATAGGCATAGTACCCTTGGAAGGCGTCATAATTGTTTTGCCCCCACTCCGTGCCATGGGAAGGATTGGACACCCTGAAGAGCAATCCACCGTCGCCTCCAGCGTCGATCATTTTGACGTCGGCTTCGACCGTGTAATCCGCCCAGTTCGCGTCCCCGATCGTGGACTTGGCAGGTCCAGAGCTTCCAGCGCTGTACTCGCCGTTCTCTACGGCCCATGTCCCTTCAAATCGCGTCCACCCGTTGTCATTACCATCGTTAAAGTCATCGCTAAGCGCTGTGACTTGTGCGCTCTTATGGAACGTCATCCGTGAGAAATCGGCCTCGCCTTTGACGAATTCGACCCTGAGCTCCCTCTGTCCGGCGTTCAGATAAACTCCTTTCTTCGTGACGGTCTGCCAGTTATCCCAGTCCCCTGTGTTCGGCACGTCGATGATTCCCGTTACGTCCGTTGATCCGTCCCACAGGCGGACTTGAACGCCGCTCATCGTCGTGGCCATTCGGAAGTCGATATCGTAATAACCGCTTGATTCCACGTTGACTTTGTATTTATACCATTCTCCCGTTTGATTCCAGCCTAGGTTAAACAGCCCCTCGCTATTGAGACGAATATCGCCCGCGTCCGTGCGGTACGCGCCGCCGATATTATTCGCGGTCGTGTCATGATAGGCGACACCCTCGCCTCCTTTCATGTAATGCACCGCTTCGATCGTGCCTGGAACCGGTTTGTAAGCATCCCATGCACTGCTTCCGTTGACATCGTTACTGACAGCGACATAGCCGAAATCCGCATGCGTATCTTCCGTTAGGACACCTATTTTACCTCCGCCCAAATTGGCCGTCCGCGTCCCTTTCAGCATGCCGTCCACATAATATTTAAACGTCGTGCCGGATTTCTCGATACGAATGCTGTGCCATTTCGTGTAATCAAAACCTGCAGGCAGGTCGAACGTTTGCCACGCTTGATCCACACCGTTGATCCGGAAGGACGTCGCAAGGCGGTTATTTTTCGAGCTTAGCAGCGCTACGCCATAATTGTTCTCATCCGTATACGAGAAGGTGGCCCCGTATCTTGGGCTAGCGGAAGTGCCCCGCTTCATTTCTTTCGTATTGAATTCAGCCGTATAATCGGAAGCGCTGGATGCCGATGAAATCTGTTTGTACCAGGTCGTATCCCCGATCGAGTCCTGCCACATCAGCTCTTGATTGTAGATGCCCCAATGGCCGCCGTTGACATTGGTCCACCCGCTGCCGATCGATGTCCGGTCGAAGTAATCGTAGAATGTAGGCATCGCCGGATCCTGCTGCGGGGTTGTTGTCGGTCCCTGAACGATCAGCTTGGCGTTGTTCCAAACGATGCGGTCCATATTGAGATGACGGAGCGGACCAACTACGCCCGGCCCTTCCAAGTTGTGATACACGATGTAATGGGTGTCAAGGTTAGGGCCGACCACCACCGTATTGTGTCCAAGTCCCACGGTCGGGCCTTCCGTGCTGATTAACGCCGGATTAAGGCTGTCGGCAGCGTAACCGGACCGCGGACCTGTCGTACTCACCGCATAATCTACCCGGTATCCTTTGCTGAACACGTGATTGCCGGTATAAGTCATATAGTATTTGCCGTTCCGCTTGAAGACGGTCGCCCCTTCGGTCCAGCCTCCCATGCCGACGCCCGTAGACGAGCTCGCCCCGATCGAGGTCGGGCTGCTCATCGGTGCTGCATCGATGCGACCCTGCCCTGCATGATAGAAGCTGAACGATCCGTCGTCGTCGATAAAGACGTGGCCGTCGATCGTTTTACCAAGATTGCCGGTAACGACGTTGAACGGACCGGTAGGACTCGTGCTGCTGAGGACGTAATGTCCTTGGCCTGCCGGCGATGTATACATGTAGAACATGCCATTCCAATAAACGACCTCAGGCGCATAAGCGCCATGCGTAATCGGGTCCGTTGCGGCCAAACCCCGGTAGGACCAGTTCACCAAGTCTTTGGAGCTCCACACCTTAACGCCGTCATCCGTATCTCTTGTACTCACATACAAATAGTAATATCCGTTAAATTTCAAAACGTAAGGGTCTCCGAGTCCATACTGCCCCCATTCGTCAGGAAGTGTTCTCGGGTTTTGATAAGCAGAGGTTTCGGTGGGAACCGTGGTGATCAGGGAAAATGTAACCGCTACCATCATTAGCCATCGCAAGGATTTCACTATGATATTACCTCCCTAATTTGTACGATAGATTACGTTTTTCGTAAATGGATCTGATAACGGGAAGAGCCAAAAGAAATATGATTCTTTTGGCTCTTGGAGTATCGGCGTTCGGTTATGCCATATTGATCTGTTTAATTTTCTCGAGCGGAAATTTTGGTGTACGGTCTTCGTTCAGAATCCCGTTAATCTCCTGCTGTACATCAGTCAGCTGCGTATAGCAGTAGCCAACGATGGAATCGACGCTCTTGATCGCCATGGTCAATCCCTCGAACCGGCTCAGAAACTCCTCTTCAGTTAAGACTTGACGTCCGTAACCCCAGCCTTTGTCCGACCGGAACGCAATGCCGCCGTACTCGGTGATCATTATAGGCTGGCCGCGGTATTCATACCCTTCGGCAAAAGCGAATTTCCATTGGTTACAGGTCGTTTCGCATGTTAAGACAGCCTCCAGGTTCGAGTACCGCTTCATGAACCCGTCTCCATTTTCGACATAATCATGCAGCGTCAAAATATCGGATACGGTATGCTCCCAGCCATCGTTAGTAATAACCGGCCGGTACGGATCAATCGCTTTGGTCAAATGATAAATGCCCTCGGTGAACTTCTGCTGTCTTGGGTCGCGAAGAATCGATGCAATCCCCCAAGATTCATTGAAAGGAACCCACGTGATAATGCTCGGATGATTGTACTGCTGCCGGACGATCTCCAGCCATTCCTTCGTAAATGCCTCGACCGCCAGATCGTTGAATTCAAAGGTCGCAGCCATTTCAGACCATACTAGCAGACCTTTTACGTCGCACCAATAGAGGAAGCGGGCGTCTTCGATTTTCATATGCTTGCGAACACCGTTATAGCCCATCGCTAGCATGCTGTCGATATCTTCGATCAGGGCTTCCTCGCTCGGCGGTGTCAAATGGCTGTCCGTCCAGTACCCCTGATCCAGGATCAGCCTTTGATAGATCGGCACGTTATTCAGCAGCACCCGGCCATTTTCGATCGAGATTTTCCTCATTCCAAAATAGGAAAAGACGCGGTCCACCACTTGGCCGTCCAAAGTCAGGACAAACTCAACATCGTACAGATTCGGGTGCTGCGGCGACCAAAGGCATTTTTTCCACGGCCCGTTCGCCTCATGAATCAGATCGACTTCCACCGTCAGGCAGGGGCGGTCAATCACTAAACTCACCCGCTTCACAGGCTTGCCCTTCAATGTAACGATCGCCTCCAGCCTCAAATCGCCTGAAGTTTCCACCCCCTCCACTTGGTAATCGAAACGGACGATCGACCGGTCGACATCCGGTGTGATTTTGACTGTTTCCAGCCGCTGCTCTTCTACATATTCCAGCCATACCGTCTGCCAAATGCCCGTCGTCTGGACATAAAAGCATTCGAAGTTATCCTTCGTCCAGCGCTGTTTACCGCGCGGTTGGGTACAGCTGTCGCTGTCTTCTGCTTTCACCGTAATTTGGTTATCGGCGCCAAAGACCAAGTATGGCGTGATATCAAAGGAAAAGGCGGCATACCCGCCCTGGTGGCTGCCGGCCATCCGGCCGTTGATCCACACTTTGGCAACGTGATCGACGGCTTGAAAATGCAGGATGACCCGTTTTCCCCCGGCTTCTTTCGGGATATGTATCTTATTGTTGTACCAGACGTAAGGGTGGAACTCTTCGATCCCGATTCCGCTCAGCCGGGTTTCGTACGTAAAAGGAACGTTGATCTTATGCGTTTCAGCGAACGTCTCCTGCCAGCGTTCCTGTTCTCCCGCGTTATGGTCGTCGAATCGGAAATCCCACACTCCGTTCAGGCTCATCCAGTCGCCTCTGACGAACTGCGGCCTGGGATAATCCTTGATATAGCCTCTGGTTGTCATTTTGCCACTCCTGACCTTTGTTCTTTCTTGATTTCAATTGCATACACCGATGTTTTCCGTAAAGGATAACAGTCCTGCCAGGCGGAAACCGGAACGACACGGGGCACGCATTTGATGCGGTCCGGTTCGAAAACGGAGTTAATGTCTTCGAAAGAGTCGCCTGTGATCTCATGTAAAATAGTGTCACCGAAAGGTTCGAATGAGAGCAGGTCAAGCTTTGCCTTTACTTCATGCAGGCTGCGGTTCACGATCAACAAAGTGATGACGCTGCCGTCCTCGTTAATACCTGCGGTCACGTCCAAGTCAGGCACCGCATCAAGCCCGATGCGCGTCTGTTTAGGCGACTCCACGGCAAAGGTGCCGCACTCCGCATCCACCGGCAGGATCCGCCGGATGTCCCGGTTGGCGTACAGCTTTAACACTTCATAGGTCGGCGTTCCGTACACTGTAAGCGGCAGGCCGCTCCAGCCGGGCTTCTTGCCGCGGTATTGATCGGCGTAGTAATCGCCAACACGGATGCAGCCGCCAAGCCAACCGTTCACCAGATCAGAGAAACTGCCAATGTGCACCATATCGCTCCTGCGGAGCATTTCGTTCAGGTTGGCGGCGTTGGCGACAGCGGCCCCCAGCGTATGCTCATCCGGCAGCCCTTTGCGGACCGTGTTCGGAAAATACATGGTGTTGTACTCGGTGACGGCGAGCTTCACATGGCTGTGCTTCGGATTCGCGCGTATGAGTTCCTCCGCCTGCCGGATATCTTCACGGGTCCATTCTGGGAACGTAGCGATGGCTTTATATCGTTCCTCTGCCGGCGTATCGCGGTTCATCCCGAAGCGTCCGAAGCCGTGGTATAGATGCATCGTCAAGTAGTCGATCTGTTCGCCCGCAATATCGAGCACCGGCTTGTTCCATTCCGGGTCGGTATGCCCGCAGCCCAAGATGACGATGGACGAGTCAACCGCCTTCATCGCTAGCGCGAACGCCTTGCAGCGCTCGGCGAATGCATCGGCGGAGCAGGTTCCCACCTGCCAGTCGCCCCATACTTCGTTGCCGATTTCCCAATACCGTACGTTATACGGCTCGGGATGACCGTTCGCCGCCCGCAGCGCTCCCATCGGCGTGTCGATGCTTCCGTTGCAGTATTCCACCCACCGTGCGGCTTCCTCGGCCGTACCAGACCCGTCGTTGACGGAGATCAGCGGCTCCACCTGCAGCTCTTGGCAAAACCGGATAAATTCGTCTGTCCCGAAATACTTGCTGGTCCAACCGCCCCAAGCTTCGTTGTACATCACTGGCCGCTCCAGCACCGGACCCACGCCATGTTCCCAGTGGTACGCGCTGATGTAATTCCCCGAGAGCCGCATCATGCCCGCATTCAGCGGCCGGGCCATATCGATCACCTCGCGTTTCACCAGGCCGATGTTGTCCTCAGGAAGCAGGGATACGTGATCGAGCCACAGCATACCGGTGGAAACATGGTCGGTCCAGCGGGGATGGTCTGCCGGAACATAGACACGGATCTCCGCGTCGGCACAGTTTCTGGAGACGGGCAGGCTGGATTCGTATTCCTGCCAATTGTGGCTTTTGAGCTCCATCTTCACACGCCCAAGAAGCTCCTCGGTCCGCCGGTCCACCGCGTCCAGTATGATATAACGGAGCTCAACGGATGCGCGGGCGACAATCCGGACCGTGTAAGTCATCGGTCCCTTTAGCGCAGCGTTCTGTGCGATGCCAGCGTATGCCTCATCGTCGCTCATGATTCGGATGCGCTGAGCGCGGCCTGAATGTCTCAGTGCCGGCGCTTCCAGCGCATATTGCGTATTTCGTCCGTTCGTAAAGGGAAACCAGCTTCCCGATACGGCGCTCTCTCCGGTTTTCTCGCTTTCAAAATCCATATCTCTTAAGGGAAAGGCCAGCATCGCTTCCATATGGTCGCGAATATCTTCCACAAAATGCCCGAAGAGATAAGGGTTAACCGTATGTTCACCAGGCCGGCTGCAGTCGATTGTTATCGTCGCATTCGTTTGCACAATGTACCTCCATAAGTAAGATGTTATTAACCGCCGCCAATAAAGGCGTCTGCCCATGTCTATCCTTTAATGGAGCCAATCATGACGCCTTTGACAAAATGCCGCTGCACAAAAGGGTACATCATCAAAATCGGCAGGCTGGAAATAATGATGACCGCGTACTTGATACTTTCCGCAAGCAGCACCTTACTCTCCAGTCCGACGTTGCCGTCAACGGCGTCGGTCTGGCTGATCAACAAGATTTCCCTCAGGACAAGCTGCAGCGGATACCGACCCTCGTCGCGGATATAGATCAGGGCATTAAAAAATGAGTTCCAATGGCCGACGGCATAAAACAGCACCATGACGGCCAGGATCGGCTTGGACAGGGGCAGGATGATGTTGATCAACAGCCGCCAGTTCGAGCATCCGTCGATGTGGGCAGCCTCTTGCAGTTCCCAAGGGATACTGCTCTGAAAGTACGTTCTCATAACGATCAGGTTGTACGTGGAGATCGCTCCCGGAACAATCAAGGCCCACATCGTGTCCAGCATGCCCAGATTTTTGACAAGCAAATAAGTAGGGATCAGCCCGCCGCCAAAAAACATCGTAAGCGTAATGATGACCATCAGCATTTTCCGGCCGGGCAGGTCGGGTCTTGACAGCGGATAAGCCGCCAATATGGTCAGGATCATATTGACGATCGTGCCGACTACCGTATAAATGATCGTATTCATGTATCCCGTCCATATTTTTCCGTTATGAAAAATATTCGAGTACGCGTCCAAAGACACGCTTTTCGGCAGCAGCCATACTTCCCCGTTCAGCACTTTCGCCGGGTCGCTGAACGAAGCGCTGACCACGAAAATGAGCGGATAAAGCACGATCAGAATGATAAGCGATGCGATCGTATACACGATCGCATCGAACACCCGCTCATCCCTGGGTCTGCTGATCATAGCAGCAGCTTGTTTAGACATGGCGCATGGTCCTCCTTTACCAAAGGCTCGTTTCCGACGTTTTGCGTGCAAACCGGTTCACCAATAGCAGCAGCACCAGGTTAATGACCGAGTTGAACAGCCCGATAGCCGCGGTGTAGCTGTACTCTCCTTTGAGAATACCGGTCGTGTACACAAACGTGGAAATGACATCGCTCGCCTCAAGGTTCAAATTGTTCTGCATTAGTAATATTTTCTCGAATCCGATGTCCATGAAATGGCCGATGTCCAGGATCAGCATGATCACGATGACGGGAACGATTCCCGGCAAGGAGATATGCCACACGCGCCGCATCCGGGAGGCTCCGTCCATCTTTGCCGCTTCGTACAGCTGGGGATTAATCCCGCTGAGCGCCGCGATGTAAATGATGGATTGCCAGCCCATGTTTTGCCATATGTTCGAGCCAATGAAAATCGTTTTAAACCAGCCGGCCTCCTCCAGAAATCGGATTGGCGAACCGCCGAATGCCTCAATCAGCGAGTTGATCGGCCCCGTCGTAGGCGAGAGGAATACGTTCAGGATGCCTACGATGACGACGACGGAAATAAAGTGCGGAATGAAGGTAATATTTTGCAGCAGCTTGCTGAACGACTTGCTGCGAATTTCATTGACGATCAGCGCCAGCACGATGGAAATCGGAAAAGCGATCAGCAGCGAGAACAGATTAATCGATAACGTGTTCCACAGCAGCCGCCCGAAGTAATACGAATCGAAAAACCGTTCGAAATGATCGAAGCCGACCCAGCCGCTGCCTATAATTCCTTTGGCCGGGTTGAAATTTTTAAAAGCAATTTGCAGACCGTACAGCGGCCCGTAATGAAAGATCAAATACCAGGCGATCGGCACCAGCAGCATGAGATACAGGTCGTACCGCTTGACCATTTGAATCCATATGCGTCTCCCCCGTCTTGCGGAAACCCGGGATGGAGCGGCCGTCGCCTGGACTTGCGCGCTCTTCATAACCATCTACTCCTTACCTCATGACGAAATATCATCAAATTCGATTACTTTTCCATCTTGTCATAGGCTGCTTGATACATCTCCTGAAGCTTGTCGATCTGCATCTTTTTCAGCGTGGATTGGAATTCATCCCATTTATCGAAGCTGAGCGCACCGGCAATGAATTTCGTGCTTTGCTCTTCGTAATACTTGTCGATATCGTTCCGGAGGATGTTGACTTCCTGTGCCGTCTTCTCGTCGAACATCGGAGCCGCATAACGGACCTTCGGCATGTATGGATCCAGCTTCTTCTGAGCTTCCTGCACCTGAGGAGGATTGATATAAGAGGCTACCTTATCACTAATGAGGTGTGGCGCTCCTCCTCCTGCATAAGGTGTGATTTTTGGCTGGTTGTCGGTCTTCAGGAAGTCTTCTTTATAATATGGAATTCCGTCCTTCAGCTCATAGTGCTCGCCTTCTCGCCCGAACCGCAGCAGGGTCGATCCTTCGTCGCTGTAGAAATAGTCGATCCAGCGCATGGTGATTTCCGGATATTTATTGACGGACGAAATGGCGAAGGCACCAAAGTCACGCGGCACCGGCGCTGTCTGGGCCTGCAGCCGATCGCCGTGCGGACCTGCCGGAGGCGCAATCCCTACATATTGGTCGGCAATAGGCAGAAAGTTGTTGTTCGTCTGATCAAAGAAAAATCCGGCATTGCCCGAGCCCTGTTTGGCCAAATACTGTGCTTCCTTCTGCGAGAACAATTCCGGATCCAGAAGCTTCTCTTTGTACAGCTTGTTCAGGTACATGAGCATCTCTTTGTTCTGCTCGCTGCCCATCCAGATGTTGACCTTGTCGTTCTCCAGATTGATGTTATAGCCAAGCTGCTGATCGAGACCAAACGATCCGCTCATCAAGTTGACGACAGCCAGACCCGCCCGGGCGGTCATCGGAATTTCATCCTTCTTGCCGTTGCCGTTTGGATCCTTATCGCGGAAGGCCACCAGCACATCGTACAATTCGTCCGTCGTTTCGGGCTCTTTCAGGCCCAGCTTCTTCAGCCACGCCTCATTGATCCACTTCTTATCCGTACGGGCGGCTGCAAGCGTCACGATTCCCGGGATCGCGTAAATGTGGCCTTCCGGTGTCGTGATCGCCGAGCGGATTTCCGGGTACTGTTCCATCAGTGATTTCAGGTTCGGCGCATATTTGTCGATCAGGTCTTCCAGCGGAATCAATTGACCAACGGCACCATACTGCGTCGCTTCAAGTGGCGTAATGCCTGAGCGGTAAAAAGCGTCGGGCAGCTCATTGGACGCGAACAGCAGGTTTTTCTTCTCCTGGAAGCCGTCTGTCGGCGCTTCGGTGAAGTTTACATGCACATTGCTCATTTTTTCATAATCCTGAAACACCGGCATGTCCTTGAAAGGACCATTCAGCGGGGCAATCCGGGTGAACATGTTCAGTGTGACGGGCTCTTTAGTTAGCGGAAACCCGGTCTCATTCACCGTTGCTTCGGACGGCTCCGCCGTCTTTGCATCGGATCCCGAACCGCTGTTGGAGCTGCAGCCCGAGAGCAGTAAAGCGGAAACGAGCGCTGTGCTCAGCGCATATTTACCCCAATGTTTGTACATGATTCTATGACCTCCGTTTTTGTATATTTGGGAACAGTTGAAAGCGTTTCCCCTGGTGTATGTGAGTATTATAGTTCACCCGGCATGACAGCAAATTCTACTTATTTGACTATTTACTCCACATATTTTACGGTTTCGACCGCTGTCGTTCCGGACGGAGGCTCTCCACATAAGCATGCGGCGTCATCCCGGTCAGCTCCTTAAACACTTTGAAAAAGTAGTTATATGTCGTAAAGCCCACTTGGCTGCTGATTTGTTTGACCGAATATTGATCGCTTTCCAGCAGCTTTTGGGCCGCGTCGATTCGTATGCGGTTCACGTATTCCGAGAAGTTGCACTGCGTCTCCTCTTTGAATAAACGGCTTAAATAAGAGGGATTGAGCCCGATTGAAGCCGCCACCATTTCCAAGTTGATATAACCTTGATACCGCTCCAATATAAAATGGATAGCCTGCGAGACATGCCGGGAATAGCTGCCTCCAGCACGCTGACGCTTCAGTAAATTCAGCAAGGCGGTGAAGTAGGATCTCAGCCATTCCTCAAGCTCATCCATGCTGCCGATCCGCCCCAGATCGCGTCGCGACGGGAGTTCGGACATGACGGCTTCCGCTGCAGGTGTGGAAATGGACTTTTTCAGAGCTTTGTCGCCGGTGTGCAGCAGCTCGCTGACAATCATCTGCACCGCAGGCGAATGAAGCGGCTGATGACATACAGAACCGCAGACAGAGGCGATCAACTGCTGCATCCTTTCCTGGTCCAGACTTTCCAGGGCAAGAAGCAGCTGTTTCTGTTCCTCAATCGTCAGGGCAACGCGAAGATGCTGCACGTTCGGTCTTTCTTTTGCAGCAGGCTCCTTATGGGTCACATGTTCGGATGGTATCCCATTCTCCACGGCAGGAGAGGTATCGAGCGCCTTCTCGGCCGATCTGTAGCTCGTCCCCAGCTGCATCAAGCTAGCACATGGATGCCCAAGAGCATAGACAGATTTCAAATTCAGCATCAGCTCCAGCGCATGCTGAACTTTGCCCATCCAGCGGTGCGCCTCGCTGCTGCCAGCATGTTCGCTGCGCTCCTTGAACGCAAACACGACCATCAACCGCCCGTTCTCCACATAAGCGGCCGTACGTTCATGGATATCTCCAAGGCTCTGTTGCATCACATCGACCGCCTGCTGCACCAGACGGTTTGTTTGGCTGTCGCTGAACGACTCCGTCAGCAGCAGGAACGGGATGATCTGCAGTGCCGCTGCCGCATAACGGACAGCACCTGGATACAAGCCTTCCAGCCCGCCCGCAACCTCAAGGCTACCTGCCCCTTCCCCGTTCTCTCTCACCAGCTCGGCAATGCGGCTTCTGATCAATACGGGTTTCATCGTCTCCGCCATTTTTTTGCTCGCCAGCCTTCCTTCCTCCACCCGGTCTTCTTCCTGTAAGTCCTTAACGGCTTTGCCCAAAACGTTCAGCAGCAGCGCCTCATCAAGCCGGTGCTTGAGCAAATAGTCGACCGCCCCATTTCGCAAGCATTCGCGGACATAATCGTAATCGTCATAACTGCTGAGCATGATCGTCTTAACCGACGGATACCGCTCTCGGAGGATGCCTTGGAGCTCTACCCCGTTCATCTCCGGCATGTTCACGTCGATTATGGCGATGTGGGGCTGGGAATCCTCCATCATCCCCAATGCCTCGGTGCCGCTGTAAGCTTCGCCGATGAACTCGAATCCGTTCTCCTTCCAGTTGAATAACGTTCGAATGACATTGCCAATCAACGGCTCGTCGTCGATCAACAGTACTTTAAACATCATCAGACCACCTCTTCATCAGATTGATCGTTGTTACGAATTTGCGGAAAACGAATTTCTACCTTTGTATATAGTCCCGGCTCGCTATATAAGTTCAAACCATACGAATCGCCGAACATTCTTACGATCCGTTCGTTCGCATTGCGTACGCCCATGCTGCTGAAGCGTGACGGCGTATCCTCACGTCCCGCTGCTCCAAGAAGAGCGTCGATCTGGTCCTGCGTCATGCCCCGGCCGTTATCCGTGACTTCGATTCTCAGTTCTTGATGCTCCGCATAGACCCGAATCAGGACGAAGCCCCCTTCCCCGGATGGGCCGATGCCATGCATAATCGCATTCTCGACGAGAGGCTGGAGCATCAGTTTCAGCACACGGCAATCCAGCAAAGCGTCGTCTTCGATCTGCGTGTGCACCTCAATGGGTTCCAAATATTTGTATTTCACGATGGATATGTAGCTGTTCACATAGTCAAGCTCTTCGCGCAGCGTTAAAAATTCGTTGGAGTTCCCCAGTAAGCCCCGCATGAGCTCAATGAGCGAGCCGGATACTTCCTCGATATTAGGCACCCCGTTCAGCCTGGCCAAGTACTTGATCGTATTCAGCGAATTGTACAAAAAATGTGGACGAATTTGCGCCTGAAGGGCGGTCAGCTCGGCCTCCCGCTTCTTCTTCTCACTTAATCGGATGCCTTCCATCAGCCGTTTCAATTCGTCTACCATGCTGATGAACACGCGGTACAGCTGTCCGATTTCATCCTTTGAGTGAATCTCCGTTCGTGGAAACGACAGATTCCCGTCCTTCACCTGCATCATCATCGATCTGAGCCGCCGGATATTTATTGTGGTCCGCGAAGAAACCTGATGGGAACCGATCAGGATGACGATAAAGACGATGATCGATACCTCGGTCATCAAATTACGGATTCGCGTCGATTCGCTAAGTAACGAATCAAGCGGAATCAGTGCCAGCGTGCTCCAGCCCGTATATTCGGAATGGCGGCTGACCACGATGTAGGACCTGCCGTTGATCTTCTGCTCCACGACATCGTTATCTCCGGCAAGCTTCCCTTTGATCTGGACGATTCTGTCCAGCGGAGGCGCATAAGAAGACGGCGCAGACTCGGATTGATACACATAGCCGTTCTGCTCATCAAGAACATACAGCATGCTGTCCGCGGTCGGTTTGACTCCGTACGTTTTTTTAATAAAGTCATAGTCCAAGTCAACCATGACGATGCCGACCGTCTCGCGGTTATAGCGAATCTCGCGGCCGACGGTAATGGCATCCGCAGTTCCTTCCGGCTTAAAATACGCATGACGTGATCCGTTGTGCAGCATGTAGTTGAGCATCGGAGTACCCAGAACGCTCCGGTCCATCCAGGGACCGCCGGTAAAAAATACTTTTCCGTTCAGCCCGACGACCGCCATGCGGGAAATATAAGGCTTATATTGAATCAATCCGGATAAATACTCCGTAATCCGTTTCTGTTCCAGGAACCATTCATAACTAGGCTCTTCGTTTGGGCTCATGATCGTATTGATCACCGTGTTTTTATTGGTTACGACAACCGTGTTCAGCCGGTCGATCTCCTCGAGCATCACATTAAGTGATTCATCCGCCTGCCGGATGCTGTCCGAGACGGAAGTGACCGCGTTATGCTTGATCGTCTCGCGCATATTCACATAGACGATGGCAGTGACGGAGACGATGGACAGAAACGTGATCAGGCCGAAGGCCATAAAAATTTTTCCCTGGAAACTCGTTTGCGGCCACAGCCATCTTCGCAGCGTTGATAAATTCATATTATACCACCCTTATTAGTGTGCTTTAAATTTGTTTTATATGGCGATGGACTGGCAATATATATGCAAGCGCTTCCCAATCCTCAGAAAAAAATATTTGCTTGTTTCTCTAAGGCTACTGCTGGAAGAGATGGTAACACTTTGTACTTACGCAACAAAATGACAACTTTCCAATTGGAGCGGGGCTGCTTCTTAACGGGGGAAATTTATACATATTATATAAAGGAAAATAAAAAATTGTCGAGTCAACCTGACATATTGCCAAATTAGAACCAACCGAAAGAAATAGAAGCAGCTGCTTATACACAAAAAAAGCCGGCCGCCGAATGGCAGTGACCAGCCTATTTCAAAGTGTTATCCACAGTAAGCTCCATCAAGAAAGATGTGAGTCTGCAGCAGGAATCCAGCCCGTCAGCCTTGCGCCGCCCTGCGGATCGTTGCTTGCCGCGAGTTCGCCTCCATGCTGCCGGATAATTCGCTGCGAGATGGTTAATCCCAGGCCGCTGCCTCCGGTCGAACGGTTTCTGGACGCTTCCCCGCGGTACAGCGGTTCGAACACGCGCTCCAGCTCTTCCGCCGTGAACCCTGGCCCGCTGTCTCGGATCATAAACGCGATTTTCCCTTCTTTCTTGTTACATCGGACATCTATTGTACCGCCTTGCGGGGTGTGCCTCACCGCATTGTCCAGCAGGTTGCTCAGTGCGCGCTCCAGAAGATGCGCATCCCCGTTAACGATGCAATCGGCGGCTAGATGGCTGTTGATCACAATACTTTTAGGCCCGGCACTGGGACTCAAGCTGTCGATTGATTGCTGGAGCACGACCGGTAAATCGATTGGCGCCTTGTTCAATGGACGATCCCAATACTCCATTTTCGTAAAAGTAAACAGGTCTTCCACCAACCGATCTAACTGCGCCGATTGTTCCTTGCAAACCGCCACATACTTTGAAATTTTCTCCGGCGTTTGGGCAATGCCTTGCTCCAAGCCATCCAAATATCCCCTCAGGGCGAACAACGGAGTGCGCAAATCATGCGCGACCGCGGATATGACAAAGCGCCTTTCTTCCTCGAGCTCCACCTGCTTCCGGTATGATGTACGCAGCCCTTTTACCATCACATCAAATCCATCTCCTACTTCAGCGATTTCCGTAATTCTGGACTTCGGTAACCGCACCTCCCAATCGCCTGAAGCAATTTGCCTGGCGGCCCGGCTCATCTTCTCCAGGGGCTTCAGCAGGAACCTCCGCATCTCTACGCCAACGATGAAAAATGCGAGCAGCAATCCGGCAAACGCCGATATCATCGGAAGCGTATTGGACTTGGGCAGGTAAAGAATCACCCTCCCAAGCAAATGACCGTTCTCGATAACGGAGAACCGCTCGGTTGACCGCAAACCACCTTCACGCTCGGTAGACCGATAAATCTCCTCATCGGAATCGGATAATATGACCGCGTCCAGCTTGGTTTGACGCAGCTCGCTTTGCAGTTGACCCTGCCAATTCGGGTCCCGCCATTGGCCCGAGCCCATCTCAATCATGTGAATGGCCTCGTTTATATCTTTCTGCAGACTTTCATCGTACGGCTGGTTTGAGCCGATTTTTAGCGAATGGGTTTCCAGAAAGTTGGCTGCAACGAAAAATACCCAGGGCACGAGCGTGATCATAAATAAGCAGAGTATCGTAAATGTGCGAATGTGAAGTGTTTTCATCTTATCCTCCCTCGAAGCGATACCCTACTCCCCACACGTTGACCAGGTATTGCGGATGATTTGCATCAACCTCTATTTTCTCCCGGAGCCGGCTGAGATGAACCCGAATCGTATGCCGGTCGCCGATCCCTTCCCAAAACTTGGCGAGCAGCTGCTCATAGGAAAATACATGCCTTGGATGTTCGGCGAACAATCGCAGCAAATCGTACTCCTTCGGGGTGAGCACGATGCCGACCCCATCCACAAAAACTTCCCTGGTGGACAAGTTTAATTGGATCCGGCCGTAGTCAAGGACCCTTTCCTTCGTATGCTCCCGCGAAGCGGTGCGCCGCAGGACGGCTTTTACCCTGGCGACAATCTCTCCCGGAGAAGCCGTCTTCACGATATAATCGTCGCCGCCGAGCGTCAGCCCCCGAATCTTGTCCACGTCATCGCTGCGCGCGCTCAGAAAAAGGATCGGAACGTCGCTATCCGCACGAATCCGGCGGCATAAATCAAACCCGTTTTGTCCCGGCATCATAATATCCAGAATGATGGCGTGAACCGTATTCCGTTCGAACATGTCCCACGCCTCTGCCGTATCGCAGGCCGTGATCACACGAAAATTGTCATTCTCCAAAAAGTCCTTCAACAGTTCGACGATGCTGGGATCGTCGTCTACAACGAGAATCGTATGGCCTCCGCTCATGTACATCCCACCTTCGCATCTAGTTTATCATCTTTTTAGGGAAGAACTAACTGCCCTACCCATTTTGTGATGCAATGTTTATCGTTTTGTGACACTTTTATTTCTTCATTCGAGATATTCATTTGATAGGATGTTGTTCGTGAAGGAGGTTGACCATGGAAAACAGCAGTGTATACGTGTTTAGCGCTTTGTTTTGTATTACGCTTTTTTGTTTTTTGGCGGTTCGGATTTATTCCATTCGTCACAAGTCCGGTAACAGCCGCCGCCGGGAGGATGACATTGCCTGGATTCTCAAAAACCGGATGGCCAAAGGTGAAATTGACGAACAGGAATATAGCCGGCTTAAGGACTTGCTGACCAAATAACGATGATGACCCATAAGTACCGTTCGGCGATCGTGTCTCGCATAAAAACTCAAGGGGCTCAAGTTGAACGTATGGGCTTCGTCTTCAATGAAGGAGGATGTATCGATGTTAACCGTTCAAATCGTTCTTTTTGATGGCTTCGACCTGCTGGATGCCTTGGCACCTTATGAGGTTTTTTGTGCCGCGGCGATGATGTCCAATGATGCGCTAGAGGTGAAGCTTGTCACCGCTGAAGGAGCAAGAGCTGTGGCCAGCGGCACCCAGGGCCTGCCTATTGAAGCAGCCGGCAAACTAGATCCAAATCGAGCGGGGATTATTCTCGTTCCCGGCGCTGCAGGGGATGTCGAAAGCGACGGTCCCGATTCCGTCCCAGCCATATTGGCACGAACCGCAAATACCGAATTGACCGGCATGATCAGGGAAGCGCTCGGAAGGAAAGACATCATTGTCTCCACCGTATGCGGCGGATCCTTGGTTTTGGCCATGGGAGGCTTGCTGGAAGGCAGACGGGCCGTTACGCATCATCTGGGCATGGACGTTCTTGGCGCAACCGGTGCCCTGCCCGTCAAGGCACGTGTCGTGGACGACGGCAATTTGGTTAGTGGCGGCGGCGTAACGTCCGGGCTCGATGTTGCCCTGCATCTGGTGGAACGCGAGCTTGGCCCTCGGATCGCCCATGCGATCGAGGATCTGTTCGAATACGAGCGGAGAGGTATCGCGTGGCGGGCACAGGGAATGCTGCCGAACTCGGAAAAGACCGGAACAGACAAGGAATCGAACCTTGTGCTGAGTACTGAAGCGGTGAGCCCACCTTCCGCTCCGCCGCAAAACACATCCAGACATATAGAGTCCGTTTTCGACGGAGACTGGGATGTGACCATTGCAACGCCCGTGGGGAAAATGGATGTCAAGCTCTCCATCGCAACAAGCCATGGTGAAGTCCACGGAACGGCCACCCAAGGGGATGAAACGGTCAAATTTATGAGTCCCGTCATTCAAGGTAACAAGCTGACCTGGTCCCAGCAAGTGACCAAGCCAATGCGTTTAAACCTGAAATTTGATGTAACCGTCGATGGCGACGAACTGCACGGCACCGCCAAAGCCGGCGTGCTTCCGGCCTCCAGGGTCGTCGGCAAGCGCTTGAAATCAACTTTTTAACAATGAAATGAAGTGCTATCGGGGGTTGTGAATGAAGTGAACAAACGAAAAATCTTATATGGTGTGTTGGCCTCTGTCAGTATTTTGTTTATCCTTTACGCTTTATTGGATAATTTTATTATCGATCCCGGTGCGGAAGGCTTTTTAAGCCATAAAACCGGTCTTAAACGTGAAATTCACCTCCCAGCGTGGTTAAGTGTCATGCGCATACATGTTGCTTTTGCGTGCATCGCCATGGCGGCTGGGCTTGTCAATTTTTCCAACCGCATTTTTCAAAAAAGCCGCAAATTCCACCGGATCAACGGATACCTATATATGGTGTCGGTGCTTCTTGTCGTTATCACTTCCGGGTATATGGCCCCTTACGCCACCGGAGGAAAGGTGACGAGCATGGCGTTTAACGCGCTGAATTTAATGTGGCTGTTCATTACGGTGACGGCACTCGTTCAAATTAAGAAGAAACGGGTCATCCGGCACCGCAACTGGATGATTCGGAGTTATGCGTTTTGTTTTACGAACCTGCTCATTCATCTGATCACTTCCGTCCTTCAACAGGGCTTTGGGTTGGAATACGCTTTGAGTTATACCGTCGGCGTCTACGGCGCGATCGTGCTGCTGCTGATTGTTCCAAATATTCTAATAAGAACGATGAGGGTAACGCGAAAAATTACTGTTGATCTGTAATAAAAAATTGTGCTGAGATGAGAAGTACTAATGTTCTTCCTGTAGAGCTGCGAAAGGCTGCCGTGCGTACGGCAGCCTTTTAGTAATCCGATGAACAGACCAGCAGAATCTGCCGGCTATTGTTGCTCTATCACATTTTCTACTACGATTTCTCCTTCCCCCTGAGGCTCTTCAAACGAGTTAAGAAAATGGTTCAACGTCTCCTCGGTTATAGGAAAGGCGGCGTTCGCATCGAAACGTTGGCTCCGGACCTTGAGGCGCTTTCGCAATTCATCAGGGTGTACTTTTAAATAAATTAACTTCCACTTTCCTCCCGAATGTTCAATAAGCCGTTTATAGTCATCTCTCGCGGAACGGCTCCAAAAGCTGGAGTCGACCACAACCTGCTTTTTGTCTTGAACTAATGTTACTAGCTTTTTTCGCAAGCTTGCATGCGCTTCATTGAGGTATTCTCTGTATTTATCAACCGGATAATCGATTCCGTAACGGCCATGCGTGTTCCACACCTCCTCGTCAATAGAAAGACGGATGAATCCTTGTTCCTCCAATCTCTGGGAAAATGTGGTTTTCCCAGAACCGGCGATCCCGCACATGAGCACGACTAGAGCAGTGTCACGATCCCGTTCCCGATTCAACCATTCCTCGAAATACAACGTCTCGGTCATTTAGCAATCACACTCCATGTTTTTTATGTATTTACTTTACTCTCTAACGGTCGTGTTCAGCCAGCAAGTCATTTGAAATGACTTCCTTCGTTGACGCGATTTTGATATAGTGGATAGGAACAAACATTCGGATATTTGGAGGAACCTAATTTGCCTACTACCTTGGATACAACGACTATCATGATCGCCGGGCTGATTGCCCTGCTCCTCGTCCTATTCGTCATACGTTTGGTCAGAAACCGCAGAAAAAGGATCCGCCGGGAGGCGAATCCGCGCAAGATTACGATCAAGGATATCGATTTAATGGCGGACGGCTCTGAATTTGAGCTGTATCTCTTTCGGCTGTTTCACGAGCTCGGATATAGAGAAGTGTATCAAACGACAGCCAGCCGTGATTTTGGAGCCGACTTGGTATTTACGGATCAGAACGGACTAAGGAACGTCTTACAGGCCAAGCGCTACGGCAACAGCAATCCGGTCGGCATCGGCGCGGTTCAGGAGGTATATACCTCGATGCGTTACTATGAAGCTGATCGGGCAATCGTGCTGACCTCCGGCAGATACACCGAAGCCTGCCGCATCCTGGCGGCCGTGAACGGGGTGAAGCTGTTGGACAGGGAAGATTTGGAGGAACTGATCATTCTATTTAAAAGCCGCCGATACGATGAAGCAATGGCTATCATCGAGGAGCCTGCTGAGACGGAAGGGCCAACGTGGAAGCCAAAAGCCAAGAAAGCGACCTGATGGGGCGTACCGCGCTTTCTTGGCTTTCATTCCGCTGCACCCTTGGGGCTCTATAAAGGAAGGCTAACGGCGTTTGACTATTTCACATCATTAACTTGCAGACCTTTTGCTTTGCGGCAGAGTTTCGATCTCCACCTTCTCTTTATCTTTCGTCATATACCAATAAGCCAGACCTACGAACACGCTGCCGCCGACCATATTACCGAGGGTAACCGGAATCAGGTTTGCGGCCAGCCCTCCCCAGGTTACCGTGTCTGGATGCGGGATGAAGAGCGAGACCGAGAGCAGCGTCATGTTCGCCACACTGTGCTCGAACCCGGAGGTAATAAAGGCGAACAGACACCAGAAAATCATGACCAGCTTGGCGGTCTCTTCCTTCAGCTTCATGGAGCACCAGACGGCAAGACAGACGAGCGTGTTACATAAAATTCCCCGCATAAACAATTCCATAAACGGTGCATTCATTTTAACAGCAGCCGTGCTGTTGATGAATTCGGCCGTTCCCCCTTTCGCCAATCCCGTCCATACGAAGATCGCCGCGACCAGCAAGGATCCGGCAAAATTGCCGAGGTAGCTGTACAGCCATATTTTAAGCGTATCGAGCCAGGTCGTCTTCTTGTTCAGCGTGCTGACCACCATGACCATATTGTTGCCTGTAAACAAGTCCGATCCCGCCATCAGGACCAGACTCAAGGCGATACCGAAGCTGGCTCCCATGACGATCTTCATGGCGGGTGCGTGAACCGGCGCGAGCAGTCCGCCGATCGTAAAGATCAGTATGATGCCGAGACCAACGAACAAACCGGCAAGCATGGAGGATACAAAGTATTTGCCTATACTCCGGTTCATAAGGCTAACCTTGTTTACCCCGGCGGTTTCAACGATCTGAATGGTGTTTTTCATGCTCCTTCAGTCCTCCAATATAGACGTAACCTTCGATGACCGCGGTTTCGTAGGTCTGGATGCAGCCGTCGTCCGGCTTTTGCACTTCCCCTGTCGTCAGCGAAATTTTCCAGTCGTGCAGCGGACAAAAGACAAATTCACCTGACACAATCCCCTCAGCCAGCGGACCGTTCTTGTGGGGACACCGGTTACTTACCGCCCGCACCTCCCTGTTTGACAGCCGGAACAACGCAACCGACTCATCGCCAACGCGTACCTCCTTGCCAATCTGCGGCTTCAGCTCCTCCAGCTTCATCACTTTTATCATTTCTCTCGTCATGCTCATGCCCTTCCCTCCCCTTATGGTCTCTCCACGGTATACATCCGGCGGCGTTCTTCGTCTTCCAGCGCGGCCGACCATGCTTCGCGATACGTTGTTTTTGCATGCTCGAAGCGGTTGGCTAAACCGGCAATCTCCTGCTCATTGCCCAGCATTTGGCGCACCCAATCCGTGCCCATGCGCTTCACCCATGGGGCTGTGCGTTCGCCGTAAATGCCGGTTTCCCGGTACAGCTGTACGTAGGCTTTAGCCAACAGGATCACCTCATCCTCTGTCGCCACCGTCGTCAGGCTGTCGCATTCCCGGACCTCGGTGCCGCCGTTTCCGCCAAAATACAGCTGGTATCCGTTCTCCACGCAGACGACGCCAAAATCCTTCGTCAATACTTCGGCACAGTTTCGCGGACAGCCGGTCACGCCCATTTTCATTTTGTGCGGCGTATCGACCATCTCGATCTCCTGTTCCAGCCGGATGCCAAGCCCTAACGAGTCCTGAGTGCCGAACCGGCAAAATCTCGAACCGACACACGATTTGACGTTACGCAGCGACTTGGAGTAGGCGTACCCTGAACGCATCTCCAGTTCCTCCCAAACGTTCGGGACGTCTTCCTTCTGTACGCCGTACAGCCCGATGCGGCTTGCGCCCGTAATTTTCACCAGGGGCACGTTGTATTTCTTCGCGACTTCGCCGATGCGAATCAAATCCTCCGGTGTCGTCGTTCCGCCATACATCCGCGGAATGACGGAGAATGTGCCGTCCTTCTGCATGTTGCCTTCCATTCGTTCGTTGACATATCTGGATGCCTTATCGTCGGCATACGTCTCGGGATGCAGCATCCGCAAATAATAATTCAGTGCCGGGCGGCACTTCGAGCAGCCTTCCTCGGATGCAAACCCGAGCACGATACGCGTCTCCCTTGGCGACTGCAGACCTTTCTCGCGAATCGCGGCCACCACCTCATCGCGGGTAAGCTTCGTGCAGGCGCACATGCCTGCCGCCTTCTGCGCCGATGCGTCGAATTTGTCGCCCAGCGTATGCGCGAGGATCGCTTCAACCATGCCACGGCATTTGCCGCATGAGCCTCCGGCTTTGGTCACAGCTTTCACTTCGTCGAACGTGGTCAGTCCGTTCTCGAGAATGGCGCCGACGATGCGTCCCTTGGTTACGCCATTGCATCCGCAAATCGTTTCGTCCGCGCTGATCGACGCGACATCGAGTCCGCTGTCTCCCCCGGCTTTATGGAGCACGGAGGCACTCGTATATTCCTGAATGTCGGTGCCCTTCTTCAGCAGGCTGAACAGCCGGGTTCCGTCGGATACGTCCCCGTACAGCACGACACCGACGATGCGGTTCTCGCGGACCAGGATCTTTTTGTAGGATCCGGCGACCTCGTCCTGCACAACGATCGCTTTCGTGTCCGCATCCGCATGGATTTCTCCGCCTGAAAACAGATCGCATCCCGCTACCTTAAGCTGCGTGGACAACACGCTGCCCGCGTAACCTTCCGTTGGCCGGCCCGTAAGGTGGTCCGCAAGCACGATACCCTGTTCATACAATGGCGCCACCAGACCATAGGCTATGCCGTGGTGTTCAGCGCACTCGCCTACGGCATAAATTGACGGGTCCGTCGTCTGCATCAGGTCGTTGACTTGAATCGCCCGGCCAACCGCCAGCCCCGCGTCCCGCGCCAGCGCTACATTGGGACGGATGCCGACGGCCATGACGACAAGATCGCATTCGACGTTCATTCCGTCTTCAAATCGAAGCCCTTGTACTCTCCCGTCACCGTAAATTTCCGTTGTTTTCTTTTCCATCAGAAACTTCATGCCCTGGGCTTCCAGGTCCTGTTGAAGCAGCTTTGCCGCTGCCGCGTCGAGCTGCATCTCCATCAGATGGGGCAGCAAATGAACGACATGGACCTCCATCCCCTGGTTCATCAATCCGCGAGCTGCTTCCAAGCCGAGCAGTCCGCCGCCGATCACGACCGCCTTTTTGTATTGTTTAGCCGTTTCCAGCATCATTTTCGTGTCTTCAATGGTGCGGAAACCGACGACGCCTTCCAGGTCATGTCCTGGTACAGGTAAAATAAACGCGCTGGATCCGGTCGCGATAATGAGCTCGTCGTAGGGGACGACGGTTCCCCGGTCGGTTCGGACTTCTTTCGACGCTCGGTTAATCTCTACAGCCCGTTCCTTGGACAGCAAATGTATGTTATTGGACTGATACCAGTCCCAATCGTTAATCGTGATTTCTTCAAACGTTGTTTTCCCTTGCAGCACAGGGGACAGCATAATTCGGTTATAGTTGGGATACGGCTCATCCCCGATCATCGTTATCTCGTAGCGGTCGTGTTCCCGGCGGAGAATTTCCTCGATACACCGCGCCCCTGCCATCCCGTTGCCTATCATCACCAATCGTCTGCTCATAAACACGCCTCCCGTGCAACCTTGTGAAATTAATAACATTTATATCGTAACGGATACGGGAGGCTTTGCCTGTGAAGTAAATCACAGTGACTTTGTTAAAACAAAAAATTTGCGAAGGCCAGGAATTTTACGGCGTTATTGTGATGACCTCCAACCGTTAGAAGCAAAAGTGCAAAAGGCCACCCTGATGGATGGCCTTGGAACCTTCGTATTTTACGCGGGTAAGAATAACCTCTAATTTTCGTAAGCTTGCTGCAGCGTCTTTATGTCGATTTTCTTTTTCGTCTGGAGTATGGCTTGCATGACTCGCCCTGCTCTTGCCGGGTCGGGGTCACAGACCATCTCCGTTAAGTGGCTGGGGATGATTTGCCAGGATACGCCGAATTGATCTTTTAACCAACCGCAAACCTGGGCCTTTTCGTCTCCTCCCTCGGAGAGCTTATCCCAATAATAGTCCAGCTCCTCCTGATCATCGCAATGAACGATAAAAGATATGGCCTCATTGAACTTAAAATGCGGACCCCCATTCAGCGCGACGAATGACTGCCCTTCCAATTGAAATTCCACGGTCATCGCCGTTCCCTCTACCCCCCGGCTTTCCGGACCGTAGCGGGCAATTCTGCCAATTTGGGAATCATGGAAAATGGACGTATAAAAATTCGCCGCCCCTTCTGCATGAGAATCGAACCACAGGTTTGGGGTAATCTTGTGCAATTTCATTCGCGTCATACCTCCCGGCTATATTCATTCTATGATGATTGTAGCCTATCAGGGGAACCGGCGTTTCTTTTCGATTGCTTTGTTTCTAGTATTCAAGGCGCTAATCATGAGGTATACGCCATCCCCCTTGCACCCAGCTGCTGATCGATCGAACAACAGCGATGATGAATGAGATGAATAACAACCCGGAAGCTATATACCAAATAACGGCTTGAAAACGGTCAGGCTCAGGAGGCTCACCCACAGGACCTGTCTCGGGGATCATCGGATGCAGGCACAGATATCCTGCCCGTAACGAGCAGACTGCCGAGATCAATGATGAGATCGCAAGCAGCACCCATTTCATTTTTTCCATACCCTGTCCCCTTTCCGAAAAATGTACAGCACCACAGTTTCTGATCTCTTCAGTCCCAAGTTAACTCGCCTTTTCTCATTTTGGCAATATAAATGATCTGTCCCGTATGGTAGTGCACTTCTCTGAACATCGCCATCATCAGATTTAGGGCTGTCGTTTCGTTGTTCACTTGGCTGTATGTAAGCGGCGGCAGATGGAGGAAAGGCTGGGACATCAATTGCTCTGGCTCGGATTGTAGCTGTTCAAGATACAGAAGAATCATATCAAACGCGTCCTGTGCATGCTGATATGCCTCTTCTTTTGTCATCGTCAGTCCACGTTCGAATTCCTTATCTCGGTCCCGCTTGTCCGGAATGTTATACAGGATCGTCTCAATCCGAGAGTGGGCAGCCCCCCGAATATGCGCCACCAAATTAGCAATACTGTTGCTTTCCGGAGTCGGGTGCCAGGTAATATCTTCTTCCGACACTTGTTCAATGGCTTTAAGCGTCCCTCTTTGTTCCGATATCAGCTTGACCTCATGCTTTGGATAAATTCGAGTGCTAGTTCCATGTTCACACCTCTTCGTTTATTAGTCCGAACATTATGGATCTCCTACTGATCCCTATTCGATCCATTGTCTTGGCCCCACCTTGTGAAACAGCTCATGGTTTTGGGTATTGCGAAGTGCATCTTCGATCCGTCTGCATGTGAAATCACTAATGGGTCTAGGAAGTTCGTCTCTTGAATAAAATCCGCATTCTACAATTTCAGGCGAGCTTGACTGAGGCGCACGGGTATCTTTACTCGTCGCAAAGAACACAAAGTGATGAATGTCATAATCCGGATCGTAATATATGCCTGTTAAGTTCCCGATAAGCACTTCCATGCCGACTTCCTCAAATACTTCCCTTTTTGCGGTTTCCTGAGCCGACTCGTTCTCTTCCGCCTTACCGCCGGGCAGGTCCCAATTGTGTTTGCCATAGCTGTGTTTTACCAGCAGCACTCTTCCTTCTGCATCGAGAATTATTGCCGCAGAGCCAATTAACTTTGGCATGAACTCGCCTCCTTATGGGTATTGAATGATACTTAATAGACAGCAATTCATGAAGGTCTTGTTGTTTTTCCAAAATTCTCCTGCTTATTATACCAGAACATATATTCTGAATCATCCCTGAAAATAACTTAACCCTCATCAGAATTTTGCTTTCTCAAATCCACATAAAAAAAGAAGCCGCTCAGGCTCCCTTATCACTTTCATTTGTTAAATCACTCGATTTTCAGCAAATGAACAACCTCACCATCCCAAAGGTCATCGCTAACTTTCAGAAATCCCAAAGATTCGTATATATGACCTGCGGTTATTCACCTGAATCACTTAATTCACATCACCGAGATACCGTATGTTCATTTCATTATTGACTAAATGATGTCCAAGCGCTTTCGGATACATCCTGATGTGGTCGAGTTGACGAATATCCACCCATTCTACGCCGATCTGATCCGGGTCGGGCTGGGTTCCATCCATCTGTGCCGGCGCCTCCTGCGCAAGCGAGCAGACAAAATAAAACTCCACTTGATGAACGTCATGATCCCATGCTGCGAACTCATGATTTTTCCCGATGTACTCGCGCGCGTAAACAAGGTCCTGCACCTCAACTTGTACTCCAAGTTCTTCGATGCATTCCCTCTTGAGAGTCTCTTTCAGCACTTCTCCGTGCTCTTGGCCGCCGCCTGGGAATAGGTAGAAAAAACCGTCGTTATCCTTGTTTTTGGTTAGTAACAATTTTCCTTGCTGAATGATAATCGCTTTCGCAGAGTTTCTAATTGGCTTCATGCTAACCTCACGATTCTTAGATTTCTATGTGGTATGGATCAGTCTTTAAAATCCGTTATGTTGGACAAGGTCCAGCCGATTTCCATAGAGATCCTCGAAGACCGCCTCAATGCCCCATGGGACCTCTTTCGGTTCACTGAGAAAATGAACTCCGTTTGCCTTCATTTGTTCGTAATCGCGATAGAAGTCATCGGTTTGGACGACGAGGAATACGTGGTTCGCTGCTTGGGTTCCAACCCTGTCCTGCTTAGCCTCCGTGTCTGCCACCACAAATACGATGGCGGTTTGCGCATCCTTCGACGGAGCTACGGTGACCCATCTCATGCCGTTCCCGAAATGGTTGTCCGTTAACAGAACGAACCCTGCCTTTCCTGTATAAAATTCAATCGCTTCGTCAAAATTTTTAACCAGCAGCGTAACATGACCTATTTTTTGCTGCATAAATGCTCACTCCTCGTCGGTATATGGAAAAGCTCATTGGTCCTGAACCTTTTTTAAATTTTTCCTTCAGCCTTCTCCATGTTAACATTTTCGCATAACAGAAAAAAAGAAGAAGTTGACGGAATGAATCGGCTTCTCCATTTCATAAAAAGGAGGTTCTTATGATGATTCAGGAAAATGATCTGAAGCATCTCAGACGCAGAACAATTCACTCCATCCATTCTTGCCTGATGTCAGCTCCTTTGTTATTCTTACCGTATGTTTGAACAAGGAGGCGTACTGAAAATGGATCGAGAAATGCAACCCAACGGACTCGAACCCTATTTGTCTGAATTATCCGGGCGGCTAAATCAGCTGTTGCAGACGGATGGATTACATATAACAGAGATCCCGTCGCTGCACATGATGCGGGCCACGGCGAAGTCCGAACCTATACATAGCATGTATGCGCCTTCTTTGTGTTTCATTGTCCAAGGCGCCAAATCCGCGGCGCTTGGTCAAGAGATTTACCATTACAATCCGACCACGTACCTCGTGACATCCGTCCATCTCCCGATCAAAAGTGAGATCACCGAGGCATCGCCGGAGGTTCCGTTCATTGGACTTCACCTGGAGTTTACGCCGGATCAAATTCTGGATATACTGCAGCATACGGATCTGGCTTGGCCTGAAGAATCCGAGCCGGGAAGCGGCATATTTGTCGGCAAAACCAATTCCCAACTGCTTGATGCCCTGCTGAGGCTGGTTAAATTGTTCGACCAACCTGCCGAAATCCCAATTCTGGCTCCTTTGATTACACGGGAGATTCTCTTCCGAGTTCTGCAGGGCGAGCAAGGCCATTTGGTCAAGCAGTTTGCGGTGATCGGCAGCCAGGCGCACGCCATTGCGAAGGCCATTCAGCTCATCCATCGTGATTATTCCAAACCGCTTCGCGTCGAGGAACTTGCCAAGGAAGTAAATATGGCCGCGTCGTCTTTTCATAAACATTTCAAACAGGTCACGGCTCTGAGCCCGCTGCAATATCAGAAGCGGATCCGACTCCAGGAAGCGAGACATCTCATGATCAGTGAAAAAATGGGGGCAGCCGATGCCGCTTTCCAGGTTGGTTATGAAAGTCCTTCCCAATTCAGCCGCGAGTATGCCCGATTGTATGGTCTGCCGCCTAAAAGTGATTTGAAGCAAGCCTCTATCCAGTAAGGGGGTTCCCTCATTTCCATAGGTGAAACACAATCTGCGCCACAAGAACAGCAAGCCCCGATCTCGGTGAGATTGGGGCTTGTTCTCTTCATGAAGACCATATTTAATTAAGCATGTTAATGATTTGTTCGATGGTGCGCACCTCTCCGATTCGAGGAAAAATCGCACGGAACACATTAATCATGTTCTTCCTTCGTAGATGCGGTCATCGCGTCTTCGGCAAATACTTGGTGGTATCCATGCTGATAGGCTTCACGGGCTGTCGTATCCACGCCGATGGAAGTCGAGATACAGTACGGGACGATCGTATCGATGCCTCTTCGTCTTGAAGCTGCAAGTCGAGATCCGGAGGGCGTGCTGCATCAAAGTTCTGGACAGCCGGCACGGATGCTTCCATGTTCGTCCGTTACAATAATGGATGTAAAAAAAGCTGCTTACTGTTCATGGGGATTTCCACTTTTTTATTAATGTCATAAATTATTTATCTGATGAATCATAGAATCGAGGTAGAGAAAAGCCGCTAATCTAGCGGCCTTTGATGTGTAAACCCTCAACTTTCCTTTTTTGATATCAAAAACTCAAAATATCGGAAACTCCCAATACGATCGACGCAATGAGTAGTGAAGTCAGAAGCGATACGACCACAACAAATCGAATCACCCATTGCCGGAGTCTTGGCAGCATGACCCGGAAGCATGAGCATAGTACGCGGCTGCCAGTCCGCTTAAAATGCCCATGATCAGAAACCAGGGCTCGTAAAAGCAGAGGTCCCATATAGCAAGCCGGACTTTGTCAATAACGGCCCACCCTTGAAGCTCCAAGGGAATCGCCCCCATCAGAAACAGCGTCTTGGTAACGATCCCAGTTGTCCCATGAGCTATGAGCATGGCGGAGCTGAAAAGCGTGGGAATTAGAATGAACAGCCGCGGAATCCTTCTGTGCCTGAAATGAGGTACCCAGACGGGAAACGTGAGGCCCCAAGGCTTGACAAGTCCAAGCAGAATAAAGCCGCAGATCATGATCAACACACCCGCTCCATAGCTGGCCAGGCTAAACGCTTTGGGATCGGAAAGCTGTCCATAACCGCCAATGGTGCCGGCAGCGGCTTCATAAAACCGTACAAAAACGGCATAAAACAGCGCCCACCAGAAGCCTGCATACGCGGGCCAAACCGATCGCTTGGTAAAGCGTTCAAAGGCATTCATGTCCAGGGTCGTTGAAGTATCGCTCATCTGATCTTTGTTCATGTTCACCCCTCCTAAGGCCGATTGCAATATCCGCAAGCACCTCGGCGACGGTAATAGTATGTGACGGCAGCTACGCCGAGCGCCACTCCCCAAGGCACCCATAATATCATCGGGCCAATGCCCCCTTGAACGGCGTTCAAAGGGAAACCATCGAGTGGGATGAAGTTGAAGAGGATACCCAAATAAGCAAAACTAAAAACGACGCCAGCCGCAGTGACCGGAACGGCTACGAACAGGGAGGGAATGACCGCCAGCGATATGGGCACCCTTTTACCCCCTACAAATGGAAACCAGCGCGGAAACACTTCTCCCCATTTCTTGATCAGTCCAAGGGTCAACAGCCCGCCGCCAATGCATAATGATCCAAACACCCATTCCGTAACATAAGCCATCGGATTCATCCTAGGAAAGTCCCGTACGAAGCTTGAGTCGACCCCCAAAGGAATATTAAGAGCCCAAGCAAACCGGGAAACCGCATACGGAACAGGGGCTAAAGCGGCAATGACCGTTGCGATGCGCCCCAGCCTATTCATCAGCCGGTGATTCCCGCCTTCCGACCGTCCGCAATGCATGCAGGCACGAAGCGATTTACGCCGGTATCCCAATCCGGCAAAAGTCCACAAGAAAGCGCCTAATATGCAGTACAGTTGAAAAAGCATTTGCCCGGTGAAAGTGAATTTAAATAAAAAAGCGTAAGCCATGCTCATGATCAAACTGATATCTGGGATCAACAAAATTAACGCGATTGCGAATCCCCAAGCATAACCTAGAATTAGCCAGCGCGGTAGAATGCGGGTCGGTTCGCCATGCATGACAACACCGACAAATACGCCGGCAATGCAGATCATCACGAAAATCGCTCCTGCCGGGAGTTGGGGAATATAGGTAATCAGGGCAGAAAATATCCCCATGCTTCCGTGCTTAAAAGGATATCCGTTGCCGCCTAGCAGCCAGTAAAGATGAAGTCCCCCGTAGATCAGCGACCAGATCATCGCTGCACTTCCGATCCAAGCTGGCCATCGATTCAATAATCCGCCGATTCCCTTTTTCCGTCGAACAATCGCAGTCATCGCACTCACCCTTATCATGTATTTTTTGCAGACGCGAAGGTCTACAATCTTCTGCTTCGTTCATGATGATACATGAGGGTGCATGGTTTGAAACGCTTCCGGAGGACCGTTTCAACACCCGACCGGAGATCCGTTTACGGCAGGACCGGAACGTTCGTTCAGTGGTCTAGTTGGGCCGCATCAACCCTTTCTGCCAGGCAAACACGGCTGCTTTGGTCCGATCCAGCATATGGAGTTTGCTCAAAATATTGCTGACGTGGCCCTTCACTGTTTTTTCGCTGATGATGAGCTTCTCGGCAATTTCGGCATTCGACAGCCCTTCGGCAATCAGACGCAGCACCTCAAGCTCACGATCGCTTAACTCGGCAAAGGGGCTGGCATCCTCCCGCCGCGAATCCCGAATTTCCTGAACGACACGGGCGGCCACCCGCGGATGCATCATCGATTCTCCACGAACGGATTGTCTTACCGTTTCGACCAAACGGCCCGGTTCGATATCCTTCAGTATATAAGAGAGCGCCCCAGCCCGAAGTGCGGGAAAAATGTGCTGATCATCGTGAAATGAGGTCAACACAATAACCTGCGATCTTGGACTGACCTGCTTTACCATCTGGGTTGCTTCAACGCCGCCGATGCCAGGCATAACCAAGTCCATCAGCACGATATCGGGTACCAGTTCCCTGGCCATTCGAATGGCTTGTTCTCCTGAATCCGCCTCCCCAACGACCAGACAGTCCGGCTGTATTTTAAATAATGCGTGCAATCCTTGCCTTACAATCGCGTGATCATCGACAATCAGAATGGTGATCTGTTCCGATTCTGTCATTACGGCTCACTCCCACTTATGAAATCTTTCATTTTTCGAGACCTCCGCTTATTTCCTTCTGATTACCACGAGAATCGCATTGTGCTGTTATCAAGGTACCTTTGCCTGGTTCACTCCAAATGTCAAGTTTTCCACCCAGAGCCGCCATGCGCTCCTTCATGGATGAAAGCCCGACGCCGGGACGGATGTGCAGTTCATCAAAACCGCGTCCGTTATCCCGAATCATTAGCGTTATGGAATCGCTGCACTCCAAACGGATCGTCACTTCCCCTGCCCCGCTGTGACGGGCGGCATTGGACAAGGCTTCCTGGGCAATCCGATAGAAAGCTTCCTCGATGGCCGGTAGGGCCTCATTATCGCCGAGGGAATCAAATGCTGCCGTAATGCCGGTCTGCTCCTGCCAGGCACTTACATACTCCGAGAGCGCCCTGGGCAGATCTTTACCCTCCAATGCAATCGGCCGCAATTCCAATATAAGCGCATTCAGCTCCCTCTGCATATGGTCAATCAGCTTTTCTGCTTCCGCCAAATGCGATTTGGCGGCTGCTCCATCCTGTTCAATCAAGGATCTTCCGGTACTTACCCAAATGGAGACCGCAAACATTTGCTGCTTAATACTGTCATGCAGCTCCCGTGCCAGACGATTGCGCTCCTCGATCGCTGCCAAATCCTGCTGCGTCCGCATCAGCTGTTTGAGCTGTCCGGCCATATGATTTAGCCTGTGACCCAGCTGTCCCAACTCGTCACCGGCATGGTCCTGTACAAACACGGAGAAATCGCCTACGCTCCAGCGGTTCGCCGATGTGAGAAACTTGTGGATCCGACGGACGAGACTCCGAGATGTTACAATGCCGAATGCAATACCGACAATTGTGGCGCCAGTCAGAAAACCCAACAAACTGATACCGAAAAAACTTGCCGCATTCGGAATAAACTGGCTGATGCTTTGGGATGCGAGATGGATATGGCTCGCTTTGACGACTAGAACCGCCCGGACTTCAACGTGATTAGCAATTGGCGCCACGATATATACAGTATCTTTGACCTTAGCTGTGTAAGTCCTCATTGTTTTGGCCACAGTGGGCTCTAGTGCAGAGGCAGACTGGATATTCAGCCGGACTTTATCAGGCAATGGCAGCGATTGGCTCTCTTGCCCAATCTCACCGGAAACAGCCAGCAACTCGCCGTCAGGGCCAACCACCGCCGAATAACCTTGGAATTCAGCGCCGAATTCGGCTGGCCACTCCTGTAGGGCTTGATCAAGTTTGTTTTGGTTGATATATGGCCCGATGAAGCTTGAAACAGCATTTTGGGCAACCGTCCCAACTTGCATGGCAAAGACTTTGTTCGTATTCAGATTCACAAAAGCGTAATACCCCAAAACGGCAATCATCTCAAGCAGGATCATGACGACAATCGTTGTAAGGATATAAAAAAAAGTCAACTTCCACTGCAGCCGGTAAAAAGGCCCGGATTTGTTCGCTAACACGGCGAATCCCCTCTTCTTCAGATCAAATCATGTCGCACCCTCGGCTTCGGATAGGCGATTCGATTATAGCATGGAAACATTGACCAGTATATTGAGCACTACGATAATGAATCGACGAAAAAGGAAATAAACCCGTCTCAGACAAGACGGGTTTATTTCCAATGGAATCGAAATTTTTTCGGACTCAAGTCCATACATGGATGAAATCATTAACGTCGGGAATTGACGGCCATCATAAAAACTGGAAATGGCTGATCGACACGTGTCCTTTAATGACCAAATACACATTCTGACTTCCGTGTATTCCGCTCAGCTTGCAGGAATAATCCTGCCATGTCTGTAAGTCGCCTGAAGTTAGAGTTATGCGGCCTGCAGGCAGTCCTTCAGGATGATCCAGCCGCACTTCAACGACGGCATCCCCCGCTCCGGCCGCCCGGATTCGCAGCGTATCCACACCGCTCTCAAACTTGGCATCCTTGAAAGCGATCCATCCGGCTTGATCCTTCACAACGACAGCACTGCCGCCTTCCGTACACTCACCAATCAGAACGCCTTCGTAATCGTCGTAATTGATGGCTTTCGTTGATTGCGTGAGGTCACGCGGCGGAATGGTCTCCCCGTCTACAACCAGCTCGGCTGTCAGCGGCAGGTTCTCCGAAGAAGCGCCGGCCATCATCATATAGGTGCCGGTCTCGATGCAGTAGCGCTCGCGGGTAACATCCCAGATCGCCAGCTGATCGAGCGGAACTTCAAAGGACACATCGGCCGTCTCACCCGGTTGAAGCATCACTCTGCGGAATCCAAGCAGCTGCTTGCGCGGACGCTTGACGCGGGACCGATTTGCCCGGCCGTACAGCTGCACCACTTCCTCACCTGCCACTTCACCGATGTTGGTTACCCTGCATGTCAGACGAACCGTTTGATCCGTGCCCGCCGTAAGCTTTTCCTTCGCAAGCTGCAGCCCATCGTACCGGAAGCTGGTGTAGGACAAGCCGTGTCCAAACGGATACAGAGCCTCGCCCTCGAAGTATTGGTACGTTCTGCCGTGCTTAATGACATCATAGTCCATAAATTCCGGCAGCTGGTCGACGGATTTGTACCACGTCATATTCAGTCGTCCCGCCGGGTTGGTGTCCCCGAACAGCACGTCTGCCAAAGCATGACCCAGTTCCTGGCCGGCATGGGACGTGTACAGAACGGACGGTACATTCGCGTCCACCCAGTTTAGCGCGTACGGGTAACTGCCTACGACGACGACCACCGTGTTCGGATTGGCTGCATAAACCTCCTGAATCAGCTTCTCCTGCGATTCCGGAAGTGTAATGTCCGGACGGTCGATCGTCTCCTTGCCGTTAATCAGCGGATGGTTGCCGACGAACACAACCGCCAGCTCCGCTTCCGCTGCTGCTTCTTTGGCAGTCTGAAGCTTGTCCGTGACGATTTCCAGCTCGAACAGATCGGCATGGACGATCGGGGCATCCTCACCGGATACCTCGGCAGCACCTGCAACGTTGATCTCATTCGCAGTCTCCGACGCTTGGCCGTCACCAACCAGCAGCTGACCTGATTCGGCATGCACCGTCACCGGTGTACCGTTCCATGTTGAGAAGGTTACGCACCCTTGCCCATCCTCGGCAGGATGGATGAGGAAGACTTCTTTGGTAAACCACTCCCATATTTGTTCGGACGACGCTTTAACGATCTTATCGTCAGTTGTCAGGTAGCGGCCATTGTCTTCGGCGATCAAGGTGTGGCTTCCCCAGCCCCAATCCGTCATTTCAAACACAGACGCATCCAGAGCATTTTCGGTCGTTGCAGCCAGCGCAGCCTCTTCTCCGGCCTGAATTCGCACATACCGCCCGGTCTTTTTGGATTTAAGCCGAATCCGGTCCGTTCCCCCGCTGTAACATGTCTTGCCGTTCGTTCCTGCCCCGGAAAGCTTCTCTTGGATGCCCTCAAGCGGTGTGACGGCATAAGGGAGCGAGCCGCTGTACCAATCCCGGTACACCATTCCGGCGAGCGGCCCGATCACGGCCACTTTGTTCAGCTTGTCTGCATTGAGCGGGAGAAGCCCACGGTCATTCTTCAGCAGCACCATTGCCTTACGGGCGGCTTCCCGGGACAGCTCCGCATGCTCTGGCCGCAGGATTACGGATTCATCGATCACAGCATACGGGTTGCCCTCTTCAGGATCGAATTCGCCGAGCCGGAAGCGGACCCGGAAGGTATTCGTCAGTGCGGCGTCAAGATCGCTCTCGGCCAGCAGTCCCTCACGCAGCGCTTCACGCAGCGCATCCTTGATCACAGCCGAATCGTCCGTGATGCTGTCAATCCCGCCATCTTTAACGGAGCGGGCGACGGCCTCCTTATACGTATCCAGGTATCCATGATCGCGGACGGTACCAGTCACGTCGAAGGCATCGCTTACAACAAAACCGTCCATGCCCCACTCGTCTTTGACGATGGCTTTGACGTCAGGGCTCAGGTTCGCCGGCACGCCGTTGATGGCGTTGTAAGCCGTCATCATGGACTGGGCGCCGCCTTCCTTGAACGGAATCTCAAACGCTTTCAAATAATATTCCCGCATGTTGCGCGGATCAATGCTGACCGAAGCGTCACCCCGGCCAACTTCGTTATTATTCGCAATAAAGTGCTTCAAAGTGGCAACCGCTTTCAAGTATACAGGATGATCGCCTTGAATGCCCTGAATGAGCGCGGAAGCCAGTTTCCCGGTCAGGATCGGGTCTTCTCCGTAGGCTTCTTCTGTTCTGCCCCAGCGTGGGTCGCGTTCCAAATCGACGGTCGGAGCCCACAGGGTCAATCCGTTTACTTCGGGATTGCGGCGGTAGAACCCTCTAGCCTCATCACCGATGACGCTGCCGATTCGTTTCATGAGTTCCGTGTCCCACGTACAGCCAAGGCCGATCGGCTGCGGAAATCCGGTCGCTTCTCCCAGCCACGCCATGCCGTGGGCTGCTTCCGTTCCGTGTTTATACGCTTTCACACCGAGCCGCTCGACGGCAGCTTGATATTGAACCATCAGCTCCACTTTTTCTTCCAGTGTAAATCGGGAGACCAGGTCTCTCACTCGTTCTTCTAAAGGTAAGGATGTATTCTGAAATGGATAGTCGGTCTGTGCTGGCATCGTTATCATCTCCTTCAGGCGTATTTTAAGCCATATCGGTTTCAGGAGATACCCGGATAATTAGAGGCGTTTTCATATAGAATTCATAGAAAGACTTTCCGTTTGATCACGATGAGGAAAGATTCGTATGTTCCTAATTCATTGGTGCGTATTCGGCAAACCCCGTCGTCAATGTTCTTATGCGGATGTCGACGCGCTCCACCTTCCAAGCCCCTCCTATCCAGATGAGCGTAACGGTCCGATCCTCAATGTATTGATCCTCTCCCGTCAGCCCGTTCCCTAACGGAGCCGATTGTGTAAACGTGGCGGCAGTTTTGCCGGTATATTCGGGCAGGGTTACCGGATCTTTATAGCGGCCGGCTGCCTGCAGCCCTTGATCATGAATCAGCGTACGGATGAAGCGTTCGGTAAAATAGGGTTTGTAATGTGCGCTCACGTATTTGGCGTCCAGATTTTGGACTTCGTTTAGCTTATCCGACAACAACTTCATGCGGGCGGAGGTCAGTTTTTGGGTACCCGGCATAGAAATAGGGGATGGTGACGGTTTAATTTGGATCCGGATTCCTTCCAGCTTCGCCGTGGCAAGCTTGGACGGCCCATCCCACTCAACTGTAGCTCCCAGTGCTGCTGCGACAAATTTTAATGGGACATAGACACTCCCATTCAACACTTGGACGGGAGCTCCCATATCGGCATGCTCGCGATGCGGCAGGTCCGGATATTCAGGAAATTCTCCTCTCGATGGGGTGTCCACGATGGCCCGCTTGAAATTTGCAGCCAGCCGAATGGTAAGATCGTTTTTGCGATAACCAATTCCTTTTCTGCAGGAAACCATTCTAGACGGGCTCCCAACGGTTCGATTAGAGGCCGGACCGGGACGAGGAGATGTCCTTGGTTCCATTCTGCATTTTGAACTGCTACCGACGGTGGGCCTGCTGCGGCTTGTGCAGATTCATTCATCGCAAATCCCATCATTTCTAATCCCGTTGTGGCCATCGTTATCCATAATAATAATTTCAGCTTTTTCATATGAAACAGGTCCCCTCTGCTGCTTTTTAAGATATAAACGCTGCCCAACAGGAAATGTCACGAAAAATGCAGAACCCGGCGGCGGAACATGGCATTCCTACCTGGCCGCGTGGTATAGTGAAACGAAGAACAAGCGATGGAGTGTAGAACGAACATGAATGAACGAAAACATCCCAATAACAAACGACAGTCCCAAGCCGGGACTCATTTATATCGAAAGGATGCAGCTGCTCGCAAAAGCTTTCGCAAAAATGAGCCGATGAAGCAGACGCCTGGCTCTGCCCGCGATCATGCCGATGAGCTTCGGACCGGCGACCGCATCGTCGTGACCATCAAACGTTTGGGTATTAACGGTGAGGGCGTAGGTTATTATCGGCGGAAGGCGGTTTTTATCGACGGAGCGCTGTCCGGTGAAGTCGTCAAGGCCGAGGTAACCGAAGTGCAGCCTAAGTTTATCAAAGCGCAGCTTACAGAGGTGGAGAAACGATCTCCCCACCGGATTGAACCTCCCTGCCCGGTTTTCGGCGTATGCGGCGGCTGCCAGATTCAGCATATCTCGTATGAAGGACAACTGCAGGCCAAAACGGACATTGTCCGCGAAGCGTTCAACCGGTATGCCGGTATCGACCAGCTCAAGCTGAAGCCGATCCTGGGCATGGACCACCCTTGGGGATACCGCAACAAAGCCCAGCTGCAAGTAGAACGCCGAAACGGCGAAATCATAGCGGGGCTGTATGAAGCCGACAGCCACAGCATCGTGGATATCAGCGGCTGTCCAATCCAGCATTCAAAGGTGAATGAAGCCGTGGAGAAAGTGAAATCCGTGCTGGAAGAACTGCGCATCCCGCTGGCCAAAGAAAACGGCAGTAAAGAAGGCGTGCGTACGATCGTGGTGCGTCACGGCTTTCAATCCGACCAGCTGCAGGTGACATTGGTTTGCGCAAACAGCAGCCTTCCGCGTCAGGACGATCTCATCCGTCTGCTCAGATTGTCTATCGACGGATTGGCAGGAATCGCCCTGAACGTCAATCCGAAGCGGACCTCGCTGATCTTCGGAGACCGGACCATCACCATATGGGGGGCCGATTCGATGCAGGAATCCTTGAGCGATTTGGAATTCTCCCTATCGCCGCGAGCGTTCTTTCAGCTCAATCCGCAGCAGACCGTGAAGCTGTACGAATCGGTCCGGGCAGCTGCCGGCCTGACCGGCCGCGAGACGGTCATTGATGCTTACTGCGGCACCGGCACGATCGGACTCTGGCTGGCCCCGCACGCCAAGGAAGTCCGTGGGATCGAGACGATCGCAGAAGCTGTTGAGGATGCCAACCGGAATGCCGAGCGCAACGGCCGTCATAACGCCAGCTTCCATGTAGGCGAAGCGGAGGATTTGCTCCCGCGATGGGTCAAAGCGGGACTTCGCCCGGACGTCATCGTCGCCGACCCGCCGCGAACCGGACTAGACCGCCGCTTCCTGGAAACCGTTCTGAAAACGAAGCCCAACCGTTTCGTGTATGTATCCTGTAACCCTTCCACATTGGCAAAAGATAGCAAGGTGCTGATCGACGGCGGTTATGAGCTCCAGTGGGCCCAGCCCGTGGACATGTTTCCTCAGACGAGCCATGTGGAGTGCTGTTCGCTGTTCGTTTGGAACGGCAAAAGCGGAAAATAAATGCGGCAACAATTTGAAGAAGGAGGTGTCAATGCATGGATTTTAACGAGGTCATGCAGGAACTTGAATCTCTCGGCAAGGAACGGCTCAAGAAGCAGTATATGTCCAATGGAGCACACGAACCGCTTTTTGGCGTAGCGACAGGTGCCATGAAACCCATGGCCAAGAAGATCAAAATCGATCAATCGTTGGCTGAGCAGCTGTACGCCACAGGAAACTATGACGCCATGTACTTTGCCGGCATCATTGCCGATCCGAAAGCGATGACCGAAGCGGATTTTGAGCGTTGGATTCAGGGGGCCTATTTTTATATGCTGTCCGATTACGTGGTGGCGGTAACCTTGGCGGAAACCGATATTGCGCAGCAAGTCGCCGATCAATGGATCGCAAGCAGTGAGGAGCTGAAAATGTCGGCGGGCTGGAGCTGTTATTGCTGGCTTCTAGGCAGCCGGCCGGACGCTCAATTTGACGAAAGCAAACTCGCGGATATGCTGGAATTGGTGGCAAAGACAATCCACGAATCTCCGGAACGCACAAAATCGGCGATGAACAATTTTATATACACGGTTGCCGTATCCTATTTGCCGCTTCATGATAAAGCGGTCGAGACTGCAAAAGCAGTCGGTCCGGTAGAAATGAAGCGCGATCCTAAAAAAAGCAGCATCCTAAATGCTTCGGAAAGCATTCAAAAAGCGGTGGATAAACAACAGCTCGGCTTTAAACGCAGATATGTAAGATGTTAATTGCAGATATGTAATCTATTAAACGCAGAAGATGCACAGAAGGAGCTAAAGACTCCTTTTGTGCATCTTTTTATGCGCGTTTATTTACCGCTCCACAGCTCCACTCTCGCTTTGACCAGCTCCGTATATTGCTTTTCCATCTCCACGGCGCCCGCGTCGTCGAGCTCCTTCAGCATGCCGTCAAAGATCGCATCGAACTGCTCGGGTTTTGCCAGAACGGCTTCCGGGATCCGTTTGCGGATAATATCCTGCGTTTTCTGATAAATCACGTTATAATTGCCGTCCTGCGGAGCTGCAATATTCCAGGCAGCACCCCACGGCTTTACAGGAAATTCCTTGCTCGATGGGAACAGGTCTTTCCAGGTGGTTGCTCCGTAGGCCTCAAGCGTTTCCTTTTCAGGCTTGGTGTATGAGGCGATAATTTGTTCAGGAAAATTCGTCGTATAGTAGTTTCCTGTGGCGTCCTTGACACCGTCACCGTAGTGAGCCGACATGTTTCCGTACAAGCCGATCCCGGTGGTTTTCGTAAAGTTGGCATTATCATTCACTTTCTTATCCAGCACTTCTTGGGGAATAACCCTTTTGCCATCCACCACATTATAGTGCTTGCCTTCAATCCCCCAGTTGATCAGGACCTGTCCTTCATCCGATGCAAGGAAGTCGAGGAACTTGATCGCCCGTACGGGATCTTTGCACGCGGTCGTAATGCCAACGCCCCAGCCGGACATAAATCCGGTATCCTGGAAGTTATGATCCTTGTACTCTTCCGACATGGTCACCGGAAAATGGGCGTAGGTGCGCTCCGCCTTCCCGCTGGACTTCAGGGCATTCTCCGCATCCGCATATCCCCATTTGGCGTCAATCAGGCCGAGGACGCGGCCGCTGGCGATTTTGGACTTATACTGATCGCTCTTTTGGACAAACGTTTCTTTATCCAGCAGACCCACATTGTACATATGGTTCAGCCAGCGGAAGTATTCCTTTTCCTCCGGCCGCTTATAGTGCAGCTTGGCTTCAAAGGTGTCCGGATTAATGTAGTATTCACCGTCGTCCTTAAGTCCGGTAGCATACACTGCGGGGTTCGTGACCGTGATCATGATTCTCCAGTCATCGGCGTCCAAAGTTAACGGAATGGTCGGCTTGCCGTCAATGGTGGGATGCTTATCCTTGTACTGCTGGAGAACGTTTTCAAAATCTTTGACGGTTCTGACTTTCGGGTAACCCAGTTCCTTCAGCACCGCATTTTGGATTTCAAAGCCGCTGCCGGCGTCAAAGTCCTGCTGATCAACAGCCGCGTTACTTGGTATGACATAGATAGATTTGTCGTCGTTGCTGTATGGCAGGCGGTTCATATACTTGCCATATACCTTTTTCAGATTGGGTGCATACTTGTCGATCAAATCGGTCAAGTCGATCATGGCCCCGGCTTCCACCAATTTGTCGACATCGCCTTTGCCGTAAATCAGATCCGGATAATCACCGCTCGCCGCCATAAGCGATATTTTATCCGCTCCCGCGCCAGATACGGCGTATTCCGCATCCAGGGTCACCCCTGTCCTTTTGGTGATCTCTTGGCCAACCTCATCCTGCATTTTGTTCCAGTTCGGGCTCGCGTCCGCCCCAAAAAACGAAAATGTGATCGGGCTCGTATCGTCCGCTTTGGAGTCCTGCGTGCTGCCGGCCGAATCGGCTGGCTTGCCATTCCCTGAACTGCTGCACCCTGCCGAAATGAACAGCATGCCGGCGAGAAGAAGCAGCCCGAATTTTTTCCCAACTGTACCTGTCATGGTCATGTTCCCCCTTATTTCTGTTAAGAATGCGTTTGCATTTTTGGGTTTAGCAAAGCTGATTGACTTTAGCTCTCCCGGTTATCCTTCCGTATGTGCGTGAAGTAAAAACGTTTTCGGAAATATCCTTGAAAAACATCCCTCCTCTACCGGTTTCCGGTTTGGTTAATAGCAATTGTAATTCGTAATCTACAAGCAAACCTTGATTTTTAAGTCGCGGTTATAGGATGATATAGACATCAAACCATACTTTTTCGGGTGGGATCCTCCATGAGCATCAACGTGTATTTAAACTGGTTTACAACCGACGAGCAGTTTCCGTTTTTCATCCAGTATGGAGGTCATGACGAAGACATGCAGCTGCATAAGCACATCGACTTTTGCGAGCTGGTGATCGTACTGAACGGACATGCTACGCATATCGTCAACAACGAGGCTTCTTTTATCAAAAAAGGCAACGTGTTTGTTATTAATGGCGGCACGCAGCATGCCTACAAGGATCCGTACGATTTTAAAATTTGCAACATCATGTTTAAGCCCGATATGCTGAAATATGCCGGCCCGGATTTAAGGGCTTCTCAAGGATTTCAGGCGCTTTTTATTTTGGAACCGCTTTATCGCCATCTGCATCCTTATGAAAGTAAACTCAATATTCCGCTGTCCAATCTCGAACATATGGCTTCGGTCATTTCCGATATGATTGACGAATACCACCATCGGCACCAAGGTTATCAGACGATGCTGGCGTCACGGTTTATGGAGCTTGCCGTATACTTTTCCAGGCTCTATGAGCACCAGGATCAGGGCGTCGAGAGCAATCTGATGCATTTGGCAAATGCAGTATCCTATATCGAAGACCACTATCTCGAACCGGTGACCCTGGAAGAAATCGCGGATAAGTCCCGGATTTCCGTACGGCACCTGAACCGGATCTTTCGGGCATATTATCAGACGTCGCCGATGGCGTATCTTCAGCGGCTTCGCCTGGAACGGGCATGCATCCTGCTCAAGCAGACGAACCTTTCGATCACCGAAATCTCATACGAATGCGGGTATAACGACAGCAATTATTTGACACGCCAGTTTAGAAAAACTTACGGCATGACACCCAAAGCATTCCGGAAAAGCGTGCAGCCGTAAGGGCTGGAGCACCAGCGTCAGCCAACCGGATCATACTCGAACCAATCGAACGACGCAGGAGCAGGCTCATCATAGGCAGATACCGCGTACATCGCCACGAATACCCCGGTGAATCCCCCGGCCACTTCCGTGGAAAGCAGGTGGGTCTCCCCCCAGCCGATTTCCGTCAGTTCTGCTCCCGGCTGCCTGTAATAAAACAGAAATTTGTCAGGCTGTACCTCGATCTTCAACTCCAGAGGCCCTGCCGGACATACATGTTCTTTCTCCACGCTTAAGGAACCGACAGTGCGCCGAAGCCGTATCTTCTTGACTCCATTTCTTGACGTAACGGCAAGATCATAGTGATACTTCTCATTCATATAAACGGTTAACCCGGCTTCTTCCCCGTCTCCGACTGGTTCATATTCCATGGCTGCCGAAATATTGCAGGTAAAATGGCACAGACGGCGGCCAACAAACGCCGGAGAGCCGGTGTCGGACAGCGTCGTCCGATTTCCGCGAAGTTCCAGGTGCCCTGGCCGCCGCTCCAAAGACCAGCTACCAGGAGCGGGATTACGCAAAAAGGTCCACTCCAGCTGAAGCTGTGAGGCGTCAAAGTCATCCCTTGCCGGCTTACCGTCCCAGCGGACGGCAGGCAAATTCGGCGAGTCCATAACGGGTTCGATGTGTCCGCCTGCTCCGATGATCGGCCAACCGTCCGTCGTCCAGGTTACCGGCGCAAGCATCACTTCCCGGCCGAGGTGGTGGCGCATCGGATAGGACGGTGGCCGGATCCCCAAACAAACCGCCCACCAGCTTCCATCATGAGCTTGTACCAGATCGGCATGACCTGTAGCATGGATGGTGCTCTTCAGGCTCCGGTTCGAAAGAATCGGATTATACGGGCAAGAATCATAAGGTCCATAGGGATCGTTGCTTCTGGCGATCGTCACCATATGTCCGAACTCCGTTCCGCCTTCGGCGATCATCAAGTAATAATACTCCCCGATTTTGTAGAGATGCGGCGCCTCGGGATGCGACCCTCCGGTTCCCTGCCAGATCAAGCGGCTTTCTGTGAGCATCTCACCGGTTTCCTTATCGATCTCGCACTGATAAATCCCGTCTCCCTCGTCTCCCATTCGGGTCGACTGGAAATACACACGGCCGTCCTCATCGAAAAACAAAGATGGATCGATCCCGCCCTGCGCAACGGGTATCGGATCGGACCAGGGTCCGGCTGCTTCCACACTGGTCACATAAAAATTCCCGATCCCGCTAACATTGGTCGTTGTCATATAAAACATACCGTCATGGTAGCGGAGGGTTGGCGCGTAAATGCCGCCTGAGCTGCCTGCACCCGCCAGCGGCAGCTGCTGCTCGTTCGTCAGGCAATGCCCGATTTGCCGCCAATGCACCAAATCTTTGCTGTGAAAAATAGGCACCCCCGGAAAATACTCGAATGTGCTGGTGACCAGATAATAATCGTCACCGACCCGGCAGATGCTGGGATCCGGATGAAACCCTGGAATGACGGGGTTGGTATACTGCATCGATACTCAGCTCCTAATCGTGATGATTCCACATTTGACTCTATGAGAGCGGTTACGCCAATTTGTTCTGGGTTCACCCGGCTCTGTCCATATTCTAAACGGTTGCCTGCAGTCAAACCTTGATGATCAAGTCAGGAAAATAGCATGATCTAGACATTTAAGCCACAAGATATGGCACATTTGACACCCAGCCATCCATCCGGATTCGTGCAGCCCAATACAAAAAAGCCCGCATTCTGCGGACTTTTCAAATATCTTAATTCTAGCGATTACGAAAACTCATTCAAATGCTCCGGCGTCCAATTTTTCACACCGTTATCTTCGATGATGCCCAATACGACATCCGATATATCCGGATCCGAGCTGAGCTGGTCCTGGACGCGGAACTTAATATCATCGGCATCGGCCAGCGACAGGCCGCTCCGAAGTTCGATCATCGTATCCACATGATAGTATCGGCCTTCCTGGATAATCCGCAGACCGTTGATGTCGGTGACGTCCTGATCGGACAAGATGATGGAGGACACCTTCTCCGCCACGTCGCGCGGCGCAGCCACACCGATTAGTCCGACCATATTATCATAGCCTACACGAAAAGCCACGGCCACCATCAACACCCCGATGATGACGGTCACGATGCCGTCCAGTGCTTTAAAGGCTGTAAATGTCGTGACGACAACAGCGACAAGAGCCAGAAACGCACCGGTGACCGCTACCAAATCCTCATAAAAGACCAGCCGCGTCGGAGGTGCTGAGCGTGATACATGCTTGAAGGACATAGGGATGAGTGAGATCCCGGAGGCCTCAATCCTTGCTTCTCGGGCAATTTCCTTCATCACCTTAAATAAAATCGCGCCATCGATCACCAGGTTCAGAATAAGCGCACCCACGTTAATCCAAAAAGCTCCGCCCGCTTTGGCCGGATGATGAATCAAATGCCATCCTTCCCGAATCGTTTCATAAGCCATAATCGTCACCACAATGACGGCGACCATGCAGAAAATGTTGATCACCCGGCCGAATCCGGTCGGAAATTTACGGTTGGGCTTTCTTTCCGCAAGCACGCTTCCGGCAAACACAAACCCTTGGTTTACACAGTCCGCAAGCGAGTGCATCGCCGATGCAAACATCGCCCCGCTGCCGCTCAAAGCGGCCCCCACCCCTTTGGCTGCAGCGATGACCGCATTGCCGAGCATAGCGATCGCCGATGATTTGTTTCCCTTTTTGATGAGTGCCAGCCAAAGCTCCCGTTCCTGCTGCTGCGCCATCTTTTGCCTCCTGCTTAAGAATCCGACATGTTTGAATATGTTCTTACGATGGGAAAAATAGCCGGATTTTATGCAGTTTAATGGGAAATAAGACGATGTTTATTGGTTGCTGGGCAAACGATAAACCAAGAAAAAAAGCCCGCTATCAAGCGAGCTTTCGAAAAAAAACTAATCCACGCCGATCATGAGCCCGGTATCTCCGGGATCTTTCAGCCAAATGGACGAGATCGCCCATTGGTCATCAGCAGGTCCAAAACCCTTCTCAATCGTGAGCATTGCTTTGCCTGTGCCTTCCACGCCTGCGGAAGTCACCAGCGGGTAATCGAAGGAGATTTGCACTTTGCCGTCCGACAATGTCTTGGTAGTCGTATTGGTGACCGTGCCCATATGAGGACTGGAACCCCCGGTAACCCAGAAATTGTCCTCAAACTGCTGTTTGGTTTTGGCCTGCAGCGCGGGAGTCATCACCGCGTACTGCATCGGTCCGCTGCGCTTCTGGACACCGCGGATCCAGGTCTTGGCGGCATCTTCCGGCGTATCGGCCTGCAAGGCGTTCATGAAGCCGCTCACCTGCTGGGAGAGCTTGCTCGCCTCGGGCAATGACACATGAATGCCGTCGCTCTTGTACTCCACTTCGCCTTTCAGCTGCTCCACGATGGCCCGCAGCGAGACCATGGCGGTTCCGTTTTCGATTTTCAATTTCATAAAAGTATTGGCGAACTCCGCCCCATTGATAAAAATCCGCGGCCCGGCCGACACCGCCAGCGCAGAGCCCGACAGAATGACAAATGCCGAACTCGCCGCAATGAACACCTTCAACCGTTTCTTCATGGATCATTCTCCTTTATATACGCCATTGGAGACGTATTTATATGTATAGATGTCATTTCTATTGTAGAAGAATGGCGCTCCATGAAGGGTTACGTTCGGGTTACGATTCGGTTAACGAACCCTCATCAATGGCTTTGCGGATATCGTAATCGTGTATGTCGATATCAAGCTCCACGCCTTGCGCCAGCTTAGCTAACTGATAGCCGATAAAAGGCCCCATCGTCAAGCCGGATGCACCGAGCCCGTTCGCCGCGAGCAGGCCACTCCAGCCCGGAACGGCACCAAGCACCGGCAAAAAGTCGGATGTAAACGGGCGGAAGCCGACCCTGACTTCCTGAAAGGTGCCGTCCGCCAATCCGGGCGCCATGGTTAATCCTTTATTCAAAATCTCCTGCATGCCGCCTGCCGTCGTTCTTATATCGTAGCCTTCCACGTCATTTTCATGAGTTGCCCCGATCACGATCTTCTGCTCGTCGAAAGCAAGCAAATACTGATCCGAAGGAGGCATGACGACTGGCCATGTGCCTGTATCCTCATGATTCTCGAGCTGGAGATGCATGATTTGCGCCTTTTGGTAACGGACGTTAAAGCGGACACCGAGCGGCTGCAGGAGCTGTCCCGCCCATGCACCTGCACAGATGATCGTGCGGTCCGCCGCATATTCGTCGGGTCCGACCGATACTCCGCTCACCCGGTTCCCGTCCGCCAGAAGCTTCGCATCCCCGTGAATCACAACGGCCCCGTGCCTTTGGGCAGACCGAATCAAAGCGTCACGCAGGGCACGGCCGTCGACCCGGGCGGCGCCGCTGATCCGAACCGATTGATAGCCCCTCTCCAGCAGCGGAAAGCATTGATGGGTTTCTTCTTCCGAAAGCCGGGTAATACCGCCGATTTCTGGCGCATCCGCTTTGCGCTGCAAAGCCCGCTCCTCCATCTTCCGGATTTTCTCCGGGTCCTGGTGGACGCTGAGGGCACCAACCTTCGCATAGCCCGTCTGAGTCTCGCCTTCCGCTTCCAATTCCTCGATTAACCCGGGATAAAAAGCCGCCCCTGCCTTGGCGAGCCGGTACCAGGCCTGATTACGGCGCTGCGACAGCCATGGGCAAATGATGCCCGCGGCGGCATCCGTCGCCTGTCCTGGATCTTTACGGTCGATGAGAAGGACGTCCGCGCCCATTTTTGCCAGCTGATAAGCCGTCGATGCTCCCAGGATGCCTGATCCGATGATGATATATTTCTTCATAATTACATTCCTTTCTTGATGCCTGTTACCCCATTATAGCGAACACTTCTCTTACAGAGGAAATTCGGGCTGATCTTTAGGTTTTCCTGAATGTACTGTTACAAATATTTTTTAAAGCCTTTGCTGACAGAGCCGTCATATCCTTCGCGTTCGAAAAATTGATGGGCCCGGACTCGTTTGGAATGGCTGAGCAGCATGATTTTGTGACAATGCAGTGATCTGCAATGTTCTTCGGCATATTTCAGAAGGGATTGGCCGATATTCTTGCTGCGGTGGTCCTCATGAACGACGATGTTCTCGATCAATCCATAGGGCAGGGTCCCATGCATGGCTTGAAGACAGATGTTCAGCGTAAGCGTTCCTAGCAATGCCCCTTCCTCTTCATAGACCAGCAGAAAATTGGCGGGATCCATTCTGATTTTTTCGATCTGGTCTTCCAGCACATTCATTTTCTTGCTGTTCGGCACCAGCATTCTGTACAAGTTACTCAGTTGTTCCCTATCTTTGGATTCCGCTTCACGGATCATAATATGTTCTCCCTCCGATCTATCTGACGGCTCTATTTTTAATATGTTTGACCCCTGTCGTATGATCTAAATGTCTGATTTCCGAAGCAACAAATTCAGGAATGACGGTATACTGATCAAGTTCATCGATATCGATCCACCGGTTGACAAATCCATCTTCCATGCCTTGAAATTCTTCAACATGATGATATATGGAATGATCTCTTGGCAAATTCACAAGAAAAAACATCCCCAGCTCGTGAACCTTACGATCCGGAAAGTCTATAAAATTTTCGATTATCCATAAAAGCTTACGGTCATAGATTGGTGCCCCATATTCTTCCATCATTTCACGTTCTATCGTTTCCTCTGTGGTTTCACCGAATTCCACTCTGCCGCCGGCCGGGTATAAACCACAATTGATTATGTTCTGCTCTTTGCATCAGTATCTTATCTCTATGGAGGATAATGCAAGCAGCCCTAAACTGAAATGTATTTGTACCGGTCTCAAAAGATATCATCATGTTATTTCATTCCCCACCCTTGATAATAATTTATAAAGTTTCTTTTGAGAGGCTTATTTATGACATTCCAGCTAACCTATAAGCGACTATATTTCGATACACAGCGCCGCGAAACCTGCAGTGACATATGGATGTCCACTCATATTTTCATTGGTAGTCCGCATAAACCATATAGGAGAGAAGTCATGAATATGGAGGTTAAGGAATGAACGATTCCCATCACAACGGTGCTGCCCCTCAGACTGGCAATACAGCGAACCGTGAACCCAATTCAGCGGTTCCAAATCAGGGGAACGACAGGCCGCATAGCGTTAACCAGTCCTTACCATGGGCAGAGGATCTGCCGGCCGCGATGCACTCGCAGACGGTTGGCGAACGTGGGCCTGTCCTGGAACAGGATAACATTTTGCATGAAACGCTGGAAACCTTTGTACATAGCAAAATCATTGAGCGTCCCGTCCACGTAAAAGGCTTTGGCGCATTCGGTTATTTTGAGACAGTGCATTCCATGACCGACTATACGATGCTCAGCTTTTTGCAGACGCCCGGTCAGCAGGTTCCCGTCACGGTTCGCTTTTCCCTCGCGGTCAGCAATAAAGGCACACCGGATACTTCGCGCAATGTACGCGGGTTTTCCACCAAGTTTTACACTGAACAGGGGGTATTTGATTTGTTATGCAATCATATCCCCGTCTTTTTGGTTCGAGATGCCGTCCGATTCCCGGAATCGATCAAGGCCTTTCTTCCCTCGCCGAAAAACAACCTGATCGATCCCGAACGCTTCTGGAGCTTTGTAGCCAGGGCGCCGGAATCCACCCATTTCCTCGTTTGGCTCTACTCGGACGTGGGCACGGTGAAGAGTCTCCGTCATATCAAGGGTCACAGCGTGAGCACTTACGTGTGGAAAAATGCAAAGGGCATGCGTTTTTATGTAAAATACCACTGGATGCCATTAGCCGGCGAGCAGTACATCGATCGGCAGGAAGCAGCCCGGCTGGCGGGTGAGAACCCGGATATTGCCGGTCAGGATCTGTACGATACCATTGCCGCAGGCAAGACCGTGGAGTACGGGCTGTATGTGCAGCTGATGAATCCCGATGATGCGGCGCATCTTCCGTTCGACCCGTTGGATGATACCAAAGTATGGGACCAGCAGCAGTACCCTCTTCGTCCGGTCGGCCGCCTCGTATTGAATCGTAACACGGACAATTATATGGGACAGGTCGAAAAGATTGCCTTTTCCCCGTCCAATCTGTTGGAGGGAGCCGAATTGTCGGATGATAAAATGCTGCAGGGCCGCGCCAACATTTACTGGGATTCCCAGCGCAGGCGGTTAGGCCCTAGCTTTCGCAGCATACCGATCAATCACCAGGAGAATTGGTCTCCGGCTTCCCTGGTGACCAGCGGAAATGGCAGATACGTGGAGGGCAAGCTCGAACGGACCGACATCTCCAAACCGGATAATTTCACCCAGGCCGGGGAGTTTTACCGCGCCATTTCACCAGTACAGCAGGAGCACTTGGTGGATAACCTAGCAGCTGATTTAAAAGGAATATCCCATGAAACGCAGCGGATCGTATTAAGTTACTTGTACGAAGCATCTCCGGAGCTGGGTGAAAGGGTTGAGCGGCACATTGGTTTGAAAGGAAAAGGCTGAGACTGAACAAGGAATCATTTCGAGGATCGTTTCGGGTATGCCATACGTCTGAGTTTGGTAGACGGGAGGGGGGATACGTTCTTTAACGTGTCCCTTCTTTTTGTGCTCAGCAGTCTATCTCAGCGAACTTTTGTCGTTCAGCGGAAACAGGAACAGCATGAACAATGGCAAATGGCGGCACAATGGCCGCCACCTTAGATCGTACTCCATTATCGTTTACATTGATTTCGACCCAGCGTTTAGAGCGACCTTTCGTACCAATACCCGGGCGAGCGGCCATCCAGACGCATCAGTGCTTCAAGGAAAAAATAATCGCCCCAAATGACGAAATCATCCGGCGAAATTCCCCCTCTGACAAAGTAGGAGCCATGCCGCAGGAACCCCTCTTCCTCCGTGCTGCCGGTCGTAAAGTAACTGTTAGCCATCGAGACGACGGACTGCTCCGCAAACTCCTGAAAAGATGCACGCTCAGGATCCGAAGCATCCAGATGCTCAGCCAGCTCCAGCATTCCGCATGCCGCAATGGCCGAAGCAGAGCTGTCCCTCGGTTCACCCTGCTGCTGCGGGGCGTCAAAATCCCAATAAGCCACAAGATCCTCCGGTACGTGATCTATAAAATACCGTGCCAGCTGCTTAGCCGTGTCTAAGAAATACGGCTCCTTCAAATAACGATAGGCAAGCGCGAAACCGTAAATGCCCCAAGCCTGCCCGCGAGACCAGGTGGAACCGTCCCTGAAGCCCTGATGCGTACCCCCGCGGATCGAATCACCCGTTTGCGGATCGAAGTAGAACGTATGGTATGATGATCCGTCCCCCCTTACGAGAAATCTCCGGCTCTTGTCCGCATGAATGCGGGCGATCTCGGCATAGTGAGGGTCCCCGGTCTGCTCGGACGCCCAATACAGAAGCGGAAGATTCATCAGGCAGTCGATGATGATGCGCCCGCCGTTTTCCGGGTCCCCTTCCGGACCCCACGCCTGAATGATTTGTGCGGATGGCCTCCATCGTTTTAAGAGCAGGTCGGCTGCTTGCAAGGCTGTTTGCCGGGCATCTTCATTCTGCTCGACAATCCAGCCTGCAATGGCGGACAGAGAATACAGGAAGCCGATATCGTGGTGCTGCAAGTGACTTTCCTGCTGCAGCCTCTCCTGAAAAGAACGGACACTTTGGACCGCTGCTTGGTGGATATCCGGATCTTTACCGTATTCGTAACTCAACCATAAAATGCCGGCCCAGAAGCCTTCCGTCCAATCGGTATGATTCACCAGCTGATATTTGCCATCTCCGTGGCTGACATGCGGAAATTGGCCTTGAAAGCGGGCGATGTTGGCTTTCGTGGTTAACAGCGTTTGCTCGATCGTTGCGCTCCAGTTCATAACAACCTCCTGAAAAATGATGAAATAGGGTCTCTGTGTTGGATCTATGGGATGAAGCCCCCTATAAAGATGCAGTTAAACCTATTCGGCAGCACGCCTGCGTACCTGCCTATTTCGGCTCGACTTCGTCCAGCGTCAGGCGGAACGCCAGATCCTTCATGTACGTACCGTCCCGATTCAGGAAGGTCATGCCGAAAAGAAGGTCTCCCGCTGTCCCGCGAACGATGGCGATGAACCGGTTCAGCCCGCCCTTCAGGATGATTTCCTGCTCAGGCCTCGAGACCTTTTCCCCGTTTATATAAATCTCGAACCACGCCTCGGTGTTGATCCGCAGCTTCCCCTGCCGCATCTCGTTTTCCTTCCCGGACACCAGGATGAAACAGCTGAGGAACCATGGCGTGTCTCCAGCGTCCGCTATGCGAAGCATGCCGTCATCCGGGCGCCGTTCCTTCTTCTGCATCCATCCGTACAAGCCTTCGCCCAAATTGTTCAACGAAAATTCGGGGTCCGCGTGATAAGCTTTCATCGCTTCGTAATCGACATGCGGCGGACAAGGCAGGGCCATCACCGCTTCCACAGCCCACTGTGCATCTCCCTTCTCGCTCGTAAGCAAGCCGTCATCGAAGGCAGCTCCGAGATTGGCGAGCAGGCGCGAATACAGGCGCAGCGCCTTGTCGCTGCCGGGATCGGGCAGCAGCTGAGAGCATACCACGCTTCCATCGCCAATCTTGGCTTCGATCACGAATGCCCCTGCGGGCACGGCCTTAACGCGATTCAGTTCCACCAGCGCCAAACGGCTGTACTCCGCCGTGTAGCCGTTCACGAAGTAGTCCTTCCAGGCGGTGCCTTCCACGCTGCGGCACAGCACCTCCGTTCCGGGTGCTTCGATCTTGTGGCTGGCCAGCACCCGGTTGACCACGTCGCGCGGCGACAAGAATACCTTGTCGTAACCGAACAGGTCAACCGGGCTGATGCCGCGCATGGCGGCGCCGTCATCCGCCGCCAAGTGATACGCCTCGTGCGGCGCTACCCGCACGGGGCGGTCCAGCAGGCGCGCCAGCGCCGCCTGCTGCGGGGCTTCCGCCGGCAGGACGAGCACGCGTCCGCCGGCTTCGGCGTGGCGCCGGACGGCCTCGGCCGCGCCCGGCGCCTCAAGCAGGCAGGCTTCGGCCACCAGCAGGCCGAAGTCCTGCCCAGGCGGCATGGCGGCATGCCGGCTATGCCCGCCTGCGTCCGGCGCCGGGGCGATGCCCTGCGCCGGCCCCCCTGGCGCGGCGGCAGTGCCCGCCGACGCGAGAAGCGGCGCTGCTTCGCCAAGCGCCGTGTAGTTCAGCCGCAGCTTGTCGAGGAAAGCTGCGGCCGCTCCGCCGGCGCGTACCAGCGCGGCCGTGCGGGCGGTTTCGCCTGCGCCCGCGACATCGGCTCGCCCGGCGTAGGCGATCAGGTTCCGCAGCAGCAGGCAGGCCTGCGGAACGCGCGCGACATTCGCCATCAGATCGAGCTGGCTCGCGATAAACATGCCTGTGCCGCTGCGGTATTCCAGCAGCGGTGACCACAAGTCTCCACCGTCTCCGAAATCGCCTGCACCGCATTCGAGCAGCAGCGTAAAGTCGCCGATGACCGACTTTTCAAAGGCCGCATGAATGATCGGCAGCGGTCCTTCTTCCCGCAGCTCCTCATGCCAGAACATTAAATCCTCATCGCCGATTCCCTTCAGAACCGGATGGCAGTAGCTTCCTGCATGGGCGCGGATGAATGGCCTGCGCGACAGCGTCAGCTTGCCGAGCGACAGCTGGTTTTGCTCCAGCAGAATGAGACGGCCGCCGCGTTCCACGAATGCCTTCAGCAGCGCCTCCAGCCCGCCGTCCGCATCCTCGGCATAGGTGCCGATGATGAGTAAGCTGTCCGCCGGCAGTCCGGCCAAGCTTTCCCGCTCTATTACTGCGCATTCAGGGATCATCCGGCAGATCATGTCATATTCGCCGGCCGGCCCCCAAAAGAATGCTTCCCGGCCGACTTCTACCGCTTCGCTGCGCAGCCGGGCTGATACCAGTCTGTATTCGATACGCAGCTCATGCACAAGCTGCCCGTCATGCAGCAGCTGCGCGGTTAGCTCAGCCCGTTCTTCTGCATCCACAGATTCCGGGGTCCATTGCAGCGAGATGATTTGGTGCTCAGCCGGAGCTTGGCGGAAGTCAAAGCTTTGCTCGTGAACCAGCCTCCCTCCCTGCCTGATCCTGCATTCCACCCGGACGTCCTGTGCGGCAAGCGTATCGTTGTACACGTCGAAGCTGCGGTGAACCGGTGCATCATCGTAAAAACAGTGATTGTATTCGGCCGCGATGATGGTGGCCGGCTTGAATGCGCTGGCCATGATGGCAAAGGCCGGATTTGGAGAATAAGCCGGATACTCTTCAGGCAGCAGACCGTTGTTCAAGGTCAGTGAATAGGCAGGGATCCGCTTCGGCTTGACGCCGGGCTGGCAAAGCTCGCCGGGACCGGTTGGCGGTAAAATTACGTCGCGGTCAGGCATAGCCCGCATGAAATAATGCGCAAAGTTAAAGGTCGAAATGCCGGATACGCCCTGGCGCCGAGCGTATTCCACAAACAGCCGCTCCTTCTCGGCAAGTCCGGCCGTGCTCTCATCTGTCCCGCAGTAGGCTCGCAGTCCGACATACATACTGCTGTTCTGCGGGCAGATGTACCACCACCCGCCATGCTCGCCGAACGTCAGCGGAACGTCACGGTCCCACTGGCCGATCGTGCCGTCGATATTGTAATGGCGGCTCTCCACCTCCGTATCTTCTTTCGATAGAAGACGGTTGTCTCCTTCAGCAAGAATCGGCCGCGTCGGATCCAGCTCGCGGATGGCGGCCATCAGGCCGGGAATATGCGTTTTTAAACCGTCGCGCCCGTCGACCCAGCGCATCTCATTCTGTACGCTCCACAAGATGACGGACGGGTGGTTTTTGTCCCGCTGCACAAGGCGGCGGACATGGTTCCGGCAGTTTTCCAGGTAAGCCGGATGGTCTGACTGCATCGATTTGCCCGAGCCGTATATCGCGGTTTCATCCACGATGAGCATGCCTTCTTCATCGGCGATGCGCACGTAGTCCTCAGGGTACGGCTCGGCATGCAGCCGGATGCTGTTCACGCCGACGGAGCGGCACATCCGGTACCAGTTCCGGATGTAGGCTTCCGTCTGCTGCACCCCGCCTTGAAAATGCCAGGAATCTCCGCGCAGATTGACCGGAATGCCGTTCAGGACAAACTGCGGTCCTTCGCACCAAAACTCCCGGAACCCGAACGTAATATGACAGCGGTCGATGACCCGCTCATCCACTAGCAGCTCAAGCTTCGCCCGATAGAGGAATGGGGAATCCGGACTCCACTGATGGGCGTCCGTCCAATCCAGTATGAAGGAGGCACGGTATGCTACCCCGTCCCGCTCGTTTTCGCACAGCCTTGGCAGCTGAATAACGGCACCGTCAACAGGAACGGCCGCTGCACTCGCTGCAAGAACCGGATTTGGAGCCGGATGAGTCAAGGATGCTTGGGCATACTCCACATGATGCTCATTCCCGTTCAGCACGCCAAGCTCCCGTACGACAAGCCTGACCTGAACCGTATTCTGCTCCATTTCTACCGAATTGTGCTCTATCTCGGTGGAAGCTCCTCCGGCAATCGCTTGCACTTCCAGTTTCCCATCCCGGACAGACGTGCGGATGGTGACGTCTTCCAGAGATAATTCCGGATAGCTCTCCAAGTAAACATCCTGCCAAATGCCGCGGCAAACGGTGCCGAACCAGGAACCGGTAAGGCCGGTCACTTTTTGCGATCCGGACGGAAGGGTCACGCGATCAAAGCTCCCGCAAACGACGTGCAGGTGGTGTTCACGATCCGTCTGCACCCGGGACGTAATATCCAGCCTGAGCGGCAGGTAGCCGTCCTCCCATACGGCGATTTCCTCCCGGTCCAAATAGATAACGGCCTTTTGCATAATGCCGTCCAGCCGCAGCACGATTCGCTGTCCGGCCATGTGGTCTGGAAGCCGGAAGCTCCGGTGCAGCACGCCCGCCTCGGCGGCGTCCCATTCCTTCGGATAATCGTACAGATCCATCGGGACGTATTCATGTTCGGGAATGTCTCCGAATGACCGGCCGAATCCCTGCTTGTAGGTCCGCCTCCAGCTGGATGGGACCTGAACTTTATGCTGATCGTATACGATGTTTTCCGGCAGGCTTCGGCACCGGGGATGATCATACAGCGGCATGAAATCCCAATCTCCGTTCAGACATAGCGAGTTACGCATGTTGTGCACCCCTTCTTTCGGCCGGGCAGCGCACTTCTAGCACAAGCATCAGCTTGCGCCAAATGTCCTGCCCGTCAGGAGCCCCCTTCCACTTGATAAAATGAGGCTCCATCACCTCTGCCCAATTTTCAGGCTTCAACGACGTTTTCAACCGGCCCTCATAGGGCGCAGGCATGAGCGTCTCCGGAAGCTCCGAGTAGAAAAACAAAACGTTCTCGTGCATGCCGATCATGCCGTACTTATCGCCGTCCCCCGGCTTTTCCTCCTGGTATTGGTAGTGATAATATACATAGCTTGCCGTCTGCTCCGGCTTTAGCAGAGCAATTCTTCCATAAGGCGTGCGTTCCTTATAGAGACGGGCCCACTGCGAATTCGACACAGGGTGCTGGTAATGAAAAATATCAGTCATCGGTACCCAGCGTCTCCCCGGTGCGCCTCCCGGCCATTCTGCAAGTCGCTGTCCGGTTTCATCCAGCAAGCTTTCCGGGAGAATCGGCGTGTCCAGACATTCATAATATAGAAACAGCTGTTCTTGATCGGCAAATAGGCTTAGATTGGCGACCTGAAGCCGCTCCATCGCATCAGCAAGCGAATGCTCTCGTTCCTGGGCTCGAAAAAAAGAGCTCGGACTGCCTTCTCCGTCCCAGACGGCTCGAAATAAACATCGAATCATGTTGTCCCTCCTTGAGGTGGTTTTTGGTTTTGCCGTGCTAAAAATCTTTGGGTATCCGAGAATCGCGCTTATCCGTGAATTTCGCGCTGCTCACATTTAGCACGATTTTGCCATGGAAGGTATACCGTATTGTCCTTGAATAGAATTGAATTGAACCTCTTGATTGCTGCACCGGACCTGGAATTGTAAAAGCGCCCCCTCCATGCAGGGAGAGAGCGCCGAAGAAACCCTTAAACACCAGTAAGCTTTAAGGCACTACCGAGAAACGAATGTTGTCGAACAGCATGTAATCGAATCCGCTCACATAGAAACCGACTTTGCCGGAAGGTTTATGTCCCGGATCGGTGCCGGACAGCCTCAGTTCCCCGTTCACATAGAGCTGGATGTCGCCGTCTTTGACGACCGCCTTGACGTCATATTCCGTATCCGGCTGCAGGTCTTGCGTAGGCAGCGCCTCTTCCTTGATCTTCTGCCAGGCGGTGTCGTAGAGCATCCATGCCGAGGTGCCGTCAGACTTTGTTTTGTAGCCGATTCGCGTGGAGCCTGCGGTGTCCTGGCGGTCAAAAATGTACAGCACCCCGTCATTTGGCATAACCGCAGGCGTCTTCAGCTTGAATTCAAGCTGGTAGGACGAGAAGTTTCGATCCAGCAGACCGGTGGCGCCGTTTAAGATTTTATAGCGGCGGTTCCCGTCCGGATCGGCTGCTATACTGCGATTAGGATCGACTGGCCAGCCGTTTCCTCCAGATTCAAAATCGGTCTCATGCATGACGTTCGAGACGGTGACCGCGATATCCGCCTTGATCATTGGGTTTACCTTGGATACGGCCGTGATGACTGTTTCGCCCTCGTACACGGCGCTCACGACACCCATGTCGTTCACTTCGGCCACCGCAGGATTCGCGGATTGCCAGGTCACATCCGTATCCGGCGTATCCGCGGGATCAAATGTCAGCTGGAGCTGCTTGCTCTCTCCGGCAGCCAGCCGAACCTGGTTATCCGCCGGGATCATGCCAGCAAGATCTGTAGTCAGCGCCTTGAACTGGATGTCATCGAACAACATGTCGCTGACGTTGTTAACGTAGAACCCGACTTGACCCTCCGCGTTATGTCCCGGATCGGTGCCTTTCAGCCGGAACCCGCCGTTCACGTACACGCTGATGTCGCCGCCCTTGACGAGCATTTTGACGGCATATTCCGTGCCCGGCTTCAAATCATGCTCAGGCATCTTAACTTCCTTCAGCACGGACCACGCCGAGTTGTACAGCAGCCATGACGATGTTCCGTCCGCCCGGGTTTTATATCCAATACGGCTTGAACCGCTGCCCTCCTGGCGGTCGAAAATATACAGTGTTGCATTTTCGCCGATGGTCGCCGGCGTCTTCAGTTTGAAGGTCAGCTCATAATCGGAGAACTTTTTGCTGCTCAGCGCGGACGCGCCGTTAAGTAACTTGTACCATCGGTTTTCATCCACTTTCACGATGCTCCGGTTAGCATCCACCGGCCATCCATTTGCACCGGATTCGAAATCGGCGAAGTCCATAATGCCGTCGCCGGCTTCAACGGTTACATTTACTGAAGCCGTCAACTGCGGATTTTCCACAGATGCCACAGTGATCTCGGTTTGGCCGACAGACTGTCCGGTAATAACGCCGGCGTTATCGACCGTTGCGATTTCCGGATCGGCGGATGTGAAAGACAGAGCCGGATGATCTGCGTTCCACGGCAGGACCGCGGTTTGCAGTTTGACCGTTTTCCAGCGGTCGACCGTCACATCGTCGTTGTACACGGCAACCCCCTGTACAGGATGGCTGTCCTGACCTGTGCTGGTGCCGGCTCGGCCGTTAATGCCGATTTCTCCGAATGGGATGTTGGGAAAGCCAGGTATGGCGCTGAATACAGCCGCATCCGGCCGCAAGGACAAATCTCCGTCCGCCAGGTCCACAAAGCCCGGATCCTCCGTCGTAACGAAGTTATTGGCATACTGAACCAGCCCGAATTTGTCATACGCTCCGTTGGCATTGGTCGTCGTGCTGCGTGGAATAGTCGGGTTGTAGATGACATTGCCTTGGAACGTGTTCGTATCGGGATAATAACGGTTTTCTGTAAAGAAGTTGGCCAGCTCTGGATACTTGGTCAAATAAGGCGTTCCGACAAAATCGTTGTTGGCGGCGAACAGCGCCTGCCATTTGGGCATGTAGTTTTTCGGGATTTGATTGTCCGGCTGATCCCCAAGGTAGATGTCCGCGTAATCATACGGAACTTTACTGTCTACGAAAATATTGTTGCGGGACAAAATATGTGTGCCGCCGTTGTTTTTGATCGCCGAGTTGCCCATTTTGTAGAAGATGTTTTCGTCGATCTGAAGCCCCATGGTGAAATTGTCGGGATAGACACCCTCAACGCCGGCCTTGCTTTCTCCAATATTGTGAAAATAATTCCTTCGGATGACGGTACCCCGCTGCTGCGGTGTTTCGCCCGCGTTCATGTAAATAGCCCCGAGATCCGAGAAGGTTTTGCACACATCGTATATGTTGTTGTACTCTACGACATGGTCGTTGCCGAAGATCAGCACGCCGGGATGAGGCGCGTCATGCAGCTCGTTATGCGCCATACGGTTGCCGACCCCGGAGAGAAGAACGCCCGGATTGTAAGCTTTATGGTAATAAGCAAAATCATGAATGTGCGAATTTTCAACGACATTGTTTCCCGGCTGCAGGGTCGTTTTGTCGCCGCCTGTCAGTGTGACCGCGGTCCCGCCGATATGGTGGATATGCGTGCTGACGATGGCATGATCCGTTCCCGGCACGCCCTGAAAATCATTGTAGTAGAACCGGCTTTGCGTATTGACCAGCACGCCGCTGTTCGTGAAGTTGCGGATTTCGCTGTTCAGAATACGCACGTGGCTGCCGCCCATAATAACCGCTGCCGAGTCGCGTCCATCTTCCATGACCAGCTCGGAAAAGTCGATGTACGAAGCGTTCAGCGCATTGATCATCGGCGTTTTCAGCATCGTAACCTCGATCGTCGGATTCGCCGCTGTAAATTCGGCGTTCGGCAAAAAGTACAGCTTTCCCGCCTGGCGGTCGATGTAATACTCGCCCGGCATATCGATTTCTTCCAGCAGGTTTTGCGCAAAATGAAAATCCGGATACCAGTTTTTGAGCAGGCCGCTCATCTCTCCGTAGCGGAGGGTGATGGTTTTGGCGGCTGTGTCAATGGAGGCGATTTTGTTGTAGGACCATTCCCAGCTGTAGCCGAATATTCCGTCCAGCCAAATATCGTCCGCCTGGGTCCAGTACTGGGGCCGGTCATACGAATAGGAAAAGGTTCCTCCGCGCGTATGTACCTCCCCGTTCGGATCTTTCCGCGTCGGACCCGGATCGATGATTTCATCCATCTGTACCGTCCCTTGGTTCGGCCATCTCGCTAAAGTCATTCCCTGCCCGTTGACGTACAGCTCCATCGGCGGAACTTTGCTCAGATCGTTGGCAAGATAGTAGCCGTGGCGGCTTTGCTCGCCGTAATCGGTAATCCCCTGGCCTGCCAAGTCGGCCACCAGCACTTTTGGTCTTGCCTCGGGACTGATGATCCGGTTAAGAATCGCTTGATCGGTGACTGGTGTGAAGGCGGATTTTTCAATGCGTTTCGATCCGGACACAGTCACCTTTTCGCCCGGATAAGCCGTATACCTAATCGGCTTCCCGGCTTCGCCGGAGTCCTGATCGTTCAAATCAAAGCTGCCTGATCGTTCGTACCGCCCCTCACGCAGATACACCGTCACGCCGCCGGGGGGCAGGCCATCTTTCGCTTTCAGCTTCCGGATGGCATCCCTTGCCTTCTCCAGCGTTTTAAACGGATGGTTTTGGGATCCATTATTCGTGTCGCTGCCAGTTGTGGCTACATACAGCGATTTTCCCGTTGGTTTGGCGACGGCTTCCTCCGCTGCAGCTGGCGGCGGAGACGGGGTAAACGTGATCAGCACGATGGCTGCGAGAACCGCGAGCAACCGTTTTTTTGCCATGGCTTCTCTTTCCTTTCAGCATGGATTAGGGCCGGCCCCGGTCCCGTTGTATGCTTCAAATGAAGCCGCCCATGACAGCAGGTTTCTCCCCGTTATCCGTGCGCCGCTTGCGCTTCTCTGCCTTTAAATGAACTTCTTACTTTTTCAACCCCTTGTCTTTCAGGAATTGTTCAAACTGTTTCTTCACCTCCTCCACATACTTATCCTCGCCCGCTTCCTTCAGCTTGCCGTAGAGCACCGGCCAGGTTTCGTCAAAATCAAGCGTCCCGGTCACAAGTCCGCGTTTGTATTCGCCCCATACCGCGTTCAGGTTGGCGATCTCCGTGCTGACCGGCTCCGAATTGAATTTGAACGCCCCGACCGGATTGATTTCGGCTGTTTCGTTGATCTTCTTCGTTTCCTCCCAGACGTTCTCCGGCTGGCCTTCCTTCAGATAAGAATTGAATACGCTGCCGAACACCCAGTCCATATTCGGTTTATATCGGGAATCCGGGAGTGCGCTAATGTATTCGCCGGACTGCTTCTCGTAATGAACGCCTTCCAGGCCGTTGCAGAGCAGATTGTACAGCTCCTTGTCGGTGTTCACGAGATTCAGCAGCATCATGGCCCGGTCCGGATTCGGCGAAGTGCGGCTGATCGATTGGTTGGTGGTCGCCGAATAACCGTTGGAGAACCAGTTGCTGAGCGGGATGATGACCACATCGTGTCCGCCGTTTCTCGCCTTGACTTCAGCTTCGACGCCCGGTTTCAGGACGATATGATAATCCACCGCGATCTTGCCTTTGAAGTCGCCCGATTTTACGGTCGCCGCATCCTTGTAAATGAAACCTTCCTTGTACCATTTGCTGGCCAGGCGGAAATTGTTCAGCTCCTCTTCCGGATAACGTTGAAGCGTATAGGTCGGGTCATCCGTCTTGATGTAGAAGTGGTCATCGAGCCCCGGCACGATCCAATATTTGTCGTCATGCACCTGCGGATTGATATAATCAGTGCCGAAGATACCGAACGGGATCATATCCGGTTCGTTGTCCTTGATCTGCTTCAGGAACGGTTCAATGTCCTCAATCTTTTTAATCTTCGTGGTGTCCAGTTTATACTTGTCGGCAAGCTCCTTCAGCACGATAAATCCATAGCGGGAACCGTTGATCTGCTGGTTGGGAATGCCGTAGATCTTGCCATCGACGGACAGGCCGTCCCACATCACCTGCGGCACATCGGATTTCAGCTCCGGCGCGTATTGATTCAGCAGATCGTCAAGCGGCTGTATAGCTCCTTTGCGTACCAGCTCCTCCGGCTTCAGCATATAGCCGGTCCAGAGAATGTCGAACTTCTCGCCTGCTGCAAGCACGGTGTTCATTTTCTGCACGTAGTCGCCGATAGAGACTGGCATCAGCTTGACGGTAGCGTTGATCTTTTCTTTGACGATTTTGTTGACTTCGTCCTGCACTTTCTGCTGATCGGGCTGGAGCTGGGACAGCGGATAATACCAGGTCAGCTCGACGGGTTTCAATCCGCTTTCGTTCTTCACATCCGTTGATCCGGCCGATTCTCCACCGCCGTCCGCGCTTTTTCCTCCGCCGCATCCGGCAAGGACGGTCGCGGCCAGCAGGATAAACGCCAGCACCCCAAACCACTTTTTCTTCATCTGTGTGACCTCCTGTTTTTATAATTGCTTGCGTGTATGTTAACCCTTGAGGGAGCCAACCGTAAGCCCTTTCACGAAAAACCGCTGGAAGAACGGGAAGATGATCAGCATCGGTCCGCCGGCCAGCACGGCGATCGCCATCCGGGCGGAATTGTTCGGGAAGCTCGCCAGGTCGATACCCAGCTGCGTCGCAAACTCGGTATTCGTCGTGAGAAATTCAATGCTGTTCAGCGTCCGGACCAGCAGCAGCTGCAGCGGTACCTTACCCGGATCGTCGATGTACAGCATCGCGTTAAACCAGTCGTTCCAATAGGAGAACGAGATCAGCAGGCCCAGCGTTGCCAATGCCGGCGTGGACAAAGGGAGAATGATGCGGAAGAAAATCCGGAATTCCCTCGCCCCATCCATTTTCGCCGATTCGATGATCTCAAGCGGTATCTTAGACATGAAACCTTTCATGACCATGATGTTGAACGGCGACAGCAGCACCGGCAAAATGAGTGCGAGCAGGCTGTCTTTGAGGTGCAGGTACTGGGTCATTAGAATATAGGAAGGAACGAGTCCCCCGCTGAACAGCATCGTGAAAAATACGTAAAAGGTCGTCATCCGGTTGTAGCGGTAATCCGGCCGGGATATGACGTAAGCGGTCATCGCGGTCAGCAGCAGGCCGACGAGCGATCCGATCACCGTGACGGTGATCGTAACCCCGTATGCCTGGATCATCACGTCCGGGGCATCCAGCAGATAGCGGTACGCCTCCAGGCTGAACGATTTGGGGATGAATTGATAGCCGTCCCGGGACAATGCCTTCTCATCCGTAAGCGATACGGCGATGACGAGCAGAAACGGCAGCACGACTAAGACGGACAGGATGATAAACAGCAGGTTGATCAATACTTTCGACAGCTCCAATGTTTTTGTCACCTTTAGGTCACCTCCTTACCATAAAGAATGGTCGGGATTGATTTTGCGCACAATGCCGTTGGCCAGCAGAACCAGTACGAAGCCGACAACCGATTGGTAAAAGCCCGTTGCCGCGGACATGCTCACGTTCCCGATTTCCCGCAGCGCGCGGTACACGTAAGTATCGATAATATCGGTGGATCCATACAGGAAACCTGAGTTGTTCGGAATGAAGTAGTGCAGACCGAAATCGCCGCGGAACATGTTGCCGATGGACAAAATCAGCAGAATGATGACGAGCGGCGACAGCAGCGGAATGGTGATCTTGCGGGCCATCTGCCATTTGGTCGCCCCGTCGATCCGCGCCGCTTCGTAATATTCTCCGTTGATCCCCAAAATTCCCGCGAAATAGATGAGCGTATTGAAACCTACGGCCTTCCATAAATGAACCAGAATGAGAATGACCGGCCACGGCGCCGCGTTCTGATACCAGCTGACCGGATCCATCCCAAACGCTTGCAGCGTCCGGTTGATCAACCCGTCCGCATGGTTCAAAAAAGCATACGCGACGTAACCAACCAGAACCCAGGACAGGAAATGCGGCAGAAACAAGGCGGTCTGATAGAACTTGCTCCATTTCTGCTTGATTTCGTTCATCAAGATCGCAAGCAGCAGTGCAGCCACGGTGGTCACCAAGATGTAGGCGGCATTGTACAGCACCGTGTTGCGCGTAATCCGCCAAGCCGTATCGGTAGAAAACAAATACCGGAAATTATCGAGTCCCACCCATTTGCTGCCGAAGATGCCCAGATCGTACCGATAATTTTTGAAGGCGATGATGAGCCCCACCATCGGAATATAGGCGAATATCAGCTTATACAATATTCCCGGCAATGAGAGCAGGAACAGCTCCCGGTTGTTACGGAAATGGCGCAGCTCGTTCCGGATGATCGATTTTTGCTTGCGCTGCTTTGGCGGCACGTCCGGCGAGGGTAGCAATCCGGTTTGTCCGGGTTCTGGCGCCACCCGTCTGTTTTCTGCGTCACCCGCCAGAGAAACCTTATTCAACATATCGTAAGCCCCTTTCCTCCTTTGCGCTCTGCCTGGTGTCAGGCTTTGCACGTCTAACGATAACGTAAAACCCTTACTGCTGCGTACTGTACAATTGCAGGATCACTGTACTGGCGGGCTGTATAGATGCCGGATTCCTGTATTTACAGGCCTGCAGCCGTTCTTGGGCATGCAAAAGACCCGCCAGGGAAACGGTTCTCCCGTGCGGGTCTTCATCAGGTTCATATGCTTCTCTCTATGGCTGATTTCAGGCGGTACTCCTTGGGTGTGGTTCCGTATCGGCGTTTGAACAAGCGGTAAAAATAGCTTTCGTTGCCGAAGCCCACCTTTTCCATAATTTCCACTACGGTCAGCTCCTGCTGCTCCAAATACGTTCGGGCACGGGCCAGGCGGGTGGCATTAATCTGATCGACGACCGTCGTTCCTTCCTGTGCCTTGAACACCTGCCCGATGTAAACCGAGCTCATCTTCAGCATGTCGGCAATCCGCTGCACGTTGAGATCCGGATCAGCAAAATGCTTGTCGATAATTTCTTTCACGGTATCGGCAAGCAGCCTGTTTTTGTCTTCACGCCCGTTCCGCCGCTGTTCGAATACCTCGCGGACGACATCGAGCAGCACCGTTTCGATTTCATCCAACGTTTCTTTCTCGAGAATGCGCCGGTTGATGGCCTGAACGTTGACCGATACCGGGTTCAAATTATGATGGTTCATCTCTCCCAGCGTATTGCTGAGCGTAACCGCCAGATGCAGCAGCGCAGAGTACATATTCTCGAAGCTGAATCCGCCGATCAGCTCTCTCCAGCTCCGGATCGCCTGCTCCGTCTCTTCCAGATCGCCGCTCTTTAATCCTTCCGTCAGGCGCCGCTCCAATTCCTGCGGAATGCGGAACGTATCGTTTGCCTCGCAGCTTCGGACCCGTTCCGGCTCTAGGACCGCACCTTTGCCAAAAACCATGCGGTAATTGGCGTGGCGGACAGCCAGGTTATAATGCGCCGTGATTTCGCGGTAGTCTTCAAACGGGTCGCTGAGCGTTACCGTGAAGGTAACCCGATAATATTGAAGGATGGTTTGTTGAAGCTCCCGAAAGCGGTCGGCAAGCATGGCTAGATCCCTGGATTCGCCGCCGACGATAAAGACGAGATGCCCGCTTTTCATATCTGCGGCTTCGCAGGATCCGTGTTTGTGGAGCAGTTCCTGGCCAATATTAGCTATGGCGAAATACAGCAGCGATTCTGCTTGCGATCCCTGGCCGGGGGCAAGGCTCTGTACGTCGTCAATCTGGACCAGAGCCAGACGGAGTCTTGATGGATACGCGATATCGAGCCCGTACTGCTCCCTGATCCGCCGAAACTCCAGTTCGTGTACGCCTTCGCTGAGACCGATCAGGCTGCGCAGGTGATAGACCTTGGCGATGTTCCACTGGGATGCCCTCTCCTGCTCGAGCCCTTTCAGCTTTCCGATCATTTCCGTAACGTTGGCTGCAATGACCGACAGCTCATCCTTCGCAGGGGGAGCATCGCGCCGCTGCGGCGGAACGAGCGTCAGGAGTTGTCCGACCGGTTTATACAGCCGAAGCGAAAATAACACGGACAGCAGCACAGCCAGGACCGCAACGGACAGCGTCACGGCCATCTCCGTCCATTTCATCTGCCGGACGCTGCCGAGCACGTCGTTATAATTCTGGAGGCTGACGATTTGCCAGTTGTTCAGTCCTTTGCTCAAATACGTCACCTTGTATTTATGCGAACCGTGCTTATAGATAAAAGAGTCCAGCGTACTCCCGGTAGATGGGATTCGCGAAAGCAAATCCTTTTTGACGCTCAGCCCCTCCGGCAGCGACCGGTCGTTGGAGATCAGCATGCGCCCGTCACTGTCAGTCACGAACAGCATGTCGTTCTCCCGCTCCGCGACACGATTAAGCGCTTTCACGTTATCCAGCATCCATCCCGGCTTGACGGTCAAAATCAGGACATTATCATTTACGGAACCTAAGGACGGTCCGTCATAAATGAAGAAGGCGAACACATCGATCCCTTCATTTCCCCCGTCCAGATCCATCGGAATCAACTGGAGCTTCGGCAGGTCGCTGCGGGACGACATATAATCCCCCAGCCTTTGATACAGCAGCCTGTTGTCCATATCATGGTTGAGCGATGAGAAAAACCGGTGCTGCGCCCCGTTGTAAAAAACAGCAGCGTGGAGATACGGAGACGCTGCGACGGTCTGATTCAGCCGCTCGATCTTCAGAATGCTCTGCTTGTAATCCGCTCCGGATTTCAGTGCGATCAGCTCTTCGTCGTTGTACAAGGATACCGCCAGGTCCTTGACGATGCCGTTCATGTTTTCGATGTTATAGTTAATTTGGGTCAGCAGCTTGCGGTCGGCTTCGTTCTGAAGGCTGAGCACTTTGTCGCGTGCGAAGGCGTTCATAAATAGGGAGGCCACCGCCAGCGTGGCGACTACGAGCATAAAGCTGAGCAAGATCCGCTGTAAATATTTCCGCGTTCGCAGCATTTGCAGCAAGTTCATCGTACCTCTCTCCCTCCCAATTGTTGGAGTGACCTAACTATAATCCGGTTGATTTTTAGGTGTCAATCCGTTTCTTCAGCAAGCGATCTCGAAATCGCATCCACATCGGGAATAACACCGGGTGCCGCGCCGAACAATTCCTTGAGAAGCGTACGCGCCATAACCCAGTGCCCGGCACGGTTCGGATGAATACCGTCCCCCGAACGATAAGCAGGATCCAGTGCTCTGTGTTCCTTTGTATGGTCCAGCAGCGGACTGTGTAAGTCGATGATCTGGTCGGCCACATCACCCGCAGACAGAAGCCATGCGGAATATTGCTCGAGGACGCGGTCATATTCCTGGAATGGTGTGAGATAGCTGAAATCCGGTGCGCTTTCGGGCAGAAGCTCGGCGTTCATGGAGGGTGGGTCAAACGGCGGCGGCGTCATGAGCACCACTTTGGCTCCTGCCCCTCTGCTGCGTTCAACTAGACGAAACACCCCCTCTTGATAGGCAGCAAAACGATCCTCGGAGTAAGGATGGTAAATCCCGTCGTTCATACCGTAACAGGCGGCCACGATCCCGGGCGATACCGTATCCAGCGCGTTCCGAAGCCGATCGTGCACGCAAGGGCGCGGAAACGGGTGTGCCGCCTCACTGAGTCCCGACACGGTTTCGCTGGGCACACCGCATGGAACCAGCTTCATCTCCATCGTCGGCCGGTGCTGACGGAGCCAAGCTTCGGTATACCGGATATAATGACCGCTGGCCGTAATGCTGTCCCCTAGAAAAAGAATAACCGGCTTCACGGGCTGATTCGTCCTTTCATTCCACCATAAATCCATAGGTACCTCCCCATTGACATTCTATAAGCCGATGACATTTCGATCTGCCATGCGTCGGCCCGTAAACTTAATGGTAGCGCGGTACGCCGCTCTTCGCCTTGACGATGCCGACATTGTTTAGCATAATATGGACATGATGACCAGACTGTTTGCCACGGACATCGGGCTCGAACCGGGATTTACGTTCCGCATCCAGAAATGTCCGCTAACGCACGAATATTTTGTACATAGCCACGATTTTTCCGAACTCGTCGTCATTTTGCAGGGCAGCGCCGTTCATATCATTGAAGGGAGGGAATACCCCGTTACAGCCGGCCAGGTATTCTTGATTCACAGCGGCGTATCCCACGGCTACAAAAACGTCGACGGGATTGAATACATCAACGTCATGTTCCAGCCCGAGCAGCTTCTGCAGCTATCCGAGCTTAGGCTGCTTCCGGGCTTTCAAGCGCTCTTCTACATTGAACCGTTTTACCGCAAGGAAATGAACTTCAAGGGCATGCTTACGCTGAACGAAGCGCAGCTGCAGGAAGCGACAAAACTGCTTGACCTGATTTTAACCGAGTATGAACTGCAGCCGCAGGGCTATCGTCTGATGATTCGCTCTTATTTTACCGCTCTCGTCGGCCTGCTCTCCCGCTATTATCAGATCGGCAGCGGAGCTGATGATAACAAGGCGCTGCGGATCGGTGAAGCCGTCACTTACATTGAAGAGCACTTTCTCCAGCCGATTACCCTGCAAGCGATGGCCGACAGAGCCTACCTGTCCACCCGCCAGTTTCAGCGCGTCTTTACGCGCAACTATCACACAACACCGATGGATTACGTCATACGCAAGCGTCTGGACTATTCCTGCACGCTGCTTCGCCATCCAAACCTGTCCATTTCCCAGGTTGCACTCGAAAGCGGCTTTCGGGACCAGAACTATTACGCCCGCCAGTTCCGCAAGGTTTACAACTGTACGCCATCCGAGTATCGGGAGAAGCTGCAGGATTCATAAATACGGGGGAACGGCCATGGTTTAAGCAGGCCGATTGGGCGGGCGATCCGAATCCAGCCGGAAGGCCCTGCTGTGAATCAGCGGGTTACATCAAACGGTTGTACAAGTAAGTCAATACTGCTGCCAGTACAGCAGCCCATAATAAAATAATCATGACACCCGCAGCCCAATTCACCGGTTTCCCTTGGTTCATGCGAGCATCCGCTTTCTTTTTGGCATCCTCAATGACCTCACCAGGCATCATTTTTATAGCGGCCAATACTCCCAGCGGAATCAAAACCAAATCGTCCGCATAACCAATGACGGGTATGAAGTCCGGTATTAAATCTATGGGGCTGAATGCATAGGCAACGACGCACATGGAAAACAGCTTTGCATACCATGGCGAACGTTTGTCCCGATAGGCGTAATAGAGTACAAATACCTGCCTTTTTAATTGTTTGGCCCAAGCTTTCAGCTGTTCCATCATGTCTTCCATTCTCCCCTTGGCTTGTTATGGCTCATTGTATGATCTTCATATTAACTTGCTGCAAGACTTGCCTTATGTATTCTTCGCCGCCTTAAACTGACAAACCTTCCTACACTTATTCACGAATCGACACCATGAGAAGGAGATTCTCAGCAGCAGCAGCCGTCCTCTATGCTATCATCATTTCCAGTCCTACGAATTGGAATCACAACGGGATATGGACATGATGCATTCAGCTTCGGCGATCAACGCAGCGTCAGCAAGAAATCGCTGAACTCTTCGGCGTTCCGAAACCGGTTGATTTGTACTCCGCGGCTCTGAAGATGCTGCTCCAGCTGCGAATCAAGCTGTTCAACCGCCTCTTTCAGGGGGATGAAATCCTCCTGATTCAGTAATCCGATTAAATCTGGAAAGCCTAGTTCCTTATACAAGGTTAACTCTTCCTCCCCGGCGCACAAAGCCGACGGCCAATACCCTTTCTCGGTGAAATAGAGAAAACGGGATACTTCTTTCTGCACGCCGACCGCCCAGAAATAGGCTGTAGGGTAGTCGCTTGATTCACAAGCGCTCACTACCTTATCCATAATCCCTTTCACTTCTTCATAGAAGCCCTTCATCCGGCCAGGATAATCTGGACCGCTGACGTCTTTCTCTTTCTGCTGCAAAATGAGACGAAGCGTACCCTGGGTCAATCGTTCGCAGGCTTCCCGGATTTGAAATCCCGAACAAGAGGAGAGAATCGTCTCCATCGTCTGCTCCAATGTTTCCGGTTGTATAGGGAAGTTTCGGATTTGCTCCCTGTTTTTGCCCCAGCCTTTGGTGTAGTATGTATGATTAATTAATGAAAGGCTCTCAAGGTTTAAAATAAGGATCTCTTGGGCTTCATAGCGAAAAGAGACCAGATCATCCATAGAGTTCATTTTGCTTAAGTTGTAAAGGTGTATATAAGCTTCCTTCAGCCTCGATTCGGCTTTATGGAGCCATTCCAAGCGTGCCCGGGCTTGGTCAGCAATTTTGCTGCGAAGCCGGAGAAACCGCTCATGATCTTCTTCGGACCGCACATACAATAGCTTGCAATCCGCGATGATCGATACATTCAGTTCTTCGAAAGCGGCGATTCTCTCCGCACGTTCCCAGCTGATCGGCCAAAAATCAAAGCTGATCCCGTTCACTACAAACTGCAAACTATGACGGAAACCTTCCGCGTTCGCCGGTATAAAGAAAAAATCGAGATCGGAACGCTCCGTCGCCGTTCCTTGCGCGCGCGATCCATAATAGCCGATCAGAGAGACGTCGTCCGGAAAATTCGTTGAGATATGTTGGACCATAAGCTCGGCTACTTCAAATGGATTGAACATCTGAAATCCTCCTCGTTCAGGGCTTGCGTTGCATACTCCCTTCTTGCGAAAAGAGCGACGGATCGTTACCATCGCCCCTTCATCCGGCCGTGAGCGGCCGTTATTTTTTTTCCATGACCGCAAAGTAATTCGCTTCGTCATCCGCAAAGTTAAACACCCTGCCGGTAAGCAGCTCAACGATTTCACCGACGGTGATCTGTTTATCAGTAAAATCGCGATACAACGCATCCACATTATAGCACGCCCATCCACCGAAATTTCTCATCGATTGCCAAGACTTTAGCATTTGTTCCGTTTCAGTCTCGTAAACACAAACAAGCAGCCCATATGTGGACTGCTTGTTTGAGCCTTAATTGATTTTGGTCAAGGCCCATTTCTGGGCGTCCGTTCCGTTATCCGTCCACTGCTGAACGGCCGCGCCATCCGCCGTGGACGAGCCGGACACGTCAACGACGAGTCCGTTTGCTTTGGAAACCAGCTTATAATACCCTCCGCCTACGTCGACAATGCTCCACCTTTGCGAGTTTGTCCCATTATCATCCCACTGCTGCAGTTGGACGCCGGATGCCGTTGACGAATTCGGAACATCCAATACTTTGCCGCTGTGCACGGCAGTAAGCTTGTAATAACCGTCACCCGTGCTTTCGATCCGGAATTGCTGGTTGGTGGCGGTATAATTCGTCCACTGCTGGATTTTGGCTCCGCTGGCCATGGACACATCAACGACATCCATTACTTTTCCGCTCGCCTTGGAGGCCAATGTATAAACTCCGTTGCTGATTGCGCTGGACTGGCCGTTGTCCTGATATACACGGACGTAGTCCACGAGCATTTGAGCTGGAAACGGCGTCGAATCGTTCGGAGCCCCCGGCCAGTTGCCGCCGACCGCCAAGTTCAGGAGCAGGAAGAACGGCCGCTGAAATTCCTCGGTATTTCCGGTGCCGTTCTCAATATAAAATTCATTGAACTGCTGTCCGTCAACGAACCAGCGGATATACTTCGAATCCCATTCGACGCTGTACACATGGTATTGGGAAAAATCGAGGTTACCCGATACTCTGCCGTATTCCGCATGCCCTCCCGCATCCCAGTGAACAGTGCCGTTAACATAAGGGTTGTTATTAACCCGCTCCATGATGTCCGTTTCCCCACTGTACGGCCATCCGACCGTGCTGATGTTGCTGCCCAGCATCCAGAACGCCGGCCACAGCCCTTGTCCGGAAGGCAGCTTGATCCTAGCCTCTATTTTGCCATAGGTAAAGGATTTCAGGTTTTGCGTTTTGATACGTGCCGAAGTGTAGTTCATTCCGCCGTATGATTCTTTTCTTGCCGTAATCACCAGATTTCCTCCGGTAACCTGCAAGTTCTGCGACCGGTCCGTATAGTATTGAAGCTCGTTGTTTCCCCATCCGCCGCTGCCCGTGCCGATCTCCGGCGTCCAATTGGAACGGTTCAGCGCGGTTCCGTCAAATTCATCGCTCCACACCAGCTTCCAGTTCGGAGCCGCACTCACCTGTTTGACAGGAAATAAAGCAATCAAAAGACTGACCATGATGATTCCGCATAATCCTTTTTTCAGCATCTTGTTCCCTCCTCATCAAATTGGGAAAACGTCACAGACACTATAAGGAAAATCAGACCTGCATCATTAAAGAGCCCGCCTTTGGGACATTAATCACCTCGCTTTATGCATGGTATGGGACAGCGACAGGGAAATCTAGAAGTCTCAATCTACTAAAGCAAGCGCTTACATTGCTAGTATATCCGGTTTGGATAACATTAACAACCTTTATTTATATTTATTTACAATTAATTCATCATTTACCTCTATTTATTCACTTGATCAAAATCACAATAATTATAGCTGCCGCAACGATGCTAATTACGTAGAAGCCTAGAAGCCTAAACCATTTTTTGCCCGTATCCTGGAAGTATTGTGGATTTTGTTCTTTATTGCTTTGGGATTGTCCAATTCTCATCGTTGCGAAGAGTCCCCATATTAATACGATCACGGCAAAAACCATCAGCCAGACCATGCTGTTCACCCGCCCGTCAAGTAGATTTGTTGCAGTTTCATTATAATCACCATCGGACGTGAACACACCAGCCAATGCAATCGTTCCCTGACCATCCATTTCACTAAATGGAACGGGCCGTGTTCATGAAAACGCAAAACTTTCAGTGAAAAAAGACGGAAATCGTTAAGCGAATAAGATATATTGGAAAGGATGATAAAAATGTGTCGTAATTGTTGTTCGAGGAAGTGAAAACGGATGTGGGGTCTTGACCGAGAAAGTAAAAAACCATTATATCAGCAAATCGCCGACCACATCGAGCGGCGAATTTCGTTTGGGGAATTTCCGCCCGGCAGCCTGCTCCCTTCAGAAAGGAAATTGGCTGACCAGATCGGTGTAAACCGGAGCACGGTCGTACAGGCTTTTGCGGAACTCCGTTCGCTCGGGATCATCGAAAGCCGTTCCGGCAGCGGAACTCGGGTGAGCCAATTTAAGTGGGGTGCTTCACCGAAACATACACCAAACTGGAACAGGTATGCCGAAGGCGGGAGCTTTCTTCCGAACCTTCCATTTCTCCGGAGAATTCGGGAAGCTCTGAGCCTGGATCCCTCCCTGGTCGATTTTGCAAGTGGAGAACTTGCGGCCGATCTGGCCCCGACAAGCGAAATCAGCGAAATCATGAGCAGCCATCAGTATGCATCGTATTTGGGATACGACAACCCGCAGGGATATATCCCGCTCCGGCAAGCTCTGGTTCGATATTTGGCCGAATACCGCGGGGTTCAGGCGACGGAATCATCCATCCTGATTACATCCGGGTCTCAGCAATCCTTATTTTTAATTACGCAATGCCTGCTGTCCCCAGGCGACGCCGTTGCTATAGAGGACCCATCCTATTATTATTCGCTGCCGATGTTCCAGTCGGCGGGACTGCGGATCTTCCGGCTCCCCGTAGATCAGGACGGCATGAGGCCGGAAGAAATTCGTGGACTGTACAAAAAACACCGCATCAAGATGATATTTACGAATCCGAATTTTCAAAATCCTACCGGTACGCTGCTTGCCGACGAACGGCGCCACAAGCTCCTTCAAACCGCAAGCGAGCTCGGACTGCCGATCATTGAAGACGATCCTTACAGCCTAACCGATTACGAAGGCTTACCACGCATGCCTTTAAAATCAATAGATACGTCCGGGTCTGTCATTTACATCGGATCCTTCTCCAAAATCGCCGCTTCGGGACTGCGGATCGGTTGGATGGTTGCTCCGAATTCCGTCGTGCAGAGATTGGCGGATGCCAGGCAGCAGATGGATTTTGGACTTAGCGTCATTCCCCAGCAGGTGGCGGCGCAGTTTTTGGAATCGGACTTTTTTGAACCTCATCTCGGCCGCCTGCGGACAAATCTGATGTATAAGCGCGATCTTCTGATCGAAGCGCTGCGGAAGGAACTGCCGGGGGAGATTCAATTCCATATTCCGAAAGGCGGTCATCATTTGTGGTGCAAGCTGTCCGAACCAGTCAACGACGCGAAGCTGCTGGAAGCAGCGATCCGGAACGGTGTCGTATTCGTGCCTGGCAGCGTGTACGGTTCGGATGCCGGATTCGTCCGGTTTACGTTCGCGCGTGCAAAGACGGAATGCATTGGACAAGGCATCGCCGGATTTGCCCGTGCGCTGCACAGCTTAAGGAATTAATTTGTTCCGTGTTTGGACTATGAAAGCTGCTTTAAGGCAAGCCTGTGGTCTAATTTTTCTTCTGATGGCCGGGGCTTTGACTTGCGGTGATGTCGCGCACCTCTTCCGGCAGATGATGAGATATGCTGGGGACCTTTTTCGGGAAGTATTCGATCACATCAGACGACAATATGGACACAGCCATGCTGCCGCCGCCCGCAAACGCGCGAAGAAGGACCGGCTGGTTGTACGCGTTGTCAAAAACAAAATCCGGTCCGCCCCAGCTTACGGTTGCATCTCTGCCCGATGGTACATAGGGAACGTGACGGCTGTGGGAATATCGCTGAACGATCTTCAGCCCTGCGCGATCGGCGGCATTAAACAAGGTGGAGGATACCTGACAGATGCCGCCTCCTACGCCTTCAGATAGCTCGCCCCGCACAATGACGGCAGCCCTGCGGTATCCTCTGCCGGTCGTTCGTATGCCGACCACCCGGTTAAATGAGAACCGTTCACCAGGAAAGATGACCGTACCGTCAATCGCTTCGGCCGCCAGAGCAATATTATGCGAGCGGTCTTGGTTGCCGGCGTTGTAGTAAGTAATATAATAACCGATTTGCTTCGAACGCAAAGACGCGAGCAGTTCCGTATCGACCTTCGGATATACCGGGTACTTCGGAACCTCAATCGTGGCCGGCCCGTTCGTTTCGTACAGATACGCATAATATTTCATTAAAAAAGCCCTACGGTCGAGCTTGTATCCGTTCTTCCCCTCGACAATGCGCCCCCCGGCGTCAAAACTGGCGTTTTGCGCTTCCTTATAGGTTTTCCGGTCCAGTTCGTTGACCCACGCATTATATTGTTCCTTGTCCAGTAAAGGAAACACCCCCAAGCTGTGCGCGTCACGATTGAGCACGGAGATGGTTTTTCCTTCATGGGTGACCGTAAGCTTGTCCTGTGCCTGTTCTTGATCTGCGGTCGGATTATGCAGCAGCATAAACAGGAGGCATGCCGCGGATGTCCATCTCAAGCCTCATCACTCGTTTCATCATGGTGTTTGGAGCAGATCCTGCTTTCATCCTGCTATTATGATGCGATTCCACGGATATCATTCACTTCCATTATTCAAGCATCTTCATTTTTATATTAGACATTTATATAAGTTATTAATATAATAAAGGCATGAAAAATAAACATGTTTCCAAAGAACTGGACATCGCCGATTTCGTCAAAGTGATTGAAAGCTTGACCCGAATCAACATCCGCCTGCCTTCCATTGATAAGCTGAGCTTTACCACATTGTCGGTACTGCACACACTGACACTGAGCAGTCCGATGCGCCTGACGGAGCTGACCGCCACGGAGCAGGTGACCCAGTCGGCGATCACGCAAATTGTAACCCGGCTGGAGCGGGATGGTCTCGTAGAACGAAGATCCGATCCGAATGACGGCCGCGTAGTTCTCGTACATATTACCCCGCAGGGAGCTAACGTGATCGATTCCCGGCGTCTGGAACGGATCAGTCGGATTGCCGGTTTCGCGGAAAACCTTACGAGAAAAGAGAGTCAGGCGATAGCTGACGCCATCCCGGCATTGAGGCGGCTGGTCGAGATTGCTGGCGACGCGTAGCGGATGTTGCGCTTGAATCGTTCGCCCTATCGTCAGTTCCAAATCACGTCAGAGGAGGATAACTATGACCCATGCCGAATTTCCGCTTAAAGCAAGTCCCATCCATGTTTCCGAGGAAGTGCTGAACGATCTGAACCGTCGTCTTACCTCCGTCAGATGGCCCCTGGATGCAGGGAACGAAGACGGTTACTACGGCGTACGCCGCGATGAACTGAAAGCGCTCGTCGAATACTGGATTCACGAATTCGACTGGCGTAAATCCGAGAAGGCGATCAACGCCTATGAGCATTATCAAGTCAAAGTCGACGGTGTGCCTGTCCATTTTATGCGCAAGCCTGGAGTGGGGCCAAACCCAGTTCCCCTCATTTTGTCCCATGGCTGGCCATGGACGTTCTGGCATTGGTCTAAAGTGTTGGATCCGCTCGCGGACCCGGGGGCGCATGGAGGTGATCCCGCCGACGCTTTTGAGGTCATCGTCCCTTCGCTGCCGGGCTTCGGCTTCTCTGCTCCGCTTCCCGACCATCCGGACATGAACTTCTGGAAGATGGCCGATCTGTGGCACACCCTCATGACGGACATTCTCGGGTACGAAAAATATGCTGCTGCCGGATGCGATGTCGGCGCGCTGATCACCGGTCAGCTCGGGCATAAATACGGAGCCGAGCTGTATGGTATTCATATCGGTTCGGCACTCAAATTGGACTTCTTTAACGGGGAACGCGCCTGGGATTATGCCGGCGGACGTCCGATTCCGGAAGACCTGCCTGAGGAGATCCGGAATCAATTGTTGGAGTTGGACCGCCGCTTTGCTTCGCATCTTGCCGTGCACGTTCTGGATCCCGGCACACTCGCTTACGGGCTCAGCGATTCACCTGTCGGCATGCTAGCTTGGATTCTTGAACGCTGGATCAAGTGGAGCGACAACAAAGGCAGCATTGAACAGGTGTTCTCCAAGGACGATCTACTGACGCACGCCACGATTTTCTGGGTCAATAACGCCATCGAAACATCAATGCGCGTGTATGCCAATAACAATCGGTATCCATGGGAGCCCTCCCATTCACGCCTGCCTGTTATTGAAGCACCGACCGGCATCACTTTCGTGGGTTATGAAAATCCGCCGGGGGTGACGACCGATCAACGCGTGGAGCATTTTCTCAAGACCGACCGCGCAGCGTGGTATAACCACGTCAATATTACTGCCCACGATGAAGGAGGCCACTTTATACCGTGGGAAGTTCCTGAGCTGTGGGTTCAAGATTTGCGCCGGACCTTTCACGGCCGCCGGTAACCGAAGAAGGACCGCCCGCAAAGGGTGGCCCTTCTCTTATGATTTGTATAGGACAGGCAGCTTATCCGATTGGCCGATGCCCATCTCCGTTACGGGAGAATATCGAGCGGGCCAGGCGAAATCCGAGGTCGTCGATCTGAAACGTCGGGTGGCTGCGCCGGCGGCATGTCGCTCCGCAGCCCCTTGCTTCTTCCGCCCAGCTGCCTCCCCTGAATATGCGGTAGGATCCATACACCTCTATGTCATACAGATCCCAGCACCATTCCCACACATTTCCCAGCATGTCGTATAGCCCCCACGCATTCGGCAGTTTGCCTCCGACTTCATGCGTCATGCCATCGGAATTCTCCTGGAACCAGGCGACTTCTTCTAATTCGCCGTACCGGTAGCCTTGAGAGCCTGCTTTACATGCATGCTGCCATTCGGCCTCCGTAGGCAGACGATAGCCGTCCGCTTCCCGATTCCAGACGACAAGCTCGCCCTCATCGGCAATCTCATAACAAGGCTCCAGTCCCGCTTGCCGGGACAGCGTATTACAGAATGAGACTGCTTCGTACCATGATACCCCTGTGACTGGTGCTTTCACACGTTCGTGCGTACGGGTTTTATGCTGCAGCACGGCGTCGTAGAATGCATTCGTTACCGGGACGGGTGCCATGAAAAAGGCATCCAGCTTGACGTTCCATGATCTTTTAACCCTGTCATCCCTAAGCGCAACGTCTCCCTCTGGAATACGCATCATCGGATATTCGCCTAGACTCGTCATCCATTCAGCCAACTTCAAACTCTGCCTCCCATGAATCTTGACTCTTTATCATTCATCAAATGATATAGGAATCTTTATCTTATAGGATCTCATCGGATTTGTGAACTTCTGGAAGCGGATGAAGTCTAATCTCGATCTTCGTTCCTTGATGGAGCTCGCTGGTGACGCGGATCTCTCCCCCATGTGCATCCACGATATCATGCGCGATGGCCATCCCCAGTCCTGAACCTTTATGCTTCTCGCCCGTATGGGTGCCGCGGTAATAGCGGTCAAAAATCCGGTCCAGTTCCTCTTTGCGGATGCCTTTCCCATGATCTTCTATGATCATCGTCACCGAATCCGCCGTTTTCTCAACCCCAACCTCAATGACTGTATCCTCTGCATTGTGAACCATCGCGTTGTATATTAAATTGCTGACGGCCCTGCGAATGAGGAGGTCATCCACTTTTACCTGAATGGTCTCTTCACTGTAGCTGAAATCGATGTTCCTGCCGCTGTATCGGGGATCATTCAGCACGTCGATAATTACGCTGCGCACCAGGCTGACCAGATTGACGCTCTTCAGGTTAAGCGTAATATTTTTGTTTTTAAGGCGGGTGGACAAATTCAAATCTTCAATGACGTCTTTCAAGTAGTGGGATTTCTGTTCGATGATTTCCGCGTAATCGCGCATTTCGCCGGTCGTAAACTCATAATCCTTGTCCCTCATCATTTCGGCGTATCCTTGGATCGAAGCCAGCGGCGTTTTGATATCATGCGTGATGTTCGCGATCCACTCTTCCTTCATGCGGTCCAGTTTTTTACGTTCGGCCTCGCTGGCTTCCAGCTCCGCGCTCAGCAGGTTGACATGATGGAACACGTCTTTGTAAACCCCTTGGGGCTCGTAATGAACCCCATATTTTTTGTGGGCGAGCTGCTTGATTCCATCGATCAGCGTATGAAGCGGCCGGGTCAGTTTTTTGCTGAACAGATAAGCGATGCACAGCGCAATAAATCCGTCGACCCCAATGACGGCCAAGCTTCCGATTTTGAAAAAATGCACCACGGAGCGAATATCGTACGTTAAGACGTTGCGCTCCAGATAAGTATTTTTAAAACCGATTAAGTAGCTGTAGCGCTGCTGTTTGCCCTGCTTTTCCCCCACAAAAACGGTCGACATGAGCTCTTTTTCCATATACTTGTAGGTCTGAACCATATCCATCGGCGTATATTTGGTCTTTGCATCCGGGGGTACGTGGTAACCGTAGACCTCCCGACCGTTCTCATCCAAAATTTGGATCCAGGCCTGGTTACGGTCAAGAAGTTCCTTCCCTTCACCTGTAATGGTCATCCCCGAATCGGAGAGGATCACTTCTTTGCCAAACGACCGGGTAATCAAATCCGGATTATTCTGTTTGCTTTGAAAAGAAAAATGGGGAAAGGCAAACTGGTTTAAATAAAGACCGGTCACAACCACGATATTCATGAAAATGACGATGACGACGATAAGAACTACAGATACCAGGTATCTTCCGGTGAGCCTCCATTTCATCGCTTCGCGCCCTCCAGCGCCAGCTTGTACCCAAGACCCTTCACTGTGACCAAATACTGCGGATTGGAGGGATCGTCTTCGATTTTTTCCCGGAGCCGCCGAATGTGCACCATCACGGTATTGTCATACCCGAAAGAATCTTCGCCCCATACCTGGTCATACAGGCTTTCTTTGCTGATAATTTGGTTCGGGTGCTTCAGCAAGTGGGTGAACAATCCCAGCTCTTTCGGCTTCAGCTCGATGATTTCACCGTTTTTCTTCAGTTCGATTTTTTGCTCGTCAAACACAAACGGGCCTGCTTGCACGAGATGCTCTTTTTCCGCATCATCAGAGGCAGCCTCCTGCCTACGAAAGCGGGCTTTGATCCGGTATGCGACTTCCTTCGGGCTGAACGGTTTGGTGATGTAGTCGTCGCCACCGATGGCAAACCCGAGTATTTTATCGATTTCCTCCGTCTTGGCCGATAGGAAGAAAATCGGTACATTCGAAACGCTGCGGATTTGCTTGCAGACGTCATAGCCTTCTCCGTCCGGCAGCATAATATCCAGGATGACGACGTCGGGGCGTTTGTCCTGAAACTGCTCCCAACCTTCTTTCGCGGAAAAAGCGGCAAACACATGCTCGAAGCCTTCCTTCAAAAGAACGGTTTTCAAAAGCTTGACGATATCTTCCTCATCATCGACGATCAGCACTTTCTGACTTTGCGGCATACGATCAGTACCTCCTTTCTTCATCATTTCCACCCTGACATCTACTATAACTCTATTTTCAAGTCCACGTCCTCATTTGAAACGCTGCCCGTCTTATTCCTGCGGGAAAAACTTAGCCAACGGGTTGGCGGTTTTCCGGTCCGACGTGATTTTGCCTGACGGATCCATGGCATAATATTGGTAGAAATCCGCGCTGAAGCTGAGTGCATTCAGCATCTGAGCAGAGTAAATCTTCATAGCCGGTTCGCTGAGCGCCTTTCCGTTCCAGAATAAGTGCAGCAGCAGACGGTTTTGGTTGTAAGGATGCTTGACGATATAAGCGCCTGAAGCTGCTTTTTGTCCCATCAAACTCGTCCAGTTCAGACCGATCAGCATTGCGTTTTGCATGATACCGGGCTTCAGCGCCTGGATCAAGCCGTTCGACCCGGCGCTGCCGATGGCGATCATGTTGCTGGCGGCCAGCTCCTTCTCCATTTGCTTCTTGAGTACTTGACGCTCTGTAATGACGTCGGCATGAATTCCCATCAATTGCAGGGAACCCTGCAGCTGCTCCAGCATCGATTGCTCCTGGTTGTGTGCGCTGTCGTCGGCCCGGTCGCTCAACACGATCGTAAGAGGTTCGCCTTGAAGTGCCTTATCCACGATACGGCTCATCGTTTCCTCCTCAAGATCGGGTATCTGGGTCAGGGACGAGTGATAGATGCTCTTGAACTGCTCATGCCAATACGCGGCTTCTTCCGCCTCGGACAGCCGGTATTCAGATTTTAATGTAAAATTCGGATCATGCAGCGCCCGGTCCATTTCCTGCCGTGCATCATTTCCGAGCGTATCCTGAATCGTCTGCAGCAGACCGTCGATCGTGGCATTTTTATATTCAAAGCGTTTGAAGTATTCCCTCATGAACGCATCGAATTTCTCCTCGCCCACCGTACGGTACAGCTGGTAAATTGCTTGACGTCCTTTTCCGTAAAAGACCGGATTCTCTTCATCTCCCGCATTTGCATTGGTTGAAGCGATCGGTTTGTCAATGGACGACAAGTCATCCATCTGGATTGATTTGAATCCGCCAAGCGCATCGCCTCGTTTTTCCGCAAAATATACTTTGGAGAAGTCGGCAAATCCCTCGTCCAAAAACGACTCTGTCTCCGAATTGTTGCCGATCAGGGCATGGAACCATTGATGGGCGATTTCATGCACGAATACGTCATCATGCGCCGGATCGCTGTTCTCCGCAATTTGCCCCATTTGAATGACCCGGGAAAATTCGACGGCAACCCCCTTTACATAGGATTCCGCAATTCGGAATTCCGGATAAGGGTACTTGCCATATTTTTCGTTAAAAAAACGGATCGCATCAAAAGCAGCGTCGATGTACTGATCCACGAGCTTTTTCTTGTCCGGCATATTATCGAAATAATAATATTCAATCGTCAGGCCGTCACGTGTCACGCTCTCCACCTTGTAATTCGGGCTGGCAAAAAAGACGAGCTCCCTGGTGTTAAGCACAGTCGTGGTAATCACTTTTCTTCCCGGCTCCTCAGGAACTTCCTGTGAAGTCATGGTCCCTGGCATCAGGATTTGATAAGAGTCGGGTACATTCAAATGTACTTCAAAATCCGAGGAGTCATAATAATCGGTTTCGAAGGTTTTGCTGTACGGCGTCTTGTCCCATTGATGCTTGCTTTCGTCATAGACCGACGCGGCCGGGAACCAATGCGCGCCGTTCACGATATCTTTGTAGTACGACAGACGCTGCATTCCGTACGGGATTTTGACGTCAAAGGCGATTTGAATTGTCACCGATTCGCCTGGTTTCAAACCCTGCTTCAGATGAACGGTCAATGCCTGGTTACTGTTCGTAAACTCCGCGGATTGGCCGTTGACTGCAGCGCTCCGGATGTCGATCCCGCCCAGAAAGTCTTCCGCCTTCTTCTGCGGATTCTCCTTCCGGATCTCCTCATTATTGCGCTCAAACATCGACGTTTGGGTCGCTGTGGATCGGTTCGCGTCGGCAAATGTGTGGAATACGATCTCCTGGAGCGTATCCTTGGACAAGTTCCGGTAGGTGACCGATTCGCTTCCCTGAATACGCATTGTTTTCTCGTCCAGCCGCGCGTTGATCTGATACTTAACCGGAGCATGAACCTGTGCAATTTCGGCGGATGAGGAAGCAGGTGCTCCAGGGGCGGCCAGCAACTGAGATGAACCTGCGATGGGGCAAGCTGCCAGCGTCAAAGCCAGCGAATACGCCAGCGCTTTTTGGGATACGGTTTTTAAAGTCGTGCGATACATCGGATTCTCTCCCTTTAGTAAGTTTTACTGAATAAATCGTGGTTCACGCAGAGAGATTAGTTCCCCGCACCGTCCAGCTTCTGCTTCGCTCCTTCCGGCAGCTCATCGGCCTTCACTTCTTGATAGGAACTGACCTCATCCCCTTTTACATAAATCCGCAAATAAGCGTCTTTGCGCAGTTCCTTCTGTGCCGTAAAAGTCAGAGCTTTTTCTTTCCCGCTTGGATTATAGCCATCCAAGGTGTATTCGTAGTAGACGTACTTCTCCCCGTTGTCCGATTTGTCTTCGAAACGTTTTCCGTCTTGGTTAATCTGCACATAATACTGCTGCGCGCCGAGGCGGTTCAAATTTACGTTTTGGATGAATACGACGAATCCGACCAGTACGATCAAAATGACCGCTATTGCGATGAGTCCTTTTTTCATTTCAATCCACTCCTCACTTTACATTCGTAATGATTTTGTAGTAGCTGTTGACGGTCAGGAAATAATAAACGAGATAAATGCAAATATAAATGCCCATGCAGCTGACGACGGGAACGACCAGGCTGGTCATCATCAGATTCGATAAGGCCGATAAGGCCACGGCGCAGTGGGCAATGCCGGCTGCAAGGGGCAGCGCGAATACAAACAGCACCTGCTTGGCGACCGATTTGCGGATTTCGCTTTTTTTGACGCCGATTTTATGCAAAATCAAATACCGGGCTTTGTCGCTGCTCGCTTCCGTCAGCTGCTTGAAATAAATGATGCTGCCCGTCGCCGCCAGAAACACGAGCCCAAGGAACCCGCCCATAAAGATCATCAGTCCGGTTGACTCCATTCCCCGTGCATAATCACTATAGAAGCTCGCCAGGCCGGCGGTCTCCGGCAGTACGCTGCTCAGCTGTTTGGTCAGTTCCTTGGCCTTGTCCTGATGCGTGATCTCGTATGCTTGGACGGTCAAGGATTTGGCTTTGGGCTGAAGCGCCGCGAACAAATCGTCACTGACGACCAAGGTGGAATAGACGGTCCCGAGGTTCAGCACGCTGTATGTTTTCAATGCGGTAAAATGGATCTGTTCATGGATTCCCTTTCCAGTCAGCACAATGGTAGAACCTTCGTATGCCGGTGAAATCCCCTTCATATACCCAGGCTCCAGAGCCGCGGCATCGCTGCCTTGAAGGCTGAGCACTTCGTCCCGTCCTTGCAGCTTGGCCAGCTTGTTGAAGGAGTGGTTCGATATCACCGTAAACGTCTGATCATTGGAGCCGGCTGTTTGCCCCAGTCCCGTTGTGTCGGCATCCACCTCAAGCAAAGGAATGGATTCATGGTAGATCACCTTGTGACCCGCAGCTTGTTCGATGGCCTGATTCGCTTCGTTCTCTGCAGCTTTGTCTCCCCCGATGAACATGTAGCTGTTCGGGTTCGCCAGCGCCACATTGATCCGGTTATTGTAATAAAGGCTGTATGCCGTTCCGACCGCCGTCAGCGTCGTTGCGCTCAGCACGGCGATGATCGTCAGCGTGCGTGCGTTCCCTTTCATCCGGTACAAAAGCTGGGAAGTTCCAATCAGATTCAGTCCCCGCCAATAGCTTCTTTTGCGTTTGCGGGCCAGCTTCAGCAGCGTAACGGTCAATGTGTTAAAGAGCAGATACGTGCCAAGAATAACCGAAACGAGGATAACCAGCGGAGTCACTAGCACACCAATCGTCTTCCATGCCTGTGACGTCAGCATGTTTTGCAGCGCAAGCCAGTAGCCGAAACCAACAAGCAATACGGAGAGAAGTGCAATCCATACCGATGACCGCGGTTCCTTCTCCCGCTCCTGGTCCGCCCGGAACAGCTCGATCAGCTTGAACCGATAAATCAGGCGGTAGCCTTGAACCGACGTGATCAGCGTAATGATCAAAAACACGGTAATCGTATCCAGGATAGCTGCCGGCGAAATGGCAAAGTTCGGCATTGCGTCGTAACCCATTACGTTCATCAGAAGCATGACGAAAAAACGGCTGAGCAACGATCCGAGCGCAATCCCGACGAGCAGCGCCAGGCCGCCCATCAGGAAATTTTCATAAAAGAGCATGCGGCCGATCTGCTTTTTTCGGACGCCGAGTAATGAATACAGTCCGACTTCCTTTTTGCGCTTACGCGTAAAAAACGAATTCGAATACCAGATAAAGATGGCGACGAAGACGATCAGGACGACGGCCGCTCCGCTGAACGCCGAGCTGATTTTCGGCGACCCGTCCGATGCCGATTGAATGGTATGATCGTACTTCAACGACACAAACGTAAAATAAATAACGATGCTGAAAATCATCGATGCAAAATACAGAAAGTAATGTTTGAAGTTATTCCGGATGTTTTTGCCGGCGATATTAAACAGTGTCATCTTCCTCACCTCCAAGCGTAGCCAGAACCTCAAGTATCTGGCCAAAAAACTGTTTTCGTGGTAGATCATCCTTACGGAGTTCCATGAACAGCCGGCCGTCGTTGATGAAAATAACCCGCTTGCAGTAGCTCGCCGCATTCGCATCATGCGTAACCATCATAATGGTGGATCGATTTGCCTGATTCAGCCGGCTCAAGCTTTCCAGAAGGCGGGTGGCCGACTTCGAATCGAGCGCTCCAGTCGGCTCGTCCGCCAGAATCAGGCTCGGATTGGCCACGATCGCCCGGGAAGCCGCTGCCCGCTGCTTTTGTCCGCCCGAGATGTGGTACGGGTACTTATCCAGGATTTCACGGATTCCAAACGTGTCGGCAATCTCGTTAACCCGCTGTTCGATCTCCGCCGCCGGTACTTTGGACAGGGCCAGCGGTAGCAGAATGTTTTCCTTGACCGTGAGCGTATCGAGCAGGTTATAGTCCTGAAAAATAAACCCGAGCTTATTCCGGCGGAAATCGGACAGCTTTTCTTCATTCATAGTCACGATGTTGTGCCCATCAATGATGATTTCCCCGGAAGTCGGCGTGTCGATCGTCGAAAAAATGTTCAACAGGGTGGATTTCCCAGCACCGGAAGGTCCCATGATGCCGACATATTCGCCCTCTTCGATGCTAAGGCTGATATTGTGCAGTGCCGTATATTGGTTTCCTTTGGTGCCAAAGGTTTTATTGACGTTCTCCGCTTGCAGTATCGTTTTCATGAGTATCTCCTTCAATCGGGTTGTATTCGTTCCTTATCGCTTACATCACTTATGTTAAATCCCGAACCTTTCAGCATGTTAATCCCAACCTTACAGGAACCTTAAATTGATAGAAGGTGCAACAAAACGGAGAACCTTGTCGCGTCCTCTGTTGGAGGCATGCATATGAAAACCTTGTTGATTGGAAGAAGCCTTTACCGATAAAATATATAGAGATCAACTTTGGGGTGAAGAATATGCACAGCAGAATGGCCGAGCTGCAACAAATTTTCCGTTTCGCACATGATTACTCGAATATGGATACGGTATTTACCGATCCGTCCCGCGGGATTTGCTGGGAGTTCATGTACAGTCAAATCCCCGATGCCCTTCAGCCTTATTTCAACAGCATGAGACCGATCCTCAATCCAGGCGATTCCGATTCCGAGCCCAGCATTAAACTCCATTCAACTTCTTTTCGATTGAACTTCATTTCGGTTCATTTCTATGCGGATGGGACAAGCCTTGGTAGCCTCATCGTGGGCCCTTTCCTTCTGGACGAGCCGTCCGTATCCAGTTTGAATACCGTATTACTTGAACATCATCTGCCTATCACCCTTATGCCCCTGATCGAGCAGTACTACTTGTCCCTGCCATTAATCAGCTCGGATAAGACCGATCGTCTCGTTGAGTTTCTCTGTTTTCTTTCGTCCCATTTTCATCAAAGGAAACAGCAAATCCCACCGAAAACGATCCAAATCGATGTTCAAACCGAATTCGTTAGGCTGCCGGATACCGTCAAAGAGAAAACCGATGAGGCTATCCTGACGATCAATGATCGATACCGGACCGAAAACAAGCTGCTGTCCGTCATCGAGAACGGCAGTATCGAGAAGTTGGAAGCGATGCAGGAAGAACTGGCGATCTTCGGCAAACTGCCGGACCGTATCCCCAATAATCCCTTACGCTCGCGCAAAAACCTTGCCTTCGTCACCAATACGCTGCTGCGGAAAGCTGCGGAGCAAGGCGGCGTTCATCCGGTGTATATCGACAGCATTTCCGAGAAGTTTGCCATCCAAATTGAAAAAACAACCTCCATCCAGCAATTGTCAAACTTGCACGACAAGATGCTCTACGAATACTGCGAAACCGTCCGTAAACTCTCTCTGAAATATTACAGTCCGGTGATCCGCACAGCGATCGAATATATAAGGCTGCATCTCGCCGAGCCCCTCCGGCTAGAGGCAATTGCGACTGCGGTTCATGCCAGCCCATACGATCTGTCGAGGCAGTTCAAGAAAGAGACCGGGCAGCCCCTTACCTCATACATCAACAGCCTGCGAATCCGGGAGGCGCTGCAAATCATCCGCAGCGAGCCAATCTCCATCACGGACATTGCGCAGATGGTCGGTTTCAGCGACGTCAATTACTTCACGAAAGTGTTCAAGCAATTGCAAGGGGTTACGCCGAGCGATTACCGTAAAACGCAGCAGCGCAAAGCAGCAAAAAAGCCACAGACTTGAATCTAAGTCTGCGGCTTTTTTCCTTTTTTGGAGCATGCTATTTCGGCAGGGCTTCCGTTTTCTTCTTTAGATCGGCTGCAAGCTGCAGTGTCCGTGTTTTATTCAGCGGATACAAAAACACCACAATCAGGAAAATGGCCGATAAAATGACTGCCGGAACCAAAGTGGACAGCGTGTAGATGCCATGCAGGGTGGCTGGACTCTGGACGTTGAGCTTGGCATCGTATCCAACGGCCGCAATGGCAAAACCACCGAGTCCGCCGGCAATCGCCTGCCCGACCTTACGGGCGAAGGAGTATATGGAATAGATCGTTCCGTCCTCGCGAAGTCCCGTCAGGAACTCATGATAATCGATCACATCCGTAACGAAAGCCCAAATGACCAGATTAAAAAACGCGTAACCGAACATGGCGACGGCAAGGAGAACGATAAACGCTTGAACGCTCAAGCCCGGCATCGCATACATGACTGCATAGACTGCAGCTGCAAGCAGTATTCCGGCCGATGCGGTTTCCTTTTTGCCGAATTTGGATACCAGCGGTTTGACAAGAGGCATCGCCACAAAGACGGTAGCTGCTTGGAGGAATCCCACCAGGCTTAGAGCCGCCGCGCTGTGAAACACATTTTTGAACAAATACACGTTGACAGCACCGACCAGCATGAAGCAAATCATAAAAGACAGGGAAGCCGCCAGAATGACGACCAGCGGTTTATTGCGAAACAGCCCTTTTATCGTCCTGGCGAGATTGGCTTTATCCCCCTGAACATCGGGATCCACAATCCGCTCGACCGATAAACGATAGCAGGCCATGTAGCAAGAAAGCGAGAGGATGCCGAAAATGACCGCCGCCAGCAGAAAGCGGTTGGCATTAGCTTGATTATCCACAAATATGATGAGCGGACCGGCGACATTAATGATCAACCCCGCGAGGGAAGCACCTAGCGTCCTGAAGGTGGATAAGCTCGTGCGTTCCACCGGATCGTTCGTAATGACGGATGCCATGGAGCCGTATGGAATGTTGACCGTGCTGTAGAATGTCCCCCACAGGATATAGGTCACAAACGCATATGCTTCGTAGAATCCGGTGGACATGCCCGGGAGATGAATGAACATAAGCACGCCCATTGCCACGAGCGGAAAGGACATTCTCAAAATCCACGGCCTGAACTTTCCCTGCTTTCCCGATTTTCGGGTATCGATAAATCTCCCCCAGGCCACGTCGGCTACAGCATCCCACAGCCTTGCAATGAGGAACAGGCCTCCGACCAATGCCGCACTCATGCCGAAAATGTCCGTGTAATAGACCATCAAGAATGAGCTGACTAGAATAAAGAAAAAATCATTGCCGAAATCACCGAACAAATACCCGAACTTGTCTCGAATCCCGAATTTTCGCGTTTCCTCCCGGACGATTAATTTCTCTGCCGTCTTCAGTCCAAATTGTGGCTCCATGTGATCCCCCCGAAACAAAATGTTCAGTATGATCCAATCTCCAAATTCGTATGCCTGGGGCAAACGAATCCCGCACTCTACATTTTTTCTTTATAGTAGAAATCGGGGATGCCTAACCAGCGCTTGCGCAGTTCGTGCGCCGCAATTTTAGGCTTGCGGTCACGGGTAAAGATGCCCTTTTTGTTACCTTGTACACGAATGATGCCCTGGCTGGTGGCGAAATCGGCAAAGTTCCAGACTTGTTCGCCGGCAAAATGACGGAACTCGTCAAAGACTTCATGGTATGCCTTATAAAATTCCGCTTGAAACTCTTCCGTAAACATAACCGGCTCAACATCGTGAAAACCGGTCACCGTGTCGGCGCCATATTCGGTCATCAGAATCGGCACGTCCGGACAACGCTGCGTCCAGGCGTTCAATTCGGCCCGAAGTTTCGCTTGTGCTGCGTTCAGGTCGCCGCCGTCCACATACCAGCCGTAATAGCGGTTCAAGCAGATCACATCCAAGAGATTGGCGACCTTGTCCTTGTCAGGCGTAGCACCTAAATGTGTGACCAGTGTTACTGGACGGTGCTGCGGGTCCAGCTCTTTCAGCAGCCGGATCAATGGTTCGAAATATTCATTCGCCCCTTCCTCTTCGGATGCCGGCTCGTTAGCGACGTTCCACATGACGACCGAAGGGTGGTTTTTATCCCGTGCGATCAACTCCCGAATGACTTCTTGATGGTGCTCAAAAGTTTGCAGCTCCTGCCAGGTGCTTCTGCTTCGCGGGCCGCCAGACAACATCACCATGAAATTCAAGTGCAGCCCTACCGCAGGCACTTCATTGATCACGACCAGCCCTTCTCGGTCCGCAAGGCGCATTAGCTCCTCCGAATATGGGTAATGGGCCGTGCGGAACGAGTTCGCGCCGATCCATTTCATTAAATGAACGTCCATGGCGTTTACGGCTTCGTCAAAACCGCGGCCATGGATCGGAGCATCCTCGTGTTTGCCAAAACCCTTAAAGTAAAACGGCTTATTATTGATCAGGAATTTCCCGTACTTCACCGCGACGGTTCGGACTCCGAAAGGCTGATCGTATACATCCATGATCTTGTCATCATCCAGCAGTTCGATGCGAAGCGTATACAGATACGCATGCAAGGGCTCCCAAAGGTTTACGCGGGATATCGACAAAGTTCCTGATGCACCGTCTCCGGCAGCGGCAACCTCACCTTCTTCATCAACGATTTTCACTCGGATCTTTACTCCGCAGGATGCCTTGACCTCATATTTCACGATTCCAGAATCGCCATTCGTTTCGGTGACAATGTCTACATCTTGGATGTACAGCTGCGGAGTCGTATAAATTTTGACCGGACGCTGGATTCCGGCATAATTAAAAAAGTCGAAATTGGGCTCATTGCACGCTTTTTTCCCCATTCCCGGAATTTCTTTTTCATAATGGAATCCAACCGGGAGCGTGGACTGATCAACGATATTGTTGACAGCCACGTTTAAACGGTTTGCGCCTGCCTGAATGAAGCGGTTTATCTCTGCTTCAAAGGGCAGGAAGCCTCCCTTATGCTCCATGACGAGTTCTCCGTTCAGGTATACCTTCGCCGCATGCGTAACTGATCCAAACCGCAGTACGATCCGCTCGGATGCAAGCAGGTTGGGCACGACGATGTCCCGTTCGTACCATACCCAACCGATATGATTCCTGATCTCAGCCAAAACGCCGATATCGTTATAAGAGGCGGGTACGGGCATGGTCATCGCTTCGAATAGTCCGGACCGGTACCACTCCTCCTGGAATCCGGTGCCTTTGTCAAGCTTGAACTTCCAAATTCCATTTAAGTCGATGATACTTCGGGTTGACGTTACGATTGGATACAACATATCTAGTGATCACTCCTTTTCAGAACCATCCTAAATGAAAGCGCTTTTTATTTCTCGTAAAAATTTGCTCGTAATCGTAATATTCTAAAATAAGTTTGTATGGTACGCTGGATTGTTGAATGAATAATAGGATGATCACTGTGGTATTACAGTTGATTCAGTGCTTACGGATAACAAATTGAACCACCAGAAAGGCGATGCATGAGAAACGGATTCCAAAATATAAAAAGTCCGCATTCCGCGGACTTTTTCCCTAACATGGATATGAAATTTAAAAGCTGACGGGAAGGCTGACCAATGATCGGAGCGTGCTGTAGTGATATGCCAGGTCTTCCGGTTTCACGTCGAGACGCAGGTTGGGAAAGCGCCGCAATAGCGAGCCGAACGCGATTTGTCCCTCCATGCGGGCAAGGGGTGCTCCCAAGCAAAGATGGATTCCTCTGCCAAACGCCAAATGATCGGTTTCTTGTCGTGTGATATCCAGCCGCTCTGGCACGTCGAATCGGCTTGCATCCATGTCCGCTCCGGCCAGCGAAACCATAACCATCTCGCCTTTTCGAATGAGTGTACCATGGATCTCGATATCTTCATCTGCAACCCGGCCCGTAATCATAACCGGACCCGCATACCGGAGCAGCTCTTCAACCGCAGCCGGCAGAAGGGCCGGATCCTCGCGAAGCAGCTGAATTTGTTCTGGATGCTGAAGCAGTGCCAGGGTTCCGTTGCCGATCAGATTCACGGTCGTTTCATGTCCTGCCGTAATGAGCAGCCAAATGGTAGAGAGCAGCTCGTTCTCGTTAAGTTTATCGCCCTCGTCATATGCCTGCAGCAAACCGCTGATAACATCGTTACCGGGCCGCACCCTTTTTTCGGAAATCAAAGATTGAATGTAATCAATAAACTCCTGAAGGGCTTCTTGAACCAAGTTTGCTTGGTCGGGGTTCAGCGCGCCTTCGGCCAGCTTGTGGGTCCACTCGCGAAATCGCGCCTGATGATGGCCGGGGATTCCCAGCATCTCCGAGATTACGATGATAGGCAGCGGATAAGCAAATTCAGAAATGAGTTCCATCTTGCCCCGGCTGACCACCTTATCCAGCAGCTCGTCGGCGATTTGTTGGATGCGCGGGCGCAGATCCTCAATCATTCGGGGCGTAAATGCTTTGGAGACCAAACGCCGGAGCCGGGTATGGTCGGGTGGATCCACCATGAGCATATTAGGCATGCTTTTGAACCATTCGAGCAATTCATTGACGGAGCTTTTCTCAGGTGAAGATTGTTGCTGTGAAGCGAACTTTCGCCGGTCCGAAAGGAACCGGGGATCTTTCAAAATCGCTGAGACATCCTCATACCGAAAGGCTATCCAAGCTTCACCCATGCCAAAAAAGTCGTCAAGCCGGTAAAGTCTTTCCTGACGATTGACCAGTTTTTGGTAAAACGCGTTGAAATCACGCATCGTTTCCGGTGCCACTAAATCACTGCTAGTGATGTCTTTCACGGCCGCTCACCTCTTCACTTTAGTTTTCCATACCGTATCGGATCATGTCACAAAAAGCTTCCAATTCCTCCATAAGGCTGCGGGTATAGGCTTCGTCAATATGGCTCATCCCCTTCGTCTCATCCAGAAACTTCATTTCGAAATGTCTGGTTACGGACATGACGAGCTCGAATGCATACGTTCGATTTACGCCTTCGCGAAGGGGAACCTTGTCAAAAAGCTGTGCCAACATCGCATTCCGGGCTTCGCTCACCTGGCCGTACTTATCCTCGATTTCCTCCTTCAAGCCATCAGGTGTGGCATAAAATGCCTCATATACCAACTTCCATTCATCCGGATGCTCGCGAAAATAACCGAGTTTCGCACGGCTTAACTGAGTGATGGCTGTAAAAAAATCAGCATGTTCCGTACTCCACTCATCATAATGGATGCCGGTTCGGACCTTCTCAAAGCAGTGGTCAACCAAGCTAAGATACAGTTTCTTCTTGCTCGTGAAATGATGAAAGATCAAAGCTTTGGAGATCCCGGCAGCAGCCGCCAGCATTTCCGTTGAAGTGTTCTTGTAACCGTTGCGGGCAAACACAGTTAAGCAGGCTTGCAAAATTTTCTCCTGTTCGTAGAGCTGTATCGGCAGTCTCATCACCTCTTCTCGAGTATGCTGACCAATTGGTTAGTAAGATCATACAGGATGCTGACCTGCTGGTCAATATAAATGACAAAAAAATCCACCTGCAGAAAGCAGAAGGATTATTTGAAGGTACGGAGGTACAGGTTTCCTAGTCTCCTCCCCCTCCACAGGAACTGCAGGATGAGGAGCTGCACGAGGACGAGCTGCAGGAAGAATCGCTGGACGAACTGCAGGAGGAACTGCCGGAATCATCGCCGCTAGGGCTGTCACTGTCCGGAGATGGGTCTGAATCGTCCACCCCTGGATTGGTCGAAGGATCGCTGTCTGAAGGATTCCAATCGCCCGAAGGGTTGTCATCATTCCACGGATCCGTATCCATGGCCGTCAGAAACAGAATGGAGCTGAACGGATCTACCGTCACCCCGTTCTCCTCACTGCGGCGGATGCCGGTGGATTGACCTCGGCCGCTTCTGGGCGGCAAAGGACGGCTTGCCCTCAATGTGCCGGGTTTTGCTGACTTGACGTCACGATAATGTTTTCGGATCGAGCCGATGATGGCCAGTTGAATGGCTTCGATTGCGGCATCGGAACTGCTCTGAAAATATCGGCTGCGGATCTCTTGATCGAGTAGATTGTCGAAGGTTTGAAAGAACTCTTCGTCGATTTTAAATTGGAAAAACGGATTCAGAAGTGCCTCGTTTGCCGGATAAATGTGAAACAGCATGCTGTAGATCAAATCATACCGTGCCCTCTCTTCTTCCGGCAACTTTTTATCATTCGTGTAGGCCACGTTAGGTTGATGATGAATAAACCGTCCTGCGAATGTAGTGCAGAAGCGATCATAATCGCGGGTAAACATCAGCATTTCGTGCCAGATCAGGTCGGCATCTTTACTGAACATGGGAACCTGCTTGAGAATCGCACACATGAGAAAGAACCTCTTCACTTCAAGCAGCATCCATTGATACTGGGTTTGGCTGATGGAATGACGCTCTATAACCCGCTGCTTTACGTGCTCCATATAGTCCGTTCCCAGCGCGTTCTCCAATCGTATGACGAGATCGGATAAACCTTGTATCTCTTTATTGATGCCTATGTATGGGGGTATGGGTGTATCAAACCCGTGACCCTTATTCCCTTCTTTTGAGTTATCTCCGGAAGCCGAACCGGAACCCAGCAATCTTTTCAAAAATGACAGTAAACTCATGTTTCTCCTCCTTATGCCGTGGATTTCGGTCCCAAATGGAAATGAATCCCCTTAAATGAGATTACCATATCACGGGAAGGAAGCAATGACACTTTCGTTACTGGAAATCCGTTTCATATAAAAAGGCAAACCCCCGCTTCTCTCAGAAACAGGGGTTGAATTTGATTTGGGCTTATTTTCGTTTTGCGACTTGAGGCGTCAGTCACCATACACCAATCACTTCCAGGATTAAGAGCTTTGTTTGGCCGACTTCAGTCTGGCCAGTTCTTCCTGAACTTCCTGCTGACGCGACCATAAAATGGACGTGCCAATGCCCCGAGAGAACTGCAAACTCCAATGGCTTAACCATTCTGAGCAAACGAAAAAGTCCGCGGTTTCCGCGGACTTTTAATTTGCTCTATTCAATTGCTTTTTTGGTTTTGCAAAACACAGACTATTAGCTGTGCAAAGTGTGTAGCTTCCGGAACAATTTACGGATCCACCCGACGATCACGGGTACCAAAAACAGCATGACGAATCCGGCAGCGATGAGAACCCCACTTTGCGTTTCCTTTTCGCTGGAAAGCATTTCCTCTACACTGCTTCCAATCAAAATCATACGCTGATCTTCTCCCTCGCCGGGCAGATGAATGGGCTCCAGATGTCCGTTAACGGCCCGGCCGATCACCGTGATCCTTTGCCCTGGACTAAGCGCGTGATAACCGTAGGCCGTTTCCTTGGGGCTCTCCACAAGCAGCGGGCGGGATGTTTCCCCCTCATGGACAAAGGGGAGTTGGCTCGTTTCTACTGTTTCGAAATCCAGAGGCAGCCAGTCGGAGTAGAATTTGAAACGTTCACTTTCCACTTTAACGCCTTGAATGCTTAAATTCCCCCATACTTGCGGGACGGCGTCTTCATTCCACATATAGTTACATCCGCTTTTGCTGCAATGCCAATTAAACTTTTCCTTTTGAAGGAGCAGGTAACGCTGTCGCAACTTGCCTTGATCCGCTGCAGCTGTCTCCCCCTCAGCTTCTCCTTCTATTCGGACGATCCCGTTCGTGTCTGCCGTCAGCTGCTGAACCGGAGCCGCATGAGAGATTAATGAGGCCAACCTGGCCGAGTCCCAATACAACAGCAGTAAGCCGGCTAATATGAAAAAGCCTAGGAATTTTAATAAACCCAGCCAAAAATGGGAAGCTCGGCTTCCGGCCGGTTTCCCTTTCCGCTTGGATTTACCTTTGCGATCCCCTTGATGAGTCTTTGTGCTGCTGTGCTTTGTTTGACTTTTCGAATTCCTGGCCACGCGCCTGTTCCCCCTGTGAGCTCAAAAATGTTGTCTTTGTAACATTACGGAGCCGTACGAGATCGGGTTTCAGAAGCGTGCACCTGTGCGCCTGATGAGTTCACGTTCTTTTCCTGTTCCCTGATATTTGGCTTGCAATTCGCAAGATCTTCCATTACCTTTTGTATGATGCCGGCGTGTGAAGCGTCCGCTTGCGGGAGTCGGCTTCGATTAGTCCAGATATGTTCGAATGACGAAAGGTGATGCCCATGAAAGAGTCGGGAGCTCTAGTTTCTCCCCCAACAAGAACGTGGTACCAAAAGAAAAGAAACATCCTGCGGATCGTCCTGCTGATGCTGTGCCTAGGGGAACTGGTTGCTGTCGGGGTGAAGTATGATGATCATGTCCGCCAATTTTTGTGGATTGGAATCGCCGGATACTGCACAGCTTTACTATTTTTCAGCTATATTTTTACATACGTGGTGCTTCGGTACGGCAAACGGCAATCGGTTACGCGAAGAGCAGACTTGCTATTAGCCATTTTTATATTCTTCCTATCGTTATTCCCTTTAATTATGCTGGGGAGAGTAACAGCGGATATCGTTCAGGGGCCAGTTGTCAAAACCGTGCACGTCGTCGAAATATGGGATCCTAGACGTGGCGGAGACCGCGTACGAATAGAGGACGGTAAGGAATACGAGCTTGGGAACAGGCGAATTGTCATAGAGAGTGGCGGCAAGTACCGAATTCAGGCTCTGGAATATTCGGGAATGATTTTGGCAGCCGAGGAGCAGAACTAAAAAAGGAATTTAATAGACTGAAAGCATAACGAGCCTGCTGCAAAGCGGGCTTTTTTTAAGAGATCAGAAAGTATAAGTTTCGAAGCTTCAGCTTCCTGATCTCGCAAGAAAAACTTCCTCCAGACGCGGTCTGTCTTCTTTGAAAGTACGTCGATAGACGTTTTTCTTATATGCCTTGTCAAACCGCCGCTTCCGATAAATTGTTCGAACTCAGCCCAGATTTCTTTTCATTTGCACCGTGATGATTTAGCGGCCGTCATCTAACTCGGAAATTTTCAAATCAAAAGGTCTGAAGGAATGTTTATGATAAAATGCCAGTCCTCTTGAATTCGCGTGATGACAGGAGAAGAAGAGTTCCCTCACCCCTTAGTTCTCCTTTGCCTTATGCATCATTGCATGCAATAAAAATTCACCGGCTCCTCGCCCCCTGTGACTCGGTGAGACAATGACGTTGCCAAGCCAACAAGCATGACCGCTTCGGTTATATAAATTAGCGTAAGCGGCGATTTGGCCGGAATCTTCTTCTATAACAACGGTTGGTTCAAAGCGGTTCATGAGTGAATGCGATATTTGTTCTGGTGTTAACGGAAACCTAAAACCTGGGCCAACATAAAGCAGCTCCTGTTCCGTTTGCGGGAACCCGCAAATGTCTGTCAAATCCATCGTGGATAATGCTCTGTGAGTATACATATGTTTCGCTCCTAAAGCGGCGTAGAGTGAATAAAATGCAATAAAGATCGTCCGCCCTCGCGTTGATACAGGAATTAAATCAATTCGGGAAGCGCAAAGACGCCATGCTTCGTAAAGTCGATGATGATCGCCTCAGGCAAATATTGAACGAGCTCCGACTTCGTGGCCCATCTATACTCGTCGTGCTCGTGCGAGAGGGTTACTTGCGGTTCATCCGTTCTGCACAAATAAGATAAAAGCACAATTTGCCTCCCAGGATCCGTAAAAAACGTCGTTGCAAACAGCAATCGATCGATACTTGCGTGAATCCCCGCTTCTTCTTTAATTTCGCGAATCAAAGCGGTATCCAAATCCTCGCCAAACTCCAGATTCCCACCGGCCGTTTCCCAGCCTCCCGCGCCTACTTCGTCTGAACCGGAACGTTTGAGGATCAGAACACGGCCTTGATGGATGATTACAGCTTTTAATACGACAACGATCTTACCCGTCATGATATGGTCCTCCCCACATGCAGCGTCTCTCATTGTGATTGACGATACATGAAATGGGGATGGTTTTCAATTCATGAAATCGAATCTTCCGCAATCCATGAAGCTGCCTCTTGAACAAAACGGCTCGGATTCCCGATGCTGTACAATTGCAGTTCATGCATGGCCCGGGTACAGGCGGTATAGAACAGTCGCCGCAAGCTCTCTTCTCCGTATTCTTCGTCTGAAGCGTTATAGACGATTACAGCATCGAATTCGATTCCTTTGGCCAAATATACCGGAATGACGACGATCCCCTTTTTATATTCGATCGAACCGCTGGTAACGAGCTTGATATCCTCCAGATCGTGAAGGGATTCGAATACGGATGCGCTTTGGGCTGCGGATTTGCAAATAATCGCAACGGTCCGGTGCCCCTGTTCCCGGAATTGTTTGACTTTTTCCCTAATGGACTGATGTAATTGCTCCGCGTCGGCAGCCCTCGTGAGTATGGGGCGGCTTCCGTTCCGGTCAAAAGGAATGATCTCTTCTCCGTTGGGGATAAGCGCCCGTGTAAATTCGACGATCGGTCTGGTGGACCGGTAGCTTCGGTTCAAGATAATGGCTTCGGTTTGTTCCTCTCCGTACAATTCGGCCAGCATGCCGAAATCGTCCGTACCGTCGGCGTGCGCGAAGACTGCCTGGTTGAAGTCGCCAAGCACCGTCATTTTCGCCGCCGGGAACAGCCTTTTTATAAATTCGAATTGAAACGGCGAATAATCCTGCGCCTCATCTACGAGGACATGCCGGATCGAAACATTGGTCTGAAAGCCTTCGATCAGCTCTTTTAAAAGCAAATAAGGTGTCGCGTCCTCGTATAGAAGCTTCCCTTGGTCTATCAGTTGGGACGTCATTTCGCCGATTTCGTTCCATTCGGGAGGAAGTTCTGCTCCTTCAACCTCGCCGTCAGCCGGATGGGAAACCAGCATTTGCTTATAGATGGCCGGCGTATCGATAAAGCCCATATCTTTAATTTGTTGCCTGATACGTTTGAATTTCCTGCTGACGATCCGGCGCGCGAGCTCCTTACGGACAAGTTCCAGATCCACATCCTCTTCCGATTCTTCGGTTAACCCGTGTTTTTTCCGAAGATGCGAATAAGCTTGCTGGTATTCATCATTATCGACCAGCTCAACGGCGTCCTGCACCCAAGGCTTTCTCCGCTCGGCCTTCTCCGCTTCTTTGACCAGCTCCTTCAACCAATCCGACAACTTTTCCAGTCTGTTGGCAAAGCGAAGCGTCGTGTGCTCACTGTAGAATCTCTCTAGAATTTCCTCGGCGGAAACGAGCGTTTTGCCTTTAAAGGATATATCCTTGAATACCATTCCGGATTGTTCCAGCGCTTGGCGGCAGGATTGGATCCGATCAAAAAACGCCTTTGTCGCCTTAAAGCGGATACCCGCCATCCGCACCCGGTAGTCCGGGTCTTCCGAAGCCGTTAGGACGTATTCCAGCTGAGTGTAAGGATCTTCAACATCAAAGGAACTGCTCAGCCGGTGATTCAGGTACTCCTGAAACGTGACCTGCTGCATATTCTCTTCCCCGAGCTCTGGCAGCACGCTGGAGACATAACTCTTGAACATGGCGTTTGGTGAAAATAAAAGCATTTGGTCCGCCGTCAAACGGTTCCGGTATTTGTACAGCAAATAAGCGATCCGCTGCAAGGCCGCCGACGTCTTGCCGCTCCCGGCCGCGCCCTGAACAATGAGCAGACGTGCGCTGTCATGGCGGATAATCCGGTTCTGCTCCTGCTGAATCGTCGCCACGATGCTTCGCATGTGCGTGTCTGCGGATTGACCGAGCACCTGCTGGAGAATCTCGTCACCTATGGTGAGCCGGGTATCAAACATCGACTGAATAACTCCGCTGCGGATGATGTACTGCCATTTTTGCTCCAGCGTGCCCTGAATCGGCCCGCCGGGCGTGATGTATTCAGCCAGACCCGGTGTGCAGTCGTAATACATGCTTGAGACCGGGGCTCTCCAGTCATAAATCAGGAACTTTTCACCGGTAGCATCCGTGAGTGAGGAAACGCCGATGTACACGCGCTCTGTCTCGTTCATTCCCTCTTCGGCAAAATCAATCCGCCCGAAATACGGCACATCCTGCATGCGCTGAAGCTGGGACAGCCGCTTGGAGGACTGGCGGTGGCTGCCCTGGCTTAAGGAGAGGACCTCGGACTGCTGCCTTAAGCTGATAATCGTTTCTAGAAAATCGTCAAAGTTGTCCGTGTTCACCGTAACGTCTTCCCAGAAATGCTTACGGATGTCCACAACCTCTTGCCGGCGGCGGGCCGTTGCTTCCTCATATTCGTTGATCTGATCTTGGATGATGCCAATCACCTGATTCACCCGCTGCTGCTCCTGTTGAAGTTCTTGACTCATGAAGAAACACTCCTTTACACAAATGATTGTGAGTTCCTGAAAAATAGGGGTTGACGGAACCGACGCTATGGTGTAAGATATAATTAGATAATACTGATTAAATCCACAAAATTCACATGACGCATATTTAAATTTACCATGTTGCTTTCATTTTGGCAACTCTATTTTTGTTTACTTTCTAACTCCGCCTTTCACGGGATAACGTTCCGTCTGGCGGAGTTTTTTTGAAGATTATAGAATTTATAAATTTCAGCGAAGCTGAACCATTCCTATAATCGCAAGAAAAACTTCAGCTACATGCGGTCTGTCTTCTTTGAAGGTACGTCGATAGACGTTTTTCTTTTGTTCCGATGGATCAAAGTCAACAAGAAAAGGAGTTACGCCGCCTGCAGACGACATAACTCCTTCGCTTTTTTTTATAAAAGCAATTCCCGCTTTTCTCAGGGACATATTCAGAACCATATTTTCTATGCCTGTTCTTTCTTTATCCCTGGACCGCCTTGGTATATCCCCTCCTCCTGCTTGATGTCGTCTTCGTCCAGCCCCTGCCGTGCCAGCACATCCGCCGCGTTGTCCTTAGGCACATAGCCGATTTTTTCGCGCAAGTATCCGATATCATAATAATTGTCGTCATTTGCTGAGGTCCCGTACATTGTCAAAAACTTAAGGGATGGATCTGCCTCAATGCAGCATTCGGCCAATTGCACCATATCGCGCCGGGAGATCCAAATATGAGCGGTACGGTCCGAGTGCGGACGGTCGTCGCCCGGAAAATTGCCGATCCGGATGTTCACGGAGGAAACTCCGTACTTATCGGAATAGTAACGGCCCAGAAGCTCGATATAGCTTTTGCTGAGCCCATAAAAGCTGTCAGGCCGGTGATCCTCGGGCTTGATATGCTCTCCTACTTTATAAAAACCGGTGGCATGATTGGAACTGGCAAAGATAACCCTCGATACGCCGCCTTTACGGGCGCCTTCATAAATGTGATAAGCACCTGTCACGTTAATCGGGAGCACCTTCCCGAGGAAATCGTCTTCGTCTTTAGCCCAGCCAAAATGAAGCACCGTATCGATACCCTCCAGCGCTGTCGCCACAGCCTCTCCATCCGTGATGTCCAGCTTGCCGACTCCGTGCTCCGGATCGGGCCGAATATCCGTTGCGACCACTTCATACTTGCCTGTCGACCGGAGTCCATCCGTTACACAACTTCCGATCCGTCCGGCTGCACCGGTAACGAGTATTTTTCGTTTCATAGTTCCCACCTCATTTCTTATTGTTCGATCAGCGTTCTTCCTGCTGCCACACATCCTTATAGTCTTTATGCCGCTTGAATTGAACATGGGCAAACGAGCACGCGGGAATAATCTTCTTGCCTTCCTTCCGGGCCATATCCACCACTGCTTTGACCAGTTCATCCCCGATCCGCTGCCCTCGCAGCTCTTCGGACACATACGTATGATCTATGACGATGGTTCTGCCATCTACGGGCTGAAAAGTGATTTCCGCCACCCTCCGATCATCCTCCACCATCACGAACCCTTGACCCGCTTCACGGATTTCTCTCAATATTCCCACGCTCCTCGTGCAAAGTTGTTCCATCTTTGTTCTATCTTCTTTATTCTTCCCCGCCGAATGGACAAGCGAAACCTACAGAGCGCTTAACGTCATAAAATGGGCTCCCCTGAATTTTACTCTGGTGCTTTACCAGAAGAAAGTGTATGATTAATACTTGTCAGTGTTTTTTCAACAAGTCGATGCATTATTCATTCAAAAGGAGTTTGACATCATGACCAGACACAAATTGGGATTCTGGATTTTGACCGCTCTCGTCGTGGGGAATATGGTCGGTTCCGGAATTTTTATGCTGCCCCGCTCGCTGTCCGAAGCGGCCAGCCCTGCGGGCGTCATTCTGGCCTGGCTGGCGACTGGGCTCGGGGTTCTTATGCTGGCGCTGGTTTTCGGAAGCTTGGCTGTCCGTAAGCCGGAGCTGAGCGGCGGGCCGCAAATTTATGCGAAGGAGCTGTTCCGGGAAGGCTCACATGGCTCCCGCCTGGCCGGCTTCATGTCCACTTGGGGGTACTGGGTAGGCAATATAGCCGGGTTCGTGGCGGTGATTACGACCTTCGCCAGTTACCTGTCGACCTTTTTTCCGGTGTTGACCAGCGATAAGGTGTGGGTGGATACCGGAATATTGACGTTAAAGGCCGGCAATGTGCTGACATTTATCGTCTGCTCGCTTCTGCTGTGGGGAACGCACGCCATCTGCATGAAAGGCATGAACGGTGCGGGCCGATTGAATTTTATCGCGACGGCAACCAAAGTGGTTGGCTTCGCCTTGTTTATTATCATTGCATTATTCGCTTTTCAAAAAAGCAACATCGGCCCCTTCCTGGCTCCTCGGACCAATGACAGCGGCGAAACGCTCAGCCTGCTGTCCCAGGTCAATGCCGCAGCCGTTGGAACACTGTGGGCTTTTATCGGCGTCGAATCCGCCATGGTCTTTGCCGCCCGCGCCCGCCGCAAGCAGGACATCCGCCGCGCAACCATTGCCGGGCTGCTCATCTCCATCGTCTTGTATGTGGGCATCAGCATCCTGACGATGGGACTTCTGACGCAGGACCAGCTGATGGCTTCCCAGAATCCGCTGGTGGACGGCATCACCGCGGTAATCGGTCCGATCGGCGGCAAGCTCCTTGCAGCGCTGGGCTTGATCAGCCTGCTTGGATCAACGATCGGCTGGGTGCTGCTGAGCGCCGAGGTGCCGTTTCAGGCCGCCAAGCTGGGCGTGTTTCTCCCTTCCTTTTCCAAGGAAAACGGAAAGGGCATGCCGAAGACGTCGCTATGGATCTCGAACGCGGTCGGTCAGGTTTTGCTGCTGTCGACGATCTCCGGCTCGATCTCGGCGGCGTTCGATTTTATCATTTACATTGCCACGCTTGCCTATCTGGTCCCTTATTTGATTGCTTCACTCTATCATATTAAGCTGATTTGGACCGGAGAAACCTTTACGGCTCGCAAAGAACGGGTAACCGAGGGCATGATCGCAGGGCTCGCGGCATTGTATTCACTTTGGGTCATCATCGCGGGAACGGCGGATTTGAAAACCTTCCTGCTGGGCATTGTGTTGATCGTCAGCGGCATTCTGTTTTATCCGCTGCTGTTCAAGAAAGGCAAGGTACGAAGCACATCAAACTGATCATTACTGTATGAACACAAAAAGGCGGCCATCTTGGATGGACGCCTTTTTCATAAGATTCTGTGCGACAACAGCTTCAACTTCTAAGGCTTACCGATATACAGTTTACCGTTCGCAAAAATCGCCGAATATCCGAGCTTGTACAGCTCGAAATACGGAGCCAGCGTGTCTCCTTCAAGCCCGTATCGGTGCCATTGAAGGTAGTAAGAAATCCAGTAATCACAGGCAATGGAATAATAAGCCTCGCTCAACATTTGAACGGGTTCCTGATGATCCGTATGCTCACTCACCAGTTCAAACAACGATTCGTGTACGACGGGATCATACTCCTGCCGGAATTTTTCGAATTCGCTGCCGGATACGATGACGACTTCGGAGACCGTTCCGAGATACGCCGACGCCTCAACCGCTTCCTCCAACTCGGCATGATCGTCCATCAGCTGCTTCAAACCGAGGATATGCCTTTTGCCGAGATCCCTGAGCTCCTCTTCGGATACATGATCAGATTTACCGTTAAAATACCCGGGCACCCATTCCCCTTGAAAATCCTGCGGATCCAGCATTTCATAGATCGGGAGGATGCGTTGTAAAAAGATATCGCCGTCTTCCAGAGGTGCAAACGTAGCTTCCACCCCTTTTCCGCTGGGCATATAGATTTGAAAATAGCCGTAAAACATCTCTTCTTCAATAGGCCCGGCAGTTTCTTCAGCCTCTTCTTCATCCATCAATCCAAGCACGTATTTTCCATACTCCTGCTGATCGATCATATCCGCCTCCTGTCTGCTGGATTCTACTAACTAGAATTATAAAGCGTAGGCAGCGGCCGGAGCAACGGTTGGCCGAACACGGATCTTTTCCGATAAAGATTACGCTTGGGCCGCGCAACTTCCCGCATGATGCTTGCGTCTTGATTAGTAGATTCAAGTAAAAAGAACACGGAGGATGATCATGAAATATTCCCACTTCATGCAAGGCGTGCTGCTATCTGCAGTGGTTGTGACGGCGGTATCACCCCATTCGTTTGCGGCAGCATCCACTCAACCGGCAAACCGCATGGATGCTACAGCATTGTTATCTGCGTCCAGCTCTGCTGAGTCACCGGCCGCGTCAGCTTCCAGCACCGCCGCTTTGGGAACGGCTTTCGTTCAGGTCGCAGCCGGGAATTATTATTCGGTCGGACTCCGGGCAGACGGCTCGGTGTGGACCTGGGGAAGAAACTTATTGGGCGAACTCGGGATTCCCGATACTACGGCCGTTTCCAGCATGGTGGCACCTGTTCGTCTCAACACACTGCCACCATTGAACTCGATAGCTACCGACGGGTATGGTTACCAATTGGGCGTCGCACGCGACGGTACGGTATGGGAATGGGGATCACGACCGGGCTACGTCCGGGAAACCCAGGTTCCGCGAGCACTCCTGGGTTTATCCGGAATCTCGCAAGTAACGACATTGCAAAAATACAGCTTTGGTCTCGGAAGCGATGGGTCCGTTAAAGCGTGGATGAAAGATCAGAAGAGCGGCGATTCGGGCCAGCCGATTTCAGTTAGTGGCTTGAAAAATATCGTTCAACTGCAGTCGGCATCCGATTATATCTGTGCGCTGGATTCCGCCGGATCTGTCTGGAGGTTTACGGTGAACACCTCAGAGAATCAGCTTCACTTCTCCGTACCGGTCCGAATACAGGGTTTGCCGGCATTGAAGCAAATTTCCACGCAGCATGCCTATGACGCTTATGGAGTAGACGGCTCCGGCAAGGTATGGAAATGGTCTATCCCAGCTTCTTCTAGCACAGGAAAGCTGTATGTAAAGCCAGTGAGCATTCAGCCGTCCCTTCAGGTCCGAAATGTTTATGCTTCCCCCGGATATGCGTTGCTGGTGAGCCGGCAAGGTGAAGTGTGGATGCACGACGGCAAATCGGGCCGATCGGCCGTTAAAGTCAAAGGACTGCAGCGGATCGTATCGGCATCGGCCGGGGATACCCATCGTTTGGCCATTGATGCCAAAGGCCAGGTGTACGGCTGGGGGGCGAACAATTGGAACGAGGTTGGCGTCCCGCGAAATGCGGGTGACGGCATGGAATACGCACCGGTTCCCATTCAGCGGCCGATCACCATTCGTATCAACGGCACCTTGCTTCCCGCCTCCTTCCCGGCAGTCAACAAGAATAACTCGATCATTGTGCCTGTCAAAAGCATAGCGAAGAAGCTCGGAGGCTCATTCGAGGCCACTACAACTCAGGAAGGGACCACTTACAGGCTTCAATACGGCCAAACTACGGTGACTTTCCGTCCCGACTCGGCCGAAGCCGCCATTCAAGGGCAGTCCATTGCATTGTCCGGCCCGGTAAGTATGATAAACGGCGCCGTCATGGTACCTGCTTCCCTGTTCAAGCAGCTGGGATGCCAGGTCGATTGGAATCCCAATCTTGCCGAGCTGAGCATTCAAGGCAAGTAACAGGCTGTTCATGCGCTGTAAGCACACGCCGCTAAATGCGGTGTGTGCTTTTTTCATAGCGTAATTGCCTAACGATGATTACAGCTAAATTTCATTCAGCGGTGATATGCTTAAGCAAAGCCAACAGCTCTCTGATCCTGGGAGCAAGGTCCTTGTTTCCGCTCATGATCCGTGTGAACTCCGCTACTCCCTGTTTTAGCAGCACACCGCTGAAATAATAATATCCGTAAAAAGGATCCGGCTCGTAGCCGCGAGGTTCTTCTTCCTCCCACTCCTCCTCGTCTCCGTCTTCTTGCTCGGGCCAGAGGTACTTGTCATCCAGCAGCTCTTTCATGGAGTTTATCGAGCCCACTTCTTGAATATCCTGATCTGCTAATGCAGAAGCTACAGCAAGGTATAAATCGATCTCTTCGATGGAAACCTGTAGCGGTTCCTCTGTTCTTAGTTTCTCCATCAGTGCAAGAATGGTCCAAGGGGTCACCTGCCACAAGGTCCCTTGATGTTCGATCAATCCCGCTAGGGAAGCGTACTGTTTTTCTTTAATGAACCGGGGAATGTCCGTGCCTCTCCCATAGGCCGTCGTCAACCGATGCCATGGAACGTCCGGAATTTGAATATCGGTATTAGCCTTCATCGTATGACCTCACCTCTCGCTCTCTATCTTACTTGCTCTACTTTATATTTACTTCCACGCCGCAGTACATGCTTCCTTTTTCCAGTTATGAGAGGTTAGCACCTTAGTTACTTAAATAAAGTTTTTATGTTGACAATATTAAATTTAAAAAATATAATAACTTACGTAAAGTAACTTACTGATGAATTCAGACTGCAGTCGTTTCATAATCCAAATACATCATAGATAGTTCAGGTGGTGCAAACATGTCGTTTTTCAAAAAATTATTTGGCACAGCAGCCAAGGAGGAAGTTACAATGAGCAAATTGAACATCGGTATTATTTTGGGAAGCACGCGTCAAGGCCGGGTAAGCCCGCAAGTGGGACAATGGATCAAAGAGATTGCCGACCAACGCGGTGACGCTAACTACGAAATCGTGGATATCAGCGATTATAATCTGCCTTTCCTCGGAACGACAGACGGTACCGAACCTGGCATCGCTGCCTGGAACCAAAAGCTCGGAGAACTGGACGGCTTCGTGTTTATCGTTCAGGAATACAACCACAGCATTACCGGCGCACTGAAGAATGCGATTGACTTCGCCCGTGAAGCGTGGAACAACAAGGCAGCAGGGATCGTGAGCTACGGCTCCACCGGCGGCGCCCGTGCGGCTGAACATCTCCGCGGTATCCTGGGAGAACTTTTGGTTGCCGACGTTCGCGTTCATCCAACGCTGTCTCTGTTCACCGATTTTGAAAACGGATCGGTCTTTAAACCTCAAGCCCTTCATCTGGACAATGTCAATGCGATGCTGGATCAAGTCGTAGCTTGGAGCGGAGCCCTCAAGACTTTAAGATAATTGTATAGTCAGTCAATCCAGATAAATACAAAAAAAGCTGCCGATTAACTCGGCAGCTTTTTTTGATATTTCCCTCCATGCTTGCTTTCCCTCACTTGCTTCAATCCCTTGCGGTGACCAGCCGATTGGTTTCCTGCACCAGCTTGCGCAGAATATCAAGCGCCTCCTGTAACCGCCCGGCATCTGCCGATACCAAGGTAAACATTTGATGGACCCGCTCTGCATAGGCTGGCGGCACGATATCGAAAGCGTCGGCGATGGCTGTCGCTCCCTTTTCGTTCATGCAATACTGATGATTTATGGCGAACAGCACCTGGTTCAAGCAGGATACCGCCCTGAAGCAGCATCCGCTCACATAAGAGGTGTCTTTCTTGGCGACCCCTTTCATCCCGATGTCAAGCGAAAATTCGGCTTCCCACAAAAACTTGCCGATGACCGCTTGCCGGTATATGGCTGGGAAAGGCGACATTTTGGACTTCAGTGCGGTAATGACGTCCGCAGGATCCCATAGCACTTGGCACAACGCGACTTCCGCCATATAAATGGCGTTAATAAAGCCGTGAGGATGGCCTGGCTGATAATCAATCGTGACGTTTCCCTCAAGGCATTCTTCCATCACCATGGAGACTTTGTAGATATCGCGGTACAAAAAATCAACCGGTATTTGTTCGACTTGCAGCCAGCCCCCGCCATTGATCCAAGGTCCCCATCCCCCGATCTCCGTGATCAGGTCCGTTCGGCCGTCATCATCGAGGACAGCAGCGATCCGACGGAGTTCTTTGATGTCCAATCCTTCCCTTGAATCATAATAGATGCCGATATCGATATCGGATCCGGGATGATGCGTCCCTCTGGCTCTGGAACCACCAAGTACGATGGCCCTGACCCCATCAACCTGACAAAGATCCTGTGTTATTCGATGGATTATGGACTGAATATCCATGCCGGCTCACCTCATTCGACTCTTTTCATTTATTATAGCAGCCGCACAAACCGGATTTACGGTAGAAAACGATTTAACGTAAAAATGCACCGGCTAAAGCCGGCGCTTGGCCTTATTTCCACCATTCATCAAAAGGAGTCACAGGCAGCTCACGTTTATGCTGCGAACGGTCATAACGTTGCTCAATCTTGAGCTGCTCCTGCGGGTCAACCTGCTGCCCGGTCAAATACTGGTCGATCACTTCGTATTCCATGCCCAGCTCGGTTTCATCCGGCTGCTGCGGCTTGTTGTCCAGCAGATCGGCCGTAGGCGTCTTCAGATACAACCGCGCTTCGGCGTCCAAAGCTTTAAGCAGCTGGCGGCCCTGCTCTTTGGTCAGCCCGGTCAGCGGAAGAATATCCGCTCCCCCGTCACCGAATTTCGTGAAAAATCCGGTGAGGGCTTCGGCGGCATGGTCCGTCCCGATCACCAAACACTGACGATCACCGGCAATGGCGTACTGGGCGATCATCCGCATTCTCGCTTTGACGTTTCCTTTATGGTAATCGGGAAGCCCGTTTCCGGTAGATTCAGAATACGTAAGGGCAAATGCGTTGACGGCATTCATAATGTTGAAATCATAGCTCTCGTCCGGCTTGATAAAATCCAGCGCCTTCTGCGCATCGTCCTCATCCTTCTGAATGCCGAAAGGGAGCCGAACCGCGTAAAATTTGGCCTCATATCCTTCCGAACGCAGCTCCTGGACCGCAAGCTGGGCAAGGCGTCCTGCCAGGGTCGAGTCCTGCCCGCCGCTGATGCCGAGCACGAACCCCTTGGCCCCTGCCTTTTTGCAGTAATCCTTGAGGAAACCGATTCGTCTGCGAATTTCCTCCTCCGGCTTAATTTCAGGCTTTACATGAAGTTCTTGAATAATTTGTTGTTGGTTTTTCATATCAATGACTCCCTTCTATCGGTACAGTTTATGTTGGCACATATAAGCATAGCAGTTGTCGGGAACCAGGTAACGCGGCTCACCGCCTCGTTGGAATTCATCCCGGATATACGTCGAGCTGATTTCCATCGCGAGCCCTTTGTCGATCAGATGAAACGTCTGTCCGTCGTCGGCGTTCCGCAGAATCGGCGATTTGCTGATGGCCGCCAGCATGTTGATCCCGTCCCGAGCCATCACGATAAACTTGTTTTCCTGTATGAGCTCCTCGGATTTTTTCCATTTCCCTTCCCCGATATCAAGCAGCAGATCCGCACCCATGATAAAATAAATGTCGTCGTCCGGGAAAGCCTCCTTGTAATGCTTCAGCGTCAGATAGGTGGCAATTTCCCATCCTGCTTGCTTCATCTCATAATCGTCCGCGACAAATTTATCATTGCCATCTATCGCAAGTTGAATCATGTTCCACCGATGCTCGTCGCTGGCATGCAGCGATTTATCCGGCCTTTTGCTTGAACAGGGCAGGAAGATCACCCGGTCCAGCCGGCAGCGGTGGGCCACGGTGCTGGCCGTCCACAGATGCACGTTGGTAATAGGATCGAACGAGGATCCGTATATTCCGATTTTCGCCATGTTCCCCTCCTTAAGGCTGCAGCTGCCGCTGGATGTCCCGCTGAATTTCGTCGATCAGCCTCATTTTGTTATCCCAGCATGCCTGGCTCAGGTTCACCGGATACTCTGCCGGATTCAAGATCCGCTGGTATTCCTCCCAAAGCACCTGTAGGTTATCACGCGCAAACGCTCTGATGTCCTTCAAATCTGGCAGTTCATACACCAGCTCGCCGCTGTCAAAAACCAGATAATGGAGCTCCCTTGCCTCAAAACCGGTCACGAACTTGGCAATATACGTATGCACCGGATGGAACATTTTGAGACGCGTCTCTTTCTGTGGTTCTTCATGCTCCAGTGCAATATAATCACCTTCCGATTTGCCGTTGCTCCGGTTGATGATGCGATAAACCCGCTTTCTGCCCGGGGTTGTAATCTTTTCGGGATTCGAGCTGATTTTAATGGTGTCGACCATTTCACCAGTTTCATTCTCAATGGAAATCAGCTTGTAAACGGCTCCCAGTGCGGGCTGATCGTAAGCGGTAATGAGCTTGGTTCCGACACCCCACACATCGATCTGCGCCCCCTGGGCTTTCAGGCTCATGATCGTCTGTTCATCGAGATCGTTGGAGGCATAAATTCGGGCTTGCGGAAAACCGGCATCGTCGAGCATTTTTCTGGCCTCTTTAGATAAATAAGCCAGATCGCCGCTATCCAAACGTATGCCTTTGAACGTGATCCGATCGCCGTACGCTTTGGCCGCCTTAATCGCGTTCGGTACCCCGGACTTCAACGTATCATACGTATCGACAAGGAAAACGCAGTCCCTGTGGGACTCTGCATACTTACAGAAAGCGGTATATTCATCCCTGTAGGCCTGAACCATCGCATGGGCATGCGTTCCTGCAGTCGGAATGCCGAACAGTTTGCCTGCCCGCACGTTCGATGTCGCATCAAACCCTCCGATGTACGCCGCGCGCGTTCCCCAAATGGCGGCATCCATTTCCTGGGCCCGTCTGGATCCGAACTCCATCGTGACGTCGTTTCCGGTAACCTGCTTCATGCGAGAGGCCTTCGTCGCGATCAAAGTCTGATAGTTTACGATATTCAGCACAGCCGTCTCGATTAACTGAGCTTCCGCCAGTGGTGCCTCAATCCGCATCAGCGGTTCATTGGCGAACACCAGCTCCCCCTCTCTCATTGACTTTACCGTTCCCGTGAAGCGGATCCCGGAGAGATATTTTAAAAACTCGTCGCTGTATCTATCTTCCTTCAGGTAGGACAGATCGGATTCCGTAAAACGAAATTGCTGCAGATAGCGCACCACCCGTTCCAGTCCGGCGAAGACGGCATAACCGTGGTGAAACGGGATTTTACGAAAATAAACCTCGAATACTGCCCGTCGTTTATGAATTCCATCCTGCCAGTAGGCCTGCGTCATATTGATCTGATATTTATCCGTATGCAGCGCAAGGCTGTCATCTGCATGAAGATTGGTATCCGGATTCGGTTGCTGATTCATTCGTTGGTCCTCCTTTTGTAAAATAACAATTAACCAAATGTTAAATCAGATTTCGAAAAAAATAAGATCTTTATTTTCGCACAATGGATTTACTTCTTGCTGTGATATATGGAGCTGCTGATATCCGCATCCACAAAGCGGTACAGCTGCGTCGGTTTCTTCGACGTTCGGCTCGTCTTCTTGCCGGCCACCTCCTGGATAAACGGGAGGGACTTGATCTTTCTGGCAAAAGCCGCATCCAGGGCAATCGCCGAATCTTCCGTTACGGTGAGCAGTACGCTCTGCAGCTCCGAATAGGTGAACTCTTCAGGCAGAAAATCCTTGGCCGCCGTCGTCTCCAGCAGCTTCTGCCGGATGACGGCAATGGCGTCTTGGATGATGACTTCATGGTCAAACGCCAAGTCCAGCGACAGGACGTCGTCGACCGGAAACAGCTCAACCTCGCTCGCGTCATCATTGGCTGCTCTCTGGGACAGATGGCGTTCGGGCACGATCGCATAATGCGCGTTCGATATGATCCAGCCCCGCGGGTCCCGGCCCGGCGTATCGTATACGCCAAAATGCTCCAGATGAATATGCTCGACCCCAGTCTCTTCTTTCAGTTCCCGCTGCGCCGTTTGAAAAGCGGATTCCGTTGGTTCGACAAAGCCGCCCGGCAGCGCCCACTTCCCTGCTTCGATGTTGGGGCGGCCCTCACTGTCCGTCATACTCCGTTTGATGAGCATGATTTGCAGCTCCATAACCGGCGGTTTAAATGCTTCCGTCTTCTCCGAACGGATTGTAAAGACCGCGATGTCGGACGTATAGCCGTCAGGTGTGCGGTACTTTCGGACATCGTATTGCTGAAGTGCTTGTTCGTTGGACATATTTGCCTGCGCCTTTCCTGTTTCGATTTACAATTAACATTTTGTTAATTAATAATATACCTGGGTTGGTTTTTTGTGTCAAGGGTTATGTTGCCAAAATAATAAAAAAACAAGCCGACTTCTGCGTCGGCCTGTTCAAATGTTTCGGTCAGGAAGCAGTTAGACAAAATAGGCGGTTCCAAGACCGACCTAATTATTGGAACTTACTTTTAAGCGCTCGAAAGTCTTGACCATTTCGGCATCCTCCAGAAAAATAGTTTTCCCTCCCAATTCTGAACCCATAGCCAGCTTGGTTCCTTCAGCTCTGTAAATGCTGACGGAATCCCCGGCAGTGAACTCTACCGACATACCGTGGAAAAACGTTTCGGGAAATATCCTTGGCAGCGTCACTTCCGAGCCTTCGGCAGTAATTTTTTTAAGCATCCGGCAAACGGTACGAATCCCCTCGTGATCCTGCTTGTTCGCTGCGATCAGCGGTTTGTACGTGATGTCTCCATCCTGCATATGAACAAACTTCACAGTGTCGACGGCGCATGAAGCGGCCATCTCCTGAAAGCTTCGCTCTTTAGGGAGTGCCTTCCGTTCTTCAGCATAAGACGGCCGTTCGTAGGTCAGCCGCTCGGAGGGAGCGTTTTTTTGAAACGGACTGTCATAGGCGAAATCTAAAATTCCATAACCGGGATACCAATCATCCCCGGCGAAGCTCAGCGTATCTCCTGGATACGGCGTCTGGTTCTCACGGGCGTATGCCAAATCTTTTCCCGTTAAAAGCTTGTCGGCGAGTACCGTGGTTGTCTGGTCCCTCAGGTCGATTAACGTCAACAATCCGGTGCGGCTCGGCCGGACCACCAAATAATCCGTGCCAACGGCCTGAACGCCGAACACGTCTTCCTGCTTGGTCAGCTCCGACAAATCATGCGTGGCAACGATCTTCCCTTCGTCGTTATATACCCACACGATCTTTCCGTCCGTCAGCACCGTATATTCGATCCAGCCTTTAGGATCATATACCTGATAGTATGACGTATTCGGTTCGTACCGGCGGTCATAAGCCGCATGCTTCTGCTCGACGATTCGGTTATTGCGGATAAGTAGGGCGTAGACATCATAATGGGGCTGAGGGTTCGCGTACTTATCCACAAAGGTTAGCACCGTATTTTTCCCATTTCGAACCGCTCCATCGGTCGTAACGGTCCCTTTAAATTCAGCATCCAGTTTACCGATCGAGGTTACATCAGTTTGTTCATCTTTGGTTAGATACAGGTCATGGGTAACCTGATTCAACCAAATCGCATAGGGCGTTAATCTCATGTAATCGTCCGATTTCGTCATATGTACGGTTTGAGTGGACTTCTCCCACTTCACTTCCGTTCCCATAGCCTCGGAGAAAAAGCGCAGCGGAGCATACACCCGCCCGTCGACCATTCGAAGTGGCGAGGACAGGGCGACATGCTGTCCATTGACGCTAGCGCTTTTCGAGCCAAAAGGCAGTTTCACGGTGAGCTTTGGATACCTCATTGTTACCGTTTTGGCCTGAACGTTCCAAGAGACCAGGGTACCGAGCACTTCTCCCATATCCCGGACCGGCAGATAAACCGTACCTTTGTCCAGGAAAGGGGGTGTTTTCGGATTTGCAGCTTTACCGTTCATCGTCAAGTTAATGCCAGTATTGGCCGCCGCTTTGGTTGCCGCGGAATTGTCGGCGCTAACAGGCAGTGCAATTGCAAATGCAGCAGCGGCGGCCAGAAAAGCAGCCGGCAGAAATGAATTCCATCGTAGTTTGAAGCGCATCAGATAGGATCCTCCCGTTATAAAAAGAATGAGTGCCTAATCAATAAACGCCGGAAATCAGCTGTTGGTTGCTGCCCTGAGAAATTTCCTCGTAAATAATTCACCAGCTACAGCGCCGCATGTGATGGTTCACGCCTTACCGCCAAGCGCTGACTCGCTCGGATTTGTGGACAAACATCGACGTCAGGGACTTCGCTCTCGCATCAAGCAGTTTCCTGCGGCCCTCGGGAGTCCGGGTATAGACCAGCTCAGCCGGTCCGATATGCTTGCGCCACAGAACGGCAAAACGCTCGGCAATGTCCTTGCGGCGTCCGATCTCCTCCGGGACGGCATGATAATCATGCGACCGGCCAATCCACCGCCGCGATGTGCGATAGATTAGATAGCGGGGATTGTCGATCGGATCGAGCAGCTGCTGCAGAGCATTGAGGAACAGCGTCTTTTCATGCGTACTCCCATCCCTCAGCCAGCATACGACGGTCCCCCCTTCCTCCTGACTTCCGATCAGATGAATGCTCGGCGCGGGTTGGACAAGCTTCATTTCATACAGCACGGTGTATACGGCTAATCCGACTTCGCGAATACTTCGATCCAGCGACTGGTGCTTGATCGTCATCTTTGCAGCCTTGTAGATCCAAGGGCTGGCACAGACGGCCGCCAAGACGGCAGCGATGCTGAATTTGAACCACCCCGGTGCATCCGAATGCAGCATTTGAGGCGATGAGGCCGCGTCAAAAAAAGTCTCCAATCCGAGTACCATTGCGAAAATAAGAACTGCTTTGATCGTATAGGGATAAACCACCGGCCTTGGAACACGCTTGCCTTCCGCTTTCAGCTCCTCGGTCATCGAACCCTGCAGGGCAACGGCTGATGCCCAACGCTCCTTAAGTAAATGACGCTCCTTTGCCCTTTCCAATGTTTGTGCGTTGTACTGCTCAATATCCCTTACCGCTAACTGTCCCTGCCTCAATCCCATTCGCTCCATACCGGATTCGATCGTCTCATTCGTAATGGACAAGCCCACCAACGAGCGGAAACGTCTGGCAAGAGACGCCATATCTTCTCCTCCATCCGCAAGCTCCGTATCGACGCAGGCCAAATGCCATATCGCCCCAGTTTTGTCCGGATTTCCGCGCTGCGAACGGATCGCACGCCCACGCATCTGATTGGACAGCATAAATGAGCCTACGTAGGAGGCCATGATCATCGAATTAATCCCCGGCGCATCCCATCCTTCGCCCAGCAGCGCAGCCGTACCAACGAGTACGCGGACACCGCCTTGGTCAAAGAGCTCTGTGACCCATTCGACGATAACGGAACGATTCGAATCGCGCACATCGATCGTCACGTATTCGGAATCGTGGGCGAGCGGCCGCTCCGTGAGCGTAATACCACGCTGACCGGCCGTCTCCCGCACCCATGCCGCCGCAGCGACTGGCAGGATCACAAGGGAGCCGGTCAGAACGCCGATGGGGAGCTCTCGCCCGCTCAGTTCTTTTTCTCTAAGCCTTCTGCGGATGGTTTCGAAAATCGGGACCACCCCTAGGCGCTGAATCGGCTGTTCATCCCCCGCTTGCTTAGGCATGTCTTCCTTCCGGATATAATCGGTCAGGATGACCATGCGCAAGCCTTCGCCAAGGACCGATCTCTCAAAATCGAGGATATGCCCGATTTGCTTCAGCTTCGAAACGCTGTGAACCAGCATTTTGTCCAGTGCCGGGGTGGACCGCAAGTACAGCTTCCGCCGCTCAATCATGCCGATCTGGCTGAGCCGTCTGCGAAGTTCCTTCATCACAGGCCGATCTGAATCCACATGGGCATCTTTAAACAATACCCCGTTCAACAGCTCCTCCAGCCATTCGTCGCTTAGATTTGGCGTATCTGCTTCTTTGAGCCCCAGCAGCCTGACCGCATCGCGCCACACTGGCTGATTCGCCGCCCGTAAGAAAATGACCATGCTGGAGTAATAACCCGGGGAAGATAATATCTCTTCCATATGGGATTCCGCATTCGTGATCCAAGGGTGGCCGGCGATCAGTTCGGTCATGAACTTGTCCCGGATGAGCTCGCCCCGCAGCCTGGCCGCATGCATGCGAAACTCGCGGAGCTGTGCCGCTTCCTTTTCCTCAGGCGGGGTCAGCATGATGTAATCCTGATGCGGGCATAATTCGCCATGACCGACAAGCTCCGGCACGCTGATTTCCTCATCAATCGGCCCGCACAGCTCGATATACCGCTGCCACTCGTTCGGATTCACGTCATACGGCGGCGTTGCCGTCAGCGCAATTTTGGTCGGCCGCTCCAGCATGCCGCACAGCTGAACGGCGCTCCTCCACCAGGACACGCGCAAATGATGTGCTTCATCAAAAATGACGGTGTGCAGTCCCAGCTTCTTCAGCTTTTCAATGATCTCTATCGCTGCTGAAGGCTGGCCCACCTCGTCTACCTTTTCCGCCTCATCCGTGTCTTCTGGAATCTCCTGCTCCTCCGGAGCCGATTCACGTTCAGTCATAGCATCTTCCGTATCATCGACCGCAGATTTCATCCCATGTTCACTTAGAACAGTAGACTGCTTGTCTCCCTGCGCCTCATCCTTTTTCCCGGCGGCAGTAAGAATGGTATGTAAGGCCTGATATGTTGTAATTGTGACCATGGCCGGATGATGAATGGAAGTCGACAACCAATCCGGGCGTATGTCTGTATCCAAAAAAAGCTCCATGAAGCGGTTTGCCCACTGCTCCTTGATCGTCAAGGTCGGTGCCAAAATGATCGTCGGCCGGTTGATGCGCAGCATGACTTCCAGGCCCAGAACGGTTTTGCCGGATCCGGGAGGCGCAACAAGATGCAGGTGCCGATTGCGCAAATGCTCGTCCAACCGGTCCAGTATCCGCTTTTGATAGGAACGCCACGGATAGCGAAATTTGATATGGTCAGGAAAAACCTTGGTCTGATTCTCCATGGCGGTTCACCTCTTTTCATCTATTTCCTTTCGTCCATATCCCTCTTTACGCCGAAAAACGTGCCAGGGATTCGGGGAATGGATATTTTGTAAAATGATTCATGATTTGAGCCCGTGATGAACAATACTATAATAGGGAATCTTTACCGCTGTTGAAAAGTTATTTATGAAAAAAGGGGGATGCTTATGGCTGCATGGCTTATTTACGCGCTGCTTTCAGCCGCAGCGGCTGCGCTGGTGTCCATTTTCGGGAAAATAGGTCTGCAAAACATCGATGCCAACGCCGCCACGGCGATTCGGGCCGTCATTATGGCCTTATTTCTGCTCGGCGTCATTGCCGTACAGGGGAAGTTCGGCCAACTAGGAAGCATTTTTACACAGAAAAAAGCACTCAGCTTCATCGTGCTCAGCGGAGTGGCAGGTGCAACGTCGTGGCTGTTCTATTTTATGGCCCTCAAGTACGGGAAGGTGTCGCAGGTAGGCCCCATCGACAAGTTAAGTGTGGTGATCGCCGTCATTCTGGCCTTTCTGTTTCTCGGCGAAAAAATATCCTGGCTGAACTCAGCCGGCGTCGTGCTGATCGCAATCGGCGCACTGCTGGTCGCCGTGAAATAACCAAACGGATTAAGCATCTTTGCTGCCGCTGCCTTTTCCTGGGGCCGTGCCGAGTTCCGACTCCTTGAATTTGCGCATAATTTCCAGCAGCATCACATGCAGACTGACCCAGACACCGCCAAAAATGTATCCGGCAAACACATCGCTTGGGAACTGCACGTGAAAATAAACCCGGCTGACCCCGACGAACAAACAGATCAGGATCACCGCCACAACGATGGGAATCCGCACGTAACGGAAGTGATAATGCCGCAGCAGTAAAAAGGCCGAAAAACCGCATACTGTCAGCGTAACTAACGTTTCCTCGCTCGGAAATGTATTGAACAGTTGCACGCCAGCTGCCACCGGGCCAGGACGATGGAACAACAGGCGAAGCACCCTGTCCAAGAGCTCTCCGCCGGCCACAACCCATACCAGGAACGACAAATCCAGCCCGCGGTCCCGGCTGTGGAGCACGATCCACAAGCCTGTCAGGCATAGAACCGGCCCATACAAATCCAAAGTCCCGAATCTCGCAAATACGTGCATCCAGCCCGCCCACTTTGGACCGAACAGAACCGATACTAAATAAGAGGCAATTTGGTCGAATTGTCCGTACTCGTGCGACAAAAAATCCTGAATGACGCCGAGCATTAACGAAAAAAACAATACAAACGCAGCAAACGAGGCCAGCAGCAATAGACGGACCTTTCCGAACGACTGAAAGTGCCGCACGCCGCTTGCCAGCAAATCCAACAATCGCTCGATCGCTTGATGTTCATACTTGCGGTAGACATAAATAGCCGCTGTTACCAGTGCCGAACCGATCCCGAACAGGACCATGTACCGATTGACCGTAGAGTGATAGGCTTCCCATTTCGGGCCGAGCACTTTACCAAGCGAAATGAACAGGCCTACCCAGAAAAGCGCGCCGGTGTAGGCAAACAGCGCATAACGCCGGAAGGGCATACGCATTACGCCGCAAAAGTAACCGGTAATATGACGGACCCCCGGTATAAAATAAGCGGCAAACAGAAGCTTGTCCCCGTAGCGCTCAAACCAGCCCGTGATTTGGTCCATCCTCTCTTCGGTGAGATGAACTTTGCCGCCATGGCGCGAAATAAAAGGGCGTCCCAGCCGGTATCCGATCCAATAAGATAAAGTCACGCCGGTCAAGACGCCGGCTCCGGCCGAGGCCATGCTCAGCAGCCAGTTCAGTTTCCCTTCATACACAAACAAACCGGTATAGCTCATCATCATTTCACCAGGAAGAGGCAGAGCAAGCATTTCCAGGCACAAAAATAGATAGATCAATGCGTAACCATAGTGCTCCAGCAAATTCGTCAGCATACGTACTTCCAGCTCCCTCTACACATAACGCTGTAACTTATTTAGTCGTATAACTTTTACTTAATCGGCTTTATTGAAGCACTTTCTCTATATTTCCCCTCCAATACACGCTTTTAACATGCGCCAAGCTGAAATAACCAACCCCAACGAGAAATCCGCCGGGCTTGGTTGGAGTTGCCTGTCATCCTATGAAACGATAAGCTATTTTGCATTGATCCGAATAAACGGCAACCGTTCCTTGGCTGCTCTACTCCGCCGTCACCCTGCTTTTTCGGGACTTACCGGACGTCCGCTTCTTTACATACCATGACAAACCGGCAAGGAGCATGAAGACCATGCAGCCGATCACAGCCCAGAGCGGTGATCCTTTCCGTACACCGGCGTACAGCGCGCTCATGGCCACAGTATGCGGAAACACACCGATCGCCGTCGTCAGCATGTAACGAAATAAGTTAACCTTTAACAGCCCGGCGGCATAGTTGACGGCATGATAGGGGATGAAGGGAACGAACCGTGCGATCAGAAGGCCTTTAAATTCACTGGCTCTCAGCCAATCCTCCATTTTGGCAAGATACGGTTCAACCCGCGTACCTGCAAAATAGGAAGAGAACGACCAGGCAAGCCAATATCCCCCAAAAGCTCCGATGATCCCTGAAGTCCACAAGCAGAGACCTCCCCAATATGGCCCGTAGATTTCCAGAACCATCACGGCGGTGATTTCGCCTGGCAGCGGGAGCATATTTAGCAGAGTTTGAAACAGAAACACAGCGACGAATCCAATGATACGATAGCGGCGTATCCACGCGACAATAGATTCCGCATCCCCTGTTTGCAGCACATAAACGGTATATATCGCCAAAGCGGTCAGGAGCAGCATTCCAATCCATTTCATCATTTGCTTCATCGTTTAGGGACGAAGTATCAGCTCATAATCATGGTTTGCATCTTGATAGTTTTGCAGCGTCTTCAAAATATCGTTCACGATCAGCTCGCCTGCCGCTCCTTTATGAAATTCAGCCATTTTTCCGCTGATCCGATCGGCTATCGTCGGTGCCCCGAGAAAATCCCGGAGCTGCTCCGCGAGCTGGCGGACATTGGATGAAATCTGGGCCATGCCGTTGGTTTTAAAATAGCGGGCGTTTTCCCTCTCCTGACCGCCATACGGACTCAGAATAAAAATCGGCAGCTTCAGAATGACGGCTTCGGACAAAGTTATGCCTCCAGCCTTCGTTACGATGCAGGAGGACGCGGCCATCAGATCGTGGATGTTTTTGACATATCCAACAATATTCACCTGCAGCTGACCCGAAAACAGTGTCGTCAATTTTTCATAGGCTTGCTGTTTGCGTCCGCATACGACTGTAATTTCGCAATCTTCCCGGTCAACCAGCAAATGAATGAGCTCGACGAGCTGCTGGAACACCGTAAATGTGCCTGCCATAATCAAAATACGTTTCCCCTTGGCCGTTCCTTGTGCAGCACGTCGCAGCGGGGCTTCGGCAGCTGCTGTATAGAATTGCGGTCGTACAGGGATACCGGTAACGCTGATTTTCTCCGCTGCGGCGTCATAGTTTTGGACCATTTGGTTCTTAATCTCGTTAGTAGCCACGTAATACGCGAATGTATCCGGATGAATCCAGCGGGAATGCAGGGCATAATCGGTGATGACAGTAAACGTACGCGCGGCGTGAACGCATTCTCGCTCCGAAACGACACCGAAAGGGAATGTATTGATGATCGCATCGGGCCGGAAACGGCTGATGGTCTCCAGCATTTTGCCTTTCACGAGTCCGTTCAGGTACCGCATCACCGGCCCGGATGGATTTGAATCCCTGGTCATGTAATAGCTCCAGCCATAATAGTCGAAGCCCAATTGGGACGTAAATGTGCTCATTTGATACACTTTCGAGAACAAGGAATTTAGTACCGGATGAGCTTCCTTCATAAGGTCAATGATCTGCACCTGGTTGACCTGCTGCGCATGAAAATAGTGCAATAACGCCGAAGATACCTGAAGATGGCCGTCTCCAAAGCCGGCTGTCAAAATCAAAATACGCGGGCGACGGTTAGACATGCATGCTTGTTCCCTCCCTTTGGTCTCATCGGATTGCCAGGCGACACAAGTCGATGCCTGATCCGGTCAGGATGATCTGCCAAGAGTTAACCGTAGTTACGCTGATATGAAAAATCCTTGCCGGGGATGACCAATATATGGTCCAAAATAAACTGCTGCTCTTTCTCGGAAAGGCCGGACCGTTGAATCATATGGCGAATACGTATTTCCAAGTCATGCATGGACTGCAAAAACAAATCCATATCCTGAAGCTGCTCATACATGCCTCTCACTCCCCATCTATATTCAAATTCCATGGCTGACATATCCAATACTCAGACAAGCGAAGCGATCTGATTCAGCCCTGGTTCGATCATATCTCGGAATTGTAAACGAATGATAATCGTCGATCATAATTCTCAACAAAAAAAGCCGCGAAGCTCGCGGCTTATCGGGTATTCAATTCGTTTAGGCACCGTATAGCCAAATGGCTGTAATATTCCGCAGCCGGGAGCAGCGCGTCCTCTTCCGGATTAAACTTCGGATGATGCAGCGCATAGGGCGAGTTAGACCCTACATACACAAATGCGCCTGGGATGTGCTGGAGATAGTAGGAGAAATCCTCCCCTCCCATGCTTGGTCCAAGCACTTTGGTGACATAGCCGGATTCCTCCGCCGCATCGCTGGCGAAATTGGCCCAATATGCGTCGTTGATCGTGGCTAGCGGTCCGGGATACCATTTCAGCTCGGCCGACACCCCTGCCGATGCTCCAATTCCGTCAATAATTTGCCGGATCGTGTCCGGAATGCGTTTCTGTACCTCCACATCGAGCGTTCTTACCGTTCCTTCGAGCTCCACTGTCCCAGGAAGGACGTTCCATGTGTTCCCACCGGAGATTCGGGTGACGCTGACCACGACGGCATCGAGTGCGCTGACCCGGCGGCTGGAGATCGTCTGCAGAGCCAGGATGATTTGGGAGGCGGCGACGATCGCATCGGTCCCTTTCTCAGGCGTTGCCGCATGGGCACCGATTCCGTTAATGACGATTTCGAACCGGTCAACGCCGGCAGTGATGGCGCCTTCGCATGTGCCCAGTTCCCCTACCGCAAGCTCCGGCGAATTGTGAAGGCCGAAGATCGCCGATACGCCCTCCAACCCACCGGAGTCCACAACGTCTTTAGCTCCGTGTCCAGTTTCTTCGGCCGGCTGGAAAATGATCCGTACGGTTCCTTGAAGCTCTTGCTCCTTTTCCTTCAACAGATAGGCGGCTCCCAAGGCGACGGTTGTATGAAAATCGTGGCCGCAAGCATGCATTTTCCCTGCAAACTTGGATCGGAACGGAACGTCCGTCTCTTCATCGATCGGCAGCGCGTCGATATCCGCCCGCAAGGCCATGATCGGTTCCCTGCCGGTCCCGATTTGGGCGATGACCCCCGTCTTCAGGTTGGGTAAATCCAGAATTTCAATATTGGCTTCCTTCAGCCACGCTTTGATTTTGCGCGTCGTTTCGAACTCTTCATTGGATAATTCGGGTTCCAGATGCAGATTGCGGCGGATGTCCACCAAGCGTTCCTGCAGCTTCGCAGCGGAATCGATATTCGTTAAACCGGGATTGGCCATGCGAATTCCTCCTTCTAACTCCGATGATGTAGTATACATTGTCATTCTTCAAGGTACCGGCTTAATTCTTCGGTATAACGCTCAATAAAGTGCAATATCAGCTCCTGCTCGTCCGGGGAATAACTGTCGAAGTCCCGGTCGATATCCGAGCTTCGGGACTCGTGATACCGGTAATGGCCTTCGAACGCAAGCTGTCCAAGCTCCGTCAGCCGGAAATGGACCTCTTTCTTGTTATCGTCCCGCTGGAACTTGCAGATGAGCCCTTTTGAGCCCAATTTGGCGATCGTCTTGGAGGCGGTTCCCTTGGTGATGTTCAATATGCTGGCAAGCTCCGTCAGATTGGAGTCCTGATGCCTTCCAATGGCCTCAATCATATGGATTTCCGAATAATACAGCAGCATGCCGGACACATATTCTTTTGGTTTTTTATTCAGGAGATTATAAATTTCAAACATCCGTCCCAAGGCCAGGTCCACTTGAATATGAAACTGATCCAATACAAACGCTCCTCTAAATTGTTGTGTTCGTCAGAAACATTCACCTCATCTTATCCATTCTTCCAAAATCCGTCAACCAAACACATGGACCCATCGTGAAATTATGAAATGAACCTTTTCCAATGCCAGCTAGTATCGACTAAAAAGTGTCGCCCAGCATCGGTCGGACCGTTAGCTCTTCGACGACCGCCTGAGGACTTAAAGACAAGATGGCTGCAACCAGCAAACCGATGTCGCTGCCTTCCAGCAGTCGGTCCGGGGCTGTTCGCTCATTCGGAACGCGCCGCTCGGTAAAGGTACCGCCGGGATGGATCAGCGTCACACCGACTCCGGCAGGCTTCAGCTCCTCCCGCAGACCGAGCGCGTAATTTCGGAGCGCCGCTTTGGAAATGCCGTACAGCGAAGTATCCGCCCGCAATCCGGCCGTCGACCCGATGACCAGAATGCGTGGGTATTCACCTTGGCGGATCAGCGGAAGCAAAGTTCGCACCCAATTGTAATTGGATACGACATTGGCAAGAAGGATGCGCTCCAGCTCTTCACCCTTTGGCTCTGTAACAGAACGGGTGTCATCGAAGAAAGCGGCAGCGTTTAAGACGAGAACGTCCGGTTGGAATTGATGTTCCTTCATATATATAATGAGCCAATCCGGTGTTTCCTCGCTCGTCTGGTCTGCCGTGAAAACCAGCGCATTCCCACCAAGCGAGGTTCGCGCTTCGGCCAATGATTCCCTGTTCCGCCCCACCAGCAGCAGTTCATGACCGGCGATGGACAGCTGCCGGGCAATCGCAAGTCCGATCCCCCGGCTGCCCCCCGTAATGATGACTCTCATCGAAATCCCCCCATATCATCCAGCCTTTAGTCCCTTTGAATCGGTTAAATAAAATACTCGCTGTCACGGCTCTGGAGCGGGTTGTTGATTGCCATATAAATCTTTTCCACGATAGTCAAGAGCTCCATATCGTTCCGGTTACGAGGCCGATCGAACGGAACGTCGAAGATTTGCTGGATGCGGCCGGGACGCGGACTGAGAAGGACAATCCTTGTCGCCAAATAGACGGCTTCAGCCACGTCATGCGTAATAAAAAAGATCGTCTTCTTCTCTTTCTCCCAAATACGTATCATTTCGTCCTGCAAGGTCAACCGTGTTAAATGGTCCACCGCGCTGAAAGGCTCGTCCATAAGGATGACCCGCGGATCGGCTACCAGTGTCCGGGCAAGCCCGGCGCGCTGCCTCATGCCCCCGGAGAGCTGATGTGGATACTTGTCCTCGAAACCAGCCAAGCCTACAAGCTCGATCGTCTTTTGAACTTTGGCGCGCCGCTCCTCGCGGCTGACGCCGGCAATCTCCAAGCCGAATTCGATATTGCGGCGGATGCTCCGCCAAGGGAACAACGCGGAATCCTGAAACACGACGCCGATGTCGCGGCTGGTTCCGGCTTGCGGAACCTGATCCAGCAGCACCTCTCCGCTCGTCTGGGAAAGCAGACCCGCGGTAATTTCCAGGAGCGTGCTTTTTCCGCAACCGCTTGGACCAAGCACGCACACAAATTCCCCGTCCTGCACCGTCAGGTTAATGTCGTGCAGCGCATAGGTTTGCTCTTCATCGATATTTTCGTATTCCTTGGTAATATGCCGAAGCTCGATTGTCGGCATGAAATCAGCTCCTTTCCCGCTTCCCCTTTTAATTGTTAGCCTTGTATTTGCCCAGCTTCAGCCTTTTGGCGACGCGCTCCGCAAACGTATTGTCGAATGTTCCGTCGACCGAGATTTTGTCCCGCTGCATGCCGTATTGATTCAGCAGATCCTCGGTCACTTGCAGGCGGTTTTTATCGACGATCGGGTCGTTCTCCCAGAGGACGATTTCCGATTCGATTGCAGTACGTGCCGTCTTCTCATCAAGGTTCAAATACTTGGCTGCCCAAGGCAGGAATTCATCCAGATGCGTCTTGGCGTATTCGTTGGCATAAAAATACACTTCGAGCACGCGTTCGACTACTTCTGGCTGCTCCTTGATCAGCTTCTCGCTGGCTACCAGCACGCCGGTTTGGTATTTCGGCATAAACTCCCAAGTCTTAGCCAGCACATTCCCCTTGCCGGCTTGCTCCGCCATCGTTGCGAACGGCTGGTGAATAATCGTGGCGTCGACTTCGCCCGATTCAAACGTCGCGTAAGCGGATTGATACACGCCGTTCGGCACAAGCTGAACATCCTTTTTCGGATCGATGCCGTTCTGCGAGAGCACCTCCATCAAGGTGAGCGGCATACCTCCAATCGGCTGCGCAGAACCAATTTTCTTGCCTTTCAAGTCGGCGAACGACTTGATTTCGGGCTTGGCGATAATCCAGTAAGCCCCGCGGCTTCTCCACATATTGCTGACGACTTTAATTTTCACCCCGTTCACAATGGCAGGGATATAGGTTCCGGGATCCCCGTCGGCGATGTCGACCTCTCCGGCTCCGAAAGCCGCAACCGGGTTAATCGTATCGACAAAGTTTAAATGAATGCCGGCATCCTCATACCAGCCTTTGTCAATGGCAAACTGATTGGCAATTCCGGTCATCCCTTTGGAAAAACCGGCCGTAAGGGTGACTTCCTTGTTATCCCGCCCTTTCCATGGCGGAACCCCTGAAGCGATATCCACAGTTGTATTGTCCAGTGTACTTGAAGCTGCCTCCGTGCCGCTTCCAGCTTCGTCAGAACCAGTGGAGCTGGAGGAAGCGGGAGCATCCTTGGAAGACGAGCCGCAAGCGGCGAGCGTGAAAACCAGGGACAACGAGATAACTCCGCTAATTGTTTTGCTTAACCATTGATTTGAGTACATGTGACTCTTCCCCCCCTATTTAATGTAAAAATCTTAATCAGGCGACGCGGCTCGGCATCCACCGGCGGCATACCAATCTCTCGATCAGGTTGATCAGCCCGACGAACAGAACGGATAACACCGTCACCACAATGATGACTAAATATAATCTTGGCGTATTCAGCACAGCCTGCGACTCATTCAGCAGGAAACCAAGCCCATTCTTCGCTGCTGCCATCTCGGCAAATACGACGCCGGTGATCGCCGTCGCCGCCGTCACACGCAGCCCGTTGAAAATGGAAGGAAGCGCCGAAGGCAGCAAAACCTTGATTACCGTTTGCGCCCGGCTCGCCTTAAACACTTTGGCCAGCTTCAAATGCTCCGTTCGGGTCTGCTTGGAACCCGTAACGGTGTTATACAAAATGTTAAAAAAACAGAAAAGAATGACCAGGACGACCTTGCTCTTAAAGCCGATGCCGAACCATACAATGAGCAGCGGCATGATAGCCGTCTTTGGAATGGCCATGATCGCCGCCATCAGCGGGTCGATCAGCTTTTCCAATAACGGGAATGAGACGAACAGCACTCCAAGCCCGATGCCCGCCACCGCCGAAATGAGATACCCTACCGCAACCTCTTGCAGGGAAACGGACAAATGCGGCCAAAGTGTGTTTTCTTTGAGCATATATACGAACTCCTGTACTATCTGGGACGGGGAAGCCAAGAATACCCGGCTCACCCACTCCTTGGACACCGCCAGCTGCATGCCCGCTAGCAGTGCGGCAATAAATGCGATTTGAACGAATCGGATCCATAGGTTTTTCGCTTTAGTGTCTTTTTTGGTACGTAACGCCATGCGATGCCTCTCCTTTCCTTCAGGCGTCCCCTACGACTACTTCAAATGATAGAAAGAACCGTGAATGTTGACGTACTGCTCAGGTGAGCCTTCCTGACCGCTGCTCAGTCCGACTAGAAACGGACGTTCTCCCCTTGATTGCAAGTACTCCCTTGCGGGTCCCTCTTGATCGGGCTCCAGAAAAACCAGTTGGAACGAACCCAGATCAATGACTTGTTTCTTGCCCTTCCAATAGTCATCATAGACGGCTTCCTCGGCCTCTAAGTGGAGCCATTTCGTCCATCGGGTGACCGTCTTTCCCAAGTCGTGAACCGTAAACGCCACATAATCCAGAGTTATGGGACCCCGGGCATGATCCGTAATGGTGCCGTTAGCCGTCAGATCGGCCCTTCTGTCTTCATCGGAATCGTTCCATTGGATGAAAAATGGCAGCGGCAGTCCTTCGTCAGGCAATCCTGCGAACAACAGCTTCCATTCCAGCAGTTTCCCGTCCGGCCTTCTGCGGGAACAATCTACAGGACCGATCACCTGATTGCCCTCGGCGGCCAGCTGCTCCGCCAACTCATCAATTTGCTCCGTCCGCAGCGCGATCCGGCTGAGCCCTTCGACATAATCGTCACCTGCCAGCGTATCCACGAGCCCGTAACGTTGGGTATCCTGGTGGGGAGGCAGCAGCTTCGGGTCAAAAATGCCGATCCATTCGATATAGCGAAGATCAAAATACGTTAGCGCGTTGTACGTTCCTACCGATTCGTGCCTCCCGCCGTTCACCGTATGAATCCCCAGCCCTGCAAGTTCTTCCGGCGCTTGCTCAGGTTTATTCACAAAATGTACGGCATGATCAAACGTTAATTGGACTCCCATGGTTCGCTCCTCCTTGGCTTGTTTAAGGATGAATGATGATCTTGCCGAAAAATTCCCGTTCTTCGATCAAACGGTGCGCTTCCCTGATCTCTTCCAGCGGCAGTACGCGGTCGATGACCGGCTTCAGTTTTTTACGGCTTACCAAATCCAGCAGCGTATGCAGATCTCCCTCTCCCCAGCCGTTGGAGCCGATGATCGAAATCTCACGGACCCATACGTACCGGAGGTCCGTAACGGCCTCGAATCCCGTCGTCGCTCCGCAGGTCAGAATCCGTCCTCCTTTGCGCGTCGCTTTGATGCTCTGCGGCCAGGTGGCTTTGCCGGTATAGTCCACGACAATATCCGCGCCTTGCTTGTCCGTCAAAGCCCATACTTCCTTGGAAAAATCGGTTTTGCTGTAATTGATCACATGATCCGCTCCAAGCTCCTTCAACTTCTCCGCCTTGCTGTCCGATCCGGCTGCCGCAATAATGCGTGCCCCTGCCAGCTTAGCGATCAGCACCGCGGCATTCCCTACGCCGCCGCTAGCCCCCAAGATGACAATCGTTTCGTTGGCCTGAAGCCTGCCCTGCGTAATCAGCATCCGCCAGGCCGTTCCATAAGCGATCGGCAGTGCAGCCGCCTCGTCAAAGGAGATGCCTTCCGGTAGTGGAATCAAATTGATTGCCGGAACCTTTACGTATTCCGCCAGTCCACCCGTCGTATCCTCACCGAGTGCCCCTTTGCCCGGGATATGCGGATCGATCAGGACCCGGTCACTGGGATTAACGTTCGTGACCCCGGATCCGATCTCTTCGACGACGCCGGCGACGTCTCCACCCGAAATATGGGGCAGCTCCAGTTTTCTTCCAGGAATCCCTCTCCTAACGAAAATATCCAAATGGTTCAGGGATACCGCCTTAACTCTGACTAGAACTTCTCCATGACCGGCTTCCGGTTTCGGGTAATCCCCCACCACCACATTGTTTCGATCTCCATGTTCAAGAATCAGCGCTGCTTTCATATCGATTTGCCCACTCCTTTTTGTAATTGTTCGGCCAACATTTGTTTGAGCCGCGTCCGATCCACTTTCCCCGGGCCGGTCAGCGGAAAAGCGTCCAATTCGTAAATCTCGCGAGGATGCGCATAGGCCGGTCCCCGCTCGATGAAGAAGCGCTTGATTTCCTCACGATCGGTGGGATGATTCAATACGACAAATGCTGCGGGCACCTCACCCTTGAGTTCGTGAGGGACCGGAAGAACACAGGCATCCTCGACATGCGGATGCTGTAGCAGGATGTTTTCGACTTCCTTCGGATAGACGTTCTCGCCGCCTACGTTGATCATGTCGTCCTTGCGTCCAACAATGTAGACATAACCTTCATCGTCCTGCCACGCCATATCTCCTGTTTTGAGCCAGCCGTCTGAGGTGATCCGTTTGCGCGTCACGTCCGGCAGATTCCAATAGCCGTCCGCTACGCCGGGGTTACTCACCCATAGTTCGCCAATCGTTCCTTCCGGGACATCTGCTTCTGTCGCATTCACGATCCGAATCGAGCATCCCGGCAGCGGAAAGCCGGCCGATCCCGGCTTGTGCAGGCCTTTACGCGATTCCAGCACAACCGGTCCTCCTTCGGTAAGGCCGTAACCTTCATACACCTCGATGCCCATCCACTGCTTGATGTCCTCCAGGAGTTCAACCGGCGTATCGGACGACCCGCATATCGCATACTTCAGTGAGCTGAGATCATAAGAAGCGGATGACTCTTTCAGGTGAGTCACAAGCATGCGGTACAGGGCTGGAACGCCGGAAATATAAGTGGCCCGATGCGTCCCGATCGCATGAAAAATAGCCGCTGGCTCAGGCGCCGGAAGGATAACGGCAGATGACCCGGAATAAAACACCGCCTTCATGGACAGCATGGCATTTTTATGATAAAGAGGCAGGGATATCACGATCCGGTCCTCCTGCTGCAAGTCGCGGATTTCGGCAATCGCCGTTACATTCCACAGCTGACCGCTGTGAGTGAGGCGGCATCCTTTGGGATTTCCCGTAGATCCGGAAGTGTACGGAAGCAGGCACAGATCGCCTCCGCGGGTCGGATACAGGTCCAACTGGGTATCCTGTGACGATAGTATTTCATCATACACCAATGAATTCAGCCCGAGATCGTCCGGATGTGATTCCGTCGTGCAGATGACGCTTGCCGCGACATCTGCCTCCTGATGAATGATCTTTGCCTTGTCCCCCATAGATGAGTGGTAGACCAGCAAGCGGCTGCCGCTATCCCTGTAAATATAAGCAAGTGTATCTGCGCCCAGCTTCGAATTCATCGGCACCGGAACCGCTCCTATGGTCATCAGTCCGAAGCAGATTTCCAAAAACCTGAAGTCATTGATGAATAGCACGGCCACCCGGTCACCGGGCTCAACACCAAGTCCGGCAAACAAATTGCCCGCCTGGTTTGTACGGCTCCGAAGCTCACCGTAGCTTATCGTTCTCCCTTGGGCAATGATCGCAGGACTTAGAGGAGCACGGGCTGCCGAGGTACGAATGATTTCTGCAAAATTGTAAGAGTTCATCGCTGCTCCACCTTTGTATTCTGAATATTGTTGGCTTCTTACTCCTGTTTTGAGCTAAACAATCCTCTTCCGATAGCAATCGCTTTACCGGTTGTATCGGCAGCCACGATGTCGGCGATGCTGACGGTCCTCCCCAACTTGACTACGGAAGCGGTAAACAGCAGATCCCCCGCCCTCCCGGGACGCAAGTAGTCGATTTTGAGATCGACCGTCGGAACCGGCTGATTCAGCTGGCTGAACACGGCAAAATATCCGGCGATGTCGATGACAGTGGCAAGAATCCCCCCGTGGATATATCCGTCGGCAGAGGTATAAAAGAGCTCGTTATAGGGCAGCCGGATCGTAACGGACTGCTCGTTCACTTCTTCGAGCCGGATGCCCAAAAATTGATGAAACTTCGTACCGGTCAGAACCGGCTCAATTTCTTCTCGAGTTAAAACGGCGGCCATTTGAGGTTCACCTCCTTTTTGTTTGCCTGTGAAACATTTTTAATCATACTAAACCGGTAGGAATTAAAAGTCTAATTGAACTTTTCTATATAAAATCAAATAAAATCTATATGTCATTGACGCAGGGCTCGACATTGATCTATAGTTCTCACTAAACTTCGACAAAGAGGAGATCAATTCATGGAGACGCCGCTGAAGCAAATCTATCAGATTCGCATCCCGCTTCCCTTTCGACTCAATCACGTGAACAGCTATCTCGTTCAGGACGGGTCCTTTTGGAGCGTCATCGATCCCGGGCTGAACACCTTAGTTACCGAGAAATCATGGGTGCAGACGCTGCATCAGCTTAATGTAAAGCCCTCTGATATCCGCAACATTTACATCACGCATTTCCATCCTGACCATTATGGGTTTGCCGGGAAGATGCAGCGCTGGACGGGAGCCGAAGTGTATGCAAGTGGTGAGACTTATGCCTTGGCGGAGCGCTATTATAGCCAAGAGCAGGCGGAGCGAAATCTCCATTTTTATTTGAAAAGCGGCATGCCGGAGACGCTTGCTCAGGATGTAGCTGAGCTGGACTCGCGGCTGCTCCATCAAATTTCCCCAATTACGGGAACAAGGGTAAACCTGCTGGAAGGCGACTCGATCGTGCTCGCCGGGGAGCCGTTTGAAATCGTACTTGGCGGCGGTCATGCCGAGGGCAGCGTGGGATTTTGGAATGCGGAGAGGCAGGCGCTGATTGGCGGGGATTTGCTGCTGCAGAAAATCACGCCCAACATCACATATCAGTTCGAAGAGGATGAGGGGAATCCGCTTGAGTCATATTTCGAGACATTGAACGCGCTGCAAAGACGGATGGTTCGCACCGTTCTGCCCGGACACGGAGCGGTGTTTCAGCCGCAGACGGACTATTTTGAATCTGTGATCGCCCACCATAAGGAGCGGCTCGATCATGTCCTGGGCATTGTACATGAGGCTGGAAGCGCTGGGCTTACGATATATGACATTAGCATGAGGCTGTTCTCCAAAGTTTTTGATAACGACAGCGCACGGTTTGCGCTTGGGGAAACCGCAGCACACGTACGTTACCTGGAACGACAAAAACTCTTGCGGGTGCAAGAGTCCGGAGGAAAGTATTCCGTTTTTGAAAATGTACAATATTAGCTTCACATGGCCGTTATTCCACACATCCAGCAAAAATAGTACGATCGTCAAACAATCATCGATCTAAAAAAAGAAAGGTCCGGTAAATCCGGACCTTTCGTCTCTTTCATGAAAAAAATCAATACAAACTTTCAAGCTCATCGATCAGGGAACCGACATAAGCGGCCGCACTGCGGATCGGATCGGGCTGAGACATATCCACGCCGGCCAGCTTCATCAGTTCCAGTGGGCTCATAGAGCCACCGGCTTTTAACACTTCAAGCCAGCGGTCTACTGCAGGCTGTCCTTCCTCCCGGATCAGCTTGGCGACGGCAGTGGATGCAGAGAGGCCGGCTGCATAGGTGTAAGGATACAAGCTCATATAATAATGCGGCTGGCGCATCCAGGTTAACTTGGCTTCTTCGTCGATGACCACGTCCGCTCCCCAGAACGATGACAGGATATCGCCTTTCAGTTCGCACAAGGTTACCGCAGTGATCGGCACATTCTTCATGGCCAGATCGTAAACTCTACGCTGGAGCTCGCCTTCCAGTAAATGCGTCACAAAGTTATGGAAGTACGTACCGAGCAGCTGCGAAATCACCCAGCGGCGCATTCTAGGTTCATTGGACCGCGTAAGCAAATGATCCGCCAGCAAGAGCTCGTTCATCGTCGAAGGTGCCTCGATAAAATACAGGGACGGGCGGGCATTCGTCAGCCGCTGGTATTTCCCTGCGAGCATCAAATGGCCGGCATGCCCTACTTCGTGAGCGAGCGTAAACGCCCCGCGCATGCTGTCGGACCAGCTGATCAGAATGTACGAGTGAACTCCCGGAATCGACGAACAGAAAGCCCCCGTGCGTTTGCCGGCATTGTCCGCGTAATCCACCCAGCGGTTGCGGAAGGCATCCGATACGATTTCCCCGTACTCCGGTCCGAGGATAGCCAGAGCTTCCTTGATCAGATTACCGGCTTCCTGAAAGGATATTTCCGGGTTGTAATCGGGATCGAGCGGCGCTTTCAGGTCAGCAAACGTCATCTCATCCAATTGGAGCACCTTTTTCTTCAGGGCGGCATATCTGCGCATATGCGGGGCCAGCTCCTCCTGCAAAATATCCAGGACGTTATTGTACATCTCCTTGGTGACCTGCTGTGGCTGCAAAAGCATATCAGTCACGGACTCGTAACCGCGCAGACGGGATTCAATGACCTGTCGCTTGACTTCGGTGCCGTATGCCTCGGCAAACGTATTCCGGTATTTGTGCAGCGTGTCGCTGAACGCTTTAAACGAGTTGCGGCGCAGTTTCGTATCAGGCGATTCGCAGTACTTATTCTCGTACAGGGCAAACGAGACCGGTACTTCTTCCCCTTGGCCGTTCACCGCCTGCTTGAAGGTCATATCGGCCAGCTTGCTCCGTTCATAAATCCGGTAAGGGGCATCCAATACTTCGCCCAGCGAGGCCAGCACCTTCTCCGTTTCCGCCGTCAAGCCGTGGGGTTTCGTTTGCAGGAGCAGGCGAAGGCTGCGCTCGAATTCCTGCAGTTCGGGCCGATCTGCTATGTACTGATCAATCGTACCGTCCGGAAGCGCAATGATTTCGGATTTGATAAAAGACAACGCCGAGCTGACCTGCGAAGCAAGGTCGCGCGCTTTCGAAGCGTTCGTCTGATTCTCCGGATTGATGCTGTCGCCGGACTGATGCAGGTAGGCGTACGCTCCTGCCCGGCTCATTCTGCCGGAAAGCTCTTCCTGGGCCTGCAGGCAGGCCAGCAAAGTGTCAGCGCCCTGACTTAGTTCGCCTTCATATTTCGTAACCGTGCCGATATCCCGCTGAATATCATTTAATTCTTGTTCCCATGCTTCTTTGGACGGAAAGATATCATCCAGGTTCCAGGTGGTTTCCACCGGCACTTCAGCCCGTGTTAAAATTTTCGACATATGCAAAGCCCCTCTCCCAAGTACTTGAATTGACCATTGTATAAATACCAATATGCTCCATTGTATCATAGATGGATACTGTAACGGTAAGCGTTTTACATAGAACAAATAACGGCAATCCCTCACAAACCGTGTTGGGGATTGCCGTTAGTTCACTTTAGACCTTCGCCGCTATGCAGGGAGATCCCAGATGCATACCGTATATTTTACCTTGTTTAACGAATGTCACACCGGATGCTCCGTCAGCTTTCCTTTATCCAGATAAAATACCCGGTCGCAATATGGGATCACCCTGTCGTCATGCGTAACCATCACCGCGCATTTCAGCTGCTCCTTAACCTGATTCGCAATCATGGCGACAACTTCCATCCCGCGCGAAGCGTCCAGGCTTGCTGTCGGCTCATCGGCGAACAATACGGCGGGGTCATTCATCAGCGCCCTGGCGATCGCCACCCGCTGCCGTTCACCCCCGGAAAGCTTATGCGGATAAGCATTTTTCCGATGCGTCAGCCCCATCTTCTGAAGCAGTTCGTCCGCCCTCGCCGCGCAAACCTCCTTGCTGCTCCCCGCCAGCTTAGCCACGAGCATCAGCTGCTCCTCCACCTTGAGATACGGTATCAGATTGGCATTCTGAAAAATAAAACCCATCTTCCGCAGGCGCAGCTCTGAAAGGGCTTGTTTGTCCTGGCCGATAATGGACTTGCCATCTATCAAAACATCTCCGCCGGTCGGCTCCAGCAGCGCCCCAGCGATCGACAAAAATGTGCTCTTACCGGAGCCCGACGGTCCCATGACGGCAACCAGTTCCCCTTCCGCCACCTTCAGGTTGAGACGGTCCAGGATCGTCCGTTGAAATCCACCGTCTGCAAAAGTGCGTGTGATGTCGTGCATTTCCAAGCGATTGTTCATACTGCTGCCCTCCCTATTGCATCCAATGCTTCGATGCGGGCTACCTTCCACACCGAAAACAGCGAGCCGGCCAAGGACATCGCGATAAACGCAGCGCAGGTAAGCGCCAGCATGTCTGCCCCTAACTGAAACGGCATCGTCCCGGGAAGCGCCATCTCCAACACTTTCACCAAAAAAATGCTGACTGCTAAGCTGAAAACGGATAAGAGCAGTACTTGAAGCGTCACGCTTCCGACCAGATACGCGGTGCGCGTGCCAATCGCTTTAAGGATACCGAATTGGCTCGTTTTTTGAATCGTGATGACGTAAAAGAAGACAGCCAGCACGAACGCCGAGATAACAAACAGGAAAGCAATCATCATCAAAAGCGAACCCTGTTCCTCTTTGTATCCGGGAATCGCCGACACAGCATCCGCCTTCTTAATAATCTCTGTGTTCGGAACCGCACTTTGAAGCTTAGAGACCTGAACCTCCGTTGCTTTAACCGCAACCGCGTTATATGCGGCCTGCCCTTCGGCACTGCCGGACCCTGATTGCGCAGACGATGGCGAATGAAGCCCCATCCACTCCTCCTTGCTCAAGAACACGGCCGGAGCATGACTGAATGACTCGTTTTTGACAAAACCGGTTACGGTCCACCTGGTTCCCGAAGCTTGATCGACCAGGATGGATCCTAATCTGACGCCGTGCTCCGCCAGCTTCTCATCCACGACGACACCACCTGTTTCCTGTTTCTCCGCAGCCCCCATCGTTAGATCCGGTGCCAGCCATCCTTTGGGATTAACGGCTAACAGCGCAACGTCGATTTTTTGAATGTCACCGGAAAGAACGACGCTCGTCATTTGCACCCCCAGCGGCTCCGCATTCGATTCGCCCACGACGGACCGGGTCTGTTCGAGCTTCTCCCCACTGATCTGTGATCGGGTAAAGCGATGATCGGATCCTTGCTCCAGCACGAAATGGGTGATGGGCATATTTTGGATCGAGGCTGCATTATCATAGGCCAGGCCCTTGGCCAGACCCGTGACGAACAGTACGAGAAACGAGATTAGCAGCATAATGGCTGAAATCAACGAATAACGGGCCTTGGCGAATCTGATTTCCCGTAAAGCTAAGTACATCCTGCTTCCCTCCTTTGGAATGAGTCCAGTATAGGAAGCGAATGTGAACGGCGCATGAATGGCAAATTACAACGCAGGCAGCGTAACGGTAAAGCTGGTTCCTTCGGGTGAACTGGCAACCTCGATGTGGCCTTCGTGAAGCTGCACGATCCTTTTGACAATGGCCAGACCAAGCCCTGTGCTTCCAGAGCCCCGTTCATGCGCCCGGTCTGCGCGATAGAAACGGTCGAATAAGAAGGGCAAATGCTCTGCGGCTATGCCGTCGCCCGTATCCCGGATCTCCACCTTGATTTCGGCATGCGTTTGTTCGGCATGAACGGTAATGGTCCTCCCGGCAGGAATATGCTGGGCAGCGTTTCCGATCAGGTTCATCCACACCTGTATGAGGAGCACTTCGTCCCCGGTTAACGTAATTGATTCGGGTATAGATATTTTCAGCAGAAGCTCTTTCTCCTCGATGCGCCACTGGAGCATCTGAACCGCCTGACGAACCTGATCCCGCAGGGAAAATGTTTTCCGGTTAACGGCAACCTGTCCCTGTTCCAGGGATGAAAGCAGGAGCAGCTGCTTGCTGAGCATCGAAAGATGGCGGCTTTCCTGTTCGATAATAGATGCATAGTGCGCAGATTCCTCTGAAGATAGACGGGACCCGCCAAGCAGTTTGGCAAAACCCTGAATCGACGTTAGCGGCGACTGGATTTCGTGCGAGACGTTGGACACAAACTGCTGTCTGGCCGCGTCCGTGCGCTCCAGCTCCCGGCTCATGACCATAAAATGCTCGGCGAGCCTGCCGATTTCGTCCCGTCGTTTGGTCGGCAGCACGATATTGTAATTCCCCTGCGCGATACGCTTCGTTGCCTCTGACAACCGGGTCACCGGCTTAACGAGATAGCGTGTGCTGATTAAAAACAAGACGACGCTGATAGCGACCGTCAAGATCCCGACCAAAGCGAAAAAAATCCGCAGCTCCCCAAATTGCAAAATGACGTCAGGATGCATAAACAAAGCGAATTGACGGCCGCCTGCCGCGACGGGTACCCCGACCGTATTGCTTAACCGGTTATCGAAGAACCCGGAGATAAAAGGCTTGTTCGGGAATTGGGCTACCCCGTGATAGATGTCTCCCTGCAGAACCTTTGATATGGTGCTTTCGCCCAAATCCATTTTGCGAAAACTGCGGCCGTAATAGCGGTCATCCTTGTCCCCGTCCGTCCAATAAATCTGATATCCAAGCGCTGCCGCATTCTGCAGGTAGGCATCGACATCCGAAGGCTCATTCTCCAAGAACCGCTTCATTTGGCTGGCGATTCCGACGAGCTTCTCGTCGTTGAACGGTTTGAGCTTGACATGGTAATACATATTGGAAGCCAAAAAGCCAAGCGTGCTGCTGACAACAATCACAATGAGGGTGATAAGAAACACACGCGAGTACAGCGATTTCATCGTTTGGGCACCTCTAATTTGTACCCGATGCCCCTTACCGTTTGAATGGAGAAATCGTCTGCATAGTCCGCAAACCGCTGACGAAGCCGCTTGATATGGACATCGACCGTTCGGTCATCCCCCTCGTAATCGGCTCCCCATACCAGCCGGATCAGCTCATCCCGCGAAAACAGCCTTCCCGGATATTGGGCAAGCTGCGAGAGCAGCTCAAACTCTTTCATCGGCAGCAAAAAGACGCTCTGGCCATCGGTAACCTCCACATTGTTCCGGTCGATCACAATTCGATTCAAATAAAGCGTATCGCTTGAGGTGCGCTGATAGCGGCGGAACAGCGCCTTGATGCGAAATACCAGTTCTTCCGGTTCAAACGGCTTGGTCAGGTAATCATCTGTTCCCCGGGAGTAAGCCTCTTCCTTGTCGGTTAGCTGGTCTTTTGCCGTCAGCATGATGATGGGAATATCGTAATTTTCCCGAATATATTCGCACAGCTCATACCCGTCCATATATGGCATCATGATATCCACGACAGCGAGGTCAATGTCATGCCTGTCCATCATTTTGGCTGCTTCCATACCGTTCTCGGCTTCATAGACTTGATAGCCCTCTCTCGTCATGACAAACCTCAGCAATTCACGGATGTGGCTGTCATCGTCCACAATCAGCAGTTGTCTCATCGAAACTCCCCCACTTTATACAACATTCGTAACGATCAATATACCAGAAGGAGATGAACGGCATATGAACAAAACAATACAACACCGTTTTCCTCCGATTATTCCCCATTGTTCCCAGCCATATCTGCATTTAAAAAACAAGCTAAAACAACAAAAAGAGAAGCCCGATCGGGCTTCCGGCTTCTGCTTAATGACTTATACTTTGGAAAAAATCCACTCACCCTGCAGAAACGGCTTGCAGTATTCTGCGCACAAGCGCGGCATCCTCTCCCGCATCCAATCATGGACCGTTTCATTCGGCATTTGAAAAGCATAATAACCGATAATCGCCACGAGCGCAAACCCGTCCAGCAGGACCCTATCCCCTGGGCTTATACTGCGCCCGATCGCTTCGTAATACCCATCCAACAGCACGTCCCTGTGTTCGGGCGGCACCATCATGGCCCCCATCGACACGTCAAGCAGCTCGTAGCCTTGTCCGAAAAAACCAAAATCGATAAAGCTCATGATCCCTTCGGGTGAAATAATTACATTGCCTAATCCCAGATCTCCATGAACGAGTCTTAACCTGCCGGAAGGAGTCTCAGCTGACGCAGCTAAAAGCTTGTTAATTTCCCGCAAGGTTTCATCAATGATGTCGACATCGGATGTTGTAAACAGGCCGAGGCTGAGTCCTTTCCGGACTGTTTCCGCCAACCAACGATTGTAATCCATCCCTTGGCTGGGCCGATTCTCCAACGTTTGATGACGGTAACCGCGGAAAAAAGTGTGCAGCTCGCCGATTTGGCTGCCGAGCCTGTGTACCAGTTCGGGTTGGCTGACATCCGTTTTATTGAGGTCCCTCCCCTCTAACCATGAGAGCAGGGAGCAATTCAGCTGACGTCCATTATGCTCTATCACGGTGATCAAGCTCCCTTCCGTATCACGGATCGGGGTTTGGACGCTAAGGCTGCTGTTATGGGACAGCTCCTCCAGCATATGAAGTTCACCCAGCAGTCCTTCATAGGTGTGCTGCTTACCGGTCATTTCCTCTTGGAGGGGCTGATGGATTCGCAATACAAATTTGCGGCCGTCGCCCGCGATTACCTTGTATGTTTCATTTTCGTTATGCCGGAGAAAATCGAAGGATGCCCCCTTGATGCCAAACCTTTGTGCCAACCGCTCCAGATCTTCGTTTGTCATGGATTGTACCTCGTTGAATGGGGATGAATGCTCTCTAATACCAAAAGATTACCATATGTCCATCTGAATTAATATATTGTTATCCGTAGTTGCTGCGAGTGTGCGCGCCCTATTTTTTACGAACTATACTCTCCGGCTTCGCGAATTCCGATATATTCTATAGCTAAATAGAATGAACTATCGAAATGAAGTTTACAGGCGGCTAACAGAAGGCTCGATGCTCATCTTTAGTTCAATCTATATAGAAACAGCACGACTTATTTCATGACGCAACTAGGAGGAATTTTATGAACAACCGCTCGAAGTACGCGGCAATCATGACCCTGATCTGGGCATTTCAAATGGTAACCTCTTCGGTTCTCCCCGAATCCGCATCCGCTGCGGACGACCCTCAACCTGCTGCCATCGTCAGCGAAGGAGGTGTCGCTGATGATTCATCCCCAAATACCAACCAGATGACGAATGCCAGCTCACAGCCGCAGATTGCCACCAGTGACGGAACAACGAACTTTAGAGCAGGGAATAATACAATAGCCACTCCCGTCACCGTGGATTCGAATATTTCCATCATCGATCCTGACAGTTCCACTTTGTCCTATGCTACCGTCCAAATTACATCCGGGCTGCAATCCGGCGAGGACCTGCTTGGGTTTGTGAATAACAGTGCGACCCAATATGGCAATATCCTCGGAAGCTACGATTCAATTAACGGAACATTGACTCTGACCTCTTCCGGAGCATCAGCTACGATTACCCAGTGGCAGCAAGCCCTGCGAGCAGCGACATATTCGAATACGGCCATCACCCCCAATACGGCGAATCGCATCATCACGTTTACGGTGAATGATGGTACCGTTTCAAGCAATCCCGCAGACAAAACGGTGACGGTGACAGCGGTCAACCAGACGCCGATTTTGACAACCACGAGCGGCACCTCTTCCTTCAAAGGGATCCCCGTTGCCATCGATTCCGGCCTCACCCTTTCAGACTTGGATAACAAGACGATGTCAGCGGCCACGGTCACGGTTTCGGGAAACTTTTTTTCAAATCAGGATATCCTTGCCTTTATAAACGACGGCTCGACTATGGGTAACATTACAGGGAGCTATAATACAGAGACAGGGACATTAACTCTGACGTCATCCGGAGCATCGGCTACGATTGCCCAGTGGCAGCAAGCGCTGCGAGCGGTGACTTACTCCAATACATCCACAGATCCGTATACAAGCATAAGAACCATTTCGTTCACGGTGAGCGACGGAATCGCAATCAGCAATTCCGCCACCAAGACGGTAAAGGTGTTCAACCAGCCACCCGTTGTGACAACTAGTACGGGTTCGTCTTCGTATACCGCCGGGACCATACCCGTCGATCCCCTACTATCTGTCACCGATCCCGATGATCAGACTTTGGCTTCCGGCCGCGTGTCTATTGTCAGCCCGTATTATGCCGGTAAGGAAGAGCTCAAGTTCACCAACGATGGAGCGACGATGGGCAACATCAGCGGCAGCTTCGATCCCGTTTCTGGTATGTTGACCCTGACATCAGAAAATGGTACAGCCACTGTTTCTGAGTGGGAGTCGGCCTTAAGAAGCGTAGCATACGTTAACTCCGAAAATGAAACGGAGCCATCAGACCGAACCATCCGCTTTGTGGTAAACGACGGCAACGACGAAAGCAATCAAGCAGATAAAGGCTTAACGGTTCAGGGCTTGACACGCTTAAGCGTCAGTTCAAGCAGCTTACATGTGGAGGTTGGTCAGAGTTCATCGGTCTTGTTGAAAGCTCTGTATTCGAATCAGACTGAAATCGACGTTACGAAGTCAGCAGTATGGAGCGCCGCTGATCCAGCGGTTGCCGAGGTTGCAAGCGGCGCGGTAACCGGTAAGAGTGCGGGCACGACTGTGATCACGGCCGTCTACGGGGGCAAGAGCGAATCACTGAACCTAACGGTCACAGCCAAGCCGGTCGTTTCTAACCCTTCCCAACCGGCAGATACACCATCTGCACCAAGTCCGGCCCCTGTACCGACACCTACACCGACTACACCTCCTACGCCAATATCGGTAATGCCGGAATCTTCATTCCGGAAGTTTATCCGGGCAGAGGATATTGCTGCTTCGTTCCGCCACGCCTTGGCGATGAACCATCCGGAGAGATTTGCCGATACATACACGCATTGGGCGGCAAAAGACATCGCGGTGGCTTCCCGGCTTGGATGGGTCAACGGATATGGTGACGGAAGCTTCAAGCCGGACCTTCCGATTAGCCGGGCAGAAATCAGTGAACTGCTTGTCAGAGCTTTCGCGCTTCGGCAAGGGAATGAGGTGGTTACCTTCAAAGATATGCATAATCATTGGGCGGCTGAGTCCATCGGCATTCTGGCTTCCAATGGAATTGTCAAGGGCAATGCAGGCGGGCTTTTCCAAGCCGAGCGCAGCCTGACCCGGGCCGAAATGGCTCAAATGATGGTGAATCTGACGGATTTATCTGGACTGGCAGCCGGTGAAGCGCGCCATTTTACGGATATTGCCGATTCATTTTGGGCTAAGGATATCATTGGGCAAGCCGCAGCAGCCGGACTTCTCGAAGGCAGAGATGAGTCCCGTTTTGCCCCAAATGAACCCGTGACCCGGGCTGAAGCCGTCACGATGATTCTTCGGCTGTTAGGAACCGATCCAGACCTCCGTTCGCTGCTGGAGCAAAGCTCCAAGTAACGAATACACACGGCTTTGGGCTTGATAGCCCGCTAGCCGGAAATTCCCTTGAGAGTAAAAGAGCGTGTTTGGAACAAGTCCAAACACGCTCTCTTCAGTTACTCAATATACTGGAAATTCCACAATTGTGTCCGCGAATCAACTAACGCCCTAATTACTTTTATTAATAAATCGAAAAATTCACGCCATAGAAAGAAAGCCCCATTTTCCCCGCTACGCGCTGGGAAGATAGATTATCCGATGAGGTGCTGTATAGCGGAATACAGCCGAGCTCCCGGACCGCTTCAGCCCATCCCGCCGTCGCTGCAGCCGCGTATCCCCTGCCTCGGAATGCTTCTAACGTTTCCAGCCCGGCTTCATGCGCCTTCGTACCGATGCGGACGCTGCGGCACACGGAGACGGCTCTGCCCTCCTGTACCAACGCAACGCAGGGCTGCGCAAAGTTGATCTCGTCAGCGAGCCATTCGAATCCTTCCCGCGCAAGCTGCCTTACATTTTCCGGCGTGATTCGCTGTACATCCACGGATGGCTCTCTCGTTTCATTTTCAATATAATAGCAAGGCCCCATCGTCATCCTTTCACCTTGCAGCAGGTTCCAATAGTCCTTCTCATGCTTCGGCCGGGCCTGAAAGTCAACGACCGCAGCTTCTTCGGCACACCAACTCTCCAGCTGCTTCACCAGTTGGTCAGGAACGTCGTGACGGAAACGCCAAACGTTCCCTCCCTCCGTGGTTCTTCCCAGGAACAATCGGGGAGCCGGGCCTGAACCAGGCCAAGGTTCATTGACCAGATGCAGGCGTCCGCTGCGGTCATGGGTAAACATAGCCTCCGCATGATATTCCATTAGATCCCGGGCGGAGGGTTTGTTACTAATGCCATCATTCAAAATTTCATGCCCCCTCTGAGCGTTCATAGAATCTCACTGATCCGATGGTTTCAGGGAATGCGCGAGTTCGGTAAATATCACGCCCAATGCGTAGGCTCCTGCATCCGGGTAACCGATGCTCCGGTCGCCAACCGTTCCGGCTCGCCCCATCCGGGCCGCAATGTGCTCGGTTTGCTTGGCCCCCTCAACAGCCGCCTCTGCCGCGGACAGGCCAGCGCCGATCAGATCGGTGCCCTGCTTGGCCGCCTTCGCCCAGGCTTCGGCATAGGGGACAAGCGCATCGATCAGCGTTTTGTCACCCACAACGGCACCCCGTCCAAAGGAACGCTCACCTGTATCTTGGATTCCCTTCACGGCAGCACTCATCATGCCGGCGATGTCCGTAACGGACAGCTCGCTCCGGTTCCCCGCAAATTTGCCTGCCGCCCGGAAGGCCGAACCCCAGATCGGACCGGAGGCACCGCCGCAATGCTCCATAATGATTAGAGAACAGGCATCAAGAAATCCTCCGATATCTTGCGCCTGGGAGGTGAGTTCCTCCCACTCGGATTTGAGCTGCTTAAACCCTTTGGCCACGCTCATCCCAAAGTCACCGTCACCGGCATGAGCATCTAGCTCGCAGAACGGAATTTCGTTTTCGATAATGACGCCGCTCATGCGATCAACCAGATAAACCAGGTTTTCCAGTGTAAGCTTATTGTTGTGTATGACTCCATGCGCTTCATCGGTAGCGGCGCCGAAGGATGCCGAGTGTCGGACGGTCCCTTCATCAGGTACGTACTGTACCGGCTCGAATGTTCCGCGGACGGTCAGAGCCGGCGTCTCGCAATCCTCGCTGAGCAGCTGCTTCAGCTGGGGATTCAGCTTCATGATCGACAGCGACGCGCCGGCCATATCAATGCTTGTCATGTAGTTGCCGACGAAAACTTTATACACAGTGACGTTCCGTGCGGCAAGCTCACGTATGACCGCATGGTTCAGCAGGTATAGCTCCTGCAGCGGCGTGCCGCCGAATCCGTTTACTAGGACGGCCACCTCCGCGGGATCACTGTCGCTGATACGCAAGCTTTCCAGCAGCCCCGCAACCATTCGGGAAGCCAGTTCGTCAGCCGTGATCAGCTTCTCCCGCCGGATGCCGGGCTCGCCATGGATACCGACCCCGTATTCCATTTCCTGATCACCGATCTCAAACGTCGGACTGCCTTTGGCCGGCACTGTACAGGACGTGAGCGCAAACCCGATGCTTTTCACGTTATCGACCGCATTCTGGGCGGCCTGCTTGACTTCTTCCAGCGGTAAGCCTGCTTCCGCTGCGGCTCCTGCGATTTTATGTACGAGCACCGTTCCTGCAACGCCTCTTTTGCCGACGGTATACAAGCTGTCTTCAACGGCGATATCGTCATCCACCTTCACGTAGTCGACCTGGATGCCGTCTTCGGCAGCGAGATGGGCAGCATTTTTAAAGTTCATGATGTCGCCGCTATAGTTTTTAATGATCAGCAGCGTCCCCCTCTTGCTCGCAGAAGAGCGGATCGCCTGGTACACCTGAATCTGGGACGGAGAAGCAAACACGTCGCCGCAGACGGCCACATCCAGCATGCCTTTGCCGATGAAACCCGCATGTGCCGGTTCGTGGCCGCTGCCGCCGCCGCTGATCAGCGTCACCTTATCCTGCTGGATCACTTTTTTCTTGATGATGTTGTATTTACGGATAAACTCAAGCTCAGGGTGGGCTAATACGAGACCGCTGCACATTTCCGCAACGAGCGTCTCCGGTCTGTTCATGATTTTCTTCATGAGATCGCATCCTTTCTTAAAACATTCCAACACTCTATAACCATTATACCGTTGCTGACACCGATTTTAATGGATACGTCGTACGATTTCATCGGCCACCCCCGAATATCCTGCTTCTTCAACATGAATTGCTGCAACCGAATACCTGTAATAAATGCAAAAAAAGCCCGGCGCATGCCGGACTTTTCAAAACATATTAAAGCTTATTCGTTTTCACGCCTTCAGGCGCTATCTGGATCGCCCGGTTCATCAAGATCGGTAAAGCCGATCCGTGATTCTCGTAGGGAATCCTCTTAACGGGTCTTTAGGCCATGCGAGGTGTACTGAGATAATCGCCGTGCATTCCGATCAGGGATTCAGCTCTCAGTAGTTTTTCAGCGGCATCCCGACAAATTCATGGAAGGACCTGATCCGTTCGTCTTCAAATTCAAACACGACGGTAAGTACGTTGTGATAAGGTTGGTTACTGAGCAGACCCTCTGCTCGAAAAACGACCACTCCGTACTGAGAATCAAAGAGCTGAAACAGTGGGATTAACGAAACTTGCAGCACTTCCCTTTCAAATTGGACCAACTCAATGAACCGCTGCCTTCCGAACTGCGGCTCTTTCCAATCGTCATACGGCAAGGGTACGGAAAAACGGAAATCGTCAGTCACAAGCGCGAGAAAATCCGCCGTTTCACCGTATTCAAATGCGGTTCGAAACGCTTCAAATGCCCTTCCGCAGGTCGTGTTGGCATCCCAAGCAGCTGTAAGGGGCTTCCCGAAATCAATATCCATTCTCATCATTATTTCTCCTTATTGGCAGTATTATCGTCTCGTCGAATCAAATGAGAAGACACGCTCAGGATACGAAATAAACAAGACAGATGATGGCTTATTTACCGGAAAAGATGGGACAGGTGTAAAACATTTTGCAAATGCAGCTCTGCCAATTTTAAATGAACATGCGAAAGGTTACATAGTATTTATTATGTTAACTATAACGAGTTCTTTCCCTAAACCTCCGCCACATCGGTTACAATATGGGAAAGGAGCTGTGGATATGAACATCGAAACGAAGGAAATCACGGCCAAAACCATCCTCACCGAAGTAAAAGGATACTTGGATGTGGGGTTCACCCACTCGTTAAATTCATACAGCGGCTGTGCCTTTGCCTGCAAATACTGTTATGTAAGGGAAATGCCCATCCAGAAATTTAAAGACGTGCCCTGGGGAACCTGGCTGGAGGTCAAAACAAACGCGGCGGAAAAATTACCGCAAGGAGATATTAAAGCTGCGGAAGAAAAACAAACCCGTTCATATCTTTATGTCATCCGCCACGGATCCTTATCAGCCTATTGAACGCAAAGCGGGCATAACCCGGGGAATTCTCGAGGAAATGATCAGCAATCCACCGGATTCGCTGCAAATTCAAACGCGCGGACCGCTCATCACAAGGGACATTGACTTGTTGACTCAGCTTAAGGACAAATGCGAACTGCTGGTATCCATGACAGTGGAGACTGACCGGGAGGATATGAAGCGGATTTTTGCCCCGCAGGCACCCGGTATTCGCCTCCGTCTTAGTGCTTTGCAGGAAATTCGCGAAGCAGGAATCCGAACGCAGGCTTCCATCTCGCCGGTTCTGCCGTTCACACCTGATTTCCCCAAGACTTTAAGCGGAATTGCAGATTACGTATGGATCGATACATTACTGATTGGAGACGGCATGCTTGGCAAACGTTCAGCCAGATTGGGTATGCCAGCTCTTTTCGAGGAGCATGGATTAACGCCTTGGTATGACAAAGATATCCATCATCGGGTATTAAAATACTTCAGAAAATACTTTCCGCCAGACCGGATTCGCGTTTCCAAAGAGGAAGCTTTCCCGATGAAACAGACGGAAGCTAAGAGAGATGAACACGAGTGAGGCCACTAGATTTCACACCAGTAAAAAAGCTGCAGACCGGGTCATAAAAGACCTGTTGGTTCTGCAGCTTTCTTCATGCCATATCAAGATCTAGGCCAACGATCGAAGCTCACTTATTTAAGCCCGCTTACAATCTGATCCAGTGCTTTTGCTATAGGCGTTAAAGGACGTCCAAGCAGCTTCTCAAAATCCTGGCTTTCGATCTCAAGCTGCCCCTCACGGATCCCCTGCTGAATGCCTACAACGATCGGGAGGGCAAACTCCGGAACTCCTGCTTGTTTCATGATGTCAGCATATTGTTCGTCATCGACCTGCTGGAGCGGTACCTCTTTACCCAACACATCGCCCAGGGCTGTCACCAGTTCCGCTTGTGTCAGCGGTTTGCCAGACAGCTCGTACACGGTGTTCTCATGACCTTCCCCCGCTAAAACAGCTGCAGCCGCTTCGGCATACTCCTGCTGCAGCGCCCAGCCAACCTTACCGGATTCTGCGGACGTCACCCATGGTGCTCCAGCTAGAACCCCCTGAATGCTCGGAATCTCATTCTCCAGGTACCAGTTGTTCCGCAGGAACGAATACGGAATGCCCGTCTTCACGATCGCTTGCTCTGCTGCTTGATGAGGTGGCGCAAGAAACAGCTTGCTCTCAGCTGCATTTCCCAAGCTCGTGTAGGCGATGAAACAAACTTTGGCTCGTGCGGCAGCTTCCACCGCATTCGTATGCTGCCGAATCCTGGTTTCGTTGTCTCCATCCGCGGAAATGATCAGCAGCCGATCAATCCCGGCAAAGGCCTTATCCAACGTTTCAGGCATGTCAAAATCACCATGGCGGACGTCAACGCCCCGGGCCCGAAGATCTTCAGCCTTGTCCAGGTTGCGCACGCTGACCGCCAATTGACTGGCAGGGACAGTCTGCAAAAGGTTCTCCACTACTTTTCTGCCCAGCTTCCCTGTGGCTCCGGTAACTAATAATTTCATCCTGATTCCTCCATTGTAACGTTATGATCTTATTGTCACCTTATGATCTTAATTGTAACCATATTAGTAACAAATCAATTATGTAACTATTATAGTTACAGGATTGCCATGTGTCAACTGACTAACCATTGCACATTATAATCCTCAGATAACGATGATCCTATTAAACTTAAGCGTTAGAGAAAAGTAAAAAGCTGCCGGACATCCGGCAGCCGAAACGAGCAAAAGGCGTATAAGATTTAATCCGCTGTCAATGGAGTCCGGGAAGAACCGGCCCATTCCCCCACCGGCGTGACGGTGTAGGTCGTGCCTTTCACAAGTTTGCTGTCTGGTGCAAGATCGAAGATACCCACGGCCCCTTTGCGCGCTGGAGTATTTATAGGTTGCGGTCAGCTTATGCCCTTCCGCATCCGTCAGTTCGACACTGCGGCCCGAGAACAGCTCGTCTCCCGGGTCTTCCGACAGCGTAACCGTAATGGAAGTCTCGCTCACGGCTTCGGCACCGACGATGTCAAGCGGCGCGATGCTCTGCGCCACGAAAGACGGGCGTTCAATCTTCGCCCAATCCGAAGTCACGGTATAGGTGACGCCCGGAGTCAGGGTTTTGCCCTCAGGCAGGCGGAATTTCGGTTCCTGTCTGCCATCGGTCGACTGCGTGAATGGTACATATTTAGCTACCATCGGTTGTCCGCCCTCCGGCGTGATCGTTACCTCCCTGGCTTGTCCGGAGGAAATGATCTGATAGGTTTTGCCATTGGCGCGGTTGTTTTCGTCCAGGACGAAGGCATCCGCTCCCCGGCCCGTGCTATACGCGGAAATGACATATCCGTAGTCTACCACACCGTTCGCCTGCAGGGATTCCAGCTCAAACGTATCATTCGTTACCTGTCTGGCCTCGGTCATGTTCAGCTTGTCTGCATTCCCGGTAAAAGTCCCCGCGTTTGCTCCTCTGTAGGTCAGGGAGTATTGGACACCCGGCTGCTGAACGGAGGTTGGTACAATATAAGTAGCGATGGAACCCGTTTTCAGCCGCGGAAGATTGGTTAACGTAAGACCGCCGGTGAAAGCAAAGTCTTCTTTCGCTTTCGTAAATGCCTCGTTGTCCGCTGTTAAAGGCGCATCAAACGTCACGATCAGCGTAATCGCATTCAAGGAACGGATGCTGGTGATTTTGGCTTTGTCCGACGGGATCGCCCGCTGCGCCATATTCAGTAAATACGCAGTTTCTCCGCGAGTGACCGGACCGCTGCCTGGGTCAAGGCTTTCAGCCCAGAATTCCACGGATTTCGCATCCCGCTTCAGTGCTTTGGTTACAATCTGTACAAGTTCCGTTTTCGTTACGGTTCCGCGGGGCTCAAAACGGCCATCATTTGCCAGCATGATCCCTTGTGCTGCCGCTTCAGCGGCATATTTCGAATACCACGCCTGCGGATTGACATCCGTGAATCCCTGCTGTGCCTGATCCGCACCTTGCAGACTAAACGTCAGGGCAAGCAATTTGGCCAGCTCCGCACGTGTGACTGGCTGTTCTACGGCGAGTGAACCGTCCTCGTACCCCTGCATAATATGAAGCTGCGATAACTGACGGACTGCTTGGCTGATATCTCTTTCTCCCAGCGCCCTTGAATCGTCTGCGGCATGCACTGCACCGATAGGCAAGGCGGCTGTTCCCAAAGCTGCGGCCAGCATCAAGCCGGCCAGTTTGTGAGCATGTTTATTCATCGATGTTTCCTCCTTCAATCCCATAGATGGATTGGTGTTTGTCATGTCCCTATCGTAAACGAGACGGATAAACGGCCAAGAAACCCGGCATAAACAAAATCGAAACTTTATATTAACAATTTATTAAATCGGTTAGACGGTGAACCGGTATCCCGCTCCCCATACCGTTTCGATATACTGCGGGTTGGACGGATCGACCTCCATCTTCTCCCGCAGTCTCCGAACGTGTACGGTGACGGTCGCGATATCCCCGTTCGAGTCCATGCCCCAAATCCGTTCAAACAGCTCGCTTTTGCTGAATACCCGGTTCGGATGACTGGCCAAAAATTCGAGCAGGCTGAATTCACGGGAAGTAAATATAACCTCCTTATTGCGGACGTACACCCGGCGTGCCGCCTGGTCAATGACCAGGCCGCGGATATGGATTTCGGTTTTGTGGACCGCTTCATGCCTGCTCATGAGCCGTTCATACCGGGTCAAATGCGCCTTTGCCCTGGCTACCAGTTCGCTCGGGCTGAACGGCTTCGTAATATAATCGTCGGCCCCCAGGTTAAATGCGCGTATCTTATCGATTTCTTCATTTTTGGCGGAGACGATCAGGATCGGAACTTCCTTCGCCTGCCTGATCCTGCTGCATAATTCAAAACCGTTCAATCCCGGCAGCTGCAGGTCGACAATGATAAGATGGTAATCTGTTTCAAGAGCAAGCTGCAGCCCTTCGTCTCCATGATGGCACAAATCCACATGAAATCCGTTCAATTCAAAATAATCCCGTTCCAACTGCGCGATAGTCGTCTCGTCTTCAATAATCAGAATGCTGCCGGCCATGTCTGCCTTCCCCTCCTTCGTATGTGGTACGCCGCAGCGTGAAGAACACGCGTGTACCAACACCTACCTCGCTTTCCACCCAGATCCTGCCCCCGTGCCCCTCAATGATTTGGCTGGCTATGGCCAGTCCCAGACCACTGCCTCCGGTTGAAGAATTCCGCGAAGCTTCGGCGCGGTAGAATCGTTCGAAAATATGCGGCAGTGCTTCTTGCGTAATCCCCGTCCCGTTATCGCTGATTTCGACGGTTACCCATTCCCGTACGGGATGAACGGAAATATGAATGTTCTTATGTTCTTTATCCATGTAGTTCTGAGCGTTCCCGATTATATTAAGAACGGTACGCTTTATTTTTTCGAGGTCGGCAAATACGTTGACCGGCGGAATTGGCCGATGAGCCCATCCGATGACCACTCCCTTCTCTTCCAGAACGTATCGCTGCTCCTCGATGCAGTCGTCCAGAAAGTCGACGATATCAACCGCCACAAGCGTGAACGGCACCTGTTTCAGATCCAGCTTGGAGTACAGGAACAGCTCATCCACAAGCTTGTCCAGGTCAACGGCTTTGGAATAAATGATGTTGACATACTTGTTCATTTTCTCGGGTGTATCCGCCACTCCATCACGAATGCCTTCAATATAGCCTTTAATATTGGTGATCGGTGTCCGCAGGTCATGGGAAATGTTCGAGATGAGCTCCTTCCGGTTCGCCTCATCCTCTAGCCGCAGCTGAACCGACTCCTGAAGCCTTTTCCGCATATTCTCAAAGGCTGCATTCAGCTGTCCGATTTCGTCCTTTGTGCTCGGTTCAAGCGAAAACTGCAGATTGCCCCTCTGAATGTGCTCTGCCGAGTGACGTAGCCGGTCCAACGGCTTAACAACGCTGCGCGTAATCCAGCGGAAAAGCAGCGCATTGAATATCACGATGATGCCTGCCAAGCTAATGACGAATGCCGGGAGTAGCTTTCTCGTGACTTCGCCAAACGGACTCCGCTCGCGGATGACGAACACACTGCCTTTCTGGCCGTCCGAGTACTGGAAGTCGTATTTGGCGTACGCATAAAAACGCTCACCGATATTAAACGTACTGCGAATTTGGTTGTTGTTCAGGTCATAAGGCGGCAGATGCCGTTCCAGCTCAGGCTGGTTGAACGTATACGACTGGTAGATGCGTCCGCTCTCACGGCGTACATACAGCCCGGCTCTGACCGTTTTGAGCTTGAAATCGAAATCCTTCAGCAGCTGCTGATCCTGCAATCGATCCGGCTCATTTTTGGCAAGATACTTCAATTCCAAAAAAATGGATTCTTCTTGTTCCGTCAGCGGATTGAGCTGATAGTGGACTTTGTAAAAATCGCGCAGGCTGTGTACGTCGCCCGTCGCCGCGATCGTAAACAGGCTCGCCGTCATGACAAAGACCAACAGGCTGATGAGCAGCATGCCGGTATAGGATAATAAAAGCTTGATGCGGATGGACACTTGCTCACCTCCGTCTTTGATAGGTACAGAAAAAGCGAACGGTCCTGACCGTTCGCTCTTTAGCGCATGAATTATCACATGCTTTATTTTTGCGGATATGCTGATCGTTACGAACCTGCTCGTTCCAGTATTGCGGCGATTTCGCGATAACCTTTGCTTTGGGCATGCTGCAGCGGAGTGATGCCTTCCGCATCCGCGATCTCCCTATCCGCGCCATGGTCGATCAGCAGCCGGACGATTTGCTGATGCTTCTCCCCGCCGTTCCCCAAAATGACCGCTTCCAGCAAAGCAGTCCAGTGCAGGCGGTTGATATGATTGACATCGATATCGGTGTGGGTCAACAGCTCCCGGACCACTTCGACATGGCCCCGTTCGGATGCGGGGATCAGCGCCGTCCCGCCATAGCGGTTGGTCAGTTTGGTGTCTGCATCAGCTTCGATCGCCAGTTGGACGATATCCAGCATTCCCTCAGCTCCGGCATACAGAAATACATTGTTGAGCAGATGATCCCTGATGTTGATGTCCGCCCCTTTGCTGATCAACAGCCGGACCATCTCTGTCTGGTGTTGATAGGTCGCAGCCATGACGGCCGTTCTGCCGCGCTCATCCTGTGCGTCAATATCGATTCCGTCCTGAAGCAGGTTCTGTACCGCCTCAAGATCACCTGCTTCCGCCGCTTGTATGAATTGCTGAGTCACCGTTTCCACCCCCGTTGATGACAATTGTTCCTTCGCTTGTTCTCTTGAAGAGCCCGGCATGATGTCGCATGAGCTGAGCCAAAGTATGCAAACGATACACAAAAAGAGACGAATCATAGATCAAATCCCCTTTTTCCTACTCAACGACATGCTAACACGCCCTACTCCATATGCAAAATATTTAAAACCTTTGTTTCGCTTATTTTTTTCATATAACAATTCCTGCGCCACACCGTTATACATACATGACGCGTAAGTTTGGCAAACATCGAGGCGGGTAATAATAAGAAAGTGAATTTGAATTCAAGGAGGCTCTCCCCATGACAACCCAAGATCCGAAAAAGATACTGAAACAAAAGCATGAGCAAGATGAGCAAAAGGCGGAATTCACTGAATTTGCCCGCAGCCAGTCGGGACACACTGAAATGGAAGCCGGCCAGGAATTCGGCCATGACCGCGCGCCCGACGAACAAAACCGCATGAAGTCTGTTGAGAATCGTCAGAGCAGCCGCTAAGGAGTTATCGTCCAGTTTAGTATGCATTGAATATAGATCAACAAACAAGCCGCCCCGGAGATGCCGGAAGCGGCTTTTTAAGGTTCTTTCATCATTCGAACAAACTCCATGGATGCTGGTGGAATCTCCGCAAATGAGAGCGCGATGATCCCGATCTCTCTGGTGATGACCGGCGTAATGGGCTTTACGATAAGTTCATGGGACACGGAAGACAGCGTAAAATCGAAAACAAGACCGATCCCGAGTTGTCTGCGGACCATCTGGATCAAGGTTTCGGCGGTTTGGACGGTCAAGCTGCTTTCGAGATTAAAATGGTGCTGTTGTATTGCACTGTTCAACGCCGCCTCATGCCCGCCTTTACAATAAATCATGTCTTGCTTATATTTTCCGAGATCCACAATCTCTGTATTGTACAGCTCATGATCGTCCGGAATGACGGCCACCATGTGATCCTGAACCAGGCTATGATGCTCAAATCCCGCAAACGGAGAAGCGACGAGCCCGATTTCCACGGTACGGTCGGTAACCCATTCCTTGATCTGGTCGGATACCCCCTCACTCAGCTCGATTTGAACTTGTGGGTACTTGGCCCGGAACCTGGAGATGGCCTCCGGGAGCAACAGGGTCGACGCCGCTGGAAACGAGCCGATTTTGACTTTTCCGGTTAACAGTTGGTTTTCCCGGTTGGCTGCCTGGAAAATACGATTTTCAATGGACTGCATCTGCCTGGCCAATATCAGAATCTCCCTGCCGACATCGGTCAGAATGATCCCCTTCTGCTTATCCCTGACAAACAGCCTCACTTGCAGCGCATCTTCCAGCTGTTTAATCGTTTTGCTCACAGCCGGTTGGGATATAAACAACGCTTTCGCCGCTTCGGTAATGTTCATTTTCTCGGCGGCTGCCACAAAGACATTCAGATGGTTCAAATTTAGATTCATCGCTCAATAGCATAACCTTATGGTTATCTCCTCTATTACAAATTTGTATTTCAGTTATGAACTATTATAACGTATTCTAAATGCATGACAACACGGATCACTACACACATTCAAAGAGTTGGTTAAATAGGAGGAGATTACCTTGATCGATCATGCAAAAAACGCGGAAATTCCTCATGCATCGGAGGATTCCCGCGTATCAACACGCCGCATCTGGACTACCGCCTGGATCGTAACAGCCGTATTTATGCTGTCCAATTCAGCAACACCGTTGTATGTGCAGTGGCAGACGGCGATGGGATTTTCGAATGGAACGTTGACGGTTATTTTTGCCGCTTATATTCTGGGCCTGCTCGGCACGCTGCTCGCAGCCGGCCAATTATCGGACCGCTTCGGACGCAAGGCCGTACTGTATCCGGGTCTATTAGCAGCGGTGGCGGCTTGTGTGCTGTTTGCTTCGGCCGATTCGGTCGGCATGCTGCTGGCGGCGCGGTTGCTGACAGGCATAGCCGTCGGCGTCATCGTCTCCGCAGGCATGGCTGCTGTAGTGGACGCTGGCGGACACAGTAAAAAACAGCTGGCATCCCTTGCCGCCTCCGTGGCCATGGTCCTTGGAGCCGGGCTAGGACCTTTGCTGGCCGGAATGATGGCCCAATTTCTTGAGCATCATGTTGTCACGGTGTTTACCACTCAATTGATCATTTTGGCAGCAGCCTTCATGGTGGCAGCCCGCCTCCCCTCCCGGCAGCATCCTGCACGCGATGAATGGAAACTGCGCTTCCCAACAGTTCCTGAGCAAAATCGCCTGCATTTAGCTTTAGGAATATCCGCGTTTGCTCCAGGCATTACCTCGACTTCCTTTGTGCTGTCGCTGGGTCCGTCGCTGCTGTCCAAACTGCTTCATGTGACCAGTCCCTTGGTGGCTGGTGGAACGGCCTGTATCATGTTCTTGGCGGCGACGGGAATACAATTCGCTGTCAAAAGGCTGCCGGTTCGCAGCCTGTTTCTCCTTGGAAGTGCGGCAACCCTTTTGTCCATGATATGCCTGGTTGCTGCTGTCATTGATTCGGCATCCGTGTTGCTGGTTATAGCCGCTGTATTTGCCGGTGCAGGACAGGGATTAGGGCAGCTCGGAGGCCTGACGCTGATCAGCCTGCATGTTCCGGCACACCGCCGCGCCGAAGCCAACGCGGTACTGAATATCGGAGGTTATGTACCTGCCGCACTGCTGCCGATCGGAACAGGATTTGTGATCGATATGACCAGCATCTCCCTGGGTGCCTCGCTGTTTGCAGCGGTTTTGGCGGCGGTTTCGGTCGCGGGCGCCGTTTTTGTAAGAGTGAAGTTAAACAAATAAATGAAATCGAAAGTTATCCCTCTGGACTGAACAATTCAAAATGATGAACCGGGCGAATTTCGATGCGCCAGCCAAACGATTCGCCCGCGCTCACCTGAACGGCCGGATGAAGAGATGCCACACGGACCGCATCTTCAAGATCCTCAGCTTCGATCAGAAACGCGCTGCCAATCAGCTCCTTTGACTCGGTAAATGGACCATCCATCATTCTCAGCTTTCCATTCTTGCGCTGCAGGGTCGTCGCGGCATTGTCCAGGCCGGCGTCGAGAAGCACCTTCCCGCTTTGATACAACTGTTCAAGATGGGGCTTGCACTCCTGCATCACTCCGTCGATTTCCTCCTGGGGTCTGGCATCCATCAGATCCGGCTCCAGGTAACCCAAACACAAATATTTCATAACTTCATCTCCTCATCGTCATATACAGCATTATAACGCTGCCTATATAAGACGACGAGAGAGATATTCCCGTATCGACATCTTTTTACGAAGAGCTGTAAAAAAATTTACTTTCGAGCTCCGCTTCGGCGAATAAGGCTGACCAAGAGTAAAAGGATCGGCAGCAGCAGCAAAGCGATGATGGAACTGCCCGTTCCCCCAGTGGGAAAATAATGAAGCATTTGCTGAAAATTTTTGGCCACCCAGATACTGAACACACCGATCAGCAGCCCAACCGGAAATACCAGTGGACGGAAATCCGTTATCTTTAACCATTGGGCAGTTCCCAGAGCAAGCGTGTAGTACCACATCGAAATTTGCGCAAAGCCCCCGAGGATCCACAGCGCCATCACGATCGCTTCCACATGCGAAAAGAAATCAGCGATATTCACAAAGCGCGAAGCAGACAGGAACGGGAAGGTGAGATTGGCCGTCGATTCCCCAAACAAAAACAAACAAGTAAAATTCGTGATGACCATCGTGATCATCATTAGAAATACGGCGAACAGCCCACCCTTGAGGCCGTTGTCTCCTTTTCGGACGGACGGGTAGACCGTTGAAATAAAGATGAATTCCATAAACCAAACCGAAGGCTCTAAAGAACCTTTGAGCGAAGGCTTGATACCGGTCCCCAGAATGGGGAGCATGTTGGAAAAGCGATATTCCGGTAGAAGAAACAGAAAAATCGCCAGGACAAAGCACAAAAAAATCGGACCGAAAATTTGCGCGAATCGTCCAATCACTTCCACGCCGGACCGGACGGCAAATGAACATGTCAATACAATACACCCGATAATCATGACCAGCGGAGTTTTGGGCAGAAACGCCTGTACGATGAATTCGGCATATTCCCGGGTAATCAAGCCGATCGCGTCGATTTGGAATAAGAGGACAAACGATGCCCAGAATGCTTCCGGCCCACTTCCCAAAAAGGCGCTGCGTCTGCTCGATCATCGTAAGCCCCGGATTTCTCCGATACAGCAGCCAAGCGACAGTCACGCTGAAGAAACCGAAGACAGAGCCAATGACCGGCGAAATCCACATATCCTGCTTGGCATACATCGCGGTAAAAGAAGGCACGACGAGTATGGAGGTCCCGCCGATCATCAGGTACATCATCAAACACAGTTGAAGATTCGAAACTTTCTCCTTATCCATTCCGCCGTCCCCCTCCTAGCCTTCGGGATAAAAGATAACCCAGATCGGTTTGGTCACTTGATTGATCCATTCGGTCGGACCGGGCAAGCCGGGAGCAAATAACAGCATGACCGCTACTACCCACCCGGCGAAGGTAATGACGGCAATGGCTGCCCGTTCCTTTTTCTTCTTGGGGTCCACACTCGAAAAATCATATATAAACACGGCCACAAAGAGCAGCGTAATGCCGAGCAGTTTGAGAACAATCATCGCTTATCCCTCATTTAAAGGTTTTACCGGAAAAACCAGGAGAAATAATATGTACACCGGAATGGGCGTAAACGCTGATTTCCGGGAATATTTCATCCCATCGGGCCTGTTCCTTGGTCCAACGTGTAGGATACTTATGCCAAAACGCATCGGCCGTTCCGAAAACATCGGCGCCAGTCTCATCCTGGATCTGCCGAAACGTCTCTTTCACCTTGGACTCGATTTCCTTGTTCAGCTGCTGTTCCAATCGGGGCATTTCTTGGGGCAGCATCACATTGACATGGGTTTCATTCTGAAGCACACTTGCTTCACCTTCAATCCGGATCATAACACTCCATTGATTTCTGCGAATCAACGGAATCAGCTTCGTATGGCATTTGATCAGCCGGACGGACATGACGCCCCCATCATCGCCCTTACTCTCCTGTACAGGAAATGTTACCGTCGTTGATTCCAGCTCGTTGCGGATGATCTGAACGTATCGTTTGACTTCTCCTTGATATTGACCCGCCATTTTCCCCTTCATTAAAACCGCCGCCCCGTTAATGTACGGGTAAGCATTGCTTTGTCCGGATTCCTCCTTTTTCCCGATGAGAGGAACGATAATTGCCTTCGACCGACCTGCCAGCATACCTCCCAAATCTTTAAGCGTAACTCCCATGCCTCCGGCTAGAATTGTCAATTCGCGAAGGGTTTCCGCGCTGTCCCGCTCCATTCGCGTGTTTATGCTCAAAATGCTCTTAGCCCTTCCTTTGCTGACAAAAAAATAAGCATGCTCCCTCGGCTGGGGATGGCGAAAGAGAAAATCGACCTGATCCATGATCCCCCTCTTGGCGAGCTCCTCCCCCACGATAAATACTTCGCTGTGGCCCCAAAAGACTTTGCGGGGCATTTCCTCCTGCAGCCGCTGGGCCGCATCCGCCAAATCCGTCCCGACTGCGCTTTTCACGATAACCATGTCTCCTTGGTTTCCACTGCTCGTCATCTCGCCGTCGCTGCTCGTGCTGGACTGGTTGGGCGTGTAGACTTGAACGGACAGCTCTACTTTCCCGTTTGGCGCAGCATCCATCCCAGCTCCCATAATTAAAGCCAGATCGTTCACCTCGGTGCGGTCCCAGCACCCTGTAACGAGCGGGATGATCGTAAACAGGAAAAACGCAGCGACAAGTCTTGCGCTTTTCATTTTCTTCGGCCTCCCCTTCCGGGTCCCGGACGCTGGTTAGCACCTTGGCGATATCTGTTCCAAACGCCGATTCTTGGTCGTGTATTCATTTTCCAAGTTGGGACGCGGACCAGGATGTCCTTCAACTGGCTGAGATTGGTGGCTGTTGACAACGTAACATAAGGAACGCCAAAAGAACGAAGCGCGAACAGATGGGTCAAAATTAAGGTGATCCCCATCATCAGTCCGAAAAAGCCCAGAAAGCCTGCCAGCAGCATCATCGGAAAACGAAGCAGCCGGACCGTTATGCCAAAGGCAAAATGGGGGATCAGAAACGAGGCGATCCCAGTGATCGCTACGACCATGACCATCGGCGAAGAGACGAGGCCGGCCGCTATGGCCGCCTGACCGATGACCAGCGCTCCGACGATACTGACTGCAGCACCAATCTGTTTGGGAAGTCGAACACCGGCTTCCCTTAAAGCTTCGAACGTAATTTCCATCAGCAGCGCTTCAACCAGAGCCGGGAAAGGTATTTGCTCCCTCGATTTGGTCATATTAAGCAGCAGCGTCGTTGGAATCATTTCCTGATGATAGGTAACGATAGCGACATAGAATGAAGGCCCGATGAGAGCAATAAACGCGAAAAAATAACGCAGCCAGCGGATGGCTGTGCCGATGTAATAACGCTGGTAATGATCTTCCGGCGATTGCAGAAAGGTAAAAATCGTTGCTGGAGCAATCAAGGCAATGGGAGTTCCTTCTACGAGTATGGCCGCTCTGCCCTCAAGCAGATTGGCTGCCACTACGTCCGGCCGTTCTGTCGACTGTAATTGCGGAAAAGGCGAATATGGATTATCCTCGATGAGCTCTTCAATCATCCCGCTTTCCAAGATCCCGTCGATGTTGATGCGGGAAAGACGGCTTTCGATTTCAGTGACCAGCGAGGATTCTATGATACCACTGACGAAAGCGACGACAACTTCGGTCTGGGAAAAACGTCCGATCCGGATCGACTTCATCTTCAAATCGGGCGACTTCAGCTTGCGGCGGATCATGGACACATTGACCATCAGCGTCTCGATAAACCCTTCACGCGGGCCTCTGACGACGGATTCCGCCTCGGGTTCCGTGATCGAGCGCTGCTCCCATTTTGCCAGGTACAGAGAGATAGCCCTTTCTTCCCCATCCATTAGCAGGACGACATTGCCGTCACCAATCTCCATCACCGCCTGATCCATCGTTTGGATCATGGTATAGGAGGACACCGGCAAGCACTTGCAAAAATCCCCTAAGGTGATGCCCCCATCTTCTGACAACTGTTTCAGAGTGGGTTCGAGAATGTAACGGTTAATCATGTCGCTGTCGGTCAAACCCATAAAGTAGACGATGACCGCAGGAGTTTGGCCGCAGCTGAAATCGTGGAACACGACATCAAAGCAATCCGCATACCGCTCTTTCAGAAGAGAGATATTTTCTTGTAAGCGAGCTGAGAAGATCACATCTTCATTGGTTTGCATGTCCACACCCCCAACCGGCAAAAGTCCATACTGGTGGCAAAATATACTTTTTTTAGTATCGCAATAAAAATTCCTCTAAACGCGGTCTGGCTTCTTTGAAATTTCATCGATACAGTTTTAGTTAGATATAAGAATGTGTAGGCTTCTGAGACTCGACTCCCTTATATCGCACTAAAAACCTCCTCTAAACGCGGTCTGGCTTCTTAGGAGTTACTTCGATCATGTTTTTAGTTAGATATAAGAACAGTCTTGGCTTCGTTGAATCGACTCCCTTATATCGCAATAAAAATTTCCGCTAAACGTGGTCTGGCTTCTTAGAAGGTACATCAATATATATTTTTATTATGGTCAGAACAGCTTGAAAAATTCGGTAAACGAGAGATTTCTAATATTTCCGGAATTACGGATGAACAGAAAAAAAGAAAAACGTCTATCGACGTACCTTCTAAGAAGAAAGACCGCGTTTAGCTGAAGTTTTTCTTGCGAGATCCGGAAGCGGAGGCTCCGAATCTTATACTTTCTGATCTCTTAAGAAAGGAACACCGCTGCACGGCAGTGCAGACAGTGTTCCTTTCAAAGCACTTGATTAGTATCCTGCGCAGATTTGATCCCGGAGACGGTAGAATTCCTTCAGCTGGTCCTGCTCATAAGCGTATCCGGCGCGAATCAGCAAATCTTCCCGCTCCTTTCGGGCCACAAGCTGCAGTCCGACGGGAAGCCCTTCGCTTGTCAGCCCGCAAGGAATGGACAGAGCCGGAACCTCCACCATGTTGAACAGGCCCGTATAACGGGTCATTGCGTCAAACACGCTTTCCGTATAAGTGCCAAAATGGACTTCGTCCACGCCGATTTTCCGCGCAGGGATCGGGATCGTCGGTGTGGCCAGCACATCAATGCGTTCGCGGAACAATTTATCGAACATGTTCATATACATTTCTTTTGTCTTAAGCGCTTCGATATATTGCAGCGAGGTGATATCCCGGGACGATTCCAAAAAGGCTCTGGCATCCGCTCCGTATTGCGATAAGCAGCATTCCATCCGGCTTTTGTGGACATAACCGGCCTCCGAAGCGGCGATGGTCAACGAAACCTCGCTGTTCCCTTCCACAAAGGAGACGTCCGTATCAATGAGAATGGCACCGAGCGACTCAAGCGCCTCCAGTGATTGAAGATACAATGCATAGGTTTCCGGGTCGATGTGTTCGTTAAAGTAGCTGGTCGGCACGCCGACACGAAGCCCCCGGATGTCTTGAGTCAGATATGGCAGGTAGGACTGCTTCGTCATGGCACCGAACAGGACTGCCAAGTCGGTCATATTGGCCGTGATCGGCCCGACATGATCCAGAGTCCAAGAAACGTAAAATACGCCCTCAGTGGGTACTTTGTTATACGTAGGTTTTAACCCGACAACGCCACAGGATGCCGCTGGGATCCGAACGGAGCCGCCCGTATCGGTCCCGATGGAAGCTGCAGTCAAATCAGCGGCTACCGCCGCAGCCGATCCGCCACTGGAGCCTCCCGGCGTGTACTCATGATTCCATGGATTGTGCACAGGTCCATAATGCGGGTTATTTGAGGTGACACCCAGGGCATATTCATGCAGATTGTTTTTTCCCAGCAGGATCGAATCCTGCAGCAGCAGCCGCTGGACGATGTCAGCATTCTTGTCTGGTATGTGATTGGCGTCAATCGAGGAGCCGTAAGTGGTGCGGATGCCTTTCGTATCGATATTATCCTTATAGGAAAGTGGAATTCCGTACAGGAGACCGGTCTGCTCTCCCGATGAGGATTTGGCTTCGAGCCGCTTAGCTTCTCCCGTGGCCCGATCCTTGGCAACCGTAATATATGAATTGAGTGCAGGATCTTTCTTTTTAATCCGTTTCAAATAATACTTCGTAATGTCCAGCGTCGTCCAAGAGCCTGTTTTGTACCCGGATTGTATTTCCTGAATCGTTTTTCTCCCCATCATTCATTCTCCTTTCTTAGTCAGACAAACGAAAACTTCCCTTTCGGGAAGCTTTCATGTCCAGTTCTCTACTAAGCTATGCGGAAATACTAGAGAACGTATGGGGATTTTTCCATTAAAAGGTAATTCTGAAACATCACGAATTGGTAGGCAGGAACCCGACGGATTTCCATACTTGCTCGTAAACAGACTTGATCGGGATCCTGTTCTCTTTGGCTATTCGTTTGCAATCCTCAAACTCCGGAGCGCATTGAACGGTCTCCCCGTTATGAATACCCAATTTTACGGTAACGGCTCCCCATTCTGTTGGGACCTGAGTAAATGTTCGTTCCAGACGGTGCACCGTGAGCGGATAATACCGGATGCCAAGCGTGGTTGTCTCGCGAAAAATGATTTCTTTCATCCGGTCGATCTTTTCTTTGGCGCATAGCAGCTGGAGCATCGTTCCCGGCCGGTTTTTCTTCATATAAATGGGCGTATAGAACACGTCGTTTGCGCCGTTTTCGAGCAGAAGGTCCATCACGTAGCCCAGCCATTCACCCGAAATGTCGTCGTAGTTGACTTCCATCTTCACCATGTCATGATCTACATGTTCATGATTTGGGGGCAGCTCGGATTTCATAAGACAGACTCCTTTCTGATCAAGAGCGTTATTCACCCACGATGACACGCAGCACGTTCGGCCGGTCGGCAAACGTTTTGGTCCCTGCTCCGTAACCGACGGCGGTCACCTTGATAGACGGAATGGGCCCGTACTGCTGCGCCAGCACCGATACGATCGCCGCACCCGTCGGTGTCGTCAGCTCAAAGCGGACATCCGAAGCTTCCAGCGGTACGCCCTTCAGAATCTCCAGCGTCGCAGGCGCCGGCACCGGGTAAATGCCGTGGTCGATCCGGATTTTGCCCATACCGACTGGCACTGGCGAGGAATGGATCGCTTCGATACCCATTTGATGAATCAAAATCGAGGCGCCGACAATATCGACGATGGAGTCTACTGCGCCTACTTCGTGAAAATGAACGTCGTCTAACGGAACGCCGTGTATCTTTCCCTCAGCCTCCCCAATGATCTTGAAAATACGGAGCGCCGTGTCGCGTACCGACTCTTCAAAGCCGGCCGCTTCAATCATTTGGACGATATCCTTGTATGCCCGTTGATGATGATGGTGATGATGGCTGTGACTATGCGAATGATCATGGCTATGATGGTGATGTGCATGGTCGTGAGGATGGTGGGCATGATGATGGTGATCATGGGCATGATGTTCGTGCGCGTGCTCGTGATGGTTATCGTGTACATGATCGTGGCTGTGGTCATGTCCATGATGATGTTCATGACTGTGGTCGTGATCATGCTTGTGGCTATGGCTGTGGAGATGCGCTCCATCATGATCTTGGTGAGCTTCGCCTGACCCTTCCAGAGCCTCAAGATCCGTTTGGGAATGTTCATGCACATGATGATGATCATCGTGATCTTTCTCATGCGCTTCTTGCAGATGCACGTCAAACTTGGTCGCGGTGATCCCGTTCTTATTCACCTTGCTCCACTGCAGCGTATATTCTTCTTCGATGTTCAACTTCTGCAGCTCCGTCTGCATCTGCTGCGCATCGCCGCCGGCATCCAGCAGCGCACCGATGAACATATCTCCGCTGATGCCGGAAAAGCAGTCAAGGTATAGCGTTTTCAATCCGTTGCCCCCCTCTATGTACAAGCTGATGAATCAGCGCGGCGTTATAACCTCCGCCGAATCCGTTGTCGATATTCACCACACTGATGCCTGAGGCGCACGAATTCAGCATCGTAAGCAGCGCCGACAAGCCTTGAAAATGAGCCCCATACCCGACGCTGGTCGGTACTGCGATGACCGGGTGGGAGACCAGGCCGCCCACGACGCTGGGGAGCGCCCCTTCCATCCCGGCCACCACGACAGAAACCGTCGCCTGCTGGATTTCCTCCAAATGGCTGAGCAAGCGGTGGATCCCCGCAACACCTACATCATAGATCCGGTGGACCCTGCTCCCGAGCACTTCGGCCGTCACGGCCGCCTCCTCCGCCACGCGCAAATCCGAGGTTCCCGCCGCAATCACGGCGACATAGCCTTGCGAATCGTCAGCGGGCAACTGTTCCTTTTTCCAGTACAAAACCCTTGCCGTCTCGTGATACATGTAATCCGGACACGCCCGCAGCACCGTCTCGGCTTTTTCCTTGTCCACACGCGTAACCAGGACGCTGCTCCCACGGGCTTGCAGAGCGCAGGCAATCGAAATGATATGATCCGCCGTTTTGCCTTCCCCATAGACGATCTCAGGGAAACCCTGCCGTTTACTGCGCTGGTGGTCAACCTTGGCAAAGCCGAGATCCTCAAATGCCGCGAGCCGCGCTTTGGCTTCCGCCACGCTCAGGGCTCCGCTGCGTACTTGCTCCAGAACGTCGTCCAACAAAGTTCTCATCTCCTTCCAGAGCTTTCGTTATGCCAACACCTTGTTCATGCTGCCGCTCTGATAGCCCACCAGGTCAAGCGTTACGTACTTGTAGCCATACTCCTGCAGCCTCCCGGAAATTTGAGAGTGCTGCTCCAGAACGGTCTGCATGTCCTTCGGTTCCACTTCGATCCGCGCCGTGTCCTGGTGCGTGCGTACCCGTACCTGGCGGATGCCGAGCGATTTCAAATAGGCCTCCGCTTTTTCGACCTTGCTCAGCTTCTCCTTCGTAATCCGTTCCCCATAAGCGATTCTCGAGGATAAGCAGGCAAAAGAAGGCTTATCCCAAGTGGGCAGGCCATAGCCTCTGGACAGCTCGCGGATTTCTTCCTTATACAGTCCGGCTTCCAGCAGCGGTCCGCGAATGCCCCTTTCCTTTGCCGCCTGCATGCCGGGCCGAAACTCATTCATGTCGTCGGCAATGACGCCGTAAACGATATTTTTATAGGATTGCTCCGTCAGTACGGGAACCAAATGGTCAAAAAGACTGCTTTTGCAAAAATAGCAGCGGTTTTTCGTGTTTTCGGCATATCCGGGAATCGCCAGCTCGGAGGTTTCAATGACCTGATGCCGCGCTCCGATCCATTCGGCCAGCTCCCTCGCTTCTGCAAGCTCGGTCGACGGATACGTTTCCGAATCTGCGGTCACCGCAAGTACTTGATCCGGGCCGAGCGTATCGACAGCCGCTTTAAGCAGAAAGGTGCTGTCCACCCCTCCTGAAAATGCCACGACAACTGAATTTAGTTCCCGCAGGATGGACTGCAGTTTCTCATATTTTTCGGTTAGCATTGTCCTGCCTCCTTCCCGTATGGCCATTAAATCGTCATGCTGCCGAACCCGCCATCCACCCGGATCATCGAGCCGGTGATAAAGCTCGACGCCTGATCTGAAGCAAGCAGGATCGCTGCCCCTTTTAATTCATCCGGCGTACCGAAGCGATTCATCGGCGTATGCCGCATGATCGATTCGACCCGTTCCGGGCTTAATATTTTCTGGTTCTGCACAGCTGGGAAAAACCCCGGAATGATCGCGTTCACGCGGATCCCCTCCGGCGCAAGCTCCCGTGCCAGGAATTGGGTGACGCTGTTCAATCCGGCTTTGGACACCGAATACGTAAACACTTTGGAGAGCGGCGTCGTTGAGGACACCGACGAGATGTTGATGATGCTCCCCTTCCGATTCTGCTCGACCATGCGCTTGGCGAAAATTTGGCAGGTAAGCACGATGCCCTTCAGGTTCACGTCCATAATGCGGTCCCATTCTTCCATCTCCAGCTCGAAAAAGGGAGTGGTGCTATTTGTACCCGGAGCGTTGAGCAGAATGTCCCATCCGCCAGACCATGCTTCAATGTCCGCGGCCGCTTGGACCAGGGACTCGCGCGAGCCCACATCCGCCTGAAATGCTTTCGCTTCCCCGCCTTGGCTCTGGATGACGCTTACGACTTCCTCCGCTTTGTCCAGGTTCCGCCCGACGATTGCCACCTTGGCGCCGTGTTCGGCAAAGCCTTCGGCAATCGCCGAGCCGAGCACGCTGTTGCCGCCGACGGCTACCGCCGTTTTCCCCGTTAAATCAAACAAACTCGTCGTCATCTAGTGACTCTCCTCCGTTTTCGGTAAATTTCCGTGCTCGTCAAAAGACAGATCATACGGCTCCGAGGCCAGCTCCATTTGCGGATGCTGCTTCACATATTCGAACAGCGCTTCGGACACCTCGATTTGGCTCAGAACGAGCGTATTTTTGATCCGGACGATTTTCGCCTGGTTAAAATCCAGCACATTGCTCGTTTTCACCGCCGCCTGAATCGCTTCCTTGTCATTCGGCAGCGTCGTGGCGATCTTCGTCGGCGCGACGACGGTGGACGTCAGCCCGTTGGCGTAAGTAACCTCCAAATCCATCTTGTCGACAAGCCGCTGCGTCGTAAAGTCCGCGGTGCCCACCCCGTTTGCATTCCCTTCGGTTTGCGGCGTCAAATCCAGGACGACCATTTTGTTGACATCCGGTCCTCCGTGCGCATACGGCGTCGGATATCGGCCCGTGATGTTCGGATCCATGCCGTCGCCGCTAATGTTTTTGCCGATCTCGTCAATGATCAGCACTTCCAGCTGGTCAAAAAACAGCTTCGGCAGCAGTTCCTTCGCCCGAAGCTGCAGCTGCGGTTCCTTGTCGGTAATCTCCTCCGGCGTAAGCATCTCAACGACCGCAACCTTGTCGAACGCATTTTCAATCGTCGCTACCCCGAACAGGACCGGTTTCTTCTCCATGATCATTTTGGCCATGGCCGGAACATTCTCGGCCATATATTTAAACCCTAGCTGGTGGCAGGCCTCTGCCCCTTTCTGCTTGCCAAGGCCGATGCTGATCATTTTCATGATGCCGCTCTCCACCGGTCCCCGAAAAGCCGTATGCGGCTTAATGCGGTTAATAACGACGATGCCGTCCGCCGCTGCGGCGTATTTATCCAAATACACCGGAAGGCCGTTCGGCAGCGCGCCAAGCTGAACGACTTCCATCGAGGAGCGGATTTCGCAGCCGGCGCTCTCTTCCGTGACGCCCAAATGCGCCAGTACCTCCCGCTGCCCTTCGGCCGTGGCACCTCCGTGACTTCCCATGCTCGGCACAATAAACGGCTTAGCCCCCGCTTCCTTTAATGCTTTGACGGTCACGGCAGTTAGCTCTACAATGCGGTCAAGACCCCTGCTGCCGACAGCGATCGCGATTTCCATGCCGGGCTTGACCTTCTCCATAATGTGCGGCTGACGCAGCTTGGCCCCAAGGTCGCCGCCCAGGTCCACGATCTGTTCATCGTTGAACCGCACGTTGACCTTGGCCATTTTCGGAATCGGAATATCTTTCAAAAGCTCCTGCAAAATACCCATGCGCTTTCCCCTCCCCCGTTATCGTTTCATGAAATAGGCTTCGGCATTGCCGTAACCGATGTTTCGAACCATCCGTTCCAGAGCCTCCGTATCATCCGGTACGAGCCCCTTCTCCACCCATGCTCCGAGAAGATTGCAAAGAATGCGCCGGAAGTATTCGTGCCGGGCATAGGACAGGAAACTGCGTGAATCGGTCAGCATGCCGATAAAATGACTGAGCAGACCAACATTCGCCAGGTCCTTCATCTGTTTTTCCATACCATCTATATGATCGTTGAACCACCAGCCAGACCCGAACTGGACTTTGCCCGGCACCCCTTCCTCATAAAAGTTGCCTGTCATCGCGGCCAGGACGGCATTGTCTTTCGGATTTAAATTGAACAGCACCGTTCTCGGCAGGGCGTCTTCCTGATCCAATGCATCAAGGAAGCGAGCGAGACCCTGCGCAAGGTTCGTTTCTCCCACAGAGTCAAAACCGGTATCCGTGCCAATGCGGTTTTTCATCTTTGTATTGGTGTTGCGGAGCGCGCCCATATGCAGCTGCATGACCCACTGCTTGCCGGCGTACATTTTGCCGAGCTCCTTCAGCAGGAAAGAGCGGTATGCGTTAATCTCAACGCCTGACAATTCTTCACCGTTCAATCTTTTATTAAAAATAGGAACGATTTCTTCCTTTAAGATGTCTGCGAAATCAAGGTAAGGGATATCATGGTCGGACGCACGTCCGCCATGCTCATCGAAGTAATCCACGCGCCGTTGAAGCGCATTCAGGAAGGCATCCAGGGAACCGATGGTTTGGCCTGTAATCTCCCCGAGCTTATGTACCCATTCGGTATAAGTGGGGCGCTCGATATATAATGCTCCATCCGGTCTGAACGTAGGGGCGATGATGGTTTGAAAGCTGTCATCGGCAGCCAGCCGCTCATGATATTCCAGCGGGGACAGCGGGTCGTCGGTCGTGCCGATAAACTTTACCCGGGCTCTGGCAATCAGCGCCCTCGGCAGAAAATCGGGCTGCTGCAGCTTGGCGTTGCATGCCTCCCATATATCGCGGGCCGTGGCTGGGCTCAGGATTTGTTCGATGCCGAACACGTTCTTGAGCTCCAAATGCGTCCAATGGTACAGCGGGTTGCCGATCAGGTGCGGAACCGTCTCCGCCCAGGCCATAAATTTATCCCAATCCTCCGCATCGCCTGTAATCAGCTGCTCACCGATGCCGTGCATCCGCATCGTACGCCACTTATAATGGTCGCCTCCCAGCCACAGTTGCGTAATATTGGCCCATGGCTTGTTCTCCCATACTTCCTTCGGGTCCAAATGGCAGTGAAAATCAAAGATCGGCAAATCGGCAGCAGCCTTTTCATATAACCGAACCGCCGCAGGGGTATCCAGCAAAAATTCCGAATCGAGAAATTGGCTCATCCTGTTCTCCTCTCCAAGGATCGTTAATTGGCATGAAACCCTTTACAATTTTTAATTTGTTTATTAAACTTACAAAATATATTCGTACTGTACCAACTCCCCACGCCTTTGTCAATCGGGTAATTTCTGAGCGGGCGAGGCGGGTTCGTGCTACAATATGGTTTATGCTGAATTTTCATGACGTTCTAAAATTGGAGGAAACAAATGGTAACCGGAGACGCCTCTTATATTAAAAAGATCAACCGGGCGTTGATTATACGGGAAATAATGAAGGAAGGAAAAATTTCCAGAGCGGATCTATCCAAGATTACGGCCTTGACCCGGGCAACGATCTCCGCGCAGGTAGCAGATTTGCTGGAAGAAGAACTGGTCGTCGAAACCGAGCTGGAGCACAACCCCGTCGGACGTAAACCAATTATGCTCTCCCTGAACGCCCAGGCAGGATATGCGCTCGGCATTGACCTGGACGCAGGACACGCGACATTCATGTTATCCGATTTAACCGGCCATCCGGTCACAACCGAAATCATTCCAATTCAATCGGAAGCCTATGAGGATATCGTACAGCTGCTGGCCACCGCGATCCGCGGCTATCAAAGCCGATGCGCGGGCAGCCGCTACGGGATGGTCGGCATCGTATTGGCGATTCACGGACTCGTCTCCAATGAACAGACAATCAAATTCGTGCCCCGGTTCCAATGGCAGGACGTTGACTTGAAGCGGGATCTGGAACGTGCAGTCGGTGCGGCTATCCATTTGGAAAATAACGCGAACCTCAGCGCTTTTGCCGAGCGGGCATACGCTCACCATACGACCGACAACCTGCTCTGCGTAACGCTGTATTCCGGCATTGGGCTCGGTATGATCATGGACGGCAAGTTTTTTCGCGGCCATGAAGGCTTTGCCGGCGAAATCGGCCATATGATCGTCTTTCCCGGCGGAGAGCCCTGCGCTTGCGGCAACCACGGCTGCTGGGAGAAGTATGCTTCGGAGACAAGCGTGCTCCGGAACATCCGTGCGGCCGAACCTGGTGACGCCTCGGATATGGAGTGGATCAGCCGGCGCATTGCCGAAGGCGACGAACAAGTGCTTGACGCGCTGAATCAATTCGTCTATTACCTGGCGATCGGGCTGAATAATGTCATCAATATGTACAATCCGGACGTTGTCGTCATCGACAGTGAGCTGCTGCGTATGGTTCCCGATGCACTGCAGAGGATCCATCATCAACTCCATTCCCAAATCAGCCATTACCGGGAAATCACACTTTCGGGCATGGGCCGGAAATCCTGCGTCATGGGTGCCTGTGCACTGGCGATTTCCCGTTTTCTGAACGTGCCTGTGCTTAGCTTGCCCTCCGGCGACGACCTAATTGATTGATAACGGGGATAAAAATTGAACGATGATACCCGCTCCCATTCCCTTTTCACAAGCCCGATTCAACAAAACGGCCTATACAAAAAAACAAGCCCGGATCCATCGCGGCTTGTTTTGCGTTATCGGTAATTTGATTTCGCGTTTTTTTACTAGGCTATAACCCCAGCCGTCTGCCTAAAGGAGTCGGCAGACCGTCGATTGTGCTCCTGTTTTTCTCCTGCCAATAGTCGTGAAGCCCTTGTTCGCCTTTATGCTTTGCCCACCGATTCAGCGTGTCCCTTTCCTTTTCATAAGTCATGAAGGGAACCGCATAACCGCAGGACGTCTGCACTTTATGCACATCGATCGTGATGATCTGTCTGGCTCCGGGCATCGGATCAAACAAAGGGTATAATGTCTCCCACTCCCTGCTCTCCGGTAAAATCACCGTCCCGGTTCCGTACAGGCGCATGATGTTCGCCGGCCCTTCAAACGCGCAGAACATGATCGTGATGCGGCCGTTTTCTTCCAGGTGGGCACTCGTTTCATTGCCGCTTCCGGTCAAATCCAGGTACGCGACCCGGTTCTCGGACAAGATCCGGAACGTGTCATAACCTTTTGGCGACAAGTTGACGTGTCCTTCCTGTGATAACGGCGCCGTACCAACGAAAAACATGTGCTGCTTCCGGATAAAGTCCATATGCTCAGGCAGCATAGCTGGAAATTGTTTCCCCATTTGAATCCCCCCACTCGTACTCTGTCGCTTAACTAAATTCATTGTATGTTAATCCGCTGTATATTAAAAATATATTTTTACCGCGTAATCATACATTATAGTTATGAGTGTTTGTGCAATGGACGCTTCCATTCAGACCGGTTAATTACAGCTTAGATATTCATAAAATCGTCCCTCTCGACCTTACTCACCCGCAAACCGAACTTTGCGTACCACTCGCTCTTCCCTTTGTCCTGAGCTACCCTATGCAGGGAATTCTCCTTCCAGGCTTTGATCGCCTCAAATGACTCCCAATACGAGACGGTAATTCCAACCCCATCCGTTCCCCGAACGCTTTCGACTCCGAGAAAACCCGGCTGCTTCGAAGCAAGCTCGACCATCTTATCTCCCATTTTCCCGTACCCTCTGTTCTCTCCTTCAGACATTTCCGAAGTAAAAATGACCGCATAATACGGCGGTTGCGGCGTTTTTGCAATAGCTCCCATCCTCGTTCTCCCCCTTATCCGTCATTCTATTTGCATTATACCGAGCCACTTACAATAAATAAAATGAATGTTTAAAATGAATGTAATGATTATTTTTCATAATAGGAGTGTATGAAATGACCTTGGCGAAATATGAAATACTAGGAAAAGTCGTCGAAACCGAAAATCTGACGAAAGCGGCGGAACAGCTGAGTTTAACACAATCGGCGGTGAGCCGTGCCATCATTAGCCTGGAGCAGGAATTAGGCATTCAGCTCCTTACCCGGGGCCGGTCAAGCGTCCGGCTGTCCCATGACGGAGAACGGTTGTGGAAATATATGAAGGAAATGCTTCAATTGCAGGAAAACATGCTGCAGGAGGTAGATCAGATCAAGGGGCTGGTGCGGGGAACAGTCACCATCGGTACGTTTACCAGCATATCGATCCATTGGCTGCCGGATATACTTCAACGTTTCCAGCAAAAGTACCCGCAGATCGAAATCCGGCTGCTCGACGGGCACTATCACGATATCGAGCGCTGGATTGCGGACGGGACTGCAGATTTTGGATTTGTGAACATGCCTTCTTCGCATGGCCTTGACACCACAATGCTCATACAGGATCGGATGGTGTGCGTTATGCCGGCTGATCATAAACACAGCGTAAAATCCACGATATCACTGGAGGATATTGCGGATGAACCGTTTATTATGCCTGCGAAAGGCTGCGATACGGATGTAAGGGCGTGGTTTGACGGTCAAGCAGCGGTTCCCCGTGTGCGATTTGAACTCGAGGACGATCATGCCATCATGGCGATGGTGCGATGCGGACTTGGCGTCAGCATCCTGCCGGAAACGATTCTTGCCTCAGCTCCTTCAGGGATCGTGGCCCGGCCGCTAGCCCCGGAAGCTTCGAGGTCTATTGGTCTGGCTGCGGTTTCCTTTAAGAAATGCTCCCCTGCGGCAGCGAGGGCAATTTCATCTATCGTGGAGTTGATCGGCGTAAAGGAATCAGATTCCCAACCAAAATAATCTATTTACCGCTCCAACTAAACTGCGAAATACTGCGTTTTACTATTGAAGTGAAAAATGTTTGTTCACTGTGATCTAGGGTTAAGGACGTGACAAATGAAAATCAGATGTATCCTATTGTTATGTTTCGTACTGATTGCGGGCTGTTCAAATTCCCCATCAACGATAGAAGAAGCGATGCACAAATCCAACATCCCTTATGACGACATTTTAAAAACCTTTGATACAGACAATAAGCATACGGTGATTCTGTATAGAAATGACAATCAATTTAACGTCGGCCTTTTGAAGCACAACCGTCAAAATTGGACTTGGATTGTCGGCACGTACACGGATATCCATCCTGAGCAGGATATCGACTGGAGTTACTGCAATCTGAATGAGCTTAGCCCCATGTTTGTCGGGACTGTCAATAACAAGGACATTCGGAGCGTCGTCGTGGAGACACGCAAAGTAAAAACCAAAGCCCAGTTAATCCATTCATCCGACGGCACCGTATACTGGTATGTGCTCTTGGATGAACCGCAAAACCCGCCAATGCGATTCACTGGATACGACGCTCAAGGGCAAGTTGTATATGATACAGGCTCACTCGATGAATAGGGTTCCGTTCCTTTGAACAAAAAAAGCGTTCCGATGCACTCGCATCAGAACGCTTTCTTATTGACCACAACCGATTATTCTTCGGACTCGATCCATTGGAAATGGAATGTGCCTTCTTTGTCGACACGCTGGAACGTATGCGCGCCAAAGTAGTCGCGCTGCGCTTGCAGCAGGTTGGCCGGCAGACGGTCCGTACGGTAGCTGTCGTAGTAAGCCAGTGCAGAAGCGAAGGCCGGAACCGGAATGCCGCGCTGCATGGCAACGGACACAACGTTTCTCCAAGCATCCTGGTAGTTGGTAACGACCCAGCCGAAGTAATCGTCCAGGAGCAGGTTCTTCAGCTCCGGATTTTTATCGTAGGCCTGCTTGATGTTTTCCAGGAAGCGGGCGCGGATAATACAGCCGCCTCGGAAAATCATCGCGATGCTGCCGAAGTTCAGATTCCAGTTAAACTCTTCGGAGGCAGCACGGAGCTGGGCGAAGCCTTGGGCGTACGAACAGATTTTGCTGGCGTACAGCGCCTTGCGTACGGCTTCCACGAACTCCCGCTCATCTCCGTCATATGGAGCGGTGTGCGGCCCTTTCAGGATTTTGCTTGCCTCTACGCGCTCTTCCTTCATTGCGGACAAGAAGCGGGCAAATACCGATTCGGTCACGATGGACAGCGGTACGCCGAGATCCAGCGAGCTTTGGCTCGTCCATTTCCCTGTTCCCTTCTGTCCCGCCGCATCCAGAATGACGTCAACCATCGGTTTGCCGGTGTCCGGATCTTTCTTGGAGAAAATATCAGCGGTAATTTCGATCAGGTAGCTGTCCAGCTCCCCACGATTCCACTCGGTGAAAATGTCATGCAGCTCTTCCGTCCCGAGGCCCAGCACATCCTTCAGCAGGTGATAGGCTTCGCCGATCAGCTGCATGTCGCCGTACTCGATGCCGTTATGGACCATTTTCACGTAATGGCCGGATCCGCCTTCGCCGATGTACGTCGAGCAAGGATCTCCATTGACTTTGGCCGAAATGGCCGTAAGAATCGGTTCAACGAGCTCGTAGGCGTCCTTCTGGCCGCCAGGCATAATCGCCGGTCCTTTCAGGGCTCCTTCTTCGCCGCCGGATACACCGGCTCCGATAAAGCGGATGCCCTTCGCCTGAAGCTCCCGGTATCTGCGCTCGGTGTCCGGGAAGAAGGCGTTCCCGCCGTCAATCAGGATGTCTCCTTCTTCCAAATGCGGAACGAGCTGCTCGATCAGCGCGTCCGTCGGTCCGCCGGCTTTAACCATCATCATGATTTTGCGCGGGGTTTCCAGCGACTGCACAAACTCCTCGATGCTGAATGTACCGACAAAGTTTTTTCCTTCGGCTTCGGCGAGCAGTTCTTTCGTTTTTTCCGGCGAACGGTTATATAAAGCGACCGCGAAGCCTTTGCTTTCCATATTCAAAGCCAGGTTTTTGCCCATGACGGCAAGACCGGCCACACCGATTTGCTGTTTGCTCATCGTTTCTCTCTCCTCCAGATCTCTCTCTTTTTACTTGACACTGCTTTTCCAGTCGGCCGCAAATTTAACCAAACCTTGGTCCGTCAACGGGTGCTTGGTGATTTGTGCAATCACGCCGAACGGAACGGTCGCAATGTGCGCGCCGGCCATAGCGACGCGGGTGACATGGTCCGGGTGGCGTACCGAAGCCGCGATAATTTGCGTGTCCAGGTTATGCGTGCGGAACAGCTGCGCAATTTTGTCCACCAGAAGGACGCCGTCTTCAGAAATATCGTCCAGACGACCCAGGAACGGCGATACGTATGTTGCCCCGGCACGGGCTGCCAGCAGCGCCTGATTCACGGTAAAGATCAGGGTCACGTTTGTTTTGACCCCTTTTTGGGACAAATAACGGCAGGCTTCAAGACCCGCGAGGGTCATCGGCAGCTTGATCGTGATTTTCTCATCGTTGTTGTTGATCTTGATCAGCTCGTTCGCCTGGGCAATCATTTCCTCAGCGGTTTCCGCATCCGGCGTCACTTCCGCCGACACGGACTCCACTTCCGGCACAGCCTGGCAAATCTCGGCGATCCGGTCTTCGAATTTCACGCCTTCCTTGGCAACCAGGGACGGGTTCGTGGTGACTCCGGACAGAACCCCGATTTTGTAGGCGGATTGAATATCCTGCAGATTGGCGGTATCAATAAAAAATTTCATCTTACAACCTCCTGTGAATGTTCAATATATGATTGGCTCGGTAAACCGAGCATAGAACCCAAAATCAGCTGGCGGTAACTTGCTCGACAAGCGGCTCGGAAGCAGCCTTTCCGGCTTTGTCTTCCTCATCGAACCACCAATGGAATCCGTCTGCGGCAAGCAGCTCATGGGCCGCTTCCGGACCGTGCGAACCGGCGGAATAAGGATGCAGCGGCACCTCATTAGCGGCGAAGGCTTCCAGGATCGGCTGCACCCACTGCCAGGACAGGTCGACCTCATCCCAATGGACGAAGAAAGTCGAATCTCCGTTCAGTGCATCGTGAATCAGTGTTTCGTACGCTTCCTGGGCTTCCTTGCGGTCCGGATACATATCGATGTATACCGGTTTAAAGCCGTTCGGATGATCCGGGTCCTTCGCATTCAGCTGAAGCGTGATGCCTTCTTTCGGCCCGATCTCGATGACCAGCAGGTTCGGTACGGTTGCCTGCTCTGCTTGTGTCGCCGTGGTGAGCGGTTCCTTGAATTCGATCACGATACGCGTGCTCTTCGAGGCCAGACGTTTACCTGTCCGAATGTAGAACGGAACGCCGCGCCAGTAGTAATTATCGATATGCAGCTTGGCCGCGATAAACGTATCGTTCATCGAACCTTCGGAAATGCCGGGCTCAGCTGTGTATGCTGGAACCGGTTTGCCTTGAATGGATCCGGCTGTGTATTGTCCGCGCACGATGTTGGTAAGCACATCCTGCTTTTGCAGCGGATCCAGTGCTTCAAGCACCTGCTTCTTCTTGAGCTGGACGTTCTCTGCCGAAGCCATGTTGTGCGGTGCGTGAATAGTCAGCATCATGAGCAGCTGCATCATGTGGTTCTGGAACATATCCCGCAGGGCGCCGGCTTTGTCGTAGTATCCTGCGCGCTCCTCAACGCCAACGGTCTCGTCAGCCGTAATTTGGACGTTAGCGATAAAGCGGTTCGTCCACAGCGCCTGAATAACAGGATTCGCCTGCTTCAATGCTTCAAGCCGCTGCACCATAGATTTGCCGAGGTAATGGTCGATCCGGTAAATTTCTTCTTCCGCAAAAGCTTGGCTCAGCTGGTCGTTCAGCTCGCGGGCCGAAGCGACGTCATGGCCGAACGGCTTCTCGATCACGAGGCGCTTCCAGCCCGTTACGCTGCCAAGGCCGCTGTTTTCGATTTGGGAGGCGATGGTGCCGAAGAAGTTCGGCGCAACGGACAAGTAGAACAAGCGGTTCGATGTTCCGCCGATTCCTTGCTCCCAAGACTCTACCCGGTCTTTTAACCGGACGAAGTGATCCGTGTCATCGATGTGCAGGATGTTGAAGCCAAAGAGTCCCAGGAAGGACTGCAGAGAATCGTCCTCTTTCACGTTCAGCCGGTAAAAATCGTACAGCGACTGCTTGACGTGAGCCTTGAACGTCTCATCCGTCATTTCTTTACGGCCGAGGCCGATCACGGAGAAAGCTTCCGGAAGCTTTCCATGAATATATAAATGATACAGAGCAGGGTATATTTTGCGCTTGGCCAAATCGCCAGTCGCTCCAAACAATACAAAAGTTGTAGGATTCATCTCAATTGCTCCTTCCTTTCAAAGCTCCGCGACTTCCACTTCTCATTCTGTCGAAAAAGCTCTGGTTTCTGTGTCTTGGATTCACTATAATACAAATATGTGCCATACATGTAATCAATATATTTCTGAGGAGATATAGACCATATCTATGACTAACAATTACGAGTTGTATAAAGTGTTTTATTGGGCCGCAAAGACGGGAAGTTTAACTCAGGCTGCCAAGGCGCTATACCTGACTCAGCCCAGCGTCAGCCATGCCATCAAACAGCTGGAGGAGCGGATCGGCGTTACGCTGTTTTACCGCAACTCCAAAGGCGTGAGCCTGACGCAGGAAGGCAAGATTTTATTTTCCTATATAGAGCAGTCGCAAATTCTTATTACGCTCGCTGAAGAAAAAATGGTGGCGCTCAAAAATTTGGACAGCGGCGAGCTGCGGATCGGCGGAAGCGATTCGTTGTTCAAGCACTACCTACTTCCTTTTCTCGAGGACTTCCATGTCAAGTATCCGGGAATCAAGCTGCACCTGAATCACGGCACGACGCCGGAAGTGATCTCCTATCTAAAGGAGGGGCGGATCGACCTTGGCGTTGTAAGGATGCCGATCTTCGACTCGCAGCTGGAGGTAACGGAAAGCATTGAGCTGCAGGACTGCTTTGTTGCGGGCGAACGGTATGCGGAGCTGAAGGGGCAGGCGCTGTCCATGGAACAGCTGATGGAATACCCCGTTATTCTGTTCTCACGGAACAGCCGGGTGCGTATGGCCATCACAGAGCTGTTTGAAAAATACGGATATGAGCTGAAGCCCGACATCGAGGTGGGAAGCGTCGATTTGCTAATCGAATTCGCCAAGCGTGGGCTGGGCATTTCGTATGTCACACGCGAATTCGTAGCCAAGGAGCTGAAGGAAGGCTCTCTTTTTGAAATTGAGCTGGATGTGGAGATCCCTCCTTCCAAGGTGGGCCTTATGGTGATGCGTAACATGCCGATATCAGCGGCGGCCACGAGATTTATCGAGGTGGTTCATTAGCCGGGTGCAAGACAAGAGTAAGAGCAAGGTGAAGAGGACGCCATAGCAAATGGCGTCCTTTAACGCATCATCCGTTCTTAAATTCAGTGCTGCTTCCGGTACGCTGACGGGGACATCGAACAGTAGTTTTTAAAAGCACGGGTAAATGCAAACAGGGTCGGATACCCAAGGGAATAAGCAATCTCCGTAACGGCAGCCGACGTCCCGGACAGCATTTGCTTGGCCTTGTCCATCTTGACCTTGGCAATATACTCGGCCGGCGTCATGCCTACAAACCTCGTAAACTGTGTCGAAAAATAGGTGCGGTTCAGGCCGGCATACTCGGCTACTTGCTGTACGGTGATCCCCTCGGCGGCATGCCATTCGATGTACTCGGTCCATTGGGATGCTTTACTATTTTTTATCGTTGTTGCAGCAGGACGATGAGGCTCGTCCACGGCTTTGGCGCTTGCGATCAGCTGGGATAACACCTGGTACAGCAGTCCTTTCAGGTTCAGGGCGGCGGCGACCTGGTCCGTCTTACCATCCTTCCACTCCGCAAACAGACGCCGGATCAAGTTCGCTACCTCTGGACTCCACAGCCCTCTGGAGCAGGGTACATCCGGATGAAAGCCTGCCAGATTCAGCATCGGTTCCATGCCGGGTCCATCCATGGCCAGCCATGTTAACTGCAGAGAATGATCGTCTTCCGGCTTGTAATACATATAGGTGCGGTTCGGATACATGCAAAAGGCATCCCCTGTCTGCAGCCTGTACGTGTGCCCCTCATATTCAACCATCAGGCTGCCTGCCCTGACAAAATGAATACTGTAGCATTCAATTCTCCGCGGACCAATCCGGTAACCCGGCTTTGCCGTACTTTGACCCGCCCTGACCAGCCAGAACGGTGTACCTTTGTCGATCCTGGTCGGCGTGTAATATAAAAACTCAGCAAATTCGTGATCATACTCCTGCAGCATGCGTTCTCATCCTCCCCATCATCCTTACATGAACTGACAAAATGATAAATCTATCATACAATACGCCATTCTCTTTGGGCACCCCTTTACATATAATCAGTTCGAGGAGGTTGACGGATGAAGAAACCTAATATTTTGTTAATTACCAGCGATCAGCAGCACTGGAATACGATTGGCGCCTTTAATCCTGAAATACATACCCCGAATCTGGACCGGCTTGTCCGGGAAGGGACGACGTTCGACCGGGCGTATTGCCCCAATCCGACCTGCACGCCGAGCCGTGCCTCGATCATTACCGGCATGTACCCGAGCCAGCATGGCGCGTGGTCGCTCGGCACCAAATTGCTGGAGGACCGCCATACGGTAGGCGAAGATTTCAAGCAAGCCGGTTACCGGACCGGGCTGATCGGTAAAGCACATTTTCAGCCGCTCACTTCGACCGAGGAATTTCCGTCGCTTGAAGCCTATCCCATTCTTCAGGATTTGGAGTTTTGGAAAAATTACAAAGACGGATTCTACGGTTTTGACCATGTAGAGCTGGCGCGGAATCACACCAATGAAGCCCATGTCGGGCAGCATTATGCGCTATGGATGGAAGAAAAAGGATGCCATAACTGGAGAGACTATTTCCTGCCGCCTACAGGTACCATGGACCGGGACCAAACATATAAATGGCCGATTCCCGAAGAGTACCATTACAATACCTGGATCGCCGAACGGACCAATGCTTTACTGGAACAATATCATGAAAACGACGAAAGCTTTTTCCTGTGGTCCAGCTTCTTCGACCCGCACCCGGAATACCTCGTTCCCGAGCCATGGGATACGATGTACGATCCCGAGCAGCTCACCATTCCCAAGATGGTTCCGGGCGAGCATGACCGTAACCCGCCTCATTTTGCCAAAACCCAGGAAGAGCAACCCGACTTCACAGACCTGCAGGAAACGGGTCATGGCATCCACGGTTACCGTTCACATCATTATTACGAGTACGGCAGCAGGAAGCGCTTGACGGAGTATGACAAGAAAAAGCTGGTCGCGGTCTATTACGGCATGATCAGCATGATGGATAAGTACATCGGGCATATTCTCGATAAGCTGGAGGAACTGGGAATGGCCGATAACACGATCGTCGTCTTTACGACGGATCACGGGCATTTCTTCGGACAGCACGGTCTGCAAGCCAAGGGCGGGTTTCATTACGAGGACTTGATCAAGCTGCCGTTTATCGTCCGGTATCCCGGTGAAGTGCCGGCCGGCAAGCGGAGCAGCGCCATTCAATCTTTGGTGGACCTGGCTCCGACGTTCTTGTCCCTATGCGATCTGCCGGTTCCTTATGCCATGACGGGCATCGACCAGAAAAAGGTATGGCTCGGCGAAGCCGCACAGGCGCGGGATCATGCTATCTGTGAGTTCAGGCATGAACCGACCACCATCCACCAAAAAACGTACGTCGACGAGCGTTATAAAATCACAGTCTACTACAACCAGACCTACGGTGAAATCTTCGATCTGCAGGAAGACCCCGGAGAGCTGAACAATTTATGGGACGATCCGGAGCATGCGCTGCTCAAAACCGAACTACTGCTTAAATATGCCTGGGCGGAGCTCGGCAAAGAATCCATGCCGATGCCGAGAATTACCGGAGCATAGCGCTTGTCAGGCCCGATCCAAACGACGGTAATGTTTTGCCCGGCGTAATGAAATTCATGAACCTATGAACGTTCGAGAGTAAGAGTAACAGCAGCAAATCCAAAAGGCCGATTCACATCGCTGTGAATCGGCCTTTTTGGATTATCAATTCGGATACAGTTTGAATTCATCACCTAACTCCGTCTCAAACTGGAGCAGCGAACCTTCCAGCATTTGAACCTCGCCTCCTACCTTCCGCAGGCGTACTTCGCCTTCTCCCCATGGATTCCGGATACGGCATATCCCTCCCAGGGAGGACGTGATCCTTACATATTGTATATCTCCACCCTGAACAGCCGATTTGACGTTAAATCCACCAGGACACCATAGCGAAAATTCGGCGTCCCAATCCACTGGACATGCAGGGAACAGACGGATAACCGAATCCTGGCCTGGGCCTGCAGGCTGGCTTTGACACAGCGCCGATTGCAACGCAGCTGCGGCGTTACCAAGACGCTGAATGCTGATGCAGTTCACCCCTTCCCTGACGGTCAAGCGGTTTTCAAACGATTTGATTCGGCCTGTATCGTTGAAATAGCAGTAGTCCCGCTCCGCGTTGACACATTCCAACTGGGCCAGCACGACCTGCTTAAAAGGCTCGGCAAGCCCCATATTAGCCAATACGCGTGCCATCCCCGACATTTCAGAGGCAGCACGGCTCCAGTCGTGATCGAGAAGCTCCTCCTGGTACCGAACCGTCGCCATAGTCGTCTTAAACATGTCTAGGTTACTCCCGGCGGTCTCGAGGGAACATAAGCCGCCGAAATAGGCAGGCTTCACGTCGATATGGCTCTTCTGATCCAATACGGGACCGAGAGCGCCGACCCATACGGCCGCTTCCCCTTCTCCCGTTTTCAGGACGGCGTCTGCTTGGTCGCTTCGCGGAAGCGGGGCCAGATGCTCGTAAAGCTCCTGCCACGCCGGCCGTATATCGCGATCCAATCCGAGTAGGTCCGAAGCCCGCAGGACGATCGGGAAGATCGTATGCATGCCCGCCATCGAATCCATCGTGTCTTTGCCGCCGTAATATTTTTCGTCGCTGGTCGTGTGATACATGTGATACAGTCCGTCCTCATCCTTCCGCAGGTTGGGGTAGTGGCGGAAAAACTCGGCGACGCCCCGAATGATCGGATATGCGCGCTCACGCAGCCATTCTTCATCCTTGGTGAACTCATAGTACAACCAGTAGTGGTACGCAATTCCGACCTGGGTGGCGAACATGTGGGTCGTGAATCCAAAGGGGCCGTAACCTCGTTCCTTGTACGTAAACCTGCCGTCCACATATTTTTCGTGATACTTCCAGTTCCAACGGCTCTCATGCGGCCGCTTGGAGTAAGCATACTCGCGAAACCGGGATGACATCTGCTCCCACGGCTTGCGCAGCAAATAGAGGTTCCTCATTTCCTCGGCAATGTCTTCCGGCAGTTCCTCCACGCCATCAAAGGACACGACTTCCGGGATATAAATGCCTTGGCTTCCCCACTGCTGCCTTGCGGCGGCTGCACACGAGTCGTACATGGCTGAATACATGTTGAAATACGGATGAAACAGTTCATCATGCCCGGTTGGCAGTACGGCGTTATAATACAAATTCATATTGTTCCACCAATGCATGGCCCCCCAGTGCCGAAGATCGCCGCGCGGGCTGAGCAGCATGCCGCCGAAATTCGGAGGAAATTGTGAACCCCGCGAATTGGATGCCATCAGGTATACATAATACGTGTAATGCTGCTCGACAAATTCGGCATGCCCGTCCTCGCTATGAAGGCGGATATACGATTTGTCCCAAAAGGAATGCCACCACTTGCGATGCTCCGCCAGCAGCACGTCATATCCCGACTGCATGGCATGCCGCACCGTTCGGATCGCTTCCCCGATGACATCTTCCTGCTCATCAAAGCTGGCTGCGCTGCTCATAAAGATATCAAAACTGCCGTTTCCTGGTTGAACACACAGGCGCATTTCTGTCTCATTCGGCTGCCCGATGATCAGATTTTCCCGATAAGCGCCGACTGGCTTCCGGCCGCCGTACTCGTCGTTCATCCTCACCTGCGCGTCCCTTCCCGTTATCGCAATAACAACCGCTGAAGCGCAGAAATAGTCTCCTTCGCGGAATTGCTGATGAAGCACCATCATGCCGTCCCTTATTATGAGGCGTGATACGGCGGAGTGGTTTTTGGTCACGACCTCTGCCGGACGCAGCATTTTGAGCTTAATGTTGACCCCTTGCGGCGCCGGCCGCCGATCATGTATCCGGACGCCGAACACATCATGCCCGGACGCAGCAAACGCCTCCGCCGCCACCCCAATCCCCGCAATCGATGCCGTCGCGTCATACAGGCTTAGATGCTGACGAATTCCTTTGTCATTAAATACATCTTCGCCATAATCCACCAGGTCGATATCGACAAAGCCGCAGCCGTAAGCATAATCCGAGTGCCGCTGGTTGAAGCTGTTGGTACGGCTGCCGTTCGCATACACATCGGCCCGGTTGATTTGAAACTTGAGCGCCGAGGGGGAAGTCCAAATGAGACTGCCCATCCGGCCGTTTCCGAGCGGAAGGCCGCCCTCACTTCGCTCCACGGTATGACGGTAATGCAAATCCGCCCGTGAGACATGCTCGCGCATATTCATGCTTGGAGATCCAACTGCTTTTTTCACTGGCCTGCACTCCCTGCGTGTGTGATGAGCTTTAGACTATCACGCTTAATGGTGAATCCATGTCTATCTTAATCGTGCGCGGGATGCTGCCAGTATGAATAAGTTACGATGGACATGGAATTTGTTACGAAACGACGATCCGGGCCGATCTGGAGTGGCGACAAAAAAAAGAAAGCCGACCTAGCGGCTTCCTCGTAAACGGGTCTGACTCATATAGTCTGTTTATAAACGTATGATTTCTCCGGAGCGGACTTCGATCGGGTCCCCATCTACGCTAACCCATACCGATAGGGCCGACGGATTATGAATGAGGCGTGAATCGGCAGAATACCGGAGTCCTTCCACGGCCTTGCAGTAGGCGTAAATTTCCGCATTCGTCGCGTACCAAGTGTCGTCCTTGCCGCCGATCATCTCACCGAACCGCTCTACCAAGTCCCAGTTATTGTCGTTATCGAATTCATAGCTGTGTCCCCAGACGTAAAAAAGCGACATTCTCGAATATCTTTGCTGCATATGAATCCATTGATCGGCGTATTCGACCATTTGCTTATGATGACAGGTCGGATGCCAGCGGAGCCAGTCGTCCGGCTTATGGAAGCCGCCATGGCTGCTCACCGTACGGGCGTAGTCCATACCGATGGACCGCAATATGGCCACAACTTGATCACTGTAGGTACCAAACGGATAGCTCATCCCTTTGATCGGATAGCTGACGAGCTCCTCCAATGCCTTGCGGTCTGCCACCACCTGCTCCAGGACTTGATCCGGAGGCGTTTGTTCCAGAAAGGGATGGTCCACCGTGTGAGCCGAAACTTCATGACCCTGAAACAGGGCTGCAACTTCCGATCTGTCAATATATCCTGCTCTGCCGAGATTCCCGCTGTTCAGATGAAACGTCCCCTTGAGGCCATAGTCGTTCAGCAGACCGACTAATTTGCGGTCATGGTCCCGCCCGTCGTCAAAGCTGAGCGTCACCGCCTTATTCACACCGTTAGGAAAACGGTCCAATTGGATGCGCATATGTCGTCTCTCCTCTTTTGTAATCTAGTGACAATCGTTTACCGGTATATATGAATTCGCTTCTGTTGATCCATCTTTATTTTCATAGCCGCCAGCGTGTTGCGTGTCCAAGGAATTTTGTTCATGGTCATCACATTCAGAACGTAAATCAACTCAAGCTTGATCCCTGTAAAATCCGATTGTGGTTGATCCTGAAAGGCTTCCATTGACTTCCCTCCACTTCATTTCATGATCCGTTTAACCAAGCGAACGGTTTGCGCTTTCAATTACACGCTCTATGTAAGCTTGTAATGCCTCAATGAATATGCGGCCTGCCTTCCCCAGATATTTATCCGTTCGGTAAATAATGCAGATCTCCTGGCTCGGTGTTGGATGCAGAAGCGTGACTGCGGTGATTTGTTCCCGGCCAAGGTTGTCGAGCAGCAACCGGGGAAGAATGCATGCTCCAATTCCCTGCTCTACCATGGAGAGAAGCGTCGAAAGCGTCGAGGTCACCATCGGATGATGCAGCTCCATCCCTTTTTCCTGGCAGCAGGCCCGAATCAGCTTCGTGATCTGGTGGTCGGGGCCGAAGGTGACCATATCCAGCTCCTTCAGCTGTTCAAAGGGGATGGCTTTTAATCGGGCAGCGGGATGATCCGATCGGACGGCAAGCGCAAACTCCTCATGAAACAGCGGGATGATGGCCATACGATCGTCGGGCCGCTCAGGCATCGTCGTGACGCCCAAGTCTCTGTTCCCGGCCAAAACCTCTTCATATACGTTCGTCGTTTCGCTGACCGAAATGGACAGTTTGGGGTAAGCCCGGTGAAAATCAAGCAGCAGCGCGTCAAACAGCAGGTCCCCATCCCCTGGCAGTATGCCGATGTCCAGCTTGCCGCCCTCCATTTTTTTAAGATCCGAGATGGCTCCCTGGATGTAATCCACCCTCTCAAAGATCAGCTGGCTCTGTTCGAGCAGGATCCGGCCGGCATCGGTTAAAGCAATCTTTTTGCCGATCCGGTCAAACAGAGGCATCCCCAGCTCCTTTTCCAGAAACTTGATTTGCTGGCTCAAATTCGACTGTGTCGTGCAGAGATTCTCGGCGGCCCGGGAGAAATGCATTTCTTTACATATCGCTGCAAAGTATTCAAGCTGTCGAAGTTCCATGGACGTCTCCTTCCCATTGGTTCGTATGCTGCCATGTTAAGTTCTATATCCAGTATAACGGAGGACGGAAGGATTTCCCATACGATGAAAGATCCATTAGTGAAAACGATTCATACCATCGGAATTACGTGATTGTTGCTTATGGTCTGGACCGGTAAACTTGGTAACAAGAACGAAATAAACCATCCCACAAACCACTAAGGAGGAATTACAAATGAGTACACAATCTATCGTGAATACAGGCAAGGTGCTGCATCAATTGGTGATCGGTCAGGTTCAGGGCATACCGGAATCGCTCTTCGACATAACGCCAGCAGGCTTCCGAAATACAATCCGCTGGAACGTCGGGCATATCGTATTTTGGCTCGATCGATATCAGCAGCTGTGCTTCGGTTCAGCGTCGACTATTCCGGCATCCTACGAAACGCTGTTCAACAGCGGTACAAAGCCGGCCGACTGGACGATTGCTCCGCCATCCCAAGAAGAATTGGTGCAGCAGCTTGCCAATCAGCTGTCCCAGATTTCGGAGATTACGCCGGATATGCTTCAGCAGGATCTGAAGTCCCCGTTCGTGATGGGACCCTTTGAATTCACGACCGCTGCCGAGTTGTTCAACTTTGCCTTGATGCACGAGGCTATCCACCTTGGGACGATTACGAGCCAGCAAAAAGCGGTACAATAGCCGGCTTGGTGGCAAAACGGATTGCATCTGCGCGAAAATGTGCCTTATAGCGGAAGTTCTACCAGCTAAACGAAAGAAGCCCCTTCACAGCAGCGCTTGGCGCCTGGAGGGGCTTTAACTTTATGCGTGGGAACTAATCTTTTACCGTGTTAAGCACTTGTTGTGCCTGATACAGCTTTCGCGCCTTCTACATAGTCCGCGTATTCTGCGGCATACTTCTCCAGCTGCTCATCGCTGATTTCGCGGATTCTGCCAATAACAAAAGGCGACCGATAGATCATCCCGGTCAGGTTTGCCGTCTGTTGGAACGGACGGAGCAGCTCGCTATAAGAGTAATTGTGAAAGCCGCCGGCTTGGTACATGCTCGGAGAGCCTCCGGATGAGATGGCAATGATCAGCTCTTTTCCATTCAGCTTGACCCCGCCTGGTCCATGGGCCCATCCAAACTCGAACACTTCATCCATCCATTTCTTCAGTAAGGAAGGCGAGCTGTACCAGAAAAAAGGAAATTGAAGCACGACACGATCGTGCGCCAGAAGCAGCGCCTGCTCGCTTGCGATATCGATCTTTTCGTCCGGATAGGCTTCATACAGCCGATGTACGGTCACATTGCCCCGCCGCTCCAGCTCTTCGGCCAGTCGCCTGTTGATCCGGGAATGCTCCAAATCGGGATGAGCAACGATCACAAGTGTGGCGGTCCTTGAGGATCGGTTCGTTTGGCTGGAATGCGTATCGTTGGTCAAGATCGAAGGGTTGGTCATTGAAAACATCTCCTCATTATTTAATCACAATTCGGGATATGTCGATGTATTGGATAAAAAATAAAATCGATATTACATATCTCGAATTATCGATTTGTTTTGTATATAAAAACTGAATTCATTGAATTGAATCCAGTCTCTATCATTACAGGTCTTTCTGGATGTGCGAGGCGATGGCCTGAATCGCTTCTTCATCCCTTTTGTAATAAGTCCACTTACCAATCCGGGTTGCATGAATCAGACCTGCCCGCTGCAGCACGGACAAATACTGGGATGTGGTCGATTGAGTCATGTTCAGCTTGGCTGTAATTTGGCTTACGCAAACCCCAACTTCGATCAGGTCCACCCCTTCCTGGGGGCCAAAATAGGCTTGAGGATCTTTCAACCACTCTAAAATCTGCAAACGCGCTTCATTGGACAATGCTTTAAACACTTCAATAGGTTCAAGTGATTTCATGAGTTTTATTATATCGATAATTCCCGATATGTCAACATGAAGGTAAAAGTATTGTTAAACCCTTACTATCTGCAAGCCAACAACTTGTTAGTTTGATTGCACTTATAAATCATGTCACTGTATTTCATCGGACTCGTCTGTATCAGAATTAAAGACAAAGACCGGACCATGCCACTGCTCGTTTTGAAGAAAGTCTTCGCAATAACGATCGTGTTGTGTATACTCTGAAATCACATGTTTCCAAAAAGCATACGCCGGCTTGTTGCCAACCGTTTGCCTGATCTCCCATGTCCCTTTGAACTCCCCGAATAAGGTAAAGGCAGCTTTTTTACCTACCCCTCTCCTCCTGTATTTTCTCATGATAAAAAAATCACTGATTAAATTTGTTTTCTCAGCCTTGCTCAATTTCATATACTCCTGTGGTACATCCAGACTGACCAGAACAAATCCAGCGATTTCCCCGTCCACAGAGACCATAAAGGGCCTCCGATATTCATCTGTCCATTGGTGATCAATGTATTTGTATAAGTATTGACCGTGCCTGTTCAGCACATGCCCATCAAACTCACTGCTGTCGTAGCGGTATAGTTGTATGAGATTGTATAGCAGTGTCTTATCTTCATAAGGAATAAGGCTCAGCTTAAAATCCATAAATTCATCTCATTTCATTTGATTTCCGCCGAAATCGTCATTTCGTCAACAATACTGCTCCGTAATCGGCGAACGTCCCGGACCGGCGGCATCCCAAACATCCGGGCATATTCCCTGCTAAAATGCGACGGACTCTCGTATCCGACCTGAAACGCAGCTTCCGCCGCATCGATCGATTCGGAGAAGAGCAGCCGGCGCGCCTCTTGCAAACGGATCTGCTTTTGGAACTGGATCGGACTCATCCCTGTGACTTCTTTGAAATAATCGTACAAAGACGAAGTGCTCATACGGGCCTCCGCAGCCAATTCTTCTACGCGAAGAGGCAGGGCAAAATCGCGGTTAATCTTCTCAACCACCCCCGCGATTCGCTGTGCGTGGCTTCCGATCACGGCAAATTGCATCAGAGATGCGCTGTGCTCGTTCTGAAGCACCCGGTAAATGATTTCCCGCATGGCATAGGGCGCAAGCACCGGAATATCCCGCGGTGTTTCAACCAGTTTCACAAGCCGCAGCACGGCATCCAGAAGCGTATCATTGAGCTGACTTACCTTCAACCCCCGGCTGGTCTCATTCCCAGCTCGGATGGCATCATCGGATGCTTGAATCACATCAAGAATTTGGTTCATATCAAAAAGGATCTGCAGGCTTAAATACGGCGTTTCATTCGATGCCTCCATCACTTGCCCTGTAATCGGTAATTGGACTGAAGCGGTTAGGTAACTGCTTGGGTCATACTGATACACCTCTTGTCCCAGCATGACCACCTTGGAACCCTGCGCTACGACGCAAAGGGACGGCTCATAGACAGAATATACCGGTTCGGATAACCGGGAAGAGCGAATGAAGCGCAAACCGGGAACTTCCGTTTCATGCGTACCGTCCTCCGGTGTGAACTTCTCGATGATCCGGAGCAGTTCTTTTCTTTGTTTCTCGAACCATTCATCCATCCTCTTCTTCCCCCTTTGATCTATATGATTAGCTTAACTTTATCCGCTTCTGGAGGATTAGGCAATCATCTTGTATGATCCGGCTACCGTCTCTCTTTCCGAAGGAACGATAATGAACATGTAAGTAATGCGAAACATGGTCCGGATCACATAACTGTAGAAAACGATGACAAGGCAGGATGCAATCCGGCTTTCGCAAAGGAAAGGAGCATATTCAATGACTACACAAAACGAACAATCCCATCCGTATATCGGCATGTGGGTGACAAAAGACGGTTACATCCGGCATGAGCTGCTGCCGAACGGGCAGTATGACGAGGCGCGCGGTAATCGGAAGAGCGCTTATCAAGGCAGGTACACCATTGTAGGCGACCATATCGAATATGTGGATGATACAGGGTTTACAGCGGACGGTGATTTCCGCGATTCGGTGCTCTACCACGCCGGCATGATTCTCTATCGTGAAAATTAGCGGGGAGATGCCCCTTTTTCATCACAGGAGTTCGAATCGAGCAACTTAGCATACCAAAGGAGAAATGTTCAATGTCCGAAATCAATGGAAAAGTAGTTGTAATTACAGGTGCAAGCAGCGGGATCGGCGAAGCTACAGCAAAGCTTCTCGCGAGCCGGGGCGCCCATGTCGTCATGGGGGCCAGACGCGTAGAAAGACTGGAAGCACTGGCTTCCCTCATTGAGGCAGAAGGAGGGTCCGCCCTATATCAACAGCTGGATGTGACGAATATTGAGCAAATGCAGTCCATTATCCGCTTGGCGCAAACCCGGTTCGGACGGGTCGATGTCATCGTGAACAATGCCGGCGTGATGCCGCTATCACCGTTGGAAGCTTTGAAAATCGACGAATGGAACCGGATGATCGACGTCAATATCCGCGGAGTTCTGCACGGTATTGCCGCAGGTCTACCCGTGATGAAGGAGCAGCAATCCGGCCATATGATTAACGTGGCTTCCATCGGGGCTTATTCGGTCACGCCGACGGCGGCGGTATACTGTGCAACCAAATACGCTGTTCGCGCCATCACGGAAGGTTTGCGGCAGGAAATTGATGCAAACATCCGGGTAACGCTCGTTTCTCCCGGCGTAACGGAATCCGAGCTCGCTGAGAGCATTACGGATGACGGGGCAAGGGATTTTATGAAAACGTACCGGCGCAATGCTCTTCCTGCTTCCGCTATTGCCCGAGCCATCGCCTATGCGATCGAGCAGCCAGTGGACGTCGATGTGAACGAGCTGGTGGTTCGCCCCACAGCCCGGCTTGGATGACACGATGAATAAATAAATTAAGCATCCTAATGACGAATCAGGCAGCCGGTCGACAAAACGTCCCGCTGCCTGATTTTTTAAGCGGTTATAAGTCCCGCTCGTTTTGGAGGTTACCGATGATCGGATAGCCAATTAGGACATGGTTTGCTGGTCTAACCACTCCTGTTGCGTAAGACCGTAAACGACTCTGTCTAAATATTGGTCATGTAAACGTTCGTAATTCCGTATAATCCCTTCCTGCGTGAAGCCCAATCGTTCCGGAATCGCTCGGCTCCTGATATTGCCTACAGCTGCGCCGATCTCGACTTTACGAAGCCGCAGATCATGGAACGCATGAGCGACAAACGTTCTGCATGCAGAAGTCATTAAACCCTTCCCCTCAAATGGTGAGCCTAGCCAGTAGCCTATTTCTGTTCGACCCGCTTCCCAATCGATCCCTAGAAAACCTATGGACCCTGCAATCTGTCCCTTATACCATATCCCTGCCCAGTACCCATCGTTATTGGCGAATCTTTTTAATGACCTGCTTATAAAGGCTCTTGTGTCCTCGACTTTATGCGTAAGATCTGGAAACTGAAGCCACTGCCGTATAGATTCACGACTGCTGTCAATTAAATGATAAAGCTCGTTAGCATGCCTGTCTTCCAGAATCGAAATGTATGTATCATCATTGACTATAGCCTTGTACATCAAATTACTCCTCCTTTGTCAAACATTAACGTTCTTTAATTAAGATCTTAGTCTCTCGTATCAAAATTATGAAGGGATATGAACAGCTATACAATGAATTTTTCTGAAGAAAGCGTTGCAAATCCATGGAGTATATTTTATTATGGATATTGTAGATCTATAATGTTTCTGAACAGAAAGGAGGATCTCACTTGAACCATCCCTCTTCTCTATAAGTACTTTGGTGTGAGGTTTACGATGGTTTCGGTCAAGCAAGAGCCTTAATGTTTTAAACTTTTCTTGTTCCAATTATGGATATAACAGATCTATGGAGGTTTAAAAAATCATGAGCGATTTTTTTAATGAAGCCAGCTGGGAAAAAGCGTGGAAAGAAGATCCCGACACCTATATAAACAGGTCCAAACAGGCCGGCATCGACCCTTCTCGAGACTTTGATCATAAAGCCAAGGCTTTCCATGAGCAGTCATTTAGCCCGGAGGGAAGAAAACGAACCAATCGGATCCTGAACTGGATTGAGGGACAAGGGGTATCATTTAAGAATGCCTCTGTGCTGGACATCGGCGCCGCTTCGGGCGTATTTTCGGTGCCGTTTGCAGAGCGGGGAGCCCGTGTAACGGCCGTCGAGTCCTCTCCTCCACAAGTTGAATTGTTGAAGGAAAACATAGACAGGTTTGACGAAGGCCAAATAAAGATTATCCCCGTACCGTTTGAGGAAATTGACGTTCAAGCCAATGGCTTGAGCCAGGCTTTCGATCTCGTCTTCGTTTCGATGTGCCCGGTCATTCGCGACTGGGCGAGCGTAGAGAAAGTGCTCCAATGTGCCCGAAAATTCTGTTATATCAGTCTGCCCGTTTCTTCCGCAGAACATAGTCTGGTCAACGAAATTTGGCCGCTCGTCACCGGCGAACCTTACAAGTCCAAACCAGCGGAAATGGGATATTTACTCCATTTGCTGTATCTCAAAGGCTATTCCTATGAGTCCCTGGTGACCCGGGAAACGAAAACGGTGGAGATGTCGAAGGAAGAAGCGCTGCAGGAGATGATGAGCTGGCTTCGCAGACATGGTCTTCCTGCCGATGAGCGCAACCAAACAATCGTTGCAGACTATCTGGACCAAGCATATCCGTCTGGACAAGTAACCTTCCAACAGGGCGGGCGTTTTGGCAAGGTACTGATTCGACTGCAGGATCAGAACATGTACACCAGAGAGATTTGAGTAGGAAAATTTATTATTGAAAGGAAGATAACGATGGCGATCCAGCATGCAACAGACGCAACGTTTAAAAATATGATGCAGACAGAAGGCGTAACGATTGTGAATTTTTGGGCATCATGGTGCGGTCCTTGTAAAATATTTGCTCCCATTCTGGAGGATTTTGAAAGGGAAACAAGCGGTTCGGTTAACGTGATTAAAGTGAATGTAGATGATAACCCGGTGACCTCTTCCCAATTTCAGATTATGAGCATACCGACCACCCTTATATTCAAAGATGGCAAGCTCGTTTACCAGGAATCAGGGATTCTGCCGAAACAAATCTTGAAGGAGCTCACAGCCTAAGCATAAATCAAAGTAGCAAAACAAAGCCGGAATTCCTTCAACGGGAATCTCCGGCTTTTGCTTTTCGTTCAATCTTGTACCTCAAGGTGGCCGATCTATTGCTGATTCTGAATCAACAGGTTTATTGCAAATGAATCCCCATGACCTTCCAATCACCTTTGCGGATATAAACATCAACATTCTTATCGACTAACGTTGTCACATAATAATATTGCGAATCTCGGTTCATCCCCTGGATGTCGGATGTTCTCTTGCATTGAATCGTCGGGCTCAGGCGTTCCATAAACTGATAAGTCTGTTCATTTTGCGAAAGGGACTTGATTTGATCAACAGCGTGGTTAGCAATGATCGTGTTCAATTGCTTTTCAAGAGATACTCGTCCTCTGGTTTGGGGATTGTTGTACATAATCACAATAAAGAACAACAACAGAGCGATCCCGGTACACGCAACAGCAAGGATGCTATTCTTCCGATTCATGCGTATTCCCCTTTCCATACAGTGAAGGCCATTCAGGAGCCCGGTCCTGACGCTTTGAAATTGGTAAAGCTACATTTCAATCTCACAGCCGTCAAAGGAGCGGCCATCTGCGATGATTTTCACCGCCTCTGTTATTGCATTCTTCTGAAAATCATTCAGTTTACTTTCATCACCATCCCAATCCTGCAGCCACCAGAAGAAGGAACATATATTTCGGTAATCCATAAACAAGGGAATCCGCTGAATCCAATGAGAGTCCAACGGATGATGCTTGAAGTACCCTGCAAGAAAATCATCCAAAAATCTCCGGGCAAATTCATTTTTTGACTTCCGGTCTTCTCCAGGGGACCCCCACCAAACCGCATGTGCTGCCGCAATGGCAATGTCCAGTGCATACCAGCCATAAATGCAGTCGTCAAAATCAAATACGGTAATCGTATCTCCGTCGATCATGAAATTGTAGGGATGAAAATCATTGTGGATCAGCCCATAAGCATTGTCCTCCCGAGGGAGCGAATCGATTTGATCTTCAAGGCTTTGTAATTTTTCGAGAAGCACCCGGTACTTCCCATGATGCAAATTCGGATTGCTGAACTCGCTCTTGCTCCAATGATCTCTTTGCCTGCCCTTCATCACAGGTATATAGGACTTCGAATGCTTGTGCATCTTCCCCATGATTTCTCCCCATGCATGATAGATGTCTGTCCCCCATAAGTGGGGGTTACCTTTATCGAAGAATTTTCCCGGTGCCATGCGAAAAACAGCAGCAATAGAACATTGCCCGTCTTCTTCATACACGGCGGTTAACTGTTGATCCTTGGTTAAGATTGGCAGAGGGGCGTTTACGCCATGGTGTACCAAATCGTGTACCCATTCCAATTCGGCGTGTATCTTTTCTGCGTATGCGAGAGGCTTAACCGATATCCGCAGGAAATAAAATTCATTGTTTTTCGAAAACCGGTAAACCTCATTCGTTGAGTGGCTAACAAACTCCAGCGTATTCACATCAAAGTCAAACGATGCGGCCGCTTTGGACAAAATATCCGCTGTGACCATTTGAAACCTCCGTATCTTCATGTTTGCGAACCGAGGTACTGCCCGCCATGGATATCATTATTATTTCTGTAACAGGAGTCCCTGAAAATAGGGCTCACCCTCTTTTAAAGGAACGGTTTGAAAGCTGATTTCCTTGAAATATTGCCCCGTTAGCTCTCTGATGGAACGATCTGAATAAGAGGCGAAAAATCGTTTTGGCTCACACCAGTCGTTTTCCCAAACCCCCTCGGAATCTGTACCTCCATATAATCCCATATAAAATAATCCATCAGGCTTCATCACTCGTTTGATTTCCGACAGCACGCCGCCTATTTCATTTTTGGGCACATGCAGCAGACAGTTTAAGGCGTAGACGGCATCAAACGAATCGTCCTCAAATGCTAGATGATAGAAATCCATTACATACGCCTGCAGTCCTCTTTCTCTGCAGTAACGCACCATTTCACTGGATAAATCAATGCTGGTTACCTTTAGACCATGATCTTTAAAGTATAGGCTGTCTATCCCTGTCCCGGCACCGATTTCTAGAAGTTTCATTTTACCTGAATCCTGCAGGCTGGTAAGAAACTTGTCTCTCTCGATCACCTTCCAATCCGCCGGATGCGCGTTTGCTCTTCGGTGTGAATCGATATCATACGACTTCGCCAGATTTGTTTTATCCATTTCTTTATCCCGCCTTATTCACGATTTAAACCCTGCAGCTCATCCAATGCAAATCGGCCGTTCTCCCGGACCAAGACGTCATCAAACCAAAGCCGGCCGCCGCCCCACTTCCCGCACTGATTCAGCACGATATCCCAGTGGATGGAGGACAAATTGGCATGTTCGCATTGGTTTGGGACACTTCCGATGGCCAGATGGATACTTCCCCATATCTTTTCGTCAAACACTTTACTTTCTTACGCGTATCAGTTGGCGCTCTTTCCACTCAAAATTGTCCCCCAATTGGAAAGTGGACAAATCAATCATAAGATCATCCTGGTTAGGCAAGTCACTAAACCTTTCAAACCCATATGCGGTGCATGAGTACAGCTCCAGCTCTTCACCAGTCTTTAAATGACGATCGATATACCGGAACAGCTCCGTTATGCATTTTTTGCTGCATTGGAAAGATTCATGGGCAGACCGTTTCTTTGCATCACTCATCTCGAATGAGCCTCCATCAGGGTCTACCTGATAAATGTATGAGTGCTGGAACGGGCACGATGCATCTACTGATTTCATAGGACCCGCTATATACAAGCCGGCTGCGTCCAATTCTGTTTCGTAGATATCCATCAGCTGATCCCCCTCCGGGTCCTTTTCCAGTAGCGCTTGCATAACAATCTGATCTTTCGCTGATGGGTTCACTTTTTCAATGTAATCCCGAATGGTCATTACCGTTTTGTTCTTACCGAATGAGCCGGTAGGAAGCTCACGGCTTGAAGCGATGTAGTAGTATTGAGTCATTAGGCTTACTCCTCGAATTCATTTGGCAGGTCGTCAGTTAATCCGAAATGATGGGCAATAATATGTACGATTCTTTTGGAGGCGAGCCCGTCACCAAATGGGTTTCTCGCATTTGCCATCTGATGATAGAGATCCGGGTCCGTTAATAGTTTATTGGCTATGTTAAAAATAGAATCCTCTTGGGTTCCGGACAGGTAAACGGCATTCGCCGCAACAGCCTCTGGCCGTTCTGTAGTATCTCGCATCAGGATCAACGGTTTATTAAAAACGGGTGTTTCTTCTTGAAGTCCGCCTGAATCACTTAATACAAGATGAGAATGGGATAACAGATTGATCATATCAGGGTATTCAATGGGATCAAGCAAGTGGATCCGATCATGACCGGACAACATCGTAAATGCGGTATCTTGGACATATGGACTCAAATGAACCGGATAAACGATATGAACATCTGGATGTTCATCAGCCACACGTCGGATCGCCTTGAACATTTGCTGCATAGGTTCTCCATAATTTTCACGGCGGTGAGCCGTTACAGTAATCAATCTTCCTTGAAGTTGGACAAGATCGTTTAATTGTTCATTATGAAATTTATAATCAGCTTTATTGGTTAGAATTGCTGCATCGACGGCAGTTTGACCGGTAATAAAAATATGTTCGGAATCATAACCCTCTCTATTCAAATTGTTCTTGCTAACAGATGTCGGCGCAAATAGTAAATCTGTAATAACATCGACAATTCTGCGATTTATTTCTTCGGGCCAAGGCGAATATTTTTGATGAGAACGTAAGCCTGCTTCGACATGCCCAACCGGGATTTTATGAAAAAATGCTGTCAAGCTTCCGCACATCGCAGTCTGGGTATCGCCGTGAACCAGTATCATGTCAGGCTTATCCTCATTAATGATGTTGTCGAGGCCAACAATCGCAGCCGAAGTTAAGTAGGCCAGTGATTGATTTTCTTTCATCAAAGCCAAGTCGACATCGGGTTGAATATTAAAATGTGAAAGAGCTTGGGATAATTGTTCTCGGTGCTGGCCGGTAACAACCACCTTCGTCTCAAACCATTCATGATGATGGCGCAATTCTTGAATCACCGGGCACATTTTCGTCGCTTCGGGCCGCGTGCCGAATATAACCATTATTTTTTTCTTCATTGTCGATTCTCTCCTTTGGTAAATCCATTCTCTGCCACGATTTTATACCGTTTCCATAATATTACTTCGTTGCGAAGCAGCACATCTCCTTTTGTTCAGGAATGACTCCCTTTATAACCCAAACAGGCCGCCGTTGTTCGGCAGCCTGTAGCTTGTTTCACCTGGTATGTATTATTGTGCTTATTCGTCCAACACCCTCAAAATTTGATTCGCATAATCATCCCACGCTGCTTCGTCGGTGTTGATTTCCATTGCAGGAATGAGCGATTGTTTCATACATGTGCGCAGCCTTTCCTGATCCTCAACAAACTTGCGGCAAGCTTCGTCTGCAGACGGATGATTCGCCATGACATAGGACCGCCAGGCTTCACCTCGGCTTTCAACAAATCGGGTCGGAACAGCTTCCGGAGACAAGGTCAAAAGAACGCATTTTGCATTGAGACGCAGCAATCGCTGTTCCAAAGCTTCGATTTTTGAATGATCTGCGAATGCCGAACGATGATTAAGATGAAATCTCTCCAGGATGAAAAAAATTCCGTTAGACGGTTTTGCATGTCCCAGAGATTCAATCCAACCGTGCAGCTGCTCAAGATAAGCGATATGCTGATTTAACAGCTGGATATGTTCATTTTGATCCAAGGACCTCAGCACGCCGTGATCGGAATGCAGGATTTGCGAATAATGTTCACTTAGTGCGATCATCGTTCGCTCGGCATGCGGACTTAAACTTTGTACTCTTTTTAAAGCAGATAATACGGATGTCTTCCCAGTTGTGGATAAGCCTTCGAGTATGACGCCGCGAATCAAGCCGTTCACCTCTTTCGATAACCATTCGATACGGTTCGTAAGAGCCGGTCAGCTGGACCGGCCCCATGCAACCGTTTACCAGATCTCAATCATCGCGCTTCAGCTGGTGACTTCCAGCCGCCCTTTAAAAAATAATTCGGATGGCTCGGTAGCATCCATTTCACCGTCCAAGATCCGCTTCACATCAGCCAGTGTATCATAAAGCGTCAACCATTCACCCGGTTTCTTGGTATAGGGCTCGGATACGTAGAAAGGCTGTGCAAGATAAGCTTCGAGCCTTTCGCCACGTTGGTACAGCTGCAAATCACTATCAGAAATTTTCTCCGCCCCCAGTACGGTCACCAGCGATCTCAGTTCTCTGTAACGGCGGAGCAGTTTCCGTGCCGCTTGCTGGGTGGTCAGATGAACGGCATCCAGATGCGCTCCCTCCAGAACGGTCGAGGTCGACCCGATCGGATCGATAGCCGGATAAATGCCTCGGCTGATCAGATCGGTGTCAAATCTCCACAGGGTGTCCAAAGGTCCATACGCATTATCGTCGTCAGCCGCTTCACACTTAATATCTACAAGGGCGATCGTGATGGGCCGGGCTCCCACCTCTTTAAGACGATCTCGCAAGGATAATAACTCGCCGGATAAAACTTTGCTCCGATCAACGCCCAGGAGGATATCTTTTTCCCCGCGCAGCTGCACAATTTGCTGATAAACGTCCTCTTTGGCCGAATGGGAAAACTCGGATTGCTCCTGAACCAGCTCGACGCCCGAAATGTCCGATTGCGGGTCCCAGAACACGGTTGCGAATCCCCGTTTCTTCATGCGGAGCATCAGCTCTGCGAGCATAACGAGCTGCCCCATGTTCGGCCGTGCCACAAATCCAACCGTTCCCCCGCGAACTACCGGGGCGAGCAAATCCAACGCTTTTACACCTGTCTCGATCATACGAACACCACTCCCTCTAATAATGAGTTCATCAAGACTGCATCCCGCCAAAGAAGCAAGAGCCACCAACGTCCTTACTTCAGCGCGGCCGACGGGGATTTTCCCTGTACATAGATTGGAAACCGTTGCCGCTCTTAGACCAGCCTCTCGTGCCGCCGTCGTTAGATTGGGTACGCGTCGGCGCAGCAGCGGAACGTTAAGCTGTAACTCCTCATCCATTTTTAGCACCCCCTTACTTTGTATAGTAATTTATTTTACTCTATAGAGCAATAGATGGTTAGGAAAAATTTGTGATTGTGTGTTACCTTGTACCCAAGACATATTTAAAACCTCAACATTTGAGTGAAAACCGAGGACTCTAATACAAATTGGTTACTCACTCACCCATTCGCGGCAGCCGATCAGCACGCCAAAAAAGCCACCCTTGTTTGAAATCAGGGTGGCTTTTCACAACCATATGCTTCAGTACGTTACATTAGCTTTCCTTTGGCCGGTGGGTTTTCGTAAATTGTTCAAAAAACGGCGTAGTATCCCGTGCGGCCATCGTCGTTTCACTGCCCGTGGTCCATCCGATTTCTGCCCTCCAGCTGCCGAGTATTCCTTGGTGCAACAACGCCACTTCGCTGACCTCCACGGATCGGTCCGCATAAGGCGCAACATACAAAGCATCAACTGGACAATACGCTTCGCACATAAAGCATGTCTGGCAGTCTTCCTGCCTGGCGATCGCAAGCTGTCCATCCTGCATATCAAACACGTTGGTTGGACAGACCTTTACGCAAATGGAACAACCGATGCACCGCTCCCGGCTGACCAGCTCGATCATAAGACCATCCCCTCCTCCGGCGTGAGTTCGGACGCATGAGGGACTTTTTCCGCCCGGATGTGGATTCTGTCGACCCCCGACACCAGAAGGCGGTGGGTCTGGCGAGGATCCAGCTGGGGGTATTCCGCAAAGGCATGCAGCCCGCGGCTCTCTTTGCGCGCAAGGGCGGCCGAGTACATCCATCTTGCCGTAGCCACCATGCCTGCCGCTTCCCGGGCACGGACACGATGACGGTGATCGTCAGATACGCTGTCATGCAAAAAAGGAACAAGCCCGTGCAAACGGTCGAGAGACGCCCTGATGACCGGTTCGCTGCGAAAAAAGTTAATCGACAAGGGGAACACCTCGCGCTGAACGGCCGAGATGATTTGCGGGACGTCCATCAGCCGGTCGGCGTCGGAGTGCTGCACCAAGCCGTATCGTCCTGCCGGCGTCAGATCCCGCTTACCGACATCCCCAACCTGGGATAATGCATACTCCGCAGCACCTTCGCCCGCCCAGTTTCCGCTGCATATCGCCCAGGAAGCGTTATAGGCTCCTCCGCCTGAAATGGCGCCCGTTACTTTCTCTCGCGAGGCGGCATCGCCCGCTGCGTATAAACCCGGAACGCTCGTGCGGCAATCGTTCCCGGTGAGCCGCAGCCCGCCCGTCCCGCGCATCGTCCCTTCGTACCGGAGCGTGAGCGGAAACTTATCCCGGAACGGATCGATGCCTGCGCGCTCGAGCGGCATAAAGAAGATAGGATGCGCGTGACGAAGAAACCGCCGCTTCTCCTCCGTGTCGGCCAAATTGATCGAGGCGTACACCGGTCCTTTCAGGAGATGCTGCTGCAGACTGCCGAAGGCGCGGTCACCCCGGCCGATCACGCGTCCTTCTTGATCATAGAGCGTAGACCAAGCCAGCATTCTCCCCCGGGTCACACTGCCAAAGGCGGCGCTCGGCGCATATTGGCGGCTGAATTCCATCCCGGAAAGCTCGGCTCCCGTTTCGGCGGCCATAAGAAGTCCCTCGCCGGTCAGTACGTTGCAGCCCAATCCATTGCTCAGGAACGCGCAGCCGCCGGTAGCCAGAACGACCGCATTGGAGCGCACTTCCCATTCTCTGCCCGTCAGCCGGTTCACGCCCCTTGCTCCCCCGACGCCATTCGCATCGTGCAGCAGCTCCAGCGCAGGGGATTGATCCAATATGCGCACACCGGCCTGCCGGACCGCACGGCGCATCAGCTTCATATATTCGGGGCCGTGCAAATGCGTGCGGAGCGGATTCCCGTTATGATCTTTCGGAAAGGGATATCCCCATTCTCCGACTTTTTCCAAATAGGTCTCCACCTCATCCAGGACCCGGTGAATCCAGGCATTCTCCGACAGATAGCCGCCTGCCTTGAGCCTGCTCTGCACGGCATCTTCCCGCATCTCGGCAATCGGAGGAATCACCAGCAGGGTTGTTCCTCCAGGTGCCGTCGCACCGCTGCTGCCCAAGAAGCCTTTATCCGCAAGCACAACCCTTGCTCCCTTGGACGCGGCTCTCCATGCCGCCCAAGCGCCAGCTGGCCCGCCACCAAGAACCAGTACATCCGTGGTTAATTGAATATCCAATTTGGGTGCCATCCGCTGCAATCCCCCCCTGTCGTCCTGTACGTTATTTCAGCACCCAGTCGTTCATATCAAAATCTTTTTTCGCAAGCTTTTCTTCAACCAGAAAGTCTTTCGTTCCTTCAATCAGCTTTAAGCCGTCATCGGTAAACGGCGTATCCTTGATCTCGCTGATCGGGCTGATTTTCTTGATAATATCGGGAGTCGTTCCCTGCGCATCCGCGACAAACTGGTAGTATTCATCTTCGTGCTGCTTTAAGTCATCCAGCGCCTTTTTGCGCGCTTCATTCCATATTTTCGGAAAGTCGGGGAATTTGGCCAGAAAAGCGTCCGACACGACAGTAGCACTCGTACCGATCAGATCGGGATGTTTGGTGGCATCGTCAAGCAGCGGATAACCTTCGTCAATCTGCTTCATCGCCTGCACTCCATTGTTGGTCAACGCGTCGACATCCCCCCTTGCCAAAGCAGCCTGCGCATCGGGAATCAGCATGTGAACCAGCTTATAATCCTTCACGCCCTCCTGTTTGAGCAGGCCAACGACATAGCGGTGCATAAAAGATCCCTTTTGAATGGCAATCGTTTTGCCTTCCAAATCTTTGATGGACTTAGCTCCGCCTTTTTTGGCAAACAAGTACCCAATGGAATAGGTCGCTGGCTGGGAAATCAAACGTGTTTTCGCACCGGAGGCGTAAGCGATGATCGCTGGTGTATCGCCAAGGCTGCCCGCGTCCAGCCGGCCGCTGACTAATGATTCTGTTTGGTCGGGTCCGTTGGGAAAGCCGGTCAGGTTCACCTGCGTAATCCCATGCTTCTTCAGTTCCTCCTGAATAATCCCTTTATGGAATCCCCAGCCTTCAGCTCCGCTTGACGGCACATTTAATTTATTGATCCCGATGTAGCCATAATTGAGTACCGTCGGCTTATCCGCGGCAGCTTCGGCAGCATCCCCGGTGCGCTTGGACGGCGAGCAGCCCTGAACCACGATGACAGCTAGCAGACCTGCAAGAATGACAGCTGACTTCCAAAAGCGGCCGTGTTTGGTGTTTTTATGATGTGTTGTCTTCATGATTGGCTCCCCCACTTCAGTCGATAATTAAAATCCGCTCCGCTTCGACAGCTGATACATATATTCGTGACTGGCGACAGGCTTGCGGCCTTTCCCCCAGCCAACCTTCTCCCGGTATCCTCCCATTAGGCCTTGTTCTGACAGCTCGCTTTCCGTGACACCGATGACCGACTCGGATTCCGGGGCGACATACAAGGCGTCGACAGGGCAGTACAGCTCGCACATAAAACAGGTCTGGCAATCGCTTTGCCGGGCGATCACGGGAATCCCGTCAGCAACGCGATCGAATACGTTGGTAGGACATACAGACACGCATTGATTGCAGGCAATGCATTTGCTTTCACTGATAACTTCGATCAATGGACGACGACCTCCTTACGGACTTGTTCCGGACGAACCCATAATTGGTCCAATCCGCCTGTGATCAGGCGGTAGTGCTGATTGTCGTCCATCCCGGCAAAATCACTGCGCTTATGCATGCCCCTGGATTCCGTCCGGGCCAAGGCGGATGTGTACATCCAACGGGCCGTTGCCGTCATGGCGGCCGCTTCCCTTGCTTTGACGCCATCCACCGTGTGCTCAATAGCCTGCTCCCGCTGCTCGTTCCATAAGCCGTTCAGCCTGTTCAAAGACTGGGTCATCACCTCACCGGTCCGGAACAGGTTGCGGTCATAAGGTTTGACCTCATCCTGAACGGCCTGCACCCATTCCGCTGCCCGGCTTGGTTTAACGCTGCCTTTGCCTTCCTCCACGATCGGCTGGGTGGACTTTCGCTGTAAATTGCGGCTTCCATCACCGGCACCCAGCTTCTTGACGTAGGCCGCCGCACCTTCTCCGGCGAAGGAGCCGGAGGACATGGCCCAAGCTGCATTGTGGCTCCCTCCTCCGGTAAACCCGCCGCAAATCAGCTCTCGGGTGGCAGCGTCTCCTGCCGCATAGAGTCCGGGCACATCGGTTGCGCAGAGCTCATCCGCAAGCCGGATGCCGCCGGTACCACGGACCGTCCCTTCCAGGCGAAGCGTAACCGGGAACGGGTCCGTAAACGGATCGATGCCGCGGCGGTCGAACGGCAAGAAGAAGTTGGTCTGGCCCACCCGGAGCAGCGGCTTCAAGTGCTCTGGCGCCTGATCGAGGACGGCATAGACCTGCCGCCCTTCCATAAGATTACGCGCAATCACGGAGCGCCCCCGCTTGGAACCGGCTCCTTCGACAATCGTGCCGTCTTCGTAATAGAAGCTGGCATAGCTGTAATAAGCCGTCTTCGTCACGGACGAGAATGTCGGGCAAATCGCGTAAGCGTTGGAAAATTCCATGCCGGACAGATTCGCCCCGGCCTCAGCGGCCATTAGATACCCGTCGCCCGTGAGGACATTGCAGCCGAGCGCTTTGCTGAGAAAGGCGCAGCCGCCTGTTGCGATCACAACCGCTCCGGCCTCCACCGTCCAGGGGATACCCGTCTGCGTATTGGCCCCCGCAGCGCCTCCCACGCCATGCTCGTCGGCCAGAAGCTCCAGCGCCGGGCTGTGGTCCAGAATCGTCACGCCCGCCTTCCTGACGACCTTGCGCATGAGGCGCATATATTCCGGCCCCTGCAGGCTGCGCCGGTGCTGATTGCCCTCGTCATCCAGCGGGAACGGATACCCCCAGCCTGCCAGCTGATTCATATTGGCATAGGTGCGGTCGAGCACCCTGTTCATCCAGCGGTGTTCCGCCAGCCTTCCGCCCATGTCATAGCGGCTGGCTTTGGCTTCTTCCCTCAGCCGTTCATCCGGCTTTACATACCACACTCCCGTGCCTGAAGGCGCCGTTGCCCCACTGGAGCCGCAATATCCTTTATCGGCCAGCACCACTCTGGCTCCCTTGGCGGCTGCCGTAACGGCGGCCCAAGTACCCGCCGGTCCCCCGCCGATCACCAATACGTCCGTTTTCAAATGCTGCGCCTGTTCCTGAATTGCCATTTGCCACGCCTCCTATTTTTTCGGAATTGGATTTAACCACGATAGGAATCACGCCAATGAAGCCACCTGCGCTCCAGCAGGCGAACCAGCGAATCGATCAGCTTGCCTACAACCGCGAAGATCAGAATGCCGACAAAAATAACCGGGGTATCCGAGTTTTGCTTGGCTTCATTGATCATAAAACCGATCCCGGCCGTAGAACCTACGAGTTCCGCAACGACAAGGCTGATCCACGATACAGCCAGCGACAATCTGACGCCAAGCAGGATACTCGGCAGTGCCCCGGGAACAATCAGCCGCGTGAAGCGTTGATACGGCTTGAATTCGAGCACCCTGCCCACTTCGAACCATTTACCGTCCACTTGGCGAATCCCAGCGTATGTATTGATATACATGGGAAAAAAAGAACCGGAAATGATGATGGCAATCTTGGAGGTTTCGCCAAAGCCAAACCACAATATGATCAAGGGTGCGATGGCCAAATGTGGAACCAGCCGCAGCACCTGGATGCTGGGATCGAGCAAATACTCCGCCTTGCGGAACATACCGGTAAAACATCCAAACACCAGTCCAAGCAGGCCTCCGATCGCAAATCCGAGGAGCGTACGCTGTATACTCACTCCAATCTGGTAGGCAAGATCACCCGAGGCAATGAGATGATTCAACGATTTCAGAATGACCCACGGCGTCGGCATGAATTCGGGCGATATCCAGCCTGCGCCGCCTGCCCATTGCCATAACACCACCACCACAACCGGTATAATAGATGCCCATAACAGATCGGCCCACCATCTCTTGGAGCTCCTCGGCTGCCTGTTCGTTTGTACGATATCCGCTGTAACCTTAACTGCATCCTCCCCAGCCGCGGGATCTGAATGTGGAGGTGAATGGATACCTAGATCTTGTTTAACGGTTGTTTGCGGAATCGGTATTTCGCTTTGCAGGCTCATTTGATTACCTCCTTACCTGTTATAGCTTTCCTTCCACCTTAACAACCTGCGTTCCGCCAGCCGAACGATATAATCCGTAATGAGTCCCGCGGCCGCAAACACGATAATGCCTACGAATACGACCGGCGTATCGGCAAACTGACGGGCATCGGACATCATATAACCGACCCCGGAAGTCGAAGCTATCAATTCAGCTACCACCAGACCCAGCCACGATAACCCGATCGATAACCGGGTTCCTAGGAGGATGTTAGGAAGCGCCGCCGGGATCACCAGCCTTTTGATCTGCTGGATGCGGCTGTACCCGAGTACACGGGTCACTTCGAACCATTTGTTATCGACATTACGAATACCGAGATAAGTATTGATATAGAGTGGGAAGAAGGCCCCTTTGGCGATCAACAGAATTTTGGATTCCTCGCCAATTCCGAACCAAAGAATAAACAGCGGCACGACAGCAAGGCTCGGAATCATGCGGATCATTTGAAGCGTAGGATCAAGCATCTTTTCGACTTTCGCAAACAGACCGACCAGTATTCCGAACAAGAGTCCCAAGCTCCCCCCGAGCGCAAATCCTGCAAGTGCCCGCACGGCGCTGATCCGGAAATGATCCCATAAATCACCGGATTGAGCGAGACCGACAAAGGCCTTCAGAATGACGAGAGGCGTCGGGAACAACAAATCGGATATATACCCCAGCTGTCCGAAGATCTGCCACAAAACAAGGACGGCTCCCGGCAGAATCAGTCCCAGCCCGAGAAGCTTCCACCTTCCGAGGCCCGCTCTCAGGGATGGTCCTGCTGCTGAAATTTCGTGACTCATACAATCACCTGCCTTCCTGACATGAGTAAAAGATTTTTATATACCTGCCCCATCCGTAAGCTCTAACTCATCCAGGGAATCCAGCAGCTTAAGCACGCGGAGCCGAAGCTCTTGAAAGGATGACGTCGTTTTCTTCCGGGGATAGGGAAGATCGATCGGCACGATGCTCTTGATTTGACCCGGCCGCGGCTTGAGAATGACGACCCGGTTGGCCAGAAATACGGCTTCATCAATGTCATGGGTGACAAAAATCATCGTCGTCTGATTTCTGCGCCAAATGTCCAGCAGCACATCCTGCATATGCGCCCTAGTGAACGCGTCCAATGCGCCAAACGGTTCATCCAGCAGCAGCACCCGGGGATTGCGCAGCAGCGCCCTTGCGATCGCCACCCGTTGGGCCATCCCTCCGGACAGCTCCTTGGGATAGGCTTTTTCAAAGCCCCCAAGTTTGACCAGTTCGATGAGTTCATCGACCTTGCGCCTAACCTCGGGATCACGCAGTGACAGATCCGCGGCAATATTTTTCTCCACCGTCAGCCAAGGAAATAGACGATGCTCCTGAAAAATAAATCCTTTGTCGATTCCCGGTCCCGTAATGTTCTGGCCGGCTAGTGTAATGGTGCCGGAATACTGTCCGTCCAGTCCGGCGATGATGCGCAGCAGCGTGCTTTTCCCGCAGCCGCTCGGACCGATGACCGTAATGAACTCTCCTTCCCGGATGTTCAAATCCACTTTGTGCAGTGCTTCAACACGTCCTTTGGCTGTATCAAAGCTTTTACTCAGCGCCGTGATGTTTAGCAAAGTCTCCGCCATATGCTCTGCCTCCCTTTAGAAATCAAATGATGCCGACAAGCCAAAATTATATTTTCCTACCCGTTTACTTGGATATATGACAGCACTTTATCATTCTAAATCCGATTCAACAAGTAGGGATTAATAAATTCGATTGCTAATTCAAAATTCTGATCCATTTCTTTAGCGGGGTATACAGAATCTCCAATTAGGTCGTATGATAGTACGGTAGATTGGTTTTCAGTAATGGAGGTTGTCATCATGATCATCCGAGAAATCGAGGAAAAAGACAATAAGCCGGTCGAGCAGCTAATCCGGACATGCTTGATTGAGTTTGGTGCGAACAAGCCCGGAACCGCCTGGGCCGATCCCGATTTAGGTAACTTTTATTACGTATATCGCCCTAAAGGATCAAAATATTGGGTGGCCGAAGATGAGGGCCGGATTGCCGCCGGATGCGGCATTGGACCTGTGCCAGGTTTCCCGCACATTTGCGAGCTGCAGAAAATGTACTCCTGCCAGGAAGCCAGGGGAACGGGGATCGCGGCGGAGCTGCTGCGGGTTGCGCTCGATTTTGCCAAAGAGCATTACGAGCAGTGCTACCTGGAAACATTCCATAACATGACGGCGGCCAACAAATTTTATCTCAAGCACGGGTTTGTTCCGATGGACAAGCCGCTAAGTGCGACCGAGCATTTTGCCTGTGACGCCTGGTATATCAAGATGCTGTGAACAGCAAAAAAGCACCCCGCAGGGTGCTTTCATTCGTTTTACACGATCGGCTTTTCCATCACATAATCGTCCATGACAAAACCGTTTCCGATATCGGCCACTTGCGTGCGCACGGTTTTAAACCCTTTTTTCTCATAAACCGCAATCGTCGAGTCGTTATGCCGGTTCACGGTAAGCCAAATGGCGCTTAAGCTCCGATCTTTGCACAGAGTTGTCAGAAACTCCATAGCCCGGCTTGCGTACCCATGCCCTCTGTACTCCCTGGCAATGTACAATTTGCTCAGGAACAGCTTGCCTTCTTCCTGCTTGACACCGATATATCCAACATGAGCCCCGTCAACATTGATAAAGTAATACTCGTATCCTTGATGTTGAATTTGGTCGGTTATAGCGGGAACCGATTGAAATTTGTCGACCATGTAGTTGATTTGATCCCGTGTGATGATGCTGATAAAGTATTCGTGCCAAATCCCATAGGCCAGATCAGCCAAGGCTGCAATCTCCTCTTCGGTGTTTACTTGAGTTAACATAACTTCCACTCACGCTGCCCCCTCATTCCCAGTGCTCAAAGCTGCTGCCATTCTAGCACATCCGATCTTCTCGTGACAAACGTGATCGTGTTATACACCGCACCGCTCTCTATTCGGAGGGGTACTGCTTGACCCTTACCGTTAGACCCTCTAAGTCAAGTCTGGGAAAACCCGTTAATGCATACTCCTCACCGCACAATTCGACACCGCTTTCAATCCATTCGGCATCCTGCTCCGAACTGCGGAACAAGACCTCGACGGCAGAACCCGCAGTTAACATGATACCTGTGTTTCCGATGGCATATTGTCCATCAGCGTTCTTTATCAACGCACCTTGGGCAATCACTCTTGCCCCAATGCCTTGAATCAGGCGGCGGACGGCGGACAGCTCGTCTTCCACTTTGGAGAATGTCGAACACAGATACATATCGTCCGGATCAGCCGGGTCAAAATGGTCACTCCACGTGTCGTCAATCTGCCGAAGGCTATGGGTGATTTCTTTCAAATGGGCTTCCAAGTTTAATAGTTCCTGTAGCATCGTATCCTTTGTCATGCGAACCCCTTATCCATAAAAAATTTATTGACGCTGTCTCACCAAAAACGTTTTCTGACCATGACAATCCCGGCAAGCAACCGCAGCAAGCCAGAGAGCTAAATAATTCGGTAATCGCTTACAAAAACGGTTTGAATCGAACGCACCATTCATGATATGGTACTCAAGTATGCTCCACTGAACTATAATCAAATTTGTAACAAGTAAACAGGAATTTTCACATTCATAAGCCTGTAATCCGGCTTGCAATAACTAATGATGACTGAATTTCTTCATTACAACTATGCTTATTATAAAAGTAAACCATTTTTAGAATCCATAGAGCAACTAAATATTATTTGTAATTATTAAATATAGATTTTATCATGCCGTCCGAATATGGATAAAATGGAACAAGGGGGATTCCGCATGGATTTGAAAAGGCTGCAAAATCTCGTTCCAGACGTTGTTTTCTTCGTGGACAGGCGCTGTTTCCCACAATGGGAAATTATTCGCCAAACGATCAATTTTCAGGATTTGACATTTGTTGTCGAAGGGAAATCCAATTATTTTATTAATGGCGTTAAATATACGGTGGAGGCCGGGGATGTGATTTACATACCCGTGGGCAGCGTTCGCGAAGCTTACACATTTACGGACTGTCCCATGCACTCTTACGCATTCAACTTCAAATGGCTTGCTCCTGGCAAATCGGAAGCGCTTCCACTTCAGACCGTTACGAAAAACCTCATCACGAGCGAAATCCTGGGTTACATCAAGCAGTTCACCCAGGTGTGGATGCGCAAACATCCGGGCTATATCATGCATGCAAGAGCGCTGTTTATGCTTATCGTCCATCATGTCCTCATCACCAATACCTACCGCAGCGCCGGACATCACCCTGTTGATCCACGCGTCAACAAGGTGCTCGAATATATTATCGACCATTATCCGGAGGATCTGCATTTAACCGGTATGGCGGATATCGTCAACCTGAACCCCGTCTATTTCGGCAAATTGTTCAAACAAGTCACGGGATATTCCTTCAAGGAATATGTGAACCAGATCAGGATCAATCAAGCGGAAATGCTGCTGTCCACCGGAGGCTTCACGGTGACTCAGGTTGCGGACCGTTGCGGATTCCATGATATATCGTATTTCAGCAACGTATTTAAGTCGATCAAAGGATATCCTCCTTCAGCCGTTCCGAAGTCATGACGGAGGTCAGAAATCCGGAATGTTGAACCGTCTCCTGGGTGGAATATATTACCTCTGTTTCCCCCGGTTTCTCCGCTAAATAAACGAGTGCATGGTACCGATATATTGGTTATTCCAATCCGAGAGGGTGCACAAACGTGAAGTCAAAGAAGATATTTAGATTCCGAAGTTTAATGGCGCTGAGCACGCTGCTGCTGGCCGTTCTGTTCGTCGTCGTGATCAGCGCTCAAACGTGGATCTCCTATAATGAGCAGAAAAGTCTGTTCCAGGAACGGTTTAAGGGGCTCGGAAGCGTTCTTGAGTCCCAGCTGGATACCAATATAAGCCAAGTGAAGCAGATTGCCAAGGCGGTAGCCAATCATGAGCCGACGGTTACGGAGCCTTTTCAGGTCATTCGCAGTCAGCTGAAGGCGATGGTTAGCAAAGACCAAGGCATTGGCAACGCCTATATTCTGACTACAGAAAAAATAGAACGCAGCGGTAATAGAGCCGTTATGAATTTGCAGGGCCCGGATGATCAAATGCTGCAGCCGGGAACTGAATACGTGATGCCTGCTTATTTTGAACATGCTTTTGATCAGACGATAAAAGAAGGCTCGGCCGTAACCGTCCCTTACGACGATGAGTTGGGGACCTGGGTGACCTATCTTTCAGCCGTGACAGATGAACAAGGGAACATCGTCTCGGTCTTCGGCATCGATTTCGACTATGACGGAATTCAGACGCGCCTCTCCGAAATCCTTTGGACAAGCCTGGCAGGTGGAGCCGTGTTCCTCGTCGCAGCCATCATTATCGTATCGGTAGCTGTCCGATATGCCCTTAAACCCCTTCGCCGACTGGCGGAAGTGTCCCAAATGGCTGCCGAAGGCGATTTGACCGTCAGTATCCCGGTCAAAAGCAGAAACGAGATCGGCCAAGCGGCAGATGCGTTTAATAGTATGGTTTCGAGCTTGCGTGAGCTGGCTGGCAATGTTCAGCATACTTCCATCGAAGTTACCGATGAAGCCAAGCTGATGCAGGAAAGTGCCCAGCAAACGGCGCAGGCCACTAACGAAATTACCGAAGCGATCAGCCAGGTTGCAGCCGATTCGGAGACGCAGCTTCATAGCTCGACGGAATGCCAGCGGGCCATGTCTGAAATGGCTGCGGGCATCCAGCGGATCGCGGAGTCCTCCAGCGTTGTCTCGGATCTTGCTGTGAATACGACCGAGCGCGCAGTCGAAGGCGAATCCGTCATGAAGAAATCACTGGAGCAGATGCAGACGATTGAGAACAATTTGTCCGATTCCGTTGGAACCATGCGGGAGCTGGAAGAGCTGAGCCGGCAAATCGGGGGAATTCTGGCCCTCATTGCGGATGTGGCCAACCAGACGAACCTGCTGGCACTTAACGCTTCCATCGAAGCGGCCCGGGCTGGCGAGCACGGCCGCGGATTTGCCGTGGTCGCCCAGCAAATCCGAAAGCTGGCAGAGCAGTCGAAAAATTCCTCCGAACAGGTGAAAGAAATCCTCGAAGGCATCGGAGACCGGACGAATGAGGCGGTAGCTTCCCTCCAGCGTTCTTCCGACGAGGCCCGCATGGGTACGCAGATCGCGCTGCAGGCAGGCGACAGTTTCCGCGCCATCGTGCAGGCCATCCGCGAAGTGTCCGCCCAGGTCCAGGAAGTATCTGCTGCCTCGGAGCAGATGTCCGCGGGCAGCGAGGAAATTGCGGCTTCGCTGGAAGAGCTGGAGCGCATCACCACCTCCTCCGCCATGCAAACACAGCGCGTTGCGGCTTCTTCCGAGGAGCAGCTCGCATCGATGGAAGAAATCGCGAGCTCTTCCGAGCAGCTTCTGACGATGGCGCGCAACCTGTCGCAAATCATCAGCAAATTCCGGGTATAGCTCAATCATCTGCAAAAAGGGTAAGCCATTAGGCTTACCCTTTTTTAACGGAGATGTCCTACCCTGCTGACCCCGGTTTCTATTTCCCCAATCCCTATTCCACCTTAAAATGATTTGCACAAAAAAGCTGCGACGGATCGCAGCTATAGATTATTGATTCTAATGATTCAACCTCTAGGACTCAAAAGGATAAAATACCTTCCATGATTCGTACCAGCATACCCAGAGCATTCTCTGCGAAGTAGATCGAGTGATCGATCAGCCGCCCGAAGCAGGAAATCAGAATGATAAACAGCATGACGTAAAGTGCGATATTCAATAGATGGTTTTCACGTTTGTCTTCCATTACGGTTCACCTTCACTTTCCCTTTCCTTATTTATTCAAAGTATACATGTGAACCGGCTTGCCACCTATTGATTTCACTTACACCTATCTTACAGACTTGTAAGTTCCGGGGGTGATCCGTCACCTACAGAGTTGAAAATTTAGCTGCATTTAACCAGCTTGCCCCCCTGTTTCTGTGATATATTGAGGTTAAAGCTGGAAGTCCAAATCATGCAGTGGAGAATAGGAGGACGTAAAGCGTGACCATATTTCCTCAGATCACAGACGATGAACGAATCAGACGGCTGCAGCACCCTGGAAGACCGGTAAGAATCGTTTTGGATACGGATACCTTTAACGAAATCGATGATCAGTTCGCTGTCATCTATGCCATGAAATCAAGCACCAGCGTTACAGTCGAAGCCTTGTATGCCGCACCTTTTTACAACGAACTGTCGGAAAGCCCGTTGGACGGCATGGAAAAAAGCTACCAGGAGATCTTGAAAATCCGGCAGCTTGCCCAGCGGGAGGATATCCCCGTGCACCGGGGATCAGGGAGCTATCTTCCCGGCGCTGATGTGCCTGTGGACAGCGATGCGGCACGGGATTTGGTCCAACGGGCTCTGGCCTCTTCACCGGACGATCCGCTGTATGTCGTTGCGATCGGAGCCATCACGAATGTGGCCTCGGCCATTCTGCTGGAACCGGAGATTATCAACCGGATCGTTGTCGTATGGCTGGGCGGCCATTCGCTGAATTGGCCGGATACGCGCGAGTTCAACCTCGCGCAGGATCTGCATGGCTCAAGGCTGCTGCTCGGCTGCGGTGTCCCTCTTGTTCTCGTCCCGTGCATGGGAACGGCATCTCATCTCCTGACGACCCTCTCGGAACTGGAAACCCATATTAAGCATAAGGGAGAAATGGGACAATATCTCTATGACACGTACCGGAATTGTTCGCCTGATCATTACGCGTATTCCCGCGTCATCTGGGACATCTCTGTCATCGCCTGGCTGGCTGTTCCGGAAGCCTGCCCCAGCATTTTGATTCCCAGCCCGCGAATCTCAGAAGATTTCCGTTGGGTGAATGACCCTACGCGGCATCAGATCCGTTATATTTACCATGTGAACCGGGATGCCGTATTCCGCGATCTGTTCAACAAGATTGCCGAAGTGAAGTAATTTCTTATGAGCTGCTGCTCCCTTTTATAGGAAGTAGTCGGCTCTTTTTTAAGGCTAAGTTAAATTCTAATGTTGATTTGTGACCATATGAATACCGCCTTTGTGAAAAGGCGGTTAATTGAGTTATCGTTCCCGTTAGTGTAAAGATAATTCAATTGACTATAGTCTAATCAGACTATATAATGTTTTTAGTCTAATTAGACTATAGTGATTGTAAAGGAGTAATTACGAAATGATAAAGTCATTCTTAATGTTGGGGCAGTCGAATATGGCGGGTCGTGGATTTTTGCATGAAGTCGATCCTATCTATAATGAAAAAATAAAAATGTTGCGCAACGGACAGTGGCAGATGATGACAGAGCCGATTAATTACGACCGTCCGGTTTCCGGTGTAAGCCTGGCGGCATCTTTTGCCGATGCCTGGTCGAAAGCCAACCCCGATGAAGAAATTGGTTTGATTCCTTGTGCGGAAGGCGGCAGTTCCTTGGATGACTGGCATCCGGAAGGCATCCTTTTTCAGCATGCTTTGTCCGAAGCCCGCTTCGCTCTGCGTTCCAGCCAAATCTGCGGAATCCTATGGCATCAGGGTGAGAGCGACAGTTATCGTTCGCTACATGAAACTTATTATGAGAAATTAACCCTTATTATCGAGACCCTAAGAAACGATTTGAATCTTGATGAGGTGCCGTTGATCATTGGCGGACTTGGCGATTTCCTTGGGAAGACCGGTTTTGGACAGCATGCGACAGAGTATCGACAGGTCAATGAACAATTGCAGCACTTCGCTAACAAGCAGGAAAATTGTTATTTTGTAACAGCGGCAGATTTGACGGCGAATTCTGATGGCATTCATTTAGATGCGGTTTCGCAACGCAAATTCGGCTACCGCTATTTCGAGGCTTTTTCGAAAAAGTGTCATGTCATGGAACCCATCCCTGAGGAAGAGCAGTCGCTGAAAGTGAAGCGAAACTATTCGAAAACAGAACAGATTTACCTTCACAGCATAGATTTGGCTTCGGGTAAAATCACGTACGCAGAATTCGAGGCGCTTATGGCGAAGGTGATGCAGCCTTGATTCCCTTACTCATCCTTGGCTTGCTCATCCAAAACCCTGGCGCTCACGGCTATGATCTGCTGGCCTTAATGGAAAAACGCCATTACAATTACATTGTAAATTTCACAAAAGGCTCGTTTTATTACAATTTGCAGCAACTTGAAGAAAAAGGTTGGATTGAACAGATTCAGCAGAATCCTTCAACCAGTGGGCGCGAAACTCGGAACTTTAAAATCACCGAATCGGGAATGGCTGAATTTGAAAAATTAATGGTCAAATACGGCACCAAATCGGAATATGTGAACCTGCAATTTTATGGGGCGCTTCTCTTTGCCGATGAATACGACAAAAACAAATTGCTAGAACTGATCCAATCGCAAATCGACCAGACTAAAACCCGAATCGCGCTCCTTGATGAATACCTATCCAACACACAAGAACTTCCCGGCACAATTGATTACTACCGCCGCATGAACGAAAATTCCCGTTCCCATCACTTGATTAACTTAAAGTGGTTTGAACAATTGAAAGCAGAAATAGAGGGACTGTTGCATAATAGAAAAAGAAGCTAAATAAACCGGCCCCCATAGAATAGACACTTTGAAAAAAGTGGTTAGGCTGTGGGAGCCTTTTTGTATACTGGTAATGGCTTCTAAAGATTCACATACTTAGTCATTGCTTATGCCACGATATTTGGCTTTTCCGTCTCGTTTACATGGCTTCTTTGGTGATGTTCCGCTTGCCCAAACAAACCCATCTTTGTGCTTCTGCTCTTGGATTTCGTCAATTGAATGTCCGTCTTTTAAAGTTTTTCTAATCATTCGACAAAAATCTTGATTAATTTCCGGAATTCTGTTTAATTATAGTTGATTAACGAATGTGTATGGGGGTGACCATTCCAATTTGAATAAGGAAATGATTCTTTCTGCAGCTGAAACGAATACAGAAATTACGATTCATCTGGTGAGCGGAGAGTTCTATACCGGAATTTGCCATAGAACCGACGACCCCCGGACATTCGTTATCGTTTCAAATGACCGTAAACCTGTCATCGTCCCCTTTTGGACCGTCAAACGCGTTCAATTGGTTCATTCATAAAGACTCTGCCAGTATGACTGGCGGAGTCTTTCTTTATAGAATTCTTAAATTTTCAGCGAAGCTGAATGAACCCTTCTGCTTCCTCAATCCGCAGAAATAATGGGCGCTCGTCAGGTGTACGGTTGGGAGCATGAAGGGTCAATACAAGCTTACCGTCAAACGTCCGGAATACCATGCCATGTCCTCCGTCATTCCGATACAGCGCTTCCGGCTGATGAATCCATGGTCCGGAGACGCCCCCTGTCGCCGAGCGAGCAACACCCAGCGCATACCGGTTATCGATAAAGCTGGCCCACAGCATGTATACATGGCCGGATTCACCACGGAACAAAAAGGGGCCGTCCGTGACATAATTGACCGTTTCCTTGTAACGCGGAGACTCGTAAGGCGTCGTCCACGGCGCATCAGATGCCCGAAACAGTGTGATTGGTATTCCGGTCGGCTCGGATAAATCGGTGCTCAATCGCATCGCGCACACTTCGCCGTCCCCGACCTGCTGCCATTCGTGACAGAAGATCATCCATGGCTGCCCTTCTGCGTCCATAAATAAGCTCCCATCCAGTGAACTCCAGGCTTCCGGAGTGACAGGGCCGCTGCTGTGAGGCACGAAAGGCCCCAACGGACCGGGTGACGACAGAACCGAAGTGCCAAGACGCCCATTGTCGCGCCGGCGAAACGTGGCGAACATATAGAACTTATCGTGCAATGCATAAACCTCAGGTGCCCAAAAATTCGTATCGGAATTAAAATCGGCTCCCGGCCTGAATACAGGGTGCGGCCCGTCCCAATCCTCCAGATCGTTGCTGATATAAGCGTCGAATCCGGTTCCAGGCCCCCAAATGTTAGCATCCGTGCTCCCGTATAAATAGTATCTGCCTTCCTCGCGGAGGGGTAATACAAACGGGTCCCGAATCTGAATCTCCTTCCTGTTCATAGCAACACCTCCTTAAGAATATGTCGGATAAATGATGCCAGCATCTCTGGCTTGTTTCAGTTCTCCATCGCTGTACTTGAGATACTCATTTCCTTTGACCGAAAAAGGGATGCTCCGGCCTTTCCATTCCAATCGGCCATCAACTGTCCGCACACTCATTCCAAGAATACCTCGCAGGCTTCCCTCCCGGTCTGTAATGACCCGGACGCCGGAAGGGAATTTCATATAGGCTTGACCCTCCCGGTAAATGACAGACCTGTCACGCATATTGACCAGCTCATAGAGCACCCTGTCTACGGATCGTGCATAAGCCGTTTCGCCGGTGACCTCCTCTCCATGATCCATCGCAGAAGGGAGAAGCCCCGTAAACCAGACTTCCCCATCGGGTCTAGGCAGGATTCCGCAAACCCGCTCCACGTAGTCGAGCAGGCACAAGATAGCAGGCGAATAGGCTTCGGTAAAGCCCTCTTCCCCTGTCCAGGGACTGACGGTCTGCGCGAAACGCTCGGCCCTGGCCAATGAACACAAGATCGGCTGCATGGCCCATGTCAGCTCGACATGCCGGTGATGATGCTCAAAGGCATGCGGAGCCCGGATCAGGCTGAGGAAGTTGGACGGCCCCGCCCAGCTGTTGTAGCTGGAGAACGGGTCGAACCGCGGATCATCCATCGCAATGGAGGTAAAGGGATATTTGGCAAAAAACTTGCGCGTGTTCAGCAAGTACCGCGACAGCATCGCATCAAAAAATTCTCGGTCACCGACTTCACAGGCGAGTACGCGCAGCAGAACATCGGACTGAACGCGGACAAACCGGTTCTGACGGTCACGGTCGTAGAAAAGGGCGTCTTCCTCGTCAAAACAGTACCGGAAGAGGCTGTCAGCACTCTGCTTAGCTTTGGAAATCCACCCCTCGCCAGGCAAGCCCAGCTCCTCGGCGATTTTGGCCAAATACAAACGCTGACAATATACGTTCGCCGTAAGGTCCGGCGCCAGGAACGGTAAAACCGGCGAACCGGAATCGAACCGGCTCGGATCGCCATGGTGTGGCGTGTCCGGCACATGCCAGAAGCGCGGCGACAGATCATGCCCCGTATCGAAAGCCGAAAATGCCTCGACACAGCCGGTCCCCCGGGTATTACGATGTGCTGCCAACCAGACATCATAGCGTTCCATCGCCTGGTACATCATCCGCAGAAACGCATGGTCCCGCCCCTGCAGCAAATAATGATTCCAGACGCTGCGGGCAAGCGGGGTAACAAGCTGGATTTGGCGGTAAGCCGGCCCGTCGCCCGTAATTTTGTAAGGGAGCAGACCATCGGCCCGCTGGTACAGCGCAAAGGAGCGAAATGTCGATTGCGCCACGCTCGGCAGGAAACGTGACAGCAGCTCCGCGTTGATCGTGCCGGTGCTCTCGAGCCAGCAGCCAAGATAAATCCCTCCTTCCTGCAGCATCGGTACGCCGCCAACGACAGCGATGCAGTCAAGCAGCCTGCGAATCGCCTTGTAATAGACACCTTCAAGCTTGCCTTCGGAAGCGGCAAACCGGACACCGCTCCGTCTCCACTCGGCAGCAATATCTGAGTCCTGCGCTTTCCCGGGCTCTCCAATCCACTGTTCCACATTCACCGCCCTTAATTTATCTAACAGCGCCTTCTCATCCACGATCGTTCTCCTCGCTTTCCGTGTCTCTTCTATCAGAAAAAAGCCCCGCCAAGTCTCTGCCGCAGCGGATGACCTTTCGGGGCCATTGATTATGGGATCGGCGTCATCCCGCCGGATCTGCCGGATACTGCCGGATACTTACTGATTGCTTTGGAAAATTTTTACCGTTCCCGCAAAGAAGTCGGACACCGCTTTTTCCACGTTTTCTTTCCCGAAGCCGATCAGCTGGACCGTATTATCCGCAAGCTTGATAAACTCGGCGTTCCCCGGCGGGTTGTAGCTGATGGCAAAAGGCTCCTTCTTGTTCGCTTCGGACACGCGGCTCGTGAAGTCATAGACGATCTTGTCGGCTGCGCTGGCCTCGGCCTCCAGCGTCTTGCGGCCTTCCGCCGTCACCGGAACGCCCCGGTTGCTGCCCAGTATTTTCACAGCCTCCGGATCGTTAATCCAGAAGTCCATCAGATCGGCCACTTCCTTCGGATGCTGGGTCTTCGCGTAGCCGGACATACCCTGACTAGATTCGAACACCACACCGGTGCCTTTCGGACCGCGCGGTACCTGCACCATCGTCAATTCATCCTGTGTCAGGTTTTGGTACGAGGCCAGCATATTGGAAGGTAGCAGGGTCATTGCTACTTTTCCTTTGATAATCAGAGACTTGCTCGCATCATTCGGCGGATTGGAGACCTGAAGCTCCGGCGTGACTACGCCTCCTGCCTTCGACGTTTGGTCCCAGTACTGGAACCATGGCAGAATATCGGCTTCCTCAAAACCAAGCTTGTTGTTTGCCATGTCATACAGCTGTTTGCCGTTCTGCTTCAAATAAATGTCCATGCCGTCGGTTGTGAAATTGTAAGTCCCATAGTAGCCTTTGCCCAGCTTGTCGGAAATTTCCTTGCTGATCCGGGCGTAATCTTCCCAGTTCCAGCCATCCTGCGGCACTTCGATGCCGGCTTTCTCAAAGAGTGTCTTGTTGACAACGATCCCGCGGGCGTTGGCGCCTGCTGAAATATGAACCAGCTTGCCGTTAATCGTTCCGTACTGCACCATCGTCGTGTCCATATCGTCAAGCTTCAGCCCACTGCCTTTATAAGGCTGGAGATCCAGCAGAACGCCTTTGTTGGCGTAGTCCACCACATTGCCTCCCAGAAAAAATACGTCTGGAGCCGTTCCCGAAGCCAGCTGCGTGTTCAGCTTGTCAAAATAACCGTCCTGCGGCGAGAACTCGCCCACGACTTTAATATCCGGATGCTTCTGCTCGAACAGCTCTAGCGCCTTATTCGTCAAATCCGCCCGCGCCTGGTCCCCCCACCACATCATCCTGAGCTCGACCTGGTCGCCTCCTGAATTCGCTTCTCCGCCGGATCCGCTGGAAGCGGCCGGGCCACCCGAACTGCCGCATGCCGACAGCATCACGGTCATGGCCGCCAGCACAGAGATGAACCATCTTTTTTTCATGTTTCATTTCTCCTTCGTCGCTATAAATTATAAAGCGTTTGCACATCTCTCGGTCTTGCCCCTGACTGCTTCTCTCCTCATTTCGGTCTTAACGGTCTCGTCAAAGCGTTATTTCAGCCCTGTCGTCGCGATGCCTTCCAGGAAGTACCGCTGGAACATTAGGAAAATCAGCGTGATCGGCAGCAGCGACAGCACCGAAATGACGAGCAGCGCCCCCCAATCGGATGAGCCCGACGGATCGTACAGCGCCCGGATGCCGAGCTGTACCGTAAAAAGCTTGATATCGCTGATATATATCATCTGGCTGAAGAAATCGTCCCACGTCCAGATAAATGTAAAGATCGCGGTTGAGATCAGCGCCGGGGTCAGCAGGGGCAGAATGATCCGCAGGTACAGCTTGCCCTGGCCGCATCCGTCGATCGTCGCGCTCTCGTCCAGCTCCCGCGGGATGCCGCGAATGAACTGAACCATCAGAAGAATAAAGAAGGAGTCGTGAGCCAGCCATTTGGGCAGGATCAGCGGCGCAAACGTGTTAATCCAGCCCAGCTTGCTGAAAATGATATACTGCGGCACAAGCGTCACATGGTACGGCAGCATGATCGTCACCAGCATCAGCGCAAACCAAATCTTTTTCAGCTTGAAATCCAGCCGGGCAAAGGCGTAAGCCGCAAGCGAGCAGGTCACGATGTTACCCAGCACGCAAAGGATGGAGATGAGCGCCGAGTTGCCGAAGAAGCGGCTGAAGGATACACCTTGGAAGCCCTTCCATCCATTTTTGTAATTATCGAACGTAAAGCTGTGCGACCATAGACCGGTATCGGTAAAAATCGCTTGATTTGGCTTAAAGGAGCTGCTGAGCAGCCACAATACGGGATACAGCATTGCCAGTCCGACCAGGAGGATCAGCACATGCCTGATCGCCTTCGAGTAAGTTCCTTTCATCGTCAGCATGGCTTATCTCCCCTCTTTCCCGTCGCCGTAGAACACCCAGAAGCGCGACGTGGCAAAGATCATGCCCGTAAAGACGGCAATAATGAGCAGCATGATCCAAGCCAGTGCCGACGCATACCCCATATCAAAATAGGAGAAGCCCTTCAAGTACAGGTACAACGTGTAGAACATCGAGGCATCCAGCGGTCCTCCATGACCGTCGCCGATAACGTAAGCCGGCGTAAACGCCTGAAACGAGTTGATCATGCTCATGATCAGATTAAAAAAGAGAACGGGCGTCAGCATCGGCAACGATATACTGAAAAACTGGCGTATTTTCCCTGCGCCATCCACTTGGGACGCTTCATACAGATCGGCTGGAACCTGCTTCAGACCCGCTAGAAAGATGACCATCGCCGAGCCGAACTGCCAAACCGACAGCGTGACGATCGGATAAATCAGGTAATCCGGGTTGGCGATCCATGCAGGCCCTTCCAGGCCGAACCATCCAAGGAACGCATTCATGACGCCTTCGCTGTCAAAGATTTGCCGCCAGACGATGGAGATGGCAACACTTCCTCCAAGAAGGGACGGAATGTAATAGACGGTCCGGTAGATGCCCAGTCCGCGAATCCCCTTGTTCAATGCCAGCGCTACGAGCAGCGCAAAAATGATGCGGAGCGGAACGGACAACAGTACGTACACGAACGTCAGCTGCAGCGAATGCGTAAACGTCGCGTCATTCATAAAGATCTGCTTGAAATTGGCGAAACCGATCCATTCGGGCGGACGCAGCAAGTTGTATTTGGTCAGGGACAAATACAGCGAACCGAGCATCGGTCCGAGCGTGAGGCAGAAAAAGCCGATGAGCCATGGCAGCAAAAATGCGTACGCCGTGCGGTTGTGCGTATGGATCGGCAGCCTGCGTGATGTTCGCATCGCGAATCCTCCTTCTGATGTTGGTAAGAACATCATAAGCAAGATGCGGCACGCGCTGAATTCTATTTCTTCGGCACTTCGCTATCAATTTTTTCAGGTAACCTCTCTCTCGGTAATCTCTCGCGATAATCGGAAGGAGAAACGCCGTAAATCTTTTTGAATTTCGAGCTGAAGTAGCTGGCATTGCTGAAGCCCGTAAGTTCGGCTATATCCCACAGGCTGAGCTGGGTCTCCTCCAGCAGCCGGATCGCCTGTGTCATCCGCACATCGGTCAAGTACTGAATGAAGGTGCGCCCGATCCGTTTCTTGAACAATTCCGAAAAATAAGAAGGATGATAGTTAAAACGGGCAGCCATATCGCTCAAGTTCAAATCTGATGCATAGTGGTCATCAATATAGCGGCGGACGGATTCGATCAGGTTGACATCGGCAGCGTCGGCGCCCTCTTCGCGCTGTCTGGCGATTTTCCGGGCGATCCCTGCAAGGTACGAGTACGCTTTATCCACCGAATCCAATGAATAGGCCAGCTCCGGCCGGATCCACAGCTGTTCTCCACTCTCGATCCTGACGAGCAAGTCGCTTGCTGCCGACTCCAGAGCCAGGTACAACTGAAAAATGACTTTCACCCTACTGGCCGCAGGCCCTGTAAAAGCCTGCTGCAGAATGGGACGGACGGCCAGATCAAACGCAGCATATTCACCCTTGACCAAGTACCGTTCGATGACTTTGATTTCATCCGCGCTTATGGACGTTTTGTCGGTGGATTGGAGAAGGGATTCTGCCGGCAAACGGCTGTCAGCATAGTTCCAGTCCACAAGCGATGAGAGGTAGCCGTCCTTCCAAGCCTTGAAGCCTGTTACGGATTGGCCGATGCCGAAGCCCAGCTCAAATCCAAGCATTCGCTTCACTTCTGACCGGAGGTGATCTGCAAAAGAGTACAGCCATTCCACGGACTCTGTGGTGACCACATGAATCAGCCCCGGATAATGCCCGTCCCGGAACATTTCGCAATTTCCGGCTGCGTCGTCTGCCTTTTCACGGCAGATCATTTCCAGCGGGAGGAGGAATTGATCGGGTGCCCGATCCGTCGCATGTCTGATATCCCTCACTTTCAGGCCGAGGGTCATAAAGCGCACTTGATGCTCATCCCACCCGCCAAGCCCGAATCTGCGGGCGTGGTCCGTAACGGCGCTCTCCGGCCCGGATTCCCAGCGGACGAGCCGGAGGATAAATTGCTCCTTCATCTCCCTGTAATATTGCGACAGCTCCCACTGCGTTTTGGCCTCTAGCTGCGATTTTTCCCGTTCCCGTTTCAGCTCAGCGGTGACGTTCTTCAGGACGGAATTCAGCTCATCGCGGGCAACAGGCTTCAGCAGGTATTCGCTCGCCTGAGAGCGGAGTGCGGCCCGAGCGTACTGAAAGTCCTCATAGCCGGTAATGACGATGACTCTGACGTTCGGCCAGCGTTCCCGGCACACTTCCATAAACCGCACGCCACCCATGAGCGGCATGTTCATGTCGGTAAGGACGATATCAATATCACCGTTCTCCAGAAGGGACAGCGCCTCCGCCCCGTTCGACGCTTCGCCGGCCAGCGCTATGCCAAGACCGTCCACATCCATCTTGAGCCGCAGACCCTGGCGGATCTCCGATTCGTCATCCACGATCAATAAACGATACATCGTTATGCACCTCCCGGATCGGTAACAGCAGTTCAATTCGCGTTCCCCCGCCAGGCTCTGCATCCAGATGTGCCTCGAACAACGAGCCATAATACAGCCGGCACCGCGCAAGTACGTTACCGAGTCCGATCTGCCGTTCCCGGCTGGCCAGAATTTGGTCCGGCCGGGCGGCGGCTGCTTCTTCAAGCACCTCGCGGATCTGTTCCTCCGTCATCCCGGGCCCGTTGTCCGTGACGGACATGACCACATGGCTGTCCCTTCGGTACACCCTGACGGATACACGAGCTTCAGTCCGATGCGCAAAACTGTATTTTACGGCGTTCTCGAGTAAAGGCTGAAGGACAAACTTGACACATGCGGCATGCTCCGGCAGCCCGTCCTCTTCCATGGACAGCCAGAGCCGATCCCCGAAGCGGATGCGCAGGATGGAAGCATAATCATGAACGTATTTCAGCTCCTCTTTCAAGGCGACCAAATCGTCGCTGATCCGCAAGCCGAAGCGCAGCATTTTTCCGAGCGACTCGATGACCTTCACGGTATCGTCCGTACGCCTCTGCATCGCAAGGCTGCTGAGCAGCTCCAGCGTATTGAACAAAAAATGAGGATTAATCTGCATCAGCAGCGCCTTATATTCGGCCTGCTGCCGGAGCAGCTTCAGTTCGAATTCGGTTTTGATATGCTGCCGCAGCCTGCCGATCATGTTGCGGAACGTCGCTGTGGCAAAGCCGACCTCATTTCGGACGGTGCCTTCCAGAGGCAGCCGGCTCTCCGCGCTGTCAAAATCCCCCCGCTGCACATGCCGCATGGCGGAGACAAGCCTCGACAGCGGCCGCGTAATCCCGTTCGACAGCCAGAAGGCGACGAAGAGCGAGATCAGCAGCAGCGCCGCCGCCAGCACCATAATACTGTTGCGCAGCTTAAGCAGCGGCGCATACAGATCGCTCTCCGGGACGATGCCGACAAGCATCCAACCGTTTTGAGCCAGCTTTTTATAAACGAGGATTTGCGCATCACCCTGGCTGTTCCGGAAATAGACGACGCCCTGCTTGCTTCGCCCTGCCTGCGCCCTGGCGACCTCGTTCTTGGCAAGATTGGCGCTCGTTTCATAATCCGCTTGGGTCAGGAGCGGGCTGCCGTGCTGATCGATTAAATACATCGTCCCGTTCTCGCCCAAATGGATCCTGCTCAGCGGCTCCAGAAAATAATCGGCGCTTACGTTGACCTTCAGAACCGTTTTCGCCTGCTTCGGTTCAAATGCCCCGATCGGCATCAGCATGCTGACGACTGGATGGTCGCTGCGGCGGATTTTCAATTCCACATCATCGGTATGGGCCGCTATCCAGCGGACCGTCTTGTCCCGAAACTGTTTGTACCAGGACTGATCCAGAAAGGACCTTTCCTTGATGACCTGGTTGTCCATGCTGACCCACACGCCTTCCCTGCGATACATCGCGACCGATGAGATGCTGGTATAACTGTTGGTCGTCTGCGTCAGAAACTTGCTCATCTGGATATGGGCAAGCATCTTCTCCCCTTCCGTTGCCGACGTGTCCGATGCGATGTTATCCCATGTATCGGTCTGGTCGCTGTTAAAGACCAGGGAAGCCAAGTCGTAAATTTGCGTCTGCACCATGTCGATGTAGGAACCGTATTCATTCATTTTCTCCAGCGCGGACGATTCAATATAGGAACGGATAATTGTTCGTGATTCGTTAAAAATGAGAAGAGACAATACACCGAACGACAAGACGAACAACAAGACGAAAAATAATATCAGCCTGCTTCTAAGCGAGTAGAACATGACGAACCTTCCTCCCCTTAATTTGACAGCGCTTTCGCGATACTGCTGAACACATCATACCAAATCAGGTTTAACCCTGTGTGCCATGCCTTTCCAGCACTCCATTTTCCGGCAGCAGTAAGTCCCAGGACCATCGGCGAAAATGACAAAGACACTGATCTATACCGGTCAGTGTCTTTGTAACTCTTACCGCATCGGGCAGCCAAAGGCCACCATGGCTGCCTCTCAGGTGGCTTCGACCCTTATTCGAGGACCATGTTACTTTGCCCCGTAAAACCTTACCAGATCGTCGACTTTCACCGGAAGTCCGGTGGAGATCGATTGATTGGCGGCAATGCCCGTCAGGATTGAGCGCGCGCCGTCAATATGGTTCGCCGCCCGATGGAATTTATCTTCTACAGGCACGCCGAAAATATCGTTCAGCAGCACAGGATCGCCGCCGCCGTGCCCGCCGGCCCCTTCCTCGAAGTCCGCCTTGTAAGGCTCGCCGAACATGGGGAATACCAGGATATTGACGCCCTTAACCGCTCCTTCCAGCGCTTTGTCTCCGCCGGAATTGACATAGGACTGCTCGATTACCGTCATTTCGACCCGGCCCTTGGTGCCGTTGAAGGCGATCCGGTATCCTTCCCACGGCATGTAAGCATTAAGAGAATAGGTCAGCTGTGCTTTATTTTTGTACCGGACCATAACGCTCATCGTATCCTCGATCGAAATCCCGTCGCCGAATACGCTTTGATCCCGGCGGTAGCCGTCCTCCCACTCCGCGTCGAGGTACATCGCTTTCAGATGCGCGTTGCTGTCCAACGAGAGTGCAAACGGATCGTCCTTCGCGTTCGGATGGCCTGTTGCCCGGTCATAAAACTTGGTGATTCCGCGCTTCTCGGCATTTTCCCGTCCGTAAAACAGCAGGTTTCCCATCGCATAGACGGTTTCGGGCTCAGATCCGATCCAGAAATTAACCAGGTCGAAATGGTGGGTCGACTTATGTACGAGCAGACCGCCGCTGTTGCGCTTATCCCGGTGCCATCTGCGGAAGTAATCGGCGCCATGCTGCGTATTAAGCAGCCACTCGAAGTGAACCGACGTCACATCCCCGATGGTTCCGTCTGCAATCAGCTCCCGGGCTTTCGTATGATGAGGCGCATAACGGTAGTTGAAGGTGACCCGAACGTTACGTCCTGTTCTCTCCACCGCGTCGAGAATGTCCTGGCATTTGGCCGCGTCGACCGTCATCGGCTTTTCCGTGATCACGTCGCAGCCGAGCTCCATCGCCCGGATAATATAGCGGTGATGCGTACGGTCCACGCTGGTTACGATGACGAAGTCCGGCTTCTCGGTCCGGATCATCTCGTCAAAAGCTTCGGTTTTATACGTTCGTACCGCGTGATAATCGTACTTCTCCGTCAGCAGCTTGTTGGCATAATCCATGCGAGTCTGATTCACGTCGCAAAAAGCGAGCAGCTCCGCCGACTCCCGGAAACGTTGGGCAATCGCACCGTAAAAGAATTCCGCTCTTCCGCCTGCTCCGACCTGCACATATGTTTTTTGGGCCATATCATTCCCTCTCCTTCTATGAATCTGTTTATTTGCAGATTACTGCAAAATTCGCTTATTGTCCCCGCATTTTATGCTAGAATGATGAAAACCCCGCATTTATTGCGCTTGTGGAGGATCGATTATGGCTTTATACCAGGAGTTGCGGTACGGAAACGCGTCCGATCCCTTTTCTGTTGAATATAACCGCCGCAAAGGACACTTCTCCATGTCGGAGGATCATATGCACAAACATTACGAGCTGTATTATTTGTTTGGCGGCGAACGCTTTTACTTCATTAAAGACCGGGTGTATCGGGTGCGATCCGGAGATTTGGTGTTCATCCCAGGTAACGAAGTGCATAAAACCTCGGACACCGGTGTGCCGAACCATGAACGCATCGTCATTTATGTCAACGAATCGTATTTCGAGCCGCTCCAGCAGGATGAGACCGAGCTGCTGCTTGCTCCGTTTCACGGTCCCCACCGCGTGGTGCATCTACCGGATCAGGACAAGCTTCGGATCGAGCAGCTGCTCTATGAAATGCTGCGGGAGATTCAGGACGAGGCTCCCGGATACCGGATGGCCGTCCGGCATGCTGCGGGACAGGCATTGCTGTTTGCGGCCAGGCAGTCCGCAGCGTACAAGCAATGGGTCCCCGAAGACTCGGTCTCTCCCGCCGCAGCCCGCATGAACGATATCGCCAGCTACATCTCGGAGCATTACCGGGAGCCCCTGACTCTGAGCGGCCTGAGTGAACAGTTCTACTTGAGCCCCAGTCATCTGAGCCGGTCGTTCAAGAAGTATACCGGTTTTGGCCTCATCGAATATATCGGCATTACCCGGATCAAGGAGGCCCAGCGTCTGCTGCGCGAAACAGACGAACGCATCATTCGGGTGTCGGAGGATGTGGGGTTCGAGAACTTTTCGCATTTTGAAAAAGTATTTAAGTCGGTCACGCGGATGTCTGCCCGCAGCTACCGCGCCGGTTTTCGGCGCAGGGAATGAAGCAGACTGAATCTTTGGCCATTCAAACGAAGGTGTCCCTCGCGTGACCAGCTCCATTTCCAAATGAAAAAGCCCTGCCGAAGATTCGGCAGGGCTTCAACAATCAGAGCCTTCCTTGTTGAACGGATGGCTCAAGCAATAAGCGGTACGTCATACCCGCAGTCGTAGAGAATGAGTACAAGTTCTCTCCAGTCTGTTGAACAGGAATGCTGTTTTCATCCGCCAAGATCGTCAGCGGATTCAGCGAATAGATTGACAGGGTTGATCCGGCATGGGAGACAATCTCAGCTTCCGCAAACCTTCCATCTTTCCAATCCAGGCTGACCTCAAACCCTCCGCGCGCGCGAAGGCCCTTCACAAATCCGTTCGGCCAGGAAGCAGGCAGAGCCGGAAGGAATTCCAAATATCCCTGATGCGACTGAAGCAGCATTTCGGCAATGCCGGCCGTCGCCGCAAAATTGCCGTCAATTTGGAACGGTGGATGGGCGTCGAACAAATTCGCGTATACCCCGCCATGGTGATAATTATCCGGTTCATCTTCGCGGACGAGGCGCAGCAGGTTGGAGAGCAAAGCAATCGAACGGTCGCCTTCACCGAACCGGGCCCATAGGGCGACCTTCCAGCCGAGACTCCAGCCTGTTCCGTCATCGCCCCGCCGTTCCAGGGAACGGCGGGCGGCCTCGAATAAATCCGGAGACTGCCGCTTGGTGAGCTGCCGGCCCGGATACACGCCGAACATATGGGATGCGTGACGGTGGTTGACATCCTCGTCTTCGAAATCCTTGGACCATTCCTGGAGCTGTCCGTACTTCCCGACCTGCAGCGGCAGGAGACGCTCCCTGGCCTCCAGCCACTCCTGTCGCTGCGCTTCGTCTTCTTCCAACGTCTCGGACGCTTCAATTAAGTTGGTGAGCAGGTCCCAGATCAGCATCAGATCCATCGTCGATGCTTCGCTGACCGCAGCCAGACCGCCCGCCGGCGTTCTGAATTTATGCTCCGGCGACGTTGACGGCGAAGTGATAAGCCGGCCGCTGCCATCTTCATGCAGCCAATCCAGGCAAAACAGAGCCGCTTCCTTCATCACCGGGTAGGCATGTTCCCGCAAATACTTCTCGTCGCGGCTGAATGCAAAATGCTCCCACAAGTGCTGGCACAGCCAGACACCGCCCATCGGCCACATGCACCATACCGGATCGCCATGCCCGTAATCGCCTACGGGGTTGGACATCGCCCAAATGTCCGAATTGTGGTGGGCGGTCCAGCCGCGGGCGCCATAGTGAGTCTGGGCCGTTGTCCGGCCGTTCCGGGACAAGTCGCCGATAAAGCAAAGCAGCGGCTCATGCAGCTCGGCCAGATTCGCCGTTTCGGCCGGCCAGTAATTCATTTCTGCATTGATATTCAGCGTCCAGTTGCTGCTCCAAGGCGGACGCATCTCCTGGTTCCAAATTCCCTGCAGATTCGCCGGCTGGGTGCCGGGCCGAGAACTAGCGATCATCAGGTATCGGCCATAATGGAACAGCAGCTCCACCAGTCCCGGATCGCCGGCTCCATAGCGGACAATCCGGTCCTCTGTCGATAGTTCTTCTCCTGCCTTGCTTACCCCAAGCGACAACTGGACCCGGTCGAACAGCGAGCGGTGATCGGCAATATGCGTTTGGCGCTGACCCTCATAATTGCCTTGAATGGCTCTGTCCAAATCGTCCTTGGCGGCCCGTTTTTCATCTTTGCCTTGGCTTCCGGGCAGTTTGTCGAAGCCGCTAAAGCTCGTCGCGGCGCTGAAATAAAGGGTTACCGCCGTCGCTCCTTGAACGCGGATGTCAGTTTTGCTGACCGCTGAGCTGCCGCCCACCGTTACAGCCGCCAGGCATCCTTGAAAACGCACCGCTTCCGTCGTATCCGGATCGCCGTAAATAATGGGATCATCGCTGCGGTAATAATTGGGCCAAACCTGTTCCGGCGCGGTACCCCGAAGGACTAAGGTGCCGTTCTCCGCCTCCGTCACACTGCGCAGCGGACTGCTGAGCGCTGCCCGAAAATTCAGCTTCCCTGCCTCGCTGGAAGTCAGACGGACGACCAGCACCTGGTCCGGATGGGATACAAACATCTCCCTCGCATACACCACCCCACGAACCGTGTATTCAACACGGGTAATGCCCTCAGCGAGATCCAGCTCTCTTTTGTAGCCCGTAAAAGGAACTTCTCCATCCTGCTCAAACTCGATATGCAGATCTCCGAGCGGGAGATAGGACTGGCTGTAAGCTCCCATCATTCCTTTCGACGCGCGGTCGGCTTCCTCATATTGCCCACTGCGGATCAGTTCTCGCACCCGGGGCAATACCTCCAATGCCTCCGGATTATTCGTGTCCCGCGGATATCCCGACCACAGCGTGTCTTCGTTAAGCTGGATCCGCTCTTCGGCCACGCCTCCGAACACCATGGCGCCAATCCGGCCGTTGCCAATCGGAAGCGCTTCCGTCCATACTGTAGCAGGTTTGTCATATTGAAGTTTCATGCTTCCCCTCCGGTTCAAAAGTTCGTATTATTCTGCTTTTTTGGTCGTGTCATAAGCCTGCTGCATGATTTCCAAATACCGCTTCAGATTTAATGCGTCCAGCCCTTTGACGTAGGCATCCCAGTCTTTGTCCAGATTCTTGGCGCCGGTAACAAACTGCAGGGCATTTTGATCGACGTAGTCCTTTATATTTTGCTGAAGCATGCTTTGCTCGTCGGCAGCCGCAGGATCGATCCAGACCGACCAATTGGGATAGACCTCCTTAGGTTGTTTATTCTCGTACAGGTAGGTCGCTTCCTGCAATCTGCGCTCATAACCCGAATTTTTATAAATATCGGTTTCCTGAATCCAGCCATCGCGGAACTCCCGGGTATGGTTGTATTGGGCGGTGGCTCCCCACGCACTGTTTCGCGGCTCGGAGCCCGCCGGCTGCTCCAGCGTTTTGAAAATCGGTCTCGCCTTTTCATTCAACGGCACGTCTCCGTCTTTCGGCTTTACCCAGTCCTTGCCCTCCTCGCCATAGTTGCCCAGCAGCTGTCCCTCTTCGGTATAAATGTAGTCCAGCATTTTGATGGCGGCGATTTGTACCTCTTTGCTTGCTTTGTTGGTCAAGACGAAGGTAGCTCCCGGCTCGACCGGGTAATTGAACGTGGCATATGCGGCATGGGGCCCCTGCAGCGGAGGAATGGCGTCGTAATGGGAGCTGTACTTGTTGCCATCCCCGGTATCTGTGAAAATCGCCGGATGCATCGATGCTCCTGCACCCAGAAGCTCGGTTGCGGTATTGTTGCCGATCAGCTTGAACGCGTCGGCGTTCTGTGTGAATGCCCCCGGGTCAATCAAGCCTTCGGCATACAGCGACCTGGCATAGGCAAGTCCTTCCTTCCATTCCGGCTTGTTGGCCGCGATGTCTACTTTATCGCCATTCACCGTCAGATAGTATTTATCGTCATCATAGATAAAGCCGTTCATTAGAAAAGGTAGAATGTGCACGCCAAAATTTTCGATGGAACCGCTCAGAGGAACCTCGTCGGCTTTGCCATTGCCGTTCGGATCCTTAGTCTTGAAGGCTTCCAGCATCTTCTTGAAATCTTCCGTCGTTTTAGGGACCTCCAAATTGAGCTTCTTCAGCCAGCTGGTGTTTACCCACATTTTGTTGGGGTAAGAGCAGTGAAAACACTCGTTCAGCATGGTCAGCCCGTAGATGTTGCCATCCGGCGCGATGGACATCGCTTTGTAATCCGGGTGATCGTCCAGCGCCTTCTTGATATTGGGGGCGTATTGGTCGATCAGGTCGTTCAGGGGAAGGATCACGCCCTGCTGCCCGAACTTCACCAGATCCGATTGGGAGAACTTGTCGACCCACGGGATCAGCATATATAAATCAGGGTAGTCGCCGCTGGCGAGGGAAATTTGGCGTTTTTCCGCCGCGCCGTCATAGGGAACCTCAGTAAACTGAAGCTTAACATTTGCTTTTTTCTCCAGCACCTTGGTGAAGAGGTTCGTTTTATAGTCGATGTTGCCGTCGGTATTGACGAACACGCTGATCGGAACGGTTCCGCTTTCCCCGCTTGTACCCGCAGATCCGCCTTCCGCTCCCGAATCATTCGGTGTTCCACCCCCGGAACAGCCTGCAAGGACAAGCATCAGTGCGATCAAGCTGAACCAGCCCCGGTAAACACGTTTCTTCATGAATACTACACTCCCCTTTTCATGAATAATTGAAAAGCTCTCCTACGAAATCGTCCATTCAAACGCGTGTTAGCCCTTAATCGAACCGATCAGCATCCCTTGAACGAAATACCGCTGAATAAAGGGATACAGGATCAGTACAGGCAGGCTTGCGACCACGATGAGAGAATATTTCATCAAATAGGCAAGCTCCTGCCGCTTGACCTGCTCGCTTGCGTCCATATTGCCGCCTGAGAAATTTTGAATCAGAATGCTGCGCAGCGTTAACTGAAGCGGATACAAGTGCTGCGACTTCAGATAGATCAACGCGTCGAAAAAGGCGTTCCACTGCGCGACCGCATACACCAGCGTCAGCACGGCCAAGATCGGCTTGGACAGCGGAATGACGACACTGAGCAAGAACCGGATATCGCTGCAGCCGTCGATTTCGGCGGCATCGTTCAGCTCTTCCGGAATGGATGCTTTAAAAAAGGTGCGGGCAATAATGACCTGAAATACGAAGATCGCATTCGGCAGGAGCAGCGCCCACCTTGTATCGATCAGATGCAGGCCTTTGACGACGAGATACGTTGGAATCAGGCCCCCGGAAAACAGAAAGGTGAACGTGATGAACATCATGAGCACATTGCGTCCAAAGAACGTCTTTTTCGATAACGGATAGGCGATCGCCACCGTCAGGATGACGCTGATCAAGGTCCCGCAGCAGGTATAGAACAGCGAGTTTCCGTAGCCGACCAGAATCTGGTCGTTGCTGAAGACCGTTTTATATCCAGCAAAAGAGATATCGACCGGCCACAGCCAAACTTTGCCGGATGCAACTGCCTGCGGGCTGCTGATTGATGAGCTGACGATATAAATGAGCGGGTAAAGTACGGCAACAAGTATCAAACTGAGCAGGATGTAGGTGATACCGAGGAAAATGCGGTCCCCCGCGGATTCGCGAATTTTCCTCCTTGTCGATATGGAAGCGGTCGTCTGTACAGCAGCCATAGCCTCCCCTCCTTGTTCATTGGAATTACCACAGGCTGTTCTCGGATATCCGGCGCGAGACGGCATTGACCGCCACGAGCAGAATCAGGTTGATCACCGAATTGAACAAGCCCACGGCTGTGGCAAAGCTGTAATTGGCGTTCAGCAAACCGATTTTGTAGACATACGTGGAAATGATCTCTGAAGATTGCAGGTTTAACGGGTTCTGCATGAGATATACTTTCTCAAAGCCCAGCGACATGATATTGCCGACGCTTAAAATCAGGATGATGACGGCGGCCGGCAGAATACCCGGAATGTCCACATGGATGATTTTTTGCAGCCTGGAAGCCCCGTCCACTTTGGCCGCTTCATAGAGCGACGGGTCCACGCCAGCCAATGCCGCCAAATAAATGACACAGGAGTATCCGGTGGTTTGCCACACTTCCGACCATACGTAAACGGATCTGAACTTGGTCGGGTCGCCGAGAAAATTCGTGGATTCCATGCCCATTGCATTTAGAATCACGTTCAGCAGTCCGAGCCGCGGAGCCAGAAAGATCATAATAATGGAGACCATGACGACGGTCGAAATAAAAAACGGCGCATACGTAATCAGCTGTACCGCTTTTTTGAAACGGAGGCTTCGCACCTCATTGAGCAGCAGTGCCAGAATGATCGGGATCGGAAAAGTGGCTGCCAGCTGATACAGAGACAAAAACAACGTGTTCTTGATCAGCGTCCAGAATTGCGGATTGTTAAACAGCATGTCGAAGTACTTCGTCCCCACCCAGGGGCTTCCCCATATCCCCTTGGTCACCTGGTAATTCTTGAATGCAAGCACCGCGTTCGCCATCGGGAGGTATTTGAAAAGAATAAAGAACAGGACCGGCGGTATCACCAGTAAATACAGCTGCCAGTGCTTCCTCAGACTTTTCTTGGCTTCCTTCCAATAATTTTTGGAAGTGCTCCTCTCCCGGGTCTCCGTCTGCGGCTGAACCGATACAGCCTTCACAAGCATATTCCCCCTTCACGTTACGACTCCGGAGCCGTTTGTAATGGTAGCGCTTACAGAATTCATGGTAAAATCTCCGCGCCACGACCGTAAAGGTACAATTGCGGCGAATGCATCCACAACCCGACCGTACAATCCGCGATCAAGCGTACATTTTTCGATGAAAGCGCATTCTACCGGTACTTAATCAACGAGCGTCCCCTAATTCGGCCGCCTCCCGGAACATGCTCGGGGAGATCCCCCGGACCCGCTTGAATGCCCGCCGGAATGAATGTGCGCTGTTATAGCCGACCCTTTCGGCAATATCGTCGATTTTCAAAGCCCGGTTCAGCAGCAGCTCGGACGCTTTATCGATGCGCAGCCGTTCTAAGTAATCGAACCAATGCTCCCCCTCGCTTTCCTTGAAGACTGTTGAGACATACTTTTCCGGCCTTCCAACCTGCTTGGCGATGTGATACAGCGTCAGGGCAGCATCCCCATATGCAGACTCAAGATAATCCTTCACCTGCCGTACCGTCTGATGATGCAGGGCGTTCTTTTTCTCTTCGACCATTGAACAATAGAGACCGATGATTTCGCCCATTTGCCCGAGAAGCCTGTCAATCCCTTCAAACGGCTGGATTTGAGCGATCCGGCACTGGAGATTCTCTGTGAACTCGTGATCATCTCCCGCCTTTTGATCCAGCAGCTTGAGCAGCGTTCCCTTGAGTTCGCCGATCAGCTGCTCTGTCATTTCACGGGACAGCTCCCTCTCCTGAAAATTCCGGAAGGCGATGTGTTCGAGGATCCGCATCGCTTCCCTGCCGTCTCCTGATTTGATCGTGTTCAGCAGCCGCGTTTCCGTTTCGATCGGATAATAGAATAGCGACGCGTCCCTGCTTGAATCCTCATACCGAATGACGCCTCCCTCATCGGTGAATGCCGCATAGTCCAGAGCCTCCGCCGCTTCGCCGAACGAACGTCCGACATCCGCAAGCGCCTCGAAGGGCCTCCCCATTCCGAACTGAACGGGCATGTGATAATGGCTGAACAGCGTACCCGCCAGATCCTGCAGCCTTTGTATCACCAAGGCCTCATCCTGGGCCAGCTTGCTTGTGCGAAGCAGCAAAAAGGCCAGCTTGTCCTGCCCCCAATCCGTTACCAGTATATCGGGATCGGCCTCGACTAGGGACTGACGCACGATGTAACGGGCCACACTGGATTCCGCGAGCGATTCGCGGCTGTCTGACCCGCCGTAGGTGTTGATTTTAGCCAGGCCGGCGTAACCTGATTCACCCTTAATGTTCACACCCGCTTGTGCGGAAGCGGCGGCCAGTTCTTCTCCGTTATAAAATTCCCCGACCAACAGCCGTTTGATGAACGCGTCGCGGATTAACGGCACCTGGCTGTGGAGATCTTGTTCCAGCTGTCTGTTGCTCGCAATCAGGCTTGAAATGTTTCCCGCGATAAAATCGTAATCTTGGATGCTTGCACTGAGTTCCAATCCAAGCTGTTTCTTGAGTGAATTTATCAGATTGTTGATCGGAGCGCTGCTCCGGTATGCCAGCACAAGTCCGATGACAAGTCCTGAAATCAATGAAATCGCGGTAAGTATTCCGGTGATGTTCTTGATTCGGTTCGCGTTGACCATGAGGGCGGATTTCGGGACGCCGGCCGTGTAGACCCAGCCGCTTAATTCATCCCGGATGGATATGAGCAGCATGTCATCCGCCGCACGGCTGATATCGCCGGGTTTACCTGAAGGAATATTTCGGATTTTGGCTATGTCGCTGCCAGTGATCCCCTCAGACAGGACTGTTTCTCCATCATGGTTCCTGACGAATGCCCATCCTCCATATTGATTGGTTATCCCTGATAGAGATGCGGACATTTTCTTCGTATCGATCAGGACCACGACGGAGGCGAGAGGTGTATCGAAGCTGTTCAGGGGCAAGGCTTGCACGAAGGTAACCACCGTTTGCTGGTGTGTCTTCGTCACGTAATCGTGCTGGGGAACGACCATGCTGAGGTTGCTCTTCTCGAGAAAGTTCTTTTTCCAAGTCTCAAAGGTCATGCCTTCATAATGGTTCGATTCGTAAAACAGCTCCGGCCGGTAATAGACCGTGCTTGGCGTAAGCACCAGATGGCTGTTGCGGAGGTAGATGTAAAAATTCGAAAGGAAGTCGTTGGTCTGGCTGTAGCTTGCGATATCCCGCATCATTTTCCACAGACCGTATACGTCGTAATTCTGCTCGTCCGAATGCGAAGTCATGAGCCTGGCTAAATCCTGATTAATGGCGAGCTGTTTGGTAAAGCCCTGTACTTCAGCGAGCCTGCGCTCCATCAGATCCTTGCTCTGCTGCAGCGTCATGATGCTGGTCTTCAGGGAACTTTGCTCCGCTACATCGATCGATGTCCGGTAAGACACATATCCCGCAATCAGCGGGATCATCAGCACGATCAGATAAGACATAAGGAATCTGCGAAATACCGGCGAAATGTTCAGCCACACCTGTTTCATGGAACCACCTGACCTTTCATGGATATCGAATGAGTCAGCCGCCTGCGGCTTGTTCCTTACAAGCACCGCTAAGTTGAGAAAAACGACCGTCTTTGAAGACGGCCGTTCTCTTTAGTGCATCATCCAGCTATGAGCCTACATATCTACCATCGCTTTGATGACCTTGGCAGCCGGGTCCAGCCAATGGTTAAATTGTTCAATCGTATCGTCAAATGCGGCCCGGTGTGTGACGTATGGAGCGACGTCGATCCCGCCGGACCGGATCGTATGCAGCACGTGCATGAAGTCTTCGCGCGTTGCGTTGCGGCTGGCCAGCAGCGTCAGCTCCCGTTTATGGAATTCCGGATCGTGGAACCGGATATCCGCTTTGACCAATCCGACATAGACCAATCTTCCGCCATGGGCGGTATAACGGAACGCGTCAGTCATCGACTGTGCGTTCCCCGTAGCGTCAAACACCACCGAAGGCAGCTCCCCGCCGCAGGCCGCCGCAATTTGTTCATCGGGATTCTGCAATGCGTTCACCAGCGCATCCGCCTCAATCCATTGCTTGCAGAAAGCCAGGCGTTCGTCATTCACATCCATCGCGAGCACATGGGCACCGCTGGCCTTTGCAAAGGCCATGACCCCGAGCCCAATCGGCCCGCCCCCGATGACGAGCGCCGTCTCGCCGGCCGCCAGCCCCGATCTACGCACGGCATGGGCACCTATGGCAAGGGGTTCAATGACCGCGGTCTGGTCCAGCGTCAGCCCGTTCGTTCGAATCAAGTGGGTCACCGGAACGGCAATCCGCTCACGCATGCCGCCGTCCGTATGAACGCCAAGGACCTGCATATCCGTACAGCAGTTGGTCTTCCCGCTTCGGCAGGCAATGCATGTCCCGCAGTGCAAATACGGGATGATACTAACCTGATCGCCGGCTTCAAGCCCATCACGGTTAGTGCCGATTTCCTTAATGATACCTGCCAGCTCATGGCCAAGGATTCTCGGATAAGTAAAAAACGGCTGGTTGCCGCGGAATGCGTGCAGATCGGTTCCGCAAATCCCGACCCGCTTGATCTCGACCACCGCATGCCCCGGCTCCATCACGGGCTCAGGCAGATCCAGCGCCATGTCAAATCGGCCGACGGCTGAACATATGATGCCTTTCATCTCACGCCTCCCCTATTTTCGCGTTATATTCGGGCCTTCCGCTGATCCAGGTCCGGTTATGCACGGGTTCCAAAATGGCGAGCACTTCGCTTAGCAGACGTTCATCCACCGGCTCCTCCACCCAGGAAGCATTCCTGCGGATATTTTCCGGATTGGCTGTGCTGACCAACGTGGTGGGAATGCGCTCGTTTGAAGTGGAAAACTGCACCGCGAGCTTCGCGATATCCTCCCCTTGGTCCGCGCAGAACTGTGCCGCCTTCAAACAAGCCTCCTTGATTTCCGGATTGGCCGGATGCCAGGCAGGCGTTCCCCGGGTGCTCAGCAGTCCCATGGAGATAGGTGAGGCGTTAACGAGTCCCGTATCCCTTTCCTCAAGAAGCGGCAGCAAGTCCAGCAGACTGGTGTCATTCAGGGAATAATGGCAGTAGGAAATGATCGCGTCGACATCGATTTGCGGCAGCAGCGTTTCAAACAGCGCTAGCGGCAGTCCGCATATGCCGGCAAACCGGATTTTGCCCGCCTGTTTGAGCTTTTCAAGCGCAGGTATGGCTTCCTCCAGGATAATTTGCGCCGGGACGAACTCGATATCATGGAGGAACAGGATATCCACTTCATCCACGTTCAGCCGCTTCAGGCTTTCATCCAAACTCGTAAGAATCCGGTTATGGGAAAAATCGAATTCGTGCTCCCCGTAGCGTCCCGCCTTGGTTGACAGCAGGTACCGGTCGCGCGGAATGTCCTTAAGCGCCTTGCCGAGTACCGTTTCGGCTTTAGTCAATCCGTAATAAGGCGAGACGTCAATGTAATTGATCCCGCTGTCAATCGCCTCGTGGACGGTTCGTACGCTCTCCTGCTCATCCGTGTCGCGGAATACGGAGCCTAATGAGGAGGCGCCAAAACTGAGCGCCGATACTTCCAGACCTGTTTTTCCTAGTTTCCGGTATTTCAATTCGGTTTCACCCAACCCTTCTATTCACTCATTTCCCCCGCAGCGTGTCATCTTGTATTCTCATTCTTCAGCCGGTAAAATGCTGCGGCGTTGCCCCCGAACAATTTCAAACTCTCATCTGCCCCCCAAGCAGGTGGAAGCGTCTTCATAAGAGCATCCACGACACCGTCGTAGCTCGAAGCCATCAGGCATACCGGCCAGTCGCTGCCGAACATCACCCGGTCTGCGCCAAAACAGTCCAGAACATGACGGACATAAGGCGTAAGCTGATCCGGCTTCCAGCCGTCATGGTCCGCCTCGGTCACCATGCCGGACAGCTTGCAGTACAGGTTCGGGTAAGACGCCAGCCTGTTCATGTAACCGGCCCATGGTTCCATTTCCCCAGCAGCGATTCGCGGTTTCGCCAGATGGTCGATCACCGCATGCAGATCCGGAATTTGCTCGATCAGCCGGATCAGCGTATCCAATTGATCGGAACGGACGAGCAGATCGACCGGAACGCCAAGGCTCGCATAGTGTTTGAGCGAAGCTGCGTATGAAGGTTCCAGGATCGCATCTGCATCCTCCATATCCTGGATCATGAGGCGGAAGCCGACGAATTTGGGATGCTGCGCAAAGCGCTCAAAATGGTCCTTGTGATCATCATCCGCGAGATCCATATATCCGACCACACCCAGAACCCGATCATCCTGTGCCGCGAGTTCAAGAATATAATCGGTTTCTTCATACGTTGGTGCGGCTTGCACGAGGATCGTCCCGTTGAGATGATGTTCTGCCAGATGCGGAAGCAGATCCGACGGCTGATAATCCCGGTACAGGACAGGAATGGACGGCGTAATCCAGCCGTAGTCGTCCCGGGCGATACTCCAGTAATGCTGGTGAGCGTCTATTCGCATTGCAATTCCCTCCATTCTTGTACACCGATGTTCTTTTCTCAATATAACAACTATGGATCGGTTCTAAAAGAGCGAAATCTTGCACAATCATATCCGATTTTGATATCTTCAAGACAACGAACCCATTTGCTGGCCCTCCTCTTCTGTTATGAATCGTTTACGGAAGGTGAAGGCTCGGCTGATGGTTCCCAATACGCTCAAGGGGCAATGCTATGAATCCCATTCGCAAACAATTTGACGCGCAGCCGGAATTTCCTTTCTCATTCAATTACCGCGACCGCAAAACGGCGCAGCTGGAACTGCCGCATCACCTTCACGACTGGCATGAGCTGGTGTATGTCCACTCAGGCATGGGGTCCTTTTTTATCGACCGGACGATTTACGAAATGCGCCGCGGGGATCTGTTTATCATCCCTGGCAGCACAATCCACCAGGCGTTCCCGGATAAAGACGATCCGGTCACGTCCACTGCCGTGTTTTTTAGTCCCGAACTCGTCCGGCAGTCTTCTTTGGGAGAATCCTTTTCTTACTTACAGTGCTTTGACAGCTGCAGTTCGAACCATGCTTATAAGCTGGAATGCCCCGCTGCGCTGGAGTCGCAGCTCGAAGACAAGCTGGCCGCCATTCAGTCCGAGCTGAGTGGTCAACCCCCGGGCTACCGCCACTCGATAGTACTGTACGTTCAGTACCTATTGCTGCTGATCCACCGGGAACAAAGTGACGGGAGCAGCGGCTCCCGCAGCTCGTTCGTTGGTCCGAACTGGATGCGGCAAAGCTTGCTGTATATCGATGGGCATTACTGCGAGCAGATCAGCCTAAGCTCTTTAAGCCGGCTCGCTTCCGTTAGTTCGGCCCATTTCAGCCGCGTGTTCAAACAGTTGACCGGGATGAGCGTAACGGATTACATCAACGTCAAACGGGTGATCCGGGCCAAAGAGCTGCTGCTTCACACCGACGACAGCATCAGCAGCATCGCCCCGGCCTGCGGGTTTGACAGTATGCCTCATTTTCACAGGAAATTCAAACAGATTGTCGGCCTGACTCCTTCGCATTTCAGGCATACCTCTAGAACAGCCCGATAGAGAGCCCTGCTCACTGGAATAACAAAAGCACCCACCAGCAGGAATTTGCCAAAAAAAACAAATAACCCCTGCTTAAACCTTAAGGTTCAAGCAGGGTTTCAGGACACGGCCTATTGAATTGTGGAACGCTTAGGATTGGGTAGGTACGGACGGTGCAGTAATCATCCAACGAACACCAAACCGGTCCGTAAGTTCGCCCAGATACAACCCGAACGGCTGCTGTTCAAACGGATAAATGACATGACCTCCATCGGCAAGCTTCGAGAATGCCTCGCGGGCTTCCTCTGCGGAGGGGTAGTCGATATTCAGCGACATATTGTTGCCTTGTAGATTCGATTCCATGGAGTCCGACATAAAAATATAGTTGCCTCCGGCTAACGATAAGCACATATGAATCACTTTATCCTGCAAGTCATTCTGTACTCCCATCGACTCCCCATGAGTGATAACGGATTCCAGATTGCCGCCAAGCGAACGGATATAGAAATCCGCCTGACTTCTTGCATCTTCCGAGTAAATAAAAGGTTTCAATACGCCCATCTTGAATACTTCCTTTCCCTGTGGATTGTTAACTCTTCCAGATCAGCGTATCACAGCGGATCACTTTCCGTTTCTTACTGATTGCTAACTTGGAATATGGCGGTGCGGTGCTTAGACCCCATCCCGGAATCTAAATAAATGCTGCAAAATAAAAAGGAACACTTCGAGGGTGATTCGAAGTGTTCCTTGTGAACATTACAAACAGCTATACATTCCGATGTTCTTCGCTCAATGAATAGCGGACTTCATGATCGATAAACTCGTGGGACCGGTCCGCTGCCATAATGCCGTGATAACTGATGTCAAGGCCGATTTCCTCTTCCTCCTCGCTGGAACGAACAGGGACGAGGAGACCAATCAGCTTAAGGCCGACCCAAGTAAGGACAAATCCCCATGCCGCAAGCGCAACCAGTCCTAGCGCCTGAACGCCAAGCAAATGCCAGCTGCCGCTGTAAAAGAGGCCGCCGTCTGTCGCGAACAGCCCCACGGCAAGGGTTCCCCACGCACCGGATACGGCGTGAACGGGGAAGGCGCCGACGGGATCGTCAATCCGGCGTCCCTCCAGCCAGCTCGTTGCCGCCATCATAAGCAGTCCCGAGATCGCACCGATCAGGATGGCGGCGCTGTCGCTGACAAAAGCGCATCCGGCCGTAATTCCGACCAGACCTGCCAAAGAGCCGTTAATCACGGATGGCGCGTCGGAGCGCTGGTAGCGGAACAGCGTATACACCAGTGTGACCGCGCCGCCGGATGCCGCAGACAGCATCGTTGTCAGCGCGATATGTCCGATGCGGACATCGGTTGCACTGAGCGTGCTGCCCGCATTGAAGCCAAACCAGCCAAACCAGAGTAGGAAAGCCCCTACCGAAGCGAGAGGCAGGTTGCTGGGCAGGGCGATCGTGCTGGCACCCGCTTTATTGAATTTGCCTTTCCGGGGACCCACGATCAGCGCAGCCGCCAGGGCCGAGAAGCCGCCGAGCGCGTGAATGACGGCAGAGCCGGCAAAATCCTGCATGCCGAGCTTCGTCAGCCATCCGCCGCCCCAGGCCCAGTGGCCGCCGATCGGATAGATCAGGCCGGTCATCAGGACGATATACAGCAAATAAGCTCTAAAATTGATCCGCTCGGCCACAGCCCCCGAAACGATCGAGATGACGGCGATGGTGAAGGCCGCCTGGAACAGCCAATACGTATCCAGCGACACTGTCAGCTGGAGGTGGGATAAATCGCCACCAAGGACAAATCCGCTCGTCCCGATGATCCCTCCGGCGTCCTTTCCATACATGAGCGCAAATCCGAATACATAAAAAACCAACGTACCGATCGTGATATCAGCGAATACCTTCATAATAATGTTGACGCTGTTCTTGTAACGAACAAACCCTGCCTCAAGCAGGGCGAACCCGCCCTCCATCAGCAGAATCATGGCGGCGCTGAGAACGACCCATACGGTATCCATTCCCGTACCTAAAGATTCAAGCGTTAAATTCATTCCTGTGAAGCCTCCATTTCCTGAAGCAGTCTGATTTCCCGGATCAGTTCAGGAGACAGAAATACCTCGTTTGAATCCCTTATCGGTAAACGCAGCCTATCAAGCACCTGATCCAGTTCCCGAATACTGCGCTTGATCGCGTCGATCTTCTTGAACCGTTCTTTGACATGGACCATATACTCAACTGCCTGATGATGGCTGGCTGGCCGCCCTGTAAACAAGCGCCGGATCGGGGACATGGATTGATACAGTGCCTCTTCCGCCCGGCGTTTCTGCTCGTATTTATCGATTTTGTTTTTTAACTCTTCTACGTCTTCTTCTTTCGTCGCTTTAACGCGTTCAAGTAAAATAAATAATTCCTGTTCCGGCATATCAAAACTGATATTGCGGTACACTTCATCGATAATTACCATGTGAGGTCTCCTTACACGTCGGGTCACTTTAGTTGATTATATGGTCATTAAACGTAGAAGTCAATAGATTGATAGAGAAAAACACCTCTGCTGGCAAAAAAGCTTTCATGAAGTATTTCTATTCGTTTTGTCCCGATAGTTACCAGCTGTATTTATAAATTTTATCGTTTAAACGCCCCCCTAAGACACGAACTCAATCAGCAAAAAACAGCTGCATCAGCAGCTGTTCCCTGTTCATTTGGATTTATAAAAGGCGACTGATTGCCCTCTTACGTTTGGCGCTAAACTTGGCAGAAATCCTCAATGATTTGCCGCTTCATAGCCTCGACCGGAAATTGATCCGGATAAGTCGAGATCATGAGCATGATTCCCTGCAGTGCGGAGGAAAAGTACAATGACCTCGCTACCGGGTCGGATGCTCCCAGTTTTTCGAACATGCGGCACTGGATTTGAAACTGGCGGGCACTTTCCTCAATCAGGAGCTTGCCGTATTTGGCGACGGTTTCATCGGCTTCCGGCTGGGTCTGCAGGTGCAGATAGAACCGGAACACCTCGGGAGAACGCCGCACATTATCGACGGCCCCTTCAACGATATGTTTCAGCTGCTCTGCCGGCGTCTCCAATGCCTCTGCCTTCTCCATGACCTGTATCAATTCCCCGATTCTGGCTTCGACCATGGCACTGAGCAATTCTTCTTTCCCTTTGTAGTAGTTGTATAGAAGCCCTTTGGACACGCCGGCGTGTTTGGAGACGTCATCGATCGAGGTGGCATGGTAACCTTTTCTCATAAAAAGCTCTATGGCTGCTTCCCGGATCTTCGCCTTGGCCTGCTGACGTATTCGTTCATTCTCTTCCTGGGTGCGCGGCATTTAACGACTCTCCTCCAAAAACTCGGCAATATAGCTGTACATCATCTCCGGATGGGTTAAGGGCATCATATGGTCCGCCCCCGGAATTTGGACATAACGAACAATCGGCAAGCTCCGGAACAGCTCTGCGACGCGTTCATTATCCGGGATCTCGTTATCGCCGATCATAAGCAGGGTTTTTATGTGAAGGTCTTCCAATCGGCCGATGGCCGGAGGCTGCGGCCAAAGGGATTCGAAGCTCCCCCACTCGGCCGTTTTGGCCAGGTGATGCCTGAACATGTCAATCATCAAGCGGCGCTGCGGACTGGACATCACGATCCGGTACAGCGGAGCGCTAAACGCGAGCTCCATAATTTTATCGGCATCCGGGGCGGCCGCGTTCACCTCACTCATCCAGCGCTCAAACTCCGGTGATGGCTTATAGCCCGTCAACGATGGGCCGATGAGCACCAAGCCCGAAACACGATTCGGGTATTGAAGGCTGAAGTCGGTGGCGATTTGGCCGCCTCCTGAATGGCCGATGAGGACGGCGGTATCCAGGTGAAGGTCATCCATCAGCTCATGCAAGTCTTCGACGTAGTTCGCCGGTTCCTTGGGAGAAGGAGATTTGCCTGCACCACGGCCGTCATAAGTAATGACCTGGTTATCTTTGGCGACTAATGGTGCCAAGAATGACCATAGCCTGCTGTCCGTGCCTCCGCTGTGTATAAAAATGACGGGCTTTCCACTGCCATGAATCTCATAATACAAATCCATCCTGGATCCCTCCATCCATCATTTACCTGATTATGTCATCATATTACTATTGGTTGAACGGTTAGTCAATGAAAAAAACGCCGAACCCATCGGGTTCAGCGTATGGAGTTCAGCTTATCATCATCTTTAAGCTTTATCCGTCTTCCCCAACTCCCTGCAATCTTTCAAAAGGAATCAACGCAGCTCCTGCGCGATTTCCCAGATATGCCCGCCCGGATCCTGGAAACTTGCCGTACGGATTCCCCATGGGCGGTCCATCGGACCGTTCAGCAGCGCAACGCCGGCTGAATTCAGCTCTGTACACAACGCATCCACGTCATCAACACGGATCGTGAACACAAACCTCGCTCCTGCCCCTCGGTCTGCCACCGGAGCCGGATGCGTAAGCTCGTCCGCTTCGGTTATTTTCAGCAGATTGACGCTCATGTTCCCGAAGTTATATACTGCCGAGTTGTCGTCCTCGTAGACGGAGGAAAGGCCGAATACCCGCTCATAGAATGATTTGGCCTCCAGCAGATCTTCCACAAACAACGTGATGACATCGATGTTTTTGGCTCCCCATTGATTCATCGTCCATCTCTCCCTTTTGAAATGTGATCAAAAACACTCGTTCTCATGCTGATTCTATCAAATCATCATGAGCCGGATTTATTCCCGATTGCTATTCTTGCGTAAAAAGTGAATACATTCGATCGGGAACAACAATAAAGCGCACAGGTTCGCCTGTACGCTTTAACAGCTTTGTCGTTATTTTTCCTCCAGCTCATCGGGCACATCGTACTTATTAATATGCGAAGTCATGGCCGCGACGGCATCACTGGCATCGGTCGTAGCGGGCACTTCGCGTACCACATCATCGGTGACGTCATAGTCGTTCAACCGATCTGCCTCTTTTTCATTTTGTTTAGGCACTTCTTTCATCGCAATTCTCTCCTTTTTATCCCAGAAAATGATCCTGCTCCTGTAACGAATACAGCGGTACTTCCCGCTCAGCTTCCGGATTGTCGAGCGGATAGACGCGTGCGGTTTCGCTCAGCTCGTCCACATGCTGTATATAGATGGGGGTTCCATCCAGCAGTACGTTTGCCATGACTGGCGAGGATGCGATTTCCTGTGCTCTTTGAACGTTCATTTTGTGTAATGCCTCCATATGTTGAGTAGAGTTCGCTTATACTATGTACGGGGGCATGCGGTGTTATGCATCGCGCTCCCCGGAAACAAAAAAACCGCGGCATCCGCGGTTTGCTGTCATACATGGTTTGTATCAGAAATCAGAATCCTTTGCCTCCGATCGGCCGGACCTTGATGCCGCCGGCTTCAGCAATGAGATGCCTGCAGCGTCCGATGAGCTCCAGCACCTTCTCATTCTTCAACGAGGCCGCGTGAGCCTCCTTGCTTTCCCATAGTTCCGTAATCCAAAGATCGTCCGGATTGTCCTCCGCTTCATGCAGGATATAATAGATGCAGCCTTTCATATCCTCAAGCGTCCCGCTGGACTCCAGCATCATTCTCGCGAGCTCATCGCGCTGCCCCGGCTTTGCCGTCAGTTTGCCGAACATTGCATATTTTTCCATTCTCGTCCTCCCCTTCATCACAACTCGTACATGTGATTCATTCCCTCGCAACTATCATCAGTATAGACGATAATTACTGACAGATACGGTCAGGGATTTTGAGAACTTGTCCTAAAGTTCGTGAAAACAAATAAAAAGGGCCGGATACACCGATCCGATCCCTTGTACTTGTTACTTGGCTTGAATATATCCTTCTTCCTTCAGCAGTTCGGCAATCAGCACAGCCCCGCCTGCGGCGCCGCGCAGCGTATTATGCGAAAGACCCACGAATTTAAAATCATAAATGGAATCCTCACGCAGTCTGCCTGCCGAAACGCCCATGCCGCGTTCAATATCACGATCGAGCTTCGTCTGCGGCCGGTTTTCTTCCTCAAAATACGTAATGAACTGCTTCGGTGCGCTTGGAAGGCCCAATTCCTGCGGTCTTCCTTGATACGCACGCCAGCGCTCAATAATTTCTTCCTTCGACGTCTTTTTCTCAAAAGAGACGAACACGGTCGCCAAATGCCCGTCTGTCACAGGCACGCGGATGCACTGGGTCGTGATGATCGGAGAGGACGCCTTAACGATTTGCCCGTTGTCGATGCTGCCCCAAATGCGCAGCGGCTCCTGCTCGCTCTTCTCTTCCTCACCGCCGATGTAAGGAATGACGTTATCCAGCATTTCCGGCCAGTCCGTAAAGTTTTTGCCTGCGCCGGAGATGGCCTGGTAAGTCGACGCAACAACCTGAGTCGGTTTAAGATCAAGCAGCGCGTTCAGCTGCGGCACATAACTCTGGATCGAGCAGTTCGGTTTGACCGCGATAAACCCGGTCTTGGTACCGAGCCGCTGTCTTTGCGCTTCAATTACGCCGATATGACCTGGATTGATTTCCGGAATCACCATAGGCACGTCAGGCGTCCACCGGTGAGCGGAGTTGTTCGAAATAACAGGCGTACCGGTTTTTGCATACGCTTCTTCAAGCGCTTTGATTTCATCCTTCTTCATATCCACGGCGCAGAAAACAAAGTCAACTCCCGAAGCAACCTCTTCGACCTTCGAAGCGTCCTGAACGACAATTTGCTTGACGTCCTCGGGAATCGGCGTTGCCAGTTTCCATCTTCCCTGCACCGATTCTTCATAGGTTTTACCGGCGGAACTGCTGCTTGCCGCAATCGCGGTCACCTGGAACCAGGGATGCTGATCCAAGAGCTGTACGAAACGCTGGCCAACCATGCCGGTTCCACCGACAATACCGACTTTAAGTTTTTGTGACATGAGTGATTCCAATCCTTTCGAAGTAGAGTATGAGATGTTGTCTGCTAAACAAATACTATGGTGACAGGCGTGGCTCGTTAAACCGTCTATTAGACACTATTCAAACCGTTTGAATTGGTGTGCCCATCCGCCTGTGAGCAGCGATATTTACAGGATCATGACGAAAAAATAAAAAATCCCACCCCCAAGACTGCCGTCTTAGGGACGAGATATCATACTCGTGGTACCACCCCAGATTCGCTAAAATGTCGCCATTTTAGCCTCTTCGAGTACGGCATCAGTCAATCGATGCATATACCCTAGCTCTGTAACAGGAGCTCCTGGCACACCATCCTCTCATTGAACATCGGGTTCCGGCGTGCTGCTCAGAGGCTTTATTCAATAAAGGACTCAATGCTCCTTTTCAGCGGACGGAGCTCTCTGGGAAATGCTTCCTTTACCTACTCTTCTCTTCATCGCATTTCAAATTAACGGTTCTTACATTACGCTTATAATATCGGAAGTTACGCCTTACGTAAACCTTTTTTCGCAAAAAAATTCCGATTTCACAAACCTGGCAAAAGAATGGATCTATCGGATGCGATTCAGCGAACCGATTTCCATGCCTCATCCAACAGTTCGGAATTGATACCCATGCCTGCCAACGCGCCCATGGAAGCCGCAGCAATGGCTTGATACATGTCAGAAGCGGCATCTCCGGCACTGAATACACCGGGGATATTGGTCTTGCCGATCCGATCGGCCACAATGCTTCCGGATTCCGACACTTCGCAGCCCAGCGACTGCGGCAGGTCAGTGGCAGCGGCCAGCTTCGGCGCAAAGAAAATCCCGGTGCAGGCAACGGATTCGCCGTTCTCCAGGAGAACCTGCTTTACGTTGCCTTCTTCAGACTCAATCTTGTGAATCGCCGTGTCCTTAACGTTAATGCCGTGGCGCTCCAACTCTTCGCGCTGCTCCGCATTCAATTCATCCGGACCGTTCGTACATAACGTTAAATTCGCAGACCATCCCATCAGCACTTTGGATAAATGCATCGCTCCTTCGCCCTTGGCAATCATTACGAGCTGCTGGTCCTGCAGTTCCCAGCCGTCGCAATAAGGGCAGACAAAAGCGGTTTTGCCGTATACCTCGTCCAACCCGGTAATATCCAGAGGCAGGTCTCGTTTGCCGGTTGCAAACAACAGCTTCTTGCTGTGGAACACCTTTCCGTCAACCGTGCGGATCCGGAAGTCGCCGTCGCTTCCTTCCACGGATTCCGTCTTCCCTTGAACAAACTTGATCGCAGGGTACTGACTGATTTGTTCTCTGGCGATCCGCCGGAACTCCGCGGGAGCGATACCGTCCCGAGACAGGAAGTTATGCATCTCATGGGTTACCCGATTGCGCGGGCGGCCTTCGTCAATTACCACCGCGGAACGTCTTGATCTGCCCAGCGCAAGCGCTGCGCTCATGCCGGCTGGCCCTCCTCCGATAATAACCGCATCCAACAATACTTCTGACATTCTAATCCCTCCCTTTATAGATCCTTTTTATCCATAATAAATGCGCAAGAAGCCTATTACTTCTTGCCTGCTGCATGGGCATCACATGAGCCCGCCTGGTTCAGCGCCGATTGGATCGTATGCTGCTGGAGATAACGGTTCATCTGCTGTTCCGCGGCATCCATCACCTGTTTGACCGGGCATCCTTCGCCGAAAGCAAATTCCGGCGTTTCCGGTTCGTCCCCCGCAGCTTCCAGGGCCGGCAGCGGATGGTCGCTCCCGTGGAAGCATTCGTACAAGTGCTGACGTCCTTCGAGAACCTGAACCACGTCCAGAAAAGTAATTTCACTGGCGGCCCGGGCAAGCTCATAGCCGCCGTTCACACCGGTAACTGCGCGAACAAGCCCATCCTGCCGCAGCTTGGACATAATTTTGGATAAATAGCTCTCGGAAGCGCCCAGGGATGAGGACAGTTCTTTAATTCCCACGTTGCGGCCCCGTTCCGATTTCGCCAGCAGCATCAAGGCGTGTAAACCGTATGCAGTACTTTTAGAAAATTGCATGCTGGATTCCTCCTTTTCAAGCAGCAAACCATAACAGCGCATTTATTATGGACCTGTAATGTCCATTATATGCAGAACATGATGATAAATCAAGCTTCCTACCTATGAGTGCATCATTTTTTTAAGCATCACTGCCACACTAGCTTACTTTATGTTAGTTGGTCCAGGTACTTGGATTATCTCCAAAGATTTTGCGTTCTTACGGGATGCTGCTTCTCCTCTTATAATCATAACAAGTTCAATAAAAGAATCGTTGCGAAGGAGTTGTCACCCAATGAAGAAATCGTATTCCCCCCTTTTTGATCCATTTCATTTTCCGTCAGCCAACATTTCTTTAAAAAACCGGATCGTTATGTCTCCGATGACCCATATGAGTTCCAATGCGGACGGCTCCATCTCCGAACAGGAAATTCAATACTACAAACGGCGTTCTCATGGCGCTGCCATGGTCATCACGGCGGCAACGTATGTAATGCAGCAAGGAGGAATGCCTGGTGCGCCCGGCGCCGACAACGACGCCCTCATTCCCGGACTCCGCCGGCTTGCCTCGACGATCCAGGAGAACGGAGCCAAGGCCGTTCTGCAAATTTTCCACGCAGGCAGACAAGGCTCCAAGACAGGCGATTATGTCAGCGCCGGAAACATCCCGGAAGACCGGGAAGGAGCCCCCGTCCCGCGCAGTCTCGCCGAGCAGGAAATGGAAGGCATCATTCATGCTTATGCAGAAGCAGCCCGAAGAGCGGTTGACGCCGGATTTGACGGGGTGGAAATTCACGGCGGCAACGGGAATTTGCTGCATCAATTTTTATCCCCGATGACGAACCGCCGCACGGACCGTTATGGAGGGAACCTGGAGAATAGAATGACACTGGCCTTAGCCATTATTCGTGTGGTCCTTCGGACCGTTCGTAAAGAGTCTGAACAACCTTTCTTGGTCGGCTTCCGGTTTTCGCCTGAAGAGGCGGGAACGCCGGGCATTACGATGGCCGATACCCTCTCGTTCGTCGATGCATTGTCGGGTACCGGGATTGATTACCTTCATGTATCGTTGACCAGCTTCCGTTCCGTGCCGCGAAGGGGGATTCAGGACCGCCGGTCACGATTGGCGATTCTTCAGGAGCGCGTCGGCTCGCGTATCCCGATTATTGGCGTCGGCAGCATTTACACGCCCGATGATGCGCTGGAGGCGCTGACCTCCGGCATCCCGCTCATCGCCCTGGGACGGGAGCTCATCATGGAACCGGATTGGGTACAGTTGGTATTGGAAGGCCGTGAACAGCAGATCCGAACGTCCATCTCCCCTCTCGACCTGCAGGAATTATCGATTCCCGAACCGCTGTGGAACCTCATGATGAGTATTCCCGGCTGGTTCCCGCTGCGCAGTGACCCGCAAGTTGTGGACGCCGAAAGGTAATGATTTTCCCTCAGTCTATTGCTTGTTTATAAATCGCGACAGACGGCCGCCAGCCGTCTGTTTTGCTTTTTCCGGCATCGTTTTCTGAAGTGCAATCCTCTTTCGATGCCCCTAGTTTAAGTTCCTCCGAAAAAGGCAACGATGAAGCAGAATATAAATTTCAAGGTGAGGATTATGATGCGGCCTTTTTTCAAATCCAAACAAGATTCCAGCGGTGATCCCAACCAAAATCATGACAAAAACGAGCAGCCTTCGGAATTTAATATGCCTGAAACGCCTCTTTCCAAATACTTGGATGTTAACGTCCAAATGATCAAGGAAATGACGGGCGACAGTTCCGATATTATTATCCGCCGATTGGACCAGGCCTTGGGAAAACCTATCCACGTCGCCGTCATCTACACCGACGGTTTAGCCGATGAGCAGATTATCAACAATTCCATTTTGAAATCTTTGACGCAAATCCAGGCCGATGCGGATTGTTCGCTGGACCCGCCAAAACAGGTTCTGGGTTGGATCAAAAACCGGTTTTTAGCCATTGGCCAAATCACGGATATCGATACTATGAAGAAGCTGTTTGACGCCATTCTTGCCGGCAATACAGTCATTCTGGTAGACGGGACAGCCAAAGGAATATCAGCATCCTCTGCCGGGGGAGAACAGCGCGGTGTAGACGAACCCCAGTCCCAAACCGTCATCCGCGGACCCAGGGAAGGCTTTACGGAAAACCTCCGGGTCAATACGTCATTAATCCGCCGCAAAATCAAAAATCCGAATCTATGGATCGTTGACCGAACGATCGGCCGCGTAACCCAAACGGACGTAGCCGTCATGTACATCCATGGTATCGCCAATGATAACGTGGTGCAGGAAATTTTAAAGCGGCTTGACCAAATTGACATCGACAGCGTTCTGGAAAGCGGATATATCGAGGAATTTATTCAGGACGCCACCTTTACACCTTTTCCGACCCTTACGAATTCAGAACGTCCTGACGCCATAGCCGGGGCTATTTTAGAAGGAAAAGTAGCCATTCTCGTAGACGGGAGCCCCTTTGTGCTCATTGCCCCCATTACGATTTTTAAGCTGTTTCAGTCCAGCGAGGATTATTACCAAAAATTCGATATTGCGACGTTTTTACGCTTGATGCGTATCATTGCGTTTGTGTTTTCCATGCTCCTGCCCTCGATGTACATCGCGATCACAACATTTCATCAGCAGATGCTGCCGACAACCCTGCTCATCAGCCTCGCGGCCCAGCGGGAAGGCGTTCCGTTTCCGGCATTCGTCGAAGCGCTAGCCATGGAAATCACCTTTGAAGTTTTGCGGGAAGCCGGAGTACGGATGCCAAGGGCGATCGGCTCCGCGATTTCGATCGTCGGCGCGCTCGTGCTTGGGCAAGCGGCGGTTCAAGCAGGTTTGGTATCCGCCGCAATGGTTATTATAGTGGCTTTTACCGCCATTGCCGGCTTTGTCGCTCCATCAGTCAGCTTATCCAATTCGGCTCGGCTGCTTCGTTTCGGATTCATGCTGCTTGCGGCGACGCTGGGACTGTTCGGGATCATTGCAGGATTAATGGCGATGCTCATCCATTTATCAGGGCTACGGTCTTTCGGAATCCCATATTTGATTCCAATGGCGCCCTTTTCTCCTTCCGATCAAAAGGACGTGTTGGTACGCGTGCCTTGGTGGGCCATGCTCAAACGTCCTACCTTAATCAGCCAAAAAAACACCAAACGCCAAAAATCGATCCGCAAACCATCGCCATCCAAAGATGAACAATAGCAGGTGAACATCCAGGTCAAACAAAGAGGTGGGAAAGATGCTCCGGAGACTGGGCCTTATGATTCTCTTACTGTCGGTCGCACTGCTGACTAGCGGATGCTGGGACAGCCAGGAATTGAATACACTGAGCATCATTTCTGCGACATCCATCGACCGGAACAACGGGAAATGGGAGATTTCGTTCCAGGTCGTCATTCCGCAATCGATTGCCACCCAGACAGGCGGCGGCAGTGCAGGAAGCCAGTCTCCGACGACCATTTTCTCAACCAAGGGACGCTCAATCGCCGAGGCGATGCAGAATGCCAGCCTGGAAACATCAAGGAAGCTTTTTTTCGCCCACAACTCCGTCCTTATTCTTAGCGAAGATGTTGCCCGGGAAGAAGGAGTCGGAGAAATTCTTGATTTTTTCCTTCGTCCGTTCGAGAGCAGGGAGACCATGTCCGTCCTCTTAACCAAGGGCAAAGCCTCCAATTTGTTGGAAGTGCTCATCCCTTTGGAAAAAATATCCGGTAACGCCATCCAGCGGATCATCGATCAAAGCCAGAAAAATCTGTCCCAGGCTCAAAACATGCGGCTCATCGATTTCGCCAGAATGATAGCCAGCCTTGATGAAAGCGCGATGGCGCCCGAACTTGAGGTCTCCGGAGATCTGACCAAGCAATCCTCCCTCGATGCCCTGAAATCGACGCGAAATGATGCGGTCATTAAGCTCGGAGAGCTGGGCGTATTCCGTAAGGACAAGCTGGTGGGATGGATCGATCAAAAAGATAGCCGTTCTGTAGCATGGCTCTCCGACCGTGTCAGCAGCATGATGGTTGTGGTTCCGTGCAGCGCAAAAGGCCAAGAAAATCAGCTGCTCAGCTATCGAGTGCTGAAATCGTCCACCAAACTGGAACCGAAGGTCATCCATGGAAAATCGATCATTCTCGCCAAGATTCAAGCAACGGGAGCGATCGACGAATCCGGCTGCAATCTGGACTTAAAGAATCCGGGGGTCATTCGGGACATAGAACGTACGATAAGTAAACAAATCGGCGGCGAAATCATGGAGACCTGGAGCCATCTGCAGGAAATGAACGTGGATCTAGCCGGATTCATGAACGCGATACACCGTAAAGATCCCTCTACTTGGAGAAAACTGATGAAAACGAAGCGTCCCATCGAGGAAATCAGCCTGCGTGTGCAGGTCAAGATTAACATTGAGCATACGAACATGATTAACAAGCCGTACTCCAGCTTGCTCAAAGACCAAAAATTCTAGCGGAAGGAGTGCCCCTACTTGCAAAAAATAGACAAATACGAGCTGATCGCGATGATGATCCTGTTTTTGATCGGAACTTCCCCATTATACGAATTGGGCGTGGGAGCCAAGCAGGACGCCTGGCTGGTCGTCATTGTCGCGATGCTGGCCGGACTGCTGCTGCTCCTGGTTTACCTTTTCATCCAAAAGGGGAACGAGGACCGCAATCTCTTCGAAATCCTGAACCAACAGCTGGGTCGTATTCTGGGAACGATCGTCACCATCGCTTATATTTTCTATTTTTCCTATGAATCCATGAGAAACACCAGGGAGTTTGGGGACATTATCAACATTTCCTTTCTTCCCAAAACGCCGCTGTCCCTCCTGATGCTGATCATGATTCTGCTGTCCGCCTATGCGATTTCCAAGGGAACGGAAGTTTTTTTCCGCGTCGTCGAATTTCTGCTCCCCTTTACCATCTTCGGCTATTTCCTGATTTTCTTGATGTTCATCGTCTCAAAAAATATTCATCTGGAGCGGCTTCAGCCCGTGCTCGAGCATGGAATCATGCCTGTGATCAGGGAAGCCATTCCTAAAGTCATCAGCTTCCCGTTTGGCGAGGTCGTCGTGTTTCTTGCGTTTTGGAAGCATTTGAACAACAAAAAAAACCTGTCCAAGCTGTCGATCTTTTCCTACCTGTTCGTGGGAATCCTGCTGCTGATCTTCAACTTGTTGAATTTAACGATATTGAGCCCCCAAATCTTAAGCATTACTACCCTCCCCATGCTCAGATCGGTCCGCTTGATCGAAATCGCTGATTTTCTCGAACGGCTTGATCCGGTCATTATTTTGCTGATTTATATCGGCATTTTTGTGAAAATGACGGCTTTTTACTTGGGGGCGGTCATTGGCCTGTCCTACTTGGTCAAAATAAGCCATAAAAAATTAACGATCATCGTCGGGGCGTTCATTTATACCATTTCTTTCGCCGCGCCCAATTTTATATACCATACCTGGATCGGCTTCACGCGAAACCTGGTGTACGACTTTCCGGTTTTTCAGATCTGGATCCCGCTTGGCTTGGCAGCCGTCGTCCTGATGAAAAGGCTCTTTTCCCGAAAAAGGAAACAGACGAGAAGATCTTGAAAGAAAAAAGGAACCGCCGCCTGATACTTGTCAGAGGCAATGGTTCCTTTTCCGTAATTCAACACAATCCGGTTCGGGTTAACGCTGCAGCTTCAAGCATCTGGGGTGCATTAAATATTGGCCCGTAATTTTTTCCGCCTGAAGACGGATCAAATACTCCCCCGCTTCGGGAAAACGGAACCTTCCCACGTAAAACTCCTGGAAGTCATACGGTCCGCCGGTGGACTGCACCTGAGCACGCAGTGTCTGGTCTCCGGTGGTCACCAGGAAGGTACCGCCGCCGCCTCCCTCGCCGTCACTGCTGCCATATTCGATGCGCACGTCGAACTCTGCGGCACCCAAGGTCCGGACAGACCAGACCGCCTCGGCACTTTCGTCTATCCAATCCAGGAGGTTGTCACGGCCCTTTTTCCCAGTATCGAACTTTAGACCAGCTCCGGATATTTCGGCATCAAAGACGCCTAATTCAAGGATGCTGCCTTCCCGTGAGTCCAATAGTCCCACCGGGTTGCCTTCCACCGGACCGGAACAGAGGATGGCGATGACCTGTGGTTTGGAAAATCCGTTCGTGTCGGAAAGCATCGATTCAGGCAGTTCGATTTCCAAGTCCTGTTTCGATAATCGGGTTAAATTCAGTTCCCTGCCGTCTTTCAGCTTGTAAGCCCTCAGAACGTCCGTCTTTAAGCCAGGAACAACCAGCTTCCGATCTGCCGGCCGGTCGAAGACATGCAGATACAGCATGTTTCCTTTCACGGTGCACCTGCCCCATGATGGCCTTGCCGTCGGGGATGCCCCCGCCCCGTAAATACTGTCTCCGTATGTATCTAACCAACCGCCGATTTCCAGCAAAATCGATTCGGATACCGGATCCCACTCTCCCGTCTCTGTCGGTCCGATATTGATGACCAAATTGCCGTTTTTGCTGACGACATCGATCATCTGCCGGATAATGGATGCGGGAGATTTCCAGTTGTGATCCGATTTTTTGTACCCCCATGAATCGTTTAGCGTGATGATGTTCTCCCAGTCCTGGCGCAAAGTCCGCGTGGTCAGCTGATTATCGGACGTGTTGGAGTAATCCCCGAGGGGAGCCTTCCACACCCGGCTGTTCACCAGGCAGTCCGGCTGAAGCGAGTATACGGCGTCCAGAAACTGCTCCCCCTGCTCGCGGGTCAGCTTGCCGCCGCAGTCGAACCACATGAGGCCGACCTTCCCGTAATCCGTCAGCAGCTCGCGAACCTGAGGTATCGATTTATTATTCAGATAGCGCTCGAAGCGGCTTCGTTTATCCGGATCGTGCACCCAGCTCTCCACGTCGTCATAAGCACCGATATTGCCGGGGTAGTCCCAGGTGTTCCCCTGGGAATCGGGATCATGCCAGTCCATGGCGTGCGAGTAGTAAATACCCAGCACCATTTCTTCCTGCTCGCATGCTTCCGCCAGCTCCCGGAGCGGATCTCTTCCAAAGGCCGCATGCTGCACGATGGAGTAATTGGACACATGCGAATCATACATGGCGAATCCGTCATGATGCTTGGCCGTGAAAATGATATATTTCAAGCCAGCCCTTTTGGCGGTACGCACCCACTTCAGCGCGTCTAAAGAAGAAGGATTCCAGCCTGCCGCCATCTCTTCATATTCGGCGGCCGGAATCTTTGCGCGCAGCATGATGTGCTCACTGTAGGAAGCTTGGATCTCCTTCCCTTTCCACTCGCCTGCCGGCCGTGCGTAGGGTCCCCAATGGATGAACAGGCCAAGCCGGGCTTCCCTCCACCATTCCATCCGGTGATTTTGCTCCTCAGACTGAGGGCCATCAGAGACTGTCTCTATAGGAAAAGGATCATCGAGCAGGTTCTCCGGCGCGGACCCTGCTGCTGTCTGCTGGGCCTGTTGTTCGGCCTGTCGTTTCATTCGTCATGTCTCCTTTCGCGCTGAATTACTGCCTCAGCGCTGATACACATTACCACAATCTCAGCGCCGAGCCGCGCAGTTTGGATACCGCCTCAACAAAGAAATAATCGCCGTAAATCAGCGGCGTATCGATATGCACACCACCCGGCAGATTGGATGTGCCGGACAGGATCAGGCCTTCTTCCCCCGGCATATCCCATGTGCCGTAATGTTCATGCAGAGAGCGCACGATGCGTTCCGCAGAACGGAAATACAGCCGCGCTTCCGCCTCGGGTACCAGACGGGACATCTCGATCAGCCCGCATGCCGCGCAGGCCCCGGCCGAAGTATCCCGCGGCTTGCCCCCTTCTTCAGGCGCCCGGAAATCCCAGTGCGGCACATGGTCCTCCGGCAGATTCGCCAGGAAAAAATGGGCGGCTCGCTTGGCGCCAGTCAAAAAGCGTTCTTCTCCCGTGTAAATATAAGACAGGGTGAGTCCGTAGATGGTCCAGGCACTGCCTCGGGACCAGGCGGATTCTTCCGCATACCCCTGACCGGACATGGCACCGATTCGTTCACCCGACTCGGGATCAAATTCGAGGATATGATAACTGGATCCGTCCGGACGCAGAAAATGCGCCAGCACCGTATCTGCATGCGCCGCGGCGATATGGCGGAACCGGGGATCCTCCGTTACTTCAGAGGCCCAATACAGCAGCGGCAGATTCATCACCGTGTCGATGATGGACCAGCCTGCCCGGTTCACCTGCTCCAGGTCATGCCAGGCGCGGATGAAGCTGCCTTTTACATTAAAGCGGCTTGCCAGCTGGGCGGCGGCCATCAGCCCGCGGTGTTTGGAACGCTCGCTGCCGGTAATCCGGTAGTCGGCCACGGCCGAAAGCGTCCATATAAATCCGGCATCATGATGCACAGCGAGCGAATACAGCGGTTCGTCCAGCTTCTCCTCAATCAGCTCGGCAATCCCCAGCAGCCCTGGATGGTGCCCGTTTTCGGCAATATGCCACAAGATCCCCGGCCAGAAGCCGGCAGTCCACCAGGACGGGCGCATGTTGTCATAGACACCGTTGACGGATGCATGCGGAAAACTGACGCCAATCCGCTGACTGGTGCGCTCCACTTTGTTTACGATTTGCTGCCAAGCCCCTTCCGCCCACTGCTGAACGGATTCCGATATAAGCGCCGAGCTCCCTTCGCTACCCTTTTGTTTCGAAACGGTCTCTCCCATATGATCTCCTCCTGTAATTGATTGTTCCATTCTAAATTCAAGGCGAAGTCCGCAGCGGAATCACCATGTTCCAGGTATGTTCCGCTTGCCGGAAGCCCCCCGGTCCGTCCGCAACAGCGGCGAACAGATGCGTCGGCTGTCCATCCTGAATCAGCAGGAAGGGCCGTTCGAAGCTGCCCATCCAACGCTCCGATCCGTCCTCCCATCGGACGCGCCGGGAATAGGATTTGGGCTGGTCCGCGAGCCTCCAGTCCCTGCCATCCGGAGAAAGTGCCAGAATGCCGCCGTGCTTCTCTCCGCACAGCTTCCCATCCATGTCTTTCGCGATCATGGCATACCCTTCCGCCGTACGCCAAATGAACGGGTCTTCGATATGAAACTTTTCCGGCGGAAACAGCGGCGCATCCTGGATTACGCGATAAGGCCCTTCATATCCTGCTGCCTCTGCTGCGCCCAGCGTCATTTGCCCATGGGCTGTGCCTTCATACCGCCGGGCTTTATAAACCAGCAGCACGGAGCCATCCTCCTGGATACATGGCGCCGGATTCGAGGTCAGGAAGCTGTCGAACTTGCCGGGCCTCGTCGGCAGGATCGGCGTATCGAGGCGCTTCCACGGCCCATAGACGCTGTCGGCGACGGCTAGGCCGACACGCTTGTTTGCCCTTGCCGCAATGACGCGGCAATCGTCCGCCTCCACCGTCTCTCCTGGCCGCGGCTCAGGGAAGGGATGCGTCGACCCCATGTAATACAGCAAATATTTGTCTCCATACCGGATGATGTGCGGGTTATGGGTGCTCCTTCCGTCCCAGTACTCCGCTCCCCGCGCTGGGAACACGGTTTCTTCGTAGGTATAGGGTCCTTCCGGGGTATCGGACGAGGCTCGGACGATTTCCGAACGGAGCAGCCAGCCCGGGTGCATCGGCAGCCACTTCGGCCACCGGGACGCAAACATATGAAAGCGTCCGTCCTCTCCGCGAACGACCGACCCGCACCATACCCACCAGCCTTCCATCCGGAAGCCTCCTTCCAGTGGAGCGGGCAGCATTCGGTCAAGCAGTGAAAATGTCACGTTCTCCCTCCGTTCATCATTAAGTTTCTCGACCATCTGTTTTTGCCAAATGGCACGCGTCTTTCACAATTCAGCGGTCTCAGTTTCACGATCAGACCGTCGACTCCGCCAACCCATACCGTTTTGCCGCGCTGCCATGCAGCCATTCCGCGGCCAGTGCCAGCGCATCCTCACGGCTCAGCCATTCATCCTTGATCTGTTCATCCAGAAAACGGGCCAGCAGCTGCTTCACGATCAGCAGCTTGCCGTACGTCCATTCGATGCAGCGCGCATCCGAGACGATCAGCGAGCTTTTGAGCGGGGATAACGCCTCGAGCCGGTACTGCATGCTCTGCGTGTATGTGCTGGCACGGAAGTTATACCACCACATGCCGCCTACGTGAACATTGGCAAAATTCCAGGCCGCCTGCACGACGTCCAAATTGTTCAGTTCCGATGCAACCACCAGCTCAAACGGGATATTGTAACGCTCAAACAAGCCATACAGCTTTACGATCCGGAGCGGATCGTTCACAGGGGCAGCCGAACTGCTCCCCCATCTTCGTTCCACGCCGAGGAACAGCTGAAGGAACATGCCCCGCTCCTGCAGGCCGGAGCAGATTTCATGGAGCAGCATTATCATGATCTCATCGGTCCGCTCCGCGGTTTCAAGCTTATAATCCTCATGCGCCGCTGCCTCATAATGGGGGAGCGTCGTCATGATCCCCGGACAGCCCATCTCATGATAGGACTTCAATTTCTCGGAAATGAACGCTTTCGCCTGCGCGAAACGGTCCTGGCGTTCATTGGCTGCGGAGGAGACGATGCCGGCGGCAAGCTCCGGCAGCCATCCGTCGATCCGGGGCAGCAGCAGAGCATCCTCCCGCATACCGTCAAATACGGCATGTTCAGGGCGGTTCACAACAAACCGCTTCACATGCAGCCGGTCGGCCACGCTTTGAGCCCAGCCTGAAGTACTTCTCTGTGCGCGTACAGCTTCGTCCGCCTGAAGCACAGACGCCGTGTCATGGATGGTGATTCCGTATAAATCCCCCATGATCGCCGTAAAAGCACGGTTCATCATCGTATTACGGGCAGCCTTGTAAGCTCTAACGAAGGCTTCCGCCCGCTCCGGAACCGGCAGCTGTGCCGCATCCTTCGGATATCCCGCCGTCTGCAGTTCTTGGTTCAACCAGAAATAATCGGCGATCTCCCAAAAGTCGGCCGCGCACAGCTTATCGCCTATCAAATGCGTATGCGTATCGATCACAGGCAGACGCATAATTTCTTCTAATAGTGAAGATATATTCATGATCCTTGCCTCTCCCCTCTCATTAGCTGAACGTCAACTGCAAGGTTAGGGATTCTCCCTGTTCAAGCAAGATGTGGATTTGCCGATTCTCAGGCAGTCTGCCCCCGTCCCGGAAGCCGCTGCAAACTTCGGGGAGCACGAGGGTAACGGAGCCTCCAGCCCTCAAAGATTGGAGCCGAACATCAAGCGTGCCATTCTTCCTGTCCCAGGCGATGTCTACCTCGTAGCCTCCACATGCCAGCATTCCAGCGGCGCTTCCGGAGAGGAATCGCTTCGGCAGGGCTGGGAGGATTCGGATCATGTTGGGATCGGAGTACAGCAGCATTTCCTGAAGCGCAGCCGTCATACCCATATTCGCATCAATCTGAAACGGAGCCCACTCCATATCCAGGCCGATGCCCATGCCGCGCCAATCGTTGTGAAGCGTGAAGAAGTTATTGATCACGGCTGATCTGGCCAGCAGATCCAAGCACTTCAGCGCCTTATCCGCTTCGCCCATGCGGGCGTACAAATTGGACATATGAGCAAGTGACCATCCCGTCTGCTCCTTTAATCCAACGACCAGCCTCTTTCTTAACGCGGTCTCGAAGGCTGCAAACAAACCGGGATCGGTCTCCCGCGTTACCTCTTTGCCCGGAAACACCGGATAGAGGTGCGACTGATGCCGGTGATGGTATTGATCCTCATAGGCAGGATGCATCCATTCACGGACTGCGCCGTCTGCATTAACCTGATACGCCGGGATTTTGGCGACCATGTCTTTCCAGCCCGCGACTTCCTCAGCATACAAACCTTCCTGAGCGGCACCCTCAACCAGCCGGGTCAGCACTTCCTTGGCGATGGCAAAATCCATCGTCGCGTTCATTGCCGTTCCCTTAAGCCCACCCGCGCCGTTACCCGGCCGGTTCTCGGGCGAATTGGACGGGCAGCTGATGTACAGACCATCGTCCCCGGTAATCAGGAAGTCTTCATAGAACAAAGCCGCCTCCCGCAGGAACGGCAGGGCCCGGTTTCTTAAAAACTCCCTGTCGCCCGTGTACAGGTAATAATCATAATAGTGCTGCGCGATCCAGCCTGCCGCCCCGGTCCAGTGGATAATGTGGGGCGCGATCGTCTTCAGCAGGCCGGAGTCCGGCGCGGTCGGCGCGGGGATCCAGATCCCCCTGCAGCCATAGATACAGCGCGCGTTGCGGCGATAATCGTCCATCTGCCGCTCCACGTAATCGAATACGGGCAGCAGCAGCTCGGGCATATGTCCCGTGAGCGTCTGCCAATACATCATCTGCAGGTTCTCGTTGGCCATATGGAACGCCCAGAAGCCGCGATATTCCCCGCACCATAAGCCGTATAAATGGCAGGGATCCCCGCCTTTGCGCGAGCTTGCAATCAGAAGATAACGCCCGTAGGCCCACATCTTCTCCAGCATGGCCAGAGGGGCTTCACCGCGGTAGGCTTGTAGCAGCAGCTCTTCGTTCGATGCCTCTCGTCCGGGAGCATCCAGATTCAGCGTCATCCGCTGAAACAAGCGTTCATGCTCCTCAATGTGCGGCTGCAGCAGCTCGGTGTAAGACCGATGTTCTGCGGCCAGCTCGTGTTTCAACCGTTTCCATGCCGCTTGACGCGGCTCATGAACGAACAGTTTAACCAGGATCAATGCCTGAGTCGCGCCTTCAAGAACGCACTCGCTGCCTATGCTGCTTATCCTGCTATCGATCGTGACCACCCGGGCGACGGCGCCGAAATCGCTGCCCTCGTCATGGCATGCGGCATACCATATGAACTCACCGTCGGACCCTGATTCGCTTCCTGTCGGCAATGGAGCATCAGGTCTGCCAGGGGGACGCCTGACATCCCCGCGATGATGCAGGTCAAGGGCGATCTTCGCCCATATCGAGCCTGACCCTGACGACCGCAGCTCATAGACGATCAAATCGTCCGCCCGGGATACGAACAATGTCCGCTCATAGAGCGTATGCCCATCCTGCCAGCGCACCGTTACTTCACCAGTTTCCATGTCCAGCTCCCGGCTGTAGTCTTTAAAGCCTTCACTTACGTCCATGCTCAAGTTCAGGTCGCCAAGCGGCAGCGGAACGGCCATGACCGGATCGTAACCTTTCTCCTTCAAACCGCCCACCAATACATTTTCGGCAAGCGCCTCCTGCCCTTCCATCATCAACCGGCGCATCTCTCCAAGCCGGCCGCTCACGTCGGGCAAATCCGGCGTGCGGCTCTGCCACCACAAGCCGCCGTGCGTCAGCATGACCGTTTCCAAATGGACGCCGCCATACACGGCTGCTCCGGTTATTCCGTTGCCTGCCGGCAGAGCCTCCCTCCACTTGGCTCCCCACCAGGATGACGGGGTCAGAAGCTTCAGCTTATTCCGTCCGTCTCCGGTTTTCCAGACCATATATTCCCCTCCTAACAGGAGGAAGCCCTTCGCGTGAAAGGCTTCCCTGAAATCAACCTATTTGCGGCTTTGCTGATCGATAATTCCGTCTTTGTTGTTGTAACGCTCCGTGGCTTCTTTGACGATCTCATCGCCGCCCTTTTGCTTATACTCCTCGATGACTTTAGGTAAATCGCTGATCGGCTCTTTGCCGTAGATCATTTTGACCATGTGGTCAATGATGAGCTTCGGCGCCTGATCCGGACGCTTGGAAGCCAAGTCAGGGAACTGGCTGAAGGATTCCAGGTCCGGCACAAATCCGATACCGCCCACGCCTTCTTTGGCCAGCGTATCATCAAGTGCCTTCAGCACGTCTTGTCCGCCTGGGAGCAATTCGGTCCGTTCACGGTTGATCGTTCCGTCACCGACCCAGCGCAGCAGCGAGCGGAATCCGGCTTCGTCCTGAGCGGCTTTGCCTTCCGGCAGCTTGTAATCGATTTTTCCGTCTTTAACCGTGTAATCCTCGCCTTCGATGCCAAAGCTGTAGAAGTTTTTCGCTTCCGGCGTCTGCATCCACTCGAACATTCGGATGATCCGGGCCGCTTTCTCTTTGCTGACCTTGCTGTTGATATAGAGCGAGGTGTTAACCGAGCTGTACAATCCATAACCCTTCTGTCCGTTGTCCCCTATCGGTGACGGGATGATATCGACCTTGGCGCCCGGAACCGCCGCACCGATCTTCGTGCGGAAATCGAGAAGGCTGGCGGCGTTGGCCGTCCACATGCCGGCATTGCCGGCTTCGATATTTTCGCTGTACTGAGGCGCCTGGATCGTCGCGAAATCTTTCTGGATCAGGCCTTCGTCATACATCGTTTTGTAGACGGTCAGCGCCTTTTCCATATTTTCAGCGTTAAAAAACTTCGGTACGACCTGGCCGTTCATTTCGGTAAACTGATAGCCCAGGGCGTCATACGCACCAAATACGATGTCCGCGTATTTAAAATTCTCTCTCATCTGATACGGCGCGCTGAGGCCGAGTTTTTTAAACGCACGCAGGACGTTCAGGAAATCGTCCATCGTTTGGGGCGCCGGAAGGCCCGTTTTTTCCAGCAGGTCGGTCCGGATGTAAGTGGCGCGGCGGGAAGGGTTGCTGAGCCAGGTCGGCACGCCGTAGATTTTCCCCTTGTAGCTCACCTCGTCCCATGCTTCCTTCGGAACGGCTTTCATCAGGTTCGGAGCATACTCTTTCAGCAAGTCGTCCAGCGGCATAAACACGCCGGCCTGAACCGAACCGGCCATAGACTTATCCGTAGCCCCGCCGACGTTTTGCACGACGTCCGGAATATCGCCGCCGGCGAACATGACGGCCATCTTCGCATCGAAATCTTTCAAGGGAATCAGCCTAATGTCCAAATCCACGTTGGCTCTCTTCTCGACCTCCTTGACCCATTTCTCGTTGTTGATGTCCTTGGAGCCTTCCGCGTAAGCGTTTCCACTTGTGGTTAAAGAAATGCTGAATTTCACCGGTTTTGATGCGTCGGCCGCATCGTCACTGCCGCTCGAGGCGCTTTTGTTTCCACAGCCTGCGGTCAGACCCGTGACAAGCGCTGCCGCGAGGATCAGACTGACCCATTTTTTCATCTTATAATCCCCTCTCTTCACGCAAAGTGCAAAAGATATTCTCTTTGCTGCTGTCCCCATCATAAGGCTTAACCAGGGAAGCTCCCATGGGGCGGATTATTGTCGTGATGTGTTTTTTTGCGGTTGTCTGACCATAAAAAAATCCCGTATTCCATGCTCCGGAATACAGGATTTGCTTAATGTTTGCGCCTAGCCGCTGCCCGCCATGGGCAGGGTCTGCATAGGCGCGGCTGCCTCTTGCCCCGCTGGGCTGCTCAGTTCTTTTACGCCGGAAATCGGCATCCGCATGATCATCCGGGTTCCCCACTCGGGACGGCTTTCCACAGTTACGCCGTAGTCCTCGCCGAACACCAGCTGAATCCGCCTGTGCACATTGGGTACGCCGATCCCGCCCGCACTGCCCCGGTCCTCCTCGTCGGCAAGCCGGTTCTCGCTCAGCTTGGCGCGAAGCTCCTCAAGCCGCTCTGGGGCCATGCCGCAGCCGTTGTCCTGAACGCTGACCCAGAAGGAATCTCCCTCTTCGCCGGCATCAATGATGATCGTATGATGATCCTCCACCCCTTGCCTGAAGGCGTGCTGGAACACATTTTCCACCAGCGGCTGAAGTGTGAGCCGGACCATCTTCCGCAGAAGCAGCTCCGGCCTTACCCGCACATCAATCTCGAACGTCCGGCCGATCCGGTGATTAATAATGACCATGAAGTACATGACGTGCTTGAGCTCATTCGCTACCGTGATCTCTTCCAGATTGGTCCGTACCGAATAGTGCAGCATATAAGACAGGGCCCCGACGATCTCCGTAATTTCGTCCGAGTCTTGAATAACCGCGTAACATACGACCGTTTCCAGTGTATTGTACAGGAAGTGCGGGTTAATCTGCAGCTGGAGCGATTGGAACTCGGCCATCTGCCGTTCGGCCTGCATTTCCTTGTTCCTCAGCTCCGCACGGTACACCGTATCAACCATCTCCGATAAGCGGTTCACCATCAGGTTGTAGCGGATCATCAGCTCGGTAATTTCGTCCCGGTGCTTCGGAAGCGGAATGAACTTCCAGTTTCCCTTTTCCGTCTGGCTCATCCCCTTCATCAGCGTCCGGATCGGGGTTGTAATCGACTTGCCGAACCGGCTCGCCAGGAACAACGCCGTCAGGAACGTAATGACCGCAACGACGATAATGGAGCTGCGTATCGTGTTAAGCGGTTTTTGCAGCTGGCTGTACGGAATGGACACCACCAGATTCCACCCCGAGTATTCGGCTTTGCGGCTGATATATACCCGGTCCATTCCCTCCGCCGAACTGCGGAACATCTCGGTGCCGGCCTCGCTGATTTGCTTGCCCAGGCTGGACGGAACGATCGATCCTACCTTGGTCTGATCGTTGTGGTATTGAATCCTGCCTTCGCCGTCCACAATGAAAAAATAGCTGTCCTTCCCCAGATCGATCCCCTTCCACAGGGTGGACAGCTCCTCCGCCTTGACCTCGATCCCCACAAAACCTTTCATGTCCGTGGAACGAAGTCCGCGGATGCGGCGGATCAGCGTCATCATCGGCGTCTTTTCGCCCAGAATGCTGTAATTCATAATAGTCAGCCGGCCGCTTTCATCCGTGTTCTCCTTAAAATATCGGATCTGTTTGGCGGTATCTTCCGGCTTAAAGGATGGCTCCGACCCGCCGTTATAATAATAGAGCGCATTCCCGGAGTAACCGATGATATACAGTGCTTCGATCTCGGGATTCCGGATCCACACCGGATCCACGATCGCATCCCGGATATCGGTCATGTAGCGGTAATTTTCGTACTCCTCCCGGTCAGCCGGCAGATCGATGTACCGTTTGACCCTGAGGTCGGTCAGCAGCGCCACCATCGACCGCTGATAAGACGACAAATACAGGTTGGTATGATGTACGGCATTGTCCACGATCTGGACCATTTGGCTCTTTGCGCTTTTTTGCAGCTGCTTGGCTGAAATGCTGTAGAAGGCGATGCCAACCGCAGACAGGGAAAGAAGAATCACGATGGTAAAATACAAAAGCAGCTTCAGCCTCAGGGATACTCTCATCATTCAATGCCAAAGGAAGACCGGTACTCCGACGGGGATACGCCGACGAAATTTTTAAAGGTCTTCGTAAAATGGGGATAATCCTCGTACCCCACCTTGACCGCGATATCGGTGATCGTCAGGGTCGGTACGGCAAGCAGCCTGCGCGCTTCTTCCATCCGTTTTTTGATCCGGTAATGCACAAAGGTCTCCCCTGTCATTTTCTTGAAAAGGGCGCTGAAATAGGTCCTGGCGAGACCCACCCGCTTGGCCACTTCCTCCAGTGTGATGTCCTCCGACAGATGCTGGTCGATAAAGGCTTTGGCCTCTTCGATCGGATCCTTGAAATTGCCTTTCCGTGTCAGCTGAAGCTCTTCGAGAATCCGGTCCATACTGGCGGTAAAAGCGATCATGACTTCCTTCTTCGTATTCGACGCGCCTTGTGTTCCCCGGCATCCGGAACGCGGCTTCCAGCCGCGGCTCTCCAGCCGTTCTGTGATCATGCCAAGGCAGTCGCTCAGCACCGCTTCCATGTTGATCACGTTCAGCCCATCGAACAAGCCCGACTGTTCTCCCTCTTCGATGATGCGAATCGTTTCGTCCCGCTGCAGCAGCCAGATGCTCTGCTCGAGCTGATGCGCCCACTCCACATATTTTTGCACAGGAATAATGCTGCCGGTCATCCCTGATATCAGCTCCTTCAGCGTATCGTGTACGTCCTGCTGGGTCACCGGTTTCAACAAATAGCGCTTGACCCCGTACGCCATGGCCCGCTGTGCATACTGAAAGTCATTATAACCAGATATGACGACAACCTGGACATGGCTGAATTCCCGGTGTATCCGTTCGCACAGCTCCAGTCCGTCCATCCGCTTCATCCGCAAATCCGTCAGCACCAGGTGCGGTTCCAGATTCCGGATCGTCTCGAAAGCGGCTTCCCCGTCATCGGCGGTATAAATCGCGGAGAAGGAAGCCGGATAACGCTGAACCATCTTAACCAAACCTTTTTGAATGACAGGCTCATCTTCCACAATCAAAACTCGCACTTGTATCAAACCCCTTCCTAAAGCGGATAGAAAAAGCGCAGCTGCATTATCGAAAAGAGAAAGAAATGCCGCATCCCTATCGGTTGTGCTGAATCAGCACCCCCTGCTTGGCCCGGTACCTCGCCGTCGCTTCCTGAATAATCGCATTTCCGCCGCGTTCCCGGTATTCCCGGACGACCTTCGGCCAATCCGAGATCGGTTCCTTGCCGTAAATCATTTTGACCATATGGTCAACGATCACGGGCGGCGCCTGGTTCGGCCGCTCCGAAGCGAGATCGGGATAGGCGCTGAAGGACTCCAGCTCGGGAACGAAGACGATGCTTCCCAGCCCTTCCTTTGGCAGCGTCACATCCAAAGCATGGAGCAGATCCTTCCCGCCCGGCACCAGCTCCGTTCTGGCCCGGTTGATCGTCAGATCGTGCGTCAGCCACAGCAGTTCGCGGAAGGTTTCCACGTCCTGCTCCTCCCTTGTTTTCGGAAAATGATACGCAATCGTCCCATCGTCTTCCGTATAGGTGTCGCCCTCGATGCCGAACGAAAAAAACCGCTGAGCTTCGTCTGAGACCATCCAATCAAAAAATTGGAGAATACCGATCAGTTTTTCCTTGGGCACATGCTTATTAATGTAGAAAGAATTGATGACGGTGCTGTACAAACCGTAGCCTTTCGTCCCTTCCGGCCCTTCCGGAGAGGGGATGATATCGATTTGGGCCCCGGGAACCGAAGCCCTGAGCTTGGTGCGGAAGTCCAGCAATCCGGCGGCGTTCGCCGTCCAGCTTCCCACTCGGCCTGCTTCGATGTCATGGGTATATTCGGTTGACGAGACTGTCGCAAAATCCTCCGGGATGAGTCCCTCCATCAGCATCGTCCGGTATACCTGCAGCGCCTTCATCATATGCTCTTCATCCAAAAATTTCGGAACCACCTCTCCGTTTCGGACTTCGAACTGGTAACCCAGCACGTCGTACGCGCCGAAAATGACGTCCGCATACTTGAAATTCTCCCGCATCTCATAGGGAATTTCGACCCCTAGCTTCTTGAAGGCACGGAGCACATCCAGAAATTCGTCGACGGTTCTCGGTACGGGCAGACCCGTTTGCGCCAGCAGGTCCGATCGGATATACGTTGCCCGGCGCGACGGGTTGCCGAGCCAGGCCGGAATTCCATAAATATGCCCCTCAAAGCTGGTTTCCTTCCAGGCTTCAGGCGGCACCGCTTTCCACAAATTCGGAGCATAGGTCTGGATCCAGTCGTCTAGCGGAAGGAACAGTCCCGCCTGGACCGATCCGGCCATGGCGGCCGAGCTTGCCCCGCCAATCATCTGCACGACATCCGGATAGGTATCTCCTGCAAGAATAACCGGCATGCGCCGGTCGAAATCTTTAAGCGAGATCAAAGAGATAGACAGCTTCGTATTTGTCAGCGCTTCCAATTGTTTGACCCAGCGGTCCTCGGCGGGGTCCGCCAGATTAACCGCATAAGGGCTGGCACCGTTGGATATCGCCAAGCTGAAGGCCGTCGGCTGAGGAGAGGATTCTTTCACACTTTCCTGAGCCGGCTGCGGCGAAGGAGAGGCTAATCGGTCCGCGCTTCCAGCCAGATAACAGAACAGGAGAATAACGGCCGCTGCCACAATGAAATAAGCTGCTCTTTTCATGCCGTCTCTCCTCCCTGCATCCATTTGACTCCTGTTTGACTTGCTTCGCTCTCTTGTTTTGCGCTGCGCGCAAAGCCAAATTCACTCACCAATCCAAACCCTTGTCTGCTAGCCTATACTTGAGCGCCGCGCTAATAGCATGACACTGATGTTTAATATCTTATCACATTTCACATCTATGAAAACGTATACTTTTTTTGCTGTAAAAAGATAGAGTCAGGCCTTGATCGACCCGATCAGCATCCCTTTGATAAAGTACTTCTGCAGGAACGGGTACACGATAATGATCGGTACGACGGAAACGACGATGACCGCCATTTGCACGCCAGCCGGAGAGATCTGGTTTACATTTTCAAGCAGGTTGCCTGCCTGACCGAGGTCATTGCTCAGAACGATTTCCCGGAGGCGAAGCTGCAGCGGGTAAAGCGCCCGGTTGTTGATGAAATACAGCGCCGACGAATACGAATTCCAGTGGGATACCGCATAGAACAGCCCCATGGTTGCCATGGCCGGTTTGGACAGTGGAAGAATAACGCTCCACATCGTGCGCAGCTCTCCTGCCCCGTCGATCCGGGCGCTGTCGATCAGCTCCGACGGAAGGGCGACGAAGAAGGAGCGCATGATGAACAGGTTGTACGCGCTGATGGCCGACGGAATGATCAAGGCCCATAACGAGTCGATCAGATGCAGGTTTTTGATCACCATGTAGTTAGGGATCAGCGGCGCCTGAAAGATCATCGTAATCAGTATAAAAATCAGCACGACTTTGCGCATCGAATACTCGGGTCTGGACAACGGATACGCCAGTGATGCAGTCAAGATCAAGTTGATCAGCGTCCCGACGACCGTGATGGATACGCTTACCATAAACGCTCGCCAGATAGAGCTGTCACCCAAAATTACATGGTAGTTTGTCAGCGTCCAATTGACCGGGATCAGCTTGACCTTGCCCGCATTGATCGCCTGGCTGCTGCTGAACGACTTGGCGAGCACATGGAGAAGAGGGAACACCATCAAGCATCCGACCAGCGTCAAGAAAATATAATTAAATCCGTCAAATAAGCTGCCTTTGTTTTTCATTGTGCCATCCTTCTCCTTTCTAGTATAGTCCTTCGCCCGAAGCCCGCTTGCTCAGCGTATTCCCGATCATGACGAGCACCAGTCCGACCACCGATTTGAAAAGGCCGATCGCCGTCGTGTAGCTGTACTGCTGATCAATGAGGCCGACCCGGTAAATGTAGGTGTCGAGGATGTCGCCCTTGCTTTCATTCAGCGAATTGACGAAGACGAATACGCGTTCGAAACCGAAATCAAGGAAGTTGCCGATATGGAGCAGGAACATAATGGTGATAGTCGGCAGGATAGCCGGGATCGTGATCGACAGGGTTTGTCTCCAGCGGCTGGCACCGTCAATGCGGGCGGCTTCATACAGCTCAGGATTGACGCTGGCCAGTGCGGCCAAATACACGATTGTGCCCCAGCCGCTGTCTTTCCAGATCCCCGTTCCGACCAGGATGCTCCGGATATACGAATCCTCGCCCAGAAAGTAAATCGATTTGAGTCCGAACGCATTCAATACCTGGTTCACGATTCCTGTCGTCGGCGATAATATGCCGATCATGATCCCCCCGATAATGACCCAGGAGAGGAAGTGCGGCAGATAGACGACCGTTTGGAGAATCCGCTTGTACACGACTTTCCTCAGTTCGTTCAGGAGCAGCGCAAAGATAATCGGAACCGGAAAGGCAAAAATCAGGTCATAAAATCCGATCAGAACCGTATTTTCAAGAATCCGCAGAAACTCCGGGTAAGTGAACATCCGGCGGAACTGATCGAGTCCGACCCATGGGCTGCCTGTAAAGCCCTTGAAAATGTTGTAGTTTTGAAACGCCATGACGGACCCCAGCAGGGGCAGGTATTTAAACACGATAAAATAAATGATTCCAGGCAGTGAGATCAGGTACAGCGCCTTGTATTTGCGCAGATTGCTCATCCGCCTTTTTGGTGCGGGCAAGGCCGGACTGGAGGCTGAGATGGCGGCTGGCGCTTGTTCTGGCATAAATATCGCTCCTTTTTGTATAGATCGCTTCATCGCTAATGTTAATCTTTTTGTCCGGACCCTCGGAATGGGGATTTGTCGCTTCACTTGTGTTTTATTACGGTCGCGTTCATCCTTTGCGCGCCCGAATGACGCAGCTTTCCCCAGCTGCCAAGGTTATCACATATTCAAAACCGGAACGGTCGTCGTCGGACTTATCGCCCGAGGCATCGGTTTCCAGGTGACCGGAAACCGCGAGCTCCAAGGGGACGGGCGACCACAGGCGGCACAAGCCCGCCTTGGAGGAGCGGATCGTCACCTCGTCAAACGTCCCTTTACTCCAAGACAGACCTACGGTATACCCCCCTCTTGCCCGAAGGCCTTCAACACGGCCGGAGCGCCACGCCTTTGGCAGGGCCGGCAGCAGCCGGATTTCCCCCGCATGGGATTGCAGCAGCATTTCCGCCGCTCCCGCTGTTCCGCCAAAATTACCGTCGATTTGAAAAGGCGGATGGCAGTCCAGCAAATTCGGATACGTGGAATTCGCAAACAGCTTCATCAGATGCCCGTAAGCCTCCTCCCCCATGCCAAGCCGGGCATAGAAATTGACGATCCAAGCCCGGCTCCAGCCCGTATGGCCGCCGCCTGCGGCGAGACGCCGTGCGAGCGTCCTCTCGGCAGCAGCCGCCAGCCCCGGCGTGCGCCGAACATCAATCAGCCCACCCGGATGCAGGGCGAACAGCTGCGAAATATGCCGGTGTCCGGGATCGGCCTCCTCATCATCGCGCAGCCATTCCATAATTTGCCCGTGTTTACCAACAGCCGGGCGCGGAATGCGTTCGATCGTCTCCCGCAACTCGCCGAGAAACGCCTGATCCTCCTCGCCGATGATCGCCGCCGCTTCCAAGCAGGCGGACAGCAGCGTCAGCGCGATTTGCGAATCCATCGACGGACCGATGCACAGGCTGCCGCTGCCGCCGTCCGGGAGAAGAAACCGGTTCTCCGGAGACACCGACGGTCCCGTAACCCGATAACCGTCCTCCTCGATCATGTAATCGTGAAGAAATAGCGCCGCTTCCTTCATCGCCGGGTATGCCCGTTCAGCAAGAAAAGCCAGATCACCCCCGAAACGGTAGTGCTCCCATAAATGGAGGCACAGCCACGCGGCGCCCATCGGCCACACCGTGCAGGTCATCAAAATCCCTTCCGGCCGGGTTTCAGCCCACAGATTCGTGTTGTGATGGGCAGTAAAGCCCCGGCAGCCGTACATCTCGCGAGCGGTAGCCCGTCCGTTAGGCCGCATCCGGTCGATCAGATCGAACAGCGGTTCATGGCAGTCGGATAAATGGAGCACTTCAGCCGGCCAGTAATTCATCTGGACGTTGATGTTGATCGTATATTTGGATTCCCACGGCGGGGTATAACTGTCGTTCCAAATCCCCTGCAGATTGGCCGCTAAGGTGCCCGGCCGGGAGCAGGAAATCAGCAAATAACGCCCATATTGGACATAGAGAGCTGCCAGACCGGGATCTTCAATCTCCGCTTCATCAGGCAGCAAATCGTTTGTGTTTCCTTCGCCGCTTTTATGTCCCAACGCATTCTGCAACCGGAGCAGCCGCTGGTCTGTAGGAAGTGCAGCATGCGGATCACCGTCCGGCGTCAGATCGATCGCAAAGCGGCCGAACCGGGACGCGTACTCCTCTGTATGCCGTTTCAGCAGCGTTTCAAACGGTTTGGCCGCCGCCTGCTCCAGCTGTTTCAGGCAAACTTCTGCCGGCTGCTTCACCCGAAACGTGCTGTGCGCCGCCAACAGCAGGGTCACGGCATCCGCTCCTTCGATCGAAAGGTAATCACCGATAACCCGCTGCCGTCCTCCCTGAATTACGGCACGAAGGGCTGCACTAAACCGGACGCCGTCCGTTCCGCATTCCCCGTCCATGACGATGGCTCCCGAAGGGTCAGCCCGGCAGCCATAATCGAGCGGACGGCGCATGAGATTGACGGCCAGCGTAAGCTGGCCCGGCTGGTCCGCGGTCAATCGGATGACCAGAACCCCATCCGGTTCGCTGGCGAAATAGCTCCGCCGATACCGGACGCCCTTGAGCCGGTAGCAAACGTCCACAACGGCTTGCTCCAAATCCAGCTGCCGCTCGTAGTTTTCCACAGGCCCTTCCTGATCAAGCAATTTAATCACCAGATCCCCTAGAGGCTGGTATGGCTGCTCATATTTTGGGGAAGCCGTCATCGCCATTCTCGCCAAGTGCTCCGCTTCTGCCTGCTTTCCTTCCTTAAGCAGCGTCCGGATCTCAGCCAAATAGGGCTGGGACCGGGGATTGGCCGCCCGTCCCGGACCGCCGTACCAAATCGAATCCTCATTGAGCTGGACTTTTTCCAGCCCCGGCGTGCCGAACACCATTGCACCCAGCCGCCCGTTCCCTATGGGCAGCGCTTCGTTCCACCCGGCTGCCGGCCGGGTGTACCATAATCGAAGGTCCCTCGTAGTTGCAGACATATGCTCTTGCAAGCTGACATCCTGTTTGACCACATGCTTCACCTCTCCTCATCCTCCGGCCTTTGCTGCAGACACATCTATTTTGGTATACCCACCTCAAAAATGATCGCTTTAATCGGCACATCCCCGTCATTCCGAAGGCCGTGCCTCCACCATGGCTTGTTTAGGATGATGTCCCCGGCTTCCACCCGGTACGTTCTTCCGTTCACCGTCATCAAGCCGCTTCCTTCGAGCAGAACGTACAGTTCTTCATCCTCACGGTGACCATGCAGGCCGATGGATGACCCCGGCGGGATGACCGTGTAATGCAGAAATTTCAGCGGCGTATCGAAATCGCCGCTCCCGAACAGCTTGCTGCCATGCACCAAGCCTTCCCCCCCATGACTCACGGAGCCTGTAAGTTCGGCCCGAAGAAAATTGCGGATGACGGTCGGCCCATATCCCCAGCTGTCCGAAGGATCCACAGGGACACCTGTCCGGAGAGACCGCCTCGTGTAATCCGCCAGAGCCTGATTCTTTAAATAATCCCTGGCATTCGTCTCACCCGGGCGGTGCTCCTCCAATGACCGCAAAAACTCGGTGAACGGGCCTGGGGCGTCTACATCACTAAAATCCTCAATCCGCCGGACACCATCCACTGTCACGAGCTCGAGCACGCCGCCCACAAAGGTCAAGCTGCCCAGCGATCCCTCGATCCGCCAATCGCCGGCCCACTGCGTTTCCCGCCCCTGGCTGGTCAAGGAACAGCGAAACGAGGCCTGTATTCCGGCCTGCAGGTCCATAACAATATGAAACACATGCCTGCGTGAAGCATACAGCCTGCTCACTTCGCGGCCGGACAAATACCGCAGCAGGTCAAAATGGTGAATGATGACTTCTTCCAGCACCTCGTCCCTTTCCAGCGTTATTTTTTGGCGCTGCCTGAAAAAATCGCATTCCATGGACCGCAGCTCACCGATCGCCCCTTCGTCCAGAAGCTGCTTCAGCTTCCGAACCGCTGGAAACGTACGGTAGTTTTCTGCGATCATAAACGGAATTTGCTCCTGTTCAGCACGCTGCACCATCGCGGCGGCATCCTCATAATTGTCAGCAATCGGCTTTTCGCAAAATACCGGCAGTTTATGATCGAACGCCAGCTCGTTAATGCGCTTGTGAACCTCCCTTGGGGTAACGTTGATCAACAGATCTGGCTGTTCCCGCTCGATGGCTTCCCGCACATTTTCGTAAAAATGGATTCCATCAGCCTCTACAGCAGACCTTTTTCCAGAATCTGTATCTGCAACGGCGAGTTCTATATCCGCATACTGGGACCGGAGCTTCCGGTACCAGCCGCCGCCAAAACCTCCCAAACCAACGAGAAGCGCTTTCATAAATAGGCCTCCTTTTATTGAACAGCATCTTTCAGATTTATTCCGTTCATTGCGTGATTCCAGCCTCCATGCTACTCCTGATCCGCCCGTCTCTCCATGGCATAGATTTCTGGCGGTTGTGTTTTTTTATGCTTAGATAAAAAAGAACCATGATTCCGCCCGCCGTACTCAAAAGAGAATAGGATGGGAATCATGGCTTCATCGTCTGGCTTCATTCAACAAATTGTGGATGCTGCTAGCTGTTGGTTACTTTTGTATGTTGTTCAGCGCTTTTTTGCCCAGCCGCTCCTCCAGCTGCTGCTTATACAGGCTCTCAACGGTCACATGCTGGCCGTAATTGTCCCAGTATCCGTCGCTGCGCGGGCGGGGATCATAGACGCTCGGAACCAGTCCGGGCACCTTTTCGCCGACATGTCCGATGGCATAGTTCTGTGCAGTCGGCGGCTGCTGGGAGGTGAGCTCTCCTTCCGTGTTCCAGCTCACATAGTTGGCCCCGGCCCAGCCATGGCCGCTGCCGAGCCAGGCTCTGTCCCGGATGGAAATCGGAGCCTTGATGTTGTCGAACAGTCCGCCTACGGACCAGCGGTGATGCGGTTCGCTGGTGTTATAATTTTTGACCGCCTCACCGTCCAGAAACACGTTTGGCCCCTGCACCCTGCTGTCAACGACAAACGCATGCCGCGCGGTCTCTGTGTAGATCCGCTGCACAAAATTCAGCTGGCCCATCTGATGGATCACGTACCGGCGGCCCCCGGTGATGATGCTGACCATGTCGTACATCTTGCTGTCCTGAACGGTGATCCATTTGGAGTTGCGGCTCATCTGAACAAGAGAGTACGACAGATGATACCCTGTCACATCCCGGACCCAGCCGTTTTTAACACTGTTAAACACGACAAAGCGCTCGGCATGCTTCTCGTCCGCATAATACGGGTCGGTCGTATCGTTATCCATGACGGTATCGATGACGCTCGGATCGAAGTCCGAATCCACCCGCATATTTTCGACGCCTACCTGCTGAATGCGGGCCTTATCCGTGTATTTGTAGATTTCACCGCCGCCCCACTGGCGCTCGATCGCGCTTGCCAGCGGCGCATCGACCGTAATCGAATTGCCGTCGACGGCCGTGATAACCCGGTCAAAATCCAGGTTGAACGGAGACCACTGGGTTACCGTGCCGCCCGGACGGTTGTAAATGTAATCCATGCCAATCGCATGAATCCAGTTTTTATCCCCGATCCGGCGGACGACGATTTGGTCGCCTACATGATAGGCACTGGCGTCTTCGACATGAAAGGTTCGCGCACCCGATGGCACGTACAAATCGGAGATCGTCTGCTTAGAGCCACTGTCCAAAGCAAGGCCGACATTCTCCCCGATTTCGATCAAATTGCGCGGATTGGCCCCGGTGCCGTATATAAGCGTTCCTTTTTCGTCTTGCCCCATGCCCCGCAGCACGATCCCGCTGGCTTTGACGGTCAGTGTGCCACCGACGTCATATCTGCCTTTTTTCAGCAGGACCGTGCCACGGAACTCGTCCTTTCCGAGCGGAAGCCGGGCCACCTCATCGATCGCTGCCTGGATGCGTGCCGTGTCATCTCCGTCTCCCGGAGATACGGTGGCTTTTACAGGCACGTTCGGTATCTTTACACCGCCGCCCATATAGCCGACATTCGAGAAGTCGAGAATTTGGTTGCCGCGGTAATCGCCGATGTATACCATCTTCCCGTCTTTACCCAGGAAAGCGATCTGGCTCTGTCCCGCAGGAACGCTTTTGGGATCAAGCACTGTAAAATAATATGATTCGTACACCGGTTCCTTGCCGCTCTGTTCAATAGTCAACCGCAGCTGATAGGACCCTTGTCTGTCCGCTTTCCCTACAGGAGTCCATTCCACCGCCTCTCCTTTAGTCAGCGCCGTCTTTGGCAAGGCATCAACTGTCTTGTTTCCGTTATAAACCAATTCGCCTGTGACATTTCCGTTTACGGTAGGCGTCAGGGACACAGTTGGATAAACGTCCTGCGGTTCGATGACGGCCGGCTGTCCGATCTCCGTCTTCATTCGCGGATGCGTCAGTTTGGAGTTGACGACATAGGCTTCGCCTTGAAAAGCTGCGGGATCATCAACGACCACCCATAGGTCGCTTGTCTTCAAGTCTTCCGTTGTATGTACGACCGCCTGCATCAACGAAGCCCCGACCTGGTTCGCCGTCACGGTTCCCGAAGGGGAAACGGACACGTCCATGGTGGAAGATTTATAGGTTTTCGCCACTTCACTTAATTCCACGACGCTGCCGGATTTCAGTTCACCTTTCAAAAACAGCGTCGCTTCTTCTCCTTTGTTCAGCCGGATCTCGCTGTTGTTCGGGTATTCCTTTCCGGCCGCATCGGAAAAATAGATCCGCTGAAGGTCCGCCGGTGCAGGTGCCTCCGTACTGTTATACACGGACAGCTCGGACAGCTGCACGTTGAGGTCTTTGCTGAGATTCAGGCTCAGCTTCAAATACCGTGCGCTGACCGCCTCAAAGCTGGCGGTTTCCGATGCGCTTAAATCCTTGTTTTTGCTGAATGCTTCATTCCAATTCGTCTGGTCGTTCGAATAGAGCAGCTGGTAATCCTTCAGATTGTCTGCCCGGTTCAGGTTGAACATCACCTTGTTGAAGGTTTCCTCCTTACCCAAGTCGATGGAAAGCCACACGTTCATATCATCCTTTCTGTCGGCGGCTAATGGCTGCCATACGGTTTCGCCTTTGCCGTCCACCGCGTTCGCTGCGCTGCCCGAGCTTGCCGTCGCCGTACTGCCAACCGCCAAGTTCACGTCCCCGGCCGCAGCAGCGTCAACTTCCTGCTTCCCTCCGGCCATTGCCGCTTGGGAGCAGATCATCAATACGATCAGACTTGCGCTGACCTTTTTCCTCCAACCCGTCAAATCATATCCCACCTTTCTTGTTTTGAAATCGCTTACATATTAACAAGGCTTTCCACTGTTTAACATGTCGTTTTTATCGATCGGTTTGTGTTTTCTTATTCCTTCCTCCAAACAGACAAAGACGGCGCCCGGCCAACATGTGAACCATGCTTCCGGAACCGCCGTCTATTGATGACTTCATACTATTTATCAAATCTCACCACGGAGGCGACGATCCATCCTTCTTACCGGGAAAATCGTCCAGCTTCGCTTACCACTTCCTGCTTTTGATCAGCTATGCTTGGATACAACCTGCTCGTAAACGCTCTTCGGCCGCAGGCCGACCAGCTTCTCGACAGCCTCACCGTCGCGGAACACGATGACCGTCGGAACGGACATCACCTGATATTGGCTGGCGGTAGCAGGAGACTCATCGCAGTCCACCTTCAAAAAATGCACTTGATCCCCCATCTCTTCAGACAATTCATCCAGCATGGGGAGCAGCTTCTTGCAGGGAGGGCACCATACCGCTCCAAATTCCACCAATGTGGTTCCCTGGGCTCTTATTTGCGACGCAAACGTCGTATCGTTAACCGCTTGAATACTCATTTAACCTTCCTCCTGACCGGATAGGGATCGTTCGAGCAGGATGGAATCGATGCGCTCGGTCAAATTGGCCCGGATGCTGGTCAGCACCTGAATCTGTTTATCGATCTCCTGAAGCTTTTGCTGGTAGATCGGGAGCACATCTTTACAAAAGGCTTCTTTATTCTGCAAGACACACTGCAATATTCCGGATATTTCGTCTGTGGACAATCCGAGGTTCAAATACAGCTGAATGGCCTGCACCTGCTCGACCGCAAACGGGGTATATTCCCTGTACCCGTTCTCCTTTCGCAGCGGCGTCAGCAGCCCTTTTTGTTCGTAATAACGAAGGGAGCGAATGCTGGCGCCGGTCCGCTCCGCCAATTCTCCAATGTTCAAGGCCCCATCTCCTCCTTCCTGCCCGGTAGGTCTTTATTGTAAACCCTGACACTAATGTGAGGGTCAAGAGGCAGGCCAATTAATTTTTTATAAAAAGCTTTCGTATGCGTTCGGAAAATTCCTGTAAATTAATGTTCAACGGATCGAGATGGTTATAAGCCGTCTTCACGGCTTCAATCAGCCATAAGGGGATCCTTTTGCCTTCCAGCAGCGGATATACGTTATCATACGCCCATTCCAGATGCTCCCACCGCTTATCGTTTCCGCTCTGGACATATTCAGACACGTCAATGACTTTCCCGCGCCCGTCCTGAAGCAGCACATTTTTCAAATGAATGTCCCTGGGGTTAAGCCCTTTGCTCCTTACAAATGCACGAGCGGCATCCACGTCGTCGATGACCTGCCTTGGCACCGGGATCCCATACAGGAGGCAATCATACAGAGTTATACCTTCTTCCCGGCTGATGACGACATAGCGTTCTCCTGACCCGTAAAACACAGGAAAAAACGGACTGCCTTCCAGCCGGCTGTAGACATGAATTTCCGCCTGCTTCTTTGGAAGCGCAGCTTCCGTGTATAGTTTATATGCATACGCTGGAAGCGGTTCGTATACAAACACAGCCGCGTCGGTTCCGATGCCGATACAGACTAAATCCTCCGATTCACCGGTTATCGCCACCGGCTCGTTGCTGCCTTGTTTCAGCACTTCCATTCGGGATAGAGCATGTTCGGCCTGCTTCCACTCTTTACTGTTGTTCATTGTTCGACCGCCCCCTGCGAGCTTAGGTTTTACTTATTCTACTGTATTTGAGCCGGGTAATCCAGGTGAATGGCAGCTCGTTAGTTACAGCCAGGATTTCGCTCCCGCTGTAATATAAAACCACCGCCCCTTTAGTAGATGAAGGATGCGGTGGTTCTGCATTCAATAGCTATGAAATGATGAATGATGATAGCAGGTTACGTTTTATACCTTACTTTTTATCGAGTTTGACGTCGAATGAAGATCCGGCGTCTCCTGCGAAAACAACGGTTCCGTCCTTAGGCAGGACAACTTGGTTAGATCCGCTGACTTCACTCATATTTACGAGCTTGCCTTCGGCGTCATAAACGACGAATCCTCCTTCAACCGGAAGCTTCACCGTCATCGTTTTTCCGGCGGCCTGCTTCGGAACCGTGAACCATCTTGCATAACCATCGGCCTTGATGCTGACGGTCGATTGTTTGCCATGGTACAGCGGCTTCACCAGATCCTCGCTGACGAACACGCTGCCCGCGGCTTCCAGGTATTCGGCCCCGTCTTTTTTATAGAAGCTGTATTCCGACGTGTCCCGGCCGCCCATGCCCGGAACCTGAAGAACACTGGCTGCCGTATTCGGTCCGGTAATTTTTTTGTCGTTCAAATAACCTTGAAAATCTTGGGCCCGCTTGATCTCCAGCGTAGGCTTCATCAAATACATGACCGACGTGTATTTTTCGTTCACCGGATAATAGGTTTTACCTTCACGCTGATCCCAAGCTTTGGCCGCGTCTTTCGTCAGCGGGTTGCTGTCCAGCTTTTGAGCCAGATAATGGGACAACGCTATTTGCCCAAGCTCAGGAACGCTGCTGTATTCCTGGACCCATAGGTAAGTCAAGCCATTCTTTTCCTTCACAATGCTGACTTTCGCGGTACCCGCTTCGTTCACGAACGTTCCGTCCGAAGAGTACACATATTTCTCCGCCGGATACTCAGGTACATTCGGAACCGTGACGGACATCATTCCATCCTTCAAATCAACCTTGACGAGTTGATTGGTCGAGCCGTAATATCCGGCTTCCTTCTTCAGATCTTCCGGCATGCTGGCAGGAACCGGTTTACCGAACGATTTGTCCGGCTTGATCTCTTTGATTGTCCCTTTTTCTTTCAGCGCTTCCAGCAGGATTTGTGTCGCAAGGAGCTGGTTCGTCGAGCTGCTTCCGCCTGATGATACGACAGCCGCAGCCATATTCTGCTCCGGAAGGGCGATCAGCGAAGCGTGGTACAGAATCGTGTCCCCGCCTTTAACGACTGCTTTGATGCCATAATCGTTAAACGGATACAGCCTTACGCTGTCCCAGCCCAGGCCGTAATCAACGGAATTGTCCGCATCTTTTGGCCACATTCCTTTTTTGTATTCAGGCTGACCCATAGCTTCCACCGACTTGGCGGACAGGATGCCCTGCTGTTGTCCGGTAAAGATTTGCGAGAACCGCGCCAAATCCTCCGCTGTGGAATAAATGCCTCCCGTGCCGATTACGTTCACCGTTTCGTTCGGCAGCTGCTGCTGAATGCCGGGATAATAGAGACCTGCCGTTTGGGAAGGATCCACCATATCCTGCGAAGTTTTGGTATTCTTCATGTCCAGCGGTCCAGTGAAATATTGATGAACGAAGGCGGTAAATTTCATCCCGCTTACACGTTCCACCAAGATCTCCGCCAGCGTAAAGCCGTCGTTGCAATACACCGAGAAAGCGCCCGGATCTGCCTTCAAGCTTTGCTTGGACAGCTGCTCAAGCAGGGTGTCGTGCGCGTAAGGATCCGAGTCTTCAAACAAAAACGCATTATTCAGGCTGGAACCTTGAATCCCGGAGGAATGGTTCAGCAGCATGCGCGGGGTAATTTGCTTGTAGCGCTCATCCTTCATTTTGAATTCCGGTATGTACTGTACAAGCGGGGTATCCAGGTTGATCTTCCCCTCGTCAACCAGTTTCATGACGCCGGCGGTCGTAAACATTTTGCTCGTTGAGCCGATGCCGTACATCGTGCCGCTCGTTAGCGGAACCTTGCCCCCTTGATCATTCGTTCCGGTTTGGCCGGAGACTTGAATCTTCCCTTGGTCGATGAGCGCGTACTGCACGCTGATCGTCCCGTACTGCTTCGTGAGCAGTTCCGCTTTCTCTGCGGCGATTTGTTTAAGCCCTTTGGCGGCTGGAACCGTCGCTTCCGTGCCGGACGCCATTGCATCGGTTGGAACCAGCGGGGTCAATGTCAGTGCGGCGGCCAGAAGCCATGCCATCCTTTTTTTCATGAATGAACCTCCTTTTGTTGGACTATTCGGTACTACGTTCATCACCCCGAATTTGGTTCAGTTTTCCAACAAAAAGGGAACATCGTCTCATACTGCGGTTCGACATAGGACCAACTATCTAGCTTGCCTTAACTAAAAGGCAGCCATCTTGGTGGATGGCTGCCTCAAACCGTACTTTTGCGATGATTGGTTCCGTTGACCTTCCAATCAATATACCCGAATCTCCACGAGTTCGGCGGCAGGGGCACCGTTTGTTTCTTCGATCACGAGGCGCAGCGCGTCGGTGGAAATGCGCTCATTCAAAGCGATCCGATTACTTCTTCGCCGATTATCCTGAACACTGGCGATCGTGTCCCATTCCCCACGGATGCATGCCTCGATCCGGTATGACTTGACCAGTTCAGGGATGATTTCGAACGGCGTTCGGTGATGATGCAGATTGATCAGGTCTTCGTTGACGTCGTCGTTCCATGTCAGCCGCACCTCCTGCAGCGCGACTTCACTCTCCCATGTCAACAGCAGCCATGCCTCGTCCTCCGGCCCAATCGGATTCGACGCCCACAGATTGGGTCCGCCGAATGGCCGCTTGTATCCGCCGACCGCCTTCGCCGGCGAATAGGCAGCGGTCGTACCCAGAACCTTGAAGCAGAACGGCTGCCGGACCAGCGCCTTCATGCTCCAGGCCACGACGGGCTGATTCTCGTCATGGTCCTCCAAATCAGCTGAAGCGTTAGGCACCGCCCCCTTCTCAAATGTGAGGACGCCGGTAAGGGGTTCAGCCGCACTGTACAGGCTGATGTCCGGATTCCCGCGGATGATGACAAAAGCATTCTGCGGCGTGTCCGGTGCCCAAGCCAGCGGAAGGGATATCCACTGCGCTTCACCCTTGGAAACAGCTGCTTCGGCTTCAGCCACCTTTGTGCAGGGCACGTAGTTTTCCGGACGGCCGGTGTCCCATAACTCCACGGCAAGCCGGGTATCCCCGCTCGCATCTACGAGCAGCTCCAGTCCTTGCATCCCCGGCTCCAGCGGAAACAATATCGCGGCATCCCGCTTCAGCCGGAAGGCTGAATGCGGTTTGGTGACGGCAATGCTGGCTCTAACCGACGAGGCCGATACCTTTGCCTGGCGGGCGAGGTCCCGGTCGTCTTCATGCCGCAGGCCGATGACGGACGCGTCCTGGCGCAGCAGCGTCTGCTGCAGCTCGTGAAGATGCGAGCGGTAAATGGCCCGCGGCGGCACGCCCTTCGCCGCGCAGAGCGCAGCGGCGGTTCCTGCCGCTTCCCCCATCACCGCGCATGTCGCCATGACACGCGTTGTGCCAAAAGCCACGTGGGAAGCGCTGATGTTGCGGCCGGCGAACAGCAGGTTGGAGACGTTCGCCGAATACAGGCTGCGGTACGGAATATGGTAGATGCCGTCCGCGTGCATATGCTTGGAGCCGCTGGCTTCGGCATACATCCCCTGCGGCGGGTGCAGATCGATGGACCAGCCGCCGAAGGCGATGCGGTCAGGGAACGGCTCCTGCGCGATGATGTCGTTTTGGTTCAGCACATAGTCGCCGACAAAGCGGCGATATTCCCTTTTTCCCGGAATGGAACCGACCCATTCCAGCGTCATGGCGTCGGCATCAAACTGCCCTGAATTTTTAATATAATCCCAGATCCCATAGATAACCGACCATAGTTCATCCCGTATGACTTCGTTGTCATGGACCGTGTCCAGTTCGCCTCCCCACTCAATCCACCAGTAATGGCAGCCCGAGTCGCCGCTACGGATGACCCGCTTGATCGGAATCGGCGTCTGCGTAATGTCCTTGGCGAAGGAAGGCGGCACGAACCGGACGGGATGACCCGCGTCCTTCGTGTAAAACAACAGCGTACTGCCCAAGGTGATGCCGTCCGCTTCCTCCGGCGCCCACGCTTCCCCGTATTCACGGGAGGCTTCCCGGCCGATCCGGTAGCGGGCGCCCGCCATAAAGCCGACGAGACCGTCGCCGGTACAATCGAGAAAGACTGGGCTTTCCATGCGGATGCGCCGCTCGGAGCCCATCATCCAGCCAGTCACCGACCGGATCGTCCGGTTCTCCTCCGGACCGTCCGCCTCGACTTCATGCACATCGGTGTTCAGCAGCAGCGTAATGTTCGGCTCCGCCCGCACCGCTTCCAGGATCACCAAATCCCACAGGTACGGATTGCCTTCCGGATTACGGTACTGGTTCTCGACGAACAGTTCGCCCATGATGCCGGTCTCCCTAGCGTACCGGTTGATGCCGTGCGCGGTCGCCCCGCACACCCACACCCGAACCTCACTGCTTGAATTGCCGCCGAGTACCGGGCGGTTGTTCACAAGCACGACCTGGCTGCCGAGCCTTGCCGCCGCAATAGCGGCACATACGCCGGCCAGCCCGCCGCCAATGACGGTTACGTCGCTTCGTATCGTCTCGGTTTTCATCCTCTCACCCTTTCACCGCAGAATTCGTCAACCCTTGAATAATGTAGCGCTGGCCGATCGCAAACACGACGATCATCGGGATAATGCCCGCAGACGCCGCGGCCATCATGCCGTTGTAGTCCACCGTATTTTCCAGGATAAAGTTCTGAAGTCCAAGCGGAATGGTGTACAGCCGCTCATCGATCAAAAAGACCAGCGCGTTCTCGTAATCGTTCCACTGCCAGGAGAAATCGATAATGGCCAATGTGGCCAGCGCCGGTTTGGCGAGAGGCAGAATGAGCCGGAAGAAGATCCGGAAATGCCCCGCCCCGTCGATAAAAGCCGACTCGGAAATCTCATGGGGAATGGAAAGGAAGAACTGGCGCAGCATGAATACACCGAAGATCGTAAACAGGCCGGGCAGAATCAGTGCGAGATGCGTATTATAAATGCCGGCCCATTCAAACATGATGAACTTGGGCACGAACAGTACCTGCGGGGGAATCATCATCATGGATAAATATAGCATGAACAACGCGTTCCTTCCCTTGAATTCGATCCGGGCAAAACCGTAAGCCGCAAACGCGGACAGGAACGTGGCGCCCGCCATGCCGATCAGGGCAATTTTTAGCGAATTCAGGTAGTAAGTACCGAAGCTTTTCGGTCCGGTCCACACCTTGAGGTGGTGTTCCCATGTCGGATGCGCGGGAATCCATTCGATCGGGTATTTGAATACTTCGGTCGGTGTTTTCAAAGACGTGCTGATCATCCATAGAAAAGGCATAACCATCACGATGGCCAGCGCCAGCATGATCAGCGTCACCAGCAGCCTGCCCGGCGTGCCGGCCAGCAGTCGTTTTTGGAGTTCCATGATGCTTCAGGCCTCTCTTTCTCTTAGTAATGAACCCATCGTTTTTGGCCGATCCATTGGATCACCGTAATGATCAGGATGATAATGAACAGCGCCCAAGATATCGTGGCGGCGTAGCCCATGTCGTAGTACCGGAAGGCGTTCTGGTAGACGTACAGAGACAAGATGGTCGTGCTGTTCCCGGGGCCGCCCTGCGTTGTCGCCTGAATAATGCCGAACGTCTTGATCGTCATGATCATTCCGGTCACCAGCAGCAAAAACGTGGTGGGGCTGACGAGCGGCCAGATGATTTTGCGGAGCAGTTGTCCCGCCCGGGCGCCGTCGATCTTCGCGGCTTCCAGCAGCTCCGGCGATACCTCCTGCAGCGCGGCTAAATAAATGATCATGTTATACCCCATCAGAAACCAGATCCAGATGATGTCGATCGCAAACATGGAGGAGGTGGTCGTCGACAGCCATCCGGGAGGATGATCGATTCCGATGCCGCGGAGAAATCCGTTGATCGGCCCCTGTTTCGGCTGGAACAGCAGCATCCACACAAACGCGACGGCCACCCCGCTCGTAATGTACGGCATAAAGTACAGGGCGCGCAGAAGCTTTTTCAAGTAGATCCGCTGGTTCAGGATGACCGCGACGACAAAGCCGAGCGCGATGGACACCGGCACCGCCACGAGGAACAGCACGGTGTTCTTCAAGGACAGGTAAAACAGCTTGTCGTGCATCATCCGGGTTACATTATCGAGACCGACGAACCCGACCTTGGGATTCATGAATTTGTAATCCGTGAAGACCAATCCCAGAGAGTATGCGGCCGGTATGAGAAAGAACAGCAGCACGCCGATCATGCTGGGCCCGATGAAGACGTAACCCAGCCTGCGCTGCCTTCTCATCCAATGGTTGTTCATGCGTTTCGCCTACTTTCATATTTTTGATGTCCTCAGTCTAGCAAGCCGGGACGTTTCGCAGAAGGAACAAAACCATCGTCTTCATATCACAAAATGATGCAAAAAAAGCGCTTCGAGGACGACTCGCTGCGCTTGTTCATCAAATCGTTCTATCTATAATCGGGTCAAACACAACAATAGAGGTACATGTATCCAGAATGCGACAAGGGACGGCCGTTAAACTTGGCCATCCCTTGTGTTCAATTAGCGTGTCACCTTCGTGGCAATAGGTCACTGCTGCGGATTGGATTTTAAATATTCGTCATGGCGTTTCACCATGGCCGCCACCGTCGCGTCCAGGTCCTGGGACCCCAGGAAGTACTTCTCATATTCCTGCGAGCGCAGATCCATAACCTCCTGCGGCACGGTACGGACAAAGGTCGGCGTCTTGTTGTCAAACATGACGTACATCAAGGATTCCTGATCGTACGTGTCTCCCTTGTCGCCCAGCATGCTCTTCAGCGCCGCATCCTGATCCGCATCCTTGGATGCAGGCAGACGCCCGCCCGCTGCCATCGGTGCCATGCCGCCGTCCGCGTACCATTTCAGGAACTCCCACGCTTCCTTCTGATACTTGGACTTGGCGTTAATCGATATATAATCGCCCAGCCCGCCGCGGGTCACGTAGTTTGCGGCGTCTTCTTCCAGCCGCGGTACCGGTGCAAACGCAATTTTGAAATCGCGCGGATAATCGGTAAAGTTGTTGGAGCTGCGGAGCAGCCAGGCCCCGATGTTCAGCATCGGTACTTCACCGCTGAGGAACATTTGCTCGACCGGCATTTTGGACGTCAGCTGCTCGCCGAGCGGAGGCGTCGTCTTGTCATCCTTCATCATGCCATACAAGCTTTCCAGCCATTTGCGCACAAGCGGATGATCCAGGTTGGAGCTGCCGTCCGCCTTGGTATAGCTTTCTTTGGCAAGCACGGAGTCGATCGGGTCGACAAACGGCTCGGTATTCTGGATAAAGCCGTAGCCTTCGCCTTTCTTCAGCTTCTTGGCGTATTCCCTCATCTCGTCCCAGGTCCAGTCCTTCGGAACCGGGAGGTTGGCTGCATCCAGGGCATCCTTATTCAGCGCGACGAAAAAGGAGCTTTTTGTCGTCGGTACGCCATAATATTTGCCGTCGATCTTCCAGCCGGCCGCTTCGGGCCCCATTTTCTCATCGATATTATAGTCCGTGAAGGCGCTCAGATCAGCCGCAGCCCCCGAAGCAACCCGTTTTGACGCCTGGGAAGCGGAATAGTTGACGAAGAGATCGACATCCTGTCCGGTCATAATCGCCGTATCCAGCTTCAAGTTGCCTTCATCGTCATTGACAAAGCGCACATACTCCACTTGAATATCCAGGTGATCCTTATTCCAGGCATCCACCACCTCCTGCGGCCCGGCCTCCGGCGGAACCCCGCCCCACATTTTCAGTTTGACGGCGCCACCTGAAGCGGACGAAGCGGCTTTTGCACTGCCCGCCGCCCCCTCGGCATCCCCCTTACTTCCGCCGCCGGAGCAGCCCGATACCACGCCCGCGATCAGCGCCAGCGATACGAATCCCGCAAGCCAACCTTTTTTTCTCAATTGAAGCCCCCCGTATCAAAATGAATTGTTTGTTGCAGCTCAAGGATAGCAAAGCGGCGGGCCCCGCCGTAAGTAACAGAATCATGATTCCCATGGAACAGAAATACGCAGTTCGACGGCTCGTGACAGATACTGAATATGCATTTTGTTCTATTGCTTCATCCGGTATTGGCTCGGGGTCATCCCCGTCATCCGTTTAAAAATTTTAATAAAATAGTTGTCGTTCATGAAACCAACGTTCTGGCAGATCCGATTGACCGGAAGGTCCGTCGTCGACAAGTATTCGATGGCCTTCTCGACCCTCGTCCGGTGCAGATAGTGGATCAAGGTCTCCCCGGTTTTCTTTTTAAACAAGGCGCTGACGTAGTTTTCCCCCATCATGACATAACGGGCGAGCGATTTGAGCGTAATGTCCTGATCGTAGTTTTGTTCGATATACTCCATAATTTTGTTCACTTCCGGGTGCGTAATCTTCTCCCGGGCCGCCGGCTGCCGAACCGGACGTTCGACTTGCGGCTGCCGGGCAGACAGCTCCCTGCTCACTTTGGACAGCGTCTCCCGAAGATCCTTCACACTCATGGACAGCTTCAAAATATAGTTGGAGGCCCCGTATTCCATCGCTCGGCGCATGGATTCAAAGTCCCCGATGCAGGTCAGCATGACGAACTTGGATCCGATGCCGGCTTTCCGCGTTTCCTGCAGAAGTTCAAGGCCGTCCATCTGCGGCATGACGATATCGCACAGCACCAGATCCGGCGGGTCGTTCTTGATCATCGGTAACGCTTCCAACCCATTGCTCGCCTCGCCCGCAAGCGTAAAGCCCATCTCCTCCCACCGGATGATCTCCTTGACCGACTCCCTCACGAAGGTTTCGTCTTCAACCAGCAGCACTTTCCACATGCGCGTTCACTCCTTAACAGCTAGATAGAAGGAACCAAAGAAAGTCACAGCTCAGACTTAGAACAGTTCCACATTCCAAGAAATCAGCCGGATCAACATTTTAGTTCCATTTAGATCGTTCATGATATCGATTGACGCGTATTCTCGTAGGGCTCGGACAGCAGCACGGGCAGGTGCATCCGGCACAGCGTTCCCTGCTCAAGCGGGATGACCTCAAGCTCCCCTTTGTCCTTGAACAAAAGGCGCAGCCGCTCCCTCACATTTTGCAATCCGATGCTCGGACGCTTGCGGGCTTCACCCTGATTTTTGCTGGACTGCTCGATGCCGACGCCATTGTCTTCGACTTCCAGAGTGAGCCGGTCCTGCAGCAGCGGGCTGCGCCCCGTCCGGATCAGAATCCGTCCGCCTTCGGCCATATTGCCGATGCCGTGCTTGATTGCATTGTCCACAAGGGGCTGCAGGCTCAGCTTCGGCACCAGCGCGTAAATCAGCTCCTCATCATAGCTGAACTCCACTTGAAAGCGGTTCCCATATCTCACCTGCTGAATATAGAGAAAGGCGCGCGTAAGCTCGATTTCATCCCCGAGATGAATCAGGTCCACGTCGGAGTTGAGGCTCGTCTCCAGCAGCTTTCCGAGCGACAGGCAAATCTCGACGATTTCTTCGTTACCGCTCCGCAGGCCGATCCACTTGATCGTATTCAGCGTATTCAGCAGGAAATGGGGGTTCATCTGCGCCAGCAGCATTTGAAAATGCACCGCATCCTTCTGCCGTTCTTCGGCCCGCAGCCGCTGGACCAAACCGTTCATATCGACCATCATCGTGTTAAACGTCCGGGTCAGTTCCAAAATTTCTCCCTTGTACCGCTTCTCAGGCAGCCGGATCCGCAGATCCTTGCGGACCGCCTCCTTCATCTTGATCTGCATATGCGACAACGGCCTTGTAAACGCATGGGCAATCATGAACGCAACCGCAATAAACGCGGCGGTAATGGTATAAAAGGTTACAAAGTATTGCTTCTTCAGCGTTTCGATTTCCCGGAACAGCAGATGAAGCGGTATTCGATCCACGAGGTACCAATCCAGGGAAGACAAATAGCTGTAATTCACCAGCGTATCGGACCGCTGGTCCGTCCAATGGCCGCTCTGCGGCATGTCTGCGATTTCTTTGACGGCTGCGGCAGACAATGACGAATCGGGAATCGACCTTGCGATCACCTCACCAGTACGGGTCATGATGAAGTAGGCTTGATCGCTTTCGGATTTTTGCAGCATAGATTGAAACCAGAAGGAAAAATCGATGCTGATGCGTGCCAAGCCGTAGGCTTTGTTGCTCCGGTCACGCAGTTCGGCGTACAAAGACAGCAGGCTCGGGCTTTTACTGATGTCCCGTGACACGTAATTGGCGTCGTCGGACACCCAGAGATAAGAGGACTTGGATTCCTTAAGCGCCTTGAAAGATGCGTTAGAAGCAATCTGGCTGTAATTCAGGGAAGTATTCGGCGGATAGGATGTATACACATGGCCGCTGTTGTCGAGAAGCGTGAAGTAGACGGACGGATTGTACAGGAAAAAGCTGTTGTTGAGCCCTTTGAACTTGTCCTCCATGATCTCTTTATTGTCCAGGACCGACCGTTCTTCCGGCTTCTGCAGAATGCGTCTCACCTCGGAATCCTGTTCCAGGAAAATCAGCGTCTTGAACGCGATGCTGAGCTGATCCTCGAGTGACCGGTGCAGATTGTCCAGCTGCTCGTGGCTCTGCTCGCTGATTTTATTTTGGACAAGCGATTCGATTTTCTGGTAATTGTACAAATTCAGCACGCTGAACGGAACCAAAATGACGAGCGCAAACAGGGCAAACAACCGGTATTTCAGCTTGTGGGGAATGAGGTGACCGAGCCATTTCCGCATAACGAGAACTCCTTTTTTACACTTGGTGCTCCCATTATATCTCACACGATGTCCCTAGATAACAAGGTTTGTTCAAGAGCGTAAATTTGTAGTGTGCAACCCTGAAAAAAGCATCAAATCGTTCTATTGACAAGCTGCTGTTAGTCCAACCAGTTAACGACAAAAGAACCGCATCCCATATGCGGTCCTTCATGAGAATCATACGTATACACTTTGAGCATGTATTCAGCAAGATCGCAGGCTCAGTTTCTACCGTAATACAGCTTGCGGTTCGTGACGTCCACAAGGTACAAAATATCGACGCCGTTTTCATTGCGCTCCACGCTAAGCCGCTCGATCGGCTTGCCTGGCGCAATGGACGTTTGACTCCAGCCGCCGCCTGACTGGACGGCCATGAAGGCGCGGTCCGTACCGCTGCTCTTGGCGTAGTACACCCGCGGCACTGAGCCTGCCCATGTAATATCAATGGCTGCCTTGGTCTCGGACGCGTTATAGACGGTTTGCAAATTCCAGCCGTCGACTCCATAGGATGCATACTTCACGGAAAAGGTCGTGCTGCCTTCCTCCCGGTAGCGATAGGCAACGACGGGATTGCCGGACGAATCGACGGCCAGTTTGGCGCTCTGCACACCGGGACCACCGGGGTCACTTCCCGTCTGAACATACGCTTCTGTCGGGGAGAGCGGCTGGATGATATCGGCGGTTCCCGGCGTCAGCGGCAGGGAAACGGCGCTGCCGTCGGCCTTGTAGAAGCTGCCTGTCGATGGGCTGTATTTGACGTAAGACAATTCATGCCGCAGCGGACTTGCTGCAAATGCAGACCACTCGAACAAAATGTGAAGGTCGCCGTTCGCATCAAATATGAGATCGTCAGGGTAGAACGATTTGTTCAAGGACGAGCCGATCACGGCCACCTTGGACCATGTGGAAGCCGCGTTATCCCACCGGAACAGCTGCCCTGACCGGTAGCCGGCGGCGTCTTCGCCCGACCGGATCAACAGGTATACGTCTCCGTTCGGTGCCGTGGTCAATACGGGATAGGTGCCTTTAAACGTGGAAGGCGTCGGCATATCGGCGGAATGGTTTTGCGGCGCTCCCCCTACCGTGTCGGACCGGAAATAATGCCATGCTTCGTGGTGCATCGAAGCGAACACGTGAAACCTGCCGCTTCCGTCCCGCGCGATCGATGGCTGATTATGTCCCAAATCATCACTGTATTCCGCAACCGAGCTGCCGTTCATGACAGGAATATTGGACCATACTCCGTTCCCGTCCCGCCTGGCGATATATACTTTATGCGTTGACTCGGCGCTTCCCGGCGCGTTATACGCCATGTAGGCGTACTCCAATCCCGTTCCATACGTTTCGAGGGGCGTCCACCAACCCGCTTGGTTGCTTGAATCCATGGCATACGAGACCTCGGTCAACGCAGCGGCGGCGCTGCCCATCCCGGATGGGAGAAGCGAAGCCAGCATCAACGCCGCCGCTCCGATTTTCCACGGTCTTCCTTTTTTCATATCATCGTCCTCCTTTAGGTAAAGTAACCCCTTCCTATGCCTGAAGCATGAGACTCTATCCAGTCAGTAATCTGAAGCGCTTTCAATATAGTTGGAAGCTCATGCGCACGGTTATCGTAGCACGAGGCTCGACCCCCGTGTCATACACAAATTGATGCATCCCATAGAACAAAATCACGTCTTTTCATTCAGCTGGAAACAGATATAGAACGAATTAGCCAGTACGCGGACTCTCATTAAAACGATCCAGCCGCTTGCATGTACAAGACTTAACGAGATGCATGATGTGAAAATAAATCTGCCCTGCCAGCCGACCGTATGGTTATTGCCAACGTAAAAAAACGACGCCGAATGCGGCGTCGCTTCTGTTAATCCATGCACGTCATTATCAGCTCTGTCTGCCAGAAATTAAGAGTTCTGAACCAGGCTGTATCTAGCGGATAACACTTGCTCCTCATAACGTTTCACTTCATGCAGCCACTGCTCACGCACAGGCATTCCCTGCGAAGCGCAGTAGTAATCCCACACGGCCCCGAAAGGGTAGGATTTGAACTCCTCGGTCAAAGCCAGCCGTGAGGTGAAATCGCCGGCAAGCTCCACCTTCTTCAGCTCATCCACCGGTTCCAGCATGGCCCGGAGGAGCGCTTTGATCGTATTGCGGGTGCCGATGACCCAAGCCGCAATATGATTGATGCTGCCGTCAAAGAAATCCAGACCGATGCTCGTTCTCGGCAGCAAATCACCCCGGACCAGTTCGCGGGCGATTTCGAGCAGCTCGTCATCCATCGTCACGACATGGTCGCTGTCCCAGCGCACGGGACGGCTGACATGCAGCAGCAAATGTTCACTGAACATCAGGATAGACGTCAGCTTGTTGCTGATCACTTCAGTCGGATGGAAATGCCCGGCATCGAGGCAGACCGATTTTCCCCGCGACAGCGCGTAACCCATATAAAACTCGTGCGAACCCACAACGTAGCTTTCGGAGCCCAAACCGAACAATTTGCTCTCCACCGCGTCGATGTTATACGACGGATCGATCTCTTCGCTGAAAATCTCGTCAAGCGAATCGCGCAGCCGCTGGCGCGGCGACAGGCGGTCGACCGGCGTATCCTTGTACCCGTCTGGTACCCAGCTGTTGGTCACGCAGGGCTGACCCAGCTCGCGGCCGAAATGCTCGGCAATCCTGCGGGATGCCTTGCCGTGGCGGATCCAGAACTGGCGGATTTCCTCATCTGCATGGCTGAGCGTAAAACCGTCGGACGCTTTCGGATGGGAGAAATACGTAGGATTGAAATCCAGACCGATTCCTTGATCTTTGGCCCAATCGACCCAACGCTGAAAATGGCGGGGCTCGAGTTCGTCAAGGTCAACCTTCTCTTCGGTGTCCGCATATATCGCATGGAGATTTACTTTATGCTTGCCGGGGATCAAGGACAAGGCTTTCTCCAGATCGTCTCTCAGCTGATCCGGCGTGGCCGCGCGTCCCGGATAACTGCCGGTTACCGCAATTCCTCCGCTAAGCTCCGCGTCTCTGAACAGAAAACCTCGCACATCGTCCCCCTGCCAGCAGTGGAGCGAAATTTTAATCTGCGACAGCTTTTCCAGCGCCTGGTCGACGTCGATCCCATGCTGGGAATACAGCGTTTTGGCATCCTCATAGCTCTTCTGAATTTGTTGATCCATATTACTTGCCTCCCGAAAATTGGATTTGGTAAATGATCATTTCTTCATGATCCTATTCCAGCGTTCCTTCACGCCGGCCGCGAGTGGACCCGGTTTATAGCGGGTCACTTCAAAAGATTCGGCGACGGTTCTCCTGGCTTCGTGAATATCCCTGAACACTCCAGTTTGGATCATTTGGACCATCAGGTTGCCGAGCGCCGTGGATTCGACGGGGCCTGCGCAGACCTCCCGGCCGGTGGCGTATGCCGTCAACTGGCAGAGCAGCTCGTTTTTCGCTCCGCCGCCCACAATGTGCAGGACTTCGACGGGTTCTCCGGTCAGCGCTTCCAGCTCATCCAAGTACGTGCCGTAGCTTAAAGCCAAGCTGTCGAAGATGCAGCGTGCCACCTGGGCCACCGACTCCGGAACCTTCTGCCCGGTGTCCCTGCAAAAGCGGCGGATCTCCTCCGCCATATCCGGCGGATTTAGAAACCGGTCGTCATTGCAGTCGATCAGACTGCGGTAAGGCTCGCTCTGCTCCGCCATTTGAACCAGCTCAGCAAAGCTGTACCGGTCCCCGCTCTGCCGGCGGACCTCCTGTATTAACCAGAGGCCCGTAATATTTTTCAAAAAACGGTATGTTCCGTAAGCGCCCCATTCGTTGGTGTAGTTCGCTGCCATCGTTTCCTTCGTGTTCAGGGGCTGATCCCGCTCCACGCCCAGAAGGGACCATGTACCGCTGCTCAAGTAGGCCCAGGAACTCCCCTCACGGGCGGGCACTCCAAGCACCGCGGAAGCGGTATCATGGGTTGCCGCAACGACAAGGCTGCACAACGGCAAATCGTACCGCTGCTGAAGTGCCGGGTCCAGCCCTCCAAGGGGGGTTCCCGGCTCGGTCAGCGCGGCAAACTGTTCCCGCCGCATCCCGAGAATAGACAACAGCTCTGCATCATAATCACGGCTCTGCAAGTTCAGCAGCTGGGTGGTGGACGCGTTGGTCACTTCGCTGATCCGCCTGCCTGACAGACGGTAATACAAATAATCCGGTACGAGCAGAATCTGGTCGGCCCGTGCCCGTTCTTCCCGGTCATGTGCAAACAGCTGGTAGATCGTGTTGAACGTCAGCTGCTGGATGCCTGTCTTCTCATACAGGGCTTCGCGGGATATCAGCTTTTCCAGCTCCGCCGGGGCCGAATCCGTCCGCCGGTCACGGTACGCATAGACTTCCCTAAGCCTCCTGCCTTCCCGGTCGACCAGTGCATAGTCCACCGCCCAGGTATCGATCCCCAAAGTACAGGAATCGACGCCGGCCTTTTTGGCTGCCTGCAGCCCTGCAACGATTTGCTCCAGCAAATGCTCGATATCCCAATACAGGGAGCCGTCCAGCTCACGGAAGCCGTTGTTGAATCGGTGGATTTCCTCCAGCACCAGCTTGGAATCCTTCAGCCTTCCGAGAACAAGGCGCCCGCTTGATGCCCCGATGTCAACGGCGATATGAGCATCCATACCTCCATCCCCTTTCTGAACCAAGTTCGTCCTTCCACATGGAAACGCTTTCGAATCACCTTACCATATCAGGATTAGATTCTGCCGCCAGCCTTTCGGCTGCTTCCATATACCTTGTCGTGCGTCATTTCCCAACGTTCCATGACCAGATCTTGTTCTATCCTCCTATTTATCATAAAATGATTAACACCCCGGGTAATTTAGGTGAAAGCGACATTTTACCCGGTAATTCCGACATAGCGAGGATAATAATCATGCCTAAGCGTACGGTAAGGCTGCTGAGCGGAAGGGAGTATTTCAACAATTGGGATGACTTCTCGATTTTCGTAAACCGCAATGCCGAGTCCTATGAGTTAACCGAACATCACCATGATTTTCTGGAAATGAGTTATGTCAGTGAAGGAACCGGGTATCACCATACAGGTGATGAGGTCATGCCCGTATCTGCGGGGGACCTGTTTGTCATTCCGATCGGCGCTTCGCATGTGTTCCGCCCAGGGTCAACGGCCAAGGACCGTCAGCTGATCGTGTATAACTGCCTGACTTCCATGGAGAACGCCACCAAAATTTTGGAAATGGTGCCTGGAGGCGATGAGCTTGGAAGGCTTCTGGCTTTTAACGAAATCATGCACTACCGCGACCGTGACGGCGAAGCCAAAGGCTGGTTTGAACGGCTCTATCGCGAGTATTCCGTGGAGCGTACCGGAAGGGAAACCGCCTTGTATGCAGGCATGCTGCAGCTGATGATCTGCATCATCCGGATTCACGAAGCCACAGTGGAAGGGGCACCGCCGCCCGCCGTAGGTATGGACCATGTGCTGTCCATGCTTCATGGCCATTATAGCCGTCCGTTTACCGTAGAGGAGCTAGCCGGTGAGCTCGGGATTGGGGAGCGGCAGTTTCAGAGGCTGTTCGTCAAACATACCGGACTCACACCCATCAAGTATCTGCAACGGATCCGGATTCAGGAGGCTTGCCGCCTGCTCCGCTCCAGTCACCGCCGGATTCACGATATCTCTGGCGCCGTAGGATATTCGGACATCGCGTTTTTCAACGGGCTCTTCAAGAAGATTACCGGTATGACGCCAAGGGAATACCGGCAGTCACACGCGTCCATAACGAGGACGGCCGCCGGAACGGAAGATTAGTAAGACATTGTAAATATTCATATACACTATGCATATACACAAATAAAGCCAGTCCCCAAGGGGCTGGCTTCCTTCATTCAATATTGTTCAGGACGTTTCCGCGGCAATCCGCACCGTGTCTCTTCCGGCCCGCTTGGCCTCATACAGCGCCCGGTCGGCCAGCTTCAGCAGCCGCCGCAGCTCGGCATCCAGCCATTCGCCTCCTCCTATAGGGAGCACTCCCGCGGCTGTGGCTTCCATTCCTGGCACGGGGCATCCACCATAGACCTTGACTAGCGACGGGCCGGTATCGCCTACCTCCCCGCTCGCCGCTGCTTCCGTCCTCGCAAGGCCCGCCGCAGGAAAGCCGGCGGCGCCAAAGCTTGCCGTCATCGACAGTGGGCCGCCCGCTGTCTCAAGCGGCTGCAAGGCAAGGCTGGCGCGTATGCGCTCCGCTGCTCCGGCAGCCTCTACCGGGCTGAGCCCCGGAAGGGCGACCACAAATTCCTCGCCCCCGTACCTGCCAAACACGTCCTCGGGGCGCAGCTGTTCACGGCATACCGCGACGATGTGCATCAGGGCGTCATCGCCCGTATCATGCCCGAACTCATCGTTGATCCGTTTGAAATGATCGATGTCGAACAGCAGCAGCGACATCGGCTCCTCCCGTTTCAGGCAGTCGTACAGCATGCCGCTGGCCAGCTTCATAAAATGGGCACGGTTGTAAATCCGCGTCAACCCGTCATAGTAAGCAAGCTGCCGAAGCTCTTCCTGAAGACGCGCTTTCTCGGTGACATCGATCAGCACGATCAGCCGACCGGCCGGCTGCCCTCCCTGATTGCGGATGACAGACGTCCGGATTTGATAGTTGAAGTCCCTCTCTCCAATATGCCAGCTCAATTCCTGGATATCCGCTCCTGAACCGATATCCGTATCCGGATCGTAATGAAGCAGCGGTCCACCGGCGTGTTTTTCCCACAGCCCTTCCAGCGGCTCCCCGATGGACGAGTTACCGAGCTCTGGAATCATGGCGCCGGCGGCAGGGTTGTAATCGACCAGCCGGTTGTCCCTGTCGAGTACCAGCACCCCGTCGCGCATACTGGCAAACAGCTTGTCCCGGGCAATCGGAGCGACGTGAAACAATCCTTTGGACACAAGCGCCCATAAGTAAAGCGCTGAAGTCACCGTCATGATCACCGGTATAGGATCCATCCCTTCAGGGGTTATGCCGCCCAGGTAAAGAAAGTCTCCGGCAAGCGGCAGCACCAGGCCGATCAGCATCGTGCCGAGCTGAAAGCGGTAAGAAGGCATTCTCCGCCAATGCCTCAGCAGAAGCACGACACCGCCGATCATGCAGCCGAACGTGTAGGCGCCTTGAATAATATACCAGGGACCTCCCACCACGTCCGCCTTAAGGCTTGACCCGCCTGCCCGCAGGACAATGTCGCGGTAATAGAGGTGATGCCAATCGTTCGTCATGACCAGCAGCAGTGTGACCGTGGGAATGATGAACATGGCTATCTTGAGACGCCTTCCCAAATAACGCTCCATACCGAGATAGGACATGATGATGAGCAGATTCAGCGGCGGCAGGAACGGCATGCCCAAGTATTCGAACTTGATCCAGAACTTGATTTCTTCAAGCGAGCCGCTGGCAAGTTCAAGCGCGGACCCGAACGTATAAATGGCTGCCAAAAGGCTGAACGCGAAAAAGGTTCTTACCATGGTGAGCTTGGACCTTCCCGACAAGGCATATAATCCCATCAGAAGATTTAACACACCGGCGGAAACGATCAAAGTCAGGACAGCGGAGTAAGGTGTTCCCATAAGGTTGCAGGCTCCAAATCATGTGTGGTTAGCCGGAGCCGTCGCGGTCCGGTCATTCTTATCCCGATGTTACCACAGGAAATAAGGGCAAGGATACAGAAAAATAATCATCCCGCCATCCAAGATGGCGGGATGATGACGGGATTGAATCCCCTGGATGCCTTTCATTCAAGACAGCCCGATATAAATGCCGGTCCAAATCATTTAAAATACAAAGCCAAATGTTCAGCAGCCTTCACGATCCCCTGCCGCTCCGCCTCGATCGATCCCCAGAACCGATGATCTTCGAGCTCGATACTCACTGCTCCCTGATACCCAAGCCGGTCAAGCCTTACGGCAACCTTGCTCCATTCCACTTCGCCGTGTCCAGGGATCGTATAGCGCCATGAGCCTTCAGAGAACCCATATTTCTCCCCAAAGGTTGCGGGGATAACGCCGCACTCGTACAGCTCATCGTGCAAAATTTCCGTATCCTTGCCGTGGCAGTGAACGACACGGTCCCCGAATTCGCTTAAAGCGCGGAGATAATCAATGCCCAGCCGGACCAGGTGGGAAGGATCATAGTTGAGCCCGAAATGCCGCGAAGGGATCGCTTCGAACATCGCTCTCCACATTTCCGGCGTACATCCCAGCGTCGGATAATACGGCGCCGGGCCGGGCCAGCCCTCGATCGCCATATAAACACCCTTCTCCTCGGCATGGCGGACCAGTTCCGGAAACGTATCCTTCCAGATAGCGAAGCCCTCCCTGCGTGGCAGTGTATGGTCTTCCGGGACGAGACACATAAACATGACGCTGCCGCCGAGTTCCGATATTCCGTCCATTTGCTGCTTTACTGAGGTCACAGCCGCCTCTCTTACAGAGTCGTCGCGGCTGAGAAGCTTTGCCGTCTGCTGGGCATCGACCGATCCGATCCCGACGCCGGCTTCCTCGCAAGCCTGCTTTACTTCCGGAGTCAGCTGCGGGACATCCAGAATGTCCAGTCCGGCTTCCGCCGCCCACAGAGCTGTTTGCCGGATACCTTCCGCACCGATTTTGGGGGGTATCCGCATTCCGATAAGATTGCTCATTAGACGTTTTCCTCCTCTGTTATCGATGTGGCCTGCGGAGCATAGCCTGCCGCCTGGTAGATCATCTCGGACAGCTTGACAACCTTCAGGGCAAATTCTCCAGGCACCAATACTTCATGCCGCCCCAAAATCGCGTCGATGAAGCTTTTGTCCTGATTCGTCGTCTGCTCCGGCAGATCAGGGACGATCGGTTCCTGCTTCAGCCGCCGCAGCGTGATTTTTCCGTTGTCATAGAAGATACCGCCATCCTCGCCGCAGAACACAAAAGTTTCATGCCAGCAAGGTGCATAGCCGACCAGATTCAATCCAGCCACAGCGCCTTCCGCAAACCGGATCGAGGTAAAGGTATCGATCTCGACCGGCGCACCATGCATATGCAGCTGCGGTTTGACGTCTACCGGCGTCAGCCCGGTGGTCCAGAGCAGCACGTCGATAATGTGGCTGCCGGAATCCATCAGGAAGCCGCCCCCGGAGAGCGCCGGGTCTTGCCTCCAGGAACCGGGCGTCCCCTGTCTCCATTCCTGATACAGCGAAGCGGTAACCGAGGTAACCTTGCCGATGACGCCGCTCGCAATGGCATCCCTTATGTACAGGAACTCGGGTTGAAAGTGGCGCTGATACGATACCTGCAAAATTTTCCCCGCCTGCTCGGCGGTATGAATCAGCAGCTCGGCCTCGGCCGAAGAGCAGGTCATCGGCTTCTCGATCAGAACATGCAGACCGCTGCTGAGCACATCATGCGCCTGCTGAAAATGCTGGGTGTGCGGTGAACAGATCACCACCGCGTCCAGCTCTGCCTGTGCCAGCATGTCCTCGTAATTCGAATACTGGCGGGCTTCACGAAGCTCGAATTTTTCCACAAAAGCATTCCGATTCTTGTCACTGGTGTCCGTCAAAGCTGTAATTTGAACCTCCGGTAGTTCCAGCAGTTGTCTGGCATGCCAAGCGGCGATGCCTCCCGTGCCGATGATGCCTACGCGAACTTTGCTCATGTACACAGCCTCCTCAATAAAATACGGTACAGTAAGGATACTTCCATACGGCTTGCCGGCTTCATCTCAGCAGTATTTTATGTCATCCCCATTATAGAAATGAAAGCGCATCCGAACAATGCAATATAACGACAACTTGACGGCCGTCCTGTCACGATTTCACAGAAAGGCGGCACTTTTGAAACTGAAGCTATTACTTCTGTCAGCTGCTTATTTTCTAAACGATCGATGATAAGCGGATATAATAGCTCCGATATGGAAAAAGCTGATATATACTCATTACAAGGACAAAGGAAGCTGGCCCATGGATATGCATGAGATTAACAGCTGGCTCAGGCAGCTCGCCCACAATTACTTTTTGATCGTCATCGCCGCGGTCGTCTTTTTTCTGTTCAAAGCGGTGCTCGGTTATTTCACCTACCGCCATTACGATAAGAAGCTCGAAGCATTAAATCGTAAGCTGGACAGGTTAACGGATGAGCTCGGCAAAATCAAACGCGATTGACGGCAAAGCACCGCCAGCCTCAAAACGAGAGCTGACGGTGTTAAACGGCTCACGCGAGGTTAGCGGTTTATGGATACAGGCCAATTTCGGCGATCTGCAGCTCCGCGCCTCCATTGTTCGCCGTCACGTTGAGCCGGTAATACGAATAAGCGGTCGTGTTGCTAAAGGTATACGTTTTCGTCAGGAAGCGACTTGCAAAGGTTTGGCCTGTACGGGTATCCAGCGTCGTCCAGCTCGTGCCGTTATTCGATCCCTGAAGTGACCAATTCTTCGGATCCCTTGCAGGAAAATCATTAGCTGACGTTACCGAGTAGGAAGTGGCGATATGGGATGCCCCGCCGCCGAATTGATACTGAATCCAGCCCGCATTCGTGAAAATCAGCCATTTGGTTGAGCTGCTCCCATCAAAAGCCTTCTCCTTCTCTTCGCCGGATGGGCTTCCCGGCGCACTGACGGATACCGTGCCGCCCGTCGTCAGCGATCCGGTAGCGGGTGCGCCCAGCGCACTGTTGATCGCCGCCGCGTAGTCCGCCGCCGAACCCCCGCCTGGATTGTTCAAAATGGCGTCATAATACCAGATAAAACCTCCCTGGATGCCCGCCGACGACTTCCACGCGCTCATCCGGCTGTTGACTTGAGCCGGGGTGTTGCCGCCGCTGGACGTTTTGCTGTCCAATCCCGGCATCACCGTCATCCCGAGCTGGCTGCTCCAGGCTGCCGGATCATTCCCCGCTCCTCCGTCGTATACCTGCAAATACACACGGTCCACGCTGGATCCCAGTTGGGATTTGACGCTCTGCCAATAGCTGACGTTGGTATAAGGACACAGCGTGATTTTTAAGCCCATCCCGGACAACATCTTGCCAAAGGCGACCGCCGAATTAACGTCGTATAAGTCCTCGTTGTCAAAGCTCACCGCATCGACCCCAAGCGCCGACTTGAGCGCAGCAAAGTTTTTGTACAAAATGCTTCCGGATCCCGTCCCTTGAGAGGTCACGAGATTTTTGATGTTCTGGAAATCGCTCACGCCCCATGAACCGACGCTGATCTCAAGGCGCTTCACCGAGGTGGGCGCCTGCTTGAGCGAAGCCAGCTCGGCAGGCCATGATGCTTTGCCAACATAGGTGCCGTTAGATACCACCAGCTGATCGTTATACACCAGATCCCCGTTGCTGTTGACATGGATGGTCCACAGCATGACCGTCGTGAAACCGGAAGCTTTCAGCGTGTTCATCGTGTCGGTTCCCCCTGCATAGAACGGACCGCCGCCGTAAATCACGGATTCGGGTACCGTCTCTGCCGATGCGCTCCAAGGCAGCAGTCCAAGGAGCAGAAGGCAGCTCATGAGCGCTTTGAATGCTTTTCCTTTCAAACCAGTTCACCTCTCTACACAAAATGGATGGTTTCTGCTAATATACAGCAGATGAAACGTGGTGCCATCTAACGATATGTGTCATATTCGGCGTTCAGAATCAGATCTTGCATGACGGCTTGCGGGCATGCCAACAATCCGACGTTCGCCTGGAACCTCGGATTGTGGATGTACCGTTTATTTTATTTTGTTGATATGCAGCATGTATTCACCGCGCTGGAGCGGATTCAGCTGCCTCCGTTGATTGACGGGGATCGGCGAGGCAGCGGCGATGTATCCGCCCGGCTTTACCGACATCACGCCTTCTCCCCCTGTGAGCCCATGCAGCTCGGTTTTTAAGATGTCGGCATTTCGCACCGGAATCGTTCCCGTGACATATACGCTGCCGTGATCAAACTTCGGTTCCTCAAACGTCCCGTCCAGCGCCGTGATCCGAAACAGCACTTTGCTGATGCTCGATTCGGGAAGGCTGATCTGCAGCTCGCTGACCGGTTCGTACACCTGGGTCCCCGCTCTTTCCAGCGCTTTCATCAGAACAAGCGGTGTCAGCAGGCGGAAATCCTTTGCCGTGGATACGGGACTGCTGTAACCGCTGTGGGTCAGGGTAACCGTGATATCGGTAACGCCCCACCCGTACAGCCCTTCCTGGAGGACCTCCGTTACGGTTTCCCGGATCGCCTTTTGAAACGACAGCGGAAGCGATCCCAGTTCAACCTCCAGGCGGTATACCAGACCGGAATCTACAGGCCCCGGCTCAACGCGAAAGCCGACCGTCGCCCAGAACGGGTTGTCCGGCTCGCCGATGTTTTCCGCAGCCTCCCCGGAAGATACCGGCTTTTCGATGCAGATCACTTGCGGTGCCGAGAAAGCAGCCTCAATCGCATACCTCTCCCGCAGCGTTTCGAGCAGCACTTCCTGCTGCACCTTACCGAACACATGGATGATATTTTCGTGGGTATGAGAGTCGTATACATACTGCAAAAACGGGTCTTCCACGGTTAGTTCGCTCAGCGCCTGATGAAGCGGGTGACCGTCTTCCGGCCGGACCGCGGATACCTTCACTTGAATCGGAGGCTTCTGAAAACGGAATACCTTCATGCTCTCTGACACGCAGCCGATCACGTCCCCTACCTTCACCTGCTCGCTGCCAAAAATCGCGATATCCCCGGCATCGACGTGCTGAACAGGTTTCCTTGCGCCATCCTTAAGCCCGTACAGCTGCTTGATTTTAATCCGTTCCGGCAGGCCATCCTGCGCGATGACCGTCACGTCGGTCCGGGTCTGCAGCTGTCCGCCAAACAATCGGACAAAAACGAGCCGTTCCCCGCCCTCCTGGACAACCACTTTGAAGACCAATCCTGACAGCGGCAGAGCGGACAGCGCCTGCGATGCTTGAACAGGAAAATAACAGGCCAGCCCGGAGAGCAGCTCCCGAACCCCCAAACCTCTCGCCGCCGATCCGGCAAACAGCGGAAACGCAAGTCCCTGCCGGCATTGTCTGCCCAGCTCCTGCCTCAGCCGTTCTCCAGTTATAACCTCATTATTTGCAAAATCCTCCATCAGCGCTTCGCTGCCCAAAGCCAGCACTTCGATCCAGCCGGATTCTCCGGGATCCGCCGGAACCACTTGAACAGACTCGGTTGCCTCTTTCTGGGCAACTGACACCTCACATATGCGTTCATCCAGCAGCTTGCGGATTAAATCCCGCACCCGAATGAAATCCGCTCCCAGCCGATCGATTTTATTAATAAAGAAAATAACCGGGATTCCGTGCTCCTTAAGTGTCTGCATCAGCACCCGCGTCTGTGCCTGAACTCCCTCAACCGCGGATACGACCAGAATCACGCCGTCCAGAACGCCAAGGGAATGTTCGACTTCGGAGATGAAGTCCGCATGCCCCGGTGTATCGATTACATTCACCTTCAGATCGCCCAGCATAAACGACACGGCTGCCGCTTTGATGGTGATCCCCCTTCTCCGTTCCATGTCCAAAGAGTCGGTGATCGTACTGCCTTGGTCGACCGATCCCGCCTCCTCGATTACCCCTGCCTGATACAGAATTTGCTCCGTCAAAGTCGTTTTGCCGGCGTCAACATGGGCCAAAACTCCAATATTTATCATATCGTTCATATCGCTCTAACCTCACAGGTTTCATTAGATTGGATCCTTTCGGTTTCGTGTCGATATAGCGTTGCCGCATGCGTACCGCCTCCTGTATAATTTGTAAACTTATTGTATCCCTGTTCCGGACATCCGGAACGGGTATAAAATGCTTATAGCTAAAAAATATCCGGCCACGCATTTTAAATAGCGCCAAAAAAAGACCGCTCCCATCAGGCCGGTAACCGGCTTGATGGAGCGATCCCAACAAACTTGCAGCAATTCAGCGATATTATATTTTGAACGAGATGGATATATCCTCGACTTTTCGGGACCAGATCATATGATGCTGCCCCTCTCCCCAATGGTTGTCCAGTACATAGTCCGCCTCGCCAAATTTCCGGGTCCAGATCCGCTGGGCGTTCCGATACCCGCTGTCCAGGCAGAATTGCGAGATACCTTTTGCCTGCAGCGTGAGCAGTATGGTGCTCCATAGCGTGCTGCCGATACCCTGGCCATGGAGCTCGGGGTGAACCAGCACGGTCCCGACTTCGATCACATCTCTCAGCGCATGACCGGTGGATTCATCGATCAGGGTGCTGGAAGGTCCATACTCAATCGTTCCGGCGATCCTGCCTTCCATCCATGCGATGAGAAAATAACGCTGGCGGCCTTGCGATTCCAAATCCCGTCTGAGGTAATCATACTTTGAGGCGATTTCATGCTCGATATCATCGTGCAGATCGGCTAAGCCTTCCTTCTCAAACGTATCCGTGATCACCAGCCTAAAAAACGTATGTATCGCCCCGACATCCGCTGCCTTTGGTCTTCTGACCTCCAATTTTCCCATATTCCAACCCCCGACTCAGCTTCAATATTCTATTAATATATCATGAAACGGGATACCGGATGGATGCAAAAAACCGCCCGGAAGGAACCGGACGATTCATTGCACTGCGCTTGTGCCGCGATAACCGTTAGGAGACGACGAACTGAACGACGAGAGGAGTTCCTCCGTCCAGTGCATCGCCTCCTGGAATGGTGATGGCGGTCGTCGTGACCGAGGACGTGTCCGCCGTCTGGAGCATTCCGTTGATAAAAAGATTGTAATATTTATACGCTCCAGGAAAAGCTGTGGCCGCCGTGCCTGCATCGTTCGTAATGCCGTGGCGGCCACGATGAACGCAGCCCCTGTTCCGGTCCCCGAACCGATCGTGGAGTTCTATCAATTTACACCTGCAAAGCGTACTTCTCGCGGGCAAGGCGCGTAGCTTCAACCATGTTCCGGAGCGAGGCTACGGTCTCTCCGATTCCCCGGGTTTTGAGTCCGCAGTCCGGGTTGATCCAGAAGAGCTTCGGATCCAGCACCCGCAAAGCACGGTCGATCATCCGGGTCATCTCCTCTACGTTAGGAACGCGGGGACTATGAATGTCGTAGACGCCGAGGCCGATACCCAGCGGGTAAGTATTCTCTTCGAAGCTCTGAATAAGCTCCCCGTGGCTCCGCGAGGTTTCAATGGAGATGACGTCCGCGTCCATGGCAATGATCGAATCGATCATGTCATGGAATTCGCAATAGCACATATGGGTATGGATTTGCGTCGAATTCTGCACCGTGCACGTGGTCAGTCGGAACGCCTTCACCGCCCATTCGAGATAGCCTTTCTGGTCCTGTTCCTTCAGCGGGAGCCCTTCACGAACGGCCGGCTCATCCACCTGGATCATGCCAATCCCCGCACTCTCCAGCGCCTCTACCTCTTGACGCAATGCATAAGCCAATTGGTAGGCGATTTGCTCGCGGCTGATGTCATCGCGGACGAATGACCAGTTCATTATGGTGATCGGCCCGGTGAGCATGCCCTTGACCGGCAGTTTCGTCTTGGATTGGGCATACGCGGTCTCCTTGACCGTCATCGGATTCTCCCAAGCGACGTCGCCGAAAATAATCGGCGGTTTGACGCAGCGGGAACCGTAGGATTGAACCCAGCCGTTCTGCGTAAAGGCAAATCCTGCCAGCTTTTCCCCGAAAAATTCGACCATGTCCGTCCGTTCAAATTCGCCGTGAACAAGCACATCAAGTCCGATTTCCTCCTGCAGCTGAATCCAGAGGTCGATTTGTTCCCGGATAAAATTCGTGTACTGCTCGGCGTTCCATTCGCCTTTGCGCCACAGCTGGCGTGCCTTGCGCACCTCCGCTGACTGCGGGAAGCTGCCGATAGTCGTCGTTGGCAGAACAGGCAGCTGCCACCGTTCCTGCTGGACGTCGAGGCGCTTCGCAAAGGCAGCCTCACGCAGCGCAGGCTCCGTGCTGACAGCGGCCACCGCCTGCTGGATATCGGTGCGGTTACGTTCGCCGGAACGCTTGAGCGCGGTTACCGCCGCTTCACTCTTTTCCAGCTCAGCAGAGATCACCGATGCTCCGGATTGAACGGCCTTGCTCAGCAGCACGATTTCTTCCAGCTTCTCATCGGCAAAAGCCAGCGCACCCAGAAGTTCGGGCTGAAGCTTCGTTTCTGCCTGAACCGTGACCGGTACGTGCAGCAGGCTGCAGGAGGACTGGATCACCAGCCGTTCAGATGGCACGGTCTCCGCGATCTCGTTCAGCAGATCGAGCTTTTCACGCAGGGATGCTTTCCAAATGCCGCGTCCATCGATGACACCCGCTCCAAGCACTTTATCCTGCGGGAAACCGAAGTCACGGATGGATTGCCTGTTCCCTTCCCCTCCGTGGACCAGATCCAGCCCGATTCCGTCGACCGGCAGCTGTGTAACCTCTTGATAGCGTTCCACTGCTTCAAAATAGGTCTGCAGCATGATTTTGACGCCTGGCGCTGCAGCTTTGAGCGTTTGGTAAATCTTCTGCAGCCGGTTGACGTCTGCATCGCTAAGCTTCGTTACGAGGATCGGCTCATCCACCTGCACCCAGTTGACGCCTTCCTGCTCCAGCTCCTTCAGGACCTGCGCATACAGCGGCAGCAGCCGATCAAGCCAGGCGTCCGTTTCCGATGCGGCATACCCTTTGGACAGCTTCAGGAAAGTGAGCGGTCCGACGATGACCGGTTTTCCTTCGATGCCAAGCTTGTCCTTGGCTTCACGGTAAGCCGCAAGCGGTTTGTTCTCGGTAAGGACCGGCGTGATGCCGCCCAGTTCCGGCACGATGTAATGGTAGTTCGTATTGAACCATTTGGTCATTTCGCAGGCGGTGGCGTCTTTGTTTCCTCTCGCCATCGCGAAGTAGACGGATGCGGGAACGGGCCCGCCTTTGTATTCAAAACGATCCGGAATAATCCCGAACATGGCCGCCGTGTCCAACACATGATCATAATAGCTGAAATCGTTGACCGGGATTAGATCGATTCCTTTGTCCCGCTGTTTGCTCAGATGATTCAAACGAATGTCCTGCAGCTGCGCGTGCAGCTCCGTTTCTTCGATTTTACCGGACCAAAACGCCTCCAGCGCCTTCTTCCATTCCCGGTTTGCGCCGATGCGCGGATATCCCAAACTGCTGCTGTATGCCATCTTCGTTACCCCTTTGCAAATTGTTACCAAAAAGATAACACGTGACGTCTTCTGCCGTATAACTGGAAATAACTATATCTAGTTATAGCCGTAAGCTATAACGACCGGTCTTGCTCTAACAAAAATAAGCTCCACAGGCGGCTTGTTTACCCGCAGCTGCAGAGCTCTTTTCAATCCTTTATTTAACGGACAGCAGACTGTCCGATATGAACTTCAGCTGAGCTTCTAATGATACCGGGTCGTTGTACGTGTCCGCCTTCGGGTTCAGCTGAAATACATGACCCTCTTTAACCGCGGGCAGGCTTTTCCATACCGGGTTGTCATAGACGATATTCGGGTCGCTTGTGTCTCCTGACCATGGACAAGTGAAAATGATATCTCCGGCAAATTCCGGGAGCTTCTCCATAGAGATGGTAGCCCAGCCGGTCCCGCTGTCAATTGCTTCCTTCTGTGCTTCCGGCGGCGCCTTCAAGCCGAATTCGTCATATATGATTTCTCCGCCGCGGCCGAAGTTATGTCCAAACACGTACAGCCCTTTGGCATAAGGGTTCAGGATGGATACCGTTTTGCTGCCTACCGCTTCCTGAATCTTGGGCTTCAGTTCATTGATCTTGTTTTCCCACTGCTCGACCCAAGCCTTCGCTTCTGCTTCTTTACCGGTCAGTTTTCCGAAGTCGATCATCTGATCCTTGTAATTCTTTTTACCGTATTCAATGGCGACGACCGGGGCAATCTGCTCCAACTGATCAATTCCGTCCGTCCCGGTATAGGTGATGATCAGATCCGGTTTCAGTGACAGAATTTTCTCGGGCGATGGCTCGCTGCCGACGCTTTCGACGCCGTCCAGCATGCCCTCGAAATACGGATTCTCCATGGCGCCTTCCAACACGCCGACCGGCTTGACGCCTAGCGCCAGGAAGTACCCTGTATAGAAATTCGTCAAATCGACGATCCGCTGCGGATGCTCGGGTACCTGGACATCGCCGTTGCCCGCATGGAACGTAACCGTTTTACCCGTTCCGGAGGACTCATTCCCTCCAGCTTGGGATGAAGACGTGTCGGACGATGATCCTGCCGATGCCGAGCCAGCTGCCTCTCCTCCGCTTCCCGATGTCCCTGACCCTGTATTGGATCCGTTCCCGCCGCAGGCAGCCAGCAGCAGGGTTATTCCCAACACACAGACCATCAGTGTGTATGGTCTTATAAATTTAAACAAATGAATCCACCCCTATGTATTTGATATTGAGAATCATTATCAATATAGCATGACACTTCGGAGGTGGCAATTCATTTTTTAAGTAATCTGTTTTACTGTGACAAGTTCGATGCTTCTTTGTCCAATTTGCCTTTCGTTTGTATCCCCCTTCGTTCGGAAAGAACCAGTCCGGCGACGGTTAACAGCGCGCCCCAGACCGCAGCTGCTGTGATCTCCTCGTGGAGGATTAAGGCCGCCGCTGCCACGGTGATGACCGGCACGAGATAAATATATACACTGGTCTGCACGGGCCCAAGTACACCAACGCTCCAGTTCCAGGTGACAAAGCATACCGCCGATGCACCCAACCCAAGAAACAGCAGATTGGCTATATTGGCGCCATCGGACAAACGCTCGAGGTTACCGGGCAGACCCTCAGTAAGCAAGACCGGAAGCATAAACAGAAGCCCATAGAAGAAGATCCGCCGCGTACAAGCAATGGTATGATACCCCAGCCGGCTTATTTTACGCGTGAGGATCGAATAGATTCCCCAAAACACGCATGCCAGTGCTGCCAGGGAGTCACCGATCGGATTCAGCTTCAGCACAGTGCTTCCTTGCAGCGTGAGCAGGACCACTCCGCTCATGGCCACCGCGAAGCCCACGAAAAACAGCCCATCCAGTCTCCCTTCTTTTAAGATAAGCCTGGACGTTACCGCGGTGACAAAAGGGGCAACCGAAACGATGATGCCGACGTTGGAGGCTAGCGTATAAGTTAACGCCACATTTTCCAGCAAAAAATACAAGGTTACCCCGCATAGGCCCGCCCCCGCAAACAGCAGCTCTTCCCGGATCCGCCGGAATGGAATCATTCGGGGATGAACGGCAAGCAGTGCCACATATCCGATTGCGAAACGGAGCAGCAAAATGCCGAAGGGCTTAAAATCAGTCAGGAGGATTTTGGTCGATATAAACGTCGTCCCCCAAATCAGAATCGTCAATAAAGCGGTCATATGGCCAGCGTTCCGGCTTTCAGACAGCTTCATACGCCTTTGGCCCCCTTAGTTGGCAGGACAGGCTCCATCTGCCGTTCATTCCCGAAAATTCGCATATACTGGCGCGGCGTTAGCCCGATAAATCGCTTGAAAAAGTTGCTGAAATGGCTTTGATCGCTGAACCCGGTCAGCAGTGCCGTATCAGCCGGAGGCATTCCCTGTTCCAGCAGTTTCTTGGCGTGACCAATCCGCACCGTCTCCAGGTAGCTGTATGGCGATATGCCCCGTTCCCGGGTAAACGAGCGTAAAAAGTGGTACTTGCTGAGCCCTGCCAAAGCGCTTAAGTCATCCAGTGAAATGGCTCCTGCGAAGTTCGTCTCCATGTAATCACACACGTCCTGAAAGCCCGCTCCCCCCTCATAAGCCTCGCAGGCCGAGACATCCGTATATTCATGAATCAGCTGTCCCATCAGCAAAAAGAACTGTTCTTCCTTGATAAAATCAGACTCTCCCTCACAGATCATGGCATGAAGTTCCCTCAGCGAAGGGGCAAGCTCGCTCTGGTACAGAACGGTTTGCGCAAACGCCGGCAAATAGCTTCGGCCCGTAATTTCCTGCGCGATTTCCATCATCCGCTTAGATTGGATATTTATGCAGCGGTAATCCAAGGCACGGCCGTCCACTTGCTCGCAGGCATGAACATCACGCGGATTGAAAATGATGATATCGCCAGGATTGATAATATATTCCCGCTGCCGGCATTCCAAATAGCGCTGCCCGCCTTCTATAAATCCGATCACGTAATAGTCGTGAAAATGAGGGGGAAATTTCTGTTTGACACCCACAAATCGGTATGCCTCGACCTGCAGGCTGGCGTCATAATAAACGGTTCGAATTTCGTCCGGCATGCCGTCACCTCCTTCTTGGTTTCTCTATAAAGGTAACCGATTGTTCACAAGCAAGGATTGCATAATATTGCTCTAGGTACGAATCAATGCATGAACGCCATGGCGAAGTAATATGTAATACGACCAAAACGAAAAAGCCCGCCAACATCCAGATTGGCGAGCTTCGTATCCCTTTCTATATGGTCCGAGATCGGCCGAACTAAATGCTGAAATGCTATTACCAGACGGCAACGCCCCCGTCGGTCCGGGGGTCGGTTCCTCCGCACAGCACTCCGGTATCCGGATCTCTCCAGATGACCTGCCCCCGCCCAAAAGAGCCGAAGTCGTGTGCAACCTGAACGTCATGTCCCATACGCTGGAGACGTCTGACCATATGCATCGGAAAGTGAGGCTCGACCGTCACCGTCTTGCCCTTTACCCACTGCCATCTAGGGGCATCGAGAGCTGCCTGTGGATGAAGGCCGTAATCAATCAGGTTCATCGCCACCTGAACATGTCCCTGCGGCTGCATATACCCGCCCATCACGCCAAAAGGCCCCACCGGCTGTTCTCCTTTGGTGATAAAACCCGGGATGATCGTGTGGTACGTCCGTTTTCCCGACACCAGGCGGTTGGCATGATCCTCCTCCAGCGAAAATTCCAGCCCGCGGTTTTGCAGGGCGATCCCCGTACCGGGAACGACGATCCCTGATCCGAAGCCGGTATAGTTGCTCTGAATAAAAGAAACCATGTTGCCTTCTCCATCCGCCGCCGCCAAGTACACCGTTCCGCTTGCGCGCGGCTCGCCTGCCGCCGGAACCATCGCTTCACCGCCGATCAGCCCTCTTCGCAGCTCCCCGTATTCTTCCGTCAATAATTCATGCGGATCGACGGACATATGCGCAGCATCCGTTATGTAACGGGCACCGTCTGCAAACGCCAGCTTCATCGCCTCGATCTGACGGTGATATGATTCGGCCGATTCCTGGGATGCCGCCGGAAATCCCTTTAAAATATTGAGCGCAATCAAGGCGATCAAGCCTTGCCCGTTCGGAGGGATCTCCCAAATGTCATAGCCGCGGTACGGTACCGACATCGGCTTCACCCACTCCGGCTTGAAGGCAGCCAGATCTTCTTCGCTCAAAAAGCCGCCGGATTGCGATATAAATCCGGCGATCCGCTCGGCCAGCTCCCCGCGGTAGAACGCTTCCGCTTCCGTCGAGCCGATCAGGCGGAGCGTCCGCGCATGGTCGGGCGAGCGCCACATCTCGCCGGCCGCCGGCGGCCTGCCCCCCGGTGCAAACACGCTCAGCCATGGCGCAAATTCCTCGCCTTCGAGCGTGCTGTAGCGCCGGAAGGCGGCGTGCCAGTTGGCTGCGGCCGTTGGCGATACCGGGTAGCCATCCTCCGCGTAGCGGATGGCCGGCTCCAGCGACTCGGCCAGCGGCAGCCGGCCGAAGGTGTGCGATAGCTCCGCCCAGGCCGCCGGCGTGCCCGGCACGGTCACCGGAATCGCGCCGTAGCGCGGCATCTCGTGATGCCCCAGCGCTTTCACCGCCTCGATCGAGATCGAGGCCGGCGCCGGACCGCTGCTGTTCAGCCCGTGCAGCTGGCCTTTCATCCAAACGAGGGCAAAGGCGTCACCGCCGATTCCATTCGAGCACGGCTCCACTACCGTCAACGCCGCAGCCGTAGCGATCGCCGCATCGACGGCGTTGCCCCCGCGCTTCAGAATGTCCAAGCCTGCCGCTGAGGCGAGCGCCTGCGAAGTGGCCACCATGCCTTTATTCGCGTAAACCGGCAGCCGGTAAGAAGGATACGGATGATACAGAGGATCAAAGGACATGAATGCTTCAGCCTCCTGATTTTCTTCGGTTTTGCCGGTAAACATATCATCCGGGTTTTAAACTGTCAATAATCTTTTCATATGCCACGTGCAGGATTCCGGCGGCGGAGCTGCTGTTCTTTCTCCCTATTTTCAGTCATATACTGAACCAGAAGAATGAACCAGAACCTTGCGGATCTACGGGCCGCAGCGGCTCCGACTCTTATCAGAAGCGATTCTGATCAGGGTCTTTTTTCATCCCTGCACATTCAAAAATTTGAAGGAGTGATCGAAAATGAATATGCTGACCAGATTTCTCCTCTATTTCGGCAAAGGCCTGCTGATCGCGGTCATCGCCGTTCCATTCCTGCTGTTCGTCATTATCGGCAGTTATGAAGACACGACGGCCATTGATGAATTTATGTCCCGCTTTTTTTAGGTAAACCTGCAGTCATCTGGGTCTGCCTTACAAGCTTGGATTCCCAATCCATGCCAATCAGAACCATGCCGGCAATGACAAGCAAGCCCCCTGCCCACTGCGGCCACCCGGCCTGTTCGTGCAGCAGCCACACGGATATTGTCAGGGAAGTGAACGGCATCATGCCCGAAAAGGCGGCCGCGGTCGAAGCTCTGCAGCGCCGGATGCCGGCATACCAGCAAATAAACGCCAGGGCGGTCACCACAGGACCATACCAGACAAGAGCCAGCCACCCTTGCCATCCCATTCCGGAGAGAGCCGCTAAAGGCTGCTCCGCCAAACAGGGGACCAGGCTGATCAGCCATGCCATCGCGGAGACGAGCGTCGTCTGCACGACAGGATGTATAGCTTCGTGTTTCCCGCTGCTTTGGACTGCTGCTGCGCGGGACAGAACGTTGAACAGCGACTCGCAGCCGGCGGCACCCAGAACCAGAATGTTTCCAACCATATGTTCATTGCTGAAACGGCTTTCCGGCATAAACACACCCTGGATCAGCAATATGCCGCAAACCGTGCCGGCGACGCCTAAAAAATGGGCGGCTTTCATCTTTTCGCGCAGGATCAGTACGGCCAACAACACAGTAATCGCGGGGGTGGCGCCGGTTAATATACCGGCCTCCACCGAGCTTGTACGGGTGAGACCGTAAAGCAAAAACATGCGGAACAGCAGGACACCGAACATCGCCTGGCAGAACAGCAGCAGCCACTGCCTGGCAGACAGGGCCCGGATCGTTCTCAGCAGCTGCCCCATACAGAACGGCAGCAAGCAAACCAGCGAGAACAAAAGGCCCATGGAAGTAATCGTAAACGTCCCAAGCTTACCGTTTACAAACGAAGCCGCCACGACAGAGGTGCCGGCAAGCCCAAATGCGCATAGCAGATACACATATCCTTTGATTCGTTCCATTTTCAGCATCATCCCCGGTTCAGTAGTTTCGTTACCAAAAGGCTGTTACAATCATAGTGGAACAAACTGGTACGGAAAAGGACCAGTTCATCCCGAAATGATACCAACCAGTTGGAGGATGCCATGTGGGGAATCGAGTTGGACCGGAGCTTGGACATTTCATTAAAACGTCAGATTTATCAGAGGTTGAGGGATCAAATGATAAACGGGATTCTGAAGGAAGGCTCGCCCCTCCCTTCGACCCGTGAATTGGCCCAGACGCTGGCCGTGTCACGGAATACCGTGAATGAAGCGTATGACATGCTGATCGCCGAAGGGTACGCGGAAAGCCGGCAGGGGGCGCCTACCCGGGTTGTTGGAGGGTTAATTCTGGATCAAGCGAAGCAGAGCGCAGTCCAGCAGCATCAAGAAACGATCCCTGTTCCTTCCTTTCGGGCGGACTTCAAAACAGGCCAGCCGGATCTGCGCCAGTTTCCGCGTTACGCTTGGCAGCGGGTATTTCAGAAGGCCTTGGGCGAAATGCCGGTGGAGCTTCTGGGATATGGCGGCCCTCAAGGCCTGGTACAGCTTCGCGAAGAGATTGCCGCCTGGCTATTGCGCAGCAAAGGACTGACCGTTGACGCCGGTGATATTTATATTACCGCAGGCGCCACGCAGGCGCTTCACTTGGTTGCCGACCTGCTCCATACGGACCATCCGGAAATGTTGGCCGAGGATCCCTGTAATACTGAGATGATCCAGACTTTTATTCAAAAAGGATATACGGTGACGCCGGTTCCCGTAGATGCCCATGGGATTCAGACCGATGCCTTATCCCTGGATCACCGCGGGCCGATATACGTTACACCGTCCCATCAATTTCCTCTTGGGGGTATTTTGCCTGCAGCCAGGCGAGCCGAGCTGATTCGCTTTGCGCGCCGCTACGGAAGCTACGTCATTGAGGACGACTATGACAGCGAATACAGATATTACGGGGAACCGGCTGCGCCTCTGTATGCGATGGCCCCGGACCGGGTCATTTATATCGGTACGTTCAGCAAAGTTCTGTTTCCTGCGCTCCGGATCGGGTATGTTCTTGTTCCCCGCGAGCTGCAAAGCCGCTGGAGAAGGCTGCGCACCTATACAGATGTGCAGAATCCGCCATTTGAGCAAGCGGCGCTGGCCGAGTTTTTGCGTACCCGCAAATTCGACAGGCATATCGCAAGGATGAAGAAGCTGTACAGAGAACGGCGCCAGGCTCTCCTCGATGCGCTGGGGGACTGTTTTGGAGAGCAATGGCGTCCATGGGGCGATGCGGCAGGGCTGCATTTGGCCGTTGAGTTTTCCGGCATGGCCTTCGATGATTCGTTTCGGGAGCATGCACGCCGGAGCGGGATACGCACGGTCCCCGTGGAGCATCACTGCATCCGGAAAGGAAGGCACACCGACAAGCTGCTGCTTGGCTACGGTCATCTAGAACCCGGTGAAATCCGCTATAGCGTTCAATATCTTCAGCAGTTTGCAGCGGAGTATTTTAAGGAACATGCCCGTCATCGTTAGATCTGCAATAAATCATCATACGTGAGGACATTCGATGTCATTCGCTCAAACGAGCGGTGCTCCAGCATTTCGCCGCCGATCCGGTGGAGCATCGATATCACGGCGCGGAAAGGGCCGGAGCCGGTGCTGATCCGTTCAATCCCCAGCGACTGCAGCTCTTGAAGGGACGGCATGCCGGCGCCGGCCAGCAGGTTGACCGGACCACCGATTTCTTTCCGAAGGATGCGGATCGCAGCAATATCTGTAACACCGGGCACAAAGACGCCGTCGGCCCCCGCTTCCCTATATGCCTTAGTTCGTTTAAGCGTTTCCTCCAGCATGTCCGCCGGCGTTCCCTTTCGAATCCAGTAAGGATCCGTCCGGGCGTTCATAAACACCGGGATGCCCAAGCGGTTTATGGACTGTCGGATGGCGGCTATTTTCTTCTGTTGCTCAGAGATATCATACAGCCCGTCTCGGGGATTCATCTTGCTGTCTTCCAGGTTGATCCCTACTGCGCCTGATTCGATCACTTGTCTAACCGAATTCGCGACTTCTTCCGGCGTCGATCCATACCCGTCTTCCATATCTACGGTAACCGGGATGCTCACGGCCTGAACGATCTCCCGGACCGCGGCTAACATCGTGTCAAACGGCATGCTCCGATCCGTGTAACCATGGGCGGCGGCAATGCCTGCGCTGGTCGTGCCTACGGCTTTGAATCCGCACTGCTCGAAGACCTTGGCGCTTGCCGCATCCCAAGCGTTGGGCAAAAGAAAGGTATGCGTATGAAGCTCTTTGAAATCTGCAGTTTTAATTTTTTGTTCCGTCCAGTCCATTTTTCGCTCCTCCTGTCGATGTTGTCTTGTAGTCTCGTTGTTTGCATTATAACTTCCTTTTTATTCGGTGTTCATCGAAGTATGGAATGCAGCACCTAATCTTTATCTAGAATGGTGGCGGCGATCGAATTGACCCTTCGAAGACACAGGGAACATTCCGTGAACAGAAAAAAAGCCTGCGGTGCAGGCTTTAACAACGAGTACATTGAAAGATTCGATATATTGCAAACAAGTTCATCATAAGACCTGCATTCATTTCATTCTTCCACCTTAATCCGCAGTTCACCCGCTGCCAAACCGTTCCCAGCTGCGCGGATCACCACTTCGCCGGCCTCCAGTCCCGACTGAACGACCAGGAGGCAACGGCCTCCGCGGGTTTTCCTGCGGCTGCTCTTATAAGGCTCGTGGTCGCGCAAATCGCCATTATCAGCGCCAATGATCTCGCCTTTACCTTGAATGTCGAAGCTTAACTCGAAGTCCGAATTCGGGACGACGATCCCCTGATCATCCACGACGCTGACTTCGATATGCGCGATATCACGGGCGTCCGCCCTCAGCAGGGAGCGGTCGGAGTCCAGTACGATCCGATGCGGCGCTCCTGCCGTTTTCATCTCATACTCGGATACTATCGCATCGCCGTTACGGCCGACCGCACGAATGGTGCCGGCATGGTATGGCACATGCCATTCCATGAGGCGGTTCGGGTAATCCGTCAGTTTCCGCACGCCATACGATTCGTTGTTGATGAACAGCTCCACGCTCTCGCAATTGGTGAACGTAACAAGCCTTATCAATCTGCCCGCCTGCTCGGGAAAGGTCCAGTGGCTCGCGAGCCCCGGCGATTTCCAATGCAGCGTCCATTGCGCGCCCGCATCCTCTTGTGCCGGATCGAACACGGTGGTATAAACCATCGGCTCTTCCGACCAGAAGCTTTGCTGCAAATAAGAAATCGGTTTGCGGAAGCCGCAGGTATCGATCAGTCCAGATGCCCAGCCTTTGTACGGGTATGAAGCCTCTCCCAGATAATCAATCCCTGCCCAGACGAATTGCCCGATAACATAGTCATACTTCTCGACATCAAACCAAGGATTGACCGGAAGGTAGCCCTTCACGCGGTTGCCTTCCCCGCGGTAGTAGGGGAACGTCTCGGTGCCGACGATCAGCGTATCCGGCATCGCTTCCCGGTAATGCTCATACCATTGCTCCTGATAATTAAGCCCTAGAATATCGACCAGATCCGCCATCTTTTTCGTATGCAGGACCTTGTCTTCAATCGGGCCTTCGCGCAGGCTGATCGGCACGTTATGCGGTTCGAGCGCGCAGGTGACAGGGCGTGTTGGATCCAGCTTGCGGCAGTAGTCGGTAAGCTGCTTCAGCATCACCAGCATGGATGGCTGTCCCTGGTTTTCGACCTCATTGCCGACGCTCCACAGGAAAATGCTCGGATGGTTCCGGTCCCGGATCAGCATCGCTTCCAGATCCTTCTCCCACCAATCATCATACAGGTGCTCATAATACAGCGATTTCCACTTGTCGAACGCTTCATCAATGACTAGAAAGCCCATGCGGTCGCATAGATCAAGCAGCTCCGGGGCCATCGGGTTATGGGCGAAGCGGATTGCGTTGCAGCCCATTTCCTTCAGCCTCTCCAGCCTGCGCTTCATGGCCTGGTCATGGTAGGCCGCGCCCAGGCAGCCCAGATCATGGTGGATACACACGCCTTTCAGCTTCAGCGGCACTCCGTTAAGAAGGAGTCCCCTGTTCGTGTCCAGCACGACTTCCCGGATGCCGAACGGCGTAATATATTCATCGGTTTCAGCTCCGTCCCGAACAATCGTCGTTCGGGCATAATACATGTCCGGCTGTTCCGGCGACCACAAATGCGGAGAGGGGATCACGGTTTCCTGATCGACCGTAACTTCTTCTGGAGCAGATACAGTCACAGGAGACTCACATTTCCCCAAGACCACACCCCGGCTGTCCACGAATTCGGTAATCACCGTACATTCCGCAGGCCCTTCGCCATGATGGTTTACCCGGATTTGCGCCTGGACTGTGGCTTGATCCGGGTGGATCTCGGGTGTTGTTATGAAAGTTCCCCACGCTGCAACATGCAGCTCATCCGTCCGAATCATCCATACGTTACGGTAAATACCCGAGCCCGAATACCACCGGTCGGAAGGCATCGGCGTATTGTCCACCTTGACCGCGATCACATTGTCTTGATCCCACTTGATGTAAGGCGTCAGATCGTACTGGAAGCTGACATACCCGTATGGCCGTTTTCCGGCGAAATGACCGTTGATCCATACTTCGCTGTTATGATGAACCCCATCAAACTGAATATAGACGCGCTCCTTGTTGGATGACGGCTTGATATGGAAGTGCTTTCTGTACCATCCCACGTTCCATCGCGGCAGGTAAGCCTGCATGCCGCCGAATGCCATGGCGGGATCCACCTGCTGTTCGATGCTCCAGTCATGCGGAACCTGCAGCTTCCGCCACTCCTGGTCTTTAAAATCCGGCTGTTGGGCGCCTGCGTAATTTCCCAGGGCGAACAACCAGCCCGTATTGAACGAGCTCATCTTCCTGCTGCGCGTTCCCGCTTCCATTGTCAGTTCTGCCATGAGCCTACCTCCTGCTCTCCTCGTAAGAGATATGATAGTTGAATGACTAATAGATGGTTCGGCCGGCTGCATCCGGGATACCGGATTTCCGGTAAAAGTACGTATTGATGACATCCCGCCATTCTTTGGCATGGTCCAATTGAATATGCAGCCGCTCCCAGACATTCCGGTAGCGCCGTTCATCGATATGACCTTCCAGCTTGCTCCAACGCCCAATCAGCTGCTCCACACCCTCCACACCGTCGAAATGGGAGTCATAAATATGCTGGATCACCGTCTTGCCGGAATGAAGCACATGGCTGTACGGAACATGATGGAAGAACAGCAGCAGCTCATCCGGGCACGATTCCAGCGATTCATACCTTTGTGCATTTTCGGGGAAATATTGGGAGACATAGCCGGTTCCGTCCTTGACCGTCCGGTTTACGCCAATGCCGTGACAATCGGCAAAATGATACGTTCCCCACACCGAATACTCGTACCCGTCGACATTGGGTCCATAGTGATGCCCCGGGTTGACCATCCAGCCGACGCCAAGCGGTGAAGTGTAGCTCTCGTAAACATGCCAGGAGTCTGCAAGCATGCGCTTCACTTCCTCGAACACCAAGGAATCATCGCCAAAAGTCAAAGATATCCATTCGCCCGTGATATCCTCTTCGTTCAGATCCGGATTCCAGGCGAGACGTCCGTAGCCGTAAAGATTAGCCTGTGCCAGTGTATGCCCAGTCCAATTGTGGTCGTCTCCCACGTTGATGACAGCGGTGATCCCGCAGTCTCGATAAGGATAGATCCCCCCGGAGACCACTTTCTTGACTTCGGTGCCCGGACCTTGGGCGAACGTATCAAAGTCCAAAATTTCTTTCCACTGGGGAACGAGATAGCACAGATGCTTCTGCTGTCCCGTATACTCCTGCGTGATTTGAAACTCCAACATCTGATTCGTGCCGGGCATGGCTCCAAGGAGCGGGGATACCGCTTCACGGACCTGAAAATCCATTGGACCGTTTTTGATTTGGAGAGTGACGTTAGGTTTGAACTGCCCATCGAGCGGCTTAAAATGGTCGTAGGCCGCGCGGGCCCGGTCCGTTGACCGGTCTCTCCAATCCTGAAGGCAGTTGTACACAAAGCATCTCCAAATGACGAGCCCGCCGAACGGCTCCAGCGCTTCCGCCAGCATGTTCGAACCGTCCGCATGCGTACGGTCATATGTAAACGGGCCCGGACGATGCTCCGAGTCCGCCTTTACGACAAATCCGCCGAAATCAGGAATATATTCGTATATTTCCTTTGCTTTTTCCTTCCACCAATCGCCCACCCGGGAATCCAGCGGATCGGCCGTGTCCAGTCCGCCAAGTTCCATTGGGCTTGCATAATTGACGCTGAGAAACAATCGGATGCCGTAACGGCGGAAGATCCCTGCCACATGCGCCACGTCCGGCAGAAAATGCCGTGTAATCAGCTGCGTTTCCGTCCGATGGACATTGACGTTGTTTATCGCGATGCCGTTGATGCCGATGGATGCCATCAGCCTGGCATGGTCCCGAATACGGGCGTCATCCTCTACAAACCGGTTATCTTGAAAATAGATCGACCGGCCGGCATACCCCCGCTCAATGGAACCGTCCATATTGTCCCAATGGTTCATCATGCGCAGCGGATTCCGCGGTCTGTCCGTCACATCCAGTCCGTCCAATTCCTGTCCGGTCCGCAGAATCCGCAGCAGATGAAATGTGCCGTACAAGAGGCCCCTGTCCGTATTCGCCATCACATACAGCGAGCCGCCGCCGTTCTCGGGATGACGCCGGATGGCATACCCTTCTTCCCCCAGATCCTTGATCCGTGCTGCATTCATCCATTCTTCCTGTACGCCGATCTCCTCGAGCAAAGCAAGCCGGATTAAGTTCGACGCCTGCCGATCCGGGTCTGACACGATGGCAGGTAGGGTGCCTGTCATTTCATGAATGCCGTGCGTGAGTTCGGCGAGCGCGGAATCGATCACATCCGAATTGCCATGTACCGCGATTTGGGTCAATTCCCTCATCCCGCCGAGTGATTCATTTTTCGTATAGCTGAGCCAGCCCTGATCCGCTGACGAGTATGGAAGCCTTGCCTCTAGCGCCATGAGCTTCTCGTCCCTCCCGATGTTTTTTATATAAAATAATGCGGATATTTCTCTTTTAAAAAATCCTGCTCCACGACGACTAGGCGCAGATGCTGCTCCATCACCTTCATCGCATGTTCTTTATCCTGCTGTATGATCAGCTGGTAAATTTCTTTATGCTGACGAATGATATTTTCCCAGTTGGAGTCTTTGGAGAGCCGGAGCAGCCGCAGCCTGTTAAAATGAATGTTCAGCTGCTGCAGCATTTTCCACGTCCGCTGTTTGCCGGTGGCGTCGAACAGGATCTGATGGTACTCCTCATCCAGCTCAAACAGCCTGTAGAAATTGTTCTGCCCGGCACAAACATCCTGCATAGCAATGTTCGCTTCAATCCTGAACCGGGCGTCTTTATCCAGTTGGTCGCAGGCCAGCGCCACGATTTCTTTTTCCAACTTCTCGCGGATAAACCGGCCTTCCTCTACATGCTTCAGGTTAATGCGGGACACAATGGTGCCGCTCTGCGGGATGATGTCCAGCAGTTCTTCTTCCGCCAGCTTCATGAACGCTTCCCTGACGGGCGTTCTGCTGACATTCAGCTCGTCCGCGATTTCCTTCTCCGAAATTTTGGTGCCGGGTTCGAGCTCCAAATGAAGAATTCTTTCCCTCAGCAGGTTATAGGAATAAGCCCTGGTGGAACCCTTGATTTTCTGCTCTGTCGACATTACGGTTACCTCTTTCTCCTTGCTTTCATTTCACAACACGCGAAGGTTGAAATGACTGCCAAACATTCTTTTTTTAAATAATTTAGTCGGACAATACTGCGGATACTTACAGGATTTTAATCATCGAACCGGTTGGAATAAAGTGAACCGGAAGTCCGGGAAATCTGCCAGCAAGCCGTTCGCTGATCAGCTTCATCCCCGGTTCCTCACTGGCTGCATGACCCAGCATCAGCAGCGCTTTGGCTCTTCCCTGCGCGGCTGCATCCCGGACATATTCGGGCGTTTCCCATTCCGGCCCTTCGCCGATGATCATCAAATCCAGATGGTCTTGCTCGAATAACGGGATCGCGTGCTGTCCTCCTCCCCGGTATCCGACAGCAATACCGATGTGCCCGCAGACCGCCTCGGGATCGCCGACGGCACGCAGGTAGGGCAGATTCAGCTTCTGTTTTACATGCTCGGCGATGTCGGATAACCTACGGCTCTGCGGCAGCCGCACAACGGAAGCCGTTCCGAGATCCCGGTGCTCGTAATCGCCCCATCCCAAAGCTCCGATCAGTCCCGCCGTGATGATATCCGGCCGATAGCTGTGCGGATGATCGTGAAACCGGTAAATGATCAGATCATCCGATTCGATCAGCTTCCGTTTGGCCGCATGAACAGGATCCTCCGGAGCGAAGCCCTGCTCTTCCTGATGACTGTAAAAAGCCCCTTCGTGCGTAACCAGCAGGTTCACCCCAAGCCGGGCGGCCTCAAGGACAGCATCATGGGAAGCGATGAAGGCGACCCCGATTCCGTGGACCTTCGCTTCGGGAGATCCGGCGATGATCCGGTCGATCCGGGATTCCAAAGCCCCGGCGGGTTCCGTTAAATACGTTACAACCTCCTGAGCGGTAACACGCAAACCATTCACTCCTTCGGACCTTGGCAGGCATTGGATGTTAGCCGTGGATGTCATGCAAAAAAGGCATAACGTCCGGCGAGCTGAAAACAGGCTGCCATTTCGCTGGCGAAACGGCAACCCGATTCGTGTAAAACTTCAGATAAGTTCGCGTTTGTGATGACTTACTTCTTTTCTTTATATGCTTTATACGTCTTGTTGGCAAGCTTAACATAATTATCCAGACCCTGTCCCTTGAGCTCGGTCACGAATGCGTCGAACTGGGACAACGGTCGCTCGCCGAGGATAAATTTGAGCGTGTTTTGATCCGAGTAGTCTTTCAGCGGTGTGCTCAGCAGCGTCGCCTGCTCGCGGTCTTCTACGGAATACGGGATCGGCGGCTCGGCCGGTACGACGGTTTTCGTCTTTTTCATATCTTCCTGGAACTTTTTCTCTTCGTCGCTGAACATCGATTGCAGCAGCTCCGTTGTACCGCCGTAGGCGAACACCCCTCCGGAGAAGCCGTAATCGATACGCAGGTCCTTCGTTCCTTTCGGGTTCAGGCCGTTATAGTTGATATCGTCGACCAGGTTCCGGACGCCGTTCTCTTTGGTATACGTTACCCCTTCAACACCCCACTTGGCAAACTCTTCGCCTTCGTCACTGTAGTAGAGCCAGTCAATGAACTGAAGGATCGCCTTAAAGTTCGGGTTTTCCTTGGCTTTGGCCAGAATCATCACGCCGTTCTCCAGACGGGAGCCGGACATCAGCTGACCTGCAGGTCCTCCTGGCACCGTAATTTTGGCGATGGAGAATTTGCCCTCTCCGAGCGATTTGTTCATGTCCGTGCGATGCAGCACGACGGTCTGGGAGTTGCCGTTGATCACAAACGATTTACCGGATACGAACTTCTGAGTCGCCTGATCGTCCGTTTGCGTAAAGCTTTCTTTGTCCAGCAGGCCTTCGGATACAAGCTTGTTAAAATACGTCAGCATATTTTTGTATTCCGGCGTCGTGGACGTGTACACGAACTCGTCCTTGTCCGCTTTGTAAGTGAGTCCGTTGCCAAAGCCCCAGCCTGCCTTCGTTCCGAATCCGGTCGCCGCAATGTTCAGCGTACTGTTGAACTGGAACCGGTCGGAGAACGGAATCGAGTCCGGATAAATTTCCTTCAGCTTCTTGAGAGCGGTATACAGCTCATCCCAGGTCGCAGGAATCGGAATGTTGTTCTTCTCAAAAATGTCGGTCCGCACGAGCAGCGTATAATCCGGCCATACCTCTTCATGCAGGCCAGGGAGCACATAGTATTTACCGTCCTCCTGCCGGAGTCCGTCCAGCTCCTTTTCCATGCCCCATTTTTCAACTTTATCCTTAAAATTCGGCATCATATCAATGTAATCGCTTACCGGCAAAATCGCACCGGATGACACAAAGGAAGCTTCTTCCCCGGGATACGTTTTCGGAATGACCAGCGGAGCATCTCCCGAGCTGATCAGCAGCGAGCGCTTCTGGCTGTAATCGCTCATCGGAACGATCGTTGGCTGAAGCGTGACGCCCGTTCTTTTCGTGATTTCCTGGAACAGCATCCAATCCTTTTTGTAAGGGTAGGCCGGCTGGTCGCTGAAAAGAATCGGCAGGTTAAACGGCTCGGTTGCCTTGAAAGAAACGTTAACACCGTAATTTTCCATCGCGCCTTTGGACTGGTCCTTGGCTTCTCCGCCGCTGCCGCCAAGATTGTTGCTGCAGGCAGCCACGGACAGGCTCATCACTGCGGCCATCAGCGTCATTCCCCATTTTTTACGAGAACGCTTGAACATTGGTTTACTCCCCCCATGAATGAATATCGGAACTGCAAAGAACTGTAAAGCTATGAAATGAATGCGGCGATCCGGACCGGATTTATCCTTTCACGGAACCCAGCATAACACCCGATACAAAGTACTTCTGGACAAAAGGGTAAATCAGCAGAATCGGCAGAATGGTCAACACCATCGTAACCGATTTAATGTTCGCGGAGATTTGGGTCAGGTTATCCGCAGACGTCGCGCCCGCGGAGGCGCCGCCCGTTGCCCCGGCAATGAGGTTTCGCAAGTAAACGGTGACCGGGAACAGTTCCTTCTGGTCCATGTACAGGAAAGCGGAAAACCAGGAGTTCCAATGTCCCACCGCATAGAACAGCATCATGGTGGCCATGATCGCCTTACTGAGCGGAAGAATAATGCGGAACAGAATCCCGTACGTATTCAAACCGTCGATCGAAGCCGCTTCTTCCAGCTCCTCCGGCATATTCTCGAAGAAAGATTTCATGATCAGCATGTTGTAGATGCTGATGGCTCCCGGAACGACGATCGCCCAGATCGAATTGGCAAAGCCAAGGCTGTTAATGAGCACATAGTTCGGGATCAGCCCGCCGTTAAAGAACATGGTGAACACCGCGAACATCGTCAAAAATTTGCGCCCCATCAGCCTTTTCTTGGACAAGGCGTAGGCAAAGATCGTTGTCATGAACATCGATATGGCCGTCCCGACCACCGTATACACGACGGTGTTTTTGTAGTTCGTCCAGAACATCGCGTCCTTGGCCACCGTCCGGTACGTGTCGATATTGAAGCCTCTCGGAATCAGGTTGACCTTCCCCGCATTGATATAAGCCTCGCTGCTGAAGGACTGGGCAAGCACGTTAATGAAAGGAAATACCGTAATGAAGACGATCAGCAGCAAAATGATCGTGTTGATAATTTTGAATACTTTATAAGAAACGGAATCTTTCACTTGAGGCACCTCCCTACCATAGGCTTCTTTCCGTTACTTTTCTGGAAATCGCATTGACTGAAAACACCAGAATGAGTCCGATGATGGATTCGAACAATCCGATGGCTGTAGCGTAGCTGAAGCTGCTGGATTGCAGACCGACCCGGAACAAATATGTAGAAATGACGTCGGATGTTTCATAGATGACGGGATTGTAGAGCAGCAGTATCTTTTCAAAACCGATTGCCAGGAAGCTGCCCATGTTCAGGATCAGCAGGGTGACGATGGTCGGCAGGATGCCGGGGATCGTCACGTGCAACGTCTGTTTCCAGCGGTTGGCGCCGTCGATTCTCGCTGCTTCGTACAGGGAATCGTCAATCGTCGTCAGTGCGGCCAGATACAGAATCGCTCCCCAGCCCATGCCCTGCCACACCTCGGAGGTCACGTAGATCGCCCGGAACCACTCGGCCCGCTGCATGAAATTAATACCGTCACCGCCGAAGAAACGGATGAGCGCGTTGATGGAGCCGCTCGCCGAAGTCATCTGCAGGATCATGCCGGCCACGATGACGATCGACAGAAAGTGCGGCATGTAAGAGGCGGTTTGAACGAATTTCTTGAATTTCTTGTTCTTTACTTCGTTAAGCAGTAACGCAAAGATGATCGGAATCGGGAACGTGAACAGCAGGGTCAACGCGCCGAGAATCAGCGTGTTTGTAAATACTTTCCAGAATGTTGGATCCTGGATAAACATCCGGAAGTAGTGAAGCCCCACCCATTTCTCACCATAAATGCTCCCCCCGGGAACAAAACGGCGAAAGGCGATGACGTTGCCGATCATCGGCCCGTATTTGAAAACGAGCAGATAAATGATCGGTAATACCAAGAGCGAATACAACTGCCAGTCTTTGCGTAAAAGCCTCCCCACAGAACGCTGCTTCTGCTTCTTGACGGCTCTTTCCTGGGGCAAGGCGGGGCTAACGGCCTTCGTTTCCATTCTTCAGATCACTCCAATCCGCGCAGAACGTGTCGCTGTTATTTTTACATTTCTCGTACCAATCCATCTGATGTCTCGAGCAACCATTTCACATATGAACTTTCATCCCGGTCCGGGCAAGCTGATAAACCGCTTACAATTTGCCTGCTGTGTGCGGCCGTCGAACGCTGACAAGACCTCCCCTTTCCTAAAGCGCTTACAAATAACCTTCAAAAAACTCAATGCATCAGTGCCGCATCGCTTTTTTTGGACCTGAAAACAAAAGACCGGAATATAAATGGTGAGGCAGGTCAGAAGAAAATTGGAATACTAGTATAACTAGTATGGTAGTTGAGCTGTTTTTATTGTAATGGACCTTTTCCTGGATTTCAATATTTTTCTTTCGAGAACTTTAAAAAAGGTTATACGGACAAGGACGCAAAAAAACAAAGCCTGTTGGTGCAGGCTTTGTTTGACCAAATGAATTTACAGCTCCATGCCATCAGGGATACAGATGTAATCCCCCTCAAATCCCGGCGGATCGGATTCAGTTGCAGGTCGCCATTCCCCCGTCCACGCCTGCAGCTTATAGAACCTGTACCCGGGCAACAACGGGAAAATATCTTCTAACCGGTGCGTTCCGTAAGTATGAAATTCAAAGGCGATGACCGGCTTGGACCGGGTAATGATGTTCTGAGCACCTCTCAAAACCTCGTATTCATAGCCCTGGGTGTCGATTTTCAACACTCCGACTTCCATCGGATTGAGATACAGCGCTTCATCCAACGGTATAACCGGAATGCGGCAGGCAACAAATTCCTCAGGATCCACACCGGGTCCCAGGCTGGCTCCGGAAAGACCACGGTTATACGCGGTTTCCCTTTGCATATAAAATTCCGTTTCCCCTTCTGAATCGCCAATAGCTTGGCATATAGCCTTAATATTCATGAAGCCGCTCAACTTCACGTTTTCGTCTAAAGAACTGAATATTTCCGGGTTCGGTTCATAAGCAATACATTGTATTTGCTCACTGCTGCTCGCTATGAACAGGGTGTGATAACCGATATTGGCACCAACGTCAACAAACAGCCTCCCTGGTTGCAAAAACCGGATAAGCAGTTTGGCGAGGCCGGGTTCCCACGCACCCTGGTCACGAATCGTCTCCTCAATAAATCCCGGCAGACGCAATGACATACGAAACAAGCTGCCATTAGGCCCTGTAAGTTCCTTCTCGAATCGGTCCACCGACGACGTAATACCGGAAGAGATATGAAGCAGGGATTCCAGAAAAGTTTTGTTATGCTCGACCAATTGGTCTTCCGGCACATACTTGCGTGCCTGCTCATTATAGCGATAGGCCCCTTCGGGATCGCCTAAACGGTAACTGCATACACACAACTGAATATATGGAAGCCACGTCCAACACGATTCTATGTAAAAGCTCCTGTCTTCAGGCCGCTCGATTTGGGTAGCCAACCGATACCAATAGGAAGCTACGGCATATTCTTCCAGCAGCATATACAGGTAGCCAAGCCTGCAGCAGAACTCGGCTCGCGGCGGGGCCAATTCGAACGATCGGAAAACATAACGTTTTTCCTGCTCTTCGTTTCGTCGCAGCCGCCAGATCTCGGCGGCTTCATTGCAGGCATGGAGACGGTCCCCGAGTGACACCTTTTCACTGTCGATAACTGCGTCGCATGCTTGAACCGCCAAATCCTCGCGTTTCAGCTCTTTCCAGCGGGAGATCCCCGCATACTGGATTACATGGGAATCGGAGAGGCGGAAGTACAGGCCCAAATACTGTCTTGCCATTTTCTCATGGGAAAACCGGTCCAATACATAGTTCCGAAGCGCTTCTGCCCCAGGAAATTGACCCGCGAGCAATTTATCTTTCATTTCATCCACGGTACGGCAAACCAGTTCAGGAAACCCGCTTAACACTTCCGGAACGGCTCCGTTGTCCAATGCCAGAACCGGGGTTCCACTGATTAGGGCTTCAATCATCACGAGCCCAAACGCCTCCTCGCAGCAAGTCGGAAACAGCATACAGCTGGCGTCCCTCAGCAGCTCCTTCTTTCTGTCTCCTCCTACTTCGCCGACGTACTCGATATGCGGGTTTCGTTTAAGGACCGGCTCAATGTCAGTCCGAAAATATTCGCTGCTGAATATCGGTCCGGCAAGAATCAGGCGCTGTCCGGTCTCTTCCGCGATTCGAAGGGCGTGCTGAACGCCTTTATGGGGACTGATTACCCCCATAAACAATAAAAATTGCTGTTTGGCTGCAGCATACTCATATTCATTCGGGTCAATGCCATGAAATACGAATTCCCCTTCATTCACACCTGCATGATTGCGTGAGCTGTGGCTGCCGTACACCGGATGCTCGACGCCGTTATCCACGGTGGCGTGCAGCGTGCACAGCGTCGGGACGGGCAGTTTTTCCCGGCCGATCACCGATGTATGCGTATGATCATGAATCACGTCGACGCCTTCGGGCAGCAACCGGATGACGGTATCACGAATCGACTCCGGATGTCCGGGTATATGATGGTATGGAATCAGCTCTGCTCGAGTCACGCTGCCTTCCCGGGCAAACAGGATGACGCGGTGTCCTAGCCGGACCAGCTGTTCTGTCAGCGTATGCACCATGCGTTCGATGCCTCCGTATGCCGGTGGGGGCACGGAATAATAATCCGGTGCCACCTGAACGATGGTCAGTTTGCGATGTTCTTCGTCAAAGGGCTTCATCATGCAGCACACCTTCCAACAATTTACGGTTATGAAGGATATGAGGGTCCTGCGGACGGTACTTGGCGGCCAACTCGTTATGATAGAAAGCTCTGGAATAATCCCCGATTCTGTAATAACAAACGCAGAGCTGAAGGTTCGGAACCCAAGTCCAGTAAGCGTCGTGTATAAAACCCCAACACTCTTCAGGTTTTTCCAGCTTTGCGACGAGCCTGTACCAGAAGATCGCCTGCTGCCACTGCCCCCTTTCCATAAAATAAGCCCCCAGCCTGCAGCAGCATTCGGCGCGCGGTTCCCCATGATCAAAGGTTTGCCATAGGAAGGACAACTGCTTTTCCGGCCGGTTCAGCTGTCCATAAATATCTGCAAGTTTTAGCAGGGATGAAATGATATCCTCTACCCACCCTTGTCCGGTCTGAATAAATCTTTGAAACATTCCGGCCGCCTGCTCCCATCGTCCATGATCCATCAGCTCATTGCCGTAATAATACAGGTCGCGCGGGGAGAAGGATTCTCCCCGTCGCATCCTGGCTTCAAAAATCATCAGATTCCGATCGGACTGGCGATGCACTCTGCGGTGCGTCACAATAATGTCGCTCATGACAATCGATCCGTCCACCGCAAGGTATTCATGGACCGGTCCATGCCAGCAGAAATGCTTTTCCCGTTTGACCAGGCGGTTTCGGCGCAGACTGAGCGTGACGTTACCGTACTCATCGAACGCGTAGTGGTAAATCATCGAGACGGCATCAACGGTTTCGGGAAGCCCTTCCTTCAAACCAATCAGCATAAGCCGGTCCTTCTCCAACAGCACATCGTCCGCATCCAGCCACAGAATATAGTCCCCCGTCGCCTGACGGAAGGAAAAATTCCGGGCTGCGGAAAAATCGTCAACCCATGCAAAATCCAAGATACGGTCGGTATACCGTCGCGCAACAGCCTGGGTGTCATCCGTAGAACCGGTGTCGACGATGACGATTTCATCCACGGCACCTTGGACGGAGTCCAGGCAATTTGCAAGTACAGACGCTTCATTCCTGACGATCAGGCACAAACTGATAGTTGGCATGGCAGATCCACTCCTCCTCCGGCTCCGCTTCAAAACGGACGGCATCGAATGTAGCTTAGTTTTCCTTTATATGGTTGTGCTCAAAAAAACGGAGTAAACCGCGCTTTGACTCGCGTTTGGAACCGAATATAAAGATATGGCGTCGTTACGGGCAACTGGATTTCCAGGAATGTTGCTGTTCCAGCTAATGGTTGCCGGGGCGAGCACATAGGGACTGTTGTTCGAGATGAACACGTTATTCGTAGGGACACCCTCTCCGTCCGTAGGACGGGTTGTGAATTTGACGGTTCCGGTTAAGGTTGCGCTCGTAGTCAGTACGATCGTCGTAACTACATTACCGGCAGCGGGAATGGCCAGGTTGTTCGGTACATTGCTGCAGACCTGGAACGAGTAATTTCCAGCCGCCAAATTGTTTACATTGATGGAGCCGGAAAATCCGACGACGCTTCCGCTCCCCGTAGCTACATAAGGGATGACATTGGATGCAGCTCCGGGAGACCCGGATATGCGCTGAAATCCGGTGTTCGCCCCGCCGAATAGAATCGCTTTGGTGGCCGTCGTAGCCACGGGCCCGGTTGGCCCTGTGACTCCCGTTGCTCCCGTCGCACCCGTCGGGCCGATCGCACCCGTTGGACCCGTCGGACCTGCAGGACCGGTCGGACCTTGCACGCCGGTCGCTCCGGCTGCTCCTGCCGGACCGGTCGGACCCTGAATGCCGGCAGGACCCGTGGCGCCGGTAACGCCGGCAGGGCCTGTGGCTCCCGTAGGGCCAAGCGGTCCTGTCGGACCCGCGGGACCGGTGGCACCGACCCCGGTCGGCCCCGTAGCTCCCTGCGGGCCTGTGGGGCCAAGCGGCCCTTGCGGTCCCGCCGGGCCGGTAACGCCGGCTGGACCCTGCGGGCCGGTCGGTCCGATTGCCCCGGCTTCGCCAGTCGGACCTGTGGGGCCGGTCGGGCCCGGAGCACCTGCCGGACCGGTGGCTCCCGGTCCTCCGGTCGGGCCGGTGGCACCTTGGGCTCCTGCGGGTCCGGCAGGTCCCTGAATCCCCTGCGGGCCAGTCGGGCCTGTCGGACCCGGCGGACCGGCGGCGCCCGGAATGCCCGTGGCTCCGGGCTCTCCTGTCGGTCCGGTCGGCCCTTGAATCCCCTGCGGTCCGAAGGCTCCCGTCGGGCCGATCGGGCCGATTGGACCGGTAGGGCCCTGTTCTCCCGTCGGGCCCTGAACGCCCTGGAACCCGGTCGGTCCCGTCGGGCCGACGGGGCCTTGCGGGCCGGTGGGGCCTACGCCGCCAACGGGGCCAGTGGCACCTGTCGGACCTGCGGGTCCCTCCGGACCGGCCGGACCGGGTTCACCCGTGGGCCCGGTCGGGCCAATGGGGCCTTGCAGGCCCGCTGGACCGGTAGGGCCGGCGGGCCCGATCGCTCCCGCGTCTCCCGGAGGCCCTGTCGGTCCGGTCGGTCCCGTCGGACCATCCGAGCCGTCGGGACCGATAGGACCGGCAATGCCTTGGGGTCCGGCCGGGCCGGTGGGGCCCGTATCGCCGGCTGGGCCGGTCGCACCCTGCACGCCTGTGGGTCCGGCCGGACCCTGCGGCCCTGTCGGGCCCGTGACGCCGGCGGGGCCTTGGGGCCCCATTGCCCCTGTCACGCCCGTAGCTCCCGTTGGACCAGCCGGTCCCGTCGGACCCGTTGCCCCAGCCGGTCCCGTCTCTCCTGCCGGACCCGTCGGGCCGACCTCTCCTGCAGGGCCCGTTGGCCCGGTTGGACCCGTTGGGCCACCGGCCGGACCTGGCGGTCCCGTCGGACCGGTCACGCCCGTAGCTCCGGTTGGTCCCGGGGGACCGCCGGCAGGGCCCGTCGGCCCCGTCGGGCCGGTTGGGCCGGTGTCGCCTTGGCTCCCGGCTGGTCCGGTCGGGCCGGTAACCCCAAACCCCGTGGGGCCGGTCGGGCCGGTCGGACCCGTATCGCCTGGGACGCCCGTAGCGCCGATCGGGCCGGTCGGACCCGTTACGCCAGCCGGCCCCAATGGTCCGGTCGGGCCTGGCACGCCGGTGGGGCCGGTTGGACCCGGGTCTCCTTCCGGTCCAACCGGACCGGTCACGCCAATGGGTCCGGTCGGACCCGTGGGACCCTGCTCCCCGGTCGGGCCTTGCGGACCGTCTGCACCCGCAGGGCCCGTTACGCCGGCTGGACCGGCAGCCCCCGTCGGGCCTTGCGGGCCGGTCACACCGATGGGGCCCGTGGGGCCGGTCGGGCCGATGTCTCCTTCCGGCCCGGCCGGACCGGCAGCCCCCGTCGCTCCCGCGGGACCGGCAGGACCTACAGGGCCAACTGGACCCGCAGGTCCAATTGGCCCTGTAGGGCCGGTGATCCCCTGCGATCCTGCTGGCCCTGTTGGCCCCTGCGGGCCGGCGGTTCCCGTCGGACCTGCTGCCCCTTGAGGGCCAGCGGGACCCGTTGGGCCTGCATCTCCTTGTGGACCGGTCGGGCCCGGGTCGCCTTCAAGCCCTTGAGGGCCGGTTGGCCCCTGCAAACCCGCCGGCCCTGTCGGGCCAGGGACCCCGGCGGGACCTTGCGGTCCGGTTGCCCCTGCATCGCCCGCAGGGCCCGTTGATCCGGCAGGGCCAGGCAAGCCGTTTTCACCGGTCGGGCCTGTCGGCCCCACAGGACCTTGCAGGCCGGTTTCACCGGTTGGACCGGCGATGCCCTGCGGCCCCGTTGGTCCGGTTGGGCCGGCAGTTCCTGCGGGACCGGTTGGGCCCTGCAATCCCATCGGCCCCGTTGGCCCTGCGGCGCCTTGAGCGCCGGCCGGACCGGTTACACCGGCCGGTCCTGTCGGACCGAGGCTGCCTTGTGGACCTGTTACGCCCTGGGGACCTGCAGGGCCGATCTCACCCTGAGTCCCGGTCGGGCCGGCAATACCCGTAGGTCCTTGAGCTCCCGTCGCTCCGGCGCTACCCTGCGGACCTGTCGCGCCTGCTTCGCCCATCGGACCAACCGGACCTGCGGAGCCTGTCGGGCCAGCCGGCCCAACTGGCCCAGCTGCACCCGTGGGTCCTTGGGGGCCGGGGAGCCCTTGCGCTCCAGGTGCTCCCGTTGGGCCGGTGGCTCCGGTGGCTCCGGCTGAGCCTGTTGGTCCTGTAGGGCCAACAGGACCTGCCGACCCTACCGTTCCCGTTGGACCGGGCTCGCCCTGGGGTCCGGTTGGTCCTTGAATCCCCGTCGGTCCTTGAATACCAGGCGGTCCCGCCGGGCCAGTTGCTCCAGCCATTCCCTGGGGACCGACCAGTCCGGTCGCTCCCGCAGGTCCGGCGGGACCCGTTGCACCTATGGGACCCTGTTCACCCGCCGGACCTTGAGGTCCGGTCGCTCCTGCGGCGCCTGTAGGGCCCGTTGGACCCGTTGGACCGCCAGCAGGTCCTGGTGGGCCTGTTGGTCCCGTTGGTCCTGGTGGGCCAGGCGGGCCTCCCTCAGGCCCCGTTGGCCCTGTCGCGCCCATCGGACCTTGAAGCCCTTGTGGACCGGTGGGTCCCGTCGCTCCGATGCCGGTCGGACCGGTCGGTCCGGCCGGTCCCACAGGGCCTTGAACACCCGTGGCTCCGACAATTCCAGCCGGTCCAGTCGCTCCTGCGGGGCCAGGCGGGCCGGTCGGACCCTGAACACCGATCGGCCCCGGCGGCCCAACTGGTCCTTGGGCTCCCGCAGGTCCGATTGGGCCCTGTACTCCCTGCGGTCCTGTCGCTCCAGCGGGACCGGCTGCCCCCTGTGGCCCGACATCCCCTGGAGGGCCTGATGGACCAATCGGCCCCACTTCCCCGGTCGGCCCCTGAGATCCGGTCGGCCCCGGTGGGCCCGTCGGACCCGTCGATCCTGCAGGTCCCGTCGGCCCAAGCCCACCTTGAGGTCCCAGGCTCCCTTGGGGCCCCGTTACGCCTTGAACCCCTGTGGGGCCGGCAACACCTGTAGGACCAGGATCTCCTTGAATGCCGGCCGGACCCGTTGGACCTTGCAGCCCAGCTGCTCCCGTCGGACCTGATTGCCCCGTCGCTCCGGTCGGTCCCGTTGGTCCAGGCGGACCGATGGGGCCGGTTACGCCGGGTAGCCCAGCCGGCCCGGTCACACCCGTCGGCCCGGAGGGGCCGGTCGGGCCAATGCCGCCTCCCGAAGGACCTGTTGGACCTGTTGGACCGGAAGTTCCAGCTGGTCCCGGTGGGCCTTGAATGCCCTGTGGACCCTGGACGCCCGAAGCTCCGGTCATTCCCGCAGCTCCGGCCGGGCCTGGTTCACCGTGAGGGCCGCCTGCACCCGGTACTCCTGCCTGTCCGGTCAATCCGGAAGGGCCAGGCGGTCCTGGTGGTCCGGTTGGACCTGGCAATCCGATTTTTGTGATCACTCGATGCACGGTCCGGATTTTTCGTTTGCCGCTCTTTTTACCCCCTCTAACTGCTGACCGAAGTGACTTTACGGATCTTCTTAAAGTCGAAAACCGTCTCCTTCTTTTTGATCGGGCTAGCTTTTTTCTTCTCCACTTATCGCTTGAAGTCGGCATCCCCGTCACCTCCGCTCAGTCTGCTCCTTTATTAGATATGTCATCGGGAAATGCTAAATTCCTAATACCAACCGTAAAAAAGCGTCAGCCGTGACATATCACAGCTGACGCTTCATATGAAACATTCGCATATTCCTGCTTCTCTTCGGCATGATTACCTTGTTCGTTAACCTGGGATTTCCATTCCAGATGGAGACTATGGATTTGCAATCAAATGTCTATAGATTTAAATTTTCCAGCACCTCGACACGCTTTTCAAAATCGATTTGACCAGAATTCAACTCGGCATACATATACTCTGTCATCAAAAAAGAAATCGTGGATTCCGCCCCCTTGTTCCGGTTCGGCCCGTTCGGCGTCAGTCCGTCGCAGCAGCTGCCGTCTGAAGGATCGGCGAGCGGACGGCGGCAGTCATTTTCTCCGTGGAACCACTCCCGGCAGCGCCGGATAAGCTCCTTATATTCCTGACTGCCTTCCACACGATATGCCTCCATGGCGGCCAAAGCCAGTTTCATCACTTCGAGCGGCTGTTGATCCCACTGGCTGCGGTGGCCGCGGTCGGCCCAGCCCCGGTTGCCGATCGGCCGGATCCATCCTTCCTTTGCCGTCATTTGTTCGGCCAGAAAATCCAGGGATTCCTTAGCCACCCGCCGGACGGTTTCGCGTCCCGTTGCTTGATAGGAGGAATAGAGTGCCCATGGAAGTACGCCGTTTCCGTAGGTCATCTGCGGCTCGAACCAGTGCCAGCCCGGTTCAGCCGACGTGGAGTAGAGGTCCATCAAATTTCCCTCTAGACGCTCGATCACCGTCCACGCCTGAAGCTTCTCGAGCAGCTCCGGCCTTGTCATTCGGAGCGGATAGCATTCCTCCACTGTCCACAGCCGGGAGTAGGCCGCAAGCGTATACGCCCATCCCCGGGGGAACTGCAGCTGCTGCGCGGCAGCGGCCGACCGGAGCAGGATCGTTTCGGCAGCCCACCTGCTTCCCTCATCCGGCAGCTCTGCCCATGCATTCACCGCAGCCCATACGGCGCGGCCGTGGCAGTCATCCGATGCCGTTTCCGGTTCTGGAGAACGGTCATAAGCAACATTGTTATGGAACGTTCCGTCCTCTTTTTGAAGCCACAGCAGAAAAGCCAGGTAGATGTCTGCCAGCTTCAGCCAGCGCTCGCTGGCATCCGGTTCCATGCGCTGAATAACTGAACAAGCCCAAAGGGCACGGGCATTGTCGTCTGTTGTATATCCTTCCTGTCTCCGGGGAACCGAACCCAAGGCATGCTCGAGCAAACCTGTATCATCAGTCATCCTTTCCAAATGTCTAGGACAGATGCGGTAACTATTCAAGGGTCCCCCTCCCTCAGTTCGCTTTCATGATTTCCGGAACGGAAGCGGCCAATCCGTTGAACAGCTCCAGATGGAGCTGACCGACCTTGGACCAATGCATGTCCGCTCCAATCCGCCCCATTTCCCGCTCCCATCTTTTCGCCGTTTCCTCTTCGGAAAGAATAGCTCCCATTTGCTCCGACCATCCCTGTGTATCATCAAAAGGAATCAGCAGCTCCGGATAATCCCCCAGCAAGTCCTTGGCATAGGCATACGGCGTCGTCAGAACCGGCCGGCCCAAACCGACCGCATAAGCGAGCGTTCCGCTTGTAATTTGCTGCATGCCCGGATAAGGCGTAACGTACAAGTCGGCGGCCGATAACAACCCGGCCAGTTCGTTCTCTTCCACAAACCTGTCGATCATGACGACATGGCCATCCACTCTCAGCTCACGGGCAAGTAATTCGAGCTCCTGCCGATATGCCTCGCCTTCCCATTTGCGCACTTCAGGATGCGTCTGCCCCACGATGGCATACAAAGCGTTCGGAACTTTTCGAACGACATCCGGAAGAGCACGAAGGATCAGCTCAAAACCTTTCCCCCGGCTGAGAAGGCCAAACGACATCATGACCTTGCGTCCGTCCCAGCCCATGGATTGCCGCGTCCGTTCGCGCACACCGGCCGCAGGCTCCGGTGTTCCATGAGGCACGCAGCGGATTTTATCCATCGGCACACCCATCGATCGGTGGAGGTAGCCGGCAGCCAGCCGGTTCATAACCAGTATCAGATCGCTCCGCTGGGCAATCCGCTTTTGAATGCTTAAATACGGCTCTTCCGGATGTTCAAATACGGTATGGAAGGTAACAGCAAGCGGCTTATCGAGATGATCGACCAAATCAAGCACATATTCTCCGGCTTCCCCGCCGAAAATTCCGAATTCGTGCTGAAGCGAAACGACGGAGACGTCGCTCCGGTTCAACCGCTCGGCAAGCTTTCGGTATGCTTTGCGGTCCTCCTTCTCGACTTCATGGATCATCGGATCCGTATCACCCAACAAACTGAACGCCGGCTTGACGGCGTAAACCTCATCTTGGCCCTTCCAGCCTCTGGCCCCGTTCACGCTTTGCCGCAAGTGATGCGTATAGGTGGCAATCCCGCATTTTTGAGGCACATAAGTGCCTATATAAGCGATCCGATTCATACCGTAATCTCCTCCTCCTCTTTGATGCGGTGCGCAAAAGCTTCGTAAAGGATATGCCGGGATCCGATTATCGAGCCGAACCCGAATACGCATTGGTACAGCTGTGCTCCTTCCCTTACGTGACAGCCGTCCCACAGAATCGTCTCCGATAACCGGGTGTTATTGGCAATCCGGCAGTCGTCCCCGATGACCGTATACGGTCCGATGATGGCTTTATCGCCGATTTGCACGCGGTTTCCGATCACGACCGGCGGGATCAAAAGGGCACCGTCGCCGATCCGGCAGCTGTTCCCGGTCCAGATTCCCGAAGTCTTCTCTTTACCCGGCAAAGGCAGCTTCAATTTGCGATCCAGAAGGTCCCAATGAACCTGCCGATAACGTTCCCGGGTGCCCATATCGAGCCAATATCCGGTCATCGTGAAGCCATACACGCCTTCCCCTGCTTCGATGAGAAGAGGGAAGGTTTCCCTTTCAATCGATACCTCTCGGCCTGCCGGTATGTAGCTCAAGGCTTCTTTGTTCATGATATAGATTCCGGCATTGATCAGTTTCGAAGGTGCTTCCCCCGATTTCGGTTTTTCCACAAACCGGGCTATGCGGCCTGTTTCCGAGATGTCTACAACGCCAAAAGAACTGGGATCCTCTACCTCGGTCAGCCCGATGGTAACGGTCGCCTGCCGTTCCTGATGATATTGAATAAGCGGTTTAATATCCATATGCTGCACGATATCGGCGTTAAACACCAGGAAGCAGTCGCCAAGCAGCGATTCCGCGTTTTTAATGGCGCCGGCAGTACCCAGCGTCTCGTCCTCTATAACATACTCGATGGAGACCCCCCATTTTTTGCCGTCTCCCAAATGGTTTCGAATCAGATTCGGGTAATGCTTGAGCGCCAGGACAAATTCCCTCACCCCTTGATCTCTAAGCTGCCTTACCAAGTGTTCGATCCAGGGACGATTTCCTACTGGCGCCATCGGTTTCGGCATTTGTTCGGTTAACGGCCGCAGACGTGTGCCCAGTCCCCCGGCCAACAGCAACGCTTTCATCGGTTGATCACCCTCCAGTTCGGTTTTCGGTCATAAAAAAAGAAGCCGGCGCATGGCGAACCTTTTCTCGATCATGGCACCATGAGCGTAAAAAATTCATTCATCAACGACTTCTGTTTTGGAGTTGTCTGGTCTTCAGCCGCTATACGCTAAAGCCCGTCCACTATGACCTTTTGCCCCTTGGCGGGATCAAGTGCCGCATCATCGAAAAGAATGGTCATATAAATATAACCCCCTCCCGCTTCTGATTATTAGCACTCACCTAAATAGGCTGCTATTAATACTAATAACGAATTTTTCCCTGGCTTTCAATAGCGAATACTCGCGGAAGTGAATGAGTATCCGCCATGAAAGCCAATACATGGGATACTTTCGCCAGTTTTTTCAAATTTCCTCATTCATACGCCAGATATGGATCGGGGATGACAATATAATGCGCCTCCGCATCACTGATCCCTGCATAAAGAGCTGCCGTACCATCGGCTAAGCGAAGGATTCCCCCGCTGAACACGACGTCCTCAAGGTCAGTCCGTTTCGCGGGACCCGGGGCGAAGCTGGCTCGAACTGCGATTACTTTCATGTCGGTGTACTGTCCTGAATTCGGATCCCGCGCAAATACCATAGGATAATAATGACGCATGCCCTTCCCGTCGAAACGGGCGATGTGGCCCAGTACGCCCACCCATCCGTTCGACAGTATTCGAGCCTCATTGACCCCACCCCATTCGTCATCCGCGAACTGCTCCTTAAGCAAAGGAGCGTTGGCTATAGCCTCCACCGTAAGCCTGTCCAGGGACGGAATCCGAAAGAAGCCGATTTTACCCAGCCCGCCGATTTCGCCCTGCGGTCTGGTAAAAATACCGATGTCCCCTTCCGGGAGGCCGACCATTCGGACATCCTTCATGCCGTCCGGTCCGGTAAAAAAAGCTTCCAGCTGGTCAAGACGATCCCCTTTATAGAACACCGTTCTCCACGAGAGCCTGTCCTTGCGCAGCGGATCCGGAAAGGTCTCTACGCCTCCTATAATGAGCCGGTTCCCTATTCTTGTCACGAACGGATCCTGAAGCTTTAGAATCGGAGCCCGGTCCAAAGGATGCCATACGCCGTCCCGCTCGGCAAAAAACATCACCTGCGATTGTTCGCTGTCACGTGATTCTACCCTGCCAGCCAGTACCTTCACGCCTTCATCTTCAAAAGGAGCCGTTATGTTGTATACATCTTTACCGTTAACTCCTGTAAAAATCAGCTTTTTCCTCTCTAGGACAGGCACTTCCTTCACATGAAATTCCCTGAGGAGCACGTCACATGTTCGTATGGTACGCTTCTCCACATTCATGCTGATAAGTCTCCTTTCCTATGCTGCCTTGATGATTTCCGAATCCTATTATTATCAAAACGCTCAAAAAATCAATAGAGTATTGTAAACTCGATAGGGAACGAGTATTTATGGTTCTACGATGACCCTATTATTTACGCTTAAAGTGCGCTCAAGCTTGCTGAGGACGCTGTCTGTAACCGGAATTCCCAGCTGCTCCATTGCATACAAGAACGAGCCTACAGCGGGAGGAAAATGCGGATCCACCAAACGGAATGGTCTTCCCGGATCATCTGTAGAGATACGCTTAAGCTTTCCCTGAAAATAAGTGCTGTTCGCCACGCTCCCGATGCACGCGACCCGCAGCGTTTCGGCCTGAAAATGCCGTCCGAGCAAGCGGATGCCAACCACGATCTGGTGAATGGACCGGTCGCAAACCGCTTGGGCTAATGAACTGCCTGCCGCTGCCGCCTCCGTAACATAAGGAGCAAAGGCTCCAAATACCCGGTCCCTTTCGCGGCGGTCATCATGGAAACCGTTCCTGCCCAGGAGTGCAAGTTCCCCAAGATCGGCTGCATTCCAATGCGAGAGCATATCATGAACCAGACGCCCGTCAGTTTCGTCCGTATGTCCGGCAATTGCTTCATAAACGGCGTCATAGGCCAGAAACCTGGCTGCGCTTGCAGCATACTGATGATAGTCGTAATTACGTATGTATTGCCCTTCTTCATTGATACCGAAAATAATTGAGCCTGTACCGGAAATCACCACGACGCCTGGCTTTGCCATCAATGCACCGTAATGGGCGGCGACCGCATCGTTTACGTGCCATTTGGGGCATGCTATTTCCGGTAAATGGGTCAGTTCCTTCACCCACTCTAAATCCTGATCCCGGTCGTAACCGGCGATGCCTGCGGCCATGCCGCAAATTTCCCCAGGAGAACACCCCGCGACGGAAAGGGCTTTGCGGATCGCCGTCTTGACATTATCCGTAGCCTGGTTATCCCGATGCTGCGATGCCGCTTTCTGATCCTCGATGTACGCAGCGATGTTTCCTTCCGGACTTGCGATGATCACTCTGGTATTGGAGCCCCCTCCGTCGATACCCATAATCAGTTTCCTTCCAGCCATATAATCCCCTGCCCCCTTATCTCTACCATCCAATCGCTAACCCGAGAAGAACTCCTGCATTCATGGAAGTTATTTACTAGTTAGGTTTAATTCGACAAAGTTCTCTATAAATCCTCCTCTGTTGTATCGATTGTACGATAGGAACAATGATCCAAGTTCCTCGCAAGGAAGCAGCAAAAAACCGACCAAAAACTCCATCAGAACGACCCAGGACTCCGGATCATTCGGGGGTCCTTGACCGCTTCCTCCAAAGCATCTTGGTTTGCAGCTGCCTTTTATCCTTCGGTGAGAATGGGAATACTTTGATTCGTACCCTTGTTTATCTAAATTCTTCTTATGTCCATGCCGGGTACGATCAATCGAGTACAGTTCGGGTATGTATATATGATGCGGTTTATTAGTAAAAGGAGGTTGCACTCATGTTGGAAGAAAACAGACCGATGCCGGCAGAAGAAGGCTTGGATCATAGTTTAGCTTTTCTTAAAGAAGGCTATTTGTACATCACGAACCGAACCCTCGGATTTCAATCGGATGTATTCGAGACGCGTTTGCTTGGCGAACGGACCATTTGCATGCGCGGGGAAGAAGCCGCCAGGCTGTTTTATGACGGGGACAAATTTATCCGGTTCGGTGCGGCACCCAAACGCGTGATTAAAACGCTGTTCGGTGAAAACGGAGTTCAAACGCTGGACGGCGAAGCCCATCGCCACCGGAAAGCGATGTTTATGTCACTCATGACCGACGACGCGATGCAGCGTATACGGGAGCTGACCCGAAAATATTGGGAGATTGCAGCGAAAAACTTTGAAACGCGGAAAGAAGTCGAGATTTACGAGGAAGCCAAGACATTGTTATGCCGGGTTGCCTGTGAATGGGCAGGGGTCCCGCTTGCACCCGAAGAAGTGCAGGAGAAAACCGGCTGGTTAGGCGCGTTGTTCGAATCTCCCGCCTCCATTGGAATCACTTATATGAAAGGCCGGAACGCCAGAACCAAGGCGGAGTCCTGGATCAGCGGCCTGATTGAGGACGTGCGCGCCAACCGTTTCACAGCGCCGGAACATTCGGCACTTGTCGTCATCTCTTTTCACCGGGATCTGAATGGCCAGCTGCTCGACTTAAAAACTGCCGCCGTAGAAATGCTGAACATTATTCGCCCGATCGTCGCCGTTTCCATCTACATCGCCTTTACCGCACTGGCCGTCATTCAGCAGCCTGAAGAGCGGGAAAAGCTGGCCGGATCAGATGAAGTGCGGCTTGGCCACTTTATCCAGGAGGTCCGCCGCTTCTATCCTTTCTTCCCCGTGACGGCAGCACGGGTGGCAGAGGACTTTGTCTGGAACGGCTATCGGTTTGAGCAAGGGACGTTAACCATGCTGGACCTGTACGGCACCAATCACCATCCGGACCTGTGGGACAAACCGGAGAAGTTTATGCCGGACCGTTTTCATCATTGGAGAGGATCCCCTTTCAGGTTTATTCCTCAAGGCGGAGGCGATCATGATACAGGGCACCGGTGCGCCGGCGAATGGCTAACCCTGGAAATTATGAAGGAGAGCCTCGACTTCCTGGCCAACCGGATGAGCTATGACGTGCCACAGCAGGATTTAAGCTACAGCTTCAGCGATATTCCGTCGCTGCCCCACAGCAACATTGTCATTCAGAACGTCCGAAGTGTTTAGATATGAATTTCCTTATGTTCCACAGCCCATGCTTTCCCTGAACAGAGAAAAAGCCGCAGCAATGCGGCTTTTTAACTTGCATCGAAATGATCACTTTTTCGGGATCCATGCACAAGGACCTGGATTCACATGGCAGCCAGACCTCTTTTTTGCGTAATGACTTAACGCTGTTTCCAATCGATTTTGCCCAGAATGCGCAGCACGCTGCGGACAAGCATTTGGCAGCTGCCCATGACGAACAGCCACACGCCCGCCGTTTGCGTCGACTCCTGAAAAAACAGCATGCTGCCGCCGATGTAGCACAGCGAAATGATGATGTCGCTTGCGATCCGCAGAACCTTGCCGGGTTCATGGACCACAAGCCGGTGGTGCCGGAACTTGACCACCCAATGCCAATGATGTTCATCCGTCTTAAGCTGCTCAAACTCCATGAGATGATGGCGGATAATAAATCAGCTCCTTTCGTAACACAAAGAGGACTGCCTGCACAGGAGCCCGCATCTTTTTATAAGAAAGTGCGTTTTATTTCATTACCCGCCCCATCCTTCATGAATCAATCCCATGAGCCGTTAATAAAACGTACCCACACCGCAGTAATTTTTAGATATAGGCAAATTTTACTCCTAAATGGAAATCTGTTCGGATATGATGAAAGTAATTCTTATGGAAAGGGTGTTTTCTATGAAAAAAATCGCCGTCTTACCTACAAACGGGAGGGCGACTATACTTTAACCCTCCTGCACTACGGGAGGAATCCAATTGAATTCCAGAATCAAAAAATTCATTTCCTACTATAGACCCTACAAGGGACTGTTTGCCGCCGATATGGCATGCGCTTTTATTTTGTCGGCGATAACGCTTGTTCTTCCGCTCGGCGTCCGCTACATTACCTCCGAGCTGCTTGACGGTGCTCATTCTGACTCGCTGTCCCAAATCTATGAGGTCGGTGCAGGGATGCTCGCATTGGTCATTCTCCATATTGCCTGCGAGGTGTTCGTGGATTACAAAGGCCACATGATGGGCGCGATGATGGAAGGCGACATGCGAAGCGAACTGTTCGAGCATCTGCAGAAGCTTTCGTTCCGTTTTTACGACGAACAAAAAACCGGCCAGCTGATGACCCGGACCACAAACGATATTTTATCCCTTGCCGAGCTGTACCATCACGGACCGGAGGACCTGCTCATCTCGCTCTTGAAATTTACCGGTGCGTTTATCATTTTGATCGCGATCGACGTTAAGCTGACCGTGATCGTCTTTCTGTTTTTGCCGGTGATGGCTGCGTACGCGTTTTATTTTAACCGGAAAATGAATGCGGCCCTGCGAATCAGCCGGGACCGGATCGGGGACATCAACGAGCAGGTGGAAGACTCCCTCGCCGGTATCCGTGTGGTCAAATCGTTTACGAACGAGCACGTGGAGATCCGCAAATTCGCCCGGGCCAATGCCCGCTTTCTCCAGAGCCGGAGCGACGGGTACAAGAGCGAAGCCACTTTCTCCGGCGGAATGATCGGCTTTACACAGCTGATTACCGTCGCCGTTATCGTCTTCGGCGGTGCCGCTATCCTCCACTCGTCGATGCAGCTTCCGGACTTGCTGACCTTCTTTTTATGCATTAGCATTCTGATCGAGCCCATTCAGCGGATGGTGAATTTCGCAAGGCTGTATCAGGAAGGTATGACGGGGTTTGACCGGTTCATGGAGATTTTGGAGGTAGAGCCGGATATCTGCGACGCGCCAAGTGCGGCAGAACTCGGCCATGCCGAAGGCAAGGTGGAATTCCGGCAGGTCTCCTTCAAGTATAAAGATGATCACCGGGAAGTGCTGACCGACCTGTCTCTTACCATCGAAGCCGGCGAATACGTAGCCATCGTCGGTCCTTCCGGCGTCGGGAAAACGACGCTGTGCTCCTTGATCCCCCGATTTTATGAAGTCAGCGGAGGAACCATTCTTCTGGATGGCAAAGACATCCGCGGATTAACTTTGCGGTCCCTCCGGCGGAACATTGGCATCGTCCAGCAGGATATCTATTTATTTGCTGGCACAGTTATGGATAATATACGTTACGGCAATGTGGAGGCGACCCGCGAGGAAGTTATCGAGGCGGCGAAAAAGGCCCATGCCCATGATTTCATTATGGGGCTGCCGAACGGCTATGATACCGACATCGGCCAGCGCGGAATCAAGTTATCCGGCGGTCAGAAGCAACGGCTCAGCATTGCACGCGTGTTTCTCAAAAATCCTCCCGTGATCATCTTTGACGAGGCCACCAGTTCCCTTGACAACGACAGCGAGCAGGCAGTACAGTCGTCGCTGGAGAAGCTGTCCGACAACCGTACGACGTTGGTGATCGCCCACCGGCTGTCTACGGTCCGGAATGCACAGCGGATCATCGTGCTGACCGATGACGGGATTGAGGAACAGGGAACGCATGAAGAGCTTTTGGCACTGGGCGGCACCTATGCGCATTTATACAACATGCAGCTTAAGTTGTGACCAGCTGCTCCCCTACAATAAAACCATCCAGTCCAACAGGGATTTCTCCCTGAGGCTCTGGATGGTTTTTGCTGCTTCAGACTACTCTTCGTAAATTTTGGTGAGCATTTGGCCCAGCTCCTGCAGCGCCTGCTCTTCCTGCTCACCGTCGGCTTCCAGCCGGATTTCATCGCCAGCGGCGATGCCCAGGGTCAACAGCCCGAGGGAGCTTTTGCCGTTGGCTTTTTTCTCGCCTTTGAACAGCGTAACTTTACAAGGAAACGTATTTGCCTTCTCTACGAACAGTTTCGAAGGTCGGGCATGAAACCCTTGCGGGTGGATGACGGTAAAAGTTTGGGATACCATAGCTTATGCTTCACTCCTTAGTTGTTGGTTGACAAAATCAAGCACCTCTTGCTGGGTGCTCATGCCGATCGCCTGCTCGGCCAAGCCTGCCCATTCCTCTCTGGACAAGCGGGAAATCAGTTCTCTGGCCGGGAGTACGGACGAGGCGCTCATGCTGAATTCGTACAGTCCGAGTCCGAGAAGAAGCGGAATCGCTGCTGAATCTCCGGCCATTTCACCGCACATGCCGGCCCATTTGCCGTGGCGGTTAGCTGCCTGGATCACAAGCTGCACCAGACGGAGAATCGACGGATGATGAGGCTGATACAGATAAGCGACCGATTCGTTCATCCGGTCCGCCGCCATCGTGTACTGAATCAGGTCGTTCGTGCCTATGCTGAAAAAGTCCACTTCCTTCGCCAACACATCGGCGGCGATCGCTGCAGCGGGAATTTCGATCATAATACCGACTTCAAGCGTATCGGACACCTTCGTGCCCTCCTGCTCGAGCTTGGCGCGTTCTTCCGCCAGAATCCGCTTCGCCTCACGAAGCTCGCCCAGGACGGCGATCATCGGGAACATAATGGCTAGCTTGCCGTGCATGCTGGCCCGAAGCAGCGCCCGAAGCTGGGTGCGGAACAAATCCTCCTTGTCCAGGCATAAACGGATGGCACGCTGGCCCAGAAACGGATTCATCTCTTTCGGCAGCTGAAGGTAAGGCAGCTCTTTATCGCCGCCGATATCCAGCGTACGGATGACGACGCGCTTGCCGTTCATTTTCTCCAATACATGCTTGTATACGGAATACTGCTCTTCTTCGGAAGGAAACGAGCTGCGTCCCATATACAGAAATTCGGTACGGAACAAGCCTATGCCGTCCGCCCCGTTCGCCAGCACCTTCTCCAGATCGTCAATGCCGCCGATATTGCTGGCCAGCTCTACCTGAACGCCGTCTCCGGTGACCGACGGCCGGTCCACGTAGCTGCGCATGCGGGTCTTATACTCTTCATATTCTGCCTTACGAGTGGAATAATCGCGGAGCTGCTCATCCGACGGATTGACGATGACCTGCCCGGCCGTAGCGTCAAGAATGATCATATCACCCGTCCGAATCGCAGAAGCATCCGCACCGGTCCCGACGACGGCAGCCAGCTCCAGGGAGCGGGCCATGATGGCGGAATGCGACGTCCGGCTTCCGATCTCCGTGACGAAGCCCCGGACGAATTCCAGATTTAACTGGGCCGTATCCGACGGGGTCAAATCTTTGGCAATCAGAATCGTTTCGTCGCTCAGCTCGGACAGCGCGCTGTGCTCCCGTCCCTCCAGCTTGCTGATGACCCGTCCCGTGATATCCTTAACGTCCGCCGCGCGTTCCCGCAGCATCTCGTTATCCATGGACTGCAGCGCTTCGATGATGCTGGAAGCCACTTCGTACAAGGCATATTCCGCGTTGACGCCGTCGCTCTCAATCTGGTCCAGCGTCGTGTCGATCAGGTCCGGGTCGTCCAAAAGAAACAGGTGAGCTTCGAAAATCTCGGCCTTCTGCGGTCCAAGCCGCTCCAGTGTCGTTTCCCGAATCCGGTCGATATCAGCCTTGGCCTCATCCACGGCGCTGCGAAGACGCTGTATCTCGGCCGCAGAATCATCGACCTTTCTCTGCTGCGGGATGGACTCCTCCGCTTCCAGTCGGTACGCTTTGGCAATGGCGATGCCCGGTGATGCGGGCACGCCGGTCAGCAGTTGGCTCATGGGCCATACCTCCTTATTTTACGTTGGAATTCGTCTATCGTGAACATGCTAGTTTTCGATCGATTATTGATGATTGTAGGCCTTCAACACTTTCTCGGTCAGCATATGGTCTGGATCAAGACCGCTTACTTCGGCAAAAGCCTGGCGGGCGCCTTGATCCGCGATCAGGCTCTGCAGCTTCACGGCCTCCGGATCTTCTGCGAAGTCGAATTTAAGAGCCAGCGCCATGACCTCGGTCAAATGCTCGAAGCCACCGCCCTGCTCCCAGGCACGAAGCGCCGGCCGGACCAAGCGGTCATCCGGGGACAGCTTACGGATCGGCGACCGGCCGACCCGGACAACCTCGTCGCTCAAATACGGATTGCGGAAGCGGTCCATGATCGTACGGATATAGTTCTCATGCTCCGCAGGATCAAAGCCGTAAGCGCGCACGAGCATGCTTCCCGTTTCCTGAAGCGCACCGGTAACCAGCCCGGCGACTTCCTCGTCCTTCATCGCTTCCTGGATGGTCGCATATCCTTTCCGGTATCCGGCATAAGCCGCGCTGCAGTGACCGGTATTTACTGTGAAAAGCTTGCGCTCAATATACGGAATCAAGTCGTCAACGTAATGAACGCCTTGGATTTCCTGGGAGCCGGAGAACATTTGGGATCGATTGATCACCCATTCGTAGAACGGCTCCACCGTGACAGCTAGCGGATCCTCATGATGCTGCAGCGGCACGATACGGTCTACCGCAGAATCCGGGAAGGCTGCAAAAGAAGCCGCTTTTTGCTGCTCTTCGAGCGACAAATGGCCCATGACGTGTTCTCTCAACTGGGTGCTGGCGCCGATGGCGTTCTCGCAGGCAATAACATGCAGCGGAGCTGCTCCGCGTTCCATCCGAAGCTTCAAACCAGCTGCAATCCCCGGCGCGATATGTTTCAGAATGTTGACACCGACTGCCGTCGTAACCATGTCGGCTGAAGCCACTGCTTCCGCCACCGCTGCGGGATCCCGGCCGTCAATGGCGTTAACGCCCTCTACCGGGATTTGCTTCCCGCTCTCGTCGGCAATGGTGACCGTGTAAGAACCGCGCTGCTGGATTGTTTGCACCAATGACTCGTTCACATCGGAAAATACGACCTCGTAACCCGACTGCGACAGCAGCAAGCCGATAAATCCCCTTCCGATATTTCCTGCGCCGAAATGTAGAGCCTTCATTCTTCCATCCCGCTTTCAAAGATGCTCAAAATTTCCTCGGCGGTCTTCGCCGTACGGATGCCTTCCATGCTGTCCTCATCCGAGCAAACCATGGCGACACTGGTCAGAATATCCATATGCTCACCGTTCTGGGCGGCAATCCCGACGACGAGTACCGCCGGCTCATCCCCGCCAAAATCGACCCCATCCGGAATTTGCAGCACGGCCAGTCCGGTCGACTTGATCATTCCTTTGGCTTCGTTGGTCCCATGGGGAATGGCCAGGCCTGCGCCCATATAAGTGGACAAGGCGTTTTCGCGTTCAATCATCTTGTCGACATATTCCTGATCCACATGTCCGGCATCAACCAGCATTTGTCCGGCAAGGCGAATGGCCTCATACTTGTCGGATACTTTAACGTTCACTCGAATTTGATCTGCGGATAAAATACTCATGGTGATCACTCTCTTTCCAATTTGTTTTTTAAGTAAGCACGGAGATGGGCGGACAATAGTTCCCTGATGCGCCCTTCATCCCCCTCCGCAAGGGCTTCAATCATATCCGTGTCCAGCAGTGTTGCGCTGATTTCGCTCAGCACCTCCAGGGTTTCCCGCTCGAGCTGCCGCGGAGCCAGCATCAGCAAAAAGCGCGACAGCTCAACGTCACCTGAGTCATCCAGCCTGAGCCGCTGATCCAGTTCAAAGAGCATCAATGCCGGCCGTTTCACCGCATTGCTGCGCGTATGAAACAGCGCCAGCTCCGTGCCGGGAATCAGCTGGGTCCCGTGCTGTTCCCGCTGCAGCAGCAGAGCCGCGACCGCTTCCGGGTCGATGATCACATCCCGGAGCATCGGCGCTGTGCAGGCGGCAAGCAGCCATTGATCAAGGCTCGGCTGCCCTTCGATCCGCAGCGGCAGCACGCGAAAAGCTTCCAAGAGCTCAATGCTTTGCTGGAGGGTTTGGTGTAATGAACGCAAGCCGTCGATGTCGGCTGTGCCGGCGGCTTCCCTGCTTCCGGCAGGCCACTTTCTCAGCTCCGGTGCCAAATCCTCCAGCAATCCTGGCAGCGGCTCGGCATCCGCTGATAACGCGTCCGGCAGCGGCTTCACGCCGCGGTGCCGGATATAATCCCGGAGCTTCTCCGCTTCGGATGGGGTAAGCAGCGGGCTCAGCTTCAAATATTGTTCCTCCGGCAGCGGCAAATCGACGGTACTGATGATTAAATCGTAGTCCGTTCTCGGTATCCTTGCAGCCTCATACCATGAAGCTTGTTCAACGATTTGGAGCTGCGGAAATTCTTTGCGCAGCCGAACTGCCAGCATTTTCGAAGAGCCGATTCCGCTCGTGCATACGATCACCGCACGCATATGCTGGGGGATCTGGCCGATACGCTCCCGCGCGGCTCCAAAATGCATCACCAGAAAAGCGATCTCCTCGTCCGGGATGCGGGCGGAAGGAAAAACGGCGTCCGCTGCCTGCCGGACCCGGCCGAACAGCTCGGCATAGTCCTTGCGGATCGTATCCAGCAGCGGATTCCGGATCCGCTGCCCTGCTGTGATTCGTTCCATCGCCGCTTTCAGATGCATGAACAAACCGTCCCGAAGGGAGCGGTCAGCGGTGTAGTCGTTCGCATCCAGTTCCCTCATTTTGCGGATGAGTGACCGGACCGTGCCGGCAAGCTCCAGATCGTCCGCCGGAAGCATTCCTGTCGAGTGAGCCAGGGCTCTTTCAAGAAGTTCTGCGGTATACCTCACTTCAGGCAGCGAATATTCCATGTTCAGAACTTCACTCAACTCATCGCATAAAAGTTCAGCAGACTTCATTTTATGGTCTTGAGCCGGCATAGCGGATGGCCGGTCAAACCGCCGCAGATTGATGAGGCGGTCGGCTTCCGCTTCAGTGACTGTGATGCCCTTGCGAATGCGGGCTGCCGCGATGGACAGCCGGATCAGCAGATCGGTATAGGCTTCCTCACTGAAGGATTCTTCCTGATGCCGTTCCTCCCACTTCCATAAGGTTTCTTCGATCGCCGAAATGCGGTCCGCCCCCGCCATGGAGGCGATTCGGGCATCCACAGGATGATGCGGATTCTGCTCCGAATACCCGATAAGCGACAAGTCATCCAGCCGGAAGCGGACGAGCGTACGAATCGCCTCGCGGATCAAGGGTTCCGAGCCGGTAATTTCCACTCCATAGCCTCGCCGGCGGATCAGCAGCAAGCCTTGTTTGCCAATCCAGTCGGTCAAATCGTCCAGATCCGCTCCTACAGTCGGTACCGTGACCTTCATCTCGTGGGCAAGCGTAAACAGCTTCACCGGTTCCCGCGAACCAAGCAGCCGGGCAAGGAGGTATACCTGCCGCTCATCCGCCGAATATTCGATCTCGGCGGGCATGAGCAGCTCCGAGCGGACTTGTTCAATTTGAGAAGGGTCACCTTCTACACTGAGGCCGGAACCAGCTTTCCGGTGAAGCGTAATCCCGTGCCGATGCAGATAACTCTCGACCGTGTCCAGCTCCCTGTGCACCGTCCGCGGGCTGACCCGAATGCTGCTGGCGATTTCGGCAACCGTACTCTCCGAAGGGCTGCGCAGCAGCACATCCAAGATCTGTCTTACACGGTGTGACAATTCCATGCCCCTAAGCCTCCATAACGGCCGCAAAAGGCGCTTGGATGCCGGCCCATATGCCCGCATCCATTCGCCTCAAGCGTTTTTATAGTTATTTCAAGCGTTCGACCAGCTCGTCATATTCCGGACTCTTCAGGAAGTTGTCGATAGAAATATGCTCTGCTTTCGGCGCTACGCCGCGAGCACGGTCTGTCAACGTTTTATGCGTGACAACGATATCCGCGTCGGACGGAATGTCGCTGATCGCCGTGTTCGTGACCTCGATCGGCGATCCGGCGGCTTTCATCTTCTTGCGAAGGATGGAAGCACCCATGGCGCTGGAGCCCATGCCGGCGTCGCAGGCGAAGACGATTTTGTGAACCTCGTCTTTGCTCTTCTGCCCTTCAGCAGTGCTTGCCGCCGAAGGAGCCGTTGCTTCTTTCGCCCCTTCTTCCGCAGCGGCCGCCGCAGCAGCCGGAGTTCCTGCAGCTTTCATGTCTTTCATACGTTTCGTTGCTTCTTCAAGATCGTCCTGGTCTTCTTCCGTCTTCTTGCTGGTTTTCAGCAGAAGCGCAGCCACGACGAAAGATACGATCGCAGCGGTGATGACCCCGCTCAGTACGGGAAAAATTTCTCCCCGCGGCGCCATGGCCAGGTAAGCGATGATGCTGCCTGGAGATGGCGGGCCAACAAGCCCCGCGTTCAGCAGCGAGAACGTGAATGTGCCTGTGACGCCGCCGGCCATTGCCGCCAGAATGAGGCGTGGATTCATCAGAATGTACGGGAAGTAAATTTCATGAATCCCGCCAAAAAAGTGAATGATCGCCGCACCCGGAGCAGATTGACGTGCGGATCCCCGGCCTACGATCATGTAAGCAAGCAGGATGCCGAGTCCGGGACCCGGGTTCGATTCGAGCATGAACAAGATGGATTTGCCTGCGCTCTGCGCTTGTTCAATCGCGATCGGGCTCAACACCCCGTGATTGATGGCGTTGTTCAGGAACAGCACCTTCGCCGGTTCGATCAAAATGTTGACGAGCGGAATCAGGTGGTGATGAACCAGAAACTCGACGCCGGAGGAAAGCACGTTCGTGACGGCTTCGATGATGCGTCCCACGATCGAATAAGCGATCAGGACGAGCACACCGCCGATAATGCCGAGCGAGAAGTTGTTGACGAGCATTTCAAAGCCGGACTTGATTTTGCCTTCGACAGCTCTGTCAAACTGTTTGAGCACCCAGGCAGCTCCTGGACCGACGGCCATCGCGCCGAGGAACATCGGAATGTCGGTTCCGATAATGACGCCCATCGTGACCAGGGCGCCGATCACGCCGCCGCGCTGCTTGTGCACCATCGTACCGCCGGTGTATCCGATCAACAGCGGGAGCAGGTACTTGATCATCGGGTCGACCAGCTTCGCGAGATACTCGTTCGGAATCCAGCCGGTCGGTATGAACAGTGCCGTGATCAAGCCCCACGCGATGAACGCTCCGATGTTCGGCATGACCATGCCGCTCAGGAAGCGCCCGAATTTTTGAACTCCGACCCGGGCGGCACCGGATGCGGAGGAAGATGTGGATTGGGCCATGAGGATAACCTCCTTGTAAACTTTTGTCGAACGGTATTTTGCAATACGTCGTTCGTCCTATATCCATCCTAGCCGACATCAACCTGACACTCAATAAAATGAAAACGCTATATTGTCAGGAGCCCTGATGACAAAACTTTATGAATCCTGCATAAACCCTTGATGTATCAGGCTTTTGCAGACCCAGTGAGGATGACATGCGGGGGAAACATACAGGCTAAGTTCACTCCGGTCAGCTGTGACTGCATTCGTTTAATCTGTAATTTTCCCAGATAAAGTTTTCCTTTCTGGAACCTGATCATGGGTAGCTTTTCCCATTAAGTGGACCTGATTCAGAAATTACCGATTTTTCACAAAATAACAAAAACGTCTTTCGACGTACCTTCACAGAAGACAGACCGCCTCTAAAGGAAGTTTTTCTTGCAATATCAGGAAGCCATGGTTCTGGAGTTTATACTTTCTGATATTAAAAAAAGCGCCCTGGTTTAAGGCGCTAGCGTGCGTATGTGTTGGCCATATCCGGCATAAAAGACGTCATCTCCCAAAAAGCCATCCGCCATTGACGTTCAGAATTTCTCCAGTGACATAAGATGCATCCGGCGAAATCAAGTATAAGACCGCGGCAGCTACCTCGTCCGGCGTCCCCGGACGCCCGGCGGGAATATTCGGGATCAGCTGCTGCAGTTTATCTTCACGGTGGCCAAAACCGGTATCCGTAATCAAGCCTGGAGCCACGGCATTAACCGTTATCCCTTTGACGCTCAGCTCTCGGGCTGCAGCGTACGTAAGGCCATGAAGCCCGGATTTCGAGGCGGCGTATGCCAGGGATCCGGGGCCGCTTCCACCTGTAAACGCCCCGATCGAGCTGATATTGACTATCCTGCCGCCCGGACTTGCCAGGTATGGCGCGGCGGCAGCCGTCATCAAAAATGCCCCCTTCAAGTTCACGCCAATAATGTCATCCCAGAACCGTTCGGAATCTTCAAGAGGCACTCCGGTAGAAACGGCATCACCCATAAGCCCCGCATTGTTAATGACTATATCTAAACGTCCGTTTTGGTGGACTACCTCCTCGACGGCCCGCTGTACATCTTCACGGCGGCGTACATCCGCTTGTACCCATGAAGCGCCTTCGCCCAGCCGCTTACATGCTTCCCTCAGGGAAGCTTCGTGTCTCCCTAGGATCATGACACCGATTTCTTCTTGTATGAGCCTTTGAGCAATCGAGAATCCGATTCCACTGCTTCCGCCAGTTACGATCGCTGTACGTTTCATTGGAGTCATCTTGATCACCTTTCCCTTCGCCATGTGTGTGACATTGGATGAATTCTATTGTAATATCAATCCGTTCATAAGCGAAATATCGGTTTTATATTTCTGTAATAAGTTTTAATTATTAAAAAAGGGAATTGGAGGATCGTTATGGAACTGCGGCAGCTCAAATATTTCGTCACTTTGGCCGAAGAACTGCACTTCGGACGGGCAGCCGATCGGGTGGGAATCGCCCAGCCTGCTCTTAGTCAGCAGATACGTCAGCTCGAACAGGAGCTTGGCGGGGCCTTGTTTATCCGTACCAAACGAAGTGTTTCGCTGACATCGGCCGGAATTTTATTTTATGAGGAAGCCAGAAACTTGCTCCACCACGCGGATCGTGCCGTGGACAAGGTTAGAAGCGCATTTTCGGGGATGATCGGAGAACTCAGGATCGGATTCGTGGAATCCGCAACTTGGGACATTCTTCCTCAGGTCATTTCTGCGTACCGTCAAAGATATCCCGAAGTCCAAATCACACCATGCCATTTACATTCATCTTCCCAAATCGAAGCTCTGTTGGATGGCACGCTTAGCATCGGTATTACAGGCATTCCCGTGAACGAGCCGCTTCTTATGTCATACTCCATCCGGAGCGAGCCTTTCTGGGTCGCACTCCCTCACGAACATCCTTTGGGTAACCGCCATACTGTGCATATCGGCGAATTAAGCAGGGAATCGTTTATTACTACCAACCGGGAAGTAGGAAAGGTTTATTATGATACCATGATTCAAATATGCATGGAGGCAGGGTTCAGTCCAGCCATTGTTCAAACAGCCGACGAAATGCATACGTTGTTGTCGCTCGTTTCATCGGGTCTCGGCATTGCCCTGATTCATGAATCTGCCCGGCATTTACGCACCGATCTCACATATAAGCCTGTACTTGGAGTTAGCCAATCCGCATACAGGATGTCTTTTGTATGGAAAAAGGACCACATCTCTCCTCTATTGCGAGGCTTCTTGGATACCATGCAAAAGCTCTACCCGCAGCAGGATCATTAATTTGGAAAAAAATAGTTTGCAGCGCTTTACATCGATAACTGTTTTTGTTACAGTTTATTTGATGATATACAACTAATTCGGGAAAGGAAGTCGGAATAAATGAAAATTGCGATTATCGGTGCCGGAAATATCGGAGGAAATCTCGCCCGCCGCCTGACCAAACTCGGACATGAAGTGTCCATCGCCAATTCGAGAGGCCCACAAACCTTGGCTGCACTTGCCGAAGAAACTGGAGCAGTACCCAAGGAAGTCACGGAAGTGGCTCAGGGTGCAGAAGTGGTCATTGTGACAATTCCTCAGAAAAACATTCCTGACCTTCCTGCCGGAATCCTCGACCATACCGCACCAAATGCTGTGATTATCGATACGGGGAACTATTACCCTCGCCAGCGCGACGGGCTCATTGCAGAAATTGAAGCAGGCCTGCCGGAGAGCCGCTGGGTGGAACAGCATTTGAAGCGCCCGGTGAACAAAGCTTTTAACGGCATATCCGCCCAAAATCTGCTGGAACGCGGCCTGCCGAAGGGCAGCCCTGGACGTTTGGCGCTGCCGGTGGCTGGAGACGATCCCGCCTCTAAGCAGGTTGTGCTTGACCTGATTGAAGAACTTGGCTTTGACGCCATCGACGCCGGCGGACTGGATGAGTCCTGGCGCCAGCAGCCGGGTACGCCAAGCTACCGCGAGCACGACGCCGACAGCCTTCGCCAAGCGCTGGCGGAAGCCAGCCCGGAGCGCACAGCTGATTTTAAAGCTTAATCGCCATATAAGCAGAACAATAAACAGTACAAAAATCCCCTTAGTCTCCACCGTACGGAGAAAAGGGGATTTTTTCTTTATGCCGGTATCGGATTACCTTGCCGAAGACTATACAAACACTTTTTCAAAAGCCGGAAAGCCCGCTTCCCGTCCCGGGTAGTTCACTTCGCCCCGCTGATCGTAGCCGAGTCCCCGGTACAGCTTGAGGGCCGGCGCGTTCTTGGCGTATGTATCGAGCCGGATGCTCTTGTATCCATTCTCTTGGGCAAACTGTTCCGCAAAAGCAACCAGCTTACGCGCGATTCCTTGTCCTTGGGCCATCGGATCCACCGCGATCCGGTGCATCATCAGATGCGGCCCCTCGGTCTCCGTCCAATCGATCTTGTCATACTGCTCGTCTTGATGCTGATCCAGCACCATGATGCCAAGAATCCGTCCGTCGTCTTCCGCTGCGAACAGCGTCCCCCGGCTCAAATCTTCCCCGATGACATCCCGGTTCGGATACTCCTCGTCCCATTGGTCGCTGCCGCCTTCCTGCATGACCTGAACGCATCTGGAGATCAATTGCATGATCTCTTCCATCTCATCTCTCCGGCCTGTTCGAATTTGAATACTCAAAGCTTGCACCATCCTCGTCCTATCGAAAATCTAACCTCAATGCTCATATCCGGCATAATCGATCTCGAGAAACTGGATCACTTCCGGATCCCAACGGTCCCTCACAAAAGCCACGTGCTGCGGATGAGCGTTATAGGCTTCATAATCCTCACGGCTGTCAAACCTCATGGAAAAACCAAAGTCATATGTATTCTTGGGACTGATTTCCCGGAATACTTGAAATTCCTTTACCGTAGGAATCGAGCTGAGTGCAGCCCTGCCGTCCTCCAGAAATCGCTGTTCAGCGGACGAACCCTTTTCATGCTTCAGCGAAAAGATGACCGAATGGATGATTGCGCCGTCTTTCACGTTAACACTCCTTTTTTTCATCGAAATGACAAACGAGTCTTTTACTATTATAAAGGCTAACCAAAGAGATGGACAGCTTCAAAGCACCCCGGTTCTTGGTTGTTCACAACCTTCACAGAGGTCTGCAGCTGTCGCGCACCGCTAACCGATGACCCAAAATGATATCTTCCGCTGTTCGCTTTTCTCCTGCAATGAACTGAAGCAGCGTTTCGACCGTCACCTCGCCCATGCGCTGAATAGGCTGCTCCATAGACGTGATCCGCGGCCGGACGAGCTCCGTCATCTGGCTTCCGTCAAAGCCGATCACCGAAATATCCTCAGGAACCTTCAGGCCGTGATCGATGATGCAGTTGACTGCCCCGATCGCCATATCGTCGCTGACGGCAAAGACCGCAGTCGGTTTATGTTTGTAACGCAGGAACTCACCCATCAGTGCATAGCCGCTGTTCACCTTGTAATCACCGAAACGGACAAGTTCATGGACAAATCTAATTCCATGGTCCGCCAAAGCATTCCGGTACCCGCTGTATCGGTTTTGGCCGGAAGTCATATCCCGCATGTCCCCGCCGATAAAAGCAATCTGCTGATGCCCGAGTCCGATTAAATATTTCGTTGCGTCATACGCTGCGGCATAATCGTCCACGATGACCGATACGAAGGATTGGTCCATCGGTTTCACGCTGGAGAAGATGACGGGGATTTTTAATTTCTCGATAAAATTCCGGATATCCTCATTGATCTTCTCGTGCATGATAATAATGCCTTCCACGCGCATTTCCTTGAAAATGTTCAGGTATTTGAACTCCTTGTCAATGTCCTCGCTGATATTGCAGACGAGTAGATTATAATGATTGGAGGCAGCGGTCTGCTCGATGGAGCTCAGAATGGTCGAATAAAAGCTGGAGGTCAGATCCGGCACGATGACCCCCAGCAGATTGGTTTTGTTCCTGACCAGGCTTCTGGCAATATGGCTGGGCGCATAACCCAGGTCTTCAATGGCCTGGTTAACGCGGTCCTTCAGTTCTTCCCTGACGTATTTTTCCCCGTTTAAAACACGGGAGACCGTTGTCGTAGAGACACCGGCCCGTTTGGCAACATCCTTGATTTTAACGCTCATACCCATCTCATCCCTAACGTTGATTAATGAACAAGGGTTGAGAGAACGCCGCATAGCCTCCTTCAATATAGGCGCTGACGCGGACATACCCTTCGTCTCCCATACACGAATAAGTCACTTCCGTAATCCGTCCCGTTTCCTCATGCAGCACCCTGCCGTCTTTCCCAAACAAGGTCACGTATTTATACATCCGGTCCAGCAGTTTGTTCGACTTCAGGCGGATGCAGATCTGACGATCTTCGGTCTGAATCGATTCAAAACCAAAACCAGTGGAGACATAAAAACTGCCGCTTCGGATCGCGTCGAGAATGGACTGCTGCGAATTTTCTTCGGCAAGCACGACGTTCCAGGCCTGCTTCTCTTGTCCGTACACATGGGAATCGTCGTTTCCGAAGCCCCATACCCGCCGTCCAGCCGAAAGCATCGCATCCCATTTATCAAACGCGATATCGTATTCGATGTTCCCGTCCCCGTTGTAAACCTCGATTCCGGTCACCCGCTCCATCCGCAGCATGTCCTCCAGGTTCCAGTAATTCGAAAAATACCGGTTCGGGTGCACGAGAACGCAGATTCCGCCATTATCCAAGGTCACATCAGCCAGCCTTTGGTAATTTCCTATCGAAAACTCACTGCTGTAGCCCTCCATTATGGAACGTGGAGGTGCTACGAGAAGCATGTGAGGCTGGCGGCTGCTGACCTCGATCGCTTCAAAAACCGTGGGGATGCTGCATTCTCCAGCCAAATCAGTAATTTTGTCATGATCCGAAATCGCGAGAAAATCATAATCGGCGTACATCCGATATACCGTTTCCAGCGGAAACCAGCCGTCGCTGTTGTTGGTATGATTATGAAAACTCCCGCGAAGCCACGTTCCTCTTTTATCATAAGGGTTTTCGATGCGCATGCCAAATCCTCCCTAGTTGATCATCGTTCTGCAATTATTCCTTAATCGAACCGATCATGACGCCTTGGGCGAAATATTTTTGAATGAACGGATAGATGATGATGATCGGCGCTACGACAATGATGATCGTGGCCATCTTCATGGAATCGCCCGTTACCTGCATTTTCTCCAGCGCGTCATATTGGTTCATGCCTGCGGCGGATTCCAGCTTGCTGCGCATCGCTTCCGCCCGCGTGAGCATCTCTTGCAGCAGTGTCGATAGCGGCCGCAATTTTGCCGAACGGACATAAAAAGCGCCCGTAAACCAGTCGTTCCAGTGACCGACGGCGTTGAACAGCGCGATGACGGCGATCACCGGCTTGCTGAGCGGCATTATGATCCGCATAAAGATGGCGAAGTCATTGTAGCCGTCCATCCGCGCAGACTCTTCCAGGCTGGGATGAATTTGCTGAAAGAACGTCCGCATGATGATCAGGTTCCAGGCGCTGTACAAGCTCGGGATAATATATACCCAGATCGTATTGGTCAAATGCAGCGATTTCAGCAGCATATAATACGGGATCATTCCCCCGCTGAACAGCATCGTAAAGAAGATCAGCAGCGTGAAGAAGCGTACTCCGGGCATCGTCCTGCTCTTCAGCGCATAGGCGCCCATCGCGGTCAGAAATACGCTCGCGACCGTGCCAACCACGGTTCGAAACAGCGAGATGCCGAAAGCCGTTACGATATTCGAGGAGGCGAACACCTCCTTGAAATTTTGGATCGACCATACACGGGGCCAGAAGTAAATCCCACCGCGCTCAGCATCCTTCCCTGCGTTGAAGGAGAGCGCCAATATGTTCAAAAACGGCAGGACGATGGACAGGCACAGCAGCGTGATCAGCAGGTAGATTACGAAGATATATACTTTTTCACCCAGCGGCGTCCGGTAAAATGGCTTCATCCGCATGATCCTCCCATTTAGAATTTCAAATGCGTTTTGGCGTCGGCATTTTTCTGCTTCAGCAGATCAAGGAACGCCTGCAGTCCGGAGGCGTCCAGCTGCTTGGAAGCGGAGTCCAGGATCTTCTTCGCCTCATCCAGGTTTTTTGCGTAATACGCCCGAATCAGACTGTCGTCATAATTTTCGAACGCCGCCTTCAGCTCGGTTCCCTGATCAAATTCTCCGATGAAAGATAAAGGTGTGTAGCCGTCCACAACATTCGCACGTTTGCGTTTGTCATCCCAGCCCCAGTAATCGGCGATTTTCAGCGCGCCCGCATTCACTTCCGGAGCAACCGCATCGCCGTACTCCATTTCCCCGAAGTCGGCCATCCGGTCAATATCCGTCGATCCCAGCAGCTCACCCCAATAGTTGCCGACACCCGCAAAGCCAAGCTTCTTCGCTTCCTCGGGATTGCTTTGCTTCAAATCCAAAATATCTTTGTTGGCCAGAGGGTTCCCCTTGGCATCCAGGGTGTAATCCCTCCCTTCAATCCCGTACTGCCACAGCAGCTTTCCTTCCCGGCTTGCCAGGAAGTCCGCCAGCTTCATGATGTCTTCCGGATCTTTGGTCGTTGCCGGAATCGCCCAGGCCGAGTATCCAGATTTATAATCGACCTGCATTTGGTACGGACGGTCAACGTAATTGATCGGTCCCAGCGGCAGGTAATGCATATCGCGGTTAAATTCCTGATAATTGTGCATATCTCCGATAATTCCCCACGTTCCATTCAGGGCGCCTTCCGTCGCCCGGCTTTCGTCCATCGTGAAAAATTCGGGATGCAGCAGTTTCTCGCTCAGGAGCTTTTGCACATACTCGACTTTTTTCAGTGCATATTCGGTCTGGCTTTCATGCAAAATGTTACCTCCTGCATCCTTATTGATCCGCTGGTCGGCGCTGCCCCACTCCAGGTCGTTAAACAAGGCGCCGACCTCCTTGCCTCCCCAGTAAGAAGGACCGATCGGAACGACGTCCTTGCCGTTCTTGTCCTTAAACCCGCCTGCCTTGATCTTTTCCGCCAGCTCATACAGCTTCTGGGTCGTATCGATGGTGCGCGGATCCACATGTAGGGCGTCGGCAATATCCTTACGGATATAAGGACCGCCGGCATATTTACGCGTCGAGTACCCGCCTTGTCTGGCGATGTTCATATGGATGAAATAAGACGATCCGCCGAACTCCGGCCGGAACATGACGCCATACTTCGTGTCAAGCGGGAGGTAGTCGTCCTGCAGATATTTGCTGTAGATCTTCGTGTCCTTCATCAGCGGCGTAAGGTCCGTAAACATTTGCTCTCTGGCTGCTTTCAGCACGACCTGCATTTCGGGCCGGCCGCTGTTGTTAAGATAGAACGTTATAAAATCGGGCAGATCGTTCGACGCCAGCCCCGCAATGAGTCCGTCGATGGAATGGTCCGCCACCATGATTTCGATCTCCAGGTCAATGCCTGTCATCTCCTTCAGCTTGGCTTTGATCTCCGCATTCATATCTTCCGTGTAGTCATCCGTCCCCATAAAGACAAGCCCTTTGACTTTGCGGTCCGCAATCCAAGTCGCAGGGTGAATTGCCGTATCCGTATCCTGATTAGCCGCCGTCGGTTCGCTGTTTGGACCGCCTGAATCATTTCCGCTGCACCCAACCAGAAGCATGGAGGCGATCAGCGGCATGGACAACATTTTGAACCACGTTTTCCCTTTCAGCATTTCGGCATCCCTCTTTTCAAATAATTGGTCAATGGCCTTTCCCCTGTCTTTACATGGATGCAATCATAGATTCGATATGGATGCAATAGCATTGTTGCAAAGCATATGGTATCGCTACCATACCGATGTGTCAGAAACTCTTCTTGAGATACGGTTGGCAGTAACGACAAGGATCAATCCGATCAAGCCCTGCATTAATCCCACGGCCGTTGCATATCCGTATTGGCCGCCCTGAAGACCGATGCGAATGACATAAGTATCCAGAATTTCAGAGAGCTGCATGTTTCCCGGAGTTCTCAGGAGGTACAGCTGATCGAATCCGGCGGACAAAATATTGCCCAGTGAAAGAATGAACAAAATGAGGATCGTTGGGCGGATGGAAGGGAGTGTGATGTACCAATGTTCCTTCCACTTGTTCGCCCCGTCGATTTTGGCCGCCTCGTACATATCCGGGTTGACGCCGGCGATCGCCGCCAGATAGATAATGGAGTCCCATCCGATTGTCTTCCATAAATGGCTGCCGAACATAATGGAATAGAAATAATTCGGTTCCATCATATAAAAGGTGCTTCCGTCTCCGCCGAAATAAGACACGACTTGGTTGAGCAATCCGTTATCCGGAGCTAGCAGGCGTTGAGCAAGCCCCACGACCACTACCCAGGACAAAAAATGCGGGAGATAGGCGATACTCTGGGCGATGCTGCGAAAATAACGGTTGCGGATCTCGTTGAACATCAAGGCCAGAAGGATCGGAAAAGGCAGGCCGATAAACAGCTTCATGCAGGAGATGATCAAGGTGTTCTTGATGAGCATTGCGCTCTGATAATCATTGAAAAAACGCTCAAAGTACTTCAGACCGACCCACGGGCTTCCAAGGATTCCCGTATTGAACTTGTATTCCTTGAAGGCCAGGATCAGGCCGACCATCGGTATGTAGGAAAATACGATAAAAAAAGCAAGGCAAGGAAGCAGCATGATGTAGAGGTATTTATGCAGAAGAATGTTTTTCCATCGTTTGCCGGGTGTCTTTCCAGGTACAGCTGCTGTTTTCACCTGGGTTTGCATGGACTGGGATCACCTTCTTTTTTGTGGATGATTGCTGATGAACCGAAGCGGTGTCTTGCATGCCGCCCGTCACTCTTAACCGATGTCATGATCACTTTATATCTGTTATCCTAGGGCTGAATCCCCCCTTTTTACTAAAAGAATGGCTTTTCATTTCGGCTTTAATTGGAATATAGTCTCTCAAGATGAGGTGTAAATCAAAAATGGTTGCACTTTTTGTAAAATATTACATTTCTGTGGTTGAAACCAAGAGCCGAATCCGATCCCGATACGATTGTTAGCATCAATATCTAAATCGTTATTCAGTGCGTATGGTATCGATACCATATTAAGACTCTTCTCTTCTTCTTAAAGCTTAGTAACATAAACTCGAGGCGAAACAGGTTTTAGACTCTCCCTATATGTCCTGTGTCGTAACATGAGGCTGGAAATATGAGGTAAGCGCTTTACCTTGATGAAATTATAATCTACTCCGGTATGAAAGCGCAATCATTATTTTTGTAATAAAATGTCTTCGTTTGTAAAATGGTTGAAACTCCCTCATTATGTCGGGAAAAGCGATGAAATCATCGGGTGATCCACAATGGGAATCAACAACAAAAAAAGCGCCGTTACACGGCGCTGGTTGTTCCACGGACCACGAGTTCCGGCAGCAGAACCAGGCGCTGCTTGGAGGGCTTGCTTCCGTCGATTTCGCCTGTGATCAGCTGGACGATTTCTTTTCCCATTTGCTGAACGGGCTGGGCCACTGAAGTGAGCGGCGGATCGATAATCGTCGCCAGCACCGTGTTGTCAAAGCCAACGACCGAAACATCCTCAGGTACGCGCAGGCCAAGCTCCCGGGCAGCCTGCACGACTCCGATCGCCAGCAAATCGTTGCATCCGAAGATGGCGCTTGGCGGGTTGGACCCGCTGAGCAGCTCCTTGGCTGTCGCCTTCCCTCCCTCTACATGAAACGGACTGACAGCCACCAAATTCTCGTCAAAGGGAATCCCTGCTTCTTCAAGGGCTTTCTGGTAACCGCGAACCCGTTCCTTCGAGCTCATCACAGCCAAGTCCTCCGCAATCACGGCAATATTCCGGTGTCCGAGCCCAGTCAAGTGAGACGCAGCCAGATAGCCGCCTAAGTAATCGTCCACGAGCACTGTATCCACTGCAAGCAGCGGCATTTCCCGCGCGATGACGGCAACCGGAAGCTTGTATTTCATCAGCTGCTTCATCATGGCGTCGTTGCGGGCGCCAGTGGCGATGATGATCCCGTCGGCGCTCTTTTGCCGGAGAACGTTGACATACCTTTCTTCCCGGGTCAAATCGTTGTCCGTGCTGCATATGACCAGGCTGTATCCAAGCTCGTGGGCATGATCTTCAATGCTGCGGGCCAGCTCGGCTAAAAAACGGGTTCGCGATATCCGGGATCAGGAGCCCGAGCGAATACGTCCTTTTCTTGGTCAAGGCGGATGCGACGACGCTCGGCTGGTAGTCGATCCGCTTCATCACGTCCTGCACATGCTTTCTTGTCTTGTCGCTGATCCGGCCGGTCTGGTTGATGACCTTGGATACCGTGGCAATGGACACGCCGGCTTCCCGGGCGATATCGTATATCGTCGCCACCCTCGTTCCCCCTTCCTTAACGCTGCTCTGTACTCTAAGTATAGGGAAAGTTCCAGTCTGTGGCAATTTGCTCCATGATCAATAGCGGGCCACAACCATTTTCTTTCGGGTGTAGAATTCCACCCCGTCTTTGCCGTTGGCGTGAAGGTCTCCGTAAAAGGATTTTTTGTAGCCGGAGAACGGGAAAAATGCCATGGGTGCCGGTACGCCTACATTGACCCCGAGCATGCCGGCGTCGATCGATTCCCTAAACTCTCGAATCGCTTTGGCGCTGTCCGTGTAGATACAGGCCCCATTGGCAAACTCGGACTTGTTGGCAATCGCTACGGCTTCCTGAAGGCTGTTTACCCGAACGACCTGAAGTACAGGCGCAAAGATTTCGTCCGTCCAAATGTTCATACCGGGAGCGGCGTGGTCAAAGATCGTCGGGCCAAGAAAATAACCTTCTGCGTTGGCCAAGGCATGATCCCTGCCGTCCAATACAAGCTGCGCCCCCTCCTGTATCCCCTTCTCAATATATCCAATGGTCCGGCTCTTATGGGAGTCCCGGATCACGGGTCCCAGGAAGGCATCCGGTTCCATACCGTCGCCTACGGGGATATTCTTGGCGGCCTCGGCAAGTCCGCTCACCAGCTCGTCGGCGATATCGCCGACGGCCACGACGACCGAGCAGGCCATGCAGCGTTCGCCTGCGGAGCCGAAGGCCGCGCTCGTGATCTCTTTCACCGCGAGCTTGAGATCGGCATCCGGCATGACGATGGAATGGTTTTTTGCGCCTCCCAGCGCTTGTACCCGTTTACCGTGAGCCGCTGCCGTCTTGTACACGTACTCGGCCACAGGCTGGGAGCCGACAAACGAAATCGCCTTGACGTCTTCGTGCTCAAGCAGGCCGTTAACGACGTCATGCGCACCGTGAACGATGTTGAACACGCCGTCCGGGAGCCCAGCTTCCTGGAGCAGCTCCGCCAGCCGGTTCGCGAGCAGAGGCGTCCGTTCGGACGGCTTCAGCACGAAGGTGTTGCCGCAAACGATCGCTAGCGGGAACATCCAGCTCGGCACCATCATCGGAAAGTTAAACGGCGTGATGCCGCCGACGACGCCGATCGGATAACGGTACATGGCCGACTCCAGTCCCGAGGCAATATCCGGCAGGTTGCTGCCCATCAGCAGTGTCGGAGCGCCGGCTGCGAACTCCACACATTCGATACCGCGCAGCACCTCGCCATATGCTTCCTGGTAGCTCTTGCCGTTTTCCAGCGTAATCATCCGGGCGAGCTCTTCCCAGTGTTCCGTCAAGAGCTGCTGGAACTTGAACATGATCCGTGCCCGGCGCGGCACCGGGGTGCCGCTCCAGGACGGGAACGCCTCCGCCGCCGCGGATACGGCGCGGTTCAGATCGTCCAGGGTGGATAAGGGGACGCGGGCGATCTCTTCCCCTGTGGCCGGATTATAGACCGGCTCCGATCTTCCTCCGCCCGAAGGAACCCACCGGCCCCCGACGTAGTTGTGAAGCTGCTGCACTTGATCTTGCACTTGATCCGTCATGTAGATACCTCCATCGTTTGGTCAAATTCCTTGCTGCACAAAGCGGTCGATCCGCTCCTGGATTTGCGGGGCTGTCGGCATCGCGTCGGAGCAGCTGTGGCTGGAGACCACGATCGATGCTGAGGCACTGCCGAACTGCTGGCACCGGTCGATACTCCATCCCTGCATCAAGCCGTAAATAAAGGCACCTGCAAAGGAGTCACCCGCGCCGAAGGTTTTCACCACCTGTGCCGGAAAAACGGCACCTACGTGCTTCTCTCCGTCCGCCGAAAATGCCGTCGACCCATCGCCGCCCCGTTTGACGACCACCAGCTTGGCCCGGTGCTTGAACCACTGCTTCGCGGTGGCTTCATCGTCCTCCACAAGCGGGCCGTCCAGCGCTTCGATCAGGTCGAACTCTTCGCGTCCGCCGATAATAATATCCGATTTCTCGGCGGCTAGACGGTAATACGTGCCGATCTCATCGGCCGAGGTCCATGTATACGGACGGTAATCGATATCAAAAACAATGACGACTCCGTGTCTTATGGCCAGTTCCATCGCTTTAAAAGCCGCTTCTCTGGACGGGCTCTTTGCAAGGGCTGTACCTGAAATGAGCAGCGCTCTGGCATTTTGGATATAATCCTCGCTTACGTCGCCAGGCTCCAGTTTGAGGTCCGCTACGTTATCCCTGTACATCAGGATGCTGCAGTCCGTCGGCGACTTGATTTCCGTAAACGTGAGTCCCGTGACGCTGCCCGACCGGTCGACGATAACGTGTTTGGTGTCGATGCCTGCGTCCTGCAGGTACCGGGTGATGAAACGGCCGTGGGCGTCATCGGACACCCTGCCGATGAAACCGGTTCGCAGCCCCAGCTTCGCCATGGCGATCGTAATGTTGGCCGGGGAACCGCCGACATATTTCGTAAAGGTGACCGTGTCCTCCATCGGGCGATGGATTTCGTTGGCGTTCAGATCGATGCACAGCCGGCCCAGTCCGATAAAGTCCAGGGAACGATCGTCTGGAAATGAAATCGTGGTCAACGCTTAGACACCTCCTGTCCAGGGGTCATCAGCCATTCATGCTGAGGGTCGTTATGGAACTTCCATGTGCGCACCGGCCCAGCCATGACGTTAAGGTAATACACGTCGTACCCGGGAGGCGCCGATACCGGATGGTAACCGCGGGGAACGAGGACGGCGTCCCCGCTCTTCACAGCCAGCGTTTCATTCAGCGACAGGTCGTCGGTATATACGCGCTGCAGAGCAAACCCCTGACCCGGGGACACCTTGTGATAATAGGTTTCTTCCAGCAGGGACTCATGCGGGAGATCGAGTTGGTCATGTTTATGCGGAGGATAACTGGACCAGTGCCCGGCCGGCGTAAAGACTTCCACGACGAGCAGACTTTCCGCTTCCTCCTGCTCCGGCAAAATATTGCGGACGGTCCGCTCCGTATAACCGGAGCCCCGCTGCTCCGCCCCGATCTTCTCCGGCGGGATGAGCCTTGCTTCGAGCCGCCCTTGGCCGGGAGCGCTGCATACGGCCACCTCCGTTAAGGTAACGGCTTCCAGCCGGAAACGGTCGTGCGCAGGAACGTATACCGCATAAGGGGCAACCGGCTCAAACACGCTCATCCGGCGGCCGATCCGCTCATAGCTTTGTCCGCCTGCATCCACATTCGCCAGCCCGCTGAGCAGCACGAGGCAGACTTCACGTTCTCCCGTCTCCTGCTCGATTGTTTGACCGGGTTCCAGCCGGTACGCTTCAAAACCTACGTACTCCCACCCCGCCGATTCGGGCGTGATGCTGAGCAATCTGCCGTTCTCGTCCGGCTGTCCGCCGGGTACGATAAGCTTGGACATGTTCCTTCCTCCCTTCAGGCGTTCAATTCCTGAACAATTTGAGCGAGATACTGCTTGGACTTGCTGGCGTATTCATAAGGATTCGCTTGGCCGGGATCCTGCTCCGCCTCCAGAATCATCCAATCGTCATAACCATGCCGTACGAAGCTGCGGAAAATCGGCGCAAAGTCGATGCATCCGTCGCCAGGTACGGTAAACACGCCCTGGATTACCGCTTGCTGAAAAGGGATCCCCTCCCTCTTCACCCGATCCAGCACATCGTCCCGGACATCCTTCAAATGAACGTAGGCAACGCGATCCGCATATCGTTCATACAGCTCCAGCGGGTCGGATCCGCCGTAATAGGCATGCCCCGTATCAAGCAGCAAATAAACCAGCTCGGGATCTGTCGTCTCCATCAGCCTTTGAATTTCATCCGGCCGTTCGACCACAGTTCCTATGTGATAGTGGTATACGAGTTTCATCCCGTTTCGTTTGCATATTTCACCGGCCTGATGCAGCCCCTCGACCATGTGGCTCCATTCCTCGTCTGACAGGGGATGCACGTCCTGCACACCTTTCGGTCTTCTCGGGTCGCCGATGATCGAACCCCCAAGCTCGCAGGTGACGACATGGCGGCTGCCCATCGACTTTAAAAATTCAACATGCTGCCGGTACGATTCCAGCTCGGACGCCCTGCGGCGCGGCTCGGAGAACAAGACGCCTTTCCACTGTGAAGCCATCTGGAGTCCATGCCCAGCCAAAGCCTTCTTGAGAACGGCGGCGTCCTTCGGGAATTTCCGGCTGTTTTCCGTTCCGGTGAACCCGAGCTGCGTGAAATCCCGCATCAAGTCGTCGAACGTATAATGGTCGCCCAGTTCAAGCACATCTTCATTAACCCAATTGATCGGTGAAATGCCCAATTTAATCGATCGGATATCCGTCATCTACGTCGTAACCTCCCTTTGGACTTAGATTTTCAGCGCCTGCTGCACATGTTCGTTCATCGTTTCCCTCGCGGCTCGCACCTTATCGCTGGTCGACACTTCCGGAACATCCACCCTCCACCAGGATTCGTATCCGCCCGACTGGGTGCCCGGCAGCACCTTGATTTCGATCAGGGTAGAGCCTTTCTCCTCCCCGGCCTGCCGGAGGGCTTCCTTCAGCTCATCCACACTGGTGGCGGAAAATGCCTTGATTCCCATACTTCGCGCATGGGCCGCATAGTCGACTGGCACGTAGTCCCCCGTCAGGCGCCCCGTTTCCGGGCTGCGCAGACGGAATTCGTTGCCGAAGCCGTCGCTCCCGTTTTCACGCTGCAGGCTGTGTATGCACTGGTATCCGTGATTGTCCAGTAGGATCACGTTCACCTTTGCGCCTTCCTGGATGCTGGTTAAAATCTCCGAATGAAGCATGAGGTAGCTTCCGTCGCCGACGAGCGCATAAACTTCCTTGTCCGGCTCGGCGAGCTTCACGCCTAAGGCCCCGGCAATTTCGTACCCCATGCAGGAAAAGCCGTATTCCATGTGATAGGATTTGGGCGCTTCCGATCTCCACAGCCGGTGTAAATCGCCGGGAAGACTCCCGGACGCCGCAACGATCACTTCGTTTGCCATGGAACGGTTCAGCTCACCGAGCACGCGGGTTTGCGCCAAGCCTTCTTCCGACTCCAAGCCGTACAGCCTGTCGACCTCCCGGGTCCATTCGGCTTTCAGTTTGGCAAGCTCTGGTCCATTATGAGCAGACATGTAGCTCCTTGCCTGAAGTGCGGAGGTTAATTCTTTTAACCCTGTTCCAGCATCTGCCACCACCTGGCACGCATTCAGCTTCGACGCGTCAAAACCGCTCACATTGATATGAATGAATTCTGCTTCGGGACGCGTAAAAGCGGTTTTGGACGCGGTCGGAAAATCACCCAGCCGGGTACCCACGCAAATGACGGCATCCGCTTCTCTGGCAAGCCGGTTCGCGGCAAGGGATCCGGTCGCGCCGATCGCTCCCATATTCAGCGGATGGTCCCATGGGATTGCGCTCTTCCCTGCCTGGGTCTCGGCCACGGGAATGCCGAACGCTTCCGCGAACTGCCGCAGCTCTTCATAGGCCAGGGAATAATGAACGCCGCCGCCGGCGATCAGTAGCGGCTTTTGCTTGCGCGAAATCAGCTCCGCAGCCCGCTCGATCGCTGCCTGGCTTGCCGGCTTGCGGTCAAGGTAATGCACCCTTTTCCGGAAAAAATCCTCAGGATAATCGTACGCCTCCGTCTGCACGTCCTGCGGCAGGCAGATGGTGACCGCGCCGGTTTCGGCAGGGTCAGTCAGTACGCGCATCGCCTGGATCATCGAGCTCATCAGCTGTTCGGGACGCGTAATCCGGTCCCAGTACCGGCTGACCGGTTTGAAGGCATCGTTGACGGACACGGTATAATCCATCGGATGCTCCAGCTGCTGCAGGACCGGGTCCGGCTGCCGACAGGCGAAAATATCGCCTGGAAGCAGCAGCACGGGTATCCGGTTGACCGTCGCCGTCGCGGCGGCCGTGACCATATTCAGCGCCCCCGGGCCAATGGAGGAAGTACAGGCGAAGATTTCCAGCCGGTTCTTCTGCTTCGCGTACGCAACGGCGGCATGCGTCATGCCCTGCTCATTTTTTCCCTGGATGAACCTGAGGCTGCCCGGCTCCCGCTCTAATGCTTCACCGATGCCCAGAACGTTGCCGTGACCGAAAATACCCATGACACCCTTAACGAACTTATGCTCCTTTCCGTCCAGCTGTACATACTGCTGGTCCAGGAAGCGAAGCAAGGCCTGAGCCATCGTTAATCGAAGTACGCCCATTCATAACCATCCTTTCGCAGAATATTTCATTAGGTTAATCGCTTACCCTAAAGACAAACAAAAACCTCATGATGTAGACATCGAATACTCGGACAAGCTGACGGGTCTCTTCTCCAGCCATGACTTCCTGGCCGCATCCGCCAGCAGCTCCGCCTGATACCCGTCCTCTCCGCTGACAGGTACGTCCTCATTGTTCACGATCGCTTGGACGAAGCTCTCGATTTCAAGCCGGTACGCTGTTTCATAACGCTCCAGGAAAAAATGCTTCGGCTTATCCCGGTACACGCCGCCGGCTGTGCTGATTTCCGCCGAGTTCGGAAAATCGTTCTGCACGTTGACCTGGCCAAGCGAGCCGAACACTTCAACGCGCTGATCGTACCCGTAAGCGGCCTGCCTCGAGTTGTCGATGACACCGATCGCACCGTTCCGGAATCTCAGCATGATGACCGCCGTGTCCACGTCTCCGAGCTCTCCGATGACCGGATCCACCAGAACCGCCCCTTGGACATACACCTCATCCACCTCGCTGCCGCTCAAAAACCGGGCCATGTCAAAATCGTGAATCGCCATGTCCATAAACAGCCCGCCGGATACCTTGATGTAGTCATGTGGAGGGGGGCTTGGGTCGCGCGAAGTGATCTTGATCAGATGGGGATCTCCAATCTCGCCGGAAGCGACGATTTCCTTGACTCTGCGGAAATTCGGGTCGAATCTGCGGTTGAAGCCAAGCTGAAATTTGACGCCTCCGTCGGCAGCGGATTGCAGCGCACGAAGGGTTCCCCTGACATCGAAGGAGATCGGCTTTTCGCAGAAAATGTGTTTGCCTGCCTTGGCGGAGCGTACGATCATGTCAATATGGGTATTGGTCGACGTGCAGATAAAGACGGCATCGATGCCCGGATCGCCTAAGATTTGTTCCGCATCCTGCGTCAGCATAGGGATCCCCAGCCCTTCGGCCCAAGCCCTGGCATGATCGATCTGCAGGTCTGCAATCGCTTTCACTTTAACCTGAGGATGCTTGAGCAGATTTTCGGTATGCAGCCTGCCGATCCTTCCTGCTCCGATCACGCCGATATTCAGTTGTTTACTCATGGACATTCCACCTTGTTCTCACGATATCATTTCAATAAATCACTTTAGGGTAACCGCTTTCCTTGATCGGATTATAACACCGCTCTGGACCTTTGCATACCCTTTTTTGTTATTTAATCCCACATATTTTTGCCGGTCACTATATGATTGGCTCTAAACCCTGCTTTCTGTCTGGTCATCAGAATCACGGTTTCCATGACATATATATGAGTTTCCGCAAGTTAACATTCTATTTCCAGTGAATTGGAAAAATAAAAAATGCGGTTGGCCGCAGACGGCCAGACCGCAAAATACCGTTCATTACCGCATCCCAAGCGGCATGGACATCAGCTTTTATTGAATGACCCCGGTATCGATAATGGATACCTGGACCTGGGTATGAAACTGAACGTTACGGTACTCCTTGTTCCAATCGATCCGCTTCCACAGTTTGGGATGATAGGCCATCAGCTGCCTGCCTACCCCAAAAATGTCGCAGTTCGCCTGCTGCAGCTCCCGCACGACCTCCCTGGCTTCCTGAGTCATGATGGACGACAGCTCCCGGTTCACCCGCGTCACGGCCTTTTCATCCAGCAGCTGCGGTCCGGTGAATTCCTCGATGACCGCTTGAAGCTTTAGGCTCAGCGTCACGTGAACATCGCCGTCCCGGGCGACGCTCACGTGAAACTCACGCTTCCTCTTTTTATTGCCGACGTTGTAGCTGATCGATCCGCGAATCGGCTTGGTTGTATCCAGATTCACGGTTTTGGTAAATCGGGCATTGCCTCCCGACTTTCCTTTCATCAGAACCAGCATGATCGACTGATCCTTGCCTAGCGATCCGCTGAAGCTCTGATCATGGAACAAGGCGACCCCCTTCGCAACGATCTCGGAGCCTTGTACCCCGATATAAGGCAAAGCAAAATCCTGGCCTGGGTCTGTCAAGGAGCGGAAAACCGTATTCACGGTTTCGGGCGGGTAAAACAGGCTCATTTTCTCCAGGCTGCTGATCTTCTGCGTCAGGAATTCGCCGATTTGCAGCTCGCCTATTTTTTTCATTCCGATAATTTCGGATGCATCATTCTCCGTCACGACCAACCTTACGTCGGAAGAGGGGTTTTTGGGGTCTCTAAAATTGACGTCCATGGGTGCCTTGATCCCTTCTTCGGCCAAGGATCTACCGATCAGCTGCACGCTGTTCTTGATCACCCGCATATTCCCTCTTACGCGAGCCCGGAGGATGTTGCTCGCCCCGCGTGTTGACAAACCCACTGCCGAATGAATTTCATTTGTCGTGGCGCTCTGTTCGGTTTTCGGGGGAATGATTAGCTCAACGGTTTCCTTGATCTTATGATCCTTGGTCAGATCAAAACCTGCGCTGTAGGCCAAATTCAAGTCTTTCAAATATTCCCGGTCCCAGCATCCGGTCAGCAGCGCCGTGCTCAGACCCAGCATGGCGCAGCAAAGTGCCCCACGGCATCGTTTCATACGGCTCCACCCGCTTTCTTTTTGACAAATAAAGAGAACAGCATTAGCAGGAAGGGAATGCCCGCAATGAACACGTACGCAGCATATTCGGAAATCTTGTTGATCCGGTCGATCGCCATCGGCGTGGTCGGCAAAAGAGCGATTAAAAAAAAGGCTACACTAACAAAGGGGTCAAACATTTGATGGATCTTTTTTCTAAACAGGACCGCAAGCCCATCGGCAGCCGCATAAAAGTAGCTGGTGATGGAACATACCAAGGTAATCGACCAAATCGACAGGAACAGGATGTCCGCCCGGTCGATGATATAAAAATTTAGCGATTTGACCAGGTAAATGACAGGTTCCGGGATCATCGCCAGCTGCGTCTGGTTAAACACCATGAGACAGGTGCACACGACAAACCCGTAGAACAGTGTAACGAACAGATTCGACAAGCTGATCATTTTCAATTTCTTGGCGTCAGATGCATCAATGAACGGAAAGATGATCAAGAACATTTCGAACCCGTACATCGAAATCGTCGTATCCTTGGTTCCCTTCAGGATGTTGATCAGGCCTGCTTCGGTTAACGGCAGCATATATTCGATCCGTGCTTGTGTCAGGCCGTAGCTGACAAAAATGATCAAAGGAATGAACAGCATCGATGACAGGCTGTAAAACCTAGCCAAAACCGTGAGCTTTTCCTTGGCCAGGTAATACGTCATGATACAGAACAGAAGGAGTACCACCCACTTTGGGGTGGATTGCAGAATCCAGCGCTGGAGTACCATGTAGGCATTCAGCAAAACATTGCTGCCGAGCAAAATATAATATCCGACGTAGCATGCGATCAGCAGCCTGCCTATAACTGGTCCGCCAAGCCGGGAACAGATCTGAAAAAGGTTCATCCCGGGAAACTTACGCAGAAGAGTCCACATCATCAAAATGATGATTTGGGTAATCACTCCAGCGATCACAACCGATATGCCCCCGCCGCCTTTCGCCGTCTTGGTAAGGTCATAAGGAATCGAAAGCACGCCGACCCCGATTTGAGCTTGGATAATGAACAAAAACAGCTGTTTCGGGGACATTTTTTTCTCAGCCTGTACCACCTTGGCCACCCCTCCCGGATCCGTGTCAACTGATGTTAGTTGTGCTTTTTCTCGCCATGCTTGCCGCGGATCGTCCAGATCGGAAACCGAAGAAACGCATCCTTGAAGCCTTTTATTTTCAATGGGGCCAGCGGCGACAGGTAAGGCTTCCCGAACGACTCCAGCTTGCACAGATGAATGAACAGGATCGTTAGTCCGAAAGCAATGCCGATAAAACCGAAAATAGATGCGCATATCATCAGCGGGAACCGCAATATCCGGATCGCCGAGCTCATCTCATTGGACGGTATCAAAAACGACGAAATGGCGGTTAAAGCCACAACGATAATCATCGTATACGACACGAAACCCGCCTTGACGATCGCATCCCCGATGACCAGACCCCCAACAATGCCGATCGTTTGCCCTACTCGGCTTGGCAGCCGGAGCCCTGCCTCCCTCAGCAATTCGAAGATCAGCTCGAGCAGCATCGCTTCAACGAGCGGGGGATACGGTACCCGGGTCAATGAACCCTGCACAGTAAAGAACAGCTGAATAGGCAAAATATTCGAATGAAACGCTACGATGGCGATATAGAATGCCGGCAGCTGAAAAGCGGTGATGAAGCTGAGCAGCCGGATAAACCGCACAAACGATGCGATCATCCAACGGTTGCTGTAATCGTCAGGGGTTTGATAAAAGCAGAAAAAGCTCACCGGGATGATCAAGGCCGTCGGATCACCTTCGAGCATAATGACCACATGCCCGTCGAGCAAATACGCGCCCGTATGGTCCGGCCGTTCCGTATTCAAAAACTGGGGAAAGATCGAAAACGGCTGATCCTCCATATATTCTTGGATAAAGCCGGTCGAAATGACGGAATCGAGCGTGATGCCCTTCAGCCTGCCTTCCACTTTTTTGATTACGGCTGGGTCCGCCAGGTTATTCATGTACATTACCGCCACTTTGCGGGGAGCCGTATTGCCTATATTGTGATAATGCACCTTCAGATCCGTAGAGCTGATCTGCTGGCGAATCTGATACAAATTGACCGTTAAATCCTCGATAAAACCGTTGTGTGCCCCGCGGATAATGCCTTCGTTTTCCGGCTCCGTAATGCTGCGTTCATATTTGGCCGGCGTGGTCAAAACGTAGAACTGCTTCATATCATCCTGGGTGAAAAACAAGCAATTGCCCGACAAAAGGGATTGCGTCCCCTGATCCAGCTTGTGTTCGGTTTCGAGCCGGAGCGTCAGGAACAGCTGGGACAAGTCCTCGTCTCCTCCCTGCCGCAGAGGACGGATGACGTTACGCTCGATCAGGGTTGGGTCCACCGTAGATTCCAGATATACCAGCGCCGAAGATTGTCCGCGGTAAGTTAGGTGCCTGACCTTCAGATCGTCGGTGTGACACAGCTTGTCCCGGATGTAAGAAATGTTCCCGTCAAGCGAAGGATAGATCGTTTGCTCGGATGAGGTCACAGCCTGCCCTCCTGCCATAACTAGTTAGATTGCGGTTAATTTCCCCCATCTCATGTAAAATTATTCCCAATCAACCCTGAACCTTCCAATCCAAAAAACCGCTTGCCTTCACGGCAGCGGTTCTTCGAATTCAAGGTTTATTGTGATTGGCGAGCTGAAGTCATTTGGGAGGATCCTGGTCCCGCCAAATGGTTCTGCCGTCACGAGTTACATACGACATCCGCCGGTCAACTTGGACTTCAATTAGGCCGTCTCCCTTCAAAGTCAGGCTGCCGCTGCCGTCCACCTTTGGAAATCCGGGCGCGGCTGCACCGCTAGAATCAATTAAAAAGGTGTTCTGCCCATCCGTGACCGATGCCAGACGATCCTGATAGGCCGACACGCGGGTATACGCAAAGTCTGTCAGCAGCCTGCCCTCCCAATCCGCAATCGCATAGTTCAAGCCGATGGACGGCTGCTCCGGATTCACGGCGTGTGCGAGTGCCAGCCTTTCCTCACCGAGATCACGAATCTCGTCATATACAGGTGGAACGACGAATTGACCTGATTCATCGATGACGCCGTATCTCTTCGTGCCGCCCTCCCCCATGTTGACGATCGCCCGCTGACGGCGGAAGGAGGACGCCGAGGTAAAAGCGGGCTGTATACGGACTTGGCCGCGCAGATCGATATAGCCGTATTTTCCGCCGGCCTGCTGCTGACAAACGAGCAATCCGCCGCCGGGAGGACCGGCATACTCAAACTCATATTCGTATAGACTGCGGCCGTCCAGCCCGATTAGCGCGTACGCACCATCCTTCATTTTGACCCAGGCTCTTCCACTGCCAAAATCGCCGGCTTCCTCATATCTTGCCGGGATGATCTCGTATCCCTGGGAATCCAGATAGCCGTAACGGCCGATATGTACCGTTTCTCCCTGATGGCCCTCTCCACGAAATACGGATCTGCCTTCCCGCATATCGGCGATATACGAGTACCCGCATTTCGTTACCACCTTACCTTGTTCATCGATCAGCTTGCAGTCGCCGCCGTCCGTGACGACGGCCCGGTGTTCCGAAAACGGTGAAATCGAATCATACACCGGGGCAACGACCCACATCCCGGCTTGATCGATCAATCCGTATTTTCCTCGTTCCCGGACAATGGCAAGGCCGTTCCTCTGAAATTCCGCCGCCTCTTCGTATCTGGCCGGAAGTACCATCGTACCGCTCGTGTTGATATACCCCCACCGAATCCCTTCAGCGGTTCGGGCCGAAAACCGCAGCAGCTCCGCCACGCGAGGCAGCTGCAGGATCTTCCTCTCCAGCGTCAAAAGGGTTTCCCGGGAAGGATATGGCTGGGCAAATCCTAATGCTCTTCGTACCGAATGCAGTGCCGCCTGCGGGATACCGGCCCGATACTGCGCCTCGGCCAGATAGTACCAGTAGAACGGATAATCCGGATAGGATTCGGTCATCCGTTCATAGTAGCGGGCTACTTCAGGGTAATAGGCGGGGTAAACATCTTCTGCCGGGTGAAAACTCCCGTCCCGCCAGCGCAGCACCTCCGTCCGGTAGGCTTCGCCCGTATCGTGGATCCAGAGTGCGAGCTCGGATCTGCCGTCTGGACCTCCGGGGCCCGGCCAATCCGCCACGTCAATATAGCTGTAACTCATTTCTGCAGGCGCCACATCCGTCAAACCATACTCCGTCCACTCATACACGGACAGCTTCGACCAAATGGAACCGATCTGCCAGCCTACGAGCAGGTTGTTCCGCCCAGGCTTGGTTACCGGTGCAGCGGTCAAGAGCGTGACTCCATAGCCTGGGCCTTGGATCCTGGCCATCGTTCTCCATGCCCCTTCGCTAAACTGGAGCACAAGCAAGTATAACGCATCATTCAACCGATAGACGGCGGAAATCTCCGGGACCCGATCCCCAGTTAAATCCTCGGCAATCACGGCAGGTTGTCCGGCTGGAGTATTCATCGTAACCAGCTCAGCCCCTTCCGGCAGATGCGTGCTGACCAGCTGTACCGGACTTTGCGGTTCAATTACGTTCATCCGTATCCTCCCTCTCTCTTTGCTTTTGCCTAATGGTATGCCGAGAGCGGGAAGATATGCCAGGACTGAGACAGAAAGCCGGCAAACTTGTTCTTTATCCTATCCCCGACATTGATGATCCTGTTTGTTTTATTTTTGTCTCCCAACGAGCTCGACCGGCGTCCCATGGAATGCCGGATACATTGTGGCAAGCGGCAATTTGCTGGCCGACATGCGATCCAACCTGCATGCGGAAAGCCAGGGGCGGCTTCAGGTTGCCCGCATATACCATATGACATAAACTTATTATCCGAAGGCGTAGAGTCCAGCGAGGGGCTGTGGGCCAAAGGGAGCGCCCCGGACGGCTCCGGGGACTTTGTCTACTTGGCCGATCCGGAACCGCAAGGTCAGGTCTACAAGCCATTGAAGCCGGCTCCCCCTCTGCATCTGGATCTCGATGACAAGGTACTGCAGAAGTAAGTTTCGATATATGCAAAGAAAGCCTAGCCCTTTCTGGGTTAGGCTTTTTGGTTCTGCTCTCTTCGAGGAATCAATTTATTGATGAAGCGGTTCGCACGAATAATGCTGCGTCAAGGACGCCGTCCTAACCGGTCCTAGGCAGTTCTTGCGACCTGCCATGCCAGAATCCGATCCCGCCGGAAGGTTCTTGGGGCACCTGTCTTCAGGCATACTGCCCTGACGGTGTTCCCGCGCATCTCTTTCACTTCGATTTTACGCTGCGTAATGTTACCGGCCTGGTCTAAATAAACGATCTCCACGGTTTGCCCTACATATTTCTCTGACATGACAGACCCTCCTAACCGAACGTATGTTTTTATTATATACGAACACGCGTTCTTTGAACCATGTAAATTTTACCCATTTAAATCGAATTTCGCTGCCCTGGCCGGAAGGGTTTTACGAACCTAAAAAAAAATTTCATCTTCGGGTAACATTTCGATAATATGTCAGCTTCACGGAAGGGATTTGAGGGGAATTTAGCGAAAAATGTAGTATCATTCTTTTTCAAAAATCATGTGCTGGATCGAAAAAATGTGTTGGCGCATCTGTCATTGCGGCATGCTGCGAGCGCAAAGAGGATGCAAAATTTCTAAGGAGCTGTTCAACCATGGATAAAATTATTCGTAAAATTGAAGAGCTTCGGTTGGAATTGAATAAACTGTCCGTATGCAGATGTCTCACCGATCCGGAGCTGATCAAGGCCAGTCAGAAATTAGACCGGGCATTAAACGACTACGACAAATTTTTAAAAGAAAACATGTAACCCAAAGAGAACCTGCTGATCCTGTCAGCAGGTCCTCTTCCTGTTCTGCATCCTGTGCCGGATTTATGTACCTGACCGGAAGCCATCGTACATCCGGGCTGCCGTTTCTCTTGCCTGTATCGCCGACAGATTCAGCCTCTCCTCCGTACCGCCATAACCAATCTCCTCTTTACCGGTTTGCAGGTCCCTGAATACCGAGTCCGCAAACTCGTCAAGAGGCGCGCCGAAGGTATGAAGTCCCGCCCCGCCAAGATCGGTGTTGACCGCAGGCGGCAGCACTTCGATCACCTTGGCGTTCGTTTGAGCCAGCTGAATCCGGAGACTAACGGTAAAGGAATGGAGCGCGGCTTTGGTAGAGCTGTAAATCGGAACCCAGGCTCCCGGCGTAATGGACAACCCCGAGGTGACATTGATGATGACCGGATCCGGTTGTTTTAACAAGTGAGGCATAAACAACAGCGTTAAATGAATCGGCGCATCTACATTAATTGAAATTTCCTGTTGGTAGTACACCCACTCTTTCTCCGCTTCGAGCAAATGAACCCGCTGCTGAATGCCTGCATTATTGATGAGAACGTTTAAACCCGGAAATTCGGACGTCACCTTACGGAACAATTCAAGCCGGTGGGACTCCACAGATAGGTCACATGCCACCGTATGTATATCCGGATAGCGTTCCTTCAGCTCCTGAAGCTTGTCTGCACGGCGCCCGCAAATGATCACGGTGTTACCCGCCTGAACGAACCGCTCCGCCAAGGCCAGCCCGATTCCGGATGCGCCGCCGGTAATGAGTATCGTATTTCCGCTAATCTTCATTTCTCCATCACTCCCGTTGGATAAATTAGTTCACGATGATAAGATGTCCAATCTCCGCTCGATTCCATGTATCAATAAATCTGGCGAAAGCTTCAGGCTGATAAGCATCACGTCATCGATAAATGCTTCGATTTATTGTAAGATAACTATAGGTAAAAAGAAAACCGGACTGATTTTACATGAAGGAGATATCAACATTGAGTGCACCAAACCCATATCATTTTGAAGTCTTAGGAGACTTCGGACGAGCTGCCCTGAAGGCAGACTGCGAGAAATGCTTCGGTCTCTGCTGCGTTTCCCTTCCTTTTGCCGCCTCATCCGACTTTGCCATGGACAAGCAGGCGGGACAGCCCTGCCGCCATCTGCAATCCGATTTCCGCTGCGGTATTCATAACAGCCTGCGCCAAAAGGGATTTCGCGGATGTACCGTTTATGACTGTTTCGGGGCCGGACAAAAGGTTTCCCAGTTAACTTACAGCGGCATAGACTGGCGCCAGGCGCCGGAGACGGCGAAGCAAATGTTCGAAGTGTTTCCCGTCATGCGTCAGCTGCACGAGCTTCTGGCATATTTAAGCGAAGCGCTAAGCCATGCAGACGCCCACCTGATCCACGAGGAGCTTAGAACGCAGCTGCACGAAACGCAGCGTCTCACCGAACTTCCGCCAGAGGAAATATTGAAGCTGGATATTCCCGCTCACCGGGCCGAAGTAAATCTCCTGCTCCTTAAGACCAGTGAACTCGTTCGGGAGGAGGCACGCCGACGTTACAAGGGACCGTCTTCTCGTAAGAACCTGAAGGGACGCGGGGCGGATCTGATCGGAGCCAAGCTGAAAGGCGCCGATCTCAAATTCCAGAGCTTTAGAGGCGCATATCTAATCGCGGCGGACCTTCGGGATGCAGACCTCCGGATCACGGATCTGATCGGCGCCGACTTCCGGGACGCGGACATTCGCGGCGCGGACTTGAGCGGAAGCCTTTTTCTGACCCAGTTCCAGATCAATGCCGCCAAAGGGAACGCAGCTACCAAAATTCCGGCAGCTTTGGAGCGACCTTTTCACTGGACCTAGAGCCTGCCAAGAGTGCACAAAATAAAACAACCGCTGGAACCTCGTTGTCCCAGCGGTTAATTATTATTGGATATTAGGCGCGTTCTCCACGCAAATCGGGGAGGGACGGCTCAAAGGAACTGATAAAAACGTCCTTCTGCTTCTTCTTGTTGTTCTTCTTCATGACACCAAACAGCGTAATGACAGCATACATCGGCACCACGTAGTAGAAAATCAGAATCAGATAGAACAAGCCGCCAGAGCTCAAATGCATTCCGGACGCAATCGCAAGACCCGTGAGCAGCAATGTATTCATGACGTTGGCAATCAACACCTCGTGCTTCTTCCCGAAGAACAACACACCGATCAACGCAGCGGTAAACACACTCAGCAGTAAAAAGGTCATGATGAATTCCTCCTTAAAAACATTGGATGCTATATCATACGCTATGGATCAGCGATGATTCACAATTCCGACAAATTGCTTTCACAATTCCGACAAATTGCTTTCACAATTTAGACACAATTAGATTACCTCAAAGATAACACATTTAAACACAATTGAAAAGGCTTTCACAAAAATATTTGGAAAAAGAAGCAAAAAAGACGCCGGAACCCTTGTTCCAGCGCTTTTTTTAAGATTTATATATTTCATCACGCAATCCTTATTTCCTTAACGTGTCGGATCTGAATCGGACAGCTGATCGTGGATGGCCGCCTGCTCCTCATGCCACCACAGCGCTTCCTCCGGCTCTTGAAGCACCTCATGAACTTCGTGCGGCTTCTCCACCGCCGGCGCAGAACCGCGCAGCGATCGGCCCGAGGTCTCCGTAAACCACATGGTCACGATAACGAAGCCGATAAGTGAAACCGCGATCAAATAATACGCCGGAACCAGGGGCTCCCCAGTCAGATTGATCAGCCAAGCCATGACAAGCGGAGTGGTCCCGCCGAACAGAGATGCTGAAATATTATAAGTAATCGCCAGGGCTCCATATCGGACCTTGGTAAAAAACAAGGCCGGAAGCACCGACGGCATGGTGCCTTCAAAGCAGGTCAGCAGCACGGCGAGGCATAGCAGACCAAGAAATACCATCCCTCCCTTACCGCTCCCGATCCACCAAAACGCCGGCAGCGAGAGCACGATCAGCCCCAGCAGACCGCCTTGGATGATGCGTTTGTTCCCGATCCGGTCACTGAAGTAACCCATAAACAGCACAATCGGGATCATGATAAACATGACAATAAGAATGAGCAGCAGCCCTTCCGTCTCTCCATAACCGAGCACCGCGGTAAGATGCGATGGCATGTATGACAATACCATATAGTCAACGACATTGAAGGAACACACCATGACGATGCAGAGCAGGACGACTCTCCACTGAACCTTTAGCAGTTCCCGGAAAGGCACTTTCTGCCTCCCTTCATCCTGGGCTGCTTTCTCCATCGCCTCAAAGGCGGGAGTTTCTTCGAGATGATTCCGCAGGTACAGGCCGACCAAGCCGATCGGAGCCGCGATAAAAAAAGGAATCCTCCAGCCCCAAGCCAGCATCCGGTCAGGTCCGAGCAGGTAGCTTAGCAGTGTCACCAACCCGGATCCGGCAATGTATCCCACCAGGGTGCCCACTTCCAGGCCGCTCGCCATAAATCCGCGGCGCTTGTCGGGCGTGGATTCGGCAATGAAGGTCATGGCGCCCGAATACTCTCCCCCGGTGGAGAAGCCCTGGACCAGGCGGGCCAGCAGCAGCAGCACCGAAGCGGAAATGCCGATCGATGCGTAGCTCGGGATGAGGCCGATGCACAGCGTAGACACCGCCATCATAACCAACGTGATGGTGAGCACTTTTTTCCGGCCAAGCCTGTCCCCCAGCCTCCCAAAAAACAAACCGCCGAACGGCCTGACGAGAAAGGCGATGGAAAACGTGGCAAAGGTATAAATCAGCTGGATGGAACCCGTCATCTCCGGGAAAAACACCTTGCCCATAATGACGGCCAAATAAGAGTAGATTCCGAAGTCGAACCATTCCATGGCATTTCCCAAGGCGGTGGCGACGACGGCCTTCTTGGCGTTGCCGGTGTCCACGACCGTGATATCGTCCTTATGGAGCCGGGGTCCGGATTTTTTTCGGAAAGGCAGCGCCCATTTACTTTTCTCGTGATTGTTGCTGTCCATAAACGAAGACTCCTCTGCAAGCGAAAATACCTTGACCAAACTAGTATTCGCCCGAAGCCTTACACCAATTCATCGAAGAGCCGGCAGCCCCCCTTCGTTAACGAAGTTAGTCTTCTTGGCCTCAATACGGGCTACCTAAGAGGGCGCCTGATAATGAACCGTCATTCCTTCTATTCAATATGGAATAGCTCGCGCAGCACCTCACCAATCCGTTCCGGCTCGACGTCCTCTTTAGATTTCATCTCTCCGTTTACCCGGGTTAAAGAGTTTCCGCTCAGCGTAACGCGTCCCTGCTCCGTCTGAATCATCGCCACCCGTATTTTATTGAACTTCGATTCGTGCCCGTACTGCGTCATATCGAACACCGCTTTGAAATCTTCCAGCAGTCGCGGCTCCCTGTCCAACTGGTACAGCATCTCCCACTCATCTGGGGTTTCCTTCTCCAAAACAAATCGGTCCTGCTCTTCTGTATACGGACGTATGCGCCATTTTCCATCCCAGTCCTCAGTCAATTCGCCGTTCAGCGGAACCGGTACTCGGGGGCTTCGGCCGCCAAAACCAACATCCACGAGGTAATCTCCACCCGGAAGATGAACGACATTTACGGCATGGGTTCCGTCGTTAAACCAACCTTCCTCCTGCTTGACGGTACAAGCAGCCATCGATACGCTGAATCCAAGCGCTTTGAGAAGGTTGTGAAACAACCCGTTCAATTCGTAGCATACGCCTCCGCGCCGGCCTTCAATGATCTTGTTGAAGAGAATGTCCGGATTCATCGATAATGGGACCCCATCCATGATATCTAGGTTTTCAAAAGGAATATGCATGACGTGCCGATATTGCAGTTCACGCAGGAGCTTCAGATCGGGAATGATGTCGATTTGATAGGTCATACCCAGTTTGCTCATGTATTTTTGCAGGTTAAACATTCTTCTCTCCTCATTTCAGAATGTGAAATCTTGATTAGAAACGCGCCTATTTATATGCGATTACAAAAAATCCATTACTAATAAGGTACAGGGAGCGATCTGCCGGGACAATGCGAATTTATCACAGCTGTACCGGTACAAATTAGATTCAGGTATAATGGTAATGAATGGCAATGAAGCCCAGCGAACCGCTGGACTGATGGGAGATGAACCTTCATGCGCTATTTTTTCAAATTGAATGTGATGAGCTGTATTTACGCTTTCCCCTTTTTCCTCCATGCTGAAAGTTTGGTCAACGTGTACAGGCTGGAGAGAATCACGAATTGGACTGGCATCTATAATGCATTGAACTGGGCGAATCTGGCCCTGCTGGCCGTATCACTGATCCTCTGCTATTGGCTGAGCAAGCGTCTCGTTTCCGGCCGCAAATCCGTTTATGCCGCTGCCGTTCTGTGGACCCCGTATTTCATCCTGTGGATTTGGGGCTTCAGCATGCTGTTTCCGCTGACGAATCCGGGAGATGATCCCGCTCCGGTCACCGGCTTGATATTAATATTCGAAATGATCGTGTTTCCGTTCTATATTGCCTTTAACACATTCTTGTCTGCAGCGGTTCCGGCTTTCAGGAAAGGCATAAAATCGTAGGTTTCGGGACAGCCCGTTCCACGGTCAACCGGTGGTGTTCCCGCCTGTATTGGATACGGATGCGCGATAACGGTCCAGCGCCTGCTGCTCAATGCCGATGGCACGCTGGATATCCATCAGCCGGATTTTTTTCACGTATTCATCAAAAGCGGATACCGGCTCCATGCCCATAATGATTTTCAGCGACATTTCGGTTACGGCCTTGTTGACTTCCTGCATGATCACCGCCAGCTCGGTGCTCTCCTTCTCCGTGGTCGGAAGCGCAGGCAGCGTATGAAGCGCTGCATCCGTGTCGGACCACACCCGGACCGCCTCCTTCTGCTCCGGAAGGGAATAATACTGTTCCATGTAACGGATATCCTGGACGAAAGGCCCGAAATAACTTGCCCTGGTGTACATCGCCAGCGCCTGTGACGGCGCCAGCTTATCCGGGTTGTGCAAAATGACGTCCGTATACACCGGATACCCGTCCTTCATCTCGTAGCTGACCCCTTCGATGCCGAAATTAAAGAGCAGATGTCCTTCCGGTCCGTACCCGTAGTCCAGCATCTTGACCGCTTCTTCGACATGCTTGCTCTTCGCGGAAATCGCCACCCCGCTGGATCCGACAGCCGGGGCCAGCTGCCCGAATTCGGGTCGGTCTCCGCGTTGAAGCACCGGATAGGGCGCCGGAACGAGCTCCACCGACGAATCCTGCGCTTTCATAACAGGCAGCCACGTGCCGATGCCGGCGCCCGCGTTCCAAATGCCAGCACCGCTCCGGCTCAGGATCATGCTCGTGTCCTGCGTTTCAGAGTCCACGGCAGCAAAGTTCGGGTCGATCAGCCCTTCCGCGTACCACTGCCGGAACAGTGACAGAAATTGTTTATACCCCGGCTCAACCGGGCCGAACTTGACTTTTCCCTCCTCTTGGTAAAAGCCTTTCTTAATTCCAAATGCGCCGATAAACCCTCCGCCCTCGATGCCAAAGAGCGGATTCGGTACGCCAAGGAAGGTAAGCGGCGCTTCGGCGCCTTTCTTTTCCTTGAACGCCTTGAGCACCGTATGCCAATCGTCGATCGTCACAGGCACGCCCAGGCCCAGCTCATCCAGCCAATCCTTGCGGATAATCGGTCCCTGGTAAGTCCGCAGCTTGTCGTCTCCCTGGATAAACGGGAATGCGTAGTAGCTGCCTCCGGCTGTACGGATTTGCATATCGATATCGGGATGCGCCTTCAGGTACCGCTTCAAGTTCGGGGCGTACTGATCGATGGCTTCGTTCAGGCGTAGAATATAGCCGTCGTTGATCGCCTTCTCCGGTCCCCCCGGATAATTGATCCATTCGTACTCCATCATATCCGGCAGATCGCCTGATGCCAGCAGCACGCTGATCGCTTCCTTCGCCTGGTTGGACGGAGGCTGGATGAACGTCAGCTGGACGCCGGTTCTCCGCTGCCATTCCTGAAAGAACGGCACCTGGTTAAAGGTGGACTTGATACCCGCCGCGTTGCCGTTCAGTTCAGCCCAATAGGTCAGCTTGGCATCCGAAGCGGACAAACCTTTGCCTCCTCCCGCCATCAGCGTTGTTTCGGCAGTCGGCAGCGAACTTGCCGTCTGCGTCATCCGCTCACGATCGCAAGCCGGCAGTACCGCCATCAGCAGGACCATGATAGCCAGCCATCCCCACACCACCGCTCTCCCTTTACCTTTCCACTTCATAGGTACCTCCCGAAAATAAAACATCAAATAATTTCTTTGTACTTGCCCGGCGTAATGCCTTCGTATTTTTTGAATACCCGGATAAAGGTCGCGGGGTCGTTGTATCCGATCTGCCTGGATATCTCGCTGACCGACTCGGGCTTTGTCCGCATCAGCCGTTTCGCCTGCTCAATCCGGTATTTATGAATGCTGTCCAGTATGCCTTCGCCCGTCTGGGTCTTATACAGCTTCGACAGATAGCTCCCCTTCAGCTGAAAATGCTCGCCGATCGCGTTGACGTTCAAGTTCATGTCCATGTAATTCGCTTGGATATACTGGTGGACTTCCTCAATAAGGTTCCGCAGGGAATCCTCCCGCTCCCTGGATACGTGGGATGAACGTTTAGCTGATGCGTAGGCACACACTTCCTGAAGGAGGGACTGCAGCTTCTCCTGCATTTCCCTAAGCGTACCGCATGCCATAATATCGTCGATCCATCGCGAATTGTCGGCAAGCGTGATGCCGCTGCTCCCTTCGCCCAGCTCGTTGATCGCCTTGATCATCGTCCCGACGAGATTGAACATCAGGCATCTTGCCAGTGTGAGCGGCATGACAGGCTTGTCCAGATTTTTCTCAATGATCTCGTTCATACACGATGCGGCTTCATCCAGGTCCCCCGCCTTGATCACATTAATTAGCTGCTGCTCGATCTGGAGTGGATAATAATAGCCGTAACCGATGTCTGCGGTGCTGTCGGCACGGATGTCCTCGTATGCGATGATCCCTTTTTTGCCGAGGACCATTTTGTATTCCATCGCGTCGACCGCCTCCCGATATGCCTCGGAGATGCCGATCCAGGAAGCATGGCGTCCGCTCAGTGAGATGGTCAGTTCCATGTCATACCGCTCCAGAAACCGCTGCGCCTCGGCCGCGATATCATGAAGATCGTGCTCCCATCCGGAAGTATCCGCTTTCAAATTGACAAGGCAGGCCATCATGTCATCCGTTTCGACCACATACCCGGCATGTCCCTGCTTTTCCGTCAGCTCTTCCACGACATTGGATATGATCAGATGGATCAGCTTACTGCGTTCATTCATGTCGATGCCCGGCAAAAATTCGTACAGCTTGTCTTCGTTCTCGATCACGAACAGAATGACGGCAAATTCCGTGGATACCTGCTTCATCTGAAACGAGCGAAACGCCTCCTCGTACGGTACCAGTGTATCCGGTTTACCTTTCAGCAGCCGGTTGATCATATTGGACCGCAGCACCTGCTGGTGCTTCTGCAGCTGCATGGAAATCTCGTCATTTTCAGTGCGGGTGCGGGTCACGACTTTCTGGATGAACCGGAACTCGTTCGCATCGGCATAACTACGATCGGTGTTCTCATCCTTGAGGGACTCGACCAACTGCTGTACAGGCGAATAATTGCGGCGCATAAAAAACCAGGTCAGAACGCCGGCACCCGCCAGGCTTACGATTATGCTGACATACGTAAAATTACGGACATATTCCGCCTTTTCCCAATAGATTCCGCTCGGGATGATCAGGGCGTACTTCAGGTCCGAGACAGAGGAGTTGATTGAGAACAGTTCCGACGTTCCAGCCTGCGCGGAATCCGTTTGAATCCGCTTACCATTCAGAAATGGCATCTGCTCCTCCGAGTCCGGATGGTTGGACATCAGAATCTCGTTATTATGGTTCAAAATGAGCAGCGTCGCACCGCTGAAGCCCGATATCCCCTCCACCGCTTCCTGGAACCGGCGGGTATCGGACATGACCACCACGCTGCCAGTGCTCCGCCCGTTCATGTCTTTCGGCAGCTGCGTAATATAGGCGATTGCCGTCTGTTCATCAGCCGCATTGGCATGGGGAAGCACAATGAAGGAATTGCTCGTCCCATTCAATACTTCGCTCTTCCATTCGTCGAATGTGAGCGTACCGGTTTGGTGAATTGTATAGAAAGCGGATTTCAAGTCGCGGATATTGCCGGACCTGTACACCGAGCCGTCCCGTCTGGAAACAACGTAAAACTCGTCAATGGAAGCATACGACGTTTTAAACATCCTGAATTCATTCACCAGCTGGTATGCCGTGTACGGCACTTCCTGAGCCGGCATGCTGGAATACATCAGATGCTGCAAATTCGGGCTCCATGTCATTTCCATATTCAACCGCTTCATCAGGTCAATCTGATTATCGATCGTGTACCTCATCTGCTTCAGGAGCGAATCGTTGGCCCGGTGGATTTCGCTCTTCAGCGCATGGCTGGCCTGGGCATAGATCACCAGGCTGATGACGATCGGAACAAACAGCACAGCGCTGTATGATACGAGCCAGGTGACAATGATGCTCTCCCGTTTCCGCCATAGGTTTTGAATGTTCAGCAAAAGACCATCACCCATACTTCAATAGTTTGTCTCGATTGATTAGACACCCATTATAACGAATATCGCATGGGATGCGTATAGATAAAAAGTGCAATCCGGTTGATAAAAAGCGTAATATCCCCTTGGTGGATACGGAATTAACGCGAAAAAGCCTCGGGAGACCTCACGGTCTACCCAGGCTCACGCGGATGAATGGACAGGCGGTCATGCATCCTGTATCAACTCGCTATACGTATCTTTTTAAAAGATCCGGTGCTTCCATCCGTTCAGTTTGGCGGCCGCCTCAATAAAAAAGTAGTCGCCGTAAATGAGAGATACATCCACGTTTTGTGATACCGGCTTATGGCCGGTTCCGTGGAGCAGGACGGCCTCATGATCCGGATCATTCCATGTTCCGTACGCCGTGTACAGGGAATGCATAATCCGCTGCGCGGCATCAAGATATCCTCTTCCCCGGATATCGCCAAGCACTTCCGCGAGCTCCAGCAATCCGGATGCCGCGATGGCACCGGCTGAGCTGTCTCGCACAATGCCGCCCTCGGCCTCCACGGCTTCCGCACGAAAATCCCAGTACGGCACGCCATCCCCGGGAAGATGCGCGATAAAAAAGTTCGCCACCCGCTGGGCTGCCGCAAGGTAATCCGGACGGTCCGTATAACGATACGCATTCGTTAGACCGTATAGTGCCCAGGCCGCCCCCCGGCTCCAGGCCGAATCCGGCGCAAAGCCCTGTCCGCCGATCGCTTCGGCGGCTTCGCCGGTTTCGGCATCGAACCGGATGATATGATGCACGGACCCGTCCGGGCGGACGAAATGGCGGACGACCGTATCCGCATGCTGCCCTGCGATATGTGCATACCGCGGGTCTCCGCTCTCTTCAGATGCCCAGAACAACAGCGACAGATTCATCATCGTATCGATGATCGACCAGCCGGTCTTGTCGCCGTTCCAGGCGCGGATGAACCGGCCGGCAGGGTTGAAGCGCCCTGCCAGGAAGCCGGCGGCAAGGAGCGCGCGTCTTGCCGCGTCTTCGTCTCCGGTCAGCTTATGCTTGATGACCGCGGTAGGCAAAAACTGAAAACCAACATCATGATCGTAATGATTCGGGGCGAGCCACAGTTCCGACAACCTTTCATCCCAGTTCCAGGCAGCCTCCCGGTATTTATCCTCACCGGTCATGTCGTACATCAGCCACAGCATCCCCGGCCAAAAGCCCGAAGTCCACCAATCGATCCGCATATCATCGTATTTTCCGTCTTGGCCTGCGGCATGCGGCGATTTGTATCCGATTCGTTCCAGCATTTGCTCCGCCTTGCGGACGATCTGCCGCCAAATATCCTGTTTAACCGTTTCAAACCCCATCGTGCAATGACCTCCTTTTTCATACCAGCATCCTTTTTGCAGTTACGTGCATCAGCCCTTCAGCGAGCCGACCATGACTCCCTTCACGAAAAACCGCTGCAGGAACGGATACACGCACAGAATAGGCACGGTCGCCACCATAATCGTTGCGTATTTGATCGTTTCCCCGATTTGGAACCGGTCTCCCGCCGAAGCGCCCGATGACATGCTGTCGGTCGAGTTGGAAATCAGAATTTCACGCAGCACCAGCTGCAGGGGAAACAGGTTTCTGTCTTTGATAAACACCGACGCGTAGAACCATCCGTTCCACTTGTCCACCGCATAATAGAGAATCATGACGGCGATGACCGGCATGGACAACGGGATGATAATCCGGAACAAAATGGTGAAATGATTCGCGCCGTCGATTTTGGCCGATTCCTCCAGACTGTCCGGAATGCCCATGAAGGCCGTCCGCATGATGATCAGGTTAAACGTGCTGACGGCGAACGGAATGATCGTTGACCACAGCGTGTCCAGCAGACCCACGCCTTTGACGACGAGATACAGCGGGATCAGACCGCCGCTGAAGAACATAGTGAACACGATGATGAACATGAACACCTTGTTCCACATCACGTTTTTGCGCGACAGGACATAAGCGCCCATCGAGGTAAGCAGCAGATTTACCGCTACCCCGAATACCAGAATGAACAGTGTGTTGCGAAAGCCAATGCCGATGCCCGGGTTGTCCAGCACGCTCTTATAGGCGTCGAGGCTGAAGCCAAGCGGACGCCACAGAAAGCCCTTGTGGCCGAGCAGCCGGGCCGAATCGCTGAACGAAGCGAACAATACATACACCAGTGGATACAAGGTCACGACGACCAGGAAAATCATCAGGGCATAGTTGATGACATTGAATATGCGGTCACCCCAACCGCTCTCTGTTTTCAAGCTTACCACCTCACCATAGGCTGTTTTGGCTCACCCTCCGGCTGATGGCGTTGGCCGTAATCAGGAGGACGAGATTGATGACCGAGTTGAACAAACCGACGGCGGAGCTGTAGCTCCAGCCGAACTCCAGCAGGCCCTTGCGGTATACGAAGGAGGAGATGACGTCTGCCGTTTCGTACGTAACCGGGTTATATAGAAGAATGATCTTTTCAAACCCGACGTTGAGCAGGTTCCCCATCCGGAGAATGAACATGATCATAATGGTCGGCAGCAGTCCGGGCAGTGTAATGTACAGCATCTGCTTCAGACGGCTTGCCCCGTCGATCCGGGCTGCTTCGTACTGCTCCAGATCGATGCTCATGAGCGCAGCTATATAAATAATCGATTCCCAGCCGATCCGCTGCCAGATTTCAGACAGCACGTAGATGGGCCGGAACAGATCGGGCTTTTGCAGCATGGCCTGGCCGTCATAGCCCAGGAACATGAACAGGCGGTTGATGAGCCCATCCGCGTTCGTAAAATCGGTGATGATGCCGCAAATGACGACGAGCGAAATAAAATACGGCATATACGTGATCGTCTGGACGACGCGTTTGAATTTCTTCTTGCGTACTTCATTGATCAGGAGTGCCAGTATGATCGGCGCCGGGAACTCAAAAACCAGCGTATAGAGGCTGATCAAGATCGTATTTTTTAAAATTCTCCAAAAATAGTAGCTGCCGAAAAAGTCATGAAAATGCTTCAATCCGACCCAGTCGCTGCCCAGAATGCCCTTCATGGGCGAATAATCTTTGAAAGCGATCAGCGCCCCGTACATGGGTGCGTAATGAAAGACCAAATAATAGGCGATCACCGGCAGCATCATGATGTATAAATACTTGTTGAGCACAAAATCACGAACGAGCCGGCTTCGAAACGATTGCCGATTTGCCATGCCTGAAGTTCACCTCGATTATATTAGGGGGAGAGCAGGCCCTCCCCTTCCCTTGTGCTTACCGGCTGTTGTAACGCTGCAGCGCCGCCGTTTGAATTTCGATCGCCCGGTCCAGTCCCAACGACTTCATCTTGGCGACATAACTGTCATATTGATCGACCGGCTCGGAGCCGAGAATGATCTTGATCGTCATTTCATCCACCAGCGTGTTGATATCATTCATGATGGTGGCATACTCGGAGCTTTCATCCGGCGTCGGCGTAATGGATGGCAGGTTATACTTCGCCGCATCGGTGTTTTTCCAAACCTCCACCGCATCCCGCTGCGTCTGGAGCGCAAAGAACTGCTCCGCGTAACGCTTATCCTGCACGAACGGCCCGTTATAGCTGCTGCGCGCATACAGGGATATCGCCTGGGCGGGAGCGAGCTTGTCCGGATTTTTCATCAAGAGATCGGTAAATTTCGGATAGCCGTTCTCCATGTTGTAGCTGACGCCTTCCTCACCGAAGTTGAAGAACATATGTCCTTCCTCGCTGTACCCGTAATCCAGCATACGCACCGCGAGCGCGGGATCTTTCGCTGCGGTCGTGACCGCTACCGTTCCTTCGGACGCATAGGCCTGGTTCAGCTGTCCGAATTTGGGCTTGTCCCCTTTGTTCAGCACCGGATAAGGCGCCGCAACAAGCACGGCTTTCGGATCGTTTGCCTCAACGAGCGGCTGCCATTTGCCGATGCCTCCTCCGGCGTTACCGATCGTGGCCCCGGTAGCGCCGGATGCCATGTTGCCGTCAACTGCCTTCGTATCCGCCGTCGCTATGTTTTTGTCGATCAAGCCTTCCTTATACCAGTCATGGAACAGTTTCAAATACGCTTTAAAACCAGGCTCGGCGGGGCCGAATTTGACCTTCCCGTCTTCCTGATAAAACCCGCGGTTCACACCGAAGGCACCGATAAATGCGCCGTTGCCGGATTCATTGAAAAAGCGCGGCTTGCTCACGACCGAAAACGGTGCGGCCGCCCCTTTTTTCTCTTTGAAGGCTCTCAGCGTCGCCGTCCATTCATCGATCGTTTCCGGCACCGGCAGACCCAGCTCGTCCAGCCAGTCCTTCCGGATAATTGGCCCCTGGAATACGCGCAGGTATTCGTCGCCCCGGATGAACGGGAACGCGTAATAGCTGCCGCTGTCCGTTTTGACCATCTTGTCGATGTCGGGATGCTCCTGAAGGTACTTTTTCAGGTTTGGAGCATACTTGTCGATCAGATCGTTCAGCTTCAAAATATAACCGTCCTTGATCGCCTTTTCCGGTCCGCCGGGAAAATCGCCGATAAAGTTGTATTCGATCATATCCGGCAAATCCCCAGAGGCCAGCATGACGTTGAAGGCTTCCTTAACTTGACCGGTCGGCGGCGCGGTGAACTCGAGCGGTACCCCGGTTTTTTCCTGCCATTTCTGAAAGAAAGGAATTTCGTCATGCGTCGCCTTGATTCCGACCAGGTTGCCGTTGATCTCGCCCCAGTAGGACAGCTTCTCATCGGTTTTTAATGGGTAGGTCGCCGATTCGGCCGCTCCTCCCGGACTTGACCCCTTTGCCGCATCTTCGCTGCTCTTGCCGCCGGATGAACAGCCCGCCAGCACACTGCCCAGCATCGCGATGATCAGACCCGCAGCTGCGATTTTTTTCATGCCTACAACCTCCATTTGATATGTGGTGAATCTTGCCCTTTCAGACTATCGAAGCAGCGTTCCACCGGATATGAGCAGAAAATACAAAACGATTATCTTTTTTCTTGCGGTGGATGACGATTTCTCCAATCGAATGAACAAAAACGGTAAACATTACCGAAAAACTACCGTTTTGATGTTGTTATCCGAAAATTACAGGAAGGGCTGCATAGGTTGATATAGAGGCTAGAGCGCGCTTTTTGGATATCGTTCCCATATTCTTTTATAATGAAAGGGCAATCTATCATTGTTTCGAGAGGAGTCCATTGTCTATGCATGCAAGCGAAACTCCGAAAAATGCGTTGTTTACAAGCGACTTTACCCGCAACCCTTACCCCGTGTACGAGAAACTGCGTCAAAGCGATCCCGTTGTGAAAGTCATGCTTCCTAACGGGCAAACCGGCTGGCTCATCAGCACCTACGAGGATGCGGCAGCCGTGCTGAAAGATCCGAGGTTCATCAAGGACATGACCAAATTCATCGGGCAGGAGCATCCAAGCGTGTTCTCCAAAAACATGCTGTTCTCCGACCCGCCGGATCACAAACGTCTTCGCGGTCTGGTGCAAAAGGGCTTCACGCCCCAGCGGATCGAAAGCATGCGGGATCATATCCAGGAGATTGCGGACAGGCTTCTGGATGCGGTCTCCGGCAAGGATCATCTGAACCTCATTGACGATTACGCCTTTCCGCTGCCGATCATCGTCATCAGCGAAATTTTGGGCGTGCCCACGGAGGATCAGGACAAGTTTCGGGTGTGGTCGAACTCCATCATTGAGGCTTCGAATCAGAAAATGGGCGAGGATGTCTCTCGCCATATGAACGAATTTATCGCTTATTTGAAGGATTGGTTTGAAAACATCCGCGAACAGCCTGGGGACGACATGATCAGCGAGCTGGTGGTTGCGGAACATCAAGGGGATCGCCTGACTGAGGAAGAGTTGTATGGCGTCGTCACGCTGATGATCATCGCCGGCCACGAGACGACGGTCAACTTGATCGGCAACGGCGTGCTGGCCCTGCTGGAATATCCGGAGCAGCGCCAACTCCTTCAGGACCGGCCGGAACTCATCCAGGGAGCCGTCGAGGAAATGCTCCGGTACAACGGCCCTGTGGAATTCAGCACCTCCCGCTGGGCGTCCGAGGATCTGGAATTCAGGGGCCAGCCATTCCAACGGGGCGACCTCGTGATCGTCGCGCTCGATGCAGCCAACCGGGATCCGGCCCAGTTTGAGGACCCGGACCTGTTTGACATTACCCGCGGCAAGAGCCCGCATCTGGCGTTCGGCAAAGGGATACACCTGTGCCTTGGCGCCCCGCTCGCCCGCTTGGAGGGAGAGATTGCGGTCAATACGCTGCTGCGGCGTTTTCCCGACTTTGCGCTTGAAGGAGCGATCGGGGATCTGGAATGGAGACCCGGCATGATCGTGCGCGGGGTGAAAGAAATCCCGCTTCGTCTGAGCTAAAATTAGTCAATTGTTCCCTGTTGGTCCTTCCGGGCTCAAAGGTATGCTTTTTAAATAGTCCCCACAGATCAAGGAGGAGATCACTCATGAGAACCATCGGCATTATCGGAAGCGGAACGGCCGGGCTGCAGCTGGCCTATGCGCTGAAGGACGATTTTGACGTCACCGTGCTGCATCATGAAGAACCTGATGAGGTCCGCAGCGGAAGAGTCCGTTCGACCCAGGTTCATTTCCAGCCGACACTTGCGCGCGAGCGGCGTGTGCAAATGCCCGCGAACAGCGATGCGCCGCAGATCCGGACCATTCACTTTCAGCTCGGCGGACAAAAGCTGTTTACCGGGCAGTTGACAGGCATCGCCACTTCCACCGATCAGCGCATCCGGTTTGCGGATGCCATGGAGGATTTGGCCAAGGATGGCGTTCGGTTCCGGCATGGACGCATTGCGGCTGGTGATCTGGATGCGCTCGCCGCCTCGTTCGACCTGATCATCGACGCAGCCGGCAAATCGGGACCGGTCGCCTCTTTTCCCGTCGATGAGAGCCTGACGCCCTTCCGGACACCGCAGCGGAAATGCATCGTCGGTTATTTCTCCGGTATACGTCCGGTCGAGCCCGAAGGCATTTCCATTACGGTGATGCCCGGCACCGGTGAAATGTTCGAGATTCCTGCCGTTACGTCAAACGGACGGGCCACAATACTGTTTATTGAAGCGGTTCCGGGCGGAGCACTGGATGCTTTTGTCGGCGTGAAGGGACCGGATGCTTTTGCCGAGCGGATGCTTGGCATGGTGGAGGAACACCTCCCGGAGATTGCCGGGCGGATCGATCCGGCCAAATTCGCGCTGATTGACGACAACGCATATCTGCTCACGGCCGTCACCCCTGCGGTTCACCGCCCGTATGTCATGCATAATGGCACGCTCATCCTGGGATGCGGAGACAGCGTATTCCTTGCCGACCCGATCACCGGGCAGGGCTGCAATACGGCTTCGTACGCTGCCGAGCAGCTGTACGAGACGCTGCTGGTCCATGCGGATGCTGATTGGGACGAGTCGGTCGGCAGCGAATATTGGAACCGGACGCAGCCTTATATCAAGGCCGTGACTGAATGGACCAACGCCATGACCCAGCCGCTGCCGGGACATATTGCCGAGCTTCTGATGCAAGCGGCAGCTGACCAGAATACGGCGGACCGCATAGCCCATTGGTTTGAAGATCCGACGCAAGCGTACCGCAGCTTCTTTGAACAACACAACAGCCAGCCTTTTCCCCGCTAGGGGAAGGCTGGCTGTTTGTTTTTATCATTTTCGTTCCAATGAACGATAAAGATGACGACAACCCGCCTCAGACATTCCGGGCGGGTTGTTAAAATTACTATTAGGCCGAGTCACCGGGATAAGGCCGAATCAGACCCCGCATATTCCCGTTTCATATATACGCCTTTTTTGTACACCGACTTGATGACGAAATATCCTTGCAGTTTCTTGTTCGTCCGGTAAATCAGTGAATTGACCTCGTCAATGCCAACCAGCTCAGTATCATCGATACAGCGCTCGGGCCATACATATCTCATAATTTCGTCCCGGGTCACAAAATGGTCCAGCCGGCTGTGCATGAGCTTAAACAGCTGGTATTCCTTCTTAGATAGCGGGACCGTCTCCTCATCAATCTGAACGCTCTGCATATCGTCATTCAAGCGCACATCGTCTTCAGGCCACCCCGAAAAAACATACTCCCTCGTTTCCTCTAGGTCCATGACCGTCTCCAGCTCCAAAGCAACCAGTCCGTTCACCAGAGTTAGGCGGTCACCCGGAGACACCGCAGCGGGTTCATGGGGGTTCAAGCGCTGGCCGTTCAGCTCGGTCCCGTTCTTGCTGCCTAAATCCTCGACTTGAAGCCCCTCTTCGGTCCACGCGATCCGGCAGTGCTGTTTAGATACCAGCAGGTTGTATATCTCGAGCATCCCTTGTTCCGAGCCGGTATGTCTACCAACCGTCACGGTTTCTCCTTCTTCCAAGTAAATAAACGATCCATGGCCTTTCTGGCCGGCGGTATCAATCATGATTTTGATTTTGTCCGGCATATCTACCTCTCACTTTCCTTTGTCTCTTTCTCCCGTCAATGATAAATTCGTCAGATTTGTTCCATTGTTTGCCTACCCTGCTGATTTTATAGTTAGCCTATACCCGTTTCCATGTTTACTTGTGAATTATATTTCAAAAGCGAGGTTTATAGCAATGAAGCGATTGAAGCGAAAACAATTTTTTACATACGTGCTGTTAGCTTTTCTGGTTGCCAGCGGGATGGCGATATACGTGTTTATCCAGGGGCGGGATGAACCCGGTCCCGAACAGACGCTGCAGTCTTACTTCAACAGTCTGAAAGAAATGAAATTTGACAGGCTCTACGACCTCATGACGCCTGAATCCCTTGAGCAATCGGGAATGAGCCGCGAGCAGTTCGTCGAGAAATACCAATCGATCTTCAGCGGAATGGGCGTTACCGGCGTTAAAGTGACACAGGGGCCTGCCTTCCAGTCCGAAGAAGATCATCATTATTCCATGGACTATACCGCTACCTGGCATACCCAGATCGGCGATGTTGATGGAGATTACCACTTGAAGCTGCTTCAGGTTGAGCTAGACCATAATAAGGTTTGGGCCATCGAGTGGCATCCTTCTCTGATTCTACCAGAGATGTCCGCCGGCGACAAAGTAAGGGTCCGGGTATTGACGCCTCAGCGTGGTGAAATCACGGACCGGGACGGGAACCTGCTGGCTACCCGCGGCACCGCATACGAATGGGGGATTACCCCTTCCGAACTCGGCGACCATCCGAATCAGACGATCTCCAGCATCGCCGCCTATTTCAAACTTCCGGTGGAATATATCCAAAAAAAGCTGGCGCAGAAATGGGTCAAACCGGATTATTTTGTTCCAATGGCCAATGTTCCCGATGCCGATCTGTCCCAGAAACTGCCGGGAGTCTCGGTCAGACCGAAAGAAGTGAGGTACTATCCGCTGGGCCAAGCCGCCGCCCACCTCACCGGTTATGTCCATCAGGTGACGCAGGAAGATTTGCAGAACGATAAAGACGGCTATTATGCAGCCGGGGACTGGATTGGCAAGGCCGGACTGGAACAATCGCTGGAAAAGCAGCTGCGGGGACGGAAAGGGGGATTGATCGAAATTACCGACGCGAAGGGTAACCGTAAACGCATCGTTGCCCAGAAGCCAGCGGTAAACGGCGAGAACATCCGCCTTACGGTCGCCTCCGCTCTTCAGCAGGACCTGTACCGTACGCTGTCCGGCGATACCGGTGCAGCAGTGTTGATGAATCCGAAGCATGGAGATCTGCTGGCCCTGGTCAGCACCCCTTCGTATGACCCGAACCAAATGGTCATCGGCCTGTCACAGCAGGAATGGGACGCTTATTCCAAGGATCCGGAGCTTCCTTTCTTTAACCGGTTCGCGGCCCGGTATGCGCCGGGATCGGTGTTTAAAGCGGTGACGGCCGCTGCCGGCCTGACCGAAGGCATAACCAAGGCGGATAAAACCCGCCGCATTGACGGTCTGCATTGGAAAAAAGACGCGGGCTGGGGCGGGTACTATGTCACGCGGGTGAAGGACGTCAGCTCCGTGAATATGGTGGATGCCCTCGTGTATTCGGACAACATTTATTTTGCTCAAGAAGCGCTGGAAATGGGCAACGGCAAATTTATCGAAGGCATATCCAAATTCGGCTTCGGCGAGAATTGGGGGCTGGACATGATCAACCTGAAGCCAAGCCAGTATGCCAACGCCTCCCACCGGGACCTGGCTTCGGAAGTTCTGCTCGCGGATACGTCCTATGGACAAGGAGAAATGCTGTTGTCCCCGATCCATGTGGCGGTCGCATTCACACCCTTCGCCCAGCAAGGCAAACTTGTCCCCCCTATCCTCTTTCTACGGCAGGAAGATCAAGAATCTCCTCAAGCGATCCAAATCATCACTCCCCAGGTTGCCGGAACGGTCAAAGATGCACTGACGCAGGTCGTCAGCCGAAGCGGCGGCACCGCTCACGCGCTGTCTTCTGCCGAGCTGAAGCTGGCGGCAAAAACCGGTACAGCCGAGCTGAAAGCCAAAAAAGGCGAACAGGGCGAGGAGAATGGATTTGTAGTCGCCTTCGACGCGGAGCAATCTTCTTTCCTGATATCCGCACTGATCGAAAATGTACATGCACGCGGCGGCAGCCACTACGTCGTGAACAAGCTGAAGCCTTTTCTAAATACACTGAATCTACAAACAAAATAACGGTCAAGAAATCCGTCAACTTGCGTTGCAGCCATCGCTGCAGATCGAGACCCTCTTGTGATACGATGAGGACAAGAATCAGCGAATCCTACGCAAAGGCGGTATCCCATGTTTGACCTTCTGCTACCCGAGCATTCAGGCTCTCCGTTATATCTTCAACTCTATCATTTGATCCGCGAACAAATCCGCTTAGGGAAAGTTGCGGCTGGGACCCGGCTGCCGTCCGTACGGGCGCTTCAGCAGCAGCTCCATATCAGCAAGACGCCTGTCGAAACCGCATATCACATGCTGGTGGTCGAAGGCTATGTCGTCAACAAACCTAAGTCGGGCTTTTACGTGGTGGACGACCCTGAATTTATACAAAAAGTCGTGACAACGTCTCCGGCTCGGCGTATGCAGCTTAAGCATACCGTGCCAGGATTTCACGAGTGTTTACGCGAAGAAGGCATAGACTGGATCGATTTTAACCCTACCCATATGGATGGAGATTCGTTTCCAATGCGGACATGGAACAAAATGCTAAAAGAAGCCGTACAGCCATTGGCCGCACAGCTGGGTCGATATGGGGATTCCCGAGGCGAACCGGGACTGCGGGCTGCCATCTCGGAGTATCTGGCTCATTCCAGAGGCGTCCTCTGTTCACCGGAGCAAGTCATCATTGGCAGCGGCATGTCGTACAGCATCGGAATTCTGGTTAAACTTCTGAACGGGATACGGCGGGTGGCATTTGAAGAGCCTGGCTTCGATCTCGTAAGGAACCTATTGAACGGATACGGCTGGGAGGCGGTTCCGGTCCCGGTTAGCGGCCAAGGGCTGCTTGTGGATGAGCTGGCAAAAGTTCCTTTTCAGGCCGTATATGTCACACCTTCGCATCAGTTCCCGACAGGAAGCATCATGCCGTATTCGCAGCGGGTGCGTCTGCTCGCATGGGCTGAAACGGCGGGCGCTTATATTATCGAGGATGACTATGACGGAGAATTCCGGTATCAGGGCAAGCCGATCCCCTCCCTTCAAGGGCTTGATAACAAAGGCAGGGTTATCTATATCGGTACCTTCTCGAAGACATTGTCGCCTGCGCTCCGCATCAATTATATGGTCGTTCCTCCCACACTCTTGCTCAACTTATCCAACCTCCACCCTGATCTGCTGCATGCACCTTCGCGCCTGGAACAGTGGGCGCTGGAGCGGTTCATGCGGGAGGGGCACTGGTACAGACATTTGCGGAAGACACGCAACTTGTACCGCAAGAAGCATCATCATTTGATAGACCTGATACGCATTCACATGGGTGAGCAAGTCCATATTACCGGTCAGCATGCGGGGCTTCACCTTCAGCTGAGCGTCCGCCGCCATGGTACCGCTCAAGAGCTGATCCAGCGGGCTGAACAGCAGCGGGTCAGGGTGTATGATTTCCGCAGTATGTGGGCTGACCCGCCCGATGCCCCCCTTCCTGTCGTTTATTTGGGCTTTGCCGGCCTTCCGCTTCCGGTTATGGAAGAAGGTATCCATCGTTTAAAAAAGGCTTGGTTCGGCACCTAAACTCTTTCTATCTCTACGGTGTTTGAACAAACCGACGAAACAGCACGTCCAGCTCTTGCAAAATGACATCCTGGTACCGGTCGCCTTCAAGGTAAAGAGCTCCGATGTCCCGGTAAACTTGGTTCAGCTGTTCTTGATAGGAAGGGGACTGCCGGTCCGGCCGGCTGGCTTTAAAGTCGTCCATCACTTGCTGAATGTAGGCTGGGCGCGCCCCCCACCTGCCGAGCACGTTGCCACCCCGGTCAACAAAAATCGCCACAGGCTGGGCTCTTCCGCCGTCCGTTAGAAATAAATCCATCGTATCCAGATGTTCTTCCATGATCAGCGCTTCAACCGGGATGCCGGACTGCTCCATGATCCGAAACAGCACGGGGACGTTCCATATGACATCCGGACACCAGTCCGTGCATAAGATCAGGCAGCGAATGCCTAAACGCTCACCTGAAGATGCAAACAAACTCCGCCTGGCCGAATCGAGCGTACGGAATCCATGATATTTGTCATAAAACCTTTCAACGGTATTCGGTATCCCGCTGTTAACCATTTCTCTGACCTGCATACGTTCCATAAATTGCCGCGGAGTAATCCCTTGTCCGACTTTATGCATTAGATTGACAGCTTCTGTCATCGCCACTTCCAACCTTTCTTATTCGTATATCTACCAACATAAAACAAAACTGACCCTATAGAAATGGTCAGTTTCCTTTTTTTAAAAAAGTCAATTTTACGAAATGGCCGGGGACGAAGCGGTCTTGTGCCTTTTGCCAGGCCGTGCCGACTTGTACCACTGCAGACAAAACAGAAAGATGAGGATCAGGTCGACGGCATCCCCCCCGTAATACATGAGCTGTGCTCCCGATTCAGCCTGAGCTATGGGGACGCCTCCCGGCGGATATGCATATAGAACCTTAGCCAAGATTCCATGTCCGGCAAGAGATAATACGAGGATGCCTGCACGAAATCCGTATCCTGTCCGGTGAGGACTGGGATCCATGCAGAGCAGCGCCGCGGCGTATATGTACCCTGCGACAAACATATGTGCATGGACCAAAACATGAAGAACCGGATGGTGCTGCATTGCCGAGTACAAGCCGGTATAATACAGCACCCACAGTCCTCCGACGTTCAAAAGAGATGCCGTAACTGGATGGCTCAGCAGACGCACTGGCCGGGTTTTCAGCCAAGCTGACATCCTGCGCGCCGACGAAATCGTTAAGCTGCGCAGCAATAAGGTTATGGGAGCAGAGCATGCGAGCAATAAAGGGGAGAGCATGCCAAGCAGCAGATGCCCCAGCATATGATATAAAAAATCGTCATGTGCCCTTGCCGCCAGTGGTCCCGTTAACGCTCCTGCCGCAGCAGTGACACCAAGGATCCAGCAGATCGTGCGCATGGCGGGCCATCTGTTAAACCGGCGTTTCGCAGCTTTCGCCGCCACAGTGTAGAGGCCGATAAGCACGAGAAATAAGAGGATAAAGAGCGCATCATGGAGAGTCCCAGTCCCGGCATCATGGTGACCTCCGGCAGCATGACCTGCGTGATGTCCTGTCATGTTCATTTAACCGTCCCTTTCCGTTTCCCGCTTCGCTAATCTGCCCGTTTGAACGATCAGCATGATGCCGATGATCAGAATGACGGCAGCGCTGACATTCCAAACGACGTCGTATACGAAGACGTTGTCAACGTACCGGATCTGATGAATCCGCATCCACTTGTGCTGGATCGTCCCGTCATACAGCTGAAATCCGCCGACGCCGAGGAGCATGCCGCCCCACCAGCGTTTTGGCCACAAGGCGTTTCTCCGCCGGAGATCCGATACCATAAACATGCCGGCGACCGTCGCGAACCAATTGAGCGCATGAAACAGGCCGTCCGACACAAGACCCACGGCCGATGTGGATTTGTCATAAAAATGATGCCAATGCAGCAGCTGATGAAACACGACCTCATCCACAAAAGCGATAAATCCGATGCCGGCCAGAAATCCCGACCAGAGATTGGGGTTGGAATACGTAATCCGGGCTGAAAGATTGGAAGACTCCGTTGCGTTGGATCTCATGGTTTTTCCACCTTTTGTAAGACTTGTTTCTTCTCAATATACCCAGTCGATGCCGGGTTATAACATGTCCTTAATCTCAGCATCATCTTGACCCGGAAGACACGCCCAATTTATAGTTGGATCAGATTGAAACAAGAGCAAAGGTGAATAGCAAATAAAGGAGTGCATCGGTTATGAAACAAAACAAGTATGACGATTCCGCTTTTTTTGCGGCGTATAAAGAGATGCCCCGGTCCATCGGCGGGCTTGGGGCTGCAGGGGAATGGCATGAATTTAAAGAACTGCTTCCTGATCTGCAGGGCAAATCGGTTCTCGACCTCGGCTGCGGCTTTGGCTGGCATTGCCGGTATGCGCGGGAACAGCATGCAGCTGAGGTGGTCGGCGTAGACATTTCGGCTAAAATGCTGGAATCCGCACGTGAACAAACAGATGATCCGGCAATCACCTATCTGCAGGCACCGATCGAAGATATCCACTTTCCCGACGGCCATTTCGACGTCGTCCTCAGCTCGCTAGCTTTCCATTACGTGCAGTCGTTTGACGCTGTATGCCAAAAAGTACACAGCTGCTTAAAGCAGGGCGGCACCTTCGTCTTCTCGGTGGAGCATCCTATTTTTACGTCCCGGCCCGAGCAAGAATGGATTCTGGACGACCAGGGCAGTCCGCTGTACTGGCCGGTGGATCATTATCAGGATGAAGGTGTTCGCAACACAGCGTTTTTAACGGACCATGTCATTAAATATCACCGTACCCTTTCCACTTACATCAACGATTTAATTCGCACCGGGTTTGCCATCACGGCGGTTCGCGAGCCGCTTCCCGACCCGAAATTGATGCACCACCCCGGTATGAAGGACGAAACGCGCAGGCCGATGTTCCTCATTCTGTCTGCCGAGAAAAAATAAAACCAACAAGGACAGGCTTCCCGCCTGTCCTTGCTGGTTCGATTCTAGTGCTCATTATAAGATACCTGAGTTACATCGCCGCCCCTTGAACCAATGCCTCCTGAACCGGAAGCTCATGGATCGTCCGCAGGTAGCTGATCGTCTTGTTGGCCGAATGCATGACGACTGAATAGGTTTCGGCCTTGTCTTCCTGCAGATACCGCACACCGTTTAAGAAAGATCCGGAAGTGACGCCGGTAGCAACGAAAAGCACTTCTTTCGTACCTACGAGATCGTCCATCGTCAGCAGCATGTGCGGATCCGGAATCCCCATCCGCCGGCAGCGTTCGAGATCCGGCGGGCCGGCGGGGAGCAGTCTTCCCTGCATCTCCCCGCCAAGGCAGCGGAGTGCGGCGGCGGCCAATACGCCCTCGGGCGCACCGCCTGAGCCGACATACAGATCCACTTCACTCTCCATCGCCGCCTCAATCGCTCCCATGACGTCACCGTGGCTGAGCAGCTTGATCCGCGCCCCCATCATCCGAAGCTTGGCGATAATCTCCTGGTGGCGATCCCTGTCCAGAACCGATACCGTTACATCCGATACTGGCTTGTTCAGTATGGCCGATACTTTGGTAAGCGTCGTTTCGATCGGATCATCAAGTGACAGCTGGCCGGCCAGCTTTGGACCTGCCGCCAGCTTGGCCATATACATATCCGGCGCATGCAGAAGCTGACCCGCCGGAGCGGCGGCGATGACCGATATGGCATTGTTCAAACCGCTGGCTACCGTTTCGGTCCCCTCAAGCGGATCCACCGCGATGTCAACCTTCGGACCGCGGCGGTCCCCTACTTGTTCCCCGATATAGAGCATGGGGGCTTCGTCCATTTCCCCCTCGCCTATTACGACCGTTCCATCAATGGGCATCGAATGGAATTGCTTCCTGATCGCTGTCGTTGCAGCCTGATCTGCGCTGTTTTTGTCTCCTCTTCCCGTCCAGCGTCCGGCGGCAAGCGCCCCCGCCTCTGTCACTCTTACCATATCCATAGCAATATGACGTTCCATTTCTTTACCTCTCCTCCTATTCCATGCCCCGGTAATCCGGTAATTCTGCCGTGTGCTGCTGAGTGAAAACCCAAGCCTCCTCCCGCTTCGTTTTATTGTGTTTTATATATTACGTCACATTAAGCTATTTATCAATATTTATGACATCATTAATTTTTAATACAGCTATAGACGGGATGAATATCGTTTGCAAGTCCTATAAATAATCTAAAAAAGCGTACTCCCCCTCCATTATCGCAAGAGGTAAGTACGCTATTATTACGTCATATATCCTATTGTAAAAGCTCACGTGCCAGCAGCTTATATACCTGCAGCCGCTTTTCCTGGGAATGCGGGATGCTGCAGATCATGGCCTCATCAAATCCATACAGCTCCTGCTCTTCCTTCAGGCGGGCGGCAATTTCCTTAACCGGGCCAACCAAATGCAGCCTCCGGTTGTCCTGGATCAGCATCCGGTCCATTTCGGTTAACGGGTAATTATGCGCTTCTTCCGGGGTGAGCAGCTGCGTGATCTGCCGCCCCTTAGCCATCATAAGCCGAAACAGATCCTGCGGCAGCGCCTCATATTCGGCCTCTTCCCTAGTCTCAGCGGTGGTCACCAAATAGGTCACGCTGATCTGCGGTTTCTCCATAAAAGCCGAAGGCTTGAAGTGATCTTTATAGATATCCAGAATTTCACGGCTCATCGCTCCGTTGAAAAATTGCGCAAACGAATACCCAACACCCATCTCTCCGGCCTTAAGCGCACTGTCGCCGCTTGATCCGAGCAGCCATGCCTCAGGCAGGTTGACGTGAGCCGGGGATGCGGCGTTTTTGGCGTACAGGCTATCTTCCGGAACCTCATCGTTCATCAGCTGCAGCGTCGTCTTCAGCTTCTCGTACATATTGTGCAGCATCAGCTGCCGCCCTTCCGACAAGGCATACATGGAGCTTGTATCTCCGCCGGGTGCCCGGCCGACGCCGAAGTCGATCCGGCCAGGCGTGAATGCGCTCAGCGTCTTGAACACCTCGGCCAGCTTCAAAGGGGAATAATGCATCATCATGACACCACCGGTGCCGATCCGAATGGTCTGCGTTTTGGCCGCAAGACGGGCCGCAGTCACTTCAGGCGCCGAACTCGCAAACGTGCGCGCCCCATGGTGCTCGGCCATCCACATACGGGTGTATCCCAGCTCGTCGGCCAGAACGGCCAATTCTTCCGCCTTGTGAAGCGCTCCTTCCGCCGTATTTCCTATCGTAACGGGTGCTTGATCCAATACACTTAATTTCATGAGGTTACCTTCCCTTCCAGGTTAAACATCATCCTGAACGCTATCGCTTTATCCTGTATCAAAGAGGATAAACATTATCCACGTTATCGTAATATATCCTGGTCGAAAAGTAAAGACTGGCATCAAATCAATTCGGAGATTCACTGACCCGCTGTCAGCATGACAAAATCCGGCGACAGACCGTTTTTCGTTCCTGGCTAGAGCGCCAAACTTCAGAGTTATTGAAGCTTTTATTCAGCAGTATGCTCCAACCACGGGCGGAGAAAGCCCTCAATATCCTGCCTGGTTTCATGAAAATAGGTATTGTTATGCCAGCCGTAATTAAAAAAGCCATGCTCCGTGCCATCATAAGTTTTGAACGTAATCGGGTTGCCGGCATTCTGCATTTCTCGAACAAAGCCGCGGTTCTGGTCATACAAATCGTCCCCGGTTCCGCATATCCAGAGCGTCTGCGGCAGGCACCGCCTCACATGATGGATGGGCGAAATCTCTTCGGCAATAGGCAGCAGCTCGGGGTATCGGCGGGACATAATGTCCACCCCGTCCATCCCGGCCGCAAAGATGACAAGCTTATCGGGAACGGCCTTCACGCTCACATCGTCCAAATCGTCGTTCAAACGGTCGAACATGATGGAGGATACGGAAATATACCCGCCCGCCGAAGCTCCGCATATGGCCAGCTTCTCCGGATCGACACCGAGCTGCTCTGCATGCTGACGCACCCACCGCACGGCTGATTTAACATCCATAATCGCCTGCAGCGGGGTAAAGCCAGCATCACGCCCTGTCCTGTAATCCACGCAGATCGAAACGACGCCTAAGGATGCCAAAGCATGGGCCTGGTGCTGAAATTGGGCCGGCGAGAACTTCGGATTTGGCTGAAAGCTTCCCCCTTGGAAAAACAAAATCACCGGCCTGTTTGCCGCCTCCTGGTCCGGTTCGGACACATACAACCGCAGCTTCCGGTCGTTTACCTCTTTGTAGGTGATTTCGCGGACAGGATTATCAAAAGGAAATCGCATGGCTCTCATACTTTCTTCAAATGGTGTAGACCTAACATTTCCAAAATTATACACCATCCGGACAAGGTTGTCGTTTCCCTTTTTCCAAATACGGCGCGTTGCACTCCACCGTTCAAGCCGCCACTGCGCGCGGCTAAAAGAGCTAAAGAACAAAAAAAGACCGGCCTTGATATAGGCCAGTCTCTCTCCATTTCAGTCGTTACCCAATCAGGATAACGCTCAAAGCTGTCACTTTTTCATGCCGGTGACTTCGGCCACGATTTCGTACGAACGCAGGCGGGCCGCCGGGTCGTAGACCATCGAGTTGACAATCATTTCGTCCGCCTGGGTCTCATTCAGGAAGGCCTGCAGCTGCTGCTTGACTTCTTCCGGATTGCCGATGACCGATGAACGGATCTGTTTCATCACATGCGCCTTCTCGAACTCGTTCCAGTTGCCTTCCAGCGATTTAACCGGCGGGGCGAGTTGGCCTGGCGTATTCCGGATCAGGCTCAGAAACTGCTGCTGATGCGATGTGGCGATAAACTCCGCCTCTTCCGTTGTATCGGCCGCGTACACGTTTACTCCAACCATGGCGTAAGGTTTGTCCAGAACCGCAGACGGCTGAAACTGTCTCCGGTAAATGGTCAGTGCCTGCAGCGTATGATCGGGCGAGAAATGACTGGCGAAGGAGAACGGCAGGCCCATCTTGGCGGCCAAAGCAGCGCTGAAATCGCTGGAGCCGAGCAGCCAGATCGGAACTTGCTGTCCTTCCCCCGGAATGGCCCGGACTCGGTTATATTTGGACTTCTCGTCGAAATAGCCCATCAGTTCCTGAACATGCTGCGGAAAATAATGCCCATTGCTCGGGTCGCGGCGCAGCGCTTCCGCGGTCAGCTGGTCGGAACCCGGAGCGCGTCCGAGTCCAAGGTCAATCCGCCCCGGATACATGGCTTCCAGCGTACCGAACTGTTCCGCAATGACCAGCGGCGCATGGTTAGGCAGCATGATGCCTCCGGAACCGACGCGGATCGACTGGGTCCCTCCGGCTACATATCCGATGACGACGGACGTTGCCGAACTGGCGATGCCCGGCATGTTGTGATGCTCAGCCAGCCAATAACGGTTATAGCCCCAACGTTCGGCATGCTGCGCCAGGTTCAATGTATTTTTAAACGATTCGGCCGCGGTTCCACCCCTGACGATGGGTGCCAAATCAAGAACGGAAAACTTGATCTGATCCAGCGTTTTCGTATCGTGATTGCTCATAGGTATCAGCTTCTTTCCTGCAAATTTATATGAATGTCGGTAGGACAATTGAATCGTAAGTTGTCAAGCAAGTGAATGATATTGATCGATAAAAGTGCATATGCGTAAAGACTCTGTCGCCGGCCGTTAATCCAAATAGCGGCGAATCCGGTTTACAACGCCGGGAGCTTCCTCTTCCGTCTCCTCCTGCTCTGCTTTCACTTTTCGGACCTTCTCGGGCGTAACGTCATTGCCCAGCGGGTCAACCACCGTCAAGCGGGAGAACGTGCCCAGCACCTGCCCGCGGATTTCGCGGAGATAATCCTCGCGTAGCGATTGCTGTTCCACGCGTTCGGCGTTGGTGAGCCCTTCTTCTTTTTCCTTTTTGGCAAGCTCATTGATTCGGCTTAAAATCGAAATCATGCTTTTCCCTCTTTTCTTGTTTGTATGTTATACGACCATTTTTTCGTGAACCCAATCCTTTAGCGATTCAATCTTCTGTCTATAACGCTCCCGATGCGCATCGTCGTAAATGGATGCTACCGTCTCCCTCTGAAGTACGGTCTTCCAGGCGGATTCCGCCTCTTCCATCAAATTGGCCAGAAGGCAGCACGGATCGGGATCGTCCCGCAGTTCCAGCATATCCCGGAAAATGCCGCTGGAGGAATAAAGGGACTGCTGCCCCTCAATCGCGATGTAAATATCATAGATACGGATATCTTCTGTTTTTTTCTTCAATTTAAACCCGCCTTTTACCCCGGGTACGGAGGTGATCAGATCCGCGCTGACCAGCTTACGCAAAAGCTTCTGGAAATACGTCGGGGAAGTGCCGAGCTGCTGGCTGATTGCCTCGCCGGGCAGAACCGCCTTGTCCGGAAGCATGCTCAGCAGAAAAATCGCATATACGCACTGCTCCACGCCGGTCTTCATATGCATTGGTCATCACCTCCAATATTAATGTGGTCTCCATCAATCCCATTTGAGCGGAAAATTTGTTTTGCCGACTAAAGCGGATAATTATTGTCCGTATTAGATTATATGAAATCGGACCAAATGTAAACCATTAGTTTTACATTGAAAAATTTGCTGCAACTTTCAGTAGCACAACAAAAACGGATACCCGTCAGGAATGAGTATTCCTGTGAATATCCGTTACTTATCACGGCACACTTGATCAGATCCATTGACGCTCGTGCAGATGGTCAAAAATTCGCTGGCATACCGGCGATACGCGGCTGCGATCCGCATAGGTCAGCCAGGCAAACTCCTCGATTTCCGCCGATGGGCGGAGCTCGCCAGAATATGCCCCGGTGTAACAGCTCATTTGAACCGTCACATTTTCCGCTTTGCCATGTGCCTGAGCTTCAAACGTTCCCACGAATGCAAGGGTCTCCGGATCGATCGCAACCGTAAGCTCTTCCCTGATTTCACGGATCAGCGTCTGCTCATCGGTTTCACCGGGCTCCCTCTTTCCCCCAGGCAAATAATACGTGTCCTTTCCTTTGGAACGTGCGGAGAGTACCCGTCCGTCCTGAATCTGAATCCAGGCAACCTTATCAATCATGGTCGTCATATTCGACTTCACTCCTTATCTATTTCCTTGCTCGAACGCGGCAGTCTCTTTTTGAACGGCAGCAGATTTTCCCGCTGGAACCCGCCCTTCGCCGATTTTGAAAACAACGATTCCGGCCACGATAACGAGCACGCCGATCACTTTGTTCGGAGTCAGCGGAACTTTCTCCAGTCCCATCCAGCCAAGCGAGTCCCAAATTAGCGCAAACCCAAGCTGGGCCGTCATGACTACAGCGATGGCAAAAGTGGGTGCAAGCAGCTTCATGCTCTGCATCAGACAGAACACAACCCCAACTCCGATCATTCCGCTGAACCAGTACCAGGGCTGCATATGCTGGAGTGTCAGCATGCCCCTGCCTTCGACTGCCAAGCCGATGCCGAACGATGCGACAAACCCGAGGAACAGCACCCACGTGGTTGTGGCCCAGGAGCCGATCCGCTGATTCATTTTACTGTTAAAAATGTTCTGCAGGCTCACCAGGGAGCCGGCGATCAGCGATAACACAAGACCAAGCATCATTGGTTTGCTCCTCCTTTCGTTACGACTTCATAAATATTTTGTCCAGCCAGATCGCTAAGCCCTTTCCTGTCTATTACGCGAATATATCCTTTATCCCGCTCCACGAGTCCGTCTTTGCAGAACTTTTGGATCACCCGGTTGACGTGGCGATAGCTGGTCCCGATTAAGTTGGCCGCGTCCAGCAGGTTAATCGCTGTCCGCTGTTCCTGCCCGGAAGTGTCCGCATCGTCGAAAGAGATCGACAGCAAGTAGCTGGCCAGCCGGACTTCAACCGGATACATCAGATTAAGGCTTAGAAAATTGGATTTAATATAAAACTTATTGGTGATCATATCCAGCAGAAACTGGAGCATAGGAGCGTAATCCTGTCCAAATTTCCGCAGCCAGCGGTGGTGGATGCCGATCATATGCACGGTCGTGACCGCCTCAACGGTATTGACCGTATCCGTATCCTTGAGATATTCGATATCCCCGATAATCTCCAGTGGTTTCATAAAGTTAAGGATCAGCGTTTTCCCTTCGGTTGAGGTGATATAGATTTTAATTTTCCCGCTGACGAGCACGTATAAATATTCCGCAGGTGCTCCCTGCGAGCAAATGAATTCTCCCTGGTCAAAGCAATACAGCGATAAATGCGGTCTAAGCGGTTCATAAAATATCGTCTCCAGCTCATATTGACGCAAGTAATCCGCCAGCAGCCCGCGGTCCTGAATCTCTCTCATCTTGAACGTCCCCCTCTAACTTAGGCCCATCATAATGGCGTATGGCAGCGATGTCAAAATTTAAGAATGACGACGCCCGCAATCATCATCCCGATCCCGATAAATTGTGCGGGGCTGATCTTTCGTTTTCTCATGCCGAACCAGCCGTTCAGATCGACAATAAATGTCAGGCAGAGCTGGGCGATCAATAATGCGGAAATCGTAAAGGTCACTCCGATCGTCTGAATCGACGTCACTTCGCTGAAAATGATGACAGCTCCCAAGGCCCCGCCGATGCGGTACAGCGGCTTGACGCCCTTGAATCCCTCCCGGCTGCCGTCACGCACAAACAGCAGGATGATCAAAGCGAGAATAAAGCCGGTCAGTTGCGTTACCGCTGCGGCCTGCCATGTCCCGATATCCCCGCTGATCCGCGAGTTGGCGACACCCTGCAGCGTAATGCAGGCGCCCCCCAGCAGTGCAAATATAATGCCTTTCATAGGTCCTCTCCTTCTGTATTGTTCTGTCATTATTAAAAGGCAATCGCGGCGGTATAGGATAGGACATATGTCCTCAGATGGATGGAATCCCGCAGGCCTATGAATCTGAACAGCAGACCGGGACTGTATAAAGACCCTCCGACACAAAAAAACCGCACGTCAGTTAGCTCAGCTAACGTGCGGTTTCTCTTCATCTGCGGACCTCAATCCCAGGTCATGACATCCCGGTTCGAGGAGACGGCCTATAAAATTCAGCATTTCCGAATTCCGCCCGTCCAAACGATGGTCCTCTTGTCCACGTAATTGCCAGGTGCATAAGCAATTCGGAGGTCATTTGTTCCCGGATCGCCGTGAAGCGTTCATCTCTGTACAAATTAAACCACTCGCCAGGATCTTCCTTCAGATGGTACAGCTCCCCCATAAGCTCGTTCAGCCTGGAGCCTGCATCGTCCAGTGGCCCTGGTAAAGACAAAATCAGCTTCCAATCCCGTTTGCGCCACATAACAGACGGAGCGGCGAATCGTCCGTCTTCCGTCGTCCGGTGGAACTCGCAAAACGTTCCTGTGCGCCGCTTGCCGGCTAACAGATCGAGACCGGGAAGCACGGGATTAAGTTCGGCTCCCGATGCATTCGCCAGCGTCGGAACCAGGTCGATCAGCTCGGCCGGCCTGTCATCTGTTGTCCCACGCATTTCAGCGGGAATCCAGCTGCCGGACAATATCATCGGAACCCGTACGCTGCTCTCAAACAAGCAATATTTACTGAAGCGGAACCGGCGCTCTCCCAGCATTTCACCGTGATCCGATACGAAAACGATCAGAGCGTTGTCCAGGTACCCCTTTGAACGCAGACCGTCCAGCACCTCTCCGAAATAATGGTCCAGCCAAGAACAGTTGGCCCAGTAACGCAGCGTTGTCCGCCTGCGCTCCATCACGCTCATCCGTTCCCACATCTGCCTTCTGTCCCAATATCGGCTTCCTCCGTCTCGGCGGATCAAAACCTCTTCTTCCACATGCGTTCCCAGTTCTAATTCCCAAGGAGGCTGCTCAATGTCCGGAATGTCCTCGAGCCGATACCAGTCTTCGAATTCCTTCGGAACGTTAAAGCCCGCATGGGGCTTTAGAAACGACAAATACAGAAACAGCGGCCGCGAACCATCCAGCCCGTGCTCGATAAACTTCTTGCATTGCTCAGCCACCCACCCGTCACGATGCCGGTGCATCGGCACTTCGCTGGTGCGGCCGATATATCCAAGCACATTTTCTTCCCCGCTTCCGTAATCGCGGGTTTCCTCATAATATGCGCTCAGTCCTTCCGGATCATCCTCATCCATCATCAGCGCATTCTCTTCGTAATGCCCGCTGTCCCGGCCGAGCCCGATAGCCCGCACCTCAAATCCGCGCGCCGTCGGATGGGACCGCCGGCCGTGATTCCAGTGCGTTTTGCCGAAACCGGCCGTCTGGTAGCCCTGCCTGCGCAGCAGCTCCGGCAAAGGCAGGATGGGAAAACCGTCCTCGTCGTCAAGGCCGTCCCGGTTGGTTCTTACCCCGATTTGCGAAGGATACAGCCCGAACATCATCGAACTGCGGCTGGGAACGCACATTGGCGCTTGGCAAACCGCCTGGCTGAATACGATCCCTTCGTCCGCAAGACGGTCCAGCGTCGGTGTTTTGATATGCTGATTGAATCTCCCGATGCAGTCCCAGCGCTGCTGGTCGGTCATCAGAAATATAATATTCGGTTTCGTTAAAGCCATTGAACCCTAACTCCTTCCTTCATTTGCACGGCCTACCTCTGCCGGTCATCCTTTGATGGAGCCGACCATGGCTCCCTTGGCAAAATGCTTTTGCAAGAACGGATACACGAGCACAATCGGCACGGTCGCCACGATAACCGCTGCCATTTTCAGCATTTCGGAAGGCGGAGGCGCAGCGGACACATCATACGCGTCGAGAGCCGCGTTGTTGGCGCTGAGCAGCATATTTTGCAGCAGAACCTGAATCGGCCATTTGGTGGAATCGTTCAAGTAAATCAGTGCCGAAAAAAATTGATTCCAATACCCTACCGCATAAAAAAGGCCAAAAGCTGCCAAAGCGGGCATCGACAGCGGCAGAATGACGGAAAACCATATCCGCACCTCGTTGGCGCCATCCATCGCTGCAGATTCATCCAGATCGGCAGGAATGCTCTCAAAAAAGGATTTCATCAGCAGCACGCTCCATCCGTTAGCCAGCGACGGGATAATGAGCGCCCATATGCTGTCGATCAGACCGAGCTGGCGCACGAGCATATAAGCCGGGATTAGTCCCGGACTGAACAATATCGTAATCAGCACGAACAAAAGCACCTTGCGCCGCCCGCGCATTCTCCGCCGGGATAGCGGGTAGGCGAGCATGGCCGTCACAATGAGTGATAATGCTGTGCCGACGGTCGCAAGAAAAGCGCTGTTTCCCACCGACCGCAGGAACGCGTCCGTTGAGAGAAGGTAGCGGTAAGCATCAAAACTCCAGTGATCGGGCCACAGCAGCCAGCGTTTCTGTGCAAACTCGGCTGGATCCGCAAGCGAAACGACCAGCACGTAATAAATAGGAAAGCATGTCGCCAGCCCCAGCAATCCGAGTCCGACTCCATTCAGGCTTTGAAATGCCTGGTTTCTCCATCCAATTCTCATACTTTTCTCTCCGATCTGCAGAAAATCCTAAAATATCCCGCCATTCCCCCATTTATTGGCCAGCTTGTTGGACAGCAGCACGAGCACGAGTCCGACCACCGACTTAAAGAGTCCGATCGCCGTACTGTAGCTGAACTCTCCGCGCTGAATGCCGATGCGGTAGACGTAGGTGTCGAACACTTCCGCAACATTGGATACTGCCCCGTTGTACATGAGGAACACCTGCTCGAAACCTACGTCCATCAGATCCCCCAGCCGCAAAATCAGCAGTACGACGATGACGTTACGTAAAGCGGGCAGCGTGACATGCCACATTTGTCTGAATCTCCCCGCTCCATCCATTTTCGCTGCTTCGTACAGCTGCGGATCCACGCCAGCCATCGCGGCCAGAAACACGATCGTCCCCCAGCCCGCGTCCTTCCACATCGACTGCAGCGTAATGACGATCCAAAAGCTATGGGGATTGGTCAGGAAATCGATCCGGTCATACCCCGCAGCCTCCAGCCAGTGATTGACGAGACCCTCGCCTCTGGCGAACAGCGTGAACGTCAAACCGGCAATGATCACCCAGGACAAAAAGTGCGGCAGGTACAATACAGACTGCACCAACCGCTTATACCCTCCACTGCGCACCTCGTTCAACAAAAGCGCAAGGGCAATCGGCAGCGGGAAGAAAAAGACCAGGTTCAGCACATTGATCGCCAGCGTGTTGCGAAGCAGCATACCAAAATCCGGCGTGGCGAAAAATGTCCGGAAGTGCTCCAGCCCGACCCAGGGACTACCCACCATTCCAGCAAACGGGGAGTAATCCTGAAAAGCCATGAGCGTTCCCCACATCGGTATGTATTTAAACACGATGAAGAAAAGAATGCCGGGCATGGCCAGCAGATACAGATACGGGTTCCGTCCGATATCGCGAACCAGCCTATGAAAATACGTTCGTTTGGACATGGACTCGCCTTTGTTCGGATATGCAGAATGGTTGTCAGTCATTGTTTCCGCTTGATCCAAGACTCCACCTCCCATCAATGCCCGTTGCGCTTCCGATAAGCGTTTGACATTTCTTTCGTCGCTTGGATGAATTGCGGATCGCTTTTCGTTTTGGCAACCAAGTCATCCCATGCGGACAGCGGTTCTTGGCCGATGACGATCTTGGCGGTCAGGTCGCTGATCCGCTTCTCGAGGTCCGGCAGCAGCTTTTCCGCCGCTGGGGAGTACAGGCCTACCCCGATATCCGGTACGTTCTCCTTGCTCCGCTGAGCATCCACCTGGCTTCTCAGGTCCTCCAGCTCCTTCAGTTCCGGATTGGCTGGCGGGGGATTCAGTGCAGGATCGATCGAATTGACGATCTGATTGAAGTCGGATGCGTTGTCCTTCAGGAGTTTGTCCGGATCGACGATTTTGACCCCGTTGTCTACCCGATAATGAATCCCCTCGATGCCAAACCGTTGAACAGCGGATACTTCCGGCGTCAGCCAGGTGTCAACTAGTTTCAAAATTTGCTTAAGTTTATTTTCCGGCACGGTTTTTGGAATGGCCAGAATGCCATTAAAGCCAGTCCCTTTCGGGACAAATCCGTTAAGCGCAGCCAGTGGATAAAAATCCGCTTCCTTGTAAGACGGTACGAGCTTTTTCAAACCGGGAGAATAAACCTTGGGCCCGGTTCCTGTCTTGTCGATGACACCGCCGGCCCGATTGCCGATGTAGTAGTCTCGCACCTGCGTTGTTTTCAAGGTTAGCAAGTCTTCAGGCAGCAGCTTTTCCGAATATAGCTTAGCTAAATAAGCCAGCGACTCGCGTGCTTCCGGTAGAAAGGGGGCATAGGTCAATCCATCGCCTTCTTCCTTCCAGGAGCCGGTCACACCGGTAAAAATTTCACGGAACGTGCTTGTCAGCGTATCAATCCCAGCGGACAGTCCGAACGTATCGGCTTTTCCGTTGCCGTCGGGATCCTTTTCTGCAAATGCCTTCAATACACCGTACAGCTCCTCCGTCGTTTTCGGAGGCTGAAGGTCCAGCTTATCCAGCCAGTCCTTGCGGAGAATCAGGAAGGATACGTCATTCGCATCGCGTCCCCGGGGAATGCCGTAGTTTTTCCCATCCTCCATTTTGGTAAGCTCCCACGCAACTTCAGGGACTCCCTTCTGCAAATTCGGGTAATCCTTCAAGTACGGCGTTATGTCCCAAATGGCCCCCTGCTTGACCAGATTCCGGAAAGACGGCCCGAACGGGTCACTGATATAAGTCAAATCAGGCAGCTCGCCTGAGACAAGTGTAATGTTCAATTTATCATCATATACATTGTTGGAAATCCATTGAATGTCCAGCTTTGAATCCGTCAGCTTTTCGATTTCCCGCTTGATGACATTATCATCGGATGCTGGAGGTGTGCTGGGCGTTATGGTCATAATGCTGATTTCGGCACGCTCGGGAGTGCCTTTTGAGTTTTGCCCACCGGCTTCGTTACGCGTAGAGCCCGCAGACTTCCCGCAAGCAGACAATGCCACCAGGACCGTGCACATGAAAATTTGAAAAAACAGGCGTGACTTTACTCTCATCCGTTATCCATCTCCCTTTATAACTAAGAATTCACCCTTGTTTAGTAGGATTTATGAAATCATCTTAGCGTAAAATGGGACTTGGTAATTGTATAATCGGGACAGATAATTGACTCTATGAGCCAAGGAGCGTCACTGGCTGTCCTGCAGAGATCGTGCCTGCTTCTTTAATAAATCGGTTTCCACAAGCATTCCTTTCGGTATCTGCTTGGCGTGCAGCCCGCTAGTCTGACAAATGTACGGTTAAAATGCGAAGAGTCGCTAAAGCCTGCGAACGACGCGATCGAGTCCACACTGCGGTTCGTTTCCGCCAGCATCTGCTTCGCTCGCTCGACCCGGATTTGCAGAAGCGTTTCATGAATACTTCGGTTCGTTTGCTCGCGAAATACACGGCACAAATGCCTGCCGCTAATCGTGAACGCCCGGGCGAGTTCCTCGATGGACAGCTTTCGGTGGAAGTGCTGCTCGAGATACGCAATCACCTTTCGAACCAAGATTTCGTGCTGGATCGGCACGGGTTTGGTGCGGGAGATATCGGGAGATTGCCGCAGTAAGATTCGCGACAGCCGGATGAGCAAATGCACGAGTAATTGGACAGCGATTACGTTGGCGCCTGGGGCGCCTGTCTTTAATTCCAGAAGCATTGCTTCCAACTGGCCAAGCACCTCCGTCGATTCCGCCGAAGTCAAGGACAGTTTCCTTGGAGGGCGTTCGCTGCTACCGCAAAATGACCTAATAAAGGGAAGGTCCGTCAAAACGTTCAAGCCTTTCGGCAAATATACAGGAATCGTCTCCTGCCGAAACAAGCAGTTCACGATTTCAAGATGACTATTTGGGGCATCAGGAAAATGATGGCTTTCCCCTGGCATGATCAAGAACACATCCCCGGTGTTCAGCGCATAATTCGTTCCGTTGATCCGATGCATGCCTTGTCCCTGGACAACATAAATAAGCTCAACGAAATCATGAAGATGTTCTTCGAACAGGTTGTGTTTTCCGTGGGAAGCGCGTTGTATCCACACGTCATACTCCCCTCGATCGTATTCCGAAAATTTTTTCCGCTCCATATGGACCTCCCTTTCGCTGTCTCAAAAAACGCAAGGAGACCTATCGGCTGAATGGGCCGACAGGTCTCCGTTTGTACGGTAGACGTTAATATTCTGATACGCCTAACTTTGCGATCCATTATAAGCAATTCCGGAGGAATCGTAAACATGAACTATCCCTTGCTAACATAGACGCCTTTCGTTTGACTAGTGATTAATCAATAACAAACACTTAAACTATTCTAGAGTTAGCCGTCTGTGATGCCTGGACCGATGCTGCGGTGTTTGCCTGCTGCAGTGCTTTCACCGTCGCGGTGATGCCTTCCTCGAACGGTGTTGCGATAATCGGGCCGATCCACTTTTCATACTTGGCCCCGCTCAGCGTCAGCGGTTCCTCGGTCAGGTACAGCATCTCAACGACCTCTTTCATCACGGGCACGCCCAATCCGAGGAGGGATAAGCCGGCTTTCTTAAGCGGAATGACGGGTTTGCTGTTTCCGCTGGCCGCTCTTGCGATCCGCACGATCTCCCGTCCTGATATCAGCCCGCCCCCTGGAATATTCCAGTTTTGACCATAGGCGTCGTCATGTCCTGCCACTTCAGCAATCATAGCGGCGGCGTCCGGCAAATAGACAAACTCGCGGGGAACGTTCATGCTGCCGATGAAAAAGCCCATTTTGCCGGCAGCGATCGCTTCCAGCGTTGAGCCTAGATAGGAAGCTTCATTTGCAGTTGGCCCGTAATAGTCCGGCAGACGAACGATCATGACTCTGGCCTTTTTCCAGCGCTTGCCGAACAGCATGCGTTCAAAGTCCAAACGAACCTTCCCTTTCTTCGTATGCGGCTGTTTCGGATGTTCTTCGGTGACCAGGTCGGACTGCCTTCTTCCATAAGGATAGATCCCATCAATCGCAACGACTTTGATAGCGAGCTGTTCCGCCGCCTCCATTACGGATTCACCAAGCGGGATCAGCTTGCTGGCCATCTCATGGTACGGTACGTTCGCGCAATGGAACATCACGTCGGCGTCACCAGCTTGTGTGATGATCTCTTCATGCCGCATGGCGTCCCCCACCGCCAGCTTCAGGTGTTTTGGGTTCCCTAATTTGCCGGCGAGCCGCTCCAGCTTCTGGCGTGATCTTCCGAACGCTATCGTAGGAATTCCCCTCTTTACCAGTTCCTCCGTAATCGCCGCACCCGTGCCGCCCGCAGCCCCAACTACAATCGCTTTGTTTATCGTCATTTTAAATCATCCTCTCGATTGATTTGTGATTGATCAATCACTAACTTGGATTCATCATAACATCGAATTAGTGATTGGTCAATAACTAATCTTAAAAAATTTGAGATAAGGAGACCTCTCTCACGTCCCCTTATCTTTCCTTTAATTCGGGCAGACTGATCGCATCCGCTACGTTGCACAGCATCCCTCTGGCCAAAAAGAGCATTGTTCTTTCTTCGGGATGTGGAATCCCCGCCTCGCGAAATGCCTGCAGTACGATTTGACGAACCTCCCGGAATCCGTTTCTCATCGCTTCCTGGATCGCTTCTTCCTGAATCGTTTGGGACTGCATCTGCAGCAGAATCTCGTTCCGGTGGTTCTCCATAATCTTCTCGTATTCCGTAATCAGCTCCGCTTCAAGCCGCTCCGGCGACGCCGACTTCACGACTTGCTGAAACGACTCGATCATCCGGGACCAGGACACTTCCAGAGCCGCAAGCAGCAGCGCTTCCTTCGTTGAGAAAAAACGAAAGACATAAGGCTGCGAAATGTGGGCCCGCTGTGCAACCTGTGCCGTGGTGGCCCGGTAATAGCCGGTTTCGGCAAAAACCTCGATGGCGGCCGATATAATATCTGTTCTTCGGTTGACCGAAGTAGACGCATCTCTTGCCATGGCGCATAACTCCTTTTCATGACGCAGATTAGTAAGTAATTGATCACTATCTAAGAAGTATAGGGGATAACGAAGCGGAATGCAATTCTCTTCCTGAGCGGTGATAAACCAAAGAGACGGACCGCCGCTGCGGTTCGCCTCGTTTTACGATGATTTTTAAAATCTTTGTCCTATGATTGTCCTATGACTACTCCATCCTGTCTCCTACCGCTTCAAAGACGTCGTACTTACCACACCGTATCTCGCTAGCAGCCTGCGCCCGAGCAGTCCAACTGCCCGATCCGTCAGGAAGCCCATTAGCCCTAAGCAAATCAGACCTACGAAAATCCAATCCGTCCGGAAAAACAGGCGGGAGTTCCAGATCAGATACCCGACTCCCTCATTGGAGGCGATCATTTCGGCTCCGATGATGGCCATAAAGGATGTGCCCATGGCCAGCCGGATGCCGGTAAAGATGTACGGAACCGTTGCCGGGATGATGACATGAACGACGATCTGCCATTCGGAGGCTCCCATGCTGCGGGCCGAACGAATTTTATCCTCCTCGACGGAGAGAACGCCGGTGAACGTATTCAGAATGACGATAAAAAAGGTGGCGTACATGATCAGCATAACTTTTGACGTTTCGCCGATGCCGAACCAGACCAGGAACAGCGTGATGAATGCGATCGGCGGAATAAACCGGATAAAGTTCAAAAACGGCTCAGCGAAGGTACGGATGAATCCGACCTTCCCGATGATAATCCCAATAGGCACCGCCACCAAACTGCCGAGCGTCCACCCGAGGAGGACACGGTAGGCGCTGATGCCGATGTACTGCAGAAGGGTGCCGTCCATCAGCAGTTCGTATCCGCCTTTTGCCGTGTAAATCGGCCCCGGCAGAATCTCCGGCCCGTATACGAGAGAGACCAGCTGCCAGATGACAATCAAAGCGATCCAGAACAGCACTTGAAGGGGGCCTTTCTTTATTTTCTTGCTCATGGTGATTCCTCCGATCGGTTTCTATTCATCAAAATGGGCCTGAATGCGGTTGTACAGGTCATGGAATTCCGGCGCGGCCAAGTCTCTCGGGTACGCCAGCGGCACCTCGTAAATATCGGTGATCCGCGAAGAGGGTCCGGCGGACATAATACCGATCCTACCTCCAAGTAGCAGTGCTTCCTGTATGTCGTGGGTAACGAAGATTACCGTCTTGTCGGTTTCCTGCCAGATCTTTACCAGTTCGCGCTGCATCGTTCGTCGGGTCATCGCATCCAGCGCGCCGAACGGCTCATCCATCAGCAGAATCCCGGGATCGTTAGACAGCACCCGCGCCAACTGCACTCGCTGCTTCATCCCGCCGGAGAGCTCACGGGGGAATTTACTTTCATGCCCTTTGAGTCCAACCATACCGATAAAACGATCGGAGGTTTCCTTGCGCCGGGCGGCGGGAATGCGCTTCATCCGCAGGCCGAACTCCACGTTCTCCCTGACGGTCAGCCAGGGGAAGAGCGAGGAATCGGCCTGCTGGAAGACGACGGCCCGATCCTGGCCAGGCCGATCCACCTCTTTCTCGCCCACCCGCAAATGCCCCGAGGTTTTCGACACGAACCCGGCGATCAGGCTGAGCAGCGTCGATTTGCCGCAGCCGCTAGGGCCGAGGAGAACGAAAAATTCTCCTCCCTTCACGACCAGGTCGACATCCTGGATAATATAATGCAGATCGCCTGCCGTCTGCTGTTGACTATAGCTTTTATTCAAGCGCTCAATATAAATCTCGTTTGGTCTGGTTACTGCCCCCATCATCCCAGCCTCCTTATTTCAACTCAATCACGCGGTCCGGGAACGCTTTGCGCACCAGGTCCAAATTCAGCTTGTCGTTCAGGTTAAAATCCTTCTCAATAATGCCGGTATCCACCATATATTTTTTCTGGCCGGCCAGCCCGTCGTAGGCCTGCTGGGTGAAGCCGATCTTCCACGGATTTTTCGGAAGATCCTTAAGCGTGGCCTCTTTCGGCTGCTTCACTTCGTCATACATAATGTCAGCCGTTTCGTCCGGATGTGCCTGGACGTAGTCGGATGTTTCGTCAAGCGCCTTCAGCAGTTCGACCAATTCGTCCGGGTGATCCTGGATCAGTTTGGTGCCGGCGATCAGACCTGTGCCGAGCCGGACAGGCGTCTGGGACATATCCGACAGCTCATGCGCTTCGGACAGCGCGGCGAACTTGTCGTTTAGTACGGAGCCGTACACCCAGGCTGCGTCGATCTCGCCCTTTTTCAGCGCCACATACGTTTCGTCAAATCCTCCCTGCCCGACCAGCGTGACATCTTTCAAGGCAATGCCGTTCTGCTGCAAATAAACGTCCCACAAATAAGGTATGAACGTTCCGCGTGAGTAGCTTAGTTTCTTGCCCTTCAGGTCGGCGGGGCCGGCAATTTCTTTACGGGCGAACATCTTCCATTCGCTTGCGCTCAGATCCGTTGCCGTTCCGGAGGAAGCGAAGATCGCATAGTCGCCTTTGCTGACGGCATTCAACAGCGGGAAGTCTGCGCCAAAAGCAATATCCACTTGCTTGATAAACAAGGCGTTGACCCCTTCGGCCGGCGTGGCGAAGTTGACCAGCTCCGCATCAATGCCGTGTTTTTCGAAAAATCCTTTTTTAGCGGCGACCCGGAAAATCGGGTTGGTGGAAATATCGGCGATTTTCACCTTAAGCTGGTGCCCGCTGTCTTTTCCCGAGGCGGTTCCGCATGCGGTGAGCAGCACAGAAACCAGCAGGACGGCTGCGGTCATTACGCTGAAGCGTCGAAACACATGCCTACTCATCTTGATCCCGTTCCTTCCTGACGACTTCGTCCGTGGTCGCTACGCAAAAGGCTCCATCGCCATAGGATACGGTACCCTCCACTTCGACTGCAGTTACGGCACCACGCGGCGCCGCGCCCGGCAGCCGGTAATCGGCTACATCAAGCGGAGCGATTTCCGTCTCCACCGGCTTCTCCAGCTGTGGAATCCATTCATAAGGTACGCGGTAAGCACGGTAAACCATATTCGCGTTTCTTGAGTTTTTATAAGGAGAGATGTATTCCCACACCAGTTCATGCTCCCGCGTGACTTCGAAGATCCTACCATCCGCTCCTTCAGTGATCAGCGTATTGCCGTTAGGCAGCCGCTGCGCCGAGCTGATATAAGGGCTATAAAAGCGGTAAGAGTCCAATGGCGCCTGGAAGCCGGCTTCGGTCGGCGTGTACTGCCATTCGATCTCCAGCGTAATCGGATGAATCTCCAGAATCCGGGAATGGTCACGGCGCGCCACCTTGACGCCATCCGGCGATTCGGGGTTCGGGCTGCCATAGCCGCCCCAGCCTCCGTTATCGAATACCAGAATATTGCCCTCTCCCGGCAGTCCCTTCGGAATCAAATGAGCATGGTGCTGACCGATAATCCAGCCGATATGTTTGGTGTCTTCGCCGGAATAGTCCGGGCCGAGCTTCCATACGATGTTCCCGGTCCGTTTATCGATGATCGCGATAATATTGGATTCCCGCGCGTCCCATATCAGATTGTCCGGATGAAAGCGCTCGTCGCCTGCATCATAGTGCTTATTCGGACCCAGCACTGATACAGAGTTGATATGCATCCAGTCTCCGGAATGGGTGCCGAACGCCCGGGTATTCGGGTCCCGGTACAGCGCCTCCTTCGCCGCTTCGTCAAATCCAAGCTCTTCAAAGTGATCGCTGACGGCCCATTCCCAGACGACATTGCCCTCCCAATCCACTTCGATGATCGTGTCGTCCAGCAGCTCGACGTCCGAAATTTCGGGACGGTTGACGTTTTTATGCGCGAGAATGATCGTATTGCCTGAACCGACTTTCGGATCGGCTCCAGGCACATAATATCCGACTGGATTGCCTTCCCGCTGGTAATCATGATGCTGGCGTGCCATCCACTGCGCGGGATGACCCGGATCCTCGATCCATTCGTACCGGTCGAATTTCCAGACGACATTGCCGTCCCAATCGACCTGTACCAGATTGGCTTCGTCCTGAAAACCATATTTGGGATCCCGCTCGGCAGTGCTGCCCAGCACATAGCCTCCAGGGAATATTTTGTTCGGGAAACCGCGCAGCCCCTTCCACAAATGCACCTCTCTGCCGTTCATGTCGATCAGCAGTGCCCCGGTGTCAGCTGCCTGGTAGATGGTGTAACCGCTCCATGCCTTTCCTGGTTGGTAAACGGTCGTTCCTGTCGGATAAATGGTTGGATGTCCCATATGATCTGTCTCCCTTCCCTGCTCACAATGATTTTAATATGAAATAAATCTGTTCGGTCTCTGCGCTGCCTTTCGGTGGCCGGGAGGCGGCTCCTCGGCGTTCTCCGGCGGATGCGCCTGCTTCAGCACGGCGTCGGCAAAGCCTTCCAAATGCTCGTAGAGTCTTTTGAAATTCACGATTTGTTCCTCTAGTTCCTTGGCCGTAAAGCCTCCAAAGATGCGTTCAATCATGTATGTACCTGCGTCCCGGTTGCGTTCAAGCATGTCCCTGCCCTTATCCGTAATGTCCAGGACAACCGATCTGCGGTCGGTCTCCAGGCGCTTTCGCTGCGCGAAGCCGAGCGATTCCAGCTTGTCGCAAACAGCGGTCACCGCGCCTGTGGTGAAATCCAGCCGTTCGGCCAAATCCCCGAGTTTCTGCTCGCCTTCATGCAGAATCGCGTTCAACACGAGCATCCCGGGAAGGGACACGCCTTCAATCGATACTTTGTCACGTTCCTTGACGAATCTCCGAACCAGCCTGCGAAAATGCCAATCGGCTTCCTCCATCTGAAGCCACTGCTTCTCTTCCATATCTCTCCTTTCACCGTTCATCAACCACCACCATTGCTCTCCCCATAGAGTAGCGGCCATCCGCATCAACGTGCCTGTTGATATACAAAAAGGCCCCCGAATGCCATCACCGCAAGAAGCGGTATGGATTACAGGAGCCTTTGGTGGACCAATCGGCTGATATTTAGTTTAATGTTAAAATAATGACCATTCATTAAATGAATGTTAATCGATTTCCTTGACGTAAGATTAAACCAATTATTCTCACCTGTCAAGTAGGAATTAAAAATCAATTTTTGTTTTTAATCAATAAACAAATAACCCTGCTCACAAGAGCAGGGTTATTCTGTCATGGCCCGGTATGCCACATGCTATTTCGTGTTTCCATGCATCGTAATAAATTGTCCGATCCGGGCGGCCGCTTCACGCAGACGCGCTTCCTCCTGAACAAGAGCGATCCGCACATAACCTTCTCCTTCCGAACCAAATCCGTCCCCGGGGATCACGGCCACCCCTGTGGCGATCAGCAGCTCCCGGGCAAATTGCCGGGAACTCCAAGGCCCAGCGCCTTCTAGGAAAGCTGCCGGCAGCTTCGCCCATGCAAACATCGTCGCCTTCGGCTTGGGTACGACCCAGCCCTCCCGCGCGAGCGCATCGATCAGTGCGTCCCGGCGGCGTTCGTACAAACCGGCCACCCCGCCAGTGGACTGAGAGGGGTCCATCGCCTGCTCCAGCGCAGCGATCGCCGCCGTCTGGATCGGTCCGAAGACGCCGTAATCGATGTTGTTCTTCAGCTCCAGCAGCGAAGCGAGGACATCGCGGTTTCCGGCCAGAAATCCGATCCGGCAGCCCGCCATATTAAAGCTCTTGGAGAACGAATGGAACTCGACGGCCCTTTCGATTGCACCTGGGATATCCAGAATGCTTGGCGGCCGGTAACCGTCAAAGCCCATTTCCGAATAGGCCAGGTCATGAACGATCAGGACGTTCCATTTTCGAGCCAAAGCAACAAGCCGTTCAAAGTACGGACGGTCCGCCGTTGCCGCAATCGGATTACCTGGGAAGTTCAATAGGATAAATACCGCCTGCTCCCAAATTTCGTCCGGGATGCTCTCCAAATCAGGCAGGAAATCGAGCTCCTCCCGAAGCGGCATTTCATAGGGCTTCACGCCTGCAATGGCCAGCGAACCCGCATAAATCGGGTATCCCGGATTCGGGACAATCGCGAGGTCGCCGGGATTGCAGATCGCCTGGGCCAAATGCGCCAGCCCGTCCTGCGAACCCATGAGGGACAGCACTTCCGACTTCGGATCCAGGCGCACATTGAAGCGATGCTCCATCCATGCGGCACATTTCTCCCGGAACGCATCGCTGCCCGCAGAGCCGGGATATGTATAGTTTTTTTCGTCAAGCACAGCTTCGCTTAGAGCGCGGCGCACCGCCTCCGTGGGTCCGAGATCCGGGCTGCCGATGCTTAGGTCGATCAGGTCACGACCAGCCATTTCGGCTTCTTTCTTCCAAGCGGCCACCTCCGCAAAAATAGAGGAACCTAAACGCGACAGCTTATCGGCGCGCCAAGGTTTGGTTGTTTGATTCGTCAAATCCGTCCACCTGCTTTTTCCTTTCATTATAGCATGGTTTTTAAGCGAGGCTCCTCTACCTTCTAGCACCATTCGACAATTTTTTTATTGACTTGAAAAGCCTTTCATCCTGTAAGATCAAAGAAAAAACAGACATCCAGGAGAAGAGAGAACCATGACAACTAAAAAAGAAACCATTCTGATCTTTGCCTTCACCTTTGCGGCGTTCGTACTGGGGACGACCGAATACGTTATCGTCGGTCTGCTGAAGGATATCAGCGTCAGTTTGGGCGTATCCCTGGCGGCCGCCGGCATCCTCGTATCCAGCTTCGCTATCGCTTATGCGGTCGGCACGCCGTTTGGCGTCAGCCTCTTGGGACGCATCCCCCGGCATGTGACCATTTTGTCGGGCTATGCGGCCCTGCTGGTGCTGAACGCCCTGACGATTTTCGCCGGCAATTTTGCCCTGATGTTTGTGATCCGGGTCATCACAGCCATTTTGTGCGGGTTGACCTTGTCACTGTCCATTGCCGCGGCCAGCGAACACATCCAGGCGTCCCGCCGAGCAGGCGCCGTCGCATGGATCATCGGCGGCTTCTCGATCGCCAACGTCCTGGGCGTGCCGGTCGGCACCTATATCGGCCAGCTGCTCGGATGGCGGGCGGCATTTATCGTCACCTCCGCGGTGGGCATCCTTCCGCTGTTCATCATCGCTTCGGTTCTGCCGAAAAGCGATACCGTCAGCGTCAGCTCCATGAAACAGCAGTTCGCCTTGTTCGCAAACCGCCGCATCCGGATGGCTTTCTTGATTCCGGTGCTCGGCGTGGGCTCAGTCTTTATCGTCTATACCTATATCACACCGATTCTTGAGAACGTGCTCGGCATTCCAAAGCAGTGGACAAGCGCTGTGCTGCTCGGTTATGGCGGCCTGACGATCCTGAGCAATTGGATCGGAGCCAAGGTAGCCGAAGGGGATTCGAGGTCCAAGCTCAAAATTGTATTTATCGTTCAGAGCCTGATGATGCTGGCCCTTGCCCTGACCCTGAGCTTCACCTGGGCAGCCGTTCTCTGCCTGATGCTCATTGCCTTGTTCTCCTACGCCCTGAGTGCCGCTGTTCAGCTGTATCTAATCGATCTCGCCGACGCATCGGCCGGCGGGTCCAAGGACTTCGCTTCGACCCTGATGCCGGTGGCCTCCAACCTTGGCATCGCCTGCGGCTCCCTTCTTGGCAGCCTGGTCGTCGACAGCATCGGTTTGGCTTATTTACCGTGGGCGGCACTGGCTTTTTCGATCGGTGCTTTTGCTGTAACAGCCCGCTGTCATCAGCTGGATCAAGAGCATTTGAGCATCGGGGCTGCCGCCCGGATTCATACGATGTAGGCGGTCGACGTACATTCAAAGGAGAAAGACCACGTTTAGAGGAAGTTTTTCTTTCGAGATCAGGATGTTTAATATCGGAGTTTATACTTTCATATCTCTTAAAAACGCCGCAGCCGGTCGTCCGGCTACGGCGTTTTTTGCGCGTCCAGATCCAGCTTCTCCTCGGTTCCGGTTCCGGCCAGCGGAGAATAGACGCAGCAGTGCAGGTCTTCATTGCCATTAATATGGGCAAACGTGTTGATTTCAAAGGATAACAGCCCAAGGTCCGGATGGTTCAGCACAAACGGCTGCACCTGCTTCTCCCGTACATCGTGTGAATCCCAGAGCGCCGCAAATTCCGGGCTTTCTTCGGACAACTTCTGGGCAAACGCCTCGTACCACGGGTCCCCTTGTGATTGACCATGGTAGGCGCGGAGAATGGCGGCGCTGTATGCGGCAAACTCTTCCCAGTTCAGGACGCGTTCCTGTAAATACGGATTTATGAAGATGGACCAGACCATATTACGGCCCATTACCGGATCTTCCAGAAAGTCATACAACAGCCGGGGAGCCTGGCGGTTCCAAGCCATAATTTCGGTCCGGCGGTTGACCAAGATGGCGGGGTAGCGCAGCTGATCAATGATTTTCTGCAGTCCCGGCTCCAATGGCGGAACTGCAGCCGGCGCGGACCAGTCCGGAAGATCGCCGAATCCCGCCAGCCGCATGACATGCAGCTTCTCGTCAGGAGACAGGAGCAGCGCCCTGGCGATGTTCTCCATGACTTCCCTGGAAGCAGCCACGTCTCTCCCCTGCTCCAGCCATGTGTACCAGGTAGTGCTGACATTAGCGATTTCCGCCACCTCTTCACGGCGAAGTCCGGGAGTTCTTCTTCTGCCGTATCCCCCGCTAATTCCGACGTCCGCCGGCTGAAGCTTTTCCCTGCGCGATTTTAAAAATTCCCCGAGCAGATTCCGGGTTTGCATCATGTTAGCAGCACCTCCAAGTTGTACAACGTTCCATGAACTCTACTATTCAGATGATATCATCCCTCCCGCCGTAAAAGAAAGCCTCCGCTCCGCGTTCAAGCGGGCAAGAGGCTCATATATAAGCTGTGGCTTATCCCATCTGCAGCACCAGTTTGCCCGCCGTTTGGCCGCTTTCGAGCAGACGATGCGCCTCAGAGGCGTTGTCCATCGGGTAAATGCCGTGCACCTCCGACCGGATCTTTCTGCTGGCGAGCAGCTGCAGCGCTTCCCTGGCCGCCTGCCCCACGCCAACCGGATCATACATGGCATACGCCCCCAAGTTAAAGCCGGCGATGCTCTGGTTGCCGAGCCATATCTCGTTGCTCTGATGCGCGAGCTCGCCGCCGCTGGCGTTGCCCAGAGCGACGATTTGCCCCAGCGGTCTCAGGAGCTCAAGGCTGCGTGCCCGCGTCTCGCCCCCAACCGGGTCAAATACGGCGTCGACTCCCTGTATCCCCGCGATCCGCTTCACTTCGTTCACAAAATCGGAGCGTAGCAGCAGTTCGTCGTATCCGAGTGATGCGGCCAGCTTGATTTTATCCGGCGAACCCACCGTCCCCAGCACCTTCCCAGCGCCAAACCGTTTGGCGATTTGCCCCAGAAAGCTGCCGAGTCCGCCTGCGGCGGCGTGAACCAGCACCGTGTCCCCCTGCCTCATCCGGTTCACCTGCTTGACCGCGAAGTAGGCAGTCGTCAAATTGACGATGGAGGCTGCCGCCTCGGCCATATCGAAATCTCCTCCGAGCGAATCGAGCGGAACCGTAAGTTGCGGCGTCACTCTGGCCTGAGTAGCGTATCCGCCAAGCTCAAGCAGCTTCATGGAAGCGACCGGCTGGCCGATCCGGAACCCTTCAACCCCGTCCCCGATTGAGCGGACGAATCCTGACACCTCAAGCCCCGGTATCACCGGAAACGGAAACAGCTCCGTAAACGCGCCTTTGCGGATCAAAATATCCACGAGCCCTATGCCTGCATACGCCACGTCCACGATCATTTCCCCGTATCTTGGCGCAAGATCCGGCATTTCCCTGACCTTAAGCACTTCTGTTCCGCCCGCTCTTTCAATGACGATTGATTTCATATAAAGAACCTCCCTGGTAGATGGTTTATGCCGTTATCTTACCAAGGAGGGTCTGAGGCAGACAGGTTCAGATTATACGGGTATAAAAAATAACAGGCTATACGCGCGGTTGGATGCGGCTTTTAATGTTCTCGGACAACCGGCTTACGATTTGATGAATCTCCTGGTCCTCACGAATAACCGAGGCGATTTTTTCATGGGCGTGGATGACGGTCGTATGGTCCCTGCCGCCAAAAGCTTCCCCGATTTTGGGCAGCGAGTAATCGGTCAGCTCCCTGGACAGATACATGGCGATTTGCCGGGGAAAAGCTACTGCTCTTGTCCGTTTCCGTGCTTTAAAATCCTCGATGCGCAAACCATAATAATCTCCCACCCGCTCCTGGATGTCCTGGATCGAGATCATTTGGGGACGCGACTGCGAGATCATATTTTTTAGTGCTTCGGCTGTCATATGCACAGTGATGTCCTGATTCACAAGCGAGGAATAAGCGATGACGCGGATGAGAGCCCCTTCGAGCTCACGGACGTTCGTATGAATATGGCTGGCAATGTATACCATCGCTTCATTCGGAATGTCGAGATGCTCCGCTTTCGCCTTCTTGCGCAGAATAGCAATCCGGGTCTCCAGATCCGGGGGCTGAATATCCGTGATGAGTCCCCATTCAAAGCGGGAACGTAGCCGTTCCTCCAGGGTGGGGATTTCCTTGGGCGGACGGTCGCTGGAAATGATGATCGCCTTCCCCATTTCTTTCAGGGCGTTGAAGGTATGGAAAAATTCTTCCTGTGTCTGCTCCTTGCCGGCGATAAACTGGATGTCGTCGATCAGAAGCACGTCGATGTTGCGGTACTTGTTACGGAAAGCTTCGCCGCGGTTGTTCATGATGGCATTGATAAACTGGTTGGTGAACTTTTCGGAGGATAAATAGAGCACCTTCGCCTGCGGATTGTGCTCCAGCACATAATGGCCGATCGCCTGCATCAAGTGGGTTTTACCCAGACCGACGCCGCCGTACAAAAACAGCGGGTTATAGGCCTTGCCCGGCGCCTCCGCTACAGCCAGTGCAGCTGCATGGGCAAAACGGTTGCCGAGTCCGACGACGAACGTTTCGAAGGTGTATTTTGGGTTCAGCATGGCGGCAAAAGCCGGATCGTTCAGGATATTATCCTCTATGAGGGCAGCCGGTTCGGGTGATGCGGATCTTCTCTCGGTCTCCAGCTCATCCTGGGTAATGATATGAAGCTCCGGCTGAGCATCCATGCATTCGCGAACCGCTGTCAAAATGAGCTTGGTATACCGATTCTCCAGCCATTCCTGCGTAAACGTGTTGGGCGTGCTGATCGTCAGGACGTTATCCTGCAGACTGACGGCCTTCGTCGATTTCAGCCACGTATCATAGCTGGGCTTGCTGATCTTCTTTTGAATCATGGACAGGACCTGGTGCCACAATTCTTCGACTTGCCTTTCCACGGGCGCTCAACTCCTTATACTTCGGTAAAACGAAATGATCATCCCGGCGGGCTTACGCAAAAAGGCATCCGTTCTTCCCTGCAAATGCTGTTCCTGGAACCATCGCAGTAAAGGGATGCCTTAGATCATCATGCTTATGTACAAGCTGCTATTTTCTATTCTAGCATATCCGGGAGCCTCCAAGAAATATGGACAGCTCCCGAAAATGGGAATCTGTGAGTTCCCCATGCCGTTTATGCTCTCTGAAACAATGCAGGAGCACTCCTAAGGATACCTGACTCTATCTGCGGCTCATCGCAATCGGATAATTTTTGACGCCGAAGACAAAGGAGCTTTGGATCGGCTGGAGTTCAGCGTCCGCCGCTCTGCGCAGATCCTTGAACCTGTCGAGGAGCGCCTGAAACGCAATTTTCCCTTCCAGCCTGGCCAGTGGAGCCCCAAGGCAGAAGTGGATACCGAAGCCGAACGTCATATGCGGGTTCGGTTTGCGGTCCAGGCGGAAGCCGTCCGGGTCGTCGAACCGGGACTCGTCGCGGTTGGCGGCCCCAACCCAGGAAATGACCTGTGCTCCCTGCTCGATCGTATGCTCTCCGATTTGTACCGTCTCCGCGGCTTTGCGTCCGATCGCGATGATCGGCGGGTAATAGCGCAGTACTTCTTCTATAAAGGAAGGTATGAGGTCCGGCGCTTGATACAGCTGCTCCTGAAGCTCCGGTCTTTCGGTCAGCACGCGCACACCATTCGTGATCAGGTTCGTCGTGGTCTCGTTTCCGGCAGCCAGCAGCAGCACGCAGAAGCTGATAATATCCCTTTCCGACAGCTTCTCTCCTTCAATTTCAGCGTTCAGCAGCGCAGTTACGAGATCTTCCTGCGGCTCTGCAGCCCGCTGCGCCATAATTCCCTTAAAATACTCGGACAGCTCTCCCATCGCTTTCATCCGCTTGTCGGTAATCCGCTGGAATGCTTCGTCGGTGAGGTCGTCGGCACTTTCCACGAGAATATCGGACCAGTGCTTGAACTTGTTCCGGTCTTCCTTCGGAGCACCCAGCAGTTCGGCAATGACGATGACCGGCAGCGGAGTGGCGAATTCGCTGGAAATGTCCATGGCCCCATCCGTTACCGAATCGAGCAGCTGCTCGGCGATGGACTGGATACGGGGGGTCAGCTCTTGAATCGCCTTGGGCGTAAACGCTTTGCTGACCAGGTCGCGCATTTGCTTATGCTTGGGCGGATCCATAAACAGAATGGAGCCGCCTGCGCCTGCTCCACGCTCGGAGGAGAATGTTTTCGGATCCTTCAAAATGCGCTGCACATCCTCATAGCGGAAGACGTCCCAGCAGTTTCGGCTGCTGTCGTAACGAACTGGCGTTTCTTTTCTAAGCTGGCGGAAGATATCAAAGGGATATAACATTCGGTCCGGGGTCGAAACCTCGGCCATGTTCAGCATGTTGGCGTATTTTTCCTGTATCATCGAGTTCAAATCCTTTCCTCAAGTATCGTGCAATCGTGTGCAGATTCTGCTGCATATACTTCTGCAGGCTCTTCTGAAGGCCGTCGTTCACGATGTTTGGCAGCTTGTAAACAACGGTCTTAAAAAATGATAGCACGATTCAAATGGGAGTCTCGACTTACCCAGGATGTATTTTTGGGAGGTACTAAAGCATTACATGCAGCTCTATTCGTACGGATGATCCGGATGCAGACACGGCCAAAAGGGCCATATAGTTTGTGTTACCCAAAAAAACAGAGTCCGGAGGAATCATTTTCCCCGCGAAGCCCTATTTGCCGGCATCCAGGGGACCGATGTCATCGATCCCTACGTCTTGTTCAGACGTGTTGCCGAAAACGCCTGACGGTACTCCGTCGGTGTAACGCCGGACAGACGCTTGAACCATTTAATAAACTGCTTGTCGTCTTCGATGCCGACCCTGTCCGCAATTTCCTTGATATGCAGCTTGCTCGACACGAGCAGCTCCCTTGCCGCTTCCAGCCGGATCCGGTGAATATAATCCCTGAGGCCCGTGCCGAATCTCTGCTTGAACATCCGCGACAAATAGTTGCGGTTGTACCCCATGTGCATCGCGACCCGGTCGACGGTCATATGCCTCTCGAGGGCATGCAGCCGGGTCCATTCCAGCAGCTCTGACAGGCGGGGGTCCATCGCTTCAGATGCGCCCGCATCCTGCAGCTGCTCCGCCAATTCAATCAGCAGCGACGTCAGAAAATAGTCCCCCGCCTGCTTCAGCCGGTATCCTCCGCTCGCCGCGTGCAGAAGCTGCCTGGCCAAAATGTGAACTCGGCTCGGTTCCGGGCAGTGTGCATAATGAGGTATGACCCCGTCCGGCTCTCCGCCCGTCTCCGGAGGAAGCAAAAAATGAAACCAGTAAAATGAAACGCCGGGGGAAGACAGCCTGTATCCGCGATGCTTCTCCCCAGGCCGCAGCAGCAGCATGTCCCCTGCCTTCACTTCGTACAGCTGGCCGCCGGCTTCGAGAAAGACCACCCCCGCAACACCGATAATCAGCTCATAATCGGAAATGGTCCGTTCCATATGGGACCAATCCTCATCGCTGACAAATTGTCCACCCATCTGGAGCTTGTAAGGTTGTTGTAGATAAATAGGCAGCATGACAATCCTCCTGCTCGTCTGTAAAAATCAATTTAGTGGGCTAATGACACTTTTTATGCACGTTCCACTACCGACAATCCTTGTCTTGATTCGATATGATAAAGCTGCAGATGATGATGTTAGGAGTGAACGAAAACTTGTCTACCAAAAATGCACCAACCCATCCACAGCCGCTTGATTTGAAATCCGTCCGCATCACCGACTCCTATTGGTCCAATCATGTGGATCTTATCAAGCATACCGTGATTCCCTACCAGTGGGAAGCCCTGAATGACCGTGTTCCCGATGCCGAACCCAGCCATGCGATCCGCAACTTCCGTATTGCCGCGGGACTCGAGGAAGGAAGCTTTGCCGGATTCGTGTTTCAGGACACCGACCTGTATAAATGGCTGGAAGCGGTCGGGTATTCGCTCGCCCAGTCCCTAGACTCCGATCTGGAAAAAGTCGCCGATGAAGCGATCGATCTGATCGGAGCCGCACAGCAGGAAGATGGTTACCTGAACACATACTTTACGATTGACAAGCTCGACCAGCGCTGGACCAATCTGATGGACTGCCACGAAATGTATACGGCTGGACACCTGATCGAAGCAGCGGTCGCCTATTTTTACGGAACAGGCAAAACCAAGCTTCTCGACATTGCGCGCAAGATTGCCGACCATATCGATGACCGTTTTGGTCCGGAAGAAGGCAAAATCCGGGGTTACGACGGTCACCAGGAAATTGAGCTTGCTCTGGTCAAGCTGTACCATGCTACAGGCGAAGTTAGATACCTGAATCTAGCCGGCTTTTTGATCGATGAACGCGGGCAGGAGCCGAATTTCTTTGCGGAGGAATTTGAACGGCGGGGCCGGATTTCGCACTGGGCACCCGGTGTCGTTCAACAGGGGCCTGTAAATCTTGCCTACCACCAGGCGCATAAGCCGGTGCGGGAACACGAGGTGGCGACAGGCCATGCGGTAAGAGCCGTCTATATGTATACGGCCATGGCCGACCTGGCTCTGCTTAAGGGAGACAACGCTTTGCTGGAAGCCTGCCGCCGCTTGTGGGACAACATTGTGCAGAAGCAAATGTATGTCACAGGCAGTATCGGATCCACGCATCACGGTGAGGCTTTTACGTTTGATTACGACCTGCCGAACGACACAAACTACAGTGAGACCTGCGCATCGATCGGCCTGATCTTTTTTGCCCAGCGGCTGCTTCAGAATGAAGTGAAGGGCGAATACGCCGATGTGATGGAGCGTGCGCTGTATAACACCGTAACCGCGGGAATTGCCGGCGACGGAAAGCACTATTTTTACGTGAACCCGATGGAAGTGTGGCCCGCGGCCAGCGAAGGCAATCCCGGCAAGCGCCACATCAAGCCGGTCCGGCAAAAATGGTACGGCTGCGCCTGCTGCCCGCCAAACGTGTCACGCCTCCTGTCTTCACTCGGTCAATACATTTATTCGGCGAGCGACGAGGCACTCTTTGTGCATCTGTATATTGGCAGCCAAATCAGCCACGAGGCGGCCGGCCGCAGCGTTCAGTTGGACATGGAGAGCCGTTTGCCTTGGGAAGGCCAGGTTCGCCTGAAAGTGCAGGAAGCGGATGGCGCGGGTGATTTCACGATTGCACTTCGTCTTCCCGGCTGGTCTGCTGCAAGCGCGATTCGCGTGAATGGCCAGCCTGCCCAGTACGAGCTGCGTGACGGCTATGCTTATATTCGCCGGGACTGGCAGGCCGGTGACGTAGTTGAGCTTGAGCTCGATATGCAGCCGCGGCGGATCTACGCCCATCCGAACCTGCGTGCCAGCAGCGGAAAAGTCGCGCTGCAGCGCGGCCCGCTCGTCTACTGCCTGGAAGAAACCGACAACGGAGCCCCGCTCGCTTCTCTAAGTCTGCCGGCAGATGCCGAGCTGCAGGTCTTCATGGACGAATGGCGCGGCGGCGTCGCCATAATCGAGGCGGATGGCCTTCGCACCGGCACGCCGGCGGAAGCGTCGAACGATCTCTACAGCACGGTGCGGCCGCAGCTGGAACAGCAGCGCCTTCGGGCCGTCCCATATACGCTATGGGGCAACCGGGAGCCTGGCGAAATGACGGTTTGGATTCGCGAAAGCTGATATTCATCAACATGCCGCAAGAAGGCATTGCAGCACAAAAAACGCTCCAGATACGAATCTGGGGCGTTTTTTTCTTTTATATACCGTTTCCGGGATATGTGAAAAACATAGTTAAGCCAAACTTGCGGCAAGTTTGTCGAGAGACTGGTTCATGCCCGTAACCGCGTTGTCGGCCATTGGACCTGGGCTCCAGTTGGACTCTCTAATGATCAGCTCGGTTTGATCGCCCTTCGAGATGAAATCAATGACGAAATCGACCACAGCCGGGAAGTCCTCCGGCATGCCGACATCGGAAGGCTTAACTGCGTTTCCTTCCGCATCGGACAGAATCTGCGTAAATTCAAGGCGCTGCTGCGGAACGATTCGTTTGTACACACCCGCGGAGTAATAATCCTGTCCGCCGAAGGATTCCGGCGCCCGCATACAGAACAGGTAGCTTCCCCCTTCGCGAAGATCGATCTTGCACGATGGTGAGCTGAAATGGGCAGGGCCCCACCATTTCATGACCAGACTCGGATCCGTCCAGGCATCCCAGACCAAATCGACCGGATAATCAAACACACGGGTAATGACGAGCTCCTGCTTGCTGGCATTATGATTCATTTATTCATTCTCCTTTATTTTCATGATTCGCCTGATTGGCTTTTCGCTTGGCCATCTCTTCAGCGAGCACGCGGTCCATGGCATTGAGCCTTCCATCCCACTGCTGCCGGATGGTTTGCGCCCAATGCTCGAGTTCTTTGACCGGATCGATGTTCAATGAGTAGATGCGCTGCTGCGCCCTTTTCTCAACCCGGACGAGCTGTGTTTCCCGAAGGATTTTCAAATGCTGCGAAATGGCCTGCGGGCTTACATCAAAACGTTCGTAGATCTGTGTGGCGGATAGTTCGGGATTCCCGGCCAGCAATTCGAGGATGCCGCGACGTGTTGGATCTGCCAGTGCGGAAAACGTATCATTTGCCATAAGATGAAGCTGTCTCCCCTCCCTCTTCTCGAATCCGCCCTGCGGCGGTCTGCCTCTGTGTTGAGCGAAGCTTAGTTTGTTCATGTAGTTATCTGGGCTGTTACGTTGGTGAACCCAAGGATCTTCAGGTAAAAAGTGGTTCAGCGCTCTCTCTGTTGTTATAATAAACCATTTTCTTGATAAAGTAAATACTTAAATAACAAAATTGACCTTCGCTAATCCCAGTCTTGTTCCCTTGAAAACGGGTCATTTGATAAGAGAAAAAGCCTGGATATCCAGGCTTTCAATCTGCGTTCAGAATAGTGGCATTCTACAGTTCGCCTTGGCCACGAAAATACTCGATAATAAATGAGCGAAACAGGTCGGCGGAAGGAGGAAGCTTCCGGTCCTCGACCCAGGCCAGTCCAATTTCCCTCCGGCAGTAAGGCTCCGTCACGCGCAGCCGCCTGACCTTTCCATGTTCAATACCCGAAAAAGCCGGGATGATCGTAACTCCAAGTCCAGCGGAGACAAGCCCTGCGGCCGTCATAATATCATCGCCCTCAAACCGGATGTTCGGCTCAAAACCGGCTTCACCGCAAAACCGTTCCATCAGCGTCCGGACGCCATAACCCGGCTTAAAGGATATAAACGGTTCGCCCGCTACCTCTTCCAGCCGGATGGTTTCACGCTTTGCAAGCCGGTGATCCGCAGGCACGTAGACGTACATTTCTTCCTCAACGAGCTTGTGCCAGACGACACCAGGCTCTTCGCCGAATGGACCGATAATGCACAGGTCCACCTCGCTTCGCAGCAGTTGCGGCAGAATAACCGTCGTCGGGTTTTGATACAGCGCGAATTCAACGTCCGGATATTTGCGGTTGAAGCTTGCGATGACATCAGGCAGCATGTGAACACCAAATGACATCAAAAATGCAATCGAGACCTTGCCAGCAAACGGATCGTGGAACTGCCGGATCTCCTCGATCCCATCCTCAATCTCCTGCATAGCCCGCTCTACCCTAGCCAAAAACAGCTTTCCCGTTTCATTCAGCTGAACGGATCGGCCATGCCGGTCAAACAGCTGTACCCCCAGCTCTTTTTCCAGCTTCGTCATCGACCGGCTTAGCGCCGGCTGGGAAATAGCCAGCTGCTCCGCCGATTTAATGAAATGCTCCAGCCTGGCCACGACGCGGAAGTACTCCAGCTGCTGCCATTCCATGATTGCCAGCCCTCTTTCCAAACCCTCATAACTCACAGGCATTAATTTAATAATTTTAATTCATTATACAACATAAGCAAACCAGGCGTATACTTAAGGGCGTCACCGAAAGAGGAGTTTACAGAACTTAACAAAGAGAGGCGTTTATCGTGCAGTACATTCAAATCGGTACCCGTGCCTATTTCCGGGTACTGGTCAGCATGCTGTTGGGCAGTCTGGTCACCTTTGCGATCCTGTACAGCCCGCAGCCTTTGATTGGCACGTTTGCGAAGGAATTCCACGTATCTCCTTCCAGTGCCAGCTTCATCATTTCTTTCTCAACGATTACATTAGCGGTTACCATGCTGTTTGTCTCCCTGCTGTCCAATGCCTGGGGGCGCAGAGGCGTCATGAGCGTGTCGCTGTTCGTTACATCCGCGCTGGCAATGGCTTCTTCGTTCAGCACTAACTTTCATCTGCTGCTGGCTGCCAGGCTGCTCGAAGGCGTCAGCCTTGCGGGCTTTCCGGCCATCGCCATGACTTATCTGAACGAGGAGATCGAACCGCGCAGCATCGGGCAGGTCATGGGATTCTATGTGGCAGGCACTGCGGTAGGCGGTTTTGCAGGAAGGGTTATCATCAGTCTGATCACCGATTTTTTTAATTGGCATACTGCGATGTTTGTCCTAGGCTTAGTCAGCCTTCTATGCAGTCTGATGTTTTGGCTCTACCTGCCCAAATCAAACCACTTCAAACCGGTCAGCATTTCACTGCACCACTGGGCCGACGGCTTCCGGAACGGATTTGCAAACACCCGGCTCCTGTGCCTGTACCTGATCGGTTTTCTGCTGCTCGGCGCGTACGTTACGCTGTTTAACTATATCGACTTCCCGTTGTCCCAGCCGCCTTATGAGCTGAGTCAAACGTTGATCGGATGCCTGTTCGTCTTCCAGCTGATCGGCTCTTGGTCCTCCGTCTGGTTCGGTAAGCTGGCGGACCGTTATTCACGTGCCGGCTTGATTGCCAGCGGCCTGGGTATGCTTCTTGTCGGTGCCCTGCTCATGCTGGCTGGCAACGTGGTCTTTATGATCGCAGGCATGATTCTGTTCGCATGTGGCTTCTTCGCGGGACACACCGTTGCCAGCGGCTGGGTGGGCAAAGCGGCACCGATGCGCTATAAAGCTTACGCTTCATCCCTTTACCTGCTCTTCTACTACACGGGATCCAGTCTGGTGGGCTGGTCCGGCGGATTCTTCCTGTCCGGCTTCGGCTGGAACGGGGTGATCGGGATGATCATCGTGTTAATTGTGGTCACCGCGCTGCTGCTTCTGTACGTAAGCCGGTCTTCCCGGCAGGAGCGGCACGGCAGCGAAGCCAAGCCAACTGCTCTGTAATGAAACCAACTGTTTTGTAATCAAATCCAACCGATTGTAATGAAAACGGCATGCCTCCCATGTAGACCATGGGAAAGCATGCCGTTATTTTTATGATAAGGCCGCGATCTTACTTACGGATTCCAATTCATCCCCTGAACCGGCAACCCAATCTGCTTCAAAACATGAGATCCAACATAGAGTCGGTCACCGATCATCATGCTGTCAGCAGCCGTTACAGTCGCTGTTCCCTCTAGCCCTTTTAAGGTAAAAGTGCTGCTACCCATTTTTCCAGCCACCTTCTGTTGTTTGACTTCCAGGCCCGCCTGCTCCATCAATTCCCGTACAGGAATCATCGTGCGTCCGTTTTGAATAAAGGCAAAACTGAGATATACCACCTTACCGCCAATGGTGGCTCTGGCTGTGATCTGGTCATGAATTTGAATATGCGTCACCGGCAAGTTTTGTGGTTGTAAATCGGCGGGTGGCTTGGTCGATGCGTTTGGCCGAGGCGCAACGTCTTCCTTTTCCGACAAAAGACGGTTAAATTCCTGCCAATCATGCTCCGTTGCCGGACGTATTTTTCCATCGGCCAACGTAATCACTGCGATAGGGCGGCCCGGCTTGTTATAGTTGACGAGCAGACGCCCGCTATGTGGATCATAATAGTCGAGGCTTGCGTAGACCAAGTGCTTCATAAGCCCCGAAACAGGATCATAAATCAATAACTCATTCATTTTAGCCGTGTTACTGTACTGTTGAACGAGAACCTTACCATTCGGCATCGGGAAATATAGCGGCCGATGCCAGGTACGTCCAACCTCTCGGACCACGCCGTCCTCTGTTCGTTGGAGCAGAATGTACTCGGATGAATACCAATAGCCATTGGTATCCTGCCGAGTGTAGTAATTTTTCATGTAATGTAGCCCGTAACGGTTGTCGTCACTGCCCATCCAATAAACCCCTGTGGTTGCTACTTCGTTGGATGGATTGTATAACGTGGAAAAGAGTTCGCTGAGTCCCTCGCCAAACCCGTATCTCCTTAATTTGATTGCACCCAGTTCATAATCCCAATTGACAGATAACCCCTCTTCAAGTGAATGCCATTGACCATCTGCATCCTGATATACCGTTCGTTCGTATGAACTCTCCTCATCATAAGTGTGCGCATTGTAATAAGAACGTCCTGTCGACTTATCAAAAAATATAGGATAGAACTCCCATGTGTACGTTTCTTTGGACTGCATCTTGGTTGGCTGCTCTGCGCTCGCCGGCAGTTTCTCGATTGTCTGATATTTATCCTGAGCCGCAGGTGCCTTCTCCGCCTGTACGCTGGGGCTTGGCACCACCGCCGTACCCGCCGCAGTCAGCAGCGCTGCAAACAACAACGAGGCCTTCCGTTTGTGCTTCTTGTTCACCGTTGATTTTCTCCTTTCACTATGTAATTCCTAGTTTTTCGGTTTGAGTAACCATTAAATGGATCTATGATCAATCCCTTTTTCCAAAGATGAGCCAATCTCCAAATCCGCCCTCATCTAATTAGGGATTCCAATTCACCCCCTGCACCGGCAGGCCAATCCGCTTCAAGATATCAGAGCCAATAAAGAGCTGGCCGCCGATCATCATAGGGTCAGTCGGCGTTAAACTAACGCTCCCCCCAGGTCCTTTCAAGGTAAAAGATGTGCCCCCCGCTTTTCCAGACACCTTCGTTTGCTTAACCTCCAGGCCTGTCTGCTCCGCCAATTCGCGAACGGGGAACAGAGTCCGGCCGTTTTGGACAAAAGCAAAGGATAAATTCACCGCACGACCGCCAATCGCAGCTCGGACCAAGATTTGATCTTGAGATTGGACCGATGTCACCGGCAAATCCTGTGGCTGCAAATCAGCTGGAGGCGCAGTAGCAGGGTCCGGCCACGGAACATGGCTGCCTTCGGCCAAGCTAATGCTGCTAAACTCTTTCCAATCCTGTTCAGTCGCCGGGCGATGCTTACCGTCGGCTAGCGTATACACGATGCTTGGATTTCCCGTTTTATTGAGGGTGATGAGAAGCCGACCCCCTTTTTCGTCATAGTAATCTGGTCGGTCATATGCCAAGTGCTTCTTCTTTCCCGTTTCGGTGTTGATGATCAAAATTTCATCCGGTTTATGGGGAACGCTGTACTGCTCCGCAAATGCATTTCCGTCCGGCATCGCCTTAAAACGCAGACGGTTAGGCACGCGCTCGATCTCGCGGATCACTCCGGAACGGGTTCGAAGGAGCAGGCTGAAATCGGAAGCAGTATACTCCTTTCCCTGCGCGTCCTGCCGCTTGTAATAGTTTTTTACGTAGCGCAATCCATGCTGGAGGTCCGAGCCGCCTGCAAAATATACCCCTCTCGTCGCAGTCTCCTTGGATGGGTCATATACGGTCGAGTAGAGCCCTTCCATAGGATCGCCGTATTTCGTCCTGTCCACGACCGGTGTTTCCAATATATAGTCCCGATGTATCGTTACTCCTTCTGCAAACGCATGCCACTCCCCCTCCTGATCAAGATAGATGGTGCGACTGCTCATTTGGTCGGCGGTAGCGTAGTAGTAGGAATAACCGGTTGCCTGATCATAAAACGAAGGGCTAAATTTCCATTTGATCGCCGACTTCTGGGCGGGTACCTGCGCCGCCTGCCCAGTTGCGGAAGGGTTCTGAATGCTCAGAACCTTAGCCGGAACTGCTAAATCCTCTGCCGCCACAAGCGGGCTGGGTATCATCGTGGCTCCCAAAATCGTCAGTATCACGGTATACCGTGCGACGGTGCCAAAGTGGCGCTTTTTACCCATAACTATTTCATCTCCCTGCCCCTTGTATCAAATAAGTATCATCTTTGTCCTGGTTTCGATCTGGATCGAACTATATGTTAAACGCTTTTTCGTTTAGGAAAGTTGCCGATTTTTGCAAACGATGGTAACCTCGCCGGTTCTAAAGATTCAGATACGTTCAGAAAAGGAAAAGGAGCCTGCGCTTGCTCGCAGGCTCCTCAGTTGACGTCGCTTAACACGACTATTCTTTTCGATATCCTTCTATCTCAGCGTTTTCACCCACTTCAGCAGCACCGCTGCCTGATCCTCCGTCAGCTTTTTGCCGCTTTGGGCGGTAACCTCCTGCTCGAACGCGGACAGCTGTCCCTGCACCGCTTGAGCCTGATCACCTCCGGCTGAAGCCTTGGCCGCCAGCAGCTTCGCGTTCAGCGACTCGGCAAAGTCAGCATCCGCAGGCAGGAACGAACGCACAAGCGTGCCCATACTGTCGTACGTTGCCGTAACCCTGAATGAAAACTCCTTTGTACTTTCATTGCCTGCGGCATCTTTAGCCGAAGCCGTGATCACGTTGGTGCCAGGCTCCAGCTCATATGCGGGTCGGTCTGTCCCGATGCACGGTTCCGATGCGACACCGGATAAGCTGTCGGACGCCGCGCACTGAATGGACACCTTCTGATCTACCGTATAGGCTGCTTCCCCGGTAAACGTGATTTCAGGTGCCGTTTTATCGATCTTGACCGTAAGCTCCCGCGCATCCTCCTTGTTGCCGGCCTGGTCCTCGGCCGAATAGGTCACCGTGGTGACTCCTTCGGCAGTCACGTTGAAGGATGCGGATGCTCCTTCTACTCGAACCGGTTCAAGCGAACCCGCTCCGCTGGCAGCATAGGTTATGGCGGCCACGCCGCTGCCCTCGTCCTCCGCCTGGATTTGCACGGATGCGTCACGGTTCAGCCAGCCGCTCTCGCCTGCAGCGGGCGATACCTCGGCCGCAGACACAGGCGCTGCCTGATCCACCGGTTCAGGGGTCCCTTCAACGGACAGGGAGAAGTCGTCATAATATGCCGACGCCATGTTGTAGCGGCTGACCACTGCGATCAAGCGGGCGTAGGCTGCATTGTCGGGAGCCGTGGCGTTTAGCGTCACGGTCTGCCACTGGGCCAGCCGGCTCTCGTCCAGATGGATCTCCTGCGTTGCCAGCGTTTGATTGCTGCTGTCAAAGAAGCGCAGCATCGTTCCCGGCTGTCCCGATTCGATATACAACTGGACTTTGGACGTGTATTTCTTGCCCGGTTCAACGGTGATCTTATCGCTTTGCAAGGCGACGGATCCCGTACGGGTATTATCCTTCAGCTTCAGGCTAGCACTGCCGGAGGAGCTCCGGTCCGTGCTGACCGCGTAGCTCAAATCGGAACCAGTGGCAAACAAGGACGTCCAACCTGGGATCGCAGCTCCATTCACGGCATCCTCAAACCCTGGGTTTTTAACCGGAAGCGGAATGCCTGGTGGCTGCTCGACAATTTCCCCATCGACCTCAATCCGGTACATGATCGTATTCGTGGCATTGTCCGTAAAGTAGATGTTGCCGTCCTTGCCGAGCTCGAACCGGGCGGCATTGGTGATCGTACGCGATTCCAGCGTTTGCGGATCGATGACCGTCAGTTTGTTGTTGAATAAAACGTACATAAGACCGTCTTCCGACCAGCGGATCATGTGATGAGCCCACTGCGTATAGCTAACGCCAGACTGCACCTTTTTGCTCTTTACAACCTGATACGTATTTGGATCCAGCGCAAACACGTATTCATACGCCGCGCCCCAGATCAGTCCGTCCGGACCTACGCTCAAATCCCCGATGAAGACCGGTTTATCGAGTCCGGCGATCCGCAGCGGGAATTCCGTGATCTTCTGCTCGGTCTGGGTGTCCCAAACGAATATTTTCGCTTCATCCGCCGATGGCTCCGAGCCCAATCCCCCGCGAATCGTCGTCGATCCGAACAATTTGCCGTCTTTATAGGCAAGGCTCAGGACGCTTTGATCCTGCACGACATTGCGGTGAACGCGGCTTTCCCCCGTAGCGGGATCATATACCGTAACCGATCCGCCAAGGGTACCGTAACCCGGGATGGTCGCGATATAGAGCTTGCCGCCTCCCGATGTCATATTCACCAGGCGTTCCTGCCCATTTTCCAGGACGAACGTCTTCTTCGGGTTTTCTGTCCCCGGCGGCTTGGTCATGTCGTATTCGAACAGTGCTCCTTCAGGATAGACGCCCATATACATTTTATCGCCGAGCGGATACACGCTGTCCGCCTGACCAATGGAGAATGTCGAGGAAGTCAGGGTATTCGGGTCGATAATCGAACCCCGGCTCGTTTGTACCCCGGTGACGAACAGATTGCCGTCCGGAGCGGACTGGATCCGGTTCACCACGCCCGGCAGTCCCGGAACGACGGATGGCATCAGGTGCACTTGCTTGGTCTCGATGTTCATGATCGCCACTCCGCCGTCATAGCGGACGGTAACCAGGTTTTTACCCGGGAGGTCGGGGTTGTTCGGAAACTCTACCCAATCGGCTCCCCGGAATCCGCTGTTGTACTCCATTCCTGTTTCGCTGACTTCATGCGTGGCAAGATCGAAGGTCTTCAATTTTTTGTCGGACATAAAATAAATTTTGCCGTCCAGGGAATCGGTCTCGTGCAGTCCGGTCACGTTGTCCAGCACCGTATCGAGCCAGGAACCGGTTTGTGTATCATAGATGTACGCCGGACCCGGCACACCACTGCCATCCGTATAACGGGCGAACAGGTAGCGGTTGTCGATGGTGTCCAAATCGTATACCGTATCGTCCCCTTCCGGAACATTCAGTGACGCGGCAATGTCCGTCTTCTCGCCGGTCTCCAGGTTAACGCGGACAATCTGATGATGCGCCGTTCCCGCATAAATGTTACCGCCCTGATATGCGATGGAGCGGACATATTCTTGGGCAATATTACCGATCACGCGGCCATAGTCCTTGGTTTGGCCGGTGGCTGGATCGTACTGAATCACCTTGCCTCCAGGATACGTACCGACGTATACCCGGCCCGCCTCATCCGTTGTGATACAGATCGGCCATGATTCGCCCGCAAAGGAGGCGGCCTGTTCCACGGTATGCGTCACCGGAGAATATTTCCACAACCTGGCCCCGCTGCCGTCGGCCGCGACGTACAGCGTGCCGTCCGGTGCAACCGTATGCGCCCATGAGCTCTCCGAGGGCGGGATCGGAATGCTGCGCAGCAGCTTGTAATCCTCCAGGTCAATGACATTCAGCTGGCCCGGTTTCCCTTTAGACACGGTATACATGACCGGCCGTCCCTCTTCATAGCCTACGGTCCCGTTAAAAATCGAAACAGTGTAGTTCAGCGGCGGCAGCAGCTCTTCCGGGCTGCCATACACTTTCTGCGACAGACGGCTGTCTTCCGCCTTTGCCGTGCCGCTGCCTCCCAATCCAGTCCAGCCTGTTAACAGTACAACACATGCCAATAGTGCAAACCATGACTTCCGCATTCACACATCCTCCTTCAGGATTCGTATTCGAGAATCGTTCCCAGACAATCCGTAGGATTCAAATAGTTGGCGTAAGCCGCTTCCGCTTCACCTAGCGGGTAGCGGTGCGATATGAGCGGCAGTACCGATATCCGTCCTTCTGCGAGGAGGCGGACGTATTCCGCTACGTTTCTGCCCTCGGTCCACCGCACATAACCGATCGGATAATCCCGGTTATCCTTCTCGTATCCGCTGTCATATCTGCCGGGTCCGCCGGCCCTGGAGATGAGCACCTGCGCCTCCTTGCCGAACATCTGACCACGGGAAAACGTAGTGTTCAAGTCGCCGACAACCACGATATTGCCGCGGTCGCGAATCCAGGTGAGCGACCGGTTGATCAGCTCCTCCCCCGGCCCCCCTGCGCACAAGATGACGCTGTCCGCCCCATGGCCGTCCGTGAGGATCTGCAGCTGCTCCTCAAGCTGTTCATGCCGGTTATACGCATGACGTATTCCTTGTTCCTGCAGCATCAGTACGCGCTGGGCGTTCAAATCGAGCGCTGCGACGCGAACTGCAGCCGCTGAAGCGATTTGGGCAATGATCTGGCCCAGAATGCCAAGTCCCACGACCACCGCCGACTCCCCGAACCGCAGATCCGCCGTCCGCAGGGCATGAATGGCTATCGCCCCAAGGCCCGCAAAAGCGGCTTCCTCCGGCAGGACGTGGTCCGGTACCGCGGCCACCAAATTGGACGGAACCGTGAGACGTTCTGCATGTCGGACGTAAGGGGCTCCATAGCATGCCACCCTTTGACCGGGCAGCAGGCTGGTCACGCCTTCGCCGATTTCCTCGACGATGCCGGCCGCGCTGTACCCGAGCAGGGACGGATGATCGCCTCCCTTTTTCAGAAAAGACAGCTCCGTGCCGGGACTAATGGCCGAATATTCGGTCCGGATCCGGACATGCCCCCTCTCCAGAGGCGGGTCTTCCGTATCCGTGACTACAATGCTTCCTCGTAATGCGGCAACGGCTTTCATGACGATGGTTCGCTCCTTCTACCCCTCCCCCGCCATTTTCCGGTATTCGCTGGGGGAGATGCCGTAGTATTTTTTGAACGTAGTGGTAAAGGTTGACGCGTTCATGTACCCCGTCTTTTCCCCGATTTCCGATATGTTGTAATCGGTGTTCTTCAGAAATTCGCGGGCGTGCGCCAGCCGTACCTTGTTCAGGTATTCGACGTAGTTGATGCCGAACGTTTTCTTGAAATAATTCGAAAAGTATTTCGGGCTCGTATCCAGCACCTCCGCCATATGGTCGAGGTACAGGTTGTTCATATAATGAAGTTCGATGTACTGCGAAATAAATGCAGGATTCAGCTTGCTTTTCGGCTCGCCGCCGCGGCTGCCGGCAACCCGCTTCACCACTTCCAGGAGCGCCTCCGTGATTTCGCAGTGATCATATGCCTGCTCGACCCGCCGGATGAACCGGGACTCCAGCTGCATCAGTCCCTGATCGCCTTCCGCCGTAGCTTTAGCCGGCTTGATCAGATAGAGGAACATGCTTTTGGCCACATGGGCCAGATGGTAATGATGAATGTTCCGGCGTGCATTTTCGTGAATAATGTCCGTCACGATTTGGATGCTCTCCTCGGTCAGTCCGGCCGTCAGGCAGCGGGCCAAATGGTCCATTTTCTCCAGTGGAAAATAAACGTCACCCACATACTGTACCGCCGCGGTATCGATCACGGTCTGCGCCTCATCCTGTACGTTTCGGTAGAGCATCCCGTTCAAGACGTCCTGGTAAGCGGACAGAAGATTCGGGACATGAGCCTCGTAATCCTTGCTTACAAAGGAACGGAGCACATACCCAGGCAGCACATCGCGGTTCGCTTCCTGAATGAAGGCACTCCAGCCGGATATCACCGTCTGCCGGTCGCCGCCCTGCGGTATGCCCAGCAGGATAAGAAACTGCATCTCCCGCTGGTGAAACACTGCCGTATAGCCCGCACCCGCCATGCTGCCAAGTTCCTTGCGCAGCAGCTCGGCTATTTGCCGGGGCTCCATCGCCGGATGAGAACGATCCCCCTTCTGGGAAAGTCTCAAATCAAGGGATGCCATCACAAAGCTGCGGTCCCGGAAGAAAAACGGCTCATACTTCAGCACATCCCGCGCGATGTCACTGGAGCGTTGGCTTTCCAGCACCCGGAAGAACGCGTTCCTGCACATATCAGCCTCGGCTCTCTCCATCCGCTGCCTTAGCGCTTCGTTCTCGCGCTGGACTTTGACGATGCCGCTGTAGATTTTCCGAAAGTCATTCCCTTTGACTCGGCCCTCTCCGAACAGCTGAAGAATGCCTTTGACCGGCAGATACAGATAGACGCTGAGCAGCCCCGACAGCAGCACCGCGCTCACAATGGCGATAACCATAATGATCCGGCTGCCGCTGGCCACGGTATCGATATTCTGGAATTGATAAGGCATCTTATCAATGTAAATGAAATCGTTGTAATCCGACTGGTACACATGATACTCGAAGTCACCGCGGGTCAGCGAGTCTTCCTGGGACTGGTTAAAATAGACGTCGTTCAGCACTTCGACCAGGTCCCAGTTTTTTTCCGTACTGAGCACGATCTTCCGGTCGCCGTCCAGCACGATCATTGACGATCCCGGAATCATGGAGGACATGTTCACATGCTGCAGCAGCTTTTCCGCATTGATCAGGATAATCACGTTTTTATCCGACAGCTTGTATTTGTTGCCGTCCATGACGGCGATGAGCTGCCGGCTTTGCGGTTTGGACCCTTCCGTCTGCATCATGTAATCGGAAGAAGGAAATACCGTAAACGGACGTTTGGATTTGGAAAAGCTGCGCCAGTACGAGGCATTGTACGTATCGTGCCTGTACTTGTTCTGGAAGAGCAGCTTCATGTCGCTCGTTCCATTTGTCGTAATGGCCAGATCCTGGTTGTCGTAAAAAACGATGACGTCTTCGATATAATCGACAGAAGAAATCAGCGATGCTAAATTATCCTGCAGATTATAGACCTGTGCCATATCCATGCGGCCGCCGTCTCCGGATTTGACCGGATCAAACGGCAGTCCGTGGATCGTAAAAATCAGGTTGTTGACCGTCGTAAAGCTGCTGTCGAACGCCTGGATGATATTTTTGACGACGAGCCGATTGTTTTGCGTAACTTTGTCATAGATGCCGGAAATGGATTTTTTGTAAACGACATAGCTTGATGCAGACATGATCATGATGACTAACAGCAGAGAGCAGAAGATTTGCAGTAGTCCCCGGTTTGCAAGCAGCCGATTCATTGGCGTCACCTCTCATGATGACAACTATTCCACATCCGTCCGCTTAACCCTTCTCGGAACCTAACATGACCCCTTTGGCAAAATACTTTTGGGCAAAAGGATAGATCAGCAGCACCGGAATCATCGACAGCACGATTGTGGCGTTCTTGACCGCCTGCGGCGCGAGGGCCGCCCGGTCCACGAGTCCGGCATCATTTTCGCTGTTGAAAATGAGCATATCGCGCAGGACCACCTGAAGCGGATACATCTCCTTGTCGTTCAAATAAATGAGCGGAAGGAAGAAGCTGTTCCAGTGGCCCATGAAAAAGAACAGGCCGATGGATGCCAGCGCCGGCTTCGAGAGCGGAATGACGATACTGAACAGAATCCGCGTCTCCGATGCGCCGTCGATAAGCGCCGCCTCACGGATCTGCGACGACATATTTTCATAGAAGCTCTTCAAAATGATGAGCTCCATCGTCCAGATCGCGTTCGGCAGCACAAGCGACCAGACCGTATCCGTCAGTCCCAGCTTCTGAACGACGATGTATGTGGGGATAATGCCGGGATTGAGAAACATCGTGACGATGATCCCCAGCATGAACACCCTCCGCCCGAAGAAATTGGGCTGGGACAGCGGATATGCGGCCACCGCCGTAAACAGCAGATTGATGAAGGTACCCAATGCCGTATAGTAAATGGAATTCAGATAAGCTCTGGGAATCGTGTTGTTGCTCAGCACTTCTTTGTAGGCATCGAGATTAAAGCCTTTGGGAAACAGGAATACCTTGCCCTGAATGACCGAAGCCGTGTCGCTGAACGAAATGACCGTGATGTAGAGCACCGGATAGAGCGTCGCAGCCGCGATGCAGGCCAGGATCAGGGCGTTGACGATGCCGAAGACCGATATTTTGCGTTCTCCTACCATAGCCCTTTCCCTCCGATCTTCCGGCTGATGGCATTTGCGCCAAGGAGCATCGTCATGGCCACCAGCGCTTCAAACATGCCGACCGCGGCGGCATAGCTGTAATTGGATTCAAGCAGTCCTTTCCGGTACACGTATGTCGAGAAGACGTCGGCCACGTTGTAGGTCATCGGATTGTACAGCAGCAGCACCTTTTCGTAGCCGATTCGGATCATCGAGCCTGTTTTCAGGATGAACATAATGAGCATCGTCGGCATGAGACCTGGAATCGTAATGTGCCGGATCATGTGAAACCGGGATGCGCCGTCAACACGGGCTGCTTCATACAGCGTCGGATTGATTCCTGCAATCGCGGCCAGGTAGATGATCGACTCGTAGCCGATCGTGCCCCAGATCTCGGAGATCACATAGATCGGACGGAACCAGCCGGGATCGACGAGAAAGTACTTTTTCTCAAAGCCGAACGCAGAAAGCAGCTGGTTGAGCAGTCCGTTCGTCGGCGACAGGAAGTCGATGATCATGCTGCTGATAATGACGACTGACAAAAACGCCGGCAGGTAACTGAGCGTTTGAACCGATTTTTTAAACCACTTGGTCCGGACCTCGTTCAGCAGGATCGCCAGCAGAATCGGAAACGGGAAGCCGAAGATCAGCGTGTAAAATCCAAGCAGCAATGTATTGCGGAACAGCATCCAAAAGTCCTGGTTGCTGAAAAATTTAATGAAATGCTTCAGGCCGACCCAATCGCTGCCCATCACGCCGGAGAATACGCTGTAGTCCTTAAAAGCAATAATCAAGCCGTACAGGGGACCGTAGCGAAAAATGATATAAAAGAGAATACACGGGATAAAAAGCAGCAGCAGTTCACGGTCCCGCCGGATGTGCTTCAGCGTTTCGGTCAAACGTCCCTTGTTCGGTTTCTTCATAAGTCTTCAAATCCTCATTGATTTATTTCGCCGCGTCGTAACGTTTTTGGGCATCGTTATAAATTTTCATCAGGTCGTCCAGGCCCTGCTTGGCGATTTGCTTCTTGAAATTTTCGAACTGTGCGTCGCCGTAAGATTTATCCAGAATATATTTGGCGTTGAATTCCTCCGCCGCTTTCTGAAGCGATGTTTGCAGCTCCGCCATCGTGGAAATTTCGTCATCGGTGAAGTTCAGGATCGGATCCATCGGTTCTCTCTTGTCCTCTTTCATGATTTTGTCCTGGGCTTCCTGTTCTTTTTCGGAGAACTTATAGTACACGCTGCGTTTATCCGGTCTGAGGTAAGCTCCTTCCAGCCACATGCCGTAGCGGTCTTCCAGCACGCCGATATCGACGAGCGGGAGATCCTTGAGCTCCGGATACACCGGACGGCCGTCCTGCCCCCATTCGAAGTTGACGCCCTCCACACCGACGGTCATCAGCTCGCCGCCCGAAGGACTGGTGAGGTAATCCAGCAGTTTAAGCGCCACTTCCTTGTTCTTGTTGTTGGCGACCGCAATGCTGAAGTCGGATACTTTCGGAAGGGTTCTGACATGGCCCGTTGGGCCGACCGGATTGGCGTATCTTAAATCATAATCCGGATTTTTGTCCTTCACCTGGTTGTAGAACAAGTCGAGTCTGCCGATCCAATCCCAGGTGACAAACGATTTGTCGGTCGTCATCTTCGTCGTCCAGGAATCCTGCGTATCCGTCAGAAACTCGGGATCCATCAGCCCTTCGTTGTACAACTTTTTCATAAAATCAAGCATATCCTTGTGCTCCGGCTGAACCGTCGCATATTTCCACGTTCCGTCCTTTTCGTCGTAATACGCCGGATAGTTGTCGCCATTACCGATGCCCCATCCGAAGGACCAATCTCTGAAAATGTTGGCCAGACCTTTGGAAGCATACGGATAAGAATCCGGGTAAATTTCCTTGAGCTTCTTCAGAGCCTGGTAGAATTCTTCTGTATTTGTCCATTCCTTGATGCCGTTCTTGTCAAAAATGTCTTTCCGGTACAGGAAGCCGTGATTGACATCCCGGTTAAGGTCGTAGATGGGCCAAGTATAAATGTTGCCTTTTTCGTCGCCAAACGATTTAATGACCCAGTTGTTTTCCTGCAAATACAATTTGGAGAAGTTCGGCAGCATGTCGGCATATTCGTTGATCGCGACTACGCCTTTTTGCTGGCCGATTTTTTTCAGTTCAGCCGGCTTCAGTCCGATGAAAATGTCCGGAAGTTTGCCGGAGGCCACCACAACCTTCAATTTGTCCTGATACGTTTGCGGGGAATACGTTTGGAACTCGACCTTGATCCCCGTACGCTTCTCCAGCTCCTGGACGATCAGCTTGTCGTCGCCGATTTTGGCCGAGTTGCTCGACAACATAAATTTAATCGTCGTCGGCTTATCAACCAGCGGCAGCTTTAATCCGCCGGTGTCGCCATACTGCTCGGTGCTGCTTCCGGCTCCGGCGCCTCCGGTTGGTGCAGGTTCCGCTGACGGTGCTGCTCCTTCATTGGAAGTTTTGCTTCCACCGCTGCAAGCGCTGAGTACGAAGATGAGCATCGTGACTGCCGCAACCATACTGATCCACTTCTTTGCCATACTCTTTCCTCCTTCATGTTTTGGGGCTCATCTTGGGGGTGTTACGATTTTCGGTGTTCGTGATTCACCGGTAATCCCATCATAAAAACGCTTCCACCTGCGGTAAACAGCGTGATTTCCTTGAGCTTGGAATTTACCGAACCATGAGCACCGAAATGGCTATAAATGCTGCTGCATCAAGCTTTTGAGCGGTGTGGAAAATGCTAAATCGGTAGAAATATATCAAATTCTCCGCTTTCGGGATGTCAGGTTTTTATCATTTTCTACGCGTGATTGGATTTCGTTTCCAGCCACTTATTCACTTGCTCGCGGACAAAATCGTCGTCGTTCAAATGGGGATAATCCCGATAAATCCGGTCGATTTCTTCCGTCTGCCCAGGAGAAAGCGTCTCTTCCGGATTCAGGCACCAGATCCCTCGCATCAGCCCCTGCCTCCGCAGCACTTCGTGAATGCCCGGAATGCACCCGGCGAATTGGTGGGCGGGATCGAAAAACGCAGCATTGGTGTCGGTCACCTCCACATTCCGTCTCAGCCATTCTTCCGAAATGGTGCCTCCACCGCGAACCTGCTTGATTTCCTCCAGCAGCTCTACGGCTTTCCGCGTCCATACCGCCCAATGGCCGAGCAATCCGCCGACAACCTTCTTCTCCACGAGCTCACCGTCCACCCGGAACCGGTAAGTCGTGAGAAGGTCAACAATGATGTTGTCGTCGTTGCCCGTGTACAGGGCGATTTCGTCGCGGCGGCTGGAATAACAGACGGCCCGGGCAACATCAAGGGTTTGATACCGGTTGAACGGCGCCATCTTGATGGCGACGACGTTGGGGATTTCGGCGAATTCCCTCCAGAAGTCGAAGCTGAACATTCGTCCGCCCACGGAGGGTTGGAGATAGAAACCGATGACGGGTATCCTTTGAGCCACTTCCCGTGTGCGCTGCAGCAGCTCTTCTTCGCTCCACTGCGCTAATCCCCCCATGCTGAGCAGTCCTGCGTCATAGCCGAGCTTGCGGGCGGTTTCCGCCTCCCTTAGCGCCTGAGGGGTCGGACCGCAAATTCCGGCCACCAAAATGAAGGGGCGCTGCAGCTGCGCGCGCTGGACCTCCTCGGCCGCCATCCGAAGGACAGGCTCGAACAAATCGACGCCGGGGTCCCGGATTTCAAACTGGGTGGAATGGACGCCCACAGCGATTCCTCCTGCGCCTGAATCTATATAGTAACGCGTCAATGCCCGCTGATGCCGCTCATCCAGCTTCCGGTTTTCATCCAGTGCCAACGGGTGGGCCGGGATGACCAGACCGTCGTGCAGCGCTGCGGTTTGCTCTGCGGTTAGCGAATGCTCCGAATTTTTCATATCAGAACTTCCCCTTTCTTTCTTGAAAATGCGTAGGTTTGCTCCATGTCGCCCCGCCCTGCTTCACCCAGTCCGCGATCCAGTCGATCATTTGCAGGAGGGATACCCGCGGATAGCCGAACAGCTGATGGGACTTCGACGCGTTGCTGAGCAGTGCACTATCCGCTTCCGTCCCGGTAAACACCGCTTCTTTGCCTAAACGGCGAGCCAACTCTTTCACCGCCCAGCGGATCGACATCGTTTCCGGTCCCGTCACGTTGATGATCTGCGGCGGGTTCGTGCATTGGGTCAGGCAGCGCAGCGCCATTTCGTTCGCATCCCCCTGCCAAATGACATTGGCGAAGCCCATCGTCACATCAACCGGCCTTCCTTCATTGACGGACTTCGCCAGCTCCAACAGCACGCCGTACCGCATGTCGATCGCATAATTCAGCCGATAAATCGCCATCGGCGTACCGTTCTGATGCGAGAAATACTCGAAGATCCGCTCCCTGCCGAGGCAGGACTGCGCATACTCTCCGACCGGTTCCGGTGGAGTATGCTCGCTGGCTCCACCGCTGGCGACCGGGGTGAAGGGGTACACGTTGCCGGAAGAAAACACAACGATCCTGGAATCACGGTATTTCTCGGCGACCCTGCCGGGCAAATAGCTGTTCATCGCCCATGTAAAATACTCCCTTCCCGTCGTTCCGAATTTATGTCCGGCCATGAAAATGACGTTTGGCACGTCGGGCAGCTGCTGGAGTTCCTGATCATTCAGCAAATCGCACGAAATCGTGGTCACCCCGGCATCCTCCAGTTCCTTGCGGGTCTCTTCATTCGAGAAACGCGATACCCCGATGACCTTCTTGTTCATGCCCCCCATTCGTATCGCATTCGCGGCCAGTCTGGCCAGACTCGGACCCATTTTGCCACCAACGCCCAGCACGAGAATATCCCCTTCGACGGACATGAGGTCGGCAATGAGCGCTTCCGACGGCTGGGCCAGCCATGCTTCCAATTCAGCTACATTTTTCATCCTTGTTCTTCCTCCCATTCAATCGTTTTCCACTTCATCATAAAGACTCGGCCTATATAAAGACAAATCTTTTAATTGTCTTTAAATTAGCGGGATTTTGGCGCAAAAAAAGCGATACAGGTTCATTGCCTGTACCGCTAAGGTTCTGAATATTTAGCTGTTTGTTAAAGATTTTCTTTATAGAAGGCACCTAATTTTTCAACGGCTTTATTCACTGGCTCGGGTCTGTCGTACAGGTCATAGTGGCTTGCCCCTTCAATAACGAACAAATCTTTTTTCTCTGAAGCGGCTCGGTTATAAAGCTCGTGGCCATCCTTATATGATCCAAACGCTCCTTGTACACCACCGACAATGATTTGCAAAGGTTGAGTCAGTAAAGTTTCTGCCAAATGGAAAGCATCAAAGGCAATGATTGAATCTACACTGGTGAATTTCAATTTGTTTGGAGCGTTAGGACTCTGGCCTCTTGGTGTTCTATAGTAATCAACCGCTTGTACAAGATCCAGTTCAGTCATTCCCGCTGCTTCTCTTTCAGCATGGCTGTTAGGAATCCATTGAATAACCAGAGGCTCGGCTCCACGTGCTTCAGCCGTACGTTGCAGGGCAACCTGCTCTAACATTTTAATTGGATCGTTTAAACGATATCCTCGACCTATATTCGCAACGGAAACTGCACCTACAGCTTTGATGCGGCGTTCTGTCATCGAAGCATTTACGGCATATCCGCCTCCTGCACAAATACCTAACACGCCAATACGATCTTCATCGACATAATCCAGAGTAGTTAAGTAATCAACCGCAGACCGGATATCCTCAACACGTGAAGCCGGGTATTCAGCATAACGAGGCTCGCCATCGCTTTCTCCTTGATAGGATGCATCAAATACAATCGTTACGTACCCTAGCTCAGCAAGTTTCTCCGCATAAATGCCCGCCGTTTGTTCTTTACAGCTGCTGCCCGGATGAACGCAAACTATAGCTGGATTTTGTTTCTTGTCTTCAGCAAGTTCAGGTACATTTAAAATCGCGGCTATTTGTAGCCCATGTGCATGAAATTTCACGTTCCTTTTGTTGACTGTCACAGTTAAAACCACCTTTATTCATCTTTAATATACACTTGTGCGTATTAATCGCCTCGTGTATATTTACTTTAAAATAAGGGGTCTGTTGATTCAATGACCACATAGCGCAATATGCGTGTTAATACACAAGTTGTTTTCATTGTGTACAATCATCAAGGAGGACTGCTTCATGGTTAAAACAGATCGAAGAATTTTAAAGTCTCGGCAAGCTATTCAATCGACTTTTTTGCAAATGTTACTTCAGGAAGGTTTTGATGAGATTACGGTTAAAAAACTTACAGAAAAAGCTGATATTGGCCGAAAAACATTCTACCTGCATTATACTGATAAATATGATCTGTTAGACAAGATTGTGGACGACCATATAGCACAATTGCGAGAAATATGTGATCAAAAACAAGACAAAGGGCTTATCGAAGGTTCGATATTATGGTTTTCTTATTTTGAGCACCATAAATCATTTTTTGCAGCATTGTTTAAAAGTGAAAGTGCCTCAACTTTTCGCAAAAAGCTATTGTCTTTTACTATGGCGGAGATAGACAAAAAGCTTAATGAGGATTCGCTTCCGATTATTGATAAGCATATTTTTTTGAAGTTTTTAGGAACGGCAACCATGGGAGTATTGGAATCCTATGTATTAGAAGAATTAGATAGTGATATTGAAGCTGTAGCAACGCAAGTTGTGCAGCTGTATAAAACGCAATTAATAGGCTAACAGGATCGTTAATATCGTCAAATACGCTGCCTTGGCATCCCAAACAAAAAGGAGAATCTTCTTTAAAAGATTCCCCGCAGATAAACATCATTAACTGTTCTCGTGTTCTTTAGGCATTCAATCTTCAAATTCAATCAGGCACGTCTCCTGCTTCAGACGAAGTCCTGTCCAAACAGGTAAACCTGAATATTTGCCGCGGCCGCCCGCGTGGCACCTTCTCCATGCCGGCAATTGCCACCAACCCATGATCGATCCACTGCAGCAGCAGCCGATGCGCGCTTCGTACCGTAATGCCGAGCAATGACGCCAGCTCATGGACCTTATAATCGGTTTGGCCGTACTTGGCCCGGTTATGAAGCAGCCGGCTCAAGTACGCGCTGGTCATGCCGGCATCCACCGCATGCTTCATCAGCTCCGCATCGGTGAAAGACAGCACCTCCCGGACCGGATCGGCCATCTCGAGCGGTCCGATCAGCGTCTCGTCCTCCCTGACGATAAAACAAGCATTCCCTCCTGCCTCCTTCGCCTTCCGCATCGCGGTTCGGGCATGGGTGCCGGCCAGACTGGCCGAACGGCCGAAGCCGATCCCGATGCTCAGCGAAATGCCGTGCGTCGTATTCACATCCTTGGCCAGCGGAATCGTCTTGTATCCCCCGCTTTCGCGTTCGAAAATGCCCCGCGTTGTAAAGAAAAGGTATTCGTCCCCGCCCTGGTGGGCCAGAAATCCGTCCAGCGATTCCACATAGTCGAGCACCATCCGGTGGATGTCCAGCTTCAGCTTCTGGACCTCATGCTCATTGCTCCGCTGCATGGCTACGCGTTCGAAATGGTCAACGTTGATCATCCCGACGACGATTTGGGACTCTTTGCTGCGCCGGGTCTCCGTTGACAGAAGCGCCCGCTCGAGCGCGACGACGATGTCTTGATCGGAGGGAAGCAGCCACTCGGAAGGGATGCCCCTTTCCTCCAAGCGCTGAGCCACTGCCTGCTGTCCTGTAAAAACGACGGAGCATCCGCCGGACTCAAATCCGGCTTGATGGAATGCAATCAGCTTATCCGGCGACGCATATACCGGACCGTCATACACGTTCCACCGTTCATCCGTCATCCCTAAATCCCTGCAGGCTCTGCGAACCATTGTTTCGGTGAGCGTATCCACCGAGATTCCCCGGTCAAGCAGGCCCCGCTGATGCGCCGCGAACAGCGCTTTATAGAGGCCCGCATCGGTTAACGGTACGTAATGGGCTGGAACGGTTACCTGTGGGTTTTCCTTGACCTTCCTGTGAGACAACGGGTCGGACAGGAGCAGCACCTCCGTCTCACTGGCTAACCGTTCCGCCAGCATTGACGCCTCCGCCGCATCCTCAAATACCCGGGGAACTGCTTCAAAAGAAGGAAACGTCTCGATCACGCGCAGGATCTGTTCAACCAAACGTTTAGGCCCGATGATCCCGATCGGGATTTGATGAGCGGCCTGCAGACGTTGATAAAAATGATTCTCCTGGTTAGCTGGCAATTCATGTCCCCCCGTTCGTATCCATTAGGAAGAAAACTCCGCTGGCTCTCCCAATATTCCCTCTCTTAGCCCTTTGAGGTCCAGCCCATCGACGACGAACGCGCGGCGAACCAGATCCGGAGCGACAAATTCATCGTACTTGCCGAGGTACGGGGCTTCTTCCGGAGCGAGGAGCTGTTCTTCGCCGCACCGGGAACATTCGGCCGCGATCTCCTGGATCAGCGTCCCGGCATCGCTGTTACCGGCGACGACCATATAGTAAGGCTCCATCGGCACGATAGATCTCAGGGAGAGGCGATCCGCCAAGTGGTGCTTCAGCATCCGTTCCAGCGTGCGGAACTGCTTGCTGCCGACCCACGGCAGCACAAAGAGCGAATCGCCGCCGGCCGGAATGACGATATCGCGGAGCAGTCCGCTTTCTCTAGCCAGGCGCCGGGCTCGTTCCAAGCGATTCACCGCCTGTGGCGACAAGTACGGATAAATCGCGGAATCGGCAAGCACTTCTCTCATTTTCCGCATCACTTTCGTGTGAATGTCGCCGCCCGACCCTAGCCACAGTGTGTCCACCTTGCCTTTGGCCGCCTTGACATACACGGCTTTGTGCTTGGTGTCCACCTCCACCACTTTCCACAGCTTCCCGGCCAAGGAGAAGCAATAACCGGGCGGCGGTACCGTCGTGATGGAGCCGATTTCCTCGGAGCCGTTATACACGACGTGGTCCTCGTCATCCTTAAACACCGCATAAAAACGGTAGTTATTCACGATCTTCTCCCCCGTCAGCCCGATGATGAGGGTCTGTTCTTCGGTCCATTGAATGTGGTCGGTCTGGATCAGGTAGCTGAGAAACACTTTGAACTCATCAGGTGTCATATGTTTAAACGAAGGAAGCGTAAGGACCGCACGCGCCAACTCGGCGGGTTCGGATTCCCCTATGCTCTTCAGCATGCTCATTGTCTGGTGGTACAGCGTCCCGACAGGCATCCGGCGGATATCATGAGGCTCCACCCATTTATAGCGCACATAGAGTTCAATGACCGCGATGGCCCGAAGCAGGGTCCAGGGCACTCTGGCCGGAAGCGGTGCTTCTTCGTCCTCTTCCTCCTGTACGACAAACAGCATTTCCGAGGCGGAATCGCCCCTGCGTCCGGAACGGCCAAGCCGCTGGACGAAACTGGATGCGCTGTACGGCGCGCCGAGCTGTACCACCCGCTCCAGCTCTCCCAGATCGATGCCCAGCTCCAGCGTCAGCGTTGCCGCCGCCACGGCCGGACCCGGCCCGATCTTCAGCGCGCTTTCGGCTTCCTCCCGCAGCATGGCTGAAATGCTGCCGTGATGCACATAAAAGACGTCCGGCTGGCTGCGTCTGGCCGCGACCCTGCGCATTTCCAGCGTCGTCAGCTCGGCATCGGACCGGCTGTTCGTAAAAATCAGCGCTTTCTTCAGGTGCGTCGTCTCGTAAATATACTCGTAGTACGCTTTGCGTGCGTTTTGCAGCTGCTCCGCCTGCTCCTCGTCCCTCGCATCGGGAAACGAAAAATGGTCGACCCGAAGCCGCAGCTTGCGGCCGCCCGGCGATGTGACCACGGATACTTGCTCGAGACTGCCCGCACCGAGCCAGGCGGTTGCCGAATCGTAGTCGCTTAAAGTGGCGGACAAGCCCACTCGTCTAGGACGGCAGCCCGCCATCCGCTCTAACCTGGTGATCTGGCTCAGCACTTGAATCCCCCGGTCTGCCCCCATAAACGCATGGACCTCATCAATAATAATGTATCTGAGGTCCTGAAATAGCGCAGGGATCGCATTCGGCCGGTTCATCAGCAGCCCTTCCAGCGACTCGGGAGTTATTTGCAGAATGCCCGAAGGATTTCGCATCAGCTTTGTTTTCTCCGCCTGAGATACGTCGCCGTGCCAGTGCCATACCGGAATCCGCGATTCGATCAGCAGGTCCTTCATCCGTTCAAACTGGTCGTTAATGAGCGCCTTGAGCGGTCCAATGTACAAAATCCCCACAGATTTCGCCGGCCGCTCGTGCAGTTCGGACATGGCCGGAAAGAAGGCGGCCTCCGTCTTGCCGGAAGCCGTACCCGCCGCGATCAGCAGATGATTGCGCGTATCGAAGCAGATGTTGAGCGCTTCGACCTGTGCCGGACGAAGCGTCTCCCACCTTTTTTTGTAAATATACTCCTGAATGAAAGGGGCCAGCTTGTAAAACGGGTTACCGCTCATAGCTCGAACTCCGCCAAAAAGTCGCTGACTTCGTCCGGATCGGCATCCGCCGGCTTCACGCTGCGCTCCCCGACCAGCTGCTCAAAGGTAATTCCCGGATTCTGATGCAGGGTATGAAGCAGATCCATATAATCGCGGATCACTTCGCGCGGGGTCAGCAGCTGATCCGCTCCGAGCCGGCCGGCCGCATTTTCCATAAACGCAATAATTTCGCCGCTGCCTACACCAGGCTCATATCCATAATGCATGGCATGAATCCGCGTCAGCTTTTCCAGCAGGATGAAAATTTCTTCACTCGACAGCATCTCCAGCTTAATGATCGGTCCGGAGTAATTGGCGAAGCCGCTTCCCGCATACCGGCCTTCGATCAGGCGGGAGCGCAGCGCTTCGTAGCTGAAGAGTCCCCTGCGCTCATCTTCCACAAACTGGGGCGTTCCCCCGATAAAGATGCCGAGATGCTCGGCTTTCCCCTGCATTGTATCATTGAACATCGTCAGCAGCTTCTCATAGTTGCTCTGCCGGGAAACGCTGTTCGTAATTTTGTACAAATTGACCGCTTCGTCGATGAAGAGCAGCAGTCCTTTATATCCGATTTTTGCCGTAAACTCCGCCCACAGCTTCATGTAATCGTACCAGTTGTCGTCATCGATGATCACGCCCACCTCCAGCTCGCGCCGCGCTTCCGTCTTCGTCGGGATTTCACCGCGAAGCCAGCGCAGTGCCGCCTGCTTACGGTCGTCGTCCCCCAGCTTATAACCGTTCCAGTAGACGGACAGTACCTTGGCGAAATCAAACCCGTGCACCAGGCTCTGCATCTGCGAAGTCACCGTGAAAATCCGCTGCTCCACCTCTTCATGGAGTCCAGCGTCATTCGGACGGAGTCCCTTCTCCTGCATCGCGGACTGCTGCAGGCCGGCAATCCACTTCTGGAGGATCGCTTCCAAAGCTCCCCCGTCCGGCCGCGTGCGGGTAGATAAATGGGTCAACAGCTCGCGGTACGTGGCCAATCCCTGGCCTTTCGTTCCAACCAGCCGCCGTTCCGGAGACAAATCAGCATCCGCCACGACAAAGTCGCGGTCCATGGCATAATTGCGGAAGGTCTGGAGCAGAAAGCTTTTTCCGCTGCCGTAACGGCCGGTAATAAATTTGAAGCCCGCTCCTCCTTCGGCGATGTTGTCCATATCCCTTAAAATGGCATCCACTTCGGCCCGGCGTCCCACGGCGACATGCTCCAACCCTACGCGGGGCACGACGCCTGCCGTCAATGAATTCACGAGCGCAGTGGTCAGCCTTTTGGGTATCTTCACTTCATTCATTCGTTTCATCCTTTCAAGTTCTCAAAGCAATCCATATATTCCTGGGCGATTCGGTCCCCGTCAATGACCAGGTCGCCGATCGTCTCCATGGCCAAGTCATTAATCTCATCGATGATCAAACCGGGCATCGTCCCGTGACGGTCAGCCACTTGGTTTAAGTCTGCATTCGGAGTTGATCCTGTCAAAACACGCAGCGCCTCCAGCTGGTATGGTGCCAGCATTTCCGCAAAGCGGGCCCATTCCTCATCCAGCCCGGAGGTGTCCCAAACTCCCGGGTCGGCATTCGTCGCTTCGACGGATTCTGAGGGCCTCGAATCTGTATTTGCTGCATGATGATCGTCTGCCAGGAGTTCCGGAATGTGATCCGTTTCCGTTACGGGGGCAGGTTCCTGATCGGAGCTTACATCTGTATCCAATACTTGGCCAGATCCCAACTCCAACCGGGGATCCGTCGCCGGAACGCTTGCAGGTTCCCTAGACTCTTCAGAATGAAGAGCAGCGACCGGATCGCTGGTCGAACCTTCACCAGACGCATCCGAATGGACGGCGCTCGACTTATTTGCAGGGGCAACCGTTTCCTCGTCTTTCTCCTCTGTAATGCCCGGTTCTTCAACGGTGAGCATGCTCCGGACATATTCGGTGTCCTTTTGCAGTGAAGCGAGCTTGTCCGAATCGATCACAATGGCCGGTCTGTCCCCCTGCCGAGCGGTCAGCTCCCGCTTCAGATAAAGCTCCACAAGACGCTCGATCGAGGGGGCGATATCTACACCTCTTAAACGCCCCTTAAATCCGCGGTGTTCCCGCAGCTTGTTTTCCGTGTACCGGATAATTTGCGTCACCCAGCTCCGCAGCGGAGCATGGTTGCGGATCGGAATGGTGGTCACCGGAAGTAAACGCCCATACAAACGGGCATCGTACACCGCTCTGTGGAACAAATACCTATCAGTCGTTTTTGGCGGAATATCCGGTGCAAACAGTTCCTTCCATTGATCGTTTTCCTTTTCGCGCAAATAACCGGCAGCCAGCGATATGATCCGCGGAATATGATAATCTAAATCCTCTTGTCCCGCTTCCACATAAAACCTGCTGTCCTGAACATCATAATCGCTTAAAATAAGCAGCAATCCCATCGGAATCTGCAGCGGTTTGTCTTGGAACAAACGAACGAGCTCCAAATCCATCAGCTCATGGGACAGCAAACTTCCCGCCTTTTGCGTAATGTGAATTAACGGAATATCAAGCTCGTGAATAAGCACGAAATCAGCGGTCCATTCCTTTAAATAATGATCCAGCCTAGGGAACTTGTCCCGGTAAGCCGTCCAAATCTCATCCAGCAGCCTGTATCCTTCCCCGGGATCGGTCCAGCCGACTTGATGAATCAGCTCATAAACGTATATGAAGACATAGGACAGATCCGTATGATGATAACGACCCTGCCGCACTTCGCTCCTCCAGTAAAAATACCATTTCCGCTGAGCCTCGGTCATCTGCTGATAAGTCGCCCAATAGCTCATAAAAGGAACAAATGGGGCCGGCTCGCCAGCTTCATCCGCTCTTCCAAGCGCTTCCTCAGCAAAGGCCTGCTCCCGGCTCTCCATACTAAACGTTATGGATTTCGACGGAGTGACAGCCGCGGGGTTCCGGGCGGGAATGCGCATGCCTTCACTGGCATCTCCGCCCAGGTCGATTTCCGTAAATTCAATGGGTCCTCTTTCGTTATTGTTCACGTATATCCATCCCTAACCGGTGATTTCCAAACTAAATCCGAACCAGTCTATCTAGATTAGCAAGACTAACATCATGAATTAAAAATATTATATCATGGCAGCCCCGAAACTTTATGGAATTTCAATTTCATTGTATGTGTTGATTATAGAACGCACGTTCGCCGGTTTCAAGGCCGGAATCGAAACGCACACAAGCCGGCGCCAAAATTTCTGGCGCCGGCTTGTGGCAGGCAGGAAGGCTTAACCGCCGCTTTCCCCCTCTTTTTAGACAGGCTATTTTTGAGCGATGAGCGTGTACATCATTTTCGCTGTTTCTGCGCGGGTGACTTGACCCTGCGGATCGAACTTGCCGCCGCCTTTGCCGTTCATCAGACCGATTTGACCGGCTTCCGTAACTGCCTGCTTCGCCCATCCGGATACGTTTTGCATGTCGGCAAAGCTGCTGGATGCAGCCGATTCGCCGCTCCAGTTCACCGCTTTGGCCAGCTTCACCACAATGGACGCAGCTTCCTCGCGGCTGATTGGATCCTGAGGTCTGAATTTGCCGCCGTTTCCTTGGATGAGTCCGAGTTTTGCAGCCTCAGTCACCGCGCCGGCGTAATAGCTGTCCGCCGGGACATCCGCAAAGGCCGAACTTCCCGAAGCTTGCGAAGTGGTGCCCATCATTCGCATCGCCAGTGTGAGGAAATCCGCACGGCTGACGTTCAGCTTAGGCCCGAATCGGTTCTCGTCGATTCCGTTGACCAGATGTTTGGCCGCAAGCTTGCCGATGTATTCGTCCGCCCAGGAGCCGTTCACATCCGCAAATTGTTTATGATACTCAAGCACAGCGAACGGAGCAAGGTGATCTGCCATAAAGCTGACCGTTCCACCGCTGAAATGCCCGCCAAGATATTTAGGCTGGCCGCTGCCCAGCTCATAAACCCCAGCGTAATCGGTATCCAGGTTTTGCAGCTGCTCAGGGGTGAGCTTACCCTCAACCGTAACGGGGCCGCTCAGATTCTGGATCTCGGATTCCGCCTGACCATTGACCTTGACCAGCTTAAGTGTGTACACCGGTCCGGCAAGACTATAGTCGGATCGGGATCCAATGGCATCTCGTACAGCCTGGCTGGCTGTACTGTTCATCGTCGCATCCATACGCAGTACCAGCTGCTGTGCATCGGTCAGCGAGCCCGGCCACGATGCCGCAGGCACCGTAACCGTCATGTCAGGTCCGGCAACGATCAGCGACAGACCGTTTTGTTTGGCTTTGGCCACGCTGGCTGCAGGCAGCGACAAGGAAGCTGCCTGTTGTCCTTGTCCGTTTGCTCCGTCAAGCGTGATGACGATTTTGCCATTCGTACTTTCGGTCATTGCTTGGTCCAATGCCTTCCCATCGGCTTGATAGCTTCCGTTCGTGCCCGGCTTTAGCACCACGGTTCCCTTATTCCCGCCCGTTCCCGGATTAGAAGGTGTTTCAGGGGAAGTGGCGTTTCCGTTACCCGGTTGTGACGGCGTTATTCCGCCGCCATTTCCGCCTCCGTTGCTTCCACTGCCGCCTCCGTTGTTTCCTCCGTTACCGCCGCCAGGGTTGCCGGAATTGTTCTTCCCGGTATAGAAGCCCCAAATATCGGAGAGTGTGCTGCCGCTGTGCGCGTCTTCCGCTTTTACGTACCACTGCTGGTAGCTGTCCGCAGGCAGCCCGTTCCATGAGACAGATGCCTGGGACCCGCTGGCCACATCGCGGCTGCTTCCGATTTCGCTATCGGTGTACACTTTTACGCTGATGTAATCCGTCGCAACCTGCTTGGTTTTCGGCTGGAGATCCAGGTCCAGGTCAAACTCGTCCTTGCCCGGATTTTCCTGCGGATCATAGTAGTTATAATCGTTCAAATATGGCGAATACGTTTTGATGTGAAGCTTGTTGTTCTTCATATCGAACTGCATAAGACGGATGTAACCCAGCCCGCCCTCAGGCGCTCCCTGGTAATCCGCGAGCATCTGATAGACGTTACGGTCTGGCACGCCGTCGCCGTTGTCATCAAGCTCATCCACCTTCAGCTCCGCGTCGTGATAATGGCCGGACAGCGCAGCGATGACGTTCTTGTTCGGCTTCACGACTTTTTCGAAAATTTGGTCCGCAATCGGTGCGCGGTTATTCGATACGAGCATGTACTCATGCAGGCACAGGATCGCTTTGCGTTCCGGATACTTGGACACCACTTCGTTCATCCATTCGATTTCGTCGTCCCCGAGACCCCAACCCATGTAGACGATGATAAAGTCGTTTCCGTTCGAAGAAACCAGGTCGTAATGACCGCGGTTGTTATCATAGGAGCCGGCAAACGTCGAGTTGTTCTTGAACCGGTCTTCCCCAAAATACTCTTTGAATTTCGTATAATCGTTGTCCTGATGGCCCACGTCGTGGTTACCGGCCAGTACGCCGTAGGGAATGCCGGCATTCTCCAGCACCTTCATGTCCTTGTCGGCTTCGACCCACTGATACTCCTCATAGGACTTGTCGACGACGTCGCCCGTGTGAATGACGTATTGAATATTCATTTTTTCCTTCTGGGCAGCGATCCAGTTGACGATATCCTGATAAATTTTTGGATAGCTCTGCGAATAGTACTGAGTGTCGGACATCCAGACGAACGAGAAGTCGTAAGGATCTTCCTGCTCCGGCGAAGGCTTGGTGCCTGCGGCCGCTTCCGCCGCCGCGGCGATTTCGTCCTGCACCATGACGTCGATCGCTCGGCCGGAAGCATAATCTCCCGCCTTCACGGTTGCGTTCAGCTCAAAGTCTTCGGTTCCGGCGATCACATGATCAAGCTGGATCCATTTGCTTTGCGCTGGGCTCCAGGCATACAAGCTGACCTTGCGGCCTTCGAGCGACTTCCCTTTCCAGTGAATATCCACACGGTCCGTCGCTTTCACGGATGGGTCAAGCTTCACTTCGAATCTCTGGTAAGGGAACTTGTCTACCGACTCGTTCACCAAATATTTGCCGTCTTCCGCACTGATTTTGGCGTAATCTCCCTGATTCATTTGCGTTTCGCCTGTAGGAGCCATTTCCTTCGGAGGCTCGGTCACCGAAGCGTTCAAGTACCCTGTAAAGTCCTCAGTCCGGCTGCCGTCGTATTTATACCCCTTGTAAAAGAGCACATTCATCGGGTCCTGGCTCGGGTCCTGCACCTTGACGGTCAGATTGGTGCTGCTTCCCACGTTCGTCTGCCCTTGCTGCGGGCTGATCAGCTCCGGAGCCAGCGGGTTCTCGTTAGGAACCGTGAATTTCACGGTCTTCGTGCTTTCATTGCCCGCCTTATCCACGGCATGTATGGTCAGCGAATGTTCTCCGCCTTTCAGCGATCCGGACGAAGTTTGATACGGAAGCTTGATGCTCTGATCGTCCAGCTTCACATCAACCTTGTCCACACCCGCATAAGCGTCCTCGATTTCGGCATCCAGCGTAAACGCACCGCGGTATTCTTTGCCGTTTTCGATCGATGGTTTGATCTCCGGAGGTGTATTATCCACGATAACGGTAGACTTATATTCATCCGTTCCGTCCGTCACTTTGATTTCGTGCGGGCCGTCTGTTGCTTCGAGCGTGTTCCAAGCGTAAGCCTTGGACTTCAGCTGGTCGGCAGTCAGGTTAAACTTGAACCCAACGGACTCGTTTTTTCCGGCGGAATCCCCCATTTTGATCACTTGATCCTTAACGCCATAGGCCGGATCCCAGATTTCGGTTCCGTCCGCCAGCACGAGCCTTACGTTCTTGATCTCAAAATCGTCCTTGTTCTCTTCCGGACGGTCGTCAAACGGGCCCGTTTTGGAACCGGCGCGAACATAAATGATATTGTCCTCGTCTGCCTTGAGACGATCTGCGCTGATCGGAAAAGAAAGCGTCGTATACGTAGTGATCGGGTCCAGGAACGTATACAGGATCGATTTGTCTCCGAGCTCTGCCGGTCCCATCGTCACTGCATTTTTGAAGTAGTAGTCGACATTGACCGCATCGAAAACAAAGTAAGCGTCATGCTCAAGCTGGGTGAACGTGTTTCCATCCGCAACCGGTTTGCCGTCAATGCTCAACTGCAGTTTGTCCGATCCTAGGGATTCGGCCGTGCCTTTAATGGTGCTTGTCCCCTTAATGATCTGTTGGTCCTTCACGTTCAGCCGCAGCGGAGAAGAATCCGGTCCACCCGTAACGTCTACTTTGACCGGATCGGTTTTCGTTTCGTTTACGCCGTCCGACGCAGCAAAATAATATTCGATGTATTTTCGGCCGATCAATTCGGCAGAGGACAGCTTGTAGTGGTACATCGTATCGTTGAAGTCCTCGGACAGATTATGCAATGTATAACCGCTCTGCTTGTCGGAGCGCACGTATACCTGAACGGACCGGACTTCCTTGTCGTCCTGCGCATCGGCGATCAGCTCGAGGCTCTTCGACTGTTCGATTTCCTTAACCTTCGTTACATCCTCGATCGTCGGAGGATTGCTGTCCTCTTCCTGATGAACCGGCTCGCTTGGAACTTGAGAAACTGCAATTGTCCCCGGGGATGCCGCTTGTGTCCCGGTGCTTGCCTTGATCATCGTCGTGCTGCCGTTCTGAGGGTAAGCATAATGCAGCCCCATATTTTCCTTGGTTTCGTCGCCTTTGGTGCCGTTCTCGTACAAGGTATCCGCGTCATAATAAGCCGCCGAAATTTCCTTGCCTGTATTCGTTTTAATGACAATCGCGCGGCGCCCGGAATTGGACATCCCGTCGCTCTGAATCATAAACAGGTTTTGGTTTTCTACCAGATTCGTTTTGTAGAAATCGTTGAATTGTTCCGCCGTGTTTGACTGGTTGGCGCTGTTTTTGATCCAGAAAACGACCGTTCCCTTAGATGGGATGACAAAGTCCTCCTTCGTCGACGGCCATACGACATCACCGGCCGCCCCTTTATCCGGGTAGTGGTAATACAGCTTATAGTTTTTAAAAGATACCGGCTGGTCCGTATTGTTGTACACTTCAATCGCTTCATATGCGTCTGTCGACGTACCGGACACGTTCGTAGTATTCGGGACAAGCTCCGTGACCAGCAGCGGAGGTGTCTTAGCCGGATCAAACTCGGGCAGGTTCACCTTGACGGAGTATGCTTTCTCCGTTTGGCTGGCTGCGATGCGGTAATCGATTTGGGGCTCAACCAGCGCCGAGGCCGGAATGGTCGCCTTATAGTCGCCCGTGCCTTGAGCGTCTGCCATCGGGATTACCGTATATCTCGTTTGGCCAGGCGTTTTGTAGAGCAGCTGCACAGGAGCCGGAGTGCCGTCGCTGTTCTTGCCCGGATTCTCGACATGCGCCTGAATCTCGAGGTCCTGTACTTCAACGGTAGTTGGCGGGGTATGGGTAATAACCGTCTCGCTTCCTTCCGGCACTTCAATGGGAACAAGCTGCGTGGAGTCAACCGTTCCCGGTGTCGCCGGAGTTTGTCCGGAAGCCGGCATCACCGCCATCTGTACGCTGCCTGCCGCCGGATGCTGAAACAGAATGCCCTGATTTACCTTGACATGCTCGGGTTCATAAGCAGCCGACACGATGATGCTGCCAGTGCTGTCCTTAATGGACAGCGTTCTTGCGCTGCCATTAGCCATGCCACCGCCGCCGTTGATCCGGAACAGGTTCTGACCCTCCACCAGGCTCGTCCCGTAATTTTTGTTAAACGCTTCCTGCGTCTCGGCTTTGTTGCTGTCGTTCATAATCCAGAAAACTGCCGGACTGTGCGCGGGAATGATCATATCCCCGCCATTGACCGGCGACCAGTTGTCCTTATTATTGTAAAAGAAAGAATAGTCCTTGAAATTGATGTCCTGATCCGTATTGTTATAGACTTCGACATATTCGTAGGCGTCTGTTGAACTTCCCGGCAGGTCCGTAGTATTCGGAACCATTTCGGTAATCAGCAGCGGGAACCCGGCTGCGGAATTGTTCGCCACCGTATCCTGCCCGGTGCCGGGTTCTGTTTCGCTGCCCTTAATAGGCGCGCTATAAGCGATTGTCTGCAGCACCTTGGACTGCTCGTCCAGCAGCGTTATCGAATAATTCAGAATCGTGCCCTTTAGCGCCTCTGCTGGAATGATTGCATTGTATGTATCCTGCTTGCCTTCGACCTGTACCAACGGTACAGATGCTTCGGTGTTCCCGTCCACCGCATACTTCACGACACCTGACCAACCAGTCGCGGCTGTTCCTGTGATGGCTGCGCTCACCGTGAAATCCTGATCGGCCGAAACTCCAGCAGGTGCCTGATGATCGATCTTCAGCGTATTTTGCGTCTGCTGACCCTCCTGCGGGGTCTTCGTGTTCGTGCTGTTGTCTGCTGCGGGGGCGGTGGGATCGTTCACCGGCTCCGCCGTAACGACAGACGCCGTTTGATCGTTCAGGCCGTCTGCGTAGCTGACGGGTGCCGCTGCGCTGATCAGCATACTGCCAAGCATCACGGCGGACACGCTGCGCTGCAGCTTACTAGTCCTCTTCAATGGGTAAGTCTCTCCTTCACTCATGAAATGTTGTCTGCATCCTGATGTATCCATACTTCAGTGTAGTGAGTTTTTATTTACGCCATGTCATTGGAATGTAAAGGGATCGTTAACCTCATTAAATTTTCAGTCCGGTAAAGCGATGAAGGCGTATTTCTTACGCTTGACGCAGCAAAAAAGGACTGCAGCAAAAGCCTGCAGTCCTTGTCATGTCATGCACCAGCAAACGAAATGGATGAGAAACATTCATCCGCCTTGATAAGTTGGATTCAACGGGTTATGCCTGCACCGCAGGGCCCGCCTCCATCACTTCCCGGATCAGCACTTTGCTGCCCGTCTTGGCGCTTTCCAGCGCAGCCAGCACCATGGCCATACTGTATATGTTGTCGCTGCAGTCCGTTTCCGGCTTGCGCCCCGCTTCAAGCGCCGCGAACATTTCGTCCAGGCAGCCGTGATGAAAGGTGTTGCGCATGGAATCAGGCACGCCTGACACGCGCGTATATTCGCGGATAAACTTGCCGTCCTGATCCCCTTCGGCTACGACTTCGGCATAAGGTTCGCCGTGCCCGTCCCAAACGGCCGTCCCCTTTTCTCCGGTGACGCGCCAGGATGCTTCCCAGGATGTCGGCATCCCCTCGGCGCACCAGGAGCCGCGGTAGTTGAACACCGTGCCGTCGGACATCTCAAAGATACAGATGGCCATGGCATTCCCCTCATACCAGGATCCCTGAGGATTAAACTCGTGACAGTATACCGAGACCGGATTGGCTCCCGTAATGAGGCGGGCCTGATCAAATGTATGGATTGCCATATCCAGAAGCAGCGGGCTGGCCATCGCTTCGCGGAAGCCGCCGAAATGGGCGCCGATAAAGAAGTCTGCCCCGATAAATCCCGTCCGTCCGATCGTTCCCTCGGCAATCAGCTTGCGGAAGGCCCGGATGCGCGGGTCGTAACGACGATTCTGCATCACGGCATGCGTGCGCCCGGTCCGCGCCGATCTCCGGACAATGTCCAGACAGTCCTCCATCGTTTCAGCCAGCGGCTTCTCTGCAAATACGTCGCAGCCCAGTTCTAGAGCCGTCGCGCTCACACCATGATGGCTTGAAGGAATGGTCACGTCAAAAACGAGATTGGCTCCCGAGGCCTGAATCGCTTCCTTGACATCTGTAAATACCGGGCAGTTCAGCGACTTGCGCTCAGCCATCGCCAGCGCCGCTTCCTTTTTAATATCCACCAATCCGACGATCTCGGTGTCTTCCCGCCCGGCTGCGTAATCGACCCAGGTATTCGCCATGCCGCCGCAGCCTGCGACGACGACTTTGTACTTCGCAGTCATCCGCTTGTCCTCCTACACCGGATTCGGGATGAAATCCCCGCCCCGGCACCGTTTTAAATAATTCAATGCGTGAACCTGGCCTGTCATCTCCAGTTCGCCCCTGTAAACCGGGTCATGCCAGCCCTCGATGTCGATCGTTCCCCGATATCCGTTCTGCCGCAAAATGGTGATGATGTCCGCCCAGTTGCTGTCGCCGAATCCCGGCGTCCGGTGCCAGACGAACGGCTGATTGCCGTGAACGCCGTGCTCTCTGACGACATCCCATGCGATCGTGGCGTCTTTTCCATGCACATGGAACACTTTCGGGGCCCATTTGCGAAGCTGCGGGATCGGATCGATCAGGCTGACCATTTGATGGCACGGCTCCCATTCCAGTCCGAGATTGTCCGCCGGCACGGCATTGAACATCATTTCCCACGCAGCCGGACCATGGGCGATATTCCAGTCCCCGGTTTTCCAGGTGCCGTCCATGTCGCAGTTTTCAAACGCCAGTTTGACGCCTTGACCTGCCGCCCGCCGCGCCAACTCTCCAAATACCTCAGCAAATTTCGGGATGGATTCGTCAATGGGACGTCCTGTCAAACGGCCTGTGAAACCGGATACAATTTCAGTGCCGAACAAATGGGCATGATCGATCAGCCGCTCCCACGTCGTCCGCGTATCCTCATTGTTGCCTTCTCCTGTTAAAGGATTGCCGAACACACTGATGGCCGAAATAACAAAATTATGCTCATCCGCCAGCTCTCTCACTCGCGCAGCAAGCTCCTTCAGATCGGTGCCCCCCGAGGTTTGCCAAAAGGTCAGATTAAACGATTCAAAGCCGTGCTTGACGATCTGCGGGATCACCCGAACCGCGTCAGAGCCGCCGACCAGCGTTCCGATACGCATGATGTTGGTATCCAATATTGTGATCACTCCTATATTGACATATAGTATTCGTAACATCACCATTATAGCGGGGAGAACCGCCGTTTTCTCTAACCGATCTTGTGGAATACTAGTCTGATTTTGAGGGGGTGTGGAAATGACCTATCCCAGGGACCTATGGGAAGATACCGCGCTGGAGAATACCGCTTATCCGTTTCAGCTTTTTCAAAACCGCTGCCTTGCCGCCCGCGCCGGCCACTGTATTCTGTACCTGCACTGGCATGAGCATTTTGAGCTGCTTGTCATGAAGCGCGGCAGCGCCGTGTTCCATATCGACAGCCGCCCGTATGCTGCAGCTGAAGGGGATGTCCTCATCATTCCCGGCGGGAGCCTCTCACGTAGGCTACTCCCTCGCCGAAGGCGACGTCCATTATGACTGCATTGTCGTCAATGCTTCCCTGTTTAATGACTGGCTGCATGATCCTATACATATTCAATACGTCGCCCCCTATCTGGAAGGCAGGCTTCGGTTCCCTGTAAAAATTAGCTGTATTGAAGAAGGGCATCCCGGTTATTTGGCCCACTTGGAGGAGATCATCCGGGAACTCAGCTCCAAGCCTCCGGCTTACCAGCTGACCGTGAAATCCAGACTGCATCTCTTCTTGACGCTGTTGGCCAGGGAGAATAATCCGAGCATGCTCGAAGCAGAGGCACATAACGCTTATTTTCCCAATCGGGAGAGGTTTAAACAGCTGATCCGGCATATCGAATCGAACTTTTCGGATAAAATGACCGTTGAGCAGGCGGCCAGGCAGGTCAGCCTGAATCCGTACTATTTCTGCAAGCTGTTCAAGCGGCTGACGGGCCGCACTTTTGTTGAATACGTTAACATCTGCCGAGTAAAGGAAGCCCGGCGGCTCCTGACCGAAACCAACGAGTCCGTGACGGAAATCGCTTCGCGTGTAGGGCTTGATAATCCGAATTATTTTACTAAGCTCTATAAAAAGTACATGGGGACGACACCAACCAGGGAAAGAAAAAGCTGAATAGGATTGGCCCCGGTGCCAAAACTCCATTTGGTCCAAAGAAAGCAGGTGCGATCCGTTTGCAGATTTACGTAATGAAGATTATGTAAACATCGGGCTTCCATTTTCAGCTGCCGTACAAATGCAAAGGGCCTAGCTGATAGCTAAGCCCTTTGAGAGATTAATAGATAAATGCCTTGGTGATAATGACCAGGAGAATAAACAGAACGAGAATGGCAGCTACGCTGTTCCCCCACATTCCGCCGCCGTATCCAGCACCAGCTACTTCACTCATGTGCGAGTCCCTCCTTCGTATCGGAATACATCACATTCTATGATTCGATCCTGGGAGAGGAGAGGGCTAAGAGGAAGGTTCCCGCCAATATGTGCTGTTGTAATGCAGGGCACTTTATCCCTTAACCTGGATAGGCTCCAGCGGCGCCCGGTTGCCGTAGACCGGGGCCGCCGCCCCGCTGGGGACAGCCCACTGCACGGCGTTTGTGATGACCCGCTGAATTTCCTCGTTATGATAAGTTGGATAGGTTTCATGACCCGGACGGAAGTAGAAAATTTTGCCCCGTCCCCGGTAGAACACGGCTCCGCTGCGGAATACCTCACCGCCCTCAAACCAGGACACGAACACCAGCTCATCGGGCGCCGGGATGTTAAAATGCTCCCCGTACATCTCCTCTTTCGGCAGCTCGATGTACTCGCCGAGCCCGGCGGCAATGGGATGAGCCGGGTTAATGACCCAGATCCGTTCCTTGTCGTCCGCCTCGCGCCATTTCAGCTGCCCGGTCGGCGTTCCGAGCAGCCGGCCGAATATTTTGGAGGCATGGCCGGAGTGAAGCACGATGAGTCCCATCCCGTCCATGACCCGGCGGTACACTTTGTCCACGACCGAATCCTCGACTTCATGATGGGCAAGATGGCCCCACCAGACAAGCGCATCCGTCTGGGCAAGCACCTCATCGGTCAATCCGTGCTCCGGTTCATCCAGCGTCGCCGTTGCAACCGTCAATCCGGCCTTCTCTAGAAATCCGGCGATCGTGCCATGGATGCCATCCGGATAAATCTCGCGGACGGCGGCATGCCGCTGCTCATGACGAAACTCATTCCAGACCGTAACTTTCATAATGTTCAGCACTCCTTTGAAAAGCCGATGCCGAAGGTCTGGATTCGTCCGGCGCGCTATTTTACGCTGTTGTAACGCTCATAGGCATCCGTCCGGATCGTCACCAGCCGTTCCAGACCCATCTCATTCAGCTTTTTAATGTAAGCGTCCCACTGCTCGTCGATACCGCCTTTTGTAATCCACTGTGCGCGGGTCGTCCGCACATACGTATCGATATCGGTCGTGAGCGTTGGCAGCTCCTGAAATTCCTCAGCGGTGTACATGACATTCGGGAACGGGGTCGTAACGTAATCCTTGCCCAGCTTGTCGATGGTCAGCTTGAGGCCGTCCCCGTTGCTCGGGTCAAGGATAATATTTTTCTCAAAGCTCGGGCTCACGTATTTCGGGCCAAAATCACGGACGGAGGACTCCCAATACCACGCATCCGCACTGGTCCCTGCCGGCGGATTCATCAGGGCATAGGTGCCGTCGTCGTTCTTCTTAATGACGGTGTCGATGGCGCCCCAAAAGTTTTGGATGCTGGCTTCGTTCGTATAGAACTGGTCTGCCCAGCGCGCTGCCGCTTCCGGATATTTGCATGTCGTGGTGATCAGCAGCTCGTTACGCCGGTAGCTGAGCCCGTTCGGATCGCCGACTTGATAACGCTTACCGTCCGGTCCGGATATCGTCGGAATGGTGACATATTCGTCCTTCCATTTGCCGAACACCGCATCCGGCGTCCACTGATGGGTGAAAGCCGACCAGCGAAACGTCCGGATTTTGCTGCTTGGCTGTCAGCATTGTGTTGTCCTGGGTAAACAGCTCCTGGTCGATCAGTCCTTCCGAGAACAGCTGATGCGCCCACTTGATCGCTTCCTTGTATTCTTCGGACGTCGGATAATACACCGGTTTGCCGTCTTTGATCATCATGCCGGTACCATTCAGGTCCGTAATGCCGAATGGATTGAGCAGGTCCATGCTGATGTCGCCGGATCCGCTGTACGGAATTTCGTCCTTTTTACCGTTTCCGTTCGGATCGTTTTCTTTAAAAGCCTTCAGCACTTGATGCAGCTCATCAATCGTCTCGGGAACCTGAAGCCCAAGGCGGTCCAGCCAGGCTTTGTTGATGACCGGCTGATTCTGCGTCACCGGACGGGACGGCAGCCTTGCGGGCAGGGAGTATATTTTTCCGTCCGGGAAAGTGCTGAGCTTCTTCAGCTCCGGCGATTCCTCCATGGCCGCTTTTAAATTCGGCATGTACTTGTCAATATAATCGTCCAGCGGCTGGAAGAGGCTGAGATTATTCACGATATCCGAGTCGGAGAAAGCGATGTCCCCAAAGACAATATCAGGCAGTGTGCCGCTGGCCAGCATGATCGATTTCTGCTCGCCCCAATCGTTGGAAGACATGACCTGCCAGTTGATCTTGATATTCGTTTCTTTTTCCAAATTTTGCAGCCAGGTGTTCTTCGTGAATGTGTCGCCCATATTTCCCCACCGGACGGTCAGCACGTTCAGCGTAATCGGCTCCTTCACGATGGGAAGGCCTGTTTGATTGAAGCTGTCGCTGCTTTCGGCCGTTTTGCCGCCGGAGTCGCCGCCGCTGCACGCCGTCATACCGACCAGCAGCGTGGACACCAGCCCCAATGTAACCAACAGTTTACCGGCTCTTTTTTTGCCCATTCCAGAAATCCCCCTAATATTTATTAAATGGCCTTGCCGTTTATTCCTTGACCGCTCCGATCATCACCCCTTGGTTGAAGTACTTTTGCACGAACGGGTACAGGCACATAATCGGGAGGGTCGATACGATAATGACCGAATACCGCATCATGTTCGCCAGCCGCAGCGCGATATTGGCCGCTTCCCCGCTGCCGAGGCTCGACTGCATTTGATTCGTGATCAGGATGTTCCTCAGAATTAACTGCAGCGGATACAAATTGGGATTTTTCAAATAAATCAAAGCATTAAAATAGGAGTTCCAGTAGCCGACGGCGATCCACAAAGCGAGCACGGAGATGACCGCCTTAGACAGCGGCAGCACGACCAGGACATAATAGCGCAAGTTGCCGCACCCGTCGATCTGGGCCGCCTCCCACAGGTCCCCCGGAATGCTGGTCTGGAAAAAGGTCCGCGCTACGATGATGTCGTAAACGACTACCGAAAATGGCAGCACCATTACCAGGAATGTATTGTACATGTGAAAATCCCGGATGGTCAGGAAGGTCGGAATCAAGCCGCCGCTAAAAAACATCGTGAAAATAAAAAACAGGGAAATCGCCTTACGGCCGACCAGGTCTTTACGGGACAATGCGTAAGCGGCCGATACGTTCACGATCAGACCGACCGCTGTGCCGACGACCGTGTAGAGAATGGTATTGCGGTATCCGATCCAAATGTTCTCATGCTTCAGCAGCTCTTTGTAGCCGTCGAGCGTAAAGCCTCGCGGAAACAGCCATACCTGGCCGTTGCCCACGGCCGATGGATCGCTGAAGGAGGCGATGACGATAAAATACAGCGGATAGATGAGGACGATCAGCAGCAGCACCGCGACGATGTAGAGCAAAACTTCCAGAACGCGGTCGGATGACCGGCCGCCGGCCCTTCCGGTGGCGGTGCTTGCCGCCTGCATGGCTTCCACGGTGTTATTCCCTCCCTTACCACAGACTGTTGCTGCTGAGCTTTTTGGAAATCTGGTTTACCAGGATCAGCAGCACAAAGTTGATCAGCGTATTAAACAGGTTGATGGCCGATGAGAAGCTGTACTGGCTGCTGAGCAGACCGATTTTGTACACGTACGTGGAAATGACTTCGCTGGATGAAATGTTCAAGTTGTTCTGCATCAGATACACCTTCTCAAAGCCGACGCCCAGCAGCCCGCCCATCCGCAAAATAAACAGGGTGACGGCCGTCGGGATCAGCATCGGAATATCGATGTATCGGATTTTCTGCCAGCGGCTGGCCCCGTCTACGGTTGCCGCTTCATAGAGGCTCGGATCTACGGCTGACAGCGCCGCAATGTAGATAATGCTGTCCCAACCTGCGTGCTGCCACACATCTGACCAGACATACACGCTGCTGAACATCCCGGCCGCTCCCATGATATTGGGTGCCTCCGCACCGAACATCCGGTAGATGCTGCCGATCAGGCCGCTCCCCGGAGACAGCAGGATCAGCATCAGGCCGACCATGACGACGGTAGAGATAAAATGAGGCATGTACGTCACGGTTTGAAAAAAACGTTTAAACCGGTTCGCCCGCATCTGATTGACCATCAAGGCCAATACGATCGGGATCGGGAAGGTCACGATGCTGTACAGGCTGATGATCAGCGTATTTTTGATCGTGACGTTAAACTGGTAGGAATGAATAAATTTCTCGAAATACTTCATTCCTGCCCAGGGACTTCCCATAATGCCCAGCGCCGGACTGTAATCCTTGAACGCAATGAGGACGCCGTACATCGGCTTGTAGGAGAACAGCAGCAGCAGGATCGCCGCCGGCAGCAGCAGCACGTACAGCCCCCAATTCCTTTCGATTCTTCCCCAGGTTCGCCGGAAGCCGGATGACTCTGATTTCAACGCAGGTCCCCCCTCTCCTTTCTTTCGGAACAAGACTCATTATAAATGGACTTGAGGAGCTTAATCGGACCTCTTGCCGCCGTTATCCGGACTCCCGGGTACGGAAAAGTCTGTCCGCGCAGCCACGCCAACCGTCCGATCCGGACGTAAGGATGTCACTTTCCGGACTTTTGGAGTGGATGCGCAATATTTCGCATTTTGTTACAGGCCGTGGTTATATATAATGAAAAATAAAGCGCATTCATAAGAGGAGGCGTCAGAACAGAATTTTCATGCGGCTAATCATCCACCGTACCGGCAAACCTTACCCGGTCAAACATTATGTCAACATGCTGATTGTCATTTTATTTACGGCGCTGGTCCTCGATTTTATGATCAGCTATGCTTCGATCTCCATCGTCAAGCAGCAGTCCGGCCGAAGCCTGCGGGACACAGCAGATCTGTACATCAACCGGATCAACCATGATTTTGCCTACATCAATCACTACATGGGCTGGTCGCTGGCCAATGACCAAATCATCGAGACGATGGATGCGAACGCTTCAGGTTCGGCCGAATTTCTAAAGTCCAACACCCAGCTTCATCAGCGATTTACCGAGCTGCAGAAAAATTACGGCCAGGCATATCAATTTTTCATCTATCTGAAAAACAAAGATTTTTTCCTGAACTGCGCTCCCTTAAGCATCGGGTATCCCGATTATTTGGAACTGAAGCGGCAGATCATTTCCTACGCCGAGGACAAAAATGTATACGACAAGTTTTATTCCCGCTGGACGCCGGTCCTTGTCCGGAATAAATATTATATTGTCAATATCGTCCCTTATCATGACCGTTATTTGATCTGCCTCATCTCTGCAGACGAACTGATCCGTCCGCTGCAGAGCATCGACATGGGGAAGAACGGCACCGTCTCTCTTGTTGATGAGCAGGGGATCAATATTTCCACACCGATCCGCGTGGACGAGACCCAGGCGCTGGATACCGCCAAGCCTTCTCCCTTCGGCCTCGCCCACTCCCGGGCCGCCGTGACCAGCCGGTTCTCCGACGCCTCATTCAGCGTTCAAATGATCGCCAGATACGGCACGTTCGAAAAAATTATGATCGCCCAGCTGGTCATCATTCTGCTGGCGCTGATGATCGCGATCGTCCTCTGCATCGTAATGCTCTATTTCAACAAACGGGTGCTGCGGCCGATTCAAAGCTTCTCGGATACGCTCGCCCGGTGGAACGAGGAGAGCGCCGCATTGGATTTTAAAAACAGCAAGATTATCGAACTGGAGCAGGCCAGCCAGCAGTTCAAGCATCTGATCGGGCAAATCCGCAGGTTCAAGATCGATATGTATGAGCAGGAGCTGGAAAAGCAGCGGATCCAGCTGGATTACATGAAGCTGCAGATCAACCCGCACTTTTTTCTCAACTGTCTGACGAGCATGTACAGCATGGCCCAAATGCAAATGTATGGCGAAATCGAGCGAATGGCCATGTCGACGACCCAATACTTTCGCTACATCTTTCAGAACGGGCACAACTTCGTGCGGCTGCAGGATGAAATTGAACATGTCCGCATATATCTCGACATCCAGCGTCACCGGTACAGGAACGCCTTCGCCTATCATATTTCCCAAGATGCAGAAACCGGAGATATCCGCATTCCTCCGCTCGTGCTGCAGACCTTCATTGAAAATGCCGTAAAATATGCCGTATCACGCGTCACCGAGGCGAACATTACATTATCGGTCAGCAGGGAAATGCAGGAGGATCTTGCCAAGATCACCATCTCGGATTCGGGACCGGGCTTTCCTCCGGACATTTTAGAACAGCTCATGCATGGTGGGCCGCTGAACGCGGAGAACGGCAACCGGATCGGTATGATGAACACGATACAGCGCCTTGAGCTGCTCTACAAGGGTCAAGCGAGCGTCTCCTTTTCTAACCGCGAGGGAGGCGGAGCGGAAGTAACCATCACCATCCCCGTATCGCCGCCGGAAGCCATTGATTAAGGAGGAATCGCATGAACGTTTTACTGGTGGATGACGATTATTTTGTCGTAACGGCGCTCGAAAGCAAAATCGACTGGCAGCGACTCTCCATTGAGCAAATCTACACTGCTTATAACATTTCCCGGGCGAAGGAAATTTTGCAGCAGCACGCCGTAGACATTCTCATATGCGATATTGAAATGCCGCAAGGCAGCGGCCTGGAGCTGCTGGCCTGGATTCGGGAGGAGCGCTACCGGGTGCAGGCGATATTCCTGACGAATTACGCGGACTTCAACTACGCCCAGAAAGCGATCGAACTGCAGAGCTTCGACTATTTCCTCAAACCGATCGAGTTTGACAAATTAGCCTTGATTATCCGCAAGGCGGCAAACAAAGCGAGCGAGGAACGGTCGATTGAGGAGGCTGCGCGCGAGGGGCTGCTATGGAAAAAAAACCAGAACCGCCTGCTGGAGCTGTTCTGGCGCAAACTGATCACGGGCAAAAGCTTTCCCTCGGAACCCCGGGCCATTCAGCGTGTTATGGAGGAACAGCATTTGCCTTATCAGCTGTCCGACCGGTTTACGCCCCTGATCATCAAGGTGTTTCCTCATGACGGGAGTCTTGGCAAAAACGACAAGGACCTGTTTGATTACGCCCTGCTTAACGTGCTGAACGAACTGCTGCGGAGTCCCTTGTACAAGGTCGAAACGGTGCTGGAATACACGGAGAACCACTGGATTGTCATTTTACAATGGAGCGCCGAACCTTCTACCGGTCAGATTGAAGACACATGCGCCTCCCTCATCCCCAAAGCCAACCGGTTCCTGAAGTGCGACGTATACTGTCATTTGGGACTTACTGAGAGCTTGGCGGCGGTGCATCCCATGATCCGGCAGCTGATTCATCTCAATGAAGAAATGATCAACATCCGTAATCAAGTCTTCCGTATCGATCAACGGCCGGTGGACGAAGCGGCTTATATCCCGCCCGACCTGGAGCTGCTGGAAAGACTGCTGAGTGATGGTGACGCTTCCGCATTTTGTGCGGAGATAAGCCGGTATCTGCATGAATTGACCGGGCGGCAGGCGCTGAATGTGTCCGCACTGCGGCAGTTCCGGCTTGATTTGATGCAGATGATTTACTCTTTTCTGAAGCAGCGGGAAATCCAGGCCCATAAGCTGTATTCCGGGAGTACCAACGATCAATGGTTTCAGCAGTCGCTCCAATCGATCGAGGATATGGAGCAGTATATCGCCTATCTGGTAGATACTGCTCTGGCATACCGGACGTTTGCGGAAAAGCCCAACTCGGTCGTGGAGGAAATCAAGCTGTATATCAACAAGCATATCGGGGACGATCTGACGCGGAACAGCCTTGCCGAAACCGTCTATCTCAACCCGGATTATTTGGCGCGTTTGTTTAAAAAGGAAACGGGTGTGCCGTTAGGCAATTACATTATCGAAACCCGAATTCAGATGGCAAAGCATTGGCTCGCCACATCGCAAATGCCTGTTCACATGATCGCCGGAAAGGTTGGCTACGCTAACGATTCGTACTTTTCCAGGCTGTTCAAGCAGGAATGCGGCTTGACTCCATACGAATTTAGGCACAAGCAGCAAAAAGACCGCCTGGGGTAGGCGGTCTTATCAACAGCATGCACTCGGCTGTTTCCTTCAGTAGGATCAAGGGCAACGGTCAAGTCGCCGGGCTGAACTCCGTCAGTTCTTCTTCCTGGGCTTCTTCGCTTCCCACCCACAGGTCCACCAGCCTGTCTCCATTGTACAGCTCGATGTTCAGTTCATCGGCATACTGGTACGCACCCGCCGTGAATTCCCCGGTCGTTGCTACATACCCGCCGAAGGCACCGCGCTTCACCATCTGGGAATGGACCACGGCAATGGGGCCGTAATCCACCGGATTCCGGTCGTCAGCACAAACGGCCAGCCCCAGGTACAAGCCATGGTCGGTGTGCTCCTCGATATCGATTCCGTAATTGCGCGATGCTCGGGTGACATAGGTCCGTCCTCCCCTTACCGCTTCCATTATTTCGGCGACAAACGCCTCAAACTCCAGGGACCCTTCGTCCTTGTCTTCCCCCTGTTCCTTTTTATATCGATGATATAAGCCGATTTTTAGCGTTTCTTTCATCTCGTCATGGGTGGTCAGCGTATCGATCGCACTGGATCGGTAATGTATCAACATCCCTTTCTGCCGGAGATAGAGCAGCAGCCAGCAGACATTGGTCACGATTAATATACTGATGATCACAATCTTCCAACCTCCTTCTATGAAAATCAGTGTAACCAGCGCCGATCGTTTTCAGACCTTCAAGCCACGGCCAAACGAGAAAAGCTGCCTGCAGTTAGACCTGCAGACAGCTTTCAAATGAATATGATGACATATGAAATGATTAATGAATTCCAAATCGAATGAATTCGCTTAGACTCTATCGTTTACTCGATATAATCCTTTAATCGTTTGCTCCGGCTGGGATGTCTCAGCTTCCGCAGCGCTTTCGCCTCAATTTGGCGGATGCGCTCACGGGTTACGCCGAATACCTTGCCGACCTCTTCCAGCGTGCGCGTGCGGCCGTCTTCGAGGCCAAAGCGCAGACGGAGCACGTTCTCTTCCCGCTCTGTCAGCGTGTCGAGCACATCGCCCAGCTGCTCCTTCAGGAAGGTGAACGCCGCAGAGTCAACCGGTGCCGGGGCGTCATGATCCTCAATAAAGTCACCCAGCTTGGAATCATGCTCGTCCCCGATCGGCGTTTCGAGCGAAACCGGATCCTGCGAAATTTTCATAATTTCACGGACCTTCTCTACGCTGAGCTCCATCGCCGCAGCGATTTCTTCCACTTCGGGTTCGCGTCCAAGCTCCTGCACCAGCTGCCGCGATATACGTGCCAGCTTGTTAATCGTTTCGATCATATGGACCGGAATCCGGATCGTTCTTCCCTGATCGGCTATGGCCCGCGTAATCGCCTGTCTGATCCACCATGTAGCATAGGTGCTGAACTTAAAGCCTTTCGTGTAATCGAATTTATCTACGGCTTTGATGAGCCCCATGTTGCCTTCCTGGATCAGATCCAACAACTGCATGCCGCGGCCCGCATATCTCCGGGCAATGCTGACAACCAGGCGCAGGTTCGCCTCGACCATGATTTTCTTGGCTTCCTCGTCCCCTTCGGCGACGCGCTTGGCCAGTTTGATTTCTTCTTCCGTGCTCAGCAGGCCGACACGGCCAATTCCCTTCAAGTACATACGCACAGAATCATCATTCTTCATGCCCGTCGGCAGCAGCTCGACGTCAGCGTAGGGCTGATCTTGCTCCTGTTGATTCGACTCGGCTTGATTTCTCATCACTTCATCGCGTTCACGTTCTTCCATCATCCTGTACGTTCCTCCCCCTGAAAATAATCTCTCTGTATCGCTTGATACGGCTTTCTGAGGTGTAAAAAATATTGACAATCACCAATCGTTGTGATACGATAAATGGTAATAATGTGATTAATTTTGGAGTACACATTATAATATCATATACGCAATTACATTTCAATATGTTTCATAGAATTTAGCCTTTTGGATTAAATTACATAAAAATTACATCATAAAGACCCTCCGGAGTAACATTAATGTTCTCCTGCGGGTCTTTTTTGTTGGCTTTATCCGGATGAAGAACGGTATATGATCCGGTACGGGATCTGCACTTTTTCCCTGGATCCACGGGTCACGAGCCTTAAAGCCTCCTCACCTACCCGGAAGAGCTGATGGTCTACCGTGGTAAGCTGAAGGACTTGGCCAATCGGCTGATTTTCCTGTCCGATGATGGCGACATCCTCCGGAATACGCAGCCCGGCAGAGAGAACAAATTGGTGGATTCCGGCCGCCACCTCGTCCCCGTTGGCGTACACGGCGGTCGGACGGACTTTTCCTTCAAGAAAGTGGCGGGCTGCATCCCTACCATCCTTCAATGTGGTGCAGCCATCCAGGCACCGGCATGGCGGTACTTCCCCAAAAACGTCCCGGTAAGCCTGCATCGTCAGCCGGGTGCTGATGCTGGTCTCCCCTCTTGCCGTCGTGAACGCAACCTCTGTGTATCCCATGTTTTTCAAGAAGGAGAACACCTCGAGCGTCGCGGCATACCGGTCAATGTAGGCGCAGCCGATTTCCTCCAGTTCCGTATACTCGCAGGCTACGATGTGACCATATCCCGCAAAGGGGACGATGGACGACCAATCGTTGGCACGGGACGTAATGATGATGCCGTCGAGCAGTTTAGTTTTCAGCATCGTTAAATACTCCAGCTCTTTCTCCGGATCATACCGGGTTGGAAGCACGGTCACAGTGTAATCTTCCTCAACCGATTTGTTCAATACACCGCTCAGCATCCGGTCGAAAGCCGGGTTGTTATTGTACGGGATGATCACGCCGATGCTGCGGGTCCGGCCGCGGATCAAATCAACCGCATTGCGGTTAGGCGTGTAATCCAGTTCGTCGATAGCTCGCTGCACGGCGGCTCTTTTCTCAGCGGAAACATACGGATGCTGGTTGAGAACCCGGGATACCGTGGATACCGAAACACCGGCTCGTCTGGCGATTTCGTGAATGTTGGCCATAACTCCCTGCCTTCTGACTTTTTCATTTCGAATAGTTCCTTAATTATATCACGCTGACTCCGATCCTCATTACGATAGTGGCCCAGCCGCAGCGGATTATTCATCCCGGGACTGAATGTCGTACTGATCTGCCTGCAGCAAAAGCTGTTCGTTGCCTTGTGCCTGAATGACAACCCCTGTCCCGCTGACAATCGGCGCTCTTCCGTCCGGAAACCAAGGCCGTTCGCGGTCCACCACGATCAACAAGCCCTCGGCGTCGCCCATCGCGGCAAATTGCCGGCCGTCGCCGCTCCACATGGACAGTCCCAGCGTCGTTTGAATCTGTTCCACGGCAGCGGCCACTTCATCAACAGGGAGCCCGATTTCGCTGATCCGCAGAAGCTGGCTGCTTGTGAAGTCTTCATTTTCGGCGTTATCAAAGGAATGGTGGGCGATGAATTCAATCAGATTTTCATCCGGATCGTAAAAATACAGGGCGTCGGCGTTCCAGTTCCCGAAATGAAATTGATCCCCGTCCTGATCGCGGAACAGCGTAATTCCACGCTGAGCGGCCCATTTTTTGGCTGCTTCGAGCTGATTCGTCGGAATCGTAATGGCAATATGGTACATCGATTTTTCGCCGGGCGCTTCCGCCTTCTGAAGAATGAGCTGGCTGCCGCCGGCTTGAATGGTGACCTTATCCGACTGTTCTTCGGCCACTGGAAGACCGAGCTTCCCGGCGTAAAATTGCTTCATCTCCGCAAAATGCCGGGTATTTATCGTAAGTTGTTGTATTTTCATCGTAAAAGACCTCCATGTGCTTCTGATTATCAATGTATTGCTCTGCGGCAGCGTATGCAGCGTGTGGGTCAACGCGATGCTTCCCTCTTCCATGAATCTTTCAGCGAAACGATCCGGTTAAATACCGGTACCGGCCCGGTCAGATCTTTGGGATCCAGGCAGAAATAGCCTTGGCGGATAAACTGGTATTTGGCATCCGGCGAAGCATTTTTCATCGATGGCTCCATAATGGCTTGCCTGTAAATGATTCGGGAATCGGGAGATACCAGCTCCGCCCAATCATTGTCCGATTCCGCCACGGACGCGCCATCTTTCAGCAGGCTGCCGTACAAGTGGATCTCGGCGGGAACACCGTGTGCGGCGGACACCCAATGTATCGTCGACTTCACCTTTCTGCCGCTGAACCCGGTTCCGCTTTTCGTCTCGGGATCGTACGTGCAGTGCAGCTCGACCACCTCACCGGTCTCCGGATCCTTGACGACATAATGGCATTTTAAGTAGTACGCCCCCTTCAATCGAACTTCGCTTCCTGGAAACAATCGATGAAAGCCCGGTACCGGATGTTCCATATAATCATCCCGCTCGATATACAATTCTCCGGAAAAAGGGACATCCCTGCCGCCAAGCATCGGATCGGCATCGCTGTGGTTGAGATGCAGCATTTCCACCTGATCCTTCGGATAATTCGTGATGACGACTTTAAGCGGATCAAGCACAGCCATCACAGCGACAGACATATCCTTTAAGTCCTGGCGTATGAAGTGGTCGAGCATCGCGGCATCCACCGTGCTGCTCCCCCTCAGCATGCCTACTTCCTGCATGAACCTCCGGAGGGCTTCCGGCGTAACGCCTCTTCGCCGCAGCCCCTTCAAGGTCGGAAGGCGGGGATCATCCCAGCCGTCGACGAATCCGCCCTCTACCAGCTCCCTGATGTACCTTTTGCTCGTGACCATTCCGGAAACGTTCAGACGACCGAATTCCCGCTGCTTCGGGGGTTCCGGCACTTCGAGCTCGCGCAGCACCCATTCGTACAAGGGGCGGTGATCCCTGAACTCCGCGGAGCACAGCGAATGCGTAATGCCCTCGATGGCATCCTGGATCGGATGGGCAAAGTCATACATCGGATACACGCACCACTCACTCCCTGTCCGGTAATGCTCAGCGTGGATGATGCGGTACAAGGCCGGATCCCTCAAGTTGATGTTGGGTGAGGACATGTCGATTTTGGCCCGCAGCACCTTGGCGCCGTCCGGGAACCGGCCTTCCTTCATTTGACGGAACAGGGACAGATTGTCCTCCACAGACCGCTCCCGATAAGGGCTGTTTCTTCCAGGCTCTGTGAGCGTTCCGCGGTATTCCGTCATTTCCTCCGCCGACAAATCGCAGACATAGGCCTTTCCTTTACGGATGAGCTTCAAAGCCGCTTCGAAGATCTCTTCCGAATAATCCGAGCCAAAATACACCGGCAGGTCCAGACCAAGCCACCGGACATCCTCCCGGATCGCCTCCACGTATTTCATGTCTTCCTTCAGTGGGTTCGTATCGTCAAAGCGGAGATTCATCTTCCCGTGGAATGCTTCAGCAATGGCTGCGTTCACGTGAATTGCATAGGCGCTTCCGATATGCAAATAGCCGTTCGGCTCCGGCGGAAACCGGGTCGCGATCGGTCTAGAATACGTTTCGTTCTCCACATCCTCCATCACGGTTTTCGTTAGAAAATCCACGGCTTCTTCTTGCCTTACTTTTCCTTCCATAAACTGTCCCCTCCTGCTCTTATATAAATCAAAAAGAAAACAAAAAAAATCCCGCCTCCAAGACGCTGACGTCTTGGGGACGAGATTGTATTTCGCGGTGCCACCCCGGTTCGCGGATCTATCGCTACATCCGCCTCTTCGGGTACGGCATGGACGCATGCTTATACCCTAGCTCTGTAACAGGAGCTCCTGTCGCACCATCCGAAGGAATGAGGATCCCTCTTCCGATGCGCCGCTCGGAGGCTTGCTTCAATGACGGGCGGCCTGCTCCTTCACAGCTGCCGGAGCTCTCTGCAAGGCTGCCCGTTCATCTACTCTTCTCTTCACCGCGTTTTCGTTCCGATTTGATTTTGACCATATTAACATCATTTTCGGCCAATGTAAACCGCATTATGCATACTTTAACCGGAAAGGGCGGGGATTAAATAACCTCCAGGCCATCGTTATCGGGCAGCGGCGGGTGCGGGGCGTGCGGCTCGGACTGATACCAGAAAGCGACGGAGGCGATATCGTCCTGCAGCGGCAAATAGCGGCCGCCGGAACGCCAACCGAGCGCCTGGATCGTTACCTTCAAGTCCTGTTCAAACCGGATCGGGTCCATCACATGCCAGCGGTACATCCCGAATCGCTGCTGGCTCCGGTACAGGCCGTCCGGTCTGATTTGCTGGTGAAAGCCCAAATAGGCAGTGGAAAACGCCCCGTACTGTCCTTGTGGATGCTCGAAATTCCAGGCGCCGCCAAAATAGTCTTCGGTCCCGGTGCCGCAAATCGTCGGGAAATCGCGGTCGCCGTCCATATAGAATTTGATCTCGCCTTCTCCCCACCACCCCGTGTTGTTCACCTGCCAGGCGATGTATGTGCCGACGTACTGTCCCCTCCCCTTCACGCCATCCAGAAGCACATGGTCCTGCTTATACGGCAAGGGGTTGCTCCGGCGCCATTGGGCGTGAAAATAGGCCGCATCCTCCGGCACCTCGGTCAGCGTATAGGTGAACTGGTAATACAGCACGACGGGTTTGTCCATGCGGTTCTCTACCGTAACCCGGGCCTTCTTGCGAAACGGCATCACCCAATAGCTGTTCATCCCGCCGGCGGGATTGACCGCCACCGGCAGGGAGTTGACATTGCTCCGCTCGCACCATCCGTTGCAGAAGAAGTCGCCGACAGGCACTTCTACGGAAGGCTCCGGCTCATCATCCCAATAAAAACGCAGAATGATATGACGCCAGCTGTCCGGAAAGCAGGTTAGCCAAATATGCTGAAGAGCCCCGGGTCCGTCGATTTCTGCGGCGGTAAACACCTCACCCGGTCTGATCTCCACCGATGGCGATATTTTCCATCCCTGACCCAAATCCCGGCCGGCATTCGCTCCGGTTCCCTGGGTGGCCATGCCGCCTTTTCCTTTAGCTCCTGTCACATTTTCCGCGCTGATCGATCTCGTCTGTGCCGAGGACATCCGGAATAGATTGCCGAGGCCCATGTTCAGCCCGTTAAAAGGTTCCATGCTCATCTCTCCTGTCATTGGTCAAATCGGATTTGCATTAAAGCGGTTACAAGTCATTCTACAGGCGTTTCCCCTCTTTATCGATGTTGGGACTTGTTATTTGTTATCCATTCTTGCTATTGTCAGAATAAAGAACCGCCGAGCCGCTGAAAGAGCGGAAACCCGGATAAGGGACCATTAAAGGAGGGAGCTGTCAAAGCGTATGGACCGGCAACAGCTGCTGCAAGCCTTGTCCCCCTACGTGCGAAGGGCGTGGCATCACAAAGTTGACCGTATGAAACTGGCGCCGCGGATCATTTTTGATTACGAACTGCTGTATGTTGAACAAGGCGAGCTCGACATCCGGATTGGCGGGGATTCACTGACTGTGTTTCCAGGCGACCTGCTGCTGTTCAAGCCCGGTATTGAGCATGAATTTGTCCGTTCCAGGGGACCCTGCTGGATGCCCCATATCCATTTCGACGCCCTGTATTATGAAGACTACGAGGAGGTACCGATCAACTTTAAACTGCGGGCGGAATGCAGCCAACAAGAGCTTTCGTGGCTCCGGCCGGATTGGCTGGGTTCCGTGCTGGAAATCCCCCATCTGATCCGGGTACATAACCATGCGGAAATTCATCAGGAGCTGATGCGGCTCATCCACGCCTACGAGCGCCGGGATGCCGAATTTCCGCTGCTTCAGAAATCGCTCGTGCTGGATATTCTGTATTTGGTCATCAAGGGCCTGAAGGCGGCCGGACATGGCCGGCTCTCGCTGCATCAGGCTGCGATGGAGCGGGCGGTGACCCACATCATGGAGCATTACAATGACATAATTCGGCTGGAGGACTTATCCAAAACGGCCTGCCTGAGCCTGTATCACTTCTCGCGCGTATTCAAGCAGACGTATGACGTGTCCCCGCACCAATTCCAGATCCGGTACCGGATGGAGCGGGCCAAGGAGCTGATGATGTACAGCCGGTTATCCCTGTCCGCGATCGCCGAGCAGGTTGGCTACAGCAGCATTTACGCTTTCAGCAAAGCCTTTAAGTCCGCCTGCGGCATCTCTCCGAAAAAATACATGAGCACCCATGCCTCCATGGGTGCTCCGGAAATCCATCATTAAGCCGCTGACACGTAAACGCGCAGCGGCCTTTTATTTACTTTGCCGTTGTGGCAGCTTGAACCAGCTTGTCCAAAGTGCCTCTTCCGAGTTCACCCAGCCTCCAGACGGCCACATGGGTAATTCCGGCTTGGCGCAGCGTGTCGATCCAGGAAGTCAGTGTTGAACCGTCCGCATACCACACCGTATGTTTTACGTTCTTATCATCGGTGTACTGATAGTGCAGACTTCCGCTAGCCGCGTCCCGCTTGAGCTCCGAGCTGTTCGTGTACCGTATCTTTACGGCCTGCTGTTCGGTAATGGCAGTCACTTGATCCCCATGCCAGTCAAAGCCCCCGGCCGCAATCGCGATCGTCTTCACCCCCGGAACAGCTGTCATCCGCTTGGCCAGCTTTTTCAGAAAAGCTTTGTCCGCTTTGGGTCCCGGACCGCTGTGCGTACCGTACAAATTGTAGGCCATCATCACATATTCAGGCCCTTCGGGCAGCTTCAGCGTTTCGACGGGAGCCCTCGACTCCAGCACGATGCGGAGCGATTTCCCCTTGGCATGCATCCGCTCATACAATTCGCGGTAAAAAGCGGTCATATAACCCCAGTCCTTGTCCTGGATGCGCTCATAATCGATCTCCACCCCTTGAAACGAGTATTGATCGAGCAGGGCCTCAATCTCGGCGATATGCTGCTCACGAGCTTCCTTCGTGGATACCAGCCGCGAGACCAGCTCCGAATCTTTGGGGGACTCGCTGCCGTCCTGCCGCACGATATCGTTAACAAGGGTCAGGTTCAGCTCGGCGATGCCGGCAGCCTCCGCCGTTTCCCGGATTTGCGGCAGCGCTTCTTTGAACGCCTTCGTAAAATAGGGCTGATCCGATTCGTCAAAATAGGTGGCAAACGCCTGAACACGGCTTAGAGCCTTGCCCAGCTTCCCTGCATCCGCAAGCCCCGACTCCCACTGCCAATCCACCACCCATGCGGTGAGTTCTACAGGACTTCTGGCCGGCGGAGCCGCCGCTTGCATCGCCGGCTGCCTCATCCAAATGCTGAAACCGACCCCTACGGCGACGATGACCAGCACCAAAGTCATCCATACGGATTGAGCCACTTGCTTCATACCCATCTTCTCATTACACCGCCATTTCGCCTTTGAAATTGCTCTTTCGTCAGAACGTATCGATGGCCCAATCGATCGTCGCGTCCATCGCATGCTCAACCTGCGCCGCGGCTTTTTTCCAGCCGAGCAGCTTATTCGTATACCACACCGAGGTTTTTCCATCCGCCGCATTTTCCGTAGTCACCGTGACATCCTCAAAGATTCCGTCATAGATATCGTCCTTGGTGTTTTGCGGACTGTAGGCTGATCCCAGTCCCACAGCACCGCCCTTCAGCGAAGGATCGACCGAGGCTTGGAGAACGGGCTGCCCGTCCACGATGATTTCCAGCCGGTTTCCCGACAGCTTCATTTGAATCTGCCGGGTATTTTTGATGTTGACGGGATATTCCTCCTCGTCATCTGTATTGGCGCCAGCCTGCGCTTCTTCTGCGGAATACACCGTTGCCTTGTCAAAAGCGAGGTCCTCTGAAGACCACTTGACCGGATCCAGCTTTTGTGTGCCCAAGACAGTCACAGAGGATCCAGACAGCTTCTGCTCCACCTGGATTTCGTTGCGGTCCAGCGTGACGCGCACGTACTGCTGACCATCTCCACGGTCCTTCAAGTAAAAAGACTGCTTGCCGACCACGTTGCCGGAAACCTTCGCGCTTAAGGTGAAATCCTCAGGTGCCTGTTCTCCTTGATCCAGCAAAAGCTTGCCTTCCCCGGCAGGCGGTGACGTCAGGACGATCCGGTTATCCTTGAATTCGGCGGCGCCTCCAGCCTGCTTCCACTGCCCCGACTGCTTCTGGTCCCCGGTCACGTACGTCATTTGCTGGCCGCTGTCCTTGCCGATTTTCATCAAAAGATGGTTGGTTGACCAGTAGGGCTCAGGCTGGACGCGGGTCAGGTTGTACACATCCTGTGATGGCCCGTTGAACGCATTGCCCTCCAGGTTAAAATGCATCTGGAACAGAGCACGGATATTGCGGTCATTTACATCCGTCACAAGCGGGTTCATGCTCCCGTACATCGCGTTGGCATGCATGATCATATAGACGCCGGGCACGAAGCCGAGTTTGTCGGTATAGACCGTGTCCATCAGCTGATAATCCTTGCTGATCCGCGCCTGCATCGTATCCCGGTCCTCGAGCGGAATCATATTTTCATCGCGGATAAAATCCATAAGGTAGTGGTTATAATGCTCGATGTCCTCTTTGCTGTCCAGCTTATTTTCGTCCTTGACGCCGATGTAGCCACCGTTTTTATCGAAAATATTGATGTAGGTCAAACGGTACCCGTTGGTCCCCATTTCCCAATACCCGCTTTTCATCATGCTGCGGAGTTCCTTGGGCTGCACGAATTTATGATCCCCGTTCCCCATCTTGTTGGCATAGGTGAGGAAGGTCGCCTTATCATTGTATCTCTCCAGCAAAGGCAGGGCATAAAGACTGGAGTCATTGCGCCCGTCCTCAAAGGACAAAAACAGCGCCTTGTCCGGCAGTGCCTTCCCCTTATGGTAGAAATCGAGGATGTCCTGCTGTGACACAGTGACATAGCCTTGATCATGGAGGGTTTGTAGCTGGGCTTTGAGCTGTGCTTTATCGATCAGAAGCGGTGTTCCGGTTCGGCTGACCCCAAAATAAGACAGCGCGACAAACCCGCTTCGATTATGCCACGTCGACTTGTCCGGTTCGGCGTAGCGGTCGGTTCTTGCGACGGCTTGGTAGATCAGAAAGATGACCATGATCACCAGGAAGAGCTGGATCCAGGTTTTGATCCACTTCCGCCGGTTTTTGCGCTTCACATCAAGCGCTTCGCTGCGTTTTCCTTTTTTCATCCTGCATCCTCATTTAAATTCCGCGGTTCCGCCGGGTTACAGCGGCACTTCCGTCTTCGTATTTTTTCGGTTTTTTCTTGCGGCCTTTTTATTTCTCGCCTCGACGTCCTGTGGCGTTTCCCTTGTCCCCCAGGTTGATTTCCAGAAGGTGAACCAGGCGACCGGCATTTGCCAGAGCAGCACCATTTCGTAGAAAAAGCAAAAGACGAAGCCGAATACCCACAGCTTGCTTTTACGGAACAATAGATGGGCCAGACTCATCAGCAGGGACATCAGCAGAAGCCCCATCAAGAAGGTTCCCGGAAACACATGGTGGAAAATGGGCACATACAGCAGGTTGTAGAGCACGATCAGCGGCGCAGCGATCGGAACGATGACACCGATGTAGAAAAAGAGGGCCATAAACGGCTCCTTTCTCCAAATAAAACCGGCTGCCCGAAGAGATTCCCGCAGCCAGGAACGCTTCCAGCGTATCTGCTGCTTTAGAAAGACATTCATCTCCGAAGGAACGATCGTGGAGCAAACCGCTTTATCCTGGTACGCCGTCCGGTGTGTCTTCAGGATAAAGTTGGTCATGCTGCGGTCGTCGCCGAACGTAGCGGGCTGTCCCAGAAACTTCTGGTTGAGCCAGGCGTCAGCATGCTTCAGCACAAGCCTCTTTTTATAACAGGATAACGGCCCGGACAGACAGGTGACGCTGTCAAACCAGGACTCGGCCGCCTTCATAATGCGGAACGCGATGTAATATCGCACGGTCTGGAGCTTCGTAATGGAGTTGGTGTACTTGTTCTCCACGTCCGTCCGCCCGGCAACTCCGCCCATGCGCGGATCTTGGAAGGGTTGCACCAAATGCTTAATGGCGAGTGGATCCAGGAAGCTGTCCGAATCCACGAACACGACCAGATCATGCTTTGCCATCCGTACTCCCTGCACCAAGGCTTCCCGTTTCCCACCGTTCTCAGGGAGGATATGCATCCGAAGCCGTTCTTTGGTTTGAAAGCGGTCCGCTTCCTGATGAAGCAGGTCGATCGTTTTCTGAATCTGCTCCGCGGACCGGTCGGTAGAGCGGTCATCGACGACGATGACCTCCAGCTTGTCCACCGGGTAATCCTGGTTGATGCAGCTGATAATCGTCCGATGGATCCACTTCTCTTCGTTGAAGCACGGAATAATGATCGATACGCCCGGCGTAAAATCCGGATTGACCGGCACGTCACGATATAGAGACCCGAACAAGTATCTCGTCAACAAAAATGCCGCGGCGATCAGGCTGTATAAATACAGCAGGAAATTGTACTTAAAATAAATGATGCTCTCAGCCCGAAGCAGCAGAACGAAGACGGCGGCAAGCAGCAGCAGGCCGCTGGCCGTATACACGGAGTACCCCCAGCGTCTGCGCTGAAAATATTCATGGAGCGGGTTGGTGAACTCAAAAGCCGCCAAAGAAACGGCCTCTCTGCCGGTTCCGCGCTCAAAGGTCCGTACGACGACCCCTTCGATATCCACTTTGGATTCAAAGCCTTCCGGCATCGTGCCTGCCGGAATTTCAAAGTGCATGGACACTCTGCTTCCCGGCTGGATGTGGTCCGTCGTGAAAGGCAGCTCGAGCAGGAGGCCCGTTGAAGAGACATCGACTGCCTTCGTTTTCAGTTTTCTCCGGTTCTTTCCTTTGCCCCAAGTCAGAAGCACGGGAAAATCCGCCTCGTAACGCAGGCTGAACTTCCGCATCCGTTCCAAATAATCTGAACTGAACTGGTCCGCATCGTTATCCCGCGAGCCTCTCCGGTCGACTGAACGGCGAATTTGTTCCGGGTCAGGAACGTTCGATAAGATCCGCCGATCCGAACGGGGTAAGGTCAGAACCTCATCGGTTTGTTTTTTCTTTCGTCTGAACACGGTTCTTATTTCTCCCATCTGCTCTCGTTACAGCCGCCAATAAATGTAACCCTGACGCTCGAACTCTGCTTTGTCATATATTCCTTTAACGTCCAGCAAGATCTTTACCGATTCCTTTCTGAACATCGGATCCATATCCGCATAGCCCATGCCCGCAAAGCATTGATGCGGGACGGCCGTGACCAGCACATGCAGGTCCTGCAGCTCTTCGACCCGGGACAGCTCCAGACCGTATTCCGCATAAGCCGCTTTCGGGTCTACCAGCGGGTCGACGATCCGGGGTTCAATACCGTAATCCTGAAGCTCTTTGATGATATCCACCACTTTGGAATTCCGGATATCGGCGCAGTCCTCCTTGTATGCCAAGCCTAGAACGGCGACCTTCACGTCGCGCAGGTCCAGCCGCTGCCGGACGAGCAGCTTGATCAGCTGCTCGGCGACATATTTGCCCATCCCGTCGTTGATATGCCGTGCCGCCAGAATGATCCGTGAACGGATACCGGTATCCTCCGCTTTGTACGTCAAGTAGTACGGATCGATTCCTATGCAGTGCCCGCCAACCAAACCGGGAACGAAGTTCAGGAAATTCCACTTTGTCCCTGCGGCGCGCAGCACTTCCCGGGTATCGATGCCCATCTGGTGGAACAGCATGGACAGTTCGTTCATAAAGGCGATGTTGATGTCCCGCTGGGCATTTTCAATGACCTTCGCCGCTTCGGCCACCTTGATGCTTTCCGCCCGGTATACGCCGGCATCGATGATCTGTTCGTACATGCCGGCAATGATCCCGAGCGATTCCTCATCCATTCCCGACACGATCTTGACGATATTGTCGAGCCGGTGAACCTCATCGCCTGGATTGATCCGCTCCGGCGAATATCCTACTTTAAAATCGGTTCCGCAGCGCAGGCTTGACTCCGCCTCCAGGATCGGAACGCAAATCTCTTCGGTGACGCCAGGGTACACGGTCGATTCATAAACCACAACCGCACCTTGGCGCAGCCTCCTGCCGACCATGCGGCTCGCTTCTTCCACAAACCGTAAATCCGGCACGTTACCGCTCTGCACCGGGGTCGGTACGGCAATCACATAAAACATGGCTTCGCCAAGCCGGTCCGCGTCGGATGTATATTCCAATCCCGCAGGCGCTGGGTCTTCGTCATACACGGACGTCTGCACATCAGGAGAGGCTTCCTCCTGCAGCCGGCTGACCTTGTCCGGGTTGACGTCAAAACCGATCACCCGCATCTTTTTCGAGAACGCCTGTGCCAGGGGAAGGCCTACATACCCGAGTCCAATAACCGCGACCGGGCTGTATGCATACAGCACTTCTTCAGTTGGTGTTGACATATTCCATCTCCATCTATCTTTCATTACCTGAAGGATTCCCTTTATCTGAAATCCAGTCAGACAGTTTCACGAATGTGTATCCTTGTTTCCGCAAGTTTTGAATAATGCCCGGCAGCGCCTCCGCCGTGTGGGTATCATCCAGCGAATGCAGTAAAATAATTCCGCCGCTGTGGCTTTGCTGGATAACCGAGTTCACGATCTCTGAAGCGGTGCGATCCCGGTTCCAATCATTCGGATCGATATCGAAATCGACAATATTCCGGTAACCGGCCGCCGCGATAATCCGGGCTGTGCGGTCGTCAATATCGCCGGTCGGCGGCCGGAACAGCATGGCTGGCTGCTGCTGGATCGCATCCGTAATGATGCGGTGCGCCTTGACCACTTCATCCTGCAGCTGCTTGACGCTGAGCTTGGTCAGGACCGGATGGCTGTAAGTATGATTTCCGACATCATGCCCTGCTTGGGCGATAGCACGCGCCAGATTCGGATTTTTCTCCACCCCGTCCGCACGCAAAAAAAACGTACCCTTCACGTGGTACTGATCCAAAATGTCGAGCAGCTTCGTGATCGTTTCATCCGTGCCCCAATCGTCAAAGGTAAGGGCGATTTCCTTCTTGGCGGTCTTGTGGCTGTACACGAGATTGTAATCTGCTTTGGCGTAATCGGCGTTATACTTCGCAGCCTGATACCCTTGAACCGTGTCGGCCGGTTTACGTACGCCGCCTGTGGCGACCAGCTTGTCTAAAGTAACGAAATGATAACCGGCTGCCGAAGCTTCCGCAGCGATCAGGTCCACCGATTCATTCAAAGTCCGGTTCTCCGCAAGGTCAATCGCCACGATCCCCCCGCGGTTGATGTATTTCCGGATATAGTTCTTTTTTTGCTGAGGGGTCTCCGCCTTCCAATTATGTAAAAACAGACTGTAGGATATGACCGCCTGCTGTCCGCTCTGTGCCGCAGCCAGCCGGATATCCTCGCTGATCGCTCCCGTTTGCGTTCGGACGAACTTCGGAGTGACCCCCGTTTGTTTGCGGATGACATCGTCGGCCAAATGGATTTCCTTGTAGATCTGTCCGTAGTCCATCCGGCTCATATCGACCGCATTCAGCGTATTGTTCTCGATCTCATGTCCCCGGGACAAAATTTGCCGGGCGATGTCCGGTTCCTCCGCGACCCGCATCCCCGGCAAAAAGAAGGTTGCTTTTATGCCTAAGGCATCTAGCTGATCAAGAAGCTTGTCCATCGTGTGGGCGTCTGCCATCCCGTTAAACGTTAAAGCAAGGTTCCGGCTGGTCGTGTACGCCAGAGAAACGGCTTGGCTCATCTCACCGGCATAACGCTGAACCGGCTTGTCAGCTTCAGCCGTTTTCGTGCCGCCGTCCGTATCGTCTCCCCCCATCCAAGAGCATCCTGACAGCATGCTTATTGCCAGAACCGCGAGCACCAGCCATCCGGCCGGTTTTCTGGGCGAAAAGTCTTTCATCACTTTCATAGATATCTCCTTATGACACACTCTTAAGTCCTACCAAAAGAATAACGTGTAAAGCCTATTCAACAAATGACAAAAAGATGTCAATTTTTCGATATTCAAACTTTAATCCCAGGTCCCGGGCTGGATCGATTCGGACTGCCGGCATCTTCTCAATCGCGGAAATCCTTTGGAATTCTCCGATTTTCGCTGCTCCAGCAGCAGTTTAACCCCTCTGATCAAATAACGGTAACGCAATTCGTCTTCATGACTAAGCTTACGCATTTCTGTAAAATAACGGTCGAACATCCTAATAACCACTCCATTTATCTATGTGCATAGAACTAGGTTACTAGATTCAACTGTACAAATTCTGAACATGCCCATAGACCCTGTCAAAATCAGCGATTATCATCATCTTACCGGAATGGATACATACACAAAAAAAGTGCTGCTGGAAAGTTCATCAAGAACCTTCCTGCAGCACTGTTCCCATGCTTTATTTCTGCCCTTTTTTCACCTGCTCCTCCATGTAATTGCGCATCCGCTTCATATATTCCGGCGCATCCATCGGGTCGGCGGCGATCATTTCAATGATGCAGAGCTTTCCAGCCCGCTCCTGGTCCGCCTGAGCGAACGCCTGCTCGAGTTCCCCGTTTGTCCGCACCGTCGCCGTAAACGCCTCTCCGCCGAAGGCTTCGGCCAGCTTCGTGTACGACCAGCGCGGAATCTGGTTGTAGCGCTGATTCTCCGTCTTCACGTTCAAGTATTTTTCGATGGTGTATCCGTCATTATTCAGAACGAAAATGATCGGCTTGCAGCCGTAATACAGCATCGAGCTGATCTCCTGCGCAGTCAGCTGCAGCGAGCCGTCCCCCGTAAACAGCAGCACCCTGCGGTCCGGAGCGGCAATGCAGGCACCATAGGCTGACGGCGTGGCATAGCCGATCGACTGCCACCCTCCCTGCGTAATATACGTGACGTTCCGGGGCAGCCGAACATAAGCCATGCCGTTATAGAACGTTCCCGTCTCGGCGACGACGATATCGCCTTCCTTCAGCATACGCTGAATCCTTGGATAATAAGTCGTGGCGAGCAGCGGTGCTTCGGGTTCACCCGTAACTTGATCATACGGAAACGCCCCCTTGCCAGCGGCGCCGCTGCCTTTATAACCGATCTTTTGCAGCTCAAGCAGCATGTCGGCAGCCAGAACATTCGGGAATTCAGCCCCTCCCACCTTGATCATCTTGGGCTGAATATCGACGGTAACGAGCGGATTCAATTTGGCGGTGTACGTGCCCGTATTGCTGTCCGCCCACACCATCCCGACCGCGATGACGCAGTCGGCTTGTTCCACCGCCGTTTGTACTTCAGACGAACCAAACGAGCCGCCGTATACCCCGATATAGTTGGGGTGTGACTCATCGAAAGCACCTTTACCGAACATCATCGTCGCCACCGGAATATTCATGGCATCTGCCAGCTGACGCACCGCCGTTTGAAGTCCGAAACGCATCGCATTCACGTCAACCAGCAAAACCGGCTTGCGGGCCCGGTCAAGCAGCTGGCGCACCTGATCCGCCGCTGCTTGAAGAGTTGTCAGGTTGGATGACGGTTTTGGCGGTGTCGGTTCTCCCCTTCCCATAACAGGCTTTGAGACCAAGTCGTCGGCGATCACCAGATAGACCGGCTTTTTCTTCTCCTTGGCGATCCGGATAGCCGTCGGAATTTCGATCTCGGCATTCTCCGGCGTGACGACGGCCGTATAGGCCGTAATCGGCTCGTACACCTTGCGAAAGACGTCAAAATTGCCGTCCATCAAGGTGTGGTGCATCAGCTTATGCTCCTTCTGATCCTTGTCCGGAGGGGATCCGACGATATGAATCAGCGGAATGTGCTCGCTGTTCGCCCCGGCGATCGCGTTGCAGGCACTGAGTTCACCGACGCCGAACGTCGTAATCAGCGCCGAAATGCCTTTGATCCTGGCGTAAGCGTCCGCCGCGTATCCCGAGTTCAATTCATTTCTTCCATTGATAAATTCAATGCCGTTATACTTCTCCAGCGTATCGAGCAGGGTAAAATTATAGTCTCCGGGCACGCCGAAAATTTCGGTGATTCCCTCAAGCTTTAAGCAATCGAACAAATACTGGCCGAGACTTTTCCCTGTGGTGCCAGACTTCTGATTGGTACTTCCCGTCGCCGTCATGTTACCCATTCTTCGCTCACTCCTTATCCATTTCTTGGGCTGTTTCTGTATAACATTACCCTTTCCGTGGACAGGTTATTCTACACGAGGATTCAAATTGCTCCCCAGAGTGGAAAATAAGGAAGCTCTGTCTTTGAAGCTTAAGCTTTTTTCACTTACAAAAAAAGACCTTGGCATATGTCGTATGCCTCGGTCTGCATTACAAGGTTGCAAATCCTCAGGTTATGCGTTGTTCTTCAGCGGGAGCCAGGCGAGCACGTCTTGAATTTTGGCGTCCCAATAGCCCCATTCATGGCTTCCCGGGCCCTCTTCGTATGTATAGTCCAGCCCCGACTGCTTGCACGCTTCACGGAACATAACGTTGTCCTCGTACAAAAAGTCTTCGGTGCCGCAGCATTGATACAGCATCGGTTTCGGTCCTTCCGACTTCGCGCACTGCTCCATCAGCCAAAACAAGTCTTCCTCGCGGTTTTTTTCCGGCTTGTCCCCGTAAATCAGCTTATAATCCGGGAAGCGGTCCGGATCTTCCGGGGCTCTCATACCGTTCATGGCACCTGACAACGAAGCGGCGGCCGCGAAGCTCTCCGGTTTGCTAAGCGCCCATTTAAACGCCCCGTAACCTCCCATGGACAGCCCTGCGACGAAATTGTCCTCCCTTTCCGCCGACAGCGGGAAGAAAGAGCGGGCAATGCTTGGGAGCTCCTCGCTGATGAACGTCCAGTACTTGTTTCCATAAGCCATGTCCGTGTAGAAGCTGCGGTGCACCTGAGGCATAACGACCGCCAGTCCCGTCGATGCGACATAACGCTCGATCGACGTTCTGCGCAGCCAGATGGAATCGTCATCCGACAATCCGTGGAGCAGATACAGCGTCGGATGCTTGTCCGCAAATGTGTTATTCTGCATCCCGATCTGATGGCGGGTCTGCTGCGGAAGAATGACCGTCATGGAAGTACTGAGCTGCAGCACGTCCGAAAAAAAGTGACATTGAATCAAAGCCATGATAGAAGTCCACCTCTCTATAATCGATCCATTGAATCGGCTGCCGTTCTTCCCGCCTGCTCCATTGCCTGCTGCAAGCGGGTTCCGGTTGTTCGGCCTCCATCATTATTGTAACGCGTCATGGCAAAAAGTTCATGATGATTTTTGGGTGTAATGAAGGTGGGAATCGAGGCTATCCATTGTTCATGCTGCCTGCCAAGTTTGTCAGAAGCCGCATGCCGGTCCGAATCTGCTCCTCATTGACAAAGCTGTAGCTGAACCGTATCCAGGAGCGCATTTCGCGCTTCGGGTCAAATACCGTGCCCGGAACGAACGAAACCGCCTCCGCGGTGGCTCGCTGCCATAACATGTCCACAGAGAGATGATCCGGGAGCTTCACCCACAGGTTGAGACCGCCTTCAGGCACAGTCCACTGCCAGCTGGTACCCCGGAGTGACTCGATCATCAGATCCCGCCGGATCTGAAGGGCAATCCGCAGCTTTTCCAGGTGATTCTGCATCCGCTCTGATCCGAAATAGTGCAGAAACAGCTTCTGATTGACGAGCGGCGAGCCGTTATCCGCAAGCGACTTCAAGGTTAACAGCGGCTGGATGACCGAGCTTCGGCCCACCACAGCACAGATCCGGAGACCCGGAGCTACGTATTTGCTGAAGCTGCTCAAATAGATAACCCATCCCTCCGTGTCATAGGTAAACAGCGGTAACGACGGAGGCTCGCCGAAATAAATGTCGCGAAACGTGTCGTCTTCAACGAGCAGGCACTGATATTTCTCGGCCAAGGCGACCAGCTCTTTCCGCTGACCGGCAGGGACCGAATAGCCCGTTGGGTTGTGAAAGGTCGGATTCATATAGAAAAAGCGGGGCTTGTGCCGCTTCATCATCTCCTCGACCTGGTCAAGGTCGTATCCGCCAGGCAAAATGTCAATGGGGAGAAAACGGGCACCCTGTGCGCGAAAAATATCCAGTGCCGCGCTGTAAGTCGGACGCTCCACCATCACGGCGTCCAGCGGACGAATATAGAGCCGGGCTAACAGATCAATAGCCTGCTGCGCACCGGATGTAATGATCAATTCGTCCGCCGATATACTCACCTTGAGCCTTCCCGTCATGTTATCGCCCAGAAAATCCCTTAACTCGGCATCCCCCTGCAAATCGGAATAAGTGCCGATCATTTTCGGATAGCGGTCAAACACCTCTTTGACATATTGGGACAGATACAAATTGGGCAGCAGATTGGGATCAATCAGCGCCTGCGAAAATTGATAAACGGAAGGCACGCGCTGAATGTCAGACATCTCGTTCTTATAGGGCCGGGCAGCAGCGGAGCTTTTTTCATAGGTTGGCAGTCCCGTGATTTCATGCACCGGAGCAACATAATATCCCGATTTTTCCTTTACGTAAGCCTTCCCCTCTTCCTTCAGCAGCTGGTAGGCGCGAAAAACGGTGAGCCGATGAACCTGCAGCTCCCCGGCCAGCATCCGGATCGAAGGAAGCTTGTCATGGGCTGCAAGTTCTCCCCGTTGAATCCTGGCGACAATATGATCGTAGACCTGACGGTACAGCAGCGGATGATCCTTCTGTGTCGTCTGCATTATCATTTTCCCTCCGGACATCAAATGGGTTGTAGACTCATTGTACTATAAATCCGCGTCCATCTGTTCTGTTATCATGCATCTGTTCTGTAATCCTCCTTGTATGATGGGGAGACAACCAAAGGAGGATTTAGCATGATACTTGTCAACTACTTGCTGATGTGTCTTATTTTTGGCACAACGTTTCTGGCCATTAAAATCGGGGTAGACGCGTCTGCTCCGCCCTTTTTCTCGGCGGGACTGCGCTTTTTTGCGGCTGGCTTGGCGCTGTTTTTGTGGATGGTTTGGCGCAAAAAGTCCCGTTTCCGTCTTCTGCTGCGCAAAGAAATGCTGCTGAGCGGCATCCTGCTGACCTTCGGCACTTTTGCACCGCTCTATTGGGCCGAGCAGCACGTTTCTTCCGGATCCGCCGCTGTCTTCTCGGCTACGGGCCCGCTCATCATTTTACTCATCCAAGTGCTGGTCTTCAAAGCAAAGAGCACGGCGCGGACCGTCGCCGGCTGCCTGCTCGGTTTCGCGGGCGTCCTGCTGCTGCTGCTCTCGGACCTCTCTTCCTCCACCGGAGGCGCCTGGGTCATCGGCGGCCTGGTCATCCTTGCCGGGGAAATCAGCTACGCCGCAGGAACGCTGTATTCACGAAAGGTGATCCAACGCTTCCCCGATGCGCCGCCCGTTGCGCTGAATGCGGCGCAGATGATGCATGGCGGGTTCCTTCTGCTTGTGCTATCTCTGCTGACTGAGCCCATACATGCCGTCGGGCTGCCCGCCGGTGCCGCGCTCGGTTCGCTCGCTTATCTGATCGTCATGGGATCCATGGTCGCCCACAGCCTCTATTATTGGCTGGTCGCCAAGACGAATCCCGTTTTTCCGTCGACATGGCTGTATATCTCGCCGATGATCGCCATGGCGGCAGGAGCCGTGCTGTATCATGAACGCATCACCTGGCTCTCGGTCGCCGGCATGATTACGATTATTGCCGGAACGCTGATCACTAATCTGGACAGCATTCTACGGGTCATCCACAGGCCGGCGCAAGTCACGACAGACGTAACGGCAGTCCGGGATTAGCCGCATTTTTTATTCCCAGTACTATAATCTTCCCATACATGTGCAACCGTGGCAGACCATGTGCAGATATGCAAAATTTTTTCTTCTTTTCGACCTATAACGTATATGTAAAAAAAAAGGAACTATGGACCTCACATGCAGATCCAAATCGAACTATAATCGGAAGCGTCAAGGAATAATCGGCCATTTTACGCATACACATGGTTGTCGCCGCCGAAATGTCGTATCTATAAGGAACAACCAATACCTCCGCGGGGTCTAGCGGAACGGGGACGTACAGCATTTCGGGCAATACGATTACCCTCAAGTTTACTGGCGGTACAGTTGAACGTTACGTCTTTTTTATCCACACCGGCAAGGACGGAAAACCAAATGTTCAGGATGTTCAAATCGGCAGCCGGAATTTCTTCGTTGATGCGGAATAAGCTCTATCCAGCTGTTTTTGCATAAAATCACACAATCAAAAACGGCCGATCAGGAATCATCCTGACCGGCCGTTTGCCGTCATCACCTTTTCAGCATCCTCATCAGCATTTCCGCCGACGGTGTTCCATACGGCTTCTCATCCGCTTCCTCAACGATCAAGGCGTTCACGATGTAAAAATACCAGTGAAGCAGCTCGCGAGGATCGCCTTCGGCAAACTCCCCGGCTTCCTGCCCTTGCACGAATAAGGGAATCAGCGGCTCGATCATGGCATCCGCCGAGTGCTCCTTCAGAATGTCTGCGGCGTCCTTGGGAATGGCGTCAAGGCTGCGGACGGCGCGGAGAATGAGCATAAAAGCGAATTTGTTCTCGCTGAGCATATTTTCCGTCAGCGCTTGAATCTGCTCATATGGCGTGCCCGGCAGGCTCGGCACATTCCCCGTCTCTCTCTGCCCTTCCTCCATCAGCTCCTGGACGATGCTGGTAAACAGCTCATCCTTGGACGTGAAATAACGATAAATCAGCCCCTCGCTGACGCCGGCTTCCGCCGCGATCATGCTGGTCTTCGTTCCTGTAAAGCCGCTGCGGGCAAAAAGCTTTGTCGCGGCCTGCTTGATTTGACTTTTCCTCTCATCCCGGATATGGGCCAGCTGTTCCTTGTTTAATGGTGACAATAGACTCCGAACTCCAATCTCTCAAAAATAATGTATCCCTATTGTACCATGACGTTCCTTTTGGATCACCGTACTTGCTTCATTTCCGCAGCCACCGCCAAGGGGAGGACTTTATTCTGAAGAAATGCGTAAAACTGTTCCGGCCGGGAAAAGCACGCCAAATGACCGGCCTGATGGATGAGCACGAGCTCTTTGTATGGGGCATCAATGCGGCCGTAATACGCTTTGGCCGTTGCCGTCGGCGTAATAAAGTCCGAATCCCCTTGAACAATAAACACAGGCAGCTCGAAGCGGTATCCGATCTTGTCAAAATCAAAACGGACCATATCTTCATGAAGAGCCTCAGCGGAAAATTTCATTCCTTTAAACAGATCCGACATATCCCTCATCGTATGTTCCGGAGATGACAGCATCGACGGCATGATCAAATCCGTGATCATATTGGGGACACCACGTATTGCCTTCACCATAAGCCGGTTGCGTGTATCGACATCCCTGCTGCTCCAGGTAGAAGGATCGGTTCCCATACGCTCAAGCAGTTCGGCTCCCTTCTTGCTGCCCGTAGCTCGGAATGCCTCCAGCAGCAATCGATGCCCAACATGTTCGGGATCGGGTGCGTTCTGATCCGTCCCTACATAAGCGTGGTATAAATCCGGACGACGCGCAGCCATCATGATGCCGGTAAGGCTGCCAGCCGAACTGCCAACCAGAATAAGCTTTGTCTGCTGGAGCTTGCCGCATAGATATTCGGATAACTCGATCCCGTCCTCCGCCAACCGGTCGAAGGTCAACAATCCGCTGCCTTGTTTGCCGTTGCGCCGGAAGGTCTTCCCCGCACCCCGCTGATCCCACTGCACAATCGTAAAATTCTTTTCCCAGGAACGCAGCAGTGGACTGAAGATGGAATACACCGATCCCGGCCCTCCATGAATAAACAGCAGTACCGGATTGCGCCGGTTTTCCCCCCGGATGGTCACCCATTGTTCAATCCCGCCAATACGTACAAAGCCGGATTCGGCGATTCCTTCCGAAGCTGTTATACGAAGCAGCCGCGCATTTTTCTGTTGATTTCTTTTCCGCATCACGATTTGAACCAAAGCATTGCTCATATGAATTCCCCGCTTTCATCTTATAATGAGTGAGTTACTCACTCATCTTTAATCATAAAGATAATGGATTCCCGTATCCATTGTCAATGGGTATATTGAGTTTTTCTCTGATGAAATGCCAAAAGCGGCCAACGCCTTTTCGCGTCGACCGCTTTTATTATTGTCCTTGATTTACGGCTTTTTCGGCAGATGATTCGCCTCCCGAATGAGGGAGAAGTATTGGTCCGCCAGCACCGGCTGGAATTCCGGCCCGAGCGAATCCGTCAGCTTCACCACATCGGTCGGCGTCATATTCCAGGCCAGCAGCCCGAGGGATACGAACAGCGGAGATTTGCCGTCCCACTTTGCTTTGGCGTCCGCCAGAATCTTTTGTCCATCCTGTACGGTACTAATACCCTGAATCGTCGATACCGGCAGGTTTCCTTTCAAGATATCCACGCCGAAATGATCTTCCCAGCTAAGAAACAGCCCGTTCGGACGGTAGTTGTCCTCATAAGCTTTGACGACGGAGTCACTGAGCGGAACGTTTTGGTTCGCAATACGGTTCAATACGTATGGTACGGTCATTCCGGTCTTTTTCAGGTAGGAGGAAGTCTTCTTCAGGAAATCGGGCAGCGTCTTCTCCGGCCAGGCGTTCGGGTAGAAATACCCGCCGCCGGACGGTCCGGCGACCAGCTGGTCGTTGGCGGTTGCCGTGCTTCTGTAGTAGTTCAGCATAGCCGGCGCCCCGTCGTACAGCATCGGACTGGACGTCCAGTTGATTGGCACTTTGCCGCGGTTCGGATCATCCCACAAAATGCGCATCCGGTGCTGGTTGTACTGGAAGTTGTCGCCTTCGCTAAAGGTGTATGTCACATAAATTTTATTTTCGAGTTTTGGTGTCTTGACCTTGTCGGACGGAAGCGGCCCTTGGCCTTTGTTTTCCGTACCGGAAAATACGGTCAGATTACTGAACCAGTCGGCAGCAAGAACGTAGATGCTGTGGTTCGACAACAGCTCGACCCCGTTGAACTCGCCTTCGGTATCGTTGCTGAACCAGCCGAGGTATGGTGTTCCTGCAGGAACATCGGCAAGGATCTTATCAAACAATGCCTTTTGCTCAGGCGTATTGGTGCCCAGCCAGAATACCATCGCCTTGTTAGCGACCGCATAATCGCGGAGATAGCCGTATGGCTCTTTCTGTTCTGATGAAGGCGGAGCTTCGTTGCCCGCAAACACCTTGAATTGGTTCCACATGTCCACCGAAGCGGTCAACGACTTCGTACCAGCAGGTACTTTAAATTGGTAGACAAAGTACCGCCCGTTGTCTGCGAACCGGTGTCCGCCGCTGCCGGCGGAAAGCTGCGAGCCTTGAGCGTCGTACAGGAAAGGCTTCTCGTCGTCGGTTCCGGGCACGAACTGGGCGATCGTCTGGCCATCAGCCTTCACGGTCACTTCATGAACGGCCGATCCCCATCCGTCCTGCTGGAACGCATCCTCAAAGCGGAGGTATACCGCATCCGTACCTAGGAAAGACGTCAAATCCAGGTCGTAGATCTTGCGGTTCTTCGCATCCCGCTCCTGCGTCTTCTCCTCAGCCACCACTTTAAACGACTGCGGGAGTCCCGGAGGCAGCTTCACTGACGTATCCGGACTCAGCCCGATCAGCATCCGGTGCGTCGTCTGCTTCCACAAATTTTCGTACTGCCAGGTGTAGGCATCCAATTTATCCTTAAACTTGCCCTGCAAATCATCGAGCACTTTCAGGCCATAAGGAGCCGCTGTCAGCTTGGCGCTGAGCTCAGGGCTGGCGACCACCGCATCCTTCAGCCCGGCAAGCGTTGTCGCCACGTTAATGCTGTCCGGTACTTTCGGATCGTAGACGATGATTCCCTTCACTTCTTTTTTAAAATCGCTTACCAGTTCCCAAGGATCGTCATGCACCGTATAAGGCACCTTGAGATCGTTCAGCCAAGTCATTTTGCCTTCTTCCTGGTTCTCCAGCAAATAGATTCGAGGCTGGTTTCGGTTGACGATGCCCTGGAGGGTCGCCAGCATGATCTTGACGTCTCCGGGGGCGTCATAAACGTCCGCAACGTCCAGATGCTTCACCTTAGCAAAGCTTGGAAGCGCTTGCGATTCCGGCCATTTGATGCCGCTGGATGAGGATGAGGGGTTTGCCGCCGGTTCGGCGGACGCGCCCATGGAGATGGACAGTGCACAGACCGCAGCGAGACAAACCGTGGTGAACTTTCGAAGCATGAACAATACACCTCAACTTTACGCTGATTTGGTTGGCAATTGAAAGAAACACCCTACTCCCGGCCCGTATTTGAAACCTCGCCATGCTGAACGCCGAACGGAATCGAGGTTCTCCATTGCTGTTATACAATCTATATTTAATATATCTAATATTGCTTTACAAGGCTTTCGACAAAAATAGTTAAAAAATTAGTACTCGCGGAGCATCCGCTTAGTCCATTGTTCCGAATAAACGGACAGAAAAAGATATGTCATTTTCATACCAAAAAGCCTCAGGTCACGGATGATCCTGAGACTTTTGCTTCGCACTCTCTACTTGATCGTCAATCGTCCAAGAAGATTGCATTCTTCGGCAAACCACACCGTGCCGTCCGCGGCCAAAGCGATGCCATGCGGTTCCGCCCCCTGTGTCGGAATGTCATATTCGGTCAGCTTACCGTCCACGGTGATGCGGCCGATCCGATTCGCACCCCATTCCGTGAACCAAAGGTCCTGGCCGATTCCGGACGTGATCGCGTGAGGCTTCGCCCCTGCGGTAGGCAGCGAATACTCGCTTATCTTACCGTCCGTCGTGATTCTGCCGACCCGATTCCCGGCGATCTCCACAAACCACAGCGCGCCGTCAGGCCCTGCCGTAATCCCGACCGGTGCGGAACCTGGCGTTGGAAGCGCATAGTGAGCAACTGAACCGTCCGGTGCGATGGTGCCGATCCGATTCCCTTGGTTTTCCGTAAACCACAGCTTCCCGTCACTGCCTGTGGTGATGAAGGATGGAAAAGCACCCTCATGAGGAAGCTTGTACTCGGTCACTTCACCCGCAGGACTGAGCCTGCCGATCCGGCCGGTCATCATCTCGGTGAACCAGATCGCCCCGTCAGGCCCTTCAGCGAGACCAAACGGCGCACAGCCCGGGTCGGGTAGTTCATACTCCGTGAACTCTCCGCCTGGCGTCATCCGGCCGATCTGCCCGGCATGATATTCGATAAACCAAAGATCCCCGTTTCGGTCGCACAGGATCGACATCACCCCCGCATTGGGTGTCGGCACGTCAAAAGCGGTAAACTCGCCACGCTCGCCCCGGGCTCCGATCCGGTTTCTTTTCTGTTCCGTGAACCACACGGTCCCGTCTCTGCCAGCCGTGATACCGTATGGCCCTGAGTCCGGCAAAGGCAATAGGAATTCCTCTATTTCAATCCTCATCTGACCTCCCTCCTTCCTCTTGCTGCGGCTTGCCCATTTGCCGCAGCAGATCCATGTCGCCGCTCGCGATAGCGCCCATGAACCGCTCGATTTCTTCGATGTCGTGATCCCACCAGCGGATCTCCAGCAGCTCGGCGATCACCTCGGATGCGTAGCGCTTGCGGATTTCCTTCGCGGGGTTGCCGCCGACGATGGTGTAAGGCTCGACGTCCCTTGTCACGACGGCTTCGGCCGCGATGATCGCTCCGTCGCCAATCTTCACGCCCGGCAGGATCGTTGCCCTTCGTCCGATCCAGACGTCGTTTCCCACAACGGTATCCCCCTTGATCGGGAGCTGATCTAGTGTTGGCGTGTGGGCTTCCCAGCCGTTTCCGAAAATATTAAAAGGAAACGTGGATCCGTCCATCCGATGGTTGCCTCCAGCCATCATAAAACGCGCCTCTCCGGCAATCGAGCAAAACTTGCCGATAATTAGCTTGGTTCCGAGAAATTCGTAATGATATAACACCTGATCTTCAAACGACTCTCCATCGATCGCATAGTAGTAAGAATAATCTCCCGCGATCAGGTTCGGCATCGTGATCACGTTTTTGATAAACTGCATATTGTTGTCCCCGGGTATCGGATACTTCGCGTTCGGATTAGGACCTGGCATGCAAGTCACTCCTTTCGATGGTTCAGCAGATTGGATAGCTTGTTCGGTCGCCTCATTGCCACACAAAAAAGCCCCCTGTCCCGATGTTCAGGACAGGAGGCTGTATACGCAGGGAAATCCGCTGAAACCTCTCGTCAAGAGAGTGCGCCATGATCCCGTACTTAAGAAGCATATGCCCAACCGGCATGACTTCTTAAAAAAGCCCGCACGAATCCTATCCTAAACATCGTTTCAAACGATTGTTTTGTGTGGATAGGATTAGTAGATCATTGGCCTAAGGTCACCCTTTCATGACTTGAATGCCCTTAATTTATCATACCGCAGGCACAGGTTCAACCTTTTTTTCCATAAAGCGTTGCATGATTACTAGTTTAAGTTTTGGCTATGTACACCACATCCGGCTCGACGTTCCGCGGCTGCTTGATGCGAATTTCTTCCACTCCGGCAAAACGGGACTCGAGGAGCGCCTTAAATGCCGGAGACGCCGAAGCACTCCAGAAAGACATGACGCCTCCGGGATTCAGCAGGCGGGTAAGCGCCTTAAGTCCCTCCGGAGAATACAGGCTTTCGTTGTCTTGAAACACCGTCCAGTCCGGCCCGTTATCGATGTCGAAACATAGCGCATCGAATGTCTCGTCCGTCTCGGATATCCATTTCAGCAGGTCGGCGCAAATGACCCTCGTCTTTGGGTCGGACAGCGCGTTTCCGGAAAAGGGCGCCAAATAGGTCCGGTTCCAGGCGATGACCTGGTCTTCGATTTCCACGACAGTGACTTGACCGGTTTGCGGATGATGCACGGCCTCACCCAAAGAATAGCCGACGCCCAAGCCTCCGATCAGCAGAGTCATGCCGTCTTTGGCGCAGGCCTCGATGGCCGAACGGACAAGCCTTTTTTCCGACTCGCCGTTATAGGTGGCCATGAGAAACGTACCGTTGCTGATCAATTCGTATTCGCCGCCCCGGCGCTGGAGCTGAATTTCACCGCGCGGGGTATCGCAGCGTTCCAAAACTTCCAATGGGTCTACTAGCATGTAACCGCCTCCCTAGAGATACTCCCATTTTTCCCACATTTCCACCGGATTCAACTCATAGATTTCTTTTTCACGATACAGGTAGTGATGCATAATGAATTCCCTGCGGATCGTGGCAAAATCGGGATGAAACGTTTTAATGAACTCGTTAATTTCCTTCTCCGTGTATTTTCGTCCCATATCCAGGTTTCGCACCATAAACTCAAGCACAATCAGCTTTTTCTTGAGCTGTGCCGGGATGTTCTTCAGCCGGCCGTCATCCATGATGAAGCTTTTGAGCACGGTGTCCCGAAGCTTCTCGTTCTTAGCGGACAACTGCGGCCCGGGCTGATCCTCCTGGGGCTCATAATTGCGGATCAGCTTCAGCAGCTGGCCTTCCGTACGCTCGATCATGTCCTGCGAAATCCGGTAGTACGACACGTTCTTTTCCCGGCGCTCCATGACAACCCCGACTTCCTTTAATTTGGCGATATGATGCGTGATCGTCGCAGGGGTGACACCCAGCTTCTCCGCAAGGGTCATTCCGTTGATTTCTTCTTGAGACAGGAGTACCAGAATCCGTATCCGGTTCCGGTCGGCTAAAGCCTTATAATAATTGACCAGTTTATCGAGCTGCAGAAAAACCACCCTTTATATGCATATTAAATTTAATGTTTATTAAATATAAGGATAATCAATATTTTCGCTTCCGTCAAGAAAAGCGCTGGGGAAGCCCTTCTGTCCCTAAAGCTTGCAACGGTTATTTATCAAGATCGGGCTATTGCCGGAAAAGGTACCTTCCAGAAAAAAAAGACCCCTGATCGGGAGTCTAGTTATTGTGAAAATATGCTGTGTGTGAATAAAATCTAGATTGAACGCAACCTGGTTACGCTCTTCTGTGCTTGGCTGTGCTTGCTTCCTGCTCTTCGGTTACCCGATCAAGCCATTCTTCAACCAGGACGTGGAACAACCTGCTTTGTTCGATCTGCAAATTATGGCCGGCCCGATCAAGCATGACGAAGCTTGCCCGCGGATACTCATTCGCAAACGCCCACTGATTCCGATAACCGACGATATGATCCTGCCGGCCGGCCAGAATAAGCGCGGGCTTCACATAAGGGGTGTCCAGCTGCTCCATTTCAGGCGAGAAATCATAACGCTTGCGTAAACGCTCCAGAAACGGCCGATTAGCTTTTTTGAGCCCGGTCACAATTTCCCGTTCAAACCGGCTCCAATTGTACTCGTCCTGTACCGTATGCATTCCGCTAAATTCACCGGTGTCCGGATGGTTCAGCTGCGACATAAATTCTTCATCTCGGGCAATGAGCTGAAACGCCGGCGCGTCGTGCTTCGCCTGTCCGGCCGTCGGACAAATCAGGAGCAGACCCTCGATTTGATGCTGACGCTTCTTGAGCAGTCCTCTAGACAAATAGCCGCCGTAAGATTCTCCAGCCAAAATAAAAGGCTCATCCCCCAAAATTTTTCCAACAAACTCATCGAGCGCCTCCAGCATATCATCCGTACTCTGGATACCGTCCGTAACGGTGCTGTCCCCCATTCCCGGTAAATCCGGATAGATCCTTTTCCAGCCGGATTGGCTCATGAACACCGGCTCCATACATCCCGTCATGAGGTGATGGTCACAGGAATACCCATGCAGCAGCAAAACCGGCTTGCCGTTGCCGTGGACCTCGTAGTGAATCGTCGTATGTTTCAGCTCGCATTTCATAAAGAATGCCTCCTCACTATTTACATAGATATCTATGTATTACAGTGTACCGAATAATTGCATAGATGTCTATGCATTTGCGCTCGAAGCATTAGAACCTCTTGAATATTCGCTCCAGCAGGGATTCAAGCTGGACCTGCTCCTTGTCGGAAAGTCCGCCGTATATGGTCTCGTTGAGACGGGCGGACACTTCCTCGAACACCGGTTCCAATTCTTTTCCTTTAGGCGTCAGCGAAACCAGCGTCATGCGGCTGTCTTCCTTGCTCTTCACTTTGCGGACGTATCCCAGCTTGTCCAGTTTGTTTACGAGCACAGTGACCGTCGGCTGCGTCCGGTCGATTTTTTCGCTCAACACGGTTATGGGCTGCATGTCCTGGGTATACAGCGCCCACAAAATATCCCCGTGTGAGGAGACGATGCCCTCGATGCCGCGCTGTTCCAGCTCGGACACGATCATAGTGTTAATGGCGTTGCGGATTTTGCTGAACATAGTGGCTGCGTTTTTTTTCATTCTAATCCCATCCTGTTTCCCAAGTTATATAAAAGCATTACGAGGAGACTTACGAATAACCGGCTGTAGATGTCCGCTATTCCTGCTCGAATTTATGAAAATGCAGCGTAAACGCTGTCGACTCGCCTTCGACTGAATCAACCGTTAGGCGGTGGCTGAGCTTCAGGGCCATCTGACGGGCCAAATAGAGCCCCATGCCCGTGGATTTGGCTTCGGTTCTGCCCGTTCCGCCCGTGAAGCCTCTATCAAAAACACGCGGCAGATCCTCCGCCTTGATACCAATCCCCGTGTCTTCAATAACCAGCCGCTTCTCGGCGGCATCCTCCTCACATCGGAACAGGATGCGGCCGTTCTCGCCGGTATATTTGAGCGCGTTGGACACGATCTGGTCGATCATATAACCCAGCCATTTGCCGTCGGTATGTACGAAAAGCGGCTTGCCCGCCATCTGAAACTGGATTCGCTTGTTTATGAACAGTTTGGCGTATTTCTTGACGCTTGCTTTAATCAGAGGCTCCAGCGCGGTTTCGGTAATCAAATAATCCCGGTTGAACGAGTCGATCCGTGAATAATAGAGCGCCTGCTCCACATAATGATCGATTTGGTCGATCTCGTCCTCCAGCTTGTCCATGACAGCTTCCGCATTGTGAGTCATACCGTTCTCCAACAAGAGCCTGGACGCGGTAATCGGCAGCTTGACTTCATGAATCCATGACATGATAAAGTCCTGATGATCCTTCTTCTCACGAAGCTGCTGCTGGAGCTGGGCAGAGTGCAGGCGTTGAAGCCGCCTAACCCATTCATTAACGATAGCTTGCTGCGGATGCTGTGGTTCGGGTAGGAGGGCTGTTACTTCCTCCATTTTGCTGATGTTCATTTGCTGAAGCATCTGATAGTAAGGTCTCCGGTAATAATAGCCGATCACCAGATACAGCGCGGCACCTGCAAAACAGATCATATTCAAGTACAACATGTTTCCTATTCCGGAAGAGCCGTTCGAATCCATAGACATAAACAGCGTCACAACGGTCATCAGCAGGATGTAGAACGCGATAAACCAGCTTTTGACCTTTACATAGTCCATAAATTTCATGGTATCAGATACCCTTGCCCCTTCTTGGTCACAATATAATCCTTCTTGCCAAGGTCAGCCAGCTTCTTACGGATTCTGACAATATTCACGGTAAGCGCATTATCGTCAATAAAACTTTCGTCCGCCCACAAGCTCCGCATCATCTTCGTTCGTCCGACGATCGTGCCTGCATGCCGCATCAGCATGTTCAGGATGATAAATTCGGTTTTGGTCAGCTCTGCCCGATGCTCGCCGACGGACACATCCCCGTCGTTCAGGTTCAGCAGTACGCCTTGATGCTCGATAATGTGAGTTTGCACATCAAGATAGGAATACACTCTTCGCAGTATAGCGTTAATTTTGGCCATCAGCACGTCCATATGGAAGGGCTTCTGGATGAAATCGTCCCCTCCCATATTCATTGCCATCACCATATCCATCGGTGTCGTCCGCGAAGACAAAAAGAGGATCGGGACCTTGGACACCTCCCTGATCCGGCTGCACCAATAGTAACCGTCGAACCTTGGTAGGTTGATATCCAGAATAACCAGTCCGGGCTCCTGTTCACTGAACAAAGACATCACTTGTTCGAAATCGCTGACCAGGACTGGTTCGAATCCCCATTTCGCAAGCGAGTCCCCGATCATCTCCCGGATTACGGGTTCATCCTCCACGACCAGAATTTTCATATTCATCCGGTTCATCCTTTGCTCACGCACTTGATATCGATAACCTTATTGTAAACGACATCCTCCCCTGCCTCCAGCTTTTCCGCCCAATGTGACAAAATCGTTAGGTTCTTTCTTTAACCGTAAGCTTTGATGCATGTTGATTCCTCTATAATGAACACTACCGAGCTTGGTAAACGCAAAGAACAAGGAGAGATTTTATGCAAGGACATGGTAAAATAGCGCTGACCTCAGCAGCAGCGAAGCAGAGGTTTCCCGGTCCGTGGATCGGGGGAATCGCCTTAATCGTTTCGCCCATACTGCTGCTGGCGGGCATCCTGCTCCGCTCACCGTATCACTTTTTCTTTCCCGACCAGTTGGCAGCTTATGACGAGCATCCGCTTCAGATGACGGCTTCATACAGCCTGTTCGGGTCCGGGATCGTCATGCTCTGGCCGGCCGTCCTGCTGCTGGTCCAGTCGATCGGCGTTTCGAAACCGCGCTTCGCGCTTTGGGGCGGATTATTCGTCATTTCAGGACTGTTTGCCCGCACCTTCCATGCAGGAGTCGACCATATGGCTTTTCAGCTGGTGAAAACGGACGGCGTTGGTCAGGCGGTAAACACGGTCGGAGATGCATACGGTGCCTTCCACATCTACAGCACTTTTAATCTGGCTATCATCTTAGGGTGGATCCTGCTGGCCATCGGCTCTTACCGATCCGGTACGCTCGGACTGGTTCAATCCGCAGCACTGGCACTGGCCAGCGCACTCCCGCTCGGTGTTTTAAAAGGAACGACGCCATGGTCCATCGCGGCAGCCGGAGGGCTGGCCGTCGCTTTGATTCCGTTCGGATGGACCATACTGCGCAGCACCCCTTTTCCCGGATGGTTGAAAATAGGAACTTGGACATTGATCGTCTGCGCCGGAATTTCCCTGTTCACTTTGTTCGGCCGCATGGGTTAAAGCAGTCTAATACGGACCCCCATTAAGGAGGAGACACAATCAATGAATGTCGTCATCGAAGGCAAACAAATCTCCAAAGTATACGGCTCGGGAGACAGCGTCATATCCGCCCTGCAGCAAATCGACCTGACCGTCATGGAAGGCGAAAGCGTGGCTGTTATGGGGCCGTCAGGCTCAGGTAAGACGACGCTGCTCAACATTTTGGCCACCATTGATTCCCCGACCTCGGGGGAGGTGGTGATCGACGGACAAAACATCCTGAACATGAACGAAGAACAGCTGTCTTCGTTTCGCCGAGACCGGCTGGGCTTCGTGTTTCAGGATTACAACCTGCTCGACACGCTGACAGTTAAGGAAAATATCGTGCTTCCGCTGGCCATCGCCAAAATGAATGTCGGGCAGCTGGAGCAGCGAGCAAGTGAGGTTGCGGTCCGGTTCGGGATTCAGTCGATTCTGGACAAATATCCGTATCAGATATCGGGCGGGCAGAAGCAGCGCACGGCCGCTTCCCGGGCGATCGTGACGAAACCCGCGCTGCTGCTGGCCGACGAGCCTACCGGGGCGCTCGATTCCAAATCGGCAACCGACTTTCTGGAGAGCTTGAAGGAACTGAACGAACAGGAAGGAACTACAGTTCTGATGGTTACCCATGACGCCTTTGCCGCCAGCTATTGCAAGCGGGTGATTTTCATCAAGGATGGAAGTCTGTTCACCGAATTAGTCAAGGGAAGCCAGTCGCGCAGGGACATGTTCAAAAAAGTGCTGGACGTATTGGCTGTACTGGGAGGCGGAGCCATTGACGCTGTTTGACGTAGCGAAGAAAAATATTCAGGGGAACGTCAAAAACTATTTAATCTACCTGCTGTCCATGATTTTCAGTGTCATGATTTACTATATTTTCGTGTCGCTTCAATATAGCCAGGCCATCGCTGATGGACTGCAGTCCTCCGAAAGCCTTCAGGCCGTTCTGTCCCAGGCATCCGTCATCCTGATCTTGTTCACAGCCGTATTCGTATGGAGCTCGAATGCCTTCTTTACCCGAAAAAGAAAGAAGGAAGTTGGTCTGTATGCTCTGCTCGGAATGCGAAGACAAACGATCGCCCGGATGCTGTTCTATGAAAACCTGATCATGAGCCTGGTTGCCTTAATCTTAGGCGTCTCTCTCGGCACCCTTTTATCGAAGCTGTTCACCATGATTTTGCTGAAGCTGCTGGATAACCCGGTCAAGGCCGGCTTTGAAATTCACATCGAGGCCATTGGGCAAGTAACATTGGTATTTGCGATCCTGATTTTGATAACTTCCATGCAGGGCTACCGGCTGATCTATAAGTTCAAGCTTGTGGAGCTTTTCCAAGCCGAGCGAAAAGGTGAGTATGCGCCCCGAATTTCTCTGCTCGCTGCAGGGCTGTCCGTCATCCTCATTGCTCTGGGTTACTGGACTGCCTTTAAGCCTATAAGTACAACCCAAGGCATCCTTGTCAACTTCTCCATCATTTTTATAGGACTAGGCGCTGGCACCTATCTGTTATTCCGCTCCCTTGTCATTGAGATCTTAAAGCTGTCATCACATCATAAAAAAAGGTATTACCGCGGCATCAATATGATCGGCACCTCCCACCTGCTCTACCGCATCCGCAGCAATACGGTCATGCTGACAACGATCGCTCTTCTCAGTTCTTTGACCTTGTGCGGGGTAAGCGTCGGCTACAGCTTTTTTTATACCCAGAAGCAGAGCGCCGAACAGGAGATGCCGTTCAGCTACACCTATGCCGTTTCGGAAAACGGGCTTGATGTCGCGGCCAGACAGCTCATTCTCTCGGACGCCAAGCATCCGGTTATCGCTGAAATCGACCTCCCTGCCATTGCGACCGATGCCAATCTGACCCGGTTTGCCTATCAGCCCGGAAATTACGAGCCAAATCAGGTTCCCGTAAAGCTGATATCCGCATCAACGTATCAACGGGCCGCTTCGGCACTGGGCTATAAAGAACGCCTTCAGCCCGCAGGTCGGGATGTTGTCCTCGTTCGCCCATTGTACACGAACCTATCGGCTGATGAGGTACAAGGAAATCGAATATCCGTCACCACTGGGAATGAACAGGTGAGCTTAGAGGTGACTGGGGTTGCTGAAGGACGCATCCTTCCTTGGGGCTATCCGGATCTGTGCATCGTCATGAGCGACAGCCTGTTCAGCCAGTTGAGCAAGAGCCTCGAAGCCAGCACCTATAAGGCTTTTAAAGTCAGGGGCCAGGAAACGACGAAGGAAACCGCAACGGCGCTCATCAAGCTTTCTGGAGACGGAAGCGGAATGGCAACATTCTATCAGCAGTACCGCCAGAATGTGGAAAATGCCGGTATCAACGTCTTTACGCTCGGATTTCTCGGGCTTGTCTTTCTGGCAGCCACCGGGAGCATCATCTACTTTAATCAGTTGACCGAAGCGGAAGCCAGCAAAGGAAGCTATGGCATTTTGCGAAAAATCGGCGTAAGCCGTAAAGATATCCGCCGGTCGGTCGCCAAGCAGGTGCTGTTCGTGTTTGGACTCCCGCTGATTGTCGGACTGGTCCACAGCATCATGATGCTAAAGGCACTTGCCGGCATTAACCTGATCAGCGGCCTGTTCGCCGTTCCGATCCTACTCTCCGGCGGGGCTTATCTTCTGATCTATCTCGCCTATTATGCGTTTACGGTCAAAACCTATTATCGGACCGTATCGGCACAGCTATAAATATAGCAAAGGGGATGTCCGTGGTGTATAACCATGGGACATCCCCTTCTTCAATCGGTGAGGGCAGCAGGCAATCCCTAGTACAGCAAATCCTTGCCGTACTGCTCTCCCTCCAGCATATCGTAAACCACAAGCTTGTAATCGTTCAGCAGCGACTGCTGCTCCGGCGTCAAGGCAGAGATCACGGCGTTATCCTTGCCGATTAACACGCTTTTGTTCAAGCCGGGAATTTCGGACTTCACCTTCTCCAGCAGCTTGTAATACACCGGCATGCTCTGGCCGGACAGCTCGAACACGGTCGGTCCGATAAAAGCGGGACTCATCGTGCCCGGAGACTTGCTGCCGATATCAAAGTTGGCCAAGTAGATCAGCTTCGTCTCATGCTTCAGGCGCGGGTTGTCGTTAAATCCGGCCTGGGCATACACCCCGGAGGACAGAGCGGGCAGGTGGTCGCCCCAGAACGCGACGATCGTCGGCCGCTGAATCGTCTTCAGCTGTTGGCTCAAGTAAGCCACCGCCTCATCCGTCAGCTTGGTGTCATGCGTGTACGTTTCCAGCTCGTCTTTGTATTCCGGTTTGACGCCGGAAACTGTAATCGTGTTCGAACCGTTCAGCCCCTTGGTAAACGGAAAATGGTTCTGCATCGTCACCAGGTGCAGGAACGTAGGCTTGCTCGCCGACTTCAGCTCACGGACGGCTTCCTGCACGGCGGCCATGTCGGAAATGTATCCGTTCGGCGTATACCGCTTGGCGTTCGGCAGGTCCTTCTCGCTCGTGAATTGGTCGAAGCCGAGAATCGGGTACACCCGATTGCGGTTGTAGAATGTGTCGTCGAACGGATGCAGCGCCAGTGCCTCGTATCCCCGGTCCTTCAAAATACTGACGATAGAAGGCAGTGAGGACATTTTGACAATCCGCTGCTGGTATGGGATCGACCCGTCCTTCAAAAAATACATCGACAAGCCGGTCAGCGCCTCGAATTCCACGTTGGCCGTGTTGCCACCAAACTCGGGGGACAGCAGAAAACCGTCCGGCGTCGATTGGGCGTTCTGGTGAATAAACTTCAGCGGATCCTCGCTGAACGTATAGGACGGCATCCGGGTTGGATCAAAAAAAGCCTCGTCCATCATATACATAATATTCGGCTGCTCTACCGCTTTGGTTGGCGGCGTACCGGTAGATGTTCCGTATTTTTGTGCGATCGCTTCGATCGCTTCTTTGCTGTAACCCTCCGGTTTTTCGATCAGGTTCTGCATCAGGTTGCCGGCGAAAGCGTACACAAACCCGTTCTGGGCGTAGTTGACCTTCTGGTTCCACGGAATGTTCTGATACTTCAGCGATGTGGCCAGCGCGTGCTGGCCTCCGACCATTTGTATAAATCCGCCGACTGCCACCAACGAGATAATGCCAAGCGTAATCCGCAGCGGAAGACGGACCTTGACCTTTGGCAGCTTCAGCATCAGACAGATCAATGCCGCAACGAGCAGCACCGATACGACGACCGCTGTCGGCGAAATCATGCCCTTCGTAATTTTCGTCATTTCCTGGGCGTTCTTGATCTGCATCAAATCCCATGGGAATAAAGGCTCGCCCGTTGTGGACAGCTTCTCATAATTGGCGATCCCGAGGACAACGCATACGATAAAAGCGATCAACGCCCCCGTATAGACGTTCGGAATGATCATGGCACAGACCAGCAGCACGAAGAAGAAAAACAGACTGCCGGATAAATAAAGCCAGTAATATTGGGAAATCCAGTTCAGCACGCTTACGATATTCATTCCGAGCGAAGCCGCCTGCATGAAGAAGTTCAAAATAAAACCGCCGAGCAGCAAGGAGAAAAGGGTTATCCCTACCCGCCTGGACGGCACAAATAATTGGCGCACGGTATCACTCCCATCTGTTCTCAAGCGAACAGTATACGCCAATTATCTTAAAAAAACATTAAAATCATACGAAAATTTAACATTCTCTTTATACTGACATTACAATCCTGTGAATTGGCAAACCCCCACGGAATTACCGTGAGGGTCGGTTCGTACCTATATCCACTTAGCGAACTTTGCTAGAAGCTGTTCACAATCGCATCGATTTCTTGCATTTGTTTAGCAGATAATGGGCCAAGGGATACAGCACCTGCCAGTTCTTCCACCTGCCGTCTCGTTTTAAAGCCCGGAATCGGGATCGCGGCATCGCTTCTCGCCCACAACCAGGCAAGGGCTCCCTGCACCAGCGTCCGCTCGCCGCTCGTCAAAATTTCTTTGATAGCGTCAAGCTTCTCAATGAACTCGGGAAGGGGGCTGCCGTCTTTAAAGTACCTTACCCAGTCATGCCCGCTGCCTCTGACGTCGGTATTCGGCAGGCTTGTCTCCGGCCGGAATTTGCCGCTTAATAGCCCCATTGCCAGCGGCGTGTTGTTAATGCTTGCAAGACCCAACCGCTCACAAACGGCCACTACGTCACGGTTGTCATGGAAAACATTTTGCTCATGCTGGATGGCAGCTGCATCCGACCGGCTGGCGAAAAATTCGGCGTTCTCCGCATCACCCGTGCTCCACCCGTATGCCCGGATAAGCCCCTCCCCACGCAGACGTTCCAGCGGATCGATCACGGACTCCATCTCTTCGCGGGTCAATGAACCAGGATGAATTTGCAGCAAATCGATGTAATCGGTCCCCAGCCGTCGGAGCGAACGCTCGCAGGCAAAGCGGACATAGGAGGGCGAGACGTCGTAACGCAAATGTACTTCCCTGTTCGCGGCGTCCTGTAAAAATCCGAATTTGGTGGCGATGACCACTTGATGGCGGCGCCCCTTGACCGCGCGCCCCAGCACTTCTTCACTATGTCCGGTTCCATAAGCGTCGGCTGTATCAAAGAAAGTTACTCCCATATCCAGCGCCGTATGGATGGCCGCCTCCGATTCCACATCGTCCACCTCGCCCCATCCGTCAGGCAGGCCGCCGAGCGTGAAGTTTCCGCCAATCGCCCAGCACCCGAGCCCCAGAGGGCTTACAGGAATACCGGATGATCCCAAGGTTCTGTTCATCAACATTTCCTCCCTTTCGCTTGTGCATGGCTTCATTATAATAAGGAGAATGGCTTATGATCAGAGCCAATACATGCGATTTTGGAAGAACCAATTCAAATGCAAACTGCCGACAAGGCTTGTCGACAGTCTGCACCGGGAATGTCCGAGTCATTCGTTTGTAGAGTAGTTCCGAGCGATGTCAGCAATCAATCCGGGCTGCACGGGAGACCAGCCCAACTGCTCTTGGGTCCAGGTGCTTGAGGCCGGGTTGTCCATCTTTACCATGGCCGCAAGAAAACCGAAATGTTCATCAGCCTCCTCGGGGGTAATGGCTTTCACCGGCACTTCAAGGCGTTGGCCAATGACATTGGCGATATTTTGGAACGGGATCGCTTCTTCGCCGACTCCGTGCAGCCGAGCGCCGGCAGGAGCCTTTTCCAAGGCCAGCCGGAACAGGTGCGCGAGATCGAGAAGGTGCACAGCGGACCAGCGATTAGTTCCATTGCCTAAGTAGGCCGAGAAGCCTCTGGTCTGGGCTAGGTTGAAGAGGGCCGGGATGAAGCCATGATCCCCTTTGCCGTGTACGGACAACGGGGGCCGCACCACAGATACGCGCACACCTCGTTGGGCGAATGACAGTGCCGTCTCTTCGGATGGGATCCGAAGCGCTGCGAACGACTGTGAATCCAGCGGGTCCTCTTCCATCGCGAGACGGCCCGGTCTAAGAAGGGCGGTACCGGATGTGACAACGAGGGGCCGATTCGTTCCCGCGAGCACTTCGCCCAACGTCTCGATCGCTCGTCGGTCCGCTTCGGCGGTGTCTATAAAGTTCGTGGTTTCGTCAAAGTTGTTAAAATCCGTGTTAAAAGCCGTGTGAATGACACCTTCCGATGCCTCCGCGCCAGCTTTAAGGCTGTCGAGATCGTGGAGGTTGCCCCGATGCACCTCACCCCCGGCGGCAGCCAATGCTTCAGCCGATTTGTCTGAGCGGACAAGCCCTACCACATGATGTCCGGCACCCAAGAGTTCGCGGACGACAGCGGATCCGATAAAGCCTGTTGCTCCTGTAACAAAAACACGCATAGTAAAGTCCTCCTAAAGCTGTAGAGTAGTTTAGCTGCTGCATCTCTTGCGGCGATGATCTCTTATCCCCTTGCCGCTGATTCAACGCTAAACTTAGCATACTCCACAGCTCACCCAGATCTTTGCCTGATCCTCGCCACTCTTTGCCTGATATTCTGGAATGCTTCCCGAATCTGATCGAACCCTGGCCTCACCCACACCATACCGTTCGTTCAGTCCATGATTAGTTCTCTTTGACGCAATCTGGAAACGTCCCTTCTTGGCGGATGTCCAAAATAAGCGCTGTAATCCCGGCTGAACTGGGAGTCGCTTACATACCCAACAAGCCGGCATGCAGTGGTCGCGTCCATTTGGCGAGATAACATCAGATGCCGGGCTTCTTGCAGGCGCAGCGCTTTTTGGTATTGCAGCGGGCTCATCGACGTGACTGACTTAAAATGCTTGTAAAAAGTGGACACACTCATATGCTCCAATTCCGCTAAGTTTTCAACCTTTATTTGCTGAGAAAAATTGTCGCGGAGCCAAGCAATGGCCTTCACCACAGGCTGCATTTCCGAGTCAGCAAAACCCATTTCGGCAACATGAACGCCGACGGGGCTGCGCAGAAGCCGTATTAAAATCTCATCCACTGCGAGTGGAGCCAGTAATTCGGCATCGCCGGGGTGAAATAGATACTCTATCAGTCTCGACATCGTCCTTACTATGCCTAAGTCTGCGTTAGTGACGTAGCATGCGCTCCGTTCATGAATTGGAGGCAGTCCCTGCGGATACACTTTCAGGACCAACTCTGCGATTCTTTGCGGATCCAGATCCAGTCTGACACCGAGCAGCGGCTCGGAATGACTGGCTTGTGTGGTCTGAACAGCAACCGGCAGGGCCGCGGGTGTCACAAACATATCCGATTGGCCGATTCGATGAATCTCCTTCCCGACCGTGATGTCCTTGGCTCCTTGCACAACGATTCCCAAAGAAGGCGAGTAAAAGGTTTTAACGTTGTCCATATCTACTCGTGAATAGCGGCCGATGAACAAACCAGGGATGCGCTGATCAAAGGCACCGTCATGCGGGGCATACTGGTAGATCAGCTGTATCAGCCGGGCTGTTTCGGCTTCAAGTGTCCCCCTGGCGTCAGGATATGCCGATGGAACCGCATATTCATTCATTAGCTGCACCGTTATTAACAACTCCTCGTATTATATACTTCCTCCCTTTACGATAGCTTCGATACTCTTTCATCTCAAGGCTCAATTAGAATTAACACCGACGGCTTCCACCTCAGAAGTAAAAAAAGTGCTGCGTATATACTCCGGATTGCCCAGCAGCGGCCGACCAATGGCGATAAAGTCCGCCAGTCGATCCGTTAGGATGAACTCGGCAAGCTCTTTGGAGTAAATTTTACCCACGGCAATGATGGGAATACTCACGTATTGCTTTATAATGGAGGCATAGGGTACCTGATACCCGTCGGGCGTCGCGGCGGGATTGACCGGGAGCAGGCCGCCGGAAGACACGTCAACGGCATCGATCAGTGGCTCCAGGGAAGCGGAAATTTTCGCCACATCTACGGGCGTAAGGCCCCCTTCGGTAAAATCAGACGCGGATACGCGGATCAATACTGGATAGTCGCGTCCCACCTCCGAACGGACGGCTTCCAAAATGTCACGGAGAAACCGGGTTCGTTTTTCCGGCGAGCCGCCATATGCATCTGTCCGGTGGTTGGACAGCGGGGAGAGGAACTGATGCACTAAATGGCCGTGTGCTGCGTGCACTTCGATGCCGTCAAAGCCGGCTTCCAGGCTTCTTCTGGCAGCTTGCCGGAAATTGTCGATCTCGCTCTGGATATCCGACAAGCTCATTTCTTCAGGAATCCCGTATTCGTCGTCGTAGGCAATCGGACTTGGTGCTAGCAGACGAGACCCCCCGTTTCTCCACGACTTTCTGCCGCCATGCGTAAGCTGAATGAAAACCGGCGTGTTTTTGGCGTGAACGGCTTCGACCACTTTTTTCAAAGGGGCGACATGCTCATCCGTAAAAATGCCGATGTCGTTGCTGAACAGCCTACCGTTCGGTGACACCCCGGTCGATTCCAGCATGACCATCGCGGCTCCACTGGCAAGCCGGCCGTAGTGGTTTACGTGATAATCGGTGGCGAACGCTTCGGGCGTCCCCTGGTTCTGCTGCATGGGGGAAACGATCAATCTGTTACTCAGCTTCAGCCCTCCGATATGTTTTTCACTATATATGATGGTTTTCATGGTTATCTCCTCCTAAGACTCTTGTATATGAATTTCTTAACTCCATTGTAAGAGTCGCAGGGGCATCGTTACATACAAAAACCAAGTTATTCCTACCCTCATACTTAGAATTTGAAGTTATACGCCGTTCCGGAATTTATAATTTGAAAGTTCTGTCCGGAATCTGAATCAAGAGGCTTGCTCTGACTGGATTTTTTCAAATGACGAAAGGAGTTCACTTTATGGATCAAATTGACCTGCGTATTTTAGATATTCTGCAAAAGGATGCCCGGATTTCCATTTCCGAGCTGGGCCGCATGATCAACATGTCCGGTCCGGCTGTGACCGAGCGGATCCGCAAGCTGGAGGATAAAGGCGTCATAGCATCCTACCGTGCGGTGCTTTCTCCTGATAAAATAGGCAAACCGATCACGGCGTTTATTCTCGTGCAGGCCGATCATTGCAACGCATTGACCGAATTCTGCTCCCAGTCTCCCGACGTGCTTGAGCTGCATCAAATCAGCGGCCAATATAACTTTATTATGAAAGTGGTTGCGGCTTCGATGAAATCACTCGAGGAGTTCCGGATGGCCTGCAGCAAGTACGGATTCACGCAGACGATCACCGTGCTGTCAACGACATTTGATTCCAAAGCTTTTGCGCTGGACGAACCATAAGCATCCATATGAAACTTATGCACCGCTAGTACGGCGTTTCATTGAACTATAATTGGGGGGATGACAGAACATGAAGCATGATGGAAACAAGCCTGAGCCGTTTTTCGAGCTTGTAACACAGGGTACGGACAATGGATTGAAGCAGCACGACTTGTCCGGTTTGTTCTGGCACGATGAAGAAATGACGTTTGATTCGATGTATGAAGCCCAAGTATGGGCATTGGACGAACCCTATAACAAACTCGGCTGGGAGTATAACGGGTACCGGACGGCCGATCCGAAGATCGCCGGCGCCCTGGTATGGGAGCTGATGAAAGCGAAGACCGCGGGTTACGGCAGGCGTGAGGTGTTTGCCGACGAGCAGCACGTCGATAAAACAACCATCTATCGGGTATGGGTCAAATGGGCCCGCCCCGAGCCCGGGGCGTTACATTCGGATTAAAGCGTTCTTTGCAGCTTAACCTCAAATTCCGGTCTCGTGATGTACTCCATATAATGGATTTTACCGGTAAAGTCCAGGTAAGCCTGATAGCGGAGCCGGATGGCCGGCGCGGTTACGAGGTCGAGCACCTGACTTTTCGGCACCCAGCGGCTGTCTGAAGTCTCTTCGGATGTGCACAGCTCCCCTCCCGTCGGTGTACATACAAAGTCCAGCATCAGCTTGGTCGGAACCGGGGTTTGTCCATCATGCCACAGGTAGCTGCCCGTATTGGAATAAATCCCGATCAGATGCGACACTTCGGTGTCGATGCCGCTCTCTTCCTTGATTTCTCTAGTCAGGGCATCCATGAGGTTCTCACCATTCTCCACCTGGCCGCCGGGAAAAACCCATCCGCCGTGCCGTGTCTTGACCAAGAGGATATCCCCGCAGCCGTTCTCAACAAAGCCGCCGACGGCTCCGATATGCGTAGGCATCATCATGCTATCAACCTCCAAATAAATGATTACGTTTCTGCAAAAAACAAGGCTGCCGGGCAGGCCCGGCAGCCGCTTCCCTACCTTTTTGCGCAGCAGCTGAAGTGCTTTAGACTTCGTCCCAGATCCGCTTCAGGTTTTCAAGGCCAAGCTTCGTGCCCTCGCGGCACTCCTCCATGCCCTCGAACTCCAGCGTAATGTATCCGTCGTAGCCGGATTCCTTGATCAAACGGAGCACCCGCCGTACGTCGATATCACCCTGCCCGAAGATAGCTCCCCGCAAATGATTGCCGTGCGAGGTAAGAAACCAGGCGCCGCCTCCAGGGTTCTGGTCCGCCGGACGGATATAGAAATCCTTCACATGCACAAGTGATGCATAGGGGAGATTCCGTTTGACGCCGACAAGCGGCTGCTCATCGACACAGAGGAAGTTACCGATATCGAGCGTCGTTTTGAAATTGGGACGGTCCACGGCCTGCAGCACGCGCTGAACGCGGTCACTGGCCTGAACGCTCATGCCGTGATTCTCGACGGTGGTAGTGATGCCGAACCCCGCCGCATAATCGGCGATCCGCCGGCAGCCTTCGACGATCTGGTCCAGGTTGGCTTCGAGATAATCGATGCCCCGCTTCTCCGGCGGCAGCGTAAATGCTGTCACGTCATGACGCATATGCTTCATACCCAATCGGTGAACGGTGTCCACATGCCGCTTGATGCGTTCAATTTCCTCTTCAAAGGCTTCCGGCGTATCCTGCACGAAGTTGGCCGGCATCGAATAATTGGACAGCTCGATTCCTTTGGCAGCGGCCCGCTCACGAACCGCATCGGCCAGCTCCGGCTGATCCTCCAGCGTAAATCCGTACGGTACGATCTCCATATGTTCCCCGCCCTGCTCCGCAATCCAGTCGATGACGTCCAGTACGGTCATCTCTCCCGCTTTAATCGCTTGCAAAAGGCTGTATGTACTTACTCCAGGCTTCATTCGCGTAATCCCTCCGGTCTGTTGTTAAATTTCTTCTGTCAGTTCCAGTTCGATGACCGTATCCAGTTCATCCGGCAGATCGCCGCCGGCCAGGTGAATAAACGCGCCGCTGTCCGTATCCGAATATTGATCGGCCATCCAAGGCGTTTCCACGTGCAGCTCGCTGCCGTCCGACAGCAGGCGGGCCTTCTTGATCTTCCCCTTCAGTCCCTGGAAGTAGATCGGGCCGATGCCGCGGTCAAAAATATGCGCGTACAGCTTATTGCCTTTCTGCGTATACCGCCCCCACTCCGGCTTGGGAAGTGACGCAATCCCGCAGCCGTAAATGCTGTCCCCGTTCCGGCGCAGCCATTCACCGACAACGGACAAAATGGCCAGGGACTCCTTCGGAATTTCTCCTTTGGCGTCCGGTCCGACGTTCAGGAGCAAATTGCCGTTTTTGCTGACGCATTCCACCAGCGCACGGATGACCTGTCTCGGAGACTTATAGTTTTTGTCCGTCGCATGGTAGCCCCAATGGTCGTTTAGGGTGATACATGCCTCCCACGGAATCGGCTCGCCCAGGTCATTCACAATGCCGCCCGGCGGAATAATCTGTTCAGGCGAGAAGAAGTCGCCCGCGTATTCCTCCGGCTCCGCCGCCATAATATTGCCGCCCAAGCGGTTGTCGATGACGATGTCCGGCTGAAGGGACCGGATCATCCGGATCAGCTCGGTGGCGCGCCACTTTTCGCCCGTCATATCATCATATGAGAAATCGAACCACATTATATCGATTTTTCCGTAGTTGGTCAGCAGTTCCCGGACCTGTCCGTGCATGTACTCCAAATACCGGTCGAATTGCTCTTCCCGGTTTTTGTACGATTCTTCCGCACGCATCGGATGCTGGCGGTCGCCGAAGGCTGGATAATCCGAATGGTACCAATCGATCAAGGAATAATAGAAACCGACCTGCAGCCCTTCTTCGCGAAACGCATCGACATACTCGCGGATCAGGTCTCTTCCAGCCGGCGTATTCGTTGCTTTATAATCTGTCAGCTCGCTGTCAAACAAGCAGAAGCCGTCGTGATGCTTGGTCGTCAGCACGGCGTAGCGCTGTCCGGCCGCTTTGGCCGCCTTGGCCCATGCACGCGGATCATACAGAGTCGGATTAAACTCCTCAAAATAGGCTTGGTACTGTTCATTCGTGATGCGCTCCTGGCTCCGTACCCATTCGCCTCTGGCCGGAATCGCATACAATCCCCAATGAATAAACAGGCCAAAGCGGTCGTCCATTAATGTTGCCGTTCTTTCAAAACGCGGATTCATGCCCTATTCGCCCTCCAATAGCTGTTTTCTTGACTTGTGCCGCAGCAAAATTCGACAGCGTTGCTTACTGCACTGCCGGACGGCACTCCCTTATTCTTCGTTCCGGCATCCGGGATACCCTTTTATTCAAATTCACTTTTTTCGCACGAAATCTAGTCATCAATGAATACCGTCATGGTTAATGAAAAATAGGTCACACCTGGATTCCCAGGCGTGACCTATTGGCATAGGGAGATTAAGTTGTTCTCCTGTCGGACCCGCCGGTCAGCATCCGCCGTTTGTCCGCGTCCGGATCACGGGTAACCGTGCTGTCTACACCGAACACCATCGTCCAGCGTTCCTCCTCATCGTACGCAGGCCACGGCAGAGAAGGCGTTGAGGGCTGTCCGCGCTTGGCAAAAGACGTCCAGGCCTCCTGCATGCGTTCCGCCACACTCCTCATCTCTTCGTTCACCGGCATACCTGCGCCTGCAAGCAAGTCGAGATTGTTAAACACAAATGGAATTTCGGCGGAATGAAAGGCCGTTCCCAGCAGCGGATCGCCCGGCACCATCGCATAATCGTAACGGTACATCCATACCGCCGCATGCGGCAGCTGGGCTTCTGCGAACTGAAGGGCCGATCTCCAGAAGAACAGCTCGGTCATCGCCTGACGCTGTCCCTCCACGGTGGCCGGATATGCTTCGATCCAGCTCGCCGCTTCCTTCGATCCGGTCACCGCTGTATACGCCCGGGCGTTTTGTTCCTTAGTCAGCATCGGCATGCCTTCCGGTATAAAAAGCGCCCCTTCATCCCGGTTCGTACCAATGATGATCTCGATGCCGGCCGCGGAACCGGCGGCCACCGCTTCCAAAGGCGTCACAGGCAGCAGCTCCCCATCGACGACCGGCTGGAACAGCATGACGGCACTTGCTCCCGCCGCCTGTTTTAACTCGTCTGCCGCTCTTAAGATCTCCTCGGCAGGCACTTCTTGCAGCCGCTCCAGCTGATCCTCCGAAATGCCAAGGATATCCAGCAGTCCCTTCGTAAGCAACCTGCCATGTGAGTCTGAGATCGCCTGGGAAGCCCCGCTCTGCATAATCGCCCGGGTGAACAAGCCTCGGGCTGCAGGCATTGCGAGCAGCGCCGCAATGCTCATACTTCCCGCCGACTCACCAAATACGGTCACCTGCTGAGGATCTCCGCCGAAACCGGCGATGTTGTGCTTCACCCAGCGCAGCGCTTCGATTTGGTCCAACAGACCGGCGTTGCTTACATAACCGTCTTCGGACTCTCCGGAAAATGGGGAAAAATGCGTAAAACCGAGAGGACCCAGCCGGTAGCTGAGGCTGACGACAATCGCGCCTCCCCGGCGCGCCAGCTCGGAGCCGTCATAAATGGGCAGTCCGCCGCCGCCCGTCACGAAGGCGCCGCCATGAATCCACACCATGACCGGAAGCGGCTGCGATGCCGGCTCATCAGGGGCCCACACATTGACGTACAGGCAGTCCTCGGACTGCGGGATCTGATCCCGTTTCAGTCTAAAAGCGCCACCCGTAGGGTTGACGCGCTGCGGGGCAAGCGGTACCGTCATGTCCCCGGATCTAACGCCTGCCCACGGGCGTGCAGGAAGCGGTTTCCGAAAACGCCGCCCGCCGACGGGGGGCTCGGCATAAGGAATCGCCTTCCAGGTCCGGACGCCGTTCTGAACATATCCTTGAATCAGGCCATTATGAGTACGGATGAGGAGTTGGTCCAATTTCGTTAACATCCTTTCTAGCGTTGGAATCGTTCTACCATTGTAACACTAAAAATTGGACAAAGCCTAACCGAAGCTCGGTGCAAAAAACCATCTATCGACGACCACTTAAGGAAGCCAGCGCCAAGAAAAAAACCTGTCTATATAGACAGGTGCTAATCGCTTGTGAAGCAGGCCGGTATCGGCTGCCTCTATCTTGCCGCCCCTTCCTTTTGGCTGCGGTAGGCCCAATGATTCGTCGGACCGCTCCCGCCGCCAATACCGAGCGCGTTCTCGATGGCCGCCTGAATGAATTCACGGGCCGTCCGTACGGCCTCGTTGACCGGGTTCCCTTTAGCCAGCTCAGCGGCGATCGCAGCCGAGAAGGTGCATCCCGTTCCATGCGTATGACGGGTGTCAATCCGACTTCCTTCCAGGGTCGAGAAGGATTTTCCGTCGAAAGTTAGATCAACCGCCTTATCAGACGATTCGTCATGTCCGCCCTTGATCACAACCATCTCCGGACCGTAAGCCGCGATGCGGTAGGCCGCCTCGCAGCGTTCCTCCATCGACCGGATCGCCATCCCCGCGAGCACTTCCGCCTCCGGAATGTTGGGCGTGACGACAGCTGCCAGCGGCAGCAGCTGGTTCTTCAGCGCATCTACCGCGTCCTGCTGCAGCAGCCGTGCGCCGCCTTTGGCGACCATAACCGGGTCGACGACCACGTTCCTCCAACCAAATGCGGCAATGCGTCCTGCGACAGCCTCTATAATATCCGCGCTGAACAGCATACCGGTTTTTACCGCATCCACGCCGAGGTCGGTGCCCACGGCATCCATTTGTTCGGCTGCCGCAGCCGCGGGAAGCGGATATACGCCTTGTACCCCGAGTGTGTTTTGAACTGTAATGGCTGTAATCGCGGACATACCGAATACGCCAAGCTCCTGGAACGTTTTGATATCCGCCTGGATGCCTGCCCCGCCGCCGCTGTCAGAACCGGCTACCGTCAAAGCTTTCGGGATGCTCATTGTACAAATCCCCTTCCTGCCGACTCCAGAAGAGCCGTAATGGTTCCTTCCTCCAAAGGATGCCGGTCCATTACAGACAACGCGTCGAGGAAAGCGATTTGGAAGCTTCCCGGCCCCTCAATGCCGGCCCACTCAAAAGCCCGAACGGCCGCTTCACCGTAGTACGCCAAGGCGGCCGCGCCAGCGGACAGCAGATCGGATTCGACCGCTCCAAAAGCGGCGATCACCGATGTCAGCAAGCAGCCGGTCCCGGTGACTTGGGTCAGCATCGGATGTCCGCCCCGGATCAAGTATCCTCTCGTTCCGTCGGTGATCACATCTTCTTGCCCGGTAATGGCGACGAGAGTCCCCAGACGGTGCGCCGCCCGTGCCGCCAAGTCTGCGGGAGCGGACTCCCCGGCTTCACCTGCGTCGACGCCTTTAATCGCGCCGGATTCACCAATGAGATAGGCAACCTCCGCTGCGTTGCCCCGAACCAGCGACACGCGCACCTCGCGCAAAATTCGCAGCGCAGCCTCCGTGCGAAATGCGGTCGCTCCCGCGCCGACGGGGTCCAGGAACACCGGAACGCCATGATCATTTGCCGATCGGCCGGCGATGATCGCCGCTTCCACCAATTCGCTGTTCAGCGTTCCGAGATTCAGGACGACGGCTTGGGCGACCCGAGCCATATCGGCCACCTCCTCTTTGGCATAGGCCATAACCGGAGAGGCGCCAAGGGCAAGCAGGCCGTTGGCCGTAAAGTTGGTCACGACCACATTCGTCATGTTGTGAATGAGCGGACGCTGCTCTTTTATCCGTAAAGGAAGCTGGATAAGTCCGGACGGGAACATATCGGCGGTCATCGTTCCACCCCTTCCGCTGCAGCCAGGGAAACCGGCCAATCCTCAAGCGTAAACGCCATATCCCAGAACATGTACTCCAGCTGACAGCTGGTCAGAAAATGCTCCATCAGCCGTTTTTTTCTTGCGGGAGCCAGGCCTTCCACCCATTCGTCGAGCAGCCGCCGCAGCTGTACCGTTACGCCGCTTTCACGGTCTCCGTAAAAGTGCATCCATTCATAAAACGGATGGGATTTCTCCGGTTGGACTTCCTCCAGCAGACGTTGGCCGATTTCCGTATAGGTCCACGGGCAAGGTAACAGCGCAGCTACAATATCCTCAAGTCCCCCCTCATGGGCGACGTTCAGCATATGCCGGATGTAATGATTAGCCGATGGAGCCAGCGGATAGCCTTGCAGTTCCTCATATGCAACACCGGCGACATCACAAAAGTTTTGGTGGGGATGCGTTTCGCTGTTCAAAATAAACGAAATCTGTTCGTTAAAAAGCGCGGTCGTCTGCCGGCAATCGCATCGGGATATGGCAATGCCATAGATCCTGATGTAGGCATTCAGGTATTCAAAATCCTGCTTCACATAGTGAATCAGCTGCTCCTTGGACAAGGTACCTTCCGCAATCCCCCGTACAAACGGATGCTTTAAGATCGCTTGATAAATGGGATCTGCCGCATGTCTCAATTCTTCGGTAAACCGGGCCATGATAATGCACCTCCATTAATTTTGACGAAAATCGCATGTTCGAGCGCGGGGAAGCCAACACAAAAAAGCCGCCCCGAAATGGAGCGGCCGCTATTTGCAGTGTCATCCTGAATGTATCTCATCAAGAAAGTTGCGTATGTAATGGCCTGCTCCACTTCCCTCCGCCGGTATTAACCGGATCAGGTTCAAAGGGTCCAAGCGATCACTTGTCTCAGCTGCCTCCGCAGCTCCCCTAGTGGATTTTCGTATGATATTTTACAAGTTCATGATTAAATGTAGCTCCGTTTGCCGGTGTTGTCAAACAAAAAAAGCTGCTGGCGGGATACCGGGAAAAAGCTTGTCGATCGCTTATGCGGATCTCCTTCCACCTTCAAGTGTTTATCTTTTCAACGCGTAAGAAAGGATCATCTCGACGATGACGACAGCAGCATAAATGACAGCGGCCGTTCGATAACCCGATCCGTACAGCGCAGCCGCGGCCAGACCGAATACGATCAGCTGCAGTACAGCCCGGACGGGAAGCGTCACCGGGAAGGTCGCTTTCGGTGCGACATACATTCCCCAAAAAACAGCAACTACGACCGGCGAACCTATTCCTGCCACGATACGGATCCACAAGGCGGTATCCAGTTTAAATCCCCACAGGCAAAAGGCTGCCAGTGCACACAGCTCCATTAGAAAAAAAATAAGGTCGATCACAATCATTGCCAAACCCTCCGTTTTGGGCCGGTCAGGGCCTTTGGAATGAAGCCATTCTCAGAAAAATTATGCCGATTGTTTATTTGCTTACCTCGGCGACTCTTCCCCTCTCACTCCGGCTTGTGTGCTTTCACAATTAAAAAATGCGGGTGATGCAGAATCCGCTGGTAGAAGTCGGCCGACTCCGGCAGCCGCTCCAGAAACTCGGGAACCGGCCTTGGTTCGACAAGCCGGTCCAGTACAAACCAGCTTGACGTCATATTGACGATTTCCTGCAGGGGTCTACGGAAGAACGTCACTTCAACGCTGCCTGCCTCTTTCTTCGTCCACCGGTCTACAAGCAGCTCCCGTACAAAATAATCCGGTCTCTTAAAAACGGTAAAGTCCATAAACGGATGATGCACCGAAAACAATAACGTTCCTCCAGGCTTCAATACCCGCTGAAACTCACGGAACAAAGGATCCCAGTCTTCGATGTAATGCAGCGTTAGCGAACTGAGAATCAAGTCGAACTTTTCGGCTCCGTATGGCAGCGGTTCATTTAGATCATGAACTTGAATCTCCGCTTGACTGCCAACTCTCCGTTTGGCCGCCTCCACCATATCGGGGCTGAAATCGATCGCCGATACCGATGCCCCCCGGGAAACGAACTGCTCGGTATACCATCCTGCGGCGCAGCCTGCATCAAGGACATGAAGTCCGGACATATCCGTTGGCAGCAGCTCCAGCATGGCCGGACGCTCGTAGTATGCGTTGGCGCCGCTGTCCGAATCGGTATGCAGTTCATAGTCCTTGGCGAGCTTGGTATAAGCCTCGAGCACCCTCTCTTTCATGCAACCACCTCCGTAGACTCTATTCTCCACCATATTATACCAACCAACAGAAAGGTTGGATATAAATAAACCAGCTTTATGTAAGCTGTGCAGAACTTAGTTGCGGCAGGATGCGTTATAAATGACAAGAACAAGTTTGAAGGCGGGGAATGTCTTTGTTAAAAAGCGTTTCTTTTTGGCTCACGTTATGTATGATCCTGACCTGCATACTGGACGCCTCCGGACAGGGCTTTGCCAACATCATACTGATCCGGCTAAATCCCTTGCTTGAAACCTTGCTGCATGACCCAGTGTATTCGGGCTGGCTGTCCGATAAACACGCTTTCGTAACGAACAGTTACTTTATCCCCTTACGGTTCCCAGCGTATCTTCTCTCCATCGTCATGGCAGTCATCATCGGTGCGGCGGTTGATCTCCTCATTTACGGGATGAAGCGTGGATTGGCTCGCCGTGGCCTCCGAGGTCGACATCATGATCCCTAAATCCTGGTTTGAATGCTTAGCATCACGAATCCTCATTGCTCGTCCAGTAACGGTAAAAGGCTGCCTCTCGGCAGCCTTTTACGCTTGATTTATTTGCTTTCAGCTGGTTTCACGCCCTGAAGGGCAATGGCCTTTAGCTACAGGACGACTGTAGAACCGGCCTGCTTCAGACATTGCAGGAGGGCGTTATTGAAAAGATTCTGGTCGTCTTCATAACGGCTCGTATACTTGTTGAGCATTCTGACACCCACGGCCTGATGCTCCGGGTAGACAACCACATGGCATCCTGCCGCTCCGGTAGCGTAGAACCAATCCGAGCGATGATACCACCCCAGTATACGGCGATTCGGATTCATCGCTTTCAACTCGTCGCTGAGACGATAGAATGCCGCAGAAATCAGCTGACGACCTCCCGCGCTTCCCCGTTTCAAATGCAGGTACCCCCACTTGGCCAAATCCCTAGTGCTCGTATACATGTTTCTTTCATGCCCTTCATGGGATTCCAGACGAACCGTAGCATAGGCTGGATTCGTTGCATAGGCTGGATTCGTTGCATAGTCGCAGACAAGACTGGCTGTTGGCGCGGTAGCCCATATGGTTTCCTTGCAGCTGAGCGGCTTTAAAACGCGCTCTTCCAGAAACGCCGCAATAGACTTCCCTGACAAGGCTCTCACTACCTGCCCTTGAATCCCTTCCCTTTCCCATTGCATATCATGAAAAAATTTAGGGCCGGAAGCAGTCGCCAAATCGCATAATGTCAGCTGCCCCAAATCTTCACCGGGGTAATCGCTCAACACTTCTGCAACAGGGGTGGAGATCGGTACTCCGTTGTCCAGCGCCGCCATAGCCATTGCACAGGAGATATACGTTTTTCGGGTGGAGTAAATGTTGAACATGGAGGACTTCGTAACGGGAACCGCTCCTCCTTTATGATGATGAAATCCATGATATTGCTCATAGACGATCCTGTCGTTATGTATGACCAGAACGGATGAAGCTGACGCACCGTAATCGGTGCGTGCCTTTCGGACGACTTCATCCAATGGCTCATATGCTGCTTGGTTAGGAACGCTGTCCAGATTCACATACACTCCTCCTAAAGATAATCATGATAGGAATATATGTTCGCCGACATCGTCTAATTTCCCTGCTGCCCGTTACCTTTTTTATTCGCCTCGTTTTCCGGTTTTCAAACCAACACATAAAAGAAAGCCAGGAGCCGTCTAACCGGCCCTTTGTTCACCTCCGCCTTAGCGCCTCCTGCTGCGAGCGGTATTCGAGCGGCGCAACGCCCTCCATTTCCTTAAAGACCTTGGTAAAATGCTTCACGTTCTCAAACCCGGCCCGCTCGCTGATTTCGTACACTTTCAGGTCCGTGCTGCCGAGCAGTTCCTTGGCCTTACGGATCCGCAGCTTCCGCAAGTAGCTCACGAACGTCTCCCCCGTATACTCCTTGAAAGCTTGGCTGAAATACGAATAATTCAATGAGACATGATTGGACACGACAGCCATATTCAAGTTTTCATGAAAATGCTCCTCGATATAGACGATGGCCCGCTGAATCTCGCTCTGGTCAAAATGCATCGACCGCATCCGTTTCACATAATCGCTCAGCAGGAAGAGCAGGCTCTCCAAACTATGGAAATAATCATGAAAATGGTTGAAGTTGTACAGATTCCCCACCTGCTTGTGAAGTTTTAAAATGTCGACGGATTCCTCGCCATAGGTTTGAAACACCTGATCGAATACATGCTCGTTAAAAGCATGGCTGATCCCTTCCAGATACCCGATATCATATTGAAGAATCGTTCGGATATCGAAAATATGCTGCAGCAGCCGGCTCAGCTCGGCATCCCGATCCAATCCGAGCAGATTGGCCGTCTTCCGGATGTCTTCCAGCGGGATGCGGTAATCCGTCCGTTTGCCGGACAGTTCAGTGCTCCGAATGAGTCCCGGCATGTTTTGGAACAAAAAGTACTTCAACGCCCGGCCGGCCTGCTGGTAAGCTTTCTTCACCTCCCCTGCTCCCGCCATCCGTTCGCTGATGCCGGCCCGGATGGCGCTGGACGACTGGCGGATGATTTCCTCTCCCAGCCGGTTGAACGGAGCAGCGGTGTCAGTAAACATCACGAGTTTGCCGTCTTTGTCGTAAAAACGGATATAACGTTCACTCGGCAGCCAGCCGATCATCTGGTCAACATAAGTGGTGAATTCGTCCCAGCCGGCTTCCCGGTAGCGTTCCGGAACGAGGACCAGCGCGGCGTATCCGCCCGTATCCAGCCAATCCAGTCCCGCCTGAAGGACCACATCCCGAATGGCGTGCTCGTCCATGCCTTCCTGTAAAAACAAATACTGCAGCCGGCTCACCGCATAATTTTCCTTCAACGCCTTCGTTCCGCGCAGCTGATCGGCAATTTCCCCCTTGCGGATGCGCTCTTCGTCAAGGCGCCGCAGCGTCCGGAACAGCTCGTCACGAACGATCGGCTTCAGCAAGTATTCCTTCACATTGCAGCGGATCGCCGCTTTGGCATACTGGAAGTCGTCATGACCGCTTAGAATAACCAGATCCGGCCGCGCCTCCTGATCCTGTATACGGTTAATAAGCTCAATTCCGTCCATCACCGGCATACGGATGTCGGTAATGACCAAGTCCATTTCCGTCTCGTCCATGACTTGAAGCGCCTGCTCCCCATTCGCGGCAAAGTACAGTGCGTAGTCGTCGCCGAACTCGCGGCGAATCATCGCTTTCAGGCCATCCCGGATATTTTTCTCATCATCAACGATTAGCAGATTGCACATGGGCAGGCACACCTCCCGCTAGAATTAGATAAGGCAGCGTCATCGTGACTCGCGTAAAACTTCCTTCGGCGCTCTCCACCCGGATTCCGTGCGACTTCCCGTAAAACATGACGATACGCTGATCGACATTTCGCAATCCGATGCCGCTGCTTTCCCCGTCGTTCAGCTCCTTCCGCATTTGCTGATAATCCGCGTCTTCCAGCCGGATCATCAGGTTGATCTTCTTCAGTTTGGATTCGGGAATCCCGTCGCCATTGTCACAAACCTCGATAATGATGCTGTCCCCAGATACATAAGCATGTATAGCGATTTCCAGCTTTTCGCCCTCGGAACGGGAACCCATCCCATGCTTAACGGCGTTTTCGACGATGGGCTGGAGCGACATCTTCAGCACTTCCTGTTCCATATGGACCGGAGGAACGTTGATGTTCAGCACCAGATTGTTGTCGTAGCGTATGTTCATGATGGCGATGTAGTTTTGGATATGCTCCAGTTCATCCCTCAGACGCACATGGTTGCTGGTCCACTGCAGGTTGTAGCGCATCATACGTCCGAGTGAGGTAAGCGCATCAGATATCGTGTATTGGCCCTCAATTTCGGCAAGCATCTTTAAGTTTTCGAGAGTATTGTACAGAAAATGGGAGTCAATCTGGTTTTTGAGCGACTTCAGCTCCGCTTCCTTGGTTGCCGCCTGGCGGTTCACCGCCTCGACGATCAGCTCATTCATCCGTTTGAGCATCTGACGGAAATGATGCGCTAATTCTCCGATCTCATCCATGCTCGTGATGTCAATTTCGAAATTAAAGTCGCCTTTGCGTACTTTTTTCATCGAATCGCGCAAAATGTTCAGCTTTTTCAAAATCAAGGAATGCAGGATATAGGACGTGGCCGACAGCAGAGCGATCAGAATAATCGTGGCAATGATAATCGTATTCCGCCGTTTGCTGACGTCCGACAAAGCGCTTTTTAGCGAAACGACGTTGAACAGATAGCTGTCCAGCGGCTCCATATTACTCGGAATGCACAAATATGGCGTCCCGTTATAGGTAAAGGTAAACTCGTGGTCGGTCTTCTTGCCGTGCTTGGCGAACTCGGCCATGATCGTTTCGACGGGCAGCGTTTGCATCAGGCTCAGTGACGGGTTGGTAAACGCCTTGCCCTCCCGGTTCACCACGATCATTTGCGAGCTCGTATCCTGTACGCTGCTGAATGTTTTCATAAAAAAGTTGTTCAGCTCCATCGTCACCTCCAGGATCCCGTTATGCTTATCGTTCGGATATTTGATCTCGCGCAGCAGCGTGACAAAATCGCCGACCTGGTCGCTGGCCACCGTGCTGTTCTTGATCACGTCCTTATTCGTCGCGCTGATCTCCCACCAGACCAGTCCGTTGCGCCGAAGAACCGTCTGGTACCAAGGCTTGTTCTTGATTCGGGATTCTTTGAAAATAACCGGCCAAAACTCTCTCACGTTCGGGTTTTCCGAATACAGCCGGATGTTGGCGATGTTCGGATTGTTAAACAGATAGTACTGAAAGCTGGAGAACGTCTTCATCTTAAAATCGATCAAATCGGCCGTATCCAGCTCCTCCCGGCTCTGCAGATACTCATTGATCTCGCTGTTGGAGATGGCCAGCTGGGCCGTCCGTTCCATCACCTGCATGTTGTTGGCCACGTTCGTTTTCTCGATCTCCAGAATATATTGGTTTTTCTTGGTCAAATCTTTGATCGTATTCAGGTATACCCCGTTGAATAAATACCAGGAAACCAGGGTGATCGGGATCAAAATAATACAGATAAACGATAGGATCAGCTTCAATTGAATCGGCATCCGGCCGATGGCGGTCGACAGCCTGGCCATTCGATTCCGGGCAAGTTTGATCATAGCCGCAAGCACCACCCAGCCCATTTATGGTAATAAGCCTGAAAATCCGCGAGCAAAAAATCGCGGATTCCAGGCTTGTGTCAGAAGGCGCTTATTTGTTGAGCGCTTCCAGTTTTTTGACGTTTTCTTCGTATGCCTTTTGACGGTATGCGTCAATTTTGTCCTGTTTGTTCTTGTTGCGGTCTTCGATGTAGCTGTTCCACATGTTGTCGAAGTCGGCATCCGATTTGGCCAGCAGCAGTTTCGGCAGCAGTTTGCCCCAATTCCGTGCGTTTTTGCTGCCGGCAACCCCCTCTTCGGATGTACTCGGCGGATCCAGATTGTCGAATTCGGACATGCTGATCGATTTGCCCTTCGTCCAGTCCGCCATCTGTTTCTGCGGATCGACGCCCGGCGGTGCCCACTGCAGGTTCATGTTCGTATCCATCAGCATCCAGTAGGTGTAGGACGCGCCGTATTTCTGGTCAAACGCGGTGCGGTCCGTGTTCAGCAGCTTCACGACATCCGGAAGGAACTGGTCTTTGCCGTCGATGTTGTCGTAGGTGACGCCTTTTTCGCCGAGGAACATGTCCTTGTTGCCTTCCTCGCTGATCAGGTAGGTCAGGAACTCGATCGCCCGCTTCTTGTCCTTCACGTCCTTGGAGATCAGGGTCAGCGTCCATCCGGAGATGCCAGGACCGGACAACGTAGGCGGTTCCTTCTTGGAGTTGGCCGGACCGTTGATCGCGATGTACGCAGAATTCGGGTCCTTCTGGTACAGCGACATGTTCTGCGCATCAAAGTCGGAGCGCTGGTACAGCATCGCGAAGTAGCGGCCCTGCGCGATTTTTTCTTCCATTTGCGGACGCTTGTCGATGAAGATGTCCTTCGAGAGCAGTCCCATTTCGTTAGCTTTGCGGAACGTCTTCAGCCATGAGATGTATTCGGGATCCAGGCGTCGGTCGTACAGCTTGCCGTCTTTCTGCTGCGGGATCGCCAGGAAGTTCTGGAGATAGCCTTCGAGCGAATAGTTGCCGGTCTCGCTGAATTCATGCAGCCCAAGCGGAATGAGCGGCTGGCCGTTCACTTCCGGGAACTTTTCCTTCGCCAGCTTGAGCGCGTTCAGGAACCCTTCCGGCGTGCTCATATCCGGGCTGCCGATGGCTTCATACATGTCCTTGCGAACCTCGAACGTTTGGTTAGACGTGAAGTTCGAGCCGTACTTTTTGTAATCTTCAGGAGAGGACGATGCGTTCGGATAACCGTAGATGTTGCCGTCCGGCTGCGTGTACCATCCCAGTTTAGCAGGGTCGGCTACTTTGAAGAAGTAAGGATCGTATTGATCGGCCAACTCGTTCAGCGGAAGCACGAGCTTGCCCTCGATCATCTTCTTGACGGCTTCCTCGCTCCATCCAAGCGTGATGAAATCCGGAAGCTTGCCGGAGGCGATCATGGTGTTCAGCTTCTCGTTCTCATTACCCGCCGGAACGATAAAGTTGATGCTGACGCCCGTCTTCTTGGTGACATATTCGGCAGTCGCGTCGCCGCCCCATTTTTTATTGAACCACGAAAAGTTCATGTACCAATCAAACGTGATTGGTGCGTTGTCCGACTTCCAGCCCGGCTCATCCGGATTCGGTTTGGCTTCCCCGCCGCCCGTGGACGACGTGTTCTTCGCATCCGTGCTTCCGCTTGTCGCGGCGGTGCTTCCGCCGTTGGTCTCGCTCTTGCCGCCGGAGCAGCCCGCAAGGGACAGCGCCATCGTGAACACGACGGTCAGAGCGATCATGGAAGTCATGAGTCTGCGCGATTTGCTCATGGATTCTAACCCCTTTTCTTTCGTTAATCTATTAACACTCCCGCCAGGCGGGACTGATAACCATGGATAAACCCGGATTCCCGGTTACTCCTTGATCGATCCGATCATGAAGCCTTTTACAAAATACTTTTGCAGGAACGGGTACACGAAGACGATCGGCGCTGTGGTAACGACCATGGTAGCCAGCTTCAGCGATTGGCTCGTCACCGACACCGCCATGCCGCTTGGCATGGATGCCAGCATCTGGTTGGAGCTTGACTGCGCAACGACGCGGTACAAATACGTCTGGATCGGCTGCAGGTTCGTATCATTAATGAAGATCATCCCGGTAAAGTAATCGTTCCATTGGTACACCCCGTGAAAGAGGGCGATTGTCGCCACCACCGGCATGGATACCGGAATGATGACTTTGTAGAAAATTTTAAAATCGTTCGCCCCGTCGATCTTCGCCGCTTCTTCCAGTCCCGGAGGAATCTCCCGGAAAAACGACAGGAAGATGATCAGATCGAAGAAGCTGAATGCAGCAGGTAGGATATATACCAGAAAATTGTCCAGCAGATGCAAATCCCGGATCAGCAGGTAATACGGAATGAGGCCCCCGCCGAAGAACATCGTCACCGTGCCGATGAACATATACAGCTTGCGTCCCACAAGCTCCCTTCTGGAAAAGGCATACGCCACCATCGCGGTAAAAAACACGTGAACTGGGGTACCGATCAGCGTCTTGGCCACCGTGACCCCCATGGCGGTCATGATGCCCTCGCTGCGGAATACGGCCTGGAAGCTGTCCAGGCTGAACTGCCGCGGCCACCAGTAAATGCCGCCCCGCATCGCGTCCGCCCCATCATTAAATGCGTTCACGATGACGTACCAGATCGGATACAGCGTGACGAAGCAGACGATCAGCATCAGCACGGAGTTGAATATTTCAAAGATCGCGCTCGAAGCGCTTTGGCGTTTGAATGAATACACGAAGAGTCACCGCCGTCCATCAGAATAAGGAAGTATTGTTCAGCCGTTTCGTAATGCTGTTGGCTCCAAGCAGCAGCGCGAGAGCGATCACGTTTTTGATCAGTCCGACCGCAGCCGCGTAGGAGTACCGGCTCTCTGCCAGACCAACGTTGTATACGTAGACGTCTATGACGTTGCTTGACGTTTCGTTCAGCGAGTTGCGCAGCACGAGAATCTGGTCGAAGTTGGAGTTCAGGATGCCGCTGACGGCCAGAATGAACAAAATGGAAATCGTGCCTTTGATCGAAGGAAGCGTAATGTTCCACATTTTTTGCATCCGGCCCGCCCCATCGATCGTAGCCGCCTCGTACAGCTCCGGAGATACGCTCGAAATCGCCGCCAGGTAAATGATCGCCGACCAGCCGATCTCCTTCCAGATGTCTGAAGTGACGACGATGGACCAGAAGTATTTGGGCTCGGCCAGGTATGTAATCGGCTGATCGATCAGGTGAAGCGCCATCAGCACCTTATTGACGATGCCCACATCCGCCAGCCAGGTGGCGAGGATGCCGCCCAGAATGACCCAGGACAAAAAGTGAGGCAGGTAGGAAATCGTCTGAATCCACTTTTTGAACACGATCGAACGGATTTCGTTCAGCAGGAGTGCGAACAGGATGGGCAGCGGAAACCCGATCACCAGCTTCAGGAGGCTCATCCCGAGCGTATTTTTGATCACGTATCCGAGACTGTCGTCCTCCAGGAATTCCTTAAAATGATCCAATCCGACCCACGGAGCCGAAGAGATCGAATGAATAATGTCGAACTCTTTAAAAGCAATGATGACCCCGTACATCGGGATATAATTGAAAACAATCATCCAGGCGACGCCCAGCAGAGCCATAATCTGCAGATAGCGCTGGCCCACAATTTTCCGCCACAGCTTCCTCTCTTTCGCCTTCTCGGCGGCAGGTTCCCACTCGGCTTCGATACCGGCCCTTGCGTTCATGTTCAGGAAAGCACCCCGTTTCTGAAATCTCTTATGTAAGCCCTTTCAGGTACTAATTATAGGCGGCTGTTCCTATGAAAAATAGTCTTCAAATTTTAGTTAAGGTTTCTGAATTTCAGGTGGCATCCAGTGGTGAAGACAGAAAAAAGCCCCGAATCCGACAGAAGGTGCCGGAACCGAGGCTTCAAAACCTTAGTTTCTAATGTAGAGCGTTACAAGTTTTCATTGATTTATTTGACGACGTTGGACAACACGTCATCGATGATTTGCGTATTGGCGATCGTTCCCGAGTACAGCCAGCTGGAATGATCGTCAAACTCGTACACATGGCCTTCCTTGACGGCCGGGATGTTGGCCCATACCGGATCCTTCAGCAGCTCATCCTTTGATACGCCGCGGCTGTTGACGATGAACAGATAATCGGCGTCCATTTGCGCGAATTTTTCCAGCGAAACCTGGTTCCAGCTCGCCGTGCCGGTTTTGGACAGTTCTTCTACCAATTTAGGCTTCGCGAGTCCCAAATCATCATACAGCACCGAGCCGCTGGACAAGTGGTCGCTTGACACGTAAATGTCTTTGCCCGTCACCCAAAGTGCCGCTGCCGTGTGCGTGCCGATGGCCTTCTGAAGCTGCTCCTTGGCTTCCGCAGCTTTTTTATCATAAGCTTGAACGGCCTCCTCCGCTTCTTTGCTCTTACCAAGCACTTCCCCGACCGCCTTCAGTTCTTCGCGCCAATTGTTGCTCTTCTCTTTACCTACCACGTAGGTCGGTGCGATCTTGGAGTACTGCTCGTATTTGTCATCCGTCGCCATGTCCGCACTGCTCAGAATGATCAGATCCGGCGTAAAGCTCATGACGGCTTCATAGGGAAGGTCGTAAGAGATTTCCGGAATGCCGTTCAGCTGATCCTGCAGGTAATACTGCACGGAACCTTTGCCAGTCGACCACTGGGCAACCGGTTTGACGCCAAGCGTCAGCAGATGATCTTCCAAATAGGATGCGATGATCCGCTTCGGATTCGCTGGCACTTTCACTTCATGACCAAGCGCGTCCGTCAGCACGCGTTCCTGCTCGGTATCCGCGGTGCTGTTACCTCCTGCCGCTGCCCCCGAGTCCATTGTGTTTGAATTGCCGGCTTTATCGCCGCAGGCGCTGGCCAATACGGTAAAGCTCATCAGCAGCGCGAGCAGCAGTGATCCTTTAAGTTTGAGTTTCATGATGGTATGTCCCCTCCACTGGTTCATCTATATAGAATGAACTAAGAAATGCAAAACTTTAGTTCATTCTATCTAGGCTAGAGTCTCATTATTTGTACGAAAACCTATATGTACATCCATGGTCCATCCGGTTTTACGTGAAAGATTTCTCTTTAAGTATCATAAGTGATAATGAATCTCATTATCAAGTGTTTTTTTCGTGACAGTGACCAATCTTTGGGTATACTTGGTATAAAGTAACCCACAGGAGCGAGAAAGATGAGAAGAAGCGGTGTTTTATCATTGGGGGCTGCCTTTGTCTGCTGGACTGCGTTTATCCTCCTCATGACAACCCCTAACCTCACATTCAGAATTGGACAACTGCTTCGGATGGACCCTTTCGGTCTTCTGATCATAGCCGCCACCCTGTCTTTTCTTTGGGGCATATCCGGACTTTACCCTGGAGGGAACCGAAAGCAAATAATTCCCTCATTGGGCACCATACTGCTAAATATGATGCTGATCTTTTGCCTATTGTATATCGTCTTCATCGGAAGGCTTATCTCTGAGGTCTAGAATTCTGCATGTCCCTCCGATGAAGTTCCATATGCCCTTCCTTGGAGCTTCTAAAATGTCAGTCCTAGCTCTCATTTATGGAGGCGAATCAAATTCATTAAACCAATCAGCACAGCCGTGCCTAAGGCAAGTAGGACCCACAACGCGTCTCTGAACGCAGTAACGTACCCGTGGTGATCCGCCAGAGTATAAAACACACCGCCTAATATCGCTATCCCTAATGCCTGAGAGATTTGGGTCATCGTTGTCAGGATCCCCGAGGCAGCCCCTGAATCTTGCTGGCGGATCCTGAAAAGTATCGTCTGCAGCAGCGGGGGAGCAATGACTCCCTGGCCAGCTCCCACAAGGAGCATAAGCAGATACAGCAGCGTTTTGCTTAAATGTTCTCCCGATTCATATAATAGACCGATCAGCGCAAGATCGCTGACCAGCATCAGGATCGCTCCCCAATATACGACTTTTTCGGAAAAAACCTTGACCAGCTTTTGGGCAAGCATGGATGTTGCGGCGAACCCGATTCCGAGCGGCAGAAAAGTTAAGCCTGATGCAAGCGGCGATAGTCCCAGTCCCTGCTGAAGAAACAGGACGAGAACAAAGTATAAGCCGGCATTGCCGGAATAATAGGCTAATGTCACAAGCAGACCTCTTGTAAAAGCGGGGTATTGAAAAAGAGACAGCTGAATGAAAGGCACCCTTCCTTTCTTTTTCACATGGCGTTCATAGGTCAGACCGAGCGAGATGACAAGTGCTGCCAGTGCCAAGGATGCATAGGTCCACCAGGGCCATCCCGACTCCCTTCCGCTGATCAGCGGGTATATCAGGAGCAGCAGCCCCGCTGTGATGGACGAAAGACCGATGATGTCCAATTTGACGACGGGCGAATCCGAGCGTGATTCTTTTAGTACGATCATGGATCCGACGATTGAGATGATTCCGAATGGAATATTAATAAAAAATACGTTCCGCCATCCCAATCCTGCAATGTTCCATTCCAGCACAAAACCGCCTATCACTTGCCCGGCAACGGATGCCAGACCGATCACCCCGCCGTATATACCCAGCGCAATCCCCCGCTCACTTCCGGTGAAATGCACCTGAATGGTCGATAGAACCTGCGGAATCATCATGGCCGCCGACATGCCCTGAAGTACCCGCGCGGCAATCAGCAGCTCAGCACTTGGGGCCATGCCGCAAAGAGCGGACGCAACGGTGAAACCTGACATTCCCCAGAGAAACATCCGTTTTCTTCCCCAATAATCGCCCAACCGCCCGCCGGTCACCAATAAAACGGCATAAGCGATCGTATAAGAAGTCACCACCCATTCTACCTGCCCGTCGGTTGACGAAAGGCCTTTTTTAATATCGGGTATCGAAACATTCACAACAAATACGTCAAGAATTGCCATAAAGGTCGCAAGCAGGATGACGGTCAAGGACCACCAGCGGTATCCCGCTACAGAAGGTGAAGCTTGCCGGCCTGTTAAAGCATGATTTTCCATATCCTTTTCTCTCCTTTAGTCCATGTATGCAGCTGCTGATCTGATTATATGTGCTAAAATGGAGAGAAGTAAGTACGCACATTTTTGTGGTACAGTATACTTCTTGTAACTTATGAGGAGGGATCGGGTTGAAGAAAAATCCGGATTATGGCGTACTCCGCGCCGAATATCTCCAGGGCTGCTCCGTTGAAGTCGCCTTGAATATCATTGGGGGCAAGTGGAAGGGAATGATCCTGTACACCCTTCTGGACGGCACCAAACGCTTTAACGAGCTGCGTCAGATCATTCCAGGTATTACGCAGCGCATGCTCACACTTCAGCTTAGGGAGCTGGAGGACTGCGGAATCGTCCAAAGAGTGGTTTATCCTGAGGTCCCCCCAAGGGTGGAATATTCGCTGACCGAGTTCGGCCAGACGATCAAACCGGTCATTCTGCAGATCAGGGAATGGGGCAGTTCTTATAAAAAAGCGATGGGCGGCCACCTTGAACAATCCAACTCCAACTAGGCACCGATTAAGATACCCCCTTATACTAAAACACTCCAGCAGTGCACAAAAAAAGGAGGGATTGTTCCCCTCCTTCATCCGTTGATCAATACCGCAAACGCCTCATACGGCCGCAGCCGCATCGCTTCGGATGGAACGGTATCCGGATAGACGGATACCATTTTCTGTCCGCCTGTTATTCCGTCACCCCGGAATGCCGCCTCCTCCTTGTTCATATTCGCTACGATCAGCAGCCGATGCTGATCCATGCTTCGTTTGTAAGCAAATATATCGGCATCTCCCACATCAACCAATTCAAAGCTTCCGCTCTCAAGCAGCTCGTGAATGACGGGGTCTTGGGCAAACCGCCCCAACTCTTGGTAAAAGCCGTCTGCTTCTTCATCACCGCCGGTCACAGGGCAGATCCGACCCTGCATCAACTGAACGGTCAACGCCATGCATTTGGCGGGCTCCATATTCCACTGTTGTTCCATTGACATTCCGCTGTGCCGTCACTGCGGAATTCACCTCCATCATGATGTTTCCTGGACGCCCGCAGCCGCACGGGACTGGGTCCGGCGCTTTTTCCAAGTAATCGACAGCACCGCGGATCCCAATGCGAGCAGGACGAAAATAACGCCAACCCAGGCATTGTAATACACCGACGATCCTTCGATCACCATGCCTCCAATCGCCGACCCCAGAGCAATACCGATATGGGAAGCCGAACTGTTCAAGCTCTGCTGGATGTCCGGCGATTCCGGTGCCGCTTTGATCAGATAGCTCTGCAACGAAGGAGAGATCGACCAGCTGAGCATGCTCCAGACGATCATCACGATCAGGCAGACATACACCGAAACCGTAGATACCGGCATCAGCAGCATGGCCACGGCAAACACGCTGACAATGGTCAGAATGCTTTTCTCAGGCCCAAACCGGTCGGTGACCCAGCCACCTGCCCCGCCGCCAAGAACAGCCGCGATGCCAAAAATAAAATAAAACAGGCTGAGCATGGAAGGACTCAGGTGCAGCGTCTCCTGCAGAAACGGCGTCAGATAAGCATATAAGGTCAGGTGACCGGTCAGCATCAAAATCGTAATCAGCTGGCCAAAAATGATTTTGCCGTTTTTCAAGGATGCCAGCTGCTTGCGCAGCGGCACGGTCTCACTGGGAGGCGTTTTGGTAATAAAAATTTGCACAGCGATGAACGATATAACGGCCAGAATGGAGATCATGACAAACGGAGCACGCCATCCAAAAGCGTTGCCCAGCATCATGCCCACAGGTACGCCCAGTACGAGGGAGCCGCTGACTCCCATAAAGATAACGCCGATTGCCCGGGCTCTGTACGCCGGTTCCGCCATCTGGGAAGCCATCGTTATAGACAGCACGGTGATGAGCGCGGCGCTCGCCGCCGACAAAATTCTCGCGATCACCATCATCGTGAAATTCGGGCTGACGACCGAAAGCACATTGCCGGCAATGAAGACCAACAAGGCGCATTGGTACAGCAGTTTACGTTCGATCCTCGAAGCTGCCGCCAGCAGCACAGGCCCCGATACGGCAAATACCACGGAATACAAAGTGATCAACTGCCCGGCTGTGCTCACTGAAATATGAAGGTCCGATGAAACGAGATCCAGCATCCCCCCGACGATCAGTTCCACCATTCCGGTCACGAAGCAGGCGATCGCTAAAATGTAAATTTTAAAATTCATGCAGCATGTAACTCCCCTCTGTAAAGATCTCTCGGTTCCATGTTTTCTTGTGGTTACTACTGCAATGGTAACCTAATTCAAAATGAGGATCAACCCCTATTTTTTGCATACAAAAAACGGATGGATCCGGGTCCACCCGTTTTTCACGTGACGCGCTTAATATTTCAACTGAAGCAATTCCGTCATAATCTCCTCGTCGTTCAGCAGAATATCATTGTATTTGCCCGTTATTTTCGCCAGGAGCAAATCGTGATGGAAATAGTCCGTAAACACGCGCACAAACGGCTGTGACTGGGTCTTGATCGCCTGCCACGAATCATTCTCTACGCCGGCGAATACGACCTCGCGGTCGTCTACGATCAGCAGCCTGAACCGCTCCAGCATGACATGCTGCTCGCTAGGCTTCATCGGGACGATCTGGGGCAGGCCATCAGGCGTATCGCCAATCACGACACCTTCCACTTTGACGCCATTTTGCTGCTTGTCCAGCAGGATAGGCAGATACTTGTGGAAATCGTCCTCCCATGCCGAAAACCGGATCGAGCGCTCTGCATTCTCCATCATCTGCTTTAACTGGGATGTGATCGATGAGTCTGCCTTCAAGCTCCAGACATGGTCGTCGATGACCGCCTTCTGAACCTTATGCTGCTCCAGCTCCTGAATGTCCGACTGAAACTCTGACGTTAATTTTTCGATCACGAGCGGAAGAGGCAATGCGGTATACAGCTTCTTTTTTTCCGAAACGGATTCCAGCACCATCCCCTTCTCCACCATCCGGGAGATCACTTCATATATCTTCGCCTTGGGCACGCCGGAATGCTTCACGATCATCGTGGCGTCCATCGGCTGCTCCGCCGACGCCAACGCCTCGTACACCTTGCTCTCATATTGTGAAAATCCGAATTTATGTAACATGACTTTTATCCCCGCTCCCCTTGCTGCTTGGTCGGTGCAGTCTTCAGCTTTGTTCCGGAGGCGCAAGCAGGAAGCTTCTTACCGTTTCGTCAAACCGCTCCGGCTCCTCCACATGCGGCGCATGCCCGGAATGAAGGAATTCCACGAACCGTGCTCCCTTAATGGCATCCGCGATTTCCCTGCCCCACTCCGGCGGATTCAGACCGTCGTATTTCCCGCTGATGATCAGCGTCTCCGCCGTAATCCGGCCATAATCGGGACGGAAATCAAACCCTTCAAGCGCCCGGTTGGAAGCGGCGTTCTGCTCCTCCGTCAAGCTTGTTCCACCCTCTTGAACATGCTGCATCCACGCTCCGACCAATGAGAGATTGTGAAACATGTACCGGCTTAAATGCTGCACCTTTGCCGGGGTATCCATACCTTCCAGTTCCTCGGCATGCTCACTGAATAAACGGGCCATCGATGAGGTCCTGCCGTTGGACTTGGGCGTGACAAGCACCAGCTTCTCCACCCGCTCCGGAGCGGCGATGGCGACTCCTTGCGCGATATAGCTTCCCATCGATCCACCCACCAGGTGTACCTTGTCCAGCTTGAGGAAATCCATCACCGCGATGACATCCCGAACATGATCCGAGAGACTGTACTCTGCCGGCTTATCCGACAGGCCATGCCCTCTGGCATCGATGGCAATGACGCGAAAATCAGTGCTGAACGAGTGAATGACGGGTTCCATCGAGTGAACGTCCAGGCCAAGCCCATGCAATACAATCAGCGGGAAGCCGGTTCCTTCATCGACATAATGGAGCTTGATCCCGTTAACGAAAGCTTCCATACTTTTCCCTCCCCAACCGGAATGAGCTTATTTTACCATTCTCAGCAGGGAAGGCAAAGCAGCTTTCTAAGCGTGCTCCCCTTCCTCCTCATGCACGGTTTGCGATTCAAACAGATGCGCCTCATGATAATTGACGTCCAGCCTTAAATTGTTGGCCAGCGCCCGGCTGATCTCACCCGCTTCGAACAACCTTTGAATTTCATTCCGCTCCGACTGGATGGCCTTGAGCTCAAGCTCCCGGCGGACCGCATCCATCTCTTCAGCCCGCTCCTCATGTGCAGGTTCCTGTGTCAGATGCAGCTCCAGCCCGCGGTAATCGGCAATAATCATGGCGATGGTATCCCGGTTGCCCGATGTCTCGAGCCCCTTAACCCGCTCTATCGCAGCACGGATCGCTTCCAGCTTCAGCGCCTTATAAGCATTCCACTTCGGGTGGTCTGGTGTCATGCGGGCTTTTTTGTGTTTGCTGCCTTGGAACAGCCGGGTGATGGCCGACCATCCAACGATCATCAGCTTCTTCACCTTGAAACGGGTGGACAGCAGCAGCTCGACCCGCGATACCGTGGCCTTGAACCGATCCGCAAGTTTTGGCGAAATCCGCTCTTCCTGCAGCCATCGGTCCGCGGTTTCCTTCTCCGCCTCGAGCGCCTCCAGCCGGATTTCCACAGCCTCTTTCCATAATCTGTTCATTTCCGCACGATCTCTGAATCTGCACATCTGCAGCCTGCGGGAATACGCAGCGATCAGCTCGATAGCCTGCTGCCGGTTTTCATCGTTTTTCTCCTCTTTGACCGTTCGGAGACCCGCCTCAATGACACGGATTCGCGCTTGTCTCTCGGCATCCTCGGCGAGAGCGGGATCCACCTGGGGACCGCGGGTCAGGATGGGCAGTAACACGCTGGCACTGATCAGGGTCAGCAGAATGACGCCTGAACAGATAAAGAGGATCAAGTCCCGTTCGGGGAAAGGACTGTTGTCGGCCAGTGTCAACGGAATGGAGAAGGCTGCCGACAGCGTCAGGGCTCCCCGGACACCGGACAACGCTGTCAGCACGGCGGAACGGAATTGGCGGTTCGATGCCCATACCCATACAAAGCGAAGGACCATTAATACCAGCGTAATCAGAACGATATAGGCAATGGATTGGCCGTTATTGTATGCCTTGTCCTGCCATACAGTCCGGATCACCCCGGGAATTTCAAGTCCAAGCAGCAGAAACACGAGACCGTTCAAAGAGAATAGGATGACCGACCACGTGCTGTCGGAAACGATGCGCAGGCGCGCCGATCCCGCCTTCATCCGGTCCCGTTCGATCGCATGGGTTACACCGGCAGCAACGACGGCCAAAATACCGGATACGTGAAATTCTTCAGCAATCCAATAGATCAGAAACGGTGTCAAAATAATAATCAGCACATGTAATGTGACATCTTCCATCCCAAGCCTGCGCAGCAGCATGCGGAGCCAAATCGCCAGGAAGCCGAGCAGCGCTCCGACCACAATCCCGCCGACCGCGATCACGATAAAGCTGCCAATCGCCCGCGGCAGGGAGAAATGGCCGGTGACGGTTGCGGCAATGGCAAAATTAAAAGCAACGAGGCCCGAAGCGTCGTTCATCAACGCCTCACCTTCGAGCAGGCGCATGATGCGGCCCGGGAGCTTCACCCGGCCGGACAGCGAGCCGACGGCCACCGCATCGGTCGGCGACAGAATGGCCGCCAGCGCAAAAGCCGCCGACAGCGGGATGGCCGGAATGAGCCAGTGAATGAACGGCCCTGCAATCAGCACGGTGGCAAACACGAGGCCGAGCGCCAGCAGCAGAATGAACGACCGCAGCTGCCACAGCTCGTCGCGGGGTGTCATTTTTCCATCATTAAAGAGCAGAGGCGCGATGAAGAGCAGCAAGAACAGTTCCGGATTTAGCGGTACATGATGTACGCCGGGAATGTACGTGACCGCGACGCCCAGCGCAATCTGGATCAGAGGCACCGGGACCGCCGGGATAAAATGATTGATAACGTTCGATATGCCGATCAGAATTAGAAGAACGATGACCATCAGTAACAGTTCCATAGTGATTTCCTGCCTTCTTTCTGCCAAATGTCGATATGGCTAACATTCCCGGAAGGGGGATCATTCATGAGTTGAAGTCAGCCGATCCGGCAGGGATAAATCATGATAGCAAAACCGGCTGTACGACACAGCCGGCTGTCTGTCTAATGCTTATGCAGTTACCGATAAGATGCCTGATACAAATCAAGCTGTTACGGTGTGGGAAAAGGAATGCTCTGCGCGGTCCGAATCTGCTGCAGATCGACACGCAACTGCTCCTGAACGCTGAAAGGATGGTACAGCCCCTTGGCGATCGCGTATTTGGTAATCTTCTCATGCGTATCGATCGCCTGTTCCAATTGCCGCTCCAGGATTCCTTTGATTTCCGGAGTGACGCATTCCGTTACGGCCATCGCCAAATTCCGGACGCCGCTCTTGGCTGTGACCAGAAAGTCCATGGCAATCACATCGTCGGTCAATTTGTTCATGCCGGTCATGTATTCCAGTACGGGATTCATTGCAGCGTCTCCTTTCCTTTGTTCAGAACGGCTGCAAGCTCGGCCAGCTGATCGGATGACATCGCGGCATCCTGCTGGAGAATGAGCTTGAGCTCAGGATCTGTGGCCAGCGCCTGCATCGTTTTGGACTTCGTCATGCAGACCGTCTTGAAGGCGGCAATTTCATGCGCCTCCAACAATTCATGCATGGCATACGTTGGATTTATCAAGAAATTCACTCCCTTGTGTTGTCAAGTACCTTACGGCTTTAAAATAACCTTGATGCAGTTGTCCGTCTTCGTATCGAACATTTCGTAACCGCGTTTGGCTTCGCTGAGCGGGATGACATGCGTAATGATGTCGGCCACGTCGACTTTGCCGGAGCCCACCAATTCATACATATAAGGCATATAGTGAATGACCGGAGCTTGTCCGGAGCGGATGTTCACATTGCGCTCCATGATGTCTCCTAGCGGGAATCCGTTGTAACGGCCGCCGTACACGCCAGTAATTTGAATCGTTCCGCCCTTGCGAACGGCCTGGGAGGCGATGACCAAGGCGCTCATGGTGCCTCCTTGCAGCTTTAGGCCGCTCGCCAGAAACTCGAGGTCGCTCATCTTCCCGTCCATGCCCACCGCGTCAATGACCACGTCGGCTCCGCCCTTGGTGATTTCCTTCAGGTATGCACCAACATTGTCGTGCTGCTCGAAATTGACGGTCTCAACATGATTGTTCTTTTTGGCGTGCTGCAGCCGGTAATCCACATAGTCGACGGCGATGACCCGCTTCGCCCCTTTGAGCCAGCAGAACTTTTGCGCCAGCAGTCCAACCGGTCCGCAGCCTAGCACGACTACGGTATCCCCCTGCTTGACACCGGCATTGTCTACGCTCCAATAGGCGGTGGGCATCACATCGGCGATTAGAGCAAGGCTCTCATCCGGCCGCTCGCTGTTTTCCGGAATTTTGAAGTGCGTGAAATTGGCGAATGGAACCCGCAAATACTCGGCCTGCCCGCCCGGATAACCGCCGGTCGTTCCCGAGTAGCCGAAATACGCACCCATGTCCCCGTTGTCGTTCGAATTGTCGCACTGGCTCTCCAGATGATTTTTACAGTAAAAACATTCGCCGCAGGCAATCGTAAACGGGATAATGACCCGGTCGCCTTTCTTCAGCTTGGTGACTTCGGGCCCCACTTCCTCCACAATCCCCATCGGTTCATGACCGATGACGTAATCCTCCTGCAGATTGGGAATCATGCCGTGGATCAGATGCAGGTCGGAGCCGCAAATAGCGGTGCTGGTCAGCTTGACGATCATGTCATCCGGTTTTTGAATTTTCGGATCGGGGACGTCCTTGACGACGACATTTTTAACCCCTTGGTACGTAACGGCTTTCATCATGCTCGGCTTTCCTCCGTCTGCTCATCGGGCGTCCGGTCGAACATCCCTTTGCGCGAAGTATCTGCGGGGAACAGGTTCATCCCGGCAATCATGGCTGTGTTTTTGGCCGACAGCTGGTCCAGCTGGTACTGCTCGTGCAGCTCATACGGGTGAAACCATTTCTTACGGATCATCAGCTCGGTGATTTCCTGATGGAGGGCAATCCCCTGCTTCAGCTGCTTTTTCAGCAGTTCCCTCGCTTCTGTAGATACGGTTTCGGTCAGGGCAACTGCGGTATTACGAACCCCTTCCTTCGCCCGGATCAAAAAGTCCATAGCAAAAGTCATATCGGCCATCTCCGGCATGTTGAGCGAATTGATCGGATCTAAATAATCGTTGTTCATCAGAGTATCACCTTCAATTTAGAATGGGGGCAGGCTTGCTTTCCGGAACCGGAGCCTGAAACGGAGCTCGTTCATAAACCGCCTTCAGCTCGTTGATGGCCTGCGTGGACTGTTCAACGTCCTTTTGCATCAGCGCCTTCAGTTCTTTGTCAAAAACCATCCCCTGCATCAGCTTCGATTTGGCGACGCAGAGCGTTTTGAAATTCAGCACTTCATGAAGATCGATCGATTCATGGGGTGCAAGCGGAAAATCCTTCATGTATGACCTGTACCTCCTTTATTTAACGATGTCTGCAAGGATAGGTTATCCTCCTGTGTATACCTTGATTCAGTTTCGCGGCACTCCCGGGATCATAAAATTTGCCTGCCGGGTTGCTCCTCACAAAAAAGAAGCCTCTGATAGAGGCTTCCACAGTTAATGGGTTAATGGAATGTTTTATGAACATATCTCAAGGCGCACTTCAGATGGTGATCCACGATACCCTGGGCAAACGGCCGGTCGGGAAAGCCGCGGTGAAGCAGTTTTAAACCGCCTCCGATTAAGGAGATATGGTGGTGCAGGCGGTAGAAGGCCATCCGGTCGGGATCCAGATGGTCCTGACGGAAATACCGGTAATGCTCCCCGAACCGAAACTCCAGAAAGCTGTGCTCATGCTCAATGTCGAAATAGGTTACACCCTCAATATCGATCAGATACGGCTCCAGATTCGCATTCACCAAAATGTGGTCAGGTCCAAGCTCGCCATGAATCAGTCCGTAAGATGTCCTTGGACGAATTCGCGATGAACATTCTTGAAGGACGGACATGAGCCCCTCTTGAGCAGCCGCAATCTCAGGCAAATAAGAGGCTGCATACGTGATCTGCCTGAGGGCATTGTCCACCAGCTCCTGCTGGCAGGACTTCCGCGGAAGCTTGGTTTGACCGGGCCGCCCGTGCACATCTCTCGCGTAATCGTGCATATTGGCTACCATCTCCCCGATCTGCCGAAACAATCGCATCTGCTCCGCCGCATCCGGGTGTGCAAAATAGTCTTCCGCTTTGCCGCCCCCAATACGTTCGACAAGCGCATAATCAAACGCATACTCCCGGCGCTCCAGATTAAGGTTATACAGCTCGGGTGTGGGAATGCCCAATTGGGTTAATACGCGGTTGTTCTCGCCAAACAAGTCAGCTCCATAGGAGCGCATATCATGATCCGAATGTTCGATTTCTTCCCGAAAGTAATTCATGGATAAATCCCAAATGTACAGCATACAGGAAAAACCGTTCAGAAAATCGAGCTGATAGACGACCTTCTGTGCCCCTCCGTTCAGCCGCGTAATCTGCGAGATCGCGTAACCCGATCCGAATACCTGCTTGGTATAATGCGTTAAATCCGCCTCGGAAAGATGACATGCATTTTCCATATTGTTTCCCCGTTTCTATGATTGGATTGCCGGCATCACCAACTATACCCCAGTCCCCTGCTGAAAATATAGACTGTTTCTTTCGGTTCTGTTATGATGTTGAATAAGGTCTGGTTAAAAATGGTCGTACGTAAAAAGAGCTGTCCCGGTAGGTCAATGAACCCTGGGAACAGCTCCTTTTTTTGCTGCACGGACTTATCGGACTACCGTACCGAATGTAATTTTCATGCTCGGCGCATGGGCGAACGCAATCGACGGCGTATTGACCTGGGATAACAGGTCCTCGGCGATATAGAGCCGTTCTGCTTCCTCCTTGGTTAGCCCCCGCTTAATCAGCGCTTGAATAAAGTCTTCCTCCTGACCTGGGCATTCAAACTGCAGGTTGCTGAACAAAGCCCTCGACTCCTCGGAATCCTGTGCCGGGTCGTAATAGTTCACCTTATCGCTGATTCTGCTCTCGATCCGGCTCAGCCCCAGCTGCGAAAAGTAAACCGGAAGCTTCATGCCGATGTTGGCGTCCTTCCCGGTCCGCAAAGCATCCTGTTCATGTAGCTTCTGAAGTGGGCCAAGCGGCATGACTTCCGTAGATAAAACATCATCAAAATAATAGCTCGACATAGAAGCACAGCCGTGAGGCTCGTAACAAATGACCGTTCCTCCGTCCTTCACGCTTTCGGCCATCTTAGCCAGCAGCTGCAGAGGATCAGATCTATGCATAAGCACTGCGTGCGATACGGCGACATCAAAGGTGCTGCCCAGGTCAGCATCCGTCAGCTCCGCCTGAATGAACTCGGCCTTCCAGGGCAGGTGAGCGTACAGCTCATTGGCCGACCTAATCTGTCTTGCTCCCTGATCGATCCCCGTATAGGTTGAGCCTTCCGGCAGGTGCGGAAGCATCATCAAGCCCAACTGCCCGTAACCGCAGCCGAAATCGACGATCCGAACCGGAGTTTCCCATTTCCAAACCGATTTGACCAAAAACTCGATGTAGTCGTCATTATAATAAAGACTCATTCTCCGGCGCAAATACCCCATCTTCTCATCCCAATCATAAGACTCCACTGCTTCACACTCCCCGATTGTTCTGGTCATCTATACTGATACACAGTCAACAATAGTGGATATCCCGGTAAAAGTATAGCTTTAAAGTGGAGCCTGCGGGATATTTTTATGAGGCTTTGTCCGAATGAGCATCGGTTGACGGTCGGTAGCCATAGCAAGTGCTGTAAAGACGCAAAGCCCGGCAGCTCAGGATTTATCCTGAAGCTTCCGGGCTTTGCATTGTTCATGCTCTTTGAATCGTTCACGAAAGATTCAATGCGAGCACCGGCACGCCGATGCCCAGTACCCACAAGAGCGGAATCGAATTCACGATGACCGCCGCTCTCTTCCTCTTCTTATAGAACACCCAGGCCATAATGGCACAGGCAATGGTGACGAGCGGGTAAACGCCGATCACGGACACCAAGGCGATGGCCGCTCCACTGATTCCACTGTCAAATCCCATGAACGAAATCCCCCAAATCAGCAGCCACGGAACAAAACATAACACATAGATGATCTGGCTGATGACAAAATACGTCCGCATGACACTCCCCCTGGTTTTCGTTAGTGCCGGATCCTTCCGGCATCCTTCCACACCGAATTCATCCGGAGGGCTATGAGGTCATTTATACCATAAAATCGGTTTTCTCCATAGGAGAAAAAAAATCATGATCATTTCCAAGGCGACACGGAAATTCGACATTGTTTTCATGGCCTATCCGATATAATGGCAGTAGATAAGGGCTTACTGAAATTTTACTTTTTTCCCTAGGAGCATAAACATGATCGTAAAACAGACAAGACACGTCTTGATTCCTTCCTTAACTACATTTATCATGTTATCTTCCATTCTGTTGGGCAAAGCCGACAGCATCTTTCTGCTATTTCTCTCCGGAGCGATGCTGACGGGGGTAATGATTTTTTTCGCCGAGTCCAGCAGCCGTTCCTTGCTTCTTCAATCCGTAAGCCTCGCCTTCTTCCATTGGAGTTCCCAGCTCAATTGGACGCAAATTATTTACTTTATATTGATTATTATGGAGACCCGGAATACCAGAAACTTGAAGTATACACTGTCGCTGGCGTTTGCTTATTCCATGATGTATACCGTCATCCGGCTAAGCTACCTCCCTTGGGACCGTTATAATCTATTGGTTTCGGTCTACGATTTGGTTAGTCTGGTATTAATCGTCCTTGGAATGCGTTATCTCGTCACGACCGAGATTGAAAGAAAGCGGCTCTTGAGGCGAAACCAGTTTCTCGCATCACATGATCCGCTGACCGGTTTTTTGAACTACGACGGTTATGTCAGTGCCGTCAACGAACTGGTTGAAACAAAAAAATCGCCTTTTGTGCTGATCCTCCTGGATTTTCAGGACTTCAAAAGCCTAAACAAGGAAAGCATCCGCGGCGGCAACGAAATTTTGACGAGAATATCGCTCATCATCCGGACTTACTTCCCGAGCGCCTTTGCCATTTCCCGTTATGCCGGGGACCGGTTCGCCATGGTGATCCCGGATACCGATGGATCGCTTGGACAAGCCCAGGATATTCTTGAATCGGGCAAGCTAGGCTACGAGGTGACTTACAGCACGGCCCGGTTTCCACGGGAAAGCACAACCTCGCATGATATTATCATGCTGGCCGAAGACCGGCTGTTTCAGAAAAAGAGGATGCTGTGGCTGAAGCGGGAGGAAGAAATGTTCCGAAGCGAAAAGCTGAAAATCGTCGGCGAGCTTGCGGCGGGCATGGCTCATGAAATCCGGAATCCGCTCACGACGCTGAAGGGCTTCATCCACCTGTCCAAATCGCAGTCGTATAATATCGGGCCATGGGTCGATATCATCACCAACGAGATCACCCGCATGAACGAGCTGACGGCGGAGTTTCTGCAGTTTTCCAAGCCTCATCTTGGCAACATCCGCCCCGAGCCCATCTCGCATTGTGTGGAAAGAGCGAGAAATTTAACCGAGTCGCAGGTGACCTCCAGAGGGCACAGCATCAGCATGGAGAATGTCAGCGATTCCGTCATGGTTGAAATGGAGCGGGATAAAATCGTACAAGTGCTGATTAATCTGGTGCGCAATGCCATCGAGGCAATGGAACAGCCGGGTCATATCCATATTCAGGTGCAGCAAACGGATTCGGTGGTAACCATTGACGTGTCCGATACGGGAAAGGGGATCCCCGAAGACCTGCTCCCGAAAATCTTCGATCCGTTCTATACGACCAAGGAAGAAGGAACCGGCCTCGGCCTATCCATCTGCCATAAAATCATCCAGGACCACAACGGCACGCTCACTGTCAAAAGCATGGAAGCCGAAGGATCCGTCTTCACGATTACGTTACCGGTATTGACCGAAGGAGCTTAATCGTCGATCCCTGCCATCGAAACGATTCTAAAGGTCCGATCATTATGATGATTCGATGATACAAAAGCCGCCGGGCACAGCTGCCCGGCGGCTTTATTCATTCATGCTGGCATGAACCCGCTCTGCTAACCTTTGACCGAGCCGATCATGACGCCTTTTTCGAAGTATTTCTGTATAAACGGATACACGATAAGAATCGGCAGTGTGGATACGATGATCACCGCATATTTGACCTGGTCCGCATACTGCTGCGCATACCCTCCGGCAGCTCCGCCGGAGCCTGCTCCGGATGAAAACACCTGGTTGGACAGCAGGATATCCCGCAGCACGATTTGCAGCGGCTGGAGCGAATTGCTCTGGATATAGATGAGTCCGGTAAAAAAATCGTTCCAATGGGCGACTAAATAATACAGGGCGATGACAGACACAACCGCCTTGGAGAGCGGAAGCGCGATTTTTACAAAAAAAGTGAAGTGGCTGCAGCCGTCCATCGAAGCTGCTTCATGCAGCTCTTTCGGAATGGAGTGCTCAAAGAACGACCGTGCGATAATTAAATTGTACACATTGACCGAAAACGGGATGATAAACACCCACATCGAATTGGTCAAATGCAGCTGCTTCATCAGCAGGTAGGTTGGAATCAGGCCGCCGTTAAAGAACAAAGTCACCACGAAGGCAAACATGATAAAACGGCGGGCGCGGAACTCTTTCCGCGACAAGACATAGGCGGCCGGCAGCGTAAACAGCAGGTTTACCGCCGTACCCAGCACTGTGTAAATGATCGTGTTTTTGTATCCCGTCCAAATGCGGGCATCCTTGAAGATTTCCTGATAGCCAAAAAAGCTGATATGTTTGGGATACAGCGTCACCTGGCCGGTCGACACCAGCGATTGATCGCTGACGGATGCAATCACAACGAAGTACAGCGGATAGGCCACGATCAGAAAAATCAGCACGCACAGGGCGGTTACCATGACTTGAAACAGAACATCCCCCGCACTCCTGCGATTACGATGTGTAAGTATCAATACTCCATGCTCCTTTCGGGATCGCCGTCTCTACCACAGACTGATGTCCGAGCACCGCTTGGCGATCATGTTCATGACAAACAGGAAGATAAAGTTGATGACGGTATTAAACAAGCCGATGGCAGCTGAATAGCTGAACTGGCTGCTGATAATACCGATTTTGTACACGTAGGTGGCAATGACTTCGGAAACCGGCAAGTTGAGCGGGTTTTGCATCAGAAATACTTTCTCGAAGCCCGTTCCCAGGACGCTGCCCATGCTGAGCACGAATAAAATAATGATCGTCGGCACCAGGGCGGGGATGTCGACATACCGGATCGTCTGCCAGCGGCTTGCTCCGTCCATCTTTGCGGAGTCGTACAGCTGCGGATCCACGGTGGACAAAGCGGCCAAATAGATAATGCTGTTCCATCCGCCATGCTGCCAAATTTCAGATAGTACATATACGGGAACGAACGTCTTGGTCGACCCCAGCAGGTTGACATCCCCGAGGCCAAGCCACTGCAGCAGGTGCCCGATGATTCCCGAGTTCGGCGAGAGCAGCACGCTCAGCAATCCGACCATGACGACGGTCGAGATGAAATGCGGCAAATACACGGTCGTCTGGAGCGTCTTCTTCGCCCGCTTCAACCTGACCTGATTGATGAGCAGGGCCAGAATGATCGGCGCGGGAAAGCTGAGCACAATCGTCGCCACGCTGATGACCACCGTATTTTTCAACAGATCCACGAACATGTAATTTTCAAAGAACTGCCGGAAGTAGAACAATCCCCTCCACTCTCCGCCGGTCAGCCCCTTAGTGAAGCTATAATCCCGAAAAGCCAGCTGAATGCCGTACATCGGGATGTAGTTGAAAATAAAAATAACGACAACGGCGGGCAAAATCATGATCCACAGCTGATAGTCCCGCCTGAACGTATTCAGAACGGTTTGTTTGCGTGCTTTGGGCAAAGCAGCGGCCTGCTTTAATTTGGGGCCGGATCGCGATATCATGACCAGATTACCTCCTTGTAACAACAGTACTTGCATGCTAGTATATCCGGCCCGGATGCAGGGAGCCTGCACCGGACGGGGGATCGCGTTTTACAGCTTGCTTTTGTAGTCGTCATAGTATTTCTGCATAATTTCAATATTTTTCAGGAGCCCTGTCTTTTTGCAATTTTCCACGTAGGCGTCCCACTCCTTATCCACGCCGCCTTTGGTGATCCACTGCGACCATTTGGCCAATGCCATCGGCACAAGCGCCGTGTTGGCGAGAGCCATCGTGCTGTTGTCCACCGCGCTGTATTTAATAAACAGGTTCGGGAAAACATCGTTGTCCTTATCGATGGAGTCCAGCACCTTCTGCAGCGGCTCCGTTTGCTTGCCGACCGACTGCATGTCTGTACCCAATGTCAGCTTCAGCGAGTCGGCGATATACATCGGTCCGTTATCGGCCCAGGTGGATGTCCATTTCCAGGTTCCCGGATCCATCGCCTGATCCTGCGGCGGCAGTACGGCAAACGATCCGTCCCCGTTGTCCTTGATGTTCGTGCCAAGCGAACCGAAGAGCACCTGCATACTGACCTCGGGGTTGTACAATTCGTTGATGAACTTCATTGCGGCTTCCTTATGCTTGGAAGCGGCGGACATTTGAACGGTATTTGTACCGTAATTCAGCGTGTTGTAATCGTACGACCACGACTGCTGAACGGTGGAATCGGCCTTAAATTTCAGCGGCGCCATAGCCGTATACTGCGGACTTACCGCGTTGCCGAAACGGTCGGTGACCTCCCAGCCCCACGTAAAGCCAACGGTAGCCGTATTTCCTTTGCCCCTCGCCACGGATTGGTATTTGGTGTAGTCCTGGGTGAATACTTCGGGATTTATCAGACCGGCGCTGAAGCATTTGTTTAAAAATTTGACCAACTCTTTGTAACGGTCGTCGATGAAGTAGTTTTTAACTTGGCCATCCTCTACAAAATATCCACTGCCGCTGCCGTCGGACAACGTAATCCCCTCGCTGCCCAGCAGCACGGTCGGCATAAAATAACCGAATGCAACGGTTCCCGTCGGGGCAAAGTCCATCGGGATCTCATCGTTCGGATCTCCGTTTCCGTTGGCATCCTTGTCCTTGAACGCCTTCAGCACGTCGAACAGCTCATCCCATGTCGTGGGCATCTGGAGCCCCAGCCGGTCCAGCCACTCCTTGTTAATAAACTGCCGGGTCGCCGTATCGGGCCAGAACCGCTGATATTTGGGCAGTCCGTATATTTTACCGTCCTGCTGCGTGGCAATGATTTTCGTTTCGGGTTTGGCGTCGAACATCGCCTTGACATTCGGAGCATATTGGTCGATCATTCCGGACATGTCCTGGAACAACCCCGGAAACTGGGCGAAATCTGAATCGGTAATGGAGTTCACGCCAACAATCAAATCGGGAATATCCCCGCTGGCCAGCATGGCTCCCTTCTTCTGATCCCAGTCGGCGGACACTTCCTGCCATTCGATATCAACCCCTGCCCTCTCCTCCGCATCCTGAAGCCATTTCATGTTTTCGAACTTTTGCGTGAGCGGATGCTTTGTCATGATCGCCTTCAGCTTTACTTTCCCCCCTTGCGCGGTTGGTTCCTCCGGCTCATTGCCGCCGCTGCTGCAGCCCGCCAGCAGTGACGTTCCGAATGTAAGCGCGAGCACGGATGCGAGTATTTTTTTCATCCTTCATCCTCCCCTTGGGTTTTATGAATCCGTTTACACAAGCTTATACTCAATCCTGAGGGGGCAAAATAGTTCAACGATCGAATTTGTGTCAAAAGGTTTGCACTTGCTGATGGTACCTTTTGATACGGTGTGATAATTTTAGGATCTACCGACCCTTCAATGGGTGGAAAAAGGTTAGAAATGGTGGTGAAACTTTAGATGAATGCCCATCAGCTCCGCATCGAGCGTCCGGTCCATATGGAGCTTACCGGCAAGTTCGTTGCTCCCTCTGCGGATTGGATTCATTTAAGCCGTTACTTGATGGATTACGAACTCATTGTCATGACACATGGAACGCTGTACATTTCCGGAGACGATGAGACCTACGAGGTCTCCCAGGGAGAGTATTTGCTGCTTCCCCCGTTCACGCGCCAGAAAGGAGCCAAGCCGTCGGATTGCAGCTTTTATTGGCTGCACTTTTCGTCTTCACAGAACCTTCCCAAGCTGGACCTCTCCCACTATACTCATGTTCACGAGAATGGGCGGATCATCATTCCCCAATACGGCACCCTGCGCAACCCCGAGAAAATCATCGTCATGATGAAGCAGCTCCAGGATTCGGTGCGCGGCTACAACGAACAAACCTTAAATGATTACATGTCTACCGTCATCCTTTGCGAGCTCTACAACCAGCTGTTCTTCGAAAAGAACAACCCCGGCAAATCGTTTAAGCAAACCCAGCTGTACAACGATATTCTCGACTACATCAAATGGAGCCGCCACGAGAACATCAAGGTCTCCCAAATCGCCTCGCACTTCGGCTACAACGAGAAGTACCTGTCCCATCTGTTTACAACCGTCTCAGGTATTTCGCTGAAACAGTACATTTTGCAGCAAAAAATGGAGCTGGCCAAATTTCTGCTGACCGATACGAACCAGAACGTAAGCGAGATTTCCAGTCAGCTCGGCTACAGCGACCCGCATCACTTCATGAAATCCTTCAAAAAAATCGTGGGGTTGACCCCGACGGAATTCCGCAACGCATACTCGAAGCGGCTGTTATTTTATGAATGATTCTTCACTGATGATTTTCCATGATTTGGAACTTTGGGGTACAATAGAATAAATGAGGAGGAATGATGATGAAACGGATGCCTATCACACGACCCACCGATCATTACGATGAACGCCTGCACTCCATCGACAGACAAATCTGCCAGCTGCTTCAGCAGCGCAAAGAGGTTTCAGAAGGAAATCCGGGCTACCCGCCCTTCGCTTACATTGACCAATGGTCGGCCGAAACGGGGCTTTATGAGGACTTTTTAAAATATGTCTTTGGAGCGATCCGATCGGACGAGTATTTCAAACCGATCGTCGAACCCGCCGGTTTCATCAGGCATGTTCCGGTGTTAGTGTCGCAGGATCATGAGGGGTACTTCTATACGCTCACTTCGGTTCGGCAATACGCCAATGCCAGCGTCGTAACCCTGTATGTGGATTGGGATGTGACGATCCCTGAACGAGACTTGACCCAAATATCAAACTTTGTACTAGATATGGGAGAGCCTTATGATTGCCGGATGGACAGGGGAGGAAGCTGCTCCGGTAACGCAACTTATAATTACGTGGTATCTCCGGCACTGCCGGACAAGCTCTCCGGTCTTGAATTCGTGTTCAGGGAGGAAATCGGATCCCCTTTCGGCGGCGAGCCGACCGGGAAGGAAGTCCGATTCTGCTTAGAGGAATAATCAGCCTGGAAATGACAGATTGTCAAACTAAGTGTGACAGCTCGCCAAAGAATGCTTTGTAAGCAGATTTCCAGCCTAGACATTTACGGGGACAATGGTTGATGAGGGGAATAGCCCTTCGTGAATCGGCTGTTCATCATTTTTTGCGTACCTCTGCAATCAACTCCGTCGCAGTATGAAAATCAGGCAGAGAGCCTAAATAGACTCCTCTGCCTGAATTGATACATAGGCTATGGACTTATTAAGAATGGCTTGAATGACAACTCATCCCTTCTGATTCAAGGTCAGACTTGAGCCATACCGCCATCTACGAACAATTCGACGCCGTTCACATAACTGCTTTCCTCCGAGGCCAGAAACATCACCGCGCTGGCGATCTCCTCCGTCTTGCCCAAGCGACTTAGCGGAACGACATTCTTCGCCGATTCAAGAACTTGATCTAGCGCTTCGCCAAACAGATCATCATAAGCTGGCGTGTGGACCATGCCAGGGCTCACTACATTAAGTCGTATCCCTGTGCCTTTCAAATCCATTATCCAGCTCCTCGCCATCTGACGGAGAGCCGCCTTGCTACCTCCGTAGACACTAAACGCTGCGTCGCCGATCGTACCCGCCGTCGAGCCGGTTAATATGATGTTTCCTGTCATACTTGGAAACAGCGGCAAAGCCTTTTGGATGGTGAACAAGGTACCCTTTACGTTCACGCTGAAGGTTGTGTCGTACTGCTCTTCCGTAATCTGACCCAAGGGCAGAAAGCTGCCAAGTCCAGCGTTTGCGAATAGAATATCCAGATGTCCTTTCTCCTGCTTTACCGTATCGTACAGTTTGTCTAAGTCCTTCAAATTAGAAATGTCACCTTGAACGCCGGTAACCCGGTCACCGATCAATTTTACTGCCGCGTCCAGCTCGCTTTGCCTGCGGCCGGTAATGAATACGTAGGCCCCTTCCGAAACGAATCGTTGTGCCGTTGTAAGTCCAATACCGCTTGTTCCTCCGGTGATAACGGCTACCTTTCCTTCAAATTTCCCCATGTCTATATACCTCCCATGAAATTCATGCATCCTCCTGAACCTTAAAGCGTTAAAGATTCAACGTCATCACGCATTCGTTATATGACTTCCCCATTCGCCCTTCGGCTGCAACCAGCTGACGCTTCTATCCACAATGAAATCGCCCAATGTTCGTTCGTAATCCTTGCGGTATGGTTTAATAAACTCTTCCGCAAGCCAGCTATCTCTCGTGCCATGCCATGTTTCATAAATAATCAAGTCATCCGGCTGATCCAGATCGTCCGAAACAATGGCGCTAATGAATGCCTTCTCGAATGACATCTCCTCAATAAGGGAATACAGCTCCTTGCGGAATTCTTCTTTTTTCCCTGGTTTAACTTTGAATCGAATATTCAATTGGACTTGTTGATTGGACATGTTGACTCCTCCTATAAGCTTCATATTTTGCAGTAATTCCGTTACGGCATTTATCATAACGCTAGATGAATAATTCGACAGTAATTTAGATTACGAAGTTTTTCGGGTCATGAATCAAGCCAGTTCTTTCATCGCTTTTTCGATATGAATCATGACCATTCTGCGGCTGGTCACGATAATACCTTCATTGGATAGTTCCTGTAAGGTAAGCGATACCGCTTCTCTTGTGGCACCGATCATATTGGCTAATTCTTGATGAGTCAGGGGAATATCGATTTTTCGGTATCCATTTTCTTCTATGCCGAACTTTTTAGACAATCGGTTGAGAAAGTAAAGCACTTTACCACGCAGATCTCTAAAAACCAATTTTTCCACCAATTCATCCTGATCTCGCAGGCGTTTACTTATTTCCGATAAAAATCGCAAAGACAATTCAGAATACTTCCGTAAAAGCGGTTCGAATTGTTCAGTCGGAATCGAAAAAACAATCGAGTCTTCCATCGTCTCCACATAAGTCCCTCTATTGCCCAATGAAAACGTGTCAACCTCGCCAAACATGCCGCCTTCGCTTAGGATGCAGACTGTATGTTGTTTGCCGGCCGAATTGGTTTTGTATAAGCGCAGTTTACCGGCGATTACGAAAAATAAGCCATTCCTTTCATCATCGGGCGTCTGAAGAATACAGTTTTTTGGAAGCTTATACGTATTTGATCTGGTTACCAATTGTTCGATTTCACGGATAATTTCCGCCGGAAGCGATTCAAATATTTTGATTTGTGGCAAAAATGAAGGTTTGTTTTCCATCGCCTCATCATGTAACATTGTGACCCCTCCTTTTATTGTTGCAAGCGACTACCGCTCCACTCGCCGCGATAATCGTTCCTCATGTAGCACCGATAACGGAGTGTTACACTCATCATAAACCACCATCATTTCCTCTTCTGTAATGCAGATTACTAAAAAAACAAACCACCTTCAAATGAAGGCGGTTTGTGGCTGCTCTAATCCATATCTTTTGACGTTATCGCATGGTCACCTTCAGTCTATGACTTCAAAGCGCTCAGTGCCGCATCCGTCACGTGGATAAATCTTTCGCCACGTGCGATCACATGAATACGCATTTCAGGAAAGTGGTCATATACATAGTCCACGAAATATCCCGGATGCTCAGCATTCCCTGCAAAAATATCATAATGCATCGGGATTGTCATCCCGATCCCGACGGTCTTCGCCAGCTCGGCCGCTTCCCGGTAGTCCATGTTGCCGATAATGCCGCGGCTGTTCCGGAATGCGTCGCGGCCATTAATCGGGAGAAGCCCGAGGTCGATCGACTCACCCTGAAGCCGTTCCGTCAATCCTTCATAAATGACCGTATCTCCGGAATGGTACACCGTAACGCCGTTCAGTTTGATCAGATACCCGACGTAACGATGATAGCCCTGCTCATCCGTTTCGAGCTCTTCATGAGCCGCCGCGATGGGGCGTATGATCACTTCATCGCCATAATCCTTTTCTGTATCGGCGATCACGAAGCGCTCGGGGGCTACGCCCTGCCTCAATATGTCCTCACGGCAGAATGCCGGTGCCATATAGACGGTTTGCAGATTAGCCTTGGACATGGCCGCAATCGCCTCCAGATCCATATGGTCCGAATGCTCATGGGTGATCAGGCAGTAATCCGCATTCGTGATATGCTCCGGTCCGATCGGTGCCGGGTAGGTACGATCCGGGTTATGGCTGACATACGGATCGATGTAAATGACCGTATCCCCTCCCTTAATGATAAAGCTGGCTTGTCCAAGCGGCCATACCGCGACCATGCCGTACGGCACGAAGGTTTCCTCGATTTCCTGAATCAGGAGCTGGCCTTGCTTCTGTGGGTGTGACTGGCTCATGCCTTCCTCTCCCTTCCATTACTTTTCCGGTCATTTTTATCATTACATGGAGATCCCAAGTAAGCAGCGGATCTCGCTCACCTTATCCAGGTATCTTTTAACCACCCGCTCACACCGGCTAAACGCTTCTGGATCTCTCTCTAAAAAATACCGCTTTCACCGCAAACCGGGGTAAAATCAGCTGTCTGCGCCATCTCGACGGCTGGGAAATCAGCCGGTACAGCCACTCGAGATTGAGACGCTGCCAGGCTGCCGGCGCCCGCTTTACTTTACCGCCTATAATATCCAGGCTGCCGCCGACACCGATAGCAATTTTCGCCTGCAGCTTGTCCTTATGGCTATGTATCCACTTCTCTGCCCTGGGTGCGCCCAGAGCCACGATCAGAAAATCCGGCGCGGCATCAGCAATCTCCTGTACGATTCGCGGCTCATCTTCTGGCGTAAAAAAACCGTGATGTCTGCCGCGTATGGCGACGCCCGGATACTGCTTGCCAATGTTGATGACGGCCTGCCTGCTCGTTTCCTCATCCGCGCCCAGAAAGTAAAACGACCATCCCTTCCGGTCGCCCTCCTCAAGCAGCTTAAACAGCAGATCGCAGCCGGTTACCCGCTCCGGCAGGCTGCCGCCCCGCACCCGGGAGACCATGACGATGCCGATGCCATCCGCAGTGACCAAACCCGCCTCATCGACGATTTGGCGCAGCTGCGCATCCTTTTGGCAGGACATCACGATCTCCGGATTGCCGGTAACGACGTGAAACAGCCGCTGCTCCTTTTGGTTAATCACGTCTTGAAGAAGTTCTACGCTCTGCTCCATCGTCAATTTCGGGAAAGGGATCCCCATAATGGGCACATGTTGATTCATCTTTCGACCACCTCTTCTGTATCGGCGTAAACGGAATATACAAGCACATCTTTGTTCCATTTGACGATTTGTTTTTCCAGCGTCATTCCGATCCGTTCGGCCACCCGAGCGGATGGATGATTGTTAGCATCGGGAAGCGAAACGATTTTGCGAAGCTTCATTTGCTCAAAACCGTAGTACTTGCAAGCCGTTGCTGCCTCAGTGGCATAACCGTTCCCCCATACGCGTCTTGCAAAGAGGTAGCCGATCTCCATTTCGCGAACCCCTTCCACAATCTGTGGAACGATGCCACACTGTCCCAGAAAATCACCGTTGATCCGGTTCTCCACGATCCATAAGCCGACACCGCATTCCTCATAATTTCGCAGGTTCCATTCAATCCATTCCAGCGTTTCTTGGTTGTCTTTGGTGGAGGGATAGTACTTCATTGCGACGGGGTCGGCAAAAATTTGCTGCAACAAAGGGACATCCTCCCGTCCCATTTGCCTCAGGATCAACTGGTCCGTACTCAGCACGACATCCTTCATCCAGGATCCCCCTTATCTTTTTTACAACGCGTTATATACGACGATTATTTACAACACATTCCGCTCACTCTATACTGCGTGCAATAATGCGGGCCGGGGATGAATCCGCCCGGATCAGCAGCTCGGCAAACGCCAATCAATCATCATCGGATTCGTCAGCTCCCTGTTCCTTGCGATTACCTAATTTCTAGGCTTTTAAGGTACCCGATGAAGGGCGGCCAGCGCCTCTTCCCGGTCCTTCATAAAGAACACATCTTCCCCCTGATTGCATTCGTAGATGAAATCCCTCAGGCTTTTGCTGGAATAAGCTTCAAAATCACCAACAATGGCAATTTTAAATTGATAGGTCCGATATTTTTGCAGGATTTCCCCTGCCAGCCCGCTTTTCAGCTCAAAAAACGCATCAGGCAAATTCGACTGATTCAGCAGCAGCTTATGGCATGGCCCCGATGGATCCCACCCAATGCCAGCCATCAGATCCAGAGCCGTCTGGATGTCGGCAATAACGGCATGAGGGTCGTCAAGAACCGCTACCTTCGAGCCGTCCTGTTCGAGTATCGTATATTTCATGCAAATCTCCTCCTTCCGATATCTTACCTTTTCTAAGAAGTCTGTTCCAGTCTTTTCCTATGGCCGGTCCGGCTGAACCGCCGCTTGGCGGGCGACGCGGCACACGAGTCGCATCAGTTTGCGGTGTAGCTGCGTAAACAAGGTGAATACGACATCCATGGTGCGGCGCAGCGGCATCGGGCAAACTACAGGCTCGTTCTTGTGAACGCCCTTTATCGCAATTCGGGCGAACTGCTCGGGTCTCATCATTTTCTGTTTCTGCATCTGCTTCAGAACGAGTTCCTGATCCAAATGAAGCGCTTCGCCCGTCCGATGGATCGGAGTATCCACGAAAGCGGGGCATAGAGCGCTGACATGAAGGCCAAATGCTTCCGCTTCATAGTGAAGGGATGTGGTCAGTCCGACCACGGCATGTTTGGTCGCAGCATACGCGGCGGAGGTTGGCGATGGCCCCAGTCCGGTCGCCGACGCAGTATTCGCAATACAGCCGAAGCCCTGCTGCTTCATAACCCGATAGGCTGCCTGAGTTCCATGGATGACGCCCCACAAGTTGACCTGAATGATCCGGTTCCAATGATCAAGTGTCATATGGTACAGCTCCCCGTAAATGCTGATGCCCGCATTGTTGAACATATAGTCGAGCCGCCCGAACTCCTCATATACACTCTCGATCAGCCCTTCAACCTGATAGGCGTCCGTCACGTCCAGGTGGACGTAACGCCCTCCCCCACCCGCAGCGGTAATTCTTCGGACCGTCTCCTCGCCGCCTTCTCGGTCCACATCGGCTGCCACAACGAAAATACGCTCGCCTGCCAACGCTTCGCAGATGGCCCGGCCAATTCCCGAAGCCCCTCCTGTGACAATAGCCACTTTACCCCATTCTGCCATATCCTTAACTCCTCCTCATCATTTTAACTTTAGAACAATTAGGACAATCGTTCTAATCTACTTAAGCGTAAAGCGTAAAACCTCATCGTTTGAGGATTCCGCTTAGAAAAAGATCGACGCTTTTTCGGAAAAGACCATGCAGTTGTTCATGCTCCATCGTGTAAATATGCTGGCACAGCGCCCCCAGCAGCGTCCCGAATATAAATGTCGTTCCTTGAAGATCGTCGATCTCAAATTCTCCGGTATCGATCCCGTATTGGAAAATGTCCGAGTATGCCTGCATCGGCGTAACCGCCAGTCCGTACAGCTGCTGGACCGTCTCCGGACTGGTCGCCGGATTCGCCGCCAGCTCCTGCCCTACCTTGAGCAGCGGGGTCTGATAATTGTTCATCACGAACGTAGACATCGCATACAATTTATCTCTGGCTGTCTTATAGTTCGGAGATACACCGGCCCACTTCTCGCCCCAGGCCCGCATGCCGTCCAGCGCGAGATAAACGAACAGCTTTTCCTTATTCTCAAAATGATAGTACACATGGCCCTTGCTGAACCCGGAGGCTTTGGATATATCCGAGATCGAGGTTCCGGCAAACCCCTTTTGCGAAAAGAGCTGCGCAGCCTTCTCCGCAATAATCCGCCGCGTTTCTTCACTGTCATAATGTCGTTTCAAAGCGATCTACCTTTCCTTATTTGCAGAACGATCGTTCTAAAGTGATCATAAGCGATGAGGCCTGTCGATGACAAGAAATATTTGGAATGTTCAAAAAGAAGACAAAAAGCACGGCCTAAGCCGTGCTTATATCCTTAGAAACAAGAACCGCCTCACTCCGCCTCTGGCACACCGTTCGGGTAGACGACAACTTTCAAGCACTCGCTTTTGTGATTTAAGGCCCGCTCCATCGCTTCCTGGGTATCCTGGAGCGAATAACGGTCCGTGACCAGCGTCATCACATCGGCAATGCCGGACTCAAGGAAGCGGATGCCTTTCGGATATGTATTGGCATACCGGAATATTCCGTAAATATCGACCTCGTTATCCGCAATAAAAGGAACATTCAGCGGAATTTCATCCTGTGCCGGCAGTCCGACGACGGCTAGCTTACCGCCCCGGCGCAGCGAGCCCAGCGCCGTTTGCAGAGCTTTCGGATTGCCTGCGGTTTCCCAAGCAACATCGACGCCCTTCCCGCCCGTCAACCGCTGAATTTCCTCCAGCGCGTCCTGCTCTGCGACGTTAATCACGTGATCCGCCCCGAGCTTCTTGGCGGCATCCAGACGCAGCGGCTCCAAATCCGTAACGATGATTTCAGCAGCACCATAGGCTTTGGCCGCGACGACGGCCATCAGTCCTACCGGCCCCATCCCCATGATGGCAATGGTGGATCCCGGTGTAAGCTTGCTTCTCGTCGCCGCATGGATGCCGACGGAAAACGGCTCGATCAGCGCCGCTTCCTCATAGCTCAGCGAGTCCGGGATCCGGAACACAAAATCCTGCCGGATTTTGATGTACTGGACAAAAGCCCCGTCAACCGGCGGCGTCGCCAGAAACTGCACGTCGGGACAGAGGTTATACCGCCCCTCCTTGCAGGCTTCACAGCGGCCGCAGGTCACCCCGGGCTCCACGGCTACGCGGTCTCCCACTTTGAATCCGGTTACATCTGCGCCTACGGCGGCGACATCACCCGAGCATTCATGGCCAAGGATAATCGGCTTCTCCACAACGTACTTGCCGATTCGCCCATGCGTATAATAATGGAGGTCGGATCCGCAGATGCCGACGGCCATCACTTTGATCAACACTTCGTCTGGTGCGATGTCCGGCACTGGCACCGTTTCAATCCGGATTTGGCGCGAGCTGTGCATCACAGCGGCTTGCATCGTTTGGGGAATGCTGGAGTTCATCATCTGTGTACTTCCTTCCCTTCCAGAAATCTATTATTTTCTATCCATTGTATTATAGAAACCCGTTAATATCTATGAAAACAACGACCCGACCAACACAAAGAATCCGCTCCCTTCGGGAACGGATTCATTTAATGCAGCGAGAAGCACCACCATGCAGAAGGAACATAAGTCCCTTCACTCACGGTTATGTAATGGGATAACCGGACGGAAACATGGCAGGCAAGGGCATCAACCGCTTAGGATTCAGCAGGACCTTTGGTCCGTTTGAATAACAATGCCAGAATCAACGCCACGATGGAGAAGCCAAATCCAATGACAAACGCGTTATGCACGCCGGCTACCATCGCTTCGGCCATTTGCCCAGGCGCGGTTGGATCCGAAGAGCCCTTCAGGAAACTGGCTTGACCGTTGGACATAACGCTGATGAAGAAGGCCACGCCAATCGCACCCGCCACCTGCTGGAGCGTATTCAAGATCGCCGTACCGTGCGGATAATACCGGGCCGGAAGCTGGTTCATGCCGTTCGTCTGCGCCGGCATCATGATCATGGAGATGGAAACCATCATACAGATGTGCAGGATGAGCAGCGAGACTTTGCTCGTTTCGACCGATACCTGCGTAAAGAACCACATAATGATCACCAAAGCAGCTGTTCCCGGAATGATCAGCGCCCGTGGACCGAACTTATCAAACAGTTTACCGGTAATCGGCGAGATCAAGCCGTTGAGCAGGCTCCCCGGAAGCATCAGCAGACCGGAGGCAAACACCGTCATGCCGAGTGCGCCCTGAAACAGGAACGGCAGCAGCGACATGGAGGAGAACAGCGTCATCATCATAATGATCAGCATGATTGCCGTCAGGGTAAACGCAGGGAATTTAAAGGACCGGATATCCATTAAAGGATCTTTCAGCCGGAGCTGACGAATAACGAACAGCAGCAGGGCAACCGCGCCAATAATGATGGTCCAATACACTTTCGGATGCGACCAGCCTGCTCCACCTTCACCCAGACTGCTGAAGCCATAAACGATTCCGCCGAATCCGATCGTAGACAGAATGATCGACAGAACGTCCACTTTGGGTTTGGTAGGCTGCGATACGTTTTTCAAATACACAAATGCGATGATGATTGAAATGATGGCAAACGGCAGAACCAAGTAGAACAGCCATCTCCATTCAAACGAATCGAGAATCAGTCCCGACAACGTCGGTCCGATGGCCGGAGCGAACATAATGACCAGACCGATACTGCCCATGGCGGCTCCGCGTTTTTCCGGCGGATACAGCACCAGGATCGTATTCATCATGACCGGAAGCATCAATCCGCTTCCTGCAGCCTGAAACAAACGGCCGATCAGAAGGAACTCAAAGCCCGGGGCGAAGGCACAGACAAACGTTCCCACCGTGAAAATGATCATGGCTCCCAGGAACATTTGCCTTGTCGTGAACCACTGGACCAGCAGCGCTGATGCAGGAACCAGAACGCCAACGACCAGCATGTAGCCCGTGGCCAGCCATTGCAGCGTAGAGGCCGAGACTTTGAGCTCAACCATCAATTCCGGAAAAGCAATATTGAGCAGCGTCTCATTTAAGATCGAAAAGAACGCCCCCACAATCAATGAAACTAATATAGGCAGCTTCTTGATATGGCTGATATCAGCCGGTACAGATGCAGATGCAGCTGCGGCACCTGTTGGATTCATATATTCTCCCTCCTGTTTCGTGCAATATGTCTATATTTGGCATCAGCGAGCCTATTTTACCATATAACTCCGTTAAAATGTTTCTTATAAATTGCTTTTTTTAAATGATTTATTATTTTAAGCACTTAAGTATTTCCGGTTCTTTAAAAATCACTCATAAGCCAGCACAGAATCGCGGCTGATGATCGTACCTTGATGCTTCCCTTCGCATAATTCTCTCATGGATCCCGGCTTGTCAAAGTTGAATACATGAATAGGCAAATGGTAGTCCCGGGCCAGAATAAAGGCCGATTGATCCATGATTTTCAGATCGTGCCGGATGACGTCGTCATAATGCAGCGACTTGAATTTTCTGGCGGAGGGATCCGTCTTCGGATCGGCGCTCAACACGCCATCCACTCCCTGCTTGGCTACGAGGAGCGCGTCGCAGTTCACCTCGATCGCCCGCTGCACCGAAGGGTAATCGGTCGTGACGTACGGCTGGCCGTTCCCGCCGGCGAAAATGACGATATACCCTTTCTCCAGATGGTGTATGGCGCGCAATCGAATATACGGCTCGGCCACCGAAGCGATGGGGAGCGAGGTCATGACCCGGACCTCCTTGTCCGTCTTCGCTTTGAGAACGCCGCGCAGCATCAGGCTGTTGACGACGGTGGCCAGCGTGCCGATATTGTCGGCCTCCGCCCTTTCGATGCCCCAGGTTTCCGCCATGTTTCCCCGAAATATGTTGCCGCCGCCGATAACCAGGGAAACCTCCACTCCCATACATACAACGGATAAAATTTCGTCCGCAATATGCTCCAGCCGGCCCGGATCAAAGCCGAACTGGCTCGTTCCTGCCACCGCTCCGCCGCTTAGCTTTATTAACACTCTTTGGTACGCTGCCATGGATCAAACACTCCTTTCGGTTCCGAAAAAATGACTATCGTGATACGCCCACCTAGATAAATAAGCTTCCTCAGTATTGATTTCGAAACATCCAAGTTCCTTCAGCCAACACCGCTAATCAGAAGTCCAAAAAGAAAACACTAAAGCCGCTTATGCCTTAGTGTTCAACGCTTCCTTCATATGCCGTTTTCTCAATAATGGAATGTATGCACCGCTTGAACACCAGGGATCCTCCTTTGAAATCCGTTTTTTACCAAGCAGATTATATCCTGAAAGGTTCGTCTGAAGCAACTATGGCCCGCAGAGAGGTGGTCTGGCGGAGTGGACAGACCTACCTTGTGACCAGTGAGTAGTGTCTAGGTTGTACGATAAAATGGGTTTGCAGGTCGGAGATAGGTGCGGATTTTTTGTGACTTTCTATTGTGAATTTTTCACATGTTGTAATATGGATATCAGCGGTTGTTGATTCGCTCTTTTTCCAAAGGTTGGCGTCATCGTTAACGTAAGCGTTACCGTTATAAGTAGATAGAATGAACTTAAGAAAATTAACGTTAAAGGGACGCATTGCGCCATTATAGAAGGAAGCTCAATGTAATAAAAGTAAACGTAAAAACTCCCGAAAAACCGGCCAAAGGCGGTATTTCGGGAGCCCGACGTAAGTATCGCTATAGTTCCTGTTTGCTTAGGACAATGCCCATTACAATTGAATCGATATCTGCTTAACGCCTGCATGTGGCGACAAAAGTACCCCCTGCTCGGTCACGGCGGATTCGGCGCCTTCGATTTGAGCGATCTGGCTTATGCCGCGCAGAAGCAGCTTCCACGGCTTGGTTCCTTCCGCCTGGACATCGATGCTCCCCCCGTTCCGGGTTACCGTGACCTTTAATTCTTCCTTGCCGTTCGTCCCGTTCACGACGCTTGTCGTTTCCGTCCCATCTGCAAGTTCAAAGGCATGAAGGGTCACGCCGTCCGCGTAGTCGTAATCCGGACGCTGGTCATTGTTCCCGACCGGAATGATGCTTCCGGCCTGCGCCAGCAGCGGAACCGTAAAGTAGTCGATCTGCCGGCTGATCCAGCCGCCCCCGTCTACAATCTCTCCGGTTATGAAATCGGTCCAGCGTCCCTCCGGTACATAGTACCGTGCCAGTCCCTGGTCGTTCATGACCGGTGCGACGAGAAGCGAATCCCCGAGCATATACTGGCGATCCAGCACATGGCAGTTCGGATCTTCCGGGAATTCCAGCACCATGGCCCGCATGACGGGCACCCCTGTTGCAGCAGTCTGCACGGCGGAACGGAACAGGTACGGCATCAGCGTGCATTTCAGCTTGGTAAAATAGCGCAATACGTCAACAGCTTCCTCGTCGAAGAGCCAAGGCACCCGGTACGACTGGTTCCCGTGCAGCCGGCTGTGCGTGGACAGCATCCCGAAAGCGGTCCAGCGCTTATATAGGTCCGGTGTGGCCGTACTTTCAAAGCCGCTGATATCGTGGCTCCAGAACCCGAAGCCGCTGAGCGACAAGGACAAGCCGCCGCGAAGCGATTCAGCCATCGATGCGTATGAGGCGGAGCAGTCGCCGCCCCAATGCACCGGGAACTGCTGGCCGCCGGCCGTGGCGGAACGGGCGAACACCGCCGCTTCATTTTTACCGAGCGTCTCCTCCAGCACCTCAAATACCGTTTGGTTGTACAGGAACGTGTAGTAGTTGTGCATTTTCACCGGATCGGAGCCGTCGTGATAAACGACGTTCGTCGGAATCCGTTCGCCGAAGTCAGTTTTGAAGCTGTCAACGCCCATGTCGAGCAGCTCCTTCAGCTTGCCCTGGTACCACCGGACTGCCTCCGGATTGGTAAAATCCACAAGCCCCATGCCGGACTGCCACCGGTCCCACTGCCAGACGCTGCCGTCCGGATTTTTCACCAGATAGCCGTTCTCCTTGCCTTCCTTGAACAGGTACGACTTCTGCCCGATGTACGGGTTGATCCAGACGCAGATATGAAGCCCTTTGTCTTTCAGCCGCCGCAGCATTCCCTGCGGGTCCGGGAACACGTCGGGATCCCACTTGAAGTCACACCACTGGAATTCCTTCATCCAGAAGCAGTCAAAATGGAACACATGCAGCGGAATGTCCCGCTCGAGCATGCCGTCCACAAAGCTATTCACCGTGTCCTCATCATAGCTGGTCGTAAACGAGGTCGTCAGCCACAGGCCGAAAGACCAGGCAGGCGGAAGCGCCGGTTTCCCGGTCAATGCCGTATAGTTTTGCAGAACCTCTTTCAGATTGGATCCGCCAATGATGTAATACTTCAGCTTTTCGCCGGGAACGCTGAACTGCACCTTCGAGACGTTTTCGGACCCGACTTCATATGAAACGCGCTCCGGATGATCCACGAACACGCCGTATCCTTCGCTGGACACATAGAACGGGATGTTTTTATAGGCCTGCTCGCTGCTGGTTCCCCCGTCTTCGTTCCATAGATCCACGACTTGCCCGTTTTTCACAAAAGGCGTAAACCGTTCCCCAAGCCCGTACACGTATTCGCCGACCCCCAGGTCCAGCTGTTCCCTCATATATACATCCGTCGATTCGGAGGATTTGATGTAAGCCGGGCCTTTATAGCCGGTGCCGGTGAGGCGGCGACCGTTATAAGCATACGTGACGTTCCACCCTTCGTCTGGACGAACGGTAGCGGTCAGCTTGCCGCTGGTGAGTGTAACGGCGCCGTCGCGCTTCTCGACCTGGACTTTCAGATCCGGCTGCTTGTAGATTTGGAAGGCTGGGCCCTTGTCGTCCATGCCGTCATGATGGATGTATTCCACGCAGATGACGTTCTCCATCGGGGAAGAATAACGGACCGTGAGCAGCGTCGTATTCAGCGTATCGCCTTTGTGGACGATTTTTTTGGTGGATGCATACACCGTCATTTCGTCTTGCCCGGTCTCAATATCCCTTACCTCAACCGGATACAATACCTGCAGCCCCTGCCGCACATGCCAATAGCCGTCTGTAAATTTCATAGTGGGTCTCTCTCCTATCTATATCTTCTATTTAATATTGTCAGTCTTTCATGGAACCGGCGGTAATGCCGCCTACGACGTAGCGCTGCAGGCCGATGAAAATGATAATGATCGGAAGTGCAGCCAGCGTGGCGACCGCCATCAGGTTGTTCCACTCCGTGCCGTACTGTCCGATAAAGCGGTACAGTCCAAGCGTCAGCGGGCGTACGCTGTCCTCGGTCGTCAAGGTCAGGCCAAAGATGAAGTCGCCCCAGCCGAAAAGGAAGCAGAACACCGCGACCGTCATCATGCCGGGCACGACGAGCGGCAGGATGATTCGCGTAAACGCCGTAAACTGGTTGCAGCCGTCAATCTTCGCCGCTTCCTCCAGCCCTTTGGGCAGTGCCATAAACGACGGCCGGAGGACGAGGACCGCAAACGGCAGCGCATGGATCATGTCCGCCAGGATGAGCCCGAAGTAGCTGTTCACGAGATGAACCTTCGAGAACATGATGAACAGCGGCATCGCCATCATTATACCGGGCAGCATCTGGATCGCGAGCAGCAGAATCATGATCATCGATTTGCCTTTCAGATCCAGTCTCGCCAGTGCATACGCCGCGGGCGTGGCGAACAGCAGCGACATGATCATCGTCCCGATGGCGATAATAAAGCTGTTGCCGATATACCGGAGCATATCCGTATTGTGAATGAAGTTGTCATAGTAAGCCGTAAAGGTTGCGTTCAGCACGCCAAAATGGGGCGGTGACGAGAACAGGTCCGTAATTGGGGTTATCGACGTTTTGACCATCCAATAGACCGGAAACAGAAACAACAGGGTGATGACGGCACCGATCACAGTCATGCCGGCGCCCTTCCATTGAGCTCGCTGGTTCATCATGCAGCCTCCTCCTTACTGGACATCCGGAGATAGATCACGGCCAGCACCGTAAGAATCGCGAACATGATCATGGATACCGATGCGCCCTGGCTGAACTGGAATTTGGTGAAGGACAGCTGGTAGGCGTAAATCGGCAGGACGTTTGACGAGTTCACCGGTCCGCCCGCCGTCATGATGAAGATCATGTCAAACACCTTGAACGTATTGATGATCCCCAGCATGAGCAAGATCAGTATCGTCGGTCTCATGAGCGGCAGCGTAATGTGGCGGAACTGCAGCATTTTCCCCGCACCATCCAGCTTTGCCGCCTCGTACAGCTGCTCCGGCAGCCCTTGAAGTCCGGACAGCAGGATGATCATGTTGAACGGAATGCCGACCCAGATGTTGGCGAAGATCGTGGAAAGCAGCGCCGTACCGTTTTCGCTGAGCCAGCTGTGCGGCTCGTTAATAATCCCGAGGCTTTGCAGGATGTAGTTAACCACCCCGTAGTCGCCGTTCAGCATCCATTGGAATACCGAAGCCGTGATGACGACCGGAAGCATCCAGGCGAGCAGCATGAGCGAGCGCATCATGCCCCGGCCCGGGAAACTGCGGTTGAAGAACAGGGCCAGCGCAAAGCCGATTGAAAACTGAAACACGAGGCTGAGAACGGTGAACAATACCGAGTTTCCAAGCGCGGTGAAAAAGACCGGATCTTTGATTGTCTTGATGTAGCTCGCCAGACCCGCAAAAGCATGATGCCCCTTAAAGTTGTATACCGTCACATTTTGAAAGCTGAGAATCAGGTTGTACACGATCGGGAAAATAATGAACACCAGCAGGAACAGGATGACGGGCAGAACAAACAGATACCGGGTCCATGCTGTACTTCTTAAGCGCTTGGACGTTCTCGGCGCTGCCGCGGAATAGGATTGGTCAGACATGTGGTTCCTCCTCCTTCTCAATATTTAGGGTGCAAGCGGTTTGATCTTGCCGGCGGCCGTTTGAACGGCTTGTTCGGGAGAAGCCTGCCCGGTCAGTACCTGCTGAAGCATCGTCTGGATCGCTTCGGAAATTCCCGCATAATCCGGGCCGTAGGCACGTGCCTTGGCCACCTCCATCGCATCCGCAAACACCTTCATCTGCGGATCCTTCTGCCAGAATGAATCCTGCAGCAAATCTTTGCGGCTCGGCAGACGGCCGTTGGTCTGAAGAAGCTTCTTCAGCCGGTCCGGCTCGTTGGCGAAACGAATGACGTCAAAGGCAGCATCCTTATGCTTGGAGGCGGCAGAGATCGCCCAGTTTTCTCCTCCGAGCACGGTCGCTCCCGTCTTGCCCTTCGGCAGCGGCACGACGCCCCAATTGACTTTGCCTTCCTTCTGCAGGAACGGGATCTGCCACGTTCCGTTCACCATCATCGCTACTTTGCCTGCGGCGAACTGCGTCGCGGTGTCGGATTGCTTCTGCGTGATCACTTCCTTGGACATGTAGTTGTTTTTGGCCATATAGTCATACAGGTTTACTGCATCGAGCGTGCCCTGACTATCAAAGTCGGGAACATCCGAGCCGGCCTGCAGCACGAACGGCAAAAACTGAAACGTCCCTTCTTCCGTCTTCACCGCACTAACCGCGAAACCGTATACATTTTTCTTGGTGCGCAGCTTGGCGTCTTCCTTCAGCTCATCCCAGTTGGTAGGCGGCTTGATGCCCGCTTCATCAAACATATCTTTGTTATAAAACAGAGCCAGGTTGTTGCTTCCGACCGGAACGCCGTAATTTTTGCCGTCGTACACCGTGGAGGACCATGGTCCGTCATAATATTGATCCGCCTGGCCCCACGCTTTAACCTCGGAGGTGATGTCAGCCAAAATGCCGGCAGCGGCGAAAGTCTGATGGTCTGCGCTGTCGATCCATACGATATCCGGCCCCTGATTGCCGATTGAACCAAGCAAAAGCTTGTTTTTAATATCGGAAGAAGATACGTATGTGCGTTTGATTTTCACGTTCGGATGGGCCTTCTCATATTCGCTGATGATGTTGTTGATCGCGGTTACGCTGCCGTCCGTCGTCATCGTATCCCACCAGGTCAGGGTGACTTTTCCCGAATCGGTACCAGAACCTGCCGAGCAGGCGGTCAGCGTCAGGGCAAACAGCGAAAAGGCGAGAAAGAGCGCTTTCATTTTGCCGCGCATAAGCATGTCCTCCTTACGAAATGATCTAGTATTTTGGTTTTATGATTAAAAAAATCAGAAAATGATGTACGTACATCATTTTTCTCGTGAGAAGCCCGGCATCCTATACCTTTAGATATAGTACCGTGCGTTCTCCCTCGTAACCAGCTCCAGCTTGGAGATGTTCTCCCGCAAATTCACCTTCTCACCGCTGGCCGTATGGTTAAACAGCGTCTTGACCGCCAAATAGCCCTGGTTTACCGGGTCCTGGCAGATCGTCGCCGTGACCGTGCCGCGGTCCAGATCCTGATAAATATCCTCCGTCATGTCATGGCCGATCAGAGCCACGGTGCCGCCAAGACCCGCTTCTTCCAGATGGCGCGCAATAACATGCAGCTTGGCGCTCGTGACATAAATGCCGTCGACCTGCCGAAAGTACTCGCCAAAGCGGTCCGGATGATCGTATTCCTCATGCTTCAGCTTCAGCGGCAGTGCCATTTCGATGTTCCCCTGCTCGGCAATGACTTCGCGGAAGCCGGTAATTTTCTGCTGCATCTGAAATGTAGTCGCCGACGGCAGGCTGCTGGCATCCGATGTAATCAGTCCGGCCCGTCCACCGCTCCCTATCAGCTTGCACAGCATGTCAGCAGCGAGTCTTCCGGCGATCCGATAGTCACAGCCAACATAAAACAGACGCTTGCTGAGCGGCGCGTCGTTATTGAAGGTGCATACCGCCATTCCTTTATCGATCGCCTGGTCTATCGGATCCTCCATCTGCTGGGAGTCGTTGGGAGACAAGGCCAGCGCGTCGTAGGCGCCGCTGTCCACGATCTCCTGCACGATCTGTCTCTGCTTCTCCGTGTCGTAGCTCTCCGATTTGAAAATTTCAATTCGGAGGCCATAATCGCGCAGTTCCTCATACGCTAGGCGGATGCCGCGCTCAATCTGTGTCCAGAAATAATCCGGATGCTCCGGAAACACAATCGCAAAGGAAATTTCAGTCCCCCGTGACAGGAATCTCGCCGATTTGTTCGGCGTGTATTCCAGTTCCTCCAGCTTCTCCATAACCTTCCGGTACGTCTCCGGCTTCACATTGCCGCGGTTGTTGAGGACCCGGTCCAGCGTGGCGACCGAGATGCCCAATTGCTGAGCGATTCCTTTTAACGTCAGTCTTTTATGATCCTTCATAAGTATACCTCTTGTCTTATTCTGCAGAATGAAAGACGTTTGATCTTTCAGGCAGGTTTATTGTAACTCCGCGGCTTCCCGCGTGTCAACGCTTTCATGATGGTTTAGAACAAAAAATGATGTTCGATAATCATTTTATCTCTTCTAGTCCTTCTAATCGCCTTCCTCTTTGCGCCAGCCGGGACCATGGTTATTTAACTTACAAGCTCCAGTTGTTCCATTGCAAAAAGGGATCTCCGCGAGAATCCCGGAAGTCCCCTGTTTGCTTACAAATTCAACTGATATAGAAGCCTTAGACATGTGACATGGCAGCGGACGATGAATATATGCTTGTCCCTTCCATGAATACAAGCCGCAGCCGAAAAAGCTCGGGATTACGGAGTCCGAAAAGGCGCAACATTGTATGAATCGTTATGTACATGGATAACTTCCTGCCCCGCTGTCTCTACTATAACACCGCGATCAGGAACGGATTTCTTACCGATTGCTGAGTTGACTGTTGATATGAAGAAAATTGTTCATCAACAGCGGCAGCGATATTAGGATGGGCGGATCGTCCGGATGCGGAACCCGCATGTTTACCCGTTGAAACGGAACCGATTTATCGGGACCGACGACAATCGGGACCTTATGCTTGGCGCGAAGCGTCGTTTGGGGCACCAGAAAATCGGCCGCCCTCATTCCCCATGAGACCGAAGTCGCTAATAAATAGTAGGTTCCAGGCTTCACGCCGGTAAACCGGAATCGACGTGCCGCCGAAGAGATAAGCGTACCGTAAGGTGGCAGCCCTTCAGGGATCGGTTTGGCGAACAATCCAATGAGGATGACCCCTTCGAACGGTACCTCGAAGGATATGGACCCTTCCACGGTTCCCACAGGTGACGTCAAAACCGGCAGATCATACCAGCTTTCGAGCGCTTTGAGAGAGTTTAAATGGTTGTCCGCGATGTCCCTTGAATTGCGGAATAGGGAAGGTGTTACCCCAACCTTTTCCGTAAACCGGGAAGTAAACGTGCCGAGGCTCTGCTGGCCGATTTCCAGGCTGATGTCACGAATGCTTAGATTGGTGCTCAGCAGCAGCTCTTTGGCTCGATGCAGCCTTAGCGATGATACGTAATAGAGCGGCGGAAGCCCCATCCGCGCTTTGAATATCCGGGCAAAATGGTACGGGCTGTACCCTGCGTACTTCGCCAGCGTGTTCAGCTCCAGCGGTTCATCCAGCCGGCTCTGAATATAAGTAATGACTCCATCCAGTTCAGGAAACTTGTTGGTCATACCTTAACCTCCCTTGAGTCCCGGATGGATGAGGCCAATGAGTCTGGGCCAACCCCTGCCAAACCAGGAACAACTGTTCCCGTTCATATTACCATATTTTGCTCTTCAAATAAAAGACAAATTTCAGTTTTTGGACAAGGAAGTTTCCTGTTCTAACGCAGGTTGATCCATTTCGGTGGCGAGGCCGATGTCCTTATTGTTCAGAATGTTATCCTCCAATACGGCAAACTTGTCGCCATACTCTTTAATAATGTGATTCTCCCCCCAAGAGCATAAGGAGTCCAGGATCGGTTTCAGGCTCCACCCGTATTCGCTCAGTTCGTACTCCACCTTCGGCGGAACCTGGTGATAGATGATACGGTTTACGATCCCGTCCTCCTCCAGCTCACGGAGCTGCTGGGTCAGCATTTTCTGCGTGATAGACGGCATCAGCCGCCGCAGATCGCTTGTCCGCTTCTTTCCATACGTCAAGTGGCACAGGATCACGCACTTCCATTTGCCGCCGATGACTTCCAGCGTTGCTTCAACCGAAATATTGTATTTCTTTTTTTCCATCCAAAACCCTCCTCAACATCTATGAGCACTTTTTGGTGCCTATCGTACTAAAAAGTACGTACTGTTCAAATTTACTTCACGGGTACATAATAACATTCACCGGCCGGTAATGACTACCCTGTAGCTTGATCACACAACATCAAATAGATAGAGCAACATATATAGGAGTGAGATGATATCATGTCTTTGGATAAAAAACGCGCAACCTTTGCCTTATTAGCTTTAGCCATCAGCGCGTTCGCGATTGGTACCACTGAATTTATCAGTGTGGGGCTGCTTCCCCTGATCGCCAATGACCTGCACATTTCGGTAACCCTTGCCGGGTTGACCGTTACGTTATATGCGCTCGGTGTCACCTTTGGAGCGCCGATTCTAACCTCTTTAACGTCAGGTGTGCCGCGCAAAATTCTGCTTATCGGCATCATGCTGGTATTCATTGCCGGTAACAGTCTGGCAGCCGCATCCACCGGGATCGGTCTGCTGCTTACGGCGCGCATCATTTCGGCCTTGTCCCACGGCGTGTTTATGTCGATCGGGTCAACGATTGCCGCCGATCTCGTCGCGGAAAACCGCAGAGCCAGCGCCATTTCCATCATGTTCTCCGGACTGACGGTGGCGACCGTCACCGGGGTGCCGCTGGGAACATTCATTGGTCAGCAGCTCGGCTGGAGAGCCGCGTTTGTGGCGATCGTGATCGTCGGCGTTATCGCGCTGATTGCCAACCTGATCCTTGTACCGGGCAACCTGCGCAAAGGCGTCCGGACGCCGGTCCGCGATCAGGTCAAAATTGTGGCGAACGGCCGCCTGCTGCTTGCTTTTCTGATTACTGCGCTTGGCTATGGAGGAACCTTTGTGGTATTTACCTACCTGTCGCCGCTGCTGCATGATGTTACCGGCTTTAAAGAATCAACCGTCGCCCTGATACTGCTGCTCTACGGCATCGCCATTGCCATTGGTAATGTGATCGGAGGCAAAGCGGCCAACCGCAGGCCTTTATCCGCCTTATTGTATATGTTCCTGATCCAGGCGGTCATTTTGCTTCTCCTCACATTCACAGCCCCGTTCAAGGTTGCCGGCTTGATTACGATATTCGGCATGGGGCTCCTGGCTTTCATGAACGTGCCTGGACTTCAGGTGTACGTCGTGATGCTGGCGGAACGGTTTGCGCCGAAGGCCGTCGACGTCGCTTCGTCCGTGAACATCGCTGCATTTAACGCAGGCATAGCGCTCGGCGCGTATTTGGGCGGAATCGTGACCGATCATCTCGGCCTGATTCATACCGCATGGATCGGCTCGATCATGGTTGCGGCAGCCGTTCTGCTCACCTGGTGGAGCCGGGCCCTCGAACGCAAGGATACGGCGTCATCCGTTAGTGACAACAACATGCTCAGTGCGTAAACCTGACCCTTTTTTAGCTATCGTATCTAATGCGGATAAGTTCTATACAGTTCCGGTAATGATAAGCGAATGGGTTTCGAATAGCGGAGGCAACACGAATTTATATCATGACAAACAACATCTGGGAGGCAATTTATAATGACTCAACATGTACAAAGCAAAACCCGATTGAATAACGGTATCGAAATGCCTTGGCTGGGCCTGGGCGTCTTTAAAGTGGAGGAAGGCAGTGAGCTCGTCGAAGCAGTAAAAGCTGCTGTGAAGCACGGTTACCGGAGCATCGACACCGCTGCGGTCTATGCCAACGAAACGAGCGTTGGCCAGGGAATCCACGAGGCGCTGGCCGATAACGGACTGAAGCGGGAAGACCTTTTTGTTACTTCAAAAGTGTGGAACGCAGACCTCGGTTACGAATCGACCATCGCGGCCTACGAGACAAGCCTTAAGAAGCTGGGTCTCGACTATCTGGATTTGTACTTGATCCACTGGCCGGTTGCCGGCAAATATAAAGAGGCGTGGAGAGCGATGGAGCAGCTGTATAAAGACGGCCGCGTCAAATCGATTGGCGTCAGCAACTTCCAAGTACACCACCTGGAAGATTTAATGAAGGATGCGGAAATCGTACCGGTCATCAACCAGGTTGAATTCCATCCGATGCTGACCCAGAAAGAGCTTCGTGACTTCACGAAGCAGCACAACATTCAGCTCGAGGCGTGGTCTCCACTGATGCAGGGCGAGCTGCTGAACCATCCGCTGCTGAAAGAACTCGCGGACAAATACGGCAAGTCCATCGCCCAGGTGATCCTCCGTTGGGACCTGCAGCATGAGGTCGTGACCATCCCCAAATCGACGAAAGAGCACCGTATCGTCGAAAATGCATCGCTGTTCGACTTTGAACTGTCCCAGGAAGATATGGACCGGATCGACGGGCTCAACGAGAACCGCCGTGTAGGTCCCGACCCCGACAACTTCGATTTCTAATTTTGCTTTATCATTCACCATACGAAAACGCCATCCCTCCGGATTCGGAAGGATGGCGTTTTTTTAATTCCATCGTTTTTGCACACAGTTAACCATGTTCTGTTGTTCTGGCATTACACGCGATCTCTAAGAATGTATCCTTGCTCCAGCTTCACCTGCATAAAACCTTCCAAACCATTGACTTCCACTGCGGCCGGCATTTCCGAGCCCAGGAACAACACGTTCCGTTCTGCATCCCGTTCCCCTTCTGTCAGGGCGAATGCTCGAACTGAAGCAAACACCTGCTCCATTGTGGTATAAATGGCACTTAGCACGGGGTCCCGCTGTAGCTTGCCAGCTGCGTTCATGATCAGCATCCCGCCTGCCTTCAGCTTTTGCCGGGCCAGCGCAAAAAATTCCTCGGTCGTCAGATGATGAGGCGTCCCTTCGCGTGTAAACGCGTCTAAGATCACATAGTCGAAGGAGGCGTCGGCCTGCTGCTCCAATGTAGCCCTTCCGTCTCCGATCTCGACATTGTTCCAGCTGTATTGAAAATAGCTTCTGCTCAGCTCCACGATATCCGCGTTGACCTCGGCCACGAGGCATTGATCTTCGCGAAATTGGCCGGCAATCGTTCCAATTCCGTGTCCGATCATAAAGATCCTGTCGATTTCTGGCGTCTGCTCACGAATCAGCCGGACAATTTCGCGCGGATACTCCAGCACGATGCGGTCCGGATGCCGGAGGTCGATGGCGCCTTGAACCGCGTTGTCTCCAAATTGCAGAACGCGGAAGCGGCCCGTTTGACCAAACAGCTCATGCGCTTCGTAGACGACGATTTCCAGGTTTCCGTTCGATTTTCTCGCTAATTCGTACAATTCCGTCTTCTCCTTTCCTACCGAAAAGAAGGCCATTGTCTTCTCAGACAATGGCCTTCTTCCGGCAAATCGCGTCACGCTGATTAATCTTCAAGCTCCACGTTGTGGTACACATTCTGGACGTCCTCCAGGTTTTCGAGCGCATCGATCATTTTCTCGAATGCCGGCTGGGACTCGGCCGGAAGTTCCACATAGTTCTGCGCGATCATGGAAACCTCGGCAACCGAAAATTCGGTTACGCCGGCGTTCTGGAAGGCTTCCTGCACGGCATGAAACTGCTCCGGATCGGCATATACGATGACTGAATCGTCTTCCTGGATGATGTCGCGAACGTCGACATCCGCTTCCATCAGCAGCTCCAGGACTTCTTCTTCCGTCTTATCTTCGACGCCGATGACTGCGGTGGAATCGAACATGTAGGCGACCGATCCGCTGACGCCAAGGTTGCCTCCGTTCTTGCTGAATGCAGCCCGGACCTCTGAAGCGGTGCGGTTGACGTTATTCGTCAAGGCATCCACGATCACCATGGATCCGTTCGGCCCGAAGCCTTCGTACCGCAGCTCGTCATAGGTCTCATCAGAGTTGCCTCTCGCTTTCTCCAGCGCGCGGTCAATGATGGCCTTCGGCACATTGTACGTCTTGGCGCGTTCCAGAACGACCTTCAACGCCCGGTTGGATTCCGGATCCGGCTCGCCCTGCTTGGCAACGACATAAATTTCACGCCCGAAGCGGGCATATATACGACTAGTGTTTGCGTCTTTCGATGCTTTCTTCTCTTTAATGTTATTCCACTTACGACCCATACGATCCGCTCTCTTTCACTAATATCAGATTCTATCGTTCCTTGTAGAAGACGTGTTCTATTATATCGCAAAAACGGTCTATTGAACAAGCTTCCGCCTTACGAATCGCTCTTCTCCCGTGTCGGCAATGTTCTTGGCGGCACCCCTTCAAAGGTCAGCTTCACCGGCCTAATCCGGCCTTCGGGATCAAACTCCATCCGGTCGATGCAGACTTCACGGTGATTCGCTGCGGTTTCGCTCAGCGGACGGCGGTGGTAAACGATGTACCACTCGTCTTCACCCGGAATCTGAATGACGCCGTGATGTCCCGCTCCCGTAGCCACCTCGGGATCCTGCTGCAGTATTTTGGCCTCCCGCACAAACGGCCCCAGCGGCGAATCCGAGACGGCGTACCCCACCGAATAATCCGGGCCTCCCCAACCGCCTTCGGCCCACATAAAGTAATACTTGCCTTTGCGCTTGATCATGCACGGGCCTTCCACGAAGTTCTCCGGCGTAATCTCCTTATATACCTCCCCGTCTGAAAAAGGAGCGATGCTGACCATGTCTTCGTTCAGCTTCACGACGTTGCAGTGCTTCCATCCCCCGTAATACAAATAAGCCTGACCGTCGTCATCGATAAAAACATGAGGATCGATCGGCTGGGCGCCATGGTAAAACTGGTCGATCAGCGGCTTCCCCAGGGCGTCCCGGAAAGGTCCTTCGGGCCTGTCAGCCACGGCAACACCGATGCCGCCCAGCTCATCATTGCTCTGGATGTCGTTCGCCGCAAAATAATAATAGTAGCGTCCATTTCGCTCGATCGGGGAAGGGGCCCACATCGCCCGTCTTGCCCAGGAAATGTCCTTCATCTCCAGAATCCGTTCAACCTTGGTCCAGTGAACCAGGTCATCGGAATAAAACGCATCGAAAAACGTCTGGTCATCGTAAGCTGCCGAGTATGTAGGATATACCCAGTACCGGCCCTCAAAGATTCGGGGTTCGGGATCGGCATACCATCCGGGAAAAATCGGGTTGCCTGAACGGCGGTCGTTACCTTTAAGATTCACAATGCTGCTCCTCTCCACAAGTGACTTGTCCTGTATATCATTTTACCAAACTATGGAACCGTTTTCCTAAGAAAAATTTCTATCGACGTACCTTCAAAGAAGACAGACTGCGTCTAAAAGAAGTTTTTCTTGCGAGATCAAGAAGCAGAGGCTCCGAAACTTATACTTTCTGATCTCTTCAAAAAAAAGGCACAGGCTCGGCAGCCTGCACCTTCTTTTCTATGATATCTGTTGAATGGCTTACTGCTGCTGCACGGCACTTGGATCCATATACATGACTTCCCACAAATGGTTGTCGAGATCCTGGAAGCTCCAGCCATACATAAATCCGTGATCCTGCTTGTCATTGGACGGCTTGCCGCCCGCTTCCAGTGCCTTGTTTACGATTTCGTCCACCTGCTCGCGGCTGTCGGCGGACACGCACACGATGACCTCGTTCGTCTTGGAGGCGTCGGCGATTTCTTTATTGGTGAACGTTTGATAATACGGCTCAACCAGAAGCATGACATAGATATGATCACTGATTACCATGCAGGTTGCATTGTCATCCGTAAATTGAGGATTAAAGGCAAATCCGATTTTGGAGAAGAATTCGATCGAGTTTTTCAGGTTTTTAACCGGGAGATTCACGAAAATTTTGTCCAATTGCAGCGCCATTTAAAATTACCACCTTTTCTCGGAATATTCACGGTAACCTGAGCATGATCAGGCTCAACATTTGCTCCACCAAGCGGAGATTCCTGAGTCTAGTCTGCCTTCACAGATCGTGATACCGTTTGACTTAATTGCATTCTATCATAGAAATGACGCCAGGATTTCTTATAAATTGCTATAATCGCTGATCTCGCAAAAAAAATGAAAAAATCCGCGATAAACGCGGATTTTTGCTTTAATTTCTATCCCGATCTCCCGGTTCATCGGGCTCCAGGCCTTGCCTTCCCCTCAGGCACCGCAGGCAGCGCCGATGCTCTTCTGCGCTGGAACCGTACGTTGACGAGCACAATGCTGGCAAGAACCAGAATAAGGCCGGCTACAAGATTCATCGTCACTTGCTCGTTCAGAAAAAGCACGCTTGAAAAAATCGAAACGATCGGAATCAGAAATGTAAACGAACCGATTTTGCTCGCTTCCCCTTCGCTGATCAGTTTAAAATAGACGAACCAGCCTGCCGCGATGACGAAAACGGCGATAAACAGCGTATCCCAAATGAACGTCCCGTTCCACTGGATCTTCGACCAGTCTTCCATCCTCGAACCGGCCAGCAGCAGAATGACACCTCCGATCGTAATTTGCATCGCCGTCAGCCAGGTCGAGTCGACCTTGGGTCCGATCTTCTTGACATAAGCCGTGCCAAGCGCCCAGGAGAGGGCAGTGACCAGCGCCAAAATAATACCTACGGCGGAAACGTCCCCGGTAAACCCGCCCGCGCTCATGGTGGCGACACCGGCAAAGCCGACGATCAGGCCAAGCATCTTCTGCTTGGTCATGGCCTCTCCCAGCCACAACCACGAGAACAGCCCAAGCAGCACGGGCTGGAGAAACACGATCGCCGAGAACAATCCGGCCGGCGTATACTGCAGTCCGATGGTTTGGACACCATAGTATATAACGATGCTGAGAAGCGCGGAGGTCAAATAGATCGGCCAGGTCTGACGCAGCCGCAATTGCTTCGCTTTAGGCAGTGCCACCAGCACGAGCAGCACGCCGCCGATCAGTGCCCGCAAGCCGGCGAACAAGATTGGCGGCGCATAGTCCAGAGCTATTTTGGATAACGGCCAGTTGATTCCCCATACCAATATTAAAAAGATTAATAGAAACAATGTATTCTTCTGCATTCGCACGGAAGGTCACTCCTTGAATCATGGTCAATAACCATGATACAATACGTTGAACTATAAATAAAATGCATATTCCTCATAGGAGGTATAACATTTCCGTTATGAATGAGACACAGATCAGACTATTCGTGGCCGTCGCGGAAACGGGAAGCTTTACGAAAGCGGGCCAGATGATGAATATGACCCAGCCGGCGGTCAGCCGCGCCATTTCCAGCCTGGAGTCCGAGCTCGGAGTTACCCTCCTGAACCGTCATCCGCGAAACGGTGTCGTCCTGACCGATATCGGCAAACGGATCGTGGTCACTGGCAGGGAAATTTTGCTGCAATACGAAAAAATTTCGCAGGAGGTCGCCGCCGAGAAAGGGCTGGAGACCGGCAGCATCCGTGTCGGAGCCTTTCCGGCCGCCGCTTCCTTTTATTATCCGAAAATCGTCCGGGCCATCAACGACAAGTATCCGAACATTAATATTCAGATGTATGAAGGCACCGTGGAGGAAGTCCGGCATTGGCTCGACGAGCTGGTCGTGGATGTCGGCTTCCTCATTCCGCCGCTGAACGATCTGGACACAAGGCTGCTGCGGAACGAAGCGCTACACGTCGTTTTCCGTGATGATCACCCCTTCCGAAATTACAAGGAAATCCGGATTCAGGATCTCTCGGATGAGCCGATGCTGGTCTGCAAGGGCGGCTATGAGCTGCCGGTTATGGAGCTGTTCAGTGCTGGGGGAGCGAATCTGAACGTGAAGCATATTACGACCAACTATCCGACTGCCCTGAACATGATCAACGAAGGACTGGGCATCTGCATCATGTCGGAGCTGTCCCTGCAGAGCGTGCCTGAACATGTCATGAGCCGGGAGTTGACTCCCAGAGCGTACCGCAAGCTGCATCTTGCCGTTCCGTCCTTCAAACAGGCATCTATTGCCGTCAGATTGTTTGTGGATACGGCATTCCGGCTGTTCCCGCCTGCAGCAGCGCATCCCGACGAGCAAGCTTAGGCGGCGAGATGCCGCACGGCATCCACGCCTTCAAACCGACTTTCGTCTGACCTGCTGGGGTGAGGCGTGATGCACCTTTTTGAACATTTTGGAAAAATGCGAAAAATTGTAGTATCCGAGAGACTTGGCCACATCAGAAATCGGCATGCTGGACTCCCTGATCATCTCTTTGGCGGCCTCCATCCGCTCACGAAGGATGTAATCCGTAATGGACTCTCCCGTTTCCCGCTTGAACAGACGGGACAAGTATGCCGGATTCAAATGCACACAACAGGCAAGCTGCTCCCTTGTGATCGGTTCATGGAGATGCTCGGCAATGTAACACTGGACACGCTGAATGACCGAAGGATGGCTTTCTTTCTCGGACAACGCCGGAATAAGACGCTGGGCGGCGAGGCAGGTCTTCAGATCCCGCTCTACATCCTCAAGCTTTCCCAGCTCCAGCAGCTGTATCCAATTCCGGAGCTTGGCAGCAGGCACCTGGCCGCTCTCCGGTACGAACCCGGCCAGCCGGTACACCTCATTCGATTTGTTCAGATTGCCGTACTCCATCTCAAGCAGCTTTTGATAGGTTTCGCCAATTTCGAATAATGTCGACGGCTTCCCGATGTAACAGGATAAGGTGCAGTGAAAATAACGCCGGCAGGACTCCAGGTAGGCCATGCAGCGGTCATACAATGTATCTTCGTGTACTTCCCCATCATCCGGACCGTACAAAATAACAACGTTGACCCCCTGCTTGGTTTGGATCACCTCACCGCGGCCGGGATCGAGCAGCATCTCCTCCGCTGCTTTACGGATGTTGTATTCCATCATTTCCTCATCACGAGTGCTGTACTCCCGCATCCACGATTCCACGCTGACCAGAACAGGCATGAAGGTCGTCCCTGATAAAGCAAGCAGCTCATGCTCCTGCAAAATTTTAAGCACGTTATCCGGTGTGCAATTGATGCGCCGGGTAAGGACGTCGTTCCAGAATTTCTCGGTGATCAGTCCTTTTCTCTTCTGCCAGGTTTCATTGTACCGTGCCCTCAGCTCCGTCATCTCCCGTTCCTGCCTGACAGACTCCAGCGCCCTGGCGATCGACGACTTCAGCACGTCGTACTCAATCGGCTTCAGCAGATAGTCAAATCCGTCGAGCTGAATCGCCCGCTGCATAAAATCAAAATGGGCGTGAGCCGTCAAAAATATCGTTTCGGTTTCCGGCGAAATGTCATTAACGCGCTCCAGCAGCTCAATTCCGGTTCCTTTCGGCATTTCGATATCACAGATCATCACGTCGATCGCCGCACGCTCGAACACTTTCAGCGCATCCCTGAGATTATAAGCCTCGTAAATCTCTGAAACCTGCAGCGCCTCCCAATCGACTCCACTCTTGATTCCCATAACGGCATACATTTCATCATCCACGATCAGCACTTTATACATCGGGTTCCCTCCAGTTCTGTTCAAGTTTAGGAAGCGAATTCCTCCACCCTCCGGTGGGGAATCGTCAGCGTGACGACGGCGCCGCCCTCAGGAGCATTCCCAAAAGACAGTCCTGCTTCGCTGCCAAAAAAATGCTTCATGCGGTACAGGACGTTCGTCATGCCCAGATGCTCGCCGCTCCGACTCTCCATGTATGCCCCTGTCCGCAGCAGCTGCAGCGTCTCTTCGTCAAACCCGGCGCCGTTGTCGGCAATGACGACCGTCAGCTCTCCCGTTCCTGCATGATCGATGCGGATATCGATATGAAACGGATGGTCCATAAAATCAAAGCCGTGTTTCATCGCATTTTCGACAAAAGGTTGAATGAGCAGCGGCGGAACTGCCGCCTGGGCAAGCTCCTCCGGCAAATGGCAGGCGTATGTCACCTGGTCCGGAAAGCGGACCTGCTGAATCCGGATATAGCTCTCCAAATGTTCCATCTCCTCCGCCATTGTCACCGCCACCTGGTTCGTACGGGTCGCAAAGCGGAAATATTGAACGAGATTCAGGCACATCAGCTGGATGACGCCGTAATTTTGAATTTGGGCCAAATTGTATACGATATTGATTGAGTTCAGCAGAAAATGGGGATTGATCTGAAGCTGCAGATGCTTCAGCTCCGCTTTGTGCGCCTTGATCTGCTCCTCGTACACGCTGATTTTCAGCTCTTGAATTTCGGAAGCCATATTGTTAAAGGTGTCATTGATGATCATAAATTCCTTCGATTTGGAAGGCTTCAGCCGGTAAGCCAGATTGCCGTTCTTGATGCTCCGCATACCACGGATCAAGCTGTTCATCGGCTTCAAGATGATATCGTTCAAGTAGATCAAATAAATAATCAGGACGATGACCGCCAAGACGGAAATCATCAGGATCCCCCGTCTGAAGTGGTACAGATTCTGCAGCATCCGGGCTTCCGGAATAAAGGCGCTCAGGCTGAGTTCCGTACTCTGGATCGGGTGCTGGACCACGATATACCGTCTTCCTTCCGCCTTTACGGTCTGATAGGTATCGATTGTATCTCCGACCGGCGGGATGTCCAGCTTGGGCGAATCGGGAGACGCCGAACTGGTGATCAATTCGCCCGCTTCGCTCAGAAAGCCGGCGTAGCCCTCCTCCCCGAGATGAACCAGATCGAGCGGGATCATCAAGTTTTTCAGCTGAACGAACGCCCCTAAATAGAAACCATCACCAGCATCCACAAGCCGGATCAGGGCGTATTTGCCCTTGCTGTATGGAATCGCCTTCCACTGCATGAACACAGGGCTGTCCGGACGGGCATTTTTCACCACTTGCTGAATAGCCATTTGAATCGACTGCAGTTCGTCATAAGACTGCGTCTTGATCGGCGTATTGAACAAATCATGGTTCTGCACCGAATAGATGAACTGAAGGTCCACGCTATTATCGAACCGGTGATAGCGCGTAAGACTGTTCAGGATCCGGGCCTTGGCCAGAACATATTCGTCTTCATCGTTCAGCAGCTGGGACAGCGCGGCTATGTTGGGATCCTCGACGGCGAAGTTGTACAAAAATTTGATCTCCTTGTTGAGCGCCGCCTCAATCTGGCTTGAATACAGGATGATCGAGTTTTTGTTCGATTCGGCCACCTGTTCCCGGACCGTGTTCATCGCGTAGTAATTGTTATAGAGCAAGAGCAGGAAGAGCGGAAGCGTAATGGCAATGAAGCCGATCACTAATTTGCTGCGCAGCGAACGTTTGATATTCATAGCTCTCTCGGTCCTTTTTGTCAAAATAAAGTGTTTCAGGAAGGGGAATAGGGAACCCCCATCCCCGGTTTTAAGCCATACCGGTTGGAGATTCCCTTGTAACTGCAGATGTTATGGATTCGCCTTCGCCCATTCGGCGAGCTGTTTGTCTACTTCCGCCTTGACTTTGTCAAAGCCGGCCGCCTTGCGTTTTTCCTTCCACTTGGCAATGATTTTCTCCGGATCCGCGGCACCGGAGCGGAGCGTGGCGTCAAACTCTTTTTCCACGTTGGCGATGGAGGCCAGCTCCGATTTGACCGGCTCCTGGTCAAAAGCAAATCCGAGGGCGATCGACCGTTCCGCCCGCTCGTTGAACTTCTCGAATTCCTTCCACTTGTTCGGATCCTCGTTCGCCCACAGATAAGAATTGAACTGGTTGCCGAACATCCAGCCTCCCGGATTCGGGTAGGTTTGCGTGTCCGCATTGACGCCTTCCGGGTAATCGATGACCTGGTCGGATTTTTTCACGTAATGCTTGCCCTCAATGCCCCAGTCCAGCATGTTGAGCAGTTCCGGATCGTTGTACAGCAGATCGAGGAACATCATGGCCCGCGCCGGATCCTTGGATGTCCGGGAAATGCCGAGCATCGCCCCCTGCGCATCTCCCGTCGTCGTGAACGGCTCCGCCGTCTCGACCTGTACCAGGTCCACGCCCGTCGTGACGCTCATCTCCTTGTCTTTGCCCGGTTTCAGGGATTGGGCCACGGCGAACGCCTTGCCGGCTTTAATCATATTCATTCCCTGGTCGGCGTCAGAGGTCAGAATGTCCTTGTCGAACCAGCCGTTCTGATACCACTGATGCATCCGTTTGAAGAAGTCGATGAACTTGGGATCCTCCAGCGTATCGACCGCCTTGAGTTCCTTGCTTCCCCGCGGAACGGCCAGGTTCGCCACGATCCCGTCGTAATTGGCCGCACTCCAAGTATTCGTGAACTTGCTGGAGACGATCGGGGTCACGCCAGGCTCGTTGTCTTTGATCGTTTTGAACATGGCTTCCATATCTTCCAGCGACTTGACGCCACTGATATCGAATTTGTATTTGTCCACCAGCTTCTTGTCGAGCAGGAAACCGAAGCCCTGTCCGAATTCCTTCTTCGTCGGCAGCGCGTACAATTTGCCGCCGATCTTCGAGCCTTTAATGAAGTCATCTCCGAGAATTCCCGGAATGTCCTTGCCGTACTGCGCCATCAGCTCATCCAGTTCCACGAACTGGCCTTTGGCCACATCCTTGGCATACGAGAACCAGCTTGCCGTAAACAGCAGGTCGAACGGCTCGTTGGAAATCTTCATCAGGTTGGTCTTATCATCCCATGACGCCCATTCAATCGGCCTAAGCTCGATCGTCGCGTTGATTTTTTCCGTCAGGTATTTGCTCATCTCATCCTGGACCAGCTGCAGATCCTTGGGTGCGGACGCCGGATACACCAGCGTAATTTTATAAGGCTTCAGACCGGTGCCGCTGTCCGAACCGGTGCCGCCGGCGGCCGTGCCAGAAGCTTCGCCGGAGTCACCTGCACCTCCTTTGGCGCAGCCCGTCAGGGCAAGCATTCCGCACAGCATCATGATCAGCACCAAATGGTAGGCTTTTTTCATTGTCGACGCTTCTCCTCTCAACGATTAAATGATGTAGAGTCAGCCCTTGACGGCGCCGCTCGTTATCCCGCTGATGTAATATTTCTGGAAGAACGGGTAAGCGAACAGCAGCGGGGCAATCCCGACGATGGCCAGCGCCATCCGGACCGTTTCCCGGGGCATCTTGGCCAGCAGCTCGCCTACCTGGGCGGAGCTTCCCGATTTCATCAGCAGGTATTGGATATTGGTTAACGTTTTGGTCATCAAGTACTGAATGTTGTACAGCTCAGGCTTATCAATAAACAGCATGCAGTTATACCAGTCGTTCCAATAAGACAGCGTGTTGAACAGCCCGATGGTCGCCATGATCGGCAGCGACAGGGGCAGGACGATGCTGAAAAATATCCGGATTTCGCTGGCTCCATCAATGGTTGCCGACTCCACTACCGACTCCGGAATGGTCGATGAAAAGAAGCTTCGCATCAGGAGGACATTAAAGGCGCTCAGCAGCAGATTGGGAATGATCATGGCGAAAATCGTATTTTTCAGGTCAAACATGTTGACGTACGTCATATACCAGGGCACCATTCCCCCGCCGAACAGCATCGTAAAAAATATATAGAACGATAACGTACGCCGCAGGGGCAAATCCGGACGGGACAACGGATAGGCGAACAATGCGGTCATAAGCAAACTGACTACCGTTCCAATCAGCGTCGTCAGGATGGTGACGCCGTAAGCCTTGGCAATCTCCGAGAAATCGTTAAACAAAAACTGGTACGCGGCAAAGCTGATTTCCTTGGGGAACAAGGAATACCCCTTTTGCAGGATCGAATCCTCACTCGAGATCGACACCATAAAAATCAGTATAAAGGGAATCAATGATGCCAGTGTAAAAGCCCAGAAAAACAGGTGGATCAAGGAAGGGCCGATGATTTTTTTCACGCTTGCTGTCCTCATGACGTTCCTCTACCTTTCTTGGAAAAATCAATGTACGCTTGCACACATCCCTTGCGACGAAAAACGCGGCTCCCTAAAACAAAGCGTCACGCTTGTTGATCCGCCGGACGGCTGCGTTAGCTGCCAGAATCAGGACAAAGCAGACGACCGATTGATAGAAGCCCGCCGCCGAGGACATCCCGATGTCGCCCGACTGCGTCATCGCCCGGTACACGAACGTATCGATCGTATTCGTGGTCGGGATAAGCGCGCCCGTGTTCATCGGCACCTGGTAGAACAAGCCGAAGTCGCTTCTGAGGATTCCACTGACTGCAAGCAGTGTCATCGTAGTAATGACAGGCGTGATCAGCGGGATCGTAATCCGCGTCATCTGCTTCCACTTGCTGGCGCCGTCGATGGTTGCCGCCTCGTAATACTCCTTGTCAATCCCGATAATTGCGGCGAAATAGATGACCGACAAGTACCCTACGTTCTTCCACGCATTAACGATCACGAGAATATACGGCCAATAGCGGGGCTCGCCGTACCAGGAAACGGCTTCAGCGCCGAACCATTTGGCGATAAGCCGGTTCACCAGTCCGCTTTCAACATTCAGAAAGCTGTAGACCAGGTACGCCACAACGACCATGGAAATGATGTGCGGCAGCAGAAAGGTGCTTTGGTAGAACCGGGTGATGACCTTGTCCCTGATTTCGTTAATCAGCAGCGCTGCGAGGACGGCCAGCACCAGATTCAGGACGATAAACACGAAGTTGTATAGAAAGGTGTTCCTCGTAATGACATAGGCGTCCTGGGAGTTGAACAAAAATTTAAAGTTGTCCAGTCCCGCCCATTCGCTCCCCCAAATGCCGTCGACATAATTGTAATTTTTGAAAGCCAGGATGACGCCGTACATGGGGATATAGTTGTTGATGAATAAATAAATGACTCCCGGCAGTGTCATCAGCAGCAGCCATTTGTATTTCTTCAGTTGTCTCCGGAACGTGGAAACCCGCCGGATCTTTGCCGGGCTCACCGCATTCCGGTCAAGCTGCACCGCCTCTTGCATGATCTCACTCCTTTTTGTCGTTTCGTGACCTGTAACCCCTTACAAATCCGATTCTATACGGTGCAAGCAAAGTCCGGCTACCACGATCATGACTTCCTGCTAACGCTCTGATGACTTGTTTGCCTAATTCCCAAATGGTGGTTGACACCCCGTATGGGAATCTTTATGCTAGGGGCTGATCGATCCTATGAAAGCGAAATCATCTTTGGGGAGGTTGACCCATGAGCAATGCAAATGCCGTTTCGCGCGTGTTCATTCTGGGAATGGACGGCGCCGGCAGCTTTATTCAGCACACGGCTACACCGGTCATCGACGCTTTTCTGGCAAAAGGGGCCGTCACCTATGACGCCCAGGCGCAGTCGCCGACAATCAGCGCGGAATGCTGGGGCTCCGTGCTCCACGGCGTCGTGCCGGAGAAGCACGGACTAACGAACGAGGTCGCTGCGAGCGAGCCTTATCCTGCCGAATCGCCTTACCCTTCCGTATTTCGGCTTGCAAGGAAGGCATGGCCCGAGGCCAAGCTCGCCTCCTTCACCAGCTGGAGCCCGATCAATGACGGGATCGTTGAGGATGGCATCGGAATACATAAGGAATCTCTGCCGGATGCCGATCTGGTTCAGGCCATCCAGAACTATCTGGAACAGAATCAGGACGTCAAACTGCTGTTCATGCAGCTGGATGAACCTGATGCGGCCGGACACAAATACGGGTACGGTCCGGATTCTCCCGAATATTTGAATGCGATTACACAAAATGACGTCCTGTTCGGTCAGGTGCTCGGTACCCTTGAGCGGCTGGGACTTCTTGAAGACAGCCTGGTGATTTTATTGACCGACCACGGCGGCGGAGGCGACGACAAATTCAGCCACGGCAGCGATCATCCGATGGACAAAAATGTGTTCTGGGGCTGCGTGGGGCCGGGAATCGCGCCGGGAACAACCATCGGGGAAATCTCGATCGTGGACACCGCGGCTATCGCCGCAGCCGCCCTCGGCCTGGACATTCCGGATGCCTGGGATGCCGCTGTCCCTGCCGGCTTGCTCCAGACCCGGTCCATGCCGGAAAATGCATAGCGGGAGGATAGGCAGATGAGGAAAACATTGCGGTTTCGCGAGGATGGCACGTTCACCATTGTCCAATTTACGGATACGGAGTTTTGCGAGCCTGATGATGAAGAGCTTCAAATGAAGGATATGATGCGAAGGATTATAGAGGCGGAACAGCCCGATCTGGTCGTCTATACCGGTGACGTGATCGCCAGCAATAAAAGCCCGAACCCGGCCGCAGCGTTCCGGGATGCGGTGTCGGTTCCGGAGCAGATGGGCATCCCCTGGGCAGCCGTCTTTGGAAACCACGACTCCGAGGCTCCGGATATGACGCGGGAACAGCTTCATGCCCTGCAGCTGTCCCACCGATACTGTTATGCGATTCCCGATCCGCCCCACGTCAAGGGCACCGGCAACTATTGTCTGGAAATCCGGGATTCACACCGGGACAACACGGAAGCCGCCCTTTACTTTTTGGATTCGGGCAGCTACTCGCCGCTGGAGCATTTACGCGTCGGATTTTACGACTGGATCCGCCGCAGCCAGATTGAATGGTATACACAGCAGTCCTACCGTCTTACGGCAGGCAACGGGGGAGTCCCGCTGCCATCGCTTGCCTTCTTCCATATCCCGCTGCCCGAATATAACGATATTTGGGATTTCTCGGTCTGTTATGGGAACAAGCTTGACCGTCACTGCTGTGCGCCATGGATCAACACCGGTTTTTTTGCGAGTATGGTTGAGATGGGCGATATTCTCGGTACCTTTGTCGGCCATGATCACGGCAACGATTTTTGGGGAACGCTGCACGGTATCCGCCTGTGTTACGGCCGGACCACCCGCAACGCTTATCTGGATCAGCCATTCATGCCCGGAGCCCGGGTCATCCGTCTCACGCAAGGGGAGCGGAGTTTTGACACCTGGCTGCATCTGCAGGACGGGTCCGTCCTTCGCGACCAGCCAGTTCATGCACCGACAGGCAGACCCGTTCAGGCGGCAATGCCGGCAGCAGCCAAATAACAGACTAAAAAAGTCGTTCAAGCGATGCGGATTGCATCCGCTCTTGAACGGCTTTGTTTGGGTTCAACCTGTTATTTCGGATTTCTTCTCGTAGTAGCTTGCCGGAATGATTTTAAAAACCTGAACGTACAAAAGCGAGCTGAGGATTGTTGCCAGGAAGATGAAGCCGAACACGACCACCGGCGGAAACCACGACGACAGCATAATCGTGACCGGAGCGATAAACCGGCCGACCGAAAACTGCAGATTCGCCGCCCCCATGTATTGCCCTCTCGCGTGTTCAGGCGCATATTTGCTGATAAAGCTGTCGGTGACGGGGCTCCGCGAGAGCTCGCCGATCGTAAACACAAACGTAAACACCAGCAGCAGCCACACCTGCGTCGTCAAACCGATTAGGAACATCCCTCCACCAAACAGCAAGGCCGACATGATCAGGATGTTCCGTTCGGACCAGCCCTCGAACAGCTTGGTGACGGGAAGAACGCACAGCACGAACAGCAGGCCGTTCAGGCCCAGCATCAATCCGAACACCTGCGCGCTGCTCAGGTTGAACGTCCAGCCGCTGAAGGACAGCAGCGCCTGTCCCGGCACGTATTCTTTGACATACATCGCAAGATACATATCCAGCTGCATAAAAGCAATCGTCACCAGGATGCCCGCGGCAATATAGAGCGCAAATACCTTGTCCTTAAAAATGACGCCGTAACTCACCACCTGCTCCTTCAAGATAGCGGTCAGCTTGCTGCGGGTACGATTCATCCTTGCCGATGCCGGAAGCGTCTCCCTGCTGAACAATAGAATGGTCAAAAAATATAAAAGCGTTACCGACGTGCAGGTCCACAACAGCTCGTGCCGGTACTGGAAGAAGAATACCGAACCCAGCGCCGGGCCAAAGACCGCCCCGATATTTCTGCCCGTCACGAAGGTTGCGAACACCATCCGCCGGTCCTTTTCCGGAGTGACATCGGCCACCATGGCCGAGCTTCCCGGCGAATAGATCGCCCCTCCCAGCCCGAGTCCGATATATGCGGCATAATCGAGCCAATGGGACGGGGATAGCGCAAAAGCGGCAAACATGCAGGACTGCATGCAGGCCCCAATTAGCATGGCAGGCCTCCGGCCGAAGCGGTCCGCCAAATACCCGCCGAACAAGCTCCCGAGCAGGCTGACCAAGGGGGGAACAGCCATCAGCATACTGGCCGCGGTCTTGCCGAATGCGTCGCTGAAAAACAGGGTGATGTAAGGAAAGTACATCCAAAACAGCAAATTGAAGAGTGTGTCGCCGATCAGCCGGATTTGCAAGTTCAAATCCCATTTAAGCCAGTTCACAACAGAGGTTCCTCCTGTTTTATGATGGGGTCGTTATTCTTCCTGAAGAATCATTGGCGGTGAATTAGCCGATCATGTGGAAAAATTGGAAGGAGTTTTAATATATCACAGGAATAAGGAGCCGGGCAACGTTTTTTTTGCAAGCGATAACAATCCCGTTCCGATGTGTGCTTGTGGCACGGCGAGAACACAAAAAAACTCCTGAAGGCATTTTTCCTTCAGGAGTGTATATCATCGCTATCGGCAGCCAGGAATGCTGACGGCAGGCCGCAGCTATTCAATCCGCGCACAGGCGATCCGGTTGCCGGAGTTCCCTGACGGGTCGGTCACGTAATCGTCCGCTTTCTCATGGATGATGATCGCGGTTCCGCCCGGCTTCAGGAGCGAATTGGCGGCTCCCTTTTTAAGCGTTACGGACTGGGTTTCCAAATCGGCGGTTACCGTTCCGTCCTGCTTCACCTGAATATTCAGCAGGTCTCCGGCATGATAGCCCTTCGGATTATGGAAGCCGTGCTGCTTGCCGGTCGGGTTGAAATGGGCTCCGGCTGTTTTAAAGTCAGGCGGATCACACTTGCCGTTTTCGTGGAAATGAATGCCGTGCTCACCTGGCGGCAGATTCGCTGCTTCGATATGGATCTGAACTGCGGCTCCTTTTTGAGTCAGAAGCGCCGTCCCTACTTCTCCGCCTTTGGAATCCACGATTTTCACCTTCAGCTGCGGCTCTTCCGAATTGGCATAAGCAGCCGGTGTTGCAGCGGCGGATCCGAGCAGAAATCCGGCGCTGAGGCAGACGGACATCACCATTTTTTTCATACTTGCAATCGTCCTCCTGTATTCTGGTTTTAGGTCTCCCAAAATCAGGTTTGCCTATTTCCCGAAAAAGATAACACCTGTACCGAACGGAAATTCGAAAAAATAAAAGCAGCCCAAAGATCCCAGAGCGGAAAATTCGGACTGCTGTATCCATGCAGGTTAAAGCAATGGACTTGGTTAGCGCGGTTACACGAGATCAGGAATATGAATCTCGACTTCCTTCTTCGTCTGCGCGGAGCGGATAATGCCGTCAATAATGGCCTGATTCCGCAAAATTTCCTCGCCTGGAATCGGAGCCGGCGTCCCTTCACGCAGCGCCCGGACAAAATCCTTGATTTTCTCCTCAAACACGTTGATTTCATGCTTGATGAGCGGAATATTGCTCTCGGTATGATGTCCCTGGATGTCATGGAACAGCGAGATTGAACCGACATGTCCATCCCATACCCCGCTCCAAGGTCCGCTGCCTGCCGGAAGCACCTTCATGCCCGCATCCGTGCCGAGGAACATCGTCGCACCAAGCGTATCCATATGCATCGCCCAGGACGTCTTGAAGTTCAGGACCAGGTCTCCTTCGAACCGGACCATGGCCACACCGAAATCCTCAACGTCAAATTGTCCGGCTTCCGCGTGGTATTTCGGATTGGTGCCAAAATAGTTCGAGGTATAGGCGGAGACGGTCAGCGGCTTCGGATAGCCAAGCGTGTTGAGCGCCAGATCCAGCGAATAGCAGCCAATATCGGCCATCGCGCCTGCGCCGGCGATATCTTGGCGGATAAACGTTCCTCCCGGCATGCCGCGGCGGCGTCCGCCCCCGGTTTCCACGTAATACACTTTACCCAGTTGTCCGTTCTGGACCATGTTTTTAATGATGGCCATGTTCGGGTCGTAGCGCGGCTGGAAACCGACATTCAGCATCCTTCCGGTTTTCTTGGAAACCTGCACCATTTCGACCGCTTCGTCCAGCGTGACCGACATCGGCTTCTCCAGCATGACGTTTTTGCCGGCCGACAGGGCGTCCACCGTTGTGCGGTAATGCGCCACGTTCGGCGTACAGATGCTTACGCCATCCAGATCCAGCTCGAGCAGCTTGCGGTGGTCGTCAAAGCCGGTCGCATCCGGCAGGTCCCAACGCTCAATGAATTGCTGCGCCTTGTCTGGCAGAATATCCGCCACCCCGACGATTTGAACATCCTCGATTCCTTTGTAAGCCCTGGCATGCGCTCCGGCGATGCCCCCGCTTCCGATAATGCCAATCCGAATTGTTTTTCCCACGAGATCGTAATCCTCCTATACTTTCGCGTTCTTTCTCCGGTATTCCGACGGCGTGTAGCCGTACCTCTTCCGAAAAACGGTATGCAGATAGCTTCCGCTGGAAAATCCGCCCTGTACGGCGATTTTCTCGATGGACCAGCGCGTCTCCACCAGCTGGCGGCACACTTCCTGCAAGCGGAAATCCTCCAAAATTTCGCTGAAGGACCGCCCGCCCCCCTGATCCTTAATGATCCGCTGCAGCTGTCTCGAGCTGATATGCAGCTTGTCGGCCACATCCTCCAGCACCACTTCGCCGGAAGAGTTGGCATGAATGTACTCCAAAGCCAGCTGGTACCGGTAGGCCTTCATGTCCCGGGACGGAAGCTCCGCTTCCCGTGGTTCCGGCTCGTAAGCGCGCACGGCACGGAGCAGAATTTGAATGATGCAGTTTTTGATCGTTGTATACAGTCCTAAATATTTTTGCTGTGAGGCGTTGAAGGCCTCCAGGAAAAACGGCATCGCCCGGTACGTATCCATCACGGGCTTCAGCGGCAGCGTCCGCAGCTTCTCGATGCAGTCATGCGCCTCAGCCGCCTCCCACGGATCGGCGTATGGACGCGGCGACTGGCCGGAATCCTGGACCTGCGACAGGTCCCGGATATCCACATGCAGACACAGCTCATCCATCGATTCCTCGGGATCCGCTTCCTGGTAATGGAGCACCTCCGGACCCGTCAGGTAGAACATGCCCTCTTGAAGAGCATAGGGTTCATCCACCAGGATAACCGTTCCCTTGCCGCGCGGTATAAAGTGAAACTCAAACTCGGCATGCTTGTGAAAGGACACGATTTTCCCTGGAGGAAAAGAAGTCAAATGAAAACGTATCACCCGAATCTCATAATTTCCCCAATAGATGCGTAAATCCAGACGCTCCAAAGCATCCTGGCGTCCCTGCATAGTTTCGTATGGAAAATTATTCATCATTGCAGCAACATCCTTATGTCTGATAAGTTCTGTGATGGTTAGCCTTGCAGTTCGTTCAGTTTAATGGCACGGCGCTCGGCGTTCGACAGATTGGCCGCTTCCATGAGCTTCGTCAATTCGATCGCCATCGCGATGTTTTCATCAGCAGTTGTGCCTTGTTCGATATGGCTGATCCACTGCTCAAACGCGCTTTCGCGGTTGGCCGGAACCGGAATCTCGACCCAGGCATCCTTGTATTCCTCATTGCGGGTCGTACGAAGTAGCAGCTTGCTGTCCGGCGTTCCGAACAGGATCGTTCCTTCGGTGCCGTGCACCTCCACGGTAAACGGCGAAAAGTTGTTCACGAATCCGGCTTCAACGACGCCTACTGCGCCTGATTTCGTAGACAAAGTCGCAACCGCGTTGTCTTCCACTTCTTTTCCGGTTATGTATCCAAATTGCGCGCTCACGTCCACAGGCTCTTCTCTCAAGAAAAGTCGCGTCAAATACATAGGATGGCAGCCAAGATCGATCAGGGCGCCGCCGAGCGTCTCTTCCTTCTTATAAAAATGCGCAGGCAGCCAATTGGCCGTCGCCCCGTTGTGGGACAGCCGGACGCGTACATAAGTTACCTTGCCCAGGAGCTCCTGGTCCAGAAGTTCCCGGATCGCCAGCGTATAGCCGTCGTTCAGTCTGGGAAGGGATACGGTCAGCTTCACGTTATTTTTCTCCACAGCCGCAATAATGTCGTTGACCTCGCTAAGTGTTGCGGCAATAACCTTTTCCGTAAAGATATGCTTGCCGGCTTCTGCGGCTTTGATCATGACTTCGCGGTGCATGTTCGTTGGCGCATCCACGATGACCCCATCGATATCGTCACGGCTGAGCATTTCATCCAATGATGCGTAAAAAGTCACGCCCTGCTTATCGGCGGCTTCTTGCCCACGCTCCGGATTTTCGTCCCACACAGCCACGATTTCCGCACCCGGATGAGCCTCAGCCTGTTTCGTATAGTCCCATGCATGCACATGCCAATAGCTTATTTTACCGATTCTGATCATATCCAGCGCTCCTCAGTATTTAATATTAAGACATCATGCCCTTAATCTAACACATGAAAAACCGTTAATACAGTATAATATTACGACAATTTTATATAAAATCGCGCCGCAAGAAAAACCTGGTCTTAAGACGGGTTTCCGCCCCAACCGGAGACGGTTTTGTTCCGGCAAAAATTTGCGTATCATGGGAATACAAGTTCTTCCGGACTGTTAAGAAATCGGGAAGACGGCTTAATACTTTCTTAAGCTTTCTGTTCATCCGTTCTTAATCTTTGCTAATTAAAATGGAAAGCACAACTACAATCACGATAAGGAGATTCTTATGGATGTGCTGGGATATATCGAGCGGCTGTTCGGACAGTACGGATATTGGGTCCTGCTTCTCGGACTTCCGCTAGATGCCATCGCCTTGCCGATCCCGCCAGGCAATACGACGCTTACCTACACTGGGTATTTGTCCTATAAAGGCGTACTGGACCTGCTTCCGGCTTTAGGTGCCGCCTACCTAGGCTCCATCGTCGGGCTGACGGTTACTTACGTGCTAGGGTACAAGCTGGGTCAGCCGCTGATTGAGCGCTACGGGAAATGGCTTTTTCTCAAACCGGAGCATGTGGAAAAGACCGCCAGAGTATATCACAAATACGGCAACAAGCTGCTGCTGTTCAGTTATTTCATTCCGGGCGTCAGGCAGTTTATCGGCTACTTTACAGGGATCATCCGCGTCCCTTACCGCACCTTCGCCTTGTACGCCTACACGGGATCCGCGCTCTGGGTTACCGTCTTTATCGGGATCGGTTACATTTTCGGCAATCAATGGCAGCTGGTCTTGACCTGGACCGAGCATTTTTTGAAATACGTCGTGGCCGCCGTGTTTGCCATTCTGGCCGTATACGTTTACCTGAAATGGCGCAAGCGTACCAAGGTTCATTCGAGGCAATGAGGCAATAGGGTTAAACTTCGGACACTGACGACCATTCGATGCAAAAAACACATTTTTGAGGAGGACCGATGCATGATCATCACCCGCTATATGGAGCAGGCGCACGGCTGGGACCGGCGCGTATTCCACTGGATTAACCGCACTCAGAATCCGACCATGCTCCATGCTGCGCTGCGGATACTGACTCACCTGGGCGGCGCGCTGTTTACGATCACCCTGACGCTGTCCGTGGCGCTGTTTGCTCCCGAGCCGTGGCGGACTACGAGTCTGCAGAGCTTTGCTGCGCTGGCCATCAGCTTTTTGATTACGACCCTGATTAAACGCAAGGTCCAGCGGATTCGCCCTTACCTCGCCCTCGAAGGCGTTAGGGTCGGCAAAAACCCGCTGAAGGACCCCTCGTTCCCATCCGGGCATTCGACGGCCATCTTTTCCATCATTACGCCGTTTCTGTTCATGGGCTCTTGGGTCGCCGTCCTGCTGCTTGTTATGGCATTCATCGTCTGTATTTCCCGGATTTATCTCGGACTGCACTACCCCTCGGACTGTCTGGTCGGCAGCTTCGTCGGCAGCATGACGGCGGTGCTCACTGTCGCCGTGATCAATCTATGAGTTTATATACAGCATAAAAAGTGCAGTCCGCTAGGGACTGCACTTTTTTGCGCTGCCGTTATGACCGCCCGGGTCGTACCGAGCCACTGCCGATTCGGCTGCTTATGCCATCAGGCGTGGAAGAATTGTCCCGAGCGGACTTCCTTCACATAACCGGCGCGGATGGTAAAATCGCCGAAATGCTCGCCGTCCCGGCGTTCCTTGGCATAATGGAAAATAATCGGTTTCAGGGAATCCAAAATTTCGGCCTCGCCGATATTTTCCTTGTAGAGCTTGTTGAGCCGTTCTCCGGCAAATCCGCCGCCGAGGTACATGTTGTATTTGCCCGGCGCCTTGCCGATAAAGGCGATTTCCGCCAGGGCCGGTCTTGCGCAGCCGTTCGGACAGCCTGTCATCCGGATGACGATTTCTTCTTCACGAAGCCCCGCTTCTTCCAGGATCGGCTCGATTTTGCTGAGCAGCGTAGGCAGGTAGCGTTCGGATTCAGCCATCGCCAGACCGCAGGTCGGCAGGGCCACGCACGCCATCGAATTACGGCGCAGCGCCGAATAATGGATGCCGTCGGTCAGACCGTACTGCTGCACCAATTCAGTGATCTTCTTCTTTTTCTGGCTGCTCACGCTGCCGATGACCAGATTCTGGTTTGGCGTGAGCCGGAAATCTCCGGTATGAACCTTGGCGATTTCGCGCAAGCCTGTCATCAGCTCATACCCTTCTTCGTCCTTGATCCGTCCGTTCTGGATAAAGAGGGTCAAATGCCACTTGCCATTGCTGCCTTTGACCCAGCCGTACCGGTCGCCATTGCTTTCGAAATGGAACGGTCTTGCCGGCTCCAACTCCCACCCGAGACGCGCGCTCAGCTCCTGGATAAACCAGTCGATGCCGCGGTCGTCAATCGTATACTTGAAGCGCGCGTGTTTCCGCACGGAACGGTCGCCGTAGTCGCGTTGGATCGTCACGGTTTTCTCTGCCAGATCGATCACCTGCTCCGGCGTGCAGAACCCGATGACCTGCCCTACCTGCGGGTACGTGGCCGGATCGCCGTGGGTCATCCCCATGCCCCCGCCGACCGAAACGTTGAATCCGGCCAGACGTCCGTCCTCCACAATGGCGATCAACCCGAGGTCCTGCGAAAATACGTCGACATCGTTGGAAGGCGGGATCGCCATGCCGATCTTGAACTTACGCGGCAGGTATACCGGACCGTAGATCGGTTCCTGTTCCACGTCATGATCGTGGCTGTCCACCACCTTTTCTTCGTCAAGCCAGATCTCATAATAGGCCCGGCTCCGCGGATCCAAATGGGCACTCAGCTTGCGGGCCCAGTCGTACACCTCCGAATGAATCTCCGACTCGTACGGATTCGGATTGCACATGACGTTCCGGTTCACGTCGCCGCAGGCGGCCAGTGTGCTGAGCAGCGATTCGTTCACCTCGCGGATCGTATTCTTGAGGTTCCACTTCAGCACCCCGTGCAGCTGAAACGACTGGCGTGTCGTCAGGCGGATCGTCCCGTTCCCGTACTTCTGGGAAATCCTGTCCATCATCAGCCACTGCTGCGGGGTAACCACGCCGCCCGACGCGCGCACCCGGAGCATAAACTGGTAAGCCGGCTCAAGCTTCTGCTTCTGCCGTTCGTTGCGCAGGTCCCGGTCATCCTGCATGTAGCTGCCGTGATGCTTCATCAGCCGGTTATCATCCTCGGGGATCGACCCGGTGATCGGATCCTTCAGCGTATCCACCAGGCTTCCCCGCAAATAGTTGCTTCTGCGTTTGATATCCTCCACATCGCTGTGGGGAGCGCTGTTTGGTGACATCAAATTGTTATCAGACATGTTTGCTCTCTCCTTCTCGCTTGCCTATCGGATGCGCTTAATAGACATCCCGCTGGTAACGTTTCTCCTGCTGCATGCGAATCATATATTCGGCAGCTTCCTCAGGACTGAGACCGCCTTCCTGTTCAAGGATCGTAATCAGCGTGGAATGGACGTCATGGGCCATTCGTTTCTCGTCGCCGCACACATATACCACAGCGCCTTCCTGCAGCCACTGATACAGTTCCCTGCTCTTCTCCAGCATGCGGTGCTGGACGTAAACCTTCTGATCAGAATCGCGCGAGAATGCCACGTCCATGCGCGTCAGGACGCCGTCCTTGAGCCAGCGCTGCCATTCGATCTGGTACAGGAAGTCTGTCGCGAAGTGCTGGTCGCCGTAGAACAGCCAGCTCTTGCCTTCGGCTCCGGTCTCTTCCCGCTCGCTCAAAAATGCGCGGAACGGAGCGACGCCTGTGCCCGGGCCGATCATGATGATCGGGGTATCCGGATTTTGCGGAAGCTTAAAGTTCGGATTATGCTGGATATAGACCGGCAAAGCCGATCCGGGTTCGCTTCGTTCAGCCAACTGTACGGAGCAGACGCCGTACCGCTCTCTTCCGCGGTTCTCGTAGCGGACGGTCCGGACCGTTACATGCACCTCGTCCGGCGACGCCTTCAGGCTGCTGGCGATCGAATACAGACGGGCCGGAATTTTGCGCAAAATGGCTACGAATTCCCTGGCCGGGATGCCCTTCAGGGAATAATCCTGCACCAGATCGAGCAAATCGCGTTCCTCGATGTAGGCTCTCAGCTCATCATGACCCGATGCGAGCAGTTCGTTCAAAGCACCGTTAGAAATGAGCGCGGCTGTCTTCTCCAGCAAAGGCTTGGTGAGCACCGTGATTTCATAATGGCGGAGCAGCGCAGCGCGCAGCGTAGCCTCATCGCCGTTTTTGTTAACCGGTACGGATTCTTCACCGGACCAGCCCATCGCCTCGATCAATTCGTCGACAAGCCGCGGATGGTTTTCCGGGTAGATGCCCAGACTGTCTCCGGGTTCATACTCCAGATTCGATCCCTCCAGCGAAATTTCCAAGTGCCGGGTTTCGCGGTCGGAACCGCGGCCGTTCAGGTTGATATTCTCCAGAACCTCGGCCTGAAACGGATTGGTTCTGGAATATTCCGATTCCGCGGATGCGAGCAGCGAATCTGCCGTGACAGGCACAGCCTGCGGTGCAGCTCCGGCTCCTGCTCCGGCAAGCTCGGCAAACGCACTGGCCACGCTGTTGATCCATTCCGCCGCCGGCTCGTCGAAGTCCACGTCGCAATCGACGCGCGGAACGAGTCGCTTGCCGCCCAGTTCTTCCAGCCGCTTGTCAAAATCCTTGCCTGTCTGGCAGAAGAACTCATAGGAGGTGTCTCCAAGCGCCAGTACAGAGAACGGCATGCCTTCAAGCTGCGGAGCCCGCTTGCTGTGCAGAAACTCATAAAAAGAAATGGCGTTGTCCGGCGGATCCCCTTCGCCATGCGTGCTGACCAGAATCAGCAGGTTTTCCACCTTTTTCAATCCGCTCGGTTTAAAATCGCTCATCGAAGATAACTTGACCTCAAAGCCCTGATCCTGCAGTCTCTTGGTCACCTTCTTGGCCAGCGACCCGCAATTGCCGGTCTGCGACCCGTACAGGACGGTAACCTCTTTCGGCGCAGCCGGTGCCGTGCTTACCGGAGACGCAGCCGTCGCATTTGCGGCAGCCGCAATCGGGGCGGTTCCCAGCACAGCGCTACCCGATACGGCGGCCGCTGCGATATATCCGCTCAACCAGATGCGCTGGGCATCGGTTAATGTGGGCAGCAGACGGTTGAGCAGCTCGACCTGCTCTTGGTTAAAAGGGCTGTTCGTTACTTGAAGTTCCAACAAATATCCACCTCGCGTAGCATGCATTAGTGATAATTCCTAGTAGATTACTCATATTTTCTCTCTTGAACCTATCACAGCAGGGGGGAACGGTCAATTAGAATGATCTTATAGGTTTTATCAGCTTTGCTGATAAAGTGGCTTCGTGCCGATTATTCCTCTTGAAACCACCGTTCGATGACAAAAAAAGGCCCGACCGTAAAACAAGCCGGGCCCTCCAAACGAAGGAATAAAATTCAATTTACGTATGACAAAGTTTCTCGCGGATCAGATCCGTTACCAGCCGATCCGGAGACCGGTCTCCCCGCCCAACCTTCATCCGGTTGCACAGCACCGCCACGGCAAGGCCGTTCGACGGATCGGCGTATCCGATCATGCCACCCAATCCGGCGTAACCGAAAGCCGCCCGGCTGCGCGCCCATGGCATCACCGTCTTGGCTAAGCGAGTAGCCCAGCCCCAACCGAACGGGAGCGAGCGCAACTTCGTCGATCCCTTCAAACTGCAGCTGTGCTGCCTCGGTTATGGTGGCCGGCTTGAGCAGGCGTCTGCCGTCCACGCCCTCGCCAATCAGTGAAGCATACATGCGCGCCAACGCCTGAGCATTTGCGACGGCATTGACGGCTGGTACGGCTGCCGAATGGAAGCAAGCCGAGTTCCACTCCGGATTGGCAACCGGAACCAGTGCCGGAGGCAGCACCCGCTTGAACAGCATGTCATCGGGCATGGAAGCGATAGGTACGGCTTCGCCGCTAATTTCGGCGATCCGGGTTTCCGCCTCCGCTGGGGCCCCTAAATACAAATCCCTCTCCATTCCTAATGGCTTGCAGATCTCGTCCTGAATGATCTGGCCAATCGCCCGGCCATCCGCTCTGGCGGCCGTTTCCCCTAGAATCCATCCAAAGGTCAAGCCGTGATAACCTGCCTTGGTGCCAGGCTCCCAGATAGGTTGTAACTGTTCCATCTCGTGCACCATCGCTAGCCAGTTGGTAACCAGCTCCATATCCGCGTGCGCAGGCATCAAAGGAACTCCTGCCGTATGAGTCAGGACCTGGCGGAGCGTAATCTGTTCCTTCTCATTCGCCCCGAATTCGGGCCAGTAATGAGAAATCCGCTCATCATACGCCAGCTTGCCCTGCTCCGCGAGAATATGAATCGCCGTGGAAATCACACCTTTGGAGCAGGACTGCATCACGAAGAGCGTATCCGGATGGACGGGGTTTTGTCCTAAGGCATCTGCACTGCCTGAAAAGGCATTCACCACCAGTTCACCGTGCCAGTAGGCTGCGGCTTGGAATCCTGCACCGATATCGTCTTTCGCAAGTTCATCCAGCAGCCGCTGGACCTGTGTTTGAAGATTGATGAGATGCTGCCGTTTGTTTATCCATGGATTGGTCAATGCATTCAACTCCCTTATTATTTAAAATGAAAAAATAAGGTGCAAAGCCCATCCAATAAAACGTCCTGAGGGCGAACTGTTAAACTGATCGTCCGCCCATGCAAAGGTTCGCCCTATGAATAGGCTTTGCATGAGCCGCTTGGCATACTGGCAAATTGATTTGCCATCGAGATCGACCGCCTTTCTGCTTGGAATTGTAGCAGAGAACTCCGGCCGCCTCAACGCCAAAAATAAATATAGCCAAACTTTATAAAGACACGAAAAGCATAAACCAGAGTCTAATCAAGAGCTATTGCGGGGTGCCTCTGCGCCAACGGACGAGCGGCGTTGAAGGTCCGAAAAAAAGCCCGCTTCATCAGCGGGCGATCCTTAGCTATTGTGTGCTTTTCGTGATATCTATTCTTTTCGCGGGAGGAATTCTACTATTTATATTTGTTGACGATCCCTCTCAACGCTTCAACGCTTACGATATTTCCGCGTGCGCTCATCTTCGATAACGCCGCCCCAATTCAAGCCAAAGCCAAAATCGTACGTGTTGCCATCAGAGTCCACATGGCATTCCATATCATGAGCCACGTCCTCCAGCTGCTCCTCAACCGTCTTCATAAGGGCCGGCATCTGCATCGGCAGCAGACCCGAAGGCTCAGCACTGCCAGTCAGGATCTCCATGATCACCTGCGCCTGAACGCCAAAATCGGCTACAATCGCATCCGCTTCAGACTCGAATTCGTTCACCACCGCTGGATTCGAGAGCAGCATCGACACGATGACCGGCTTGCCTTTCATCGCCTTCCGGGTGTCCAGCACCGCGTCCAGGTCGGACGTATTCTGAGGCGTGACGCTTTTCCCCTTATAAGAACGGTTCAGCACGTCTTCCGGACGCGGGTCGCCGGCTAGGCTTACTTCCCGTGCATGCTCGGCCGTGTAACTCCGATACTGCAGGCTGATCGGTACATAGCCGCTTCCACCTTGCTCCGCGTCCTCCTGGCTGTAACCGAAGCCCGATTTCGGGGAGGTGATGAAGACCAGGCCAAAGTCTGCCTCATCCGGTTGATCCGTCACCGTAAAATATTTGGATACCAGCTCCAGACTGACCGGATACTCCAGCTTCTCCGGGGTTTGGTTGCCAAACCAGTCGGTTCCTGCCGGCGTATAGCGCTTCGGAATATATACCTTTTTCCCGGCCTTCAGCGGCAGCACCGCATTTTTATTTTTCAGCAGCACCACCGACTTCAGCTGGGCCTCATACCCCTCGCGCATAAATTCGGCGTTTCCGACAACTCGGGCGCTCGTATCCGGGTCAAGATACGGATTCTCGAACAATCCGAGCCGGAACATATTGACCAGGAGCCGGACGGCGGACTGCTCGAACCGCTGCCGCATCCAGTCTTCTCCGTGCTCGCGCACCCCGATTTCGTAGGCTTCCAGCACCGGTCCGATCTCGTTGTTGCCGCCGAACTGGTCCACCCCGGCCATAAGCAGCTTGTAATGCCGTTCACCGACGGTCAGTTCCTCCACGCCCCACGGCTTGCCGCTGAGGAAAGAATCCTTGGCAGGGGACTCGTCGGCCGTAATCATCCAATCGGTACACACAACGCCATCGTATCCGTACTGATCGCGAAGAAGATCTCCGATCAACCAGGCGTTATAGGAATTGCCTACATTTTCGCCGTTCACGGTATCCTGGTTCGCGGAAATGGTGTAATACGGCATGACGGCCGAGGCTTTGCCCGTCTTCCCGGACAGCTTGAAGGCGCCTTCCGTAAACGGGATCAGATGCTCGTCGAAATTATTCCCGGGATAGACCGCATACTTGCCGCAGCCGAAATGGGCGTCTCTGCCGCCTTCACCGGATCCGCCCCCCGGCCAATGCTTCACCATGGCGTTGACGCTGTCATAGCCCCAGCCTTCCTGAATTTCGCGTTCTCCCTCCGAAGTCTGGAAGCCATCGACGTACGCCCGGGCCATATCGGCCGCCAGCGCCGAATCTTCCCCGAACGTTCCGTTGAAGCGGAACCAGCGCGGGTCAGTGGCGATATCGATCTGCGGGGACAACGCCGTCGACAACCCCAATGCGCGGTATTCCTTCGAGGCGATCTCACCGAATTTCCGCGTCACCTCCGGGTCGAAGGTCGCCGCAAGGCCCAAGGTCTCCGGCCACATGGAGATGGCGCCGCCGGAGCCAGCGTTAAACTCCGAACTGGAGTCGGAGCCGTGCCGCGGATCGGAGCTGTTGTTCGCCGGAATGCCAAGACCATGACCCTCGGCAAACGCCTGCACCCGGTTGTTCCATTTGGCGGCGGTCTCCGGGCTCTCCACAGTGGTAACCAGGATATGCCGCACGTGATCCTGTGCCAGAAAATGAAGCTGTTCATCGGTCAGCTCCCACGGCTTGGCGCCGCTCTCTTCAAAGGATTTGCCTCCGTAGGTTGCGGAGAACCAGCCTCCGCTCGCCGCAGGCACCGCCTGATGCCGGCTGTACAGCATCAGACCGGCAATTTGCTCGGTCGTCATCTTGGACGCCAGATCTTTCGCCCGCTCCACAGGCGACAGCCTCCAATCCTCATAAGGATCCAGTTGACCGTCCCTGCTCAGGTCCTTGAAATAAAGGCCGTCCTGTTCCAGGATCTTTACGCCCGAGGCAGCCGAATAGCCCAGCGTCGGCCCATCGGGATTGTTCACATAACGAATTTCTTCTATATTTAGCGCAGCTTTTGTATTCGACATGTTCTCTTTCCTCCACTCCATCATCCGGATTACGAATTTAGTTTCAACTTGGTGTTCAGATCGTCGATGATTTTCGATAAATCCGCTTCCGACGTTCCCCCGCCCATCATGCCGGACAGCGAGCGCAGAGCGTCATACTTACGCCACTTCACAACGGCCTCGAACAGCTCGGCGATTCCGTCGTCTCCCATGCTCTCGGCAAACATAGCTCCCATCTGTTTCAGGCGCTCCAGGCTGCCCTCCATCGCTTCCTCGGCAATCGCAGCCGTTTCGGGAATGGCCATCAGCTCGTAGAACTTGGTGTTGCGCCCCACTTTCCGGAATGGAATCCCGGTCGATTCCAGGCTAAGGGTGACCGACAGGGGCGTATCCGCCGATGATGGACCTGCAACGATGTCGTAAGCGCCGGATTCGGCAAACCAGTCATGAATATCGGTATTGAAGTAGGCAAAAGCCCGTTGATCCAGCGCAAAATGGACCGTCTTGGCTTCACCCGGCTGCAAATGAACCTTGGCAAACCCCTTCAGCTCCTTGACCGGTCTGACGACATGGCTCTCCAGCGGCTTGACGTACAGCTGCACGATTTCCTTGCCCGCAACCGCACCGGTGTTGCGAATGGTAACAGACACGTTGACGGTGTCGGTATCCTTCATGGAAGTTCGGTCAGCCCGCATATCTTCATAAGCAAAGGTTGTGTAACTAAGACCGTAACCGAATGGGAAAAGCGGCTCCTCTTTTTTCGCTTCATAATACCGGTAGCCTACGAACAAGCCTTCCCCGTACGTCACTTCGCTCTTGCCCCCCGGGAAATTCAGGAACGCCGGCGTCTGTTCCAGCCGAACGGGAAACGTCTCCGCCAGCTTGCCGCTTGGGTTCACCTTCCCGTACAGCACGTCGGCCGCTGCGCTTCCCGTCGCCTGCCCGCCCAGATAGCCTTCCAGCACCGCTTGGACTTGCGGAAGCCAAGGCATCGTCACCGGCGATCCGTTGGACAGCACAACGACCGTGTTGGGCTGCGCCGCCGCGACCGCCTCAATCAGGCGGATGTGCGAGGAAGGCATATCCAGCCGTGTGCGGTCGACGCCTTCCGATTCGAATGAATCCGGCAGGCCGGCGAAGATGACGGCCACGTCTTTGCTTTGCGCCAGCTTCACGGCTTCTTCGATCAAGCTGTCGTCGGCTTCGCCATCTTTGAGCAGGTAGCCCGGGGCAAACGCACAGTCAGCAGACATTCCCGCAATTGCATCGAACGGAGCGTCCATCCGGGTCGGAGTAATGTGCGAGCTGCCGCCATCGAACGGAGCGTCCATCCGGGTCGGAGTAATGTGCGAGCTGCCGCCGCCCTGGTATCGCGGATGCTTGGCGAATGCGCCGATGACGGCGACCGATTGCTCCGGCTTCAGCGGGAGCATGCCTCCCTCATTCTTTAAGAGAACCATACAGTCCGCGGCCGCGCGCCGGGCAAGTTGGTGATGGGCTTCCGCATCGTAGGCGAAGCCTTCCTTTTTACCATCGTATCCTTTAAATATGACAGTGAGCAGACGGCGAACCGCCTCATCCAGCACCGCCTCGTCCAGTTCTCCAGATTGAACTGCCTCTACGATCATCATGTCATGCTCCGGACCGACATAAGGCATTTCCAGCTCCAGTCCGGCCTTTAGTCCCTTCACCCGTTCGTTGATGGCGCCCCAATCGGTCATGACCAGTCCGCCGTGGCCCCATCGTTGCTTCAGCACCTGGTTCAAAAGGTAATCGTTCTCCGAGCAGTAATCGCCGTTCACCTGGTTATAGGCGCACATCACGGTCCAGGCATCACCTTCGATAACCGGCCCCTCAAAGCTGCGCAGGTAAATTTCGTTCAGCGTCCGCTCGTCGACCACAGCGTTAATCGAGTTGCGCAGCGTCTCCTGATTGTTGGCCGCAAAATGCTTCACCGACGTTCCGACGCCTTGGCTTTGGACGCCTTTCACATGGCTCGCACCCATTTCCGAGGACAGGTACGGATCCTCCGAGAAATATTCGAAGTTTCTGCCGCACAGCGGTGACCGCTTAATATTGACCGCAGGTCCGAGGATAATTTGCACGTCCTCCTGCTGGCACTCCTCGCCGATCGCGGCGCCGACCTCCAGGATCAGCTCGCGGTCCCAGGAAGAGGCCAGACCCGCTCCGCTCGGGAAGCAGGTGGCCGGCACCGTCTTGCTCGACAAGTCCCCCGGATTGGCCTGCTTGCGCAGGCCGTGCGGACCGTCCGTCATCACAATGGACGGAATGCCGAGACGCTCAACCGGTTTGGTCTGCCACATATTCAGCCCCGAGCATAGGCTGGCTTTTTCTTCTAAGGTCATTTGAGAGATGATGTCTGTCAGATTTCGTTTCATGATACACTTCTCCCCATTTCCAGATTAGTTGGATTACTTTCACCAGCGTGCTCCCCGACTTCAGGCAGCGGCTTGAGCGCGGCCACCCCGGCCACGACGCAGACCGCAAGCACGATATAGAAGAAGGACCAGCCGCCGATGTTCAGCAGCAGCGGTGCGATGGCCGGCACGATCGACTGCGGCAGCGCGTTGGCTACGTTCATAATGCCAAAGTCTTTGGCCGCGTCTTCCTTGTTCGGAAGGATTCGCGAAACCAGTGCCATATCGACCGCCGTGAAACAGCCGAACCCGAGTCCCATCACGGCGGATGCTACGATAAATGCCGTGTTATGCGCGATAAAAGCATAGATGAGAATGGCTGCGATAATAATGAGAGCCGAGATATACAGGAACGGCTTTTGCTTACGGAACTTATCGGATAAGACGCCGCCGAAAATACTCGTGACCGCCATCGCCACCATGGACACGATGTTAATGGTAGCCACGGCTGCGGTTGCAGCGTTTTCACTATAACCCATGCGGTTAACCAGCATAACGGTCAGATACAAGCTGCTGCAGTACCCCATCATTAACAGAAACTTGGATACAACCGCCCAGCTGAACGCCGGGAATTTTCTCGGGTTTGGGTAGACTCTGCTCAGCTTTTCGCCAAGCGTCATCTTTTCCTGCGCCATGTGTTCGATCTGCACTTTTCCGTCCTGGATGATAAACAGGCTGATGATAGGCCCCACGATCCCGATGGCCGCAAGCAGGCTCCATTTCGTCGTCGAGGAGGCGTCCGTCATGGCCGTCATCAGCACCATGCCCAGCGCCATAGCTACCGGTAACACGGTACCCAGCAGCCCGGAGATCGTTCCCTGCTTCTCTTCCTTCACCTGATCGGGAATCAGCGCTGTGTACGCGGCCATGCCGAAGTTGAAGAACAATTGGGCGATCGCCCAGCCGATGATGATCTGCCAGATTTGCGTGGACATTCCGACCCACAGCAGTGCGGCACAGCCAAACAGGGGGCCGAGCAGAATCCATGTGCGCCGGCGGCCGAAGGAGATGTTGGTCCGGTCGCTGATCGCTCCGCCGAGCGGGTTGCCGATCAGGGCAAAGAAGGCGCCAATCCCGGATACCAAGCCGTAGGAAGAGGTATAGCCGTTCGGATCGATTTCGACCATTTTAAAAGTTAATAGAAGCGTTGCAGGTGTCATGAGAGCCAGCATCATGCAGGCATATCCGAACATGATACCGAAAGTGAGCCGTTTGAATGGCGTGATCGTTTGACCGATAATTTTTGCTTTAGCCATATGGGTTGACCTCCTCATTGTTTGAAAACGTTTACAAATCAATTATAAAACAAACCGCCCAGCTCAGGAGAGGCGGCGGTTTGCAGTCTTTTATGGCCATTTTTAATTCATTTGTAAGCGTTTCACTTCACACAGCGAAAATTCAGGTTAAAAATTGACACAACCGCCGCGTCAAATGACCGGAATCAGCTCGACGAGCTCGACTGCGTGCGGTTCCAGGGTAAATATACAGGTCATATGGCGGTTCTCCACATTAACTTGGGTGATATGGCGACCGGGCTCTGATCTCTGCTTAATGTAATGCAGATCTTCCCCGGTCATGATAGACGGTGCACCCATTTCCACCCACAAGTCAAAGCTGCTCCCGCTCGACCGGTTCAAGGAACGGCGGACGATTTTATACCTGCCGTTGTCTATTCCATCCAGCTGGAATTCCAGCTTGACGGTTCTCTCGTTTTTGAACCCGCTGTACCGGCTGGTCGGTGTTACGAACGAAGTATCCCCCAGAGCATACAGGTCATCAAAGTGGCAGTAATTGTAGCACAGAATCTGATAGGCATTCGCGCTCTTCGTCACAATATAGCCTTCGCCGCGCTCAATAAGCTGATCCCCCAGCTTGGCCAGCAGCTCGTAGGCATACATAGCCGGCTTCGGAATCCCGTATTGGGCGATCAGACCCAGCCCGCCGTGGAACAACGCAGGAGATGCCGACGTTTCTTCGATATTGTCGCTGAGCACCCAGTAGCCGAAGCCCTGAATCCGGTCGAGATTATCGATCAAATTTTTCGCGATATATGCCGCCTTGTACAGCGTATCGTTGGTCAGCTCCCTGTGAAATGCCGTGGAATTGAATTCCGTCAGGTATATCTCGCGGTCCGACAGGCCTTCCTTTTCAAGAAGCTGCTTCTCCCGGGTCAGCATGTCCCGTAAATAATCCGGGTTCGGTGAAATGCCCCGGAACTCCTCCAGCAGGATGCGGTACGGCTCCAGTTTGCGCAGCTCGCTTTGTTCTTCATCCGGCTCGAAAAAACCCTCCAGATTTTCATGCGGATAAAAATGGCACGGGATAAAATCGGGCAGGCAATCCCGCTCCCGGCAAAAGGCAAAAAACCGCTCGCTGAACAAGTTGGAGCGAAGCGTTATAATCCGCCCTGGCGCCCCGATCCGCAAATTCCGCGAAATGTTCTTCATCGTATGGAAAGTCCGGGAATACAACTCGAAGTACTCTTCATCCGTTCCCGGCCAATACACCTCGAGCTCCGGCTCGTTCCAAAATTCGAACATCCAGCTCTCGACTTCCGCCGGACCGTACCTATTCATGCAGTGCCGGATAAAGCGGTCAATGAGCTCGCACCAGGTGTCGAGTGACTTTGGCGGGCTTGTATAGCTTCTGCGAAAATAGAGCCCCTTCTCCGGATCGGCCGCGAGCGCGGACGGCATAAACCCGAGCTCCACAAACGGCTTCAGATGAATGGAGAGCAGAAAATCAAATAATTGGTCAACGAGCCGGAAATTGTAGACGGGCTGCCCGTCCTCCCTCTCGTTGTAAACCATCATGCCGTCATCAAAAATGCCGTGAAAACGCAAAAAGCGAAACGGGCACCGCTCCTGAACGTAACGGAGCTGCCGCTGAACGTCGGCATGAAGTCCTTCCTTGGCTTTGCCGATCGTGATCAAGTTTTTCCACGTATGCGATATCGCCTGTGTCCTCACGGCCGCATCCACCTGGCGGGTGAGCGTTTCCAGCGAATGCACTTCCCTGCCGCCCGGCGATGCGCCCCGCTCCAGATATTGATTGATAATCCCGAGAGCGCTGGATTGATTGAACTCCATATAATTCGAAGTCGATTTTTCCTTCTTCTTTCCCGGCTCCGGCCGGTATTGTTTCCGATACTCGTTCGGCGTCACATGGTATCTGTTCTTAAACGCGGAATAGAACGACTTGGCGTTCGGAAAACCGTGAAACATGGCCAAGTCGGCAATGGGGATTTCCTCTTGGCGCAGCAGATCCTCGACGGCATTTTTTAACCGAATGCTGGTCAGATAAGCCTGAAAATTCAGTCCGATATTTTCGCTGAAAAATTTAGATAAATAAGGAACGGACAGAAACTCACGATCCGCTATGGACTGAAGGGTGATAGGCTCGCGGTAATGGTTATCGATATACGTAATAATCCGCAGCATCCGGTCCATGTACCGCTCACTGATACCGCCTTCGGACAGCGGGACCTTGAACTGCTTGACCAGGATGGAAAGAACGCGAAGCATCGCGGCCTGCATCTCCAGTTCGTACGTCTCTGTCTGCTTGTACTTGAGCTGGACCATCTCGGCAAGCAGCCGGCGCAGCCGGGAAACGGCATCGCTGGATTCCGGCCCGGCCTTACTGGCCTGAAATGCAAAGGAAAAGCCCTCAAAACCTGCAATATGTTCTTTCAAATAAGCGGTTGGAATTTGGTAGGTGGCGATAATGTTCATGTCCAGGCCAATGACCTCATGGACATGATGCTGGTTAATCAGCAGCACATCCCCTTCCTTGAGCGTATGGCTGACCGTGTCAATCGAAACCTCAAGCGTTCCCCGCAGCACAAAAATGATCTCAACGCTGTTATGCCAGTGGCTGGGCACGTAATTTACGCTGTGCAGGGATACGTCAAACGGAAGGCTGTCATCGATCTCGAGCAGCTCAAAAACTGAATTCGCCATACTTGGGCGGCCTCCTTAAACGCATCATTAGACCTAATTATAGCAGATGAAGATAGTTCATAAGTAATGCTTGGTTTCTGACTATGGCAGATGGGTTGTCAAAAGGCCTTGCTGACGGATGCCGATACGATAATTTTCTCATCCTCTGCTGTATAAATTTGTTAATTCCACCGGTCCACAGCAACTTTTATCCCTTTATAACGTCTGGAATATGTATCCAGATATACAAGAAAGGGTTGAGATTTCGGATGAACCACAAATTTGCGTTGTTTGCCGTGTGTGCGATACTGTGCGGATCGCTCAGCGCCTGTGCCGATTCTTCGGATTCAAATCACGTTGCTACAGGGTCTGCGCCAAGTAGCTCCAGCACTTCCGGGCAGCAGCCTACCGCCGATTCGGCCGGTCAATCCGGGACGAACGGTTCCCCGCAAGCGGCCGTCATTCCCAAAGGAGGCGGGAAGATCGCCGCGGAAAAAGCGCTGTATGAAATCTATTCCCGGACAGACATTGGCGATGAGGAGAAAGTGGCTCAAATGATGCGGCAAATTGCGGGGATCAATTGGACGACGTATAACCGGATCAGCGGCCAAAAGTCGCTTGAGACCGTTGAGTATCTCTATAAACAATTGGATAAGATCGAAACCGGAGATTATCCTAACATCATCAGGGGGGAGAACGGCACGGATGGCGCGCTTACCGAGAGTTATGACGCTATCCTGGCCGAGCTGTACACGCGGGAACCATCCAAGTTCATCGAAGCGCTCGCAGGTTTGGAAACTCCATCTCAAGTCGAGTCCGTAGTATCCCATCTGGCTTATGGACTAAGTTATCAGGATACCGCTCAGGTTAAAGGGAAACTGGAACAGTTGAAGCAAACAGGCGACTTGTCTGTGGCCGAGCAAAGCGTAGCGGATCAATTGCTTGATCGGTTGGATCATCCATACTAAAAAAGGCCGTATTCCCAAGTAGAAACCGGGAATATGGCCCGTGGAACGGATACGATGTCAAGATTTTATACATGCTGAGATTGGTTCTACAGCGAGCACGTTCCCATCAAAACTCCTCATCGATCAGATCCGCATTCACCGCCATGGCGGCTTTGCTCCCCTGACCTGCAGCAATGATCAGCTGCGAAGGCCCGAAACGGGCGGTATCGCCGGCAGCGTACACACCCTTCACGCTCGTTCTGCCCAGTTCATCCACGGCAATGCCGCCCGCCCCATCGGGCCGGCAGCCCAGCTGCGCCGCGAAGGGAGCCTTCTGTGACCAATGGGGTACGATGAAGCCTCCGGCTCGCGGTACGAATGCACCGCTGTGAAAGACAACTTCCGTTAACTGCCCTCCGTCTCCCCTGAACGAATGAATCGGCTCTTCCACAACCGGCACCCCCTTGACCTGGAGCCTTTCCTTTTCCCCGGACGTCAGAACAGGCTTGCCGTTCGTCAGGACGATTAAATTCCGGCTCCAATGGTGCACCGTCTTGACGAAGTGATACAGTCCCGGCTGCTCCGACAGCACAAACAATGGCCGGTCCTGCAGCTCATAGCCGTCGCAATAAACGCAATTAAAGATGCTTTTTCCATACAGCGGCTCTAGGCCGGGAACGCGGGGCAGCGTTTCGTGCAGCCCGGTAGCCAGAATGAGCGTTCTGGCCCACACTTCTTCCCGCATCGAAGTGATAACGCGGAAAGCACCGCGGGCCGGATGCACCTCCAGAGCCGTTGCCATGAACCGGCGAACGGTAGGATACCTCCCGATCTCCTCGTATGCCAAGCTTCGGAATTGTTCGGGGCTGACGCCGTCCCGCGTCAGATAGCCATGCGATACCCGTGTGACCCGGTTTCGAGGCTGGTCATTATCGATCAGCGCCGCCGTCCTGCGGGATCGCCCCAGCACCAATGCGGCATTCAGTCCGGCGGGTCCTCCGCCGATGATCGCGCAGTCCCATATCATTTTAAGCGAATCGCTCCTTCCATTCAGACCGCTGCCGGATGGTGATCATCCTGCATCAGGTCGCGACATTGCCGCCAGCGTCCTTCGGCTTCCCGCCACGCTCGTCGAACACCCGGATCCAGCGGTACCTGTTTACTTTTACGATCGCAACAAAGCATTTCAGGATTTGATCGCATTTGAGGCACATAAACGTAATAACCGGCGACAGATCAAACACAAACGCACACAGCGCCGAAGCCGGCAGCACGATCAGCCACATGAAAATGAAGTCGTTGTACAGGACGAACTTGGTGTCTCCTCCGCTGCGGACAATGCCGGTCAAGGCAGGCATCTGGTATGCCGTACCGACGACCGTCACCGACAGAATGGTCATGAACTGCAGGGCCAGCGTTTTGGAGCTCTCCGATATTGCATACAAATCGAGGACGACGTCCTTCACGGCAAACAGCAGGACCGCGGTCAGTACGCCGATGATCAAGTACAGCAGCTGCAGCGTTTTGCTGTAGGAAATGACCTTTCCTGTATTCCCTTCCCCGATCGTCTTGCCGATGATGACCGCCGTCGCGCTGGCCGATGCGTAAGTAACGACCGTGACCAGCTGAAAAATCGTATTCGCCACGCTGTTGGCGGCGATCGCCGCCTCGCCCATATGCCCCAGAATGGCGGTCTGGGCACCCATCGATACGGCCCACAGCAGGTTGGCCATCAGCACAGGTGATCCGATCCGCAGATACTGCTTAAACAGAGACTTGTCGATGCTGTAAAAATCTTTCAGCCTAAAGCGGATCCGCTGATCGAACTTCTTCACGAAGGTGAGGACGATCACGCATTCGATCACCCTTGCGGTCAGCGTGGCGATGGCCGAACCGCTCACCCCAAGGCGTGGGAAACCAAGGTGGCCATAAATCAGCAGGTAATTCAGGCACACATTAATGATCAAAGTGGACAGCGAAACGAGAAAGCCGATCCGCACGACCTCGACGCTGCGGAGCGCCGCCAGCAAAATGTTGGTCACCGCAAAAAATATGTACGAAAAACAGATGATCTTTAAATACTTCGCCCCTTCCGCGATCACGTTCTGCTCGTTCGTAAACAGCGACAGGCAGCCGTGCGGGAAGAAAAAAACGACCGCCCACATGATCACGCTTACAGCCAGGGCAATCCGCATCCCTATGCTGGAGGCCCGTTTGATGGCGTCTATATTTTTGGCGCCCCAATTTCGGGAGGACAGGATGACCAGCCCTTCGGCCGCGCCCATGACCAGCATATGCAAAATAAACTGGATCTGATTGGCCAGCGCAACCCCGGACAGCGCGGATTCACTGTATCCTCCAAGCAGCAGATTATCCGACAAATTGACGCCAAGCGTAATGATATTTTGCAGTCCGATCAGCACGGTTAACCGGATAAACATGCTGTAAAACGACCGTTCACGCACCCATATTCCCATGACTTCTCCTTCTTCGATATGTCGTGTAATAAGCTGATTATATTCTCAGCCAAAAGGAGCGCACAAGGCAGGAAAACGGTGGAAATGTACGGGAAAACCATGCCCGGAATCCTCCCAGCCCGCCATTCCCCCTGATTGCTCACAATACCGCACGTCTACACCGCTGCGCACTAATGACAAAAGCGGGCTCCCACAGAGCCCGTCTTCCATCGGTTTTTCTTTCCGGATTATGCTTGTTCTTAACTTACCTGCTTAGCGTCTTCCGGCTCAATGCGGTTCCAGTCCACCCTGTTTTTCTTGCGGAGCGACCAGGTAAGCAGCACGATGACGCCGATAACGACCGAGCCGATATTGACCAGGTATGCGCCGAGCGGAGAGTTGTACTGCACCTCGATGAGCGCCGAAGAAGACGGAACGACGACGTATCGGACCATTTCGAGCCATGCCACGTGGAAGCCGATGTTCATCCACAGATTGCCTGATAGAATACGGCACATTTGCAGCAGGGTGCCGAAGGCAATCAAGTTGATGATATAGTCTGCCGTAATTTGATCCCATGTGGCAATCCCAGCAGCTACCATGATTGCGGTGAGAGCGACCGGCGCAAGCACAAACAGGGTGACTTGCATCAGCAGAGCGATCCAGCGTGGGAACCGCGTGTTCAAATTGCGGAACAAATAGCCGCGGAAGGAAATCTCTTCGGGATAAGCCTCATAGAAAAATGCGATGGCCGTATTGATCAAAATCGCAAACAGCGTAGGCACGGGAAGATGCAAAGCGACGACTTCGAGCCAGCCTAAGGCGCTGCCGATCAGCAGCGAGGCTGCGGTAAGGAGCGCCAGGAAAGCTGCTCCAAGGAGAAAGTACGGCAGACCGGACGGCGGAGAACTTAGCCCGAGGCCGCTCCATGGCCGTCTGTCGGCATACCGCCTCAGCAAATAAATCAGGGGCACACTTATGCCTGTGGTTACGACGGCGAGAATCACCTGCAGGCCCAAAGTGGGAAAACCATAAGAGCCTGCAACCGTTGCAGCGGCCACGGCCAGGCCCAGCCCGGCGACAAACGCCAGCCAGCCGAGCACAATGCGCCAGAACAGCTGGATTCTGCCCTCTTGATCGCGGAAAAACCGCAATATTGTTTCTTTGCGGGACATGCCGGTTGATCTGAAAATGGCGAATCCTCCTTTCTGATTAAACCGTTGTCTGTCAGAATGCTTCTATCTGACATTGATATATATAGTAAGCTCACGAACGATGTGTTCCTGGTAAGAGACCCATTTTTTCATAGATCAAAGCCATTCTGCTAGAAACGTTACTCCGCTCAAGGGCAAACACCGCCTCTGTTCCGGCCGGCAAGTGACGGATGTTCTGAAGTTTTGAATTTTTTGATGCGCGGCCGGCTTGACAGTTAGAATGAAGAACTGGAACATAGTGGTATAAAAGAACAAATTGTAGGGATCCTATTTGGGGATTCTTATGGAGGAGGGTATCATTATGGAGCTTCAGCTATCTGGACAAACCACGCTTGTCACCGGTTCCACTTCCGGCATCGGCAAGGCCATCGCGTCTTCACTGGCTGCAGAAGGGGCCAAGGTTCTGATTAACGGCCGCCGTGAAGACAAAGTCCACGAAACGATCGAAGAAATCCGGGGGCGGCATACCGGAGCCGAACTCGTTCCCGCAGTCGCCGATCTGGGAACGGAACAAGGCTGCCTCACCATGATGGAACAGCATCCGGATGTCGATATCGTGGTGAACAATCTGGGCATTTTTGAACCGGCCGAATTTTTCGATATCCCGGATGAGGAATGGTTCCGCTTCTTTGAGGTCAACATTATGAGCGGTGTCCGCTTGAGCCGACATTATCTGAAACGCATGATGCAGCAGGACCGCGGAAGAATTATATTCATTGCCAGCGAAGCCGCCGTCATGCCGTCGCAGGAAATGGCGCATTACAGCGCCACCAAGACGATGCAGCTGTCGATCTCCCGCAGCCTTGCCGAGCTGACCAAGGGCACGAACGTGACGGTCAATACCGTGATGCCCGGCTCCACCCTGACGGAGGGGGTTGAGACAATGCTCGATACCCTGTATCCTGGCGAGTCGTTAACGATCCGGGAGGCGGAGCAGCGCTTCATGCGGGAAAACCGGCCGACCTCGATCATTCAGCGGCTGATCCGGCCGGAGGAAATTGCTCACCTCGTCACGTTTATAAGCAGCCCCCTCTCCTCTGCGATCAACGGGGCCGCGCTGCGGATCGACGGCGGGTTAGTCCGGAGCGTATTTTAGTGTGTACCGCCAACCGAAAAAAAGTGCCGTTGTCCCTTCCAAAGGGAGACGGCACTTTTCATTTTATGATGCAGCTGCCCACGCCCAACCTTAATGGGAGCAGCAGTCATTTTATTCAGGGAGGACAATGCCAAAATACTGCCTGAACGCATCCCGCTTCTCTTCCGGTGTCCGGGGAGTGAGAATGCGCACCTCCTTGCCGGCAAAGATCCGGAACTCGTCGCCAGCGACCGTGTTTCGCCCTTCCGGCGTGCGGATAAACACCATGGGCCCTTGTCTGAAAATCGATTCCGGAGCATGCTCGCACCAGAAGGAGGCCATCACATAATCCCGCGGCAGCTGGGGCTCTTCGGCAAAAGAATAAATGAGCCGCCAATCCTCCCCTTTCCGTTCCATCAGCTGCCAGCCGAAGAACGGATCCCGGTCCAGGCGGTAGCATTCGGTTCCCTGCGGCTGTTCCAGATGCTCCTTAATCAGTACAGGCCTGCCTGGGACATTTCCGCCTACCCCGACATCGCACAAATACCGGGCGCCTTCGGCTTCGACCTGAAGCACATGATGCCTCCGCTTCGGGGGCAGGTTATCCTCATCGCGCCAAAACCTTGCGAAATAGTGGGTCACGGGAAATCCCAGTTCGCCCAGCAGCCAGCCAAACAGCGCATTGAGCTCAAAGCAGTATCCGCCGCGCCGGCGCACGACGATTTTGTCGTATAGGTCCGAAATGTCTAGCGATAAGGGCACACCGTTTAAAATATCCAAATTTTCATAGGGAACGCTGTAAATATGGCAGTGCTGCAGTTCCGCCAGCGTGTCCGCCCCATTGTCCAGCTTGCCTTGGAATCCGATCCGGTCCAGATAAGCCTGAATTTCCGGCGTCTGCGATGGATGGTTAGTCACAACGAGCTACCTCCCTGCTGTTATAGTGCTGCGCATATCCATGCCGCTGCGTGCAAGCATCGGAATATCAGCCATACAGCTAATTTCTATAGCAGAGCTTCGTTCACCTTCTGCTGCTTACGATATTTACTCTGTTTTCCGCTTAAAAAATAACCGGGTCCACCAAAATACGGCATTTCCGATCAGCAAAATCGAGAACTCCCACCCTGTCTTACCCGTTGTGATCAAGTTGATAAGCGAATTTCTTTTTACATATCCTAAGAGTATTCAGGCATCATTTAATACAAAAAAGCGCAGAACAGGAGCATTACGGGGTTGCCCCCACTCCATATTCTGCGCTGTATCGGTTTAGTACTCTATCATGCCCAGCAGGTACTCCTCTTATACCGCCGTGTATCCCCCGTCGACCAGCAAGCTGGCGCCAGTGATGAAGGAAGCATCCTCACTCGCCAGGAACAGCACGGCTTTGGCGACTTCCTCCGGCTTGCCGAGCCGTCCCATCGGATGAAGGGCTGTCAGATGTGCGGTAATGGCTTCGTCCCTGCCCTGAATGAGCGGCGTGTCGATATATCCCGGGCACACCGCATTGATCCGGATGCCCTTGGCGGCATAATCGGCTGCCATTGACTGGGTCAACAGCTTCACCCCGCCCTTGGCGGACGCATAGGCCGTGACACCCGCCTTGCCTACATGGCTGTGAATGGATCCGCAGTTCACGATCGCCCCGCCCGTTCCTTGGGCGAGCATCTGCTGGATCGCATATTTGTCACTCAAAAATACACCCGTCAGGTTAATGTCAATCGTCCGCTGCCAGCTGTCCGACGATAACCGGTCCGCCGGTCCGTCCTTGGCGATACCCGCGTTGGCGAACAGGATGTCCAGCTTGCCGAACTTGGCGACCGTCTGCTCGACCATTCGCTGCACCTCGGCTTCTTGCGTCACGTCTGTTTTGACAAACAGCGTATCGTAACCCTGAGCGTTCAGCTCCTCTGAGAGGGTCTGGCCCCTGTCCGAAAAATCGGCGATAACGACCTCCGCCCCTTCGGAAGCAAACATCCGCACCGTCGCTTCCCCGATGCCGCTGGCGCCGCCGGTAACTATCGCTACTTTGGAATCAAATTTCATGATTTAACACGCTCCTATGAACTCACTTTAATGTACGGACTCTTAGATAGCCGTTGCCCCGCCGTCGATGACAAATTCGGATCCCGTGGAATACGACGACTCGTCCGATGCCAGGAATACCACCAGATTCGCTACTTCCTCCACCGTACCGAAACGGCCCATCGGCGCAACCTTTTTACCAAGTTCGGCTTCGGACATTTGGCTCACCTCGGACGCATAAGCGCCCATGGCGGTGTTGATGTAGGCCGGATGGATCGAGTTCACCCGAACGCCTGCGGCTGCGTATTCGATCGCGGCGTCCTTGGTCATCGTCCGGACCGCACCTTTAGAAGCTCCGTAAGCGATATGGCCGGATGCGCCCGTCAGCCCCGCAATGGAGGATGCGTTAATGACGGAACCACCCTTTTGTTTGGCCATGAGCGGCATCACGTGCTTCATCCCAAGGAAAACGCCGGTCACGTTGATCGCCATCATCCGGTTCCATTCCGCCAGTTCGATGTCGGCCAGCGGCTTGATGAAATAAATGCCGGCATTGTTGAACAAAATATCGATGCGGTCAAACTGCTGAACCGCGGCATTCGCTATTTCTTTCCACTCGTCCTCATTGCTGACATCATGACGGAATGCTGCAGCTTCGCCGCCGGCCTGCGCGATTTCCGCAGCCGTCTGCTTGGCGCTGTCGAGATCAATATCGGTAACGACGACTTTGGCGCCTTCTTCCGCAAAGCGGAGGGCCGTCGTCTTGCCGATCCCGGCGCCGGCGCCTGTAATCAGTGCAACTTTTCCTTCGAGTCTCATCATGAATCCCTTCCTTTCGTATCTCACATCATTATGTTAACATGTCTTGAGGTTCAGCAAAATTTAAACCTATTGAATTTTGTTTAAGGAAAACTTAAAGATCAAAGGATGATGCTCATGAATACGGAAAAGCTGGAGTACTTGGTGGAGGTGGCGCGGGCCGGTTCGATTTCCAAAGCGGCCGAGCAGCTTCACGTGACGATTTCAGCAGTCAGCCAAGCCATCACCAGTCTGGAATCGGAGTGGGGGATCAGCATTTTTACCAGGTCCAAATCCGGAGTCACCCTGACTCCCGAAGGCAAAATCATTATCAAAAAAGCGTATGAAACGCTGGAGAAATATGAAGATCTGCTGGAGGCCGCCCGCGGATTTTCGGGTACGGTCAAGGGCCGGCTGCGGGTGGCGACCATACCAAGCCCTATGTCTCTTCTTGAGCGTGTCGTGATCGAATTTAAAAAGAAGTTTCCGGACGTGAAGCTGGAGATCGTGGAAAAAGGCTCGCAGGACATCATTGACGATGTGAACCAGGACAAAAGCGATCTCGGACTCATCATTTTGTTCAAAAACCGGCTGATCGAACGCACCGGCCTGGCCTTCGAACGGCTGCTCCCCGTGCACATGGTCGCCGGCATCAGCAGCGCGTCGCCGCTCGCCCTGAAGCCCGCGGTCGGTCCTGAAGAATTAAGGCAGCAGACCGTCGTCCTCTATAACGACGATTATGTGAAGTGGTATATGGACGACTTTCAGTCACTTTATGGCCCGGTAGACGTGCTCTTCACCACCAATAACCGGGATCTGATCTTCAGGGCGTGCATGAATCATGGCGCCGTGACCATCGGGCTCAACTTTTCGTTCATGAACGAGCCGGCCTTCCGCAAGGACAATATCGCGATTCTTGACTTCGATCTGCCGGATCACGGCCCTGTCTACCTTGGCGTCATCCAGCGCAAGGAAAAGACCCATTCGCAGGTCTCCCGCCGTTTTATGGAGTGGTTAAAACATGACTTGGAAGAATTAGGGGCATCCATGCAGTCTTAAAAGGGGTTCAACTTTTAGCAAAAGAAAAAACATCACGGCATCGCGATGTTTTTTGCGGCTCATACGAGGGATTCATATCGCTCATTCCAATGAATCTCGCCCCTGGATATCCCGCAGGTATTCATCCAGGCGGTCCAAACGGTCATCCCACATCGATCGGAAAGACTCAAGCCAGTGGTCCAGCTCTTGAAATGGTTCGGTACGCAGCTTAATGATTCGCCGGTTGGCGGCAGGCTGCACTTCAACGAGGCCGGCCTCGTGAAGAACCCGAACATGCTTGGATGTCTGGGGCTGATTGAGTTCAAGCCGATTCGCGATATCTCCAATGGTCAGGGGGCCACGGTCGCGAATGAGCTCGATAATATGCAGCCGGTTAGGCTCAGCAAGCGCAGTCAAAGTTGTCGTGTTCATCTTCATGCCTCCTGACCAAATACTACCACAAAGGAATATTTAGAGAAAACGAAAATAAAAACAGCCAAAGCAAGGAAATTCCTGCTATGACTGTTTGGGTCCCAATCCATCCTGAACTTCAGGTAAGGATTGTATTGCCATATTACAGCGTCCCTTAGCGTTTCCGATTCTCCGACTTCATAAGTGCCTCGTTTGTGGAGGACGCCGCGAACCGGTCCACCCATTCGAAAGGAAGGTGATCGGTAATCAGCTTTCCGTAATATGCGGTCCTTACGATCCCCTCTTCATCGATCAGAAACTCGGCCGGAATGCGGTGGAAATTGGCCCCCTCTTCAGGCGTAAGCGGAAAACCGGCCGCCGCCGCTTCATCTGCCAGTTCATGAACATTCGGCAGCGCTAATGTAGCTTCCGTCTTGGATTCCGACGATTCGACTCCGTACAGGCTATAGATGTCGGCATTCGGATCGGCAATGAGCGAAAAAGGCGCCTGCTGCGCGCCTACATACTTGTGCAGGTTCGCTTCCGGCGATTCAAAAAACGCGATGACTTGAAGCCCCTGGCGACGCCAGTCGGGGTACCTCTGGATCATTTGATGAACGCGTAAATTGCACATAGCGCATGCCGCATTACGGAAGAACGACAGCAGCACCCTGCGGCCGCGGAATTGGTCCAGCGAAACCGGATCGCCGTGCTGGTTGATCGATTGGAAGAGCGGGGCTTTGTCCCCGGTCATCAGCAGGTTGGTCATGTAAATTCCTCCTCATGGATCTTCTATGCATGAGATGCATGAACCCACTTTAGCAGGAAGCTCCGGATTCCTCTGTGACCAGGTCACCAAACTCCTCTTCCAGCAGCTTGCGCTGCAAAATACGGACCGTTCCCCGGCTGGTCTCGATCCACCCTTTCCGCTGAAACCGGGCAAGTGCCCTTGTCACGACTTCGCGAACCGACCCGACCTCTTCGGCCAGCTCCTGATGGGTGATCCGAACCGTCGGCGCTTCCCCGGCCGTCATTCGCAGCAGCGCTCCGGCAAGGCGGTTGTCAAGCGGGAGGGTCTTGCGCTGCTGCGTCCGTTCCACCATGCGGAGCATGCCGTCAAGCAGCCCGCCGAACACCGTCGCGCGAATAGACTCGTACTCCTGTACCCAACGCATAAAGCTGCTTTTCCGCACAAACAGCACTTCCACTTCGGTCTCGGCAGTCAGCTCACCGGGATACTCGCGCCCGCTTAGACCGCTCAGCACCAAGAGTGAGCAAATTTCTCCCGCCGTCAGCAGGTTGATGACAGATTCGGAGCCATTTTCGCCGATCACCGTGATCCTCGCGGTTCCACTGAGAAGGAACATACCATATGCCGCTGCATCATCCCGGTGGAATATTCGCGATTTGGCGCTAAATCGACGGATAAACGGCCCGGACTCCCGCCACTCCTCAGGCGAAACTTCCGTCAGACACGGAAATACCTGGACGGGCTTGTCACTCGATTCATGTGATGTGCTCATGCGCTTTGTTCCTCCCAAATAGGTCACCCGTAATGACTATAGTATAGAAGATATTCGGCAGCAGCAAAAGCATAACGCAGCCGCATTCGCAGGGTTAGCGTGGCGCAGCGTCGGCTGGCGGCATAAAGATACAAAAAAACAGCCAAGGCTGAAATGCGATGGCTGGTTGATATAGATAAAACATGTGGGTTGCGCTGTTGATAGATCACATCGGCCTGTTGGCCAATTTTTTCCCTTTAAGCATCGATCTGAAGATCAGCCTGAGCAGCGGCGGTACGGCGAAAAAGATAAACAGGGTCCGGAACAGCTGGTAGCAGGTGACGACCGACAGGTCCCCGTTCACTTCCTTGGCGATCAGCGCCATCTGATCCATGCCGCCTGGCGAAAGGCTGAGAAATGACGTGACTTCCGTTATCGCGTGAAACTTGGTCAGCAGCACGCTGAGCCCGAGGGAGCATGCGATCAGCACGACACCGCTCAATATGGCGAGCAAAATGATTTTCACTTTGTGCTTCAAGTTTTCCGGTTTGAGCAGCAATCCGATATACCCGCCCATCATGAGCTGCGACAGGCTTAGGACCACCGGCGGGAGCGAATGTCCCTCATATCCTGATAAATTGAGCAGGATGGTGCCGATCATCGGCCCCAACAGAAAGGCTGTCGGAAATTTGATCCGTTTGCCCACCAAGGCAAATACGACGCATACCACCGCGAAAAGCCAAATATGCGGAAACAAGGCGGACCAATCGGCCGATGTCGCCGCAGATGCGGCTCCTGATGCATGCGATCCCGAGGGATGGAACAGCGGGCTGAAGATCAAAAGGGGCACACAGAAAATAATCATGATCAGCCGCGACACCTGAAGGAAGGTGACGACCGTCAGATCGATTCCCTCCACTTCCTCCGCCAGCGTGATCATTTGGCTCAGCCCCCCGGGAATGCTGCCCATCAGCACCGTAGGAAATGGGATTCCCGACAGAAAAGCGATCATAAAGGCGATCGCGGCAGCAACGACCAGCAGCAACGCCGTAAACAAGACCATCGTCGGCAGCTGATGCCCGATCTGCTTCAGCGTGGACAAGGTGAAAGACAATCCCATCGTATAACCGATGATGATCATCCCCGTATTGCGCACCTGCCCCGGCCAAAAGAAAGAAACGCCTTTAAACAGCTTGGAGCCGATCATGACAAAAACCATGGAGCCCAGCAGCCATGGTATCGGCATATGGATCCATTGGAAGATGAATCCGCCGATGACCGCAAACACGCAGGTCACCAAAAACCGCAGCCATTTGTTGTTCCTCAAACTTCTGTTGTTCAAGCTTGCGGTGTCTGTCATTACAGGCTCTCAGTCAGTTCAGCGATGCGCGCCCTGGCATCCCCTTGGTACAGACCGCCATGATAGCAGATGACGTTTTCGATCGGAAAGGCTTTGAATTTGGTGATCGACTGCATCGCTTCGTCCATATTCGGCGTCACCGGCGGATTCGGTCCCTGCAGCTCGCCGTTGTTAACGACCATGGCGTCACCGGTAATCAATGTTTTGCTCGGCTCGTGATACAAGCTGATATGCCCTGGAGTATGGCCCGGTGTATAAATGACGGTCAGTCCCCCGCCGAAAGGCAGCTTCTCGCCATCGGCAAGAAGGCGGGTCACATTGGTCACCTTTCCGGAAAAGGTCGCCTCAAAGGCTTCAGCTAATTGGGAGGGCAGCGACTCCAGCAGCCCCTTTTTACGGTCCCCGCTAAATTTAATCATTGGTTTGAGTCCGTCGATGTACGGCTGGTCTTCCGCATGTGCGTATACCTCCACGCCCTCGCCCTTAAATTGAGGCAGGCTGCCCACATGGTCGATATCCTGGTGGGTAACAATAATGGAATGAGGGGCGGCAGGGTCGATCCCAGCCTGAGACATGAGCTCCACGATTTTTTCGTAGCAGCCCGGCATCCCTGTGTCTACCAATACATAGGAATCCTTATCACGGATGACCACAGGATGAATCACCATCTCCCGATCACCCATGGAAAGGGACAGTTCCAGCATTTCGATCTGATCCGAAATTTTCATACTTCACGCCAAAGCATCTCGCTTTGGCTCACCTCCTGTCAACTTCAATATCCGCGTAAAACTCGCTAGTTCATTATATGACTCCCGAGTTTTTTGTGTCAATTCCTTTGTTGACCCTTTGCGGACATCATGTCAAAATGTGTAGGGGTGGTAAGGATGGAGCAAATCAAAAAGCAGCAGATCATCAATACGGCAATGCGTATTTTTAAAGAAAAAGGATATTTCGCCGCCTCCATGCAGGACATTGCGGAAGCATGCGGCATGGCCAAGGGCAGCATTTATAAAGTGTTTCCTTCGAAAGAAGACCTGTTTACCGGCGTTTTCACCTTCGTGCACCGGATGATGTTCGAGCAAGCCCGGGAGTTGGATCGCTCGCTGCGTCTGGCGGGGGACCCGCCGAAGGAAATTTTGCGGCGCAAGATCGAGTTTCAGCTTCAATACATGCTGGAAAACCACTTTTTTACGAGCGAGTTCAAAGAGCTGCCGATCACCGCTAACGAAAACTTCCAGGTGGAATGGAAAAAAAAGCGCGCCGCCTTTCTGACGTGGCACCGCGACTGCTTCTACGAAGCATACGGCGATTCCATCTCCCCTTATCTTGGGGATATCGTGGCGATCTACCGCGGCATGTCGCGGGAATATTTGTCCCATGCCGTCCAAACGGCCATCGCCTGCCCGATGGCGGAACTGGCCCGGTTTTGCGTAGACCGGATGGACGCGGTCATCCGCGACATGATCGATAAGGAGCCGGTCCCGATTCTCAAGGTGTCGAGCGCCTATTTTAACGACATCAATCCGGTGGACCTTCCGACCCGGCGGGCGAACCTGGGTGAGTTTCTGCAGTATTTTGCCCAAAAGGTCCAAGAGCTGCCCCAGCCGGAGCGGATTCAGAAAGAGCTGCTGGAAGTGATCGACCTGCTTCGGCGGGAGCTGGAACAGGATAAACCGAACGCGACTTTGGTCCGGGTATATACCAACTTTCTGGATTCCGTCGACGAGCTGAGACCTTACGTGAGGCAGCTGGGCCTCATGCTGAATCATGCGGCGAAACCGCAAAAAGACAGTCCGGATCAGGCATAAAGGCCTGACGGACTGTCTTTTTGCGGTTTTATTGATGACAGGGTCATACTCCTGCAGGCCTGACTCCAATGCCTTCCGCTTCCAGGCGCACACGAAGCTCCCTGGCAAAGGCTGTGGCATGCTCGCCGTCGCCATGAAGGCAGACTGTGTCAGCCTGAATGCTCACCTCCGCACCGTTCGCGGAAGTTACCCTGCCTTCCTTCACCATGCGGATCACCTGCCGAACCGCCTGATCGGTGTCCGTGATGAGCGCGTGGGGCAGCCTGCGAGGCGTCAGCGTGCCGTCGGGCTGATACGTCCGGTCGGCGAATACTTCGCTGGCCGTTGTGAGCCCGTACCTTGCCCCCGCAGCCAGCAGCTCGCTGCCCGCCAGGCCGTAGAGAATCAGGGACTCGTCCGTGCGGCAGACAGCTTCGGCGATTGCATCCGCCAGGGTAGCGGAGACCGCAGCCATGTTGTACAGGGCGCCGTGCGGTTTGACATGATGAAGGCGCCCCCCTTCCTGTTTGGCAATCGCCTGCAGTGCGCCGATTTGGTACGTCACCAAATCCATGGCCTCCTCCGGCGAAATATCCATGCTTCTTCTCCCGAAGCCGGCCAGATCCGGCAAACCGGGATGCGCGCCGATGGCGACCCCGCGGCTTAAAGCCAGCTTCACCGTCTTCCGCATGACGGAGGGATCGCCGGCGTGGTACCCGCAGGCGATGTTGGCGGACGTAATTTCCCCCATCAGCTCTTCGTCGGCCCCGATCCGATATACGCCGAATCCTTCCCCCATATCGCAGTTCAAGTCAATCCAACCCATCAAGCCATCCGTCCTCCTTTAATTTAAGGGCAATCATCCGGGCAAGCCGCTTTAACCGTATGCCCTGATCCATCCATAATTGTTCCGCTTCCGTCTGACTGATCTCCCTAAAGCGGAGGGTTGAACCGGGCGGTGTCTGCGCAACCACCGGCAGGTCAACACCGGCAACCTGGGCGATCTTCGGATAGCCGCCGAGCGTCTGGCGGTCAGCCATCAGAATGATCGGGTGCCCATCGGACGGTACCTGCACGGTCCCCATCGTCACACCTTCCGATGTGTATTCCTGCGGGCGGTGAAGCTGCAGCCGCGGACCTTCCAGCCGGTACCCCATCCGGTCCGATTGGGGCGTAACCCGGAAATCATGATCAAGCAGCGCGCGCCGGCTCACATCGTCGAAATCGCCGAATTGCGGTCCGCGGACGATCCGGACGTAAGGGTGCTCGCTGTAAGCGGGCCTTTCCGAGGCCGGAACCGCCCACCTCACCGCATCAAAAGGCTGCGTTCCCTTTGAGGATGGATGCCGCAACCGGCCATTGTCGGTCCCAATTGGGATGATGTCCCCTGCCTTCAACGCCCTTCCCTTCATGCCGCCGATCCCGGCACGGATATACGTGCTGCGGCTGCCAAGAATCTCAGGCACATCGATTCCTCCTGCAATTGCCAAATACGTCCGGCAGCCTGCCCTCGGCCCACTGAATGTGAGTGTACTGCCCTTTCGGACAAAGACGGGTCTCCACATCGGAACCGGTACACCGTCAATCTGCGGCGAAAAATCCCCTCCGGTCAGGGCTACCCACATCTCCCGCTCCATGCGGACGGACATCCCCGACCAGGTCACCTCGATGAGGGCGTCGCCCTCATCGTTGCCCACCAGCCAATTGGCCGTCCGGTGCGCAAAGCGGTCCATGGGGCCGGAGACGATGATCCCGTACTTGCCGTAGCCGGATCTTCCCAAGTCCTGGATCGTCGCCATCAGACCGGGTTTTATGACTGCTATGCTCATGACTGCGCCCCCTTGATCCGCTCGTATTCCACCGCGTCAATCTGACGGAACCGGATATATTCCCCTCCCCGCAGTAGCGCGGGCGGATCTTGATCCGGCCTGAACAGGGGAAGCGGCGTCCGGCCGATGATCTGCCAGCCGCCCGGGGTTTCCACCGGGTAGATTCCCGTCTGCGCCCCCGCGATTCCGACCGACCCGGCCGGGATGGCAAGCCGCGGCGACGGTTTACGCGGCGCGGCGATCCGTTCGTCGAGCCCGCCCAAATAAGGGAACCCGGGAGCAAACCCCACCGCATAGACCAAATAGGTCTGAGCTGTATGGATGCGGACCACATCCTGAGTGGTCAGGTTGTTGATGGAGGCGACTTCTTCTAAGTCCGGGCCAAACCCGCCTCCATAGCATACCGGGATGTCGATTACCACCGGCTCCGCTTCGGGCGTTCCCTGGATGTCCGCCATATAAGTTTCCAGAAGGGACTGCACATAATCCATCCGGCCGGTCTCGTGCAGCGGTAAATCAAGCTCGAACGGATCATAAAATACGGTCACGCTCGTAAACGCCGGAACACATTCGACAAACCCTGGAAAGGGATTTGCCTCAATGCGGCGGGTCAGCGTCTGAACCTCACGGTGCAAATCTTCGCTGACCGTGTCGCCAAGATGCACCACAACCGCCGATTCCCCTAAGGGTACGACCCTGCACGCTTCGTTTCGGTTCAAGGAATCCCCTCCTTCTGTATGTATAAATCCTCATCATCTATATGATAGCAGAGTCCATGCGGTATGCATTCGATTTTTTCTACACGGTGGCACTTCTAACTGAAGATTGAAGACCGACCCTTCAATGCAAAAAAGGCGCCTCAGGATCCCTGAGGCGACCTTGTTGTATCTGAATGCAGTACTGCATCTTGCAATGACCACCTTGACCGGGCTACTCAGCTACAACTTCGCCCAGCTTATCCAGCATAATCTTGGTCCCGTGCTCGCGCATCGAGGCTGTATCCAGTCCGTCGAGAAACGCACCATGTTCGGTATAAATCAATCTTGTTCCCTGCCCCGACGCCTGGAACTGGACCGACACGACCGAGATAGACATGCGGCTGTCGCCCTGATCCAACGTATACGTATAGACGATCCGCTCGTTCTCTGCGATCTCCTGGTAAACGGCATCAAAGGTAAACACCGGCCCATCCGGAGGCCCGCCGGCATTGACTTCGCGCCCCCCTACCTTAAACTCGAAGCTGTCGGCTTTCGGAAACCAGGCTGACTTCAGTTCGGGATCGGACCAGGCTGAAAACACCTTCGCCGGCGCTGCTTGATAATTGCGTTCAATAACAAATGTTTCGTGAATGACAGATCGTTCGTTATTCATGGTCATGGCCTCCCTGGATTGTTCCTATTCATTGGATCCGGCTGGTTTTCCCCAAGCGCCTCCCCGAGCCGGTCAAGGCTGCGCTCCATGCTTGTCCGTTTTTCCAAAAAGAACTTTTCCTTGCTCTTCTTCATCACTTCAAGCAGTGCGGTAAACTCGTTGACCGTCAACGTTTGGTCATGCTGCAGAAGAGCCGATACGTTTTCCAGCTCCTGCAGGAGCCGCTGCTGCAACCGGATGGTACTTCTCAGGCGGTCCATCTGGATCCGGACAATGTCGAGCGGGCTGAATTCGTTCCCCTCCACGATTTCCTTGACCTCATCGAGAGATAATCCCAGTTCTTTCAGAGACAATATTTGCTGCAATTTGGCCAAATCATGCCCGTTATAGATCCGGTGACCGGATTCGGTATGCCCGGACGGAGAAAACAGACCGATTTGATCGTAGTACCTTAACGTTCGGATCGTCAGTCCCGTCATGGCCGCCAGCTCCCCGACCTTCCACTGCGTGTTCATAATCATCCCCTTGCTTCGCGAAGACTTGTACCGGTAGCTCTAATATAAAACATTACGCAGCGTAAGGTTCAAGGGATTGCAAAAAAAAAAATCGAACGGCATCATGTCGTTCGATTTCAATATTCAGCAAACATGGAAAAGGATGAGTGGTATGACTAGGAGTGCTAATATGGCTGGAAATATCATTTGCCGAAAGAGCCCGCAAAGTCCGCAAATCCCCTTAGTATTGCTTAAGTCCCGCAGATTGTTATTCCTTATCTGTCTTTCTGAATTGTTCTTGTACCATTCATTCATTTCAATTTCACAGTCGTATAGCTAAAGTCCTGCCGCCATTAGGTGCTATTGTCTTTCTAGTATTGTTACTTATTATCATTCGGCGGACCTGGGTCAAGCTTTTGCTTCTTGACGATGCTTTTGCTTTTATCCATGCGATTGCTGGGCCGGTTCTTCCTCTACCCTCATTTCTAAAGCTGGCTCTTACTGGTGAATTACTCGTTTATTGCTCGGTGATTTGCTCGCGAATTGCTGGTGTATTGCTGTTAACAGTGCTGGTGAATTGATTGTCGCGCTATATGATACGAGAACTCGCTTTTGTCTGCTATGTCCTGCGGTCGCAGATTGCACAATACTATGCCCACCCTGCCTTGCAAAACTCGAACTCCTCATACGGCTCCGGCTATATTATTCGCTTTCGTCCGTTTCTGTCTTTATTTCTAACACGTTCTAACTTTTTCTTTCCTTGCCAGGTTCATGACCATCCGCTTGCCGCATTACAGCCCCAAGGGTTTATCCGAATGATAACAATTCTCCCGACTATTCAGGCTGCTCAAAATACTCCACCTTGACGGCATGAGCGATCAGCTTGCGGAAATAAGCCTCATCCGGATGAGCACACTGGACCCCGGTCCCCTCGAGGTACTCGAGTGTCTGCGGGCATGCGTAGCGGTAATTGGAGTTTTTCGCGCCGTCCCCCTCCAGCTGCGCCATAGCCAGCTCCAGGCCCGCCTGGTCCTTGGCCTGCTTCGGATCGAGAAGCCATTGCTCGTATTCCTTCCAATCGGTCAAGTCGATCGTATAACCGTATGCCTGGAAGAACCGCACCATGTTTCGATAAGATACCGTGACCGGGTTGCAGATATGAAACATCCGTCCGACGGTCGCGTCCTGAAGCGCCAAGGCGGCAATGGCTTCTCCCGCGAAATTGATCGGCGTCATATCGACTTCCCAGCGCACATCCGGCGCCTTCTTCAGCAGCAGCATCGCCTTAAGCATGCGGTAAAACGCATTGTTGTCGATGTTATTCTGGAATAAGCCGTTATCCGACCGGCAGGACAAATTGCCTACGCGATACACGGAAGCAGCAAGGCCTTCCCGGCCGGCTTGCACGACGAGTTTCTCGGCAGCAAGCTTACTGTTGGTATAGACGTTCTCGACGTATGCTTCGTCATAACCGGAGCCGGCCGTGATCGAAGCCCATTGGCCGTTCAGCGCCAAATCTTCCGGAATGCCAAGCGTCGAAATAAAATGGAACCGAACGCCCGGTTTGGATTTGGCCAATGCCAGCAGACGGTTCGTGCTGTCCACGTTGACCCTGGCAAAATAGTCCGCTTCCCCGAAATGCTTGACTTCCGCACCGCAATGGAGGATGGAGTCCAGGCGATCTGCCAGCATGTCCCGAACTTCCTCGCTCAACCCTAAATGCTCCTGTTCCAGATCGCCCTGCACGGCGATGACCCGATTGTCCATCAGACGTTTGACTTCATTCCCGAAGTATCCGACCATCGTCTGTTCCAGCCGGGCGTAAGGCTCCTGCACGCCGGATGGCCGAACGAGACAATAAATCGAAGCTTTCGATTGGCGAAGCAGCTCGTACAGCAGGTGAGAGCCAAGGTAACCGGTCGCGCCGGTCAGCAGAATGTTCTCCTGCGTGTATACCCGCCCTTCGGCAGGATCCTGAGGGTAAAAGCTCAGCGGAAACTCCGCCAAATCCTGCAGCGGAACGTCCTCACCGAATGCCTCCTCGGCTGTGGACGCTTCATGGGCCAGCACTTCGATCCGGCCGGCCAATGCGGCAATTGTCGGGTAGACGAAGAAATCGTTGATCTTCAGCTGCGGATAATTCGGCTTGAGCAGCACCAGAATCTCCAATATTTTCAAAGAGTAGCCGCCGATTTCAAAGAAATCGTCGTGGATGCCGATTCTCGTCTGGCCAAGCGCTTTCTCCCAGGCAGCGGCTACTTCCTTCTGAATGGCTGTGACCGGGGCATCATACGGCGAATCGTCCTCTTCCGGCACGATCTCGAAGGCCGCCAGCTTTTTGCGATCGATTTTTCCTGTCGGTGACAGCGGCATTTGATCCACGAAGCACATATATTTGGGAACCATGTAGCCGGGCACCTTTTGGCCTAAAAATTGGGCGAGGTCCCTGGAAAGAACCGGCTGCCCATCATTTGACGTATAAAAGGCAGCGAGCACTTTGGTTCCATCCGCTTCGGTTCTTGGAATGACAGCGATATCCTTGACGGACTCATGCTTTGCCAGATTGTCCTCGATCTCTCCGATCTCGATCCGGAAGCCCCGGATTTTTACCTGGGCATCCTTTCTCCCCCGATACTCCACCAGTCTGCTCGGAAGAAGGCGGACCATATCGCCCGAACGGTAAAATTTCTTGCCCGACTCCGGCGTAATCGGATCGGTGATGAAGGCTTCCTTCGTTTTTTCGGGCTGGTTCAAATACCCCTTGCCCACGCCGACGGAGCTGATCAGGAGCTCGCCGGTAACTCCGATCGGGCACAGCTCGTCGTGCTCGCTGACAATGTACAATTCATAATTGCTCAGCGGCGTTCCGATACATACTGTCGTCAGATCGTCCGGAACCGGATAATCGACGATATGGGAGGTTGCCACCGCCGTTATCTCGGTAGGACCGTAAAGATTGACGATCGGAACCTGCAGCTTTTTCTGCAGCATGCGTACGGCCTCTCCCGACAACGCCTCGCCACCGACGATGATGCTCTTGATGTTCCCGTATTTGGGCGCATCCTCTTCAGGCAAATGGGCGGCAAGCTGGTTGAAGAAAACGGTCGGCAGAATGGCGACGCGCGTCGCCTGCTGCTCCACCACCGCCGCGGTGAAGGCGTCGATGGAGAAACGCTCCTCATCGGTGAGCAGGTGCAGCCGGCTGCCGCAGGCCAGCGATCCGAAAATGTCATAGACCGACGCGTCAAAGCTGAACGTGGAGTACTGGAGAATCACGTCCTCCTCGGTCAGATCCATCTCCCTCCGCGTGGACTCCGCCAAGTTGACGACGCCTTGATGAGCGATCAGGGCTCCTTTCGGCTTGCCTGTGGAACCGGACGTATAAATGATATAGGCCAGATCATCCGGCTCAATGGCAACCGGGGATGCTGCTTCCGGGTAGGAGTCCGCCTGTTCTCCCGATGGGAGAATTTCCGGCTTCCTGTCAAAACCGGCAAGCAGCGTTTCCAGACGGTCCACATATTCAGCATGTGTCAGGATCATCCCGGTTTGCGTGTCAGCAATAATGTAGGCGTTTCTTTCATCCGGATGGGAAGGATCCAGCGGAATGTAAGCCCCGCCTGCCTTAATAACACCGAGCATGCAAACAATCGTTTCGAGGCTCCGCTTCATGAAAATAGGCACGAACTGCCCTTTTTGCAGCCCTTTGGACAGCAGCATGTTCGCGATCCGGTTAGACTGCCGGTCAAGCTGCTTGTAGGTTAACTGCTGCCCATCTTGAGTGACGGCGATCCGGTCCGGATACTTCGCTACGGTGGAAGCCATCATCCGGACGATCGTCGGCTGTTCCGGAAGGTCCATCTGCGTATCATTCAAAGCAGCATAAGCGGCCCGATCCTCCTCCAGCAGAAAAGGCAGGCGGCTGATTTCCAGATCCGCGTTGCGCAGCGCACCGCGAACGATTTGAGCGTAATGCCTGCTGAACTTGCGCACGGTCTGTTCCCGGAACAGCTGGCGCGCAAAGGCGATGCTCAGCGTCCAACGACCGGATTTCGCCTGAACGTTCCAGCCCAGCCAAGCCGAACGGCTTCCATGAACCTCGCCGTACACCGCTTGATAGCCGAGGGGCTGCCCTATCATTTCTTCAAGCTCCTGCAGACTCAAATCCGCAGCGTCCAGCTCTCCCAGCTTGGCTTCGATCCGCGCATAGACCTGCCGGAACGTATCCTGTCCGCTGATCGCTGCGCGAAGCGGCAGCAGTTCTCCTTGCCGGCTCACCACGCCAAGCAGCAAATCCTGATCGGCGCTCATCCTGTACAGGAACACCGCGTAACCAGCCAGCCACCAGGCACGAGGGTTGCCCAGCCGGCTCAGTTCAGCAGCCTCTTCCGGTCCCAAGTCCAGTGTTTCCGTGATCCGCAGCATATCGGGCTGAATTTCCCGCACCGGCTCATCCGTGTAGAGATTGAGTCCGGGCAGAGGAAGCTCGAGTTCCTGGGACCAGTATGCCTTGCTGCGCTCGCTTATCGATGTTGTGTTCAAAATGTTCAGCTCCTTCATGATTACACCCGCAATTTATCGACTAAGGTTTCCAATTGGTCAGCGACCTGGTTCATCTGATTGGCGGAATCATAAATTCTGTCAAAAGAAGCCTGCTGCTCCTGGGCGCTCGTCTTGATCTCGCTGGATACGGCCGAGTTTTTCTCCGCCAGCTCCGCAAGCTGTTTGATGGAAGCCGTTATTTGCTCGGTTTCGGCAACCATCTGCTGCGTTGCTGCAGAAACCTCCTGAATTTGGCTCGTAACCGAATCGGTCGCGATCATCATGCCTTTAAACAGGGAGCCGGTTTCCTTGACGACCTCAATCCCTTTGGCGACGTTCTGCTCGCCTTCGCTGATGGCCTCGACGGCCAGTGCGGTCTCATCCTGAATGAAGCGGATCAGCTCGATAATTTGTGTGGCGGATCTTCTGGACTCTTCGGACAATTTTTTGACCTCATCGGCTACCACGGCAAATCCCCGGCCTTCCTCGCCGGCCCGCGCCGCTTCGATGCTTGCGTTCAGGGACAGCAGATTGGTCTGGGAAGCAATCTCCGTAATGACCTGAACAATTTGGCCGATTTCCTGGGAACGGACCTGCAGCTTCTCAATAATGTCCACGGAATTTTTAACCGAGTGGTTGATCGAATTCATCTGCTCGATAACCTGCTCAACGTTCTCGTTCCCTTTTTCCGACTGATCCTTCATCTGCATCGAAATGTCCGACAGCTCGGACGTATTGCCGGCAATCGTGTTGACTCCTGACGAAATTTCCTCCAGCGAAACGACGCTCTCCGTGATGGACGTGCTCTGCAGTGCAACCCGCTCGGACATTTGTTCAATATTTTTCGTAATGGCCGACGAGTTTTTGTTATTGTTCTCCACAGCAGAGAACAGGAACTTCGATTGCTCCGCCGACTGCTCCGATACTTTTTTAATCGTCCCTACCAGCTCGTTGATTTGGTTCACCATCGTGTTGAATTTGGCGTTAACCTGTCCAAGCTCATCGTCGCCGGCCTTCAGCTGTACGGTAAAATCGCCTTTGCTGAGCTTGTCCAGCGCCGTCATAAGCGATTTGATCGGTGCAAACGTCCGTCTGTTCGTGTAATACTGCAGCGCCAATACGATAACCAGCGTAATCAGCAGGGCGAGCAGCGTGTTGCGAAGCAGATCATTCTGCCCGGAAGCGACCAGGCTGGCATCCACGTCGATGCCCATATAGGCAAAGATGTTGCCTCCTGCATCCTGGAACGGATACAGGACCGTGATCCATGTACCATAGTTATCTGTGTATGCTTTGGTAAACACCAGTTTTTTCGTTTTCAGCATTTCGCGGACAGCATCGGCATGTATTTTGGGCTGCTCGTACAGGTCGCCCAGATGCAAATTATCTTTGGCGAACATTTCCAGCACAGCCGACGGCATCGAAATTATCGAGGTTTGATTGCCTCCTTCGAGCTCTGGCCCGAAAATATACCCTTGGGCAATATTCGGATGTGTACGGGACAGCTCGTCAAAGATACCCGTTAGCTTTTGCTGGACAGCGGCGTTGGGATCCTTAACATCCTTGGCCTGCTCGACATCTTGTACCGATACGCTCTTCACCAAGGCATCCATCGTTTTACCGGAATCCGACTGCAGCTGCTCGGTCAGAACGGTTCCCTGGATATAAAAGCTTGCGCCAATGACGACTGCCCCGGTGATGAAAATATAAAGACTGGTCAGCAGCATACTTCTGCTTACAATACTTAAATTTCTAAACCGCCATTTCTTAGAAAATTGCTTAAGCTTGCTCATTTTCGTTTCTCTCCTTTAGTCTGTCTCTCTATTATGTAATCTCCAGGCACCTATCCACCCGGCTATCCCAGAAACGATCTTGGATTTCCGATCAACACCTCCCTGTGGCAGAAAACAGCATGTTCAGGGCAAAAAAATAGCAACCTATGGGAATGCAAACCACAGCTCACCAATTCATCTGCAACTGGCTGACATATCCCGTTTCGGAAGTAGTCCCTATAGCTTTGCGTCACTGCTTTTCAGCAGTTTTGCCTATGGATTTTACATGTACATTTTTATAGAAACTAATGAATAATTAGTAACTATAAATTGTTCATTTCGCAAACCTAGTCTACCATAATTTTCATGGATATTTCCATTCATTTCAGAAATTAACCTGCAAACATTTCCATATCCAACAGTTGCTCTATTTCCGGCGTGTAAATTTCGATCGGCCCCTTTGCTTTCGTACAGACCGCGAGCTTATATGGTCCATCCATAGGGATCAGCATAAACTGATAGTTGCGTGCTTCAATATCGGGACCGCTGTACTCTATTTTTCCGTCCGGACGAACCGTGATCGTAAATGAGCCCAGCGGCTGACTTAATCCTCTGCCGATGCACTTGATATAACTTTCTTTGAGCGTCCAGATGTCATAAAACCGGTTCAGCCGCTCTTCTTCGGTCAAGTGTTGAAGCATTCCGAGTTCAGCGGGTGAAAAACATGATTCAGCAATTCCCGGGTTCACAGGGAGCACATGCTCAACATCCACTCCGAGTTCAGATGGGCCGAGGGCGGCTACCACCCAATCTCCGGAATGGGAAAGATTAAAATGAATATCCGGTTCGTCTGCAAAGGCCGGTTTGCCAAATTCGCTGCGTGTCCATGGCTTGGAAAAGGCTGCAGCAGGCTTTACTTGGTTCACCGCCCAGCGCACCATGACCTCGCCGAACAGGCTTCTTACAGCATCCCTCCTGTTTCTGATTCGTCGTACTTGTTTGGTTCGTTCGGGAGAGACCCGTTTCATAAAATGATCGAAATGCGCCGCAGAAACGTTCTTGATCCCAAGCATATACAGTCTGATCATCAAGCCCTCCTGAGCACGCAGCTCCATTCGTAATCACCAGGTCCGCTTACAGCAGCTTTTGCTACTAAAATGAAAGGCGCGAAATCTAGTACATTTTCCCCAATTCATCGATTTGTTTAGGATGAACCTCCTACGAAAAACAAACATTCATTATTACTATTCGGCCAATTTTTCCTATTTTTTAATAGCTTCTAGCATTTGTACACAAATTGATCAACAAATTAGGTACAAACGTCTACACGCGACGCCTCTGGGGACAAGCCTCGCATCCCCTTCAGGCAAAAAAAGCCGGTCCTCGGATACCAGGAATCCAGCCTTTACCCGTACATCACCGCTGATCCGGGGCAGCTGCGTGGGAATAGCTCTCCTGCGAACGAGCCTTTCAACGCAAAAAAACCGCCCGGCAGCAGCCGGACGGTTGTACTTGATTGTAGCGTATTGATTGACAGGGCTGAACTTATCCTTCGGCCGTGACAAGCTGGTCGTCGAAATATACCGTTTTGCCGGTACGGGCAGACTCGTAAATGGCCTCCAAAACTTCCGTTACGACCAGCGCCTGTTCCGGTTTAACCATCGGCTCGGTATCGTTCAGAATGCTCTCGATCCAAAGACGGCATTCTCTGCCGGCTTGGCTCTCGGAATTGCCTGCGAAGTAGGCGACTCCACCTGTCTTCAGCTCCGGCTTCTTCGTATACAGCACACCAAGGTCCTCACCGTTGATGCGCAGGCCGTCCTTCATGTCCGCGCCGCCTTCCGTACCGGACAGGGATGCCTGAGCTTCACCCACGTCGAGCGTGTTGAGCGCCCAGCTCGCTTCCAGAATGACGGTTGCGCCGTTCTCCATCGTAATAAAGCCGAACGCAGAGTCTTCCACCTTAAATTCTTCCGCCTTCCATGGGCCAAAAGCGTTGGCAGGGCTTTCCTTGTCGCCAAGCTTGTAGTACACGTTGCCTTTGACGCTCTTTACCTTGTAGTTGTCCAGAAGCCAGAGCGTCAGGTCCAGCGCATGCGTACCGATATCGATCAACGGACCGCCTCCTTGCTCTTCCTCGTTCAGGAACACGCCCCATGTCGGCACGGCGCGTCTGCGGATCGCATGCGCTTTCGCAAAATAAATGTCGCCGAGGTCGCCTCTTTCGCAAATTTGCTTGAGGGTCAGGGAATCCGGACGATAGCGGTTGTCATAGCCGATCGTGAGCTTCTTGCCGGTCCGCTTGGCAGTCTCGACCATCGCTCTTGCCTCTTTGGCTGTCTTGGCCATCGGCTTCTCACACATCACGTGTTTGCCTGCTTCGAGGGCGTCGATCGTAATAAAGGAGTGCGATTTGTTCGGTGTGCACACATGCACGACGTCAATGCTCTCATCCTTCAGCAGTTCTTTGTAGTCGGTGTAAATTTTAATCGTATCCTCTTTGCCGATTTTGCGGGCGGACTCGATGGCACGCTCTTCGATGATGTCACAAAACGCCACCAGTTCTACGTTTTTCTGGTTAACCAGGTTCGGGATGTGCTTGCCGTTGGCGATGCCTCCACAACCAACGATTGCTACCTTCAATACTCTATCGGTATTTTGCGCCATGACTCATTCTCCTTTTCATATATAAAATGGGATTGTACCAGAATTACAAAATTTCCCGTAAATACTTCAGGCTCTGGCCGATGCTGTCCAGCTGCGGAATTTCATATTCCTCCTGCTCGACCGTAAACCAGTTGACGCCGTACTGCTTGCCTGCCGCCGTAATGGCACGGAAATCCATGATGCCGGAACCGATCTCCGTATTCCGCTTGTCCTCCAGGCTCTTCATATCCTTAATATGCAGAATGGCGCAGCGCTCTTTGTATTTGTTGATAAAGTCCACCGAGCGCAGTCCGGCGTGCTCCGCCCAATATGTATCCAGCTCGATGAACAGATGATCAGGGTCCGTATTGTTCACCAGCAGGTCCAGCCCGTATTCGCCATCGAATTTCTCAAATTCAATGCCGTGATTGTGGTAACCGAAGCGGATACCGCTCTGCTTGCAGCGTTCGCCGATTCGGTTGAACAGCTCCGCAGTACGCTTGTAGCTGTCAGCGCTGTTTCTCATTTCCTCCGGAAGACCGGGACAGATGATGTAAGCGCTATTAATTTCCTGCGAATACTCGATCGTCCGATCCAGGTGATCCGTCAGCTCGGAGACGCCGATATGGCTGCCGGCCGCCTGCAGGCCATACTCGTCCAGCGCTTTCTTCAGATCCGAGGCGGAAGTATTGAAATAACCGGCGAATTCGACGCCATCGTAGCCGAGCTCCGCAACCTTCCGGAGCGTCCCGAGAAAATCAGTTCCTGTCAGTTCCTTGATTGAATATAACTGCAATGCCACCTTTTCCATCCTTTGCACCCCTTCCGTTGATACAAAGTAACGATACCAAAATCCCTCGATAAGTTATACAATGAACCTATTCTAATATATTAAATATTTGTCATTGTATAACGGGAGCGTGCGAAAATGACCGAGCCTTATTTTGAGTCGAACCGCCCATCCATCGGGACGATCCACTATCCGTACGAATGCATGATCCATCAAAGCGCCGGCAGCCGCTGGATCGTTCACGCCCACTGGCACATGTATATCGAGATTCTTTATTTTCTCACGGGAAAAGCCAAGGTGTTCCTGGGAGGAGAGTCCCATACCCTGAGCAAGGGCGATCTGATCGTGATCCACTCGCATGAAACCCATTCCATCTATGCGCTGGATGGGGAGCCGGTCTCTTATATCGTCATTAAATTCGATCCTGAAATTTTGTACTCGACATCCAGAACCGTATTCGAATCGAAGTACGTGCTGCCGTTTACGATGGCGGAATCGAACAATCAGCGGATGTTCGCCGAGTCCGAAATCAAGGATACGGTCGTCCCTGGCCTGGTTCGCGAAATTTATGACGAATTCACGACCCGGTCTTACGGCTTCGAGCTCGCGGTCCGGACGCTGATCTGCAGGCTCTTCCTGTGGTTTTTGCGCGAATCGAAAAACCTCGGCCTCCATTGGGATGTTGCCCACTCCCTAAAGGAGATGGACATCCAGATGCTGCAGAAAGTGTTCGAGTATATCGACGACAACTACCGCTTTGACATCAACGCCCAGGCCGCCGCGCGGATCTGCAACCTGAGCTACAGCTATTTTTCGCGCCGCTTCAAAGCGATCATGGGCAAAACGTTTACCAATTATTTGAACTATATTCGGATTACCGAGGCGGAGAAGCTGCTCCTGACCACCGAGATGACCATGACGGAAATTGCCCAGGAGACGGGATTTTCGAGCTCAAGCTACTTTATCCAGCAGTTCAAGCAGTACAAGAACATTTCGCCGAGCCAGTTCCGTAAAAAGGTCAGCAGCGAGAATGTTGAAATCCAAAACTCCCTCATCCGCAAAGATATGATATAATAGTCCGGCGCAGCACCCTGCGCTTAACTGAAGAAAATCCGCGCGTTCCCGCGCGGGAGAGGTTCGCGAACTCCCTCTATAAAAAACTAAGACTGCCCTCTTTTGGCCATAAAAAGACCGGGCTTGTTTTTTTACGGATGCCAGTTCAAGAACCCTCTCTCTTCTGCCGGAGATCAGGTGCTTTCCAGCCCTGCTTACCGGACCAAATCATGAAGGAGAGGTTTTTTTATGCTCAAAAACGAAAAAGCGGTAGTCGTGTTCAGCGGCGGCCAAGACAGTACGACCTGCCTGTTCTGGGCGCTCCGGCAGTTCAAGGAAGTCGAAACGGTTACGTTCGACTACGGTCAGCGCCACCGGCTTGAAATCGAATGCGCGCAGTCAATCGCCGCAGAGCTCGGCGTGAAGAACACCGTGCTGGACATGAGCCTGCTGAATCAGCTCGCCCCGAACGCGCTGACGCGAAGCGACATTGAAATTACGCAGGAGGAAGGCGAACTTCCCAGCACATTCGTGGACGGCCGGAACCATCTGTTCCTGAGCTTCGCCGCCGTGCTGGGCAAGCAATCCGGCGCCAGACATCTGGTCACCGGCGTATGCGAAACGGACTTCAGCGGTTACCCCGACTGCCGGGATGCTTTCGTCAAGTCCCTGAACGTGACGCTGAACCTCGCCATGGACTACGACTTTGTCATCCATACGCCGCTGATGTGGCTCGACAAAGCGGAAACCTGGAAGCTTGCCGACGATCTGGACGCCTTCCCGTTCGTGCGCGAACGCACGCTGACCTGCTATAACGGCATCATCGGCGACGGGTGCGGCGAATGCCCTGCCTGCCGGCTGCGCAAGGCTGGTCTTGATAAATACCTTCAATCCAAGGCGGAGGCGCTGCAGCCATGACCAAGACTCCCGGCGAATTCCGCATCGTGGACCGGCTGCAAAAGCTGGGGGAAGACATCCAGCCATCCGACCTGCCCTATCATCATAAGAGGGTGCTTGTCAGCAAAGAGTTTACCTTCGACGCCGCGCATCACCTGCATGCCTATGAGGGCAAATGCAAAAACTTGCACGGCCATACGTATAAAGCCGTTTTTGGGATCAGCGCCTATCCGGACGAGGTCGGCATTACCGCCGATTTCGGCCTGATCAAGCAAATCTGGAAGGAACGGATCGAACCTTCCTTGGACCACCGCTATTTGAACGAAACGCTGCCCCCGATGAATACGACCGCTGAGAATATAGTCGTTTGGCTGTTTGAGCGGATGGAAGAGGCGCTTAACTGCGGGGATTACCGAATCGAGGGCGGCCGGACCGAATTCGTCCGTCTGTACGAAACGCCGACGAGTTATGCCGAGGCGAGACGGGAGTGGATGTACGAATGAACATTCCCGTGCTTGAAATTTTCGGCCCGACGGTTCAGGGCGAAGGCATGGTCATCGGTCAGAAGACGATGTTCGTGCGCACTGCGGGCTGCGATTACCGCTGTTCCTGGTGCGACTCCGCATTTACATGGGACGGCAGTGCCAAGGCGGACATCCGCCAAATGAGCGCCGGCGACATCTGGGAGGAGCTTCAGCGGATCGGTGGCGAGCGCTTCTCCCACGTCACCCTGTCCGGCGGCAATCCGGCTCTGCTGCCCCAGCTCGGCTCGCTTGTGAGCCTGCTGGAAAGCCACGGGATCCGGATAGCCGTAGAAACCCAGGGCTCCCGCTGGCAGGATTGGCTCGACGACATTCACGAAGTCACACTGTCGCCAAAGCCGCCGAGCTCCGGAATGGAGACCGACTGGGAGATGCTGGACAGCATCGTGACCCGGCTTGCGGCCAGACCGGCCGCTTACGCGTACAGCTTGAAAGTCGTCGTCTTTGACGATGCCGATTTGGCCTATGCCGCCAAAGTCCATGCCCGGTACCCGCAGGCGCCGATGTATCTTCAGGTCGGCAACCCCGACCTGAAGCGGATGGATATCGCGGGCCATGCCGCCGACCTGCTCGTCCGCTATGAGCGGCTCATCGACGCCGTGGTCGCTTCCCCCGAGTTGAACGCGGTCCGCGTGCTGCCCCAGCTTCACGCGCTGGTGTGGGGAAATAAGCGCGGTGTTTGACCAAATCTGCAGCAGCCTTAAGCTCGCAGATTCGGGCGGATGCCAGCTGAAAACATTTTCCTATTGAACAAATTAGAAACGATCCAGGAGGAATGACGATATGTCTGGAAGACAGCCGCACGAAATGAAGGATTTGACGCTTCTCGGCAACCAGGGGACCCAGTATGTGTTCCAATATGACCCTGATCTGCTCGAGAGCTTTGATAACAAGCATGCCTACCGCGATTATTTCGTTAAATTTAATTTTCCCGAGTTTACCAGCCTGTGTCCGATCACAGGACAACCCGATTTCGCCACGCTTCATATCAGCTACATTCCCGACCAGAAAATGGTCGAGAGCAAGTCGCTGAAGCTGTACCTGTTCAGCTTCCGGAATCATGGAGACTTCCATGAAGACTGCATGAATATTATTATGAACGATCTGATCAAGCTGATGGATCCGCGCTATATTGAGGTATGGGGGAAATTCACGCCGCGGGGCGGCATTTCCATCGATCCGTACTGCAATTACGGACGCCCGGGCACCAAGTATGAGCAGTGGGCGGAGCAGCGCATGATCAACCACGATCTGTATCCGGAGAAAATCGACAACCGTTAAAGCGATAAGCCGCAGGTACGCAAAGCAGCCGCGGGATCTCCCGCGGCTGCTTTGCGTACCTGCGGCCGTCTTCATAACGCTTCCTCTTTGCGCATCTTCTTTACGCTTCTTCGTTACGGCTCTTCCTTCGGCCAGGCCGATTTGTCAATTTCACAGTGTCACTTGGGCCATTGTTACATACGCTATGTTAACGACGGATTTGGGAAAGGAGCCCGCCATGCTCGTCTTCATTCTGCCTTCCCTCCACCAGCGCCACGCACAATCAACCGCCTGTTCCGTACAGCAGGAGCTCCCTGATTCGAATGTCGTCGTGCTGGAACATGGCAGCCTCGGTTCCCGGATGAACCAGGAGCTTGCCTCGTACCAGGAGCCCTACTTTCTGACGCTGCACGCGGGGGAGCGGCTGCTTCCGGGCATGGATGCTTTCCTGCGCACAGAGCTTTGCCATCTTCCCGAAGCGTCGGCCGGCTGCCTCTTCAGCCCCACAACCCCAGAAGAGGGCGGACGCAAACGGTTCCAGCCGCCCAGAGGCCCGCTGATCTGGCGAACGGACGCTGTCATGGCGCCGCCTTCACCAGGTTTCACGGAAACAGTGCTGCTGCCTTTCGAATCCTACATCCTGTTAGACAAACAATACCAGCTGAGCGCCGCTTTCACCTGGACTTCTACCCGCAATTGTCCGGTGGTTCCGGCTGTCTCCTCCCCGTTACCCTGGCAAAAAAAGCGTGAGGAATGGGAGCTGCTGTGTCCGCTGCTCGCTGCACCGATCCAGGTTGAGCCGAGGACGGACGCGTCACATAAAGTGCCGCTGGTAACCGTCCTGCTATGTACTTATAATGATGCCGAGTATGTTCCCTGGGCCGTCCGATCGGTCATGGCGCAAACGCTGCCCGATTGGGAACTCTTAATCATCGATGACGGGTCGACCGATCATACGGCACATATCTTGGACTCGCTGTATCCGGACCACCGCATCCGCACCTGCCGGCTGGAACGCAATTCGGGAAAGGCCCATGCTCTGAATTCGGGATTGTCCATGGCGAAAGGAAGCTGGCTGCTCGAGCTCGATGCCGACGACTGGCTGTCCCCCGACTGCCTGGAACAGTTATACAGCAATGCTAGCCTGCACAGGCAGGCAGGCGTTATATATGCCGATCACATCCAGTGGGAGGAACGGAAAAATAAGCAGCTGATCTATCAGGGCGTACGTACCGCCATTCATCCTTTCTCCACTGCCAGTGTAATCGAAGCCGGCATTCCCATCGCCCCGCGGATGTTCAATACAGCCAGACTTAGATCGTTGTCCGGCTGGAGCACGGATTCCCCGTTCGGCGGCCGTCTGTACGAAGATATCGAAATCCTCGCCAGAATGTCGGGGTCCGCCGAATTGTTGCGTGTCAATAGGGCACTGTACCATCGGCGAATCCGCCTGCACAGCATTACGCACCGCCATGCAGATCATTACCCGGAATGGCTGAGCTGGATGAACGCCGGGGACAATGGGACTGCACCGAAACCATGATCGTTTACTGAGGAAGGATGCGGACCAGCGCTACGCTGCCCGTGGAAATATTTACGCGCTGCGTTGTTGGGATATAATTAGTACTCACCGTATCCACGGCAAGTATACCGCCTGAAGAAGAAACCAGGGTGCCCTGTATAAACTGATTGGGCTGCAGCACCTCCACGTGTCTGCCAACAAAAACGGCAAGTGCTTCCTCAAAGTTCATATGCTTTCCCTCCTGAATTCACTAAGGTTATGAAACGGCCAGCAAGCTGCGGAACGGAATCAACACGTTGCTTCCATCCTGTTCAAGAACCTGCACATAATCTTCGCCAATCAGAATCAAAGTGCCGAATATGGTCCCCACTGGCGTTTCCAGCGTGACGCGTGTATTGATCCGCGGTGTGAGCAGGGCCACGATGCCTGTAGGTCCAGTACCCGGCGCCGGTCCTGGTGCCGGTCCTGGACCGATGCCCGAGCGGCTGTTCAGGTTGGCAACCTGCTGCTCCAGCTTGCTCACTCGAGCCGAAAGCTCCGCCACGGTACCCGCCACGCTCTCGAACTGCTGTTTCAGTTTCAACAGCCGGTGCTTGATATCATGGATCACTTTCAGAAGCGGCCACGTTCTTTTCCTATGGTGATGCCGCTTCTTTTTGTGATGTGCGGGTATTCCGTAATCCTTCACGTGTTTTTTCATGAATACCAATTTCACTTGACCTACCTCCTTTATAGTCATTGGTACAATATGTGAGTAGATTACGATAGGGACCAGGCCAAGTGGAAGTTGATCAAAATGCCCAGCGGTAAGCTTTTACCCGGGCATTTCTCCTAAAAATGATCCTCTCGTATGGTGTTATACCCAAACGTAAATCTGACCCGGTACATATTTTGTACATAGACAATCGTTTAGGGAGGAGAATAACGCTTGAACAAACCGAGGAACCGATCCAGGAAGGGATCCCGTCCATTGTCTGCCTCCGCGGCCCATAAATCAAAAAGCAATCATTCTGCCAAGCCAAAACACACCCTAGACCCGCGTATAACCGCACTTGCTTCACCGCGCAATTCTCTGCCGATGGAGCCTTTTCCAGGGCAGCGCCATGGGGCGTATTCGACCCCTCGCTTCCCAAACTCGGCTCCTCCTACAATGAAGCCCATACAGGATCTTCAAACAGCAAAACCCGGTCCGGATTCGGCGGTACCCTATGATATCATCCGGTTTCCCGTTATTGACTGGGACTTCCGCTGGCAGCGTCCGCAGCAGTTGTCCCGGCAGTTCGCCGCACGAGGTCACCGCGTTTTTTATATAACGACGGACGTCGTCTGCAACTCAAAGGAGCATGCCGCCAGGGATGAAGTCTGCCGATATGTCAAATTCAAAAAGGTAGACCGGAACGTATGGTTGGTGACCCTCTGTGCCCATAGACGTCTAAACTTGTATCAGGACCAAATGGACGATTTGGATATCCAATATTTGAAATGGTCACTGGAGCATGTCCTTGCCAAATTTGCGGTCACCTCGTATGTATCCATCGTCGACCTTCCGTTTTGGACTCCGCTTGTCACGGCGATGAACCGGCACAACATCATGTATGACTGCATGGATGATCATGCCGGCTTTTCGACCAATCATGCCGACGTTATTCATCAGGAAGACCTGCTGATCCAAAAAGCAAATGTGGTGATCACTTCCTCGCAAGTGCTTCATCAGCGCGTCCGTGAGCTGAATCCCGCATCGATTCTGGTGCGCAACGCTGCCGATGTCAGCCATTTCGCCGGCTGGGCGGGCAGCGCCCCCGCAGAACTCAGCAGCATTTCCGGCCCGGTGATCGGTTATTACGGCGCGATCTCGGATTGGTTTGATATCGGTTTGATTGAAACGATGGCCCGGAACAGGCCGGAATGGACCTTTGCCTTAATCGGCCATACGTTCGGCTGCGACACCTCCGGGGTGGAACAGCTGCCGAACGTCCTGCTGCTCGGGGAGAAGCCCTATGAGGAGCTACCCGGCTATCTTCACCGTTTTGACTGCGCGATCATTCCGTTCGTCCAGAACAACTTGACCCAGGCGACAAACCCCGTCAAGCTCTATGAATATTTGGCTGCGGGCAAGCCGGTCGTTTCCACCCCTTTGCCCGAGCTGACCGAAATCGCCTCGGACATGGTGGAAATCGCGGATTCCCCTGCAGCGTTCGAGGCGGCGGTGGAGCGGACGCTCAGCATCGAGGCGGCGCAGCCGGAAGCCGCGAGAATCCGGCGTAAATTTGCCATGTGCAATACGTGGGGGCATCGATACGAAATGCTGCATCGTGCCATTGAGCGGTTTATTTTTCCGAAGGTCAGCATCGTCATCGTGACCCATAACAACTGGTCGTTCACCCGGCAGTGTATGAACAGCCTGCTTCGGAAAGACGCCTATCCGAACATGGAGATCATTGTAGTCGATAACGGCTCCACCGATCAGACCCGTGTACAGCTTGCGGCGTTGGCGCAGAAACCGGTGCAGACCGTCTTTTCACCCATCAATCTGGGGTTTGCCGAGGCGAACTCATTGGGAGCAAGCTGTGCGACCGGCGAATATCTGATTCTCCTTAATAATGATACGATCGTCCCCGACTCGACCTGGGTTCCCAAGCTGATCCGGCCGATGCAGGAACACAGCGATATCGCCATGACCGGACCGATGTCCAACCACGTAGGGAATGATCAGGCGCTGGACTTTTTTATCGGTGACCCCGTACAGGGAGCGGATCCCGGCTGGCTGCAGGAGTTTTATGAAAATTACCGCGGACGCACCCGCGAAACCGGACTGCTCGGATTTTTCTGTGTGGCCATCCGGCGCAGCGCATTTGAAGAGATCGGGCCGCTGGACCGCCATTACGGCATCGGTATGTTTGAAGACGACGATTACTGTGAACGGGTCAAGCAAGCGGGTTACCGGATGGTGATCGTTGAAGACGCCTTTGTGTACCATCACGGCAGCGCAACGATCAAGAAGTTGAAAAGCCAGGAATATCAAGCGCTGTGGGAACGAAACAAGCATTATTATGAAGCAAAGTGGACCAAGTCGTGGCAGCTGCCCAAGGGTCCGTTGAACCCTTTTAACCTGTCCGCAACCCCGGAAGAAGTCCGGGAACAGGCCGATGCTCTCCACCCTGGAGAAAAGCGGGTGCTGCTGCTTGGTGAATTGTCCTGGAGTGACGAACCTGCAAGATGGCAGCAGCTGGTGAAGCAGTTCGCCCAAAGGGACGACTGCACCGTGATTGTCTACACGCTGACATATCTTCAGCATCCCGTCGTGGGTATCCGCAAGGCCGGCCCCCGGCTGTATTTGACCAACCGGATCGATTTGTTCAGCCAGGTCAGCTTCGATTTAGCCGTTTATTGCGGGTCGCAACAGTTGTTCGAAGAGATTCATGCCAATCATTATGCGGTGGATAGAAAATGCTACCAGGCTAGTCAATTCGAGCCGCTGGCCGCCAAATTACCGGAAGTTCAGCTGTACGATGAGCCTGAAGCGTCCCGGATCGTTCAGCAGTCGCTTACATGATAGGCCTTTACGATGGCTGAATCATTCGATTTGAGGCAAAGGGATGTCACAAATAAAGCCCTCACCCGGATCCCGGATTATTCCCGGTTCGGCAGTGAGGGCTTTAGTTCTTTTCATGCTTCAAAGGTTTGGAGTGCTCTTACCATTGCCATTCAGCTGTTCCAAATAGCGCTGAATGACGGCCGGGTGCTCTCCTTGAAAAGGGACCGTGGCAATTTGGTACTCTTTATGGCTGTAATTCCAATCCGGTTCCCCTACATTGTTCAGCAGATTGACATCTCCTCTGCGGTTGTCGTTATATTTGATCCGCTTGCCAATCGCATAGTGGTAATGGTATACGTTGACATCAGCCCGTACGCGCGGAAGGCTCCAAATGCTGGCTCCGCCGGCCGCTTCCAAAGTGCAGTGATGCTTCTCGTCCCGGTAACGGATTCCTTTGCCGGCCCGCCACATCCGGGTGATGTCATTGGACCAGCGCTCATCCCCTGGACTGTTGACCCGAATCGTGTTCGGATCCCTCCAAAAGTTCACAAACGGAAATTGATAGACATCAACGGCGGTGTTTGCCATCAGCTCAGGCAGCAAATCCCGGAACCTGTCGTCCATCATTTCATCGATATCGAGGTTCATAATCCAGTCTCCGGTGGCCTGACCGATCAAAAAGTTCCGCACTTCCGATTCGTTCCAGTCCTCGGTATAGGGAAGACCTGTCTGCGGCATCGTAAACAGCTTGATCGGATACTTTGTCTCCAGCCGGGCAATATGCTCCAGGCTTCCGTCCGTGCTTCCCCCATCCACGATAATGATTTCATCGGCAAAGGCTGCCACGCTCTCCAGATACAAAGGAACAAAGGTCTCTTCGTTCAGGATCGGGACAATGACCGATAATGTCATAGATTCTGCTCCTTCCTTTCCTGTTCATCCCATGCTGCCCTTGTTACGACAGAACGCCTCACAGTCATGGCTTACCCGCCTGCTTTTTCCCGAATCAGCTCGTTCATCGACTCCCTGTCTCCGCGAGCAGCTCTGTATCGTTGAAAAAGACTGTAATTATGCTCATAATGGGGGTTGCCCTGCGGACCTACGAAAGGATGCCAGAAATGGTACATCAGTCCGTCAAGACGGATATGCTCTCCCACCAGTGTATCCATCGTATAAGCAAAAGCCTCGTCCTCGCCCCCCCAGCCGATGAAACGCTCATCGTAACCGCCAATCCGCTCAAATGCGCCCCGGCCGACAATATTTAAGCCCCCGACGAAAAAGGCGGCATGTTCCTCCCTAGTATCCGGTTCGGTTTCCAGGGGCCAGATTGCCTCACCCTCTATGACCAACCTGGAGATGCGCTGCGTCAGCCGGTTGATCCGGCTGAACGGAATGACCCACCGCCCCTGCTCGATCCAGCGGACCGAATCGGCCACCAGCTGCGGGTCGTAGACGATATCACCGTCGGCAATAATGAAGATGCTGCCGCTTGCCCGGGACGCCGCCCGGTTAATCGCCCTGGATCTGCTGAAAGGTTCGTTCGCGCCGATCTCCCCGATGCAAATGTCCGCCGAGGGCAGAATATGCTTGTAAAACCGAAGGACAAAGGACAGCGCCTCATCCCTCGGCCCGCCGTCCGGCTGGTATGGGATCAAAACGGACAATTCGTCATGCATCCACATCTCACCTCCGCTTCCGATAGATTAACCGGCTTGCCGGTCTATGCTTTTCGAAAAACACCGAGTTCCCGGTATTTCCCCGTGCCGAACGTATCCGCCAGCTTTTCATAATGCTTAAAACCGGTATTATCCATCAGCATCTTCTTCTCCGCTTCAATGGCATCCCCGGATTCCCAGAAGAGCAGACCGCAGACGCTTCGGTCCAGCTGGGCGAGAAACCGCCTGCAAGCTTCCGGATCTTTCATGACATGATAAAAAACGGTCAGCAGCAGTCCGATATCATATTGCTCTACGGCTTCGGATTCTTCAAAACGCTCCGTCATGACGGAAAATGCCGTCCGTTCCATCGCGTTCAGCTTGTGAAGGAGGGCATAGTGGACCGGATCCGGTTCCACCCCGGTGACGTCCGCCCCTTCCCTGACGAAATGCCTGGAATAGTAACCAATGTTGCAGCCGATGTCCAGGACGCTCCGCCCTTTCAGCTTCCCTGGCCCCAAAAACCGTGCAATGTGGTCCAGCCTCGTTGGATATGTCTCGTCCCGCTCGCTGCGCATATCATAAAACTGCGGGTGTAAGATCGGCGTGTAAATCAGCGTTCGATGCTGGTCCTTCATCGTTTGCTCGACGTCAGCCGCTGCCGCGGAGTGAAGCCAGACCGTATAATCCTGCAGCGGGATTCGGACCGGAATCCTCCGAAAGCCGAGGCAGTACAAAAAACAAGCCCTGTGATGTCCGTCCAATACGTTGAAATATCCGGCCGGATTCCATTTCGCTTTGACCGGATGATCGAAAAAAAAGTCCGATCCGTCGAGGAGCTCGGACCGCATATTGTCGTATTCCAGCCGTCTTTGGTTCAGCAGCTCTATTCCGGACATCAACGGCGTTATTCCCCGTGTCGCGTGAATCTGTTCATACCAATTCTGGTAAGCATCCGGTGCAGCGCCCGGCACCCCGGCAAAGTAGCGGTACAGCTCCCGGTGCGGAACGAGCCGCATGATGGAAATGTCGGCATACTGAAGATGATGTTCGTACCAACGGTCAGTATACGATTCGATCAGATGGTCGGTACGGGCCGACCGGACATCCAATTCGGTGAACAGCAGCTCAACAGGGATTTCAGTAACTACGTAATCTCTGCTGGCACCATGCCCCGTCATATGGCGCTTCCCCCATTCGGTGTTGATATTGACCAAAGCCCCTGACTTTTATCCGTGCTGCTGTGCGCCCTGGAACAAATAGGTGGCAAATTCACGCTGAATATAATCCTTGAACATATGCTTGGAGGCGGTTGGATAATGGTCCAGCTCCTCTTCCGTCCAAACGCTGCGATGGGTTTCGAATGCATTGCCGTATTCGGCGCCCTGCGGCCAACCGGGGCCAATTGGAACGTTCAAGAGCAGTCTGCGGCATTGCTTCAGACACGCTTCAAGCAGCTCGGTCCCGCGCTCCTTCTCGAAATGCTCAAGGACATCGCCCATAATAATCAAGTCATAGGATCCAAGCTGCCGTTTCATCATCAGTTCGTAGGCATCCCCAATATATATATGGTTGTAAAAGTATGGATGATAGTCGTCCACATTTTTCGGAAAAACTTCGACCCCCTCGATTCTCGTTTGCCACTGTTCTCGAAAGACGCGCCCCTGCCAGACATCGAGAAATTCCCTGCAGAGCATGCCCCACCGGCCGAACCCGACCCCGATGTCAAGAACGCTGGACGGAGCTGCCTGCCGGATGAGTTCCACACAATAAGACAGGTTCTGCCAGTTTGATGTGCCCATGTGAGTCGTCACCTCCTAAATTCCAAACAAGACGGCGAGCCAGCGTTTCACGCCCGCTTCGATGGTCCAGTGCGCTTCGATTTCCGTTCTGCACAGACGCCCGATTTCCCTTAAACGCGATCTTTCCTGCAGGCAGCCTTCAATGGCCTGGATAAACGCCCCGGGATCGTCACGGTCCAAAATCAAATGATGCCCGCTGGGATGGGCTGCTTCCTTTACGTAACCGACGTTGGTGGACAGCACCGGTTTGCCGCTGGCAAAAGCCTCAAGCGCCGTCGCTCCGCCCCCTTCATTCGCCGACGTGATCAGAAGCAGGTCAATATCCCGATAGAAGCGCGGCATCTCTTCGTGCGCATATGCTCCTGCCGTTTCAACGAAGCGCACTTCCTGCCGGCCGGCAAAATGACTTTTGATCGGCTCGTACAGAGCCGCATAACGTTTGGATGCCTTTCCCGGATCTCCTGCCCACCCAATGACGAGCGGCCGGCCTTCCTGCTCCAAGGGCTCCCCGTCCGCAGGAACGGGATGAAACAGCGAATGGTCGACAAAGTGTCCGATATGGCGGACGGAAGCAGCCGGTGCCATCGCTGCGAGGCACTCGGTCAGCTTCAGATTCATCGCCCCGATCGAGCCGATACGGGGAATCACCAGGCGTAAAAAATCGTGATCGGGTACCGGCTTGTCAGCCCATTCACGGAACGTGTCGTAATTTTTGCTGAAATAATAATAGGAGACCGCAGCGGATGAATCGATCCGGATATGCTTAAAGATGGCAAATGCCGCCAGGCCCAGGCACATGGCGGAGATGCGGGAATATTCCCGGTTCAGCGCCTCGCTGCCCCTGCTCCCGATGCTCTCCTCCAATTGTTTGGCGGACATGATATCCAGGCAGGGATGATGCTGTTGAATGATCTTGGCCGTCTTGCCCAGGATCCACCAGTCGACATCGTAAATGAGCAGATGCTTTTCGACCGTCCTCGCCTCCTGTCAGGCTTCTGGCTGGAATACAGCCCGCCAGCCGCCGCAACTGAATTACGTCCTATACGATCATATTCCAGCGCAGAGCCGCGAGTTACGGGAGGGGGCAAAATATGGGACCGACTCAGCAAAAAAAGGCAGAAACCGCATGGGTTTCTGCCTTTTGCTCATTATTGAAGCAGCTGTTTCATTCTCTGTATGGTCTCGTCATTGTATGGCAGGTTCACCGTGGCACGAAGATCATAAGAATCCTCCACCTGGAACGTAATATGGCTGAATTCAAGCAGCCCCACGCGCGGATGGTAGATTTTTTTTCGGCCTTCCTTGACGTTCAGCACATCATGCTGGGGCCACCATGCCCTGAATTCCTCGCTTTCCTTGTTCAAATCTTCAATCATCCCGCTCCACCATGGATCCTCAACATTGAGTCCGTATCCCGCACGAAACTGGGCGAGCCGAAGCCGGGCGTTTTTCTCCCAGCCCTCGCCCAGAAGCTCCTTCGTATAGGGAGAAACGAACATTCTCCAAACCGAGTTCCGCTCCCTGACCGTCATCTGCTCATAATCGCCGAACACGAGCCGTGCCGCCCTGTTCCAGCCGACGATATCCCAGCGGGAATTGGCTACAAACGCCGGGTGTTCCCCCTGTTCGTCCAGGAATGTCTGCAGGAGCGGACTGATCGCCATTTCCGGCTGCTGATAATGAAACGGCAGAAGTCTCGAAGCCAGCAGGAACAGATGCTTCGTTTCATTCTCATCCAGCTGCAGCGCCCTGGCGATGCTCTCGAGCACCTGAGTGGACACAGAGATGTCCCTTCCCTGTTCAAGCCACGTGTACCAATCGACACTCACGCCAGCAAGCAGCGCAACTTCCGCCCGCCGAAGGCCGGGCGTTCTTCGTCTCCCTCCGCCGGGGAGACCAGCCTGTTCCGGAGTCAGACGGGCCCGCCGGGTCTGCAAAAATTCGGCAAGCTGGCTCGTACGCTGATGCGTTGTCTCCATGTAAAGACCCTCCATTTTCTATCCGAAGTGGGCAAGATGACCGATACCTAGGAGTACCACTCCTAGGATAAACCGCTCTCTTCATCCCCGTTTCTTCTGAATATACACTATACAACACATCGATGGGTTTGAAAAAGATCAAGGGAGGGTTTATGGAATGAATGGAACATCAATCACGGCCGGGACCAAGCCGGCCAACCAAAAAAACCGGTCTTCCTGGCTGCTTGCAGGGCTGTCCCTAGGCTACTTCATCGTGCTGCTGGACACGACGGTCGTCACGGTCGCGCTCCCTGCCATCCGGGATACGCTGGGCGGCGGACTCAGCGGAATGAGCTGGGTAACGGGCGCGTATACGATGGTATTTGCCAGCATGCTGCTGGGCATGGGTGTGCTGGCCGATCGATGGGGGGCAGCCCGTGTTTTCTTGGGCGGGATTGTCTTGTTTATGCTGGCTTCGGTCCTCTGCGCCGTTTCGCCTGCCATCGGCTGGCTGATCGGCTTCCGGGCGCTGCTCGGCGTCGGCGGAGCGGCACTGCTGCCGTCCTCCCTGACGATCATTGCGGAGACCTTTACGGACCCCGCCCGCCGGACCAAGGCGCTCGGCATCTGGGCGGCGGTGTCGGGCTTGGCGCTTGCCGCCGGTCCGATCATCGGCGGCATTCTGGTCGACACCCTGGGGTGGCAGAGCATTTTTCTGCTGAATATCCCCGTGGGCATCCTCAGCTGGCTGTGGACGCGGGCGAACGTGGACTTTTCAGCCCGGAAACCCGCGCCGTCCGGCATGGATCCCGCCGGTCAGCTTACCGGCCTGCTGGGCGTGGCAGCACTGACGAGCGCTTTTATGGAAAGCGAAGATCTCGGGTGGGGATCACCCGTCATTCTTGTTCTGTTTGCCGCCGCCGCCCTGCTGATCGGCCTGTTCGTCTGGATCGAAAAGCGAAGCCATTCGCCGATGCTGCCCCTGTCCTTGTTCAAAAGCCGTGTGCTCGTGACCGGATTAACGGCCGGATTGCTTATTAATTTCGGCCTTTCCGGCGTGCTGTTTGTCATGACGCTGTATTTCCAGCAGCTCCATCGTTATTCAGCTATGGGGACGGGCCTTGCATTTCTTGCGCTGACGCTCCCCATGGCGGTGAATCCCATGCTGATGAGCAGGTTGATCAGCCGGTATGGAGCAGCACGCACCATCGGTACAGGATTTCTCCTAGCATGCACCGGAATGCTGATCCAGGCTCTCCTTCCTGCAGATACAGGGTATATTCCCACCGGGATCTCGCTGCTGCTGATCGGCTGCGGCATCTCATTCATCCTGCCGCCGCTCGTCTCCGTGGTGATGAGTGCAGCGCCGCAGGGCAAGACGGGAACGGCTTCCGGCGCGCTGAATGCCTTCCGTCAGCTCGGCGCTACGCTAGGAGTGGCGCTGCCCGGCGTCCTCATGGCCGCAGCCCCCGATTTGTCCCATGGCGTCATGAGTTCCTTGCTGCTGACAGGCATTTTGTGCCTGGCTGGAAGCGTGCTCGTTTTCCGCTATATCGGGGGCACATCAACCAGTTCGTCTCGAAACCGCTAATCGTCAAAAAGCGTGCCAGGAATTTTATTCCGTTGGCACGTTTTTTTGCTTGCGTGCCGACGCGGATTGACTTCCTCCATTTTGATATGATAGGTCATCAGCACGGCCTTGATCTCGTATCATTTTTCCGACAAACGGGATTTGATGAATCATCTGCTGATGAAGCTGGTGGAGCAGTCAACGTCTTATATTTTGGAACGGGTCGAACAGGTAGGCACCCCGCAGGAGAAGCTCAGCGCGTTCATCACTGCCAGTTTGGCGTATCAGGGAACGCAGCCCGCCCACAACACGGCTTTGGACGAAATCGTGTTTAATGCAAGGACGCCTGATAACGTCCCGTATTACAAGCTTGATGAGGAGGAGGAAGATCCTCTGCTGCAGACATTGGGGACTATCCTGCGTGAGGGTCAGGAGCAGGGCGTTTTCGGGGACTTTCACCTTTCCGTCATGTCCAACATGATTCAAGGCGCGATCGGGGAATATATGCTGAACCCGGCGGTCATTGGCAGGGTCGACCTGGAGACCTACAGCAGCGAACTTGTCCGTATCATTCATCGGGCCGTCCGGGCGTAAGCAGGCAGGCAGCTTATTCCTCCCATACGTCTTCCTGGGGAAGCCCTTTCTCCTCTCTGGCCGCATCGACGACCGATTGAATAAATGCCGTTTTGGCCCGCGTGTAAGCATTCATCGATTCAGCGCTTCGGGCCGCCTCCATTTTAATGGCCCCGTACTCCTCTACGAGCTCCGGATGGCGGCGCAAATAATCGCGGAGCAGAATTTCATTGCGGGTATGGAACTGTTCGTCATAAGGCATCAGATGAACATTGTGCGTCCAGATTCCCCCTGTCGATTTGGCAAATAAAAGCCTTCCGCGCATCCCGGTCTCCACGTAAGAATAGCTGGCCGGATCCAGCAGGTCTTTGTAATAAGCAGCTGGACGGAACGGATTCACGCCGACGAACATATCCACCACTGGTTTGGCCTGCTGCCCTGGAATGGCCGTGCTGCCGACATGCTCGATCACGACCGCATCCAAGCCCGCTAATCCGGACAGCCGTTCTTTCTCCAGGGAGAATCCTTCCGCCCATTCCGGCGAATAATCCACAATTTCGATCCCGCTATCCATCACGCACACCTCTTTCGTATTTTTTGCCCTCCAACGGCCGGAGCTGAGCCGCGGCAACTTCCGTGCTTTTCCATCATACACACCCTTGCCGGCAGTTCCAACCTTGTTTTTCCCAGGCTATATAGAATGAACTAAAGAAATGAATGATACTGCCCCCAATTGGCCGTTACATTAGGAAGTTCAATGCAAAACTTTAGTTCAATCTATATAACAGCACAAAAAAACCGCGCATGCGCGCGGCTGGGGCTTATTTGCCCGTTGTTAGGTTCACCGTATTGGAGGCTCCGTCCCACACGACTGAGTAACCGGATATTTCCGACATGTTGCGAAGCGGAAGCATCAGCGAATTCCCCTGGAACCGGGAGGCGGTGATGTTTACCGTTTTGCCGTTCACGACAGCCTTGCCGGAGAGCGCTTTATGGGTAATCTTGCGATTTCCCGTGTAGACCGTCACCGTTTGGGTACTGGCGTTCCATTCAACCGTCCCGCCCAGCAGTTCGAAGCAGGCGCGGAGCGGAATATAGATGCGGGAATCGACCATGATCAAATCCTGCTTCAGCTGAGCTTCCCTTCCATTCACTACCAGCTTACCGTCAAACGACTGCACGCCCACTGCATAGCCGTGATTTTGGGCGATCGTTTCAAAACTTTGGCTGGAGGTTGTTATAATAGCCATCGTATGCAGGGGCACCTGCTCGAACAGCCAGTGGATCTCGTCATTGTACATGCGGATGCATCCCGCGCTGACGTACTTTCCGATCGAGTTTTTGTTGCTGTTGCCGTGGATGGCGTACGTCGTCCCCATCGTCCCATTGACATTGAGGCCGATCCAACGGTCACCGAGCGGATTGCGGGGATCGCCTCCTGGGATCTTTTCCTTGTAATAGGGACGGTTTTTAATCTTGTTGACGATTTCAAACGTTCCTTCCGGCGTCAGCTCTGGCGACTTGCCCGTCGCCACCCTGAACTCCTTAACCAACTTTCCGCTGCTAAAATATGCCAGTTTATTCGTCTTTTTATTGACGATAATGAGGTCTTGCGAGGCAATTTTTGCCTCGGCCCCAGCCGGAAACATCCAGCAAAAGGACAGAACTAGAACGAGTGCTGCCGCGGCATAACGGCGATAAAGGCTGCGGACTGACAGTGGCGAACTCCCTCCCTTCAGATGGTAAACCCATATTCAATATATGGCGCGGGGGCGATGTCCTACGACCGTCTTATTTCAAGCAAGCGGTTCCAAAATGTTTTGTAAGCGTTTATAATGTTCCTAGAACGGACACATTTTAGGGATTTAAAGGAGTGATGATGCTGCTGCAGTACCATATAGCCGCGATGGGAGGCCGAAAACGATGGCAAAATACCGAATCTTATTAACGTGTTTATTGCTTGTTGCTTTCATGGTTAGCGGATGTTCTAGCGGGTCTTCATCTAATAGCAAAGTGAAAACGCTTACTCTTTGGTACTGGAACCGGAGTCTGGACGATAATTTGATCAACGCGGTCCAGAAGCAGTTTCCGGGAATTCGCATCAACGCCCAAAAAATCGGGGGCGACTTCAAATCCAAGCTGAAAACGACGCTCGCTGCAGGCAGCGGCGGTCCGGATATTGTGGCCTTTAACGACTGGGTTACTGAGCTGTTCCCAAGCGCCGACCGTTTCTACAACCTGTATGATCTCGGAGCGAAGGACATCGAGGGGGACTACCTCGACTGGAAATGGCAGCTTGGGGTCACGCCGAAGGGCGAAATGATCGCCATGCCGATCGACACGGGCCCGACCGCATTGTTTTACCGAGCGGACCTGTTCGAGCAAGCAGGTCTCCCGACCGATCCGGAAGAGGTTCATCAGATGATGGGCACTTGGGAGGACTATTTCGCCGCAGGCGAGAAGCTGCAGAAGGCGCTCGGTGGCAAGGTGAAGCTTCTGGACAACATCGGCCAGGTCTACTCCCAGGTCAATGCACAGTCGGATAAAATTTATTTTGATAGAAATGAAAATTTCATCGGTGAGGATCCTTCCTCCTCCATGAAGAAGGCGTGGGACCTGGCGGTCAAGGCCTCTCAAATGGGGCTGCTCGCCAATGCCAGCACGTTCTCCTCCGAGTGGAACGCCGCGATGAACAACGGCAAAATCGCTTCATTCGTGAGTGCCGTATGGGCGAAGCAAATCCTGATGGACGCGGCCCCGGATACGGCAGGCAAATGGCGGGTCGCGAGAGCTCCGGGCGGTGACGGCAACAACGGCGGCTCGTTCCTCGCCATTATGAAAACGAGTAAATACCCGAAAGAATCCTTTGAGGTGATGAGCTGGCTCCTGAATCCCGAAAACCAGGTAACCAGCTTCAAGGAACTTAACCTGTTCCCATCCGCCGCCAAGGCGCTCGATTCGGACGTCATGAAGCAGAAAGAGGACTTTTTCGGCGGCCAGGCTACCGGTGAAATTTTTACGGAGTCCGCGCGCAACGTGAAGCCCTCCTATTTCGGGACGAAATACGCCAACCTGAACGGCATCGTGAGCCGCGAGCTGTCATCGGTCGCCCTTCAAGGCAAAAACCCGGATAAAGCATGGGAAGATGCACTATCTAGAGTGAAAAAGGAGCTGCTGCGTTAAACGGTCATACCATCCCGACAATGGAGGTAGAGTCTTATGGGTCAACCATTACAGAAGCGAACTCAATTCGATCCCGGCAGCTCCATGCAGGTGCCGGAGCGGAAGCGGGGATTGGGGTCTGAAATATGGAAGCACCGGAAAGAATACCTGGCCATCTCCCCTTTCTATATTTTGTTTGCCGTCTTCGGCTTGTTCCCGATCCTGTTCTCGATGTATCTTTCTTTCCAGAAGTGGGACGGCATCGGCGTCATGACCTTTAACGGTCTGAACAATTATCAGTTCATGGTCACCGATCCGGAATTTTGGAAGGCGGTCGGCAACACACTTTTGATCTGGATTTATTCGACCATTCCGATGCTGTTCTTCGCGCTCATCATTGCGTTTTTGCTGAATGCGTCGTTCGTGCGGTTCCGTACCTTCTTCCGGATCGGTTACTTTCTGCCGAACGTCACTTCACTCGTTGCGGTGGCGATTGTGTTCAGTACCGTTTTCTCCAACAACTACGGACTTTTGAATTATTTCCTGTCCCTGTTCGGGATTTCCCCCGTGGAATGGCTGAACAAAACCTGGGGCATCCAGCTGGCCGTATCGATCATGGTCATCTGGCGCTGGGTCGGTTACAATGCGATCATTTATTTGGCGGGACTCCAGAGCATACCTACGGTCCTCTATGAGGCCGCCAAAATTGACGGAGCCACCGGCATCCAGTCCTTCTTCCGCATTACGATCCCGAATTTACGGCCTATCATTCTTTTTACCGTCATTACTTCAACCATCGGAGGCATGCAGATCTTCACCGAATCGCAGGTGCTCGTCGGCAACGACGGCGGCGTCAGCGGCGGGGGTCTGACGATCGTTCTCTACCTGTACCGCGAGGCATTCGTGAACAATTACTTCGGCTACGGCTCGGCCGTCGGCTGGGGCATGTTCATATTGATTGCCCTCATCTCGATCTTCAACTGGCGGGTAGTTCAGGGCGGCGGTGCCAAAGATGAATAAACGGGGTGATACGCATGGTTAAAAGGAAGTCTTCTATCCTGCTGTATTTCGGATTGATCGTCGGACTTATCGTTTCCATCTTTCCTTTTTACTGGCTGGCCGTTATGGCCACGCGTACGACTGCGGAAATCTACAGCTTCCCGCCCAAGTTCTGGTTCGGGACGCAGTTTATCAGCAATGTGACGCGGGTGTTTCAGAACATCGATTTCTTCGGCGCGTTTCTCAACACGCTGTTTGTGGCCGGCTGCAGTACTTTGCTGGTCCTGTTCTTTGATTCCCTTGCAGGCTTTACGTTTGCGAAATTCAAATTTCCCGGCAAAAAGTGGCTGTTCGTCCTGCTGCTCGCCACGATGATGGCGCCGTCGCAGCTCTCGCTCGTTCCTTCCTTCGTCATCATGGCGAAGTTCGGGTGGGTAGGCTCCTTCAAGGCGCTGATCATTCCTGGCATGGCCAACGCGTTCGGCATTTTCTGGATCCGCCAGTATGCGGAGGAATCCGTTCCATCCGAACTGCTGGACGCCGGCCGCATCGACGGCTGCGGCTTCTTCCGGCTCTATTGGAACGTCGCGATTCCAATCCTTCGCCCGGCGCTGTCATTTCTGGGAGCGTTCACCTTCATCGGTTCCTGGAACGATTACCTCTGGCCGCTGATCATTCTAAACGACGAGCGTAAATTTACGCTGCAGGTGGCGCTTTCCTCCCTGAACGGAATTTATGTGACTGATTATGCGATGGTCATCGCGGGCACGCTGCTCGCGGTCATTCCGCTCATCATTTTGTTCCTGTTCGTCAGCAAGCAGTTTATTTCCGACATCGCTGCCGGGGCGATCAAAAGCTGACAGGCCTGCCAGTACTTATGGAATAGGAAGTCATATGCCGGTCCTGATAAACTGAGGAACGCTGACAAAAGAACCCTTGGCAAATGGAAAAAGGAAAACCCGCCCATCCGGGCGGGTTTTCACGCTGTTTATAAGCAGTCCTATCATGGGGCCATTATCGCTTGAACGCAACATCGACGGCGATCGGCCGGTGATCCGAAGCTTCCGTAGCGATCACTCGTTGATTCGAATGCTGAACTTCAGGCGAGGTTACGATGTAATCGATCGTTTCGGACGGCTGGTCTGCCGGAAACGTATAGGCATCTTCAACGCCTTGAAAGCTGTTAATGAATAAACCGCTGTCTAACAGAGCCTGAAACTCCGGGCTGTCAGGTTCCGCATTAAAATCGCCCGTGAGAAGCTTTGGTCCCTTAGCCGTGGAAGCCAGGTTAACGATTTCCTGCACCTGCGCCTTACGGCTTGCGGCATCGAGCCCCAGATGCGTATTATACACATCCACATGAACCCCCCGTAAATTGACCACCGCATGCAGAACGCCCCGCTGCTCATCGCCGAAGCTTCTGAGCAGCACATTGTCAGAGCGGAGGATCGGATACTTGCTCAGAATAGCAGTTCCATATTGGCGGTTGTTCGTCTGGCCTTCCGCCGGTTCCCAATCCAGATTGGCACCATACGCGTAGTGATAGCCGAGCAAGCCTGCTAATTCCTTGGCTTGGTCCTGAAAGTCGCTCCGCTCCCCGAAAAACCGGTCCACTTCCTGAAGGCCAACGATCTCCGCGCCGGAATCCCGGATCACATCCGCAATTCGTTTCAGGCTAAGCTGTTCATCCAAACCGACACCATGATGTATGTTGTACGACATCACGGTTGTGCGAATTTCCTTGCCATTCCCGTTACCAGCCGCCATGGCGCTCGTTGAAAACAAGGATACGATCAGCAGGCTGACGATCGATGTGATGAAGTGTTTTTTCATGATTAACTCTCCCTTCAAAGGTTAGATAACGACTTTGATTCATGAAGAAGCGATTCCGCATCGCGAAGCAGGTACTCCGCAGCGTCGACAGATACATGTTTTCCCTTTTGAGCGTTGACTTCATGGATAAAGCTGCTTACATTTTGATTCTGCAACTTTTTCAGCAAGCTATTCGCAATCCCTTTGTTGTCAATCCAGCCGGCTTCTGCGAAACGCTGAACCAACTCCTCAAGAGCCGCGTTGCTTGTTTTCACATCAAAGTCAACGGACTTTGCGCTGGTATTCCCCGCCAAATCGCTGGCTTTCACGGTGAACGTATGCGCTCCCAGAGCCAGCTCGTACATTGGCGTATCTTTTACATCCGTCAGAACTTTTCCGTCAAGCAAGACTTCCGTTTTCGCATTGTCAACGCCGGTCCATCGATCCGTTATTTCAAATCTCGGCTGGAATGTACCTGAGGTGAATTCAGATGTAGTCACAGGGCCGAGCCTGATTTCGGGGGCTGTCCAATCGACGGTTATTTGACTCGCAGCCTGAAAATCACCATCTTCTGTTGTTGCCGTAATAACAGCCTTCCCCTCCCCTATCGCCTTCACCCGCCCTTCCGCGTCTACCTCAACCACCTGATCATCATCGGTACTCCATTTGACTTTTTTATTGGTCGCGTTGCTGGGACTAACGGCAGCCTGCAGTGCTGCACTGCGATCGGCAGACGCATTAAAAATGATCTCCGGTCGGTCGATCGAAATACCGGTGACGGGTACATGTTCAGGGGTATGCTCAACGATAAGCTCATTCAGCGCGATATTGCCCCATACCCTGTTCGCATCATTCACTTTCAGCCGCAGTTTATAAGCATGAACGGTCGGAAAGGTGACGGTTTGGCTTTCTTTGGTGCTGTCGTTAAGCTTCCATTCGACTGATGCACCAGGCAATGCGGTTAGCCAGCCGCTGCCGTCGTAATACTCCACGTCAAACTTGGTAATCCCTTGACCTATGCCGAAAAAGGTAACCAACGTAACCTTGTTGACAGGTACCGGATCATGTCCGTAATCGAGCGTGATATAGCCCGGAAAAGATACGTTAACGTCGCTTCCCCATGCCGAGTTCAAATTGTTGTCGATAATGTTTGTGATCGTGCCCGCACCCGTTGGGAAGGACGTGGTGACCATGTCTTTGGATAAATCCGGATTGATATATAGTTCTAGTTCGTTCAGCGTGATCCTGCCGGACAGCGCATTTCCTCCATGCACCTTCAATCGGATCTTGGAAAAACGGGTAAGCGGGAACTCTACGGATTTGATCTCATTCGAGCCGTTATTCAAATCCCAGGACAGATGAATATCCCTTCGAATAGGCACCCATCCTGAACCGTTGTCGTATTCCAGATCGAAGTCCGTCATCCCCGATTCCTGACCGAATCTCGTATTGATCTTCAATTGATTGGCAGAAATGGTTTGACCGCCAAAGTCAAGCGTGATATATCCCGGAAAAGAAGGCGAAGCCTCGGTAGACCAAGCGGTATCATAAAATTTATCATTGATATTTTCAATCGGCTGTGAAGACGACGATCGAAATGTCGTGCTTGCGGCAGCCTGTGGAGCCAAGTCATCGACAGGCGTGCTGACCGGCCGGATCTGAACGACGTCGATAGGGTCAGGCATAGAACCGGCTGGAGGCACGCTGCCTTCGTATTCGTGTGCGCCGATGTCCGGAGCCTCATTGTATAACGGATTGCCGAAGTAGTCCCTGCCTCCGTTTTCATTGATGCGAATGCCTGCACCGATCAAAGGAGAATCGGCCAGCAGCTTATAACCGTCGACGGTATTCATCCCTTCCGCTCCGCTGCCGGGGTTCGCAAATTTCGGATCGCCGGTTACCCCATGGGCATCGGCCTGAACGAGCGTGTTCCCCCCGTAATAAGCGTTGTAGTCGAACGTTTGCCCTCTCAAATCCCAGCCTTTATCCCCGAGACTGTAATAAACATTGTTGTAATTTTTAATGTTGCGCGGAGCGCCGGAAGCCTTGGTGAAATAATCGCTCATGACTGGGTTGCCGGATGCTTTTCCGACGTACACCGTATTATTGTAGTTATACACGTTGTCGATCGATCCGCTGTACCGGAAAATGCTTTTTCGGTCATTCTGGCTGATGTTATACCTTACGACCGTATTAATCGTGTCATACGTATCGTTTACAAACAGCATAAATCCGCCTGCGTTATCATGGCTGTAGTTATACTGTACGAGCGAACCGATGTTTCCTGCGTCCACGTCGAAGCCGTGACCGTCTTCAGCGCCGTTGACGCTGGCAAATGATTCGTTGAATTGGACCAAATTGTTGTCCGAATAGGCCCACCAAATGGAAGCATTGGTTGCCAGGTATGTAGCCTGCCCTACCGTATTGCGCTCGACAACCGCTCCATCGGTTACGTTCCAGGCGATTCCTCCCGTTGCGGCTCTGAGGACGGTGTTGTTGGATATGTTCACACGAGTCGAAGGCGTCCAAGGCCCGTAAGGCTTCGGCACCCACGGCCATAAATCGCCCATTCCGTTACGCAGGATGCAGTTGGAGCCGATGTAAATGCCATAGGCATCCACGTCCGTCAGCATATTACCGTCAATCAGGACGTCGTCAAAAGCGCTGGGCGTCGTTGACCCGACCGAGTCGACAATAATTCCGCCGGATCGAGTCGTATAAGAACCGTCTACATCATGAATGTTTAAATTTTTAATATGAATATGGTGCAGCAGTCCCGCTTCTTCGTTTAAGATGTAGACGCCTCGCCGTTGTCCGCGCGAGTTTTCCCAGTCCCTGTCAAATGGCAGTGGGGAGCTGTTCGTCACTTCCAAATTGTTGATCTCCCAGTACTGCTGATTTTTCAACAAGACAGCTTCCAGCTCTGACGTCACGCCGGCGATTAACGGCTTGTTGCCTTCCCCATACCTATCAATGATGATGGGACTTCCCTCTTCACCCGAGCCTTTGGGCCACAGCCTGCCATTCCAGCTTTCCCCGGCTTTAAACAGAATCTTGTCCCCCGGTGAAAAGGTGGTCGCATTGACTTTGTCCAATGTCTTCCAGGCGGAATCTTGGCTTGTTCCGTTGTTCCGGTCATCTCCTCCCGTACGGTCTACGTAGTAAGTCGTGCCGGATGCCATCGCGGCCTGCGGCAAAGCGGTGAAGAAAGAACATACCATGGAGACAATCAAAGTCATGCAAAACACTTTACCTCCCCATTTCCTCAAAAAGCATCATCCTTTCGTTTTATCATGTATGTAAAGCCGATTAGGCGTTACATCGTTACATTTTGAAACGAATCGTATGATCCCTGATTCACGACGACCTTTGCTTCGGAGATGCGTTCGCGGACATATCCCTCGTATTTATAGTCGATGTAGTCTTTGACTACTTGGTCTTTGACAGCGTCAAATGACTGATCCTTCGTTTCCGCGCTTTTTCGAGACTCGTAAAACGGCTTCAGCTGCTGTTCATCGGGCTTCCAATCCTGCTCCATCAGATGGTTTTTGACGGATACGATTGCGTTTGTCATGACGTATTCAAAATAAGCATCCTCACTGTAGGAGGCGGGTCCGAAAACAACCTGATAATCGCGGATCGCCTTTTGCCTTCTCTTATTTTCACGCTCGAGGGATTGTACAAAACTGTCCTCATCGATATCCCGCAGCACTCCCTGCTCCTGCGCAATGATTTGCTGAATTTTGATGTTCACACTCGTTTCCAGCGCTCTTTGTTTGATCATCTCCAGCGGAAATTCTCCTCCGTAAGACGTGGTCCAAAACGCAGGCGACGGCTCAGCGCCATATTTCTCATAAAAATAGCTGATGACTCCAGCTTTATTTGCAGTGATGGCTCTGCTGAATTCGTTGATATGAATCGGTACACCGTTGACTGTCGCGATCACCTCAACGTGATGCTTCGTCTTTGAAAACCCGGACCCAGCAGTGAATATAACAATCACAGAACCTATGACCAACAATCCGGCTGTAAATAGCCATTTGGGACTGCCAAAATGATGAATGATTTTAACCATATGCATCCCTCGCCAGCCTATTTTTTTATCATGCTGTAATTAACATCGCCTTTAATCTTTGACGTGTTATATCATTATAAAGCCCGAAAGAAAGCGCATCCATTTCTCGATCTTTACAAACCTTTCACTTTCTTTACCTCATGAATCCGGTAGTAGATACATCATCAGGGGATCTCTTAAACTTTGGATTCATCGCATGGGCCGGCTCAACGCAAAAAACTCTAAGCCTGATCGTGATCAAGCTTAGAGTTGTAAGGAGCTGGTTCCAGATCCATAAAGCGGCTATCCTAAATCCGGCCGCTCACCAAAATCAATTTCCGGCAGCTCCGTACCGTACAATTCGAAAACGACGATCTCGTTGGCCCCCTCCCGCAAAAGCGGCCCCGGCACATACAGCGTTTTTTGCGGCCCGATGTTCCAATACCGGCCAAGGTTGAAGCCGTTGATAAATACGACGCCTTTGGTCCAACCGTTCAAGCTCAGAAAGGTGTCCGCCCGTTCGTGAACCTGCAGCTCCCCACGGTAAAAGGCAGGGCCTTGCTGCGGCTGCAGCGCGTGAAAATCGAGACCGGACAAGTCGTTTAACGGCAGCGGGTACGTCGTCCAGTCCGATAAAAACTGCCTTCCGTGCCGCACGCCCTCGGTGATTCCCTTCCTGTCTTTCATGTACGGGCCATAATTGATCCGGCCCATATTCTCCACGAGCAGCGTAAGCTGGACGCCCCCCGGCGGAACCTCGAACTCGATTTTCGTACCGGGCTCGCTGCGGTCCAATGTCCCGGCAAGTTCCCCGTTCAGGTAGACCAGAGCGCGGTCGCGCAGGTCCTGAACGAACAGTTCCTCCTTAGGCCGCGGGCCGGGGATCAACGTACTGTACTGAATAAAACCGTAGTTCTGGCCGAGCTTCTCCATCGGTTCGGGATAGGGAGAGCGCACCGCTGCTGAAATCCGGTCCAGGTTGCCGGCCAAAGGAGCAAGCTCCGTCATTGCCACTTTACCGTATGCTTTCTTGGCGATGGGGTTCGGCAGCCCGTCCGCTGCAAGCGGCTTATACTTCGCGATGATGTCACGAACGGCAAAATATTTGTCCGTCGGCTCACCGTTTTCACTTAACAGCGCATCATAATCGTAGCTGGTGACCGTTGGCTCATAGCTGTCTTCCGTGTGGCCGTTGGCTCCGCTCAAGAAGCCGAAATTCGTGCCCCCATGGAACATATAAAAGTTAACGGACGCGCCAAGGCTCAGCATTTCATCCAGAACAAAAGCGGCATCCTCCGCCGGACGGGTATGATGCTCTTCACGCCAGTGGTCAAACCAGCCGTCCCAAAATTCCATGCACATGACCGGCGCATCCGGCTGATACTCCCGCAGCTTCTCGAAGGATTCCCTGGCGCGGGAGCCGAAATTGACCGTTGCCAGTACGTCTTCCACCATCCCGCCCTGGAGCATGGCGTCTTCCGGACCATCCGAAGTAAACAGAAGCACGTCCATCCCCCGGCTGATCATCGCGTTTTTCAAATAGTTCAAGTACTGCTTGTCGTTGCCGTAACTCCCGTATTCGTTTTCGATTTGCAGCGCGATCACCGGGCCTCCCTGGGTACAGAGCAGAGGCTTCAGCTTAGGAAGCAGCACATCATAATAATCATCGACATGGTCGAGGAACGGCTGATGATAACAGCGCAGGCGCATATCGGAATCCGCCAGCAGCCAGGAAGGCAGCCCCCCGAATTCCCATTCCGCGCAGATGTACGGTGACGGCCGAACGATAACATAGAGTCCGAGGCTGCCAGCCAGTTCGATAAACTTCACCAAATCAGCGATGCCCTCAAACTGGAACTCCCCTTTCTGCGGTTCATGCAAATTCCACGGCACATACGTTTCCACGGTGTTCAAACCGCAGGCTTTCAGTTTGATGAGCCGGTCCTCCCAATACTCCGGTACGACACGGAAATAGTGAATCGCTCCCGACAAAATTTGCACCGGCTCATCATTCATATAAAAAGCAGATCCCGAATATCGAAACGTAGTCATAAGTTCCTCCTGTGGTTAGGTTGAAGGTATCGTATTAAACCGATGGCTCGCGGACGACGTAACGCTGTTCGAACTCCTTCAAACGGATAACCTCACCCGCGATTCTGGACTCTTCAGCGGCGAACGCCATCAGATGGCTCTGGACGGAATGGTCTGCAGATGTAAGGCCTTGAGCCTTGGCGTCCGCCCGTACCAGCTTGAGGAAATCGCTCATCAGCTTCATATCGCCGCCGCCATGGCCCACATGGCCGCCCATGTCCCCGAACGTAATCCGTTCGACTTTGCCGCTGCCGAAGTGAATGATTTCGATTTCGTTTTTCTCCATCGCTCCGCGGATTTCCCCGGTCGTGCCCATCAGCTTGATCGTGCGGCTGACGTCTCTTGTAAATGCGCTCATCGTAAACGCAGCCGTGATACCGCCCTCAAACTCGAGATTCACGACCTGATGGTCGACGACGTCGTTATCGCAGTGATATACGCATCTGCCGTATGGCCCTTCCTGCAGCGCTTTGTAACGGGCTTCGTAGCTCATGTCGTCACTGATGGCCGAAGTCGGCCAGTTCGTATCTTCGGTTAAATATTGATCAGGCGCATAATAGAGGCATTCATCCGCGACCGGACAGCCGTCCAGGCAGCGGAGCGGAGCTCCTTCAGGCGCTTCGGATGCCATAAAATGGCTGAGCGTGCCGAAGGAAGATACTTTGACGCAGTCCGCACCGGCAAGCCACAGCAGAATATCCAGGTCATGGCAGGACTTGGCCAGAATCATCGGACTGGAGTCCTCCTTACGGCGCCAATTCCCTCTGACAAAGCTGTGCGCTTGATGCCAGTACCCCACATTCTCATTATGCTGGATCGACATCAGCCGCCCGATCGCACCACCAGCCAGCAAGCTTTTCAGCGTCTGGAAAAACGGCGTATACCGGAGGACATGACAGATGGAAAACACAAGTCCGGCCTGTGAAGCCATCTCCCCCATCCGGATGCATTCCCCGGGATCGGGTGACATCGGTTTTTCCAGCAGCACGTGATAGCCTGCCTGCAGCGCCTGCATGGTCGGCTCGAAATGCTGTTGATCCTGGGTACAGATCAGCACGGCATCAGCCAGTTTCGGAGCTTGGAACAGATCGTCCCAATGCTCAAAGCACATCGAATCCTCAAGCCCGTGCCTCGCCTGAAAGCTTTCCCTCCGTTCCTTGACCGGCTCCGCCACGGCAACTACCTCAAGCTCATGCGGATGCGACAGCGCATATTCTAGGTAATTGATGCCGCGCAGGCCCGCTCCGATCAAGGCAACCTTCACTTTTTTCACGTCTTCTTCCCCTTTCGTTATTCCTTGACGCTTCCGACCGTCATCCCTTTGACGAAGTATTTTTGCAGGAACGGATATACGACCATGATCGGCAGCGCCCCCATAAATATCTGCGCCGTCTGCAGCGTTTTCTCGCTCAAATTTTCCATCGCTTTGATTTGTTCAATGGAAACGGACGTCATTTGGGAATTGATCGACATAATGAGCGTGGACAAATAGGTCTGCAGCGGATATTTCTCCGGTGAATTCAAGTATAAGATGCCGTCGAACCATGAGTTCCAGTGCCCTACGATCGTAAAAAGGCCGATGGTCGCGATCGAAGGTAAAGAGACCGGCAAATAGATCCGCCATAAAATTCTCCAGTGTCCCGCGCCGTCGATCGTGGCCGCCTCGTCCAGCTCCCGCGGAATGGTGCGGAAGAAATTCAGCATCAGCACCATGTTCCATACGTTCAGTGCACCCGGCAAAATCAGCGCCCAGATGGAATCGATCAAACCCGTATTTTTCACGATGATATACGTAGGAATAAGACCTCCGCCGAAAAACATCGTAATCGCAAAGAACCAGACATAGACCGTCCGATACTTAAACTGGTCAGCCGACTTGGATAGCGGATAAGCCGAAATAAAGCACAGGAACATGTTGACCGCCGTGCCGAGCGCTACCCGCTCAATCGAAACCCCAAGCGAACGGAAAAACTCTACCTTTTGCCCCAGGTACCGGTATGCGTCAAAGTTGAAGCCGACCGGCCACAGTTTAACCTCGCCGGCCATTGCCGCCGTATTCGAACTGAGGGACACGGACAGAAGGTGGATAAACGGAATAATGCCAAGAAGCGTAATCGCCGTCAGCAGCGCCGAATTGAAAATGACGAACATTTTTCTGCTCAAAGTTGGTTTGTGCATCTCTCTGCCTCCAGCTTAAAAAATGCGATAATTGTTGTATTTGTAAGCCGCGTAATAAGTTAGCGACACCAAAACCAAAGATATCGCGGATTTAAACAGTCCGACGGCGGCGGCAGGTCCGAATTGCTGGCTGAACATACCAAGCCGGTATACGAACGTATCGATGATATCCGCTCCCTCATACACGGTCGGGTTATACATGATCAGGATTTGCTCAAATCCGGCGTTCAAAATCCCGCCAAGGCTGAGGACTCCGAGTAATATCAATATCGGTGCCATGCCCGGCAGCGTAATGTGAATCATCTGCTTCCATCTTCCCGCACCGTCAACCTCGGCCGCTTCGTACAGCGTGGCATTGATTCCGGTGATGGCGGCGAGCATGACGATCATGTTATAACCCATCCCTTTCCAGACATCCGAGCCGATGATAATTCCGCGAAACCACTCGTTATCCAGCATGAACATAATTGGCTTCAGCCCCATTCCCGTCAGCAGTCCGTTAACAGGTCCACTCAGGGAAAACAGCTCGATAATGACACCGCCTAGAACGGTCCATGACAGAAAAAAAGGCAGAAATACGGCCGATTGGATAAAGCGGGAAAACCACCGCTTGGTGACTTCATTCAGCAGCAATGCCAGAATTAACGGAACTAACAGGAACAACACCATTTTAATCACAGCGATCACAATCGTATTCCACAGCACCTGCTTGAAATCAGGCATGGCAAATACATATTTGAAATTGTCAAAACCAACGAACTTCGAATGAAAAAAGCCGGATAGCGGCTCAAACTGCTGGAAAGCCATGACGAGACCGGCCATGGGGCCGTAGGCATAAATCAGCGTCACGATAACGCCGGGCAGCAGCATGAGATGAAGGATATATTCCTTTTTCAGCGTTCTCACAGATGGACCTCCCCGTTCAATCGTAAACAGGAGGAATCGCCAGGACTAAAGCAGGCTCCTCCTCCCGTTTCACTTCATTTCAGGATTGCTAGCGGCAATCGCGAATCGAATTATTTTGCAGCCTGCTGACTGTACCAGTCGTTAACCTCTTTAGTAATTTGATCGCCGCCAAGGGATTTCCAGCTCTGAACGAACTTGTCGAAATCGTCCAGGGATCCGCCCAAAATGATCTTCGTAAACGCTTCCTGCATCAGCTTATCGAGCTGGGCGCCCTTTTCGACCTGCGTTTCCGTCGGCAATCCGAAGAACTCGTTGTTCACGAAAGCTCCGCTTTCCTTGATCTTCCGTGTCATCCCCCAACCGCCGTCTTTCGCCGCGCGGCTGAAGTATTGGCCCCAGTTTACGCCTTTGGAAGCATTAGCCGTGTTGCCTGCAAGGTAATCCTGAGCTGCTTTGAACACATCGGCCACATTTTTGTAGTTCTCGTCATCCAGCGTAATTTCGGTCTGCTTCGCATCGAGTGCCTTGTTGACTTCCGTGTAGATCGTATCGATCTGGGCCGGGTTATAGATCCGCGGATTAAACCAGTTATAGACATATCCGTTTTCCGCTTTGTTTTGTTCCATGTATTTCTTTTTGCCTTTTTCGATGTAGAAGTTGATCATTTTGATGGCAGCTTCCGGATTTTTCATTTTCTTGTTGACGGCATACACTTTTCCGCTCCGGATCTTAGGCACCAGCGATTTGCCCGGACCGTCCAGACCCGGAATTTGAATGGCGATCCACTCTGCTTTCGGGTCCTTGTCCACGTTCAGGTTCAGCGGATAGTTCGGATACCACCATTCCCCGTACACGATGCCGACTTTGCCTGCCGTAATGTCTTCGACAGCCTTGTTTTCGTCCTTCAAAGCGAACTCTTTGTCCAAAATGCCGTCTTTGTACCAGGATTGCAGCTTGCCAAGCGCATTCTTCACTTCCGGTTGAATCAAGCCGGGAATCAGCTTGCCGCTGCTGTCCTTGATCCAGGCGGATTGATTGTCGCCAATCGACGGATACGCCCCGAAGCCATTAAAGAAGCCTCGCAGATCATAAGCCCAGAAGAACAGATTTTTTTGCAGCGATACGCCGTACGTATCGTTTTGTCCGTTTTGATCCGGGTCGTTCTCAACAAATGCCTTCGCGACCTTATCCAGGTCATCCATCGTCGCAGGCGGCTGCAGTTTCAGGTTGTCGAGCCAGTCTTTACGAAGCCATAGCAGCTGCGTCGACAGGAACGGGTCCTCGAATGCAGGGATACCGAGCAGCTTACCGTCTTCGGAGAACGTCTTCATGGCAAAGCCGCCGTCGGACTCCATGTATTTCTTCAATTCCGGCGAAGCGTAATCGTTGTAAGCTGCGGTCAAATCAGCAAGCATGCCCTGCTTCTTCAGCTTTTCGAAGTTTTTCTGGTCCAGCTCCATAATGTCCGGCAGGTCGGCCGAAGCCATCGCGAGCGAGAATTTTTGCTCGAATTGGCTGGATGGAACGGTCCACTTGTACTTGACCTCGATGTTTAACATGTCTTTCAGATCTTTGAGGTAAGCATTTTGGTCAGGCGTAATGCCTTTCGGTGTCCGCGGGTCCTCTGGCGGGTTATAACCGAGCACCTCCGTTACGGTTACCGTTTCAGGGTATTTGCCAAGCGGCTCGGGCGGTGCGTCTGTGCTCTTGGTTTCTTCCTTGGATGCCGGTTCTGCGGCAGAGTTTGCCGACGAATCGTTCCCCTGGCTCGAGCATGCCGTGAATAACGAAAGAGAAATCGTGGCGAGCAAAAGCAATTTCCATGGCTTGTGTAATTTCATATTGATGGCCTTCCCCCTTTGTATGCTGTCATCTTGTTATCGCTTCACGTCATCATTATAGATTCCGAAGGAAAGCGCTATCAATTTTGAGTTTTTTACTTTGCTTTCACTTTTTTTACTTATTTGGAGTTCCGGTATTCCTGGGGAGCAACCCCCATCTTTTTCTTAAAAAAGGTCGTGAAATAGGAATGTGAATCGAAGCCGACCCGGGCGGCGATTTCGATTAACTTAAGATTGGTGTGCTGCATCAGATGAAGCGCGCATTCCAGTTTTTTCGACTGGATGTAATCCTGCAAATTTTGTCCGGTCATCTGTTTGTAGTAACGCGACAAGTAAGACGGATTGAAATGGACATGCTCCGCGATCGCGGTCAGGGACACATCACCGGACAGATGGTGCTGGATGAAGCTCTGAATCTGGTTGATCACCCAGGATTTCATGTCTTCCTGCTTCATTTGCCCGGAGTCCGGCGAAAATTCTTGATGGGCCTGCTCAATATCAATCACGATCATCCTGTGGCCGAACGAGACTCGGGACTCCAGTGCACCGAGCAGCGCGCTGTATTGGTCGCGGATCGTCTCCCAGCCCTTGCTCAAATCGCCGGAAACGCCGAATGACACGGATGCGCCAAGCAGGCCTTCGCATTCATTTTGCACCAGTTCCAGGATCCCCTTCATATACGCAATGAATCCCTTCCAAGCCTGTGCCTCCGGATCAGGGTGAAGGAAACGGCCGAGCAGTTCCGATTGCGGCTGAAGCAGCCACACAACGATATGTTCATCCGATATGGAGGACTCACAGGTGATCGAGTCAGGCAGGTTATTATGAAACGCCCTTTGCACGGATTCCAGCGCTTCCTGCGGTTTCATATCCTCCGGGTTGTCGATCCTGCCGATGACTAAAAATGCCGGTTCTTCCGCGTTCAGCCGGAAATCCAGCTCCTCGTACCGGGGATCGGCCAGAAGCGAAGCTGCAGGTTCCCCCTTCAGCATCCTTCTGATGCGTTCATTTTTCAAGACGGGAGCGGCGATTTGAAAATGCATGCTGGCCTTTTCTTCCCGGATTCTGCGGCTGTTCTCCTCGTCAAGCTTTTGGCAGGCTTCCCCAACGGCCCGAAAAATCGGGTCGATACCCTCGGTTTTTAATATGTAATTGTCCGCACTCTTCCGCAGCGCAGCCTGCACGTAATCGAATTCGCTGTAACCGGTCAGAAAAATGATCCTGCAGTGCGGCCAATAATAAGCAATTTCGTCGACCAGCTGCAGTCCGGTTTTTTGGGGCATCCGGATATCGCTGACCAAAATGTCGAGCTTCATCTTCTTGGCGATGCTCAGCGCCTGAGCGGCTGAATAGGCTTTACATACATCGAGTTCGAATTCCGTATTTTCCTGAAAAAGCTGAATCAGCCCGTTTACGATAACCGGCTCGTCATCCACGATCAACAATCGGTACATGATGCTGCCTCCTTTTATGCCTCTGATATAATGGTCAGGTTGATTTTTAAGCCGCCATGCATGCTTCTTGACGCCGTTAAGCCGCTCTCCGGCCCGTACTTGAGCTTGAGGCGATTATTGACGTTGATCAAACCCGTGTTCTCGATCGATTTTGAATCCCTGGCGAGCTTGGTGTTCAACTGTTCGATCATGGCATCGGTAGCCAAATTCCCGTTATCTTCGACCGTCACGCACAGTTTCCCTTCCCGGTATTCCGTCCGGATGTAGACCTTTCCCTCCATCATGCCGTCTTCAAAGGCGTGCTCAAACACATTTTCCACGATGGGCTGAATGATCAGCCGCGGCACCGTGATTGTAGCGGGGACTTCCGTCTGCTCTTCGTATTCGAAATGAACCCGATTGGAAAAACGGATGCATTGAATATCGCAATAATCAAGCGCGTGACGGTATTCTTTATCGAAAGGCACCTCGTCCGCACCGCTTCTCGTAATGTACTGGTAATAGCTGCCGAGACGCTGGGAGAGCTCAGCAGCGCTGTCCGAATCGCCTACTTTGCACATCATGTAAATATTAAAAAAGCTGTTGTACAGAAAATGCGGATTGATCTGGGACTGAAGCTGCTTCAGCTGGGAGCGCTGCAGCGCTATTTTTTGCTCATAGTTATCCTCGATCGAATTTTTGAGCTTGCGTGCCATATTGTTAAAGCTGTTGAAGACGTAATGGAACTCATCCTTCGTTTTGGATTCGATCATAATGTTCAGATTGTCGGTCTCAATCATATGAAACGCCTTGACCAGTTTGGATAAGGGCCTGTGGATCATTAGATTGACGGAAAAAGAGTACAGGATCATCACGATGATCGCGATGATGAACAGGGTGTAGAACCATGTAATAAATTGGCTCAACGGGCGCGTGATCTCATTTTGATTCACATACATGATAAGCGATAAATGCAGCGAACTGACGTCATTGGGTGTAATAAAATAGTTCACGCCGTGCATCTTCCGCATCACAGGCATACTCGAATTATGCAGGCTTTCATCATCAAAAAGCCCCAAAACCGCAGCGGACTCCCCCTGCTCCTGCGCTGTCGTCAGAACGGTTCCCGCCTCTTTATCCCCGAGCAGCACTTCGGATTGCGGATACAAATTGGCGATTTCCCTCAAAGCCTCCAGCAGCTTGGGTCTGGAAATCTCGATATAAGACCAGACCGAGCCGTTATTTTCCGTTTCGATGAAAAAAATCCGGCTTCCGCTCCTATAGAACGATGGTTTGGGCGTAACGGCCATGAGCGACGAGATCAGCTTCAGTTCCTCATTGGGCGTATTGGTCACACCCGAGTCCGTAGAAATCGTTTTGCCGATGGCTTCGACGTACACGCCCGCATTCACGACATATTCGCTGGAAACGGTCAGTGTCGCAAGCCGGTCCCGGACCTGATCGATCAGCTCCACCTCTTCATAATTTTCCAGCATGCTGCCCCGGAAGCTGAGCTTCTGCAGATCTTTGTCATTTAACAGCTGAAGCTGCAGGTTTCGGATAAAGTACATTTCTTTATCGAGCTGTTTGCTGTAGAAGGACGCACCTGCCAAAGATGAGTTCAAAATCGCATCCTTGGTGATGGACATCCCCTTATAGTTAAGCCAGATATTCATCGAAATGAGTGGAAGCAAAAATAAAATAAAAACGATGACGATTTTCTGATACACGTACCACCGTGATGCTTTTCCTGCAGATTGCAGCTTCATGCTCTACCCCCGTTAGTCCAATGTCGCCGATAAGCATGCCATCAGCATACTCAAAAAACTTACTTTTTTCGATAAAATTCTCGCTTTTTCCCCTGAACAATAATTCAGCAAAAACAGTCCACATCCTTCTCCGGTTCCCCTTCGGGATGATAAATGTCCTCCGTCCGGCCAAACCTGCGGACCTTTACCCCGTTTTGTCCTGTTTTATGATATAATGGATTGCTTGCAACTTAGGTTGATATGCAGGAATGGCTTCATCTCACATTTTAAATACGCTTGGAGGATAGATCGCCATGTCACCCGCTAGTCCAAATATTCATCGTCAGAATCACAGAAAAACGATTTGGCTCGTGGTTCTGTTTATTCTTATCGCCGCCATCGGCTTGTCTTATGTCAAATGGTGGCCGTACTATCAAAAAGCATTTAAAGCCGCAGCCGAGCACAGCATCGGATCGTCCATTCTAGGAGCGGGCGGATCGGCGCCTTCCTGGCACTCGGCGGTTTCCTATGCGGAGACGTACTTCAAGTCGGTATGGAAAGCGGCCGTTCTCGGCATTCTGCTTGGTTCGCTGGTCCAGGTGCTGCTGCCTGTCCAGTGGCTGTATAAGCTGCTTGGCAAAGCGACGTTTAAGAGCACCCTGATCGGCGGGGTCGCCTCCCTGCCCGGCATGATGTGCACCTGCTGTGCCGCCCCGATTGCGAGCGGCCTGCGCAAGCGCAACGTGTCCGTCGGGGCGGCGCTCGCTTTCTGGCTTGGCAACCCGCTGCTGAATCCGGCAACGCTTATCTTCATGGCTTTCGTGCTGTCCTGGAAATTCACATTGCTGCGCATTATTCTGGGACTGGCCCTGACGTTCGGCGTGAGCTACTTCGCGAACCGCTTTGCCGGTTCCTCCGAAGTGCCGGAACCGCTGGAGGAAGCAACGGTCGTCAAGGAAACGGACCGCGGACCTTTCCTGGTCCGCTGGGCCAAGAGCCTCGGCTTGATGATTCTGAGCGTCGTTCCGGCATATCTGATTGCCGTCCTGCTGCTGGGTGCTTTCCAGTCCACCCTGTTCCCGGTATGGGTTGGGGGCGGGATCGCTGCCATTATCCTGTTCGCCGTTGTCGGCACGCTGTTTGTCATTCCGACGGCTGCCGAAATTCCGATCATCCAGTCCTTTCTGTCCTTGGGCGTTGGTTCGGGCCCAGCCGCTGCGCTCCTCGTGACGCTCCCGGCAGTCAGCCTGCCGTCCATGCTGATCGTGGCCAAGTCGTTCCCGCGGAAAGTGCTGCTGTTCGTGTTCGGCGCGGTCATCGTGACCGGACTAATCAGCGGCCTGCTGGGCGCGTGGCTGCTGTAATTGCGGTGAAACGCATATAAATCAAAGCAATCCATCCACAGGAATTTTGTGGGTGGATTGCTTTTTTCTTTGGGCTGGATAAATGAATGGGAGGCAAAGAAAAATTAAGGCTTTTTTTAGTTGACTACTCAACTTAATTGCGTTATCATTTTCGTAGACTAAGTTTACAAGTCAACTGAATAAAAACAAAATGCACACTCGATGCCCCACAGCAGCGGTGTGAGCAGAAGGGTGAGATACGTATGGTTAGCGGAGCATTTCCTTACGAAAAAAAGCGTCAACGGGTTTATGATTTAGAGATGGCTTATGTAGAGGTCGGCAGTGGTGATCCGATCGTTTTCCTGCATGGTAACCCTTCCTCCTCTTATCTATGGCGCAACATTATTCCTTACGCACAAAACGCCGGGCGCTGCATTGCACCCGATTTAGTCGGGATGGGAGATTCCGATAAACTGCCGGTTAGCGGTCCGGGCGCCTACACCTTCGCCCAGCACCGGGAATACCTCGACGAGCTTCTTAACAAACTTGGGATTCATAAGAAGATCACCTTCGTCGTACACGACTGGGGCTCCGCTTTGGGATTTGATTGGGCGCGGCGGCATCCTGGCGCTGTGAACGGTATCGTGTATATGGAAGCGATCATCAAATCCAGCAGCTGGAGCGAGATGCCGGAACAAGGGCGTAACATTTTTCAAGCACTGCGGTCTGAAAAAGGTGAACAGATGGTCCTGGAACAAAACTCCTTCTTGAATGTCAATCTCCCCGTTAATGTCATTCGTCAGTTAGCGAAGGAAGAGCTCGAGCAGTATCACCGCCCCTTTGTCGAACCAGGGGAAGGTCGTCGTCCGATGCTCTCCTGGGCCAGGCAGCTACCTTTTGACGACGGGTCAACGACGGAGGTGAATGAAATTGTCGCGGCTTATGGCCACTGGTTGGCACACAGCCCCGTCCCAAAATTATTCATCCATGCCGAACCAGGAAGGACTTCGCAATCCCAATTGGATTTTTGCCGCAGTTGGCCCGAGCAGACCGAAGTGACGGTGCCAGGGCTTCATTACCCGATGGAAGATGCCCCCGATATGGTTGGGGAGGCCCTTGCCTCTTGGTTGAAAAGGCTGAAATAGAACTTGGACTAAATCTGCTTGTGGAGAGGAGAACTTGATCAGATGACCATTTCTCGAAGGGAAGTCCTATCGGATGAATTGCTGTCATGGGCAGGTGTAACGGTTAACCCCCACCGATTCGGCGGAATTGAGTTTCTTTATGGGGGAAAAGAAATAGGTCATTTACATGGGGACCATCTGATTGATCTGCTCTTGCCCAAATCGAAACGGGATGACGTGGTAGCCTCTGGTCTTGCCAACCCGCATCATATGTTCCCTCATTCGGGTTGGGTATCTATTCATTTGAAGTCTGAAAGGGACATGACCAACGCAGTTGAACTTTTGCGCTTCAAGTATGAATATCTGGTGAAAAAGATAGATGGTTCCAGCTTTGTAAAAGAAACAAGCGGCTAACGAATCCAGCCGCTTGTTTCTTTTGAGGTTCTGGGTTGTTTGTGGCAACCATGGTGCCGAACGGAAAACGATGACCGCGGGTCACTTATAAATGCGAGCCTCCGGTCGCATCGAGCATTTGCCCCGTCACCCAACGGCTGTCCGGTGAAGCCAGGAAAGCGACGGCATCTGCGACGTCCGCGGCCTCTCCGATTCGTCCAAGAGCGGACATTTCCGCCGCTCCCTGACGGGCTTCCGGCGTGTTCAGCCAAGACGCGTTCACATCGGTGTCGATAATGCCGGGAAGCACGGCATTGACGGTAATGCTGCGCGGACCCAACAGCTTCGCAAGGTGCAGCGTAAAGGTGTTCACCGCCCCCTTGGTCATGTTGTAGGACATGATATGCGGAAATGCGATGCGGGTCACGCCTGAAGAAATATTGATAATCCGTCCTCCGTCCCGCAGCCGATCCATCGACTGCTGCACGAGAAAGAACGGCGCTTTCACATTCACGGCAAACACCTCGTCGAAGTCTGCCTCCGTTGTTTCTTCCATCGTTTTCGATGTTCCGATACCGGCATTGTTCACCAGAATGTCATACTGGCGGCTGCCTGTCCGCCGGGTCAGTTCGGCATCCAGTGATTCAAGCAGACGATGGACACCTTGGATATCCTGAAGATCGGCACCGATGGCAAACGCCCGGCCTCCCTGTTCCTCAATCATCTGTACGACCTCGTCCGCTGCATCCCTGCGGCTGCCGTAGTGGACCGCAACAAGCGCACCTTCAGAGGCAAGACGCAGTGCAATGCCCCTTCCTATCCCCCGGCTGCCTCCGGTCACGAGAGCTGTTTTTCCTTCCAATCTTTTCATCCCTGCTCACTCCTTCTTCTCTTCTGTGGTTTGTAAACCCACTGTACACCCTCCCCTTAAGGGGAGAGTCAACACCTGGAGTGAGCCTTTGTCTAAAAATAACGAATCAAGAGCTAAAGAGTACCGCGCAGCGGGAGGAAGACTTCGGACCTGCGGAATTTTCCGTACATGTCTCGTTCGGCGGCAATATAGACTTCACGGACCGGCTCACCGGGTAACGGTTCATATCCCTGCGAAGCGGCCCATTCCATGACATGCGCTGCTGCAGGACAGTGGGCGGCATAGGGGTTGCAGTCATGAATCAGAGATGCGGCGGTTTCATAGCCGGGCAGCTCTACAATGCGGACGCGACCGCGCTCTGGCGTCGGTTCCTCAAGAGGAAATGCCACTTCGATGTCAATGACTTCCCTTTCGCCGTTCCCGCCCGCGTCATGCCAGAGAAGAATCAACGGTCCGTCCGCTGTTCCGCAGCCGTTAGCCATGACATAGTCCCTGACCTCATTAACCAGCAGGCAGAGGTCCTGCCGCGGGATCGTATCCCTGACCGAGGCGGCCCATTGCGGCTGCAGCTCGCGGAGCGTTACGGCTTCGGATCCATCCACCGCAGCCGCCCCGACTTGTTCCAGCCGCTGCATTCTCCGGTCGATTTCTTCCAGCTGACGCTGTGCTTCCTCGATGGCGGTCTCCAGATCAGCCCGCTTCATTGCGAGTGTATCCGCAGCCGTACCGGGCGTTCCCTCCTCCTGAAGCAGCGGAGCGATCTGCTCCAGTGTCAGCCCAAGCTCTTTAAAAGCACGGATGCGTTCCACCGTCAGCAAGTTATCGGCGGAATAATACCGATAGCCGGAACTCTCATCCACAGCGGACGGTTTCAGAATCCCCAGCTCATCGTAATAACGCAGCGTTTTGATCGATATCCCGCTCATTTTGGCAAAAGCGCTGATTTTAAACATGTTCTTCCGTTCCCTTCTGAGGTATGATCTCAGCTTCATTGTATGGAGGTACAGCATCTGCGTCAATTAGGGATTAGCAAACACTTAACTACTCTGAACTACCCCAAAAAAAGACTGCAGTCCAGGGCATCCATGATGCCTCAAGATTGCAGCCGTGGTGATCTTAGCCCAAGTTTTTACTTAGTGAACCGGAGAATATTCCTTCCCTTCGCCGCCTGCGGGAGCAACCTCCGCCGTATGATCCAGCTTCTTACTGCCCATAAACAGTGCCGCAAGCAGGGCCAGAATCGCAGGCACGCAGGCCCATGCGAACGTCTGGACGATTGAAGAAGCGAGCATCTCGGAAATGTTATGCAGCACTTCAGGCGGAATGAGCGAGCGTGTCTCCGGAGCCAGCAGCGCATGCGGGTCCTTGATATCGAGCCCCGCCGGCATTGCCGCTGCTCCTCCCGCGTTTGCTGCGCCAGCCCCCGCAGAGCCGAACCTTTTCGTCATTTCATGTGTAAACGAATGGCTCTGAATCAATCCGAAAGTCGTGATCCCGATGGTCATGCCGAGCGAGCGCAGGAAGTTCAGCGTCGAGCTCGCCGTTCCCCTTTGGCGGTAGTCCAAACCATGAATGGCTGCGTTTCCGAGCACCGAAAACGACGCGCCGATTCCAAGCCCGATCAGAATCATATAGATCGTTACGATCAGCCGGGTCGAGTTCACCGATAAGGTGGCGACCAACGCCGTGCCGACCAGGAATAACAGCAGCGTCGGAATCAAAATGTTCCGGTACGGCATTTTGTTCATCAGACTGCCGCCCAGCGTCGCCGTGACGACCGAGCCGACCATCATCGGCAGCAGCACCAGCCCTGAGTTGGTGGCTGAACCGCCCAGCACACCCTGGATAAAAATCGGGATGTACACCGAAGCCGCGATAAACGCCGCCCCGCTGAACAGCCCGACCAGGACGCTGGTAGCGTACAGCCGGTTTTTAAACAATCCGAACGAAATAACCGGCTCTTTCGCTTTGGTCTCGGCATACAGGAAGGCGATCAGCAGCACCGCAAATCCTCCGAACAAGGAGAGGATCTCCCAGGAATCCCAGGCGATTTCCTTGCCGCCCAGCTCCAGGGCGAACATGAGGCAGATGACCGCTCCCAGCAGCGTAAAGGCGCCGAACCAGTCGATCGGCTGCTTGGAATGCTCATGCGACTCCTTGTAGAAGAACGCCACCATGATGAAGGCGATGACGCCCAACGGCAGGTTGATGTAGAAAATCCACTCCCAGGCGATATGATCCGTTATGTACGCCCCGAGAAGCGGTCCGAAAATGCTGGACATGCCGAACACGGCGCCGAACAAACCGCCGAGGCTGCCGCGCTTCTCCAGCGGGACCGCATCGAACATGATCGTAAACGCGATCGGGACCAGCGCTCCGCCGCCAATACCCTGAACCGCCCGGTACAAGGCCAGTTCCGTGATCGTGGTCGCCGTGCCGCACAGCGCAGACCCCAGCATGAACAGAATAATCCCGAAGACAAAAAACTTTTTGCGGCCGTACATATCCGACAGCTTTCCGAAGATCGGCATCCCGGCCATTTCCGCCACCATGTAGGCCGAGGTGACCCATACAAACTTATCCATGCCGCCGAGCTCACCCACGATATTTCCCATGGCCGTGGCGACGATGGTGTTATCCATCGAGGCCATCAGGATGCCCAGCAGCAGGCCGGCGATGACGACCGGAAGACTGCTTTTTTGTGCAGGTTTCACGTTCTCAAACACTCCTTTAATTTCTGATTTCTCTGTAACCGATTCTGAGTGTAAACAAAAAAGTATGACAACAGTATGTCATACTTCTGAGTATTTCCGAATCATTTTTTTTAATTTGGCGTGGACAACCTCCCGAAGCTCCGTGGGCTCCTTCACCTCGGCCCCGTCGCCGAAGCTGAGCAGCATCGGGATGAGCCACTGCGTTCGCTCCATATGCTCCAGGGTAATGCTAAGCAGGAACGAGCCGTCGTCGAGATACGTTTTCTCCGCTCCATAGAAATAGTCCATCGCTCTCGCCAGGCAGTCGGCGGAAAAATGAATTACCGCATGCACCGGGTTTCCTTGGTTGTGCAGCTGCTTAAACGTCACTTCCTCGGGAGCCGCATGCTTGTGCTTCGTAAAATGCTCGCCCATCGCCTGCAGGTCAGCCATCCGGGACAGCCGGAATTTCCGGTAATCCTGGCGGTCCCGGCAGTAGGCGAACAGGTACCAGACGTCGTACTCGTAAATCAGCCGCACCGGCTCCACGACGCGCTCGGTCTTCTCGTTTCTGGCGTTGATATATTTGAAGCGCACGACACAGCATTCCGTGATCGCCGCCCGCAGCAGCCGCAGGGAGTCATTATACAGCTGCCGGCTCGCTAGGTTCATCGACAACACCGGCGAATCCTTTTCGTGCTGGATGGTCTTCAGCTTTTGAATCGTTTCGGCCGCCTTTTCGTCCTCGAACACGGTCGACATGCTGGAGAGCAGCGTCACGAGCGACCCGACGTCATACGAACCGAGCAGGCTTTTTTCCATTTTATAATCCTTGATGATGCCGAAACCGCCCTTGACCCCTTGGTAAGACACCACTGGAATGCCAGCCGCGCAGATGACATCGATATCCCGGTATATGGTCCGCTGCGAAACGTTGTACTTCTCGGCCAGCGCCGACGCGGTAATAATTTCGTGATTCAGCAGCATGTAAATCATCGATATGATGCGTTCGAGCTTCAATGCGTTTTCCTCCTGCACCTGTTCGCCGCCGTTCTTCAAACGGTTAGCAGTTCTCTACGCCTCATTATAATTTACAGTACTTCTTCAGCGCAAAACTATTTAGCAGGATAAGCGCGATTTTTGCACGGGCCGCCTTCATTACGCCTCCACAGTCTGTGTCTCGACGGTACCTCTTGCTGTTTGCCGGTTTTGCCGAGCCTTCAGAGCCGAGCCGAGCAGAACAACCAGACTAACCGCGGCAATGCCGGTTAACACGGCAGTCGAATGATTCCAATCCAGGCCCCGGCCGAAGAAGAACATTTCACGCAGCCCTTCCACCATAAACCGCATCGGCAGCCAAGGGAACACGTAGTCGCGGTAGAACGATCCCATCATCTCGGCTGGAAGGCTCAGCAGGGGAGCCCCAAAGAAGAGCAGCAGGACAAACAGCACCATCGACTTGAGCCCTGCCCAGGACAGCACGGCGGAGATCATCAGAAAAAAGGCAAAGTAGCATAGTGACAAAAATATCGCAGTAGCCGTTCCGTCCGGAATATGGAGTCCCCAGCTCCCGGCAAACCAGGTCAGGCCGAACCCGGCAATAAGTGCCAGAACAGCTCCCGCGACGGTCTGGACTACTCGGGCAGCGAGCAGAGATCGGCGGTAGGCGAAGTTCAGCTTGCTGATGACGAGATAGAATATAACCCCGCCCAAGATGCTGCCCATCCAGATCGGCTGGAATAACGACACCGGCGCGTTGCCGTTCGCCGTATGGGTGCCTGTCTCATGGACATTTTTTACGTCCTTCGCAATAGGCGCCGCCAGCACGGATGCCTGCTGCACCGTAACCTTGCCGCTCTGCTTACCGGCTGCAGCCAGCAGGTCAGCGCGGATCTTCGCATTCATCGTGTCGACGATTTGGTTGAGCAACTGACCAGCCATGGTGGAAGCCGAAGCGCTCATGCCTTGGTTCACGTAAATGCGCAGCTGAGGCTGCACCGGTTGTTCCGTGAGCAGCGTCGCTTGATTCTGGCTGAAATCGGCCGGAACCACCAGCGCGGCATAATATTTCTGTTCATCCAGACCGGACATCGCTTCCTTTTCCGTGTTTACATGAACCCATTCAATCGCCGGTCCATCTGCTGAAGCCGTGGATGAAGTCTGCTGTTTGATCATACCGGTCAGCGTTTCTCCCATATTCGTCGCGGTTCCGTTCGGCAGCGTCACGCCTTGATCCTCGCTGACCAATGCGATCGGCAGGCGGACCGGGGTCGGATTTATGGTCGGAATCATCGCCAAACTAAACACAAATATAACGGCGGCTACGATCAGCGGCAGTACCCACACCAGCTTTTGCTTCATCAAAGTCATTTCACTCATCACTCCTATGCCTTTATAGTTTGTTCAAGATAATGAACATCGCGTTGATTATCTCGGGCAAACTCATTATAATAAGAGCGCATAGACGGTTCAATAAACAATAATCCGGAATGTGCGCATTACTCGACACATTCTTTTAAAGTGTCTACCTCGGATTCAAGGAGTGATCACATGGACGGAAACACAGACCGGCGGATCGTGCGGACGCGGCTGGTCATCCGCGATGCGCTGACGGAGCTGATTGAGGAGAAGGGCTTTGAAGCCGTATCTGTAAAGGATATTACGACTCGGGCGAATATTAACCGGGGAACGTTTTATTTGCATTACCGTGACAAATTCGACCTGCTCGAGCAGAGCGAAGCTGAAGTGATTGAGGGGATCATCGCGATCATTACGAAGGCGACGTCAGAGGATCTGGAAACGTACCGGGAAACCGGCATTTCGGTCTCCCTGATCGTTACCGTGTTCGAATATATCGAGGAGCATGCGGCTTTTCTCAAAGCCATATTGGGGCCAAAGGGAGACGTGTCTTTCCAATCGCAGCTGAAAGCGATGTTCCGGAAAAATCTGCTGGAGAAAAATTTATCGCCGCTGATCCGCAAAGAGAACCTGCAGGTCCCTGCCGAATACTTCCTGTCATATGTGTCTTCCGCCCATCTCGGCATTATCCAGCAGTGGCTGATGAGCGGAAGACAGGAAACGCCGGCAGAGATGGCACGCATTCTGTCGCTGCTCACGTTCCGGGGTCCTTTCTTTGCCGCAGGCATAGCCGTATCGGATCCTAAGGCTTGACGCCAACCACGGTAAGCATGTACATCGTTATGGATTCAGCATCAGACTGAACCCATTGCCGGTACTCCCGCTCCGCGCGCTCATATTCCCCGCGTGTTATGAATCCATCGCGTTCTATCTGCGGCCCCCGGCTGGAAGCGGTATCCGCCCACAGGCCAGACCGCTGCGCATAATCGGGATCATCCTGCCGCACCTCTTCATGGCAGGGCGTGGCCTTGACCTGTGCAAGTCCTGCCTGCTGCAATAAGTCCGGGAGATCGTCCGCAATCCGGTTGTTCAGGCCGGCATCCTCCCGCCAGTTCAGATACGCGGAATAGAACGCGAGCATGCTGGCAGGCGGCGTCGGCGACCAGGCGATTTTCTCGTGATTATAGTCGGCAATGACAACCCTTCCGCCGGGCTTTACCGCCTTGACCATTGCATTAAGCGCCGTTAACGGATCGGGGAGCCAGACCATGAGCCTTGAGCAGGTGACGATATCAAACCCAGGACAATCCTCCATTGCTTCCTCAAGCGAATAGATATCGCCTTCCGTAAACGATAGCCCGGGAACTTTTCCATGCGCTTGCTGCGCCTGCTTAATCAAACGGGGGTTTTGATCCACCCCGACTACGCTGCCTTCCGGACCTACGGCTTCCGCGATGCCGCGGGTAATGGCTCCCGTGCCGCATCCAACATCAAGGACCGACATGCCCTTCGTTAACATTCCTTGCAGGATGGGATGCGATAATGCCAGCGTTCTGGCCTGAAGAACATTCGTCAGTTTGCCGGATAATTCGGTACGCCGGGTCATCGGCTCATTATTCATTTGCTGCCGCCTCCTTTTAACCGGATGATTGGGTTCTGATTAAGCTTACACAAAGGATTGTTATAGTTCTAATATATAAATCGTATAGATATAATAGTTTTTAACTATAAAAACCATCATCCACGGCATCCGATCAGGAAAGCTGGAGGCTTCCCTTCCCCATTATTCATGCGCCGCAACAGAAAAAAGAGCCTCGTTGTCATCAACGTGGGCTCCTTCCCAACCATACCCTAAACTTTATAAGTGCTGACTGTTTTATTCCAACCGGGCAACCGGGATCAGGACTTCCTTAGAACGCAATGGCTGCCGCTGGCTGAACCTTCGCAAAATCACGGAACATCCCGTTGTATTCCTCGATAATCTCCCGGGCGGTCCTGCCGCCTTGGTCATACGTCGTGTGGGCGTCTTCAACAACCACCACCTCGTAGCCTAGCTGTCCAGCGCGCTTGCTGGTAGCTTCAACGCACATGTCGGTTTGAATTCCCGACACGATCAGCCTCTGCACGCCAAGCGAATTCAGCTTCTCCTGCAGGTCCGTCTCATGAAACCCGTCGGGCGTAAATTTCTGTACGACGATCTCCCCTTCGGCAGAAGCGATTCGGGACTGAATCTGCCATGCAAAGCTGTTCGGCTCCAGCTGCTCGCCCGGTTCTTCGTTATGCTGAATGTACACGACAGGTACACCGCTTGAGCGCGCCTCTGTGATAAGACCTTGGATCTTGTCCAACAAAGATTCGCCGTCAAAAACGGGATATTCCGGTACAAACATGCCTTCCTGCACGTCAATGACCAATAATGCGGTACCGCTGCTCATTTTTGCTTTCTCCTTCCAGAATGGAATTCATTGGCTCTGTGTTCATTCCGCATGCTGTCTTGAAATCATCATACCGGAACATATGTTCCTGGTCAATGCGAAATTATGCTATGCCGTGAACCACTCTGGGTAATGCTCCCGCAAATACCGCAGCTTAACCTCGGTCTGGCCTGCCCCGCCGCCTTCATGTCCGTTGAACGGATAGATGACGATGTCCTTGTCGCTTTGAATCCGGTTATAGGTCGCGAAATACATCTGGGGAGGACAGGTTTCGTCCTTGAGTCCAACACTGGCCAGTACCCGGCACGCGATACGATCGGCCATATTCATCGTGTCAAAATAGCTCAGGTTGTCCATTACAAGATCCGTCTGCTCCGGGTGGCGGTTTAAGTACTCGGCTACCGCAGCAAAAGCTCCGTGGTTGCCTTCGATCCGGCAGACGAGATTGCTGTTGCTCGGCACGTCAACCATCGCCAGCACAGGACGGTCGTCCAGGGCGGATACCGCCGTCCCAAGCGCACCGCCTTGGCTGCCGCCCTCGATCACGATTTTTGAAGCGTCGATATCCGCTTGAGCGCAGGCAAAATCGATCGCCTTCAGCGCATCCATGTATGCATACCGGTAATAATATTCCCACTTGTTATGTACGCCTTTGCTGGCCACGTTCGCCACATATCCGTGCGAGTATGAAGCGCTGTTGCCGGTCCGTCCGCCTTGGTCACGGCAGTCTACCGACAATACAGCCATCCCCATCATCACCCAGTGCATCAGCTCGGAAGGCTTGCCCCTGCTGCCGGTAAAACCATGGTAATGAATCAGGCAGGGATATTTCTCTTTGTTCTCAAAATCGGGAACGATCAGCCAGCCGTAAATTCTCGTCTCATCCATTCCGCAATACGAAACGTCGTATACCTTCACGTGCCGCGCCGGATATTCGATCAGCGTACGCTCCGGGTCCAGCGGGACCTCCTTGGCCTGCATGATGGTCGTCTCCCAAAACTCGTCGAAATCGTCTTTCTTGGTGAGAGGGGGAAGGTAACTGTACAGTTCCTTCGACACCTCGTCCGTGTAGCCCATCGGTTTCATCCTCCTTCATAACAAGCAGTATACCGGATATGCCCCGTATTTGCACCGATATTTGCCTCGGTCCTCCGATAAGAATATTGGCAGCTCCGGGCTATCCCAAAGGACAGAATCAGCTTCTGCTCCACATTCCCTGGAGACGTTGTTTAGGCACGTCAAATTCACCGCAACACGAAAAAACCGTGAATTCTACCGTCATACGCGGATAGAAACACGGTTTGCCCGCACGCTCTCCAGCTTGCTTATCACGCCTCTGGCTCACCCATCAGCCAGCGGTTTGACTCATTCGCTTCCGTAAACTCCTTAATGTCGTAGGAGGCATAGTAACGCTCCTTAATAAAAGGATCCTGCATGACCCAGTCCTCAACCTCTTCGGCGCTGCGTCCGCTGAAGACCATCACCGCACCGTCCCCGTCTGTAAAAGGTCCGCATAACCGCAGACAGCCTAACCGGCTCATCGCCTCAAGATGCTGAACATGCTGCTCTAGTAAATCAGTGCCGAGACTCCCGGTTTGTTTCTTCCTTAATAACACCAGAAAGCTTCTCATAAAGTCCCCTCCATCCGAATGTACGTTCTTGTTCTATTATAACGGATGGTGACGAGGGATCCATAGTTTGTAGAAAGCGGCAGTTATGCTTGACGATTCATCAAGCCCCGGCCGATCAAATTGGCGGAGACGGGCTTGATCCCGAGTTCCCTGGACCAGACGGACAGCTGCCCGACATGGTGAATCTCGTGAGCGATCATATGCCGGACCACTTCGCCCCATCGGTCCTCAACTGGGTGGCCGTCCGGATGGACATCGCGGAATACGTTGTATTCCCAAGCATCATTCCAGGAGTAAACAAACTCCTCTACTTCAGGCTTGAACGATTCCTGCAGTTTCAGCACCTTGTCCAGACTGCGGTACCCATCAAAGCTCTCCTGAAAATCAGGCTTTCCCTGCAGGCAGCGAACCCAGCTCCATTCCACGTCGACGATATGAAACAGGGTGTGCAGAATTCCGCCTACTCCGCCTGTGCGCGTGCGAAGCAGCTCCTCCGCCGGCACGCTCTCACACCAGCGGAACCAATCTTCGCGAACCTGCCAATTATATTGGAATAACGTTTTAATAAGCAATCTCCTCCGCAGCTTGTCGTATCGGAATTTGTCTTGGTCTTTCGCGCCTAAACGGCTATTTCATTTACTCATATAGCGCGCGGGAGCACAATGGAAAATTAAAATATACCCGTTTTATACCGCTGCCTTTCAAGTAGAACGAAAGATTATATCTTGGTTTGTTGAAGAGGTGTTGAACCACAGGTCACTACTGCCCGGGCTTGTCATGTACCTCGATGACGATGCTTCCACTTGCTTTCCCGTCGATGTATGCGTCCAGCTTCCATAATCCTTTGGCCGGCAGATTCAAATAGCCAACAGATTCGACGTACTCCCGCGGCTCCTTCACAGGATCGTCATTCTGGATTTGCGTCTTCCCTTCAAAAGCCGTCGCCTGCTCTCCCGTCTCCCGGCTTGTTCCGATGACTTTCACTTCTTTATCCAGCAGCCGCCCGGTTTCTTCCGGCGTGTCACCCCAAAAGTGGAGGAGCTGCTTGTTGCTCGAATTCGCTTGTACTAAGCCGTCTACGATGGCAAATCTGTCTTTGCTTCCCTTGAGCCCATATGGCACCGGATTCCCATCAGATCCGGATTTGGAAATCGTAAACGAGGGGCTCTGCTGCCAATCTTCCGATCCCCCTGCTGTCTCTTTCTTAACTTCGCTGCAGCCGGACAGCAGGAAGACAAACAAAAACGTTGCCCATATCCATCGCAAAATACATTCCTCCTTATTTTTGAGTCAGGGGCTGGATAAAGGGATTTTCTCGTAAACCTTCTGCCCGCCGCTCCATTTTAACCGGATATTTTTTTCTCCAGTGATCGGACCTGGTCTTTCAGTTCCCGAATCTCCCGGTATAGGTCCTTGTAAGCAGAATAAACGAAGGATCCGATTACCATCAGCAGTAAGCCTGCGGTGGGAAGGAGAAGTTTCAGGCAGTACCATACAATATAATACGCATCGGGCGTATCTGATCTCGTCGTTCTGGGGATCCAGAGTGCCAGTCCCGAGAGAAGGAGCATCAGCCCCGCGGTCATGGAACAGGCATAGAGGATCCGGTATTTACTAGTTTCCATTCCACTGCTCCTTTCACAGCTCCATCCCTTACTATATACCATATTTTTCAAATAAAGTCTGCCTTTACCCATGATCCAAAAAGCACATAGTCCGCCCCAACCATCTACAGGTTAGCCATAAATCAAACCCAAAGCCTATCCATTCAGGACTCCCCTGCTGCCCACCGTGCCGCTGCGGCAATCCAATGGTGGATGAACCATTCATCCAACACCCCGGCTAACCATGAAAAAGGAGCAGGCATCCCGCCTGCTCCTTCTTACCGTTTGCTCTGTCCGGAAGGGATAAACAGCACCCGCCGGGACGCAGACTTTGCCTTCTTCAAGCGCCGCGTCTTGCTTGGGAACCGGCTTCCTGAAGCAATCGCCGCGGGTATGACCGCTGCGGGTGCGACCTGCAGCAGTCCGGCGCCTACCGCCTGCCTGCCACCCGGAATCTGAAGCGCACTGGCTTCGAAACGGCGTTTAATTTCGGCCGGTCTCATCCTGGGGAACAGCGCCTTTAACAACGCGGCTCCCCCCGTCACATGAGGAGCCGACATCGATGTTCCCGACATCTTGCCGTACGTGCCTCCGGGCAGGGTCGACAAAATATCGACGCCCGGCGCCGCGACGGAAATGCCGTTCCCCCGGCTCGAAAAATCGGCGACCCGGTTCGCTCGATCCGTAGCTGCAACGGCGATGGTCTCAGGATAGCGGGCCGGGGCGTCGATCAGCGGGCTGAACATCGTCCCCTCGTTTCCCGCGGACGCCGAAATGACGGCCCCCTGCTTGGCTGCCCGTTTAATGGCATCCTGCAGCGCCTTGTTATTGCCTGATCCGGTCAGCCCGAAACTCATGTTCATCACTTTGATTCCCCGTTTGAGGCACCAGTCGATCCCTTCCACAATGTCGGAAACAAAGCCGTTTCCGTTTTGGTCCAGCACCTTCACGGCGAACAGCTTGACTTTGGGCGCGTTGCCGAAAATTTTTTGCCGTCCGGTGGCTGCCGCGATTCCGGCCACATGCGTGCCGTGGCCGTTATCATCCTGAAACGATCCGCCGGTAATCGTGTTTACACCGCCCGCGATACACAGATCCGGATGTTTGGCGATGCCCGTGTCGATGATGGCCACCTTTACTCCTCGGCCCATCGTCCGGTTCCACAGCTCGGGCGACTTCACCCTGCTTACATTCCAGGGAATTTTGGCCGTGTCCACCAATGCGCTTTTCTTGGTGGCCTTGTTCGCACCGCCGCGTTTGGCGGCGGCCGCAGGCTTGATCGCGTGCGCCTTCACTTTCGCGTCCCGCTGGACATAGGCGACACAGGGATGCTGTTTTATTTTTTCCATATCCGTGGAGCGATGAAAATGGCAGCAGATCAGCCGGTGGCTGTCCACGGCCTTCACCGGTTTGATTCCATTTGCGTTGAGTATATCAAGGCACTGCCGGTAATCCTGCTGCGTTTTGAACACGACGATCTGACGACTTGTTGTTTTGCTAGGACGGCTTACGGCCGTTTTTTTCAATAACTTCTCCAGCTGCTTCACTGTATGCACCTCATTTGGAGGATGTATTCCTGATAGAATATGTGACATCGCCCGCATTGGTGTGCCTTTGCCCTGCTGCCTCAGCGCTAGCCCAGGAATAACCCAAACCGCCCGGAAGAGTCATCAAATTAGCGCTCATGCATGCTGGGCCTGGAGCAATCGTTGAACATAAAAAAAGCCCCCGTCCTTCCTACGCAGCATTGGCGTAAGATAGACTGAGGGGCGTCACCGTTCTCAGATGCTTTGTTCTATCATTTTAATATAAAAAGCTATCTCATTGCTGATCTGTTTATTCGTTACCTCTTTGCGATCTTACTTCTGATCCTTCGTCACCAGCTTCAGCGGCGCCGGGATCGACTTGTCGACCGTTTTGCCCTGCAGCACGTCCTTCGCCGCCTGCACGGCCATCTGGCCGATCAGCTCAGGCTGCTGCGCCACAGTGGCGGTCAGCTTGCCGGCTTTGATCGAATTCAGCGCGTCTTCGTTGCCGTCGAACCCGATGACCGGGATATTTTTGCCGGAGCTTTGGATCGCTTCGATCGCGCCTAGCGCCATCTCGTCGTTGTGGGCAAAGACGGCTTGCACGTCAGGGTTGCCCTGCAGCAGATTTTCCATGACGTTCAGACCTTTGGTCCGGTCAAAATCGGCCGCCTGCTTGGCAATGACGTTCAATTCGGTGTCGGCCACTTCGTGGAAGCCTTTCCCGCGTTCGCGGGTTGCGGATGCCCCCGGCACGCCTTCCAGCTCGATGACTTTGGCGCCTTTGCCGAGCATCTTCACGATGTATTCGGCCGCCATTTTACCTCCCTTGACGTTATCCGATGCAACCAGAGCTTTGACGTCCCCTTTGTCTGAGGAGCGGTCCAGCGTAATGACCGGAATACCCAAATCGTTGGCGTTCTGCACGACCGTGGAAATCGCGGCGGAATCTGTCGGGTTGATCAGGAGCACGTTGACCCCTTTTTGGATCAGGTCGTCCACGTCATTGCTCTGCTTGGCCGAGTCGTTCTGGGCGTCGACGACGATCGTTTCCATGCCCTGCTTCTTGGCTTCGGCCACCACGCCGTCCTTCAGCGAGACGAAGAACGGATTGTTGAGCGTGGAGACGGACAAACCGATTTTCATTTCCTTAATATCGCCGCCCGTTTTGGGTTTGGCCCATTCCGGCGGTTCCAGCGAACAGCCTGTGGTCAGAATCAACAAGAGTGCAGCTGCGATTAGCGTTAATTTTTTCATGATGATCTACTCCTTCTTATGCGGATTTCTTCCGGTCGATCAGGACGGCGATCAGAATGACGATCCCTTTGACGACCATTTGGTAAAAGGAAGAAACGCCGAGCAAATTCAGACCGTTGTTCAGTGTACCGATGATAAGCGCGCCGATCAGTGTGCCGACGATGCGTCCGCGTCCGCCGGACAAGCTCGTGCCGCCAAGGACGACCGCCGCGATGGCGTCAAGCTCGTAGGATGTGCCCGCCGTCGGCTGCGCCGAGTTCAGGCGGGAGGTCAGGATGGCGCCGGCCAGAGCCGACAGCAGTCCTGCCAGGGAATAGATCATGATTTTTACGCGCGGTACCTTGATACCGGATACGATCGATGCTTTTTCGTTACCGCCGATGGCATAGGTTTTACGGCCAAATGGCGTTTTATTAAGAATGACCCACAGAATGACAAACGTAATGATCATGGTGATCGCCGGTACCGGGATACCGAGCTCGTATCCGCGCCCGAACAGCTGGAACAGCCGGCTGTCGCCAAGTCCTGTAATCGGGTTACCGTCCGTATACACCATCGTCAAGCCTCTGAATACCGTCATCGTCGCCAGTGTAGCAATAAACGGCGCCATTTTACCTTTTGTAATGAGCAGGCCGTTCACCATACCCATCACGCCGCCGAGAAGACAGCCGATGATGATCGCCAGGATCGGATCAAAGCCCGACACCAGCATATTGGCGACAAACGCACTGGACAATGCAAGAATCGAACCGACGGATAAATCGATGCCGCCTGTCAAGATGACGAAGGTCATACCAAACGCGATAAGCGCGTTGATCGACACCTGGCGGAGCAGGTTCAGAATGTTAAGCGGTTCCAAAAAGCTCGGATTCAGCACCGACACGATGATGATCAGGATGATCAGCCCCAGCAGCGGACCCAGCTTTTGCGTCACTTGCGATAGTTGGAAGCCTTTTGGTTTTTTAGCGTCTTGAATGGTTGTCATGTTACTGTCCCCCTGTTGCTAACGTCATTATTTTTTCCTGCGTGGCTTCTTCGCTGTTCAGTTCCCCGCTGATTTCGCCTTCATGGACGACCAGGATCCGGTCGCTCATGCCCAGCACTTCGGGCAGCTCGGAGGAAACCATAATAATCGCAACGCCGCGTTCGGTTAATTCGTTCATCAGTTGGTAAATTTCGCGCTTCGCCCCGACGTCGACCCCGCGCGTCGGCTCATCCAGGATAAGCACTTTCGGACCGATGCCGACCCATTTGGCGATGACGACCTTTTGCTGGTTACCGCCGGACAGGTCGCCTGCCGCGGTTTCCGCAGACTGCGTTTTGATCTGCAGCCGTTTGACCAGCAGGTCGACGAAGTCTTTTTCCCGTTTCCCGTTAATAAAGCCCTTAGACGTAAAGCCGGACAAGCTAGGTAGCACCATATTTTCCCGGATCGAAAAATCGAGCAGCAGCCCTTCATCCTTCCGGTCTTCGGTAATAAAACCGATGCCGCGTTTGACCGCATCGTCAGGCTTGCGGATATGGGCTTTTTTGCCCTTAATCCATATTTCGCCGCTGTCCAAGTGATCGAGCCCGAACAGGGCGCGCATGATCTCGGTCCGCCCCGAACCCATCAGGCCGGAGAAGCCGACGATCTCACCGGAACGCACCTGGAAGCTGACGTTCTCAAACAATCCCTTGCGGGTGGCGTTCTTCACTTCGAGCACCACATCGCCGGGCGACGGGTTCCGGTGCGGGTAACGCTCGGTGAGCTCGCGGCCGACCATTTTTTTCACGACTTCGTCAAAGTTGGTATGCGGAATGTCCTTTGTATCCACCGTTTTACCGTCGCGCATGACTGTGATCCGGTCGCAGATTTCAAATATTTCTTCCATCCGGTGCGAAATATAGACGATGGAAACGCCTTCCTTTTTCAAGGCGGCAATGACGTCGAACAGCTTGCGGATTTCCCGCTCGGTCAGTGCGGCCGTCGGCTCGTCCATGACGATGACTTTGGCATCGGTCATGAGCGCCTTGGCGATCTCGATCATCTGCTGCTGGCCTACCGAGCACTCCCCGGCTTCACGCTGGAAGGGGATGTCTACCGACAGCTTGTCGAATTGGGCCTTTGCCAGCGTTTTCATTTGTTTGGTGCTGAGCAGTCCCCATTTTGTGGTCATTTCCTTGCCGATAAACAGGTTTTCAATGACGGTCATGTCGGGCCAAATGTTCAATTCCTGGTGGATAAAAGCGATGCCCGCTTTTTCCGCTTCCTTCGGGTTTGGAAAATACGTCTCCTTGCCATCGATCCTGATGACGCCCTCATCCCGCTGATGCAGACCGATGAGAATGTTCATCAGGGTGGACTTGCCGGCGCCGTTCTCCCCCATCAAGGCGTGAACTTCGCCTTCCCGAAGCTCAAAATCCACACCGCTCAGCACGTGGTTGGTGCCAAAGGATTTATAAATGCCTTGCATTTGTATGTGCATAAGGGTTCCTCCTCTTTATCCAAAATGGACGCCGGATTGCAGAATGCAGTTGGCGAACGGCTTGGCTTCTCCGGTCCGGATGACCGCCTTGGCTGTGCGGGTCAAAGCTTTAAACTGTTCGTGAGGCACGTCCTCAATCGGGCAATCCGCAAATGTATGGTCAATGTAAGCTTGCGCTTCTGGGTTATCCGTTTTCATTTCCGCGGCGACGATGACCTTTTCGATTTCCATGTCTTCCGCGATGGAACTCACGACCTCCTCAAAGCTCGGATTCCCAAGCTTCAGGGCGAGGTCGATTTTGGTGATCCCTTCGGGGATGGGAAGGCCCACATCGGCCACGACGATCGTGTCGGTATGGCCGAGGTCGGCGAGGACTTTGGCAATGTGACTGTTCAGCATCCCATGCTTTTTCATTACAGGTTCTCCTCCACTTCTTGACGCGTCGGCATGCCGCCCTGCGCGCCGAACTTCATGACCGACAGCGAAGCGGCACGGTTGGCGAACCGGACACTGTCCGCAATCGGCTTGCCTTCAGCCAACGCCACGGCAAAGGCCGCGTTAAAGGTGTCTCCGGCGCCGGTCGTATCGACGGCTTCGACTTTATAAGAAGGAATCACAACCTCCTCCTGTCCGTCAAAATAACGCACACCGCTGCTGCCTTCGGTAATGAACAGCTTGTTCGGATACCGGCGCAGCGCTTCGGATACCTGGCCTTCGCCGAACATAATCGCAGCTTCGTGCTGATTCGGCGTGATGTACGCCGCGTTCTCGATCACTTCGTCCTTGACCGGACGCGCCGGCGCCGGATTCAGCAGCAGCGGAACGCCGTGCTCGGCACAGATCCGGCTTACGTGCTCCACCGTTTCTTCGGGGATTTCCTGCTGGATCAGTACCATATCGGCTGCGGTAATCGCTTGTACAGCCTTGTCGATATAGGCCGGTGTGACTTCGTCATTGGCTGCTTTAACGACAACGATGCTATTGTCCCCTTCGGCAAGCACGATGTGAGCTGTTCCGCTCTCCATACCTGTAACCGGTTCCACATAGTCTACAGAAACTTGATTGGCGCGAAAATTGTTCAAAATGGCTTCGCCAAAGTGGTCGTCTCCCACCCTGCCGATCATGCTGACTTTCGCTCCGAGGCGGGCGGCCGCCACCGCCTGGTTGGCTCCCTTGCCTCCGGGCACGGTTTTAAAGCTCTCTCCGAGAACGGTCTCTCCCGCTCCCGGACGTTTGGACGATGTCACTACCAGGTCCATCGAGCTGCTTCCGATTACGCAAATGTTAGCCATCTTAATCCACCTTTCTGGTCGTATCCCGCTCTACAAAAGATACGGGCATTTGTATATTTCGATTATCCACTTTACCCTGTTCGATCAGGCGGATCAGCAGCAGCGCCGCTTCCTTGCCCATGTCGTAAGCTGGCTGACGGATCGTGGACAGCGACGGGGAGAGCAGGCTGCTGAGCGGAATATCGTCAAAACCGATCACCTGCACATCCTCCGGCACTCGCTTGCCAAGGCGCTGAGCCTCGTGCAGAACGGCGGTCGCCACGATATCGTTACTGGCGATGACCCCGTCGGTGTCGAGATGCTTGGCGAACAGCTCTTTGGCCCAGCTTTCCGCTTCCGCAAAGGAAAAGGACGATGTCTGAATGACGTTGTAGTCGATCCCCGCTTCCTCCAGTACCTCGACGGCGCCCTGGAACCGGTCCTGGGCGGGACGTATATGTACGGGTCCGCGCAGAACCGTGATCCGCTTGCTGCCGCGGGCGATCATTTCCTGGGCGGCCAGCCGTCCGCCTTTGCGTCCGTCCGAGTACACCGACGGGCTGTCGCTGGACGTCCGGTCCAGAAACACGACCGGGATGCTCAGCTTGGCGTATATATCCGAATCCGGACGGTTGGTTGAAGAGATGACGCCGACCACGTTATTTTGAATGAAGGTCTGGATGTACTCCTGTTCCTTCTGCTCGTTCTCGTCACTATTGCCGAAGATGATGCGGAATTCATTAGCCTGCATGCCGTCCTCCACGCCCCGCGCCAACTGCGGGAAATAGGGGTTCGTAATGTCAGGCAGCAAAAGTCCGATCAGCCTCGACTTGCGTTTGTATAATGATCTTGCAACCTCGTTTGGCGCATAATTCAACGCCCGAACCGCGTCTTCCACTTTCTTGCGGGTATCGGCGTGTACGTATCCTGTTTCATTAATGCACCGGGATACGGTCGCAACCGAAACCCCTGCATGGCGTGCTACATCTTTAATCGTTACCATCTGAAATTATCACCTCGAAATGTGGAACCGGTTACACACATAAAGTAACACATCACTTTGCGTTTGACAATAGCGCTTTCAAAAGTTTTCGACTGGATATTTTTTGCAGATGGCATAAAATGCAGGCGCGGTGCAGAAAAATAAACACAGTGTGCTTGGTGTCCTCAGTGCCGTATAGTTGTGAAAGAAGCAGCTATTTGGGGAGCGCCGCTCCCCCCCATTCATCAATAGATGCAAAAAACAGCAAAGAACAATTATTTGCAGTCAAAAAGTCTGCATTGGCGAACAACTGAAAAAGTGCAGTTCATTTCCGATTCATTGGCTTGCGGCCGCTTCACCGGAAATGAACTGCACTTCTACTCCTATTTAGCTTGTAGCGCTCTGTGCTGCAAAACAAGAGTAAATTTCAGGTACTTCGAGGCACTATGCCCCTTGCCACTTAAACTTTCTTCATTCGTGCTTCATGCCTGCTTTATTCCTGCTTCGTTCCTGCCTTATTCCTGCTTCATTCCGGACCGCTCCACCCATACGATCTCCGCCTGCGGATCGGCTTTGCGAACTACCGCCTTGAAGCGCGGAACATCCAGCAGATGCACACTGTACATCAATCTCGTCTGAGCTGGAACCCGTGCACAGTCGCTGTCACTATCAATCTCACGATGACGGTCATGGCCGATTCCGACATCATTCCACGCGAGTCCTTCAAGCCGCAGCCGGCTTTTCATTTCGGCTTCCACCTGCCGGGGATTCGCCGTCGTCACGCCGGCCAATCGGCGAAACCCAAATATGACGACCCCGGCGGTTTCATACGCCGCCAGGCAGGCGAACGCGGAGTACAGCGTCCGCTCCCACCCCAAAGCCGCGCCGGCGGTGACCAGCACCAGGGCGTGGCAGAGCAATAGCAGCCGCTCCACGGAGATGGCCGGGCGGGTGCCCCCTGAATCCCGGCCGAATCGGATGCGGTCGGTTTTTTCAAGGCCGAGCGCGTCCAGCAGGCCGCCTGATTTGACGGCCAGCCCGCCGCCGAAGCCAAGGCACAGGCCGCCTGCCAGCGCGGCAATGACCGGCTCGCCGCTGACGGCTGGCAGCGGCGCCAGCAGGAACGCCGACCCGGCAAATGCAAGCAGCCCCGGGAGCACCTGGAGCAATATTTTTTTTCGGCCCAGAAGTGAATAAAAGAACAGCAGCGGCAAATTGAACAGCACCAGCAGCATCCCGAAATGATTATCGGTGTGAAACGACACCAGGCCGGAAATCCCGGTGACGCCGCCGGCGATCAGATCGTGCGGATGCAGAAACAGCTCCACGCCGACCGAGGCGGCGATGCCGCCGATCACCGATTTGAAAATGGCATGCTTGCTGTTTCTGCCGGAAGCTCCAAATGTTTTTCTCATGACCATACGGCCTGCTTGATCGGATCATGCATAACCTTCCCTCCCTAAACTGAAATGGAAGTCCATTGGATGGGATCGCATTTACCCAAACATTCGTTAGTCTTATCCAGCCACTTCACCATCGCGAACAATGGAACTAGCCTTGCGGCATTCTTTCGGCTTTTTACAGCGCCTCTTCCTTCTGAATCCCCGGTTTTCGGTCCTTAAATTTGAACCAGCGGTTCAAGAAGGTAAAAATCGATTTCGACTGCTTGGTCAGCAGCGGACCCAGGATGGCCAGGATCAGCACGTAGATCGCCGAGAACGGCTGGAGGATTTCCATCAGGCCGCCGTCTTTGCCCAGGTTCGCCATAATGATCGAAAATTCGCCCCGCGAAACGATCGTCAGCCCGATGTTGGCCGATGCTTTGGGAGACAGCGAAGCCGTTCGCCCGGCCAGCATGCCTGCACTAAAGTTCCCGATCAGCGTCACAATGACCGCTGCCAGCGCAAGCCATATGGCACTTCCGCCCAAGGACATCGGATCAATGGACAGGCCGAAGCTGAAGAAAAAGATCGCCCCGAAAAAATCCCGGAACGGCATGATCAAATGCTCGATCCGCTTGGCGTGTTCCGTTTCGGCCAGCACCAGCCCGACCAGCAGCGCCCCGATCGCCTCGGCCACGTGGATCGTTTCGGAAAAGCCGGCAACCAGAAACAGCGCGCCGAAAATGACCAGGGCAAACAGCTCATTGGAACGGATCCGCAGCCATTTGTTCAGATAAGGCACTGCTTTACGTCCGAGAATAATGACGGCGAGCATAAACCCGAGCGACACGAGTGCCGACAGCAGCACGCCGCCGATCGAGCTGGAGTCGCTGAGCACAAACCCGGACAGAATCGAGATATACACGGCGAGAAAGACGTCCTCGAACATGATAATGCCGAGAATCATTTCGGTTTCTGCATTGGCGGTCCGTTTCAGGTCCACCAGCACCTTCGCTACGATCGCGCTGGACGAAATCGTCGTAATTCCCGCGATAATCAGCGTCTCGGCGAGCGGAAACCCGCTGAAAAATCCGAGCATCAGTCCAAGCGTAAAATTAATGCCGATATATATTGAACCGCCTACGGCGATCGACCGTCCCGACTTGATCAGCCGGCCGACGGAAAATTCGAGCCCGAGGTAGAACAGCAGGAACAAAACGCCAATCCGTCCCATAAAATCGATAAACGGCGCACTGTCGATAAACCGGAAATCGAAATGCCACAGCTCCATCGCATGCGGACCTACCGCCATGCCGATCAGAATATAGAACGGGATTACCGAAAACCGCAGCTTTGCCGAGATCAGTCCCCCCAGTGCAATGAGGACTAGCGCTAAACCAATTTCAAATACCAAATGCTCCATCCTTTCACCCGCTTCCGTTCATTAGAATTTGTTTGAACCGCTTTTGCTGCTCCCGTTCTCCGATGGCGACGACCGTCGCCTCCGCGTTCAGCACGGCTTCCGGTCCGGGATTCACTTGTTTGCCGTTACGTTTATCCAGCAGCGCGATTACCGAAACACCGGCATTTTGCCGGATATTCAGCTCACCGATCGTTTTTCCCGTGCATCCATAATGCGGCTCGATCCGGTACCACTCGATCGTCAGCTCGTCAAACGCCATTTCAACCCGTTCGAGCTGCTTCGGTTTGTACGTCATACCGCCGACAAGAGCGGCCAGCTGCCGCGCCTCCGGATCTTCCAGGGTCACCATCGAGATGCTTTGGTCCAAATCCTCGTACGAAAAATGGTACAGCTCACGCCGGCCGTCATCATGAATGACCACGACCATCCGGTCGCCGCTGGCGGTATCCATTACATATTTCATCCCGATTCCGGGCAATACAGACTCACGAATATCCATGAGAATAGCCTCCTGTAATTACATGTTTATATTTGAGAAACATTTCACATATTATTGGGTTGATGCAAGTGGCAGAATGCCACGTTTTTTTGAAAAAGCGCAAGGCAACCGCAACAAAACACACTCAGACTAAATGCTTCCGTAACAAAGGTATACAATTTGCCATCAAAGCCATTGCAATCCGCAGCCAATCCAGCACTGCATCAAAGCCCAAAAAGCCTGGCTGATCCACAAAAAAAACAACGAAACATGCCTAACCGATTTACTTTCATGCTAAATCCAGCCGTTGCAGAAAAAACGAACGATTCAACGATAAATCGTGACAAAAATACCATTAACGAAATTCTTCACACGTCAGCCAACACAACGGCATTGCCATACGCAGCGAACAGCAGCTATCACAGGCCAAGCCATCCTGCGGTCTTTCATCGATTTTTGGGTACACGAAATGAACCGTCCCGCTATCGGCTTTTTTACAGTCCAGGTGCGAGAATGCCCCGGCGCATGCCAATAAGGAACCGTCTATTCAGGAAGGAGATTAAGCCACATAACTCGAGGTAAATTTTATCGGAAGCAGCAGTAAATATTTTTTACGGAGGAAAACACACGGAACAAAGGGTAGCCGCGGTTTCGGAATACGCAGCACAAGCAGCAGCGGCAGCACAAAACAGAGAGGAAGCGCTGACGCCAGCATGATCAGTCTCTGCATGAGGGTTGGCGTTTTCCGTACCAGCGGTTTGCTTGGAGGATCGATCCGGCTGTACACCGTCTCGGTTTCCGTCGAACTTGCAGGGGAGGTAAACACTTCTTCTTCCAGGGAAACGGGAAAGGTTGCCATCTGAATGACACCCAGAACGACAATGAACATCATCCGAAGTCTATTCATCCATGCTGCCATCCTATCCCCCCTCTTGTGAAAAATTCATATATGATTATTCTAACACAAATTAGAGGATGTCTTCAAACCGATGGACAAGCCGGGACAAGCTGAGAACACCCTGATAAAAATTTTTGATCGATTTTGAAGGGCCGACGCAAGCGGTTGCCTCGATACCAGAACTCCAGAGGTGATGACCTAGACAGCAATAGGGCCAAAAAACCGGCGGAACCAAGGGGTTCCACCGGTTTTCATCAAAATCTCATGCAGATAAGCTTATTCCGCCCAATTCACCGCGATCTCAATCCCTTCCGTTACGCCGGGGTATCGGATCAAGACCGTTTTTGAACCGGGATCATAGGCACAGGCTGCCGGCTGTCCCCCTGCCGTCACTGCCGACGGTTCAGCCGGAACGCGAATACGCGTGCTGACCGTCATTTCGGAAGGGGACTCGGAGACGAATGTCAGCTTGCCTTCGAGGTACTGCTCCTCGCGAATTCGGGATGCGCTGACAAGAATGACCGGCTGGTCCTGCAACTGTGCCGCCGGATGGTCCAGATCATACAGAAGGCGGTCATCACCGGGCTGAAGTTCCACGCGGCTCAGCACGGGCAGCTCCGGATTAAAGAGATCGACGAACGCCCCTTCGAGCTGTGCCGCCGGCTCCGCGGCATCGCGCTCGTCGAGCGCATGCGCGATCACATACGGACCGCGCCGGATGTGAAGCAGGCCGCTCTCAAGGTACGCGTCCTGCTCCCCGCGGAACTGAAGCGCCTGACGCACGCTGCTCCGCACCTGCTCGGCGCCTGCATCCGAGCGGGACAATTCCGCAGGATGCTGCCGGTAGTACAGCACGGCCCCATCGCCGACCCGGTGCTCTCCTTCGCCCGGGTTACGCCCCAGCCCCATCGACTCGAACAGATGCTCTTCCGGCCGGTCATAGGCGCGGCCGGCGTCACGGTTCCACCATTCCTGCACGTTGTGGAATGGATCGCTCCCATCGCCGTAATAAATCAATACGCCTCCCTCGCGGACCCACTGCCCGAGAACCTGGTGAATACCGGGATGCTCCGGCTTCATCAGCTCGTAGCTCAGCAGCAGCACGCGGTAATCCGCCAAATATCCGGGAAAGGTCAGGATATTGTCCAGCTGGACCGGCCGCAACGGAATGCCTGCTTTGACGAGGGGCAGCGCCATCCCGTAAAAGGCGGACCAATCCAGCAGCTCCTGCTGCGCTTCGCTCAGCTCTTCCGTGCCGGAGGTGCCATCGTACTTAAACTCCTGCTTGCGTCCGTCTTCTTCCGGATCGACGTCCCCCCGCTGATACATCGCAGAGTTCGCCAGGAGAACACCGACGCCGGTCGTCGCCTTGCCTTCCTGCACATCCCCGTCATACCGGTGAATGTCACGCAGCACGTTCATGACGGTGAGCAGGGACGTTTTGTAGCCTGCCGGAATGATTTCCTTGCCGCTGCCGTCCTCCTTCGGGTACCCCCGTTCGAACACCCGCCAAGGCCAAGGACATACCTCGTATTGGGAAACGCCCGGATGCAGCAGCGAGGCCACGACCGTCGAGCGGTAATTGTACGCGTAATCCTTCCACGTATAGCGCGGATTATCCTCGATCGGGTCGTGAAGGAACCACATTTCGCGGCCCGTGCCGCGGGTCAGCTCCTGCATGACGCCATACTCCAGGAATGCCGTTTCAAAGGTGCGCTCCTTGCGGATACCCTTATAGACGTTTGCAGTCCGAGCGGTTCCCGTCCAGATCTGGGCGATGAAGCCGTCGCAGGCCGGCATGTTCACAAGCAGCGCTTCCGGGCTGATGATCCGCCACTGGGTGTAGTTGATCAGGCTGTGCGTCGGGACATAGAAGCGGACTGTGCGGCCATAGTGAACAAGCGCATACTCCTTCATCTGGCTGCAGATCCGGTCCAGCGTCCGGTAGTACACATACGCTTTCAGCTTGGATGCGCGGTATTGGGCGTCAGGCGACGAGTGAGGAGGAATCCAATCCTCGCCGTAATAGTTCCGCCACTCCCGCTTGAAGGCTTCGGAGTAACCCGAAGCCGCCCAGAATTCCGGTTCCTCCATATGGATGGCCTCGACGCCGCTGTCGATCGCCCGCTTGATGTGGGTCGCCAAATACTCGGCGAACGAGACGGTCGGCACCATGTACGGGACGTCCTTGCCGTGGCTTACCTGATCACCCGCCCGGTTGACCTGGGCTTCATCCCAGTGATTGCGCCCGTCGAAGCGGCCGTACAAATAATCCTGGTACTCCCCCCAAGATACGCCGGTCATCAGATGAATCGTGTATCCTGCCTGCTTCCAGCCCTGAATGCGCTCCGGCAAATCATCTGATATGCCGTAGACCATGACGAAATCCGTGCGGAGATCATACTTCGGCCCGTAAGGACGGGATTCCTGAAATCCCGTCCACTCCGGCCCTTTGCTTCCCAATCGGCTGCTCAAGGGTAAACCCTCCTTTAGTTAGGCATCGACAATTTGACGACTTCTTTCCCTTTCAGTTCTTCGTTTACAAACTTCATGGCGTCATCGTAACCGGTGTTCTTGATTTGCTCGCGAAGGTCGTTGATCACCTTGAGGGCCGCATCGTCCGACTTGGCGAAGATCGCCTGCTTCCATACGTCGTTGATTTGGTCCATGGACGGCTTAAGCGTTTCCCATTGCGGCGACTTGGTGATCACATCTCCCGGATTGAAGGCGGAAATGACGCTGATGCCGTTCGGACGCAAAATTTTACGCGCGTTGTCCATCGCTTTCAGGCGTTCCTGGTCTGCCCAAATGTCTCCGCCGCCGACCGAATTAATACGGTCCATGCCGGTCATATTTTCCAGACCGATGCTGATGCCTTCGTTCTTCTTGGCTTTGCCCGTCGTGTCCGCCGTAAACTTGTCGAACCATTCCTGCTTGGCGGCCGGTTTGCCATCAGCCATATCCCAATGCGTCCCCTGAATGCCGTAATGCACCAGCATGAAGCCTTCGTCGGAAGCGAGGAAATCGAGCAGCTTCAGCGCGGCGTCGACGTTTTTGGCTTTTTTCGTGATGACGGTAACGTTATTTCCTTGAATGTTCAGGTCGACCGGACGGTTCGGTTCTGCCCCTGCCCGCTCAAGAGGTCCGACAGGGACGTAATCGCTGCCCGGATGCGCTTTCACATATTCCTTGGAAGCGTCCAAGATTGCTGGATAATGGGCTGACAGTACCGCGATGCGCCCCTGCTTGATTTTCTCGTTCGCGATCGGGTCGGTCTGCGTAAAAGCATCCGGATCCAGCAGTCCTTCGGAAATCAGCTTGCGGTAATACAGCGTGTAATCCTCGTAAGCTTTCGTAAAGAACACATGCTCCAGCGTACCGTCGCCTTTGTCTTGGTAATCGGCCCCGTAGAACATTGTATTCCCGATGCCTACCGCCCATCCGTCATGGAAGCCGCCGAGCGGAATGACCGGTGCGCCGTTTTCGCTCAGATTGGCGTCCTTGATCTTTTTCAGGAAATTGTAGAAATCGTCCTTGGTCTTCACGGACTGCGGATCGACTCCGATCTTATCGGCAATGTCCTTCCGCACGTAAAATCCGTATAGCCAGTCGTTGACGTCCTTGTCGGTTGCCGGCTGGTTCTGGTACATCATGTACTTCTTGCCGTCAATTCCGCCAATCGCTTTTTCGTAAAGCGCCGGCGGCACGTTTTCCTTGGCGATCGCCTTGGCCAGGTTCGGATACTGGTCGATTTTATCCGTTAAATCCACGAGCTGGCCTTCTTTAGCTGCCTTGATGATACCGTCCAGCTCGCCGCCCCAGGCAGGGCCGGTATAAATGTCCGGCAGGTCCTGCGTTGCAAAAATCGTGTTGACTTTCTCGGCCTCGCTGCCTTTCGTGTAGTCGATTTTTACCTTGATACCGGTTTTCTCCTCGATCGCTTTGAGTACAGGGTTCGTTTCCGAATCGGAGCCTGAGGAACCGTTCCAGTTATTCAGCACCGTGAGCGTAACCGTCTTGGAGTCCGCGCCTTTGTCTCCCCCATCCGCACTGTCGCCGCTGCCGCTGCTGCTGCAGCCGTACAGCATGCCGGATATCAGGGTAAACGCCATCAGAGAAGCTGCCATTTTAAACCGCTTTTTTCTCATATGAACCCTCCCAATTTGAATGAATGTATATGATATAGTCCCGCATGCAGGACGTCTATCCTTACCCTTTGACGGATCCGATCATCGTTCCCTTGACAAAATAGCGTTGCAGGAACGGATAGATACACAGGATCGGAAACACGGTAATGACGAGCAGTGCCATCCGGAGCGATTCCGGCGTAGCCCCCGCCGCGTTGACATTGACGGTTTGTCCACCCTGCTGCGCAGCCCGCTGCATCGAGGACGACAGCGCTTCTGCTTCTGTCAGCATTTGCTGAAGCAGGGTCTGCACCGGGATGAGGCTTTTGTTTGACACGTAATAGGTGCCGGTGAACCAGTCGTTCCAGTGCATCACGCCGACGAACAGCGAAATGGTCGCCAGTACTGGACCGGACAGCGGCAGTATGATGCGCATGAAGATTTGGAAATCGCCCAAGCCGTCAATCCGGGCGGCTTCTTCGAGCTCTTCTGGGATACCTTGTATAAACGTCCGAATGATGACGATATGCATAAAATTGAACAGGAACGGGATGACATACACCCAGAAGTTGTTGATCAGGTGAAGCTTCTGCAGCGTAATGAAATACGGGATAAAGCCTGCGCTGAAAATCGTGGGCAGAAAAATGTAAAAGGTGAAAAACGTACGCCCGGGCAGCGTTTTTTTGGCCAAGGCATAGGCCATCAGCGTACTGAGCAGCACGCTAAGCACCGTGCCGAGCAGCGTCCGTAAAATCGTGATTTTATAAGCCTGCCAAATCTGCGGATTATCGAACACCTGGGCGTAATTGTCCAGCGTGAACTTCCGCGGAAAGAAATACAGAGCCCCCATCATGGAATCTTTACCGTCATTAAGCGAATACACAAGCACGTATATGAACGGATAAATCATGGAAAAGGCGAACAGCGTAAGCAGGAAATAATTCAATACAGTAAACCAGGAAAACGACCGTTTCTCCACGTATGTTCCCTCCTTAGAACAGTGATACGTCGCTGACCTTCCGCGCAATTCTGTTGACGGTGACGATCAGGACCAGCGCAATCAGGCTCTGGAACAAGCCGACAGCCGCCGCATAGCTCAACCGGCCCTGCTGAATGCCCTGAGTGATGACATGGACGTCGAGCACGCTGCCAATGGCTGCGGTGGATGGACCGTTCAGAAGCAGAAGCTGTTCGAAGCCCGCGCTCATCAGGCTTCCCGTCGCCAGAATAAACAAAATGACCGCAACGTTGCGGATGCCCGGCAGGGTAACGTGCCAAATCAGGCGGAAACGGCCGGCGCCGTCGATTTTCGCTGCTTCATACAGCTGCTGGTCAATACCCGCAATGGCCGCCATGTAGATGATCGAGTTCCAGCCGATGTTCTTCCAGACATCCGAGCCGATAATGACTTCATAGAACCACGAAGTGTTGTACAGAAATTGGATCGGCTCTACGCCCATCGACGACAGCAGGTCGTTCACCGGCCCGCCATAGGTAGCAAAGAGGCGCTGCATCAAGGTGACGACAACGATCCAGGAAATGAAATAAGGCAAATAGGATAAAGTTTGAACGGTCTTCTTGAATTTCAGATTTCGGATTTCATTGAGGAGGATCGCAAGGATGATGGGCATCGGAAATCCGATGATCAGTTTCATCAGGCTGATGATGATGGTGTTGCGGATAATGTCTGTCGATTGGTAATAATCGAAAAACTGCTTGAAGTATTTCAATCCCGCCCATGGGCTGCCGGTAAAACCGCCCACGAACGTATAGTCGCGGAAGGCGACCTGAATCCCGTAAAGCGGAACGTAGGAGAACAGAAAAAACCAGATGATCCCCGGAAGCATGAACAAGTAAAACAACTTATGCTTCCAGATCCGCTTCCACAGTGTTGACGAACTCATAAGCTCCACCTCTGTTTTCGGATAGTTTGGACGTTCCAGGTTTCGGCAAAGCGCTTGTTTCTCAGTCTTCCTCCCCTCAACTAAATGTAAGCGATTACACAATGTATTCAGCTGTTCTCTTATCTACTTGACCTCCCTTGAAACGATGTCGATTCATGGAAGCTCTTGGATTAACCATAATATAATATAAATATTTAACATATTCAATATGTTAATAAAAATAAAAAAGACCTTTTCGAAGTGAAAAGGTCTTTTTTCTATACTGCAGCGCTTCTTCCGATGGAAAATTAACGCGGTTTTACGGGGCCGGTCGTCTGTCCGACGACCAGCTCGGGAACGAGCAGCGTCTTCGTGTACCCGCCGCTCCGGTCCGCCCCCTCCCCAATGATGTCTACCAGCGTTTCCGCCGCGCGTAAGCCCATTTCATATTCAAACTGCTTGATATGCGTAAAAACGCTGAGCTCTTCCACGACGGAGGTCGGGTCGTCGAAGCTGACGATCGAGAGGTCGTCCGGGATGGACAGCCCGTTTCTCTTCGACATCTGCTGGATCTGCACGCCAAGCTTGCCGTTCAGCGTGATATAGGCGGTCGCCAGACCGCTGCGGATATACCGGTACAGCGGGTGCTTCTCCGGCTCATCTGAAGCATGAATCCGGAAGCCGGTAATGATATGGGCCGGGTTGATCAGCGCGCCCTTGTCCTTCAAGGCGTCCATGTAGCCTTCGATGCGCTCCTGGACGGTGACGGTCTGCAGCGGAGAATCGGAGCAAATGGCGATTTCACGGTGGCCCAGCTCCCACAAGTGCTCTACGGCAAGCCGCGTCCCCAGCCGCCCGTCAGCCGCGATGTAATTGGTTTCGACACCCGGCAGAAACCGGTCGATCAAAACGAAAGGAAAGCCGGAAAACTTCAGGTTCAAAATTTCGTCGTTGTAATGCTCCTCGTCCACCGGGAACACCAAAATTCCTTCCGCACCGATCTGTTTCAAGGTTTTGATCGCTTCCTTTTCGTGCTCCAAATCCCCCTCGGACAGCAGAATCATGGTCCGGTATCCTTTGCTGCTGAGGCCTCTGCGGACACCGTCGATCAGCCGGACGGCAAAATAATCGTAAATCGAAGGCATCACGAGCCCGATGAGCCCCGTTTTCGGCTTCACCTCTTCCGGAGCCCGGCCAAAGACGGGACGCGGTACCTCAGCTTCTTCCGCGGCCGCCGGCTCGCTGACAAAGCTGCCCTTTCCGGGAACCCGGCTGATGACGTTTTCGTTCGCGAGGCCGGTCAGCGCTTTCACAACCGTAATTTTGCTTACATCAAAGCGTTCCATGAGTTCCTTCTCCGTAGGGATGCGATCACCGGACTTCAGGCCTTCCGACTCGATCAGTTCCCGGATGTACTGCTGTATTTTTTGATACAGCGGGGTCCGTGCGGTAACATTCAACAGGATCACCATACTTTAATTTGAGATTTTGTTATATATATTATCGGCTGGAACATGGGTTCGCAACATTCATCCTGACTAAAAAAATGGTCTATTCGTCTGATTCCTTAATTTGATATATTATATATGTTATATTGAATAGCGTATTTTGTATAGCGGGGTTTTGCAAAATTGTCGCAATAACGCAAAAAAAGACGGCCGCAATGCGGCAGCCTTTATTTGAGTCCATGCCTTTTCGAAATCGGAGTGAGCTTACACATTCAGCTCCAGCTTGGCATGATATTGACGGTACTGCGGGTCCTCCCCCGCGACCATCATGCCCATGCCCCAATCGATATGAGTCTCCCGGCTAGGCGGATCGGCAGGATCGCGGTATTGAAACAGGACGTTTCTGCGCGGCCGGCTGCTCTTGTTGCGATCGGACCCGTGAATCGTCAGGTAGTTGAAGAACAGCACATCGCCTGCGCTTGCCGGGCATGGTGTGCCCATGCTCACCGGGTAATCGCGGTGATCGAGGTAGTACCTGCCTACATGGGGAAGCGGTCCCTGCTTATGGGATCCGGGAACGACGCACAGGCAGCCGTTTTCCATATCCGCATCGTCGAGATGAACGCTGGCGGCAAGCATCGTATGGCGATCATGAGGGAAATACGGATAGTCCTGGTGCATCGGAAAAGCGGCGCCCTGCTCCGGCGGCTTAACCAGCATTTTGGTATGATGGAGCTGGACGTTAGGACCGATCAGCTGCGTCAGAACGCCCGTCATACGCGGATGTGCTACGGCTCGGGTGAAGCATGCGTCGTGAAACTGCAGATCGTGAAAGCCTTTGAGCACCAGCTTCTTCAATTCGTCCTGGGGAATGTAATCCCCCTGCCAAGTATGGTTGGCGTCCTGCTTGGCCGCAGCCGCCTTGGCAATCGTACGCTCCACCGCATACTGCATATCCTTGACTTCCTCTGTGCTGAACACGCCGCGGACGAGCAAATAACCGTTTTCGTTATAAAATTCGACGTCTTCTCTGCTAATCATCTTCCCGTTCCCTCCCGTAACATTTGAATGACAAATCGTGAATACGCCTTCATTATAGGGATAACTGACACCTGACGTCTTTGCCGGATTGGAACCTGTTTTTGTCGGATTCGGACACGAATGGATGAGGAGGACTTGAAATGGATCATCTCGTCTGGGGAGCCGCCCTGTCTAAACTGCATTCAACCGTCGGAGAGCTAACCGAAGAGGATTTATGCATCCGCATACATTATTGGGGAGCCCTTGCGGAGCACCGGAGCAACTTAGAGCATAAGCATTCTTTTTTTGAAATGTGTTATGTGGCGGGCGGTGAAGGAAGGTATGTTGATGAAGGCCGGATCCATCCGTTAGCAAAAGGAACGCTGTTCATTTCCAATCCCTACCGCATGCACCGTATTGAAAGCACAGGGATGCAGCTCATATGGCTCGCCTTCGATGTGGATGCCGGGCGCACCTCAGCGCCCTGGAACGGTCAATTTGCGCGATTGGCGCAGTCGGACTGCTATATTCTTCATGGGGCTGAAGACAGTCCGGCCGTCCTGCTCTGGAAAGCGATTATGCAAGCGGCCGCCGAACTGGATACCGCCCGGTTTCCGCTGGACCGGCTGGTACTTGCGCTTGTGGCTGCGCTGCCGCAAACCTTTACGCCGGACCGCCAGCAGCACAAGCCGACGCTGCCTCCCCCCCGCTCCGCTTCTCTGAGGCAGGCGCTCCAATTCATCCGTGATAACCTGGAGTCGCCGCTAAAGCTGGAAGATGTGGCGCGGTATTTTCATATATCGGGAAGACATCTGGCCCGTTTGTTCCAGAAGGAGCTCAAAATGACCTTCACGGCATACGTCCGCCAGGAAAGGATCCGGCTTGCGGCGTACCTTCTGCGCGAGACGGACCACTCCGTCAAGGAAATCGCCGACCTAACAGGATTCGGCTCCGTCCACTATTTTACCAGGATGTTCTCGGCTGCCGCCGGCATTCCCCCGGCCGCTTACCGGATCGCGCCACAGCAAAAAGGCATGCCCTGCGAAGAGGAGCATGCCTGATTTCAATACGTGTTCATAGGCGTATGATTTGAACGATTCAATGCGGTCTTCAAGCTCTCCCGGTAATGGGCGGAGCCTCATTGGGACCAAAGGATACATTGATCCGGTGATCCAGCACGACGGCGTCTTCCGTTTCAAACCGGATGTCCGTCGTAATATGAAACGGCGTCTCAATGAAGCGGATGCTCAGCTCCAGCGTATCCGGGGACTTCCACGTAAAGCTTGACACCGTTGCGGTCTCGCGGGGCATGATCAGATCGGACGTGCCTTCCAGCCATTTCCCGCGTCCCAAAGGCAATGCAAAGTGCTTCCCGCCGGTCTCATACAGGTCAACCACCGCCTGATCGGCCTCGAAACGGACCGAAATCCGGCTCCAGTTCATGTCGTTGTCGTCCAGCACATAGTTTTTGCCGCTGACGGCGGATTCTAATTCCGGTTGAATACTGTACGCGAGCGGAGCAAGCTGCAGGCCGCGGATCCGTTCCTGCAATCGGTCCTGCGTTTCTTCGTCCAGCGGGAGCTCCTCTCCGGCCATCGCTGGCAGCAGACGCTCCCAGACGGCGTTCATCACTTCCTGCATCTGGTTCGTTCCGCTCGTGGCGGCAAGCACCGCCTCCTGCTCCGGCATGACGATGCAGAACTGGCCGAAGGCTCCGTCTCCGCGGTAGGCGCCGTGCCGGCATCTCCAGAATTGGTAGCCGTATCCCTGCGCCCAGTCGCTTTCCCCGCCGTCTCCGTTGGAGATCTGTTTCGAGGTCGCCTCCTCTACCCACGCTTCCGGAATCAGCTGGCTGCCGTTCCATGCCCCTCGCTGCAAAAACAGCTGGCCGAACTTGGCGATGTCTTCCGTCGTGATGCTCAGTCCGAAACCTCCAGTATTGATTCCCCGCGGACAGGAATCCCAGGTGGGGTTGTGAATGCCCAGGGGCTCAAACAACCGCTTCTGCAAAAATTGAAGCAGCGTCTGCCCGGTCACGGATTGCAGAATGGCCGACAGCATGTAGGTGGCCCCGGTATTGTACACAAAATGGGTGCCGGGCGTATGCTCCACCGGTGCCGCCAGGAACGCCTTAGCCCAATTCCCTTCGGTGCAGCGATCAATGGCCCCCATCGTATCCTGGTCGTTTCCTGTGCCCATCATCAGCAAATGCCGGATGTTCATCGCGCCCAAATTCGGGCTGACTTCCTCCGGCAGGTCGTCCGGGAAGAACGTAACGACCTTGTCTTCCAAAGACAGCAGACCCTCGTGCACCGCGAGACCGATGGCTGTGGAAGTAAAGCTCTTGCTTAGCGAAAACAGCATGTGCGGCAGCTCCGGGGCATATGGCCCCCACCAGCCTTCTGCAGCCACCTGTCCGCGGCGAAGCAGCATAAAGCTGTGCAGCTCAATGCCATTGGCCTGTACCTCGTCCAGAAAATCAAGGATGGCCGCCCCGGGAATGCCCAGCGCTTCCGGTTTGCTTCTTGGTAATTGCAGGCTTGTATTTTCCATGGTTTCACACCCCTTTCGTTACAAACGTACCGCAGCCACATAGCAATTTCAAGCATTTTGTTTCCGCTTACAATCGGATTCCTTTATCGCCTTGCGTTGACCCTGTCCTGCTGTGCTATTATAATCCCTGATACCAAATCAAGATGGGAGGCTGACATGTCATGAAGTACCGCAAATTGGGCGGCACAGGCTTGGAAGTATCTAATCTTTGCCTGGGCACGATGGCTTTTGGAAGATGGATCGATGAGGAAGCGTCAGTGCAGATCCTGGATCACGCGATCGACCAGGGAATCAATTTTATCGACACCGCCAACTATTACGGCAAAGGGCAGGATGCCGACGTTCCGCACGGAACAGGCGAAAGCGAGGACATTATCGGCCGTGCCCTGAAGGGCAGACGGGATCAGGTCGTTCTGGCGACGAAAGTGGGCATCCGGTCGGGGTTCGGGAAAAATGACAGCGGCCTGTCGCGGACCCATATTTTGCGCGAAGTCGATAAGTCGCTGCAGCGCCTTCAGACGGATTATATAGACCTGTACCAGGTACATATTTTCGACCCGCACACGCCGCTGGAAGAAACGCTGCGGGCTCTGGACGACCTTGTTCGCCAGGGAAAAGTAAGGTATATCGGCTGCTCCAACTATGCCGCCTGGCAGATTGCCAAAGCGCATGCGATCAGCGAGCGGATGAACCTCGAAAAGTTCATTTCCGTGCAGCCGCAGTACAACCTGCTCTCCCGGGAAATCGAACAGGAGCTTCTTCCGTTCTGCGCCTCGGAGGACGTCGGCGTAATGGTATACAGTCCGATGGCCCGCGGGATGCTCTCCGGCAAGTACAAAGCGCCAGGGGATGCCCCGCCGGAGAGCCGCGCCGCCAGCGGGGAGAAGCCGCTGCAGCAGTATTTTACCGAGCGGAATTATGAGCTTGTCAAAAAATACGCGGTGCTTGCCGGTCAATACGAAGTCAGCCTTTCCCAATACGCACTGTCGTGGGTGCTTAATCAGCCCGCGGTCACAGCCGCCATCATCGGTGCCAGCAAAGTGCATCACGTGACGGATGCCGCGCAGATCAGCGACTGGTCCTGGACGCCGGAAATGCAGCGGGAAGCAAGTAATGTCCGCAGTTCTACGGATGCATCACAGTAGCCTCATTAAAAAACAGTCCCGACCAATATCTTGGCCGGGACTGTTTTTTGTCATGCTCACTCGCGCGCCAGTCAACGGATGGCGATTATAACTAGGCACGTTCGGGCTCCCATTCGGCATTCAGCACAAATGTTGCCCGTATTTCGGTACCATGGTCCAGATCCGGCGCTGCCTGAATCCAGATTCCTATCCCCGCTATACTTCCGGCGTTGGCGTCGGCGCCGCGTATTTCCCGTTGGAATACGTCTGGTCGATGATGGCGCGGATCTCTTTCACGCTTTTGCCCTCTTTGACCAGCGAAGCTGCAGTAAGCGCCGTCTCGACGCACACGCCGCAGCGGGTGCCGTGATCGTCCCATACCACACTTCCGTCCGGGTTGACTTCTTTAATAAAGCAGTTCAAATTGCTTTTGTGGCCTGCACTTTCCCCGCATCCGCAGTAACATGGAATTTGGCTGAGCACTTCCTTTACCCCGGCTGCCGCCATATAGGCCGTTCTGACAGTATCGTTCGCCGGCTGCAGAAACGAAGGAAGCTGCTCCTTCCCGCCGGTCGTCTCCTGCAGATCGCCGTTTGCGGCCATCTGCTGGTGTGCGCCGTGATCGTGCTGCATCGTCTGCTCCGCCGAATCCGGGCCGCCCTTATCCGAGCAGCCGGATACCAGCAGCCCGCCCAGGACGATTCCGAGCACAGACAGCCTTGCCTTACTGCCCATCATCATGTATCTCCCCTTTGATTGTTGTCCATTTTACATAGTATACCATGCCGCTTGCCGGATATATAAATTCGGATGGCTTCGCAGCCGGTCACGGTGCCTGATCATGTCAGACCCGAGTGCCGGCGGAGCATGGACATTTTCTTAACAGTAATTATTCCGTTTAAGGTGCCGTTTTGATATAATACAGGTATCTAACCTTTATTCCGGATTTTCACAGAAAGGTGATTGCCATGGAACAGTCCATCCATCCGTCCCAGGAATGCGACGCAACCTGCACGGGCTCAGACAATGAATTGGGCAAAATCAAAGAAGCGCTGATCGATGATCAAGCTGCCTCGCAGGTAGCCGATTGGTTTAAAGCCTTTAGTGATCCCACGCGGGTCAAGCTGATCGACGCGCTGCTGCAAAGAGAGCTGTGCGTGCATGACCTGACCACCCTGCTCGGCATGGGCCAATCCGCGGTGTCCCACCAGCTGAGGTATTTGCGCAATTTGCGGATCGTCAAACGCCGCAAGGAAGGCAAAACGGCCTATTACTCGCTTGACGATACGCACATCGAACAGATTTTCCTGCAGACGCTGCAGCATACCCAGCATGGATAAATATTTCTAACCCAAGACCCTCTGCCTTTGGCGGAAGGGTCTTTTCTTTTTTTGCTTTCGCGGCCAACCGAACCATCCGACGCCCCCTCATTTTTTCCTGAGAAGAAACCAAGGGTTGCCGGCTCCAATAAAGGTCAATGCTGATAACAAGTAATCCATTGATCAGGAGGCAGCTCCTTATGAACAGAACGAACAGAAGCCTGATATCAGTATTTCTCTTTCTCTCGGTAACCTTTCATGCCGGATGGAGCTTTGTATGGCCTGCAGGAGTGGCTGATGCAGAACGTGCCGATACGTTCTTCGGCCATGATTCTATTCAACAACCTAAGGTTGTTGACGGGAGCGCCGGCCAAACCGGGCGGGACCCTTCCTTGGATCCGTCCCTTTTATCGGCAATGCTGCTGGCAAAGGATCCCGTACAAGCCGCGGTGCAGTTTTCCAGGACCCACTGGCCGGACGGAAGCAAGAATAACAGCCCGGACGTCGTCATTCTAGCCGATCCCCAGGATAAACCAGGCGCACTTGCGGCAAGCCGTCTCCTGCTTTCCTCAAAGAACGGAACCATGCTGTTTACAGGCAGATATGTAACACCGGAGGCCACCCTAATCGAGCTTGTCCGGCTTCGTCCTTCCGGTCTTGTTTCGCAAAGCGGAGTGCAGGTGATTGCAGCGGGCGACATACATCAGCGGGTTATCGATCAGCTCCGCAGGCTGGGCCTTCGCACCGAGCGAATTCAGGCTGCGGCGCCCGAAGCTCTGGCGGGAGCGGTGGATGCTTGTACGGCACAGCTGTCCGGCAAACATAACCGAGCCATAATCATGCTCCCCTTGGATCAAAAGCCATTCTCCTCCTCTTTGCTCCACCTTTTGCAGGAAAAAGAGGGCTCCCTCCTTTTCGTCAAGCGGTTTTTCATTCCAAGGGAAACCCTTCAGGCGTTAGAACAGCGAAACGGCGGTTCAAATATCTACATTCCACGTTCTCTGGAAGCGGTCTCCAAACAGGTGGAGCGTAGGCTGCAGCGTTATGGAGAAGTGACAAGAATATCGGGGGACTAGCAGGAGCTTCCCAAACGGCAGCGGGCGGCACCGCATACAGCGGACCGCCCGTTATTTTGTACACCACAGTTTTGGAATCGTTTCATTATTTCAGCTTCAGCACCCGCATCGCATTTAAGACGGCCAGCAGAGTGACGCCGACATCGGAGAAGACGGCTTCCCACATCGTTGCGATGCCAAAGGCTCCAAGCAGCAGGAAGATCCCTTTGACTGCCAGCGCAAAAACGATGTTCTGCCATACGATTTGGCGCGTACGCCCCGCAATGCCAAGCGCGGTGACGATCTTGGACGGCTCATCGGTCATGATGACGATATCCGCCGCTTCAATGGCTGCGTCCGATCCCAGGCCGCCCATCGCGATCCCCACGTCGGCTCTCGCCAGCACCGGCGTATCGTTCATGCCGTCCCCGACAAAAGCGATTTTTTCCTTAGGCTGCTTCAGCCGGCTCAGCTGTTCCATATGCTCTACCTTATCCTGTGGAAGAAGCTCGGCATGCACCTCGTTAACGCCAAGCAGCTTCCCGACCTTCTCCGCCACCGGGCGTGCATCGCCTGTCAGCATAACCGTCTGTTTGCCCCGCTGTTGAAGCGCGCCGACCGCTTGAGCAGCATCTTCCTTCACCTCGTCCGAGATGAGCAGATAACCGGCGTATTCTCCGTCTACGGCCACATACACGACGGTGCCCGGCGCATCCGGCTGCTGAGCCGCAATGCCTTCCTCCTTGAGCAGCTTTGCGTTGCCGGCCAATACTTCCACGCCGTCCAATTTCACGTGAACGCCGTGTCCCGCAGCTTCATTGTAGTCCTGTAAGCGTGATGCATCTATTTCTTTCCCGTAGGCTTCCCTGATCGATTCGGCAATGGGATGGCTCGAATGAAGTTCGGCGAAGGCTGCATATTCCAGCAGCTGTTCAGGGCTGATTCCGTCGTGGGCCGGACGGGTTTCGGTCACCCGGAACGTGCCCTTGGTCAGCGTGCCGGTCTTATCGAACACAACGTATTTCACATCATTCAAGGCTTCCAGGTAATTGCTCCCTTTGACCAGGATGCCCGCTTTGGAAGCGGCGCCGATCCCTCCGAAAAATCCGAGCGGAATCGATACGACCAACGCGCAGGGACACGAAATGACGAGAAAGATCAGCGCCCGGTAGATCCAGTCAGAGAACGTCGCGCCGCTCACCACGAGCGGGGGTATGAGCGCAAGAAGCAGGGCGACGATAACGACGACCGGCGTATACAAACGGGCGAATTTCGTGATGAAGTTCTCGGTAGGGGCCTTGTTGCTGCTGGCATTTTGGACGAGGTCCAAAATTTTGGCCGCAGTGGACTCCCCGTAAATCTTGGTCACCTTGATGGTAAGGACGCCGTTTTTATTGATGAATCCGCTCAGCACCTCATCGCCCGCTTCCAGCTCACGTGGTACGGACTCGCCGGTCAGCGCCGAAGTGTCCGCCATCGACCGGCCCTCGGTCACTTTGCCGTCGAGCGGGATCTTCTCTCCCGGTTTGACGATGATCAAATCGCCGACCTGAACTTCCTCGGGCGTCACCTGTTTCGTTCCGTCCCCTGTCTTCAGGTTCGCATACTCCGGCCGGAGATCCATCATGGCACTGATGGATTTGCGCGAACGGTTAACCGCGATGCCCTGGAACATTTCGCCGATCTGGTAGAAGAGCATGACGGCAACCCCTTCGGGATACTGTCCTACGCAGAACGCCCCAATCGTCGCAACCGACATCAGGAAGTACTCGTCAAACACCTGGCCCCTAAGGATGTTGCGGAGCGCCTGCAGAACGATGTCTCCTCCGGTAATGAGATAGGCCGCCAGAAACATGGCGAGCTCGGCCCACCCCGTGACCGGCAGCAGCATCGCGGCTGCCGTGATCACCGCCCCTGCAGCCAGGCGGATCGACATGACCCGGATGCCGGAACTGCCGTGATCATGCGAATGACCGTGATCATGGCCGTGGGCATGATCATGTGAATGACCGCCCGCTCCGTGGTCATGACCTTCGTGGGAATGACCGTGATCATGCGCGTGCCCTTCATGATGATGGCCGCGGGACCTTTGCGGATGAGTTCCTCCCGCTTTCGGAACCAACTCGCGCACACTGACATGCGGTTCTAATTTTTTGATTTTCTTCGTAATCTCCGGTATCAATTGGTCCTGATCTTCTGAGGATTCAAAAGTCAGCGTCTGCTTGACGAAATTTACTGAGCAGGAAGAAACCCCGTCCATCTTCCGGACTCCATCCTCGATCTTCATGGCACAGTTTGCACAATCCAAGCCTTCAAGCAGCAGCTCGCGCTTCACCTTAGAGACGGCTTCAGTCATCAAAATGCCTCCGATCCAATCACGAATATAATATGAGCATATATTCATATATAAACTTGTTAAGGACATTATATTCAGGGATGGAGAAGAATGTCAACCAGCTTTTCCGGGCTTTTCCACCAATGATGGAACAAACGAAAAAAAGGCAGAGGCTGTTCCCCTGCCTTTTCTTGCAGCTCACCCGGTCTCATCCGAGACGCACGACATCATCAGCTCCCGGTATTTCCCCGGCGTGACGCCCTCGATCTTTTTAAAAGCCCGGATAAAGACAACGTCGCTCGTATATCCAACCAATTGCGCGATTTGTGCGTTTGTGAATTCCTTGTCAGCCATATGGCGTTTGGCAAGCTCAATCCGTTTCTTGGCGATATGGTCGCTGAGATTGATCCCGCTCTGTTTTTTGTAAAAGGTTGAGACGTACTGCGGCGTCATATCGAAGTGATCCGCCACCATGCCAAGCCCCATGTTCGAATCGGTGAAGTGCTCATCCACGAACTGATCCATGTCCTGCAGAAGCTGGGCGCTGTGGCCGCTCTTGTCCGCAACCATGCTCTCCGCCAAAATTTCATACAGCCGCTTCATCCGTTTGTGCATTCCTTCGGCCGTTTCATATGAGAAGATGTCCTTCACCAGATCGATATCGGGTCCGAGAATGTCATTCTGGTCCACGCCCGTGGCGTTCATAATTTTTAGATATGTACTGGTGATGTTAAAGAACAGGCATTTCCCGTATTCCGGCGTAATGCTGCCCGATTCGAAATTCATCGCGTAAATCGTGTCCAGCAGCTGTAGGGCGTGGTCGGCGTCGCCGCTCCTAACGAAATTAATCAGCTGTACCTCAATATCGACCGGGTAGTAATAATGGGAGTGCACATCCGTAATATCCTGAAAATAAATGATCGTCCCGCCGCCCTTAACAATCCGGAATTCTAGGGCAGACGCCGCTTCCGCATAGCTCTCGCTGATGCTCTTCGCACCGCTGTGAGGCAGGCCCACCGCCACGGTAACATCGATCTTGAAGCGTTCCTCGATCATGCCTTTGAGCGCTGTGGCCAGCTCACGGGTCACCCTCTCGCCGCCCTCGGCCTGTTCCGCGGCAAAGTTGCACACGATCGCCACCCGGTCCCGGTCCAGCTCAACGGCAAACGCCTTGTGCGGATACTCGATCAGATCCGTGCCGATATTGGATACGATAAAACGGGCAAGCGCCCACTGCTCCTCGCTCGGCTCTGCGTTGAACCTTGCGATGCTGTCCAATTGCACGACCATGACCGAGAAATCGTCACTGACGAACGTGATATCCATAAACCGCAGCGACTGGCCGCCTTCCCGGGACGCGTCGACATCCATCTGCCCACGGAGCAGGCGCAGCAGAAAGTTGGAGCGGATGACGGGCGTCTGCTGGGCGAGCAGGCTGCGTAAATTTTTTTCGGTATGCAGGGAGCCTTCAATGGACTGCAAAATCAGCTCGTATTCGTTGACCTGCGGCCTTCCGCTCCATTCATTGCCCCTGAGAATGGCATTGACCGTTTTACGCAGCGGACTGTAATTTCGGTAAGCGAAGATGAAGGCTGCGGTCAGTCCTACGGCCAGACAAAGGGCGAACAGGATCAGCGCCCACTGCTTGATTAGAATGATCTGCTGCATGAAGACGCTTTTGGGCGTAACGAGAACGTATTTCCATCCTTCTTTTTCGGATGAGGTGTACGATACCATTTTCTGATCGCCATTAATCGTTTGGTTGAACAACCCGCCGGTCCCGTTGATCCGGGACAATAATTCGCCCGGCAGCGGCTGGCGGTCCGTCGCCATGATTGTACGGCCGTCCGAATTCACGATGTAGATCGAGCTGTCACTCGCGGATTCAATCTGGGCAAACATTTCCTTAATCTGACTCTCGTCGATCAGAATGACGAAGGTCCCCGTAATATCGCGCCGGTCCCGCCCGGGAAGCGACTGGGCGAAGGTGATGACGTTCAGCGGCGTTTTCTCGATGCTCTGCATCGGATCATACTCGGCGGTCCGCAGCAGCGTGGCTGATGGAAGGTAATCCATCGTATGGAAGCTTGTGAGCATGCTTTCCCGCCAGCGGTCGTAGCTCATGCCCTGATAGCTGTAATACATATCGTAAAATTTGTGCGAATCGGTGAGAAGCCCGGGCCTCAGCACCAGATCGCTGTTGCGGAAATAGACATAGTAATCCAGGATAAAGTTCGTCAGGCTCCCCTGTCTTGACATCGTGTTCCTCATAAATTCGATGAACTGGTACCGGTCGGGACCGCCTGCATTCTGGTCCAGTTTGAGCAGGTACTCCAGCTTCGGATCGAAAATGATCTGTTGGGCCAGCTTTTCCACTTCGCTTAATTTGCTGTCCAGGGACAGCTTGAGCTGCTCCAGCATCGCTTGATTGGAACGGTTGGCACCGCTTTCCAAACTTGCTTCGACTTTGGTGTACAAGAAGGCTCCCATAGAGACCGGGATGAGCAGCAGAACCAGATTGGAAATCAGCATCGTCATCCACACGCTTCGCAGATGACCGATTCCAAGCGGACGAAGCAGCCGTTTCACCAAGCATTCCCCCTACCTTGTTCATGTATCGACCGACATGCGCATCAATGAAACTTGTATGTTCATTATAATGCAAGGGACAGGGCTCCGGGCAGTTTTTTATTCCTTGATGGCGCCGATCAGCACCCCTTTGACGAAATACTTCTGCAGGAATGGATACAGGCAGATAATCGGCAGGGTCGAGACGATGATGGTGGCGTATTTGATCGTTTCGCCGATCGCATACTTGTCGTCCGCAGCCACGCCGGTGGACATGGAATCGGTGGAATTGGCGATGAGGATTTCGCGCAAAACGAGCTGCAGCGGGTACATCGTCCGGTCACGCAAATACACCAGCGCCGGAAAATACGAGTTCCAGTGCCCAACCGCATACCAAAGAATCATGACCGCGATGACCGGCATCGAGAGCGGAATAACGATTCGGAACAGAATGGTCATCTCGCCGGCTCCGTCGATTTTGGCCGATTCTTCGAGCGACACGGGTACGCCCTGGAACGCCGTCCGCATAATGATCAGGTTAAACGTGGAGATCGCTCCCGGAATCAGCAGCGCCCAGGGCGTATTCATCATGCCGAGCTTGCCGACGAGGATGTACGTCGGAATCAGTCCGCCGCTGAACACCATCGTCAGGACGATCGCAAACATCATCAGGTTTTTAAAATACAGGTTCCGGCGCGACAGCACATAAGCCCCCAGAGCCGTCATAAACAGGTTAATGGCCGTTCCTGCGGCCACGTAAAACAGCGTATTCCGGTACCCGCTTGTGATCATCGGGTTCTTGAAGACGGCTTTGTAAGCATCAAAGTTAAATCCAAGCGGGCGCAGGAGGATGCCCCGGTGCTGTATAAAGCTCGCCGCGTCGCTCAAGGAAGCGAATAATACATATAGGAACGGGTACAGTGTAACGAAGCAGAGCAGCAGCATCAGCAGCGTATTGATCACGCCGAATACCTTTTCGCCGTTCGTTTGTGCAATCATCGGATGATTCCTCCTACCACAGTTTGTTTTCGGACACGCGTTTGCTAATGGCATTCGCCGACACGATCAGAATCAGGCTGATGACGGAATTGAACAGGCCGACCGCCGCGGTAAAGCTGTAGCTCGCCTCCAAAATCCCTTTTCGATATACATAAGTGGAAATAACATCGGCCGTTTCGTAAGTCAGCGGATTGTACAGAAGAAGCACCTTCTCGCTGCCCACAGACAGCATGTGTCCCATGTTCAGAATGAGCATGATGACAATCGTGGGCATAATGCCCGGAATGGTAATATGAAACGTTTGTCTCCAGCGGCTTGCACCGTCGATTTTGGCCGCCTCATACAATGTAGGATCGATATTGGCGATCGACGCTAAATAGATGATGGAGCCCCAGCCGATGCCCTGCCAAATGCCGGACGATACGAAGATGAAACGGAACCAGCCGGCCTCCTTCAGAAAATCGATCGGATCGACGCCGATGAACCCCAACAGCTGATTGATCAATCCGTCACGGCTTAGAAAGTCAAACATCATCCCCGCGACCACGACGATCGAAATGAAATGCGGCAAATAGGAGATCGTCTGCACGAATCGCTTGAACGCCATTTTGCGGATCTCGTTCAGGAGCAGCGCCAGCAGGATCGCCGCCGGAAAACCAAATAGCAGATCATAGAAATTAATCAGGACCGTATTGCGGATAAGCCTCCAGAAATAAATGCCGTTAAAAAAGCTGTCAAAATGCTTGAAGCCGACCCATGGGCTTCCCCAGATCCCTTGTGCCGGCGAGTAATCCTTAAAGGCGATCAGGAGACCGTACATCGGTCCGTAATGAAAGATCAAGTAATACGCAATGACGGGGAGCGCCATGAGATAAATGATCCAGTTGCGGCGGAGATCCTTACGGATGGTTTGCCCCGTGGTTAGATCGGTCCGGCTGCGCAGCGGGCGCTTCTTCATCAGTTTCTTATCGGTTACCTGCCACATGTAACCCCCTGCCTTTCCTGCGGAATGTGGTGTTGGAACAAGGGGCGAGCCGGGAAGCGGACATCCTCTGCCCGGCATCTTCGCCGCCTTATGCTTTTGGATTAACGCTTATTGAACCGGTCAAGGGCGGACTGCTGGATTTTGATCGCGTCGTTAATGCCCATCGCCTCGATTTTCTTCACGTACTTATCGAAGTTGTCGATCGGCTCCGCGCCCATGATGAATTTGAGGAACATCTCGTCCTTGTACGTGTTGATGTCCGTCATGATCGAAGCGAATTGGGAGCTCTCGTCCTTGGTCGGCGTCACGAGCGGCATTTTGCGTTCCCCGGTCGGCTGGGACCATACGGTCAAGGCATCCTTCTGGTTCGGGAGGGCCAAATACTGCATCTGGAATTCATCGCTCAGCACGAACGGAGCGCTCCACGTCGAACGGTTATGCTTTGCAAAGGATTGCTGGAGACTGACGCCGCTAGGCGGGTTCAGCACCTCTGGCAGGAAGACCGGCTTGCCGTCCTTCATCGTATACGCTTCTCCTTCTTTGCCGTAATTGAACAGGAGATTGCCCTGTTCTCCGTAGGCATAGTCCAGCCACTTGACCGTTTCGGTCGGGTTCGTATTGCTGGTCGAGATGGCGGCGCCGATGCCGTTCGTGGCGAAATCCTTTTGTCCCCAAATCGGCTTATCGCCTTTGTTCAGTACCGGATACGGAGCGGCCATCAGGTTGAATTTCGGATCCTTATCCTTCATCAGGTTGGCGTACTTGCCGATGCCGCCGCCATTATACGTTGGAGCGGCGCCCAGCTGGTTGCCGGTCATTTTGGCATCGAACAGCTTGTCGTTCGGAGCGGCGAAATCCTTGTCGAGCAGCCCTTCCTTATACCATTGGTTCATCGTGGCCAGGAATTCCTTGTACTCCGGCTGGATCGGTCCGTATTTGACGCTGTTGTCGATCTGGTAGAAGCCGTAGTTGATGCCCCATGCGCCAAGGAAAGGCGCATCCGTGCCGATATCGTCCTTCGTAAAATACAGCGGAATTTCGTCGGCTTTCCCGTTGCCGTTCGGATCCTTCTCCTTAATCGCCTTGAGCACTTCATGCCATTCGTCGATCGTCGTCGGCATCTGAAGGCCCAGCTTATCGAGCCAATCCTTGCGGATCGACGGGCCGTAGAAGACACGGACCTTATCGCCGCCGCGGAAGAACGGGAACATATAGAGGCTTCCGTCGTCGGTGGTCACCTGCTTTTTCCAGTCGGGATGCTCATCCAGCAGTTTTTTCAAATTCGGTGCATATTGGTCGATCAAATCGTTCAGCTTAATAATTTTGTTGTCCTGGATCGCTTTCTCCGGTCCCCCCGGATACCCGATCCATGAAGTTTCGATCACATCCGGCAGTTTCTCGGAGACCATCATGAGGTTGAACTGCTCCTGAGCCTGAGTGGAGTCGGTCGGCGGATGCTGGAAGTCCACTTTCACGCCAGTGATCCGTTCCAGTTCCTTATACATGCCCATTTCCGCGTACGTTTTCATTTGGGCGGCTGCAGCGGGGTGCATGCTGACCCAATAGGTCAGGTGGGTTAATTTTTCCGGTTCGGCTGTTTTTCCGCTAGTGGATGCCTCCCCTTTCGCCTGATCGTTTCCCGAGGTGCCGCCGCAGGCCGCAAGCGACAGAACCAGGGCGGCTGCAAGCACCGCAGTGCCCCATTTTTTAGCTGCTTTTTTTCTCATGTAAGCGCCTCCTTTTTGAAATCAATCCAGTTGACCGGACTCTGATTTAATGTGAAGCTGCCGGTACCCAAAGTATAGGGAACCTGCCTGTTCCTGCGATACTGCCGCTTTGAAAGGAGCGCAGTATTTTCGTAAGATGACGGACTGATCTTTTTAATGCTGCCTTAACTTTTCTTCATCCTGGCGGCTAATCCTGGACCCGCACAAGCCTTAGGGCACGCAGCTTTACCGCGTCGGCATGCCAGATTTCCGTGAATTTAGGAGACGGGTCCTTCAGTTTGGAAGAACGGAGCGTCAGCCTATGGATTCCCGGTTCCAGCCACGTCACTTGTCCCAATCGGGACTGTATCGGGATGTAGGGATGCTGGCATGATGGAGAATCCGGATCCTCCCCGTCTTCCGCCGGATCGGTAACCAGGCAGCTTCCATCCGTCTCCAAGACGACCGGTTCCGGATACAGCCCGGGCCAATCCTGATCGTGCCGCTTGAAGCTGATCAGCATCAGTTCATAGGTGCCCGGCTGAACGAGCTTGAAGGTCCACTCCGCCTGCCGCAGCGCCGGAATCCCCTCTGCCTCGTCTTCCTCACTGACAAGGGTTACGCTGGCTTGGGGGACATCCAGCTGCAGCCGGCCGCCGTCAAGCTGCGTTAACGTCCGGTCGAAATCAGGCTCTCCGGCCATTTCCAGGGCAATAACCGTCACATGCTCGTCAGCCGGTTCGGTTGGAAGCTCCACTTTGAGCACATGCAAATCGAGCCCCTCGTCAACCGATTGCCTAAACGCCAGTTCTTTTTTCTCCGGATCGGCCAGGCAGTATATACGCGATACCTCGCCGCGGATACCGTGCATCACCAAGCCGCCCGCAGGCCATTTGTCGTTATGAACGTGCACATACACTCGTCCCGGGCGGGTTGTCACCGCTCCAAATTCCAGCTCGGCCGGAAACGGACTGCCTTCGGTGCCGTAAACGGCGTCGCTGTTCCGCCGCGTCCATTCTCCGACCTCCCGCAGTCGCTCCGCGGACAGCTCCGGAATCGTTCCTTCCGGCGTTGGACCGACATTCAAGAGCAGGTTGCCGCCCTTGCCGATGACGTTTACCAGCTTCTTGATCACCGCCTCCGCCGTCTTCCAAACCTGGTCCCGGTCCGTGTAGCCCCATGACTGGTTCAGAGTCATCGGCGTTTCCCACGGCCGCTGGTCTTCACCGCTCATCCCGATCTCGTTATCGCCCTTGGAGACATAATCGCCCATGCCGATAAAGTGCGACACCCTGGAATTAATAAGGCAGTCCGGCTGCAGTCCTTTCACAAAGGCCACCATATCGCGGCTGTCCGCTTCCGATAACCCGCCTGCCGTATCAAACCAGAGCAGGCCGACCGGCCCGTAAGAAGTAAGCAGCTCCTTCAGCTGCGGCTTCGCCTTGCCTTCCCAGTATTCGGGAAAGTGCTTCTCCGCCAGATGGTAATCCCAGGTGTTGTTATGCTCTTTGTGCAGCGAATGGGGATGGTGCCAGTCAATCACATGCGAATAGTAAAAGCAGAGTACGATTCCCGCCGCGCGGCAAGCCTCGGCAAGCTCCTTCATCGGATCGCGCCCAAACGGTGTCGCGTCCACGATGTTGAAGGGATCGGCCTTGGAATGGAACATCGCAAACCCGTCATGATGCTTGGCCGTGATGACGATATATTTCATCCCTGCGTCTTTGGCCAGCTGTGCCCAGGTTGCCGCGTCAAACTGCTGCGGATTAAAATCCCCGGCCAGTTTCTCGTACTCGCGGACGGGGATCTTGTCGGCGTACATGACCCATTCGCCCTTGGCCAGCGCTGCGTACAGTCCCCAGTGGATGAACATGCCAAACCTCGCATCCGTCCACCATGCCGTGGCCGGATCGCTTCTCTTGTGCACTTCTTGCTCTCCCATACGTGTTGCCCCCTTCTACCAATACGGCTTCCAGTCCCGGGTTACGCGAACCAGCGCCTCGTACATGTAATAATCGCCCCAGATGCAGCACTCGTCGACGCCGTTTCCGCCCGGCTTGCTGTATACGGCATGCAGCAGAATGCCGTTCGACTCCGGCTCGTGCCAAGTCATATAATGATCGACCAGGAATTTCAAAATCCGCAGTGCGGCATTTTCGTACAGCCGTTTCAGCGGATCGGTCAGCGGCAGATGCGCCGCCGTCTCAATCAGACCGCAGACCGCAATGGCCGCCGCGGAGCTGTCCCGCTCCTCATCCCCTTCCGTAAATACAAGATCCCAGTAGCACACCTCGTCCTGCGGAAGCCGGTTCAGGAAGTAATTCGCCAGCCTGGCCGTCAGCTGCAGATACCTGTGATCGCCGGTATAGCGATAGGAGAGCGGAAAGCCGTAGATCCCCCACGCCTGTCCGCGCGACCAGCACGAATCGTCCGCATGCCCCTGCGCGGTGGAGCCGTACTTCGGCAGTCCCGTGGCGATATCCATATAAAAGGTATGATAACTGGACGCGTCCTCCCGAATGAGGTGTTCCGCCGATTTCCGGGCGTGAGACTCGGCCGCAGCCTTATATTTGGGGTTACCGGTCACGTCCGATGCCCAGTACAGCAGCGGCAGATTCATCAGGCAGTCAATGATGATCCTCCCCTGCTGCCTCGGATCCTGCAGGTTCCCCCAAGCCTGGATGATCCCCGCCTTGTCCCAGTAACGCTCCATCAGCAGATCGGCTGCCTGTACGGCGAGCGTCTTGGCATCCTCGTTGCCGGTCAGCTTGTAGGATGCGACGCAGGACAGCGTATAGAGGAATCCTAAATCATGTGTGTCCGTATAGCGCCGTTCCTCCACTCTCCTGCGGTAGCTGTCCAGCTGGCCTTCCGCGGCGGCGCGGTATTTGGCATCGCCGGTCGTTTCGTAAGCGAGCCACAGCATCCCGGTCCAGAATGCCGGCGTCCACTCCGTGTTTCCGGTCTGCCGGTATACCAGATTCGTGCTGGCCTCCGACGGAAACGTGTCTTGAAATGTCTGGAGATTCCGGTCCACCTGCCGCCGAATAAATTCCATAGCCTCCAGGCACCTTTCCCGCGTAAGCCCGGAGTCCTCCTTATACCTCCCTGAATTCTTGATGACCTCGTCCTTCACCTGCTTCATCGCTGCCACCCTCTCTGATTGTTGATATTGGCGTTCGTCATGAACTGAATTGTAACCAGGCCATGCTCCCTTCACAATCGCCGTTATTCGTGGTCGCACTGCCGTTTTTACTGGTTGCAGCAGGATATGAAAATTCGTCGGTCTCCGAAAAAAACGTCAGGAAGGTCATCAAGCCAGGATCGAAACCGGTGTCTACAAGGTCTACAAGCTTGCAGCGGCATCGAGCCGAGCACGAAAAAAAACGACCCGGCAGCGGCGGCTCGTTACTGAGCCGCAACACACGGATCGTTTGAAATTCAGGATCAAGGGATCTCGATATGAAAAGTCTCCCGCAGTCCGCGGACCCCCTCATCGGTAATGCGCAGCGCGCGCGTCCCTTCCATGCGCCGCAGCCATTGCAGCTCGAGCAGCCGCTCAAGCAAAGCGCTGCCCAGCGAGCCGGCCAAATGCGGCGTCCGCTCGCTCCAATCCAAGCATTTGCTGCAGAAGCTGCGCCGCTTTTTCCGGACCGCTCCCACGTCGATGCCCAGATGTTCGAAGAAGGCGGCCCCTTCCCCGGTAATCGCAAAGGCGTCTGCTTCCTCGCGGATGACGCCGCCCTCGATCATCGCGTCCCTCAGGCGGATGCCCAGGTCTCCGGCGACATGATCGTAACAGGTTCTCGCCCGCCGCAGGTGGCGGTTTTCCTCGGATTGCCTCAGCGACTTGATCTCAACCGGCGGCGCAAGCAATAGCAGCGTCTCTACGACGGCAGCCACGTCATGGCTTTTCAAGCCGTAATACCGGTGCCTTCCCTGCTTGTGCATGGCGACCATCCCCGCTTCTTCCAGCTTGGCCAGATGGTAACTCGCCGTCTGCGGCGTGATCCCCGCCATATAGGCAAGCTCGCTCGCCGGATGGAACCTTCCGTCCATCATGGCGGTCAGCATTGCCGCACGCGAAGGATCGCTGATCATGGCCGCGGGATGAGCCGCAATCGGTCCTGCCTTCATCCTGCCCCCTCCTTTGCATTCCACATTTCGATGAACATTGTAATATGAACCGGTTACAATGTTCAAGTACATCTCAACAAGGAGGCGTTTGCCAAATGACCGCAGCAGAACCGCAAACCCGTGCCATCACACCGAAGATTTTATATTATGGCATGCCTGTCATTCTGATCACCACGCGTAACGAAGACCACACATCCAATATCAGCCCGATCTCTTCTTCCTTTGCGCTGGGGGACAACATCATCCTCGGCATTTCAACGAGCAGCAAAGCCTATGACAATTTGACCCTTCACCCAGAGTGCGTCATCAATCTTCCTTCCGCCCCACTGTGGGAGAACGTGGAGCGAATCGCCCCCTATACTGGGAAGACCGTTGTCCCTGAGTTCAAAGAAGCCTTGGGGTTCACGCACGAAAAGAATAAGTTCGCCGCAGGCGGCTTCACCCCCCATCGATTCCGAGGCCGTGCAGCCATCGCGCATATCCGAATGCCCGATCCAGATTGAAGCACAGGTTCAGCGGATGACGGTGCCGGAATACGATCCGTTCTTCGCGATCGTGGAAACCCGTGCCGTCCGGGTCCATGCCCATAGCGACATCCTTATTGGAGAACATCATATCGACCCGCGGCGCTGGAATCCGCTCATTTACAATTTCCGTCACTACTTCGGTCTGGGAGATCCGTTGGGAGCGACTTTCCGATCGGAAACGTAAGCCCTTTTTGCCACCATGTTTATTCAACCGGATATCTCTAAACAAAAAAAGCCCTCAAAGACGCACTGTCTTTGAGGGCTTGCCGGCCGAAATTCTAACGTATGCCTGCGTTTATTGCTTATTTCCTATCAGCGGCAGCAATCGGAGCAGCATACCGCCGTCCCCGTCTGGCCCTGGCGGTTCTTCCGTCCCGGATCATCCTTGATGATATACAGCTGACGGAAGCCGACCCGTTTCAAGAATCGGGCCGCCTGTTTGCTCTGCCGACTGCTGCCGCCCAGAATCACAACCGGCTCGGAGGTGGACAGTTCCTTTTTCCAAAGATACGGCAGCCGGCCGAGCGAAATATTGACCGTGCCATTCTCATGCTCCCGCAAATAATCCACCGGATCTCTCACGTCCAGCATTTTGATGTCTTCCTGATCCCTGGCGATGACCTTCAAATCGTCGGGACGGATGGGCGTAAGACCATGGACAGGCAGGATATTCCGGAGCAGCCATACTCCAATGACGATAACGGCTGCCAGCAACAACCAAATCATCCGCTTTCCTCCCTGGTTATATTGTAGCGAGGGATCATGTCCTTAGCCGCTTCACAGCAGCATAGTGCTGCCATACAGCAAAATGATGCGAATCGGACATGCATCCATTAACATTTTCTATAAGCCATTAACAAATTTGATTATAACCCCGGGGAGGAAATTGTCAATGCAGGATATGAGCTAAACCAGTTTAGTTATGGCCCGTATACTTCAAATTCCCAAATGGAATAACCGTATTGTGTTGCCCTGGCGATGCCATACATCCTGACGTATCGCGCGTTTGTTTCCGCGAAGGGGATGGTTTCAAGACCTCCCTTTCCTTCGGTCGTGGAGTATACATCTCTCCAATTCGCTTCGGAGGACGGATCGTCGGCCACTTGGATTTTATAGCTCTTTCCATAGGCCGCTTCCCAATACAGCCTCACTTCATTGATCGCTTTGCGCGCTCCCAAGTCTACGTAGATCCAGCCCGGGTCCACCCCGCGTTTGGTTCCAAACCGAGTGGTCATGTTTCCGTCGGTAGCGTAAGGGGCCGTGTCCACCGTTCCATCGTTCGACGATCCGACAGCGGGCCGGCCCAGGGCCAGATTCGTCCGGGGGAGCGGCTCCTCATGCTGTACCGGCAAAATCGTCACATCGCTATAATAATCTTTGCTCAGAAAGTTCATTTCTTGAAGCGTGGCGGCGGGCGTGCCGCTTCCCGGCATATACACGTTATCGAACAGCAGGCCGGTAATCATGGCTCCATCCTGCCCGTTGATTTTGGCGAAGCTTTCGCCCGCGTCACGGACCGTAATGTCCTTGACAGTGACGCCGCTGATCGGCCCCACGCCAAGATTCCCTCCGTTAACAGTAAACATCGTCATCCATGCGCTATTATCCTCATTTTTGCCGCTGATATCCTCGACGTCCATCCGTTCAAACTTGACGTTCTCGACCATTCCCGTACCGTATTTATGGTGAATGGCAAAACCCACGGCCGCTTTATAGACGACACCGTCCCGGAAAGTGATGTTCCGCTGGTCCTGAAGAACGCCCTGGCCGATCTTGAATCCGTAGCATTTCGTCCAAGCCACGGCATCCTCGATTAAGACATTCTCAACGGGTTCGGGTTGGCCCGGCCAAGGCACCTTTCCCGATGCAATATCAGTATTCTCCGCCCACGCTTTCGTGGAGTAAGGGTCATCCAACGAGATGCCGATGGAATGGCGGACCACGACGTTTTGCGACTCCGTCACGTCAATACCGTCGTTTTCTCCCATATTCAGGCTGTTGAACATTTTTAAATTGGTAAAAGTCAGATCGTTGGAACGAACCGGTACCACCGCCCAGGCGGACGACTCCCGAATGAGTACCCCGTCCATCGAAAAGTGGGACGTTGCGATCGGAACGACCAGGTTATTGATCATTCCGGTGCCGTTTGTGCTCTTATCGTCATGGAGAGCCTGCCCGTTGCCGTCGATCGTACCCCGGCCGTAAATCCGGATGTTGGTCGAATGGAAGGCTGTTGAAATCCACCAGGTTGCGGGCCGGCCCATCGAATCTTTAAACCAGTGCTCGACATAATCTGCCGTCCTGCCCGTACCGACGAACGTTGCGCCTGGTTCCATGTATAGTGCCGTGTTGCTCTTCAGTGTAAGATTGCCTATATAATACGTACCGGCGGGAATGTAAACAATACCCTGTGCGCCGCCCCCTTGACAGGTCCCATACGCGCTTGCATCGTCGATGGCCTGCTGAATAGCAGCCGTTCTATCCGCAACTCCCGTGATCTGTCCGTCGGTAACCACTCCGTATGGAGCCTTTGAGATATTGAAGATCCCCTTCCCTTCCTTGTTAGGAACATCGGTTTCCGCCGGATCGGCCGCGATGACCATCCGGGTAGCCCGATTGTTCATCATAACGATTAGATACTCGTCGGTTTGTGCTGTGAAGGTCATCGTTGTTCCGACAACTTTATCCGCCGCAATGCCGAGTTTCTTCGGACTGATCGAGTATTCATGCACCTTGTCCGTATTCAGAATCGTAAGCTCATACGTAACCGGACCTTTGGACATGGAGAAATGGGCATAGTCATAATCTCCGTACCCCTTGACCACGGGAATCTCCACGCCGTTGGCTTTAAGCGTATAGTTGACCGATGCGGCATATCGCTCAGAGGGCGTATATTTATAGATCGTCGCTGGCGCCGTTACGCCAGTTTTAACCCTCTCCATATTTTTTTCCGCCCGGACATTCGTCCCCGTCATCCATAACGAAACAACCAACGTGAGCACCGATAAAGCGTAAAACCATTTCTTAATCTTGGCCACCGAAATTCGCCTCCTTCATTTGTCCGTGAACCCTTTCCATATGATGGACACATCTGTTTGCGGTTTGAGTGCTTCTGTTTGCCTGTTTATAAAGCCCTCAGCGTTTCCAGCACAATCTGCGGAACATCCGATAGCCCAAACCTGACAAAAGCATATCGCTGCGCATAAATCGAGGTGCTGGGATCGAGATCCTTGTCTGTCCATCCCGGTGTATTTTTAAAGCTGTCCGGTCCTACCTTATACACCTCGCCTTTGATATGGTGATGAGGACCCAGCACATTCCGGCAGCTGCCCGTAAGCTCCAATTCGATCCGATTCTCTCCTGGCTGCAAGTACGGTGTAATATCGGCCTCGTATGGCTCCCACACGAAAGCGCGGATCTCCTTCCCGTTGATGCTCAGACGGCTGACAATGGCATCCGGTGGTTGCCGGAACTGCCAAAGGGCCCGAATCCAATCGCTTTGCGGCAAAACGACGGTCTGCCCCAGCGTGACGGTGCCTGCGAAAAAAGGAAATCCCTGCCTGGTCAGGTCATCGGCATAAATCTGAACGGGCTGTTCGGCCAAGAAAAATGGCCCCTCGTTTAAAACGGCACGGCGTTCGCCGAACGTCCACGGTGATGCGGATTGAACCGAAAAATCCCCCAGCAAATAGATGCTCTCGAGCTCCGTCTCCAGCGTGAGCTTGTTGCCTTCGGTTTCGAATTGTTCTGCACGCTCCAACGCCCTGCTTACCTCAGCGGAATGAAGGAAGGTTGTTCTCAGACCGATTCGGTTGATCCCCTGTACCGTCAGGCCCCGGATATCCACCTTTTTAAAGGAGGTATCCATCCACCAGCCTGCAGCTGCAGGTTCAAGCGGTTGACCGTTGATCGTCATCTGAAACTGTTGGGGATTTTCTATGGCAAGATACAAGGGCTGATCTCCCGTTGGGCTTACCTGACTAAAGAATTCGAATTCCAGGTCAACCTGAACGGAACGCCCGATTTGAAGTACATGATCCTGAACATGAAACATCGGCACCGGATCGGACCAATCCCCGTTTTCGACCCGAAAACGGCATGTGTCCAGCGTCAGACAGTTCATGCCCGCTGCGGTGATCTTCCACGGCTCGTTTAGCCGGATAATTGCCTCTTCCACCGCTTCTCCCGCCGTCTTCACGGGCACCCGAAGCTGCTGCTTCTTTGCCGGGTCCAGCTTGATCACCAGCGATCCAGCCGCGTGCAGCGGCAAGGTCACCTGCACGCCGCCGTCCATGACCTCCCAGCTAACAGGCCGAACCTCCCCGCTTTCCAGATCGACCAAAGATAATTTACCAGTACGATAAATGCGGACTTTCACTTCACCATAGCTTTTCTCGTCCGAATTGACCAAATAAAACAAAGTGGAAGCGTCTAACTCCAATTCCTGAACGTTAATTCCATCGGATACAAAAGGCAAACCCGATAAATCTGTCAGGCCAATGCTCTGAGGTGTTATGCGGAATATATGCTGCGCCAACGCTTCCCGGTTCCAGGCAGGCTTCAGCGCCTGGGCGATCCACTTCCCGGCTTCCGGTCCGGGTTCTCCGCCGACCAGCCGCGGAAAAGGCTCGAAGGCCAGCACGGTGCCACCTTCCTGAACAAATCGCTGCAGAAGCTCTGACAAAGCCGGTCCGACGGTGACGGATGGCGGAACGATAACGACGCTGTATGCGGCTGCTCCTACCTTAAAGCGGCCTCCTTGGACCTCGCCATGACGCTCAATAATAAATTCGCTTCCGTAGTCGTGCCCGATCAGCGATTGGCACAGCCAGCGCGACAATTGCGCAAAGGCGTCGTGGTATGGATCGGTCGCGGAAGCATCCGTGCCCGTCTGAAGAACCCAAGCCGACCGGGCCGGATGAAGCAGCAGCACCTCCGCCTGCCGTTCGCCCTCCGACAGCAGCATGGACAGCCTTGCGAAATAGTCATTGAACAGCTGGTAATCAGGCCACCAGGGCTGCTGATAGAAGAGTGAAGGAGGGTAATCGCGTTTGCGCAGGCCTTGCAGTGAATAGCTCTGCAAATGCGGACACAAAAGGTTGATCCCGTGCACGAACTGCCATTCCCCGATCCGGCGAAGCTCCTCCAGGCTGACGTTCCAGCCAGAGCAGCCGAAGCTTTCCGTAATCGCTCGGCTTTTGCCCAGCTGCCTAGCGACCGAGCTCACCTGCTTCGGAACGACCGGGTCTTTGCCGACGAACCGTCCCAGCCAGTCACAGCCCGGAATTTGCAGGTATTCGTAGAAGGACATCGGATCGCCTACCGCGGTCACCTGATCCATTAGCGTCTGCTCATCGACGACATGTCCCGTAGCGGACCATCCCCTGCTCCCGCACCATTCGCCGATTTGCTTGGCATAAGCTTCCGTGAACATTTCCGTAACACAGAGCCAATAGTCGTATCGGACTTTACGGCAGCCTTCCGTTTCGATAAATAAGGCAGGCAGGTGGGCAAGAAGGGAGTAGTTGAACTTTTGCTCAAAACCAGCGGCCAGCTCGAACGACCACGGCAGGTGCCGGCGGGCGAACTGCGGTTCATCGGTAAATACACCTCGAATCACCGACCCGTACGATTCCCCGAACCGCTCCCAATATGCGTCATAAATCTCTCGTATAAAAGCGCCGACCGCCTGCTTGCTCAGCGTATCAATATAACAGGGATTCACTTCGTAATACGCGCGAGCGTCAGCTTTGTCGAGTTCATCCGAATCCAGAAGGTGGAATCCTTGATCCGTCCGCTTGTATAGCGCAATCGTGCCCTCGGTCCCGCGATCAAACGGAGCGTATTCAACAGCCAGTCTCTTTTGCTGGTACTCCACCCCCAGCGCGGGAATTTTGCCGTCTCCAAATCCGCTTGGCCAGCCGTTCTCGTCGTACAGCCAAGGCTCCATGCCGAGCTCTCGGCCCTTCTCAATGCAGATGCGGACCGCTTCCATCCATTCCTCCCCCATGTAAGGCGTCTGGAGGCCGCCCCGGGCATGCATGAAAAAACCTCCGATGCCGGCGCGATGCATCTCCTCGATCTGCCGAATGAGTTCCTCCTGATCCAGCTTGTCATTCCAGGACCAAAGCGGCACCGGACGATATCGGGACGGCGGACTCTCCAGGTGCTCCCATACTGTCACATTCCATCCCTCCCTTTTAGCTGTCCAGGCACAGTTTCAACAGTTCATCGATATGGGCGGAAGCCAGGCATTCTACCGTATCTGCCGCGCCGTAATATATTTTCACTTCGCCGTCATCCTCCAGCACCATGCCTCCCGGAAAAATAACGTTGTTGCGAAAACCGCCGTCGGTCTCATATTCGAGTTCGGGGGCGAGCAGCGGTTCGCTGTACATGCCGACGATCTTCCTTGGATTCTCTAAATCGAGCAGCATAAGTCCAGCCGTGTAGCGCTTCTTCCAAGCGTCCTCCCATCCGTTTTTGCCTCGCCCCGGATCGATGTCAACTGCATGAAATGTCGTAAGCCATCCTTTCGGCGTTTTGACCGGCGGGGCAGCCGGCCCAATCTTGTCGTTGGCGAACGGGACCTGCTCAACTGACATCAGCAGATCGGAATTGCCCCAATATTTGAGGTCTGGCGATTCGGAAATCCACATGTCGAACCGGTCGATTCCGCCCCGGCTGTACACGGTGAACGGCCGCTCCAATCGGACATAGTTGCCCCCGATTTTCTCCGGAAACAGCACCATGTTGCGCAGATCCGGCGTGGACAGGCTCAGGATTTCAAAATCGATAAAATCGTCCGTGACGGCGACCCCGCCGCGGATGCCGTGATGGGTATCGACAGCGAAGCACATGTAACAGCGCCCGTCGATCACCGTCAGACGCGGATCGTAGGCTCTCACGATTTCCTCATCGCGAAGTTTAAAGCACGGCTTCGGCTGCACTTCCCAATGGATGCCGTCACTGCTGAACGCGACGCCGAGATCCGTTGTGTGATGCGGCTCGAGCGTCTGCTCCTCCGGCGATCCGTAATCATTGCGGAATACCATTACGTACCGTCCATTAAACTTGGTCACGCCGGCATTAAAGACCAGCGCCGTCGGGTAGGGCACGCGCGCTGCATCCAGAATAGGATTCAGCGGGTGGCGCCGGATGACGGAACTGGATGAGAGCTTTCCTATAATCGGCATACGTAAACTCATATTGAATACAACCTCCTTGATTCAATTGGCGCCGTTATCCCTTCAGGGAGCCGGCGGTCATCTTCATAAACGACTTGTTGGCAAACAGATACACGACGAGGATCGGCAGGATCGACAAACAGGCTCCCGCCATCATATAGTGCGTTTGCGATGCCGCCGAGACGCCGTATTTCAGGTTCGCGAGTCCTACGGTCAGCGTTTGAAGCTCCGGCTTGCTCAGCGTAAACACGAACGGCAGGAGGTACTCATTCCAGGCCCCGCGGAAAGCGAACAGCGCGCAAACGCCCAGCCCTGGCGTAAGCAGGGGCAGGACGATCGTCCAGAACGTCCGCCCCCGCGAGCAGCCGTCGATCCGGGCCGCTTCATCCAGCTCGTTGGGGATGCCGGTCATAAAGCTCTGCAGGATGAAAAAGGCCGACGCGTGTGCGCTGATCAGGATCAGGACGACTCCCCACAGCGTATTGTGCAAGTGCAGCTTAATCATAAGCTCGAACTGCGGACGCAGAACCACCGCGCCGATGGCGACGAACATCGTAAACGCCTGCATGCCCACATAAGCTTTTTTACCTGGGAACTCCATCCGGTTGACGACGTAGGCGGCCATCGATGAAACGAACAAAATGCCAATGGTCGAAGTGACGGCAACGAAGAGGCTGTTCACCGTGTAGGTCGAAAAGTTGGCCTGCTTCCATGCTTCGGCATAATTGCTGAACTGCCAGATCGTCGGCATGACCGTAGCGCCTGCAGTCAGCTCGGCATTGGTCTTGAACGATCCCAATATCGTGATGAGCACCGGGAACAGCGTCAGGAACGCGACCAGCAGCAAAAACACCCACATCACGGCTCTCGATGCGATTTTCATAAACGCGTCCCTCCTATTCGTATTGGCTCATTCGCTTGGAGCCGTAGAAATAAAGAATCGTAATCAGGCCGACGATGACGGCCGTGACGAAAGCAACCGCACTGCCATACCCCATCTCCTGGATCTGGGTCGCGGCACCCGATCCGGCTGTAGGGAAGAACAGCTTATAAACGTACAGAAACATGACGTTGGTTTTTCCCACGGGGCCTCCGTCCGTCATGACCATAATGCTCTCGTAGCCTTTGAGCGCATTGATGATGGCCAGCATAATGATCATCTGCATGACCGGTCCAAGCATTGGAATGGTAATATAGCGAAACTGCTGGAGCTTACTCGCTCCATCCAGGGCGGAGCTTTCATACACGTCCTCGGGAATGTTCTGCAGCCCGGCCAGAAACAGGAGCATATAATTGCCGACGGCGCCCCATACCGCCACCAGGATGACCGTCAGCATCGAGTAGTCGACGCCCAGCCAGTCCACGGCGCTGCCAATCAGTTTATATTTCATCAGAAATTGGTTGAGGATGCCGTTATACGAATTAAAGATCGTGAAGAACACCACCGCCATGACGGCGGTACTGATAATCGTCGGCATAAATATAATGGCCCGAAGCACATTTCTGCCCCGAATTTTCTGATTTAACAGGACGGCCAGAATGAGTGCAAGCGGAATCGAAAGAACCAGCTTGCCGCCGGCATACACGAACGTATTCACGACGGAATTCCAGAACTCATGGTCCTTGAACACGCGCGTAAAATTATCGAGCCCGATGAATTTTTCGGCTCCGTAACCTTTGTAGTCATAGAACATATATCGCATGGCCCAGGCAATCGGATAGATGCCAAGAACAACCGTTAGAATAAAGCTTGGCAGGATATAGCTATAAGAAAAGGCGAGGTTCTTCGCTTTATTCATCTACTCTCACTCCTTGTGATCTATTCCGCCCGGATAGGAAAGGGATGGGGCTCCCCCCATCCCGCCGGACGTTTGTTTATTTGGTGTATTGTCCGGCCAACTTCGCAGGGTCGAAATCGGGCATCGGTTCGGCCTTGACTTCACCGCTGGCTTTGGCGGCATCGAGTGCCGAATTATACCGTTGATTCAGATCCGCTATGATCGCATTCAGGTCCCCTCCACTGACGATGTACTTAAAGAAGGCGTCGTCAGACTTGGTGCCTTGAACCGCTACAGTGGGAGCGACCGGCCACACGCCGTCATATTTGTTCGGGAGGAAACCTTCAATCCCTTTAACGCTCGGAGTAGCCGCAACTTCGCTTACGGACGGCACCATGGCGATGCCAAAGCCCTTCTCCTGATACTGCTTGAGCGTTGAATCGTTATACATGTACTGCATGAATTTCCAAGCCGCTTCCTTCTCTTGGGTCTTGGAACTGATGGCAAGCCACTGGCCGCCAAGGAAGCCGGAAGCGCCTTTGAAGCTGCCGTCGATAGATGGGGCGGGTGCAGCTGCCCAATCGATCTTCGCCGGGAACTGGGATTGGTAGACGCCGGCTTCAGCCGAGAATGACAGATACATGCCGATTTTCCCTTCGGCAAACTGTGCCCGCAGCGGGTCGATGTCCAAGGACTCGACGCCGGGCAGCATGCTGCCGTCATCCTTGATTTGCTTAAACGCCTCAATGATCGGCTTAAAGGGACCGAAGTCATAGCGCGCCGTCTTGAAGTCGTAACCGAAACCGCCATAACCGCTGACCTCGGCGATAACCCGTGCGGAGCGTCCCAGCGCACTGGCCGGGCTCTTGAAGTTCTGCGCGAAGCCGTAAGCTCCGCTGGCCTTGCCGACTTCAGTGATCTTCTTGGCGTCCGCGACGAGCTCATCCAGCGTGGTCGGCGGACTGGCGATACCCGCCTTTTCAAAGAGCTCCTTGTTATAGATCAGCCGCATCGTCGTCCCGTAGTTCGGCAGGCTGTAGCGTTTGCCGTCAAAGCTGTTCAGGTTATCCATAAGCGGAAACTTTTCTTTAAGCTCATCCGTCATGAACTCGTCAATCGGTGACAAAAAGCCTTTCTTGTAGAACGTCTGAATCGTGTTTTCCTTGACGCGGATCACGTCAGGCGCTTCCGAAGTCTGAAATGACATGTCCAGCGCCTGGTCGAAGTCATCGCCCTTGATGACCAGTTCCACTTCAATGTGATCCGGATTCGTTTTGTTAAATTCGTCAACCAGTTCCTTGATGTACTCGGAGTCGTGGCGGTCACCGGTCCAATAAGTAATTTTCGTCTTCGTACCGGAGGATCCGGATTCCGGATTGGCCGAATCCTTGCTTCCGCATGCCGTTATTCCTCCGATGATGGCCACGCACAACGCTGCGGTCCACAATTTTTTCTTCATGGTTTGACCTCCCTAATCTTCTGTCCGGACTGTTCTTCCTCATTATAAATTCATGCAAGTTCCTGCATAATGCGGGAAACCACACATTCAGGGCAGGTTTTTCCACACCCTCATCAGCACAGCAGCCCTGCTTTCGTCCATGACAAGAAAGCAGGGCTGCTCTTCAGTTAAATAGGTAAAATGAATGGTGGTCTAGGCCATATCCACTGGCGGTTCCATCTTCCCCGTGCTGTACAATTTAAACTCGGACGGGGTCATATTCGTATGCTTCTTGAAAATTTCACTGAAATACCGTCGGTGCTCGTAGCCCAGCGACTGCGCGATTTCCTGCACCTGATATCCGGCGACCAGCATTTCCTTGGCTTTTTCCATCCGCTGGTGAATCAGGAACTGCTGAAAGGAGATGCCGATCACTTTTTTAAACAGGTTGGAAAAATATCCGGAGCTGATATTAAACTGTTTCGAGCAGTGTTCCAGTGATAGATTCAGGTGGAGGTTGGCGCAGATATAATCCTTAGCCCGATAAACCAGCTTTGTCGGCTCGTCCGAGCGTTCCCGTTCGATCCAAGAGCACGCCTCCAGACAGATATCCTTCACCGAATCTTTCATGGTCTGGAAAGAAGACTGATCCGCATCCGAGACCGCATGCCACATATCTTCCAGCCGGCTTACCCGTTCCTGCGGAAACAGCTCCAGCATCGTCCGGCACATTTTCGATACGAGCTCAAAGCATAAATTTTGCACATGACGAGGTTCCGGCAGCGGATCACACTGCAGCAATCCATTGAAAATCTGCTCCAGGATCAAGCGGCATTTATCCGCGTTGCCCGACTGCAGGGCGAAAAGAAACTCCTGTTCCGTCGCTGCGGAATAGTTCGGCAGAACCTGCCTCTGCTCAGGCTGGGACAAGCGATTGTAGCTGCTGATGCCGTTTCCTTCGGTATAAAAGTGGTAGGCCAGGGCGCTGACTGCTTGATTGTAGGCCACCGGCAGCTCTTCAATTGCTGCCACGCCCTGCCCAAGCCCGATGGAAACCGTGGAGCGGGTGAATTGGAAAATATTATGACGGCAGGCTTCCGAAACCTGTTCGGCAAGCAAATGGTCCGAACCGTTGATCAGACAGACAAAGCGGTTTACCGCCTCACTGAACACCACGCCATTCGTGAATGAAAGAATCGTCTCCTCTAGAATATTCCGGAGGCTGAACCTAATCAGCTCTACCTCGCGTGCCGGCTGGGAACGGTACTTATTCATGAAATGGTCCAGTTCCACGATGAACAACTGAAAATGTGCCGGCTCCAAACGGATGCCCAGCCGGTCCCATTGACGCGAGGCTGCCTCCGTGCTTACAGGATGCTTAATCAGGAGCGACAAGTATTCCTGCTGCAGAACAGGAAGGCCTTTTCGCATATCCTGCTCCAGTTCCAGCCTTTTCGACTGCTCCAGCCGCTCCGTGTCCGAGGCCTCCTTGGCTTTCAGCACTACGCTCACGATCTCATCGATGGAAAACGGCTTCTTGACGAAGTCGAATGCGCCGAGGTGAATCGCCTGGCGGGTATAAGAAAAATCCGTATAGGCGCTTAAAATGACGATTTTCGTGGCAGGGGCGATTTCCAAAATCGCCCGGGTCATGGCCAGCCCATCCATTTTCGGCATCCGGATATCGGTCAGAACGATGTCGGGCTTCGTCTCCTTTACCATTCTTACGCCTTCTTCTCCGTCAAGGGCCGTCCCCGCCACTATGATTTGATGATCCGCCCACCTCGGCTTTTTTGAAATCATGTCAACGACGCTCTTGATATCGTCAATGATACACAGCTTGGTCATGATTTGCTCCCTCATTCAATCCACCTTCCCCTGATGTCATCGGTATCCACAAGTCGGTTCTAGAGCCCTTGCCAGGCGTGCTGGTCAGGACCATCCTTGCCTCTTCTCCGTAAAAAAGGCTCAGCCGGTGTTTAATGTTCTTCAGCGCATAGCCCTTCTTTGATGAAGGGGGCAGCAGCAGCGCCTGCTCCACCTTATCTACGTCCATCCCTTTGCCGTTATCTTCGATCGTCAGGTGAAGCCGTTCCCCATCCCTGCCCGCAGTGACCCGAATTTCCCCGCCGGAGGTGAAGTCCTCGAAGCCGTGCTGGATGCTGTTCTCAACGATAGGCTGAAGCAGGATTTTGGGGAGAGGGCACCTCAGAAGCTCTTCATCGGTGACGCTGGCTTCGTAACGAAACAGGCCTTCATAACATTTTTGTTGAATGGCGCAGTATTGCTGAACATGAGACAATTCCTCCTCAAGCGAATTCCAGTCCTTGCCCCCGCTTAAGCCGATCTGAAACATTTGGGATAAAGCCATGATCATGTCATTGACGTCGTCATTCTCGCCCAGGACCGATTTGCAATAAATCGTGTTTAGCGTGTTATATAGAAAATGCGGCTCCATCTGGGCCGTCAGCGCCCGCATCTCTGCTTTGAGCTTCCCTGCCTCGCTCTCTCTTACGTCATCGATCAGCCGGTTGATCTCGTCGAGCATCCGGTTGAATTGATAGCCGACTTGGGCGACCTCGTCATTAGAGCGGCTGGAGAACCGGACGTTCAGGCGATTGTCCTCCACTTCCCTCATCAGCCTTTGCAGCTTGAACAGCGGGAGCAGAAGCAGCGAGGTCAGTTTGCCCGACAGAAGCCAAGACAGCAGCAGGAAGACCACCATAATCAGTATGGTTGTCCGCTTGACGCCGTTCATTTGAGCCAGCAGCTTGTCCTTTTGCTGAATCCCGAACAGACGCCAGTCGGGAACCATGGAGGACTTCGTGTAATTGACCAGGTAATCGGTCCGGCCGAATTTGTGGAAAAAGAATCCTTGACTGCTCTCAGAAATGCTGCGCAGAAACGGCTCATCCTGATTCAGCGGATGCTGCAGCGACCAGGCCGTTTGAATGACCTCCTCCCCTCCCGAATCCACGATAAAATAATCGTCATCATCGTTTGCAGTGTGCTTGTTCACCGTGTTGATCAGGCCGTTCTCATTGACGTTGACCACAACAAAAACGTTCGTGCTGGTAACATTACCCTGCGTGCCTTTGGTCATGAAGGAGACGACCCTGCTGTTTCCCGTAAAGAACTTATCGGTATGCCCTTTAGCCCACAGGCCGCCGTCGTTGTCTTTGATATCGTAATAAAAATTGGATTCGTAGAAGGACTGGGTCTGGGAACGCCGCTGCGATACGGGGTAAAAATCCCCGATCGGCGTGGCGATCAGGATGCTTTCAATCAGCGGCTCGTTAAACGTGACCTGTGACAGCACGTACTGCAGTTCCGACAGATGCACGTAGTAATTCGCGATCGTATTACTCTGGACATCCAGCATCATCTGCTTAAAAGCATCGCTAAGCATCAGCGACCGCACCGAAGTCGAGATGCTGTAGAGCTTATCGTCCAGAATCTGGGCTGTTTTATTGACCGTCTCTTGGCTGGACGCAAACGCATTCTTCTGCAGCTCTCTTGCTGCAATCCCGTAGGCTGCGATACCGACCGTCCCAACTGCAAGCGTTATCATGACGATAAAAGCCAAACGGACCCTCTGTTTGAAGGAGATTCCGTACATCCTCCGTTTGATCCGATCCGTCCACTGGATAGTCATAGCTTGATCTCCTCTGCTTTCCATGAGTTCCAACCCTTAAATCTATGGATTCACATATATTAATATCAATTGGCCATGACGACAAGCATCCTGCTATTTTCCCTTTCTGTAATACAGAGGCGCATGTCCCGTAACCGATTTGAACACCCGGCCAAAGTGCGTAACGCTCCCGAAACCCACCTTCTTGGCGATCAAATGAACCTTCAACGTCGTCTGCTCGAGCAGATGCTTGGCTTCCTTGATCCTGACGCTGTTCACATACTCCACGAAGGTAAAGCCTGTAGCAACCTTAAAAAACCTGCTCAAATAATATGGGCTGGTATAAAATCTCTCCGCTAACCCATGAAGCGACAGATCCTGCATATAATGCTGGTTGATATAATGGACGACTTCCGAGATCCGTTCATGCATGGGGCTTGGCGCTTCCGGTCTCTCCGGAAGAGCTTGGCCCGCATGCCTGCAGCAAAGGATGAGCAGCTGCAGCACCAAGGCCTGTGCGTACATGTCGAAACCCGGTCGCTGGTCCTGCACTTCCTGGATAATGCCCCGTGAAATCGCCTCAACGGAGGAACGGCTATAGGGAGAGCATTTGACAATGACGTATTCCTGATCGAACAGCGGCTGCAATATGTCCTTATAGGCGCCGTTCAGTGCCATAAAGCATTCGTGAATGTTGACGATGAGACGTTCATGCCTGGGCATCGCCGCATTGGTCGTCCGATGCAGAATGTTGGGAGGAACGATGACGACATCCCCTTCACTGACCACCATCGTCCGATCCTTAATGAAAAATTCGCGACTGCCTGACATCAAATAATAAACTTCGTATGTACTGTGAAAATGGCTGGATGGCATATGATGGCTTAACGCCTTCCGGTAGGACACCGAGAAGGTACCCTCTGCGTTTTCATAGTTAACTTCACTCATTTAAATCCAACCCCCCACCGGTTTGCCTATATTATACGCCCCTTCCGAATTGGCGCAAGATATAAGAAGAATTTGCGTATTTCAGCAAAAACCGTACATTTTCCTGTGCTAATCTAGGCATAAGCACAAAGAGGAGGAATGAGACCGTGAACACGTCAGAACTTCAATCCAAGCAGCAGCTGCAGGAGGAAAGAACGCCCATTCAATGGGCCGAACAAGCCTGCGAAGCATTAATGGCTAAATTCGAACCCGAACAGCTTCCGCCGGACCGTTTCCATTATCACCAGGGGGTCTTTCTGTCGGGCATGGAGAAATGCTGGAGGCAAACCGGTAAAGATCAGTATTTTGACTACATTAAACGTTGGGTGGACAGTCAGATTCTCGCCGACGGCAGCATCAAAAAGTACAACCCCGATGAGCTCGATGACATCCAGCCTGGTGTGCTTCTTTTCAACCTGTTTGAACAAACGGGGGACGAACGCTACAAACAAGCGCTGCACACGCTTGTACCATTGCTGAAGTCATGGAGAACCAACCCGTCGGGCGGGTTCTGGCACAAGGGGCACTGCCCGAATCAAATGTGGCTGGACGGTTTATACATGGCTGGACCGATCGCCGTTCAGTTCGGCAGGACGTTCGGCGACAGCGAATACTTTGACATGATGGCTTATCAGGCGATCCTGATGTCGAAGCATACCAAGGACCCAGGCACCGGACTCATGTACCACGGTTGGGATGAAACCAAAGAAGCGTCCTGGGCCGATCCGGAAACGGGGCTCGCTCCGGAGTTCTGGGGACGCGCTATTGGCTGGTATCCTGTCGCCCTGCTGGAAATGTTCGAACACCTGCCAGAGAATCATAAAGACAAAGCTGCGCTAACCGTCATCCTGCAGGATCTGCTCGCGGCTTTGCCGAAATACCAGGATCCCGCCTCAGGCTTATGGTACCAGGTTGTCGACAAGGGCGACCGCCCGGACAACTGGCTGGAAAGTTCCTGTACCGCCCTGTATGTACACGCCATTGCCAAAGCGGTGCGGTGCGGTTATTTGGACGAAAGTTATCTTCAGTACGCCTGGAAAGGATACCAGGGCGTCATCGACACGCTGAAATTTGACGAGAACGGCCGCGTGATCATCGGCCAAATATGCATCGGCACAGGCATTGGGGACTACGCCCACTACATTGCCCGCCCTACGAGCGAGAACGACCTCCACGGCGCCGGCGCTTTTATTCTGATGTGCACGGAAATGAACTTGGCAAAGCAAGCAGACTGAGGGCTGACCAGGAGCAAGCCGATCCCGCGCCCAAATCGTTTGAGTCCGTTTACTTGGTACGGTCTTCAGCTCAGCCATGATTTTCCGGACTTCGTGTTTAAGAAAAAAACCGCCTCCACACCGGATGTACCGGAACGGAGACGGTTTTCTTAATTTTACACCATCACACGCTTGAGCTTGTGAACGTAACGCGAGCGTACGATCAGAAAGTACACCATCTGGACGATAACAAAAGCGATCGAAGCGATCAGAACGGACGAATTCACTTCCCCGACCCCGAAGTCCTTACGGACGGCATTCAGCACGACGAGTGTCTGTATGACCGACACCACGATCGGAACGAAGAACAGGGCGGCGATCTGCAGCGTTGCGGCACGGCTCATTTCCTGGATTTTCAAGCCGATTTTGGACATCGACTGGTACATCCGTTGATCCTGCGTCAACTCATGGTGGAGTTTGAAATACAGGAAGCTCGCGGAGGAAATGGACAGAACCGCTGTAATGAAAATACCGGCAAAGCTCATCATCGCGAAGGACTGCCTCAGCGAGTAGTAATCACCGCCCCGGGCGCTGATGATGTTTTCGGATTGGCCGCTCAATTCCCTGTCGATCCCCTCCTGCTTCAGCTTCATGCCAATGCTGATTTCTGGATCTCCCTCCGCAGGAATGGTGCCTGTCGACCATTCGGGAATCAAATAGACGACGCTGCCCTGGATCCGGTATGGCTCCGGTTCAGAGGACAAAAGCTTCTTGTGCGCCTGAAATTCCTCATCCGAAACGATCAGCATATCCGAGACGGTGGGCGACACGTTCACTTCAGGCTTGATCGTGCCGGTGATGTCCAGCTCGGCTTTCGTATCCCGCAGCGTAATCTTCCTGAGGTCGTACCAGTCCGGACGCTCTCGTGTAACCTCAGTGGCAGGGATGACATGCACCGCCTGATGCAGATGCAGTTCGCCGACCTTCGGTGCGCCGACGGCTTCTGCCAGCCGGTTGTACATGGACCGCGGCATCACGGAGACCGAGGAGGTTCTTTCTCCCACCACGGAAAAATATTGCTCCGAGCGAATTGTCTGATAGTTGATGCCTTGACTGCTCAGCGATTGGTCGATCAGCGCCAAATCACCCTTCACGCTAGTGTCGTCATACACCGAAAGCCGGATAGCATAGGGATTCGCCCTGTAATTATCTTTATTCGTCTCGTTGATGGACATGACGAACGCGACACTCATACAGGAAATAGCTGTGACGACCGTCACCATGAACAGCACTCTCGCATTATCTTTCATTTTATAGGCCATTTCCGAAATCCAGATCAGGTTTGTCCCCTTCCACACCCACCTGCGGCTGCGCTTCAAGAGACGCATGACGAGCACGGTAATTTGCGTGAAAAAGAAATACGTCCCCGCAATCCCGGTTACGGCGGCGAGAACGAGATTCACCCGGAGCGACATATAGCCGGCGGCCAGAAGGGCGATCCCGAATAAGGAAATCAGGATGGACGCCTTCGGCTCGGTTTTCGGACGATTCGACCCCTGCAGCAGATGCAGGACGTGATTGCGGCGGATCAGGATCAGCGTAAACGCCGAAATAGCGATGAACAGCAGGGCGAACGCGGCCACTGTCAGCAGCACCGCTTTGACCGGAAGGTACAGCCCCAGCTTCTCCATGCCCACTACCTTTGCGCTCAGCAGCAGAAACAGCTTGGACAGAATGAGGCCGCTGCCGATCCCGGTCACGATGGACGATGCGCCGATGATCATATTTTCGATGAAGACCAGCCGGCTGATCTGTCCCTGCTCCGCCCCCAGAATCGTCAGGATGCCGAATTCCTTGTTTCTTGCCTTCAGAAAAGCCCCGATCGAGTAGAGCACAAACAGAAATGAAAAAATGTAAATGATGTACTCCATAATCAGCATGACCAGCATCGTCGTGTGTCCGAGCTCGGTCTTGTTGATGTCCGGATGGAAAATAAACAAAGCATACGTAAAAAACACCATCACCATAAAGCTGCTGCTGAGGTAGTAAGCGAAATAAGCCCTGGCGTTGCGCTTCACGTTGTTAAACGCGAATTGAGGAAAGCTCATGTGCGTTACCTCCCAGGAAAGACAGCATCTCGATGATCTTTTGGAAAAAGGCCTGCCGGCTCTCTCCCCGGTGAATTTCTCCCGACAGCTCGCCGTCCTTGATGAAAACCACCCGGTGGCAGTAGCTTGCGGCCTGTGGGTCATGCGTTACCAGCATCATCGTCACGCGGTCGGCGACGTTCAGCTTCTCCATCGTCTCCATCACGTTGCGGGAGGATGCGGAATCCAGCGCCCCGGTCGGCTCATCGGCAAGCAGCAGGGACGGCGAAGGGATGATCGCCCGTGCGATGGCGGCACGCTGCCGCTGTCCGCCGGAAATCTCATAGGTGCGTTTGTTTAAAATATCGGTAATGCCAAGCTTGTCTGCAATCCGCGTTAGCCTCGCTTCAATATCCGGCAGCTTCACCCGGTCCAGCGTCAGCGGAAGCACGATATTTTCGGCCACGGTAAGGGTATCCAGCAGGTTGAAGTCCTGAAAAACAAAGCCCAGCTGGCGCCGGCGGAATCCCGCCAGTTCCTTTTTTTTCAGCTTGTGGGGATTCTGCCCGTTGATCAGCACCTCCCCGGAGCTTGGCGCATCGATCGTGGAGACCATGTTCAGCAGCGTCGTTTTGCCGCTTCCCGAGGGCCCCATAATGCCGACAAATTCGCCTTGCTTGATCGTCAGCTGAATATTCGTTAATGCGCGGGTGGTTACTTTGCCCGGATAGACTTTGCTCAAGCCGGTCACTTTCAAAATATCCGTCACAGGAATGCTCCTTTCTTGTCTGTCTTCTGTGATACCTCTACTGTAAAGCATAACCCGCAGCCGAAACTATGGATTCGTCTTACGCCAATCTTAAACCTTCGTAAGGATATGTTCGGGTCCCTCGCCGCAAAAAAGGACGCCATGACATTTCATCAAAGCGCCCTCTCTCCCTCTGCAATTGTTAGACAGATGGCCGTAACGGCCGCGCATCAAAAACGAACCTTACCGTCGTCCCCTGTTCGGGAGCCGAATCGATTTCTACGCGGTGACCGAGCCGGCTGCACACCTCGCGGACCAGATACAGACCCATCCCCGTCGATTCGTGGTAGTTCCGGCCCGTACTTCCCGTGTAATAAGGCTCAAATACCCGCCCCAAATCCTCGGGCCGGATGCCCACGCCTTGATCCGTGATTTCCAGCACCGTTTCGGCTTCGCGGCGGCTGGCCGCAAACACTACTCGCTCACCGCGGCCGGCCGAATACATGACAGCATTCGTGATCACTTGACCCAGCATGAAATGAAGCCACTTGGCGTCCGAGTAGACGGCCAGCTCCCCATCGATCCGGATGTCCGGAACAAGACGATTGCGGATGAACCAGCGCCGGTTGTCGGCCACAGCCTCCTGGACGGCGGACCGGAGCGGAATGGCATCGACCCGAAAGTCATGCTCAAACCGGTCCAGCCGGGATGTATACAGTGCCATCTCCAATCCCTTGCGCAGCTTGTCCAGCTCCTCCTGAAGGCTGCCCTCCACCTCGTCGTCCAAATCCATATCCTGCAGCGTCAGCTGGATGACCGAGAGCGGCGTCTTCATTTGATGCACCCACCGGTTGATAAAAGCGGTGTGAAGCGCAAGCCGCTGCCTCGTATCATAGAGCTCATTCTGATACAGCTGAAATTGATTCTCCAGCAGCTCATGCAGCGCATCGGCCAGTGGGGTCTCCCCGATTTCGTTCTGGGACTGGTCCAGCGTCCCGGCCGGCTCCGACAACCGCTGGTATAAGCGGCGGTGGCTCAAATACCTGTAGGTTAAATAAACGAATAATAGAACCGTAATCAGGACGGCGCTGTACAGGGAGATAGAAACGGAATGCGTATCCGATCCCAGCCAAAACAGCGTTCCGACCAAGATGATCTGCACGAGGTATACGATCAGAAGCGGGATGTGCTCTTTCAAAAACAGCCTCACGGCGTCTCCTCTCCCATGGTACGGAGCACATAGCCGGCTCCGCGTACCGTTTCGATCCGCTCCTCCATGTCCAGCTCTTTCAGCTTCTTGCGCAGCCGGGTCATATAGACGTTCAGCGTGTTGTCATCGACAAAGTGATGATCTTCCCACAGCAGGTCCAGCAGGCGGTTGCGGCTGACGACACGGCCGGCCCGGTTCATCAGCGCTTCAATAAGCATCGATTCCTTCTGTGTCAGCTCCACACTGGCGCCGGCCGATGACAGAATAAACCGTTCCGGATACAGCGTCAGTCCGCCCGGCTCCTCTACTTTGCGCTCCTCCTGCCTGCCGGAGTAAGAGCCGTAGGCACGGCGAAGGCTGCTGCGGATTTTGGCCATCACTACTTCATAAGCAAAAGGCTTCGTTATATAATCGTCCGCCCCGTTCTCCAGCGCCATCACCTGGTCCATTTCACTGTCGCGCGCCGAAATGAACAGCACCGGGCATGTGGACACATGCCGGATCTGCCGGCACCAATAAAAGCCGTCAAACTTCGGAAGATTGACGTCCAGCAGAACGAGATGCGGCTGGAAAGATTCAAACCGTTCCATCACCCGGTCGAAATCCTCCAGCACCGCCGCCTCATACCCATATTTCTCCACATGCGCCTTCAGCATGGAGGAGATTTTGGCGTCATCTTCGATAATGAATATACGAAACAAAACAATACCTCATTTCCTTTCCGCCGATGGCGGAAGATTCAGGGCGGGCTCGGATGCCGGCTCAGGCAGTTCCCCTGCCTGAGCGTCTTCGCCGATGCGCAGCTGTTGCATGGCAAACTCGCGGTACATGGCATGCGATTCGAACAGCTCCTGGTGCGTCCCGCTACCTGTAATGCGGCCCTTCTCGATGAACAGGATCTGATCCGCATCAACGACGGTCGACAGCCGGTGGGCGATAACCAGCGTCGTCCGGCCCTTCATCAAGTTGTCGAGCGCCTTTTGGACGAACACCTCCGACTTGCTGTCGAGACTCGAAGTCGCCTCGTCCATCATCAAAATTTGCGGGTTCCGCAGCAGCGCCCGGGCGATCGAAATCCGCTGGCGCTGGCCGCCGGACAGCTTCACCCCGCGTTCACCGACTTCCGTGTCATATCCTTCCGGCAGCTCATGAATAAAAATATCGGCATACGCCATATGCGCCGCCCGTTCCACTTCCGCGTCCGTCACTTTCCGGTCCAGCCCGTAACAAATATTGTCGCGGATCGTACCGGAAATGATCGGGCTCTCCTGCGGTACATATCCGATCCGGCTGCGCCAAGAATGCAGCGAGAAGGATTCAATGTCTTCCCCGCCGATACGGATGGTGCCTCCGGTCGGCTTGTAGAAGCGCTCGATCAGGGAAAACAGCGTCGTTTTCCCGCCCCCGCTCGGTCCGACCACTGCCGTCACCTTGCCGGGTTCAAGCGTGAAGTTAAGTCCATGCAGCACGCCCTCGCCATCGCCGCTGTAGGCAAACGTCAAGTTTTCCGCTTCGATGGCCTGAGCCGCATCGGTCAGCGAGCGGCCCTGCAGGACGTCCTCCTGCTCGTCTTCCAAAATGGATACGATGCGTTCGGTCGCCCCCACGGATTTTTGCAGCTGCGTGAAAAAAGCTGTAATCTGGTTCACCGGCATGACAATCTGGAACAAGTACAGGATAAATGCCACGAGCTCCCCGGCGGTTAACGCCCCGCTGGATACGCGCATGCCGCCGTATCCGATAATGACGACCAGCAGGCCCATCATGACCAGCGAAATGACCGGCCCGATGAACGCCTGCACTTTGCCTTCGCGGATGCCGAGCGACAGCAGGCTCTCAATGGAACTCCGCCCGACCCGCTCTTCGCGGTCTTCAGCATTCGAGGCTTTGACCAGCCTGATCTCGGACAGCACCTGGTTCAGCACCGCTGTGAATGAGGCGGTTTCATCCTGCATTTTCCGTGAAATGTTCAGCATTGTCCGGCCGAGCGGCACCAGCACCGCCGAAGCCACCGGGATGGCGGCGAGCATGATCAGAGTCATCTGCCAGTCCATCAGCAGCAGGATGATGATCGAACCGATCATGGAGATGATGCCGTTAAAAAAACCGGTCACATGCTCGGATACGAGCGATTTCAGCACCGCGGTATCATTGGTCATCCGGCTCACGGTATCTCCGGTCCGGTTATTGTCATAGTAGGGGATGGTGAGCGTCAGCAGCTTCTTCCACAGCCTGTCGCGGAGCTTGGCCACCACCTCCTGCCCCAGCCGGTTCAGCAGGTAGATCGAGACGCCGCCGGCAATCGCCTGCAGGACAAACGTCACGACCAGCAGCACGATCTGCTCCGGACGGATCGACTCCACAGAGAAGCTGTCCACCAGATTTTTCGTAAAATACGGGACGATCAGGCTGACCAGCGTGGAAATGACGCTCAGCACTGAAGCCACGGCGAGCAGCCATTTCGACGGCCTCGTCTGCATGACGAGGCGGATGAACGCCTTCCAGTCTCCTTTGGGGGCGGCCGCTTCTTTCGAAGCCCCGCCGATTGCAGATTGATGTTCCGTCATCGTAACACCGCTTCCTTTAAATGATATGGTCCAGATCCATTTCCTATAGTTATACCGCCCGGATCGTTCTTGTCAAATTCAGGCGCGTCCACCCGTGTATACGTTACTCTCCCCTTACGGGTTTCGCTCCTCCCGCCCGCGCTTCATCGGCGAGCCAGCTCCGGGCGCAATCGATCATTTTCCGCGTGGCCGGAGAGACGTTCCTCGTGGCGTTCAGGGCGATCCCCAGCGACCGGCAGCTTCCGTCCTCCAGCTCCAGCGCTACCACCTCGTTGCGTCTTCCCCGCAGGATCATTTCCGGTAAAATGCTGATGCCAAGTCCGTTCTCCACCATGGCCACGATCGCATAATCGTCGGCTGCCCGGAACTTGACCGGCGGTTTGACCCTTCCTTTGCGCAGTACCCGCCGAACGTCGTAATCGCTGCCTTCCTTCGGCATGATGAAGGGCTCGTTGGCAATGTCGCCATACCGTATGCAGGGCTCTTTTTCCAGGCGATGGCCCGGGGGAAGGATGCACAGCATCCGGTCCAGCTTTAACGGGATGACCTCAAACGAATCGAGGGTGGGCATCGACACAAACCCGAAGTCAATTTCGCCGCTGAGCAGCCATTCCTCGATCTCATGGTAGTCCCCTTCATACAAGTTCACTTCGATCCGGGGATGGCTGGCCAGGAACTCGCGGATAATCCCCGGGAGCCACTGCACCGAAATACTGGTAAAGGTTCCGATCCGGATCGTGCCGGTTTCCAGCCCGTTAATGGCCGCCACTTCCTGCTTCAGCCGCTCCTGCACCTGCAGCATCTCCCGTACGAATGCAAGCACGCGTTCCCCGTTATCGGTCAGACGGACGCCGGAACGGTTTCGCGTAAGGATCGAGAAGCCGAACTCCGTTTCCAGACTGTGAACGGCATGACTTACGCCGGACTGGGTCAAACCGAGCGCCTCGGAAGCTCTTGTCAGGCTGCCAAGCTCTACCACTTTATAAAACACTTCATACTTAAACAGGCTCACCTTCGCCACCCTTTTTCATTAATTTCATTCATACTTCGCATTCAAAACATTCAATTTTCTTATTTAAAGATACCACGTATACTGGATCAGGCGAAAGCTGTTGTTTAAGTTTGATCGTGTAAAGGCAGGGTCTCCTATTTCATGAAACCTTTTAAAGCAAATGTCGTGATTATGATCGTCACCCTTTTTTGGGGCTCTTCCTATTTGTTTATGAAAATGGGGCTGGATTCGGTTCAGCCCTTCAATCTGATCGCCCTCCGGTTCGGGCTGGCGTTCATCGCCGCCGGCGGCCTCTTCGCAGGCCGGCTTCGCCGCAATACGGACGTCTCTGTATTGAAACATGCCGCGCTTCTTGGCTTCATCCTGTTCGGCGTGTTTGCCTCCATTATGCTTGGGCTTCAAGGAACGTCCACATCCAATGCGGGCTTTTTGATGAGCCTGACGGTCATCTTCGTGCCGGTTCTCTCGGCCGTATTCGGCAAAAGCATGCCAAGCAAGCGGCTCGTCCTGGGCGTCCTGCTGGCGATGACCGGGATCGGTCTGCTCACGCTGCGGCCCCAGTCCGGCATCGGCTTCGGAGACCTGTGGTGCATCCTTGGGGCCTTGCTGTTCGCCGTCCACATGATTCTGACGGGCCTTGCAGCCAAAAAATCGCCGGATCCGCTCTGCATCGGCATTTGGCAGCTCGGCTTTGCCGGCGTGTTCGGGCTCGTCTTCACGGTGCTGTGGGAGACCCCGCGCCTGCCCGGCAGCATCTCAGGCTGGGTGGCGGTGCTGGCGCTCAGCCTCGTGTGCAGCGCGCTTGGCTTTATCCTGCAGACCATGGCCCAGCAGTATACGACCGCAACCCAAGCAGGCCTCATTTTTGCGCTGGAGCCGGTCGTGGCCGCCGTCATCGGACTGCTGTTCATGAACGAAACGTTGTCCGTCCAAGGATATGCAGGCGCCGGTCTCGTTCTGCTCGGCGTAGCCCTGTCTGAGCTCAACGTCGGCAGACTGCTGGGCCGGAAGAAGCAGCCGCGCCGCGAGGCTGCCGGATGAAATGTCCGTACATACCGCACCATAATAAAAACATCGATCGACGTACCTTCAAAGAAGACAGACCGCGTTTAAAGGTAATATCAGGAAGCCTTGGCTCTGGTGTTTATACTTTCTGATATTTTAAAAAAAAGCGCCCCTCTCATCAGAGGCGGCGCCTTTTTCATTTCGACTTGGACCCGGTCCAAATCCACTCCGGTCAGCTTATATGTCAGTTTTACGTACGCATCAGCGCAAGCGTAGGCGTTCCGCTCGAAACGTCAACGAAGAGCACGTAGTTGTTACCGTCCGTGCCCTTGAGCACAAGGCCGGGCTGGCTGGCCATGACTCCCGCATAGAGATGGACCTGCTGCAGGGTGGGACTACCCATCGGCACGGTCGGTTGGGCTTGCGCGACCACTCGGAATGCCGCGCTCACCGTACTGCCGGCGCCGATATTAACGGATACCGTCTGGCTGCCATTGACCTGCTGGGACCCGGCAATGGTTTGGTTGCCGTTGATCTGGGAGGACCCGGTTATCGTCTGGTTCCCCACCACGTTGAAATTTTGCATGATCGTCTCATTGCCGTTGACTTGAAGGTCCTGGCCTATGGTAGCGTTCCCTGTCACCTGGATGCTATCAAATGTTGGCATATCTCTCATTCCTTTCCTTGGAGATAGAATAGTATATGCCAAGCTTGTCATCCAGCCCCGTGCTATTGTCTTAACAATTCTTCGACCCGTGACACAGCTGCTCAAGCCTCTTCTTTTCCTAGCATGCGATGATTGACTCTATTTCAAACCGTATTTGCCCAACAAGCTGCGGGCGTCCTTGTTGATCCGGTCCACATCCGGCCCATTTACCGGTTTGTCGGTAAGTCCAAAAGCCCTCTTCAGCTTAAGAATGGCGTATACCCGGTCATTGAGCACCTCTTCGGATATCGTCCCGTTTTTTACCGCGTCCGTCAGTGCCTGGATGGCCTCCTTCTCCTTGGCGTAATCATGCCCGATGAGAATGATGTTTCCGCCCGCAAGGATGGCCCCGACCGATGCCTTGCCGATGCTGTAATTTTTATCGATCGCCCCCATCGTCATGTCGTCCGAGATGACGACCCCTTTGAATCCAAGCTCATTGCGGAGCAGGTCCGTAATGACGGCTTTGGAGAAGGAGGCCGGGTGGTCCGGATCCAGCTTCGGCATCAGCAGATGCGCGATCATGACGACATCCGCCTGGTCTTTCACCGCAGCCTGGAACGGCACGAGCTCGAGCTTCCGCAATCTCGCCAGGTCATGGTTCACGACAGGCAGACCGATGTGGGAGTCCACGGATGTATCGCCATGCCCCGGGAAATGCTTCACGACCGGCACCACATGCTCCTCACGGATTCCCTCCATCGTAGCTTTGCCTAGCCGGGCAACCCGTTCGGCGTCATTGCCGAAGGAGCGGTCCCCAATCACGGGATTGTCCGGATTGCTGTTGACGTCCAGCACCGGCGCAAAATCCATGTTCAGCCCGAATCCGGCCAGCTCCCGGCCGAGGATCTGCCCGATGCCATGGGATAACTCCGTGCTGTTCTTCCTTCCAATGGCGAGGTTTGTCGGCATGTCGACGAATTTATCCGGCATCCGGGACACCCGTCCCCCTTCCTCGTCCACGCTCATCCACAGCGGCACGGGATTGTCCTGGTTGTCTTTTTTGAGGCCGTTGAACAGGCTCAGTGCCTGCTTCGTGCTGTCGATATTATTTTTGTAGAAAATAAATCCGCCGACATAATACTTCTGCACGAGCTCGCGGGTCTCTGCACTTGTGGCGGTCCCGTCCATACCCACGAGTACGAGCTGGCCGATTTTCTCTTCGGTCGTCAGCTGGTTCAGCTGCTTAAGGACCGGATCGTCCGCTGTTGTATTTGTGCCACCCGGATGCGATCCGTCTGGACCCGTATCCTGGCCGCTGCCTCCGTCCCCATTTGACGTGCCCTCTGGAGTATTGGACGTATCTCCGCCTTGATTTGCAGAAGAATTCGGCTCACCCTTCCCTCCGGCGGTACCCTCTTGCCCCGTTGCGTCATGTTGACCATTTGCACCCGTTTGTCCAGATGCGTTATTTCCTCCGTGATTTAAGGAACAGCCGGTTGCGAGCATGATCGACATCACGCATGCCAAGCTGATTCGAAGCAGTCTATGCAAAGCCTTCACACCCTTCTTATTCTCGGTATGCTCTTCCTGTTTGTTCATCTTTGACCTCGGGCACAGAAATATACATGCTTAGGATTCACCTTATATGCCTGCTGTAATAATGCCCCACCAAATTTTTACGGCGGTGGCTGCGATCAGGACGGCAAGGGCGATTCTCAACGATTTGACGTTGAGGTGTCGGCTGACCATCGTCCCCACCGGTGCGCCAAGGATACTCCCGAGCACGGTAAACAAGGTGGGCCACAGCGGGATATGCCCGCCGGCGATTTTCCCGGACACGCCGCCGATGGCCGAGATAAACACAATCGCCAGCGAGGAAGCCACCGTCACCCGCACCGGAATCCGCAGCATCGTCAGCATGATCGGAATCAGAATAAAGGAACCTCCGGCACCGACAATCCCGGAGACAACGCCCACCATCAAGGCGGAAACCGCGGATATCCAAGGGTTATACTGCACCGATGCCAGCTGCACTTCCTCCTGGGTGCCACGGCCGGGAATCATCATCAAGACGGCTGCAATCACGGCCAGCACCCCGTAAATAATATTGATGCTTGCGCTGGGCAGATAAGCCGAGCCCAGGCTGCCTGCCAAGCTGCCGATTAGAATACTCGCCCCCATATTCATGATCAGCCCTTTGTGCATCAGCGGCTTTTCTTTTTTGCTCTGTCTGAGAAAAGCCAGCATGCCCGCCAGGGAAGAGAAAAATACCTGGATCATGCTGATCGAGGAAACCTGCCGCGGACTGAACGTCTCTACGCCAAAGAGTCCCGGCACATAGAGCAGCAGCGGATAATTGATAATGGCTCCGCCGATGCCCAGCAGACCTGAAAAAAAGGAACCTGCCAGTCCGATGAAAAACATAACGATATGTCCTGCTAAATCCATCTACTACACACCTCTGGATGACTGAATAGTTCGCAGCAAAAAACTCAAAATTAACACTATACGAATGAAACATTAACGTTTATAATAAACCCAAGTAAATCAATGGGAATAGGATGGTGAATAAGCTTGTTTGCGAAATTAAAAAGCTTGTTTGTAGACCGCTGCCCTTCATGCTCCGAGCCCTTGGTTTCGAGCAAGGATCACCTGCGCGTCATCAAGAGCTGTCCGAATGACCATTATACGGAAGAGATTTACACCCATCTCCATGTGAGAATCGTTTACCATAAATGAGGATTGCCCACATTTCAGGCTCTAATGATGACGGCTGGATATCTCCCCTTGTGGGGCGACCCGGCCGTTTTTTTATTTTGCGGGGGCTTGTCCGCAGCGCGTTTATCATAACACACTTGACCTTGCCGAAGAAACCGATTGGAGAGACAACCCCCCGCCCCGCTGGTATAATAGAACAATATTCCATTCAAGATATTATCATTGAATTAAGGCGGTGTTTTTATTGAGCGTACTAGTGAATAAAGCTTGGGTGCTTGCCCGGATGTACGAGCCCGACGTGACGATCGTCGACTGCCGTTTCATGTTGGGACAGCCCGATGCCGGAAGGATTTCCTATGAGGAGAGCCATATTCCGGGAGCGGTATTCCTTGACTTGGAGAAGGATTTGTCTTCCTCTGTCAGTGAGCATGGCGGGCGGCATCCCCTGCCTGATACCGGCCAGCTTGCCGCAAAGCTGGGGAAAGTCGGCATCAACCGGGAAACCCGGGTCATCGCTTATGACGATCAAGGCGGACTGTACGCTTCACGTCTGTGGTGGCTGCTGAGCTACATGGGTCATGAGACGGTATTCGTCATGAACGAAGGCTTCAGCGCATGGAAGGATGCAGGTTACCCCGTCAGCAAGGACCAGCCGGTTCGGGTCCCTACCACCTTTACGGCTGATGTGCATCCTGAAATGCTCGTAAACCTGGAAGACGTCCGCCAGGCGATGAAGGACCCATTGATCGTCATCCTGGATTCGCGTGAATCCTCCCGCTACCTGGGTCTGAACGAGACGATCGACCATACCGCTGGCCATATTCCCGGCGCCAAGAACAAGTTTTGGAAGGGCGTCCTGCAGGACAACGGGGAATGGAAATCCCTCGATGAGCTCAAAGAGTACTATAAGGACGTGCCGAAGGACCATGAAATTATCGTCTACTGCGGTTCAGGCGTATCGGCCTGCCCGAATGTCCTTGCCTTGACCGAGCTTGGATACCCGGATGTCCGGCTGTACGCCGGCAGCTGGAGCGACTGGATTTCGTACAGCGAAAATCCGATTGCGACAGGGGAAGAGTAATCTCGGGGAGACCGCATCTAGCGCTGAATTGTGGGCTGTGACAAGTTGCTGGTGAGCGACCTGTTGCAGCCCTCTTTGGCGTTCTCCGGCAGCAGGCGTGATCCATAGGCCGGGCTAAGATTTAAAAAAACTCTTTACTACCCCGTATCTTATTATGGATATTTATCGTTAATAGATTGAAAATCAGGTTAAAGGAGAGTGCTCATCTATGGAAAAAATCATCGCTTATGTATCCGGCATTTTTATTCCGGTGACCGACATTACACGTTCAGAGGAATGGTACGTTCGAATGTTCGATTTGGAGACGATTGAAAAGACTGATGATCGGGTCGGGCTCGCCTTCCCTAACGGCCAAACCTTGGTTTTGTTATGGAAAGTGGAGAAACCGCAGCCTGTCCAATTTGATACCGGTAAAGAAATGATGCCTTACTTCAATTTCACTTCGTATGATATTAACCATTCGTATAGCCAGCTTAAGGCGAAAGGAGCGGAATTAAGCGAAATCCACGAAGAGGATGGGTACAGGTTTTTCAAAGCATTCGATCTGGACGGAAATCCCGTGGATATTGTGGAAGAAACGGGACAAACGCCGTATTTTACTCACAAGAATAATATAAGGAAGCAGCAATAGTGACGCAGGAAGATCACTTAACAGACGCAGGATATGAGACATTTGCTAAGATGACGCTTCCGCTGCAAAGCGATCTGAAACGATATTGTCTGGCTAAGGCCGGTTCGGCGTGGGATGCGGACGATTTGCTCCAAGAGTCGCTTATTAAAGCTTATCGTTGGCATACTCGGTTCCCGAATAGAGAAATAACGAAGCCATTTTTGTTTCGAATTGCTGCCAACGCTTGGGTGGATATATGCCGCAGCCGCAAATGGGAGCCGCAGGTCGGACCACTCGAAGAGCATTTAATCGGTTCCTATGATGAATGGAGTAAGTGGGATGTCCGTGAGGCGCTCGAACTGCTGTCCGATCGGCTCGAACCCAAACAGGTCGTTCTGATTTTGCTGATCGACGTATTTCACTTTACCGCGAAGGAAACGGGAAGGCTGTTCGGACAATCCGAGGGTTCGGTGAAGGCGGCTCTAAGGCGGGCGAGGACGAGGCTGAAAAAGACCGTTGAAAGCCATCCCGAATATTGGGATGATTCCGTACTCGTAGCTCCGCGTGGCGGACTCAGTATCGAGGTGTTCGAAGCGCTGGTCGAAGGTTTTCGCCGTGCGGACCCCTATGCGATATTCTGCTCGTACCAGACTTTGATTGACGATGGCGCGGTGGTGGACCGGATCGAGCTGCGCGGCAATACGCTCTATTTTACGATCATCGATCCCGACGGCAACGTATTGACGATCACTGAGAAATTGAAATGGCAAGACGATAAGTATCATTTGAAATCCTAGAGGTGATTGCGTTGCTCGAAATGCTGCAGCAACAATACGATTGGATCCGATCCGTTAGACAAAACATGTTTGCGTTCTTGGAAGAGCTGCCTCCTCAAATCTTGCATCAACCCGCTCCCGAATTTGGGCGTGGAACGATCATTCGAACCCATCTTCATGTCGTTGACTGCTATCGGTGGTGGTTGGGATCTTTCGCGTTTATGAAGAGAAACGAGCATAGGGATATTTCCATAAAAGAAATTGAACAGGCCGATGTGAAGTACGTCCGTGAACGATTTACGGAAGCGGATGAACTCGTGCAGCGGTTCATAAGTGAATATCGCGATCGCTGGAATGAACCGATCAAGCAGGACGAGAGCTGGCGGGGTTACCCGAAGGCTCCTACTCCTTTGCTGCTGTTAACTCATACGGAGACTCACGAATTTCATCACAAAGGCCAAATCGTATTCATGGCAAGACAACTGGGCTGCCCGCCTCCAGCCGATGACCGCTTAGGCGGACTTTTCATCTGAATCGAAAAACCTTTTACGAAGCTGCGACCGTTTTTCGGTATTCACCGGGGAACGGTCGTTTTAGTTTCTTCGTTTAGTTTTCTTCGCGATCCGGATCATCAACTTTCAGGCGGTTTGAAACTGTTTTATATTCACCATTTCTTGTTGAAATTTGGTAAAATGACAGGAAGAGGTGAAATGCAATGAAAAGCAGAAGATTTATGCAGCCGCTGACTTCCCCGATTCACTTCCATACCGCGATGATTGAGCAGACGCCTGTTGCCGTTTTTTTGGGCCAGGAGATGATCGGCAGCGGGAAGATCGTTCAAATCACCGATTACATCGTGAAAATCGGTAACGAATTTTATGTGCGCGATGCCTGCACGTTTAAATATGCGGTCTAATCCATGCGAAGAACCTTAAGGGCTAACATCTAATAAAACGTTTCTCACGTAACGTTGTCCATGCATTACCAATAAATCGTGAGCAATCATAGAATAGCTTGTTGAAAGGATGTATTGATTTGATCAAACTTAAAAATCTTTCCGTATCTCTTGTCCTGAGCGCTGCACTGTCAACTGCGGCTATCTGGCCCATCTCTCCTTCGGTACAAGCAGCGCCGGCCAAAGAATGGCTGCAAATTTCGGATACAACCACCTATTACGGTGAAGTCAGCGGTGGCAAGCCTAACGGCCGGGGAACCATGAAGTGGGGCGACAGCAAACAATATTCCGGGGAGTTCGTGAACGGCCAGCGCGAAGGCAAAGGGAAGTACATCAACGAGTACGCCGCCGACGGCGAAAGCCACAAAGTCGTATATAACGGGGAGTGGAAGCTGGACCGGATGAACGGCACCGGCACGCTGACCCACAAAGTAATCCAGGAAGATGGTGCGGTCCGCTCGAATGAAATCCAAACGGGTGCTTTCGGCAGCGGCGTGCAGACGAGCGGATATGATGTCATTCATGCCCTGGCCGATCCGGACTTCTACTTCGCGTACAAATCGCCGCAGGAACAGCTCGTCATCATGGGAAGCGCTGACCATCTCAAAGCGTCGTTGAAAAGCGGCAGCCTGTTCAGCGCGGAGTACCGCAGCGGCACGATCCACAAGAGCTACTCGATCTTCCCTGCGGATACGGCGGCAGAACAGCGTATAAACGAGGCTAGCCTCAAATATTTGCAAAGTATTCAGCCAAAGCTGAACCCGCATCTGGAGCAATTCGAGCGGTTGGCCGGGCAGGTTCCCCTGAAATAAGGATGACCAAATAAACGTCATTGCGGTTCAAATCTGCATGACCAGGCATGGATTCGATAAGGAGAGGTATATGAAATATATTAAAGATTGTCCCGAACCCGGTATGGGCACCTGGTATTTCGAGATTGACCAGCAGGGTGTTGCTTACCGCCAGCTCGTCATCGAGGATGACGGCAAGTGCATCGCTTCGAACCGGAAAGACGGAGACTATCATTTTATGCTGGCCGAGCAGCCGATCGATACATCTGAAGCTGGGTTGATTTTTATCACCCAGGAAGAATTCGAGGAGGTTTGGTCCGCTTCCCTTAAGTCAACGGGCGAGCTGTGGCAGCGCCAGAAGTCGCTGCACCCCGTAGGACAAAGGGTCGAGGGCGCCATCGAAGCCTTTTTCCCACAGGGAACGCTCATTACGCTTGCGAACACCGTAGCAGTAGGATTAGCTGACACTGGGGAGCTGGAGTTGTCCGGAAAGCCGCAATGGATGTACCCGCGGCATGTCGTTCAAGCCGTTGTGAAGGGATATGACGAAGTTAACCAGTGGATTGAGCTTGATCAAGCAGCCGTACTGGAACGGAGAACCGATCGAAATCCAAAATAACCGCTAAATTTAAGAGGAGAGCCCGCGGCTCTCCTTTTTATAAGGTATAAACACTGTAAAAACAGCTATAAATAAGGACCGAAGAAATACTCCAGTTTCTCCCGAGAATACCCGTCTTCCCCGCGCCAGCAGGCAACGGCATTGAAATCGGTGCCCCGTCCCCGTTCTTTGCGGTAAAAATCTTTGGTTTCCAAAATGCCTGCGTAACCCCAGATCTCCATGACCTGGTCCCGTTCATGCGAATTGGAGGGGAACACGTCCTTCCACCTTTTCTCGAGTTGCCGGGCGGCATCCTTATCACCACACGCCTCAATCCCGTGGATCATCCCCTTCAGCATATCCACGTCTTCTTCCCGCACCGGGAACGGATCCTCCTCACGGCTCAGGCATAACAGATCCAGCCAGCAGTAAACAAGCCAATTGTGGCGGACGCCTCCCCATTTGATCCGTTCGAAATTAAGCACGTTCAGGTCCTCGCCGGCATATTCCTCTTGAGACATCAGCATGCCGTCATCGCAGAAAAAGCACTCACTGTACCGGGGGATATCGGCGGCACGCATACGGAATGTATGAGAGGGTAAATGGCGGGTCAACGTCCAGCTTGATAAAGCGCTGCGCAGATGAACTTTCCGGGTGGAAAGGCTGTGCAAAAACGCAGCAGCCACCCGCTCCTTCGTCACGTTATGCTCATGCAGATGAATTATCCGCCGGATCAGCTCATCATGCGACACGGTGAGCGGATCGAACATCAGCCCCTTGCTTTTGGCGTACTCAAAATCCTCAGCCGATAACATAAAACTTCCGCGTCTCCAGCCTCCCGATTGCCAGTACGTATTCGTTAATATTTTTTTTGCTTTCGCATCCATGCGGGCGGATACCCCTCCTGTTCAGTAACAAATTCAGCCCGAACTCCTCGCAGCCTGCCAGGCCTCCGTTACAGGCACTGGTGCCTTGCTGCTCGATTCGCCGCTGCCTTCATGCACCCAGAGCGGCGGGTAATAAGCGAAAACCTTGCCGTCTCCCAGCCGGCTCATTTCTTCTTGCCAGCCTTCCCAGCGGAACGACTGATAGAACAGCCCCAAATCGCCTTCGGCAAGCCAGTTCAAAAAACCGGAATAGGCAAGCTCAGTAGATTCCCACTCCAGTGTATCGGGCGCAAAATAATATACATGTCCGGTTTGCCCGAAGCGCCCCGTGTCCAGCGCAAAAAAGCCTCCGGCTGCATCGTATGCGACAATGAGCATTCCTTCAAGAGCGGTCCGGTCGCTGCCGTCCTTGTGCCCGTTCCAATCCGTCAGGCTGCCGTGGATCCCGGCACCTCCCGAGCCGAGCAGCCTGATCCAACCGTGGTCAAACAGGATGCCTCCGGTCCGATACGCGACGGTACCCAAATATGACCGGGTGCTGACCTGTAAACGGTACAGCGTGTCATCCGCCGCTCCCGGGTCGCGGGATACGATGCTGTATTCATTACAGCCGTCAGCCAACAGCTGCTGAACTTCGTCCCAAGCGTCCCGTGCGGAACCGGCCAGCTCCTGAACCGTTACCTTGTCCATCATTCTCCTCCTATCGTTAGCCTTCTGTGCCAGCGAAATCTCTTCAAGCCTGGGTCCCACCCCAAAAATCAAATCAGCTTCGCGCCTACTTTCCTTTTCAGGCTTTCGGCAAGCCAGCGCCATTTCCGTCCTTCTTCCGATGCTGCCGCATCGGCTTCATCCATGCCAAGCCAGTAATCGGCATCCAGCAGCTCATACATATCCAGCATTGTGATCTCGGCGCACTCCGGATTTTCCAGGGCAGCGATCATCGGATCGGGCCCATCGTCCCAGTTGTAGCCATCCACCACGGCATGAAGCAGCACCGGCGAGGACAACCCGCGGATCCGGCAGGTGACCTCATCCAGCGACTCCTCATACAAAATACCGTCGATGATCCTCTGCTCCTCATCGTTCAACGTGAGGCGGACCGCCCCGTCCGTATCAGCAAGCAAATCGGCCATGACCTTGTCCCTTCTTGCCGCCTGCCAGGCCGTCCCCAGGATGCCGTGCGGGGAATTCAACTGAGCGCCATTCGCGATCAGCAGCTTGACCGTCTCCGGCTGCTTGAACTTCACTGCTTTTTTGAGCGCCGTATCGCCCAGCGTGTCTTCCGCTTCCAGGTCGACGTTTTTCTCGAGCAGCAGCTTAATGCCGTCCACAGGCATCCGGTTAGTGATAAAAAGCATCAGCGGCGTTCTTCCGCGGGCGTCCCGCTCGTTCGGGTCAAGCTGATCCACCGCCGCCCGGACCATCTCCAGCTCCTTGCTCTTGCTGGCCTCCGTCCATTCCAAATGATCGTCCCCCTTTCTAAGGTATTGACTGGACTCACGGATACCATGCCAGCAACCGCTCCAGCTTTTCTTTCATCGGAGGAGTCTCTTTTCTCGCGGACTGCGCCAGCTTGGCGCGTGTTCCGAAAATCCGGTACAGCACCGTTTCACGCTCATAATCCTCTTTGGACTCCAGCTCACTCAGCAGAGCGTCCGCCAGATCCGGTGTATCGATAACGAAGGTTTTCACCGGCTTGGCTGAATCGTTTCCTCCAAGCAGAATCGCCACAAGCACCGGCATCCGATCGGGGGTCAGCCCGTGTGCTTCGATAAAAGCTTCGGCATACCCGTCCTGAGCGGATTGGTGCTCCGTATCAACTATTTCCATGTACCGGCACAGCAGCGGAAAATATTCCGTGCTCACGAGGCCTAATCCCAGAACGGCATAGGTTCCCGGCATGACCGACTTCTCCCCGGGTTCCACATCCTTATACCAAGCAAATTCCTCCATGGCTGTCTCGGCGTACTCAGCAATCAGCGGATGCAGCCCGCGATACCGCAGCGCGCTGGCAAAAAAACGGTGCAGCTGCGATTTAGCCAGCTTATTCAGCGGCAGATAGTGCTTGTCCTTTGATGGGCTCCTCAGGTTTAGTTTGTACTCTTTGGGAAACCCTTCTGAGAGCAGGCCCGTTATATACGTCAGCGCTTCCCGGTATGCGGCCTCTTCCTCCGCATGCAGGCGGATGTCGATCGTTTCCGTAACGTCATTGGCCGCTGCCTGGATCGCTGTGCCTTCGAACCTGTGCTGGAAGCGCCCGCTGCCGTTTTTTATATAGCCGACCGCCTTCTCCGAACCCAACTGGACGGCTAATTCCAGATAGCGCGCCCGGAGCTCGGGCTCCCGGCGGCCGACCTTCAGCGCGGCATAGACGAAAAAGTCGAGCTCGTCCGCATTCACAACCACCCCGTCCGCTGCATCTTTGCGCTTCCAGTCTTGGCCGAAGCTCCCGCTCCGCTCAAAATAACGGACCAAATAACGCTCCTCCGCCCATTCCCGAAAGGCTGAAGTATATTGAGAGACCCACCCAAGCAGCCGGTCCGGGTTCGAACGGTGCTTCTCCTCCAGCCGCCCAATCAGCGGCTCTAATTGTGCCTCTCGCTGTTCAAACAGATCGGGATTGAGCAGATGACGGGCAAAGAAGAACTCATCCAACTCCTTGGGACGTACCGGCAGATCCCGCAAAACTTTGGACTGGATAAAGGCATCGAGCTCCCGCCTCTGACCCGCGAGCTTGTCCTCATCGATCAAAACTTCGGTGAACGTTCTTAATCCCTCTTCACGTTCCATTTCGAGCACAATCTCGAAGCGGTAATCGAAAAACCTGGGGCCGTAAGTCCCGGCGCTCATCGCTTCCGAAAGCCGTGTCCGCAATGCGGGAAGCCACTCGCCGGTAATCAGGTCGTCGGTGATATCGCATATGTAAGGCCCGGCATTCAGCCGGTACGAGGAGTCGGTCCAATCAAAGGGCCGGTCCAGGTCGATGCTGATTACGCCGTATCCGTCGCCGGCTTTGCGGGTGCTCCAAACCACGCCAAGATAATCCTTGATGCCCGCCTGGAGCCTGCTGACTTCCTTGATCTCACGGATGCGCTTGCTTTCTTTCTCATACATCTCGCTGATCAGGGTCCATACCTCATCCAAAAACTGCTGTACGCTCGCGTTCAATCGTTTCCCCTCCCGAATTTCTTAAGCCATGCCATAAGAAAAACGTCTATCGACGTACTTTCAAAGAAGACAGACCGCGTCTAAAGGTAATTTTTCTTGCAATATTAGGAAGCAATCGCTCTGGAGTTTATACTTTCTAATATTATAAACAAGCCCCGCGCGGACGGAGTCTGCTTAACCGATGACTTTGACTACATTGCCTTCGCTGTCCTTGATCTGCGTCTTCACGATCTGGATAGCGGCCCCCTTTACAGAAGGCAGCGGAACGACGCTTTCCTTCGGTGCCAGCGAACGGCTCAGCTCAGAAGCGGCTTGATCGTCCAGGGCAATTCGTACCTCGCCTCCTTCGGCTTGCAGCTCCGGCTTCTGCCCGGGCTCAAAGACGACGCGGGTGTCCGGTCCGACAAGCGTGAGCGAACGGCCCTTTAAAATCCGGCCTAGCAGCAGTTTGGCAATAATTCCGGCCTGCTTGGCTCCCATTTTCACGACCGAAGGCGACTTGCTGAACCAACCGCTCTTCCCCGGTTCCCAAGCCAGCTGATCTACAAACAAAAATCCGGTGCTGGAACCTTCCGCTTCCGCGCCCTGCCGGATTTTCTCCGCGACGGGTGGAATGCGCAGCAGGGAGCCGCGGGTTAAATCCGTTATGTAATAGGGAATATGCTCCTCGGCAGCCCCGAGAACGCCGAGCGTATTCCAGGTTTGCATCGCTTCAAGCTCATCTCCCGTAATGCCGGTCATCTCCAAAAACTCGACCTGCCCATTCGGCGTCTGGATCGCGGGCAGCTCCGGATCTTCAGCAAAAGCCAAGGCCGTCAGCTGCGTGTCGGCTCCGAGGCAGATCGGCCCGTTGGCATCCAGATAATCGCCCGAACGGAACACGTTCCCGCTGCCAAACACGTACCTGCCCATATTTTGCAGCAGGTTCAATGCCCACGCCGGCGGCTCCTCCTCATCGGCATCCCGCTGCAGCCGGAATGTCAGCTCAAAGCCGAATCCGCTGACCTCTTGGTCCTCCGACTCTTTTTCATACAATTCCGAGAAGCCGTACGTGACAAAATGCCAATGCGGGATCGGCGATTCCGCTTTGTAGGCACTGATTCCGTCGAGCGGATCCTGGCCGCCGAGCGCATACGAAATGAGCGTTCCGTAATGCTTTGGCTCCTGACTGCCGTATAATCTTTCAAGCTCCTGGTCGATGGCGTCCCAACCCGGTGCGCCGATTTCTTCGTTCATCATCCTGTCCCCTTCCCATGTGTGCCGAAGCATTTCCTTATGTTATTTATTCGAATACTGCGTCATTGAAACGCTGGATTCCCTTACGATGAGACGCGGCTCAAACTCCACCCGCTCATAATCCGGCGGATTGTGCGACTGGATCCGCTTCAGCAGCAGCTCTGCCGCCAGCCGGCCGACTTCGCTGCCCATGATGGACACCGAGCTGATTTGCGGAGTGGTTACAGTCGCCCACAAGTTGTTGTCGATGCCGACCACCGCCACATCCTGCGGTACCCGGATACCAAGCTCCTTAAAGCGGTTGACGATCCCGATCGCCACCATGTCGTTGACGGCGTAAATCGCGTCCGGCATATGTTTCAGGCTGTAAAAATAATCGGCCGCCTGGCGTCCGGTCTCAAACGAAAAATCTTCCCCGAAATAAACCAGCGAAGCATCGACATGCCTAAGCGACTGTTCGTATGCCAGGTACCGTTCTTCAATTTTGTCCTTGGGCGCGCCTGCGTAAGCAATCCGTGCCCGTCCGATCTGAAGCAGATGCTCCATGACCAGCCTACCTTCCTGGCGGGCGAGCCCAACGATATCCGCTTGTAGATCCGGGCTGAGCTTCTTGCCGTAATTGATGACGGATACCGGGATGCTGGCCTGGTTGATCAGGCTTTCCAGCTGTTTGGGATACGCCAGCGGCATCAGGACGAGGCCGTCCACATGAAGCTTCTTGATCTCCCGCAGCGTCTCCAGCTCCAGACGGGCGTTGCCAAGCGTATTAATCTGCACCACCCGATATCCATGCTGCTTGGCGGCTTGCTCTACCGACCAGGCGATATCCGGAATGATCGCGTTGCGGATGTCCGGCACAGCAAGCGCGATCTGGTGGGTTTGGCGGATTTTGAGGCTTTGGGCCGACGTATTGGGGACAAAGCCCATTTCATCGATCACCTGCATGATCCTAGCCTTCGTCTTTTCGCTGATTCCCCCGCTGTTGTTGAGCGCCCTGGAGACGGTAGCGATGCCGACGCCTGCCTGCTTGGCGACGTCCTCAATGGTCACCTTTTTCTTGTTGGACATGCGAATTAATCCCTCTCACTTCGGAATCGTTTCCTAACCGGAAGACATTTTTTTCTTTTTCAGTATATATTATAGCATACCCCGCCATACCGATGCCTCAGCTTAGCCGCCAGTCGCTGCAATCAACTCATAACCTCAGCTTATTTCTATACATAGACATGTAAATCTTCCATTCACACCATGGGTAAAAACACCCGCTATAGCCCTAAAAAATGATTTGACACAAAGAATAGAATGTGACATCATATGGATCGGAAACGTTTCCTATTTTTCGATATATCGCTCACCATATTATTTACTGCCTGATAGGGAGATGACGGATTCATGCAAGCATTGAGATGGCATGGCGTGAAAGATTTGCGCGTGGAAACGATTGAGGAGCCTTCGGCCCTCCAAGGTAAGGTCAAAATCAAGGTGGAATGGTGCGGCATCTGCGGAAGCGACCTGCATGAATACGCCGCCGGGCCGATATTCATTCCGGAGGGTGCGCCTCATCCATTAACCGGTGAGAAAGCCCCGGTCGTAATGGGACATGAATTTTCCGGCCAGGTTGTGGAAGTCGGCGAAGGCGTGACCCGCTTCAAAGCCGGCGACCGAGTCGTCGTGGAGCCAGTGTTCGCCTGCGGACACTGTACTGCCTGCAAGCAGGGAAAATATAACCTTTGCGAAAAAATGGGCTTCTTGGGACTCGCCGGCGGCGGGGGCGGCTTCTCCGAATACGTGGCGGCCGATGAGCATATGGTTCATCATATTCCGGACAGCGTCTCCTACGAGCAGGGTGCTTTGGTCGAGCCGTCGGCAGTTGCGCTGTACGCCGTCCGTTCCAGCCGCTTCAAGGTGGGCGACCGCGCGATCGTATTCGGGGCGGGGCCGATCGGCCTGCTTGTCATCGAAGCGCTGAAAGCGTCGGGTGCTGCGGAAATCTACGCCGTGGAACTATCGCCTGAGCGGCGGAGCAAGGCGCAGGAGCTGGGGGCTATCGCGCTCAACCCTGCAGACGTGGACGTCGTCCAAGAAATCCATCGCCTTACCGAAGGCGGAGCAGATGTTGCCTATGAAGTTACAGGTGTCCCGGCTGTCCTGAACCAAGCGATTCAATCGACGAAAATCAGCGGTCAAATTATGATTGTCAGCATTTTCGAACGGGAAGCCCCGATCCATCCGAACCAGATCGTCATGCAGGAACGCAATATCGCCGGCATCATAGGTTACCGGGACGTGTTCCCGGCTGTAATCAGCCTGATGCAGCAGGGCTATTTCGCGGCCGATAAGCTCGTTACGAAGCGCATTGCTTTAAGCGAGATCGTCGAACAGGGCTTTGAGGCGCTGCTGAAAGAGAAAAGCCAAGTCAAAATTTTGGTATCGCCACAATCGTCCAAATAACCGACTGCGAATATTACCGCACCTTAGGTGCTTTTCATAACGAATAAGAAAAACGTCTATCGACGTACCTTCAAAGAAGACAGACCGCGTCTAAAGGAAGTTTTTCTTGCGAGATCAGTAAGTGGAGCCTCCGAAACTTATACTTTCTGATCTCTTCAAAAAAGATCCCTTTGCCGAACATACGGCAGGGGATCTTTGTTATGTTAGCCTTATTGCCGGAGAGCAGCCTGCGTCTCTTGGCTCTTCTCCCGCCGCTGATGCAGCATCATCAGAAGAACGGCGCCGGCGAACGCAGCCGCCACAAGCCAGACGGGAATCCGCGGATCGAGCTTGTACGCCCAACCGCCGATAATGCCTGCCGGAGATGTAAGCAGCAGGATCAGCACGGACAGCATGGAGAACACTTTTGCCCGTTTGTCATCATCGATCGCGTTCTGAACGGCAGCCTCCAAATAGGGCGAACTGATCATCAGCCCTACGGCGGCCAAAATCGTGCTGAGCCCGATCCAGACCAGGTTGGACGTAGGCCACAGCACCAGCATGACGTTTGAAGCGACCGACAGCATGAAACCGGCCATCATCGAGCGGTTCGCCGCGTGCTCCGGAATTTTTGGCATCAGCAGCCACAGCGTCAGCAGCATAATGACGGAGGACACCGCCGGGAACAGGGAAATCAGCCCGCTGCCCACATGCAGATAATCCGCCATGTACAGCGACAGATACGTCGTTTTCATCGTGGCCTGGAAGTTGAACAAAATGTATACGCTAAAGATCAGCATGAGCGACTTGCTCGTTATAATGTCGCGAATCGCCCCGCCATAATCGATCAGGCTTTCCTTCAGCCCGAGATCGCGGGTCTCCCGCATTTTTCTCTGGCCGATTTCGGTTTCGCGCGTCGACAGATGCCGCCCCACGAACTGAAACGTCATCATCAGGAACGCAAGCACGTACATGATGCGCGTGCCGGACACAAGGCCGTAATGATCCACCAGCAGTCCGCCGAGCGGAGCGAACAGGCCCCCGATCACGCTGATAATCTGCAGCAGCGTAAAGACGTAAGTCCGGTCAGCGGGCTTCGTATCCTCGACGATCAAGCAGTAAAACGCGGTATGCGGCACGCGCTGAAACCCGTTGACAAGCGCCGCCGTGAGGAAGAACCACACATTGTGCGAAACCGCCCACAGGATGGTGGCCAGACTCCAGCTGAACAGGTCAAAATACAGGATGGCCGATTTGCGGCCCATCCGGTCGGTCAAATAACCGCTGATAAACGATGAAAACACCTGAACGATCAGGCCGATCGTAGTGATCCAGCCGATGCTGGTTTCGGCGATGCCAAGCTCGTACATATACAGCGTCGCATAGGTGCTCACCATGCTGTATGGAATAAGAAAAAAAGGCTCAAAGGCGAGACAACCCCTGCTGTTTCCTTTTAAGCGCGGGAATAAAGGTCGTGACATACCATCCTCCGGGTCTTGATGAAATGTAAATGAGTGTGATCGATGCGATTAAGGCAGCTTGCGCCGCGGTTTCTTCGACTGCTGGGGCTGCCAGGCGATCAAGGCACCCGCCTCTCCACAGATTTGATTCACCTGTTCAAGTTTCGCGGGGTCGACTTCCCACATCCACCGTTCTTCGCCCACCCGGTAAAGTATACCATGATCATGGCTGCTCTTTATCCAGTTTTCCAGATTCGTCCCCGCAATCCCGATGTTGAGATGCTCGCCGTTCAGTACATTGGCTTGGTAAACCATTCTCAGCTTGCTGCCGGTATAGCGGGCTTGTCCGCCGTATAAGCCGGGGGTCTCCTTGTTGAAAGCAAACGCTTTTTCATAAGGGAATGCGGTTTTTCCGTTGTCCCCTGCGGCGTAGCTCATCGCATCCGTCATTTTTCTCGCCTCGTATATGATTGCATAAGGAAAGGTGAACTGTTCTGCCATATGGCGCAGCCATTCTTTAAGAACGGAATATGTGTCTTCCGGAGGGCTGTCGCAAAAAGCGGCGATATGCGGGAAACTGCCGTATCCGCTCGTATGATAAGTAAAAGCGGCGTCCCATGGCAAAGTTCCGCGCTGCTGGCTGTACATCCAGAAGGCTTCAGCCTCTCCAGTGCCGATTTTCGCCCGTAATTGCTCCGGGGAGGTTTCCACCAGATCGTGATCGCCTTCATGATCTCCGTACTCCAAAAGCTCATAGTAACTCGTCCCTGTTACAGCCGTGTCGATCTTCCCGAAAAAAGCCTCCCCGGCGGCAAAAGCCTGCATCGCCCCAATCCGTTCCGTATGATACAGTGCAACTCCTGTACATCCCGGCATACCGTTCCCTCCATGATAGAATGTTCGCATTTTTTACTCATTCTAAATCTTCTATTATGTATTCAAAGCTAAAGCTTAAAAAAATATAGTTTCAACCTCGTCAATCTCCTCCGATGTGGGTACTTCTGCTTTAGAATTACATGACCAACACCACCTTCCATACCATTTCATCTTTCTATGAACAATAAATATAGCTCCTAAACTGCAATCCACTAAAGAATTCTAGATCTTGCTTAGACTCTGTACATAAAGCTCCTCAGCTTACATTGTCGGACTCCCCTGCTTCAGCAGCTTCACGGCTGGAGTCCGTTCGGCTCGACCGGTCTGCTGAGCCAGTGCTCATCCGTTTGGACATGATTGTTCCGCACGAATTTGGCCAGGCTTTGCCTGAACTGCTCGTAAGGGAAAGACGATGCCAGCCTCACCACATACCCTTCCTGTTCCCCGCCGCAGCAGGACTTTTTCGTATAGCACCGTTTGGCTGCTTCTTCATCCCAAATGCCTCTGTACAGCAGCGGCACCGTAGGTATTCCAAGCCGATCTGCCCAGATTTCCGTCTCATCCCAGGAAAGGCACAGGTTCTGCTCATTCCAAACCGAGAACAGCATAAAGTATCCAGGCAGCGCATCGTAAGCGAGCGAATGCTTGGCGTACACATTTTCCCCGCAGAGACGATACCCTTCTGGAATCAAGTATCTGATGCCGCCGTGCAGCGTCTTGACATAATGCCGGGACGGATGATCCTTGCTGTCCAGCGATCTCGCATGAATGAAATCCGGGTACATCGTGGTGTTCTCGCCGTCCATTTTCTCGGTGATCACCACTTCTTTTCCCACGAAATGGTCCGTGCTGCGCAAAATTTTGTCATCATCGGTGTATCCTCGTGACCAGGGAAGATGCATCGTTTTCGGATATTTGATTTTCATGAAACCACCTCTTTATTTGCCGTTCGTGTCCGCTTCCGCGAAAAAATACAACCGGGCCAGCAGATCCCCGCCAAGCAAATGATAAATGTTTGACGCTCCTGCGTCTCCCCCGTGAAGAATTTCCATATGAAAGCTGACCATATGCACAACCTTCAACACAAATGCCTCATCATATCCGAGCTCCTTCAGTACATGACAGGCAATGGCCGCAGAGACATGCTCGTGGCCGAAATAGGAGTAATAGCCGCGGGTTTCCTTCCAGACCTTACAGAACGGTTTGCCCGCATCGTGAAACAGCGCCGCATACTGCATCGCCAGCAGGTCATCCCCTTCGTACTGCGCATTGATATAGGTAAGCACAGCGTAGGTGTGCTCAGACAGAGTTTTGGAGTGATAGGGATTCTCCTGGTCGTACCCAAGCATGACGGAAAAATGCGGGGAGGCACTTAAATAGGCAAAAAGCTCATCGTGACCTGGACGTTCTGCGAGCAGTTTTTCCAATTGGTTTCTGTCCAGCTTCACATCCTCTGAGCTGTGCACGATATGCAGCGCTTGGAACCCTTCGGCCATGACCGGAAACTCGAAGTTTTTGGCAAATTTCGTCAGCACTGCTTCGTCGATCCGGCGTTTGCGCGTCCCCGCCCGCTGCCTGGCCGTCGCATACGGCGTATCGCACACATGGCCTTCGACAGGCACATCCTTGAATTTCTTCAGAAACTTTACGCGGCGGTCGCGGCTCACGTTGGTTGCGTCAAATACGACACTGCGACCCTCCCCAAGCAGACGGTCTATTTCGGCAAATGCCTCGTCAAACACCAGATACGAATTTTTTTGCCTTGACTCGCTGCCGAACAGCCGCTCCCGGATGGAGTCGGTCGAAACCGCCACAGCCCCCTCACGCTTGCACAAATTTTTGGCATAGAAGCTTTTTCCGCTTCCTGGAATGCCGACCAGCATGTGAATCGTACTCATCGTTATCACCTCCCTTCCATAAATGGTTGATTTCCTTCACCATCCTCTTGATAGTCACCTTCCATTCAACGCCGGACATCCCTTTGATCCCGTATGAAGCTTGCTTGTTGACTTTTACCCGATGGACCGTGGACCATGAATGCAACAAAAAAAGCCCTTCCCCGAAAACCAGCCGGGTTCCTGATGAAGGAGGCGCTCTCTTCAATTATATGGGATCCTGCCTTCAAAGCACACGGGACCTTGGACGCATCCGGATAACAGGTCTTTATGCCCGGCACTGGGTATTCGATCTCGCGGGGATGCCGGCTGAGATTTGATCGCCCAGGGCCAACAAGCGGCCAAAACGTAAAGCTTGCATAAAAAAACATGACACTTCCATTTATTTGATATATAGTAGGAACATAGGTTCTTATTCCGGGTTTCATCCATTATTATATTTGAGGGGGATAACCATCCATGGGAAATCATATGGCGGGTTCACAAGTACAGATCAGGCCCTGGTCGGGAGACCATTTGCATTTGGAGCTGCTCTATCGTTTGAATGTTCCAGAGATGCTGGAACATCTGGGCGGCCCGGAAAGTGACGAGCAGGTTGAGAAGCGCCATAAGCGATATGTTGAGGTTCAGTCCCTCGGGAACGGCTGCATGTATAGCATATGGCTGGCAGATCATCCGGTGCCAATAGGCAATGCGGGATTTTGGGAGAGTGGTTGGCAAGGATCTACCATCTATGAGATCGGCTGGGGCGTCCTGCCTTCCTTTCAGCAGCGGGGCATTGCATCGGCCGCGACAGCAGCCGTGATCGAGCAGGCGAAACAGCAGAAGAAGCACCGATATATGCACGCTTTTCCATCCGTGGATAACCCGGGTTCCAATGCGATTTGCCGGAAGCTTGGCTTCGCTTTCATGGGTGAATGTGATTTTGAATACCCGAAAGGCAGCTTTATGCACTGCAATGACTGGCGCTTGGATCTGGAATCGGGCGTCTGATACGGGCAGCATGAAAGCGGCCATCGCCCTTCCTTTGAAGGATGTAGGCCGCCTTCTTGCTAACGTCCGTTGTATTCGTTATGCGCTGCTTCGATTCCTGTCAGCAGTTGGGCCAGTTCATTCTGGAGCGGCTGGGATATGCGTGTCATCGGCAGCCGAAGGTGATCTGAAGCAATCACACCCTGATTAGCCAGCACCCATTTGATCGGAGCGGGATTCGGTTCCTGGAACAGTTTGCGAATGAGCGGGACAACACGGTCAAAAGATCGTTTGCCTTCCATGACCATCCCGTTTTGCACCAGGTCATGGACCTCAATAAAGATATCTGTGTACAAGTTGGCCGAAGCCAGAATTCCCCCGCTCGCCCCTTGGCTGAGCTTGGCATGGTAGTACAGGTCGTCACCGCATAATACCGCCCCCGCATCTTGACGAGTCAACTCCGTAACCAGTTCCAGGCCGTCGGAGCTGTCTTTCATTCCGATCACACCTTCCATCTCCATAATGGTTTTGGCCGTATGCATCGTTAAGCGGACCCCGGTACGGGCAGGGATCTCATAAGCTATAACCGGTACCCCGACTTCCGTCACCCGGCGAAAATGCTCGATGATCCCTTCTTGCGACGGTTTACTGTAATAGGGAACCACAACGAGGACGGCATCCGCCCCCAAGGCGGCAGCCTGCTCCGTCCGCTGCACGGTCGTCAACGTGTCGTTGGTTCCCGTTCCGATGATCACCGGGGTGCTTCGCTGCTTTTCTTTCAAAATCTGCTGCGTGACCCGGGTGAGCTGTACGACTTCGTCCCAGCGTACCGTCGGGGCCTCTCCAGTCGTCCCGTTTATGATCAAGCCATTGATATGATGCTCAGCCAGCTTTTCCACGTAACGGGTGTATGATGCTAAATCAAGCTCTCCGCTTGGCAAAAATGGCGTGACCACAGGAACCAAAACGCCATGCAGTTCATCTCTTCCGATCATTTTTGATGACCTCCTCTATAGGTTGTGCCTCTAATTTAGCATAGGAATTATTATCAGTGTTATCTATAATAGTTGATGAGCATCATCGATAATATTGATACCATGGAGATGAATAGCATGGACCTAACGTACTTTCATACCTTTCGCGAGGTCGCGCACCGCAAAAGCTTTACCCGGGCGGCCGAAGAGCTGGGATATGCGCAGTCGAGTGTAACGGCGCAAATACAGAAGCTGGAGAAAGCATACGATACGCAGCTGTTCGAACGTTTCGGCAAGGGGGTTCGGCTGACCTCCTCCGGGGAAGAGCTGCTTAAGCTTACGGTACAAATGCTTGATTTGTTCGATGAATCGAAGGAGAAGCTTCGGACCGAGGGAGGCGGCACGATCTCCGTCGGAACGATGGATTCACTCGCCGCTTACTTTCTCCCCCCGCTGATCCAGCAGCTGCGCAAGCAGTACGAAGGATTGTCCATCCGATTATGGACGGACCGGGAGGACCTTCTCGTCCAGAGGGTCAAAGAGGGAGATTTGGACATCGGCTTGATTCTCGATAACGAACCGGAGGATCCGGCGCTTCACTGGCAGACGGTCCGCGAGGAACCGCTCGTTCTCATTGCAGGACCAGGACATCCACTAGCAGATCGAGAGATCATCCGTCTTCAAGATCTGTACGATGCCGAGTGGATTCTGCCGGAAGAAACCTGTAATTACCGGGTGATGCTGGAGAAGCTTCTGAAGCAGCATGGAATCCCATGCCGGCTCGGCTTGGAGCTGGGAAACCCCGAAGCGATCAAACGCTGCGTCATGACGGGATCAGGAATCTCCCTCTTGCCTCGCATGGCGGCAGACGATGAAATCCGCAGAGGGCTGCTCGCCCCACTTCCGTTCAGTCATCCCGATCTGCGACTCAGCCTGCAGCTGATGACCCATCCGAAGAAGTGGATCTCCCGGGCACTCGGCGATTTTATCGAGTTGGTTAGGAAGTCGCCGTAAGCCCAGCTTGGCTGTTCGTGATTCCCCAGAATCAGCTGTAAGCCGTCCGCAGCAAGTCGATCTCCATGTTCCCGGCACCCAATACTCCATGACCACCTGAGCTCGGCGAATTCCTTTAACCCTCGGGGATACAACAAAAAACGCACTCAGGCAGCGTCCAATCGCTTCCTCCGTGCGTTTTTCAACATATCCAATCGATTTATGCCCGTATCGTCTTTAATGCCGTGGACCAGGCAATCACTTGATCCAGCATGCCGTTGACATTTTTATGATGCAGCTCGGCCGGCTTGAAGGTTCTAAAGCTTTCGAAATCGGTAAAGAGCGACAGCGTCGGGTGAATGCGGACATCCGCCACGTTCAGCTCCCCAAGAATGCCGCGCAGATGCTCGGCCGCCCGGGCGCCTCCAGTGGACCCGTAGCTCACGATGCCTGCCGCTTTATTCCCCCACTCATCCCGAACCAGGTCGATCGCATTTTTCAGTACACCGGAAATGCTATGATTATACTCCGCGGTGACGAACACGAATCCGTCCATGCGGCCGATGACCGCGGCCCAGTTTTGGATGGCGTCCTCTCCGCCGGGATGTCCGAGGAACGGCAGCGGATAATCCGCCAAATCGATCAGGTGGTACTCCGCATCTCCACGCCCGTCGGCCAGCTCCTTGAGCCATGCTCCGACCTGCGGGCTGACCCGCCCTTCCCTAGTGCTGCCAAGGATGATTCCAATATTCAAGTGTGATTGTTCCATTTCTAGATCTCTCCCCATATTCATAAATTTCCGCAGATCCTGCAACCTGCCTGTAAACCCGGACCGGTACTTTTATCTTATAGCGGCTTGAAGACGAAAGATAATATCAATTCCGGCATGGCTATATATATTTCGGTCTATGGGTGGTTGATGCCAAAAAAAACAAACGCCTGAGCAGAGCACCGGCGGCTCTGCCTAAGCGTTTATCAGGCAGTATAATCGGATCTATTTGCGGATCTCATAAAATTGGCATTCTTTACGCGAGTGGTAAGTAACATCACTCACACCGGACTGGGTAATCACCGTGGAGTCGGTGAACCGGATGATCCGCGTATCTGGATCGATCAAATGGTCATCTTTAAACACGCGTATGGGAAGCTTCCTGCGCTCGGCCTCCTGCAGATCCGCTTCCGTCAGAAGCTCTCGAATCGTTGCCATGAATTACGGGTTCTCCTTTGGATATGAATTAGATACGATCACGGGTGCTCGCTCTTCCCTTATTGTAGCCGTTCATGGCATAAATGGAAATGGTTGAAGCGGGTAGGAACGATGGAAGCAGGAACCTGCAGGCTCAGACAACGTAACCGGACCAGTTCTTCACTCTTACGCACAGGTTTTTTCCGGAACTGCTGCGGAATCAGCTGGAGCCGGAGTCTTTTTCAAATATGGAATCAGCGACAGCAGGCCAAGCACGGCCAGAACCGCACCAACCCACAACGGTGATGCCAGGCCGTAGCCATGATCGATCGTGAGCCCGCCAATGGTGGAACCGACGACAATGCCGAAATTGACGACCGAGACGTGGAACGTATTGACGAGCGAGCCACCGTTCGAAGCTCTGGCCACTCGGGTCACCATGGGAGGATTCATAGAGACACCAACCAGACCGATCACGATGACGGCGATAACCGCAACGACCTGGTGTGCGGCAAATAAGCCGAACAAGATCAGCGCGCCCGTAAGCACGACTAGGCCGATGGTCAGAATCGGCATCATGTACCGGTCGGCCAGTCTGCCGGTGATGGTGTTGCCGATGACCGTCGCTACTCCATACACCCCGAGCAGGAGCGGCACCATGGATTCGCTAAAGCCCGCTACATCGGTAAGTATCGGTGAAAAGTAACTGAATGCCGCAAACGTCGCCCCGATGATCAGCATGCTGGTTGCGAAGGCCGCCCATAAATGCCGGTTCAAGAATGCAGCGAGTTCGCCGCGGAGACTGAGCGATTCAGCCTCTTCCTTAGGTGATTTCGGGATCAGCAGGAGACCCATTATTCCCGAAATCAGCACAAGGAAGACGACGGCCCAGAAGCTCGCCCGCCAGCCGAGATACTGGTCGAACAGCATGGCGGCGGGCAGCCCGACAGCGGTTGCGACCATCAACCCGCCAAGGACAATGGAGGCAGCACGGCCGCTTGCTTCCGGGCGGACCAAGGTGAGTGCAATCGCGATGGCCACGCCGAAGCAGGCCGACGAGGCAACTCCGGTAATAATCCGGGCAGCCATCATAAGCTCATAGTTCGGAGCCAGCGCTCCCAAGGTCTGCCCGATCAGAAACACGGTGGACAATGCCAGGAAGGCTTTTTTGCGCGGCACTTTTAACAATCCGACTGTCAATAGAGGCCCGCCGATAATCATCCCCGCAGCATAAGCGGATATCAGATATCCGATGGCGGCGACAGATACGCCAAACTCCTCTGATAGCGACGGCATGATCCCCGCCACCATAAATTCGGAAGTCGTCATGGAAAAAATCATCAATCCCAGTACATAAATCGCAAGCGGCAATGTAAACAGCTCCTTTATTAATTATTTTGTAACATTCAGTACAAAATTAGACACAGGGATCTCTCCAGGCATGTCACCTAGGAATCCTCCTCTGTATTTTCTTTATATTTTCTCTGCATCTCCTCTACAACTCTTCGGAATCTACTCGAAAGCTCCCCTGAATCTCATCTTTATCCTCACTGTATTTCCTTTGTGAGTTCTCTATATCTCCACCTTGCTCCCGTCTTTACTTATGCCTCACCTCCATTTTTCAATGGTTATAACTTTGCGGCTCATTTTACGTCCCACTTTTGTAACAACTAGTACAAAATTATTCAAAAAACACAGCCGCGTCCATCGCGTGAATATCGTCCAGCGCAAAGCGGCAGCTCGAATACGAACACAACAGCAAACAATGATTTAGATAGACTATATGATAGATTAAATAAATCTCTGACTCCCAGGGATTCTGCTAAAAAATGGCCGCAAGCGTGCCGTCAATAATTTGCCGGGCCAACGCACGGTTCATGGTCCCCGGATAAATCACACGCAGGCCATAACAGCAGCTGAGGAACAGAGCCGTCAGCTCCGATGTATCCCGTTCACGGGAAATTTCGTCGGCGGACTGCCCTTCGCGAATCGTTTTCTCGAGAGCCTGCTCCAGCAGCGCCACATGCTGTTTGAAGATCCGCTCAACAGTCGGGTCAGACTTTCCCCGCTCTACCGACGCGTTAATAAGCAAACATCCACGGTCCTTGGCTGCCGAGCCCTCTCGGATTTCCCATTCCAGCAGCTCACGCAGCCGCTCCTTCACCGGAGCGTCTTTGCGCAGAATGTCCAATTGGGTCTCGATCCCCACCTGATGGTATCGGATCAGCGCCTGTTCGTACAGCTCATGCTTGCTGCCAAAGGCATTGTACAAGCTTCCTCTGCCGAGACCGGTTTCCTTGCATAAATCGTCTGTTGAGCAGGCCCCATATCCCTGTGACCAAAACACCTCCACAGCGGCATCGATGACGGCTGTGTCTTTGAACTCACGGGGTCTACCACTTTTACTCATGTTTAGGCATCCCTTTCGTAGGTTTGATTGGATTGATTCTTAGATTACTCAATTCTGTACTCATCTGTCAAATATTATTTTTCTAATAAAATCCAATCCGTCACAAAAACGACACCAAACATGCGTTGCAAGCAAAGGCGTTTTCCTATAGCATAAATTTCCGAACGAAGTTCGGCCACCACTGTGCTGCCGCGTTTCGAACATTATCTCCAAACGGAGCGGAGTATTTTGCCATGTCAAAAAGCAAGCGCTATTATGCCCTGATGCTGCTGGTCATCACTGCCTTTATTTTATACGTCGCCTATGTACAGATCATTCAGGATCCACAAGCTTCGGCTTTCCTCGGTTTCAAAACCGACCTGAACCATCCCCTGAACCCTAAGCTGTGGCTGATCGTCATGAGGATTCATGCCGGATTGGCCTGCTTGGCCATGATCTACGGGGCCATCAACTTCGCAGCACGGATCCGGATCAGACACGTAATATTCCACCGGTTCAACGGATATTTATATGTCATCTGCGTCATGCTGGTTGGCCTCACCTCAGGTTATATGGCACCGGTCGCCACGGGAGGAAGGTCGGTCAGCATTGCGTTTAACCTGTTAACGATGCTATGGCCGGCATTCACGGTGATCTCCGTAATACAGATCCGGAAAAAGCAAATGGCCAGCCACCGGAAGTGGATGGTTCGCAGCTATGCTTTCTGTTTTACAAACCTGGTTGTCCACGTCCTCACGTGGACGATCCGCACGCTTGCCGGAAGTCCTTATCCGGTCAGCTACCGGATCAGCGTGTTTATTACGATTCCTTTGCTGCTTCTCATCGCAGAGCTTGTTATTCGCACTGCGTGGCCTGGGTCAGCCGGTTCCCGGCGTTCTGCCGACAACAATAAACCGTAAGCGAAAAAAACCGCCAGATGGCGGTTTTTCTCTTCTTATTCCAGCAAATCCCCGTGCAAACAACGGTAATTTCAGTTTGAAAGCTATTCGTTTTCGATCGAATTCAGCGCTGCAAACGCCAGTGGTCCAAAACCTTCAGAAGCTTCCCTCTGCGGCTGTGTGACATGAAAAACAAATCCGCTGCCGTCAAGCTTCTTCACGATAAATTCATGGGTTCCCGAAGAATCGAATGCCGTCAAAAAAATAAGAGCATCCTTCATCGGACCGGTAAGGTCTGCCGCCCCAAGCTTCTTGATTTCGCCATACGGCTTAAGCTCTTTCTTCCCTTGCAGTTCCAGCTGGTCCAAGTTGAAGTCTACAGGCAGCTTCTCAATACGGACCGAGTACTCGTGGTCAATGTTCATATACAGCAGATGCTTGCCCGCATCAAAAGAGAACTGTTCGGGAATATACAGCGAATACCCTTCTGCATGAACAAGCTTGGCAGGCCGCACTTCGTCGTTGCCTTCCAAGGTGACCTCCAGCTTGCCCTCGGCAGGGCGCTTACTTACATTACCGCTGTTTGCGGATGATTTAGAGTCTCCTGAATCAGATTGGCCGCCGGCCGAAGCACTGGAAGATGAATCCTTGCCTGATGTGTCGCCTTCGCCACCTTGGCCTGCTCCTTGCGCGCTGTCCGATTTTTTAATTTCGGTCAGTACGAGCTGCTTTAGCGTATCCTCGCCTTCAATAGCCTTTTCCTCGTATTTGAATTGGACTTGGTCCTGCTCCTGCAAATCGGCTACCGCTTGATCCAGCCCGTCACCCAGCTGAAAAGCGGTAGGCTTGCCGTCAACCACAATCTCCACCGTATGCGGATCAGCCTGGCCGGTATACGTTCCGGTCCCTTCCTTCACGGACGGTACCTGTTCAGCATTCCCGGGCTGGGTTGACGGATTGTTCTGCTCATCCATGTGGTCTGGCGGCGTACCCGGCGCCGTTTCCTGTTTGTCACTGCATGCGGTTACCGCAACAGCTATAGCCAGCGCCAGCAGAATCGAACTGATTTTAATCGTATTCTTCATGCTGCACCTCCGTTACCATCTTAGACGGACGGAGGCGGCTTCAGGTTTCAATAAATTCGATAGTCTTGATAAAAATATCAAATGGGATGGGTCTTACGAGACAGGAGCAAACCGCATGAAAAGCGCATCATTCGCTTTCTTTCACTTACTTGCTTCTTCCTCCAGCCCTGGAAAACCGGATCATCGACCAAATGATCAGCACGATAAGTACGGCGATGCATACGCCGATACTAAGCCGGTTCTGCGCATCGAATAAAAACATGGCCGCGATCACCGCCAAGCAGGCCACGACGGCGGACGTAACATATGGGTACCCCCAAACCTTAAAGGATGGCTCCACCGGATACGACTTCCGCAGCTTGATTTGTGCAAGGGAGATGCAAATCCAGACCAGCAGGACGCAAAATCCCGGAACAGCCATTAACACGCGGAACAACTGATCCTGCGCAAACATGCCCAGCATGGATCCCAATATCAAAATCACAGCACACAATAACAGCGTATTTACCGGGATACCCCTCCGGTTCGTGCGGGCGAGAGCCGGCGATGCTTCGCCGGCTGCAGCCATGGAGTGAAGCATGCGTGATGCTCCGTAAATTCCCGAATTGGCTGCGGACAGCACTGCTGTAACCAGAATAAAATTCATGAGATCCGCCGCTCCGGACAAGCCGGTCGCAGTCAGTACCTGGACAAACGGACTCGACTCGGGGCCAAGCTGGTTCCAGGGAATCAGCCCGCATATCACGAGGATCGGCAGCGTGAAAAATAATATGATCCGCAAAATAAAATTGCGTACCACTTTGGGCAGCACCTTTTCGCTGTTTTCCGTTTCCGTCAATGTCAAACCGATCAGTTCCGAGCCCCCGTAGGAAAACATGACCACAAGCAAAGCGGAAAAGATGGACGTCCATCCGTTGGGCAGAAATCCTCCGGCCGCCGAGTAGTTATGCAGATACGGCGTGTTGCCGCTCGGAATGATCCCGAAGATCAAGCATGTCCCTAAAACGATAAAGACGATAATCATGGCGATTTTGATCCCCGCCAGCCAAAATTCGAACTCGCCGAAGCTTCCCACGCTCATCAGATTAATCAGAATAATGAAGGCCGCGCTGGCTAGACTAAGCAACCATAACGGTACCCCGGGAAACCAATACTGCAAAAAGCTGCCGGCCGCTATAATCTCAATGACGCACACGGAAAGCCACAGGAAGCAGTACATCCACCCCATAATAAAGGATACTCTCTCGCCAAAGGCCTCACGGACGAAGTCCTTCATGTTTTTACCCGGGTAAACCGTAGCCATTTCCGCCATGGCTCCCATGACGACGAGCAGCAGCAGCCCGGCGAAGACGTAAGAGATAATGACGCCCGGTCCGGCCAGACCGATCGTTTCGGCACTACCTTTGAAGATGCCGGTGCCGATGACTCCGCCCATAGCCATCAAGCTGATATGCCTTGGTTTTAATTTTTTCTGCAATGAAACCCCATCTGGTTGTGACATCAAATATCCTCCTGCTGAATCTTGTTGTATTAGAACAAAAACCATAAGTTCAAGTATAACATTTTGCTTAAGCATCCTGATAGAAATTTAGCCGAATTTTCTGCATTTGCTTCACGATTCTTTATGATTTTTAAACAAAATTTAACCAGAAACCGATCATACTTGTGCTATGATGTACATTCAACCGATGGCAAGGCTGAAAGAAAACATAAAGAAATTAAGGCGGTGCAGTTTAGTCGTGTTTCATTCGTATGTATTTCCAATCTCATATGCATTTCTGTCTTTTCCCTTTGCGGCACTATTTTTTACCATTCCCTTCATGGTCGTCCAGTACCGCAGACACGGTTATATCCATAAAATCAGGGCGTTTGTGCTGTACCTGTTTCTGCTGTACCTGCTCAACGCATTGTTTCTGGTCATCCTTCCGCTGCCGTCTTCACGGCACAATCCCGCCATGGCCGGAGGGGCGCTTCAGCTGGTGCCGCTGAATTTCATTCACGACATCCTGAAAGAAACGTCCGTCGTGTCATCGCAGCCCTCGACGTACCTGCGGCTGATTACGGAACGCGCCTTCCTTCAAGTGGTGTTCAACGTGTTTCTTACCGTTCCGTTCGGTATGATCCTCCGTTATTATTTCCGGACGGGATGGAAACTTTCCATTCTGCTGTCGTTTTTGCTGTCGCTTCTGTTTGAGACGACCCAGCTCACCGGAATATTCGGGTTCTACGATCACCCGTACCGGGTATTCGACGTAGATGACCTGATCACTAACACGCTCGGCGGTTTGCTTGGATTCTTGGCAGCCGAATGGTTATCCGGCCTTCTTCCCCGCATTGAGCATTTGGATGCCAATATCGACCGGGCCGCCAAACGGGTGACCTATACGCGGCGGGGAATCGCTTTTATGGCGGACGGGATCGTCTGGGCGATCCTGCTTGGCATTCTGCATATTCTGCATGTACCGGCTTCCTTCTGGGTTGCGACAGGACTGTATTTCATGCTGGTACCTTGGCTGACTGGAGGACTGACTCCCGGCAAATGGCTTGTCCGCATCCGTCTTGCCGATGGAGGGGAGCGAATCTCCCTTAAATCGCTTGTGGTTCGATATGGAATCCTCTACTGGCTGTTTTTTGGAGCCAACCGGGTTCTGGCCGGCTCCCTTGACACCGTTCCGCCGATCCTTCGCATGATTCTGGGACTCATTGTGTTCGCCATGAATACCGCCTTCTTTATTCATGTCGTCATCTGCGTATTCAAGAAGGAGCCTCAGCTGTTCTATGAAAAATGGAGCAAAACCCGGCATGTTATCCTTTGGCAGCCGGCCGCAGCACCCGAACCGGAGAAAAAGGAGTAGTTCCCCTAATCGAAAAGTACTTCACAAGGACATATCACGCTTGTCCTTCAAGACTTGGGGAGCTTGGTTTCCGCAGTCCGGATGACGGAATCGATCTGCTTCTCCCATTGGTAAATTTGATTGAGAGAGGCGCTGATTTTACCAAGCTCCTTATACATCACGGTCAGCTCAGCCGTGGCTGTGATCGCGTTCCCGAGCTTGACTGCAGCTTTATACCGCTTGTCCGACGCGCTCCGGGTACTGTTCGCTGCCGTAATCTTCTTATTCTCGGCAGTCACCTGCTTCTTTAACGTTTGGACTTGCGCCAACGTATCCTTCACCGCCTTCGCTTTGGCCGAGGCTTCTTTCTTGGCGGCAGCGAGCGCATCCTTACGGCTCTTGATTTCCGCACGGGCCGCACTTGCCGAGGCCTTGATCTGGTTGCGCTTCAGATCGTACTGAAGCGCGGCCTTCTGGTCCTTGCGCTTTTTCGCATCCGCCGCCTTCTTCCCAAGGTCTGTATATTCATTGAGCAGCGGCTGATATTTCTTCTGGGCCTGATCGGCTTCGGATTTCAGCTTGTCGATCTTGGCTTTGTCGATCCCCTGCACCTTCGCATTGACAGACTTTAACCGGTCATCATTCTGTTTCCGGAGCACTTGAATCTGCTGCTTCTTCAGCTTGTTGGCCTCATCCAGCGCCTTATAGCTGTCATGAAGCACGCCAATACTCTGCAAAGCGGCATCCCAAGCACTGTCCGATGCGGCTTCCGCCCTCAACGGACCTAACATAAACAATGCGACCGTACAGCATAAAACCGTCACCAAGCTGTTTTTCCATAAAACTTTTACATACGACATCTTCATCTCTCCCCCAAATCATCAAAATTCATAATGAATGGACAAAAAAAGCACCCTGCAAGTAAGGCATGACGCCTTTCCTGCAGGGTGCTTCTCCCGCTTCCATTAACTATGTTGAACCCACTATATCGCTATTTCACACGGTTGTCAATAAATTACCGGAACATTTGTTCCTCTTTTTTTGGACGAATCCAGTTGTCGTGATTACTGACCGACCATCCCGCCGTCTACCGTGTAGAGGGATCCTGTCACGAATGAAGCTTCGTCGGAGAGGAGGAAGTTCATTACCGCTGCTACTTCTTCCGGCTCACCGTAACGGCCCATTGGCGTAGCCGATTCATTGGCGGCTTTGTACGCTTCCGCATTGCCGGAGTTCGCCTCAATCTGCCGCATCATCCGGGTGTTGATCGTTCCAGGCAGAACCGCGTTAACCCGGATGCCCAGCGAAGCCAGCTCGTTGGCAGCAACGCGCGTCAAGCCGATCACGGCATGCTTGGACATAATGTATGGGGCCACTCCTGGCGCGCCCATCAGGCCTGCAAGCGAAGACGTATTCAATATTGCGCCGGAATTCTGCTTTTTCATAACTGGAATAACATAATGCAGTCCCAGGAACACCCCACGGACGTTGACGTTATATACCAGATCAAGCGCTTCAACGGATTGCTCTTCGATCAGCCCGGTAGGACCCTCAATCCCTGCATTGTTCGCAAAGTAATCGATGGTGCCGAATTTTTCAACAGCACGGTTCACATAGTTCTGCACGTCCTGCTCTTTGGATACGTCGGCAGCGATTGCCAGTGAATTGGTATCGTTTAGGCCAAGCTCCTCAACGACGCTCTTGACCGCATCTTCCTTCAAATCGACCAGGACGAGGTTCAGCTTGCGCTCGGCCAAACGCCGTGCCAGCTCTTTCCCGATTCCGCCGGCCGCGCCGGTAATGACTGCAGTTTTCGTTTGTGTTTGACTCATGACTGAATCGCTTCCTTTTCAACAAAGTTTATAAAATTGCTGTATGGGCTTTAAAGCTCATATCTGCTACATGTATAGGTTACACCCTTATTAATTGTTCACACAATAATCATATTATGAAATAATGTCATCTATCCAACAGGTTGAAGCCGTATGTCACCGAACCATGACAATCTTGAACATTTACCTTCTTTTTGTTGATGATGTTCTGCGTTTTGGCGGCAGCCCAACTTGCGTTATAATAGGAGAAACGACAAGCTGGAGGCAGATTGCATTTGACAGACGAACAAGTTCTTGACCGCAGAGCCAGAAGAACCCGGCAGGCGCTCAAATCCGCACTCGTTTCCTTAATTCTCGATAAAGGCTTCGATTCGGTGACTATTATGGACATCGCGGCCCGCGCAGACTATAACCGGGGCACCTTTTACAAGCATTTCGTCAGCAAGGAAGACCTGCTCAAGGAAATCCACGACGAGTTTCTGCATGGCATCGCCGAACTGCTCGTCGAGCCGTATGATGGCCTGGAGCGAATTGAAGCCTCGATGACCTATCCCTCGGGGCTGCGCTTGTTTGAACATATCGAGCAGCATAAAGATGTGTTCCTGGCCTTATCGCGAGTCGAACGCGGAAAGCTGGCGATGAACATGTACGACAGGCTCAGGGAGTCGATGCGGAAGGACATGCATATCGAAATGGAACCGACCGAGCCGCCGATCGACTACGAAATCATGCTGAGCTACCGGATGTCGGCCACGGTGGGGGTCATTATGCACTGGGCAGAGGTTGATTTTAAATACACGGCGTCTTATATGGCGCAGCAGCTGATGGTGCTGGTTGAGACAAAAATGGATTACATCGTGTTTAAAAGAAACGGCAGCACATAAGCATCATTCTCAAAACTCCCCATTGTGCCCGTAAGCACAATAAGGTATCATTCTACATAGATGGACTGTGTGCGACTGGCGGAAACATGGGATGAACCATGAGGGAGCACATGGATATAAACAGCCGTACGCCTGGGCAGAGGTAAGGGGAATTTCCCCTTGCCTCTTTATGTTTTTCTGGACCTTACCATGATTTAAAGGAGATGCAGACAATGACAGAACAAACGCTGATTTTGGACGGAGCGCGCGTGGCGCAGGACATTAAGGACGGCTTGGTTAGCAGGGTGAAACGGCTGTCCGAGCAAGGGATTACCCCCTGCCTGGCGACCATTTTGGTAGGCGACGACCCGGCATCGGCCACATACGTGCGCATGAAAGGCAATGCCTGCAGACGGCTCGGGATGGAATCGTTAAAAATCACACTGGATGCGGGGACGACGACCGAGGAGCTCATCTTTGAAATCCAAAAGCTTAACGCCGACCCGAACGTTCACGGAATTCTGCTGCAGCATCCGGTTCCCCATCAGATTGATGAAAGAGCCGCATTCGACGCGATCGCCATTGAAAAGGACGTCGACGGCGTCACCACGCTGGGATTCGCGCAGAACGCTTTCGGCTTTGCTGCCTATCCTTCCTGTACCCCGGCGGCCATCATCGCCATCCTGGATTATTACCGGATTCCTGTAGAAGGCAAGCACGCTGTTGTTGTCGGCCGCAGCCCGATTCTCGGTAAGCCCGTCTCGCTGATGCTGCTATACCGCAATGCCACGGTCACGATCTGCCATTCGAGAACGAAAGGCCTTGGTGATATCGTGTCCCAAGCAGAGATCGTTGTTGCCGCAGTAGGCAAACCGAAATTCATTCAGGGAGACTGGATTCAGGACGGCGCTGTCATTCTGGACGCAGGATACAATGAAGGCAATGTCGGGGACGTTGATTATGAGGCATGTCTGGAAAAAGCGAGCGCCATTACCCCCGTCCCTGCGGGCGTCGGACCGGTAACCATTGCCATGCTGCTGAAGCACACGGTGGATGCGGCGGAAAAACAGCTGGGATAAACCAGCCATCGGTATGGCCAGGTTTTCCAAGGGACACTTAAAAAGCCGTGTATCGGCAGCACAAATACGCCGGTAACGGCTTCAAAAAATGGCAAGAGGGCATTCCGCCGAACATCATTCGGTGAAATGCCCTTTTTTCTACCCAAGATGTAATGTTCTTGAGTCGGTTGATATCCGATTCACATAAATCCGTCCGTCAAAAATGGCGGCCTATTCGTACCGCAGCGCCTCGATCGGATCCAGCTTCGCGGCCTGTCTGGCCGGGAATACGCCGAAAACGATGCCGATGCAGGCCGAGAACCCGACGGCAAGCAGCACGGAGTTCATGGACACCGCCGTGGTCACGTCCATCAGCTTGCCGACGAACTTGGAGCCGCCGAAGCCAAGGATGACGCCGATCACACCGCCCAGGATAGCCAAGGTGACGGATTCAAACAGAAACTGCGATAGAATCGTCCCTTCCTTGGCCCCGATCGCCTTCCGGATACCGATCTCCCGCGTCCGTTCGGTAACGGACACCAGCATGATGTTCATGATGCCGATTCCGCCGACGAGCAGGGATATCGCCGCCACGCCGCCCAGAAAGAGGGTCAGCGTTTTGGTGACACTTTCGGCGGAGGACATGACATCCTCCTGGCTTTGAACCCTGAAATCATCGTCGGCCCCGCCAAGTTTATGGCTTTGGCGTATCGTATACTGGATCAGCGCCATGGTGCTGTTGATCACGTCGGTAGATTTGGCTTCGACCAAAATTTGCCGGACACTGCTCCGGGAGCTCCCGGTCTGAAACCGGGACTGAATCGTCGTGATCGGCGCAATGACGGTGTCGTCCTGGTCAACCGTTCCCGATGAACCCTTGGCTTTGAGCACACCGATGACCCGAAACGGGATGTTGTTGATTTTGATCATGCTGCCGACCGCATCGAAGCCCGCTTCACCAAATAGCGTTTCCGCCGTCGTTGCGCCAAGGACTACGACCTTTGCCCTGTCATTGACTTCATCTTCCGTAAAGAAACGACCGATGTCCGTCTCCCACGATTTGATGTCGGCATAGCCCGGCGTCGAGCCGATGATCGTGGCGGAGGCCGTGTTCGATCCGTTCAACAGCTGCGCGCTCACCTGCGAGACCGGCGCGACGTACTTCACGGTATCGATCTTCGAGATCGGGTCAACGTCTGAGATGTTCAGCGTGCCCGTGCTTCCGCCTTGGCTGCCTCCTGCCGCTGTGCCGGTTGACGACCCCGAGCCTGCGGTAACCGTGATCAGATTGGAACCCAGGCTCTGGATTTGGCTCGTCACCTGCTTGCTCGTCCCCTGGCCGATGGAAATCATGGCAATGACGGTCGCCACGCCGATGATGATTCCAAGCATCGTCAGGAAGGAGCGCAGCATGTTGGACCGTAAGCTTCGGATTGATATGCGCAGCAGTTCCCCCACATTCATACCCGCTCACGCTCCGTATTCAGCCGGTCCGTCTCGATCAGGCCATCGCGAAACCAAATGACCCGTTTCGTATGGGCGGCGATGTCCGGTTCGTGGGTGACGATGACGATCGTATGCCCCTTTTCGTTCAGTCTCCGGAATATGCCCATGATTTCCTCGGATGATGCCGTATCCAGGTTGCCCGTCGGCTCGTCCGCCAAAATAATGGCGGGGTCGTTGCTCAAGGCGCGAGCAATAGCCACCCGCTGCTGCTGTCCCCCGGAGAGCTCATTCGGCTTGTGATGCATCCGGGTTTTCAGGCCGACCAGCTCAAGGCAGTACTCGGCCTTCTCCCGCCGCTCCTTTTTGTTTTTGCCCGCATACAGCATCGGAAGCTCGACGTTTTCAATGGCAGAGGTTCGCTTGAGCAGGTTAAAGTTTTGAAAGACAAAACCGATCTTGCGGTTGCGCACCTCCGACAGTTGCTTGGCCGATGCTGAGCCGATGTCGATGCCATCCAGCATGTACTTGCCGGAAGTCGGTTTATCCAGACAGCCGATCACATTCATCATGGTCGATTTTCCTGAACCAGACGGTCCCATAATGGAGACAAACTCGCGCTCATCGATTTGAAGGGTGACGCCCTTCAGCGCCTGGACCTCATTCTCGCCCGAAGCATAGACCTTCTTTACTTGATCAAAGGTGATCACTGTCCGCCACCTCCCATTCCGCCGCTGCGTGCACCGCCCTCGCCGGTTCCTCCAGTACTTCCGGTCCTGCCGCTACGGTTGAACTGCCGCATCTCGCCGCCTCCGTTCATGCCTCCGAAGCCGCCCATACCGCCCATGCCGCCAAAGCCACCCATAGTTCCCTGGCTCGTTCCGGTGCTCGTCTTTGTCGTCGTCATCGTAATGGTTACCTTGTCGCCCTCGGACAATCCGGTTAGCACTTCGGAATTAGCCCCGTCATCAAGGCCGGTCGTAATTTCCACCTGCTCCTCTTTGCCGCCTTTGTCGACCATGACGATTTTCCGTCCGCCAAACGACTTGATCGCCGCATCAGGAACTTTCAATACATCCTTCTTACCATCGGTAATAATGGCAATCGTCGCGCTGATACCCGGAATCAGCTTGTCTGCGTTATCTTGGCCCGCTGTGATTTCAATGCCGACCGGGAACGTCACGACGCCGCTGGTCTGCGCTTCCCCGAGCACCGCCTTGGACACGACTTTGCCTTTCAGCGTTACGCCCGTGAGCGCGTCAAATGTTATATTTACGTCCTGGCCGACCTTCACATCGGTGATATCGGTATCGTCGATGGAAGCCGAAATCCGGAAGCTTCCGCCGGTTGAGTACATAGAGATGGCCGAAGCAGCGTCGCCGGCAACCGTCTCCCCAACCTTGGCGTTCACGGCGGAAATGATCCCGTCATACGGCGCATAAATTTTGGCCCCGGCTGCGTTGGCCTTGGCGTCGTTCAAGGCAGCGAGTGCCATGGCCACGTCGGCTTTGGCACTGGCCACGTCGCTTTCAGCCGGCCCTCCCTGCAGCTTGGCCAACTGCGAAACCGCCTGATCATAGGCGCGGGACGCGCTATCCACCTGCGATTCGGCGTTGGTAACCGCTTCTTTCAGCTGATCCAGATTGCTCTGCTGCGATACCGCTTGTTTATAAGCATTCTGGGCATTATCCGCCGCGACTTGAGCGAATAAAATCTGGGACGGGTCTGTCCCCTTCTTCGCTTCGTCCAGCTTGGCCTGCGTGCTGATGACGGCAGCCTTGGCCTTGTCCACCTGTGCCTGCAGGTACGATGCATTGGCCGCCTTTTTTGCGTTCGTAAGCGCCGTCTTGGCGTTCTCCAGGTCGGACTGCGCCTTGGACACCTGGGCTTTTTGTTCGCTTAAGGTAGCCGAGTCCGTTCCAGCCTGGATGCTGTCCAGCTTCGCCACTGCACTGTCATACTTCGCCTGGGCTGACAGCAGGTCGTTTTGCAGCGCCGTTGCATCCATCGCTGCAAGCAGCTGCCCCTTTTTCACCGCTTCCCCGACGCTTACGTTGACCTTGGTCACTTTGGAGTTTCCGCTGAAGCTCAGGTTCACCGATTCGGGTGCTTCCACATTGCCGGAGGACGTTACCGTTTTGGACAAGTCGCCCCTCTCGACGGCATATGTAATGGTCGCCGTTTCCGTTTTCGTCGCGCTGGCGTTTTTTTGATAAAAATAGGTCCCCCCCGCGCCGATCACAATGACGCATCCGCAAATGATCAGCACGTTTTTTACCGCTTTGTTCATGTCCATTCTCCCTTCCTTCATATGACAAACACGATATCAGCCGAAACTTAAAAAAACCTAAACTCCGGTAGGCATGCAAAAAAGTTTTTCGAAAAAGACGGGAAGCCCCGATAAGCTTGCATCATGGAAATGGATAGAGATACACTGGTAGACAGATATTCTTTTCTCGGCAGGAATGCCATTTCACATACGATGGAGGAACTTGAATCATGGATCATTTTGAACAAATGCTGGAGAAATACGCCGAACTGGTCATCAAGGTCGGGGTGAACATCCAGCCCGGCCAGGTGCTGCTTGTGCAATCCCCGCTTGAAACCGTAGATTTTACGCGGCAGATTGTGTCCAAAGCCTATGAGGCTGGCGCCAAATACGTTCAGGTCGATTGGGACGACGAGAAGGTGACCCGCATCCGGTATGAACAAGCGCCTGACGATTCGTTCGCTTATTATCCGAAGTGGCAGGCCGACATGATGGAGCAGCTCGCCGAAGGCGGCGGCGCGGTACTACACATCAAGGTGCCCGACCCTGAGCTGTTCCGCGGCATCGATTCCGCCAAAGTATCGACGGCCGTGAAAGCGGCGGCGGTAGCCCGCGAGAAGTATCAGGCCTACGTACGCAGCAACAAGGTCAGCTGGTCGCTGATCAAGGCGCCGACCCGCGCCTGGGCGAACAAGGTTTATGCCGATTTGCCGGAAGAAGAACGTGTCCCGGCTATGTGGGAAGCCGTATTCCGCATGAACCGCGTCGACAGCGGGGATCCCGTCGCGGCTTGGCGGGATCATATCGACGAGCTGAAAAAACGGCAGCAATACATGAACGACAAGCGGTATAAGAGCCTGCACTACCGTGCGCCAGGCACCGACCTGCGGGTCGAGATGCCGGAAGGGCATTTGTGGCTCGGCGGCGGGGATTTGAAGGAGGACGGCGTGTATTTTGTGGCGAACATGCCGACGGAGGAAATCTACACGATGCCGCTGCGGACTGGAGTCAACGGCACGGTGTCCAGCACGCTTCCGCTTAACCTGAACGGCCGGCTGGTAGAAGGCATCAAGTTAACCTTCAAAGACGGAAAAGTGACGGAGTACGACGCCGTATCGGGCCGCGAGCACCTGACATCGCTGCTGGAAACGGATGAAGGCGCGTCCTACCTCGGCGAGATGGCGCTTGTGCCTCATGACTCCCCGATTTCGCTCATGAACCGTGTCTTCTACAATACGGGCGTGGACGAAAATGCTTCCTGCCATTTCGCGCTTGGAAGCTGCTATCCGGTCAATATCGAGGGCGGAACCAAGCTGAGCAAAGAGGAGCTACTCGCCAAAGGCGGCAACGTCAGCCTGACGCACGTCGATTTCATGATCGGTTCGGACCAATTGGACATTGACGGTGAACTGCCGGACGGCACCGTCGAGCCGGTGTTCCGCGCAGGCAAGTGGGTTTAAAATAACAAAAGCGGTCAGTCCCTAAAGAGGACTGGCCGCTTTCTTTTTTTAGATATAAACGTAGTTTTTCTGCTCCATGCGAGTGGAAGACCCGTTCCTTTATTCCGCCGCCGCAACCTTTCGCCGTGCGGACAGCTGATTCAAGCCGAGCAGCGCCAGCATCGCGATGACAACGCCCACGGCCCCGATCCATGTAACCGCCGACAGCGAGACGCCCGAAACGACCACGCCGCCGATGCCGGCGCCGGCCGCCATGGACAGCTGCATCATCGATTGGTTGAGCCCCAGCATGACACCGGAGGATTCCGGCTTGATCGTGACCAGATTGTACTGCTGTGCCGGTCCTGTCGACCATGCGGCGAATGACCACAAGATCAGGATGGCGAACACGGCGAACGCCGAGTGGCCAGCCAAACTGAGCAAAATAAGGGCGATCACGTGAAGGGTCATCCCGCTCAGAAGGGTGAAGGTCACCCCTTTCTTATCGGCACTGAACCCCCCCAGCTTTGAGCCGACCAGGCTGGCGATGCCAAAAGCTAACAAGGCCGTGCTCAGCAGGCTCTCCTGCAATCCGGATATTTGAAGCAAATAAGGGGACAAATACGTGTAAGCCACCGAATAGCCGCCCAGCCAAAAGAAACTGATAGACAGGCCCAGCGCAACTCTCGGATTTTTCAGAAGGGAAAACTGCTGCCGAAGGGGCACATGCGCGTCTCCCTGAATCCGCGGGATGGTCACCGAAATGATGAGCATCGCGACAATGCCGAGCAGAGCAATCCCGATAAATACCGCTTTCCAGCCAAAAGCAGCCGCGACCATTCTTCCGAGCGGCACACCGATGATGAGCGAAGCTGTAAAGCCCATGATGACGGTGGCCAAAGAGCCAGCCTGTTTACCTTCAGGCGCAATTTTGGCGGCGATGCTAAGCGCCGTGACGACGACCATCCCCGCACCAAGCGCCATCAGTATACGTGACGCCAGCAGCAGTTCATATCCGGGCAGCACGAACGACAAGATGTTGGCGACAACGAAAATGCCAAGGGCCGTGATCATCAGCCTGCGGCGGTCCCACTTTGCCGTCATGGCCATGAGAACAGGCGTAGCGATCGCGTATGTCAGTGAGAACACGGTAATCAGCTGGCCCGCGGCAACGACTGTAATGCCCATCGAATCCGCAATTTTATCCAAAATACCGGAAACGATGTATTCCGAGGTACCCACCAAAAAGCTGATAATGGCCAAAATGTAAATCTTCCAGGTGCTGGTCATAAATGCAATCAAACTCCTTTAAATAATATTTTCGTATTTCTACAATCATAGAAATAAAGGACAAAAAAAATTAGTTCAACAGAAATGGCGCATATTTCTGCGCTACCTCACGGTTCAGGCAGTAGAAAATAAAGGTGCCTTCCTTACGGGAATCCAGCAGACCGCTCTCTGCCAGCTGCTTCAGATGATGGGACAGCGTGGAGTCCGCTACGGATTCCAGCTTGCTCCCAAGCGTGGAACAGCAGGCTTCACCTTCCCGGGAAAGGATCATTGCCACTTTCAAACGTGTCGGTTCGCCCAGTGCCTTGTATATTTTTACGGCTTGCTTGGACTCCACATCTTCGTTCATATCCTGCTCCTCCTTCCTGATTTCGTATTTCTAAATTTATAGAAATAAAGTAGCATACGGTTTACCGGATTGTCAACACCCCATCTTTGTGGGTGGTATTAAAAAATGGGATCATGCCCCTCACTCACCACTGCAATGTCTGACGATGTTTATTGCCGCAGTGAGCCAAGGGATGACGGATTACAAGGACAAGATCCACCGTTTACAGCTTCGTTTCGTCCATCAGCAGCTTGACCGGACAATGATCGCTCCCCAGGATCAGATGATCGATCTGGGCGTCAATCAGGGACGGGGCAAGCCGTTCCGATACGAGAAAATAGTCGATCCGCCATCCCACGTTCCGCTCACGGATTTTGGGCATGTAGGACCACCAGGTATACGCGCCTTCCTGCTCCGGGTAAAAATGTCTGAACGTATCGATCAGCCCCGTATTCAGCAGTTCTGTCATTTTGCCGCGTTCCTGAGGAGTAAAACCCGAGTTTTCACGGTTCGACTTCGGATTCTTCAGGTCGATTTCCTGATGGGCGACGTTTAGATCCCCGCAAATGATGACAGGCTTCCGCGCATCCAGCTGCTGAATGTAGCTTCTGAACCGGTCCTCCCATTCCAGCCGGAGGTCCAGTCTCGACAGATCGCGGCGCGCGTTGGGCGTATACACGTTGACCAAGTAAAACCCTTCGTACTCGAGCGTAAGGATTCTCCCTTCCGGCTCCCCGTCCTCTTCCAGTCCGGAGTACACGGACAACGGCTTCTGCTTAGTAAAGACGGCGGTACCGGAATAGCCTTTCTTCTCGGCGTAGTTCCAGTATTGGTAATACTCGCCCATGCCGTCCAGGCAGATCTGCCCTTCCTGGAGCTTCGTCTCCTGCACGCAGAAGATGTCCGCATCCACTTGCTTTACATATTCTATAAAACCTTTATTGACACAGGCCCTGAGCCCGTTCACGTTCCAAGATACCAATTTAATCATCATTTCCCCCGCTGTTGTTGAAGTCTGTAACTCTAGTCTACCATACTACGTCCGCATCTTCCGTGACAAATCGGTGATTTAGAAAATGATAGATTCATGATACAATGTCCTAACGCGATTCAACCTATTTCCAAAATGACGTGAGGGATCTATTGTACCCATGAGAACTTCCGCTTCAGTTAAAGCGTTTAATTTTCTGTTTTTCGCCCTGCTGGCCATTTTCATTCCGTTTCTTCCCGTATATTTTGATGAGCAGGGACTATCGCCTTCCCAGATCGGCTTCATCGTCGGTACGGGAGGATTTATCACGATTGTGGCCCAGCCGCTGTGGGGGATGATCAGCGACCGGACCAAAACGATCCGGAAAGTGCTGCTGCTCCTTCTTGTTTGCGCCATCATGACCGGCTTTGTCCTGTACCATACCGGCACGTACAGCCTGATCATCCTGTTTGCCATGCTCACCTACTTTTTTCTAATGCCGGTCGATCCGCTGACGGAGAGCTTGAACTTCCGCGTCGCCGAATCGGCGGGGATCAGCTACGGCTCGCTTCGAACCTACGGGGCGCTTGGCTATGCAGTGATGTCATTATTCGCAGGTTATTTCATGACTTCATACGGCGCACACAGCCTGGCGTATTTGTTTGTGGCCATTGGTCTGGTCAGCTTTGTCATTACGCTGTTCATGCCGGACGCTCCGGTGTCGGGCAAACCGGTCACCCTTTCCAGCCTGAAGCATTTTCTCAGCAGTAAAGAAACTCTGCTCTTTCTCATCCTGGTCTTTATCAGTTCGATCCCCGCGCGGATGAACGATACTTATTTAGGGGTATACATCAAGGAGTTGGGCGGGACGGCCAGCCTTGTGGGACAAGCCTGGTTTCTGGCAGCGGGAAGCGAAATCGTCGTGTTCGCCTTGAGCTTCTGGTGGCTTCGCAAAGGCAGCGAGCTGATGCTGATCGCCTTTTCGGGATTTTTTTATTTTATACGCTTTTTCGCATCGGCCTGGATTGAAGATCCGCATCTCCTCGCCTATTTGCAGTTACTGCAGCTGCTCACCTTTCCGGTGTTTTATTCCGCCGCCATTCAGTACCTGTACCGCATCGTTCCGGTCGAATGGCGGGCAACCGGGCAGACGGTGCTGGCGCTGCTGTTCTTCGGGGTTTCCGGCATTATCGCTTCCTTTGCAGGCGGTGCGCTGTATGAGGCATTCGGCGGGAGGACACTGTTTCTGACGATTTCCGGCATGTCGCTGGCGGGAACGCTGTTCGGGATTGTACTGTACCGAATTTACGGGCGCAGAAACCGTGCAGCAACTGCAGAGCCGGCCGGAGAAGACGCCCCAGAATAATCGTGAAGGCCACAAATAAACCGCCCTTAGAGGCGGTTATTTCTTGTTTCCCGATGTTAATTGGTGCTGGAAGAAGCCTTGCCCGGCTTCACAGCCTGCACTTCATACATTTTTACGGTTGTGCTGATCATATAGGCTGGCGGCTCCTGCCCCTTCTTGTCGCGATGACCTTGAAGATGCGCGTCGCTTTTCTCCCAATTTTTCCAATCTTCCTGGGACTCCCAGCGGATCATGACGACGACTTCGTCCTGCTCTCTTCCACGGGTATTGACCATGACCGTTCTGTCAATCAATCCGTTCATCTCGTCCATCGGGCCATCCTTGGTGAATCTGGCGGCAACCTGTTCGCTGTACCCTTTTTGCACAGCCATCGTTCTCAATTGAATAAACATAGGTGGTTCCTCCCGTCCATGGATATGATTGCTGTATTCCTGCGGAATCATCGCCTTATGTCGGCTCCGTGATTTCCGGACTGTATCCATCTTAATCGATAATGATTCTCATTGTCAAATGGCTGGACATCCCGAAATCTCTCCGCTTCTACCATTCACCGCTTAAACCCTTGTTTTTCGGTTTTTAGATGTAATATCATTAAAGGAGTTTCCTCATGGCTGCCCGTATGGGATACATAAACCTGACTCCAAACAAACGATACTTTACTTTAAAAAGAGAGGATAATCATTCACATGATCATCAAACCAAGAACCCGGGGCTTTATCTGCACGACGGCACATCCTGTAGGATGCGCTGCGCAGGTCCAGGCCCAAATCGATTACGTCAAATCCAAGCCGGCCGTCCAAGGGCCGAAAAACGTGCTCGTGATCGGCGCGTCGACCGGCTATGGCTTGGCGGCACGCATCACAGCTGCATTCGGGGCAGGAGCGAATACCGTAGGCGTATACCGCCCAAGCAGCGGTTCCGAGAAACGGACAGCCTCCGCCGGATGGTACAATTCCGCCGCGTTTGAACAAGCAGCTGAAGCAGCCGGGCTAAAATCTTTCAGCGTGACAGGGGACGCCTTCTCGACTGAAACGAAGGAGAAAACGGTGGAATTGATCCGTTCCGAACTCGGTCAGGTCGACCTGGTGGTGTACAGTGTGGCATCCGCCCGGAGAACCGATCCGGTCACCGGCGAAGTGTACAATTCCACCCTTAAACCGCTGGGTAAGCCCTATACGAATAAAACCGTCAACTTCCACACCGGCGAAATCAGCGAAGTGACCATTGAGCCCGCTACGGAAGAAGAAGTCCGCGGTACGGTTGCGGTCATGGGCGGGGACGACTGGCAGCTGTGGATCGATGCGCTGGAGCAGGGCGGCGTGCTGGCCGACGGAGCCGCCACCATTTCCTTCTCCTACATCGGATCGGACATCACCCAAGCCGTGTACCGGGAAGGCTCCATCGGCAAGGCCAAGGATCACCTGGAAGCCACTGCGCTGAAGCTGAACGACCAGCTGGCGGCCAAAAACGGACGCGCTTATGTCGTTGTCAGCAAAGGGCTGGTGACCCAATCCAGTTCGGCGATCCCGGTCGTGCCGCTGTACATCTCCGCATTGTACAAGGTCATGAAAGAAAAAGGCATCCACGAAGGATGCATCGAGCAGACGTACCGCCTGTTTACCGACCGGCTGTATACCGGCGGCGAAACGCCTGTGGATGATGTCGGCAGAATCCGCATCGACGACTGGGAGCTCCGCGAAGATGTGCAGGCTGAAGTCGCCGACATCTGGAACAGCATCACATCGGACAACATCTATGATCTGACCGATCTTCATGGGTACCGCCGCGAATTCTTCCAACTGTTCGGCTTTGAGACGGATGGCGTCGATTATGAAGCCGACGTAAATCCTGACGTGAAGGTTCCGCATTCCGTTTAACCGATTCAGCGCTTAAATAGAGAAGCCTGGTTATGCTTTCTCGCATATCCAGGCTTTTTTTTGGCTTGTTCGCCAATTCTTCGATGTGACGAATCATAAACGGCCATCCTCCGGGTATGTTAATGAAGACGGTCCTGAACGATCGGTTGGTCGGCATTGTCAATGACTTCTCTGAAAATGTTTCTCTCCTCCGGAGACTTGGGAACATGCATCTGCGGGAAATTAGCCTTCAAAATCTTTTCCAGTTCCCAACCGTCATCCGGGAAATCGACTTGCGGCCGCTGATCCGAAGCAGCAGGATTCCTGCCAGCGCTACAACCGCCGACTGCCAGATTATGAACATGTAACGCCTCCTCTTTTTTATGCCAAGCTGTGCGAAGTGTAAAAGCTCCTTCTATGGAAGCCTTGCCACCAATACAAAGTTCAAACGTATGTGTGTAGAAGTACATTTCATTCACCGTCCCCCAGGTCCGTATCGTCCGTTTTCAGTGGACAAATGAATGATCTTTACACCCCTCGTTGACAATAAACTAGCAAATTTTAAGACAACCAGCGTATAATGATAGCGAGTCCGACAAATCACAGCGTTTACATGCGGCTCTTTGACTTATCCAGTACAGATACCCGGAGGATTGATTTTCATGAGATTGGAAAAAGATTTTCTAGGCACCAAAGAAGTTCCCAACCATGCATACTACGGCATTCAAACTCTGCGCGCAAAGGAGAACTTTCCGATTACCGGACAGCGTCTGCATCCTGAACTGATCCGGTCGATGGCCATGGTCAAAAAGGCTTCAGCATTGGCCAATATGGAAATCAAACGGCTGCTTCCAGCCAAAGGTGAGGCCATTGTACAAGCCGCAGATGAGATCATTGGCGGTGAGTGGCTCGACCAATTTATCGTGGATCCGATCCAGGGCGGCGCCGGTACATCGATAAATATGAATACGAACGAAGTGATTGCGAACCGGGCTCTGGAATTGATCGGCAAGGAAAAAGGCAGCTACGCCGATATCAGCCCGAACAACCATGTCAACATGGCGCAATCGACCAATGATTCGTTCCCGACCGCCGTCCATCTGGCGACACTGACCATGATTGACAAGCTCGTGGCCACCATGACCGATCTGCACCAGGCCTTCGTCGATAAAGCCAACGAGTTTGACGCGGTGATCAAGATGGGCAGAACCCATCTGCAGGACGCCGTTCCGATCCGTCTAGGGCAGGAATTCCAGGCATACGCCCGCGTGCTGGGCCGTGACATTGAGCGGGTCAAAGCCACCAAGAACAACCTGCTGCATATTAACATGGGCGCAACGGCGGTCGGTACAGGCCTCAATGCCGATTTGACCTACATCAAGCGCGTGGCCGAAATTCTGGCAGAGCTCAGCGGTTTTCCGGTGCAGGCAGCGGATCATCTTGTCGATGCCACCCAGAATACCGACGCCTACACCGAGGTGTCCGCCGCTTTAAAAATTTGCATGATGAACATGTCCAAAGTTGCCAACGATATCCGGCTGATGGCTTCGGGCCCACGGGCAGGACTTGGGGAACTTTCTCTCCCTTCACGCCAGCCGGGTTCCTCCATTATGCCGGGGAAGGTCAATCCGGTCATGTGCGAGGTTATCAACCAAATCGCGTTCCAAGTGATCGGTAACGACCATACGATCTGCCTGGCATCCGAAGCCGGCCAGCTGGAGCTGAACGTCATGGAGCCGGTTCTCGTCTACAACCTGCTGCAATCGCTGGAAATTATGAATCAGGGCTTCCGGGTGTTCCGCGAGCACTGCGTCGAGGGCATTCAGGCTAATGTGGAGCGATGCAGGGAATATGTCGAGAACAGCGTCGGCATCATTACGGCGCTGAATCCGCACCTTGGCTACGAAGTCGTCTCCCGCATCGCGCGCGAAGCGATCACGACCGGCAAGTCGGTTCGGGAGCTGTGCCTGCTGTACAACGTGCTGACGGAAGAAGAGCTGAACATCATCCTCGATCCTTACCAAATGACCAATCCAGGCATTGCAGGCGAAGCGCTGCTGCGGAAGGAATAATATAATAGGAGCAGGCCGTGCCGGTATTGGCACGGTCTTTTTTTTATATAAACGCAGTGTTGTTCCTCCTATCCATCTAGTTATTTTGAAAATATCTACGTACATAATAATGAACTCAAGAAAGTTATAGACCTTTGTTGGACCGATATAGCAGGAAGTTCCTTGCAAAACTTTTATTCAATCTATGTAAATACATAAAATCCACCGTTCTTTACCATACTATCCATAATCTTAACCAAAGCCTAACCGGAATAGAGTGATAAGCGCGATGGGTTCTGTCAATCGAATGAGTTTTTCCCAAGTCTGCATGATTCTTATGCTGATGAACGGGCTGGCCAGTCACGTCGTCGTCAACCCCATGATCCTGGACGCGTCCGGCAGAGATGCCTGGGTTTCCGTCATCATGGCGGCGGTCTTTTACGTACCCTGGTCGCTGCTGCTCGTCTTGTTCATGAAGAGATCCGGAAACCGTAAGCTGCAGCCGTGGCTTGCCGATCGGACCAAACCATGGATTTCCTGGGTCCTCATGGCCCCGATATGCCTGTATTTGTACTTAATAGGTGGCCTTACGCTTCTTCATACCTCCACCTGGACGATCACCAATTACCTGCCGGCCACGCCGAAGCTGGTGCTCGTTACCGTACTGGCGCTTGTTTGCCTGTACATGGCAAAAACCGGGCTGCGCTCCATGGCCATTGGAGCTGGCGTCCTGCTGCCTATCGTCGTCTTCCTGGGTATTTTCGTCTCGGTTGCCAATACGGCGCACAAAAATTACAAATTGCTGTTCCCCCTGATGGAGCATGGCTGGGTGCCGCCTGTTCATGGCATGCTGTATGCGGGAGGTGCGTTCATCGAACTCATCGTTATCGTGACGATGCAGCACCGGATCCGTTCTCATGTGAAGCCTTGGCATATGGTCGTGTTTGCGCTGCTGATGGTATGGATTACGCTGGGACCCGTAATCGGAGCCATCACCGAATTCGGGCCGTTTGAAGCGGCCAAGCAGGTTACTTCCCCTTATGAGCAGTGGCGGCTTGTCAAAATCGGCGATTATGTGGAGCATGTGGACTTTTTATCGGTGTATCAGTGGCTTGCCGGGTCAACCGTACGGGTCAGCCTATCCTTGTTTTTGCTTGCGGATATTATGCCTTTCTCCAGTCAAACGATGCGGAGCCGATTTATCCTCGCCCTTACGTTCAGTTACATCGTGCTGTGCATGTTTCCGTACAGCCAGCAGGACTTTTACAACATGATGTACCGGATTTATTTTCCGGCATCGCTGATCTTGGGAATCGCGTATTCCCTGCTGTGTGTTGGCATGTCCTTCATTCCGGAGAAAAGGAGGGAACGTACGACATGACGGATACTGAAAATAAACATAACTTGCCCCAAGGGAGCAATGAACCAGCGGAGGACCAGAAATCAGAAGGTCATCCGCATGGTGATAAACGTGACCAGGATCACGAAAAAAGCGGGGATCCAGGTAAACGGCGCGACCATTCATCGGAAGATCCGTCTTCAGAAGAGTCAGGCCAGGAAAATGACGCACCGCTGGACGACACCGAAGATGACAACGGGGACAACAGCAGGTCCGAGCATGACAAGGAAAAAAGAAACGATGAAGATGCAAAGCACGGCAAAGGTAAAAGTAGAAAAGAAAATACCGATAACGAAACTTCAGAAAACGGCAGGTCGGATGATAACAAGTCCCAAAAAGACCAAAAGGATGACAACCCCTCGGAGGATCCGACGCTTTGGAATTTCAGTAAGCTGAACGATTTGTTTGCGAAAAGTGCAGATATTAAAGTCCAAATGCATCGGCTCAGCAAATCCAATCCTTATTCGGAAATCGTATTGGTCTTTGCTGATGGTCTGTGCGAGTCGTCGCAGATCGGCAAAATCATTCTGCCGGAGCTCTACGACATGTATGAGAGGGACGGCCTTCCATCCAAAAAAGGCGAACTGCTTGCAGGCAAACTTCCGCTGAGCGTGCTAAAGCACAACGCGCCCAGCAGCGCGGTGGAAGAAGCGGTCTTTCAGGGGAGTGTCGTCCTGTTCCTCCCGCATACCAACGAGCTGTATACGATGGACATCAGCAACATGCCCAAGCGGACACCGGAAGAGTCTACCACTGAAATTTCTGTCAAAGGCCCGAAAGACGGTTTCACCGAAGATATCAGCACAAACGTCGCGCTTATCCGCAAGCGGCTCCGCAGCACAACACTCTGCAATGAGACGTTTATTATGGGCAGACGAACACGGACGCGCGTATCGCTTCTTTACATTGATGACATCATCTCACCGAAGCTCTTGGAGGAAGTCAAAAAGCGGATGTCCAAAATCGACATGGACGGACTGTATACGGCGAGCCAGTTGGAGGAATTGTTGTCCGACTCGAAGTATTCCCTGCTGCCGCTGATCGATTTTACGGGTCGGCCGGATTACGCGGTCAGCTCGTTGATCAACGGGAGATTCGTCATCATCATAGACGGCAATCCGATGGTGCTTACTGGTCCTGGCTCACTGTCCCTGCTCATGAAGTCGCCGGAAGACATCCACTTTAACTACATTTATGTCTCCTTCGTGCGGCTGATTCGCGTGCTCAGTCTCGTCTTGTCCGTGGCTCTGCCGGGATTCTGGGTGGCCTTGACCGCATTTCACCAGGACCAGCTCCCATACCGGATGTTGGCGACCATTTCAGTGACCCGTCTGGGCCTGCCCTTTTCCGCTCAGATGGAGCTGTTTCTGCTGCTCCTGCTGTTTGAGATCTTCCGCGAGGCCGGCATCCGGCTGCCCACCACGATCGGCCAGACCCTGACCGTCATTGGCGGTCTCATCATCGGCGACGCCGCCATCCGTGCCGGGCTGGTCTCTCCGTCATCGGTCGTCGTAGGCGCCATTACGACCGTCACTGGCGCGACCCTGGTCAACCAAAGCTTAACCTCGGTCATCAGTGTTATCCGGTTCACCTTGTTCCTGATCGCCTCGTTTCTGGGCATGTATGGTCTCATTCTCGGCTTGATCCTGCTGCTGATCTACGTATCCCGCCTCCGGACGTTCGGAGAGTCCTATCTTGCGCCGGTTTCGCCTTTCCGGTTCAAGGATTTTATCAACTCGGTCATCCGTCTGCCGTGGGATAAAGTCAAAAGCCGCACCTCCTTCCTAAATCCGCAGGATCCGGATCATCAAGGGGAATCTCCGACATGAAAAGAACGGTGCTATCCATCGTGTGCTGTGCGCTGCTGCTTCTCCTGCCGGGATGCTGGAACTCCAAGGATATTCAGAATATGGCCTATGTGACGGCGATCGGACTTGATTATGAGGATGGAAAATATAAAAGCTACATTCAGGTGCTGAACTTCTCGAATGTTGCTCAATCCCAAAATGCCCAGGTCGGTAAAGTCGTGCCGATCTGGATCGGTACGGGAGAAGGGAAGACCGTGACCGAATCGCTGACGTCCATCTACTCGACGGCCCAGCGCCGTGTATTTTGGGGCCATATGAAAGCGGTCGTTTGTTCCGAGCGGCTGCTCAAGCATGGCATGAACCAAGTGTTTGACATGCTGAACCGGTTCCGGGAGATCCGCTATAACGTGCTGCTGTACGGGACGAAAGAACCGGTTCAAGACATTTTGACGGAGAAGTCCATCCTGAATTTTTCTCCACTGGAAAGCGTATTGGAATCACCGCAGCAGATTTATACGCAGCGTTCGTTCATCCTGCCCATTTACGAGTTCAAAATTTTGGCCCAGCTGAGAGAACCAAGCGGGACAGCAATTCTTCCATCGTTGACGATCGACATTAAGGACTGGTATGAAGATAAAAAAGACCACCCGATGCTCCGGGTGAGCGGAGCTTATTTCTTTGACAACCGGGAGCTCCGCGGATGGCTATCGGAGGATGACCTGAGGGGAACCCGCTGGATTCAGCAGCAGCTTGAACAGACACCCATCAACATCCCAGTCGGCGAAACCCCCGTGGCCGGCCTGATTCTGATGAAGCCGCATTTTGTTGTCGAACCCAAATTGGAGAACGACAAAATACATTTCAATATCCGAATCGGGCTTAAATCCTATATAGATCTGCTCATCAAGGATACACCGGAGTCGACGCTGGAGAAAATGGCCGCTGAACTGGTCAAGAAGGAAGTCATCGAGAGCTATAAAAAAGGCGTTGCCCTGAAATCCGACGTGCTCATGCTGGAGGACAAGCTGTACCGGAAATACCCTGGCAAATGGAGGGAGCTCAGCAAGCAGTCCGATTTTATTTTGACCGAGGATATGCTGAAAAACGTGGACGTCACCATTACGATGGTGAACTCCGGAAAGTACAAGCAAAGGGTTCACTGATCCACCGGTGCATGGTATGATGAAGCAAAGAATGCGTTCCTGTCATGCACAGCCAAGGATCAAGGAAGGTGATTGTATATGTGGATTTACATCGTCGTAATCGGCATCGCCCTGCTGGCTGCTGTCGGGACGTTCTGGGTCGGTTTTTCCGCAGAAAATAAGAAGCGTAACCCGGAATACGAGCATCGTACGAAGAAGAATCTGTCCAAGCTGACTTCCATGTACGTGGTGACCGTGGTCCTGGCCATCATCATCTGCGTTGCGGTGTATTTGAGATAGCTTGCGCTCCACATGAAAAAAGAGAAGCACCACAAGGATGCTTCTCTTTTTGTATTTCTGAAGGCCGTCTAGGGAGTTCGATTACTGTGCCGTCAAAATTTCCGGACCGTTCGCCGTGATCGCGAGGGTGTGCTCGTACTGGGCCGACAGTCCGCCGTCCAGCGTTCTGGCGGTCCAGCCGTCGCTGTCCATCTTGCTCCGGTAAGTGCCGGTATTCAGCATCGGCTCGATCGTAATCACCATGCCCTCCTTCAGCCGTGGACCCACATTCGCCGGTCCGTAGTGGGGAACCTGCGGCGCTTCGTGCATTTCCTCCCCGATGCCGTGGCCGATGAAATCGCGTACGACCGAGAAGCCTTCACCTTCGGCATAAACCTGGATCGCATGCGAAATGTCGCCGATCCGGTTGCCGATGACTGCCTTCTCGATTCCTTTGTACAGGGATTCATGCGTCACGTCCAGCAGGCGCTGCGCCTGCTCGGAAATGTTTCCGACCGGATAGGACCATGCAGAGTCGGCCAGCCAGCCTTTCAGGTTGACCACCATATCCACGGTAATGATATCCCCGTCCTTCAGCACCGTTTTGCCCGGAAAACCGTGGCAGATCACGTCGTTTACCGAAGTGCAGGTCGCATAAGGAAAACCGTTGTATCCTTTCTGCTCGGGTGTAGCCCCATGCTTGCGGATGAATTGTTCTGCGAAACGGTCAATCTCTATAGTGGTGATGCCGGGAGCGATCATCTTGCGGATCTCACGGTGGCAGGCAGCCAAAATTTCGCCCGCTTCTTTCATGTACTTGATCTGGTCTTTTGTCTTCAAAATTATCATCTTTTTATCTACCCTCATTCCTGTCTGTATCTTCTTATTATACCCAATATCGTCAATGTCCGAAATCTACCCGTATCATCTTATGCGTGATAAGGCGAAAAGGAGCTCCGGTCCTTCGATGGGAAGAACCGGAGCCCCTGTGAATGGATTGTTATCGCGAGTGCAATTAAGCCGTTTGCGGCTTTGCTGGAACTTCCTTCGCCTTGCGGCCCTTGATCAGGAAGTAGACAAGGGTCAAAGCAAGGAAAATCACGGCGTCAATCCCCAGTATGCCTGCCTGCTTCCACACCAGATCGAAATCTCCGCTGGCGATAATCGCCTTGTATCCGAGCACGCTGTGGGACATCGGAAGCCAAGGATTCAGCGGCTTCAGCCAATCCGGAATCAGCTCCAGCGGGAACGTTCCGGCGCTGGTTGCCAGCTGCAGAATCAGCAGGATGATGATCAGGAAGCGTCCCGGCATATCCAGCCAGGTGACGAACGCCTGCACGATAAACATAAACGTCAAGCTCGTAATAAAGGAGAAGAGGAAGAAGAGTGGTACGCTTCGAACCTCCAGCCCCAGTCCGTACAAAATGATCGCTGCCGCGACCACGGACTGGAACAAGCTCATGCCCGCAAAGGACAGCGAGCGGCTGACAAACCGGCTGAAGCCGGAAGCGCCAGGAACCGTCGTTCCTTTGAGCGAAATGACCAGCGTCGAAATGAGCGCTCCGACGAACAGGCCGAGCGACATGAAGTACGGCGTCAGGCCTGTGCCGTAGTTCGGCACCTTGCGGTCATCGATTTCCTTCGTATCAACCGGGGAAGCGAACATTTCCACAAGCGCATCGGTCTTCTTAAGCTCGGAGGTTTTATCCGCCGCGTCTGTCAGCTTCGTCTGCAGCTCCTTCGAACCGTCCTCCAGCTTGCTGATGCCGCTCTTCAGGTCACCTGCGCCGTTGTTCAGCTGCTGCGAACCGTCGGCAAGTGTTCCGAGCCCGCTGGCCAGCTTGTTCACGCCGCCCTGCAGCTGGCTGGATCCTGCCAGGAGCTGCTGGGCGCCGCCCACCAGGCTCTGGCTGCCGCCGGCCGCTTCGGACAGCTTCTGGCCGAACGTTTGCAGGCCGGCCGTAAGCTGCTGCTGGCCGGCATTCAGCTTGGATGCGCCGGCCACGAGCTGCTGCTGGCCGGCTGCGAGCTGTCCGCTGCCTGCGGTGAGCTGCTGCGTGCCCGCATGCAGCTGGGCCGCGCCGCTGGCCAGCTTCTTCTGGCCGTCATGCAGCGAGTTCGCCCCGCTGAGCAACTGCTGCTGACCCTGCGCGAGCTGGGCGCTGCCGTCGGCTACCGCCTGGCTGGCTGCGATCAGCTTCTGCAGCTCAGGGTTTGCCGCGAGCTCAGGGCTCGCTTTGGCCAGCTGCTGCAGGCCGTCGGCCACGCCTTTGGCGCCGTCGGCGACCTTCTGAGCGCTGCCTGCGGAAGATTCAAGGCCGCTCGCCAGATCGGCGCTTCCCTTCTCCGACGCCTTCAGGCCGGATTCCAGGCCAGCTGCGCCCTCATCGGCGCTCTTCAGACCGGCATTCAGGTCTTGGGCGCCCTTGAGCAAGGACTGCAGCCCTTGATATAGCTGCTCGCCGCCCTTCTGGGCCGACACGGCCCCTGCGGTCAGCTGACCCTGCGCGCTGCTCAGCTGGCTGAGCCCGCCGGCAAGCTGCTTGGCGCCGCCTTCCAGGTCGCCAACACCTTTGGTCAGGTCGCTTGCCCCTTTGGCCAGCGGACCCATGCCGTCCTTCGCTTCCAGGGTGCCTGCGGCCAGCTTGCCGAGGTTTTCCTTCAGCTTGACGGCTCCTTCATCCAGATCATTGGTGCCGTTGTGCAGCTTGCCCGCGCCTTCACCAGCTTCGGCCAAACCGTCCGATACCTCCGTAAAATTGTCCAGCAGGCTGTCGGTATACGATTCCGTTACCTTCGCGGATACTTTTGACTTGATATCTTTTACGGCCGTATTGCCGATCTGGGAGGCCACAAAGTTGTAGTCTCCGTTCGGCTCGTATTCGATGCTGGCCGGCTGCGGATTTTCATCCATCAGCGTCGTCGCTTTGCTGGAAAAATCCTCGGGGATCGTAATTTTCATATAATATCGGTTATCCTTGATTCCCTGCTCAGCTTCTTTTTCACTGACGAATTCCCAGTCAAAGTCCTTGCCTTTCTTCAGTTCGTCCACCAAATCGTCTCCGATGTGGAGCTGCTTGCCTTTGAATTCGGCGCCCTTATCCTTGTTGACCACCGCTACCGGCAGTTGGTCCAGATGACCGTAGGGGTCCCAAAAGGCCGCCAGATATACGCCGCTGTACAAAATCGGAATAAACATGACGGCAATGACCGGAATGAGCACTTTCGGATTTTTTACGGCCGCCGCCAAATCTTTAAAAAACACGGCTATTGATTTCATGTTCCCGGGCTTCCCCCTTTACGTTATTTAGTATGACTCAGACACTCCCGAGTATCATTGACTGATTTCTTCAATTGGTCAGTTTTGCGCATACGGAAATACTCCGGACAAAAGGACCCCACAACGTGGGGCCATTGCTCCGAGACGTACTCGGGTACTTCGCCGTGGCGCCTGATAAAGGCCTCAGCGGTCCCTGCTCTTATAAAGGGATATAACGCATGCCCGGTTATTTCACAGACAGCCCTTCTTCCAGAAATAGCCGGAAGTGCTGTCTGATTTCCGCCTTCGTTAACGTTGCTTGATGCTGTTTGTTCCATTCGGACGTCAAGGCGACATACATTTTCAACATGAGGAAAGCGACGACGGAGGGATCGCATTCACGGATTTCGTGCTGCTCCACCGCGAACCGGACTTCCTTCTCCATATAGCCGAGGATGACACCCTCCACCCGGCTCATCGCCTCTTGGGACTGTGGCGTCCCGAAGTCTCTGACCTCCTGTGAGAGCTTGATCAGCAGCTCATGCTCCCCCCGGAACTCCAGAAGGGAGTCCAGAACCCGGAACAGGTTGTCGAAAAACGGCTTCCGGTGATCCACTTCCCGCTCAATGATCGTCTTCATTTCGGAGATGACGCCGTGCAGAATTTCGTCAAACAGCTGTTCCTTCGTATCAAAAAACGTATAAATCGTTCCTTTTCCCACATTAGCGATCTTCGCTACCTGCTCCATCGTCGTCGCCTTGTACCCGAACAAGGAAAAGGACTGGGCAGCCGCGCCCAGCACCTGTTTCTTCCGGTCGACCGATCCTATGATGTTCTCCTCCCATCTAAACGCGTATCAGCAAAAACTGACCAATTTTCAATTTCAGTCATAAGGTCAGTTTTTACTTTACCACATTTATTGGAATATGCAAAGATACTTATTGAAATTTTTCAAGATTGTATGAAAATTTCATATTTTGCCCGTTCCGTTTCCATGGAAAGCTGCTGCTCCTGCACATCCGCGTGCTTCAATCCGTCAACGTAAATTTGGTATGTGCTCTGCGGAAGCGGGATATCTCCCTGCTCGTTCACCACAGCTCCGCTGCCGTGCAGGATCAGCGAATCCCCTTCGGTATATTCGTCAATCGTCGGTGTGCTCGGCTTGTATTCCACATCCTCCAGCGTGATTCGTGTTTGGTCGGTGTCCTCAAGCTCCTGTTTGCGGATCATAACGGTCTGCTGTTTATGCGCGTTCAGCCAGTCGGTTACGGATTTGAGAGATTCGTTCATTGAAAAGCCCTTCTTTCTGCGTAGTAGTCATTGCCTTCATCTCCGGGTGCTGTTGATGCCGATGAAGCGGCCGCGGCCCGTCTATAAAGAGTCTAACCATTCCGCCGAAAGGCAAAACATACCTCAGGATTCGGCCATCGTAACCGTAAAAGATTGATTCGTGCCGGTCCGGAAACCATAAACGCCGGGTTCAATCCTTTCTGCCTGGATCCTTTCGGCGCCAGCGGATATATGGACAGGCTGCTGCGAGCACAGCCGGCAGTATTGACCATTCAACGAGTGAATGCGTGCTTCGGTCAGTTTGCCTTCCTTCCATGTCAGGTCTACCGTAAAACCGCCCCTCGCGCGCAATCCCCGAACGCTCCCCTCTGCCCATTCCTTCGGCAGCGCCGGCAGAAGCCGCAGTTCTCCCGCCTGGCTCTGCAGCAGCAGCTCCGCAATTCCCGCCGTTGCCCCGAAATTCGCTTCTACCGTCAGCGGGTAAAACGATAGCTTCGGATGACGGTGCGCGTTGAACAGGTTGGGGAACGGATTTTTTAATAGCTTGATTAAGTAATGATAGGCCATGTCCGCATCACCCAGCCTCGCAAATTGGTTGATTCGCCACGCAAAGCACCAACCGATGGCATCCTCCTTTTCATGCTGGTGCCGCCGCTCCAATGTGACCCGGCAAGCTTCAGCCAATTCAGGCGTAACCATGGAATCAATTTGGTCTCCGGGATGCAGCGCGTATAAATGCACCGTATGGCGGTGTCCAGGTTCCGCCTCCTCGAAATCCTCAAACCATTCCTGAAGCTGTCCATACCGGCCAATCCGGAGCGGGCGCAGCCGGTCTCTGGCGGAAAGAAGCTTTTGCCTGAACTCATTATCGGTCTCAAGAAGAGCTGACGCCTCTGCGCAGTTGGTGAACAGCTCCCATATGAGCGAATTGTCCAGGGTGGAAGCGATGCTGACGGCGGACTTTTTTCCATCGGGTCCGATAAACGTATTCTCAGGCGATGTGGATGGATTCGTCACCAAATAACCCTCCGGGTCCTTTACCAGCCAATCCAACAGGAAGAGCGCCGCTTCCTTCATGATGGGGTAAGCCTTATCTTTCAGGAATGCCCTATCGCATCCAAATCGGTAATGCTCCCATACGTGCTGGCACAGCCACGGTCCTGCCATCGGCCAGAAAGCCCAGCTGGCCGGGCCTTTGGAGGGACCGCCTGAGGGCGTTGACAGCCTCCACAGATCAACGGCGTGATGGCACACCCAGCCGCTCGCACCGTAATAGACCCTTGCCGTTTCACGTCCCGTCACGCGCAGGTCATCCAGCAAGTCAAAGAGAGGCGTATGACATTCCGCCAAATTACAGCTCTCGGCAAGCCAGTAGTTCATTTGCAGGTTTATATTCACCGTATAATTGCCGGTCCACGGCGGCCTCGTCCTGTCATTCCATATCCCTTGAAGGTTGGCAGGCTGCGTTCCCGGTCTTGAGCTCGAGATCAGCAGGTAGCGCCCAAACTGGAAGAACAGCACAGCTAACTGTGCATCCTCACGTCCGTCGCGCAGCGCCTGGATCCGTTCATCGGTAGGGAGATCCGTTAATCCGGGCACGCTGAGGACCAGTTCAACCCGATCGAACAGCTCCCTGTAATCGGATTCATGTCGCTGGAGCAGCTGCTGAAAGGAATAGGCGGATGCCTTGCTCAGCCATTCCGCGCAGCGCAGGGTTGGATTGCTGCCGTCCAGAAACGGGTCCCGGTCAAAGCCGTTGTAGCTCGTTGCTGCCGTTAGCAGAAACGTCACTGCGTTTGCGCGCTCCACTTTCAAGCCATGGTCGCCCTGTTCCACGCAGCCCTGATCCGCCATGGCAAGCAGCCGAATTTCAAACCGCATGCCTTTCCCTTCTTCATAGACCACGGGATCGGCCGATTTCGCATGCAGCGGCTCCACATGACTTGGACTGCGCCCCTGAAGAACAAGACAATCGGGTACAGCCTGCTGAACCTGATGCTCCAGCAGGCTGTCCAGTGATGCCTCTACAGATATTGTACCCGGCTGGTTTGCAGACAGATGGATGACCATCACCTGATCCGCCGCCGAGACGAACACATCACGGGTATACCGAACGCCGTTTATGACGTAGGATGTACGGCATACGGCCTGCTGCAAGTTCAGTTCCCGGCGGTAATCCGTAACGGATCCCTCGTGCCCCATTCGAAGATACAGGTCTCCCATCGCTTGGTAGGATTCCGACCAAGGACCCAGCATATGCTCTTCGATTTGTTCCTGCGCCTCGGTATAACGCCCTTCGAAGTTGAGCTGACGGACTTTTTCCAGATGGGTTAAAGCCGCATAATTCACAGGGTCATAAGGATGCCCCGACCAGAGCGTATCTTCATTCAACTGAATGCGCTCCTGCTCCGTGCTTCCGAACACCATTCCGCCCAAACGGCCGTTACCTACGGGAAGGGCTTCTACCCACTCCTTGGCCGGCTTTCGATACCACATTGTCATGCTGCGATCTTTCGACAACGCGCTCCACTCCTTATACGCATCATGGTATTTGCTTCAAGATAGACACGCCATGGGCAGGCAGCATCAAATCGCCGGTGACATGCCTTCCTGTTAACAAGTCAAGTCGTTGTTCCTGCCCCAAATGTATCGTCGACGATGTCTCGTTATGATTTAACAGAAATGTATACCGCTCCCCATTCTTTACGCGAGCGGCTGCCTCAACCCCTGGCGGCGTCTCCAAAACGGGTACAATGTTTTTTCTTTCGGACAATTGCCCGAAAAATGCCGCCAGGAAATCATCCTCCGGATCCGATGCGATATACCAGGCTTCTCCCCTGCCGAATGCATTCCGCGTCAATGCCGGCATGCCTTGATAGAAATCACTTCCATACGTGGCGGCTACCTCCGCCGTTTCCGGGTGAAGGAGCTCGCACAGCATGCCGCAGGCATAACAACCTTCGAAGCCGGCGGCGCTTGGCCGCAGCTGCATGCTGTTGAACTGCCCCGGGAATAATGCGTCGATTTCCTCTACCCAGATGCCAAGCAGTTTTCGCAGCTCGCCCGGATAACCGCCTAAGGTAACCAGATCGCTTTCATTGACGATGCCGCTAAAAAATGTAGTGACGAACGTTCCTCCGCCCGCCACGTAGGTTTCCAGCTTCTCGGCAACCCCACCCTTCACCATATAGAGTACAGGTGCGATGACGATATCGTACTTGCCAAGGTCCTCCTCGATTCCGATCATATCCACCGGGACATTGCGATGATAGAAAGCGTCATAGTACTTTTGGATTTGCGGCAAGTATTTCAATTGCTGGGTGGGTCCGCTGGAATGCTCCAGCGCCCACCAGTTATCCCAATCAAACAAGATGGCGACCCGCGATTCCGTCTCCGCCCCAAGCAGCGTGTCCCCCAGCATCTGTAATTCCTTTCCGAGTTCCGCGCATTCACGGAATACACGCGTGTGCTCGTGGCCTGCATGATCAATGACCGCGCCATGAAACTTCTCAAACGCTCCGCGGGAGCGCCGCAGCTGGAAGAACATCACGCTTTCTGCCCCGCGGGCTACAGCCTGGTAGCTCCATAAGCGCATCACACCCGGCCGCTTCAACGGATTGACGGGTTTCCAATTCAGCTGACTTGGACTCTGCTCCATCAATAGATACGGCTGCCCCTGCTTCAAACCGCGCATCAGATCGTGGCGCATCGCAATTTGGCTCATCGGCATATCATTGGCGGGGTAGCTGTCCAATGCGATGATATCCAGCTCTTTGGCCCATTTGAAATAATCCAGCGGCTTATACGTTCCATTGCTCTGGAAATTGGTCGTAACGACGGCATCTGGAATAACTGCCTTGATCGCATCCCGCTCAAGCTTATAACAGTCCAATATGCTGTCGGAGTTAAACCGGTCGTAATCGAGCGATATGCCTTGAAATGCCGTTTGATCCGGTTGGCTTCGATTCAAATGTTCGCTGAGCAGGTTAGGCAGCACAATTTCATCCCAGTCGTAGAACGTATGGCTCCAAAAGGAGGTATACCAAGCCCTGTTCAGCTCCTCAAGGGTGCTGTACCGCGCCTTGAGCCATTCCCGGAAGGCGGATTCGCAGTTATCGCAGTAACACCGCCATCCGTATTCATTGTTCACATGCCACAGCAGCAGCGCTGGATGGTTTTGATAGCGTTCCGCCAGCTTTGCAGCCATCGCCTGGGAATATTTCCGATACGCAGGGCTGTTCGGGCATGAATTGTGCCTGCGGCCGTATTTCATTTTCCGTCCGTCCGCAGTCACTGTCCGTACGTCGGGGTATTGGCGGGCCATCCATGCAGGATGGGCGGCCGTGCCCGTAGCAAGGCAAGCGTACATCCCGCTGGCATGAAGCAGATCCATGACGTCATCCAGCCATTCAAAAGAATAGGTCGATTCGTTTGGTTGATTCAGCGCCCATGAAAACACATTGATCGTGGCGATATCTATGCCCGCAAGTTTGAATAGGCGCATATCCTCTTCCCATATTTCTCTCGGCCATTGCTCCGGATTGTAATCGCCGCCGTACAAAATTTTGGGCCATGCTCGCGGCATCGTCATTCCTCCATCCCTCAGGTTTTTGCTCTATGGTTTCATTTGCGCTAGATTGCTCTGCCAAAACTTGGTTTTCTCCGCCAGAATGTCTTCATAACCAGCCTTCATCACGTCAGCCTGCAATTTTTTATATACCGCTTCAAGCTCCTCGTCACTTTGTGCAAATATCATTTTGGCGTTGGCTTCGTGCCAGATTTGCTTGATCTGCTGTTCTTTGATTCCGGTGTCTGATTTCGGATCAATTTTCATGTTATTGAATTGATCCGTATTGAGCTTGGCAAATTTGGCGAAATACTCGCTGGCCGCCATCCCCCAGTTTTGATGATCAGGATCCTGGGCATTCTTAAAATGGGCGATTTTGTAATATAATGGTGAGCCAAGCGGGTTGAACAATCCAATTTTTAAATTTGCTTTTTCTTCTGGTGCGATCGTTTTCGCCTTTTCGTTATCAATAGGCGCCCCATTCTCATCCACCTTATCGTACAGCAGTCCTGGCGGGCCGAACGCATTGATACGCTGCCCTTCTTCACTTGCCCACCAATCGTAGAATTGGAAAATTTGCTCAGGCTGCTTCGCTTTTTTGGTGATGACGATAACGTTCCAGCCTAAAGTGCCATAGGTGTGCGGATTCACCGTTGTTGGATCAACACCAGTCTTGTACAGGAACGGCATATAATCATAACCGGCGTCAGGGTCTTTGGCCCGGAGTATATCATTCGCCGTGTTTCCAAGCCCTGTAATATTAGAGATTGCCGTCACCGCAATGCGGCCTGAATTCAGCTTTTCCTGCACCTGCTCCTGCTTCTGGGTAAACATATCAGGGGAGACTAAACCTTCTCGGGTCAGTTTGCTCATATACTTAAACGCTTCCAAGTAGGCAGGATCGTTAAAAATCGGTTCTAACGTATGCGTTTCAGTATTCGGGAGCGTCGGAACGTCCCCAATATTCCAAATGGTTCGATTACCTCCATTTCCGGCATAAATCAGTTTGTACAGCATATTGACCCCATTCATTGCAATGCCTGGCTCTAGCGGTACGACGTTCGAAAATTTCTCCTTCACTTGTTTCAGGTAGCTGTACAAATCATCAAATGTCTTAAGCTCCGGTTTTCCAAGGCCGGCATAAATTTCCCGATTGACGGTCCAACCCGTGTTGATGTTCTTATATTGATTCTGGGCGCTATCGAACCAGTTCGGAATGACATAAATGTGACCGTCCTCCGCCTTCAGCATGTTAAACGTCTCTGGATCAATGAGCTTCTGGAGCACAGGATATTTCGCATAATAGTCGTCAAGCGGTACAAGCATCCCATTCTTCTGCATGGTTGTATAATCCGTTGAACCCCGATCCAGCATAATGACATCCGGGAGGTCATTTGAGGCGATCATCGTGCCGAATTTCTGACTCGCATTGCCGTTGGAACCGATTTCAACCAGGTTTAATTTTTTATTCTCTTTCAGCCACTTCGTGGATACATCATTTCCATAACCGATAGGAGAGGCAAAATCATAGTTGGAATAAAAGCTGAATTCAAGCGGTTGTTCTCCGAACACGGCTGTCTCTGCACTTGATTGATCGTTTCCAATAGACTTGGTCGCCGATGAATCACCGCCGCATGCAGACAGTGTCAGGCCTAACGCCGTCATAACTGAAATGACTGTGAAATGCATTCTTCTTCTACTCATGGACAATCCCCCATTCATCGTTTATGATCGGCCTACTCTTTAAGTGAACCGACCATTACACCTTTCACAAAAAACTTTTGCACAAAAGGATATACCAGAATAATTGGCAGGCTTACGACCATGAGAGCTGTCATTTGCAGTGATTTGGGAGTAATTGTGCTAGAGATCATATCTCCCACGCCGCCGGCTGCGCCAAGTTGGCTGATCATTTCCTGAGCCGAATTGGAGTTAATCATATTCATCAAATAGTTCTGTACTGGCAGCAGTTTGGCATTGTTGATGTAGATACCGGACGAGAACCATTCATTCCAGAAGAACACCGCTTGGAATAGAGACAGCGTAGCGATGACAGGACCGGATAAACGAATGATGATGCGAAAAAATAGACCGTAATGGTTACACCCGTCGAGCATAGCTGATTCCTCCAGTTCTTTCGGCAGCTCCTGGAAAAACGTGCGGAACACAATCATATTCCATACGCTAATGGTCCAAGGAACGAACAATACCCAAAAGTTGTTGAACAGCCCGAGCTCTCTGAGCCATAAATAGGTTGGAATGAGTCCACCGCTGAAATACATCGTAAATATCGCGATGACCATGTAGTATTTTCGCCCGACTGTATCTCTGCGGGATAAACCGTATGCGAGCAACGCCGTGAAGAATATAGAAACAGCCGTCCCGCTAACGGTTCTTAATGCGGAAATCCCTAAAGCTTTAAAAAATCGCGGATCACTCAGGATCACCTTGTAATTATCGAACGTCAACTGTCTGGGCCATATCGTCAGACCGCCCAATGATGTATCTATACCGGCATTCAATGAGATGACCAGCGCATTCCAAAATGGGTACAGGGATACCAGTGCAAGTATGATCAGTACGGTATAAACAAAGATTTGCAGAAACCGATCTTCGAGGCTGAGCTTCATGTTCCTACCTCCCGCGCTATAACTGGGTTACCACAATGACGACCCTGACATTCTTCTTGCGATGGAGTTGGCCCCCCACAGAAGCAGCACATTAATGATAGATTTAAACAATCCCGCAGCCGTAGCGAATGAATATCGCTGCTGGTTGACGCCAAAATTGTAGACATAGGTATCAATGACTTCCGACACATCACGCAGAATGGTATTTTTCCCGCTGTTCGTAATGGCTAATATGTCTTCGAACCCTGCATTCAGCAAGTTACCGATATGCAAAATGAGGAAGATCGTCACAACAGGTGCTATGCTTGGCAGCGTGACCAAAACCATTTGTTTGAATCTGCCTGCACCATCCATCGCGGCTGCTTCATATAGGTGCGGATTGATACCTGTGATGGCAGCCAGGTAGACAATGGAGCTGAAGCCGATCTCTTTCCATATCCCAGCGGAGATTAATATGGAATAGAAGTATTTGGGCAGCGACAGCCAATTCGTCGGCTGTTCGATCAAGTTCAGCTTTTGAAGTGCGATGTTGAGGCTCCCGCCTTCAACCGCCAAGATCGAAAATAAAAGGCCGGATACGATAACCCAGGAAATAAAATGCGGCAGGTACGTTAACGTCTGCACGATTCTCTTGAAGGCGGCAAGCCGTACTTCATTGAGCATCAGCGCAAGGATAATCGGAGCCGGAAAGATGAAGATCAGTTTCAGCAGCGCGATGACCAGCGTATTTTTCATAATCATGAAGAAGTCGGAGGATTCAAAAAACAATCTAAACTGTTTGAAGCCCACCCATGGACTGCCCGAGATCCCTTGGAAAATATCAAACTCTTTGAATGCGATCGTAATCCCATACATCGGGATGTAACTAAATACAACAATGAAGAGAATTCCCGGCAGGATCATCGATTGTACTTGCCATTGGCCGGCAAGCCTGCGCAGCAATCTATTCGAGCGCGTCATGTTTACGCCGGATGCAGTCCGTTTCATAACAGATTTGTCACTCACGTTGTTCACGACCTTTACTTGAAATGACCGGGCCAAGTCCCATTTATTGGTGATGGATCATCTTCATGCTTACTTGTGAACACATACGTGCCAGAGCCTGTATGAAAGACAGCGATCCCGTTCTCATAACGCATCAATTCCGGACCCTGCATGCCGGAAATCGGAAGACCCCGCTCCGTAATTTGTTCCATATCGTCCGCCGGAATATAGATAACCGCCTCCGTGTTTACCGGGACATGAACTTGAACAGTTAAACAACCGTCCTCGCCCCTCGTCCATTGAACAGCTGCCCGCCCGGATCGGAGGTCGCACCATGCCTCCGCCCAATCCACGCCGCCTACCACATTCGGCTGTACCGTTAAGACATAATGCTCCTGTTCCGGATCATACCTGTAATCCAATCCGGCCAGGTAGCTGTACAGCCATTCCTCCAAATGACCCAGCATGAAATGATTCTGGGATTTGCCGGCGGTCGGTCCGTCCCAGGCTTCCGTTAACGAAGTTGCTCCACTCACGATCTGATATCCGTAGCCCGGCGTTTCTGTGTTTTGCGTCATGCGGAAAATGAGATCCGACCGGCCTGCCTGTGCTAAAGCCAGCAGTACGTACCGATGCCCGACATCACCGGCGGTAGTTTGATATCCGCGGCCGGTGATACCGTCGATAAGCCATTCTAGTACCTGACAATGCTTTTCTTCCGGCGCAAGTCCAATGGCAAGAGCCATGGCCTGCGCAGTGTCACTACCATTTGCATACATCCCGGTCCCGTAATTTAAAAACTCCTCATTAAAAGCGGCTTGGATCTGGCGGCTCTGCTCACCATACATGCAGGCATCCTCGGGTCTTTCCAATACTCCCGCTATTTTCTCCATCACGACGCTCAATTCGTAGTAAATCGCCGTTTCGACGAGTGCCACCGGCGTATTCTGCGCGAAGCCGGGACCCTTCGGCCCGATATCGTACCAATCTCCCAGCCCGTGCCGAAGAATACAGCCGTCTGCGCGGCTTGCCAGATAATCGGCATATCTCTTCATCCCCTCGTAATGCCGCCTCAGCACCCCGTCATTTCCGTAGCGCTGCAGCAGCTCCCATCCCGCCAAAATATACGCGCCGCCCCATGCGGCCGCATCGCGGAACATTTCCCAGGGTTTCTCGAAAACGACGTACTCCGGAGCCGTCGTCGGAATCAAGCCGTTCGGCTGCTGCGCATCCGCCATATCCTCCATCACCTTGCACAGCAGTGCCTCAACGTCATAGTTGAACATCAGCGACGGGCCCATCAGGTGAAGTTGTTCCAGCCAGCCAAGCTTCTCACGATGCGGGCAATCGGTGAACACGCTTTTCATGTTGCTCCGCATCGCCCAGCCTATAATCTCATGAATGCGATTCAGCAGTTGATTCGAGCAGCGGAATCCGCCGGTGTCCGGAATCTCGGGATATATCATTTGTCCTTGCAAGCTGTGCAGTACGGGAATGCCTTCACTGCTTGATGCGTCTTCCTGAGGAACAGCCCCTTCCACCTGTACATAGCGGAAGCCGTAATATGTAAATCTGGGCCGCCAAATTTCAAGCCCTTCGCCCTTCAACACGTAACTCCATCGGTAGGGTGAACCCGTCCAGCGCTGATCCGCCACACCATCTGCGGTTAACAGCTCGGAAGGCGTCAAGGTGATGACCGCCCCCGCCGGACCCGATACCGAAATTTCAGGCCATCCCGAGAAATTCTGACCGAGATCCAGGACAAAGATTTCCGGCTTGGGTTCAGTCACTTTCGAAACCTCAAAGCGTTTCTTCACTGTGATCGCCTGGGCGGTCTGCGCCGATAAAATGCCCGTGGGAGCTTCCACCCTTGCGGCAGCTGCCCAATTCCCGTCAGGCTGAAAATACGGGCGGTCCCAGCCGGGCTGCTCGCATCTCGCATCGTAATCCTCTCCCCCGTAAATGCATGAAAATCGCAGGGGACTACCGGATACGCTCCACGATTCGTCCGTGCAGATCGTTTCACTGGTGCCGTTCGAATAATCGATGATTAAGTTGACAAGGCATTTCGGTGTTCCGAAAGAGTTTTTAAATTTGGTATACCTGCCGCCGGTTACATGGTAAAAGCCGTTCCCCAGCAAGACACCAACGGCATTCTCCCCCTGCTGCAGCTCATGCGTAATATCGTATACCGTATACAGAATGGTCCTGTCGTAGTCAGTCCAGCCTGGATCAAGCTCTCTCGCACCGACTTTATAGCCATTGAGCCGGAGTTCGTAATGTCCCAGACCGCAAATATAAGCCCTGGCTTGGCGCACGTCCCCCCAAACGATGAACGAACGGCGAAATTGCGGCAGCGGCCGCCCTATTTCTGCAGCTTGAGGATCACCGATCCACGCTCCCGACCAATTTTCCTGCGACCGTAAACCCATCTCCCACCATGCAATAGAGCTGACGGCAGCATTTCCTTCCTCATCCCACACTGTGACGCGCCAAAACAGCAGCTGTCTGGGCAGCAGCTTCGCCCCGTTATATGGAATGTCGGTATGCCGCCTGCTCGTCACCACGCCGCTGTCCCACATGTCAAAGCAGCCGTCTGCCAAACGCCTCTGGCTCGATGCAACGACGATCCTGTAGGCTTTCTGCCTGAGCGAACGTTGATCCGATGCGCCGTATGACCAGCTAAGGCGAGGTGAATCGGAATCGATTCCCAGCGGACAGATTCGTCCTTCCGTCCACATGGCATCTACTGTGATTGGTGTCATCTCTTATAGTCCCCCTATCCGACTGGCGTTACCGCGGAAGCGGCTTTGATGTCGCAACGGTGATCGTGCGGAATTCCGGAAAAACGTTGCAGGTGCGATCGCCTTCCTTCGGTTTTCGGCTTGCCGTATAGAAATGGTACAGGATCCCGTTATGAGCTATGACGGACGGCTTATGGGCAAAGGTCTCATCCAGCTCACCTTCTCCGCCGACGGTAATAATCGGCTCAGGATGTTTATTCCAATGGCGCAAATCAGGGGAGAGCGCAATTCCTTCTTGCGCTTTCTTGTAGTTGTAGCCGAAGTAGAACATGGCCCACTCATTTCCGTTGCGCAGCACGCAGGGGTCGCTGGCGAATCCGGAGTCCCATGCCTCAGGCGTCACCTGGATCACCGGATTATACGGATGTCTGTCCCAATGAATTAAATCCGTGGACGTGGCGAGCCCTGTCTGTTCGATCCAGCGGCCATGGTTCTTGTTCTTGGCATTATAAAACAGGTAGAACGTCCCCTCATGCTCAAGCAGGCACTCCTTATACAGTCCGCCCCGTTCCCATGATTCGCCATCTTCGGGTGTTAAAATGGGCCGTTCAAGGCGGTTCCAGTGAAGCAGGTTTTCATCCTCTGTCCAGGCAAGACCGATACGGGCCGATCCTTCCTCGTATCCCTCCCAGGGATAAGAGTGATAGGCAAGCCAATACTTTCCGTTCCATTTTTTCAGCTTGGCCGGTCCCTGCATATCGTTCTCCCGCATGATCCATGTACCAGCGACATTTCTGGAATCCCAACCGGAACCTTCTTCCCGGCGCAAAATCGTAGACAGATGCTCCCAGCGAAGCAGATCGTCGCTAACGGCAAGCGCCGTTTGGTAGCCCAGCCCATCGAATCCGACATACATCATATAGAAACGATTCTGATGCTCAAACACAAAAGGACAGTCTACGGCATGATGATCAAATGCGCCTTGATCCCCCGAGCCCACAAGGACCGGCTCTTTCCATTTGTAAGGCGTTAAGTAGCTGCGGATGTCCACGCTCGCCACTCCCTTCAGAAATATACTCCAGCATCGAACGCATGCGAAAGATTATGGACGGCAGTTTCGCACACGTGTGCATTTTAACTTAACTGCAGCTAACGAACGAGGCAGTGCATTGTCTCCTCAATCGTTCGTTCCCAGCCGCTGGGCTGAAACGCTTCACCCCTTCCCTTTGGATCGCCATTCAAAAACGGACCATGGATGAATACGGATAATGCAAGCACTTAGCCGATCGCTGTGAGAGCCAGGTCCGCTTAGTCCACGGTCCGCTGCGGGGCACCGAGGATTTGCCTGCATCCTCCGGACTTGCAACCTCCAGCTCCATGGCATGAATGATATCCGCTACCTTGGACACCAGCTCCGCGTTATGCGCTGCTCTGCGATCGCGGTTCAAATAATCGCTGTCTTCAAAACCAATGCGCACAAGACTCGCCCCCATCGCGATCGCCGCGGAAATGATGCAGTAATCCATACGGTTAGCATGCGTAATGCCCCATAGCGCATCATGAGGCACAAGGCTGCGAAGGGCAATTAAGGCGTCTATCGTCGCGGGTGCGCCACCCGGATGTCCCAGCACCAGATCAAACATGAGCGGCTTCGGCAAGGAATAGTCCCGATCCAGCTCCAGGACGGTATGAATCATGCCGAGCTCAAAGATTTCAATTTCCGGGATTTTCCCGTGATTGATCATTTGCTCTACGCAATAACGCACGTCGCGGATCGGATTCCTGTAAATCGCTTCCCCCAGGTTAAGCGAACCTACATTTAATGAAACCGTCTCAACCTTATCGTAGCTCAGCGGTGCACAGCGCTGCTGAATCGTCAGGTCAGACAGGCCGCCGGTTGAAGCCTGAATCACAATGTCGCTGTCTTTCGTAATGCGCTCAACGGTATCCTGGTATACATCCATATCGTCGGTTAATTTGCCCGTTCGGTCCCGCACATGCATGTGCACCATTGCTGCGCCCGCACGGCCGGCTACGATAACCTCTTCTGCCAGGCCCGCCGGATCAATCGAAGCGGACAGCGCCGGAGTAGGCGCTACAGAGATGATCACTTTTCTCATACGGTCAGCTCCTCCACAATATCAAGCAGCGTCGTGTCTTCCCCCACATTCCCTGGAAAAATAATATAAGGAAGATGTGGATACTTGCTCTCTTCCCCGCAAATCCATACAGGGATGCCCGGCCTGATCTGGCCAGCGACCACCGCCACGGTCACCCCTAATGCCTTCGTTCCAATATCGCTCGAGGTGATGCCCCCTTTGGCCACGATAAAACGTGGGCGAACGGTCAATTGACCTACGATCTCCGTCAGCGCAGCCGAGATGCGAACGGCAATGCGAAGCTCATCCTCCTTGCTGCCGTTATCGATATCAAACCGTTCGCGCCTCGTGCGCAGCACGACGGTGCAGCCTGCCTTCAGCCGCTCCACGGTCTGTTCAGAGGCCCGCGATATTTCACACCGCCACGTCTTATCCTGCCCAGCAGCCAAATGCTGGTTAAGTTCAACCACGGCGACATCCCGGCGGCGCTCCAGCAGTTGAAGCTGTTCCGTCGAGAGACGGGTATGCGAGCCCGCGACTATGAGTCCGCCGTCAACCGCTGCCGTGGATTGTCCATCATTCAGTTCCTGGGTTTGAAACAACTCCTTCGCCTTCAAAAGCGGCCGCTCCTGAATCCCGCCGAAAACGCGAACGAAGCTGGCTGCAGTCCGGAACAAAAAACACTTGCCCTGTTCTAATGCTTCGTACAGCGCCAGACAGAAAACCTCAGCGTCACCGTAATCGAGTGCATTTACAATCACTTTATGGAAGCCGCAGACCGACATGAGCTTCCCTGCAATGCCGGATATATCATAAGCACGCAGCTCTTGAAGCGAGATGGCGGCGACGTCCTGCGCACAAAATAGACCGGAAGTCTTCTCTTCCACCCATGCGCGCAAATCGGAAGATTGATAGCCGAACGTTTTGTCCTTCGCGAATTCCGTCTCCCCGCTCGGTATCAGAAATCCTTGACTCTCCACATAGTGCGTATTATGAACCGTATATCGTCCGCCTTCTTTAAAGAATGGAAAAATAATTTCTCCGTCGATTTTCGTGCCCGTCTCCGATTCGATCACATCCCGCAGCGTTTCGGTCTCCAAAGGATAGTGGCCCCGTAAGGTTGAATCGCTGCGGCTCACAAGGATGAACGGCCGGTTCAGTTCCCGGGATATACGAATAATGTTGTTAACCGCCTCGCGATGGACTACCCGCGTCTCCTCTGCAGTCAAGCTGCGCGAATTGGTCAGGATGAAAAACAGCTTCTCTTCCGTAAGAAATCTGCGGCGAATAAGCTCGGGATCCCAGCCTGTCACGACGGTGACGCCGTGAACCGTCTGCACGCCGGTTGGATCATCATCCAGCACAATGATAGTCCCGGGACGGTCCGATATAGCCTTCCTGAGCCGTAATGTTACGGAAGGATCAACCGCGTGATCGTATGCCTTCATGACGTCGCCCAGCTTTAACCTCTCCATAACCAGCGTCCCTTTCGAAATTTTTCGCAAGTCCGGCATTTTACAGCTTCTCAAGCAGTTCCTTCACCTGCTGCACGCCATAGCGCGGAGAGGAAAATACTTCTTTTCCCGTCGCATCCCATAGTCTCCGCTCCATTCTAGCCATAGAACCCTGGGCCAGGACGATAGCATCGGCTTGCCCTGCTACGCGAAGCGCCGTGCGCAGCAGAATTTCGTCGTGCTCTTCCGGCCGGCCGGATCCGAGCGCATCAAAAGCCCCTTCCGCCAGCCCGTTTACAATTTCGATCGCTTTGCCCGCTTCATCGGCTTTCTTCGCGATCAAGCGCATGGTCGGGGCCAGCGTTGTCGGCAGCGTCGCCACCACCGCTATGCGATGGAAGCTCTCCACTGCTTTCTCAGCCATCCTCTCATCAATTTTCACGATCGGAATCCCGATCATGCCGCGCGCTTCATCCGCCACCTCGCCAACGGAAGAGCATGTATTCAAAATCATGTCGGCGCCCAATTCCTCCCCGTGGCGATAGTACTGGACAAGGCGCTTCATAACACCCGGCGTTACCTGCCCCGCCTTTACGACATCGCCGATCAGGCTGTCGTCTATAATGTTAACGAGGCGGCAGTCCGGCAGCATTTCCTGGAACACAGCCTTGAGCGGTTCCATAAGCCCCTGGCCTGTGTACACGGCCACTACCGTTTTGGTCATTATGCCAACTCTCCTTTGCCGTTTAGAATGAGGCTGCCATGAACCCTTGAGCGTTCAAACCATCCTTTTATGCAGAAAACAGCACCGCCATGGCAGCCTTGACGAACGTTGTTACCATATGAAGTCTTTTTCCGGTATCCTCAAACTGCCTTCCCGCAACGGCGCCGTATCAAACACGCTGCGCGTCGAATATAACGGCTTGTTTTTCCCTTGAGGCGTAATATGGATGACATCATCGCCGCGCCACTCCGTGATGAATTGTTGTCCCACCGCGGTTTCAACGGTCGTGCGGAAGCTTAGCGGAAAAGTGATGGTGATCGTCTCGCCCGCAAAGGCTTCATCCAGTTGCAGGAAGCAGCGGTTGACCCAGCGGCTGGGTTCTTTGCCGTGACCTTCAATGACGGAACCCTGCCGTTCACGGCGGTACCGTATCTTCGTGAATCCGGCCCATTCGGGAATGCGGACCCGTAATCGGGGAATATCTTGGTGCACCTTCAGCACAAGCTTCCCTTCATGCGGAAGATAACTGTTGACGTCAAGCCACTTGGAGCCCCGGTTTAGCAGGAAGTTGACGCTGACCGTGCCGTTTTTCTCCGTGACGGTGTTGCTCCAGCCCATGAACAGGCCGCGTGTCCCCGAGCCCAAACAGCAGATTTGCAAATCGTTCGTATGCCCGCGGCCTTCGATGACGTCGCACACGAAATCATTTGGCGCAGAGTAGCCTGCAAAAGAACCTCTTGTACGCTCTGCCACCTTGTAATACGTTGCGCGCGCATGGACATCCTTCGAGCGGTCGTCGCTCTGCTTCACCCAGCCCAGGTCCAGCAGCTGCGACTCGGCCAAGTGATTGCGGATGAAGCGTTCCACAACTCCCCAATACTCGACATATCCGCTCTGGGCGAGCGTTATGCCCGTTGAGATCAGGTCTACGAGCGAGCAGGTTTCATGCTCGTACGCTTGCTCATGCATATCTCCCGGCGTCCAGCCGAAAGAAGTGCCGATCGTCAGGGCCCAGTCGTAGCTTTTTTTCACCCAGGCAATCATCGCTGCATTTCCCGTAAACACCCCGAAACGGGCGATTGCGTCCAGTGTACCGATGCGCGTATGGAAATGTCCGCTGCGATAAGCAAGCGAGGTATTAAAGCTGCCATCTTCATTAAATACTCCGCTGCGCTCCATAATCAGCGCCGTGAAAAATTCACACAGCTCAAATGCATCTGGATTGCCGGTAACTTCATGGTATTTCAGCAGCGGCATAATAAGGCGCCCGCTAAAAGAGGCCGGATCCGGGGCCAACCGAAGCTGCGCGGCATTGGCTGACGGCCAGCCGTTTTCCTTGTATTCCGAAGCCGGGTAGTACCAAATGTCCCGCTCCTTAATAGCAATTCTTTTCAAGGCTGCGACATGACGATCCGCGTGCTCCTTTACTTTCAAATCACCGCTCTCCATGTACCAAGAGGTTAACGCCAGAATAACAGCGCGCTGATCGATCAAATTGGCGTTCGTCTCCCATCGGTGAACTGGATTCAACTGGCGGTAGCTCAGACCGTCTTCCTTGAAAAAAGACAATAAATTGCTCCGGTATTTCTCCTCGGTCTCCTTGCCCTCCGTTGAGCCGCTCATATGCCGCGCCAGCACCAAAGCGTCCACCATACGGCCGTGGGATGAGCCATAGTCCCAGTCGCCATGAGTCATTTTGGCGGGCTCCGCCATCAGGTCTGCGGCAAAGAACGGAATATGGCCAAAGTCATGATCGGCCATGCCGATGATGGCGTTGATCGCATGCGCCGCCCTCTCCTCCAGCATCAACGTATCCGGAATTACACCCTTTTCCATTTCGTCATCTCCTCAAAGTTTTGTGAGCGTTACTACCTGAATCAGCTTCGAACAAAACTCACTTCGGAAGCATTGGCTTAGTTTTGTGTGCGTTACTGCCTGAATCGGCTTCGGACAACACTCTCCTCGGAAGCATTGGCTTAGTTTTGTAATTCGTAAGGGCCGGCCGGTATGACAGGCAACGCTTTCATTTTGTCGGAATTCAACGGAAAGCGAAATCTGAACCGCCATTATTATCAGCCAATGACGATTGTGCCGTCACGCTGCCCCCGCGCCAGCTGGGATGTAAAGGCCCACGTTCCTGATCCCACCTGAAAAGAAGCCGTCCGCCGGTCAGACGTATACGATGGCGTTAGCGACGCCTCCGAAACAACATTCTTTCCCGGTACATGCACGGTAGCGGTCGTATTCGCCGGAATCGTAACCTGCAGCTGGAATCCTCCGGACTCCGTAGCCTCCCAAAGCACTTCATGGCGGCCGTACAGGCTGTCATAGCTTGCTTGTAAAGACGTGATCCTGCCATCCGGATGCGGCTGGATGACCGCATGTTTGAAGCCCGGGTGCTCCGGATCCGCTTCCAGACCCGCCATGTAACGGAACATCCACTCGCCGACGGAACCGAGGGAATAGTGGTTGAACGAATTCATGCTCGGCGTCTGGAAGCCGTTATGCTCGGTCCATCCGTCCCACCGCTCCCAAATCGTCGTTGCCCCATGCTTGATAGAATACATCCATGACGGGAATTCTTCCTGCAGCAGCAATGTATACGCCAGATCCTGATAACCGTGATCGGTTAACGCCGGCAGGAGGTATCCTACGCCGAGGAAGCCGGTTGACAGGCGGTTGCCGCGCGCACGAATGTCGTCAGCCAGATGTGCTGCAGCCTGCAGCCGCTGCTCCGGCGTCAGCAATCCGAATTGAAGGGCGAGCACGTAGACCGTTTGGGTCTCGCCATGAATCCGGCCCTGCGCATCGACGAACGCTTGACGGAAGGCTGCAGAAATATCGTCGAACAATTGTTCAAAGCGCCGCTGGTCACCCGTTTTTCCAAGCGTTTCGGAAATCAGTCCCATCACCTTGGTGCTGTAAGCAAAATAGGCGGTGGCGAGCACATCCTTCGGCGTATCCGCGTCGATCGATAACCAGTCTCCGTAGTTGGCGTAAGCCGGGCGAATCAAATGGTCGCTCATCGATATCAGGTACTCCACCCAGCGCACCATCGCATCGTAATGGGTCTCCAGAATCCGCCGGTCTCCGTACATGAGGTACAAGGTCCACGGGATAATCACGCCCGCGTCCCCCCAGCCGGCATTGTCAGGCGCAAACCAGTTGAGCCGGGTATTCCACATCTTGTGCCGGATCCAACCCGCGTCCGGCGCGACGTCGGTAAATGCTCCTGAAGGCTGCTGAGCATCGATCATATCCCATATGAATTTTTCGAAAAAACGGGATACGTCCATATTGTAGGTTGCTGCTCTCGCGAAAATCTGGGCATCCCCCGTCCAGCCCAGGCGCTCATCACGCTGAGGGCAATCCGTCGGCACGGAGAGGAAGTTCCCGCGCTGCCCCCAAGTAATATTCGAGTAGAGCTTATTCACCATCGGGTCCGACGTCGTCAAGCTGCCGGTAACCGGCGTATCGGAATGAACGACTTTGCCGATGATCGTATCCAGGTCCGGCTCCCCCGGATAACCGATCAGTTCCACATAGCGGAAGCCGTGGAAGGTGAAATGCGGCTCGTATCGCTCCACGCCTCCGCCTTTCAAAATATAATGATCCTGCTGAACCGCTTCGCGCAGGTTTTCCAGGTACAATGTACCGTCCGGATTCAGCATCTCGGCATGGCTGAGCGTGATTCGGGTTCCGTGTTCGCCGGTCACGGTCAGTTCCGTCCAGCCAACCATGTTCTGCCCCATATCATATATGTAAGTGCCAGCCTCGGTTTTGCGGACGCTGATCGGCTTTTGAGTGCGCGTTATCCGAATCGGCGGCTCTATGGCCGCTGTCAGCAAGCCGTTATAACCGGGCCTGATGTCGGGCAGCTGCCAATCCGCGTCATCATAACCGGCCTTATCCCATCCCGGTCGTTCCGCCGTCGCATCGTACAGCTCGCCTTTGATGAAATCGGAGTATCGAATCGGGCCGTCCGCCGTTTTCCAGCTTCCATCCGTCATGAACAGCTCTTTCGTGTCGTCGGTATATTCCACGGACATTTGCAGGAACAGGAACGGGCGCTCTCCGTAAACTTTGTCATGCAGAAAGCCTACGGTACCCGAGTACCATCCCTCCCCCAGAACAGCCCCGATGGCATTGCTTCCCTGATGCAGCTTGGAGGTCACGTCAAACGCTTGGATTTGGACGCGCTTATTGTAATCGGTCCAGCCTGGAGCGAATAAGTGACTGACGATTTCGCCGTTCACCCGCAGCTGATAGATACCGAGCGCGGTGACATACACCATCGCACGTCTCACATCAGCGGCTGCGTGGAATTCTTTTCGAAATAACGGTGCCGGTTGTCTCTCCAGACCCGGATCGGCTTTGCGGCCAATCCACAGTGCCTTCCAGCCGGTCCGGGATAAAATGCCCATACTCCACCTTTGCGGCTTGCTCCATACCGGACTTGAATCCTTACCCGTCCATACGCATACCTTCCAGAAGTAATCGGTATCTGATGCCAACGGTGCTCCATCATACCTAATATGCGTGGATTGATCGCTCTCGAGCCTGCCGCTGTCCCACATCTCGCCGACATTTCGGGAAAGGGAATCCTGTGAGGCGGATACGAGTAATCGATACGCGCTTTGATTCACGTTGCGTGTATCCGACGCGATCTTCCAGAATAAACGCGGCTGCAGTACATCCAAGCCTAACGGGTCCGCCAAATATTCAGTCCTGCAGTCCGTAATGACAACTGACATGATGTTCTCCCCCAATTATGTTTTGTTCGGCAGCCTCTGCCCGGGCATACTTCAACGAGCCCTGAAAGGCTGCAATAGAAACGAAAAAGCCTGTTTTTCTGCCGGAAGCAAGTATTGCTTGAGCGTCGGCGCATAGCCGCAGCTGTGATTGCCGATTCCGCTCTGGGCAGCGTCCAGCTTGAGCTCAATATGGTCCAACGGTGACAATTGATGAACGTGTTTCTTGCGCGTCAGCTCCTCGGCCGAATAAAAGTGAGCGCTCATATGGAACAGCTCGGTACTCGTGATGAGAATGCCGTTGCCTTGATCATCGCTGTACTTGCCCCAACGTACATCCGCTTTGTTTCCGTTCTCCTGCGGTTTGATATAAGGAACGAACTGCTCTTCAACGAGCCCGCTATGAATACCCAGCTTCCCGCTTTCTTTGCGGTCGGGATAGCATTCATGCGGACCACGCCCAAACCAGGACACGTGGTTGAAGCGGCGCGGGATACCTAGCCGGATTCCCAATCTGGGCATGGGCGGCAGCTCGCGCAGCGGTTCGATGGATTGGGTCAGCTGCAGGGCACCGACGCTTGTAAACAGATAGCTCAAATTCGAACGGAATACAGGTAAGGCTCCTTTGGCGCCGATAATCAGCTTGATCTGTACAGTCCAGCCCCGCCCAGCGTCCGGCGTGACGGACAGTTCCCGAACATCGGTATGAAGGCGGTCATAGCCCGCCGCCCTCCACGCCTTGGCCAAATGGACATCATTGTCGAGCGGCGCCCGCCACAGGTTGACAGCCGGTTCTTTCACCAGCAGAGGCATGCCCTGATATTCCCAGCTCGTCAGCTTTCCTGAATCCTTGTCAAGGACAGCCTTCCAATCGTCGCCTCTAATATGAATGGCCTTTCGGGTTTCTTCCACTATAAGCTGATGGCCGGGCTCCATAACGGAAACTGCCGCCTTAATTACATCGGAATAAATAGCTTGAGGTTCCCTCGGTTCGCCAAGCGGCAGGTCTGCCCAAGCCAATTCATAGCCTGCATCCGCCCATAGTGCAGCATGACGCAGCGTAAAGCTTACATGAAGCCAATATTCGCCATTCAAAGCCCAAGCCTGCTTGCTGAATGGAAGCTCTAACTCGGAACGCTCACCCGGGGGAGTATCCAGCGCAGGGAGCTCTCCGGCCAGCATCACTTCTCCGTTGCGATATAATTTCCACGTTCCCATCAGATGTGAGAGCGATAAAAAATCGTAGCGATTGTCAATAATCAACGATTCGCCATCATCGCTGCAGCTGACCCTGACGGGCCCAAGCACCTTTTTATATTCTAAGAGCGATGCCTTCGGCGTGTTGTCGGGAAACAGCAGCCCGTCGATACAGAACGAACCGCTATGCGGCTCTTCACCGAAATCGCCTCCGTAGGCATACCATTCATAGCCTTGTTCATTTTTCCGCAGTATCGCCAGATCTCGCCATTCCCAGATCAGCCCACCGAGCAAACGGGGATATTTATCAATGGTGTTCCAGTACTCACGAAGATTACCGACCGAATTCCCCATCGCATGACCATATTCAATCATTAAATACGGCCGGGCATCCTGCTTCACGCCTTCCTGCTTCAGCATATCGACCGATGGGTACATCGTGCTCACGATATCTACCGTCTCCGCATCGTAAGCCCGCTCATAATGGATCGGCCGCGTTGAGTCCACAGACCGAATCCATGCCGCCATGGCATCGTGATTCTGTCCGTATCCCGATTCGTTGCCGAGTGACCAGACAATTACGCAGGGGTGATTTTTGTCACGTTCAACCATGCGCTTTGCTCGATCAATGTACATAGGAGTCCAATCGGGATGGTCGGATAAATAGCTTTCTGCAGCACCGCGCGCAAACCCGGGAACCTCTTGGTTCACTCGCTCACCGGTTAACGCAAATCCATGCGTCTCCAAATCCGCTTCATCAATGACGAACATACCGTAGCGATCGCATAACTCCAGCCAGCGCCGGTCATTGGGATAATGGGAGAGCCGCACCGTGTTCAAATTGTGCCGTTTCATGAGTACGATATCTTGCTCCATGTCTTCCATCGTGATGACCGCACCGCGTTCTGGATCGAACTCGTTACGGTTTACCCCTTTGATGACGATCGGTTTGCCGTTAACGAACATTCGCCCGTCGGCAATCCGAATATCGCGGAAGCCAACCTCCAATCTTCGAACCTCCTGCACAGCGGATGTTTCCTGATCCCGTACAGTGATCAACAGCGTATACAGCTGCGGATCTTCCGCTGACCACAACCTGGGCGCCTGCACGGCTTCTATCATGTTCAACCTGACCTCTTCCAGCGGGCCGGGCTGGAGCACCGAACGGTACACCCGTTCCATAATACACTCCATGCGTTCATTGAAGAGTGAGACGTCCAGCTGAAAAGGAGCACATGCCTTACGGCTTCGGTTAACAACGTCGATATCGATTTCCAGCTCGCCGGACGAATAATCCTCCGATAAATTCGTGCGAACCCTGACGTCCCTGACGCCCGCCGCGGACTCCGCGATCAGATACACGTCGCGGAAAATGCCGCTTAAACGCCATTTATCCTGCGTTTCCAAATAACTGCCCTTAGACCATTGATAAACTTGCACCGCTAACACATTGCAGCCGGATGTAAGGAAAGGGGTAATGCTGAATTCAGAAGTATAATGGCTTCCTTCACTATAACCGGCAGATTGTCCGTTCACCCAGAGCTCAAAAGCCGTATCGACTCCCTCGAATACAATATAAATTTCGCGTTCCTTCCACTCGTCCCGCAGCTGAAACTCCGTCCGGTAGCAGCCTGTCGGATTCAGCTTCGGCACATGCGGCGGATCCACAGGAAAAGGATAAGGACAGCTGCTGTATTGGGGCCGGCCAAAGCCATGGAGCTGCCAATTCGATGGAACCGGAATGGAGTGCCAGTCTTCCGATAAGGCATAGCCCTGCTGCTGATAGCCCTCAGGTGCAGCCGAGGGCGATTCCGCATAATAGAAATCCCATATGCCGTTTAACATCTGCACGTAAGAAGAGCCTGCCCGATCCCCCAGGTAAGCGCTCTCAATTGAGTCGAACAATCCCATATCCGCTCTAGGACTTTCTCGATTCTGCTCAAGGATGGATAAGTCCTCCCATATGGCAGGGGGCCTGTTTTCCCTCACCTTCATCATCCCAATCACCTCATTTCAGCTTGTGCTCGATAAAGAGAAAGATGCCCTGCAATCGTTTCAGCTAAGGCATCTTAGAGGTCGTTGTTATGTCCGTTGTGCAGCTCTGCCAATACAAGATTTGCGTTCTACAAATGTCGTATCCACTTTGATCTTCGTCTTGACGCTTAATTCCTGTTCCATCCAATCGGACAGCATATCCACGGCAAGGAATGCCATACGCTCCTTATCTACGTGAATCGTCGTTAATTCCGGCGAAACGATGACCGATTCCTTAATATTGTCGAAGCCGATGATCGACGTATCCTCCGGGACGCGGATGCCGAGCTCCGACATCGTCTTGATGGCACTGATGGCGATATAATCGCATTCACAGAACCAGGCGGTGGGCAAGGATTTACCGTTATCTAGAATACTTGACAGCTGCTGCTTCAAAGCTTCCTGCGACGTCAGAATCGTCGGCGCGACGGATAACCGGTGCTCAGGGGCAACTTGAATATCGAATTCGGCAAGCGCGCTGAGAAAACCGCGCTCCCGTTCTTCGAAATTATGAATTCGCACACTCGAGGCGATATAGCCGATCGACGTATGCCCTGATTCGCACAAAAAGGTTCCCGCTTGATAGGCGCCCATCATATTGTTAATGCCTACGAATTGAACCGGCATTTCTTCATAGCATGTATCCAGCACCACAACGTTCGTAAAATGCTGGTGAATGTAGTGAATCTGCTTGCGGGACAGATTCGTTCCGAGCACGATGACGCCCTGATGACGGCTGGCCCCTCCGTCTCCATGTATCTCTTCTTCAAAAGATTCCATATCCACTTTGGAGAAAAACAGCCTGTAGCCCTTCTGTCTGCACCGTTCTTCAATGCATTGGATCAGCTCCTGGAAAAAGGGCTGCTGATAATACTCCTCCAGAACGATTCCGGAATTCGTCACGACGAGGAAAACGAGAGAAGAGCTTGGCCCCGCTGCGCCGAATCCGATAATCGTTCCTTCTCCTTGCTCCTCTTCTTCTTTCCTGGCGCCTGCTGCTCTGATCTTCGGCGTATATCCCGCTTCTGCGGCGATTTGCAGAATACGGTCGCGCGTCTCCTGTCCAATGCCAGGCTTTCCGTTAAACGCTAATGAAACGGCTGCCTTGGAAACATTGGCCATTCTGGCAATGTCCTCCATTTTCATACAAGGTTGCTCTCCATTTCTTGGATATCTGTTAAGTTAACTGAAGTGTACTACGATTTTAAATTCACTTCAATAGTTAACTAAAATTTTTACTAAATTTATTTTATGTTTAGTTCTTTATAGCTAAATAATGTCATATTATGGATTGACCGGCCCTAATACCGGTGTTATTATGGCTGTAAGCGGTTTATTTTAACATATATCATTCACTAAACTAACTAAACTTTTTTGACTTAACTAAACTACACAAGAAACGATTTATAAAGGAGAATCGGCAATGAAAAAATTAAAACTCGGTTATGCGCCCACCCGGCGGTTTACCTTCAGCGCAGAAGACGCCTTTAAGTATAAAGTGCAGATCCGGAAGCAAATTGAAAGCTTCGGCATGGATATCGATATCGTCGATTTAGAGGGATTGAACCCTGAAGGCTTGCTGTATGACGATCACATCAACGCCGATCTCATTACGCAGCGTTTTAAGCAGGAAGAGGTCGATGCCGTCTTCTTCCCCCACTGCAACTTCGGAACGGAAGATACCGTGGCGCGCGTCGGCAAGGGGCTCGGCAAACCCGTCCTCCTCTGGGGTCCCCGCGACGAAGCACCGCTGGAGGACGGGATGCGCCTGCGCGATACGCAATGCGGCATTTTTGCCACCGGCAAGGTGCTCCGTCGTTTCGGCGTTCCCTTTACCTATGTCACAAACAGTTGGGTAAACGATCCCGTATTCGAGCGTGGATTTACCAACTTCATCGCGGCTGCAAATGTTGTGCGCCAGTTTAAGAGCCTCCGCATTCTTCAAATTGGTCCCCGCCCCGCTTCCTTTTGGACGATGATCTGTAATGAAGGCGAGCTTCTGGAGCGCTTCGGCATCGAAATCCACCCGATCACCCTCGTCGACATCCAGTCGAGGTCGAAGAAAATCGAGTCCAGCGGCAGCAGCGAGCTGCTGGAAGTGATCGAATACATTAAGGAAAAGCTCGATGTCAGTGAAGTCACCGAAGGGGATATCCGCAGAATCGCCGCACTTAAGGTCGCCATGAAATCTTACGCCCAAGAAACCCATAGCAGCGCCATCGCGATTCAATGCTGGTCCTCATTGCAGGAAGCGATGTCGATCATGCCGTGTCTCGCCAATGCGATTCTGACGGACGAACAAATTCCAGTTACGTGCGAGACCGATATCCATGGGGCGATTACCTCGATTATGGTGCAGGCCGCCGCGATGAATGAGCATCCGACCTTCTTCGCCGATATTACCGTCAGGCACCCCGAGAACGACAACGGCGAGCTGCTGTTCCATTGCGGTAATTTCCCGGTCTCGTTAAGCGTGGAGCAGAAGCCTAGGCTGCGTAAGCACTTCCTGTTCGATGACCATGCTCCCGGAACCCACGAAGGCGAAATCCGCGGCGGCAGCATGAGCATCGCCCGATTTGACGGAGACCACGGGGACTATTCGATTTTTTTAGGCCGCGCCAAAGGAATTCAAGGTCCATTTACGCGGGGTTCCTACGTCTGGGTCGAGGTGAATGACTGGCCGCTATGGGAAGAAAAGCTCGTGAAAGGTCCTTATGTGCATCATTCGGTTGGCATACATGCGAATGTCATCCCTGCCATCTATGAAGCCTGCAATTATATTCCTGGTCTTACGGCCGATCCCGTGGATCCGACAGAGCAGGAAATTCAGAGCTGGCTGCGCGGTTCGGATCTAGCCCGAAAGACATCGGCAAGCACCCACGCATAAGGAGGATTCGTTCATGGACACGAGAGCGTTAAAGATCAAGGCGGCCCAGATTCGCATGGATCTCCTCACCATCATCCACCGTGCCAAAACCGGACATACCGGGGGTTCGCTCAGCAATACCGACATTTTAACGGCATTATATTACGACGTCATGAAGCTTGATCCGGCGAACCCGAAATGGGAGCTGCGGGACCGGTTTATCGCAAGTAAAGGCCATTCCGTTGAATCGCTGTGGTGCATCCTTGCGGACAAAGGCTTTTTTCCGAAAGAAGAACTGAAAACGTACAGCCAGTTCGGTACGCGTCTCATCGGGCATCCCAACAACAAGGTGCCGGGAATTGAGATGAACACCGGAGCACTGGGCCATGGCCTCCCGATCTCCGCAGGCATGGCGCTGGCCGCGAAGCGCGACGGTCTGCCGTACCGCGTGTTCTGTCTGATGGGTGACGGCGAGCAGGCGGAAGGCTCCAACTGGGAAGCCGCGATGGCCGGCGCTCATTATAAGCTGGATAACTTGATCGGGATCGTCGATCGTAATCGCCTCCAGATCAGTGGCACCACCGAGGAAGTGATGGGACTGGATCCGCTCGATGAGAAATGGCGGGCATTCGGCTGGCATGTCGTCTCCATCGACGGCAACGACATGGACGCATTGGTTGAGGCGTTTCGCGCTGCTCCAAGCGTCATTGGGAAACCCACCTTGGTCATAGCGAACACCGTCAAGGGCAAAGGGGTTTCCTTTGCCGAAAACGTCGCTGCCTGGCACCATCATGTCCCCGATGATGAGCAGCTGAAGCTCGCGCTCTTTGAGCTGGAAGCCCAGATCGCGGAACTTTCTCGTGAAGGACAGGTGATCTAGCATGAATTCGATTCCAAACCGGCAGGTCATTTGCGAAACGCTGCTGGAACTGGCCAAAACAGACCGGGACATTATGGTGCTGGCAAGCGATTCGCGCGGGTCCGCGGCGATGGCACCCTTCGCTAACGCCTATCCCGAGCAATTCGTCGAGGTGGGCATTGCGGAGCAGAATATCGTAGGCATGTCGGCAGGACTTGCCCACAGCGGGAAAAAGCCTTTTGTCACTTCCCCTGCCTGCTTTTTAAGCATGCGCAGCATCGAACAGATCAAAGTCGACGTCGCTTACTCCAATACGAACGTAAAGCTTATTGGGATTAGCGGCGGTGTAAGCTATGGGGCGCTCGGCATGTCGCATCACTCCGTGCAGGATCTCGCCGTTGCCCGGGCCATCCCGGGGCTCACCGTCATGATGCCGGCCGACCGGCACGAAACGAAAAAAATGACCGAAGCGCTCGTTCAATATGAAGGCGGCGTTTATGTCCGCATCGGCAGGAACCCGGTCGAAGACGTCTACCCGTCCGATGATTATCCTTTTGAAATCGGTAAAGCCGTTACGATGCGGGAGGGGACGGATGTGACGATCATAGCGGCCGGCGAGACCGTTCGCGTCGCCCTGGATGCTGCAGACCGCCTCGCCGAAGACGGCGTATCCACTCGGGTCCTGAACATGCATACGATCAAGCCGCTGGACGAAGCGGCCATTGTGAAAGCCGCCCGGGAAACCGGACGTATGATCACGGTTGAAGAACACAGCATCTTCGGCGGCCTGGGCGCAGCCGTCGCAGAGGTTGTCGTGCAGCATCACCCCGTTCCGGTGAACATTGTGGGCATCCCCGACGAGCCTGCCATTGCCGGGAAGCCAGCGGAGGTATTCCGTCATTACGGGATAAGTGCCGCACATCTCCAAGAATTGGCTCATGATCTAATGCACAAGCAAAGGGCAAGAACATGATGCATAAGCAGCGCTACATTTTGGCCATCGATCAGAGCACCTCGGGGACAAAGGCGCTCCTCGTCGACCGTCAAGGGAACACCGTTGCCCGCAGCTCGAAAGAACACAAGCAGTATTACCCGCAGCCCGGTTGGGTCGAGCATGATCCGCTTGAAATCTACGGCAATGTCATTGCCGCAGCCCTTTCCTGCATGGAGGCGGCCGGCGTTGAACCGGCAGAATTGGCGGTGCTGACGCTGACCAATCAACGCGAAACGGCGTTGATCTGGGACAAAACCACCGGCCTTCCCGTCTATCCGGCCATCGTCTGGCAGTGCCAACGGACCGCCGACGTCTGCATGCAATTGCATGAAGGCGGAAATGAGCAGATCGTCGCAGACAAAACCGGCTTGATGTTGGACCCCTATTTCTCGGCAACGAAGCTGCAGTGGATCCTGGATCATGTGGACGGAGCGCGCAGGCTGTCATCCGAAGGCCGCCTGCTCGCCGGAACGATCGATAGCTGGCTGGTCTGGAAGCTGACGGGCGGCTCCGTCCACGCGACGGACTACACGAATGCCAGCCGGACTTCGCTCTTCAACATTCATACCCTGCAGTGGGACGAAGACCTGTGTTCCCTGTTTCGGGTCCCCGCTTCCCTGCTGCCGGCTGTCAAGCCGTCGGACACCTTCTTCGGGTTTACGAAGGAGCCCTTATTATTCCGAGAAGAAATTCCGATTTCAGGCGTGATCGGCGACTCCCAGGGGGCTTTATTCGGACAGTTCTGTCACGAGCCCGGCATGGCCAAAGCTACTTACGGTACAGGAACATCGGTGATGATGAATGTTGGAGAACGATCACTCCCCTGTGAAGAAGGGCTTGTCACGACTATCGCCTGGGGAGCCGGAGGCACGGTAATCTATGCGCTGGAATCGGTCCTGCGTACGACAGGAGACAGTATCCAGTGGATTCGCGACAATTTGGGATTGTTCTCCACTTATGAGGAAATGCAGGAGCTACTGGATAGCGTCACCTCAACGGAGGGCGTGTATTTAGTCCCTGCATTTGTCGGATTGGGTGCCCCTTATTGGGAGCCTTACGCACGGGCGGCCATTCTCGGGATGAGCCGCTCAACCGGACGCGGGCATCTTATTCGTGCGGCGCTGGAGAGCATTGCCTACCAGGTCAAAGATTCCGTGGCCATCCTGGAAGAGAAGTCCGGCATATCCCTCCGGGAGCTCCGGGCGGATGGCGGCGCTTCGGCAAACGATTGGCTCATGCAATTCCAGAGCGATCTGCTGAACCGGCCGCTGACCCGATCCGCATGCGCCGAATTGTCGGCCATGGGTTCGGTATACTTGGGCGGACTATGCGTTGGCTTCTGGTCCAGCCTAAATGACTTGCCGCGAAACTCCCTTTTATACGAAACCTTCACGCCTCAAATGGATGAAGAAGCCCGGCATCATTTATATGCGGGTTGGAAAAGCGCTGTCCGCACCATCATCGATGCAGACAAGAAAACTAAGATTCACGCCGAATCATGATGGTTTTCAACCATATCCCTAAGCAGGCATACCTCAGACTCCGTTTATTCGGAGTCTTTGTTTATTTTCGCCAACCCTTGCTTGGTATTTTGATGGGTCCAAGCATGAAAAAAGGAGTACCTCCCCAAATCTCGAAGTGCGCAACAAAACACCGAGATCAAGGAAGAACTCCAGATGAATATTTTTCAAAAAAATGGCTCTGATTTCTTTGATTGTTGATTTTCAACCAAAAGGAAACATTGAGATGCTGAGAATTAAAACTTACGTTTATGATAGGGGAGACCTTCCCCCTCTTCACAGTAGGATTTGAGACTCTAAAGGAAAATAGCCCAGTTGTAGTTACAAGAACGAAAGAATGGCGTTACTTCTCTCCAGTTCATGTGACGCAAAGTAACAAAAGACTTCCCGTTCTTTTCTTCAATTTCAAAGGAAATCATCGTACCCATCCACTCTGGATCTGAATCTATACACTTCCAAATGACTTTTTTATTCGTGATCAATTCCTCAATTCTCATCTTAGTGATATCATTGCTGCCGAATCGAAATTCATTAATACAGCCAATTTGATTATTGATCATGAGTTCATTGGTCCAAATTTCCGACAGTCCCTCAGCGGTGGTTAAAGCTTCATACACCTCCGACGCTGGAACATGTACGGTTTGCAGGTGCTCGATATTTGCCATGCCTTACCCCTTCCTATACCTTGGATACTGAAATTAGCAGTTGATATTTACCTGTCTGCAATCATTCATGTTTCGTGCTTATGATAACATGCAGTGAATATCATCGTTTCTTTTGGATTGCGATATCGGTATTCCTCATAAAAAACTCGGGAGAACGCCACTTGGAATCAAGTGACCGCCTCCCGGGTTTTGGTTATGCCTTATTGTTGGTTATGCCTTATTTTTGTGATTCCTCATCGGTCAAGTAAAGCGAAAACTCCTGCAAAATATGATCTACACGAACCGGCTGGCCCGTCTCCATGCTGCGTTCCATCGCGGCCATGACCGCCAGCGTCCGGATACCTTCGCGAAGGTCCGGCTTTGGGATCTCTCCCTGATCAAGGCATTCGGCAAAATATTCGATGTAGTTCTGGTACTCGCCCGCATGGTGGCTCTCCCCTTCGAAGCGGAAGTAATACGGCCGCTTTTCCTCAAAGGAGTGAACTACCGTCTTCTCCTTATGGAAGTGGGTGTAGTACTCCAGCTTGGAGTATACTGCGCGGCTCGTACCGTTTGTTCCGCGCAGCGTACAGCTGATTCCCGGGTCGACGCCGCGGAGCGCCGGGGTCGTATAGGAGCCGCTCACTTGAGCGATGCGCCCTTCACGGTCTCTCATCAGGAATCTCATCGTATCCGGTACGGAGAGACCATGCCCGCTATTGGTACTGCTTGAACGCCCGTATCCGAACACTTCCTCGATATCGGGCAAATACCAGACGGCCAGATCAACGGCATGAATCATGAAATTGTACATCCAGCTGAAGCCGGATTGCTTGCTCCAGGTACGCTCCAAAAACCATCTGGCGTCCGAAATGTAATATGCTTCAACGGCTTCCAGATTACCGTGCCGTCCGGCAACATAATCTTTCCGCTGATGAATCATCGGTTCAAAAAAGCGGCTGCTTTGTCCAACGAACAAATGCTTGCCGGAAGACTTCGCTGCTTGAAGCACATCATGAACGCCCTCCAGCGAATTCAGCATCGGCTTCGTGACGATGACATGCTTACCTGCCTCGAAAGCTTGCTTGATATGTCTCCCATGCCATTGATCCGGCGTATATATCGCAATCACGTCAATGGCGGGATCGTGGAGCAGCTCATCGTATTGAAGCGTGTAGCGGGTCAATCCGAATTCAAGCGCCCGTTCCTTGCAGATGTCTTCATTGATATCGCACATATTAACGATCTCCCAGCGTCCGCTGGCCTGTGCCGCCGAGAGAATACTCCTTCCTTCCCCCAAGCCGATCACGCCAAGCCTGTACGTGCTCTTTTCCATGTACAATTCAACTCCATTTCGTTGTTACTGGCTTAACGCTCAGCTATACAGCCAATCCAACGAGCGGGAGCTTTCACTGAACGGTGCTACGTCCCGCTCCATCATCTGCTGGTCGGCAGCAATGACGCCGAGCACGGCATAAGCTCCCTTGCCAAGGTTCAGCACATGCCGCCCAGGTTCATACAGGAACGCATGCACGTTAACGCTCGGGAAGAACGAAGTCTTGATCCCTTTCCGCAAAATAGGCGATAGCCCTCCCCGATCATCCGCATGCGTATTCTCATCCAAGGTCGGTACTTGAAGCCATTGCTGATCGGATGAATTGAAGTAGCCGACAAGCAGGCGCACCGGCGTATCCGTTTCGAACTCGATCGCCATGCCCCGGTTTGCGGCATCCCTGCGGCTGAACCGGATTCCGGTTAAGCCTTCCAGCTCTTCCGCGCAGCTCTGGATGTACACCTCGCCATCCGTGAACAGACTGCTGTCCTTCGTTACCTCATAAAGTTCTGCTCCTTGGGTCATTAACCGAAATTCCGCCTGACGGTATGGCTCAAATCTCTGTTCGTGGCCAACGTGGTCTGGAAGCTTACCAGACTGCAGCTGCTTTACGTTGGATTCGAAGCATCTAAGCTCCTCCTGGTAAACAGGGAGGCAGTCTTTCCAATGCTTGTATTGCTTGCCGTCAGGAATTGGTATTTTGCGATGAGGGGTTTGCATGCTGTTGGCATACAGGTAGGTGCGTTCCGTCAACGCTGTCAGCTTCCGGTACCAATCCAGGCTTTCGCGAAGATCGGAAACCGCCTCCGCTAATACGTCCGTATGATCCAGATAGCTGCCGTTCACCTTATGCTTGTATTGAAGCACCTTGACGGCTGCGCGCACCTTGGCACCATAAAACTTCATTAAATAGCGTATCGCTTCCACGTCTGTGACAATCCGTTCGTATTCTTCCCTGTTGCTCGTGACGTGGGAGCCGGCCTGCTGCACGGAGGCCCAGGCCTGATCGGCAAACATCTCGGCTGATTCGATGACATCGATCGGTGTCTCACCGACATGAGGTTCTCCGGCTGCTTCTCTCGCAGCAAATGTTTCCAGCCTCTCGCCTTGCGGCGCGTGATCTTCCCAAAGGGCTTTGTAAGGGGAATAGCGGTCGGGATTCGTCAGCTGACTCATTTTCATGCCGAGCGATAAGGTCTGCCTGTTTCCCTCCGTAATCCCGAAGCGGCGGAGAATCCGCGGCGCGCACTCCCCGAAAGCATCGTAAGCTTCAAGGAGCAGGGCGCCCGCTTCGCGCGATCCGAACCTTGCCGCAAACTGCTCTATCCAGTAGTACGTTTCCGTTTCCGGGTCTCGGTCTGGATTCCAGGCGTAACGGGCCCAGGCGGCATACCATATCCAATCGCGCTCGGCCTGCTTCAGCCTAGGCTCCGCCTTGTCACCGCTATAAGGCCAATCCCAGTAAAACAACGGATACACATGCAGGCCATTCGCCTTCTGCCGATGCTTTGCCGCCTGCATGCTCTTTTGTATAAAAGCAGGCGCCCCGTAACGGAAGGGCTCCAGGTTCGCCAGGATGTGAATGTTTACGATATGAACCGACTGCATGCTGCTTAAGTTCCGATGGGTCTGTACCCAGCCGCCCCTTGGCGTCCAGGTCGTCAGCGACTCGCCGTTGTACTTGGCTTCGGTATACAAATTCGGATACAGCGGGGCCGCCTTTTCGATGATCGGCTCCGCCTTCAGCGCGTGGGCACGCAGGATGATGGGCGGATAATCCTTCATGTTCAGATCGCGGAGCCCTTCGTTCACGCCGGCAAGAATGGTGTCAATAAACCATTCCGCTCCATAGACGCTCCCTTGCAGCGCTTCGCCGAGGCATAGCATCAGCCCGACGCTTGGATAGGATCGAACAAAGGCCGCGATCGATTTCCGGGTATAGTCTGCGGTAATCGGTAGCGGTTTCGGCTGATGAAGCTCCAGCCCGTGTTTCTCGGCAAACGGCAGCGGGATATGAATATTGTAAAAATTCAGCACAACCCAAATGCCGCGTTTGTCCGCCTCTTTCGTCAGCCAGCTGAACGTCTCGTAGTTGAGCTGGTACTCTTCTTCCGTCACTTCGAGCGCTTCGGGATAATCTTCGACTTTGACCAGGGATGCGAATGGGTGTCCCGTCCAGATATATACGACATTGCTGCGCTGCCGGCACAGCATATCCAGATAGTCGATCCACATCGATCGATCATAAAACCAAGGGAACCGCTCGGGCGTGATCGGATACTCGTATGTACGCCGGGGCGGCTCGATCTCCGTCTTCTGCAGTCCAAGCACAGGGCCGCGCAAAACAAAATCCGGGGTTTCCCCATGCGCGAGGAGATTCGGCACTTTGCCCGCCGAGCGGATCCTGCTGGCGAGCTCCATCGCCCCGTATAAGGCGCCCGTATCATTTCCTCCGGATATGACGATCAAATTCCCTGGCAGTGTGGCTAAATAAAAACCTTCCTTGCCCGGCTCCTGCGAATGGTAAATAAGCACCTCTTGCTGCTCCAAAGTCCGGATCAATTCCGACTCTTCGCGGTGACCGATGTAAATTTTCAAGTCCGGGGATTTTGCAGAAGAAAGCGCACTCCATTCTTCATCCGCCACCTTCGGTTCATAACCGCAGTCCTCCAGCGCGCCAATCAGCTGCTCTAATCCATGCTGCATTCGCGGTGTTGCTTCACGTTGAATACTGAGCCATACGCTTGGGTTCATTATTTGTAGCACCTCCGATTGCATCTTTCAATTTCTTGTCAGGCCGTACGCCAATTTTTCACTGTACGGCCGACTTGTTGCCGCGCCATGTCGAGAGAAGCCATGGATATGCAGCGCGTCCGCTCACTTCGTGCACACCCGGGAATATATCGTACTGAAGCACGGACGCCGCGTTTTCCTCAAGATAGACGTTTTGAACAATCTCAACCGCCTCCCGGACAGAAGCGGCTGGAAAGATCGGGTCGTTTTCTCCCGATTCGATGAATAGAGGACGCGGGGCGATGAGGCCAATAAGGTCGGGTAGCTCGGCATAATCGAGTACGCCGGGGATGAAGTTATCAATGCAGTGATTGATCGATAGAATGCTGCCTTTAAACGTATTTGTAAAAGCGCACAGCACCGCTGCCCGTATCCGCTCATCCAGCGCCGAAGCATAGGCTGCGACCAAACCGCCGCCGGAGAAGCCCATACAGCCGATTTGCCCAGGATTGACTTCAGGCCGGGTTGCCAAATAATCCAGCGCCCTTAGCGCTTCGAATACGCGAAGCCCCGCAAGGGACATGCCGAACATCATCAACTGGCCGGTCAGGGAAACGCAGGAGCTCCTTTCCTTGCCCGGTTTCGTGTCACGGATGAGCCTGCGGTCGCCCAAGCCGATCATTTCCGGCGCAGCGACAATATGACCCTGCTTCATGAGCTCGAGCGCGAAGCTGTTATGCCCGCCTTTCTTCTCTTGGATCGTGCCGTCTTCGGCCAGGCCCACGACCTCTCGGCTCCCATAGCCATGCCCGTGCAGCGCCAGCATGCCTGGAAGCTTGCCGGACGCTGCCGGCTTTTTCGGAATCAGGATATAGACCGGCATCCGCAGTCCGGTGACCGTTCCGATGTCGACGCGCTCCCGGATATAATCTTCATATTCGACGCGTTCCAGAATAACCGGCTCAAGCGGTGAGCGCATGTCATCGAACGATCCCAGCGTCAGCGAAGACCGGAGCCGCTCTTTCAACAGTTCTTTGCTGCCTGGGCGGCTTAGCTGGGAGTTTTCCTTTCGGGCCGGATCTGAATTTGCATACAGCATCTCCATAAAAGAATCAGGATTCCACAACGCTCTTCACTCCTCTCTCCGTAAGAATGCTCAATGAAAATTTGTACTCAACTTATCGTACATTCACCTTGACACATGCGGCCTCGAAGCTTCGAGGCTTTAATAATTTCAACATCAAGAACACAGATCAAAGACAAAGATAAGTGAAGCAAAAACAAACTATTCCGTCGGAAGGCTGATCTCCTCCGGGTTCCATCCATCCTCCCCTGCCAGCACCCTGCTGACGCTTAACGTGGACGCCGATTGTTCCGTCAGCACCTTGGCCCAACCGACCCGATCCGCCTGCTCAGCGCCCGGTCCCGTGCTTCCATATTCCGCATACCGCGACGTAATCTCTTTGCTCGGATCACGCCAGTTATCCCAACCTGCCGGGCGGATATGGCGATCCATCCACGTATTGACAAAAATCGTGCTTCCGTATGGCTTCCATGGCCGGCCCAGGCTTACCGTCTCCGCGGTGGTGGATGACGTCAGCCTGCACTGAAGCAGCACGTAACCGTAAGGTTGGTCGATACCCGTCGAAGCTGCCGTCACATAGCCGTTATGACGGTTCAAATTGTGCAGCTCGCATTCCTTGAACACGGCTGTCGCCGACCCGAACACAAAATCCACCGTTCCCTCAATGTAACAACGGTCGTACAATTGTCTGCCATTTCCAGGCGTGTACAAGGTATCCTGGTGCCCAAGGATTGCAACGTTCCGGAAGATGGCGCGGTCCCCTGCCGCTTCCAGGGCGACGGCCTGACCAGCACGCTCAAGCCTGCTGGCTGAATTCGCAAAGGTCAAATTTTCCGCGTAAAAATCGTTAGCCCGTACGGTAAAAGTAGCCGTTTCGTATGTCGTCATTTTCTCGCCGTTCGGTTTTAACTTCGACACCGAATCGTCATACACAATAACGGCGCCGTCCCTGCTTTCGCCTCTCATGCAGAGATTCGTTTTGCTTGCCGGGACGGTTATTTTTTCACAGTACTCCCCGTTCTTCAACATGATCAGCGTTCGTTCGGCGGCATGATCCGGCACAGCTGCAATCGCTTCCGCCACCGTAAGAACATCTCCGTTCCCGCTTTGATCCACCACAATGGTCCGCATATGGGCACCTCCTATTTCACTTTCGTCGTCGGCAGCAGTTTTCGATAGATCGTCTCCAGGTCTTCGAGAGAGAACCGCTTCGGATTGTTATCCATGAGGCGGGTCACCTGCGATGCCCCGAGAGCCATCCCCGGAAGGTCCTGCTCCGTCACGCCGTATTCCGTCAAATTCTGCGGGATGCCAATCCGATCCGTCCATTCAGCGATCTGACCTAGGGCCCATTCGGCTTCGGCGCGGGCATGACTGTCGCTGCTTGCTGCGTGGCCCATGCCCTGCCGCATCGCTGCTGCTGCCTGCGCAAGGCGGCCGGCAATCGCGTCTAGCTGCATCTCCATGACATGGGGCAGGAGCATTGCATTCGCAGTGCCATGCGGAATGCCAAACCGGCCGCCTAACGGATAAGCCATCGCGTGTACGGCAGCGGTTCCTGAGGAGGACAGAGCCGCTCCGCCGTACGCCGAGCCGTACAGCATCGCTGAGCGGGCGCGAATGGAGCTTCCGTCTTCGCATGCTTCCACGATGCTTCCGCTGATCAGCCGGATTGATTCAAGCGCAAACAAATCGCTGATCGGATTTGCCTTTTGTCCTATGAACGATTCAAGCGCATGGGTAAAAGCGTCCATGCCCGTCGACGCTGTCACTGCCTTCGGAAGCGTGAGTGTCAGCTCGGGATCCAGCACCGCCAACCTGGGATATAAGCGGCGGCTTACGACTCCGATTTTCAATTGGCGCTCAGGCAGCGTCACGATCGCATTTGGCGTAACCTCCGCCCCTGTTCCCGATGTCGTTGGAATAAGCACGGTCGGAATGCCTTCATGTTCGATGTTGTCCGTGCCAAGCATGTCTTCGATTGGCTTGTTGTTCGTCGCCAATACCGCGAGCAGCTTGGTCGCGTCTAGCACGCTGCCACCGCCGATTCCGATATAAGCCTCGTACGCTTCGCCCTGGATTGCCTCATGAATGGCTTCTATTGCCGCAGCCGTCGGTTCTGGAAAAATGTCTTCCCCGAGAATGTCAGCGGCGATGTCCGAATGGTACAGCTGTTCCCGGAGCTGATCCGTAGTCCTATTCTTTCGGAGGCTTTGCGTCGTGATGATCAGGACGCGCTGGATCGGACCGAGCTGCTTCCGGATTTGCTCTGCGACGGTATGAAACGTTCCGGCTCCGGCCAGAATGGATCCGGCCGTTTGAAAAAGAACCGCCATCACTTTACCTCCTCTTCACGAGGCCTGCCTCGCCCAACACTTGAGCAATGGTACTCCGCACCTCTGCGCTAACCCGCTGCACTGGCAGACGAGGCGTTCCCACCTCGATTCCGAGCTGGTTCATCACTTCCTTCAGGCCCGCTGGGATCGTCCCGTACTGCATCAGCTTGCGGACGACCGCGATATCGGCCTGGGCTTTTGCAGCCTCGGTATGCCACCCAGCCTGCCAATGGCTGTAGATGGAGACGACTTTTTCCGGCGCAATGTTCGCGGATGCGGCGATGGCGCCGGATCCGCCCGCCATCAGAACCGATAAAATGAAGGAGTCCGTGCCTGCAAGAACGGAAAAGTCGCGATCCGTCTGTTGAATAAGCTGAAGCATATGCTCGAAGTTGCCGCTCGAATCCTTCACCCCGACGATATTGGGGATTTGCGACAGCGATGCAACCGTACCCGCTTCCAGCATGACACCCGTTCGTGCCGGAATGTTATAGAGAACGATCGGCAGGTCCGTGGATCCCGCCGCCGCCTTAAAATGCTCTTGGATCTCCGATTGATTCACCGGAACAAAGTAAGGCGTGATCACGGATAATACGTCCGCACCCGCCTCCTCCAATTTGCGTGACAACGAGACGGTCTCCGCTGTCGTCACCGCGCCTGAACCGGCATAGAGCGGAACCTGGCCTGCAATTTCATCCGCCGCAATACGTATCAGTTCAACCTTCTCATCATCGTTCATCGCAAAAAACTCGCCATTGGTCCCAAGCACAAATATTCCGTGGACCCCTGCCTGCAGCAAACGGCGAATCATTTGACGAACAACCTTTTCATGAAGGCGCCCATTGTCATCGAATGGCGTCACCATGGCAGGAATAATCCCTTGCGGTTTAATCATTGGCATTTCACTCCCCTAAACACCGCCGATCCCGGCTTCTCCGAAATCGTCAGCGATAATTGACCCTTCCTTGAAGCGCTTCATCCTCCTGTGCCAGGGCCGCCCGAAAACGAAGGGCATGATGAAGCACCTCCGAAATGACCCATGACGGATTCCAAGTATTAGAGCGTCCCCGCCCCTGAAAATTGGATTGAAAAAATCCTTCGGCCTGTTCTCCAACGACGGTAAATCCCCACTCTCCCGGCTTGGTGCAAATACCTTGGCCAAGGGCGTCAAAGACCATCCGGCCTAGCTTTACGTACATTTCGTTGCCGGTGAGGAGTCCGAAACGCCACAGCTCATACGTCGGGAAGAAGACGTCGAGATGATGGTTCTGCACACTCACCCCGGGCCAGCCCACGGCATTGAATCCCCGCTCCCTGAACGGCGTCCCTTGGTCATAGGCCGGATTCCACATATACACATAAGTAAGAATCCAGTCTGCCGCCACTTCCGCCCATGTCCTGTATTCCTCTGCCTCGGTCAGACGAAACAGCTCGTAAGCCGCGATGAAGAAAAACATCCCCGCTTCCTTGTCCTCGCATCTTGCATCCAGAGTAGACCGCGCGAACGGCCGATCGAAGGTTTTGGCATGCAGCTCGTAATAGCGTTCCATGGAGGATCTGGAGACATTGAGGTAGCCTTCTTCGCCCAATACCTGGTAAGCCTTCAGTAATGCGATGACACACGGAATGCCGGCAGCCGTAATTTCCGTCTCTGCCGCATGCCCATCCAAGCGCCAGCTCGCTGGAAAAATGCCTGAGGGCATGGCTGCGCTGAGCAGGAAATCCGCGGATCGTTTAAGTTCATCCGTCCACTCCTCCGGCACCGCTTCGCCCCTGCTGCGGAATAACAGAATAATGTCCGCCAAGTCGCTCACCGTTTCTCCAAAGGCACGGCTAGAGACGACCGCCTCCTGCTGCCGATGGAAATGGTCCCACCTGCCGTCTGACAGATGGTATGCGCTGCTGCGAAGCCCGGGTACCGCGGTACCGCTGCCTTTCAGGTAAAAGTTCACCGCTTTTTTGCAGCGAAGAATGCGATCGGAATCCCGGCCTCCGAATCCGATAAAAGCGTCGCACCACGCCAGCTTCAAGCCCTGCCCTGTCCAGCCGTACATATAATGCAGCCCATGCTTTGAAACGAGGCCGAATGCATTCCGGTCATTGAACTTCACATAACCGGCAGCATGCTCCGTCTCCCGCCACCGGTCATCCATCGCCAGCGTCTTTAATCGGATCATCTCATCAATCGAATGCGGGGCTTCGCCTCTCGGATCATACAGCCGGACGGCGCGATGAACGACTTGTGAGAAGGCCCAACCCGGCACCTGCTGCGCCCCCCATTCCAATACATAATGTTTGGTTAGGGAGAACCCCGGGGGAAAATCGGTATAGCCGCCGTCATAAGGTCCCGTCAAGCTTTTGCTCACACAGACGATATCCTTTTCGCCGTTAAACATCAGCACGCCGCTCATGGCCGCCAGCGAAATATTTCCGTTTCGTCTGTAAGCACCGAGTGAGCCGTAATGGACCGTGCCGTCTTCCAATTCGAGATAAGAGGGCAGTGAGAACAAGGTGAATGACCTTTGATGTCCCATATCCTCTTCCCATTCCACGTTGATGCAAGGAATGGGCAGCCGGTGCTCTTCACAGATGAACCCCTGGAACTCGCCGACGCCAAGACGCGGCACAAGCCTTGAGGGATCGGCAGACGGATTGTTATTGTAGATCATATGCGGAATGGTCACGTTCTCTTTGCCGCGGGTGACAAGCTCCCATTCCAAGCCTACTGCAGCGTCTTTCCAAGTGACGTCTCCCGTGTTTTCCCATGTCGCATTCACGCGGAGCAGTTCTTCCGCATCGAAGCTCAGCTCGATCCCAAGGTGGAGCTCACCGCAATCTGCGGTCACGCGCAGTGTATCGTCATCGCACTTGATCCGCGAAGTTTTAAGCCTGATCCGATCGGCGCGCCATGGACGTCCCTGGGAGCTTACCGCCATACGGCTTAACGAATCGCTAAAATAAGGTTTGGCGTCTCCCCCGCAGGACAGCTGCCACTCAATATCGTTGTCCGACTGCCGCAGCTCAACGATTCGATTGCCGGCACGACTAACCAGCCGGTATGTCGTCATTCCGCCACGCTCCTTCCCTATCGTTTCTACATCCGAACGGGATCAATCCCCGTCTCCCACGGCCAGCAGCGGCTCTGTATCCTCCTCTGCGATCGTGCCGGTTACCAGACCACCGCTAACCTTTTGCAGACGAAGTGCATAATACAGCTTGCCCGGCAGCTTGATCACAAACCGTTCCTGAAAGGTCTGGTCCAGCCTCTCAAGCTTCATATTCCAGGTATCGATCAGATCCGCCGCGAATTCGCCGCCCGGCATTGCGAATAAGCGTGACGTGCAGCGATGCGCTCCGAAATACGACAGAGCGTATTCGCCTTGCCGCTCTATCGTTGATACGTCATGACGCATTCTGTTGTACGACAAGAAGTCCGGTGCATCGGAGAGCAGTTTGCGCAAATAAGCGATGCGCGGCCAGCTCTCCCCTTGCAGCTCTCCGCCATGAATGGACCAGCATGTTCCCCCGGAGCCGACGAGCGATTCTCCATGGGTTACATACCCGCCGCGGGCCATGCCTTCCCATATCCGGCAGACCAGTTCTTCCGGCGTCAAGGCGTTTTCCTTTCCCGGTCCGGTTCCTTCATAACCGCAGTGGTCAATCATGACCGGCTTCTCATACTGAAGTGTAAAGGTTGAGGCAATCGTCACCTCCTCATGCCGGAGACTGATATGGGTCAGCCAAGGAGCCCCCCAATCATAAGCTGCAGGCGCACCATGAACCGTAAGTAAATGCTGACCGTAATCGCATTCACGAACAGTTCGGCAGGCGCAGCGCCAATATTTATCCCGCCGCAGTGTGCCGTCTCCCAAATCGGCTATCGTCCACCAAACGTTGCGATATGCGGCCAAACGCGACACGACATAGCGGATGTATCGTTCTTCCTGCACCGGCGTCAGCTGAACATCCGCTTCATTTGCCGGTAAGAGCGTAAGCTCGGCCTCGATCCCATGCTGAGCCAGCACCTGCAGACATTCCTCCAACCTGGCGAAATAAGCGGGGTTATAGCGATCAAAGTCCAGCTTGCCGCCTTCACCGAACGCGAACGGCGAAAAGTTCGATTCGCCCGATCCAGTGTATTCCACATTCGGCATCAAGCTCATACGGGCTTTATTGAAAGCTGACGCTTGCAGCGTACGGATCGTCTTGGCACGGCTTGCACCGTTCTGGATATGCCATGCTGACAGTTCTGTACCAAACGGCGTATAAGCCGTTCCATCCGCATAGGCAAAATGCGTTGCGTCTGCCACGCGTACAGGCCCATGCACGCCGGGATCCGCCGGCAAGCACAAAAACTCACCCTTCATTCCGTCGACAGGGAGCGACGGACCATCCGCATGGAACGACCACTCCCCTTCTTCGTCAGGCATGAAGCGGACGATCAACGATCCGTTCCCGTCGTAAAAGCCGTCCGCATGAAGCTGCCGCATTCCCCTCTCAAATACAGCGCGGAGTCCCGCATCCGCGTACAATGCGTCATCCGGAGCAATTGGCAGCCGCAGTTCAAAAACGTCCCAACACTTTACCGTGTCTTCGAATTGCAACAATCGTTTTCCTCTCCTCTCTCATAATGCTCCTCTCATACGGCATGTAAGCGAAGGGCTGTATAAGGCTGCGCCGGCAGCATCACCTCGCTCTGTCCCGCATAGGTGCCTGTTACTTTTGATACCGACATGTTCCAAATATCAATGAGCTCGATACGGTATTGCCGGTCGGAAGGCATCGGCAGTTTATAGGAAGAGAAGCGATATTTGCCCAAATAAATCAGCGCATAGGAGCCTTCCTCACGCGCACCCATCCAGTCCTCAGGTCCTTCCTCCATCAGCCGGCGCAGGAAACGGATGCGTTCGGGACTGTCCCCGTACAGCCGCCCTCCGCGCGAAATCCAGGCACCGGTCGGCTGATTCTCGAAGCACTCGCCGTGCGCAACGAAACCGCCTCTCGTCATACCTTCCCAATACCGGTCCATCAGTTCGAGGCCCGTAATATTCCCCCAGCGTTTAGCGACATTGCCTTCATAGGATATCTCGTCAATGACGACCGGTTTATGCGCCTTGGCCAGCAGCTCTGTCGTCGCGCCCGCATCCCAATGCTGAATGCTTTGATGCGTAAGCCACGATTTGGTGAAGTCATACACGGTAGCATGCTCATACATCTTGGTTCCGTTATGAATCGAACGAAGATGCTGGTAAGGATCTCTGCGCTGCACATATTGGAGCAGCCGGTCCCAATCCTCCACCGTCTTCATCCGGTTAAAATCGTATTCGTTCGATAACGACCACCATACATTGCGAAACGCACCAAGCCGGGCAATCACATAGCGCAAATAATAGAAATCCTGCTCTATCGATAAGCTGTTAAAGCCCCATCCTCCCTGCTTATCGTAAGGATGGAACAGAATGAGGTCCGCTTCGACGCCGATCTGCATCAGCTCATATATGCATTTTTCCAAGTGGGCGAAGAAAGCCGGGTTAAACCGGGTTGTGTCCGCATCTTCTGGACAAGTACCCTCATATGCTACCGCGCCCGGACGCATATCCCGCGTGGGAAGCAGGCACATCCGCACCTTGTTGAACGGGGATTTCCGCAGCTCCTCAATCGTTAACCGCTCATGCTCCTCGTCCCCCGTATGGGTCCAGTGGTAGCATGTCGTACCGAATGGCAGGAAGGATGTTCCGTCCTCGTATTCGAATAAATAGCCTTTGCGTACGCGAACCGGTCCATGATTTTCAGATGAAGCTTCCGTGCATACAAAACCGCCCGATCGACCGTCAAGCTCCTTGGCGCTGCTCTTCGTGATAAAACGCCAAGCCCCCTCTCGGTCAGGCATGAACCGGATGCGGTATATCCCCGCTCCATCGTAGAAGCCGTCTACGGCAATCCGGTCGTTCCGGTATTGAAATTCCGCCGACAGTTCCACATCCTGAAACGGATTTCCTTCCGCAGGCCCCTCTAATGCGATTTCAAACATTCCCAAGCGTTCGACTTCTTGCATCTCCATGAATTTATAAGCTCCTCCATTCCATTGCTATTCGACCAGACCGGTCCGCTCAACGCCTTCAACGAACCAGCGCTGCGTGAAAATATACAAGACGAGCGGCGGCATCACGGATAAAAACGACTTTGCCATTTCGATCGACTGCGCGAATATTTTGCCTTCATTGGTGCCCGCGGCGGCGGTCGCTTTTGCCAGCGCGATGGACAGCGGCACATCCTGCATTTTGAACAGGAACATCATCGGAAAATAGCTGTCATTCCAGCTCCATACGAAGGAGAACAAGAACACGACGACAATCGCGGGCGTCGCGATCGGCAGCATCACCTTGAAGAAAACGCGGTATATGCTCGCACCGTCGATCTTCGCCGCTTCTTCCAGCTCCTTCGGGAGGACGGAGAAAAATTGACGGTAAATGATGACATACAGCGCGCCCTTCAGTCCATGCCCAAACAGCGTGGGGATGATCATCGGGAAATACGTGTCAACCCACCCTACTTCCCGGTACATCAAAATCAATGGAAGCACGGTGACCTGCGGCGGAATAATGAACGTGAAGATCAGGCATGCGAACCAAAATTTCTTGAACGGAAATTTTAATCTCGCGAAAGCATACCCCGCCATAGCGCAGGAGATCAGCTGAATGAGCGAAGATGCGAGCGACAGGCTGGCGCTGACGCCGAACGAAACCGGGTAATTCAGCGACGTCCATGCTTCTTTGAGATGCCCCCAATAGATCGACTTCGGTATCCAATTCACAGTTGGATCCAGCAAGTCGCTCAGTCCCTTGACCATGGTGGAGATCATATAAAATATAGGATTTAAATACAGGTACGCTGTTTCGATCAGCACAACGTAAATGAACAGCCGGAAGATCAGCCCCTTATCGGCTTCCCGCCCGAACAGCAGGACCCGAAGGCGCTCGCCAAGCCCGTATAAACCGGAGCGCATATGCTGCTTCCGCAGAACGTTTATCACTTTCTCCATCGTGGTTTCCCCCTACCTCGTAAATGTCGTGCCCCGAGCCGCTCTTCCCAGCACTAGGAATACAAGCCCCAGGAACAGCAGGATGATGATGAAATATACCCATATCAGCGCGCTCGTAGGGCCGTACTGCGTCGGGTTGACACTCGCGATGATCGGATTTCCGGGGAACGTAAACAAGTCTACGACCGTGTATACCGTATTCAGCAGCACAAACGGCATCATCGCTGGCAGTGTGATCTTCCAGAACACCTCCCATGGATTGGCTCCGTCAATGCGGGCGGCCTCGTACACCGATGACGAGATCGTCTGCCGTCCCGCGAGAAACAGTAAAATTTGAACGCCGGAATACCATAAAATCAGGATGAAGGAATTCAGGACGGTGACGATCGGTGTTGACCAAGAGGCAGGCAAGTATTGCGTAAGCGCCGTAGAAATGGAATATTTCTCAAGGAACCCAAGCTCCCCTCTGCCCTGGCTTAGAAAACGCTGGATGACGTTGCCCGATGAAAAGATGACCGGAAGAAAGAAGACCGCCCGGAATAAGCCCCTCCCGAAAAACTTTTGGTTCAGCATGATCGCAATCATAAACGAGAAGATGACGATGATTGGAATCATAAACAACACCTGCCGCAGAAACGGGAGCAACTGATCGTAAAAGACCCCGCCGTCCTGGAACAAAATATTCGAGTAATACTTCCAGCCGACGAATTCGGTAAAAATACCGTTCCCGGTAATGCGCACGCTGTGAAAGCTCATATACAGCGAGTAGAAGAGGGGAAACGAAACGAATAACAGGAACCCGACGATCCAGGGCAAGATGAGCAGTATCCCCTCATACCTCTGGGTAAAAACGTTCTTTATCCGTATCCAGCCGTTCATAACCCCTCTCCTCCTTTCAAGACGATAAAATCATTTCCTGGAATCTGCCGCCCTGCCACCGTGACTTGCGCATCGTTGTAGTTCACGATGATCTTCTTCCCATTCGCATAGACGGTCTCCTTCACATTGGGAGCGACCGTCCGGTTACTCGTGATGAACTGGTCCTGGACATCTCCGAGCGCTTCGCTAAATCGCTTGTACTCCTCCAGGATGGATGGCTCCCACTCGTCAAAGTTCAAACTGTACTGCCAAACCGAGTACGCCCGCTTCATTTCCTCTGTCTTTGCCTGCATTACGCCGAAGGCCGGAGCCGCCCCATATTCGATGCTGCGCAGGAAGTCTTTTTGATACTCGTCTCTTGCATTCCCCCAGTTCATCGTATAAGGGACCAGGCCATGCAGCACCATTTGCGCAAACGGCACGGCTTCGTCCAGAAACAAATCGTAAGAGTAATCTCCCGGAATGGACCGGACGGCATTGGTGTTCTGAAGAGCATAGGCGTTGCCGCCAATCGTGCTCACGGTGGAAAACTTGGACTTGACCGTATCAATAAATTCCTGCTGCAGTTTCGCGGCCTCGCTGCGGTTTGCAGCATATTTTCGATTGTAGTCGCTGTCGAGGCTCGAGCCCGTGCCGGCAAGCGCCAATCCATCGACTCCCAGCGCCTTAAACGAATCGATCCGGCTCTTGATCCTGCCCAGGGACACCGCCGCACTGACCAAAGCAATCTGATCGTTCGCCTCGCGGCGGTTAAACTTCAGAATTCCTCCCGCCTGATCCTGCATCGCTTCCCTTTTCGAGTTAAAATCGCCGCCATCTGTATTTATGGTGTAATTCGTCTCAAGTAAAAGCGTGTCTCCTTTGGACTTTGTGTACGCAGCCAGGCTTTTCATACCTGTATTGCCGCCCAAATGCTTATCAACCTGCGTTCCAAACCCGAAGCGGCTGACTCCTCCGGTCTGCCAACCTTGATAGGTGGCCACGATTTGCGGGATGCCCTTAGAATGCAGGCGATCCAGGATCGATTTAGCCTCATCCGTCGTCGTCCCGGTAATGAACTTGTTCTGGAGGAAACCTTTCTGCGAATCGCCGCCCACGATATCAAGAAATAATGGAAGGGGCGAACCGGCTGTCTCCAATCGCTTCATGTTCTGCTCTTCGGTTAAATATTGGCGGTACCTTGCAGCCATGCCGGAGTAGTCGCTCCTTGTTCCGGGAAGAACGTAATATCGGACCGCGCGGTCCTCACCGAACCTTGCTTTGCTGTACGTATTAAAACCCGTCTTTTGGTCGACCGAAGTTGGCTGGAAATACTGCATGCGGTATTCCTGTTCGATTGTAGCCCAGGCATACTTGCTGTATACGCCAGCTTGCGCCGCATAAATAGCGCCGTACTCCGCCCCTTGATCCGCTACGGCCAGAAAAGCGCTGCCCCCTGACTTGATGCCGTAGATCGGCATCGTAACCGGCTTACGATTCGTAAATATCGGGGCGTACGCGCTGTCCGTGCCGTAAATCGGCTCTCGGTACACGCTGCGGTCATTTGTGATGTTCTCCTTCAGGTTATAGATCGCGCCCGAACCGTCCGGCAGCAGAATGTAGCCCTCTTGCCCGCGGGGCTGCGCGGCGCCGAGAAACGGATAGGCTTTTAAGCTGAGCAGCTGGTCCTTCCCTTCGGTAATGCCCGAATCGATGACCTTGGTTTCCACGTAGTCGTCCTTAATCGTAACCTCGACCGGAATGATTAATTGAAGCGAAGGAAGCGCGAAAGTGACCGCGAATCCGTTCTCGACCGGTTTCCAGCTCATGATGCCGCCTTTTTGTGACAGCAAGCTGCTTACCAAGACTTCGGTTTGTTTTGCCGTGTCGACGGTCTCCATCATAATCGGGGAGAGCAGATTGCTGCGCCAGTTGCCGCTGATGGTCTCATATGGCCAATCTTCCGGATTTGGATACGACAGCAGCTCATGGCCATCCCTTTTGTCACGGACTTTGAAATGTCCGGTGTGCTTATCCGCATACAGGACCAGCGTGTCGGTTTCTGCTACCTGCTCAAAGTCGGCATCATTCGGTAAATCGCCGCTTGTGCTGACAGCCGGTTTCAAATCTGCAGGAATGGCAGCTTGTGCTGCCTGTGCCTGCTCGGTAACATTTGATGTGCCGCTGGCGGAATGCGTCCATATGTAGATGCCGGCCGCCGCTGCGACCAGGACGCAAACGGCTCCGGGAAGCAGCTTCGTCAGCTTGAAGTCTAGCTTTTTTGCTCTGGTCAACGCACCGACACCTCCTGAACGATCGAGTAGATGAAGCTGCGCAGCTCGGTGGACAGACCGAACAGGATGAAGCACAGCACTCCGATAATGACCATCGTACCGATGGTATACAGTAAATTAACTGCCGTCTCGCCAACGGTATAATTTTGAATCGACATCACCTTCCAGATGAGCAGCAGAAACACCCACACGTACATGCCTTGATGAAGAAATTGATAGATGGACTCCTCACTTAGCGACATGCCGTTCGATATGAGCGTTAATGGCAAACCTATGACGATGAACGGCGTAAGCGCATAGGAGCTGCCGATGAATACGTCCTTAAACCGGCCTTCACCGCGCATAATACTGCTGACCAGGTAGTTGGATATCACCCATCCGACCCATACCAGGAAAAACTGCAGAAATACGGTCGTGGCGCTCAGCGCCTTGATCGCCTCGGCGTTAAAGGAAAAGCTCGTATACGATCGAATGACGGCATAGGAGATATAGGCAAGCGCGAGAACGACGCACGCGCTTAGGTAACTGCCTTTATGCTCATACCGGAGCGCATAGAAACCGTCAACCGGATGCCGCAGAACATAGAAGGTGTGCCTTAATTGCCCTATAAAACGCGAGGTCAGCTGAATACGCGACGGCCTTAACCGGCTCACTGCGGGATAGCGTTTAGCAGCGATCCTGTACAGAATGTACAGGACAATGACGCTAATCAGGATGTTCATAAAGAGGCCGAATCGATCCTGCAGCCACTCGAGACGGATTTGCCAAAACGCATTGGAGTACCCTTTTTGGATGCCGGCCTGAAGGTACAGCTTCTTCGCTTCCGGGTAGTCTCCACGGGAATAAGCCGCTTGGGCAAGCCCGATGACAGCCGGCGTATAATACGCGTTCAGATGCAGCACTTCGCGCCAAACGGGCTCCGCTTCTTTATACCTTCCGTCGATGGTCAAATTGTTCGCTTTATAGACGAGTGCACCGAATTCTGTTTGACGGAACTTCTGAATCAGGTTTGCATTGTTGTCCAGAATGTAAATTTCGTTCCGGGAATTGATGTCGATGGCCGCCGGGCTCTTCACGATGCCGAGCTGCGTAGTGTTCGGGCTTGCGTCCCCCGACCAGAAAAACAGCAGGTTGCCGAACGTGTCATATTGGCTGACCACCTTCGAATCGCTGTCGATGACGGAGAAATTCCCGAGCCGGTCAACGGCGATATCGGTTAAGTTCGGGATTTGATTCGCAGCTGCAAACCGGATTTCGCCGAATGTATCGTTGCTCGTTCCCATCGAATTATCGGAAGCGAGAAAATCCTTACCTGCGTAATTCAGCTTCTTCACTTGCGAGCTCTTCAGCTGTTCACCAAACGAAACGGTGTATACAAAACCGCGCTCGTCAATGTTTACATTGTTGATCGCCGGAGGCAGCTTGCTGATCTGCTTCTCGTACATCGCTCTCGTATAAATTTTCCGCTTAATGGAATCCAGCAGCGTGAACGGCGCCTTGTTCGCGGCAAAGAATCGGACGAAATCGCCGTCAGGTTCAAGCTGTAGGAGCCCGTTATAGCTGCCCCGCGAGACGATGTATACATATCCCCGTTTATCCACCGCAACCTTGATCGGTTCAAAACGGTATCCTTCGGGAATGAACCGCGATTCCGGAAGCGTATATTCCTTCAGCAGCTTCCCATCCGGACCCAGCATCACGATCCGTGCATTGCCGGTATCGGCCACATAAATATTTCCTTTCCCGTCAACGTACAGACCCTGCGGACTCGACAGCGGCTTATCAGGGAGCGCCGGGAGCACCCGATCAAACGTCCCGTCCCGCTTAAAGACGACGATCCGGTTGTTACCCGTATCGGCGACGTAGATGACATCCTGCGTATCGACGAACAGGTCGCTGGGCTGCGCAAGCGGAGACAGCACCTGCTTGTGGGGATCCTCCGGATCCGGGATGAATACATCCCGGCCCAGCACCTGCTCAGGTGCGAAAGCAGCCTGCGTCCATACGAGCGAATCCGTATCACTTCTATAATTCGTTGCATAAGGATAATCGGCGGATGCAACCGCCGGATAACCGACCCATACGAGGCACACGGCCAACAAGCCCCACAGGAGACGGATTATTTTCAACTTTGCCGGCTTCATAAGTTCTCCTCCCGTGATTCATTTAATGCCGGAATGGGCCATCGTTGCGATCACCTTGCTTTGGAAAACAAGGAATATAATCAAGTTCGGTATAAACATGAACAGCGCCGCCGCCGCGACAGCCCCCTGTCTTGCCACGCTGTTGGCCATATTCGCCGTCAGCGTCGATACGAAATACGGGAATGTCTTCATCTCTTCGTTCTGCATAAATAACGTGGATGATTCGGTGTTGCCCCAGGCGGTTTGGAACGAAATAATGCCGATGGTGGCGACAGCCGGCATGATGACAGGCACAACGATACGCAGAAACACCGTAAACTCGCGGGCACCGTCCATCCGTGCCGACTCGAGCAAGTCGTCCGGAATTTGGTCGACGAACTGCTTCATGAGAAAGACGGCGACCGGTACGGCGACCATGGGCAGGACGTGACCCAAATACGTGTTCATAATGCCTAAATGGCTGACGACGAGATACCGCGGAATCGTTACCGTCTCCGGTGCGAACAGCATGGTAAGCATGATCGTCGCGAACACGAGCTGGGAACCGGGAAACTTATGCTTCGACAACGGGTATGCACATAATGCGCTGACCAGTGTGACCACAACCACGCTCAGTACGGCGACAACCAGGCTGTTGAAGATATAGCGTGTAACCGGCACCACTTGTTCCGATGTAATATTGAACAGCTCGATAAAGTTTTGCAGCGACGGTTGGCGAGCCCATATGGTCGGCGGATAAATGAATAATTCATCGTACGGCTTGAACGCGTGATTGAAAATATAAACGAGCGGCAGCAGCATGAAGGCACTCAGCAGTACCAGCAGCAAGGTAATCAGTACCTCAAACCGGCTCATCCTGAACAGCTTGGATCGCCTTTTGAAACGGAACCGCTTTCGAGCGAAAGGAATCGTCATGGTTATTCATCCCCCTTCGAACCGAACAGCCGCCAGCAGAACTTATTGGATAAGTACATCAGCAGCAGCAGGAATACGGACAATGCGCTTGCATAACCAAGCTCGAAGCGGATAAAGCCGTAATCGTCAATTTGGTTCATAATGAGGTGGCCTGAGTACTGCGGCGTCGGATTCATGCCGGACAGCTGCGTCCCGATTCCGCCGGCCTTGAACGTGCCGACAATCGCCATAACGGCGCCGAACAGCATCTGCGGCTTCATCGACGGAATCGTAATGTACCAGATTTCTTCCAATCTGGATTTAATGCCGTCCAGCTTTCCGGCTTCATACAGTTCCGGATTCACGTTTAATATCCCTGCCAGCATCGCTAGAAAGCCGATTCCCATACTGGACCACAGCGTCACCACAATCATGGATGTCATGAGATGGTCCTTGCTCGTGACCCACAAGACCGGCTCTTTAATGAATCCCCATTCCAGCAGGAAACTGTTTAAATAACCGATGCGGTCCCCGCTTAATAAAGGGAGCCAGACAATCGTCATCGCGATCCCGCCCATGAGTGAGGGCGAATACATCGCCAGCGCAAACCATTTGCGCCAGACGCCGGGAAGAATGGAAATGAGCCATGCCAGCAGGAAAGAAGCAATGTAACCGAGCGGGCCGGCAATAACGGCAAATTTGAATGTATTAGGCAATGCGTACTGCAAGAACAGCAAATCGCCCGAAATCATATACCGGAAATTCGCCCAGCCGATGAAGCGCGGCGGTTCGAGCGAATTATAGGACGTAAAGCTGAGCAGCAGCGCGCACACAACCGGGACTAGGATAAATAGGATAAAGCAAATCATAAACGGCGCAATGAATACGTATGACAGCCGATAGCGCCAAATCTCTTTCATCAGGAAAGCCAGCTTCCCCTTCGTGCGAACGGTGGCACCTGGGGCGTAACCGCGGTTCATCACCTGAGTATCACTTCTGGACATATGGATCCACCCCTTCCCACGGTTTGTTCACTTCAGGCAGCTCCTGCTTGCGAAGAATCTTTCCTTGGCTGTCCGTAATGCCGAATTCCTGCATCTTTCTCTGCATTTCCCTCTCGATTTCTCCGATAGCCGTTTCGAGCGAACTCCGGTAGTTCATTCCGTCGACGACGGTGCGGTTCCATGCGTTCTGCAGTTCCCGCTCCAGGAAATAACTGCCCGGTACGTTCGGAATTTCCTTATACCAACGCCACTGCTCGAGAATCGCGTTCAAGTCGTCCTGCCTCCATGGAAGGTGGACAAAAGCTTCGATATTGGATGTGTTCCAACGGAAAGTCAGGCCGTTCAGCGTTTCAAGATCGGAGCCGTACGCTTCCTGCGTATCGGCCGAGGTCCACCATTTAAGAAACTCCCAGCTTTCGCTGGCCTTCTTCGTACGTTTGAAAATGACGGCGGCCTGTTCCGTTCCGCCCATCCATCTGGCGACTTCTCCATCCTGCTGCGGAACGCCCGGAACCGGGGCAATTCCCCAATATCCGTTCAACTCGGGCGCAGCCACCATTAATTGAATGTACATGCTGAAATCGGCGATCCCGATCGGCACCGTGCCGCTGCGGAACGACTGGTAGAAGCTGGCGACCTGCTGCGGAACGGCGTACACGTTGTAGAGATCGGTCCACTCTTTAAATGCCTTGTAGCCGGCCTCCGTGCCTATGCCCGTATGCATGCCGTCCTTCGTGAAATATTCCGCTCCGTTCTGGTAAAAGAACGGCGTATGCGGGACCGTCATCATATTCAAATTGTTCTGCTGCAAAATCGGCAGCATGTTATAGACATCCTCCCACGTGTTTGGAACCTCAAGCCCCAGATTGGCGAGTATGTCCTTGCGGTAATACAGCATGGAGAAACTTTGGGTCTCGGGCACTCCATAATACCCATTGTCGTAGTAGAAAGGCAGCCATGTCCCCGGCGCAAAGCGCTGATACATCGTATTGAAATCAGGGAACTTCGAGAGATCGTACAATCCGTTGCGAATGGCGTAATCGTAGGGAAGCGTCTGCGGCAATCCGAGTGCGATATCCGGGGAGATGTCCGCCGCGTTCATCAGAACCAGCAGGTTCGTATCCGGCAGCAAGTTGATTTTTACCTTGATTCCCGTCTTCGGCGTGAAATCCGCATCCGCAAGCTCCTGCAATGCGTTGATGTAATCGCGCCCGCGCAGCACCCACACGTTCAGCACATCTTCATCCATATCGCCAAGCTTATCCTTGGATTGAAAGGAGTAGAAGAAATTGACGAACGAGCCTTCCACCTTTTCGAAGAACGTCGATTCCATCCGCGGGTACGGCTGGTCCGCCGGTACGATATAAAGGCGATCCAGTCCTAGCGGCTGGCTTTTTAACTGCTGCAGCAGGTCGGCTACTTTGCCCTGGATCGTAATGAAATTGTCGATTTGATAGGGGATTTGGTTCGGATCGGACAGCATAGACCGGATATCCTTCAGTGAAGTGAACAGCCCTTGCGTGACATCGCTCTTCCTGCCATTCACTTCAACCAGGCTTTGCTGGACGCGTTCCAACGTATCTGCGGTTTGATCCAAGTCTGCCGTGAAGCCCGGCAAGTCCTGATCCATTTTCCAGGTCCGGTTCTCATCATCCGATCCCCCGGTCAGCGCCTTGAGATCTTCCCCAAGTGCCATCAGCTTGCTTACGATGCTCTCGAGCTCATCGATCATCGGCTTGACGGGTGCCTGGGTCACCTGCATGGAAATCGTGTTGGTCCCTTTATTCAAATAAAATAAATAAGGCTGCTCCCGATCATCCGCCAGCTTCATCCCCTGCCAACCGGACGCGTACGGAAACCGGTACGTCTCCATTTCGGCGAACGGGATTTGGCCGTTGATACGAATCGTTCGGAAGGAGGAACGGTTGGACGAGAAATTTTGCTTGGCGCGAAGGCCGATTTTATAGTATCCGCTTTCAGGAACCTCGAATGTCCAGCTGAGTTCACCGTTGCCGGAGGACCAGCGGGCGCCGTCGATGGTGTTATAACGGATCTTGCCTCGTTTATAGGGCGTACTCTCGATCTCGCTGTCGTATTTAAAAGAAATCGAGGAATCGCTTTTCCAGTCGGCCTTCTCCGCCTCGATCACAATTGGCTTGGCCTTTGCGCTGCCAGCGTTTGGTTCGGCATAGGACTTGCTTACTGCTGCATAATCCTGGATTTGGTCGGGTGCACCCAGCTCAATCCCCGAAATGGACAACGGCTCATTGCTCGTCAAGCGAAGCGTATGCTTGCCGGGCTGCAGGTACCATTCCAACGGTTCGACGTAGGCACCGCCTGAATCGCGGAGCGATGTCGTCATCCAGCCGCTGATATCCTCAGCTACCGGCCGAATCTGGTCGCCGTGCGCATCCAGGGACAGCTTGTCGGGATCTTTCCATCTCCGGTCCAGCGAGATCGATTTGGATTCAATGAAATCGTTCTTGCCGTCCAGGGTGACATTTAGCAGAATCGGCCTTTTCCGGTTGTCATCCGTAACAGGTCGATAGGTCATATGAATTTCGTACAACCCGGCTTGCGTCACGTTCAGCTCGTATTCGATCCATTCGCTGCTTTGCACGCGCCAATCCAGAACGCCCGCTTTGCCGTCTACAGTGCCGATCTGAACATGGGCTTGCTCCGAGGTGCGCGCAACATTGGCAACCGGCACAATGATGCTTCCGTCATGATCGATGGACGCACCGGACTGCTTCCATTCCGCAAGTTTTTCATGAAAATAGGGTTCATCGGTATTGTCAGCGTTTACAGAAACCGGTTCCTGATTACCCGCTGCATATGAACTCTGCTCTTGGTCGGAGGGCTGCCCCCCGCCGCCATTCTCCGCAAGCCCCGCCGAGGCCGGCAGCAAGGCGAGAATCATGGCCAGACCGATCACTGAAAACCGTTTCTTAAATGCCCTTAACATGAACCGTCTCTCCCTTTCGCCAATATCATACGTACATCAGGTTTTCCGACGTATCCTTATCGAAGTAAAGCGCTTTCGACATATCCAGCGAGACGGTAACAGGCTCGTCGTCTTTATAATCCGATCCGGTCAGCGTTCGAACGATAAAGGAAGAATCGCTGCCGATATCAAGGTATAGATATGTATCTGCGCCCATGAGCTCCGAAAGCTTCACGGTACCCGGGATTTGGGATTGCGGATGACGGCCGATCCTCTCCGGATCCGCGTAAGTGTTCTCACAACGGATGCCAAGAACGACCTTGCGGTTCACTTTGCCATGCTTCCGCAGCATCTCGGCGTGATGGTCCGCGATCGTTAAATAGGTCCGTTTCGTCTTCAGCTGGAGCTTCTCGCCCTGTTCCTCAACGGTTCCTTCGATAAAGTTGATCGGCGGCGTCCCGATAAAACCCGCTACAAACATATTTTTCGGGTTGCTGTAAATCACGCGCGGGCTATCAACCTGCTGAATGACGCCATCCTTCATCACGACAATCCGGTTTCCCATCGTCATGGCTTCCACCTGATCGTGCGTCACATATACCGTTGTGACCCCGAGCTGCTTATGCAGCCGGATAATTTCCGTGCGCATCTGCACTCTAAGCTTGGCGTCCAGGTTGGATAACGGTTCATCCATCAGGAAAACGCTCGGTTTCCTCACGATTGCCCTGCCCAGGGCAACCCGCTGGCGCTGGCCGCCCGATAACGCCTTCGGCTTGCGTTCCAGATACTGCTCGATCTCCAGCGTGCGGGAAGCCGACTTTACGGACTGGTCGATCTCATGTTTCGGCTCCTTGCGCAGACGCAGACCGAACGCAATATTTTCATACACGTTCATGTTCGGGTACAGCGCGTAGTTCTGGAATACCATGGCGATATCCCGATCCTTCGGCGGCAGGTGATTTACGAGCTTATCCCCGATATACAGCTCTCCTGAAGTAATGTCCTCAAGCCCGGCGATCATGCGCAGCGTCGTTGATTTACCGCAGCCGGACTGGCCGACCATCACCAGAAATTCGCCGTCCTCAATCTCCAGGTTAAAATCCTTCACAGCGTACTGCTTTTCTTTGCCAAACCGTTTATCCACATTTTTGAGTACAATGCGCCCCATGACGGCACCTCCGAACCATAGTGTAAAGATCCCGCTCTATTGCCCATTCATTGCCTCAGGATCCAGCAAGCGTATCCGTAACGCCAAATACGGCTTAGCGGGAAGCGGAATGCTGCAAGCGCCGGAATACGTTCCTTCCAGCCGCTCGATCGTCATTTTCTGCGTGTCGATGACTTCTGCCGTGAACTCTTTCCCTTCTGGCAGTTCCAACGGAAAAATAGCAGGACGGTGAACACCAAAGTAGAGTAAGTAATAGTCACCCTCCATGCCTATTGCCGGCACGTCTTTCACCGTGTCCAGGACAACCGGCTTCCCCGGCGCGTCCTCAAGGATCTGACGAAGAAACCGGATGCGCTCCGGACTCGTCCCGCGCAGCTGCCCGCCATGCGACCACCAGATGATATTGTCCTGATGCAAGTAGGTTTCGCCGTGTCCGACATAGCCTCCGCGAGCCATGCCTTCCCAGAAGCGGTGCGTCATTTCTTCACCGGTAATGTTGCCCCATCGGCGGGGGATGTCCCCTTCATAACAGCATTCGTCGATGACGACCGGCTTGTTGTATTTGCGGCGGATCGCATCCGTGACGGTAAGATCCCAATGCTGCAGACTCACATGATCGACCCATGGCTTCGCATGATCGTACAGGTTAAGCGAGGACGGATCGTACATTTTCGTTCCGTTATGAATCGAGCGAAGATGCTGATAGGGATCAAGCTGTTGAACGATTTGAAAGAACCTGTCCCAGTCCTCCGTCCGCTTCTCCCGCATGAAGTCATATTCGTTCGCGAGGGACCACCATACGTTGCGGTAGGCCGACAGCCGGGCGATGACGTACCGGAGATAAGCTTCGTCATGTTCAGCGCTCATCCGGTCGAATCCCCAATGCCCCTTGTCGTACGGGTGAAACAGGATGATATCCGCCTCGATCCCCATATCCCCCAGCTGTTTGATTCTGCGCTCAAGCTTCCGGAAGAAGCGCGGCTCAAACCGCTCAAAATCAAAGCCCCGCTCTTTCGTGAACTGGAACGGGAACAGCTCCGGTTCGGCGGTATTAAACGCATACCTCTTTGGAAATACGCACATACGAATTTTATTAAAAGGTGACGCTTTGAGCACGGCAAGCGTTTCATCCTGTACCGGTTCGCTCTGGTGAATCCAGGCGTAACAAGTCGTGCCGAAGGGTATATACGGCGTGCCATCTTCATACTCGAAATGGTCCTGGGATACGGTCCGAACCATCCCGTGGTTGCCGCTGCCGGGATCCATGCACTCGAATTCCCCGGTTACACCGTCCATCGACGGCATGTTGCTTTTTGTCGAGAATACCCATCTTCCGACGGAATCCGGCATAAATCTGATTTTGTATACGCCGTCTCCGTCATAAAAACCATCTGTCTTAACGACCCGGTCGCCGTTCCGGAATACCGCCAGCAGCCAGACGTCGCGATATGGATTTCCGACTGCTTCGCTGGAGTGAATTGCGGTTTCATATACAGCCCAGCGTTCCACCGCATGATCTGTTGTCATGCTTCTCTCCTCCCAGATGACCGGCTGACCACGTCAAGAGAACTGCCGGAAGTAAATTTTCCTCATTATACAATGTGAATTTCACAGGTTTATAGGGGATTAAAGTCGATTCTATAGGGGGATGCACGCGCTAACATAGGGGATATCTCTTTTCAGGTCTCCTGAGCCGCAAAACAAAAAAAGATCGTCCCCTCGTTAAACATCAGGGAGGACGATCTTTCTTACGATCCTAATCAAATGACTCTTTGTTCCGAGTCTCCAAATGGATGCTCTTCGTTATCTTGTGAGCTTTTTCGGTACTGTCTCGGTGTCACGCCGGTTTTCCTGCGAAATAGTGCGTGGAAAAATTTCATATCCTGGTAACCCACTTGATTGGCGGCTTCCTGAATGGACAGCTCGGTCGATTTGAGCAGCTCGCAGCAGCGCTGTATCCGGATATTTTGCAGATACTGCATGAATGTTACGCCTGACGTTTTTTTGAATAACCGTTGAAAATGACTCGGACTCATAAACGATCGCTCTGCGACTTGCTGTACCGTGATGTTCATCGCAAAGTGATCATGAATATACAGCATGGCATCATCCATATTATTGGACGGTGTCGAAACAAGGCTGCCATCGCACTCATAACGCTGCAGCATCGCAAGCACCTGAATAAGCTGCCCCATCATGAGGTATTCGTAACAGGGACTCTTGTTAATAAACTCCCTGTACATGTTAAGGACGATGTTGAGAAACTTGTCAAACTTGTCTTGGTAATGAAGCCACTTGTCCGAAGGGGGCGGCGCTTCATATAAAAATCTGTACAGCATCGAGGCCTCGCTAATCACGGAGCGCAGTTGCTCCAATAATTCGACCTTAAAGATGCAGTTGTAAATGACAAGCTGCTTATCCCGGGAAGAAGGCCGAAACACATGCGACGTTCCTATGGGAATCACGAACAGATCGCCGCGTTTAATCGGAATCATCTGATCCTCGATATAATGAAACCCGCTCCCTTCTTCGACGAAACTAATTTCGATGAAATCGTGGGTATGCTGCGAGAGAGAAAAAGATTCAATTTCACGGTTGATAAAAATATCGAATTCAGGTTGAAAAAATTTGTCACCGCTCAGTTCGGTTACGCGCCAGTCCATATCATCACCCCGGTTAAGTGTGTAAATGGATTTGAGAAATTCCCCGTGTCACGCCGCATCCTGGGAATAAAGCGTTTACAATTTCTGTGGGACACCGACTAATCATCCATGATGGAATAGTCTAAGAGCGCCCTGCCGTTCTCCTTCACCCAATCTTCTGTAAAGCGAACGTACTTGATGGCCTTCCGCAGGTACGAATACGCCGCATGGATTGATCCGTCCTTGGTTTGTATGATGCTGGGGTACGAATAACCGATTTGCGATTCCCGATACTCAAGATCGGAAACCTGTATATTTTTCACATGAGGCCAAGTGGCTCCGCCGTCTTCCGAAACCGCGACGGTCAGCGGCGTCCGCAGCGGCTTCTTCCGCCATTCGCCCTTGCTTTGTACAAAGCGGCATTGGTCTCTCTCCATGGTAGAATCGTTGAATATGAGCGCTAGATGCCCGTTGGACAGCTTCGTCATCTGCACGGACGAATTATTGTTGGGCAGCGTCGTACGGGCGGCCGGGCTCCAGGTTCTGCCGAAATCGGACGAAACCGTGCTGTAGATCCGGTCGGCCTCGCGGCTGCGGTAAACGGCGAACAACGTTCCGTCTAGACGCTCAACGACGCTCATCTGAACGCGGTGCAGGCTGCCGTCGATTTCGTATTCCTGCCAAGTCGCTCCCTGATCACTGGAGATCAGAACGACGCTGTAATGCCCCCCTGCTTTGCAGTAATAGCACGGCAGCAGCCATTCCCCGTTGCTCATGGCCAGAATCGGATGGCGAAGGAACAGGCCTGGGCCTTCATGCAGAATATACGGGTTGCCCCAGGTATACCCCCGATCATCCGAAATCCGCACGACGACTCGGGAGGTGCGCTGATTATGCGGCTCGGTCGACGTATGCATGAGCCAGATTCTCCCATCGGGTGCCTGGAAAACCAGCGGATTCTGCTCGGAACGCTCTGGGTCTGAAGCGACTTCAATTGGTTCCTCCCAACGGTTTCCCCCGGCAGGAAGCCTCGACAGCAGCACATTCGTATCCGGATTCCCCTCGCCGCTTCCCGAGAACCAGACGCACAGCAAATCGCCGCCATTGTCCAGCTCGAGCAAATTGGCCGAATGGCTATCCGGCTCATACCGAATCGGCAGAAACGCTTCCGTGATCTGCGGATCCTGCGCAGACGGTGTCAGCATGCCGTTAAATCTTTCCGTTGCATTCATGAGACCTCTCCCCTTTTTTTATCATTTCTTATGGAATAGAAATGGTTTGGACAAATGCCAACCGATCCTGCTTACAGACAAGTTTGCCATTCACGTACAATCGGTAACCCTCTTCGATGCCGTCAGGGTACCTGCCGAGTCCCGGCTTACCATATGTAATCCGGATGTCTTGACCCGCTGCCTTCACCCGGTCCAGCTCGAAATAATCCAACCCGATATCAAGCGGCTCAAGGCTCAAGCTGTCAGCCGAAAGGGATAGCCCCGCAACATGGCTGATGATGAGGTCAATATAAAAAGAATGATTGTATTCCTGCTCATCGCTAAGCGGTTCGCCCGTCTGGCTGTTATAATGCTCAACAAGGCATGGCCGCGACAAATCACGGTTCTGGAAATGCAGGAAGGAATACTCCCTGAGCCCCTTCGCGAATTCGCCGTCGTACGCATGACCGCTACGCTTGCTCTCGCGGGCCAGCGCATCCAGGGCAATGGAGTTGGTATAGGGCCAGGTGGGCCCGTTCCACATGCACCCGTTGCGCCCTTTGACGAAACGGCCGAACCAGCCGCCTTCCTTGGCATAAGCAGTGCTGTCGGCCGACACGCTTGGATACCGGCATGCTGTAGCAAATTCACTCGGGTTCAGCAAATGCTTGATAAGCTGATCATGTCTGTTGTCCAGCAGCCCTGCCCACGCAGGGTAAACACCGACGATATTTTTAACGAAGGCCATCTCGTCCGTCTGATAATGCAGATCGTAGAAAAAGGCTGTAGCTTCATCCCACATTTTCGTCAGCACATCGTTCTTGACCCTCTCGGCCAGCTGCAGGTAAACGGCAGAATCTGGATCGCCTACCAGCTCACACAGCCGGGCGACGCCGATGATATTCATATAATGATAGACGGTCCGGTCCACTCGCTTCACATGGGTGTAGGTTTCCGGATCTTTCGGGTCCTGCGGATAGTTATGAAAATACCAATAGCTCGGCTGGTATTCCTTGCCCGTCCGGGTGTGGCGGTATTCTGTCATTAAGCTGTCGGTTTCATTGCCGTAAACTTCCTGCCAGCTTGACACCTGTGCCTTGAGCCCTGGAAGCGCCTCCAAAACCGCAGCTTCGTCCCGGTGCACGAGGAATAAATTGTAGGCCGCCCAGCCGATATAATTGGCAAAAGAATGCATGCGTTCATCCACCGTTAAACAGCAGTACATGCCGTTTTCCGCCGGAGTATCCTGCATATTGCGCAGTGCTCCCATGCTCGCGGCCGGATCGTGATGCCATTTGGCGTCGGTGATGTGAAGCGGGACAGACAGATTGATCAGCTTGCTGAACTCCCATCCTCCCTTTGAAAACGGGCGCTTGCTCTTCTTGTGCGACCGTCCTTCGTAAAACAGCGGATGCTGAAGCAATCCATAACGGGGGTCCGCCAGATTGTGACGGAGCAGAAACCAACGGTACGCCCAGGTTTTGTTCAGCAGCGGGTCATTGCACTTAAATCGCGGGGTGCCGTCGAACCATTTCTCAAAAACTTTTTCCTGCTCGGACGAAGCCATTGCTACGTCAGCCGTATACTTCCCGACCGCTTGGACGGCACGTTCCTCCAGGGTATCCATCGGATCCTGCGAGCGGATTCCCGCGCTTAGGGCTACAATAAATGTTTTCACTTCTCCAGGAGCTACCTTTATTCCTTCGTTTAATAGCTGAGAATCGCTCGACGCGATGCATGCATCGATATCGAAGGAGTAGAACGGAATATCAAATCCGCCCTGAAGGCATCCTGCACCGGCCGCAGCAAACCCGGATGGCGCCTCCAGATTCAGCGATATTTCTTGATCAGACCGGTTTGTCCAGGATTGGCAGGAGACGGCGCAGTCGTCCCACGTTATGAATTTCGTTTCCTCATAGGCGATCCAATCGTCGGTGTACGTCATCCGCAGCTGGCTGGGATACCAATCTGAGATGGCCGTGTCCATACTGCAGGGCCGCCCGTTGATTGAAATCCGGAACAACATCGGGATGTTAACTTTGTGAATGAAGTCGAACCGGCCGGCGAAACCTGGAGCAGGCTTCACATAATCCGCCCAGAGGCGCGCGCCCGTGGAGCCCAGCAGCAGGCCTCCGGGAACCGTACGCAGCGTCTTCATCCCCGCTCTCAGCTCATTGTCGATCATACGTAACACACCTCCTCTCATGTGCCTGCTGCCCCATGGCATTAGCATATTGCTGTAGTAAGGATTGTTCATTGGGTTTAGCGGGAGGATTTATAGGGCAATCGAATCATATTTCGATCCGTGGCCGTGATGTATTTACCGTAATCCCCTACTATCAATTCTTCCTTTCAGTAGAAAGTCCGCCCCCCGTCAACGAGGCAGGGGGAGGACTTTGGCTTTATTATTGCTTTGATATTTGTTCTTGAATTAATTTATCCGAATTCTCTTGGGCCTGCCTTAATGCTGTGTTGACATCGAGTTGATTTCTTACGATTTTTGGAATAGCATCCGTTTGAAAAGCATCCTCTATAACAAGTTCATCATATTGCGTCATAGTTCTTGAAGGAGCCGGTTTGCCATGATACAGGGCTTGAATATTTTTCGTTTTGGCAAATTCGTAATCGGTAAAGGCAGCATCACGTACCGATTGTGTAAGAAGCGGGGTAATGAATCCACGTTTTGACATGATGGTCTGATATTCCTCAGAGGTTAAATACTTCAATATTTCCGCGGCAGCATCCTGCTGTTTGGAAGTCGCCGAAATGCCGATGTAAGTAGCATATGTCTGCGTATTTAACCCGGGGTATTCCTTGAACTCTGGAACGGATGCGATATCCCAATCCGGTGGAAGCGTATCATCAGAATTCATCCAGCCGGATGTGTACACATACATGGCGATGACGGAGTCTTTCGTGAAGTCATCATGGGAATAAAATTTCTCAAGCGCACGCTGCTGTACTCCCGGGTCCCTGGAAAGTTTATAAAAGATGTTATCGAAAATGAATTTCCACTGGTCGTTATCGACCGTTGCCTTATTCGTCTCCGGATCAACAAACCCGGCAGAGTTTTGAGCAACGCGTAAATAATGCTTTGGAGATAACCATAATCCCATATATTGCTTGCCATCTTCATTCCGGGTTATTTTCTTGGAAAGATCAATCGCTTCGTCCCAAGTCATGCCGTCTTTCGGATAAGGAACACCAAATTTATCAAAGATGGCTTTGTTATAATACAAGACAAATTTACTGTCGCTGAGAGGTAATAAATACGTTTTTTGATCAATCGTCACCGGATCCAGGTAAGCCGGTTCGATCGTATCAACGGGAATATTGTGCGATTTAATCAACGGACCGAGATCAAGCGCCATATTGGCCGGAATATAATCTTCACGCAGCTCGCCTGCAGACGATAAATACATATCAATCTGTGTGCCTGACGCGATAACTTGCTCCAATCTGCGGTCATCCGTTTGATTAATGTAATTGATTTTGACGTTAGGGAATTTTTTCTTTATATATTGTCCGTAGCGGTCTTCAAAATCCTTAGACGATGCAAGACCAAACCAGGTCAGGTCGGCTGTAATATCATCCGGATTATTTGTACTGGCCGTCCCTTCGGTATTGGTATCCGTTGGTTTGGTAGTTTGCGGCTCTTTGGCATTGGAATCGGACCCTTTGCTCGTGCATGCTGCCAGAACGGATAACAGCATTACGGCGGATAGCACCGTCGTCATCATCTTACGTACCATAAGATTTATTTCCTCCCTTTGAATTGACCCTGAATTCCCTTCCTTGTAAGCGCTGTCTATTCTGATGAAAATACAGCTTTGCCCCCCTTTCCGCGTATCGTTTGAATTATCTTTGGCTGTTGCTAATTATAGTTAGGAATGAGAGAACAATCGTAGGGCGAAGCAACCTTACCTATAGGGGGATTCAGCATACTTCAAATCGTTATGGCGTGATCCGTTCCTCTGCTGCCTCGTACAGCCAATCGAGCAGAACCCGGTCATGATTTCGCGGATTAAATTCGCGATCCGACAGCTTTTGTTCGGTTTCGATAATACCCGCGATGAGGAAGGCCCCTCTGCCGAAACGGAGGGTATGCCTCCCAGCCGCATATGGCAATGCATGAATATTAACGGACGGATAGGCGAACAACCGTAAACCCTTTCGCAGTACGGGGCCTAGATCCGTCCGCTGGATTTCCTCGATTTCCCGCTCGGTTGGTTTCAGCCACGGATCGTCCTGGGAATAAAAGTATCCAAGCAGGACCAACGCGGGGCTCTCCAGCTCGATGTCCAAACTCACCTCTTCGTGCGCGGCCTGCATCTGGCTGAATCGGATTCCCGTCAAACCGGACAATTCTTCCGCGCAGTAAATAATCGGAATATTTCCATCCTTGAATACGCGGGCGCCCTTCTCGATCCGGAACAATTCGGCATGTTCACTGTGCAAAGTAAATTGGGACTGGCGATAGCGCTCATACGGAGGGGACGGATTCATCAATTCGGATGGCAGTTGTCCCGCACGCAGTTCGCTGATTCTCCGGCGGAAAACGTCCAGCTCGCGTTCATACAGCGGCAGACAATCCTTCCAGTGGTTAAAAGCTTTGCCGTCTCGGAAAGGCACTTTGCGCAGCCTCGTCTGCATGCCGCCGGCGTACCAATATTTACTTTCGGTAATTTCAGTCAGCCTTCGGTATTCCGCGACGCTCCGCTCCACCCAATCGGCCGCTTCTTCCAACAGCTCAACCTTCTGCGTATACCTTCCTCCAACCATATGCTTATACATCAAAACGAGCATGGCAGCTCTTACCTTAGAGGTGTATACGCCCGTCATCGCCCTAATCGCTTCGACATCGCTGGCGAATCGTTCGAACTCAGTTTTACTCTTCAGCACGGAATTTCTGGCCAAGTTCACAGCGTTAAACGCCTCGTCGGCAGACCGCTCCACCTCTTTAACAATATCAAGCGGAGTTTCCCCGACATGTGGAAGGCCGGCCAGTTCCTTCAAAACATATTCTTCCAAACGTTCCCCAGGCGGAGCATGCGACGTCCACAGCTCAGACCAAGGCACATACCGGTCCGGATTCGTCAGCTGGCTCATCGTCATTCCGAGACTCATCGTTTGCCGGTTGCCCTGTGTGATCCCGAAGCGCCGAAGCAGCATCGGAGCGCACTTCCCGGAGGCTTCATACGCATCAAGGATTCGTTCGCCGGCCTCCCTGCTGCCGTACTTGTGCTCCAGGCGGGCAATCCAATGCTGCCTCTCGGCTCTAGCATCCCTGTCCGGGTTCCAGGCATACCTGAGCCATGCTTCAAACCAGATCCAATCCCGCTCCATCTGCTTCAATCGGATATCCGTCCGGTCCGGCGAATACGGCCAGCCCCAATAAGACAACGGGTAAAATTGGAGCGATGACGCCTTCAGCCGGTAATGGACGGCTTGGACGCACCGCTGAATAAAGGATGGCGCTCCCCAGCGAAAAGGCTCCAGATTGGTTACCGAATGAATCGTTGCTACATGCTCGTTGTCCTGCGATCCTAGCCGCTGATGGACTTTCTGTGCGGCGCCTCGCGGCGTCCATGTCGTAAGCGATTCTCCGTTATACTTCATTTCGGAGTGCAGATTCGGATAGGTAGGAGCGGCGGCCTCCATCACCTTCTCGATCTCAATGCCGTGTGAGCGGACAATGACCGGCGGCGGTTCTGCGGCGGAAGACTGCCGCACACCGTCCATAATTCCAGGCAGAATCGTCCCGCACAGCCACTCCGCCCCGTACATTTCCCCCTTCAGTTGTTCACCGAGGCACACCATCAGCCCCACGGTCGGAAAGGCAGCCACAAATTCGGACAGCAGCCGCCGATAATATTGGCTCGTCACCGATGTGGGCTGAATCTGCTTGTAGGCGAGCCCATGCTTGTCAGCAAACTTACGGGGAATATGTATACTATAAAAAGACAAGAACACTTGAATACCGCGCTTATCGGCTTCTTCAGCCAACCAGCTCAGCATGCCGGCGTTCCGCTCCATCTGTAATCGGGTCACTTCGAGCGCCTCTAGTTCTTCCGGCAGATCGATTAACGAGGAGAACGGATTGGCGTTCCATAAAAAAAGCACATTGCCCCGATGCTCAAGCAGCAAGTCTAAGTAGTCCAGCCACATCGCTTTATCGTAGAGCCATGGAAAGCGATCCGGCGTCCACGGATATTCAAACGGCTCGCGCCCAGGCTCGACCTCCTGCTTCTGAATGCCAACCGCAGGCCCGCGCCAAACCAAGCGGGGCGCATCTCCGTATGCCAGCTCGCGCGGAAGCAAGCCTTGTTCCCTGATGATCCTCGACAGTTCCTGGCATCCGTATAGTGCGCCGCTGTCGTTTCCTCCCGACACGACCGTAAGCTGACCCGGACAGGAGAACAGATAGAACGCTTCCAAGTCCGGATCTTCTTTGTGGTACAGCAAAACTTCCTGCTCCTCAAGTCCCGCGAGCAACTCGGAGCGAGTGCGGCTCCCGACATAAATTCTGCTGCCTTCCGTTTCCCTGTAACGGTCCCACGTCCAGCCACCCGGACGTTCTACTACACTATACCCGCATGCCTCAAGCGCTGACTTCAGCATTCCCACACCGTGCCTTATGCGAGGCGATGAATCCATATCGTAGCCTATCGTGATCATTTCCAGCATGCGTTTTCCTCCCAGTCCATGTGGCGTCACAGTTATTCAGCTATGATGAACTTCTCTGCATCATCCACTGTAAATGCTTCTCCTTGCTCTGGTATGACTGTCGTGTTCCGGAACACAATATGTTCGACATTTTCGCAGGTTGCTCCCGTTTGGGCTGTCAGCAGCACATTCTCGAAAAGGACGTTTTGAACCGGCATTTCAGGCAGCCCTTTGATGAGCACAGCTCTGCCGGCGCCAATGCAGGTTGTATCGCGGATCGTAAAATCGCGGAACACGGGCGTCTCTTCCGAAACAGGGACCGCCTCTTCCGTGTTGTTCTTTCCCGAATAATACGAACTGAAAATAATCGCTTCCTTGCCAATATCCTTCATCCTGACGTTGCGAATAAAAATTTTCTCCACCGTCCCCCCGCGACCCCTGGTGCTTTTGAAGCGGAGTCCGGCATCCGTACCGATGAATACGCAATCCGTCAGGTAAACATGGCGGACGCCGCCCGACATTTCGCTGCCAATGACGAAGCCGCCATGCCCGTGGAACACTTGGCAGTTTCGGATCGTCACGTATTCCGTCGGCCTTCCGAGATCCCGGCCGTCCGCATCCTTGCCTGATTTGATGCAGATCGCATCATCCCCTACGTCGAAGACCGAATCGTAGATGCTTGCATAACGGCAGGAGTCGAGATCAAGTCCGTCGCCATTCTGTGAGTGAGTTCCACGGATTGCGGATCGAGACATTCCGAATCGTCACGTGTTCGCATAACCAAGGATGAACATTCCATGCTGCTGAATTCCGGAAGGTGGGACCGTCGAACAATACTTTCCGGCAGCGGTCCAGCTGCACGAGCGTTGGACGCAAATGATCGCGGGCGGCCTGAAAAGCCGCCGGATCCTGAATGTTCTTCGAAATCAAGCTTTTGACAAGACTTGAGGCCTTTAAAGACATCTCCGTCGGCCACCAGGTTCCCCCTTCGACATAACCTCCGGAGCTCAGCAGTTTCTGCCACTGGCCATCTGTTAATTTCATCCGTTTGACCGGACGCCAGGCTTCTCCTGATCCGTCAAAAACGCCATGTCCCGTGATCGCAACGTTTTCCAGATCGGCTCCGTAAATCGCCGGGATACAGCGCACCGTGCGCAGCCCTTCATAACTCGTAAGAATCAGCGGGTAATCATCACGGTTGCTGCTGAAGATCACGAGCGCACCGGATTCGGTATGCAGCCGTATACAGCTCTGAAGGCGAATGGGCCCGGTCTGCCAAATTCCCGCCGGAATGAGGACCGTCCCTCCCCCTTGCGATGCACAAGCTTCAATCGCTGCATGGATGGACTTCGTATTGTTAAACCGCCCGTCGCCTATCGCGCCGAAATCAACAATATTGAATTCCCTGTCCGGAATGACGGGCAATTCCACTGCAGGCATATCGAAAGGCAAATCTTTTTCTTCCGTCAGCTTTGTCGCTGCCATGGATCGGCATCTCCTTTCAACGGGTTGATATGCATTTCATTAATATAATAATGAACGGCAGGGACCGGTTCGTCCGGATGCGCAACATCCCCCGTAACCAGCGGCGTCTCAATGTTCGGTTCCCGCCGGGCCGGACCGGTTCTGAGCGTGATCCTTTCGAGCGTGTAAGCCGGCATGGAAAATGAATACGCTTTTGAAGTGTCGTCATCGTTCACTTTGACGGCGAAGCGCTGGCTGGACGTATCAAAAGAAATGAATATGTCGTACCAATTTCCGGGCTCATACGGCTGCAGTGTTGTCCATGTGCCGGCTTGAAGCATCTGCAGCAAACCGCCTGAGTCCAACCGCAAACGTATCGCTGCAGACCCTTTGGCATCACACAGTTCGATATATAACTGTCCTCGGTCAGACTGCTTCGCCATCAGTCGGATCCTCACCTCGCCCGCAGTACATTCAGGAAATACGCGCTCCGCCTTCGCATAATCGTAAGGATCCGAATCGCACAGCTCCAGGCTTCGGTTTGTTTCGGACGGAACGGGGGAAACGGAAACACTGGCCCACAGCGGGCTGTACAAATTCCAATCCGGCACCCTGTCTTCCTCCTTCAAGCCGTTAAACGTATCGTGGACAGGCTCACTAACCGTGGAACGCATCGGAACAGGAATTTCACTCACCCATATGTCCTCTTTGTTCGAGCTGTAGGTTACCCACATGCCGCCTGGAGGCGCATCCCCAGCTTCAATGCCACGGGTGTAACTCATGCCATAATTTTTGTGGTTACCGTAAAATCGCCGCGGCGGGACCTCCCCGTTGACGACAAGCATGTCATCGAAATTGAGGCCGTCATCACTCGTTACCGCCGCAAGCGGCCAGCGGTGATTTCCGACAGGCGAAGGGTTGTATAGAAGCGCGTACTTGCCGTCCGAGGTGCGTTCGCCCCATACTTTGCCGCCGGCCATGATCAGGGATTCCGCACGACTCTGCGGCGTCCATGAACGCCCTTCGTCCTCCGATATCGCATGGACCGAATGCTTCCACAGTCCCATGATACTTCCGTCAGGCAGCCTGTATGAATTAAAGGCGGTTCCGCCTTTCACGGCGTAGAAATCATCGGGACTGCGGTCTTCCTCCCACCATTGCAGCGTAGCTATACGGTCTGCGAGCAGTTCCTCGCAGGCCTCAATCAAACCTTGATCGCCGGAAGCGGTGAACAAGGGATACTGAACCTTTTGCTCCGTCCACCCGGCATGCCGGTTCAAACGGATAAAATATATCGGTCCGAAGCTGCCATCCTCCATGATCTCTCTGACCACGCGGCCAATGCCCCTGCCGTTGTTCGGACTGATGCTCGGCTGAGGACAAAATCCATAAAAGGCCAATGCCAGCAATCGTCCATTGGATGAAGCATAGAAGCCCATTCTTTGATGCATGACGCTGTACGTCCCTTCCGGAGTCCACTCTCCGTCAGGATAAACAAACTCCTCGTCCAGCCGGTAAGGCGGAAACAGGACGACGGGGGGCGACCAATGCCAGCCCTCCTTGGAAACCGACAACAGTGTTTGCCCCGGCGGCACATGCTCATGTACTGGGCAGCTTAAATATTCGAGATAAAATTGTCCCTTCCAATAAGCCAGCATCGGGGCATGGTTATACGTCCACCCCGTTCCGTCCGAAAGCTCGGGCCTTGTACGGTTGGCCCTGACAGCCTGCCTGCTGCGGACACCGACAACCGGGCGCAGCTGCCCGTGATGATAATCCGTATTCGCGGTCACACCGCCAACATATCGAATATGATTTTCCAACTGCTTCATGCCTGCTCTCCTTTGTCGTTCACCTGACAATAACTTTACACGTTCCCGCCGTTTCGTTTATAGGTTAAACCGGCTGTTTTTATAGGGGGAAAAACAGCATTCGGCAATTCATGAACGGTGAAACGCCTCGATCTCCAGCGTCCGGCCGGTGGGGTCCCCCTTATAGAAACGAACTTCATGTTCTCCAAAGCGGAGTCTCCAGCAGTCATCGGACCCCAAGTGAGGGGCGGCCGCTTCGCATGCCTCTCCGCTCAAGAAGTCGTCCGTCACGACCCAAGCTCCCCCGCTCGGGTAGAGCTTGATTTCTCGCCAGGCCTTCGGCGCAAGCCATGACATGATGACGACGACGGAGCCCTCCTCCGCCAGGCGTCTAATCGCCGCAGCCGTCTCTTCGGATAATCGCGATCCGGCCGCAAGAATCAGCTTAGGCTGTCCGAGCTGCTCGTACCGCACCGTTTCATCGAAAACGATTACGTTATTTACAGGGTTGAACAGCGTATGCATCGCCGTCTGCGGCAGATCCGGACAACCCGAAGGCAGAGGGAAGCTGCCGGCGGCGGCATGCCGCTTCAGCTTATGCCGCGGGAAGTCATAACCCGGAATATGCATGCAGCTGCCGTGCGCAGGAATGGTTCCGTGACTGAGCAAATGCCATGCCGCGAATACGCTCTTCGTCGATTCCGAAGCTTCACCGGTCCGGCTGCCGAACAGTCTTGCATTCTGGCCGTAATTGCTGTCATCCGCATGAATCAGGACCGTATCGGGAGTAATATCGGCATGCGACCAATTCAGGGGGTGTGATGGCACATATTCGTGGATGAACTGCTGCCATACCTCTCCGAATTCCGTCTGCACGAATCGGTGATCCCGGTAGTGTAGCAGCGCATCCACGTTCTCCGCAAATAAATGCGTAGGGGCCATCAAATAGCCCATCCGCAAGGCCGATGCGAATTCTTCGGGCGAGTGGCCGGGGAACCCGGAGAGTCTGGTAAACCAATGGCCGATGTCCGGTCCCCACAGATCTGCGCATATCCACATCGGCCGCTTGTACTGCTTGGCAGCCCCAAGCGCCGTGCCCAGCTGCAGCGCCTGAAACGACTCCTTCATAATCTTGGGGCACACCGCCATGCCGCCGCTTGCATGCACATGGAACATAACCGGAAACACCTGCTCGGCAATTAGAGGTATATCCGCTTGGACGGATACGCTGCTTTTCGCCAGCTCCAAGACGCGGCTGACCCGGTCTTGAACGGTATTCGCAACCGCGGCGGCCGCTTCCTTCAGCTCAAGCCCGTCGGTTGCACCCCAGTGCGGATGCCAACCGTCTTTCCGGTACTGCGCCGCATTGATTTGCAAATGCTCCGGCTCATCATACAGCAGTCCGATCAGCCTTCCGCTCCCTGCCGCCTCCGTAAAGGCCTCATCCGGCACGTCCCACCGGTTTGTTCCATCCACCCAAGGGCCGTTAATGTTGCCGTACTCGTTCCCTAGGCAGACGTCCATGCCGGACCGTTTCATTTCCTCCAGCATGTCTTTGAAGCCTTCCATGCCTGGCAGCACATGATGAACGAAGAAATCCGCACCCAGGCTTTGCAGCGCGGATACAAAAGACTCGCCGGAAGGCGTGTCGTCCTGGGAGGGGTACACCGCACCCGTTCCCGTCCGCATCACACGGTCAGACGCTTCACCCGCCCAAGGATCCTGCCAGGCCACCACAGGTCCCTGAATGCCGAATCTCGTGCTGCTTGCTGAAGATCGGTTACTCATTTACTGGTTTTCCTCCATTCTCCGCGTTTTCAAGGATAAGGGATTCGCCGCGCCGGAGCTCCAGGACAATGACGTCCTCCTCCGTCCAGGACAGCGAACCCTCCTTGCGAATAACTGCCCTTCCTCCAAAAGGATTGGCGAGCCGAAGCGTTTCGTCCCGCTCGCTGAGTACCGTAACCGTCCGCACCTTTCCGGAATACTTAACGCCCGAGAGGAGAAAGGCGCCCTCCGTCCGGATCCCCGAGAAAGACGCATCCTTGAAGCGCCCCGGCAGACCGCTGAACACGCGGACGGTCCCCCTGACGCAGCTCACATACATTTCCAGGATCGCAGCGGCCGCGGCGATCGAAGCCTCGACCTGCATGACGTCACCGCCCGTAAATTCGCTGAAGCCTCTGTAATTGGCATTATGCCTTGTCGCATAACTTGGCATCATGTACACATCCTTCAGAAGCCGAAGAGACAAGAGAGCCATGTCGGGGGATCCCAGCCGGTTGTGCAGGATCGATGCCCAAGGCATCGACCATCCCGACCAGCGTCCCATCCCTTTATCGACCCATGACCTGTAAGCATTCATTGCCGCCTCTTTCTGGGCGGGATCGGCCATATCCATCGTGTCAAAAGGAAAGATGCCGGCTAAATGCGAATGGTGCCTGTGCGATTCGGACAGCGGCTGATCTTCCCACAGGTACAGCTCGAGCCCAGGCTTGGTGCTGAACTCCTGAAATTGCCTTGGGCCGGCCGTGTAAGGCGGAAGCTTCTCATAGATATCCGCAACCATGGCTGCAGCTTCCGGATCGACGGCGTACTTCTCTTCAAGTTCGAGCAGCTTCTCGCACAAAAATCGTACATTGACGAGGAAAAAGGTCGAGTTCCGGGCGAGCCCTTTCGGCGACGAACCACCGAATTCAGGCGAAACGCTCACCGGGAGCGAATATAGATCACTATCCCGCTCCATCATCTCGCGAAACACGCGAAGCGTCTTTACCATGAAGGGATGTACTTCATCCAGCATGAAGGCCTCATCACCGGCATACCGGGCGTACTGCCACATCATCTGGGCGATCCACGAGGTGTTCGCTTGATCGATCGTTCCGGTCCACATCCCGCCGACAGGATGACCCCGGTCGTCTACCGAATGCCCCAGCATGTACCCGTCTTCTATGCCGACAAATCGCTTGGCGTTCCTGGCTAATATCGGTTTCCAGCCGTCGATCATCTTGAATAGCGGCATGAGGCAGTCCATCAAATTCGCACCGTAGGCGGGCCACAAGCACTGCTGAACGTTAATATTAAAATGATAATCGCAGCTCCACGGCGGATTCCGGAATTCTTCCACCCACGGGCCCTGCAGCGTCGGTGCGACCCGGCCGGGCATGGAGCTCCCCAGCATCCGATAGATGCCCAAATAATACATCCGCTCTATGTCGTCATCGGGGAGATGGATATCCGCAGCTTCTCTCCATAATGACCGCCAATGCTCCCGTGTCCCTTCCGCGATGCTGTCGTAACCCGCAGCAGGCCTTAAGTATGCATCCAAGACCGCGCGCGTCCTGCCTACCGCTTCTTCCGGACCGGCCCCGTATTCCGCTGCGATGGCAAACAACCCCTCCTGCTGGCGCAGCAGCACCGCGCAAGACGGATCCTCCGGCAGCTCCTGCACCCATCCGTCTTCCACGGAGGATGGCGCAGCGATTCCGAAGTCATCGAAGTAAGCTTTCGTCCGGGCAAACGAATAGGACGGTACGGGCTTCACGGCTGTCACGAGGCTGTCCGGGTCCGAGAGCAGCAGGACGGGCTCATCGATCGCTATGGTTAGGCGTATCAGATGCTCCCTTCCCTCATCATGACAGAGCAGCCGGGCTTCCCCTTCATTTAACAGCAGGGAGGCGGATTGAATCCGGGCTCCCGGTTTCAGCTTCACTTCAAAACGGCCCATCGCAAGCCGCGTCGGCCGTTTCTCCTTGCCATTCATGATCGAAGTCGGAAACAGTCCGCGCGCGCTTTCGAAGTCGCCGCTCGTCAGCAGTTCTTTTAAATGATCGTAAGTACAATCTTCCCGCCATACGGTGCCACCGCGGTGGTCCCAGTAATCGGCACGGTTGACCGTCAGCATCAACGTCTGGTCTTGAAACCAGACCAGCGCCCCGAACACGCCGTTCGAGAGCGGAATTCCATCATGGCAATATGCGGTGTCCAATGTCCACGGCACTTCGTAGGATATGTTGACCTTACCGGCTTTCACAGGACCTCCCCCTTTCTTCGCGGGATATTAAGCAAAAGCTCCCGGTTTCATAAACAGCTCGATGACCGGGACGGCCGCATTCGGCTTCTTCACCGGGATGCTCAGCGTTACAGTGTCCGCATCCCTACCTTCGCTTAACGCTCCGGCAGCCATCGAGCTTGCCTTCGCACCCTGCTTCATCTTGATCTCCGATGCGTCGTTCAGCAGCTGTGCGTATTCGATCTTCCCTGCTAATCCGCTCACGTGGATCGACTTGAACGGCCAGCTGAATATGTGCAAATACAGGCGATTCGTCTTCGGATTGTACGTAAAACGGCAGTCGTCCGGTGCCTTCACACCTTCAGGTGCGGCGGTGCAGCCATAGATCGAACGGTCATGCCGCTTCATCCATTCGCCAATGCCCTGCAGGCGCTCCAGCGCGCGTTCATCAATCTCTCCGCGTCCCGTCGGTCCAACGTTCAGCAGCAAATTGCCGCCTTTGCTTACGCTGTCGATCAGCATTTTAATCAGCATGTCGACGCTCTTCCAAGATTCCTCGTCGCGGTAATATCCCCACGAGCCGCTGAATGTATGGCAAGCCTCCCAGACCACGGGGCGGCCGCCGACCTTGACCCACTCTTTCGGCATATACTGCTCCGGCGTCGTAATATCCCCGGCGACTTCCAGCCGGTCGTTTAGCAGGATATTCGGCTGCAGCTCGCGGACCATGTTCACGAATTTTTCGCTCTGCCATTCGTTTTTCCCTTTGCCGGGGAATCCTTCTTCCGGTGGAATGGAAAAGTCCAGGAACATCAGGTCGATTGGTCCATAACCCGTAAGCAGCTCTCTCGTTTGTCCAAACATGTAATCGACATAACGCTGAAACTGGCGGTTGCGGTCCTGCTGGATAAATTCCGGATGGTAGCGCAGCGGATGCTTCACATCGACGGTGTAATCCGGATGATGCCAATCGAGCAGCGAATAATACAGGCCTGTTTTCATATCACGCTTCCGGAACGCATCCACCATGGGCCGGAGCAAATCACGCCCTGCCGGGGAGTGAACCGCCGTATAGTCCGTCAGCTTGGAGTCCCATAAGCAGAAGCCTTCATGATGCTTCGTCGTAATGACGAAATACTTCATTCCGGCATTGGAAGCTGCCTCCGCCCACAATTCAGGATCGTACAGATCCGGATCGAACCGTTTGAAATATTTATCGTACTGCTCGGTTGTCATAAATTCGCGGGATTTCAGCCACTCGTGGCGGGCACCCAGCGAATACAATCCCCAGTGAATAAACAGGCCGAACCGGTCATGCGTAAACCATTCTGTTCGCTCGTTCTGATGCATCAACGGATTAGTCAATTTCATTTCCTCCTAATACAGCTCTTTGATTGGACTCGGCAGCGCTTATCGATTGTGGCTGTCATTCGTACTTTTTGCACGGACTGCCCCCTACCCAAGGACAAGATCCTGCATGAGTAAATCCAGCGGCGGATTGAAGCCGATTCTCCCTTCCAGCCGCAATCCCAGCATGATGTACTCTCCGGCGCCGAGACGTACGGAGCCTACGACGGGCACCCGCCTTTTGCGCGTTCCCTCAGAATCCGAGCCCTGCTTCGGCTTCTCGTAGGTATACAGAAGCGGCACGACCGATTCCGACTGCCATGCGCAGCGTGTAAGCGCGTCCATCCGATCCGACGTTTGGTTATAGAAATATTGAAAATCGCTCAGTCTGTACGACTTGAGCCGCTGTTCATTTTTATCAAAAGCGAGCGTGTATAAGCTGCTCACCTTCGTCTGCTGCACCACATCTCCGCCAATGGGCCAGTCCGTCCCCCCCTCTTCATCCGGAAGAATGACTGCTCTTGCTCCAGCACGAATCAAACTTGCGATTTGCGGTTCATATTGAAGGTAGTTTTCGAGAGATGACATCACAATGACATCAAACGGGCGTCCGGCCTCGTATTTTTTGCACTCTGCCCCCATGGCCGTGATCAAAGCTTCCGCGTTCTGCCCAAGGGTGACAATCGTGGAAGAGGCCGCTGCTTTCACTGCCTGCTCGTTCCTTGCAAATACCTCCATACTGAAGCGTTCGCAGTTCAGATGCTCACCGCTTCGGTTATACATCGAAATATCGGCATGGATCTTTCTTCGTCCTTCATTTTTCGGGATGCGGAGCTGCACAGTTCCGACACAAGCGGATGCGGCGCTCCCGATTTCCGCATTCAGCTCATAAGAAGCAAAGTCACGGTCGTCATCCCGAAGGGTCACAACGAGCCGCAGCCCTTCGTAGTCGCAAGGCGTATCGTTAAGCAGCCAAGCTTCCAGCTCAATGAGCTCGCCGGCATATGCGCGCCAGCGGTCTCCCCGCAGGTGGGCACGCAGCGGCGTGAGGCTGTCGCGGTAAGCGAAGTAGCCGGGCTTGGGCACCCTGTCTGCTCCTACGAGAGATTTCATCCACCCCGACGGCCAGGCATCGATAAGAAGGTGAATGGCGGACTGCACAATGAGATCTGAGCGCCTGCGGATCGCGTCCGTCATCAAGGTGGTGACAAAGGCTTGATATTTTTGACTGTTCTCAATCCAATCTTCAATCCGTTCTGATTCCGGATACCAATCCCCATGCAGCGAGTAGGTCTGGCTGTCCACAATCGCATCCGGCATCCAAACTTCATCCAGCCGCTTTGGCAGCCATTCCTTAGGATAACGCTGCTGCATCAGGGCAAGATGATCCAGCCCTTCCGAGCCATACTCACCGAACCCGGTCTTCCAGCCTTTCTTGATCGGCGGGAGTCCGCCCTTGTACAGCTCTCCGAACGAAATCATATGATTCGTGTACCACATCGTATAGCAGTGAACATCGGACAAACCGGCTTCGGTCGGCGGATCGTAGTCCCCCTCGGCATTTTTCACGACACGGTCAGGGTTTTCAAGAGATATGGCATTCCTTGCGGAGACGAAAAAAGCTTCAAGCTCATCCCGGTACAAATGCCGGTGCCCTTTCCCACGTTTGGCCGGGCGGGACGGCTCATTGATCAGCGATACCATAATGACGCTCGGATGGCTTCTGACCATACGTTCCATTTCACCGGCTTGACGCACCGCCTCACTGAATTTGCTTCTGCGTATGTAGCTGAACGCCGGCAAATCGCACTGGTTCATCATGCCGAGCCGATCCATGGCCTCATAGATTTCCTCCTGCACGGGGCGCTGCGTGATCCGGTAGAAGTTCATATTCGCAAGCTTGGCGATCAGAATGTCGTCGATCAGCTGTTCTTCGTTTCCCTGCATGACACACTGCTGCAGATGCCCCATTTCATTCGCTCCGCGCAGCATCACCTTCCGGCCGTTCAGCCACAGTGACCCTTTAAGCTCTTCCGTTTCATCCATCCGGAAGGATCTCATGCCAAAACAGCGGTCCTTTACGTCCAGCAGCTCTCCTCCGCGCCTCAGACTTACCCGGATCCGGTACAAGCAGGGGTCATCCGGCTCCCATAAACGGGCTGACTCGAAGTCAATCTTGTACCGGTAATTGTTGCTGCCTGGACCTGCGTAATGAATCGGAAAGCAAATGTCCGAGAGTCCCTTGCCTTCAAAATTATCCGCATAAACGTCAATGGACAGCTCTGCCCCTTCAATCAATCCGGCCGTTGTATTCGTTACATCGATCCAAGCCTCGAAAGAGCCGTTTTCGGGGTCCGGCCTGACAAAAATATCATCGACAAACAGCCCGGACCGTTCCTCCAAATAGACGCGGTTGTAAATTCCCGCACCCGGCGGGCAGTGATGCCAGCCGTACACCGGGTCGTCCCAGCCGGGACCCGTGGCGGCATACATTTTGTCACCGTCCAGGCGCGTACCGTTCACACCCATCATCGGGTAATCATTTTTCACTTCAACCACAAGCACGTTTGTCTCTTCGAGCAAGGAAGTAATATCGAACTCAAACGGCGCAAACAGCCCCTCATGCATCCCGACGCATTTGCCGTTCACGTAAACGGTCGCCTCATAGTCAACGCCCTTAAACACAAGGAATACCCTGTGTCCGGCTTGCGGCTTCGGATCGTTGAACGTTGTGCGGTAGTAGCCGGTCCACCTTCCCTTTTCCTTGGTCGGTCCGCGAAAATCAGGAATAGATACATGCTCCCATTCTCCCTCCCCCAGCAGCACCTGCGAAAATTCGCCGCGCCGTTCATCGGCGTACCGAAAGTCAAAGCGGGTCAGCTCCTGGCTGGGTCGTATATAGACAGAGGACGGCGACAGGCTTCGTAAATAAGGGCGATATTGCATACGAAGCCTGTTCAGCTCCTCTTCAAACCATTTCAAATGCTCGTCAAAGCCCTTCACCACATAGGGCTCAGCAGCCGACTCACTGCTGCGGAACAACTTCCGTTCCCACACTCTCGGCTTTATTTCTTCCATGCCCTCTTTGGCCAAAGGATGCTCGCGGAAGGCAATTTCTGCAAAAGGGTTCATGGCCTGCAGCCTGCCCGTTTCCGTTTCTGTAGAAGACAATCGGGAATCCTCCTTTTTTCCATAATGCAACTTTTTTTGATAATCGTAGCACCCCCAATATGGGTGCACAATCCGGCAACCCTGCATATTCATAGGTCATTTCAACCATACGGCGACCGAATGGATATGGAATACAAAAAAACCCACAAAAGGAACACTTTTCATCAAAGTGTCTCTCTTGTGGGTTTCTGTACGTTCCGAAAGGGAGGGTATGTGTCCCTATCAAAAAGGCGTCAATTTCACGCGAGTTCCTTCTACTCCTCCTGGTCCGGCCCGGCATCCTCCTCAGGTGCCGTCGTTCCGAGCCAGCTGCGGATCATCGACAACAGCTGCGCGCTGTTCACCGGCTTGGTAATGTAGTCGGATGCTCCGGCTTCCAGGCATTCCTCCCGGTCGCCTTTCATCGCCTTGGCGGTCAGAGCAATGATCGGGAGATCTTTGAACTGCGGCTTGCTGCGGATCGCCCGCGTCGTTTCGTAGCCGTCCATTACCGGCATCATGATGTCCATCAGCACGATCTCGATATCCGGCGTCTGCTCCAGGATTTGAATGGCCTCATGTCCGTTTTCGGCAGGAACGACCATCATCTGATGACGCTCCAGGATGGTAGTCAAGGCAAAAATGTTGCGGATGTCGTCGTCCACTACCAGAACCTTTTTATACTGAATCATCTCGTCGGATTGATACAGCTTGCGCACAAGCTCTCCCGCCTGGTCTGGCAGGTCATCCGGCTTGCGGTGCAGGAACAGGGTCGTCTCGTCGATCATCTGGGCCGGCGTCTTGACCTCTTTGATGACCGCGGATTTGGTCAGCTCTTCCAGTTCCTCCTCCTGGTCATGGTTCCATTTGACGCTCCGGTTCAAGACCAATGGCATGTGCTTGTTCTTTGGATTTTTCTGCATTTCCCGGACGAACTGCAGAACGTTCATATCCTCCAAATCGTTATCCGCGAGCACGCAGTCAAAATGCTCATTCTTCAAGGTCTCGAGCGCTTCCCGGGCGGTATGCGCCATGACGATCCGCACATCCTCGCTGCCCAGAAGAGCCGCCCATTCCTGGCAGCGCTCATCTTCCGTTGCGGCCAGCAGCAGGCTGCGGCTATGTTCAGCGGCAAACCGGCTCAGCTGATCCAGCGCCTTCTCGAGGTCTTCGTTGGTGACCGGCTTGCAGACATACTCATAGACTCCCTTGCGGAGCAGTTCAACTTCATCCTCTTCGACGGTGATGACGCAGACCGGAATATGCCGGGTTGCCAAGTCGTTCTTCAAGTGCTCAATGACCATCCAGCCGTCCATATCGCCGAGGCGCAGATCGAGCGTAATCGCCTCAGGCTGGTATTTTCTCGCCAGCTCGAGTGCGCCGGATCCTTTTGTCGTGATGACCGCCTTGATATTCTTCCGGTGCAGCAGCTCCAGCAGGATTTCGTTAAACTTGACGTCGTCTTCAATGATGAGAAAGACGCGATCTCCCGGCTCGATCCGTTCGCGGTCGTCGTTCACGTCATCCGCCTTACGGCTGAAGGTCAGCTTCTGCTCCGGCGGCGTGACGTCGATGATTTCCGGCACGTATTTCGGCGTTTCCTCCAGCGGCCCCATTTCCGTGTCGACCGGCAGGTAGAGGTTGAAAATGCTGCCTTTGTCGACGACGCTGTAAAGCGTCAATTCCCCACCAAGCAATTGGGCGATCTCGCGGGAAATGGCCAATCCGAGCCCCGTGCCGCCATACACCCGGTTCGTGCTGCCGTCCGCCTGCTGGAATGCCTCGAAAATGATCTGCTGCTTGTCCTCCGGAATACCGATTCCGGTGTCGCTGACCGAGAAGCACAGCACGTTCGGCGCTTGGTTCAGCGATTCGTTATCCTTGCTCCATCCTTCGCTGGCCTGCCGCAGGGCCAAAGTAACCTGACCCTTCTCCGTAAACTTAAAAGCGTTCGACAGGAGGTTTTTGAGCACCTGCTGCAGCCGCTTCTGATCGGTAACCACCGTATCCGGAACGTTCGGATCCACCTTGATGCTGAACTCAAGCAGGCTGTTATCCACCATTGGGCGGAACGACCGTTCAAGGCTGTCCGTCAGCGCTTTGAGGGACACTTCGCTGAAGTCCGGCGTTACGGTGCCCGATTCAATTTTGGACAGATCCAAAATTTCATTGATCAGGTTCAGCAGCTCCAGACCAGAATCCTGGATCGTTTTGGCGAATTTGACCTGATGTTCGCTCAAGTTCTCATCCGGGTTATCCGCAAGCTGTTCGGCAAGAAGGAGGAGGGAATTGAGCGGCGTTCTTAATTCATGCGACATATTGGCCAAAAACTCCGATTTGTAGCGTGAGGTCAGCGCAAGCTGCTCCGCCTTCTCCTCGAGGAACTGCTTCGCAACCTCGACCTCCTGGTTTTTGCTCTCGACCTCGGCCTTTTGCAGGACGAGCAGCTTCGCCTTGTCCTCCAGCTCCTCATTCGTATGCTGAAGCTCCATCTGCTGCTTCTGCAGCTCCTCCGTCAGGGACTGCGACTGCATGAGCAGCTCCTCCGTCCGGCGGTTGGCCTGCATCGTGTTCACGACGATGCCGATCGATTCGGTCAGCTGATCCAGGAAAGCCAGATCGATCTCGGTAAACGCCCGGAAGGACGCCAGCTCCAGCACGCCAAGCACATGCTCCTCGAATATAATCGGCAGCAGCACGATATTGAGCGGCACGGCTTCGCCGAGTCCCGAAGATATCATGACATAATCATGCGGCACATTCGTCAGCAGGATACGCTGCTTCTCCACGAGGCACTGGCCGACCAGCCCTTCGCCGGCACGGAAGCGGTTCGACAGATGCTTCCGGTTCTGGTAGGCGTAGCTGGCAAACAGCGTCAGCACCGGTTCGTCGTTCTCCGGCTCGTTGATATAGAAGACGCCGTGCTGAATCGACACGAGCGGCGCCAGCTCCGACAGGATCATGCGGCTGATGGCATACAGGTCGCGCTGTCCCTGCAGCAATCTCGAAAACTTGGCGAGATTGGTCTTCAGCCAGTCCTGCTCGGTATTGATGCGGGTCGTCTCTTTCAAGTTCCGGATCATTTCGTTCACATTGTCCTTCAGCGCGGCAACCTCGCCGGCCGCAGCGACATCGATCGTCCGGGACAGATCCCCTTTGGCTACCGCCGTGGCCACATTGGTGATTGCACGGACCTGCGTGGTCAACGTGCTCGCCATATAGTTGACATTGTCAGTCAAATCCCGCCAGGTGCCTGCGGCTCCCGGAACGCTGGCCTGACCGCCCAGCTTTCCTTCTGCGCCGACCTCACGGGCGACGGTAATGACCTGATCGGCGAACGTATCCAGCGTCTCGGTCATATTGTTGATCGTATCGGCCAATTCGGCAATTTCGCCCTTCGCATCCACGTTCAGCTTCTGCTTCAGGTTCCCGTTCGCCACGGCGGTCACGACCTTGGCGATGCCGCGGACCTGATCCGTCAGATTGTTCGCCATAATGTTAACGTTGTCGGTCAAATCCTTCCAGATGCCGCCGACCCCGCTCACCTGTGCCTGTCCGCCCAGCTTGCCGTCCGTACCGACTTCGCGGGCGACGCGCGTGACCTCGGAAGCAAACGAATTCAGCTGGTCGACCATCGTATTGACTGTATTTTTCAGCTCCAGCAGCTCGCCGCTGACGTCGACCGTAATTTTCTTGGACAGATCTCCGTTGGCGACCGCTGTGGTCACACCAGCAATGTTCCGCATCTGGATCGTCAGGTTGCGCGTCATGTTGTTCACCGTATCGGTCAGGTCCTTCCAGGTACCCGACACATCCTTGACGTTCGCCTGGGCGCCGAGCTTGCCTTCTGTTCCGACCTCGCTGGCCACCCGCGTTACTTCCGACGCGAAATTGCTGAGCTGGTCCACCATCGTGTTCATCGTGTTTTTCAGCTCGAGCAGTTCGCCCTTGACGTCGACCGTAATCTTCTTGGACAAATCGCCCTTCGCTACCGCCGTCGTCACTTCGGCGATGTTACGCACCTGGTTCGTCAGGTTGCGGGCCATGTTGTTGACGCCTTCGGTCAAATCCTTCCACGTGCCGCCGACGCCCCGGACCTCGGCCTGTCCGCCGAGCTTCCCTTCGGTGCCGACCTCGCGGGCGACGCGGGTGACCTCGGACGCAAACGTGCTGAGCTGATCCACCATCGTATTGATCGTGTTTTTCAGCTCAAGGATTTCGCCCTGCACGTCCGCGGTGATCTTCTTCGACAAGTCCCCGTTCGCTACCGCCGTCGTCACGACGGCGATATTGCGCACCTGGTTCGTCAGGTTCGAGGCCATATAATTGACGTTCTCGGTCAAATCGCGCCACGTGCCGGCCACGCCCTTCACCTGCGCCTGACCGCCAAGCATGCCGAGCGTTCCGACCTCGCGGGCCACGCGGGTCACTTCGGACGCAAACGTGCTGAGCTGATCCACCATCGTGTTGATCGTATTTTTCAGCTCGAGAATTTCACCCTTGGCGTTAACCGTAATGTGCTTGGACAGGTCGCCCTTCGCCACCGCCGTCGTCACTTCGGCGATGTTGCGTACCTGGTTGGTCAGATTGCTGGCCATGGAGTTGACGCTTTCGGTCAAATCACGCCATGTTCCCGCAACGCCGCTGACCTCCGCCTGTCCGCCCAGTATGCCCTCGGTGCCGACTTCGCGGGCGATCTTCGTCACTTCGGAAGCGAACATGGACAGCTGGTCCACCATCGTGTTGATCGTATTTTTAAGTTCCAGGATTTCACCCTGAACGTTGGCAGTAATTTTTTTCGATAAATCCCCGTTGGCAACAGCCGTCGTAACGACCGCAATATTGCGGACCTGATCCGTCAAATTCGTGGCCATGTCGTTGACGCTCTCCGTCAAATCTCTCCACGTGCCGGACACACCCTTGACGTTCGCCTGCCCGCCGAGCTTTCCTTCCGTGCCGACCTCGCGGGCCATTCGGGTGACCTCGGACGCAAAGGTCGACAGCTGTTCCACCATCGTATTAATCGTATTTTTCAATTCCAAAATTTCGCCGCTGGCATTGACCGTGATCTGCTTGGTGAGATCGCCCTTGGCCACTGCCGTCGTCACTTCGGCGATGCTGCGGACCTGGCTCGTCAGATTAGCCGCCATGCCGTTCACGCTGTCGGTCAGATCCTTCCATGTCCCCGAGACGCCTTCAACATCGGCTTGACCGCCCAAAATGCCTTCGGTCCCCACCTCTTTGGCTACGCGGGTCACTTCGGAAGCAAACTTGCTCAGCTGGTTGACCATCTTGTTGATGTTGTTGGCGGATTTTTTGAATTCGCCGGTCAGCGGCCGCCCTTCAAACTCCAGATCCACCTTTTGCCGCAAATCGCCCTGGGCAACCGCGTTGATCACGCGCACCATCTCGCTGGTCGGCTGGATCAGGTCACTGACAAGACCGTTTAACGATTCTACGGCCGCCTCCCAAGACCCTCCGGTATTTTTATGGGAAAACCTGCGCGACAGCTTGCCCTCTTTACCGACAACCCTGGCAACGGTATCGATTTCGGACACAAGGCTCTCCTGCATTTCCATGATCTCATTAAAGGTGTCTGCGATTTTTCCGGCGATGCCTGTCTGATCGTATGGCATGCGGTATGTAAAATCTCCCTTTTTAAAAGCCATCAGCGCATCGAGCAGTTCCTTGGACTGAACCTGGCTCTCTTGCGAATCCGGTTTCAAATGCTGATCCGACATGGTCAAATCCCTCTCTCGACATAATTTTACACCGTTCATTACTGATAAACATGATTTCTCTATTATTCTACTATGCCGATTAAAATCTGTCATTTTTCTGCCAGTTAAAAGTTAAAAATTACACTTTAGCGAAAGCACAAAAAACCGTCCAAATAGCTGGACGGCCGTGAAGGTATCAAGTTACTTTTGCATAGGACACTTGTTCTCCGCAACTAACTCGAGAAAGAAATCTACATCCACCCCAATAAACTTGAAATCGGGAGACTAGCAGTTTTTAAACTTTATACTCTTCGAGAGCACGGACCAGCTTTGTTCTGACAGCTTCTCTTAGCTCTTCCGGTTGGAGCACGACCGCTTCAGCACCGAACGAAAAAAAATAATCAGCAAAGAATGGTATTTCGGACGGGAAGATACCCATTTCTAGTGTGCCTGTGCCGTCCTTGGAACGATGTACTTCTCCCCAAGGGAAAATCCAGCTCTTTTCTCGGAATAACTCAATCCCTTTTGCCGTTAGTTTCACTTTAACATCTACGCTTTCCCGTGTGCTGTAGAAATGAGGCCCCCAGTTCGTTAAATCCACCTCTGAAACATCCACTGTAGGTGTTGACGCTTCGGCATCCGCTAAGACGGCTGACCCTATCCGATCTACCCGGAATAATCGGAAAGCTTTTCGAAAATAGCAGTAAGCTGGGCAAAACCAATATCCCTCATGGGCATATATACCGATGGGTTGAATCGTTCTTTCATTGGTACCATTCTTTCGAATTCCATAATTGATTGTTACGGGCAACCTTCTAATGGACGCTTGGAGCAATAACTCAAGGTAGTCAGCACGCTCCGAGCGTGTATGCGTAAAGAAGTCAATTCGGTTTCGCATCTCGTCGATCTGACTTTTCACATCTTCCGGTAAATACCTGTAAAATTTTCGAAGTGCGGATTTTGCAGATGCCTCGAATGGCAGCGAGCTGAAGTGTCGAAGGGCATGGGAAGCAAAAAACATGGAGAATGCCTCATTTTCCGTAAATGAGATCGGTGGGAGGCTTCGCTCCGTCAGAACATGGTATCCGCCTCCTGCACCAACTTGAGAGTATAAAGGCACTCCCATACCACTCAGCTCCTGCAAATCGCGCAGCATGGTTCGGGTAGACACACCAAATTCTTCGGCAAGCTCTTTGACGGTGAATTTCCGCTTTCGATTTACCGCCATCATCAATTCAATCAGCCGCCTCGACTTCCCCATAATATTTACCCCCAAAAGATTATAGTGACAAGTTCTGTCACATTCATATTATACACTATGAATACGCCGGACCGTTGGGAGAGATTTACGGTAGAAAGCGATATAAAAAAAGAGAAGGAGATTATTTCATATGTCTAGAGAACAACGTAAGAAATTGGATGAAATGCTGCGGCGTCCTAAGCCCGCCAAGCAGCAAACCGTCGAGGAGATGCGCGCGAACTTCGCTGCCATGATGGCAGCTATGTTAGTACCTGCGGGCGTGCGGACCACGCCGACGACCATTGGTAATCGACCCGGTGTGATCGTTGACCCTGCACAGGATACCCGCCCAGGAATCATTCTTTATTTCCATGGCGGCTCGTATATTATGGGCTCCCCCTACACGGCTATGTCCCTTACCGCGAACCTGGTCGACAAGACCGGTATCCGGTCCGTCTCACTCGATTATCGCCTCGCCCCGGAGCATCCGTTCCCTGCGGCTCTTGAGGATGCTCTCGCAGCCTATCGTGAGCTTCTGGACAATGGAGCCCAGGCGTCGTCTATTGCGTTTGCCGGCGACTCCGCCGGCGGCGGTATTGCTGTCTCGACTTGCCTGATGGCACGGGACGCAGGCCTGCCGATGCCAGCAGCGGTAGTGACGTTCTCGCCGGGGCTCGATAAGACGCATTCCGGGGCAAGTATGGATAGCAAAATGGGGCTCGATCCGTTCTTCACCCGTAAGGGCTTTGCATGGACGGATGAGATGTACCTCGCAGGACAGGATCCGAATCATGAACTCGTAAGCCCCGCCAGGTTCGCCGATCTTACCGGATTCCCCCCAATCCTGCTGCAGGTCGGAACCAACGAGCTGCTTCTTGACGATTCCACGCAGTTAGCCGATCGTGCACGTGCAGCAGGCGTTGATGTCATCCTCGACGTTACCGCCGACGTCCCGCATGTGTTCCAGGCGTTCACAGGTATGCTTGATGAAGCCGATCAAGCCCTAGACCGTGCTGCACTGTTCATCACACAGCATCTCAGATGTTGAATACAATTGTTTAAAGATTCGCTAATAAAAATGCTCCCTTATACGATAAGGAGAGCATTTTTTTCGTTATTGCATTTCTTTTGTTGGACCGCTTGCAGCGGTCCAGGTCGGCCGAAATCAGGTAATTAACGATTACGCATCAGCCCGAATGGTGGGTTCTAGCCAAAGTCAACCCGGCAAGGACGATGCTGACCAGCCCCACTACAATGGCAATGATGGCTCCGGCTCGCCCGCTGCCGGTTCCGAAATCTCCGGTAAAAATGGTCAAATGCAGCAGGGCGTAGGCTATAACAATCAGCCCCACCACCGCGGACACGATGGCCCCTCGCCTTCCACTGCCCTTACCGAATCGGCCTGCGGAGCGAGCCAAAGAAAGCCCGCCGAGGATCGCGCCGATCAAGCCCAACACCGCATCTAACGAAGCCCAGATTCGCCCAGGGGTAGCTTCTCCGTATCCGACATTACCATTGGCCGCTGCAGCGGAAGCAAATGACGGAACAAGTAGAAAAACACAAAATATAGCGAACATCACCATCTTTATTTTCATGCCAAAGCTCCTTTTTGTTTTTGATTCGTTCCTCACCACTGCCTTGTACACGACACGCGTTCTAACTGCGAGCGGTGACAGATCGGCTGCTTCCACCGTACGATCCAGGGCTTCAGGTTCACTGCGGTTTACGGGTAGATTGCTCATCTTTGAATCCTCGCCTTCGTTAATCTAAGATTTTTGGTTTATGCGACTATCGCTCTCATTGCACAGTCAGTGTAAACAATAAATGTCGAGAACTTATGCAGATTCGCCTCCTTTTGTATGGATTTATTCATGATCATGTTAAAACACAGTATAATTTGGGGTAAGTGATGGAGCTCCCGCACTGGAAGCCGACTAAACTGGAAAGATGGGATTCGAATGGAACCGAAGTTGTTGCTTGTGGAGGACGAACCGGGCATGCTTGAGGAGATGCAGACCTATTTGCATCGTGAGGGGTTTCGAGTATTGGCCGCCCGTACCGGGAAAGAAGCGCTCATGATTGCCCGGTCTGAACGGCCAGATCTCATTGTACTTGATTGGATGCTTCCGGAGAAAAGCGGCATCGACGTGTGCCGTGAAATCAGACAAACCTCGAATTGCGGCATTATTATGGTCACAGCCCGTTCGGATGAAACGGATAAAATCGTCGGTCTTGAAATCGGTGCGGACGATTATTTGACGAAACCGTTCAGCTTGCGCGAGCTGTCTTCACGTATCCGGGCATTGCTTCGCCGCTTGCGTGGACCTGAAGACAAGCCAATACTGCTTGAAAGAGACAACCTGACCATTTCCGAGACCAAATGTCAGGTATTCAAGGATGGCCAGGAGATCCAACTGACACCGACCGAATTCAAAATTTTGCTCACATTGGCTGCGCGTCCCGGAATGGTTTTCAGCCGCCTGCAATTGTTAAAAGCCGCCCTCGCGGATGAATATATGGGATACGAGCGAACGATGGATTCCCACATCCGGAATCTTCGCCGCAAGCTGGGAGACGATTCGGCCAATCCTCGTTATATTCAAACGGTCTACGGTTTCGGTTACCGATTCGGTGAACAATCATGAGGCTCACGGTTCGCCAAAAAATATTTGTATGCATGGGACTGCTCGTTTTTATTATCGGAGGTGTTCATGCCGTTACCAAGCAGGCTTATATGGAGTCGTTGTTCGATCAATATCGCAAGGAAGAAATCAGTACAGCTTATTTGAACCAATCAGCCGGGGAACAAATTGAGCACTTGAAGACTTACGTTTCAGGAAAAATGCGGAAATTCGAGCTTGGGAATTGGTTCTTTTTCATCGCAACCGGGCTGTTCGCCAGTTTATGGATTTCGGGGTTGCTCACGATCCCGCTTCGAAAGCTTGTTACTGCTATCGAACGCGTTGCGCAGGGAGATCTGGACGTGAACGTTCCTGTAAAATCAAAGGACGAATACGGCAAAGTCATCCGGACATTCAATGACATGACGCTCCGTCTCCGGGAAGCCGAGGACGCCCGCAGGCGGTTAGTAGCGGATGTCGCTCATGAGCTGCGGACCCCGCTGTCGATCATGCAGCTCAAACTAGAAAACGCTCAGCAGGCCGGTCAATCCGTCCCCCTGGAAATGCTGCTTAGACTCCATGACGAAGTGATCCGCTTAGGACTGCTTGTGGAAGATCTTCATGTCTTGTCGCTGGCTGAGGCGGGCCGATTGGCGCTGGACTGCAAACCGCTCGATCTCTCGGCAAGACTTGAACAAATCGTGGACGATATGAACGTGGAGGCTGAGGAGAACGGGCTGGAAATGTGCTTCTCTTCAAACACAAGGCCGGTAACGGTGATGGCAGACGCGAGACGAATGACGCAGGTGTTCATCAATTTGTTGACGAATGCAGTTCGTTACACATCGGAAGGCGGAAAGGTTTCGGTTGTCATTGAAGATCAAGTTTGGGATCAGAATGCACTTCATGTATGCGTCTCGGTGATAGACTCCGGTATCGGTATTCCAGCCGATGAATTGGCTCACCTGTTCGATCGTTTTTATCGTGTGGAAAAGGCCCGTTCGCGGCACACAGGCGGAACGGGCCTCGGATTATCGATTGCTCATCATTTAGTCCGGGCCCACGGCGGTTTTATCCGCGTTGTGAGTGAACCCGGTCAAGGTACGACATTTAGCGTTTTTTTGCCTGTGCATACTAGATAAATATATCGCGCTTGTCCAATTTAAAAATAGTGTCCACATTCGTGTTGTTATTAAAAAGTTTGCCTTCAATCAGCAAGGGCTGCCCGTGGGAACGGGCAGCCCTTGCATTTTTCAACCGGTTTATACCGTCTTCTGCTGTTTTGCCGAAGCGGCCTTTTGTTCCTTGCCGACGGTGACTCTGGCATTTCCCATGCTGGCCACCACGACCGCGGCGATAGCGATCGGAATCAGCGCAAACAGAAATACGCGGGAAATGGAATGGGACATGGCGTCCACGATGTTGTTGAGCACTTCAGCCGGAATTTTGGCGCGGTTGGCCGATTGGAAAATTTCCTGCGGACTGCCGACGTTGGCCATGGCCGAATTGGCCCCGCCGCCCATGCCCTTGAAATTTTCAGCAAGCCGGTTCGTGAACAAATTGTTCTGGATGGTGCCGAAAATCGTGATCCCCATCGTCATGCCGAGCGACCGCAAAAACTGGTTGGTCGAGTTTGCGGTACCGCGGAAGCGAGGCTCCAGGTTATGCTGGGATGCCGTCGGCAGCAGCGAGAACGAGAAGCCCATGCCGAAGCCGACGATGATCATGAAGATCGTCAGATAAATCCGGGCGGTATCGGGGGTCAGCGTGCTGAGCAGATACATGCCTCCCAAATAGAAAATGACCGACATGATCATAAGGTTCCGGTAGCTTGTCTTGGTGGAGAATATCCCGCCGATGGCGCTCCCGGCCACCGATCCCAGCATCATCGGCGTCAGGATCAATCCGGCGTTCGTAGCCGAGCCGCCATACACCGCCTGCACAAAGATCGGGATATATACCGTCATGATGATAAAGGTTCCGCCGTACAAAAACGCGAGTAGCTGCGATGTCGCAAACAGCCGGCGTTTAAACAGGAAAAACGGCAATATCGGCTCCTTCGCTTTCAGCTCCACGAAGAAGAAGATGATGAAGAATACCGCAAAGCTGGCAAACAGAGCAATAATCGGTGCGGAGTCCCACGCGTACTCCTTGCCGCCAAGCTCCAGTGCGAACATCAGGCTGATGACGGCGATAACGAGCGTCGATGCGCCCCACCAGTCGATTTTTTGCTTGTTATGGGATGGGGACTCTTTGTAACTGCGCAAAATGAAAATCAGAGACACGATGCCGATAGGCACGTTGATGTAGAATACCCACTCCCAGCCGGCATATTCGGTGATATACGCGCCGAGCAGCGGTCCCACCACGCTGGCCGATCCGAACACCGCTCCGAGAAGACCGGTCATTTTGCCCCGGTTCTCCGGCGGAAAAATGTCGAAAATAATCGTAAACGCAATCGGCAGGAGCGCTCCTCCCCCGATCCCCTGAATCGCCCGGTACAAGCTCAGCTGTTCAATCGTCTGAGCCAGACCGCACAGCGCGGACCCCAGCAAAAACACAGTTAAGCCGAAAATGAAAAAACGCTTCCTCCCGTACATGTCCGACAGTTTACCGAAGATCGGCATGCCGGCCATCGTCGTCACCATGTATGCCGAGGTGACCCAGACGAATTTGTCCAGTCCCCCAAGATCGGATACGATCGTACCCATGGCCGTGGCGACAATGGTATTGTCAATGGCAGACATAAAAATGGCCAGCAGCAGCCCTGCTACGACCATTTTAATGTTGCTTTTCGTCGCTTCCATTGGTTATCTCCTTTACAATGTATTGTCCCTTCCGATAAAATGAAACCAAGTCATTATCTCGGAATTCAAGTATCTCGATCATCAAGATATTCAGATTCTAAGAGGAGGTCTTGCTTTTGTCAAGTCAAAATGCTGAGGGCAACACATCACCTGAAGAACGGTTGGCTTCGCAAATGAGAAAGCTGGGAACCAGGACCGTCCTGTACCAACAGCATGTCGCCAGTTCCCTCGGTTTATCCAACACCGATTTGAAATCCGTAGATATATTGTGGGAAACCGGTCCGATTACGGCCGGCGAGCTCTCCAAAATTACCGGTCTCTCCACCGGCACCGTCACCGCCCTGATCGACCGTCTGGAGAAAGCGGGTTTCGTGCGGAGAGAGCAGGACCCGTCCGACAGACGCCGGGTCATAATCGTCCCCGACTATTTTGCCAGGGACGAAGTTCGCGAGACCTTCAAGCCGCTGCACGATTCCGTGGTCCGGCTCGGCTCGTCCTATACGGCGGAGCAGATCGAGCTGCTCATTGACTTTGCAGCCAAGGTCAGCGGCATTATGGAGGAGCAGATTCGCACGCTTGGCGGCGGACGCTCCAAATCGGCTGCAGAATAGCATGGCACGCAAAAAAGCACCCCGCGCATAATACGTGAGGTGCTTCTCTTTGATTAAGTATAAAAATTCCGTACTGCTTATTTGAATACTTTAACGCGGTCTTCAAGCGGCTTGAATTCTTTCTCGCCTGGCTGAACTGTCGGTTTGCCGAAAGGCATTTGGGCGATCAGTTTCCAGCTCGCAGGAATGTTCCACTCTGCGGCAACCTTCTGGTCGATCAGCGGGTTGTAGTGCTGCAGGCTGGCGCCAAGGCCTTCGGCTTCAAGCGCGGTCCAGATGACCAATTGGTGCATCGCCGAAGTATGGTGGGACCATACTGGGAAGTTGTCTGCATAAGAAGGGAAGCTTGCTTGCAGTCCTTCAATGACTTCATAATCTTCGAAGAACAGGATCGTGCCGTATCCGGCGCGGAAAGCAGCCATTTTCTCAGCAGTCGGTGCAAAGCTGTCAGCCGGAACAACGGCTTTCAGCACGTTCTCCGTTACATTCCACAGCTTGTCATGCTGCTCGCCAAGCAGAACGACAACGCGTGTGCTTTGCGAGTTGAAAGAAGACGGCGTGTATTTCACCGCGTCGTTGACGATCTCCTGAATTTTCTCGTCGGAGATCACCTGCTCCTTGCTGATTCCATATATGGAACGTCTGTTCTTGAGTGCATCAATAAACTGTTTAGACATTTTTATATCTTCCTCCTTTTTGTTACTTACTTACTTTTTTAGTATACATACACGCTCGTCCAATTACAATACCTTAATTTAAAGATTTTTAACTTGATTGTCACCCCGGTCACGAACGTGATACAAATAACCCGCCAATCGCGGGTGAAGGCGGGTTACGGTCACATAATGTTCACATATTCGGATTTGAAACAGACTACTCCACGACGACGACCTCGGGTTCAGGAACGAAGCCGAATGCCTTGTCGACACCCTCCATAATCACATCCATCAAATATTTAATGTGCTCGGCGGTCGCATGGTCCGTGTTGATGATCATGTTCCCGTGGAAAGGGGAAATCATGGCGCCGCCGTATGCCTTCCCTTTCAATTCAAGCCGGTCGACCAAAGCACCGACGGGAACGCCGTAATCGTAATTGTTTTTAAAGACGGATCCGCAGGAAGGATACTCGAAATGGCGCTTGCCGTTCCGGTATTCCTCAATCTGGGTCATCGGGGCGGGCAGATGGATTCCCCGGCTTTGGAGCGCCTTCGCCTCTTCAGCCATATACGAATAGAACGAAGACAGGGACGACATCCCCTCTTTGTCCTTCCAGCGGCTCAGCAGGCGGTTTGCCTGCTGCGGATCCAATTGCTCCGGTACGGCCAGCATATCCGCACCCAAAATGAGCCACGGATTCATCTGGAATATGGACTGCTTATAGCCATATTTGCACTGGCTGACATCAATCGATTGAACGGACAGGGATTGATCCTCCAAGTCCACATAATACACCGTTTTGATAATGTCGCTGATCTGCCGGTGGTTGTACTTGGCGTTCATGTAAATGCCGGCCCCTAGGCCGCCCGGCAGCAAGTAGGTAAACTCGTAACCCGGGATGTTATACATCAAGCCTGCGATCGACAGCATGGACATCGGCGTCCCCGAGGAAATAAACCATTTGGTTGGCGTGATGTCCCAATAAACGAATCTTTTCAGGGAAATGTACAGCGTATCTTTGCGCGGAGTGTCGGGAAACAGCAAATTGGACCCCATCCCGCAGAAAAAATAGTCCAGCCCGTGGGTTCTGCATCCCTGCAGCAGCGTGATCAGCTCCTCAGCCGTTTCGGGCATGGCGAAGAAATTTGCTTCCCCGCCGATCTGATAAGACGAGTGGTTCGCAAGCGGTTCATTCCGCAAGCATAAGTTTTCAAATGTCATCCGGTTATTAATCATCATGGCAAATTCTCGCTTTCAACTTTCTTGTCTTCGCACGTTCCCTGTGCATCGGGAAATAAAGCGCCTCAAAGGAAACCTTCCTAAAAGATACAGACCTATCTATTCTAATATATCGTCACCCTTCGCGCCACGTGTCATTTTACGGAAGAAAGTATTGGCGGGAAGAACCCGGTTAATAATGGATCTAGAATGAAGCCATAAACCGGAGGTAACTGTATGAAAGTACTTAAAGCCCGCTTGTCGCAAGGCTTCATGATGATCCTGCTGTCCATCGGGATGATGAACCATGTGTTTATCATTCCGTTTCTGCTGCAAAGCTCAGGCCGGGATGCGTGGATTTCGGTCGCCTTGTCCACCCTGCCGCTGTTAGCAGTGACTGGAATGACTTATTTTGTGGCCAAACGAATGGGGGACCGCTCCATTCACGAATGGCTGAGCCAGGAGTATGGCCTGGGTTCCGCTGTTCTTCTGCGCATCGTTATGACCTTATTTTTATACATGCTTTGCTTCTACACGTTGTTTGATACGACCACTTGGGCCAAAATCACCTTTTTGACCGAAACGCCGGTATCCGTAACCACCATTGTCCTGCTGCTTCTATGCCTATATGCGGCAATCAAGGGATTTAAGCCCATTGCCGTTTCCGCCGGCCTTCTCCTGCCGTTCGTCGTTCTTCTGGGATTTTTTATCATGACGGTCAATTTTCAAACCAAGGATTACAGCCAGCTTCTGCCTATGCTGTCCCATGGCTGGGAGCCCGTATTTCACGGTTTGCCCAATTCATGTGCGGGCCCCTTTGAAATCATCATGTACCTGTTCATCCAGCCCAAATTGGCGAAGCCTGCAAAGGCCTGGCAGTTATACGTTCTGGCCCTGGCCCTGATCGGGCTGACCATGGGGCCGCTGATCGGAGCCATCACGATTTTTGATCCGTATGAGGCGTCCAGGCAAATGTATCCGGCGTATGAGGAGTGGCGCGTGGCCACGATCGGGAGATATATCGCTCAAACGGATTTCTTCTCTATATATCAATGGCTGTCGGGGGCCTTTATTCGAATTGCTCTCGCCCTGTATTTTATGGTTGATATTTGGAATATTAAGCAAAAGATACTGCGAATTGTATCGTACGTTGCGGCTTCTGGCCTGATTCTGCTCATCTGCCTATTCGGGCCAAACGATATTAATTTCATAAGATTTCTAAAAAACTTGTATTTCCCGATTTCTGCCGTCTTTTTGGGAGCCTTGGCCCTCGTCTTGTTTGGTTTGGCTCTCATATCCTCCCGAAAGAAAGGACGAGAACACCATGACATCTAGCACAGAGCAGCCTCAGGCCAGACGGGAAGACATCGATATCCCGTTCCTTCAAAAGTATTACGAACAATGCGGCGACGTCGTCCTTCATCCCTTTGTGGTGGGGGAAGGGGATTTGAAGCAGTCCATTCTCCTGATCTATTGTGAAGGAATGACGGACGCGATGCAAATCAACCAGTTTGTCCTTCCAAGGCTGGAACAGATGTACAAAGAAACGGGATTCGTTAGCAAAGACGCCATCCAAGCTTATCAAACGCTGCCTCTACAGGAAATGAAAACCCAAAATATACTGTACGAGCTCGATACCCAGGTGTTTCAGGGAATGCTGATCCTGTACTTCCAGCACATGAACGCCTTTTACCAGTTGAATGTCAGCAGCAAGCCATCGCGGTCACCGGAGGAGTCATCCACGGAGTCTTCCATCAAGGGGCCCCAGGACGGATTTACCGAGAACTTAAGCATGAACCTGGCGCTCGTTCGCAATCGGCTTCGGACGCAGTCGTTTTGCGTGGAAAAATTCGTGCTCTCCGAGCGGGGCCACACCCAAATCGCGCTGATGTACATCCGGGATATCATTAACCCGGAAATCGTTGACGAAATCAAGAAGAAGATCCAAAATTTCAACGGGGACGCGATCATAGGCACCACACAAATCGAAGACCTCGTTCAAGGGCCTCTTAAAAGCATATTTCCGCTTACCGATTATGTCGGCCGGCCCGATTATGTCGCTTCCAGCCTCCTGGCCGGCCGGTTCGTGATTATGTTCGACGGGTCCCCGATGGGAATTATCGCACCCATCACACTCTTCAGCCTGATCAAATCGCCGGAAGACTCCAACATGCCCTTTCACATCGTCTCGGTGCAAAGGTTTTTGCGGATTTCGGGCCTCTTCATCGCTCTGTTCCTGCCTGGGTTTTACGTGGCGCTGACCACCTTCAACCTCGAGCAGGTTCCGACTCCACTGCTGGCAACCATTATGAATTCCCGAATCGGACTTCCGTTCTCGATTCCGCTGGAAGCCTTTCTGATCCTGTTCCTGTTCCAGGTATTTCATGAAGCGGGCACTCGCCTCCCCAAGCCAGTCGGCCAGACCGTTACAGTTGTCGGAGGACTCATTGTCGGTGATGCCGCGATCCGGGCAGGAATTACGTCTCCCACGATGGTTGTGTCGGTGGCCGTGACAATTATCGCCACCTATACGCTGGTCAATCAAATTCTATCGGGAACGACGGCAATTATTAGGCTGTACGTGCTTCTCCTATCTTCTTCCCTCGGCATGTTCGGGTTTTTTATCGCGATGTTCTCCGTCCTGCTTCACCTGGCCACGCTGGAAAGCTACGGGGTCTCCTATCTGGCTCCCGCTTCCCCCTATATCGCCAGGGATTTCTGGGAAGGGCTGTTCCGAAAGCCGGTCAAGCTGTTCAAATACCGTCCGCGGGCACTGCGGACGCAGGACGATACCCGCAAGGGAGATTAACGGATGAAAGCCATCATCGTTATTCTGTTCTGTTCCCTGCTGTTGACCGGCTGCTGGGACTTGAAGGCGGTACAAGATATGAATATCGTGACGGCGCTCGGCATCGATTACGAGAAGGACCATTATGTCGTATACGTCAAGCTAACCGATTTCTCCGCCGTTGGTACCAAAGAAGGCAGCGGGGAAACCAAGCCTGCATCCACCTGGATCGGGATCGGCAAAGGTCCCACCGTGTTATTGGCCATCAACGATATCTACAGGTCCGCCCAGCATCATACGCTATGGACGCACGTTAAAGCGATCGTCATCACAAAATCCGCGCTAGGGAAGCTGGAAGATATTTTCGACAGCCTGCTGCGTTCCAGAGAGCTGCGGTATACATCCTGGGTGTACGGAACCGAAAAACCGATCACGTCGATATTCATGGCGGATACGACGCTGAATCAGTCTCCTTTGCTGCTGGAAATGTTCGAGCCGAAGGAGACCTATAAGCAGCGATCCTCGGTGATGCCGATTCAGCTGAAAAAATTAGTCAACAGCATCCGGGAGCCCGCAACCAGCGTGCTGCTGCCCGTGCTGTCTGTAACGGACCGGAAATGGGTGGCCAACCAAAAGGACAAAACCCCATCCATGATGGAGCTCACCGGCGTGTACGTCATCAACAAAGGAGCAAACGAGGGATGGGTCGCGGAGGAGGACATGATGGGCGCCAGACTGATCCAGTACAGCTATATGCCGAGGTATCCACTCAGCCTGCCTGAGAAGAATGGCCGGAACAACACGTTGAATTTGACGTCGCCAACTACGAAAATCTCGTTAAATCCGGATACGTCAGACAGCATAAACTTGAATATCAACCTTACGGTTTATGCCACGGTATTAGAGACGCATACCGACGCGACGGATCATATGATGGAACAACAGGCCCAGTCGATCCTGAAAAAGGACATCATGAAGGAATTTAACGACGCAAAGAGTAATCATATCGACTTGTTCGGGTTCGAGGAATGGTTATACCGTCATCACCATGACCTTTGGAAACAAACCGTCTCCCGGGGTCCGGTCCTGTCCAGAATAAAGATTGATGATGTGAAGGTTAAAGTCAGCATTAAGCATGCCAACACCTATAACATCGAATGAAAATATGGTATATCATACCCCTGCGGCCAAAATTGGCCCAGGGGTATTCTTCGTTATCAACACACGGCGATCCGTCTTCACGACCGCCTGCACTTTACACACGGCTCCGATCAGGATAAGGTTATATATTGAAGCTGCATATACGGCCTTTAAACTATACGATAAGAAGGTACGCACATGAATTTACCAACAACCAATCACTCCCGGGTGCTGATTATGACGGCCGTCGAGGCCGAGCGGGAGGCGGTTCTTCGCGGACTCGGCAGCCCGGATTTTATCGACGTCGAGCTGGCCGGCGTCGGACCGGCCTCCGCCGCCGCCCGTACGGCTCGCGTTCTGGCCGGTAACGAATATGGCCTGGTCATCAGCGCCGGCATCGGCGGCGGATTTACGGATCGGGCCGGCATCGGCTCGATCGTCATTGCCGATCAGCTGATCGCGGCTGATCTTGGCGCGGAGACGCCGGACGGCTTTCTCAGCGTGGACGAGCTTGGGTTTGGCTCATCCCGCCTCGAGCCGGATCTTCCGCTCGTACGCCGCCTCGAGGAAGCCATGGCTACCGCCGGACTGGCGGTTCGCAGCGATGCCGTCCTGACGGTCACGACCGGGACCGGCTCGGCGCAAACCGCCGCCGCGTTAAGGCAGCGGTACGAGGACGCTGCCGCGGAAGCGATGGAAGGCTTCGGCGTGGCTGAAGCAGCCCGTCTGTTCGGACTCCCCTGCCTGGAAATCCGTACGATATCGAATGCCATCGGTCCCCGGGACCGTTCCGCCTGGCGGATGAAAGAAGCTTTCGAAGCACTTGAAGCAGCAAGCTCAATCTTAGTGGAGGTATTAAAACGATGAAAATTGCATTTTCCCCTTGTCCCAACGACACTTTTGTCTTCCATGCTGCGGCGCACGGCCTCATTCCCGCCGCACCGGAGCTGGAAGTCACCTATGCGGATATTGATATTACGAATAACCTGGCATCGAACCCGGGCAGCGACCTGGACGTGCTTAAAATTTCTTATGCCGCCCTGCCATGGGTTCTGGACGAATACGCCCTCATTCCATGCGGCGGAGCCTTGGGCCGCGGATGCGGACCGCTTGTACTGACCAAAGGCGGCCAAGCCGACCCTTCGGAACTTAGCGGACGCCGGGTTGCCGTCCCGAGCGAAAAATCGACGGCCTACCTGCTCTTCCGCCTGTGGGCCGCCCAGAACGTACCCGGCGGGATTGGCGAAATCGTGGTCATGCCGTTCGACCAAATCATGCCTGCCGTCCGCGACGGCTTGATTGACGCAGGACTGGTCATTCACGAAGCTAGATTCACGTATCCGTCCTACGGATTATCCTTGATGACGGATCTTGGAAGCTGGTGGGAAAGCGATACCGGCCTGCCGATTCCGCTCGGCGCGATCATTGCCAAGCGGTCCCTCGACTTGGACGCGATCGAAGACTGGATCCGTCAGTCCGTCGAATACGCCTGGGCCCATCCCGAAGCTTCCCGCGAATACGTGCTGAGCCATGCCCAGGAGCTGGATCCTGACGTTGCCCAGCAGCATATTGACCTGTATGTCAACGACTTTACTCGTAACCTCGGGGACGACGGATACGCCGCGATCACTTCGCTGCTGACCCGGGCGGCCGGCGAAGGCCTCGTCCCACCGATCGATCCGGAAGCGCTGCGTAAATAAGCGGATCTGAGATGGTACGTATCCAATCAATACAGCATAAAAACCCGCCTCCTGGAAGGCGGGTTTTATCTATGTCAGTCATTTTGAAAACAACGAATTGGTTTTTTAAGGAACGATCAATAATTCCGTTCCGGCTGTATCCACGGAACTTCCCCCAACCATGATCCGCACCCGGCAGGACTGTGCCTTAAACTGCATGTCCTGATTCCAAAAAGCCAGCTCCTCGTGGCCAAGTTTGAAGACAACGCTCTGCTGTTCCCCTGACGCCAATTCGATCTTCCGGAATCCCTTAAGTTCGGCGATCCTCCGGCTAATTCCAGATTCCCGCACCCGAATATATAATTGGACCGTTTCGGCGCCGCTGAGCGGACCGGCATTAACAATCCCGACCGTTACGGTCACCTGTTCTCCAGCTTCCAACTCGCTCACTTTGATCCGATCAGTTGAAAGGGAAACATCCCCGTATTCAAAATTCGTGTAGCTAAGCCCATAACCGAAAGGATATAGAGGAGATGAAGGCATATCAACGTAATGACGAGGTCTTCCCGGGTCCTTCTGATTATAGTAAACGGGCAGCTGTGCCGCGGAACGGGGCATCGAAACCGGCAGTTTTCCGCTTGGATTCACCTTCCCGAACAGATTCTCCGCAATAGCCTGTCCCCCTTCCGTTCCAGGATACCACCCGCATAATATCGCATCGCAGTGCGCCTCAATACCGGTTAATGCATGAGGGCGGCCTTGAATCATGACGGCAACGATCGGTACGCCCGTGGCGGCGATACGCTCAACCAACTGTTCCTGAACACCACCAAGAGAAAGACTGGCCAAATCAACGCCTTCGCCGCAGTCCATTTCGGAGGGACTTCCTTCTCCCACGATGGCTTCACCATTGCTGTCAAAGGCCCCGTTAAACTGACGGGCGCTGCTTCCACCGAGCACCAACACGGCCACATCCGCCTCCCGGGCGGCGGTGACAGCTTCCTTAAAGCCTGCTGTTGACCCGTCCCGGATTCCACAGCCAAGCGCAAAGACCACTTCGGTCCCTTCCGGTGCGCACGTTCGAATGCCTTGTAGAACGGTCGTCCCTTTCCCTTCCCGCTGCACGCTCGTATAATCGCCCAATTGGTTGTACAAGCGATCGGCGTTTGGACCGATGACTGCGATTTTCCGCTTCTCCCCTTTCGGAATGTCCAGCGGCAGCAGCTGATTCGTATTTTTAAGCAGGACGATGGACTCCCTTGCCAGCTGAAGATTGGTTTCCCGCGCTGCCGGCGCGCCTACAGCCGAAATGGCCCGGGTCTCATCTGCATATGGGCGGTCAAACAGTCCGAGCCGGAACTTGAGGCGAAGTACCCGGCTAACTGCACGATCGATGATTTGCTCAGAGATCAACCCCTGGCTCACCGCCTTTTCCAGAGTGGAAAACGCAGTGTCCCATAAGCTCAGATCAACGCCTGCAGACAATGCGAGGGCGGCAGCGGACTCATGGCTCCCCGTCAGCGCTATAAGCCTGTCTACGGCGACGCCGTCGGCCATGACGATCCCTTCGAATCCCCATTCCTCCCGGATGATGCCTGTTAATAGGGCATGATTGGCATGACAGGGAATTCCGTCGATTTCATTATAGGCAGCCATAAAGCCCGCTGCTCCCGCCTTTGCCCCAGCACTGGCGCCAGGCAGATGAATCTCTCTCAGCTCCCGTTCGCCGATCGCCGCAGGCCCGGCGTTCCGCCCGCCTTGCGCAGTCCCTTGGGCACAGAGATGCTTGAGCACAACAGCCACTTTGTCTGAACCCGCCAGCATTTCGGGCGTAGTCCCCTGCATTCCCCGTACGGCCGCTTCCGTAAACCGCGCAGCCAGAAAAGGATCTTCACTGAAGCATTCTTCGGAACGCCCCCAGCGCGGGTCATGCAATATATCAAGAGCCGATACAAGTCCAATATGGGCTCCCCTGCTCCGGATCTCCGCCGCGATGTATGAACTGGCGCGCTGCATCAGATCCGGATTCCAGGTGGCGCCTACGCCCAGGTTGACCGGAAACAGCGTTCCGTCCAACGCCTGGTGCCCATGAGGGCACTCCTCTGTCAGCAGTACCGGTATCCCGAGGCGCGTATTTTCGACGACATAACGCTGAACCTTGTTGGCAGCTTCCGCGCTTTTCTCTGTCGGGATTCCGTTACCATAATGAACGCCGGACCAAGGATCGCTGCGGAACAATCCGTACAGCGCACCCATTCCTCCGCCGCGGGCGACCTCCTCTTTAAAGGCTTCGGTCAGCGTGATCTCTTCGCCTGTCCGGACATAAGCGTCCCATCCATACATCCGCTGATTCAACTGCCCTACTTTTTCCTGCAGCGTCATCCGCTCGATTAAATCTTGGACCCTTTCCTCGATTGAATAACCGGGCTGCCTATATTTCTCCATCCTTAAGTCTCCTTCCGATATCTCCTTCGCTACTCTCCCTCAGCCTTTTTACCGGCCATCAACCCGCGGTATTCCTTCGGAGTCATTCCCGTATACGTCTTGAAAACCGACACAAAATATTTATACTCCTTGTACCCCGCCTGGTCTGCAATCTCGAATACTTTATCATGGGTCGTCGCAAGGAGCTTCTTGGCATGGTTAATCCGTTTCTCGTTCATATATTCGGTGAAGCCCTTGCCCGTACTCTGCTTAAATATATAACTGAAATGGCTTGGCGTGATTTTCAGCCAGGAGGCAACCTCCGAAGCCTTTAAATCCATCCTGAATTGATCATCCATGTACCTCTTTGCTTTCTCGATAATCCAGTAAGACTTATCAAGTCCGCTTACGTTGACTTGGTGCTGCAGTTCCAGCATCTCGTCCAGCACCAGCGTTTGAAGGGAATGATAAGAATTGTAAATGCTCAAGTCGGCAGCCGCCTTGAATCCTGCATCCATATCCGGCATCCCGCTTCGGCGCAGCTGCTGGCGCAGCAGTACCCATAATTCTTCATAAATATGAAGGATATCCTCCAGTAAAAGTCCATTTTCCCGAAAAACGGCAAACATATCGGCGATAAATGCACCCAGTTCTTCAGGAACCTGTTTAAAAAGCCTGCTGACCAGCTCCCGGACAGCCGTCACCGTGTCATAGTTTGGAGTCACCCTCTGCATCTCCATGGCTTCCCGGTATTCAGGAAGCAGCAATTGCTGTCCTTCCAGAACATAATACGGCAGCAGGCTGACCGCTTCCGTGCATGCGGATGCAGCAAGCTCAAGCGTATTGAAAGGTGCCGATACGCCGAGGTAAACGGTACCTATGTCTTCAAGGCGTGCAATCATTCCGCTTAGCAGTTCATCCCAGACCGGACGCTCCTGAGGGGGTTTCACCACGATCAACGAAATCATCAGATTTTTGTTCTTCAGGACGGAAACCGATTCCAGGCAATGATTGTCGTTAAACAGATGGTTAATCGCCTTACTCCATCGATTTTGGAGCGCTTCCAATTCATCTGACGCCGTTCCGCCAAACCAGGTATGATAATCGGCGATCTGCGAAGCCACAATACGGTACTCCGTCCCCAGCAGGCAGGCGGGAACTTTGCCGGATGCAAAACCGCTTCTGACAAGACCTGCAAACCAAAGTCTCGCTTCCTGCAGTCCCACATGCTCCTGTCGGTCGACCCGGCTGACAACTCCCTTCACGACGGCTGTCAGTTCATCGACGTCCACCGGCTTAAGCAAGTAATCCGTCACACCAAGCCGCATTGCCTGGCGCGCGTAATCAAAATCCTCATAGCCGCTGACCAGAATCATGCACACCTCCGGAAAGAGGACCTTCAACCGCTCAGCAAGCTGAAGCCCATCCATGCCGTCCATGCGGATATCTGAGAGAACGAGATCTACTCCGCCCAATTCGGCGATTCGCTGCAGCGCCTCTCTGCCATCTTCCGCTTCTCCGACAACTTCGACGCCATAATCTGCCCAATCGATCGTATGATGAAGTCCTTTGCGGATCACGGCTTCATCATCAACGATGAGCATCCTGATTTTTCTGGACTGTTCCGGGTTAACCGTCATTTTCATCCACCGCCAGGCTAAGCTGTATGTCAGCATCGGGAATCCGCAGCCGCACCCAAGTCCCGTCCGTAGAAGTCTGAACGACTTGCAGCCCGAACCCTTCACCGAAATAGATCGAAAGTCTATCGTGTATGTTCATCATGGCGCCCTCCCTGTTGACGTCCGCCCCCGCATGTTCCAGCGCGGCCTGAACTTCTTCTTTACGCTCCGGCTCCATTCCCGACCCATTGTCAACCACATCGATCCAGATTTCGCCGGTGTTTTTGTAGCATTTCACATGTACGATATACCGCGGCTTATTTTTGTCCAAACCGTGTTTGATAAAGTTCTCCACCAAGGGCTGAATGGTCGCTTTCAGAATCGGCACCTGCTCGATCCCAGCCTCCATGAACAGCGCATACTGAAGCTTGTCACCAAGGCGATTCTGCTGCAAAAACAAATACGACCGCACGAACTCCATTTCTTTGTACAGAGTCGTCTCGTAGTTCCCGTTGTCGATGCTGCTGCGGAAAAACTTCGAGAGCATCTCAATCAGCTGACTCGATTTGGACGCTTTCTCCAGCCTAGCCGTCCAGCGGATCATATCAAGCGTATTATACAAAAAATGGGGATCCATCTGGTTCTGCATTAGCTTTAGTTCCGATTCCCGCTGACGAAGCTCGAGCTTATATTTATGCTCAATCAATTCCTTAATCGTGACCACCATTTCATTAAATTTACGGTTGAGCTCGGCAATTTCGTCATGGGAATTGACCGGAACCCGAGCGTTATAATCGCCGTAGGTCACGCGGTTCGTCTCCTTTTTCAGCCGGAGAATCGGGCGGATAATCGTATAATGGAACCCGATGAGCGCCGTGAGTCCGAGAAGCTGTATCACGGCGATAATGAAGATCATCAATATTTTGACGCTCCGGAATTCCTGATTAACCTTCACTTCCGGAATCATCGAGATGATCGTCCAGTCCGTATTTTCGATCCGGTTATAAAGCGTCAGATACCGCTTGTCCTCTATTTTCGCCGTAATAAAGCCATCTTTGCTGTTCTCAAGCTCATTCATCAGCGCGTTGTCCGGCACATATGCCTCCGGCAAATGATGCTTCGATTCCATAATCATCTGCCCCTGATCCCCAACGATGAACACGCTCCCGCTGCCCTCCTCGAAAATCCCTTTTTCCAGAAGCTCCACGATGCTCGCTTCATCCAGACGAATGATCAAGCTGCCCAGAGGTTTAGTAATTTCGCTGTACGAATTAAGCAAACGAAACAAGGACAGCACGCGGACACGTCCGTTCCATCCGCTGTTCAGCTCATACCCTTCCGTCCAGACGATCCCCCCCTTCCGCTGCCTTGCCAGCTCCATCCACCGTGACTCGTCCCCGTAGAACGGTTCTCCCATCCCGATAAAACTTCCGTTCAATCCGGAAATTTCAATCGAACGGATGTAACTCTTCGACATCAGCTGGAACGTCAGAAAGTCTTCGATCTTCCGCTTGAGATCCGTCTTTTGATCGTTCGTGAGCGGAGGGCTGCTTCTTAGAAAAGTTCTCATATCCGGGCTGAGAATCAAATAATTGGCAATGTCCTTCACCATCGCGGTCTGTTCTTCCAGTTGGTTCGTTACATTGTCCAAATTGCGTTTGGTCGAGTTGATAAAGCGCTCTTCCAGGATCTGATTAAATTTATGCTGAACAACGACGCCAACGCCGAGAGTCGGCAAAAGGACGAACAGCAAAAATATGACAAGCGCCTTCTTTTTCAAGCTGAAATTGCCTAGATGCCTTCTGAAGCTTGTCTTCATGCGATCTTCTCCTTCAGGCTGCCCTGCGCATCACCCTTTGACCGCTCCTGCCGTCATACCGCTTACCAGCTGCTTCTGCAGCAGCAGATAGAAGATAATAATCGGAATCAGGGCAATCGTAAGCGCGGCCATCTGTAGTGTCATACTGGCCGTTTCGATGCCGGCAAAGTTAGAAAGGCCCAGAGGCAGCGTCTTTAGGGAACCCGAAGTAATGAGTACAAGGGCGAACAAATATTCATTCCAGTTATAAATGAAATTTAGTATAACGACCGTAGCCAGGGCTGGTCTTGTGATCGGCAGGAGGATCGACCAGAAAATACGATAAATTCCTGCACCGTCCATGACCCCCGATTCTTCCAGATCCTTCGGAAATCCCCGCATGAAGCCTTCCAGGATAAACACGGTCAAGGAAAGATGGAACGCCGTATAGGGCAGAATCAATGCTAACCGCGTATCCAGCAAATGTACCTTTTGCATGATCAGGAAGATCGGAATGAGTGTCGCGTGAATAGGCACCAGCATGCCTAACAGAAACAACCCATACACGGTACCCCGCAGCTTAAACGTAAACCGCGACAAAAAATAGGCGGCAAGCGAACCGAGCAGTACCGTGACGGCCAACGACACGAATGTAATGATGATGCTGTTCAAAAAGTACGTGTTCATATTGGCAACTTTCCAGGCACCGGCATAGTTGGAAAACTGCAAATGCGACGGGAGCGAAAACGGACTTCTGGAATATTCCTGCTCTTCCTTAAACGAATTGACGACCATCCAAAATAACGGAACTATATTTATAATAGCGAACAGGCTCAAAAAAGTGTATGCAATTATATGGAACAGTTTGGACTTTCTGACCAAGGGATAACCTCCTTCCTTTAAGCGTTCTTTTCTCTTCCGAGTCGGTTTAACAGACTTATGACAATCAAACTGAATAGTAGAATCAGTATCGATACCGCACTCCCATATCCGTAGCGCATATTCATAAAGGCGCTATTGTACATGTAAATCGTCATGACCTCGGTCTGATGGGCAGGGCCGCCTCCGGTCATGATCTGAATAAGATCAAATACACGGAAAGAGTTGCTGATGCTGTAAACAACGCCCACCATAATCGTCCCGCGGATCATCGGAATCGTTATGCGCAGCGTACGCTTTAGACCGGTCGCCCCGTCCAGTGCGGCCGCTTCGTTAACCTCGTCCGGAATGTTCTGCAATGCAGCCAGAAAGATAACCATATAGAGTCCGCAGTTTTGCCAAATGTAGGCGATGCTGATGGACAGCATAGACCATTTGGAATCGCCCAGCCAATTCTGCTTCCAGCTCTCTGCGCCGAATAAACCAAGTACATTGTTCAGCATTCCATATTCCGTGTTGTACACCATACCCCAGATCATGGACACCATGACCGAAGAAATGACCACGGGCATGAAACCTATTGTCCGGAAGAATCCGGATCCTTTCATCTTGCGGTTAAGCAAAAGGGCGAGCACAAGCCCGAGCGGGATCTGGCCTGCCAGCCCTGTTACCATAATGATGAGATTGTTTTTGACCGACAGCCAAAAAATGTCGTCTTTCAAAATATCCAAGTAGTTATCCAAGCCGACAAAGCTCATGGAGCCGATGCCGTTCCAATCCATTAGCGAGTAGTACAGCGACAGTCCGATCGGAACGATGGCGATTCCCAGGTAGATGAGAAGCGCAGGAAATAAGCCAAGAAAGATGGCTAGCTTCGTCCCTTTTAAGGTGTGCATATATGGTCCCTCCTTTTCTTCACCCCACTCATGCGATCTGATAAAAGGAAGAAAACCCGGTAGCCCAGGTTTCCTTCACGTTTTTCATTTCAGACACGAACAGGCTCGCAGTGCCATTCTATTTCATGTTATCGAAAGCTTCCTGAACATCCTTGGCTACCTGCTCCGGAGTCCCATGGCCAACAGTTAGCGCCTGCAGGCCGTTTTGCATGACGTCAACCACCTGTGTCGGAATCACGCTGTCGAATACCGGAGCGGTTCCCTTACTGGTGAGTTCCATCATTTCTTTCAAATACTTGCTTGCATCTGCGGGAATGTCCACCTTTGCAGGAACAACGACCCCGCTGCTAATCAGTTGTTTATACAAATCCTCGTTCACAAAAAACTTCAGAAACTCCTCGGCGGCCTGCTGCTTTTTCTCGTCCAGTCCGCTCTTAATCCCGATGCCGTATTGTACGACTCCGGCGCTCTTGGCAGGATCACCTTTTCCGCCATCCACTTTCGGGAACAGCGCGATTCCGAACTTGTCCCCTTCATCGTTTTGGATACGAATGCGGCCGTCAACGGTCGAAGAGGAAATATGCATTGCCGCTTTTCCCTGGATAAAGTAATCCTGGGCCTGCACCGTATCCATATTGTTAGCGTCGGTATTAAACGCCTTCAGTTTGCTGAGCTCATCAATGACGGAGATCGCCTTGACGAAATCCGGGTCGGTAAATTTGGCTTCCTTGTTCATCACTTTCGTCAAGAAGTCGCTGCCCGTAAACCGGTCACCGACGATGGACAGGTAGGAGGATTGCAGCGGCCACTGCTCTTTATTTCCTAAAGAAATCGGCGTCATTCCCGCGTCCTTCAGCTTTTTCACTGCATCGATGAATTTCTCATAGGTATCCGGGAATTGGTCGTAGCCCACTTTGGCCAACATCTCTTTGTTATAGTAGATAATATCCACGAATGTCTGCTTGGTAGGGATGGCGTATTGCTGGTCGCCGACTTTAAAGCCGGCCAGCGCGCTTTCTGGAAGAATGCTGTTCCACTGGTCCATCATGTCATTAATCGGTGCAAGCAGTTTACCGTCTACAAGCGGGGCCAGATCCGCTCCCGGCCATAACACGTCGATGTCGGCCAAATTGTTGCCTGCAGCGAGGGTACGCAGCTTGGTCTTGTATTGGGCAGAAGGCACGCCGTCCTGCTTAATGATGATATCCGGATGCTGTTTTTCGAACTCTTCGATCCGTTTCTTATACACATCATTGTCCACGTTTGGCGATGTCCAAGGATGCATCATGGTCAGCGTCACTTTCCCGTTCTTGGCATCAGCTCCTCCGTCCGCCTGATTACTGCCGCATGCGGCAGTAATCACCATAATGACGGCAACCAATCCTGTCATCAGCCATTTCAATCGATTCTGTGATTTTTTCATACCTTTCCCCTTCTTTTCATATAAAGTAGTATTCTCGAATACCGGAGCTGTCCTACACCAAAGATTCGTTCAAAATATGCTGGACCAGGTCATCCAGCGGAACGGTAGCCAGCGCAATCGCCGTATCCGTCACGCCGTAATAAATATAGAGAAGTCCGTCTTTTACCACGTTGCCCGTCGGGAAAATGACATTTGGTATTTGGTAGCCAAATTTCTCGTAATAAGTTTCCGGCTCCATAATAAAATTTTTCGTCCGGGCGATGACTTTCTCCGGTTGTTCCAAATCCAGCAGCATCGCTCCAACGCGGTACACCGTGTCCTCGTCCACTCCATGGTAAAGGACCAGCCAGCCGTGATCCGTTCGTACCGGAGGAGTGGAACCGCCGATTTTTTTAGATTCCCACTCCGGATTTTCGGCTTTGGCGAGAAGCACAGGCTCGTCCCAGTGGATGAGGTCTTCCGAGCTTGTGATCCACATCGCGGCTTTCTCCGTGCCGTAAGCTTCCCCGACATATTCTTCAGGACGCCGAAGAAGGTAGTATTTCCCGTTTATTTTTTCGGGGAATAGAATATTGTCGCGATCATTGATATCCAGCGGCGTCGTGTCCGATACAAACTCCCAGTCCAAGAGATTGTCCGACTTGAGTATAGAGGAACGGGTTAGCCAGTGTCCCTCCTCTTCGCCCCATCCGTCCGGATAGGAAGGTATGGAACGCTCAGGTACACCCGAACCGGTCGGATAGTAGCTCATTGCGCATGGGCGCAGCGCGTAATTCAAATAGTACGTGCCCTCAATCTTGACAATCCGCGGGTCCTGAACACTTCCGTAAGGAAAACCGAGCATGTCCGGTGTGATAATCGGTTCATCCTTGACATGGGTGAAATGGACGCCGTCCTCACTTTCGAGAAGCCCCAGCACGTTTTTGCACGGAGTCAGTGATTCCGCCGTCCGCTCAATCATGTAGAATTTGCCGTTATCCATGATTACCGCCGGATTGAATACGGTTACTTTTCTCCAACTATATATGCCCGGAACGACGATCGGATTTTCCGGATGTCTTGTGATCTTCATGGGGAAAGCCTCCTTGTAAGCCCTTTATTTTCTCGTCACGGTTATTATAGCTCCCTACCAAAACACAAAATATCCCATAAACTTTCGAAAACATCCGAATAATGCAGATCGTTTTACTAATGTCAGTTATAAATAACGAAGAGCAAACAAAAACCGCCCCCTGCTGCGATGTCCGGGAGACATCGCTTTACAAGGGACGGTTTTGCTATTGTTGTATGCACTGAGAACAAGTCAGCTGCTCTAATCCGGGAAACTCCCCGTTTTATCTGAAGTCCTTCGGAATTCTGCGCGCCACCCCGGTCAGGATCGCCGCCTGGACTACGGCTTTGCGGATTTCGATCACAACCTGCTCGTTAAAAATACTCGGGATGATGTACAGCTCGTTCAGCTCCCCGCCCGAGACGACCGAAGCGATCGCCCGCGCCGCCGCCAGCTTCATCGGTTCGTTGATGCAGCGGGCCCGGCAGTCAAGCGCTCCGCGGAACAGGCCTGGAAAGACGAGCACGTTGTTGATCTGGTTCGGATAATCGCTGCGCCCGGTCGCGTAGACCCGGGAATGCGGAATCGCCTCTTCCGGCGACACCTCCGGCTCTGGATTCGCCATCGCAAAGACGATCGGATCCGGCCCCATGCTGCGGATATCCTCCCCGTTCAGCAGATTGCCGCGCGATACGCCGATGAAGACGTCGGCCCCTTTAATGACCTCTTTAAGCGAGCCTTCGTTCGCTTCGACCTGCGGCTGGTCTGCCAGCCACTGCCACATCGGATGGCTGTATGTACCTCCCCTGACGATTGCGCCTTCCCGGTCAACCGGAACCAGCTTCGTTACGCCGGCGCTGAGGAGCATTTTGCAAATGGATACGCCCGCCGCACCGATGCCGTTCACGACGACCCGGATATTCTCCATCCGTTTGTTGACCACCTTCAGGGCGTTCAAGAGACCGGCGATGACGACCACGGCCGTACCATGCTGGTCATCATGGAATATCGGCATATCCAGCTCCTGGGCCAGCCGCGTCTCGATTTCGAAGCAGCGCGGAGAACTGATGTCCTCCAGGTTGATGCCGCCGAAAATCGGGCTGATCGCCTTGATCGTCCGGATAATTTCCTCCGTGTCCGTCGTGTCCAGGCAGATCGGAAACGCATCGACGCCGGCAAGCTGCTTGAACAGCATCGCCTTGCCTTCCATCACGGGAGCCGCCGCATGCGGACCGATATCCCCAAGTCCGAGAACGGCTGTACCGTCGGTAATAACCGCTACCGTATTGCGTTTAATCGTGAGCGAATAAGCCTTATCCTGGTCTTCGTGGATCGCAGTGCACACCTTGGCCACGCCCGGCGTATACACACGCGACAAGTCGTCCCGGTTTTTGATCGGCAGCGTCGGCTGAACCTTGATTTTGCCGCCCAAGTGAACGAGAAAGGTCCGGTCGGACACGTTGATCAGCTTGATACCGTCATGCCGCTTCAGCGATTCTACGACGCGGTCCTCCTGTGTGTCGGCCACCTCAACCGTAATATCCCGCACAGAAGAATCCTTCCCGGGGCGGATGACGTCGATGGAGGTGATGTCCCCTCCCGATTTACTGATCGCGGCTGCGACATCCCCAAAAGTCACCTTCCCGTGATCCAGCTCAACCCTAAGAATAATACTCGTATTCGCCATGATGCATCCTCCTGATTCAAGGTTTAAAAATAGCCACCCGTACTTTTAAAGCCATTTGTCATTTGTCCGAAGTCTGACGACCCGGCTTTGTAACCGATTGCAATTCTATCATAAGCTGATCCATATTCAGGCCACAAGCTCGTCCGGTTTTGACTTTTCGGATCGAAACCGCCCGCAACATATCTTAACAATAACCGCGAAACTGCACAAGCGTCAGTCGTATTCATGAGGATCGGGAGTAACTCAGCGCTCCCACCGGCAGCTTCGGCCCGTGTATAGTTTATAAACGCTTGGGCCGTTACACGCCGCGTTTCATATGTACCTGGCTGACCGATATGCCAAAACCGGCTTCCTTCAGCACGCCCGTCAGCATCGTTTCGGACCCGGGAATATTGACGGTACGCAGGGTCAGTCCTAGGCTGGACTGCCCAAACACTTCGCTTAGGAGGCCCTTCATCAGCGCCAAAGCGTCTTCGCTTTGCCCGCCCAGAACCTTGCATTGAAACAGTGACGTGGAGGTATGCGTCCCCTGATCATCGAAGCCCCTTTTATACAGTGCGTAACCGGCAGGCTGACCTTCCGGATCGAACGCGATCAGCGATTCGCCGTTCACGACGCTCTCCCATTGCGTCTGCCAAGGCTGGTTATTGACCGGCACGTGCAGCCTTTGGATATCCTGCGGAATGCCCCTGCGGAATTCGTACTTCCCGGAACCGCCGCCGGTCAGCGCTTCATCTTTCAGGCTTTTGCATTCATAGAAGAAGAGATCGTCAATGACCTCATATCCCATCCGCTCGTACAGCGATATCGCCGGCTTGTTATCGCTCAGCGCTTCGAGCAGGGCGACATCCGCACCCTCCGCTTTGTACAGCTCAAGGCTGGCCTTGATCAGCAGCTTGCCGATGCCTTTGCCCCGATACGCCGGGATGATCCCCGTTCCCCCGTTCCATGCTGTCTTCACGCCGTCGTTATTCCGCAGACCGTTCATGACAAAACCGACGGGAATACCGTCCACACAGCCGACGATCGATTTGGCGAGCGACAATCCTTGATCTGCACTTCTCTTGAGGAGCATGTCCATACTCATCGTGATGGGGACCGAATACCCCTTAAACCCTTCGTTCCAAAGATCCGTAAGCTCGGCAGGCGAAAATTCACTCATCCTTCTCATGATTACATTCATTTTCATTCATTCCCCACTTTCTGCAGATCTAACGGAAGTTCATCAAAGCTTTAGTTCAATCTATATACATAATGAATAAAATGTGAAATGAACGCAATCATTTTGTAACTTTCCCTCCGGTGCCCTATGATAAAGTATGACATGGTAAACTTATGTTTCACCGATCATCAATGTCTGGAGGCAGCTAAAGAATGCGCACATACATCCCGAGAGGCTTATACATAACCGTTGACAACAGCGCCGCTCACCTGCCTGGAAAGCCAGGTAAGCCGCTATGATTCATCTCTCGCCGAATGAAAAAAGATATATGCCGGGACTGGACGGACTCCGGACCCTGGCTGTTTTCGCTGTCATTTTGTACCATCTGAACGTCGGCTGGGCGCCGGGGGGACTGCTTGGTGTCAGCATATTTTTCGTCCTGTCCGGATATTTGATCACCGATCTTCTTACCGCCGAGTGGCGAAGGAGCGGAACACTTGATCTGAAGCAGTTTTGGATCAGACGGTGCCGTAGGCTGCTTCCCGCCATGATCGTCATGCTCGCTGCCGTGACCGCCTGGGTGACATTAGCGCGGCCGTCTACGATGCCGGTTTTAAAGGGCGACGCGATCTCGTCCCTCTTTTATGTCAACAATTGGTATCTGATCTACCACCAGGTTTCGTACTTTGAAAAATTCGGGCCCGTCTCGCCGCTCGGACATCTGTGGTCGTTATCGGTTGAGGAGCAGTTTTACGTGCTGTGGCCGCTGCTTATGCTGATCGGTCTGAAGCTCGCCCCGCGGCGGGGAAAAATGTTTCTGTTCATGCTCTCGTCCGCGGCGGTGTCCGCCCTGGCGATGCTGGTCATCTACGATCCGGGGACGGATCCCAGCCGGGTTTATTACGGGACGGATACACGGGCGTTTTCGCTCCTGATCGGTGCCGCGCTCAGCATCATTTGGCCTAGCCGCAAGCTGTCTCCCCGGATCGACCGGTCCTCCAGGCGCTTGCTGGACGGCATCGGCATACTCAGCTTAGCAGCAATTCTGGTCATGATCTGGACCACCAACGAATACGACGCATTCCTGTATCCCGGCGGCTTGGTCCTTCTGTCGCTGGCCGCAGCCGCCGCCGTGGCCGTGCTCGCCCATCCGGCAAGCCGGATCGGCCGATGGATTGGCTGCAAGCCGCTGCGATGGCTCGGCGTTCGCTCCTACGGCATATACATATGGCATTATCCAGTAATCATTTTATCCACAACAAACGGAGCCGAAGACGTGAGCGTCTTGAAAGCCGTATTTCAGGTGGCTGCCAGCATTGCGCTGGCTGCGCTGTCGTATACATTGATCGAAGAACCGATCCGCAAAGGGTTATTGGGAAAAGGGTGGAAGAAGCTGCGTTCAGGCAAACTGGGCGTAGATCAGATTCCGCTGAAGGGCTGGATTACCGGGGCTACCTTACTGCTGCTGGTCATTATCTCCTTCACAGGCATCGCCCGGACACCGGCGGTGGCATCCACCGTCCAGGCGCTCGGCCCCGGCGCTTCCGGAGCTGACGGCTCCAGCCCGGTGTCACAGGAGGTTTCCGCTGCCGGGGACGGCACAGGAAATGCGGATGCCCCTGCTTCCGGCCAGCAAACCGCAAAAGGCGGCGATCATCACGACGCCGGCCCGGCGGAAACCTCTGCCGGCAGTCCAGCCGAGGCGCAAACGCCTCCTGCAGCCCAGGGCCAGCAGGCTGCGGATGATGCAGCTTCGGGCACTACAGGCCAGGCCGAAGACCCGCCTTCCACCGGCGGCAAAGCAACATCGTCCGCGAATCCCGTAGGCGTGGCTGGCACGCCTCCCGCCAAATCCGGCGAGCCGGGAGGGAGTTCGGGCAAGGCGTCCGGGCAAGGGGCCGGCGCAGCGGGAACGAACGCCCCTCCATCGGTCAAGCGGAATCTGGCGGTGAGCGCCATCGGCGATTCCATCCTGCTGGACGCCGCCCCATATTTGCAGCAGTACCTTCCCGGCATCGTCGTCGATGCCGAGATCGGCCGGCAAATGTCGGAAGCGCCGGACATCGTGGAGCGGCTCCGGACGGAAGGCAAGCTCGGCGACTACGTGGTGATCGAGCTCGGAACCAACGGCGCCTTCAGCTCCAAGCAGCTTTCCCGGCTTCTCGACTCGCTGGAGGACGTCCGGCAGGTCGTGCTCGTGAACACCCGGGTGCCGAGAAACTGGGAAAGCACGGTCAATACGGCGCTCCGAAAGGCAGCCGATACCCATGACAATGCGACGCTGCTCGATTGGTACGAAGCGAGCAGCGGACAGTCCTTCTTTACACCCGACGGGGTCCATCTCAAGAAGGATGGAGCCAAACTGCTGGCATCGCTGATCACAAATGCCGTCGGAACCAAGAAATGACCAGGCTCACGAAACGTTTGTGTTTAAAGCCTTTGAGATATACACGTGTTGGAACTCATACATGACGGTTATCCTTTTAGTGGTTCGACAGGCACTGCCGCACAGCCGGGCATGGAAATTATCCGTGCCCGGTTTTTTTCGATTCATTTTCAGTGGAGCCGTCTCTCTCACGTCCCCCGCCTAACTGTACATATTGTATAAACAGTTCGCAATCTGATATGATAATTAAGGATTACCATCAATGAATGTAGAGAAGGAGAGATCACCATGGCTACGATTCGTTTAGGCAAAAGCGATCTGCACATTAATCCGATTGGGCTCGGTGCCAATGCTGTCGGCGGGCATAATCTGTATCCGAATCTGAATGAAGAGACAGGCAGGGACGTGGTCCGGACCGCCCTCGACCTCGGGGTGAATTTCCTGGATACCGCGTTCATCTACGGTCCCGGCCGCTCCGAAGAGCTGATCGGCGAGGTGCTGAAGGAGAAAGGCAGAGCGAAAGCCGTCCTCGCGACCAAAGGCGCGCACAAGTTTGTGGATGGCAAAGTCGTGATGGACAATTCGCCCGCCTTTTTGCAGCAGTCGGTCGAAGACAGTCTAAGACGACTGCAGACGGATTACATCGACCTGTTCTACATCCATTTTCCCGATGAGCAGACGCCAAAGGCTGAAGCCGTCGGAGCGCTGCAGAGGCTGAAGGAACAGGGAAAAATCCGGGCCATCGGCGTATCGAATTTCAGCATCGACCAGCTGAAAGAGGCAAACGTGAACGGCTATGTGGATGTGCTCCAATCGGAATACAACCTTTTTGCCCGGGACGCGGAAAAGGAGCTACTTCCATACTGCGAAGCCAATGGCATCTCGTTTGTCCCTTATTTCCCGCTGGCTTCCGGCCTGCTAGGCGGCAAATATACGAAGGACACCACGTTCAGCGATTTCCGCGCGAACAATCCGCGCTTTCAAGGCGAAGCCTTCGCCCGGAACTTGGACAAGGTGGATCGACTGCGGCCGATCGCTTCGCAAAAGAACGTCGAAGTGGCCCATGTGGTGCTGGCCTGGTACCTGAAGCAGCCGGCCATTGACGCCCTGATTCCGGGAGCGAAAAAACCGGAGCAGGTGAAGGAAAACCTGAAGACGCTGGACGTTCAATTAACGGATGCTGAAGTCGAAGAGATCAGCGGCATCTTTAAATAATCCGCGGGGACCATCGGCGGATGAGCCGGTTCTGCGAGAAAGATGCGGCTTATCTGGCCTCGGATGTTTATATTTTTTGATATCTTCAACAAAAGGAGCTGCTTTCAGGGTGATCCGCCCTAAAAGCAGCTCCTTTGCTGTCAACCATCAATTACACAACGAGCCCGTATTCCCGCCGCCGTTCAGCCAATGACCCCTCGATGATCCGGTCCAGCAGGGCGGAGAAGGACAGCCCAGCGGCCTGCGCGCTCTTGGGCAGCAGACTGGTCCGGGTCATACCAGGCAGCGTGTTGACCTCCATCACGTAAGGAATGCCCTGGTGGAGCATAACATCCACCCTCGCGTACACGCTGCATTTGAGCACGCGGCAGCTGAGCTCGGCGGCCCGGCGGACCCGTTCGGCGGTATCCGTATCCAGGCTCGCGACGACTTCTTCGCACTCCCCTTCTTCGTATTTGGAAGTGTAATCGAAAAACTCCCCGTTCGGCTTGATCGCCAGAACCGGAAGGTATTCGCCGTTCAGCAGGCTGCACGTGATTTCCTCACCCGCGATGTACTGCTCGAGAATCACTTCATCGTCCCAGTGAAAAGCTCGCTCCACCGCTTCCCGCAAGTTCTGCTCATCCCGCGCCAGCGTAACGCCGACGCTGGAACCGCCGCTGTTCGGTTTGACGACAAGCGGATAGAGCGGTTCCGAGGCGAGCACTTTCTCCAGCTCATCCGGACTCGTCAGCAGCGTCCAGTCGGGTGTCTCTACACCCTCGTAACGGAGCAGCTTCTTTGCCGTATTTTTGTCCATGCACAGACTGCTCGCCAAAACGCCGCTGCCGGTGTATGGAACACCGAGCGTCTCGAGCGTACCCTGAATCGTTCCGTCTTCCCCGTATTTGCCGTGCAGGGCGATCACGGCCATGTCGATACCGGCCAGCTGCTGCGGCAAATCCCGTTTCCTCGTGATTTCGATCGGCCGGACTTCGTATTTGGCGGGATCCAAATGCGAGATGATCTCCCGTCCCGTCATCAGCGACACCTCCCGTTCGGAGGAATCTCCGCCCATAATTACGCCTACTCTTAACATCCGTTCTCCTCCATTCGTCTTTGGACCGCCTTTCCGATCACCTGGATGCCGTGCACAAGGTCTTCATCGCTCACCCGTGAAAAACCGATCCGCAGCGTTCCCTCGCCCCGGCCGTCCGTATAGAACACATCTCCTGCAGTAAACACCACGCCTTGTTCGTAACAATCCCGCAGAATATCCCTTGAGCGGATGCCGTCCTGCAGCTCCAGGAACAGATGGAGCCCGCCGGTTCCGGTTAACCTTTCGTGCGGTATATACTTGCGGCAGCACTCTACCGCCAGCTCGTGCTTATGCTTATATTCAGATTTCGCCCGCTTCAAATACTTTTCAAAATTGCCGTTATGAAAATATTGATACAGCACCGCCTGATCTAACGTGGAGGTGTGAATGTTTCTCGCCCGCTTGACGCTGACCAGCGCATCGATCAGCTCCCTGTCCGCCGCGATCCAGCCGATGCGGATGCCTGGGAACAATATTTTGGAAAAGCTCCCGAGGTAAATGACGCTGTTTCCATCCCCGCCGAAAGCCGCCAGCGGGGCCATATGCGAGCCCGAATAGCGCAGCTCCTCATTGAAACCGTCCTCGATCAATGGAATGTGGTGCTTTGCCAGCAGGCGCAGCACTTCGACCCGCTTCTCGGCCGACATCACGATCCCGGTTGGATTGTGATACGACGGGGTGAGGAACGCCAGACCGAAGGAGTTTTCGGTCAGCGCCCGCTCCATCTCGCCGATATCGATCCCGTCCTGCTCCATCCCGATCCCGGTAATGTCATATCCTTGAAGCCGGGAAATCTTGATGGCTGTATGATGAGTCGGGTTTTCGCACAAAATATGCTTTTCTTTCACGTTCAGCGAGGACAGGATGATATCATAAGCTTCCGTGAACCCGTTCGTGATCAGAATATCTTTACCGTCCATGTCGACGCCTTTCGTTTCCATATAACCCGTCAAATACTCGATCAACGGTTTGTATCCTTTGGCGTAGCCGTAGTTGAGCAAAATCTCCCCTTCGATCGCCATCCGGTCCAGAAAAGCGCGCTTCACGTTGGCCAGGTCGAAGAGCTTCTCGTCGGGGGCGATGCTCGCGAAGTTAATCATCCCCTTCTCCCCGCGCAGGTCGCGCTTCATCAGATCCAGATCCGTGGCCGCTTGTGCCACCGGGCTCAAATGCTGCTGCCAATCCACATGCCAGGAAGGTACCGAAGCGATGCCCACTTTGGAGACGAAGGTTCCTTTGGAGCGGACGGTATAAATGTACCCTTCCTCCTCGAGCTCGGTGTACACCGCCACCAGTGTGTTGCGGCTGATATTCAGCATCGTGCTGAGCTCCCGCGTCGACGGCAGCTTCTGGTCCACCCTTCCCTTGCCCTTGGTGATCCACTGCTTCAAGTATTCTTTGACCTGCACCGTCAGCGGCCGGCCTTCTGTAATTTTAAAATCCGTAAACATAACGTTATTCCCCCCGTACCTATCTTCACACAATCCGCTGCCTGATAAAAGATCCACCGGACGGCGTTTTCCGGCCCGGCGTGGTTTAGTTTGTCCGCAGGCCATGATACCGGCTCTCGCCGAACCGCTTCGGCTGTCCTCCTTCTCAGGATGCCCGAAAGCCGGAGGCCGACTCACCCGCTTTCATTCATTTGTGATCTGGGCGCTTTCCTGAGTTTGTCCAAGCAAACAGAAAGACCGCCGGGCAGCCTGCCCAAGCGGTCTGTTCATACATTCAGCGGTTTGGCGCACGCCTCTCACCAAGGCTTTAACGCCGCTATTCCGTAACGGTTTCGATCTTCGGCACGGTCGCGAGGGCGACATTCCCGGATACCGCCCGGGAAATCATGCAGGAGCCTTCCGCTTTATGCGCCAGCCTGTCCGCCGTCTCCACATCTTTGGCTGTTGCTTCACGGGCCAGCACGATATGCGGCTTGTGCGTAATGCTGACGTACGTAAAAATGTTGTCCGTCACGTCCACGATGCCTTCGGACTCCAGCGAAAGCTCGTGAACCGGAAGGTGCGAACGCTCCATCATGGCCGCCAGTGTGATCAAGTAGCAGGTAGCGGCGGCGCCGAGCAGCATTTCGTCGGGATTCGTCCCGACGCCCGGACCTCCCATCTCTTTCGGGATGGAAATTTGCGTACGGAGATTGCCTGCTTCGATCTGACCATCGCTGTTGCGTCCGCCGTTCCAGCCGGCCTTTAACACAAATGAATGTTTCACAGTCCAGTCGCCTCCTGTAATTCAGAGCGGGCAGGCTGCGGTTCGTCAGAAGCGATGCCGTTCGCTTTATAGTTAAAGCGCTGGCGGTAGCCGCATTTTCTGCACAGCTCCTCCACGACCTCGCGCCGGGAAAAACCGTCGACGATCCGGTTTGCCCGCTCGCTTTCGATAATTTCGGAAAATGGGGTCTTGTGGATGTTGCCGAGATTAATGACACCTTCCCCGTCAAGGCAGCAGGGGATCACCGTTCCATCCACCAGGACGCCCGCCTGATTGCGGAGTCCATGGCAGAAGCCCCGGCTGAGGTCCTCCTCCTCAGTCAGGTCCGGCCATTTAAATTCATGGTCCATATTGATGTAGATCCGGTCCGCAATTTTGATGCCTTTGCCGGGAACGATTTTTTCCTCGATTTTGTAATCCAGGTTAAACTCCTTCTCAATGTACTCCAGCATCTCCCGATTTCGGCTCCGCTCCAAGTTCGTTGCGTTGTCCGGGTCGAGATTCCACAGCCGCAGCGATACGATCATGCCCGATTGGGACACCGCCTCTTTGACAAAGGAGAGCACTTTGGAGATATAACCGTTCTTGTCCTGGGAACCGACATGCCCGTCAAAGCTGTGCAGGGAGAAATTCATCTGCCGCAGCGCCGGCTTGTTCAGCAGCTTCCGTCCTGCTTTATGCAGCAGCGTGCCGTTGGACGTGATGTTCACTTTAAACCCTTTCTCATTGGCGATATCCAGCAGCTGGTCGATATGCGGATGAAGCAGCGGTTCGCCTTTGACGTGAAAATAAATATATTCCGTGTGGGGTTTGATCTCATCCAGAATATGCGTAAATTGCTCGGTCGTAATATAGTTGGTCGCCCGGTGCGTCGGCGGACAAAACGTACAGGCCAGATTGCATTTGCTCGTCAGTTCGACGTAAAACTTTTTGAATTTTTTCATGATGGAAGCTCCAGTCTGATCCTTAAAAGTTACCTTCTCAACCTATTATATTAGAACATCCTTCCGAAGCAAACGTAAACCGTATTTTTGACAAAGGACAGCCTTAATCGCTTGGATCTGACAATCGGGGTTATTTCCGGGCCCGGCCTGCTCATATGCTGATATATGCCGCGGGCTTTTTCGATCATCAATAAACGGTAAGGAGGGATGAACGGGGTGATTACGATTGGAAGCGGCGGGGAAACGGTGAACCCGTCAGGATGGCCGGATTTGTGGAGGGAAATTTACGACAGGAAGATGAGGAGCACGACCGCATATCATTACGAATCGCCGGCCCACTTGGTCTTTGAGCTTAGGCTCCGTGAAGCGATCGTCAGAGCGGCAGCCGACTTAAACCGGAGCGGGGTGCAGTTTGAAACCTTCAAAAATTCTCACTGCAACGAAGCGTACTGGTACTTGAACCGGCGCGGCGGCTTCGAGCTCAAGCCCCATGTTACGCCTGCCCAAGGAATCCAGGACATCTTCGTGAACGGCTGGGCGTATGGCTTCGAATGCGCGACGGGGATCGTGATCGTGTTGTACAAGGGTGTGCTCGATTGTATTCGGGAAGACGACTTCAACCGTCTGTTCGCGAATCTGCTCCTGTACGACTGGCATTACGACAGCGACCTGGGGTTGATTGAAAAAACAGGTTCCCGGGATTCCTATCCGGGCGACGTCCGGTATTTTAAAAATCCGGATGTCAACCCCCATCGGATCGAATGGCAGGGTGAAAATACGATCCAAATGGACGACGACCTGTACTACGGTCACGGAGTCGGTATTGTCACTTCAGGCGAAATCATCAGTACGCTCAACCGGTACCGGATTCCAGGCAGCAGCCGTTCCGCCTATTTGACCGACCAGATCATCCATCCGGATTTTCTGTATTTGTCGGGATTCGCCGCCGGCGGGCCACCGGCCCCCACCAACTGGCAGCAGCAGCCCTACAGGGAGAACGGCATCACCGCTTCCCGGATCGGCAGCCGGGTCTATCTTCGCTATTAAGTCTGCAGCGCAACGGCTCTTGGATTATACTGGGGCAGAATCAAGTCTAGACATTTACATGATGATTTAAGGTTAGTATGGGTAACCGCCTTCCGTAGAAGGCGGTTTTTTCACTTTCACAATCATTCGCTTTTTAGTATAGACTAATCATTTTTCAGCGCATATAATAACAAAAGTATCTCTAAATAACGAACATTAAGGCGGTAACTATGAGTAAATATAAGCAATTATTCCGAGGAACGGCATTTTCCAGTAAATCATCCAAAGAAATTGAGATCCTAAAAGACCATCTCTTTTGTATCCATGATGACGGGAAAATCGAAAAAATCGTGGCTCCTGAGGATGCCGAGTATCAGGTTCTGCTGGACGCTTATCAAGGAAAAGACAACTTTTATTCGTTAGCCGAAGGCCAGTACATTCTGCCCGGATTCGTCGATCTGCATGTTCACGCTCCGCAATGGGCCCAATCCGGAACGGCATTGGACATTCCGCTCTATGATTGGCTCAATACCTATACATTCCCGCTGGAGTCCAAGTTCTCGGATCTCGATTTTGCCCAGGAGGTCTACGACGATTTGGTCCGCACCCTGCTCGCCAACGGCACGACGACGGCTCTATATTTTGCCACCATACATAAGGATTCCAGTTTATTGCTAGCCCGGATTTGCGCCGAAAGGGGTCAGCGCGGACTCGTCGGAAAAGTCGTCATGGATGACCCGGAGCAAAATCCGGAAAATTACCGCGACGCGGACACCAAGGCGGCACTTGCTGACACGGAAGAGTTTATTCTCGCCGTCAAAGCATTGTCCAACTCTGTGAAACAAGGCGTATTTCCCGTCGTGACGCCAAGGTTTATTCCAAGCTGCACGGATGAGGCGCTGCAAGGCTTGGGAGAGCTGGCGGAAAAATACGACGCGTACGTGCAATCGCACTGCAGCGAAAGCGACTGGGCGCATGGCTACGTCCGGGATCGGTTCCGGAAAAATGATGCCTTCGCCCTGCATGAGTTTGGGCTGCTGCGAGACAAATCTGTCATGGCTCACTGCAATTTCCTGAGCGACGATGATGCGGACTTATTTGCCGAAACCGGAACGGCTGTCGCCCACTGCCCGATATCTAACGCCTATTTTGCCAACAGCGTTATCCCCGTCGCACATCTCCACGAAAAAGGGGTAGAGATCGGCCTCGGGACCGACATTTCGGGAGGTTTTTCTCCAAGCCTGTTCGATAATATCAGACAAGCCGTCATGTCCTCCAGAATGCTGGAAGATGGCGTGAACCCCGCCCTTCCTGCCGAAGACCGCGGTGTGCCGGGATCGCGCATTACGGTCAACGAGGCGTTTTACCTCGCTACAGCCGGGGGAGGCGAAAGCTTAAGCTTGCCGGTCGGCCGCATCCAGGAAAACTATGCCTGGGATGTGCAGATCATCGATACGAAGCTGCCATCCGCCAAACTGCCGATCTTTGATCCTAATGAAGATTTGAACGACGTGTTCCAAAAAATGTTGTACCTGACCCGGCCCGAAAACATCCGCGAAGTTTGGGTGCAGGGCGAAAAAGTCCATTCGCGTTAAAAGTAGACGCCCAGTGCAATGATTGGCATTCTTTTTCTATTTTAAATAATTCGATATTCCTAGAAAAAATCCAAAAAAATTCGAGGTGTACTCCTGAGTGAACACACAAACAGCGGCACAAACAGCTATGCATTCCGAGATTCAAGAACAAGCTCCACAATTGACTGTTTCACCTGACGATAAAATTCCGGTCTACAAATCGATCATTCTGGGCTTACAGCACGTCATCGCCATGGACGTCTACGTCGTGCCATTTCTGATCGCGATGCTGATCGGCTTATCGTCCGGCCAGTCCAGCGCTTTGATTCAAGCGACCTTTATTGCGGCCGGTTTGGCTACGATCGTACAAACGTATTTTTGCATGAAGCTGCCTGTCGCCCAAGGCCCTTCCTACGTTCCGCTTGGCGCCATCGTCAGCATTTATGCCGCCAGCGGCGGCGGGCAGTTAGGCTGGAACTCCGTTTTAGGCGCGGGCTTGATTGGCGCGGTTTTGGTCATTGTTTTGGGCTTTACCGGCATTTTCAATAAAATCGTAAAATCGTTTATTCCGCCGATCGTTGGCGGCACGATCATTTTCATCGTCGGTCTTTCTTTACTGCCTGTGGCCATCCGGGATAATATCTACGGTGCGACAGATGCGACCATCAACCAAAACGTGCTGCTTGCCCTCATATCGGGCGCTGTACTCATCATTTTTGTCATCCTGGGTTCCTTGTTCCGCGGTAAAGGCTCCATCTTCCGCATCGTTTCGGTCATGGTCGCGTTGGTCGTCGGGTGTATTTCGGCGAATTTTATGGGTGTGCTTCATTTCTCTGCGGTGAACGATGCCAAATGGTTCAGTATGCCGCAGCTCCCGTTTGCCGATTTCGGCTTTTCGTTCAACATTTCGGCGATCATTACCATGGTCATTATTTATTTCGTCCTGTTGGCCGAAACGACAGGCACATGGTTTGCCGTCAGCAACGTCATCGATAAACCGTTAACCGATAAAAACTTAAACCGGGGTGTCATCGGGGAAGGCATCAGCTGTCTTATCGCTTCTTTGCTCGGTTCGACGCCGGTTACGGGTTATTCCACCAATGCAGGCATCATTTCCATCACGGGCATCGCGAGCCGCCGCGTCTTCCTGGCCGTAGGTGTATGGTTTGTCATCTTCGGCTGCTCGGGTAAACTGGCCGCGTTGATCTCTTCCATCCCCACGGCTGTCATCGGCGGCGTTTTCACCATCGTCTGCGGCATCATCGCCATTAACGGCGTGCAGGTGATGAAAAATGTCAGCATCGCCGAAAAAGAAATGTACATCATCGCAATCCCGATGATCCTGACTTTGGCATTAGTCATGATCCCGCAGGATTTCCTGCACTCGCTGCCTACGTTCGTGCAATATTTGCTGGGGTCGCCGATTTTGGCTGCCTCGATAGCAGCGATCGTATTAAATAAGGTGCTGCCCGGCAGAAAATAAAGTAAGTGGATGCGGGTTGCAATAAAATAAATAATGCAAGGAATCCGTGACAGGGCTGACCCGGAAGGACGCAAATAGCGTACCTTTCAGTCAGCCCTGTTCCTTTACCGGATGCTGCTGAACAGGCTGCGCCCTGACCTGCGTACGTAAAACCAGCCGGACTCGTCAAAGACAAGCCGAATATAGATAATGTTGACAGCGGACGATGGTGAAGCTATTATTTATTTATCAATAAATAAGGGAGCAACGAAGATGGTCATCCGGCAGGATCGCAAAGAACAGATTTTAGCCAAAGCAGTCGACGTATTTGCCGAACTCGGGTATTACAAAGCAACAACGGCGCGGGTAGCCAAGGAAGCTGGCGTTACGCAGCCGTATGTGTTTCATTTTTTCAGCAACAAGGAAGAGTTGTTTATCGCTGTCATCGATCGGGCTATCGGGCGGATCGCCGATGCCTTTTCACGAGTAGAAGCGCCCGCCGATCAGCTTATGGAAACGATGGGGCAAGTATTTGATGACGTTATGAGCAGCTACCGGGCAGAAACGCTGCTCGTCATGCAGGCGCATACGATCCCGGAACCGGCGATTCGTGAGCATGTGCGCGGGCTTTTTTCCAATATATTCAGTTCGGTGCTAGAGAAATATACCGCCGCCGGTTTGCCGGAGCCTGAAGCCGCGGCAAGCCAGTTTATGGGCATGGGGTACCTGATCACGGTGGCTGAAGTGCTGGATTTACCGCAGATGCTCTGCTTCAAGGATTGTTAGAGTGGACTTATTTGAGCATGGAGACTAAAAGCTAGACGCTTCTAGATAGTTCAAATTCCAGCCGGTATGGAGCAAAACAGAGAATACAAAAAGGCAGTTACAGACTGCCTTTTTTGTAGCCTATAAATTTATTTATCAATAAATAAAAAACAGGAGGTTTGAGGATTGATGGAAAACTATATTCGTTTGGCTTTGCGGGGCGCCGGACGCCTCTTTGCGGAGGAGAAGCTGCTTGCTTGGCTCGGTGTTGTGGGGTTTGTCCTTGCCGCGGGCATCGCTGCATATATCGGCATGTTCGGCCCGGTTGTACCGCCGGAGGGCAATGTCGCCAGTGCCTTTTCGTTCAATGCGGCGATCGGCGTATTTATGTTGTCGATTGCCATGCTGCTGCCGCTGTCCGGCTTTAAGGCAAGGGCGCGGACGGCTATCCGCCGGGTGTTTGTTCCGATCGTCGTCTATGCATACGCCGTGGAGACGATCCAGCATTTTCGGGGCGTGAACCCGCGGTTCTCGCAATCCGGTTCAATCATCGATACGATCGCCGGAACTGCTTTTGGCCTTGCGTCCTTCATCCTTATTATCGTGACGACGGTTGTTGCCGTTGCCTTTTTCCGCCGCAAGCTCTTGGCCGCACGGCCGCTTCTGATCCTAGGCATCCGCTATTCATTTGTGTCGGTGACGCTTAGCTTTGCGGCCGGCTTGTGGATGATCGCCCTGAACGGGCGCTTTACAGGAGCAGGCGGCAATATCATCGTCCTGCACGGCCTTGGTTTTCATGCGCTGCAGGTTCTGCCGCTGCTCGGCTGGTTGTTGGAGCGCTCACGGGCCGAAGCCCGGCGCGCACAGCTGCTTCTGCATACAGGCAGCGCCGCTTGGATCATATCCGTTGCCGCAGTCGCTATTCAGACCGCTGCGGGCCGCACCATTTTCGAGTGGTCAGCGCTGCCCGTCGTGGCGGCCGCCGGATTGCTTCTATGCCTGGCGTCCATTGCAGCCGCGGCGGGCACCGAGTTGTTAAAGCCGCGCTTCGCCCCTGCTGTTCCGTCCTTCACTGATCTGGAGTGGTAAATAATGAGTTTTAATGGACCGTGCCTTGGTGTTTCACCGCTTCCATGGCATGGTATACCGTATGACTGAGGGAGGCGAGGTCTCCTTCCGCCTGAAAATGAAGGTACAGCACCTCCGGCTCCTGCTGCATCCAATGGTTATGCACAGCCGAGATGTTGATCCTGCCTTTGCGGAGCGCATCAATGACCGGATTGACTTCGTCCTCCAGCAGCGCGAATTCACCGGTCACCGCTCCCTTTGCCCCTTGGGGGTCTGTGTGCTCGAAAGTGAGTGGCACCCAGGGCAAGATCCATCAGCTCCGGCGACAGGGGACGACCCATGAGCGACACGTTCAGGTCGCTTCGTTTGATATGAACGTTGCAGACGTTTCCTTCCTGCTGGACGTTTGATTTAAACAGACTCTTCTCGATTTTGCAAACATCGGCTGGCTTTGCTGATACAGCTCCTGCCGGAGCAGCCGCTGCCGCCAGAACCATCATCCAAATCATCAACACTATACGCATCGGGTAACACCCTCCTGACAACTCACTTTTTTGGTTTATTATGGCTTTATGGAATCACTTTCATGTAGTGAATCGACAAAAATATTCATATATAGACCTTTTGCTCATATCGATGTTATAATATGGTAAAATTTGCTCAATTGAAGGAGGTCTATTTTCCTATGTCTTGGCTGAAGAATCTTCCTCTGTCCCAGCGGGTCATGGCCGGATGTTACTTGGTGGCCGCATTGTTCGCACTCCCAGCCCTGATTATTTTCATTCTGATCGGGGAAATCCTGATCGGGGCGGCGTTCGTCATCATCTTTGCCGCACTGACTTACCCTTTAGCCCGCTACATCGAGAAAACGCTTACATCCTCGTTTGACAGCATCGCTAACGCTACCGCCAGCATTGCCAAAGGCGATTTTACGAACCGTGTCGATGAATCGGGTTCCATGGGCGACGTAAGCCGATCATTTAACAGCATGGTGGACAAGCTGAAGAAAATTTTGAATGACGCGTCAAGCATCACCCGCCAGGTGATGGATTCGAGCCGCGGTATCGCGGATAAAAATCAGGAGCTTAAAACCGTCATGGCGACAGTCGCCACCTCGGCCAACGAGCTGGCCGTCGGTGCCAACGAAATTTCCTCGGATGTCGCCGGCATGACCGAATCCATCCAGGCCATCGAGCTCAAAGTCGGCAACTATGCGGCCTCTACCAAGGAAATGAAGCAGCAGTCCGAAATTACCTTCAGCCTCGTAGAGAAAGGACGCCAGTCCGTGGAGAAGCAGGCGGAAGGGATGCGACAGAACGTCGAAGCAACGGAGAATGTGGCCAAGACCATTGACACGCTGTCCAAAAATGCCCAAGGCATCACGAAGATCACCAAGACGATTTCCGAACTTGCCGAACAGACCAACCTCTTGTCCTTAAACGCTTCGATCGAGGCGGCGCGGGCAGGCGAGCATGGGCTTGGCTTTGCCGTAGTTGCCCAGGAAGTCCGCAAGCTTGCGGAGGAATCAACCGCGTCTACGCAGGAAGTATTCAGCCTAGTTAAAAGCATTGAGCAGAGCATTCACCAGGCGATTGACAACATCAAGATCAACGAGGATGTGGTGCAGCAGCAAAATGAACGGATCCGCGAGGCCGAGCAGATCTTTGCCCACATCGTCGAAAGCGTACAATACATAACCGAGCAAATCACTTCGTTCTCAAATGAAAGTGACCTGATGCTGGACAGTGCACGTAAAATATCGGCGGCCATCCAGAATATTTCGGCCATCACCGAGCAGTCCTCTGCCGGAACGGAGCAGGTGTCCGCCGCCATGAATGAGCAGATGAAGTCGATCGAGGCGGTCGTCGATGAGACCGAAGCGATGAGACAGGCCGTGTTCCAGCTGCAGAAGACGATCCAGATTTTTAAATTCTAATCGGTATATATGAATAAAGCAGGCATACAGTGGGGTTCATCCCGCGGCATGCCTGCTTTTATTATTAAGCAACAGATTATGTCCTACGCATCACCAACGTTTCATACTTGAGCACGAGCTTCGCTTTTGCAGTCTTTCGTCATGCCTGTTCCAGCCATACATCCTTAAAGTCAATCCACCCGAGGGGGTTCAGGCTGACACCACGTACCGACGGATGTAAAAAGGTGCTAAGCCTCCGGTGGTGCAGAAAAATGACCGTCGCCTCATCGCGGAGATGTTCCTCGATCTCCTTCAGGAACATCCGCCGCTGGTCCGTGGATTCGGCCGCCACGGCCGCATCGATCCGGCCGGTAATCCATTCCTTCCGTTCACGGTCAAAATAAGCCTGCATGACGCAATCCCGGTGTTCATAAGCTTCAATTTCGCATACCTCGTCTTCGGGAAATACCAGGCCGGAGATGACGAAATCCGATTCCGGCCACTGGTCATAATCCAGGGTCTCGATTTGGATTCCCCAGGCAGCCAGCCGGTTTACGACCCACATGCCGTCTTCCCCATATTTTTGGTGGCATGCAAAGCGGAGGACCTCTCCGTTATAACCCGATTCTTCCAGCGCCCTCCGGACGCGATCGGGACGCGTCGGTTCCACCGCGTGGGAACGGCTCGCGTCAGGACGGAACCCAAAAGCCGGCAGCGCCCGCTCGCCGCCCAGCTCCGCCACCATATCACCGGGATGCAGGATCATCCGCACGGCCCGCCGGAACGCCTCCGACTGCTGAACACCTTCACGTGACACGTTCCAGGTAAGCAGCGTACAGCCCTGGCACAGTTTCTCGATCTCCTGCCAGGTTTCCTCCGGCGTACTCCGGTCCATACGCATCGTATCCAGGCTGTGGTGAACCTTGGCGATTCCGTCCATTTCCGTGCTGCAGTCTTCCGGCATGATCACGATGTCTACGCCGTCCAGATACGGCCTCCCCTGAAAATAGGCGTCAAACGCCGACATCCCGATCCGGCCGCTGGTCCAAGTGACCAGACGGAACGGCCCCGTTCCAAGCGGATGGCTCCAATAGCTGTCCTCTTCCATGCCTGCGAAGCCGAAGGGCAGAATCGAAGCCGCCGCCGAGCACATGAACCGGTCAAACATCCAGTTAGGCCGGTTCAGCTTGACCCGCAGAACCCGGGGTCCGATCGTCTCAACACGCTCCACGCCTCGCATCAGCCACCCGTTGGCCGTCCCGTCCTTAAGGCGTTCGAGCGTAAACTGCACATCGCGTGAGGTCAGCTCCTGTCCGTTATGGAAGCGAACCCCCTTGCGCAAATAAAACGTCCATTCCGTGGCGCTGTCGTTCGATGACCAGGTATGAGCGATCATCGGCGCAATCGTGCCGGTCTGTTCATCAAACCTCAGCAGCCGGTCAAAAATTTGCCGAATCAAATGCGAATCGAACGAGTACAGCAAATCAGCGGGATCCAGCGTATGCGGAGATTTCAGCACGGGAAAGATCAGCGTATCATCGGGGCCGCCTTCTTCCCCTTTTTTGTAGCCGAAGTGGTTATCCAGCCAATCGAGAAATTTCGGCTTGGCGTACGTTCCGTTTCCAAATCCCCCGATCAGGTCGAAGGCGCGTTTGTAATCGCCGTTCTCCACGAGATGCTGGGAATACTCGATCAAATAGGTTTCCTTGTCAGCTTTGAACACGATCCTCGACCGGTTCCCCCGGCCCAGCCCGGGCAGCCACTCGATCAAATGCTCGCTTTCAAGTTTTCTTAAAATCAGCTTGGCGTTACGGCTGGTGCAATACAGCGCATCGGCCAGCTCATCCAGCGTCACTTCAATAGGTATCCCCAGCTCCGTGCCGCCGCCAAAGCGCTCATGCAGCAGCAAATACCTTTCATCCAACAGCATTCTCAGCCCTCCTTGCTTGACGTCCCAAATAAAAGAGGAAATCCTTTTGCGCAAGTATACACTTTTTATCCCCTTTTGAATAGATCATAATGGCATTAGACAGAGAAAAGACAGATTCATCCAATACCGGAACATTTATTCGAGGAGGAGAACACATGCTGGAACATCATTATGTACAAGAAAAGTTGATGGAATACCGCCAAGCTGAGCATCACCGCAAGCATGCCGGCGTATCAGAAACTACGGAATCGGCCGATCGTTATAAGTCCGTCAAATCCCAAAAAAACACGCGTTGGATGCTCGCCATTACTTCAAGCCTGTTAAGACGAAAAAAGGGGAAGCATCCTTTCGCATAAACATCGTTTAGGGGATCTCATTCACCGTTTGGTTGTGAGACCCGCCGCCAACAAAACAAAAGACAGGATGAACGCATCCTGTCTTTGCCGGTGCCTTATGGACGCTTTCCGTTCATTGCCCCGATTCACGCTTATGCATGTCCGTCCGAACCGTAAACGTAATGCAGGCCCCGCCCTCCGGCCGGTTGGAAGCCTGAATGCCTCCCCCATGCTTATCGCAAATGACGCGGGCAGTATACAGGCCAAGCCCGGTTTGTCCCTTGTCGCCTTTGTAAAATTTTCGGAACAGATTCGGAATGTCCGCTTCGTTGAAACCGGGCCCCGTATCACAGATTTCGTACCGGATGTCCTTCTCGCGAATGGTGAGGGATACGCTGAGCCTCCCCTTCTCCGGAACATACCGGAGGCTGTTCGTGATGACGTTATCCAGAACCTGCCCGACCCGCTGAACGTCCATATAGACGGGATACGGCTCCGGCCGCTCATCGGTCACCGTATATTCCAGCCGGATCTGCTTGCCCGCACACAGATAGCGGATCTCCCGTTCTTTGGCGCCAGCAAACTCCGCGACATCCGTTTCCTTCACATACAGCGGAAAATACTCCATGTCCTTCTCGGAAGCCACCTGAATATCCTGAATCAGCCGGTTGACCCGTTGAATGTTGCCCTCCACCACGCGCAGGCGTTCTTCCAGCTTGTCACGCGGAATCACTCCCGCGGTATCCGTCAGCATTTCTACGTTGCCCTGAATAATCGTCATCGGTGTCCGGAGGTCGTGGGCGATGGCGTCCATCATATCCCGGCGCTCCTGCTCAAGCTTCCATTCCCGAAGCAGGGAGTCTTTTAGAGCAGCCCGCATCTTTTCAAAAGAATCGGTGAGCAGCCCCAGCTCATTGTCCGCCTCGTAAGTGATCGTAAAATCAAGATCCTGCCTGCGGATTCGCTCGGATGCATCGATGAGTTCGTGAACGGGACGGCTGATCCGCCTTCCGAACCGGGCTGCAAATATATAAGTAAAGAGCGCAATGTAAATAAAAGGGGACGCAAGAAAACAAATATTCATGGCGAACTTGAGAATATCCGCTGACCCTGGTCCGCCGTTGGAAGTCACCTCAAGCTTATACTCCAGCGCGATGGCGCCGCGCAGCTCTCCTGAGGAAGACGTCACCGGGACGATCTTCGTAATGACGCCGCCGAACCCGATGCTGGGCTGCCGCGAAAAAGAGGTATTTAAGCGTTGGACCAAATCCCCTTTTTGCTTAAAAACCGGTCCGGTCAGCGTTCCGTATAACGCCTTGCCCCCGGCGTCCATCACTTGATACTTGATCCCTTCTCCGGGAATCTTCTCCTCCAGTTTCGGCCGGCAGGCCGGATCCAGCACCGCTTCTCCCAAGCTGCGAGAGTATGCGGCAATCGCCGGAATCTTCTGTTCGTAATGATTGGCCGGATTGAACCAGCTGCTGCTCGTGAGCCACCAGAAGCCAACAATATAAGTTACCGCCGTCAGCACCAGACTGAGCAGCATGATCAGGATGAACGTAGAGATCAGCTGCTTTTTAATGGAAAGCCGCTCTATAAAGCCGATTTTTCCCATTTATAGCCGACCCCCCAAACCGTCGAGATGTAGGGGGTAACCGGATCCGTACCGGTCAGCTTCGCACGGATTTTCTTCACATGCTCCGTTACCGTGCTGGCATCGCCCATCGCCTCAAGCCCCCACACTTTGTCATAGATCTGCTCCTTGGAAAAAACCTGGCCGGGATGCAGCGCCAGCAGCTCGATAATGTCGAATTCCTTCGCAGTCAGCGGAATCTCGGTCTGCTTGTAGGCGACGCTCCGCCCCTTCAGATCGATGTGGAGCAGCCCGTACCGCAAGGTGGACCTTTCCGCCTGCTGGCCGGCAGCCCGCCGGCTCCCCCGGAGATGGGCCGCGACGCGGGCCTTCAGCTCCCGAATGCTGAACGGCTTCGTAATATAGTCATCGCCGCCGATGGACAGCCCCTGGATCCGGTCTGCTTCGGCCTGCCTCGCGCTTACGAACAATATCGGGCAGCCTACTTCCTCGCGGATCATTTGGCACAGCTCAAAGCCGTTGACGTGCGGCATCATGACGTCCAGAATAATCAAATCCGGCCGGTCGTGGATCCGTTCCAGCGCCTCACGCCCGTCTCCGGCGGTAATCACTTCGTAACCCTCCATCGTCAGCGCCTGCTCCAGCAGGGCGGCAATTTCGGCTTCGTCATCCACGATCAGTATTTTGTCGCTCATTCCATGTACCTCTTTCTTCTCTCTCTATTTGGTCCAGCCTCTCCGCTGCCATAATCCCATTGTAACGGCAAAACCGAATCCAAGACACACCAGAAGCGGCAAATAAAAAGGATGATGATATAATCCCGCCGTCAATTTAAAGATCGTACTCATTCCCATCAGAAGAAACCCGAGTGAATCAGAGACATACAAGGACCCGGCTGCGACCGCAATCCACCCCAAATAACTGAGCACAACGCCCGGCAGCAGCGTGCAGATCAGGCTGGTCAGACTCAGCTGCGCCAGCAGGATCAGATAAAAAAGGCCATAAGACTTCAAGCAGTAGATGAACGCCCCGGCCGGGCCGTATTGCTGTTCCGGATTCAAAAACACCACGGTATCCGCGCCGGGCAGAAAAGCATAGCCGAAGGCTTCGCCGACGGCAAACGTTACAGCCGTGAACAGCAGCAGCATTCCCGCCAGGTTCATCCATTTAGCCAGGAACAGCTTGGCGAAGGATACCGGGCGAATCAGCACCATCCGCAGCTGTCCTGATGTGTACTCCCCGTTCATGCTGTCGATGATCAGCATCGGTCCGATAATGAGCACGAGGAAGAACGACACCTCTTTCAACAAAAACAAAGCGAAATTTTCCGACACAAGCGGAACGGTCGATACGTTATCGAACGCCCCCAACTTCTGCAGGTTCAAAAACAAGCAGTCAAATCCCACGATGAAAACAAAGATCAGCAGACTGACGAACGTCTTTTTCCGTTTCCACATCCGTTCCCAGTCGCTTAACATCATAGCAAGCATCACTTATCCCCCTTACATCCACCGGTCCATTTTTGAAAATACAAGCAGCGATCCCACGCCGAAAACCGCGGCATATCCTAAGCCCACAAGCAGCGCGGTCAGGGCTGCGGCTTCCGAACTCACCGCCTGGGCTTGACCCAGCATAACCGCGATTCCGCTGTACTGGATTTCGGTCAACGACAAATACTTGAGCATCCCCGGCAGACCCAGGCCGCCAACCCGGTTGGCCAGCTCATAAATCAGTGGAAACCCGAGTGAGCACAGCAGAAATCCGAGCCCCAAACCGACGGCGCCCGTCGTCGTTCGCGAAATGACGGCCGCCGCCATGAAGACGCTCCCGATCGCCAGCACGCTCAAAAACGCAAGTCCATAATACAACAAAGTGTAGCCGATCATCCCTTCTAAGGGAACGGTATGGTCATGGTAAAACAGCTGAATGTGTTCATGAGGCTCGAAGAACAGCAGGCCGGCTGCCACCGACAACAGCAGGTATACGGTAAAATACAGCGCCATAACCGCCATATGGGCCAGCCATTTGGCGCGCAGCAGCTGCCCTGCCGTAAACGAACGGAGCATGACCATCCGGATCTGCCCGCTGCGGTATTCCTCCGTGACGGAAAGCGTGAGCAGGATCAGAGACATCACATTGAACACAACGATCAGCTGCTCGATCAAGGCCATCACCGGAAAATTTCCCGCCCAGGTATACTCCGCACTCGCGGGTGAAATTCCCTGATTGTGGCTGGCATAATATTTGGCGGTAGCCGCGACGACGGCAGGCATGGCGATCAGGAACAGCCAGGTGATTTTCCGCTTCCACATCCGTTCCCACTCGCTTAGAAATAAGGATTTGTTCATGAGGTCATCATCTCCACAAAGTGCTCTTCGATCCCCTTCGCCCCAGCCGCTTCCTGCCACTCGCGGCTTGTGCCCTCCCAGACCAGCTTGCCTTCCTTGATGATGACAAAGCGGCTGCAAATCCGCTGCAGCTCATCCAGCAGGTGGCTCGAAACCAGAAACGTAATTCCCCGCTCCTGGTTCAGCCGCTGGATCAGCTGGCGCAGCTCGCGGATGCCCATCGGGTCAAGGCCGTTCGCCGGTTCGTCCAGAATGATCAGCCGCGGATCCCCAAGCAAAGCCTGGGCGATGCCGAGCCGCTGCTTCATGCCGAGCGAGTAGGTTTTTACTTTGTCCGAGCCCCGTTCGCTCAGCCCAACAATCGACAGAGCCTCCTCCACACGTGCTTTCCTCTCTGTCCCCGGCACATTCGGATGCAGCCTTGCCAGGTTCAGCAGGTTGTCCCTGCCTGACATATAAGGAAAAAAGATCGGCGATTCCACAATCGCCCCGACCCGGGACAGCGCCTTGACCCGCTCGCGCCCCACATCGGTTCCGTCAATACGGATGCTCCCGCCCCCCGGCTTGATCAGTCCTGTCATCATACGGATCAGCGTCGTTTTCCCCGCTCCGTTCGGACCGACAAAACCGCATACATCCCCCGCCTGTATGGAAAAGGACACGTGGTCCACCAAGGTACGCGCCCCCGCTTTTTTCGATACGTTCAATACTTCCAGTACGTTAGTCTCGTTCATTTCGTTCATATGATCTCCTCCTGCCAAGAAGTATAGGAGGCAATTCTAAAGAATTTATAACGTCGGCAAAAAAACTTGAAAGTAGGGGTGTTTCCTCACTGCAAGAGCCAGAAGCTGTACAGGATACGAAAAAAAGGAGGGCGGCAGGATCATTCCTGCACACCGCTCCTTTTTGGACGCGTGATTCGATGATTCGCTTATATCGCGGCATGTGCTTCTGAACCCGCTTGATATCTTCCTAGGGCTTCAGCACGACCTTGATGCAGCTCTCATCCTTGTTATCGAAAATTTCGTAAGCACGCGGCGCATCGCTAATATGCAGCCGATGCGTAATAATGTCGGTCGGGTCGGTTTTCCCGGTTTGGATCTGCCGGAACAGCTCAGGCATGTAATGAATGACGGGGGCCTGTCCCATTTTCACCTGTACGTTGCGCTCGAACAGATGACCGAATGGAAACATGTTGTATTTCAGGCCGTACACCCCGATCACCTGAATCGTTCCGAACTTGCGGACGACATTGGCGGCCGTATTAAAGGCACCAAGCGATCCTCCCTGCAGCATCAGGGCCGTTTCCACCTTCTCCATGGCCGTACGTTTGGCATCCAGCCCCACGCAGTCGATGACAACGTCCGCTCCGCCCTTTGTCGCCTCCAGCAGCGTTTGGTCGATGTCATGAGTCTTCTCGAAGTTGTACGTCTCCACGTTGTTTGTTCTTTTGGCATGCTCCAGCCGATAGTCCACATGGTCGACCGCGATGACGCGCTTAGCCCCTTTTTGCCAGGCGAATTTCTGCGCCAGCAGACCGACCGGGCCGCAGCCGAGAATAATGACCGTGTCGCCGGGCTTCACGCCGGCATTGTCCACGCCCCAATAGGCAGTCGGAAGAATATCGGAGAGGAACAGAATTTTCTCGTCCTCCACCTCCGCATCCTCCGGTACCTTGAACGGTACAAAATTGCCGAAGGGGACCCGGAGCAGCTCCGCCTGCCCGCCCATGTAACCGCCGTACGTCTCCGAGTAGCCGAAATAACCGCCCGTATCCTTGGCGTCATTGGCGTTGTCGCACTGGCTTTCCATCTGGTTTTGGCAAAAAAAGCACTCTCCGCACGCAACATTGAACGGAATGATGACCCTGTCGCCTTTTTTGACGCGGGTAACATCCGGTCCGGTCTCTTCGACGATCCCCATCGGCTCATGACCGATCACATAATCGTCGTACATCCCCGGAATCAGCCCGTGGTAAATGTGAAGATCCGAACCGCAGATCGCGGTGCTCGTCACCCGGACGAGAATGTCATCCCGCTTGACAAGCTTCGCGTCGCCGACCTCCTTCACTTCCACCTTCTTTTTGCCCTGATAGGTTACAGCTTTCATGCCAGCATCGTCCCTCCTTGGATTTGACCGTAGTGTCTCCCCGAACCTGCGTTTTCACGCATGGGCGGCGGGTGAAGTCCCTTATCTTTACACGCAATCCGGCAAATTCAAACGCGAGACGGGCATGTGATGCTCCATAGAGCCTCGGAAGGCGTAACTTGGCGATTTACGAAAAAAAGCCGCCCGAATGAACCCTTTTTCGGACGGCCAAGCTCTCTATGGAACGTATGTTACTGGATTTCGATCCAAGGCAGCGGATTACGAAACTCCGCCCAGTTCATTTCCATCTCTCCGCTGGTCAGCAGGCACTTATCAAGGCGGCGGGTAATGCCTTCCCGGTCCATACCGATCCCGATCAGCACAATCTCGTTCATCCGGTCACCCCAGGTTTCGTCCCATCGGCGCCGGAGATCAGGCTCCTGTGCCAGCCATTCGCGCTGCTCCGCCTCCGGAAGCGAAGCGACCCAATAGCCTGCCGGGCCGAATTGGATCGACGGCCCGGCCTGGCTGATGCTCGCCGCCATGTCGCCGCGGACAGCAAGCCAGACCAATCCCTTGGCGCGGACGATCTCCTCCGGCCAGTCCGACAGCAGCGCGGCAAGCCGCTCCGGATGAAACGGGACCCGCCGGCGGTACACGAAGGAGCCGATGCCGTATTCCTCCGTTTCGGGCGTATGATGTTCGCGCTGCAGCTCCTGAATCCAGCCGGAAGACTGGCTCGCCGCATCAAAATTGAACAGGCCCGTGTTCATGATTTCACCCGGTGCGACCTCCCCGTTCACGGTCCGGATGATTTTGGCTGATGGCTGCAGCTTCCGGATCAATCCCTCCAGCTGGTTTAACGCCTCTTCTTCCACCAGGTCGCATTTGTTCAGGAGCAGCACGTCACAGGTTTCGATCTGATCGATGAGCAGATCGGCCACATCGCGGTCATCCTCCTCCCCGGCGCCTTCCTTCCGGTCGAGCAGCGTCTCCCCGGAGGCGAAATCATGCCAGAAGCGGTACGCATCGACTACGGTAACCATGCAGTCCAGCCGGGCGTATTGCGTCAGGTCGATCCCGGAGGCCTCGTCCTGGTAATGAAACGTTTGCGCGACGGGGATCGGCTCGGAGATGCCTGTCGATTCGATCAGAATGTAGTCAAATCTCCGCTCCTCCGCCAGCTTGCGGACTTCCTGCAGCAGGTCGTCCCGCAGCGTGCAGCAGATGCAGCCGTTGGACATTTCGACCAGCTTCTCGTCTGTGCGCGACAAGGAAGTCTCCGATTGGACGAGCCGCGCGTCCACGTTAATTTCGCTCATATCGTTCACGATGACGGCGACCTTGACGCCTTCGCGGTTGTTCAGCACATGGTTTAAAACCGTCGTTTTGCCAGATCCGAGATAACCGCTCAAGACGGTGACCGGAATGACGGATGATTGGTTCATAAGAGCAAGTCCTCCTGTAATGGGATTATTCATTCAGCGCCTTCACCAGCGCCGTTAAGTTTGCCTGCATAATCTGGAGATAGTCGAGGTTATTGGCTTCGTCTTCGGCGGTCAGTCCCTCGATCGGATTCAGCACGGCCGACTTCGCCCCGACCTCTTTGGCGATCGTATCCGCTACACTGGAGGATACCAGCGTCTCGAAGAAAATCGTCTTCACCTGATGAGCCTTGGCGAACTTCACGACCTCCGCCATCGCCTGCGCCGACGGTTCCTGTTCGGGAGAGAGACCGGCAATCGGTACCTGCGTCAGTCCATACGTGTGAGCCAGGTATCCGAAAGCTGCATGCTGCGTAATAAAATCTTTGCGCTTCGTGCCCGACAGCTCTTTCGTGTACTGCTCGTCCAGCTGCTGCAGCTTGGCTATGTAGGCAGCGGCATTTTTTTCAAACTGTGCCTTGTGCTCCGGCGCCTTTGCGGACAGCGCTGCTTCGATCGTACGGACTTCTCCGATGGCAAGCTTCGGAGACAGCCAAACATGGGGATCGAAAGCGCCGTGATCGTGCTCGTGTTCATGTTCATGCTCAAGGGCAGGCTCCTCTTCGTGCCCGGTTTCCGCTTCAGTCGCATGCGCGTCTCCATCTGCAGCGTCATGGTCATGGTCATGATCGTGGTCTTCTTCTTCCGTTCCCGGGATCAGTTCAAGGCCCTTGCTCGCTTCTACCGCCGTCGTCCCCTTGCTGTCCGAGCCGGAGACCACCTGATCCACCCAGCTTTCCAAGCCGGCTCCGTTATAGACCAGCATGTCCGCCTGCTCGATCGCGGCCATATCCTTCGGAGTCGGTTCCCAGTCGTGGGGCTCGGTGCCTGCAGGAACGAGCAGATGTACGTCCGCCAAATCGCCGGCAACTTGGCGGGTAAATTCATACATCGGGTAGAAGCTCGTTTCGATTTTGAGTTTGTCCTTGCCGGCCACGGTCGCAGCAGCCGGCTCCGCGCTATCATTCTTCGCTGCCGATCCGCATCCGGCCAGGACCAGGATCATCGAACTTACGATAAGTGCAGATAGAAAGGGTGTTCTTTTATTCATGATACGTTTGTCTCCTCTTCTTGATATGATGTGCTCATTACCTGCCGGGATGCGGACGGAACGGTCCTGACCGCTTCTCCCAAGTGGCGCTGTCTGCGGCGCTGGCCGACCTTCTGGACGGCAATACCCGCAAGTAGGATCAGCAGCAACGTTAGCGCAATCGTGCCGCCTGGCGGAGTATCCGTGTAATAGGAAGCCGTCAGGCCGCCGAACACGCCGGTCAGGCCGGCACAAACCGCCAGGATGCACGCCTGCAGAAAGCCGCCGGCAAAGCGCAGCGCAAATGCGGAAGGCAGCACGATCAGTGCCGAAACCAGCAGGACGCCGACGATAGGCATCGCCGCAGCCACGATCAGTCCCGACATGACCGCGAATGCGAACGTCAGCAGCTTGACCTGTACGCCGCCCACGGCAGCCGTCTCCTCATCGAATGTCAGCGTATAGAGGTGGCGCCGAAGGATGGCGAAGAAGATCAGTCCACCCGCTGTCACCGCGGCGATGATCATCAGCTGCAGCGGATTCACGGCCACGATGGAGCCGAACAGGTAGCTGCTGAAGCTTTTGCTCAGGCTGCTCTTCATGCTCATCAGCACCATCGCCAGCGCCAGCCCGGACGTCATAATGATCGCAACAGGAACCTCGCTGTATGCACGGTAGGACCTCCTGAGCTGTTCAATCGCAATCCCGCCGATCACCGCGAACAGGAATCCCGCCAGTACAGGGCTCATATGCAGGACGCTCCCAAGCGCCACGCCCGCCATAGATACATGCGACAGGGTGTCCGCCATCAGCGACTGCCGCCGCAGGACGAGAAACACGCCGAGGATCGGGGCGATTAATGCAATAAGACCTCCTGCCCAAAAGGCGCGCTGCATGAATTCGAAGTGAAGCATTGGCAGTCCTCCTCCTTTCCTTCCAACCGGATGACCCGGTCTAAATAGGGGCGGGCTTCATCCAGTCCATGCGTCACCATGAGCACGGTGCGTCTGGCATCCGCGGATACATAGTCCCTCATCCATTGGTAAAATTGCAGCCTGCTGCCTGCATCCATGCCAGTTACCGGCTCGTCCAGGACGACCAGATCGGGCTGCTGGGCCATGACGCGGGCGATGCATGCCTTCTGCTTCTGGCCGCCGGATAACCCGCCGATTTTTCTGCTGCGGTATTCCCACATTCCCGCCCGCCGGAGGCTCCATTCCACGAGTGCATGCTGCTCGGCGCCGAAGCGGCGGAACAATCCAAGCTTCGGATAGCAGCCGGAACGGACCAGTTCAATCACTTTGCTCGGAAATCCGCTGTTGAACGAGGCTGCCTGCTGCGGCAAATATCCGATGGCCTTCCGGTTAAAATCCGGGGCGTAGCTGACCTCGCCGCTCCACGGCTTCACCAAGCCCAGCAGCAGTCTCAGCAGCGTCGACTTGGCTGCACCATTCGGCCCGCTGACTGCGATAAACTCGCCGGATTCAATCCGAAGCGAGACGTTATGTATAACGGGGACCCCATCATAACCGTATACAACGTTGTTCATTGCTGCGATATTCATCCCGTTTTCTCCCTCCTCATCGTCAAGGGATGAATCATTCCCTCTCGGATTTATTCGTAATTATTACGATTAATTTCAGACAAAAAATTTTTGCCCTTTCTGCAGCTTATGGAGTTTCAAAGCGACTGCCGTTCCTGTGACTTGCTTATCATCTTGTTTATCATCCATTCAGTCCGATCTTTTCGGGGAATAGGATGGCAAATATTCAAATCGGTACATTATATGGGTTATTAATCGTAATTATTACGCTTTACCGATTAAACCATAAAACATCCAAGCTGGCAAGTAAATCGTAATAATTACTATTAATTTTTCTCTGCATAAAGTGTTTTCATCGCAAAAAAAGCCGCTCCAACCATAGGTCGGAGCCGCTTCGCTGTTGGTCAAGTCATGGGGCCGGATGGGCCGGCTCGGCGGGAATATCGCTTTTCGGCCGGGTTTTGAACTTTCCGGCGTTCAGAAATACGATCAGGCCGGCAATCGCCAGCAGTCCCCCCGCCAGCTGAAACAGCGTGATCGCTTCACCAAGGATCAGGAACGCGAGCAGGCTCGCACCAACCGGCTCTCCCAGGATGCTCATCGAAATCGTCGATGCGGGCACGTACTGCAGCAGCCAGTTAAACAGCAGATGGCCGAACACCGTCGGCACGACGGCCAGCAGCAGGAATATTCCCCAGTCCTGTCCCGGATATGCCGTAAAAGACACCCCGGCTGCCGCGTTATATACGGCAAACACGACCGCAGCCGAAAGAAACACGACAAAGCTGTACACAAAGGAAGGCACGCGGGCGACCATTTTTTGTCCGATCAGCATGTGCACGGACACCGCGAGCGTGCCGAGGACGGACAACAGATCGCCAAGCAGATTGTCGCGGGAAACGCCGATATCGCCGAGTCCGATCAGAACGGCTCCGGCAATGGCGACCACCATGCCCGAAATGGCGGCAGCCGACGTTTTTTCCTTATAAAAGAAGAACGCCCCGATGACGATAAAAACTGGTTCCAGCGCTAATATAATCGTTGAGCTGGAGACGCTCGTCAGCTTGAGTGACCCCATCCAGAGCAGGAAGTGAAGCGCGAGGAAAAAGCCGGACGTCCCGAGGAGAAGCCAATTTTTTATAGAAAGCGCGCGTAGTTCCTTCCAATGAGACTTCAGGAAGGGAAGCATCAAAATCGCGGTGAACAACAGACGGTACATGCCCTGAATCGATGCAGGCGCGGACGACCATTTTACGAAGATGGAAGAGAACGATATCGCCGTAATGCCGATCAGTAATGGAATGAATGTAGGTAGGGGTGCGGATGTTTTTCTCATGAATGTTCCTTTCAACTGACATTGGGTGCGTTACAACATGTTATTGTAGCACGCCTTCTCCGCCCCGTCATGCCGAAAGTTTAGTACGGACGTCTGGATACGACCCACCATCCGCATAGCATGGCCGCCGATACACAAAATAACAAAATATGGGCATTGTAATAGAGCGAATTATTATACGGATTTAGAGCGCCAAGGAAAAGCGGCGAGCCGGCATTCTCGGTCATCTGGCGGTAGGTATCCAGCCACTGCATGATTTTGCGGTACTGGAAATAAACGGAGAGGAGCAGGGCTAGCAGGGAAAAAAGCGGTAACCAGATCCGGTAAGCCTTCTTTACGATGTGGTCGCTGAGATCGTCAAAATATTTGACGGCCATAATAAAGGTCGCGATCATCAGCATCAGCGCGGCCGTCCAGGCCGGAAACAAAAACAGCAGTCCGGGATTGCCGTTGCCGGATATCGTCCTCCCGTTGTAACGAAAGGTCGTCAGGTCGACGAGATACACGAGGAGTACGCACAGCAGCACAAGCACGGCATACCATTTCACCGATTTTACGGACAAGAGTGCGGTTCACTTCCTTTCTTCAAACGTCATATTTTGATAAAAAAAGCCGTATTCCAGGAGTATGGCCCCCGTTGTACGGCTGATCGTTCTAAGCTGCGATTAATGTTCGTACCGTTTCACGTAGATCCCGTGATCTGGAATGGCCAGGCTGTCGAATTGTTCCGCCAGTCTCTTCAATCCCGCCGCCAGCTCCTCGCCGGTTACGGGCTCCCCGTGCCCTGTGACGGCTGCATCCGGGTGCAGAGCCTCCAGCCGTTTGACCGACTGCCAGGCCGCCAACCAATCCGGCGTAAAATACCGCGGCGGTCCGCTAATTTCCACCTTCTGGGTCAGCACTTTGTAGAGCTCATCCTGCCGGACGGTCGTAAAGGCGTCCCCAGCAATCAATGTCCGGTCCCTTTCGCGGAACAGGGATACATGCCCGGGCGAATGTCCCGGCGTAGGAATCCACCTGTATTCCGGCATGCCCGGTACGCTTCCGTTATCCGGCAGCGGCTTGACCCATGGTCCTACGTTGACCGGTTCGTTCGGAAACGCAAAGGACAGCTTCGCGAGCATTCCGCCCTCCACGGTCGGGTCGGGCTTCGGATAGCTCTCCTGTCCCGTCAGGTATGGCATCTCCAGTTTATGGGCATATACCGGGACTTCCCAGTGCTTCACCAAATCGATCAGTGCGCCCACGTGGTCAAAATGGGCATGGGTCAATATAATCGCTTCCGGACGGCGGCCGGACCCGAAGCGCTCTTCCACCGTCCGGATGATGTCATCCGCCGAACCCGGCATCCCTGCATCGATCAATACGAACGATCCAGCCTGCGGCGCACCGGCCAGCACGATATTGACGATTTGCACTGTGTAGCAGTATACGTCCGGGCGAACCTCCACGCCCTCACCGCTGGCCGCCGAGGTGGCAGGAATATAATGATAGTCTGATCCGTAAGACAGCTCTTGATCGGTACCTTTCTCCATAGTCAACCTCTTTTCCTTCATGTGGTATGTAAAACGGTTGTTTTCCTATGGATATTTTCTCAAATCACCCGCCGGATTATGTCTGAAAATCATCGTCCAGGCCACACCGGTTCCCGTCACAGCCATAATCAGCAGTCCGACCGTCAGGAACAGCCGGGGAATTCCGTACGCCGCGGCGCAAAAAGTACCGTAGAGGATACCAAGCGGCCCAGCAGATTTGACGAGCAGCAGTCGCATCGATAAAACCTGCCCAAGGACCTGCTCGGGGACCAGCCTGTAGAAAACATTACTGCTGAAGACATTCCAGAACGGCATCGCGATCCCCGCGGCCAGCTCGATCACCAAGGCAGCAGGCAGGCTCCGAACGAGCGACAGCCCAACGTAAGTCGCCCCGCCGGTCAGGAGAGCGGCGAGCATGGTGCCAAGCATCGGAGAAGTTCCCCTTATTCTGCCGGCTGCCCAGCTGCCTAGCACATACCCGCAGGGAAATGCGGCCGTAAACCAGCCATATTCCGCCGCTCCGCCGCCAAGCACCTCCGAGACGTACGGGATATACATCGCCTGCGTAGCCGCTTCACCAAAGCTGGTAACGGAGACGAACAAAGCGAGTGCCAGCAGCAGGCGGCTGCCCGAAAATACCCTCCATCCGGCCCGGATCTGACCGAACCAAGCCGCTCCCGCGCCTGATCGGCCTTGTCTAGGAGAAGCAGCGTAGGCAGGTGGCCCCTCCCGAATGCAGCAGATGCACAGGAAGGAGCCGGCAAACAGCAAGGAAAGGATCAGAAGGAGTGTTCCCGATTCAAGGACCTGCACGCCAAGACCCGCCAGCGGGAAGGCTAAGGTCCGCATCAGCTGCACGCTTCCCGACATCCATGCATTTTTGCGGGTCAATTCTTCCGGCCTTACCAGCTTCGGAAGCAGGGCACCGGAAGCAAGGTCGTACATGACAAACGAGCTGAGCCAAGATGCCGTATACAATATATATGACTGTCTTTCCCCGGCTATCCACATCAGACCCGCGGCAAGATATACCGCAGCCCGGACGGCTTCCGACAGCTTCATGACCGCCGTTCTTTTCCACCGGTCGATCAGGGGACCGGCAAGCAGCTGAACGCCCCATTGAGAAGCGAAGCTGATCAGCCACAGCTCTCCCATCGCCACTTTGGAGCCTGTCACTTCATACAGCAGCCAGGAGAGGATAAACGTACCGCAGGTGCCGGCGAACATGGACAGCAGCTGGTCCGCATACAGCCATGCGAAATTTTGCGGCCACCGCCTCGGCTGTGCGTAATCTCCCTCCGCTTGTTCCGGGCTCTGCCTATTGATCATGGCTGCCGGTCAGAAATTCGTTCAGCTCCCGTTCATGATGGTGAAGTGACTGCGGGTTCCAGGCATAGCTTCCGCCCTTCACCCGGATGAGCCCGGCTGCGCGCAGAACGGCCAGATGATGATGCACCGTCGTTTTCCCCAGCCCCAAGGCGTCGGTCAGCTCCTTCAGCGTCCGGTCCTTCCCGGCGATCAGCTTCAAGGCGCGGAGCCTTTTGTCATCTCCCAGCGCCTTATAGATCTGCACCAGCCTGGCTGGCGGCTCGTAAGGATCCTGGAGACCCGGCAGGCTGGTCTCGCTGACAGGATAATAGAATACCTTCGTTTGCGGCAGCGAAGCCTCGACCGTAAACGGCCTATAAATGATATGAGGAATGAGCAGCACCTGCTGAACCCCCGGCTCGGGGGCATACTCCACACCGGTTGCCCTCAGGACAGCCTCCTCAGGTGAAAGCGTCCGAAGCCAGGCGTCCTTCTCCTCCGCATCCCGCTTCAGCACGGCCGCTGTTATCTCCCGCTCGCGTTCCATAAATTCCACGTCCCACAGCTGCAGCAGAGCAATCAGATGGTCCCTTAGCGTATCGGCATCCGTCGTCATCACATCATGAATCAATTGTGGAAAAAAACGGTGTCCGCGGCAGGCATCCATCATCTCTTCCGCACCAGCCGCGTCTCCTTCCGCCGCCCGTCTGCGTGCTGGCTCCAAAGCTGTCTCCAGGTACGGGAGCACAAGATAGCGGAACTCCTCCCTGCTTAGAGCATGAGCCTCCATTGCAAAGCTTTCAATCGTCTCGCAGCTCAAGGAATGCAGCAGCTGGAGCAGCATTTTCCAGGTGTTATGCTCCTGGCAAAACTGAAGCTCGGCTTCGAGCCGGCTGCTGGCTCTTTGGCGCAGCTGGGCATAATATTCGCCGGGCTTGTCCAGCGACCCGTGAAGCTTCGGATAGGTCAGCACGGCTGCACCCAGTGCGCACTCATACCAGATGGAGGTCTGCACTTTGGCCTCATAGCTCGTTCTTTTAAAGGAAAGATCCAGCAAGTTCATCCCTATTCTCCTTCCAAAATTCCATGGTATCGATACCGGTAGATTCCAAAATCTGGACTAATATGTTTTATTCTAATCGATCAGCTTCATAAATTCAATAATTATAGAACAATAAATTCTATTTTTATTGAATAAAACTATAAAAATAGAGCCTGATCTATCCCAAGATCAGACTCCACCTATAATCTTACGAGTTATGATTAGTAGGAAGCATACCTTTCCGCATTGGACATCGCCGTCCATACGTCAGGCGTCTCCGCCCCCATATACCAGAAAGCGTAACCGGCTACTCCCCGGTCGGCTGCCATGACATATTTTTTCGTGATGGACCTGCTGTCCTCAATCCATATTTTATGGGTATATCCCTGTTTTTGATATTTGAAAACGTACTGCCCTAGGCTCTCGTCCCAGCTGCGGTTATAGGCCACGGAACGCGTGCGGACACCCTGCTGTGCCAGGTTCAATTCTTCCGAAGTGGCTCCTCCTTCTTTCAGCGTCCAGTCCCGGGTATAGAATGGCAGGGCCAGGATCGTCTTGGACGATGGCACGGAGCGAAGAAGCTTGTCCAGCGCGCTTTCCACCCAAGGGTATGAAGATACGGACCCGGCGATCGGGTCGCCGCCCCAATGCTCATCGTAACCCATCAGAATGATATAATCCGCCGCCTGTCCCAGCGCCTTGTAATCAAAGGCTTCCGTCCAGTCGGTTCCGAGGTCCGGCGACACGTCGATCGATACGACGCCGCCCACGGTACGCAGGCTTTGGTCCAACTCCGTCACGAACGCCGTCAGCGCTTCGCGGTCCTGAGGGCTGACATTTTCAAAATCGACGTTGACGCCGCTCAGCCCGTACGATTTGACATAAGCGGTCAGCTGCTTGATTACGCTGCTTTTTTTCGCAGGATCGGTCAAAATATCGTCCGTCAGCTCGGGATCCGAGTGATTGCCGAGGAGCGCCCACACTTTTTTATGATTCTGCTTCGCCCAGTTCAGCAGGCTGGCGTCCACGTGGTTGGACAAGGAGCCGGTCCCCTCCTCCAGAAAAAACCAGCGGGGTACGATCGTATTCACGTTGGATGCCTTCACCTTGGCGATAAACTGGGAGATCGTCAATCCGTTCTGCCATCCGACCTGCAGAGAGGACGCCGGCGTGGAATGGATCGCCTGATCCCATGACGAAATTTGCAGCACGCGGTCAAGCACCGCCGCGGTTTCTTCGCGGGTCATGTTGGCTTTGGGGCGGAATTTTCCGTCCGCTCCTTCCATCAGGCCTAGTGAAGCCGCGACTTTGACATAAGGTCGGGCCCATGCGGAAATGCTCGCGGCATCCTGATAAGGCAGCTGCCCAGCGCTGACCGCTGCGGGTTCCTTTTTCAGCGCGCGAACGATCAGGACTGCGGCTTCCTCCCGGGTAATATTCGCCTTCGGCTCAAAGGTGCTGGCGCTTTTCCCCTGAACGATGCCAAGGTTCAGTCCGGCCTGCACCCAGCCGTAATACCAGGATGTACGCGGAACATCGCTAAAAGCCGGGATGTCCCCGTCCACTTCCTTCAATTTAAGCAATCGGTCCGTCATGGCGGTAAACTCGGCACGCGTCACCGTTTTGCGCGGCTCAAACGCTCCCCCTCCCGTTCCTTCAACAACGCCCTCGTGAACGAGGTCGACGATTTCATCCCGGGCGAAGCTCCCCGAAATGTCATGAAAAGGCAGACTCGAGCTGCCGGATGCGGCATATACCGGTTCAGTACTTGCGGCCAGCATGAATGCTGCAAATAAGGTTACTAACTTTTGCGGTTTAATCAAGGGAGGGTGCCTCACTTTTCATAGAATAGATTTTCTTTCATAGAATGCTTACTCTTATCCTATCAAAAAGATGCGGACGATTTGATCGCTAAATATTGGTAGATATGGTATAAAAAATATCAAAACAAGCGGGATGAAAACGGGAAAAAAACGACAGCATTTGCCATGGACAGGCCTGGAAATTAGACTTATATTACTGTAAGCAGGCATCCAGACTGCCGATATGAAGCGGCCGGAAATATAGTTGGAATGCCATCGACCGATATTATATTTAAGGAGGGATTGTAATGCTGCTGGATCATCACGAGGCCATTTATTTAAGAGAGCTGGTGGAAGAGGATGCAGAGGCGCTTTTTACGCTGCGCCGAAATAACCGCGACTTTCTTCAGCCCTTCGAACCGATTCGTCCCGAGTCGTTCTGGACGCTGGAAGGACAGGTCAAGGACGTGTGGAACGGCATCACGGGCGCTGAGCTGGACCAGGCTTGTATACTGGGCATCTTTTTAAAGGAATCGGATCAGCTGATCGGCCGGGTTGCCTTGACGGCATTTGCACGGGGGGTATTTCAAAACGCCAACATCGGCTACTTTATGGCCCAGGATCAGAACGGAAAAGGTTATATGACCGCGGCCGTCCGCATGAGCGTGGATCATGCGTTCCGAAGCCTCGGGCTGCACCGGGTGCAGGCCGGCGTCATGCCGCGAAACCTGCGGTCGCTGCGCGTGCTGGAAAAAGCAGGCTTCCGCCGGGAAGGCCTTGCGGAGCGGTATTTGCAAATCAACGGCGTGTGGGAGGATCATGTTCTGCTTGCCGTGACGGCGGAAGAATGGCCGGGACTCGAGCAGGCGGCGGAATAGCGGAGAGCTATCTTAAAAGGAAGGTTTGCGATTTGCCGGACGATCTTGAGTCCTTAGGAAGGCTCTAAATAAGGTTATCCTGAGAGTTTTGCAAGGTATTTGTGAGGCATTTATGAGGCATTTATGAGGCATTTATGAGGCATTTATGAGGCATTTATGAGGGATTCGTGAAGCTCTCGGGGGCTTTCGTGAGGCTTTTTCGCGCTTCTTTTGTGTGGCTGTTTGGGCGGAGACCCTTCCCGTGCTACAATGTTACCAGTTATATAGAATAACTACTATACTTTCTGATCTCATAAAAAACGCAAGCACACCAACGGCTGAAAGGTAAACGATATGGAATACTTGTATGAAACAAAAGCGGGCAGCTACGAGGACTACGCCAGCGGCAGGGTACTCTATAATGCCCCCGGCGTGACCTCCTTCCCAGTGCGGCTCGGAAGCGAAATCGTCCAGCGGTGCTTCGGCATCCTGGAGGAGCGGGGAATTTCCGGCCCTTATACCCTTTACGATCCCTGCTGCGGCGGAGCCTACCTGCTGACCATAACCGGTCTTCTTCACGGATCTAGGGTCCGGCGGATGTATGCCTCGGATGTCGATCCGAACGCCCTGTCCGTCGCGGGCAAAAATTTGGCGCTCCTGACGAAGCAGGGGCTCAGCGAGCGGGAGCTCCAGCTGCGGGAGCTGTACGAAAACTACGGCAAACCTTCGCATAAGGAAGCGCTGGAGAGCTTGGCCCGGCTTGAATCTGCAGTCTCGGGCCTGACTTTGGACACAAGCGTCGTTTTTCAGGACAATATTACGGAGCCGCATCACCTGGATCACGTCGATCAGCCGATTCATCTGGTGCTGACCGACCTTCCATACGGGGATCTCGTCAGCTGGGAAAGCGGCGACGCCGACCCGGTGTCCGCTTTATTCGAGCATATCTATCCGCTGCTCAGCAGCGAAAGTGCGGTCGTCGCGATGATCGCGGACAAAAGCCAGAAGCTAGGGCATGCCCGTTATAAGCGGCTTCAGCATTTCAAGGTCGGCAAGCGGCAGGTGGCGATTTTTGAACCGATCCGGGAGACGAAGGCTTGATGTGCTGGAAATGATCGCTGCCAGTATATAAATGCAGCAAAGGACAGCCCGCCGGCTGTCCTTTTTCTGTTCATTTTTCGCGGGCTGCCTTCAGCCCAAATGCTTGACCATATGATAATACACATGGCCGTTAATCATAATGTTTTTGTCGGTTTGGTATCCGAGCTTCAGGTACAGCGAATGGGCCTTCGTGTTATCCGTTACAACCGCCATGGCGATTTTAGCGTATCCGTATGCACTTGCCCGTTCCTCGGCTGCCCGAATCAGGGACGTGCCGATCCCCCGTCCGCCATACTCCGGCGAGACCGAAAGCGTGTCGATGTAATATTCGTCCAGGTCCGCTTCCTTATCCAGCTGCAAATCCGCGTTCTGCTTCATGGTACGCAGCCTCGCAAGGATGGGCCGGTCCAGCTCCGCTGCCTGGTCGCCTCCATATGCCACCACAAGGCCTACCGGGCGTTCATCCAGTTCCTTCACCAGCGTCTGCTTATAGCTAAGGCGGCCTTCCTCGGCGGCAAAATAGGCTTCAAGCGCGGCCAGCACGGCCTCCTCGCTGTCCTCTCCGGTTAATTGATGCGCAACATCGTGCAGCGCATCGTACAGCAGCCGGGCGGTATGATGCGCGTCTTCTCGTTTTGCGGGTCTGATTGTCATAGCTTCCTCCATCATAGCATTACATAGGGTTAATCTGCCCAGGAAATTCCATTCCCGTGTGCAGGCACAATCCCTTCTATTATAGAGTTTCCCACGACGCGGAACAAATTTCCGCAGCCAGCCGGGCAGCCTCCTGCCACGCTACCTCAGTCCGTCCACCGGCCCTGCGGTCTGTCCACTCAACGATGCCCTCCCCGGCCCGTTTGCCTACTACAATGCGAAGCGGCAGGCCGATCAAGTCGGCATCCTTGAACTTCACGCCCGGTCGCTCCTCCCGGTCATCGACGAGGCATTCCACGCCCTGCCGTGCAAGCTCCTTGGCAATCTGGTCCACAACCGCAGCCTGATCCGGATCCTGGGCGGAGACGGGAATCAGATGCACGGGATACGGAGCAATGCCGAGCGGCCAGCACATCCCTTGTTCCGCGGGCGATTGCTCGGCCACTGCCGAAAGCAGACGGGAAATGCCGATGCCATAACAGCCCATGATCATCGTCTGCTCCCGGCCAGCTTCGTCCGTATAACTGGCATCAAGAACGCTGCTGTATTTGGTGCCCAGTTTGAAGACGTGGCCTATTTCAATGCCTTTGGCAAAATGCAGCGTCTCCCCGCAGTTCGGACAGCGGTCCCCCTCCTGCACGCTGCGGTAATCGCCGATATGCGCCGGCTGAAAATCCCGGAACGGCACCACGTTCCGCAGATGCATATGTTCCTCTCCCGCTCCGGTTACCGCGCCGCCGTGCAGCACGGCATCGCGGTCCAAATATACAGGGATATCAAGGCCGACAGGTCCAGCATAACCGTGAGGCGCTCCCGTCACCTTCAGCACCTCCTGCGGGTCGGCGAGTTCAAGCGTCACACACCCAATCGCCACAGCCAGCTTATTCTCGTTGACTTCATGATCTCCCCGTACGACGGCAGCGACTGGCTTATCGTCAGCCATATAAATCATTGTCTTCAAAATATGTGATGCCGGCACCCCGAGGAAGGCGCTCACTTCTTCGATCGTCCTTGTGTTCGGCGTGGCGACTTTTTCGATGGCGGGAGCTTGGCGTTCCGCTTCATCCGCCGAACGTTCTCCGGCAGCAGCAGCAGTGGCCTTCTCCAGATTGGCCGCATACCCGCAGGCCAGGCAGCTGACGATCGTATCCTCGCCGATTTCCGCGGGCGCCATGAACTCATGCGTTTCCCCTTCACCGCCGATGGCTCCCGCCTCCGCTTCCACCATGCTGAACTTCAGGCCGCAGCGGGTGAAGATGCGGCGGTAAGCATCCCGGACCGCCTGATAGGTCCGGTCCAGCTCCTCCCAGCTGCGGTCAAACGAATACGCATCCTTCATCAGGAACTCGCGCCCCCGGAGCAATCCGAAGCGCGGACGCCGCTCATCCCGGAACTTCGTCTGGATTTGGTACAGGTGAAGCGGGAGCTTGCGGTACGTATTCACCTCGCTCGCGGCAAGCGCCGTGATGACCTCCTCATGCGTCGGTCCGAGCACAAACTCGCGCTCATGCCTGTCTTGCAGGCGGATCAGCTCCGCCCCGTAGGCCCCGTACCGTCCGGAGCGCTCCCACAGCTCGGCCGGCTGCATGGCCGGCAGGTGCAGCTCCTGGAACCCGGCCTGGTCCATTTCTTCGCGGACGATTGTCTGAATCCGGCGCAGCACGCGCCAGCCAAGCGGCAGATAGCTGTAAATCCCTGCAGCCAGCTGCCGGATAAAGCCCGCCCGGAGCAGCAGCTGGTGGCTTCGCGCTTCCGCTTCGGCAGGAGCCTCGCGCAGCGTTGGGATCAGCAGGGACGTTTGCTTGATAATATAACGGCTCATCGCCGATCAGCCTCCTCGTATCTTTTAATGCAGCACATATTCGCGACAAACACAAACTCAATCTCAAACAACAAAAAACACATCCGTCCTGAAGGGACGAATGTGTTCGTGGTACCACCCTGTATTCAACCGCCGCATGTATGGCAGTCCTTAATTGGCAATATAACGGGATCACCCGGCCATGAATACTCGAACCTGCAGATTCTTTCATCACGGCAGCTACAAGACGGGAAGCTCATGTCCGTGCGCGGAAACCTTTCAGCCAGGGGTTTCTTCTCTGGAAAACGCCGGTCCTCATGAACTGTTACTCTTGATCATCGCTTTGGAAATTTGACAAACCATGGTTTGTTTTTTCCATACTTTACAGGATGATCAAGACCTATGTCAAGAGCCGGATATCACTTCATTTTCTGCAGGAGCTGCACCCGGTAGGCTTCGCTTTCGAGCGATTGAATCTCTTTGTACTCGGCGTCGGTCAGCACTTTCGGCTCGCCCACCGCCTTGGCGGCGAGGTATACCTTCGCGCTTTCCTCCACCACCTCGGTCCGGTAGTACGCTTCGCGCAGATTTTTCCCGGTCGTCACGAGTCCATGATTTTCAAGCAAAATCGAGTTGTGATCCCCGACTTTCTCCGCGACCGCATTAGCCAGCAGATCGGTCGTCGGCAGCACGTAGGGCACAAAGGCGATGTCGCCGACGAGCGCGGCCTGGTCCGGGAACAGCATCGGCAGCTCCTTCGAGACCAGCGTCAACGCGATGCAGTGGGCCGGATGGGTATGCACGATCGCCTGGATATCCGGATTCACCCGGTAGGCAAACAGATGCATCAGTACCTCTGATGACGGCCGCACCTCTTGATCCAGCACTTTGCCGGAGTCGATCTCCACCCGGATCCACTGCTCCGGCTCAATGTCTTCGAGTGCAAACCCGCTCGGAGACAGCAGCATGATGTTACCCGCTTTCGCGCTAATGTTCCCGCCCGGTCCCACTACCAGCCCTTTGGCTACCGTTTTCCGGGCATACCGGGTCAACTCTTCCCTGACTTGCTGTTCAAGCTGCACAGTCATTTCTCTCCACTCTCCTTTATAGAGGTTGTTCAAAAAGTCCGCTTTTGATCACGAAGTAAATCGGGAAGCTGATTCGGCATCGAATCTTGAATTCAGCCGGGCCTTCCGGTGCTCACGTACCCACACGTACGCTCTGCTCCTCAGTCCCTAGCTTCATCCAATCTTCTCGGTGCTGAAAACCGACCTTTTTGAACACGTACTTTATACCGTCTCTTGACGTTTAAAAAGCTTCACGTACTGCTGATAGCGTTCCTCCCACATCGCCGCCTCCTCCGGCAGGTAGGTTTCCGGCGGAAAGGACTCAAGAACGACCTGCCGGATCTCGGCAAGGTTCTTTACTTCGCCGTGGGCCAGCGCCTGCATCATCAGATTGCCGATGGCCGTGGCTTCCACCGGCCCGGCAATCACCGGACGGCCGGTAACGTTGGCCGTCAGCTGGCACAGCAGCCGGTTCTGGATGCCGCCGCCGACGATATGAATATGCTCCATCCGCTCTCCGGCGAGCTTCTCGATTTCGTCCAGCGTCTGGCGGTATTGAAGCGCCAGGCTTTCGACAATGCAGCGGACGATGGCCGCGCGGGATTCCGGAACCTTCTGCCCGCTGTCCCGGCAGTATTCGTGGATCCGCTGCGGCATGCCGCCCGGCGGCAGGAAGACGGCGTCGGCAGCGTCGATATAGCTGCCGTTCTCCGGCGCCGACAGCGCCAGCTCGGTCAGCTCGTCGTACGTGAGCGGAGTACCTTCCAGCGCCCACGTGCGCCGGCACTCCTGCAGCAGCCACAGCCCCATGATGTTCTTGAGCAGCCGGATTTTGCCGCCCGCTCCCCCTTCATTGCTGAAGAGGCTGTCCCGGCTGTAACCGCTGAGCGCCGGCTGATCGAGCTCGATGCCCATCAGCGACCAGGTCCCGGAGCTGATGAAGGCATACGGGGCAGCCCCCGCCGGAACGGACGCCACCGCGGCCGCCGTGTCGTGGCCCGCCGCGGCGATTACCGCCATGTCCGGCACCTGCAGCTCCTCGCGGATGTCCTGCCGCAGCTGTCCCAGCATCGTTCCCGGCATCACGATCTCCGAGAACAGCGATTCCGGAATGGACAGCGTGTTCAGAATGCCGCTATGCCATGAACGGCTGCGCGGATCGAGCAGTCCGCTCGTGCTGGCGATCGTATATTCATTGGCCATGACGCCAGACAAATAGTAATGAAACAGATCCGGCATCATCAGCATTTTTAGCCCGCCCGCTCCATAGCCGGAGCGGACCTTCTCCTCGGCATACAGCTGATAAATCGTGTTGATCGAGGAGGAGCGGATGCCGGTCATCCGGAACAATTCATTTTCCGGAATCGCTGAGAACACTTCCGGCATGACCTGCTCTGTCCGCAGGTCCCGATAATGATAAGGGTTGCCGGCCAGTCTCCCCTTGGCATCCACCAAGCCGTAATCAACGCCCCAGGTGTCCACCGCCACCGATACCGGGGCACCGCCCGCCATCCGCCGGGAAGCGTGAATGCCCTGCCTCAGCTCATGGAACAGCCGCAGAAAATCCCAGTGGAAATGGTTCCCGAGACGAACCGGTTCGTTACTGAAACGATGCACCTCATTTACGGTCAGCGTTCGGCCATTGAATGCACCCGTCACGGCGCGTCCGCTGCTTGCCCCGAAATCCACCGCCAGCATGTGTAAGGATTGCGAACCCATTAGCCTCACCTCGCCCGTAGAAAATGCTTACTTGTACAGCGGTCCGAAGTTTTGGCAGGCCCGGAAGTCCGCTCCCTCCGGATCGCTTGTTCCGAACAGCCCCCAGGCTCTCGGACGGAAAACCTGCTCCTCTGCAACGTTGTGCATGCTCACCGGAATGCGGAGGATCGAAGCCAGTGTGATCAGGTCCGCGCCGATATGGCCGTAGCTGATTGCACCGTGGTTGGCTCCCCAGTGATCCATCACGGAATACACGTCCTTGAACGCTCCCTCGCCCGTCAGGTTCGGGGCAAACCAGGTGGTCGGCCACGTCGGGTCGGTCCGCTGATCCAGCTTGTCATGCACTTCCTCAGGCAGGTCGACCGTATATCCTTCGGCAATTTGCAGGACAGGACCAAGCCCTTTGACCAGGTTCAGCCTGGACATCGTCACCGGCATGCCGCCGCGCGTCAGGAAGTCGGACGAGAACCCGCCGCCGCGGAAATATTCCACTGCTGCCGGGCGCCAGGACGTGGCTTTGAGGCAGTTGTCCGCGTCCTCCTGCGTAATTTCCCAGAACGGCTTCAAGGCAGGCTCGCCGTCCTTCATCTGCTCCCCGGTACCATCCAGCGCCGCCGGTCCGGAGTTAATCAAATGCAAGAGGCCGTTCGCCGCGGCTCCGCCGAGCTCATGACCGGTCACCCGCTTCACCGCGTCGGGACTCCAGTATGTACGGACGTCGGCAAAGATTTGGGCGGTATTCGTCAGCAGGTATCCGAAGAGCATCGATACGCCGTTCAGGCTGTCATTTTCGGTGGCCACCAAATAAGGCGCCCGGATGCCGTTCCAGTCGAACGAGGAATTCAGAATCGCTTCATGGAAGTCACCGTTCGGGAAGTGGTCCGTCCACTGCCGCTGTCCCTGGAAGCCGGACACGATCGCGTGATGGCCCATGGCCTCTTCTTCAAAGCCAAGCTCCGCCAGACGCGGATTGCCCACCATCAGGTCGCGTACGATCTGCGTCATTTTGACAACCGTCTCCCAGTCCTTATCCTTCTTCTCGCGCGAAGTTCGGATCGCTTCAGGATTGTTGTCCGGCCCCTCATTGCAGTTCTCCTTCACCCAAGTCATGGCCAGCTTGAACTCTTCCGGATCGTAAATCTCCTCTTCGATCCGCCGCGTAATTTCCGACATGTCCACATACTCGTTGCGCATGCCCAAATATTCCTGGAAGAAGTCCGGATCGATCATCGAGCCGGCGATGCCCATCGACACCGAGCCGATGGCCAGGTAGGATTTGCCCTTCATCGTTGCAGCGGCCAGACCGGCTCTGGCAAAACGCAGCAGCTTCTCCTGCACGTCGGCAGGAATCGAAGGATCGTTCAGATCCTGCACGTCACGCCCGTAGATGCCGAACGCCGGAAGTCCCTTCTGCGCATGGGCAGACAATACGGCGGCCAAATAGACCGCTCCCGGTCTTTCCGTACCGTTGAATCCCCATACCGCCTTCGGAATCGAAGGATCCATGTCCATCGTTTCAGTACCGTAGCACCAGCACGGCGTCACGGTGATGGATACGCCTACGCCGGCTTTGGCAAATTTGTCGGCGCAAGCCGCCGCTTCCGCCACGCCTCCGATGCAGGTGTCGGCAATGACGCATTCTACCGGGGAACCGTCAGGGTAGCGAAGCTGTTCGCCCAGAAAAGCAGCCACCGACTTCGCCAGATTCATGGTCATATCCTCCAGGGACTCCCGAACCCCCTTCCGTCTGCCGTCGATCGTCGGCCGGATGCCGATCTTGGGGAACCCGTGCTTCCATCTTTCGTTCTGGTTGGACATCGTTTGTTTCCTCCTCAGCTCTTCTTATGATTTTTCATTGCTTACGTTTGGGGTTACCGGTAACCCTAAAATAAAAAAATATACAGCCTTCCAATCCGTCGTTCCTATGAAAAACGTCAATCGGCATGCAATACATGCCGGTCCCGCTGCCTCGTCCGCTCTTTAGATCGTTCTAAGCTCCAGGTACAAAACGCCTTGCATGATTGCTTGAATTGGATCTGCTGCATTGATGCTGGGTCAAATGCTCAAAAAAATGTATAATGAGTTATCGGTAACTTTAAAATAACAATGAAAGCGATTACTGTCAATCCGTATTTTCTTTTATCCGGGCGGTTCTGATAGAATATACAGCAAAGAGGGGTTTACATTGGTAACGATTTACGATATAGCGCAAAAGGCCAACGTCTCGGCCATGACGGTCTCCAAGGTCATCAACAACACCGGGCGGATCAGTGAGGAGACACGCCGCAAAGTCAAAAAAGTGATGGAAGAGCTTAATTACATACCGAATTCAAATGCCCGGAGCCTTGTCCTGCAGCAGACCCAAATTCTGTCCCTGCTCATCACGGACATCACCAACCCGTTCTATACGAGCCTGGCCCGCGGTGCCGAAGACGGTGCCAAACAGTACGGCTACCGCCTTCTGTTCGGCAACAGCGACGAGGATTACGCGAAGGAAAAGGATTATGTGGACATGATCCTGTCCACGCGGGTCGACGGCGTGCTGTTTGCTCCGGCCGGGGACCTGTCGCTGAAAAATCTCGAGAAGTTGCGGGCTCACAACATCCCGTTCGTCATTATGGACCGGGCGGTGCCCGGAATCGAGTCGGATATGATCTGCGGGGACAGCAAGGAAGGCGCCCGGAAGCTTGTCGATTACCTGATCGGGCTGGGCCATCGCCGCATCGCGCTTGTCAACGGCTCCCTCGACGTCTCCACGGCCCGGCTCCGTTATGAGGGATACGCGGAGGCGTTGGCCCTTCATGGCATCCCGTTGGATGAGACGCTCATCATCCACCAGAACTACCGCGATTACCATGCGGATGATCATCTGGAGCAGCTGCTCGAGCAGCCTTCCCCTCCGACCGCGATTTTTGCGGCCAACAACGTATTGGCGGTCGGTGTCATCCGGGATCTGCGCGAGCGCGGCATCCGGGTGCCGGAGGACATCTCCGTCGTTTGCTTCGACGACCTCGATCTCTCGTCGGCGCTGGACCCGTTTCTGACGGTTGCGGCACAGCCGGCTTACCAGTTTGGCGCCATGGGCATCCAGCTGCTGGTGGAGCGGATTCGGGGCAGCTCGGTTCCGGAGTCCCGCAAGGTGATCCTGCCGTCGGAGCTGGTAATCCGCTCGTCTGCCAAACCTATCTAAGTCACAGCAAGAGGTGAGTTTCATTTTACAAAAAAGCATGACCCGGGGGCATTGGTCCAAACGGCTGCTCACGCCCCCTAAAATTCTGGTGTTCGGGTTTCTGATAATGATCGCTGCCGGGACCCTGCTTCTGACGCTGCCGGCAGCCTCGGCTACCGGCATCTCGATCGGGCCCCTGAACGCGCTGTTCACGGCAACTTCAGCCGCCTGCGTGACCGGCCTTACGGTCGTCGATACGGGAACGGCTTTTTCTGTGTTCGGACAAACCGTCATTCTGCTATTGGTCCAAGTCGGCGGCATCGGCTTCATGACGATGGCAACGCTGATCGCGCTCGTGCTGAATAAACGGATTTCGCTGAGAGAGCGGCTTGTTTTGCAGGAAGCGCTGAACCACGGCACCATCGATGGCGTAATCCGTCTGGTCAAGAAGGTTATTCTGTATTCCCTGCTGATCGAAGTAGCGGGGGCACTGCTGCTTGCGGTCCATTACGTCTTCTCCCTTTCTCTGCCGCTGGGCAAGGCCGTCTATTTCGGTGTCTATCACAGCATCTCGCTGTTTAACAACGCCGGATTCGATTTGATGGGAAGCGTGCAGGGACCGTTCAGCGGTATGGCCTCCTTCGTGAGCGACCCGTATATGAATATCGTCCTGATGGCGCTTATTTTTCTGGGCGGGATCGGCTTTATCGTGCTGTCAGACCTGCTGGAATACCCGAAGGTCCGCAAGATCTCACTGCACAGCAAGGTTGTGCTCAGCGCGACCGCGGTGCTCGTCTTCGTCGGCGGCCTCGTCATTTTCCTGATGGAGGTCAACAATCCGCATACGTTGGGTCCGCTTAGTACAGGCGGCAAGATTTGGGCTTCGCTGTTCCAATCGGTGACGACCCGCTCCGGCGGTGTCAATACGGTCGATATCGGCAGCCTTCACCAGTCAACGCAGTTCTTCATGATCCTGTTGATGTTCATCGGCGCGGCTCCCGGCTCGACCGGTGGCGGTATCAAGATTACGACGTTTGTGCTGCTCCTCGGTGCCGTGCATGCGATGATCCGCGGCCGGGAGGATGTCGTCCTGTTCCGCAAACGGATCGCCAAGGATGTGGTGTACAAAGCCATCACGCTGACGCTCCTTTCCATTCTGCTGATCATCCTGTTTGCCATGCTGCTGTCGGTGACGGAAGACCATGATTTTATGTCAATCCTGTTTGAATCGGCTTCGGCCTTCGGCACGACAGGCATCTCCATGGGACTGACAACCGAGCTCAGCCCCTTCGGCAAGGTATGGGTGATCTGCCTGATGTACCTGGGCCGATTGGGTCCGCTTACCCTTGCGTACGCGCTGACCCGGGACAACAAGAAGGAGCCGTACAATCATCCGGAAGGGAAAATCATTATCGGTTAAACCCGTTGTGGGTCTCAACTTATGCGGGGATCGCAATTTTTTGAAATGAGGCTGTCGATATGAGCATTGAGCAACAAATGTATGATGAAGTTATTGAACTGATCAGGAAAAGGTATCCGACAGGCTGGGGCGGCGCTGCAGCCGTCCGGCTTATAGACGGAACGATCCTCACCAGCGTGGCTCCTGAAGTCATCAACGACTCTACTCATCTATGTATGGAGACGGGGGCTATATTGGAGGCCCACAAGCTGAACAAGAAGGTAACGCATTCCATCTGCTTGGCACGGGATGATGAGATGTCGCCGTACAAGGTGCTCTCTCCTTGCGGGGTGTGCCAGGAACGTTTATTTTATTGGGGTCCAGACGTGAATTGCGCCGTCACGGTTCCGGGCGGCGAGCTCGTTTTCAAAACGTTGGCGGAAATTCAGCCGTATCACTGGAGCACTGCTTATGACGATCTGAAAGAAAAATGGACGACGTCCTGATGCACTGCCGAATGCCAAAAGAGGCTCCCCTTCATGGGGAGCCTCTTTGTCATACCGCCGGCGTCATTACATCAGCTTCTGGATTTCATCCTTCAGCACCTCGGACTGCGGTCCGAACACCACCTGGACGGCGCCTTTGCCGAGCCGCATGACGCCGGAAGCGCCGAGCTGCTTCAGTCCTTGATCGTTGACGACCGACTCGTCTTTGACGACAAGACGCAGACGGGTAATGCATGCATCGATACTCTCGATGTTGTCCGTGCCCCCGATATTTGCGAGCACTCTGGCTGCCTTGCTGTCCGATGCCGCAACGCCCGCATCTGCTGCGCCGCCTTCTATTGCTTCGTCCGCCACCTGAACATCATCCTCCCGACCCGGCGTTTTCAGGTTGAGCTTCACGATCAGCACCCGGAACAGGACGTAGTACACGACCGCGAAGACCAGACCTACCGGAATGAGCAGCAGTGGCTTGGTGGACAGCGGATAGTTCAGCGCATAGTCGATAAAACCGGCCGAGAATCCGAAGCCGAGCTTCACGCCCAGCGCATACATCACGTAACCGGCCACCCCCGCCAGCACTGCATGTATACCATATAGTACAGGAGCGACGAACATGAATGCAAATTCAAGCGGTTCCGTGATCCCTGTCAGGAATGAAGCGACTGCGGCACCGATAAAGATCGAGGCCACCGCCTTGCGCTTCTCCTTCTTGGCGGTATGGATAATAGCTAGTGCCGCTGCCGGCAGGCCAAACATCATAATCGGGAAGAAACCGGTCATGAACATGCCCGCGGATTTATCTCCCGCAAAGAACCGGTACAGGTCGCCGTGAACGACCTTACCTGCCGCGTCGGTATAATCACCGATCTGGAACCAGACGATCGAGTTAATAATATGGTGCAGGCCGAACGGAACGAGCAGTCGGTTTGCGATCAAGTATACCGCACTGCCGATTCCTCCGAGGCTGACGATCCAGCGGCCGAACGTATCCAGCACATCCTGGACAGGCCCCCAGATGAGGCCGAGAACGATGCCGACGAATACCATCGTGACGGACGTAATAATCGGCACAAAGCGTTTGCCGCCGAAAAATCCGAGCCAGTCCGGCAGCTTGATTTTATGAAAACGGTTGTATAAAAAGGCGGAAATCAGACCGACGATGATGCCTCCGAGAACCCCTGTGTTAAGCTCCGCGCCTTTATCCATAACGGTCGTAAACGCAAGCGGCACCTTAACCAGCACCTTTAAGAGAATAATGTGACCGATGACGGCAGAGAGCGCGGCGACGGCGTCTCCCGTCAGACCGATAGCCACCCCGACGGCGAAGATGAGCGGCAGGTTATCGAAGATCGTCGACCCGCCGGCATCCAGAAACGGTGCAATGTAGTGGTTCAGGAACCATCCCACCTGGTTGCCCAGGTGGAAGTCCTTAATATAGTCGATGTTGCCAAAACGCATCAGAATCGCCGCCGCCGGCAGCGTTGCTACCGGAAGCATCAGCGACTTCCCGATTTTTTGCAGAAATGCTAGCATGTTCTGTCATCCCTTTCTCGTCGAAAGTAGCTTTAGGATTTAAGCGTAACGCTCAGGATTTCGGTCTGTCCGGCGGTTACGGCCCCCAGCTTCGTTTCCATCTGCTCCACTTTGTCTTCGCTGTTCGTGATAATGACTGGCGTGACGGTCGGCAGACCTGCCGTGCGAATCGCCTCGATGTCGAATTCGATCAGCGTTTGTCCCGCCTTCACCTTGTCTCCCGTGTTGACATGGCTTGTAAATCCGCTGCCTTTCAGCCCTACTGTGTTAATGCCGATATGAAACAGGAACTGCAGGCCGTTCTCATGCTCTACAATGACCGCATGCTTGGACTTGATCACGTGAGCCACGACGCCGTCAAATGGAGCGATCAGCTTGCCGTCGGCAGGCTCAATGGCGAGTCCTTTGCCCATATGTCCGCCTGCAAAAGCTTCATCCGGGACCTGATCAAGCGGTACAGCCGTACCTGTAAGCGGGGACGTAATCTCTAGCGTTTGCTGTTTTTTGGATTTCCATTTTGAAAACATGAATATTCCTCCTTGACGAAATCTGCGTGAATCTCCGATCGGTTGTCATCATCCGGGCTATGAAAAAAGGATCTTTTCCATTATGTCCAGGAACAGATGAACTATGTGGGAACCTGGTATATGCTTGCGGTTGGAAGCTGCCTGAGAACACAACCTTTGAAACGGAAGCGATTTCAAAACGTTGGGAGCTCCCTTCAATGCCACACACTCCTCCCCAAAAGACCAACAAAAAAAGCCAAGAATAGACTCCACGCAGGAATCGATTCTTGGCTCATGCCCAATGTTAAGGTAACACGCCAATTTCAAGTATTCACTTATGTGCCTATATTAAAATAAGATACAGCGATACGTCAATAGCCAATCTATTCAATTTTGTATCCTGGTCGATAAGCTCTTACTCTGGAATGTTACTCAGGCTGTGATTGTGGTTGTAAATGCGGCTGTGACTGCGGCTGCGAAGGCGGCTGTGGCTGTGGCTGCGTCTCCGAAGCTTGCTTATTACGGCTGCGAAAATTCCCTACGATCAGCAGCACTGCCGGTATAACGAACCCCGGGAACACCGCCATCATCGGGTAGACGATTCCGGACCATTCCAGCTCCGCCGTGTTGCGAAGAACCCAAAGGGACAATGGCAGCAGCAAAAAGGAAAAGGGAATCACCAAGTTCTTGTAGCTAATCACATCAAAGCACTGCACGGTTGCAATCACGGTACCGTAGAAGCAGATCAGAAGCTTCATGAACGATGTAATCAGCCAAATAATACCCACAATGACCTCTGCACGTTCAAGCACCCGCTCAACCCGGATCTCACGTGCCACGTCATAGACAGCATAAGGGGATCGGGCCGTCATGTCCACGCCAAGCACCATGATCGTGATCAAGCTGAGCAGTGTACCTGAAACCAGGGTACCCACGCTGGTGATATAAAAATATTTTTTTATTTTTTGCTGGTTTTGTACAAACGGGATCAGCATGAGACAGATAACGATTTCTAGCGAGGGAAACCCCAGCAGTGGGTAACCTGCCTTAATCGACGGCATTATCCCTTCAGGAAACATCGGAAACAACTCTCCAGGATGCATTTTAGGAATCAAGAGCAGCGCTGTAATAATAAAAACAGACATCGCCCACGGAAACAAAATTTCCCCTGTTCTTCCAATAACTTCAATCCCTAAAAAGCAGCCGTAAATCGCGGGGATCAAGATCACTACCATATTAACAATCAATGGCGTTTGGGGGAGCACAACAGAGCCGATAAAATTACCGATGTTCCGTATCACATATGCAGTCAAAATCAAAAAATAGAACATGTATACAACGGCTATAGCTGATCCGAACCACTTTCCCGTCAGTAAGCGGCCGTACTGGATAATCGTCTGCTGCGGATACCGAAAGCCAAGTTTCATATAGAGCGTGATGAGACCAAGCTGAATGATTCCGACGATAATGACGCTGAACCAGGCGTCTTGTCCAGCAATGGACACAAGCGTATGCGGCTGAACGAGCGCGGCCGTGCCGATAATATACAAATACATCATCAAAGCAAACTGTTGAGCCGAAATTTTACCCTTATCCATGGATCACCCTGCCCTCCGTCACCCAATTCATGACTGGCTTGGCGAGAGGCCCGAAAACATGGCTCATCACGATCACGAAAGACGGCAGGGGGATGTCTGTGACCAGCAACATATACAGAAACCCTCCGAACAGCAAGATTGTCGTCGAACTCCATAGATCCTTTTTGGACGCCTGCCGGCGGAGCGCAATAAAATTCAGGATCACAGCCACAAAGATTGCTGCAGTAATGATATAATCGGGACCCACGAAAAACACCTCACTTCATATTTTGCAGATAGGATTGATTGCGTACTCCCGTCGAATAGATCTCCACGTCGCTACTTACGACCGTTCGGATTTCAGGGAATAGCGTTTCCCATTCTTTCTTATGAGCCTTCCAGTATGAAGGACTGGCCTTATATACCAGGTTCCCGTAACCCAGCGCATCGCTGTCCAGTTCATGCTGAAGGGTCGAAATGGTGCCGTTCACCATCTTGATGACCTGCTGCTCGGCTTCTTTTTCCAGCCAGCTGATCGTTTCCTTTTTGTCTACCCTGATTTTGCGGCTGTCCACGTCAAACACGTTCGCCCTTTGTTTGATCCGAACAACGACTTCCGGCTTTCCATGGCTGAACCGGGCTTTCACCGAAGCCTTACTGTGCAGGACCGCGATATGTACCTCTCCTTTCTCAACGGGAATCGGCACGACAAGCCGCTGCACTTTATTTTTGATGATGGCAAGCCCCTTGGAATCGAATTGGTTTAAATAACCCGTTAGCTTCCCATTTTTGAACACGGCCATATTTCCGATTCGCAAATAGCCGTCAGGCGAAATCTTCTCGACATTTTCCTTAGTTCCCGCCTTTTCCGAATCACCGATGAATTCAACGCTCCCGGTAACGGCCATTTCCCCGGGGTCATTCAATTTAAGAATAAAATCCTTCATACTAACGGGATAGGCTGCGCTCGCCCGCTTGTTGTAGCTTTCTAGCGTTTTGTACATCTGTTTGACCGGTAATTTTTCCATATTGGTCAAGGTTTCCAATACTTGGGCCGCTGTTCCGTGTTTCGCGACAAGCAAAGAAAAATCGATCCGGATCTCCGGGTCCCGGTCAATTAAATCGAATAAGCCATCAACCCCTTTCTTCGCCAAATCCTCACCAATAATCATCATTTGGTTGTGGGCGAAGTAAAAGCGGCGCGGCGCGACATTGTCCATATTCTGCAATGCGTCCAGTATAGTCTTGCCCCTTCCGATATATTTCGTCACCGGAATTCCGCTGGTGCCCCCTCCGCCTCCCGGACTGCTCTCCGAAGCCTGGCTTGGCACCACAACCTGCAGAGACACGAGAATGTTATCCGGATTGTCCGGATCTACGTCCAGCCCCATGCCCAAAACGATGGAGAGCTGGTCCAAAAACTTGATATCCCAGCAGCCTGACAGGGGCAGCAAGAGCATCAGACATAAAGTGATATGACAGATTCGTTGAAACATATCATCGCTCTCTCCCTTCATGACTGAATCTCGAATACAGTTTTTTGAATCTCACATGACATCCGGTTATACTTCGTTCGGATCCTGCGTTTGATGCGGCTCATTCTCGTCCCTGTCCGCCTGTTGATTGCCCATTGTGCCTTCCCGGAACCGGACCGGATCATTTCTGCTGATCAGCTTTGGCCGTTTCTTCATATGATCCAGAGGCGCCCGGATCATTGAATCCTTCAGCTCAGAAAGAATAATCGGCGAATAGGGCGTCATATAAGGCACGTTTAGGGACTTTAGGCTGCACAAATGCAGTACCATCATAAGCAGCGTACAGGCAATCCCGTAAATGCCGAATAGCGATGCCGCGATCAGCATAATAAAACGGAGAATCCGTGCGGCAATTCCGATGTTATAAGCCGGGGACACGAAACTCGCAATGGCCGTCAGCGACACGACGATGACGACGACAGGGGATACGATCCCCGCTTCGACCGCAGCCTGCCCCAGAACCAGACCACCGACGATCGAAATGGTGTTCCCGACCGACCGGGGCATCCGCACGCCGGCTTCCCGCAAAACTTCAAATACCGTTTCCATAATAAAGGCCTCGACAAAGGCGGGAAAAGGAACTCCCTCCCGCTGTACCGCCAGCTTCAGCAGCCAAGAGGTCGGAATCATTTCCTGGTGAAATCCGATGATCGCCACATAAAAAGAAGGAAGCAGCAGGCCAATAAGGAACGAGGAGAAGCGCAGGACCCGGATCAAACTGCCGACATCAAACCGGTTGTAGTAATCCTCCGAGGCCTGGAAAAACATGTTGAAGGTGGTCGGAAGGATCAGCACAAATGGGGTTCCATCCACCAAGATAGCAATGCGGCCTTCCAGAAGGCTGGCGGCGATCACATCAGGACGTTCACTGTGATAGATGGTAGGAAAAATCGTCTTGTTCGTATTTTCGATGAGCTCCTCAATATACCCTGACTCCAGGACACCGTCGATATCAATGACCGAGAGACGCTTCCGGACCTCATCCACATTTTTTTCGTCAACGATGCCGTGAATATACATGATGCCTACGTCGGTCTGCGTGACTCTTCCCAGCTGCATTTCTTCCAGCCACAGATTCGGACTTTTGATCTTCCTTCTGAGCAGCGCCGTGTTGGTGCGAATCGATTCCGTAAAGCCTTCCCGCGGGCCGCGGATGACCGTCTGGGACTCCGGCTCGCTGACGCTCCGCCGTTCTCCCCCTTTGGTGCTGGCGATAACCGCAATGCCAATCCGGTCAATAAAAAGAATCGTATCCCCGGACATCAGATGAATATACAGCTTACTCCACTCGGAGATTTCGTAGATTTCGCCGATGGCTAGCGCCTTTTCCTTGAACAGACGCAAAAATCTCTCGTCCTCTTCCGGCGCTGCACCCGGCTCATCCTCATTGATATCTTCTCTGAACCTGCCCTTTTCCGGGTCTTCGCCTTCTATTCCTTCCCCGGCATTCTGTTCCCGTTCCATCGACTCTTCAAGCTCCGCTTCCGAAGCGAACTGCTTGATCTCATTTAAGACGGATTGGATCGCAAACTCCGAGACCGATGTCGTGTCTACGAGTCCGCCGATATAAACAAAGGCGACTTTCCGGCCTAAATTCCGGGCAACAATTTCGCGGATGACCAGGTCGCTGCTGCCGCCCATGTCCTTGTTTAGCCGGTCCAGATTACTTTTCAAATCGCGGTACAGCCTGTCCGGGTGCAGCTCTGCCGGATCTGTCCCCACGGATTCCTGATACGGTGAGCCGTTCTTCCCAGCCCGGTTTGAAGGCTGCTGTTGTGTTGAAGCATTGCGGGATTTCTTTTTGCCAACCATCCGGGTCTCCACCTTGTCTATTTATGATGCTTATACTTTCCAAGTCAGGGTAATTTCATCCAAGTCGGTCTCCATGCAAGCACAAAAAAACGCAGGGTTTACACCCTGCGCTGCTTAAAAACGGTAACTACTCTTTTTTCAATTTCTGGAACAAACCCTGCCGCCGGCTTACTAAGCCTTTCTCCAAGGCATAACGCGTCAGCTGGACCCGGTTCTCCAAATGAAGCTTCTGCAATATGTTTTTCAGGTGGTTTTTAACCGTCTGGTCAGAAATCTTGAGCTCGGCGGCAATTTCCTTATTGGTAAGCCCCGAAGCCACCCAATTTAAAATTTCGCGCTCCCGCGCGGTCAACGTCTCATGATGTTCCGGACTCTTGGGGGCAAGCGGAAATTCCCTTAAAATTTGCGTGGCAAGTTCCCGGCTGAGCGGCGCTTCGTCGCTCATGATGCCCCGTAAATACTCAAGCCATGTCGACGGGGATAAATTTTTGAGCAGATAGCCCTGCGCTCCCTGCTTTAACGCCTCGAACAAATGCGTCACATCGTCCGACACCGTGATCATAACGATTTTGACGTAAGGATACTGCAGCTTGATCTGCCTTGTAGCCTCCAACCCGCCAATGCCCTGCATTTGGATGTCCATCAGGATCAGGTCGGGCATCAATAACTCGGTCATACTTACGGCTTCCTCGCCGCTGTGGGCCATGCCGACCACTTCAAACGCCGGGTCAGCTGACAGGATTTCGGTCACCGCTTCGCGCGCATGAGCGGAGTCATCGGCAACCAGCACTCTGAACGTATTCAATGGTTATGGGCCTCCTTTCTGATCTCCACCCGGCTGCCCCGCTGCATCGGCAGAATCAGCATTTTCCAGCCAAGCTCCTCGGCGCGCTCCTTCATGATCCGAAGGCCGTACCGGTCCTTCAAATGAAATGGATCCGTATGAATCCCCCGCCCGTTGTCATCGACGAAAACCGTCCAGCCCCGGCCGTCCAGCGTGCCTTTGATCGTCACCTTGGTGGCATGGGCATGCTTGTGAATGTTCAGCAGCGCTTCCCGGATGCAGGCCAGAAGCTCCACTTTTTCCTTGGCGCTCAAGGCCGCATCCGGAATGGACCATTCGATCCAGGGCTGGATCAGCGTTTCCTTGGCTGTATGTTCGATCCTTGAACGCATCGAAGCCTGATATTCCCGCTCCTCCGGCGATTCCGGATAGCGAAGATTGGCGATCGCCTGCCGCACGTACCGGTTCACCTCATGAACCGATTTGCGCAGCTCCTGGAAGTCCGCCGATTCCCGGGCTCCCCGGCCGCGCGACTCCGCCCGGTCCATCTTGACCGACAGCAGAAACAGGGACTGCGCGATGCCGTCGTGCAGTTCCCTGGCAAGCAGATCCCGTTCTTCCAGGGCTGCTTTTTCCGCCCGCTCCCGGTTCAGCTCCTCCTGCACCTGTTCCAGCCTCCGGAACAGCATGCTGAGCAGGGTCATGCTGATAAAGAACAGAAACACCGGCGTAAGAAAATTACCCACCTTCATCGATATATAAGGCATCAGAAACGCATGCCTCGCATATTCCCATATCCCTACGGCCAGTGTAGGAATAATCAATATCATCCATTTGATTTGTTTATAGGACATGCCTTGATCCGCACCTTCCCCGGGCACTCCCGGCATATTCAGACTTGTCTCTATTGTATCACGGCCCGCCCGGCGTATGTTAGAACGGTTCGTGTCACATACTACGAAGCGAACTTGTCTTTGTTTGGACGTTTGGATGGAAGCATCGACAACGAACAACCGGGAGGACCTTATGCGCACAAGGCTTTATGCAACGCTATCCATGCTGCTTTTGACGATTTCGGTGACGGCTGCTCCGGCGGCGGGGGCTTCTCCCGTAAACCAAGGCAGAGAGTACTATGAACAAAGGGGAGACGTCATCTGGGAGATTCCGAACCGGGAAAAGATTATAGCACTGACCTTTGATGACGGGCCGGATCCTGAGGATACGCCGCAGATTCTCGACCTGCTGAAGCAGTATCACGCAAAGGCAACGTTTTTTGTCGTCGGCAAACAGGTTCAGGAGCACCCGGAGCTGGCCAAGCGGCAGGTGGCCGAAGGCCATGAGCTTGCCAACCACACCTTCGACCATATGTATTTTAACCGCCGGAGCTCACCGGAGGTCATCGTGCGGGAGCTGCGGGAAACCCAGGAAGCCATATACCAGGTTACCGGTAAAAAAACCTACCTGTTTCGCCCACCCGGAGGATATTATAACGACCGTATGATCCAAATTTGCAAGAAGGAGGGTTATCTCGTCGTCATGTGGTCCTGGCATCAGGACACCTGGGACTGGAACCGGCCGGGCGTCGCCAAGATCGTGAACAAGGTGCTGAACAACGCGCGCAACGGCGACATCGTCTTGATGCACGACCACGTGGAGGGCAAGTCCCAAACGGTCGACGCGTTAAAACAAATCCTGCCTGAACTGCAGAAGCGCGGATATCGCTTCGTTACCGTATCGGAGCTGGTAGAGTACAACATTCCTTGAGGGGCGTTTAATCGCGCCCCTTTTTTGGCGCTTCCTCCCCGTGCCATTCACGTTGGAATTGCGCAAGAAACTGCTCCATAAATGCGTGTCGGGCAGCAGCCTCCCGCTGGGCCGCCGGCGTATTCATCAGATCTTTCAGTTTCAGCAGCTTCTCGTAAAAATGGTTCACCGTCGTCCCCTGCCGGCTGCGGTACTCCTCCTGGGTCATATTGTTCCGCGGCGGCTCGGCGGGGTCATACATGAGTCTTCCCCGTGACCCGCCAAAGGCAAACGTGCGGGCAATACCGATCGCTCCGATGGCGTCCAGACGGTCTGCGTCCTGCACGACCCGCCCCTCCAAAGTCGTCATGGGCCTGCCGCCTCCGCCGCCATAAGACATTGTCCCGATGATCTCCAGCACATGATCCACGAGCGCAGCATCCGTCCCATGTTCCGTGAGCCAATAGGAAATAGCTGCCATGCCCTCCTCTTTCGAAGCTACGATTTTCTCGTCGGCCAGGTCATGAAAAAGGGCAGCCAGCTCGCAGACGACCGGGTCGGCCCCTTCCTGCTCCGCCAGCCTCTTCGCCCACTCCGCCACCCGGTAAATATGCCACCAGTCGTGGCCGGACGGCTCAGACTTTAAACGATCCTTCACGTATTCCCTTGCTTCCATAATCATTCGGTCGGTCTCCATATGCTTTCCTCCAAACAGCTTTATTTTTCTGAACAATCGCGGTTGAATCCGAACATATATTCGCCTATAATACAATGCATAGCTCTTTTAATAAATGAGGTGAAATGATGATCAACCGAACCTGTGAACCGTCGGCGAGTTTCAATTCTACCATGAAAGAGGCTGCTTGGACACAGACCAGCCACTTGCTGGAGGAATCCCTCCGCCGTCACCTGAAAGTAACCCTGCACCTTGCCGGTGCCGGACCTGAACAAGAAATCCGGGGCTTCGTCACCGTGATTAACACCTATCTGGAAGAGATCAAGTTTAGAGCTGAAGACGAATGGCTGTGGATCAAATTCAGCGAGATCATTTCCGCGCATACATAAAGCCGGCTTGGAGGAAGACAAGGAACCCTTAACGAAAATGTTACAAGGGAAACCGGCTTATATCATATTGGAATGCAACGGTTTCCCGTACACATATTACTGAGCAAACGGAGGAGTTAGCTATGACCGATGATTTGAAATATCCTATCGGACTTTGCGTAACGAAAAAAGAACTGAGCGGAGATGAGCGGACAGCATTGATCGGCGAAATCCGCAGCCTGCCTTCGAAGCTGCGGCAAGCCGTCAGCGGATTGTCCAAAGAGCAGCTGGACACGCCTTATCGGCCGGGCGGCTGGACCGTCCGCCAAGTCGTGCACCATGTCGGAGACAGCCACATGAACAGCCTGATTCGGCTTAAACTTGCTTTAACCGAGGATAATCCGGTGATAAAACCTTATGAGGAGCAATTATGGGCTGAACTTGCGGATTCCACGCTGCCTGTTCCGGAGCTTTCCCTGGACCTGCTGGAGGCGCTGCATGTACGGTTTGTGCTTGTTCTGGAAAGCTTGAACAGCGACCAGTGGCTCAGAACATACATCCATCCGGCGAACGGAGAAACCAATTTGAACGAGCATCTATGCACTTATGCTTGGCATGGCAACCACCATCTTGCGCACATCACGACCCTCAAAGAACGAATGGGCTGGTAAGGCGGGATTCAGGTTCTTCGGTATGACGCCCTTCCTCAAATGAAATACTAACCAAAATGGTATGATTGAGGCAGGTGTTCTCATGAGTAAAATCTTGTCCATCTACGGCAGAGATGTGAAAAACATTGTCACGAACTGGGCCGCGCTCGTCATCATCGCCGGTCTTGTTATGCTTCCTTCCCTGTACGCCTGGTTCAACATCAAGGCATCCTGGGATCCCTACGGAAATACCGGTGATATTGCGATTGCCGTCGCGAACAACGACAAAGGGACGACGATGAAGGGACAGTCGCTGAATCTCGGCAAGGAGGTCGTCGCCTCGCTGAAGGACAATCATAAGCTGGGCTGGAGGTTCGTCTCCGAGGCGGACGCCATGAGAGGCGTCCGGCACGGGGATTACTATGCGAGCATCATCATCCCGGACAATTTTTCGGCCTCGATTGCCACGGTGCTGTCGGACAACCCGACCCACGCCGAAATTTTGTATTATGTGAACGAAAAGATCAATGCGGTATCCCCGAAGATTACGTCTTCCGGAGCCAGCGGCATCATCCAGGAAGTCAGCAAAAATTTCGTCAAAACCGCCAACGGTACGATTTTTAAAATTTTCAACGAGCTTGGTATCGAGCTGCAAAATCAGCTGCCGACCATTGAGAAGGTCCGCTCGCTGGTGTTTGAGCTGGAGAAAAATTTCCCGGAAATCAACCAAGCCGTAAACACGGCGGCGCAGGACATCCATACGACCAACGAGCTGGTATCCAAAGCTCAAGGGGCGCTGCCCATAGTGACCGACCTGGCCAAGAACGGGCAGCAGTTGGCGGCTGGTCTGGACGATTTTATGGGCAAGGCTTCCACGGCTGCCAAGGATATCGCGCCGAACGTAAAGCAGGATCTGCTGCTTCTGCAGCAGACTTCCATGGCTACGGAGCAGCTGACCGCGCTGCTGAAGGATCCCGACGTCGATCCGAAGACTGCGCTTGATGCGCTGGACCGGATATCCTCCAGGTTAACTACCGGCCTGGAAGTGCAGGAAGCGCTGATCAGCTGGTTCGACCGGCTGAACCAGACCGCAGGCGGCCGACTGGATTTCGTCAGCTCCAAACTGAAGCAGGTCCGGGACAAAATGCAGTCTCAGCTGACGCTTGTCAATCAAATCCGCAGCGGGGTAAAGAAAGGCGAGAAACCGGCCATGGATCTGGTGAATAAGCTGAACACAATCTCCAGCGACGTATCCGATCTATTAGGGGACATCCTCGGACGGTATGACAGCGAAATTCAGCCGGCGATCGCAAGCGGCCTGCAGAAGGCGGTCAAGTCCGCCGCCGAAGCGAAGAAGGTGATGGATTCTGCGGTTCAGAGCCTGCCGGACGTCAAGAAGGTGCTGTCCGACGCTTCCAAGGGATTGGCGATCGGCACGCAGGGCATTTCCGTCATCCAGAAGGAGCTTCCGGGCGTGGAAGCCAAAGTCAAGGAGCTGGCGGACCGGATGCGCAAATTCGAATCGGAGGGCAACCTGCAGGAAGTCATCGACCTGCTGAAAAACAACTTCCAGCAGGAAGGCCAGTTTTTCGCCGAGCCTGTCGTGCTGAAGGAGAATCAGCTGTTTCCGATACCGAATTACGGATCCGCCATGTCCCCCTTCTTCTCAACGCTGGCCCTCTGGGTCGGAGCGACGCTGCTCGTATCCCTGGTGACGACGGAAGTGCATTCGCCTGCAGCTGGAACGGATTATAACAGCGTCCAGATTTATTTCGGCCGGTTCCTGACCTTCCTGACGCTGGCGCTGCTGCAATCGGTCCTCGTCACAGCTGGTGATATCTTCCTATTGGGAACCTATGTGGTGGACAAAGGCTGGTTCATCCTATTCGGATTGGTCAACAGCGCTGTCTTTATGCTGATCGTCTACACGCTCGTTTCCGTGTTCGGCAATGTCGGCAAGGCGCTTGCCATCGTTCTGCTGGTGCTGCAGCTGGCCGGATCGGGCGGAACCTTTCCGATCCAGACGACCCCGCCTTTCTTCCGGGCGATCCATCCGTTCCTTCCGTTCACCTACGGCATCAGCATGATGCGCGAAGCGGTGGGAGGCATGATCTGGAGCGTCGTCCGCAGCGATCTGCTCATCATGTGCGTGTATGTCGTGATCACGCTCGTGATCGGTCTTGCGCTGAAAGGGATCATCAACCAGCTTGCCGCTGGCCTCGTTAAGAAGGCTAAGGAAAGCAAGCTTATCCATTGATCATGGTATAAACCAAACAAGCCTCCCCAGCAGTCCAGGCTGCTGACGGGAGGCTTTATGATTCATGCCTATTTCATTATTGATCCAATGTATAAGGTGCAAGGCCGGTAGGCATCGGTGCAGGAGGCGTGCAGGTGCTTTGCATCTCGTAATGCTTTTTCTCATCCGAAGCATCATGGAACGCCCACATCGCTTCCAGCACATGGTACGCCAGCTCACCGGAAGCCCGGTGAGGACGACCGCTCTGCAGCGCGTAAGCCATGTCAGCTGCGGCGATGCCGCGTGTGTTCTCCGCGTAGCCGAACAGCAGCGGCTGTTCCTTCCACTCGGCTTCGCCGGCAAGCCGGTACTGCACCTTGCCGCCAAAGTTGTTCGGATCGGGTACGCGCAGCGTTCCTTTCGTGCCGTAAATTTCGATGTTCGGCAGATTGCTGCCGCCGAATACGTCAAAGCTGGTGATGATCGTTCCAATCGCGCCTTCGGCGAACTGGATCAGCCCGGCGACGTGGGTAGGGATTTCCACCGGGATCTTTTGGCCGTATTTTTTGGAACTGGTGATCGTTCTTTCTTCCAGCGCCTTGCCGGTCATACCCGTGATGGTCTTGATCGGACCGAGCAGCTGCACGAGTGCGGTTAGGTAGTACGGCCCCATGTCGAACATCGGTCCGCCACCGGCCTGATAATAAAATTCGGGATCCGGATGCCAGGTCTCGTGTCCGCCGCCGAGCATGAATGCCGTCGCAGCGACTGGTCGGCCGATCAGCCCATCCTGGATCACTTTGAGGCAGGTCTGAATTCCGGCACCGTAGAACGTTTCGGGCGCACAGCCCACGCGCAGGCCTTTTTCCTTGGCGAGCTGGAGTACCTTCTGCCCATCTTCACGGGTGACGGCCAGCGGCTTTTCAACGTATACATGCTTGCCGGCCTCTAGAGCCTGCAGGCAGACCGACGCGTGCGCAGCCGGGATCGTCAGGTTGATCACGATTTGAATTTCGGGATCCGCGAGCAGTTCTTCAGGGGAATACACTCTGGGTATGCCGAATTCGGCTGCTTTTTCTGCGGCACGCTCCTTATCGATGTCTGCGCAAGCTACCAAATCCAGCACATCGAATTTTTTGCAGTTTTCCATATAAATGCTGCTGATTTTCCCGCAGCCGATAATGCCTACTTTGATCTGCTCCAAGAATAACCCTCCCCTTAATATTGGCTGTCTGCCATGCCGTTATATGCTGTCTCCGGCTTCCAGTCGGAGCCGGCTTCTTTGCCTTCGGCGGCCCATACGAAGCCGCGTCTCATCATTTCCTTCACCTGTGGCATGTCGACGATATCCGCATGGTGCCCGAGCGAATTGTAGAAGACGCGTCCGCCGCCCCAGTACTTCGTCCAGACTACCGGCATGTCAACCGGTTTGTTGGCCGAATGCGGGCCATGAACGACCGGGAAGCGGGTCGTGGCGTGAACCTCCACCGCTGGATCCACATGCAGGTAATACTGCTCGCTCGCGACCTCGAAGTCCGCGATCCCCTGCAGCAGAGAGCCTTCCTCTTCGTCTATCACGTTAACCATGTATCGAACCCCGTCATTCCCCGGGTGGGCGACCCACTGTCCGCCAGTCATGAACTGCCAATCGACCTGCGTCCGGAAGGAGTCGCACATGCCGCCGTGGCAGCCGGCAAGGCCCACGCCGCTCTGCACGGCCTCCGACACGTTGCTCACCAGCTCATTCCGGATTTCTCCCATCGTCCAGCAAGGGACGATCAGATCAAGACCGAGGAGCTTCTCCTTGTCGGCAAACGCTTCCAGCGTATCCGATACTTCTACTTCAAACTGCTCGGCTTCCAGCACGTTTTTGAAAATCTCTGCCACCTGCTTGGGCTCATGGCCATCCCATCCGCCCCATACGATCAGTGCTTTTTTCATGCGGCACGCTCCTTGTCTATGCTTGATATGCTCGCTACTCGTTACTCAATACCTTCGCCTGATTGGCCTACATTTCCGAAATTTCCACCCAGCGCCGCTCCTCGACGGAACGCTCCACCGCCTCAAGCACAGCTTGGCATTTCACACCGTCGTGGAAGTTCGGGGAAGGCTGTCTGTCCTCGTGAATCGCTTCCATCAGCTCCAGCATTTCATGAGTAAACGTGTGTTCGAAGCCGATGGTGTGACCAGCCGGCCACCAGGCATGCGAATACGCATGAGCGGCGTCGGTCGCAAGCACCCGGCGGAAGCCCTGCACATCCTCCTGGTCGTCGGTAAAGTACACTTCCAGCTCGTTCATCCGCTCAAAATCAAACTTGACACTGCCTTTGCTGCCGTTGATCTCGAACGAGTTCGTGCTGCGGTGTCCCGCCGCAAACCGGGTCGCCTCAAAGCTACCGAGCGCGCCTCCTGTGAACCGGGCCATAAACAGGGTTGCATCATCGACGGTCACTTTGCCCATCGGTCCGCCCAGACTGCCTTTGGCGCTAAGTCCGGTCATATTTTCTGCGAGCGGTCTCTCCTTGATAAACGTTTCGCTCATGCCGATGACTTCCTGGATATCGCCGACGAGGTAGTGGGCCAAGTCGATCAGATGGGCCCCAAGATCGCCGTGAGAACCCGAACCCGCGATATCTTTCTGCAGCCGCCATACTAACGGGAAGGCAGGGTCCAGAATCCAGTCTTGTAGAAACCAGGCGCGGAAATGATAGATCTGTCCCAGCCGGCCGCTCTCGATCAGATTTTTGGCCAGCCGGACCGCAGGCGAGAACCGGTAGTTAAAGCCGACCATGTGCTTCACTCCCGCCTCCTCTGCAGCCTTCAGCATTTCACGCGAGTCAGCAAGCGTCAGGGCCAGCGGCTTCTCGCAGAAAATATGCTTCCCTGCCTTGGCCGCAGCCAGCGCGATGTCCTTATGCGCATCACTCGGCGCGTTGATGTCGATCAGGTCGATGTCATCCCGCGCCACCAGGTTTCGCCAATCCGTCTCCGTTTCGGCCCAGCCGTACTGCCCGGCCGCCTGCTGAACCGCATCGGCATCACGGCCGCAAATCGCCGCCATCTGCGGCTGAATCGGCGCCTCCGGGAAAAACATGGGCAGCGCCCGGTACGCATTGCTGTGGGCCTTCCCCATAAATTTGTAGCCTACCATGCCAATTCGCAGCGCTTTCATTTCCATCCGAATTCCTCCATCTCTTTGGTATATTGGACTTTCAGGCTCATCAGAGCCGCAGATTCTGGGACGATGCCCGGATGACCAGCTCCGTCGGAAGCATGATCCGAAAGGGTTGACCAGGAGCCGATGCTCCCTCCAGCCGCTTCAGCACTTCAGCGACCGCAATTTCCCCCATTTCGTAAAAAGGAACCTTTACGCTGCTCAGCTCAGGGGTCGTTACCTGTGAAGCATCCGAATTATCGTAGCCGAACATGGCCGGAAAACGCTCTTCAGACAGCCCAAGATCCCGGAGACCCTGCATCAAGCCGATGGCCATCCGGTCGTTTGCGGCAAAGACGGCATCCACCTGATCGATGACCTTCATTAATTCGGAAGCAGCGGTGATGCCGCTGCTGCGGCTGAAGTTTCCGCGGAAGATCAGTTCCTCCTCCAGCACCAAACCCGCCTCGGCCAGCGCTTTCTCGCAGCCTTGAACGCGATCCCGGCTGTTGGAGTAGGTCAGCGGCCCGTTCATGAACGCGATCCGGCGATATCCCTGTTCGATCAGATGGCGGACCGCCATATAGCTGCCCTGTACATGGTCCGCATCGACCTCACTGAAGGGCTCGCCTTCAAAGTGCTGATTGATCAGGCAGAAAGGCAGTCCTTCCTCTGCGAGACGGCGAAGGGCCAGCAGTTCTTCCGGATCATCCTTCGCCCCCAGGATGATGCATGTATCGATTTTATGCGCATGAAACCAGCGGACATAATCCATGGACTCGCCGGGCGTCTGAAACAGCAGCAGGATATCATGACCCAGCTCTCGGGCTTTGCTGCCGATTCCGCTTAAAATTTCCGAGAAGAAAAAGCTCGAAAACATATGCACCTTCGGCACATATGGAAGAACGACACCAATGTTGCCGCTGCGGCTGGTTGCAAAATTACGGGCCAGTGCACTGGGCACGTAATTCAGCTTCTTGGCAGCTTCCATGACGCGTTGTCTCGTTTCTTCTTTCATGGGGCCGACTCCGTTGAGCACCCGCGACACCGTCGCTTCCGATACCCCGGCTAGTTCGGCCACCTCTTTGCGGGATGCGATGGCAACTCCCCCTTTTCCGAATGATGTACGCGCGTACATTTTCTCACCTAACCATCCTATTGTCAAGGCAAGTTTTTCAAAAAACGCTCCGATGTCGACGGTTCAACCAAATAAAAAGCGACCGAACCGGATACTTCCCGATGGGTCGCATTTTATTTAATCGATTTCTATATCATATTTCCGATCTCGTCAGCCAAATTTTAATTCTGGCAATCACTTCATTGATGTTCAGCGGTTTGCTCAAATAGTCGGACGCGCCGGCCGCCAAGCACTTATCCCGATCCTCTTTCATCGCCTTGGCGGTCAACGCAACAATCGGCAGATCGGTCATCTCCAGCGTCTGGCGGATATTCCGCATCGTCTGGTAACCGTCCATTTCCGGCATCATAATGTCCATAAGAATCATATCGATATCCGGTTCGGCCTGAAGCAAATCCAGGCACTCGTATCCGTTCTGTGCGGTGAGCACCTGCATATTATATCTCTCCAAAGCATTGGCCAGCGCATATACGTTTCGAATGTCGTCGTCAACAACGAGGATTTTCTTCCCATCGAACAAGGCCGAGTCTTTCAGGAACATATCCTCTGCGGCCGGCGGATCGGCGGCAGGCTCCTCCGCATGAATCCGAATCCCCAAAGGACGCTCAGCCTGCGCCGAAGCCGTACTTAACGGACCGGAGATGGCTGCCGCTGCCTCGGCTTGCATCACAAGCATCGGTGACTCATCGACATACTCGGTCTGGTAAGGGAGGTAAAGGGTGAACGTGCTTCCTTTGCCGGGTTCGCTCTCCACGACCAGCTCTCCTCCCAGCAGTTTGGCGAATTGAAGCGAGATGGACAGTCCGAGTCCTGTGCCGCCATATTTCCGCGCCGTTGCTCCATCCGCCTGTTTAAAGGCCTCGAAGATCACCTGCTGCTGCTCCTCGGTAATTCCGATTCCGGTATCGCGAACAGCGAAGGCCAATGTCTCATAAGGCATGGAAAACTGCGGGGTCGAAACCGAGTCAAGCTTGTATATGCTTAAAGACACTTCCCCGCGTTCGGTAAACTTGAACGCATTGGACAACAGGTTCCGCAATATTTGATGGAGTCTTAACTCGTCGCTGAAAAAGACGTCGCCTACGTTCGGCGCGATTTCCACTTTGAAGTCCAGCGACTTGGCCTCGGCCGTTTTGGCAAAGTAGCGGTACATGATCTCCGGCAGCTCACTCGCGTTGATCGAGCTGATATCCAGCTGGATCTGTCCCGATTCCACCTTGGATAAATCCAAAATATCATTGATCAGCCGCAATAGGTCCGTACCGGAGGAATGGATGACGTTGGCGTAATTAACCTCTTCCTCCTGCAGCGTTCCGTTCTTGTTCTCCGACAAAATTTGGGACAGAATAAGCATGCTGTTCAGTGGAGTGCGTAACTCGTGCGACATATTAGCCAAAAACTCGGATTTATAATTGGAACTGAGCTTCGCCTGTTCCGCGTATTTTTCCATCTCGGCCGCCGCTTCCTCCGCCTGAGCCTTCTGATATTCAAGTTTGTCATTCAAGCTTTGGAGCTCGTCGGTTTGCATCTGCAGCTCTTCGGACTGAACCTGCAGTTCTTCCGTCTGCACCTGCAGTTCCTCAGACTGGGCCTGAAGCTCTTCATTCATCGTCTGGGCTTCCATATACAAGCGCTGGATTTGCGCTCGGTTGATCACGCTGTGCATCGTGACGCCAACCGTATCCAAGAGCTGCCGCAGCATGTCCAATTGGTGCTTGCTGAACGTCACCAGCGCGGCAATTTCGATCACAGCCAGCGTCCTGCCCTCGAACACGATCGGAGCAACAGCAATATAGGTCGGAACGGCGCTCCCCAATCCCGAGGATATGTGTATGTAGTTGTTCGGTACCCGGTCCAGCGTGATCATGCTCTGATCGGCGGCACACTGGCCGACAAGTCCCTGACCCCAGGCGATGACCGATTTGCCTGCCTCACCCTCGTGTTCTCCTGCATAGGAAGCGAGCCGCACCAGCTCCTCCTCCTCCTTGGCTTCGTACAATACGATATAAGGCACCTGGAAAATGGAAGCGAGCCGATTGACAAACACGCGGCTTAGACTGGCCAGGCCCGCTTCGTTCTGAAGCAGTGTAGCGGTGGCGGCAATCTGTTCCTTCATTTCATTTTGCTGCTGAACTTCCCGAAGCAGGTCGTTCGTTGCACTGCCGAGTTCCGCGATTTCATCGCGGGTTCGGGTATGGATGCGCTTGTTCAAATTGCCGCCTGAGGCGATGTCACGAATTGTGCCCGTAACTTCCTTGATTGTCGTAACGATATTTCTGGAGATCAGCACGGCTGCTGAGATGGATACGGCCGCGAGCACAACCCAAAGAAGATAGATGATCGTGATCAGTCTGCGGTTATTGTCCTCAAGCGTCTGCACCCGCTCGCTCGTCAGCCCTTTCTCCGTGTCCAAAAACGCCGTTAATTTTTCCCGCATGGCGTCCATTTCCGGCTTGCCCGGGTCACGTTGGAAAAATGTCCGAACTTCAGCATCCTGACCGCTGCGCTTCATCTCAATGGACGGCTTGCCTGCGATCTCAATCCATCGGTCGATATTGGCCTTGATGTCCTCCAGATTTTTCTGCTGCTCAGGGTTGTCCGCCAGCAAACGATACAGCTGGTTGTACTCGCTCTCCCATTTCGAGCTGGCCGCAGTGTACGGCTCCAGATAGCTCGAGTCTCCCGTGATCATATATCCGCGCTGGCCTGTCTCCATGTCCAGCAAGGACTTTTCAATGCTGTGGGCTAGGTCATGGACCTCGATGTCATGCTGGCTGATAAAATCGGTTTCCCGCTGCAGCGAAGCAACCCGGCTCGAAATCACTCCCAGGAACACCACAACGCACACGAGCACAAAAATATATCCAAGAATAATCTTGGACCGAATGCTGAGCCTCATCTTTCCTAACAAAATCGAAACCTCCATCCAACGGGTGTTCTCTTTCTTCTAATGACTATAGAGTGACCAGTTCATTCAATTAAGTATTTTAGAACTTGTTGGAACGAATTTCAATAACTAGAGTTATCTTCGAGGCAGGATGAACCGTTGACGGGCCGCATCACTTAAGCCCCTGCAGGTGGTTTCCAGTGGATAAGCCCAAGCAGTTCTCTTGCTCGGATTCAATAGATTCCCCACGTTGCTGCAGCAAAAAAGAGGGCCTCCGCCGGCTTTAACCGCGAAGGCCCTCTTCCCTTCATTCTTCAAGATATTATCCCAAGACAACCCGGTCGTCGGCAAGCTTGTGTCCGCTGATCTGTTCGAATTCAGCCAGAAGCTCTTCGACGGTCAGCGTTTTTTTTCGCTGTTCATTGATGTCCAGAATGATTCTGCCCTTGTCCATCATGATCAAACGATTGCCGAGCCGGATCGCCTGCTCCATATTGTGCGTGACCATCAGGGTCGTCAGGTTCAGCTCCCGGACAATCCGGTCGGTGAGCCGCGTGATCAACTCCGCCCTTGCAGGGTCCAGCGCCGCGGTATGCTCATCCAGCAGCAAAATTTGCGGCTTGGTGAATGTGGCCATCAACAAGCTGAGTGCCTGACGCTCTCCTCCGGACAGCAAACCGACCTTCGCCCGCAGCCGCCCTTCCAGGCCGATGCCGAGCTTGGACAGCTCTTCCTTGAACATCGCCCGCCGGCCGGACTTGATGCTCAGCCCCAATCCTCTCTGCTTGCCTCTCGTATAAGCCATTGCCAGGTTTTCCTCGATCGTCATGTGGGGAGCAGTGCCAGCCATCGGATCCTGGAATACGCGACCGATCCAGCGGCTCCGGCGGAATTCCGGAAGCTGGCTGATCACCGCACCCTCGATCCGCACATCCCCTGCATCGGGCTTCATGACGCCGGAAATGATGTTCATCAGCGTGGACTTGCCCGCCCCGTTACTTCCGATCACCGTGACGAAGTCGCCGGGATTCAGCTTCAACGAAATGTCGTGCAGCGCAATTTTTTCATCCGGCGTGCCCGGGTTAAACAGCTTCGATACTCTGCTCAGCTCCAGCATCAGAAATCACCTCCGACCGTCCGGCTTGTTCTGCTGCCCAGCTGGCTGGACAGCTCTTCGGTTCGGCGCTTGGCCAGCTGCTTCTGCCGAAGGGCGCGCCTTGCGGTTGGAAGCACCAAAGCGATGATCACGATGATGGCCGTGATGAGCTTCAGGTCGGACGTATCGAGCCATTCCACCCGGAGCGCGAGCGCCACGACGATCCGGTACACGATCGCTCCGAGCACGACGGAAATGGTCGTATGGATCACATTCGTCGCTCCGAATATCGCCTCACCGATAATGACGGAAGCCAGCCCGATGACGATCATGCCGATCCCCATGGAAATATCCGCGAATCCTGACTCCTGAGCAACCAGTGCGCCGGAGAGGGCGACCAGTCCATTGGCCAGGCTGACGCCGAGAACCGTTGTCGTGTCTGTATTGGCGCCGAAACTGCGGATCATCCGTGCGTTATCTCCCGTCGCGCGTAATGCAAGCCCCAAATCGGTCCGTAGGAACAGATTCAGCAGAAGCAAAATCAGAATCACCGCGATCGGCATCGTAATGAAAGCGTTCACTGATGAAAAAACGGTGCTTTCCCCAAGCAGGGACGTGTTCGGTTTTCCCATAATCCGCATGTTGATCGAATACAGCGCAATCATCATGATAATACCGGATAACAGGGCATTGATTTTCCCCTTGGTATGAAGAAGTCCGGTACAAATTCCCGCGAGAAGCCCGCCGCCGAACGCCGCCAGGCTTGCCAGCCACGGGTTGTAGCCGTGGGTAATCATCACGGCGGCAATCCCGCCGCCGGTGGTGAAGCTGCCATCCACCGTCAGATCCGGAAAATCAAGAATACGATACGTGATATATACGCCGAGCGCCATCAGCGAGTACAGCAGCCCGAGCTCAAGTGCTCCCAGTAGTGAATCCAGCATGGTGTCAGCCTCCCTTATGACGAAGGGAGTGGACGAAGATTCCGGCCACTCCCCATCGCTCGATTACTGAATAATATCGTTTTCTTTGTCCGTTACTTTGTCTTTCATGGCGTCGGTTACTGTGATTCCCTGCGCTTCAGCCGCCTTCAGGTTCAGAATCAGGTCCAGCTTCTCCTGCACCGATACCTTCATGTCGCCCGGCTTCTTGCCGTTCTTCAAAATATCGACCGCCATCTGGCCTACCTGGTAGCCATGGTCGTAGTATTTAAAACCGACCGTAGCGAAGGCGCCCTTCTCGACCGTATCCCGGTCGCTGGAGAAGAACGGAATGTGCTTCTCGTTCGCCAGCTGGATAATGGAATCGACGCCGTCAACAACGGTATTGTCCAGCGTAATGAACAGCGCATCCACCCGTCCCACCAAGGACTCGGCGGCCTGTTTCACTTCCGATGTGTTGGTTACCGCCGCGCGCACCAGCTTGATGTTATGCTTTTTCAGCGTTTCCTCGGCATTTTTAGCCATCACGATCGCGTTAGGCTCGCCTTCGTTAATGACAATGCCGACGTTCTTCACGTTCGGGAAGCTCTCAGCAATGAAGTCCATCAGACGTTGAACCGCTACCGGATTCGTGTCCGAGCCCCCGGTTACGTTGCCCCCTGGTTGATCCAGGTTTGAGACGATCTTGGCATCCACCGGATCGGTAACCGCCGCGAACAGCACCGGCGTATCTTTCACCTGCTGAACGAGCGCTTGCGCCGAGCCGGTAGAAATGCCGAGCACGAGATCATTTTTACCGGAGGCGATCTTTTGGGCAATAGAAAGGTTGTTAGCCGGATCTCCCTGCGCGTTGTTGAAATCGATCTTCAGGTTATCGCCTTCCGTAATCCCCGCATCCTTCAATGCGGCGATGAAGCCCTCGCGCGTGGCATCCAGGGAAGGATGCTCGACGATTTGCGAAATGGCTACGGTGTAGGTTTTTTTGTCTGTGCTACCTGCATCGGTCCCGGTTCCGCTACCTGACCCGGCTTCACTGGACTTGGTGCCCGAGTTTCCGCAGCCGGCCGCCATGGTTACGAGGAGTGCGGACATCACGACGGATAATAGCAAATTTCTCTTTTTCATGTTCATAACCCCTTCCGATTCTCTTCTTTAACGCTGTCATATACGAAAGCATTAAAGTAAATAAGTGCGAAAAATACCGTATCAAGCGGAGCACACGGGTACATGAACTACCCGCCCGGATATTTTTCATAGAATTAAATAACCACTGGATTATTCATTATCATAAGGGGCACTGCCAATATACGTCAATCAATAAGTTGCAAAAAAGTACAGGTTTTTCCGGGCTTTTGCAGCCTTACGCTTCCAGCTCCCGGACAAGATCCTGCAGCTTCATCTCCGACATGCTGGAAATCATCATATCATAGCCTTCAAAAGGGAAGGTCTGGGTCATCGAATTAGGCACGATCACCGTATGTACGCCTGCTCCTTTGGCTGCAATAAAGCCGTTAAGCGAATCCTCAAAAGACACCGCCTGATCCGGATTTACCTCCAGCTTCTGCAATGCCAGCAGGTACAGCTCGGGATCCGGTTTGACCTTGGACACGAGGTCCGCAGTACAAATAACGTCGAAGTAAGATTCCAGTTCGAATTTGTTGAAATATGGCTCAATCCAGTTGTAATAAGAGCTTGATGCCAGCGCGATCTTCAGCCCGAGCCGCTTGGCCTCAGTTAAATAGTCCTCAACCCCCGGTCTGACTTCAACATCCTTAAGCAGCTCCCGGTAGATGACATTGACCTGTTCCTTGACAAGGGCCGGATCCACTTCCCTGCCCAGGCACTCGGACAAATACGTATACGGATTAAATACGTCGAAATTGGTGCCGACGCACTTCGCGTACGTCTCCAGCGGTAGCTCGGTGCCATGCTCCCGGTAAATCTCACAGAAAGCGTGATAGGCCGGCGTTTCGGTATCGACGATGAGACCGTCAAAATCAAAAATCAATGCTTGAATCAAGCCGTTCACCCCTTCTTTATCTTGTCAATGGGCTGTAAAGCCGCATTAATAGATTCGCCTTGCGGCAGGGCTATTCCTCCCTGATATCACCATGTAGTCAAACAGGCCGCGATTCAGGAACCGCAGCCTGTGCACAAATATAATGCTGTCATTCGGATCTTAAATTCTGCTGATCTCCACTTGGTCAAGCAGTCGGCGGAAGGTGTCCGGATCTACGCTGCCGGCCATGGCCGATAAGGCGTTCGCCGTTCCCGCGGCAGCGGCCATAGCGATGCCTTCCTCGGCGGGGAGCTGCTTCAGCAGCGACACGGCCATGCCCGCCACAAAGGAATCGCCGCAGCCTACCGTATTGACCACCTGAATCGGAGGGGTTACGGCGCGATAACGTCCCTGCGATGTGACGGTCAGCGATCCGGCACCCCCGAGCGACACGCAGACGCGCTCCATCCTGTACTCGCGGAGCAAGTCTTCCATCGCCCGGAGCAGCTCCTGCTCATCCCGGATGCCCGTGCCAAGCAGAGCAGCAACCTCTTCTTCGTTGGGCTTGATCATATCCGGATTCGCCTGCAGTCCGAAGCGGAGCGCGTCACCGCTGGCGTCAAGAATCACAAATGCCCCTTCCTTCTTAGCCGCGCCGACAAGACGGATGTAATAATCGGCCGGGGCCCCGGCCGGCAGGCTGCCGCTGATGCAGACGACTTTCGATGTGCGTGCCAGAGCGGCTATCGTCTGCTCCATCGCGTCAAGTGCCCGGTTATCCACCACCGGACCGGGCTCCAGAAGCTCTGTCGACGACCCGGTCTCTTCATCGATGATGTTGAGGCATAGTCTCGACTCCCCTTCCACGGCGACAAATTGATGCGCAATGCTCATACCATCCAGCTGCTTCTTGATGATTTCCCCGTTCATGCCGCCGACGATGCCCGATGCGGTAACCTCCGCCCCGAGCTGTGCGGCGACTTTCGCCACATTAATGCCTTTCCCCCCGGGGGCCGCCAGATATTGTCTGACTCGGGATACCTTCCCGTGCGGAAATGCCGGCAAGTAGTATGTTTTGTCAATGGCTGCGTTCATCGTTACGGTCGTTATCATAAGATCCCATCCCATCTATGGCTTGATTTCGCAAGGCAGCTCCGATGCCTGTTTCTCCGCCGTGTGGTACCATCTGCCTTCATGTTGCAATGTTTGGAAAGCTTTGTCCCAGCTTGGGGTTGACGAATACAGGCTTCCGGACAAGCCCGAAACCACGAGCACGATTCCACTATGTAGCACGACCCTGCCGATTTCATTGCGGATAAACCATGGCTGCATTCCTCATAGACCTGCAAAACATGGGAATTCTATGTATGCCGGCACTTCTCGCATCACGTGAACGGTCAGATTTATATTCAGGAGGCTATAGAGCTATGAAGTGGATGTCCGCCGTATTCGTCAAATCCGTCGCCTTGTCCCTCGCGCTGTCTCTCTCGCTGCTCGTTGCCGAGCCGGACCCTTCCGTTGATCCTCCCTACGCCAAGTGGGGCCTGATCGCCGTGAAGGAAGCCCAGAAAAAATACAACTCGGAAATTACGGATTACCTGCATATCGGACGCATCAATCTGTCGCCGACGGAAGCGGAGGAAACGTTCAAGCTGCTGCTGAGCCGGCAGGGTATGCCGGCAGCTGTGCTGGCTACCGTCCGGTTTAACACGGTGACCGAAAGACTGATATCCATTAAGTTCAGAGACACACAGCCTTAAAATACAAGCCTTAACAGCAAACTTGTTCAGATCGTCACAGCAGGCTCGTTCAGATCGCCAGCTGCTCCAAATGCTTGACGCAGTTGAAAAGCCCGCATTCCCAGCTCTCCTCGATCTTTCGGATGACGGTGATGGATGTGTTATGCAGATGCTCGGACGTGTCCGTGTGCGGAATCAGAACAGGAAGCAGCGTGCCGATCAGCGCCCCGTGGCTCACCACGAGGACGCGATCTTCAGGATGGCTGGCGCAAATGTCCATGACCGCCTCCATTCCTCTGGCAATCATCGAGTCGTCGGTCTCGATCCCGAGATCCAGCGAAGCCCAATCATAACCCCATCGAAGCACCCGGTCTTCCTCGACCGTTCCTTCGATCTGACCGCAGTGGATTTCCCGCAGCCGCGGATCGACCCGGACGGTGAGCCCCAGCGCGACTGCAATCGTTTCGGCGGTTTCCCGCGCCCGCGACAAATCGCTGGCATAGACGGCGTCCCACTGCTCTTTCTTCAGCCGTGCAGCCAAGGCTCTTGCCTGGGCCCGCCCGGTTTCGTTCAAAGGGATATCCGTCTGGCCTTGCGCCCTGCGCTCAATGTTCCAATCCGTGATGCCGTGCCTTACAAATCCGATCGTAGTCATTTGCCAACATCCTCCTTGTCGTAAAACTTCATATGGCCCTTCGTCTCCCGATAATAGGCGAGCCGATCCGCAAGCGTGCCGGTATGAAGCTCAAACCGGTGCCCGTCCGGGTCCAGGAAATATACCGAGAACTTGTCCCGCTCATCCCGCAGCCTGCCCTCAAGTACGCGAACGCCGTAACTCTGTAGTCGGGACAGCCAGGCTTCGAAATCCTGATCTTTCACCGTAAATGCGATATGAGTATAAGTCGATGGTGTATCCCCCCGCTCCGCATCCTCCTGATTCAGTGCAATCCAGAGTCCGGCAAGATCAAAGTAAGCCAGCTTCCGGCCCTGCACAAGCAGCTGGGCGCCCAGAACGTCTCTGTAAAAAGCGATGGACCGATCCAGATCCGAAACGGAAAAACAAAAATGATTCACACCCTGTATGTTCATGATTCCTCCTGCATTCAGCCTTTTCGTACCCCACCGCTGGCCGTTAACAAGGCTAATCCCACACCTGATCCAGCTTATCGGCATAAAAGGCAATCGCCTTCCGGTACGCTTGGATCCCGCTGTCCGCGCTGGTTTCCGCAAGCTGTCCGAGGAGCTCCTCCATTGCAGCGGCATGCTCCCCCAAATTGTACAGAGCCATGGCGTAAAAAACAGAAAACTCCCTGCGTTCGGGAAACTTCTCCATCGCCTGCTTCAACAGCGACTTTGCGTCCTCATATCGTCCCAGCGTACGGTATGTACTGCCGAGCCCAAGCATCGCCCCTGCCAGCTCATCGTCCTGCAGTCCGAGCGAAATCGCCTTTTCATAATAAGGCACGGCTTCCTTCTCCAAGCCTAGTACGTCGTGGGTCCATGCGGTCTGATACAAGATCACTGGATGCTCAGGATGTTCCGCCAGCAGGGAAAGCCAAATTCCCTTGGACTGCTCGGCATTCCCTGACTGCCGGAGCGTTACGGCGTTCCTGAAGGTGCGGCGCCCGGAAAAATCCTCTCTTCCGGCCCTGAAAACGATCAAATGGCCGTCCCGCAGGTGGTTTTCCCGAAAACCGAGCCTTCTCAGAACCTTTTGCGATCGAGGATGATCCCGCTCCACATGGGCCTCGATCTCATCCAGCTTCATCACTTCAAAGCCGACCTTCATCAATTCTTCGAGCGCCTCAGGCATATAACCGCTGCCCCAATACTCCGGACACAGATCATAGCCCATTTCCGCCCTTTCCCTTTCGCCGTCCTTGACCCAGCAGTGGAATCCGCAGGTGCCCATAAACGTATCGTTGTCACGGTCAAATATGGCATACCTGCAGCCGGAACTGCGGGTAAGCGCAATAATTTCGTCCGCTTCCTCCAGGCTCACCAAAGGCTCGATATCCATGAACCGGGTTACTTCCGGGTTGGAGAACAGCCGAAAGACGTCTTCCCGGTCCTCCGGCTCAAGCGGCCTCAACCTCAGCCTCTCCGTATGCAGGACAGGGTACTGTACATCGCGCATCGCTGGGCCCCCTTCATGTTGAAATTTTTGCAAAAAACGCCGGATTACCATATTGCATATAGTACCAAAAATAAATATTGACAAGATAACAGTTTTGTGGTATAATAAAATATTTATTTTGACATCCGACTTTCCTGTCCGTAATATAGACTCTGTCTTAAAATCCATGAGTTGGAATTAGGGAGGAATCGAAGGATGAGTACGAACCAAACTGCCGCAAACGTGTTTATGCTGGACGTATCCGCCGTCATGATGGGCAGCGTTAACACCGTTCACCCTGCGGTCATTACGGACGGAAACGATACGCTCCTGATTGACACCGGCTACCCCGGTCAGTATCCCCTCTTGCGGGAAGCGATGAAGTCCCATGGCCTATCGATCGATTCGATTACCCATGTCATCATTACGCATCAGGATCTGGATCATATCGGCAGCCTGCCAGCCATACGCCAGCACGCCCCTCGTCCGGTCGAAGTCATGTCCAGTCAAGAAGAAAGGCCCTATATTCAGGGTGAAAAGCGTTTGATCAAGGTAACCCCGGAGGCGATCGAACGGGCCAAAGCGTCTCTGCCTCCGGAAGTACCTGCAGAATGGCGTAATGCCTTTATTTCTACGCTGGAGAATCCACCCCGGTCGCCTGTCGATACAATCATCCATGAAGGGGAAGAGCTCCCCATCTGTGGCGGCATCGTCGTGATTGGCACACCGGGGCACACTCCCGGGCATATAAGTTTATACCATCGGCCGACCCGGACTCTGATTGCGGCCGACGCCCTCCGGGTCGTTGACGGAGAGCTGCATGGGCCGGATCCCGACACGACCGTCGATATGCCGCTTGCGACGCAGTCCATCGCCCAACTGGCCGCCTACGACATATCATTCGTTATTTGCTACCACGGCGGAAAACTTGAAGGATCCGTTGTACAGCGGCTACTAGAGCTAAGCGGAACGCAGCGTTCCCTTTAGAAAGAAGGATCAACGGCCCGTTCGCAGCCCGCAACCTGAGTGCTGTAGTAGTCGTAAGCTCTATGCATTTTTGCCATATATTCCGGATCCCCGCTGGAACAGGCAAAGCGGATATCTCCTCCGCGCTGCGTTCCGGACGTTGCCGTTTTCTTAAGAATATAGTCCAGCCTCCGCACCGTCCCGGCGCTCCCGTCAATAATCTCAATATGCGGCGGCAGAATTTGCCTCAAGATCCGGGTATAGAAGGGATAATGCGTGCATCCGAGCACCAGGGTTCCGTATTCTTCCAGCCGGTAATCGGCAAATTTATCCAGAAAATACCGTGTCATCCGGTCCGGGTCGAACTCCAGCGATTCGCAGTATCCGACCAGCTCGGGGAGCGGCAGGGAGTCTACGATGCTGTGGTCATCCACCCTGGAAACGAGCTGGGTGTATTTAGACTGGTGCAGGGTCAGCGGGGTTGCCGCCACCAGCACCCTTTTCCCGGTCAGCCGGTTCATTTCAACTGCGGGCTTAACCGCAGGCTCCATCCCGATGATCGGAATGTCGTATTCCCGGCGAAGCTCCTCCGCCGCGGCGCTTGTCGCCGTATTGCAGGCAATGACAAGCGCTTTGATCTCGTCCTGCAGAATCATGTCCACGGACTGGCGGACATAATCCAGAACCTGATCCTTTGTCTTGGTTCCGTAAGGAACGTGAAGCGTGTCTGCAAAAAATAAAAAGTCTTCGTTGGGCAGCTGCTTTACGGCTTCAGACAGCACGGTCAGTCCGCCGAGGCCTGAATCAAAAAGCGCAATTCGCATGTTGTTCACCTGATTTTTCTTAATAATTGCTCCGGGCGCATATGAATGGCTGCCCGGCGATGTTCCATCCGGGGCCGTCAGCCCCGGAGTTATTATATCATGTTGTCCGGGCATCTTCGGGAAATCTGTAAACCATGCCGATAAAGAGCACGTTCCGCCCCCCTACCATCGAGGAGAACTCGCAGGTCTCCCTGAATCCTGCCCTGCTGTATACCTTTGCGGCACGCTGATTGAATTTGGCCACCGCTAGGCGGATTCCCTTCCCGGGAAACTTATCGGAAACATAAGCCATGCCTGCTTTTACAAAATCCAGGCCGGCGCCCCGCCCCGTCAGCTCGGGATTCATGCCCAATCCGTAATCAACGCAGGTATCATCTTCGTATAGACCGGCCCCATAACCTCCGGCAACACGGGCTGAATTGCCCGTGCAGTAAAAACCGACCAAATTTCCGGCGGAGTCCGACGCTGCTGCATAATCCCCGTTCATCAGCTCCAATATATCTTCTTCATCTGCTGCCATACTATAGAAGTCGTACGGCGCCGGATAGCGCCATGTCGATATCCGGGCGGCAGCTTCCCGGGTCATCGGTTGAATCTGTATTTCCATGCCTAATGGTTACCTTCCTTCAAGTTTTACTGCTCACCAAGTCCACGGCCGATAAAATTGGCCGAAACCCTTGGCACATGAAGCTCTTTGGCCCAAACGGACAGCTGACCCATATGATGAATTTCATGGGCGATGACGTGCTTTGCGACCTCCCCGTAACGCAAGGGTCCGGCATGCCAGGCGGCCTTGACGATTTCCCCGTCCCGCTCAGGACTTCGGCTCAGAATCAGCGGACGAAGCTCTGTCACGTAGCTGTCGGACAAGGCTCTGACTTTGCTCAGGGTCGCGAAATCCTCGAATTTTGGTTCTGCAGCCTCCTTGCCTTCGGCAGCCAGCATCCAACTGTACTCGACGTCAGCGATGTGGAACAAGGTTTTCAGGATGGAGCCAACTCCGCCCGTTCGCTCCTTCAGTAATTCTTCATGACTTAACTGTGCGCAGACATCAAACCATTCATCGCGTACCTGCCAATTATATAGAAAAAGGGATTTCATCATTTCCTCCTGGCGCAGTGTTCCTGCGCTCATTGTTCATGTTATGAACCCGACGCTTGCCCCGACCGGGCGGGCCCCCGGGAAAATTGTTCGGCAGTTTCAATTTCCTTAAATTATTTTTCCTGCGGTACGGTCTTCAAGGGCTCGGCAACCATCCAGACATGGCCGAACGGATCCTTGATCTTCCCAACCAAGTCCCCGTGTGGCTGTGCGGCAACCTTCCTAAGTATGGCCGCTCCAGCCGCAACGGCGTTGTTCACTGTTTCCAATGCATCCTCAACGGTGATATACAAAATCACCGGCGTCCCACCGAGTGTTTCCGCTGCGGTATTATGCTCCGGAAATTCGTCCGCGACCATGAACCGCGCATCACCGACCCGGATTTCAGCATGCGATGTTTTCCCGTCTTCCGTAACCATCCGGTTCGCTTCCGTCGCGCCAAACACCGATTGGTAAAAAGAAATTGCAGCGGCAGCATCATGAACGGCCAACATCGGAATGATACTCAAAGCCAGCGCCCCCTATTAAAGATCATATCAGTTCTATTAATATAATCGCTTTTCGTAGCTTTCCGCCAGCGACCGTGCGACCTGCTCCTCCGTAACCTTTAATCCGCGCACATGATCCGCAATGATGGCGGCAGGATTTGGCAGGTTCTCCCGCTTCGGCCATTGTTCCGGATCCCACAGCTTGGAGCGCTTGAAGGCTTTGGCACAGTGAATATAGCACTCCTCGACCTCCACGCCGATGCCTATTTGCGGGATTTTCCCCTGGGCGGATAGTTTCTCCATCAGCTCAGGATCCGCAGTAATGCAGGCCTTTCCGTTAATCCGGAGCGTCTCCTCCAGACCTGGAATGATAAAGATCAGCCCGGCACTCGGGTTCTGCAAAATATTTAGCAGCGAATCATACCTCCGATTACCTGGTCTTTCCGGAATGACCAGCCGCGTATCATCCAATATGTATACAAAGCCCGGTGCATCCCCGCGGGGTGATACGTCGCAGCTGCCCTCCGCGTCACTCGTGGAAAGGAGCAGCAGCGGAGACTTGGAAATAAATTCGCGGCAGTGGGAATCCAAACGCGTAATAACCTTGTTCCTGACCAGTTCGCTGGGAGGACTGCTCAGTAATCGAAGCTCCTCCTCCGATTGAATGATTGCCTTAAAAGGACTTGCCGTCATCGCTCATCCCCCTGTTTCTCATTCATTTTGTATATAATATAATCCAGCTTCTCCTCAACTCTCCTCAAGGCGGCATCAGAATTTCTGACATGCCTGCTGCCGTTGGATACGTATTTGAACAAGCCGAAGAAAAACAAAAGGATCAAGCCGATCACGACAAGCGAAAATACAAGGCTGAACACGTTAACCGACACTTCCAACGCACCTCCATGAACCTATTATAATCGTTTTGGACAGGGAAGACAGCCGGACGGGCGCTTATCACTTCGGCTTTTCGGATCAAGCTTGTGAATTTGCCCCTTGCCCATGATATCATATCAAGTAGTACACCATTTACATAAAGGGAGATGAAGGATGTTGAAACAGGAACTCACGGAACGGTTAATCACTTACGCCAGGGTGGAGACCCAATCGAATGAAGAAAGCAGCACCACACCTTCGACCCCGGGACAGCTTACACTCGCGCGCATGCTGGTGGAAGAGCTGAATTCCATCGGCATGAAGGACGTCACGATGGATGAGAACGGCTATGTCATGGCCACGCTTCCTTCCAATACGGACAAGGATGGCGTGCCGACGATCGGCTTCCTAGCCCATGTGGATACCGCAACGGATTTTACCGGCAAAGGCGTCAATCCGCAAATCGTCGACAACTATGACGGAGGCGATATCGTTCTGAACGCAGGACTAGGCGTCGTCCTTTCCCAAAAGCTGTTTCCTGAGCTGCCTCAGTACAAAGGGCACACGCTGATCACGACGGACGGAACGACCCTGCTTGGCGCAGATAACAAAGCCGGCATTGCCGAAATCATGACGGCGATGGCTTACCTGATCGGCCATCCGGAAATCAAGCACGGGACGGTAAGAGTCGCGTTTACTCCCGACGAGGAAATCGGCCGCGGCCCCGAGAAATTCGATGTTGCGGCTTTCAACGCCGATTTTGCCTACACCGTGGACGGCGGTCCTCTTGGCGAGCTGGAATACGAGAGCTTTAATGCAGCCAAGGCAAGCATCACGATCCAAGGCACCAACGTTCATCCGGGCACGGCGAAGAACAAGATGGTAAACTCGATCAAAATCGCCATGGAGCTCAATTCCATGCTTCCACCGGAGCAGGCGCCCGAGCATACGGAAGGCTATGAAGGATTCTATCATCTGCTCTCGCAGAACGGAGATACCGAACGCACAAAAATGGAGTACATCATCCGCGATTTTGACCGGACGGAATTTGCCGCCAAGAAGGAGCATCTGACCCAGGTCGTGAAGCAGCTTCAGGCAAAATACGGCGAGGAGCGCGTCATCCTGGAAATGCGCGATCAGTACTACAACATGAGGGAAAAAATCGAGCCGGTAAAAGAGATCGTCGACGTAGCCTACGAAGCGATGGAAAGCCTGGGCATCACGCCGATTGTCAAGCCGATCCGCGGCGGAACGGACGGTTCCCAGCTCTCCTATATGGGGCTGCCGACGCCGAATATTTTTACGGGTGGTGAAAACTTCCACGGCAAGTTCGAATACATTTCCGTCGACAATATGCTGAAGTCGGTACAGGTCATCATCGAAATTCTGAAGCGCTTTGAAGCAAGAGGCGTATGAGCGTCGTTCCGGAGGGAAACAACCAGCGCAATATCGAACGTTTCTCCGGATACGGGGATACCTACGACCGCTACCGGCCCGCAGCGCCTCCTCTGGTGACGTCCCTCCTGACTGGGTACCTTCAGCGCAAGCCGGAACTGGTGCTCGATCTGGGCTGCGGCACCGGGCTGTCCACGCTTGCCTGGAAAAAGCACGCGGACCAGGTTATCGGCATCGAGCCGAATGACGACATGCGCAGCGTCGCGGAGTCCAAGCTGGAGCAGATGACGGATGCAGCCCACATCCGCTTTATGGCAGGCTACTCCAACCAGCTTGCCGTCAGCAGCGAAACCGCCGATATTATTACGTGCTCGCAGTCTTTTCACTGGATGGAGCCGGCAAGCACGCTGCTGGAGGCTGCCCGGGTGCTGAAGCCCGACGGCATCTTCGCCGTCTACGATTGCGACTGGCCGCCGACGCTGCATTGGCAGGTGGAGCAAGCCTACGAAGAAGTGATCAACCGGGCCGACGGCATCATCCGCGAACAGCTCAGCCAAGAGAAGCAGGCTGTCAAAAGGGATAAGGAAAAGCATCTCGCGGCCATTAAGGACAGCGGCCATTTCAGGTTCGCCAAGGAAATTGTGTTCCATCATGCGGAGGATTGCGATGCTGACAGGTATTTCGGCATCGCAATGAGCCAGGGCGGAGTTCAAACGGTCCTCCGGCTAAACCCGAAGGAGCTGGATGAAGACATTAAGCGTTTCAAACAGGTCGTCGTTGACTTCTTCCAGGAAAGGACGCTGCAGGTTTTGTTCAGCTACCGGATGAGGCTCGGCGTAAGAAAAACTTGAAGATGACAAAAAAATCAGGCCAAGCAGCCGGTTCGACATTCCTCCTCAGTGAAGGAGAAGCAAATCGAATTGCTGACGCCTGATTTTTTTGCCTGCTTCTTCAGCCCTGATCCCCTTAAAAGTAAATCTTCATCGCTAAATATCCCCCACTTGATTCACTTTGGCAATTGACAAGTAGACACTGACCAAGCCAATCAGGCCCAGCACTACGTATAACATGTTCGTGTTCAACGGAATATGAAGCAGTCCTGCGAAATTCGGGAACTGCATGAGAAAAACGGAGCAAATCACGGTCGGAATGACCGCCCTCTTCCAGATCCCGAACAAAAACAGCGGAACAAAGCTGATCACCGAGACAACCGCGGAATGAACGATCGACTTGACCGTAAACGAAATGATGTCCGCGAGGGTTGGCAGTCCGTGAATGACGTCGATGAACAAATCGAACACATAGGTGGTAATTCCGGATAGAACAAAAGATATAAGCGTACACAGGAAAACCGCCAGGAAGATAAACCAAACTTTGGCCATAACCAGTTTCTTGCGGCTAATGGGATATCCGAATGAAAGGGACATCGTTTTATTCTTATATTCCTCGATAAATACGTGATTAATCATGGAGGCGCCGAACAGAACAAACCCCATTTGGATCGCCGACATCAGCTCCATCGCGCTTGAATAACTCTCCTCAAAATCCGTGAACACTAAATCAGCCATGACCACTTTTAAAAAGAAAACGGGAAGAAACATAAGGATCACCCAATAGATCATCACTTCACCGATAACCTTTTTCTGCTCTAATTTTCTCCACTCGAGCTCAATCAGTTTATTCAAACTTATCGCCCCCCTGGATTTGGTGGTAAAAATAGTCTTCCAGCGTACTCGTATGCTTCTGAATTTCCTCAATTTCAATATCGTTCGATATCAATGTTTTCGAAATATCACTTGTGGATCGGGCCGTGTCGTATACACGAATCCTTGTGTCCTTCACAATTTTGATGTTGGAAATTTGGAGCTTATGTTCAAGCAAATAGACCGTTTTCTGCACATTCGAAGTGACCAGTTCGATATAATCGGTCCGCAACTTCTGAATGTCGGCCAGTGCGACTTCATTCACCAGTTTCCCGTGCTGAATCATCCCGATTCGGTCAGCCATCTGCTCGATTTCACCCAGGATGTGACTAGACAGGAGAAACGTTATGCCATATTCCTTGTTTAACATCCGGATTAATTCCCGCATATCTTTAATCCCGATGGGATCCAGCCCATTGGTGGGTTCATCCAGGACAATCAGCTCAGGCTTCGTAATCATGGCACGGACGATTCCCAGACGCTGTTTCATGCCAAGCGAGAAGTCCTTCACTTTCTTGTCATCAATCCCATGCAAATTGACCATATCCAGCGCTTGGGTGATGGCCTTTCCGTCATAAAAGCCCAGATATTCACAGTGAATCCGCAAGTTCTCCATGGCTGTTAGATGTTCGAAAAATATCGGATATTCAATGATGCTCCCGACTCGCTTTAACCCGTCTTTTGCAGATTCCGTAAACTTCTTGCCAAATAGCATGATTTCTCCCGATGTGGGGATGATGAGTCCCGTGAGCATTTTCATGATCGTCGTTTTACCGGCACCGTTCGGTCCAAGCAAGCCGTAAGTTTCTCCTTTTTTTACCGTGAGATTAACATTCGAAGTAATCGTTTTTCCCTTTACCGTTTTGGTAAGCTCATAGGTTCGAATGACGTCGCTCATTTGAGTTATGATCCTCCCGTCTATATTCATCCTTTGAATTACTTCTATCGTAAAGCAAGGAATGGATCATTTTTCTTACTCAATCCTTACAAGTTTCTTAAGTTCGTAAAAAGAGGCGTTCAGACAGAACACCTCTTACGGGAGATCTAATATGGCACCTGTTTAAAAATGCATGTAAACGTCGTTTTCTCAAACGGTGTGCTCGTAAGCCGAATCGATCCTTTCATCGCCTCCGTTAAACGTTTCGAAATGCTAAGGCCTAGTCCGCTACCCTGAAATTGCGGGTTTCGGGCGTCATCTAATGTGTAAAGTCTTTCAAACACGCGGTCCTGGTGAACTTCTGTAATGCCTTTTCCGCGATCCCAGACGTCGACAGCAACCGATTCGCCTTCTTCCCGAAGCGTTAAACCAAACACGCCTCCGTCGCTTCCATACCGGATTGAATTTGATATTAAATTGTTTAATATTCGTTGCAGCGCATGCTCATTAGCGAGTATGTAAAGGGGACGCTCCGGAATTTCAAGCTCCACCCGAAGACCTCGGGATGTCAGAAGCTCATAAAATTCAAGCACGCTTTGGCGGCAAATCTCATTGAGGGAAATTTTGCTGAGCGGGATTTCGTAGTCTTCCGACTCGATTTTAACGAGATCAAAAAACTGGTTAAGCAATGCGACCAGACTGTTCACTTTATCGTTTAGCCGCAGAATCACCTGCTTCCTTTCTTCTTCGGTAATCGATTCTTCCTGGTTCAGCTTTTCGGCATATCCCAGAATGACCGTCAGGGGCGTTTTCAAATCGTGGGACATGTTGGATATCATTTTCTTCAGACTATCCTTGGTTCTGGCATAATCCGCAATCACTCTTTGGTTATAATCCAGCAGACGGTTGATTTGGATCAGCAACTGCTGCACGGCTTGCTGGTCGGTTTGGAAAAGCACCTTCTCGGCGGTTTGATGTTCGATGATCTCCATGATTTTATTCGATATTTCCTGTACATTCCGATTCCATGTTCTGCGGGAAACAAACTGCCAAATATTCATTAGGAGCAAAACAGCAATGGCCGCGCTTAGAAAAATAACCATGGCTACCCTCCCAGTTTATATCCGATGCCCCAAACGGTACGAATAAACTGGGGATTTGAAGGATCTTCCTCGATTTTTTCTCGAAGCCTGCGGATATGAACGTTAATCACGTTTTCATTCCCATAATAATCGTCTTGCCAGACGAATTGATAGATTTGCTCCTTGGTGAACACCCTGCTCTGATAAGTTAAGAATAATTTCAGAATATGAAACTCCTTGGAGGTAAGCGTAACACTCTGGCCTCGGACCTGCACAGAAAACGTGCTTAAATCAAGAGTGAGGTCCTTATAATGAATCCGATCCTCTGTCGGCTGATTATCCGTCCGGATATATTGCGTTGCCCTGCGTATGGCAGCTTGCACTCTGGCGGTTAGTTCAATCATGGAGAACGGCTTGCTTAGATAATCATCTGCGCCAAAACCAAGTCCTAGAGCCTTGTCAAGGTCGCTGCCTTTTGCGGAAATAATAACGACGGGAACGACGCTTCTTTCCCTGATCTGCTTGAGCACATCCATGCCATTTACTTTAGGAAGCATTAAATCCAGCAAAACCAGATCAAACTCCTGCTTATCAATAAATGATTCCGCTTCTTCCCCATCCAGCGCGACTAACACTTCATAGTTTTCCTGTTTTAAATGACTCTCAATCAGCTGGCTGATTTCCTTATCGTCTTCGATTAGCAGAATGCGCTTTGGCACGCAGATCCCCCCGAGCTCCTCGTATTTTGACCGGTGAAATTTCCAACACCTACACTCTCCACTTCCGGATGAGCTGATTGGTCACTTCCGACAACAGCAGGCCAAGGGCGATCGCGCCCGAAATCATAAACGCTTCGGCTCCCAGCTGGACTGCCTGGTCATATTGATTCTCGACCGCGTTGCGCATCGCGTCATAAGCCGTTCCGCCCGGGACCAGCGGAATGATGCCCGATACGCTGAACACAATGATCGGCGTGCGGTACCTTTTGGCGAACAAATGGCTGATCATCGTGACGCAGTAACTGGCGACAACGGTGGCTGTAATCCGCAGCACGTGCATATCCTGAAGCCATATATACAGCAGCCAGCCGACCATCCCGGCAAATCCGCACTGCAACAGCGCCTTTTTCGGGGTGTTGAAGAGCATGCCAAACGCAGCCGATGCGACGAAGCTCGTGACGAGTTGTTCAATGTACATACGGCATCCTCCTCATTGAAATGACAGCATAAACGCGATGCCCGCCCCGATCGCAAAAGAGGTGATGAACGCCTCGGCCCCCTTCGACAAGCCGGAAACCAGGTGGCCTGCCATCAAATCGCGGATCGCGTTAGTAATCAGCAGCCCCGGTACGAGCGGCATGACCGAGCTGATGACGATAATGTCCAGGTCCCGCCCGAAGCCGAATTTGACGAACAGGATCGAGCAGAGGCCGATCGCCAGCGCTCCCGAAAACTCGGCGAAGAACTTGACCGGAATCATCCGCTGCAGCATTAGCGTGCCGTAATATCCGAGTCCTCCGGCCACAGCCGCGGGCAGGAAATCGGGCCAAATGCCGCGGAACATGATCAAGAAACAGCCACTGGCCAGCGCCGCCATCAGCAAGCGCAGCCACAGCGGGTAAATATCACCTGTCCGCTGGATGTTTTCCAGCTCCCGGCGCGCTTCAGCGATGGTCAGCTCCCCTTTGCTGATGCGGCGGGATATGCTGTTCACGCGGTCGATTTTATGCAAATTCGTCGTCCGGTCCGAAATTCGGTTCAGCCTCGTGATCGGCTGCGGATCCTCCATAGAAAAAATGAGTCCCGTAGGGGTCATGTAGCTATGCGTTTTATCCACGCCAAAAGAAGCGGCAATCCGTACCATGGTATCTTCCACCCGGTACGTCTCCGCTCCGCTCTGCAGCATGATTTGCCCGGCCAGCAGGCATACCTTCATGATTTCGTGCTCCCTCTGCACCAAGTCTTCCAAAGCTCTTCCTCCCGTATGCGCAAAGCCCTATGTTAGTTACAGTATAATCGGTTTGCCGGACAAAAACACGGACAAGCGTCACTTCCTCGTAATAGTGCAGTATCCTCCGGAGTAAGAAGTACCCTTCTGTTATTGTGGCTTAACTCCGATATACAGCAGATGAGAGGAAGCACCTAGGATATATGGGTCTTCTGCAGCCTCCATGACACGGTTCAGAAACCGCTGATATTGCTCTGGACCGCGGCCCCGCCAGTATGCCCACTGTTCCTCGTTCATAGACTGCACCACGCTGCCGGATGCGATTAACTTCACGCTGTCGAAGCCATGCTGCTCCATGAAGGGACGAATTTCATCAATCGGAAAATAATAAGCTCCCGTAAACCGGCCATCATCGCTGTGGTTGAATACACCCGATCTCATAAACTCATCAATGCCGTCCATCGTATCATTCGGCTTCCAGGACTGCGGATGCAGCAGCGAATTTATTAAATGCTTCGTCCGGGACATAAAGGCGACAAATACATGTCCGCCGGGTTTGACCACCCGGAAGAGTTCCCGGGCCGCCTGGTTCCGGTCTTCCTCCTGCTGAAGATGGTACAGCGGCCCAAGCATCAAAACAGCGTCAAACCGCCCGTCTTCAAATCTTCCAAGATCTCTTGCATCGGCCACGTGGATCCCCTGGAACCGTTCCTCCAGCTTGCATTCCTTCACCTTGCCGGCCGCGAGGCCGACGAGGCGCGGAGACAGGTCGGTCAAGGTTACGTCATAGCCTTCCTGCGCCAACGCAACCGCATATTTGCCCGGCCCCGCCCCGTTGTCGAGGACATGTGTTCCCGGCTTCAAATACCGTTTAATGAAATGGAGGTTGACCATAAATTCGACCGGCTCCCGTTCCAGTCTCCCCCATTCATCAAACTGATTATAGTAATCGATTATGCTGCCCATCTTTCCGCTTCCTTTCCATAGACGGATTCCCGTCCTTCAGATTTCAGAGCTTATCCCAAGCCAAACCGGTTTCCAGAACCGACTGGCCGGCGATATCCAGCGTTTTTTCAGAGACAGGACTTCCGCCCATTTTTATATAAAATTGACGCGCTGGATTATCCTTGAGCACCCACACGTACAATGAACCGAAGCCGTTCTCACGGAAGGCTTGGATCAGCGTGTTCACCAGCAATCTCCCCTGTCCCTTTCCCTGATGTTCCTGAAGCAAATACAAGGCGTAGATTTCCGCATCATACCCGGCCACTTCCTCCCGGCATTTTCCCCCTTGTATAAACCCGGCCACCCGTCCGGCTTCATCCTCGGAAACGAATGTCCACAAGTCCTTATCCCCCCGGCTTAGAAGCTGCTTCCACCGCTCCATCCGGCTCTCCACCGTCAGCTGGTCCAGATAGGCGTCTGCGATCATGCCTCTGTAGGTCGTTTTCCAGCTTTCCACGTGGACCTTGGCCAGCACCGGGTAATCATCATAAGCAGCCTGTCTGATGCTCATACGGAAAATCTCCTTTCGGATAGTACACATTCCAATGCATTCATTCTCACTAGCGTTGATCAGCCTCGAAAAAACTTGATCACCGTCTGACATGCCATTATAATAAAAAAAGAACAAATGTTCTCGTTCGAGATACGTCGATCTTAACTATGTAAATACATACCTGTAAAGATGGAGGAGATAAAAACATGAATCCCTGCTGCCAAAGCGCCCTGCATCATATAGACGTGGCAATCCGTTCCGTTCTCGAGATCATGGACGGTCTGGATGAATGCGATCTGCCGAAGCGGCCGACCCCCGGCAAATTTTCCGTAGGCGAGCTGCTGGAGCATCTCGCCATGCTGCCGCTCGCCGATTCGATCATTTCGGACGGTGCCTCTCAGGAAGAGATGGCTACATTTTACAGCAGGACATCGTATTCGACGAGCGCGCGCATCCGCCAAGCCTTTCAAGATAACTATGAATCCCTTGTTCAAAAATACGGCTCGCTGACGGAAGCCCAGCTTCAGGAAGAGGTTTCCTCCTACTGGGGGGCATCATATACTCGGTTCGGCTGGCTGCTGGAAATTTTGGCGCATGTATATCATCACCGGGGTCAGCTTCATTCCATGCTCGTGCATGATTTGGGACTTGACTCACGCGTTTCTTTATTTGAGTAGTACATAACTTTTCATTCGGCTGCCGCGTTGGAACAAGGGCCTCCTCCCTTTACGTTCAAGGACGGTCCCTTCAAGATATGCCCGGTAAGGTTACTTTCTCAAAATGTTCAACGACCGGGAAAGGGTCGTAATAGTGATGCAGCAGCCCTTTCCACCGAGCATAAGATTCGGACTGCCTGAATCCATCCGTATGGTCCTCAAGGGTTTCCCACTTCACGAGGAGGAGGTATTTGTTTGGAACCTCCATACAGCGCTGAAGCTCGTGTCCGATGTAGCCTTTCATGGAAGATATAATACCCGAAGCCTCCCGGAAGGCTTGCTCAAATGCTTCGCCCTGCCCCGGCTTCACCTGCAGCATCGCGGCTTCCAAAATCATATCATTTTCCTCCTGACTCTTTGCCAACTTCACCACGCGTCCTGAGCCGCGCCTATACTTCGAGGTCAAGCACAAGCTCCCCATTTATGAATTGACCGGTCTCTTTAAAACCCAGCCCTTTGTACAGTCGGTTTGCGGCTGTATTGTCGGGAACATGCGAGATTCTGATAACAGTACAGGCCGGATGCTCTTTTTGCTTGCGAAGGACGGCGGATAATCCCGCTTTGCCGTAACCTCTGCCTTGATAATTCCGGTCGATCATGAACCTGACGATCCAGAAGCAGCCGTCTTCCGGATACGGCTCCTCATCGAACAGCGCAAATCCTACCATAATATCATCTGCATAAATCGCGTAGGGATAGCAGGTTTTCTCCTCGGCCGCCTTTTGCAATGAATTTAGATTTGAAGCCACAAATCTCAACTGGTCATCCCTGGGGCGAAGCTCGATGCACTGCTGGCGGATATCGTCGGTAACGGGTTTTAAATATACAGGATCCATACAGCCACCTCCTATCTACAGCTTCTTGACGGATTCCGCGATCGTAATCTGTTTTTCCTGATCCCACACATCATGGATTTCAAAGGTTCCCTCCTCGAAGAAGAGCGGAAATCTCTTGCGGAACCATGGCTGCATTGGCAGCTCCAGCGCATCTTCAATCGTTACCCAACGGAGCTCGCCTTCCGGCGGATCGGCGAGGAGTTCTCCCTCGTAATCGTTGGCAACGTAATTGAACACCATGTAGCGGTAATTTTTGGCCGGATCGGCAAATTCGTCAATTCCTTTAAACTCCAGATCCTTTACCCGAAGCCCGGTCTCCTCCCATACCTCGCGGATCGCCCCGTCCGAAAGACTCTCGGGGAATTCCACCTTGCCGCCGGGGCCGATATATCCGGGAAAACCGCGGTCATCCGGACGATTCAGAAGCAGGACACGGTCGCCGTCCCGCACCAGGCACATCGTATACAGCGCGACCTCCACGGCTGCGGTTTTGGTAGTCTCCATTCCTTGCACTCCCTTTTTTCTATGTTCTCTTCCTCATTTATTCCGGAATATAACATCCTGCGTGATTTCCGGGGCCATGTCGTAGGCTGCACTCAATCCCTTTTCCTCTATAGCTTGTTTCGATACCCTCTTTAGCGTAATCGACCCGGTAAACTCCGATCGGAACAAGGGCAGGCTGACCGCCGCGCAGCCTTCGTCCACCCATCGGGCCTGCAAATGCTTGAGCCCGGCGATCTCCGTCTCGATCCCTTCACGGTACCATGGATGCTCCTCATCTTTGGACACCCCTGGCTCATTGAGACATACGTACAGCGACAGGCTGTCGCACAGCTTCAGCAGGTTAAAATGGCGCTCCACCCGGCTGGCGTCCAATCCGCTGAGCTGACTTTGAATCCGTTCCTGCCGAAGGAGCTCTTCCTTGTAAAACCGGGCGGCTTCCGGTTCTTCCGCATAACGGATCTGCTGGAACGATGCATAATGCTTGCTGCAGAGCAGACCTGCATACGGATCCATCGCTTCCGCCTCATCCAGGCCGGCTCGGTACGAAGAAAGCTTGGGCTCAAGCGGATAGTTGATAAAGGAAAACGGGCTGCTGCTTTCTGAATCCCATAACGGATTCTCGTCCAAATATCTCCAGCCGCGATCATGCTGGGTAATGGCCAGCACCGCAGCTTCACGGTCTGATCCTGTCGGCATCCACTCCGGCAACAAATGCTCTGCGATCTGTCCCGATAACTTGGCATGATCATGCTGGCGAATCAGGACGAAGCCTTCCGGTTGTTCTCGGACAATCATCACATTCACCCTCCATCGGTTGATGTTTTTACTAATATTAACTTTTCGAAGCCTATTTTCCCAGCAAAAATTTACTTGTGGATCGCCAACCTTCCCTCGCCTTGCACCATCAGCAGAAAAAAACCTCCAACCGGAACATTCCGGCTGGAGGCTCAATATCACATGGGGAAGGGGAAGAGCTGGTGCAGATGTTGGTATTGCCAATTAGAAATCTGAGGTAGCGATTTGAATCGTACCGAACACCGGACCGGCAGCTGAAGCCAGCAGAGCGGCGACAAGCAGACGTTCCACTGACAGCGTCAAGCTGTTTGCCGCCGGGATCGTATAAGTGACAACAGGGGCGTTGACGCGGGTGATGACAAGGTCAACCGGAAAAGCCGACGTATTATTCACCGTGACCGCAGCATTGATTCCGCCGGCAAGATTCTCATAGAACGACTTGCCGACACCAGCGGCTAGCGAGTAGAACTGCTCTGGTAACAAAATAGCCATGTGACATGACCTCCTTTACCATTTGATAGATTATCCTATGCTTGAAATCTATCAATGCAACGATACTTGCCGCTAGATTGAAACACATTTTAATAGACGCCCAGCCCTGCAGTGACGATTCTGACCGCTTCCTGCAGGTCTATTCTTTATATCAAATCCAGACGGAGCCGGACCATATCCTGCACTTGGATTCCGTCTTCATAGAATACTTCCTCGTAGTGTCGTATAAAAAAGCCCGGGTCCACTCCAACAATCCGGAAACCGCAGCGTTGATAAAGTTTCATTTGAGGAAAGCTGGAGTTGGCTGTGCCGATTTCCACCGCATGCGCTCCCTGCCTCCTGGCTTCTTCGACGGCGTTTTCGATCAGCATTTTGCCGATCCCTTTGCCCTGCAGGTCTTCCCGTACCGCGATATTGACGATTTCAACCGTTTTCGGATGCGTATCGATCAGCACATACTCTCCCGCCAATTCGCCGTTGAGGTAAGCTCCATACCCCCTGCCCCTGGCGACGTAATCCTCAACCATCTCTTTGGATGGATCAGCAAGCAGCAGCAGGTCATAGGGGATATCCTCGCCGATTCCCCACGGTTGAATGGTTATTTCCATCTTGCAAATCACCTCTTTCGATCTCATGAGCCAAGCTTCTGATTTGGCATATGCCATATGTAAAGTTTTCCTTTCCACCCTGGGGGCCGCTTGCTACAATAGAGAAGCTAATGCATCAGGACGGAGGATTAATCAAACCATGCGGTTACTGCATCAGGTCTCGTCAGAATGGAATCGCCTCAACCGGAATATCCGGCTCTTTTTTCTTGCCAATTTGCTGTATCAGATCGGGACAGGCATGTTCTCGGTGCTTTACAATCTTTACGTGCAAACGCTGGGTTACCCCGATACGATGAACGGCACCTTGGTGAGCGTCCAGTCGTTTGCGACGGCGCTTATTTTCATACCGATCGGACTGCTGGGGGACCGCACCAGCCATAAGCTGCTCTTAATGACCGGCGCATTGTTTACAGGTCTGAGCTTCATGGGCAGGTCGCTGGCCAGCGGTGAATCCGCCCTGATCGTCCTGTCCGCTGCAGCCGGCCTGTTTGCGGCCTTCTTCCAGGTGATCGCCGTCCCGTTTCTGGCCGGGAATTCGGACAAGAAGCAGCGGCTGAAACTGTTCAGCTACCACTTCTCCCTCGTGCTGGCCGCCCAGGTCATCGGCAGCAGCGGCGGCGGTTACCTGGCCGATGTGCTCCAGTCCGCCGGCTGGAGCAAAATTCAGAGCCTGCAGGCTGTGCTGTTTACAGGGGGAGCCGCCAGTGTGCTTGCCTTTTTGCCCTTGCTGCTGGTCCGGCAGAAGCCGGCTGTCCAAAAAGACGCTTCGGCCGCTTCGGCCGCTTCGGCCGGGCCTGCCCTGTCCCATCCGCTCCCATCTTCAGCGCGGGAGGACTGGAGCGCCATCGCCAAATTTACGCTGGCCCAGCTGATTGTCGGCCTTGGCTCGGGACTGGTTGTGCCTTATCTCAATCTGTACTTTACGAACCGCTTTGCCGTATCCCTTACGGCCGTCGGCATCCTGATTTCACTCGGCCAGGTCATGACGATCGTGTCGATGCTGATCGGCCCGTCGCTGGCAAGCCGCGTCGGACCGGTCAAGGCCGTGGTGCTGTTTCAGATGATGTCCCTGCCTTTTTTGCTGCTGACCGGTTTCACCAACCTGTTCGCAGTCGCTTGCTTCAGCTTCCTTTTCAGGCAGGCACTGATGAATGCGGCCAATCCCATCCAGTCCTCGATCACGGTTGACCGGGTATCCGATGCCCGCAGAGGGATCGCCAACTCGATGACGCAAACCGCATTCATGCTCGGCTGGGCTACAATGGGACCTGTCCAATCCCATTTGCTTACCGCTTACGGGACGTACTGGGGCTATGCGCTGACTTTCAGCATGACCGGCATCCTATACATCAGCGCATCGGCCATCTATTACTTTATGTTTAACGAGCGCAAGCAGAAGTCCGCTTCTCCGCAGGCGGCTAACCAGAACGCTCCAGCCTGAATGCTGTACACCACTTCCTGCAGGAACCTTCCAGCTAATCACCGTCCCCTCAAAACCGCAAGAATGGGCCGGTGCATAGCGGAAGGAGCTCCTGCAGTTTGTTTATAGTCAGCGTCCCTTCCGGCAGGAGCGGACCCGATTCAGCAGGCGTAGTGAGCAGCAGTACGGGGCGCAGACCTGCCGCAGCGGCTCCCTGCGCGTCCTTTTCGGGATGGTCACCCACAAACCAGCAATTCTCCGGACGGGCCTGCAGCCTGCTCAGCGCCATTTCGTAAATTCGCCGGTCCGGCTTCTTGACCCCCGCCTCTTCCGAAACGATAACCGCATCGAAATAGCCTCTGAACTGCACCTGGTCAAGCTTGGCATACTGGGTTCTGGCCGAGCCGTTCGTGACGCACCCGATCCGGACTCCCCTGCTTTTCAGTTCCTGCAGCACCAGTTCCGCTCCGTCCATCGCTACGGTGCAGGAGGGAAATTCAGCGAACCAATAAGCGAGCAGGTCTTCTGCGGTCGTCGCCTCCTCCCTCATTGGCAGTGTCCGCCTCATTTCCTCATACAGCTCCCTTTTTTCCCGATAGCCATTCCGGTCTGCGGCACGCAGCTGTTCCACCAGCCTCAGGCGATGCTCAGGGTTGTGCGCGGCGGCAAACCTGTCGATAAATTTTCGCGAAAACTGCTCAAACGCCTGTTTACGGTTCACCAGCGTATTATCCAAATCAAATAGAACAGCTTCCATAACCTCTACTCCCCCTAGTTAAAAAAACGGAAATGATCCAACTGGGTTTTGATTTGGTCGAATTTCTTCCGCACCGCACCCCTGTGATCGGGCAGCAGGGGAATATGGGCCATGTCCGCAATCCGCTCCGCTACCTGGCTTACCGACAGCTCAACGGTATCGATATGCTCCCGGAATATGTCTTGGGATAGACCTTCAATACAGCGTCCGGCCTGCTGAGCGCCCCATGAGTTTGATCGTTCCCCCCGGCTTTTCAAGCGCTGCAGGATGACTTCGCGCGGAGCGCATAACGCAAAATGCTTCACGATCATGCCGTCCGTGCGCAGCCTGCCGACGATTTCTTCAAAATATACCGGATCGACCACGGTCATTGGAGCGATGATGACTCCGTCGTATTCACAAGCGATGTGCTTCAGCATGGCATAGTTGAATTCCCGCCATAACGGATATTCCTGAAAATCGGGCCTCTTGATGCTGGGCGGAATATTTTTGCGGATAAAATACCCTGCATTCTCTGGATCGTACACGAAAGAATTCGGTATGCGGCGGTGAAGCTCGAAGGCAGTCTGCGTTTTTCCTGCGCCAAACGCGCCGTTTATCCATAGGATCATCCATCATCCCTCAACTTTGACGATATTTTGGAGATTTGCTTCTCACATCCGTTCCATTATACACCAAAAAAACCGGCGGAGCGCCCCGCCGGTTTTTCCCATACCCTATGCCGCAGCATCCCCGGATCATCCAGAAGAGGCTATGGTGCACTATGCTGCTCTTCCGCTGATCATCCTGTAAATTCCTGCACCCACTCGTTATTGTAAAAGGCGATCCCGATATGGGTGTAGCTTTTGTTTAGGATGTTGGCTTTGTGTCCCGGGCTGTTCATCCAGTCCTGCATCACCTGCTGAGGGGATGTCTGCCCGTTGGCGATATTCTCTCCAGCCGAGTTGTACGTAATCCCGTATTCCTTCATCATGTCGAAGGGAGATCCGTGGGTCGGGGAGTTATGGTCAAAATACTTGTTGTCATACATGTCTTTGGCTTTGGCCATCGCCATGTTGGACAGTTTGGAATCCATGCTGAGCGCATCCATACCTGCTTTGGAGCGTTCCTGATTCACCAGATCGAGCACTTGTTGAGCGTATGCCGAAGCATCGCCGCTCGCAGGGGTCTGTTGGTTGTTCGTACCAGAAGGAGCCTGGTTTTTCGGGGTTCCCGCAGGAACCTGAGTGGCTGGCGTACCTGTTGGCGTTCCCGTTGGCGTACCTGTTGGCGTTCCCGTTGGCGTACCTGTTGGCGTTCCGTTTGGCGTTCCGGCTGGTGTTGTTGGTGCTCCGGTCCGCGCACCGGAAGGCGTTCCCGCCGGCTGCTGCGGCGAAGTTCCTGGTACCGCCCCTGGCTGCTGAATCAGATTAAGCAAATCCGAAGTCAGGTCTTTTTGATTGACTTGTTTGACGGTCAAATGGGATTTACCCGCTCTGTCCGTAGACGTCGATGAGGCTGAAGTGACGATTCGGGTCGGAGCCGCTTGACGGATATGGCTTGCACGGTTCGTCTGCTTGGTGGTCACCTGCTGGCGCGCTGTTGAAGCGCCGTGATCCGCGCAGCCTGTAATTAAGATCAGAACGGCGATCATAACAATTTTTTTCATATGACGAGTGCTGCCTCCCTAATACGGTTGAATGTAAGATACCGACTTAATTTTTCCGCAACAAGGAGGATTTATACCGCCAAAGTATGCTTATCGGGTGTTTGGGTATAGTATCTAAAAATTAGTGATTATCCCAGCGGAGAAGAACATGTCATGAATACAACCAGCCAGAGATCAACCAGCATCGATCCGAATATGCGGCTCAGCCCCCATTTGGTCAACAATGAACACACGCTAAAAACAATGTTCGAGCACTGCTCGGACGTCATATTCCGTGATGTTACCCTGCAGGGAGATACCAAGCTGCTGTTTATTTACGTAGACGGCATGATTGACAAGGATATCATCCAGTCCGTCATCCTGAAGCCGTTAATATACGAAGGAATCCCCCAGGGGGTCGGCCCCATTGACAGCATTGCGCAAATGTGTGATCAACAGCTGTTCGCGGTACTGCAAACGAAGAAGGTCAACACGTTCCGTGATGCGGCAGATGATATTTTAAAGGGTCATTTGGCCATTCTGGCGGATGGGGAGCCCACAGTCCTTCTTACGGATGTCTCAGATTATGAAACAAGATCGATTGAAGAGCCTTCGACAGAAGCGGCCCTGCGCGGAACCCGGGAGAGCTTCACCGAATCGCTGCGGACGAACACGACGATGCTGCGCAGAATCATCGTTACGCCAAACCTAAAGATGGAATCCTTTCACATCGGTAAACTGACCCAAACCGAGGTTGTACTTGCCTATATTGAAGGAATTGTGTCCGCTTCGATGCTGGATGAAATTCGCTCAAGGGTTCAGCAGATCGATCTTCAAGGCGTGCTGGAATCAGGCTACATCGAAGAATCCATTGAGGACACCAACTTCTCTCCTTTTCCGCAAATGCTGAGCAGCGAACGGCCGGATGTCGTATCCTCTGGACTGATGGAAGGACGGGTGGGGATCTTGGTGAGCGGGTCGCCAATCGCTTTGATCGTGCCGATGACGTTCTGGGACGGACTGCAAGCCCCTGACGATTATTACGAACGGTTTATGTATGTCACTATGAATCGGTGGATCCGATATTTGTTTGCCCTGTTTGCCATCCTGTTTCCGTCGGTTTATATTGCACTGACCACCTTTCATCCGGAAATGGTCCCGCCCAAGCTGATGCTAAGCATTACGGGACTGAGGGAACAGGCTCCATTTCCAACCGTCATCGAAGTATTTATTATGGAATTTATGTTTGAAGGGCTACGGGAGGCCGGGATTCGGTTACCCCAGCAAATCGGCCCGCTCGTCAGCATCGTCGGTGCCCTGGTTATTGGACAGGCTGCGGTACAGGCCGGGATTATCTCGGCGCCGATCGTCATCGTCGTATCCGCTGCCGGCATATCATCGTTTGTGATCCCCCGTTACCGGTTCGGCTACCCGATGCGGATGCTGCGCTTCCCGCTGCTCGTATTATCCGGAATTTTTGGGCTTTTCGGCACGGCGATTGGCATGATCGCCATCTTGTCCCATCTGATTCACCTCAGTCCGTTAGGGACGCCGTATCTTCAGCCCGTTGCTCCAACCAGGAAAAGCCGGGTAAAAAATGTATTTTTACGTTGGCCGAGACAACGTGCAGATAAATCTTGAACTTGATGGATAAGGCGGAAGGAACTATGAAAAAAAAAATGTGGATCATTTTCTGCTTATTGTTCCTCACAGCTACAACCACGGGCTGTTGGAACCTGAGGGAACCCAACCAGCGCGCTTTTATAATCGGCGTCGGAATGGACATGACCGAAGACAAGGAGCTGGAGATCAGTTCCGAAATCGCTGTACCCGCGGGTTTGGGCAGCAGCCAGGTGACGGGTGCGGGCAAGAAAAACACATTTACGGTCGTGAGTGCGAAGGGAACGGATTTTATGGATGCCGGGCAGCATATGCAGGCTGAGCTGTCGCGCTCCTTGTTTTATGCTCATCGACAAACCATTCTGATCGGTCAGCATATGGCCGAAAAGGGGGTGGATAAGTATCTCGACATGGTCGTCCGCAACCCAAAATCGGAAATACGTTCCGTCGTACTCGTTGTTAAGGATGGAACCGCGAAAGAAGTGATCAAAGCCGAACCTACATTTGATCCATTCATCAGTACGACACTTGGCAGTCAGCAAAATGCCCTTGGCATGAAGCCCTACTACTTCCGGATGTTATTATGCGATGCCTTCAGCGAAGGAACCCAGCCGATTGTGCCTGCCATCACAGCGGATCCTGCTAGAGGTTACGTATACACTGGCTCGGCTATCCTGAATAAAGATCATGGTCTTAAGCTCGTCGGTTTCCTCGATCCGGAGGAATCGATGTACGATAACTGGATAATGGGTAGGCAAAAAAACCTCACGTTCACCACCCTCATCGGAAAGGAGAACAAGACGATCAGTATAGCAGTTCAATCCCTAAAGCACCGCACACGAATAAAAATGGTTAAAAACAAGCCGCAGATTTACATATCGCTGCACGGCACCGGCAGCATTGTCGAAAACAATTCGTCACTTGATCCTTCCAAGGATAATGACCTCAAAACGATTCAGACCAGGTTGAGCCAGGAAGCGGAGGAGAAAGTTCGCAAACTGGTGGATAAAGCGCAGCACCAATATAAGATCGATATATTTGGAATCGGGGAACATGTGCACAGGCAGCATCCAGAGGTATGGAAAACCCTCAAGCCTCATTGGCACGAAACGTTCCCCGAACTGCCAATCACTGTATCGGTTCATCTCCGGTACAGGGATCCGGGGCAAACCAATTCTTCGCTGTAGATCATCAATAATCAGGGGAATTCCGTCGGAAAGGAGGAGAAACTATGAAGTTGACCGGATCGCAAATCTTTTGGACCTTAAGCACGGTGGAAGTCGTTATGGCCGTCTGGTTAAGAGTGTCGCCTGCCATTGAAATAGCCAAGCAGGACGCGTGGATGTCCATGATTATTGCGGGAGCGATCGGGCTGGCTATCACGCATCTGGTCATGCATGTCAGCCTACTTCATCCTGGAGAAACCCTAACGCAGTTCAGCCGTAAGCTGCTTGGCGGCTGGATCGGAAGAATCGTGATCCTTCCCTATTTCGCTGCCTGGCTCCTGTTATCCGGGGATGTGCTCCGCTCCTTCACGGATTTTATCCATCTGACGATTCTGGACCGGACTCCCATCTGGATTCTCATGGTCCTGATAATGGCTTTGGCCGTTTATCTGACCGGCATCAGCGGGATTACCGGCATTGGCCGATTTTGCGAACTGGCCGGACCCGTGACGTTCATTGCGCTGGTCCTCACCTTTTTGCTGAACATCACGAACACAAAGCTTCATCACATCCTGCCGATCGCCGGCGATACAAGCTGGCAAGAGGTGTTCAAGGCGTCGCTGTCGCCCGCTTCTTTTTTTGGAGAATCGTTTATGCTGCTGGTCCTTCTCGCGTTTATATCCAGCAACAAAAAAATAATCGTCAAAGCACTGTCGAGCATCGCGTTCACCGCCATCATGGTCACGTTGGCCACGGTAATGGTGCTGCTCGTGTTCGGCCCCTACGTTGGAATGGAGCTGAGGTTCTCTTACTTTATGCTGGTACGCAGCATCAACATCCTGAACTTTATTCAAAATGTCGATGTGCTCGTGATTTTCATTTGGATTTTTGGCGTCTTCGCCAAGATCTCCCTTTACTTGTTTATCACGAGCTATGAGATGGCCCAGTGGCTTCAAGTGAAAAATTGGAAAAAACTCATATGGTTTTGTGCACCAGCCATCTTCATCATTGCGCTACTGATTCCGAATGAAGCTGCCATTATCATGATTCAGAAGCTGTGGGAGCGGATAATCATTCCGGTGTGCGCAATCGCCATTCCGCTGATTCTGTGGATGATGACCGTCATGAAGAGAAAATTAGCGAAACACTGAAATCAACCCGCTCTATTTAGATTTTGGCTGCCGTTACGATTGGCTGATAAAAACCGGACTTCTCGGGCATGACCCACTCCACACGCTGGAATCCAGCCTGCTGCAAAAAGTTGCTCAGCTCGCTTCGCTGAACTGCCCGGTACACGGCTGCATAGCTATCCGTCTTCCAAGACTCTAACTGATCCTGCAGTATAAACTGCCGGGTGGTATATGTCGATCCGTCTTCCGACCAATCCCACACCTGGAACACGATTCTCTTTCCATCATCAAAAATTCTGGGCTGAGTAGCGCGGGGACGCTCTTGGACCAGGTTGTCGTAATCGCGTATCGTGATAATGACCATCCCGCCAGGAGCGCATTTGTTGTAAAACTGCCGGCAGGCGTTCAGCAGGTCTTCGTCCGTAAGCAAATGCGGCACCGCATTGTCGGCGGAGAAGACGACATCAAAGGTACCGGCGACATCCTGATCGAGCGTCCTGAAGTCCGCTGTTCCGAATTGGATCGACAGTCCCATAGCCTCCGCTTCCCTTTTCGCTCGCGCCACGGAGTCCGGACTAAGGTCGGTTGCCGTCACATCGAATCCGTGCCGTGCTAACCCTAAACTTTGGGTTCCGATGCCGCATGAGGCGTCCAGCAGCCGAATCTTGCTGCTTCCCGGACGATTCAGCCGGGAGCGGATCCACCGGTCCCAAAATTGTCCCTGACTGGACACCGTACGTGTCCAATCCTCGTAAATCAAATGGTATGATTCAGACATACCGTCATAGAAATGCTGCGTAGACGACTCCATTCATGATCCCTCCTTATTGTCCCGTGATTTATCCTAATCCAGCGTTGTTAAATCATAATGGATAAACTGTTCGTCCCGAACGTATCCGCTTTGTTCGTACAGCTGCTGGGCACGTACATTCGTTACCGCTGTGGACAAGGACAGCCCCTTCGCCCTGGCCAGCTTGGCGTACTGCTTGACCGCTTCAAGCAGCAGACGGGCGATTCCCTGCTTGCGGTATTGCTCCCGTACATACAAATCGTTCAAAATATAGGACCGCTTCATGGAGATGGAGGAAAACGCCGGATACAGCTGGGTAAACCCAGCGATCCGGCCCTGCTCCACGTCTTCGGCGATCAGGATGACCGATTCCCGGTGCTCCATTCGTTCGAACAAGAAGGCGGCCGCCCCTTCAACGTCCGTCTCCTGACCATAAAATATCCGGTATAAGTCAAAAATGGCGGCAAGCTCGTGCAGATCCTCGAGTCCCGCCTCCCGGATCGTAATGCTTCTTTGGGACATCGTATGCTTCCTCCTCATCGTGTATTACTTGTCAATGATATGGCCGTTCCATTCGTAATCCTAAGCAAGCGTCCGGTCCCCCCGTGAATTAGGCTGGGAATAAACCATAAATTCGACCGGCTCCGCCGATCGGTTCATGACCTGGTGCACCGCTCCCGGCTGCACCCTCATTCCCTGATGGGCAGATAACGTATGCACCGTACCTTCGATTTCAATATCGAGTGTGCCAAACAACACGAAGAAAAACTGCCCCGCTCTGGCGTGATAATGCCTTTGCTCACTTGTCCCCGGCGGCATCCGCTCGTGAATGATGCTAACCGTCTCTTCATCAACCAGCCGCCATCCGTCACAATCGTTCCCCCATACGTAATGCTCCGCGTTGTCTTTGCTGATCATACCGTGTTCACTCCCCACTTGTTTGCTCATGATGTACCAGCCATCCGTTCGTTCAGGATATTCATGCTCCTCAGCGATTTCATAGCCCAGCTTCCGGTAGAACCGGAGGTTTTCTGGAAGCGACAACCTGACCCCCAGCCGGATCTCGGAATAACGAAGCTGTGCAGCGAGTTTCTCGAAATGCTTCATGATGGCCTTGCCCAATCCCCGGCCGCGGGCTTCAGGAATGACAGATAGCCTCCCGACGTACAAAAAGGATTCTCGGAAGAAATACTGCGCCGAGCCTACAGGCTTGTCACCGGACCAAATAAGAAGGGCCCCGCCCCCATGTTCGCTGATTTTGTTCAGGATCGTTTCGGTATTCTCCGACAAGGCACCTGAGGGCGGATGGAGCCGGCCCCGATATTCTTCAAAAGCCAGCATCATCGTCTGGTGAACGAGCTCCATTTCATCCGTGCTCGCGATTCTGATTTCATAGTTCACCTGGTTTGCCCCTTCCTGATCGTCCTTACCTTCGCTTTCATCATATATTTGCGGACAGCAAGGAAGCAATCAGTAAAATGAAGCCTGCCCTGAAATCCGACCGCCGGGAGTTCAACCTGCCCATACGTCCTTCACATAGTTTCCTGCCGATTCGAGCCCGGCAAGCCACCCGGCTGCTTCTTCTGGGCTCGCCCCGTGTTTGTCCCGATAGGAGCCTATCAGCGTCTCCTCTACTTGGGGTGCCATCCGGGAGCCGTCGCCGCAAATGTACAGCTTAGCCCCGGCCTCGAGCAGCTTCAGCAGCAGCTCGCCGTCCTGTTTCATCAGATGCTGGACATAGCATTTATCCGTGCCCTCCACTCTGGAGAAAGCCGTATGAAGCGTCACCACGCCGTCCTTTTCCGCCTGTTCAAACTCCCCGCGGTATAAGTAATCATGCTCCGGATGTCTGCAGCCAAAGTACAGATGAGCCTCGCCCAGCGCCTTTCCTTCCGCTTGCAGGACCCGTCTCGCCTGGATAAATCCTCTGAACGGAGCCACGCCTGTGCCCGGCCCTACCATGATCATCGGTGTAGCGGGATCTTCCGGCAGCACAAAGCCGGATTCAGGAGATCGGACGAACATCAGCACTTCGGCCCCAGGGTCCTGTACGGCCAGGTAGTTGGAGGCGATACCGCAGTACTCTCCCTTACCGCTCCATGCCTCACCCCGAACGACACCGACTGTAATGCTGGCTGTGCCTGGGCTGACTTTGGGCGAGCTGGAGATGGAGTAATATCTCGGCTTGAGCGCCGGCAGCAGCTCCAGAAAACGCGCAAACGGCAGCTCGCAGGCTTCATACTGCTCAAGCAGGTCAAGCATCGTAACCCGCTTCGCCCGAATGTTGGTTTGGAACGCGCCTTCCTCAAGCATGGCCTCCAGTTCCTTAGCATGCGGCGGACATACCGTGTACGATGCCAGCTCCCGAATTTGGGCACGGGTGGCCGGCTCCTGCAGCTCGACGCTGCGTGCCAGAAGTTCGTCCAGCCGGATCGGCACTCCTGTCTTCAGGTGAGCGCTGTGTTTTCCGTCTGCCGTCAGAATCAGGTGCGCCGAGCCGTCCAGCTGGAATCGGCGGAGCACCCGCCGCACCAATGGCTCAGGATTGACCGGGAGCACGCCCAGATGATCCCCTTCGCGATAAGCCGTACCCTCCGGCAGCGCAATTTCGATGTGCTGCGTGACCCTTCCGCTGTCTGCTTGCTGAAGATTGCAGCTGCGCACGATCCGCCCGGATACGGCGTGGTAGGTCTCCGCAAGCGGCACAGCAGCCACGCCCTGGACAAAGCGGAGCGTCAGCTTGCTCCGTTTGGTTTCGCGGCCGGCAGCGACCGGGAGTCCCAGCGCCGGCATCAAATCCGGCCATAAGCGCTCCGTCCAGTCGTCCACTTCCCGTTCAAAATCGCCGCTGGCATCGCTCTCCCCGCGCGGAAGGAGACGCTTTCCGCCTTTGGCGGCCAGCTGCTCATCAATGAGGCGCGGGATTCGCTGATACGTGCTGGCCCAGTTGTGATCCCCGCAGCCGAATACCGCGTAGCGGACGTCCCGGATGGCGGAAGGATCGGCGGTTTCCAGCCATTCCATAAACGCCTTGGCGTTGGAAGGGGGCTGGCCGTTATAGGACGCCGTTACGATAATCACCGCCCCCTCCTTCGGAAGCGCGCCGGCATAGTCGTCCAGGGGACCGACCTGGCTGTCGAATCCCTGGTACCTCGCGCGGTCAGCCACCTCCCTTGCGATGCCTTCAGCGGTGCCTAAATTGGAGCCGTACAGGACAAGCAGCGGCGTATGATGTTCATTTGCAGCCAGGGAAGCCGGCTTGGTGGATTCGCTGACAGCGGCTTCCACGGTTTCGGCGCTGCCGTAACCCACCGGGATCAATGCCCCTTTTCGGCTGCGGACACGGATCCTGAATCCTTCCGGTTTTAGCGTAAGCGTCTCTTTAACCTTGAGTTCGTAGTGGCCGGCGTCCGCCAGGTCAAAATACTTCAGCACCAACCCCAGCACCAGCGTGGCTTCCTGCAGGGCGAACTGCTGGCCGATGCACGCCCGCTGGCCGTTGCCAAACGGCTTATACGCATCATGCGGAACCTTGCTAGGATCCTCGAACCGCTCGGGTTTGAATACCTCCACGTCATCGCCCCAGACGCGCACGTCCCGGTGAAGTCCCGGAATGAGCACCGTCACGCTGTTGCCCTGCTGGATCGGATAAGTTCCCCCAATCATCGTATCTTCTTTAGCGTACAGCGAAAAAGCCGGTGCTGTCGGCCATAACCGCAGGGACTCGCTAAGAACCATCCGGACATATTTCAGATCCCTTACCTGTTGATACGTCGGTACGGGATCTTTCAAAACCCGGTCCACTTCTTCCACGGCCTTGCGCAGCTTATCGGGGTTTTTCATCAGAAAATAGATCGCAAAGGAGAGCAAACCGCTGGTCGTTTCATGCCCCGCGATCAGGAACGTGATCATCTGATAGCGGATATTTTCATGATCCAGCCGCTCCCCCGTATTTGCATCAACACCGTCCAGCATATGTGCAAGCAGGTCATCCTCATCCCCGCCATGCGCCTTACGTTCCCGGATCAGTTCATCGACGAGTGAAAACATCGTCTGAATATCCTCTTGAAACTGCCGCTTCTTCCGGATCATAAACATATCCTGTATGCCCAGCCGGTGAAGCTGGTTCATCCCTTCGTCCAGCGCCCGTACCATTGCATCGATAAAGGGGTGATTGTTTTCCCGGTAAAAGCTGTTAAAACGGTAACTAAACCCGCACAGCCCGATCGTGTCGAGCGTCAGACGGGTCATATCGGCAGGAACGTCCACCGTTTCGTCCGGGTTCAGCCTTCCCCATTTTTGAATCAACTGCATGGCGATATCCAGCATTTTCGTATGATAACCCTGCATGGCCCGCTGGCTGAAGCTGGACAGCAAAATGTTATGGGCTTTTTTCCAATTGGGTTCCTGGGTTGCGCTCGTAAAGAGGCCGTCACCGGCAAATGCGCGCACGTTCTGCAGCGGAGCCCATATCCTTTTGTCAAAACGCTTTTCGTCGCAGGCGTCCTTCACATATTCATGGCCGGACACATACAGCTCCCTGCGGCCGCCGGGATATTGGAACTGAAAGATCGGCCCGAGCTCCGCGGCGACCTTTACCAACGATTGCACCGGTGCGGCGGAATCCAGCAAAGGCAGATTGCCTAAAGGTCCGTAGGTTTTAGGTTGAGGCACCTGAATGGTTTGCGTCATGGTTATTCCCTCCATCATCCTTGTTTTTTCTCTTTAATTCAGCCCTAGCAGCGGACCGGTAACCGTTCTAAAAATACCAACTGACCAAAATAGTAATTCGGTCATTTTATAAGAAAAAAGGAGGATTTGACGGCTGCTGGCTGCTTACGCCTGACAACGCTGTCCTATCCTACCTTTTACCCTATCATGATATGATTGTCCCGCACATCAGCCAGAGGTCCGGAATTCACCGGCAAGGCGGCGTGCTTCCTGTTACTTTTCAGCCAGAACATTGTTCAGTCATATACGACTTCCGTCCCGGCAATAAAGTCATGAATCGACCGTTTGTCTTCACGCAGCCCCACCATAAAAGCACTGATGATCGCGCAGATGCCTAAGCTTAGACCATACACGAGGCCGGCAACGACGTTCCGCAGCAGCATGGTCCCGATTCCGGGGGGCTGGTGATCGCTCACCTTGCGGATCCGGATGTTGCATATCCTTTTGCCCACTGTATAACCGTTCCAGAATACAGGCACGAGCAGTGAATACAAACCGCTGATCGTATCGGAAATCCAATCCTCGTTTCCCCATTTTCCCGTAATCATCCACACCACAATCATGATCGGCAAGCCAACGAGCAGCCCATCCACCAGCGATGCCCCAAGCCTGATCCAAAAACCCGCATTCCGATTCATTCCGCCTCCTCCTTCTCGTACCCCAAGTTTTATTCATAGTACTTCGGCGCTTTGGCGGTACATTCATTTCTTATGCGACGGCATGACCATTGTTTCTTCCATGCGCCCTCCCAGCAATATGCTGCTTATATTTAAAGAACGTCACGGAGAGAGAAAAGTTACTGGATTGCAGCAGCTTGCGGCCGTAGTGAACAACTATAGCCCGAATTCATGCTTAATCTGGCGCGCCACTTCTTCTGCGCTCAAATCCGTATTGTTGATTCTCAAATAGTTCTCCCGCTTGATCTCGCCATCATATGAATTTAGCCGGTATTTTTCCATCGATGTCTTCAGCTCATTTTCAGACCACTCCGTGTTCCGTTTCGTTGGCTTATGCTGCAGCCGGTTTGGGCTAAGATTGCGGGAGAGCCGCTCGTCTAGATCAGCCTCCAGCTCCACGAGAAAAACTTCCGCGCCCCTGGATTCGAATATCCCGCAGACCTCCTCCACATAATCCCAATCCGCCTTCATGTCCAGCGCCCATACAAACGTGAAAATAAGGCCGGCAAGGTCGCTCTTGGCAACCTCTTCAAAGATCTCCCTCCGGAACAATCCAACCAGCCGTTTCCCGGCTTCCGAACTGTAGCTGAAAAACGGCGATACCAGCTCAATCGTCATATGGTTGTGAAAAAGCTTCAGCTCCGTTATTTTTTCGAGTTCCTGTCCTACGGTCATTTTGCCTACGGCCTGCGGGCCAAAAATAAGGATGAATTTCATACGGTCCCTCTCCTTTACATTTCGCGTGGTTGGATGAATTCAACAGGGACGGCTTATTTTCCTTGACTATCTGAGTATAGATCCAAAAATACACTTCCCGTTTTGGGCGCAAACATAAAAAGCCCTCCGAACCAGGATTTCTGTCCATGATATTCGGAAGGGCTCTCGCAGTATGTCTGTATGTAATGGATTAATCGACGAAAAAGTCAGGATCCGGCCTGATTTTGCTTTTGAGCTGTCTAAGGTTGTACTCCATTTTCAATACGATATCCTCTATCACCTTCGGATCGATGGCAAAACGGTCCGGTTCCGGCCGTGAGCCTGCCTTCAAGTCGCGCAGCGTGATTTGCTGCTCCTGCCATTTATCCATCAGATCGGAAATGATCGCATAAAACCGCTCGTAATCGCTTATGACTTCATCCAGGTAGGCATCCACCTCTTCCGGATCGTAACCCCGAAGCTTGTTGCTGAACACCTTTTCATGGATGGAAAGTGCATCCAGATGAATGCCCAGCTGCTTGAACAGCTTCTTCTGTTTATCCAATCGGCGCTGCATATGTTCATCCATTTGACGAATACCTCCAAATCTCTAGCCCCGCAAAGGGAGGATGTCCTGTATTACTCCCACACCCTATATTTTTTATATCACATCCTTGCCTGGGATGAAAACCGTTCCCCGCTTTTTTGGAGAATGTTCCAAAGAAAAATGGCCATCCTAAAGGATGGCACAAATTGACACGAGCGTGAAATATGTTATTATATGAACAGATGCTCATATATTAATATCAATCAAAGATATGGATAATTTCGCTTTGTATTCAAAAGGAGGAGCCGCTTATGACACACGGTCATCATCACCATCATTCCCATTCATCCACTCACGAACATTCAGACTTGCATTCGCATTCGCATGCACACGGACCGGCAGATTATAACCGCGCCTTTCTGATCGGCATCGTGCTCAACACGGCCTTCGTCATTTTGGAAGCGGCTTATGGCCTGATCAGCCATTCCCTTTCGCTCGTAGCCGATGCCGGACATAATTTAAGCGACGTCCTCGCTCTCGTCCTAGCCTGGGCCGCCAGCCTCCTCGGCAGGAAGAAAGCGACGGAGCTGCGTACATACGGTTACCGCCGTTCCTCCATCCTCGCCGCCCTCTTCAATGCCCTGTTCCTGCTCGCGGCGATCGCGCTCATCGCTTGGGGCGCGATCAGCCGCCTTATCCACCCGCAGCCGGTCGACGGAGTGGACGTCATCTGGGTGGCGGCTGTCGGCATCCTCATCAACGCCTTGACGGCGCTGCTGTTCGTTTCCGGACGCCGGGGCGATCTGAACGTCCGGGGGGCGTTTCTGCATATGGCTGCGGACGCCGGCGTATCGCTCGGCGTAGTCATCGCAGGGATCGTCATTTCCGCAACGGGCTGGCTGTGGGTTGACCCGGTCGTCAGTCTGCTGATTGTGCTTGTTATCGGCATCAGCACCTGGGGGCTGCTGAAGGATTCGCTTAACATGGCTCTCGACAGCGTGCCTCCGGGCACAGACATTGCGGCCATCCGAAATTACTTGACTTCCCTGCCCTGGGTCAAAAGCATGCATGATCTGCACATTTGGGGCATGAGCACCACGGAAACGGCGCTCACGGCACATCTCGTGGTGACGGAGCCCTGCAATGGCGATGAACTTCTGCAGCAGGCAGCCGCCGAGCTGCGCGAGCAATTCGGAATCGGCCATACCACCTTACAGCTCGAGATCGGTGATCTGCCCTGCGCCCTGGACGGAACGGATACCGTCTAGACTGTTCAGCTGGAACTGACGGACACGGCATGATTGCTCCCCGCGCCTTTAGGGTAAGGAAAGAGTACAGATACCTTATTCTACTGTCAGAAGGGAGTCTTATCCATGAGTCATTTAACCCATGATCAGCAGCAGGAGCTCAAATCAGCACTGCTGGAACGCAAAAAGGAGCTGGAACACCACTTTCACGCGAATGGTGAAGACAATGCCCTGCTGGGCGACTCGCTCGCCGATTCCACAGGCGAGCTGTCCTCTTACGATAATCACCCCGCCGATGTCGGCACGGAGGTGTTCGAACGCGGCCGGGACCTGGCCGTCAACGACACGCTGCAGGATGAGCTTGACCAGGTCGACAGCGCCCTTGGGCGCATGGAACGCGGGGAGTACGGCCAATGCGTCGAATGCGGCCGGGACATTCCGTTCGAGCGTCTGCAGGCGATCCCGTACACCGCTTATTGCGTGGAGCATACGCCGAATCGGGACGTCAGCAGCGACCGGCCGGTCGAAGAAGAGGTAATCACCCCGCCGCCATCCGGCGCAGGCGAGAACCGGCAGCGCTATGACGGCCGTTTTGATGATGCGGACGCATGGGAGTCCGTCGAAGAGTACGGCACGTCTAACACGCCGGCCATGGCAGCCAAGCGTGACGTCACCGATTATGATGAAGGCATGTAAAGCCGGTACACACGAACCGAAGCCCCGGGGATCTCCACCAGAGAACCCGGGGCTTTCATTGTCCTGTGACTTGTGTCTCGCCTCCCGAAGTGCTTGCAGATGAACGCTTACTGCAGGAAGACCTTCTGTTTCGTCTCGGCTGACTTCAAGCACGCTTCCACAACCTTCATGTTCCGTACCGCATCTTCCGGAGGATAAGGGAGCGGCGTTCCGTCCAATACTGCTGCGGCAAAGGCGTCGGCCTCCAGCATGAAATGGCTCAGTACACCGAAACGTTCCTCCCGCCGCTGATCCCCAACATGGACGATAATCTGGGCAGGCTCCTCGCTCTGCTCCCAGCCAAATGCAACCGGCAGCTCGATCCGTCCTTGCGACCCAACGATCTCCAGCGTGCACCGGGGCGCGGCCCACATGCCGCAGTCAAAGGTCAGCCCGACGTCGTTCGGAAACTCCACCAGACCGGTTGCCATGACGTCCACATGATCGTGTTCCTCCGAAAACAGCGCCTGAACCGACACGGCCAGCGGCTCCTCGCCAAGGATCATACGAGCCGCCGAAATCGGGTAGCCGCCAACATCATAGATGGCCCCGCCGCCCATCGTTTTTTTGTACCGCACGTTCTCCTTATTTTCGATGTGGTTGTACGTGAAGCACCCGTGAATGGCCCGGATCTGGCCGATCTCGCCTTCCTCGATGATTTCCCGGACCCTGCGATGCTTCGGATGATACCGGTACATAAACGCTTCGGAGAAAATCACCCCCGCTTCCCTGCATGCTTCGACCATTTCGGAAACTTCTTCGGGGCTGAGCGCAGATGGCTTCTCGCACAGCACGTGCTTGCCGGCTTTTGCCGCCTTGATCGTCCACTCTTTATGCAAATGGTTGGGAAGTGGAATATAGACCGCATCAATATCGGGATCGTTCAGCAGTTCTTCGTAGGTTCCATATGCCTTCGGTATATCAAACTGTTCCGCCGTATCTTTGGCTTTGGCGTAATCCCGGCTGGCCACCGCCGCAATCTCGGCGCGTCTGGCGTTCTGGACGCCGGGAATAAAAGCGCTTCTCGCGATACTGGCCGTGCTTAAAACCCCAAAACGCAGCTTTTCCTGCATCCCCTACGCCTCCTTCCCTTCCGGGTCTTATTGGTAATTGTCGTTAACCGCCTTGTGCAGAATGCCAAGACAGCGGTCCAGATCGGTTTTGACCTGTTTCTTATACAGCTTGGCCTTCTCGGCCCCATCGTCTGTAAAGTGGTACAATACGATTTCCTGAAAATCCACCCGCGGATCGCTGCCCTTCAGCTGCTTGGTCCGGTAGAAAATGCCTTCCTGCACCAGTTCGTGCAGGGCACGGTAAATTTCGCTCTGCGGGGGAGAATAGCCGTAGCTCTTAAACTCCTGTCTCAGCTCCTCCAGCATCTGATAACCATATCCGCGGTGCTGCTCCACCATCGTAATCAGGTAAGCTTTAATAAATGCCCGCTGGGCAATCATAAAGGCCATGCCAGCTTCCTCACTTTCTTCCCTATTTCCTTCATTAACCAATTTACCTCCATTATAAACGACTATTTTCCAAATCGCATAGCATGAAGGTTTCACTTTGGGAGAAACTGCGGCAAATTAAATACAAGGGGCTTACTGAGAATACCGTGAAATGAATACCGTGAAACGGGATTGAACCGTTTTCCGGGTCCGTTTTGGATCAGAGTAGATCGGTCTGGAACGGTCTAAGTCGGTTTGGCGCCTTCCTTTTTACCTGGACCTGGATGAGTTAAGTACGCCGGGCATGGCAGAATGGCTCCAAAGGTGCAAGATTCGGTACGTATTGGGTTTATTCTATTGTGAATTTTTCATATATTGAAATTGTATCATCATGAGGTTGGCAAATAAATAAGCCTTGGATCCGCCGAGGCAGAACTCAAGGCTTTTTGAGAATTCAAAGCTTTTTAATGATACAAGGTGTTTAAGCTATTGGGTCGTAAGGTGCGATTTATCGCTGGCGATGCCGGGCTGTTGGGATGCTTGTCCACTCGCGTTGGTGGATCGCCGGATCAGCTTAGTGGAATCAGGCTGCTTTGGGCGGGCTTGTTTTTTTTCTCAAGGAAGAGACCCCAGCCGTCCACTTGCCGAATGGCAGGTAAGATAAAACCACAATGAGGAGATAAGACAGCAGCACGCAAATGATGAAAGATATCAGCATCCTCACTGCCACGTTCCATCCGGCAAACCACCAGGCATCAAAAGAATACGTATAGCGCAGCATGAGGGCATGAGCCAGATAAGTGCCGTACGAATATTTACCGAGCAGGGACATCGCCCGCTGCGCATGCGGACCTGCCTGACGAGTCCATTGGAGCGCGTATCTGTAAATGACGAAAACCGAGCTTACCAGAAACACGGCGATCAACGGACGCAGCAGCGAAACCGAATTAAAATTTATGTTCAGCCCGTCCGCCGTTTGGAAGCTGGCCACCAGCATATAAGTAAAATATCCGAACAAGATCCAAAAGACAGCCGTATAAATTACTCCGCCTTTCTCTACCGCCCATCTCCACCGTTCGGGGTACAGACCCGCTGCCGCCCCAAGTATGAAATAAAACATGAAGTAGACGAAGTTACGATCGGCGTAAGCCGTAAAAAACGGTGTCAGAAACGGGATATCCGCTTTTGTCAGCAGAGCGCTGATATCCGGCCGGAAGTACAGCAGCACCAGATAAGCCAAACCGCAGAGCACCAGCAGGGCCGTCCACAATCGATACGGAGCAGCCTGCATGATCCGGCGGATCAGCATCCGAAAGACAGGGAACAGCAAATAAAACTGCATGATCATGACCACATACCATAAATGATAACTGTTCTTACCGGTGAACAGCATCATCGCCCATTTCCCCCATTGTTCGGGTGACCCGAAGTTCCATTGCTGACTGATGCCAAAATAAACAGCCGACCACAAGATGTAGGGAACCAGTACATCGCTGAACCTTTTTCGCATAAAAACGCCGTACTGCAGCGGTCCGTCATAATTATAGAACAGCACCATCCCGGTAATAAAAATGAAAACGGGCACCGCAAACTTAGCCGCCATCAGCAGCAGCGTCATGATAACCCCGTCCTCCATTGCCACCCCGCCGACGATGGAGTAGTGGGCGATCGCATGCTGCATGGCCACAGCCAAGAAGGCCAACCCCCGCAGCAGTTCTATTTCCTGTATTCTCGCTTTCTTTGACATACCTTCCTCCTGGTGCAAAAAAGATCACTTTCCTGACCACAGCTCATTTTCTTTACTTTACCCTTTTCCATCCTAAACGAAAAAAAGAACGCCTGCCAGAAAGAATTGGCAAAGCGTTCTTTGGAACTTACAGCCTGGCTGATAATACGTACCGAGGCCGCATCGTTAATAGCGTTTAGGGAGCAGCGAGTAATCCACGCGTTCCGGAATTTCAATCAGCAGCATCCGAAGCGGGCCATCCTGGGCCTGAACCGTGATTTCTTCGTCATGATCTGTGCTCAGCAGCATAAAGTCGCGTGGATCAAACATTTCGTCATGTACGCCCGGAAGCTCACCGCTCCAGCGGCCGCCGCCCCGAAGTGCGAGCGCGGTCAGCGCCCGGCCCTTGCGAAGGGGGTGGCTGTAGGTGCCGCCGGCTTCCAGCTGAACGTCCCACATTCCGGCATCCACGCTGAGCTTAAGCGGAGCGTCTCCCCCTACAATCTGCTTCACGGTGCCGCCGGCGGTTTCCGTTACCGGAAACTGTTCGTGCTCCCATTGCTCGTAAGACGGTTCCCGCTTGTTCGATACTTTCAGATCCGGCTCAAACCAAATTTGAAAGCTCTCCATGTCCGGACCGATCAGACGCTCTTCATGGCTGACTCCGGACCCCGCCCGGATGAGCTGGGCTCCGCCGGAACCAACCGTGCTGCGGGTACCGAGGGAATCCCCGTGTTCAGCCTTTCCTTGGATGACGTACGTCATAATTTCAAATCCAAAATGGGGATGAAGAGGAATATGTCCTTCTTCCGGAGTGTGGGCCCATGCCCAATAAAACAGCGGGCCGATCCGGTTTATGACCGATCCCTCCCCGGGGAAACCGATCGGCTTCTGCTCTGTGATCTTTCCTCCGTCAAATTCTCCGCGTCCCTGCATCGAGGGCAAATAGCGCCGTACATGCATGCTCATCCCATCCTTTCAATCCTTGTGTTAAATTTACATCAATCACGATTCATCTAAATGATTGACTTGCGTATCCGTTACTAGCGAAACACCCAATTTAATGGAGTATACACACCCGACCTTATATATTTTACGATAGCTGTCCTTACTGGAACAGGCTGTATGCACCCGGACCGGTCAATGCCACGCCGACGACCGCGGCGATCAGGATCAGATTATACTCAAATCCGTTCGAGGTCGCCCAAAATCCGTTTTTGCCATGGACGGTGACGATGGCGCCGATCATCGTTACAGCAATCATGATCGCCGCAAGCGGAGTCCAGATCCCCGCAGCAAACAGCAATCCACCTGCAAATTCAAAGATCCCCGTAACCAGCGCCAGCAGGAAAGCCGGCTTCAAGTTCATCGATGCAAGCCACCCGGCCGTCCCTTTCAAGCCGCCTCCGCCAAACCAGCCGAACAGCTTCTGCGCGCCATGCCCGGCAAACGTAAGTCCAATCACCAAACGAATAATCAACAATCCCCATGCAATCATTTTTAACATCCTCCATTTTTTAAATTTAATTTTCTTAATATTGAGACAATAAGCTAAAAAAAAGCATCATCCTTATCCAAACTGCCAACCATCCGCTGTAACTTCTAACAAACTTCCTTCATTCAACCCGCTAATACCGGCATAACCGCTGCATTAGATCAGCCTCATTTCTGTTTGGTGAATATCTTAAATTTAAGATAATTCATAATTCGTTTTTTGTCAACACCCGATTTACAAGTTTCTTGGCGTCCTTAGGAGCATAAACAAAGTGAACCCATTCGGTGCATATCTTTTTACGATCCAGACAACAATATTCCAAAAAAGAGGGGGGCTAATGATGGACGGCAGCCATAGGATGACGGAAAGTCCTATTCCAAACGCCTCCTGGCAAAAACTGATCAGGCATGAGACGCTGGGCATCATCAAGTCCGAGACCTTGGCGCAGCTCGTTTCCGACCCTGCTCTCATCGATCTGCTGAAAATCAGCGCCCAAATGCGCAAATCGCTGCTCGAACAGCTCCACGATGTTTTTTACCGGCAAAACCAAGCGATTTCATCCTCATTCCAAGCAGGTGACGACCATGAATCCCCTCCTGGAGAGCCTGACCGGCCTAAAGGCGCTCAATGACCAGTATATTGCAGCCGATCTGATGCAGGATACGCAAGTCCGGATTTCTATCCTCGCCCAGTGCCTGCTGGAAAATCCACCGCATATCCAGGACAGCATAGCCAGAGAGCTGCGGACGGCTTTTGAATTTTTACAGCAGCTTACCGAGTACTGCGTCAGTAAAGCCTGGATTTTGCCTGACGCTTCGGCACAGTGGGAGCAGGACCTGAAATGGGCTTATAAGGCCGTAAAAATGGTCTAAACGCAAAAAAACGGCCCCCTGAAGGAGCCGTCTTTTTATGCCATTACGGGCGAACGTGATCGTCATCGGTCAAGGAAGCGGTATCGTCGGTCACCAGCCCGAGATCCCTGTTATAGCGCTCGGCATTCAGCGAACGGTTTCGGTTGAACACGTCGTAGATGTCACGGTCGCGTCCTTTGGCATCGACGATGACCAAAATTTTACCCTTATCCACATAAGTTTCGTACTCTTTAGCCTCGTCCTCCGGAATGCCCAGGCCGATCAAGCCGCCGACGAGTCCGCCGGCACCGGCACCTACCGCAGCACCGGCAAGCGTCGCGGCAATCGGGCCTGCCGCAAGAATCGGCCCGATTCCCGGGATGGCCAGTGCGCCGATCCCCGCCAGCAGTCCGGCCACGCCGCCGAGCATACCGCCCGTGGCTGCACCGGCGGCCACGCCTTCCGGCGCCTTCGTACCGGTATCTTCCGTAATCGTCTGCAAATCTTCCCGGTCCCTCGTTACGACGGAAATATCCTCAGGCGGGAATCCGAAATCCTGCAGCTCGGTGATCGCCCGGGACGCTTCCTGCTCACTCTCAAAAACGCCAACAATTTTTTTGCCATGATCCATCATGTTCACCCTCCATTCATTGTTGTTATGCCTTCTATTACCCCTGCCCAGAGGTTTGCAAACAACAATAAACCGAATGTGAGGCCATAAATTTATTGGGGCCTGGTTCTCCTTGTCGGAACAGCCTCGAGCGGGTCGTCCGGCCAGTAATGCTTGGGATAGCGGCCTTTGAGATCCTTTTTGACGTCAAAATACCCCTGCTTCCAAAAGCTGGCCAGGTCCGAAGTCACCTGCACCGGCCGCTGAGCCGGGGACAACAGGTGCAGGGTTAGCGGCACCTTCCCCCTGCCGATGCGCGGCGTTTCATGCCATCCGAACATTTCTTGAAGCTTCACGGCAAGCACCGGCTTGGCCGGGTCGCTATAGTCCACCGGGATTCGCGAACCGCTCGGTACGATGATGTGCGTCGGCGCCTCCTCATCCAGCTGCTTCCGCTGCTCCCACGTCAGGCTCTGTTCCAGGACGGTGGACATATGCAGCCGCTGCAGATCGCTCTTTTTCTTCATCCCGTGCAGGTATGGCTGAAGCCACTCCCGCAGAGTCCCAGAGAGGGTCTCTCCGGAAAAATCCGGCCAGTCGGCATGCATCAGATGCATGAATTGCAGACGCTGCCGAAGCTGTGTTGACGACTTGTTCCACGGCAGGATATCCAGACCCTCGACGGCAATGCCGTCCAGCAGTGCTTCGGCTACGGCCTCTGACGGCGGCGCGGGGTCCGGTGATTCACGGAGGATGACTGCTCCCAGTCTCGTCACCTGCCTTGCTTTAACCCCCTGGATTTGCCGGTCCCAGGCGATCGCTCCTTCCCGGATGATGCCGTCCTGATGAAGAGTGAACAGCTCCTCCTCCGGAAGAGGTGCGGCCAGAAGCACCCGGCCCTCCGCCCCTTTGGCGTCATCCACGCTGGCTGCCACGATATACGGCGCACGGCTCAGCAGCTGAACCTGTCCGATTTCTACCCCCCTGCCCGAAGTCAGCAGAAACCTGCCGTTACCCCGGTTCTGTCCGATCCGGTCGGGATAGGCCAAGGAGAGCAGCGGACCCGCGTATTCCTCGTTGATCGCCGCACCGGCATCCAAATCCATTGAAGCGCGGATACCGCGGATTTCCTGCTCAATACGGCGGATTCGCCCTTCGTCCGCAAGGCCGGACAGCGCCCCCCGGCCGCCGCGCATCCATGCAGCTACGGCTTCGGCCCGCTTCCGGATATCGACGTCCCGGTCCATACTTTGTCCCTGGAACAGATCCCGTTCCTGCAAAAGGGCTGCCAATATGGCCGCCAGCATCCCATGTCCCTGCGCGGCACCCAGCAGCACCATCCGCGACAGACGGGGATGCATCCCGGCTGCGGACATCTTTTTCCCCAGTCCGGTGATCCCGCCTCCGCTATCAAGGGCTCCCAGGCGCTTCAACAGCTCTACCGCCTGCCCATACGCCGCTGCGGGCGGCGGATCAAGCCACTGCAGGCTGAGCGGGTCTTTCACTCCCCAGGCTGCAAGCTCAAGCGCCAGCGGGGCCAGATCGGTCTGCAGAATCTCCGGCGTGCTCCGCTCCGGCAGAAAGTCCTGCTCTTCCCGGCTCCACAGCCGGTAGGCGGTCCCCCGCATCGTACGCCCGGCACGGCCTCTGCGCTGATCTGCCGACGCCTTGGACACCTTGACCGTTGTGAGTCCGGACATGCCGGTCCGCGGAGAAAACATCTGCGTCCGCATCAACCCGGCGTCGACCACGATCGTAACCCCTTTGATCGTCAAACTCGTTTCCGCGATCGAGGTGCTGAGGATGATCTTCCGGCGCCCCTGCCTGTCCGGAGCTACGGCTTCATCCTGCTCCTGCTGCGGGAGCTGGCCGTGCAGCGGACGGATCACACAGCCCGCGGGCAGCCCCCTCTGCTCGAGTTCCCGGCGAACCTGGCCGATCTCCCTTGCGCCGGGAAGGAACACGAGCATGTCCCCGTCATGGGCGGACAAGGCCCTCGTAACGACCGCAGCCACGGCCTGATGAAGCGGGGTTCCCGCCGCCGGCGGGGCATAGACCGTCTCGACTGGATACTGCCTGCCCGCGCAGTGAACGACCGGCGCTCCGCCCAGCAGCGTGGCTACCGGCTCTGCTTCCAGCGTGGCCGACATGATCAGCAGGCGCAGGTCCTCCCGCAGGACCGCCTGGGATTCCAGCGCAAGCGCCAGCCCCAGGTCGCCATGAATGTTGCGCTCATGAAACTCGTCAAAGATGATCATCCCGACGCCGCCAAGCTCCGGATCGCGCTGCAGCATGCGCGTCAATATTCCTTCCGTCACGACTTCGATCCGTGTGGACGCGCTGGTCTTGCTGTCCATCCGGACCCGGTAGCCGACGGTTTGGCCGACCTTCTCGCCCAGCTGCGAGGCCATATAAGCAGCGGCCGACCGGGCCGCAAGCCTGCGCGGCTCCAGCATGACGATTTTTTGGCCGTCCAGCCAGCTTTCATGGAGGAAGGCGAGCGGGGTTTGGGTCGTTTTGCCTGCCCCCGGCTCGGCAATAAGCAGCGCCGACGTGCGACGGTTCAATATTTCTTTCAGCTCCGGCATGACCTGAAGTACCGGCAGCTCCAATTCTGTCATAATTCCACCCGTTTTCTCTTTATGTAAGGTAAGGATCGGGCCCAGACGATCACCCGACTACGCTGTATCCCTCTATTATAAAGCCTGCATGCGCTGGATATCTATTCAGGTTTGCTATAAAATGTATCCATTCGGATTGACCGACCTGACTGATGATTGGGGAAAGGAGACAGCATCATGAACCCAACCAACCCGAAGCTGCGCGGACGGTTTGCCCCGACCCCCTCCGGGGAAATGCATATCGGCAACGCCTGGGCAGCCCTGCTGGCCTGGCTGCAAATCCGCTCCGGGCACGGAAGCTTCATCCTCCGCATGGAAGACATCGACAAGCCCCGGTCCAAGCCGCATTTGGCCCGGCAGATCCTGGACGATCTGCGCTGGCTTGGCATCGACTGGGACGAGGGCCCCGACGTCGGCGGCCCCTATGCTCCCTATACGCAAAGCGAACGGCTCCTGCATTACGAAGACGCCTTGAACAAGCTGCAGAAGCAGGGCGCCTTGTACACCTGCTTCTGCAGCCGGGCCGATCTCCTGTCCGCGGCCAGCGCACCGCACGGCCTCGCCGCGGAAGGGCCGGCCTATCCCGGCACCTGCCGGAATCTCAGCCCGGAAGAAAGGGCAGCCAAGGCCAAGCTGAAGCAGCCGTCCATCCGGTACCGGGTCGGGGAGGAGCCGGTGGCATTCATCGACGGCGTCAGCGGACGGCACAGCTTTGACCCGGCAGCCACCGGCGACTTTATCGTCAAGCGGGCGGACGGCATGTTTTCCTACCAGCTGGCTGTCGTCGTGGACGACGCCATGATGCAGGTCACGCACGTCCTGCGGGGCGCCGACCTGCTGGATTCAACGCCGCGGCAGATCCAGCTCTACCAGGCGCTGGGCTGGGAGATTCCTGCCTTTGCCCACGTTCCCCTGTTTATGGGAACGGACGGTAAACGCCTGGCGAAGCGGCACGGGAACACGAGCCTGGCGGCGCTTCGGGAGCAAGGGGTATCCCCGGCCAAGCTCACTGGCTGGCTGGCCTGGATCGGCGGACTCGTGCCCACGCCGGGCCCGGCCGCTCCCCAGGAGCTGATCGGCCGGTTTGATTTGAGCCTCATTCCAGCCGAGCCGATCATCATTACGGAAGACCTCCTTGCCCGGTTGTACGAATGATAAAGGGTTCCACGATACGGGCGCAACAAAAACGGCAGCTCAAGGGCATTCACCGCTTGAGCTGCCGTTTTATATATACCGAAAAGCTGTTAAACCAACAGCGATTCCGCACCATCAATAATGATCTGCGCTCCCGTAATATGCTTAGACTCGTCCGAAGCCAGGAAGGCCACCAGATCCGCCACGTCTTCCGGCTGACCCGGACCGTCGGCGAGCGGCTGGCTTCCTTCCGGAAACTTGACCGGAATGACGATTTCCTTCAGCTCTTCCGTTTTCTCCGTGCTTTGATCGATGTTGGTCGAGATCGCACCGGGGCAAATGACGTTGACGCGGATTTTGAACTTGGCCAGCTCCAGCGCCGCCATTTTGGCGAAAGCGACCTGCCCGGCCTTGGACGTGCTGTAAGCCGACATGCCGAAGTTGGAGAAGGTGCGGTTGCCGTTAATCGAGCTGGTGATAATGACGCTTCCGCCATTTTTTTTCAGATGCGGAATCGCGTATTTCACCGTCAAAAACGTACCGTTCAGATTGACGCTCAGCGTCTGCTGCCAGTCTTCCAGCTGCATTTCCTCAATCGGGGCCAGCACGCCGTTGATGCCTGCATTTGCGAACACCACATCCACGGAGCCGAACAGCTCGGCGGTTTCCAACACCGCCTTCTCCACGCGGGCCGCATCGGAAGTATCCACGTCAAAAGCGCGGGCCGCTCCTTCGCGGATCGCGTTGATTTCCGCTTCCGTCTTGGAAGTCCGTTCATTAATCAGATCAAATAAGGCCACGTTAGCGCCTTCCTGCGCCAGTTTGATCGCCGCCGCTTTCCCGATGCCGGAGCCTGCGCCGGTAACAATCGCCGTTTTCCCTTCAAATCGCTGTCTGTTGTATTGCTGCTGACTCATCGCTATCTCTCCTTTTTCATCCTCATCAAATATAGTTATCTGTCTCAAGATTACCCATAAAGGAGGTCAGCTTAATCATCGCGCAGCAAACAAATTTTATACCCGCAAAGGGTCAACCAGCAGCAAGCCGTTCATTACGACCATTGCAATTCAAGAAAAGCGGCATCATCCTGAAGCCCTTCGGTGTGGGGCGCATCGAGCAAAATCTGGATCAGCTCGTCCGGCAGCACCTGATGGATCGGATCCAGATCGGCGAGCCCGTCGGTATACAGCTGCAGGCGCATCGGCATGCCGTAATCCAGCCGGGTCTGGTACACATGCGGTTTGCCGCCGACCGGACCGGTTAGCGTGGACCACCGCTCATTGGTCCGAAAGGTGTCATCAAAGTGCTCGCTGACTTCCAGACCGTCCTTCCAAAAGCGCAGCCGCGAGTCTCCCTGCCACGCCATCCACAGTCTCCCCTGCTTCTTTCTGCTTATAGGCAGCTCAATCCGCCCGCAAATATACATGGATTGGCTGCCCATACGCTGCTTGTCCTCCAGCACTTCCCGAAGTAAGGAGGGGACCCCGCCAGGCGGAGCTAACCGCCGAAGCTGCGCCGAAGCCGATTCGGTGATGGACGTCATGAAGTCCGTAAATCCGGCCGAAGACCAGTCCCGCGTATGGTCCAGCCAATCCAGCAGCGTGTTGCCGAGAAAACGGGCGGCAAAATCACCTTGATAGCTCATACTGACGCCGTCACACAGCACAAAGTTGCACACGTCACCATACGTCTGCACACCGACGAAATCCTGTCCGTTCTCTCCCTGCAGCAGCGTCTCCATCGCCCGTCCGTAGGCGTACCTGCACAGTACCCGTCCCGAATGGGAAGCGAGCGGCTGCTCCTGGGCCTGGGAGCTGATAAACGTAAACATGTCACCGGTTGCTGCCGAATTTATTTTCACAGGCGGATCCCTCCTAAGCTCTTACCGGCGTGGCCGCCGACATTTGAAAACCGATGGATACCAGCTCCGCACAACTTCCCGGAAGCATCATCAGCGCCCCCGGGGCAAGCAGATAATCGGCTTCGACCAGCATGTCCCGATAGCTCTCCGGAAGCGGAGATGACATGTTTCTCAGCTTCACCGCATGCTCATCATGAAGGAGGGTATCCGGCAGGATGCCTCTCCAGCGGCGCGGCTGGGCAATCGGCTGATCGAGCATGTGATCAGAAATGAAGATGTTCTCCACAAGCACGTTCCCGTCAGGCACGCTCATGCTCATGATGCGCCTTGCGATCGGCTCGGGATCCTCTCCGGTCGTCACCCCGTCCGTCATGTGGCAGACGAGGGGAGCGGGACAGTCCTGCATGCGCGGCAGCTCGGCCTGCAATATTTTCTCTGCCTGCTGAAAAGCTTTGGCCGAATCCGAAAACCGCTTCGGGGTCAAGTCCGGCAGGGAGCCGACCGCTGCAATTTCGTCGATCCCTTTGATCCCGTTCAGCAGATCGTACACGTCGTCACTGTAAGCCAGGATGGCAATCCGGTACCGGGGCGTCAGCCGGTTCCCTTTCGTGGATCGGTACACCATTTGGCGGATTGCAAGCGACAGTGCTTCGTACACCACGTCGATGCGCCGTTTGCCGTCCATGAGCATATTCATGGATGCGCTGATGTCGATCAGATAGATGATCAGCGCCGGAGTCCGCTGGGAAGCCTGGATCGTATAGTTCATCAGTAAACAACTCCCCTTTGTAGATAATCCTTGGTCATTTTCTATGTCTAAACGTCAGGCAGCGAGTAAGAGCCATTGGACAGAAATTTGTAGATAGCCGACGCCCGGGTTCCCACCTTGCCGACGGACTTGAAATACGCCGCATCCTGTTCATACAGGCTGGCGAAATCCTTAGCGTAGGAGCGCGCTCGTTCAATGTTGCCGCCCCGCTGGGCGTTAAAGGCCTGATTGTAGTAAGCGATCAGCTGGACGACCTGGCCGGAGCGCTTCTGCTTCAGCTGCTGCGCCTTCGCCTCGGCTGCTTTACGGGCCGCTTCCGCTTCCGCCCTCGCCTTCGCTTCCTTCTGCTGTTGAAAAGCAAGATAGGCTTCGTACTGCGCCTGCTTCTGGTACATTTCCTGCAGCTTTTTCCGCTCGGCAGCCTTTTTCTTTGCTTTTTCCTGCTGATGCAAATAGGCGTCATATTTCGCTTGGACCGCGTACTGATCCTGCAGTTTCTTGCGCTCTTCGGCTTTGCGCGCCTCCTCAAGCTTTTTCTGCTCGGCCTCGGCCTGCAGGCGCTGTGCTTCCGCCTGTTTCCGGGCTTCTTCCTGTTTTCGGGCTTCTTCCTCTTTCCGCGCGGCTTCCTGCTTCTGCAGCTCGGCCTGCCGGTCCGCTTCCTCCTGCTTTTGATCCGTTTGCGCTGTATCCGGGACCGCAGGAGCTTTCTCGCCGCCTGGCTTCGTGCCGGCTCCCGCCTCCATGTGCTTCCCTGGCGAATGGTCGGCAACGATTTGGTTGACGGCAAACGCCGTCCCGGCGAGAAGCAGGATGACAACCACCGCCGAAGTCAGCCATTTACGCGACTGGTAAAAAGGGACCTTGGCTTGTTTCCGATCGGGGCCTGGCGGATTCAGCTCGGATTCCAGTCCGCGTATCGCAGCTTCCAGCTCGATCTCCATCGGTGAGCCTTCGCTGACAAAATGGTGGGCGGACTTGTACACCTCCAGAGCACCGCTTAGATTTCCACTCGATTCGAGCTCTCTGGCCTGGTGAAACAGCCTGTTGACGACATCCTGATCACCGGACGCGGCTTCTTCCCCCTTCGTCAGGGCAGCCGCCCGCTCAGCGGCCGCTGCCACGAAACTTCTGGCAGTGGGCACCGCCGGCGGCCGCAAAGCTGGGGAGGAAGCGGAAACCAACGGCTCCGGAGACTCCGCCGGTTGAACCGCATCCTGTTTCTCCGTAACGCTTTCATCCGCGTTTTCGCTGTTCACCGTCATCGTCGACAGCAGCACCAGCCACTCGCCGAACGTCGGGCAGCTGCTCAAATCCTGGCTTTCCCAGGCCCGCGCAAACAGCTCCGCCGTCTTCGCTCCCCAGTTCCGTTCCAGGGAATTTTTCAGAATAAAGTACCGCTCGCACGGATTTTGCAGTTCAGGCTGATCAAAATAACTTTCCCCCCAGGCCTTCTCCACGACTTGGGGATCGCACCAACCCAGCATTTCCGCAATGATGACCGCACCGGCGAACCGGTCGGCATAACCGCTCCACAACCCGCTTTGCACCGTCCGGTGCGCGGCATACCCCGGTGAACCCGCCAGCAGCACATCAGGCCTGTCCAGCTTCGGGCTGTACATCTGCTCAATGTCCACCAGTTCGACCACACTTCGCGGTTCCGGCAATTCCACTTCAGAAAAAAACGGAAGCATGACATTGGGTGCCGACAAATCGCAGTGCGCCAAGCCGCGCTGCTCCATCCCCGATCCGATGGCCGCCAGCCCTTTGGCCAGCGCGAGGCTCTCCCCGCGAAGCAGCCGCCGCTGGTCGGTCATAATATCGAACCAGGTATGCCCGTATATCCAGGGCATGAGCACCGCATACAGCAGGTCCGGATGCTCGGCAATCAGGCTTTCGTTTCTTTCGGGAGTGAGCACGTCTCGTCTGCAGACCTGCAAACCCGGACTTTCGCTGTACATTTCCATCATTTCGGACTGGTACACCATCGCAGGAATACGATACTTCGGAAAAAACACTTTTAGTGCTTTGGCTTCATGAAGCTGCCCGCAGGCAGGAATCAGCTGATAGACGATTCCCTGCCTTCCTGCCTGCGCATAAGCTAACCCGGGAGCGGCAGGATGCTGGCCAACGCGGTACAGCACCCCGTTAATAACCATCTCATCTCCCGCATTCGGTTGAAAAGACATGGACACCCCCCTTTCACTTAAACTTTGTGGACTGCAAGAAAACCGGGAGTAAATACACCCGGTTGATGATTCCTACGATCTCATTCTACTGTAAACGAACCGTAACTTGAATGGCTAAAATTATCTCGTTTCATCGATAGAGCGGAATTTCTGGGCAATGGCCCCAAGCTCATGGCTGATGCTGTTCAGAATCTGGACAAATGACTGCATCTGTCTGCCGGCTTCTTGAAACTCCTGGAAAAACCGCTGCTTCGTCAGGCCTTCCCATTGCCCCTCCATCCCCTGGATCGCTTGGGACAAGCTCGCTACGAGCTGCTGGCTCTGCTCTCCGCTCTGCTTAAATTGATTGGCGACCGCCTCCACCTGTTCCGGTGAAATCAAAATACGTCCTGACATGATGGTCCCTCCTCTTTTATCGGTTTCCTATGCTTTCCTCGGGTATCTTAAACTCTGGCTGCACATCACAAATGCCATTTGGCTTAGCTTGTCGCGGATACCTCCGACAGTATTTTTTGAAATTTTTCCTCTTCGCTGTTAAAAAAGCCTTTGAATTCAATACTGTCGATATCTTCATGATTAAACAAAAATGTATAATTCGGATCAATATATCCTTCCGGATATACGACCCCCAAATAATCATACATCTGATTGTTTTCCTGATGAATCTGCTTACGTCCATAAATCATCAGCTTCTTCTGTGCTCCTCTGAGAAGAACCACAGATCCGAGCGGAAGCAAAGCTTGTGAAGGAGTCCCATTATCCATCGCTTGTCCGTCCTCTCATTTAAGTATGTATTCTTCATGGGTAAGCAGCCGGTAATCACGGCGGTGATAGAATCAGATGCAGATAGAAATAACAGGGTACTTCACGTCTACTGCTGGATCCGGTTTCAGGCAAAACGCATGCCCAGCGATTTCAGCTTGTCCTTCACCTGGTCCGCAAGTATGCTCGCCCCATGGGTAACCGCCTTGACGGAGTCGGACACCAAGTCCATCCCGCCTGAGGCACGCGTTCTCAGCGTTTTACCGGCGATTTCGATGTCGGTTACAGCCGAAATGACGAGACTCGAGGCCAGACCGACAAATGCCCCTACAGCGGTTCCGGCTGCCGGAACGACGGATCCGACCGCAGCCCCGATGGCCGTACTTCCAGCTATCGCACCCAGACCTATACCGTTATTGATCATGAGATGGCCGGGAGCCCTGTCCTCTTCCCCGCTCTCCTGCTGAAGCTCACGCTTTGTTCCGGTTCCCGGAGGGCCTTCATTTCCCGAATGGCCACCCGGTCCTTGTCCCATGGTTCGGATTTTGCCCGCTGCCTTGGGGTCGATGAACCTCCAGGCTGTAGGATTGTTAGCGGCCCGCTCCAGCAAAAACTTGGCACTTCCGGCATGCTCATTTTTGTTTAAACCCAAGCGCGCGTCTTTAGCAGCAGGAAGTACAACTCCAGCCATCAAAGTCACTAACCCAGCCGCCGCTCCGGCGGCAGCCGTCCCGTGGCTGTTCCAACCCGAGTAACTGCCCCCCGCTTCGGCATGGACGGCCTGTACAGCGGATAACGGATTGGAAACCGTCCCGTCTGTCAGCCCATATCCAGGCAGAATCGGTTCTCTCCCGGAGACGGCCGCCGACTGGAACATGAGTGCGGGCCTTGAGTACATCAAGGTATCGTTCAGAATGGAATGATGCTGCTCGTCTGCGGTTTGAAATTCGGATGCCTTGGATTCGATCCATTTGCCGATATCCTTCAGCATGGCATAGATCTGTTCCCCTTGCCGGTGTGCGGACTGCCATTCGTCCATTACGGATTGCGGGAAAGCCGCTTCTCCCCTAAAGTTCCCAAGCGCCTGATTCAAGGCGAGCGTCATTTCCCGAATTTGTTCACTGCCTCTATCTAACTGACGGCTTAAAGACCGGAGTGACTCCGGTTCAACAGAAATACGCACGGACTCTCACCTTCCATTTAATTCTGAGGCTGCTTCAGCCACTGAAGCAGCATTTCCTCAAATTGCTCCCTGCTCGCCGGAATGGCCGTCAGCCAGTCCTGATCCCCTTTGATGCTCATACGTACGAGCCAGTTCATCGTGTCATTGACCATAAACGCCGCATTTTGCGACTCCCAGCCGCTGCCGGTCCAAGTCGACAATTGCAGCTCACCTTCACCCGTGCGGTATTTCATGCATTTGGCAAGCGCGATAGAACCTTCCACATCGTTTGTTGCCTTTACCAGCTGGTCGCCGAGCTCTTCGAACGGAATTTCCGAGGTATGGCTGAAGAGATGGGCAAACTTCTTTTTAGAGAGAAGCAAAGCCGGCGCCTCCATCGGCGCGAAGTTTTTCAAGTCCATTTCCTCCACCAGCGTGCGGCAGGCCTCCTCGACGGTCCCGAGCTCATCCAGTTTGTACTGGCAGTCCTCTGCGGATTTGCATACTTGAACGACACGCTCGTTGGTCACATGAAGATAGCCTTCGAACGTTTCATCGTTTTGAACATATTTTAGCCAGCAGGACCGCTGCGCCAAGCCGGCAATCGCCACTCTGGAAAAGATTTTGGGCGGCATAGACAATTCTATGCCGTTCTCTTCCTCAATGAGGTAACCCTTTTCCAGCAAAGAGGCTTTCACAATATCCCATTCTTCCGAGATCTCTTCGGCCAGATATCCTTGAAATGGGTCTTCCACGCCGAGAAGCCGGTCCGAACCGAGAATCCCGGCAAGAAAAAAGAATTCTTTATTATCAAGTGTAATGGTGTCCTGTCTGGAAGCATGAATCGTCAACATTATGAGCCACCTCCCCTCAAACGACAACATGCCATCGGTCGCGAATTTCGGCAACCCAGCGATGGCTGTTCCAATAGTCATCAAACGGAATTGCGGCCTTAACCCTGAAATATTTCCGTTTAATATAGTACCCCTGTCCCGGCGGAAGGATTTTCAAGCTCCCCTGGGTATGACTCGCTTCCGAAAACGGAATACGAAAGAACGATAAATCGTTAGGGTCTAAAGTCCCGAACAAAAATCCGCTTTGGCAGGATTTAATATCGTTAAACCAGTCTGCGCCGAACGTCGGTAAATCAGCTGGCACGCCTGAAACGATCACATGCACATTTCGGTCGCGGCCCTGGCGGACGATCGCCGTCAACTGCTCTTTCACTGTAAAATCCTGGAGCTGTTTCGCCAACAGGTCCGCATCATCGATCACAAGCACGGCAGCTGGCGCTTCCTGGCCTGGACTCCGGGCTTGGACCTGTTCATACAACCGCTGAATCAGCGGTCCAAGCTCTTCCTCGCGGCTGGCGCTAGCCTGAATATGCGGAAGTTCCGCCAATTGGCTCAGCCCGCGGTTCCCATAACGCGTATCGATGGTATACATCTGTAGCATTTCCGGCGGATAGCGGTGTGCGAGAGACAGCATCCAGCTCAGCAGGAAGGAGGTTTTTCCTCCTTCCATTGGACTTGCTACGATAAAATGCGGACCTTCCTGCAAGTCGACCCCGAAAGGGTCCAGGTCATCGGTTGCCAGCCCGAGCGGCACCTTAAGGCTGCCGCCGTTCAATATATCCCGGTCGTAACCGGCTGCCGGCGGGAGCAGCTCCCTGAGCGTGACACGGTCAGGCAGCTTCCCGATCTCCGGAGCCTGCTGATCGGGGTACAGGGAGCGGATCAGCTGGATCCGGTTTCGGAGCGCTTCCGTACGCTGCACCTCATCTTTTCCAATGGCCGGTAAAGCCGCCTGAAATTCCAGCGGCGGCTGGTACCCCTTCACCAAACCTCTTCCCGGCGGCAAACTGCCCGGTATCCGTCCCGGTCTGCCGACAGCATAATAATAATCGGCGGAGTCGGCCAGCTCGAAGGTCAATGCGTTCGTCAGACTGCTCCGCACTTTCTCGAATATATCAGAAATCCGGTTGGCCGTAACGACAAATGTCATGCCTAGAGCCGCTCCTTCACGGAGGAGAAACTCCAGCGTTTCGTTTTCCTCAGGGTAGATGTTGCGGAAGTTCAAATAGCCGTCAATGACGATGACCAGTTGAGGCAGCAAACCAGGACGGAACGGTCTGTAAGCGGCTGCCGTCTTTACGCCTGCTTCGGCGAACAATTCTTTCCTGTGGGCTGCCGTCTTCATCAGAAACCGGAAGAGCCTCTTGATCCGGTCCTCCTCTTCGGCCGTCATGACCGCCCCGATGTGGGGAAGCCCCGCAAAATCGCGCATGACCCGGCCCATGTCCACAACGTAACCGTTCCAATCCGCCGGCGAGTACAATCTTGCCAGCGACATCAGAAGGGACTGGACAAAGGTCGATTTGCCGAGACCCGGCATCCCGTACACTGCCCAATGTCCTTGCTGCATCGGGATGGTCAGAAGCCTCTGGCTTTGGTTCGGTAGATCGTCCATCAGGCCGGCTATGCCGGCGATGTCATCCATTTTGTCCGCATCCGTCCCTTGTATGACGGCATCCAGCTCCAAATGCTCCGGAAGCGGCGGAAGCCACGGGCCCTGCAGGCGGATAATTCCCTCTTCTTCCGCAGTCCGGGCGAGCTGATCTATAAATACCTGCAGCTGTCGCTTCGGCTGCTGCATCAGCATTTCGGCCGCGTTCATGCCTCCGGACAACAGGCATTCACGCTTGCCATTAAGCCCGACTTCGCTTACCGCCCGTTTCTCATGGGAGGCCTCAGGGTCCAAATAAGGCGCCCCGCTCCATGCAAACTGCATTTCCTCGAACACTTCGTCACTGCCAACCTGAAGGTAGCCCCTGCCCGGTTTGGTGATCCAGGCGGCATTTGGAATTTTCAGCATATCCCGGCTGTCACTTTCATCCTGAACGCGGAGGCAGATGCGGAACCTCGCATTGCTCCATATTTTCTCGTCAACGACTCCCGCCGGCTTCTGGGTGGCCAGAATCAGGTGAACGCCCAGCGTGCGGCCGATTGCCGCTATGCTGATCAATTCATCCATAAACTCGGGCTGGTCCCGCTTCAGCTCGGCAAATTCATCTATAATAATGACCAGATGCGGAAGGGGTTGTCCCTGCCGCTGTCTAAGCAGCTTATAATATTCATCGATATGCTGCAGATTGCCCGATTCGTTAAGTATTTTCTGGCGTCTGACCAGCTCGGCCTTCAGCGAGACCTTGGCTCTTTCGATCAGGCTGCTGTTCAAATTCGTGATCGTTCCGACAACGTGCGGAAGATGATTAAACGTGTTGGACATGCCGCCGCCCTTATAATCGATCAGCATGAATGCAAGGTCATGCGGGTGGTATTCCGCAGCCAGGGAAGCGACGATCGATTGAATCACTTCGCTTTTGCCGGATCCCGTCGTGCCTGCAATCAGGCCGTGAGGGCCGTGACCGTTCCGTTCGATCTTATCGTGAATGTTGAGCATGACTTTTTTGCCCCCGGCCCGGACGCCGATCGGAACGGGAAAGCTCTCCGGATAACGGTTGTGCCTCCACCTGCTGCGTACATCCCACGCCCGGATGTCTTCCAGGCCAAGCATGTCGAACAAGGACAGCAGGGATGGAATCTCCGAAGCCGACGAACGCTTAAGCCGGATCGGGGCCATATAGCGGGCGAGCGCGTCCGCCTTTTCCAGCGTAATCGTATCGGCTTCAAAGCTTTGCAATTCAAAAGAACCGTCTTCCCGTTTCAGCGAATACTGGCCGCTCCCCTGGGACATATCAACGATCAGCTGGCACTGCATCGGCAGCTTCTCCTTGCGGTCCGATATAATGATCGTGCAGGCATCGACGTCGGCAGCGTCCTCCAGCAGCAGTGGCAGGAGCGGTTCTTCTTCGATCAGCCCGCTCCCCGCCAGAACGACAACGTAGGCCGGCAGCTGGGCTGCGGTCTTCCGGCCGGAAAAAGCACGGGACGTCTTGCGCCTTACCAGCCGCTGAAACAATTCATCTGCCAGCTGGTGGGCGCTACTGCGGCGGTCCGCCATATAACGCGATGATCTGTCCTCATCCCAGACATGGGGCAGCCATCTCATCCAATCCCAATCGAAGGCATCCTTCTCCTCATAAAACGCCGCCAGCTTCACCTCATCCGGCGAATGCCGTACGGCCAGCTGGACGGCGACCACCCGAAGCGCGTTCATGACGGACTCGCGATCGCCGACGATCCCGACGACTTTAGCCTGAAACAGCGGCAATACGATAGAGGATCCCGGCACAGTCTGAAACTCTTCTTCGAGCGACTGCGCCGCTTCGAGGAGCGGATCCTTGACGTAGCCTTCGGGCTTCGGCGCCTTTACCTTTGTATGAAACGGCAGGCTGCCGGTACCAATCCGCGTATGCAGAAAGTCGTCGTCTTCCGGTGAACGTTCCCACAAGGAACTGTTCCGGTTTTTTACGATATGAAAGCAGACATCGGGGTCTCCATGGATATCGTACAGCACGTCCACTTGTTCCTTCTGCCCTGCGGCAAGCTCCATCCTGAGCTTGTCCAGTTCCGCATAATACATGCTGATGCGTTCGTTCAGCTGTTCTTTATATTTCCTTTTGTTTCCCAGATAAGCGATGAAAGGGATCGTATATGATGTAAGCATCATGACAACAGAAACCATTTGAAACATGACGTACGTGTTGTTCGCTATATTCCCTGTAAGGTTCATGTAGATAAACAAACCGATACTGAAGATGGTCATCACTGCCGGGAGGATGATCGAAACCAAAGAAAATGATGGTTTACTCGGCTCGCCCGGCGGCCTCAGGATGTCCAGCCGCTGTTCCTTGATCGTCGGTTTGATTCTGGGCGAACGTTGATATAACACATTCATAATGCGTCAACCCCTCTTTTGGCATCCAAAATCCTTCAGGTTACCCATGCAATAAGTACTAGTGTTCAGGAATCCAAAAAAAACAAATTTTTAAGTTTCCATTACCCGATTCCATTCATATTGAAACAAATTTCTTCTGCCAAAGCTCGGCGCCTCTTCCGTCGTGGTCGAAAAGGCCCGCTGTATTCGGACCATACAGCCTTCCCTAAGTCCTGCTTCAGCTACGTCCTGGGCATCCTTTACCGGGAACCAGAGCCCCTCGGGAAATTTGCCTTCTAATATATATTGCGAGCCTTCAGGCGGAGCCTCCCCATAGATTCGAACGCCCAGCATGTCCTTTAGGTGGGCCGCCGGGCAGTCATCCGGCACTTCGACATCAAACCAGTCTCTTTCCTGGCCGCTGATTATCACGGTTAGAATCAAAGGTGTCCACTCCTTCTTGCCATAGTAGAAATAGCTTATTTATTGTAATTGAAGTAACATTCAGCAGACCCAAGCGAAAATATGAAAACTTTGTAACCTTATGATAATGTAACATCAGTGCATAATCCTGTCAATTTGTGACATTTTAACTAGTTTAATTCTCGGCCTTCTAGAGTTTTATAGTCCCAATGCACTATTTTTAGATGGATTCATCTGTATGTAACTGATTTTATATCCATTTTTAAGGAGATACTGGTCCTATTTTATCACTCCGAAAATAATACCTGATACCCAGTTTCACAGGCAGATTCAAGAAAGGCAAGTTCCCTCTTAAAAGATTTATAGACTTAGGCGTATTTTTAGGGCCGCAGATTTTGAAAAGACACAAAAAATCGGAAGCCTCTAATTATGTTCACTTCCGAAAAATTGTGTGCAATTTAACTATTTATAAGTTTTCTTTAAGGTTTTTTTAATATTTGGCAGGTAGAATACAGGTATGGAATAACACGAATGAGGTGATTTCTATGAGAATACTAATTAACTTCCAAAACAAAGTAGTACCCGTATATTTTACAACCGACTGCAAACAACCTGCTTCGAAAATATTGAAGCTGCTGAGCGGCACCTTGGAAAATAAAATTCAAAACGGAAAAAGAGCACTTCAGAAATGCTTGAATTCGCTGATCAGCATTGAAATTGAAGGTTCCGAAGCCATCCTTCACAGCAAGAGCGAAAACGACACCCTCGCACTGTCCCTCTATTAAGAGGGATGGTGTTTTTTTATATTAAGGCTGGGACTTCACCTGCTGATGGGACTCCACAAAAGCAACCGCCTCGTAGATCATGGCTGCCGCCTCGGCACGGGTTATCGTTGTCTTCGGATGGATGTTTCCCTCGGGATCCAAAGCCGCAACCTTATACACCAGAGCCCGCTCGATCGTCCCCTGATAAGCTCCGGTAATGCTCGCCTCGTCTTTGATTTGAATGTATATTTTCGGCAAAGGATATGCTCCGGTGCGCTCGATGCCCTGAACCAGATAGTGAATAAACTCTTCACGGGTCAGCGTCCGGCCGGGTTCAATGCTAGCCGGGATATCCAGTTCATTATAATGGGCGACGATAAAAGGCTGAGCGTACCAGGCGTCATTGGCGACGCGGGTGAACACGTCTTTTGCCTCCGGCTTCTTAATAAATGCGATGCCATCCAGATTCAGCTTCAGCGACTTGACGATCATCGTCACGCCTTGCGACGCGGTCAGACCGGCTTGCGGCCGGAATTCGTCACCAGTCATCCCCTGTACCAATCCACGGGCATGAAGGCTCTCAATTTTTTCTTTCTCCTGGACTCCGGTTAAATCTTTAAAGGAATCGTCCGCGTAGATTTGCGACGGTGAAGCGGCCAGGCCGATCAGCGCCGCGATCACAACGGCTCCCTGCAGCAATTTGTTCACGATGCATCCACTCCATGCGTAATATTTTCCAATCTGATCTGTTTGACGGCTTGGTGGATAGAAAGGTTGCACAGACGGGTAAAAGGGCACAAAATAACCCCACAACGTGGGGCTCCTTCATTAAAGCTATTTCGGCATTTTCGGGGGACCTTGCTAAAGGATAAAGTTCGATATCGTAAACCAGTATTCCGTGAAGGCTCCCCTGATCGTCATGAACTAGTGTCTGCCCATATGGAAACCGGTTGCTCTTTCTGCTTTCTGGATGCGGATTTTGAACAGCTGCACTAGATTGGCGCGCGTATGTTCTTCTTGGCAGGAGTCCAATTTTTTTAAAATAAAGCGGTCAATGGACATGCCCATCCTCTCCTTGTCATTGAATTTTCCTTATAAATCCAGGAAGTTTCTTCCTGTTTTGAATATATACCCAGCCGTTTCCGCATTTAATCAGCGCCTAGCGGCGCAGGTGATGCTCGGCTTCCCTCATCAGCAGCATCATTAGAACATTTATGACAAAAGACGCCACAATCAGCACGAGCCCGAGAATGAGCGCCGCAGCTGGCAGCAGGGCAGCGATGAGCAGGACGACGAACATCGCGGGCACGAGCAGCAAATACCACCGCCAGCGCTGGAGAGCCATGCTTTGAAACTGATACAGACCTCTCCTTCCAGCCAGAGCGCCGATTCCCTGACAAATATGAAACACCATGTACAAATTCAGAAGGAGGATGACCAGGCCCAGCGGAATTCCGATCGCTGAGGAAGCCCGGGGCAAGACCGACAAAACAAGGGCAAGAGCGGACACACCAAGCAGGACAGCCGCCGTGTTCCCGGCTTTGCGAAAATGCTCGGAGCGCCGGTTCAGCTTGGCCAGCCCCACATAGAACAGCAGATAGCCGATCACGTCGGGTAAAATGTCAAAACCGTTGATTTGGAAATCAAACATAAACAAAAATCCCCAAAACAGATGATAAAAGCCCATCCTTCCCCCACCTCCCTATTCCTTACTATTATAATATTGGAATGACTAGTCCCATTATGACCAGGAAAGAAAGCGCTTTTACAATAAAAATATTTTCGTCATCATTCGACATCTGTTTCTGCCCAAAAAAAATATTTTTTTGACTTTTTAAACATTTTATTTTACTATATTTATCATAGTTAGTGACTATTTTATACTTAAAGGAGTTTACACCATGTCTACTGTACTTTTTATCAAAGCAAACAACCGTCCCATTGACCAGGCGATCAGCGTGAAGCTGTATCATGCTTTCAAGGATTCCTACACGGCAGCTCATCCGGAGGACGAAATTGTGGAGCTGGACCTGTTCGCCGAGCAGCCGCGCTATTACGACCATACGACGATTACCGGCCTGTATAAAACCGCTAACGGCATCGAAACGACACCTGAGGAACGTGAAGCGGCAGCGATCGCCGACCGCTACCTCGATCAGTTCCTGGCCGCCGACAAAATCGTCTTCGGCTTCCCGCTGTGGAACATGACCGTTCCGGCCGTGCTTCATTCGTACCTGGACTACCTGAACCGTGCAGGCAAAACCTTTAAATATACACCGGAGGGCCCTGTCGGTCTTGCTGGCGATAAGAAGGTCGCTATCCTCAATGCGAGAGGCGGCATCTATTCCGAAGGCCCTGCCGCTGCCAGCGAAATGGCCGTCAACTTCGTTTCGCGCAGCATGGGTCTGTTCGGGATCAAAGATGTAACGACCATTATCGTTGAAGGCCATAACCAGCTTCCGGATCAGGCTGCCGCATTGGTTGAAGCCGGTGTAGCCAAAGCTGCCGAAGCCGCCAAGAACTTCTAATCCTGTTATCTGCTTATAAAATGATTTGCACGGAAGCTGGACAACGATCTCCAGCCCAAAAAACCACGATGGATACCATCGTGGTTTTTGTTGCTTTATTCATCCATCAGCTGTTTCGTCCAATAGGATGAGGATTTGCGCGGGGCCCCACTTTTGGATCCCCGCCCCTTCGGATCAGCCTTGCGCCTGCTTCGTGCTTCTTTTACCGCTTGAAACTTCAGCTCCCGCTGCGTCTTATGGTAATTGGACAGCCGCCGCTCCTCCAGTACGCCTGCTTCCACTGCTTCCCGGACGGCGCATCCCGCCTCGCCTTCATGCTTGCAGTCCGCAAAGCGGCACCGGCCGCCGATCTCCTCGATGTCGGAAAACGCTTGGGCTAGGCCTCCTTCGTCTTCGAACAGCCGCAGTTCCCGCATGCCGGGCGTATCGGCCATGATGCCCCCTTGGGGCAGCAGGAACAGCTGGCGGTGCGTCGTCGTATGGCGCCCGCGGCTGTCATCTTCGCGGATCCCTTGAGTCTTCTGCACGCCGGCCTCGGACAACCAGTTGACGATGGTCGATTTGCCGCAGCCGGATGAGCCGGTCAGCGCCACGGTGATCCCTTCTCCCAGGTAAGCGGAGACGATGTCGCGTCCCATATCTTCCAGCGCGCTGATAGCGTGAACCGGCACCCCCGGAGCCGCCCCTTCCATCTCAGCGACCTTTAGCTCCGCGTCCGGGCATAGATCGGCCTTGCTGAGCAGTATAACCGGAGTCACGCCGCTGTTCCAGGCCATGATCAAATACCTTTCCATGCGCCTGACGTTAAAATCGTCATTGAGTGAGCTGACCAGGAACAGCGTATCGACGTTCGAGGCGATGATCTGCTCATTAACGGTGGCGACTCCTGCGGCCTGCCGGGAGATACAGGTTTTACGTTCCAAGACGCCGTGAATGATCACCCGCTCCTCCTGCTCCAGCACCTGAACTTCCACCCAGTCGCCCACAGCCGGCAGCTCGCTCCGGTCCTGATGCTCATGCTTCAGCCTGCCCGATATTTCTCCCCATACTTCCCCGGCTGAGGTCCAGACCCGGTACATTTGACCGAAGTCGCTGACGATGCGGCCGGGAACGTGCTGTTTGCGATCTCGCTGCAGCCATTTCTGCTGCCAATCCGTATTCCATCCATAATGCTCTAAATTCAAGTAAAAATCCCTCCAATTAGTGAATGAATGACAAAAAGCCCCCGAAGCTTAGGCTCCGGGGGCATGACTTCTGAATCAATCAGAGAGCATTTCCCTTTTATGCGCAAACCGAAACGTCCGGAGAAGACACACCAAAGCTGTGATGCCATACCGAAACGTTACCGAACGCAAAAAAGCCGCGGCAACCCATGTAGGTCTCCGCGGCTTATTCGGCAAACATGAAACCATGCCTGCTGATGAAATGCCGTATGATCAGACGTGAGTCCTCAAATCCGATCGATTATCCAGCCGTCAAAGGAGACCATATATAAAATGTTAAAGGGGTCAAGTTCCATACAATGCTCTTCATCATTTTATATCGTCTCCTTTCCTGTCATTTGCTGCCATCATATACGGAATGCTTGTTTCATGTCAAGCCTTAATTTCCAGACGGGCTCAAACCTGCTCCCACTTCGTCCATTGGTCCCGGGGGTTCATTTCATAAATGTCGTTATCCCGAGACATGTACCGATGAATGATAAACTCGCGACGGATCGTTGCGTAATCATCATGAAACTGCTGTATAAACGCGTTGATTTCTTTCTCAGTGTAACGGCGCCCCGGCTCAAGCTTCTCCACCAGATGCTGCATGGCGATCAATTTCTTCTTGTACTGGGCTGGAATTTGCGCCAGCCTCCCATCCGCCGTAAAAAAGTTCCTCAACACCGCCGCCTTCATGGCCTCGTTCACCGGATCGGAGATTCCCTTCTGCATTTCGTCTGCTTTACTCATATACATTTCAGCTCCCTTCATTGCTCATTCGATGTCGGCCGGACCTCCTTTGATAAATCCCGTGAAAGGTTGGGTAAAATATACCGAGCGCTTTCCGGAAAGAACAGGGCTGCAAATAATCTCCTGCCATCAAGCCGGATAGCCCGCCGAAATACCGAAATAATAATTTTAATAATCATCTAATTTGATATGTATCTAATATTATGTCGATCAAACGAATTTGTCAACGGCACATGTAAAAATCACCGTATATGCAGCATGTTCACCTAAAAAGGTCAGCAAGCGAGCCGCCATGTGCGGATCTCTATTGGCTGTCCATGGTGGTTTTTACCGGAAATTTGCGATACGATAAAACGTGAGTGGTTTATAGACAGAGGAGGAGAAATTCATGCAAGACGTCATTATCATCGGAGCCGGTCCATGCGGACTATCGGCCGCCATCGAATGCGGACGCCGCGGACTATCGACACATATTATTGAAAAGCACTGCTTGGTCCACTCCATTTACCTGTATCCGACCCACATGCAGTTTTTCAGTACGGCGGAGCTGCTGGAGATCGGTGATGTGCCGTTCCCTTCCCCGAACGAGAAGCCTTTTCGGTACGAAGCCCTGTCCTACTACCGCAAGGTAGCGGATCATTACGACTTGTCCATCTCCCAGTACGAAGAAGCGCTGTCCGTGGAGCGGCAGCCGGATCATTCCTTTGTGGTACATACTGTTGACCGCAGCGGACAAAAACATCAATATGAAGCAAGAAACGTCGTGATTTCCACCGGTTATTTCGACCACCCGAATTATATTGGCATACCGGGGGAAGATCTGGATAAAGTTACGCATTATTTCCGTGAAGCCCATCCCTATACGGGGATGAACGTGGCGATCATCGGCGGCAGCAACTCGGCGGTTGACGCAGCCATGGAACTGATTCGTGTTGGGGCGAACATCCATATGGTCTACCGGGGCGAGGAGGTTTCCGAGAACATCAAGCCGTGGGTGCGCCCGGTGTTTGAAGCGATGGTGAAAAAGGGAAAAATAGAGGTCCACGTGCAATCCAAGGTCACCGAAATTCGGGAGTCCTCCATCACCATCCAGGATAAAGACGGGCATACGACCGAAATCGATAACGATTTTGTGCTTGCCTTAACCGGATTCCGGCCGGACCGGAAGCTGCTTGCTTCCTGCGGTGTCGAGCTGGATGGGGATATGGAGAAGCCGCTGTTTAACCCGGAAACGATGGAGAGCAATGTGCCCGGACTCTACGTGGCAGGCGTCATCGCGTCCGGCCGCAATGCGAACGAGGTCTTTATCGAAACCGGCCGCAAGCACGGCGGGCTGATTGCCGAGCATATCGCCGCCATTCGGGCTTCGCAGCAATAACCATTTCACGGAAGACAGTCCGCGTCGACATACACATCAAAATGTGGCGGTACTTTCGGCTGCCAATGAAAGGAGATGTTCCGTACGGATTTTACATCACTGATCCTGCTGATTCTCGCCGCCCTCGGCATTATTAGCAGCAACACGACCATTACCGTGGCGATGACCATCCTGCTGCTGCTGCGGGTGCTGCATTTACAGCAGGCGTTTCCCTGGCTGGAGAAGTACGGGCTGACACTGGGCATCATTATCCTGACTATCGGCGTCATGACACCGGTGGCCAGCGGAAAAATGAGCCTGCAAATGCTCGGAAGCTCCTTTCTGAACTGGAAGTCCCTGCTGGCGATCGCCATCGGGATGCTGGTCGCTTATCTTGGCGGCCGCGGTGCCTCCCTGATGTCGGCCAATCCGACCATCGTCGCCGGACTGCTCGTCGGAACGGTACTTGGCGTCGCCTTGTTCAAGGGCGTTCCGGTAGGGCCTTTGATTGCGGCCGGGCTGTTGTCCCTGCTGATCGGCAAAAGTTAAAAAAGAGGCGCCCGCTAAGGACACCTCTTCCGAATGTTAAGAGACCCGGTCTTTTGAAGACGCGGGTTTCTTCTTTTTTTGTTTAAACCTCCAGGTGCTGCACATTATACAGCCGTGCATAACTTCCGTCCAAAGCCATCAGTTCGGCATGCGTTCCCTGTTCCGTAATCATCCCGTGCTCCATCACGACAATTTGGTCAGCGTGGGTGATCGTGGATAGCCGATGGGCGACGATCAGCGTCGTCCGGTTTGAAGCCAGCGATTGCAGTGCCTGCTGAATGAGATGCTCGGACTCCAGGTCCAGTGCGGAGGTTGCCTCGTCCAGCACTAGAATTTCCGGATTTTTCAAAAAAACGCGGGCGATGGCCAGGCGCTGCTTCTGCCCCCCGGACAGCTTGACGCCCCGTTCCCCGACTTCCGTCTCATACCCGTCCGGCAGATTCATGATAAAGTCATGGGCGTTGGCCGAAACCGCAGCCGCTTGAATCTCGTCCATGCTCGCCTCGGGGTTGCCGATCAGAATGTTGTCCTTCACCGACCCGCTGAACAGGAAGTTATCCTGCAGCACCATACCGATGGAACCCCGCAGGCTTTCAAGGGTCAGCTTTCGGATATCCTGCCCGTTAATGGACACGCTGCCCTGCTGAATGTCATAAAATCTCGGGATCAGCGAAATGAGGCTCGATTTGCCGCCTCCGCTCATACCGACGAAAGCGACGGTCTGCCCGTGCTTGATATCGAGGCTGATATCCTTGAGCACCCAGTCGCTGCCCTCATTGTATTTAAACCACACCTCGTCAAACGAAATATGCTGAACCGGCCATTGAAGGGTTTTGGCGTCCGGCGCATCGACAATATCGTACGGCTCCTTCAGCAATTCCATCACTCTTTCCAGCGAGGCGGAGGCCTGCGTCAGCACCGAGGAGGAGTTGATCAAACGCTTGAGGGGCGCATACAGCCTGTCCAGATAGCCGAAAAAGGCGACAAACGTGCCCAGGGTCAAATCATGATGGATCACCCGGTAGCCGCCGTACCCGATCACAAGCAGCGGGGCGATATCCGTCAGTGTGTTGATGATCGAGAACGTCAGCGCGTTCCATCTCGTCTGCGCCAGCGCTTTGTTCAGGAAATTCTGGTTGATGCCCGTAAACTGCTTATGATCGAAGCGCTCGAGGGTAAAGCTACGGATCACGGAAATCCCCTGAATCCGTTCATGCAAATACGCCTGAATGCCGGCGAGCGCCTGAGAACGGTCTTTGGTGAGCTTCTTGAGACGCTTATACAGCACATTGACCGCGATTCCGTAAAGCGGAAGAATGGCGATGGACACCAGGGTCAGCACCGGGTTCAGATACAGCATCACCCCCAGCACAATCAGCAGTGTAAACATGTCCAGCCAAATGTTCATCATGCCGACCTCAACGATATTTTTCGTCTGCTCCACGTCGTTGATAAAACGAGAGATGGCCTCGCCTACCTTCGTATTCTGGTAGTAGCGGAGCGACAGGCGCTGCAGGTGAGCATACAGGCGATTCCGCATGTCGAACAAAATCCGGCTCGTGATCAGTTGGGCAAAATACTGCCGTAAATATTCGACCGGCCCCCGCACGATAATAAACAGGACGAGCGCGCCCCCTAAAATGAGAAACAGCCGGGTAACCTGCTCCGATACCGTCATTTTCGGGTTAAGCAGCAGGTCATCCACTACATATTTGAGAATCATCGGCAGCGTCAAAGGGATGCCGAATTTGATCATGCCGATGATCAGCGTACAAATAATCCATTTCGTATAAGGTTTAACAAACCGGTAATAAGCTTTCCAATATTCCAAAAAACATTCCCTCTCCTTTCTGGCTGTCAATCAGGCTAATGGCGTGGGTAGAGGCGAATATGCGCCGGCAATCCGGACGCCTCTTATATCATACCTTGTTCAGGTCTGCCGCATCCGCTGCTTGGCACCAGGACCCCATCCGCCCGGCCGCGGCATGCGGCAAACCGAAGCGCTCCTCCCCCTCCGGCGGGAAAGCAGCGGCCAAAATCGGTCCGATCCGGGCTGAATTGCCTTTTCCTAACGCTCATGAGTTGACATTTCCCCCCTTCAATGATTAGATATCCTTAAATGTAAGATCGGACTTTGTTCCTGTATCGATCATTATACATTATCCCGGCAAGGTCAGCTTGGGTTAGATACTTAGGATTCAGGAGGTTCTTGATGTCTAGACAATTCGTTACAGAAGCGGTCATGGTGGCGATCTATGGAGAATTGCTCCAGACGAGCGTCCCGGTTGAATATATCGTGCCTTATACCAGCCTGCTGGAGCTGTATGAGCTTCAGGACAGCGACGAGCCGCTGATGAGCTCTGCGGAGGATGACAGGTACGTGAAGGCCAGAATCAAGGAGCTGACCGCCTATTTCGAGGAACCGCTGAACAAGAAAAAAATTCAGAAAGCGCTCCATATGCCTTGGGCCAAGAGTCCTTCGATCCTCCTTGGCGAATCGGCGCGGATTACGGTCATCAACGCGATGGACACCGCTCCCTATGGCGAGCTGTTCGACCCGGTTGAGACGGAGCTGCTGCTGTCCTCGCAGCGGGAGGAAGCCCCGGTGCTCACCGATCAGATCGAGCTGATCCAGCGGATCGTCGAGGCTGCTGTGCCTGTGCATGTTTTTGATATCGAGGATTTTCAGTTTGCGGTGGAAACCGATAACTATACGCAGCACATTTAATAAAGTCTCGATCAGCATCAAAAACTCCTTTCCAGGCGGAAAGGAGTTTTTGTTTTGTCTGGATTTGCGCCGCCCCAATTTTTACGGACAGCCCTCCACAAAGCCGAATCCATAAGCATCCAGCGGCCTGATCTATCAGGATGCGCCGGTTAAGGATCGCTTTTGGCATATACGGTTAAATCGGCATACTCTGCAATCAGCGGCGCCATCTGGCGGAAGCCAAGCTTGCCGCCTCCAAGCGGCGGTCCGTAGGATACTCCGTCGTCTTCCCACACAAACAAGGGGAGATCGTTGACGGCAAAGGTAATGCGCCTCCCCTCTTTGAGGAGCAGCATCCGGTAAGGGCCGGCTGCATCCATCACGCCTGGAATCGGGTCGGCCCCTTGCGCGACCAGATGAAAGCCGTAGCTTTTGCGCAAATTGCATGTCTGAAACTTTCGCTCCTCCGTCCATTTCCTCCGGAAGTAAGACACGTGAAAGGCGTTCATATCGCCATGATGATACTGATCGTATTCTCCCGTTCGCGGCTTGAACGAAGGGTCGAACAAATCCACGCCATCCCTGCCGCTTGCGCTAAAAAACATGATCGCGAGACCCGGCTCGCGCACCGGCCAAAAATCCCAGGACACGGCGGCCTCCGCCGGAAAATCCTCCGGGCACCACAGCACAAAATTGGCGCGCTGCCCCTCAGCCTCGTCCAGAACGCTTTCGAGCCGCATCCGGCCCAAAGGAAACGTGACGGCCGCTTCACCCTCCATTCGAAACCCGGCTGCATGCTCCGGCTTCGCGAGCGGATTGTTGTAAATGCTGGCCCACCCTACAGGAATAAGCGGGCTGCGGGTGTCCTGTGTGTTCCCGCCCCCGGTCGATGAATCTGTCTGCATCGAATATGCTTACCTCCTTCCCAGGGAGGCCGGAATGGCCTCCTCATCGAGCGTCATACCTGCGCTTTCTGTCCGGCCGATACCGCCTCCTCCGGCAGGGCGTCCGGGATCAGCGCCAGGCTGATGATCGTATTCAGCGACCACTGCGACGCCTCGTTCGTGTTCATCCATTCAAACTCGCGCAGCTCGTTAACGTAAGTGACGGCCGCGGCGTCTTTTTCAAGGTCCGTACAGGCAAACCGGTGCCCAAGCAGTGTCGACCAGGCAAAATCGGCCGTCCGTTGATCCTTCCGGTACCATGCCCCATACGCAACGAGCGCCAGCGTCAGCACCGGATGCTCAAACCGCTCCGTGCTGATAGTGCCGCCTGTGATCTGGTCCTTTTCTTCCTGTGAGAGGTTATAGAAAATGCCGAAATCGGCCATCATTTCATTCCACTCTTCATCCTTCAGCATGGCGGACAGCTCGAACCACACCTGCGGTGCTCCCATGCAGAGGGCCAAATGGCGGCCCCAGTTGTCGTCGCCCATCGGCGTCAGCACGCCGGTTTGCGGATCGTAGCCGTAGGTTGGGCCGGAAATCAGGCCATAATTCGCCTGCTTGATGCATGCAATGCCGGTCAGCAGCTTATCGCGGTAGAATGAATCCTCCTGCCGCTCCCAGCGGGTCATCCAGTTTGAACTGAAGGCGGCCCAGTCCGGGCCGACCCGGATATGCGTCTTGTGCTCGTCTTTCGGAAAATAGGCCCGCATCGGGTCGATGTGAACGGTCGTATAATCGGCGTCCCTCGCCTCGTCCATCATGTCTCCGATCCGTTCGTCCCCCGTCAAATAGTAGTAGTACCGGTGAAGGCCGGCCATACCGATCCGGGCTTCCTTGCAGCCGCATCCCCAATGGACGACGTTGTGCCGGGAGCCGAGCCCGGCGTATTCGCCGAAATGGTATACGTCGACCTCGCTCGTATGCCGCGTCATCGCTTCCGCCATCCGGAAAATATCTTCGCGTCCCGAGCGTAAAAACATCAGCCACAGCCACATGTTCGGAACCAGCTCCGTATTCTGCCACGCGCAGCCGCCCAGGTCGTAGTTCCAGACGTGGCGGGCCGGATCGTAGCTGTGCATGAAATCGCCGTAATCCCAGAACCCGTACCAGCGCCGCTGTTCCACTTCCCTTTGGTAGAAAGCGATGATGCCGTCCAGCCTCTCTTCAAGACGTGCTTTGACCGGTGTCCCCCGGTCCGGAAGGCTCCAGATGCCGAATGCGCCCTGGCTGTGCAGGTAGTCGGGGTCGCACGCAAGCTGTGGAGGTGATTCGTTATACGCTGCGTAAGCCTCCAGCTCCGCCGGCGAAGGAGTCGATTCGCGGCACCAGATCGTCAGCTCACTCGTGTTCGCGACGCCGTAAGGGGTCGCCCTCATCTCCTCCGCGCCTTCGTACGACGATTCGACATGCGTCTTCGTATCGTAATGGCGCATGTCCATGGCGGGAGCTTCCGGCGACCAGAACCAGGCAGTCAGCTGCGCCTCGTCTCCCGTCAGCCCGTGAGCTTCCAAGCCGGCGGGGTGCTTTTGCCAAAAATGGCGCATGGCCAGCGCCAGCCCCCCGCCTGGACCGCCGACGTAGGCGACGCCGCGCGCTCTGCGGCCTTCGGCGGCTTTGACCCAGCTGCAGCCGGGCTGCGTCCGCTTGGCCATCCGGTAATGATCGGCCGAGAGCTGTGCCAGCTTAAAGCCGTCCCAGCAAGCCGATTCGTCCAGCAGGTTCATAAAATAATCGTCGTTCATTTGTTCGCCGGTCAGCGAATGGCCACCCAGCTGACGCATGAACATCTCCATATATTTGCCTTTCGTCCGGCGCGTATACAGCGTCTTCGGCGATTCGCTCAAAAAGCCGGTATCACCGGCGAACCGGACGTGACGGTTATAGAGCTTCTCCCGCATCGGCAGCGCAAAACGGATCCCGAGTCCCTTCACGAAGTCTTCGTTCGGATTGCCGTCGTAAAAAAACGTGTGCACGATCCGGATGGACTCCAGCCCCGCGTAAGCGTATAGCCGCAACGAAAACGGCAGCCACTCCCCGGTCCCGTTCACAGCGCGGTGCCGGCCCGTCAGCTTGACGACCGCTCTCACCGGACCAGCCTGCTCCACCTTCGCTGAATAAATCCGGGATTGATACCGCTCCTCCCGGATCGTGCGAACGCCGGTCAGCTCGCTCACGCTTTCCTTGATGGCGACCAGTTCGCCGCCGGAGCAGACGAGAATTCCGCCCCGGTGTATGCTGCCTATAATCCGGCTGCCGCTCTTCGGAATATGAAAAGAAAAAACCCCCGTGTCCACATGGATGCCTTCATCCGTCTCGCTAACGGACAACGAAGGCGCTGATGCCGCTTGTCCGGCTTCCCCTTTCTCGACGGCATACCTAGAGGGTACTTCCGCAGGAAAAACCGCAGCATGCGCCGTCCATTTAACACTGCCGTCCGGCCAATACGCGGCCGGCCAGCTCTGCAGGGCGGGAGCTTCACCACCCTCTTGAGCCTGCAGCGCCAGCGGCTCATCTCTCTGCAGCTGTCCTTCCTTCCACGGCATCCCCCAGGTCACCCCGGCCGGAACCGTCGGGGCGTCCTTCAGCCAACGTACGTTTACTCCGGTTTCGTTCATGGACTCATCTCCTTTTGGCAATTCGTTTGCTTCCGCTTTTGTCATCACGCCTTCAGTGTAGAGAACGGCCGTTTTCCCGGCAATGACACTTTCTTGTCGAGGCCGATGCGGCAGCATTGCACGATTTCACCAGGCTTGCACATTCTTGCAGTTGGCGGTCATCCAAGGTATGCGTCCTGAAAAGTACGCTTGGCGGGGCACTTCGAAGTGGGATCAGCAGCATAAAAAGCCGGCAGCGGTTTCCTGTTGAACCGCTGCCGGCTTCTTCCGTAAATGTATCACTGACGCCTATTCCGCCCGGCTCAGCTCACGGTAGCGGGTTGGCGTCATCCCCTCAAGCTTTTTAAAGATCCGGTTAAAATAGCTGTGCTGGTAGCCGACCTGCTCGGCGACGGTGTTGATCTTCAGCTCCGATTCCCGCAGCAGCTCCTTCGCTTTTTCCAGGCGCAGCTCGGTCAGATAATCGATAAAGTTTTTGCCGGTAACCCGCTTAAACGACTTGCTCAGAAAAAAAGGATTCGTGCCGATATGGTCGGCGCAGTTATCGAGCGAAATATCGAGCATGTAGTTCTGCTGCATATAGATCATCGCTTGCTCCATCAGCTGTTTGACCTGGCAGTCCGACCGGTTCGTCAGCTCCTGCATGAACGGAGCGATGACCTTCGCCTCGAACCAGTCCCGGAAGGCGGCCGGCTCTTTCATCTGCGAGAGCTGCTCATACAAATTGGCGCCTTTGAACAGCCGGTTCGGCTGGATGCCGGATACAAGGATCGCGTGCTGTACGGATCCGAGCAGATGGAGCATTCCCTGCTGGACATCGATCGCCTTCGCTCCTTGTACGGACAGCGCCTCCTGAAAGTCGGCGAGCAGAGCCCGGGCATCCGCTTCTTGTCCGGTGCGCAGCGCCTGCAGGAACTCCCGCTCCAGCGTAAACGGATACGGGGGCTCGGCCCCGTCTTCGTAGTTTAGCTGTTCCATCTCGATGATCTGATTGTCATGCTCGAAGTTGCGGAAGCTTGCGGCATGCTTCACCCCTTCAAAGGCGAGCGGAATGTCGCTGATACGGTTCATAGTCCGGCTGACGGCGATGGTGACGCGCATGTTGAGCAGCCGGTTAACCGCTTGCGTCAGCTCCTCGCTGAAAACCTTGATCGGCTCTGTACACAGTTCGCCTTCCGGCAGGATCAGCAGCACGCCCGATCCGAGATCGTGGAAATTTATCGTACTGCTCTGCTCGAAATGGGCGGCTGCCAGCTCTTCAATCATGTTGACTGATGCAAAAGTGACCAGTCCCTCGTCACCGAACTTGAATTTCCCCTCCATGGCAGCAATGCCCGTCAAATGAACGTACAGCACGACGAACTGCTTGCCGTGCACCTGCCATCTGTATCGTTCCATGCGCGAGCGCAGATCCTCTTCCGAATAGGCGTACAAATATCCCTGCAGCAGCTGATGGAGAAAGCTCTCCTTCACATGGGGCAGCTGCTCCAGCAGCTTGGCGTTCAGCTCCCGGCTCTCCCGGCTTAAGTGCTGCCACTGCCGCTCGATGATGGCAAATTCGTCGACGCTGCCCATTCCCGCTAAGGAAGCGTGCGGCTGCAAATTCGCCATCAGCCGTTTGACCGGCGAATACATCCGCTTCGAGGCGAGCCACGCCAGCAGCACCGCCAACAGGAGGGCACTTGCGCTGACGGCCAGAATGACTTTGGATATCAGCACGACCGGGGCCGTAATGTTCGTAATCGGCGAAGCCGACACGTACAGCCAGTTGTCCATGATGCGTGCGAAATAACCGTACGTGACCGCATAGGTTTTGCCGTTCCATTCAAAGAGAAAGGACCCTCGGGCCTTCCCATCGGATTCCACATCACCGCGGACCGCCTTGACAAAAGGCGAATTCATCCGGTTGCCGTTAGCGGAAACGTAGAGGCCGCCGCCCGCTTCCATCAGAAAGTTCTCCCCGTCAGCATAAGGAGTCAACGTCCTCAGCACCTCCGCGACTTGATCGTTGTCCAGCCTGACGATCAAAGCCCCGAGCGGATTTGAGCTGCCCCCAGGGATGAGATGCACAAACGTCAATTCCGTCTTCCCCTGCTGATCAGGGTCAAGCGCCTGCTGTGTCCAATACGTCGTCTTCCCTGCGTCCATCAGACGTTCGTACCGGGAGATGAGCTGCCGGTCATTCAAGGCGGAGTATTCCGGATAAAACAATATCGGCTGGTCTCCGCGCAAATAAAGGCTGACGTTATGGATCATCGTATTGGAGCCCTGCATCACCATCAGCGTGTTCGTGATGTCGCGCGTTTTTTCAAAGTCGCGTACGAAGTCGTGGCCCCTCAGCGATTCATCAAAGCGCGAGTCGAACGCCCAGTGCGCCAGCATCATTTCCAGGTTGGACAGCTGCTTATCCATGTTCAGCGACCGCTGTTCGATCTGGTCATTATGGAGCTTCAGCAGTTCTTTCTCCAGCCTCCCGCCAGCCATGGAGTACACAAGAATCCCCGTGATGATTCCGGGGATGCCAGCCACAAACAAGAACATAATCAGGCTTTTTCTGTAAAAGCTGCCCGATCCGCCGCCAGATAAGCGGGCCATTAGCGACTTCCATCCATTCATCGTCAGCTCACCAACCATATCCAAAATTTGTCTTCCCCGCCTTTATGGTGGTTTTATGCCCTCCAAACATGTAAGCGCATACAATTAACCATAAATAAAAAACCACCCTTTAGAAAACTGTACCCTCCGCCCCCCGGATATGTCCAGCATGAAATCCGAGAAAATCGTTCAAATAACCGGGGATACGGAAATAACCCCACGACGTGGGGCTTTCTGCTTGTTGCTGTGAAATCAGGTGTTTTACGGTACCCCGAATATAAAAATGATGTTCGGAAAAAAGAGGCCGAAGCCTCTCCAATCCGTTCACGGCCCCCGGCTAAAGGGTCCAGCTCCAACCCTCCGCCGGCCACTGCTCGACCTATGTATCCCAGGCGGCCGTCTCTTGGGACAAACGCACTGGTCTCTTACGCTGGGGCCGGTCAGGACTTCGAGGCGGCGTACAGCTCGTTGATTTCTTTCACATAATCGTCGCCGCCCGATTTTTTCCACAGCTCGATCGCATCGCGCCAGCCCTTCTCGTCGATCTGGCCGACGATAAATTTGATTCGGGCATCGTTAATGATGTTGCCAAGCTGCTGCCCTTTTTGCGCGTACACTTCAGAAATGAACGGCTCCGCCGGATTGGCGACGATCGTGTCCCGGTTTTTCAATTGAACCTCCGTCTGCTTCAAGCGAAGCGGCGTTTGGGCCACCTGGAGCCCTTTACCTTCCGGAATGTACGGCACCATCTGATTCAGCCCTTCGACTTCCGACTCGAGCAGCACTGAGTCCGAGCTTCTCTCCAGCGTCTTGTCGTCGATCTTCTTGTAATGTTTGCCTTCAAGCCCGAAGCTGGTCAAAGTCTGCAGGTCCGGTTCGTTCAGCTGGTCGAGAAACTTCAGGATGCGGTCGACCTCTTCTTCGCCCTTTACGCTCGATTTCGGTATGGCCAGCAGGCCGGCAAAACCGGAAGTCGGCAGCGTATGAATTTGTCCGTCCGGACCGGTGACGGCCCCGAACACGTCCACGTACTGCTCCCTGGAATCTTCTTTGCCCGCGTCCTTAAATGCGGCATGAATTTTGTCGTCGGCGCGGGCCGCTCCGTCCACGACGTCGATAATGACACCGGCTTGGCCATTCACCAGCGGATCCGTCCACTTGGCCGAATCCATCACGGCGAAATCCTGATTGACGAGCTTCTCGTCGTACAGCTTCTTCATAAACTTGAGCGCTTCGAAATATTCGTCGTATTCGAATTCCGGCACTAGCTTGCCGTCCTTTTCGCCCCACACGTTTGGCGCGCCGAACCACAGCTTGATCTGGTCGAAACCGGCTCCCCAGCCTGCCGTCCATTTGACCATCACCAGACCGTACGTGTCGTCCTTGCCGTTGCCGTCCGGATCCTTCTCCTTAAACGCCTTCAGCATGTTATAGAAATCGTCGATCGTTTTCGGCTGCTGCAGGCCCACCTTCTCCAGCCAATCCTGGCGGTAATATACGCCGTTGCGGCCAAGCTCGCGCCCGCGGTAAATACCGTACGTTTTGCCGTTAATCGAGGAGTTGTTCAGAATGACTTCATTGGCCTGGCTGAGGTTCGGATAATTTTTCAGCTTGTCGGTCAGGTCCCAAAAAGCCCCTGATTTTACGGCGCTCACGAAGCTGGGACCCTTCGAATCCGGCACGTAAATGATTTTCGGTAGATTTCCGGAAGCTAGCGTAATGTTGAATTTATCGCCGTATGAAGCGTTCGGCACCCATTCGAAATGGATGTCCGTGTTCGTCAGCTTCTCGAGCTCGGCGGCGACGGGGCTGTCATCCTTCGGATAGTTCGTTTTAAAAATCGGGAGCATCATGTTCAGCTTAAGCGGCTTCTCCGCCTCCGCGGAAGCGTTTGCAGAAGGAGCTGCGGACGAGCCACCCGAGGCGCCCTCGCTGCTGCTGCCGCTGCCGGATGAGCAGCCTGCGAGCGCTGCGGCGCAAACCGTGCTTAAAATGAGAAATGTGGACACGCGTTTCGCTTGCTTTTTCTTTTTCTTCACGAAAATAGCCTCCCTTTAACGTTAGATCATATTGCAAAACCGCCAGGGCTCCAAGCGAAAAATCAGTGTTGATGTGTATAAATTCCGGAGCATTTCGGCGGGATCACACGGTGAATAGCCTGACTTTTACTTTTAACCTTTGACCGAGCCCAGCAGAACCCCTTTGGCGAAGTGCTTTTGCAGAAACGGATACACGCACAGAATCGGAATCGTGCCGACGACGATGACGGCCATTTTGATCGATTGGTCCGGCGGTTTCACAAAATTCGGATCCATCGAGTTCAAATCGCCTGCGGCCGCCTGTGACAGCAGGACGATCTGGCGCAGCATGACCTGCAGCGGCCATTTTTCAGGATCGTTAATATACAGCAAAGCTGCAAAGAAATCGTTCCAATGCCCCACGGCGTAAAACAGGGTGAAGGTAGCGAGAACGGGCATCGAGAGCGGCAGCACGATCCGCCATAACAGGCCCAGCTCGGAGCAGCCGTCGATGCGGCCCGCTTCCTCAATTTCCTTAGGAATCTCCTGAAAAAAGTTTTTGACGATAATCAGGTTAAACGCACTGATTGCACCCGGCAGCATGAGCGCCCACAGTGAATCGAGCAGGTGCAGCTCCTTGACGACCAGGTATGTCGGAATCATCCCTCCGCCGAACAGCATGGAGAAGATGACGAGATTCAGCACCAGATTGCGGCCGTAAAGTCCTCTCTTGGCCAAGGAATAGGCCATCGTGACCGTAAAAAACAGATTGACGAGCGTTCCGATGACGGTAACGTAAATGGATACGCCGATACTCTTGACGATTGTCCCCGTCGAAAAAATAAACTCATAAGCCGCTAAGGTAAAGGTTTTCGGGATAAAAAACACCGCCCTCTGCGTCAGCTCCGCGTCCGAGGCGAAGGAACCCGCGATCACATAAACGAAAGGAAGCACGGCGGCCAGCCCGAACAGCGTTAGGACGATATAGTTAGCCACGTCGAACGTGACGCCGGCCGCGGTCCTGTATTGCTTGGCCATGGATGGATTTCCCCTTTCTGAATGGGTTAGTACAGTCCGGATTCGCCGAATTTTTTTGCCAGCCAGTTCGTGCCGAGTACGAGCGTGACGCCGACGATCGATTTGAACAGCCCGACGGCCGTGCTGTAGCTGAATGCGCCCTGCGTAATGCCCATCGCGTACACGTAAGTGTCGAACACTTCGCCCACCGTCCGGTTGAGCGGATTCAGCATCAAATAGATTTGCTCAAAGCCGTTATCCAGCACGCTGCCCATCCGCAGGATCAGCAGGATCACGATCGTGCTGCGGATCGCCGGCAGCGTCACATGCCAAATTTGCCGCCAGCGGTTCGCTCCGTCGATCGTCGCGGCCTCATACTGCTCCACGTCGACGGCCGCCAGTGCCGCCAGGAAAATAATCGTTCCCCAGCCGCATTCCTTCCAGATCGTTTGCAGGATGATCATCGGCCTGAACCATGACGGATCGGACAGAAACTGGATTTTGTTGCCCGTATATTGGAAGAGCAGCTCATTGACGGTGCCGCCCTCCGTCGTCAGAAACACGTAAGTCAAGCTCGCCACGATAACCATCGAAATAAAATGCGGAACGTAGATCATCGTTTGAATGGTCCGCTTGAAGAACGCGAGCCTGACTTCGTTCAGCAGGAGCGCCAATATAATCGGAGCCGGGAAGAAGAAAACCAGATTGTAGAACGACAGCAGCAGCGTATTGCGCAGCAGCATAAAAAACTCGGGGTTTTCAAAGAACAGGCGGAAATGCTCGAAGCCCACCCATTCGCTTTTCCAGAACCCGGTGAATGGCTGATAGTTTTGAAAGGCCAGCAGCACGCCCCACATGGGCACATATTTGAAAATCAAAAAATAAAGCAAGCCGGGGAGCATTAACAGGTATAGCCATTTGTCCCTGCGCAGCCTGGCCGCGATGCTCGTGCGGTAGACCGCCGGCTTGGACGCTTGTGGAAGATTCCCTTGAACCGTCGCCTGCTCCATCGCTTTCCACCTCCATATGTGTTCACCGCCTCGCGAGCGTTGTGGCCTAATTATGAGTCGGCACTTTCTTTTCCGGCAATGAGACATTTTTGAAGACTCCTGTGATGCGGGTTTACGGCATGTTTTAAAAAAGTGCAAAGCCGGCAAAAGAGTGTTATATCGCCATATTCGCGCTGCAAAAATATCCGATTGCCTTCACCGCGGCCCCCTTCTATGTGGAGCTCCGTATATGCGCCAGCGGAGGCGAAAAGCGTCGGCACGCTCATCGGCGGTCCATCGCCGGGCTTGTCCTTCCTGACGGAAATGAAGCGGGGGCAAGGCAGAATTGTGCTGCTCGGCTCGCTGCCGGCAGGAGACGAGGGCAGCGAGATGCTGGAGCGGATGCTGATCCATTACGGGAAAGAAGCGAACGTAAAGCGGATGACGGAAGTGACGACCGGCACGATCGTGGCGCCGCGCGAATCGGAGACGGAGGAGTTATGGGTCATCGTCAACATGAACGGGGAAGGCGGGAGCGTAACGCTGCCTCGCGAAGGATTCGGCAAGCTGAGCGGCGAGCGTGTCGCCGCAGGCCGGATGGAGGTCGGCCGCTATGAATACCGCATGATCGCCTTCCCCTCCGGCTCCTCCAAGAAGTGACTTGAATGGCCCTATGCCTTGCAGCCTTCAAATAGAAAAAGCCGCATTCGCTTGGTTTAGCGGATGCGGCCGGTTCAGCATCATTATGAAGTGGTGGAAGTGTTATGTTCCCGCTCCGCTTCATATACATATTCAATGTCATCGTAAGCTGCCAAATAATTGACGACCAGATCGTATCCTTGCAGGTACCAGGTGTCCTGTTCCTCTATAAAAAAGGCGACGCCCTCAAGCTCTTCCTTCAGCACCGGATGCTCCGGGTTCTCCACGGAAATGCCGAGCGAAAATCCGGGATGCAGTCCGCCGCCCGAGCTGTAGCGGGGAAAAAAGCGAAGCGCCGCGCCCTCTGCCAAATTCAATTCTCGTTTGTACCAGCGTGCAGCGTCTGGGCTGATCCGCAGTTCCATCTGGTTTCACTCCCTCTCTCTAATTCTGTATGTTCATAAGTACATCATAACATTTTTTTATGGATTCCTGAAAATATAAATTGACAGCGCTCTTGACGCGATGATAAAATTTTCTGCATACGAGATCCGTTTTCAATTTATTCCCAAATGAACCCGGCAAGGTCGTGTCCTTGTTACGCAAGTGCTCCCTGTTCGGGCTCAAGACCAACATCAACAAGAAAGGGTGAGTTCTGTGTTCAATATGATAAATTTTCATCCACGCAACCATCATCAAGATCTTTATCAATTGAATACTGGAGCAGCCCTGCTGGTGAGGCCTTCTTAAGGAGCGCGATGAAGTCGTGCCTCTTGGAGCCATTGAATGTTAACCTTCCGCGGTACGGCTGCTCACACTCAACCGTACGCATGATAAATGTAGGATTGCAAGGCATATCGTCCGTATACGGATGGTATGCCTTTTTTAATTTTCCATGAACTCCGCAAGCAAGAACTGCCGGCATTTTAGACATGAGAGGAAGTGAAAGTTTTGTTTTCCGTACTTAAAAACCTGGGCTGGTTTTTCCGCCAGGAAAAGAAGCGTTACTTGATCGGTTTGATCATGCTGATCCTCTGCGGAATCGGCGAGCTGTTTCCACCGCGTTTTCTCGGAAACGCCATCGACGAAATCGTCCGCGGCTCGATTACCTGGACTTCGCTGACACGGTATATTGTGCTGATTCTCGGTACGCTCACCGTGATTTACATCATCACCTACATATGGATGCACAAGCTGTTCGGCGGCGCTAACCTCGTGGAGCGCATCCTGCGTTCCCGCTACATGAACCAGCTGCTGCGCATGGTCCCTCCGTTCTTCGAACGGAACCGGACGGGTGATTTGATGGCAAGAGCCACCAACGACCTGCGTTCCGTCGCTAACACGGCGGGCTTCGGCATGCTTGTGATGACAGACTCGACGGTGTACCTCAGCGTCGTGCTGCTGGCGATGGGCTTTCTCATCAGCTGGAAGCTGACGCTCGCCGCCATCCTGCCGCTGCCGTTTATCGCCTTGGCCATGAAAATTTACGGCAAGGTCATCCACGAGCGGTATACGGCCGCTCAGGACGCGTTCGGCGACATGAACGACCAGGTGCTGGAGTCGGTCGCCGGGGTGCGCGTCATCCGGGCGTACGTTCAGGAGCGTGAGGATCAGCGCCGGTTCAAGGAAATTACGGACGATGTGTACCGCAAAAACATGCGGGTCGCCAAGCTGGACGCCCTGTTCGAGCCGACCATCCGCTTATGCGTAGGCGCAAGTTACGTGATCGGCCTGGCTTTCGGCATTTATCTCGTTTTTAAAAATCAAATTACCCTGGGGGATCTCGTATCGTTCAATATGTACCTCGGGATGATGATCTGGCCGATGTTTGCGATCGGTGAGCTGATCAATGTCATGCAGCGGGGCAGCGCCTCCCTCGACCGGGTCAATGAGACGTTATCGGTCGTGCCGGATGTTCAGGATGCGCCCGATCCGGTTCGGGTGGAGCGTCCCGACACGATTGAGCTGCGGGATGTTACGTTCCGGTATCCGACCTCATCGGTCGACAATCTGAAGCACATTAACCTGACCTTGCATAAGGGCCAGACGCTCGGCGTCGTGGGACGCACCGGCAGCGGTAAGTCGACGCTCTTGAAGCAGCTGCTGCACGAGTATCCGACGGGAACAGGCGATATTCTGATCTCGGAAGTTCCGATCGAGCGCATTACCCAAAACCAGCTTCACAGCTGGATCGGCTATGTTCCGCAGGAACAAATCCTGTTCTCTAAATCGGTCCGGCAAAATATCCAGTTCGGCAAATTCCAGGCCGAAGACGACATCATTATGGAAGCAATCGCGACAGCTGCGTTTGACAACGACCTGCACACGCTCACAGCCGGACTTGACACCCTCGTCGGCGAGAAAGGCGTATCCCTTTCCGGCGGCCAGAAGCAGCGCGTATCGCTGGCCAGAGCGTTCATCTCCGATCCGGAGATCCTGATTCTCGATGACGCCCTCTCCGCGGTCGACGCCCGGACTGAGGCGCGGATCATCGAAAATATCCGCAAGCAGCGCTCCGGCAAAACGACGCTGATCTCCACACACCGCCTGTCCGCCATCGAACATGCGGACTGGATCGTGGTGCTTGATGAAGGAGCGATCGTCGAACAAGGAACCCACGCGCAGCTGCTCTCCAAAGGCGGCTGGTACCGCGAGCAGTTTGAGCGGCAGCAGGTCGAAAACAATTTGTCCACTTAAAAATGAGGTGTAAACCTATGAATTCTAAAGCTAGCGTAGGCAAGCGGCTGTTCCAGTACGCCCTATGCGCCAAAGGCATCTTTATCGCGGCCATCATCGCCCTTGCGATCGGCGTCGGCGCCGAGCTTGCCGGGCCCGTTCATCGCCAAGACGATGATCGACGATCATATGCTGGGTATTGAAAAGCCGTATTTTGAAACGACATCATCTGAAAACGCCGTATCCTACAACGGCCATTATTACAAGCGCGGCGACCGCTTCGGTGAAGGAGAAGCCAAAGGCCAGGAAGTCCGGCTGCTGCAAACCGGACGGGACTTTTATTTTGTCAACCAGCCCGTAGCCAATCCGGACGGAGAGCGCAAATTCGAGAACGGACAGCTGACGATCAGCCGCGGCGGCGCTGTGGAAACCTATCCGGCCGCCAAGCTGTCCGCGAGTGACCTGTATTCCTTCTACAAGCTGGAAATTCCGGGTATTTTGAAGCTCGTCGGACTGTACTGCATTTTCCTGGTGATCAGCATCTTTACGGAATTCGGCAAAACGTACTGGCTGCAGTCTTCCGCCAACAAAGTCATCCAGAAGCTCCGGACTGACATCTATGCGCATATGCAGCGGCTTCCGGTGTATTTCTTCGATACGCTGCCTGCCGGCAAGGTGGTCTCCCGCATCACCAATGACACCGAAGCGGTCAAGGACCTGTTCGTTGCGGTGCTGTCGAACTTCAGCTCGGGGATCATCTACATTACCGGGGTGTATACCGCCCTGTTCCTGCTGGACGTCCGGCTCGGCCTCGTCTGCTTGTTCGTCGTCCCGCTGCTGATCGTATGGATCGTGCTCTACCGGAAATTCGCGACCAAGTACAACACGATCATCCGGTCGCGCTTAAGCGAAATTAACGCCATCATCAATGAGTCCATTCAAGGGATGTCCATTATCCGTATATTCCGCCGGCAGAAGCAGACGTCCGAAGAGTTTGAAGCCTTGAACGACGACTATATGAAGCATCAGAACAAAATGCTCAATTTGAACGCATTAACGACGCACAATCTGGTCAACGTGCTGCGCAGCTTTTCCTTTGCCGTGATCCTCTGGTACTTCGGCTTTGGCACGCTGACCGGAGGCAGCGCCGTGTCGCTCGGCGTGCTGTACGCCTTCGTCGACGTGCTGGGGCGCCTGTTCCAGCCGATCACCGGGATGGTCAATCAGCTCGCCGCCCTGGACTCTTCCATGGTCTCGGCCGGCCGCGTATTTACGCTGATGGATGAGCCGGGCGAAGACGTGACGGACGGAAGTATGCCGCGGTACAAAGGCAACGTCGAGTTCAAAAACGTCTCCTTTGCCTACAAGGAAGACCATTACGTCTTGAAAAACATCAATTTTGAAGCGAAGCAGGGGCAGACGGTCGCTTTGGTCGGCCATACCGGTTCCGGCAAAAGCTCGATTATCAACCTGCTGTTTCGGTTCTATGACCCGCAAAAAGGGACGATCACCATCGACGGCCAGGATGTGACCGCACTGCCGAAGCAATGGTTGCGCCATCATATGGGCATCGTCCTCCAGGATCCGTACCTTTTCACAGGTACGATCGCCTCGAACGTCAGCCTGGGCGACGCCAAAATTTCGCGCGAGCAAATTGAAAAGGCGCTGCGCGATGTTGGCGCCGAGCGGATCCTGGCGCATCTGCCGCAGGGCTTCGATGAGCCTGTCGTCGAGAAGGGCAGCACACTCTCGGCGGGGCAGCGCCAGCTGATCTCGTTTGCGCGCGCGCTCGCCTTCGATCCGGCGATCCTCATTCTCGACGAGGCCACGGCCAACATCGATACCGAAACGGAGAGCCTGATCCAATCCGCGCTGGAGGTGCTGAAGAAGGGCCGTACGACGTTCATCATCGCCCACCGTCTCTCGACGATCCGCAGTGCCGATCAGATTCTGGTGCTGCACCGGGGCGAGATTGTCGAGAAGGGCAGCCATGACGAGCTGATGAAGCTCGGCGGCAGATACTATCAAATGTATCAGCTTCAGCAGGGCTCTAGTGCAGCGGCACCTGCCCCTGACAGCGGGATCAAGGCACAGCCGCCGGTTCAGGCGCCTTCACCGGTGTAATTCTCTGGGAAACGCCATGCAGAGTGCATTCTGCTACTCTCAACCTGTGGTCATCCTACCGCCATGTGACCAGCATGGGGTTGCCGTGAAAAGAACGTAAACGAAAAACACTAAAAGGGAGCGAATCCGTGATCGGATCGCTCCCTTTTTAATGCCATGAGCCTACACTAAGTAACCAGTCTATTACGACTTCCTGTTCGGCGGATTATGGACGCATATGATGTTGCAGCCCCACTCCCCCTGCTCGGTCGTTTCGGCGCTGCGCTTATCTGGCTCCGCCATCATCCCCGACGGCTTACGGCTGCTATGCAAGACTGTTACAGCTTCGGTTTCCTCAGCTGCATCTCCCGTTTTTCTTCTGCTCATCCGGTCCTCCCGATATGGGCGTGACCGTTCTGCCGTTGTTCGCCCCGGCTGCGCGGCTGCACCGGAATCCGGATCGTCACGCAGGTTCCGATCCCCGGCCGGCTGTACAGGGAGACGCCGTAATCGCTGCCGAAATACAGCTTGATCCGGTCGTTTACGTTCCGGATGCCATAACCCTTGCGCTGCTGCGGGTTTCCTGACCCGGCCGCACCCGCACCCGAGCCTGATCCTGAGCCGGACAGCTCCTCCACCCGCTCCCGCGTCATCCCGCTGCCGTCATCGATGATCTGGAAGACGATCGAGCCGGTCCCGGCGTCCATCCGCCCGACAACCCGGATATAAATCCGGTCCCCGCGCCAGGCATGCTGCAGCGCGTTCTCGATGAACGGCTGAAGAATCAGCTTTACCGTCATAAACTTGACGATCTGCGGGTCGATGTCAAAATGAACCTCCATCCGTTCACCGTACTTGACCTGCTGGATATCAATGTATGCCTGCGCCTGCTCGATTTCATGATAAATCGAAATGACGGTCTGCCCTTCATTCAGCGACAGCCGGTAAAACTTCGCCAGGTTCATCACCATCTGGTGCTGCTTATCCACTTGCCCGAACTTGGCCAGCCGGCTGATCGATGAGAGCGTATTGTACAGGAAGTGCGGGTTGATCTGGGCCTGCAGCGTCTCCAGCTCCGCTTCCTTTTTCTTCAGATTCGTGACGTACACTTCCTGGATCAAATGCTCCGTCTGCTCGCCCAGCTTGTTCAGCGAGCCGGCGATGATCGTAAATTCGTCGTTCCCCCGGTAATGGATCCGCTTGTGGAAATCCCCCTGTTGAAAACGCTGCAGCACCGATACGACCTTGGACACCCGCCTTGAAAAGAAGCGGGACACCCCGTAGGCGACGATCGAGATCAGGCCTACACTGAACAGACAAATGATCAGCGTAAGCAGGTTCACCTTGCGCGTGTCCTGCTCTACCACGCTGTTCGGCACGTAGGCAGCCAAGTTCCAGCCGAGCTCCGGCAGCGTTTCCTCCAGCATCGTATAGCGGCCCGGATCGATCTCCACCTTACTCCCGGGTTCGGAGGCCAGCAGCAGACCGCTTTCTCCGGAAGCGTACATTCGCCGGCCGCCCTCCCCGCTGACCGACAGCATGCTGCCGCTGCCGATTTTGCCCGCATCGACGCTTCGGAAAATTTCGGACAAATAAACGCTGATCCGGATAAACCCGATCGTCTCCAGCTTCATTGGATCGCGGGTATCGACCAGCCGCCGCAGCAGCGAGATCCGCCCAAACATGCCGTCGTCTTCCACCTGACGCCATACGACGGTTTTTCCGTATTCCTCTGGAGGAAAGTCAGCGTACCACGGTTTGTTCTGAATCCGGTTCAAATGGTACAAATCCCAATGATTACCCCTGGTCAATGGGTCCGTCCCCTGCGGGTCGGCGTTATAGATTTCGGGCAGCGTTTCGTTTTTTAAATAAATGCTCATCCAGATCCGCAGGTTGCTCGAATCCGTGACCTGGCGGAACTTTGGAATCAGGAGCTTTTTTGTCGTCTGGTAGCTGACCCAGCCCTCCTCGTATCGCATCAGCTCCAAGGGCATGCTTTCGTCAAAGTACAGCAAGTCCGACAGCCGCTGCGTGTCCTCCATTTTATAGGCGATGTTGTCGCGGATCTGCTTCAGCGTCCCGGTCAAATTCGTGTTCATTTGCTCGCGGTAGGAGTTGACGAGGATCGTATTGGCGATATAACCGAACATAAAAATCGGCACGATGATCAGCACCAAATAGGAGATAAACAGTTTGACGCCAAAGGGCAGGAACAGCTTCCCGCCTGGCGGCCTCATTGCCGCGCCCCTCATTATACGTTTCTCCTGAACTGGCCCGGCGTCATGCCGAACACTTCTTTAAATTGCCGGCTGAAATAGGGCATATACCGGTACCCGACCCGATCGGCCACTTCGTAGACCTTCACTCTGGGATCCCGGAGGAGTTCGCCCGCTTTCTCCATCCGCAGGTGAATGACGTATTCGCTGAAATTCGTGCCCATCACTTCCTTGAAGAGCGTTCCCAAATAGTTTGGGGAAAAGCACAGGTGGTCGGCGACCTCCTTCAGCGTCACATTTTCGTGCAGCTGCTCTTTCACGTACCGGATCATTTCGTCAACGAGCTTCGAGCTTTTCTTCTGCTTACGGCGCTGAATAACCTCTGCGGCGGCAAAGAGCCGTTTTCGCAGCCAGGAACGGATATCGTCGATCGTTTCGAGCTGCAGCATCACATCCGGACTGCCTCCCGTTTCCTCTTGGAGGGCGTTCGCAAGGCTCTCGTTGATCGCCCGGAGGTGATGCTCGAGCCCAAGCAGGATGTGCATGACGAAATATTGGATTTTCAGCTTCGACCTCATCCCTGCCGCAGCGGCAAACAGCCGATCGATTTCGTCGCTGACCGTGACGAGATCGAAGTTCACTACAGCGGTATACAGCGGCTCCGGCGGCAGAGCGGTTTGGGAAGGCTGCTCGAGGGCATCGTCCCACTTCAGTTCCCCATGGCGGATGACCCGGCCCTTGCCGGCGATCAGCTTGCACGACAGCGCCTCCAGGGCCTCACCGTAAGAACGGCGCAGCCCGGTCAGATTTACCGCTTCTTCTCCTACACCGACCGTGACGGAGAAGGGATGCAGCTCTTGAATCCGATCCGCCAGAGCCGACAGCGCTTGTAAGTCTACCCCGTCCTCGATCAGCACGAAAATCCGCCGTCGCGAAGTTTTGCACACATGCCGGATCCGGGCCTCGGTGAGCAGCGGAACCAGCGAATCGTAAAATCGGTTGAACCATTCCTGCTGGCGGTGTTCCGGCATCGGGTCGAGCTTCCAGCTGAGGTCGTCCAGCTCGACGGCGGCCGCACGCACCGGCCATCCTAAACGGTCAAACCCGTAGCTTTCCTGCAGCACCCCGGCAGCCTCTTCGGCTTCCGCGCCTTCGAGAAGCTTCAATAGATAGTCGTTTTTGGCGATTTCCCGGTAAGCCTGTTCGTTCTGCTGCCGCCGTTTCTCCTGATCAAGCTGCTGCACGACGGTGCGCAGCGCATCGGTCAGCTCCTTATCGTCCATTGGCTTCAGCACGTAGCTCAACGCATTCAGGGCAATCGCCTCTTTGACATAGTGAAAATCCTGGTAACCGCTCACGAAAATAACCCGAAGCCGGCCCGCGAACTCCCGTGCCTTTCTGGCCAGCTCCAAGCCTGTCATGCTAGGCATATGTACGTCTGTTACTAAAATATCGACCGGCTGGCGTTCCAGCAGTGCCAAGGCGTCAAACCCATTGTTCACCGCGCCTGTCACTTCCAGCCCCAGTTCTGCCCAAGGAATAAAAGAGCGCATACCCTCCAGATCAAGAATCTCGTCATCCACGATCAACACCTTGTACATGAGCTCATCTCCTGATCATTAAAATGAATTCGATGGACTAATCCCGGCTAACAACCGTTCATCCGTCCCACGCGATCATGCCATGCCATCTACCCTGAATACGCCCCGGACGCTGGAGAAGCGAGCAGCCGCCCCGGGTCGGGACGGCATCCTCGCGAATAGAAGAATTAGTATCATTATACTAGAACATACTAGATTTAGATTATTGACCGCCGATTTTTTTCAGGTTCTCCTGCCATTTCTGCGTCTTGTATTCGAGCAGTTTGTCGTATCCGACCGCCAATGCGTCCTTCTGTGCCTGGTCCAGAATCGCCAGCACCTCGTCGTCGCTCTTCGCATACAGCGCTTTGGCCCGGGATTCGGAGAAGATTTCGTCCACGCTCTGCTGAATGATACCTTCTTCGGTATCCGGCATCGGGCTCAGGTTGACGAAGGCGGTGGCGTTATACTGCGTTTTCCACGTAATTTCGGATTGGTAGCGGCTCTCCCAATTCTGTTTTTCCGGCGGGAGCGTCTTCTCGAATTTCATCTTCGACTTGTCGATATAGACGGTATTGCCGTTCCACTGGAGATTCACCGTCGCATCCATAATATCGCTGCGCTTTTGGATGTCGTTAGTATATGTGTCGGTAAAGACCGGATATCCTTCTTCATCCGTTCCCTGCCACAGCGTTCCTTCAGGTCCCCACATGATGACCCGGCTTCCTTCTTCTCCGGTCAGCCAGTCAAGGAACGCAAAGATCTTCTCAGGATCCTTGGCGGACTTCGTAATGACGGCCACGTTCCAGCCCAGCTGATTGTAGGTTCCCGTCCATATCTTGTTTTTGTCCAGCCCATCCTTATGCACAGGCCAGATCATTTCGTAGCCGGAGGTCGGGTCCTTTTTCTTGAGCTCCACGTCGCCTTTGCTGCCGTATTCCGTCGGGCTCGCTCCTGCTGCGATGGCAAAACGGCCGTTGTACGCTTTTTCAAGAATCTGGTCTTTCGTTTGGGTTAATGCGTCCTGGGCCATCAGCTTTTCGCGGAACAGCTTGGAGGCAAACTGCATGGACTCGCGGTAGACTGGATCCTGGAAAATAGACGTCAGCTTATTGTCGACCGGCACGGCTCTCTCTTTCAAATACACCGGCGGATGGTCTTCCCCGAACGCCCCGTACAAAATATCAAGCCCCTGCCCGTCCTTGGCCAAATCCGGCTCGAACGGCACCATGTTCGGATACTTGGCCTTCACGCTCTTCAGGTAGTTATACAGATCGTCAGTTGTCTCCAGCTTTGGCGAGCCAAGCTCTTTGTACACCTTGCTGTTCATCAGGTATCCGGCATTGCCCGCAGGCTGCGAGGTATACCAGTTCGGGAATTGGTACAGCTTGCCGTCACTTGAGCGGAGCATGTTGAGCGTCGAGTCACCGGCCCATTTTTTCAAATTCGGATATTTATCCAGATAGTCGTCATAAGGCACCAGCATGCCTGCCGCACGCAGCCGCTCCACATCGGCGCCGCGCTCCATCCAGATCACGTCAGGCAGCTCTTTGGACGCGATCATCGTGTTGAGCTTTTGGGCCGCATTGCCGCCGGAGTTGATAGCCGTGACATTGACCTTTTTATTATCCTGAATCCATTTGCTCGCAACGTCCCCGCCCCAGGTCGGCATCGTATACCAGTCATAGTGGCCGTAGAACGTAAAGTCGACTGGTGCGCTGCCGAGCTGGAAGGGCTCCGAGGCGCTGCCGCTTCCTTCTTTCGTTTCGGCTTTACTCTCTGGCTTCGGTGCGGCTCCGTCGGTCGTCTTCTCCCCGCCGCCTCCAGAACAGCCCGCCAGCGCCGTGGCTGTCGTGCACAGGAACACCAAGGCCACGAGCAGCGATCTTCTCCAACTTTTCATGCGTGATAACCCCTTTTCCCTATTGTCAAATTTATGTTCAAAGCAGCAATCGCTCCAAACCCTACTCCTTCAACGATCCCACCATGACGCCCTTCACGAAATACTTCTGCACAAACGGGTACACGGCGATAATCGGCAGCGTCGCCACCATCATCGTCGCCATTGAAAGCGACTTGGTCGTCACGCTTTTCATCGTTTCGAGCCTGCTCTGGGCAGCCGAGTCCAGCTTGGACATCTGCTCGGTCATAATATTCGTGCTCAGTATCTGCTGAAGCATAGATTGGATCGGCAGCAGCTTCTCGTTGGTGATGTAAATGCTGGGCAGAAACCACTCATTCCAATGAGCGACCGCGGTGAACAGCCCGAGCGTGGCGATGACCGGTCCCGACAGCGGCAGGATGATCCGGAAAAAAGTGGCCCAGTTGCCGCAGCCGTCGATTTTGGCCGATTCCTCCAGTCCTCCGGGAAGCCCCATGAAAAACGTCCGGAAGATGATCATGTTCCATACACTGATCAGACCCGGGATGATAAACACCCAGAACGAATTCATCAAGCCCAGACCGCGGACGACGAGAAACGTCGGAATGAGCCCGCCGCCGAAATACATCGTCACGACGCACGTCAGCATGTAAAACTTTCGGCCGATCAGCTCTTTCTTCGTCATGCCGTAGGCGAAGATGGCGGTGCACAGCACCGACAGAATGGTGCCGACGACCGTCCGGAGCACGCTGATCAAAAACGCGTTAGCAATCCGGTCATCCTGAAAGACGACCCGGTAATTTTCCAGCGACCATACCCGCGGCCAGAACGTGATCCCGCCGAGTGCCGTGTCCATGCCGTTGTTCAGCGAAATGACCAGTCCGTTCCAGAACGGGTAGAATGTGCTGAATCCCAGTAAAATTAGCAGCAAATAAATGAAGACCATCATGATCCGGTCACCGGTACTTGTATATTTCACTATACTGCAGCCTCCCTGTTTCCTGCGGTGTCTCCGCGCTTACCACAAGCTGTTTCCCGACCTGCGGGCAAAGTAGTTGGCAAAGGTCAGCAGGCCGACGCTGATCACAGCCTTGAACAAGCCAACCGCCGTGGCGTACGAGTAGCGCTGGTTGGTGATGCCCACCCGGTACACATAGGTATCGATGACGCTGGCCACATCTCGCAGCACCGGATTTGCCCCGAGCAGGAGAATGTCTTCAAAGCCGGCGCTCAGCAGATTGCCAATCGCCAGGATCATAAAGATAACGACCACCGGCATAATGGACGGGATTGTAATCATAAACACCTGCTTGACCCTACCCGCTCCGTCGATCGACGCCGCCTCATACAGGCTGGGGTTGATCCCTGCGATCGCCGCCAGATACACGATCGAATTGAATCCGATCTCCTTCCAAACGCTGGTCGAGACGATAATGCCCCAGAAATATTCCGCCCGTCCCAAAAAGCCGATCGGCTCCTTAATCAAATGCAGCTTCTGCAGCAGGATGTTCAGGCTGCCGTTATCTGTGGACAGGATCGACATGGCAAACCCGGCTACGATCACCCAGGACAGAAAGTGCGGCAGGTAGCTGATCGTCTGAACGACCCTTTTGAAGAACATTTGCCTGACTTCGTTCAGCATCAGGGCCAGAATGATCGGCGCGGGAAACCCGATACCAAACTTCAGCAGGCTGATGATGATCGTATTGCGCAGAATCGTCCAAAACTCGGGTGCATGAAAAAACATGCTGAAATGCTTGAATCCCACCCACGGACTGTTCCAAAACCCGTTAAAAATGTTATAGTCCTGAAAAGCCATCAGTACGCCGTACATCGGTATGTATGAAAAAATAAAAATCAAAATGAGCGCCGGTATGACCATCAGCTGAATATCCCACTGCCTGAGCATCCGGTAAGCCAATCCCCGCTTTTTCCTCCTCTCGGTGATGGGCACGCTGTTCGCAAGCTGCGACATCCTCTTCCCCCCTTGCCAACATTGTAAACGGGATGGGTGCCGCGATACTATTTGCCTCGTCAACGAAAAATGATACTTTTAACCGGAATATTCCTATTCTTGATCCAGCCGCAAAAAAATCCCCCTGTCTCCGGTATTCCGGAAAGCAGGGGGATCCAGTATCACCGCGATGTGCGGACGATACGATTCATTGTTTATTGGGTAACGGAAGGCATCTCTTCGAGTGATCCCTTCAGAGAAATGCCCGTACCGAGGCCGCCGCCGGTTTGCTTGACGCTGACCTGAATTTTGCTGTCCATGTAAAAGGAAGCCTTCGCCGTGGAAATGACCTGCGGATACATCATGCCGGGGGCGGGTTTCGTGACGGTATAAAAGGCGACCGCCTTCCCTTCCGAGACGAATTCGATCCGGTCGATCTTGAGGCCGTATCCCGGATTCGGCATGTCCTCTTTGGTAAGGACGATCCGGTTCACCTGGTCGTTCACCTTCTCTACACTGACAGCGACCTGGTCATCGTTCTCCGGCTGATTTACCGGCTGATGCGAAGCAACGAAATTCATGGCGTGATAGACCATCTCCGCCGCCTCCATCCGGGTGATGTTGTCCCTTGGATGGAATTTCTGCTGCGCATCTAGTTCGGCTATGTGGGTAAGGAGCAGAAACTGGACGGCTTCCCGCGATCCGGAAGCCATGTCGTTCTCATCCTGAACCGTGACGTACATTTTGATCAGCGGGTAGTCGCCGGTAGCGGTGACGGCTTTGTAGAGCATCTGCGCAAACTCTTCCTTCGTGACTTTGTCGTTCCAGCTGCCGATGGTCGATGCCACAAGCCCGTGATCCAGCGCCGTTTCGGCTGCTTGAGCATACCAGGCTGTGGATGGAACCGCCAGCGTCCCGGCGTTCGCTGCACCTGCATCCGGCTGAAGCTTCATGGCTTTCACCAGCATCTGCACGCTTTGGGCTGCCGTCAACGGCTCGGCCGGACCGAACCGGTCGGCGGAAATACCGTGAATGACCCCTTGCGTTTGCAGCGCTTCGGCGATACCCTCCTGCTGCTTATTCGGCAGATCCGAGAACGCATACGCGGAAGACGCCGACACCAGACAGCCTGCCGCCACCATGAACGCAGCCCATTTCTTTGTGATTTTCATCCAAATCACCTCCTCAGCCTCTCTGACGGGGAACCTCCCGCAAATGTTTCAATATGCCCGTAGGCCGGAATGCCTATTTTATGACGAGTCAGTGCGGATTGGAAACTCCCGGCTGATCATTCTCCAGCCCCAGCTTGACGTATAATTCATTCGTATACCCCTGCAGCTTCTGCTCGAGCTCCTGGGCTTGATCCCGAAAAGCGGTCAGCTCGCGGATCATCCGTGCGCGACCGTCCGGCGTGAACGTCTCCTTGATCCGTTCCTTGAAATAATCGTGAACGATATAATTCCGCTGCTTCCATACCTCTTTTAATAGAAGTGTCTCTTCTTCCGTAAAAGGAAAGTGATGCCGGATTTCGTTGACGAGCTGGCCCAGGGAACTGCTGAGCTTGCGGCGGTACAGCTCGGTCAGCTCCTCTTCGGAGGGAACCTCCCCCTTCGACAGCTTCATCAGCATCAGCAGATTGGTCAGCTGCTGCTCCAATGCCTGCGAATAGTATACGGCCAAGCCGAAATACGCGAACAGTTCCTTCGATTGCTGCTCGATACCTTGTAGACCGACTGATTTCATGCTTTTCCTCCTGACTCCTGCTGCCGAGGTTCAACCTCTTATGTAAAAATTCCTGATCGGACAGACCTATCTCCATGTTACCGTGCTTACGGTCCAATCACAACCCGAAATCAGCAGTGCGTTAAGGCCGGAGGATGATCTCCGCCGGCGTGTTCCGCCGGCCGCTTCCTTGCTCCTGTACAGCCAACCAACTCTCCTCCCCGTTCAACAAATGGCGTCACATCCGCTGCGGCGTTTTTAATCCGAGCAGATGCATCGTTCTCGCTAATGAAGCGCCCGTCAACTCCGTCAGCTTCAGTCTCGCTTCCCTCAGGCTGCTGTCCTCGGTGACAATCCGTTCCTTGTTGTAAAAATGGTTGAACGCTTGAGCCACATCCAGCGCATACCGCGCCATCACCGACGGCTCGTTGTTCTGGATTCCGCGCTTCAGCTGGTCCGGGAAGCGGGTCAGCAGCTTCAGCAGCTCCCATCCGGAATCTCCGAGCTGGCCGTTTACCGCTTGGTCAGGCCCGGCCGTTCCACTCTCCGGTCCCCCGGCCGCGCGTCCTTTGGACAGCACGCTTTGGGTACGCGCATACGTGTACTGAAGATACGGCCCTGTCTCCCCGTCGAAATTCAGCGCTTCCTCCAGTGAAAAATCCACTTCGTTCTGGCGGTTGTTTTTCAAGTCCCCGAAAATAATCGCCCCGATGCCGACCGCCTCCGCGACCGCCTCCTTATGTTCGAGGCTGCTGTTTTTCTCTTCGATGATTTGCAATGCCCGGGCAACCGCCTCATCCAGCACTTCCTCAAGATAGACGATCTTGCCGCGGCGGGTGGACATTTTCTTTCCTTCAAAGCGCATCAAGCCGAACGGCACATGCTCGCATTGATCCACCCAGTCTGCTCCCATGCGGCGCAGCACGGCAAATACCTGCTGAAAGTGCAGCCTCTGCTCGCCGCCCACGACGTACAGCAGCTTGTCGCCTTTCAAGACATCGTGCCGGTAAAGAGCGGTTGCCAGGTCACGCGTCGGGTAGATGGTCGTTCCGTCCGTTTTGATGATCAGGCAAGGCGGCATCCCCTCCTCATCCAGGCGCACGACCAGCGCGCCCTCGCTCTCTTCGAGCAGATGCTGGTCGCGCAGCTGATCCACGACGGCCTCCATCTTGTCGTTGTAAAAGCTTTCCCCGAGCGTATAGTCGAAGCTGACGCCCAAGCGGTCGTACATCCGCTGAAACTCCTTCAAGCTGACGTCCACGAAATATTTCCAGAGCCGGTAAGCTTCCTCATCCCCGGATTCCAGCTTCCGGAACCAGTCCCTTGCCTCCGGCTCCAGCGTCTCATCATGGGGTGCTTCCTCATGAAACTGAACGTAGAGCTTCAGCGATTCTTTGATCGGATTGGCCGCAATGGCTTCATCGTTCCCCCAGCGTTTGTATGCGGCGATTTGCTTGCCGAACTGCGTGCCCCAGTCTCCCAGATGGTTGATGCTGGCCACGTCGTACCCCGACAGTTTGTACATGTTGTACAGGGCGGCACCGATCATGGTGGAGCGCAGATGCCCGATGCCCATCGGCTTCGCGATGTTCGGCGAGGACATGTCGATGAGCACTTTTTCTCCTTTTCCCAGGTTCGGCCTATGATCCGTCGCCGTCAACTCGTCCATGATTTGCTGCTCGTAGCGCTTCCGGTCCAGTCTGAAGTTGACATAAGGGCCGGCGGCCTCCGCCTGTATTCCGTTTCGCCCGTCAAATTGGGCAGCCAGCTCTTTGGCGATGTCCGAAGGCGATTTTTTAAACGTTTTGGCCAGCGTAAAGCATGGGAAAGCGACATCCCCCATCTGCGGCTGCGGCGGGATTTCCAGCAGGTCCACCATTTGCTGCTTCGTCCACGGCACGTGCGGCTCGAGCGCCGACGCGATCCATTCCTGTAACATTACAATCATCCTTTCCATATCATAACGACTATCAAAAATTAAAAAAGCCCCCGTCTCCATAATAGAGACGAGAGCTGAATTCCCGCGGTACCACTCTAAGTAAACGGCCCATGCGCCAGCATGGCATCCGTTTCCCTTGAAGCCTGTAACGGCGGCTAACCGGACCTCTCTACTCCGCACCCATCTTGCGGTTTTATTTCAAAAGGCCGTCTCCCGGGTGCGCTTCATGAAGGCGCGGCATGCCGGCTCCCACCATCCCCGGCTCGCTTGATGCCCTTACGCTTCACTACTCTCCCGTTCCATGACGTTCAATTTTCCAATAGTATACACGGGGGACAGCAAAGAATGCAACACCCCAATTTCCTGCTGCAGGATTGCCTTTTATGTTACCTCTTATGCATCCTGTGCCCGTTGGCAGGAATCACCGTGACGGCATACCGCCAAATCGTTCATTTCCAGCAGCTCGATAAACTTGGCCAGCCTTGGCAGCAGCGGTTCCGCCTGCTCGCCGAACCGGGCATGGAGCTTGCCTGCGATATCCGCCACTGAGTGGGAACCGTCGCAGCAGGCGGCCACTTCACTGCCCAGCGCATCCAGCCGGATTTGGACGACCGCCGGCTGTTTCAGCCATTTGACCGACTGGCGGGCCAGCCATCCCTCCCGCGGCACGGACAACGTCACGATCCCTTCGGTCTTCTCCCACTTCACCTTCGAATGCAGCACCGGAACCAAGTCCAGCAAGTTGATCGGTATTTCCGCGGCGTCCTTCCGCTTTTTCCGGTAGATCAGCATGTTGCTACACCTCCCGCTTCGTCACGACGGACTCTTTCTTTTGCCGGAGAGAGATCCAGGCCAGCATCACGACGACAAGCAGGAAAACGATCAGCGGAAGCACATTGCTGGAGACCAGAACGTCTCCCGGAATTGGAACGCCGAGCCAGATCAGGATCGCAATGATCACCCCGATCAGCGATTCGCCGGCGATCAGGCCCGAAGCCAGCAGCGTCCCCGTTTCCACCCTGGCTTTGAGCAATCCGGCGTCCTTCCGTGATCGCCATTCCACAAACCAGCGAACGATACCGCCGACCATGATCGGGGTGCTGACATGAATCGGCAGGTAGATGCCGACCGCTACGGTCAGCGAGTTGAGACCCAAGAACTCGAACACAACCGCCGAAGCCGCGCCGATAAAAATCAGCTCCCACGGCAAATTGTTCGACATGATCCCCTCCACGATCAGCCGCATCAATACGGCCTTCGGCGCAGGGAGCTGCTCGGATCCGAGTCCGTAGCTTTCGTTCAGTACCGACAGGATGAAGCCGATCACCAGACCGGATACGAGTACCCCGATCATCATGGCCACCTGCTGCTTCCAAGGCGTCCCGCCCACCAGGTAACCTGTTTTCAAATCCTGGGAAATGTCCCCGGCCACAGCCAACGCGACGCAGACGATCGCTCCAACCGTCAGTGCGGCGATCATTCCGCCCATACCTGATAACCCGGTCATTTTAAAAATAAACGTTACGATGAGCAGCGTCGCAATCGTCATGCCGGACACGGGTGAAGAGGAGCTCCCCACCAGGCCAACAATCCGGGAAGCGACCGTTACGAACAAAAAGCCGAAAATGGCGATGGCGATCGCGCCAATGATCCCCACGTCGGTCAGCGGGGCAAACGCGATGATAATGACAAGAAGCGCAATCATGATCGTCACCCAAAAGCCGGGAATATCAAACTGGGTCCGGTCCAGCGTCACCTTCTGCTCGTCTCGTTTGCTCAAGCCGGACAAAGTCGCCGCCAGCGAACTGAACAGCATGGGCAGGGTTTTGACCAGCGTGATCAATCCACCTGCCGCCACTGCGCCCGCGCCAATGTAGCGGATGTAGCCTTCCCAGATGCCCCAGGCGTCCAGCTGCGGGATCGGCGCTTCGGCCGGTGACAGCACAGCCTGTGCGCCTCCGCCGAAAAAGCCGATCATCGGAATCATCACGAGCCAGGCCATGATCCCGCCGGCAAGCATCTGCCCCGAAATCGCCGGGCCAATAATGTAGCCTACGCCGAGCAGCGCAGGGTATGTATCCATGCCGATGACCGCGTTTTTAAACCGGTAAATGCCGGTTTCGATCTCGGTCTTGAACCACTTGAAGCCATCACCCAGCGCTTTCACCAGCCCGCCGGCGATAAATCCGTACAGCACCATTTTTGCGCTCTTGCCGCCGGTTTCTCCCGATATGAGTACTTCCGCGCAGGCGGTGCCTTCCGGGTAAGGCAGCGTCTGATGCTCGTTGACAATCAGCAGACGGCGCAGCGGAATCATCATCGCGACGCCCAAAAATCCCCCGACGAGCACGATGAAGCTGACGGTTCCGATGCCCGGGACTTGATTCCACATATACAGGGCGGGCAGGGTAAAGATCGCCCCGGCTGCCACCGCCTCGCCCGCTGTCGTCATCGTTTGCACGATATTGTTTTCCAGAATCGATTTTCGTTTAAACAATCCTCGCAGGACACCGAGCGATATGACGGCGGCTGGAATGGATGCGCTGACCGTCAGCCCGATTTTAAGTCCCAGGTAGGCGTTGGCAGCTGCAAATACAACCGCCAGGATGATGCCCAGAATGACGGCCAGCAACGTAAGTTCCGGCAGTGTTCTGGATGCAGGTATGTAGGGGATGAAACTTGAAGATTCCTTGGGCTTTTGCTTGTCCATGTTGTTCTCCCTTCTGCCGATTCAGGTTGTAGTAACCATCCATATGTTACCCGGATCCATGGAAAAACAATCGCATAGACGGATGTGTAACCCTGAAACGAAAAAAGCCTGACCGCCGGGTCATCCCTCGGCAATCAGGCAGTCGTTCAATGCTGTATAATGATCGGTCAGGCCGCGACGAGCATTTGCCGGCAGGCCTCGGCGCAGCGGCGGCAGGCCTCGGCGCATGCTTGGCAGTGATCGTGCTCGTGCTTGCTGCATTCTTCGGCGCACGCTTCGCAGGCCGTGATGCACAGCTCGCAGATCTGCGTCACAAACGGGCTGTGGCGAAGCATCGACTGCGCCGCCAAATCGCAAATATCCGCGCATTCCCGGTCAAGACGGATGCATTCTCGCAGCATGGCGAGCTCATATTCCTTCAGACTGGACACATAACACACATTACAAGCATTCATGCACTGCAAACAGGCTTCGATACAATCCTTGTACTGTTGTTCCTGGTTCATCATGATCGATCTACCTCCCGTGATTGATTGCTCTGCACATCTATTAACCGTTTGGGAGGCGTTATAACCAGGAAAATTCAGTCTGTCTCCCGCAGCCCGCCTTGTTCCAGGCTGAGCAGAGCCTGTTCGAGATCACTCCGCGAAAAGTGCTCGCCGATGAAAACCGCAACATCCGGAACATTTCCCTGCGGGGTGATTTTCATAAAATCGGACTCCCGGAAGGCATATTGGAATAGGAAGCGGCTGGCCGTATCGCTGAAGGTCAGCACACCTTTGGCCCGGTACACGTCCCGCGGAAGATTGGCGATCAACCGTTCAAAGGCCATGCTCTCAACGGGACCTTTAAAATGATGGGTGTAAACCATAACATGATCATGCGATTCATGGGCATGTGATTCATGGTTGTGCGATTTATGGGCTTGATGCGGGTGATGCAAAGGTTGCGATTCCCCGCCTTGATCCGAAGCCGATTCAGCGTGCGGTTCGGCGTTCTGCTCCCGGCCATTTTGCGGTACAAGCTCTCCCAAAGCCTGCTTGCTCTCATTGTCCGCCGCGCGAGTCCAATCTGCCTTGACTCCTCCCAGAGCATCAAGCAGCGCCGGGATGTCCACCCGGCACCGGACCGCCTTCCACACCCCAGCGTATCCGTTCCACCGTTCAACAATGCTTTGCAGCAGGTCTTCCTCCTCTTCTTTGACCCTGTCCATTTTGTTCAGGATCAATGCCGATGCACAGCGGATCTGTTCCTGCATGAGCCGGTAGGTTTTGCCCTTCTGAACGTTGTAAAGCTCCAGCAAGTGAGCGGAGTCCACGACCGTCATGATGCCCCTCAGGTCGATCGGCAAATAGAGAGCTGCCTCGGACACCCCCTCCAAAATTTCCATCGGATTGGCGATGCCCGTCGCTTCGACCACGATGACATCCGGTGTCTCGCGCTGGATCAGACCGGCGATTTCCCCGCTCAAGTCCCCGCGGATCGAGCAGCAGATGCAGCCGCTCAGCATTTCCGTCATCGGGACCTGCTCCTGCACCTGCAGCCCGTCGAGGTTCACGTCACCGACCTCGTTCATGATGACGGCAGGCAGCAATCCCTCTCCTTGCCAATGGTCTATCAGCTGCTGCAGTAATGTCGTTTTTCCGCTACCGAGAAATCCGGACAGTATGTAAATTGGCGTCGTTTGGCTCATATGATATCTCCTCCGTTATCCTTCCTTGCATGACTAGCACAGTGTACTACAGCACCCAGCACTGCCGCAAGGCACTCCGTTTCCCCTCACCTGCCTCCCTCTGCAGCTTTCCACTGCTCAGTCACTGCCGTTGTCACCTTCAGCTTGCAAGGCATTCTGGAAAAGACTATCCTAGTGAAATAGCCAGAAAAGATCGTAGGAGTTGATAACGTATGAACATGAAGTCAGTGGACGAGCATCGAAGCCAGGCACCCGAGACCGTGTCCTGCATGGTCGTGACCGTCTCGGATACCCGGACCAAAGAAACCGATACCGGCGGACAGCTGATGATCTCCCTGCTGGAGAAAGCGGGCTACCGGATTGCCGATTATACCATCGTGGCGGACGATTACGAGGGGATCCGCGAGCTAGTGCACGCAGCGTCAGCGCGGCCGGATGTCGAGGCTCTGCTGCTTACTGGGGGAACCGGCATTTCGCCGAGAGACACGACGTACGAGGCGGTCTCTTCCCTGCTGGACAAGGAAATGCCCGGCTTTGGAGAAATATTCCGCTTCCTGAGCTATACGGAGGATATCGGGGCGGCAGCGATTCTGAGCCGGGCCATCGCCGGAACAGTCGGCAAGACCGCGGTTTTTTCCATGCCGGGGTCCAGAGGGGCCGTCAAGCTGGCGTTGGAAAAGATCATCGTGCCGGAGCTCCGGCATGTCATGCGGGAAATTTACAAGAAGGAATAGACTGCGGGTAAACGAAACGCAAACAAAAAAATACCGGACTCATCGCGGATGAGCCGGCATTTCGTTATTCCCCGAATTATTTCATCCGGTCGATCAGGGAATTAAACACCTTTTTCACTTCGCGGGTCGTATTTGCCTTTCTCTTTGCCGGAAGACGTGTAAATCAGCGAAGCGGTAGAATAGTTATAGATGACCGTCCGGGACCGCGGCGTATCGATCAATTTTTGGTCACCGTACCAGTTATGAATCCGCTCGACCCGCTCTGCTTCGTTTGAAAAGACATGCAGCGTAATATACTGCAGCGGATTGCCGGCGATCATGTACATATAACTGATATTGCCTCTTCCGTCCTCCGCGTACATCTCATGGGTCAGAGGGACCCCTTCATGCCCGAACTGAATCTGCATCTCCTTCAGAAACTTGCCGTTCAGCCCTTTTCCTTGGGATTGCGCCCGAAGGTTTCCCTCCGAATAAGACTGCATATTATATAGTTTCGTTTCTTTTTTGACGACTTCATGCGAATCGCATCCGGCCATGGCGGCTGTAACCAGCACACCGGCCAGAACTCCCGCTACCCGTTTCTTCATGATGGTTCATCCCTTCCAGATTCCTGTTGCCGATTGTAGCGGCACTAAGCTGATATAGGGTTAGAATGCCATCAAAGCATACGGTTTATGCAGCGCGGTTCACTCGGACAAAGATTCCAAGCGGAGCAGCGTTCGCCCCACAGCTTTTCCGCGCAGAATAGCCTCCAGGACGTCCGGAAGGTCGCGCAATCCGCATTCGGTTAATCCCTGGGATAAAGCAGTCTCTGGCTTCCACGCCGATCCGAGCAGCTTCCAGACCCGGCTCCGGGTTTCCATCGGACAGAACACGGAATCGATCCCGAACAGGTTGATGCCGCGCAGGATAAAAGGATGAACCGTACTGTCGAACGCCGTTCCTCCGGTCAATCCGGAAAGGGCGATGCCGCCGCCGTATTTAACGCTTTTCAGCAGCGTCCCCAGCTGTGGACCTCCGACAGGGTCGACCACGCCGGCCCAGCGGCTCTTGGACAGCACGCCTTGAACCGGGGCGGAAATCTCTTCCCTCCCGACTACGGCGCTCGCCCCGAGCCCTGTGAGCCAATCCTTCTGGGCTTCCAGCTTGCCTGTGCTGGCAGTCACTTGATATCCGAGCCGGGACAATATGCTGACGGCAAAGCTGCCGACACCGCCCGTCGCTCCGGTCACCAGCACCTCCCCGCTGTCCGGCGTGAGGCCGCTCCGGATCAACGCGTCCACTGACAAGGCGGCGGTAAACCCGGCTGTCCCGATTCCCATAACCTCTCGCAAACTGAGTCCCTCCGGAAGGTGTACCAGCCAATCACCTTTAAGGCGGGCGTATTCGCTGAATCCTCCAAAGTGGTCGGTCCCTACACCGTACCCCGTGCACAGCACCTGGTCACCGGGCTTAAACGCCGGGTGCTCCGAATGTGTGACTACGCCAGCCAGGTCAATGCCCGGCACCATCGGATACCTGGAGACGACCTTCCCATCGGGCAGGCTTGCCAATCCGTCCTTGTAATTCACTCCCGAATAGTGAACGCGGATCGTTACATCACCCGGCGGCAGCTGACCCTCGGTCAGCGTTTCGATCCCGCTCCGGAAGCCGCCATTCTCGTCTTTTCGGACCATAAATGCCTGAAACTTTTCCATATGCGTCGTCCCTCCTTAAGATTGTCCATATTATACCTCTCAGCAGAGTCCCTTTCAAAATACAAGGACACAACCCGATGGCCTGTCCTCCCAGTGCCAAATAGTTTATGGCATGAAATGTTGGGAGCTTGGCATGGTCAAGCCAGTCTTCAACCTATCGTGCGATCGACAACTGTCGAATGATCGGGAAGCGCATCGGAGTATGCCTGATCCTGCGCTTTCCCGAGAAATAATGCCCTGCTTCCCACCCTAAATATCCGCACGAGAAGAACCCGTCTCGATATTGTTAATGGTTAAGCGGCAAGACTGACGGTCTCCAGAGACTAATACAGTCTCATATATAAAAAAAGGGGCGACCCTTGGTCCCCCCTCATCGGCTCGCTTCTGCAGCTACTCATCCTGCTGCATATATTCGGCCACCATCTTTTGCTTCAAGTCCCATACTTTCTCGCTGATATTGATGCGGTAAATTTCCGGGTTCAGCTTGCGTAAGTATTCCGGCCAAAATAAATCCATCTGCTCCCGGTGGTATTCCCGGATTTCATCCAGCGACGGCAGTTTGTACACCAGCAGGCCGTTCTCGAACACTGGTGTGAGCATTTCAATGGCATCGTAGTTTTTTACATATTTCTGCAAATACGGGTGCTGCGGATTAAACAGCTTTAGACGGAGGCCGTCATGCGGCTTCTCCTCGCCAGGGAAGGCGATGTAATCCGCCGTTGCTTTCCCGCTAACCCGGTCCACGATCCGGTAGACGTTCTTTTTGCCCGGCGTCGATACTTTTTCGGGATTGCCCGATATTTTGATCGTCGGAACCATCTCGCCCTTAATTTCGCGTTCCACCAGCTTATAAACACCGCCCAGCGCCGGCTGGTCGGCAGCCGTAATCAGCTGGGTGCCTACGCCCCAGGTATCAATCCGTGCCCCCTGCGCTTTCAGGTTAAAAATGGTGTTCTCGTCGAGGTCATTCGAGGCCACGATCTTCACATAGTTCAATCCAGCCTGATCGAGCATCTCGCGCGCTTTGATCGACAAGTAAGCCAGGTCACCGCTGTCCAGGCGGATGGCGTTCATCTTCTTGCCCATCGCCTCCAGCTTCTTGGCTGTTTCGATCGCATGCGGCACACCGCTCTTGAGCGTGTCGTACGTGTCCACGAGGAGCGTCACTTGATCCGGCATGACCTTGGCATAAACGTCGAACGCCGCCTGTTCGCTTTCGAAGGTCTGCACCCATGAATGGGCATGCGTTCCTTTTGTCGGGATGCCGAATTTCTCTCCAGCGAGCATGTTGGAGGTTGCGTGAAAACCGGCCACATAAGCGGCCCGTGCCCCCCATACCGCCGCATCGGCTTCCTGCGCCCGGCGCGTGCCGAATTCGAGCAAAATATCATCGCCGGCGACCTGCTTGATCCGTGACGCCTTCGTGGCAATCAGCGTCTGGAAGTTCATGAAATTGAGCAGCGCCGTTTCCACCAGCTGGGCCTCCATAATGGTGCCTTCCACGCGGACCAACGGTTCGTTCGGAAAGACGAGCGCGCCTTCCTTCATCGAATGCAGCGTGCCGCAAAACCGGAACTGCTTTAATTCCTCCAAAAACGCCGAATCGTAATTCTCTTCCTGCTCGGATAGATACTTAATATCCTCATCGGTAAACCGGAGATTGGCTATGTAATGCACGATACGCTCCAAGCCGGCGAAAACCGCATACCCGTTTCCGAAGGGAAGCTTGCGGAAGTAAGCCTCGAACACCGCTTTCTGCCGGTGCGAGCCGTTCACCCAATGCGCGTACATCATGTTGATTTGGTATTTATCCGTGTGTAAGGCCAGACCCATCGTCTGCATCCCGAGTTCCTCCTTGCTGGTACGCCTGTCATATCAGGCAGGCCCGGTGTCCCGGGCCATCGTCTTTACTGCTCTGCTCCTTGGATAACCTGCGCACCCAAACTGTTTTTAAAATGCTGCAATGCCCACGTATGCCCATCCGGGTTGAAGCTGGCTACAGCGTCTTCGTACACCGTAATGCCGAAGCCCTTATTGTACGCCTCTACAGCGGTGTGCAGCACGCAAATATCGGTGCATACCCCGATCAGATGCACTTCGGTGATGCCGCGCTCCCTCAATTTGAGTTCGAGATCCGTTCCGCAAAAAGCGCTGTACCGCGTTTTGTCCATCCAGTAAATCGCATCGCGATGGTCGTTGTATACCTTCTCCAGCGGGCCGTACAGTTCTCTTCCCCGCGTGCCGCGAAGGTTGTGGGGAGGAAACAGCTTCGTCTCCGGATGATGAGCATCGTCCTTCTCATGCAGATCCACAGCCATGACGACCCAGTCGCCGCGATCGATGAAGTCTTTAGTGATGGCGGCTACCGCCGGCGCGATATCCACCGCAGGCTGGCCTACAGGCAGGCTTCCGTCGACAAAATCATTCGTAAAATCGATAACGATCAGTGCTTTCATCTACCTTCACTCCCTTAGGTATAAATGGACAGCAGCGGTACGTAATCGGTGAACCGGTACAGTTGTGCCGGTCGCTGGGAATACTGGTTGGAGCTTAGCGGCTTTCCGTTCTCGTCGCGTACTTCTTCGAGGATCCCCTGCCGGCTGCGCGTAGACGTAATTTTACGGATAAAATTCGGCTCGCTGAATTCCGGAACGACGGTCTGGATGACCTGGTACAGCTCGCTTAACGTAAACTGCTCGGGCAAAAATTGGCGCGCAATCGTGGAATGCAGCATCTGCTGCTGAATCCGGTGGTACGCATCCTGGATGATTTCCCGGTGGTCAAAGGCCAGCTCCAGCTCGTTCAGCACCTCATCAATGCCGAACAGGCCAACCTCGCCGGCATCGTCCGCCGCCTGTCTGCTCTCCAGCATCCATTCTTCCACCAGGGCGAAGAAGGCGTTGCTGATTATCCAGCCGCGCGGGTCTCTTCCCGGCTTGCTGTATACGCCTAAATACTCGAGGTGTCCACCGTCGACGCCGGTTTCTTCCTTGAGCTCACGCTTCGCCGCGTCGTAAATCGATTCGCTTTCCTGGCAGAATCCTCCGGGCAGCGCCCACATCCCCGCGAACGGCCACGACTTCCGGCGGATTAACATGACCTTGAGCTCCCGGATCGGCAGCGTTTTGGTCACGGTCTTGCGCTCGCGCTTGGTCAGCGTAAACATCACGATGTCCGCGGGTACACCGTCAGGCGTGCGGTACTTCTTCGGGGAGTACCCCATCTCCTCGGCGGTCTTCTCTTTCGGTCTGCCGCTTGCTTTCTCATTTTCTGTCATCTTATCACCACATAACATCTTTTTGATACTTTCATTATGAACTATTGATAAAAAAAGTCAAGTCATTCTGTTTATGTTGTGTAAGCCGCGTTCTGTTTGTTTGGTCCTGCACAAGAAAGCAAGGATCCCCCTTAAATCGCTACTTGCGGTTTACTACCCGAAACGTAGCCGTCGCCATACAAGCCAAAGTGCCTTCACTGTCGTTAATTTTTGCTTCGGTGACGAGAGACCGGCCCGCTTCGTGCAGCACCTTGGCCGTCACCGTTAATCTCCCCGGAACCATCGCATTCATAAAGTGCACGTTAATGTCGGTGGTAACGCAGCTGTCGATATTTTTAGCCGCCGTAGCCACCATACCCATCGCCTGGTCCATCAAGGATGTCAGCACGCCCCCATGGATGATACCCATGGAATTGGTGTGGTGCTGCTTGGCATCGAGCGCAATGACCACTTCTTCCTTACTTGCGGATACCAGCTCGCAGCCGAGATACGCCCAGAACGAATCCTGTCCCCGGGCCACCATTAGTTCCAATGCGTTCATTGTCGTCTCCCCCATGCTGTCATTTTTTGCGTACTGCCCCCAGCATCCTTTGCCGGAGGAGCGCCTTCGTTTCTCTATGTTGTCAGCGATAACTGTTTACGTTCATGTTTAACCAAATTCGTCTGCTCTATCCCATAAGTCGGCTGAATAGCCTACCGCCTGGCTTGATTCCCCTCGTTTCCCGATGACGAAAAATAACCCCACAGCGGCGTGGGGCCTTCGCTCCGATGTTATTCTGGTACTCAGCGAAACCACGAAAGCCATGCGATCTGCATTTGAAAAAAAGGCGCGGACGTCTCGTCCGCAGCCTTGTAAAGGTTAGCCGCAGCTGGAAGGAGGCGCTTCCGTTCCCGCTTCCACGTTGACCTTTTCCGATACCGTATCATGGATGACGGAAATGACCAGCTGCAGCAAATAGTTAATATCGCTTTGGCTTTGCTGAAATTCGTTCACGAGAGGAATCGCATCGATCTCATCCTGCAGCGCTTCGATTTCTTTCTCGATTTTGGCAACCATTTCCTGATTTTGGAAGGATTCGAAGGCCACGATCTCTTTCTGCTTCTTCTTGATGGTGGCAATGAGGCTTTGTACGCGCTCATGATTGCGGATTTTCTCCTCCGCCTTCTGGAATTGCTGTACTTCTTCGCTTCCGGAAATCAGTTCGGCCAGTTCCTTGGCCTTGGACATAATATCGTCGCGGATCACAAGATCCTTCGTATCATAAGACATCATGCCGTATTTATTGATATGACCCTTCTCCATCTCGGTTCGATACCCCTATTCTGTTATGGAATTTACTGAGTTATTGCTACCTCGGCCTGCGGTACATCCACGACTTCGCCTTTGATGTACCACGTCATCGCATCCGTAATTTTGACGTTTACGAAGCTGCCGATCAATTCCTTGCCGCCTTCAAAATGGACGAGCTTGCTGGTGCGCGTTCTTCCCGCCAGGATGGAGGCGTTGTTTTTGCTCTCGCCTTCCACCAGCACCTCGACAATCTGCCCGCGAAGATTTTCGTGGCTCTTGCGGCTATACTCCTCAATCGTCCGGTTCAGGCGCTGCAGGCGCTCGCTCTTCGCTTCCATGGACACATTGTCTTCCATGACAGCCGCCGGCGTACCTTCCCGAGGAGAATAAATAAAGGTGTACGCCGAGTCAAAACCGACTTCGCGCACCAGGCTCAGCGTATCCTCGAACTGCTCTTCGGTTTCGCCCGGGAAGCCGACGATGATGTCGGTCGTCAGCACCAATCCTGGCACGGTTGCCTTCAGCTTCCGAACCAGCTCCAGGTAAATTTCGCGGGTGTACTTCCGGCCCATGATTTTGAGAATTTCGTTGTTTCCCGACTGCACCGGCAAATGGATATGCTCAACGAGGTTGCCCCCTTTGCCGAGGACCTCCACCAGATGATCGTCGAAGTCGCGCGGATGTGACGTTGTAAACCGGACGCGCGGGATATCGATTTTGCGGATATCATCCATCAGGTCGGCAAACGTGTACCGGATATCGTCAAAATCCTTTCCGTAAGCGTTCACGTTCTGGCCGAGAAGGGTAACCTCCTTGAAGCCCTGGCGCGCCAAATCGCGAACCTCGGCGATCACGTCTTCCGGCCGGCGGGAGCGCTCTTTCCCCCGGGTAAACGGAACGATACAGTATGTACAGAATTTGTCGCAGCCGTACATAATGTTGACCCACGCCCGCAGTCCTTCACGCTTCTTCGGCAGGTTCTCAATGATGTCGCCTTCCTTGGACCACACTTCCACAACCATCTCTTTGCTGAACAGCGCTTCCTTGATGAGCATCGGCAGCCGGTGAATATTGTGCGTACCGAAGATCATGTCCACGAAGCCGTGCTTCTGCATAATCCGGTTGACGACGCCTTCTTCCTGAGACATACAGCCGCAAACGCCAAGCAGCATATCGGGCTTCTCCGTCTTCAGGTGTTTGAGATGGCCGAGCTCGCCGAACACTTTGTCTTCTGCATTCTCACGGATGGCGCATGTGTTCAGCAGAATGATGTCCGCTTCCTTGCGGTCTTCGGTAGCGGTGTAGCCCATCATCTCCAGCATGCCCTTGATCGTCTCGGAGTCATGCTCGTTCATCTGGCAGCCGAACGTGTATACGATATAATGCTTCCCTGCCCCAATCCCTTGAAGCTCTTCCGGCACCGCGTTCTCATACAGCACTTGAACGTCTTCCTTGCGCCGTTTCTTGCTTTGTCTATGGTTAGGCTCCGAAATAATATGAATCTCACGGCCCTTGATCCGGATCTTCTTTCCGAATTCGTCCTCTGACAGAACTTTGGCATCGGAGAAATCAAAATATTTGGAGTAATCCTTCGTTTCCTTCGCCATGCTGTTGACCACTCCTTTAATCCAGGGAACCCCTGTTAAACGACATTCTAATAAATTATAGCATGAACCTAATGGCATATCTACTGATTGCCCGGACTTCCATCTATGTATAAGCATAGCCGAATCGTTGAATCAAAAGACATCTTTCGTGCATCACGCCACTGGTTAAACAACAAAAAAACGGAGGATAGCTCCCCCGTTCTATAGGCCTGCCGGCCAGGTATGTCGTTGTTAGTCAATGATTTCAGCCGTATCTCCGGTTTTGGCGCCAGCTGCGTTGGCCTCGTCCGTGTCGATATGCATGTCGAGCGCAAACGAATCGGATACGCGCGCGATGACATTTTCAAACACCAGTCCGCGCTCGCCGCCGATGCGCACTTTCAGATGCTGCTTGTCGGCAATGCCCCAGCCTTCCGCGTCGCTCGTGTGAAAATGGATATGACGAGCAGCAACAATCGCGCCCTTCTCCAGTTCGATCTCGCCTTGCGGGCCTTTTACCTTGATGCCTGGGGTTCCTTCAATATTTCCGGACTCGCGGACCGGAGCTTTCACGCCGATGGCGAAAGAATCCGTACGGGAAATTTCCAGCTGGCTTGCCGAACGGGCAGGCCCTAAAATTCTAACCTTATCAAATTGACCCTTCGGACCGATAACGGCCACCGTTTCATTGGCGGCGAATTGTCCGGGTTGGGATAGCGGTTTAAATTCGGTCAGCTGATAGCCTTGACCAAACAAAGCTTCAATATGTTCTTGGGTAAGATGGATATGTCGTGCGGACACGCCTACAGGTACAGTTTTACTCACGTGGATCACTCCTTAAATTTTCTCTATGTTCTGTACAGGCCAGACTCATTATACATCCTTTTACCCAAAAAAGAAAAAGACGTCACCGCTTTCATTCCAACTTTCATGCATTTCCTGCCATTCTGCTACAAGATTGTCAAAATGTCTGCTCCGTATTGCCAAAACATGGTTTAATTCCACTCGAATCAAACCGGTTTAGCCGGAAGATGCCTGCTCAGAAAAGAGAGCGCATTGCCCGATACCCATCCTTTGACCAGATCCTCCGGATAGCGGGCAAGCAGCAGATCGATAAACGCCGGATAGCGTCCGGGATGCTCCAGATCCTGAATCCATGTTTCGATCCCGTCAAAATCGGAGCCGAACATGAGCATGTTACCCGCCCCCTGCTCGCACATCCGCTCAATATGGGGAAGAACATCTGCAGGAACGACCGGCCCTGGACCTTCTTTCACAAAATACGGCACAAACGTAATTCCGATGCGCCCGTCCATCGCTGCGATCGCCCGAATCTGCTCATCGTTCAAATTGCGGGGATGCGGGCACACCGTCTTTGCGTTGGAGTGGGAAGCGATAAACGGCCGTTTCGATCGTTCGGCAAGCTCCCAAAACCCGGCTTCCGATAAATGGGATACGTCCAGCAGCAAACCGGTTTCGTTGCACAGCTCAATCAGCTGTTTCCCTTTTTCGGTAAAGCCTCCCTTGCGCTTCTCCATAACGCCGTCGGCAGCCCAGTTCGCATGGTTCCACGTAATCCCAAGGAACCTCACGCCCAGGTCATAGCAGACTTTGACATAAAACAAGCTTCCCTCGAATCCGTCGGCGCCCTCCACGGACAGAAGCCCCCACGGCTGAAGGGCGTGGCTTTGAGGCGGGTGCTGCTCCGCCGCCTTCACGGCATGCTCCAGCGAGGCTGCGTCTTCTCTCCATTTCATCCACCGGACGCCTTCCTGCACGGGAACTACTCGAGAGGTAAACACGTCGATCTGATCCAATATATGCTCAAAGCGGGGAATCCCCCGTTCCTCGGACAAAAAGATAGCGAAGGTTTGCAGCGCCACCCCTCCTTCCTGCAGACGCTTGTAGGTCACATCCAGCATCGGATCGTCCGCAAAGGAGATGCTTTTATCCTTCACCATTTTACTTAATACGTCACAATGATAATCCACCACTGGAATTGTCATGCTTATGCCTCTCCTTTCCGCGGTACGCAAGCAAAAAAACCTGTCTATCCCATATAAACTGAATCAAAGTCCGGGTACTCGCCGAGCACCTCTAATCCGGCTTCATTCAGCTTATATCAATAAACAGGTTTCATCAAATGATGGCATATCCTGCCATTTCCCTTATCTGGGCTCTACGATCAGCTTGATTGCCGTTCGGTCTTCCCCGTCAATAACGATATCCGTAAAGGCTGGAATACAAATCAAGTCTACTCCGCTGGGTGCTACAAATCCCCGGGCAATGGCTACCGCTTTAATCGCTTGATTGAGTGCGCCTGCTCCGATGGCTTGCAGTTCAGCCGCCCCGCGTTCACGAAGCACACCTGCCAGAGCACCGGCAACAGAATTTGGATTGGACTTTGCTGAAACTTTTAATACTTCCATGGTAAGTACCTCCCCTGGGAATGATGATAAGCTTCCACATACTAGATGTTATTCGGGAGTCCGGAAATAATTCCTTCTTTCTGACAATTTTTCAGCCATAAATCCGCCAATAGTCTCAGAGGAAAACTCGGTCAATCCATGATCCAATCGTCTTCGAGAATCCGAATTTTTTCCATTTTCAGCGCCTTGCCGGTTGCATCGTCCAGCTGGACAAATACGCCGTGGAAGTGCCATTTTCCGTTGTCGACCTGGAACCGGACCGGCAGCTGTGTTTTGAATTTGCGGAGAACCGCATCGCGTTCCATGCCTAAAATACCTTCTCTAGGACCGACCATGCCAGCATCCGTGAGATAGGCCGTTCCATTCGGTAAAATAGTATCATCATTGCTCTGCACGTGGGTATGTGTTCCTACGACGATCGAAGCACGGCCGTCCAGATGCCACCCCATGGCAATTTTCTCGGATGTGGCTTCGGCATGAAAATCAACAAGAATATGCTTGTGCTTCTTGCGGAGCTGGTCGACAATCTCGTCGCTGGCCCGAAACGGACAGTCAATGGCCGGCAGAAACGTACGTCCCTGCAAATTGACGATGGCCAGTTCTTTGCCGTTCGCTTTAATGATCGTATGCCCCAATCCCGGCGTCCCCGGCGGAAAATTGGCCGGTCTCACCATGCGCGGCTCGTCGTCGATAAAGTCAAAAATCTCCTTGTTATCCCACGTATGGTTGCCCAGCGTAATCCCATGGACACCCCAATCGAAAAAGTCTTTGGCAATCGACTGCGTGATCCCTCTGCCGGAAGCGGCATTTTCGCCGTTCGCAATGATGATGTGAGGGTTATACTTCGTTTTTAACGACGGCAGCGTCGCTTTAAGCGCCTTTCTGCCTACACTGCCCACGATATCTCCAATAAATAATACGTTAATGTTGGTCTCCCCCTTAGGATGAACAAATATGAAAAGTGGCCCCCAAAGCGGCCACTTTTCATCATTTACATTATTTCGCGTATTCAACCGCGCGAGTCTCGCGGATGACCGTCACTTTGATATGCCCCGGATAATCCAGTTCATTCTCAATCGTCTTCGTAATATCCCGAGCCAGCCGGAATGCTTCGGCATCATCGATCTTCTCAGGCTGTACCATAACGCGGACCTCGCGTCCTGCCTGAATCGCGAACGATTTCTCGACGCCTTCGAACGATTCGGAGATTTCCTCCAGCTTCTCCAAACGCTTGATATACGTTTCGAGCGTTTCGCGGCGCGCTCCCGGTCTAGCAGCTGACAAGGCGTCGGCTGCGCCAACCAGCATCGCGATGACCGAAGTTGCCTCTACATCGCCATGGTGGGATGCGATACTGTTGATAACCACCGGATGTTCCTTGTATTTCTTGGCCAGCTCCACGCCGATTTCAACATGTGAGCCTTCCACTTCATGATCCAGCGCTTTACCGATGTCGTGCAGCAAGCCTGCACGCTTGGCCAATACGATATCCTCGCCGAGCTCTCCGGCCATCAGACCGGACAGATAAGCCACTTCCATGGAATGCTTCAGCACGTTCTGACCATAACTGGTGCGGAATTTGAGCCGTCCCAAAATTTTGATCAAATCCGGATGCAAACCATGTACACCCACTTCGAATGTCGCTTGTTCGCCATACTCGCGAATCCGCTCATCAACCTCTTTACGGGATTTCTCCACCATCTCTTCAATCCGAGCGGGATGAATGCGTCCGTCTGCTACCAATTTCTCCAAAGCGGTCCGGGCAATTTCCCGGCGGATCGGATCAAATCCCGACAAAATTACAGCTTCAGGCGTATCATCAATAATGAGGTCAATACCGGTCAGAGTTTCCAGTGCACGGATGTTCCGGCCTTCACGCCCGATAATCCGTCCCTTCATCTCTTCATTCGGCAGCGTCACCACAGATACGGTGGTCTCCGCCACATGATCTGCAGCGCAGCGCTGGATGGCGAGCGTTACGATTTCACGGGATTTCTTGTCAGCTTCTTCTTTCGCCTGCTGCTCAATATCTTTAATCATTTGAGCGGTTTCATGGCGAACTTCCTGCTCTACATTGCTCAAAATAATGCTTCGTGCGTCTTCCATGGTCAAACTGGAAATACGTTCCAGCTCCGTGACCTGGCTCTTGTAAATCAAATCGATCTGCTGTTGAGTCTCTTCGATGCGTTTCTCCTTGTTGGCCACTTGCTCTTCTTTACGTTCAAGCGATTCAATTTTTTTATCCAGCGACTCTTCTTTTTGCAACAATCGTCTTTCCTGCCGTTGAATTTCATTTCGACGCTCACGAGTGTCTTTTTCAGCTTCGGTCCGGATTCTGTGTACTTCGTCTTTAGCCTCCAGTACCGTTTCCTTCTTCAGTGCTTCTGCTTCCTTACGCGCGTTTTCCACGATTTGTACAGCAGCTTCTTCAGCACTAGAAATTTTAGCCTCTGCAAGAGATTTGCGAATAAAATATCCAATCACGAACCCCAAGAACAATGCGGCAACAACGAGAACGACCCATAGCCATATAGGCATTCAGTTCACCTCCTCGTTGGTTCCTCCAAGGTATTCCTTGGGATCTTCTACAGTTGTCCATTCATTTCAATTCATCATACGTACTTCAATCATTTTCCATCTGCACAACTTCCCCATGGGAAGGTTGTACAAAACCCGTGCTACCCTAGAGGCGGGATAAGGCGGGGGTAGTTCATATGAATTGGAGAGAAATTAGAATCTTTCATTAAAAAACCTTTTTTTGGAAGGAAAAAAGATCTTTTTACAGGAATAGATTCCTCTTCATTTTAGTATTTGTGAAAAGATATTGTCAAGAGAGGGCATTTCATATTGTGTCAACTTCTTCCTCAGTCGAATGAAAAATATTCCTCTTCATCCTCGGGATACGCGTCCTCCTTGAGCAGCTGATTGATGACCTTCCGGACCTGCTCTCCGGAGTATCCCCGCCTCATCAAATAAGCCCCCGTTTTGCGCTTGCGATCGGCGGCTTCGCCCTTCGTCTGGTTCCATTTCTTTCGCCCGGCTGCCAGGGCTGCCTCAAATTCCTGATCGGAACTGACTTCGGCCAGCGCCTCGGATATAATCGACTTATCGACGCCTTTCTGCTGAAGCTCCTGCCTGATCCAGGCTTTGCCTTTGCGGTGGTTCCTGATTCGCTGCTGCGCCCACTGCCTGGCATAGCTTTCGTCGTCTACCAGCCTTTCTTCCACCAGCCGGTTCAGTGCATACTCAATCGATCCCGTTTCGATCCCTTTCTGCCGCAGTTTCATTTCAATTTCCTTGCGTGTCCGCGGCTTCCGCTCCAACGCCTTTAAGCCTTCGACATAAGCCTGCTGCCGCTCATCCGCTACGACGATTTCCTCCAGCTCCTGCTTCGTAAAAGCGTTCCCCTTGACCATCCGGTACTTCACGAGGACGTCTTCGTGGACGGACAGGGTGTAGGGTCCGAACGATATCAAATAGCGCCCTCTCGACTTGGCCAGACGCTCTACCTCCGTGATCCAAAGGGTCTCATTGTCCGGGAACCCGGCCAGTCCTTCATGAATTCCCTGTTCTTCATGGATTCCCTGCTCTCCATGAATCCCTCGCCCTTCCTGATGTTCATGGCTATTTCCTTTTCGCATCTCTCTCACACCCCATCACGTGTTCAATGTAAGTCGTATAACTGAACCGCATTCTTAACGTACTCTCTATATGAGAAAAGACGCCCAGTGACAGGTTATCACCGAGCGTCCTCATTATAGTCTCAATTCATTCACAGAATACGATTTCAAACGATAACCCTATTCCAGCTCTAACAATTCCTGCTCTTCGCGTTCCTCGGCCGCCGCTTCCTCTGCGGTCGGCGCGCTCACCGTCGTCGTCAAATTGCTTGCCTCACGGATCTTGTTCTCGATCGCTTCCGAAATAGGCTGATTTTCTTTCAGGAACTGCTTCGCATTCTCGCGGCCCTGACCTAGGCGCTCGCCTTCATAGGAGTACCAGGCACCGCTCTTATTGACGATATCCAATTCCGTACCGATATCGATAATACTGCCTTCCTTGGAAATGCCTTCGCCGTACATGATGTCGATCTCCGCCTGCTTGAACGGAGGAGCCACCTTGTTCTTGACGACCTTGATCCGCGTCCGGTTACCCACTACATCATTGCCCATCTTGATGCTCTCAATACGGCGTACATCCAGACGAACGGAAGAATAGAACTTCAGCGCACGGCCACCGGGGGTCGTCTCCGGGTTACCGAACATGACGCCGACTTTCTCACGAAGCTGGTTGATAAAGATCGCAATCGTCTTCGACTTCGCAATCGCACCGGACAGCTTACGCAGTGCCTGGGACATCAGACGAGCCTGCAGACCTACGTGGGAATCACCCATTTCACCTTCGATTTCCGCTTTCGGTACGAGCGCGGCAACCGAGTCCACGACGATAATATCAACGGCGCCGCTGCGTACGAGGGCTTCCGCAATTTCCAACGCCTGCTCACCGGTGTCCGGTTGAGACAGCAGCAGCTCGTCAATGTTGACGCCAAGCTTGTTGGCATACGACGGATCAAGCGCATGCTCCGCATCGATGAAAGCAGCTTGTCCACCGACTTTCTGTACTTCAGCGATGGCATGGAGGGCCACCGTCGTCTTACCGGAAGATTCCGGTCCATATACTTCAACAACGCGGCCTCTTGGAAGTCCGCCAATACCAAGTGCTATATCTAGAGCCAGGGAGCCGCTGGGAACAACTTCCACCTGCATATGTGTCGACTCACCGAGTTTCATGATCGAACCTTTACCGAATTGTTTCTCTATTTGACGAAGCGCCATTTCAAGCGCAGCACGACGATCTGACAATAAACTCACATCCTTCACCGTTTATACTATTATGATACCTTGTTTTGGAACGTTTGCCAAGCATTTTTTCGAACATACATTCGTTTTTTTTGCCGGGCATTCTCCTCTCATCATCATGCCGCCGTACCTTAAACCAACCGCCGCAAGGAAAGTCCGCAAAATATGGGGGACCACGGTGGGCGTTTGTTCTTCTATGATGATCGGATGCAAGAGTCCGAACTGGAACAGGCTTCCACCCCTACTCCAACCATAAGAAAAAGAACCGCGGCAAACTTATTTTTGCACGGTTCTTCCGTATGGTTATATTATACCGCCTGGCGGGCGGCTGCACAACTTCAAACCTGATCCTTGGACTCCCCGGTGGCCGGATCGGTAGATACCAGTCTTTGCCACAACCGGTACAGCAGCGTTTTGACCGAGCGGACCCGGATCGTTTCGCGGTTGCCGTTCAGCTTCAGCTCAAACACTTCGGTCTTCTGTCCGCGCTGGGCGATCCCGACGTACACGAGGCCGACCGGTTTGCGTTCGGAATACCCCGGACCCGCTACACCCGTGACGGATAAGCCGAAGTCGCTGTCCGTGATCATCCGGACGTTCTCGGCAAGCACCTCTGCCACTTCGGCGCTCACTGCTCCCGGTGCATCGTCTCCCTCCAGCAGCGCATGCGGGACATGCAGCAGCTTCTCCTTCATCTCGTTGGAATAGCAGACGATCCCTCCCACGAACATGGTGGCGCTGCCCGGAATGGACGTGATGCTCTCCATCAGCATGCCTCCTGTGCAGCTCTCAGCGGCGCTCAGCGTAATCCCGCGGTCCGCCATCATGTCAACGATGATCCGTTCGATCGGCACGTCCATGCTGGCGTACATATGGTCTGCGAGCCGGCTTTGAATTTGCCCCTGCATCGCATTCAGTTTCTCCATGGCTTCCTGCTCTGTAGGCGCTTTGGTGGAGATGCGTACGGTCACTTCACCCTCCTTCGCATAAGGAGCGATCGTTGGATCGGTCTGCCCGTCGATCAGGTCCAGAAGCCGATCCTCCAGCAGCGATTCGCCGATGCCGGCAAACTTGAGCATTTTGGAGTAAATCGGCATTTCGTCGGTCAGGGCGTGTTGAAGGAGCCACGGCTTCGCCTGCTGGTCGAACATCGGCTTCATCTCTTTTGGAGGACCAGGCAGAACGATGTAGAAGTTATCCTCTTGGGCAAGCGCGAGTCCGACGGCCAATCCCGTTTCATTCGGAAGCGGCGTGCTGCCGTCGATGACGAGCGCCTGACGGCGGTTGTTCTCCGTCATGTTGATCCCCCGCCCTGCGAAGAATCTTTCGATTTGATCCATCGCCAGCCGGTCAATGTGCAGGGAGCGGCCGACATGCGCCGCCAGGGCATCCTTGGTAAGGTCGTCCTGGGTCGGGCCGATGCCTCCGGTCAGGATCAGGATATCCGCGCGCTGCGAAGCAAGCTCAATGGCACCCTGAAGCCGCGAGGCGTTATCGCCGACGACCGTCTGGTAGTAGACGTCTATTCCCATTGCCGCAAGCTCCTGCGACAAGTACTGCGCGTTGGTATTCACGATTTGTCCAAGCAGCAGCTCCGTACCGACTGCAATGATTTCTGCTTTCATCCTTGATTGGCCTCCCTGTTATCGTAAAGTAGAATGGATATACCTATATTGAACACTTTACACGTTTTTAGCCTATCCGTACCACAGCGTTTGGTGGAAAGAAAAAGCAATAGGATATCCCTATTGCCTTACACATTGGAAAGCTGAAGCAGTTTTTTGTTTTTGACAAAATAATCGATCCCCGAGTATATCGTGATCAAAGCCGCTGCCCAGATGGCAATATCGTCGAACGGCAGGCCGATCATCTCGAACGGGAAGTTGTTGATCAGAATCGCCACGATGGCGATAATCTGAATGACTGTCTTCACTTTGCCCCATTTGCTGGCCGCCACGACAGCCCCGTCAAGCAGCGCAATCTGGCGCAGGCCGGTAACGGCAAATTCGCGGCTGATAATAACCACAGCGATCCAGGAGTCGCATTTCCCCATTTCGACAAGCGAAACCAGCACCGCCGTAATAAGCAGCTTGTCGGCCAGCGGGTCCAGCAGTTTTCCGAGATTTGTAACCAAGTTGTTTTTGCGCGCCAAATAACCGTCTATACCGTCTGTGCTTGCTGCCAGAATAAAAATAATTACAGCGATCAGCTGATTGTACGGCAGCTCGAATGAATTCCAGGTAATCGGTTCCGGATAGAACTTGAAGTCGACCAGAAGAAACACCATCATGACCGGAATCAAACAGATTCTTGAAATGGTAATACGGTTGGGCAGATTCACTGTAAACCCTCCCCGGATAAATCAAACTAAGAAACGACATTCACATGCACGGCAGGCCGAAAATGAATAATAATGCACCCAGACCATCCATTATGTATGAATCCTCTACTTGGGGGCAGCAGGCATAGCTTGCGGCAGGCCGGCAACCCTGCCAAGACAGCGGGACAAGTTACAGTATAATATATCAATTTATACACTGTCAAAAGAGGAGTAAGCTCCTCTTCCCGCCCGTTTGCCGTGCGGTATACGCCCGCATTACTTCAGATTCGTAAACTGCAGGTCCAGCGGCAGATCCGCCTTGCGGAGCAGCTGCATGACCGCCTGCAGATCGTTTTTGCTCTTCCCCGTCACCCGGATCTGATCGCCTTGGATTTGACTTTTGACCTTCAGCTTGGAGTCCCGGATCAGCACGTTGATTTTCTTGGCGTTGTCCTGATCGATACCCTGCTTCAGGGTGATCCGCTGGCGGACGGTTCCCATCGAAGCTGGCTCGACCTTGCCGTAATCCACGTTTTTGAGCGACAAACCGCGCTTGATCATTTTGGACTGCAAAATGTCAATCACCGCATTGAGCTTATACTCGTCATCGGAGGTAATGACCAGCGTCTCCTTCTCCAGCTTCAGGCTGCTCTTGCTCCCTTTTAAAATCAAAACGGGTTTCGATTTCCCGCTCCGTTTGGTTGATCGCGTTGATCATTTCCTGGAAGTCCAATTTGGAAACAATATCAAACGAATTTTCCGAACTCATCATTACACGCCCTTTCAGTTCCTTTTCATGTCATATTATATGAAATTAACCGGGACAAGTCTAATCCTAAACAGCGTTCCTTCCGTTCACGCATATTATCTCACGGTGTTCGGCACTGCTTAGGCACGGCTTAGGCAGAAGACAGGACGCGATTAGCAGAAGCCTACAAGCAATGAACGCGGACTTCAAAAAAAAAAGACATTCGCCGGCTCGTGGTTCCGGGAATGTCTCGTTCTTATTTTACGATCGGCTGCGGTCACGGGTTGGCTGGCGGAACATATCCAAAATGCCCAATACGATCCATGCCAGTCCAAATCCAAGAATGCCGTACCCCCAAGCGCTGGGAGTGAGGTAATAACCGAGCAGGCTGACGATAATCCCCACAATCGTGGTAATCCAGCTGACTGTCATAACCATACACCTCATTTCTATCCGGAATAAGAAGGACTTAAAGCTAGATCTATTGTCCCCTGGAGTGTATGGCATTATTCAGCGGAGCCTGTCCCGCCGTTTAGCCGTTGCTGCTATCCGAATCATCAGAGGAATCCCCTGTCGACGAATCATTACCGGTCGAAGTACCGCCCGTACCGGAGTCGTCCAGCTTCAGCAGAATGCGCGAAGTCGATTTACCGTCTTCGACCGTCTGCCCTGCTACCGTAATCGTCGTTGCGGGAGAATACCCCGATTTAATGTATATACCGGAAGAATCCAGCGTAAAGGTCAGTGTATCCCCCTCCTTCGTATTACCGAAGGAAAGCTTCTCGCCGGAAGTATTTTCGCCTTTGTACACTTCAAGCCAGCTCTTGCCAGTCGCTTTGATTTCCACCTGAACCGGAGTACCCTGGGCTGCTGCAACCTTAAAGATCGTGGTTTTGCCCTTCTTGCCGTCTTGGGCGACGGTTACGCCTTGATTGCCTTGGTTCGTCGTATCCGTCGAGTCCGTACCGGTTCCCGTTGTATCTGTTCCAGTGCCTGAAGGATCTGTGCCATTTTGATCCGGCGGTGTGGTTGTGTCTTGGCCCCCGGTATTTCCGCTATCGGTATTCGTGTTATCCGTCGTTGTGGTATCCGAATTACCGGAATTGTCCTTTTTGCCGTCATCCCCCGAATTGGTGGCATTGTCCGGCGGTGTAGTTGTTGTTGCGGGCGGATCCTGATTCTGCGCCGTTGCCGGATCCTGCTGCTCCGTTACCTTGGCCGGATCGATGCTGTTGTCTTTCTTTGTCGAACTTGCATTGTTCGCATACAAATAAATAACGACAATGATCAGAATCGGGAACGTCCACATCAGCACGGTCGACAGCCACTTCACGTTTCGTTCAGGCGACGAGGAGCGGCTGCTGGACCGCTTCTGAATGACGGGCTCCATCGTCGCTTCCGGCTCCGGAGGAGCTTCCTTCTTGTGGCCTTCGAGCAGAACGTCCGGATCGAGTCCCACGGTTTCGGCATATGTTTTAATAAAAGCCCTCACATAAAAACTGCCGGGGAGCACCTTGTAATCCCCTGCTTCGATGGCTTCCAAGTATCTTTTGCGGATTTTTGTCATTTCCTGCACGTCGTCCAGGCTCATGCCCTTCTGCAGTCTGGCTTCTCTTAACTGTTGACCCAGTTCAGACAACACCATCACCTCCTCATCAAATTACTTACAGATCGTCGTTGTATGTGCTTGTGAAAGTGTCATAAATAATTTCTTCATTCGGATTGTTGCGCAGCTCGATAATAATATCGAAATGATCGTACGTATACTCGGACTCCTGCACGAACACATCGGGATGCTCGATCACTTTCGTGCTCGGCATGTTCATGATATCCTGCAGCAGGTTGTAGTGGCGTTCGTTGGAACGGATCGTGCTGACGATTCCGTCGATAATAAACACGTTGTTCCGGTTCATTTCGTCTTCAGAGAGCTGACTTCGGACCGTCTGCCGCAGCAGTGTCGAGGATACGAACGTCCAGCGCTTCATGGCGCACACGCTGCCCGCGATGATGGACTCGGTTTTGCCTACGCGGGGCATCCCCCGAAGGCCGATCACCTGATTTCCTTCCTTCTTAAATATTTCACCCAAAAAGTCAACCAGTAACCCAAGTTCGTCACGCGTAAAACGGAATGTTTTCCGGTCATCGGAATCGCGGTCGATGTACCGGCCGTGGCGCACAGCCAAAATATCGACAAGCTTCGGCGTCCGCAGCGCGGAGACCGTTATGCTGTCGACCTTTTTCAGCATGGCACCCATCAATTGGATCTTCTCGTCATCATTGGTTTCCAGCAGCATTCCCCGCGTTTTGCCTTCAACCCCGTTAATTGTCAATATGTTAACCTCCAGCATACCGAGCAAGGATGCAATATCCCCGAGCAGACCCGGACGGTTCTTATGTATCTTATACTCCATGTACCATTGTTTCGCTTCCACTTCGACACCCCATCTGACCTTTTCCCATGTTTTCCAATAAAATAAACCTGCAGCCCTTTCGGGTGAGGCTTCCAAAAAATCGCCTTTATTTCATGGGTCACGTTAATGATATATAAAATACATATGAAAAACAAGGTCAACTCTGTAAACATTAGAGAAAAGCCCCCAAATGGGGGCTTTTTCCTAAAGTTAAGCGTTTTTCTTGGCTAATTTAACCATCAGCCGGGCAATCGTCTGGCGCTCTTCACGGTTGCCCACTTCCCACAGCTCCTTCAGCGCACGGTTGGAAGCGTTGGCCGGATCGACTTTCTCATCGAGAAAATCACCGATCTCGTAAGCCAGCTTGGCGATGGTGTCTTCGCTCATCCCCATTTTTTCGGCTTGTGCGACGCGTTCCCCAAGAAACTTTTTCCAGGCATCAAAGTTCTTTACTACTGTTGACATATTGATAAGTCCTCCCTTTGCTGTGGCGCATGAGATTTGAAATCAACAGTTGTAATATAACCTGTTTGGGGAGCGCCTATGCAGGGAAGAGCGTCCTGGCGGCTCAGGTAATCCATCCACCGTTGGGGCTTATTACCTGACCGTTGATGTAGCCGGATTCAGGCAGCGCGAGAAAATAAACGAGGGACGAAATTTCGTCGGGTCTGGCCAGCCGTCCGGCCGGAATTTCATCCTCGAGCATCCGTTTTTCCTCGTCGTCCAAATGGTTCAGCATTTCGGTATCCACCGCGCCCGGAGCTACCGCGTTCACCGTGACGCCAGAAGGGCCAAGCTCTTTGGCAAGCGCTTTGGTAAAAGCGTTAATACCGCCTTTGGTGGTCGAATACAGCACTTCGCAGGAAGCGCCCGAAATCCCCCAGACGGAGGATATGTTGATAATGCGGCCGCTTCGCTGGGAAATCATATAGGGCATAAAAGCTTGTGTACACAGAAACATGCCTTTTAAATTAACGGACATCACTTCGTCCCATTCTTCTTCGGTCACGTCCGAAAGAAGGCCGTAGTGAGAGACGCCCGCATTGTTCACCAAAATGTCCGGCAGCAAACCGTGGGTGTCCAGCTTGTCGCGCATGCGCAGAATCTGGTCTTTATCCCGCAGATCGGCGGAGACCGTCATGACCCTGGCTCCGGACTGCATGCAGCGCCGGGCCACGTCATTGGCGGCTTCGTGCGATGATCCGTAGTGGATCACCACGTTCATCCCTACCGCTGCAAAACGCTCGGCGATGGCGGCACCGATGCCGCGGCTCGCCCCGGTGACGAGCACCGTCGTCTCTCCGATCGGCTTGTGCAGGCTCTCCTCTCCCCTATGCTGCATTAAGGATTCACCACGACCGATACCGCCAGCTGATCCCAGTCCACATGCTCTTTCAGGCGGTTGTTCACATCGCTGAGCGTAATGGACTCATACAGCTGAATCACGCTGAAGAAGTCGCCGCCGCGGAACTGGTAGCGGGTGAATTCATGCGCGATATTTTCCGGAGAATTCAGCATGCGCAGGTATCCGCCGATTTTTTTCTTGCGGGCGCGCTCGAAATCTTCTTCCTTGAAGCCGGATGCCAGAATGCCGTCAACCTCTTCGCGGATCCGGGCAAGAAGCTGGTCGGGATCACGGGTGTCTCCGCCCGCGGCCGAAAAGGCATACTGCGGAGAACTGCTGTATTCATGCGAGAAGCTGTCGGAGATCAGGTCCTCGTCGTACAGCTTTTGGTACAGCTCCGTACTTGACCCGAACAGCAAATCAAGCATGAGCTTTGTTGTCAGGTCGCGCTTCAGCAGCTCCTTGCCGGTCAGCCCCACTTCTTTTTCCTTAAAACCGAACAAGCATTTCGGCATGGACACCTGCAGCTTGTTAACCCGGCGTTTTTCCGCGACACCGACCGTCTCCGGCTCAAAAATACGCTCGATTTTGCCTTGAGGCGGATAATCTTTCTTCGCCTGGTTGGCGCGGACGAGGTCGAACACTTCTTCCGGCTTTACTCCGCCGACGACGAACAGCAGCATGTTGCTCGGATGATAAAAGGCGTTATAGCAGGTGTACAGCGTCTCCTTCGTAATCGTGCTGATGGATTCCACCGTACCGGCAATATCGATATGCACCGGATGGATTTTATACATCGCTTCGATTAGGCCAAAATAGACGCGCCAGTCGGCGTTATCCTGGTACATGTTGATTTCCTGCCCGATAATCCCCTTTTCTTTGTCGACGTTCTGGTCGGTGAAATAAGGATTTTGCACAAAGTTTACGAGCGTCTCCAGATTCTCGGGAATGTGCTCGGTTGCTGAAAACAGGTACACGGTTTGGTCGAAGCTTGTAAATGCGTTGGCGGATGCGCCATGGGAGGCAAATGTGGCGAAAATGTCGCCTTCCGGCTCCTCGAACATTTTATGCTCCAGGAAATGGGCGATCCCGTCCGGAACCGATATTTCGTCCTGTCCCTCCACCCGGAAGTGGTTGTCGACAGAACCGTATTTAGTGGCAAACGTCGCATAGGTTTTCTGGAAACCCGGCTTCGGAAGCACGTAGACATGAAGGCCGTTATCCATCACTTCATAATAGAGAGTCTCCTGCAAATTGTCGTACTGAAGTTTTTCCACCGGCTATTCCTCCTTCTGACCCTTCAGAAAATAAATCGTATCCAAATCAAAAGTCGACGCGGCCGCCTGAACATCCGCGACTTGAATATCTTCCACCTGCTGCAGCAGCTCTTCTCTTGACCGGTCTTTGCCGGAGAATTGACGGTTGAAGTCGTAAGCGATCATTTCAAAAGCCGAATCTTCAATTTCAAGAAGCAGATTCCGGATCATCGCCTTCGTCTGCGACATTTCCAGATCGGTAATGCGGCCGGAGCGCATTTCCTCGAGCTGGCGCTTGATAATGTCGAGCGCTTTTTCATAGTTCTGCACTTCAATGCCGGACTGGATCGTTCCGATCCCCTTGTGCCCGTCATAACGGGAAGAGCAATAATAGGCGAGGCTAGCCTTTTCCCTTACGTTCATGAACAGCTTGGAATGCGGATATCCGCCCAAAATGCCGTTGTACATCAATGCTGCCGCATAATGATCATCCCCATAAGTGATGGAAGTGCGCAGCCCCAGATTCAGCTTGCCCTGACTCACTTCCATTTTCTCCACTACGGTACGAGGCTCGCCCGACTGGCGCACCGGCGTCTCGGTCTTGTACGTAATACCCGGTTCAGAACCGAGATCAAAGTGCGCGTTGACGAGCTTCTCCACTTCCTCGAGCGTCGTGTCCCCGACCACATACAGGTCCATGCTGGCTTCGCTCAGCCATTTGCGGTACCCGTCGTGCAGGCTCTCCGGCGTAATTTTCTCCAGGTCCTGACGCTGTCCGAGCGCGTGAAGACGGTAAGGCTCGTTGCGGCACATCTCCTCGATGCAGCGCTCGGAGGCGTAGCGGATCTTATCATTGACGATGGATTCCAGCTTCTTGCGGACGTTCTCCTTCTCCGCCTGAACGTAAGAACTGCGGAAACGGCCGCCCTCCAAAACGGGACGCGTCACCACTTCGCCGAGAAAAGCGAATGAGGATGCGAGCAGGCTATCCTGGCTTTTTACGAACGAATCATTAATTGTGTCCATCCGGAAGTGCACCATCTGGTAGTTGCCTCTTTTATACACATCAAAACCGAAGCCGGCCCCGTACATTTGCTCCAGCTGCTCGCGGAACTGGCGGGTCTCCGGATATGTAACGGTACCCCGGCGGAGTACAAAAGGAGTCAAGGCCGTAGGGGTTACGGTGTCCTCTGCAAGCGGGATGCCTGCGTAGAGCGATATTGCAAACGTCTTAAAGCGTTTCGTCGGCAGAACGTGAATCCGGATCCGCTTGGCGTTTCCATGTTGAAAAGCAGTTGTATTCAAGGTCCAAAACTCCTTTAGCCATGAATTTATAAAGCGTCACGCTTTTGATTAAGTTCCATTCTATACCATTGGAAAGTGAAGAAGCAACCGAAGACAAACCCTCCGGTTGCTGTTTTCCCTCATGCGCAATCTGCTTCAAGGATCGAACGAAGTTACGGTGCCAAACTCACGTTCAATCCTTTTACATGCAGAAAATATGCTGCCCGATCGTCAAGACTTGAGGCCGGGACCAGATCCACTTCGAAGTGGCTGTTTTCGGGTTAAAGTAGTACAGGCATCCGCCGGTCGGATCCCAGCCGTTTAACGCCTGCTGCACCGCTTTGCGGGCCGTTTCGTTCGGCGTGAGATAAATTTGTCCGTCGGCTACCGCGGTAAATGCGCCCGGCTGAAATATAACGCCATGGGGCGTATTCGGGAAGCTTGGCGATTTGACACGGTTCAGAATGACCGCCGCCACGGCAACCTGTCCTTCAAACGGTTCACCGCGGGATTCGCCGTACACCGCATTAGCCATAATTTTCAGATCGTTTTCGGACAGGCCCATCGTGTTGGCCGAGGCCATCGGCTCGCTTGTGTTTTTCTGATTGCCGCTTGTGCTCGGTTGTTTGTTGGCGGCGTTTCCGGACTCAGCTGCGGATGGCTGCCAATTCTTGGTGGCATTGTACAGCTTCAGCTTGGTTTTGGCTCCGACCGTTCCGTCCACCTTCATCCCGAATTCGGACTGGAACCATTTGACGGATTTCAACGTGCTCCATCCGTATTGTCCGTCAATCTTTCCGTTATAAAAGCCCAAAAATTTCAGGCGCCCCTGCAGTTCATACACATCCTGGCCTGAGGATCCATACTTCAAAACCGTTGATCCGAATGTAGGTATGGTTTGTTCCGCAGGCTCCACCGCCGCTTTGGACGAAGCTTTGGAATCCGTATGGGGTCTTACACCTGCATAGACCGCCGCAGACAATAGAAACACCAAACCGATGATGATCCATAATTTTGCGTTTTTCATGGGTTAGCTCTACCTTTCTCTTGTGGGTTTGACAGGATGGCTACGGTTATTATGACAACAGGCCCCATTTCCTATACACCCTGCCCAAGAGAAAGAATGTGTTCCGCCGATAGAAGCTTTCAAGCGTATTTCCATGCAAATCACCGCCAAAAAGGCCCCTCATGAACGATCATGAGAGGCCTCCAAGGAAGATAAAGCACATCCGGCAATAATTACCGGACTATGAGCTGATGCGGTTCTGCTGCTGATACTGCTCCAGGGAGACGAGCACCTCACGCGGTTTGCTTCCCTCGTAAGGTCCGATAATCCCCCGCGCTTCCATCGAATCGATCAAGCGGGCTGCACGGGTATACCCCACCCGCATCCGGCGCTGCAGCAGCGACACGGATGCCTGTTTGGATTCCAGCACGATCTGAACGGCCTGATCGTACAGCTCGTCCAGCTGGTCGTCGGCATCCTGCGACGATTCCTCCACTTCGGGAACGAGACTTTCATCGTATTTGGCTTCCCCTTGCTCGCGGACATAGTTAACGATGATCTCGACTTCCTGATCGGTCATAAAAGCCCCCTGCACGCGGATCGGCTTGGACGCTCCCATTGGCATGAAGAGCATATCCCCGCGGCCCAGCAGCTTCTCGGCGCCTGCCATGTCGAGAATCGTCCGGGAGTCGACCTGGGACGATACCCCGAAAGCGATCCGCGACGGGATATTCGCCTTAATGACACCCGTAATGACGTCGACGGACGGCCGCTGGGTGGCGATGATCAGGTGAATGCCCGCGGCCCGCGCCATTTGGGCGAGGCGGGTGATCGCTTCCTCGACGTCATGTGCGGCGACCATCATCAGGTCGGCCAGCTCGTCGACGATGACCACGATATAAGGCAGCACCGCTGCCGGATTGTCCTTCATCAGGTTGTTATAGCCTTCAATATTGCGCGTGCCGGATTTGGAAAACAGCTCATAGCGCTTTTCCATCTCGACCACGATCTTCTTCAGCGCCAAGGAAGCACGCTTCGGATCAGTAACCACGGGCGCCATGAGATGAGGGATGCCGTTATACACGTTCAGTTCGACCATCTTCGGATCGACCATCAGAAATTTCACTTCATCCGGCTTCGCCTTATACAGGATGCTCGTAATGATGCCGTTAATACAGACCGATTTACCGGAACCGGTGGCGCCGGCGACGAGCAAATGGGGCATTTTTGCCAGATTGCCGACGATCGTCTGTCCCGAAATGTCCCGGCCGAAAGCGATCGACAACTTCGACGAGGCGTCTTGAAAGACCGGCGTTTCCATAACTTCGCGCATCGTCACGAGCGAAACCTCATTGTTCGGCACCTCGATGCCGATGGCCGATTTGCCCGGGATCGGCGCCTCCATCCGGATATCCTTCGCGGCCAAAGCCAGCGCGATATCGTCCGTCAGCCCGACAATCCGGCTGACCTTCACGCCGATATCCGGCTGGATTTCGTACCGCGTCACCGCTGGCCCGCGAACGACCTCAAGCACTTTCGCCCGTACGCCGAAGCTCTCCATCGTCGCCTCCAGCTTGCGGGCGGTTTGCTTATAATCGTTCTGATCGCCTGCCTTGCCGCCATTCTGGGGCTTGGAGAGCAGCCTGAAGGGCGGGAGCTTGTACGGCTTCGGCGGAGGCGCAGGCGGCGTCATCGCAAGCTCCAGCGCCTCCGCCGGCTCAACCGGACTTCCCGCGGATTCTCCCTGGAGATCCGCAGCGGTTACCGGCACCCCGCCGTCCGGCGTCCCCGCGGTATCCTCATGGAATTCCGTACTGATGCCTTCAGGCGGAAAAGCAGCCCCGGCAGCTCCGGCGTATGCTTCGTCCGATTCCTCCGGATCGACGTTGCCTTCGGATTTCACATGCTCGAAAAAGTCGCGGATGATCGGCGAAGATTCGTTCCGCTTCGGTTCCGCCCACAGCGGCTCCTCGTGCAGGTCGAATGCATCGTTCTCCACCGTCTCCACCGCCTCGCTGAACCGCCCGCCTGCCTCGGAACGGGTGTCCCTGACCGGTTCAAGAATATCGCTGCCGTCCAGCTCATCATCAGCAAGCGGCGGCTGCGCTTCGTTCTTGGCAAACCTGCTGCCGAACAGCTGGAAGAACACCGGGGCGCTCCGCTTCGGCTTCGGCGGCACGAAATCCTCGTCCAATTCATCCTCATCGTCGTCAGCCGGGAGCGGCTGTGGTTTCTTCTGCCTGGACGAAGCCGCCCTTTTGGAAGCGACCTTGGCCGACTGGCGGCGGTTGTCCATCCGCTTCTGGACATTCTCGCCGGCCTTCACCAACCTGCTGCGGAAGATTCGCATCAGGTCGACATACGACAGATTCGTAATCAGCATAAAGCTGATAATAAACATAACGATCATCATCAGCTTCGAGCCCAAGGTCCCAAACAGCCAATACAGAGCCGCAAACTCGATGGCGCCGATGTAGCCTCCACTGATGTCCTTATTCAGCATGGAGTGGTCGCCGCGGGCCGATGGCGACAGCAGCGCTCCCTGCAAGTCCGTATGTACCTGGGATAATATGTTCCCGGTGCTCAATGCGCCAACCGGACCCAGTTTCTTTTCCAATGAAGAAATGCTGCTCATAAGTACCAAGGCCAGTACCAACAGCAGAATTCCGCTTCTCCGCGTATTCCACCGTTTCGGCCATTTTCGCTGAATCATGACGCTGAGGCCCAAGTAGATTCCCACCAGGGGGATCACAAAATAAAACCGCCCTAACAGCAGTCCGAACATTTTGGATAATGACCACCCTACCGTCGCTTCACCGGATAAGGCGATAACGGAAAGGGTGATCAGTATAATTCCGTATATTTCGTATTTCAGCACATTGGTCAGTACTGCCTTCTTCTTCTTTCTTCGCTTAGCCAAAATGTCACCCCCGGCCAATATTATACCATATAATACCGTGGGGCACCTATGTTCTGTTTCTGCTGCTAAAGGTCCATTTTACAGTGTCGGAATGTAGCGAATCACCTGTCCTGGGGCAAACGCCGGGTTGAGGTACGATTCAAGCGGGCAGTCGAGCAGCCGGACGATTTCGGCCCGGCCCGCATCAAGCGGTTTGACTTCCATCAGGACGCCCTGCAGCCTTACCTCCGCCGTTTGGACAGGGGTAAAGCCCTCCTCCCACACAGCATCAAGCGGCATAATCGTATGAAGCATCATTGAGTAATCCCCTCCGCCTCAACCGGTTGTTTACGCTCATCGATCAGCTTGTTCAGCTTGGCCAGAGCCTGGCCTATGCCTCCTACTTCGTCCATCAAGCCGTATTTAACGGCATCCAGTCCGCCCACCGCCGTACCGATATCCCGGTTCAGCTCGCCGGTGCGGAACATTAATTCCTTAAACCGCTCCTCCGTAATCCGCGAATGGGAGGTGACGAAGCGGACGACGCGCTCCTGCATTTTCTCCATATATTCGAACGTCTGCGGTACACCGATCACAAGTCCGTTCAGGCGGATCGGGTGAATGGTCATGGTGGCGCTCTCGGCGATAAGCGAGTACGTCGAAGCTACGGCGATCGGCACACCGATGCTGTGCCCGCCCCCGACGACGACGGTGACGGTAGGCTTGGTAAGGGACGTGATCATTTCGGCGATGGCCAGTCCAGCCTCCACATCACCGCCTACTGTATTGAGAATAATCATAATTCCGTCCACCTGTTTGCTTTGCTCCGCAGCGACCAGCTGGGGAATAATGTGCTCGTATTTCGTCGTTTTGTTCTGCGGCGGAAGGACCAGATGCCCTTCGATTTGCCCGATGATCGTCAGGCAAAAAATGTTCGACTCGGTCCCCTGCGGCACGTTCATTTGTCCCAGCTGCTTCAGCGTATCCAATGCCGTCGGTTCCGGATTTACAGCAGGGGCTTGTTCCGGCGCCTCCGTTTCGCTCATCGGCGCACGGCGTGTATTTTGTGTCATAATGTCCTCGTCCTTTCCTAACCATATAATTTCCTGTCATTGTAGTATGGTGGAGGAAAGACATGAATTATTCCGAAAAAATAACCCTATTCACAGAGCCTATGCCCGGCCGTCTCTTCAGGTTCCAGTTCCTTTCAGAATCACTCATCACATCGTCATTAAACGACAAAAAAGCCCCCTTCCGCAGGAAACCGTCCAATATTGCCTGCGGAAAGGGGGCGACTGTGTGCTGTTCAAGACGCTGGTTTATTCAATTGATTACACTTCCATGATGATCGGCAGAATCATCGGTCTGCGGCGGGTCTGCTCATAGAGGAACCGGCCCAGTGCATCCTTCACGCCTGTCTTCAAGGAAGCCCATTCATTAACATTTTCACTCATCAATTTCTGCAGTGTACTGGAAACAATGCGGTTCGCTTCATCCAACAGCCCTTCCGATTCACGAACATATACGAATCCTCTGGAGATAATGTCCGGTCCGGACATGATCGTGCCGTCTTGTTTGCTCAGCGTAACGACTACAACCAGAATTCCGTCCTGTGACAGCAGTTTACGGTCGCGGAGGACGATGTTGCCAACGTCTCCAACGCCCAATCCGTCAATCAGCACGTTGCCAGCCGTTACTTTACCGGCTTTACGGGCAGATCCGTTCTGGATTTCGACGATCTCGCCGATATCCGTAATAAAGATATTGTCCGGATCTACGCCGACAGACTCGGCCAGCAGTGCGTGACGGCGCTGCATGCGGTACTCACCGTGGATCGGGATGAAGAATTTCGGCTTCATTAAATTCAGCATGAGCTTCAATTCTTCCTGACTGCCGTGACCCGATACGTGTACTCCGGAATTCGAACCGCTGTAGATGACATCCGCTCCGAGACGGAACAGCTCGTCGATCGTACGGCCGACATATTTCTCATTTCCCGGTACCGGTGTCGCGGCAATGATAACGGTATCACCCGGCAGAATATCAACCTTGCGGTGTGTGGAACGGGCCATCCGCGTCAATGCGGACATCGGCTCTCCCTGGCTGCCTGTGCACAATACGACGACGCGGTCGGCGGCCATTTTGTTAACTTCTTCAGGCTCGATCAGCATGCCGTCCGGCACGTGAAGGTATCCAAGCTCGGATGCAATGGAAACGACGTTTACCATGCTGCGTCCGATGACGGTAATTTTCCGTCCTGTGGATTCCGCCGCATTGACCACCTGCTGAATCCGGTGAACATTCGAAGCAAAAGTAGCGATAACTACGCGCTGGGATGATTTCCGGAAAATATCTTCAAGGACGACACCCACGTTTTTCTCCGATGGCGTGAAGCCCGGTTTCTCAGCATTGGTACTATCCGACAGAAGCGCCAATACGCCTTCTTCTCCAATAGCGGCCATCCGCTGCAAGTTCGCATATTGTCCGTTAACCGGCGTATGATCGAACTTGAAGTCGCCTGTATGAACCACGTTGCCTTCCGGCGTTGAGATGCAAATCCCGACCGAATCCGGAATACTGTGGTTGGTTCTGAAGAACGTTGCTTTCAGCGTGGAGCCGAGCGCCACTTCGGAATCTTCGTGAATCAGAATCCGCTTCGTTTCGCCAAGGAGATTGGCTTCCTTCAGCTTGTTCTCCACCAGGCCAAGCGTCAGCTTGGTTCCGTATACAGGAACGTTCAGATGCTTCAGCACGTAAGGCAATCCACCGATGTGATCCTCGTGTCCGTGCGTCAGCAAAATGCCTCTCACCTTGTCACGATTCTCCGTCAGGTAGGAAATATCGGGAATGACGATATCGATCCCGAGCATGTCCTCCTCTGGAAACTTCAATCCGGCATCTACGACTACGATGTCATTGCCGTATTGGATGACATACATGTTTTTCCCGATTTCACCGACGCCGCCCAACGCGAAAATCGCCAATTTATCGTTATTATTTTTTTTAGACAAATGAATCTAACCCTCCTATGGTTTTGGACGTCGTACCATTTAATATTTATATTTCAAAAATATACCGCACCCAGTCACTTGACCTCATTATACATGATAAAAAAGTCAAAACACAAGTCACCCTGAAAGTAGGCATTAGAGTTCCCCAAATCCATGCTGTTTATTTGAAATATCCTTATGAACAAAAAGCCCATTCGAAAGCAGCGTCCCTGCTTAGGCCTTAACCCAAAGGAATGCATCCTAAACACAAAAAAACAGCGCCCTGGTAAGGACGCTGTTTCTGTCAGCTTATATGAGGATTCAATTATTCCGCAAGCGAATGAACCAACCGTTCGATAAATTCCGCTTCCTTCTCATTCGGTCCGATGAGCGGAAGCCGTACGCCTCCGACGGAATGACCCAACAAATTGAGCGCATACTTGACAGCAGCCGGATTTGGCAGCGGAGTCGGGGTCTCAAACAGGCCCTTAAATACAGGAAACAGCTTCTGGTGAAGCCGTGCGGCCTGCACCTGCTCACCTTCCAAATAGGCCGTAATCATGTCCTTCATGGAAGCGCCGATGATATGTCCGGCCACGCTCACGATACCGTATGCTCCTACGGCCATGGCTGGCAGACCCGATGCATCGTCACCGGAATAAACCCGGAAATGCGCCGGCGCACCGGCCGCGATCTGTGTTACTTGCTCGAGCGAAGCGCATTCCTTGGTGGCAACCACATTCGGAATCTCAGCCAGTCTAAGCGTCGTCTCGGTGCTCAGGCCTACGACGGTCCGTCCTGGGACGTTATACAGCATAACAGGCAGTTTCGTGCTGCGGGCAATGGCTTCGAAATGACGGTACAACCCCTCCTGGTTCGGCTTGTTGTAATAAGGCACAACGAGCAAAACGCCATCGACCCCGAGCTTCTCGGCTTCCTGGGTCAGATGGATTGAATGCGCGGTGCTGTTGCTGCCGGTACCGGCAATAATTTTGCAGCGCCCTTTGGCATGGTCCACCGCAAATTCGAACAGCTTGAGCTTTTCTTCCTCCGTCAGCGTCGGGGACTCACCGGTCGTTCCGCAGACAACCAGTGATTCGGACCGCTGGTCCTCAATTAAGTAATCGATCAGCTTGGCGGTTTCTGTCCAGTTCACATTCCCCTGCTCATCAAAGGGAGTCACCATGGCCGTAATCAACCTACCGAAATCCATCTTGTACAACCTCCTAATAGGACGTAAAAGTGCGTTTTCCAGATTTATGACTATCGATGCAGCTCGAATTTAGCGTGCAGCGCCCGAAGAGACTGTACCATGTCCTCTTTTTTCACCAGCACCCATATGGTCGTATTCGAATCTGCCGACTGCAGAATTTGGATATTTTGTTCACTTAGGGATTCGACGATTTTGGCCATGATTCCCGGCACTCCGTTGATCCCGCCTCCGATGACGGAAACCTTGGCGCAGCCGGAAAGGCTCTTAGGCCGGAATCCCAAATCCTGAAGCACCCGGATCGCTTTCTCCGAATCATGGTCAAAAACGGTATAGACCGCTCCTGTCGGGGTAACATTAATAAAATCGACGCTGATGGAATTTTCAGCCATGGCTTTAAACACTCTGAGTTGAAGATTATCTCCTTCGTTCTCGCATTCCACCGTGATTTGAGTGACGTTGCTCACGTAGGCGATTCCCGTCACATACCGGTCCATGAAGCCCAGCTGAACGTCCCTGAAGCCTTCCGGCTGGGTAACCAGCGTTCCTTCATCTTCCGAAAAGGTGGACCGCACCCGCACCGGCACATGCGCCTGCATCGCGATTTCAACGGCTCTCGGGTGGATAACCTTGGCTCCGTATTGGGCCATGTTGCAAATTTCAGCGTAGCTTACGACGGAGAGCGGTTTGGCGTCTTCGACGATCCGGGGATCCGCTGTCAGAATCCCGTTGACGTCCGTGTAGATGTCAACCATTTCGGCACGCAGCGCCGCACCCAGCGCCGTTGCCGAAGTATCGCTACCGCCACGCCCCAAAGTGGTGAAGTCCCCGGTTTCGGTCTGTCCCTGAAAACCGGTGACGACGACCACCTGATGCGTTTCAAGCTCCTTCACAATCCGCTCCGGACGGACGTCCTTAATCCGCGCGTTGCCGTATTGATCATCGGTGACAAATCCGGCCTGAGCCCCGGTCAGCACCGTGGAGGTGATGCCTTCATCCTCCAGCAGGCTGCACAGCGTGGCAGCCGATATGATTTCACCGCAGCACAGCAGTAAATCCCGCTCCCGCGACGGAAGAGCGTTCCCGTTCTGGGAGACCCAGTCCAGGAGCGTGTCGGTCGCATACGGCTCCCCCTTGCGTCCCATGGCGGAAACGACGACAACAAGCTGATAACCGTTGTCCAGCTCGCGTCTGATGTGCTTGATGACGAGTTCCCTTGCTTGCGGAGTCGACAAAGATGTACCGCCGAATTTCTGTACTAAGATGCTCATTTCAATTCCCCCATGCTAGATAAGAACGGCAGAACGTTTAGCTGCGTCGATTTCCTGTGACGTGTACAGCCATGACGGCTGTACCCTTCCTCAGAGCCAAAGCATGAACACATGCGCTTTGGCCAGCAGTTCGTAATCGCAGCCTAGTTTCCTGTTCCCGCCCGAATCGGCATCCTAACAAGATCCGGTGCCGCATCCAACCGGGATAAGCAAAACAGGCTGCGATCACTTCGATCGAGTCGTCCTACATTTACTATTTGGTCTCTACGACCATTTGGATCATTCAACTTATGTCCTGTACACTGATATTTATCCGATTACGGCGGCCCGGAATAAACGATGCAAACAGCCCCGTGTCTTACGGCATGGGGCGCAAAATTACCGCCCGCAGCATCTGCTAGGGGCTGGACAATGCAGTTTCGGGTGCCGGAACTCGAAACGAATGCAGCCGATCTGGATTACGCGGAAAACATGCGTTGAATCAGCATAGGCTGCAGTTGTCTTCCTTCAAGAGCCGCATCGCACGCTTCGGGGATCAGCTCCATGTTCGCAACCAGCGAATTGGGCTTCTGCACCGGATTATCCTGACCGAACGGAACAAAATAAATGTTCTTGGTCACAAGCAGCTTGGCGATATTCGCTGCGTTTAATCCCAATCCGTCATTGGTGGAAATCGCCAGCACCAGCGGACGCAAATTCCGCATCTGTGCCTTGGCGGCCATCAAGACAGGACTGTCCGTAATGGCATTGGCCAGCTTGCTTGTCGTATTGCCCGTGCAAGGCGCAATGACCAGCACGTCGAGCAGTTTGGACGGTCCCAGAGGCTCCGCATCCACAATTGAGGTGATGATCTCGCTCCCCGTGATGTTCTTCAGCTGTTCCAGCCAGCTCGCGGATGTGCCGAAGCGGGTGTCCGTTACCTGCACCGAATTGGAGACAATCGGCACCACTTTGGCACCGGCGTCCATAAATCGTTGAATCTGCGGCATAATTTCAGCAAGCGTACAATGTGAACCCGTAATCGCATAACCTACCGTTTTACCCTGCAAGTTCATTCCCCATCCCCCCGAATCTTGATCTCGTCCGAAATCAACTGTACCAAAGCATTGGCAATAATCATTCCAGCTGTTTTGGGAGCTACGATTCCAGGTAATCCGGGAGCCAGCAAGGCCTTAATTCCCCGCTTCTCCGCATACCGGAAATCACATCCTCCGGGAGCCGAAGCAAGGTCAATAATGACGGCGCTTTGGGGCATTCTTGACAGGATTTGCGCTGTGACTATCATAGTCGGAATCGTGTTAAAAATCAAGTCGACACTTCGCACATGATCCTCCAAATCCCTTGTCAGGAAAGGCTCCCAGCCCATGACCTCCGCTCTGGCAAAATCCTTTTCTGACCTGACGCCGGCCCTCACCTTCGCCCCGAGCCCCTGCAGGCTTTTCGCCATCGTAAACCCGGTTCTCCCCAATCCCAGCACAATACAATCCGAACCGTGGATCGTAAACGGCGTATTCTGAATCGCCATCACCAGTGCGCCTTCCGCCGTTGGGATGGAATTAAAAATGGCAACGTCATCCCGGTCCAGCAGCTCCAACAGGCGTACCTCATGGCTTGCGCATAGGCTGCGCAGATAGGGTTTGGCCATTCCCGTATAAACGGTACAATGCGACGGAAGAGCGGCCAAATGCTCATCCAGCAGCTTTAAGGACTCTCCAGAATATGGCGTCTGGATCGCTCCTGTATCATCACACCCGACAACAGGCAGCACGAGAACGTCTGCCGCAGAAAGCAGTTCAGAAGAGAGGCGTTCCCACGAGACTCCCAGGACCCTTTCATTCAGCTTGTCGAATCCGACCACGCTGACGGTGGCATCCATCTCCGAACATTTACGGATCACCTCGATCTGCCGTGCATCCCCGCCTAGGAACACAATATGAACTCCAGTCAGCACAAGGATGTCACTCCTTTCAGAAACACTGTTATGAATCCATCATATGCCGCTGCCTAAGGAGGGGTGAAAGACGCCCGTCAAATAAAAAACGTCTGTAGGCGCACTGTTCAGGGAGCCGGACCGCATTTAACAGCAATTTCCCTTGCGATATAGGAAGCAGGGTCTCTGAAGCTTATATTTCCTTCTATGTAAAAAAGCCTGGAGACCGAACCCTTTCGGGAACGAACTCCAGGCTGTATTGAACTATAAATCATTTGCCGGTGTGTCCGAATCCGCCCTCACCGCGAACGGTATCGGACAGCACGTCCACCTGCTCAAACGTCACCTGCGGCACTTCCATGAACACCATTTGGGCGATGCGCTCGTTTCGGGTGATCGCAAATGGCTCCTGGCCGAGGTTGATCAGCAGCACCTTGATTTCCCCGCGGTAATCGGCGTCGATCGTTCCCGGCGTATTAAGGCAGGTGATACCGTGCTTCAGCGCCAGCCCGCTTCTCGGGCGGATTTGTGCTTCCAGCCCGTCGGGCATGGCGATGGCAAACCCGGTCGGGATGAGCCTGCGCTCCCCCGGCTGGAGGACGACTTCTTCTTCAACGGCGGCGTACAGGTCATAGCCGGAGGCGGAGCCGGACATTTTCTCCGGCAGCCGCACATCCTCGTGACCAGGCAATTTATGAATTTGTACGTAGTGTGACAAAATCGTCCCTCCTTAACCCAGCAATGGCGCGGTCCGTCGATCCGACCATCGCCAGCGCGAACGGCTGGCTGAACATCCGGTCCAGCACCGCGTTCACATCGTTCATCGTCACGTTTTCGATCTTTTCGATCATGTCATCGAGCGAAAAATGCTTGCCCAGCATCAGCTCGTTTTTGCCGAGCCGGTTCATACGGCTTCCAGTGCCCTCAAGGCTCAGGATCAGGCTGCCCTTCAGCTGCTCCTTCCCTTTGCGAAGTTCGTCCTCGCTCATCCCATGAACGGCCACATCCGCCAGCACCTCTTTGGTTAAGCCCATGACCTCATTGGTTTGCTTCGGCGCGGTTCCGGCATAGATCGTAAACAAACCGCTGTCTTCGTTGGAGCTGTGGTACGAGTAGACCGAATAAGCGAGCCCCCGCTTTTCCCGGATTTCCTGGAACAATCGCGAGCTCATCCCGCCGCCGATGCTGTTATTGAGCAGAATCATGGCGTACTGAAGCGGGTCGTGGATCGAGCACCCCGGGAAGGACAGGCAGATATGATTCTGCTCCGTCTTCTTTTTATGATACAAGATCCCGCTCTGGAATGAAGGCACGGTCAATTCGCTCACCCGCCCGCTGGTTTGGAAACCGCCGAAATGGCGTTCCAGCAGCTCCACAACGTTATCGTCAATGTTACCTGCCACGCTGATGACGGTGTTCTGGATCGTATAGTGCTCATCCATGTAGGCCCGTAGGTCGGAAGATCCCATGCTTTCCAGCTGTTCCTTCGTTCCCAGAATCGGATAGGCGAGCGGATGATCCCCGTAGACCGCCTTAGCCATCAGGTCGTGCACCATGTCATCCGGCGTATCTTCGTACATCGAAATCTCTTCCAAAATGACGTTCTTCTCCTTGGCCAGCTCCTCACCGTCCAGCTTGGAACGGAAGAACATATCGGCGAGCACGTCTACGGCGATCGGCAGATGTTCATCCAGCACCTTGGCATAAAAACAGGTATATTCCTTAGAAGTAAAGGCATTCACATTGCCGCCAATGGCATCGAATTCCTCGGCAATCGCCTTGGCGTCAAACCGTTCTGTCCCTTTAAACAGCATGTGCTCGATAAAATGGGAAATGCCGTTGTTGGCCAAGGTTTCGTGGCGGGAGCCTGTCTTTACCCAAATGCCAAAGGAAACCGACCGCATCGTCGGAATTTTCTCCATAACTACTCTAAGGCCGTTGCTTAAGTTTATTTTTTTCACGCGAGAGGCCCTCCTAAAATTAATCCAATGAACCTCCAGGCTGCCCCTGTCCAGTTCTAACTAGTAATCCGTTCTTCATGCAAATGATGGCCAAGCCGTAACTTTCCTGACTACAGCCAGCGCAATCCCTATCCTATCAAAAAAAGCCGTCTCACTCAACCTTGGGCGCCGTGACTCTCTCGGGGGACAGCGTCTGGCTGACCGTGCCCAGTACAAGGCCTTTCGCCTTGATCACCCGGATCATGCCCTTCAGCGCCTGGGAGGAGGAGGAGGTCGGATGCATCAGAATCAAGGTGCCCGGCTCCACCTTGGCCGAGATCTTGTTGACGATGGAATCAGGTGAAGGCTTCCGCCAATCCACCGTGTCCAGTGTCCACAGCACCGTCTTCAGGCCGAGGCTGGCGGCGATTTGGACAGTCTGCTGATTAAAATCTCCGGAAGGCGGCGCAAACCACTTGTTCGTCACACCCAGCGTATCCTTCAGCAGCTGCTGGGTTTTGCTGATTTCGAGCGTGGCCCGTTCGCGGCTCAGCTGGCTCATGTTGGGATGCGTATACGCGTGGTTCTCCAGCTCATGCCCCCGCTTCTGGATCTCCTTGGCCATCTCCGGGTTTTTCTTCAACCAGCTCCCGTCAAAGAAGAAGGTTGCCTTTACGTTCTCCGCATCCAGCGTATCGAGCATCGGAACGATGTACTCGTCTCCCCATGCGACGTTAATCATCAGCGAAACCATCGGCTTTTTCGGGTTTCCTTTATAAATCGGTTCAACCGCCAAATCGCCCAGGTTCACCTTGGGGGGAATTTGACGGTACACATATGTAATCGGAGCCGTGGCTCCCTGGGCCTTAGCCCGCTTATAGGTCTCGTCTACGTCGATCTCCAGGCCGTTGTACCCCGGAATGGCCTTCCAGACGCGGTCCACGACCGCATCTACCGGCGGAATCCGCGTGGCCTCGGCCTTCTCCTGAATCTGCTTGTACAGCGGATCCAGCTGCTTCTCGTCCGTCTGGGGCTCAAACGCGGTCTGAGCAGTCAGGTGGTGCCGTACGTCCTGAAAATAGTCCCCGACCGCACCGGTCTGCGCGAGCCCGACGATGGTGGCAAAACAGGCAAGCACGATGGCTGTCCGTCTCCCGTTCATTTTTCCGCTCATCTCCCTTAACATACTTTGTCCCATCATATGAAGGGACGAGCGGGATTATGAATGGAGGCCGCGAGAGAGCATCCGGAGGTTTTGACCGCGTTCAAAGGTAATTTTTCTTGAAATATCAGGAAAAAATGGCTCTGGAGTTTATCCATTCTGATATTATAAGAAAAAGCGTCTATCGATGTATCTTCAGAGAAGACAGACCGCATTCAAAGGTAATTTTTCTTGCAATATCAGGAAGCAATGGCTCTGAAGTTTATCCATTCTGATATTATAAGAAAAGCGTCTATCGATGTACCATCAGAGAAGACAGACCGCATTCATAGGTAATTTTTCTTGCAATATCAGGAAGCAATGGCTCTGGAGTTTTATCCATTCTGATATTATAAGAAAAGCGTCTATCGATGTATCTTCAGAGATGACAGACCGCGTTCAAAGGTTATTTTTCTTGCAATATCAGGAAGCAATGGCTCTGGAGTTTATACATTCTGATATTATAAAAAAAGAGCCAGAAGTGAGTACTTTCTGTCTCTTAGACTGCATATGGTAGCAAGCGTGGCTTCTTGACGAAGCCGTTCCGCTTGATTTAAGCCTTGGATTCTGCAACCAATACCGCTTTGCGCGACAGGTTGATACGCCCCTGCTGGTCGATCTCGGTCACTTTGACGGTGATCGTATCTCCGACATTCACGACGTCCTCAACTTTGCCGACACGCTCGGTCGAGAGCTGGGAAATGTGCACAAGTCCCTCTTTATTCGGAAGCACTTCGACGAAAGCGCCGAATTTCTCAACCCGTTTGACGGTGCCGACATAAATTTCGCCGACTTCGACTTCACGGACGATGCCTTCAATAATAGAGCGGGCTTTCTGGTTCATTTCCTCATTGGACGATGCGATGAAGACGCGTCCGTCCTGCTCGATGTCGATCTTCACGCCGGTTTCCTCGATGATCTTGTTGATGATCTTGCCGCCTGCGCCGATCACGTCGCGGATCTTGTCCGGATTGATGTTCATGACGATGATCTTCGGAGCATATGGAGACAACGTCTCTCTTGGCTTCTGGATCGCTTCCATCATTTTGCTCAGGATAAACATCCGGCCTTCTTTGGCCTGCTTCAGAGCGTCATTCAAAATTTGACGGTCAATGCCGGCAATTTTGATGTCCATCTGAATGGCGGTTACCCCTTCAGCCGTACCGGCCACTTTGAAGTCCATATCGCCCAGATGGTCTTCCATCCCCTGAATATCCGTCAAAATGGATACATGCTCTCCGTCTTTAATCAGGCCCATGGCTACACCAGCAACCGGCGCCTTGATCGGTACCCCGGCATCCATCATGGCCAGCGTGCTTGCGCAAATACTTGCCTGGGATGTGGAACCGTTCGACTCCAGCACTTCGGAAACGAGACGAATCGTGTACGGGAACTCGGTCTCCGATGGAATGACCTTCGACAGAGCGCGTTCACCCAGCGCGCCGTGGCCGATTTCGCGGCGTCCCGGTGCACGAAGCGGACGGGCTTCGCCTACGCTGAACGGAGGGAAGTTATAATGGTGCATAAAGCGTTTGGTTTCCTGCAAATCGATGCCGTCCAGAATTTGCACGTCACCGAGCGCACCCAACGTACATACGCTGAGAGCCTGGGTTTGACCACGAGTGAACAAGCCTGTACCATGCGTGCGCGGCAGAATGCCCGTATCGCATTCGATCGGACGGATCTCGTCCAGACCCCGGCCGTCAGGACGGACTTTATCGTGGGTGATCAGGCGTCTTACTTCTTCTTTGACAATATCATGCAGCACTTCTTTGACATCTTTCAAGAGCTCAGGCGTCTCTATGTATTTTTGTTCAAAGAAAGTTACCGTTTCTTCGTTGATCGCATCAATTGCGTCCTGGCGGGCATGCTTCTCGGCGATACGTACCGCTTCTACGAGGCGCTGTGCAGCGAATTCGCGTACTTCGGCATTAACCTGGGCGTCAACCGCATGGAGCTTCACTTCCATTTTCGGTTTGCCGGCTTTTTGCGTCAGTTCGTCAATGACGGAAACGATCTTTTTGATCTCCTCGTGACCGAACATAATCGCTTCCAGCATCGTTTCCTCAGGAACCTCGTTCGCCTCGGCTTCAACCATCATGATGGCGTCTCTGGTGCCTGCAACGACCAGGTAAATATCACTTTTCTCCTGCTGCGCGATGTCCGGATTAATAATAAATTGTCCGTCTACACGTCCTACGATGACACCGCCGATCGGTCCGTCAAACGGCACGTCCGAAATACTCAGCGCTGCGGAAGTACCGATCATGGCCGCAATATCCGGCGAGCAGTCCTGATCCACGCTCATGACAAGGTTCAGCACCTGCACATCGTTACGGAAGCCTTCCGGGAACAGCGGACGAATCGGGCGGTCGGTCAGACGGCTGGCCAGAATGGCCTTCTCACTCGGTCTGCCTTCCCGTTTGATAAAGCCCCCCGGGATTTTACCTACGGCATACAATCTTTCTTCATAGTTTACAGTCAGCGGAAAAAAGTCCAGATCCTTCGGTTCGCTGGAGGCGGTCACTGTACAAAGTACGGCCGTTTCCCCGTAGCGGACCATCACGGCGGCGTTAGCCTGCTTCGCGAGGCGTCCGGTCTCCATGACCAGGGTTCTGCCGCCCAACTGCATTTCAACACGACTTTCCATGAAATCCCTCCTTTATTACTCAATCAGTATTCCCCAGATGGGGATAATTCATATAGTCCTGCATAAAAAGCAACCCGGTTGCCCCGCTGTCACTCCTAGAAGGACAAACGGTGAACAACCAGGCTGCTTTCCGTAGAACAATATGGATTATTAACGACGCAATCCAAGTTTTTCAATCAGAGCGCTATAGCGTTTAACATCCTTGTTTTTCAAGTATGCCAACAGCTTACGGCGTTGACCGACCATTTTCAAAAGACCGCGACGGGAATGATGATCCTTCTTGTGCGTACGCAGGTGGTCTGTCAAATTAACGATGTTCTCCGTAAGGATAGCAATTTGCACTTCAGGAGATCCTGTATCGGACTCATGAGTTTTGTGCTCTTCGATCAGTTGTTGTTTGCGTTCTTGAGTCAATGCCATCCTGTTCACCTCCTTAACATAAATAATCGCCGTTAGCCTAGAAACCGTCGGTGAGATCGTGTATCCAAGCTAAGGTTTCCTTCAGCCCATAGGCATCCAGCAACGTTTATCAGTATAGCATACTTCACCGGCAAAAGTAAATGTTCGCCAGCGCGTAAGCTTTAGCGGCCCGACTTCAAAAGTTCTCTGGCGCGATCCGCGTCCGCCTGGATCTGGGCGATGAGTTCCGGTACGGAAGGGAACTTCCGCTCATTCCGGATAAAATGGACCAGTTCCACCGAGACCTGCTCGCCGTAAATTTCCCGGTCAAAGTCAAACAAGTGAACCTCAAAGCTTGGCACCGTTTCGTTCTCATGAAACGTTGGTTTGACCCCCACATTCATGACGCCGGGAAAAATCCTTCCGTTCAAAAAGGCTCGTACCGCGTAGACACCCTTAACCGGAATGACGAACTTATCGTCCAGTTTCAGGTTGGCCGTCGGAAAACCGATGGTACGGCCGCGTTTTTCTCCGCCGACAACGGTTCCGCGCAGCCGGTAGCTGCGGCCGAGCAGACGGCCGGCCCGCTCCAGGTCACCCCTTTGCAGCGCTTTGCGAATTTCCGTACTGCTGACCTTGCCGCCTTCCAGCTCGAACGGCGGGATGACTTCGACGTCCAGCCGGCCGTTCCCCAGCAGGCGGAGCATCTCGGCATTGCCTTCCCCCTTGTGGCCAAAGCGGAAATCAAAACCGACCACGGCCGCCTCGATGCCCAAGGGAAACAGCATGCCTTCCACAAATTCCTGCGGACTTACATGGGAAAAGGAATCGTTAAACTCAACGACGTATACGATATCGACCCCCAGGCCGGCCAGCAGCTCCTGCTTCTCCTGCAGGGGCGTCAAGCTGCCCTCGTAGTCCCCTTTCTTCATCACGTCCTTCGGATGCGGATGGAATGTCATGACGGCCGAAGGGATGTGCTTGCCCTTTGCCAGATTCACCGCAGAAGAGATGACACTGGCATGACCAAGGTGCACTCCGTCGAACTGTCCGATGGCTGCGACCTGCGGCTGGGTATGCTCCCGGATGACCTCCGCAGGCAGCGGGTACGATAAATATACGGTCTTCACTGTTCTTTCACCTGCAATTCCATAGATAATCATTATGACTCTGGCAGAAATACCTTGACCGGAGCAATGGCCCCCGTCTCTGCCTGTTTTTCGAAAATGCCGAGAAACGTTCCCTTTGGATCATACAGTCGTATGCATCCGGGCAGCATGACCTCCGGCGTAACCGCTCTGCCCGAGAGCCTCTGACCCTGCAAGGCGGCAGCCGCCTTGTCCTCGGCCACAGTATGTGCCGGAAGATGCCGGACCGCTTCGTCGACCGGAATCAAATGCTCGTCCAGCTCACCCGTCGCCGTCAGGCGCTCGATATCTTCGAGCGTGAGGCACTTCGAAGCCGGAATTCCTGCCGACATCGTGCGCTCCAGCTTCACCATCGTTGACGGCAGATGCAGAGCCCGCCCGATATCTACGCATAACGTCCGAATGTACGTCCCCTTGGAGCACAGAACCCGAAAGGAAATGTCCAGATAAGGGCCTTGCCAGGCCGAGCCGGTCATTTCAATTTCGTGAATCGTCACCTCGCGGCTTTTGCGCTCAACCGTCTTGCCCTCCCGGGCCAGCTCGTAGAGCCGTTTGCCTCCGACCTTGACCGCAGAGTACATGGGGGGCACCTGGGAAATCGTCCCTTCAAAAGAGTGGAGCACCTTCTCCACATCTTCCGGCGTGACATGGACCTCGTCCACAGATTCCGTGACCGTACCGGTCAAATCCTCAGTGTCGGTGGCAATGCCCAGCCGCAGGGTAGCTGCATATTCCTTCGGAAGCTCCTGCATGTACTCCACCACCCGGGTCGCCCGGCCGAGGCAGAGCGGCAGAACACCGGTAACTTCGGGATCCAAGGTTCCGGTGTGCCCAATCCGCTTCATTTTCAATATACGGCGCGCCTTGGCAACGACATCGTGGGAAGTCATCCCCGCCGGCTTATCGATGGCCAATACACCTTCTAAGCTGCTCATAAGAATTGTCTCACCCGTTCTATAACCTGAGGAATAATCGTATCCAGTGTTCCTTCGATCCGGCACCCCGCTGCGCGGACATGCCCGCCGCCACCAAACGTCTGCGCCAGGGCGGCTACGTCAACTTTGCCTGCAGAACGCAGGCTTACTTTGACCGCTTGGTCATTGATCACTTTGAATAAAATGCCGACCTCGACGCCCTGAATATTCCGCGGATAGTTCACGATTCCTTCCAGGTCATCGTTGGCCGCCCCGGCTTCCACCATATGCTCGGGAGTGACGTATACCCAGCTGATTTTGCCGTCCGGCGTCATCTCGAGTGTATTCAATGCTTTGACCAGCACCTTCATCTGGGGCAGGGTCATTGCCTCGAGCAGGGTCTCCGACAGCTCCGGCCCGTTGACCCCATAGCCGAGCAGTTCGGAAGCCGCCGCCATCACTTTAGGGGACGTATTGGAATAACGGAAACCGCCGGTGTCCGTCAGCAGCCCGGTGTAGATCGCGGTCGCAATCTCCTTCGTCCATTGAAATCCGAAAGCATGGATCAGATCATACAAAATTTCGGCCGTCGCCGCAGCGTCCGGCTTGATCAGCGTCGCGCTCCCGTAACCGTTGTTGGTCGGGTGGTGATCGATGTTTAAGATCAAGGCATCCGGAGCGAAGCATTGCTGCGTCAATCCCACTCTCCCAAAATCGGCGCAATCCACACAAATGACATGCTTGAATGAACGTTCCGGTGGATGAAGCTCCATATTCACGATCTGCTCTGACAGGCATAAAAATTTCATCCGTTCAGGAATCGGCCCTTCATTGATCAGAGTAAATTTTTTGCCCAGACATGAGAGAAGCCAGCCCACGGCAACTGTGGAACTGACTGCATCTCCGTCCGGCTGAATATGAGACACTACAAGATAATCATCATGCGTCAGCAAAAACTCCTTTGCCTGCTCAAGCGATTGTTCATAGGTCTGCATTGGCCGTCTCCTTTAAATCTTTTATTTAGTTATCTTCGTTTTTTCCGATTTCACCGAGGAGCTTCTCGATGTGACTGCCATACGCGATGGATTCGTCAAACTTAAAAATCAGCTCCGGGGTATGGCGCAGCCGGACTCGCTTGCCGAGCTCCGAGCGGAGAAAGCCATTCGCCTTCTCCAGAGCCTTCAGCGTGTTGTTCTTCTGCTCGTTATCCCCCAGAACGCTTAAATAAACTTTCGCCTGCGACAAATCGTTCGTCACATCCACACCGGTTACGGTAACGAAACCGATGCGCGGGTCCTTCAGTTCGCTTTGGATAAGCTGGCTCAGCTCTTTCTTGATCTGCTCTCCAACCCGTCCAGCCCGAATTTTAGCCATGCCTGTTCACCTCTCTACTTGCGCTCCACCGTTTCCATGATGAACGCTTCAATAACGTCGCCTTCCTTGACGTCATTATAGCTTTCCAAAGTAATGCCACATTCATAACCCTGTGCCACTTCTTTAGCGTCGTCCTTGAAACGTTTGAGCGTATCGATCTTACCTTCATGGATGACGATGCCGTCGCGGATCAGGCGGACTTCGGCGTTACGCGCGATCTTGCCTGATGTAACCATACATCCGGCAATCGTACCCACTTTGCTGATTTTGAAGAGGTTGCGCACTTCCGCGTGGCCGATAACCACTTCTTTATATTCCGGATCCAGCATGCCCTTCATGGCCTGCTCGATTTCTTCAATGACGTTGTAAATGACGCGATGCAGGCGGATATCCACTTTTTCCTGCTCGGCGGTTGCACCAGCCTGCGGATCTGGACGGACGTTAAAGCCAATGACGATCGCATTGGACGCCGCTGCCAGAATGATATCGGACTCGGTAATTGCCCCTGCGCCGCTGTGGATGATTTTGACGCGAACGCCTTCCACTTCGATCTTGGAGAGCGAGCCTTTCAGCGCTTCGACCGAACCCTGCACGTCGCCTTTGATAATGACGTTCAGGTCCTTGATCTCGCCGTCCTTGATGTGCTTGAACAGATCGTCCAGCGTGACGCGGACGTTGCTGCCAAGATCAGACTGACGCTGAGTGATGGCGCGTTTCTCGGCAATCGAACGGGCCTTGCGCTCGTCTTCAAATACCATGAACGGATCGCCGGCAAGCGGAACCTCAGTCAGACCGGTAATTTCCACCGGCGTAGATGGTCCGGCTTCCTTCAAACGGCGTCCCTTGTCGTTGACCATCGCCCGGACGCGGCCAAAGCAGTTGCCTGCCACAAACGCATCCCCGACTTTCAGCGTACCGTGCTGTACCAGCACGCGGGCCACCGGTCCGCGGCCTTTATCCAGCTCGGCCTCGATCACCGCACCGCGGGCGCGTTTGTCCGGATTCGCTTTGTATTCGTTCACTTCGGCGACCAGAAGGATCATCTCAAGCAGATCCTCAAGCCCCATTCTTTGCTTCGCGGATACGTTGACGAAAATCGTGTCTCCGCCCCACTCTTCCGGAACGAGACCGTATTCGGTCAGCTCCTGCTTCACTTTATCCGGATTAGCATCCGGTTTGTCGATTTTGTTCACTGCCACGATGATCGGCAGCTCGGCCGCCTTCGCGTGGTTGATAGCTTCCACCGTCTGCGGCATGACGCCGTCATCGGCAGCGACCACAATGATCGTAATGTCGGTAATTTGCGCACCGCGCGCACGCATGGCCGTAAACGCTTCGTGGCCCGGCGTATCAAGGAACGTGATCTTCTTGCTGTTGATCTCCACCTGATAAGCACCGATGTGCTGGGTGATGCCTCCGGCTTCGCCGCCGGTTACGTTCGTGGAACGGATGGCATCCAGCAGCGTCGTTTTACCATGGTCGACGTGACCCATAATGGTGACAACCGGCGGACGCGACTTCAGATCAGCCGGATCGTCGTTCTCTTCGACGGTCTCGAAGCGATCGTCCTCGACCACGATCTTCACTTCGACTTCGACGCCAAATTCGCCGGCAAGCAGCAAAATCGTATCGATGTCGAGTTCCTGGTTGATCGTTGCCATGACGCCCATCTGGATCAGCTTCTTAATGACTTCGGAAGCATCCTTATGAAGCAGTTTGGCCGTTTCGCCAACGGTCATGTTGCCGCGGACGATAATCTTCTTCGGCGTGTTGTCGATCTTCTCGCGCGGCGGCTGCTGAGACTGTTGTCTGCCGCGGTTGTTCTTACCACCGCGATTGTTCCGGTTAAATCCTCCGCCCTGGCGGTTGTCGTCAAAGCGTTTCGAACCGTTGCTGTTGCCGCGGTTCTGACCGCGATTGCCGCCGCCGCGGTTATCGTTGCTTCTGGAGAAGTTGTTGTCGCCGCCGGCGTTTCCTTGCGGACCGCGGTTTCCGGTGGATTGCTGCTGCGGGCGTCCTCCGCCCGAGCGCTGGCCGCCACCCTGCTGCGATCCTTGAGGGCGATTGCCGCCTTGACCGGATCCTTGGGGGCGATTGCCGCCCTGGCCGGATCCTTGCGGACGGCCTCCTTGGGAACCTTGATTCCGGTTATTCGATCCGGCACCCGCGCCTTGCGGACGGTTGCCCGATCCATTCGATTGACCTTGCGGTCTGCTTTGCTGAGATCCTGAGTGACTTCTGCGGGAATCTTGCCCGCCCTGCGGTCTTTGCGACCCTGTTTGTGTGGTGTTATTCAATTTATTATTCATACCTACCTGCTTTTCCTGTTGTTTTTGTGATGGGTCCGATCCGGCTGCCCGGCCGCCCTGGTTACGCTGAGTGCCTGCCTCGTTTCTGACCGCGGAAGTGCTCGCCACGGTCTGGCGGTCTCCGCCTTCCCGCTTGGCGGCCGCATTCGACTTAATATCCTTGAAAAATTGTTCCACCTTCGAGACCGCATCATTCTCCATAACGCTCATATGATTGTTAACGGGAATATCAAGCCTTTTCAAAATGGTTATGATTTCCTTACTGCTCATATTAAGTGATTTTGCATATTCGTACACGCGCAGCTTATCTTTACTGTCCTGTTTACTCAATATACTCCACCTCCGAATTATCTCCAAGACTCTTGGAGATCATTTCTGCGAATCCTTGATCCGTAATGGCGAGCACAACCCTTTCGGGCTTTCCAATGCTTGTGCCCAGGCTTTCCCGGTCAAATCCGATCACCAGAGGAATGTTGTATGTTCCGCATTTGTCGCGGAACTTTTTTTGTGTATTGGCTGAGGCGTCAGCCGCCAGCATGACCAGTTTCGCTTCGGAAGACCGGATCGCTTTCAGGACGATTTCGTCGCCGGTGACCACTTTCCCCGCCCGCATGGCAAGACCCAGGCGGGATAAAGTTTTACTCATCAACCGAACGTTCCTTTACGGCCAAAAATTCGTCTTCCACGAGCACAAAGTCATCTGCGAGCTGTTCGTAAATTTCCGGTTTGACATGATGCTTCAGAGCCCGATCCAGTGATTTGTTCTTCTGTGCCAGTTTAAAGCAAGATACTTTGCCGCAGAGATAAGCCCCCCGGCCCGACTTCTTGCCAGTCAGGTCGATCAGCACTTCATCTTCCGGCGTTTTGACAATACGGATCAGTTCCTTCTTGGGCATCATTTCCTGGCATGCCACGCATTTGCGCAGCGGGACTTTTCTTTGTTTCATGCCGCGACCCCCGTCCTGTTTGGAATTAATCGACGGAGACGGAATCTTGATGCATCTCACCCGAGGATGTTTTCGGTCTGCCGAATTCCTGTTCCGCCTGGCTCTCACTCTTAATATCGATCTTCCATCCTGTCAGCTTGGCTGCAAGGCGGGCGTTTTGCCCTTTGATCCCGATCGCGAGAGACAATTGATAATCCGGCACGATGACACGTGCCATCTTCTCGTCCTCAAATACAATCACTTCCAGAACCTTGGAAGGGCTGAGTGCATTGGCCACATACTCTTCCACCTGTTCGGAATAACGGACGATGTCGATTTTTTCACCGCGCAGCTCATTGACAATGGTCTGCACACGCAAGCCCTTCGGCCCGACGCAGGAGCCGACAGGATCCACTTCCGGGTTGCGGGAATACACCGCGATCTTCGAGCGGAATCCGGCTTCACGGGCGACGGAGCGAATTTCCACGACACCGTCAAAAATTTCTGGAACCTCCAGCTCGAACAATCGCTTCAAGAGCCCCGGATGCGTCCGGGACAGCATGATTTGCGGCCCCTTGGTCGTATTCTCCACCTTCGTGATGTAGGCTTTGATCCGGTCGGCGTGCTTGAACTTTTCGTTCGGCATCAGCTCGTTGAGCGGCAGCACCGCTTCCACCTTGCCCAGATCCACGTAGAAGTTGCGAGGATCCTGGCGCTGGACCGTACCGGTCACGATATCCTCTTCTTTGTCGACGAAGGCGTTATAAATCAGGCCACGCTCCGCCTCACGGATCCGCTGCGTAACGACCTGTTTGGCCGTCTGGGCGGCAATCCGGCCGAAATCCCGGGGAGTGACCTCGATTTCCGCAATATCATCAATTTGGAAATGCGGATTGATCTCGCGGGCGGCAGGCAGGGAAATTTCGGTGCGGGGATCCAGCACCTCTTCCACAATCAGCTTGCGGGCAAACACTTTGATAACCCCGGTATTCCGGTTCATGTCGACGCGAACGTTCTGCGCCGTGTTAAAATTCCGTTTGTAGCTGGAGATCAGCGCCGCCTCAATGGCTTCGAACAAAATGTCCTTGCTGATTCCTTTCTCTCTTTCCAACTCATTCATCGCTTCAATAAAATCCATACTCATTGGAAATCAATTCCCCCTTTCAAAGTGCAGCCTTGTATTTAAAAAACAATCGCCAGTCTGGCGCTGGCAACTTTTGCATACGGGATGCTGTATTCCTTCTTGCCCGCAGAAATGACAAGAACGTCATCCTCGAACGAAAGAAGCCGGCCTTCAAATTCCTTCTGGCCTTCTACTTGCTCGTAAACCGTTACAAAAACATCTTTGCCGACGGCTTTGGCTACGTCTTCCTTCTTCTTGAGCGGACGTTCGGCGCCAGGGGAGGAGACTTCCAGAAAGTAAGCTTCGGGAATCGGATCGTTCTCGTCCAGCTTCCCGCTCAGATACTCGCTGATCATCCCGCAGTCATCAATGTCGATGCCGCCTTCCTTGTCAACAAAGACGCGAAGAAAGTAGTTGCTGCCTTCCTTCACGTATTCGATGTCGACAAGCTCGAAGTTATGCTCATCCAAATAGGGCTGTACCATTTGTTCCACAATTCCTTTGATCTTCGGTGTGCTCAAAGATTATAACCTCCAAGGCTTCAAATATCCTATATACCAAAGAGTAAAGAGTGGGTCGCCCCACTCTTTAAACAACGGTTTTATCTACATGATTACCAAAAAAATTATAACATAGTCTGGGAGTACTGACAAGTATGATGCCTTGACTAAACCTTGTGCAGCAAGGGGTTAGGGCGTTGCACGCAAAAGACGGAATTAAAATAACGAAAGCTGGTTGCTCTCCGGAAGCCCCCTGAAGCAGCCCATCCCAGTGAGCAGCTCGATGATCGTCTTGCTCGCTTTGGATTTCTGCTGGAAATCCTCAATGGAGAGAAACTCCCCGTATTCGCGGGCGGCAGCGATGTTCTTGGCCGCGTTATCCCCGATACCGGCCAGCGCCGAGAACGGTGGAATCAACGATTCTCCGTCCACCGTAAACCGGGTTGCATCGGAACGGTAGAGATCGATCGGCTTGAACGTAAAGCCGCGTGCGGTCATTTCCAGCGCCATCTCGAGGATCGAGAGCATGCTTTTTTCCTTGGTTGTCGCCTGGAAGCCCTTCTGCTCGATCTCTTCGATTTGCCGGTAGATGGCCTCATAGCCCTGGCAGCACAGCTCGATATCGAAGTCTTCTGCCCGGACCGAGAAGTAAGTGGCATAATATTCGATCGGATGGTACAGCTTGAAGTAAGCCGTGCGCACCGCAGAGATAACATATGCAGCGGCGTGCGCTTTCGGGAACATGTACTGGATTTTGAGACAGGAATCGATATACCACTGCGGCACCTTGCACCGCTTCATCTCCTCGATCCATTCCGGCGTCAAGCCCTTGCCCTTACGCACGCTTTCCGTAATTTTAAACGCCAGGCTCGCATCCATGCCGGCTTTGTATATCAGGAACAGCATGATGTCGTCACGGCAGCCGATCACCGTTTTGATGTTGCAGGTGCCGTTCTTGATCAGCTCCTGTGCATTGCCGAGCCATACGCCCGTTCCGTGGGACAGGCCCGAAATCTGCAGCAAGTCGGCAAAGGAGGATGGCTTCGACTCAATCAGCATCTGGCGGACGAACTTCGTCCCCATCTCCGGCACGCCGTAGGTGGCCACCGGTGTCCGGATTTGTTCGGGCCTTACCCCGAGCGCCTCCGTTGAGTTGAACATGCTCATGACCTTCGGATCGTTCATCGGAATCGTCGTCGGATCGACCCCTGTCAAATCCTGTAACATCCGCATCATGGTCGGATCATCGTGCCCCAGGATATCAAGCTTGAGCAGGTTCGCGTCGAAGGCGTGATAATCGAAGTGGGTCGTCTTCCATTCCGCGTTCGTATCGTCAGCCGGGAATTGAACCGGCGTGATGTCTTCCACTTCCATGTAGTCAGGGACAACGACGATGCCGCCCGGGTGCTGGCCCGTGCTCCGCTTGACGCCGGTGCATCCGGCGGCGAGCCGGTTCAGCTCCGCTCCGCGCCACTTCTGGTGATGGTCTTCCTCATATTTTTTTGTATAACCAAATGCCGTTTTCTCCGCCACGGTACCGATGGTTCCTGCGCGGAATACACTTTTCTCGCCAAACAGCACTTTGGTGTAATTGTGGGCATGAGGCTGATATTCCCCGGAAAAGTTCAAGTCGATATCGGGAACCTTGTCGCCCTTAAAGCCAAGGAACGTTTCGAACGGGATGTCCTGGCCTTCGCCCTTTAGCATTTGGCCGCAGTTCGGGCATTGCTTGTCCGGAAGGTCAAATCCGCTCGGCACGCTGCCGTCCAGGAACCATTCGCTGTGCTTGCATTCCGGATTTTTGCAAATATAATGCGCGGGCAGCGGGTTAACCTCGGAAATGCCGAGGAAGGTCGCGACGACAGACGATCCGACGGATCCCCGCGAACCGACAAGGTAGCCGTCCTGGTTCGACTTTTTCACCAGCCGCTCGGAAATGAGATAGTTGGCGGAGAAGCCGTATTTGATAATCGGCTCCAGCTCCTTCTCCAGCCGCGCGACGACAACTTCCGGCAGGTCTTCGCCATAAATCGACCGCGCCGTGGCATAGCAAGTGTTGCGGATTTCCTCATCCGCCCCCTCGATAATCGGCGTAAACAGCTTGTCCGGGAACAACTCGTACTCCTCAAAGCGGTCGGCCAGATCGTTGGTATTCTTCACAACCACTTCCATCGCCTTCTCCGGACCAAGGAACTCGAATTCCTCCAGCATCTCTTCCGTCGTCCGGAAATGGGCATCCGGCTTGCGGATATCCTTCAGCGGGCTGAAGCCCGTGATGCCGTGAATCGTAATGTCCCGGAACAGCTTGTCCCGCGGCTCCAGGTAGTGCACATTGCCAGTGGCAATCACGGGCTTGTTCAGCTTTTCCCCGATCTCGCACACCGTCTTGATGGCGTTCTTCAGCTCAACGGTGCTTCCGACGAGCCCTTTATCTACAAGGTGCATGTACATCGTCAGCGGCTGAATTTCCAAAATATCATAGAACTCCGCCACCTCGGTCGCCTCCTCCACCGTCTTGTTCAGCACGGTCTCGAAGAACTCGCCCTTCTCGCAGCCGGAGATGACCAGCAGCCCTTCGCGCATCTCCTCCAGCTTCGATTTCGGGATGCACGGCACCCGTTTGAAATATTCGGTGTGCGACATCGACACCAGCTTGTACAAGTTTTTCTTGCCGATCGCGTTCAGCGCGTAGATTCCGCAGTGGAACGGACGAGAATTGGACAGATCCTTGCCGACGTAATCGTTCAGGCGTTCCAGGCGGGTCAGCCCTTTGATCTTCTCGGCATCGGCCAGCAGTCCGTCCAGAATGCCGGCGAGGGCAATCGTATCGTCAATCGCCCGGTGGTGGCTTTCCAGCGCCACTTTATACTTATCCGCCAACGTGTTGAGGCGGTGGTTTTTCATCGTCGGGTGAAGCAATCTGGCCAGCTCCAGCGTATCCAGCGCCGGGTTGTCCAGTTCCGGCATGCCGAGCCCCTTCAGGGCAGCCTGGATGAAGCCCACGTCGAACCGTGCGTTGTGAGCCACAAGTACGCCGTCACCGACAAACTTGACGAAGTCCTGGATGACGGGCTCAAGCTCCGGCGCATCCTTGACCATCTCGTCGTTAATGTTGGTCAGCTGCTGGATGTGATACGGTATTTTTTCATGCGGGTTGACAAACGTAGCGTAACGGTCGACTTCCTTGCCTTCATGCATTTTGACGGCCGCAAGCTCGATGATTTTGTTGTTCGTGATCGACAGGCCGGTGGTCTCGATATCGAATACGATGTAAGTCGCAGACTTCAAGTCTATCGGCTTCGGCTGCATGACGACCGGAACGGAATCGTTCACCACGTTGGCCTCGACGCCGTAAATCATCTTGATCCCGTTTTTCTTCGCGGCTTTCGCCGCTTCGGGATAACACTGCACGCCACCGTGATCGGACACGGCAATCGCTTTGTGGCCCCACTTGGCGGCTGTCTTGATGTACTGGTCGATTGGCGTCACGGCGTCCATCGTGCTCATCGTCGTATGCAGGTGGAATTCCACCCGCTTCTCCGGAGCATTATCCTTGCGGGTAGGTGGCGCCTGGACTTCGATCAAATCCGAAGGGATCATGACCAGCTCGGGAATCGTCATAAAGCGGTCCATCTCGACGCGTCCGCGGGCTTTCACCCATTTGCCGTTGGCCAGCAGGCTCAGAACTTTGACATCTTCCTTCGTCTTGGCGAACATTTTCATCTGCAGGGAATCCGTAAAGTCCGTCAGGTTAAACATGAACAGCGTGCTGCCGTTGCGCAGCTCTTTGCGGTCCAGGCCAAAAATCGTGCCCTGAACCGTAATTTTCTTCTCTTCGTCCTGGATTTCCTGAATCGGAACCGGTTGCTCCTTAATATCGTAACCGACCTGAAGAAAGACTTCCTCATCGTCACCCTCAGCTGCGCGCGTCTCCGCCTCCATGCTGGATATCATCTTCTGGATAACCTCACGCTCTTCCTCGAGCTTCTTCTGCTCGAACTCCTCGTACATTTCCCGCTGGATTTCGCCGACTTGAATTTTGACGCGGAGAGGAACCTCGAAGTAATGCGCGAAGAAACGAGTGAGCGCCTGGTCGATCTGCTTTTTTCTCGCCAGCTCCAGCGACGTATTGTCGGACATCGTGACCATGAGGGTTTCCCCGTCCAGCTCATGCTTAGCCCGGGCCATCCAGCCGTTGACGGAAGGAATTTCTCGGTGAACCCACTCCAGGAAAAGGTTCCAGTATGCGCCGACGATATCTTTGCGGTCTACTTCTTCCGCATATCTGAACACAAACGACAGCTTTGCAATATGCTGCATTTTCTCCTGAAGCCTCAGACAGAACGTCCGGTACACCTCACCGGGGACCAAGGTTTCCTTCCAGATGGTGATTCTCCATTCCTGATTGCTCCGGCTGATCTCCACCTGTTCGATATGACCATCCAGAAAATAGGGATCCACGATCGCGGGCGGTATTTCCCCCTGCTTCATCAGCAGCTCGAACCGTTTTCTCTTTTCCCCCACGTTTTCCATGCTCTCCTCCCCCTTTAAAGCGCTAATCCATAAACATGAAGAGCCTCTGTTCACAAAAATGTCTCGATCTCGTGCACCGACTCATTTCTGGCAGAAGCTCCTCATCATTATTTCATCCGGCCTCTCTACCGATCCGCCGGGTTCTTCCCTGCTTATGCGGGAAACGAATCAAACTCGCAGCTTGGCTGCCGCAGTATTAATACGCTCTGGCAAAAACGACGGTGTGCTTGGCAGGCTGCCCGCATACCAGACAAGTATGCTTCTCTTCCGCAGGCTCGAAAGGAATGTTCCGGCTGGTAGCCCCGGTCTCTTCCTTCACCTTGCTCTCGCAGATTTCCGAACCGCACCATCCTGCCAGTGTAAATCCGCGCTGCTGTTCCATGCTGCTCTTCATTTCCTCCAGCGTATCCACCGAGTAGAAATGGTCGTTCATAAACTGCTTCGCACGATCAAACATTTCCTTCTGGACCTGATCCAGCATCGTCTGAACTTCTTCGACCAGATTGGCCTGCTGGACAACCTTCTTCTCGCCGGTAATCCGGGAGACGAGCACGCAGACGCCGTTCTCCATGTCACGTGGACCGATTTCCAAACGGACCGGAACGCCGCGCATTTCGTATTCGTTGAATTTCCATCCCGGACGAAGGTCGCTGCGGTCGTCCACACGCACGCGGATGCCTGCCTGCTTCAGCTCGGCGAACAGCTCGTCCGTGCGGCCAACGACGGCATCCCATGTTTTCGGCGGGCCGATCGGAATCATGATCACCTGCGTCGGAGCGACCTTCGGCGGCAGCGCCAGTCCGCGGTCATCGCCGTGCACCATAATCATCGAGCCGATCAGGCGCGTGCTTGTGCCCCAGGATGTCGTATGCACGTATTCCTGCTTGTTGTCTCTGCTTAAGTATTGAATGTCAAACGCCACCGCAAAGTTCGTGCCCAGGTAGTGGGAGGTTCCCGCCTGAACCGCGCGGCCGTCCTTCATCATCGCCTCGATGGAGAACGTCTCCACCGCGCCGGCGAATTTCTCGGAAGGTGTCTTCTGGCCGGTAATGACCGGAATCGCCAAAAACTCTTCCACGAATTGACGGTACACTTCCAGCATCTTCATCGTTTCTTCGCGCGCTTCTTCTTCCGTCTCATGAGCGGTATGGCCTTCCTGCCACAAAAACTCGCTCGTGCGGAGGAACGGCAGCGTGCGCTTCTCCCAGCGGACGACGTTGGCCCACTGGTTAATGAGCACCGGCAGGTCGCGGTAGGACTGGATCCATTTGGCGTACATGTGCCCAAACATCGTCTCGGACGTCGGACGGATCGCCAGACGCTCCTCCAGCTTGTCTCCGCCTGCCTCAGTTACCCAAGGAAGCTCGGGATTAAAACCTTCGACATGCTCTTTTTCTTTCTGGAAAAAGCTCTCCGGAATAAAGAGCGGAAAATAGGCGTTGCGATGACCCGTTTCCTTGAAACGGCGGTCCAGATCACGCTGGATGTGCTCCCAGATTTCGTAGCCGTCCGGACGGAAGACGATGCAGCCGCGGACCGGCGAATAATCCATCAGATCGGCTTTCTTGATTACATCAATATACCAGCGGGAGAAATCTTCTCCCTGCGGCGTAATCTCCGTCACAAATTGTTTATCGTTTGACATAAAAATGGACTTCCTCCCAAGTTCACCCCGTTCTAGCCGGGGACATCATTAGTTATCCGTTAATCAATCGTAATATATCATTGTAGGTTACGGCAATCATTAATAGGAACAGCATGGCGAAGCCCACAAAATGGACCATGCCTTCCCGGCTCGGATCGATCGGCTTGCCCCGCAGCGCTTCGACACCGAGGAACACCAGCCGGCTTCCGTCCATCGCCGGGATCGGCAGCAGGTTGAAGATCCCCAGGTAGAGGCTGAGAATCGCCGCCCAATACGTCAGCTGCACGATGCCCTGCTTCGCGATCTGGCCCGTCACCTCGAACGTCCGCACAGGTCCGCCCAGATCGTCCATGTTAAACTGCTTGATCAGCTGGCCGAAGCCCTGGAAAATAATTTTGGTCGTATCGACCATCGCGACTCCCGCTCCGCTGAACGTTTCGCCGATCGACGCTTTGCGGCTTGGCAGCTGCGGCGTAATGCCTACCTTGCCGCCTTCCTGGCCTTCCATTGCACGCGGAGTCAGCGTCACATTAAATACCTCGTCTCCCCGGCGGATCGTCCATTCCATCGGCTTGTCCTTGGATTTGGAGGTCAGATCGATCATTTTCTGATAATCCGCGCCGATCTTCACGCCATCGATCGATTCGATGATGTCGCCCTTCTTCAGGTTCGCTTCATAGGCAGGCATTCCTTTGGAGATGTCGCCGATCTGCACGTACGTCGGATTTTCCAGCGGAATCCCCGCCATCTGCAGATGGACCCCGAAGAGTACGAAGGCCAGAATAAAATTCATCAGCGGCCCCGCAAAAATCGAAAGCGCGCGCTGCCCCACCGTCTTGCTGGCAAACTGGCGGTCTCTCGGGGCTATTTGCGTCTCATGGGATTTGGCGACCAGCATCGCCTTCGGATAAATCGGATACTGCTGGCTCTCGCCGTCCACGTTCAGGCGGACCTTCAAATCATCGACCATATCGATGAATTCCACTTCTCCGCGGATGACGTTCTTTCGGTTGTCCAGCTGATCCAGATATATCTTCTTGACTTCGCCGCCGCTGACGCGGACCGCGATGGTCTGGCCGGGGTGAATTTCCACGATTTCAGGATCTTCCCCCGCCATCCGGGCATAACCACCAAAAGGCAGCAGCCGCAGCGTAAACTGCGTTTCATTCCGTTTATAAGAAAACAGTTTCGGACCGAAACCGATCGCAAATTCCCGTACCAGTATGCCGGCGCGTCTGGCAAAGTAAAAATGGCCCCATTCATGCACCGTCACGATGACGAAAAACATGAGTACCGTCAAAAATACTACCTGCACCATTTCCAAGCGTCGCATCCCCCTTAATTTGTCTGAGACCGAAGTTTCTGTCGCATCTATATCATCAGATGGATTAAAGCCCACAGCGCGAAAAGAAGCTCGTCTTTAATTCAGTCTATATAGATTATCATTATTCTCCGGTCCCGCACAAGAGAATCACATTCTCGTCATTTTTTAAAATCAGGGGAGTAGAGTGATGTATTGTTATGCCGCTTGCGTGCCCGCTTACAACTTGGCAGCAAGCAGCCGCGTATTCCGGTCGCACTCCTCAATGTCCGCCAGCTGCGGATTCGGAATGTTGGCATGCCGGTCAAGCACTTCCTCAATAATATCCTCTATTTGTAAAAACGAAATCTCCCTGTTTAGAAACCGGCCTACCGCCACTTCGTTGGCTGCGTTAAAAGCGGTGGTTGCTGTACCACCCATTTTACCACATTCATAGGCAAGTCTTAAACAAGGGAACCGCTCCATGTCCATTTCTCTAAAATGCAGCTTGCCCACTTCGGCCAGCGACAGCCGTTTGGCAGGCGAATCCCAGCGTTCCGGGTAGGTCAGTGCGTACTGGATCGGTACGCGCATGTCCGGATTGCCCAGCTGGGCGATGATACTCGTATCGCGGAATTCCACGAAAGAATGAATGATGCTCTCGGGGTGAAGCAGCACGTGGATCTGCTCATACGGAAGGCCGAACAGCCAATGGGCTTCAATCACTTCCAGCCCCTTGTTGACCATCGTCGCCGAATCGATGGTGATTTTCGCACCCATCGACCAGTTGGGATGCTTCAAGGCATCCTCCACCGTCACCGATTGGAGCTGCTCCCGGGTCAAATCCCGGAACGAACCGCCGGAAGCGGTCAGCGTGATGCCGGTCAGGTCATCGCGGCGTTCACCGTTCAGGCATTGAAATATAGCCGAGTGCTCACTGTCGATCGGCAGCATCTTCACGCCTTTTCGCTTAATGGCCTCAGTGACAAGATGTCCTGCGGTTACAAGCGTCTCCTTGTTAGCCAGTCCAATGTGCTTCCCGGCTTCGATCGCCGCCAGCGTGGAATGCAGCCCCATGCTGCCTACCACTGCCGTTACTACCGTATCGGCGTCCGTGCCGGCCGCTACCTCCACCAGCCCTTCATTTCCATAGAAAATTTCCGTACCTGGCGAAACCTGCGTTTTCACCTGTTCAGCCAGTTCTTTGGTCGCGACCGAAACCTTCTTCGGTCTGAACTGATGAACCTGCCGGAGCAGCAGCTCCACGTTCGACCCGGCCGCAAGCCCTTCGATTTGAAAATGCTCCGGATGCTTCGATACGACATCCAGCGTCTGCGTGCCGATCGAGCCGGTAGAGCCGAGAACGCTTAATTTCTTCATATTGAACCTTCTCTCGTATTAATAAGGCATCAGCATCATGATATGTACGAACGGAAATACGATAATCCAGCTGTCGCAGCGGTCCAGGATCCCCCCATGACCCGGCAGCAGATTTCCCGAATCTTTGATGCCGTATACACGCTTGTACGCCGATTGGACCAGATCCCCAAGCTGACCGGCCACCGCGCATGCCAGGCCGATCGCCAGCGCTCGTCCGATCGTGAGCAGACCGCCCGACAGAAACGCAAAGACCGCCGATGTCAACATGGCGATCACCACACCGCCAAGGGCGCCTTCGATCGTTTTATTCGGGCTGATCGCCGGCCACAGCTTGTGGCTGCCGATCCATTTGCCCACGAAGTACGCTCCCGCATCGCTCGCCCATATCGACACCAGCAGCAAAAACGTCCAAAACACCCCGTGCCCGTCCGGGGCGCTGCGGGATTCAGCAATGTACGAAAAGCCGACGCCCACATAAACGGATCCCAGAAAGAGCAGGGAGATCATCTGAATGTCCATCTTGTTTTTGGTAACGACGGTCACCAGCAGGAACAGGAACAGAAGCAGCCAGATGACGTGCCCGAGTGGAAGCGGAAAGCTGATATCCAGCAGCTTCCACGGGAACATAAATACAAGCACGCCCAGGTATCCCAGCATGGCCGTACCGCGAAACGGGGATACCCGGGTCATTTTTACAAATTCATAATATCCGATCATTGCCATCGCCAGGACTAGAATGTGGTACGGCAGGCCGCCAAGCAGGCAAAATCCCAGAAAAACGACACCCGCAACAATTCCTGTGATCAGTCGTTGTTTCAACGGTATTCATCCCCCATCAGGCTAAGTCAGTCCGCCGTATCGACGCGTTCTGCGCTGGTATTCAGCAACCGCTTCGTATAAATGATTTCGGTTAAATTCAGGCCAGTAAATATCGGTAAACCACATTTCGCTGTACGCGAGCTGCCACAGCATGAAATTGCTGAGTCGCATTTCGCCGCTCGTCCGGATAATGAGGTCCGGATCCGGCATGCCTCCCGACAGCAAATGACGGTCGATCAGCTCCGGGGAAATCTCGCCAGGCGACAGCCTGCCTTCCTGAATCTGTTTGCCCAGTTCCTTCATGCAATCCGTCATTTCCTTGCGGCTGCCGTAATTGAGGGCGAAATTGAGGACAAGCCCGTCATTGCCGGCCGTCCGGCGCATCGCTTCCTCCATGGCATTCAGCGTGTGCTTCGGCAGACCGTCGCGGTCACCCATCATGCGGACCTGCACATTTTTTTGGATCAATTCGTCCAACTCGATCGCCAGAAATTCCTGCGGCAGACGCATCAGAAAGTCGACTTCGTCTTTGGGACGCTTCCAGTTTTCCGTAGAGAAAGCATACAGCGTTAAATATTTAATGCCCAGCTCGTCGGCAGCTATGGTTGCCCGCTTCACTGCCTTCATCCCGGTCTGGTGCCCGACGATTCGCGGCAGCCCGCGACTTTTGGCCCAACGCCCGTTGCCGTCCATAATGATGGCCACATGCTCAGGAACGTTGTCCATGGATCGCTCTGGCAAAAGCTGCGAGTCCTTCTGTTTCCACCACGATCGAACTCGTTTGATCATTCTAGTTCCTCCAAGCGGGTTTCTGCAAAAAAGACACAAACCCCACCATAAAAGGAGGGGCCGCAAGTCTCTTATACTTCCATGATCTCTTTTTCTTTAGCTACGAGCACCTTGTCGACTTCCGCAATAAATTTATCCGTCGTCTTCTGGATGTCTTCCTGATGACGGTGCGATTCATCCTCAGAAATATCGGTTTTCTCCATCTTTTTGATGTCGTCGTTGGCATCTCTGCGAATGTTGCGGATCGCCACTTTCGCCTCTTCGCCGAACTTCTTCGTCAATTTCACAAGTTCCGTGCGGCGTTCTTCGGTCAGCGGCGGAATCGAAAGACGAATGATGTTGCCGTCATTGGCTGGCGTAAGTCCGAGGTCGGACTTCATAATCGCTCTTTCGATATCGGCCAGCGAAGATTTGTCCCAAGGCTGGATGAGCAGCGTGCGCGGATCCGGCGTGCTGATGTTGGCCAGCTGGTTCACCGGTGTCATCGCTCCATAATACTCCACTTGGATCCGGTCAAGCAGTGCCGGGGCGGCGCGACCGGCGCGCAGTGTGGCGAGGTCTCTCTTCAAAGCGCCGATGGCTTTTTCCATGCGTTCTTCTGCGTGTTTTTTTACCGTTTCTGGCATTAGTCTACGCTCCCTTTAACAATCGTTCCGATTTTTTCACCCAAAACGACCCGTTTGATGTTCCCTTGCTCGGTAACAGCAAATACGATCAGCGGAATGTTGTTGTCCATGCAGAGGGATGATGCCGTGGAATCCATCACACCCAGATTCTTGTTCAGCACGTCCATGTAAGTAAGCTGTTCATACTTCTCGGCCGTACTGTCTTTGAACGGATCGGCGGAGTACACGCCATCCACTTTGTTTTTGGCCATCAGAATCACTTCGGCCTCGATTTCAGCCGCACGCAGGGCAGCGGTTGTATCGGTCGAGAAGAACGGGTTACCCGTTCCTGCGGCAAAAATGACCACGCGGCCTTTCTCCAGGTGACGGATCGCTCTGCGGCGGATATAAGGCTCTGCAATTTGCTGCATGGCAATCGATGTCTGTACGCGCGTCGGCACGTCGATTTGCTCCAGGGCATCCTGAAGCGCCAACGAATTCATGACCGTCGCGAGCATCCCCATGTAGTCGGCTGTCGCGCGGTCGATCCCGCTGGAACTGCCAGCGATGCCGCGCCAGATGTTGCCGCCGCCGCAGACGATTGCAACCTGAACGCCAAGATCCACCACTTCTTTGACTTGCTCTGCAATGGATCCGATCGTTTCCGCATCGATACCATAACCGTTCTGACCTGCGAGGGATTCCCCGCTGACCTTCAAGACAACTCGTTTAAATACAGGCTGTTCCAAATGTTTACCCTCCACTTTAAAGACATCACCATATGGCGCCAGTTGCTGCAACTAACGTTCGGCGGGCCCTATCCGGTAAACACCACACCAAACCGATGTCATTCTCTTCAGAAAAAAAACGTCTGCTCTTTTAAAAAAGAGGGAACACTGCGTGTTCCGCTCTTCTCTTGTTCTAGTTATAGATGCCGCAAAAAAAGGGCTCTTATTGTTTAACTTGCGCCATAACTTCTTCAACGAAGTTGTCGACTTTTTTCTCAAGACCTTCGCCCAGTTCGTAACGAACAAAGCGGCGGATGGAGATGTTTTCGCCGATGGTGCTGATTTTTTCGTTCAGCAGCTGAGAAATCGTTTTGTCCGGATCCTTAATGAAGGATTGCTCCAGAAGGCAGAACTCTTCGTAGTATTTACCGATGCGGCCTTCAACCATTTTTTCAACGATTTTTTCAGGCTTGCCTTCGTTCAAAGCTTGGGCTTTCAAGATTTCTTTTTCTTTCTCTACTTCTGCTTGAGGCACTTCTTCGCGGGAAACGTAACGCGGGCTCGAAGCTGCGATATGCATCGCGATGTCGCGAGCGAACTCTTTGAACTGGTCTGTTTTACCAACGAAGTCGGTTTCGCAGTTGATTTCAACCAGAACGCCGATTCTTCCGCCGGCGTGGATGTAAGCTTCTACAACGCCTTCCGTAGCTGCGCGTCCAGCTTTGTTTGCTGCTGCAGCCAGACCTTTTTCACGAAGGAGTTCTGTTGCTTTGGTGATATCACCGTTTGCTTCTTCCAGCGCTTTTTTGCAATCGAGCATACCTGCGCCTGTTTTTTCACGAAGTTCTTTTACCGCACTAGCACTTACTGCCATCGAATATTCCCTCCAAATAGGATGCTAATTTTTCAGCCAGGCGTCACACCTGATCTTTGTTTTCATCTTAAAAAAAGGGCAGTGAGAGGTTATCCACCTACCAACCACCCTTTTCATTTAATTCATGTCTATATTACGTAACTGTCGAAACTTAGGCAGAAGTTTCTTCGCCTTGGTGAGCTTCCACCACAGCGTCAGCCATTTTGCCAGTCAACAGCTTAACGGCACGGATCGCATCGTCATTACCAGGAATAACGTAGTCGATTTCGTCCGGATCGCAGTTCGTGTCAACGATACCTACGATTGGGATACCCAATTTGCGGGCTTCGGCAACCGCGATGCGCTCTTTGCGCGGATCGATGATGAACAGGGCGCTTGGCAGGCCTCTCATGTTCTTGATGCCGCCCAGGAATTTCTCAAGACGATCTTTCTCTTTGCGGAGAAGGATGACTTCTTTCTTAGGAAGAACAGCGAATGTGCCGTCTTCTTCCCATTTTTCGAGTTCTTTCAAACGGTTGATCCGTTTTTGGATCGTTTCAAAGTTAGTCAGCGTTCCGCCGAGCCAACGTTGGTTGATGTAGTACATACCGCAACGTTCTGCTTCTTCTTTGACGGAGTCTTGGGCTTGTTTCTTCGTACCGACGAAAAGAATTGTTCCGTTCTCTTCTGCCACGCTTTTCACGAAGTTAAAAGCTTCTTCGACCTTTTTAACTGTCTTTTGCAGGTCAATAATGTAAATTCCGTTTCTTTCAGTGAAGATATATTTATCCATTTTCGGGTTCCAGCGACGTGTCTGGTGACCGAAGTGAACGCCAGCTTCGAGAAGCTGCTTCATGGAGATAACTGCCATCTTCACACACCTCCTAAGTTTGGTTTTTTATTGTGTCCTCCGCTGCTTTCATTTCCCGTCAAGACTCTCCATATGGAAAGCACCCTTTACGAAATCCGACAGCGTGTGTTTTAACACCGTCATTTAATATACCATATCTAAAAGCTCGATGCAACGCCTAAGGGACGGCTTTTTTTACATGCAAAAAACCGTCCAGCCGATTGTCGTTAGCGTGACGGTTTTGTCGTAATTTTAGCGATGATGGAACTGAATTCCTCGCCGGGTGAAAACGTGTATTGGCCGGTCTGGATTTTCGTGCTGATCTTGAGAGATCGGCCTTTTTGCACGAATTGGTCGGCGTCGGCGATGACCCCCGCCTTCTCCAGCTTGCCGGCGACGTCTTCCAAGTTGTTCCCGCTGGCGATTTTCACTTCAACCGCTTTGGCCGCCGGCATAGAAGGCGTTTGCGGCTGCTTGGCTGCTGAAGCCTCACCGGATCCCGGAGTGACCGACTGCGGCTGCTTAGAAGCGGTAGGCTGCTGCGGCTTATCCGGCTGGGCCGGCTGTTTGCCCGCGTCCGCGGCCTTTGGCGCCTTCGCTGCGTCTCCTTTGGGAACCGAGCTCTGCTCAACCATCTGCTGCTTCCACTCCTCCTCGGTCATCAGCTTGTCCTCCTTGCCGACGACCATCAGGTCCATCGTCTCCGCCTGCTGCTCAAGCTCTTCCTTCGTCAGGCTGGCAGCTGACGGAGCCTCTCCGGCCGGGCGGCCGGTACCCTGCCCAAGGATCATCAGCTGCAGCAGGAGGGCTCCAAGCAGGAGACCCAAGCCGAGTCCCATCATGAATGTCCGATTTCTGATCACAGCGTCTCCTCCTGTTTCGCAAGCTGAAGAATCAACTGGATTTCGCCGCGGTGCATGCCGGTCATTTTTCCAATCGCATCAATGGATTTGCCTGTGTCGTACAACTCGAACAGCTCCGGGTACCTGTCCCTGATCGATGGCTGCTGCTCAGGCAGCGTTGATTCCGTTCCATTCTGACCCTCTAGATCTGCACCAGCTGCTGGCTCCAGGAAAGCTCCCGGCTCCACGGCCGCGGCCGTTTCACGGCTAACCGTGGCCTGTCCGGCAGGCAGGCTCTCCATTTGCGAAAGCCTGGCATCCTGCTGCACAACCTGCTGTTCAAGCGAAACGAGCCGCTGACGCATCTCCGACAGCTGTTCCTGCTGGGACAGCTGCTTGGCCGCCATATCCTGCTTCATTTGGGAAACAAGCTCGACGAGCTCGACGTTTTCATTTTCAATTTCGGCCATGTACTGCTCCAGTGTAGCCTCGACCTGCTTGACCACGCTGCCCTGCTGGCTCTGCTCCTCCTTCCGCTTAGGAAGCATCATGGCATACACCAACGCGGCAGCGCCCAATATAACAACGATTAACCAAGGTTCCAAGTAGCGGTTCTCCTTTGACTGTAAAATTCATGACGGGGCAACGGATCATAGGGAAACATCCAGATGATGTCCCTTGAAGGGGTGCTGCGCATTTTGCAGGTCCTCATGCTCCCCTGCCGATGGACTATCGGTTTGATTACGCCGATGCTTGTTCCGTCCGCCCTCATCCCGAACGGCGGCGTCCGCCGCTTCGTCCACCGATTCGCTGCGCTTGCTCATTTCCGCTGTTTCCTTAAGCTGCTGTTCGGCCAAAAACTGCTGATCCTGTGCAGGCCGGTGCTGGAGCTCGTTTTGCACCTTCCCGGCCTCGCTGGTCCGTGGGATCGCAATTTGCATTTCAACCGCCTTCATACTCATTCGTCTTCCTCCTCTTATCGATAGGAATCGTATCCAGAGTACTTTGCTTCTTTTTAGAGATTGTTCAAAAAGACCGCTTTTGATAAGAAACCGTCTATCGACGTACCTTCAAGGAAGACAGACCGCGTTTAAAGGTAATTTTTCTTGCAATATCATGAAGCAATGGCTCTGGATGTTTATACTTTCTGATATTATAAGAAAACCAATCGAGGCCAAAACCCGACCTTCTTGAACTCGCACTTTATATTAAATGTACGGAGCCATCGTAATATCGCCCTCATGATAATAAAATGAAACCCGTTCCGCCGGGTCCTTAATAAATCTGGTGTATCTGCCGATAACTATTTTAGAGCCTCCGTAGACCACTTTCACGACGTCAACGCGGGCCCGCACTGAATCTTCCAATGTTTTCTCGATTTCCAGTATACGTTCTTTCGCTTCCATCTGCTCCCGGTCATTCGATTTCTTGGTGGCGTTCAGTTTGAGCCTAAGCGCCATCTTGTCGGGCGGTAGCTGTCCTGAAGCAGCCAGCTGATTCAACAAATACAATGCCTTGTCCGTCTTGTCCTGCGCCTCCGCCAGCTGCCTGATCTTGCCCCGCAGTTCGGATAGCTCGTTTCTTAGCTCCGGCAGAACCCCCACCTCAATCGTCGTCATGGTGGACATGCTGTTGCCGATAGTTCTGGCAATGACCCGCTCTCCCGCCTGAATGACACCGCCGACGATCAGCCCTTTGGTAGCGTTGCACAGTACGTTTCTTCCTGCCCGGATGTTGGAGTGCATGATGCTCTGCGAGACGATGACATCTTCCCCGGCGATGACGTTGCCGTCCTGGATGAAAGAGCTTTTTACATGTTGGCCCGCTTTCACATAACCTTTGTTGTAACCGATGATCCCGCTCGTAATTTCAATGGACCCTTCCGCTTCCAGCTCCGCGCCCTCTACGCCGCCGACCACGCGGATATCCCCTGCCGCTTTCACACGGAATCCGGTCAGAACGTTCCCACGGATGACCACGGTACCGACAAAGTCGATGTTGCCTACACTGTAATCCACGTCCCCATTCACCTCATAGACGGGAAAAACGTTGATTTTTCCTTTATCCGTCGTGGCGATCAGGCCGTCGATGGCGGCATACATGGCTGTGTTTTCCGGGTCGACCACCACATTTTTTCCTACCTTAAAATAGGCTTCTTTGCCGGGCTTGAACGGGATCATTTCCCCGGTAACGCTGAGTCCCGGTTTGCCAGGCTCGGGCGGGATCCGTTTGGCGATCAGCTGGCCCTTCATGACATTGTTGAGACTGATCAGTTCTTTATAGTCCACTCTGCCGTCTTCGGTCTCGAGCGGCCTGTGCTCCTTGTCATCTCTGAGGTTGAAGGCATACTCGATCCGGCCGTCCTTACCGCTGACCGGCTGCTCACCGAAGGCAATCGCGGTCCGTCCAAACATGTATTCCTGAGGATGGCTGCAGATCCGGCTCAGGACCGCCTGGTCCATGCCAAACTGGACTTGATGGCTCCTCAAAAAGAGCTGAAGCTCTTCCTCCGTCACCTCAAAATCCTCGGAACGCTTGGAGAACTGCAGATAGGCGACGCTTTTATCCTCCGAAAAGGTAATATCCAAATAGGTTTCAAGCGCGATTGGAGCTGTCAATCGTTTTCCTCCTTTCTACTCGTGCAACGGTTAATCGTTTTGCATCAGTAAATCCCGGTTCTTCTCCAGCGTTGCGCGCAGCCGTAAAATGGCCTTGGAATGAAGCTGGGATATTCTTGAAGGTGAAAGTGACATGACTTCTGCTATTTCGCTTAAAGATAAGTCCTCATAATACAGCAGGGATACGACGGTTCTTTCTTTCTCGGTAAGCTTCTCAATTCCTTTAATGAGAGACTCCCGCAAATAAAACTCGTTCACTTTGTAATCCGGATTTTTGGCCTTGTCGTCGACCATCACGGACAGACGCGTCTCGGATTCCTCCTCGCGGATCGGGTCCTCCAGCGAGCAGAGTGACATGACCGCGACTTCCTGAAGCATCTGGTGAAAATCTTTCTCGGACACGTTCAAATATTCACTCATCTCCAAGTCCGTCGCAGACCTCAGGTACCTCTGTTCGAGCTGCTGATAGGCGTCCTCGATCCGCTTGGCCTTCTCCCGGACGGAACGGGGCACCCAGTCCCCCTGCCGCAGAGAATCGAGAATAGCTCCCCTTACCCGGAAAGAAGCGTAGGTCTCAAACTGCAGTCCGCGTTTATAGTCAAATTTGTCAATAGCATCGATCAGGCCCATGACGCCGTTGCTGGCCAGATCATCCTTGGAAACATTCCTTGGAAGGCCGATGGCAAGGCGGCTGGAAACATAATCCACAATGTGGAGGTGTTTCTCGATCAGGGACTTTTTTGCTTCAATATTTCCGTGTTCTTTCCATTGCTCCCAGAGCTCGGCATGATTCAGGTGAGAAGCTTTGCGCTCGCTCATTTCCCCCACCCCCTATTTTTCTGACAGGTGTCGAACGGCTTTCGCCAGTTCTTCCGGATCTTTCGCCGAAACCAGCTTCGGCGGATTGAGTGGTGTAAAGCCTCCCCCATCCTCTTGAACGGAGGCGGGCTTCGGCGTCAACAGATCATTTAACTCATCGCTCTCATCCGGGGTCGTCACATCGAACCGGGCACCCCGCTCCTGTTCGGCTGCTGCCTCCTGCTCCGCTTCGGGAACGCTGACCACACCCCATACCCAGCGGAGCAAAAAGGCAAGCAGAAACCAGATGACAAAGGATATCAGCCCTCTGATCAAGCTGGTCATAAACAGGTTGTTTCCCATCGAGATCAGCAGCGTCAGCACGAATCCGACAGCACCAAACACAAGGTTAAACAACAAATTTCCTTTCATGGCTACAATTCCTTTATACCCATTTGTACACTGCGCACGGACAGGATTCCGCTGCCTGAATCCAGTTCAATGGTTCGTCCGTGACTTCCGCCCGTGTCTTCGGCGATTAACGGGATATGAAGATTTGACAGCATCATTTTGCATGATTCCACATTCCTGGGGCCGATTCTCATCGTATCCCCGGTACCGGCCATCAGGAACATTTGCGATCCTCCGGCCATCTTGGCGACAATTCTGGAAGGCGAGGCACCTATGGCCACAAGCCGCTCCAGCAAGGCAGGCACTGCGGTATCCGCATATTTGGCGATATTCAGCTGCCCTTCACGGGCAATGTCTGAGGACGGCAGCATAATATGAGCCATACCCGCAATTTTGAGCAGAGGGTCGTGAAGGGTAATTCCGACGCATGATCCGAGGCCCAGCGTGCGGATGACCCCGGGATCGCGCACGACGTTCATGTCGGCCATGCCTACTTTAACGATGCTTTGCTCTTCAATCATTCTCTAGAGGCACTCCCAGGGCTTGAAAAATTTTCGCGAACGAGTCCGGATCGGGGATCAGAAAGAACTTCCCTTCCACCTCATGATCGCCCTCGAGAAAAGTCGTATCGATCAGCAGCGCATCGTCACCCATTTGGCCAAACTGGAGCAGCCCGTAGCTCAGAACGGCGCCGGCCATGTCCATCGCCAGGCCAGGGACCGTCGGGGACAAATCCAGCTTCGTAAAGTCGGCGAGCGAGGACAGGTACGAACCGGCCAAAATATTGCCGATCTCGCAGAGTGCCGATTGCTCCATCTCATCGAACATCCCGTCCTGGTCGACCTGCATGCCGGCCAGTCTCTTCAACAGGCTTTTGGCTGCTTCCGGGCTTAGAATAAAGAACAAATTGCCTGGAGCGTCGCCTTCCACCCTCAGAAAAATAGCAATGACGATTCGCTCGGCCCCGCCGACCCTGTCGGCAATCTCTTCAAAGGGAAGCAGCTGCACTTTGGGAACCGCCATATCGACCGGCTTATCGAGCAGGCGGGACAGCGCCGTTGCCGCATTGCCCGCCCCGATATTGCCGACTTCCTTCAGGACATCCATTTTGAATTCCTTAAAATGCTTAAAGACCTCCACGAACTACTCCTCTAGGCTTTCCAGCTGAATGATTTCGCTCTTCTTCAGCACCTCGGACAAGTTCAGCATGATGAGCAGACGGTCATCGCCGATTTTTGCCACGCCGTCCAGGTATCTGGCCTTAATGCCTCCGACGACTTCCGGCGGAGTCTCGATCCGGTCTCTGTTCAGATCGATGACATCATTGGCCGAATCGACGATAAAGCCGACTTCCATTTCGCCTACCACCACGATAATGATCCGCGTTTGGTCCGTATGTTCGGTTTCCGGAAGGCCGAAGCGTCCCCGCAGGTCGATCACCGGAATAACGACGCCCCGCAGGTTGATGACGCCCCTAACGAACGTGTATGTCTTCGGAACGCGTGTAATGGGAAGCATGCGCTCAATCGTTTGGACTTTGTCGACTTCGATTCCGTACTCTTCACTGCCCAGCTTAAATACAATGACTTTGATATCTTCTCCCATGCCCTAAACCTCCTTATTTAAATGCGGCGTATTTGCAATTCTTTACTGTCGCCGCAAGCCTTCCTTTATCGCAAACCTTCCTATTTAATGAAGACGTTCGGGTCCAGAATCAAGGCCACCTGGCCGTCGCCCAGAATGGTTGCCCCCGAAATTCCTTTGATTTGCGGCAGATACTTTCCAAGGTTTTTCAGGACGATTTCGTTTTGTCCGATAAATTCGTCGACGGCCAAAGCCGCCAAACGGTCTCCCTTATGGATGACGATGATCTCGGTTTCGCTTTCGTCCTCTTCATTAAAGTCAGGAACTTCAAAAATGCGGCTCAGCGAAATGAGCGGGATCATCGATCCACGGAAATCCACCATTTTGTTACCATGCACCTGGCGGATTTGCTCCTTCTTGACGATGCCTGTTTCCACGATCGAGCTGAGCGGGATGGCATATTTCTCGGATCCCATCTTCACGAGCATCGCGGCGATGATCGACAGGGTTAGCGGCAGCTGCACCGAGAAATTGGTTCCTTTCCCCGGTGTCGAATAAATGGTCACCTGCCCGCCGAGCGAAGTGATCTTTGCCTTCACGACATCCAGGCCGACTCCCCGGCCCGATACGTCGGAGATTTTTTCGGCGGTGCTGAAGCCCGGCGCGAACAGCAGCTGGTGCACCTGCTCGTCCGACATGCCCTTCGCTTCCTCCTCGGTGACGATGCCTTTCTTCAGCGCGGATTTCAAGACGTTGTCACGATAGATGCCGCGCCCGTCTTCTTCAATTTCGATAAAGACGTGATTCCCGCTGTGGAAAGCCCGAAGGTGTACGGTACCCGTCTCCGGTTTGCCGGCGGCAACCCGGTCCTGGGGCGACTCAATGCCGTGGTCGACCGCATTGCGCAAAAGGTGAACGAGCGGATCCCCGATCTCATCGATAACGGTACGGTCAAGCTCTGTTTCTGCGCCAGTAATGACCAGCTCCAGCTTTTTATCCAGCGATTTGGCCAGGTCGCGGACCATCCGCGGAAACCGGCTGAACACCGTATCGACCGGCACCATTCGCAGCTTCAGGACGATATTTTGCAAATCGGAGCTGACGCGGCTCATATGTTCTACGGTCTCGGTCAAAGCATGGTTCTGCACCTCCGAAGCCAGCTGTTCCAGGCGTACCCGGTCGATCAGCAGCTCGCTGAACAGGTTCATGAGCACATCGAGCCGTTCGATATCAACCCGGATCGTGCGGGCCGGAGCACCGCCGGTTTTGGCGGCCGGCTTGGCGGCTGCCGCAGGTTTGTTATCCTTGCTCTCTGCCGCTGGCGCAGCGGCTGCCGGAGCGGCAGCGTCAGGTTTCGTTTCTTCGGCCACAGCCGCCGCGGATTGGGCGGATGCCGCCCCCATCTCGGCCATTTGCTGCAGGGATTCGTGATCGAGTTCTACTACTGAGGCTTGGTCAATCTCCGAAACGTTCAAAATTTGCTGTTTGAGTTCGGCAGGATCTTTTTGTGTTATGTAGTAGAGTGAGAAGCTTTTTTCGAATTTTTCCTGCTCAATATCCTGCACGGTTGGATGGGACTTAATGACTTCGCCGGACTTCTCCAGCAAATCAAACACCATATAGGCGCGGACCGCCTTCAGCTGGCAATCGTCCCGAATGGCGACGTCAATATACAGCACGCGGTGCCCTTCCCCTATAGACTGCTGTAAAACGGAGTATTGAAATTCATCAAGCTGGATGGCGGTATTGGTTTCTTGCTTGGCCGGAGCGGAGCCTGCGGACTTCGCGCTGCCGGTGGAAGGGGCTTCTCCACGAACGATCGCCTGAAGGTCGGCAACGATTGCCGATACGTCGGCTTTCCCTTCGCCGCCCTGGGTAATATCCTCCACCATAGCCTCAAGTGCATCGAGCCCTTTAAACAGCGTGTCGAAGATAAAGTCCTGCATCACCAGCTTTTCGTTCCGTACCAGGTCGAGCACGTTCTCCATTTGGTGGGTCAGCGACGCCAGGTCCTCGAAGCCCATCGTAGCCGCCATCCCTTTCAGCGTATGAGCCGAGCGAAAAATAATCTGGACGATGGAGAGATCATTCGGTGTCTGTTCGAGCAGCAGCATGTTTTCATTCAAGGATTGCAGATGATCATTGGACTCATCGATAAACATGGATAAATACTGATTCATGTCCATTATGAGACACCTCCTAATAAGTTTGCTTTCCGTTGCCTACAGCCTGGACGAGCCCTGCGGCAATATTGTGAAGCGGTAATACATGACTCACGCAGCCAAGTTCCACTGCGGAACGCGGCATGCCGTATACGATGCAGGTCTCCTCGCTCTCCGCAAACGTGCTGGTAACCCCGGCATCGTACAGCCGCTTCATCATCTTTGCCCCGTCACTTCCCATCCCGGTCATCAGCACCACGTGGCGTTTCAGGGAAGGAAGCTCAAGCAGGGATTCGAACATGACATCCACCGACGGACGGTGGCCGCCTACCGGACTCTCCTCCGTCAGCGAGATCATTAAGCCCCGGTTCGGATCCGGCACGATTTTCGTATGATAGCCGCCCGGGGCAATATAAGCGAACCCTGGCTCCAATGCCATTCCCTTTTCGGCTTCAACCACGGTCAGCGGGCTGAACGTATTCAGCCGTTGGGCGAGGGATTTCGTAAAATTGGGCGGCATATGCTGAACGATGACAACGGGTGCCGGAAAATCGGCCGGAATGCCCTCAAGGAGCGTCTTCAGCGCCCGCGGTCCGCCGGTGGAGCAGCCGACCGCAACAAGCTGTGTATACGCGGTTGCTGCCCTGCCCTCCGCTGTCCGGCTGGGCTTGGCGGCATCCGTTCCCGCAGGCTTGGTTGTTTTCGCTTCTTGTGCCGAAGGAGCGGATTCCAGCACCTGGTGCGTCAGTTCGCGCGTTGTCCTGCTATTCGGGGAGTCCTGATGTTTCTTTCCTGCTCCAGGCTTGGAAAGCTTCGTCGCCTTGGGCTTGTCAGGCTGCTGCAGAACAACCTCCTTATCGGGAGCGCTCTCCTGCGCGGCTGCCCCGTTACGAGCGCCGGTTTCTTTCGCCAAGTCCGGGAGCGGACGCCTCCGCCCAAGCTTTGGCAGGACTGCCGTTGAAACCGGAGCAGCCGTGGCGGGCTTGTTCTTCCGCTTCTCCTCCTCCGCTTTCCAAAGCGCTCTCCGTTCCTTGGCCGCCATAGCTGCCTTCATCTGCTCAAGCAGGGCATCCCGAACGTCATCGATCTGCTGCGCATGCGCTACGGACGGCTTGCGGATAAAATCAAACGCTCCGGCTTCAAGCGCCTTGATCGTCTCCCTCATGCCGGCCTCATTGATGCCGGACAGCATGATTACCGGCAGCGGATGCGCCTGCATAATGACCGTAAGCGCTTCGAGTCCGTTCATCACCGGCATCTCCACGTCCATCGTAACGAGGTCCGGCTGCTGGCTTATAATTTTGTCTACGGCTTCCTTTCCGTTAACAGCCGTATCAACGACCCGAAATGCGGGATCCTTTTCAATGAGATCGGATACGATCTTCCGCATGAAAGCCGAGTCGTCCACTACTATGACTTTGTATGGCGTCATGCCGCTTGTTCACCTCTGTTCCTTAGTACAGAAAATCATTTTGTACGACGAAGCCATTTATGCATAAACCCTTTGATTCCTGTCAAGGCACTTGGTTCCGGGGGAGCCGGTACGAGCAAGTAACGGTATGCGATCCGCTGCAGATCCTTCGCTGCATTGCAGTTCGGGTATGCAAGGGAAAAGGGAACCTGCTTCTTCACGGCTTGTACAACATGACTGTCATCTGCGATGTAACCCAGCATGGTCGTTTCCACGCCCAGAAAACGCCGGGCCGCCATGGCGATTTTGTCGGCGGTTTGAGCCGCTTCCTTCTCATCGCCCGCCCGATTAATGATCAGCTTGAAGGTAACGCCCGGTTCCGCGCCGCTGACCACCTTGATTAAAGCGTAGGCGTCGGTGATTGAAGTCGGCTCCGGTGTGGTCACAACCAGGCATTCATCCGCCGAACGGATAAAGTTCAGGTTCTCCTTGGACAGCCCCGCGCCGGTATCGAAGATGATATAGTCCATCTCGTCTGCCAGTCCTTCAATCTGCTCCGTAAAATAAACCAGATCCTGCTCGGAGAGTGACAGCAGCTCGGATAACCCGGAGCCCCCGGCGATAAAAGACAACGAATGTGGTCCCTTCTCGATGATTTCGCTCGCCGACTTCTCACGCTGGAGCAAATGGTACAGGTTGAATTTTGGCGAGATGCCCATCAGTACATCGATATTGGCCATACCGATATCGGCGTCAAACACCAGCACTTTCCGTCCCATCGCCTGCAGGGCAAGGGCAAAGTTGAGCGTAAAGTTCGATTTGCCTACGCCTCCCTTTCCGCTCGTGACGGTGATCAGCTTGGCGGTTTTCCCCTTCCCGGTCAGCCTGGGTTCCATTCCGGCTTCGGCTCCTCTCCCGCCGGATCCCTGCTGCCGGATCAAATCCCTTAATGCTTGTGCCTGGTCCATCATGGCGCCTCTTCTCCAAGCAGCATACGACACAGCTTCTTGCTGTCCGGAAGCAGAAGGTCTTCAGGCACGTTCTGGCCGTTAGTCATGTAGGACAGGTACAGCGGGTATTCCCGGATCAGGTTAAAGACGGAGCCGCAGCTTCCGGTCTCATCCAGCTTGGTGAAGATCACCTTGTCCAGCCCATACTTGCTGAAGTGTTCTGTGATCTTCTTCATATCCTGGCTCTTGGATGTCAGGCTGAGCACCAGAAAGGTTTCGCTGTGGTCCGTTATGGCGGAAAACAGGCTTTGCAGCTCCGAGACGAGCAGTTCGTTACGATAGTTGCGGCCGGCCGTGTCCATCAGGATGATGTCGCAGTCCTGAAGGCGCTGAAACGCCCGCTGCATATCACCGGGCGACTGCACCACCTCCAGCGGGACATTCAGAATGGAGGCGTACGTCCGAAGCTGGTCAACCGCCGATATCCGGTAGGTATCGGATGTGATCAGGCCAACTTTCCGGTGAAAACGCAGCAGCTGTTCCGCAGCCAGCTTGGCGATGGTCGTCGTTTTGCCGACCCCCGTAGGACCTGCGACATAGACGATCCGAGTGCGGTTGGCAATGCCTCCGCCAAACCGCTCCGACAGGAACGCCAGCACCTGGCTGCGTACATGTGCAAACAATTCCGTATCCCCGAGCGTCCGGCCGCTCTCTTCCCAATGATCGAAGGAGGAGGTAATCCACTCCTCGATGAGGTCAAAGTCAACCTCCTGCTGGATCAACCGCTCCTGCAGCTTCTCCAGCACAGCCGGCAGCTGCTGCTTCATCATCGACTGGCGGGAGATTTTGGCCATCCACGCCTTCATTTCCTGCAGCTCTTCCAGCAGCTTGGCCTCCACACTGTTTTTGGCCTCCGGCTCTCTATCCTCTGCCGGCTGAGGCTGTTCAGAGCGGCTGAGTGCTCCGGTGGTCTGCCCCCGTTCCGAAAGAGGGAACGTTACGTTGGAAGGCGGCGTCTCGTTCGCAGCTGCTGATTCCCCATAGCCTGCCGTCTGGGTCACGGCCTTGCCGGCTTGAACGGATGTCATCTCCGCCCCCCGAGGCTCCGGACGAACAGGAGCGGCCTCCGGCTGGGCTTGATCAGCAGTAACCTGGGCGCCGGTTGCGGCAAGGGTCAGCTCGGCGGTCTTCTTGTATGCCTGCGGCACGGCCTTCTGTGGGACGGCCGCCTTTTGAGGAGCCGGGGCCTGCGCCTGCCGCTGTTTCGTTGCTGTATTCGCCTGTTCGTCTGCTTCCACCGCGGCGATGACCTCGATTTTTTTCTTCTTAAACATGCCCAGGAAGCCGCCCAGCTTGGTCTCCTTCGTGCTCAGAATGACGGCATCGCTGCCCAGGTCATTGCGGATTTGGAGCATAGCTTCAGGCATCGTATCGACCACATATCGCTTTACTCTCATAAGTTCACCACTCCGACACTTTGAATTTCTACATTGGGTTCAAGCTCGCTGTAAGAAAGAACCGGAATATCCTGCATGGTCCGCTCGATCACCTGGCGCAAATACATCCGGATGGTCGGCGAGGCAAGCAAAATGGGTTGCTGTCCCGATTGAAGCAGGCGGTTGATCTGCTCACTGAGCTTCTGGTACACCGTCTGGGTAGATACCGGGTCCATCGCCAGATAACTCCCCTGATCCGTCTGCTGGACGCTGTCGGCAATCTTTTTCTCCAGCGTTGGCCCTACCGTAATGACCTTTAGCGTCTCGCCTTCCCTGGAGAACTGCTGCGTAATTTGGCGGGATAATGCCTGCCGCACATACTCGGTCAGCACATCGGGGTCTTTCGTATATTGGCCGTAATCGGCCAGCGTTTCAAAGATCGACACCAAATCCCGAATCGAAATTTTCTCACGAAGCAGCTTGGCCAGTACTTTCTGAACATCTCCGATCGACAGCACCGACGGAATGAGCTCGTCGACGAGAACCGGATAATTTTCGCGCAAATTGTCGACCAGCGTTTTCGTCTCCTGCCGTCCAAGCAGCTCGTGGGCATGCTTTTTGATCAGCTCGGTCAAATGGGTCGCCACGACGGACGGCGGATCCACTACCGTATAGCCCGAAAGCTCCGCGCGATCCTTCGTCGCTTCGTCAATCCACAAGGCCGGGAGTCCGAAAGCTGGTTCCAAAGTTTCAATTCCCGTGATCGATTCGTCATCGTATCCGGGACTCATGGCCAGGTAGTGATTTAATAGTAATTCACCGCTTCCGACGGTATTCCCTTTAATTTTAATGACATATTCGTTCGGTTTTAGTTGAATATTGTCGCGGATCCGGATCACCGGGACCACAAGTCCCAGCTCTAAGGCGCACTGTCTGCGGATCATAATGATCCGGTCAAGCAAATCTCCGCCCTGCTGTGTATCCGCCAAAGGAATCAATCCGTAACCGAATTCGAATTCGATCGGGTCCACCTGCAGCAGGTTGATGACACTTTCCGGACTGCGCACCTCTTCGATCTGCTGTTCCTCTTCCAGCTGCTCCACCTCGATCTGCTTTTTGTCCATGTTCCGCTGCATCCGGTAAGCGGCAAAAGCGAGCAGCCCGGCCAGCGGAAGCGTCGTGATGAGATGAATCGGAGTAAACAGCCCGAGGAGGGCAATCGTCGCCGCCACAATGTACAGCAGCTTCGGGTACGACAGCAGCTGTTTGGTCAGATCGTTCGCCAAATTGCCTTCCGAAGAAGAACGCGTCACGATCAAACCGGAAGCCGTTGAAATTAAGAGTGCGGGAATTTGACTGACCAGACCATCCCCGATAGTTAGTACCGAGTAGGTGGACATTGCATCCTGGAAGGACAGGCCCCGCATGGCGATCCCGATAATAAAACCGCCGACCAGGTTGATCAGCAGGATGATGATGCTCGCAATCGCGTCCCCTTTGACGAACTTGCTCGCACCGTCCATCGCGCCGTAAAAGTCCGCTTCGCGTTCTACTTTGCGGCGCCGCTCCCTGGCCTGCTGCTCATTGATCATGCCGGCGTTCAGGTCGGCGTCAATGCTCATCTGCTTGCCGGGCATCGCATCGAGTGTGAACCGGGCGGCGACTTCCGCCACGCGTTCCGATCCCTTCGTGATGACGATGAACTGCACGACAACCAGAATCAGAAAGACGATAAAGCCGACGGCGATTTCCCCTCTGGCGATCCAGCTGCCGAACGTTTTGACGACGTCGCCGGCAAAGCCCTCGGACAGGATAAGCTTGGTCGTCGAAATGTTCAGCGCCAGCCGGAACAGCGTCGTAATGAGCAGAAGCGAAGGGAAAATGGAAAACTGCAGCGCTTCCTGCGTATTCATCGCGACGAGCAAAATAATGAGCGCGAGCGAAATATTGATGACCAGCAGCACGTCGAGCAGCCAGGACGGGATCGGAAGAATCATCATCATTACAATGCCGATGACGCCGGTCAGTATCGTTATCTCTTTTAATTTCAAAGCTTCCTTACCTCCGATCCCTTATCTCACTTTGCCTTTTAATTTATATACATAAGCCAGTACTTCAGCCACGGCTTGAAACAAATCGGCGGGAATCGAGTCCCCGATCTCCGCCCTTTGAAACAGCGCACGGGCCAGCGGCTTGTTTTCCATCGTAATCACGCCGTTTTCCTTGGCGATCTCCTTGATCCGCAGAGCCACAAAATCCTGGCCTTTGGCTACGATTTGCGGGGCTTCCATGTTCGAGCCCTCGTACTTCAGGGCCACCGCGAAGTGGGTCGGGTTCGTGATGACGACGTCGGCCTTCGGCACTTCCTGCATCATCCGCTGCATCGCCATCCGGCGCTGCCGCTCCCTGATCTTCCCCTTGATCAGCGGATCCCCCTCCATTTTTTTATACTCGTCTTTAATGTCCTGTTTCGACATCCGAATGCTTTTCTCGAATTCATACTTTTGATACAAAAAATCCAGTGCGGCCATCACAAACAGGGCGGCCCCTATTTTTAGGCCGAGCGTCATCGTCAAACTGGCCACAAAATGAAACGTCTTCTCAATATTAACCTCGGACAGCTTGCCGATATCCGCGATGGCACCCCTTAGCGTTTGATAAACGAGAAAGCCGATGATCACCAGCTTTAAGATCGATTTCGCGAACTCGACCAGAGAACGGACCGAGAATATATTTTTAAACCCTTTGATCGGGTCCAGCTTGCTGAATTTGGGCTTCAGCGATTCCCCCGTCAGCATGAAACCGACCTGCATCAAATTAGCGGCGAGCGCCATGACGACGACGGTAAGAAACACCGGCGCCAGCAGCAGCAAAATGTCGATGCCGTATTCCACGGCGAGGCTCATGACGTTGTTAATCGACAAATCCATGGTCAGTCGGTTCAGAAAAATGTCCTTGAACAGTCCGACAAGCCGCTCCTTGAACGATGAGCCGAAGATGAGAAGGCTGAAAAAGGAAGCCAGCAGAACGACCGCGCCGGTTAAATCCTGGCTTTTGGCGACCTGGCCCTTTTTCCGGGTATCCTGCCGCTTTTTCGGGGTCGCTTTTTCGGTTTTTTCTCCGCCAAACAGCTGCAGATCCAGGGGATACCTGTAGGACACGTTCCTTCCCTCCATCCTCACATTACGCAGGCTTGTGACCGATAATCCCCAGAAGCGTCTGCATCGACTCAAACATGATCCCGAACAAGTCGCCGAAAATATAGGAAAAGCTCGGTACCAGCAAAAACAGAATCATCAGTCCGACAATAATTTTCAGCGGCATCCCGACGGCAAATACGTTAAACTGCGGTGCGGTGCGTGCCAGAAACCCCAGCCCGATGTCTGTCAGGAACAGCGCCGTGACGAGCGGAGCCGACATTTGAAAGGCAAGGACAAACGACTGGCCGAACGTCTTGATCAAAAATTCCGACAAGCTGCCATCCGCCATTCTCATAAACAACTCGTTGGAAAGCGGAACCCAGTCATAGCTCCGGATGATGCCGTCTAGCAAATAGTGGTGCCCGTTCATCGTCAAAAACAGCAGCAGGGCAAACATGTACTTGAAGTTGCCCAGCATTGGCGCTGAGGTGCCCGTCATTGGATCCAGCACGTTCGCGATCCCGAAGCCGATCTGGATGTCTGTGAAGGAGCCGGCCGTCTGGATCACCATAAACAGCACATAGGCGACGAATCCGAGCAGCAGCCCGATCAGCACTTCCCTGATGATCAAGAGGACGTAAGTCACATCTGCCGGAACGCTCTGATGCACGCCATAAGTTAGGTACACAAGCGCAGATACGAAAAAAGCGATGCCTATTTTGAAAATATTCGGGACTCCTTTGGAAGAAAGCACCGGAACGACAACAAAAAAGGCTGTAATTCGACAAAAAATAAGCATAAAAACCGGCAGACTTTCCAGCAGCATGTTCATTGAATAAGTCCGCCTATCCGATATATTTGTACAAGTTGTCCAAAATGTTAAAGGTGAAGTCCACCAGCGTCGTCAGGATCCATGGCCCAAAGAAAAGAATCGCCAGCAGTACGGCCACGATCTTTGGCACAAATGCCAGCGTCTGCTCCTGAATTTGGGTTGTCGCCTGGAAAATGCTGATCACCAGACCGACGATGAGTCCCAGCAGCAGCATGGGCGCACTGACCTTCAGCACGGTATATACCGCCTGGCCGGCGAGACCGATAATAAATTCCGAATTCATGGCTGAGCATCCCGCCCCTTCTTCATACTCATTCAGGTATTAAAGCTCATCAGCAGCGACTTGACGACCAAATACCAACCGTCCACCAGCACAAACAGCAAAATTTTAAACGGCAGCGAGATCATGACCGGCGGAAGCATCATCATGCCCATCGCCATCAAGGTACTGGATACGACGATATCTATAATGAGAAAAGGAATAAAGATCATGAATCCCATCTGAAAGGCCGTTTTGAGCTCGCTGATCGCGAACGCCGGCACCATGACCGTGAGCGGAATGTCCTTGTAGGTATTCGGCTTTTCGATCTTGGTATATTTCATAAACAGCAGCAGGTCCTTCTCCCTTGTGTTGGAGAACATGAACTTTTTCATCGGTTCCGCCGCTTTGTCCAAAGCCTGCGTCTGTGTCAGTTCCCCTTTTAAATACGGCTGCAGGGCCACATCATTGATGGAGGAAAAGGTTGGCGTCATGACAAACAGCGTCAAAAAAAGAGCCAGCCCTACGATGACCTGGTTAGGGGGCATCTGCTGAGTTCCAAGCGACGTTCTGACAAAACCGAGCACGATCACGATCCGCGTAAAACTGGTCATCAGCACAAGCAGCGCCGGCGCGATGCTGATGACCGTGATGAGAAGCAGAATCGAGAGCGAGCTGGTGCTTGGCTTCCCTCCGGAGTCCCCTACCTGGATATCGATATTCGGTATCGGATCCGCAAAGGCGGCCGTCACCGAGAGCAGGCTGATCAATGTAACGATGATACAAACGAACAAAACCTTCTTTTTCATGGCTCCCTCAACCGATCTGTAGTATTGTCTTCCCGCAGGAGCTCTTCCATCTTCTCTTTACGGTTCGACATCCGGCGCAGCTTCTCGTCAAATACTTCATGAAATTCCGGCGTTTCCTCCAGACTGATCTCCTCGGATACCGGTCCCGTTTTGCGCAGCTTTGCAGCAAGCTTGGCCACCAAAGGCGTTAACCCGTTCTGCGAGTATGCCGGATCCTGTTCAAACGATGCCAGGATGACGGCGACCTCGTCAGGGTCGGTAATTTTATCGACGAGGCGAATATCTTCGCCTACGCCGACCAAATATACGCTGCTGCCGATTTCAATGACCTGGAGCGATTTGTTCGGTCCCAGCCCGACAGCCCCCAGCGTCCGGATCGAACGGCTGCTGAACCAAGTTTTATTTTTCCGGCCGAGAAAACGGATCAGAAGAATAATGAGTGCAATAATCACCGCCAGGACGATGATGACATAAACCAGGCTGAGGGCGTAATTACCGGAGCCAGGAAGCGGCGTATCTGGATTACTCATCTAAAGTCCTAAACTCCCAGCGTCTTATTGATGGCTTCAATAACGCGGTCAGTCTGGAACGGTTTGACGATAAAATCCTTGGCGCCTGCTTGGATGGCGTCGATGACCATCGCCTGCTGCCCCATGGCGGAGCACATAATGACCTTCGCGGCCGGGTCGATCTTTTTGATTTCTTTCAGCGCGGCGATCCCGTCCATTTCCGGCATCGTAATATCCATCGTAATCAGGTCCGGACGAAGCTCTTTAAACTTCTCGATCGCCTGGGATCCATCCTGGGCCTCTCCGACTACCTCAAAACCGTTTTTAGTCAAAATATCACGGATCATCATTCTCATAAATGCAGCGTCATCCACGATAAGAATTCGATTTGCCATTGATTAAAAATCCTCCCTAAATTTTGCTATTGTAATTTTTGTATTCGGTCCCACTGGCTGAGAATATCCGTGACACGCACCCCGAAGTTTTCATCGATAACGACAACCTCGCCTTTGGCGATCAGCTTGTTGTTGATCAGGATGTCAACCGGCTCGCCCGCCAGCTTGTCCAGCTCGATGATTGAACCTTGAGACATTTCCAGGATATCCTTAATTTGCTTCTGGGTCCTTCCTAATTCTACGGTGACTTTAAGAGGAATGTCCATCAATAAGTTTAAATTATTTTGATCGACCTGGCCGTACGAGCCACCTTGTAAATTCGCAAATTGCACGGGCTGCACATTGACGTTGCGGTTAGGCATAGACCCGTAATGCTGCGGCATGGCCGCATAAGGATTCTGCATGTTCGGATCGTATGCTTGCCCCGGCATGGAAGCGGGCATCCCGGCAGCTGGAGCACCGTAGCCCGGCGCTCCGGACGGCATTCCGTAATCCTGCTGCTGCGGAGCCGGCTGACTGGCTGCCGGAGGAGGGTAAGAGGCCTCAGGCTGAGATGCCGGCCGCTCAGGCGCTTCAACCGCTGGAGCCGCCTGCTGCATCGACTGCTCCGCCTCGTCCGAACCATGGATCAGCATGCTGACCATATCCTTGGCGAACTGGACCGGAAGCAGCTGCATGATCGTGGAATCGATCAATTCTCCGATTTTGAGCCGGAAAGAGATCTTGATCAGCGTCTGCTCGGAAGGCAGGCTATTAACCCCGTCGCCGTTGGCCATGTCCAGAATGTCGATGCCTGGCGGCGAAATATTGACGAACCGGTTAAATATCGTCGACATCGAAGTGGCCGAAGAGCCCATCATTTGGTTCATCGCTTCCTGAACCGCGCTGATATGGATTTCGTTCAGCTCCGCATCCTGCGGATCACCTTCTCCGCCCAGCATCAGGTCGGCGATGACCTGCGCGTCACGCGTTTTAATGACCAAAGAGTTGATCCCTTCAAAACCGTCCACATACGTGACATGAACAGCCACATGGGGCTTGGGGAACTCTTCCTCAAACTGGCTGCGGGTAATGATCGACACCTTCGGCGTCGTAATGTCCACCTTCTTGCCAAGCAGCGTCGAAAGTGCGGTGGCTGCACTGCCAAACGTAATGTTGCCGATCTCTCCCAGTGCATCCTGCTCCAGAGGCGTTAAATAATCGTCTACCGTCGAACCCGCATTCCGGGAGAAGTCGGCCGCTTCGGTCTGTTTCAGCAGGGCGTCGATCTCTTCCTGGGATAAATAATCTTTACTCGTCAAGTTCCTCAGCTCCTTCGCTGACAATTTCGTCGATTTGCACGGCCACGCGGTCTTTGACGGTACCCGGGCTTCCTATAAACTTCAACCGGTCACCAACCTTGATTTTCAGTCCCGAATGTACCGGCTTGGCCAGGCTGATGACGTCCCCTACATTCAATCCCAAAAACTCGGATACGGAGATATAAGACTCCCCAAGCTCGGCGATCATGCTCAGCTTGGCTTGGCTGATCCGGTTTTTGAGCGACTCGGCTTCCTCCGGCACGCTGGACTTCTTCTCCGATACAAACCACTGATGGGCCGAGAGCTTCGACATGATCGGCTCCAGCACTACATGCGGAATACAGAGGTTGATCATACCCGTCGTATCGCCGATTTTGGTGCTGAGCGAAATCAGGGCGATGGTTTCATTCGGTGAGACGATCTGCATAAACTGCGGATTCGTCTCCATCGCTTCCATCCGTGGAGAGATATCCAGCACCGTTTTCCACGCTTCCGCCAAGCTCTCGAACGCCCGGCTGAAAATCCGCTCCATGATCGTCGTTTCGATTTCGGTGAGCGAGTTGATTTTGGAAGGAGCGTTTCCGACTCCGCCCAGCAGCCGGTCCAGCATGGCATAGGCCACGTTGGGGTGTACCTCCAGCACCATTCTTCCTTTCAACGGTTCCGCCTCAAAAATATTGAGAATCGTCATCTTCGGAATCGAGCGGATAAATTCGTCATAAGGAAGCTGCTCGACCTGAACGACGTTAATTTGAACAAACGTCCGCAGCTGTGCGGAAAAATAGGTCGTCAGATAACGTGCGAAATTTTCATGAATCCGTGTCAGACTTCGGATATGATCCTTGGAAAAGCGGACGGCCCGCTTGAAATCATAGGAACGGATTTTTTTCTGGGTCTCTTCTTTTTTAAGTTCCTCCGCATCCATTTCACCGGACGACAGTGCGGCGAGCAGGGCGTCAATCTCATTTTGCGATAATACATCAACCAATCATCTCACCCCCTTACGGTTTCCGGTCGTTATGTTACAGCGGCGTCAAAACAAAGTTCGTGATGGAGATTTGTGTCAGTTTCCCTCGTGTCAGGGTTTTATTGATCAGATTGATCAATTTTGCGCTTAATTGGTCTTTTCCTTTGGAGCCCTTCAGTTCCTCGGGTCTCGTATCGGCGAGCGTCTTAATAATGATGGGCTTGATTTCGAATTCTTTGATCTTATCGAATTCTTCCTTCGATTTTTTGTCGTTCAATTGGAACGCAAAATTCATCAATACGATATAATCCTGATCCGCGAGATTGGTCTTGATATCCGTAATCTCCGAAGTGATTTCCACAAGCTCGTCTGCCGATAATTTTGGAGCCTCGATCGTTTGGGCGGCCGATTTCGTTTCGTTTGAACTGCTCCCGAAATATTTATCCATCAGCAAAAATGCGGCAAGCACGATCAGTGTAATCGCCAGCAGTATCGTTATTAGCCAGGGCAGCATCTTTTTCATGGGGATTCCTCCGTTTGTTGCACTTTAATAGTTGCGTTGTGAACGCCGATTTCCTGATTGTATTGCTTCACCAGGGAAATGACTTCCGCCGCTTTTTCCAAAACAATCATTCGTTTGCCCGTAACCAGGGTAATATACGTGTCCGGCGTTTCTTCCACTGTTTCGATAAGCAGGGCATTCAGCCATAATGGTGAGCCGTTTAACCGGGTAACTAAAATCATAGCAGGCCTCCTATGGAAATCGGAGGAGGACAGGCCTCCCCCGTCACTTCACTCTACTAACGCTTCAGATTGACAATTTCCTGCAGAACTTCGTCAGAGGTCGTAATGATCCGGGAATTCGCCTGGAAGCCACGCTGGGCGACGATCATTTCGGTGAATTCGCCGGTCAGGTCGACGTTGGACATTTCCAACTGCCCGGCTACGATTGCACCAGTTCCTGCATCTGCGTCGTTCCCCGTTGTAGGGGTAAGCGTTCCACCATCGTTGGCGTTCAAAGTCATCCGGTACAGGTTACCGCCGATTTTCTCTAGACCTTCCGGGTTCGTCACCTTACCCACACCTATAATCGTTCCATTATCGGTAGTCCCGTCAGCCAGTTTCTGAATAATGGTTCCATCTTGGGAAATCGAGAATGAAACGGTCTCCGCTTGAAGCGTAATAGGAGTTCCATCGGAATCGCAAACGAACATCCCATCTGAAGTCACCAGATTTTTTTGCGCATCCACATGGAAGTCACCGGCGCGGGTCAGAAATGGTGTTTCCTGATCGCCTGACAGTTTAATAAGAAAGAATCCGTCTCCGTCGATCCGCAGGTCTGTAGGAACGTTGGTGGTCATCGCGCTTCCAGCCGTATGAACGGTATCAATCGAACCGATGGACACGCCGAGACCAATCTGCTTGGCATTAACTCCGGCTTGGTCTGTTCCGTCCGGCGCGGTCACGCCCGATACAGTCTGGCTCATGACATCCTTAAACATGACCCGGCCGGATTTAAAGCCCGTCGTGTTAACGTTGGCGATATTGTTGCCGATTACGTCGAGCTTGGTTTGGAATCCGCGCATCCCTGAAACGCCTGAATACATCGATCTCAACATTGGTCTGTTTCCTCCTAGGTTTGTGAAATGAACTGCGTCAGTCGGTCAGCAGTTCCCTGGCTTTCCGGTTCGGGCCAGCCAGCTTACGACAGCACGACCGCGCTGTCGATTTGGGTAAACACGTTGTCTTTCATGGATTTGCCGTCCATCGCTGTCACGACCGTCCGGTTAGGAACGTTGACGATGAGCGCCATATCCTTCATCAGGATCAGCGATTCCTTGCTGCCTTTGGCGGCAGCCTTTTCAACGGCTTGGTTCAGCTTGTCCAGCTGCTCCCCTTTGATCTCGATCCCTCTTTGCTCCAGCCGCTTGGCCGCATGATTGCTGAACTTGAGCAGGCTTCCCTGCAGCAGTTCATCAAATGACGTCTGGGACGAGGCGTCCGGCGTTGCGGCCGGTTTCGAAGTCTTGACGGGTGCTGCCGGATATATCCTTCCGGGATAGAGCTGTCCGATCGTCATCCGTTCGTTCATGCCGATTCCCCGTTCCCGCCTGTCGTGCCCTCTCCTGCCGCTGCGCTTGTTGCCTCGGCGCCTGTCTCTCCGGTTTCAGAGGCGCTGCCCGCAGAACCTTCTGCCGCGCCGCCCGCATTCGACGCACCGTCAGTTGATGGCGTTTCGGTATCCGCCGGCGGAGTACCCTCTTCCTGCTTGGCATTCATGATTTCGACGATCTTCGTAATCGGAATCGCTACCGACCCGACGGAAGCGTACTGAACGCCGTCCTTGACGATAATCGAATCCACGATGCCCGTTTTGATCTCAGACGTACTTTCGCCTGATTGATCGGAGCTGCTTCCGCTATCGACCCAGCTGATCTGTTTGCCGATCAGTCCCGATACGTTGCCAAGGGACTGGCTCATGGCGTTCAGCTGGCTGGATATGTTCATCAGCTGCTCGACCGAGGTGAATTGGGCCATCTGGGCAATAAATTCCTTGTCCTCCATCGGCTGCATCGGGTCCTGGTTTTTAAGCTGGGTCACCAGAATGCTCAGAAACTGGTCCTTGCCGAGCGTCTGCGTCTTCGTGCTGGCCTTCTGCACGTTGGAAGCCGAGTAGTTAGGCCAAATGTTGCTTGTCGATACGATATCTGACATAGTTGTTCACCTCCGTTTTTACGCTTTGGCTGTAAATGTATTTCCTTGATCCGCCTGCTGCCGGGCAAGCCATTCATTCAGCTCGTCTCCCAGCTCAGCCACGGTCAAGGCATCTTCGGAGGAAGCGTTCTTGTCCTTTTGCCGGCGGTTCGGCTGCTGCTGACCCGATTGGGATTGACGGCCGTCGTGATACATTTGGGACTGCAGCGAAGGGTTTTGCGTTACCACAAGTTTCTCAACCTGCACACCCTGCGACTGCAACGTACTGCGGAGCTGACTCATCTGCTGTTCCAGCAAATCCTTGGCTCCGGCGTGCTCGGTCGTAAATTGGGCAACGAGCTGTCCGTTTTGCATCGTCAGCTTAATGTCGACCTGGCCCAAATGTTCCGGGTACAGCGATATTTTCGCTTCCGAGATGCCTTCTTGCTTCACGATTTCCAGCTTGTTTACGACAAATGTGCTCATTTCTTTGGCAAACTGCGTAACGGGCACCGCTTGCGCCGCTGCTTTATGAGGCGACTGAATGCCTTCTTTCATCACGAGATGCCCTGCCGTTACCGTCGTCTGGCTGGTAAGCGGATCCTCCGGCTTCGCCGCCGCTTCCACCTCTTCTCCGGAAGAAGGGCTTGCAGCGGATGCTGCTGTTTGCGCATCGGCATTCGGCTGCTGTCTCGTCAAGATCGTACTCAGCACGGCCTTGCCGCTTGCAGCGGATGCAGTATCGCCTGCCGGCTGCTGCCGGATCGCTTCCAGCAACGCGGATATGCGGCTGGCTTGTCCTTCCGCTTTAGGCTGAAACATTGGTGCCGCATCCTGTGGTGCTGCCGATTCCGAGTCCTTGACCAGAGCCGCCGGCTTACTTTTCCCAGGAGCTGTGGCGTTCTGAACCAGGTTATGGAACGTTTCCAGCAGTTCTGCCGCCTGCGCCGTGGTGTCCGCCCCCGTACTTGGCTGCTGCAGCACCGTGATCAGCTGGGTCAACGCATCCTGTGCGGCAAACCGTGCCGTCGCCGGGTGGTTGGCCAGTGCCGTCAAGGCTTGATCTCCCTCATTAGCCGGGGTGTCTTCAGATTGTGCTTCGCCGTTTCCTTGAACGTTCAGCAGCAAGGTGGTTACCTGCTGAATCCAGCTTTGCAGAGCGCTCAGCACTTCAGGGTCTTCGGCAATCGCTTCATCCAGCTGATCGGCATCCAGAAGAAGGCTTTGCAGCAGGGCTGCGGTGTTCTGCTCATCACTGTCCCCGTTCTCTTGAACCGCTGTCGTTTGAGCATTTTTCAGCAGCCCTTCCAAAAGTGACGCCACGCCGTTCATGGCCGAAGCTTCCTGCGAACCGCCTGCTGTACCTGTCATCAGCTGCGTCAACGAGACTCCAAATGCCGGTACCAGTGCCGTTCCCGCCGAGGCGTTTGCCGCACCGCCGCTTGTTCCTGCTGTCTTCGCTCCGGCTGACGCACCTGCGGAAATGTTTTGAAATATCAGGCTCATCTTTGTTTTCACCTCCTTTCGCGTGCAGTACTACATTCAAGTACTCTGTTGAAAAGAAGCTCTGGTTGAAAAGAATCTCTACTTGCTGCTTAGCAATTTGTTGAGAATGACAGCGCTCGTCTTCTGGTCTGTTTTGCTCATCGAATCCAAAATGCTTGACCGTGTCGAATCTGCCACGGCGCCCAGAATCGTCAGTACTTTGTCCGGACTGATCTTGTACATGGCCAGCAGCAGATTGGCTGCGCTGTCCGCGTTCATCGACCCGAACGTCTGGCTGATTTGAGCCTTGTCGAGCCCGGTTGACGACGGTGTCGTCTGTGCGGCGCTGTCCTTGTTCACTCTGGATTGAAGCGCCGCGATCGCCAAATCGCTGGATGACACGGAGTCCTTCATATTCAGCGTGATATCGGCCGCCATCTTCGGATCCATCTTGGCGAGGATGTTCATTCGGCTGTCGGCATCCATGGCGCTAAGCAGCTGAACGACCTCTTCCGTGGTCATATTCTGCAGAATCGGCGCCGCTTTGCTCGGGCTCATGCCGGCGTACATTTTCGCCAAGTTTTTGACCTGCTTCTCGTAATCGTCGGCGGTATTTCCCGTCTGTGCATCCGAAGCCTGCGCGCTGCTCTCCTGCAGCTGATCGATCTGCGTCTGCAGCGATTTGATTTTACTGTCCTGCTGCTGCCGGTCTTCCTTAGCCTTCTGAAGATCCGCTTCTTTGGCTTCCAGCTGGCTTTTCAGCTCCTTGATCGTAGCGGTCGCGCTCTCCACCTGTGCTTTCGTTTTGTCCAGCTTGGCCGCTTCCGGATCCTTAACCGGGTCAGGGACCCAGTTTTTCACAACCGGAATTTTGTTGGCAACGCCGAGCACTTCGTTCCGCACGTTGGTGTTCAGCAGCATCAGAAGCACGCCCAGAAGCACCACCGTAAAGATGATTGGTATAACAAAAAACAAAAACCGTTCAAATCCCCCTGTTGATTCTTTCTCTAATTCTTCAAAACCTGTTCTTGCCACAGTTGTTCCACCCCCAAGCCAGCAGCTCTATATCACGTTCACTCATCTCGCCCTAGCGCCCATGGCAAACCGTACGGTCGCCATCTCGTCAAGCTCGTTCTGCTCATGCAGGAGCGCCTGCTGCTGAAATGCCGTCTTTGCTTTATCCCGCGCTTTTAACCAGACGTTTTCATCCAGCATCTTTGTGGACAAATGCTTCTGCTGCATCTGAACCTTCATATTGGCTCTGTTCACATCCACATGCTTCATCCGTATGCATTGGTCCAAATATTCGACATACGCCTGAATTTCCTGAATCATGGAGACAGGAACGCATTGGCCTGCGGCTTCCTGAAGCTGCTTGACCATGCTCTCCCGGATATCCAGCAGTTCTCCCAGCGACTTTTCTTCCGCCTGAAGCTTGCCGATGGCGCTGGACAGCATCCATTCCGCCTGGGTACGTTCGTTGCTTTTGAGGTCGACAATTTTTTGGAACGCGTACTGAAATCTCATCCCTTAAGGTCATCTCCTTGAAAATTCGGAAATCAAACGTTCTTGAACCTGCTCCAGCGTCACTTTTTCGTCTACGCGCTGCTTGGTAAAATCCCAGATGGCCTGGATGGAATCGATGGCTTCATCGATTTGCTCGTTCGAGCCTTTTTGGTAAGCGCCGATGTTGATCAGATCCTCGGACTCTTTATAGACAGCCATCAGCCGCTTCAAATTATCCGCAGCGTCCGTCTGCTCGCGCGGCGCAATATCCTTCATCACCCGGCTGATGCTGGCAAGCACGTCGATCGCGGGAAAATGGCCCTTGTTCGCGATGCCCCGGTTCAGCACGATGTGCCCGTCCAGGATTCCCCGCACCGCATCCGCGATCGGCTCATTCATGTCGTCGCCGTCGACGAGCACGGTGTAAAAGGCGGTAATGGAACCTTGCGGCCCTGTCCCCGCCCGTTCGAGCAGCTTCGGCAGGCTCGCGAACACCGACGGCGTATAACCGCGCATCGCCGGCGGTTCGCCGATCGCCAGCCCCACTTCCCGCTGCGCCATCGCATACCGCGTCACGGAATCCATCATCAGCATGACGTTCATGCCCCGGTCCCGGAAATACTCGGCGATGGTCGTCGCGATCAGCGCTCCCTTGATCCGGATCAGCGCAGGCTGGTCGGAGGTGGCCACGATGACCACCGAGCGCTGCAGTCCTTCAGGGCCTAGGTCGCGCTCGATAAAATCGAGCACTTCCCGTCCCCGCTCGCCGATGAGCGCGATCACGTTGACATCCGCCGCGGTGTTGCGCGCGATCATGCCCATCAGCGTACTTTTCCCGACGCCGGATCCGGCGAAAATCCCGACCCGCTGCCCTTTGCCGATGGTCAGCAGGCCGTCGATCGCCCGTACGCCAATGCTGATCGGTTCCAGCACCCGGGGCCGGTTCAGCGGGTTGGGCGGCGTGTTATACGTCGAGCTGTGCGGCATTCGGGTCGGAATCAGTGAGCCGTCGAGCGGCTGCCCCAAACCGTCCAGCACCTTGCCAAGCAGCTCGGAGCCTACCTGAACGCTTAGCGGCTTGCCCGTGCCGACCACATCGCACCCCGGTCCGATCGACTGCAGCTCGCCGAGCGGCATGAGCAGAACCTTGTTGTCGCGGAAACCGACAACCTCCGCCTGCAGCGGCTTGGCGCCTTTGCTCGGATAAATGTAGCAGACGTCTCCGACGCTGGCGTCCGGGCCTTCCGACTCGACCATCAGTCCGATGACCTGGGTGACTTTCCCATTGATCCGGACCGGATCAATGTTCCGCAAATGCTCCATATACCGTCCGCTGTCAAGCACCTTCATCTTGGTCTCTCCGTTCCCCTTCGTCCAGAGCGATACGTATCAGCTCTTTTTTGATTTCGGTCAGCTGTGTTTCCACGCGGGCGTCGACGCTGCCGAACGAGGAGCGGATAACGCAGCCGTGATCATGGACCGTAGCATCCGGCAGGATTTGCAGCTCCGCTTGCGAATCGATCGCCACGCTGAGCTCTTCCCGGGCCGCCTGCACAAAAGCGAAATGCTCCGGCGCCACGCAAAGCGTAATTACGCCCTGCTCCCGTTTGCGGGACAAGTTCTTCCGAATGAGATCGATCGCATAATCCCGGTCCACGGTCAGCTGCTTGTCGATCACCTTCTCGGCGATGGCACAGCTCAGATCTACGAGAAAGGGCTCGGCTTCCTGAATGATCTGCTCCTTGATCATATAGGCATGCCGCAAAACCGACTGGGCTTCGGCCATCATTTCCTGAAGCTTGGCCGCAAGATCCGCCTCCGCTTTCTCAGCGCCTTCCCGGTATCCTTCCGCGTAGCCTTCCGACTTCACGGCCTCGATCAGGTGCTCGTCCTGCTCCCTGCGTTCCTGCCACCAGGCATTGATCTTCTCCTCGTTCTCGGCCAGTATCCGCTGCGCCTCTTCAGACGCCTCACGGATGTGACGCTCCGCGAACTCCTTGGCATCCTGCAGCATTTCCTGGCTGAGACGTTTACTCTCTTCATCCGCCTGGGCCCGGATCTCTTCAATCTTTACCTCGTTGTTTACCTCATCCTGCTCCGGAAGCGCATAGTGCCTTGCAAGATCCAGCCGCTTGAGGGCTTCCACCGGTACGTACTGCGAAGACTTAATCAAATTAGACAATGATGTCATCTCCTCCGCCGCGGGCGATGATAATCTCCCCAGCTTCTTCCAGTCTGCGGATGGTGCCTACGATGCGGGTCTGAGCTTCTTCGACGTCACGCAGCCGCACTGGCCCCATATATTCCATCTCTTCCTTGAAGGTTTCGGCCATCCGCTTGGACATGTTGCGGAAAATGACGTCCCGCACCTCTTCGCTCGCCACCTTGAGGGCAAGCTGAAGGTCGGCGTTCTCGATGTCGCGGATGATCCGCTGAATGGAACGGTTGTCGACGTTGACGATATCCTCGAATACGAACATTCTCTTCTTGATTTCTTCGGCCAGCTCCGGATCCTGAATTTCGAGCGAATCGAGGATCGTTCGTTCGGTTCCACGGTCGACCCCGTTCAAAATCTGGACGATCGATTCGATGCCGCCGGCATTCGTGTAATCCTGTGTCACGGTCGCCGACAGTTTCTGCTCCAGCACGCGCTCTACCTGGGCGATAACTTCAGGTGACGTGCTGTCCATAACCGCGATTCTTCTTGCCACATCCGCCTGCTTTTCCTGCGGCAGGGAGGACAGAATCGCCGCCGCCTGCTCAAATTGCAGATAGGACAGCACCAGGGCGATCGTCTGGGCATTTTCGTTCTGTATAAAGTTCAAAATCTGGTTCGGATCCGCTTTGCGGGCAAAATCGAACGGGCGCACCTGCAGCGTCGCCGTCAGACGGTTGATGACCTCCAGTGCTTTTTGCGAGCCGAGCGCCTTTTCAAGAATTTCCTTGGCGTAGTTGATGCCGCCCTGCGAAATATATTCCTGGGCCAGACAGATTTGATGAAACTCGGACATAATCAGGTCCTTTTCCACACTGTCCACTTTGCGCACATTGGCGATTTCCAGCGTCAGCTGCTCGATCTCGTCGTCACGCAAGTGCTTGAAAATTTGTGCGGACACTTCCGGTCCCAGCGTAATGAGCAGGATGGCCGCTTTTTGGCGCCCGCTCAGTGCCTGGCTGTTTGCTTTTGCCATAAATCCACCCCCTATTCATCCGCGAGCCATGTGCGCAGCAGGTTGACGAATTCATCCGGCTTTCTCTTCGCCAGCGTCTCCAGCTGTTTGCGCACCTGACTTTCGTTCGTCACGCTCTCCAGATTAATGGAAGGAAACTCTGCCGCAGGCGGCAGCGGAAGATCTTCTTCGATTTCCTCTTTGTTCTTGCGGCGGCGGTAAATCAGGTAACCTCCACCCGCAAGCAGCGCAAGCGCGGCAAGGCCGATTCCCCACAGCATGCCTTGGGAAAGCTTGATTCCGCTCGGCTGGGTAACATTACCACTGAAAGGTTGCGAATAGACCGAAACTTTTTTAGCCAAATCAGCGTCTGTATATGTAATACCGGAATCGGCAAGCGATGCCCTTACGATATTTACCAAGATATTCTGAATGGCATCTCTGGTTTGTTGATCTACACTGGTTTGTCCCGTTGGTGGTTCAACTGCTACGTTTATGGTTAAATCTTTTACGGTATACGGACTGGCAACGATGTCTTTGGTAATATGGTTAACCTCGTAATTAATCGTCTTGGACAAATCCTCGGAAGTTACGTCACCTGTGGACGAGTTACTTGGATACCCCGGCACCTGGGTTTGGCCCGTGCCCGCCACTCCGCTATCCGGATTGCTCTTACCCGTATAATTCTTCGAAATTTCCTGAACGCTGATTTCAATGCCTTTCATGTTCTCCGTATCTACCGGTGTCACCATGTTTTCCTTGCTCTGAACTTTATCGAAATTCAGCTTGGAGACGACGAGGACATCGACTTTATTCGGTCCCATGAACTGGCTCAGAAATTCTTTGACGTTCTGGCGAACTTCGCTTTCGAACTTTTTCTGAAGCGCAAAATTTTCTTCGACGGACGAGGACAGCGTTCCCGAACCGCCTTGGGCCGACGACAGCAGCTCCGTATTGCCCTCTGATTCGGTGATGGTAATATTCTCTACCGGCAGATTCGGTACGGCGGTCTTGACCAAGTTGAAGTACCCGTCGATCGTTTGCTGGCTTGGATGATAACCCGGCTTAAAGCTAAGCACGACTGAGGCGCTTGCTTTCTCCTGATCTTCTTCGCTTGCAAACACACTTTCCTTCGGCAGGTTTACTAGGACTTTAGCCTTATTAATGCCGTTCATGCTCGTGAGCAGCTGCTCGACTTCTCCGTTCAATGCGTTGTTGTACTTGACGTTAAACTCGCTGTCGGTTGTGCCGATCGATGATGATTGATCGAATGTTTTGAAACCGATGGATCCGTTCTGAATGAGTCCCTGTGAGCCGACATCAACCTTGATGCGGGCCGCCTCCGTACTCGGTACCGAAATGGATGTTCCGTTAGGACTCAATTTATACGGGATGTTGTTCGTATCGAGGTAGTTCATAATGCCTGCGGAGTCGCTGGCATTCAAGTCCTTGAAGGCCACTTCATACTCCGTTTTGGAAAACTGCATGGTCAGCACGACAATGGCGATGATAATAAAAGCGATCGTAGAAATGAATAAAATTTTCTGTTTTTTGCTGAATTGATTCCAGTACTGAACGACCTTGTCCTTATACTGGACGATTCTTTCGTTCACAACGTCACCCACCCCACCCGAAAACTTAGCATAAATCTATGAATGAATAGGTTCAGGCGATCCGCCAAATCCTTCGTTCACTCTTTTGTCTGCAGCCTTTAAATTTGCGTCCGCATGATCTCCTGGTACGCTTCGATCGCTTTGTTCCGAATCTGTGTCGTCAGCTCCAGGCTGAGAAGCGCTTTTTGCGAAGAAACCATCACCTGGTCCACATCAACTTGTCCGAGCATGAACTGATTGCTCATTTCTTCGGCGGCTTTCTCTTGCCCGGCCACCTGGTTCAGCGCATTTTCCAGATAAGATCCGAAATCGCTAAGGGATTGGGCTGGCGTCTTGCTTGCGCTTGATGCGCTTTGCTTCATGTCGAGCGGTTGGATGCTTTGTGTCGAAAACATCGAGTTTTGAATCATCAATGTCCCTCCTTACCTGCATTTATTTATTCAGACTAGGCTTATCGGCCTATTTCCAAGGCCTTCGTGATCATCGCTTTTGAGGAATTCAGTGCTGTGACGTTCGCTTCGTAAGATCTCGTGGCCGAAATCATATCGATCATTTCTTTGGCGATATCCACGTTAGGCATGTAGACATACCCTTGCGCATCTGCATCCGGATGAGTCGGATTGTATACCGGCTTCAGCGGCGTCTGATCCTCCTGGATTGCAGCCACTTTCACACCTTTCCCCGCGCTTTGTCCGTTCATTTGTGCTTCCAGCATGCTGGAGAAATCCGATTCATTCGGCGAAAGCACAACCATTTTGCGGCGGTACGGCACCGCTTTGCCGTCAACTACCGACGCTCTCGTCGTTTCTGCATTCGCAATGTTGGACGAAATGACGTCCATCCGCAAACGCTGTGCCGTCAGCGCCGAAGCGCTGATCCCAAAGCTGCTGTTCATGTTCACCCGCGATTATCTCCCTTCAATGGCTGTCCGCATCATTTTGATCTGGTCGTTCATCTGCTGGATGTAGGCGTTGTACTGAAGCTGGTTGTCAGCCAGTGCGGACATCTCCCGGTCAATATCCACATTGTTCATATTGTTGTTCATCGCTGTCGATTGGTCCTCCGTTACAACTGGATCCGGGACCGAATTCGTAGGACCAATGACGAAGTGCCGGGGATCGGTGACCCTGCCGCGAAGCTGAGGTGCAGATCCATTAATTTCCTGCTGGAGCAGGCTTTCAAATGACACTTCGGACCGTTTGAAATAAGGCGTGTCGACATTGGCAATGTTGTTCGCAATGACTCTCTGGCGCGCGTTTGCCGCCTGAAGTCCGCCTTCCAAACGTTGAAAGCTGACGCTGTTCAGCAAATCCATTCCGTATCCCCCTTATTTTCCATAACTTTACTATTTGTCCGTGGGGAACTTTCTTCCCAATTTCACTTTTTTTCGACAAAAGTCCTTAGAAATATTGCTTATTCTAGGTCTAAAGTAGAAAAAATTACTATATTGTCGTATATCCTAAGTTTCTTAAAGATTGGGACATATTACAATAAGAAAAAAGCCCTATCTTTTACCAGAAAGAAGGTCTTTATTCTTAATTTCTCTGAAAATTTTGCTAAATCTTTGCAGGATAAGGGTTTGTGGGCTTACATAGGACAGGCCTGTTGTCACATTTCGATAAAAACTCAGCCTGAATAGTCCTAGAATTTCAGATTTGCGAAAGTGTCGTAAAATAACCTCTCCCTTGCATACGAGCGCAGGATAGTAGTTATACCCTCCCAGAGAGGTTCTTACGATGTCGGCACTGTCCTTCCAACGGTCCCTTCCTTAGCACAACAAAAAAAGACATGCCCGAAGGATCTTCATCCTTCTGACATGTCCCCGCAGTGACGGTTGTCGGTTTACAATATATATTGGCTCAGATCACGGTCCTGGGCGATGTCGCCCAGCTTTTCGCGCACGTATTCCGGCGTGATGGTCATATTCTCCAAGGTCAATTCAGGCGCCTCAAACGACAAATCCTCGAGCAGCTTCTCCAGAATCGTATGCAGCCTGCGAGCACCGATGTTCTCGGTATTCTGGTTGACGGTCGCGGCAATTTTGGCAATTTCCCGGATCGCTTCAGATGAGAATTCGACCTCGATGTCCTCGGTTTTGAGCAGCTCGGTATACTGCTTGGTCAAGGCGTTCTTCGGCTCGGTCAGAATCGACACAAAGTCGTCGAGAGACAAGCTGCTCAGCTCCACGCGGATCGGGAACCGGCCTTGAAGCTCGGGAATGAGGTCCGACGGTTTGGCGATATGGAATGCACCTGCAGCAATAAACAAAATAAAGTCCGTCTTCACAGGGCCGTATTTGGTCATGACCGTCGACCCTTCCACGATCGGCAGAATATCCCTCTGGACGCCTTCACGGGACACGTCAGGCCCAGAGCCTTTGCCCTGGCTGGCAACTTTATCGATTTCGTCGATAAAGATAATGCCCGACTGCTCGGCACGAAGAATCGACTCGGCGATGACGTCGTCCATGTCGATCAGCTTGGTCGCTTCCTCCTGCGTCAGCACCTTGCGCGCTTCCCGGATCGGCAGCTTCCGCTTCTTCGTCCGGCGCGGCAGCAGGCTGCCGAACATTTCCTGCATGTTCATGCCCATCTGGTCATTCCCCTGCCCGGCCAGCATATCCATCATCGTAGGCGAGTTGTCCTCAACGTCGATTTCGATCATGTCGTCTTCCAGGCTGCCGGACTGAAGCTTAAACTTCACCTGGCGCCGGCGTTCGGTCACGGTGCTGTCCTGCTCCTTATCCTCTTCCGTATCCTGTGCGTTCTGGTTGCCATTGCCGAACAGCATTTCAAACGGGTTACGCTGCGCCTTGTTTTTGCCAGCCGGCGGAACGAGAATTTGCACGATTCGTTCGTTGGCGAGCTCCTCGGCGCGGTCTTTTACTTTTTCCGTACGCTCCGCTTTGACCATGCGGATGGACGTTTCGATCAAATCGCGGACCATGGATTCCACGTCGCGGCCGACATATCCCACTTCCGTAAATTTGGTCGCTTCGATCTTCACAAATGGCGCATTGACCAGCTTCGCCAAACGTCTGGCGATTTCGGTCTTGCCCACACCCGTCGGACCGATCATCAGGATGTTCTTCGGTACAATCTCATCCCGAACATCCTCGGGAAGCCGGTTGCGGCGGTAACGGTTGCGCAGTGCGACGGCGACGGATTTCTTCGCCTGCTTCTGGCCTACAATGTATTTATCCAGTTCGGCCACGATTTGTCTTGGCGTCAAACTTTGGTTATCCATATGCATTCCTCCACCCTTACAGCTCTTCCACAATGATATTTCCATTGGTGTATACGCAAATTTCCGAAGCAATTTTCAAAGCTTCCCGCGCGATATCCTTCGCTTCCAAGTCCTGGGCGTGACGCTTCAGTGCCCGTCCGGCGGAGAGCGCAAAATTGCCACCCGAGCCAATCGCCAGCACGTCGTCGTCCGGTTCGATGATTTCACCGCCTCCGGAAATGAGCAGCATGCCGGTTTTATCCATAACGATCATGAGTGCCTCAAGCTTGCGGAGAATGCGATCCTGGCGCCAGTCCTTGGCGAGCTCCACGGCGGCACGTTGCAGATTGCCGTGATGCTCCTCCAGTTTGCTTTCGAATTTTTCAAAAAGGGTAATGGCGTCCGCCACGGAGCCTGCAAAGCCGGCAACGACCTGGCCTCTGTATAGGCGGCGCACCTTTTTGGCGGTCTGCTTCATAATGACATTTTCACCGAAGGTCACCTGGCCGTCACCGGCGATCGCCGCTTTTCCGTTATGGCGTACAGCACAAATGGTTGTCGCATGAAAAGATAAATCCATACCTACAGACCTCCTAATCTATACTTCCTGATGTTCGGTTGCCAGTCCGGCTTCCTTGATAAACGCGGCAATCGTCTCCAAAGCCCGATTGGCCAGCGCCTCGTTCTTTTCCTTTTTGTTGCGGATCTTCTTCTCCAATTTCGGCAGCAGGCCAAAGTTGGCGTTCATCGGCTGGAAGTGCTCCGAATCCGCGGTCGTAATATAATGAGCCATGCTGCCGAGTGTGCTTGTGTCAGGGAACACGACAAGGTCCTGTCCAAGCGCCTTTCTCGCTGCATTAATGCCCGCTATAAGCCCGGATGCGGCAGATTCCACATATCCCTCTACCCCTGTCATTTGACCGGCAAAAAACAGGTTCTCATTCGTTTTCAGCTGATAGGTCGGTTGGAGCAGCTTCGGAGAGTTGATGAACGTATTGCGGTGCATGACGCCGTAGCGCACATATTCCGCATTTTCCAGCCCCGGAATCATGGAGAATACGCGCTTTTGCTCTCCCCATTTGAGGTGGGTTTGGAAGCCTACCAGATTGTACAGTGTGCCGGCGGCATTATCTTGGCGCAGCTGCACGACCGCATAAGGCAGCTCACCCGTGTGCGGGTTGACCAGCCCTACCGGCTTCATCGGCCCGAACAGCGCCGTCTGCTTGCCGCGCTTCATCATGACCTCGATCGGCATGCAGCCCTCGAAGTATACTTCCTTCTCAAACTCTTTCAGCTGCGCGACTTCCGCATTGACCAGCGCGTCATAAAACGCGTTGAATTCCTCTTCGGTCATCGGACAGTTCAAGTAAGCCGCTTCGCCTTTATCATAACGGGAAGCCAGGTATACTTTGCTCATATCGATGGAGTCTTTCTCTACGATTGGAGCCGCAGCGTCATAGAAGTAGAAATACTCTTCGCCCATGAGTGCTTTGATCTCGGCGGAGAGCGCAGGCGAGGTCAGCGGGCCTGTGGCGATGACGACAATCCCTTCTTCTGGTATATGCTGAATTTCTTCGTTTACGACTTCAATCAGCGGATGGTTATGGAGAGTGCTCGTAATGTCCCCGGAAAAACCGTCGCGGTCCACCGCCAGAGCGCCTCCGGCAGGAACCGCATTTTTATCGGCGGACTTCAGGATCAGTGAATCCAGCATCCGCATTTCTTCTTTGATGACGCCGACTGCGTTACTAAGTCCGTTGGCACGCAGCGAATTGGTGCAGACGAGCTCGGCGAACTTGTCCGTATGGTGCGCGGGCGTCTTCACGACCGGGCGCATTTCGTATAATTTCACGGGAACCCCCCGGCTTGCGATCTGCCAGGCAGCCTCGCTGCCTGCCAGACCCGCGCCGATGACGGTTACCTGCTGTACTTCTGTCAAATTCATTACCCCCTGCTGTTTACAATTACATCATTTCTTCGTTGTCTTCGTTCTCTTCCAGGGGCTCGGTATGGTCGCATGCCGTGCATTGGAGACGTGCTCCCTGCTTGTTGCGCTTCTCAACCATCAGAGAGCCGCATTTCGGGCAAGGCTTCGGCGACGGTTTATCCCAGGATACGAAATCGCATTCCGGATAACGGTCGCAGCCGTAGAAAATCCGCCCCTTCTTGCTGCGGCGCTCGACCACATGCCCTTCCTTGCATTTCGGACAAGTGACGCCGATATCCTTGACGATCGGCTTCGTGTTCCGGCAGTCCGGAAATCCGGAGCAGGCGAGGAACTTGCCAAACCGCCCCAATTTGTATACCATCGGTCGGCCGCATTTGTCGCAAATCTCGTCCGATACCTCGTCCTCGATTTCGATTTCCTTCATTTCTTCCTCGGCTACTTCCAGGCGCTTTTCAAAGGAAGAATAGAACTCGGCCAGCACCTTGACCCAATCCTCCGAGCCTTCCTCGACATGGTCGAGATCGTCTTCCATGTGGGCCGTAAATTCCACATCAAGAATTTCCGGGAAAAATTGTTCCATTTGCTCGATGATCAATTCACCCAGTTCTGTCGGAACAAACTTTTTCTCTTCGATCGCCACGTAACCGCGCTTTTGGATCGTCTCCAGCGTCGGCGCATACGTACTTGGCCGTCCGATGCCGAGCTCCTCCATCGCCCGGACCAACCGGGCTTCGGTGTAGCGCGGAGGCGGCTGCGTGAAGTGCTGCTTCGGCTCGATATCTTCCTTCTTCAGCTTATCACCTACGGCCAAGGCAGGCAAAAACTTCTCTTCTTCCGTCGTGCCGTCGTCGTTGCCTTCTACGTATACCTTCATAAAGCCCTGGAAGCGGACTTTCGAACCGGATGCACGGAATACGGCTGGCCCGGCCGCAATATCAACGGAAAGCGTATCCAGTATGGCGGAAGCCATCTGGCTGGCAACGAAACGTTCCCAAATCAGCTTGTAAAGACGGTATTGGTCACGGCTCATGAACGACTTCACGGAGTCGGGATCGCGCATGACCGAGGTTGGGCGGATCGCTTCGTGGGCATCCTGGGCGTTCGCCGATTTTTTCGAATACTCCCGCGGAGTTTCAGGGACAAACGGATCCCCGTATTTCCCACTGATAAATTCCTTGGCTTCTTCCTGGGCCGATCCTGCAATCCGAGTGGAATCCGTACGCATATAAGTAATGAGGCCGACGGTCCCTTCTTTCCCGAGCTCTACGCCTTCGTACAGCTGCTGGGCAACAGACATCGTTTTGGCGGCACGAAAATTAAGCTTCCGGGCAGCTTCCTGCTGCAGGGAGCTTGTCGTAAACGGAGGCGAAGGATGCCGCTGGCGTTCCTTTTCCTTTACTTCGCTGACTTTAAAGGTGGCCCCCTTAATGGCAGCGAGTACTTCGTTCACTTCATCCTCGCGCGACAATTCTTTTTTCTGGCCGTTCAGCTGCTGGAATTTCGCTTCGAAAACGGAATCTCCCTTGGCGAGCTGGGCCGTAATGGACCAGTATTCCTCCGGAATAAACGCGTTGATTTCGTTCTCCCGGTCGATGATGATCTTGACCGCAACCGATTGAACGCGGCCCGCGGACAAACCTTTCTTTACCTTTTTCCACAAAAGCGGACTGATCTTGTAACCGACGAGCCGGTCCAGAATACGTCTGGCCTGCTGGGCGTTGACCAGGTCCATATTGATTTTGCGCGGCGTTTTAAATGCATCCTTGACCGCTTGCTTCGTAATTTCGTTAAACACGACTCGGCAGCTATCCGTATCGTCGAGCTCCAGGGCATGGGCAAGATGCCAGGCAATCGCTTCACCCTCGCGATCGGGGTCAGCTGCGAGATAAACCTTTTTCACTTTTTTGCTGGCGTCCTTGAGTTCCTTTAATACGGAGCCCTTTCCGCGGATCGTAATATATTTCGGATTAAAATCATTCTCGACCTCAACCCCGATTTGGCTCTTCGGGAGATCACGCACGTGACCCATCGAAGCTTTTACGATATACTTGCTGCCTAAATATTTGCCGATCGTTTTCGCCTTGGCCGGCGATTCGACGATGACAAGTGAGTCAGCCATAGGTTCATCCCCCTTTCCGAACAATTCTGTGAATGTTAGTCAATAGACTCTTGTTATATAAGCTTGTATATAGCACCAGATAATTGGGTAATCTGCTTTTTTATGATTAAAGATAACAGAACTGAATGCAAATGTCCAAAATCCCATCCGGTCTGCTGCAGCAGCTCATCCAATGTAGACGGCCCTTGTTCCAATATATGGTATATCCCAAGCTCATCCATTGTCAAATGATCTGCAGGCAGCCGCGTGTCCTCCAACATCTGACGCTCCCTATTGTATGTATCTTCAAACCCTTTTGGCAACCATGAATCATATTCTTCGATGACGTCTTCGGCATTCAGCACCATTTTGGCCCCTTGTTTAATCAAGTTCAGCGCCCCGCGGCTCTTGGGCGAGGTGACCGGCCCAGGTACGGCGAACACATCCCTGCCGGCTTCGAGCGCCAAATCCGCGGTAATCAAAGAACCGCTGCGCGAGTCCGCTTCGACGACCAGCGTCCCAAGCGTCAAACCGGCGATGATACGGTTGCGCTGCGGAAACAGGCCGGGATGCGATTTGGTCCCGGAAGGATACTCCGTCAGAATGAGTCCATCTTCGGCGATCCGCTCATACAATCCTCTGTTCTCCGGCGGATAGATCACGCCATGTCCGGTCCCCATCACCGCAATCGTATTTCCGCCGCGCGCTAGAGCGGCTTCATGGCACACGCTGTCGATGCCTCTGGCCATGCCGCTGACGATCGTGAATCCAGCCGCACTGATGCCCTCCGCCAGCTCCTGGCCGACCTTACGGCCATAGGCCGTCGGTACCCTTGTCCCGACCATGGCGACGCCGGGCGTTTGCAGTAATCCCCGTTTTCCAGTGCAGTACAATACCCATGGAGGCTCCGCAATCTCCTTTAAATACGCAGGGTAATCCTCATCCAAAAAAGTCAGGATGCCGGCGCCTCCCTCAAGCTTACGGGATTTCAGCTCTTCGATCAAATCGGTTGTGATTCGTTCAGATAAAAGCTTCGCCTTTTCCTCGGGAAAACCTGCTTCCTCCCAATCTCTACTATTATAATGGAGCATGTCTCCGGAGAACATACGCTGCCCGCGCAGCCTGGCAATACTCTTCCTCCCGACCCCCTCGGTCTCGTGCAGTGCGATCAACAGCCACCGTTCGACCTTCACGCCAATCCCGCCCTTCCTTATATTTTCCAGTTTTTTGGTGTTGAAAACACAAAAAAGCAACCCTTTATCCCCCGGATGGAGAAATAAAAGGTTGCTTACCTTTGAACCGTAAATAACGCCGGTTTATATTAGTGAGTCGTACATTTTTCCAGCAGGCCACGCTCTTCCAGAACGCTTACCAGCGTAGATCCCATTTCCGAAGGCGTCGGAGCGACCTTGATGCCGCATTCCTCAAGCTTGGCGATCTTTTCTTTCGCCGTGCCTTTACCGCCGGAAATAATAGCGCCCGCATGTCCCATGCGTTTGCCTGGAGGCGCAGTAACGCCGCCGATGAAGCCGACGACCGGCTTGGTCATGTTGGCGCGGATCCATTCCGCTGCCTCTTCTTCCGCCGTTCCGCCGATTTCGCCGATCATGATCACTGCATAGGTGTTCGGATCATCGTTAAAGCGGCTCAAAATATCGATGAACTCCGAGCCTTTTACCGGGTCGCCGCCAATGCCTACCGCAGAGGACTGGCCGATGCCGCGGGTCGTCAATTGATGAACCGCTTCGTAGGTCAGCGTTCCGCTGCGGGATACGACGCCCACATGGCCCGGAGTATGGATGTACCCAGGCATGATGCCGATTTTGCATTCTCCAGGTGTAATGACCCCTGGGCAGTTTGGTCCGATCAGGACGGTTTTCTTGCCTTCCATGTAACGGGACACTTTGACCATGTCCAGCACCGGAATGCCTTCCGTAATACAGATGACCAGTTCCATTTCCGCATCGACGGCTTCCATGATGGAGTCAGCCGCAAATGCCGGCGGTACGTAGATAACGCTTGCAGTCGCGCCAGTCGCTTCCTTGGCTTCTACAACCGTGTTATATACGGGCAGGCTGACCGTTTGGCCGTTCTCCAGCGTAATGTCAACCTTGGTGCCGCCTTTGCCCGGAGAAGTTCCTCCGACCATTTGCGTGCCGTAGTCGAGGGCGCCTTTCGCATGGAAAAGGGCGGTTTTGCCGGTGATGCCCTGTGTGATGACTTTTGTATTTTTATCGACCAAAATACTCACGTTTGTTCACATCCCCTATCGTATTTTAAAGATTCTATTTTACGAGTGAGACAATTTTTTGGGCGCCGTCAGCCATGGAGTCGGCAGGCACGATGTTCAGGCCGGATTCGGCCAAAATTTTCTTGCCCAGATCCACGTTGGTTCCTTCAAGACGCACAACCAGCGGACGGGTCAGGCCGAGCTGCTTGGCAGCTTCAACCACGCCTTCGGCGATGACGTCGCAGCGCATAATTCCGCCAAAGATGTTGACGAAAATGCCTTTGACCTGCTCATCCGACAGGATGATCTTGAACGCCTCGGTAACCTTCTCTTTCGTGGCACCGCCCCCTACGTCGAGGAAATTGGCCGGGTCTCCGCCGTAGTACTTGATAATATCCATCGTGGCCATGGCAAGGCCTGCGCCGTTGACCATACAGCCGATGTTGCCGTCGAGAGCTATGTAGCTCAGGTCGTATTTGGAAGCTTCGATTTCTTTTTCATTCTCTTCGTCCAGGTCGCGAAGCTCTTGAATGTCTTTGTGCCGGAACAGTGCGTTGGAGTCAAAGTTCAGCTTGGCATCGAGTGCCATGACATTGCCGTCACCCGTTACAACCAGAGGGTTGATTTCTGCAATGGAGCAGTCCTTGTCAACAAAAGCGGTGTACAGGGCGATCATAAACTGAACCGCCTTGTTGACCAGTTCGTTAGGGATGTTGATCGCATAAGCCAGTCTGCGTGCTTGGAAAACCTGCAGGCCAACGGCCGGATCCACCACTTCTTTGAAAATTTTCTCAGGCGTTGCAGCGGCAACCTCTTCGATTTCCGTTCCGCCTTCTTCCGATGCCATCATCACGACACGTCCGGTAGCGCGGTCAACAACGACGCCGACGTAATATTCCTTGCGGATATCGCAGCCCTCTTCGATCAGAAGCCGCTTGACTTCTTTACCTTCCGGGCCTGTCTGATGCGTAACGAGCACTTTGCCGAGGATTTCCTCCGCGTAAGCACGAACCTCGTCCAGGTTCTTGGCCACTTTGACGCCGCCGGCTTTACCGCGGCCACCTGCATGGATTTGCGCTTTGACAACCGTGACTTGGCTGCCCAGGGATTTAGCGGCTTCAACCGCCTCTTCCACGGTGTAGGCCACCTTTCCGTTCGGAACGGTAACGCCGTACTGCTTTAACACTTGTTTTCCTTGATATTCATGGATATTCATTTACGGTATCCTCCTATCAACATGACTGCTACAAGGCGGGTTCTGATATCTCTTGGAAAATAATATAAACCCAAGCTATTGTAACATGTTTTTAAAACGCTTACCTTAATAAACTGCGTTTCCATCGACAGCTTTTTGATATCGGTTTAATCCGTTTGAGAGAATATTTGGGATTTGATGGTAAAATCCGCCCTCTAAGTAACGTCTTAGGCCCGATATAATTCCATTGGAGCCTTGCATCGTTCCAACATGGTTTCATGGATAACAGGGAAAAAGAGCGACAAATTTGCAGATGTTGTCTGCAAAAATCGCTCTTCACTTCACATCTTGCCCTCTTGCTGTTCGTTGTTGTGATGGACACGGTTCAGCAGACTCTTGAACTGGCCCAGCAAATGCCCGAATTCGCTCTCGTTCAGGCACAGCTCCTGCTGCATGGCGGCCGGAACGTTCAGCGCCTTCTCCTTCAGCTTGTTTCCTTCGTCCGTCAACGTGATGATGACCTTCCGTTCGTCCTGGGCAGAGCGCTCACGGTGAATCAGACCAGCGGCCTGAAGTCTCTTCAGCAGGGGCGTCAAGGTGCCGGAGTCCAGGAAAAGAGCCTCCCCAAGCTCCTTCACGGTACACTGTCCCCGCTCCCAAAGCACAAGCAGGACCAAATACTGGGAATATGTCACACCGAGCTTCTCCAGATGGGGCTGATACAGCTTGGTGATTTCTCGCGAACAGGCATAGATGGTAAAGCACAGCTGATTTTCCAGCTGCAGCTGCGGATTCATTTCACTTGGTTTCATCACTTTCGTCTTCACCTGCCTTCTTGTCATAATATTATCATAATTTTGTCACATTATCATAGTAATTGCGCGATATCTTCTGCAGGGGCAACTGATGCCGTCCAATTTTATTGTATACTTTTAAATTTTAAACAACAAATCGGTCTTGAATCACTCCCTTACAAGCATACCTCTATTTCCCATCCCCGATGCCTTCCATCTTGACTTTTACTGCTTACGGTCCTACAATTTTTGTAAACTTAAGCGAAAATAAGGAAGCACCTTTTTTCCGTCAACTACGGCGATCCCGTTCTCGTTTGTCCAGGGAAACCGCCGGGGAATAGGGGTGCTTTATTGTATGTATGGAAAAATGCACAGTACATGTTTATACGGAATTGACGGGGTTATCATTCAGGTGGAGGTCGACATTTCCAACGGACTGCCGCAGACGAGCATTATCGGACTGCCGGACTCCGCCATCCGGGAAGCGGTGGAACGTGTCCGGGCGGGCATCAAAAATTGCGGCTTCACCTTCCCCCTTCAGCGCGTCACGATCAATCTCGCACCGGCCGATCTGAAAAAGGAAGGCTCCGCGTTTGATCTGGCCATTGCCCTCGGCATTCTCGTAACGAGCGGACAGCTTCTGCTGCCGCAGGATGAGAAGCTGCTTCTCATCGGAGAAATGGCGCTCGACGGCAGCCTGAGGCCCGTTAACGGCGTCCTGTCCATGGTGGACAGGGCGAAGCGCGAGGGATTCACCGCCGTTCTGCTGCCGGAAGAAAATGCCGGTGAGGCCGTCTTAATCGATCATATGAATATTTATGCCATCCGGCATTTGAACGAGCTGCGTCAGTTAGCCGCAGAACACTCGGATGCTGACGTGCCGGGCAAAGACCAGCCCCTCCGGATTCAAACCTTGTCCCCGCTGCTGAAAGCACCGGCTGTTGCCGCAGCTTCCGTACCTGATCACCTTCCTGCGGAAGATTATGCCGATGTGCTCGGCCAGCTCCATGTCAAAAGGGCGCTCACGATTGCTGCCGCCGGCATGCACAACATTATGCTGATCGGACCGCCCGGAACCGGCAAAACGATGCTCATCAAGCGCCTGCCGACCATCCTGCCCTTCATGACCGAGCAGGAAGCGCTCGAAACGACCAAAATATTCAGCGCGGCCGGGAAATTGAAGGAACCCGGCTCCGGCCTCATCCGCAGACGTCCTTTTCGTTCCCCGCACCACACCATCTCTTCCGGAGGACTGATCGGTGGAGGAACGATACCCAAGCCGGGCGAAGTCAGCCTAGCCCACCGGGGCATCCTGTTTCTGGACGAGCTGCCGGAATTCAACCGCCAGGTGCTCGAAGTGCTACGGCAGCCGCTGGAGGACAAAACGGTGACGATCAGCAGGGCGCGTGCCGTGCACACCTTCCCGGCGCACTTCATGCTGGCGGCTTCGATGAATCCGTGTCCGTGCGGATACCTCGGAAGCGATCACCCGGAACATCAATGCACATGCAGCTTCAGCCGGATCGCCCAATACCGCGCCAAAATCTCCGGCCCGCTGCTTGACCGGATCGATCTTCAAGTCGAGGTCCCCCGGCCTAAGGAATGGTCCACGGATGCACCGAGCCTGTCTTCGGCTGAAATGCGCAGTCAGGTGCTCGAAGCCCATGCCCGTCAGCAACAACGATACGGCAGCGGTTATGGCGGCTGGAACAGCGAGCTGACCGGCAGTGCGCTCCGGCGTTTCGCCAGGCTCGACTCCGCTTCAGCCGATATGCTCCATCAGACGATCGAAACGCTGGGCCTCAGCATGCGGGCATATGACCGCATCCTGAAACTGGCCCGGACGATCGCTGACCTGGACGGCCAGGAGAATATCGCCTTCAACCATGTGGCGGAAGCGATCCAGTACAGGAATTTGGACCGGCCGCAGATTACGGGGGTGGGGTAAATAGGAAGCAAATTTGCGATATAAACCCTAGTAATGTGATCCACGGTTTAAGTCAATATTTTGCTACTATTACGAAAAAAAATGATGCAGATTGCCCTTCGACCCCTCAGGCCATCCTTCTTCATGACCTGTGCTCTAAGCTGAAGAGATCGATATCTAAACTACAGAAAACAAGAACGTCGAGCTCTATCAGCAGCTAGATGCGCAGCATCAAACGATACAGGGATGCGAGGCGCCTTATTGTAAATCATCAGAAGAAACTGGACACTGGGGTTCACAAACAACGAATAACCTGCCATTTGAGGCAGGTTATTTCCGTCAATCCATTCTCTCTTCAAAACCCAGTCATCTCTTCTGGATATAATTTAAAACCTTGGCAGGTAATTCATCGGGCAGCCAACCGCCATATTGGCAGGATAGAACTTCACGTTATCCTTCATTTAATATTTGTTCTATCTATCTTTTTTCTATTCTCCAATGCGATCCATGAATAATACATTATCCAGAATATGGATGGACAAATCCCTAGTGCAATAGTCCGTTTATCATGTGGAAGCATAAATATAAAAACAATGAAAATGGGTAGCATAATGGCAAGTAGAATGAGATACTTTTTCCAGTGTCTATTTTTAAACACAGGCTCCTCCTCAATTCGTAAATGTCTCACAGGCTTTTTGCCATATCATTAATCACGTCTCTCTTTTACTTTCACAGTGAATAGGCTAAGAACCAAAGTAAGAATGACATATGTCCACCATCCATGTATTTCAAATCCATACAGGTATTTGTCCAGAAGCCAAAGTTTAATGGGTGTCAGCACGATGGAAGCCAACATTAAAGCCGGAGTGGTCAAACACCCAATCCCTACAGTGATCAGCATCACCGACATTACCATGGCTAAACTGAATAAAAGACTAATGATGAACATCAGAAGGGATGCAATCAGCAAAGTTTTAGTATCTGTTATCGAAAGATATGGATTAAAGTACTCATTGCCTATCCAGAACACCAACAAGGTAACAAGAAAATTCAGAATATTCCTCATGATACCTCCCACGAAATCGTCGTTTCCCCTTTCGATGAAGAACGGGTTGAGGTAAGCTCAAAAAAATGATACTGTCATCCTCTGATGTTGATACTTAGGAAAAATTCTATTTTAGGCAAGTTCACACATCACTCTTACTTAGATTATTCTATGATGAGTTCAAATTACCTTCACCATAAGGTAAAAAATTACAGTAATATATCCACTTTTCCACCTCTCAGATAAGAGCGGTCGCATCTAAATGTACTGCTGCTGTTATTCGTCTTTTGAGAGGACCGAGCTAACCCAGCGCAAATGGGGTAATAAAAAAACTTCCAATCGCATGGAATTGGAAGTTTTTGATTAGGGGCTCGTCCTAGAACGCCCCCTGTATATGATTAATCGCGGCAATGCTTAGATCGCGCCCCAGCTCCACGGCGACGACGTCAAAGCGTACCTCGCGGCCCTCCAGCCGCTGTGCGTGAAGATACACTTCGGCCGTGCTGCGGACCTGGCGGATTTTGCGGAAATTAACAGATTCTGCGGCTGTGCCGAAGGAGGTGCCGGCGGTCCGGCTGCGCACCTCTACAAAAACAATGACGCTGCCGTCCTCGGCGACCACGTCCAGTTCGCCGCTGCGGCAGCGCCAGTTCCGGTCACGGATGCGGTAACCTGTGGAGAGCAGCAGGTCGGTGGCCGCCTGCTCCGCGGCTGCTCCTTTTTGGCGGCGGTTATCCTTCATTTTTCCTTCCCGTCCGTTCATTCGAACGGCCTTTCCCGAGCGAGCCGGTCCGCCCGGTAAATGTAGCTGAGAACCTCCGCGACAAGGTGATACAGCTCCGGCGGAATCTGCTGATCCAGGTCCAGCTTGGAGAGGACCTCCACCAGCGCGGCGTCCTCCTGAACAGGAACCCCGTGTTCCTTCGCCGTCTCGAGAATCGTATCTGCCACTTTCCCCCGGCCCTTCGCCACGACGACCGGGGCATCGTTGTCACCGGGCGCGTATTTGAGGGCGACCGCCTTTTTCATACTTGGGGACGGCTCCTGCGGCTTGCTGCTCATACCCTCATATCCACCCCCTTGTAGCTCTGCGGCACGAAGTCCGCCACGCGGTGACCGCCCATGGCCGCACTCAAGCCAGCTGGCTGTTGTTCAGCGGCCGGAGACGGTAGGGGAGCGGCTTTAAGCGTCAGAAGCTGATAGCCGATGGAGGATAGGGCGTCAGCGATTTCAGGCCGTCTGTCTTCCACCAGGGACTGAGCCCATTCCTGATCATTGTGGACCTTCAGACTGACGATCCGGTCGACGATCTGGACGTCGATCAGCGTCTGTCCGAGATGCTTCATCTGAAGGTCGAACCACAGGCGGCAGTTGGATGCATCCAGTTCTCCTTTGGGGCCACGCCTGGACTGGACATGCACCGACGCCGTCTCCTGGCCGTCCGGCCCGTTCAAGGGCAGGAACAACGTGACCTGGGCGAACGGCGCCGTCCGGTCCGTGTTCAGGAGCAGCTGCTGGCCGGTCAGCTGCGAGATGACCTGCTGCGCCGCCTCCTTCAAGGCCGGCGGCGCAGCGTCGTCCTGGACGAGCTGAAGGAGGAGCCCCTTCAGCGTGTCGCGCTGCCCGGTTTCCTGCAGCGCCTGCTCTATCCGCGCAGCGGGCTCAGCCAGCTGCTCCGGCCGCACGGCGTGATGCGCCGGGCCGGGAGGCTGCTGCTGAACCGCATGCGGCCGGACGGTCAGCTCCGGACCGTCCACAGCTTCGGGAGCGGGCTGCGCGGCGGCGGCTCCTGCCGCGCTCGCCGCTCCCGGCGCAGGCCCCGGCTGTGCCGGGCCTGCCTCTGCCGCTGCACCCTGGCCTGCGGCCGGTGCAGCCAAGGGCTGCCGCGCGTTCCCCGCCGCGGCACCCGGCCCCTGCGGGGCCTCCTGCGCGGGCTGCAGCAGCGCCGCGCGCACACCCTGCTGCTCGTGCTCCGCACCGAGCAGCTTCAAGAGACGCCCCACCCACGGCTCCGCGCCGTGGGACAGGGGCGTCTTGGGCGAAGGCCCCGTGCCTGCGGGGCCTTCGCCTCCCTGCGCCGCGTGCTGCGGCGCAGGTTCCGCGGCCGGCGCGGCGAAGCCGCCGGCCGCAGGCCCGCCCGCCGGCTCAGCCGGCGCGGGCGTTGGTGCGACGGCACCCGTGAGCGGTGCCGCGCGCAGCTGCTGCAGCAGCGCCTGCAGCCTGGCGACCAGCGGCTGAAGCGCCGCCGCTGGATGGGACGCCGCGGCAGCCGTGCCGGCCGCGGATGTGCCGTCAGCCGCGCGCCCCGCCGCCTTCCCGGCATCCCCCTCTGCCTCGGTGCTCTTTGGGCTGCGGGCACCGGCCGTTGGCTCCGCTTCTGGAGCCGCTATGCTGCCAGCCCCCGGCTGCGTAGCCGCTCCGGGTAACGAAGCCAGCGGCTGCTGCCCCGAAGCCTGTGGCGTAATGACGCCCTGTCCGCTTTTGACTGCAGCCCCCGCTTCCTCCGAACCCGCTCCAGCCTGCGCGGTGAACGCATTCAGCTGTTCCTCCAGCACGTGAAGCAGCTGGTGCACCGGCGGGCCGAATACCGCCTGCTGCAGCCCGCGGACGCTTTCGGCCGTCAGCGGCAGTCCGCGCTGATTGGCAATCGATGCGGCGCCAAGCCACTGCTCTGTGCTGACCCCGGCAGGTTTTAACGCCAGCGCGTCTTTGAAGACGGCTGCGTTTTCTTTTGTCACATATACGCCCGAAGACCGCAGCGCCTCCAGCATGGCCCGATTCTCCGGCGTATCCGGCAGATCGAGCGATTGCAGCACATCCGCAAGCGACATCGGAGTCCCGGACCCATAGGGGGAACCCTCCATCGCTTTCAATACCGGAAGACCACCGCCATTGTCCGGCTGTACCTGCAGGACCGCTGCCTGCCCAGGCTGAAGCGGCGTTTCCAGCGCCGCCCGTACTTTGACGCCTTGGATCTGCAGGACGGCCTCCTGTCCGTCCTCAGAGACGCTCAGCACAACGCCGCGGACGACTTGCCCTTCCTTCAAATCCAGCTGTTTGGTCTCGCCCGCTTTGGTGTCTCCCATCATGCCGCGCAGTAGTGAACCGATATTCAATGTCCCTCTCCCCCTTCCGTATTCCTTCGCTTATTTATTTATCGGCCGAAAGAGCCAAGGGCTGTAGTCCGTATATCTGCGTTCACGATCTCCGTTGTTTCTTTTCACCCAAAGATCGTCCCCTATCTTCATAATTGCTGCAAATGCTCAGCTCTTCAAACATGAAATTTAAAATACCGTTCAACAAATTATGAATCTGGCTGAATAAGTTTTATCGGATGCTGGGGTCATCGTTACGTCCTGATTGGTCCGCGAGGAACAGAGACGACGCGAAACGGCGAGCCTGCAACTAAGGTTGGTCTGTTTTCTGAATCAAAGCTTGGAGATGCTTATCCAGGAAAACCCACCTTCCAAAAGTCTGATCAGCCAAACTTTTTCCTTATAAAAGTTTACATCGCGACACCCGAGTTTCCATTTTACCTGGCAAAAAAACAGCAGCCCTAAAACAGGGTCTGCTGCACAACTTCCACATTTTTCAAAAAACTGCGGCGATGCATCGGTGTCGGTCCCAGAGCTGCCAGCTGCTCACGGTGCAGTTTGGTTGCATAGCCCTTATGGATCGCGATGCCGTACTCGGGATACTTCGCCTCCCACTCTCCTTCACACAGCCGGTCCCGGCTAACCTTGGCCACGATCGAAGCCGCAGCGATCGATTGGCTGTTTGCGTCCCCTTTGATGATCGCCAGCTGTGGAACGGGCACGTCCACATGCTCCGCATCCACCAGCAAAAAATCCGCGGCGATCGTCAGGCCAAGCACCGCCTTTTTCATCGCCAGGCGGGCCGCCTGCTTAATATTGATTTCATCGATCGTTCGGGCATCCACGTACCCTACGCTGACGGCAAGCGCCTGCTCCATAATCACGTCGTACAGAAAGTCCCGTTTTTTGGCGCTCAATTTTTTCGAATCGTCGACGCCCTCCAGAACGAGTCCTTCCGGCAGGATCACGGCCGCCGCCACCACGTCGCCAAATAAACAGCCTCTTCCGACCTCGTCCACGCCCGCTATGTACCGGTAATCTTTTTCTATGTATTCGCGCTCATATTTTAGCAGGTCCCTCGGGGACTGCTCGATCTCTTCCGTATCCATGCTGTCTTTCCTCCTCCGTGCTGCAAGAGCCAAGGGGTATTCCCGCTCATTCCCCTGGCAAGTCTATCAAACTCGCAATCTATCCTTTTTATTGTACTATGTTCGGACGGCGGATTCCAACGAAAAACGACATCTGGCAGACTTCCAAAAATCGGGGTGCGAACTGCTGGGTACAGAAGATGCGCCGAGCCGTTATGGCCGAAAGCATTCACCGGTGAAAAACCTGGCCTCACGAAGCTAGGAGGAGAATGTGCTGTAATGAGAAGAATGTAACTGCAAAGTGATGAATGTACTGAAAAAGAAGAGTGTTCGGCAAAGAGGTGAATATGCTGTATGAGATGGATGTACTTCGAGGAGTGATCATGGATGCAGCTATATCGAACGACTTGAATATGGGTCATCGTGGTTTTGGCAATCCCGGATTCCACCGTGAACTGGCCAAACTCTTTGAAAAGTGTTACCCAACCAACTTCTACCTTACACAAGCTTTTTGACATCACCGCAACCAACCATATTTTCGTAAATTTCCAAATGCGGTTATTCAGCTGCTTGAGAAGGCACTACAACTTTAAACACCCGTGCACCACGATCCCCACACAAAAAAATAGCTGCATCAATGCAGCTATCGTCGCCGTGCCCGCAAGCACCTGCATGTATTTTACACCGGCTCGCTGAGCAGCGACAAAAACTGCCTTGTCCGCTCCTGCGCCGGATGGTTTAGCACCTCATTCGGGCTGCCATGCTCCATGATGATTCCTTCGTCCATAAATACGATCCGGTCCGCCACCTGGCTCGCGAATTTCATCTCATGGGTCACGATGGCCATCGTCATGCCTTCTACAGCCAGCTCTTTGATGACCTTCAGCACTTCACCGACCAGCTCCGGGTCCAGGGCGGACGTTGGTTCATCGAATAAAAGCAGCTCCGGACCGATGCCCATTGCCCGGGCAATACCGACCCGCTGCTGCTGTCCGCCGGACAGCTGGTGCGGATAGGAGTCCGCTTTGCCGGCAAGTCCTACCTTGCCCAGAAGCTCCAGCGATCTCGCTTTGGCCTCCGCTCTGCCCTTTTTCTGCACGATGACCTGCGCCTCCATCACGTTCTGCAGAGCCGTCATATGGGGAAACAGATTATACGATTGAAAAACCATACCGGTTTTCCTCCGGAAAGCCAGGATGTCTCCCCTTCCCGGCTTGTTTCCTTCCCTGAACGACAAGGTGGAGTCTCCGATCCGCAGCATCCCTTCCGTCGGGATTTCCAGCAGGTTGATGCAACGGAGCAGCGTCGTTTTTCCGGAACCGGAGGGCCCGATGATGACCGTCACTTGTCCTTTTTCGATCGACAGGTCGATTCCCTTGAGCACTTCATTGCTGCCAAAGCTTAATCTCAGATCGTTGATTTCAATCATGATGCATCCCTCGTTTCGCTATCTTGCGGCATAACGGTCAAACATGTGTTCGAGCTGATGCTGGACCGCCGACAGAACGGTGCTGAAGATCAGATAGATCAAGGCTACCTCGCAGTACAGCAGCAAAGGCTCATACACGACCGCCGTAATTTGCTGCCCCTTTTGGAACAGCTCTGTGAGTGTTACCGTCGCAGCCAGCGACGTATCCTTCAGCAGGCTGATAAAAGAGTTGGCCAGCGGTGGCAGCGATACCCTTGCCGCCTGCGGCAGAACAATCCGGCGCAGCGCCTGGGAACGGGTCATCCCGACCGAGTAGGCCGCCTCCCACTGCCCCTTGGCGATGGACTGGATCGCGGCGCGCATAATTTCGGAACCATAGGCTCCGACACTGATCGAGAACCCGATCACCGCGGCGGTGAATGCGTCGATAACAACGCCGATGCTCGGAAGACCGTAGAAAATGATAAACAGCTGGACAAGCAGCGGAGTCCCCCGGATGATCCACACATAAAACCAGGCGACCCGCTGGAGAATGCTCCAGCGCGACAATCGGGCCAGAGCGGTAAGGAACGCCAGCACGAAACCGAGAATGAAGGAAATGATCGTCAGGGGAATCGTGAACTTGATCCCCGCCATGAGCAGCGGCACAAAGGAGTCGATAAAAATATCGGTGAGGTGGGCGGTTCTGTCATTCATCGGTTAACCCCCATCCCGCTTATTTCGATACATCCGTACCAAAGTATTTTTTGGAGATGGCAAGGTACGTTCCTTCCTTCTTCATGTCGGCCAGCGCCTGGTTAATGGCGTCCCGCAGCTCGTTGTTGTTTTTGTTCATCAGTACGGCGCTGGTGCTGCCCGTATCGGTTTCGTCCACCACCTTGATCGGCGCGTCGGGACGTCTTGTTTTGAAGTCGAGATAGGACAGTTTGTCGTTCACCGTAGCATCGATGCGCCCGGACAGCAGCAAGTCGATCGCTTGGTTGAAACCGTCGACCTGCACGATCGTGGCACCGTTGTCTTTAGCAATTTGATTCAGATTGCTCGTCAGCGACTGCCCTGCTTTTTTGCCTTTGAGGTCGGCCAGCTTTTTAATGTCCTGATTATTGTCCTTCACAATCAATACCGCCTTGGAGGCGATGTAAGGGTCCGAAAAGTCGTATTTAGCCTTCCGCTCCGCATTAATGGATACTTCGTTCATCACCACGTCGAAACGCTCGGCGTCCAAGCCGGCGATCATGCCGTCCCATTTCGTTTCGATAAACTCCGGCTTCACGCCGAGCCTTTTGGCAATCTCCCGGCCCAGGTCAACGTCAAAACCGGTTAGCGTTCCTTTATTATCATGATAGGTAAAAGGTGCATATGTTCCTTCCGTGCCGATGCGCAGCTTGCCGCTTTGCTTGATCGTCTCAAGCAGGTTTTTACCCGTATGGGCACCCCCGGTTTGCCCTTCCTGCGGCTTCGTTCCCGTATTTCCGCCGCACGCCATCGTCACGGCCAGCATCAACGTCATCACGATTGCCCAATAAATCCGCCAGCTTCTCACATTTTTCCTCCTCTAACCGTTTTCACCTATTTTGCCACGATGCTGTATTTTCATGCGCGGCCGCCCGTACTTACGCTTGATCCCGACAAAAAAAGCCCATGACCCCAGGTCATGAGCTTTCCTATTCTCGATTCTAAGTCTATTTTGTGCTGCAGCACTATTTCGATATGTCGATAAATCCTTCCCCAAACACGTCCCGAACGTCATGGATCGTAATAAACGCCTGCTTGTCCGCCACCTTGACGATCTTTTTCAGGACAGGCACCTCCTGCTTGCTGATGACGATGTACAGCACTTCCTTGGCCGACTTGCTGTAATAGCCGTACCCCTTAAACACGGTGACTCCCCGGTCCATGACCCGGTTAACCTTCTCGGCGATCTCCGCATGCTGCTCCGATACGATCATCACCGCCTTCTTCGGGTTTAGGCCCTCGATGATGAATTCCATCACCTTCGTGCCGACGAACAGCATAATGATCGTCAGCATCAGGCTTTCCGCGCCAATGATAAAGTAGGAGGAGAACGCGACGATCAGATCAAAGAACAGCAGGGCGTAACTGATGTTCCAGTCCCAATATTTATGGGCAATCCGCGCCAAAATGACCGTACCGGCGGTGGTGCCTCCGGCCCTCACGATCAGCCCGATGCCGACACCGGCCAATACACCGCCAAAAATCGCATTGACGATCGGTTCGTTCGATGTAAGTGTCCAATTTTCGGTCAAATGGAGGAACAAAGAGTTAAACACGACAGCAACGATGGTGTACACCGTCGTCATTTTGTCCAAAAACTTATAACCAACGATCAGCAGGATCGCGTTCAAAATCAGGTTGACCAATCCCGGCGACCATGCAAACAGGTAGTACAGGATGATCGTAATCCCGGTCACACCGCCTTCGCCAAGGTCGTGGGGAATGACAAACAGATTGATATCGAGCGCAAAAATAAACGCCCCCGCGATGATCGTCATGATTTCCATCATTCTTTTTTTCATATGACGGCCTTCCTCTCCCATAAATCAACACGCAAAAAAAGCCCAGTACCTATAACGGAACTGGGCTTGTTCGTTCACTATGATACTGTACATCTCGCTTTGATACACGCGGGATACTTGGATCGTATCCGGCGTTCTTTTCCGATTAGTAAGGGGCTTCCATCGAGAACCGGCCCATTTTGCCGGCGCGCAGCTCCCGCAGCAGCGTCTTCGACGCTTTCTCCAGATCCACCCGTCCGCCGCTCATCAAGCAGCCGCGCTTACGCCCCACCGCTTCCATGATGGAGACGATTTCGTCGCTCTCGTCCGGGTTGTGCGGCATGTCCGCATCGATCTCGAAGCGCTCCCGGAAGGCGTCCCAGTAATACTGGACCAGGTATTTGACCGCAAAAAAGGCGACATCCTCTGCGTTCAGGATCTCTTCCTTGATCGCGCCGGTTACCGCGAGGCGGTAGCCAACGTTCTCGTCCTCAAATTTGGGCCACAAAATCCCCGGAGTATCCAGAAGCTCGATTTCTCCGCCTACCTTAATCCACTGCTGGCCTTTCGTCACGCCCGGCCGGTCCCCCGTTGCGGCAATGCTGCGCCCGGCGAGCCGGTTGATCAGCGTCGACTTGCCTACGTTCGGGATGCCGACGATCAGCGCACGGATCGCCCGCGGGTTCATCCCCTTGGCGATTTGGCGATCGATCTTCTCCTTCAGGAGCAGCTTCAGCTGTCCAGGAATCTCTTTCACGCCCGTGCCTGTAGCCGCATCGACCGGAAATGCCGTATGGCCTTCCTCTTTAAAATAATCCTGCCACTGCTTCGTTACCGAAGGGTCTGCCAAATCCGCCTTGTTCATAATGATCAGCCGGGGCTTCCCCTGCAAAATCTCGTCAATCATCGGATTGCGGCTGGACAGCGGAAGACGCGAATCGATCAGCTCGATCACGACGTCAATCAGCTTTAACTTATCCTGTATTTGGCGGCGCGCTTTGGTCATATGACCAGGAAACCATTGAATCGTCACCGTCATCACCTCATTCTCTTGTCCGCAAACAGCCTCATTCCGCGTTCATTAATGGTTGATCAAATGGATGTCCTTCACCGGCCAGAAGATGAGGTCAGCCCGTCCGACGATATCCCCGAGCGGCACATAACCGATCATCCGGCTGTCCGTACTGTCGGACCGATTATCCCCCATCACGAACACATGACCTTCGGGAACCTTGCCATCCGGAAACGCGCTGTTTGGAAAATCTTTGTCATTATACATCTGGCCTGCTTTATGGCTTGCATCGATGGCACCCTGTATGTAGGCTTCATTGACTTTTTTGCCGTTCACGGTTACCGTGTCGCCTTCCACCTTGACGGTATCGCCTGCGACGGCAATCACGCGTTTGATAAAATCCTTGCCTTCGGACGGAACATGGAACACGATAACTTCTCCACGATGCGGAGCCCGGATATCGTACAATATTTCATTGACGATCAACCGCTCGCCTGTATGAAAGTTTGGCTGCATGGAGGGTCCGTCCACAATAAACGGTTTGAAGAGAAGCCAGCGGATCAGTGCCACCAAAATCAGGGCAATGATGATCGCTTTCAGCCATTCTACGACTTCATTTTTCCCTTTTTTAGGTGGTTTATGATCTTCTTCCTTCAGTTCCACCGCATCGCTCTGAATGTCCTGCTGCATATATCCACCGCCCTCTCCTAGTTTTGCCGAAAAGAAAAGCTCCCATTACGGAGCCGTGTATGCTTTCTTTGGACCAGCGAAGCGAAAAGGCATTCGTGATCACCAGAAAAAACTCCGCTTCTCGCGGTCTGTCACTTGGTTCGTTCATCTATTTACGCCTTTTTTATCCTAAAACGAAAAGGGCTTGAAATCAAGCCCTTTAGCGTTGTTCGCTGATTAACGGCGAATCTCTTTAATTCTTGCTGCTTTACCGCGCAGTTCACGAAGATAGTACAGTTTGGCGCGACGTACTTTACCGTAACGAGCCACTTCGATCTTCTCGATTTTTGGCGAGTTGATTGGGAAAGTTCTTTCTACCCCAACACCGTAAGAGATTTTACGCACAGTAAAAGTCTCAGCGATGCCGCCTCCGCGACGCTTAATCACAACACCTTCGAACAACTGGATACGCTCGCGGGATCCCTCGATAACCTTAACGTGCACTTTCAAAGTGTCGCCAGGACGAAAGCTAGGGATGTCGGTGCGAAGCTGTTCTTTGGTAATCTCTTGTAGGATGTTCATTTAGGACTCCTCCTTCCGTACAGGTGTTCTTGCCTCTTCCGGAAAACCCTCTGTTTTCCTTCATCATCCGCAGCGGACCACCGTATTCCACACAACAGCATTTATTGTAGCATATTTGTTTCATCCTTTGCAACTATAAATCTTTCAGTTGTTGCGCTGCCCCTCGGTTGAAAAAATAGCAAAGTCTCTCTCTCCCAAAAACAGATACTTCACACCGAAAAATAGGCTGACCCAATTGTAAGAAAAACGTCTATCGACGTACCTTCAAAGAAGACAGACCGCGTTTAAAGGACGTTTTTCTTGCGATTATAGAATGGTTCAGCTTCGCTGAAATTTATTAATTCTATAATCTTAAAAAACTTCTTGCCAAAATCGGAATTGACGTTAAAATAAATTTATCATTAAAATAATTTTAACGTTAATAAAAATTGAATGGAGATGTCCTTTCATGAGCGAAACCGTATTGCTTCAGCAGAATCAAGGTGTGCGCAGGCTAGTGAAACACAAGTTGTATCTAATGATGATCACCGCCAAAATCATTTCACGATTCGGGGATTCCGTGGATTCCATCGCCTACAGCTGGATGGTCTACCTGCTTACCGGCTCCGAGCTGCTAATGGGAACACTGTACGCCATCAACTTCGTTCCAGGCATTGCTTTCAGTATGTTTACCGGCGTCCTGGTCGACCGCTGGTCCAAGAAAAAGGTCGTGATCGTGACGAATGCCGGCCGGGGCATCACCGTAACCGTGACGGCGCTGCTCTATTTCATAGGAGACTTGCAGCCGTGGCATCTGTTTATTTTTACGTTCATCAACTCTACGCTCGAATGCTTCTCCACGCCGGCGGAGATGTCCCTCGTTCCCCGCATTTTGCCCAAGGAGCTGCTGCTCAGCGGCAACTCACTGACGTCGTCTGCCTCCCGCACCGCAGAGCTTGCCGGTCTGGCCGCAGCCGGCGGCCTGATCGCCATGTTCGGCATTTCCGGAGCGATGCTGATCGACGCCTTGTCTTTTCTGCTGGCCGCCCTGATGTACGTCTGGATCCGCGTCGACCGGGATCACGGGCAGGAAGCCGATAACGACGAAGGTCTCATGCAGGCAGAGGAAAGCCCCTCTTACTGGAATCAGTTTAAAACCGGATTGAAGTTCGTTAAAGGCCACAAGCTGATGATGATGACCATGCTTTCGGCCGCATTCGTGAATCTGTGCCTCACGCCTAAAAACGTGCTTGAGCCCGTTTATGTCAAACAAATCCTCCACGCGGGCCCATACGGCCTCAGTTTGATCGGCATCGCCCTGATCACCGGCATGATTATCAGCGGCCTATGGATCAGCCAGAAGGGCTCCGCTTACCGCAAAAGCAGTCTGATCGTGTTCGGATTTTTGCTGCTCGGGGTTACGTACAGCCTTCTCTACGTCCCCGCCCTTCTAAGGGAATATCCTCTCTATGCCGCGGCCGCCTTTTGCTTTGGCATGGGATTCGCCATTTCGTTTATCAACACGCCGGTATCCACCTATATGATGGAAGTCACCCCCAAAGCGATGCTTGGCCGGGTCGGGGCGCTGTCGAGCACGATCTGCACCTGTGCCATTCCCGTCGGAAGCCTGCTGGCCGGTTGGGCCGGAGCCTTCGTCGGGGTCCATGTGCTGTACCTCGTTTTTGGGCTGCTGATGTTGATACCGGGGGTCTATCTGTGGAGCCAAAAAGGATTTATGAAAATCTAGGGGAAAGGAAACGTTTTGTGCTCGGGAGCCGTCTGGGCTTATAATGGGGATAAACGATCCGGAAAACAAGATACGGGAAATGTAGAGGTGCACAACATTGGAGACCAAAGAACTGAGCACGATCGAGGAGATCCGGATTTATTCCGATCCTTACCGTTTGAAAATATTAAGCTGCTTTCAGAAGGCTGACCAGCCAATGACGATCAAAGATATCGCTGACAAACTCGGCGAGGTTCCGGCCAAGGTCTACTATCACGCCAAAAAGCTGGAGAGCATCGGGTTAATTGTCCTCGTGTACACCAAACAAATCAACGGGATTACGGCCAAATATTATCAAGCCTTCAAAGGATCCGTACGGATTAAGCGCAGCAAGGACATTGATGAGGCGGCCCAGAAAATCTTCCGTTCCGAAACGCAAAAGCTGCTGGAAGATTTATATGAGGAGAGCAAGCGTAAGTTTCTGAAGGCCCAGAACCAGGAGGAACCTGCCGGGAACCTGTCCCACTCCGAAGTCTATTTGACGGAAGAGGAAGCCAAAGCATTTTTTGACCAAATTACCGAGTTTGTGGAAAAGCACACAGAGCGCCAGCACCCGGATCAGAAGCTGTATGACGTATTTACTACGATTGCCAAACTGGACGAATAGCCTCATACACCACAGCCAAAACCAGCCCCCGGCCATTTGCCGGGGGCTGGTTGTCTCCGAGCTGCGAAAATGACAGTTACCCCTTCTTCGCAGCTCTGACCATCCGCTTTGTGACTACAGGAGCTGCCTTGCGGCATGCTCATCCTCCTGGGCCACGTACAAGTCGTACTGCGTCATTCCCCGGCCCGTAAAGGTGTCCCGGCCGGTCGGCTGGCTCACGATGCGCGAGCGGTGGCGGATCCCTCCGCTCAGCAGTCTGGACTTGGCCCTTGCATAGCTGTCTGCGTCGAAAGATGTGAAGATCGGGATCCGCTCCTTGGGAAAAAAGAACCTCCAAATTGCTTTTGCCGGATTCATGCATCATCCTCCTTCTGGGAGCTACATCAGTGCTTTTTTGCCGATATTATATCCTTTCCACGTCCGAAAACCAAGTTTGGCATAAAAATCCACATATTCCGTCCAATCGATCACCAGGTGCTTCACGCCTCTGGCCGTCAGCTCCGCGACTCCGTCCTGAACGATCGCCAGCCCGTAGCCTTTCCCGCGGAACCGGTCGTCCACGCCGAGCGGCCCGATGCCGCCAAGCGGTTCACTGAACAGAGGCGCCCAATAAGTATTCTGGGCAATCAGCGGGGACTCGCCGTCGTTCACGCGGCAAAAGCCGATCATTTCGTCCCCAAGGAACAGGCCGACGAATTCCCGGCCCTGCCCTCCCCGTTCCCAATAGCACTGGGCCTCGTAATACCAGCGTCCCGGAAAGCACCGCTTGAAGAAACGGAGCATCTCTTCACGGTCTCCCGGGACAAGCAGGCGGGCGAAGGCTCCATCCCGATACTCGGGCCGCTCTAGGCCATCGTCCGAGGTTTCGTTCACCAGGTCGAACACCTCGTACAGGTATTCGTACCCGCGGCGCGCGAACCACGACTTAACCTCCGGCAGTGCGAGCGGCACCCCGGGAAAATAATGCCACGGGTCCCGCCCGATGCTGGCCGATACCGCTCCGGCTTCGCGCAAGGCGTTCTCCGCATGACTGAGCAGCCCTGACCCTATGCCCTGCCCCTGAGCATCGCTGCGGACGACGATGGCCTGTATCCATCCGCCGCCGTCACCCAGCTGCATTTCGCGCGCCGGCTCCTGCCACTTCTTGGCGATCACGAACCCAAGCAGACGGCCCTCCCCGTCAACGGCCAGCCCGGAAGCGGGGCCATACACGTTCACATCTTCAAAAGTATTTTGCTTCATCAGTTCCCTGCGCATCGGAAAGTGGCCGCCCAGTTCCCCGTTCCAAAGGTCACACATCGCGTCAAGCCATTCGGCATCCATCGGAATGATCTTCAAAATAACTCCTCCTTCTACTGTGGATCGTACGTGCAAACGAGTTCTGCAAAAAATATTGTCCATCGGGATATTTCATGTCAGCTCGACTCGTCTTTAGCTGCTGCTCTTTCAAGCGGGATAAGGATTGTAGCAAAAAGAATCATACGTCTCGTTATAAAATATTATTACAAAACAATTATATTTATTGTGTTATAAAATTTCAATGGAGAATAATTAGGTTCCACTTTCCGTAGTGATTTGAGATTACCATGGAATTCATCAGCATACGGTTCGATCCAGGCCAATCCTTATTGAAGGCTAATATAAAAATCGCCGGATCCGAGCTGACAGCTCTCGATCCGGCGATTTCATTCTTTTATGATCCTTTTCAGGACTCCTTATTCAGGAGGTCGTTACACTCTTTTCAGAAAATCGACGATGGTCAGCAGGCCAAGATCGAAGTTTTCCAGGTTAAAGTGCTCGTTAGGCGCATGCAGGTTTTCGTCGGGAAGGCCAAAGCCCATGCATACGACCGGAGCGGCCAGTACACGGGAGAACGTCTCCACGATCGGGATGGAGCCCCCGTCTCTCGTAAATACGGGACGCGTGCCGTATACTTCCTCGTAGGCTTCCGCCGCCTTTTGCAAAATCGGCGTGGACGGATCGATCGTAAATGCATTGCCCTTCTCGAACTGGATGACGGTTGCTTTGGCGCCCGTCGGTACGTGGCTGTAAATATGCTTTTCGATTTTGTTCAAGATGTCCTGCGGATCCTGATGTCCCACCAGACGGCATGTAATCTTCGCATGGGCTTCCTTCGGGATGACCGTTTTGCTGCCTTCGCCCTGGAATCCGCCATAGACGCCGTTCAGCTCAAGGGTCGGGCGTGCGCCCGTTCTTTCGGCGAACGTGTATCCCTCTTCCCCGTACAGCTCGTCAAGCCCAAGGTCGCGCTTCAGCTTGTTCTCGTCTCCTGACTGCTTCGCAAACTCGGCATGATCCGCCTCCGTAAGCTCCGGAACGCCTTCGTAGAAGCCTTCCACAGTCACGCGGCCCTTGGCATCATGCAGGGAATCGAGCAGACTGACCATCGCATGCAGCGCATTCGGCACGCCGCCGCCGTAGCTGCCGGAGTGCAGATCTGTATTCGCCGAATGAACATGAACTTCCAGTGAGCACAGACCGCGAAGACCGGTGCAGATCGCCGGTTTTCCTTTTTCCAGCAGGGACGTATCCGAGATCAGAACCGCATCGGCTTTCAGCAGCTCCTGCTGTGCCTCCAGGAACTTCGGAAGGTTCGGGCTTCCGACTTCCTCCTCGCCCTCCACGCAAAACTTGATGTTGACCGGAAGCTGCTTCTCCTGCTGAAGAATCGCTTCCACCGCCTTAATATGTAAAAAGATCTGCCCCTTATCGTCCGTTGCCCCTCTGGCGTACAGCTTGCCGTCGCGTTCGGCCGGCTCGAAGGGTGGTGTATCCCACAAGTTCAGTGGGTCTACCGGCTGCACGTCATAGTGCCCATAGACGAGAACCGTCGGCTGTCCGGGTGCATGCAGATGGTCCGCGTAGACGATCGGGTGGCCGTTTGTTTCGTGGATCTTCACGTTTTCAAGGCCGGCCTTTTTGAGTGTCTCCGCCAGCCATTCTGCCGCCCGCTTTACGTCCGGCTTATGCTCAGACAATGCGGAAATGCTCGGAATGGACAACCATTCCTTCAGTTCGTTCAGATGCTGATCGCGATGGGTTTGAAAATATGCTTTATAATCCATAATATCCTCCTGTCATGATCAAATTTTTACTGGGATGCTCGCGTCTTGTTCCCCATATTTCAGACAACCTTATATCCAGACTAACGCATCTGACGCTAAAAAACCACTCCCTTGCAGAACCCAGGGGCCGTGGTTTTACAGCTCGGTTATTCAAGTCCGCCATCGGTATCTTTCAGCCTGCGGAGCTTTTCCAATGTCTTGCGGTCCCGGTCGGTCAGCTCCACCTCATCCAGCAGGTCCGGCCGCCGTTCCAGCGTCCGCTTCAGCGCCTGCTCCCGGCGCCAAGCCTCGATGTTCGCGTGGTGGCCGCTTAACAGCATGTCCGGCACCTTCCAGCCCCGAAATTCCACCGGCCGGGTATAGTGCGGGTACTCCAGCAGCCCGGTGCTGAAGGAGTCCGTCACCGCCGACGTTTCGTTGCCCAGCACGCCGGGCAGCAGCCGGGAAACCGCATCGATCACGACCGCCGCCGGAAGCTCGCCCCCGGTCAAGACATAGTCGCCGATCGACAGCTCATCGGTGATGAGGTGCTCACGAATCCGCTCATCGTATCCCTCGTAGTGGCCGCAAATGAAGATCAAATGCTCTTCCTTCGCGAGTTCCTCCGCTTTTTTCTGGGAAAAGGTTTCCCCCTGCGGGCACATCAGAATGACTCTTGGCTTGGCCTGATGTCCCGCTTTCTCCAGCAGATCCTCGACAGCCGCAAAGATCGGCTCCGGCTTCAGAACCATCCCCCCGCCTCCGCCATAAGGCGTATCGTCAACCGTACCGTGCTTATTCCCAGAGTAATCCCGGAAATTGACGGTATGGAGCGAGATGATTCCTTTCTCCTGGGCCTTGCCGAGAATGCTTGTCCGGAAAACCCCATCCAGCATTTCCGGGAACAGGGTCAGCACATCCACTCTCATTAGTCCAGCAGTCCTTCCATAATATGAACGAGTATTTTTTGGTTCGGAATGTCTACGTCAAGGACGACATCATCAATGACGGGGATGAGGATACTCTTGCCACCCTTAGGCTGGACTACCCATACGTCGTTCGCGCCGGGTGTCAAAATTTCCGTCACGACCCCAAGCTCCTTGTCTTCATCGGTCACGACGGTGCAGCCGATAATTTCATGGAAGTAATACTCGTCTTCCGGCAGCTCCACGAGATGTTCCTTGCCGACTTTCAGCATGCTGCCCTTAAATTTCTCCACATCATTAATATTGTCGTAGCCGTCCAATTTGATGATGTACATATTTTTATGAAGGCGGGACGAATCGACGGTCACGTCGACCGGCTTGCTCCCGTCCTCCGGAACGATCATGAGCTCGCTCCCCTTGGCGAAACGGACCTCGGGAAAATCCGTGTACGACAACACTTTGATTTCTCCCTTGATGCCATGGGTGTTGACGATTTTGCCAACCTTATAAAGTGTTTCCGGCATGTTCTCCTCCTAGCTTCGTGGCGCCGGCGCTTCGGCGCGCCTTGTATTGCACGGATCTATTATATAATCTTCAGCATGTACGAAAAAGGGCTAGGACATGCATCCTAACCCCCTTTCGTATATCTTTAAGATATGATATCCACGGTCACGCGTTTATCCATTTTGACTGCTGCAGAAGTCACGACTGTTCGAAGCGCCTTGGCGATCCGGCCCTGCTTGCCGATGACCTTACCCACATCCTCGGGATGCACGGTCAGTTCGTAGACAATCAGGTGATCCTTCTCCACCGTCTTCACAGCCACCTCTTCAGGATGATCCACCAAAGCCTTAGCAATAACACCAACTAATTCTTCCATAGATAACCCTCACGATCAGTCATTATTTCTGCTGCTTGAGCTCATGGAACTTCTTCATCACTCCTGCTTTGCTCAGCAGGTTGCGGACTGTGTCGGATGCTTGCGCACCGTTTTGCAGCCACGCCAGTGCTTTATCTTCATCGATTCTTACGTCAGCCGGTTGGTTGACCGGATTGTAGTAACCGATTTCTTCGATAAAACGGCCGTCACGTGGGGAACGGGAATCCGATACCACGATACGGTAGAAAGGAGCTTTATGAGCACCCATGCGTTTCAGACGAATACGTACTGCCACGAAATTCACCTCCTTCAACAAAATAATCTCTGGGTGACAACCCTTCCCCCTAGCGGAGAGGCGGCTGTCTATATACAAATGCAGTGATTAACGGAAAGGAAACTTCATGCCGCCTTTGCCGGCCAATCCTTTCAGCTGCTTTAAAGCCTTGCCCTTCGGACCCTTCGGTCCCATCATATCCGAGAACTGCTTCATCATCCGGCGCATCTCGTCAAACTGCTTGATCAGCCGGTTGACCTCGGCGAGCGAGGTGCCGCTGCCGGTCGCAATCCGCTTGCGGCGGTTGTGGTTGATGATATCCGGATTCTGTTTCTCTGCCTTTGTCATCGAAAAGACGATCGCCTCAATGCGGCCCATCTGCTTCTCGTCGACCTTCAGATCCTTGGTCTGCTTCAGCTTGCCCATCCCCGGGATCATGTCCATGATCTGGTCGATCGGGCCAAGCTTCTTCACCTGCTCCATCTGCTCCAGGAAATCGTCGAACGTAAACTCGGCGTTACGCATTTTACGTTCCATTTCCTTGGCTTTCTCCGTGTCGATATTCGACTGGGCTTTCTCGATCAGCGAGAGCATGTCGCCCATGCCGAGGATCCGGGAAGCCATCCGCTCCGGATGGAACGGCTCCAGCGCATCGATCTTCTCGCCGAGCGCCGCAAACTTGATCGGACAGCCGGTTACGGCCTTAACGGACAGCGCGGCACCGCCCCGGGTATCGCCGTCGAGCTTGGTCAGCACGACTCCCGTCAGATCCAGCTGCTTGTTGAAGTGATCCGCGACGTTGACGGCATCCTGGCCTGTCATCGCGTCCACAACCAGCAGCACCTCGTCCGGCTTCACCTCACTGTGGATTTGGCGCAGCTCTTCCATCAGCTCTTCATCGATATGCAGGCGGCCCGCCGTATCGATGATCAGATAATCGTTCCCGTTATCCTTGGCATGCTGATAAGCCTGCTTCGCGATTTCCACCGGGCTTGTCTTGTCGCCGAGTGTAAATACCGGTACGCCGATCTGGTCACCCAGCACCTGAAGCTGCTTGATCGCCGCAGGGCGGTAAATATCGCCCGCCGCCATCAGCGGACGGTGGTTCTGCTTCTGCAGCATCTTCGCCAGCTTGCCTGATGTCGTCGTTTTACCGGCCCCTTGCAAACCTACCATCATAATGACGGTCGGAGGCTTGTTCGCCTTCGCCAGCTTCGCCTGGCTTCCGCCCATCAGCTCGGTCAGTTCTTTATTAACGATGTCGATGATGACCATGCCCGGCGTGAAGCTCTCCATCACTTCGGTACCGATGGCCTTCTCTTTCACCTTGGCGACGAAATCCTTGACGACCTTAAAGTTAACGTCAGCTTCCAGGAGCGCAAGACGCACCTCGCGCATCGCTTCGTTAACGTCATCCTCGGACACCTTGCCTTTGCCGCGCAGCTTGCTGAATACGTTCTGCAGCCGGCTCGTCAATCCTTCAAATGCCATGAACCGCCACCTCCTTCTAACGCTTTATTCCAATTGCTGCAATTGATTTATGATTTGATATATTCTCGTTTTATCGGATTCAGACATGCTGCTGGACCCCGTAATACTCTGCAGCCGCTCAAGTTCTTGGCTGCGCTGCTCATGCTTCTGCAGCAGTCCCAGCTTCTCTTCATACATGTCCAGCACCTGCTCAGCCCGCTTGATATGCTCATAGACGGCCTGACGGCTGATGTCGAACTCGGCTGCAATCTCCCCGAGGGAGAAATCGTCATGAAAGTAATATTTAAGGAACGTCTGCTGCTTCTCTGTCAGCAGCTGTTCATAGAAATCAAACAAAAGGTTGATTCGATTCGTCTTCTCGAGCCGATTCTCCTGACTCACTGAGGGACACTCCCTTCGTCAAGGAAAAACACTTTACAGTTCTTTAACGTTCCTTATCATACAGAAAACAAAGAAAGATGTCAAGCAAATATCCTTGTCATCTTGAAAAGTTTCTTGTTTCTATCTTTACGACCAAGGAAGCAGATAGATCAGCACCGCAAAGAAATGCATCACGCTCCCGCCCAGCACGAACAAATGCCAAATCGCATGGTGATACGGAAAGCCCCTCCACACGTAAAAAATGGTACCAAGCGTGTAAAGGATACCGCCGGCAGCCAGCAGCCAGATGCCTCCCGAAGCCACGGCAGCCGTCAGAGGCCCCCAGGCAACCACGACCATCCACCCCATGATAATGTAGAAAATCGTGGACATGAACAGAAATCGCTTCGTAAAAAATGCCTTGAACACGCAGCCGAGCAGTGCAATCCCCCATACAGTAGCGAACAGCGACCACCCCAGCGGTCCACGGATCGCAACCAGCATAAACGGCGTATACGAGCCCGCAATGAACAAGTAAATCGAGGAATGGTCAAAAATTTCGAACAGATCCTTGACCCTGCCCTCCTTAAAGCTGTGTACCAAGGTGGAGTTGATGTACAAAATCAGCATCGTCGTCCCGTAGATCGAAAAGCTGGCGATATGCCATGCCGTCCCTTTCATGGTGGAAAATACGATCAGCAGCACCAATGCGGCAACGCTGAGCAGTGCCCCGATGCCGTGGGTAATGGCGTTCGCCACTTCTTCCTTCCGGGTGTAAGTGTGTGTATTAGCCATAAACAACCCTTTCATCAATCCTTTTATTTTCTCCATTATAACCTCCAAGCCGCCCGCATTTCCACTTTCCCTGGGCTTATCCCATGGCGGGGCTCATGATGGACTGACATGCTATCCGTGTCGGCCGGGCTCTTTCCCCATTTCGGCTGTAATTGGTCCTTTCATCCAATTCTATAAAGCTATCAAAGCATATATTGTAAGCGGCTGGTTGAAAGGAGGTATGTAAACTATGGCAATCATTATTTATCCGAAAACGATGAACTGGAAGTACATGAAGCAGCGGCCGCAGCAGCTCATGACTCAGCTAGGGGCCAGGGGCCACCTCGTATTCTTTGAAAACCTGGCGCCGCTGGACCGTGAATTCATAGAAGTGGAGCCGAACGTGTTTTTGTTCACCGACCATCACGCATTTATGAAGAAGCTGAAGAAGCTTCGCGAAGACCATGCGGTCGTGGGCTGGACCACCTGGGCCAAACAGCGCACACGTCTGACTTCCCTCTACCGACCGGATGCCATCATCTATGATTGCTGTGATGAGTTTCCGCACTGGGCCAAGTATGAAGTCAAGATGGTGGATGCTTCCGACCATTTGGTCTGCACAGCCGAATCCATCCGGATGCGCCTGGAGCTGGCCTATCCTGATAAACCGGTAACGCTGATCCCGAACGGAGCTGACGCTTCCTTCTTCGATCCCGCCCCGTCCCAGCGTCCTCATGACCTGCCGCAGGGGAAAGTCGCCGCCTATATCGGCGCCTGGGCCTACTGGCTCGATCACGATCTGTTCGCGAAGATGGCGTCGCACTATCCGGACGTGCATTTCGTGTCCATCGGTGCCGCCTACGGCGATATCCCCGACTATGCGATGCTTCCGAATGTTCATGTGCTGGGCGAGAAGCCTCACACCGAGCTCAAAAAATATCTTCAGCATATCGACGTCGCGTTAATCCCTTTTCAGTATCACCCCATTACCCTGGCAACCAATCCTGTAAAAGCTTATGAATATATGGCATCAGGTGTGCCTGTACTGTCGACGGCGCTTCCGGAATGCATCCGCATGGAACCCCATGTCACGACGGCTACCACACATGACGATTTTATCGCCAAGCTGGGCCGGATGCTGGAAGAGCCCGACTCCCGAGAACAGCGTCTGGCTCGGATCGAATATGCGCGGAGCAACCGCTGGGAAGACCGGGGCGAAGCCGCGCACCAGGTCATTATGGACACGCTGCGGCGCAAGAGCGAGCCGAAGTCTTAATGAAAGGAGGCGTTTATCGTTGAACATTGGAGTATGCGGTTATTACGGCATGGGCAACTTCGGTGACGATCTTTTTCTGAGAACACTGCAGCAGGTATTCGAAGGCCATGTAGTGTACCCGTGGACCAGCCGTCTCGATCCGGCGCAAACCGACCACGTCATTATCGGGGGCGGGGACTTGATCACGCCGTATTCGTTTAACCCTTATTATTTTCCGGATGCGCTCAAGAACCACCCCAAATGGCTGTACGGCGTCGGCATCGTGGACAACTACCCCGAATCCAGCTGGCCTGCGGACCAGGTTGCGAAATACAGAAATTATATCCGCACGGCGCAAATGGCCGTATTCCGGGACAGCCGTTCGGCCGATATCGCCCAAAGAGCCGGATTCCATCAGCATGTTCAGCAGGCCCACGATATCGTATTTGCGTACAGGCAGCCTGACTACCCAGTCAAACGATTCTCCAGCCGGCCGACCATCGGCCTGTGCCTGTTTGCTTACCCTTCGTTCCCTTTTGAAAATATGCTGCAGCTGTCGCTCCACCTGATCCGGCAGGGTTACCACCTTGTGTTTATTCCCGTGATCAACCACCCCACTAATATTTACTCGGACCTTACGGTCTGCCAGCAAATGCTCTCCCGGATCAAGGAGGCCCTCCCGGGGGCATCCGCCGAAACGCTGCCTATGCTGATGGAATTAGACCTGACGTACAGCTATATCCAGTCGGTCGATTATTTGATCACCTACAAGCTCCACCCCGCCCTGGTCGCCCTGCGCGCCGGGAAACCGGTATTCGCCCTGAGCCAGATGCGCAAGGTTGAGAGCCTGCTGGATGCGTTCGGGATGAAAAAATACTACTGCGATTACAAGCTGCCTTACGAAGATCTGCAAAACAGGGTCGACGCGTTTCTGGAGGAAAGTCCCAAAGAAATAAAGCTGCAGGAAAAGGCGATCCGCCGCGCGGAGCGTGAAAGCCTGCATCAGCTGCGTCGGCTTAAGGAAGAAATCGAGTCTTACCGATCATAGTCCCTTTCGGGAAAGCAACTGCCAATGAATTAAAGGAGGAGAATGGGAGCCATGACGTTTTTCTGGAATCATAGGCATTGGAAAATCCGGATCCGACAGCTGCATGATCAGATCCTGCATCTAAGCCATGAGCTGCATCATGTGAAGGATGACGTGCGTCAGATTGAAGCAAAGCTGAATGAGCACTTGTGGGAATGGAAGGAGCTTAAGGAGGAAATCAGACGACTGGCCCGACGGATCGAGGAGTTAGAGTCGCTGGCGGACCGCGTTGCGAGACTGGAAGAAGAAGTCATGACGGGCATCACGGACAATCCCGAGCTGCACGCCTACTTCGCAGGCAAGATCGGCAGCGAGGTCCGGGTGGATACGGCCAGCGCTACCCTGCAGGGCGTCGTGCTGACGGTAGCTGAAGACGCGGTCGAACTCCGCGAGAGCGGCGGCGACCTGCTGATCATTCCGTTCAGCCGGATTACTTCGGTTCAGTAACCAAAGACAATCAATTCCATTCGAAAGGAGAACGACCATGGATTTCAAAGAATTGGTTCGCGGCTTCACAAACTCGGAAGTCGAAGTCATGACGCCAGGCGACATGATCACCGGCACGCTCATCTCAGTTAACGACGCTTCATTGATGCTGAAAGTTCCGCCGGTTATGTACGGCCCACCGGGGGATGTGGCCATTGTGCCGCTCCGGTCGGTCGAGTTTGTCAGAGTGCTGACGGATTAAAAATGCGGCAAGGCTGGAGGGATTTTGCTCGGCCAACGCAAAAAAAGAAGGGTGGCTGCATGCCATCCTTCTTTTTGTTTGTTTTTTATGCAAGTATCCCTGCCGTACACGGATCAGTGCTGCGTTTCATCCTGCGCTGCGCCTTCCGCCTCCTGCTCCTGGATCAGTCCGGCGAACAGGGCATGAACAAACTGCTGGGAATCAAACGGCTGCAAATCCTCCATTTTCTCACCAAGGCCCACGAGCTTCACCGGAAGGTTGAGCTCCTGGCGGATCGCCACGACGATACCGCCCTTCGCCGTACCGTCAAGCTTCGTCAGAACAAGGCCGGTGACCCCGCTCTTCTCCCCGAACAGCTTGGCCTGGCTGAGCGCGTTCTGTCCCGTCGTTGCGTCAAGCACCATCAGCACCTCATGCGGAGCACCCGGAATTTCCCGCTGAATGACGCGGAAAATTTTGTTCAGCTCCTCCATCAGGTTCGTTTTGTTCTGCAGGCGTCCCGCCGTGTCGCAGATCAGCACATCCGCCTGGCGCTGCTTGGCAGCCTGAACCGCGTCAAACATGACCGCGGCCGGATCGGAGCCGGCATGCTGCTTGATGACCTCTACGCCTGCGCGTTCGCCCCACACTTCGAGCTGCTCGATCGCCCCGGCACGGAAAGTATCGCCGGCGGCAAGAAGCACCTTTTTGCCTTCCTGCTTGAAGCGGTGGGCGAGCTTGCCGATCGTCGTCGTCTTGCCGACGCCGTTGACCCCGACAAACAGGATGACGGTAATGCCGTCTTCGTTCATGCGGAGCGCGTTGTCGTCATCGCCGCGCAGCAGCTCCATCAATTTCTGCGAAAGGATCGGCTGCAGCTCCACCGCGTCTTCGATCCGCTGCTTCTTCACTTCGGCACGCAGATCGTCGATCAGCTCCATGACCGTGTTCACGCCCACGTCCGCGCCGATCAGAATTTCCTCGAGCTCCTCATAGAACTCCTCGTCGATCTTTTTGCGGCGCGTCATCAGGTCGGTGACCCGTTCCACGAATCCTTTGCGTGTTTTTTCCAATCCGTCCCGGAACTGCTTCGTTACGGATTCGGTCTTGCTTGAAATGCTCTCTCTCAGCTTTCTGAAAAAGCTCATAGGTCTCCTCCATCTCTAAGGTTGAATATGCTTAAGCAATTTCCGCTTCGTCGTCTTCCAGCCGTACGGACACCAGCTTCGATACGCCGCCCTCTTCCATCGTAACCCCGTACAGGACGTCGGCTTCTTCCATCGTTCCCTTGCGGTGGGTCACGACGATAAACTGGGTCTGCTCGGAAAACTCACGGAGATACTGCGCGAACCGCGTCACGTTCGCTTCGTCGAGCGCGGCTTCGACCTCGTCCAGCACGCAGAACGGCACCGGCTTGACCTGCAAAATCGCAAACAGCAGCGCCATCGCTGTCAGCGCCCTTTCCCCGCCGGAGAGCAGCTGCAAGTTCTGCAGCTTTTTGCCCGGGGGCTGGGCCACGATGTCGATGCCGGTCTCAAGCAGTTGCTCCGGATCCAGCAGCACCAGATCCGCCCGGCCTCCGCCAAACAGCTTCACGAAGACGGTACCGAACTCGCGGCGGATGGCGTCAAAGGTATGCTTGAACCGCTTCGACATTTCGTCGTCCATCTCGCGGATGACCTCATAGAGCGTCGTCTTCGCTTCCACCAGGTCCTGCTTCTGCTCATTCAGGAATTCGTACCGCTCGTTGACCCGCTGGTATTCCTCGATCGCGCCGAGGTTGACGTCGCCCAGCGCGGTGATGCCCCGCTTGAGCTCGCGCACCTCGGTCTGGACCGCAGGCACGTCCTCCGGAATCGGATAGCGCTGCTTGGCCAGCTCGTAGCTCAGCTCGTAATCGTCGCTGAGCTTCTTCAGAATGTTCTCCAGCTCCACGTCAAGCCGGTTCACGCCGATTTCGGTCTGGCGCAGCTGATCCTCCACCGCCTTAAGGCGCGTCCGCTGCTCTTTCGTTTCGCTCTCTTCCAGCTCCAGCTTCTTCGACAGCTGCGTCCGGGCCGCCCGCTTGAAGTCCAGCTGCTCGGATGCCTGCTCCTTCTTGAGCCGGTACCGGTTCAAATCTTCGATCTGCTGGATGGATTCCTTCGCGTTCGTCTCCAGATCCGCCTCGATCGAAGCGAGCAGCGTCTTCGTCTGGCGCAGCTCTTTATCATGCGAATTGAATTCGCTCTGCATTCGTTTTAACTGCTCTTCCAAGGAGAAGCATTCCTGATCCAGCTTGCCTTCCCTGACTTTAAGCTGGGTAAGCTGGCTCTGCAGCTCCTCCTTCGCCGATTCGCTCGCCTTGCGGGCAAATTCGGCAGCTTGGATGGCTTGATGCGTCGCCTTCTCTTCTTCCTCAAGCTCGGCCAGCTTCTTAACAGCATTCGCCCGGGCTTCCTCAAGCTCCTTGTTCTCCTCGTTAAAGCCGGTCTTCTCCTGATCGGCCACTTCCACCTGTTCCAGCACATGCCGCAGCTCATGCTCCAGCTGCTTCAGGTCGCTGGACAAGCGCTGCTCCTCGATCCGCTTCTCGTCGCCGGACTGGCGCAGCTCGTCCAGTTTGGCCTGCGTTTCGGTCAGCTGAACCTTGACCTCCTGAATGCTCTGGCGGAGCTTGCGCAGCTGAACCTCCGTATCGTTGATCTCCTGATCGAGCTGGTCCAGCTGGCGCTTGCGGCCGAGCAGGCTGCTGTTCTTCTTATGCTGGCTGCCGCCTGTCATCGAACCGCCGGCATTGACGACGTCGCCTTCCAGCGTGACGACCCGGTAGCGGTATTGGCATCTGGCGGCAATCCGGTTCGCCACTTCCAGGCTTTCCGCGATGATAACGTTGCCGAGCAGGCTGCCGACGACCGGTGCATACCGGCCGTCGAACTGCACCAGGTCGGCCCCGATGCCGACAAAGCCTTCCACGCCTTCCACCATCGAGCGGTCACCCGCCGAAATGTTGCGGGGCCGGATGACGTCGAGCGGCAGGAAGGTCGCGCGGCCGAGCTGCCGCTGCTTCAGGAAGGAGATCGCCTGGCGCGAGACCGCTTCATTATCCATGACGATATGCTGAAGGGATGCGCCGAGCGCGGTTTCCATCGCCAGCTCCAGCTTCTCTGGCACGCGGATCAGCTCGGCCACCGCCCCGTGCACGCCGGACAGGATAGAGCGCCGGGACGCTTTCAGCACTTCCTTGACGCCCAGCATAAAGCCGTCAAAATCATCGGCCATCTCTTTCATCGTATCCCGGCGGGATACCTGAGCTTCGCGCTTCTGCTCCCATTTGCGGAGCGTGCCCTGGCTCTCGTCCAGAAGCCGCTGCAGCGATTGATACCGCTCGCTCTCGCTTATGTACCCGCCGCGCAGCTCGCGGATTTCCCCGCCCAGCTTCCCGATGGCCGAATCCAGCTGCTGCTTACGCTTCAGCAGCTCCTCCTTCTGGGTTTCCCACTTGCCGGTTTCCTCCGCGGCACGGTTCATCCGGCGGGAGAGCGCCTCCTGCTGCTGATCCGCATAGCGGATCTCGTTGCGGGTCTGCGCCATCTGGTTCATCAGCTCCAGCAGCGTACCCTTTAACGTTTCTTCCTGCTGCTGGCTGATGCCTCCAGTCACGCCGGCCAGCTTCGATTCTTCGGCCGACAGCTGATCCCGAAGCGCCTTCAGCTCGTCCTGCGAAGCTTCTAGCTTGGACTTCAGCAGGTCGATTTCCGCTTTGCGGTCTTCGAATCTCTCGTCCCCTGCCGTCAGCGACCCGGCCAGCTGCTCCCGGTTCGCTTCCAGGTTCCGCTTGCGTTCGCGGAGCACCTCCGCATAGCCTTCGCTTTTCTCATAAGCTTCGCTGTACTGAAGCAGATCACCCTGCAGCGTCTCCACTTCTTCCTCCAGCTTGCGGAGCTGGGCGCGGTCGCTCTCGAGCTTGGCGTCATGCGCCGACACGACGGTGGACAGCTGAAGCTGTTCTTCCTGCAGCACGGCGAGCTTGGCATTCGCTTCGCTCCAGGCAGCATGAATCTGCTCGATCTGGTACACGTAGAGCGAAATTTCCTTATGCTTCAGCTGCTCCCGCAGCTGTTTATAGTGGATCGCCTTCTCGGACTGCTCCTTCAGCGGGCCGATCTGATCCTCCAGCTCAACGACCAGGTCGTGGATCCGAACCAGATTCTGCTCGGTCTCATCCAGCTTGCGGACGGCGTCCTTTTTGCGGGATTTATATTTAACGATACCCGATGCCTCTTCAAAAATACCTCTGCGGTCTTCGGAACGGGTGCTCAAAATCTCCTCGATCCGGCCCTGACCGATAATGGAATATGCCTCTTTGCCGATGCCTGTGTCCATGAACAGCTCCGTGATGTCCTTCAGGCGGCAGGACTGCTTGTTGATAAAATATTCGCTGTCTCCGCTGCGGTGCACACGGCGCGTCACAGTCACCTCGTTGAAATCGAGGGACAGGGCATGATCCTCATTATCCAGGGTCAGCGACACCTCGCCGAAATTGACGGCTTTGCGCGCATCGCTTCCCGCAAAGATAATATCCTCCATCTTGCCCCCGCGCAGCGACTTGGCACTCTGTTCCCCGAGCACCCAGCGGATGCCGTCGGAAATGTTGCTCTTGCCGCTGCCGTTGGGACCGACGACAGCCGTAATTCCGCGGACAAATTCCATTTCCGTTTTGTCGGCAAACGATTTGAAACCGGCTAATTCGATCCGTTTTAAAAACATATTCCCTCAATCACCTCTAAACCTAATAATACCACAACATTGCAGCTTGCGAGGACAAGCATATTCCCAATGAATAAAGAGCAAAAAGCAGTCTGAAGGCTCTTCCTGCCATCCATCCGAAAGGCGACTGCTCTTTGCTCTTTGTTTGTCCATGCTTTACAGGGAGCCGTTACCGGCCAGCTTCAGCTGCTTCAGCGCTTCGGCCGCAGCCTGCTGCTCCGCCTCTTTCTTCGAGCGGCCCGATCCTCTTCCCACACGCTCATTCCCCATATACACCTCGGAGACAAACTCGCGTTCATGCGCCGGACCGCGTTCCTCCACAATCCGGTACTCCAGAACGCCCATGTTATGGTGCTGCGTCAGCTCCTGCAGCTCTGTCTTGAAATCGCTCATGTGCACTTTGCCGCCCTCTTCCAGCAGCGGGAACACGTAGCGGTCCAGAAACGCCCGCGCCGCTTCCAGGCCTTGGTCAAGGTAGAGCGCTCCTACAAACGATTCAAACACATCCGCAAGCAGGGCCGGGCGGGTTCTCCCGCCGGTCAGCTCTTCACCTTTTCCCAGCAGAACGTACTGCCCGAACTCCAGCTGCTCGGCAAATTTCACCAGCGACGGTTCACAGACGATCGCCGCACGCAGCTTGGTCAGCTCTCCTTCGGGCCGGTTCGGAAACAGGTTGTACAAATACTCGGAAACCGTCAGCTCCAGCACGGCGTCGCCCAGAAATTCCAGGCGCTCGTTATCCTGCTGCTGGCTGAAACGGTGCTCATTGACGTAGGAAGCGTGGGTAAAAGCCTGCTTCAACAGCAGCCGATTGTGAAATTGGATTTGAAGTTTCTGTTGTAACTGCTTCAGATCTCCACTCAACAAATCGTCCCCTTACTGCTCGAATTTCTTCAGGATTACAGTGGCGTTGTGGCCGCCGAATCCAAAAGAGTTAGACATGACAACGTCCAAATCAGCCTTTCGTGCAACGTTCGGAACATAATCCAGATCGCATTCCGGATCCGGGTTGTCCAAGTTAATGGTTGGCGCCAGCATCTGGTTCTGCAGCGACAGGCCGCAAATGACCGCTTCAACGCCGCCAGCGGCTCCCAGCAGGTGACCCGTCATCGATTTCGTCGAGCTGACCGCAACCTTGTACGCATGGTCTCCCAGCGCCTTCTTGATCGCGATCGTCTCGGAACGGTCTCCAACCGGCGTCGACGTGCCATGCGCGTTGATGTAGTCCACGTCCTCCGGCTGAATGCCCGCATCGCGCATCGCCATAGACATGCAGCGCGCCGGTCCGTCCGGATCGGGCTCGGTCATGTGGTGAGCGTCGCCGCTCAGCCCATAGCCGATCACTTCGGCGATAATGTTGGCCCCGCGTTTTTGCGCGTGCTCCAGCGATTCCAGAACGAGAATCCCTGCACCTTCACCCATGACGAAACCGTCACGGCCGGTGTCAAACGGACGGCTCGCTTTCTCCGGTTCGTCATTGCGGGTGGACATGGCGCGCATAGCGCAAAAGCCGGCCATTCCCGTCGGCCGGATGGTCGCTTCAGCTCCGCCGCAGATCATTACGTCGGCATCGCCGCGCTGGATCAGCTTGTACGAGTCGCCGATAGCGTGCGATCCGGTCGCACATGCCGTCACAGGCGTCGTGTTCGGGCCTTTGGCGCCCAGCATGATCGACAATTGGCCGGAGGCCATGTTCGCAATCATCATAGGGATGAAGAACGGGCTTACCCGCTTCGGTCCCTTCTCCAGCAAAACGTTATGCTGGTCTTCCCATGTTCCGAGGCCGCCGATGCCGGAACCGATGGATACACCCACCCGGTTCGGATCGGAGTGCTTCTGAATATCCAGCCCGCTGTGCTCAAGGGCCGCTTTGCCGGCGACAACGGCAAACTGGACGAATCGGTCCATCTTGCGCGCATCCTTCCGGTCCATATACGCCTCGGGATTAAAGTCTTTCACCGAAGCGGCAATCTGTGTAGGGTAGTCGCTGACATCAAAGGATTCGATCTGAGACACACCGGATTTGCCTTCCATCAGGTTATTCCAGAAAGTGTCCAAATCGTGGCCCAGTGACGTAACAACACCCATCCCGGTAACAACCACTCTGTGCATCAATAAGTTCACCTCTATATAAACAGCATCTGCAAAATCAATTATCCTATTTGTAAAGCCGATTCACTTGGAAAATGAGGAGAAGTCCCGCCTGTAAGAGCAGTACGGGACTTATCAAATGACTTAGGTATGAGATTGTATGTAGTTTACAACTTCACCTACGGTCGTAATTTTCTCTGCATCTTCATCAGAGATTTCCAGATCGAATTCATCTTCCAATTCCATCACCAGTTCAACAACGTCGAGAGAATCAGCACCAAGATCATCTTTAAAAGATGCTTCCAGTGTAACCTCGGCTTCGTCAGCACCCAAGCGATCGACGACAATGCGTTTTACACGCTCCAATACATCGGACATCCGGTTCACCTCCTCTTTGGTATTATACGAGAAAAGTTTTCAAAATGCCATAGAGGCAATGAAAACGGTTATCTCGCTGTTTTTCCTAGATTTCCGGTATTACATGTACATACCGCCATCCACATGAAGCGTCTGCCCTGTCATGTAGGATGCCCCTTCCGTCGCTAGGAAAACCACGACTTTGGCAATTTCTTCAGGCTGTCCGAGGCGGGCGAGCGGAATGTCTTCCAGCATCTTCGCCCGGAGATCCTCAGGCAGCTCTCGTGTCATATCGGTATCAATAAAACCTGGTGCGACACAGTTAACGGTGATGCCACGCGAGGCGAGCTCACGCGCAGACGATTTGGTTAGGCCAATTACCCCCGCTTTGGCGGCGACGTAATTGGCCTGCCCGGCGTTGCCCAGAACGCCGACGACCGATGAAATGTTGATGATCCGGCCGTAGCGCTGCTTCATCATCGGACGGCTGACCGCCTTCAGGCAGTTGAACACGCCCTTCAGATTCGTTTCGATCACCTGATCGAATTCTTCCTCTTTCATGCGCATCAGCAAGTTATCCCGGGTAATCCCCGCATTGTTGACCAAAATATCGATTTTGCCCCACGCTGCAACGACCTCTTTAACGAGATCCTCGGCCTGTTCGCTTTTACCGACATTGCCTTGAACGGTGATCGCCTCCACGCCAAGCGCACGGATCTGCTCCGCGACCTCCTTGGCGGCGGCTTCGCTGCCTGAATAGTTGACGGCTACGTTAGCCCCGGCTTCGGCCAGCGCAAGCGCGATGCTGCGGCCGATCCCGCGGGAGCCGCCGGTAACGAGTGCAGTCTGTCCCTGTAAAGGCTTAGACATGCCCATTCCTCCTTTCCTAGAGTATACCCAAAGTTTCTTGCGTAATCATTGTTCAAGACTGGCCTTGAGCGTCTCCAGGCTGTCCAGGCTGCTTACGTTAATCAGCTTGACGGATTTATCCGTCTTTTTGATCAAGCCGGTCAGCACGTTTCCGGGACCGATCTCGACAAACGTATCCACCCCTTGGGAGATGAGATAGATCACCGTATCCTCCCACAGCACGGGGGAGTAAACCTGCTCCACCAGCAACCCGCGGATTTCTTCCGCAGACGCGGCCGGACGGGCCGTCACATTCGCAACCACAGGAATGGCCGGTTCGTTAAAGCTAAGAGACTGCAGCTTCCCGCCCAGCTTCTCGGCAGCCGATTTCATCAGCGAGGAATGGAAAGGTCCGCTTACCTCAAGCGGGATCGCTCTTTTTCCTCCGGCTTCTTTCACGCGCTCGCCCACAAGGGCGACGCCCTCCTTCGAGCCGGAGACGACGATCTGCCCCGGGCAGTTCAGGTTGGCCAGCTCCACGAGATGTCCTTCGGCCGTGATGCTGCGGCACAGCTCGGCCAGCGCTTCGCGTTCGGCACCGAGCACGGCGGCCATGGCCCCTTGTCCGCCCGGAACCGCCTGCTCCATAAATTCGCCGCGCGCCCGGACCGTTCCTACCGCATCCTCAAAGCTCAGCACGCCGGAAGCCACTAGGGCGCTGTATTCGCCCAGGCTGTGTCCGGCGACAAAGTCAGGAGTAACGCCTTGTTCGCGAACCGCCTCGAACGCCGCAACGCTGGCCGTCAGGAGCGCAGGCTGCGTATTGAAGGTCTTCTTCAGCTCACTGTCCGGACCTTTAAAAATCATATTCGTCATAGGGAATCCCAGCACCTCGTCCGCACTTTCGAAAATGCGGCGGGAAGCGGGAACCGCATCATAGAAATCTTTACCCATTCCGACGGATTGGGCCCCTTGTCCGGGAAACACAAACGCAACTTTCCCCATTGCTCAGGCTCCTCTCGTATACTTCTTGATGCAAAGCTTCTATTGTATTGCTTGACTAAGCCAATTCACTTCTTATGCTATCGATTGATCATTCACATAAGATGAATCATATGATTACCAGATCAGCACGGATGCGCCCCAGGTCAATCCTCCGCCGAAGCCGACCATCAGCACGCAGTCGCCTTCCTTCATCCGGCCTTCCTCCGCCGCTTCCACCAGCGCAAGCGGAATGGAAGCCGCCGACGTATTGGCGTACTTATCTACGTTGATGACGCATTTATCCGGCGAAAGGTCCAGACGCTCCATGGCGGACTGAATGATACGGATGTTCGCCTGGTGCGGCACGAACAGGTCGATATCGGCCTTCGTTTTGCCGGCCTTGCGCAGGACGTCTTCCGTTGCCGTATTCATGACGCGGACCGCAAATTTGAACACTTCGCGCCCGTTCATATAAATGTAGTGCTTCTTGCCTTCGAGCGTCTCCTGGGACGCCGGCAGTCTGGAACCGCCAGCTTCCAGTTTCAGCAGCGTACCGCCGGCCCCTTCGGCTCCGAGGTCAAAGGACTGAAATCCCCGGCCTTCGGGAACTTCGCCCAGGATGACGGCTCCCGCGCCGTCACCGAACAGCACGCAGGTGTTGCGGTCGGTATAATCCGTTATCCGCGACAGCGTGTCGGCGCCGATGACCAGAGCGTTGTTGTACATGCCGGTCTTGATAAAATTGCTCGCCGTCGCGAGGCCGTAGACGAAGCCGGAGCAGGCAGCGGACAGGTCGAACGCGGCGGCTTGCTTGGCGCCGAGCTTGTCCTGCAGAATGCACGCCGTTGACGGAAAGAACGTATCCGGGGTGATGGTTGCGACAACGATCAGGTCCAGCTCTTCAGCCGACATCCCGGCGGACTCCAGCGCCTTCAGGGCCGCTTCATAACACAGGTCCGAAGTCGCTTGTTCCGGAGAAGCGATATGCCGCTCGCGGATCCCGGTGCGGGAGACGATCCATTCGTCGTTCGTCTCCACCATCTTTTCCAGATCGCTGTTGGTTAATATTTTCTCAGGAACATACTTGCCTGTGCCGATGATGCCTACTGAACGTAATTTTTCCATTCTCTTGTCACTCACTTCCCGCTGATTTCCTTGGATATACTCTCAACCAGTTGATTCTGCAGTGCAACACGGGCCTGCCGGACCGCGTTCTTGATGGCGTTGCCGTCCGCCGAGCCGTGACTCTTGACGACAAGTCCGCTCAGGCCGAGCAGAGGGGCGCCCCCGTGCTCCTTGTAGTCCAGCTTGCCTTTCAAATTACGCAGCTGAGGCATAAGCAGGGCGGCCCCAAGCTTGCTGCGCATATTCTGGGTGAACTGCTCCTTCAGCAGCTTGAACATCGCGCCGGCCGTTCCTTCCACAGCCTTCAGCAAGATATTGCCGGCAAATCCGTCGCACACGAGGACGTCGCAGCTCCCGAGCATAATATCCCGGGCTTCCACGTTGCCGATGAAGTTGATCGGAAGCTCCTGCAGCAGCGGGAACGCCAGCTTGGTGAGCTCGTTCCCCTTCCCTGGCTCGGTGCCCACGTTCAGCAGGCCGACCCGTGGATTCTTCACGCCCATCACCTTCTCGCGATAAAGGCTGCCCATCAGCGCATACTGCGCCAAATGCTCGGGCTTTGCGTCCATATTCGCGCCCAGATCCAGGGCCAGCACGCCGGCTTCGTCAAGCGTCGGGATCATAGGGGCCAGAGCCGGACGCTCAATCCCTTCCATCCGTCCGACAACCAGCAATCCGGTCGTCATCAGCGCTCCCGTGTTGCCTGCCGAAATCATGGCTTCCGCCTGCTTCTCCTTCAGCATCCGTCCCGCCACGACCATGGAAGCATCCTTCTTGCGCCGGACGGCCTTGACCGGTTCATCCTCGGCTTCGATCACTTCACCCGCATGATGGACCGTCAGATTGGAGGGAACCGTCCCTCCGCCTTGCTTCAGGAGCGGCAGCAACCGCTGCTCGTCCCCGACCAGAACGATCTGCGTATCTTTCCATTCGGCGGCGGCAGCCAAAGCTCCTTCCACGTTGCACTCCGGCGCATGGTCACCGCCCATGGCATCAATGGCGATCCGCATACTGTACTCCTCCTTCGCTGTTATCCTCGCCCGTCGATCTGTATATCAGAAAGTTCCCCTGGAACACCATTTCCTCGCCAACATACGTGAACACCTCAACCTTGGCCTTACCCTTCTGGCCGGCCATAGACCGGACATAAGCTTTGGCGATGCACTTCTCTCCCAGATGAACCTGCCGCAGAAACCGGATGTCTGCCGATGCGGTCAAGGCAATCTCGTCGTTAATGAGAGCAACTGCCAGCGAGTTGGCCTGGGCGAACACATAATGTCCGCGGGCGATATGGTTTCGGGTGAACACATGCTCTTCCCGTATTTCAAAAATGGAAATGCCGCTCTTATCCAGCTGCAGATCCACGACATCCCCGACAACCTCATCAAGCTGCAAGGAGCGAACTTGATCATAGGAGTGCTCTGCCATCTGCTTCATTCGTTCCCGCAGTTCCGGGATGCCTAGTTCCATCCGGTCAAGCCGGATCGTCTGAATGCTGACCTTCAGCTCCCGCGTCAGTTCGCGGTCGGTCACAAACGGATTTTGTTCGATAATCTTCAAAAGCTGCTGATGCCGCTGCTTCTTGGGCAACCGTTCGATGTGAGGCACCTCCCTGTCATGTCTTGTCCGTCCATGAAATGTGGAACACAAACAGTCTATGAAGTTCGTGAATAGAATTCACAGGAAAAAAGAATCAATCCGGACAGTTTTCATTAGAACCTGGTACTAATGTAGTATAAAGCATGACGGGTTAAAAAGAAAGTGACAAAAAAAATAGCACCTCACCAAAGATGAAGTACTACTTGATTGTTTTTGGCATTACTGCGAAATGATTTCTCTTGATTTATACGTTCCGCACACTTTGCATACGTGGTGAGCAAGCTTCAATTCTCCGCATTGTTCACATTTCACCATGCCCGGCACTGCCAGTTTAAAGTGAGTACGACGCTTGTCACGACGTGTCTTGGACGTTCTCCGTTGAGGTACTGCCATGTTCCCACCTCCTTATTTCAATCAACCGGGGTCCCGAAGGGCCCGGAGGAATGCATTCATGCTCATTTGAAAAAGTCTTTTAGCGCTGCAAGCCGTGGATCTACCACTTCATTATTACAGCCGCAGGCACCTTCGTTCAAGTCTCTTCCGCACGTAGGGCACAGGCCTTTGCAGGATTCCTTGCACACGACGGTCATCGGAAGATTCAGGATAAAGGATTCCTCCACGTAAGGGACGAGCTCCACAGTCTCGTTGTCCACATAAATGGTTTCATCTTCTTCGTCCTCGGCTTCCTCAGGCTGCTTCTTAAGCTTGAACTGCTCGTGGAATGGAATATCCAAATGCTCATGCACCGGTGTCAGACAGCGTGAACAGGACATGTCCAGCTGTACGGATAACTCGCCTTGAACATCCACTGTATCGGGACCGACATACGAGGCTGTAAGTTCCGCCGTGAGCGGCCCGTCGGCCTTGATGTCACCCAGTCCTTTAAGCAGCGGACTTACATCCACTTGCTGACGGAGCTGCAGCGGCTCGCTGCTGGCTGCCATTTTCCTGAATTGAAAGTGCATATACATCACTCCAAACAAACAAAAATTATTATACCGATTTCCGGGGAACTTTGTCAATAGTTTCACCTTGACCTTACGTTCCCCCTTATTGTGACTGGATGCCATTCGTTTTATGATATATTTTATAACAGCCGTTAACCACGGGTGCCCAAAATGAAACGATGGAGCTGAAGACCATGTCCGCAGTCGGCCTGATTGTCGAATATAATCCTTTACATAACGGCCACGTCCACCATTATACCAGAGCCAAGGAAGTGACGGGTGCCGAGCATGCCGTCGCGGTGCTGAGCGGGCCGTTCCTGCAGCGGGGCGAGCCGGGGATCGTCAGCAAATACGCCCGCGCTGAAATGGCGCTGGCCATGGGTGCTGACCTGGTAATCGAGCTGCCGGCCGCATATGCTGTTCAGCCCGCCGAATGGTTTGCCTATGGGGCCGTCGCGCTGCTGAACGCCACCGGTGTCGTCGACAGCGTCTGCTTCGGAACCGAAAGCGGGACGCTGGAAGTGCTGCAGCCGCTGGCCCGCATGCTGGCGCATGAAAGCGAAGAGCTTCAAGGCCATATCGCGCACTATTTGGGCCAGGGGATGAGCTACCCTTCCGCCTACGCGGCAGCCGCCGAAGCTCTGGCGGGAAGCGGAGGCTGGAAAGAGGATATTCTCCAGCTGCTCCACAAGCCGAACCATACGCTCGGCCTGCATTATTTGATCGCGCTCGAGCGCCTTGGCAACCGTATGCGCCCCTACACCATCCCGCGCATCCACGCGGGATATCACGATGAAGTGCCGGGGCATACGAATATAGCCAGCGCCACCGCGGTGCGCCGCATGCTGCTCGGCCCGGCCCCTGACGAGGCCGCTCCGTATGTGCCGGCCACGACGCTCGCCATTTTGAAGCGGGAATTTGCCGCCGGACGCGGGCCGATCACCTGGGAATCGTTCCGGCAGCCGCTTCTGCACCTGCTGCTCACCACGCCTCCCGAGCAGCTCGCGGCCCTGCACGAAGTGACGGAAGGGCTTGAGCATCGCCTGGGCAAGCTGCTGCCGGCCCTGACGGGAGCCGATGTGGCCGGCCTGCTCGCCGCCTTAAAGACAAAGCGCTATACCCATACGAAGCTGCAGCGGATGCTGGTGCATATTTTGCTTCGGCACTCGAAGGAGCAGCTCGCTCCTGCGCGTCTTGCGGAAGGCCCCGGCTATTTAAGGATCCTGGGATTCAACAAGACGGGACAGGCTCTGCTCAAGCAAATGAAAAAGACGGCCTCCCTACCGGTGGTAATGAAGCCGTCCGCCTTCTCCCATGACCAGCTGGACCTGGACCTCCGGGCGGCGGCGGCATATGCGAACGCGTACGACGCGCCGTCGCCGGACGATTGGTACCGCGACTATATGCAGCCGCCGGTCATGATTTAGCCTGCAGCTGGTTCATATAGTCCATCGCCTGCTCGAGGGTGCTGACCTGAACCAGCTTCATTTTCGTTTTAATCTGATCCGCTTTGGCTTTCGCCTCGTTATAGTTATCTTTCGGAACGAAGAAAATATCAGCATTCTCCCGGTCCGCCGCCACAATCTTATGCTGGACGCCTCCGATCGCCCCGACGGTACCGTTCTTGTCGATCGTGCCTGTGCCTGCGACCCGGTAGCCCTTGGTCAGATCCCCGGGCGTCAGCTGGTTGACGATTTCCATCGAGAACATAAGGCCGGCGGAAGGCCCTCCGATCCGCGTATCCTTGAACTGGACCTGATGGCCCGGATCCTTCGTCTTGACCGCCTGCATCGTCGCTATGGTGACCCCGAGGCCGGCCCGGGTGCTTCCCGTTTTCTGATCCTTGATCGGAATCAGCTTCAGCTTCTGCTCCAGCGTTTTGCCGCTCCGAAGCAGCTTGACGGTGACCTCATCGCCCACGTTCATCGGTTTCAGAATGTCGGCGAGCGCCGTATTGTCCGGGACCGGCTTGCCGTTGACTTCCTCAATGCGGTCTCCGGGCTTGAAGTATTTATTGTTCACCGAATCGTCCGGCGTCGAGAACACAAACAAATACTCAGGAACGATGCTGAACGGCACCTTGGCTTCCCGGTAAGCCGCCTCCATCGCGGAGGACTGGGAGTCGCTCATCATGTAGACCTGCTCCGCCGCATACTCATCCTCGCTCATATCCCCGAGTCTCGCCTGCTTCTTGGCTACCTCATCGTTCGGGTTGAACACCGACATGACGAGCATGGCGATATTGGCGTAACTTGCCGCCACCGTCGTCATCATGAAGGTTCCGCGCTCCTCCGTATCCCCTTTGGCAATCGACAGCATCGGCTTCACCTCGTTGGCGCTGCCCGGCTGATAAATAATGTATGGTGTCGGCATATATACGCACACATACACCATAACCGCCACCACGAAAATGTACAGCAGAAGGCGCAAGCCCTCTCTTCTGCGCGGCTGTCTCATATTGTTGCCATCTTTCATTCCCATCCCTGCTCCCTGGTCTTATGGTTGTCTTCCCCGCATAGATTGGGTACTAGCTATGTTTACTCTTAAGAGGTGAAAATCATGAAAAAAACGACGCAGCGTCCTTCTCCCAAAGCCATGACGCTTATGCTGGGAGCGTGCGCAGCAGCTCTCGTGGCCGGTATCGTCAGTTCCCCTGCCCCCGCTTTTCAGGCTTCCCTTCAAGGCCTGAACCTATGGTGGAAAATCGTGTTTCCCGGGCTTTTGCCTTTTCTCGTCCTGTCGGAAATTCTGATCGCGTACGGCTGGGTGAGCGCCCTGGGCGCTTTTCTGGAGCCGCTGATGAAGAAGCTGTTCCGGCTGCCCGGCACCGGCGGATGGGTCATGGCCATGGGGCTGACGACCGGTTTTCCGGGCGGTGCCCAGGCGGTTCAGCAGCTTCACGCCCAGGGCAGTCTTCAGGCCGAAGAAGCGGGCAAGCTCGCAGCCTTATCCCACTTCTGCAACCCGGTGATGATTCTCGTCGTGGTAGCCACCGGTCTGATGCACGATCCGGCCCTGGGCTACGGCTTGATCGCCGTTCATTGGATCGCCGGCATCCTGGCCTATCTGACCGTCCACCGGCGCGTCAGAACGAAAGGAGCCGCCCCTGCGTCAGACAAGCCCCGGCAGCAGCGGCTGGAGGGCAAGCCTGCCCCGCTGCCTGCCCGCGTTCTTCAAGCGGCGGAGGAGGCCCGCGCCAAAGACGGACGCAGCTTCGGCCGGCTGCTTGGCGACTCCGTCACGCATGCCGTCCAGGTGCTGATGATGATCGGCGGCTACATCATTATTTTCTCCGTTGTCATCCAAATTGCCGGCAGGGTGACGACCGCCCGGCTTCCGATTCCGGATTACGCATTATCAAGCCTCTTCGAGGTTCATTTGGGCGCCCGGGACATCAGTGCCGCCGCGTTTGCTTCCGGTGGGCTGCAGTGGTCCGTTCTGTCCGCTCTCCTCGGATTCAGCGGCATCAGCGCCCTGCTGCAGTCCATGTCCCTGATCCGCAAAACCGGGGCTCCGCTTATGCCCATGGTCTGGACCCGGATTCTTCATGGTGCGTATGCCTTTGCCCTGACATGGTTGACCTGGGCTCCGCTCGCCGCATTGTTGGGCCGTATTCATCCCGTTTATTCCTCTATCGGCCCGTTCAGCGGCAGCCGCGGCCCGATAGAGGATCTGTGGGTGCTGATGCCCCAGGTGCTGAAGTGGCAGGGACTCCTGCTCGCCTCCATCCTCGGCGCCTTAATCGTCCTTCTGATTGTGGTTCCCCGTCGCGCTAAAACGGTCCGGCGTTAAAATTTACTGCGCAGCGCCTTCTCCACTTCCGGCGGAACCAGATCCGTCACGTCTCCATGATAGGCGGCAATCTCCTTGACGATGCTTGAGCTGAGATAGGAGTACTTCGGATTCGTCATCATAAAGACGGTCTCCGCCTCCGGGTTCAGCTTATGATTGGTCGACGCCATCTGCATCTCGTATTCAAAATCGGTGACGGAGCGAATGCCGCGCATGATAGCCTGGGCATTCTTCTGCCGCACATAGTTGGCCGTCAGGTCGCGGAAGCTGTCCACTTCGATATTCGGGATATGCCCGGTTACCTGCCGGATCAAATCCATCCGCTCTTCTACCGTAAACAGCGGGTTTTTGCTCCGGTTGTTGAGTACAGCAACGATCAGCACGTCAAACTGCTTTGCGGCCCGCTGGATGATGTCGAGATGCCCCATGGTCACCGGATCGAAGCTGCCCGGATATACGGCAATGCGCTGCTTGCTATTCGTTTCGCTCATCTTGCCCTCCTGCCCGCAGATCGTCGTCGGACGAATCCGCTGTATGTTCTTCGTATCTATAGATCGATACGGCCGTTTCACCGTACACCGCATGCCGGATGCAGGTAAACGAGCCGAACTCGGCGGGGTATTCGTAGCCTGACTCATGCTCCAGAACAATGACCGCGCCTTGCCGTAGCATATGCTTGTCCTGCATAAGGAGCATGAGCTCGTCCCCGTTCTTCATCCGATACGGCGGATCCAGAAAAACAGCGTCCAGGACCAGCCCTCGCTTTTCCAACGCCTTCAGCGCCCGGACACCATCGTTCCGGTACACTTCCGCTTGTCCCTCCATCTTGGTCGCCTTGAGGTTCGCCCGAATCGTCTCAATGCTCTTCGGGTCCATGTCGACGAGCACCGCCCGTTCCATGCCCCGGCTGAGCGCCTCGATCGCCAGTCCCCCGGTTCCCGCAAATAAATCGAGAACGGTCCCTCCGTCAAAATAAGGCCCGATCATGCTGAAAATCGCTTCCTTGACCTTGTCGGTCGTCGGGCGGGTACCCATGCCCGGCACCGCCTTCAGCGGTCTGCCCTTTGCGCTTCCCGAAACAACTCTCACTTGCTTTTCACCCATTCTATCGATGAAACCGCAGTTTCACTTGATCTTGTCCGTATTCCGTTATTCTTTATCCTATGGCGTCATATCATGCCGAATTTCGCGAGGGATATCGAATTTTGCGGAATACGCAATTATGACGATATCGTACCACAATCCCCGCAAGTTTGAAAAATGGCCCTTGAGGGATTTTTCATCTTTTTTGGAAAAGCAATGTATAAAACATCTCTGCCTGGGAATGCTTAAATTATCGACATCAAACGAATGTCGTAGACAACCGCGGAGTAAGCTTACGTTTCCCCATAAGCTCTTCGTCCGGTTTCTCCTCTCCCATGAGGGCGTCCCGCAAGGGGCGCCCAATTTTATTTGGTTAACATCCGATTGTATTTGTATCTGGACGCGCTGCTCTTGTGCGGTTTGTTCCTAATCATAAAAAAGCACCCCGTCAGATCACAGAATCTGCAAGGGTGCTTTTGCTTGATTATGGGATGCCGAGTCGCTTAGGAGTGCTCACGGTTTCTTCCGCGGAGTCCAATCAATCCAAGCAGGCCAAGAAGTCCAAGCCATCCCCAATCCATGTCGTTGTTGTCATTAGCTGCGTTGGTACGGATCGTATTGTTATATCCGTTGTTGGTACCGTAGGTGCCGTAAGTATTGTTCATACCGTTGGTGCCATAGGTTCCGTTTGTGTTGTTGGTGCTGTATGTTCCTGTAGTTCCCGTAGTGCCAGTGCCAGTACCATTGCCATACGCAAATGCAGGCACGGCAACACTCATGGAAATGCAGGCTGTGAGCAGGGCTGCAGCGATACGCTTCTTCATCATTTTCACCTCCAGGTATAAGACTTCAATCGTAAGTTTCCCAAATGAGATATCACCTATGCAGTCCGCAGCCCGTATCTATTTCATCCCATGGAATATTTTGTATTTCCCGTTTTACGCAAAAAAATGACCCTGTCACAGCGCCAAGGCCGTCAGGGTCCATTCCGTACTATATATATCAAAGGGGGTTATATATATAAATATACAAACCAATTGTGAATGAAACATTAAAACAGCATTATGCCAGTATTAATTTTTGATGTCTGTTTGGTTACGGGGCATGCGCCCATTTTTACAGGGCACTTATCACGATTTTCGCCTTCCGGCATACGCTGTTTCCATAGTTGAAAAATGGGAGGCGTTAGAATGTCTTTAACTACTGGATCCCCTTATTCCTATTATCCTTATTCCTATTATCCTTATCCTTATCCTTATCCCTATCCTTATCCATACTACTCTCCTTATCCATATCCCTATCCTTATGCCGGATATCCCTATTTTGGCGGATACGGGGGATACGGGGGATACGGGGGATACGGGCATGGCGGGCACTATGACGGTTTTGGCGGCCATGGAGGCTACCCGGGCATTGGAGGTCATGGAAGTTATCACGGTGGCGGAGGCTATGGTAGCCCAGGTGGAGGACACGGCGGGGGACCTGGCGGCCATCGCGAACCATTCGGCAGTGTGCAGGATGACGGCGAATACTTCATCCCTCCTTTCAGCCAATGAAGGAGTCCCGGGGCAAAGATACGCTTTTCTAGGATCCAACTGACTCCAGATGTTAATTTGTGCAGCAGGTCATGAACTGGAATTATTTGCATATGATTTTTACGTATCCTGATGTTGGCAATTTATAAACCGGAGGTGTGTGTATGAAGCTCAGAAGCGTAGACAACACGATTGTCGCTCTGATTGGCATTTGGTTTATTATCGCTCCCTGGATTTTCGGGTTCTCTGACGATAACGGCGCATTGTGGACCAGCGTCATTATCGGTGCCGTTCAGCTGATCGCCTCATTGTGGGCGTTCTCCAGTTCGGGATGGGGCTCCTGGCAAAATTGGATTTCGCTTCTTGCCGGAGTTTGGTTCATCGTATTCCCTTTCGTTTATTCCGTAGATACAAGCGCATTATGGACCAGTATTATTCTTGGTGCCGTAACGGTGCTTCTCAATTTGATCACGATGGGCGCCAAAGATTAAACCCGAAGCATAAAAGCCGCGGATCAGAGTACCTTAGAACAACCCTTGTTACAATCAACTTAAGTTCTTGTTTCTTCTTACTAAAAAATAAAAGCCAGATCAGCCAACACCAGGCACCATGAGCAAATGACTGCAGCGGAGAGCATAGCAAAGCGCAGGCTTGTCCCATTTATAGGGGAGGAACCTGCGCTTTTTCTTTTCCTGATCCTGTCCGTAGGAAAGCCGGGCTGTTACGGTCGATATTTCTTTTCGCTGGAGGAGGAATCTTTGGTGTGCTCTTTATTCTGCTCGTCCTTCATATTTTCGGTTAAATCCTCCACGGGGATCGGATCCACGTTGCGTTCGCTTTCGAAGCGGTCGAACAGGCTTTCGCGCTCGGTGGCATACTGTTCCGGATGATCCATGCGTGCATGTTTTTCGTTTTCATCACGATTCACGGGCTCCTGCCGGTCCTTGTACTCCTTGTCCATGTTTCATCACCTCTTGGAGTACAAATACCCGGCTGCTCAAAAATGAATCATACCCGAAAGTATGTACAGTCTATAGCATCCAAAGAAAGCACCTGTCCCCGGCAGGACGCCGAAAACAGGTGAGCAAACTATATTTCTGTAGACGTTATATCCAGAAAGAACGGGTAATGATGACCAACAAAATAAAGAGGACCAAAATTGCACCTGTCGATGCGAAAGGATTTACGCCGCAGCCATAACCTCCAACGACTCCGCTCATTTCATTCCCTCCTCCGTTTTCATACTCTTATGGTATGAAAGCCCGCTCCCCATGGTCTGGTCAAAGACCCAATTTTCATGGCGGAGCACAGCCTATTTTGCGCGAAAGGTACGTTATGCCAATCAGGATTGCTTCTTGCCCAGGACATTCTGGGTATACTTGAGCAAAATGCTGCCCAGCGTCCCGATATCAACCGGATCTTCGGCCTTCCAGTCGGGACTGATTCCCACCTGGTCGATCAGCCATTGTCTTCCCGACTCTTTCCACTGCGGAGCTGTTTCGCTGGTGTTCGGCGTTGGATTGCTGTATGCTGCCATTAATTCCGCCTCGCTTCCTTTATACTCGTTCAGGTCAACGTCGCCGCTGATCCCCGGCACTTTGCCCTTGTTGGTATACTGGATAAATTCCCAAGCTTTCCAGCCCGCCTTGTTGGCTGGCGTACCACTGCTGTAATAGGCATACCACAGCGGGTAAGAACCGAGCGACGAATCCAGGTAAGAATCGATAAAGCTTGGAAACGTATAGATCATCAGGGTTCGGCCAGTCTGCTGCTTGAATTGGGTTCCCCATGTATTCACGATCTGGCTGATTCGCGCCTTGGTCTGGCCTTCCTTCGTTTCGATATCCAGCACAAACGGCAGCTTGAACGCGGACAGCCCCCCGGCGCTTTCAATCACCTGGAGGAAATGATCCACTTCGTTCTTGACATCATCCGGGGAGGCCGCACGGGTAAAATGGTATGCCCCGACAAGAAGCCCCGCGTTTTTGGCGCCCTGCGCGTTGGCCCGGAAGCGGTCGTCGACGATCCGGGATCCCTCTGTCGCTTTAAGAAAGGCAAACGAATATCCCGCGCCGCGGACCTTCTTCCAATCGATGATGCCCTGCCAATGCGACACATCTATGCCTTTGGCGTGGTTTGCGCTCCGGCTTTGCACTGACAACACCTCCATTCGGATTACCTTTACGGCATATATGGCTGATTGTAAGGTTATTTTATCCATATGTCATAAATGCACAAACGTATGGACAATCCAGACCCATTTGCAAAATGTGCTTCGGCCCACCCTTCCCGCGAAAAAAAAGAAGAAGCCCTGTCAAATCAGAGCTTCTTCCCCGAAATTTAATGCTGAACCGGTTCCGCCAAGGGCCGATCGATCGTCAGCGTTTCCCTTGAGCGGCCCCGCTTATCCATGAGCCCGGATTCCCCGTGCTCGCGGTATTTCCTCATCCATACCTTTAACCTGCCGATGTCGGCGATGCCTAATGCGGCAGCCACTTCTTTTTTGGTCATCCCTTGAAGACGCATATGTACGGCCTTCCGTTTGGTATCCAGGCTGTATGAGCTAAAAACTTGCCCCTTCTTGGCCATCCGTATCACCTCAACCTATATATCGGAAGGCAGGGCAACTTTTTCAATATTAACTTACCAGCTGAAGCCGACCGCTTTCAAAAATTCTCTCGCCAGCGTCATATGTCCTCGGGATCCCGGGTGGACACGGTCCCAGTTCGTAGCCAGCGAAGACAGATAGACATGCTCCGACAACGCGTCGAAAGCAGCCTGCGTATCGACGAAGATGGCGTCAAATTCCGCAGCGACCTTTTTCACAACGGCCCCATAGACGTCCATCGTTGCACGCATCGGGTCGTTCACGTTCGGATCGAGGTAATATGGAGTCATCAAGACGAGCCCCTTCAGCCTCGGCCGTGTCGCTTGTACCAGTTCCCTCAGCGTCGCTTCATATTCGTCCAAATACACATGCTGATCCGGATTCAGCGGACGGTCGAATTGGCGCCACACATCGTTGGTTCCGATCATGATCGAAAGCCAGTCCGGCTTCAGGTCGAGCACGTCGCTCTCCCAGCGCTCCTTCAAATGGCGGACGGTATTCCCGCCGATTCCCGTATTCAGCACCCGGATGTTAAGCTGCGGGTATACCGCGCTCAGCAGCGCGTCGACTTGTGCGACGTAACCGCTGCCCAGCTGGCCGAAGCCGCCTTCCCCGACCGGCCGGACGCGGCCGCAATCCGTAATGGAATCCCCAATAAAGAGTAATGTATCATTTTGGCTCAGCTTCATCGCTTTAGTCCCTCTCCTTTTTGCGTTCAGGCAAGTAATATGTAGATCGCAGTTCGCTTAGCAGTTACTATCATTCTATCACATTGGCGGGGACCGTCTATACTGAAAAGTCCCTTATTCTGTTCGGTATCAGGGGCGGAGATACCCCTGTTTGACCGCATCGTCGATCAAGTGCTGAACCAGCGAATACAGGTCCGGGAGGTCCTCCTGCAAAAAAACGATCCGCGCCCGGACGCGGTCTGCCGCAACTCCGTGTTCCTGCCACGCTTTTCCTCCGGTAAAATAATTGTGAAGCAGCGGCTGAATCCGGTCCATGGCCGCCGCATAGCGCGATTCCTGGGTTTCCCGCTGCTCGAATTCGAGCCACAGGGCCAGCATTTCATCACGCTGATCGACGGGCAGAAGCCCGAAAATCCGCTTGGCCGCGACCATTTCCCGCTCGAATTTCCCCTCCTGTCCCTGCTCATCATAAGCGAAGGTGTCACCTGCATCGATTTCAACCAAATCGTGCACCAAGAGCATTTTCATGACCCGAAGCAGATTTACCTTCCGCTGATCCAAATGCTCCTCGAGCAGCCAGGCCATGAGCGTAATATGCCAGGTATGCTCCGCATCATTTTCGTGCCGGGATTTGTCCATCAGGTACGACTGGCGGTAGATCGTCTTCAGCTTGTCGATTTCCCTGATAAATTCGATCTGCCGGTTCAAACGTTCATTCATGAATAACAACCTCCTATACGTTAGGACGAACATATCATATCCAGCAGCCCATGACAAAACGGACACGCTTCGGGCATTCCCGGCAATTTTTTTCTCCTTTTAACAAAGAAAGGCCCGGCCATGGCCGGGACGCTTTCCTTCATCGCGAGAGTACGTTCTGAGAAGTCTTTTCTTTGAGAAGTCTGTTCTTTGAGCAGCCGGACATTACGTAAACATCCGGTAGACTCTTGCTTCATAAGGGCGCAGCCGCTCGGGTTCCATTCCGTCCTCGGGATAGTTGCCGATGATCAGCTCCCTTTTCATGCCGCTGTACCTGTCGTCAAGTTCAAGGATCGCAGCCGATTCCGAAAAATTCAAAGCGATAAGCCATATCACCTCGCCCAAAGTACGGGTATACGCATAAATCTGCTCGTTATCCTGCAGCAGGAGCTGGTAATCCCCGTATACCATCACGGGATTCTGCTTGCGCAAAGCGATCAGCCGCTGATAATAGTGGAAGACCGAATCCGGATCGCTCATCGACGCTTCCGCGTTGATTTCCTTGTAATTGGGATTGATCCGGATCCAAGGCGTACCTGTCGTAAACCCGGCATTGGGCCCGTCGTTCCACTGCATCGGCGTTCTCGCATTGTCCCTTCCCTTGGCATGGATCGCCTCCATGATCGTTCCCGGATCCGCATTTCCCTGCGTGACCCGTTCCTCGTACATGTTCAAAATTTCAATATCCCGGTAGTCCTCAATGCTGTTAAATTGGATGTTCGTCATGCCGAGCTCCTCGCCCTGATAAATGTAGGGCGTGCCTTTAAGGGTGTGCAGCAGCGTAGCGAGCATTTTAGCCGAAGGAATCCGGTATTTACCGTCATTGCCGAATCTCGACACCATCCGCGGCTGGTCATGATTGTTGAGATACAGGCTGTTCCACCCGTCCTCCGCCAGCCCGGTCTGCCATTTATGAAGCACGCCGCGCAGCTTCTGAAGCGTCCATGGGACCACGGTCCATTTGTCGCCGTCGCCCGCATCGACGTCCATATGCTCAAATTGAAACACCATTTGCAGCTCTTTCCTGTCCGCTCCGGTATATTTCAGAGCTTCTTCCACCGATACGCCCGGTGTCTCCCCAACCGTCATCACATCGTATTTCGACAGCACCTGCTCGTTCATCTCCCGTAAATAGTCATGCACATGCGGGCCGTTCATAAAATAAGGGCTGCCATCTCCAAGTCCGTCCTCCCCGTCGTCTGGAAGCCCCGGAACTTTGGAAATCAGGTTGATGACGTCCATGCGGAAGCCATCCACGCCTTTATCCAGCCAAAAGGTCATCATCTCGTACACCGACTGCCTGAGCTTCGGATTGTCCCAGTTCAGGTCGGGCTGTTTCTTTGAAAACAGGTGCAAATAGTATTCTCCGGTCGTGTCATCATACTTCCAGGCCGACCCGCTGAAAAAGGACCTCCAGTTGTTCGGCGGCATATTCCCGCCTTTACCTAGGCGCCAGATATAATAGTCGCGGTAAGGGTTGTCCCGGGATGAGCGGGACTCCGCAAACCAGGCATGCTCATCCGAGGTATGGTTTACGACCAGATCCATAAGCAGCTTCATTCCGCGTTCGTGCAAGCCGTCCAGAAGCTGCGTCCAATCCTGCATCGTGCCGAATTCGTCCATGATCTCGAAGTAATCGCTGATATCGTAACCGTTATCGTCATTCGGCGACTTGTAGACCGGAGAGAGCCAGATGACGTCTACCCCGAGCTCCTGCAAATAGTCCAGCTTCGACACGATCCCTTGAATATCGCCGACCCCGTCGCCGTCACTGTCTTTAAAGCTGCGGGGATAGATCTGATACACGACGGCTTCTTTCCACCACGTGCGTTCCATATTCGTCATTCCTCCCATTTTGCATATACACCGCCAATGCCATACTCGCGGCAGCAGAATTCCATCCTTTTATGCTTACCCCAACCAGGGCGGCCTATAACGAAACAGCGTGTAAACCGTTATCCGCTGATTTCCCAAATTGCATATGGAACAATTTAACAAAAGGGGTTATAGTACGATAGGGGTCTACCTTATTAAAAGAAGTTCTATATGGACTAGAGCGAAAGGCGGTACACAATGGATTCATTCATCAAAAAATTAGGCTTATGGATCACTGCCGTTCTGTTGATCGTGGTTGCCGGCGCCACACCTGCCTTGGCTGCATCCGCTTCCGGCTGGAATGTCAAACTTGTGAGCGTTCAGTTAGTTAAGAACGAGCATGTTGGCAATGAGTGGTATTACACGGCTTCTGTGAACGGTAAGGAAGTGGAGGAGGGCAGTTCCGTCACCATCAAAAACGTGAGTTCGATCAACCTGTACGCCTACGCCGAAGAACAGGACAAGATCCCGGACGAAGGCAAAGCTCAGAAATCGATTAAAGTCAGCACGCTGACAAAGAAAACCCAGCTGGTGGAGATGAAAGTGACGGTCACGGAGAACCGGGGCCGATATTCGGGAAACCAGGCCGTATGGAAATTCACCTTTCAAATCTCGAAAAAATAAAACTGCTTGCAATCTTTCGGAGTCCTTGAATTCGCGCGAAAAAGGCTGCGGATCGTTCCCCCATGCTATAATAGAGTCACTATAATCCGAAGCATACGGGGTGGCATCAGCGCTATGACGACCAAAGAAACGAGAAACATCGGCATTTTTGCCCATATCGACGCAGGTAAAACGACCACGACCGAGCATATGCTCTTTGAGAGCGGCACGATCCGCACATTGGGCAGCGTGGACCAAGGAACGGCGCTGACCGATTCGCTCGAAGTCGAGCGGGAGCGGGGCATCTCCGTGCGTGCCGCCGCGACCACGCTCCATTGGAAAGGCAAACATATCAACGTCATCGACACGCCGGGCCACGTCGATTTTCTATCCGAGGTGGAGCGGTCGATGCGCGTTATGGATGGGGCCATCCTCATCGTATCCGCGGCCGAGGGCGTTCAATCCCAGACGGAAACGGTGTGGCATGCGCTCCGATCCTTAAACATCCCGACGTTAATTTACGTGAACAAAATGGACCGGACCGGCGTGTCCGCCGCTTCCGTCCTGGATGAAATCAAACGGCTCCTCTCTCCTCACGCCGTCCCGCTTCAAATTCCGATAGGTGAAGCAGAGGACTTTGCCGGCATGCATTCCATTCTGGACCCCGCCAAGGATGGGGAGCTTGAACGTCCGGAGTACGTACAGTTGGTGGAGGCCTGCGCAGATGTGGATGAAGAGCTGCTTTTGCGGGTTATCGAAGGGGAGCCGATTGCGCCGGAGGAGCTGCGAAGCATGCTCGCCCGTCTGACCCGTCAGGGCCGGTTATTCCCCGTCCTCTTCGGCTCATCGCAGAGAGGCATCGGTATCCGAGAGCTGCTGGATCATGCAGCAGCGTATCTGCCCGGGCCAACCGGCGATAATGAGGGCGAGCTTTCGGGCGTCGTGTTCAAAATCGAACGGGAAAAAACGATGGGACGCGCCGCCTACGTCCGGCTCTATAACGGCACTCTGAAAAACAGAGACGCTGTCCGTAACCTGACGCAGGACGTTCAGGAAAAGGTAACCCAAATCCGGAAAATGGACGGACGCAAATTCGCAGATTTGGGGGAGCTGCATGCCGGAGATATCGCCGCGGTATACGGCCTGTCCCAATCCAAGATCGGCGATATTCTGGGCAGCAGCGAGCGCATTCCCCCTTCCCCTTCCATCGCCGTACCGCTGCTAACCGTTCAGGTGCAGGCCGAGGAAGAAACGCGCTATCAGGACTTGGTAGAGGCGCTTCAGGAGCTCACCGACGAGGATCCGCTGCTCGATCTGCAGTGGCTTCCCAACGAGCGGGAGCTTCATCTTAAAGTGATGGGCTCCATCCAGCTCGAAATTTTGTCCAGCCAGCTGGAGAGCCGTTTCGGCCTGAAGGTCCGGTTCGGCCAGCCTTCCGTCATTTATAAGGAAACGCCGAGCCAATCCGGTGAAGGCTTTATCGCTTATACGATGCCCAAGCCGTGCTGGGCCGTGCTCCGGTTCACGATCGAACCGCTCCCCCGCGGGAGCGGCCTCGTATACAGCTCCCAGGTACGGAGCGAAGATCTGCTGACGAGCTACCAGAACGAGGTGGAGCGGCGCGTGCCGGAGGCCCTGCAGCAGGGGCTGCTGGGCTGGGAGGTCACCGACCTCAGGGTAACCCTCGTTGAAGGAGAGCATCATGTGTGGCATACGCACCCGCTCGATTTTGTCGTCGCCACGCCGATGGGCATCATGAACGGCTTGGCCGTGACGGGCACGACCCTGCTGGAGCCGATGCTTCGGTTCCGCATCACCACCCCTGAGGAATACGGGGGCAAAATCCTCAGCGACCTGGTGCAGATGCGCGCGGAATTTGAGCCGCCTTCCATCCTGCACGGACGCTTTATGGTCGAAGGCATCATTCCGGCGGCGACTTCGCTCGAATTTCCGGTGAAGCTGCGGTCCATGACCGGCGGCCGCGGCGTGATGGCTTCCTCGTTTGCCGGATATCAGGAAGCCCCGCCGGAAATCAATGCCGCCCGCCAGAGAAGGGGCGTCAATCCGCTGGATCAATCGAAATACATTTTAAGCGTACGAAGCGCACTGTCGAGCCAATAGGCTGCTCGCTGCAGCCTGGCCCGGCGTTTTTCATAAGGAGGCTTTATGTTTATTAAAATCGCCCTGTTTTTCATACTGGCCCGGCTGCTCGGAAACCCCTTCCTGGCCATCCTTGTCCTGCTGATCATCGTCTACTTGCTGGACAGAAAATTTGTGGGCATTTTTCCGAGCGTGACCAAGCCATTAAAACGGATGAACCGGATATCCAAGCTGAGAGCCCACGTGACGATGAGCCCTAGCGATGTCTCCTCCAAGCACGAGCTCGCCCGCCTGCTGATCGAACGGAAAAAGTATCCTGAGGCGCTCCATCTGCTGGAATCCATCGAAGCCCAGTCGGAGGATTCCGCCGAATATTGGGATGACCTCGGTACCGTCAAGCTCAAGCTGGGACGCATCCAGGAGGGGGAGCAGCATATTCTTCGCGCGCTTGAGCTGAACCCCCGCGTCAAATACGGCCGCCCTTATCTAAGGCTGGCGGATATTTATAAGAGCACCGACCAGGCCAAGGCCGTGAGCTACGTGCAGGAATTCCAGCAGATCCAGTCCTCCTCCTGTGAAGGCTACTACCTGCTCGGGATGATGTACAAAGCCCTGGGCCGGACCCAGGAAGCCAAAGCGGCGTTCCAGGAATCGATCGATCTGTACCGGGCGCTGCCCAAGTACAAAAAGCGCCAGGAACGAAAGTGGGCCGTCCTCAGCATGCTTCGCAAGTGAGTGCGGGGCCCGAGCAGCAAAAAACAGACCCGGCAATCGGATCTGTTTTTTGTGCCGGGCTGCTTAGACCAAAGGCCGATAACCCAACCCGTTAAGCTGTTCCGCAATGACCCGGTACCCCCTGCCGTTTGGATGCAGATGGTCAAGCGACAGCAGTTCCCGTTCCCTTCCCTGAAAGGAACCGTAAATGTTGGCGACCCCCAGGTTTCCGCCGGCGTATCCGTTTAAAAAACGGTTATACTGCTGTACCCAGTAACCCGCCTCTTCAACCTGCGGGTACGGGTTGTACAAGCCTACGACGCGGATAATGTAGGGACCCTGGCCCCCGCCTTTTAACTGGTTGATCGTGCGGAGAACTCCGGACACATTCGTTTTGCACTGGCTCAGCGCCTGATTGAAATGCTGGGAAGCCTTCGAGCCGAACGGTGCGCTTTTGGCCGCCCGGATCAGGTCGTTGCCTCCAATCGAGATCGTAATGATCTCCGCCTGCTTGATCGCCTGCCGCATCGCTCCATTCCGGTTGATGTGCTCATACAAGCCTGATGTCGTCAACCCGTTTACGCCAAAATTTTCATAGGCTACAAAAGCTCTTACATGCTGTTCCGCCATACCCCGATACACTGGAACAAAACCGTTTCCCGGCAAGGCTCCAAAACCGACGGTCAATGAATCCCCTATCGCGGTGTATGAATACACCAAAGCCTTCGCCCCCCTTCTGACTCATAAGCTGCTTACTGCAGTATATGTATCCGGGCCTGGGAGCGAAACGGGACCATGTGCGGGATTTTTGATTTTAAAAACCGGTCCCTTTCCGGAACCGGCTCTCGTTATTTTCATCTGATTTGCCGTTTTATTCCTCATCCTCTTCGGCTTCGTAAACGCAGCGGAAACGCTCCACTCCCGGGAACAGTTCGCCCAGGCTGTGCACCTCAAATCCGATGCTGCGGTAAAAGTCGACCGCCTCCTCATCCGTCTCCGCTACGACCCTGACGGGCTTTTCCTGCGTCAGCACTTCCAGGATCATGCCCCTTCCGTATCCGAGCCCGCGGTTTTCCGGAATGACCGAAATATGGCGGATCAGCAAGGTATCATCCATCTTTTCAAAACCGATCAACCCGACTAGAAGTTCCCCGTCTTCAAAACCGTACAGCTGCCAGGCGTCGTTGGCCTCGTACTGCTGGATCGCCTGCTCAATCGACCGGTCATCGGGAAAAACCGCATAGGAGATGAGCTCCATCGTCTCCGGCTTGCGTATGTAATTTTTGATATTTAACAGCATAGGTTCTGCCTCCTGTAAATTCACATTCACTGCTCTGCCCTATCATGGCAAAAAGAATTCTGTTTCGTTACTGTACCTTGTCTGCGCGTAAATTTCAACCGGACCGAATCTGCAGGGTGGCCCTGGAGCAAGCAGAACTCCTCCTGACGTCTCGCATGTCATCGCGTTTCCAACCCTAGCGTATTTGAGCGAAAAAAAGCCCCGTCAGCCGCTGGCTGTCATGGGGCAAAGGTTTGATAGATCTCATATCTTGATCAAACAGTTAAGCGGCGTAGGAGGGCTGCAGCTGCACGCACATCGGTTTTATCGGATCTTCTGTGCGGCAAACGTAATCAGGGAACAGCGAAAATCGATGCTGCGCCCATCCTTCACTTCCTCGATGCTCTGCGGTACCACCCGTTCGATCAGGATGTTCCAATCCCGGTAATGCTGCTGAAGCAGGGCCATAGCGTCCTGCTGCGCCAAATTGGTCTCGATTAATCCCTTCCGAACTTCTCCGGTTACCCGGTTAACTTCCTCTACGTCCGTGCTCATGGTGATACAGTGGATTCCGCCGGTCCGCGTCCCGCGCTTCATCCGGTCCAGCACCTGTTCCAGTGCGTCTACCGATGACGTATGCTCCAGTGCCGAGCACGCAATAATGTAATCGTAGGCATTCGCCTCGATCGCGTAATGCTCCACATCGGCGGCCTCAGATTCAACCAGCTCCTGTACACCGAATTCCACTGCGTATTCCTTAAGCTTGGCAGCGGCATCCTCCAATAGATCCACCCCGACCAACCGGCTCCGGGTTCCGCGCAACCGCTCGGCGACCGGAATCGTATTGCGGCCGACGCCGCAGCCGAGATCGAGCACCTGCGCATCCTCGCGATGCTGGAGCAGCCGCTCCAGCATTTCCATGACGACCGGTCCCGGCTGAGCCATCCAGGTACCCTGTTCAAACAGATCGTTATCTTCGTAAAAGCGCTGATGGTACTCCGCTTCCGAAGCCCTCGCTGCTTCAAAATGTTCTTTGGTCATCGGCCAGCCTCCTTAGTTAACAAGCTTCTACTTAAGATATACCCAAAGAAGTAGCCCCCGACCAGGCTGGCAGCCGAATTTCTTCTAGAAAATGATGGCGACACGCATTAAAAAAAGTACTTCACCGCAATCACGATCAGCCCGAGAACCATCAAAAGCTGCCCGGCGATCCGTTTATCCGGATCGCCGAGAACGACGGCCACCCCGCCTATGATGAGACCGGCCGGAGGAAACACCACCGTCGCCAGAATCAGCAAAATGATCGACACCGCACTTGGTCTAAACGGATCTTCATCCGGTTCTTCATAAATCGGTGCAGCGGGCTTTTTATAAATCGTCGTCCCGCAAAACTTGCACTTTCTCGCCCCCGGTTCGAGCTGTTCACCGCATGCAGGGCAGATGTTCTCATCGCGTCCGAGCGATATGCCCGCCCCTTTGTCGGCATCCGGAGTTCCGGCCACTTCGGCATTCTGCAAGGAACTGCCGCAGCGTACGCAGGTCCACGCCTGCTCCGGATTGGATTCCCCGCACTTCGGACAAATTTTGACGGCCAATTCTCATCCCCTCCAGTTATGGGTGCTGACTTATGGATAGATATCCCCATCATACCATATCGGTCCAGAGGACCGGGACTCGAGGGATTGGCCGCCAAAGAGAAGCCCGGAGGAAGGGATACGCCCTTGGTTACGCTTCGAATCGCTTCAAAACGATGACAGCATTATGACCGCCAAAACCGAAGGAATTGGACATGCCGATCTTGACTTCAGCGGTGCGCGCGATATTCGGAACATAATCCAGGTCGCAATCCGGGTCCGCTTCCCGCAGATTGATCGTCGGCGGAATCACGCCTTCCAGCAGCATCTGTACCAAAGCGATGGCTTGAGCGCCACCGGAAGCCCCAAACATATGTCCGAGCATCGATTTGTTCGCCGTCACCGGAACACGGTAAGCCGCCTCGCCGAACAAGCGCTTGATGGCCTGCGTCTCGGACTTGTCCCCGACTTCCGTACTCGTGGCATGAGCGCTGACCACATCGACGTCCACCGGACGGACGGCGGCTTCCTGAAGGGCAAGCCTCATCGCGTTGTAGGCTCCGATGCCTTCCGGATGGGAAGCGACAATATGATAGGCATCCGAAGTCGCCCCATACCCGGCTACCTCCGCATATATGCGGGCGTTCCGGCGGCGGGCGTGGGACAGCGACTCCAGCACTAGGATGCCCGCGCCTTCGCTCATGACGAACCCGTCGCGGCCAGCATCGAACGGGCGGCTTGCCAGCTTCGGATCCCCGTCCCATGCCGAAAGGGCCGTAGCATTGCCGAAGCTCGCCATCGAAATTTCGGAAATGGCCGCTTCCGTTCCGCCGACGATCATGACGTCCGCACCGCCCGAGCGGATCAGCCGGAACGCCTCTCCGATGCTTGTATTGCCGATCGAGCATGCCGTAACCGGCGACATCGTAGGTCCGGTGAAGCCGAACCGGATGCTGATCGTCGCCGCGGCCATATTCGAGATTATCATCGGGACGAGCAGCGGGCTGACTCGTTCCGGTCCCCGGGAACGAAGAACGTCCCCCTGCTCCATCAATGTCCCGATGCCTCCGATACCGGAGCCGACGTACACACCCGTCCGCTCCTTATCCAGGCGGTCCATGTCCAGTTCCGCATCCTTGAGCGCGTCTTCAGCCGCCGCCAGCGCAAATTGGCAGAAGCGGTCCATCCGCCGGGCTTCCTTGCGGCCGAACCTTGCCTCCGCATCAAAGTCCCGCACGATGCCGGCGACGGAAGCCTTCATGCGGGACGTATCAAACGCATCGATCCGGGATATTCCCGACTCGCCTCGAATCATGGCATTCCAAAAGCCGGGTACCGTGCTGCCCAGCGGTGAAACCAGCCCCATTCCTGTAACGACAACCTTCTCCATCTGGTATTCCTCCCAAACTCAAATTATGATATTATCTTTCCATAGCATTTATCCTATTACAAGTTATAGTTTATCCTAGTATAATCAACACCATCATAATCAACACCATCATAATGAACACCATCATAAGAAACACCCGGATGGCAACGGAACCTACGATGGAACTTATAATTGGATGTGCAAATAGAACTGAATCTAGATCTACAAAAGGAACTGCAAATGGGTCTTAACTTTGAAAGAGGTGCAAGAACAGATGAACCAGCAGACACGGCTTAATGCGCTTTCCGCTTTTTTGAAAAACCAGCGGGCCAAGCTGCAGCCGGAAACGGTCGGACTTCCGCAGGGCACCCGCCGGCGGACGCCCGGACTCCGGCGGGAAGAAGTGGCACAGCTCGCCGGGGTCAGCAGCACCTGGTATACTTGGCTTGAACAGGGACGGGACATCAAAGTGTCCGCTTCAGTGCTCGACTGCGTCGCGTCCGCGCTCCGGCTGACAGCGGACGAGCGGAAATATTTATTTTCGCTCGCCCTGGAGAGCGGCTCTGCTGCCGCCCCGATTCAGCAGGAGCACCCGCAGATCAGCCCGGCCCTGCAAAAAATCGTGGACGAGCTCCACTACTGTCCAACGATCATCTCCGACCGGCGTTTCCAGATTGTCGGCTGGAATGAAGCGGCCGCTCACGTGTTTCTCGACTTTACCCAGATTCCGCCTGAGGAGCGGAACCTGATCCGCCTTCTGTTTACCCGCAAGGAGCTGCGGAGGCTGGCGGTTAACTGGGAGCATTTTATTATGGGGTTTTTGTCGATCTTTCGCGCGTATTACGGGCAGTACGTCGATGACGAATGGTATGAGCAGTTTCTGCGGGAAATGGAGAATACCGATCCCGAATTCCTGACGCTGTGGAAACAGAGCCAGGTCAGCTCGGCACCGGAGGTGCTGATTGAGTTCAGGCATGCCAAAGCCGGAAAGATGCTGTTCGATTTAACGTCGCTGCAGGTACAGGGCGGCAGCGATTTGCGCTGCAGCATCTATACGCCGTGCGCCGGATCTCCGACCGAAACCAAGCTGAAGCGTCTGATGCAGCGTACGGCAGACGCTTAATCGGCAAGCAGGAATTTGCCAGGCGGAATAACTGGAAATGTGCGAAGACGTACGAATCATATCCGAAGACGAATGACGAAATAGATGGGGATGAATACAGGATGGCTTTTGGAATTAACCGCATTGAACTGAACCGGTGGAAGGAGGCGGTCAGCCGGGGAGAAATCGCGTATTTGACGCACTACTGGCTGGACCCGCGTTTTCCCGGGATGACGACGGTTACCAAGGTCGGCTGCTCGGATTTGGACCGGCTCGCCGGCTGGTGCGTCAGCCACGGACTTTCACCGAAATATATACACAACCGCTCTCCTTTTCCCCATTTTGACCTGATCGGGCCAAAACAGCGCGAAATTTTGCGCAAAGAAAAGCAGTGGGATCAGGTTGAACGGTTTCATCTGTGACCGTCCGAGGAATAACGGTCATCAATACAAAAAGAAAAACAGCCGCTCCCGCCCTTCCGGCGGGCAGCGGCTGTTTTTCATGCTTCAGCACGACTGCCAAGATTGTTCTGTTCCTAACACTTTATGGCGTGATGATTTCCTGCACCCGGCCGACCTGCCCGTCCGTCAGCCTGACCTTAATGCCGTGCGGATGCTGGGCGGAATTGGTCAGGATATCCTTCACGATGCCGCGTGTCCTTTTGCCTGTACGCTGGTCCTGCTTCAGTACGATATCGACCTCGAGTCCGGGCCTGATGTTTGCGCGAAGCTGTCCGTTCATATAGCCCCACTCTCCTTGAATTTCCGCTCTGCTGACAATCCGAGCTTGCGCAGAAGCTGAATCGCCTGCATCTTCTCTTCGCTGTCCAGATCTTCCACCGCGCGGACCAGAACCTGCTGATGCTGAGGAAAAATACTCTGGAAGAATGCTCTCCCCTCATCCGTCAGATCTGCAAATATGACCCGTCGGTCGTCCGGCGACGCCTTGCGGACAAGCAGATTCTTTTTCTGCAGCTTATCCGCCACGTACGTAATGTTCCCGCTGGATATCAATACCTTCTCCCCGATTTTTTGCAGTGGTTGGGGCCCTTTGTGATACAGCAGATCCAGGACTCCAAATTCCGTTGAATTCAAACCGTGGCTTTGAATATCACGAATGGAGTGGGCAACTACTGAATTATAGGCGCGGGCAAGGACAATAAATAAATCCAGGGACAATTCATCGTTGCTAGTTTTACCAGCCATGTAAAAACCTCCAAACGCGCTATCTTAATGCTAAGATAATCGAAAGACGCGATGATGTCAAACCTTTGTTCCTCTTTTTGTACCGATCCGTTCCCGCCAAATGCTGGAGATCAACCATCCGATCCACACGCCCGCTGTATTCAGGATCACGTCATCCACGTCAAAGCTGCCTACCCGCAGCAGCATCTGCGCCCATTCCACGACCAGGATGGACGAAACGAAGACGGCCGTAAGCACAAGCCACGACTGCAGCTTCTGGATCAGCAGCGGCAGCAGGAGGCCGAAAGGGACGAACACCGCCATATTGCCGAACAAATTGATGATCCATGTTTTCGGGGACATGGTCCAGCCATACTGTATGTACAGCCGGATCGTCCGCAAAGGAATCACATTATAATGAAAGGATGAACCCGGGCTCCGTCCGAACCCCAGGAACATCCAATAGAGGAGAAGAAGTGTATAAGCGACGATCAACACGGTCAGCAAATTTCGCCATGCAGCGGACAAGTCCGGTTGTTTCATGAAATGCGCCTGACCTACCGGTTTAACGGACGCTCCATGATTTTAACCGTTCCGTCGCTGCCGGCGATGACTGCCCGGTCCGCCATTCCAATGAACAACCCGTTGTCCACCACGCCCGGAATGTATAACAGCTGCTGATGCAGCTTCGCAGGGTCGGCAATCTCCCCAAAGCGGCAATCGGCGATATAGTTTCCGTTGTCGGTGACGTACAGCTGGTCGTTATCGGTGCGCAGCTGCGGGCTGCATCCGAGCTTCTCCAGCGATCCCAGCGTCCATTCATGCGCAAACGGGATGATCTCCACCGGGAGGGGAAATGCGCCCAGCGTATTCACTACTTTGTGCTCATCGGCAATAATGATCAGCTGCTTGCTGTGGTAGGCAACGATTTTTTCCCGCAGCAGCGCTCCGCCCCCGCCTTTAATCAGGCTCAGTTCCGGATTGACTTCGTCTGCACCGTCAATAGTCAGGTCCAGCCCGTCCAATTGGTGAAAAGGCACCAGCGGAATCCCTTCCTCGGCCGCCAGCTTCTCCGAAGCCTTGGAGGTCGCCACGGCCTGTATCGTCATCCCTTCCCTGACGCGTTCACCGATTCTCTTGATCGCCCAGTAAGCGGTGGAGCCTGTCCCCAGACCGACACGCATGCCGTCCTCAACGTATTCAACCGCTTTTTCCGCAGCCATTTTCTTCAGATTCATATTCCTCATCATCTCCTTGGTATAGTGGATGGGCCGATTCGGTTATGGACCTGCCCTTCAAGACTGGTATAATCATCATGGTACCGCAACAACTGCACATGGAGGGTTATCAATGAGAACCGAAAACCAGATTAAATCCAAAATGAACGAACTGCTGATGCAAAAAAAGTCGCTGCTCTCCCGCATCGAATCGGCTGAACCGGACACGCCGGTTCACGCCTCGCTGTCTGCCCAGCTGCTCCGCGTCGAAGACATGCTGACCATGCTGGAATGGGTCTTAAACGAACCCACAGGCAGCTATCATATGTAACTATTCGCCCGCCCGGTCGAATACATACACGATGGAATCCGCCGCCGGCTCGTAGCCGATATTCATGTAAATATGGTTGGACACCGGATTGCTGAGATCCGTGTACAGGCAGGTGAACTCGTAATCACTGCTTAGGAGCCGCCGGGTCAGTTCGGCTACGGATGAGCTTGCATAGCCCCTTCCGCGCAGCTCGGGAGGCGTGTAAACCAGCGTGACCACGATACCGCGTCGGGTCGGGCGCGATTTTTGGACCATGGAGACCGGTCCCCCATCATCCCAAATATAGAGGGAAGACAAGGTGACTCCCCTTCTGGCAATCCGTTCGGCGTCCTCCTGCGGGATCGGCTCCAGCGCTTCGCGGCTGAAGTCCAGCACCCACCTTGTAAGGAGCGGCAGATCATCTGGCCCAGCTTCCCTCAAGTGCCCCCCGCTTTCGGAAATAGGGTTTACTTTCGTGCAGCGGTATATCCGCTGATTCATTCCGACATGGTAGGAAATGCCGGTCTTGTCGCGCCACACCTCCGCAAACATTTCAGCGGTTGACGTTAACCCAATAATGCTAGGGATTTGGGATACCTCACCCTGACGGATGATATAGTCCACCGCCTCGCAACAGCAAGTCCGAAGCTGTTCCGGGCCGCCGACTTCATCGCTTGCGTACAGAATCAGATGCGACAGCGTCTGGATGAGTATGAGCAGGGGCTGCTCTCCGTTCTGAACCGTCGCCAGAAACAGCCGGCTGCTTCCCTCCCCATGCCGCGGAATGCCGCCTTCTTCTTTCATCGTGTCTACCAACCGGTACAGAATGCCAAGCGGAAGATTGTTCAGCAGTTCATTCTCAAGCAGCACCGGCTCCGTATGCTCCAAAAATGCTTCCGGATCCTGAAATTGAACGACATGCATTCGCCTTCCCTCCTTCGCCTCTTGTTTATCCTTTGCCCTGATTTAACCTGCCAATCAGCTCCGCCACTTGAAGCGGCGAGGTGAACCGATAATCGGGAACGGGAAGAAGATTGCTGCTCTGAATCGTTTCAAACCACATTGCACCGCCGATCCGGGTGCCTGCCGCCCGCCCGGCTGCCATATCGGCGTTGCTGTCCCCGATAAACAGCGTATCTTCCGGCATTACTCCGAGCACGGCCATCGCCCTATCGAGGCCCTCCCGATCCGGCTTGGGACGGGTAAGCTCATCCCCGGCAAAGCCAACGGTGAAATAAGACCCCATAGCGAGCTTGGCCGAAGAAATGTCGAGCGACCTGCGGCTTTTGCCTGTGATGATGCCCATCGGAATGGACATGTCCTGCAGCCGGTTCAGCATGCCGCGGATTTCTTCCGAAAGCGTGAGCATCCGGTCGTGATATGCGTCGTAGATCCGATAGTAGTCGTCAATAGCTTCCGGCAGTGACTCGTGAGATTTCAAAACCTGGCTGATAATGCCTTCCTCTGTCGGTCCAAACCAAGCCATGATCTCTTCGTTGCTGTACTCCTTCGCAGTATACTTGCGGAATACTTCCTGAAACGCGTAAAAAGACAATGGCAGCGTATCCGCCAGCGTGCCGTCGAAATCAAACAACACCGCCCGAATCGGCCGCTTTGTCAAGTCATCCATTGACCAGCCCCCCTGACGCGTTTAACTTGTGGTCCAAACGGGCGACAGCCTCCTTCTCCTCTTCGCCGATGACCGCTTCCATGACAGGAGACGCCGCCTTGAGCCGGCCCTTCGCGAGCACGTCCGCCAGCTTAGTCTCCATGATGCCGGTTGCTTCGGACAGCTTCAGCTCCCTTTCCCCGGTTACCCTGCTTAAGTACGCATACATCGTTCCTTGAGGATCCTCATACAAAATTCGATAAATCGGGGTGAAACGGCTGTTCTCCTCTTCATCTAAGCGGCTTGTCACCTGCACCGTATAGGTGTAGTGAATCGGTCTGGGGCCGGGCTGCTTCTTCTGTTCTGCGATGATTTTGGAATTTTTCCAAGCGAGCACGCCCGCCCCGATCATGATGAGAATACCTATTCCGAATGCAAAATACACGAACACTGCCCGTTCACCTCTATTTCCTCTGTCTTACAGCTTCTTGAGCATATGAATGTCTTCCGGCTCCTGCTGATACAGCTCCTCATCCACTTCCTCGGTGAGGTTTCCGCCGTTGGCACGATAGAAGCCGACCGCTGATTCCGTTTCCGTCGAGGATATGTATAAATAGCTCGCTCCGCGCTCCTTGGCCACGCGGCTCAGCTCGTTCATGATCCGGGTAGCCAGCCCTTGTCTCCGGTATGGCCGGCTGACATACATCAGATCCACCTGCAGCTGGTCTTGGTTGCGGCCTCTGAACCGGTGTCCGAGCACGCCAAAGCCGGCGAGCACTTCGCCGTCGAACGCCCCGTATGCCGTGCCTCCCTGCTCCAGCTCACGCTGGAAGCGGTTGACCATTTCATCCGTATGTTCCTCATCCCAGGTCGGACATTCATGTCCCATCGGAACGGTTTCAAGCTGCCCGTCGTTCATTTTGTAAATCCGGTCGATCTGTTCGGACCGGTCGATTTGGCGGATCTTGTCCGCCTCGTTCACATGCATTTGTCTGATAATCATAAGAAATTACCTCCATATTTTTAATGAAATCGAAGCTTTCTTTGATTACCCTAAACAGAAAATGCAGTCATTGCATGAATAATTGCAAATCAACCCCCTTCTTACTGATTCCATTATACAAAAAAAACAGCCTGCGGCTACGCGCCGAGGCTAAAATAAGAAGAGATGTCTACATGTTTACATTACCCTGTACCGTAATGCTTAATCTCGAGCCCGTCAAAAAGCTAAAGATGTGCGGCGCTTTCCGGTCGTTCATATATCGGCGGGCTTTGCTTCCTTGAAAAGCGGATTTGCGGGATGGCGATGCCGATGAAAATAAGTACAATTCCGAGCCACTGCAGACTGCTCACATGCTCGTGAACCAGCAGGACGGAAGCGACGACCGCCGCAGGCAATTCCGCAGCTCCCAGGATCGCCCCCGTGCCGGAGCCCACCTTCGGCATACCGATCGCGAAAAAGAGCACCGGGATCAAGATGCCTAGAATGCCAAGAATCAGACCGTATTTCCATAACCCGGCCACCAAAGCCCCATCCCACAAAAAAGCGGGAGAGAAGACGGACAATACGATGACGCCCGAGCCCGTGGTCATGAAGAAGCTTCTATTAAAGGCAGGAACCGTCGTTCCGACGCGTCCGCTGACAAACATATATAGCGCAAACGTAAAAGCGGACAGCAGACCGTATACGACGCCTCTTGTGTCCAGCGGTCCGGTACTTTCGCCGATGACGCCTCCAGCGAGCAGGGTCCCCAGGATCAAAATCACGATCGAAATGATTTTGCTGCGGCTTGGAATGCGACGATCCGCGGCGGCTTCCATTAATACGCCGATCCATGTGAACTGGAACAGCAGCACAACGGCAATCGAAGCGGGCAGCCGCTCAACGGCCTTGCCGTAAAAAACCGACGTGCCGCTCATGGTAATTCCCACCGCCAGCAATAAGAGCCACTGCTTCGGTGCAATCTTTTTCCGGGAAAAAATAAGCATCAGCACCAGCAGCAATGACCAACCGAAAATATATTGGCCACCAAGCATTTGGCTGACTGTGAAACCTTCCTTCATGCCGACCTTCATAATGGAGGAAAGCACGCCGTAGCTGCATGCACCGATCAGTATGAGCAGCGAGTATTTGAGCTTGTTCAAATGGATAACCTCCTGATGCCAGTACCCGCGCAACAACCAAAAGCCCCCTGTCGGTTAGGACAGGGGGCGAACGAAACCGATGACACTACGAAGTCTTCGTTAAAATTTCGCCACTCGCGAACGAATCGGAGTTTAAAAGCGGATGCTGCACGAACTTGATTGAAATGTTGAAATGAACCTTTCGAAAAGAAATTCTAAATCATTATGCTGTGAGCGTCAATGAGTTACGGTAGCAGGATAAAGCAGATGGCCCGATCAAGTTTTGGAAAATATGCCGGACGCTTCTTCCCAGTTCCCCACGCTTTGCTTCCGGATGCACTGGTTGCGGCCCACTCAGCCATACATGGTCATGGTCGATATAAACAGAGGACCAGGCATAAAGCCAAGTTGAAAGCACAAGGACTCATGCGGATGTCCATGTATGGCACGAATCCGCAGCAGCGGCAGCCCCAGTTTTTTTAACATCGTCAGCGCTTTTTGCACCATCTGGGTCGCCAGCCCACGGCCTCTGTAAGCCTTCATGACGGTGAGCACCTGAATCGTGGGACAGCCCGCCAGCATCCCAATGATACAGACCCCGATCAATGCGCGGGTCGACGTATCATACAACAGGCTTGAAGCCAGCGTTGTCTCCTCTGTCATATGCGCAGCATCGAGCCTGAGCATGGACAGCACGTCAGCAAATGAAGCGTCCTCCAGCTTGCTTCCCTCTTCATGCCATGCATGCTTGAACAAAAACAATCCGATCTCCCGTTCAAGCACGAGCCTCTGTTCTCCGCCCTCATGTTGGATTTCTACGGATTGAAAAGCTGATCCGCCGTTTCCGTGGGAATCATATTCGGCCGTTGGCCGCTGCATCCAGCGATGCCTATGGGGTGCCGGGAAAAAGCCTGCTCGCATATAGGCATCTTCCTGATCCGCAAAGACTTCATAGGCGTGGATCGTACGCGTTCCCCCTCCTGCTTCCGTCTCCCGGATCGCCTCGACGACAGCAATGATTAATCGGTTATCCACCTGATGGGGAGGAATCGTGAACAAATCCCGGATCGCACTGCCCGAAAGAGCAGCACCGCCGATCACCTTTCCGTTTTTTTTCAACCAATAAGGCATGAAGCCCGCAGGCAGAAATGAATCGGTATGAAGCGGCAGCTTGATCCCTGCAGCCATCTGTTTATCATAAATGCGCAGGTACCACTCCCATTCTGCCGGCTCGGCTTCGCTAATGCTTACGGATTCAGGGGTCCCCCCATGTGGGCTTGCTTCCAGCCGGTCCTCTCTGTTCATGCCAGACCTCCTTGGGCTCAGACAGATAGATTTTCTATTAGTCTACGGTCCGGCCATCCGATTTCATGCCAGATAAGCCCCGGAGAAATTCCCCGGAGCTTAAACGTTACTCAATGCTGTATTTTTAGACCTTCTGATATTATAAAAAAGACCGCCCGAAGTAATTTTTACCTCGTTACGGTCCTCTTGTTAGGAGAGCTGTTCTATTTGTGCCCGTTTGCTATGTAATTGTGGATCTGATTCATATGATGGCGGTCATGCCAGTAAAAATCGGCCAGATACTCGTTTACGGACAGCTTGCCGCTTCCGGTACTGTATTCGGAGGCATACTCATCTACCGGTATCCGCTTCAGCTCTCCGATGATCTGCTCCCGCCAGTGCACCGTCTGATCGATCAGTTCCTGGCGCCCTTGGCTGCGCGCATACGCGGCCGCTTTCCGGTTGAATTCGTCAAGCTCCACCTTTGGCATATCCATCGGTTCTTTGGCCGCCATCGGCCGGATCGCATGCTCCAGGAAATGCTTGTCCCACAGCATAATGTGCCCGATGATTTCCTGCGGCGACCACTTGCCTTCGGCAATCGCTCCCGTCCACTGATCTTTCGGAATATCCGCCAGTGCCTTCACCCCATCGATCAGTTCGCACATCGGCGCAAGTTTCTCCGGTATGTCGTTCATCCTCATCTCTCCCAATCCAAGTCAATCTGTCATGGCGCTGGCCATGCCACTCTATGATACCTGGGAATGGCATCTGAGACAAGAACAAACATTCGCCTAATTCCATTATTTAAGCACTCTGTACCAATAAGAGTAAACATGGCGATAACCAAGCTTGTCGTATAACCGGCATGCCGCCTCATTGGCCTGAACGACCTGAAGAAACGACGAATGTGCGCCCTGCTCCCGGCCCCATGCCAACATGCGCTGGATCAGCTTGAATCCAAATCCCCGCTCCCGGAAATCAGGATGTGTCACGATATCGTACAGGCCCAGCCATCCCTCCTGAATGACGCCGAGTCCGGCGGCTACCGTCTCACTCCCTTGCTGTAACAGGAAAAATCCCTGCTTGAGCGGAGTCGAGGCCAGCGTGTGCGCCAGGACCGATTGTCCGTGGCCCGGTATTTCGTTCATGAGGGACATCTGCTCGAGCCAGCCGGTATCCAGCCGGTCCCTGAACACGACATGAAGCCCCGGGTCAGCCGCCGGCGCCGTTTCTCGCTGAAGATCCAGAATCCGCACGCTGGATAGGTCCACCTGAATATACCCCCGCCCGGCGAGACGTTCATCTAGATCGGACGGCATAACATAAGGAGTCATCTTGAAAATGACCGGCTGAGAGGCATCCCGGTAAAACCGTTCGGCGGCGGCGATGCTGCCTTCCACGTCGCAGCCCGGGTCCAGGTAAATCGGACTGACCGAGTTCGCCCGCTTCGTGTATCCGTCCGCATAGCGGACCAGCCAACCGTTCATCTGAGCGGAATACTTGGCCGGCCACGTGTTGATCGTGATTTCCTCCAAAAACTTATACATGTATATCGCTCCTTCAGCACCATACGGATAAATATACATGTAAACTCATAAATATTCAATTCCCAAACAAAACTGCATAGTTCTCCGTCACCTCTCGGTAAGCCTCCGGCGTCCCGATGTCATAACTCGTTCCCCGTGCCCGGTATGCGGCCATCTCCTTGCGCTGGCACAGCCATTCAGGGAAATATCCCGGGGCATCCGGCTGATTCCCTTCATTCAGATATTCGCCGATGAGAGGCAGCGTGTCTTTGCGGTAAATGTACACGGCGAGCACGCCGAGATTTGTCCGGGGATTTGTCGGCTTTTCCTCGAAAGACAGGACGGTGTCCCCCTCATCAAGCTGGACGACGCCGATCCGCTGCAAGTCCTCCTTACGCTCCATCGGCTGAACGAGGATGCAGTCGCGCTGCCGTTTGTGATAAAAGTCGACATACTCCTGCAGTTCGAACGTAAACACGTTGTCCCCTGCCATGACCAGAAGGTCTTCTTCCATTCCCATTTCCTTCACGGCAAACGCCATGTCGCCGACCGCTCCGAGCCGGTTCCCTTCATGTGTGGAACCATCGTCTAGTACGCGCACCGGTACGCTACATTCGCGCGACTCGGCCCATGCCCGAAATGCGGAGGCAAACCTGTGGTTGCTGACCAGTACGATTTCCGAAATGCCGCTGACCCGCTCCACCTTGCGGACGATATGATCGAGGATGGTGCCGGGTCCGAGGGGGAGCAGGGCTTTGGGCACATCCCGCGTCATCGGGTACAGCCTCGTGGCGTAGCCAGCCGCCAATATGAGTGCTTTCATCGTGACCTCCTTGATCGGTCTCCTTGATCGGTATACCTGCTCCCCCTAGTATAGCTTGATTTACAGCGGCAGGCTTCTTTTCCGGAAAATAATCATGCCGGCGGCGAAGGCTGCCGCGCCCAGGCCGGCCAGAACCGCGATGGACACCGGCCAATCCGCCGTTTTGCCGACGATCTCGCCGGGATCAAATAAGGAAAAGACCGAAATATGCCGCATCCAGCTGAGCTGCCCGCTGATTTTGCCGATCAGGTTCAGGCTGAAAAATCCGATGGTGATCACGCCCGAGAGCGTCAGCGCCCGCTTCTCGTCATTGCAGCAGGCGGAAATCAAGTAAGAAATGCCTCCGATGCAGAAGAACAGCAGCAGGGCGCCTGCATTCAGCAGCACAAAGCCGGTACCGTCGAAATCCCCCAGATCCCCGATAAACCAGGCGTACCCGGCAAACCCGGCCAATGTCGTGACCGCGCATATCAGCACCAGTCCGGAGAGAAGCACGGCCGCCTGGGTCAGGGCTACCTTCGTCCGGGTGGTGGGAGCCGACAACAGGTACGCCATGGAGCCCTGGTCGACAAGCTTGGCAATCAGCTGCGTGGAAACCAGAATGCAGAAGATGGACAGAATCAGCAGATACAACAGGCCGTAATACTCGCCGGATATAAACGCGCCGATGCTGCCGAAGCCGTTTTCCAGGCCGAACGCCTTGCCCAAGCCCTCCGGCATCGCATCGATCAGCGAATTCAAACTGCCGCTGTTTTTGGCGATTCCCGGATAAATCCAAAACATCAACAATATATAAAAGGCCGATCCGACGGCATAATTCATGAACATTTTGAGGTTAATCGCAAGCATTTGTCTGTACAGCGGCATATTCATGGCGTTTGACCCTCCCGATCGTAATAATCCATAAAAATGTCCTCCAGATTCTGCGTGAACACATCGATATTGCGGACGTGAAAGCGGGCGGTTTCGCGGATAAACCGGTCCACGTCGCCCTGAACGGCCACCCGCACGCGATTTCCTTCCCGGGAATCGATCTTCAGGCCGCATTTCATGAAATCGTCCAGCTCCTGCTCCGTCTCGAACGTCACTTCGAACAGCTTGCGCTGCATCGACTGGAGCTCATGGATATCCTTGACCGCAATGATCTCGCCGTCCTTGATGATCGCCGCCCTGTCGCAGGTCCGCTCGATTTCCGGAAAATTATGCGAGGACATCAGGAAGGTCGTCCCCCTTGCCTTCTCCTCCAGCACGAGCTCGATGAACACTTTTTGCATGAGCGGATCCAGCCCTGACGTCGGCTCATCCAGGATAATGACCTCCGGCCGGTGCATGAAGGCGGCAACGATCCCGACCTTCTGCTTCATTCCCTTGGACATTTTCCGGATCGGCGTCCGGACGTCAAACTGCAGCCGGCGGATGAGCTCATCGCGCCAAGCCGAATCGACGCCGCCCTGCATGCCTGCCATAAAATCCAGAAACGCCTTGCCGGTCATCCCCTCGATAAACGCGATTTCGCCGGGAAGGTAGCCGATATATTTTTGAAACCGCCCCTGTTCCTTCCACGTGTCGTAGCCGCATACCTTTACGGAGCCTTGATCCGGCTTCAAAAAGCCCATGATATGCCGGATCGTCGTGGATTTGCCGGCTCCATTCGGTCCCAGGAAACCGAACACCTCACCGCGGCGGACCGAAAAGGTGACGTCCCGGATGCCTCTCCCGTTCGGAAAAATCTTGGTTACATGTTCAACGCTCAGCATGCCAGCGCCTCCAATGCGCATTTAAATTTATGAAATATTCTTGTTCCGATATTTCATAATCGGATCATACGCCTGCCGCTTTCCACCGTCAATACATTTTATGAAATATTTTTGTGTTATAATTTCATTAATTAGATCGAACCGGCGAGAGCCGATATTCTTCGTTCATTCGATCAAGCCGATGACCTATTTTAAAATAGTTAGGATGGTTCGTTAGAAATGAATGGATTTGAGAAGCGGGCAGTGCAGATTAAACAAAAGATCAAACAAACGGTATTGGAAATGCTGGGCGAATGGGAACCCCGGCAAATCCGCATTAAGGATATCGCAGCCAAGGCAGAAGTGTCGCAGGTCACCATATACAACTATTTTGGCAGCAAAGAAGCGCTGCTCCGCGAAGTGTTTAAGGAATTTGTCGCCATGCTGATGGAGGAGTATGAGAGCGTGCTGACGGGCGATGCGCCGCTGAAGGAAAAAATCGAATACATTATTTTTCAAAAAAGCCGGTTAAAGCTGCCCTTCACCCCATCCGCGCTCAAGCAGCTGATCGAAGCCGACCCGGAAATCAACCGGTTTATCCAGCAGCAGTATGAGGAACGTGCCATTCCCTTGATCACCAATTTTGTGCAGAAGGGGAAGCAGCGCGGAGAAATTTCAGAGAAAGTGTCCGTCCAAATGGTGCTTCTTTATGTAGGCATGATGACGGAGCAGTACGAAAAAATGCTGGATCTGGTCAATCAGAGTGAGGATCCCGAGGCGTTTACAGAGGATATGATTCATGTGTTCTTTTATGGCATTTGTGGTCCGCAATACCAAAAATGATTAACAGCGCGCCCTTTTTGTGTTAATTTAGTGTTCGCGGTATGTAAAATCGGGTTTAACATGACTATACTTGTAAATACCAACGAACACTGTAATGAAACAGAAAGGAGCAGGTATGATCGACTTCCGTTCCACTTATTCCAGACCGAAGACGCCCTTTATCGCCGTTTTCGTCGTCCTGCTGCTCAAGCTGCTGCTGCTCCGGTACTTTTTCTTCCATGATATTTTGTGGAGCCGGATCACCGCCGACGCGGCTGCGCTGCTGGTGCTGCTGTGCATTATTGAGCTGATAACCCCCGCGAAAGCGAAGGGATGGGTCTATTGGATTTTTAACGCCATTTTCTCGATTCTCATGTTTGCGTCGGCGCTTTATTTTCAGCATTTCAATTCGGTGCCGACCTATACGGCGCTGTCCGAGCTGAAGCAGGTGCTGCAGATCAAGGAAAGCGTTCAGTCAACAATCGAAATGGAGAACTATTTATTTTTTGCCGACGTCGTGATCGTCGCTCTCTTATGGCTGATCGGCCGCTGGGTACCGCTGCGGATTTCGCTGCGCACGCGGCTTCGTAAAATTTGGCCGGCAGCCCTCGGCGTCATCGGCCTGATCGTCTCGGCGCTGTACATTCATGCTGACCGCTCCATCACCAATGAGCTGATGCAGGCGGAGCATCTCGGCTTCCTGGATTACCAGGTTGCCGCCGGGATCCGAGCCAGCGAGGAGAACAGCATGATCGCCTCCGGCAATCTGGACGAGACCGTGCAAAAGGTCGGCCAGGCCGAGCAGTCGTACCCGTACGCAAGTAGGACTGCACAAGACAAGCCGGCGATGTTTGGAGCTGCCAAGGGCAAAAACGTCATCGTCATTCAAATGGAGGCGTTCCAGAACTTCCCCATCCATTTGTCGACGGGCGGCCAGGAGCTCACCCCCGTGCTGAACCAACTGGCTGACGGCGGCCTGTACTTTCCGCATGTCTTCCAGCAGATCGGGCAAGGCAATACGTCGGACGCCGAATTTATGAGCAATACGTCGATCTACCCGACCGGCACCGTTGCGATGTCGAGCGGCTTCGGCGACCGGGAGCTCCCGAGCATGCCACGTCTGCTCGAGCAGCTCGGTTATACGGCCGATACGTTTCACGTTAACGACGTGAAATTCTGGGACCGGGACCAGCTCTACCCGGCGCTGAACTTTACGAATTATTACGACAAAAAGTCGTACAAGAACGATCACTTCAACGATTTTGGCGCTTCGGACGAGGAGCTGTACCGGGTCGGTCTGGACAAGCTGTCCGAGCTGCATGAGCAAGGCAAGCCGTTTTACGCCCAGTTCGTCACGGCTTCCAGCCATTTTCCATTCAAGGTGCCGGAGGACCGCAAAAAAATCAAGGTCCCCGATTCCATCCAGGGAACCCAGTTGGGGGACTACCTGACGGCTGTGAATTACACCGACTATGCAATCGGCACCCTGATCGACGGTCTGAAAGCGAAAGGCATGTGGGACGACACCGTGCTCGTCATTTATGGCGACCATTTCGGGCTACAGCCGCAGGACAACGATCCGGCGGTCATCAAGCAGGCGCTTGGTATCCCTTATGACCAGCGGATTACCCGCTTCAACATCCCGCTGATCATGCATATTCCTGGCAAACAGGGCAAGGTCGTCGACCAGGTCGGCGGTCAGCTCGACATCATGCCGACGCTGGCGAACCTGCTGGGCATTTCGCTCAAGGACAAGCACTTTACCGCATTTGGCCACGACCTGCTCAACATCAACAAGAACGTCGTCGGTATGCGGTATTATCTGCCGACAGGCTCCTTCTTCAACAATGATATTTTGTTTGTGCCGGGCAAAGGCTTTGAGGATGGCACCGCCATCTCCCTGAAGACGATGCTGCCTGTCACCGACTTCTCGAAATACCGGAAGGATTACGACTATATTTTGAACCTGATGAAGCTGTCGGACGAATACGTAAGGCTGCTTCCAAGACGGGTAACGGCCAATGGCAAAAGCCGGCTGCTTCCATTCCATACGGGATGGGAGCAGCCGGCTTTTTTAGTTACTGTGTCTTGTAGTAGTATGTTCAAGAGAATCTTTAATTCGGGGCCGGCGAACCGCCTTTACCCGCGAGACCGATCAATACGCGTAAAATATCCGTTTTGGTGACCCGGCCGACCATCATGCTGTCTCCCACGCCGGAAACGACCGGCAGGCAGTTCACCTGATGCTTCACCAGCTTGTCAGCCGCATCCAGCACGGTCTCCTCAGGCGTCAGGGCCGCCATGTGTGCCCGGCGGGTCATCGCCAAACCGACGGGAATTGTGCTCAAATCCGCATGCCCCATCGTCAGCTTCAGCACGTCCTTGCGGGAGACAACCCCTTTCAGCTCACCTGACTCTCCGGTCACCATCAGCGTGCCCGTATTCTCGCACAGCAGCTGCACTACGGCATCGTAGGCCGTCGCATGCTCGGAGATGGTCACGGGAGTGCTGTATATATCCTTCACGTATATTTGCTGCAATCTTTGTTCAAACTCACCTTGGGAGCTTGGCGTATCGCCGGGAAAATACCCCACCTTCGGCTTAGCGCTGATCAAGCCCAGCATCGTGAGCAGGGACAGGTCCGCGCGCAGGGTCGGGCGGCTGAGGCCGATCATCTCAGCGATCTGATCGCCTGTAACGGGCGCATGCTCCCGCACAAGTTCCACGATATCCAGCTGTCTCGGAGTTAGTTGAATGGGAATCCTCTCCTTTGAGAAAAATCACCTGAAGCTGCAATTTCATTGTTATATCACTGGCAGCATGGTTTAAATAATTATTGTGTCATAAATCAGTTATGATACACACTATTATAAATTTTATTTTAACCGATAGCCATATCTTTTCATAACCGAAGGAGGAATCAGTGATATGAAGTTTTTCCTGGATACGGGCAACATCGACGAAATCAAACGGATCTCCCGCCTGGGACTGGTGGACGGGGTAACGACCAACCCTTCCCTGATCGCCAAAGAAGGCCGGGATTTCAAAGAGGTCATTCAGGAGATTTGCAGCATCGTCTCCGGCCCGGTCAGCGCCGAAGTCATCGGCACCAAAGCCGAAGACATGCTGAAGGAAGCGTACGAGATTGCCGAATGGGCACCAAACGTCGTCATCAAGGTGCCGATGACCGAAGACGGCTTGTATGCATGTCATGAGCTGACCAAAAAGGGCATTAAAACGAATGTGACGCTGATCTTTTCCGCCGCACAGGGCCTGATGGCCGCCAAGGCCGGGGCTACGTACGTCAGCCCGTTCGTCGGACGCCTGGACGATATCGGGGTCGAGGGCATGAAGCTGATTCGCGAACTGAAGCAAATCCTCGAAAACTACGGCATGACGTCCGAAATCATCGCGGCCAGCATCCGCAACATTAAGCATGTGGAGGACGCGGCCATCGCCGGCGCCCACATCGCGACCATTCCGGGCTCGCTGCTGCCGTCCCTGTGGAAGCATCCGCTGACCGACAGCGGGATCGAGCGTTTCTTGGCCGACTGGGAGAAAGTGCCTCAAGCGGCCAAAAGCCAGGCGAAGGCCGGCGAGTAACGTTCGAACAGCACACTTATAAAAGCAGCCCGGCTGGGAGTTTCCCGGCAGGGCTGCTTTTATAAGTAGGAGTCTTATGAGTTTTTCGCCGCCATTATCTCAGCTGCTTCTTATTTCTTTATCAAAATCAAACCCTCCCACAATCGCTGGAAGCCAGCACTGCGGGAGGGTTCTTACTGCTCCTATTGGTGATCGGGCGGTGGTACGGACTATCCTGCAGCGCTACCTGTCCCCGCAATGATCAGCTCGATCGATTTCTCCCGGAGCAGCGATGCGTCCATCTCCTCAACATGACCGTCGGTGATCAGCACGTCCACCTCGGCCCAATCGGCCAGATGGGTGAACGCCTGCACGCCGATTTTGCTCGCGTCGGCCAGGATGTACACAGTCTTCGCCTGCCGGATCATCCGGTGCTTGACCATCGCCTGCAGCTCGTTGGATTCGCTGATTCCGCGGTCCAAGTGCACGCCTTTGCAGGAAATAAACGCCTTATCCACATAATAGGATTCCAGGCCGCGTTCGGCGAGCGGGCCGACGTAAGACAAGGAATGGGCTGCCAGCATGCCGCCCGTCGAAATGACCTCGATCTTCTCTTTGGAGGACAGCTCCAGGGCAACCTTGATGGAATTGGTAACCACGGTCAAAGGAATGTCCGGCAGGATCGAAGCCATATACCACGCCGTCGAGCTGGCATCCAGGGCGATGCGGTCCCGCGGCTCGATCCGCCGCACCGCCTCTTCGGCAATCCGCCTCTTCTCGTCCTGATGGATGACCTCCCGCTCGAAATACGGGGTCTCCGCCTGGGTCTCTTTGACGCTAACGGCGCCGCCATGGCTCCGCCGCAGCTTGCCCTGCTGCTCCAGCCGGTCCAGGTCGCGGCGGATCGTCTCTTCGGTCACGCCGCACAGCTCGCTCAGCTCCGACACCCGGATGCTGCCGCGCTCATTGACCAGCCGCACGATGGTATCATAACGTTCCGCAACTAACATAGCTTCCCTCTTTCGTTCTATCGTACACCCATTATATAGATTTGCCCGTTCCCGGACAACGTGTTATCCCCATGCCCCTTTCAGCGGGGACACTCCCGAATCGGCTTATCCGACAATCAAAGCGTAGGCGATCCCCGGCCCGTGAACGCCGATGGTCAGGTCGTTCTCGATGTCCGAGGAGCGGCTCGGCCCCGAGATAAAGTGCACCCCAGCCGGCAGCCCCTCCCCGGCGCTGCGGGACAGGCGGCCCATGATCTCGCCGAGCCGCGTCTTCATGCGCTCCGCCGGGACGATGGCGATCAGCAGATTAGGCAGGAGGGACACCGACCGTCCCTTCTCCGCCGATGATGTGACCACGAGCGAGCCGGTATACGCCACCGCGTCATCAACAAGCACGATCCCGGCATCCGTATAGGCCGCAGCGGCCAGGGAGGCGTCCGGATCCTGCCCGTTCCACACCCGGTGCGCAAGCTCCGGCAAATGCTGTTCCAGCCGGAGTCCGGCCAGCTCCGGAAGGTCCTGGCGGATCGTTGACTGTGCCCCGTGCTCCTGCAGGGTGCGGGTCACGACGCCGGACAGCTCCTCCCAGCCGGCCACCCGCTCGGTATGGCCGCCGGCGGCACGCCAGTTCCCCATAAAGCGCTCGATCCGCTCTTCATGCGTCAGCTCGTAGCGGTTCCAAAAATCCGGTGCGCCACGATATGGATGCTCCGGCTTGCGGGATTCAGAAGACCCCCCACGACCGAGACGGCTGGCGATATGGCCGATGAACCGCTTCTGCTGCTCCCGGGATTGCTGCTCCATTTTCTCCAAAAATGACGGATCGGATGTGCTCATCGCTTCATCCCCCTTTCCTTCCGGCCGGCGACGATTCTCTCCATGCGGGACTTCATCGCTTCCGGCATCGGCGGAAGGCTGGCCCCGACCTCGGCGTCCAGCTGCGGCCAGCGTTCCCTGAACGATTTATTAGGCAGCGCAGGAATGTGCCTGTACGCCGTCCAGCCCTTGAGCGGGCCAAATTGGGAACGGATATATCCGTCCCGGACCAGCAGCTTCTGGCCCGTCTGCCCGAGCTTCACCGCCTGCTTAAAGCGGCCCGAGCTTTTCATCAGCATCTTGAAGCCTTTCATCGCCAGCTTTTCGCCGGCTGCGGTATAACCCCTCTCGACCTTCCGGTTGCGCAAATAGACAAGCATATCATGCAGCGGAATTTTGACCGGACAGGCTTCATAGCAGGCGCCGCATAGACTGGAGGCGTTAGCGATGTCCTGCCACTCCTCGGTATTCTTGTTCAGCGCCGGCGTCAGTACCGCTCCGATCGGCCCGCTGTACGTTCCAGGGTACGAATGCCCCCCGATATGGCGGTACACCGGGCAGGCGTTCAGGCATGCCCCGCACCGGATGCAGTTCAAGAGCTCCTGGAAATCCGGATCCCCGAGCTGCAGCGAGCGGCCGTTGTCGACGATGATGATATGCATTTCCTCCGGGCCGTCTCCATCCACTGTCCGGCGCGGCCCCGTGATGCCCGACATGTACACGGTCAGCTTCTGTCCGGTCGCCGAGCGCGGCAGAAGCGTCGCCATCACTTCGAGGTCATCCCAGGTCGGAATAAGCCGCTCCATCCCCATCAACGTAATTTGCGTTTTCGGGACCGTGCTCACCATGCGGGCGTTACCTTCGTTTTCAAAAATGACGATCGATCCGCTCTCGGCAATGCCGAAGTTGGCCCCGGTTAACCCGATGTCGGCTTCCAGAAACTTGTCGCGGAGCTTCCGCCGCGCAAATCCAGCCAAAATTTTCGTGTCCGGTGCCAGCGTTTCTCCCGCTTCCTTCGACAGCAGTTCGGCGATTTGATACCGGTTTTTGTGAATGGCCGGGATAATGATATGGGAAGGCGGTTCATTCGCCAGCTGGATGATGTACTCGCCCAGGTCGCTTTCGATGGATTCGATACCGATGCCCTCAAACGCTTCATTGATATGCACTTCCTCGGACACCATCGATTTGGACTTGACGACCGACTTGGCCTGCTTATGCTTGGCAATCTCTACCGCGGTTCGGGCGGCGTCCTTTGCTTCGGGAGCAAAATGCACATGCACGCCCTGCTCCCTGGCATTATTCACAAACTGGTTCAAATAGTAGTCGAGGTGGGCGATCGTATGGGCCCGGATCTGCCGCCCCCGCTCCCTCCATTCCTCCCAGTTGCCGTGTTCCGCCGTCGCCGCCTTCTTGCCGTTTTTCAGCTTTTCGGTCGTAAACTTGACGGCGTTAACGAGAAATTCGTCCTTCAGGGCGGTCTCCGCCCGCTCTTTTACGCTAGACCCCTGCGGTTTGCTCACGGTGCTTCACTCCCTCATACAGCAGTTCCGCCAGATGCATGACCCGGACCGGCTTGCCCTGATAATGCAGATTGCCGCCGATGTTCAGCAGGCAGCCCATGTCCAGCCCGACCAGCACCTCGGCCTCCGTCTCCAGCACGTGCTGGGTTTTCTCTTCAACCATAGCGCCCGAGATGTCGCTCATCTTGATGGCGAACGTCCCGCCGAAGCCGCAGCAGTCTTCCGCATAAGGCAGCGGAATCAGCTCCATGCCCTGGACGCTGGCCATCAGCTGCATCGGTTCGTCTTTGATGCCGAGCAGCCGGGAACCGTGGCAGGACGGGTGATAAGTGACTCTATGGGGAAAAACGGCCCCCACATCCGTCACGCCCAGCACCTGAACGAGAAATTGGGTGAACTCGTACGTCTTCTCCTTCAGCGCCAGCGCTTTCTCCTGAAGCTGAGGCTCATGTTCAAACAGCTTGGGGTAATAATGATGGATCATACCGGTGCAGGAGCCCGAAGGGGCGATCACAAAATCGCTGTCGTCAAACGCTTCCAAAATCGTCCGCGCCGAAGCTCTGGCTTCATCCCAATAGCCGCTGTTAAAGGCCGGCTGGCCGCAGCAGGTCTGCACCTGCGGAAAATCGAGCCGGACGCCGTACCGCGCCAGCAGGCGGGCCATCGCTTCGCCGATGGGCGGAAACAGCGCGTCGCTGATGCAGGTAATGAATAGCGAAACCTTCACGGTGTAATACCTCCTTTGCGGTTAACCTCAAAATTCTGGCAGAGCGCCGGCAGCGAGCCGGTGTCTGCCGTGTGTTATGGCAAGAGAGGGAGCGGCTCCCGCCAAACATGCCTGTTCAGCTGGTACCTGCTCCCTTCTATCAGACGTGCAATCTGCGCCAGTTTCCCCTTTAAGACCGACTGCCTACCGGGTAAATGCCGCCGGTACGCCGCCGTCGATCGTCAGCATGCAGCCGGTCGTCTTCTCCGACTTGGAGGAAGCGAAGTAGGCAATCCCTTCGGCCACGTCCTTCGGATAAATGTTGACCAGCAGCGTTGTTCTCTTGCGGTAATGCTCTTCCAGCTGATCCGGCTCGATGCCGTAGGCCGCGGCCCGCTCGTTCCGCCAATTGGAGTTCCAGATGGCCGATCCCTGCAGGATCGCATCCGGCAAAATCGTGTTGACGCGGATGCCGTATTCTCCGCCCTCAGCCGCGATGCAGCGGGCCAGGTGGGCTTCAAGCGCCTTGACGGAGCTGTAGGCCGTCACGTTCTTGCCTGCGTACACCGAATTTTTGGAGCCGACAAACACCATGCTGCCGCCGATTCCCTGCTCCTTCATCTGCTTGAACGCTTCTCTGGCTACCAGGAAGTAACCCGTGCCGAGGACGTTCATGTTCAGGTTCCATTCCTTCAGGGAAGTTTCGTCAAACGGACTCGAAGTCGCCAGCCCGGCATTGTTGACGATGATGTCCACGCCGCCGTAGGTCAAAGCCGTTTCTGCCAAAGCGTCCCTGACCATGTCCTCCTGGGTTACGTCCATCTTGACAGCCTTGGCCCGGCCTTCACCGTATTTGGCATTGATCTCGGAGGCCACCTGTTCCGCGCCTTCCAGGTTCAGGTCGGCCAGAACGACATGAGCTCCTTCCGACACGAAGCGGCGCGCCGTTTCGCTGCCGATGCCGCCTGCGCCGCCGGTAATAAAGGCGACCTTGCGGGAGAACTCCGCTTCCGCCGGAGCCAGGGACAGCTTGTAAAGCTCAAGCGGCCAATATTCCACGTTGTAGGATTCGTTCTCGCTTAAGGATACGAATTGTCCCAAGGCCGTAGAACCTTTCATCACCGCGATCGCCCGGTGGTACAAAGCTCCGCTGACCCCCGCCATATCCAGGCTCTTGCCGGTGTTGACCATGCCGATCCCCGGAATGAGGATGACGCGCGGAGCCGCCTCGGACATGACATCGCCCTCATTTTTGTTCCGTTCAAAATAGGCCTTGTACTCTTCCTTATTGGCTTCGACACCTTGACGCACCGCCGCTTTGAGCGAATCGGTATCACCGTTAGCCGGATCCCAGTCGATATACAGTGGAACCCGCTTCGTGTGCACCAGATGATCCGGGCAGGCCGCTCCCACCTGGGAGAGCTCCTTCGCGTCCCGGCTGTTGACGAACTGCAGCACGTCTTCGGCATCGTCGTAGGTGACGATCATTTTTTTGCTGTCGCTAACCGCGCCGCGGATCACAGGCAGCACTTCGGCCAGAAGGGCTTTGCGCTTCGCAGGCGCCAGCGCCGCCGTCTTTTGCCCGCCAAACACCTTCTCTTCCTGTACTTTTGCAGCAATATACGCTTCCGCTTTTTGGATCATGGCGATCGTCTGGTTGTAAGATTCCTCGGACGTCTGGCCCCATGTCACCAGGCCATGCTTCTCCATCAGCACCAGCTGAGCATTCGGATTGTTCCGGACGCCTTCGGCGATCATTTTGGACAGCGTAAACCCGGGACGGATATACGGTACCCATACGAACGTATCGCCGTAGATTTCATGGGCGATTTCTTTGCCGTTATCCGCGCAGCACAAGCTGATAATCGCATCCGGGTGGGTATGGTCGACGTGCGGATACGGAAGGAATGCATGCAGCAGCGTCTCGATCGACGCTCTCGGATGCTTGCTGTCGATCATGCAGTGGGACAGGTAAGCCACCATCTCCTCATCCGACATTTCATCACGCTCAATCAGCGGACGAATATCCTCAAGCCGCAGGCCGGTAAAATGCTGCGCTTTCATCGTCGCCAGGTCCGAGCCGCTCCCTTTTACCCACATGACCTCCACATCACGGCCGCGAAAGTCCTGCTCCACCGTCTTCAGCGACGTGTTGCCACCGCCCCAGTTGCAGACACTGCGGTCACTGCCGATCAGGTTGGACCGGTACACCAGCTGGTCAACGCCGGCTTTCTGCCGGGAAGCTTCATCGGAATTCCATCGATTTTGTACCATGATAAGGACAACCTCCAATAAGTTCTTTTGTTTTTGTTTGTTTATATTTGTATTGGCTTGATTATAGCAGACATCGTTTTGTTTTTATACCCTTTTTTCATCAAAAAACAAACAAAAACGCAGCAGATCCGAAAAATACAAACATTTTCCGAACCTGCCGCGTTCATTGGGTCAGGCATCATCCATATTCATTTGTTATTCCAAGATCACCCTCAGCGGGCACCAACCCGTCTGCTCAACCCGATTCCGCGCCGCCCCTTGCTTCGGGAGCTGCGGCCCGAATCCTCCGGCTTGCTGCTGTTCTCCTTCGGCTTCACGGCCAGCAGGGTCAGCAGAACGCCAATCGCCGCTACCACAGCCATCGAGCCAAACAGGATCCAATGGGTGCTCTTCATGAGAAGGGATACAACGGGCGGGCCGAGAGATACCCCGATGTACCTCATGCTGCTGTATAAAGAAGTGATCGTTCCGCGCTGCTTTTCCTCAATCCCTTCGGTGATCAGTGCGTCCATGCAGGGAAGGGTGGTGCCGATGCCTGCTCCGCAGACCGAGAAAAAGATCAGGAGAAACGTAATCTGGCTGCTGAATCCCGCAACGACCAATCCGGCCGTCAGCAGCGCCATGCCTGCAAAGCCGGTCCATTTCATCCTCTTTTTGTTTTTCCCGATCACCTTCCCGGCAATAAACGAGCACAGACATAACACTGCTAGCGGAATCGCCAGCACGAGGCCTTTTACGATCCCGTGCATGCCGTATTTGGTTTCCAGCGTCTCCGATAAAAAAAACAGCACGCCGAACGTAATAAACATGCTGATCCCGCCAATGGCGAAAATGGCGTACAGCCAGCGCCCTTTTTCACGCAAAATGTCCTTCGTGTCAGACAGAAATTCCTTGATTGACGTTTTGTTTTCGTTTTTCTTCTTTGGCGTTTTTACCAAAAAAGCAACCATAATCAGCGAAATAATGCACAGAACGGGGATCGCGAGAAAAGGCAAAAACCAGACCACCAGAGCCAGCGCGGAACCAAGAATCGGACTGACCACCTTGCCGAACGTATTCGAGGTTTCGATGATCCCCAAGCTTTTGCTGACATCGTCTTCATCATCAAACATATCGCCTACAAGCGGAAGCACGATCGGGAAAGCCCCCGCTGCACCGATACCCTGCAGGAATCTGCCCGCAAGAATGATCCAGTAAGCGGTGGCTCCGTCCGTCCACCAAGCGGCTGCCCCCGATATCGCTCCTCCCGCCGCGGCAATAATCAAGCTGGGGATAATGACGGTTTTGCGTCCGAACCGGTCTGATAAATAACCCGCAATCGGAATCAGCACGATCGCCACAACGCCAAACACCGTGATCAGCATGCTGACCTGAAAGGCGCTGACGTGCAGCTTTTGCGATATCTCGGGCAAAATGGGAATTAACATGGAGTTGCCAAGCGTCATAATGAGCGGTATCGAGGCAAGTGCCACCAGATCCCATTTTTTGTCTTCCATGACAAAACCACCTTTACGTTCGATGATAAATCATGTTTTATTGTGGTTCTTTTCAGTCATGGATATGCATGCGCTCCCAGTTCAGGCTTGGTAATTACATCTCCTCGATTCGGCTTAAAACACGGCTAAATGCTCTGATTTCTAAAAAACCGGACCGCAGCCATCTGCGGTCCGGTCCTATCCCTAAGCTGCCTCAGCAGCCCGTTACTTTAATGTGATTGTGACGGAAGAAGCGCCGGCCGCAGGTGTAATGACTGCACCATGTTCGCCGCTTGCCGCCGTGCCCTGATCTACGGACGCCACTTCGCCGATACCGCGGAGCACGAGCGTCCAAGGCTTGCCGGTCCCGGAGGCCTTCACTTCGATGACATTGCCGCTGCGGGATGCGGTTACGCTGAGCTCTTGTTCGGCCAGCGTATTCACGATGTCGGCCTGCGCCGAAGCGCCGTCGCCGAGCTCGAACAGATGCAGCGAGACGCCGTCGGCATAATCGTAGTCCGGTCTGCTGTCTTCTTTACCCACCGCAAGGAGGGTGTTCGGCTTAATCATCATCGGCAGGGTCATATATCCGTGGTTCTCGCTGTACCACCGGTTACCTTCCAGCACCTCGCCTGTCAGGTAGTTCGTCCACTTGCCTTCCGGCAGGTAGTATTGAACGTCACCTTCTTTATTGAAGATCGGCGCCACCAGAATCGAATCGCCCAGCATGTACTGCGTATCCAGTGTGAAGCAGGTCGGATCCTGCGGATACTCCAGCACCATGGCTCTCATCATCGGCAGTCCGCGTTCCGTGGATTCCACCGCCGAGTTGTAGAGATAAGGCATGATGCTGCATTTCAGCTTCGTAAACTTGCGCACCACGTCGACCGCCTCTTCGTCAAACAGCCAAGGCACCCGGTACGATGTGCTGCCGTGCAGGCGGCTGTGGGACGAGAGCAGGCCGAACTGCACCCAGCGCTTGTAGATATCCGGCGGAGCCGTATTTTCGAAGCCGCTGATGTCATGGCTCCAGAAGCCGAAGCCGGACAGGCCGAGCGACAGGCCGCCGCGGACCGTCTCCGCCATCGATTCGTACGTTGCGGAGCAGTCGCCTCCCCAGTGAACCGGGAACTGCTGGCCGCCGACCGTGGCCGAACGGGCGAACAAGGCGGCTTCCCCTTTACCCAGCTTGTCTTCCAGCACTTCAAATACCGCCTTGTTGTACAGGAAGGTATAGTAGTTGTGCATTTTCACCGGATCAGATCCGTCGAAATAGACGACGTTGGTCGGAATTCTTTCGCCGAAGTCGGTTTTGAAGCAGTCGACGCCCTGGTCGATCAGCACTTCGAGCTTGCTCTTGTACCATTTCACCGCATCGGGATTCGTGAAGTCCACCAGACCCATGCCGGCCTGCCACAAATCCCACTGCCATACGGAACCGTCCGGCGTTTTCACCAGGTACCCGTTCTCCATGCCTTCATCGAACAGGTACGATTTTTCTGCGATGTACGGGTTGATCCAGGCGCAGATCTTCAGCCCCTTGTCTTTCAGCCGTCTCAGCATGCCTTCCGGATCCGGGAACATATCCTTGTCCCACTCAAAATCGCACCACTGGTATTCCTTCATCCAGAAGCAGTCGAAGTGGAAGACGGAGAGCGGCAGATCGCGCTCGGCCATGCCGTCCACGAAGTGGTTGACGGTCGCTTCATCGTAATCCGTCGTAAAGGATGTCGTCAGCCACAAACCGAAAGTCCAGGCCGGCGGCAGCGCAGGCTTGCCCGTCAGCTTCGTGTAGTTGTCCAGCACGTCCTTCGGCGTGGCGCCGCCGATGATGAAGTATTCCAGATATTCGCCTTCGACGCTGAACTGCACTCTGGATACGTTTTCAGAAGCAATCTCATAAGACACCTTTTCCGGATGGTTGACGAACACGCCGTAGCCCTTGCTGGACAAATAAAACGGAATGTTTTTGTACGACTGCTCGCTGCTCGTGCCGCCGTCCTCGTTCCAGATTTCGACCACTTGGCCGTTCTTTACAAACGGGGTGAAGCGTTCGCCAAGGCCGTAAATGTACTCACCGACGCCCAGGTCAAGCTGCTCGCGGTAGTATGCTTTTTTATCCGGATCCTGGATATACGCAGGCGCTCTCCAGCCGCTGCCGGTAATCCGCTTGCCGGCATAGTTGAAATCGATGTTCCAGCCCTGCTTGCGGTTGACCTGCACGCTCAGCTGGCCGCTGGTCAGCACCGCGGTCTCTTCATCCACCGAAATTTGCACATCGGTATCGCTTGGGAACAATTCGAACGCAGGTCCTTTGTTTACTTTTCCTTTATGATGAAACAGCTTGACGCGGATCACATCCGGCATCGGGGAGCTGAAGTCGGCCTTGAGTAGCGTACCGTTCAGCGTGTCGCCCTTGGTCGCAATGATTTTCGTCGCCGCGAAAACCGTCATGGAGTCGCTTGTATGGGTAATATCGCGGATATCCGCAGGGTTTTGTACGTTATAGCCTTCCCGGATCAACCAGTAACCGTCCGTGAATTTCATGTTTCGTCCCTCCTAGAGTTTATACTATAATAATATTGATCTAATGAAGAGATTTCTTACGTTATTTTGACCAAATATATTAATATATTGATATTTGCTAGGAATGGAAGTGACATCATATGAATCGAGAAACGCTCAGGGAAAACCGCGTGCACGGACATCCTCTGTATCCCGTCAGCATCTACCCCAGAGTCGAGCAGCTCAACGGGCAGAGCATTCTGGACTGCCACTGGCATGACGAGATGGAATTCATCGTGCTGCATCAAGGCAGCGCCGTCTTTCAGCTCGATATGACGTATGTGGAGGTCCGCGCAGGCGAAGCATTATTCGTCAACAGCGGGGAAATTCACTCCGGGATGCTGGCCTCCGAAGAACCGTGCATCTTTTCAGCGGTCGTGTTCAGCGCCGACCTGCTCGGCAGCCCGGATTTTGACATCATCCAGGAGAAATATATCGATCCCTTGATAAAAAAAAGCTTTATGCCGCGCCAGCACATCACCGGAAAATCGGAATGGGAAAAGGATATTTTGGACGCGCTGCACCGGATTATCTGCGAAAACGAAGCCAAATTTCCGGCTTACGAGCTGTCGACGAAAGCGCATCTGCTCCGGATCTTCGCCCTTCTGTCGACCCAGGCGCCGCTGGGCGAAAACAGCAAAAGCCGCCCCACCGGAAGTCATGACAAGGTGGAGCGGCTGAAGACCGCGCTTCATTATATACATGATCATTACGCCGAGCCGCTTAAGCTCAAAGAGCTGGCGGGACAGATCAACATGAGCGAAGGGCATTTCTGCCGCTTTTTCAAACAGATGACCCAGAAGAGCCCGGTGGAATACGTCAACCATTACCGGGTGCTCAAGGCTTGTAAGCTGCTGGAGAACACCGACAAAAAAATCGTCGAGGTTGCCATGGATGTCGGCTTTGACAACCTCAGCTACTTCATTACCGTCTTCAAGCATCATAAAGGCTGTACCCCGTCCAAATACCGCAAGCCGTTCGAGGAACAGGCTTACGTGCTGACGGAACCCGTGTGAACCTGCCGGATTTGGCGGGACTACCGGTCCACGCCTGACTCTAGGCCAAAACGTATTTATCTTCCGCCACATCCGTGATGAAGCGGCTGGGCTCGCCTAGGCTGTATACATGGAGCTGGTGCATCGCCCGGGTACAGGCCGTATAGAACAGCTTCCGTTCGGACTCCCGGCTGTATTCGCCTTCCGACGCGTCATAGATGATGACCGCATCAAACTCGACCCCTTTTGCCAAGTAGGACGGAATGACCAGCGTCCCGTTAGCAAAGGAAGGGGTCGTTTTCGTAATCCTTTTCAGCGGCAGGCGGTCCTTCAGCGCTTCGTAGACCGTCTCGGACTCCTCCGCCGTTTTGCAGATGATGGCCGTGTGCTCATAGCCTTTGGCGTTCAGCTCCATAATGTCCGTGACGATCCGGTCATGAAGCTCTTCCCGGTCCTGCTGAACCCGTACGAGCGGCTTCTCCCCGTTCCGGTTAAACGGCACGATCGCTTCCCCGCCCGGCATCATGCTCCGGGTAAAATCCACGATCTCATACGTCGAGCGGTAGCTGCGGGTCAGCGAAATGACCTCCGTCTCTTCCGGGCCGTACAGTTCCTGCAGTGACGCCAAACTCCCGCCGAGTACATCAGTATGCGGATAGATTCCCTGGTTCAGGTCTCCCAGCGCCGTCATGCGCGCCCGCGGGAACAGCCGTTTGAGGTATTCCAGCTGGAACGGAGAATAATCCTGAACTTCGTCGATGAACACGTGCCGGATCAGGCTGTTGACCTGAAAGCCTTTCATCAGCTCCTGCATGTACAGATATGGCGTCGCATCCTCGTAGGACAGCCTTCCCACCATGAGATCCTGAACCGTCTGGGCGCCGATCTCATGATACCGCTCCGGCAAATCGCCTGTACCGCTGACCCGGGCAAACAGCTCCTCATTGACGAACAGCTCACGGTACAGCGCCTTTACGTCGACGAACCGCTTGCGCTTGATCCATTTGCGAACCGGCTTCAGCCACTCGTTGACGATCATTTTGGCCAGCAGGTTCCGTTCGCGCTCGTGATCGTCGAAGGTGTCTTTCTTGGACGCAAGCTTTCTGCGGACATGGGTGTACGCCTTTTGGTATTCCTCCGCGCTGAGCAGCTCAATCTGGTCATCGACCCAGGCCGCCTTCCGCTCCTGCTTTGCAAAAGCGGCAAGCTCCTTCTGCAGCCACTCCCGCATCAGCTCGATCCGGTTGGCCAGGCGAACCGCAGGGTCATAGCTGTAAAATTTCTCTTTTATCGCTTCAGCCGAAACGATAAGATGCCCCTTGAAGCGGATCGGCTTAAAGATCATGCCGTCATGCTCCAAATAATCCTTGTAGCTGCGGATGATGCTCAGGAACGCCGGCGAGGCCTTGAAGGCGATCGACGCCTTTTTATTCTCGAGCCATTCCCCTTCCTCCGCATTCAGAATCGACTCCATTTGCGAAAACACGTCTTCCAGGTCGAATTCCTTGCTGAGCCGGTGTTCCAGGTACGCCTGGAACGTCGTCTGCATCATGTTCTCCTCGCCCAGCTCCGGCAGGACGGTGGAGACATAGCTGTTAAACAGCGGGTTGGGGGAGAACAGAAGCACCTGGTCGGCCTTCAAAATTTCCCTGTATTTATAGAGCAGATAGGCGACGCGCTGCAGGGCCGCAGACGTCTTGCCGCTCCCGGCCGCCCCCTGCACGACCAGCATCCGGCTCTTGTCGTTCCGGATCACGGCGTTCTGCTCCTTCTGAATCGTCGCCACGATGCTTTTCATCTGGCTGTCGGAGCTGTGGCTGAGCACCTGCTGCAGCAGCTCGTCGCCGATTGTGACGCCGGTGTCGAACATAACGTCGATCCTGCCGTCCTTAATGACGAACTGACGCTTCAGTTCCATCGTCCCTTCAATTTCGCCGCCGGGTGTTTGGTAGGAAGCCGGCCCGGGCGCACCGTCGTAGTACAGGCTGGAGACGGGAGCCCGCCAGTCGTACACAAGGAAGGTCTCCTGGTCATCATCCAGAAACGAAGCGATGCCAAGATAAATCTGTTCCGTCTGCTTCTGACCGTTTTCCGTAAAATCAATCCGGCCGAAATACGGCGATTTCTCCAGCAGCCGCAGCTTCTTCAAGGATTCAAAAGCCTGCAGATGGCTGCGCTCGCGCTCCGACAGCACCTGGGACTGCTGCCGCAAACTGGTCGAGGTCTCTCCGAGGTCGTCGGCGCTGCTGAAGTTGACGCGGACCTCATCCCAGAAATCCTTTCTCAGCTCCACGACATCTCCCCGGACCGTTCCGACCTCCGCTTCAAGCGCTTTTTTGCGGCGGGCGATTTTCCCGGTGACCTGAGTTACCCGCTCCTGCTCCTGCTGCCAGTCCTGATCGTTTAAATCCATGCCGATATCCATCCCCTTTTTAATGTTTGACAAACTCATCCCAATGTGATAAAATCCGTATAGGATTATTATTTTTATTTGTATTTTTTTAGAGTCACAAGTTCTATAATACCAACTTTTGAATTGTAAATCAATGCAGGATAAGGGGAGCCTCCGGCTCCCCTTTTTGGCGTACCTCGTCCTTCCAGAGAGGGCTGTGGCATCGCCCCGATTTCCTTCGTGACTCAGCCTGTATCATATTATAATTCGCGGACGGCCCGTCCGTTTCCTTTTACTTCACCCAATCTTTGCCCACTAAAAAGACCGGCGGGGCCATATATGGCGCCCGCCGGTTCGGATGTTGTCCGCCCTCTTCAAATTCCTTGCTTAGCTCCGGAACAGCGGCACGATCTCAATGCCATCCGCCGAAATTCGGACCAGTCCTTTATCCGACAGTCGCAGCTCCGGAATGACGACCAGCGCCAGAAGCGACAGCGTCATGAACGCGTTGTTCAGCAGGCAGCCGGACTGAATCAGCGCCTGGCTGATTGCTTCGGACTGGCTCGCGACCGTTTCAAACGGCTGATCGGACATCAGGCCGCCGACCGGCAGCGGAAACTCCGTCCGGCCCGTGCGCGTGAGCATCACGACGCCGCCCTGCATCTCGGCCACGCGGTTTCCCGCCTGCGCCATCAGCCGGTCATCATTGCCGATGACCGTTACGTTATGGCTGTCATGGGCCACGGTCATTGCGATGGCTGCCGGTTCTTCAAAGCCGATCCCCGCCACGATGCCGAGAGCATGGCCTCCGCCTTGACCGTGGCGTTCAAATACCGCCATTTTGCAGAGGCCGCTCTCCGGCGTAACGCGAAGCGCCGAATCTTCCACCGGCACGCTCACCCACGTTTCCTTCGTCTCCACATGGTTCTCCACGACCCCAATCGCCCGGACCTCAACCGTTCCGTCCGTCTGCGGCGCGGCGATGACCAAATCCCGTTCTTCAATCGGACGCCCCAATTTGACGGTGCCGTACGCCTCTGTCGGTATGGCATATGGCTCCCACTCGGCGGTCATCCGGCCTTCCTCCGCCACAACCTGTCCGGCCGCGATCGTCATCGTGACGTTCACGTCGGCCAAATTCCCGTCCAGCAAAATGATATCCGCGCAGAGCCCGGGAGCGATCGCTCCGATGTCTCTGGCCACCCCGAACCGTTCTGCCGTATTGATCGTGGCCATCTGGAAGGCCGTTACCGGCTTGACGCCCTGCGCAATGGCGTGGCGGACGACAAAATTCATATGCCCTTCGTTCATCAGCGATTCGGAGCTTCGGTCGTCCGTGACCAGAATCATGCGCCGGGTATCCAGGCCGCCTTCGGTATGCGCCTTGATGGTGGCAGCAACGTCATGCCAGGCCGAGCCCTGCCGCATTTTGGCGTACATGCCGAGCCGGACGCGCTCGATGACATCCTCCGCACTCACGCATTCATGGTCTCCATCAATGCCGCTTGCTGCATACACCGGAAGCCTCCAATCCCCTGAGCTCCATGTAAAGTGGCCGTCCGCGTATTTCCCGGCCCGCAGCGTCGCCTCGATCTCCCCGATCATTTTGTCGTCGCCGTAGACGACGCCGGGAAAGTTCATCACTTCACCCAATCCGATCATATCCGGCCCCCAGCTGAGCGCTTCCGCCACCTCTTCAGGACCGATGTAAGCCCCGGTGGTTTCCAGCCCGGGGTGGGTCGACGGCACGCAGGATGCGACCTGCATATAGGCGGCCAGAGGCGTCGTTCTCGCTTCCTCCAGCATGAAGCGAAGGCCCGGCAGTCCGAGGACGTTCGAAATTTCATGCGCATCGAAAAACCCGCCGGTCGTGCCCAGCGGAAGCACCGCTCTGGCGAATTCGGTTGCCGTAAGCTGCGTGCTCTCAATATGACAATGTCCGTCCAGCAGTCCAGGCGCTGCATATTTGCCTCCGGCATCAATGACCACGGTCCCTTCGCCGATGGTATGGCTCACGTCCTTGCCGACATATGCGATCCGCGGCCCCTGTACCGCAATGGACATCTCCGGCACGATTTCGCCTGACAAGACGTTGACCAGTCTCACGTTCAGGATGACGAGGCTTGCTTTGCGGTCCCCGCGGGCGGTGGCGACCAAATCCCGGACACAGTCGGCCATCGGGAGTCTTTTCCAAGTGTTGTTGTGCATTGTAAACCCTCCAGTCTCTCTATCTCTCGATCGATATCTGTAACTTTATCCATGCTGCCGGACGGCATTAGGTTAGTCATATTATATATCCGAACAGGGACGAAAACTTTACATTTCTTAAGATTTTCTTGTAGGGCAATTAAAGTTTGATGGTTAGACTGGTAAAAGAATGAAAGGTATTCAAAACGGATAAACGAGGTATGGTGCAATGAAATCAAAGCAAAAGCAAAAAAGAAAACTGATTGCGCTGGCGCTGCTGTCGAGCTTGACGGTGGCCGCGGCCGTCAGCCTGATCCGGTTTCCGATGATTACGATCAAGGCGCAGGCAGCCGTTCTTATGGATGCGGAGACCGGAAAGGTATATTATGAGCATAACGGGTCTCAATCACTCCCGCCGGCCAGCATGTCCAAAATGATGACGGAGCTGCTCGTGCTGGACAGCATCCATCAGGGGCAAAGCACCTGGGATGAGCCTGTCACCGCCAGCCGGTATGCCGCGAACGTGACGGGTTCGGAGATCGGACTCCGCGAAGGCGAGACGCTGACGCTGCGCCAGCTGTTCGAAGCGATGGTTGTGCACTCCGCCAACGATGCGGCGGTGGCCATCTCCGAACATATCGGTGGCAGCGAGAAAGAATTCGTCAAACGGATGAACGCCAGGGCCAAGGACATCGGCCTGTCCCCCCAAGCCGTTTTCGCCAATGCGACCGGACTGACCTCAAGCGATCTGCGGCAGTTCAAGTCGGCGTCTTCGCGGGGAGAGACGATGCTTAGCGCGCAGGATGTGGCCAAACTAGCAAAGTGCCTCATTGATTCCTACCCCGAAATTTTAAATATTACGCAGAAGGCCGATGTCAGCATCCCCGAGAAACGAATTACGCTGCACACGACCAACGCGATGCTCCCCGGCGAGCCTTACGCCTATCCCGGCAACGACGGCTTCAAAACCGGGTATACGGAGCGGGCCGGGTACTGCTTTACCGGAACGACCGAAAAGGACGGCAAGCGGGTCATTGCCGTTGTCATGGGAGCGCCCGACACCGAGACCCGGTTCCAGGACGCCGCGGCCATGTTCGATTACGCCTTCGAGCATGCGGACAATCCTGCCCGCAGCTGGCTGACCCGAACGGTCCGCTCCGTCTCGAACTTATAGACAAGCACTGATGGAGGTTTATGCATGCGCAACATTATGGTCGTCGACGACGACAAGGAAATCGCCAATCTGATTTCGATTTATTTGCAAAATGAAGGTTTTCACGTCATCTGCGCCTATCATGGCGAGGAGGCGCTCCAGCTGCTGAACGAGCAACCGGTCGATCTCATCGTGCTGGACGTGATGATGCCCAAACTGAACGGCCTTGAGGTCTGCCGCCAGGTTCGGGAGAACGAGTCGACCATTCCGATTCTGATGCTCAGCGCCAAGACCGAGGATATGGACAAAATTCTCGGCCTGATGACGGGTGCAGACGATTACATGATCAAGCCGTTTAATCCGCTGGAACTGACCGTGAGGGTCAAAACGCTCCTCCGGCGTTCTTTTCAATATAACGAGCCGAAAGAACAGACGGATTCCACCCTTCGGATTCACGATGTGGAGATCAACCGGACTTCCCATAAGGTGACCGCCCGCGGAACCGACGTACAGCTCACCGGCCGTGAATTCGATATTCTCCACCTGCTCGCCTCCCATCCAGGAAGGGTGTTCAGCGCCGAGGAAATTTTCCAGCGGGTCTGGAAGGAAAAGTATTACGTCTCCAACAATACGGTCATGGTTCACATCAGCAACCTCCGGGACAAGCTGGAGAAAGAACTGGGCTACAAGCTGATCCAGACCATGTGGGGAGTTGGTTATAAAATCGATGCGTAGCATATTTAACAAGCTGCAGTGGAAAATCGTCACGTTATTTTTCCTCAGCGTCGCCCTGACGTTCGCTACACTGATGATCGCCAAGCCGATCCTGCAGGCGGTCTACGACAATCATTTCAAAACGCTGTATCCCTTTGTGGAAGCGATCATCCGGGTCAACCGGATTTTTGGGTTTTCCGTGTGGCAGGCCGTCGTCGTCATTATGCTGTTCATTTTTTACTGCATGATTCTAAGCTGGGGCACGACCCGGAATTTGACCAATATTATCCGAGGAGTTCAGCGCATGTCTTCCGGCAATACGGATGTCCAGATTCCGGTTCGATCCAAGGATGAGCTCGGGCTGCTCGCCGGGCAGATCAACGCGCTGGTCTCCCAGCTGGAAGCCTCCAGGGAGGAGGAGCGTCTGGCGACCCAGGCCAAAAACGATCTGATCACCAACGTTTCCCACGATCTCCGTACGCCCCTGACGTCGATCATCGGCTATCTCCGGCTGATTGAGGAAGACAAATACAAGGACGAGGTGGAGCTGCGGTACTATGTCAATATCGCCTATGAAAAATCCAAACGGATGAATCGGCTCGTGAACGACCTGTTCGACTATACCCGGATGGGCTTCGGCCAAATTCCGCTGCACCGCACCCCTATCGATCTCGTGCAGCTGATCGGTCAGCTGACCGCGGAATTTTCGCTCCAGCTGCGCAACCAGGACATGGAGATCGTCTTCTCGCCGCCGCAGGAGAAGCTGATGATCCAGGCCGATGGCGACAAGATCATGCAGGCGTTTGAGAACCTCATTACCAATGCGATGCGCTATGGTAATGACGGGAAGCAGATCCGGGTCGAGGCCAAGAAGTCGGAGCAGGAGGCCGAGGTCCGGGTCATCAACTACGGACCGCCGATCCCGCCGATGGACCTCCCTTATATTTTCGAACGCTTCTACCGCGTCGAGAAATCGCGTTCCCTGGACACCGGCGGCGCCGGTTTGGGGCTGGCCATCGTCAAGAGCATCATCGAGCTTCATGACGGACAGATTTATGCTTCGAGCAACACGGCGGAAACGGCGTTTATCGTGAAGCTGCCGCTGATCGATCTGAAGGCTTAGCAACTTAAAACCCCGGTCAACTGCGTCTCTGCCGCAGATGACCGGGGTTTATGCATTCCTTTTATTTTTTAATCCACGATGCCCAAAATCCGGATTCATCGTCATCAGTTTTGTGATAATGCTCGACCAATCGGTTAAGCCGCTCCAGCTGATACCCGTAATCATACATCGTGGCCCCCACGATGGATAAGCGCAGCCTGCCTTCGGGCTCCTCGATGGCCAGGCTCAGCACGCCCTGGATAAACGCGGTGTTTTCCTGGTCCAGCTGCGAAGCTTCCAGGCAGTTCGGCTTGAGCTTCTCCTCGAATTTGAGCAGGATGTGCTCGTGAAACTTGATCAGCCGCTCCAGCTGTTCGTCAAAGATCCGGTCGGTGCCGGCTTCCCGGTCCGACTGGAAATAATGCTCCTCCACCGCGTCCAGCACTTCGCGCCCTTTCCGCAGAGCATTCAGCATCTGCTTATAGACGACCAGCAGCCGGGTCTGGCTGAAGGAGGCCCGCTTCATCTTCTTCTGCTCCTCTTCAAACAGCTGATATTTGCTCGACAGCGATTTAATGGCATCCTCCAGCTCGCGCTTTTTATCACGGAACACATTTTCCTTGATTTCGTCCGAAATGGCCGTTCGCATCAGCAGCGACATCCGGTCGAACGTATTTTGGATCTGCCCGATAAACTGCTCCTTGGGCTTTGGCGGAAACAGCAAAATATTAATCAAAAAGGCCGAAACGATGCCGATCAAGCTAAGTGAAAACCGGGTCAGCGCAAACTGCCATTGCCCGGAAGCCTCCATCACGGCAATGACCGTAACCAGCGTCAGGCCGATCGTATCGCCCATCTTCAGCTTAAGGCATATCATGATGACCAGGATGCACACCAGGCCGACGGCAATCGGCTCGTTCGAGAACACCTGGCCTGCCAGCAGTGCCAGAACGGCTCCCAGTGTATTGGTCTGGAGCTGGTCCAGAAAGTACCGCCATGAGCGGTAAATTGACGGCTGCATGGCAAAGATGGCCGCCACTGCCGCCATCACCGGCGAAGACAAGTTAAGCCAAATGCTGATATATAAAGCGAGGGTAACCGCGATTCCCGTTTTTAACATCCTCGCGCCAAAAGTCACGCTCACCCCTCCTAATTCCATCGTTGTATAGATTGAGCTAAGTTTTCATTTTTCTATATAGTACATATTGTATCGTCTTCCCGAATTAATTACCCGGTGAAGCCCTTTGTGATACCAAACCAAATATTACAGCCCAGCCCGAGGGCCCAGCATCTTTGAATATACATGTATGTTTTTCCAAATCAGGCGCATAATAGGACAGAAAAAATAAAGCATGACCCAATTCAACCAAGAGGTGAACTGACATGAATCCAATCAAAAATGCGCTGCTGGCCGGTACGCTGGCCTGCATCGTGTTCGCCGGATCCCACGGCATCGCTTTCGCCGACCCGGCGCCTGTTACGCCCCAAACGGACGACTCCCCATCTGCCCATATAGCTACGCCGGATCAGGACCGGAAGGAGAACGGCCATCACATCCGCCATGGACATCACGGCCGTAAGTACATTCTGCTTAAAGACGCTGCGGATCTGCTCGGCATGAGCGTCCAGGATCTCAGCAAGGAATGGAAGCAGGGCAAAACGCTGCAGCAGATCGCCAAGGAGAAAAAAGGCTGGAGCGGCGACGAGCTCGTCAAGAAGATGACAGCCGTCCAAAGCTCCAAAATCGATGCCGCCGTCAAAGCCGGCAAAATGACCCAGGAGCGTGCCGATCAGCTCAAGCAGAAGCTGCCCGCTTCCTTGAAGCGGTTTACCGAGCGGACGTACCGCCCGCACTCGGACCGCACTCAGCCGGGTTCCTACTCGCACATCTAACGCAAGGATATCCGCACAATAAAATCCTAACTTCAACCGTTAGGATTTTTTGTGTGGTATTTTTTTGTTCTTCCTGGCGGCTCCAGCGGGTTCATCTTTCGGCCCGTTGACCGGCACCTCCAGCAGATCCAACAGGAACATGAACACCGGAACGCCGAGAATAAGCCCCCACACCCCAAAGAAGTGCTCGGAGATGATCAGTACAGCAAACGTATAAAATATCGGCAGATGCGTTTTATCCGACATAAACTTCGGATTCATGACGTACGCCTCGAACGCGTGCAGGACGGCCACCATGATCAGGACGTAAACGACCTTCATCACTCCGCCGATGCTGAACGCGATGGCACACAGCGGCACCAGTGAGACGATCACCCCCATGACCGGCACGAGGCCGAGCAGGAAGATCATCAGCCCGAGGGCGAACAGGTTGGGAAATCCGAGGATCCACAGAAACAGCGTGGAAGCCGCTGCGTTAATAATGGAAATCAAAAACTGGACCTCGATCACTTTTCCGAAAGAAAACGTAAATTTTTTCCCGAAATAAGCTAATTCATCATAAAAGTAGGCGAATTTGCTGCTTCTGAACTTATCCGTGAAATGGGTCACTTTCTCTTTCTCCAGCATAAAGAACAAGCTCATGATGATCGCGATGGCAAAATTGATACCGACCTTGCCGATGTTGGAGATCGTTCCGGTCAGCAGGTTGTAGCCTTGCTTGACGTACTGCGAAATATCAATCTTATGGATGTACTCCAGCACGTAGTCGATGACTTTATTGTCGGTAAGCTCCAGCGGCTTGCTGTAGAACGAAATAACCTGGTTGATCAGCACGTTCAGTTCACCCAGCAGCTTCGGAGCGTATTGATAGGTTCCGATCGACAGGGCTCCAAGAAAAATGGCATAGATAATTAGTACGGCGATCTTCTTGCTGATTCCCATTCGGTTCGTAAACCGCCGGGTGAGCGACGAATGAATCCGGTTCACCAGGTACGTAATGATGAAGGTAATCAGAATGAGGTTCATCATGCTCCGGAAGACATACAAAAACAGCACGAGCAAAATGAGAACCATCACTTTTTTAACGGCAGGCAGTTGAACAAAATCTCTTAGCGACGTCATCGGACCGAAGCCATACACCCTTTCCTTTAAAAAGATCTTTATGCAATCATATTACGCGAGCGAGGCGTTTTCATGCAAGTTTCTGCCGCCTGATGTACGGTTTTCATTTCCTGGCGCCTATGGCCTTGGCTTCCAGTACTTTTCAAAGATATAAATGGACAGCATCAGCCACGTTGCGCTCGCCAAATACCCGCCGAAGACGTCGCTCGGATAATGCACCCCGAGATAGATCCGGCTGATCCCGATCAGCAGCGTCAGGGCCACCCCGATAACGATCATCGCAATCCTTCCGGCCAGCGCGGGAATATGCCTCCACAGCAAGTAGGTCAGCGTCCCGTACAGGGCGAACGCAGCCATCGAGTGCCCGCTCGGAAAGCTGAATCCGCTGATTTCGATCAGCCGATGCGTGTTGGGGCGCTGCCGCTGCATCCAATTTTTGATGATGATATTCCAAATTTCCGAGCCCCCCACCGACAAAAGAAACATCAGCAGCTCCTTGCGGTGCCGCAAAACGAGCCACAGAAACAGGAATGCGATCACGCTCAGCAGCGTCGCCACGAGCGATGACCCAAGGAAGGTGAAGCCCTTCATGATTCGGGTCAATCCCTCATTCTCCATCCCCTGAACTGCATCGATGATCGATTGGTCAAACCAGGCGATCCGGTCCGCTCCGACCAGGACCATCATGATCACGAACAGCACGCCCAGCACCAGGCTCATGGTTAAAAATTTCTCAAGTCGTTTTTTAGTTATGTACATAATTTGTTCCCCTTCTTTATATAAATCACAGGTTGGACAAGTAGAAGATAGCGACTTATATACTACCAATTTTTATATATGGTTGTCACCCTTTGAAATGATTCCTTAAACTGAGTGAAAGTAACTTCCCATAATTCACTGTAAGTTCATAATCCAGTAAAACTTAGTGGGGGTGAAGAATCTATTTGCTCAAAGGTCTTAAAATATTGTCATATCATAAATTTTCATAGAAAAACACCTCATTATTTGGAATGTGTTTGCTTTACAAACCCAATTCACCCAAAATAAGTGGTGTTTTTTTCATTATCTCTTCGCTTTTAATTTTATTCAAAATGTACTAATAAATTTAGACCCACTTTCCTTTGTATACCATTCGGATTGAGCTAAATACATATCCTTATATAACAAACCATTTTCCAATAATTCATCATGAGTTCCTATTTCTTTAATTTCCCCATCATCCAATACTATGATTTTGTCAACTAACTTGCAGAGTCCCAGTCGGTGAGTGAGAATTATAGAAGTTTTACCCTTAGAGACTTCAAAGAATTGCTTATATATTTCGTTTTCAGCTAAGGGATCTATTGCTGAAGTAGGTTCGTCCAAGAAAATAATATCAGCGTCTTTATAATACATTCGAGCAAGTGCAGTTTTCTGCCATTGTCCTCCTGATAACTCTACTCCTTGATTAAATTCAGTGCTAATAAAAGTAGCTGATCCATCAGGAAGTGTATCAATAATGCTTACTGCGTTACTTAAATTTAAAGATCTAGAATAATCTAAATTGTTATTGTTCTTTGATACATCCCCCATTCTAATATTTTGTTCAAAAGTCAATGGGTATTTACCAAAATTTTGAAATAAAACAGCTACATTTTTTCTAAAAGAGACCTTGCTAATTTCATTACAAGAAATATCGTCATATTTCACAGTTCCTTCTTTTAAATCATCATATAAACCAAGCATACATTTTACTAAAGTTGTTTTACCTGAACCATTACGGCCAACAATTGCAACACTTTCTCCTTTTGAGATAGTGAAATTCAACTTTTTAAGTGTAAAATTCGATGCATTCTTGTACTTAAAAGACAAATTTTCAATTTTTATATTTTGATTAAGACCATTAAATAATACGCCTTTTTCTACATCTTCCTCCGGTAGAGAAAGAAGGCTGAAATAAGATGGCAGATAAATTAAAATTTGATGAATTTGACTTGCTGCCGCAACAAATTCATTAGCTTGCCCCTGAATCTGTATTATTGCTTGTGTTAGTAACATAAATGAACCAATTGATATGGCTGAATTTGATGTAGTATTCAAAAATAAAATAAACATTAATAATTGAATAAGATTAATAAAAATCTGTATAGAGTGAATAAGAACACTTCTCTGATTATTGAGGCGTTTATTTGGGATTTCAACTTTCCAAAATAATTCTGTCCATTTAGTTGTAAAAAATCCGTGTAAATTAAAAATTCTGCTTTCAGATATTAGATCTCTGTCGAAAAAAATTCTTGAAAAATAATCTCTTAATCTTATATTCTCGCTGGTTTCATTAAATATATGCAACTGCAATTTATTAAAAATATGAGTAATAAATAAGTTCATAATGCTTAATAAAATTAGCAAAATAATTACAAGTACATTTATGTTTTTCAAAACATAAATCATACCCAAAACAGCAAGAACAGATTGAAATAATGAAACCAAACTTTTTAATAAAGGTAAACCCAATTGAGGTAAAAATTGTTGTACTGTCATAATTTTATTATGAATTTCAGAATCATCAATTAAATTTAATTTTATTTTCGTTAATTTTTCTTTAATTGTTTTATTTATATAAAATAAAAATTTGGGGGTTAATTTGTTCTCTATAAATTTGTTAATTAACATAATAACTTGTAAGGCTATAAAAAGAGAGGCTTGAATTATTAGAAGTTCTATTGTGAACCCTAAATTATTATTAGATAATGAATCCCCTATTTTTTTAGTAAATATTAAAATAACATTTTGAAAAAAAGGAATTGAACAAGAAAATAAAACAAATGATATCATTAAAAAAATTGATATTTCTCTATACATTTTTATCATTTCAAGAATAATAAACAATTTAGTTTTAATAATACCACCACCTATTTAACAGATCATATTAGAAGTACAAAAGAACTCAATTCATATAATTGAGTTCTTTTGTACTTCTTCATTTAATCTAATAATAAATTAACATCCACAACTTGGGGAAGGAACTATAAAACTACATCCAGCACAATTACAAGTAGTAACTGTTTCAAATCCAAGACAGAATGCATTATATCTACATGAAGTATAGCAACATACTTTAGGATCGCACTTCACATTTTACACCTCCCTTCATGAAATATTGAAAATCATTCAAGAGACCAAGTTTTTAGTTGATATGAATTCCAAATGATTAACTATAGATTGATAATGGCCTGAGTAGGTACCTTGTACTTTTCCATCAGGATTTACTTTAATCAGTGTTGGAAAAGAATTAGTTTTCAAAACACTTAGGACTTTTTCATCTATAATCATTTGAGAATCCGAAATATTGGAAACTAATTTTAAATGCCTTTCTCGTACTTCTATTTGAGTAGAGTTAGGATTGTCAAAAGAAAGGAATATTAAGTTTTGATTTACTTTTTTTAAATCAACATGTGCAATTTTACTTAATGTATCTTCACAAGGAAGACATCCAATTCCAGTAATAAGAATAATATTCTCTTTACCTTCACTTAACTTCAGTTCTTGTGAAATTCCTCTATCATTCATTACAGATATAGCAGGGAATTCCTCTCCTTCTACTAACCCATAATCTGCTAAATAATTAATATTTTTATTTACAGTCATAGCACTTTCTATATCAGTTATCTTTAAATTAACTCTTTTAAATAATTTTGTTATTTTCCATAAGTAATAACCGTATAATGCAAGAATACCTAAAATCAAAATGAAAATAACTGCATTAATACCATTCATTGAAAAACCTCCTATAATAAAATCAAATTTTTAGATTTGAATTCGCTTTTTGTATAAACTTATAAACAAACAAAACAATTAATACAGAAATTCCAGAAAATATTATATCGACAATATGAAAGTTTTTATTATTTTCGGTAAAAAATAATATAAACACCAAAATTAGTGATAATATGCTATTTCTAATAGGTATTTCTTTACTAATGTTATTTTTCCCCATAAATCCCCCACAATTACAATTAATTTTTATTTGTTTTGAAAGTTTATACATAACAGCAATGCTAAAAAAATTTAACATAATAATGATTAAAATCATAGAAACTAAATAAAACACTGGGATCCATAGCGTTAGAGATAAGGTAATTTCAGTTATAACTACTAGTATTGCTAGTAATTTAAGTATTAAATTACTAGTGATTTTTGTTTTACTGTTGATAAAACAAAATTCTCTTACTGTAGATATGAATTCAGGAAATGATTTTATTTTTGATAATCCAGTGCTTAAAAAAATAAGTGTTACTAATATTTTCCCAAATAGCAATAATGACATGCTCCTCATCTCTTTCTTTATATTGAAAAATTTAATTAAATAAAACTTACCACATTAATTCTGCAACATCTTCCAAAATTTGTTTAAATTACACTAAATTTTTCTTAAGTTTAAATTAAAATCACTCTATCTAAATTGAAAAAAAGGTAAAAAGTTGTAAAATAGAAAATATTATGGAATAATCTTTTGAATAGATAGATATTTTTGTGTTTTTTTGGACATGGTATAATGCATTTTTCAAATTTATTTAACTTTTTTTAGTAATGGGAAGGATGGATTAATTGAAATGGAGATAATTCTTTTTTCAAACAAGTTTTTTATTCAAGAGACTTTTGTGAAAAGTATTTTCAAGGAATCTAATATTAAAATTACTCATATATATAATTTCGTTAGATTACAAGAAATTTTATTAAATCAGCAAAAGAAGTACATAGCCATTTTAGTAGATCTACAAATTTGTACCCCTGATCATATTAATTACTGGGATAAATTATTGTCATCATCACCATTACCATTATTTCTATTTAGTTCTGATACTAAGATTATGTATCGAGAAATGTTACTGCAGAAATTTTCCACACAATTAGCGAAGCCATTATTTGAAATGTTTGAATATTTACATAAAATCAAAGAAGAGAAATTCAATTTAGAAAATAGCCCATACATACCTTTAACATCTAAAATGTCTTTTAATATTGGAGAACATTGTATAGAAAAATTCAACAAAAGAATCCCATTATCCATTGTTGAGTTTAAACTACTTTACCTATTACTTAGCAACAGAGGGGAAGTTTTCAGCGCTAATGAACTATTAGATAAATTAGAGCTCTCAGGACTATCTACACTTTATGTTCATATTCAAAATGTAAGATCAAAAATTGAAGATGACCCTCATAATCCTAATCTGCTTATTAACTGTAGAGGTCAAGGTTACAAGTTATTGTGAAAAGGTAATATAATAAAAACGAGCCAAGAGATTTTCTTCTCTTGGCTCGTTTCTTTTTCTCTGTTGTTACATTTAGTTTATACTCTTACTTTTCACGGTATTAGAAACCTTTATATTGAGGCTCCTCGTTTTCAAGCTGTTGTACCCGGCTTTCCACCTGCTGCACGATTTGCTGGGTTTGCTGGGCAGCTTGAGAGAACAGGTTTTTAGCTTCCTGGTTTTGCGTGCTGAGAGCAAACGTCTCCAAGCTGGCTTGGGCGCTTTTCAGGGATGCAAGTGTCGTTTTGACTTGGGATGCAACGGTCATTGTTACTTTCACCTCCTTTACAGGATAAGTACGAAACATAATCTAACCTGTCTGAAATCAAAAAATTCATAAAACGAGAAGTTACTGCAAATAATTTTGTTATCCGCGTTTAAAGCAAAGATCTGGAATGGAGGAATTTATAGATATGCCGGATTGGATAGAGGTTATCGTTCGGACTTTGGCTTCTGTGGTCTTTCTGTTTGCCTTGACCCGTCTCTTGGGCAAAAGACAAATCTCCCAGCTGTCCTTCTTCGAGTACATTACGGGGATCACGATCGGTGACCTGGCGGCCTCCATCTCGCTTGATTTGAAAGCCACCTGGTACCTTGGCGTCATTTCGCTCGCCGTGTGGGTAGCCGTTTCGCTCATGATTGAATTTTTGCAGTTAAAGAGCAAGAAAGCCCGGGATTTCATTGACAGCACCAGCACCGTGCTGATCAAGGACGGCAAGATTATGGAGGACAATCTGAAGAAGGAGCGGCTGACAAATGAAGAGCTGATGGAGCAGCTCCGCGGGAAAAACGCCTTTAAAGCAGCGGAGGTCGAGTTTGCGGTTATGGAGCCGAACGGACAGATCAACGTGCTGATGAAAAAAGAAAATCAACCGCTGACCCCCACCCATCTCGGCATCAAGGTCGGGCCGGAGAGCGAGCCGCAGACGGTCATTCTGGATGGCAAAATCATGGACGAGCCGCTGGCTACAAGGGGCCTGAACCGGCGCTGGATCCATACCGAGCTCGAAAAGCTGGGCGTATCGCTGGACAACGTCTATATCGGGCAGGTGGATGCGTACGGACAGCTGTACGTCGACCTCTTCGACGATCAGATCAAGGTTCCCGAGCCGCAGCAGAAAGCGATGCTGTATGCGGAGCTCAAAAAATGCCAGGCGGACCTGGAGATGTACGGACTTTCGACCAAAAACGAGCAGAACAAGGCGATGTACGAGCAGGTGTCCGCCCAGCTGGAGCAGGTTATCTCGGACGTCAAGCCACTATTAACCCGTTAGGAGTGAAGCATCATGGTCAGCAAAAAGAAGAAGAAACTGACGCCTGTCCAGCAGGAATACCAGGAATTGGCCAAAAAGCGCGAACCCAGCAAGTTTACGTTCAAAAATTTATACAGGGCCTTTCTCGTCGGCGGCCTGATCTGCCTGCTCGGACAGGCGGTGCAGCAGATGTTTATCCACTGGTGGGGCTTTGAGGAAAAGGCGGCCTCAAGTCCGACCGTAGGCGTCATGATCATGATCTCCGTCATTCTCACCAGCTTGGGGGTATATGACAAAATTGCTCAGTGGGCGGGCGCTGGAACCGCCGTCCCGGTCACCGGCTTCGCCAACGCCATGGCTTCGGCGGCGATCGAGTACCGCCGGGAAGGGCTCGTGCTCGGCCTCGGCGGCAGTATCTTCAAGGTGGCCGGACCCGTCATCGTGTTTGGTTCGGTCGCAGCCTTTTGCGTCGGCATCGCCTACATCATTTTTGATCCTAATATTGTAGGGGGGTAAGGATTCATATGCTGAAAGGCCATCAAAGCTGGGTGTTCGAGAACAAGCCTTCCATCAAGTCGAAAGCGGCGATCGTCGGCCCGTTTGAGGGTCAGGGTCCGCTGGCCGACGACTTCGATATTATCCACGGCGACATGTATTTGGGACAGGACAGCTGGGAGAAAGCCGAAAAGGCTTTAATGGAGGAAGCGGCCAAAATGGCGGTGCAGCACGCCGGACTGACCGAGGGGCAAATCCAGTTTTTTCTCGCCGGCGACCTGATGAACCAGATTATCAGCAGCAGCTTTTCCGCGAGAGCGCTGGCCATTCCTTATCTCGGCCTGTTCGGCGCATGCTCCACGTCGATGGAGAGCCTCGCGCTGGCCTCTTATATCGTCAACTCGGGCGGGGCAAAATACGTGCTCTCCGGAACGTGCAGCCATAATGCCAGCGTGGAGAAGCAGTTCCGTTATCCGACCGAGTACGGCTCCCAAAAGCCCCCCACGGCTCAGTTTACGGTGACCGGGGCCGGCGCGGTCGTCCTGTCGCAGGACGGGGACGGGCCATACGTCACTTCCGCCACGATCGGCCGGGTGGTCGACATGGGCATCAGCGACCCGTTCAATATGGGCGCGGCAATGGCGCCGGCAGCGGTAGACACCATGGAAGCGCATTTCCGCGACCTGCAGATCGAGCCGGGTTACTACGACCTGATCGTTACCGGCGACCTGTCCAAGGTCGGGTATCAAATCGCCAACGATCTGCTGAAGAAGCATAACATTCCGATTCATCAGACGACCTATTCGGACTGCGGCATGATGATTTACGATTACGGTAAACAGAATGTTCAGGCCGGGGCCAGCGGCTGCGGCTGCTCGGCGGTTGTGACGTACGGCCACCTGCTGAACCGGATGCAGCGCGGCGAGCTGAACCGCATCCTCGTCGTAGCGACGGGCGCCCTGCTCTCCCCCCTCTCCTATCAGCAGAAGGAGAGCATTCCTTGTATTGCGCACGCTGTATCGATCGAACGGCAAAAATAAGGCATATAGCTATGGCCGCTCCCGGGGAATTCCCGTCCGGAGCGGTCTTTTATTTGGACGCAGCGTCTGCTTCCTGATTAAAACCGCCGCAAACAGCCGAATCTTAAAACAGGATTAAAAAAAATATGTCACAATTTATGTCTTCTTAAGGATTATTTACGGCAAATCTGGTAAAGTGAACCCATAAGCGTTTTGCATATATTAAAGGAGGACAAGATTTAATGACAGACAAAGAAAGAGAATCGTTAAACAACGAAGAGCTGAACAATACCGAAACAACGGGGGAATCATCTGAACGGACCAGCAAACCGGCAGCCCCTTCCGAGAGCGGCGCACCGGTCCTCAGCGAAATGAAGCGCGACGGCGAGACGCCGGCCAAGCCAAATAAAGAGAAGACGCCTGCTCCCAAAGCGTCTGCTGCGGCGTCCGGTCCTGCTCCGAAAGCATGGTCAGGCGGAACTGGCAAGGTATGGATGGCCGTATCGCTCGTGCTTGCCGTCATTCTCGTCATTGTGCTGATCAAGCCTCCTTTTAATTCGGGAAGCAACCCGACGGTAGCGACAGTCAACGGCACGGACATCAAAAAGGACAAGCTCTATGATGCGCTGGTGGATGCTGGCGGAGCGCAAACGCTGGACAGCCTGATTTCTGAAGAACTGGTTAACCAAGAAGCCGATAAGAAAGGCATTAAAGTAACTGATGCCGATGTTACCAAGGAAATGGACGATATCAAGAAGGGCTTCAGCAGCGAAGAGGAATTCCAAATGGCTTTGCAGCAGTCGGGCATGACAGAAGCGGGTCTTCAGAAGCAAATGAATATGCAAGTGCAGATCCGCAAGCTGCTCGAACCGGAAATAAAAGTGACCGACGACGATATCAAGAAATATTTTGATGAAAATAAAGCATCTTTCAACACGCCGGAAGAAGTCAAAGCTTCCCACATTCTGGTGAAGACAAAGGAAGAAGCCGAAGGCATCCTGAAGCAGCTCAAGGGAGGCGCCGATTTCGCCACGCTGGCAAAAGAGAAATCGATCGACCCAGGCTCCAAGGACAACGGCGGCGACCTTGGCTTCTTTGCCAAAGGCGTGATGGAAGCACCGTTTGAAGAAGCGGCATTCAAGCTGCAAAAGGGCGAAATGAGCGGCATCGTGCAGTCCAGCAACGGCTACCACATCATCAAAGTTACCGACCGCAAAGCGGCTCACACGGCAACACTTGACGAGAAGAAAGCCGATATTAAGGAGGCGCTCATTACACAAGGCATTTCCTCCAAATTTACAACCTGGATTGCCGACCTCAAGTCTAAAGCCAAAATCACCAACTCGCTGGACGATTCGGCTAACGCGGCAACCGATACGGCTGCAGGCGCAGGCGCAGCCGATACAGCGGCAAATACAACGAAATAACAGCTTTGTTATTGAAGAAGCCCGAGGATCATCACCTCGGGCTTCTTCTTTGTTTTTGATTGGCGGCTTGCATGAGATCTTGGTCGGAACTCTGCCTGGTGCATTTCCCAGATGCGGGGGCAGCGCCCAATCACCGTGCGTTTTGGGCAGCTCCTCCGATTAGAGCCTGAGCGATACATATTTGACCTCGAGGTATTCCTCGATGCCGAAATGGCCGCCTTCCCGTCCGAGTCCGCTCTGCTTGAATCCGCCAAACGGAGCCTGCGCCGTGGAAGGCAGCGGATCGTTTACGCCGACGATTCCGTATTCGAGTGCTTCGGCGGCGTACAGCGCCTCTTGGATCCGCTCCGTGAAGACGTAAGCGGCCAGCCCGTAAGGACTGCGGTTGGCCCGCTGCACGGCTTCCTCCAGCATACGGAAGGTCGTAATCGGAGCAAGCGGTCCAAACGTTTCGTGTAACATGCATTCCATGTCATCCGTCGCCTGTTCAATCACGGTTGGCTGCACGAAGTGTCCGCCGGAATGCTGCAGCGCCTCGCCGCCCGTCACGATGATCCCGCCCTTAGCTCTGGCGTCCTCAATTTGCCGCAGCACTTTGTCCACCGCTTCGGCATTGATGAGCGGACCGATATCCACGCCTTCCTCCATGCCGTTGCCTACCTTAAGCGCGGCCGTTCGTTCCGCCGCTTTGCGGGTGAACTCGGCGGCGAGCCGTTCATCCACATACACCCGGTTGGTGCAGACGCAGGTCTGGCCGCCGTTGCGGAACTTGGACTTGATCAGCCCGTCCACCGCTTTGTCCAGATCCGCCGCGGCGGTCACGATAAACGGGGCGTGTCCGCCCAGCTCCAAGGAAATCTTCTTGACGGTTTCGGCCGCTCCCTTCATCAGCTCCTTGCCTACGGCGGTCGAGCCGGTGAAGGAAATTTTGCGCACCCGCTCGTCCTGCTGCCAGCGGCCGGCGATCGCTGTCGCCTCGCCGGTCACCACGTTGATCACGCCGGCCGGAAGTCCGGCCTGGTGTGCGAGCTCAGCGAGCTTCAAGGCCGTGTACGGCGTCTCCTCCGACGGCTTGATCACGACGGTGCAGCCGGCGGCCAGCGCCGGCGCAACCTTGCGGGTAATCATCGACGCAGGGAAGTTCCATGGCGTGATCGCCGCCACGACGCCGACCGGCTGCTTCTGCACCCAGATCCGCTGCGAAGCGGACGAGGCCGGTATGCTCTGCCCGTAGACGCGCTTGCCCTCCTCCGCGTACCAGGAAATAAAGCTGTTCGCGTAGCCGATTTCGCCAGCGGCTTCCTTCAGCGGTTTGCCCTGCTCCGTCGTCATAATCCGGGCGAGCTCGTCCGTATGTTCGGTGATCAGTCCGTGCCATTTCATCAGCAGCGCCCCCCGCTCGTCCGCCGTCAGCGCGGACCATGCCGGGAACGCTTCATACGCCGCATCCGCGGCATCGCCAGCCTCCTTCGCGCCGCCGTTCGGTACGGTACCGATCACGTCACCGGTGGCCGGGTTCAGGACGTCGATGTGCTCCGTGGCATCCTTCCAGGCGCCATTTATATACATTTGGTTGATAAACATAAATGATTCCTCCCTGCTCCTTAATTCACCTCTACTTATTCATTATACCCCCGAATGGAAGGTTCACGCGAAAAGACGGACTTTGGTTTGGGGCTTGAAGTGCCTGCTCGGCAGGTGTGAGGCGTTTACTCGTAGCGCTGTGTTTGGCGGTTGTGAGACGCTCCGCGCGTTTGCATAGCTTCAAGCAACAAAAAACCTCCCATAAGAAGACGGAAGCTCAAGTTGCCGTCTTCTTATGGGAGGTACCCTCAACCCTTCGCATTCGATTAGGATGAACATTGACCTTTTTTTCTCGAGCCCTCACGAATTCCGCAGAATTTTCCGGCCTAGACTGACCGTCAGCAGCAGCATGCTCAGGCCGACGACGATCTGCACGCCATAGATCCGGGTCCATTCCGGCCAATGGCCGATGAGCTCGTAAAGATTGCCCCCGATCAGCGGGCCAAAGAACGCTGCGACACCCGTAATCGCCGCGTACATCGCCATATACATCGGACGCTCCGCCTTCGGCGTGTCACCGATCATGAAATTGAACGCCAGCTGGTTGAATCCGCCGACACCGATGCCAAAAATCATGTGTGCCGCAATCAGCACAGGCAGCATCGGCAGTACCGACAGCACCCCCCAGCATAGGCAGGATAATGCGATGATCGGCAGCGTCCAGAACAGCAGCCTGCGGTTGCTGTGCCGAACGTTCAGATTACCCCACACATAGAAGCTGGCCATCATGGACACCGTTTGCAGCACGTTCAGCAGCGACAGCGTCTGATAATTGATGTGCAGCATTTCCAGCATGACGTACGAATACAGCGGCACAACCAGGTTTTGCAGAAACAGGAATCCGGCCAGGAAGAGCGTCGCCTTCAGAAAAGAAGCGTCGCGCAGCGGTTTTTTCAGCATCGGGATAAAACGCTTCTCCGAGGACCGCTCAAACGGAATGTCCGGATAGAAGAAGAACACGGCGATATTGGCCGCAATGCAGACCCAGACGATGATATAGAGCAGCAGAAATCCCTTTCCGCCCGGCTCATGATCGAGGATGACTCCACCCCCGTACATCACCAGCGTTCCGAGCGCATTCAGAATCGTGTTCCGGATGCCGAAGTACCGTCCTCTGACTTTGGGGTGGACCATATCGCTGATAAGCGAGTTCCACAGGATGCCCCCCAGCGTATTGAACATGAAGGCCACCGTGTACAATACGATAAACGCGGGCACCCAGTAAGGCTTCGGGACAATAAACGGCACGAGACCGGTGCTTCCCCAAATGACCCGGTGCACGGCTACGAACAGCACCAGCGTCCACTTCCGGCTGCGCAGCCTCTGGATCAGATACGCGGCAAAAATTTGGACGATGTTGACAAAAGTCGTGATCGCCAGCACGAATCCAATCTCACCCGAGCTTGCGCCAAGGTACAGCAGATAACCGGTCAAAAACTGCCCGCCGAGCAGGGTCATAAACATCACGGCCGGGATGCCTTCCAGGCTGGCTACCCTCAGGTTTCTGCGCTGCATGGAAGTCTTGCGGCGGTGCTGCGGCCGCGTCTTGAATGATATCATCGGGTACTCTCCTCCGGTGCCTTCAAACCGAATCATTTTGTCGTTTTCACTTCGTCTTTGCTCCCATTCTACTCGGAAGGAAGGGCAAGTCAATATGCGCCGGACCGCCTCTGATTACAAAAATAATTGTGGGAAATCACGTGGAAAAAGCGGCAAGAAAGCGTTATAGTGGAATGTCATGACGCTGCATGCGCACGGCAGCAGACAAGGATGTATCTGCCTCCGGCCGAAAACTTTTCCTTGTCGCGCCATCCTATTTTTGGTATGATGGAAATCCTTCTCACTCACCCGCCTTGACTGAAGTTGACGGTTCTCGTCGCCACAAAACTTATCGGAGGTGTGTAATGCTTTATTTCTCACTTGCTTCAAAAGCGTATGCGCGCAACCTGCAGTACCGCGGGGCCCATATGCTGCACAACGTTGCAAGCGCCCTGTTCGGCTACCTGTATGCCTGCATCTGGATCGGCATCGGCCAGGACAGGCCGCTCGGCGAATACGGCGTGCACGGGATGATCGGCTACATCGCTTTTACCCAAGCGTCGCTGTGGATTTCCGGATTTACGACCAATGGGCTGGGCATTCCCCAATCGGTCAGGACAGGCCAGATCTCGCTGGATCTGATGCGCCCGGTTCATCTGTTCGTTCATTTGATGTGCCGGGAATGGGGTCAAATCGCGTACCAGTTTGTGTACAAGTCCGTTCCGATCTATCTGCTGTACGTCCTCGTATTCTCCCTGTCGCTTCCGCAGCAAGTCACCACCCTGCTTCTGGCACTGGCCGGTTTGGCCGCGGCCGCCTATTTATCGATCTGCATGAATTACATCATCGGGGCTACGGCCTTGTGGACCACGGAATCCAGCTGGCTGTATTGGATGAACCATGCCCTGATCAACCTGCTGGCAGGCTTTTTCATTCCGGTGGAATGGCTGCCGCGCTGGCTGCAAACGGTTTCCTGGATCTCCCCCTATCCTTACCTGCTGTACGTACCGACCCGGATTTACCTCGGGTTTGAGGATGCCTCCCGGCTGCTGGGCTCTCTCGTATGGTGCGTACTGATGACTCTGGCTTGTCTTGGCGTAACGGCGGTCGTTCGCCGCAAGGTGGAGGTGCAGGGCGGATGAACATTCGGTATTGGCTTCATCTGTATTTCGTATTGATCCGGTCCAGCATCCGCAGCGGGATGCAGTATAAGATGAACTTTCTGCTTGGGACGTTTCTGGCCGCCGGGATCCAGATCGCCGAGTTTCTCATGATTGCCATCGTGCTGAACAAGTTCGGCGCGGTGAAAGGCTGGTCGCTCTATGAAGTCGGCTACCTGTTTGCCGTCATGACGCTGTCCAAGGCGCTGTACCGCAGCTTTGCCAATGATGTTCATCATCTTGAGAACTACCTGACGTCAGGCGACCTGGATCAGCTCCTGACCCGGCCGGTCCCTGTTCTGCTTGCCCTGATGTCGCAAAACTTCCGGATGATGCCGGGGGAACTGCTGCAGGGCGGATTTATTCTGACCTGGGCGCTGCACGGGATGATGCAGGCCGGGCAAATTACCTGGATAGCGGTTCCCTTCACTTTTCTGGTGATCCTTACGGGAGCAGTCATCCTGTTCGCCATCGGTCTCACCACCGCTACCGCCGGGTTCTGGCTGACCCGAATCAACGAGCTGCAGACGCTGACGGAGGACGCCTCCCAGACCGCGGTCCGTTACCCGCTGGTCTTGTATCCTGTCTGGCTCCGGTCCATCCTGCTCGTCGTCATTCCCGTCGGTTTTGTCAATTATGTACCTTCGCTGTTTATCCTGCGCGGGGAGCTGGGCGCCTGGGTCCTGCTTGGCATCGTCCTGGTGGCGGCAGTCTGCCTCTTCGCCAGCATGAAATTGTGGACATTCGGCATGTCCCGTTACCAAAGTACCGGAAGCTAGAAAGGAGAAGATCGATATGGGAATCATGACAGAATCAGCCGTACGGACAGAGTTGGATCAGTCGGCGGATAAGGATCGGCCCCAGCCGATGATTGAAGCCAGGGGGCTACACAAGCAGTTTAAAACGCCTGTGGTCAAGGAGGGGAGCTTCGCGGGCATCCGCACCTTGTTTACGCGGGACTACCGTGTCAAGGAAGCGGTGAAAGATATCAGCTTTACGATCAACCAGGGGGATTTTATCGGCTATATCGGGCCGAACGGTGCGGGCAAATCGACGACGATCAAAATGCTGACCGGCATCCTTCATCCGTCATCAGGGGAAGTCCGCATCGCCGGGGTCGATCCGCATCGGCACAGGCGACGCGTCGTCAGCCGCCTTGGCGTCGTCTTCGGGCAGCGAAGCCAGCTGTGGTGGGATCTGCCGGTCAAAGACTCATACGAAATATTGGCCCATATGTACAAAGTTGGGGACAAGGAGCGAGACCTGCGTCTCGGACAGCTGTCCGAGCTGCTCGGCCTGGGGGAATTTTGGACGACGCCGGTGCGCAAGCTGTCCCTAGGACAGCGGATGCGGGCCGACATCGCGGCCTCGATGCTGCATGATCCGGACGTCCTGTTCATGGATGAGCCGACGATCGGCCTCGATGTCACCGCCAAGCGCAGCATCCGCGAATTTCTGAAGACGCTGAATACCGAGTTCGGCAAGACGATCCTGCTGACCACCCATGACATGGACGACATCGAGCAGCTCTGCGAGCGCGTGATGGTGATCAATCACGGGCAGCTCAGCTATGACGGGACGATCGATGAACTCCGGGAGAAGATCGGTCTTCCGACGACGATCCGGGTAACTTTCGCAGGAGCTTGGTCCATCCCGCTACCGCCAGGAGAGAGCCTCCAGCTCCCGCTTGAAGTGCGCCTCCCCACCGGGGAAGCGTTCCGCGTCGTCGAGACCGGACCCGATTACGTCCGGGTTGAAGCGAACCGCCAGCTGATCCGTGCGGTAGACATTCTGCGCGAAATGTCCACATGGGGCGAAGCAGCCGACATCCATACGGAAGAGCCGGCTTTTGAGGATGTGATCCATAAAGTTTACTGAGGAAGCAAGGAAACAGCAAAGCTGCTGGGCCTGCTCCCCATTCACAGCCGGCCCTCTGCCGCAGAGGCGCCGGCTTTTGGTATGTATCCAGCTGATCCATCATTGATAGATGGCTTGGACGTTACCGGCGGCAAGCTGCATGAGATAGGCCCCGTATGCATTTTTGCTCATCCGCTCGGCAAGCAGAGTCAGCTGCTCCCGGTTGATATATCCTTTGGAATAGGAAATTTCCTCAAGGCAGGCCACCTTCAGACTTTGCCTTTTCTCAATCGTCTCAATATATTGGGAAGCCTCCAGCAGCGACTCATGCGTTCCCGAATCAAACCACGAAAAACCGCGGCCCAATATTTCCACACGCAGCTGTCCACGCTCCAGATACATCCGGTTAATATCGGTAATTTCCAGCTCCCCCCTGTCTGATGGTACGATTTGCTTGGCGTAATCCACAACGTTCCGGTCATAAAAGTACAGTCCGGTTACCGCGTAATTGGACCGCGGCTCTGCGGGTTTCTCTTGAATAGAAACGGCCCGCCCGTCTGCATCGAACTCCACCACGCCGAATCGGCCGGGATCCTGCACATGGTAGCCGAAGATCGTGGCACCCTGCTCGCGCTGGACCGCCGTCTGCAGCATTTCCGTCAGTCCATGGCCGTGGAACAAATTATCTCCCAGAATCAAAGCCACGCTGTCCCCGCCGATAAACTCCTCGCCGATGATGAACGACTCCGCAAGCCCGTTCGGCTGTTCCTGCACTGCATAAGACAGCCGGATTCCGAGCTGCTCACCTGTGCCGAACAGCTCTTCAAACCGGGGAGTGTCCTGCGGCGTCGATATGATCAGAATATCCCGGATTCCCGCAAGCATAAGAACGGACAACGGGTAATATATCATCGGTTTGTCATAAATCGGCAGCAGCTGTTTGGAAATGATTCTGGTGAGCGGATACAGCCTGGTGCCGCTGCCCCCTGCCAAAATGATGCCTTTCACCTGCGAACAACCCCTCTCTCTATCATCATATGATCTGCACACCACAGGACATCCCTTGATTATGGGTTCACACTAACGATGTTACCGCTGAAATCTCTCCAATTTGCGCCGTCATAATAGACCGGCTTTTTCCGAACAGTATCGTAGTAGGTGTCGCCTTCGACCGGGGTTTTCGACACTTCGGTACTTCTTTTCAAATTGATGAACTTATCCTTCAGCACAACCTCCGCGTACTTGCCGTTGGAATTAATCGGTTTACCGCGGTAGAACAGCCTTCCCGTTTGGGTCTGATAGCTGAAAAATCCCGGTGCATAGTCTCCGGACGGGAACCCGGAGGTGCTCTTCTCATCCAGAACCAGCGGGGTCAGCATCGTTTTATCGTATCCTTTATAAAACAATGCCCGCTTGCTGTGGTTATACCATACAGTTCCGGGGTCCACCCCTGTCATGACACCGTTGTTGACGTCGCCCGGCAAGGACGAAAACCGTACGAAAGGGGTCCGTTCGGCAATTTGGTGCCCGGCCCAGGCCAAATCGGCTTCCACATGGTCGTCAATCAATAAATTCTGGGGATTGATATTGCCCCGGATCAGATGCCGGCCTTCCACTACAGAAATGGCTTTTACGATATTTTTTCGGCCGGGTCTCGTGTCCATCAGCAGATTCCCTTGAATCAGGCAGCAGTCGGCATTGAACAAATTAATCCCGCAGATCTGGTCATGATTGGTCGCGGGGCTCAGGTCAAGGTTGTTCCAGTTCAAGATCCGGTTGCTCGTGATGATGATATTCTGGCACCGGGACTCCGCATATTTCGGTCCGTTGACCAGTGCAATCCCGGAGGTAGGCACATTCTCGATCGAATTGCCGTCGATGATGACGTCCTTCGTCGCGAAAATGTTGATCGCCCCGAAGCTGTACTCCTTCATCGCGGGCGCACTGATGCTGTTCCCCTCGATCACGCCCTGCCTGACACCCCAAAATTCGATCCCGTTATACCGGTTATTGATGCAAATATTGTTTACGACCGTTATATCATAGGTTTCGTATTGTTTGGAAGCAAACGCCGTAATCCCTTCCTGCCCGTTCCCGATCACGATATTGCCTGCGGCAATGTTGCTGAAGCAGGCCCGGGACGCAGCGTCCGCAATCCCTGTATTGGTGTCGAAGCAGATGCCCTGACCGCCGCAGTTTTCCACATAGTTATTGACGATTTGGCAGTAGCTGGAGGAGGAAATATTGATTCCCGTATTGCTGTTCGGATCTGCGCCGTTGAACAAGGTCTGATTCCGGATCTGGTTGCCCTGAACGAGCATACGGGTACAATCGTTAAGGTATATGAATCGTTCGTCCTTATTGGCGGACTCCACGATGCGGTTATCCATAAGCTGTCCGTCCTCGGACTGGTAGATATGCCATCCCTCCACATTTTGACGAACCCGGAGATTCCGGATGACGAAATCCGAACTGGATAGGATGTTCAAGCCGATAGGTCCTTCAAGGTCGGCTACCTCAAATCCGGCTGCTCCGGAAGCGGTCAGTTTTGCATCCTGACCCGCGGTAAACGGCTCCAGTACTGCCCCCTTCTCTCCTCTCAGCTTCATACGATTCTGAAGCTTGATTTCCCTGATTTTGTACGTTCCTGCAGGCAGGACCACGGTCGCCCCCGAACCATCCGCTGCGTTGACGGCGGCCTGAATGCCGGCTGAATCGTCCGCGTTCCCGTCGGCAGCCGCTCCGAACCACTGCGGATAGTATTCGGCCAGCGCCCCTTTCATGATGCCTGAACCTGTAAAGATGGGGTACAATCCGGCCTCCACACCGCCGTTAATGGTCAGCACTTTTCCTTGTGCGATGTTTAGCCGGGCCCCGTTCATCAAGCGAAGGGTAATGCCCGGATCCACCACTGTATCGGCCGGGATCGGATAATCTCCCGCGGGCACTACGAGCACGCCACCCCCTTGGGCTTTCAATCGGCTCAGGGCATCAGCGAAGCCTGCGGCGGCAGGGACGCTCAGCCAGGTTAAACCGAGCTTGTCGGCAGTGACCGAATGTTCGGCGATTTTGGTCGTCACCACGGCCCCATCCACCAGATTGGACGTACCCACCGAGTTCAGCGGAAGATTCCCGCCGGTCGCTTCAGCCGCCGATATGGAAGCGATTTTCTTCTCCGGCTTAGCGCGGCCCCCGTTTCCCCGCTGCCCCATCCCCTTCTTATGCCGATGCCTATCGAAAAGACGACCCATAGGCAAAACCTCCCCATCTACGAATGTCAAGTCCAATGCTATTGTATTCGGGGCAGACTTGCTTAGCTTTGGACATTTCCCTAGGGCCGCTTGCCTATTTTACCTGCCGCAGGTTCCATATAGCCAAGTGCTGTACCCTGACGAATGGGCCCAGTTCACTTCACAAAGGTGTTGTCGTCCCTTTGGTGCGCGCCAGCCGGCTTCCGCCCGCCTGCTTCGCCCGCACATAATCGTTCCCTTGAAACAGCGTTTCGTAGGATTGCACGATATGATCCCACGAATATAAGCTCCGGATCCGGTGCTTCGCCCGTTCCCCAAGCTCCTCCAGCTGTTCGTGACTCCACGATTCAGCCTCATCAATCAGCCTGCTCAAGGCGCCGGATTCATTCGAAAAATAGTGACAGCTCTCCCCGCCGACTTCCCGGTTGAATACGACGTCAAACAAAAGGTTCAGCCTTGTCGATGCCAGCGATTCCAACAGGGACGGGTTCGTTCCGCCCACTTCATGACCATGGCAGTATCCGTATGCCTGCTCCCGGATCTTTTTCAAGAGCGGCTGCTCGTAGACGGTTCCTACAAATTTGATCCGCGGATCCGAATCGAAACCCGTTCTTTGCCGCAGCTCGTCATAAAACGGCTGCTGCTGGGCCCCCGTCACAATGACCAAGTCTTTGGCGGTGCCCGACTTCATAAACTCGCGGATCATCAATTCATAGTTGTTCTCCGGAACAAAGCGGCCGATGACCAAATAATATCCGTATTTGGACAATCCGAACCGGTCCATCCAATCCGTAAACCGGTGATCCTCATCGCCCAGCGGCGACGGCGTCACGTCCGCCCCGTAGGCGATAAAGGTGGTATTCGGCTCATACCGGGCGTACATGTCATGAATGTACTGCTCGATCCCGCGGGAATCGCAAACGAGAAGATCCGCGTGCTTCACCATCAGCCGCTCGGACCACTTCCAGTAGCGTTTGACGGGTGCGCTCCATTTTCCCCTTTTCCATTCATGACCGTCAGGATTGACGAACACAGCAACCCCCAGCTTTTCGAGCTGCCTTTTCAGAATATAGAAAACAGGGCCGATCCGGCAGGCCAATACATAAACGATGCTGTTCTCAAGCCGATGGGTTTTGATATATTTCAGGCACTCCAGCAGGCTGAGCACATCGTAGACGACCGCCCTTGCACTTCCCATCTTCGGTGTATGCACCGGAAAGCAGCGCGCATCCTGATACATAAATTCCTCTGCTTTGCGGTCGGACAGGCAGGCGACATGATATTGGGTATCCCCGTCGGTCTTTCTTCCGGTCAGCTGGTCGACGAAGGTCTCAAACCCGCCGTACTTCGCCGGTATTCCTTTCGAGCCAACGATAAACACGTGCTTCATTTGACCACGACCTCTTCTCCGATTTGAAGATACCAATCATAGATATCCTGGGCATGACGCTGCATGGACAAGTCCAGTTCGCTGTTCACGATGCTGCGGTTCGCCGCGGCCAGCAAATGCCGATTGGCCAGCAGGTGTGTAAGAGACTGCGCCAGATCCGCGGGATCAGGCTCAAAAATCCATCCGTTGACTCCGTCTGCGATCATATCCTTCACACCCGCCTGTCTGGAGACCAGCACCGGTACCCCGTGCGACAGCCCTTCCAGCCCGACGAAACCGAACGTTTCCTTCCATATGCTGGGGACGATCAGCAGATCGGTTTCCGCGAAAATACCGGCAAGCTGATCCGGTTCGTAGCGGCCATGAAAAGTGCAGTGTTCGGCAGGTGGTGCCGATGCCGGGATGCCGTCATTTCCGTAAACGTGAAGATGCCAATGGCCCGCATGGGTATCCGGCAGCTGATCCAGCGCCTCCTGCAGCAGGAAAAATCCTTTATACCGGTCAACCGGACCCAAATAAGCGATGCGCAGGGGTTCATCCGCGGAAGGAAATGATTTTAAGACTCTCCGGTCGGCCATATGACGGTGGCGGATGGACAGGACTTTTCCTTTCACGTTCAGGTAAGCCGTAAAAATTTCCTTGGCCACCTGGCTGTTGAAATGAAATTCGTCGATCATTTGATACATTTCCAAGTAATAGCTTCTGAGCTCTTTGTATTCGTTGGCTCGTTCCGGATGAATCATAGGTTTGGAATCCCCCGCTTTCCTAGGCATATGGCTGGAAGTGCTGGAAGTTCGTTTTTTCACGGCCCTGCGGGCCTTTTGCAAAATCCGGCTGTTTTTCAAGCGCCTGTAGCTGTAGGACTGCATTATGTAGATCATGTGCGGCGAATACGCATGCTGGTTGCAGGATATGCAGCTCTTTCCCTGGTCAAAATCGTCGCAGTGGTCTCCTGCCGCATTCAGGAGGTTAACCTTGGGGCAGATGCCGAAGTAGTCGTGCGACGTATATACCGTCCGGATTCCCAGCGCTTTGGCCGCCTCCAAGAGTTCTTTATGGATTCCCATCAAAGTGTGAAAATGGATCAGATCCGGCTGTACTTCCCGGAGCAGCTCAAGGAATACCTCCGGATCCCCGGCTCGGGAGAATGCGGGTGGGCGACCGATCCCTCCGAGAAGGGGAACCGGAAGCGGATTGATGATCTCGTATACGCCGATGCCCTCATACGGAGGGTTTGGCTTAGTTTTCATTTTTCCGGACCATGTATAACGCCCCGGATACAGCAAGCTGACTTCATGCCCCTGCTGAAGCTGGGACAGCATGAGATCGACGCTGTATTTCGTCAGTCCGCCTGTTCGGTATGGGGGCAATCCAAGGGTGACATGCAGCAGTTTCATGACTTCAACTCCAAGGTCCCCGTGCTCTGAACGCCTGCGGCGGGCAGATTCTCAGCGGGAACAGGATTTGGGCTGCGGCTGTGCCGAAGCAAATAGGGATTGGCTATGATGCCATACACAATCCAATTGACCGGGTTCGTAAAATATCCGCCGGCGATTTGGTAGCTGACAATAAAGAAGAGAAGCGCGTATTTCAATATTTTTTCTTCCGGACGAACCGGAAGGATCAATGACAGGAAGAAGACTGCGAGGAGAAGGAGCATCAGCCACCCTCCCTCGGCCATGGCGTACATAAAGGAGTTGGAGATGACATCCACCAGCCCGAAGCCGGCATAGGCGTTATGGACCGTGTCCGTGTTCAGATTGCCGAAACCGATGCCGAAATAATGAGTGTCCATCAGCATCTGTTTCATGACGCGAAAGCTGACGTTAAACCGGTAGACGACCGACCCGTCATTTCCATTCACGATATCGTTAAAGCGGAGATAGAAGCTGTTATTGCTGTTCACGACCGCCAGCACACTAAGAACCGCCAGAAAGATCAGGGCAATCAGCCCGAGCACCCGGACCGTGCTGAAGTTTTCCTTCAAATAAAATAAGTACATCACGACACAGGCCAGTGACAGGCTGAACATGCCGCCCATGCCGGCCGAGAGCACCACAATGACCAGATTCGCGCCGATCAGCGCAAAGTGGAGAAGATTCCTGGACCCTGATTTTTCCCGCAGGGCAAAGAAAACGAGCAGCAGGACCAGCAAGGCGGCATGAAAAGAGGCTTCGCTCGGTTCGAAGTACAGGAGCGACAGCCTCGTTTTTTGATAAATATTGACCGTTTCGTCCAATCTCCACAGCCATTCCGTTTTAAACGCAAGGCTGACGGCAAGAAGGAATACATGAAGCAGGGAGGAATAGACGGCCATTTTTCTCCATACCGGTAATGGAATTTTCGATTCCTTGATTTGTATGAATAAAAAGACGTTCAGAAAGATTTTCGCGACGTTAATCACCAGTCTTGGAATCTCGATCTGGTCGTTCAGCACGATCTGCAGCAGGGCATACAGGACGACAAGGTAGATGTAACCCAGTGCTTTGACCGTCAGCCGTTTGTTTTTATAGATATCCGCGAAAATCAGGACAAGGCTGAGAAAGTACAGCAGGTCCAAATTGGCGGACAGCAGTTCATGCAGCACGTAGGAACACGACAAAATCAGCGCCATTTTATACCCTCTTTACTCTTTTTTGCGTCGCTCCACGAATGTGCTCCCCGATCATGGCCAGAAGCTGCTCCGCCTGGTTCGTACGGGAAAAGGCTGACCGGCCGGAGAAATCGAACTCCTTGGCGATCAAGTCCGCCAAACCATCGGCCACGGAGTCCCGGTGATGGCCCGCGCAGATGCCATACCGGCCGTGGACCAATTCCACCAGCTCCCGGTCAGCCGTAACGGCCAGGATCGGCTTGCACGCCCCGATATATTCAAAGGTTTTGCCCGGGATGGCATAATCGCTGCCCTTGGTATGCGTAAGAATGACCGCTACGTCCGCTTCTTTCAGCAGAGACGACGACGCCTCATGCCTGACGCTTCCTACGATCTCCACCGTAACCCCGTCACCTGTCATGTTCACATTGGATAGATCCCTGGCCGCCTGCTGGTCAAGCAGCCCCGCAACTTTAAGCTTGATCCGTATGCTGGTCCTCTCGTGAAACAGCTGCAGCCCCTCGATCAATGCATGTATATTTCGTCCTTTATAGATGGAGCCAATATGAGCCATGGTCAGCTCGCGGATATTGTCGGAAATACGTTGATATACGCAGTTTTGGAACGGTTCCTCGTCGTATCCGTTGCGGATCAGCCGTATAGACGGCCGTTCTTGCCCAAGTTCATAATGCTGCCGGATCCCCTGGGACACGGCCACGATTGCGTCGGCCAGCCGGGGGATCATCCTCTCCGCCCTGCGGTAGGCCTGACGGGGCTGACCTTCCCCGATGTTATGGTTGATGATGTCCCTGATCTCGAGCACTACCGGAATTCCCGGCGCTTTGCGTTTGATGTGGTCAATGATGTACAGTCCGTACACATCCGGTATCGTCAAAAATACGGCTGATACCTCGTTCTGCTCCAGGCATGCGTCCAGCTCGCGGAAGAGGCGGATGTTCATGCGCCTGAAAACATAGGAGCTGTATTTATAGTTCCTCCATGCCGTGATCGTCCATTTGTTTCTGAGCACACCTTCAATAAGCTGCTTGATTCCCCGGCCGGAAGGCTCCCCGCCAACCATCGTCTGCGTAAAGGTACTGCTGGGCGTATCGTATTTGTAATTGACAGCGGCAAACCGGCTCGGCGCCGGACCGCATTTCCGGTCGTTCACGACGATAAGGCGGTATTGTTCCATAAAATGCTTCATCAATCCGGCATACCGGACCGATGCGACCACCGGCGCGCCTTCGATATAATCCGAGATGACGATCATCGTCTGCTTCATCTGATTTCACCTTCCCGAATGAAATATTCCCCTTTCATGACCGGAAGGTTCGCAATCCCGGCCGTCACCCGGACTGCCGTGCCGTCGGGCAGCAGGATGCTTGCAGGATTAGACGGGTCCAGCTTCAGCGAGAGAATGCCGCCGTTTCCGTATCTGGATTCGTGTTCGAGAGTAAACATCCTTTCCTCACCCGGATAAGTCACGACCTGCACGTGATCCCGGAGGTTCACGTAATCGGCAAGCTCCGACCCGGTGCAGTACCATACGTTTTTCCCCTCCAAATAACGAAAGATCGCCTGCAGACTGCCGCAGTCGTCAAAAATGTTGGGGGACTGCCTCTTCCCATCGTCGCGTGCGGGGGAAATATGCTCCTGAATCCCGATGACCAGCCTGTTCTCCAGCAAATAATCCAGCTCACGGAGCTTCCAGCGGCGAAGCGGCGTCTTTAAGAACCGTTTGGCCATCCCCTTCAAGGAAGCTTCCGGCCGGTAAATCCCATTCAGCAGCCCTCCGTCCACCGTCGATGGAATGTCGATGACGCCGCCTTCGCCAAAGCGTTTAATATCGTAGTTGGTGAGCGGATCTGAATCCCCGCCGCTGATCCGTTTCATCGCAGGGTCTCCCGCCCCCCGGTTCCAGTATCTGCACCACCAAATGAACCCCGCCCGATCAATGCTTTCATCCGAGCAATCGTTGCCGGCGTACCCGCAGTATTTGCCGCCTTTCGGCCTTTCGCCGACGGCATCGGCATAGACCGATATCCCTTCCAAGGTACGTTCCAATGCTTCTTCGGCGCTTTCGAACAGCTCCCATTCCTGTACAAAATCCTCCGGATTCGGTCCCGTTCGTCCATGGGTCGTACCATGATAGGCGAGTTCATAGCACGGGTGCCGGTGAATGCCGCGGAAGAAAGCCCTGCTCTCCTCGTCGGCGTTGATCGGGCGGGAGGTTTGCCTGCACACCGGATGATCGGACATACCGGCCCGGACCCCTACCGGAACAAAGAAGGTTACCTTGACCTGCGGAAAATGCCGCAGGATTTGCTCATTCAAGTACCGGAAGGATGAGTTTTCTCCATTTTTGCAGTATCCCCAATCCTCCTCCAGATCGGGAATTCCGTTATGGTTGACGTCCACCCACGTATTGGCCAGATCATCGATCATAAAGAAAACAGGCGAATTGGCGCCGTTAAACCATTTGCATTTCTCCAAGTGCATGACGTTTTTCCCCTTATCCCTTTCCTTCACCCTGCTGCATCAGGAATGCACAGCGTTTTTCCGGTTCAGGTACTTCAAGATTCCCCTCCCCTTTACCAGCATTCGGTACAGCCTCGTGTGAAGGCGGTCATTGTTCCACATTTGCAGCGAATACATGACGGTAAATTGATTGGTCCACCGGAACTTCCACGGGTACGAACCGGCGCCCAGATCGATGTCCGTCACCTGCCCCTGCTCGATCAGCCTGCGGATCGTTTCCAGCATCAGTACGTCGAAGACGCCGTATTTCGCATAATCGGGGGAATACCCGGTATTCCAGCCGTACAGCTTTCCCCTGTGCAGAAAAAACAGCTGGTAGGCGATCATCACGTTCGAATCCTCAAGCTCGAGGAAGGACGCAATGACCTGGTCGTTGTTCATAAATACCCGCTTGTAAAACTCCTCATTCTTCTGGTCTTCAAACAGGCTTCTGCGGTCGATCCTTCCCCTCTGCTCGTGCAGATATGCCTTCTCCTGCTTGTGAACATTGGAGATCCGGTCATAAATATCCCCGCTTTGCCGGCAGTCCACCATTTTGAACTGATAATCGGTCTCCTGCTGGAGCTTCCTCAGCTTCTTTTTCGCCTTGGCATTGATTCCGCTCGTATCCCACCCGGCTGCGGTATCCCATCCGCCGATCCGGATGCTCGGACAGGAGGTGAGGTACTTGATGCTCGGATTGTACCTGTCATGGCGCAGTAAAAAGTGAAGCAGCGATGTGTCGGTTGCAAGGTGCGTCAATTCGATTTTGTCCCACAGGTCGGAATGGTCCTCGATGGCTTTGAAAATTTCCTTGATAATCGCAGCCGGACTGCCCTTTTGGGAATGGAGGATGAAATTGAAATAATCGCCCTTGCCCATAAAGCCGAGCACATGGCATTTCACAATTTTTTTATCCACCGTACGGATGACAAGCGGAGCGATGCCGACCATTTCGTTGTCCCGGCTGCAGCAAATAATGAACAGCTTGTTGTTCCGGTCCTCTCCAAAGGTCAGCCACCATGCGTAGTTATATTGAAAAGTGCTGTAGTAGGTCAATTCGTCGTCCAGCTCCTGCAAGCGCTCCCAATCCTCTTGAATGCTAAGGAATCCATCGGTATCGGTAACAATTTTTATACTCATGGTTCCAGTTAAACTCCTTTATCCTTGAGTCAGCTCGGCTGCCGGTAGACATTACAGCATGATTTCGATCATTCCGGTCATAATGAAGGCGGTCTGAAGCATCGTTTTGAATCCGGACAAAAACCGGTACAACCGGCCCCTGGCTTTCAGCAGATTCCACATCTTGAACGTATAGTTTACGTTGAACCGGCTGGTCCATTTAAACTTCCAGGCATAGCTGCCCGCCCCGCAGTCGAGCCGCTTGCCGAGCTTCTCCTTGAACAAATGCTCCAGCGTTTCGATCATGAGCACGTTGGATAGGCCGTGAAAAGTCGAATATTCGGGGGCGTAACCCGAATTCCAATCGTACAGAACATCCTTGTAAAGATAGCAGATGCTGTAGTTGATAATCTCCCCGCGTTCATCCTCAAGCATAAAGACGACCACCTGCTCGTTATTGCAGAAAAGACGCCTGAGAAATTCGTCAGTGTACTCGTTTTCAAACAAGCTCCGCCTTTCGGACCTGCCTTTTTCGGTCTGCAGGTACTCCTTCAGCAGCCGGTGAACCCGGGCTACCCGGTCGTAGATTTCCGCGTTCTGCTCACCGGTGACGACCTTGAACCGGTAGTTCACCTGTTTGCGGAGCTTATCCCGCGTCTTTTTCATTTTGATAAAATCCTTTGTTTGGCTCAGCCGCTCGTAGGTCTCATGCTCCCTGATCGGGATCACCGGACAGGAAGTGAGGTACTGCACATGTTCGTTATACTGCTCATGGCGAAGCAGGTAGTGGAGCAGCTGCGACTCCTGCGTCAGATGGGTCAGCTCGAATTTGTCCCAGAGGCTGTCATGGGCGTGAAAAGCGCCGAACAGCTCCTTCAGGATTTTGATCTCGCTTCCGCTACCCCTTTCGAGCAAAAAGGTGAAATAATCCCCCTGACCGATAAAGCAAAGCGTGCTGCAGCTGAACAGCTTGCTGCGGTCACGGCGGATCATGAGCGGGGCGATCCCCACCACCCTGTTGTCCAGGAGGCAGCACACGATAAAAAGCCGTTTGCCCGGGTTCTTGGAGTGGGTTTTCCACCAGAAATAATTGAACTGAAACGTACTGTAATAGGTCGCATCCGGATCCTGAAGCTCCAACCGCTCCCAGTCTTCCTGAAGGCTTTGAAACCCCTCCATATCGGTCACAATTCGGGTATTCATAGCTCGGATTGGACTCCTTTCATGGACATATTGGACTTCTGCTTGAGCACCTGCCGGATCATCCCGCCCAGCTCCGCCCGGGTCACCAGCTTGCACAGCAGGCATAAGTAAACGAAGCCGCAGCAGAGAATTCCATTAAACAGAATCTCCAGCAGCACGGAATGGATGACCTGCATCAAGACGAAATAAATGCCGTAAATCGGCAGGGTAACGGACAAGTACTTGTACGGAAACAGCAGGCCGAGCCCAATCGAATAATACTTGGTGCCAAACCGGTAAAACAAATAATTCGAGGCCATATAAGCGATCACGGTGGATATGGCCGATCCGTACAGCCCAAGAAGCGGAATAAGCGCCAGGTTGCAGCCGACGTTGATCAGGGCGGCCGTAATGATAATGATCGAGTACAGCTTCATTTTTCTGGCGATATGGAGCCCCAGCGCATAGAAATCCGCCGCACCCGCCAAAAAATACGAAATCGCCACGATCGGGATAATGTAGTTCGCATCCCGGTATGCCTCGGTGGCGACCAGCTGCGTGGCAATGTTGGCAAACAGCGAGAGCCCGAGCACGCACAGCCAGCCTACGAAGTTGTACAGCCTGAACATTTTACGGATCTGCTCCGGTCCGGCCGTTTCCTTGTACATTGCGTATTTGAACGGCGTGAATACGGACATGAACGGGTTGATGAACACCGGATTGATCAGCATGCCGATTTTGTATCCGATGGAATACACCGCTACCGAAGACAGGTTCAGAAAGCCCTTGATCAGAAAACGGTCGCTGAGGGACAGAACCCATGCGGAGACATCGCCGATCATCAAACCCGTGCCGTAGCCGAGCATCATCCGCAGCTTCCGGATACTCAGCCTGAAACGGTACTGCCGGATATGAATGAGAAAAAGCAGGACGAATACCGTCAAGTGGCCGAAGAGCTGGGCCTGCAAAATACCAAGAATCCCCATCTTCAGCACCAGAAAAAAGTACAGCGCGTAGACCAGCGTGAACACCACGGTGGCGATTTGGATGCTGCTGGCGAGCAGCGCCTTAAACTGCATCGTATAGTAGCTGGTATAGATCAAGTTATGACAGGCCAGCACCGAGCTCATCACGACATAGGGAATAAACAGATGGGTGGAGTCCGAGAGCTGAACGAACACATGGGGATAGATCCAGGGATTTACGGCCCATGCCACGAGGATAAATGCCAGCCCCCACAGCAGGGAAAAATTCACCGCCGTATTTCTCAGCTCCAGCTTGTTGTCGTATTCATGGTAAAACCGGACCATGCCTGAATATACGCCCAGCGTAATCCCGAGCGCCAGCAGCTGCTGAATGCTGAGAATGATGTCATATTGTCCGTACTGCTGCTGGCTTAAGTTGCGGGTGTACAGCGGGATGAGGATCAGGTTCACCATTTGGGTCATCAGGGAGGAGCAGAAATAGGCGACGCCGTTGGAGAGAAATTTTTTATTTTCCATAGACCTCCACAGCCGGCTTGCCACTCGGCGATTCCTTTCCTGCGATGCTGGAATACACCTGGATGAGCTCTGACGCATAATCCTCGACTTGAAGGTCCTGCAGCTGATCCTTGTAATGCGGATAGCGGTCGATGATGTCGCTCACTTTGGCGGCAAGGTCCGCCAAGTCCCGGGAGCGGAACAGAACCGTCCCCTCCGGCCGCCTGCATACTTCGCTCGCCGCGCAAGGAATGCGCCCGTGCAGCGACTCCGCAATGGACATGCCGTAACCGTCCGTGTTCGTCGGCCGGATGAATAAGTGGCTCTTCTTCAGAATCGGATAGAACTCCGTATCGTCCACTTCATAGAACATGACATCGCCGCTGAGGCCGTACTCGTTGAGCTCCCGTTGAAGCCTCATGTAGTGGCTTCGTTCCTCCCCGGTTTGCGTGGAAACCCCCATGACCGCAACCAGCAGCCGGATCCGCCTGCCGCGTCCGCGCAGTTCCTTCATCAGCTGGATCAACAAATCGAAGCCGTACAAATCCTCCCCGCGGTAAAAACGCACATAGCCGTTAGCACAAATCGCAAAATCCGCTTCTTCCAAAAACGTGTACACCCCGGCAGGGATGGCTCTGGCCTCCTCTGCTCGTTCCGGCGGGTGAATATATGCCGGGATCGTTACGACCCGGTCATGACGAAATCCCAGTTCGCGCAGGAACCGGGTCGTGTCCTCATTGACGCATATGATCAGGTCGATGCTCTTCAGGCTGCGGAGAAGAATCCGCCGCCTCAGCGGACCGGCATGCCGGATCTGATCCTCCAGATTGACGCCGTGAACCGTGAGGATGATTTTTTGGCCAAGCCGCTTATACAGCCCAAGCAGACTGCGTAGCCGTGGGTCGATCGTATGGAAATGAAGAATGTCCCCCTTCAGAAAAGGGATCTTGAACAGAAACCGCCGGTACCGGTTCAAAGGATGGACGTGCGGGCTGCGGGCCGCGCCCTTGGCTTCGTTATATATCTCATAATCGATGCCCTGCTGCTCCATGACGGCGGACAGACGGCTGAGATGGACGGATACGCCGCCGCGCGGAGGCGGAAGCGGACCGATGAATACGACTTTCATGGAAGGATCACCTCGTTCACTTGAGCTGCTGCGTTTGATTACGAAGTCAACATGTGCATCTGCTGCGATTTTATTTCCAACGGATGCGGGTGCTAAGCCCTTCCGGATGACTGCTTCGAACCCGGATCAGCCGGCTTGCGCGCCGCACGCCATATCGTTTCGAAACCCAGGAATCTTCCAGCTGGATGGCGGACGCCCCCTCAAAACTCATATGTATCGTTACTCCGGCTTGGCGTATGAGGACGATGCCATCCGTTTGGGCTGCAGCGGCACCCGGTGCCAGCATGAATGAAGCCGTAAATTCCCGGATCTCTTCCGCTCCTGGTGACACCGGATCCAGACGGTCGGACAGCGTCAGTTCTCCCTCATGAAATTCAAACACGCGCCGATGGATGACGCTGCACTTGCCGGCATAACCTGAATGACTGCCTGCGAAAAAGCCTTCCCTGAACGCATCACAGCGCGCGAATGTCTGCTCCCGCATCAGAAACAGCTCGTGTTCATCAAAATCGTTTTGCTCATGCCCGCCCACTTGAACGGTGTTGTGCATACCCGTACTGCGGAACAGGTTGCGCAGCCGGTAATCGGCAGAGTAAATATAGGCACCCGGATCGACAAAGATGTCCTGGCCGGACACCTGAAGCTCAAAGCTCAGCTGGTCGTTATGGCTGTGGGCCCCATGGCCGCGGAAAGACAGCTCGCCGCAGCGCACCAGGCAGTACGCCAGGCTGCTGCGCAGCACATAATACCCGCCGTCCGGATACGCTGCGCAAGGCCGGTTCGAGGGCGCTCTTTCAGGCGCTGCATATGGCCGGAGCGTGGACAACCCGGCAATCCACATCGCTTCCTCACGGTGCAGGCGTCCGGCGGCGCGGAAATCGTCGCGGTCGAACAGCTCGCCGGCCACGGCCAGCATATGGCGGCAATCCGCCGGCGCCCACCGGCCGTAACCGGCCGCGATCATCACGCGTCCGTCGTCCGCGTCGCCGACGACCGGCGTTCGCCCATCCTGCTTCACGAGGTCCAGCAAGAACTCGTGCATCTTCTCGAGCCGCTTCATGTATTCCGGCGTGAATTCAATCCCGTTGCCGCGGCACCAGACCGCAGACAGGACAAACAGCTCGGCGACGAGCCGGTGATAGGAAGTGGAAGCCTCGTAGTTCGATCCGTCCACGTTCACCTGCACGAACATTTCCCGCTCGGTTTCCCGTATGCCGTAAGCGAGCCACTCTTTGGGGCTTGAGCCGCTTATTCCTTTGCCTCGCACCTCTATATCCCCAAAATAAAGGCCCAATCCGATCAGTCCGGCGAGATTGGACAAATAGTGGTTTCCCGTATGCTCGCCCGTGTTTTCCAAATTATCCATAATAAAACCGCCGTGCCTGTACAGCGACGCATGAAGCCGGTCCCAGAACGCTTCGGGCAGCGAAGGGCTGTCCCGGAAAAAATAAATGCCCGCAATCCAGTTGACGGCACGGATCGCCACATCCATCGCGCAGGTCCAGTTTACCGACATTTCGGGTGGATTCTCCTGGATCCAGTCATCCAGCTGGGCTTGAAATTCTAGCGCATACGCCTCTCTGCCTGTCAGCCAATAAGCTTTCCCCAGCGTAAAGACATGCTGAAAACGCGAAAGCTCCCAGGGAACCTTCACGTCAGCCCGGTTCGATAAATCGACCGTTCGGATTCGTTTATAATACCGGGGCTCCCAGCGGAATCCCGTCTTGAAGTCTTCGTGCCAGGGAAGCCGCTCTCCGAGGGTCACGGGACCCGATCCCAGCAAATCGAACTCGTGGACGCAGATCCGGTCCGCCTGCCGGATAATCTCCGTATCGGACCGCCCTTCGCGCAGCAGCTCCGTATACCGCTCCTTATCCTGCGGATCGAACAGGAAGCGGCCGCGGCTTCGGAATCCGCTGAACAGGCTCGGCTTCAGCACGGCCGGAGCCAGCCTGTGTCGGATGCTGAGATAGGCGGTGCGCGTTTCATCAAGCGCTTTTTCCGCGACCTTGGCCGCCGCCGCATGCAGCGGCATCCTGCGCAGCTTTTTTACTTTCATCATCAGCGTGGACATCAATGCACCCCGACCCGTTCCCGGGGCGATTCGCTGAAGAAGCCCCTTGTATCGATCACGATTTTTTCCTGAAGCAGGTTGCGGTCCATATGGGAGAAAGCGTCGTGATTCACGAGCAGCAGCACAATATCCGCCTTGCGGACCGCCTCCACCGTTTCAAGCAGCTGAACCCCGGCTTCCGCAAGCGAGGCCGGCAGAAGCTGGATATGCGGCTCCACGGCATAAATGTCCCCGATCCGGGCCTTCGCCAAATGCTCCACGATTGCAAGCGCGGGGCTTTCCCTCAGGTCGTCGATGTTCGCCTTAAAAGAAAGTCCCAGGCAGGCAATGACGGGCGACTTCAACCGTTTGGCCCGCTCCGTCACCTTATTCACCACGTAACCGGGCTTATAGTCGTTAACGATTCTAGCGGTATGAATCAGCTTGGCCTGTTCCGGCGCCGCATGGACGATAAACCACGGATCGACCGCGATGCAGTGTCCTCCCACGCCCGGTCCTGGCTGAAGAATGTTCACTCTGGGATGGTGGTTTGCCAGCCGGATCAATTCCCACACGTTGATGTCCAGCTGGTCACAGATGAGAGACAGCTCGTTCGCAAAAGCGATGTTGACATCGCGGAAGGAATTTTCGGTCAGCTTGGCCATCTCCGCCGTTTTGGCGTTGGTTTCAAGGATTTTCCCGCTGACGAACTGCTTGTAAAAGGCCACGGTTCGCTGGGTCGACTCGATATCGATCCCCCCGATAATCCGGTCGTTTTCCACGAGCTCGCGGAGGATTTGCCCGGGCATCACCCTCTCGGGGCAATGGGCGACATAGATCCGCCGGGCGGCCTGCTGCGGTGATCCGGACACGGTCAGGTCGGTCCGGGCGTCCAAAATCGAGCGTGCAACCATCTCGGTCGTCCCCACCGGACTCGTAGATTCCAGGATAACGATGTTGCCCGGCCGGAGGAAAGGAGCCACGGAAGCAGCCGCCTGTCTGACGTAAGACAAATCCGGCTTCTGGTTCTCCTCGAAAGGGGTTGGAACGGCCAGAATAAATACATCTGCCTCCTCCGGTTCTTCCGAGACATGCAGCTGTCCGCTCTGGACGGCCGCCTTGACCATAATGTCCAAATCCGGTTCCACAATATGAACTTCGCCCTGGTTAATCAGCTCGACCGCATGTCGGTTCGTGTCCACGCCATGCACTTCAAAGCCTTTAATCGCAAGCAGACTGGCTGTTGGCAGTCCGATATAACCCAGCCCCACGACGCAAATTTTTTTGACCATAAGTCCGCCCCTGCCTTCATTTCAAATGGTAATGACCTTTCTTTCACCGCTCATACGGCTGATCAGTCACGCTGATCCCGGTCAAATCTTCGGCTCCACGTTATCGATTTGCAGAATCCGGTCCAGTTCCCTTAAGAGGGGTGTCCGAAGTTCTCCCTGGCGAAGCGCAAACTGAATGGTGGTCAGAATGTACCCGAGCTTCTCGCCGACGTCGAAGCGCTCCCCTTCGAATTCATAGGCCAGACAGCGATGCTTGACAATCAGCTGCTGGATGGCATCTGTAAGCTGGATCTCCCCGCCATACCCGGCTTCCTGGTGTTCCAGCAGGCTGAATATTTCCGGGGTGAGCACATAACGGCCCATAATGGCCAAATTCGACGGCGCCTCTCCCGGAGCGGGCTTTTCCACCACTTTCCGCAGCTCAAAGGTCCGTTTGTCCGTGTCGTGAATCGCACTCGGGTCGATGATGCCATACCGCGATGTGTGCTCGGATGGCACCTGCCCGACGCCGACGACGGAGCAGCCGTGCTTTTCGTACTGGCGGACGAGCTGTCCGATGCAGGGCGCTTCCGCGCGGACGATATCATCTCCGAGAAGCACCGCGAAGGGCTCGTCACCGATAAAATTCCGCGCGCACCATATGGCATGGCCGAGGCCTTTGGCTTCCTTTTGCCGGATATAATGGATCTCTACGGCTGACGAACGCCGAACCATCTCAAGCACGTCCAGCTTCCCTTTTTCCAGCAGGCTGAGCTCCAGCTCGAAGGAGTAATCGAAATGATCCTCAATCGACCGTTTTCCCTTGCCGGTGACTATAATGATGTCCTCGATTCCCGCCTCGATCGCTTCCTCCACGATGTATTGAATGGTCGGCTTGTCGACGATCGGCAGCATTTCTTTGGGCATCGCTTTGGTTGCCGGCAGGAAACGGGTACCGAGTCCGGCAGCCGGTATAATGGCCTTTTTCACTTTTTTCACTTGAATAAACCCCCAACTTCATAATGTTGTATCCTTCGGTTTTATGTTTTCTTCTGTTTATCAGGATGAAAGGATGAGCTATACCGCCTGCAGGCAGCATAGCTCATGCTTCCATCCGAAGCATGAGCGTTACTCGGGCATTGAACCCGACCTCACATCACACTTTCGACGATAAACGTCTAAGGTATCCGAATACCCACAGCATGATCGAGTGCCTACCCGTGATAAAGGTACAGTAGACATGACCTGTAAAGACATGCTTCATTAACACGCGGTTTCCTTGATACCCGAAAAACTATTGATGACCGTAATAACGGTACTGGTTCGCCTCGGACTTACTGTATTTTTTCTGATTCAGAACGACGCCGAGAATCGTTGCCTTCGCAAGCTCCAGCTTCTCTTTCGTTTTCTGAATGTACTCCCGCTTGACCTTGCCCGATAGAACAACGAGGATCACCCCGTCGCACACGGAGGAGACGATCAAGCCGTCGGCGACAGCCATCACCGGTGACGTGTCGATGAGGATGATGTCGTAAACGGGCTTCCAGCCGTCGATCACTTCCTGCAGCCGGTCCGATGATAACAGCTCCGTCGGATTCGGAGGAACCGGTCCGGCGGTGACCAGCGACAGGTTCTCCACCACGGTCGTCTGCACGACATCACCAAACGCGCATTGTTCGGCGAGAAGATTCGAGAGCCCAAGCCGGTTCGGCACGTTAAAAATGCTCTGCAGCGACGGGTGCCTGAGATCGGCGTCGATCAGCAGCACGTTTTTTCCTTCCTGGGCATAGGCAACCGCCAGATTGCTGATCGTCGTCGATTTCCCTTCCCCTGCCTGGGTCGAGGTCACGGCAAGCACCTGCAGCTTTTGATTCCAGCCGGAAAATTGGATGTTGGTCCGAATGTTGCGGTACCCTTCCGAGATCGACGACCTGCGGTTGACGTTCATGATCAGCTTGTTTCTATTGGCTGACTGACGCATACTTTTCACCTGCCTGTTGTTTGGATCGGGCGGTCGCCCGCGTTCGCAAGTCCCGCTTTTTCATTTTCCGGATCGCGCCCAGGGTCGTAAGCTCAAGATACCGCTCCACGTCCTCATCGGACTTGATCGTGTCATCCAAGTACTCGATAAACAGCACCACGCCAACGATGATCATGAACGATGCGGCAAAAGCGATGGCGATGTTAAGGACAACATTCGGGCTGACCGGATCGGGAGCACTCGTCGACAAGGTGCTGTCCAGAATCGAAATATTGTCCACTTTCATGATTTTGGGGATTTCATGCTTGAACACGAGCGATACGGCGTTTACGATCTCTTTGGCATGCTGGTAGGAGGCATCGCGGATTTTCAATTCGATGATTTGCGAGTTTTGGGTCGTAACGACCTCGACCCGGTCCATCAAGTCCTGCGCGGTCTCATGCAGACCGGGGTACTGGGCGACGACCTTTTCCATGATGGAAGCGGAGCTGATAATGACCTTATAGGAGTTGATCAGCATAATGTTAGAATTGATTTCATTAATATCGAGCGTCGGTTTTCCCTCGCTGTCCAAATTGGACTTATTGACGATCATCGTGCTGCTTGCTTCATAAACCGGCTTCATGACATAGATGCTGTAGGCACCGGTGCCGGCCGAGCACAAGACCACCACCAATACGATCAGCCAAAGACGCTTTCTTAACATTTGCAGCAGCAGCTTGAATTCCATAATCCTTCCCCCCAATTTCATCGAATGGTTGCCTCCGCTCTAGACGGTGGGTTGATGAAACGTTCCGATCTCCTTTCCGCTGATGAGCTGCACCGCATGGTCCTCCAGGCTCTTCCGAAAGCCTGCTCCACACAGCTTGTCGATGATGCCGAGCCCTTCCTGTGCGTAAAATTTCCGCCGGACCGTGTTGTGCGCATCCGTTCCTATCAAATGGACCAACCGGTGTTTGCACAAGTACGCAGCTGTGCTCTGTACCGATTCCCCAAAAAATCCGGCAAGAGATTGGGTCGTTACCTGCAGCAGGACGCCGAAGTCCCGAATCCATCCCGCCACTTGATCGGGCTGATCGATAATCCCCAAGTTCCGTTCCGGATGGGCAATGACGACCCGAATATCGGCCCGTTTCATGAAGGCAAGAAAATCTGTAAAATACCCGGGTACCTTGCGGGAGGGAAGCTCTACGAGTAAATAGCGGCTGCCGGCAAGCGTCTGGATCCGGCCGCGCCGGAATTCGGTGGGATAACGTTCGGTAAGGTGGTACTCCTGTCCAGGGAGCACCTTCAGGGGGATCCCGACGCGCTTGAGCTTGGCGTTAAACAGCTTCACGCGGCGGTTGATTTTTTTGGCGGAGTTCAAATAATGTCTCTCTCGGTGGTGCGGGGTGGCGATGATCGTCGTAATCCCTTCTTCCACTGCAGCCGCAGCCAAGCGAAGTGCTCCATCGATCGTTTTCGGCCCGTCGTCCACAGCCGGCAGGATATGGCAGTGTGTATCGATCATACGTATCAGCATCCATCCCTTTGATTTTTGAAAAACAATGCAACATTATGTATCATTAAATATGGAAGCTCGACAGAATATGCACTGGTTCCGGCTTCCTGGTGTAACCGATGGTGACGAATTGCGTCTTTATTCCTGGTATTGGCTTAATCTATGAATAAAGATTGACTTTCCAAGAGGAGAATGAACCTGTTTTTTTGGGTAAATCGGTTCAAAAACAGCTTGCACTATTGACGACACTGTTAATTTACGATACATTTTGTATCATGTCAAGCGTTATTTAGCAGGTCCAAATGCTCACGCATACCCGGGTATCCAAGGGGGGGGGAAAGAAATGAATTACGGCAACCGAATATCAGAGCTCAGGGAGCAGAGGAAATTGACTCAAGAGGCATTGTCCATAACCCTTGGGATCAGCCGGGCGGCCTTGTCCCACTATGAGAAGAACCGCAGGAAACCGGATTTTGATACGCTGTCGAAACTGGCTGATTATTTTCAAGTCTCCATAGATTATTTGCTTGGACGAACAGAGGCAGCCGCGGCGGACGAAAATTCGGATACAGCCAATCCGGCTGATTAACGGACCTGATGGTTACACGAACTTTAGTCCTATCCTCTCTGACAGGCATATACACGTGACACCAAAACGTGTATAATACGATAGCAAACATATGTTTGCCTGCAATCATCCTGATGTCAGTCAGAGGAGGAGAAATGAAGGGTTCGACACATCTCGCTATAGGCGTAGTGATCGGTGCTGCCGCCGCAGCCCATTATCCGTTTACGCTGAAGCATGCGGCGATGTACATCGCGGTTTCCGCCTTATCAGCGCTCAGCGCAGACCTCGACGGCCCCAGCATGCTCAGTTCTACCCTCGGCCGGTTCTCGAAATGGCTCAGAGAATGGCTGTACTGGTCCGGGCTGCTGCTCGTGATCGTCCTGGGGTACCTGTATATCGCTAAGGGGAGCTTTTATCTCGAATATTCCATCTTGGCGCTCGTTCTGTTTCTGCTCGGACTGATCATTAAAGACGGCATGATTCGTAACGTGCTCGTTAGCCTGATTGGCTGCATATTGATTTACGCCGGAATACATAACGCCATGGTCTGGATGTCCGGACTGGGTGCATTTGTGGGTATCGCCCCTTGGCTCAAGCACCGCGGCATGACCCATACCGTCTGGGCGGTTTGGCTTTGGGCATGGATCAGTTCCGGACTGGAGGCATACCTCAATCTGGAAGGGATCATGCTCGTATCCACCGCCGGGTACTTGTCCCATCTGATCGCCGATTCGATGACGCCAAGCGGTGTGAAGTGGCTGTATCCGCTCTACAGGAAATCCTTTAAACTTCCGTTTAAATAGCCTCCGCCGTTAGACGATCCAGCCTTGTACCGGAAAAGCTTCTGTTTCATCAACCAAGCAGCGACAATTTAGGCCTCATAACCGGCATAAGCCTCCTGTTATTTGTCAGCCTCCTGCACCTCATTTTGTGCGGAGAAGACAAATGTCACGGGAGGCTTTTGTTCTGTTGCTTGAGCCGGAAAGTGGGAATATGATGTATACGATTCCACCTTTTTCCGAATACTTTTAACTCGGAGGACTCCCGAGGCGCGATATTGTCGTGTCATGCGGGGGTTATCTTTGTCCGCGATGCATGTTTTGGCGTAATAAGAAATGTTTATTTTTGGTTATATAAAAAGAAATAAACCCAAGAATGGAGCGAGGAGACTGGAGTCCGTGGCCAGCAAATCAATATTGGCGGTATGGGTCAGCCTCATCAGCAACGTCTTGCTGACCCTTCTCAAAATCATCGTCGGGCTGTTATTCGGCAGTAAGGTTCTCGTAGCCGACGGGATTCATAATGCAGGCGATGTCGTGGCGACGATCGCGGCACTTACCTCGGCCATGGTATCCCGCAAGCCGGCGGATGAAGATCATCCCTACGGGCATGGGAAAGCCGAAGCGATCGCATCGGGCATCGTGGCGATCATTCTCGTCATGGCGGCGCTGCTGATGGTGTATAAATCAATCGAATCGCTGTTCGTTCCTCCGGCCGAAGCCAGTTGGATCGCTCTTGCGGCCGCGCTGGTTTCCCTGATCTGGAAGCAGATCCTGTACATGTACTGCATCCGGATCGGCAAGGCTGAGAACAGCCGCAGCCTGATTGCCACGGCCTACGACCATATCGCGGACGTCTACGCTTCCGCAGCCGCGTCCATCGGGATCGGCATTTCGCTGATTGGCGAAGCCTATCATATCCCCTATACGGAATACGGCGACCCGGTCGCCGGGATTATCGTATCGTACCTGGTGATCCGGCTCGGGTACAAAATGGGACGGGAGTCCGTCGACATTCTGATGGACAAAAACATCACGAACGAGCAGCTCGCCATGCTAAGCTCGATCATCTACTCCGTACCCAACGTAAAGCGCGTCGACAGCATTCGGGCCCGAGAGCTCGGCAACGCCATCATCGTCGACGTCAAAGTCAGCGTCCCCAACCATCTCACCGTACAGGAAGGGCATGACGTCAGCCGGGAAGTAAAAAAAACGATCATGGAGCGCATGAAGCAGGTGGCCGACGTCATGGTGCACCTGAACCCATGGTACGATGACGGACAAGAGGCTGTCCCCGCCAGGCCGAAGTAGCCTGGGGGACAGCCTCTTGGTTTGTGACACCCCCGGTTCCACCATCCGGTGCTTAATGTCCAAGCGCATGGTCGATTCGGCCATGCCCGCCGCTCCAAATCCGCTTGGACGTCCACTCGGCTTCGCCCTGCCAGAACGGATCGTTCTCCGGCAGCGCGAGAGGCAGCAGGACGGTCGCGCATAGATACAAGCTGCCCGTAGAAATATAACCCTCGCCCAGCTCCGGCTGATGACCGCTGAGGCCAATGCGCAGCCAGCCTTCGGCGTCGTACGTCCCGGCTGGCCCGAAGCAGCGCTTCATGACGGCCGTCAGCGCGCCGCGCACCTGCGCCGCGTCCAGCCCTTCCGGCAGCCGCTGCTGCCAGGCCAATTGGGCCAACAGATGGAAGGCGCCCGTCCGGTAGCTGATGGACCGGCCGACCACCGGAAAGCTGCCGTCCGGGGCGATCATGCGCTCCAGCTGCTCCGCGTACCGCTGCGCCCGGACGAGCGCCGGTCCCTTGTGCGCCTCCCAGTCCGGCTGCAGCGCGCCGGCGTGATCCAGCACGTCCAGCAGCATCGGGTGGATGACGAAGCTGTTGTAGTAGTCGGCGTGGTACTCCGGCCCGTCGCCGTACACTCCGTCACCGGCGTACCACTGTTCCAGCTGCTTCAAGGCGTAATCGATCCGCATCGGATCCCAGTCCCGGTCGCCAAACCGGGCCAGAGCCGTCTCGATGACCGCAGAGAACAGCAGCCAGTTGTTGAAGAACGGCTTGCGCGTGCGGGTCAGCTTCCAGGTGGATAGCCATCTTTGCTTCTGCTCGTCCGTTAACGGATCCCATAAAACATGGGGCGCACGGAGAAAAGCTTGGCACAAGAAGGCCGTGTCCACGATGGGCTGATGCCCTTCGCCAAAATTCAGCACGTCCGGGGAGGCCGGGTCGCTGGCCTGCTCCAGCGCTTGATGCGTCAGCCCCAGCAGCTCTGTGCGCAGCCGCTGCTCCTCCGCGCTTCCACCCTCCGCTCCGAGCCAAGGGGCGATGCCGTCCAGCAGGCGGCCGAATGCCTCCAGATGGGTGTAAGCCTCCCGGCCTTCCCCGCTGCTCTCCACCGGCATCTCTGCGCGCAGCCTTCCCTCCGCAAGCCGCGTCAGCACCGGACGCGCCCAGCGTTCCAAATGATGAAGCCAATACAGCCGCTCTTCCCTGCCAGCATGTTCTGTTCGTTCCGACATTCCTCTGTCTCCTCTCCCGGCTTCACGGCCGGCCCTAAGTTGGATAAAATCGCCGCCTTCGCGCGGGCTTACAAAAGCCCTTCCACTCGCTACTGGCAGCGGTTCATGAACTCCACCATGCGGGTGTACGCGATTTTTTCGTTGGCCTTTTTGGTCATGCCATGACCCTCGTCTTCGAACACAATATACTCAACGTCGCGGCCCTTGGCCTGGAGCGCTTCCACGATCTGGTCTGACTCCGCCTTGACCACCCGCGGATCGTTGGCCCCTTGAATGATCAGCATCGGGTTGACCATCTGATCCAGATACGTTATCGGCGAATCCTTGACGAACCGTTCGCGGTCGCGTTCCGGATCGCCGAGCCAGCGCTCCATGATCGACTTCCAGTGGTCCGGCACGGAATGGTAGAACGTAAACAGATTGCTTACGCCGAAAATATCCACGGCCGCCCGGAAATACTCGGGATTGCGCCCGGCCAAGAGCAGGGTCATATATCCGCCGTAGCTGCCGCCGACCACGAACAGCTTATCCCTTGAGGAAATACCTTGCTCGAACAGCCACTCCATCCCTGCCAGGCAGTCCTTGCGCGGCCCTTCGCCCCAGTCCTGCTCCACCAGCTTCACAAAAGAGCTGCCGTAGCCTGTGCTGCCGCGGAAGTTCGGGCAGAAAATGTTGTAGCCCTGCGCGATGATATATTGGAACATCGACCGGAACTGCTTGCGCTCTGCGGCCTGCGGCCCGCCGTGCGGCCAGAATACCGTATACCCGTTGGCGGCGTCCTCCTTCGCCCGGTACAAGAGCGCCTCCATCTTCATCCCGTCAAAAGAGGAATAGGACACCACTTCGGGCGCGGACAAATCCTCCTCGGTCAGTCCCGTCAGCACGTTTTTCGTCAGCATTGTCCACTGTCCGTCCGCGTAACGGTACACATTCAGCGGCTTGACAGCGCCGCGTGCAAGCACGTACAGGTTCCCTGACCGGGTTACGGTCAGCTGGTGCACGATATCGGCGGGCAGCGGAATCGGCGTCAGCTCGCCGGTGTCCAGCGCATACGCGTACAGCCGGTCCTCGACCCCGCGGTCCGTCACCAGATACGCCGTCCGCGATTCCCGGTGCAGACGGATCAGCTCCACACTTTCCCGCTCGATGTGCAGCCGTTGTTCAAACGTGCCGGTTGCCGGATCGAAGGAAGCCAAATAAGCAAATTCAGCATCATAATCAGTGGCAAAGACCACCTCCCCATCATTTAGAAAATGAACCTCACCGGCATTATGGACCCGCCCGGGATCCGGCGTCAGGCACTGATCCGCCTCGTCCCCTACCCGGCGTAAATAACTGACGTTGTATGTATTGGCGTAGCTCTTGGTGTATGCGAAAGTCTGCTCATCCGGGCTGACGGCTGTAAGGCTGGTCGTCGTTTCTTCGCCCTGCAGGAGCAGCCGGTCCACTCCCGTATCCAGGCGGTACACCCGGGAATTCAGAAACATCGGGTTATCCCGGGAGGTGCTGTAATACAGGCGGTTGCCGTCTTCGGACAGATGGACAAAGTAATGCTTTTCATCCGGAGCACTCTCAGGAAACAGCGGCAGCGGCTGTCCGCCGTTCCACTTCAGCGCATGGAAATGGTAGTTCTCGTCGCCGTCGCGGTCAAACGCCGTCAGCAGATGCCTTCCCTCCGGGTCCGGCTTAACGAAGCTGGCCATTTGATCGTTGTACGTCAGCGGGTACGGATACGATGTATCCCCTTTCAAATCCATGGCCCACACATTGAATTTCCCGCTCAGGCTGGCGCTGAACACAAGCCTCGACTCGTCGGCGCTCACGCCGAAGCTGCTGATGACATAGCTCTGAAAAAACTGCTCCACATCCGGTTTTGGAAATGATATCATGCCTTCGCCTCCTTTGATTAGGTGTGATTAGGCGCTTGTATACTAGCTGCTGCAATGATGCTTCGTGTTGGCTGCGCCTGTACGCTTTCTTACCCATTATATCGAAAAAACGGCCTGTGGAAGGGAGATCATCCCTACTTTTTTCCGCCAAAAAACCAAAAAAGCCGCACCCCCAAGGTCCATGCATCCCATTGCATTCCTTCCTTGAGCGTACAGCTTTTTTCCTTGTTACAGCTTTCCAGCTTCATTGAATGTTCGTATCCCTTGAATCAAGCTTTACGGAGCAGTTGTCTCCCGCCAAGATGGCCCAGCATATCCTTCGTCATGGCGTCCAGGTCGTAACGCGCCCGGAATCCCCATTCGGCCTTCGCCGCCGAAGCGTCGATGGAGTGCGGCCAGCTGTCCGCAATCGCCTGCCGCTTCGGATCGACATTGTAGTCCAGCGTGAAGCCTGGGATTTCTTTGCGGATCGCCGCGGCGATCGCTTCGGGATCTACGCTCATGGCCGTCACGTTAAAGGAATTGCGGTGCGTCAGCCGCGACGAGTCGGCTTCCATCAGATCAATGATGGCGGTCAGGGCGTCCGGCATGTACATCATATCCATGTTGGTGCCCTTGGCGATATAAGACGTGTACTTGCCTTGAGTGACGGCCGCATAATAAATCTCCACCGCATAATCCGTCGTCCCTCCGCCGGGAGGCGTCACATAGGAAATCAGCCCGGGAAAACGGAGGCCACGCGTATCCAGCCCATATTTATGGAAATAGTAATCGCACAGCAGCTCACCGGACACCTTATTCACACCGTACATCGTGTTGGGGCGCTGAATCGTGTCCTGCGGCGTGTTGTCCTTCGGCGTCGACGGCCCGAACGCCCCGATGGAGCTTGGCGTAAAGAACTGGCATTTCATCTCTCTGGCCACCTCCAGCGCATTCATCAGCCCGCCCATGTTCAGATTCCAAGCCAGGAGCGGCTTCTCTTCGGCTGTTGCCGACAGCAGCGCCGCCAAATGAATGATCGTATCGACCTGATATCGCTTGGCAATTTCATGCATCGCCTTGTCATTGGTTACGTCCAGCAGCTCGAAAGGACCCGTCCGGGTAATTTCGTGGGCGGATGAACGCAGATCTGTCGCAACGACCGCGTCGTTGCCGTATATTTCACGCAGCTTGGCAACCAGCTCGGAGCCGATTTGCCCAAGCGCCCCTGTCACCAGAATCCTTTTCACGCGTCATTCCTCCTTGGAAAATTCACTAAAAAATTTACCCGATCAGGTTCATTTCCTTGCCGACCTTTTCGTATACACCGATGACCTGCTCCAGCATTTCCTTCGTATGAGCGGCTGTCGGCATGTTGCGGATCCGGCCCGTTCCCTTCGGCACCGTAGGGAATACGATCGATTTCGCATAGACGCCTTCCTCAATCAGCCGCTTGCTGAACTGCTGCGTCTTCACTTCGTCCCCGATGATGCAAGGGGTGATCGGCGTTTCGCTGTGCCCGATGTCATAACCGAGCGCGCGCAGACCGTCTTTCAGGAAACGGCCGTTCTCCCACAGCTTGTCGATAAGCTCCTTGTCGTTCATCAGAATGTCCACCGCCGCGATGCAGGCCGCAATGACCGCAGGAGGCTGGGAGGTCGAGAACAGGAACGGACGGCTTCTCAGCTTCAGCCACTCGATCAGCTGCTTCGAACCGGCGACATAGCCCCCTACAACGCCAATCGCCTTCGATAATGTACCAATTTGAAAATCGATCCGGTCGGACAGGCCGAAATGCTTGACGGTTCCCGCTCCTTCGCCCAAAACGCCGGAGCCGTGAGCATCGTCAACATACGTAATGAGGTCGAATTCCTCGGCAATCTTTACGATTTCCGGCAGCTTGGCGATATCGCCGTCCATCGAGAACACGCCGTCCGTGATCACCATAATTTTGTTGTACAAGCCGGATTCCTTGGCTGCTTTCGCCTGGCTTCTCAGATCTTCCATGTCCGAATGCTTGTAGCGGATCACTTTCGCCTTCGAAAGACGGCAGCCGTCGATAATGGAAGCGTGGTTCAACTCATCGGACAAGATGGCGTCGTTTGCGTCCATTACCGCAGAAATGGCGGCCATGTTGCAGTTAAAGCCCGATTGGTACACGATGACAGCTTCCGTGTGCTTGAACCCGGCCAGCTTCTCCTCCAGCTGGTTATGCAAATCCAGCGTTCCGTTGATCGTTCTGACGGCGCCGGCACCCGCACCGTGCGTCTTGGCTGCCTGCACCGCCGCGTCGACCAGCCGGGAATCGGTGGCGAGACCCAGGTAGTTGTTGGAGGAAAGGTTAATCAAGGACTTTCCGTCAATTTGGATCACCGGGCCGTTCGGTCCCTGCACCGTATCAATCACGTTATACAATCCCTTGGCTTTCAGATCCTCAATGTTCGTGCTTAGAAACAAGTCCAATGCCTGACTTGCCATATCAATCCCTCCTCAATATACATATGTCCTCTCATAGTAGACATTTAAAATCCGGTATATCCCTTGTCATTAAAGGATTTATTTAATTTTTAATGTATCACCTTTTATTCGATTTGTACATCCACTGAGGACAAAAATATTTTGGATTTTTTACGGGGCAAAGCACCTGCCGGGCTGATGAACAGCGGAAATGAAAAACAACTAAACCCGAGGTATCGGAGTTTAGTTGTTTTCTGGGCGTGCCGTTCAACTGAAAAACAGGACAGCGACGTCTTGTTTCCCCCCGCTTGCTTCATCGCCCTATTTCGGCTGCTCGGCCGTTTGCTTCCTGGTCGTCCATGCTTTTGCAAATTCATTCAAATCGATCGATTTTCCTTGATGAAGCCGCGATTCCTCTGCCGCAAACGCCATCAGATGGCTGCGCACCGATGCGCTTGCCGACGTCAGGCTTTCCTGGCCGTTGTAGCCGCGGACTTCCTTGAGGAAGCTGCGGACGATGCCGCTGTCCCCGCCGCCGTGGCCGCTCGCCTGGGACGGGATGGCGATTTCCGTCTGCTGATGGGTCAGAAAATCGAAGACGGTGACCTTCCCTTCCTCGCCGCGAAGCTCTCCGCGCGTACCCATGATCTGAATCCGGCGCTCTTGTTCAAAGGTAAAGCCGCACATGCTGAACATCGCCGTAGCTCCGCCTTCAAATTCCATGTTGACCACCTGGTGGTCAACGACGTTGTTGTCGCTGCGGTAGACGCAGCGGCCGTAGTCCGTCTCGCGCAGGCCCTGGATGATGCTCGCCTTCGTCAACTCCGGCGTGAAATGTCCGGCCCAGCCTTTGTATTGGTCGCTGAGGTAGAACCTCGGCGCCGAATACGGGCAGTCCGGCTCGACGGCGCAGTCCAGGCAGCGGTCCGCCGAGCCTTCCGGCGCGCGGCCTTCATGGAAGTGCATCAGCGAGCCGTACGAGCTCACCCGCATGCATTGCTTATCCATAAGCCATGACAGCACATCCATGTCGTGGCATGATTTGGCCAGAATCATCGGGCTGGCCTTGTCCGAGTGATTCCAGTTGCCGCGGACGAAGCTGTGGGCGATATGCCAGTAGCCCACGTTCTCGTTCAGCTGGATCGAAGCGATTTCGCCGATCGCCCCGCTGTCGATCACCCGCTTGATCGTGCTCCAGAACGGCGTGTACCGCAGTACATGGCAGATCGTCAGCAGCCGGTCATGGTCCCTGGCCGCCTGCTCCATATCCAGGCATTCGCCCGGATCCGGGGACATCGGCTTTTCCAGCAGGACGTGATACTTTTGCCTCAATGCCTGCATGGTCGGGCCGTAATGCATCCGGTCCTGCGTGCAGATGACGGCGATGTCCGCCATCCGCTCCGCGGCGAGCAGCGGCTCCCAGGATTCGAAGCACCGCTCCGGGTCAATGCCGTGCTTCTCGGCAAAACGGAGCCGCCGCACCGGATCCGCCTCGGCCACGGCCACGAATTCCAGCTCATGCGGATAGTCCAGCGCGTATGGGGCATAACCTCCGGCTCCGCGGGCGCCAGCGCCGATCAGAATCGCTTTCAGTTGCGTCATATTTTGTTCGCTCCTTTGAAGTCACTATATCAGTTGAACAATTGAACTGGATGATGGAGCAAGTACGTAAAATGTCCCTACGATCACTTTAGTTTTCGGATTACTTGATTGGCGATCGCTTCGCTTCTTCGGGATCATTTTACTCCCTTGCCTGCATCGTATTCTTTAGTTCAACCTATACATTGCAATTATTTGGAATAACGGTCCGCCGCCGACTGATAGATGGCGATGTAGCGGTCAAGGCCCATTTTTTGCAGCGTGGACACGTACGCATCCCACTCGTCAAAGGAGGCGTTGCCGGATATGAATTTGTCGCGCATTTCGTCGACGTAGGTCGTAATATCCGTCTGGATGCCCGTCAGGTCGGCCTGCTCCTCGGCGGTGAAGTTGAACGGCGGCCAGATTTGATCCTGCGGCACGACATGCGGCTCCGCTTTTTTGGCATTGTCCACGGACGTCGGCAGCCCTTCGGCTCCTTTGAAATATTTCTGGGTAACAAAGCCGGGATAATAGCCGCCTGGCCAAATCAGGTACTGCCCTACCGCCTGGTCCAGATTCAGGCCGTTCGGGTTGTTTTTGATGTCGTCCACGTAATCCACGCTGCCATCTGCGTTTTCTTTATAGGTCTCATCTTTCCAGCCCATGAAGAACATCTTGATGCCTTCGTCGCCGTAAAAATAGTCCATCCAGCGCATCAACGCCTCGGGATTTTTCGCTTTATCGGTCAGTACAAACATCCCGATGTTTCCGAGCGGCGATCCGGTCGCGCTGAACATTTGGTCGCCATGCGGCCCCTTGAGCACCGGCAGCCCGACATAGCCATTCTGGTTGTAAATCGCCACCGGGTCGACATTATCCACAACCCCGATCAGCCCTTCCATCCCTTTCGCATCGACTTCGGTGCTCTTGACAGACATGATGTCCTGTTCCAGCAGCCCGTCCTTGTAGAGCTTGTTGACATACTGAAGCAGCTCTTTGTAGCGCGGATCGGTCGGGATAAATCGGACTTTGCCGCTTTGCGGATCGGTATCGACATAAATATTTGACGTTCCGTGGTTGTTCAGGCCGAAAGAGCCGCGCAGGTAATTGACCAGGCCAGCCGCTCCGACCGCACCCCATGCGATTTCGTCCTTCTGTCCGTTACCGTTCGGATCATTCTCCTTAAACGCCTTCAGCATGTTATAAAATTCATCCAGCGTCTGCGGCTCCTTCAAGCCCAGCTTGGTGAGCCACTCGCTTTTCACCCATGGCGTCCCGTACAGCACGGACTTGAATTCCGGATCGTACAGCGTCGGCAGACCGTAAATGTTGCCGTCCGGCATCGTGATGCCTTTTTCGATGATCGGGTACTTCTCCATCAGCGCCTTAAAGTTGGGCGCGTATTTGTCGATCAGGTCGTTCAGCGGAAGAAATGCGCCCTGTTTGCCGTATTTGAGCAGGTCGGCCCGGGGAAACGCGGAAGCGTAGAACATTTCCGGGTAATCGCCGCCGGCCAGCAGCAGATTGCGCTTCTCGGCCAGATTGTCCTTCTGGACCGTGTCCCACTGGACATGGACGTTGGTCATTTTCTCGTATTCCTGCCACAGCTTGATGTTGTTCCAGTCGGCATTGGCGAAAAACTTGCCCGCAAAAGCGGTCACAGTCAGCTTGTCGGTTACGATCGGCATCCCGGCCTCATTAACCTGTCCCCCGCCCTTCGTTTCCGCGGCTGCGCCGCCTTCCTTATCCCCCGAGCTGCAGCCCGCCGCCAGCGATACCGTCAGCACGCAGGTCAGCAGCAGACTCCCCCATTGCTTCAGCTTCATCCAAGATTCCTCCCTTTGATCTGATTCCAACCACGATTCCATCATTTATCCATGCAAGGAATTATCCTTTGATGGCTCCGATCATGACACCTTTGACAAAATAACGCTGCAGGAACGGGTACAGCACGAGCACCGGAATGTTGGCCACCACAAGCACGGCGTATTTGATGCCTTCCACCTCGCGCTGCTGCTTGATCGCCGATTCGGTCGACATTTTGACCATGTCGTTCGTCTGACCCTGGATCAAAATTTCGCGGAGCACCAGCTGCAGCGGGAACTTGTCCTTGTCCGTCAGGTAGAGCAGCGCGTTAAAAAACGCATTCCAATGGCCGACCGCATAAAACAAGATCGTGACCGCGATGATCGGCATCGAGAGCGGCAGTATAATGCGCGTCAGAATCTGAATGTTGGAGCAGCCGTCGATCGTCGCCGCCTCCTGCAGCTCATGCGGGATGGACTGCTGGAAGAAGGTCCGCATAATGATGATGTTCCAAATGGAGACGGCGTTCGGAATGATCATGACCCAGAGGGTGTTCAGCATGCCGAGGTTTTTGATCAGCAGGTATGTAGGGATCAGGCCGCCGCTGAAAAACATCGTGAACACCAGCAGCGCCATAATGCCGTTTCTTCCCACAAAGTCTCGGCGGGACAACGGATAGGCAGCCAAAATCGTCATGACGAGATTGATCGCCGTCCCCAGCGTCGTGTAAATAAGCGTGTTGGTAAAGCCGCTGATGATGTCTTTGTTCTGAAAAATTTTCTCGTATGAGTTCAGGTTAATGCCCTTGGGCCACAGCAGCATTTCGCCGCGCAGCACCGTCTGCGGGTCGCTGAACGAAGCGCTGAGCACAAACACGAGCGGGTACAGCACCACCAGCGTAACCAGAATCAGAACGAAGTAGTTAATGATGTTAAAAATGCGGTCTCCCTTGGATTCGATAAGCATGCCTCATGCCTCCCCTACCATAGACTTGTCTCGCTGATGCGCCGGGAAATCTGATTCACGACGACCAGCAGCACGAAGTTGATGACGGAATTGAACAAACCGATCGCGGCAGAAAAGCTGTATTCGGCGTTCTGGATCCCGCTGCGGTACACATAGGTGGCGATGATGTCGGAGGACTCCAGATTCAGATTGTTCTGCATCAGCAGCACCTTCTCAAACCCGACGCCCATGATGCTGCCGATGTTCAAAATGAGCAGGATGACGATCGTCGGCATAATGCCGGGGATGTTGATGTGCCAGATCCGCTGGAGCCGGGTGGCACCATCGACGCGGGCCGCTTCATGCAGCTGGTTGTCAATTCCGGCCAGGGCGGCCAAATAAATGATCGAGCTCCAGCCCATCGTCTGCCATACGTCGGAGAGCACATACAGCGATTTGAACCAGGCGGGCTCGGTCATGAAATTGATCGGCTGGCCCCCGAACAGCTGAATGGCATGGTTGACCATCCCGTAGCGTGGCGATAGAAAAATCATCATCATGCCGACGACGACGACGGTAGACAGGAAATGCGGCGCATAGGTAACGGTCTGTACAAATTTTTTGAATTTCTCGGCCCTTACCTCGTTCATCAGGAGAGCGAGGATGATCGGGATCGGAAAACCGACGGCCAGGCTGTACAGGCCGATACCCAGCGTATTTTTCATCAGCCGCCAGAAAAAGTAGCTGTGAAAGAAACGCTCAAAGTGGTCAAAACCGACCCATGGGCTGCCCCAAATGCCTTTGGTCGCAATAAAATCCTTGAAGGCGATTTGGATGCCGTACATCGGAACATATTGGAACAGGATGTAATAAGCGATCACCGGGGAAATCAGCAAATAGAGCTGCCAGTTCCGGTAGATCCGATTCCACTTCAACGCCTTGCGTTTTTTGCCGGCTGCCGCCTGCACGGCGGGTTGTACTTGAATGTCAGCCATACGACATCACCTCGAATGAAGGATAGGATAAGCGCAAACCCTGTCATGACTGGAGATCGCAAACAAACGACCCGTTTATATGTAATATAAAATGACATAACAGCAATTGGAACTGAGTTTGGAGATGTGTCGCTTACAGGAACGGAGTGGTTTGGATTACTTTTGGATAATAATTCGGATTTAATTTGGATTAATTTTGGATATAAACAATCATCTATAGGACAAAACCGGGATATCCCGGGGAGTTATCGTTAAAGGGAGGAATGACCTCATTTTCATAATTCCTTTATTTAAAGTAAATGAAAACGCAATCATGTAACATATGGTTCGCGGAAAATTTGGACTTCGTTCACTCCAAAAGGATGAAAACCAATCCAAACGTTGTTTAATTTTTTCTCATCATAATATAGCTTTTTGGGGATGTCAAACATTATTTTGGATTGTTTTGGTTTAAAAACCGCTCAAATTTTGCTTAAAAATGCAAAAAAGCATCCGCCGGAACCTGCTCCCAGCCGATGCTGCTCACAAAATCGCGTTATTATTATGTAATATTATCGAACATAAAAAGTCATTTTATGTTGTAACTGGACGACTCTCTGATAATCAATGAACAGGACAGCAAAATCTTGGTTCCTGCCGGATAGTGCCCGTCCAAATAGTCGACAATCGATTTGGCGGCAACCCGGCCGATTTCGTGCTTGGGCACCGAAACTGAAGTTAACGGAGGCGTTGTATATTGGGCGACATCAATATTGTCCATGCCCACGATAGCGATATCCTGCGGGATCCGGCCTTCATGCTCCACAACGGCCCGCATCGCCGGGATCGCCAGCATGTCGCTGGCGCAGAAGATCGCCGTCGGCCATTCCGCTTTCGGAAGCCGGCTCAGCAAATCGCTCACCCCGCTGTAGCTGCGGTCCACGTTCCAGCCCGTATTGATCAGCCAGTCCTGGCGCAGGGCAAGTCCCTCCTCCAGCATGGCGAATTTATACCCGACAAAACGCTCCTCGCTCTCCATCTGCCTGGAATAGGCAGGACCACCAACAAATCCGATCCGCGTATGTCCCTGTTCGATCAAGTGGCGCACGGCCGCCCGTGAGGAGAAGATCCGGTCGCAGTCCACGACTGGCACCGCCAGCCTATCGTCGTTCAGGCTCACGCCCAGGATGGCGATCCCTTCCTTCTGAATCAGCCCGAACAGCTCCTCGTCATACCAGCTGATGGCCACGACGCCCTGCGCCCCGGTTTCCCTCAGCATCTGCTTCAGCCTCTCGGCATCCGACACTTCCTCCGATGTGCGGACCATCGCCGGCGGCTGTCCCATCTCTTCCATCTTTTCATGGAAGCCGGCCAGCACCTTGGAGAAATACGGATGATCGTCCATCAGATGCTGGGGAACGATACAGGCGATCCGCTTGGTCTCGACAGCCTGCTGCGGCGCGCCTTTCGGCGATCCGTGCCATTTGTACCCCAGCTCTTGGGCCGCTTCCCGGATCTTCTGCTTCGTTTCCTCACTGACCGGCCGGCTGGTGTCATTGCTGATCGCCCGGGAGACGGTGGAAATGGACACGCCCACCCGTTCGGCAATATCTTTTAGCTTCGCCAATCCAAGTCCCTCCTCTGCAAATTTTGGCTCCAAATTTTACAACTGCAAACTGATCATATCATAAACCCACAAATGCGTGGCGTCAAAATTCTACGCGGCGGTGTCTCCCCCAAAAATGAACCAAATGCAAAAAAGCTGTTCCGAAAAACGGATGAATCCGCTTCGAGAACAGCCCGTACTGCCGCTATCTGTCGTAGGTGACCACATAATTTTGAAGGCCGGTATGATAGTAACCGATGCTGTATTCGATCACCTGGCCCAGCTCGTCATAGGAGTAACGCAGCCTTTTGAGGACCGGGGTACCCCCGTCCAGGCCGAGCGTCTTCTGCACATGTTCCGGAGGGACGGCCACCGTAAACTCATCCCTCAGATTGCCGAGGGGAATATCCCGCCCTTCGAGCCATTCATACAGGGACATGGCGTTCAGGTCGTCCATATCCACCTCGCCGGCATCCGGGGTCACATAATGCGTGTAATAAATGTACGGCCGGTCATCCAGAAAATACACCCGTTCCAGCAGTAAGCTGGTCTCGCCCAGCAGCCGCCAAGCTTCCGACGATTCGTCATTGGTCACGCGCTTGACCTGAAGCCACAGCTTCCGGATCTGATGCCCTTCCTCCACCAGCACTTCCGTGAAATGCTTCCACTTGGCCAGCTTGGATACCGATGTATTGCGGATAACCTTCGTTCCCCGGCCGCTGCCCTTCTCCAGAAAGCCCTCGCTGACCAGCTCCGAAACGGCGGCCCGGATCGTAATTTTGCTGACCGCAAATTCCTTCTCCAGCTGCGGCTCCGAAGGGATATTTTCGCCTTTGGGGTACACGCCGTGCAAAATCCGTTCCTTCAAAATATGCTTGATTTGTATGTACAACGGCCTATCTTTGCGGGATAAGCTCACAGCAGCTCCACTACCTTTCTACGTCACCTGCGGATGCCGTCATCGCCTTGAGAATGTCCTGCGCGGTGGACATCGGCGTATCGCCCGCCACCGTATGGGCCAGCATGCCGGCGGCTGCCGCATAACGCACCGTCGTCTCCGGCGGCAGGCCTTCCAGCTCGCCATGGATGATTCCGCTGGCAAAAGCATCTCCAGCCCCTATTCTATCATAGACGGCAAACGTCAGCAGGTCCGAATACGCAAATTGTCCGCTGGTGAACATAAATCCTTGCAGCGAATGGGAATTGTCGCCGTTCACAAAGCGGTGGGTCCCGGCGACCGTGCGGATGCCGAACGTCCGCGAGGCCTGGGGGATCAGCTCTTCCAGCTGCTCCCGGCGCGCCTCCTTCTCCGTATGGAGGCCAAGCGTCAGCATGGCATCCCGCTCGTTCATCAGGACGACGTCCGACAGGCGGAGCATCTCCTCATAATGCGGTCGTGCCCGGTCATATCCATCTTCCCCCCACAGGGAAGGACGGTAGTTGCAGTCAAATATGACCGTGCCGCCCTGCTGCTTCACCGCACGGGCGAGCGCCTTCATATGCGCGCGCACCCCGTCGTTCATAGCCAGGGCGATCCCGCAGAAGTGAACGGCGTCCACCCGGCCCGCAATATCGGCGAAATCGTACGTTCCCACCGGAGCGGTGTTAAAGCTGCTCTCCAGCCGGTTCGTATACGTGACCCGGCTCGGCCGGGCACCAAAGCCATTCTCGAGAAAGTACATCCCGAGGTACTTGCCGCCGCGGCCGGCAAAGGAGAGGCCGATGCCGAGCTTGCGGAGATAGGCCGCCGCCGCATCGCCCAGCGGATTGTCCGGCAGGCGGGTCACGAGCATGCCTTCGTGGCCCATGCGTGACAGCGCGGAAGCCACGTTGACTCCGGTGCCGGAGAACGTGTAATGCAGCGTCCCGGACTGGGACAGCAGTTCAACTCCCGGAACCGTCAGGCGCATCATCACTTCCCCGAAAGCCGCGATGCGCTTAGGCATAATCGTCCGCCAGCTTCTTCATGATTCCGGTCAGCGTCCGGACATGCATGATGTTGGTATTGCCCGTATCTTTGTCGATGATGGAAGAATACACATGCGGAATGACCTGCGGCACGCCGCCTTCCAGCGCGATGCGGAGAATGGCTTCGAAATTGTCCATGTCGATGCCGCCGGTCGGCTCCAGGGCAAAGCCTTCCGCGGCGCATGCCTTCACGACTTCACGGTACTCATCCTCGCGCGAAAGCCCCTGCATCGGGAAATACTTGAGCGCATTCCCGCCCATATCGCGCACCAGCGCGATCGCTGCCGCTACAGGAATGATGGCGGGCTCGGACTGCGCCGCGCTGAATGGACCGGTCGAAATGTTAACATAGCCCGGACGGCCGCATGGCGATACAAGGCTGTTGATCCAGCTGTCCTTCGCCCCGAGGTTCGCCCGGGTCGCGCCGACCGCCGGGAAAACCTGATTGATGTGGCTGCCGGGATAATGCTTGGCGATCTCTGCCACGACCGCAGCCTGGCGGTTGTCCCCGGCCCCAAGCCCGATCGACACCGCCTCGTCGATCGCCTCGCCGTACTGCTTCATCGCCGCCACAGCTTCTTCCACGCTGGCGTAGTTCTTCGACAGGACGCCGACAAGCACATGGCCTTCGGCCGCTTCAAAAATCTCCTTGGCGTTCGCGATATCCTTCGCCAGCACGTTCAGGGCGACGCGGCCCTTATACCATCTCTTCTCTATGTGGGACATTTTATTTTCCTCCTGTCAATTCACGGATTCGCGATTCAATCACCGTCATGTCATCACCCATCAACGGCCTTGGATCGATGTCAAAATACCCCTGTCTTACGCCGTAATCCCGGGTATATATCGCAATGGCGCCCTGCCTCAAGCCGTCGTTCACATCCTTGGCGGTCGTTCCCGCCTGCTGCGGATCGATCTGCACCCGCGCCCGGTAAATGGCCCGGCCGGCCTCATCCTGCACGATCGTTACCCGGACCCCGGGAATGTCGTTCAGCGGCATCAGCACCTGCAGCGAAGCCTTCTCCTCCTCGCTCCGGTCGACTTTGACCATATATTCGTCCAGCGCCTGCAGCAGGCCGAACGACGTTTCCTTGCCCACCTTCATGCTTCGTCCGATACCGTGCAGCTGGACCTTCACCCACTCGATATATTCCCGTTTGCCCGCCACAATGCCGGAGGTCGGTCCTTCGATCGCCTTGGAGCCGCTGTAGATGGCCAGATCCGAGCACTTCACGTACTTTTGGAGGTCTTCTTCCGCCGCAGCGTCGACAATCAGCGGTACGCCTGCCCGCTTGGCGGCTTCCCACGCTTCTTCAACGGAGATCATGTTCTTTTGTACGGCATGATGTGATTTGACGTACAAAATGGCAGCCGTCTTGTCCGTGACCGCGTCTTCGATATGCTCCGCGCGTCCCTCATTGGCATATCCGACCTCGACCAGCTTGCCGCCGCCGAGGTAGACCATCGTTTCCACCGGAGCGCCGTACTGCACGTTATGACCTTTAAGAATGATAATTTCGTTTTTCGCGATCGGCTCCTTATGCAGCTGTTCACTCCGGCGGCGGTTTCCCTGCGTAACGATACCGGCCACCGACAAGGCGATGCCGCTGGACGCCGAGTTGACGATGACCGCCGCCTCCGAGCCGAGAACTCCGGCAATGTAATCGCCAGCCTTATCCACCAGGTCGGCGATTTCCACATAGCTCTGCCCGCCCTGCTTCATCGCTTCCATGACCGTGTCCGTCGGCGCGGATACGCCGAGAATGCTCATCCGTCCGCTGGCATTGATGACCCGCTTGAGCCCATACTTAGAAAACAATGAATTCCCCATGAATGACCACTCCTTTGGTAGTAATGACTTGCTTGGCCGTTCTGTGCACACCCTCGGAATCTACAAGCTGAGCGGATTCGCCGCTCACCGTAAAGAGGCTCAAATTCGCCGCATCCCCGACCTGTATCCGCCCGAGCTCGGGTCTGCCAAGCCACTGCGCCGCACGGACCGTGACCCTGCTGATCGTTTCCTCTAGAGAATACCCCAGGCTGAGGAACTTGGAAAGTACATTTGCCAAGCTGTACACGGGACCGTTCAGCCGGTTGCCCCGGTAAATATCCGTGCTGATCGTATCCGGATGAATGCCGTGCCGTTTCGCGTCTTCAGCCACCCGGAAGGAAAAGCTTGCCGTCCCATGCCCAACATCCAGATGGACGCCGCGCCGCACGGCATCGGTGAGCACTTTCAGCGGACTGCCGTCTGCGTCAAACAGATTGTTGCTCTTGCCGTTTAAATAGTGGGTGATGATGTCGCCCTTCTCCAGAAGGGGAATCACGTCCCGGATATCCGGCGGCGCCGAACCGATATGCACCATCAGCGGCAGGCCGGTATCGGCCGACAAGCCCCGGGCAAGGCGCAGCGGCTCGAGCCCGCTCTCCTTGACGACGCTCCGGCTGATGCGCGCCTTCAGCCCGACGATCAGCTCCGGATACGCCTGCACCGCCTCGACTGCTTTGCCGCGGTCGATCCATTCCAGCCGTGACAGCTCATCCACCCGCTGCAAGCCGATCCGCGAAATGTTCAAGAAGGCGAGCAGATTCGTCTTGGCTGCACGTCCGCTGGCGGCCAGATCGGCAATCCGGTCGGCCCCGCAGCTTCCCGCGTCGACGATCGTCGTGACGCCCTGCTTGACGCCGATTTCGTCAATGTCATCGCCGTAAGGGTCAAATTCGGGAAAGGCGTGCACGTGCATATCGATCCAGCCGCTCGACACGTAAGTGCCCCGGCCGTCCCATACCGCTTCGCCTTTTCCCTCGCCGGCAGCCGTTATGCCGGAGATGACGCCCTTGGTTATGACGATGTCGATTTCTTCTCCGCTCACAAGCTTCACTTGGCGGAGTACGGTAGTTTGCTCCATGTCATCACCTGTCTTTTTATTATAACGTTATAATGTTTAAGATAGCATGGAACCACCCACAAGTAAATATAACGTTATAATGTTTAAAGGAGGCGACGTTATCCAAAAAAATCAGAATGAAAGGTTGTAGATCCACAGCCCGCCGTCATAGATAATAGGATTAGACAAACCGCGTTCGACGTACATTGGAAGAAGCAGGACCGCCATCATCAGCTCCGTACGATACGGAAAGGGGAAACGGCCATGAAGCTGACCTTGGTAAGACTTACCGCCTACGGGCTGGATTTTATCATGCTTGCGCTTGTGCTCGTCGGTCTCCAGCTGGCGGCCTATCATCTGACCGGAGGATTCCCGTTTGACAGGCTGGTCAAGGGCTATCAGATCGAATGCTGGGTGCTCGCCACCATGTCCTTCCCCGTGTGGATGTATTTTATCGTGTCGGAGTATTTTTTCGGCGCGACGTTAGGCAAAAAGCTGCTGCGGCTCTCGGTGACCCGCAGGGACGGAGGGCGCATTTCCTTCATCCAGGCCGCCGGCCGGACCTGCCTCAAGCTGCTGCCGTGGGAGCTGACCCATCTGATCGTCTTGGTTCCGGACCCATGGTGGAACGTCCAGGAGCCGCCGTATCCCGCATGGATCCTGATCCCGAACGGGATGATCCTGTTGTATATCGTGTTCCTGCTGCTTAACCGTGGGAGACGCGCGCTTCATGATGTTCCCGCCGGTACTTTCGTCCGTTAACCGTTGACAGAGCTGGACAGCTCCGCTGATCGTTTATAATCTAAAAAACGGACCACGCCCACTGGCATGATCCGTCTTCCTTTATAACTATAATTTTGCCGGCGTGCCTGCAATCGTTCGGCCCACTTGCGTCAAGATGTCGGACATGGACCGCTCGTCGTGCACATCATAATCCTCGATGTTCAGGCGCAGCACCGGGCAGGCATGAAATCCGTTAATCCAGACGGTATACCGTTCATGCATTTCTTCCCAATAAGACACGTCTGTCTGGATTTCCATCTCACGGCCGCGTTCCCGGATTCGGGACAGAATGGACGGCAGGCTCCCTTCGATATAGATCAGGACGTCCGGATGCGGAAAATAAGGCGTCATTACCATCGCCTCGAAGAGGCTGGTATATGTACGGAAATCCGTTTCGGACATCGTCCCTTTATCCGAATGCATTTTGGCGAAAATCCCGGTATCCTCATAGATGGAACGGTCCTGGACAAAGCCACCGCCGAGTTCGAACATGCGCTTCTGCTCTTTAAACCGCTCGGCCAGGAAATAGATTTGAAGATGGAAGCTCCAGCGCTCAAAATCGTGATAGAACTTCTCCAGGTATGGATTGTCGTCCACCTGCTCCAGCGAGGTTTTAAAGCCGAGCGAACCGGCCAGCGCCGCCGTCAGCGTCGATTTGCCGACACCCACCGTGCCCGCCACCGTAATGACCGCATTATCCGGGATATTATATGGATTCATACACAAGCTCCTTTATTTGTGAGGCTATCGTTTCAAATTGTTCCTCATTCTTGACGAAATCAACTTCGTCCCCATTAATCGTCAGCAGCACCGTCGATGCACCGTCTGTGCCGGCACTGAGTTTGCCCATCGCGGCATCATAGTCTTCGATCAGCTGCTTGAGATAGGCGGGATCCATTCCTTCTTCAAAAGGGCGGCCCCGCCGGGCGATCCGTTGCAGCAGCGTATCCAGGCTGGCCCGGATATAGATAATGACGTTCGGCTTCGGCAGATCGCCGGTCAGCACCTGATAGATTTGCCGGTACTTCTCCCGCTCGACGCCGTGCAGCGTTCTTTCGCTGAAAATTAAATTTTTATACATATGATAATCGGAGATAACCGGCTGTCCCTTGCCGATATAGCCGTTCACCGTATGGGTGAGCTGCTTGTACCGGCTGCACAAAAAGAACATTTCGAGCTGAAAGCTCCAGTCCTCCATATTCTCGTAAAATGACTCGATGAACGGATTTTCCTCCACAATTTCCTTCACCACCGGAAAGCCCAATCTGTTAGCCAGCATCGCAGCCAGCGTGGTTTTCCCCGCTCCAATGGGCCCTTCCACGGCGATAAACGGCACCTGTTTCATGAATGGTGTGACTCCCTCCCTACGGTATGCCAAAAAAAACGACTTACCTATTGTATCACAGCAGCGTCCGTTTGCTAGAAGAACTTTTCTTGAAATCATATCCTTTAACTGCACAGGTTATGCAGGCGTTGAAGGCCTGGAGAGCCAGTGCTCCGGTCCTGGTTGACGGGCATGCCAACATAACACTATAATTTGTAGTGTAAAGGGAGTGCGCTGTATGAAGATGAACAAGTTCAATTATCAAGGACGGGGATTGGAGCGATTCTTCGGCCCGCTTGAAGCCAAGGTCATGGACGTGATCTGGAGCCGCCTGGAGGCGGTGACCATCAAGGAAGTGAACGCCAAGATCAGCGAAGACAAGCCCATGAGCTTCAACACGATCATGACAGTCATGAACCGGCTTGTTGACAAGGGAATTCTGCAGAAGAAGCTTCAGGGGAAATCTTACGTGTACAGCCCCGTTCTGACGAAGGAGCAGTTTCTGGAGGAACAATCGAAAGAGCTGTCCTACGATCTGGTTAAGGAGTTCGGTTCCCGGGCCGTCGCCCATATGATCGATGCGATGGAACAGGTGGACCCTGACCTGCTCGACCAGCTGGAGAAGCAAATCAAACAATGGAAAAAGGATCGGTAAGCCATGTGGGAAAAGCGATCGAAAGGGATGCTCGCCTTTGTCATGCTGACGGCCGGCTTGGTCTACGCGCAGATGACGCTGTTTGTGGTTCAGTTTATTTTCCATGTCCGCATGCCGGCGAACCTCTTTAATGTCTGCATTGAATTTTTGCGATTCATCGGGTTCCCGGTCCGGATCAATGTCATGCTGTTTTTGCTGCTTACCTCGCTCCTGCTGTCGCTTGCCGTCTGGCTCCGGGAAGGCATCGCTTCGTTCCGCTGGAGGAAGCTTCTGCACCGCTGCCTGGATCCCGACTTATCGCAGGCGATCGGCGAAGAGCACGGTCTTGGTCCCCAAGCTTTAACTGTGATCGATCATCCGGATCAGGTAGCCATGACGGTGGGACTGCTGCGGCCCCGCATCGTCCTGTCGACAGGCCTCATATGCGAGCTGAGCGAGAGCGAACTCGCGGCCGTCATAGCTCACGAGAAGTACCATTTGAGCGAGAGGCATCCGCTTAAAATTTTTCTGCTGACGCTGGTCGGCACCACGTTCTGGTACATACCGATCTACCGCTGGCTGATCGGCAAATACAAAATGCTGATCGAGCTGATGGCCGACCGGCAGGCCGTTCGCGCCACCGGAAGCGTCGCCGATCTTGGCAGTGCCCTGCTCGTGATGCTGAAGCGGGGGACATCCGCCACGCTGGTACCGAGCAGCGCGTCGTTTGCCGACAACGCGATCAATCTGCGCTTGAAGCTGCTGGTGGATCCGCACTTTAAGCCGCCGCTGCGTCCGCCGCTCATCCCCTGCATCGTCTCACTGATCGCATTCGTATTCGTCGTATTTGGCATCGGATAATGCGGTGAAACAACGCCTTGCCGTTTCATATCAGGCAGCGGCGTTTTTTCGGAAACTTGAAACTACATTATGTAGTGTTAGTTGAAATTGAGGAGGAATGGTGATGAATTATTTATGGGATAACAAGCATTTTATCATTACGCATTTTCCGATCGTGCTCCTGCTGTTCAGCTTGCTGTTTGATCTGGCTGCACTGATCTGGAAAAAACGGGAGTGGCATTCCGCAGCCCTCATCTGCCTCATCATCGGCACGGTCAGCACGGTCGCTGCGGTATTGACCGGACCGAAAATGATGCGCAATCCGAACGTAGAAACTCATGCAATGTACGGCGTCTATACAATGTATTTGGCGATCGCGCTGTGCATCGTCCGCGGAGCGATTGGGCTCTGGAAGAAGCGGGACGTCGGCAGAAACCCGCTGTACCTCGTGGTGACCCTCGCAGCCGTCGTCCTGGTGATGTATACCGCCCATCTCGGAGGAGAGATGGTGCACCGTCCATTCGAGCCCGGGCAGTTCCCTCAAGGGCAGATGGGCGGCGGTCAAGGCCAAGGAGCCTCGGCCGGGATGCCGGGCGGGCAGGGTGTGCCCGGGGACCAAGGCGGCGAGCCGCCGGCAGCCGGAAGCGCCAGCGCTTCCGGATCAGATTCGGCGGAGTAAGTTCCTATTTCCGCCAGGCTGCACTCCCCTTAACGGCAAAACAGCGGTCCCCGGTGCATCCGGTTGGGGCCGCTGTTTTTTGGTACGACGAATCCATGCCGTTGAATGTTCCGCTCACCGTGCCGGATGATCCGCTGCAGGCTGCTTGATCTGCTCTTTGCTTCCATCCTTCCCCGCTTTTCCGTTTGAACTCGGCTTGGCACGGGGGCCGGCTGGCCCATCATTGCCTGCCTGCTTTTCACCCGGCTTTGCTCCCGGCTTGGTTTCCGCTTTAGGCGGCGCTTTGGCCCCCGCGGGCTCCTGCTTCGACTGTGATTCCAGCTTGACGCCGGGTCTGGCAGGCAGACGCTTCACGTACCGGTCCGACAGCCCCATCCGCTTTTGAATAAATTCAAAGTCCGGTCGATACCGCTCGACGTTCTGCACCGGCAGCAGCGTTCGGAGATCGTATGCTTTTCCGTCCTCAAATCCGTTTTTTCCAGCGACAAACACGATGTCGTCATTAAAAAAGGAGCCGGCCGGCATGTAATACCGCGATCCGACAATATTGTGACCGACGTTGGCCAAATCGTGGCCGAATGCGGTAAATTTCTCCTGTTTCAAATCAATGCCCATCACATTGGCCACTGTGGGCAAAATATCGATCTGCCCTCCGGTCCGCTCGATCCTCTTTCCTTCGTGCTGGCCGGGCAGGTGGATGATCAGCGGCACATTGTACGTGCTGATGTGCTTATGGTACGGAATGCCGAGCGCTTTGCTGACGGTGGCGGGGCGATGATACCTTTTATGAAGGCCGAAATGGTCTCCATAGATCACGACTACGCTTGTATCCCAGAGCCCCGATCTTTTCAGCTTGTCGATAAAAGTCCCCAAGGCATAATCGGTATAGTTGACGGCCGTCAAGTAGTCCCCTAGGCGCCGATCGGCGAAGTCGTCGGGAAGATGAAGACGCTTGTCGGCTTCTTTAATTTTATAAGGGGAATGGCTCGTCACGGTGACGAATTGGGCGTAGAACCGCTTGTCCAGCTTTCGCATCGTTTTCATTTTTCGGATACCGACCCGGAACAATTCCTCATCCGATGCCCCGAACCGGCTGAATTTGACCTTGCTGAAATAGGGCTTGTCATAATAGGCGTGAAACCCCAGCGCCGGATACATTTGGTCCCGGTTCCAGAAGGTCACGTCATTGACATGGAACGTCGCCGTAACGTAATTATTCCTGCCCAACAGCTTGGCGAGGCTCGGCAGCTTTCGGTCGGCATACGTTGTAGACATGGCTGAGAACCCGATGGGGTAGATCGACGTGCTGGCGGCAAACTCGGCGTCTGACGTATTGCCTACTCCGATTTGCTGGAATATGTATGGAAAATACAAGCTTTCTTTGGACAGCTGTTTCAATACCGGCGCTACCTTCTGCCCCTGAACCGACGCATTCAGCACAAAATTTTGAAAGGATTCCAGCTGAACGACAATGAGATTTTTGCCCTTTCCGGCCCCCCAATAGGATCTGGCACTGCCCTCGGGAGGCTCCCCAAACGGATAAGTCCGGTCGAGCTCTTCGAGTTTTTCGGGAATCGTTTTTTCGCGCTGGGGCTTAACCTCTTTTTGTGTCAACGAATGCGGCTTGGTTTCGGGCTGCAGCTTGGCCGGAAGGTTCCGGTAGAGCAGGACCGCGCCTGCAATCAATGCAGTCGACAGGGCGGCGGCAATATAACGGGCATAACGAGACTTGAATCGGTTCATCAGCTCTTTAACCACTCCAAGAAGCAAAATATGGCGGTCAATCCTGGACCTGTTATAGGGTGTCCCATCCTGCCCGAATGAATCCCGGTTCTGCGAAAAAAAACAAAAAAACCCTTGGCATTCAAGGGTTTGGATTTCCATACCGCGTCGGGTCTAAGGATAACATTTACAGCGTTTCGGCAGCCTGGCTGAGCCAAGCCGACAGCTGACCGGCATCAAACGAGTCCCCTTTGCGCAGCTTCATCGTTTTTCTTTCCGCCGGTCCCTCAAACATGCCTTCCGGAAGGTCCAGCCCGTCCGCATTAAAGATCGTAAAGCTGACCGCATCCTTCGAGGCGGAGATGACGGCAGCGTATTTTCCGTTTTTCAAAAAATGGGGTTTCTTGTACTGGATGCGCTCGCTCACGTCCGGCAAGGCCTGATGGACCACTTCACGCAGACGGGTGGACAGCTCGTTTTGCCACGGTTCTTTCAACGCTTCAATATAATCGACGACTTCCTGACTCATTTATGATTCGCTCCTTTGTCAACGATGAATGGGTTGCTTATAAAAATTTCTGCATCTGATTCAGCATACGGACCTGCTCCTGCAGGTCGGCTTCCAGGGCCAACACCCTAGGATTCCGGTCTTCCTGAGCCCATTCCCTGAGCTCGCGGACATCTACTTCGCTGCCCTCACAGCCTTCGGGTACCGGCATCTTCATAGCCCATTCCACCGCCTCGTCCGCCGTTTCCGCCTCGATGACTACGTATCCCGCGATGAGCCGATGATCCACCGGGAATGGACCGGGGCAGACCTCCGGAATTCCGTCACGGCCCGTAAGCCTGATTCGGACCCCGCTTGAACTGGGCTGGAGCTCCTCGGCAGCGAGGAGCTTGCCTGCCTGTGCCAACGCCTTGCGAAATTCGGCCATCCCTTCCTCGAACCGGCGCGTGTGTAAAATACCGGCTTCCGACAACCCGTTTGCCCTAACGATCAACATAAATCTCATGAACGTTTCCCTCCTTGTTGGAGGAAGACTGAAGGCCACGATTTCCTGCCCTTCTTATTCTTCCACCTGCTATAACGACGAATGGGAACGTCCTTCATCGACATGCAGCAGCAAAATAATTAATTTGCTGAACCGCCGCACTCCGCGGCCCGCTTCAAGAGCAGCTGCTGCTCACGGCTATTGCGGGTCATGGCGGCCGCCCGTTCGAATTCGGAGCGGGCTTCGTCCATCCTTCCGAGCTTGGCCAAAAGGTCGCCGCGGACGCTCGGCAGCAGGTGATACTCTTTCAGGGCAGGTTCGTGCATCAGTTCATCGACAAGCTGCAGTCCGAATGCCGGACCGAAGGCCATCGAAATGGCCACCGCCCGGTTCAGCTCGACGATCGGAGAGGGCGCCACCCTGGACAGCGCCTCGAAGAGGGCAGCGATGCGGGCCCAATCCGTGTCCGCTGCAGCAGGCGCCTGCGCATGACAGGCGGATATCGCCGCCTGAAGCGCGTAAGGACCGAGCGGGCGGCCAAGCTTCCGGCACCGCTCCAGCGCCGCCAGCCCGCGGCGGATAAGCAGCCTGTCCCACTGCGCCCGATTCTGGTCCATCAGCAGCACCGGCTCGCCGGAAGAACTGACCCGGGTCTTGAAACGGGAGGACTGGATTTCCATCAAAGCCACCAATCCGTGAACCTCCGGTTCCTCCGGGGCAATCTCGGCTAGAACGCGTCCAAGCCGCAGCGCTTCCTGGCAGAGCAGCGGGCGGAGCCAATGGTCTCCGGTCGTCGCCGAGTATCCTTCATTAAACATCAGGTAGATGACCTCAAGTACGGCGCTCAAGCGCTCCTGCAGCTCCTCTCCTGCCGGAACCTCAAAAGGAACCTTCCGGCTGCTTAAGGTTCGTTTGGCGCGGACGATCCGCTGGGCGATGGTCGACTCTGCGGTCAGAAAGGAACGGGCGATTTCATCCGTGGTCAGGCCGCATAACAGGCGAAGCGTCAGCGCAACCCTGGCATCCTGAGACAGCACCGGATGGCAGGTCATAAAGATCAGACGGAGGAGATCGTCGCCGATCTCCCCGTCCATATTCCGCTCCAGGTCATCTTCGGTATACAATTCCGTTGTCTGTGCCATCTCCGCGTATTTCTCGTCCCGAAGCTTGTTTCTGCGCAGCAGATCGATGGCCCGCCGTTTGGCCGCCGTCATCAGCCAGGCGCCGGGATTGTCGGGAATGCCGCTTTCCGGCCACCGCTGAAGGGCGATCACCAGGGCGTCCTGGGCCAAATCTTCGGCCAGGCCCACATCCCGGACCATTCGCGTAAGACCGGCGATCAGCTTCGGGGATTCAATCCGCCAGATGGCGTCAATGGTCCGGTGCGTTTGGGATGAAGTCACGCTTTTCTTTGCTCCTCCAGCTGTTGTCTGAGCGCGTTCTCCTTGGCGATCGCTTCCGGATTATCCGTCAGGTCCTCCACCTCAAACACCTGTCTCAGCTCAATTTGACCCTGGCCAAAACCGTGGGGATCCGGCATCCGCAGCGCCCACTCGATCGCTTCCTCTCTCGATTTGACTTCGATCAGGGTGTATCCCGCGATCATCTCCTTAGCTTCGGTGAACGGACCGTCAACCACTTTCGGTTTGCCGCCGGGCTCCGGATAAGAAATGCGGATTGCACTGGAGCTCGGATGCAGGCCATCGCCTCCCAGCAGGACGCCGGCTCTGGCCAGCTCCTCGTTGTAGCGGTGCATGGCTTCGATTAACTCCGGACTTGGCAGAACTCCCGCCTCGGAATCCGTTGTAGCTTTGACGATCATCATAAATCTCATGTTTAATTCCTCCTTGGATTGGATGAAGCCGCCGCCGTGCTCTTCACAGCTTCCCTATTTCAGCTTCTATCATTTCGACGAACGGGAGAGACTGAAATCGACATCAGCGCTTCACTTTTTATTAATTTTTTAATTCTTTTGGTATGGAGCGTTCAAACATGCCTTTACATGCCGGATGCCTGCGCCTTGTCTGCAAAAAATGCGGACAGCTCCGCCGCAATTTTGGGAGCATCCAGTTTTTTCGTATGGCCGAGCCCTTTCTTACTCAGCAGGATGGCGTTAGGCAGCCCTTGAGCCAGCGCACCAGCGGTATGGCGGAGGGAGAGCGGACTGTCCGGCCCTTCCAGAACAAGCGTCGGCATCGTCACGCGGCTCCACTGTTCAACAGGCAGCGGTTTGCCGTCCCAGTAACCGTCAAGCAGCGCGGCATCATAGGGCAGCGTGTGGGCCACCGCCATCAGGTTCGCCCACACCTTCGGCATCATTCGCATCATGCTGACGACGAACCCGGGGGCTCCCATCCCTTTGGTCATAAAATACTTGATCGCCTCGGCGCGCCGCCCGCTGCGGATCAGCTCCGTCACCTGCGGTATAAAGTCCTGCGGCGGCTTCCGGTCCGAGTCATCAACCACAAACGGCGGTTCGTGGAGGGCAAGCTTCGTGATGGCCGCCCCTCCGGCGGCTGCCTCAAGGGCCAATACGGCTCCCGAGGACAGCCCCCAGACATACGCGGAGCCTCCGGCCGCTTCGATGACCGCTTCCAAATCCTCAATCTCGCGTTCCACGGAGTAAGGCTGGGAATCCCCGCTGTCTCCCCGCCCGCGGCGGTCGTAGTTATATACGGTAAACTGGCTGGACAGCAGCTGGGCCAGCTGAACCTGTGCCGGAAATTTGCGGTAGCTGAACGCTCCCGCCACCAGGATGAGCGCAGGTCCCCTCCCGGTCCGGTCGTAAGCGATCTTGGTTCCGTCTTTTGAAATGACAGTGTGCATGAGAATAATCTCCTTTTTCATGGTTTCTATATAGACGACGAACGGACGAAACCCGGATCGACATATCTTCAAAAAAAGTTTTCAACATGTTGTTCAGACCTTCCCTTTCCGAATGGTAATCACCCGCCGGTTGGATTCTGCACGCCTAATTGTTTTCGGCAGCGTATGCCCGATTTCCTCCCCTGTTCACGGAGTGCTGCCGCCATCCTAGAACCTTAGGGAATCCCTTTTTGCACGCAAAAAGCGGCCGCCGGGAAATCCCCTTCGGCCGCTTTTCTGATCAGTCAAACCATTACAATTATCCATTTCTAGTTTTCGAACGCTTCATCGGATCATTTCAACGTAATGGTCTTCTGCCAGGTTAATGTTTTGCCCTGATCGTTCGTGAATGCAAATTTCACTTGGCCTTCTTCTCCCTTCAATTCATCGGGATAGAAGAAGCCCATGAACTGGCCATCGCCGCTGATGTAAAACCCATCCTCTCCATTTTGCCCATGCTCTATGGCCTCCTGGAGCGTATTCTTGATTTGGTGCTTAGCCGATAACCACTGCATCTCTGTAAGCATATAACCTTCAGGCAGCTTGTTGATCGCGAAATCGAAGCTGTTGCCCGTTGTCGGCTTCGGCGTTTGATCTATAATGATCAGAATGGCTTTACCCGCGTCTTCCTCTCCGGATGGCCCGCCGTCTTTCGTTCCGTTATCCTGGGAATCGGCCGGCGTCTGCGCCTCCGTGTTACCGGCAGCGTCCGAATCGGCGCCGGAGCCTGCTGACGGCACCTGAGCCCCAGAAGAGCCTTCCTGACCTGCTCCGGCAGACGGCGATCCGCTATCCGGTGCCGCCGTATTTTTCGCCCCGCACGCACTGGTCATTAGTAATAACAGTAGTGCAGAAGCCAAATAGATCGATTTAATGGTCATGACTACGCGTCTCCTTTGGATTCGTTTAATGTAAAATAAAATGCAACGCCTTCGTTGGTATTCACGGCGCCAAAATTTGCGCCATGCAGCTCCAGAATATGCTTCACGATCGCAAGCCCAAGACCGGTTCCTCCCGATTTGCGGTCACGCGAGCGCTCGGCCCGGTAGAACTGGTCCCAGATCCGCTCTAAATCGCTTGCCGCGATATGCGGTCCGGCGTTTTCGATCACTGTCGTAATTTGCTCCGGATAAGACCGGTGAATCCTCACAGTAATCACGCTGTCTTCTACGGCATGACGGATCGCGTTGCTCAGCAAATTGAGCAGCACCTGCTCCATCCGCCTGGGATCCGCTTGCACCCATATTTCCAGGGAATCGGTCTCCAGCTTTAATTCAAGCCGCTTTTGTTCAAGCTGCCTTGCAAATGAAGCGGACGCCCTCTCTGCCAAATCCGGCAGGGACAGATTTACCGGATGCAGCTTCACAGCCTTGACTTCAAATTTGGTCAGCTCCAGCATATCCATGATAAGCGCGTTCATCCGATCGGTTTCGTTCACGATGAGCGACAGGTACCTCTCCCTTTTTTCGGCCGCGACTCCGTCCTGAAGCCCTTCCGCGAATCCCTTCACAATGCCGAGCGGCGTCTTCAGCTCATGCGAAATATTAGCGACCAGCTCCTTGCGCAGCTCCTCGGACCTTAGCTTCTCCGTCAGTTCCTCCTGAAGCCGTTCATTCGTGCGGTTCAGCTCACTCAAGGCCGCATCCAGGTTGTGGGATAACGAACTCAAGTGACGGGACAGTTCCCCGAATTCGTCCCTGGACCGGATTTCCGGCTGTCCGGTGAAATCCAGCCGCGCCAAGCGGGAAGCGGTCCGGCTCAGCGTGATGAGCGGACGGGCGATCATCCTGGAATAGATCAGTGAAAATAGAATCACGAGAACAAGAATAATCGGCGCGATGACAATGTAATATTTCTTTAAAATATCCACCGCTTCCCCGACGGGCTGCATCGATGTCATCGCCATCAAATACCGGCTCCCTCCTCCGTCTGTCAAGGGCTGCATCATGACCGCATACTGAACTCCACTCCAAGGATCTTTCCAACTCTGCTGAAACTTCGATCCGTTTTGCAGTTTTTGCTCATACGGAACCCCCTGGCCGTTCCAATCCTTTAGTACGTCATCGGCCAAAGCGTCCTGGTACAGCGGATTATATGACCGCTGCTCAGGAAGCATGAAGTCCGTCACCTTGCCGGTTACCCGTGTCAACCCCTGTTCCGGTTCTTGATCAACTGGTTGAAAATCAACAGGCTGCATAATGGTGTCGTCTTCGTCCATGAAAATGCCGTCGACCGTCAGCATCCCTCCGAACCGAATCCCGCCCGGAATCTCGTCGGTTGTCATCCCTTCCGCTGGAATAGGAAGGGTCACCACTTTGTTGGCTGCCTGCAGCACTATATAGTACGGATTGATAGCGTTCCGCTGAAACTGACGTGTCAGAACCCAGACACTCGCATCATGTTCGTTCATAAATTCACCGAGAAGCCGAGAGACCTTGAATTCGTCTCCTTCCGTCTGCTCAAACTGCCGGGCGAACTGATCCATCCCACGCTCCAAGGCCCCCAGTTTCGAGGATCGGTAAAACCGCTCGAAGAACAGTCCTTCCGCCAGCATCACCAGGGAAAACACCACCAAAATCAGCACGGATGTGACGGCGAACAGCTTGAACACAACGCTGCGTCGACTCATTCGTCCATATCGAATTTATAGCCCGCACGAATCAAGGTCCGGATATATCGGCCTTCGTCTCCCAGTTTGGCTCTTAATTTTTTGATATGGGTATCCACCGTCCGTACATCTCCCAAATAATCGTACCCCCATACCGCATCCAAAATCGATTCCCTGGCCAGAACCCTGCCATAGTTCTTGATGAGGTAAAGCAGCAGCTCGTACTCTTTCGGAGACAGATTCAATTTGACATTCTCTACGGTTACGGTATGTGCCGCACGGTTTACCGTTATTGCTCCATATACCAGCACATCAGGACTCAGCCCAACAGTTCCTTCCGTTCGTTTCATTAAAGCGGTTACCCGGGCGACGAGTACCCGGGGACTCAACGGTTTGGTCACATATTCGTCGGCTCCGAGCTCAAAGCCCATCACTTGGTCGTCATCATCGGACCGGGCGGTAATCATGATGATCGGTACATCCGACTTCTCGCGGATTCGGCGGCATACCGACCAGCCGTCCATTTCCGGCATCATAATGTCGAGCACGACCAGATCGACGGCTACTTCCTCGAACTTCTCCAGCGCGATTTTCCCGTTCTCCGCTTCATAAACGTCCCACTGCTCCTTTTTGAAATAGTCGGTAATAAATTCGCGCATCAGCATATCGTCTTCTACCAGCAAAATTTTACGTCTCATCCCGTTCACTCCGCATCTGTATCTATGTTGTGTGATGTCGCTGCTTATCCATGGATCGGTTTCGTTGATTCCATGTTATCACATGTTCTTGATCCGGTACGGGAATGCTCCGTATACATCGCAGCTTGGACCCTGCCTAACCTTTTTATTTCTCTCTACATCCGTCATTATAAAGGCACCCTGTGTACTTCGTGTGAACACGGAATGAACTTGGGGTGTCTATGAAAATAGCCGCCTTTGATCCATCATAGGCGGCTTTTGCAAATTTTAATATGAACCTTCAAACCATCAGCGGCAGTGCCAGCGGTTCTAACGCATGGGTTTCATGGATAAAGACGAACGCTTCGTAACGCATCGGCATGCGCGACGGAACGTAATTCCCCAGCTCATACCCGGGGTCATAGACGACGCCGATCGCCCGGTGACCGAATACCTCCCGCAGCTCCGGCTGGGTATCGGCGTCGAACAGCAATAGCATGTTCTCGCCTCCGCCTGCACGGGCCAGCAGGTCTTCCCAACTGCCCCGGATGGCGGCCGGAACTTCCATGACCTCCACGGGCGCACCCCAGGCCGAGCCTGCCAGTACATGCCCGTGATGGGTGCCGAAGCCGACGCTGAACGTCTGGGCCGGACGGTAATATTCGCGGACGAGCTGACCTACGTTGACCATGCCGTCAGCCGCCATGTCCGTTGCGCGGGCGTCCCCGATATGGGTATTATGCTCCCACAGCACAGCCTGGGCATCCGGCCCGTGATAATCGAGCAGCTGCCGGAGCGCCCGAACCATATGACGGTCCCGGACGTTCCAGGAATCGGGTCCTCCGCGGACCATGGTCCGGTAATAGTGCTCCGCGTCGGCGGCCGCCGTCGTGTTCATCATGGCGTTCAGCTCCGCTTCGCTCTGCGGATGGCCGAGCCTGGTGCGCTGCATTTCATGCAGCAGCGCCACGATCTCCTCCTCACAGCCTTCCCCGATCAGTCCGGCGGAAATGCCATAGGACTGCGAGTCGTCCCCATAAGGCTCAAAGCAGCCGAACGCCTGCAGCGCCGTATCCAGGAGAGGCGACTCCGTTTGCTTCAAATAATCGACGATATGCTGCATGGATTCCCACAGGCTGTATACGTCGAGGCCGTAAAAGCCGATCCGTTCCCCGGCGGGCCGCTCCAAGTTATAGCTTCTGAGCCATTCGATGAACGCTTCCATTTCCCGGTTGGCCCACATCCAGGACGGCCATCTGTGAAATGCCCGCAGCGCCTCTGCCGCCGTTTTGGCTTCGTTATCCTCCAAATCCTTGACGTACTTGTTGACTTCGTAGCAGGAAGGCCAGTCGCCCTCCACAGCTACAAACCGGATCGCCTTGCTTGCGATCAGCCGTTTTGTTATCTCAGCGCGGGTCGTATAAAATTCGGACGTCCCATGCGAAGCCTCGCCGAGCAATATTAACCTCGCATCCTTGGCGGCTTCGACCACCCGGTTTAAATCTTCCGGGCTGTGGTAAGGCATGGCCTCGCGGCGGATTCGCCGGGCTGAAGATTCCGATTGCAGCAGTTGTTCCATTTTTCATCCCCCTTTAGGACAGATACGGATAGGGTATCCACCTCCGCAGCGGGATTATGTGCATATCCCAATGAAATCTTCGCCTAGGCCGGCTTCCGCTTCTTTTTGCCAATCAGCATCGCAATGACCAGTATCCCGGGAATCACCAACTGCGTAATCGGCATCAGCTGCTCTACGGTCAGCTTGAGACCAGCCCTGAAATATTCCGTAAACGTGGGTGATAAATACGTGAGACCAAATACGGTCAATGCCAGCGGGATGATCCACAGCTTGTAGCGGATTCCGGTGATGCGCTGAAGGCCGATGCCTGCCCCAATCAGTAAGAAATTAGCCTTCATGCCGATGCCCATGAACAAGAGCAGAACAAACAGCGCGTCGGCTCTCTCAATCACGTTGGCCACCTCCATCATCTGTACGACCATAAACAGCGGATACGTGCCGATGGTGGCAATCTCGGGACCGAGAACGAGAATAACCAGCTGGTTTAGAACGGTCAAAAAAACAGCTGTAGCCAGAAAGGATACGATGGTGAGCCTGCCGAGATGTTTGCCCTTCTGAGCATATTTAAAATAAACCAGAAACAGGACCGTCTGCCCGAAAGGAAACGATACGATGTTAGGCATGGCCGCCCGCCACACTGGAGCGAATCCGTTCTCCAGGACAGGAAACATGAATTTAGTGTGCAGCAGCCCCGTCAAAGGGACCATGACTAAGATCAATACATATCCGAACGCCATGACATAGGCATAAATCACGCCCAGTCTGAAAGCCGCCCGTGGCCCAAGATAGGTGATGTACGACCCGATAAGCACCGAAATGAAAATAATGATCGACATCGGTGTCCGGTTCAGCATCGTTTGAACGGCCAATTCGCCGATATCGCGAAAATTTCGGGAGGCTTCATAAGCAAAATAAGCGGTAAGTGCAAACGCAGCAACCCATCCGAATATGCTGCCCAAGTAATGCCGGCACATCTCGAACAGATCCCTTTCCGCATCCAGGCGGTACATCAGCAAATAAACCAGAAGCAGCAGCAGCCCTGCCCCGGCGCCAAGAAGCATGGCGATCCAGGCGTCCTGCTTCGCCTCTCCCCCTAACAGGAACAGGGTAGTGCTTCCTACTTCATACAAAGACAACGATATGGCAATTTCAGAAGCACGGGTCGTTCGGATCATAGGATACTCCTTCTGCGTACTCAGTTCTCTTGGGCTGCCCGGAGACAAATATTACTTCATCAGTTGTATCGTCTTCTGGATAAGTCCCGGCCGGCGGATGGTTGCCTTGACCTGGACCTGAATATCCATGCGTTTAAATTGTTCCGGCCATGTGGCCTGCATCTTCCTCCACTCTTTGGGAAATCTGCGGTGAATGATGTCGGCGTAACCGGTCACGTCAATTCCCATCTGACGCACAGCATCCCAACCGGTAGACATCTGATCACGGACTTCCGCTTCGATGCTCTTCTCCATTTCACGGATGACCTCCGGTTTGGACAAGTCCTCGCTGCACGTGGATTCCATTAAATTCCCATTCAGTTTGACGTTAACCAGCATCGTATAATGCGTGCCGGCATGGACGGGCCTGAGCTTCGTTTTCGCAGAGGTGATGATGATCGAATTATGCTTGTTTTTCGCTTGGGGACAAGAAAAGGATAGTTCGGTCCCCTTCACTTGATCGGTAAGCCACGACAGTCCCATGCTTTCTCTGCCGCTCAGATACCCCGCCAATCGGTCCCCGTTGAATACGCCAAGGCGGGTCAGCCTCAAGGAAAGCGGAGGTGAGGTATCTTTGAGGACATCGAGCGAATGCAGCTTCTCCTTATTCTCCTCCGTGTCCTCACCCACAAAAGTAGCTACAGGTATGCCGATGCTTTTGGCATCCGAATGCAGGCTGAGCGCCAAATCAAAGATCGTTTTTTTCGGAAATATCGATATGAATTTTGATTCTTTTCCCATAATATCGCTGTAGCTCGCACCCGGCAGCTTTTCGGGAGGAACCATTTTCTTCAGCAGATCCTTCGCCTTTCCGTCGGTGATCAGCAGCTCTACGCTTTCACGCGATTCCGAATTGCGCAGGAACAAATCAACCAGCTCGCCAAGCCCCTGCTCTGCCGCTTCCCTGCCGACCACAATCACTTTGGCGTGAGCGACATACAGCTTTCGGGAGGCTTCCAAATTACTCTTCATTCGGGCGCCGAAAATAGTATCGGAAACCATGGAAAACACATAAATGGCCGGCTGTGAGCCCATCCCGGCCGAGCCGCCCGTACCGGAGGCCATGGAGGACGGGATGATCGTCTGATAGCTGATTTCCCATTTGTCCCCTACTCGGTCGATGCCGCCGGCTACCGTAATTCTCAGGTCGTTCAGCTCAGCCCGGTTCCAGCAGCCTGTCGTAAGCAATAGGCAAGCCATCAGCACCAAGCAGGCAATCCGTCTTCTCATCCCCATCCCCCTTCCTAGGCCAATGGATCCCTCGGGCGCCCGACCTCACGTTCTGCGAACGACTTCTTGTCTTTCGGCTGGCGCATCCGGTTCTGGTCCCCGATGCCTATTGGACGCGTGCGCAGCTTCCACCAGGGCGCCCGAATCATCTGGTCCTTTTGGTTCGTTTTGTTAAAAGGCGATGACGGCATGAGATAAGGTACGCCAAACGATTCGAGTGAGGCCAGATGCGCCATCAACGGAATCAATACCCCAAGCACCCCGACCAGCCCGAAGCTTCCGGAAAATATCATCAGTACAAATCGGAGAAGGCGGACGGACGAAGCAAAGTTAATCGCCGGAAGTGCAAAATTGGAAATCGCCGTAAAGGAGACGACAATGACGACGGCTGCCGATACCAGTCCCGCCTGGACCGCGGCCTGACCGAGCACTAATGCGCCGACGATAGAAATGGCCGGGCCGATCGCTCTCGGCATCCGGACGCCTGCTTCACGAATTACTTCAAAGGTCAGCTCCATCAGCAGCGCTTCGACCAGCGTCGGCAGCGGCGTAATTTCCCGCTGTGCGGCCAATGAAATCAAAAGCGGCATGGGAAGCAGTTCCTGATGGAAGGTGGTTAAGGAAATAAAAATCGATGGAAGAAGCAGGGCGGTGAAAAACGAGATCATCCGGACGAGGCGAAGAAAGGAAGAAATATCGAATCGTTGATAATAATCTTCGCTGGAGGTCAGGAAACGGTAAAAGGTAACGGGAGCCGTTAAAACAAAAGGTGTACCGTCCACAAAGACGGCGACCAGTCCCTCCAGCAGCCCGCCGGCGACCGTGTCGGGCCGCTCGGTATTATATATGGTCGGGAAGGGCGACTGAACGCCGTCCTGTATCATTTCCTCAATATACCCGCTCTCCAGAATCCCGTCGATTTCAATACTCTGGATCCGCGATGTCATTTCCTTGACGACCTCTGGGTTTGCGATCCCTTCGATATAGGCGATGGATACGTTGGTGCGCGTATAGGTTCCGATGACATACGATTCAATGGTCAAATGCGGTGATTTGATTTTTCGCCGGAGCAGGGCGATATTGGTCGTGATATTTTCCGTAAACCCTTCTTTCGGGCCCCGGATCACCGTCTGGGAAGAAGGCTCCTCTACTGATCTCCGGGAACCTCCATCGATATATACGGCGAAAGCTTCCCGCATGCCTTGAACGACAATAACGGCCCTCCCGTCCAGGACCGAATGGATTAAATCTTCCTGCGTGCAAATGACCCGAACATTCCCCATGGCCAGCTGGTTTTTGAGCCAATCGGCAGATGCCTTGTCCGCCCGAAGCAAATTATCTAACTTCAAGCGATTCAGGTTTTCCAGCAATTTGGAAAGGAGCAGCGGATCTACCAGGCCGTCGATATAGCTGACGATGACTTTATAGTCCGATTCTTGATCATCTGCGAGATGATGGATGACAAAATCCGTATTTTTGCCCATGGATTGTTTGAGCAGCTCTAGACTGTCGGATAGTTCTTCGCTCAGGGGCTTCCCCTTAGAAGAATCCTGATGTTGCTGCTCCCGCTCAGGCCGGGGATAGGTATACAGAAACTTTTTCAGCCGCTGAATAAACAATGGTAAAACTCCTTCGAGAAATGATTACCATTATTTTGCTGTTTCCCCTGTTTTTTATGCATCGGGCTCCCTTGCCCGGTAACATCTCCGATATCCGAAAATGCAAAACCGCCCCCTAACGGGAGCGGTCACGGTCATTGTGTGCATTTTTACCTCGATGATTTGGGCCCGACCCGATTACGAATCATGCCCTGCGTTGTTAAATTTTAGAATCACGCTTCAGTTCTGTCGGTATGTAAGCAAAGATCCGGTCAGAGCCCAAGAACGATTTCTGCTTAAAAAGCGGCTGTTGGCCCTGGGGGAACCGGCGGATTGTACAGCTGGTAAGTCGTCTTGCTGGAATAGCCCCAAACCATCCACAGAATCACATATACCGGGGACAGGAAAATGGCAAAAAGAACGTAGGCCCCGTTCTTGCCGAACGCGTTCAGCAGCTTCACCTGCCAGATAATAGCGAACACGATATTGGCAATCGGCACCAGTGTGATCAGGATCCACCATGCACTCTCCTTGATCAGCTTCAACTGGAGAATATAATTCAAAATCGGGACAAACGCAAACCACGCGATGTCGTCCCTGCCCGCCTTTTTGGCAAGCTGGAAATACGCGCCGCAAATGGCGATATATATTGCTAGGTACAGCACAATCATGACAACGATCATTAAACATCCTCCTGAAAATTGGGTATAGAGGTAAAAATGCACTTCTCTTTATTCGATGCGTTTCATCAAATCCCTTCTTTAATTGTGCTTTTTTCGACATAAAACTACGTCCCGGGACCGATGCGTTTTCGGAGCACTCCGATTTCAGCCGGGCCTTTTATAACTTATTGCCGGCCTTCGGTTTTATGACATCCAGCGAGAACAGTACAGCGATAGGAGAAGAGGAACATGACGAGTGAGGTAGCTCAGGAAGAACAAAGCTTTGGCTTCTCGCGGGTATATGCAGTCGAACTGAAATATCGACACAAGCCGGAAATCGACCGAAGCCGTTTGTTTGCAAGCATGGAGCGTTACACCGGCTCCACCCAGCAAGCCGGAGAACGCGAACATGCCGGCCTTGCGGTGTGGGAGCCGGATGAGTCCGGTCCGGATAATCTGCTGCACTTTTTTCACCTGGATTATAAGGTTGCCTATTCGGAAGGCGAGATGCCGGCGCAAACCAGCCTGATGCCGGTCCAAAACCGCCCGGTAGACGACTACGCCACCGCCGTTCAGCAGTCCTGGCTGCTGCTCACCGACCTGATGGCTTCGGGACTTATGCCCCAAGACAGATTACAGCTGATGACCGGCGCCCTGCGGGCCGTGCTGGAGGCGGCTCCATGCGACGCCGTCTATTTCCGGGCCAGCGACAAGCTTGTCGAGCCGCAGGCGTACCTGGCGGCGGTGGAACAAGGAGAGCTGCTGTACGGCGCGATGAACATCCGCTTTTATAACGTGGAAGGGACCGGGAGCGGGCGCAATGAAGGGCTGATGGATTCGCTTGGGCTGGCGGCGCTCGGGATTCCCGACGTCTAATGCCACTTCTTTGACCTCGACCCTTCCAAGCTGGCCGGCCAGCTGATGGATGTGGCGTACTATTTATTCCGGCAGGGAGACGTGATCGAAGACGGCGAAACGATCGGCTTCACCGAAGAGATGCGCTGGCGCTGCGAGCATCAATATGCGCTGGCCGAGCCACAGCGCGTCGTGCTCGACATCGATCCAGGCGCCCCCTACTACGCCGGACGGCAGGAGAACAGCCGCTAAATGGCCCGAACCCCACGAATATGAACTCTTGATAACATCCGAATAACGCTTGATCATGCTTAACAGGCGGAGCGCAGAAGCACTCCGCCTGTCCTATTAGCGTGAAGAAGGAATTTGTTTGATGCGGGTTTTCCCGCCTTCCTGCACCACGATCAGTCTCCCTCCGCCCTTTCTGCGAGAAGCGGCGACCCGGTTCACCAGCAGGATGAGCACCGTCACGCCGGTCACCGCATAGAGCACAATCACGGGAGCCTGCCGGCTGTCCGTTCCCAGCATGATCCCATGGACCAGCGCCATCAAATAGGTGGGCATCGCCAGAAAGTGAATTAAGCGCCATGCCTTTTTGCCGAGCTTCTTCATCAGATCCGAGCTGATGATCAGCAGCAGCATCAAGTACAGCGACAAAATCCCCAGCCCCACCCACAACCGGTCGCCGCTCGCCTTAAAGGGGATCAAAAGATCCGCCAAGGAATACCCGGCATACCGGTCGAACAGGAGAACGAGTCCGTGAACCATGCCGAATAACAGACCGAACCAGCCGCACCATTGATGCACCATGTTCAGCTTCGCTTTAACCGGCCCTTTGGCCCACGCCCCTCCCTGCAGCAGTCCTGCCGCAACAGAAGCGAACAGGAGCATATAAGAGGTCAGACCCGCCGCCCTCGTCGTGACCCACACCGATAAAATTTGACTGATGCCGCTGCCGAAATGATGAAAGACCGCCATCATCCCGCCTCCTTTCCATTCTCCTGTCGATATGCTTCGATGAATCCCGCCGTACAGACGGAGCCGTCTTCGCAGACGAGTACAGCCGCCGCGGCGGGATGTTTGCGTTCAAGCCATGCCGTCCCGGCCTGCAGGCCAAGGATCAGCAGGCATTTGGCATAGACCTCGGCCGCCGTCAGCGACGGGTGGATGACCGTCGCCTGCACCACATCTGTCAGGCTCGGCATCATCGTGCGGGGATCGAGGATGTGATGCCGCTCTTGTCCTTCCCCGCCCAGCCATTTCCGCTTTAGCCGGCTGCTTGTGGCAACGCCCGCGTTACTGCGGATGACGAGCGAGTCAATGTCGCGGTCCAAAGCGAATGGATCCGCTATGTTAACCTGCTGCGGACGGTCCTCCCCGCCCCACAGCATCATGTCCCCGCCGGCGCTGACCGCCCCGTGCGCAATGCCCTTTCTGCGCATCATGCCCGCGAACTTCTCGGCGCTCCAGCCCTTGGCGATGCCGCCGAGATCCACCGACCATGCCGGAGGCAGCTCGATGCTGCGAAGCACCGGGTTCAGCTTGGCCCCGATCTTCGGGCCAAAAGCGCCCAGCAGCCTTGCATTAGCCTCCGTTCGGTCGGGTGCCTGTGAAGAAAACTCCTCCGCGGCTGTCTCTCCGAAACTTCGGCCGTAGCCCAGATCAGTCAGGAGCTGTCCGAGAAAAGGGTTAAACAACCCGTCGGCCCTATGGTAATAATCCACCGCCACGCTGACGGCTTCGAACAGGATCGGCGTCGCCATAAACGGCCTGCCTGCTGAACGGTTCAGCCGGGACAGCTCGCTGCCCGGGTCGAAGCGGGTCAAATGCTTTTCTACAAAAGCAAACCAGGACTCCGCTTCCCTCTGCTCCGCCTCAGACAGTCCATGCGTGACGAATTTTGTGTTCATCGCTCTGAATGTATGCATCTTCAATCACCTCCGTCCACCGCCTGCCGCTAGGAAGCGTGGGTGCGCATGGAGCCTTCACCGCTGCTGCTTTGCCCGGAGTCGAAGTCCATGCCCGACCGGGAGCGGCCGCCCATAAATCCGCGTTCCTGCCCGGAGAACCCTGCGTCCCCGCCGGAAGCTTCGTCCCGCCATTGGTTCTCGACGTCGCCGCTCGAGTCGTCTTGTCCCGCTCCGAAGATCGGGGAAGCGCTCGCTACATTCCCTGCAGCAGTGTCGGCCGGATTAAATTTGGAGATATATCCTACGAAACCTGTAAACATGACCACACCCGCCATGCCTGCCGTCCATTTGATCCATTTGGAATTTGCCATATACAGACCACCTTGTTTCAAGTATGTTCATTCCCGTTATGCTGTCATTGTACGGGGCGATGGTGAAAAGATGGTGAAAAGCCAAAGTCTCACAATAAAGTCTAGCGTTCAGGCAGAAGATGGCCAAAAAAAAGATGACCCCCGTCCTTGCAGGGATCATCGATGGCCGGCGATACTACACAGCCCTATATTCGAATGCTGATTGTTTCACGGTATCGCACACCGCCTGTTTCGCGGTCAATTCCATACTTTCTCGGTCGTAACCGGCTCTAACCGGGCCTCAATGTCACCGCGCTGCGGTTCAAACCATTCCGGCAGCATCAGCTTGCGTCCCAGCGCATCCGGGGCTTCGTCCCGGGCGAATCCAGGAGGATCCGTCGCAATCTCAAACAGGATTCCGCCGTGTTCCCTGAAATAGATGGCTTTAAAATACTGGCGGTCCTTTATCGGAGTGACGTCAAAGCCATTGACCGACACGCGTTCCCTCCACGCTTCATGCTCCGCGTTATCGCTTGCCCGCCAGGCGATGTGATGTACGGTTCCGGCAGTGCCATGTCCCGCTTCCATGTTCACCATACGGACATCGATCAGGTTGCCGAGCTCAGCCGTCGCTTGAAAACGGGCGTATCCGGCGTCTTCCCCGATTTTGGCCAGTCCGAGAAGGTTCTCCAGCACGTCGATTGTGTCGGCATATGCCTCGCTGAACAGAACCGCGCCGCCTAATCCCTTGATAGCCTGGTCATCCGGAATGCTTTCAAGCGGGCTTGCGCCCCTGGCTCCGTCTTCCCGCTCAACCAGTTCCAGGCGCAGTCCGTCCGGATCCGAGAATTGAAGATAGCTCTCGCCAAACCGCTTGCTGCTTGCTGCATCCCGTCCGAACCAAGCAAGCCGTTCCTGCCAAAAATCGATGGATCCCGGTGGAATGACAAAGGTCACGATGCCCACCTGACCGCCCCCAATCTGCCCTTGCCGGGCCCGAGGATAGGGAAAAAAGGTCAGGATCGTTCCCGGAGATCCCGCCGGGTCGCCGAAATACAGGTGATATACCGTAGGATCATCGAAGTTGACCGTCTTCTTCACCAAGCTGAGTCCGAGGATGCCGCTGTAGAAATCAATCGTTTCCTGGGGATTTCTTGAAAATGCCGTAATGTGATGAATACCTGCCGTGCGTGTGAACATCTGTATCGCTCCTTTAGGATTTTGGGATCCGGGTTTTTATTTCGAATTTATTTATCTTAAATTAAAGATAAATGATGTTCTTCTCATTGTCAATCCATTTTTTCGGAGCGAATCCGATCCGTCCCTTTCTCAAGCAAATTAGGGCCGCCGGCACTCACCGGCAGCCCCTGTCCTCTGTAACTGCAATCCTATTTCATGCTATTTCCCTGCCAAATAAGCAGCAACTTCCGCCAATCTGGAGGCATAACCCCATTCGTTATCGTACCAAGTGGCGACGGACAGCATTTCCCCCTGCACCTGGGTTAACGGCAGGTCGATAATCGAAGAGTGCGGATCGGCAACGATACGTGACGAAGCCCATTCCCCTTCCAAAACGTCGAGCACACCCTTCAAATCGCCTTCGCTTGCGGCCTGCCGGAACATATCATTGATCTCCTGAACGGTACAAGACTTCTCCGTGATCAGGTTCAGCTCGGCAATGCTGCCCGTACGCGTCGGAATGCGGTACGCTTTGCCGGTAATTTGCAGATCGTTCCAGATGAACTTGAGCGCTTTGGCGGCGCCGGAAGACGACGGAATGATGTTTTCGGCCGCAGCCCAGGAATCACGGCGGTCCTTCATCGGCTGATCGGTTAACGATTGCGTGTTCGTATACGAGTGTACCGTGGAGAACAAGCCGTATTTGATACCGTAGTTTTCCCGGACCAATTTGACGACCGGAGCCAGCGCATTCGTCGTGCAGCTCGCCATACTGATGATTTTATGCTTTTCCGGATCGAAGCTGTCGAGATTGATTCCTTTCAGCAGAACGGCGTCGCAGTCATCAAGCGTTTTGCTTGGTCCGCTGACCAGCACCCGTTTGGCGCCCCGCTCCAGGTGCTGTTCGGCCACAGGCCGCGTCACGGCCCGCCCGGTGCAGTCGACGACCAGGTCGACGCCGAGCTCACCCCAATGAGGCACTTCCTTGGCCGAATTCAAATACCGAATATCCCGGCCGCCGATCACGATCGCGCCCTCGCCGCCCGATACGTTCTCAGGCCAGCGCTTGTAGTTGGTGTCCACTTCAAACAGCGCCGCCAGCGTCGCTTCATCTTTGATATCGGAGATGGAATAAGGAACAAACAAGTTTTGTTCCAACGACGCCCGAAGCAGCTGTCTTCCGATCCGACCGAATCCATAAACCGCAATGTTACCCATAATAGCCTCAGCTCCTGATTAAAATGGTTATTGCCCGTTCATCTGCTGTACCTGATCGACCCATTGGATGAACGACCGCACGTAACGCTGTACATACCTGCGGGTCGTTTCATCGGTCAGCTTACCGCTCTCCGGATCAACCTTCTCCATCGCCTGCGATATATACATTTTTTGAAACGGCATCACATAAGACTGAACGGCGTCCAAGGTTTGCCGGATTTGCTGCTGCGACAAAATCGTCCCTTTAACGCCCGGCGTCGCACCGATGACCCCGGCCGGTTTATGAATGAGGACCGCCGTTTTGGTCGGGGTTGAGGCCCAGTCCAGCGCATTTTTCAGCACACCCGGGATGCCCGAGTTATATTCCGGGCTCACGATGATGATTCCGTCCGCCTGTTGAACCGCTTCGCGGTAGCGTTTGACAGACTCCGGGCTTTCCTCCCGGTCCAAATCCGCGTTGTACAAGGGAAGATCCGCAATCGAGATGAATTCATATTGTGCGGAATCCACAAGCTCCGGGATCGTATCCGCAATCATCCGGTTATACGAATGCTCCCTTAAACTCCCCACCATAATGCCTATGGTTGTCGCCATTTGCTATTTTCACCGCCCCTGCTATTCTTTGAGCCAAGCGTTCGCCAGCGCGATCGCGCCTCTAGCCGCCGCTGTATCCGCAAGGGCATTCAGCATGACGAAGTCATGAATGGCCCCCTGGAAACGGGCAGCGGTCACCCGGACGCCGGCTTCGCGCAGTTTGTTGGCGTAAGCTTCGCCTTCATCGCGAAGAACGTCCGCTTCAGCGGTAATGACCAGTGCAGGAGGCAAGCCTTCGAGCTGTTCGCGAGTTGCCCGCAGCGGGGAAGCATAGATCTCCTCTTTATCGCTCGGCTTCGCAATATACTGCTCCCAGAACCAGGCCATAGCGTCGCGGCGCAGGAAATAACCTTCCGCAAACTGATGATAGGACTCCGTATCGTTGCCTGAATCCGTCACCGGGTAGAACAGCAGCTGTTTATGAATGGCGGGACCCTTGCGTTCTTTCGCCATCAGCGTGATCGCAGCGGTCATATTTCCGCCAACGCTGTCCCCAGCCACGGTAAGGCGGTCCGTATCCAGGCCGTACGCCTCGCCATGTTCCGCAATCCAGGTCAGAACCGCGTAGATTTCTTCGATCGCCGTGGGATATTTTGCTTCCGGAGACAGGCTGTAATTCGGGAATACGACGCAGGCCTCGGCACCGACTGCAAGCTCCCGAATCAGGCGATCATGGGTATGCGCATTTCCGAACACCCAGCCGGCGCCATGGATATAAAGAATGACCGGCAGCTTATTTGTAACGTTTTCGGGACGAAGCAGTCTGACCGAAACCTGTCCGCTCGGCCCTCCCTCAACGGTGATATCCTGAATTTCAACTGGCAGCTTTAGGACGTTTCCTGATTGAACCTCGTCTACGGCTTCGCGCCCTTTTTCCGGTCCAAGATCAAACAAATACGGCGGATTGGCGGTATCTTGTGCAAATTTCAAAGCAGCGGGTTCCAAAACAACCTTCTTTGTCATATGTATTCCCTCCCATAATTTATACTACAATGCGTAGTTTCAAAAAGCATGAAATCACCCGGTAAGGACCACAGCATCCCATGATGCCCGTCCATCAGGCTAAGGACCGTCCAATGTTGATCCGATGCTCCGTGCAGCCAAGAAGCGTAGTGGCAATCGACAAACGATGTTTGACGCATAACATCCCTTTGGCAACGTTAGAATAGCACATAATGTTTTTTGTGTATATAAAATTCTTATTAACTGAGTTTTTCTCTCTAATGTACAAAAAATCAGTAAAAAAGGCCGTTGTATTTACCCCTGCTTAACAATCCGGGACTTCGGTTACAGCCTGCAGTCCTATTTCCAAAAATGTAGTAGACCGGGATTTGAAAATTGATATAATAAATTGATTCTTCGGATGAGCGGCGGATTCGCTTGTGACTCATTTGACGGCATTCATCACATCAAGGAGGGGATCTATAAGGCTATGATTGAAAAAAAGGTGACCTGGCTGGAGCTGTTTTACGATCTTCTCTTAGTCGCAGCCGTGTCCAAAGCAACGCATGTCCTGCTGCATGCGGAACACGGGACCATTCCCTTGGAGTACCTGAGCAAATTCGTGCTGATTTTTATCCCGATCTGGTGGGGTTGGGTAGGACAAACGCTCTTTGTGAACCGGTTTGGCCAGGATATTTTAATTCACAGGGTCTTCATGATCCTTCAGCTGTTGTTCGTTCTCGTCATGACGGCGAGTTTGTCCCCAGATTTTGACCAATACTATGTTCCCTTCTTTGTAGGATACATAGGCTCAAGGGTGCTGACGGCCCTGCAGTATCTTTTGGTCCACCGGGCCAAAGCGGCGCATCAACAAGTGACCGCCTCCTATTTGGGCACCCACTTTTTGATCGGCATTCTGATCTCGGCCTGCTCGCTGTTCTTCGACTCCTGGATCCGGTATGCCGTCTTGTACGTGGGGATCGCCGTAGATATTCTGCTTCCCTTAATGGGGCGCCGGCACTTGGTCAAAACGCCGATCAATACGCACCACTTGTTCGAACGCTTCGCACTGTTTACCTTGATTCTTCTAGGCGAATCGGTCGTCAGTATTCTGGCCGTGCTGCAGTTTAACCACTGGGATCTGCCCTCCGTCTTGTTCGTCGCCTTTACCAGCCTGCTGGTCATTGCCATGTGGTGGCAGTACTTTGATAACATCGACAAAAAGGTAAGCCGGGAAATCCACACGGCCGGCCAAATGATTATTTACGGCCACTTATTCGTGTACTTGTCGATGAGTATGATCGCGGCAGCCATTCAGCTGTTATACAAAGACCAGATGGATTACTCCTTCTTGCTGGCATTCGTGTTTGGGTCCGTGCTCCTGTATTTCTTATCAACCTCTGTGGTGTTTCACCGGTACAGACACAAACATTTGCGGCTGAAGCCCTATCATCTGGCTATTATGCTGGGGATTCTTGCTTGCTGCTTCGTGATTGACCTGATCTTCCCCGTCCCCAATTACGCCATCGTCGGAGAGATCATGATTTTCTTCATAGTCTACGCGAAGTTAACGACATAACCCGTCGTATCATCAAAAAGCGCATCTCTCCGTTGTATAACGGGGGGTATGCCGCCTTCGTCATCAGCCCCAAACCTTCAAGAGCTCCAAAGCCTTGGGTTTTGGGGCTTTTGTGATATGCAGAGTCCTCAAAATCGTGCGTAGCCGCCAAACCATTGCTTGCACCCAAGCTGGAAGGGCAGGTTGAAGCACCGGCCGGCCCCCGATTCTTGACTCGGTTTGTCCGCCGGAAGTATGCTCTTATTAAACTTTAACTCCGGCACTATTTCAGGAGCTAGATCGAATGAACTAAAGAAAGAAATATATCAGGCCGTATTAAACTTTTCTAACAGGAAGCTTGATGCAAAACTTTAGTTCAATCTATATAGATGCGGGAAAGGATCGGATATGGATGAAAATATTGCTGGCAGAAGACGATATGCGGCTGGGAGAGCTGGTCGTGCACATGCTGAAGAAAAAAGGCGGCCATTCCGCGGATTGGGTCACCACCGGCAGGGAAGCCTGCGAGTATGCCGAAGCCTCCAATTACGACGTCCTGATTCTCGACTGGATGATGCCGGAAGGCGACGGCGTCTGGGCCTGCCGGCAGCTGCGGAAGGAAGGATACATGGGCGCCATCCTGATGCTGACCGCCAAGGACGGACTGCAGGACCGGATCAATGGACTGGACGCGGGCGCCGACGACTATTTGGTCAAACCGTTTGAAATCGAGGAGCTGCTTGCCCGGCTCCGCGCCCTGTCGCGGCGGAATTTTGCGCCCATTCAAGGTGAGGAAGTTCAGGTTCCCGGCCTTATCCTGAACCGGACCAACCAGACGGCAAGCATCGCGGAAGAGCTCGTCCAGCTGACACCGCGGGAGTTTCAGCTGCTGGACCTGCTGATTCAGAACAAGGGCATCACCTTGACCCGGGAAGTCATTTTGGACCGGATTTGGGGACTCGACGCCGATGTCGGCCCCAAAGCGATCGACGCCATGATCAAGCTGCTCCGCAAGAAGCTCAGCGGACTGGATCAAGAGCTGATTCAGAGCATCCGGGGGGTCGGCTATAAAATTGAAGCCTAAATGGAAATGGAAATCCCCCTTCGCCTGGCCCCGGCAGGGGAGTGACCTGTTCAAAAGAACCCAGAACCGGCTGACGCTGCAGTATACCGCGGTGCTTATCGCTTTTCTCGCCCTGTTCATCGGAACGGTGTACGGGCTGCTGTATTTTCTGCTGATCAACGACCAGAAAAGTCAGCTGAACGACTGGATTCAGGATATGTCCTATGCGTTTCATGAATCGATGGAGCATACCGGCTCCTATAATATTGAAGGTAATCTCGGCAGCAGCTATCCATCGTTAGCGAACCAGACGGTGGGCTGCTTCAAGGACCCTCATGGGAATTTTCTGTACGAAGCGCAGCAGCGGATGGGACTGAGCGCAGCGGTCGGCAGCGCGGTGGCGGAGTGGACGCCCGAAGGCGATCAGACGGAGTACAAGACCGTTACGATCAAGGAAACCGGCCGGGATGCAGGGCCACCAAGACACGGGAACGATCCCCGCAAGGCGGCTCCCGGAAATGTCCGCATGCTTCTTGCCGGCAAGGCCGTTTACGATAACGGGGTCTTTATAGGCACGCTGTACGTGGCCAAAGAGGTAGGCAGCCAGTACCGGCTGTTCGGCTGGCTCCTGCTCGTGCTGGTCGGGCTCGCGCTGCTGTTCTGCGTCCTGGCCGTGTTTCTCAGCCGGAACATGTCGGTCAAGGCGATGGTTCCGATCGCCCGCTCGTATACGAGGCAGCGCGAGTTCGTCGCGGACGCCTCACATGAGCTGCGCACGCCGCTCAGCGTCATCCTGTCCTCCATTGAGGTGCTCGAAATGGAAAACAGCCTGAAGGACGATCCGTTCAGCCGGAGGGTGCTGGACAACATGCGGGAAGAAGCCAAGCGGATGACCGACCTTTCCAGCCACCTTCTGACGCTGGCACGCTCCGATTCGGATGAGGTTCAGCTGAGCATAACTGATTTTGATCTGGCGGCTGAAGCCTCACGGACGGTAGCATCCCTGCTTCCTTTGGCGCAGGCCAAGCAGATTGCGCTGAAGCTACATGCGGAGGACGGCATGACGGTTCATGGCGATGCCCAGCGCCTGCAGCAGCTGATGGTCATCCTGCTGGACAATGCCATCAAGTACACGCCGGAGGGCGGCACTGTCTCCCTTGCCCTGGAGATCCGGGAGGACAAACGGAGAATGCTGCACATGACCGTCAGTGACAACGGAATCGGTATACCGCCGGAGGAACAGCCGCACATCTTCGAACGCTTTTACCGCGTGGACAAATCCCGCGCGCGGGAGCTGGGCGGCCACGGCCTCGGGCTGTCCATCGGCAGATGGATTGCCGAAGCCCACGGCGGCACTTTGAGCGTGCAAAGCACGCCCGGCCAAGGCAGTACCTTCACCGCTGTCATTCCTTGCTAAGTCTTCCGGCACATGAAGTAAAGGACATGCTCAACCTGTCGATGACAGGAAGCATGTCCTTTTTTCACATCAAGCTCCGCAAGTTTAGGTTACAGCTCTCGGGTCATAAAAGTACTGAAAGGATCGAGCGTATAGTCCGCAAATGGGCCGCACTCCTCAAATCCGAAGGTTGCGTACAGCCGTCTGGCCGGCTCGAACGACGCCATTGAGCCCGTCTCCAGGCTCAGCCGCCGGTATCCCCGCCGCCGGGCCTCCTCAATGATATGGGCCAGGATGGATCGGGCCACGCCTTTACGCAAGTGGGCGGATGCGGTCCGCATTGACTTGATCTCGCCGTGGCTGGGATCAAGCTCCTTCAGCGCCCCGCAGCCTAGCAGCTCTCCCTGTTCCCATGCGCTCCAGAACGTCACATCAGGACGCCGCAGCCCGTCCAGATCTAGGGCGTGTACGCTCTCCGGCGGCGACTCCTCCGCCATGCCTTGAAGATGCTCGCGGATCAACGCGGCTATTTCCGGCCCGCTTAAATCGTCCAGCATAATTTTCATACCGTTCACCTTCACTCCGTTAGTAAGTTTCATCTCATGTGCTGTGATCATTGTACAGCCGGACGAGCTTCAGAAAAAGGCAATCTTTCCGGGAAACCTTTCCCCTTTCGCCAGATGTCATGTTTTCCCGTACAGCAATCGCGATTGATCTCCCGCTGTTAACCTTCCCCTTTAAACCAGATGTCCTTAAAATCCACCCACCCGGCGGCATTCAACCGAACGCCCTGCTGCGCCGGATGGGACAGCACCCGGGCTTCGTTGTAGGTCAAAAAGACCGCCATGTTGCGCTCAATCAGCCAGGTTTCCAGCCGCTGAAACGCCTCGTCCCGGGCTTCCGGTTTCGCCTCCTGAAGCAGCTGCCCCACAAGCCGGTCTACTTCCGCCTGCGTTCCGGGATCCAGCATGCTGCGAATGAAGCTGTACCGGGACAGTAAATATTCGATCTGCCGGAGCAGCCCCTCGCTCAGCAGCGCCTCGAACAGGATCAGGTCTGCCTCCCAGATCCGCTCTTCCTTCATTAATTCCTCCCAGGGCACAATATGCACGTCCAGCCGGATTCCGGCCTGACCATATTGCTGCTGAAGCCAGTAAGCCGCCTGCTCATGGCGACGATACGCATACAGCTTCAGAGCCTCTCCACCGTACCCGGACCGTTTCAATTCCCTCGATGCCTCTTCCGGATCATACAGCGGATCAGCGGCATCCGGCTGCGGCTCAAGGTGAAACCCGAGGCAAGGGGAAGCATGCGGGTAACCCAGCTCCCGGACCATCCGGCTCCGGTCAACCGCGAGTGCAAGCGCCCTGCGGAAGGAACCGGTTTGCAAAACCCCCGGTTTCGCAAGGTTTATCGTCAGCATGCTGCATCCGGTGACGAGACGGCTGCGCGGCCACGTCTTCAGCTCTTGACGGCGCGCTTCTCCCGTCTCGACGACCAGTACGCCCGGATTGGTCTCCACCGTCCATTCTCCGCCGGTGTCCGGGATGATCATTACTTCGATTCGATCGATCAGGCCCCGGGCCGCATAATAATCCGGGAAAACCTCCAGCACGCACATCCCCAGCGTAAGCTTAGCGATCCGGTAAGGCCCTGCCCCGACGGGCAGGCTGCCGGGAACCGTTCCGGCCCCGGACTCCCCGCTGGCGCGGGAAAGGATGGCTGCCGCCGTATGCGACATAAATAACGCAAACAGGACGTTGGGCTGACGCAGCTCCATGCGGATGGTGTAACGCGATTCCGCGCAGATCTCAACGATGTTCCTGCACAGCCAGGAATGATTGTTGGATTCCTGCTGCACGCGCAGCAGGCTGTATTTGACGTCATCGGCCGTAAGCTCCGTGCCGTCGTGAAATGTCACGCCTTTTCTCAAATAGAACGTCCAACAACAGGCATCAGCACTAGATTCCCAATGATGTGCGACGCCCGGAATAACCTTGCCGGTGTCCATTTCCAGCTCGACCAGAGTCGCATGGATTTGGCGGATCAGATGGGTATCGAAAGCATACATTGCGTCCGCCGGGTCAAGCGTCACGATCGGCCGGTATATCGGCAGGCGGAGCGTCTCCACCATACGGCCCTCCCCGGTCGTTTCCGTCCGGTATCCGAAATAGCCGGTCAGCCAGTCCATAAACCGCTGCATCACTTCGGGTTCGCCCGCCTGCTCTTTTACCCATAGAAGTGCGCCCTGCACGTCTCCCTGCTTCACGTATTGCTGTGCTTCCCGGATCACAAGCTCCCGCTTGTCCACCAGAAACGTCAGCTCGGACCGATGGCCCCTGCCCTGCCCGGCTGCATACCGGATCAGGCCGGCGTCCGCCATTTTGCGCAGGATCAGCCTGGCGTTGCGGGGCGTGCAGTACAGGGCCTCGGCCAGCCCGTCGATCGTCACCCGGAACGGCTCCCCTTCCTTTTCACCGGAATAAGCGCTTCGCAGCCGAAGGTAATCTTCTGCCAATCTCACCGGACATAGCCCCTTTTGTTCAGTTGAAAAAATAGTATGCATCCAACATACAAATTTTGCTGGCGCATTTCAACCCCACCGGCCGGGCTTTTCTAAGGGAACAAAAAGGCAGCCTTCGGGCCCCTCAGCCTTCAGACTGCCTGTCTATATATTTTGTGGTTGTACACGGTTGTACGCTAGCTACTTCAGCAGTTCCACCGCCTGCGTATCGCGATTCGGCATCCATATCTGCTTCACCTTAATGGTCAGCGGCTGCGGATAGTCTACCGCATCCTTGCCGAAGTTGTAATCGTAATCGTCTCCCATCGTGTCCTTCTTGTTGGACCAGCTATGTCCACCTTGAGAATATCCTTCAGGAGACTGCCTTTTGTGGACGTTGCCGTCGGCATCGGTGAAGCTGTCATCCAGCGACAGCGACAGGCTCTCGCCGGCATAGGCGTTTTCGAGCTCGCGGTGAATCAGCACCTCGCCGGGGCCAGCCGGCCGGGTGTATGAAATCAGGGTAAACCGGTCGTCCGGCGCCTCCACAATCTGCTTCTTCTTCAGGTCGATCACGATTTGCATCTGGTCCTTGTCTACCGCAGCAGTGCCCTCCGTCTTGAGCCTAATGGAATCATACTCGGCGTATTTCTGGCCGCTGCCGTACATCAGCATCGCATCTGTACCTTCCGTGAGGGCCTCCGAATTGTCCCGAGAGTACCACTTCGGATAATACAGCTTTTCGATGTCGTCCCCGACTTTCCCGATGAGCACCGGACTGAGCAGCCGGAATACTTGTTTCCCATTCGCCTGATCATAGTCCAGGTCGACGTACGTGTGCAGCGGCGTATAGATGACCTGAGTCACATGAACCTGCTGGCCGTCTACTGTCAGGGTCCGGTCTGGGTGCAGCACGCGCTCTTTGTCCTTGAACATGGCGGGATCGAGCTCAAACGAAATGTCGAAAGCCGTGCGGTATTTATTGGAGCTGGACATCAGCGCTTCGTTTGACGTCTCCGTCAAGATCACATGAAACTTGGCATCCTTGGTATATTGAACGGACGGGTTCAGGGGCACGGTGTAAATAAAATGATTGGCTCCATTCGCCGGAATTCTGTTGCTGTTGCTTCCCGCCAATTCCACCGACGCTCCTTTGGACGGGGCTTCCACGCCGCCAAGTTCAAGGGCTACGTCCGCGTTGATGACCTCTTTATCCGTTTGGTTGCGGACACCGAACAACACATAAGCCATCCGGCCATCCGTGACGGCACCGTCCACCTCTACGCCATACCCTTTTTGTTCGACGCTTTCGGCAATCGGCTTGACGAGCCCCTGGTCCATTGCGCTCGCCAGACCATCCAGATAGGTAGAGCGGTACGGATCTAAGGCGGACTGACTTGGTATCCCCGCCGTCTGCTTCGGCGCCGGCTCAGCCCGATGGGCCAAGCTGCCGATCGAGAAATTGATAATTAGCAGGGCCGCCGCGAGAGCCATAACCGTCCCCGTACTCCAAAAATAGAAACGCCGCTTCTCACGCATTTTTCCTCTCTCCATTCCTTTGCGCATAGCCAAAGTCAATTTCATCTCAGGCAACGTTTCCGCATGCTTGTTTACTTCATAGGCATCCTGCAGCAGGATGCGCTGTTCTTTTTCGGGCATAACCTCTCCCTCCCTTCTGCTCAGCCTCTACATATATTTCCGGAGCTGCTTCAGGCCTTCCCGCAGCCAAGTCTTGATCGTTCCTTCCGGCTTGCCCAGCACCTTCGCGATTTCCACGGACGTCATGTCCTGGTAATATTTCAGCATGACGACATGCCGGTACTTCGGCTTCATCCGCTCCAGCGCGCGCTGCAGGTCGATCCGCTCGCTGCTTTTCATCTCCTGCACGGCGCCTTCCTGCGGCTCTTCCACCGGAAACACCCGTTTCTTCCGCCGCAGCTCGTCCATGCAGCAGTTGATCGTGATGCGGATGAGCCACGGGGTGAAGGACTGCGGGTCCTTCAGCTTCTTCCGCTTCACCCACGCCCGGTATGACGCCTCCTGCACGGCTTCCAGCGCATCGGCTTCACTGCGCAAATAACTGTAGGCGATGGAATACAATTTTCGCTGCTCGGCGGTCAGACGCTCAAAAAACGCTTCTGCTTCCGTCAGCGTGGTTCTATTCATATGGATCTCGCTCCATGTACTATCAGCATTCAGCGTCCCCACTCCCCCCTCTGTATCTCTACAACCCGTTCACCGACGGGCCTCTTGGCGGCCGCTCTATAATATAGACGCGTGAGATTGGAAAATCGATTGAAATATTTTTTAAGTAAAGGAATCTCGGGAGCATGTCCCGCTCCAGTACGACGAAGTCTTGGCTCGAATGAAGTATGCGCGTCCGTTACGCACGATTTCTTTCCAAAAAACAGTTGCTCATTACGTAACGTCATGTGATGTAATGAGGATGGAGGTGTGATGCATGCATAATGACGACACAACTTATTTGGTCGGAGAAATATCCGCAGCTACCGGCGTAACGGTACGGACCCTTCAGCACTATGACAATATTGGACTGCTGCCCACAACCGGCCGTACGGCAGGCGGACGGCGGTATTATACGAAGGACGACCTCCTCTGCTTGGAGCAGATCATTTTTTACAAATCTCTAGGGCTCTCTCTTCAAGAAATCCGCGACAAAGTCATCCAGCGTCCCGACTCATCGCAGATCGAACAAATTCTGCAAGAGCAGGAACTGGCGCTTTACCGAAAAATAGAAGAAGCCTATGCAGGCATCGCCGCCATCGAGGCCCACCGGACGGCGGTCGCGGCCGGAAATGATGCGCCGTGGCAGCTTTTGGCCTTTTTTATCCGGTGTTTCAACAACAGCAGCCTGGTCGATTGGAAACAATATGCTTTTAGCGAAACCCAAAAAGAAATTTTCGGCAGACGATTTGCCACGGAACAAAGTGCATTCGATTTGTATCATACCTGGAGACGACTGGCTTTAAAAGCCGTTACGCTGGAGCTGGCAGGCGCAGGGCCGGAAGAGTCCGCTGCACAAGAGCTGGCCAAGGCTTGGTGCACCATGGTGCAAGAGGCAACCGGCGGAGAAAGCGAACAAGCGGATGCGTTTGTACAAATGCAAGGTGAACGGGCATCTTGGCCGGAGGGCGACCGGGAACTTTTCGAGGCATCCCAAGCTTTTATCAACAAGGCGGTAAACCATTATTTATCGGGTCAATCATCAGGCTACAAGGACGGAGGAAGCAGCCGTGAATCTTAAAAATTACGAGCCCACCCGGGAATCCCTCAACGGTCACCCGCTTCCGCAATGGTTTGACGAAGCAAAATTCGGCATCTTTATACACTGGGGTCCCTATTCCGTACCTGGTTTTGCACCCGTAGGTAACTTTGCGGATACTTTAAAGACCGATTATGATCGGGCAATGCTCGTCTACCCTTACGCTGAAGGCTATTGGAATGCGATCAAAGACCAGACCACACCGTCTGCGCGTTATCATCGAGCCGTATATGGCAGCATGCCCTACCAAGGATTTAAACCGCTGTTTATGGACGGGGTGAAACAATGGCACCCCATAGCTTGGGCTAAAATTTTCAGGAATGCCGGTGCAAAATACGTCGTAATCGTATCGAAGCACCATGACGGATTTTGCCTATGGCCAACGAAGGTGACCAACCCGCATGAGCCGCACTGGTTTAGCGAGCGCGACATCATCGGCGAATTAGCAGACGCTGTACGCAGCGAAGGCCTGCGCTTTGGCATCTACTATTCGGGTGGGATCGACTGGACTTTTCGGAGAAGGATTTCAAGAACGTTTATGGACTACTCCTTTTCCACACCCGGGGGCGGTTATGCAGCATACGCCGACGCCCAGATCCGCGAACTGATTTCCCGATACCGCCCTGATATTCTATGGAACGATATATGCTGGCCAGGGAACGAAGACTCCCTTTTTCGATTGTTCGCCTACTACTATAACGCTGTACCCGAAGGCGTGGTCAATGACCGCTGGAAGCATTCGACTTCCGCTAACAAGTTGTTAAGTCTCAAACCTGTACGCGCAGTGATGGACATAATGATCAAACGAATGATCATGAACAATCCGGATATTCATTCTGCCCTGGCGCAGCCTGCTATCCCTCATAGCGATTTTTCGACTCCGGAATATACCAAACACAAGGAAATACAACCTGGAAAATGGGAGATGACACGCGGAATCGGCCATTCATTCGGCTACAACCGCAATGAGCAGGATGCAGACTATTCATCCTTTGAAACCTTGCTAATCGATTTTATAGATGCCTTGTCCAAAAACGGAAATTTGCTGCTGAATGTAGGTCCGCGTGGCGAGGATGCTCAAATTCCTCCCGAGCAGTTAAGCCGGTTGTCCAAATTCGGGGATTGGTTACAACGGAATGGGGAGGCCGTATATGGTACGCGTCCCTGGATCCGTGCGGAAGCGGAAACGGAGACCGGTGAAACGATCCGATTTACTAGGAAAGGCAACCAACTGTACCTGATCATCTTAGGTCGTCCAAACGGAATAACCGTCAAGGTAAAGGAATTTTTCTGCGAAGGTACAGCAAATCTGCTGACGGATGACAGTCCGGTTCAGCTAAAGCGGGAGGGCGAAGACCTGAACCTCATTTTCGAACACCGGCTTGAACATATTTTCGTTCCTGTCATCGTAATTGAAGGTGAGCATGACGGTGGAATGAAGCGATCACCTGCTGTTGCCGCGGGTGCGGACCTTACAGGCAGTGAGGGATGAATGGTAAAATCATCCCAACGCACTAAAAAGCAATATTTTACGAATGCGTAAGGCTGTCGGGAAAATTCCCAACAGCCTTTTCAAACCATATTATTCAACGCGACACTCCCTCATATTCTTCAAAACAAACATATCATCAATCATTCGTAACCTCGTTACCCTTCTTCATCCATTCCACCATCTCCAAATAGTGCCGGTTATACATAATCCCCAGCACGTTGCCGAAAGGGTCCGTCACCGAAGCCGTAACGAATCCCTCGCCACGCGGAGTAATCGGTTCGTATTGCTTCGCTCCCTTCTCCAGCAATTTCGTAAATGTGGCTTCCACATCATCAACATGCCAGTACATGATGGCACCCCCTGGACCCGGCACCGCTTGCGAAGGAGCATAACGGCGGCTGATCAGACCCAGCTCATGCTGGTAGTACCCAACCCGGAACTCGGCATAGGCGAGCTCGCCAGACGGTCCGATGCGTTTGAAATACGGGGAGATACCGAGCACCTTCGAATACCACGACACCGCTGCCTCCATATCGTCTGCCCAATAATTAATCGTCGCCATGCCTCTTAACGTTTGTTTTTCGCTCATATTCATTTTCCTCCTTCGTTAGTTCCCTCATCTTCTAAGGCCATTATAGGAGGCAAAAGCTGACAACTGTGAGTCATGGTTTTAATAAAGCAAAAAACACCTCCAGGAGATGTCCATATCTCACGACATGGCTGTCATCACGTGAAGGTGTCACGTTGCGGCCCGGGGATTTTCATAAAAACCCGGTCAGCTTTTCATAGATTTTCAGCAGCTGCTGCCTTTCTTCCTCGGTCAATTTTTCAAAAAGATTTCTGCGCAAAATTTGCCCGTCCTGATTCGCCTTTTGAACGATGTCGAGACCCTTGTCCGTAATCCCCAAATAGATGATACGGCGATCCTTCTCATCGACGATTCGAACGGCTAACTGCTTCTGCACAAGTTTTTCCGATAGATGGGTCAGCGTCGGGGGGGTCAGCCCCAGAGCCTTGGCGATATCCGAGGGCCGGCTGTTCCCGTGGTGCTGCAGGTGAGCCAGAACGAGAATATGGGAAATTCCAAGGTCCTCGTTGAACAATTTGCCCCACTGGATGATGAGGTTGTTCGTCACTTTATCCATATTGTGAATGATTTCAAAAATCGTCTGTTCTTCCATCAGGCAAATCCCCGCTTTCTGCAAGTCAAAGCCTCTAATCTGCATTAGAGGCCTTCATTATCATACATGCTTTTCAGCCGGGAATCCACCGTTCCTGGCCGCCCTGAAGCCTACGGCGCAGGACGATCCCGTTTTTTAACGCAATTTAATGGAGCCCCCGTCCACCATAAAGGTTTGACCTGTGATATAGTCGGCGTCGCTGCTGGCCAGAAACACCGCGACACGGCCGATGTCCTGCTCGGGATCGCCGAGCCGGCGCAGAGGAATTTTATTCAGCATCGCCTCGTATAGCTCCGGAGCATTCTCGCGCCACTGTTCCACGCCCGGCGTCAGTGCGATCGGGGAAATCAGATTGACGTTAATTCCTTCCGGACCCCATTCATTAGCCGCAACACGCGACACGCCCCGGATCGCTTCTTTCGCGGCAGCATACGACGTCTGCGTGACCTGCCCGTCAATGCCAGCACCGGACGCAAAGTTGATGACCTTGCCTTTTGTTTTCTTCAGTTCCGGATACGCCGCCTGCATGAAATGAACGGTAGGATAAAAGCCTGTTCCAAATGATAAATCAAAAAGCTCCTGCGTTGTTTCCATAAAAGGGGCCTGTCTCGATACATGCGCATTATTCACCAGAATATCCAGCTTGCCGAAGCGCTTGACCACGTCGGCCACGATTTCATGCGCGCTCTCCTGCTTGGAAATATCCTTGATGAACAGCATTCCCTCTGTATATTGGTTAATCTCGGCGAGCGTCTCCTTCCCTTTCGCCTCATTCACGTCGACGATGGCGATATGTGCGCCTTCCTTAGCCATAGCCAGCGCCATGCCTTTGCCGATGCCTGATGCACTGCCGGTAATGATACCGACTTTCCCTTGTAATTTCATGCTGCTTCCTCTTTTCATTATATATTTAGTCATCTAAATATTTTATACCTAAATAATAACAAACCTCAATATGGCGTGCAAGTTGGTAGAAACTGCATCGCTCATAAAAAAGTCTATCGAAGTAATGTCATAGAAAACTGACCGCCTTTTATCAAGAGTTATTCTGGTGGTTAGAGATTTTTTCTCTCTGCTGAAAATCTATTAATCTAGAGAACAAAGCAACCGCACCCCGTACATCGGGTTGCGGTTGCGTGACGGAATATCAGCTCAGCGTTGCCCCTATTTGCGCTGTCTGTTCTGCGTGGGCAGTCGATAAGCCCTTTTGCTGCTGCAGTTTATTTTCCCGGATGAAGATCGGCATCCGGCAGGACCTTCCAGCGCTGCCGCGGCTCGCCGGCGGCTGGGTCGCCCAGCTGCAGCTTTGTCCCATCGGCCGATACCTCCAGGGCCTGGCCGTTATGCACGGAGTATACCGTAACGACAGCGTCTTCTTGGTACTCCACTCGCCAGCGCTGGTTGTTGTAGCCGAGGTAGTCGTACAGCTGCAGCCGGCCCAGCCCCGTGTCGAGGTCCAGCGCTTTGCCCGCTTGGGTCCGGATGGACCATGTCCCGTCCCCGTTAGGAACGAAAACCCATGCCTGCGGGGAAGCCCCTTCAGGGCCGGCCACCGTTACCGGTTCGCCGTTTTGCGATTCCGCAGCAAACAGTGCCAGGCCGGAGGCTGCGTTCACCAGCGTCGTTACGGCAAGCTTGGCATCAGCCATCCCGCTCACCGTCACCTGCTGGTAAAACACCTGCCCGCCGAACACGTTCACGCCGAAGTGCCCCTCAGCAAACGTGCCGTCCTTCACGTCGAAGACTTGCACCCCGTCCACTTCCGCCCGGATCTGAGGCCCCTTCGCCTCAATGCGGATATGGTACGTTTTTCCTGGCTGGATGAACCTGGGGACCTTGGCCAGCACCTGCCTGTCCTCAAACCGCCCGTCTACTTTATAGAAGAGTCGAATGGCCTTCAGGTTCGGATCGAGATTGAAATAATACCCGCTGCGGCCGTCAGCGCTCGCCCGGAACAGGATCGAGCCGGCGCCTCCCGTCTCCCCCAGCGTCATGTCGGCTTCCAATGCAAAATTCCCGGCCTGCTCCTGCGCCATGTAGTTCGCATCGCTTGAATAGCTGCCCCGGATGCCGCGTTCGGTCACAACCCACCGCGATGCCGACAGATCCGGCTTCCAGCCCGTCAGGTTCGTCGTAAACGTCCCGTCGGTGACGTTTACGACGCAGCGGGCCGAAGCCTTCCCGTTCGGCGACACGGCCGTAATGACGGCCGTTCCCGCCTTATTCGCTCGAAGCACCGCTTTCCCCGGAGATTCCCCCTGATTGGAGGAAGTCACCTGCACGACGCCGGGATTGCTGGACTTCCATACCAGCGGCGGATGGCTTGCTCCAGAGGATTCCAAGTAAGATGCATACAATTTCTCCTCATCACCCTTAGACAATTCCAGCTCTTTCCGGTCCAGGATGATCGAGGAGTCCGTCTTCCGCCCTTCACGCCATACATTGTCCAGCGCATGCACCTGCAAGGACGCGAGCTTCACTTTACCTCCCTTGGTATAGAAGCTCATGCTCCGCCGGGCCGGATCCGGAAAAATCAGGTCGGAAAAGACGGCCCTGCCGTCATTTCCGAACACCTCCACCGAGGATTCATCCACAAGGATACGCAGGCGGATGCGGCTGCCGTCCGGCTGGAGCACGGCTTCATGCCTCGTTTGCAGCAGGCTCGAGTAATCGGTAACGCCGGATGACGAGCGGTCCACAAATAGTTTCTGTTCGGCAGTCTTGTACCCGATCATCGTCTTCTGCCCGCCGCCTTCGCGGACCGTAAATCCGAATTCAGCTGCGGCTCCGCTTTGCGGCAGCTCGATGTCGGCTTCGATTTCATAGGCGCCTGCTGAAATTCCTCCAAGCACGTTCGCTGCCGATTCGCTAACCTCACGGTTTTTCACGCTGAACAAGGTGCTGCGCAGCCCGACAAGCTCCCGGATCGGCGACTGGAACAGCCGGATGCCGTTGTCCGTCGTATGCAGCGTGACCTCCCGCGGTACGGTCATTTGCCCCTTCCAGCCTTCGGTCGGGAAGCTGAACGGATAATCCCAGTTCGTCATCCAGGCGAGCAGAATCCGCCGCCCGTCCGGCGTGCCGGAGAAAGACATTGAGGCATAAAATTCTTTGCCCCAATCCGTCTTCAGCACGGTTCCCGCCGGATTGTCGTTCACGAATTTCCCTTCCGGTGTCAGCTCCCCGATAAAATACTCCGCGTCCGAGCCCTGCGTTTTCGGATTCGCGCCGGTGCTGATCATCAGCACCCATTTGCGCCGGTCCGTGCCGTCTACCGGAAGCTGAAACAGGTCCGGGCACTCCCACACCCCGCCGCGTACGTACTCCCCGTATCCGAAATTGTCGGTCAGCGTCCAGTCGATCAAATTGCGGGAGGTAAAAAAACGGATGTGATCGCCGCCGGAGACGACCATCACCCAGCGGCCGTTCGCCTCATCCCGGACGACCTTTGGATCACGGAAGTCCCAGCCGCCCGGGTCGGCACCGTTTTTGCCGGGATTATCGATCACGACCGGGTGCTCCGCCGAGTACTGCCAGGTCCGTCCCTGATCGGTGCTGTAGGCCAGCCCAATCTTTTGGTTGCCATTCGGCAGATCCGGCGAATAGGAAGTATAGTACGCGATCAGCCCCTTGCCGCCTGAGCTTCCGAACAATCCGGAAGCATTCGTCGTGTCAGCTACGGCCGAGCCTGACCAGACATGCCCCAGATCGTTCCAGGGCAGGGCGATCGGCAGCTGCTTCCAGTGCAGCAGGTCACGGCTGACGGCATGCGCCCACTGTCCTCCATCCTGATGGAACAGATGGTATTCTCCTTCAAAATAAACGAGGCCGTTCGGGTCGCTTGCCGACCCCCGGATCGGGCTGTAATGGTACTCCGGCCGATACGTTTCCGTATAGTATTCGGAGTCAAGCGTGACATAGGCATCCTGGACGTATGCCGTGCCTTCTCTTACAACCAGTCCGGTATATCCGGCCGAATAACTGTCGTCCGTCACGTCCACGGCGGCGGGAGCATATCCGTCCACAAACACCTGAATCCTCGGCCCGACGGCCTGAATCTCCAGATGATGCTTGGCGTTTGACAAATCGGGGTAAACGCGGCTCGAGGCGCCGATGAGGGTTCCGTCCATTTTCCGCAGCAGCACTTGTAACCCGCTTCCTTGGTGCCGCAGCACAGCTTCATATCCTGCGGTTCCCTCCGCATTTGTCCGAATCAGCAGTCCCGCGGATGAGGCTTCACCCAGTGTGACATTGCCTTCATAGACGGCGTCCGCAGCAATATTCTGGTAGACCCGTACTGCGGTTTGTCCGGTCGTTCCCGTTCCTTTAAGCCCTTTGAGATCGGGCTGCCAGTTTCCGGTTGAAGCGAGCACGCCGTCCAGATTGCCGGCAAGGCTTCCGACCTTCACATTCTGAAATACGGCGGAACCGTCCCACACATGAAGCCCAAGATATCCAGAAGCATAGGCGGTATCGACCGCACGGATGACCGGCTGATACTGGCTGCCCCAATACACCTGCAGGCTCGTTCCCTCAGCCTTCACTTTCAGGTGATAGATTTCGCCGACCTTCAGCGGCACCTGACGTTCTTCCTGGAGCCCTCCTCCGGCTGCATTTTTCAAGCGGATGATGCCCGACGGCACGATTTGCAGCATGTATGAAGACCAGCCGTCGCTGCTAGAGCGGAAAAGAAGCGAAGCATCGGCCTCGGCGTTTTGGATCATGACATCGGCTTCGTAGATAAAATCGTCCGCCTTCGTGCTGGAGACCGCCATCACGTTCTCCTGCGGATCGGAAGCCAGCTTCAGCCCCTCCGCCGTCTGCTCAAGCTTGCCCTTCCCCTGGACCTGCCAGCCTTCCAGGTTCGTATTGACGCCTGCTGCCATCGTGTCCGCCTCCTTCGTTAATGCAGCTGCCGCGCCGTTAACTTTAACTTCGGAATCTGCAGGCATCGCCCATCCCCGCCCTTCGTCAGACTCATACAGCAGGATGGACGCACATGCCAAAATTCCGGCCAGGCACGCGGACAGCATCTTTCTTGCTGATCTCATCAACACTCCTCCTTATCATCAGAACAATGTGTAAAAATAACATATAAACGAAGACAAGCTTATACATGAAACAAATCTGTGCATGAAAACAAACCTGTGCATAAAGACAAGCCTGATGCATGAAAAAACAAATTATTATTGTAACCGCTTACACAACGAGGCGTTAAACTGACGTTTTCCTTATAAACAAACAGTGCAATGCTCTCAAATCGGACAAGAACGATGTCTGAACTGAGCTAGGCTGGACTTAGGTTAGAGAGAATCCGAACAGGATATGCCGAGTAAATTCAAGGTTCGTCCTTGGCTTGTCCTTGGCATTGTCCTTGGCATTGTCCTTAGCTCGTCCCAGTCTCGCCAAACCCTGTCCAGCATCATCTCAGTTGTTCCTCCCAGCCTAATTCGGCTCAGCACGAGATATACCGTTTATACCGTCGCCCGCTTTCGGGCAGCCGGCCTATACTGCGGCTGGCTGCCCCCAAGCGAAGGCGGGATTGAACCAAAGTTTTCCTGCAGGCTCCTACACCTTCTGACCGGATGCCTCCAGCGCCTGAAGCCCTAGCGCAAGTGCGCCGTATAATCCGGCTTGGCCGCCGAGTCCGGGCGGAACGATGTAACCATCGATTCCGTCCGTGAGCTCCAAGGCGTCCACGTAGCCGTTCAGGCTCCGCTGAACCTCTTGGCGGATCAGCGGGAAGAGCTGCGGCTGCTGCATGACGCCCCCGCCCAGGATGACCTTCTCCGGCGAGAGCATCAGAACCGCCGTCGTGACTGCCTGGGCGACATAATACGCCTCGAAGGTCCAGGCCGCGTGATCCGCGGCAAGCTGCGGCCCCTTCACTCCCCACCGCGCTTCCAGCGCCGGCCCGGCGGCCATCCCCTCCAGGCAGTCCCCGTGATACGGGCACGCCCCTGGGAAGCCGTCCTCCGGATGACGGCGGACCGGAATATGCCCGCCTTCCGGATGGACGAGCCCGTGAACGGGCCGGCCGGCGTACACGCCGACACCGACGCCGGTGCCGATCGTGAAGTACGCGCAGCTGCCCAGCCCGCGGGCCGCTCCCCACAGCGCCTCGCCGCAGGCGGCGGCATTTACGTCCGTGTCCCAGCCATAGGGGACGTCGAAGTACCGCTTCAGCTCCGCGAGCAAGGGATAATGCGCCCATCCCGGCTTAGGGGTGGTCGTAATGCTTCCATACCCCTGGCTGCCTGGGTGAAGGTCGATCGGGCCAAACGATCCGATCCCGATCGCTTCCGGCCGGCGATCCTTGAAATAAGCGATGACCAGGGGCATCGTTTCCTCAGGCCGTCCCGTCGGAAAGCTGATGCTCTCGCTGATTTGCCCGTTTTCGTTTCCGATGCCGCAGACGAATTTCGTTCCGCCCGCTTCAATGGCTCCGATGCGCATGATGATGTGCCTCTCTTTTCAAATTTTTATCGGTCGATGGATTAGGGTTCTCCATCGGATCAAGGTTCGTATTTTAAAGTACTTATTTAAAAGGTTGTTATTTAAATAGATAGATCGTAAATGTCGAGCGATTCGACGAGCGCCTCCTCATCGTCTACCTTGAGGGACAATCCGGTGGATGCCTGATCCGGATAGATCAGGTCGGTGAGAACCGCACGGCCGCCGCCCGCGAACACCTCTACCGAAGACCGGTCAATTAGAATTCGCAGTTCCACCGTTCCGTCCGCCGCATCGAGAACGGCTGCATGCCTGCCGGCAAACAGCGGATGAAAGTCTGCCACTCCCGCCCGGGTCCGGTCTATATAGACTTCACCGGCCGCTCCGCTGTAACCGATCACCGTCTCCTGACCGCGGCCAGCCCGCACCTTCAGCTCCAGCGATTGGGCGGATCCTAAGCGAATCCGAATCTCTCCGCTCTCCAGCTGTAAATCGGCCAGCTGCGCGGAGGCCTGAGCAGCCGTTACCCGCTTCAGGGACAGAAGCTCCTTGCGGTATCCCTCCAATTCCCGGGCGGGCTGCTGGATCAGCTCGGCCGAACCGTGTCGCATCTCCAGCTTGAGCTCCCGCGGCACGGTCATCGCGCCCCGCCACACGCCGGTCGGCGTCTGATTGGCATATTTCCAGTTGCTCATCCAGCCGACGAACAGGCGCCTGCCGTCCTCGGCCGGCACGTCCGACCAGCTGACGCCAGCGTAGTCGTCCCGGCCATAATCGATCCATCTCACACGGGTCTGCGATACGGCATCCGGCGTAAAGCGTTCCCCGTCGAAGTCTCCGGTAAAATATTGTGTGCGCGACCCCTCCGCCAACTCCGGATGATCGCCGATGCTGACGAGCATCACCCACTTCGTCTGACCCGGGTCCCCGTCCACCGGCAGCGGAAACAGGTCGGGACACTCCCACACGCCGTCATGGCTGCCGATGCCTTCCCCGAATTCGCTGGACAGCGTCCAGTCGATCAGGTTCGGCGAACGGTACAGGCAGACGGTCTGTCCGCAGGCAACAATCATCACCCACTGTGAGGAAGCCTCATGCCAGAATACTTTCGGATCGCGGAAGTCCACGAAGGTATCATGTGACAGCACCGGGTTGCCGGCATACTTCGTCCAGGTCCGTCCCGCATCCGTGCTGTATGCCAGGCTCTGGCGCTGCACCGGCGCTCCACCATCCGGTCCTTCGGCATGCTGCGTAAAAATGGCGACAAGCCCCGGCTCCCCGCCGAAAAAGCCGGTCGTGTTATTCCAGTCGACCACGGCGCTGCCGGAGAAAATCGTGCCAAACTCGTCCGGCGCCAAGGCGATCGGGAGTTCTTCCCAGACGACCAGGTCCCGGCTGACCGCGTGTCCCCAATGCATCGGTCCCCAGGTGTTCCCGAAGGGATGATGCTGGTAAAACAGGTGGTATTCCCCCTGGAAATAAACCATTCCGTTGGGGTCGTTCATCCAGTGTTCTTTCGGGGAAAAGTGATACGCCCCGCGGTAGTTGTGCGATATGAATGTGGACATCAGCTGTGCTCCTTTGAATTACATGTTTTATTTGCAGCGGACCCGGCCGCATCTTTGCCCAAAGGCATCTGGCGGCCGCATCCGGATTCTGCACTGCTAACGTTTATGCGCCAAGCAAGTGCGGATATGTTGTTTTTGATTTTTAATTAACCTTTATTGCGCGCTGCGGTCATACCCTGCCTGCTTGATCTTCAGCCAATCCTGCAGCCCCAGCCGGTTCAGCTCTTTGAGGTAGGCATCCCACTCCTGATCGACTTTGCCGTTCTGGTACCACTCGGTGCGCTTCCGCTCCAGGTAGGCGAACATGTCGGTCTGGATGGTGGACAGCCGGTCCAGCTCATCGATGGAGAAGAAGACGTTCGGATACGTATTTTTCGCCTTCATGTGCGGCACCATCACGTCCTTCAGCAGCTTGAGGCGCCATGCCGCGTCGTCCGGCATCGTCGTGTATTTGCCGTAGTACTCGTCGAGGATGGCCAGCGGACCGGCGATGCTCGTCTTTTGCCGCAGCTCCACTGGGGCTGTGCCTTCCAGCGGCAGATGCTTCAGCATGCCCTTGGCTTCGTCGAATTCGAAAATGTTCTGCTGCGTCTGATCCCCGTACGTCCCCCAGTTATCCTGGACGGACTGCAGCGGATCGTAAAGCTGATCGACCCATTTGGCCGTCTCCTCCAAATGTTTGTTGCTGCTTGTGATGACCATGCGCCCGCGGTCCAGGCCGATGCCGTTCGTGCGGGTCACGTTGACTTCGCCGCTTGGTCCTGCCAGCGGAGACATCACGTCATACGTATCGTTCATGCCGGTGATGTTGGCCTTATCCCATGTAAAATACAGTCCGTACCGGTTATCCTTGCCTTTCGCCAAATAGGTGTTCCAGTCCTGCTGGAAGGACTCGATATCGATCAGCCCCTCCTGGTACAGCTCGTGAATGTACTTGATCGCTTCCTTATAACCTTCTTCCGCCGCAGTGAAGACAACCTTGCCGTCATCGGTCACGACGGTGTGGTCCCAGTTCTCCCCGAGCCCGAAAGAACCGTACAGGAAGGCCAGATCTTCTCCGCCCGGCTTGTTGATAAAGGAGAGCGGAATTTCGTCCGCCTTGCCGTTGCCGTTCGGGTCCTGCGTTTTGAAGGCGATCAGCACCTTCTTCAGCTCCTCGGTGGTCTTCGGCATGGACAGCCCCAGCTTTTTCAGCCACTCCACGTTGATCCACGGCAGGTCGTCCACGGACTGAATCCGTTCCTTGCCGGAGCCTAGCTCTTCAATCCAAGGGAAAGAATAGATGTGGCCGTCAGGCGCGGTAATCATCTTTTTATATTCCGGCGCCTGCTCCAGCACCTTTTTGAAGTTCGGCATATGCTGCTCGATCAGATCGTCGAGGGGAATGATTACCCCGTCCTTGGCCAGCTTCAGCAGATCATAATCGCCATATCCGGCGTCAAAGATCGCATCCGGCAGATCGCCGCTCGCCACGGCCAGGTTTCTTTTCTCCGCAAAAACGTCGTTCGTGTAATTTTTCCAATTGATATGAATGCCGGTCTTCTCTTCCAGCCGCTTATTGATGAGCTTGTCGTTCGGGTCCGCAGGTGCCAGCGGCGAGCTCTGCGTCAGAAAATTGAGGGTGACTTTCCCGTCAGGCGACTCCTTGGCGTCTCCGCCGCTTCCTCCGCAGCCGGACAGCAGCAGCAGCGCCGCAAGCGCTGAAACGGATGCTGTCATGGCAGCAGCCTTGCGATTTCTCTTTTTGTTCATCGTTATGACCTCCATAGGATTAGAATGGATCAGTGCCATGTATGTTCAGGCCGTCCCTATTTCAGGGAACCGACCATCACACCTTTTTCGAAATACTTTTGGAAAAACGGATACATTACGAGCAGCGGCAGACTGGAAATGACGATCGCCGAATATTTGATCATTTCCGAGAGGCGCTTGAGCTCGTTCATCGCCAGCTGGTCGCTGATCATGCCCGGCGCCGCCTGGTTCTGGATCAGGATCGAGCGCAGCACGAGCTGCAGCGGATGAAGCTTCGCATCCTCCAGGTAAATCATCGCGTCGAAATAGGAATTCCACTGCCCGACAAAAGCATAGAGAGCCAGCACAAAAATAATCGGTTTGGAGAGCGGCAGCACGATCCGGAAAAAAATGCCCGCCTCCGTCGCGCCGTCGACGTTGGCCGCCTCCCTCAGCTCATTCGGCACGCCCTTGAAAAAGGTCCGGGACAGGATGATGTTCCAGACATTGACCGCACCCGGAATGATGATGGCCCACACCGTATCCAGCATGCCAAGCTGCTTGACCAGCAGATATGTAGGAATCAGGCCCCCGCCGAAAAACATCGTGATCACAAACAGCGTCATAAAAATTTTCCGGCCCGCCAGCCGGGAATCAGACAAGGCATAACCTGCGCATACCGATACAGTCACGGTAACGAGGGCAAATGCAGCGGAGTAAAATACGGAATTGCCGAAGCCCCGCAGCATAGCCGGGTTGGACAATATTTTCCGGTAGCCCTCCAGGCTCCAGTCCGAGATGCGAAACGACAGGCCCTGATTCAGCAGCACGGTCGGATCCATAAATGACGCCACCACGACATAAACGAGCGGTACGACGATCAGCAGCACCGCCACCGTCAGGAACAGGCCGTTCAGAATCAGCAGAAAACGGTCGAACGGCGAATGTTTAACAGCCATAGTTGATAAGCTCCTTCCTAATAAAGTCCTTCGCCCTCATTAAGCTTCTTGACGATAAAGTTGACCGTGAGCAGCAGCACGACGTTGATCACTGAGTTGAACAAGCCGACCGCCGCAGAATACGCATAGTCGCCGGACTGCAAACCGACCTTGTACACGTAGGTGGCGATGATCTCGGAAGCCGGAAGGTTCATCGAGGTCTGCATCAGGTACGCTTTTTCAAACCCGATCGACATGATGCCTCCCGCCGCCAAAATGAACACGATGGCCATGATCGGCCGGATCGTCGGCAGGTCGATGTGGCGGATGCGCTGGAGCAGGTTCGCCCCGTCCAGGCTTGCCGCATTGTGCAGCTCCGGGTCGACGTTTGCCAGAGCAGCCACGTAAATGATCGATGCCCAGCCGGCGCCCTGCCAGATGTCGGAGAGGATATAGATCCAGCGGAAATATTTCGGCTCGGACATAAACATCAGCGACTCTCCCGTGATCCATGTCAGCAGATGGTTGACCGGTCCCGTCGGGGACAAAAAGATGAACAGCATGCCCACGATGACAACCGCCGAAATGAAGTTCGGCGCGTACAGAAACAGCTGAACGTTCTTCTTCACGCCCGCCCTCCGGACCTGATTGAGCATGAGCGCCAGCAGGATCGGCACGGGAAAGCTGAAAATCAGTCCGAAGAAACTGAGTTTAAGCGTATTCATAAATATGACGTCGAAATTGGGCGAGGAGAGAAACTTCTCAAAATGCTTCAGTCCGACCCATTCGCTGCCCATGATGCCCTTGATCGGGCTGAAATCCTTAAAGGCGATAATCGCCCCGTACATCGGGACATATTTGAAAATCAGGGTCAGAATAAGCGCCGGAGCCAACAGCACGTACAGAAAATAATGCTTTCTGACCGTCTGCAGCACCTGCCCCGCAGAGCTCTTCCTCCTTACTGCCGCCGCCCTTGGATCCACTTCTACCGTATTTTCCAAAACCGTGACCTCCGTTCTTTGCACAAAAAGTTTACATGCCGCATACCGTAAGGGCTTACATTCGCACCTGCACCGTATCGCTGCTTTTACAATTTAGCAGACGATGTAATCTTCGTCAATAACTTTTGTAAATATTTATTTGTGCAATTGACCAATATAATTTGTTCATATAAGTTCATTATTTTGCTGAAATGTCACTTTTTCCGTCAATTCAGGGACCAACTATGTCTTTTCAAAGCGTGGTCTGTCGGTTCCGATTCTGCTGTGTGTATAATAATTGCCTATGTAAAGCCATTCATCTGTGTTGCATGTCATTTTGCACAATGAAGGCATTATATATTTGTGCATTTGTAAAGTTAACGTTGCTATTTGAAGCAATCTGGTATACATTGGTCATAGGATACCTGAGATCGAATGCATGCAGGTTTATGAGGAGGAACTTGCTTCCGTACTAATAATCGTTAGAGGTGAACATCGAATACATGGGGAAAGAGAAAGTCACCATTCAAGATATCGCCGATGCGCTGGGCATTTCCCGGAACACGGCGTCCAAAGCGCTGAACGGCAGCGACAGCATACCGGGCGAGACCCGCAACCGGGTCATCAAGAAAGCAATCGAGCTGAAGTACAAGCAATTCGCATATATGGAAACCGAAAGCCTGATGCCGAAAAACCCGGGCAATATCGCCCTGCTGACGCAAAACATGCCCAGCATGTCGCATTTTGGGGCCAAGCTGATCAGCGGACTGGAGAAACGCATCAGCGGCGAAGGCTACAATTTGTCCATCCATATCGTAAGGGACATCGAGCGAAGCTCCCTCCAGCTTCCGAACAATTTTGAAGCGTCCAAGGTGGACGGTATCATCTGCATCGAACTGTTCGACATGGAATACAGCAAGCTCATCACGAGCCTGGGGCTCCCGACCATTTTCATCGACTGCGCGGCGGACATGTCTTATCCCGACCTTGAAGCCGACCTGCTTCTGATGGAAAACGAACACAGCACCTATTTCATGACCAAACGGCTTATCGAGGACGGCTGCAGCTCGCTCGGTTTTATCGGCGACTACAACCACTGTAAAAGCTTCAACGAGCGCTGGGCCGGCTTTAACCGGGCCCTTGCGGAAGCGGGAATTCCGCTGGACCTCAGCCAGTGCGTTCTGGAACCGGACCGCGAATTTTTCTCGGAATCCGACTGGATGGAGCAGCGGCTGGACAATATGCCTGACACGCCCTCGGGCTTTGTATGCGCGAATGACTTTATCGCGGTCAACGTGATGAAAGCTTTGAAGAACCGTCAGATCGCCATTCCGGAGAAAATCGTCGTGGCCGGATTCGACGATGCGCCCGAGTCGCGCATTATCGAGCCTCGTTTGACGACCGTGCACATCTATAGTGACGAGATGGGCATCACCGCCGCCAATATGCTGCTCTCCCGGATTAAGGAGCCGGAGCAGCCTTACCAGGTCACGCATATCCAGACCAAGCCGCTGTTCCGGGAGTCGACGCAAGCCGTCCAATAATCCAGGCTCCAGGCAGCGTGGCATAAGAACGAGCCAAGAGAGCAGTCTGTTTCTCCTGAATGCCGCAATCGAAGAACCAATCCGGTTACATCCTACGAATATCCGCAGTCCGGCGCTTTGCAGTACAGCAGCCGGGCTTTTTTTTTGATGAAAGTCATACATTTGATCCTATCGGCTGTTGGGCTATCCAAAGACCGCACAAATGAACAGGCGGAATGGACTCGATTGAGATAACGTAACAGGTGAAGGATTTTTCAAACATGATTCATGAAAAGGAGATTCAGAGATGGTAAATGAAACGAAACCGTTTTGGTTTAAGCGGCTGCCGGTCCTTGCATCGCATCCTGCGGTATGGGCTTCCCATATCGCCCAGCACTGGAATATGGAGGCGTTCCGTCCCCAGAACCCCATGGATCCCGAGAAAGTACGGCTTGCTCTCCGTCATTTCATGCCCGAACTGCTCCCCGAGTACGAGGCCTTGCTGTCCGTTACACCAGACCGTCCCGGCGAAGCTCAGCTGCTTGCTATGTATAACCTCCCCCCCTTCTTCTCCGGCTGCAGCAACTCGATATCCCACCGATTAGGCCATCATACTTTAATCCGAAATTATGACTTCAGCTTGGACGGGTTCAGCGGCGTATTCCGTTACGAGCCATTGCCTGATGGAGGGTGGATCATGGGTTCCGCCGAAGGCGGCTGGGGCTATCTCGATGGCCTGAACCATCACGGTCTCGCAGCGGCCATCACGTTTGGCGGGGACTTCACGGTAGGTAACGGTTTCAGCATTCCGCTCATTGTCCGCTATCTCTTGGCCACTTCGGCAACGGTTCCTGAGGCAGTGGAACGGCTGAACTCGATCCCCCATCGGCTTGTTCAAAACATCTCGCTTTTGGATCGGATGGGCTGTTTCAGCGTCGTCTACACTTCGCCGGAAGGCGTTAGCGCAGCTGACGGTCTCATTTGCTGCACGAATCATCAAAGACAAGTTCAAGATTCCGCGCACGACGAACACCGGACCGTGGAGCGGTTCGACCATCTCCTCAGAATGGGCGGTGCCATATCGCCTCAGGATTTTCATAAGGAGCCGTTGTATCATCGCAAGTTTTCGAATCATTTCGGCACGCTTTATACCGTCGAAATCGATCCTGTAACGGAAACGGTTCATTATCACTGGCCTGAAGGACAGCAGCTTCTCGCCACGCCGGCGTCGTCAGAGGCTGAGATTAACATTCTATTGTCCGAGAATTAGGCGGGCAGGATATAGCATTTCTCTCAGGGAGGTATAAAAGCGAAACTAAATAGCCAGTCGCCGATTCATTATCGACGACTGGCTGCTTAAACGTGAAGGGTGTTTTGATCCCTGCCTTATAAACGGGGTCATTCCCCTTGTACGGTTGCTTTTTTGAGAAATCCAGCAGCGATCTTCCGGATGACACCATACTTGTTATCTCGCTTCCCTTTTCTCCGTTAAGAAGTAGAGCAAAGCCAGCACCGGAAAAAGAACGCCAAGCCATATGGCCGCTTCCCATCCGCCTTGTGCATACGCCCATCCGCCTACTGCGGAACCAATAGCCCCGCCGGCGAAAAAGATAGCCATGAACAAGCCGTTCAGCCGGCTGCGAAGCTCTGCACCCAGTGCAAAAATGGAGCGCTGCCCGAGCACCAGATTGGCGGAAACGGCCATATCCAATACAATGGCGGCCACGACCAGGCTGATGATTGATAGCAGGGAACCGCCATGGATCACAATAGGCAGGAGCATGGAAACGACCGCGAGTCCAAGGGCGATCCCTGTACCGGGGCGGATCCACCCTTTATCGGCAAGCCGGCCGGCAACCGGCGCAGCCGCTGCTCCGGCTACCCCTACCAAGGCGAACAGGGCGACCCCTGTCTGGGAAAAATGAAATGCCGGGCTGACCAGCAGCATAGGAACCGTTGTCCAAAACAGGCTGAAGGAAGCAAACAGAAACGCGTGGTAAAGAGCTCTCCGCCGCAAAATCGGCGTCGTTTTCAGCAGCTTCAGCATCGACGACAGGATCTCCGGGTAGCTGATGGATGTTTGCGGACGTCTTGCCGGAAGCGCCTTGGCCAGCACCAACGCAAGCACGAGAATCAGAACGGCGGACAGAATAAAGATAGCGTGCCATCCCAGGAAGTCTTCCACTAAGCTGGCAGCCGGACGGGCGAGCATAATGCCAAGGAGCAGGCCGCTCATGACATTCCCCACATTGCGCCCCCGCGTTTCCTCAGGAGACAGATGAGCTGCGTACGGAACCAGGATCTGGGCGGCAACGGACCCTACGCCGATAAACAGCGATGCCGCAAGAAACAAAGCCGCGTTACGGACTTCAGCAGCGATGAGAAGCACGACCACGTTAAAGATCAGCAGGGTGACCACAAGCTTGCGGTTTTCGAGCAAATCTCCTAAGGGCACGATCAATAACAGGCCGATTCCGTAACCGATTTGAGTTAAGGTGACGATCAATCCCGCTGCCCCGGAGGATAATCCCAGGGCTGAGCTGATCGATCCTACGAGAGGCTGGGCATAATACAGGTTGGCAGCGATGATGCCGCAAGCGACGGCAAGGATCAGGTTGATCCAGGATGAAACGGCAGCGGCGTGAGGCTTTTCTTTTGCGATGGTACTCATAACATTTCTCCTTTGTTTGTAAGGCATCCCTTTTTCGGAACAATCGTTCCAGTTTAGGAACAGTCCGCCTCATGTTTTTTAGCATAAAATAGATTTTTTCAGAAAAGATTTTATCGGAACATTCGTTCCAGAACGGTTAAAAAAATGTCTATCGACGTATCCTCGCAGAAGACGGACCGCTAGCGGAAGTTTTTGTTGCCGAATCAGGGAGCGGAGGCTCGTTACAGCATGCCCAGCACCATTTCCATCATCTCCCGCGCCTTCGCGCTGTCCTGCTGAATTTTTGCCATCACGTTAACGCTGTGGTTGAGATTGAGCAGCATGAACGATAAGAGACGAATGTCTTTGTCAGGAGAAATTTCTCCGGTCTCTTGTCCTCTCTTTAATTTTTCGTAAAACAGCTGTTCCAATTCATCAAAGCTCTTCTTGACCATGTTCTGCAGCGGTTCGTCCATGGCGTCGATACTAAGAGCTGCGTTCGTAATCATGCATCCATTGGGAAGGACTTCGTCCTGCGCAGCAAAAGCACTCGTGATATGAATCTCGAAATACTGCCGGATGCCCTCAATGGCGGTAGGAGCGGCGATTAACAGATCCCGCTTTCTTTGCGACATCTTTTTGTAGTGCTGGATCGTCTCATAGTACAGAGACTGCTTATCCTGGAACGTTTCATACAAGCTGGAACGGCTAAGACCCATCGCTTCCAGCAAATCAGGTATGCTCGTCGCTTCATAACCTTTCTCCCAGAACACCGTCATAGCTTTGCGGAGCACTTGATCCCGGTCAAATTCTTTGGTGCGTCCCATCGGCGCCACCTCCCTTTGAGCACAAGTATATACGAACTGGAACGAGTAGTCCAGTATTTTTTAGCAGCGTCCTTACAACATGCAGACCGCCGGTGTTTCGGCGGCCTGCTGCATTCTACAGGTTATTTTCCAAGGGATCTGGGATTCAGACCCCTGAATGATGTATTTTTACGGCTGCTTAACCGTCTCCGCAGCCCACTCTTCCCCGCCTGCTTTTCTTGCCTTCACCGGATGATCCAGCGAGGCTTCGGCGATATCCTTATATGCCCAATACGCAGCAGGCACATCGCTCCAAGGCAGTGCGGCCGTTCCATAGAGCGGTCCGCGGCCGAGGGCGCGGTTTAGTGCGGTAACCGCTTCCGCGCGCGTCAGCGCCTTGGACGGGTGGAAGGTGCCGTCCGGGTAGCCGTTCAGAATGCCGGCTCCCTGCGCCTTTGCGATAGCAATCTCTGCCCAGTGGCCTGAGGTATCGTGGAAGCCGCTGCCCGCCGCGGAAGCATCGGGCTTCAGCCGGCTGGCCAGCGTGGCCATTTCGGCGCGCGTGATGGCCTGATCCGGCTTGAAGGTGCCGTCTTCATAGCCCTTCATCAGGCCCGCCGCCGTTACAGCAGCGATAGCCTTCCCGGCCCAGAAGCCGTCCTTGAAGTCGCGGAACGCGCTGGCTGCCGTGCCGGCCGTATCGCCTGCTGCCTGCGGAGCCGCTTTGGACAGAATGACCGCCATCTCGGCGCGCGTAACGGGCTGATCCGGCCGGAAGGTGCCGTCCGGGTATCCCTGAATATATGCGGTATGCCGCTCATTCGGGGTATCGTCTTGAGCCCCGGGTTCAGGTGTGGACGGAGGCGCTGCCGCTCCTGACGATGATCCCCCAGAGTTTGATCCCGGGCCAGGTGCAGTTGGACCGGACGGCCCTGTTGGCGGGTTCGGCGCGCCGGGATCTACCGGGTCTGTGCCCGCTGCAGGTACGGTGAATTTCAGCTGATCCACGAGCATCAGATCGCCCGATTTTTTCACCGCCCTCAACGTATGTGTTCCGTCAGTCAAACCGGAAATACTGTATAAAGGCTGTAATACCAGGCGCTGATCGCTGTGGGCGCTGACGGTCTTCTTCAGCACGCCATCCATGTACACGTCGATGTCTCCCAGAGCCGGTCCAACGGGACCCACCAACTCCACGCCCGTTCCTTTGAACGTATAGGAGAATTCGTCTCCGTTCGCTGCCGTATAATGGACGTCGTTGTGATAATCCCCGCCGAACGCGAACGTCAGCTGCAGCGTTCCGGCCGGCTGGGCGGCCAGATAAGCTTTGCTTAGAATCACCCGGGTGCCTTCAAACCGTATAATCGGTTCCTTCGACAAGTTGGTTCTTCCCGTTCGCTATGCCGCTGAACAATTGCGGCTGCTGCAGCAAGGAGACCGCTATATCCTCCTGGTTCGCAGCAGACTTGTCGAACACGGCTGATACCGGGCTGATCAAGTCGGGGATTTCGACCTTGAGCATATCCACCAGCATGAAGCGGCCGGATTTCTTCACAACTTTCAGCGTATGAAACCCTTCCTTCAGCCCGCTCACGCTGTACAACTTCTGCTGCGGCTGGCGCTGCTCGCTGTATGAGCTGACGGTTTTCTGAAACTCACCGTCCAGGTAAATATCCATGTCCCCCTGCGATGGATCGATCTCGGTAAAGAATTGGATGCCCGTTCCCCGGAACGTATGCTCAAAGGAATCGCCGTTGGTTTCCGTATAGTGTACATCGTCCTTGTAGTCGCCGAAATTCCTTCCGGTGCTGCGGTTCCAGGCTCCATGATAGACGATACTAGGATCGTCATCGTTCAGAGTGGTATAACGCACCGTCTCCGTCCCGGTCATATGGACGGTCAGCGTCTGGGGATCGCCAGCGCTGAACATAAATTTGAGCATGATGTCGTCACCCGGCAGCCCCGCCAAAAATTCCTTTTTGATCGTCACCGTGTCCTGGTCAACGGCATACTCATTCTCCGTCAAAGGCTGCCCCTCGTATTCCACGGCGGTCAAAGTGTTGCCGTTCAGATCCAGCTTCACGGACAAGTCCTGCTGCTGGCCGGCGCTTTTGTCGAAGCTGGCCTCCTTCGGGTCAATCGAGCTGTTCTGCGCCGCTTTGCCGCGGATGTCCACGCTCAGCACCTCGCTGTCCCCACCTTCAAACATAAAGCTCAGTGACGCCGGACCCTCCGGCTGCTTGGCAAGATAAGCTTTGCTGATGGTTACCGTGCCGCCGCTTAACGTATAATCGCTGCCGTTCTTCAGCGGATCGGCGCCGTTTTGAATGGCCGTAAGCGAACCGCTCCCCAGCGTCAGATTCACGGTAAGGTCGGACGGATTGCCGCTCTCCCTGTCATAGCTGACGGACACCGGGTCGATCAGATGGCTTGTCGTCACCTTCAGCGCGTCCAGCAGCATATATGTACCCGTTCTTTTGACCGCCTTGATCGTATGCGGGCCTTCCGCCAGCCCCGATACGGTGTACACCACCTGCTGCGCCTGCTTGCTGCCTTCCGTATACGTGCTGACCGTTTCCGGTTCAGCCGCTCCGTCCAAGTAGACGTCCACATTCCCTTGTTCCGGATCTTTCTCCGTAATCAGGTCAATGCCGCTGCCGTTAAAGGCATACTCGAAGTAGTCACCGTCCGTTTCGGTAAAATGAACGTCCCCTTTATAGTCCCCCGCCGGCCGGTCTCCCTGTGACGACCAGCTGCCGCTGTATGTAATCCCAGGATCATCATCGTTGATATACACCGAATGAGTGACCGTCGCTTCTGCGGATGCAGGGACATCGGCGGCGCTCTTATCCGAAGGGCTGGAAATTGCCTTACCGGAGTCAGAGGTCTGGCTGTCCGCGGCTGCATCAGGCTGCGTGGCGGCGGATTGGCCGGCGCCATCCGGTTGAATATCATCACTTTGCTCCTCCGGCTGAACGGCTTCTGCTCCTTCCGGTTGAGCGCCACCTGCAGCCCCCGGCTGAACGCCGCCTTTGTCTTGCTCGGGCCCTACACCTTGTACAGATGCGGAGTCTTTAATCGTCACAGCCAGATTTTGCACGGCAGGCGTCTGCTCGTAGCCGCCGTTCCGCTGCCAGTCCCCGGTATATCGGATGCCCGTATCGTCGTCATTAACTGCCGATGTTCCTTGAACAGCCGTTACCTTGAACATTCGGGAGGCATGCGGCTCCAATACGGCTGCGTATCCGTCATCAAAGGTTCCAAGCTCCGCATGGCTCCACAAGTCCCTCACCTTGGCCGAGCCGGCCAGACCGATGTCCTTCCAGTTAACCTTGACTTCGGTACTGCGGCTGCCCAGATTGAACAAGGCAACGCTGTAGGTGCCGTCCCCGTTGTTGGCGTACCACACCTGCTGCTGGGTGTCTATCGACACCGGGTGGGCTGGGCGTCCCGACTGATTGACGGCAATCACCTCGTCGTTGGTCAGCAGCTTGAGCCCGTAATCATCAAGCCGGGTCATATCGTTGCCGATATAGAGCGGCGCCGCCGATATTGCCCAGAAGGTCATGGCCGTCTGGCGCTCGTCTTTGGTCAAGCCGTCCATCGAACCGTTGCCGACGTTCAGGGAATCAAAGTCGTTCCAGCCGGTAGCCGGCCCGGCGTCCCTCCACCATACCGCTGCATCCGGGAACAGGCGGGCGATATTGGCCCACTGCGTCAGCCCGACATTGCTGTCATAGGCTTCTACATCCCATTGAATGCGCCAGCCGTTGGCATACTTTTTCCAAAAGTCCACGTAGTTGTGGTCCAGCGCCCACGAGATCTCGAACCAAATGTCGTGGCGTGCCAGCGCCTCGGACCAGGCCTTCACGTCCCCGCGGGAGTCGAGGTTCAGGTTGTTGTTGCCCGATCCCGGCGTGACGCTGTCGAATTTGACGAAATCGATCCCCCAATCCCCGAGCATGTCGGCGATGGAGTCCACATACTTTTGCGCACACGGGTTGCTGAAGTCGATTTTGTACGTGTATGAGTTCCAGGCATCGACAATCTTGAGCGGCTGTGCTGCAATGTCGCGGACCCGGCAGGCGCCGCCCGTCCCATAGACTTCGAGATCCTTCTTATAGGCATCAATCGACAGGCCGGGAATCAGATAAATACCGATTTTCTGCCCGTTATGGTGCACATAATCGATGACCTCCTGAAATCCGTTCGGATACAGTTTCGTGCTCGGAATCGGCCTGCCGTACTCGTCCATGTCTCCGTTCCAGCCCGCATCAATATTGATGTAGTTGTATCCGTGGGACTGCAGCTTGTCACGCATCGCGTCGGACTGCTTCTTGATGCTCTCCGCCGACGTCCAGTTGCCCGCAGAATCATACACCTGCATACTGTAGCTGCTCCAGCCCATGTACGGCTTTTGGGCCAGCTCCTTGTTGGCCGCTTCGGCCACGTTCAGCTTTTGTCCAGTCCATCCAGTCTGCACCAGTACCAGCATCACCAGCAGGATAAGCCCCATCTTCCTTCCCAACCGCTTCATCATGATTCCATCATCTCCTCCCAGCATGAAAAACTTAGAGGCGCCTTCGCGTTGTACGGATGACCTTATTTCGGACCGCTTGACGGATGCTGGCTTCCAGGACGCTGACGCCACAGACGGCCGGCCACCGAACACAAAATGACAGCGCTTTCTATATTGCTGATGATAGGGACTTCCTCATTTTCTGAACAGGTACATCTGGGTGTTCCGGCGTACACTTTTCCCAAAAAACTGGTGTTTTGTCCGGACTGCAAAGGTTTTTTTCAGTTATGGGTATTCAAAAAAAAACAGCCGTTTCCCAATTCTTCACAGGGTAACGGCTGCCTCGAACCAAAGGGGAGCCCCCCCGGTTTCCATGGCACCTGCATCTAAATTGTCCAGCGGCTGACTTATTCAGGAACGATTAACGGGAAGTATATCCAGCATCGACGTGGATCGTCGTTCCTGTGTTTGAGCATCTGCTGAAGCTCATACTTCATGCACAAGGCTGTGCCTTGCAAATCTACTGAGATCAGCCGATCCCAATAAGATTAGTCAAAATCGGCGGCCGGCTTGTCATCCGCTCTTAAGTTAATTCTATTATGAAATAAAGTCGAGCAGTCCGCTTGGTTTAAATCCTTTTTTTGGAACCTCCCTCCAAACTTGATACAAATAAGATAAAACCCACTAAATCCCTCGACATTACAAAGGCGAAGCAAACATTCAGCAGCCGAAATCCCAGTCCCCGGTTATTGCCTGTTTCACTTCCCTTTTGATGTCTTCTAGCCTATTTTCAAATAAGTTAATTTCATTTTGGATAAAAGATGTTATAATACAGACAGAATTTAACTCGAGGTGACGTGTTGTGCATACCGACAAGACATCGAAGGCGTACCTGCTGCTTCAATTGTTTTGGATTTTTTTCAAAATCGGTCCGGCGACATTTGGCGGCGGGTACGCCATGATGCCGATGATCGAGAAGGAATTCGTCGATAAACGCAAATGGATGGACCGCCAGGAAATGAGCGATTTAATGTCGCTCGCGGGCTCGGCGCCCGGCGGCGTCGGGGTGAACGCTTCGGCTTTTCTGGGATACAGGCTGGGCAAAATTCCCGGCGCTCTGGCGGCCACGCTGGGCATAACGCTCCCTACGTTCATCATCGTTTTTCTGCTGAGCGTGTTCTACTCGATGTTCCGCGAGGAGCCCAAAGTCCAGGCCGCCTTCAAAGGCATTCACGGCGCTGTCATCGGACTGATCGCAGTGGCCGCGTTCAAAATGGGCAAAAACGCGCTGTTTGACCGGACGACCGTCATCACCGCCGCCGGCTCCCTGGCCCTGCTTCTGCTGACCGGACTGAATCCCATGGTTCTGATTGCGGTCGGGCTGGTGCTCGGCATCACCGTCATCCGGCTGAAGAAACGGCTGGGGCTTCCGGTTCACACCGAGAGGGCACGCGAGGAGAACGAGTCCGTCATCGAATATTACATCTAGGAGGCGTCCCATGCTGTTCTGGCAGTTATTTGTCTCATTTTTAAAAATCGGGTTTCTCTCCTTCGGCGGAGGTTATGCGGTTATCCCGATGATCCAGTACGAAGTGCTGCAGCACGGGTGGCTGAGCACCGGGGAATTTCAGCGGACAGTATCGATCGCGGGCATGTCGCCCGGCCCGATCGCCACCAACAGCGCGACGCTGATCGGTTACCAGACCGCGGGCCTGGCTGGAGCCGTTACCGCTACCGCCGGCATCGTTCTGCCTTCCCTGCTCATTGTGATCCTGATTGCTGCTTTTTTTTATCGAATGAATGCTAACCCCTGGGTCAAATCCTCCTTTTACGGCCTCCGGCCGATCATTATCGGACTTATCGTCTATGCGGCCATCCACTTCGGTTTCCCCAATCCGTCGGAAGCCATCTATCACTGGACGACCTTCGCCACGCTGCTGATCGGTGTACTGGCGTTTGTCGCGATCACCAGATACAAACTGCATCCGGTGACCGTCATCGTATGCTCGGGCGTTGCGGGAATCGTGCTGTTTTAATTGGGTGAAATTAAATTTCCTATGCCTTTACGGGGATAATAAATTATTATAGAATGAACTTTCAAAAATAAACTGGGGGAACTTCTATGACTACACCACCTAAAAACCCAGCGGCATCAGGAAAAAAAGACCAGTTTTCATCCGCAGGCTTCATCCTCGCCGCCATCGGGAGCTCCGTGGGTCTGGGGAATATGTGGAAATTTCCGTACATCACCGGACAAAACGGCGGCGCAGCCTTCTTTCTGCTCTTTATCGTGTGCTTGATCGTCATTGGTTTACCTGTTTTGCTCGCTGAGCTTGCCATCGGACGCGCAGGCAGAGGCAGTGCAGCCACTTCGTTTGTGAAAGCGGGCGGCAGCAAAGTGTTCGGCCGTCTCGGCCTGCTGCAGGTTATCGCGCCTTTTCTGATTCTGACCTTCTACGTCATCGTCGCGGGTTGGACGCTGCATTACGCCGTGCAGTCTTTCAGTGGACACCTGTACAGCAATCCGGATTTCAAAGGACAGTTCAATTCGTTTATCGGCGGCTACATGCCGATCGTATGGCAAGCTGTCGCCATCCTGATTACCGGCTTTGTTGTGGTCAAAGGGATTTCCGGCGGCATCGAAAAGTTCAACAAAGTGCTGATCCCGGGATTGATCATCTTGCTCATCGTCCTGATGATTCGTGCCGTATCCCTGCCTGGCGCGGGTGAAGGCGTATCGTTCTTCTTGAATCCAGACTTCTCCAAGCTGACCCCGGAATCGGCGCTAGTCGCTTTGGGACATGCCTTTTTCTCCCTTTCGTTGGGGATGGGCATCCTGCTTACGTATGGTGCTTATGTGGACAAGCGCCAGTCTCTGGGGTCTGCCACGATCGCCATCGGCGTCGGTGACCTGATCTATGCGTTCGTTGCCGGGCTGATCATTTTCCCGACTACCGCTTCGTTCGGTATCGAGCCCGACTCCGGGCCAAGTCTGGTGTTCATCGCCCTGCCGGCCGCCTTCTCGGCCATGCCGTTTGGTGCGTTCTTCGGTGGGCTGTTCTTCGTCCTGCTGGCGATCGCCGCCTTGACGTCGGCGGTATCGCTGCTGGAAGTGCCGGTAACGTACCTGATGGACCGCTGGAAGTGGGGACGTACGAAATCGGTGGTCATCATCAGCGTGCTCGTGCTGCTGCTCGGCCTTCCGTCCGCGCTGTCCTTCGGCATCGTGCCGGGTCTGTCGGAAATGGGCAGCAAAAACTTCTTTGACTGGCTCGACTTCATTACGTCCAACATTTTGCTGCCGGTCGGCGGGCTGATCACCACCATTTTCGCCGGGTACTTCTGGAAAGGTGCTGCCGAAGCGGCCGGCCTCAAATCGGGATGGTTCCGGGTATGGCTGTTCATGCTCCGCTATGTGGCGCCGATTCTGGTGCTGCTCGTACTGCTCGACACGACGGGCATTCTGAAGCTGAAATAACGACGAAACTACAAAAAAGCAATCTCCGGGGCTGTTCACGACAGCGGCTGTGGAGATTGCCTTTTTTTATTATTCCAACACGAACCATGGCTGCCGGGACGGCCCGTCATACATCAGCCTGACCTGCCCGGGGTGCCTGCCTTCCTCATCGAACAGAAGCAGCTCGTTTTCTTCCCGCAGCCACTCCGCCGGAACTTTGTAATCCTCCTGGGGACCGATCTGCCAGAAGCGTCCCAGATCATGCCCGTTTAGTACGACAAGCCCCTTGCTCATACCCGTTAACCTCAGCTTCAAGCGAATGTTGTATCCGCTTGGCCACAACGGCCGGCGGAATCGCCACTGGTACCAACCCGGGCCTCCTGCCGTACCCGGATCCGCGGCAGCATCGACCGCCTTCCAGGCACCCGGTCCAAGCAAGCCGGCTCCGGCCATGGACCAGTTCTCCAAGCGGTCCGCACTCCGGAACATGATCATTTCCAAACGGTTTAGCGGAGAAGACACATAAGGCATCTCGATCACATTGACTCCCCCCGGTATTAAATAGCAGGAGATGTCGACGGTGCAAAACGCGAACCAGTCATGGTAACCTTCCAGCTCAACCATAGTACCGTTGATGCGCAGCCCTTGGCTGACCGCGCCGACGATGATGGCCCGGTCCATGCCGCCGGGCTCGAATTCCTTTCTGAGCAGCGGGGAACCGGACGGATGGCTCACTTCGTCCAGATGGACGGCTGCCCCGTCTTCGCCGCGCCAATCCCGGCGAAGGTCCAATACGCGGCCGCCCCGGTATACTGGGCCGGTAAGCCCTTTGGTCTCGCCAAGATAAGGCGAGAAATTCAGCCTTCCCATGTGCTGCACCAGAATCTGCAGCCGGTTGGTCCCTTGAACCGTCTTCAACGGGACGGCCGCAGCCCCGACCTGGCGGACCAGCGCCTGCTCCGCCCCGTTGTTGTACACCCGTGCCGTGTCCTGAAGGTCCGGCAGGATCAGGCAGTCTTCTACCGCCTGTTCGCTGTCAAATTCGCAGGCATACAGCAGGTACCCGTAATCCTGCCCAAACCGTCCAAAATCCTGCGGATCTCCGGTAAGGACAGCGCCCCCCTCCCCCACCACCGCCTGTAGCTCAATCGGCGATCTCCTCCATACAGCGGCGGGGAGCTGGGGCAGCCCGTGCCCGGACGGCTCCTGCATCTGAAGCTCACCGGCTGTTACGCAGCGCTCGCCTCCGGCCCAATGCCCCAGCAGCAGCACGCTTCGGTCCGGATCGGCTGCGGTGCCTTGAACCCGGCCGTCCTTGCCAACATCGATATCGTCAAGGCCGACGGCATAACGAACACCTTCGCCGGAACGCCCCTCGATCCGCCACGTCTGGTTGAGCGCATCGCCGGTCAGCACGACAAAGCGGATGCTTTGTTCCCCCGCCGAGATGCGGATGATGCCAGGCTCTTCGAAATGGCACAAATCGAGCCGGAGCCTCCTACCGTCAGCTGTGCTTTCGCTCAGGGCGTTAGCACCGTTATCCGTGATGGCGACGGGTTCGGGCGCCTCAATCACGACACAGGAGCGCTGACCCCGGTCCGCCGCAACGAACAAGGTCAGTTCCTTCCCTACGATTTCGTTTCCTATGAGGAGGGAACCCGACGTGAGATGAATCCCCTCGCCAATCGGGATCCGGTCCAGCACTGGGGCGATTTCTCCGGGATCGACTGCAACCGGGACGGTGACGCCTCCACCCAGCGTCATATGTACCGTTCCCCGCTCTTCCTGGTGGCTTTCCACAAACCACATGTTTCCCTTGCCTGAGCCCCGTCCCCGGACCGAATAACCGCCCGGATGCCGCGGAAACGGAACCTTCTGCTCCGTCAATGCTTCGGCCTGCAGCAAAAAAGCGCGGAAAGCGTTCATAAAGTAAGACAGCTTTTTGACCGAGGCATACTTCTCCGTGATTCTGCCGTACTCATTCAGCGGGGCGTCATAGTCGTACGAAGTGACCATATAAATATCGCTGGCGCCTACCGTTCTTCCGCCATATCCGCCAAAGTTGGTTCCGCCGAAAAACATGTAATGGCTGATTCCCGTAAATCCGGCGCGGATAATTTCCATCATCCGCTTTTCGAGCAGCGGAGCGGTTTTCTGCGTGGCCGACGGCCCGCCCCAATGCTCGAACCAGCCTGTCCAGAACTCCGTCACCAGCTTCGGTGTATCGGGCTGCTTGGCCCGCAATTCCGCATAATGCCGATCCGCTCCCGACCAGAAATTGGCTCCCTCGATTGTGCCTTCCGCACCGCCCACGCAGGTGATCAGCGGCACGTCTATGCCCCGTTTGAGCAGGCCATTGCGCAAATACTGCATGTATCCCCCGGCCTGCTCATCGTCCGCCAAGTAGCCGTATTCGTTCTCCACCTGCACCAGGATGACCGGTCCGCCGCGGCTGATCTGACGGTCCCGGATGACCGGTACGATGCGGTCGAAGTACAGGTCGGTGTAGGGCAAATAAACATCGTTAACCTGCCGGAACCGCATCCCCTCCTTCGTGCCGAGCCACCACGGGTATCCGCCGAAGTCCCATTCGGCGCAAATAAAAGGACCCGGCCGTGCAATGACCCACAGTCCCAGCTCGGCGCACAGGTCCAAGAACGCCCCGCAGTCGCGGTCACCGGCGAAATCCCATGCCCCTTCCTGCGGCTCGTGCACATTCCAGGCGAAATACGTATCGATGCAGTTCATGCCGGCGAGCTTTGCCTTCATTAGCACCTCCCGCCATTCGCTGCGGGGCATGCGGAAATAATGCACGGACGCGCTGTTTAGAAATATCCTCTCCCCGTTCAGCATAAAGCTGCGGCGGTCATACGCCAGCTCCGGCGCAGCTGCTTCGCGGCGCGGATCGGTTAACCATGCGGTCGATTGTTCTGCCACCATAAACCCCTTCTTTCTTCTAGCTTCTCTTCTATAGATGCTGTCGCTGTTCTGACGCTAGCCGGGTTTCTTTTCGCATGACGAAGGTCCCCCGGCATCCTCCGCGGCAATTCGTTCGGGCCGGAAATATCCGTTACGGGTTCAGCTTGGGTGAAACGCCGTCGATCACGACGGTGGTGACGGAATTATCCGCTGCGGTGATTTCCAGACCGGTGGGTGATGTCTTCAGGTCGTCAAGCCGCTCCAAATTGCGGTCCGCCGAGGTTTGGTACACTTCCGCCACCGCTGATGCCGGATAGGAGTAACCGCTCAAGTCAAACGCTACTTTCTTCTCCGAAAGTTCGTTGCGGACGACAAGCACCAGCCTGCCGCGCTCCTCGTCGTAAGCAGCCAGCGTCCGGCCGTCGTCCGTCGGGATGATCGATGCCCCCGGCCGGATAAACTTGCTGAATTGGGCCATGCCGTAATACTGCTTGGTCATCGCATACTGCTCTTCGCCAGTGAAGCCCGCATGGATAAATCCCCAGTTGTTGCCCGCCCCTTCGTCCTCGACCGCCTGCCAATACACCCAGGCCGCAGGCTTCATCACTTTCAAGTCGAACATGATGCGCTCCGCCAGCTCCTGCACCGAAGACATATCCTCATGGCTGTGCGGCTCGCTGCCCCCGGTCCCGTATTCGGACATCCATAGCGGTTTGCCCAGCTTGCCGGCAAGCTCCCGGAGCTCCTCCATCCGGCTCCCGTTATAGGAGTGGGTGTTGATCTGCGAGATGGCGTCCAGCGTCTCCGGATCATAGGCCAGCAGATTCTCTACCGTTTCGTCGATGCTGTTGTCGTCGGCGGCGCTGACGCCAGTCCCGGTCAACCCTTTGCTTGCCAGGGACGCCGCGACTTTGCGGATGAGCAGCGCCTGCTTATCGGTTGAGAAATGGGCACCCTCTTGAATATTCCCTTTTTTCCACCAGTTCGAGGATGGCTCGTTCAGCGGGTCGAGCGTCCGGAACGTAATGCCCCACTCGTCGCGGTACCTTTTCACCACTTCGGTCAAATAGTCCGCAAAGGCGTCGTACTGATCATCCTTCAGATTGTTGCCCCCGTCGACGGCTCCGGTAACCGATCCGCTGACCGTCATCCAGTAAGGCGGCGAATTGGAGAACGCCTCGGCGATGGTCACCCCGCGCTTCAGCGCTCCCTGCAGCACCGACCGCTGGTTGGCGTCGGCCTCCCAGTCCCACCGCCCCTTTTCCGGCTGAAAACCGGGCACGTCACCCCCTGGGCGGAGCTCCTTCAGTTCCGGATTCTCACCTCCGCCGATGTTATAACGAACGATTGTGAGGCCAAGCCCCCGATCCGGATCGAAGAGCAGGTCCATCACCTCGTTTTCCTTCTGTTTGTCCTTCCAGCCGCCGAGCACGTTGGCCCACCAGGCCAGCGACGTTCCCCAGCCTTCAAAACCTTCGTATGCTTCCTCCGGCATCAGATGCACCGGCTCGCTTTCAAACGCTGCCGGCTGCGTGCCGCCGATTTCCTTTGCCGACTTCATCAGCATGCCTCCTCCCGCGATGACCGCCAGCACCAGGCCGGCGGCTGCCAATCCTATCATTCGTTTTCTTTTCCTGCCGGGCTGTGGCACACGCCTTCCCCCTTACTTGATGCCGCTGCTGCCGCCGCTGATGTTAGCCTCGTACACGAACCGCTGGCCGAACAAGTACACCAGCACCATCGGAATCGTCAGAAACAGCGAGGCGACCATGACCAGGTTCCACGGCGGCATCTGCCCGCCGCCAACCGTCGTCAGCAGCTGCACGCCCAGCGCGAGCGGCATTTTTTCCGGATCGTTGATATAAATGAGCGGGCCCATAAAATTCCCCCAGTTCCAGGAGAACGAGAAAATGGCGATGGCAGCGAGGATCGGATAGGTCAGCGGCATAATGATTTTCCAGTAGATGCCTGGATGGCCCATACCGTCGATCATCGCCGCTTCGTCGAGCGATTTGGGGATGCCCATCACGAACTGCCGGATCAGGAACACATTAAACGCCCCGGCGAAAAAGCTCGGTACGATCAGCGGATAGAACGTGTTGACCCAGCCCAGGTTGCGGAAAATGATAAACTGCGGAACCATGGTCACTTCTCCCGGAATCATCATCGTGCTCAGCAGCACCACGAACAGGATTTTGCTGCCCTTCGCCTTGATCCGCGCAAAGCCGTAGGATACGACCGAGGCGGACAGCACCGAGCCGATGATCGTGATCACTGTAATGATGAGAGAGTTTTTCAGATACAGGCCCAGATTGTTATTGGAAAAGATCGTCACGAAGTTCGACCATTCGAACTCGGCCGGAACGAATGTAAAAGCCGATTTGACCGTCGTCTCGTCGCTGGCCAGCGCAATCGAGATCATGTACAGAAACGGAGAGGCTAGCAGCACGCCCACAATGATCAGAAAAACGTAGGCTATCGCTTTTTCAACATGGGATATCTTACTCATTGGCTTTCCCCTCCTCGTAATGCACCCATAGCGCCGATGAGCGGAAGACGAGCAGCGTCAGCGCCATGATCATGATGAACAGTACCCAGGCGATGGACGAAGCGTAGCCCATTTTGTAGAACTGAAAGGCGTTCTGGAACAAGTACGGAACCACCATCTGGCTTGAGTTGTCCGGTCCCCCGGCGGTCGTGATAAATACCTGGGCAAAGGTCTGCAGCGCCCCGATGATCCCGGTCACCAGGTTGAAAAAAATCACCGGCGTCAGCATGGGGAACGTAATGTGGAAAAAGGTTTGCGTGCTGCGCGCCCCGTCGATCGCGGCCGCCTCGTACAGCTCCTGGGGCACTCCTTTCATGCCGGCCAGCAGCAGCACCACGCCGCCGCCCACGCCCCACAGCGACATCACGATCAGCGCGGGCTTGACCCAATGCGGGTCCAGCAGCCAGGCCGGTCCGTGGATGCCGAAGATCGCCAGCCCCTTGTTGATCAACCCTTCGGTCGGCGCAAGCAGATGGATGAAGAGCAGCGAGCTCGCCACCACCGGCACAACGGACGGGAGATAGAACAAGATGCGGAAAAACGTAATGCCTTTCAGCTTTTTGTTGAGGTAATAAGCAATCCACAGCGAGATGGCCATCCCGACCGGAATCGAGATCAGCGCATAGAAAAAGGTGTTCCCTACCGATTTCCAAAACAGCGGATCGTCGGTCAGCAGCGTTTTGTAGTTGCCAAAACCGATAAAATGCGGCGACTGGAACAGGTCCCAATCCGTGAAGCTCATATAAATGGAAAATAAAATCGGGCCCAGGGTAAGTCCGATGAACCCGATCAGCCATGGCGAAATGAACAGGTAAAACCATTTTCCTTCCCGTTTTCCCACGTCAAGCCCCTCCTGTGATGAAGGGAGAAGGCGGCCCCGGCGGATGCCGGAACTTGCCTGCCCCCCAGCTGTCATCCTACTTGTAAATTTTCTCAAGACCGCTTTGAATCGAGGTCACCGTGTCATCCAGCGAAGCTTTGTCGTTGAAGTACACGCCCAGCTTGTCGTTAATGACCTTCATCATTTCGTTCCACTGCGGATTGAGAGGCTCCGCGTAAATCTTGGATTCGCTGAAGGCCGCCATGTTGATCTTCTTGCCGCCGTATTCGGCGTTCAGGAACTTGTCGCTGGACAGTCCCGCCTTCGTAGCCGGAGCATCCTGGCCTTTTTCGATCATCGGCATTTGCGCATCGAGCGTGGTCAGCGCCTCGATCACTTTGAAAGCTTCTTCCTTATGCTTGGATGCGTTCGTAATCGTAAAGCCGTTGAAGAAGGCGTTGGTTTCGCCCCAGATCGGCGCGATATCCCAGTTGATGCCCTGCACCTTGGCCAGCGAGCCGATGTTCCAGAAGCCGGTCGTTTCCATGGCGATTTTGCCTTGGGCGAACAGCGGATCCGCACCGATGTTGCCCATGTCGGCGATCTCGGTCGGCGTCGGGCCGGCGCCGTACTTGAAGGTCAGGTCATTCAGGAACTGCAGTGCCTTGCGTACCGGTTCGGTGTCAAAGGTCGGCTTGTTATCGGCATCCAAGAGCGAGCCTCCATTCTGGTAAATCAGCTGCATCCACTGCGGCCACCAGGAGCCCGGGTAGTAGCCCCACTGCACGGTCTTGCCGTTTTCCTTGATGGTCAGCTTCTGGGCGGCGTTCAGGAGGTCTTCCTGTTTCCAATCCTTCGTTGGATAGGAGACGCCGGCTTTATCAAACATGTCTTTGTTGTAAAAGAGAACCATGGCCCCTGCCCGGTCCGGCATCCCGTACTGCTTGCCGTCGTATTTCATCAGGTTCGCAATATCGTCTGTGTACCGTTCGGACATATTGACGTTGTTTTTCTGAATCAGCTCATCCAGCGGAATGATTTGATTCTTGGAGGCATAGGCCTGGTAGTTCTCCGCGATCATCATAATGTCCGGTGCGGTTCCGCCCGCAATCATCGTCTGCACCTTCTGGTCGTAATCCCCGGCGACGAGGTTCAGCTTGACGTTAATGTCGGGATAGGTTTTCTTCACGATATCGAGGCGTTCCTGATAAATCTTCTTCTCATCCTCGGAGCCCCAGATCGTCATGGACAGATCGACCTTCTTGCCGCTTGTCCCAGTCCCGGCCTCCGCCGAAGTCCCGCTGTCCTTGCTTCCACATGCGGTCAAACCGATCAGCATCGACAACACCAGTAAAGAAATGATTCCAAAGCTTCTTCTTTTCACCCGTTACTCCCCCTCAAATAAAAGTTCAAAGACAACAGACGAAACAAATGACCGATATGAAACCCATTTCATGAAATGGGTTTCATAAAGCCGAAATAGAAAACCCGATCCATTTAATGAAAGGGGTTTCATTCCTCGATCATTATATTCCAGCATTTCCCCGGATGTCAACGCTTTCTTTTTGAGGGCCATGCGCGAGCATTATCGGCGGGCAGGCCCGGTGCTTTGTCTAACGATCAGCTCCGGCTGAAGCGCCGTCTGCTTTTTTGTCTTGCCTCCGCCAATGAGGTCATGAAGCACATCGACCGCCAGCTTGCCCAGCTGATACGTGTTTTGGGAGACGGTTGTCAGCTCCGGGATGACTGCGCTTGCGAGCGGCGTGTCGTCATATCCGACGATGGATATGTCGCCCGGGATGGACAGCCCGTGCTCAATCGTCGCCTTGATTGCTCCGATGGCTGTATAGTCGTTGACGCAAATAACCGCCGTCGGCGGGTTTTGCTGCTCCAGCAGCCCGGCCATTTGCTCTTTTCCCGAATCGATGGAAAAGTCGCCCAGCAGCAGCCGTTCTTTCGGGATTTCCAGCCCGTGCTCCTTCAGCTTTTTCTGGATAGCCTTTACTTTGACCATGGTGGTGGCCATTTCCCTCAGCCCGCCCACAAAGGCGATTTCCCGGTGCCCGAGGTCAAGCAGATGCTGGGTGGCCAGGACAGCTCCAGCCGCTTCGTCGGTGTATATACGGTGCAGGCCGCTCTTGGCAATGTTCCCGTTCACGAGCACGATCGGCAGATGCTTGCCGGCTTCGATCAGCTCCTGCGCCATCTCTTCAGGACAGTGCTGCAAATTGATCCTGCCGCCGAGAAAAATAATGCCGTCGACCCGCTTTTCCCGGAGAATCGTCAAATACTCGGATTCCCTGCTGTGATCCCCGCCGGTATTGCACAGGAAGAACGTATACCCCTTGTCCCGCGCCTCGTTCTCCGCTCCCCAGAACACTTCCGGAAAAAACGGGTTCGTGATGTCCGGCAGAATGATCGCAATCGTTCCGGTCTCTTTCTTGATCAGGCTGCGGGCAAGCGCGTTCGGCTGAAACTGATGCTTCTCGATGATCGCCATCACCTTTTCCCGTGTGCTGGCACGCACCGGCGCGGTATCGTTAAGCACCCGGGATACGGTGGATACCGATACGTTGGCTTCTTTGGCGATATCGTAAATGGTGATAGGTGTCATATGCGAACCTTCCTCTTTCTGAAATAGTCAATCCTAGATAGAATGAACTAAAGAAATGAATGATATTGCCCGTAATGGTTCGTTATAAAAGGGAAGCTCAATGCTTTACTTTAGTTCAATCTATGTAATCATAACAGATCCATGACACCGATGAAACGGATTTCATCAACATCCCTGATCCCAGCCGCCAGGGCTCTCTGCAATGCAAAAAAGGCCGAATCTCCGAACATATCAGAAATATCGGCCTTGATTTTAATCTTGAATGTCGTTGTTGGTCCGTCTTGAACCCTTTATTCTCGTCAAGCCCAAAGCAGACTTACTTAGACCAGTTCAAGCACAGTCACCGACTTGGAAGGCAGCTCGACGACCAGGTGCGTCCCATCCGTCTTGAACGCATCGAACGGCTTCGGCGCGATCCGGTCGGGCTGTTCAAACGTGTTATGCGCATCCAGCTCCTCCGAGGTCAGCGTCGTTCCGGTCACCGTCAGCGATGCCGCCGAAATGCCGCGCAGGTCGATCGTTACGGACGAAGCGCTCTCGTCGTTCAAATTGCACAAGCTGATATGGATTTTTCCTTCGGCGTCCCGCGAGGCGGTTCCCGTCACTTCCGGAATGGCCCGGCCGAAGGCACTGTATGTACCGCTCTCCAGATTCAGATCCAGCAACTCCGCGTCCTGATGCACTTTATACATATCGAACACATGGTACGTCGGGGTCAGGGCGATTTTTTCGCCTTCGGTCAAAATGACCGCCTGCAGCACGTTGATCGTCTGGGCGATGTTGGCCATCCGCACCCGGTTGCAGTGCTTGTGGAAAATGTTCAGGGTCAATCCAGCCACGAGCGCGTCCCGCAGCGAGTTTTGCTGATACAGGAATCCCGGATTGGTTCCCGGTTCCACGTCATACCAGGTTCCCCATTCGTCGACGATCAGTCCGATCCGTTGGTCAGGGTCATATTTGTCCATAATCGTGCTGTGCTTGGTAATGAGCTCATCCATAAACAGCGCCTTTTCCAGCGTGGTGAACCATTCTTCGCGGCTGAATCCGGTAGCCGGCCCCTTGTTCCCCCATGTTCCCGGGACGGTATAATAGTGCAGCGTAATGGAATCCATATACCGTGCAGCCTCACGCATCAGCACGTCCATCCAGTTGTAATCGTCCGAGTTCGGGCCGCAGGCGATGCGGTGAATCCGGTTGTCCCCGTAGTTGCGGACATACGTCTGGTACTGGCGGTACAGATCCGCGTAGTATTCCGGCCGCATGTTGCCGCCGCAGCCCCAGTTTTCATTACCTACGCCAAAATAGGTGACCGACCAAGGCTGTTCGCGCCCGTTCTCTTCGCGCAGCTCTGCCATCGGCGATACGCCTCCGAAGGTCAGGTACTCCACCCATTCCGACATTTCCTGCACGGTACCGCTTCCAACATTGCCGTTAATATAAGGCTCACAGCCGATTTGGGCACATAATTCCATGAATTCATGCGTACCGAAGTGATTGTTCTCCACCACGCCGCCCCAGTGGGTATTAATCATCCGTTTGCGGTTTTCCCGCGGTCCGATGCCGTCCTTCCAATGGTACTCGTCCGCAAAACAGCCGCCCGGCCAGCGCAGCACCGGTACCCGGATTTGCTTCAGCGCCTCCACCACGTCATTGCGGATGCCGTTCGTGTTCGGAATCGGCGAATCTTCCCCGACCCAAATACCTTCGTATATACACCGCCCCAGATGCTCCGAGAAGTGTCCGTAAATGTTTTTGTTAATTTTGCCTTTAATCGTATCCGCGTTCAATACGCTGCTCATGCAATTGCCTCCTCTTTCCCGGTTTTCTCCCACACAGTATAGTGGCTTGTGCGATATGCCACAATGATTTATACTGGCCAAAAACTGACCTATCGTGCTTTTTATGGAGGAGGCATTTATGATTCAATTAGTCAGCTGCGGGCACAACTTCGTTCACTCGGACGGGATCCGGATCGACCGCAGCAGCGGGGCCGGGAATTACGCTTTTGTCCTATTTCGGAGCAAGGCGGAAGTGGTGATTGACGGCACGGCTTATTCCGTGGATAACAATGCCTACATTTTGATGCAGCCCAGCACCCCATACATGTACCGGGACCTTGAGAAACCCTTCGTCAACGACTGGTTCCACTGTGAAGGAACGGAGCTTGGCGCATATCTGCAGCAGCTTGAGCTTCCGCTTGACCGTCCGGCCGAGGCGGCTTACCCGACGTCCGTGTCCCGGAGCATCATGGAGCTTCAGACCGTGAACTGGCTGGGCGGGCCCCACCGCTTGGAAATTATCGACCTGGACCTGCGCAGCCTCCTGATGAAGCTCGCCAATTGGCGGCACCTGCCCCCTGCCCAGGGAAACGCCGGCCGGTATCTGCACCAGCTGTCGGAAATCCGCAGCGAGCTGTACCGTTCACCGCAGGCTTCCTACTCCCTGGACGAACTCGCGGCCAGCGTCAACCTGAGCAAATCTTATTTTCAGCATCTGTACAAGGATTTGTTCGGATGCTCGGTCTCGTCCGACATGATCAACAGCAGGCTGGAGTATGCGAAGTATTTGCTGGATAACAGCTCCCTCTCCATCGGCAGCATCGCTAAGATGTGCGGATATGAGAACGAAACCCACTTCATGCGGCAGTTTAAAAAATTCGTATCGGCCACTCCGAGCGGCTATCGAAAAAGAAAGTAGCGCACCTGCCCTGCGAGTTTACTCCCCTGATTCCATGGGAACAATAGCAGCAACAATAAGTAAAATGGGGCTGCACAACGAATGAGTGACAATCTATGGAATACGATCAAAAACAGCGGTGTCGTCTGGAAAATGCCGCTGGCTGCGGCGCTGTCATGGGAGGCTGCGAAGTGGGCGGGCTCTTCACATCCTTATCTCGCCCCGCTGACCGCGGTCCTGACCGTCCAGGCCACCGTCAGCCAATCCATCCGGTTCGCCTGGCTGCGCGTTCTGGGAACGGTTGCCGGCGTCCTGCTTACGCTCTGCGTGACCCCCTGGCTTCCCCTGAACGGATGGAGCCTGGGGCTGTGCCTGCTGGTCGCCTCGTTTGCCATCCAGCGCCTGAAGCTGGATCACACGATGGTGACGCAGGTGGCCCTCAGTATCCTGCTCGTTCTGTACTTTGAACACAAAATGCCCAGCTATTCGCTGGACCGGATCCGCGATACGATCGTCGGTGCGATACTAGCGGTACTCGTGCAGGCGCTGCTGTTCCCGCCGGATTCCATCCCATCCGCCAAGCAAAAAATGACCCGCTTCGCGGACCATTTGGCAAGTCATTTTATCAAGGCCGGGCAATGGGTGGAGCAGGGATGTCCTCCAAGTGAAGCGCAAACGCTGAAATGGACTTGGCACGCGCTGTTTCAGGAGCTGCACCAAGCGACCACCGAGCTGGACAAGGCGGCCCAGAGCTTGCGGTATCACCCTTTTGCCGCCAAGAAGCGCGATCTGCTGAACCGTCTAACCCGGCAGATGGAGCAGCTGCACTCGGGCTACACCAACCTGTCCGATATGATCCGGGTGCTGGGGCAGTGGTCGCAGACCGGCCATTTTACCCGGGTACACCAGCAGCAATGGGCCGCTCACCTGCAAGAACTCGCTCAAGTGATCAAGCGTTGGCATGCAGGCCCAGGCATCTCCACTGACGGCAGCGCCGGCGCGGTCAGCTTGAGCCTTCAGGCTCCGGCACATTTGGAGCAGGAGCAGTACCCTCTCGCCCTGTATATGAATGCCGGGCAGCTGCTTCAGGATTTTGGCGGGGAATCCGCGTTCTCCTTGTCCCGCAGCAGTCCGTAGTCCTCCGGCGTGTCCACGTCGACGAACAGATCCGGCGATCCGAAAGGGACAGAGATCCCCGGCCTTCCGTGACGGATCAGCTGCCGGGCTCCCCGGTCCCCTTGCAGCCGGAGCAGCTCCGGAAACATCCGCCGGTGGCAAATGACCGGCGGTCTCGCCAGACCGCCGAACTCCGCAGCGGCAAAATGAATCTCTTCCCGTTCCGATGCCTGATCGTAGCGGCAGAGCAGTTCGTTGATCATTTCAGCTGTGACGCAGGGCTGGTCTGCGAGCAAGATCATAACCGACTCGGCCCCCGCGGTCATCGCCGCCTCCACCCCGCACCGGATCGAATGCGCCTGTCCTGAATGCGCATCCGGACAGCGGACAAGCGTCCATTTCGCTCGATAGCGGTCGCTGCCAAGGTCTGCGTCCATCCAATCCGCCTTAGCGCCGGCGGTCACGATCCATACATGCGCCAAACCGGCCTGCAGGGCGGCAAGCAGAGCATGATTGCCAAGCGCAATCCCCCCAAGCGGCAGACCAAGCTTATTCGTTCCCATCCGGCTGCTTTGTCCCGCCGCCAAATAAATGCCGTGGATGCTATGTCGCTTCATAAGATAAGCGCCTCTTTCGGGAAGTTCGGTACACCTGGATTAATTCGGCCACGATGCTGAAGGCGATCTCCTCCGGACCTTCTGCTCCGATCGGCAAACCTACGGGGGCGTGCCAATGGTCCGGCAATGAGCCGCTTTCGAGAAGCCGCTGCGTTCTGCGTATCGAGCCCAGGAGACCGACATAAGCAAGGTTATGGCCAGAGAGGATCCGGATGAGCTCCCGGTCCCTCTGGAAGTGATGCGTCATGATGACCACGTAATCGTTTGGCGTCCACCGCATCCGCCCGGCCGTTTCCTCCGGGAAGCCGTCAAGCAGCGTGTGGGCATCCGGAAAAAAGCTTCGGTCGCACAGGGCTGCCCTCCAATCGGCGACGGTGACCGTGAATCCGGCGGCGGCCGCAAAGGAGGCCAAAGGCCTGGCATCCGGCCCAGCACCGAACAGGGTCAGCCGGGGTTTGGGGAAATACGTGTGGACGAATACTTCCTCCGCCTCTCCCTGCACGATCTGCATCCCGCTCCGCCACCCCATCCGGGCAACTGCCCAATCCAACAGAGCCTCCGGAAACGCCCCCGGCCATTCGCCGAACCGGTGCCTGGAGCTGGTGACAAAACTGTATCCCACAGCCAGGGGGTCCGCGCTATTTTTTAAAATCAGCATGACTTCGGTCTGATCGTCCAAATAATCCTTCAGCATCAGCAGATGCCTTCGCAGCGAGTCGCCGACGGCCACAGCCGTAACCTGAATCACGCCTCCGCAGCCCTGTCCTTCCCCCCAGGACAGCGGATCGGAAGCATCCAGGTCGAAGGTATAGGTGCATGGAACCCCGGCTGCCAACAGCTCCGGCACGCGGGCTGCGATATCCGCTTCTAGGCAGCCGGCGCTCATTACGCCGATCTGCGTTCCGTCCTCGAACAGCAGCATGGATGCGCCCTCTTTACGGTAGGCGCTGCCCTCCACCCGGGTAATGGTCGCCAGCACGCTGCGCTGTCCGCACTGCTGAAGTGCTTCCAAAATCCGATGAATGTCTTCCAAGCGTGTTCCTCCTTTTAGCTGCTGCCGGTTGCCGGGCCGCCTTCCTTGTTCGCTGCCAGCGCCGCCATGATCGCCCCGTGAATTTCTTCATACGAGGTGCAGCGGCATATGTTCGATTCCAGCCACAGCCGGATGGTCTCCGGATCCGCGTCCGGATGGGCGCTCAGCAGCCCGTGACCGTTCATGATAAATCCCGACGTGCAGTAGCCGCATTGGAACGCCTGCTTCAGGACAAATTGTTCCTGGACCGGCGAATGCTTCAGCCCTTCGATCGTGGTGATGCGCTGTCCGTCCGCCTCTACGGCGAGCATCAGGCAGGACTTCATCGGCAGACCGTTCAGGATGACGGTACAGGCGCCGCAGTCCCCATTCTCGCAGCCGGGCTTGCACCCGGTTAAGCCAAGGTGGTCCCGGAGGGTATGCAGCAGCGTCTCCGCCGCACGGACCCAGAGCCACCTGCGCTCCCCGTTGACCTCCATCTCCAGCGGGTAGATCGCATTCGAGTTCGAGCTTGCGCTTTCCAGGAGGTTCACCTTCCTTCCAAAGCCTCAATGGCGTCTTTGACAGTTTGCTCGAATAAAAAGAGCCGGTAATCGGCCGTGCCTTCCGTATTGGTCAGCGGTGGTGCCGGGAGCTGTCCTGCTGCCAGGCGGGCCCGCTCTTTCGCCGATAGCCCGGGGGTATTCAGCACCTGCTCGATGGAGGCCGAACGGAACGGGAACCCGCAGACCCCGCTGAATGCCGCGCGGATGCGGCTTCCCTTTTTCACGGCAACCAAGGTCACCAACGGGTAACCGACATTACCGATCTGCCGCTTCTTCACATGAACGGACGGCAGAGATACGAATTCACGGTCCGTCACGGTCTGCAGCAGAAACTCTCCGGGTTCCAGACGGATCTGCCCGCGGAAGACTTCGTGGATCGCTGCCTCCCTGACTCCGCCTTTCCCTGCAATGACCAGGCGGCTGTCGGCCACAAGCAGCGGAAGAACCGCTTCCCTGTAATAGATTCGCCCGCACAGGTTGCCGGCGAGCGTAATCTTGTTGCGGGACGTCTGGTCGGCGACGCCTTGGACCGCCCTGCCGAGCAGAGGGAAGAGGTTCGCGCCGGTGACGGCGGACAACGTGACGCAGCCCCCGATGATCAGGTCATTTTCGCGGAACCCTATGACTTTGCATTCGGGGATCGATTTTAAATCGACGACCGCACCCGGGCGATCCTCGTTCAGCCTGGCCATCGTAATGATTTCCGTTCCTCCGGACCAATACATCGGGTGCTTCCCCTGGGCTTGCAGCGCCTGAAAGGCATCAACCGCCTCTTTCACCGAAGCCGGCCGGTAATATTCAAAGTCAAATGGTATCATGGGCCGTCCTCCAGATCCGCTCCGGGGTAAGCGGAAGCCGATTTAGCGCAAAGCCCGTTGCCGTCGACAAAGCGTTGGCCAGCGCCGCAGGCATGCCGATCACGCCATGCTCGCCGATGCCCCGCAGGCCGAATGGCGCCTCCGCATTCGGCGTTTCGACGAAATCGACGAAATATGCCGGCTGCTCTCCGTAACGCAACATGTGATAAGTCCGGAACTGCGGATTCAGCACCTGGGCCTCTTCATTGAACGCAAAGGCCTCCCTGCTGGCAAGGCCCAGCCCCATGCTCATGCCTCCGGTTATTTGGCCGCGGGCGAAAACCGGATTGATAACCCTGCCGGCATCAATAACGGTTGCCGCCTGCAGGATCCGATAGCTAAAATCCCTCGTATCCAGCTCCACCTCCACCATTTGTGCGCCGACCGTCCACTCCGGGCCCGGTTTTCCTTTGCCGGTCATCGGGTCCAGCTCCTTAATATCCCGCATCGCATAACTGCCGCGGCCAATGACCTGGCTTCCAATCGTTCCCCCCTCCGGAAGTTTGTATCCAAGGGCAATCTTGGTGATCTCTATGCCGATCCCCGGATCCCGCTTGCTGTAAACCCTTCCGCCTCCGATTTCCAGCTCGGCCGGCGGGAGCTGAAGTACCCGGGCAGCCGTGTTCTTCAGCTGTACGATGGCATCGTGCGCCGCCGCCCGAATCGCGTTGCCGACCAGAAAAGTGCTGCGGCTTGCGACGGTTTTCCACAGCTGCGGCTCGGTCTCCGTATTGACGTCAGTGCTGATCGATACCTTGTGCACATCCATTCGGAGCAGCTCGGCTACCATTTGGGTGAGGGACGTCCGCGTGCCCTGCCCGATCTCCACAGCGCCGCAGAGCAGATTCACGCTGCCATCGGCATTAAAAATGATGACCGCCCCCGCACCGGCATCGGCGGGGGTATTAGAATTTTTCCACATACAGCATACGCCCCTGGCTTTGACAAAGTGGCCTTTTGCTTCAATTAAGGGCTGCTCATCCCATCGGATCATATCTTTCAGCTTCGCGATACACATCGGGAGATTACCTACCGTACTCCGGTCCAGCAGCGTTTGCGTCGGCGTCGTGTCGCCGGGCCCAATGGCATTCAAAAAGCGGAACTCCAGCGGATCCATGCTGAGGCGTGCGGCCATGACATCCATTGCCCGCTCTATGGCAAACGTCAGCTCGGGATGTCCAAACCCGCGAAATGAAGTGGAATAGGGGTGATTCGTATACATGCAGAGCGAATCGCACTGCAGATTGTCGATTCGGTACGGACCCGAGCAGTCGCTGGCTCCGGCCTTGCTCATGATCGGTCCCCGGTCCGAGTAGGCCCCCCCGTCATACCAGTGCGTAATTTCCGCGGCGGCGATTTTTCCATCGGCGGTACAGCCCAGCTTGACTCTCGATTCCAGTCCGATATGCACCGGGGAAGAGACCATGTCGCGCTCCCTTGAATTGACCAGCTTGACCGCTTTTCCCCCTACGGCCCTGGAAGCCAGAAAAGCGAGAAACTCCAGCTGAACGGCCGCTTTCCCGCCAAACCCACCGCCAACGAGCGGGGTGTGAACGATGATTTGCTGCAGCGGGATGTGAAAGTATCTGTTGATTTGGCTGCGGATGATGTAGGGGGACTGCGAGGCGGAATGGATGACGGCTTTGCCGTCCGGCAGCAGCTCCGCCGTACTGCAGCGCGGTTCCATCGCGGCATGGTCCGATTGCGGCATGCTCACCCGGACCTCGATCGTGTGGACGCTGCGGCTCCATCCTTCCTCCATGTTTCCTTTGCGGATCCGGTTGCGGCTTGCAACGTTGGTGCCGGGCTCCGGATACACCTCCTCATAATGCTTATACTCGGCCAGACGTTCATGAATGAGCGGCGCGCCCGGCTTATAGGCCTCCAGCGGGGACTGAACAAGCGGCAGCGTCTCGTATTCCACGCAGACCTGCAGCGCCGCCATTTCCGCAATATATTCCGCATCCGCCACCACCACGGCAACCGGCTCGCCGAAATACCTCACCTTGTCTATGGCCACCGGCGGCCGGTCTTCCAGCGGAGAACCGGTGAGCACCGGGAAATCCTCTCCTGTGATGACCGCACGGACACCCGGAATACTCCGGGCCGCGGAGGTATCGATCGACAGCATCCGGGCATGGGCACGCGGGCTGACAGCCAAGGCGGCGTGCAGCAGACCGGGTTTCGAGGTATCTCCCGTGTAACGGGCCGCCCCGGTCACTTTCTGCCCGGATTCCTTTCTCAGAACTTCTTTTCCGATGGACGAGGCGATTTCGGCTCCCTCCTTTCATCCCCATAGTTGTGATAGATGCACATCCTCTACTGCCTATTTATATGGGAAATGCATTGTCCCTAGTATTCGGTTTATAAGCATACACTCAGTAAAAAAGGTCTATCGTTGTACATTCGATGAAGACAGACCTCGTATAGCGGCAGTTTTCCTTGCGAAATAAGGAAGCTCAGTCGCTGAAGCTTATACGTCTTATACCTAAAAAAACTGCCCGGCGGACATGCATTGTCCGTCGGGCAGCGGGTTCATTCCCATCTTCTGTATCGTGGCCTGCTTTCGGTTCAGAGCTCCACCCTCGGAGCCTTCTCATCCGCCCCAAGGCTTTCCTCGGCCCCATCTATATTTGACGAATCGCCGGACTGATCATGCGGCACCGTGACGGTAACTGTATGAGCTGTTTGATTTCCCGCTTGATCGATCGCCGTGTACGTGATCGTATACATACGGGATTTTTCGGCGCGCAGGCGGAATGACGTAACAGCCGAGCCGATTTCGGCTTCGACATCGTGCAGGTCCCGGTCCGGTTCACTGCTTATAATGGACGTTAACAAGACAGATTCGATGCCTGAACCAGCGTCCTCGGCCATCGGCATGGCCTGCACCTGAACCATTTTATGATTCGGCGGCCAAATGGCCGTTTGATTGAGCCGAACGTCGAGTGATGGTGCCGTCTTGTCAATCTTGATGGTAGCCGTATGCGGCTCCTCGGCATTTCCGGCGTTGTCGACGCTCCAGTAGACCAGCGTGTGCACGCCCTCGGCGGTCAGCTTCACCGAAGACCCGGACTGCTCTTCACTGCCGTTTACCGTATACACGGTCTTCGCTACACCGGATTCCGCGTCTTCGGCGCTAAACGTTACGGCCGCCTCGGTGTTCACCCATCCCTGCGGCGCATCGGCCGTCGTCACCGGAGGTACCGAGTCCTGCGTCTTCACGGTGCCGTGCAGCCTCAGTTCCGCCATGTTGCCGAACCAATTGCTTCCGTTAAAAATCCGGATGTAGCGGTAAGGCTGCGACGAATGGATGGTCAGCCGCTGCCACTCCGCAGTGGATACCGCCGAGGGAGAAAGGGTCTCCCATGCCGCAAGATCGTTGGAGCCTTGAACTACAGCGCCTTTGATCCGCGTATAATATTGATCCTGCCGCGCGATGATCTCGACGCTCGAAAGCGCGGCTTGGCGTCCTTCTTTTAAATCAAAAACGATGTACCCTCCATACCCGCTGCCGTTTACCCGAAAATCGGTGATGCTGCCCAAATCGCCGTCAAACAGGTTGGAAGCTGTTCTTAACAAATCTGCCGGATTTCTGCCGCTTGAATCGTTCAAGTCCGCATTCCCGAGAACATCGATCGCATCCGATTCGTCGACGAGGGTGAGCGACGTGTTGTCGGTTGTTGATGCGGCGGGAAACCCGTCTGTACCGCCCTCATCTTTATAATGGATAGTAAACTTAACATCTCCTGCCACGGCCCTTTCACTCATGTTCGCTGCCGCGGTCCAATGGATGCTGTCTTCGGAGTGTGCCTCGGCATTCTGGCCTTGGATCGTCACGTTGACGTCATGGATCGGCTCCTTGGATTTAAAGCTGAGCGTCACCGTATCCCCCGGAACGATCCGGCCCCGCAAGCTCTGTTCCGAGCCGATCGACACCGTATCGATGAGATTGCTCGACTGCACGCCGCCGTACAGCCTGAGTTCAGCCATATTGCCGTACCAATTCCCGCCGTTGTAAATCCGGATGTACCGATAAGGCTCATAACCGCTGACCTGAAGCGTCTGCCAATCGGCCGTCGATACCGCCGCCTGGGAAATGGTCGTCCACGATACATGATCGTTAGAACCCTGCACGACTGTTCCGTTAATCCGGTTATAATATTGGTCCTGCCTGGCGATCAACTCAACCTTGGACAGCGTCACCTCGCCTCCTTCTTTAAAATCAAAAGTAATATACCCGCCATATCCGCTGCCGTTTACCCGAAAATCGGTGATCGTGCCCAGGTTGCCATCAAACAGGTTGCGGGCCGCAGCGAGCAGATCGGCCTGATTTCTGCCGCTCGAATCGCTTAATGCAGCAATTTCCAGCACATTGCCGATCAGTCCCGACTCCTCGGCGAGAAACAGGCTCGACCCGTCGGACGTAAATATCGTTTCTGCACCTTCGATCCCGTCATTCGTCCGGTACTTGATACTGAATTTGACACCGCCCTTCGGGGTGCTTGCATCCGTCACCAGCGAAGCGCTCCAATGCAATGAATCCGTTGAGCTTACTTCAGCGGCTGCACCTTGAATCTGCACATGGACGTCCTGGATCGGTTCATTTGCCTGGAATAACAGCTTGATCGTATCTCCCGCGACGATCCGGTTCCGCAGCGCTTGATCGGAGCGGATGGATACCGACTGCAGCTTATTCAGCGTTTCGTGGCGCTCGCCGTAAATTCGGAATTCAGAAAGCTCCAGCATCGTGCCGGGCGGCTCGATCATATGGATTTTCAGGAACCGGTAAGTCTCGTTTTCGAGTCCTTCCTGCACCTCAAGCCGCTGCATGTCTTCAATCGCCTTGGTGGTTCCCGGGGTTAGACGGATCCAGTTCTCTTGATCATTGGAACCATACACGGCTACCCCGCCGATCCGTTCCGGGAAGCTGGCTCTGACCTGAAGGTCGAAAGCATGCGCCGACACGGTATAATTGGGCCCGAAGTCCAGGTAATGGGTCAGATTTTGGGCCAAATAATAACCGACAAAGCTGTCCGGGGAGTTATCCAGCAGGTTGGGAACCTGATTGCCGAAAGTCGTGGTAACGAGCATATCCCGGTAATTCATGCTGCCGTCCGACAGCAGGGGCGTCAGCAATTGCAAGCCGGAGACTGCCTCGCTGAGCTCCGCTAGTTTTTGATAAAACGCCTCATCCGACGCACCGGAAACGGCATTCATCACGTCCGCATACACCTGCCGGTAATGCTCCAAGGTCGACGCAATGTAGCTCGTTTGTTCGTCGTTATGGAGCGATCGCCGCCTCGACGGCCGATGTCCGGTCGTGTGCCACCACAATCTTGACTTCCTTCGCCGTGACCGAAGTACCGTCCGAAGCCGATACGATAAACGAGTATGTCCCGGCCTGTGCCGGCTTCCAGGAGAAAGCCCCCGTTTGCTCGTCGATGATTGCGCCTTCGGGCACCCCGTCGGCCTGGTAGGTGAGGGCATCGGCGCTCCCTGCGTCCGTTGCGGAAAAATCGGAAACGATAGCTGCTTCGGACCCGGCATACCCGAATAAACTCACAGCTTTGCTGCCCGCGTCAAACGCTGGAGGAGTCAGCTGATCGCCCGCTTTGATGTTGATATGGTCTATGTCCACGATCGTACCGGAGCCTTTGACAGTAAAATAAATCAGATCCCCTAGAAACTGAAAATCGTTCAGGGTACACGTCACATATCTCCACTGCCCCTTCGTATCGGGAAGCGTTAGGGTGTCGTCGATCCCAAGGTTCATCTCCAGCTTGGCCGGGCCGTTCGTGCGGATGCGGAACCCGATCTTTTTCTCGCCGACGGCGGAGCCGACAAACGCGATTTTACTGCCCTTCTCCGTGCCTTGGATTTGAACGAAAGACACGTCCCCTTCCTGCTTTGCCGCAGACTGGCCGTCAAACGAGGTGAAGCGGTCTTCGATCTCCCTTACGTCCGGATTCGTTATCGCTTTCGGGAGAAACCGGTTGCCTTCGGACTCCGCCTCTTTCGGGATAAACAGCCAATAGTCTCCCCCGCCATCCGGCGACCCCCAATAAAAGGGAAGCCTTTTGTTAAACATCTCGGTAAAATACGGAGCCTCCTGCTCCATATTCACCCCCGCTTCATACTTGTAATAATAGTAGAGGTCATAGACGTTTCCGCCGATTCTCCCTCTGTAGCCGCCAGCCAGCTGCTTATAGACGATGGTCGGATTTCCGGCGGGATCCGTGTGTGCGGCAACCGGGGTCCACGGTGTGTCATAGCCGATCATGTACCGGGCAAAATAGTCCGCTGCCTTTAATATGCGCCGGTCGAGAAATTCATAAGGATTGACCGCATTGGCCGCGGCAGACACGGTTCCTTCCACGGGGTCTACTTTGGTTCCCTGCGCGAGCAGCAGCCGTGAGATGATCTCCACGTTGGTGATGTCTCCGGCACCGTGCGCCTGATCCCGGCCCATTTCGACGTGCTGCACCCTTGGTGGATCGACCTTTTCCCCGGTCAGAATGTTCGTATCCACCAACCGGAACAACGCTTTAATCGCCCCGTTCTGGCCCTGGTCCACCGCCGTTTTGTTGACGGTAAACCATTCTACGCCTTCGTTGTACCGTTCGCGGTTACCAGTAAAAATATACCCCGACATCGCTCCCAGGAGCGAATAAAGATGCTGGTTCATGAACCGGCCGTTGTTGTGCTGGAATGTGTCGATCACCGGGTTGATGAGATTCGCGGAAAATTGGGCAGTATCCTGATCCGTCCACTTCAGTTCCTCCGTCGGCGTATCCGTATATCTCAGAATCTCAGCCGCCGTCACCATCCGGTTCAGCGGGATGCCGGTATGAATGTGCGCATCGTTAAAATAGGCGTATTTCGAAGGGTCCATTTGCGACCAAATCCGGATGATGTGCATGGCGTTGGACCGATACCCCTCATCCCCCGTGATAACGTACATCAGCGCCTGGGTATAAGCCTTCAAACCGTCCGCGATGAATCTCGAATTAAAGCCTTGACTGTTAAACGCGTCACTTGCCGGCTTATTCGGATCGGCGCCGCTCTGGTTGCTCGAAGTGACGGTTTTCGAGGCCGTTGGAGATAGCAGCATTTGATGAAAATAAGTGTTCCACGGTTCCTTCTGCTCCCGGACCTGCGTTCTGACGTTTTCAAGAATCTCTTTCGTCAGCCCGACGCCGGGATGCTTGAATCCGCTTTCATCCATCGTTTCATGAATCGACGGTAGTTTATCCGTTAAGACCGACGGCGCAGCCGCTTCCGCTGCTGCATCTTCAGGCGACAACGGCAGCAAAGCTGCCGCCAGACTAATCGACGCGATCACCGCCATCATGCGCTTTAACGCATGACCCAGCATCCGCTTTTTCCAAGCTTTCATCATGCACACCTCCAGCTTGATATGATTTGCCTCAACTTTACTCGAATTCAATATGCCGGGCATGGCTGCCAATCACGATATTTCCGGATTCCGGGTCTAACATCTGGCGGCCGTTGATCCGTACATTCCGAAACAGCACGCCGTTCACGATGCGGTCCGGATCAAAGCCTTCGATGACGCTCGGTTGCCCGCAGTCGCCGTCGAATGCCACATCCTTGAACCGGATGTTCTCCACCCGGGAGCCGGGACTCGGATTATATTTCGGATTTTGGAATACACGAATGTCGATCGGCCGCCCGAGCTCGAACGGCTCCACCCGGATGGAAGCGAATAGTACGTCCCGAACCGTGTTGTGATCCCCGGCATTAATCGCCAGGCAGCCCCAATACCCTTCCTGCGGTTCATGATGCTCCAAAATGTCAATGTTCTCGAAAACGATCCGCTCGATGGTATCCCCCTTATGCCCGTGATCTCCGTGAACGCCGATCATGATCGGATGGGCAACGTCAGCCCATAGAACGGCATTTCGGACCGTGACATCCCGGCTGTCACCGTAAAAATCCCCCCGGCTTCCATAGATTGCGATGCAGTCGTCGGATGTCCGCAAAAAGACGTCCTCAATGTGGACATCTGAGCAGGACATCATGTCGATGCCGTCCGACCATCCGCGGGTGCTGAACGTTTTGACGTTGCGGATGGAGATTTGCTCGGATTCACCGATCAGGATGGTATAGTGAGGCGGATCGACCGTAATGATTCCTTCAACGGCGATGTTGTGCGAAAATGCAATCTCGACGCCTCGATAATACGTCTCCTTCGCAAAATCGGACATGTACAGCATTCCGCGGCCGCGAACCGTCACGTCGTGCACGCGCTCGCAGACTATTGCCCCTTTGACGACGGCGCCTCCGGCGATATAGACCGTCACGCCTGAAGAGATGCGAAGCAGAGGCTCGTCGAGCACATGCATACCCGCCTCAAAGTAAATCACCGACACCCCGGCTGTCATCCGCCGCAGGAGGTCATCCGGGTTATGCTTGCCGGGCAAGACGGCCAAGACGTGCGGATCGGCAGGATCGGGCACGTTCTCTTCGAGCGGGTTCGCAAATAGATGCAGATTATGAAACCGGTCGCCATTCACCTCCAGCGACAGCTTGCGCGGCCGGTCGAGCGTAAAAATAATCCGGTTCCCGCTTCTTCTGCACTGGATCCCGGCAGATAAAGGGCGTACGACCGCTTCCGCAACCTCGCCTTCGTTCTTGGTCACCTCCACTTCTACAGGTCCGGAGCAGTCAAAATAGACCATGGAGGCATTGCGCACGTCATGCATATCCACCTTCACGTTATAGCTGAACAGCGGCTGCCATTCGCCCTGGCCCTGCCGGATCCGTACCGTAAAATCGGGGTTGCCGACCGCTTCAGAGGGTGCCGGGTAGGTGATTAACCGATGGGTTGTCGTTGTCAAATCGATCCTTCCTTTGCTCTATAAGAACTCCGGCCGAAGGAAGCTCGCCCGTGGCGAACCGCCTCTGGCCGGGTGGATTATAAGTCCATCCATATTACTTGGTCTTTCTCTCCGCATAAATCTTGTTCACTTCGTCCGTGACTTCCTGGCCGCCGGACTTCAGCCACTGCGCTTTAAAATCGTCGAACGCTTTGTCCGTGTCCGCTTCGCCGGTGACGGCTTTGATCAAATACGAATCCTCCAGCGTCTGCAGATTCGTCCAGTATTTCGTCTTGCTGTCCAGTACGGCAGGCCCAACGATATCCTGAAGGGACTCATAGCCGGTGTCCAGCTTGGCTTTCAAATCCAGCAGCTCCTTGCTCGTCGTGTATTTCGTCATCGACGTGTCCACCGAGTTCAGCGGATTATAGAAGCTTCCGGCACCGACTTTGCCGGCTTCGGCCTCGGGCAGCTCCTTGGCGACGACAAGATCGCCCTCCATATCATAGTTCACGCCCTTTTGCCCGAACGTGGTCAGCAGCCATCCTTCCGGATCAGAAGCGACATAATCGAGAATTTCCATGAGCTTTTGCCGTTTGGCATCATCCTTCTCCAGCTGGACGCCTAACAGGACGGGCGCTTGGCGCGCGCCGTACGAGAACCCGTAGGCTTTGCCGGCCGGTCCGATGACCGGCTTGCCCGCTACAATGTTTTGTCCGTTATCGAGGGCGGGCTTCGTAATAAATCCGGATTCCTTGTAAAAGTTGCCCCACTTCATGTTGTCAACCATGCCGATCTTTTGGCCGGCGAACTTGGTGTTCAGCTCGTTGTTGTCCGTCGTGATGAATTCGGGATCGATGAGCCCGCCTTTATACCACTTATTGAGCAGCTTAAGCGCCGCTCTTGTTTCTTCCGTAATGCCCCCCCACACGACCTTGCCGTCTTCCCCCAGCTTGAACTGGTAAGGTGACACGCCGTAAGCGGAAAAGACGGAGGTGAACATCTGCGCCGGCAGCTTGCCCCGGCCGGATAGGCCGTACGTATCCTTCTTGCCGTTGCCGTCAGGGTCGTTGTTGACGAATTTGGTCAGCACGTCTTCCAGTTCCGCAAGCGTCTTGGGTGGCTCGTTATAGCCGATTTTTTTCAGCCAGCCTTCGTTATAGCCTGGAATGAACCCCTCGTTCCCTGCGGGCCATACCTTCGGAATCCCCCAATTCTTGCCCTTGTAGAAGCCGACATCCCATGCGCCGCCGTCCACCGCCTCCAAGGCTTTGGCGTAGTTCGGCATCGTTTGCTTGATTTCGTCCGGGGACACGCTGGCGATGATGCCTTGGTCCGCCCACATCGCCATGTCCGTTTCGTTCGCGTCGATCGGAAAAATATCGGGAATCTGGCCGGACGCCAGCAAAATGTTGAACTTGTCCTTCCACGACTGGCGTTCGAATTTGACGTTTTTGATGGTAACGTTGAACTTCTCCTCCAGCTGCTTCTGCACGTAGCTGCCGTCGATACTCGGGGCGTTGAAATTGTTAGCCCATACGATCTCGATTCTGGCCTCTTTGCCTTCCTGGGCGCCTTGCGTCCCTTTGGCCTGCGGATCCGTGCCCGCTGCTTCCTTGCCGCTGCAGCCCGTCGCGGCAAGCGATACGGCCAGGGCGATGCCCATCACGCCAAGCCAGTTTCTTCTTTTTCGTTTCATCTCGTTTGCCCTCCCTTTTGTGTTCCTTCCCGGATTATGTTTTTAGATTGTATGAAGATGAGGATCCATCCTTTGATTTAAACTCGACGTTCAGGTGCGTCCGGTTCAATTGGACCTAGGCCTTCAGCGAGCCGACCATGGTGCCTTTTACGAAATATTTCTGGAGAAAAGGATAGACGATCAGGATCGGCAGCGCGGTAAACATAATCGTGGCGGCCTTGATCGTTTCCGCCGTCTTGAACATTTCGTCGACGGTGAGGATGGCGCCGCCTTCGGAAGTGATGACGAGTCTTCGCAAAAACAGCTGCAGTACGATCAGCGACTGGTCCTGAAGGTACAGCATGGCATCAAACCATGCGTTCCAGTGCCCCACCGCCGACCAGAGCGCCAGCGTCGCAAGCACCGGCTTCGACAGCGGGATGACGAGCGTAAACAGAATCCGCAAGTCGTTGGCCCCGTCGATTTTCGCCGAGTCCTCCAGCTCCGCCGGAATGTTCATGAAGAAGTTGCGGAGAATGAGCATCGAATACGTGCTGACGAGTCCAGGGATGATCAATGCCCAGCGTGAGTCGATAAGTCCCAGCGATTTGACCAGCAGGTAGGACGGAATCAGGCCGCCGCTGAAAAACATCGTGACGATGATGACCATCGTGTAAAACTGGCGGTGCGGCAGATGCTTTTTCGCAAGCGGATAAGCGCCCATCGACATAAACAGCAGCGACAGAAGCGTCCCGACAACGGTGCGGAACACCGTGTTGCCAAGGGCAAGCCAGATCGTGCTGTCGCTGAGTACCCTTTTCCAGGCGAACAGCGATATTTCTTTCGGGAACCAGTGCATGCCCGGCCGTACCGCTTCTCCGGCAGAGCTGAAGGAAATCGCCAGGACGTGGATAAACGGGTAGATCATGCAAATGCTCAGAATGGCGATAAAGAGGATCAGGATAACCTGGAACACCTTTTCGCCGAAGCTGATGGTCATGCTTGTTCATTCCTTTCGTTCATGGTCAGCCTTTACAGGACGCCCTCCTGGCCCATCTTTTTGACAATGAAATTGGTGGACAGCACCAAGACGAGCGCCACGACGTTCTTGAACAATCCGACGGCCGTCGTCAGGCTGTACTGCCCGTTCTGCAGGCCGACGCGGTACACGTAGGTATCCAGAATATCCGAGACGCCGTATACGGCGGGCGAATACAGGTTCAGGATCTGGTCGAAGCCCGCGTCCAGAATGCCGCCGACCCTTAAGATCAGCAGGATGGAAATGACCGGGAGGATAGACGGGATCGTTATATAGAGCGTCTGCTTCCAGCGGTTCGCGCCGTCGATGACGGCCGCCTCGTACAGCTGCTGATCCACGCCCGCCAGAGCGGCCAGATAAATGATCATTCCCCATCCGACTTCCTTCCAGATCGCTGAAACGACGAGCGTAAACCGGAAATAGCTCTCATCCCCGAGGAAATAAATCGGCTGAAACCCGAGCATCTTGATCAAATCGTTGACGACACCGGTATTCGGGGACAACAGCATGATCAAAATGCCGCCGAGGACGATCCAGGACAGGAAATGGGGCAGGTACGAAATCGTCTGGGCGATTTTTTTAAACATCGAAAACCGGATTTCGTTAAACAGCAAAGCCAGGATGATCGGGGCCGGAAAGCCGAATACGATATGGTAGAAGCTGATGACGAGCGTATTCCGCATAATGTTCCAAAAGTCCGGGGACATGGCGAACATATAATGGAAATGCTTAAACCCGACCCATGGGCTCGCCCAAATGCCCTTCATAATGTAAAAATCTTTAAACGCGAGCTGAATGCCATACATTGGAGCGTAATGGAAAATCCCATACCACAACAGCACGGGAGCCAGCAGCAGGAAGAGATACTTGTTCTTTTTGTACCGTTTCCAGTTGTACGCGAGTCTCGACTCCCTTGGTTTGCCAACTGTCTTCGCTGCACTTAATTCCGGGGCGTTTGCCGGATGCATGCTTCTAAATCTCCTTTCTAACTTGTGATGTCGCCTCATCGGCTACGCCTACTGTAAAAGGATGAAAGCGCTTTTTCCACTTCAACTTCATTCGATTTTGTTGGATTTCTTTCAAATGCGGGTTGCAATTTTGTTAAATGCGGCATTTCAATTTCTTTAAAAAAGGAAAAAGCAGCCTACAAAGGCTGCTCTGAAGCAGATTTGCCCCCGTCGCCCACCGTGGCTTTCCGCTGCCTGTACTGAACCGGCGTCACCCCGTAACGGGCTTTGAATTTGGTGTGGAAATACTGAATGCTGCGGTATCCGACAAGCGAGGCGATTTCGGAGACGGACATGTTGTCATGGGTCAGCAGCATGTCAGCTGCTTTGCCGAGCCGGGTGCGGGTCACGTATTCCGTGAATGATTCGTTCATTACTTTTCCGAACAAGGTGGAAATATAAGCGGGAGCCAGCGATGCCACTTCGGACAGGACGTTCAATGAAAGATCTTCGTCCAAGTGCTCGTCGATATAGGCTTTCAGTTTCAGGATGACTTCCTCATGCGCATGGTTGCCCGATTCCCGGACATGAATCCCGATCCGTTCGGACAAATCGCGAATCGAGCCGATCGTATCCGCAAGCGTGTCCTTTTTCAGCTCGTCAAACAGGTCGAACGGCGGGACCAGCTGCTGCAGCTCCAAGTCGATGACCGATTCGTACAGCGCGGAGACCATCTGGAGCAGGGCCAGCTCCACCGCTTCAAGCTGCAGGTTCTTCTGCTCAAGAACGGCATACACCTCGTCGATAAAACGGTTCGCCCGCGCAACATCTCCGGCCTTAAGGGCGTTCTTGAAAATTTCAAGGGAGAACAACGGCGGCTTCGGATCCAGCATAGCGATCTTCGAATGCGAAACGAGCGCCTCTGGCCCGTAGATGAAGCGGTAGCGGTAGGCTTGATGCGCCAAGCGGTAAGACAGCGGAATTTCCTCGATCGTCTGAACCGGGGGACCGATGCCCGCTCCGAATCGCAGCCCGGCCCCGGTCTCCCTCTGCAGCCTGGCCAATGGTTCCAGAGCCGCTGCTTCGTCCACCGCCCCGCCTTCGTTCATAAAAAAGACGATGGCTGACTCCTGCGGGTTGAGAATGACAAGTTCGTACGGCAGGTGATGACCGTCAAACTCGTCGATCCTCTTGAGCTGTTCGCTGCGCCCATCGACCAGCTGAATGTGCGCCACCTGGTAGCGGCAATGTCTGGGCAGGGCATCCAAGCGTTCCACGCCGAGACTGGCGCCAAGCACCAAGTGCTTCATCTCGTTTTGCTGGGCCTGGGATTCCAGGCTCAGGATCTTCTGGCCCATAAAGCTGAGCGTGCTGTCGATCATCTGGTATTCGTTCGTATTCACGTGATTCAGTCCCGGTAAATGGCGGACATGCTGGACCAGCCTTTTCATTGGCAAGTAAAAACGCTTGGAAATCAAATACGAAATGCCAAGCCCGAGCAGCAGCACAAGACTGCACCCTGTAAAAATTTTGGCTTTGAGCTGCTTGGAAGCGAGCACGAACGAGTCCATCGGCCGGATCATCGCATAGGTCAAACGGCTGCCCGGTCTGCCCCCCTCCAGATGAGACAAGACGAGGGTACCGGTTTTGTTGCCCCTCATCTCGGTGCCTGTTGTGCCCTGGCCGATGGAACGCTGCAGCAGCACCATCTCTTCTTCGGTTGCTCCGGCCGTTTGCATGATGAGCTGTCCGCCCGGATCGAAAATATACAGCCGTTCGCTGCCGGAGTTCAGAATGCTGGCAACGGCTCGCTGCAAATATTCCATATCGACGTCGATGTACAAATAGCCCTTCGGGGAATTCCCGAGTGTCCCGTACGGCAAATTTACAGCATAGGTCATCGCTTGGTTTCCTTTCGGCAGCGTCCGGACGATCCACCGGTTCAGATCGGATCTCTGAAGCCCTTTCATGAAGGCGGCGTCCCCGGAATGTTCCGTTTTTGCATAAAAATTGGCGCTGTCGACGATATAATCTCCTTGTCGAAAATAAACCGTGACGCTGGAAGCGCCTTCAAGAATCTGCTTGAACATGTCCAGGTCCTGCCGAAAAGCAGCGATGCGGCTTAAGTTCCCTTCCCAGCCGTTATCGAGCAGCACGTTCAAATCCGAACTATCCCGGATAAACACGGTGGATACGGCTTTGTTCTGAAGCTGGTCCTCATATTTGCGGAGCAGCGTTCCTTCTACATAGTCCTTGGCCGTCTCCAGCCGGCTTCGGCTGTCCCTGGCGATTTCGTCGACCATCATCCGGTTCGCCTGCGTATACAAATATCCCCCGGCAAGGCCAAGGAGTAGGACCGCAAGCGCGGTATAGGATATAATCAGGCGGCTGAAAAAGGTATCTCTATAGAAAGGCAGCTTTTTCATTGCAGACTCCCCCCCCTTTTGATCATCGAGCACATCCACGCCAATCTTATTCTGGATATGTCACCGTATTTCCTCCCTCATGTGCCCCCAATCCGACAGAACTCCGTTATGATGACATGTACAGAAAAGGGCATCCCATCAACCGAAATCATTCGGTGTGGGATGCCAAATTCGAGGTTCACAAGGGATGCACGCTTAACGCCCGAGCGAGGACTGCACCGTACCGTGAAGCCGCAGCTCCGCCATATTGCCAAACCAGGTGCCGGCGTTGTAGATCCGGATGTAGCGGTAGGCTTCCTTTCCGTTGACCGGCAGCACCTGCCAATCTGCGGTAGATTGCGCCGGCGATGTCAACGCCGTCCACTCCGTCAGATCGTTGGACCCTTGGACGACTGTCCCTTTGATCCGGGAAAAGTAACTGTCCTGTCTTGCCATCAGCTCCACGCCGGTAAGCTGTGCTTGATGGCCCTCTTTCAAGTCAAAAACGATATAGCCACCGGCCCCGCCCCCGTTCAAGCGGAAGTCGGAAATGGTGCCTGCATCGGCATCGAACAGATTCGCGACATTTTTAAGGGTGTCCGCCGCCGCCCGCCCGGTAGAATCGATGAAATCGGCCGTTTGCAGGACATCGATGACGTCATCGTTCCGGCTGACGAACAACTTGGAGTTATCCGTCGTCAATACCTGCGGTGTTCCCGGTGTTCCGTCCGCCTTGGTGTAGGTAATGTTAAACTTGACGGTCCCCATGGGTGCGTCATCCGATAACACGGTGTCCGCCGTCCAATGGCGCTGATCATCCGTACGGACTTCGGCCTCCTGCCCCTGAATGCTGACCTTCACTTGGCTGATCGTCTCCTTGGAGATAAAAGATAACCGAACCGGGTCGCCGGGAACGACCCGCTGCATCAGGGCATGCTCCGATCCGATCGACACCGAGTCCAGATCGTTATAGATTTCGTGGCGCTGTCCCTCGATCCGGAATTCACTCACTTCAAGCATGGTGCTCTGCGGTGCGATCATCTGCATTTTCAAAAAGCGGAACGGCTCCTTCCGGTAAGCCTCGTCAACCTCCAGCCTTTGCATGTCCTCCGTGAGCCCGGTCGTCCCGGACGTTAAGCGGGTCCAGGTCTCGCCGTCGTTGGAGCCGAACACCGCGATGCCCGCGATCCGCTCCGGAAAGCTTCGCCGTCCCTGGATCTGGAAGGCGTCTGCAGTCACTTTAAAGCTGCTGCCGAAGTCGATTGTGTGGAACAGATCGGCAGCCAGTCCATAGGCCGCAAAAGTATTATCGTCCCCATCCGTCAGACTGCTCAGGTAATCACCGAAGGAGGAAGCCACCACGACTCCCGCCGTATAATCCAGGCTTCCGTCGGGAAGATGCGGGGTTAACGGCTCAAGTTCCTCCGCCGCCTGCAGAACGTCGGACAGCTTGTGGTCAAAGAGCTCATCGCTTGCGCTGCCGATGGAAGCCAAGGCATCAGCATAGGTCTGCTTAAAGTGCTCCAGGGACGAAGACACGTAACCCGTGTTGGAGTCATAATTTGCTGCCGCGGCATCCACAGCGGATTTCCGGTTGTCCGCCACCTCGAAGTGGACGTTCCGTGTCGCGACGGTGGTTCCATCGGTGGCCGTGACGGTGAAGGCGTAGGTGCCGGCCTGTTCAGGCTTATAACGGAACGCGCCGGTATCCGGATCCAGCTCGGCCCCCGCCGGCAGCCCCTCTGCCTCGTAGGTCACCCGATCGCTTGGACCCGGGTCGGTGGCCGAAAAGTCATAAGACGTTGCGGCACCCACATAAGCGACCCGCTCCAGATCGCCGCTCCCCGCCTTAAATACCGGCGGCGTCAACTGCTCCCCTGCCTTGACGTTCAGGCTGTCGATGCCTACCTTCGTTCCGGGACCGGTCACCTTCCAGTACACGATGCTGTGGTTGGGGTCGACCTGACTGTACGTCACATGATCGATGCCCATATCATAAGTAATGTACCTCCACTCGCCCTTGGTATCCGGCAGCGTCAGCGTATGATAAGGCGCGGAGCCCATCGCCCTGCTCATCGCTAACTCCGCCGGGCCGTTCGTCCGGAACTTCAAGCCGACCAGGAGCGGCTTCGAGCGGTCGCCGTAAGCCACGTTCAGCGGCGCCAGCCAGCTGCCTTTCTCCGTTGCTTTGACCTCGATATACGAAACGTCCCCGTCTTTCCGGGTCGCTGCATTTTTGTCAAATGCCGTATAGCGCTCTTCGACGTCGATCCGCGCGCTGTCCTGCTGTGCTTTGGGAACGAGCTTATTTCCTTCAGCGCCGGCCTTTTTCGGAATGTACAGCCAGAAGTCTCCGCCTCCGTCGACATTGTCCCACGCCTGTTCCAGATTGCCTTTGTAATAATAGTTGGATGGCGGGCGCTTCTCGAACATTTCGGTCAGATAAGGAGCCTCCTTCTTCAGGTTCATGCCCTCGGTGTACTTGTAATAGAAGTAGATGTCCCAAAAATTTGTCGTGACCATTCTCCCCCGGTACATTTCGGACAGCTGCTTGTAGATGATAAGCGGCTTGCCGTCCGAATCCGTGCTCGCGGCCACCGGAGTCCACGGGGTATCGTAGCCCAGCATATAACGGCTGAAATAATCGGCTGCGCTCAAGATCCGGTTATTCAAAAATTGATAGGAGGTCACGGCGTTGTTGGCGGTTGAAACCGTGCCTTTGACAGGGTCCACCTTCGTTCCCTGTGCCAGCAGCAGCCGCGACAGAATGGCCGCATTGTTGAGGTCGCCCCCGCCATGGGCCTGATCCCTTCCCATTTCGACATGCTGCACGCGCGGGGTTGTGAGCTTCTCACCCGTCACGGCATCGGTATCCACTAATCGAAAGAGCGCTTGGATAGAGCCGTTGATGCCCTGATTTACAGCGGTTTTATTGACGGTGAACCATTCGACGCCCTCGTTGTACCGCTCGCGGTTATTGGTAAAAATATAACCCGCCATCGCCCCGAGCAGCGGATACGTATGCTGATTCATGAAATGGTTGTTGTCATGCTGGAAAGTCTCGATCACCGGTGTGATCAGATGGTTCGTGAAATCGGCCGTATCCTGCTCCGTCCACTTCAAGCTCTCCGTGCGGTAACTGGTATACCTCAGAATTTCCGCAGCGGTTACCATCCGGTTCAGCGGAATTCCCGTGTGGATGTGGGCATCCTGAAAATACTTATATTTAGCCGGATCCATCTGGGACCAGATCCGGATGATGTGCAGCGCATTTCCGCGGTATGTCTCGTCTCCCGTAATATAGTACAGCAGCGCCTGCGTGTAAGCTTTCAGTCCGTCGGCAATAAATCTGGAATTGATCCCCTGGCTGTCGAACGCGTCGCTGCCCGGCTTGGACGGATCGGCCGCGCTCTGATTGCTGGAGGTGACATCCTTCGCAGCGGACGAGGAGATAAGCATCGCCTGGTAATAGGAATACCAGGGCTCCTTTTTTTCCAGGATCTGAGTCCGCACGTTTTCCAGAATCTCTTTGGTTAATCCGACGCCGGGGTGCTTGAATCCGCTGCTGACGGTTTCATGAATATCCACCCGGTAGTCTGTAATTGCAGCATCCCCATTACCGGATACAATCTCTGCCGCCGCCCGGTTTGAAGGGAACAGCGGGATCAGCAGCGAGATTGTCAGCAGTACGATGCCCGCACGCCTCCAAACCTGACTGAACGGAGCCTTATGCTTCACTTCCATGATCATCTTCCTTTCCTTCTGAAAATGTACTGCCGTTTAAGTCAAATCCGCTCTGTCAACTACCCTCCTCAGCTCCAGCGCTTTGGGCTGGTATGCTTCTTCGCATTCCTCCTTTGGATATGAGAATCGATGAATCCGCTTACAAATTTGTTCTGATATAGACGACTAGCCTTCCCTTCTTATCTTAAAAAATGGCCGCCATCCCTGGAATGCAGTTTCTTTAGGCCGATGTGCCGCTTTTTTTGGCAGTTGAACAAAGACCCGCCAACGGATGGACAGGGTCTTTCGGTTTCTTATTAAGAGATCGGCATTCGGACTGGGTTCGCCCACCCGTTCACCAGATCAGGAAATCCATTCCTTTCAGACGGAGCACCGCTTCGATCAGAAAATAGTCCCCATAGATGATCGGCACGGCGTAATCCCCGTTGCGCCCGTGATACGAACCGGTTCCGCCGCCCACGATGGCGTCTTCGGCCGGATTCCAATTGCAGAAGCGCTCGTCCGTGGCCTGCAGGATGCGAAGCGCTGCATTTACGTACAGCGGCTTCTCCAGCGGCGGCAGAGCCTCGGCGATTTCCAGCAGGCCGCAGGCCGCGCACATGCCGGCGGTCGTGTCCCAGGCCACCGGCTCGGCCGGAGCCCGGAAGTCGACCAGCGGGACATAGCCCGTCGCCGCCACGTTCGCGATGAAATAGTGCGCGACCCGCTTGGCCGCCTCGAGGTACCGGGCTTCACCCGTATGACGGTGGCTCAGCGCGAAGCCGTACAGCGCCCACGCCTGCCCGCGGGACCAGGCGGAGCTGGTCCCGTAGCCCTGGCCTCCCGGCGCTTCCACAAACGAGCCGTCCTCCGGGCTGAGGATGACGATGTGGTTGCACGAGCCGTCCGGACGGACGACGTTCGCCAGCGTCGTGTCGGCATGCTGCCGTGCGATAACATCGAAGCGCGGATCGCCCGTCTCGCGGCTTGCCCAATACAGCAGCGGGATGTTCATCATGCAGTCGACGATGATCCACCCGGTGCAGTCGTCGTTCCAGGCGCGGATGAACCGGCCCGCCGGGTTGTAGCGTCCGGCGAGCAAATTCGCCGCGTGCATGCCGCGTGTTTTGGCGCGGGCGCTGCCGGTCAGGCGGTAATTGGCGACCGCCGAATGCAGCCACATAAACCCGACGTCATGATGAAGGCCGTCGTAGCCTTCCAGCGCGGTGTCCAGCTTGCGCTCGACGCTTTCGGCCGCCGACCGGTACTTCGCTTCCCCTGTGGCGTGATACATCTGCCAGAGCATCCCCGGCCAGAACCCGTTGGTCCACCAGTAAATATCCGTCTCTGCCTTATCTTCGCGATATGCGCCATCCTCCGGAATATACGGAATCCGGTCGCCGATCCGGTCCACTTCGGCCAACATTTTCACCTGCAGCTTATCCCATACGTCATCCAGCCACTGCCGCTCCTCCGCCGTCAATCCGGCGTGCGGCGCCGGCTTTTCCACGTTGTTCTTGACCATCTATGACTCACCCCTTGATTGCGCCGGACGCGAGGCCCTTCACAAAGTACTTTTGCAGGAAAACAAACACGATCAGCACCGGCACGATCGACATCGTCGTCCCGGCAAAAATCATATCCCAGCGCGACGAAAACTCGCCGACATAATAGAAAATTTCCACGATCATCGTTTTGGGCTGCCCGGAAGGCAGCACCAGCATCGGCATCAGGAAGTCGTTCCAGATCCCCAGCCCCTGCAGCACGACCATGCTTGCGGTACACGGGCCGAGCAGCGGGAAAACGATGCGCCAAAAGATGCCGTATCGGGAACACCCGTCGATGGCTGCCGACTCCTCAATTTCGCGCGGAACCCCTTTAAGGAAGCTGGTGTACAGCAGACAGCCGAAGCCCACCGAGCCGGACACATAAATGGCGATCGGCCCGATCAGATTGCCGTACATGCCAAGCATTTTCAGTTCCTTAAAGAGCGGAATCATGTATGCCTGGAACGGAATCATCATCCCGGCAAGGTAGAAGACGAATACGAAACCCGTCCAGCGCTTGTTATGGCGCTCGATCGCATACCCCGCCATCGGGATGATCAGCACCATGAACAGGATCGAGAGCACGGTCAGCAGAACGCTGTTGATCATCGCTTTCGGGTAGTCCGTTTCGGTCAGCAGGTACTTAAAGCTCTCCAAATAGAGCGACTTGGGAAAGGCGATGGCGTCCCGCATAATTTCTGGATTGCTCTTGAAGGCGGACATAAGGTTAAAGAAAATCGGAAAGAAAAAGATGACGGCCAGAATCAAGGTCACGATAAACATAAGCACGTCGTTCCATTTGCGCCGTTGTTCCATCATTACATCTGCACCTCCCTTTTCCGCAAAAACTTCACCTGAATGACCGTAATAACCAGGATCAGCAGGAACAGCACCATCGCCATCGCGGTTCCGAATCCCTGCCGCATTTCGCCGAAACCGACTTTATAAATGATGTAGGTCAGCGTTTCGGTAGCAAATCCGGGTCCGCCGTCGGTCATCACCGCGATCTGGTCGAAAATTTTCAGCGAGCTGATCATGGACAATACCGAGCATACGGTCATCGATCCGGCGAGCAGCGGAAACGTCACGTGCCGGAACTGCTGCCACCGGTTTGCCCCGTCCATGGAAGCCGCTTCAGTCAGATCGGCGGAGATGCTCTGCAGGCCGGCGAGGTAAATGATCATATAATAACCGGCCGATTTCCAGACTGTGGACAAAATGATCGATACCATCGCGTATTTCGGACTGCCCAGCCAATCGACCATAAGCGAGGACAGCCCGATTGTATCCAATATTTGATTGAAGACGCCGAAGTTGTAATTCAGAATGATCGTCCAGATAAAACCCATGACCACCCCGCTCATCAGGACGGGAAAATAAAAGATGCTGCGGAACAGATTGCGGAACCAGCGCACCTGATCCACCAGCACCGCCAGCAACAGAGCGGCCACGTTCTCGAGGACGACGAGCGACACCGTCAGAATCAGCGTGTTCTTCAGCGCATTGTGCACCCGATCGCTGTGCCAGATCTCCACGAAGTTGGCAAATCCGATGTAGTGAACGTCACTGCTCACGCCATCCCAGGAGGTAAAGCTGAGATAGACGCTGCTTGCCGTCGGCACGATCACGAAGAGCGTATACAAGATGAGCGACGGCAGAATGAACAGCAGGGCGTAGAGCTGCACCTTTCGCTTTTTCTTCGGCATCGGCATGGTCTGAATCTGGTTATGGCTGTCGGGATAAGGCATTGCCATGCTGTGATCCTCCTTTGCTTGAGGTGCGCCTTACTGCTTGTTGGCCGCGACTTCCGTATCGTACTCGGCATCCGCCTTCTTCATATATTCCGCGACGTCGCCGTTCTTCAGAACCATTTCCTGCATCAGCTTGTAATACCAGTTGCGGAATTGCGGCGGGATCTGATTCTCTCCCCACCAGTTGTTGATCGCCAGCGATTTGGTCACCGATTCGTCCTTCATCAGGTCAAGAACGGTTTGCATCTGCTCGGTCGCCTGGTATTCCACAGGTTCCTTGGTGGATGGGATGCCGTTGACCGTGGACAGATACTTCGCGTACTGTTCTTTGGAGAAGAAAAACCGGATAAACGATTTCATGGCGTCCACTTTTGCCTGATCTTTGGCCGCATCGGCGGACAAGGTCCAGCCGGCCGGGGACGGCAGACCGATCACATTGCGTTTGCCTTCCCGGTCCGGCAGTGCATAGAAGCCGAATTCAAAGTTCGGATCCGCCTGCTGGATTTGCGTGAACATCCATGGACCGGAGAACAGCTGCGCGGCTTTGCCTGCCACCAGGATGGACGCCGTCTGGTTGTCGGCGGTGCTCAGCCAGCCCTTGTCCACATATTTGGAGAACAGCTCCTTATAATCGGTCATCGCCTGAACCACGTTGGCGTCGGTAAAGCTCACCTGTTTGGCCGTGCGCTTGGAGTTCCAGTCCGGGTCTTTGGCATACACATCATCGATCAGAAACTTGTTCAGCCAGAAGCCCATATGGAAAATATCCTTGCCGCCGACGACGATCGGGGTGATGCCACTCGCCTTCAGCTTCTCCTGGTCGGCCAAAAACTCGTCGTACGTTTTCGGCTCTTCGGTAATGCCGGCCTTCTCGTACGCCTGCTTGCTGTAAATAATGCCCTGCGGAGCGTTCAGCGTCAGCGGAGCGTTATACACCTTGCCGCCGACCTCCGGCAGCGTGCTGAACAGATCGTGCAGGTCGGACGGGAGCTCCACGATTTTGCCGGCCTTCAGAAAGACCTCGGTATCGCGCATTTCCACCAGATCGGGAAATTCGCCGACCGCGTCCTTCGTCTTCAGCCAGTCGAGATAAGAAGAAGTCGTCCCTTCGCTGACGTCCTTGATTTCGACGTTCGGATTGGCTTCGGTAAACGCCTTAATCGCGTCGGATATCGCTTGCTTGGATGCCGGGTCGCCGGTGGCATAGCCGATCGTAAACGAGGTTTTCGCCGCTTGGCCTTCTCCGTCCGAAGCGCCATCTCCGCTTGTTCCGGATGCGCCTGATTCTGTGCCGCCTTTGCCGCATGCGGACAGAACGAGCACGAGCGCCAGCAGCAGGCTGAGCATGTGAAATTTGGATTTGTGAGCCATCTGATGTGTTGCCTCCCTTTTTGTGAATGGTACGGTTCGAATCGTGCGGATCGTAGGGTTCCATACCGCCCGGATGACTGCGCCGCGCGCGTCAGACCCGATCCTTGGTCTTAGGTTATCAAAATGCGGAAGCCGCTAGAATGAACTTTTTCGAGATCGAGGTGAGGCATTTTCGAGTACTTCCTGAAGAAACATCCCCACAAAGTGGAGCCTATACTTCGGTGCATATTCCAAATACTTTGCGGGGACCCCCAAAAATTTTAAATTCTATAATGCAGAAAAAAAACGCCTGACGGCGTTGTAAACCCGGCGGGCCGGAGGGCGGCTTGCATCCTATGGCAGGGGACGGCCGGATGACTCGGGCAGCTTTCGGTCAAGCTTTTCTTTTCTTGTCCTGGCGGTAATCGTTCGGGAGGCTTCCGTACGTTTTGCGGAAAATGTCGCTGAAATGGCGGGCGTTGTTATACCCCACGGCCTCAGCAATTTCATACACCATCAGATCGGTATGCAGGAGCAGCCGCACCGCGTGTTTCATCCGGATGCCGGTCACGTACTGCTTGAAATTGATTCCGGTCTGCTTTTTGAAAAAAAAGCTGAAGTAGCTTGGATTCATGAAAGTAATGCCGGCGGCCGACTCCAGCGTGATTTCTTCCTGATAGTGCTCCTCAATATACTGCTTCACCTTGGCCAGCAGCGCTTTGTCTTTATTGCCGGATTCCGCCCCGGCCATCCGGAACATCCTCTCGACCGTATTCGCTATGTCGCGCCGGAGTTCGGCGAACGAGCCGCACTGCTCCAGCTTCCGCTGAACATCATGCGCGTCCAGGCTGGCTTCAGGCAGAGATAGGCCTGATTTCCCCAGTTCCTGTGCCAGCGAAAGGACGGACGAAAACGCCGTCGAGACCGCCAGCGACCGGCTCCCGTAGGCGCTGACGCAGATGTAGGAGAGCAAGCAGTCCAACCCTTCTGCAACCGCTTCCCAATCGTCGTCCGTAAAGCCGTTCACCACCGCCAGCTGACGCCGGTACAGCTCATCCTGCTTCGGCTTGTTGTCCACGGCCCGGTAGGTATAAATCCGGTTCGGTCCGTCAAAATACTTCAGGCCAAGCGCCTGCTCCGCCTGCCGGCAAGCCTCCGGAAGGCTGCCGAAATCGGCCGCCGCCGGACTGGTCCCGATCGTCACGCTCAGCTTCAGATAAGTGCGGATGCTGCGCTGCACGTCCTGTGCCAGTTCTAACGCTCCCACGGGACCCTCATGGCAGGCGACGTAACAAAACCGGCCGGACCGGACAAACACATGGCCTGATCCCGACCCGTGGACGACTTCCTGCAAAATGTTGCCGACGGCAAACTCCACGAGCTTCGTCTCCCTGTCATTCCACTTATCGCTGTCACCCGGAAGCTGCTCGGCCAAGACCACCCCGGTGCTGTACAACGGGCCCGGCAGCTCGGCCGTAAGGTGTCGGTAAGGCGCGGAACCGGGCTGGAGCGTTCCCTCCATCAGCTGCGCCAGCCACGACTCCAGCTCGCCCTGACGGATTTTGTGCTCAAGCTGCTGCAGCTTTCCTTTGCGGATCGCTTCCTCCTGGTGCTCGTTAATCAGAGAGGCCGCCTTGCAGAGCACCGATTCGAGCTGCTGCTTGATGATCGGCTTCACCAAGTAATCGAGCGCCCCGTAAGCCACCGCATCCCGCGCGTAGGTAAACTCCTGGAAGGCGCTAATAAAGATCACCTTGATCGGCAGTCCTTCTTCATGGATGCGGCGGATCATATCGATTCCGGTAAAGTGCGGCATGCTGATATCGCTGATGATTACATCGGGCCGCAGGGTTTCCATGAGCTCCATTAACTCCCGGCCGTCGCAGGCATTTCCGATAATGTCAAAGCCAAGCGCATTCCAGTCGATCAATTTTCGCAATCCCTTGAGGATCATCGGCTCATCGTCCGCGAGCAGAACCCGGATCATCGTCATGCACCTCCTTGATAGGCAGTTCGATCGTTACGGATGTGCCAATATGGGGCCGGCTGGTCACCGACAGCCCGAATTCCGGACCGCACAGCGACCGGATCCGCTCCTGGACGTTTTTCATCCCGACGTGTCCGGACGGCGCCCCTTCCTCGGCAAGCCTGGCCGTGATCCGCTCGACCTCCTCTTTTTCCATTCCGACCCCGTCATCGACAATGACGATGGCCAAGCGGTCCTCCTGTTTGCGGATGGAAACACCGACCGTTCCTTTACCCTGCGGCCGCAGGCCGTGCTGGACCGCATTTTCCACAAGCGGCTGCAGGGAGAGCTTCGGCACGCCCCAGGACAGGCGCACATCGTCCGCAATGTGTGTCCGTAGTTCGTAACGATTCTCAAACCGGACTTCGATAATGTAAAAATAGTCCCGGAGATGATCCAGCTCCTGCTGCAGCGGTACCCATTCCTCACCGTAATCGATGACGTACTTCAGCTGGTTGGACAGCGACAGAATCATGTCGCCGACCTCCGGCACGTCGCTGTGCACGGCATTCATCCGGATCACCTCCAGCGTATTATATAAATAGTGCGGTCGGATCTGGCTTTTGAGCGCATTCAGTTCGGTCTGCTTCTGCTTGATCTCGGCGACATAGGCTTCGTCGATAAAAGCCTGCAGCCGCTCGACCATCCGGTTAAAGCCATGGCCCAAGCGGCCGATTTCGTCATGGCTGCGGACCTCGACATGCGTATCCAGATTTCCCGATTCCACGGTGACCATCTTCTGAATCACCTGGCGGATCGGCGCCGCCAGCCGCCGCGAGAACCAGACCCCCATGACGATCAAAACCACCGCGCAAATCACGATCGCGATATACACGGCTGTGCGGGTCGTCGCGAGCTGACGGTACAGCTCCTCTTTGGACAGGTGGGTCACGATGCGGCCCTGCAGAGCCGGAATTGGTTCACTTAGAGCCAGCATCTGACCGTCGGATGGATCTGATACCGTGACGGTCTTCCCAGCGTTATTCCGATGACCAAAATAGACGCGCCCCTGTCCGTCCAGCACATACAGCTCGTCCTTCCCGTTTAATTTCATTTCGGAAAAGAATTGGTTGAACATGTCCGTGCTCACGTCAAAAAACAGCGTCCCGACCACATGCGGCTCCTTCTCAAGCGGCAGCGAGATATCGATCAGGTTTCGCCCGATCGTGACGACTTGTTTGTCCGAACGGGCCAAATAGGTCTCGTCATGCGCAGCAAAATAGGCGATGTTCCGTGGACGCTCCTTCATGACGCTGAGCCAGTCTTGTAATGGCAGCGCTTCCGGAATCAGCACCGCATTGGTCCGGAGCTGGTAATACAGCTTCATGTCCGAGGACCTGACAAAATACACGTTGCGGATAAAGGGATCGCTGTACAAAATCGTTTTGAGAAAGCTTTCGATCGGGACCGAATTGATCTGCTCCAGTTCGTTGACCTTGCGGGTCTGGTTTTCGTCCGATCCTTCGACGTAACCGTCATACCGGCCGGTGTACATCAGCTTGGAAATGTCGTCGTATTTGGTCAGCGCCGAGTTGACGTTGTAGCTCATGTACAGCACCATCTGCCGAAGGTTGTTGGTCGTATAGCGCTCCACATGTGTCGTGAATGACTGCACGGCATAGTAGCTGAGCAGGGATAACGGCACAAGTCCCACCAGGATAAAGGAAGCCGAAAATTTAAAGAAAAGGCTTTGCGTTAGCTGTTTCCATCTGAGCATGAATGTCAGGTCCCTCCTCTTCCCCCTATATTAGCACAGACCGAAGGCACGTCAGGTGTACATTTTTCAAGCCGCAGGTGGGAGGATTTCGAGGATATTGCTGCTGACGAGATTCGGCCTGGAAGTCGTGCACGAATTCGGTATAAAATGGTTGATGTGTGCTTTTTGCACACTGTTACTGGTTGTTTTTTTACATGTGGGAGGAGAATCGTTGTGAAGAATTGTGCGCTGTACAGCTCAACCTTCGATCTGGATCAGATCGTAGACCTGATGAAGGCGATCGACCCGAATGGAAAAATGAGCGTTAATGAGAGCAAAACCCGGATTGAGATCGTCAGCAAGGGCTGGCTTCGCCGAAAGGCTACCGCTTTTAACATCATCACCAGCAAAACGCACCCGGATGAGTTTGCAAGCATGCGAAGCGGCATGGAGCAATTTTTTGCCCAGATCCCGGCGGAGAACGAGCCGCTGCAGCAAAAGCTGCTGATCAAGATCAGCACGCTCAATATGGTCATCGGCGTCGAAACGGAGGATGACATTTCGGAATCCATGTTCACCCAGCTGCTGTCGATTATTCGGCCGCTGGACGGGCTGATGTTCTGGGGCGGCGGGCAGCTGCTGAACCCGGATGGACGGCTCCTGCTGGGTACGGACGGCCGCTCGGAAGTGGACGATTACGCTGTCACCGCCCATACGAGCTTCCTCCATGGCGAGGAGCCGGAGACAGCGTCCGGTACGGAGCGCAAAGGGCGTTCCGAGGCGCTTTTGTCGGCGCAAGGCTTTCAGAAGATGCCGCCGATGCCCGGACGGCTCGGCGATGAAGCCGCGGGACGAATCCGGACGCTTGCGGAAACCGCGCAGCGCGCCGTCGCCCTCTGCATTACCGCCGTCAAGGGCGAATGCATTGGTGCGGGCGAAAGCCCCGAGGATACCCGGGAGCTGATCTCGAGAATTACGGCCCAGTACGGGGCGGACGGGTTCTTTTCCCCCGAAGAACAGGCGTTTATCCAAAACGGCCATGCGGGTGAATCCGAAGCGGTCCCTTTTTCCTGGCGGTATGAAGGCTTTTGGGTGCTGCTGTGGGCCTTGGGCCATGTGGACGCCTTGGGGAGCCCGGCGCATATTTGCGATGTCCCCGAAGCCGTCTCCAAACTGCAGCAGTATGATTCGTTTGATTCTTTTTTAGCGGGCTCACGGCTGCGGAGCAGTATGGAAATACTCGACGCCGCCGATTTGATCTACCGCTACGACTGGCTCTGCGTCGACAGCCGGATTCAAGGACAGCCGGCTCCCGGCGGCCTGAACGCAGGCGTTGTGTATGAGCGTCACCGTGCCTTAAACTGGCTGACTGGATATATGGGCCAGGAATGGGACGATGTGCGGACGGATACGTAGGGTGAAAGGAATATGGGTTACTACTTTCCGGAGGGATAAGCAGCGGGATCCGAACAACGGCATATTTGCCGAGCGTTAAGCAGAGGGGATCGAACAACGGCTTGCTCGAGGAGGGTTTGTAAAGAAGCGGCAAAGATGCTTCGTGTACATACATGATGATATATGGATGATCTTCGTTTTTTCAGATGGACGCAAGGTTGACCTGAGCATGGGCACTTAAAGGAGGATGCAAGTATGAGTAAAGAACGGATCGTAGAGCTTCAAAGCGCCTTGCGGCGCACGGCGACCCTTTTTCAAACAGGTGGAAGCAGGCCTAGCCTCTCGGTGGAGCAGTGCTGGATCGGACAAGTCAACCTGGCATTGCCCGATGAGGAACTGCCCGTCGATGTGGACGGAGAGGCGATGGCTCCCATCCTTCAGCTATATCTGCCCGCGCTGCCCTATGTTCCGGACGAACTGAAGGAAACCGAACTGCTGACCGTATTTTTGTCACCTAACGTCCTGGATCACGATGATATGAGCGGATATATGTGCATCCGAGAGTACAGCGATACCGGGAAATTGGTCTTGAAAGACTTCGGGCCTGCCTTTATGTCGATCAAACCTTTCCCGCTGTTCCCAGAGCTTTGTCAAGATGACTCCCCGCAATGGGACAGCGATGATATACCCGAAGCGTACAGACAAGAGATTCTCCGACTGGAAGAGCTGGAAGGGCTGAATTATTTCGAGGATATTGCCGGGGAAATATATCGTGTCCACAAGCTTGGCGGATATGCCGCCTTCACCCAGCCTGGCATCGACTTTGGAGATGGATACGCTTTTGTCCTCCAAATCGCCTCAGACGCCAAAACCGGGCTCAACATCGTGGATGACGGCAATTTTTATTTTGCCAAGCATAAAAAGGACGGCACTTGGCGCGGCTACTTCGATTTTTATTAAAGGATCTATGGGGAGTGAAACTTGATGGACGTGCTGGACCAAGCCATGGCATCTTTTCTAAAATGGCAGAATCAATATAACGAGGCATATGGACTTTTCAAAGAGCAGGACATCCGCCCGTTGGCGGAGTTCTGTGACCCCGGCGTGGATATACGTATTCCGCTTTCGCCGGAACTGCAGCATTTTTACACCAGATATGAAATAAGAAGTGGTCCTGATAATGCAACATCGCTCGGAATGAAAAGCGCCGCCGTGGAAATCGGAGATGCTGCCGTTCTTTTCTTTCCGAAGCCGGAGCATTTGTTTCGCCAGCAGCTGGGATACCGTTGGCTGGGAACGGGGGAGCCGTACCAAGCATCCCCTTCGTGGCCTCCGGATCATGTGGTCATTGCCAATTACAACGACGACCCGCTGATCGTCGACACCGCCTCGCCGGCGTCCCCGGTGTACGGGCGGATCGATGGATCTGAAGCATTCCCCCTTGCAGACTCGCTGGCCGACTTTTTTTCGGCCCTGGCGCTCTTGATCGAAGCCGCTTTCACAATGGAGGGGAATGTAACCAACGAAGAAACGTTTGAAATCGAGGCTGCTTTTGTGGAGGAAGTCAGGCCGAAGCTGATGCAGCTGCTGGGCGAGGAGAAGGCGGAGAATGTGATGAAGTATTTGTCGTTTTACTAGAGAACATCCCGGATTCATCCGCTGAAAACAGTCATTGAGAGTTAACCCTCAAGATATGAGTCTTGCAATGAAAAATGCGATTCCGGCGGCCGCTCCGCCTACAATGGTTGTTTGCCAGGCACTGCGGAACGGACGGGTACCGGTGAACCTTCCTTTAACGTAGCCAAACACGAATAAGGCAATCAGCGTGACAATCACCGAAACGGATAAAGCTGTGCCCGACTGCCTGATCAGCATATAAGGGGACAGCGGAATCACACCCCCTATAATGTAGGATAGTCCGATCGTGAGCGAGCTGTTGCGCGCCCTCTTAGGCTCGGGTTCTTCGAGCCCGAGCTCATATTTCATCATAAATTGAACCCATCGGTCCGAGTCCTGGCAGATGGCATCCACCGCCGATTCCACAATTTCTTTGGGAAAATGCCACTCTCTCAGGATATCGGCCACTTCCTCCCTTTCCTGATCCGGTATTTCCCTGATTTCCTCCTGCTCCCGCACGAGTTCGGATGCATAATGCTCCCGGTCCGTCCGGGCGGCAAGATATCCGCCGAGCCCCATCGCGATAGCACCCGCAGCGATTTCAGCCATCCCCGCCACAACGACCAGGCTCGTATTCGGTACGGTCCCGGACAAGCCGGCGGCAAGGGCAAACGGAACCGTTAAACCGTCCGACATTCCGATCACAATATCCCTGATCAAATCCGGTGCGTTGAAATGCTTTTCCTCATGCCTTTCCACAGTCATATTCCCCCCACCCTGCGAGCAGCTTCTGCGCTTGATTCCCTTAATATGGGTGGTTTCCGTTAAAATATACCTGAATGAGCCTGCACGGTCTGTGCTCTATTCGGAGGATATCATCGTCCCTTTTCCGCATACCAAACCCAATGGATATCTTCAAAAGCACTACTCCTTGTCGTTGCCGGACAGGAGTTTTTGATCTTCAGCTACTGTGCAAGGTTCTCAACCACTGCCATACTGCTCCCCCAATAGCCCCGATCGAATCCCCCTCTATCGCTTCCCGGCAATCCCCTTATTCGCCCAGCTTAGCGGATGGAATTCCCATCCGGTGCAGGCAACACTGCGATAACATACCGAGAGTAAGATGGGAAAACAGAGACATCTCAGATCCAAGGCTACCTGAAAGGAGCGAGAATAGTATGGACAATCGGACTTGGTATAGACGTTTTTTGCTGTCGAATCTCTCCATCTTATTCATTTCCGGCACGATCGTCATCGCGATCGTTTTTTCCGTGGCATACGGCAACGTAAGTAAAGAGACCGAAAAGGAGAGCCGCACTTATGCGGAGCAAGTGGTGGACGGCATGACGACCAGGCTCAAAAATATCGAGCTGATGCTTGCCGGCCAGACCGTCAACAACGATGCCATTAACGATTTCTTTAACGGGAGCGCAAACGCCCCCGATCTCGTCGATTACAAAGCTTCTAACGAAATTGCCAAAATGCGCAGCAATCTGCTTATTCACTCGGTATATTTTTACCGTTACAAGGACGGGCTCGTACTGACGGGCGGCTATGCCGCGCCACTTGACGACTTTACGGACAAGACCTTTATTCAGAGCCTGCCGAAGACAATACAAAACCGCTGGTCACCGATTCGGCTCTACAGCGAGTTTCCGTTAATCGATCCGCCGGAGCGGGTCATTTCGATCGTAAAAAGCTCCCGCGGCAACGAAGGCATCATCGTGCTGAACGTAAAGGTGGACAAGCTGCTGTCTATGACCGGCAGCGCGGGCAGCGGCCAGCGCTCCTTCTTGGACATCGCCGACGTTCAGGGCAGCACGATCTTCTCGACTGAACCCGCCGCGCAGAAAACGAAACCGACGACTTATATGGAATCCGATTACATCGGGCTAAAATACGCTAGCGGTCCGGTTAGCCCGGATCTGTTCGGACAAGCCGCGACCCGTTCGCTCGCACCGCTGTCCATCCTGATTCCTTCCCTCCTGGCCATCCTCGCTTACATTATGTTCGTCACCCGGAGGAATTACCGTCCGATCGAAAACATCGTGCGACGTATCTCTGACTATCGGCACGAAACCAAGCCAGCTGCCAGCGACGAATTTTCGATGATTGAGCAGGTCTTTGACAATATGCTTGGCCGTATGAATCTGATCGACCGGCAGGAGGCCGAAAACGTGATCATGCGCCGCAAACGCTTTTTCTATGAGCTGCAGGAGGAAGATGCGGCCTTCACCGCGAGTGAATGGGAGGATTATGCCCGGCTGTTCCGGATGCCGGAGAAGGACGGCGGCATCACCGTCGCGATCGTGGAAATCGACAAATACGTTTCCCTGATGCGCGGAGACCGTCAGCAGCTTCTTGAAGCCAAGCGGCGATTGGAAACGGAGCTTGGCATGCGCCCCGAGCTCGCGGCTGCTGTTGCTGGCTCGGATTGGATTGCCGGCGGCCGCTTGGCCCTGCTGGTTCGCTCCGGAACGGACGGTATCTCCGGTACGCTCGGCCCGGACGCTCTAATGGACGGCTTGCGCAGTTGGGTGCAAGACGCGTTCCCCTTCTCGGTCACGATCGGGATCGGATCGGTCGTGGGCAGCCTCTTAGAAGCCAAAACCTCCTTCCGGGAAGCACTTGCCGCCCTGCAGTACAAAATGACGGCCGGAAATAACCGGGTGATCGTCTATTCGGAAATCAGAAACAGGGAAAACCGGGTCGACACGGATTACTATAAATGGGCGGAAAATTTGATTCATCATTTCAGGCTGCCTGCGCCGGCATGGCGGAACGACCTTGACCGGATCTTCGGCCATTTGGAGGAGCGCCTGCTGAAAGAGGATGAGCTGCGGCTGCTCCTGAACGATCTGACGCACCGGTTCGCAAGGCTTATCGAGGAACTGCCGCCGGCCATTCAGGAGCTCTGGCATGCCGCTTCCTACTCCCGCATGGCCGGGGCGCTTCGGGAAACAGGCTCGGTTGCGGAAATCCGCGAGCTGTACGAGTCGCTGATCGGGGAGCTGTACGATCAGTACGCAGCGATCCTGGATAAAAGCAGCACCAACCCTGTGATCTATGAGGTAAAAAAATATATTGAAGACAATTTTGCGAACCCCGAGCTGTCCCTGAATCATATCAGCGACCGGTTCGGCATAAACGGAAAATACGCGAGCCAGCTGTTCAAGGAGCAGTTCGGCGTCAAATTCGTCGATTTCCTGATCGGGCTGCGCGTTGAGCGGGCACAGAAGCTGCTTCGCGAGACGGAGCTGACGATCGGCGATATTTCCAGACAGGTCGGTTACGAGCATGCGATTTCCTTCGGCAGGGTGTTTAAGAAATCGGTTGGCGTGTCGCCCGGGGACTACCGAAAGCTGATGCAGCACTCCCGCATACCGGAGGAGGTGTGAAAATGCTGAAGGCTCCAGCTAGTCGCATTTCCGAAGACAGTCCGACCTTTCGTATGCCTCCGGAAAAAGGTATGCCCTATACAAAAAATTAAGGCAGATGCGCAAATCTGCTTTTTTGTTTACTCCGCTGAAACGTGTAAATTGCCCGTTCTATTGCGCAGCGCTATAACTTAAGCTGCAGGCCAAAAAAAATAGCGAGGTGTCTTATGAGAGGGAAAGGATTGCGTTTCACGCTGGCTGTGGCGCTGATCGCCGGTTTGCTGGCAGGCTGTTCGCAAGGAAGAAACAAAGAAGGAAGCTCCTCCGCAACGGCTTCGGGTCATACGGAACAGGTCACGCTCAAGGTTGGTATTTTTGACAGGGGCAATGCGCCAGCAGGTTATACGGCAACCGAAAATTATTGGACCGATTACGTCCAGAAAAACTTCGGCGACCCGAATAACATTAAGGTCGAATTCGTACCGATTCCGCGCACCGACGCCAGCGACAAAGTCAATGTGATGATGTCGAGCGGCGATGCCCCGGATATCGTATTCGCCAACACAAGCCCCCTCACCGCCTATGGATATGCCAAAGACGGAGGGCTGCTGCCACTGGACGACCTGATCGAGCAGTACGGGCCGAACCTGAAAAAATATTTAGGTCCCGCCCTGGACAGCGGCAAAGTGGACGGCGTCCAATATTCGATTCCAGGAAGGCGCGTGAACACCGGCAAATACGAAAACCTCATCCGCCAAGACTGGCTGGACAAGCTGGGGCTTCCGATGCCGAAGACGACGGAAGAAGTCTACCAGACCTTGAAAGCCTTTAAGGAGAAAGATCCCGGGCAGACTGGCGGCAGCGTCATTCCTCTCGGTTTCTCACTGACTCCCGCTTCCATCGAACCGATCGTCTGGTCCTTCATTGAGGACGGCCTGACGGATGAGCAGCGCTATTCGCTGTCAGAGAGCCTTGGCTACCCTCTCCTTCTCCCCGGGCACAAGGAAGCGGTCCGATTTTTGAACAAGCTGTACAACGAGGGACTGATGAGCCCCGATTTTTCCCTCGACAAGGACGAGAAGCAGGTATTCCAGGACGTCATGACCGGCAAAGTCGGCATGTACAGCGACAATCTCGGCAACAGTTACAATGCGACGCCGGGCATCGCCAAAGTACTGACGCAGAACGTTCCCGGCGCCAAACTGGTTCCGGTCGATCCATACACGAACAACGCAGGCAAGCATCTCAAACCCGAATACGATCCGACCGGCTTCTTCCTCATGGTGCCCGCAGCGAGCAAACGCGGCGTGGAGGCGATCAAATACTTGGACTGGATGGCGCAGCCGGACGTGCTGAATACAATCATGAACGGAATCGAAGGTGAGGATTACACGCTGACGGACGGCGTGCCGTACCGCATCGAATCGGAAGAAACGAGCACGCGGATGTTCAATGCCAACGATATCGCCATGATTACACAGGGCCAGGATTTCGGCAGCGATGAGAAGAATTGGGCGGCAGCGGCAGCGGCGGTACCTAAGGAATTCCGGGATTATGTCGTGGATGCCTACAAAATGTCGATGACGGATACGATCCGTTATGCGAACTTCACGTCGCCGATCGAGGCTGAAAACAAGTACATCCCTACACTGCAGGATAAGTACGACGAACTTATCGTCAAAAGCATCATGACTAAACCGGGCGATTTCGATAAGACTTACGACAATCTGCTTAAGGACTATATGGCAAGCGGAGGCGACGCCATCAAGCAAGAACGGACTGAAGCCTATGCAGCCATGAAGAAATAATGCAGGACGGGAGGGTGCCGAAATGAAAAGCTTAAGACTCTATCTCTATCGTAACTGGCAGCTGTACGCTCTGTTGATTTTGCCCCTCGCCTTCTTCCTGGTTTTTAAGTACGGCCCGATGTACGGTATTCTGATCGCCTTCCAGGACTATAACCTGTTCAAAGGGGTGACGGGCAGCGAATGGGTCGGACTGGACGTGTTCCGGGAAGTGTTCGGGATGAGCGGCTTCTACGAAGCGCTCAGGAATACGTTCATGCTCAACCTGCTCGATCTGATCGTCTCCTTCCCCGCCCCGATTGTGCTCGCGCTTATGCTCAACGAGCTGGCCGGGCGGCGGTTCAAAAAATTCGCGCAGACGATTCTGTACCTGCCCCATTTTCTGTCCTGGGTCATTATCGGAGGCATCATGTTCCAGGTATTCGCTACGAAAACAGGCATCGTTAATCTGCTGCTCGGCCGGTTCGGCATCGATCCGGTTCCGTTCCTGACGGACAAGTACGCCTGGCTCGTTACCTATTTGGCCGTCGGTGTGTGGCAAAGCGCGGGCTGGGGAACGATCATCTACCTGGCCGCCATAACGGGCGTTAATTCCGAACTATACGAAGCCGCATCCGTCGACGGTGCGGGAAGGCTGCGCCGCATGTGGTCGGTGACGCTTCCGGGTATCCGGCCGACGATCGTCATGCTGCTCATTCTGAAGATCGGTGAAATCGTCCAGATCGGCTTTGATCGGCCGTACGTACTCGGCAATGTCAGCGTCCGCGATTTCTCCGAGGTCATCAGCACTTTCGTCTACAAGACAGGGATACAGACGGCTCAGTATTCGATTGCGACCGCCGTCGGTCTGTTCCAGGCTGTCGTCGGGATCGTATTGCTGCTTATGGCAAACGCGATCGCCAAAAAAATAACCGATAACGGAGTGCTGTAAATGATGGCAGATAACGGCGGGCAGATGGCGGCCCGAAGAAGAACGCCTTTTGAGTATATCAACATCATTTTGATCATCGTGATGGTCATCTTGTGTCTGGCTCCCCTGCTGCACATCGCTTCCATGTCGCTCAGCTCCAACCGGGCGATTCTCTCAGGCGAAGTGAGTGTGCTTCCCAGAGGCATCAATTTGGAGGCTTACCGGAAGGTGTTCCAGGACAATTCCATGCTGAAATCACTCGGACTGACGGTGCTGCTGACGGCAGGCTATACTTTCCTGGCCATGCTCATGACGATTGCGGCGGCCTATCCGCTTTCCAAGCGGCTGAAAGGAAGATCCGTCTTCATGTTCCTCATCCTGTTCACGATGTTCTTCAGCGGCGGCACGATCCCCGACTACCTGCTGATCCGGGGACTGCACCTGACCAATCATATCGGCTCGCTGATTTTGCCGGCCCTGATCAATCCGTTTTTTCTTCTTATTCTCATTTCATTCATCCGGTCGCTTCCGCCAGGCTTATCCGAAGCGGCCGAAATGGACGGATGCAGTCCGATGCGTACGCTGACGCGAATCGTGCTGCCGCTGTCGATGCCGGCAATCGCTACGCTCAGCTTGTTCTACGCGGTAGGACGGTGGAACGGCTTCATGGATGCGCTCATGTATATTACCAATCCGAAGCTGTATCCGATCCAGCTGAAACTGTACCAAGTCATCGTAAACAGCATGACGAACGACCCGCTGTCGATGCAGGGCGACCAGTTGGTGTCGATCATGCCGGAGAGCATCAAGGCGGCGAGCATCATGTTCGCCACGGTACCGATTCTGATCGTCTACCCGTGGCTGCAGAAATATTTTATCTCAGGCGTCATGCTGGGATCCATAAAGGAGTAGGTAGCGGAGATGGACAAAGGCGATTATTCATACTCAACCTGTTGGAACATCAAAAATCACAAAGACGGACGAGCCATGATCGAAGAAATCAAACGACTCGGCTTCGGCAGCGTCGAGCTGAATTATAACGTGACGCAGGGGCATCTCGCTGCGATTGAGCCGATGATTGAGCGCGGCGAAATCCGCATCTCCAGCGTGCATCACGCATTTCCTTTTATCGACGACAAGGAATACGATACGGATTCCGTCATGCTCGGCTACAAAGACGAATCGAAACGCAGACGTGCGGTGGAGCTGCTGAAGCAGTCCGTCGAATACGCCGTCCGTTACGGGGCGGGTGCGGTCGTCGTCCATCCCGGCGAAGTACCGTTTCCGGTTAACGTCGACGCTCAGCTGAAGCGGATATACCGTGATAACGGCCCGGAATCCATAGAGTATCGCGAGCTGTGGGAGCAGATGGCCAAGCAGCGGGATTCCGAAGCTCCGGCTTATCTGGATCGGATCCGGCGCAGCCTGGAGGAGATCAGCGAATATATCGCCCGGAAAGGCTACCGCGTCGCCATCGGCATCGAGACCCGGGCCCGCTGCAATCAGATTCCGACACTCCGGGAGGCGGGCGAGCTTATCGCCGGTCTGAAAGGCAGTCCGGTCGGCCTCTGGTACGACATCGGGCACGCCATGATGATGGACCGGATGGGCCTTTACGACAACCTGAAAGATTTGCCTGCGGTCAGCCCTTATATCGTAGGCGTACACATCCACGAAACGATCGGGCTCTCGGATCATTGGTGCCCTTACGTGCACAGCAAGGACGACGCTTACTTCGACCACTTTTTGGAAATTATTGATCGTTCGCCAATCAAAGTCTATGAGCTGAAATCGCAATGCCTGACCAAAGAAATCGACAAAAGTCACGCCTTGATTACATCCAAAATCGCTTCAATGAAAGGATGAACCCCATGAACTACGAATGGATAGCAAAATACGCCCCTTATATTTACTTTGACGACAACGAGCCGTTCTTCCCCGTCCGCGTCGGTATTACCGTGCTGGAAGCGGCCGGCCCGTCTCCTTCGACGCGGAGAACCTTCGATTTTAGCGATCCCAAGGTCAAAGCGATCATCGAATACGCGATTTACTGGGATTACGATATTCAGCATTTGTACGAGCTTGAGCATGTATGGGTCTATGTTGGTCATGACGGTGAAGTCGTGGACTGCGACGCCAGCTTCCACGGCAGACATTTCAAAGGACTTCTCCATGACCGCAGCAACATCGCTGACGGCACCCATGTCAAGCTGTATTCCCAGCCCGGCAAGCACGCTTTCCTGCCTCAGCCCGAAATGTTCTATCTGCTGCCCGATCTGATGACCAGTACGGACGAAACTGCCGGCCGGCGCGGGCTGCTCATTACTGGCCCGTTCGACGGTGTCTATACGACCGATGAAGAGACAGACCGCCTGGTGGAGCGGTATTTGAAGACACGCCGCTTCAAGCCGGCCATGACGTTTACGGAATACCGCATCGATCCGTCCCTGTATGTCACCTGGCCGGAGCTGCACGCAGAAGTACCGCTGCGGATTAAGGACAGACTTGCCGAGATCAAAGAGATTCTGGGAGGGATCAACGAATGACGGATCAAATTAAGATTGGGATTATCGGCTGCGGCTCGATCGCTAATGGCAAGCATCTGCCTTCGCTCAGCAAACTGGAGCAGGTCGAGCTGGTCGCCTTCTGCGATATCGTACAAGAACGGGCCGTGCAGGCGAAAGAAAAATTCGGAAGCGCGGGAGCGACAGTTTACGCGGACTACCGTGAGCTGCTGGCCGACCCGTCCATCGACGTCGTCCATGTCTGCACACCGAACGATGCCCATGCCGAGCTATCTATCGCGGCGCTGGAAGCGGGCAAACATGTCATGTGCGAGAAGCCGATGGCAAAGACGGCGGCCGACGCCAGACGCATGGCAGAGGCTGCACAGCGGACGGGCAAAAAGCTGACGATCGGCTACAACAACCGGTTTCGTCCGGACAGCCTGTTCATGAAGCAAATGTGCGAGAATGGCGAGCTTGGCGACATTTATTTTGCCAAGGCGCATGCATTACGCAGACGGGGTGTACCGACCTGGGGCGTCTTCCTCGACAAAGACAAGCAGGGCGGCGGGCCGCTTATCGACATCGGTACGCATGCACTCGACCTGACGCTGTGGCTCATGAACAATTACGAGCCGCGGGTCGTGCTGGGCACTGCCTATCACAAGCTGTCGCAGCGCAAGCAAGCAGCGAATGCCGGCGGGTCTTGGGATCCCGATAAATTTACGGTCGAGGACTCGGCCTTCGGGATGATCGTGATGAAGAACGGCGCGACGGTCATGCTGGAATCCAGCTGGGCGCTGAACATGCTTGATACGCGGGAAGCGATCTACACGCTTTGCGGAACGGAAGGCGGAGCCGACGTGAAGGAAACGCTGCGCATTAATGGCGAGAAGTATGGGCGGCTGTACGCAAACGACATTCAATTCAACGTCAAGGGTGCGGACTTCTTTGAGGGCCGGAAGGAAAGCATGCACGACAAGGAGATCCGTCTGTGGATCGAAGCTGTCATGAACGACACGCAGCCCATGGTTCGTCCGGAGCAGGCCTGCGTCGTATCCGAAATTATCGAAGCCGTCTACGAATCGAACCGGACCGGAAAAGCCGTCTATTTCGATTGACCCGGCAGACTGGAGGAATGAAGACATGATTAATGTCGCCATCTTGAGTTTCTGGCATGTCCATGCCAAGGATTACGTGCTGCAGGCGCAGCAGCATCCTGACTTATCCATCAAGGCGGTATGGGACGAGGACCCGGGGCGGGGCCGGGCGAAGGCGGAAGAGCTCGGTGTTCCTTTTTACGAGGAGCTGACCATGCTGCTGGCCGAACCGGGCATCGATGCTGTTATCGTAACCGCGCCGACGACGATGCACCGCGAGATGATGATCGCGGCGGTGAATGCGGGTAAGCATATTTTTACGGAAAAGGTGCTCGCACCTACGATCCGGGAATGCAATGAGATCGTGGCGGCCGTTCGGGATAGAGGCGTGATGCTTATGGTATCGCTGCCGAGGCTGAATATGGGGTTTGCGCAGGCGGCCCGCGAGGTCATCGGCAAAGGTCTGCTCGGCAGCCTGACTCTTGCCCGCGTCAGGCTGGCGCATAAGGGTGCGCTCTCGGAGACCGGGCTGCCTCCCTACTTCTACGACATGAAACAGAGCGCCGGTGGGGCGATGATCGACCTCGGCTGCCATCCGATGATTTTGGCGCGATACCTGCTCGGGATGCCGGAAATCGTCAGCGCCAGCTACGGCTTCATAACCGGCCGCGAAGTGGAGGATAACGCGGTAGCCGTGCTAAGCTACCGGGACGGCGCGCTTGGCATCGTTGAAGCCGGCTTTGTGAACCCGCTCTCGCCATTCACGCTGGAAGTGCACGGCACGAAAGGCAGCCTGCAGTATTCCACGCACAGCCGCAAGGTGATCGTCGCGAGCACCGAAAACGGTGCCGAGCCGATCGTGGAATGGCCGCTGCCGGAGCCGCTGCCTTCGGCGATGGAGCAATGGGTCGACCATATCCTCACGGGCGAGTCCGGCTCGTTCAATACGGAGATGGCGCTCGACCTGACCCGGCTGATGGAAGCTTCCAACCTGTCGGCCCGCTCGGGCTCGGCCGTCAGGCTCGCCGATTTATCGGAATAACTTGCATGAGCAATGATAAGGGCCGTCTTGTAAGCCGCGCGTATCACGCGGCTGAGGACGGCCCTTCGGCTATTGGCAAGCTTAACGATTCGGGGGTGGTCTGCCGAGGAATGAGCAGGTCTACTCGAACCGGAACTGTTCAATGATCCCATTTCAGACCGGATTTTTACTGGCACCTATCTCGTTCCCGACCAGCTTTTTTCCGTTATTTCGTTTCCGACCGGCCTTTATCCCGGTTCGGCTCACCTCCAAGTCAAGCTAATCGTCCCAGTCGCTCCCTTCCCGTGTTCCGCTACGTCCAATAACGGCGGGAAACGCAGTGCTCGTCAGCAAGCTTATACCCTTTCAGCGGAATCAGTTCCACCGAGCTAGCCGAATCCGGCGAATGGATCATGTGCCCATCCCCGGCGTAGATGCCGACATGATGGACGCGTCCCTTGCCCTGCTCATAGGCAAAGAACAGCAGATCCCCCGGCTGCAGCTCCTCCGGCGGGATGCTGGCTCCGTGCAGCGCCTGGACAGAGGCGTCCCTTGGGATGACGATGCCGCAGGCGAGATGCATGGAGTGGGCAAACCCGGAGCAGTCGTAGCCCCAGGCCGACATCCCTCCCCACAAGTAAGGCAGTCCCAGAAAGCGCTTGGCCTGCGCCACGATGGCCTGGCCCCTATTCTGTTCATCCGCACGAAAGCCCGGGTATTCCCCTGGCTCAGCCGCCACCTGTACGTCTGCCCGTCTGATCCGGGCAAGACCGTGCGGGGTCTGTACGACGACAAAGGAATCCCCACGAGAATTTGCCCCTGCCTCAACACCATCTCTCGGAACACTCCCTGCTTGGGGTAAAGCTCCAGCAGCGGGTCCCGCTACCGTTTCGGCTTGTAAACCCGTTACGGCTTGAACTCCATCGCCGGGTTCTACCTCAGGGACCGTCCCCCGCTCTTCCTCGGTCGCCAGCGGCAGCCTTGTCAGGAAGCTGATACGCATCTTCGCCGATGAGGACAACAGCTCCAAGTCCGTCGTAGGTGCCGCAACGATCGCAGAAGCTGAAACAGCAGCGGCGCCGGGAACGCTTCCGCCGCTGTCCAGCAGCCGACGCGCTTCCTCCTCACTCAATGGCAGCAGCTGCTTCGTCGGAATCCAGCCGGGATATCCATTCTCATCCTTGGGCGAGAGCTGGCCCGGAATGGCGACCCGGCTCCAGCCGTCCTGCTCTTCGTAGGCAAGGACAGGCGTGCCGTACAGCGCCTGGGTCTGCACGCGGTTAGCCGCGCACAGGTCGAGCTTATCCGGTACCGTCATTGCGGCGAGCCACGGCTCGATACCGCTCCCCCGCGCAATCCCCGGATCGGTTTCCTCCTCCAACGGGTTCCCCGAATCAGATTGGCCCTTGGCCTCCCGTCTCCTACTCCCAGGTTCGCTAGGGGCAAACCCGGCCAGTGCCGGTTCGTCCAGCGCCCGCGGCGAGGACGAGCTGGTCCAGACGGTGGCTACCGGAACGCTGACCACCCGCCATGCCGGGGATACGGCCTGATCGTCTCGATTCACCATCACCATACCCCCACTTCGTCCGTCGTGCGCACGTCGGTTATGCCCAGACCCGGCGCATCCGAGAAGGTCATCACCCGGCCGTCGTACATGACGCCGCCGACGACATCATCCTGGTGCAGCATCAGCGGCGCGTCAAAGTCGTAGCGGGTGACATTCTTTTTGCTGGCGGCGAAGTGGGCGGCGGCGGTCACCGCCAGGCGGGATTCGATCATGCTCCCCACCATACACTCGACGCCGTATTCTTCAGCCAGCTGGTTGATCAGCTGCGCCTTGTAAATGCCGCCCGCCTTCATCAGCTTGATGTTGATCAGGTCGGCCGCGTGCCGCTGCAGTACCTCCAGCGCCTGCACCGGAGAAAAGACGCTTTCGTCGGCCATAATCAGGGTGTCCACCGCGGTGGTCACCTGCTGCAGCCCGTAAATATCCCCGGCCCGGACCGGCTGCTCCACCAGTTCGATGTTCAGCCCCATGTCCTCCATCTTCCGGATGGAGCGGATCGCCTCCTTGGCCTGCCAGCCCTGGTTAGCGTCCAGCCGGATCTTGACGTCGCTGCCGATGCGCTGCCGGATTTCCTGGATGCGGCGGATATCATGCTCGATGTCGTCCTTGCCGACCTTGATCTTCAGTACGGTAAATCCAGCTTGAACGTATTGGGCCGCATCTTCTCCCATCTCCTCGGGCGAGTTGACGCTGACCGTAAAGTCCGTTTCGATCCGGTCGCGGTACCCGCCGAGAAATTGGTACAGCGGCATACGCCCGTGCTGAGCCACCAAGTCATAAACGGCCATATCGATGGCCGCTTTGGCGCTAGTACAGCCGACCATGGCCTGGTGGACCGACTGCAGGATCTGCTCGTAGGCGAGCAGGCTTTGGCCAATCAGCAACGGCTTGAATGTATGCTCAATGGCGGACTGGATCGCCTCAAGGCTGTCGCCTGTGATAACGACGGTGGCCGGCGCCTCGCCCCAGCCCACTTTTCCGTCGTCGGCCGTCATTTTCACCACAATCGATTCGGCTTGATGAACCGTGCGCAGCGCCGTCTTGAACGGTTTGGTCAGCGGCGTGTATTTGCGCAGCACTTCGATATCATGTATTCGCATTTGCCGGTTGCCTCCTCTATATAATGGCTGACTCCAGCGCTTCCACCTTTTTGTCAGCCGTGCTCAGCTCGGCTTCCATCCCGTGCGGAACCGCGACGTTGGGCGAGCCGTGCCCGATCCCGAAGCCCATCAAGGAAGGTCTGCCCGCTTCAGTCACATAATGCCGGACGACCTCCTCTAAGGTAAAGGAGACCGGGCGCTTGACCGGCTCACAATCGCGGAAGTCGCCCACCAGGATACCGGCCGCCTGCTCCAGCTTGCCCGCCATCCGCAGTTGATTCAGCATACGGTCGATCCGGTACGGCTCCTCCCCGATATCCTCGATAAACAGGAGGCAGCCCCGGGTATCGATCTCAAACGGCGTACCGAGCGTACTTGTCAGTAAAGTCAGGTTGCCTCCGACGAGCGGGCCCTTGGCTTTGCCTTCCACCAAGGTATGCAATGGGGTGATGTCCTCGGTGTAGCGAAACGGCTCGGGCCGGACAAGCTGGGCGAAGCTCTGCCGGGTCAACGGGTGCACATCCTTGTCTCCCAGGCAAATCATCATCGGCCCATGCACCGTGATCAATCCGGTCATCTTCCAGATGGCGGCGTGTAGGAAGGTGATGTCGCTGTACCCCCACAAAATTTTGGGATGCCGGCGGATCTGATCGTAATCGAGCTTCTCCGCAATCCTGGCGGTGCCGTACCCTCCACGAGCGCAAACGATGGCCTGAATGCCGGGATCCGCAAACATGGCGTTCAGCTCGGCGGCCCGCTCGGCGTCGGTTCCGGCGAGGTAGCCGTGGCCGCGGTCCAGCGAATCGCCAAACCGGACCTTCAGGCCAAGCTCTTCAAACACTTCGGCCGAACGGCGGATCGCCTCCGCGTCCCCGCGGCTCGCCGGGGCGGTGATGCCCACCGTGTCCCCCGGCTTCAACCGGGCCGGCCGGATCGGCCTTCTCCCGGCACCAGCCTGCGCCCCTTCTATGCCCGAATCGGCAGCATGCATGAACGGTCTCAGCCTTCTCATTTCAAATCAGCCCACTTAAAGTCCATGTAGCCGTATGGATGGCGGACCACGTCGACGAGCTTATCGCTTTGGAGATAAGCGGAATCATAGAAATACATCGGCATGATCGGCGCCTCGTCCATCAGGATTTTTTCGGCCTGGTGCATCAGGTCATAGCGCTTCGCCTCGTCCGTCTCTTGGTAAGCGGCCTGGATCAGCTTGTCGTATTCGGCATTGCTCCAGCCCGTACGGTTGTTCGGACTTTTGCTTTGGAAAATATCCAGGAAGTTGATCGGATCGGCGAAATCCGGCAGCCAGGACGACCGGGAAAACTGCAGCTGAAGCTGCTTCTGCTCCGCGGTGAGGACTTTGCCTTCTTTGCCCGCGAGCTTGACGTCGACACCCAGGTTTTCCTTGAACATGGCCTGCAGCGTTTCGGCGATTTTCTGATGCAAATCGTTTGTATTGTAAGTCAGCGTCACTTCGGGCAGCGTGCTGTATCCCGCTTCCTTCATGCCTTCCGCAAGCAGGCTCTTGGCCTGCGCCGCGTCAAATGTAATCAGGTCGCCGCCCACCTCGCGAAAATCACGTCCGTCCGGCTCCTTGAGCCCGTAGGATACGAAACCGCCGGCCGGCTTTTGCTTCTGCTTGACCACCAGGTCCACGATTTTCTGACGGTCCACCGCGAGCGCAAAGGCTTTGCGGATTTTGGCGTTGTCGAACGGCTTCATGGTCGTATTGAAGCGGTAAAAATACGTACCTGCCGAATCCTGAACGTTCACCTTGCCTTCCGAAAACAGCTGGTCGCTCATATCGGCGGGAACACCGGCAATGTGCAGCTCGCCGCTTTGGTACAGCTGGTATTCCGTGTTGGAATCGTTGATCATTTTGAACGTGACGCCGTCCAGCTTCACGTTCGCCGCATCCCAATATTTATCGTTCTTCACCATTTTCAGCTCGGAATCGTGATTCCACTGGGAGATGCGGAACGGGCCGTTGCTGACGAACGTATCGGCCTCCGCCGTCCAGTTCGGATTGGACTCCACGGTCTTTTGCGGCACCGGGAAGAAGGCCGGATTCGCCAGCATGCTCAGCAGCCAGGGCGCCGGCTGGGCCAGCGTCACTTCCAGCGTCTTGTCGTCAGCGGCTTTGACCTCCACGTCGTCCGCCGTCCCTTTGCCGGAGTTAAAAGCCTCCGCTCCTTTAAACACATAGGCCAGCGTCGCGGCCGAAGACGCCGTTTTCGGATCGAGCATTCTTTTCCAGGCAAACTCGAAGTCGCTCGCTTTAACTGGCTCGCCATTGCTCCACTGTACGCCTTCGCGCAGCGTGAACGTGTATTTGAGTCCGTCTTCGGATACCTTCCACTCGGACGCCATGGCCGGCTCCGGAGACTGGTCCTTGCCGAGACGCGTCATGCCCTCCATCGCATTGTTCAAAATGTCATAGGAAACCTGGTCGAAGCCGATCGGCGGATCGAGCGAAGTGGGCTCGCGAACGTTGTTGTACAGGAGGATTTTACTTCCGGTATCTCCTCCACCGCCGCTTGCTCCTTCGGTTCCGCCGCCGCATGCGGCCAGCAGCAGACTGAGCAGCATGCACGTCAGCAGCGTCAGTATTAACCTTCTTTTCACAGCCTTGTTCATGACAGCCTTTTCCATGAGACCCTCTCCCTTAAGCCCGAATTGGTTGGTTGCTGCAAATACAAGCTATTCCGTTATTCATGAGCTTGCGCTATTCATGACGCTGATCTATGGTCAAGTCCCAAGGCTTGCAGAGCAAACCTGAAGCAGGATCCTGTTCCCGCAAAATGATGAAACTGTGTTCTTCATGCCTTATTTATCCCTGGCTGGCCGATGCGGTTTCAACCTGCGCCGGCCCTCGCGGCGGCATCGTTCTGGCCCTGGCGTCCTGCAGCCAGCAAGCTACGGTATGCTCTCCGTTCAGCTTCACGCTGTCCGGCGGGAACAGGCCGCATACCTCCATCGCGTGAGGACACCGGGCGGCAAACGCACATCCCTTCGGAGGTGCGAACAGGTCCGGCGGCGTGCCCGGGATTGCGTCGAGCTTCGCCCCTCTTGGCCGGTCCAGGCGCGGGATGGAATCGAGCAGCCCCCGCGTATACGGATGCTGCGGATTCCGGAACAGCTCCTTGACCGGTGCGGATTCCACGACCTGCCCCGCATACATGACATTGACGCGGTCGGCGATGCTGGCGACGACGCCGAGGTCGTGCGTAATCATGATCAGCGAAGCCTGGGTCGTGCGCTGCAGCATGCGGAACAGATCCAGGATTTGCGCCTGGATCGTGACGTCCAGCGCGGTGGTCGGTTCGTCCGCGATCAGGACGGCGGGACTGCAGATCGCCGCCATCGCGATCATGATCCGCTGCCTCATGCCCCCGCTGAACTGATGCAGGTGCTGCTTCAGCCGGAGCTCCGGGTCGCGGATGCCCACGAACTGCAGCATCTCGACCGCCCGCTTCCTCGCCTCCGTCCGGGACAGATGCTGGTGGCGGATGACGCCCTCCATCAGCTGCTCCCCGATCGTCATGGTCGGATTCAGCGCGGTCATCGCGTCCTGAAAGATGATCGCGATGTCCGAGCCGCGCACGTCACGCATCTGCTTTTCGCTCAAACGCGTCAGCTCGCGTCCGTTAAAACGGATGCTGCCCTCCGTAATTTTCGAGTTGTTCTTGGGCAGGAGCCGCATGATGCTGCGGGCGGTGACGCTTTTGCCGCAGCCGGATTCGCCGACGATCGCCAACGTCTCTCCCCGGTGAAGGCGGAGGCTGACGCCCCTGACGGCCTTTACCTCCCCGCCGTAGGTGGAGAACGAAACATGCAAATTGTCCACTTCGAGCAGCGCGTCGTTGTTCATCTTCCGTTACCTCCTTTGCTTCGGATTAAAGGCGTTCAAGAGTCCATCTCCCAACAGGTTGAAGGCGAGCATCGTCACCGAAATGAAAAAGGCCGGGAAGAACAGCCGCCACCAGTTGCCGGACAGAATGGTCGGCAGGGCATCGTTGGCCATCGTTCCCCAGCTCGCCAGCGGCGGCTGGATGCCGAGACCGAGGAAGCTGAGGAAGGCTTCGGCGAAAATGGCCGAAGGCACGGAAAACGTCACCTGCACGATGATGACCCCTACGGCGTTGGGAAGCATATGCCTGCGGATGATGTACCACGACCCGGCTCCCAAGGTCCGGGCGGCCAGGACATACTCCGACGATTTCAGCTGAAGCACCTGCCCGCGGACGATCCGCGCCATCCCGATCCACCCCGTCGCCGTCAATGCCAATATAATGGTCAGCAGCCCGGGGCCCATTACGACCATGAGCAGAATGACTACGAGCAGATAAGGTATGCCGTACAGCATATCGACGAAACGCATCATCGCGTTATCGACGCGCCCGCCGAAATATCCAGCGATGCCGCCGTAAATGATCCCAATGAAAAAATCGATCAAGGCGGCGGCCAAACCGACCGTAAGCGAGATGCGCGAACCGTACAAAATCCGGGCGAAGACGTCCCGCCCAAGGTCATCCGTTCCGAACCAGTGCGCGCCGGACGGAGGCTGGTTCGCGCTCAGCAAGTTCTGGCCGGAGTAGCTCTGATCCGTCAGCAGCGGGCCGAACACGGCCAGCAGTGCCAGCAGCACGATCAGGACGAGTCCGCAGCAGGCCAGCTTGTTGCGGAGCAAACTGCGGACGGCCTGCTGCCATAACGACTGGCGCGGCCTGACGATCCGCTCCTGTTCTCCGGCCGTTCTGTACATCGGGGTAAACAAATGGTCCGGTACCTGCATGCGTCAGGCCCCCTTTCTATGCAGCTTGATACGGGGATCGATGAACCCGTACACGATATCCACAATAAACATCATGAAGATAAGGAGTGCGCTGTAAAAGACCGTCGTGCCCATGATGACGGCGTAATCCCGGTTGTTGATGCCGTCCACGAAGTATTTCCCCATGCCGGGGATCGCGAAGATTTTCTCGATGACGAAGCTCCCCGTCAGCACGTTGGCCAGCAGCGCGCCGAGCAGCGTCACCACGGGCAGCACCGCATTGCGCAGCGCATGCTTGACGATCATCCTCGCCGGCGACAGCCCTTTGGAGCGTGCCGTCTCCATATAGTCCTGGGTCAGCACCTCAATCAGATTAGCACGGGTCAGGCGCGCGATCGTGGCGATGGGCCCAACCGAGAGAGCGAAGGCCGGAAGCACTACATGCTTCCACGTCCCCCACGAAGCGACCGGCAGCAGCCCCCATTTGACGGCGACATATTTGATCAGGAGCGGTGCAATCACGAAGCTCGGCACCGCAATGCCGATGACAGCCAGCACCATGGCGATATAGTCGATGATGCCGTTCTGCTTCAGGGCGGCCACCGTACCCAGTGCTATTCCGGCTGCAATCGCCAGCAGAATGGCTGCTGCGCCGAGCTGGAAGGATACCGGGAAGCCGCGGTCGATCATCGTGTTCACCGTTGTCGGGTAATGGGATATCGATGGCCCGAGATCTAAGGTCAGCAGCGATTTGAGATACAGCAAATACTGGACGCCCAGCGGCTTGTCCAGATGGTAAAACGACATCATGTTCTGCACGACCGCTGCGCTTGCTTCCTTCCCGTCGCGGTCAAACGGAGAGCCGGGAATCGAGTGCATCAGGAAAAAGGTGACCGTGACGATCAGCCACAGCGTGACCAGCATGGATAAGAAACGCTTCAAAATGTATTGCGCCATGAATCTCACCCTCTCTTTACTCGGCATATGGTGCATTCTTTCGGGCCCATCTACCTCGGATAAACCTGACAGCGTATTTTCGGAAAACAGGCGGCCTTCGTCAGCAGAAGGACGTCCGCATGGCCAACTCGGTCATGACCAGCATAGCCTGGTACGCTTCAAGAATATCTTTGGCCTGGAACGAGACGACAGGCGATCCCTGTTCGATCGTGGTGCCTGGCATCAGATGGGCCCATTCCGCCTGCCCGTAATTCGCGAATTCGATCGTCAGCTGCGGGCGTTCCGGCGGAACGAGCGGCTTGACGCGGTCGCGGCCGGCAATCGCTTCAGCCATCTTCTGCCGGAGCAGCCGTCCGCTCTTCTCCGGTGACAGGCACAGCGCCGACGTGCGGGATATACGCTCCTTGACGATCGCCGTCGTCACGCCGGGCAGCAGACTTTCGGCCTCGATAGCCGTCTCGTCGTCACCGGCCACCATCAGTACCGGCACGCCATAATGTCCCGCCACGTACGCGTTAAATCCCAATTCGCCTACGGAGACGTCGTTGATATACATGTTCCGGACGCCGAAAATCATCGTATGGCTGAGGACGCCCTTTCGGGCCGCCATCGCGTGATAGCCGAGAAAGACGGCTCCCGCATAACTTCCGTCAAGCCCCTGCATCATCGAAAACGGTTTGACGTCGCCGGAAATCAATTTGCTGTCCGGGTGGAGATTTTCGATAATCAGATTGTTCATTTTCGAGTGGCTGTCGTTGACGATCACCTCGCTGAACCCTTCTTCAAAAGCAGTTTCGATGACGTGATTCGCCTCGGCCGTCATGATATGCTGGCCCCGGGTGTAGTTGTAGCGGCTGGAATCGACGAATGTCGCGTCCACCAGACCGGTAATGCCCTCCATATCAATGGATATGTACAATTTCATCTTCAAGTCCCTCCGATTGTCGTATTTGGGTATAAGAAAAACGTCTATCGACGTACCTTCAAAGAAGACAGACCGCGTTTAAAAGTAATTTTTCTTGCAATATCAGGAAGCTATGGCTCTGGAGTTTATACTTTCTGATATTATAAGAAAAACGTCTATCGACGTACCTTCAAAGAAGACAGACCGCGTTTAAAGGAAGTTTTTCTTGCAATATCAGGAAGCTATGGCTCTGGAGTTTATACTTTCTGATATTATGAAAAAAACCCGGCAAACGTCATATGCCTGCGCTGCCCGGGCGTGCATATGTCATTTGCTGGGTTTTATTTACGCGTATGTCGCCATACTGATAAACAAAGCAGCGGTATGCAATTGATGAATCACGGAAAAACACGGCTTCAAATCGTTTCGAATCGCTGCTGCTCATGAATCCGGCGAAGCTTCCCTCGACGAAAGCGCCGATTTGTACTTCTTCTGCGCATCCTTGAACGCCACGATGATCGCCTTCTGCGAAGAGCCGTAATACCTCGTCCGGATCTCTTCCGCTACCGGCTCAAGGGAAAGCATGCTCTTCCCGAGAAAGATGGAGCGTACAAACTGCGACGTGAGAGGAATCGTGGAGGAACAGGCGGCATCCACGATTTTGTGGCTGACGGTGTCCACGACCAGTCCGATAAAAAAGGCGCTGTACTGCTGGGTTATCGGATTATTCACCGAGGTCTGTGCATCGCCGACGATGTAGATCGTGTCTTTATCGTACAATTGACGCATCCCCCGTCTCCTCGCTCTCCTGCTGAACCCATAGGGATGTTCGATGGGCGGCATCGGACGACCTATAAGCCGCAAGGACAAGCTGATTTGTTATTTATTCTAACAAGGGATTCGCGATTTTGTAAATACAAAGTTCATGCAAGCGCTTAATATTTTTTGACACGTCAGAAAATATTACATATGCTAACCTTTCATATCTCCGGATCCTGACACACTGGCCTTCCCGGCGCGGTTCGTACCCAGCAGCCAAGGCAAGGAACGCCTAGCCAAATGCACCGACAACCCGAACAGCAGCAGCGCATCCACCGCATGAAGTGCACGCAGCGAACCTGTCACATTTTGAATGGTGATGTGCTGCAGCGCAGTCAAGGCGAACAGCGCGAGCGGCCACCATCTTAGACCACCCCGGATATCCCCCAAGAAGGACAAGACAAACATTACAATAGGAACGAACTCAAAAACGTTCGCAAAGACACGATGCAGCTGCAAATCGCCGGGATCCACCAAAATGCCGAGGCCGGCGAAAAACACCTGCACAACAACACAGGCGAGGTAACCCACCGCCAACAATGCGTAGATCCACCTTACGGTTCGGATCCGGACCGGCATCGTTGCAGCTCCTGCATCACCGGAGTTGAACTGCCACCCAGGCTCCGATTTCGTGCCGAATCCTCCTTTTGCTTCATTTTTCCCCTGCTTTTCGTTCCTGCCACCCATTCCTTACCGCTCCCTTTCATCTTTTAACATGGAGTCTTACTTTGTCCCGCCTTGCTCCCCACGGTTTGAATACCGAAATGATAAATAACCCTGCCAGCGAAACGATCTGCAAAATGATCCCGGTCCACAGCTGCACGTTGTTCACCGTAAATTCCGGGCTGAGGATACCCTGCATTCCCGGCTCGGAGACGTATTGGACCGCTTGCAGCGTCCAGTAATACATGCCGACGGGCCCGAGAATGACCAGAAGCAGCGTCAGGATTTCCTTGATGATGATCCAGTAATATTTGAATAATCCCCACGGCGTCCAGACCGACAGCATGATGCCGGTTACGAGCGTTGCGATCGTGGACACGCGCACCGTCTTTTCGGATAGCATATGCATGATGCTGTAGCATGCGCGAAATACGCCCTCATCCTCTGTGACGGCTGCCGTAATGCTCAAGAACAAGAAAATAACAGCCGTGCCCAGCATGACGGCCGAAAACAGCAAGTGCAGGGTCAGCAGCCATTTCCGCTGCTTCACCGTCATTTTTTTCATCCGATTCACCTCCTACTTCAGCATAGATCTCGTTTCTAAACCGGCTCTAAACCGAATCTAAAAAAAGTATAAAAACACGCTCGGGCCTCAAAGCTCCGAAAACGCAAAAAGGCCTTTACCGACAGTAAAGGCCTTCCCAAAAACGCTTTATTAGGATCAAATGCGTATCTTCATCTATACATTAAAGCGGTAACCCACGCCCCAAATCGTCTCGATATATTGCGGCTTGGAGGGGTTCGCTTCGATTTTCTCCCTTAATTTGCTGATATACACCGTGACGGTGGCGTTATCCCCCATAGCATCCAGTCCCCAAATTCGTTCGAACAGGTCGTCCTTGCTGAACACCCGGTTCGGGTGGTTGCAAAGGAACAGCAGCAGATCATACTCTTTGGAGGTCAGCAGCACCTCCTGTTCGTTCACGAACACCTTGCGGGACAGCTGGTCAATCCGGATTCCCCGCAGCCGCAGCTCGCTCTTCGGCTCTCGCCGATGCTCCGACGTCAGCCGGTCATAGCGGGACAAATGCGCTTTGACGCGTGCCACAAGCTCGCCTACGCTGAAGGGCTTCGTAATATAATCGTCCGCACCGAGGCCGAGTCCCCGGATTTTATCGATATCCTCCTTGCGGGCGGTCACCATCAGAATCGGAATGTTCCTCGCCTCGCGGACCTGGCGGCAGATTTCGAATCCGTCCACCTTCGGCAGCATCAGATCGAGGATGATCAAATCGTACTCCTCTTCCAGCGCCTTCTTCAGGCCGGTATCCCCGCTTGCCGCGACGTCGACGGCATATCCGCCAGCCTCCAAATAATCCTTTTCCACTTCCGCAATGACCAGTTCATCCTCAATGATCAAAATACGCTTCACGCCCGCTCACCGCCATCTCTTGTCATCTTTGGCAACGCAAAATAAATGCTCGTTCCTTCATCGGTACGGCTCTCCGCCCAGACCCTGCCTCCCATGCCCTCGATCATTTGCTTAACGATCGCAAGCCCGAGGCCGCTCCCGCCGGTATCCGTATTTCGCGACGGCTCGGCGCGGTAGAACCGGTCGAAAATGTGCGGCAGCGCCGCTTCTTCAATCCCGGAGCCGTTATCCTTGATTCGGATCACAGCCTCATCCGGCCCGTCGCTCAGGTTTACGGACAGCTCCTTGTCCGCCTTATCCAAATACTTCAGGCTGTTATCGATAATATTCAGGATCACTCTGCGCAGCTTCTCCCGGTCCGCCATCACCTGAACGTGCTCCCTATCAGGCAGCTCACACTCGATCTTCACGCCGGACATCCGTGGATCGAGCCGCAGCTCCTGAACACAGTCCGTAACATATCCCTTCAGATCGGTCGGCTCCATATGAAAAGGCAGCTTCTTCAGATCCAGCTTCGAGAACAGCAGCAGTTCTTCAATCAGCCGGTCCATATCCTCCGTCTTTTTCGCGATCATCCCCATATACTTATCGCGCATCGCGTCGGTATCGGCAATCCCGTCCTGAAGACCCTCCACGCAAGCCTTGATGCCTGTAATCGGCGTCTTGAGATCATGGGAAATGCTCGCGATCAGCTCCTTGCGGTTATCCTCGTACTGCAGCTGCAGGCGGATCGATTCGCTCAGGCGGCTTCGCATTTCTTCAAACGCCTCTCCCAGCTCCCCGATCTCATCCTTGCGCTTCAGCGCGATTTCGTGGCTCAGATCCCCGTCCTTGATCTGCTCTGCGGCATGCTTTAATGCATACAGCGGCTTGATCAGGCTCCGGGAGACCGAGTAGGTCAGAATTCCGTTGGTCAATCCGATGACCAGAAGCAGGGATAGCATCATCAGCGGGAAAAACTTTTTGGCTTCCGCAAAAAATGTGCTCATATCCGTCAAGACGTAGACCGCTCCCGTATGCTGGCCGCTGAACGCGACATCGAATTTCTCCACGGAGAACCGGCCGCTTCCTTTCGCTCCCCAGCGGTGCCAGGACATCGCCGGCTGCCACTTCTGAATTTCCTTCTCCACATCGACGCCGCGGAGCAAATTCGAGGCATATGTGATCCGGCCGTCTTCCGTTACGACGATCCCCGCATCCAATCGGGTCAGCTGTTCGTCCGCTTTGGCCACGAAGGAGGGATCGGCGAACCGATCGGGTTCGGTCTGGATCATAAACTTGAGGCCGGCGGCCATTTCGCCGCGAAGGCTTGCCTTTTCCCAAATGGCAGCGGTGCCACGGCCTTCCCCGATGTTTTTGAACAATACAGTATACAGCCCTCCGGCAATCACAGCGAACAGAACGACCGGGATGAAGGTCATCGCAATATAAGAAAGCAAAAGTCTTGTTTTGATGGACATGGGCCAATCTCCTTAGAGCTGTTTTCTCGCGAACATCATGAATCCCGCCGCATAAGCCATTATAATATAAGACAGCAGCAGGAGAAACGTATTGAGCAGTGTACCCGCCGGCGCTCCGCTGCCGGTCCACAGCACATCCCAGCGTGTGTAGGAAAAGACGGACCAGGCAGACAGTTGCGGCAGCAGCAAAGGCAGCGCTTTGGCCGCGGCGTAGATCAGCACGATGGTCATTAAGGCGCTGGTTCCGGACGAAAACAGCTGCGCAATAAATACGCACACTAGGCCGATGGCCATCATCGGCACAAAGGAAGCGGCGTACGCCTTCAGGCTGTCCGCCATGCCGCCTGCCGGTCCCCCGACCGCCCACGCCGATACGGTTGAGGCGATCCAGAGCACGCCAAGGCATAGGGCGGCAAACACCGCGATGGCGATCACTTTAGACGCGTACGCCCGGGCACGTGTAACGGGCCGCAGCAGAACCAGCTTCATCGTGCGGGCCGCCACCTCCCCGGGAAACGAGTGGGCCGCTGTAGCCGCCATGTAGAGCGGAATGATCGCAAAGGTGAACAAGTGAAGCATGGCCACCGGAAGGCTTCCCTCCAGTCCAAACAGCATGCCTGCCCTCATCTTCAGAAGGCTGGACAGCAGCACGGTAGCGACTGGCAGGATCAGAGCCAACAGCAGAAATCCCTTCGTCCGGCGCTGCCGCCAGAGCTTCTCCGTTTCATTCAGCAGATTGGCGTATAAGCTGTGCATCGCGCTCCCCCTTCTTGGACTCCAGCAATTTAAAAGTGACGTATTGTTCCAGCGACAGACCTGCCCCGTTCCATTCGTTTTCCCTTCCCAGGCTGATCAGATGACCTTCACGCATCACGCCGACGCGGTCCGCGATCAAGCTCAGATCGTGGATCAGGTGGCTGGAAATGAGGAAGGTGATTCCTTGGTCTGCCAGCTGCCGGACCGTGCTGCGAAAATCGGCCATCCCTTCGATATCCAGACCGTTCGTCGGTTCGTCGAGCAGCACCAGCCGCGGAGCGGATAGCAGCGCTGACGCCAGCCCCAACCGCTGCTTCATTCCCAGCGAAAAACCGCGCACCCGTTCATGACGGTATGGCTTGAGACCGACCTTCTCCAATACCTCGTCAATCCGGCTCGCCGGCAGATCCCGGTAAAACCGTGCCGACAGCTTCAAATTATCGCGGGCGCTCATGTATTCATAAGCTTCCGGGGTCTCAATGATACACCCGGTATGGCTGATGGCCTGTTCAAAACGCTCCGCGATATCATGCCCCATGATCCGGACGTTTCCCCGATCAGGCCGGATTAAGCCCGTTATGATTTTGAGCACCGTCGTCTTGCCCGCGCCGTTGGGCCCGATGAATCCGAATACTTCGCCCTCCGAGGCGGTAAATGACACTTCTTTGACCCCGCGGTGGTTACGAAAAAGCTTGGTGATTCCCTCCACTTCAAGTACGCTGTTCATGCGTTCAATCCCTCCTTCTAAAAAAGGGCGGCCGGACCTTCTCCTGCCCGGCCGCTGCCTTCCTGCTTAGCCTTCCTGCTTAGTGATGCTTCCAGCCGTTTCTATCCCAATGGTTTTCGACCTTCTCGGTCTGTTTACCCGCGAGATCGATCCGATCTGGTGTCGTTGCGTCATACCCCGAGAAGCCGGCGTTCAGCTGGAAGGTGAGCACATGCGCTGCTCCTGCCGCATCCTTCCCCGTAACCCGGATTTCCGCCGATTGGTTTTCCAAGGCAGCGTTTTTGCCGATTTTGGCATCCAAATCGACCTGCTCCACCTTGATCTCATCCGTCAGCTTCGGCAGATTCATCTTCCATTCCGAATTTCCGGCCGGCAGATGTCCCTGAACCGCCGCACCGTGATTCCAGCCATCCGCGCTGCCGGACTTGGAAGCGATGAGTGAGCCTACGGCATTCACCACGGCCGGAATCTGGCTGCCCGATAAATGGAGCTCCGCCTCCTTCGTACCGTCGCTGCCCGTCTCCACTGTCGCCAAATCCTTGATGTTCCCCATCAGCGCTTCCATTACCTGCTCCGCGGCTTGCGGCATTTGGGCCGCTTTACCGTCATGCTGCCACTCTGGCGCCTGGTCCATCACCCGATATACTTCCGAATCACTGCTCTTAAGAATCATCTTGCCGTCCTGTCTGTAAGTCTGCATCGTATGTGTCCGTGTACCGTCATCTACCACCGCCGTCATGCTCATCGCCTGCTTGGCGTGATTGACCTTCATGTCCGTCGTACCGGACAGCACCTTCGTACCGTTATCGCTCAAACTCCATACGACATGGGAAGCCATACTGTCAGCACCCTTCGTATGCGTAAACGCTGATTTGTAAGCTTCATATCCGGATGTGTTCGCCATGACGGAATACCCGCTTGCGAACAGCATAACCGCACCCAGCCCGACCACCGCTCCTGCCGACAACCATTTTTTTCTCATCATATCCTCCATTGTTTCAAGAATTAGAAAGCCCGGGTCCCGGGATGGCAGCTGCCGTCCGCCTTCGGAGCGGACTCGCCCTGGCCCTCTAATCACCATCTTATCCCCCGTCTCTAAAACGCCTCTAAACCAAATCTAAAAAAAGTATAAAAATGCGCCCGGTCACCACTGTCCGGGTACGATCCGGGAAAACCTTCCCGGCCGGGCGTCCGTACGTTTCCAAACGCCTGCGTACCGCATTAAGCTGTATCATCGGTTATTTATGGCCAGATTCTATGAACGATGGAGGGAGTGCGCTGCGATGAACCGGCAAGTCATTATCAATGCAGACGATTTTGGCCTGTCACCTGCCGTGAACCGCGGCATTATTGAGGCATACCGAGCCGGTGGAATCACCAGCACCTCGATGATGGTCAATATGCCCGGTTTGGCGGACGCTGTGCATGCAGCACGCTCGCTGCCCGGTCTCGGCGTCGGGCTGCATTTTAACCTGACATATGGACGGCCCTTGTCGGACCCGGCTGCCGTCCCTTCGCTGGTGAGAGAGAACGGGGTATTTCTTGATGGTAAAATCAGACGCAGCCGGAATGCCGCCGATGTTGCCGCCGAGCTGGATGCCCAGTGGAACCGGTTCCTGGAAACCTCCCTGTTCCCCACACACCTGGATTCACATCAGCTGCTGCATCAGGAAGACCCTGTGATCTACCGAGTGATGGCTGAGCTGGCGTGCAGGCACCGGATCCCGCTCCGGAGATCGCAGATTGAACATCCTCATCTTTCCCCGCCTAATCTGAAAATGACAGACCGGGTCCTTCTGGACACCTATGGCGACAGCGAAGGCCTGCAGCGGCTGCTGCACTATATCCGCTCTGCTCCGGATGGGATTACCGAGATTATGTGCCATCCCGGTTACGTGGATGTAGTGCTGCGGGGCTTGTCCGAATGGACAGAGATCCGGGAGCGCGAGCTTCGGGTATTTACCAATCCCGAAATTGCTTGGACGATGCAAGCATGTTCCATTGAACCGGTGAACTTTAACGCGCTGAGGGAGTGCCCCGTTTTATCCGATGACGGAGTTTCATCCGCAGCCCCGCTTAAAAAAACCGCCGTCCCGCGAAGCTCTTTAGCGAAAAGGAGATCGCGCTCGCCGATCACGCAAACCGGCAGGCACGCAAACCATAAGCACCGGCGCAGGCGTTCCGGGTTCCCTTCCGGGAAGCCTACCCTGCCGTAACATGCCGAAAGCCCTCCATGTGGAGGGCTTTCCATCGCATGATAAACTTCAGGGAATGTGCAAAAGGATTCAGCAGTTCATTCCTGCATTCTCTTGGAACGACTCACTGCTGCGGGTGGACGTTTACCGTCACAAACGCATCGTTTCCATAGGTTTACAGTTCGTTTAATAGCATAAACCCGCTTCAGGGGACGATACAGGTGTTTTGTTATGGATTTGGAAGGAACGGCAAAAAAGGAGAAGAAAGCATCTTCTTCTCCTTAGTCCACGGCGGTCAACCGAACGAATCGGCAGTAGATATGCTGCAATGAAACGGCTACGAACGCTGGAAGGTACTTTCCGTGCACAGATGCAGTGCCAAGCATGCCGGTGCAATGACGACTAAGCTTCGTGGACTGCCTTGGCGAGATTTTGAGCCGCGTACCGGTTGGCCGGGACCGGCAGCCCGAGATTCCCGCGCAGCGTATCGCTTTCGTACTCCGTCTGGTACAGGCCCCTCGCTTGAAGGATCGGCACCACGAGATCGACGAAATCGGCCAATCCGTTCGGTACGACGGTCCGGACATTGAAGCCGTCGGCTGCCCCTTCTTCAAACCATTCCTGAATCAGGTCGGCGACCCGCTCCGGGGTACCGATAAATGAGGTGCGCGGGGTCGAAGCGCGCAGCGCCACTTCGCGGAGCGTGAGCCCCTGCTCCCTGGCTTCCTGCTTGATTTTATCCGTCGTGCTGCGGAAGCTGTTGCTGCCCAAATCGCCGATGTCCGGGAACGGCTCGTCCAAGGGGAATTGCGAAAAGTCGAAATGGTCAAAATAACGTCCCAAGTAATTCAGCGCCTGATCGATCGAAACGAGCTCCGCAATCTCGCGGTATTTCCGCTCCGCCTCCTCCTCTGTGCGGCCGACGATCGGCCCGATTCCCGGGAAGATCAGCAGCTCCTCCGGCTTGCGGCCGTACGATGCGGCTCGCCCTTTGACGTCCTGGTAGAAAGCGCGTGCTTCCTCCAGCGTCTCGTGCGCGGTATAAATCGCGTCCGCGGTGCGGGCCGCCAAATCCCTGCCGGACTCGGAGGATCCGGCTTGAAAGATGACCGGATGCCCCTGCTTTGACCGTGCGATGTTGAGCGGCCCCTGCACGGAAAAGTGCTTGCCTTGATGGTGCAGCGTATGCAGCTTGGACGGGTCGAAAAATACCCCTGCCGCCTTATCCCCGACAAACGCGTCATCCTCCCAGGAATCCCACAGCCCTTTGACAACCTTCACATGTTCCTCGGCGATTTCGTACCGCAGGGAATGCTGGGGGTGCTCTCCCTTGCCGAAATTGAGCGCAGAGCCCTCCAGCGGCGAGGTGACCACATTCCAACCCGCTCTGCCCCCGCTTAATTTATCGATAGAAGCGAACTGCCGGGCCACGGTGAACGGCTCGCTGTAGGACGTGGACAGGGTGGCTACGAGGCCGATATTCGTCGTCACGGCCGACAGGGCGGACAACAGGGTCAGCGGCTCGAACCGGTTCAGAAAATGAGGATTGGACTTTTCGTTAATGTACAAACCGTCTGCGATGAACAGCAAATCGAATTTCCCCTCTTCCGCCTTCAGCGCCTGCTGCTTGTAAAACTCCAGGCTTACGCTCGCATCGGTGGGAATAGAGGGATGCCTCCAGAAAGAAATGCTGTTGCCGACGCCATTGAGATTTGCACCCAGCTTTAATTGCCTTCTGGTCATCATACAGCCTCCTCCGGCCGGCTGAGGACCAGCTCGCCTTCGATCGCCTGGGGATCACGGAGCAAATTGAAAATCGGGCAGACCCGTTCGACAGCCTCGTGCAGCGCCTGCAGCGTCTCCTCGCTTTCGTCTGATTCAATGATTAGCCGGTAGCGGATGTCATGCGGGTAGATAGGAATATGCTCGTATCCGGGTCTTCCCGCCAGCGGATGCATCTGCGCCTCCACTTCGACTTCCAGGCTGTGCAGGGACACCTCGCGTTCCGCGGCTTGAATAAGCGTAATATGCGTCAGGCAGCTGCCGAGCACGCCGAGCTGAAGCTCAGGTGACGAAGGCCCCAGGTCATAGCCGGCAAAGTCAGGCGGACTGTCGCTGATCACCCGGTAATCCCGGATCCGGATTTCGCGCACCCCGCTTCTTCCCTTGGCCGACACTTTGGCACGCAGCGTGTTGACGGCCTGCGCCGGCTCCGCTTCGGCCTTTGCTCGCCGGAGCAGCAGCGCATTCCTCTTTTGCTTCAAATACTCATTCAGATCAGCCATATTGGACTTCGCCTCCCACTGATTTTTTCCGCCATGCCACCTACGGAATTTTCTATAAATCCTATAAGAAAAGTAGTAATTATAAATATAGGGGAACTCCAGCGGCTTGTGTAATAGAAAAATCCAATTCGCGCATGCAAAATTTAAATCCAAATAAAAAAGGCCGCCGGAAATGACGACCCAATGATCTAGCCTATTTGGGACAAACCTTAATTTTGTAGCGATAGCTTTCTCACGGCGTTCACCCGCCATGCTCGGCCTAAAGTGCGTACTCCTTCAAAAGCTTTTCCGTCGTTTCCGCATCCGGGTTCTCTTCAACACCTGTATGCTGTGCCTTCCAGCAGGCCAGGCATTGCTCTTCGGTCGTGCACTCGTAAGCTTTCGGACAAGTATAGCAGCAGTGGATCATAAACGTCGTCAGGTCGCGGAGTCGATTGATCTCGGTCATCACCGTTCACCTCTTTCTCGTGATAGGACTGCTCATCCAGGTCATGATGCGAAAGACTGCCAGAGTTGTGAAACACTTCACATCATCGGGCGGAAGAGGCCGGGCCTCCAAAGTTACAATGCTTGAAAGTCCGTCATGCATGCTCTTTTCGGCTTCCCCCTGCAGTTTCATTATATATCCGAACATGAGCTGAAACTGTGACCTATATTACACTTGTGGCGTTCAAACGCTATTTTCGAAAAATAACCGGATTTCCCTGCGCGCATGCTCCGCCGAATCGGATCCGTGGATGACATTCTCTTCAACGGCCAGCCCGAAGTCGCCGCGGATCGTGCCGGGAGGCGCCTCAGCCGGATTGGTGGGACCGATGAGGGAACGCGCGTTAGCCACCGCTTCCTTCCCTTCCACGATCATGGCAAAAACCGGTCCGGACGTAATGTATTCGACCAGTTCTTCAAAGAACGGCTTGTCCTGAAGATGGCCGTAATGCACGCGCGCCGTTTCCTGGGAAATTTCCATGATTTCGCCGCGCAGCAGACGGAGTCCCTTCTTCTCAAAGCGGCTGACGATTTCGCCGACCAGCCCCCGCCGGACGCCGTCGGGTTTAATCATGACGAATGCTTTTTCGCTCATCGTTGTCATCTCCTTCTAGCCCCCATCTTACGGGTTAAGTCGAAAAAAAGAAGTGAGCTTTCTCACAGTTTCGCCGTTGATTTCGGCAGCGTCAACGTTACCGTCGTCCCGCTTCCCGGCGCGGAGTCGATCCGGAGTCGGCCGCCGGCAATTCGGGCCCGCTCCGCCATACTGAAGCGTCCCACCCCTTGGGTTGGCAGGGACGGCTCGAAACCGGCCCCCTGGTCGCTGATGCGCACGGCAACCTCCTCTTCTTGCTCCCTGATCTCCACCTCAGCCTCGGAAACGTCGGCATATTTGGCGATATTGGTCAGCGCCTCCTGAATGACCCGGTAGATCACGGTTTCCTTCTGGATATCCAGACGCTTCCGCAAATTGCATTCAAACGCAACCTTGATCCCATAATGGGATGCATAGTTTTCGATATAAGTCCGGATCGCAGGGACGATGCCGAGATCATCCAAAACGGACGGCCGCAGTTCCCAGGCGAGCCCCCGGACTTCCTCGATGACCCCCGCGACATGCTCGCGGATCCCGCGAAGGTCTTCTTTCTCAGGCTCAGGGGAGGCAATGGCCCGGTCCAGCTGGATCAGCAGGGAAAACAAGCTCTGCCCGATGCCGTCATGGAGCTCGCGCGAAAATTTGCGCCGCTCTTCTTCCTGAATGGTCATGACCTTGGCCAGCGTTTCCTGCAGCTCTTCCTCCACCCTTTTCAGGCGGGTGACTTCGTTGCGGATGGCCAAATATTGATAAGGCTTCCCGTCCTCGCCTATGAACGGGACGATCGTCGTGTTCACCCAATAATAAGTCCCGTCTTTGGCCCGGTTCCGGATATCTCCGGTCCAGACCCGCCCGGAGGAGATGGTGCTCCACAAGTCGCGCATAAACGCTTTGGAATGCGTCCCTGAGTTGATGATCCGGTGGTCCTGGCCCAAGAGCTCCGAGCGGTCGTATTTCGAGATTTCGCAAAATTTATCGTTGACGTATTGGATCTTCCCCCGGTGATCGGTCACCGCCACGATCGACGACTCGTCCAGGGCGAATTTGACATCCGCCAGCTGTTTCAGCGATTCCCGCAAGTCCGTGCGGAACCGGGATTCCGGGAGCTGCTCATCGAGCTTGGACAGAAGCGACTCGACATGCTCGGCGATGATCTTCCTTCCGGGTTCTGGTTGTTTATTCAAATTGCAGCAGCCCCTTCTTCATGGCGTATTTAATCAGCTCCGGACGGGTTTTCAGCCCCAGCTTCTCCATTAGATTGCTCTTATGCGTCTCGACGGTTTTGACGCTGATCACGAGCTGCTCGGCGATTTCTTTGTTGGCATAGCCCATGGCCGTCAGCGACAAGACCTCCTTCTCGCGTTCCGAGAGGCCGTCGAACAAATCGGTGCTCTCGCCCCTCCGCATCTGCTCCACATATTCGTTCATCAGCCGCTTCGTCGCCGTCGGATACAAATAGGCGTCGCCCCCAGCGACCGTGCGGATCGCGGTAAGCAGCTCTTCATGGGGCGCGCTCTTGAGCACATATCCCGCGGCGCCGGCATGAATCGCCCGGAACAAGTATTCGTCGTCGTCATGCATGGTCAGAATGAGAACCGCCACTTCCGGCAGCTGCTGCTTGAGCTCGGTCGCCGCCGTTAAGCCGTCCTTCCCGTGAGGCATGCTTAAGTCCATCAGGACAACGTTCGGCTGATGCTCAAGGGCCATGCGGATGCCTTCGTCCCCTTCGGATGCTTCAGCCGCCACCTCAATGTCGGGCGCCGCGCTCAGCAGCATGCGAAGCCCGGACCTGACCATGGCATGGTCGTCCACAATGATAATGTTGATCATGGCGTCCTCCTTTTGCTTTTATGATCTAATCATATCATTTCTTGCCGGGTTCACAGGCGCTTCTTCCGGATAACGCGGACTTGATCCACGCCGTCTCCGTCTTGGCATATGCCCTGCCATCCCGTCTCCCTAGCAATAGAATACCGCTGCTTGCAGTGGAATGGCCAGTGGTTACCGGAAATGCCATACCGGAGAGCAGCTTTTCGGCGAGCATGACCGGACATTCTTCACGCATGAACGGGTTTTCCCCTTCGTGAGCCGTATATATCGTGCCATGGCGCATCACCATGCCGCCCAAACCAACGCCGGGCTTGATCGTCATCTGCCGCACCCGGACATTGCTGCCACCCAGGATGCGGTCCCATCCCATCCTGCGGGAGCTGCCGGCCGGCTGCGCATAAGCGATGAAATCGCTTCCGCTTTTCAGGCGAATCCATTCCAGCCGGCGGTCGAATTCGTCGTCTGTCACTGCCCTTTCCATGCATATCCCCCTCTATCGAGTCGTGCGCTTCATGAACATCGATATTCCTATTTTCCCAATAGTTCTATTGAAAATAGAAACGTCTAGCGACGTACATTCTATGAATCCGGACCGCGTTTAGTTGAAGCTTTTTTGCGAGATCCGGATGTTTAGCCTCGTCCGTTTATATTTTCTGATTTCTAAAAAAGCCCGCCTGTTTGATGTAAGGGGATCCCCCGATTCCCCGCTCAGGGAGCCGCCACCTATATATGCAAAAAGGCCAGCTTGGTTTGTAATGTGGGCTCACTCCGTACGGAATGCCTGCTGCGCAGCAAAAGGAAGACCAGGCAGCAGCTGCCCGGTCTTCCCCACGCCGGTCCGGATTACATACGGCATATTTCTTTCGGACAGTTCTCGCACCGGCAAATATCCCGCAGATAGTGAAGGTCCTTGATGATGATATGGCCGTCCACCGTTTCGATCACGTCTTCCTTTTTCAAATCGCTCAGCATCCGGTTCACGCTTTCGCGCGTGGCCCCGATCATGTCGGCCATTTCGGAATTGTTGATTTTCAAATCGATATAGACACCTTCTTCCCGCTCCGTTCCATACGAATTCCCAAGCCGAATCAACAGCGAACAGAGCGCTCCCGTCTTGCCGAACATCATGAGATCGCGGAATTTGGTTTGCGTCAAACGATGCATCAGACCCATCCATTTCATGAACTCGACGGCCAGATCGCCGTGCTGCCAGAGCAGAACCTCCAGGTCTTTGCGCTGAATGACCCCGACCCTGGCATCCTCCATGACCTCGGCGCTGAAGCTGTGCATCGAATCCTGGAACGGGTCCATCTGCCCGACCAGATCCCCTTCATGATGCAGGTACAGCGTCAAAGCCCGCCCGCTGTCCGAGGTCTTCGTCGTCCTGACCCGGCCCTCGATGATGAAATACAGCTTGTCGGCCGGATCGCCTTCCCAGAACAGGCAGCTGCCCTTTTCCACGCTGCGCTTATACATGATGCTCTCCAGCTTCTCGAAGCTCTCTTGCGACAGCAGCGGCTCCAAGCCCTCCCGGCCATGCTTCGCCTGTGTCCCCGTCACGGTCTGCCCCATCGTTCATTTCCCCTTCCGCACATCTTTGCCTTTATCATAACCCTTCGGGATGGATTAACCTATCGGGGGATGCACTGATTTTTCATAGGGGTGAGCCCCTGATCCTATGAGAAAAATCACACCAGAGCTCGGTAAGTCCCTTAGGGCAGCCCCGTAAACGGAACGACGCAGCGCTCAGGAAATATCCGGACGGATTCGGATGGAATCGACGGCAGAGAGGATTCCGGCGAACGATTCGGAAATAGGGCCGGGGCTAAGGGCTGCCGGATCCTGTTCCCGACTCTCTGCTCCCTATTATGGCCGGGACGTCGCAACCCTCCGCGCCGCCTCGATCAGCTCTCTTGCGCGCTCCACCTCGCGGTCCGTTGGCGTAGGCACGCCTTCCAGCGCGTACGGGCGGCCTAACTGCTGCCATTTGTATACGCCCATCCGGTGATAGGGCAGCAGCTCGACTTTCTCCACATTGCGCAGGTGTCCGATAAATTCCCCCAGCAGCGTCAGATCTCCTGCCTGATCGGTGATCCCCGGTATCAGAACATGTCTAATCCATACCGGCTTCCCGATGGCGGACAGCCATGCCGCAAATTTCAGAATCCGGTCATTCGGCTGCGAGGTCAGCCGCTCATGCTTCTCGTTGTTCAGCTGCTTCAGATCGAGCAGGACCAGATCCGTATAGCGCATCAGTTCGCCTGCATGAGACGGTTCGCAGAAACCCGAGCTGTCGAGCGCCGTGTGCAGGCCGAACCGCTCCTTGCAAGCCTTGAACAGCTGGGCCACAAAAGGCGCCTGAAGCGTCGGTTCGCCCCCCGTCACCGTGATGCCGCCACCCGAGCTTTTATAGTAAGGCACATAGGGTTCGATTTCCCGGAGAACCTCCTCGACGGTAACTTGGCGTCCCCCCTTCATATCCCACGTATCGGGGTTATGGCAAAATTGGCACTGCAGCGCGCAGCCCTGCATGAACAGGACGAAGCGGATGCCCGGTCCGTCCACCGTACCGAAGGTGTCCATGGAATGTATTCTGCCTTTCATGCGGGCCACGCTCCTCTCTTGATGACAACTTTTGATTTCATTGCTTTATTGCCTTGCTAATCGTAACGGTAACGTCAGATCTCTCCGTGGAACGTGCGGCTGATGACATCCAGCTGCTGCTCCCGCGTCAGCTTGATGAAGTTGACCGCATACCCGGATACCCGGATGGTCAGCTGCGGATAGTTCTCCGGATGCTCCATTGCATCCAGCAGCTGCTCGCGGTTAAAGACGTTGACGTTCAGATGATGTCCGCCGCTTGCGGTATAGCCGTCCAGCAGCGCCGCCAGGTTGCTGTGTCTGGCCGCGTCCTCTTTGCCGAGCGCCTTCGGAATGATCGAGAAAGTATTGGAAATGCCGTCCAGGCTGTGCTCGTAAGGGATTTTGGCGACCGAAGCCAGCGAAGCGAGCGCGCCTTTGCGGTCGCGTCCGTGCATCGGATTCGCGCCCGGTGCAAACGGCTGTCCGGCCTTGCGGCCGTCCGGCGTGCTGCCCGTCTTCTTGCCGTATACGACGTTTGACGTAATCGTCAGAACCGACATGGTCGGAATCGCGCCGCGGTACGTTTTATGCTTGCGCAGCCGGTTCATGAACCCTTCCGCCAGCTCCACGGCGAGCTGGTCGACCCGGTCGTCGTTATTGCCGTACTGCGGATACTCGCCTTCGATTTCAAAATCGACCGCGATCCCTTTTTCGTTGCGGATCGGGCGAACCTTCGCGTAACGAATGGCGCTCAGGCTGTCGGCCACGACCGACAGGCCGGCAATACCGCAGGCCATCGTCCGGACAATATCCCGGTCATGAAGGGCCATTTCGATGCGCTCGTAGCAGTATTTGTCATGCATGTAATGGATCACGTTCAGCGTGTTGATATACAATTTCGCCAGCCAATCCTGGATGACGTCGAACTTCGCTTTCACTTCCTCATAGTCCAGCACCTCGGACGTGATCGGCGCGATGGCCGGTCCGACCTGGGCGCCGCTCTTCTCGTCGACGCCGCCGTTGACGGCGTACAAGAGCGCCTTGGCCAGATTGGCCCGGGCTCCGAAGAACTGCATCTGCTTGCCGATCCGCATCGCGGATACGCAGCAGGCGATGCCGTAATCGTCGCCGAAGTGCGGACGCATCAGGTCGTCGTTTTCGTACTGGATCGAACTGGTCTCGGCCGACACTTTGGCGCAGAACTTCTTGAAGTTCTCCGGCAGCTGTGCCGACCACAGCACCGTCAGGTTCGGCTCGGGCGCAGGTCCCAGGTTGTAGAGGGTATGCAGGAAGCGGAAGGAGTTCCGCGTCACGCGCGTTTTGCCGTCAAGCCCCATGCCGCCGACCGACTCGGTCACCCATGTCGGGTCGCCGCTGAACAGCTCGTTGTAGTCCGGCGTGCGCAAAAATTTGACGATCCGCAGCTTCATGACGAAATGGTCGACGATCTCCTGCGCCAGGCTCTCCGTCAGCGTGCCTTCTGCGAGGTCGCGCTCGATATAAATGTCCAGGAAGCTGGATACCCGGCCAAGGCTCATCGCCGCTCCGTTCTGCTCCTTAATGGCTGCCAGATAAGCGAAGTAGAGCCACTGCACCGCCTCTTTGGCATTCATCGCGGGTCTCGAGATATCATGTCCGTAAGATGCGGCCATCGCCTTCAGCTCGCCGAGGCTACGGATCTGTTCGGACAGCTCTTCGCGCAGCCGGATGACGTCTTCGCTCATCGCGTCGACTTCGAGCTGGAGCAGCTCCTCCTTCTTGCCCTGGATGAGGCGGTCGACACCGTACAGCGTCACGCGGCGGTAGTCGCCGATAATCCGGCCCCGTCCGTAGGCATCCGGAAGGCCCGTGATAATGCCGGCCTTGCGGGCTGCTCGCATCTCGGACGTATAGGCGTCAAACACGCCTTGGTTATGCGTCTTGCGCAGATCGGTAAAAATGCGCTCCAGCTCCGGGTTCAATTGATACCCGTATGCATTGCAGGCATCGACGACCATCCGGATACCGCCGAACGGCTGAACGGCACGCTTAAGCGGTGCGTCGGTCTGCAATCCAACGATGGTTTCCTTGTCTTGGTCGATGTATCCCGGTGCATGCGAGGTTATGGTGGAGACCGTGTTCACGTCCACGTCGTGAACGCCGCCCCGCTCCCGCTCTTCCTTCAACAGCTGGCTGACCTGCTCCCACAGCTCCAGCGTGTTCTCTGTTGGCGGCGCAAGGAACTGCTCATCGCCCTCATACGGTGTGAGGTTGCGCCCGATAAATGAATTGACGTCAATATTCTTCTGCCAGCTGCCTCCCGCAAAACCACGCCATGCCTCCTCGAATCCAGCCCGGTTCTTTACTTCGCTTTCTTTCATCGCCATGATCAAGCACCTCCGTTTTCTATGCTTTCATGTTACTTTTTTCACAGGTTAAAGACAGTGATTTTTCTCACTCTTTTCACTTTTTTCACCATCTTCGCTGCCGCTTATTTTTATTTGAACGATGTTGATGCTTTCCCTTCGTCAGCCAAAAATTCGGTCAGCGCATCTCCCCAAGCATCTTCGAGTGTACGAACAAAGCCGCCGTCCATGCCTTGATATCCGAAATCCGTTTCCGCAACCGCCAGATAACGAAGCAGTTGAACCAGACCATCAGCTTCCGTATGGCCGCTCTCCAGAAACTGCCCAAAATACACGGCGCAGGAGCGATCATAAATACCGTGAAGCGGATGGAGCCTGCCGCCGATCATCGGCAGGACGGCGTCGAGCCCTTCCTCCAGCCTCAACGCCATCAGCTCAGCGGCGTCGGCCGAGGGATACGGCATGTGGCACCCGATGATCCACACGGCCCGGTGTTTAGACAGGGAGAGGCCCGCGTGCATGCCGCCAAGCATTCCTTTTCCGACATAATAATCCGTAATGATCCGGATATCCCGGTCCACTTGGCGAAGCAGCGGCCGGGGATCGTCCGTCACGATCGTAATCTCGCCGCAGCACTTCCGCATTTCACGGACCTGCCGCTGCAGCAGCGTTTCTCCTTGAATCATCCGGAATAGGGTAGGTGCGCCTTTCGTAGAACCATGATTGCCGCCTGCCAAAATAACGCCGGACAGCATATGAATCACTCCTTTCCACTGCGATCAACGCACATCACGATTCTGATACAAGAAGGCTGCCGACGCTTTCGGTCGGCAGCCGGCTGGATCATGCGGTGCAGCTCCTAGAATTTGCCGTAGAAGGCGTTCCGGTAAACGTCCGCCAGTTCACTGACCAGCGGCATCCGCGGGTTGGCCGTCGTGCACTGGTCTTCGAACGCACGGTCGGCCAAATAATCCACTTTAGCCTCGAAATCGGCCGGGTCAAAGCCGAGATCCTGGAATTTCTCCGGAATGCCCAGCGACTGGTTCAGCTTGCGCACCGCCTCGATCAGGCTGTTGACACCTTCCTCCGTATTCCGGGACGGCAGGCCGAGCATCCGGGCGATTTCCGCATAGCGCAGGTCGGCCACGAAATGGTTGTATTTTGGGAACGACGCGAACTTCGTCGGTTTCTGCGCATTGTACCGGATGACATGCGGCATCAGGATCGCATTCGTCCGCCCGTGGGCCGTATGGTACTGGCCGCCCCACTTGTGGGCCAGGCTGTGGTTGATGCCGAGGAAGGCGTTGGCAAACGCCATGCCGGCAATCGTCGACGCGTTATGCATCTTCTCCCTGGCCAGCGGATCCGCTGTGTGGAAGGACTTTTCCAGATTTTCAAACACCAGCCGGATCGCATGAAGCGCAAGCCCGTCGGTGTAATCGCTCGCCATGACGGAAACGTACGCCTCGATGGCATGCGTGAGGACGTCCATGCCGGTGTCGGCCACCGCCGTTTTTGGCAGGCTGTACACGAATTCCGGGTCGATGATCGCCACGTCCGGCGTCAGCTCGTAATCGGCGAGCGGATACTTCGTATTCCCTTCCTTCTTGTCCGTGATGACCGCAAAAGAGGTCACTTCCGAGCCGGTGCCCGAAGTGGTCGGGATGGCGACAAACTGGGCTTTTTCTCCAAGGCGCGGGTATTTATAGACCCGCTTGCGGATATCCATGAACTTCTGCTTCAGCGAGTGGAAACTGGTGTCCGGATATTCGTAGAAGAGCCACATCGCCTTGGCCGCATCCATCGGGGAGCCGCCACCGAGCGCGATAATGCAGTCGGGCTTAAAGCTCTCCATCAGTCTCGTGCCGCGCTCTACCGTCTCGACGGACGGATCCGGCTCCACGTCGGAGAACACTTCGATCGCTACCGGGTTGACGCGTTTGCGCAGGTAGTACTCCACCTTTTCGACGTATCCCAGCTTGACCATCATCTCGTCGGTGACGACCAGCACACGGGAAATGTTCGGCATTTTCTCAAGGTACTGCGTCGCGCCCTTCTCAAAATAGACCTTCGGCGGAACCTTGAACCACTGCATGTTGACCGTCCGGTAGGCCACGCGTTTCACGTTGATCAGGTTCACCGACGTGACGTTGGACGTCGTCGAGTTGTGTCCGTACGAACCGCAGCCGAGCGTCAGCGACGGCAGGTTCGTGTTGTAGATGTCGCCGATCGCCCCGTGCGTCGAAGGCGAGTTGACGATCACGCGCCCGGTCTGCAGGCGGTTGGCGAACGCCTGGATGACGGCGTCATCGTTCGAATGGATGACGGACGAGTGTCCCATGCCCCCGAATTGGACCACTTCGGCCGCGCGCTCGATGCCCTGCGCCGCCGTCTTGACCTTATAGCAGGCAAGCACCGGGCTCAGCTTCTCTGCGGACAGCGGGTAGGCCGGACCGACGCCCGCCAGCTCGGCCACGAGGATTTTGGTGTCCTGCGGTACCTGAATGCCGGACATTTCGGCGATTTTTACCGCCGGCTGGCCGACGATGACTCCGTTTACCGCGCACTTCTCGCTGTTGATGACCAGCTTGGACACGGCCTCGGTTTCGGCCTTGTTCAGGAAGTAGCAGCCGCTGTCCTTCATCAGCTTCCGAACCTGGTCGTACACCGGCTCCTCGATAATGACGGCCTGCTCGGAAGCGCAGATCATGCCGTTGTCGAACGTCTTCGAGAGAATCAAGTCGGTCACGGCTTGCTTCAAATCCGCAGACTGCTCAATGAAGCAGGGAACGTTGCCCGGCCCGACGCCAAGCGCGGGTTTGCCCGTGCTGTAAGCGGATTTCACCATCGCCGAGCCTCCGGTTGCCAGCACGAGCGCCACGTCGGGGTGGTTCATCAGCAGCTGCGTCGCTTCCAGGGACGGCGTTTCAATCCACTGCACGCAGTGTTCTGGCGCGCCGGCCGCAATTCCGGCATCACGCAGCGTGCGGGCTGCTTCTGCGCTGCACTTTTGGGCGGAAGGGTGGAAGGCAAAGATGATCGGATTGCGCGTCTTCGTTGCGATCAGCGTCTTGAACATGGTCGTGGACGTCGGGTTCGTCACCGGGGTAACGCCGGCGATGATGCCGACCGGCTCGGCGACCTTCTTGTAGCTCTCAAACGCGTTCTCCTCGATAACGCCGACCGTCTTGTCATGCTTGATGCTGTGATAGATGTATTCCGTCGCGAATATATTCTTGGTGATTTTGTCCTCGTAGACGCCCCGGCCGGTCTCCTCGACCGCCATCTTCGCGAGCGGCATGTGCCGGTCCAAGCCGGCCAGCGCCATCGCCTGTACAATTTCGTCAATTTCCTCTTGATTCATGTTCAGGTACGCTTCTTGCGCCTTCCTGGCGCGGGCGACCAATCGGTTCACTTCTTCTTGGGCGGAGTTCTTTGTTTCCAGCTTGCTTTCTTTAACAGCCATCGTTTTCTCCTCCTTGGAGACCTTTGCCGGTCCCTCATCTCCTTGATGAGTTCATCCTACTGGAACCCCAGGGGGGCTAACTATGACATTACTCACATCGATCTATAAAATTTTAAAGGTCCGAAAAATGCGGTGCTTAGGCGCTTTTTGCGAAATTCTATCGTCTAAACAAAAAAATACCGAATGGAGCTATGGCTCTCCATTCGGCGCAAAGGAATAGCAGTTAGGAGTCATCAAGACTTGAAGACAACAAACCTGGCTTAATCAGCAAAGAGGTGCCCGTAAGTGCCGTCCGCCCTGCGGTAAACGACTTCTTCACGGTTGGTATTCCGGTTCAAGAACAGATGGAAGCTGTGGTCCAGCAAATTCATCTGCAGCACGGCCTCCTGCAGATCCACCGGCTTCATCACGAGCCGCTTTTCTTTTGCAATGACAAAGGCTTCCTCCGGCGCTTCCGGTTCCGGCTGTCCGCCGTCCTGAATGCCGGTGCCGACCGAGCGTCCGTGGCTGCGCAGCTTGCGGCGCGCCCGCTCCTTGTACTTGCGGAGCTTGCGGTCCAGCTTATCCGCGGCCTGGTCAATGGCGGTATACATGTCCGCATCCTTCACTTCGACCCGAAAGACCATGCCGTGATAGGGAATGGTAGCTTCAACGACATGCTCCTGTTTCCGGGCCTGCAGCAGCAGGGTGACATGGATGGTCACCGTCTCGTCAAACCAGGATTGGGCCGAACCGATCTTCTGCTCGGCATACGCCTGGAGTGCCGGTGTCACTTCAAAATGTTTGCCATGAATGTGTGTAGCCATGGAATCTGCCTCCTTCAACGGGAAAGGACTCTTGCATAACTTTATTGTAAAACGGCTGGGCACCCTGCGCTGTGAAAAATATCACACCATCACGGAAAAGTCCTGCATCCCTGTGCATGACTGATCCTTGACGCAAGTCGGCCATTTACACATGCTTGGTCTGTTTTCGCGGCAGCCGGTGCATATGCTGGTTTTTTTGCACTTTCTCCCTCACCTTCAGCAGCGCAAACGAGCCGGCAAACCAGCCTATAAGTCCCAGCATCAGGCTGGGCCACCAGGCGCCGGTTATTTTCAGGGCATACCAGACCGTCACGACGCAGACAGCGCAGCCGGTCATCCCGTATACCGAACCTCTGGCAACCGCGGCCGCCTTTTCCGAGCCCTGGCTGAGGCCGACCATCAGCACGGCGACGACCATCACGGCGGGGAACGCTGCAAAAATACCGCCAAGCGCCTTCCACGGCAGCAGGACCGACGCCACATAGCTCAATACGACCGCCAGACCGCCCAACACGAACCGAAGCAGCAGCTCCCGTAATTTCATGTTCTGTTTCCCCCTTTACAAGCTGAACAGCACATAGGATATCGTGAACGAAACGAGCAGCCAGCCGCCTACGGACAAGGTCAGCCCCTTCTTCCATCCTTTGCTGGTGCACAAGTAGCCTGCCGCCGCGGCGCACGCCACATTAATCGCCATACCGATCAAAGCGCCTTGCGACAAATCAATCGAATGGGCGACCAGCTCACGGGCCCCGTAATCGAACCTCATCGTCAGCAGCGCCGCCAGAAAAACGGCGGGGAACGCGGCAAAAATGCCGCCGACGGCTCCTCCCGCGCGTTTGGCAATAAGCGATGCCGCCACCACGGCTGCACCTCCCAGAAGGAACCGCAGCAAAATGCCTATCAGCGATAGATGAGCCAGAGCCATGTCCAATCTCCCCCGTCAGTTTTGTGAAAATAATCACTAACTCAACCGACCCCATCATAGCACAGGGCTGGATCAGGTTCTGTAATCTGCATCACAGCCGTGCCCAGGACAGGTACAAAATGCATATCCATGCCAGCAGCTCTTGAATACGGAAGCTGGCGCCGAAATCGCCGATGCTCTGCCGTATCTCTGTTTCAGGCTGCTCGAGGCCGTAGGCCTCCCTTAGCCGCTTCGCTTCCTCATCTGAAAGCTTGGGGGATACAGCCGGGCTTGTGACGACGGGTATGGGTACGCGTTTCGTAAGGATCGGCCCTTCCCATGACGATAACCCCGAAGCTTGAACTCTCTCCGAGTTTGCCGGAAGCCAAAGGGCGCAAATCAGCATCAAGGTAAAGATTTTTTGGATCATGACAACTCTCCATTTACGAAAGGTTAACATTAGTGACGGCTGCAAGCCGCCATCTTGAAACTATTATAATCGTAGACGAGCTCTGTGGCACACGGAATCTATGAAAAAAATCGAGCCCATCAGCTTTGCCCCCGAACGGCCGCCGTATTGCCGGCATAAGCACTAAAAAGATCCTTGGCATGATCGCCAGGATCTTTTTATCCACTGCTCCCGCAGGGTTTCACAGGTTCAGCAGATTTTTGCTTGTCAAAAGCCTATCGAAATAGAGACAACTCCAATTTATTTGTGGTAACATTTAACAAAAATAGAATCGGAGGATCTCACCAATCTATGCTAAAGTATATCGCTTTACCTTTGATCTTTGTCGTTTGTTTTGTTCTTATTCAAACCGGCATTCAGACGGGCCTCGGTATGTATATGACCCAAAAACATACAGCGAACATGATGGCCGCCTATGATCCAAACCGTGCGGAACCCCTGCCGTCCACGGTTGAATTTGGCTCCGACCGTCCGTGGATTACGCCGCAAAAAATAACGGTATGGTTGATTTCTCTCGTGATTTCAGCCGCCGCTGCGTTCCTGTTTCACCGGCTTGTGTTTAGAACATGACGACTGCCACGACGACGATCAGGATCGCGCAATAGAATCGGCAAGCTGATCCTTCATGGTCCATGATGGAGGCGGCAATGTACAGCATAGCTATAATTAATTTTTATTATCGATTGCCACTAACCGCTTATTGGCCAAATCCAACCGGTATAACACATCGCGGGTGTCTTCTTCGGGAGTCCCGGCTCCGATCGAGGGATGAACCACCAAGCGGTCGTTTTCGATGTGCGGAGAAGGCTCTATTTCCGAATACACAAGCGTGCCGAAAGCATGCCCCTTTTGCATGACTTTTAAAGCTGTGGCCTCGCCGCTGCGGCGGTCGATCGCAAACACGTACGCCTCCATTCCATGACCCGACTTATACTGAGGCGCAAGAAAGTAAACATCCGCGTCTTGGAAACGTACCTGCTCGAAAGGAACCTTCTCGTCATTGGGTCTTACAAATAAAAAGGCAGGCAGGTCCAATAACAGAGTATCTTCCTTCCCGGCTTGCCTGTAAACGATGGAATAGTCGGCCTGAAACGTCAGGTCCCCTTCCCGTCCGTAATTGCTCGGAACCGCTAGATGCCCCCGTTCCTCCCTTCCTTGGGAAATCATGAGAAGAGTCCCTTGCCGGGTCACGATTTCTGCACGAACCACTCGCGTATCCGAAGCCGCGTCAAGCACAACCGATCCCGAAATGAACGATTTCGGAAACCGGCTGACCCGTTCAACCGAAGTGCCCTGAGAAGAAGAGGATGGCTGCTGCATACCTTCGCCAGGGTTGTCATCCGTCGATGAAGACTCAGTGGATAAAGCGTTATCCGGTAGATCGTCGCTTTGATTACAGGCGAGCAGGAAACCGAATAACAACATCGATGCCATCGTTAATGGAAATTTCCTCATGTCGCTCTTTCCTGCTGCCGCCCGGCCGATTCCAAATCCGCCAATCCGTCATGTTCAACCGTAGATAACAGCTCTTCATTTCGGACCTCTAATAGATACTCCTTATACACGCGGTCCCTGCCGCCATGCTGGTCGTACCAGTTCTGTATCCGCTGTACGTGTTCCTTGTCGCTTCTTATTTTAGCCTCAATTTCCTCATACTGATCGCGGCTGTCATATTCCCAAATCGCAAAAATTTCGGTTGTGGATTCATCACGAGGCACCATCCATCTTCCGATCAGGCGGGTGCCGTGTTTCATTTGATTCGGTAAATTGGTTTCATTAAAATGGCGGTTGAAAACGTCCACAAATTCATTTTTCACAATGTAAAATTTTCTGCGGTAAAACATCCGTTCACTTCCTTCCAGATTATTCAACCCAAACTTTTCGATCCTCCATATGCTGAAATTCGATCCAAAGACGATCATACTGCTCCTTTAGCTCTTCTCGCTGCGAACTGTCTCGTAATAAGGCCATTCTCCCGCCTCCTTCGACTCGTCTATTATTATAAACGCCTCCCGGAGTGCAAACGTTATGTTTTTTTGCTGGGGCATGCCTTTTATATATGGTAAAATAAAACATTATCGTTCAAGAAACGGAGGGCCATGACTTATGGAAAAGCGGCTGGATAAGTTATAACGTGCCTCAGGCCGAGAGCGCTGTTCCCTTCCGATTCGCGGACCGCCTTCCTTCAAGGATGACATTGCAGAACTAGAGAATAGGGGAGGTTGAAGGCAAAATGCGAAGTGAGCAAGAAATGATGAAGCTGCTTTTGGATTATGCAAAACACGATGACCGGATTCGATTGGTGACCCTGGAAGGATCGCGCACCAACACAAATATCCCTCCGGATGCATTCCAGGATTATGACATTTCTTATTTTGTAACCGAAATGGATTCGTTCAAGGAGCATGACGGGTGGCTAGATTTTTTGGGAAACCGCATCATGATGCAAAAACCTGAGGATATGGAGCTGTTTCCGCCGGAACTAGGCAATTGGTTTTCCTATCTAATTCACCTGGAAGACGGCAATAAAGTCGACTTGACCCTGATTCCATTCAATGAGGTGGAGAATTATTTCACCCAGAGCGACGGTTTGGTCGAGGTGTTGCTGGATAAAGATGCTCTCATTACAAGTGAGGTGATCGCGGATGACCGCCAGTATTGGATTAAGAAGCCTACGGTCAGGGAGTTTGACGATTGCTGCAATGAGTTCTGGATGGTTTCAACTTACGTAGTCAAGGGATTGGCGCGAAAAGAAATCCTGTTTGCCATCGATCACTTGAACGAGGTCGCCCGGCCGAATTTGCTGAGAATGATGGCCTGGCAAATTGGCTCTGAGCACGGGTTTACCTTTAGCGTAGGAAAAAATTATAAATTTATCGACCGTTACCTTCCCGATGAAGATTGGGAGACTCTGCTGTCAACCTACGCGGAGAACGGGTACGAGCACATGTGGAAATCTTTATTCACTTGTTACGAGCTTTTCAGAAAATATTCCAAAGCGTTGTCTAGCCGTCTCGGATATCCGTATCCCGATTACGACGAAGCCATTTCAAAGTATACGGAAAATATTTATTCTGCATGGAAGTAATGAACCGCTATTAAAAAAGGCTGGCATCCGGGGGATGCCAGCCTTTTCCGTTAAGCTGCTTCAAAACGATCACTTCAGAAAAGTCACTTTCTTCTTATTATATATATCGAAGGCTACAGCCGCCAAAAGGACGAGACCCTTAATCCCCTGCTGCCAGTCGACCCCCAGACCGATGAGCGACATCCCGTTGTTGAGCACGCCCATGACGAGGCCGCCGATAATGGCGCCGAAGACCGTTCCGATGCCGCCCGTCGCCGATGCCCCGCCGATGAAGCTTGCGGCGATCGCGTCCAGCTCAAAGTTGGTGCCGGCTCTAGGCGTGGCCGCGTTCAGGCGTGCCGCAAAGATGAGTCCCGAGATGGCGGCCAGCACGCCCATATTGACGAAGACCCAGAACGTCACCTTTTTCGTCTTCACGCCGGACAGATCCGCCGCTTTTTCGTTGCCGCCGAGAGCGTAAATATGGCGTCCCATCACGGTTTTGTTCATGACGAACGAGTAGATGATAATGAGCACCAGCAGTAGAATCAGAATATTCGGCAGCCCGGCGTAGATCGCAAGCATAAAGGTAAATGCGTTGATGATGGCCGCAATGACGACGAGCTTCAGGATGAACAGTCCGCCGGAAACCACTTCAAAGTTATATTTCTTTTGCGCTCTGCGGTCGCGGAGCTCGTTGACGATATAGATGACGGTGAATAGAATACCTGCCAGCACCGCCACGATATTCGTTCCGGCACTGCCGAAATCCGGAATGAAGCCCGAGCTGATCTTCTGAAATCCGTTCGGAAACGGCGCGATGGACTGCCCTTTCAGCACGATCATCGTCAGACCGCGGAACAGCAGCATGCCGGCCAGCGTAACGATAAACGCCGGGATTTTTACATAAGCGACCCAAAAGCCCTGCCAAGCGCCGATCAGCGCACCGACAACCAGGGAGGCGATAACGGCGACAACCGGATGCCAGTGCAGGTCAACCATCATAATGGCGGCCACCGCACCGACGAACGCGGCGATCGAGCCGACCGACAGGTCGATATGCCCGGTAATAATGACAAGCACCATCCCGATCGCCAGGACGAGAATGTAGCTGTTTTGCAAAATCAGATTGGTAATGTTAATCGGCTTGAGCAGCAGGCCGCCCGTAATAATTTCAAACAAAATCATGATGACGACAAGGGCGATGATCATCCCGTACTGCCGGATATTATTTTTGAACAGTTTAACCAACGTTTCCATGCTTGGCCCCTCCAGTCTTGGTCATATATCTCATCAGCGTCTCCTGCGAAGCTTCTTCACGGCTCACTTCGCCCGTGATCCGGCCAGCGTTCATCACATAAATGCGGTCGCAGATCCCTAGAATTTCCGGGAGCTCGGAAGAAATAACGAGGACGCCTTTGCCCTCATCGGCCAGCTGATTGATAATCGTATAAATTTCGTATTTGGCTCCCACGTCGATTCCGCGCGTCGGTTCGTCGAGAATGAGGATATCCGGCTCGGAAAAAATCCATTTGCTCAGCACCACCTTCTGCTGGTTGCCTCCGCTGAGATTCCCCGTTTTCTGCAAAATGTTCGGCGTCTTGATCTTCAGCTTCTTCCGCATTTCCTCCGCCACCAGAACCTCCTGCTTATCGTCGATCACCGTTCCCTTGGCCAGCTTGGGCAGCCCCGTCAGCGAAATGTTGCGCTTGATATCGTCGATCAGGATCAGGCCGTAATGCTTGCGGTCCTCTGTCACGTACGCAAAGCCGTTGTCGATCGCCTGCGTGATCGTGTTGTTCTGGATCGGCTTTCCGTCCTTGATCAGCGTCCCGGAAACGTTGCGCCCATAAGCTTTGCCGAAAATGCTCATCGCCAGCTCCGTCCGCCCGGCCCCCATCAGCCCGGCAATGCCGACGATCTCCCCGCGCCGGATATGAAGATTGACCTGGTCCAGCATTTTGCGGTCGCTCCGCTGTTCGTCGTACACGGTCCAGTCCTTGACCTCCAGAATAGTATCGCCGATCTTCGGCGTACGCTCCGGATAACGGTTCGTCAAGTCCCGCCCGACCATGCCGCGGATAATCCGGTCCTCGTTCACGTCCCCGCCCTTCATGTCAAGCGTCTCGATCGTTTGGCCGTCCCGCAAAATCGTGATCGAATCGGATACTTTCGACACCTCGTTCAGCTTGTGGGAGATGAGAATGCAGGAGATGCCCTGCCGCTTGAATTCCAGCATCAGCTGGAGCAGGTTTTCGCTGTCGTCCTCGTTAAGGGCCGCGGTCGGCTCATCCAGAATCAGCAGCTTCACCTTTTTGGAGAGCGCTTTCGCAATTTCGACCAGCTGCTGCTTGCCGACCCCGATATTGCCCACGGGCGTGTTCGGGTTTTCCTTCAGTCCGACTTTGTCCAGCAGCTCTTTCGCTCCCGTGATCGTTTCATTCCAGTTCATGATGCCGCGGCTCGACCGTTCATTGCCGAGGAATATATTTTCTGCAATCGACAGATACGGGATCAGCGCGAGCTCCTGGTGGATGATAACGATGCCGAGCCCCTCGCTGTGCTTGATATTTTTAAATTCGCAGGTTTTCCCTTTGAATAAAATCTCTCCGTCATAGGTACCGTGCGGATAGACCCCGCTCAGCACCTTCATCAGCGTCGACTTGCCCGCCCCGTTCTCCCCGCACAGGGAGTGAATTTCGCCTTCCCGGATTTTAAGGTTCACGTTGCTCAGCGCCTTGACGCCGGGAAACTCCTTCGTAATGTTCCGCATTTCCAAAATGTATTCCGACATGTGTGCTTCACCTTCCCCTCGCTTCGCTTATGTTGATTCCGAACTTCGGACTACTTCAGGCCGATTTCCGCCTTGGTGTAATAACCGGATTCCACCATCTCTTTCTCGACGTTCGTCGCATCGACCGATACCGGCGGCAGCAGATAAGCCGGCACGACTTTGATGCCGTTATCGTAAGACTTCGTATCGTTGACTTCCGCCTCCTGGCCCTTCAGGATGCTCTCAGCCATCTCAACCGCCTGCTCCGCCAGCTTGCGGGTGTCTTTGAACACCGTCTGCGTCTGCTCCCCGGCGACGATGGACTTGATGGAAGCAAGCTCCCCGTCCTGGCCGGTGATGATCGGCATCGGCTTTTTGGCCGTGCCGTAGCCGACGCCCTTCAGCGAAGAAATGATCCCGATGCTGATGCCGTCGTACGGCGACAGCACCGCGTCCAGGTTCGCGTTCGAGTAGTTCGCGCTGAGCAGGTTATCCATCCGGGATTGCGCCAAGGCGCCGTCCCAGCGGAGGGTCGCGATCTGCGCCATCGTCATCTGCTTGCTGCGGACGACCAGCTTGCCGGAGTCGATATACGGCTTCAAAATGGACATCGCGCCGTCGTAGAAGAAATAGGAGTTGTTGTCGTCCGGCGATCCGCCGAACAGCTCAATATTGAAGGGGCCTTTGCCTTCCTTAAGACCGAGCTTCTGCTCGATGTAAGAAGCCTGAAGCACGCCGACTTTGAAATTGTCGAACGTCGCGTAGTAGGACAGATACGGCGTGTTCCGGATCAGCCGGTCATAGGAGATGACTTTGATCCCCTGATCATGCGCCTTCTTGATGACGTCGGTCAGCGTGTTTCCGTCAATCGAGGCGACGACAATGACGTCAACCCCCTTGGTAATCATGTTCTCGATTTGCGAAATCTGGTTCTCGACCACATCCTCCGCAAACTGCAAATCGGTCTTGTAGCCTTTTTCCTGGAACAGCCGCTCCATGTTTTTGCCGTCGTTCACCCAGCGCTCGGACGATTTGGTCGGCATCGCCAGCCCGACATAGCCCTTGCTTTTATCACCGGCTCCGCTCTCGGCCAGATTGCAGGCCGTCAGGGCCATCAGCATCGCGACCATCAGGAGCGCTAACATTGCTTTCTTCATCGGTACGTTCTCCTTTCCGGTATGCCCAAGGTCGAGAGCGCTTACATCCAATGGATCGTAAAGCCTCTCTGTACTTCAAAGGATACATGCTGACCCGCGCCGGGGTCTTTCCACGGATCGAACCTTTTTTATAAATTTCAAACCTTTGTTGGGATCGTTGCCGGAGGGTCATGCCAGGGTAAGACGTGGGGGATGGATATGAGGGCAAATAAAAAACGACCGAAAAATTTCGGTCGTCGGTCGTTAGGTTTATAATGATGCCGCCTGCTCCTCCCGGGCCTCTACACTTCCTGATACGCGTCGCCTCGCCGGTACCGGTTGGGAGAGACGCCAATCACCTTCTTGAACGCTGTGCTGAAGTAATGCTGGCTGTCGTAGCCGACCTGCTCGGCAATTTCGTAGATGGTCAGGTTCGTCGCGTTCAGCAGCTGGATCGCTTTGCGGATCCTCGTCTGCGTCAGGAAGCCGACGAAGGAAGTCCCCAGCTCCTTTTTCAGCATCCGGCTCAAATAAACCGGCGATACCTGCAGGCTCTCCGCAAACGACTCGAGCGTAAGTTCGGGCCGGTCGTAATTGTCGTGGATGAGCTGCCGGGCCCGCCGCACCAGCGGGGACAGCTGCGCGTCCCGGAACACCGCTTCCCGGCAGGCATCGTACGCGGCCGCCATAGCACCCGGGCCTTCCGGCACCGCTTCGATCTGGCAGTGGACGGTGATTTTCAAATATTGCTGCACCGCCGATTCAATATTCGCTGCCATTTCCAGCGGCGCGTTATTCCACAAGCAGATGCCGATCAATTCCGTATGCTCGCGGAATACCTGATGCGGCGTATCCTGCAGCAGCTCCGAGACGATGTTTTCGATCGCGAACAAATACAGCTGTCTCTCGCTCTCTTTCATCAGCGTCTGACTAGAGGCCGTCTCCGGCCATCTGACAATCCCCAGCTCTGCCGGGAGACCGGCAGGCAGGCCGAGAAATTCCAGCTGCTCGAGCGCGTTCCCGTCATCCACCAGCCCCTGAATCCACTCTTGGCAGAAACGCTGCCGCAGGAGCGGGATGTTCCGCTCAATCTGTTCCGAGGCCTGCTTCAAATAGTGGCTCTGCACCTGCTGCTCATCAAGCTCCTGCTTGACGCTCTGCAGCACCTCTTGCAAATGGCCGCTGTTAACCGGCTTCAAAATATAATCCTTGACGCCGAGGCGGATAGCTTCCTGTGCGTAGGCAAATTCGTCATGCCCGGTAATGATGACAAACCGGCACGCCTGGCGTTCGGCCTTCAGCCGCTTCATCAGCGTCAAGCCGTCCATGATCGGCATATTCATGTCGACCAGAACGATGTCGACCGCTTCGCGCAGGGCGAACTCAAGCGCTTCCTCCCCGTCCTCCGCTTCGCCGGCGACCTCCATGCCAAGCGTCTCCCAATCCACCGAATCCATGATGCCTTCCCGGATAATCGGTTCATCGTCCGCAATCAGTACCTGATATCGCTTCTTCATTAACGATCTCTCCCATCTTGTACACGTTGCGCCGGGACCGTATGCAGCAGCGGATGCTCGATCATCACGCTCGTGCCCGTGCCTTCCGTACTCTCAATGCTAATTCCGTATTTTTCTCCAAAAGTCAGTGCAAGCCGCGCCTGAACGTTCAGCATGCCGTAGCTGCGGCTGGCCGGTCCACCTTCTTCCGGTGGATGATCCATGGCCGCCAAAGGATCTTGAAGCTGGCGGCGGAGCGCATCTAGCCGCTCCTGGGACATCCCCGCCCCGTTGTCCTTAACAATGAGGCGCAGGACGCCGCCCTCCACCTCAGCGGATACCCGTATGATGCCCGGGCCTCGGCGTGCCTTAATGCCGTGATAGATGGCGTTTTCAACGATTGGCTGAAGCACAAGCTTTAGAACGTACAGCCCTTCCGCTTCCTTTGGCAGATCCAGCTCGTAGGTGAGCCGGTCCCGGTAGCGAGTCTTTTGAATCTGCAAATAGCTGGAGATATGCGTCCATTCGTCGGTCATCGGAATGATGTCATCCCCTTTGCTGAGGCCGATCCGGAACAGCCTGGACAGCGACTCCACCATATCGGACACATCGTCGGCCCCTTTTTTCTTAGCCATCCAATGGATCGTATCAAGGGTATTGTATAAAAAATGCGGCTTGATATGCGCCTGCAGGCTGCGCAGCTCCGCTTCGCGCTTCTGCCGTTCCCGAAGCTCGCTCAGCTTCAGCAGCTTGCGGATTTCGGCCAGCATCCGGTTAAAGCTGCGACCCAGCATACCAACTTCGTCCTGCCTTCCGCCCCAATACCGGATCGTCAAATCCCCGGATTCGGCCTTCTGCATAAAGGCCATCAGCTGGCGAATCGGCCGGGACACGGACTGCGACAGCGTATACGAGGCCGTCAGGCCGAACATGCAGACGACAAACAGGAAGCAGATCACGTAGAAGCGGATCTCCCGCACTTCGCGGACCGCTTCGCCGCTGTCGAATACGCCGATGGTCCGCCAGCCTGTAAAAGACGAGGTGCCGTAAATAAACTGCAGCCGCCTGCCGTCGACCTCATGCCTGAACATGCCGCTGTCTTCCCGGGGAATCCAGGATGAAGGAATGTCCCCAACCAGCGGTTCATCCGGGGTGTAAATGGCCGAGCCGCCGGCATCGGTTACCATCAAATACCCGCTTTTACCGAGGGTGACGTTCCGGACCGTGCTGGCCACCGCCCGCAGCTTCAGGTCAATCAGGACGGCTCCGGTGACTTTACGCGTATCCGGATCGACAAAGGACCGCACGACCGAGATCAGCTCATCGTTGGCATAATGCACATGCGTCGTGACGTTTCGCTCAGAAGGATGCCCCAGCACTGTAAAAATCCCTTCGTGTCCCGCAGCCTCCTTATACCACGAATCCCGGGTCAAATTGGCCGGCGTCCGGGCATACATTTCGTTGCTGATGTAATCGCCGTTGTGGTTCACGACCAGGATGGCGGCAATTTCCGGATACAGCGTCGTGAAGCCCTGCAGATACTTCTTCAAGGCGTACACTTCCCCGTTTTGGTCATTAATCTGCGGGCGCTGCGCTTGTCCGGCAACCCCTCCGGCGTGTACCCGCCCCTTCGGCGGCAATCTGCCCATTCAGGAACCGGTTGATGGCCGGGTCGAAGCCGATCAAATACGTAATGTTCTGCAAGTTTTCCATATCGTTATCAAGCGTCTGATTGACTTTGCCGATGAGCTGCACCGTGTTCGCCGTGACCTGCCCGTCGACGATCCGGTTGACCGTCCAGTTGACCAATGCGCCGAGCGCGATCGACGGAAGGATGCCTACCATCAGAAAAAGGATGATCAGCTTGTACCGCAGAGGCAGATCACCGAACCGGGTCCACTGAAGCAGACGCTGCCGCCAGCTATGACGAAGCTTATTTCGCATAATAATCCTTCACATTCTCGCGGGTAACGATCGTGATGCCAGTATCCACCCGCGGCGGCAGCGGGGATACGTCGTTGCCCAGCGTCGGTGCGGGAACGGTCAGCCCATGATGAAGATGGAATAAATACTGCAGCGACCAGTAGCCCATATTCCACGTCCCCTGCGCAATCGTCGCTGAAATCGTGCCGTCGGATATCCGGTCCAGCGTCTCTTTATTGGTATCAAACCCGATGATCTTCACCTTCCCGGTCCGATTCGCTGCGATCACCGCGTCCGCCGCCCCTGTGCCACCGCTGGCTTCCGTCACGAAAATGCCTTTAAGGTCCGGATGCTTGCCCAGCATGTCCGCGACCGCGGCCTTGGCGATCATGGCGTCGCCTTTTCCTTCCTTCACCTCAACCACCGACATCGCCGGATACCGGCTCGCGATCGTTTCCTTGAACCCTGATGTGCGGTCGCTGTGGTTTTGCTGGCCGGACTGCGTGATGATGCCGACCTCGCCCTGCCGGCCGACGATTTGCGCCATTTTATCGGCAGCCGCCACACCCGCATTGTAGTTATTGGTCGCAAGAAAAGAGTACGCCTTGCTGTCCGGGGCGTCCGAGTCGAACAGGACAACAGGAATGCCCGCGTCTACCGCCTTGTTGATCGTCGCGGTCAAAGCGTCGGAATCGATGGCCGACAGCGCGATGCCGGCAGGCTTTTTGGCAATGACCTGCTCAAGGACGGTGATCTGCTCCTGCACGTCGTACTGGGTGGCTCCGTGGTATTCGACGGACACGCCGAGGGCGTCACCTCCATCCTCGAAGCCTTTCACAATATTTTTCCAATATTCCATTCCGGATTGGAAGGTCACCATCACATAGTTCTCCCCGATGCTGCCGTGCAGCCCGCCGTCCGGCCATGCAGAAGAACGTTTGTCATCCATCCGGTACATAAATACATAGACGCCAAACGCAATGATTAGTACCAGGTAAACCATCATCATCTTCTTCATCTGCGTTTCCCCTTGTCACAGTCTGCTGAACTCTATGGAATCGGTTACATTATAGCACAAGGCAAACTTTTGGGAAGCGCAAGAACTTGCCAATATCCATATCACAATCCTGCAGCACCACCTTTTACTGTCCATCGGCAAACCCTTGATTCTCCCCTGTTTTCACCGGAATGGCCAATAGATATTGGGGGAAGCTCATGAGCTTTCCGTTGTTTTTTATCTCCAAAGTGAAACCGATCCGGGAAGTAACACGTAAAATCTTTAGGTACGGTTATAGAATCTTTAAGGTTTTCCTCAGGTTTGCTGTCTATAATGACCTTAGGCTGAAGATCTCACTTACCCCATACCAGTTCACACAAATGACCCGTAACAAAATACATGAAAAGAGGATTTTTACCATGAACATAAAGCGAGTGATGATTGTCGGAACGATGGTCGTGATCATGTCCTTTGGAAGCACCGCGTTAAGCGCCTCCATCACAAGCGCAAGCCCGGCCGCGAAATGGGCTACCACTGGCGTAAAGGATAAAGACGAACTGCTGGAAGCTCTCCACCAGGACTCCGACGAGGAACTGTATGAAGCGCTGTATGAGGGCAAGTCCCTTCATGACATCGCGGCTGATCAAGGAGCCGACATCGAGAGAATTATCGATCTGCAAGTATCGCAGCTGACACGTCAGCTGGATGAGCGCCTGCGCAAAGGGAGCATTAGCGCAGATCAATATTCGGCGCACAAGGCTGAACTAAGGGAAATCGTCGAACGAAGCGTCCATACTTCATTCGGGTAACTGGAAGTACATACGACCGTCCAACGTTTTGATGGTCATCCGGGCGCTCCGATACGGATCCGGCGTGCACACATGGAGGATAACATGATTCTCCACGGCCAACGGAAACAGAATGCTCGAACGAAATTCAAATGGAGACTGATAACGAAATTTGTAAACCAGCCTGGACACGTTGTCCAGGCTGGTTTTTTGATAAGAAAAACGTCTATCGACGTACCTTCAAAGAAGACAGACCGCGTTTAGCTGAAGTTTTTCTTGCGAGATCCGGAAGCGGAGGCTCCGAATCCTATACTTTCTGCTCTCTTAAGAAAAACGTCTATCGACGTACCTTCAAAGAAGACAGACCGATTCTAGAGGAGGTTTTTCTTGCGAGATCAGGAAGCAGAAGCTCCTAAACTTATACTTTCTGATCTCTTAAATAAAGACCCCGCCGGCGCCCGGCAGGGTCTTCGTCTGTTTCCTCTTCCCTCAATGCATATGGAACCTCGAAAGCAGGGATCCTACTAGAAAATCGCATGCGGGGCGGTGCCCACTCTCCAAAATTGCCCGACTTTCTCAAACTTGACCGTCACGTATGCCGGACCCTGAAGATGCTCCGGGTAAGGAACGCTCAGCTTATACACGCGCTGCGTATCCGTCATGCTGAGCAGTTTGGCCGTCGCCTTGTCGAATTCCAGAATGTTGCCGCCGTCGGCGTTCAGCTGGGCCAAACGACCATCATGAGAAATGAAATATTTGTCCACAAAATAGGCCGCTGCCTTTTCCGTATATACGGACTTCAAATAGTTCATCAGCTTCTCCCGGGTTCCGATATCATCGGACAAGTACCGGTACTCCCGGCCATCCACCTTGAATGGGTCCCCTAATCCCTTGCCGCCGCCCAGGGCATAAAAATACCGCTTTTCGGCTTCTATGATTAATGGCGTGACGCTGGTATGGTTCAGCTTGCTGATCTTGGTCGCGTCGGTCACGACGACCTTCTCTACCGTTTGTGCCGGCACCTGCGCCGGAACAGTCACGCTCCCCGCCGGAGCCGCTCCGGCCGCAGCAGCCAGCAGGCTTGCTCCCATCAAACCGGTTGCTAGTGTAAATCCAATTTTTCGATTAAGTTTCATCTTGTATGATCGCCTCCACCCTGTTAAACGAATTCAGGATGGAAAAAGTTTCATCCAGGAAACGATAAGCTATGATTTGAAATGTTTAAACTGCGGCAAATATTCGCGATTGGCTTCAAACATCTCATCAACCATCGATTTGATCTCAGCCAGGCTGAGGACCGCGGAAGTCAGCGGATCGAAGCATACCGCATGGAATACTTTCCGCGGATCGCCCGTAAGCGCGCCTTCCACAGCCATCTCTTCGCAGCGTGCGCTTATATTGGTCAGGGCCGCCAGCTGATCGGGCAGGGCTCCCACATGAATCGGCTCCAGCCCTCTTTTCGAAGCCAATACCGGGACCTCAACGCAGCAGCCGTCCGGCAAATTATCGATCAGGCCATAATTACGGACGTTGCCGTTAAATTTAAACAGGGTACCGTCCCCGATCGTAGCGTTAAAGATATACGCGGCGTACTCTTCGCCCCGTTTTAAATCGACGGGCTCTTCCATCCAGCGCCGCATCTGTTCCTTCCAGCTGCCCTGCCTCTGTTCGTAGCCTTTGATAATATACGCGTATTCACCGGGATTCCAGCCCGTGCCGTTCGTACAGTACTTTTCAATCAAATCCGGCCGCTTTCGGAACCAGGCATTGTATTCAGAGTTATGGCCGCTGGATTCCGTGACGTAATAATCCAGGTGTAGGAACATTTCATTTCTGACCTGCTCCTCGTTGTAAATGTCCGGATGATTCATCGCCTCCCGGATGAGCGGATACGCGTCTTGGCCGTTCCAGCGAAAATCCAGGTAGAACGCCTGATGATTGATGCCTGCGCAGAGATACGTGATCTCTTCTTTAGGCGCCCCGATCCACCTGGCCAGCATCGATGCCGTTCCCTGCACGCTGTGGCACAGACCTGTCACGGTCACGTTCGTTTCGCTCTGCATCGCCCTGCACAGCATCGCCATCGGATTCGTATAATTCAGAAATACCGCCTGCGGACAGTACCGCTCGATATCGCGGCAAATGTCCAGCATCACCGGAATCGTGCGGAGCGCCCTGAATATACCGGATGGCCCGCGCGTATCTCCGACATTAATGTCCACGCCGTATTGTTTCGGAATCTCGATGTCTTTCCGCCATACGTCCAGGCTTCCAGCCAAGATCGTGCAGACGACCCCGTCCGCCCCGTCGAGCGCTCTGGTCCTGTCGGTATGCGCCTCGACTTTCGCCGGATAGCCTCCGGCCGAAATGATTTTCTCCACCGTCTTCTTCGCAAATCCGAGGCGCTCCTCGTCAATGTCAACCAAAGCGATGATGCTGTCAGCGAGCGCAGGGAACGTAAGCAGGTCGCGAACGAGGTTTTTCGTGAACACGAGACTGCCTGCCCCGATAAATACGATCTTCTTCACTGCCGAATTCCTCCCTTTGATCAAGCTGCATGCGGCCAGAATCCCGGCCGGTCAGCTGTCAGCCTTTGATGCCCGTCGTCGAAATCCCCTGAATAAAGGTCTTTTGGGCAAAAAAGAACAAAATGATTATAGGCAGCGTCGCTACGGTGGAAGCCGCCATCAGCATCCCCCAGCGCGTGCCGTATTGACCGATAAACTGCTGTAACCCAAGCGATACGGTGTACATTTTCTCGTCGCTCAAATAAATTAACGGTCCCATGAAGTCATTCCAGTTGTTCATGAACGTAAATAGCGCCACTGTGGCGAATGCCGGACGGGCAAGCGGGAGAATGATCTGCCAGAAGGTCCGAAATTCCGAACAGCCGTCGATCTTGGCTGCCTCGGATAGTTCCTGCGGAATCGTCAGAAAAAACTGCCTCAGCAGAAAAATAAAAAACGCACCGCCTAAAAATGCCGGGATAATGAGCGGTTTGTAGCTTCCCACCCAGCCGATCTTTTTGAAAATGACGAAAATCGGAATCATCGTGACCTGGGAAGGCAGCATCATCGTGCTGAGCATAATCATGAACAGTACGTTCCGTCCCGGCCATTGGATTTTGGCAAACCCGTAAGCCACGAGGGCGGAGGAAACGCAGGTGCCGACCATTGTCCATATGCAAATCGTTAACGTATTGAGGACGTAAGTACCGAACGGGACAAACGTAAGCGCCTCCGGAAAGTTCGACCACAGGAACTGATCCGGAATCCACTCCGGCGGCCATTTGAAAATTTGCGCCTCTGGTTTGAGCGCGGTGGACAGCATCCAAACAAAAGGAAAAAGAAAGGTGATACCCAGCAAGATCAAGCAAACATGGGCGATCAGCTGTTGAAACACGCCTTTCTTTGTTCTGCTTAATTTCGTGGTTTGCTTTGCGTTGATTTCAAGCATCTCGGGCCTCTCCTTTCACGGTTATGGCGGCAGGAGGAAGGGGTAACCGAAATGGATCCCTTTCCTCCCTGCCCTTATCCGTTATTTGCCTCCGGCTTTGGCGATCTCTTCTTCGACTTCCTTCTGCAAGGTTTCCAAGGCCTGCTTCGGATCTTTGTTACCCGTCATGACGGACTCTTCGGCTTTTGCCGCCCGATCCCAATAATACTGCTGCACCGGAATGACAGGTGTGATCTTCGCGTTGGGGCTGCCGAGCAGATCGACGAACGTTTTTCTGGCCGGAATTTCATTCATAAAGTCCTGGTAAGCCTGCTTCTCTGTAATCTTTGGCGATGGCGGGATCCATCCGCCTTTGGTCAGCATTTGCGCCGCCCAATCTTCGTTATGGTAGCCGGTCAGCCACAGGATGAATTCCCACGCCTCTTTCGGATGCTTGGCTTTTTCCGGAATAATGTTAAAGTTTCCATTGACCCAGGTCGCGTCCGGTTTTCCGGTTCCTTCCGGGTAGGGCAGCGTCATGACGCCGTACTGAAGGTCCGGTGCATAATTTTTCAGGTCCTCCAGCCTCCACATGCCGTCCATCGCGAACACCTGCTTGCCGCTGAGGAAAGACCACGCCGAGTTCACGTTGGAAGACATGCTTTTGTTAAAAGCGGCGACTTTGGTCGGATCGTATTTTTTCGCGTAAGACTGAAACCATTCCAATGTGGCAAGGTTGTTCGGATCGGTTGCCGTCGGCTTGCCATCCTCATCCGCCCATTTTCCGCCGAAAGCGGTGCTCCACTGGGTAAGCCCGCTCGGCATATAGCCGACCCGCTGGATGAATCCGCGTTTATCCAGTTTCCACAATTTGTCCTGCATTGCATCCAGCTCCTGGATCGTGGTGGGCGGTTTTTCCGGATCGAACCCTTCCTCTTTCAAAATATCCTTGTTGTAATACATCGCCAGCGTATTCATCGAAAATGGGATCGCATACATTTTTCCCTTGTAAGTTCCGATTTCCTTTACCGTAGGGTACATCCACTCGCCCAAATCCGGCGCGTCGGCCTGGATGTACGGGTCCAGTGAAGCGATGGCTCCCTTTTCCGCCCACGAGGGAATGATCTGGTTCCACTGCGTCATGACGTCGGGCGGATCCCCGCCGGCCTGTGCCGTCAAAAATTTGGCGTTGGCATCGCCGGTAATGGAGAGCGCGGTCACGTGAATGCCGGGATGCGTCTGATTGAACTCATCGACCAGGCTGTCGATTAGCTTCTTCCAGTCACTCGTCCACATATGCCAATATGTAACTTCTACGGCTTTTCCGTCGCCTTTCTTCCCGGAGTCGGAAGACGGGGCGGACGTATCTTCCTTCTTGCCGTCCTGCCCGGCCGCCGGAGTACCCGGTGAGGAACATGCTATTAGGCCGGCAAGCATCAGCATGATCAGCACTATCGATAATAACGGTTTGAGCGTTGACTTCATTCCATGCACCTCCGATATCGTTTTACCTTTCCCCGCCATAGAAAACCCAGCGTGCCGAGCTCTTAAATACCAGCAGCGTGACGGCCATAATCAGCAGGAACAAAATCCATGCCATAGCCGAGGCATACCCCATATGGAAGTAAGAAAAGGCGTTCTTGTACAGATACAGCGAATAGAACAGCGTAGAATCGTTGGGTCCGCCGGACGTAATAATGTAGGCCTGCGTAAAATACTGAAAGGAACCGATCAGGCCCATAATTAAATTGAAGAAAATGACCGGACTCAGCATCGGCAGCGTAATATAGACGATTTTTTGCCACCATACCGCCCCGTCGATCTGCGCCGACTCGTACATTTCCTGCGGAATATCCTGCAGCCCTGCGAGGTAGATGATCATCGCGCCGCCGACGCCCCACAGCCCCATCACGATCAGGGCAGGTTTCGACCATGCCGGGTCGACCAGCCACCCGGGACCCGCAACGCCGATGGCATCCAGCAGACCGTTGATGAGTCCGAACTGCGGGTCGAACAGCCACAGCCACAGTACGGAAGAGGCCACAACTGGAACGATGCTGGGCAGGTAAAAAATCGTCCGGTACAAAGCCATTCCTTTGACCTTCATGTTCAGCAGCAGCGCCAGCGCCACGCCGAAGACGATGCTGAGCGGAACCGAAAATAACGTATAGTACATCGTGTTGGTAATCGATTTCCAGAATAACGGGTCTTTGAATAACTGCACAAAATTATCCAACCCTACCCATACGGGCGAACTGACCACATCGTAGGTCGTAAAGCTGTAGTACAGGGATAGCAGAAACGGCAGCAGTGAAAAGGCGGCAAACCCTGCCAGCCAGGGTAAAACGAACAGCAGACCGTTCCGAAGATTCACTTTTGCGATTTTGCTCATGGTTCCCTTGGACGAACGGGCCTGAACAGACGGCCCAACCTCTGCACTTGAACGGGACAAGCAGACACCTCCTAGCCGATTTTTGCGGATTTAGCAGATCCCCCCTCCTTTGACAGCGTTTTCTTAAACGTGCAAGCCTATTTTATAAAGGGACGCCTTCGCTGTATTTATAAAAAACTTCACAAGTTTTACGATTATCGCTGAACATTTTCCGAAGACAGCCTTCGACTTCTCACCCGCCCCTTCTTCGCTGCTCTTTCCTCCAGGCGGTGGGAGACATCCCCGTCTGTTTTTGAAACCAGGCGGAGAATGCATGAATATTGGGGAATCCGACCCCGCTCGCGATTTGCTGAACCGTCTTGTCGGAGAAGGTAAGCAGCATTTTGGCCTCGGACATCCGGTACTGCTGCAGATATTGCTTGGGTGAGAGACCGTAAGTCTTTTTGAAACAGGAGCGCAGCCCGCTCTCCGACATGCGGATCATCCGCGCCAGATCGGTCACCCTCATTTCTTTGTCCAGGTTGGTGCGGATATACTCGGCAATGGCGTCCAAGGTAATTCTGGAATCCTGTTGTTCGATGCGGTCCAATAAAAACAGCATAAATAACTCGACCCATGTTTTTAACAACCGGTTAAACAGCTGATTCGGGCGGACGGACGTCATGTGGAGCCACACGCTGAACAACTTCTCAAAGCGCTCCAATGCATAATGGGCCAGGGGAAACAGGTGCAGCGATTCTTCATTTGTCATTTGAAAAAATAACCGTTCGAGCTCATGCGACAAATGGTCAACCTGCAGGACGGCGAAGCGGATCGGTGTAACGGAGCTGTAGTCGTGGGGTACGCCGGGGGTGATCAGGATGACGTCCCCCTCCTGAATCGAAAAAACCTGGTCTTCAGCATAGAACACACCTCGTCCGAAAGTGACCACGCAGATTTCGAAATGGGGATGCACATGCGTGCCCATTTTCCATCCGGAAGGGTACGTTACGAGATCGGTGTACAGTGAAGATCTATCCAATACGAATATCCCACCTTCCATGATTTGAAATTGTTGGTTCGAAGTTCATTAACATTATACTGAGGCGGGAATGTCGGATAACCGCAAAAAAACTCCCCGATGGACAGACCCTATACGGGCCGCCTCAGCGAGGAGTTTAATCAGTTCATAGTATACGATTGAAAAGAAACTATAATTGTTCCGCTCTATGGCTGCAGATAAATCCGAATGGAGGAAATCTGCGGACACCACCGGGACTCCCGGATTTGAAGCCGGATATAACGGCTCTTGACGGCGGGAAAACGGCAGATCCGCTTGTGGCCGATAACCGTACCCGCATAAGCTGTTTTCCACGTGTCCCCATCCAGATACTCGAGTTCAAAGCGCTCGACCCGCTGGCTGTACCGGTATTCCTGCAGCACGATGTGGTCAAAGGCGGTCTCCCTCTGCAGATCCAGCGTGAGCGAAGCCTGCTCCGTGCCTTCGGGCGGCGCCCAGTACGTGTCCGGTTGTCCGTCAAGAACATGGTCTGCTTGATGGTCTTCTGCCTGGACGGATGCCTCCACCGCGGCCCCTGCAGCCAAGTCGGTGCCAAACGTGCTGCGGATCCGGTCCCCCAGCTCCTGCAGGCGCAGGACGTCCCGCTCATGAATGAGGCCGCGCCGGTCCGGCGGAAGGTTAAGAAGGAACGTCGCATTGCCGCCGACCGATCCATAATATACGTTCATCAGCTCATCCAGCGATTTGACCTTGTCATCTTCGGAGGCGTGGTAGAACCAGCCCGGACGGATCGACGTGTTGACCTCCGCCGGGTACCAGACCAGATCCTGCTCGTGCTCGATGACCGCCCGGCTGCCCAGGTCCTCGTCCTCCGACCGGTAGCTCCGGGCAAACGCCGGATCGTCCTCCTGCTGCGATTTCGCCTGGATCTTCTCGTTATCCCGCAGCGACGCAGGCACGACGCTCCACTCCGATTCCCGGCAGTGGCCGGCTTCGTTGCCGCACCAGCGGATGTCCGGACCGCAGACCGAAATCGCCGCATCCGGCTGCAGCTCGCGGATCAGCGCGTAGTAAGCGTCCCAGTCGTACACCTGGCGCTTGCCGTTCGGCCCTTCGCCGCAGGCGCCGTCGAACCAGACGCAGAACACGTCGCCGTAACCGGTCAGCAGCTCCCTCAGCTGATTGGTAAAATATTCGTTATACGCCGGCGAATCGCCGTATGTAGGCTCATGCCGGTCCCAGGGGGACAGGTAAATGCCAAAGCGGATCCCTTCCCTCCGGCACGCCTCCGACACTTCCCGGACCACATCGCCCTGCCCGTCCTTCCACGGGCTGTTCTTGACCGAGTGCTCCGTATACCGGCTCGGCCAGAGGCAGAAACCGTCGTGGTGCTTGCACGTCAGAATCAGCCCCTTCATCCCGGCTGACTTGATTGCCGCCACCCATTGGCCGGCATCCAGCTCCACCGGATTAAAGATACCCGGATCCTCCTTCCCGTCCCCCCACTCCCGGTCCGTAAACGTATTGACCGTAAAATGAATGAACGCGTAGAACTCCATCTCCTGCACGGCCAGCTGCCGTTCGGTCGGCTGAACCTGTGCGGCGTAGCGGATCCTTTCGGTCGTTACCATCATGAAATGCCCTCCATCCTGGTTTTGATTACAGGTATGCATACCTTGTTGTTCTCCTTGTAAAAGCCGGATACCTGCTTTACACCTCAGATATCCGGCTGCTCTCCCTTATTTCTTTAACGCTTTTTGGTAGATCGCCAAGTATTGATCCAGCTGCAATCCCTTGAAGCCGGCGATGTAGCTGTCCCAATCCTTGTCGATGTCTTTGTTGCCCGTCACGAACTGCGCCAGGCTCGATTTCACATAATCGGTCAGCGACTTCTGCATTTGCGCAACCGTCATGGCGTCCGCCGGATCAATGAACGTATCCGCAGGATAGACGACTTCCGGCTTGGCGAAAGGCTCGTATTTTTTGGCGGCCAGCCATAAGCGGTATTCATAGGCACCGTTGCCCAGCGGATCACTTGGGGCGGCAAAGGATTCGCGGATGGAGTTAAGCATTTGCATCGTACCGAGCTGCCACCAGAAATTGTCCAGCGTCGTTTCCCCGTTCGCGGACGGAGCCTTCGGAACCACTTCATACTTCGCCGGTTTGCCGTTGTAATCCAGCTTGCCGCTGTCGGCTTTTTTCCAGCCTTCACCTTCAAAGCCCCATGAGGTCATGACCGTTCCCTCTTCGGACCAGAGATAATCCGCCAGTTTGATGGCAGCGACCTGCTCCTCTTTCGTCGCCTTGTTCGTGATCACAAACGATCCGTCGCCCGCGCCAATGCTGTAGCCTGTCAGCTGGACTCCATTTGGTCCTTTCAGCGGCGGAACGACGTCGTAATCCTTATGTCTCGGGTTCGAGTCGTCCACGCTGAAGGCACTGCTAAGCAGAGCGTAACCTACGGTGCCCACGGCGGCGTCCGGCTTGTTGGCCAGCTGCTTCACAGCATCGTTGTTCTGCGTAAAAACGGCTTTATCCATCAAGCCTTCGGCAAACAGCTTCCGTAAATACTTCAGGCCTTCCTTCCATTCGGGCTGCGCCGGTGAATAGATGACCTGGCCGTCTTTGATGCTTAAGTAATCCGAGGTGTTGTCATAAATAAAAGCGTTCATCAGGAACGAATCCACGCCGCCTCCCCACACGCCATCGGACGAGGTGGTGAACGGAATCTCGTCGGCTTTGCCGTTGCCGTTCGGGTCTTTCTCCTTAAAGGCTTTTAGTACGTTGTAAAACTCATCGGTCGTCGTCGGCATCGACAGGCCCAGCTTCTCCAGCCAGGAAGTATTGATCCACATCCGCTGCCCATAGGTGCAGTGCAGACATTCGTTCAGCTTCGGCAGCGCGTAAATTTTGCCGTCCGGGGCGACCATGCCCTGCTTCAGGTAAGACACGTCTTCCATCGCCTTTTTAATGTTGGGGGCGTACTGGTCGATCAGATCGTTCAGCGGGATGAAGGCTCCCTGCTGGCCGTATTTGATCTGGTCCGCTTTGGATATCCCCGCGTTCATAATGACGGCCGGGTAGTCGCCGCTCGCCAGAAGCAGCAGCTTTTTGTCGCTGAAGCCGGCGTCCGGCACCGTGCTCCAATTAAACTTGATGCCGAGCTTGTCCTCGATGTACTTGGAGAACTTGTTGACGTCCATGTTTTCGATCCCCGCCTGCTGCGGAGCGAATACCGACAGCTCCACCGGTTTACTGGGATCCGAGGCGGCAGCCCCTGCGTCATTCTGCTCCTGCTTGGAGCCTCCGCATGCCGACAGCAGAAGGGATAATACCAACAACACACTTAAGCCGATAAATGCCCGTTTTTTCAAAGAAACTCCTCCTTTGGTTGAATGGCTCATATCCATGCCCCCTTACAAATGACCACTTCAAAACATCCTGCAGCGTTAACCCGGTCACACCCCCCTTACGAAATTCCGTTCACCGCCTTCATCCCTTCAGCGATCCGATCATGACTCCTTTAACAAAATGCTTCTGGACAAACGGATAAATGATCAGCACCGGCGCGCTGGAGACGACGATAAGCGAATATTTCAGCAAATCCTTCAGCCCCTGCTGCACGAGCAGGCTGTTCACATTGGTCATCATGTCGGAATTTTCCGAGTTCAGGATGAGAATGTTCCGCAGGAAGATTTGCAGAGGGAACATGCTGTTGTCTTTCAGGTAAATGAGTGCATTAAAGTAAGCGTTCCAATGCCCGATGGCATACATCAGGAACAATACCGCAAGGATGGGCTTGGATAACGGCAGTACGACCTGCAGAAAAAATCTCATGTCGCTGCACCCGTCCATTTCAGCGGCCTCGGCCAGCTCGTCGGGAAGCGACTGGAAGAACGTCCTGGCGATAATGACCTGAAATACGGCCAGCGCGCCGGGGATGATCATAGCCCATCTCGTATTGACCATACCCAAGGATTTGACGAGCAGATAGTTCGGAATCAGCCCGCCGTCGAAAAACATCGTAAACACGATCAGCACCATAATCAGCCCGCGGCCGTAAAACGTTTTGCGGGCCAGCGGATAGGCCAGCATCACCGTGAACGAAACGTTAATGAGCGTACCCACGACCGAATAAAAGAGCGAATTGCCGAATCCGATCAAAATATCAGAATTTTGGAATACCGCCTTGTAGCCGACCAGGCTGAAATTCACGGGCCAGAGCCACACCTTCCCGGACGTCACCGCCGCCGGTGAGCTGAAAGATGCGCTCAGCACATGCAGCAATGGAAATAAAATGACAATCAGCACCAGCGATAAAAACAGGTAGACGATGCCCAGAAACAGCCGGTCCGCTACCGCTTCGCGTATTTTCGTTGATTGCACGCTTTTCGCACCTCCTACCATAAACTGTTGGACGAGATCTTTTTGGCGATGAAATTGACAAGGATCAGCAGCACAAAGTTAATGACCGAGTTGAACAGCCCGATCGCGGCCGAGAAGCTGAAATTGGCGCCCAGCAAGCCGATCTTGTATACGTAAGTCGAAATGACCTCCGACGTGTTCAGGTTCAGCGGATTTTGCATTAAGTAGATCTTCTCGAAGCCCAGTCCCATGATCTGACCCAGGTTCAGAATCAGCATAATGACGATAACCGGAACGAGGCTGGGAAGGTCGATATGGACAATTTTCTGAAACCGGGAAGCTCCGTCTACCTTGGCAGCCTCGTATAAATCGGGATTGACCCCGGACAGCGCCGCGATATAAATGATGGCCCCGTAGCCGGTGAACTGCCACACATCCGAGAGGACGTAAATCGTTTTGAAGTACCCCGCCTTGCCCATAAAATCGATCGGCTCCATCCCGAGCGACCTGAAGATGTTGCTGAGGAGCCCGACATTCGGCGATAAGTTGACGATCAGAATCGAGACGATCACGACCGTCGATATGAAGTAAGGCGCATAGGTAATCATTTGAACCGATTTCTTGAACAAGCCGTTGCGAATTTCGTTCAGCGCCAGCGCCAGAATGATCGGCGCCGGAAATCCGATGGCCATGCCGTACAGCGAAATTTCGAGCGTGTTCTTAAAGTACTGCCAGAAGAACGGGGTATCGAACAGCTGCTTGAAGTACTTCAGCCCGGCCCACGGGCTGCCGAGGATGCCCTGTACGACGTTGTACTCCTTAAATGCGATGATGACGCCGAACATAGGCACGTACTTGAAAATGACGATATAAAGCAGAGGGAAGAAGACGAGCAAATAAAACTGCCAGTGCTTCCTGATTTTCCGGCCGGCCTGTGACCCCGCCCTTTTCCGGCGGGCGGCTAATCCGGGGGGATGCGGCGAAGCCGCCTTGCTGCGAGTTGCTTCCATACCTGCCGACTCTCCTTTGCGCTTGAGTTGCCTTCATGTTATCGGCACGGCACGGATGCGTTCAATATACAACTTTCGCCCGGTCAACTTATTTCCGCGTCCCTGCTGAATCGGCGGTCCAATCGAAAAAAACTGAAGGGTTAAACCTTTTTCTCCGTACAACTTTTTTCTTTCCAGCCTGGTCCATACCCACAAAAAATCCCGCAGGGATCTGTCCCGGCGGGATACGGCACCTTGAGGAACCGGCGCAAGGCCTGTCAGAGAGCGGCTGAATCCCGCTCTGTCCGGGTGATGTGTTCACGGTATTCCCCCGGCGACAGGCCCACGATTTTTTTAAACATCCGACCAAACGAAATGACATTCAAATATCCGACCTCTTCGGCGATTTCCTGCACGGCATGGTCCGTATTCTCAAGCAGTGTCCGCGCGCGGCCGACCCGAAGCTCGATCAAATAGTCCACGAACTTCTGCCCGGTTTCCTCCTTGAACAATTTGCTGAGCGTTTTGGAGGGAAGATCGAACCGTTCACTGAGAAAATCAAGCGACAAATCCGGATTGGCGAATTCCCGCTCCATCGTTTCGCGGACCTTGCGGATCGTATCCGAATGATTCCGGGTGACCTGAATTTGCAGCAGCTGTTCATAACACCGTTCCAGCGTCTTCATGAAGCTCTCTTCCACCTGCTCAAAGGTATCGGACGCATGCAGCGCCTGCTGCAGGGGACGGTGCCCGGTCTCCTCCCACAGCTCCTGATATTCCTTCGTCATTTTGCCCATTTCCCGCCCGATGGAATAGATCAAATAATCCGCCAGGCTGACGATATGGTCGCGGCTCAGCAGATGCTGCCCGATGCCTTGAATCAATTGGCCGTACTTATCCTTCCAGTCCGGCTTGCCGAGCCGGAACGATTGGGCGATCGAGTGGACCAGCTGAAAATAGTCGAACATGGCTCCCTGATCCTCTTTGGCCAGCGAATCATAGAAAATGATCCGGTTGCTGCCGAGAACCATTTTATATTTCAGAGCCTGATGGGCTTGGGCGTAAGATTCCGGAATTTCGGCCGGGCACCGGGCCACCGCTCCCGCACCTATCGTTACGGTAAGCTTCAAATGCTCCTGCACCCATTTTCTTGCATGGTCCAGCATATCCGTGACCCGGCCGCGGGGATCGTCCGTCTCTTCGATCTGCACCAGCACCCCGAGCCCGTCGCCGGAAATCCATTCCGTCCACACGATCCCCCCGTGCTCCTGGGCGGTTTCCTGGATGACGCTCTTCAGGGCGAACTTCATCAAGTACTGGTCCTCTTGGGTGAACTGGCTGCAGAACGAAGCAAACTTGTCGATTTCTACGACGCACACGACCTGCGGCATGTCGAGATCGTTGAGCTGCATCGTGTCCCGCAGGGCTTCCCATTCTTCGGATTTCGGAAGATGCTGTCCTTCAACCAGCTGCTGGAACAAATACGCCTTCTTGACGTGCAGATCCTCCCGGAACTGGCGCTGATAGGTGTTGGACTGCTCCAGCATCTGGTTAATGGCGGACTGCAAAAAGGTAAACTCGTCCTGGCCGCTGCCCTGCATCAGGGCCGCCGCCTTCGTCTGGGATAACTTCTGAACCTGGGTGACGATCCTTTCGATCGGCTTGTAATTTTTTCGTGCGGCATAGACAATCCATAAGCCGCCTGCGGCGATCATGACGATACCAAGGATGAACCAGACGTTATAGAGCTGGCTGGCTACGTCCACCCATTTTCCGTTAATCAGTCCGCTTTGGTAATCCCAGCCGGTCACGGGCGAAATCGCGCTCGACACAATGCTGCGCTCCTGCTCCGATTTACCGTTTGGAAGCACGTCTGCCCCCGATTTGTCGATGATATGGATGTAGCTGACATCCCGGCTGTACATACTTTCGATCAACTGGCTCAGCCCATCCGCCGTTACGTTCACGACCAGGAATCCCTGCCCGGTCTTCAGGAAAGGCGCTTTCAGCGCAAGGCTCACGACCCGCTTCGGCCCTTTGATGCTGAACTCCTCGAAATCCCGGATGCCGCTCCAGCCCTCATCCTTCTTCACCTGCTCGATATACGGCTTGATGAAAGGCGCATCCGGATAGTCTTCCAGGCCGGAACTGGTCGCATTGCTCAGAACAAATCCGTCGCTGGACCGGACGAGATATATGGAATCCACCAAGGGATAGGCATTTCTGAAGTTATTCATAAACTTGACGATCCGAATGTTCAGATAGTAGTCGTTTTCGGTTCCGCTTTTGTAGAAGGTGGATAAGTCCGGGTTGTTGAGCAGTTCCGTCATCAGCATCTGCTCGATCGTTTTCAGGGAAGAGTCAATGGAGCTCATCGCCTGCAGCATCAGCGTCTCATTGGCTTTTACGGCTTCCTTCCGGCTCTGATCCCCCAGCATTTGAAAGAAGACGAAAAAAATAAACGAAATGACGATTAAAAAAGCCGGCATATATGAAAAAAGCTGGCGGTAAAACCAATTCCGTTTCCCCATCCGTTCTTGCACTCCTTATGTAAGGCTCCTAAAGATCCTGTCTGCCGCCCTAGTAAAACGCTTTCATATTTGTTCAATTATAGCATCCCGCGGCTTCGAATTCATTAGTTCCAAATGCGTAACGTGTAAAAAAACGAACCCACACCATCATTTTAACCCCGCCGATTTTCCAAAATTTCGCTTAGAGCCCCAAGGTTTTACCACATATTTTCCAGTTTATGGCTTTGCCTTGTCCGTCCTCCTCCCGTTATAATGCCTCGTGAAGGAGATGATTTCGATGACAACCAAAAAATGGGCAGTTACCTCGATCCTCGTCGTCCTCTTAGTCATTCAAAGCTTCGCGTGGAAGGCTGATCATGCCGAAGCAGCTCCCGTCCTTAAATTAGGGAGCGAGGATCCCAAAGTATCTGATTTACAGTACCGGCTGCAGGTGCTCGGTCTCTATGACGGTACGCTTGACGGAAAATACGGCCCCGGCACGGAAGCCAGCGTCAAGGAATTCCAGAGGGAGTACGGCGCCGTTGCGGATGGCACGGTCGGTCCCGCTACGTGGAGACAGCTCCGGAAGTACACCTTAAGCAAAAACGATATGGAGATCATGGCGAAAATCATTTACGCAGAAGCCCGCGGCGAGTCCTATAAAGGACAGGTAGCCGTCGGTGCCGTCATCATGAACCGGATTCAGTCGGACGAGTTCCCGGACACGATTCAAGGCGTCGTTTTTCAGAAGAACGCATTCACCGCCGTCAGCGACGGCCAGTACGGCATGAAGCCGAACCGGACCGCCTACCGTGCCGCCATCGACGCCGTGCGCGGATGGGACCCGACCCATAACTCGCTCTACTACTATAACCCGAAAACGGCAACGAACAAGTGGATTTGGACGCGCGCCCGTACCGTAAATATCGGACGTCATGTATTTGCCATTTGATATCAACGTACATAGGCCCAGAGGATCATGCCCCTGGGCCTTTTTTATTACGGCAGTAACATCGTGAATGCCACCTGCCTTGACTGTCACATCCCGCTCCCCTTAAGCTGCGCTTAACTCGCGGTGCCGGACTTCATTTCCTCCAGCAGTTGGCCGAACCGGTCGAAATTTTCCTCGTTGCCGTTGATGCACATTTGTTTGATCTGCTCAAACTGCTTTTTCTTTTTGAACGTCTGGCGAAAAACAACTTTAGTCCGGCCCTCTTCTTCTTCAAACGTCGCCGTAACGCGGAACTGGGGCTCGGATAGATGTTCCAGGACAACCCGCTCCATAGGGACAATTTCTACAAAAACGCTCTCGTTTGGATAATCCCGGCCATCCGGTCCGTGCATCGTGAATTTCCAGGCTCCGCCCGGCGTGATGTCGATTTCATGGAACGTATTCGTGAACCCGTGTGGCCCCCACCAGCAGGCCAATAAATCCGGGGTCGTCCAGGCCTGATACACAAGGTGCTGCGGTGCGTCGAACGCCCGTGTGGATATAATTTCGTTCTTACCGATCGTCATGCCAATGTCCTCCTACAGGCTCAATTTTTTAGGCGCCTATTTTTTACCGGTAGGCCCATTATAAAAGGTGACGCCGCGTCAGGTGCAAGCTACTTTTTTAAGCAAACAAAAAACCCGCTCCAAGAGCGGGCTTGAACGAAATACCGAACTAAAATGCTTCGACTTCCTTCATCACCTGTTGTAACACGTCCATCGACGCAAAAAGATCGGTTTCGTATTCCAGGCCGTGATTCACGCCGGGGATCAAGCGCAGCAGCAGATTCGGATTTGCCCGAAGCTGCTGAAATCTCTCCTCGATATAGCAGCTGTCGTTGTCGCCGATGAAGCATAGGCTTCTCTGCTTACTGTGCATCATCGCGTTCCAGACGAAATCTCTGCCCAGCAGGGGTGTAAACCAGATGACCTTGGCCTTTCGGAACAGATCACGCTGCACCTCAAACCCAAGCGCAATCGTTCCAATGGACTTGCCGATCAGAATGTAGTCGTCGTAGGATGCGTTCTGCAGCACACGGTCGATTACGGCGCCGACATCGATGCGGATCGCTTCGGCCATCTCATCAAAGCTGAATTCCCGGTAGAAGTGATCGTTATACTGATAGTTCACCTGCAGCACGTCGTAGTTTTGGTTCAGATAAATCCCCATGGAATAGTACAAAAGAGGTGCTTGTGCGGTGTACCCCTGTCCCGGAAAAATGATCGCCAAGCCGCTGGAGTTGGATTCTGCTTTAGAGAATAATGTATAGGATATTTTCCTCTCCTTATAGCCCTGCACGCAGTCTGCCATGATATTCATCCATAAACCTCCCTTTTCAGACATATCTAATGAGGGTTCCCTTTTTTATCTGGATCAGCGATTTTCTTTAGATGCAGTTTCGCCTGCCAAAAGTCCGACCGCCCTCATGATCGCTTCCCGCAGCTCATCGGTTTTGCCGCTACTAGCCGGATCAATCGATGGACCAAACGGATTGGTCGGCATCCAGGCCGTGGCCAGAACCATGATGCTGGTCAGAAGAAACGCCGGGGAAAAATCCGTTCCGATGTGCCCGGCCTCCTGTGCTTCCGCCAACTCCGCAATCTTGCGGTTATGGGCTTCCTTCCTCTGATCCAGCTGCTCTGTCTTCTGCTCCAGCGTAAACCATGTCATCAGCCGCATCAGGTCGGGATTGGCCATCATAAAATCAAAAACCCGCGCGGCATACCCCGGAAGATCTTCCGGAGTAAAGGCAAACTCCTCGTACACTCTCGTCAAATGCATTTCGAGCACGGTCGAGAAAAGCTGTTCTTTATTTTCAAAATAAATGTAAATCATGTTCTTGTTGCACTTCGCCATCTTGGCGATCCGGTCCACCCGGGCGCCGGCAATTCCGTAGGCGGAGAACTCGGCCATGGCCGCCTCCAGTATTTTCTCTTTCGTCGCTTCGGCGTTACGCATAGTGGTTCCTCCCGTATTTTTGCATAGGATTTACTATATCACGATTTTTAAGCCATTGACAAACCGGTTAGTTAGTTATATATTATGAACTAACCAGTTAGTTAGTAAACCTGATCGCTGGAAAAAACAATGGAAAGAAGGTCCTTTGAATGACTGTACAAACCTCTGATCGAAAAATCGCACTCGTGACCGGCGGAAGCCGCGGTCTGGGCCGCAATACGATTCTTCAGCTTGCCAAGCGCGGCGTCGATTCGATCTTTACCTATCACACCAATGAAGCCGAAGCGCAGCAAGTCGTCCAGTCCGTCCGGGATCTGGGGCGAGAGGCTGTCGCCCTGCAGCTGAACACGGCAGACACCTCTTCCTTTGACGGTTTCGCCCAGAACGTCCGCCAAGTCTTGGCGGAGCTTGGGGCGAAGCGGTTCGATTACCTGGTTAACAATGCCGGAACCTCGCATCACAACTCCATTGAGCAGACAACCGAAGAAGAACTGGACCAGCTGTACAACGTCCACTTCAAAGGCGTCTTTTTCCTGACGCAAAAGCTGCTCCCCCTCATTAACGATGGCGGGCGCATCGTTAACATCTCCTCGGGGCTGACGCGCATGAGCATCCCGGGAAGCGCCGCTTATGCCTCGATGAAGGGCGCGGTCGAGGTGCTTACCCGGTACCTGGCCAAGGAGCTCGGCGAGCGCCGCATCGCCGTCAATACGGTGGCGCCAGGAGCGATCGCGACCGACTTCAGCGGCGGCATGGTGCGCGACAACGCCGAGCTGAATCAGCAGATCGCCGGCATGACCGCGCTTGGACGCGCCGGACTTCCGGATGACGTCGGGCCGATGATTGCTTCCCTCCTCTCCGAAGACAACCGCTGGGTGAACGCGCAGCGGATCGAGGTTTCCGGAGGCATGTTAATCTGACGTCCCTGCCCCAAACGAAGAACTGCCTGTCCACATCGCGGGGGACAGGCAGTTCTCTTCATATATAAAGGTGATTACAACGTGACCGCATTGCCGGTTTCCGACGATTTGTAGATGGCCTCGAGAATCTGCGTCACCACAAGCGCCTGCTCCGGCTTAACCAGCGGCTCCCGATCTTCCAGAATGGCATCGATCCACTGCTTCGCCTCCAGCTCGCCGGCGTTCAGCGATTCCCCTTCGTAAAAGGCGATGCCGCCCCCTACAGAAGTGCTCGTTTCGACCAGCTGCCCATACCGCGCATGGTTAAAAGTCACCGTGCCCTTGTTATCCCAGGCGTCGCCGAACATTTCGGCCCCGCCCTCGGTACCGCACAGGGTGACCTGCGCTTCTTTCGCGTTGATCATGTTCAGCGCCCACGAAGCTTCCAGCGTAATCGTCGCTCCATTTTCCATCTTAATGAAGCCAAAGGCCGAATCCTCCACCTTGAACTCCTCCGGATTCCACGGACCGAACATGTTGCCGTCCATCTTATCCTTCAGCTTATGGAACGCGGACCCGACGACGAGCTTCGGCTTGTAATTGTCCATCGTCCACAAGGCCAGATCCAAGGCATGCGTGCCGATGTCGATCAGCGGGCCGCCGCCCTGCTTTTCGATATCCATAAACACGCCCCATGTCGGAACGCCGCGTCTGCGGATGGCATGCGCCTTTGCAAAATAAACCTCGCCAAGATCCCCTTGTTCACATGCCGCATACAGCGCTCTCGAATCCGCACGGAACCGGTTCTGGTAGCCGATTGTCAGCTTTTTGCCTGTGCGCTTCGCCGCATCCAGCATTTGCTGCGCCTCGGCGGTATTCATCGCCATCGGTTTTTCGCACATGACATGCTTGCCGGCTTCCAGCGCGGCGACCGTAATGACGGCATGCGTGCTGTTCGGGGTAAGCACATGCACCACGTCGATCGACGGGTCCTTGAGCAGCTCCTTGTAATCCGTATATACCTTGGCTTCTTCCGTTCCATACTCCTTGGCCGCAAGCTCCGCGCGATCCAGCTCGATGTCGCAAAACGCCGTCATTTCCGCCTTGTGCCGCTGCTTGGCCAGCGCGGGCAAATGCTTGCCCTTGGCGATCCCGCCGCAACCGATAATACCGATTTTCAAAGTAGTCATCTGGTTCCCTCCCGATTGGTTGTCTATCCGAAGTTCTGCCTTACTGTGCCAGCAGCCGCTGGATGTTGTCGAAGCTTTCCTTAACGCTGCCCAGCTCGCCTTTTACGGTCTGATCCTGTTCCACGATGATGTATTGAACCGTCCCAAGCTCTTCCGCTTTTTTCAGAATCGACGGAATGTCCATGACGCCTGCGCCGATCTCGGTGAAATCCTCCTGGTTTGCGGCTGAGAACACCACTTCATCAGTTAAATGCCCAGAAACCTTCTCCAGCAGATTCACCGGATTGGCCGACGGGGCAAGGTCCTTCTGGTGAAGAAGCCCGATCCGGCTGCCGTACTTGTCCATAAAAGCAATGGGATCCACGCCGCCGCGCAGCGCCCAGAACGTGTCGAATTCAATCTGAACCAGCTCCGGATCGGTATGCTCCAGCAGAATGTCCATAATGGTCTGGCCATCAAACTCCTGAAACTCATGAAAATGGTTATGGAAGTAAAACTGGATGCCGGCTTCTTTGGACTTGCGTCCGGACGCATTGAGCCATTTGGCCAATTCCAACGCATCCTCCCGGTCACGGAAAAAGGCGCACGGCATAACGATGCCTTTGCTTCCGATCTCCGCGTTATAGCGGATGACCGCATCCAGATCCAGATTCGGATGGTAGGCCACGTGGCTCGTAACCACCTGCAGGCCCAGCTTGTCCATCATGGCTTTCAGTTCCGCCGCCGTGTAGTCGACCTCGAACGTGCCGTCTTCCCGGATGTTATGAAACGCGAACTCGATGTTTCTGTATCCGATATCCGCTATGCTTTGCAGCGTCCCGGCGAAATCTTTAGCCAGCGCTTCCCGTACCGAAAACAGCTGCAGACCAACTGGAATTTGAATCATGTGGAATCACTCCTCTATAAAATTTAGGCTTTGACCGACGATGTGCGCAGGTCCAAATCTTGAACAATCTGCTTATGCTCTTTATCCAGCTTATACAGCAGCAGACAACCGATTTGCAGAATGGTGAGCAGGATCGGTCCCAGGTAGAACAGGACCCGGATCATATCGGTCGCCTGCGGGGTAACCGCATCGGGATCATATCCGGCGAAACCAAGCGCATAAGCGACAACGGAGCCGCCGACGGCAATGCCGAACTTGGTGGCGAAGCTGTAAGCCGAATACAGCATGCCTTCGGACCGGTGGCCGAACTTCCATTCATGGTAATCCACTGTATCGGCGAGCATGGAGAAGTTGGCCGGACTGTTAATGCCGATGCCAATGTTGGCAATAAAGAAAATGACGAGATACAGAAATGGCGGACTGCTTTCCAGGAAAAACAGCAATCCGTACAGCAGCACGGCGCCAGTCAGGGCCAAGATGCTGCCGTTACGCTTACCAACCCTTCTGAGTACAAACGGGGCGAGTGCGCCTCCGGCAAAGTTGGCGACATTCGCGAGCGTCAGGTACAGCGGGATCATTTCGGGCTGGCCCAGAACGTACTGTACGAAATACACCAGCACGCCGAACACGACGCCGATCCGCAGAAACATGAAGAGGGAGTTCAGGGCGATCATCACCCAAGGCTGATTGTCAAACATATGCTTGGCCGATGTGAGCGTGTTAAACTCTTTGGTTTTCTCGGCGCTCTCCGAGAACCGTTCCTTGCACTTGAGAAACACCACATAAAACATCACGACGGCGATGACCGTAAAAATGCCCATCGTAACCGGGAACCCCAAGCGGTCGTTCCCGCCGCCGATCCATTTCACCAGCGGGTTGGTGAGCGCCGATACCGCGATGGCTCCAATGGCCATCCCCATGATCCGGAAGCTGCTGAGCTGGTTTTTCTCCTCCGGATCCTTGGTCATCATCGGCATCAGTGCGCCGTAAGGAAGGTTGACGCCGGAATACAGGATCCCAAGAATCAGGTAGGTCAAATAGGCGTAAATCAGCTTCCCGCCTTCCGACCAATCCGGCGTAATGAACGTTAAGACGCTGAAGATGGCGAACGGGATCGTCAAAAAGAGAATGAACGGCCGCGCCTTGCCGAACCGGCTGCTGGTCTTGTCGATCATGACCCCGATCACCGGGTCGATCACCGCGTCCAGAATTCTTGTAATCAGAAACAAGGTGCCGATGGCCGTGGCGGCCAGGCCGTACACATTCGTGTAAAAATAGAGCAGATAGCTTGTCGTCATCCCCCAGACGAAGTTGGACGCCAAGTCTCCAAAGCCGTAACTGATTTTTTCGCTTAAGGAAAGCTTTCCCGCCGCTTGAGCCATGTCTCATCACCACTTTTTGTGTTTTACAATGCGGTTTCTCGGTTTCCTATCCTGATGAACATGTTTGCTTTCTTCCCCCGGGTGAATCTGGAAAATCACCCTTCCTCCGGCAAAATGTAATGCGTTACATTTTAAGGTATGAAAAAGAGATATTGGCCGTACTGGTTGGTTTTTAGAAGCGGTACCTTTGATTCGCGCGAATCCGGATCCAGAAATGTAACGCATTACATTTCTGCGGTTTTAAAAAAACGGCTGCTTGGTAACCGTTTCTTTAAGCGATATTGTAAGCGATTTCTTTAAAGAGCGCAACCCCCATTTTTCACCTGTCAGCGGGACCGCTTTGCCGTCGACTCCCGGATGACGATTTCATGGGGCAGCAGGATCGTCTTGTTCTCGCCCGCTTCTCCGCGCAAGCTTTGAAGGAGCGCTTCCATGGCGGCACGGCCGAGATCATACTTGGGCTGGCGTACCGTCGTGATAGGCGGCCGGCTCATCAGCGATTCCACCGTATCGTCGAATCCGACGACGGCGACGTCATCCGGCACCGATTTGCCCAGCGATATCGCCCCGTTGACACAGCCGATGGCTGTAGCGTCGCTGGAGCAGAAAATGGCGGTCGGATGCTCCGCAGCTTGAAGCCATTCGACGGCAAGGTCGTACCCATTTTGGTATTCGTAGTCACTCTCCCTGATCCACTCCCGGCGCACTGTGATTCCTGCCGATTCCAGCGCTCGCCGGTATCCCTGCTCCCGGGCGGTGGAAGAACTCTTCGCGCTTCCCCCTTTAACCATGGCAATTCGCCGGTGGCCCAAAGACAGGAGGTGGGATACCGCTTCAAAGGCTGCCTGCTCATTGTCGATCGAAACGCTGTACGCGTTCTGCACCTGCTCATATTCCGAGCACTGCACGATGCTGTAATCTTTCGCCAGCTGATCCAGCTCCTCCGCGCTCAAGGTGGAAACTACGACGATCACGCCGTCGACGATTTTTTTCTTGAGCATCTGCAGCAGTTCTTCTTCCTTATCGTGGTCACCCTCGGAGGCGCAGACCAGCACCTGATATCCGTTCTTCTGAGCTACATCCTGTATGCCCTTATACACATCCGCCATAATTGGAAAGACGAGGCTCGGAGTCAGCACCATAATCCGGCGCGTCTCCGCTCTTCTTAATTCCCTGCCGAGGGAATTGGGCTCATAATCCAGTGCTTTTATCGTTTCCATCACTTTCTTGCGCGTCGATTCCTTGACGAGGGGGCTGTTGTTCAGCACCCGGGACACGGTCGCAACGGACACGCCGGCCGTCTTGGCCACGAACTGTATGGGTCTCATATCATAGGCCGCTCCTTTACTCCGTACAAATGGGTTTATCTTTCATTTTATCATAGATTTCAAGGTCAATTCCAATCACATGGTTGGCTGAAGCTCCATATTTTCATAGAGAACGCTGTCCGCGGGATGCCCTTTATCAGTGGGCCTGATGCCGAAATCAAACAGCTCGCCTGTGCCCAACTGGCCGATTCAGCCTTTTTCAATACTGCCATGCCATGTATAATGTATGAATACGAAAATATAAGGACGGACTGCTTATGCTGCAATCGCTGAATGCCCGACTCAACCGAATCATGCCTTTGATTACGCCGGCCAGCATCGTGATCGGCGTCTTATGCGGAGGTTTGCTGTCTTCGTATACGTTCATGTCTCCCTGGCTGTTTGCATTTATGACATTTGCCGGAAGCATCAGCTTAAGCTTCAAGGATTTTCTCAGTGTCATGAAAAGGCCGCTGCCGCTCTTCGCCTGCCTGCTGGTTTTGCATGTGATCATGCCGCTGGTCGCCCTCGGCACGGGCAAGGTTCTATTCCCGCTCGATGCTTATACGATCACCGGGCTTGTGCTTGCCGCGGTCATCCCTACGGGGGTCAGCAGCTTCGTATGGGTAAGCCTGTACAAGGGCCATATCGCGCTGACATTGTCCATCATCCTGGTCGACACGCTGATCGCGCCTTTCGCCGTTCCGGGCATTCTGTCGCTGCTGATTGGAGCGAGCGTTCATATGGACATCCTGCCGATGATCAGCAGCCTGTTCGGCATGATCGTGGTCCCTTCCCTGCTCGGCATGGCCTTGAACGAATGGAGCAAAGGCGCCATCGTTCCGGTCTGGGGACCGCGCCTCAACCCGTTCTCCAAACTGGCCATGGCGCTGGTCATTATGATCAACGGCTCCGTGGTCGCTCCCTATCTGTCCGACATCAGCCCCCGGCTGGTCGGCATGGCTGCGGTCATCGTCTTTTTGGCCGCGGCCGGGTACCTGCTGAGCTTCGCGATCTCCGCCCTGATGGGCTGGAGCGAGCCGGAGCAGGTCGCCCTCGTCTTCAACGGCGGGATGCGCAACATCAGTGCAGGCGCCGTCCTTGCCGTCGCCTATTTCCCAGCGCCGGTCGCCGTTCCCGTCGTTCTGGGCATGGTTTTCCAGCAGATGATGGCGTCCCTGGTCGGCCTCTTGCTCGGCCGCCGCACGCAGCTGCGCATACGGCGGGAGGAGTCGGGGAATACCCAGACATTATAAAAAAACCAATAAAGAAGCTCACCCTTCCGATTCGGGTGAGCTTCTTTTTATCTGGTTCACTTTTCTCCGCGAATAAACCGTCGGTATATATTTTATCTACGCGGATATTAGCTCCGCAGTGCGTTACTTGAATTTGATTTTGGTTTTAATTTTGCTCCCGCAGCCGCAAATGATCGTATGCTTCAAATTTTTGATCGGCTGGTGGCACATGGGGCATACACTTGGCTGAAGCATCATGCCGGATCACCCTCCCTTTCATTTGTTCGCACGCCTCGATCCATGCGGCTGCCGCCCTTAAGGGGCAAAACCGCTGCTGCCGCTTTACGCTTGGACGGTTAAGCCCAAACCTTCGGCAACGCGGGTTCCGTAATCCGGATCCGCTTTGTAGAAATGGGAGATCTGGCGCAGCTTAATTTCCTCCAGCTCCACCGGCTTCATCGCTTCCACGATGGTCCGGATGAGGCGGGCCTTCTCTTCTTCGCTCATCAAGCGGTACAAGTCCCCGGCTTGCGTATAGTGATCATCGTGATCGTACGCCGTTTGTCCAGCATAGCCGTCAACCTCGAACGGAGTGATCCGGGCATGCGGATCTTCCTTCGGTCCGTTGAAGCTGTTAGGTTCGTAATAGACCGATCCGCCGCCGTTCGTACCCGAATTCATGTATCCGTCGCGCTGATAGTTGTTGACCGGTACCTTCGGACGGTTGACCGGCAGCTGGTTGTGGTTCGCCCCTACACGGTAACGGTGCGCATCCGCATAGGCGAACAGGCGGCCCTGCAGCATTTTGTCCGGGGACGGTTCAACGCCGGGAACAAGGTTGCCCGGAGAGAACGTGGCCTGCTCCACTTCGGCAAAATAGTTTTCCGGATTCCGGTCAAGCACCATTTTCCCAACCTCGATTAGCGGATAATCCTTCTGGGACCACGTCTTCGTCACGTCAAACGGATCGAACCGGTACGTGTTTGCGTCCTCCAGCGGCATGATCTGAACATACAGCGTCCAGGACGGATAGTCCCCTGCTTCGATCGCCTGCTGCAGGTCCTGAATATGGTAGTCGGGATTTTCACCTGCCAGCTTTGCCGCCAGATCCGGATCCAGGTTCTTCACGCCTTGGTCTGTTTTAAAATGGTACTTGATCCACACGGCTTCACCCTGCTCGTTGACCCATTTGAATGTATGGCTGCCGAAACCGTGCATATGACGCAGCGTCGCCGGAATGCCGCGGTCGCCCATCAGGTAAGTAACCTGGTGCAGCGATTCAGGAGATAAGGACCAGAAATCCCATACGGCGTTCGGATTTTTCAGGTGCGTTCTCGGATCGCGCTTTTGAGTATGGATAAAGTCCGGGAATTTGATCGCGTCGCGAATGAAAAAGATCGGCGTGTTGTTGCCGACGATATCGTAATTGCCTTCTTCAGTGTAGAACTTTACAGCAAATCCGCGCGGGTCGCGGACGGTGTCTGCGGAGCCCAGTTCTCCCGCAACGGTCGAAAACCGGATAAAGAGGTCGGTTCGCTTGCCCTTGTCATGGAACAGCTTCGCTTTGGTATATTTAGACATGTCGTTGGTCACTTCGAAATAACCGTGCGCTCCGGCACCTTTCGCATGAACGACACGCTCAGGAACTCTCTCGCGATTAAAGTGGGCTAATTTCTCCAGCAGGTGAACATCTTGAATCAGGGTAGGACCGCGATGTCCGGCCGTGATGGAATTTTGGTTGTCCCCAACCGGGGCCCCCCAGCTCGTTGTCAGTTTATTGGAATCGGAATGATTTGTACTCATTAGCTCTCCACCTTTTTCGTAAAATGATCATCAAAAAACCTCATAAACAAATGATAACACTTATCAATTTAAAGTCAATATTTATTTAGAATAATTATAAATAAGATTTTTAAAACCGTTTGAAACGTTGGTCCGTCTGTACCACAGAGACAAAGAAAGGAGGGCTGCCCGCTTGGGCTCTCACGCAGAAATGAAAAAGGTTAGCATGGGACAAGCCGGAGTAGAAACCGGTGTTTATGACGCCATCATGGAGCACCGGGAAACGCTGCTGAACATCGCTTACAGCTATTTGCGCAATCGTCATGATGCCTTGGAGGCGCTGCAGGAAATGACGTGCAGGGCATGGGTCAAACGCTCGACGCTGAAAGACGGCAGGGCGATGAAGGCTTGGCTCATCCGCATTCTCATTTATGTATGCATCGATGAGCAACGGCGCAGGAAGCGGGCCGTTCCTACCGTGGATGAGCAGCTTGAGGAGATTAGCCAGCCTCATGATGCATTCAAAGCGTTCAACCACGATAAGGTCGCCATGGGTCCCCTGCTGGAAAAGGTGAAGCCGAAATACCGCCATGTGCTGATCCTGAAATACTACAACGACCTGACGCTCACGGAAATCGCCGCGGTTCTCGGCAAACCGGAAGGCACGGTCAAAACGTGGCAGCATAAGGGGCTTGGCCAGCTCCGCAAATGGATGAAGAATCGGAGGGATTGGGAATGAACACGAACCCTGAAGAACAAGCCCTGCTTGCCGACGCGGCGCAGCTCCGGCGTGAAAGGATGCAAATCGGCGACACGGAAGCTACCGAGGCGATCCGGCGCGGGTTCGCGAATAGATCGGCTTCGCGAAAGCGGCGTATCCTGCCCTATGCCGTCGCTGCAGTGGTGCTGGCCGTGCTGCTGGGTGCCGGATGGTGGCAGGGCGGCCCGATCGGCGGGCTGCCTGCTTTGCATACCGCGAAGGATATGAGTTGGGGCGCATTGGAAAGGTACAGGGCCCTATCCACCAAAGACGTGGACCATGCGACACTCGAATCCGCAGTACGCAACGATTACATCCAAATCGTCAACAAGTCGGTTTCCTCCGGTCTTTACCGAATTACACTCGATGCCGTCACGGCTGATGAAAACAAGATCATGCTGTTGTACACCGCCACAGCAGAGTCCGGTCAGGAGATCTACAAGGTAAACAGCGTAAAAGTGACCGACTCAAACTCCGGCAAGCTCCTGAATTCCAAATTTCAGATCGGCAACGGCGACGGTCGCAGCTGGTCCGGTCAAAGCACGGTAATGCTTGACCGCAGCCAGCCTTTTCCGAGCCGCATCGAGGTCGACTTTCAGGTGGCCTCCGTAAATCCCGGAAAACTGGGCGACCCGAAAACCGGGACGGTCGCTGCGGATTTCCGTTATTCCGACCGTATGAAAATTGACGTTGATTTAGAACCAAAATTTGAAAAGACGCCGACCTTTGTTATGCAGCCCGATCGTTCTATCAGCATCGATGGCCATAAGGTTGTTCTCTCCAAGGTGGAAATGTCTCCGTTGTTGACGCGCGCCACCTTCGCGATCGATAACGGCAGCGAATTGGATTTCAAAACAAAGCAATCCATCTGGGATAAGCTCCGTTACATGACCATCGTCTCCACTAACAGAAATGGAAGGGCTGTGCAGCTGAGTCCGGTAGCCGGAAACGGGACCGACGAGGGCTTCCGGCAAATATTCAGCAGCAGCATGCTCGACAAGCCCCGCTCGCTTGTGCTGAAGATGTACATCGATTCGGACACAGGTGCCCCCAAACCGCTAAAGGATCTGCCCGTCGTTGAACTGAAAATCAAATGATGGCTGTAATGAAAAGGAAAAAACCGCGATTGTATCGCGGTTTTTTAGTCTTCTGCCTTATGATCCGGGCTCGGGCCTCGCGAGCTTCCTCTACTTATCGCCTGACCAAACCTGACGTGAAGAAACGACGGTTTCTCCAGACTGAATCGCCTGCTGTATGAGCATGCCCAAATAATGATCCTGCGAAGCATCGGAGAGACTGTAGAAACCGGGCCCGCCCGCAGCGTAGACAGCCATTTGCTGCAGGCAGCAGGCAATCGCGATTTCGTCGTCGTACAGCCTTGCAGGGGCTAACGGATTGTTATACACCCACCGTTCTCCCGCCATAATCCCCTCCAGAAAGTACCCTTCCTGATTCTCGAGCTCACCCTTATTGATTCGCCTAAAGTTCAAATGTAGCGGCGTACGGAAGTCCTTCAGGACCGTCAGCCGGTCATCGAATATTTCGCCCCGCTCCCCCCGAACCGACAGGTGGTTCGAGCGGATCCAGGAACGATGCTGGTCCGCGGTGAAATCGTAGATCCCGAGCTTGCCGCCGAAATCCAGCCAGGCCAAATCTCGCCGGGACGTCACGATCTGTTCTTCCGGCGGCGGTCCGCTCCGGGTAGGTCCTGCCACCCAGTCGGACTCAAACCGCATTGCCCGAACGCGGACGTCTTCAAATCCAATACCGAGCATCTTCCGAAGCAGGGCGACTCCGTGGTAAAAGTGTGAAATCGATACGGTTGCCTGGGTTACGTTCCCGAGCAGCCCTTCCCGAATGATGGCCATTCTAGCTTGGTTCATCGGATGGAACGGATACTGCTCGGCGACCTGCACCCGCGCACCGCGGCGTGTCAGCTGGTCATGCAGCCTGATCAGCCCGTCCAAATCAGGTGCAGGAGGCGTTTCCGCCAATGCGGGAATGCCATGGTCCGCAAGCTGAATCAAATACTCCGCGCAAGCCGATGCGCTGACCGATACGACCATGAAATCCGGCTGCGGGCCGGTCAACAGCTGTTCAAGCGTCCTGTATGCAGCCACCTGCCACTGGCGCTCCATCGCCTGGCCTTTGGCTGCGTCCCGGACCACCATTCCCGTGACCTGGAATTTCTCTGGAAGCGCTTGCGCAATTCTTAAAAAATATTGGGCCCGAAATCCACCGCCGCCGATAATGCCGAAAGTTGCAGGCCTTCCCATAACAACACCTCCTTTTTATTGAGAGCAGCCCGAAGGCGGCAGTACCATGAGCGACAGCCATGAACGAATCGCGGATATCGCCCGCTTCTCCCTTGGATAATAACTACCATAGCACCAGCCCTGATCATTGACAATCCGCCGATAGTAAGAAGAAAGAACCGGCCGTTGGCCGGTTCTTCACCGATGAGGATGGAACCATTTTATCTTGCGTACCTGTCATCTTTGTTCCCGGAAGAATTCCAAGCTTCGGATGATTGATTTATTCCGCCTGATACCGATCATAAGCCGCCTGATACACGAACATGTACTGGTCCAGTCCCATTTTCTTCAAGTTATTGACATACCCGTCCCACTGATCGAAAGACGCGGAGCCGTTGATGAATTTTGCTTCCATTTCCGCGGTGTAATCCTCAATGTCCTTGCCGATGGAAGACATGACCTCCGTCTCCTCCGGCGTATAGTTAAAGTTATACAGGATGTTCTTCACCGCGTAAGGCTTGGCTTTTTCGGCCGCGGCCATGGAATTCAGGAGCGTCTCCGACCCTTTGAAATACTTCTCCGTCACGAAGCCAGGATAGCTTCCACCCAGCCAGGTGAAGTATTTGGCCAATGCCTGGTCCTGCGTCAGGCCGTCCGGATTGTTCGTGATTTCATCCACGTATTTCAAATTGCCGCTCGCGTCACTGGTATACGTCTCCCCTTCCTTGCCCATGAAATACAGCTTGGCGCCTTCATCGCTGTAGAAGTAATCCATCCAGCGGATCGTAGCTTCCGGATACGGATCTTTATTCGTAATGGCAAAAGCGCCGACATGCACCATCGGAACTTTGACATGGGCATACAGCTGGTCACCATGCGGCCCTTTCAAGGCCCCGAGTCCCGCAAATTCCTTGCGCCCCATTACTGTTTCAGGGTTCGGCACGACCGTTGAACCGAGCAGACCGGCTTGGCCCTTGGCATTCAAGGCGCTGCCCTCGATCGTAAATATTTCGGGATCGATCAGCCCTTCCTTATAGAGCTTGCTTATGAACTGCAGCACCTCTTTGTACTGCGGCATTGTTTTAATAAAGCGAAGCTTGCCTGTCCCAGGGTCCACATCCACCAGCTTATGCCCGAGGCCGCTTGTGCCAAGCCCCCACGCCCCTTTCATATGATCGATCAGGACCGTGATGCCGCCCGCGCTGAACGGAATCTCGTCATGCTTGCCGTTCCCGTTCAGGTCCGTCGCCTTGACCGCCTGCAGGTACTTGTAAAATTCCTCGGTCGTCTGTGGTTCCTCCATCCCCAGCTTCTTCAGCCACTCCTGGTTGATCCACAGCGGCGTGCCGATCAGCATGGAGAGAAGGTCCGGGTCATAGAAGGATGGAAGCGAATAAATGTTGCCGTCCGGCATCGTCAGCCCTTTGCGGATGTCCGGATATTTCTCCATCAGCTTCTTGAAGTTGGGCGCGTACTTGTCGATCAGGCCATTTAACGGAATGAAGACACCCTGCTGCCCATACCGGGCGAGCTCAGCCGAACCGACGCGCGCCGAATAAAAGACGTCCGGATAATCGCCTCCCGCCAGCGCCAGGTTCCTTTTCTCGGTCAGCGTTTCAAACGGCACCAGATTGAACTTCACCTGGACATTCGACATTTGGCTGTACGTTTTCCAAATCAGCGTATCTTCAAATTTGCTGCCGTTAGTCGGCGACTTGCCTGTGAAAAAGGTCAGCTCAATCGGTTCTTTCACGATCGGCATGCCCGTTTCGTTCAGATTCGCCAGCTTGTCGGTCTTGTTCTCCGCTTCACCTTCTGACGCACTGCCGCTGCATCCGCTCAGCAAACCCGCAGCCATCACGAGCGACAGCGTGAGCGGTCCCCATTTGCCCCTCATCTTACGAAGCCGTTTTTGTTTTCTCATACTCTATCTCCTCCGTTAACATTTAAGATTCGACCCTGATCAGCCCTTAATCGCACCAACCATGACACCTTTGACGAAATACTTTTGCAGAAAAGGGTAAAGAATGAGCATCGGCAGATTCGTGACAATAACCGCCGCATATTTGATCGCCTCGGCATCCATCAGACTGCGGGCCAGCGTATCATCGCTGATATCGACCATCTCCTGCATCTGGTTCTGTACCAGAATCTCGCGCAGAAACAGCTGCATCGGATACAAATCCCGGTCTGACAAATAGAGCAGCGCGCTGAAGTAAGCATTCCAATGTCCGACCGCGTAGAACAGCACCATGACCGCGAGTACGGGTCCCGACAGGGGCAGCACGACTTTGAGCAAAATTTTAATATTGGAGCATCCGTCCATGAAAGCCGCTTCTTGAACTTCCTTGGGGATGGAAGACTGAAAAAACGTGCGCATGATCAGAATGTTCCATACCGAGACGGCGGACGGAATAATCATGGCCCAGAAGGTATTGAGCAGCCCGAGGCTTTTGATCAGCAGGTATGTCGGAATCATGCCGCCGCCAAAAAACATCGTAAACACGATCAGGAACGTAAAGAAGTGTCTGCCTTTAAAATCCGTCCGGGACAGCGGGTAAGCCCCGGCCACGGTCATCACCACATTGAGCGCGGTTCCGACAACCGTATACATGACCGTGTTCAAAAATCCCCGAAGAAGCTCCTTGTTCCCAAACAGGCGTTCATAACCAACGAGCGAGAATCCTTTGGGCCACAGCCAGACCTCGCCCCGAATGACCGACCCGGGATGGCTGACCGATGCGATCAGCACGAAGAACAGCGGATACATAACGATCAGGGTGACGACCCCCAACAGAACATAGATGCCTATTCCCGTGATCCGTTCGGACCTGGTCTCCAGCATGGATGACCCTCCTTCCGTTGTCTAGTCCAGATTACCATAGGCTGCTTCCGCCCATTTTGCGCGCGAACCGGTTTACAGTCAGGAGCAGCACGAAATTGACGACGGCATTGAACAGCCCCACGGCGGCGGAATAGCTGTACTGCGCCCCCAAAATGCCGCTGCGGTATACGTTGGTGGCAATGACGTCCGACGCTTCCATATTGAGCGAATTTTGCATCAGGAACACCTTTTCAAAACCGACGCCTAATATCGATCCGATGTTCAAAATGAGCAGAACGACGATCGTCGGCGCGATGCCCGGCAAATTGATGTGCCACATCCGCTTGAGCCTGCCGGCACCGTCCACCTTGGCCGCTTCATGGAGCTGCGGGTCAATTCCGGACAAAGCGGCCAAATAAATGATCGAGCTCCAGCCCATACTCTGCCACACGCCTGACCAGACATAGATGCTCTTGAACCATGACGGCTCGGTCAGAAAAGCAACCGGCTGTCCGCCAATCCATACGATGACCGCATTGACGAGCCCGCTGACCGGAGACAGGAACATCATCAGCATGCCGACCACAACCACAGTCGATAAAAAATGCGGGGCATAAGTCACCGTCTGGACGAATCGCCGGAACTTGGATGAACGCACCTCATGCAGCAGGAGCGCCAGCACGATCGGAACCGGAAAACCCGCGATCAATTCATACACCCCGATGCCAAGCGTGTTCCACAGAATGCGCGCAAAGTAAAAGCTGTCAAAAAAGCGTTCGATATGCTTGAGTCCGACCCAAGGACTCCCCGTGATGCCTTTCGAGGCGATGTAATCCTTGAATGCGATCTGCACGCCGTACATGGGAATATAGTGGAAGACGATAAAGTAACCCAGAACCGGGGCAATCAACAGATACAGCTGCCAATTCCGGAGCCATGCCGCCGCCTGGCTGCTCCCTCGTCCGTTATTCTCGTACATGCTGCCGCCCTTGCCGGCCATCTTGTTCACCGTCGTTTGGCTGTCCACAACGAATTTCCCTCCCCCTTGATCTTCTGTGCAAGATTCATGCCCCATGCTGGACGCCATCTGACACGAATGCATCATGACACAGCTCTGCCGAGCGCCGCTATGGACAATTATCAAGATGCTTACCCATCTCTCAACTCTTCTAACTTGCAGTCCGGAAATCATGAATAATCAAACTAAATCATAAAATTTGCATATACAATTTTTACGTTCTCTTAACAACCGCGTCCAATCGGCTTAATCGTGAGCCGTTACATTAATGGGATAGGTATCCATACTAAAATGGTTTGAAGGGAGTTTAAGCGGTGATGATGAGCTGGATCAAGGAACGCAGGCGCTCGCTGTTCGTCCAGATTTTCGTTAGTTTTCTTGCGCTGATCCTGCTGTTTGGCGGGGTTTATACGGCCATTTACCATATGTTTAAAGGAACGCTTCAGGAAGAAATCATCCAGTCGAACCAAAGTGATCTGCACGATGCGGCGGGCCGCTTCACCAATCAGCTCCAGCGTCTGCAGGTGCTGCTGTACGATCTGTACAACCAGGAGGACTTGATCGGCTTTAACAGCCAGCTTCACAGCGCCGAGAGCCAAAACGTCGATTATCTAAAAGCCCGAAGCGTGATTCTCCAAATGAGAAGGGATGTATACAACCCCCTCTTTTACCTGGAAGACGTCATTATTTATTTTGACGAAAAAGATTTTGCCCTCAGCAAATCCGGAAGCAGCAGCGCTTCCTACCTGTTCAGCCATCTGTATGCCAGCTCTGCGTACCCGCAGCATTTCTGGCAGGCCGCCTCCGATCCGTCTGATCCGCAGACGTTCCGGCTGCTGCCGGCATCGCCGTTTCACGTCAATGTCACGGTGCCGGATGCGAAGCAGCTGCTGCCTTACGTCTACCAGCGCGCCTGGCGGGCGATATCAGGTGATCGCATTGATCGATATTGAGAAAGCCGCCAGTTCATTTTTCGGCAACACCCAGAACCGGACGGTAGGAATCATGGACCCGGAGGGAAACCTGCTGTATCAGCATGGAAAAATCAGCATGGTTACGCTGCCTGAATTCAAGCCGGGACAGCTGCAGATGCTCATTGACGATACCTATTATTTCAAAACATCGTCGGACCAAGGGCTGACCTTTATTACGGCCGTACCCTACAAGCATGTCTCCTCGCAGTTCAGCCGGGTGACAGGAACCGTCCTGGTCATCTTCATGCTGACGCTCGCCGTTTCTGTAGGCGTTTCCATCCTCCTCAGCCGCAAGCTGCATACGCCCGTCAAGCGCATGCTGTCCGCCATGCTGGACAATAAACCCTTTGATGCAGCCAATGCACCCTTGCGGAAGGGCGCGGTGGAATATGATCTGATCGCGGAGAGGATCCACGAGCTGCAGCGGGACAAAAACGAGATCCGGGCCAAGCTCCAACAGCAGCGGTCCGTACTGACCAGCTATTCCTATATCAGCCGCCTTAAAAACATCAACACGGATATCAACGAATGGAAGGACTTCCTGACGGCGGACGAACGCTATGTCGTGGTGCTGTATCACATCCGGTTCCGCTTGTCCCATACGGCAGATCTGCCTGTGCACGCCGATACAGCCGTCAGGCATCTGCTGGACCATATTCATATCCTGACGACCGGGCAGTTCGAGGGCTCCCATACGTTCCAGCTGGAGAAAAATGAAATTATATCGATTATTAAGGGAGCAACCTCAAGCTCGACTTATCCATTTCTGGAAGAGATCCGCAGCATGCTGGAGGCGGAGAAGGAGCAGATTCTGGGCAGCATCGCCGTCAGCGGCGATATCCACCAGGTATCGGAGTTCAGCCGGGCATACCATGAGCTGCGGTCGTGGACGGCCCAGGCCAAATTGGTCGAGGAGGCCCAGCTGATTACCGGCAGCCGCTCCCTTCCCGCTTCCGTATCCCTAAGCCCTGCTCAGGAGCGCGAATTCACCGCTTCCCTGCAATCGGGCCAGGACACCCGCTGCCTGCAGCTGATTGACCAGGCGCTGAACTTCATGCTGCGCAAGGAAGCCGGCATCGGCCAATTCCGCTTCTTCGCCGATTCCATCGCTTCGCGGGTGATCTACTTTGTGGAAGCCGCCCAGGTGGAACCAGCGAAGATTCAGTCGCTGAAGCAGTGGACCCGCGGGCTGCAGGACTGCCAGTGCGTCACTGATTACCGACAAGTCTTCCAGCAGCTGCTCGAAGCAGCCTGCTCCCTGCTGCGTTCCAAGTGGGATGCGCGGGAAGAACCGCTGATCTCCAAGCTGCTGAAGGTCATGCAGACCCAGTACGCAGATGATTTGTCCCTGGATTACTTGTCGGCCAAATTCAATCTGACGAGCACCTATTTATCCGCCTATATCAAAGACAAGACCGGCTTGAATTTCAGCGACCATATGCAGGGCATCCGGATGGAAAAGGCGCGCGAGCTGCTCGCCTGCACCAGCCTGACTGTGAATGAAATCAGCCAGCAGGTCGGGTACCTCAATATCACCTCTTTCAACCGCACCTTTAAGAAGGTGACCGGCATCACGCCGGGTGCCTACCGCAAAAGGCATTGGCTTCAGATCACCAGCCAAAGCGGTTAGCGGAACCTGGATGCGGCGCTCCGCTCTTTTCGCATGTTGACCCAACACAAAAACAGCCAATTGCCGCTTAAATACGGGCAAATGGCTGTTTTTTGCTTGATTTTACATATCGCGAACAATAAAAATCTGCTCTAATCCATATCCTGTGTACACTGATGTTTCTGCGAACTAAACGCTAGACCCCGATATCCTGAACGACCAGCAGGCCCGGCAGCAGGTTAAGCACGGTTGTGCTGACAACAACCGTTTTTCGCTTGGGGCTGAGGTCGATCGGGTCAAAAACCAGCGGCAGCAGCCATTTCAGGGAGATGAATAACCAGGCCGCTTGAACCACGCCAAGCACGACGAGCCTCATCCCGAACAGCCTGGCCGTTTCCGGTGCCATTCCGGACGAAAAGGCTAACTGGCCCGTCATCCGGAGACTTTCGAACGAAATCAGGAAGATGACAAGAACGATGCCGAGGGCGGAACATATTTTAAACACATCGGGTTCGGGTCTGCTTCCCTTTCGCAAGAGTGGAGAGCCGCGCTCCCTGAAATCCGATCAAAAAAAAGACGACGCCGATGATCAGGGCAGAACCTGTATAGCAGGCCAAGATCAGGTTCGCCGCCATGCTCAGCAATTCGAGTATCCATACCATGATAAGATCCGCCTTAGGTTCATTTTGCTAATTATATCCTAAAGCAAAGCAGGAAAAGTGTCACGTCAATCGACCATGAGAACAACCTAATTGATAAATTGGATTTCCTTCAGCATCCGGACGATCATGACCGCCATTTCGGCACGAGTGCAAGTCTCGTCCGGACGCAGTGCGCCATGCTGGTCACCTTGCATAATTCCCGCCTGAACGATCTTCATCATCGCATCATGGGCCCAGCTGGCGATCTCTTCTTGATCGGAGAAACCCTCGAGACTCATTTGTTCCACGCTGCCTTGAGTATCCGCTTTGCCTGAGTACGTCATGGATTTACTGATCATCAGCGCCATTTCCTGCCGGGTTACCGCGCGATCCGGATGAAATCCGCCGTCACCTGCCCCCTGGATGATTCCTGCCTTCGTGGCCGACTGTACTTCCGCCGCGTACCAGTCCTTATCGTCAACATCTTCGAAGATACTTGTTCCTGTCTGTTCGGGGAGCTGAAGCGCTCGGGCCAGCAGCACAGCAAATGCTCCCCCAACCCCAAACGGTACCGTCAGCTGTCAGCATGAGGGAGTGATAACCGCCAGCCGCTATGTCTTGAATATCGTAAGGCGCAGCCGCTGAAGAAGCGAATGCTTGTACAGGCGGAAATGAATAAATGGATGGAAGCCCGATGCATAAACAAAGGAATAACAATCCAGCTTGTTTCCATCGCCAAAGCAATATGATCAACTCCTAAACCTCAGATTGAACCATTATAGGAGCGAAAAGTGGCCTTGTCGATTAACAAAGGTTAACTCTTTTTAATAAAGCTGATGCCACTACTGTCATAAGAAGCTCTTGTTATCCTCTGCCTTCATTTTGGTTCGACAGTATAATTCATCTAAAATATCCCACTATAAGAAAGGAAAGATTGCCAAAGCAGGAGGAAGATGACCATGAAATCCCCTATTTCGTTTGTTCAATCCGTCATGATCATGATGCTGAGCACGGGGCTGCTGAACCATGTCATCATCATCCCGATTTTGCTGGATGCGGCCGGACGCGACGCCTGGATGTCTATAGTTCTTGCGGGGGCATGCTCGCTGGCATGGATTGCCGTTCTGCGCATAGGCATCAGGCAAGTCAACAAGCAGCCTATTTTTGAGATGCTGTCCAACGCCTACCCACCATTCGTGGGGAAAGTACTCGCCGGGGCGGCAGGGATTTATCTTTTTGTTATTTGTACGCTGACGACCCGGGACACCGTGTACTGGATTCATCTGACCTTTTCTCCCGAAACGCCAATTGTGGTATTCACCCTCATCTTTTTGCTCATTTCGGTGGTCAACGCATACCTAGGCATCCAATCGATCGCCAATACCGCCAGTATCTTGCTACCGATCGTCGTCCTGCTGGGATTTTTCGTCATGTTCTCGAACACCCCTCACAAGGATTATTCCTTGCTTAAACCGTTTCTCGCCCATGGCATGCAGCCGGTATGGAATGGCGTTATCTATGTGGGAGCCGGATTCGTGGAAATAATTATGCTGCTCTTTATGCAGCATCATATCCAGTCGCGACTGATGTATATGCACCTCTTGATCCTCATAGTGATTCTAGCGGGACTGACCATCGGTCCGCTGATCGGCGGTATCGTTGAATTCGGAGTAGATGAGGCCGACAAGCTCAGATATCCGGCATACGAGGAATGGAGGCTGCTGACGATCGGACGCTACATCGAGCACATGGACTTTTTTAGCGTGTACCAATGGTTCAGCGGTGCGTTCATCCGGATGTCTATCACCATGTTTCTCATCCTGGACGTATTTCGGATTCAGAGCAACAAAGGAAAGGCTTGGGTGCTGGGCTGTCTGTACGCGGCTATTCTGTTCTTGGCGTCGATACCGATCAGTGACCAGGTATTTATGAGAACGATGTCTTCCTACGTGCTTCCATTTTCTTTTTGGGGCGTATTGCTGTATTCGGTAGTCGTGGTAGGGCTGATCCTGCTGGCCCGGTTAAGGGGGAGAACGGTGTCATGATAAGAAAAAGCAGCCGGCATGGTCAACAAATCGACGCCCTGATCTGCCGGTTATTTGATTCCAGCGCGGATATCAAGCAAGTGTCCCTGCCCCTATCCAATTCGGGCTATCAGGTGCAACTGGTATACTGCCGGGGTTTGTGCGAAGAAAACAAGGTGGAGCAATATATCGTCCCTGAGCTTAAGAACATCCCTGAAGATATTTTTCAATCGGAGCAAATGAACCTGCAGCAGAAGGTTCCGTTCTATATGATCACCCTGCCTGAAAATAACCTGGAAGAAGCCTTCAAGGAAACCGTGCTGAATGGGGATTTGCTGCTCATCTTTAAACCTACGTGCCAAATCTACGCGGTAACCTTGGCTAACCCTCCCAAAAGGCAGCCGGAAGAACCCAATACAGAGGTTTCCACTCGTGGTCCGCGCGACGGTTTCACGGAAGACGCAATGACCAATCTGGCTTTGATCCGAAGACGGCTCAAAACCGACCGGCTCGCGGTCGAGGGGTTCACGTTCGGCACCGAGACGTCAACCCAGGTGTTTCTGATGTACCATAAGGACGAAATTCAGACACGGGTTCTCAAGGAAATCCGATCTAGGCTGGCGGAAGTACGCACCAAAGGGATGATCAGCAACACCCAATTGGAAGAGACGCTGGCAGGGTTTTCATTTTTTCCACTGATGTCCTATACGGGCCGGCCGGACTATGCCGTCAACTCGCTGCTTCACGGTAAGTTCGTGCTGGTCATGAACGGGTCGCCGACGGTGATCTTTGGCCCCGTAACCTTCAACCTTCTTCTGAACACGTCGGAGGATGCCCATAACGTCAATATCTTCGTGGCCTTCACCAGATTTTTAAGAATATTCGGAGTCATCCTGTCGATCTTTCTGCCCGGCTTTTGGACCGCCGTTACTACATACCATCAGGATCAGATTCCTTTCACCCTCCTGGCAACCATCGTCAACTCGAGGCAGGGTGTGCCGCTTCCCGTACCTCTGGAGGCCGTGGTCAGCCTGCTGCTCTTTGAGATTTTCAGGGAAGCGGGAATGAGGCTTCCTTCCTCCTTCGGTCAAACCTTGTCGGTCGTCGGAGGGCTCATCATCGGCCAGGCTGCCATCAGCGCCGGAATTGCAGCACCAGGAACCATTGTCATTACGGCGATTTCGGTCGTTTCCACATTTACGCTGTCGAACCAATCCCTGGTCACGGTGGTCAGCTTGGTACGGCTGGCGGTTCTTCTAATTAGCGGGTTCCTTGGGCTGTTCGGCACGCTGACCAGCCTGCTGGGGCTCGTACTTCTCCTTGTCAATATTCAGTCCTTCGGCATTCCGTATATGGCCCCTTTGTCGCCGCCGCAGTACAGGTACATGTTTAAAGTCCTATTCCGCATGCCTTGGGGCAAGGGAAAATTCACCGACCATACCGGAAACAAAGGATGAACCAAGTATGAAAACGATCCGATGCATTGTCATCGTTATTCTGCTCTCCACCCTGCTGACCGGCTGCTGGGGATCCAGAGAAATCGAGCATATGATCTACGTGAATACGCTGGGAGTGGACTACGTCAAGGACAAAGTGGTCGTATATATCCAAATGGTCAACTTCAGCGGAATCGCCAAGAGGGAATCCGGACAAGCCCAGCAGCAGAAAACCTTCGTCGGCAAAGCGGAAGGGGACGCGTTCGACACCGCGATATTCAATTTGTACACATCGAGTCCCCAAAGGGTTGTGTGGAGCAACGTCAAAACGATCGTATTCACTGAGGAGGCGCTGAAGCACGGACTGATCAATCAGGTTTTGGACGTATGGGACCGATATTACGAGTTTAGGTACACGGTCTGGACGATGGCGACCAAAGAGCCGATGGAAAAAGTGCTGAATACTCCTTCGATCAGCGAACTGTCGGTCATTTACTCCCAGTTGAACAACCCGATGCAGAACTATAAACAAAGCTCGATGGTCGCTCCCTTGTATATGTACAAATTTATATGGAAATGGAAGGAAAAAGGCGAAACCGTGCATCTCCCTTACCTGAGGGTCGTGCCCAGCTGGACTGATAACAAGAAGCCGTCGCCCAACATCAGCATGGCCGGGGTATGTTTCCTGGATCATCAGAAGTACAAGGACTGCCTAGAGACCAAAGACATTCTGGGACTCCGCTGGACGGAGAAAAAAACAGTCAGAACTCCCCTGATCATCAAGGGGGGAAAGAAAATCAAGTCCATCATGGTCATGAACAAAATCAAATCATCGATCAAGCCGCGGCTCGTCAACGGGAAGCCCGTCTTCGATTTCAAAGTGTCCATGCAGGCGACGCTTCCGCAGCTGAGCACCAGCCTCCATCGGCAGCAGCTCGAACTTCAGGCGACCAAGGAAATCAAAAACCAGATCATGGACACGTATTTAAAGGGGCTCGAAAAGGACATTGACGTATACGGGCTCTCGGCCAAATTTTACCGTATCATGCCCAAGGAATGGGAGCAGCTCAGCGTCAAGGAACAACTGAGGCTGGATCCAAGCAGCATCGGGACAATCGACGTCAAGGTCAATCTGATCAGCGGCGGCATCTCCAAAATGAGATGAAATGATGCAGCATTACTCCCGTTGACCCAAGGGGTACTTTTCGCGGATGAAGTCAAGGAAAGTTTCCGATACTGGGGTAAGCGGCCTGTCTTTTTTCCACACTACGCCGATCGGAAGCTTGCATGCCGGGTCATCGACCTTCACCCAGTGCAATTGATGATTTTGAACACCTATCGTCTTCGGCAGCAAGGCAACTCCAAAACCCGCAGAAACGAGCCCGGCCACCGTATCCAATTCGTCCGCTTCAAATACGGTGTTCGGGCGAATCTGTTTTTTTTCGAACAATTGGTTGATGGTGAAATTTAACCCGCAGGACGTCTTTAAACCGACAAACGGCTCATCCTGCAGCTCCTCCAAACTGATTTGGCTTTTGCTGCTCCACCGATGATGCTGCGGAAGGGCCAGAAATAGTTCGGGCATGCCGAGCAAATGCCAGTTGAACTTGTCATCCAGCAGCTCGGGCGTGGAAAGGCCGAAATCGCATTCGTGATTGGAGATGAGCGTGAGCAATTGTTGATTGGAGCTCTCATGAAGCTCAAATCGGATGTCGGTATAACGCTCCCGGAAGGAACCAAGCAGGCTGGGGATCAGCTGAGCTCCGAGCGTATGCAGGAAGCTAAGGGAAATCACCCCCGCCTCCGGATTAATTTGATTTGCGATCTCCTGTTTGGCTTGCTCAATTTCACGAAAAGCAAGTTCGGCCCGTTCCAGAAAAAGGCGCCCGAACCGGTTCAGGACCAGATTACGTCCGCTCCGTTCGAACAAAGCCACGCCCAGCTCCTTCTCCAAGCCTGCGATGGAACGGCTCAAGGCAGGCTGGGACAGGGATAACTGCTGTGCCGCCTTCGTCATATGCTGCAGCTTCGCCACCGCAATAAAATACTCTATCTGCTGCCACTCGATTTCCATCCCCTCCTCATCCATTACATTTATGCATGATTTATATACGAATTATAAATTAGACGAAATGAACGAACAAGGATACGATTTTAACTATAAGGAGGGATCGTAGATGACGTTCGATAAGCAGATGCTAAACCACTTACGGCAGCCCGTGTCTTTTACGGTAACTGGGGGCGGCGGCGTTAAGCTCCATGTTGAGGAATCTGGCAATGTCCATGGCCGCCCGCTGCTGTTCCTGCACGGCGGATCGCAGTGCAGCTTGTGTTGGAAGAAGCAGATTCATTCGGAGCTTGCCCTGGATTTCCGCCTGGTAACGATGGATTTTCGCGGACACGGGCAATCGGATAAACCGGCGCAAGGGTATGCCGACGGACAGCTGTGGGCGGAGGATATTCATTCAGTCATCCGAGAGATGGGATTGATTCAACCGGTACTGGTCGGGTGGTCATTTGCGGGAATCCCCCTTCTCGACTATATCCGGGAGTATGGGGAGAACGAAATTGGAGGTATCCTGTTTGCGGGTGCCTTAACCCGGCTGGGCAGGGAAGCCTTCATGGCTGATATGGGAAGCGACACGCTGAACATGTCGGCGAGCCTCTTCTCTGACGAACCGATGGTTCGGATCAACTCGCTGGATCAGTGGCTGGAGCAAAGCGTGTTTTATCACACTTTGACCCGCGAGGAGCACTATCTCTTTCTCGGATCCAATGTGGTCGTTCCGGCATTCGTACATCAAGGAATCTTTAACAGGCAGATCACGAACGACGATGTATTGTCATCGATGACGAAGCCCATTCGGATCACGCACGGAGCCGAGGATTGCACCGTGAAGCTTGAAGCCAGCCGGCGAACCGCTGAAATCATCCCCCATTCCAGGGTATCCCTGTATGAAGAAGCAGGGCATGCGGTCTTTTGGGATCAGCCTGAGCGCTTTAATCTGGAACTCAAAGAGTTTGTTGATTCGATCGGACCGAGCTGAATCCGAAACGCTGCATCTATGCTCAGAGCTTAATTTTCTGCAAATCAACTATCATTTTTCAAGAGAGGCGGCATCAAAAATGAACTCTTATCAAGCATTAACGGTAGATTGGAAAGGGGAACATCTGAAGCCGGAAATACGGGAGTATTCGCTGGACGATCTGCCGGAAGGAGACGTAACGATCCGTGTTGCATACTCAGGCGTGAATTATAAAGACGGGCTGGCCAGCATCCCTGGAGGCAATATCGTGAACAGTTACCCGCATATTCCGGGAATCGACTTGTCCGGAACCGTCGTCGCTTCGTCTGACCCGGCATTCCGTGAGGGAGACGAAGTCCTCGTTACGGGATACGGATTGGGGGTATCCCATCCGGGTGGCTTCAGCCAAATGACGCGGGTTCCCGCTGCTTGGGTCGTCCCCCTGCCGCCGGGTATGTCAGCGAAGGCAGCGATGGCGGTCGGCACCGCCGGGTTCACCGCTGCCTTATCCATTCACCGGATGGAGGAGAACGGACTGGCTCCCGGCCAAGGCCCTGTGCTCGTGACCGGTGCCACCGGCGGCGTGGGAAGCTGGGCCGTCGCCATGCTGGCGCGGTCGGGTTATGACGTGACGGCCAGCTCCCGCAAAAGCACTGAAGCCGATTATTTGAAAAAACTAGGCGCCGCCGAATGCATCTCGCCCCCGGAGCTGGAATTGCCTGAAGGACGCTCCCTTCATCAGGAGCGATGGGCCGGTGCGGTCGATCCGGTAGGCGGGGCTCTTCTGCCTCATGTCCTAAGATCGGTCCGTTACGGAGGCTCTGTCGCTGTCAGCGGTTTTACCGGGGGAATGGACTTCGCCTCATCGGTGCTTCCGTTTATTTTACGCGGCGTTAATCTGCTCGGCATTGACTCGGTGCAGTGCCCGATGGAGCTGCGGCGAAAAGTATGGGAGCGGATCGCCGCTGAGTGGCTTCTGGAAGAAGAACTGCTGGCTTCCGTCGTCCACGAGATTGCGCTGTCCGATCTGCCGGAAGCGTTCGCTCAGATTCTTCAAGGCCGCATGCGGGGCCGGGCCGTTGTTGACCTCACTTGAGCAGCATGTCATGGTAAAGTGTGAGACGTGTATTGGAACGCTGGTCGCTGTTAACGACCAATCCGGTCACGTCTTTTCAATCGTTAGGAGTTGAATCAGTTATCATATAATTGAGCAGTTCTGCGTACTCGATCGGCGATCTCTGCCCTTATGTGTTCAGGTTTCAATACGAGGACATTCGGCCCAAAACTTAGAATAGTATCATATAGCCAACTATCCTCCAAAAACTCCCCTTTAACTTGAAGTGCGCCGTCAGGTAAAGGGGTGATCGATTCCGCTTTGAAGTAGTCCTGTACTCTTGTCCTAACCTGCGGCTGAAAATGTAACTCCAAATGAGTAACCGGACCGCGAGCGTTCCATAAAGCATCTAAATCCTCGATCGTTTTATCTCGGCGAACAAAGCTCTCTAAGACAATCCGCAGGTTGTTTATTCGGGATAATCGAAAGATTCGATAATTCTTCCGAGTCGTACAATACCCGTACACATACCAATGATAACCTTTTAATGCTATCGTCATCGGTTCTATTTTACGAGCATGATATTCGCAAATCGTGTTTGGGTAATCAAATTCAACCATCAGGTTGTCCTTAATGGCTCCGCGCAATTGTTCTATAATGTCTTGTTCCGATCGTCCGTGCCCCCACGGATTAAAGTCTACGATCATTTTCTGCTTATGCTCCTGTATTTGATCACGTTCCGCTTTTACGATAAGAGCTTGTACCTTATCCATTAACAGTTGGATCTTCTGATCATCCAGCGAGGAAAGCATCCCGTTCAGGGCCGTCTCAATCACAAACAGTTCTTCAAAAGTCAGCAGCTGACGGTCTAGTTTATAATGATCGATCAGTCCGTAACCCCCAGCGATTCCCGTATAGGATACGATTGGGATACCCGCCTTATTAATTGCGTCGATATCTCGGCAGATCGTTCGGACCGATACCTCAAAACGTTCGGCGAGTTCCTTGCCGCTTATTCTATCGCGCCCCAACAGCAGCGTCACGATAGCAAGAAGCCTGTCGATTTTCAAGGCCCTTGTCCTCCATTTCCGCTTCACACTATAGTTGTTCAATACACACTCATTAAAACACAAAACGTTGGCCTAAAAAACCCGAAAAGTTAATGACATAATGATGTCGTAAACGGTATAGTACAATGTCACTGCACCTTAAACGAAAGGAGAGGCAAACCTTGATGAATTTAATGATTACAGACAATAAGTATTATCACGCTCCGGATCACCCCGAACTGATTGAGCTTGAGAGCAACCTTTATCTTACAATTTCCGATCAGGGTGCCCCTGGTGGATCTGCCCACCTGGCTGCGGTACAAGCACTTCACACCTCTGCATACGGAGTCAAGTCACTGATGATGAAGGAAGGCAAAGATTTTATCGTGCCGGTTCTGGAGGGGCTCTGGTGGGTGGACGGCAATAAGCCTGTTCGGGAAGTGCCAATGGAGCAATGGTATTGGAAACTGCTCATACGAGTTCCCGACTACGTGACGGAGAGCCATTGGGAGAGGACCAAAATAAATGCGAGCATGGACAATCCGCTCATTCAATCTATCCTCCTAGAAACGATCAATGAGGGTAAATGCGTGCAAATGATGCATAACGGCCCCTATGATCGGGAGCAGGAAACCGTCGATTTGATTGAGGCATTTATGAAGGACCATAACCTGGTACAAAACGGGCTTCATCATGAAATTTATATTTCCGATATCATGAGAACCCCTCCGGAGAAGGCAAGGACCATTTTACGACACCCGGTAAGAAAGGGCACACTCCTATAAACCAGAAGGTGAGCCTTGAGGTCGGATCACTTCGCTTGCCCGTAATTTGCCAAAGGAGGCGGCAATCGACTGGAAGACAAAAATGGCGGCGCAGGGATAACCCCCTGCACCGCCATTTTATCAGTTCCATTCGAGCAAACTTACTGCGGGCGCTCAATCGTAAATATGTCCCCGATCCTCGCGTAATGGTTGCCGGCCAGCCGGCTAACCGCAGCCAGACGCCGGGCGTCGATTCGGCCGTTCTCATACAGATCCTCCTGGATATGAAACTGAACGATTCGGCCGATAATGAAGTCGCATCCGTCAGAACCCGTTCCGCCCAGCTCAAGCGCTTGTTCGAGCACACACTCCATCCGGATCTTGGCTTCGGCGACGCCCGGAACAGAGACTTTGGTGCTTTCGACTGGCGTCAATCCGGCTATTTCGATTTCGCTGTGGTTCGGAGGCAGCTTGGCCGCGGTTTCATTCACTTGCCGAACATTCTGCTCATCCACGATATGAACGACAAACTCCTGGATGTCGCGAATGTTTCTTGCCGTATCCTTAAGTTCGCCGCCTGACCGCTGAATGGATAGGGAAATCATCGGCGGGTTACTGGACACGATGTTAAAGTAGCTGAACGGCGCCCCGTTCAATACGCCATCCTGTGATTTCGTCGTCACAAACGCGATCGGCCTGGGAATGATGCTGCCAATCAGCAGCTTGTAGTTATCCCTTTCGCTCTGGGCTTGGGGATCGATGGATATCATACAGGTTGCCCCTCCCTTCAATTAGTCCAGTGTTCTGACTTCAAACGGAAGCAGAACCCGTTCAAGCTCAGCGCGGTGAGGTTCGTATTGCGCCGGCAGCATCAGCTGCTGTCCCATCGTTTCCAAGGACTCGTCGTGGGCAAATCCTGGAGGATCGGTTGCGATTTCAAACAAGATTTCGCCATGCTCTTTAAAGTAGACGGCATTGAAATAGTTGCGATCGCGTACATGCGTCACGTGATAGCCGTTGTCAGCAACATAGCTCTGCCAGTCCAGCTGATCCTGATCATCTTTGGCCCGCCAGGCAATATGGTGAACCGTTCCGACCCCCATCTGGCCGCGGCCTGCCGAGGCCAGCTTCAGATCGATGACGTTGCCGATATCTGCGGTAGAGCGATACCGGGCCAAATCCCCTTCTTTGCCGATGAGTTCCAGACCCATCACGTTCTCCAGCAATTCCGCCGTCTGCTCCGGATGCGCAGAATACAGGGTCGCGCCTCCGAATCCTTTGATCGCAACGTCCGCAGTTACGCTGCCAAAGCTCCAGGCATTAGGCTCCCCTTCCTCCCGCTCAACGATTTCCAGATGGAGTCCGTGCGGATCGTCAAACGCCAAGTACGTTTCGCCAAAGCGCTGCGTTTTTGTAAAAGGAACCTGAAACTGCTCCAGCCGTTTTTCCCAGAAGGACATCGCACCGGCAGGAACAACATAAGAGGTTACTCCAACCTGGCCGTCGCCGATTTTGCCCTGATATGCGTTTGCCCAAGGGAAGAATGTAATGATCGTCCCCGGTTTGCCACCTTCATTGCCAAAGTACAAATGATAGGTACCCGGATCGTCAAAGTTGACGGTTTTCTTTACCAGGCGAAGCCCCAATACGCCGGCATAAAAATCGACGTTTTCCTGCGGATGACCCACAATGGCTGTAATATGGTGAATTCCCATCGTTTTTTTACTCATTTTAAATTCCTCCCGTGATCTTCATTATTTTAGATAGGATGATTAAACCTGTACATGAAGCTGATGTTTGATTTTTCCGAGCAGCTGTACGAAGGTTCCCGACTCCTCTTCAGACAGTGATCCGAACAGCTGCTCCACCCGATCCTGATGTCTCGGCATGATGGACTGCATGAACGCTTCCCCGTCGGGGGTAAGAACCAGATGGATCACCCGGCGGTCGTCAGGACACGGTACCCGTTTGAGCATATTCTTGCGCTCCAGCTTATCGATCACATACGTCATGGATCCGCTTGACACCAAAATGCGCTGCGCCACTTCGTGGATCGTCTGCTTACCATGGAAGTAGAGGACTTCCAATACTGAAAATTCCGTAACGTGAAGGTCGGTTTTCGCCAGCTCGGCTCTAATGCATTCCTGGATTTCTTTAGAAGTCTGCATTAACGCCAGGTACGCTTTATTTTTGCATGTCGATTGCATCCGATTCCCACCCTTCAAAAACCTTAAATTCATTTGTCTTTAATTTGAGATATTTGATTATGAGACAATTCTATGCTTAAATGCGGTTGGTGTCAACCCCCTTTTTTTCGTCTTTCTGAATAACCCCTTCCCTGCCTCAGTTAGCCGCTTCTAGAGGGTTTGTCCAGAGTTGATGATGTTTAAATCGACTTTGCATTTCACGGTAAGATGAGCATACTCTTCATACCAGTCAAGTTTCTTCCAGGACGCATAACTCATACTGTTGCGCACATAAGCACCAATCCCGATGCTGTCCACCTTGTTATCCTGCATAAACTTGATCATCTCTTCGGCTCTGCTCTCTAGATGCCTGGCTGCCTGCTGCAATAATGTATTTCGGTCCGCATCACTGTGCAGCTTCGATTTTCCGATATACTCGAGCACCGATCCGGACGCCTTAATATGAATCATCACCAAGGGTTTGCCGCTCTTGTCGCGAAGAACATCGATCTTCCGGTCACTCTTCAGATAGTTGAAGGTGATCAGCTCTTTGTGCTGTCCTTCCGAGGCCAGATGGATCGTCATATCCGCATGCCGCAGATTATGTCGTAACAAAGCCAATATGTGCAAATCATCCGGTTTGATTCTGGTAATATATCTGTCCCCTCTAAACAGTCCTACGCCCGAGACCGTAATCGTATCTCCCGCGTCTTTGATGATGGGAGCGATCGGATCAATTCCGTCATCGTAATAATCCCGTATGAATTCGTACAGGGTAGCCTCAGGCACCGTTTGATACGCCGCTTCCTTTTCCAGCAAAGTATAAATGTACCGGTCAGTTCGGGGGTGCTCCTTGTAATTTTTTTTAAGCAAATCATAGGCATCGCCATCAGCCAGAGTAATCTTGACTTTAGGCGGAATCGATGGATCTCGGCTCAGCGTATCCATCTGGTCCAAAAGACCGCTCTCGGCTAAAGGCAGGCTGAAGAGAAGGTTCCGCAGCTGTCCGTTAACCAGCAGCAGACTGGTTTGTCTGACCAATTTCGGTTGTGAGTCCTTACTGCTGTGGGCGATGGCTTGCAGCACCTCCCGGTCCGTCTTGGAGTTCGGATCTGCCTTGGGTACGCTCAGTCCGATTTTAAAATTATGGTCCGGCAAAAGATCATAGCTGATCGTGTGGCAAAATCCGGTTCTCTCCAATATGTGCTGATCGTCGCATCCCGTAAGCATTGCAAGGGTCAACAATAATCCGGGCCATCTTTTGTTCATGATTGTAATTCACCTCTGCTTCGTTGAATAAGCAACAACAAGATCAGAGCAATCGGGAAGCCGAAAGCAAGACCGATTTCTATGTAAGCTGCGTAATGCAGCCACCTTTGAGCCTCCATCAGCACTTCCGGGATAAAGGAGATCACATAACCGAACAGTATTATCAAAAAGCTTAATACGGCATTTTTTAATTTGGGGAACATCCTTTTCCCGACCTCAACGGCAGCCCAGCTGTTCATCACCGTTGTGATCATGGTCGTAAACAAGAGAAAACCGTAAAGCAGATTCTCAATGCGTTCAATGAGCGGAAGGTGAACATACGCAAACAAGACCAGAATCGGGTATTGCAGCACCTTCAGATAGCCCAAACCGAAAAAGCCAAAAGAGACGAAGGCAATGAACGCATATACGATGGTCGCCAGCCCACTGCTTATAAATGCCGACCGCATTAGATGCGTTTTTTTGTCCGCATATGGAAAAAGCAGTATGGTCAGCTCGTATCCGAGAAAAGCTGGATACACATCGAAAAAACCTTTGATTTTGTCCGGATTTCCACCTTGAAAAATGAAAGGCGTAAGCCGGGTCCACTTAAAGTCATGATAGTAAAAAAAGAACAAAAAAAGGATCCACACCGTGATGATATAAAAAACGGTCGAAACTTTGGCAATATTGTAAATTCCCTTATTAATTAATAAATAGGCGAGCACACAAAAAATAAACATAAAGATCATCGGATGGGTCGAAGGAAAAGCGATAATTTGAAAGATAAATATGTATTCCTTCGCGGCCAAACAGCCGATCGTTACCCAGAAACAGCATAAACAAAGGTAAATCGGGAACAGAACGATTTTGGGAATCGACCTTTCTAACGTTTCAAATACGGATTTCCCTTTGGACAGCCGATAAACAGCAGCAATGATCGCGGTGTTTAGAAAAACAAAGGCCGCCAAAATGAATATCGCAAGCCAACCGTTCGTTCCAAAATGCTGGGCAAGCATTCGGGGAAGGCTGAAACTGAATACGCCGACTTGGGTCATATAGATTAATATGGTGGCGTGAAACGCAGATAACTTCTCCTTCATGAGCCGTCACCTACCTTCTGGGCTTTTGTCTTATCCGGTTTGGAGTCTTGGTTTGCGTAGGTCTTTCATCCAGGATAAAAAATGGAGCCCGGATAAACGTATCTTTCCAATCCCTAAACTTAAACGGGGCAACGGGAGTTAAATATGACGTACCGAGGCTGAGCACTCCCCCCAGATGAATAATGATCGCGGTGAAACCGATCGCAATTCCGAAGTTCCCCCATATTCCTGCCAATACGATGATTCCGAAACGAATGATTCGAATCGAGCCGCTCATGGCATAACTGGGAATAACAAAGGAGGAGATCGCAGAGATCGCCACGGCGATAATTAAAATATTACTTGTCAGACCGGCCTGAACGGCTGCCTGTCCTATCACAATACCCCCGACGATACCGATGGTTTGCCCGATTTTAGTAGGCAGCCGGGCGCCGGCTTCCCTTAGCAGCTCGATCGTGGTTTCCATCAGCAGAGCTTCGTATAAAGGCGGAAAGGGAACCCTGCTTCTGGATTCCGTTAACGGGATCAGCAGATTTTCAGGAATCATCTCATAATGATACGTCGTGACGGACACGTAAAGGGCCGTGAAGGCTACCGTAATAATAAAGGCAACGAATCTAAGCAGGCGGATCCCTGTACCGACCATCCATCGTTGGTAGTAATCGTCCGAGGAAGAGAAAAATTCGAACACGGATGTAGGTGCGCTGAATGCTGAAGGACTCCCGTCACAGAGCCCGACCACCCGCCCGGATACCAGCTTGGATGCAATCGCGTCCGGACGTTCCGAAGTAATGAATTGGGGAAACACGGATTTCGGGCTGTCCTCTATGCATTGGATGAGCATCGAGGTGTCATACATAGCATCCATTTCAATGGCTTTAATTCTGCGTATCGCCTCATGGACATAATCCATGTTTGCAATTCCTTCTATATAAAGGATAAACACATCCGTTTTGGTGACTTCCCCCACAGACAACCGGATCACTTTCAGATGTGAGCTTCGAATTCGGCTGCGAATGAGCGCCAGATTCGTTCCCGCACGTTCTGTAAAAGCATCATGGGGGCCCGTAATGACCGTCTCCGTTTCGGATTGGGTAACGGCGCGCGATTCGGGGCCGAAAACATCCACTAAATAGGCGGATTGCCCGTAAAAGACGGCTGCCTGCCCGGAAAGAATCCCTTTAACGATTTGCTTACTGTCCTCATTTTTGGAAAATTGGCTTTGCTCCAACACGCCGGATACTTCAGCTTCACCAGCTTGCAGCAGCGGGGTTAATACGTCGCGAGTCAGCTTGTCCATATCCATCATGGGACTAAAGTACACGATATCCACTTGAAGTTTGGGGTAAGTTCGATGCACGAGATCGGCGCAATTGTCAAATTGCTCCAGCGTATGTTGAAGGGAGGGACTTTCGTTGTTTTCAGGATATGCCTCGACAATGGCTTCCTGTGATTTAGATTCATCCTTGAGCATGGCCTTCCATAGTTGCTTGAAAAATGACATTTGCCGGTCCCCTTGCAGCACGGTTTATGAATCTTTCTCATCATTTTCGCCATTTCGCAGAGCCCATATACTTGAGAATCGTTGTGCATCTGTATGCGTCCGAGGATTGCCAAATACGAAAACTCCTTTCCGGAACGGCTGCACAGGCGCTGTGCAGCCGTTGGAAGAGGAGCAGATTCTGCCGTTATTTTAAGTCAGTCTCAATCGAAATTATGTCCCGGTTCAAACTCGAACCGCTGTGCCGCTTCGTCAAGCTGGCCGTCAAACTGGTAACGTCATCCGCTATCCCTTAACAGATCAGCCTGCAGCAAAGAGTTACCTTTCATATGGTGGTTCGACAACTTGCCGTCACGAACTCAGGTCTTCCTGCCAAAGAAAATCTCAATGATGCGGTGCCTTCATCAGCTGTACCGGGCCAATCAACCCGGACGGGAAGGACTTGCCGTCGTAGCGGTTGGCCAGGCTGTTCCTGACGGACACACGCAGGCGGTTCGTTCCCGGAAGCACCGCCGTTTCGGCAAGGTCAAAAACGTAAGGCTTCCACATCCGGACCCCCGCCTCCCTGCCGTTCACCTCGAGCTGAACGATTTCATGGGCATCGCCGAGATCCAGCAGGAGTTCCGCCCACGCGGACGGGTCTGCGAGTTCCAGACTCCGCTCGTAAACAACCGTTCCCGAGAAGCGGTCCATCCCTTCCCACTGAGTCCATGACGACAGCGAAGGGAGCTCCCCGGTCCATGGACCATCCACCACCTGCCAGCCTTCCGACAGGCCCTCTACCGATACGTCCCTATCCCTCTTCCTCTTCGCCGGCTCCGATCTGAGGCTTGCCCCCTGGTCATCCGAGGCCGGATTCACGGCAACGATGATGCATTCCCTGCGCTCTATACGTAAATCGACGACCTGTCCATCCTCTGTTCGAACCGTCCTCGCCGCTTCGCATTCCCCCGTCCAAGGCCGCCAATATTCCGCCGTACCGGTGTGGTTGATCCGCAAGGCACCTTCGTATTCTTCTTCGCCTTCATTGACGATGACATAGAAACAGATATCGTTCTTCATCACCCGGCTGATCCGAATCGCTACCGCGGCGGGTTCGAGCTTATGCTTCCAGCCCAGCCTGCGCTCCAGCGCTTCCGGAACTTCTTCGGCACGGCTTACCGCGATCTGGCCGATGTTTGCGCTATCCTTGCCTTCCGGATTCCATTCGATGATCACCCCGCCCTGATCGGCAAACGCCCTTAGGAACAGCAGGCTGGACGGTGCAAGCCGCAGGGAATTCTCGATCAGGAGCGCTTTATACCGGTAACCGGCAATCGCAATCGTCCCGTCCTCTAACTCGCAAGAGGTATTCAGCAGCGAATCCTCCAAGTAATTAAACTCGATCTGCTGCTCATACAACGGCTTGACGATTTGCCAAGGCAGATGCTTGGCCCCCGCCAGTACGGCGACCTCCGCTCCGTTCACACCGCCTGTCATCATCCAGCTCATCCGCTTGATGTACCTTGCGAACCGGCCGTATTCCGGCCACCATATGTTATGAGGTCCGACATCCGGCGGACGCTCGTCCCTGCGCTCCCCGCGGATGGAGTAATAAAAGGCATGCGGGCTGATCAGATTGACACCCCGGACGAACAGCCAGTCCAGGTACCATTTCATATTGTCGGCGGTCAGCGACCAGCCGCCTTCGATTCCACAGACGCCGAAGCACTCGTTCAGGTTTCTTCGTCTTCCCCGGTGGCGGGCGGCATCCGATGAGCACTTGCCCATGGTGCTGTGCACGCCTGTGAGCGACTTGCCGTCTTCGGGAGCAATGTACCTCCAGACGACATCCTGCCCGGGAATATGAAAATGCTCCAGCAACCCGATGTCGTCGCTTCCCGCCGGATGACCGGTAAGGCTGATGCCGTGCGCTTCGCACCAATCGGCGATCTGCTTATAATACGTGCGGCCCAGCCGGTTCCGAACCGCCGTTTCGTAGGCTTCGCGGACCGAAGCGGCCGAGTCTCCCGTCTCGAACCACAGCGCTGGCAAATCCTGCTCCCGAAAGCCGCCTTCGATAAGCTCATTCAGGAAGCCATTGGTCCATGGCTTCAGCCCCCTGATATGGCCGCGGCCGAGCAAATCCGGTTCGTCGGTGAAAAAGGCGAATACGGTCGTTCCAAAATAGTGATGCAGCCTTTGATAGTATCTTTCATGCGTTATCGTAATAAAGCTTCTCACCGCATCCGGATTCAGCAAATCGGCCGCTAATGGAGCGTCCGGCTCGCCATCGTCCTGTCCGGGATGAACGCCGCGGATGGTTCCCCGTGATGGAGTCTCGATGAACAATAAGACCGACCAGTTTCCTTCGGCCGGCGGCGTGAACGACACGCCGTCGTTCTCGCATTCGAGCACGAGGGCCGTTCCCAATTGGGCCTCACCTGCAGACGGCTTAATGACGGCTTGAACCGACACCAGCGTCTCCCCAGGGGACAGCGAGATGGGAACCCTGACGGGGCCTGATCCTTTACCGCATGGGATCTCCTGAAGCCGCAATCCGCGGCTGGCAAACCCGGGATTCTGCTGCACGACGAGTCCGCAGGCAGAGCCGGAAGGATACATCCCTTCGTCATACAGAATGACCCTCATCCCCAGATTGGCGGCTTCCGATACGGCTGTTTCGACCAAGTCCATGTACTTCTCCGACAAATAGGGGATCTCTCTGGGCATGCCCATCCGCGGGTGAATGACGAAGCCTGCCACCTCTTTGGCATAAAAATCATGAATTTGGCGGATGATTTCCTCCTCGTTCAGGGCATCGTTCCAGAACCAAAAGGGGATAGGGCTGAATTCAGCAGGCGGATCGGCAAACTGCTGTTTAAGATTTTCGATTTCCGTCATGAACTGCACCTCATTTTCACATTGATCAGCAATCCTTACGTGTAGAAATACGCATATGGAATTCTCTTTAGGAAGCGGTTTCAATTCAAACTACAACGATCTTACCGTCATGCAGTGGAAAGGACAATATTAAAATAGTGCGGAATCATATAATAATATTGACTTCAGGGCTGCGCCTCCCCAGAATATCACCTGCTGCCGGACGTGAAAATAATCAAATTTTATGATTATCCGCTGTAGTGAGTATCCCCGTGCATCCTATTCCCCAGTAAAACATAAAGCCGCCGCACCGGGCAGTATGTGCTCCAGTACGGCGGCACCTATGCCAATACCGTATTACTTGATGACCATATCCTCCGGCCCCCAGTATGCCTTCATCGAAGCGATGCTGCCTTGTTCGTCGAAGGTCATCACTTCAATGACCGGTATGGAAATGGTTTTCCCTTCAGCTGAGGTCGTAATTTGCAGCGCCATGGCTCCCGAATTGCTGTGAGATCCCCGTATGGGTCCCTCTAGCCGGATTCGAGTATTTCCATTAACCACCCTTTTGTAAAATTCAGCGATTGCGGATTTCCCTTCGACAGCCGGTGAACCGACCGGATCTTCCACGGTGGCTTCTTCCCCGAAAAGGGAAAGCACGCCTTCCACATCATCCTGATTGAAGCGGTCAATGTACTGTTTCATCACGGTTTTGATCACATCTTCCTGCGGCATGGTTCCCCTCCTATGAACAGATTTTCCTGGGTCATTTGCGATGCTCGCCCAAATGGTATTGTATACCTCCCTTCGTCCGTATGCCAATGGAGTGCACCTTATTCATGAAAAGCAGGATCGGCTTCCTGTTAACAGGCGCTCTCTTTCCACCCATTTTTCTTTTTCGGACTATTTAGTCAAAATATTATTGACCATTTAGTCCGGAATTGTTATATTAGGTCCATACCTTTGGCGAATTGCTAAACAGGTCCAATCCACCGCAGAAAGCGAGGCATCTGAAATGAGTACGATTTCTTACGCACAAGCAGAAACGATCATGCAATTGTTCACAGATCGTATTAAGAACAAAGATTATGAAGGTTTTCTAGATTTATTTGATGAGGATGTCATTTTCGAATTCCCTTACGCGCCTGAAGCGCTAACGCAACTTTTAAATGGTAAAAGAGCGCTGAAGGAGTACCTGGAAACGCTGGACACCCTCCTTGAGATTCGTTCTTTTACCGAACCGCTTATCCATGTATCGGCGGAATCCCCGGTATTTATCGCCCAGTACAAAGGAAGCGGGACGGTCCTCGCAGATGGTAAACCGTACGAGCAGAAGTATATTTCTGTCGTAGAGGTTAAGAACGGAAAAATTGTCCGGTTTCAGGACTACTGGAACCCGTTAGCACTTTGATCATCATCCAAACGATAAAAAAGGAGCTGTTCTTATGCATACCGATTCATCCAATCGCATTCTAATCACGGGAGGACAAGGAAAAACTTCCTCCCGTCTCGCCCAGCTTTTGATCAACCAAGGCTGCTCCATCCGGACTGCCGGACGAAGTCCGTCCAACATGGAGAATGCGCTGGCAGACCATGTACGCTTTGACTGGTACGACGATTCCACCCACGAAGCGGCCCTGCAAGGTGTTGGTGCCATTTATCTCGTCGCCCCGACGGGCATGCACCCGGATAAAGTCATGATCCCTTTGATCCGCAAAGCACTGGCCGCCTCTGTCCGCCGCTTTGTCCTGCTGTCCAGCGCATCTGTCACGGAGCAGGGGCCGGTCTTCGGCCCCGTCCATCAGTACCTGAAAGAGCATGCGCCTGAGTGGGCCGTGCTGCGGCCATCCTATTTCATGCAGAACTTTACGGAAGCAGGACATGGCCATACGATTCGCCAGCAGGGAGAAATCATCACCGCAGCCGGAGACGGCAAAATCGGCTTCGTTGATGCGGATGATATTTCAGCCGTCGCCTTCCATGCGCTGACGGATAAGGAACCGCACAATACGGAGCATATCATTACGGGCCCCGAATCGCTCAGCTATGATGAAGCCGCAGCGATAATCAGCCGGGTTACCGGCCTGGCCGTCAAGCACAGCCGCATTACGGAAGAGCAGCTGGCACAGTCGCTTACAGCTGCCGGTATTCCGAATGATTACGCCGAACTCCTGGCTGATCTGGATCGCCGTATTCGGACGGAAGGCGTGGAAGATCAGGTTACGGACACGGTTCTGCGAGTAACCGGGCGGAATCCGCGGTCGCTGGAGGATTTTATCCGGGACAACCGGTGCTGGCTGGAAAAGGCTTACGTCTGAGCAACTATGTATAGTTTCGGGCTGCTGATTAACCAATAAACGCTAGCAAAAGAATAGCTCGACTTTATTACGGTCATGGAGCGGGCTTACGGCAAAGAACGATTTGATCATAAGCAGAAGAACAATCCTTTGTCATAAGTCCGTTCCTTTTCCTTAAGGGACCATCTTGCTTATGCAATAAAGATATTCAGAGGCGCAATCTCACCGCAAATAATAAATATAATAGGACGGGTAATCCTATTGCCGATAGTATTGTCATTGCAGTACGTACTTTTTTCTTATCCCGTAATATAAACATTAAAAACGTATACCCTAAAACACCGGCGAATCCACCCAAACCATTTAAAATGATGTCATCCATGTCTGATGCTCCAATGCCTAAAAGACCCTGAATGATTTCAATAAATAAACTTATTATTACTATGAAAAGCAGATTGGTTGTTCTTTTATTGTTCTTAAATAACGACAAATAGGTGCCGAGAGGAATAAAGATAACGATATTGCCAACCACATTAGCAAAAGCGAATTTTTTTATCGTGGCAGAGTTGCTAAATATATAGTCCTTTATACTATGAAAAGGGATGAGATTGATCGACCTATCTACAGTCCTTTGACTATTGAACAAATCCACAAGGGAAACCCTTGATAAGAACAATAATTTACATAAAAAAAGGATGTAACAAATGAACACTGCATATAAAAAGGCAGTTTCCATTCTCTCTTGTGTACTCATCATACTTCCGTTTTTCATTTTCATTTTTCCCCGCCTATGCTCCAGTGTTCAGTTCACAAAATTCACATCGGCTTTGGCTTTAAGCCGCCCTACGTGTAAAACCATTCTACCACGCCTGTAATAGCTTATTTACTCTTTAAGCAACATGAAGAAAGGCTATCCCCATGATCATGACCGATGACCACGGGATAGCCCTTTTTGTGCACCGCTTCTATTCAACATGACTTCTACTTGGATTGACGACCGACAGCACGATCTCCATGATCCCCAACAGGCTCTGTTCATCCATCCCCATCTTTGCCGCAACGACCAAGGATATCCGTTCATGCGCCAGAAAGCGGGCCAACTCGCGGATATGGGTTTCCGGTTCGATCTCGCCCCGCTCCTTCCCGCGCTCCAGCATGCTATAGAAAGCCTGCTCCACCTGTTCGGTGTTGGAGCGAATATAGGCGGCCAGCTCCTCGTCATGAGGCGCATGCTCAATCGCGCTGCTGATGATAAAGCACTCCCGGCGCAGCTCCGGGTCCGCCAGAGCGCTGATCATCGCAGTGAAAGCCAGCTTCACTTTATCAATAACCGCACCCGGCTGGTCCATCAATTCCAGCAAATCGCGATTTTTTCGATCCATATAATATTTGACGGCTGTCACGAACAGGTCACGCTTCGTGCCGTACGTGTCATACAAACTCTGGCGGGCGATGCCCAGCCCGGTTAGCAGGTCCGGCAGCGTAGTGCCCTCGTAGCCCCGGCTCCCGAAAACCTTCATCGCTTTATGCAGAACTTCATTCGTATCAAATGCTTTGGTTCTTGCCACGTTCAGCTCCCCTTTTCTCTCTCATCATAGGGCAAATTACGGGGAGCTGCAACGTCAGCGGCAGCTTTGCTCAACCAAACGTCCCCGTGTTTTCAGCATCGTCCGGTTTGGATGGAGCCATTCTGAAGATCGTGAGCTTATAGGATAGCCTGAAGCTCGGAAGGCGCAAGCTCAACCTGCGGATCAAAATCTTCCGATCGTACGTATTCGATCAGGCTGTGCAGGAACTGCTTGCCCTCCGGCGTACCGGTCACTGCTTCCGTATTCAGCGGACAGACAAGGAGCCTGCCGGCGCCGACCCGGCACTCGAACAAGAGGCCCAGCTTATGGTTGCGCTCAAAATTGTCGATCGTCTGTACGATCGGCGACAAAGCTTGGGACAGATCGTCCAGAATGAGCGGACGCGAGTGGGTCGCGATGCTCCACCAAGGATACGTCGAATGCGATGCGCTTGGAAAATGCCGCAGTGCCGGATGCAAGTGATCGATCAGCAGTCCCATCGTACCGACAGGCACAGGCTTGTTCATGCTCTCCGATATCGACCGGAACATCGGGTAACACCAGAAATCCGTGCAGTACGTGCCGTCTACGGCGGAATCCAGCCGGGCCGGGTCCGGCGTAAGCAGCAGAGACTCTCCCTGCGCAAGACGCGCCAGGACGCCTGGGTCCAGTGCGGTTACCCACTGCTCGGCTGATTCATCGACAGTCACTCCCGACGGGTAGAGCCAGAGCGGGTAGGTTTTACGGATATCCGTCCCGGTGATGGCGAGTGACAAGGTGACCTGTGTCATACCTGCAGGTTCCGGAACCACAAAGGAGATATCCCCGAAATCGACGTAGTTGTCGTCATTCGATACTTCTGCAGCCAGCGTTCCTTCGGCCAGGATTGTCCCGCCTTCTGTAACGTTCCAGACCACCTCAGCCGCGTTTAGCGGTATGCCGCGGAAATAAGCCAGTTCGACATGCGCGTCGAAACGCTCGCCGGCTGTAAAATGATACTTGTCAAAACGCGCCAGCAGCACGGCGTCGGAGCAGAACGTCCGCCACTCCTCCGGAGTCACCAAGCCTTTGCTGTCCATAAAAGCATCCAGCACACCCACAAGTGCCGTCCCTTGGCCGCTGAAATCCTGAAGATCCAACAGCTGAAACCCTGCCAGCCGGCGGGAACGGAAAGCAGCTTCCAGCTCCTCCTTATAGCAGTCTACCGCCAGCTGCCCAGAGTTCCAAAAGTAAGCTTCCGCCAAATGGCCGAGCCCCTTATCCTCGAGCCGTTTCCGGAACGTTTCGAAATTGCGGGCTTTGAGGGGACCCGTGTATTTTTCGATCTCGCCAAAATTCGGGAAGGTGGCATACTGTCCGATCTCGTGCGAAACGACAGGAATGCGGGGGATCAATTGTTCCTCTACGGCCGACGCCTGCACGGTCTTCGTACCTGTGCCGTACTGGATCTGGATGCTGTTCCCAGATCCTTCCTCCGGACCTTTACCGAAGACGGACGGCTGGATCTGCTCGTCATAATCTTTCCGGGTGCTTGGCATGTCCGTTTGCACATGGCCCTGCGGCGCGTCACACATGGCGTAGGAGCCGCGGAAGAGACGATCCCGCGAGAAGCGGACGCCGCAGAAAAAATCCTCCTCCGGGAGAATATCCGGCACGAACTGGAAGTTGTTCGATCCTTGCGTATACAAGGGGCGGTCATCGAACGCTTTGTAATTGGCCAGGATCTCACTGAGGCGCGACTTGCTCCCCCACAGCTCGTTCCCGAGCGACATCATGACAAAAGACGGATGATTGCCGAAGCTCTCCAGCATGGAGAACCCTTCCTGAATCAGGTATTCCTGTTCGGCGGCGTTATGATTCGGATCGGATTCGTCGGTGACGGTTCCCCAGAACGGCAGCTCCGGCTCCATATAGATCCCCAACAGATCGGCCGCGGTAAAAGCGGCTTCCGGCGGACAGCAGGTATGGAAGCGGTAATGGTTGATGCCGTACGATTTGGCAATGGTAAGCACCCGCAGCCATTCGTCAACGGTTGTCGGCGCATAGCCTGTCAGCGGGAAAATGAGGCCGTCATGCTTCCCTCGCAAAAAGGTCCGGACCCCGTTAATGGTAAACTTATCGCCGTCAGCCTGGAATGCCCGCAGTCCGAATACGATTTCGGTCACGTCCAGCAGCGTCCCCACCTCGTCCTCCAGACGAAGGTTCAGCTTATACAGGTAGGGATCGAACTCGCTCCACAGTCTGGCGTCTTCACCGAGCGGGTATGTGATAACGACCTCGCGATCATCGGAAAGGCTGAACGTTTGCGCCTCCGGCCGATGCTCGGAATCGCCGTTGAATCCGGATGCTGACACGACCAGCTTGTCTGCGGAGATGCCCACGCGGCGCGCCTTGACGGTGACCGACCGGTTTGCCGCGTCCGGATAGACCTGGACATTTTGCAGGTAACGCTGGCCCGCAAATTGCAGCTCGATCCGTCCGGTGATGCCGTTCCAGTTCGTCTGCGTATCCGGGGATGTGAGATGACCGCCTTTGGTCGGATAGTTCGTGTTGTCGACGCGAATGAGCATCGTATGCGTTCCTGCCGTCAGTCCTCCGGAGATCTCATACACATGGGGGGTGCTCAGACTGTTACGGCTGCCCAATTCCTCACCGTCGATCCACACGGTTGTTACACGCGTACGCTCCAGGTAAAGGAAGCAGGGTAACCCCACGAGTGATGCGTCCACTTCAAACGTCCGTGAAAACCAGGCATAGCCTTCAAAACGATACTCATCCGTCAGCGAGCCGATCTCTGCGGCTTCGTTCCGCTCCCCTTTTCGGGCATGGGATGTCGTGCCAGGGAGCGCCATCGTATCGGTGAACGGCGTTTGCATTCCGGACTTCTCCCCATCCAGTTGGAGTTCCCAAATTCCGGCTAGATTTAATGTAGTAAGCAAATGATAACCTCCTTGAGATCGTTACGCTGTATGCAGCGTTATATGTAAGACAGACTATCGTTTTCCGGCTCTTGCAGAGTCACCGAAAACGTATTCTGAAAAATTGAATAAAGTATACCCCTAGACCTTGACGAAGGTCAATCGGCTTCTCAGATACAGTACAAAAAGCCTGAACTCCAAATGGAGTCAGGCTTCGGCATTGCGGGTCATGTGTTCCGCACTTTGGCTGCTCTGAACGTTTCAATCAGGCTGGTAAAGCTGTTCCCGGCATATCCTTGGTCCATTCCCCGCCTGAAAATCTGGAGAACGGCAGCCGGTAAATCAGCATCGATTCCCGCATCTTCGGCTGTATGCACGACATGCTGGACGCTCGCCACGCCCATGGCCAGTCTGTCCACATCGCCGGGATGCAGCCCTTCGTCAAGGCGAGGCGTGTAGAACGCGATAAAGCCCGGCAGCGACGACAGGGTCGCTGAAGCATACGGCAGAAGCTGTTCCGCCGAAATGCCGTTTGCCTCAGCCAGCGCAAGCGCATGTAAATAGCTGAGCATGGATGTCCAGAACATGTCCATTTGGATCTGGTAATACACCATGGAAAGTCCGGGATCCTCTCCCCTGTAATCGGTGCCGGTCAACACCTCCAGCGTCTCCTTATAAGCGTCAAACGCCTCCCTTGGCCCGCTGTAATACGTGTAGGATCCGGATTGGCCGATCCCTGAAGGAGGAACCTGCACGCCGCCTGTGACGAGACGGGCACCGCGGTTCGCTAGCCACTCCGCCGCCTTACGGGCGTTCGCTGGCGTGTCCGAGCTCAGGTTGACGATCGTTTTGCCAGCCAATTGCTCTGAGGCCGGTTCGAAAATAGTGTACATAACGTCGTAATCGGTGAGGCTGAGTATCGTGAGCTCATTCGCATCCAAAGCGCAGCCCACCGTCTCGGCCCGGACAGCGCCTTGCATGACGAGCTCTTCCACCTTGCCGGGGGTCCGGTTCCACAAGGTCACTGCGTAGCCGCGGTCAAGCAACACGCGACCCATCGCCTGCCCCATTGGGCCCAGTCCGATGAGGGTGACTGATTTGGAATGGCCGGCTGCATACGAGTCGCCAGCATGACGGTTGTCTTTTGGAAAGTCTGTATTCATAGCTAAAGCTCCCTTCATCACGAGATTAAGCCCATCATAAAGGTTTCCACTAGTGTCAATGTCAACATAAAAAAAACCGGAGCATGCTTCCGCCGCTCCAGTGATGCCATGGCTATACAATGTTCTTTTTTCCGTTGGTAAAGGCGATTTGCCTTTCCAGTAATGCTTTCAGCCCGTGCAAGGCTTCGATCTGCTCATTTACCTGCTGCAGCTTTCCCTCATATGTGGCCAGCATCTCCTCGCAATATTCATAACCGTCAGGATCGGCCACTTCCGTTCTGAATAACGCTTTGATCTCTTCAACGGTCAATCCCAGCTTCAAGTACAGCTGGATCGCCTTGACCCGCCCGACGGCCGATTCAGGGAAATCCCGGTAATCGTTATCCAGTCTGTCGGCGATTAGAAGACCTTGATTTTCGTAATGACGGATCGAGCGGGCACTGACATGGGTTAATTGCGACAATTCGCTGATTTTCACTCCGGGTCGCCCCTTTCCTGATCATTTTATCTACATTATACATTCAGGATTGTTACAGCCACAATCCATTGTCCCCGCCCGCTTACTGTCTGTTCCGGCCGCTTTACGCTCCTGGCGTTATTTATCTGAACAGGAATACTTTGGATGGCCTTGGTTCACAATAAGATGCGACTTTACGCTCAGAACGGAGGCTTCTTATGGATAACGTTATGCTGGCACGGTCACTGTTCGGATCGTCCATGGCGTTTCATATCATCTTTGCGACACTCGGGGTAGGCATCCCCTTCATGATCGTGATCGCGGAAATTTTGTACCAGGTGAAAAAGGACAAGGACTACGCCACGCTCGCCAAACGCTGGACCAAAGGCCTCGCCATTCTCCTTGGCGTCGCCATTCCGTCAGGAACCCTGGTCGGCGTGATGCTGTCCCTCTTGTGGCCCGGCTTTATGGAAATTGTCGGCCAAGTGATCGCGCTTCCCTTCCAGATTGAGATCTGGGCCTTTTTCCTCGAGGCGCTGTTCATGTCCATCTACGTCTACGCGGCGGATCGGCTTCCGCCAACCCTGCGGATTCTGAGTGTCATCTTCGTTGCGATCGGATCCAGCATGTCCGCTGTGCTCATTACCGACGCCCACGCCTGGATGAATACGCCCAGCGGCTTCCGGATGGAAAACGGCCGGGTGTTTGACGTTCATCCATGGGCGGCCGTGTTCAACCCGAGCCTGCCGACGACGGCCATGCATGTCCTGCTCTCGGCCTATATGACCGGGGCGTTTGCGGTCGCTTCGGTAGCCGCCTATAAGCTGCTAAAGCGCGGATCGTCGGAACGCGAGCGGTCCTATCACCAGAAGAGCCTGTTCCTTGGGCTGCTCATCGGCGGGATCATTTCGCTCATGACGGCGCTTAGCGGCCACGAAACCGCGCAAATGCTGCATGAGCATCAGCCCGAGAAGCTGGCGGCCGCCGAGGGACTCTTTGAGACCCAAGCCTATGCTCCGCTCGCGATCGGCGGTGTCACTGATAAAGAAACCCGCAGTATTAAAGGCGCCATCGAAATTCCGTGGGCGCTCAGCTTTCTGGCGGGCAACCGGTTCGACACGGTGGTGAAGGGTCTGAACGATTTTCCGGAGGATCAGTGGCCGCCGCTGATCATTCATACGCTGTTCAACGTCATGGTCGGGATCGGCACGCTGCTGATCCTCGCATCGGCTTTTACCGTCGGCCTGCGACTGCTGACCAAGCGTCCCTATCCGAGGTGGCTGCTGTCCGCCCTGCTGCTGGCCGGCCCGCTGTCCATGATCGGCATTGAAACGGGCTGGGTGTTCAGCTGTACGGGGCGTCAGCCGTGGACGATCTACCATATGCAGACGACGGCGTCGGCCGCGACGAAGGCGCAGCATCTCGGTTCGCTGTTTGTCCTTTTCCTTGGCCTGTATGTTTTTCTGCTCATCGTCACGGCCGTGGTGATGTACTACTATTTCAAACGGCATCCGGTCACCTTCGACGGGGTGGAGGGCGTAAACGGAGAGGGGAGAAGCCTATGAGCGACACGCAGCTTGCGATCACCATTCTCTGGTGCTTTATTTTCATCTATTCCATCGCCGGTTCCATTGACTTCGGCGCCGGCTTCTGGTCCATGGTGTTCAGCAGACGGAATCCGCATGCGGCCGACATCGCGAATCGCTTCCTGTCCCCTTCCTGGGAAGTCACCAACGTCTTCCTCGTCCTGCTCGTGGTCGCGCTGGTCGGCTTTTTTCCCCGGGCCGCTTATGTCCTGGGCACGCTCCTGCTCGTGCCGGTGAGCCTGGTGCTCGTCCTGCTGCTGTTTCGGAGCGCGTTCATCGTCTATTCGTACTCTGTCCAGAAGCATGAACTGGCGCTTCGGATCGTGTCCGGCGTCACCGGACTGCTGATCCCCGGTCTGCTCGTCAGCGTGCTGCCGATTTCGCTTGGCGGATTTATTCACATGAGCCAGGGGTTTCCCCAGCTCGAGTTCGGGAAGCTGCTGACCAGCGCCACGCTGTACGCCCACGTCGGCTTCGGCATTCTGACCGAGCTGTTCCTGTCCGCCTTGTTCCTGTCCGACTATGGCCGGGAAGCCGGCGACGAACAGGTCTCGCAGCACTACCGCTCGATCGCGGTCGTTCTGGGGCCGCTGGCGCTGGCGATGGCCGTCCTGGCGACGTTTACGATGGTTCCGGAAGCGTTATGGATCGTGGCCCGTATGCAGGAGCAGTCGATGTGGTTCTTGCTGTCGGTCGTCGCTTTTGCCATCGGGTACGGTGCGCTGTGGATCCGCCGGAAAAACGGCAGAAAAGGCTGGCTGCGCCTGTCCGTCGTCGCCGTGATTCTGCAGTTTGCCTTGGCGAGCTACGCCTACGGGAGAGCCCATATGCCCTACATCGTCCACCCCGACCTGACCGTGGAGGCCGGTTTTACGAACCACTCGATGTTCGTGTCGCTGCTCTGGGGATACGGCTTCGGCACCGTCATTCTGCTGCCGGCGTTTATTTTGTTCTGGTGGTTATTCCTGAAGGACAAGCGGTATTTGCGGACAAAATAATACGGCCTGCAGAAGCTGACTGGCGCCCATTGCCGGTCGGCTTCATTTGCATGGCATACTGCCGAAACATTGCGGCGTTTGAGCATAGGGAAATTGATGACAACTGTCACATCAAAGTCATGACAACCGTGAATACCGGGGGTTTCGGTCCGTTTGATATGATGAATCCAGTGAAGATCATATCCATTCGGAGGAGTTAACATTATGAAAAAACCATCTGGCACCATCCATAGTTCCGCCATACGCGGAACGGCAAGCGGCGTTTTTTTTATGGCCTTATTCGGTACGCTGTGGGCGTATACCGGCATCATGGGATTGCAGGAGTTAGCAGCTCCTTTGTGGTTAGCCGCAGCTGTCGCCATTGGGGCTGTGCTGTTCATCGGAGGTGCCTCGCTGATCCGCGGGTCGCGGAAGTTCAAGGATCAAAGCGCAGTAGCTGATGCCAGGCCCGGCAAACGGATCGCCATCCGTTTCAATATCGTCTTTGCGGCAGAGGGTGCCGCAATCGCCATTGCGGTTGCCGTCTGCAATGCCGCCGGCCGCACGGCGTTGATCCCCATCGTCACCGCTCTGATTGTCGGAATTCACTTTTTTCCGCTGGCCTCATTGTTCCGGGTCAAGTTTTACCATCTAACCGGGGCGTTACTGTGTCTGCTCGCGCTCGCAACACTGGTGTTCCTGCCTGTGGAGGCCAGCTTTGGCGCGGCTCACATCAATGCTTATATGTCCGTTGTCGGCCTTGGGTCCGCCCTGATTCTGTGGGGCACCGGCACTGTCATATGGTTCATGGGAAAAAGATTGCTGACAGTAAGCAAACTGTAACATCTGTCTTTCATTCCGCCACTCGCCGCATTAGAAAACGTCGATCAACGAATCTTTAAGGAAAGCAGGCTGCACTTAGCGGAAGCTTTCCTTGCGATATCGGAAATCCAAGTCTCAGATCCACATACTTATCTTTAATCCAGGAACCGGCCAAATGCCGGTTCTTTTGTGTTACCGTCCTGCTTGAAACGTCGATAGTAAATATCGGGCGCAATATGGGCATACATAGAATGTATTCCAAAATAGAAACCGCTGCGAGGTTAATGATATGCCGGAAATTCATTTAGGGCCCGTAACCCTCAAACTAATCGTCGGATTTTTTTTATTGTTCGTGATCGTGAGATTTGCCGGAAGAAAAATCATCAAACAAATTACGCCCTTCACCTTCATCGCCTCCATCGTGTTTGGAGAGCTGCTCGGAAACGCCTTGTATGAACCGAAAGTCGGGCTGTCTTATATCATCTATTCCATTTGCCTGTGGGGCGTGCTGCTTGTCATTATCGAATACCTGGGGCAAAAATCGCTGTTTTTCCGGGGGATATTTGAGGGCAAGCCTTCTGCATTGATCAAAAACGGCGTCCTGGATCTTCAGGCGCTGAAGAAAAACCGGATGAACATAAACCAGCTGCAAAGCTTGCTCCGCCAGAGCGAAACCTTCTCGATTCGGGAGGTCGCCTTCTGCTATTTGGAGGCCGACGGCTCCCTCAGCATTTTAAAAAAATCCAAGTATCAGAAAACGACCGGGGAGGACTTGAATCTACCGGACAAACCGGTATACGTTCCCGTAACGATCATCCGCGACGGGAAGGTGTTATGGGACGAAATTAAGGATCTCGGATTTGACGAAACCTGGTTGAGAGCACAGCTGGAACCGTATCACATAACCGATTATAAAGACGTTCTGATCGCCGAATGGCAGGAAGGGGACGGTATTTACGTCCAGACATATGACAAAGACGCTAGCGGCAGGTAGGACCTGGGGTTCCATCATTCGATTTACCAACCTTCGGATCCTGTAGAGGATAGCAGAACGAGGAACTGGATAAAAAGAGCCAGTCGCTGGATATCCTCCAACCACTGGCTCTGCATATCTGCCAAAGCTCTTGTTCGCTGACAGCTACATTCGTTAAACAAGCTTCGACTTTACGGATAACAACATTCGCTTCGGTCGTCTTACTTCAATAGACCGTATAAGTTTGTCCGGTCTGGGCACCTTCCACACTTTTCCGGAACGCTAAGGCAGCTCTTCTTGCAGGTATAGGCTCAAAGCCCGGGAAATAAGGACCATAGGTATCCATGGACTCCTCCAGTACGTTCGGGCTGACATTGTTGATCCGGATTCCTCTTGGCATTTCAATGGCTGCCGACTGTACAAAGGCTTTGATTGCGCCGCCCGCCATCGCGGATGAGATTCCGCCCACAATGGGACTGTCCATAATAATACCGGTAGTCAGGGTAAAGCTTCCTTGATCATTTACATGATCCAACCCCAGCAGCACAAGGTTGATTTGTCCTTTCAGCTTCCCTAAGACCGCGATTTCATTTTGTTCCGGTGTTAATTCCTGCAGCGGACCGAAGTAAGCTTGTCCAGCAGTGCATATCACCGCATCGACCTTGCCGACGGCATCATACATGGCGATAATGCTATCAGGTACCGACATATCGACGGTGACGTCAGCCCCTTTGCGTCCGGCCGTAATGATCTCATGGCTCTGCTCCAATTCACGGCGAACCGCCGTTCCAAGCGTACCCGTTGCGCCGACGATCAATATTTTCATGTTCGAACCCTCCTGTGCCAGCTATTATTCGGCAATCTGATTGAACAAACACTTGAATTCTAACACATCAGGCGAAATCCCACCAATCCTCGCTGCACTGATTTGGTTTGGCGTATCTGAATATGCTGCTCCAAAAAATGCCCTCATATTAAAATAAAAAACCCGGATCCATCAGAGATACTGACGAATCAGGGATTTAAAACAATCACAAAATCCATTAAAAAATCATCTCACCGATGCCTGTACGAATCGGGACGTAATTTCCTTCGGCCTTGTAATGGCAGCTCCTACGACGGCGGCGTATGCGCCAAGCTTGAGACAGCGGCTGAACACGTCCGGCGTGATGACGTTGCTTTCGTTACCCAATCACATTCACGGGCGAGCCTTTCAAGTACGCATCGATCGCCTCGACGATGCCGCGGAAGTAGGCGCGATAGGTCGCTTCGGTCACGTAACCGATATGCGGCGTGGCCAGCACGTTCGGCATCCTCCGGAGCGGGTCGTCCGCAGGCAGCGGCTCCTGCTCAAATACGTCCAGGCCGGCACCCGCGATCTTACCGCTGCGCAAGGCTTCGATCAAAGCCTCGCGGTCAACGATCGGTGCCCGCGAGGTGTTGATGAGGTAGGCGGACGGACGCATGAGTCCAAGCTCCCGCGCGCCGATCAACCCTCTCGTGCGATCACTGAGCACGACATGGATGGAGACGAAATCGCTGCTCTCCAGCAGCTCGTCCTTCGACGATGCGAGCTTCACCCCCGCGGCGGCGGCTTTGTCGGCGGTCAAGTTCTGGCTCCAGGCCATAACCTCCATGCCGAACGCCTGCCCGATGCGAGCGACGTTGCTTCCGATATGGCCGAGGCCGAGCAGTCCTAACCGCTTGCCGATCAGGTCTACGCCGATCGTGCTCTGCCAGGCTCCGCCGCTGCGCAGCGCTTCGTTCTCCTGTACCAGCCTTCTTGCGAGCCCGAGAATGAGCGCCCAGGTCAGCTCCGTCGTCCCCTCGCCGCCTCCTCGCGTCCCGCATACGACGACGCCTCGTTCCGCAGCCGCGGCCAGATCGACCGAGGCGTTGCGCATGCCCGTCGTGACCAGCAGCTTCAGGCGCGGCAGACGCCGGAACAGCGATTCCCGGAACGGCGTCCGCTCCCTCATAATGACGACGATCTCGCAATCTTCGATCGCGGCGGCCAGCTCCTCCTCGTCATCGAAATGATGATCGAATACACGGAGCTCGACGCGCTCCGCGATGGCCGACCAGTCCGTCATCGATAAGGCAACCCGTTGATAATCGTCCAGAATTGCGCATTTCATACCCGTTATTTCCCCTTCCCGAGCGAATATATGAACCCATCATCGCATACGGCGAAATGTTTGCCAAGCATCCAAAATGACCCGCCGCTTCGAATGACACCTTCAGCCCGGGTTCGTCCCCGTTAAATATAGACGACGATCTTCGCGTCCTCCACTTTGACCTCATAAGTTTCAACGGAAGGGCTCTCTTCCTCGATATTCTCCTCTTCGACCTCCACCTTGTAAGTCTTCACCAGACATTTATGCGGATCAAAGATCGACTTGCCGTTCGTAATGTCAAACTCCCAGCCGTGCCATGGACACCGCAAAATCTCGCCGTCCCTTCCATACAAATACTGTCCCGGCTCGGACGGCAGGGTCATCCCGGTCACCCGGCCCATGCATAGCGGTGCGCCTTGATGCGGGCAGGCATTTTTCAGCGCAAAATAGCTACCGTTTACGTTGAACACGCCGACGGAACGGCCTTCGACCGTCACGATCTTGTTCTTGCCCGGAGGCAGTTCCACCGCTGCCCCGATCACATGTCTTCCCATCTTTCACGCTTCCTCCCAGCCGAATAGGTTATAAGTTATACAGTTCGCGGGCATTTTCGAAGAAAATCCGCCGGTGCATCTCTTCAGGCAGCCTCGGAAAGGTTTGCGTAGGCGAATCGAAATCCCAGTGCGGATAATCGCTCGCAAACATCAGAATGTGCTTCGCGTCCATCATCTCCAGCATCTGCAGCAGCTCGCGGTCATCATCGGGCCGCTCCAGCGGTTGGGAGGAGAGCCGGACGTGATCCCGCAGGTAGTCGCTCGGGCGGCGTTTCATCCACGGCACCTCGTACCGCAGCGCCTTATACTCCGCGTTGAGGCGCCACATCAATCCGGGCAGCCAAGCGACGCCGCCCTCGGTCAAGACGATTTTGAAATTCGGGAAGCGTTCGAACACGCCTTCTGTGAGGAAGCTGACAAGATGGGCCTGGAAGCCCAGGGAAAGACAGGTATGCCATTCGATATAATGCGTGGGGTAACCGGGAGAAGGCTGGATGTTGATGCCCATGCCGTCCGTACCCGGGTGGATGGCGAAGGGGAGGCCGTGGCGTTCGCATGCCTCGTAGATGGGGTAGTACTGCCGCTGTCCGAAAGGGGCCCTAGCACCGGAATCGGTCATGACCTGGACGAAATGCGGATGTCCGGCCCATCGCTCGATTTCCCGCGCGGCGGCCTGCGGATCCTGATGGTTGACCGTAATCGATCCTTTGAACACGCCGTCATGGTTGTACTTGCCGAGCCAGGTGTCGGCCAGCCAATCGTTGAATGCGGCAGCGATTGCGGTTCCGAAATCAGGGTCGGGCTGCAAATTGCAGAAGGCGCGCGGCAGCAAAATCGCATACGCATGGCCATATTTGTCGATGAGCTGCTCCCGCAGAAAATCGGGGTCGGAACCGGTCGGGCCGCCCCCTGGTGGCGTCGCGTCCAGACGTGCGCCGTGAACCGGATTGCCGAAGAAACCACGCGTGCTTCCGTGATAGCGATCTTTCCACGGCTGGGACATATAAGACCGGATTTCGTCCGTGTTTCTGGGGGACGGATGAACGTCGCAATCGATAATGCCGTAGGTCCGGCCACCCCTCGTTTTCTTCGTTTCGGTTTGTACCTGCTGCTCCATTACTTCCTCAACCTCCTTAACGTAGTCGGCTCTCTGCAAGCGCATACACAAACAAGCGGCAATTCCGCCGGCCTCTTTGCATGACCCTTCCGTGCTGCGGCGTATTCTTCTAAAACCAATTAACGCTGCGTTGTCAGCGGTAATAATGATCCAATTCATTTTATGTGCGCTATTACATCATTTATCCGTCTTTTCGCCATTTCCTGCCTGACGACCTACATTTTTATCATTCCCGGCGTTCTTCATTGCTGCTGCGTCATAACCTGTTAGATGTAATTGATTGATCTTTCTAATGACAACCGCGGTACAAACGGATATGACGCTTGCTAAGTACAAAAGGGCGTAAGCAATCGCCGCATAATAGGTCAGTTCTGCATCAATATCAGAGCTTGTAAGAAGTAAAATAACGATCAATCCTACAACAAACACTGCAACTCCCAGAAGAACATTTTGAACGACTCCTTTCAGATCAACAACCTCCTCGAATCTCTGTCTTAAGTTCAGCATCAGTATTTCGGCCGTCACCGGGTTCCCAATTCAAGTGGGACGCAGACGTGACGGCCCGACCAATCAATTTATCAATAGGCTGCATGTTGACAGCTACACGGTTGCGGCTCCCCGTCTGCTTACTCCACCCGGACAGCCTGAATATAGACGGATTCTCCGGAAAAGCTGGAAAGCCTGCCGTTTTCATCAGAACATATCGAGAAAAACCGGCGTACATCTTCTGCAGACTGAAGCATCTTGTTCTCTAGAGCCTCTCTCTCCGCTTGCGGAAGCCCCGCCCGCTCGCACCAATCCTGAAACCGGAACGGTTTCGGGAAGCAGACGGCCATCTCGATACGGAAGCCGGTGCATTCGAGCAAATGAATCCACTCCGATTTCTTCCATGCCCGGACATGGCTCGGGTCCCGTAACTTTTCGATATCATTATAAAATTGATCCAAAGGGTCCTGCTCGGGAGCTACGTTGTCTATGAAGAGCAGTTTCCCTCCAGGTTTGGCAACCCGCAGAGCCTCAGCGGCAAACGCCGGAACATCTGTGAAATGATGCGCAGCGATTCGGCAGGTCACCAGATCGAAGGATTCATCTTCAAAAGGCAGCTGCTCCGCGTCTCCCGTTATGTAGCTAACGTTCGTGTGTCCATTTCCGCCGATAAAGCGTTCTGCTGCCGCCAGCATATCACGGGTTAAATCACAGGCCGTTACATGCCGAACCAGCGGGGCAAGCGCATTGGCTACATGTCCTCCCCCGGTTGCGATATCGAGCACATTCATATTCGCGTTGGCTTTGGCGCATGACACGAGCCAGGCCAGATCCTCGCCTTTGGCATGAATTGCACTCGTCACGTACTTATCCGCATTCCGGGAAAACTGCTGCTTTACCTGGTTTTTCCTCGACTCATCCATCATAGACTCTCCCCCTTAAATCATCATCAGCTTCCGAATTGAATTGTCCACGGTCGTCGTCCGTTTGTTTCATAGGATGAAACAACATATCACTTGTTGATACAAGATTAAATTTAACACAGTACTTCCGCATTGTAAATGAACCAAGAGTCGCGTTTGAGCGGCGGTCACAAATGCCAGCCTTACCTCGTTATATGTGTAAACCCACGAAAGAAGGTTGATCCCATATGATCACAGCGGAGAATAAAAAAGAAGAAATTTTAAAGGCTTTTCAATTCAGACATGCTTGCCATGTATTTGATAGCAGCCAAAAAATCCCGGTTGAAGACTTTCGCTTTATTTTGGAGGCAGGGAGATTGTCTCCGAGTTCGGTTGGCCTTGAGCCTTGGAAGTTTGTCGTGATTCAGAATGCGGCGCTCCGCGAAAAGTTAAAACCTGTCACGGGCGGTGCCCTGGGACAACTGCCTACGGCGAGCCATTTTGTTGTGATTTTGGCCAGACAAGGCTTAAGGCATGATTCGGCTCATGTCATTAAAATGCTGAAAGACATCCAGCATATGCCTGAAGAAGTGGTGCAGCGGGTTTCCGGGTTCTATAAAACCTTCATCGAAACGGAGCTCGAAAATAATGACCGTCTCCTGTTTGAATGGGCATGCAAACAAACGTATATCGCACTGGCCAACATGATGACAGCCGCGGCTCAAATCGGCATTGATTCCAGTCCCATCGAAGGTTTTGATAAAAAGCAGGTGACCTCTATTTTACAAAACGAGGGTATTATCGGTGACGGCGATTTCGGCGTGTCCTGTATGGTTGCTTTCGGATACCGGCAAGAGGACCCCAAACGTCCAAAAGCAAGGCAGCGCCTCGATGAGATCGTCGAGTGGCGGTAAGGGTTGTGTAAAAGCCCTAACTCCTTTAAGGTGAAAATAGAAAATCAGCTGCGGAAGGAGCAAGTCGGATGCAGGATCTTTACAAGCAGTACAAGAAGCTGTTATTCAAGCTTGCTTATCAATTGACAGGTTCGGTTTCCGATGCGGAAGACGCCGTGCAGGATGTTTTTGTGAAGGTACATGATATCCCACGGGAACGTTTAACACAGCCCAAGGCTTTTTTGTGCAAAATGGTCACGAACCACTGTAAAGATATGATGAAATCAGCACGAAAACAAAGGGAGGAATACTATGGAGAATGGCTTCCCGAGCCCTTTCTCATGTTAAACGACGATTCAACCGAAGCATTGGAAAGGGATGATCTCCTCTCTTATGGAATGCTTGTTCTGCTGGAAAACCTGACGACCTCCGAGCGTGCCGTGTTCATCCTACGCGAAGCGCTGGGCTTCAATTACAACGAGATCGCCGAGCTTATGGAAAAAAGCGAAGTGAGCTGCCGGAAACTGTTCAGCCGTGCGAGCGCCAAGATGGGACGGATCTCCGATGAGCCCGTTCAGATCCACCCTGAGAGCCAGCAGTGGGTTCATGGATTTATGGGAGCCCTCAAGAAAGGGAACATGGATCAGCTTTTATCGCTGCTGGACCAAGATGTCGTGCTGGTTGCCGACGGTGGCGGCAAAGTGGTTGCAACGGTCCATCCGGTTGTCTCCCGTGAACGGGTCGGGCGTTACCTTCTCGGCGGCATGCGCAAAGCAGCCATGTTTGGAGAAGGAACTACTGTCGAAATGGGGCAAGTCAATGGAGAAGCTGCCATACTGCTGCGTTCGGAAGACAGCGCGGTCAATGGAGTGCTGCTCTTTCACTTCGAAGATGGGAAGATCCACAACATCTATATTGTTCGAAACCCCGACAAGCTGGGGCATATTTTCTAGCGTACGAACTGGAGCACCGGTCATCCCAAAAAAAGTCATAGCCACAATCTGTGGTTATGACTTTTTCGTTTGAGTGAGAACGGGAGGGTTACTGTCCCTGCTGCCGCACAAATGTAATATAATCCACGTTGACCGGCTCCATGCCGGCTGTGCGCAGCTTCATGTTGATTTGCCCCCTGTGATACTGGCCATGCAGCGCAAGATGAGTCAAAATGTCTTGAACGGATGTCCGATACGACCTCCCGTACTGGTTGCTGTAGGTAATCACATCGTCCAGACGTTCGTCGGTTAGCTCGGCGAGATATGCGCTGAAGGCTTCCCGCATCTCTTGCGCGAGACGTTTACAGTCATCCAAACTGTCATTTGGCCAAAGCGGCAGGTGGTTGCTGTCCTGTCCCTGCAGCCGGGTGAACCACACCTGCTCCGCACGCAGGGTATGACTTAGCAGCCGGATCGCTTCGGCTTCGGATTCCCCATCCCCGCCAGCTTCCAGCGCATCCAGTATGCGCTTGTCGGCCCAATACAGCTGTTCGAACATGCTGCGAATCGTTTTCATTTCCTTAAACGCCCCCTCCATACCATAATTTCCTTTTTTAAAATTCGGTTATTTGAGGAGTTCGCCAGCCTGGACCCATTTCCTTCTATGCTCAGTTCGCATGACATAGCGATGATTATCTTAATACATCCGCATAATTTGGCGGAAAGTGATCTTTGTCAGGACCTTTTAAATGCTGGGTCCCAGTGACCTTCACCTATGATTCTTTATCGATTATTCTCTATAGCTAAAAAGCCGTTTATTTATTCGGGCCGGACGACAAGTGAACATCAAAAAACTCCAAGCTAGACAGCTTGGAGTTCCCTACGCTTAAAATACTATTGGCGAGGTACACAGATCGTTAATCTGCCTGAGGTTGTTCCTGAAGAAAAGACAATGTTGACACAACGTCTCCCGTCTTGAGCCGTAAAGAACGAGATGGAAGACGGTCTGGGGAGTCCTAGAATATTGCGGACGGCTTGTGCATTCCGCGTACGTACGGCCGCTCTGAATGCATCCGTGTTTAAAGAAATGTTTTGGGAATACAACACATAGGCATCGGCAACGATCATCAAATCGTCCCCTTGCTTTACCCGTGGTTTTTTCGGCATGGATCTCACCTCCTCGAAATCTATGATGTATTCTATTCGTAAAAATGATAGATTTCTTGGATGCTAACATAACCAAAGCAAAATACACCGATACACAAAAAAGACAATGAAATCCCCCTCTCTCCAGCCTTATGAAAATATTGCGAACGCATCAAAAAATGTTGCTTGCCTTGCATACAAGGCCCCATTTACCATCAATCATGCGGAAGGGTGTCACCATGACTTACACCTATCAGATCGAATCGCAGTGAGGGGGTGACGGAAAGTTTGATTCGGAGAAAATGCTGACCAAAATTTGAAAGCGGTTTCTTAACTTGAGAAAAGGAGCTGATCTTGATGAGTTGGTATAAAAGATGGGCTGCGGTTGCCATGACTGCAGTCATGATGGTGTCGCTGGTTCCGGCGGCCCAAGCGAGCGAGCTGGTTCCGACGATGCAGGCAAAAGGGATTTCCCCGGCGGATGATCCCGCGTCGCCACCGGATGAGGAGCAGCCAAAGCTCCGTAATCTTGCCCTTGGACTTCCTTATGAATGGTCTGAAGCCCCGGATCCGTCACATCCTGATGCCGGGAATAAGCTTACAGATGGGAAATATGGACAATTAGATATGAATGACCCGGCCTGGGTAGGACATGTTCGGGGCAAAGCGCGCGAAGTCGTGTTCGATTTGGGTGAGGAGAAGTCGATCGGAAAAATAACCGCCCATTTTTTTCAGGATTACCCTGCCAACTCCATCCTCGTGCCTCTCACGGTATCGATGTATGTCTCGGACGATAAGGAGAATTGGGGCCTTCTCTCCCATAACGCGACTCAACTACTTTGGGGAGAAGGACCGCCCAGGCAGGAAATGTTTGCGTGGGACGGCAGCCGGGACGGAATCCAAGGCGGGAGTGCGGACGACAAGCTGGCTTATGCCCGCTATGTAAAAGTCATCTTCACGATGCATCCCACCCAATGGGAATACATTGACGAAATTGAAATTATGGGCACGGACGGAAAGATTGACGGAGCGGTAAAGGTTCCCGCTGAGCAGCCTCATTTTTTGGAGCCGGGCGACGCTACGGGCGGGATCCGGAATCTGAATCTGCTGTATAACGGACAGTATGCGGATGGTTTAGGGGACTGGACCAAGGAACGGATCATCCCGAACATCAGTTACGTGGATCAGAACGGGGAACCTGCCGACTGGCTTTTTGACGGTGTTTTATATCTCGGGCTTGCTTCCCCTGCCGGCCGGGATTTCGGTCTTGGGCAAACAAATCTGGGGGACTGGACCTGGTATTTGGACAAAACCTTTGCAGCTGCGGGAGATATGCAGCAGTTGAATGAGGCGACCAAGGAAGTCGGGGCCAAGCTGAACCAACCTGATTATAAAGAGAAGGTTGTGCTCATGATTCCGAATCCAGGGGAGTCTTTAAACGATTTTGGCGATGTGGACGGGTCAGGGGAATCGTTAAGCTTTAATGCCTCTGTCATCGGACAAGAGAAAGCCCTCGAAAACAGAAAAAAAGCGGTTCAGTGGTGGCTGGACCAGGTCCGGCAAAGATGGCAGGCCGCGAATTATTCCAATCTGGAGCTTGTCGGCATGTACTGGCTGGAAGAACAAATCAGCACAAGCGAAACGGGGCCCGGCTTGATTAAAGCCGTGAGCGATAAAGTCCATGACATGAATCTGAAATTTTTCTGGATCCCCCACTCTTTGGCTTATAAAAGCTATATGTGGAAAGACGTAGGATTTGATGCCGCGGCGCTTCAACCGAACTATTTCTTTGGCGGCATGGATCAAGACCGGCTGGAAGATGCCGCAAATACTGCAAAGCGGTACGGCATGTCGAACGAAGTCGAATTTGATGACCGTATGCTTCAGGACGGCGTATTCCGTGAGCGTTATATCGATTACTTGAACAGCGGCGCCGCAACCGGCTTGATGCAAAAGGGATTCAGAGCTTATTACCAGGGAAATAATGCGGTTTATAATTTGGCGGTGAGCAAAGATCCCGGCCTGCGTCTCATGTATGACTGGCTGTATCAATACTTGAACGGAACATACGCCGTTCATAACAGTACACCACCAGAAGCAAACGTATTTATCAACGGACAAAAGTTAAATGGCGATGTGGTGGTTCCCAATACTGAAACAGTTGCATTCACATGGGAAGTCCAAGACGATGACAGCGGTTTGACCAGGGTTACGGCCACTTTCGACGGTAAACCCTACGCCCCGGGAACGCCGATTGATCTGAAGGGAATGCCGGGTAAGCATCAATTGGCCATTACCGTGGCGGCTGCCAAATCCAAGACGACGGCTTACACGATCCGGGCGGCATCTACCGCTGACACCATGAAAGCTCATGTGAACCTCTTCGCCGAGCAAAAGCAGTTCACGACGCCCGGAGCTCCCCGCTCGTTGAACGCGCAGCTGGACCAGATGAAGCGTTTTGAAGGAAAGAATGCTGCGCAGTTTGATCAATTCCTCAAAAGTTTCAATGCAAAGCTGGATCAACTGTACGCGGATCGTATCGTTTCGGATACGGCTTATGCCTCGCTGAAAGAAGAGGTGTATGATCTTGCCGGTAACCTGGCGGAAAATAAAACCGCAACCGCCTCTTCCGTCGAAGGCTCCGTTTCGACCTTGGCGCCGAAATATGCCGTCGATGGGTTTTCATCGACAAGATGGGCGAGCAGCTACGTAAATGACAGCTGGTTTCAGGTCGACCTAGGCGAAGCCAAAACCTTCGATACGGTCCGAATCGAGTGGGAATTCGCCCGTGCCAAAACCTACAAAATTCTTGTCTCCGACGACCAGCAGAACTGGAGCAGCGTGATCCAGGACAATGATGGCATCATTACGGCCCATGAAGGCAAAGAAACGGTCCATTTTGCCCCCGTTACAGCCAGGTACGTTAAATTTCAGGGGATTGAAAGAGCCACCGATTATGGATATTCCTTTTATGAGTTTGGGATCTATAACCTCTCTCAGTCAAGGGAGTAAGAACTTTGGTACAAGATAAATCTCCTCTTTTCATCCATATAGTCCTTATGAGAAGAAGACTGCCGTTTAACCGGCAGTCTTCTTTCTTGCTTGCTCCGCATCGGTATAATCCCACCCTTTTCCATATATCTGGACTTGGCTTTAAGCGAAGATTCTAATCATTTCATTTACACATGATCATATGATCATGTATTATATAATTAACATTCATTTTACTGGGAGGAGTTTCAATGCTGGACGTTTTGATCGTTGGTACCGGACAGGCTGGTCTTGCAGCTGCCTACTTCTTAAAGCAAAAAGGAATACCATTTATGTTAATCGATAAAGCCAAAGCCTTAGGCGATACCTGGCGTAACAGATACGATTCCTTACAATTATTCACACCCAGGAATTACAGCCGTTTACCTGGTCTTGATTTGCCTGGGGATCCGAATGGTCTCCCTACAAAAGATGAGGTTGCCGCATACTTATCGGAATACGCTTTAACCTTTGATTTTCCGATTCAGTTGGATACGGAAGTCAAATCGTTAACCTCCATCCCAAGGGGATTTGAGGTGGAGACTAGCAGAGGAACGATTCAATCCAAAAATGTAATCGTGGCTACAGGTCCTTTTCATAAGCCGTATGTTCCAGCCATAGGCCAGTCCATTTCAAATGTTACAACTCAGCTTCATTCTTCCGCATACCGGAATCCCGGCCAGCTTACACCTGGAAGTGTGTTGGTCGTGGGAGCAGGGAATTCAGGTGCACAAATTGCAGTAGAACTGTCTAATGACTTTGATGTCTATTTATCCGCATCAAACCAGCTCCATTTTAAACCTCTGTACATATTGGGAAAGAGCATTTTTTGGTATTACGACAAATTGGGTTTCTTACAGGCCGGAAATCACACCAAACGCGGGAAATGGTTACGCCAACAACCTGAGCAAATCTATGGATACCAATTAAAACAACGATTAAAAGAAGGGAAAATCAAGCTATTCCCGAGGGCAGTCAGCGCGGAGTCACGTACTGTGTTTTTTGCGGACGATCAATATATTGAGGCTGACAATATCATTTGGGCAACCGGGTTCCGGCCGGATTTCTCCTGGATCCAAATCAATCATCTGTTTAATGAACATCAAGAAATTACCCAGTTCAATGGTATTTCTAATATCCCTGGCCTATATTTCATCGGTCTACCGTGGCTGTCCTGCAGAGGATCTGCTCTTTTGGGGTGGGTACAGCATGATGCCAGACGTATCGCCGAATACATAAATAACGATTTAAAGTCAATGTAGCTGTTCTCACCGGGACTTAACTGGGTTTAGCACTTCTTTTTTTCGCTCGTAAACAAAAGTCTGAAACCAGCTTCCCGTGTACCGGCCACCCTCGACGTGTCAACCTTGCCTAGAAGTATGCATAATTATTTCTCAGGAAACTATTTATGATATACTGAAAAAAATGAGTCGAGGAGCCAGCATGAACCATGGACACTGCAGATAAAAGCAAAGCCGCAATTCATGAATTTTTTATTCAGTTTCTTCAGCAAAAAGAAGAATACGAATCCCGAATATCCGCAACCTATCTCGAAGATATCCGGAAGCACATCGGTGCCGAATTCAGTTTGAACATGACAGAACTGCACACCATTGCGTGCATCGGGGAGCAGGAGCCGATCAATGTCACTTCCATCGCGGAAAAGATGAATTTGAGCAAAGGGAACACCTCCAAGATCGCGAGCAAATTACTTAAAGCCGGTTGGGTGCGGAAAGCCCAGCTCAATGATAACAAAAAGGAAGTGTACTTTCGGTTAACTCCTGCCGGCAAAAAGCTGTTTGCTGCGCATGATGAGCTCCATACGATGGAAAAGCAGAGAATGTACGAGTTTTTGGGAAGGTACAGCGATGCCGAGCTTGATTTGATCAAGCGCCTGTTTGCAGACATGGTTGACTTCTATCGCTGACACGTACCACCGGCAAACGAATCCCAATCAAAAAGCAACCGGTAGACGCCCGGCTGCTTTTTTTGTTGAAGTGAGCACAGCGCCGAGAGCGCTACTTTGATCAAACGATTCATTTCACACCTACATTTTCAAAGCCCCCTGCGTCATGCCCTGAATGTAATATTTCATGCCGAAAGAGAAAATCAAAATTAACGGAATCGAGGAAATGGCGTATGCCGAAAACCGAGTTCCCATATCGGTGATGCCGAACTGTTTCGTAAAGACGGTAAGGCCAACAGCAACCACCTGTAGACTGCTGTCCCTGATCGTAAGCAGCGGCCAAATGTAATCATTGTACACGCCAACGGCCTGCATAATGAACAAGGTGGCCAGGATCGGCAGCGACAGCGGGATGACGATTTGAAAAAATACGCGAATCTCCGATGCCCCATCGATCCGGGCCGCTTCAAACAGCTCGCTGGGGATGCCGGACATAAAACTTCTGCACAAGAAGGTTCCGAAGATTTGCCCGCCGGCTGCACCGGCAATAATGATCACCCAAGGTGTATTCGTTAGTCCCAGGTTATTATACAGGACGTACGAAGGAATCAGCGTAAGAACACCCGGAATCATCATCATGGCCAGCATCATCATAAACAGCAGTTCTTTTCCGGGAAAGCTTTTTTTGGCGAATATATATCCTGAAATGGAAGAGAGCAGAATGACACAAGCACTGGCTCCGACCGCATACAAGATGGAATTCACCATATATCGCCAAATACTGGTGAACGCATCGCCGTAATTATTCCATTTGGCCGGAGAAGGCAGCCCCCAGAAATTGCCGAGAATTTGCGCATTGCTTTTTAAGGAGCTGACGATCATGAACAGAATGGGCACCAGCATCAGAATGACCAGCACGCACAGCAGCACGATGATGGTGATCTGGGGGAAACTGAGATATTTGATGAGACCGCCTTCGTTTTTTCTGAGCTTTCTCACGGGGCTGACGCTTTCAGCGGCTGTATCCGTTTCGGTATACATCGATCCCTCTCCTCCTTCCTTAATCTTCTGTTTTAATAAGCTTCATGTTCACAACCGTAATGGCAAGGATCACCAGGAACATACTTACACCGAGCGCCGAGGCATACCCGAGATCGTTGAACTTGGTGGCGGCATAATACATCTGCAGAGCGGGTACGTAAGTCGAGTCCATGGGACCGCCGCCCGTAACGATCATGATGCCGTTAAAGTCCTGAATAATGCCTATGAGGGTTAAAATGATCAGAAACTTGAATTGACCGCCCAGCAGCGGCAAATGAATGGAACGGATAATCCGCCAAAGATTGGCCCCATCGATTTTTGCGGACTCGATCAGCTCGTTCGGAATGGACAGCAGACCTGCATAAAACACCAGCAGCTGCAGGATGCCAATAAACGGAAAACCGATAAAAATAATAGCCCACAAGGCGGTATTAGGGTCACCAAGCCAACCATGCGCCCAGGAACCAAGCCCGATCAGTTCTAAGACGTTATTGATCAGACCCACGTTAGGATCATACAGGTTTTGCCAAATCAACAGCAGTGCCACACCCGGAATTACCATCGATGCGGTAAATGCCGTCCGAAAGCCGTATTGCAGACGTTTGCTGCGTAAATGGAATATGAGTTCAGCGGTAATGAGTGCAGGGATAATCGCTTTGATCAAACCTGTGATGATCAGAATGACCAGGTTGCCCATCCCCTTAATGACATAAGGATCATGAATCATTCGTTCAAAATTGTCCAAGCCGACAAAGGTGGTCCTGCCCCCTGGCTGCCAGTCATATAAGGAATAGAACAAGCCCGAAAAAGCCGGGTAATAGAGAAAGACGAACACCAGAATAAAGGTCGGTGCCAAGCCCAGGTAAATATATTTGCTTTTCCATATCCGGCGGAAAATAACCAGCCGATTGCGCTTCTTCAAATAATTCATGTACAGCAGAATAAGGACGACCGCCAAGACACCGGCTGCAGCCCATAGCATAGCATTTAGGCGTGCCTTGCTCGCCGCTTTATCGATGACACTGCCTACATCGTACTTAAAAATCCTTCCGTCATTGGTGCCCGAATACAGCGTCTTGCCCTCCCGGTCAAATTGAACGCCCCTGCCTTCCCCAGTGATCTTTGACTCCCACAGCTGCTTTCCGCGCCCGTCGAAAATATAGTAGTTACCGGATAAATCCGAGACGCCGATCCGTTCCCCATCACTTGAGAAGGCGACATCGGTCACGATGTCCCGCGTGTTAATTGAACTGTTAACGCTCCCGTTCTGATCAAACAATTCCACCTTATTGGAAGCCGTACCTACAGCAGCCAGGCCATTCTCTGAAACGGCCACCGCCTGGATTTGATTATCCGCGCTGAATTTATACAGCAGGCTGCCATCCTTGTCCAGGAGATAGGCGAATTGGTCGCTTGTCGCCGCAACGATCCACTGTCCGCTGCCCGATACGCTCACTTCCTTCAACAGGGAGCCGATGGGGATGCTGCCTGTCTGTTCTCCACTGTTTTGATCCACAACGATGAGATCTTTGCTGCGCTGGGTAACGAGAACGATGGTGGACCCGTCCTGCGATGCTGCCAAGCTTTTGACCTGCCGCTTCAGATCCGAATCCCACAACTGACCTCCTGTCTCGTCATATGCATACAGATGCCTGTCATCCGATGAAACCAGAAAGGTGCCGTTACTCAGAAGCGCTACCCCTGTAACGACATTTCCGGCTCCAACCTCATGGATGGGATTGCCTTCGGAATCATAAAGAAATGCCTTCGCATTATGTCCCCCGACGGCCACACGGCTCCCATCCGCTGATACGGAGAGGGAGGTGATATTCCCCGCTCCTTCAATGGACCAATGGTCTTTGGCAAGTGCTGCGCCCGGGACAAGCCCTAGAAGCAGGATCAGTGCAAGAAATATCCATGGGGCTTTCCTCATGATGAACCTCCCTTTTTATCCGTCATCCTTACGAATTGCCTGCTTCCCTCGGGTAATCATACGGGGTCTGCACATGCACATGCATGTGCAGACCCGTGTGAAAAAGTGATTAACGCTGCGGCGGACGCCGCTCGGGGTGATCCAAGTCGGAGAGTTCTTTCTTAGCTTCTTTCATGGCAGGTTCCATATATTTATCGATATTCGCCTGCAGCTGCTCTAAATATTGATCCGTGGTCAGCTTACCGCTGAAGTACCGCTGTACGAGCCCTACCCAATCCTGCACGGACGGTTGGTAATCCCACATTCCCCGGGCCAGATTGTTCGCGGCGCTGGTGTAGCCTTCGGTATTTCCAATCGGCTTGAAATCGGCGAATGCCGCCGCCATCTCATCCGGGAGCGTAATGCCTTTAATGGCCGGTGCGCCTGAGAGGGAGGCATCGTCACTCTTCTGGATCGCATCCAAATATACGGCGTAACCTTCCGGACTCGTCAGGTACATCATGAAATCCACATTCAGCTCATTTTGCTTCGCATCTTTATTGACGAAACCATAGAATCCGATCGGAATCTGGATCGTTCGGGCCGGTGCCATCACCTCAGGTCCTTCCATGGAAGGCATGTTGAAGAATCCGTATTCGAAAGGCTTCACGCCGCCTGTGGCACCCGTTTTTTCCTCATCCGCGAAATCTTTAGGGAGCTGCCAGTAGGAGGCCGGCGTGCCTAACATTGTCGCCGCCTTTCCCGTCAGGAACAGATTGTAAGCCTGGTCCTCTTTCACTCCGAAAAATCCGTCAGGCACATAATCGAACAGTTTTTTCAGATTTTCCGAGTAAGCCTTCCACTGGGGATTGCCGGCGATTTTGAAGGGACCTTCTTTGTCTTTAACAGCTTTCCACAGCCGCATTTCGTTTTTGGTCACTTTACTGTTGGAATCGTTATACGGATCCGTCAGATCATATTTCCACTGCTCGTCGAGCTCTGGAACGTAAGTATAATCCTGTTCTTGGGACCGGATGATGTTAATATAATCGCGCATGTACTGATCGGCATAGATTCGCACCAGCCATCCCGCCTGGCCGCTCCACATCGATTTAGAGTCTCCGCCGAGCGCCAGCGGTGTATATCCGGCCTTTTTTATTTTATTGAAAGCGTCGATCATCTCGTTAAACGTTTTGGGAGCTTCGGTAATACCGACTTTCTGGAAAATCTCCTTGTTGTACCCCCATACGATCTGCACGGATTCAAAGTTCAGGTTGTACAAATGATCTTCGGCTCCAATGCCTTCGAGGTTAATGCCCATCGCCTTCAGATCCAGGGTGTCCTGCCAAGGCTGGTTCGTATAAGGATTGACCTTATCGAAATAAGGGTAAAAGTCCATAAATTTTTTACTGTTAACTAGGCCACCGACTTCGTTATTCGTAACCAGGTCAACATCCGGCACACCTGCTGCAAATTGAGCTGTCAGCCATTCCTTGTAGCCTTCCGCCGGCTTGTTGTCGACTTTGACCTTCACTCCCGGATTTTTCTTCATATACGCTTCGGCAACCGCATTCCATACTGACGCCGATGCATTCGGCAAGGAAATATTAATATTTCCTGTCAGCTGCGACGCGGCCGGATCCTTCCCTGCGTCTTCCTTACCCTGATCCTCACCCGTTGGATTGGATTCTGCGGTGCCTGGATTGTCTGGTGGTGTGGGAGCTGCTTTGGTGCATGCTGACAATAAAGCCAAAAGCATCACAATACTCAAGAGAACGATGAATCCCTTCCTTTTGTTCACATTGATCTCCCCTATTTTCGAATGGTCATGATCTGAAGCGCTTACAATTGCAATAAACTTGAACGAATACGCTTCAGCTGTAAGTATACGTCTTAAATTTTGTATACTTTGATAAACAAAGTATACTGTAGTAGTTTGCCTATTGCAACAGTTTTTATTGCGAAACACGCTGAGGAAAGCTGAAGTTTTGCTGGCGGGATAAGGATGATACAACATTACCGGGGAACATGTTCTTCTTTCTTGAAAAAAAGCTCCCGTTAACCGGGAGCCCTGCAAATTAGCTATTCTTGATGCGCTGCTTCGTCGATAAGGGAGCGGTGCTGTCGCGCAAGATCAGCGTCGGAACGATCTCGTCTTTCACCAGGGACGAATGCTCCTCCTCCAGTTCAAACAGCAAAATTTCCGCCGCCCTCTGTCCCATCATGCGTGTATTCTGATTCACCGTGGTGAGCCTCGGATAGGAATACTCGCCGAGTTTCACATCATCGTAACCGATAATGCTTATATCTTCGGGGATGTTCATCCCGGATTCTCTCGCCGCGTTCATCGCACCGAAAGCCTTGTAGTCGCTTGTGGCGAATATCGCCGTTGGCGGTTCCGGCAGCTTCATCAGCCTTTTGAACCCTTCCTCCCCCATCTCCGCCCGTTCGTCTTCACCGTCGACAACGGTGATCAGGTCCGGATGGAAAGGAATATTATGCTGAGTCAGCGCCAGCTTGTAGCCTTGGAGGCGAAGGGAGAAATCCTGATTTAATTCCAAGAGCGAACTGCCTGTCAGGATAATCCCTATTCGCTGATGCCCATGAGAGATCAGATGCTGGGTGGCCAGATATCCTCCTGTCAGATTATCCGCGATAACATAGGGAATGCCCAAATGCGGATAATAGAAATGCACCGTGACAATGCGCCGATTCTCTTCCTGCCAAGCCGTTAAACGCGAAAAGTCAAAATGCCCTTTTACCGTCAGGAGGATGATGCCGGCGCTTGGATCTTCGGGCAGCTCGTAGTTTTCCCCGATATCCCAAATGTGGAACGCGACGCCGTTATCATCACATACCTCTTTAATGCCTTCAAACATATCCGTAAAAAACGGGTGGTTCAGGATGCTCACTTCATGATTCTGATGGGCAAAATACAAGGTGCGCAGCCCTTTGGAATCGGCTTGAGCCGGGTTCTCATGGACAAAGCTCCCCTTCCCCCGGATCCTGTACACGAATCCTTCCTGAACCAGATCCGACAGTGCCCGCCTGGACGTAATTTCGCTGGTGTTATACTCTTTCGCCAGCTCAATCTGAGTGGGGAGCGGATCATGCGGCTTGAGTTCTCCGGAGGCGATCTTTCGTTTAATATCGTTCATTATATATTGATACATCGGAGTCTTGTCCGATTTTTCCATATCCATGAAGCCATCACTCCTTACCAAATTGAGTTAAGTATACTTTAAACACGGTCACTCCTGCAAGCAAAAAGGCAGTCTCTGATCCTGGCGGAAAGAGAGACTGCCTGTAGGCGGCGGAACAGTAATATCATTTAAGGAGCGTCCGGAGACCGGATTCCTCCCGGCAACCCATGTTCCAGATCCGGCCATCCAACCCCCCTAAGTTTTTTTATAGGCTATACCGGCAGTATAATAGAATGAGCAGGCAGATTTGCACACTTTCTAGCGGATTACGCGCACTTCCTAATGATATATGTTACTTGATCGTCTGACACGACGATTCACGACAATAACAGAAGCGTAGCAAGGAGAGATGAAGATGACACATCCTTATCACCCTGTTCATTCACCTAATTTACAGCCTGAGTTACATCGCCCATGGTACAGTTGTCAGGAATATCCTCCGAGCAGGCACCTGGAATCTCATGTTGCTTCTTATTGGACAATGCATTTTCAACCCGTCCCGGAAAAGCAAATCCACTGGATCATACCGGACGGCTGCATAGATATCGTCATTAATCTTTATTCCCCGTCCAGCCGGAAGGCCGCCCATGTTACTGGGTTGACAACTCGTTCAGAAGTGCTGCACTTTTCGGAAGCTCGTTCGTTATTCGGTATTAGGATCTATTCGGAAGCGGCCCGGGCCATTTTAAAGTTCCCCCTTTCGATGTTTCAGGGACAACGTGTTTTTCTGGAAGATGTTTGGGGTTTTGAAGGGTTGTATTGGGTCGAACAAATCCTCACTGCGGAGACAACCCCGGACATCCTTGCGATTGCCGATCGTCAATTAAGCAAAGTGTTAGCGGAGAATAATGCGGTTACTCTCCCTTTGGTGTCTCAGAGTATGCAGATTATTTATCATAATAAAGGAAATCTATCCGTTACGGATTTAGCCGAGCAGGCTCACTGCAGTGAAAGGCATCTTAGAAGGAGCTTCAAACAGGAATTGGGTTTAAGCCCTAAGGAGATGCTGGGAATCATCCGATTTCAAAGCACACTAAAAGAGTTCTATAAGAAAAACTACTCCAGTTTGACGGATCTTGCGCTTCTTTCTGGCTATTACGACCAATCCCATTTTACGAATTCTTTTCCTCGTTATTACGGATTGCCTGTTAGACACTTAACGAGATCGTGAAAGAAGTCCGTTTTTTCCTATTTGACGGCCGATCGTACGGATACAATGATGACGTAACATGAATTCATACGATGGGAGCTGGAAAGCATGGCAATAAAGCTGAAGAGAATTGGAATTTTCGTGGAAGAGATGAAACGGGCTTTGGATTTCTATCGGCTCTTGGGATTTGAAATACCGGCTAGTGCGAACGACGAACAGCATGTTGAGGTAGAATGCAACGGATTGATCTTGGCTTTCGATACGAGGGAAACGGTGCAGACGATTCTGGGCAGCTTACAGGAGCCGATTGGAAATCGAATGGAGATTGCTTTCCATTTAGACAGCCGTGAAACGCTGGATGAATCGTATCGCCGATTGACGGCGCAAGGATATATTCGGCAGCTTGAGCCGACCGATACGCCTTGGGGCGAGCGCTATGCTATTATAAAGGACCCAGACGGCAATTTGGTTAGTCTCGTCGCTTGATTCCTGATGGAGTGGAAAGGACTGGCCGAATAGTACTTATTTGAGCTTGACGGAATTTAGTAAAGGGCTGAAATTTTTCAGCCCTTTTTATCATGCTGCAGCTGCGCAGCTGTTCAAGTTGAACGTTGTTGTCTTCGTTACCCGCTGCAATCGACCAATGGTGTCCGCTTTGGTGCTGCCTCATGAACCGGAACCGTTCCTCGAACGTGGACATGATCCTGATCCATAGACACGGATATGTCGCGCAATCCTGGCGCCTTCCATGTCATTTGTGCGGGCAGGCGAGCTTCAAAGCGGTACACTCCGTCCTCATCCCTTTTCCACTTGGCACTGATTTTTCCGTAACGGGTGACCACCGAACCTTCCGCCCACTCCACTTCCGTCACTGCGCTGGGACGGATCGTAACTTGCCCGTGACCCGCCTTAGAAATATCAATCCCAAGCAGCTCCCTGTTCAATAAATACGTCGGTGATGCCCCCCAGCCATGGCATAAACTTACCGGAACAGCGTCCTCCAGATAGGTTGGCGTATGCCCAAGGTAGGGGCTCGGCGTAGTCGAAAAGGGGAGGTTCGGATCAAAGGTTTCCCACCAGGTTGTCGCGCCCCGATCCAGCATCTCGCCCCAATAATTTCGGATGATGCGTACGGCATCCGCAGCATAACCGTAACGGAAAAGGGTCTCGAGCACGATATGATAGAAGAACGCTCCGCGAATTTGCGGAAGCCGTTCCTTCAAGTAGTACTCCTGCAAGAACACGGATATTTCCTCATCATCCATGATCCCCGACCAGGCAGCCGCAAAATTGGTCTGGGCCGTAATACTGGAGGAAAGACCATCTCCATTCAAACAGTCTGCATAAATGGCCGTATTCCGTACCCGAAGCAGGTTCCGGATGGACTTGCGAAGCTCCGCTGCTTGATGCATAAAGGAATTCCCGCGCCCCTCTTCGCCCAGCTCATACGCCAACGCGGCGGCCGTATGCAAAAATTTATAATAGAAGCAAGAGACGGCGGTTACACGATCCTCCCGGTGGATTTCATCCGACCAGTCGATAAAGCACCACATGCCGTCCCGATCCGCGTTGGCAAACAATCCGGCGTCATCTTCCTGCCCCGTAAACCACGCGGCGAGCTTCACGATATGCGGCCATAATTCCTCTAAAAAAGCCTGATCCTTCGTATAATCGTAATATTCGGTTGCACCAAACAGCCAATGCGCGCAAAAATCGGGCAGCAAATAGGCGTTCCGCTGCGGTCCGGTGCCGGGTATGGAACCGTCGTCGTTTTGTATTTTCGCCGCCTGAAGCAATGACTTCCGGACGAGCCGGGGATCGCTGAACGTTTGATAGACCACTTTGGCCATAACAACCGAGTCGGCTACCCATAGCGCGCCTTCGCGATAAGGGCAATCCTCAAAATGGTTCTGGCTGTTGACCATGGTCGTATACCGGCCGACTTCCCAAATCCGGTTCAGCTTATCATCGCTGCTGCGGAAATGTCCCCCGTCCTTGTACGGATAATGAACAAAACGGACCCGCAGGTCACAAATACGCAAGGGAACGGGCGTCGCCATGACACCCACCTTAAGATAGCGAAATGCACGCCTTCCGAACGGAGTGATCTTGTTTACGCCTTTGCGGAGGAGGTACGTATCCCTCAAATCCAATTCCAGCGATTCCCCATAAAACAGCTGCAGAACCCCGCCTTCACCGGCGATAACTTCAAGCTCCGGATAGCCGACGATCTCAGCTCCGAAGTCGTAGGTAATCTGGGGAAAAGAGCCGGGAATCGAAGCGTCCATGACCACCGGTCCCCTTCCTTCCGCCGTGTCAGCAGCTAATTGTGCTTCCGGGGCTTGGATGGACCCAAGTAACGATTCAGCCGATACCACCCTTACCGGGGATACCAAGTCTTCCTGCAGATACGGAATATCGCGCGCGACCAAGCGTGGCCAGGGGGAATCCTCCTGCTCTGCTGCTGCGATCACTTCCGCGGGCGGCCAAGAGGAATCGTCATAATGTTCGCATTCCCAGCCGTCTTCCCGGGACACATCCATCAGCTCCCGGTATCCACCCCACATGTGGAGGCGGCTTACTCCCGTTTTCCACCGGGGGGACCGCCTGCATTTCCATTCGGAGCTGCTGGCAACCGTCAGCAGGCTTGCCCCTTGGTCGTCAGCGCTGTATACGTCGAGCTGGCATATCAATCCGCCGGGCCCCTGCAGCTGCTCGGTGACGATTCTGTCCTTACCAAAATTGTGTGCGGCCACCGCAATGCAGTTCCGGCCGTTCCGGAGCAGTGCAGTAACGTCGTGCGTATCGAAAGACATCCATAACAAGTCGGATGGCGCGGGGCCTCTGCCCGCTTCGATGCCGTTAATATACAGCTTGTAGGATTGGTTGGCGGAAATCCGTACGAGCGCTTTTGTAAAGGGTACCGTCAGTTCAAGGGATTGGCGCGCTTCCACAAATACATTATTCTCATTCCCGGTTCCCTCGGCCCAAATCCATTCCGCTTCCCAGCTTGGTCTATTCATCTCTTTACCTCCAGCTTGTGCTGATCTCGAGTATCCAGAAAATGAGTGCTTATGAATGATGATTCGTCGACCGATCTGTACACAAAGTTCAATCGTCCTTCCGGCGCTGTGTCGCCGTGCAGATAAAAGTCTGCGATGTCCCCTTCGTTCTGCATATTGTCTATCCACTTGAACTCGATCCATATTCCTTTCGCCCGGTCCTTCGGAGCTTCATCGCCCCGTAGCAGTGCGAGCGGAATTTCAACATACATTTCATTCCCCGAAACGAAATAGCGGATCTCTGCCGACGCTTTCCAGTTCCAACCCCCAGTGCTGTGTTCCATCAGCGCCTTGGAGCGGTCTATGACTGTCCTGTTCACAATGTAATGGTACCCCTCCCATCCCGGGCTATGTTGTCTCCGGTTACGGATGAGCAGCATCATCCAGTGACGGTCCGTATAGGGGGTGATGGGATTTTTCGTTTTTGCGTAAAAATAAAGACAATGATCCGTATGAGCGGCTTTCAGGGTAACCAAATCATTTCTACCCGTGTCTTGAAAATAATGAAAACTCCCATATCCGGCATGATCCCGGCGCATCGTATCCCCTTCAAAGTCCCTGTATAGCTCCGGTACAGACGGCCATGCCGTAAAGTCCGGCTGTGCAGCCAGGAAGGTTCCGCTGTCCACCGGTTCGGACATGCCCTTGTAGCGGCGGATATAACCGATCAGCTGCATATAATAATGGTCTTGATACCCGCCCTTCATCGGCTCGATATCCCGGCTGAATGCAAGCGTAGCTTGATCGACGAACAAAACCGGCCGATCCGTTGTTCCCTGCAGGCGCATGGCGATCCACTCGTTCCAGCCGGTAACGAAAATGATCTGCGGGACCTCGTCAATAGCAAACTCCCATTGTTCGGCGATATTCATGCCCCGATGAATGGATTCGGGCAGATCAGCCTCCAATTTCTCCATCCCTTCGTGATAACCTCTCCCCCAATTGTTCCCGTACCCGTAAAAGGGCGTATCGCTCATGGCTACACTGGGGTGCTGCGCGACGGAAACGCTGATCACTTCCTTCTCCCCTTCATCATTAAAAAACACCCGCTGCGGCCGCTGAAATTCGATCCATGGAAATCCGTTTACCTTCGCTTCTTCATTTGGCCATTGGTTTAGGCGAAAAGTGAAAAAGGCCCGCTGTTCCTCCGTGCATTCCGCCGGATCTCCAATGATCAAAGGTTTGCCTCTCCAGTGAAACCATAGATGCTTATAGCGCCCCGGTTTGTATATATCTTCGTACAATTCCGCAATCGTTGTTCCTGAATCCGTGTTCGTGTAAAAGGCAAACTGCGGTACGGTAAAGCTTTGTCCCCATACCTCGTCCAGCACGCGAAACAATACGTCGTATACCTTCTTGTACGTAACGGCATTAGTCGTGTCAAACACGATAAAATCCACGCCCGCACTCGTCAGAAGCTGCACGTGTCTGCGAAGCACCCAGGCATCGTCATTCAGATAATAGCCATACAAAGGCTCGCCCCAGAAGTGGAATGCATTTTCCGGCCCCCAGGCCGGGTGGGTTGGGTCCCTGACCGCTTCGGGATATTGGGCGAGAATTTCGCTGTTATCAAAAGGGCCTGACGTTCCGTGCTGCCCCAGCCACAGAAAGTAAAATAAACCTACGTACCTGCCTTCGCGCCTCGGCCCCGTTTCTGCCCGCGTTGGAAGCTCCCTTCCCAACCCGTCAATACCTCCCCATTGATCGGCGTGCATTCGACTCACATGATTCCGCATCCTTTCTGCTCCTCCCAACGGATCCGTGTCACACATAGGCGGCTCAACCTCCATTAACGAATATCGCAAGCACTTATTTCTAGAATTAAGTATTCTTATTAATTATATAATATACTTTGTTTGGGATGTTTACAACTAAATATACATTGACTGGACCGATCCCCAAAGTTCAGATTAAAGGACAACTGCTCGATATCAAAAAATGACTGCAGCACTCTACCGAGTACCACAGTCATTTCTATATAAGTTGAGAAGCTTGAATGGATGATGGACGCAAGTACGTAAAATGTCCCTACGATCGCTCTTGTTTTCGGATTTCTTGATTTGATTGAAGGAATCATGCTACTCCCTTGCTTACATCATTCCAAAGGAAAGGTGAATTTACGGGAATCATAGTCCAAAGACAATGTCAGTTCTTTTTCATTTATTGGAGCATATCCGGTGATCTCCAAGGTGATGTTCTTGCTCATCCCTGTTCCAACGTCGCCAAGATCAATACTTCCCGGGGATGCTTGAATTCCTTGGGGGAGCTCCACCCTCAATTTCTTGTTCAGCTTTTGGGATCCGAGATTGGTGACCGTGACGGTAAGCTTCGCTCCCACCTCAAGCTTGTGCGACAGCTGTTGTACCGAGATCGCCAAGTTAGGAGAATGAGGATCATATTTCACTTTTTCGGCAAAACGGGCTTCATCCACACGGAATTCTCCCGTCAACGGGGCTCCTCCCTCGGAGCGCACCCAGACCTTCACCCGGTCAACGGACTTCGCTCCCTTCCAATCCCCAACTGGAAGAGAAACCAGCTGCCATCCCTGGGACGGATCCAGCTTGGCAGTTCCTTCGATCCGGTCAAATCCGCTGTACACAATAATCTTCGCCTCATATGCCTTTTCCGGATCCACATCGGCCAGCCGAAGCGCGGCTGTGAAATATGGTGTTTTTCTGGCATCGACCGGCTCCGTGAACTCTTTCTGCACGCCGGCCCAATTTTTCGCGTACGGGCTGTTGAATCTGGCTGCCAGGTAGCCTGTTCCGTTGAAGGCATCGCCGGAAGCTTTGCTCACTTCCTGCACCTCATCCGATGCGGCATAGCCGTCAGTGCCGGACTCAAAACCGCTTCCTTCCCTTGGCTTCTGCACGTCACGAATATAATCGAGGCCACCGATCGAGGGAATCGTCCGGTCCTGAAGCTGGCCGGGATCAAAATTCGGAATCGCTTCCCGCCAATCCGAAATCCCGATGATCGGCTTGGCAAACTCGGTTACTTCCAGCGAGCGGGCCGTATCGATATATTTAAAGACATCATAAATATATTTCGGTTGATCCGGCGTCACGATGCTGTCCGGGGTATGGGTCCACAAGCCGAGATTAAGCCCGCCCTCCTGTCCATGGTCAACATGCCGGTGGAGGATGAAAGCGTCAATGCCATCCAAAAACTTCACTTTATAATAAGCATAGGCATAAGCGGCCGCCTGAAGCTTCTGATGCTCTTCCGAATTGGTCAAGCTGTGGAAGCCTTGCTCCGACAGGATGATTCGCCGCATCTGACCGTTATGGAGAAGCTCCGGCTGCTTCATATAATCCACAAGAACGCCCAGGTTTTTAAACGTAATGCGCTGGGTGTCAAACGAATCCGTTGCCGTGGCATCATTCCAGAAACGCGGGTTGAACAAATCTTCCGGGTAAGGATGCGCGGCAATGTTCCAGGCGAAATCGCCTTCTTTACGCGATAATTCCGCCATTTTATCGACAATGACCTTGTTGTCGTATTTCCAAAGAGAAGCATCGTCCAGCTTTTCATTCCAGAAATGGTCCAAAGATACATACGTTCTGGCGTTGGCATACTCGCTTTTGACGATCGTGTCGATCAGCCGGAAGGTCTGGACATACTCCCGGACGTAGGCATCCACCTTTTTGGGCCCCATATTGTTCCAAACTTTGTTCTGGCCGACTTCATTGCCGACGATATAATTGACGGCTCTCCCGTATTGTTCGCTTGGCATCGAATAACGCTGCGCCATGAACCTGGTAGCCGCCTTCACGTATTTTACGCCCATGTCATTACTCGTATTGAGCGCATATACGGTCCCTCCAGGCTCGGAGTCCGGATGGATCAGGAACTCATTGGGTGAATCGGGATCCTTGATATCATACATGATCAAGATCAGGGAGACGATAATGCCGTTGTCGGACAAGCTTTTGATAGCGTTATCCATACGTTCGATCCGGTCTTTGCGGAAATAGAAGGTTTCCCCTTCAAGGTCGTAAGATATCGTATTATCTGGATGGTTATTGGATTTGTACATCAGTTCGTTGTAGCTTACATTCAGAGCGGCATGGCTGATTCCAAGCTCCTGGGCGTCACCCGTCATTTGTACCTGAAGCCCCTTAATGCTTTGCGCCTCCGGATAGGGCTCAGTGTTGCGAGCGGTGGCTTCCGGATTGGTGATATACTGCGGAGCGTCCATTGGGGTATATGTGCCGTCTTCCGCACGGAACGCAACGGCGAATTTGGAGTAGAGACGGCTCCGCTGCCCGTCATTCACAGCCGTTTCGAACCGGAACGACTCGCCTAGAGCGGTCTGTGCAAGAGGCGTCTTGGCTGAAAGCACATCCTTCGCCTCCTCGTAGGTCGCCAATTCAAACAGCTCCAGCTGTCCTTCGGGATGAGCAGACACAAAGTCTGGATTAACCTTTCCTTCCACGATGATCCTGCCGTCCTGATTTATACTGGCTTCCGCTTTGCCTGCATACGGCTGCTCCATTTCCGGCAGCTGCCTGAAGCGAATCTGGTCCACCTTGATCGTGCCGGCTGCTGCTTCCGGAATGATGCGGAATGCAGTGACGATGCCCTGCCATCCAGGATGATCCGAGAAGTTAAAGTCTTGCGAGAAAGTACCGCTGGCCGGAACGGTGAACGATTTCACCTGGTCGTCAGACCACTCTCCCCCCTCGGTCCGCCACTGGATTTTCAGTTCCTGAGCACCCGTGTCGTTCGTCATGTCGATCGTCATGCCGTTCCTCTGCGTAGTATCGATCTTGATTTCCGGTGATTCGATGTACCCGCCTTCAGCCTCCATGCGGTATGCCAATGCCCCGTCCTGTGCCTGAACCGAGCCGTTCAGGGCGGTGAAGCCTTCGGTTTCCTCTTCCTGATTAAATCCAAGATCAATTACGTTCGTCGCGCAGATATAATCGATCTGAAACCGTCCATCCCAGGAATCGTATCCCGGCTGGCCCGGCTGCACATTTTCCAGATCAAAATTTTGCATAAAGGATATTTCCATCTTGGTGACGGCATGTTTGCCTTCCCAATCCCCCAGCCGGATGAAGATCCACTTCCATTGATCCGGGCGGATATGGGCAATGCTCTCAAATTCGTCGTCTCCACTGAACAATTTCACCTTCAGCACATAGTCTGCAGATGCCTGCCAACCCCAGCTGTCTGCCGCAAACGCCAGGAAACGGTATGCAGACAAGTCCTTCGGCTGCTCGTATTCCGTATAAATCGTGCGCCATTCATACACTTTGACCGGGTCCGGGACCTGTTCCAGAGCACCGCTTCCTTCATACGGCGAGTTCGGGCCGTTTAGCATACTTGTCACATACTTGACCTCTTTGGTGTTGGTTCCCGCTTTCCATGACGCTACATCTTCAGGTGTGTTGAAATCGTGGAGGACGAGGGCTGGAATCAAATCCTGGCCCGTGAGGACATGACCCGATTGCGGAAGATCCGGTACATACGGACCTGCGTGCACCTTGAATACCGGAACAAGCTGAATAAGCATGACCACGGACAAAATACCTGATAACAGTCGCAGACGCACTTTGTGAACCTCCTTTATCATTATATTCGGTATGTATTTTATATTTTAAGTATTCTTAATTCAATTATTATTTTTCAATGTATACTTAAATAATTCTCCAGGCCTATTCGTTCCATTCCTCAATGACAAAATTCCCTTGATTCAAGCAATTCTCTGCGATTTTTGCGAAAGTTTGCGATGTGAAATAAATAAGGTAATGCCTCCGCTGGTACTAGCCGGATTCTCGTTCTCTGTTATCAAGGAAAATACTTTAATGAGCTTTCAATGTTTTGCTGCGGACTTGGATGAGTGAACCTCCTATCTCTGCTAGACTTCAATTCTAATTATAAAAGAGCAACGAATCATGTTTGATTCGTTGCTCTCTTGAGTGGTAATCCCACGCTCTCAATCACGTTCTGTTACAAGAACATCATTCTATTCATCTCACAAAGCATCCACCGACTTGTGATCCACTCTCGCTTCATTTTTCTTGAGTTCCTCAATCACCGAGGTCAGAAACGCGAGCGCCAGTCCTTGCCCCCAGCCCTGGGCCCATTTCCTGTCGATGCCGAGGTATCCGGAGATGTCATTCATGACAGCGGTGCCGCCCGATACGTTTAGCACGCGGCCGTTGCCGGCAATGTTCGCCAGCAGGCCGTCAAGCGCCTTCTGCACATATTTTGCGTGCAAAGGATTGCCTTGGGTTACCATGGCCGCCCCGATGCCCGCCGTGGCCGATACCTCGCCGTAAGCTTCCGGGTAATCCAGAACCGTTCCCCACAGGCCGTCTTCCTTCTGTAGCTTCTTAATCGCGGCAAGCTGATCGCGCAATGAGCTCCAAATATGCATCATCGGGGGATAAAGGTACCCTTCCGGCAGAATACGTGCCGCGCGGGCCATCGTATAGGCAGCCCAAGCGTTCGCACGCGCCCAGTAAATGCCTGACATATGGTCCTGTTTAATATGGTTGTAGCCGTGATACCAAAGGGCGTCGTTGTCGTCCTGCAAGTAGTTGATATGCCAGAAAAATTGATGCAGGGCGTCGTTAATGAGGTGTTTTTTATCGAACAGGATGCCCGCACGCAGCATGAAATATGCCGCCATGAACAGCGTATCCGCCCAACACTGCTCCGGAAAATCGTTCCCCGACGATACCGTATGCTGAAGCACCCGATCGCCGAAACGCAGCGCATCATTCTCCAGGTAATCGAGTTTGCTGTGAATGATCTCCGCATACTTCTCATCTTTTGTCTGCTCGTATAGCGTGAGCAGTATGTGACCCATGGCGCACGTATTCACCGTCCAGTCCGGCAGACCGGCTTCGATATATTCATCCACCCATCCCTTCATCCGTTCCAGGTAGGCCTGCTCGCCGGTTACTTCAAATGCTCTGCTGACGCCATAGTAAGCGACGCCTCCCGGCCAATCCCACGTCAGGTCCATGTCGAACGTGTAAGACGCTACTCGTCCGACGATCTGCTCCAGGTCGTTTAGGTTTGCGTTTATTTTCATCTCGGTTCATCCCCTATTCTCGTAATAGAGCCACGCGGTAACCAGGAACCCTTAAGGTGTAACTCTGCCAACCTTATGAACTTGCTTCCTGAGACGTTATGCTACCGATCGAGCTTGACAATCCATACATCATGTCCCATCAGTTCCGCCCTTCCGCCATATAGCGTACGGCCGGTCAACAGGTCGATGCCGGCCCGATCCCCCAGTTCGACGGTTGCGGCATCGGCGTTATGATTGAGCACAAATAGGTAGTCTTGGCCCTCCTTGGATCGAAGCGTCGTCTCCACGCCTGCCGGGGCGGAAGGAATGTGGGGCTTAATCCCATGGGAGGCGCACAATTGCGACAGCCAGTCTTGAAGGAATGACGCCTCCGGGCTTGTCGCCACATACCAGGCTTCACCTGAGCCGAACTTGTTCACGGTTAGCGCCGGCATGCCGCGGTAGAAATCTTCGCCGTATACCGCCTTGACCTCGGCGCCTTCCGAATGAATCAAGTCACAGAGCATGCCGCATTCGTATTCCGGCTTCATACCGGGGGTGCCGTCAGACACGACAATGCGGTTGCGCTGGTCCGGAAGCAGGGCATCGATTTCTTCCGCCCATATCCCGAGAAGCTTGCGCAGCTCGCCGGGATATCCGCCCGTCCGGACAAGATCGTTTTCATCAACAATCCCACTGAAGAAAGTCGTAACAAACGTGCCGCCTGCTTGTACGTATTTCTCCAGCTTGTCCGCTACGCCCTGCTTCACCATATACATCACTGGCGCAATGACCAGACTGTAGCTGCTTAGATCCGCCTCCACGCTGACGACGTCCGCCGCAATGCCCGAACGATACAGCGCGTCATAGAACTTATGAACTTCGTCTACATAACGCAGAGCGATTGACGGACCGCTCGACATTTCGACTGCCCACCAGTTCTCCCAATCGAACAAAATGGCCGTTTTGGCCTGAACACGGGCATCAAGCAGCGTATCCCCGAGCTGGGCAAGTTCCTCGCCGAGCTGGGCACATTCGCGAAACACGCGTGTATGCTCATGGCCGACATGCTCGATCACGGCCCCGTGATATTTCTCGCAGGCGCCGATTGATCGGCGGAGCTGGAAGAACAAGATCGTATCTGCCCCTCTGGCCGCTGCCTGGTAGCTCCACAGCCGCATGACTCCAGGACGCTTAAGCGAGTTGTAAGGCTGCCAGTTTTGCTGGCTCGGCGTCTGCTCCATGAGCATAAACGGCTGCCCCGCTTTTAAACCGCGCATCAGATCATGCATCATACCTGTGTAACTGTGGGGCGTATCGAAACGGGGATAGTTGTCCCATGACACGACGTCCATGTGCTGAGCCCATTTGTGGTAGTCGAGCTTTTTGAAGGCGCCCATCAGGTTCGTCGTTACAGGAACGTCCGGGGTGTGCTTTTTGACGGCTTCATATTCAAGCTTGTAGCACTCCAGCAGGCTGTCGGAATGGAAACGGATGTAGTCGAGCGAAATGCCTTGGAAGTTCGTCTCCGTCCGCCCGTTCGCCCCGGCCCATTCCTCGCTCAGTCCGCTTGGCAGGACAATATCTTCCCAATCGTAGAACGTGTGGCCCCAGAACCCGGTGTTCCAGGCCCGATTCACCTCATCAAGCGTGCCGTAACGCGCTTTGAGCCATTCCCGGAAAGCCGCTTCGCAGTTGTCGCAGTAGCAGTTCCCCGCACCGCCGTATTCGTTGTTAATATGCCAAATAAGCAATGCCGGGTGGTCCTTGTAACGCTCCGCCAGTTTCTCCGCCATACGAGCTGCAAACTTGCGGTAAGTCGGGCTGTTCGGGCAGGAATTGTGGCGTCCGCCGAACTTCCGTTTACGGCCATGAAAATCGACTTGGAGCACGTCAGGGTACCTGCGCGCCATCCATGCGGGATGGGCTGCCGTACTTGTGGCGAGGCAGACGCCGATTCCATCCGCGTGCAGCTTGTCCATCATCTCGTCGAGCCAATCGAAATTGTACGTGTCTTCGTCGGGTTGGTTCTTCGCCCAGGCAAATACGTTGAGCGTCACGACGTCTATACCAGCCAACTTGAACATACGTAAATCTTCGTCCCAGACCGGCTTCTCCCATTGATCCGGGTTGTAATCGCCGCCATACCAAATTTTCGCTTTTTTCGTATTAATCAACTTGTCACACCTCAATCTATATGATAAAACTGCAATAGATAACCCTATCTTAATGGCTTATGATATCTGTAAAAAATATAAAATTCGGGATTTTTTATATAAGAATATGGAGGTTTTTATAAGATGCGCCGAGTCGTTCCCGCCTTCCCTTCGGAGCTGCTGCCCCTGCAGCTGGAGACAATTGGGATCAAACCCGACCAGGAGACCATAGCAAGGCCCTCGGGCTATCCCTATTTCCATTGGCTTCAGACATTACATGGAGAGGGAGAACTATCAATGAACGGGTACACGTGGAAAATGACGGAACGATCGGGCGTTCTTCTCGCCCCGGGGACGCCTCATCGATATGAGCCCAAAGGCGGCGGCTGGCAGACCGGTTATATCACTTTTCATGGAAGTATCGCCGCCAGTTTCGTCCGTTCCCTCGGCTGGAGTGCCGCCGAATGGTTTCAATGGGAAGCCGGCCATGATCCGATAACCGACCAGCTAAAAGGCATGCTGGCGTTCGCCGAATCGGGCGGCGATCCGTCGGGATGGCGGTATTCCGCGGATTTATACCGATTTCTTACGCTGCTTCGTACGGACGCCCGCACGGACAAGCGGCCCTCCATCTCGAAGCGGCTGGACCGGGTTCAAGGCCTGCTGAACTGGCTGGAACACGAATTCGCCAACCCGGAAATCGGCTTGGCGGAGATGGCTGCGCAGCTGGGCATCGGTGAACGGCAGCTGAATGAAAGATTTCGCGATTTATTCGGGATGACGGCCTATGCCTATCTCATTCAGCTAAGGCTCCGCAAGGCGAAGGAATGGCTCCCTTACCGGCCCGATTGGACGGTGCGCCGCATCGGAGAAGCGGTGGGGTTTCGCGACGCGAGTCACTTCGTGGCTACGTTTCGGCAGAAGGAAGGCATGACGCCAGAGACCTACCGAAAGCTGTACGGCCCGGGGTCTGACCCGGAACGTCGATTATGATGCAATCTATTACCATGAATAGCAAAAGCCGCGGAGCAAATTCTCTCCGAGGCTTTCAGATTACCCTTAGTATTGGCTTTATTGTTGGCTAGCCAGGTAGTTTGCAAGTTGCTCAAAGGTACCTTCGAACCCTTGTGCAACCATTGGCGCCATCGAGTCGAATGCTTCCTGCTCCTCCTTAGAGGCATTGAGCGGTCCACCTTGCAGCGTCAGCACCGTCTTCCCCTCATTTTCCTCAAGCGTCAGAATATTCAGAATTTCCAGCGGCCAGTTCGGATTGAACGGAGCGCGAACGGTGTTACCCTCTTCATCGGAAAAGGACTGGACCCATACCAGCTTCTCCGGTGCCTGCACTTCCTGGTAAACGAATTTGCCCCACATCGCCTGCTGTCCATCCGGCGACTTCTGGCAGCCGAGAAACATTCCGCCTGGCCGAACGTCCATCTTAGCCACTTCAAGCGAAAACCCCTTTGGTCCCCACCAGTTGCCAAAGTGCGCCGGATTGGTCCAGACCTCAAATACCAGCTCCCGGGGGGCGTCAAACTCACGTTTCAATAAAAGTCCTTGAGTATTCATTAGATCTCCTCCTTGGAATTTAGGGTTAATCTGATTTTTTTAATTGATTAAGATAATCGGATAAACGGTCAAAACGGTCTTCCCACATACTGCGAAACGTATGGAGCCATGCATCCATTTCCATGAATGGCTCGGGGCGAAGCCGGTAGATTCGCCGGTTGGCGTCCGCCCGAACTTCGACAAGGTCGGCTTCACTCAAAACTTTTAAATGTTTGGACGCTTGGGGTTGCCGAAGGTGCAGCCGATCCGCAATTTCCCCGACCGTAAGCGGACCTTCGCGCAACAGTTCAATGATCTGCAATCGGTTGGGTTCCGCGAGCGCGTTCAAAGTTGTCGTTTTCATTGTCCCCCCCGATTTCCTGTTACAACGTGCTGGAAGCTTGCTTCAGTAGACCTGACAGCAGAGCCAGATCCGGAGTGTCGCCTTCCCGCAATTTGATCCATTTCCGTTCAGCAGGCCCGTCGAATTCCTTTGGAAAATCGATGCTGTCTGCGTTCATGATCATGAACGCAATGGCGTCCTTTGCCGGCGAGATCACCGCTGCATAATGGCCGTTTTTCAAAAAATGCGGTTTCTTGTACTGAATGCGTTCTTCGACTTCCGAAATCGTCTCATGAACCATATTCCGCAGGGTTGAACTCATCTCTCCCTGCCATTTCGGCAGATTTTCGATGTAGGCTGTAACTTCCTGATTCATCCTGTTTTTCCCTCCCATTTGAATACTGCTAAGCTTATGGGAAAAATATACCACTGTAGGAATATTCCTGTAAAGGAATATTTAAATTATTTTTTTGTTTATTATCAAAAAAACTAAAGCGTTATAACTAGATGGATGTTCATTACATTATGAAACGTCATTCTTAAGCCAGCGTAAAAGTAAGTATCTTTAATTCTATTGTAGAGATGAGACCGAACGCAGGATGCCCAATTTGCGCATCAAGCCGGGGAGTTTTTTACAAAATGGAGGGAAATCATTTGTTCACCACAAACAAAGCATTGCGCTTTGGCATGCTTATCGTATTACTGTTTTTGATCATTTTCTTAGGATCCAAAGTGAGTTTTGTATTTCGTCCGATCATTGCATTAATCGAGGTAGTGGCCATCCCGCTGCTTCTATCCGTATTTTTTTACTATTTGCTCAGGCCGCTGGTGAAGTTAATGGAAAAATATAAAGTTAACCGGACCTTGGCCATTTTGATTATTTACGTCATTTTCGCGCTTGCAATCGTTTGGTTCATTACTAGCAAATGGCCTGTGCTCTACGGACAGTTTATAAGCTTTCTTGATAATATCCCAAGTCTCTTGAGTTCAGTAGGGGAACAGATCAATGAGCTTGAGAAGAACGGATTCCTCGCTTCCTTATTTCCGGCCAATGAAAGCAATGGACTCTCATCAATCACCAATTACTTAAACAAAGGCTTTTCTTTCATGTCGAATTATTTAGGCGGTTTGTTTTCATTTGTGTCTAATTTTACGATTATCCTGTTCACCTTCCCCATCCTCCTGTTTTTCATGCTAAAAGAAGGAGAGAAGTTCGGAAATTTACTTGTGCGCGCAACGCCAACTCGTTATCAAAACGATTCCCGTGAGATTGTCACAGGAATCGACCATATGTTAAGCGGATTTATCGTCGGAAGAGTGATCGTCAATCTTTCGTTGGGTGTCTTAATGTATATCGGCTTCCTGATTATTGGCTTACCTTATGCTTTCTTGCTTACGGTCATATCAGTCATTGCAAACTTTATCCCGTTTGTCGGTGCGATCCTGTCAGCGATTCCGATTGTCATCGTAGGGCTGACGCAATCGCCGGCGACGGCTATATGGTCGCTTGTCATCATACTGGTCGCTCAGCAAGTTCAAGATAACTTGATCGCTCCCTATGTATTTGGTAAAAAGCTGGATATTCACCCCCTTACAACCGTAATCCTTGTCCTGGCTGCCGGCAATATCGGGGGAATCATCGCGATGATTGTTATCATTCCCGTTTATATGATGCTGAAAATCATTGCGGTTCGAGTCTTCTCTCTATTTTTCAAAGAGAAATGGATGAAACTGTAACATCAACCCAGTGATCTCAGTGGGGCTTCTTTTTTGTTTGCTTTAATCACCCAGAATCTAACAGAAAATAAATTGAAAAAAACTTTGAGCGCCGTCATAATGAAAAAAGAACCGGTAAATTTCAGCTACATATCATTCAAGTAAATTTATTGCATTTTTCTTGGTAAAGTAGGGGGATTGATTTGACGAAGTTATCCTTGATCTCGGAGTCTAAAAAGAGATGTGAAAAGCTAGGTATTGATCCACAGGGGATTCCCTCCTTTACTAACTTTTTATCAGAAAGCGATTTGAATCTAAAACGGGCAGAATACGAGGAGATACTGTCCGTCATTGATTTCTTTGTTCATAAGTTGTTGGAGCTCATGAAAGGGCTCCCGCTGCTCATCCTGATTACCGATGAGAACGGCTGCATACTGGAAATGGCCGGGGATGAAGCGATCAAGACTGTGATTCAGCAATCGGGCATTAAAGTTGGCCTCGTGTTCAATGAACACGAAGCGGGAACCAACAGCATTAATTTGGTTTTGGATCATCGTGAGCCGATTCAACTTGTCGGGGACGAGCATTATTATGAATTTTTATGGTCCTCGGCCTGTTATACCGTACCCTTTCAATATACAGATATCTCCAATTTGCTTGGAACCATTACGATCATGACGACGATCGACCAGCACAACCCCTTTTTACTGGCGATGCTATGCACGGTTGTCGATTCGATCGAAAGAGAACTGCTATTGAAGAAGCAAAACAGACGATTGCACATATTGAATCAGGTGGTCATCGAAACGACAAGAAACGGCATTATTATTACGGATCGGGATGGAAACATTACCGAGTTCAACAAGTTTGCTGAAATTTTAACCGGTGCCAAAAAGCAGGATGTCATCAATAAACCTATTCCGAATGCCAAAACAAACGACTTCATTAAAGAGGTCCTTCAAACGGGGAAAGAGTATGAAGATATGGAATTCATGCTGCGTCCTAAGATGGGACAAGACGAGCTGGTCTGCCTGTTTGACGCCTTCCCTATTCGTGATGAGAATATGCAGATCATGGGCGCATTCGCACAGTTTCGGGACATCACGGAGCGTTATCATACGCAAAAGCAAATCAATTATTTAGCCTACCATGACGATTTAACCGGTTTGCCGAATCGAAGGTTTTTCACCGGGCATATTGGTGAATTGCTGAGACAAGGGGGGAAAGAAAACCGTATCTTTGCCGTCATGTTTCTCGATCTGGACAGTTTCAAGAAGATTAACGATACGCTGGGTCATAACAACGGCGACGTGCTGTTGAAGATGGTTGCCGAGCGGCTGAAAGCTTGCTGCCACGCTTCGGACCAACTGGTATCCAGAATGGGTGGGGATGAATTCACGATCCTCTTGGAAGAGATTAAGGATCAGACGGAAGCCATTCAGGTTGCGGAAGAGATTATTAGAGCATTCGAGAAACCATTTGCAGTGGACGGCTATGAATTATATATAACAGCCAGTATCGGTATTGCCTTCTATCCTCAAGATGGCAGGGATGTCGAGATGCTGATGAAGAACGCCGACATTGCCCTTTACCAGATGAAAGACGATGGGAAGAACAACTATAACATTTTCAAATCTATCCCGAGCGGCGGCGGTATTGAACGGCTTACGCTGGAGAATTCGATCCGTAAAGCGTTGCAGCTAGAAGAATTCGTGTTATATTACCAGCCCCAGATCGATTCAAAGACAGGGGAAATCATCGGTACCGAAGCGCTTGTTCGCTGGAATCACCCGACTCTTGGCTTGATCCCCCCGGCTAAGTTCATCCCGATCGCCGAAGAAACAGGACTCATTGTCCCCCTCGGAAAATGGGTGCTCAAAACCGCCTGCCTTCAGCATCAAAAGTGGAAGGAAAAAGGGTTTACCCCGATGCGCGTGTCGGTGAATCTCTCTTCTCGCCAATTTTCAAAGCATGATTTGGTAGAGACCATCAAAGAGATTTTACTCGAAACCCACATCGATCCCTCCTATCTGGAGCTCGAAATCACAGAGTCGATGACGATGAATGTTGAAGTTGCAATCGAGATACTCGGAAAGCTGAAGGAACTAGGTATACTGATCTGCATCGACGACTTTGGGACAGGTTACAGCAATCTCTCCTATCTGAAACAGTTTGCGATTGACCGGCTGAAGATTGATCAATCCTTTGTCAGGGATATCATGACGGATTCGAATGACGCGGACATTGTAGCTACGGTAATCGCGATGGCCCACAAGCTTGGAATCGATGTGATCGCAGAAGGTGTAGAAACGAAGGATCAGTTGAATTTCCTGCGCAGTCAGAACTGCCATGAAGTACAAGGCTTTTATTATTACCCACCTATACCAGCAGAACAAATCGAACCGTTGTTGATGCAAACGACGACCATAAAAACCAATTTGCAGGGGTGATAAGATGAAACAAAGAGTGTATACAATATTAGTCGAGCATTTTAAAAAATGGGGAATTACCCACGTGTTCGGCATTCCCGGAAAGTCCATCTCTCCGCTGATGCTGGAACTCGAAAACTATGATATTCAATATGTGCTGGGTCGTCACGAAGCCGGCTGTGGGTTTGAAGCGTCCGGTTATGCTCTGGCAGCAAAAACGATGGGGATCGCGATTGGCACTTCCGGGCCGGGAGGAACAAACCTGATTACAGCCGCAGCGCAGGCCAGAGAATTCCAGCTGCCTGTATTGTTCATTACCGGACAGCCTTCGATGCAAGAGACTGGACGCGCTTTAAGCCAGGATTCAAGCCAGTTCGGGGCAGATTTGGTTAAAATGTTCGAACCTGTCACCTTGTTCAGTGCTCGCATCGAACGGGGGGACACTCTCTATCTCTACCTTAAACATGCCTTGGAAAAAGCCTACACCGGTGAAAAGGGACCCGTTCATCTGTGCATCCCATTTGATGTGCTGATGGAGGAAGTGGAGACCTTCTACCTGCCATTGCCGGACCATATTTCACCCGTTGTATCTCCCGACATTGATAAGGCCATCTCGTTGCTGGATGAGGCCAAGAAACCAGTCCTCTTCGTGGGCAAAGGGGCCGTCATGTCGGATACCTATGACCAATTGCAGACGATTGCAGAACATTGGGGAATTCCTGTAATGACCACTCCTGGCGGGAAAGGGGCCTTTCCTACCAATCATCCCTTATACTTGGGCGGGTATGGCCTCGGCGGTTCCAAGTATGCAACCGATTATTTGAAATCCGGCGTTGACCTGATGATCGTCGTCGGCAGCAAATTGTGCGACATGTCTTTGTCCGGATTTACGGCCGATATGGAGCCGGACAAGGTCTTGCAATTTGAGTATGACCTTACGTTCGCAGGCAAAACCATTCAGGCGCCGACGCAATTGATCCTTGGCGATATCCACTCCAACTTGACTCAACTCATTTTGCGGAGCGGGGCAACGTCCAAAGAGCATGAGATGCTGACACCGCGGGCACAAGCGGCAGCGGCATCCTCCCAGATGGAATCCACCATGTTGTCAGCGGGAGCGGCGTTCAGGAGCTTGCGGGCCGTGCTCCCGAAAGAGGCGGTACTCTTCGGAGATGCAGGGAGTCACTCCTTTCATGCCGTACAGCATTTCGAAATCATCGAGCCCGGGACGTTCTTTTTCGATGAGGTGTTCATCGCGATGGGAGCGGCGATCGGCTATTCGATCGGAGCGAAAATAGCTATGCAAGATCGCCCTGTCGTCTGTGTGACCGGCGACGGCTGCATCATGATGCACGGCACCGAGATATCGACAGCAGTGAACCACGGGATTCCGGTTATCTTCTTTGTGCTGAATAACGGTCGCTTAGATATGGTGGAAAAGGGAATGTCCTATAACACGGGACGCTCCGTCGGTGCTGTCTATGAGCGGCCGCTGGATATTAGCTTGTTTGCCCAATCCATGGGCGCAATGGCATTTCGCTGTGAGAATGAAATCGACATCAAGCAGGCGGTTCAGACAGCTTTGCAGTCGAATACAGTAGCGGTCATCGAGGTCATGGTGGACCCTCAAGAAATCCCGCCGATCCTCACCAGACTGCTTAGCTTAGATTAAAACTTACGGAGGACGTATATGGAATCGAATCGGTATGATAAAGGAATAGAAGTACTACAACGGATGGTCAGTGAAGAAACGCTGAACGCGACGGTTAAAAAAATGGAGAAATTCAGTCCTGACATGGCCAAGCTGATTGTCGAGTTCCCTTATGGCTCTCTGTATTCCCGTCCAGGTCTGGATATAAAGCAGCGGAGCCTGCTTACCATAGGGGCTATGATTGCTTCAGGAGCGGCCGCTCAAATCGATTTCCATATTCAAGGGGCTCTGAATGCCGGGCTTACGCCCAATGAGATTGTAGAGGCCGTCATGCACTGTGTATCTTATGCGGGCTTTCCCAAAACGCTGGATGCCATGTTTGTGGTCATGAAAGTGTTTGATGAACAGGGAATTACATACGAAGAAGCATGACACTTAGCTGTCATGCTTTTTTTTCTGCGCTCTCGCCCTATAATATTCTCAGGGCAGACAAGTGGTATATGCGTTTGTCTTTGTATCTGTAGTGTCGATCCGGCCCCAGGGATATTCCAATTCTGATCATAGCCGAAGTCCCTGCCGGCCAGCTCAATAATCATGGCCGCTGCGTCCGGCAAATAAATGAACTCTCAGGGAGTATGCATATTGCCGATGTAAAACGCCATTTTGCCGGCAGCGATTGCTTCGAAGATGCGGACTCGATCACTTGGTGGAAGGACTCAAAGATTCGCAACCATGATACTTCAAGCGCTGACAACAGCAGCTGTTCCTTCGTAGCGAAAAAGCGGAACACATAGGGCTGTGAGATTTGAACCCGCTGAGCGACTTGTGCCGTAGTAGCTCTGTAGTAGCCGATCTCGGCAAACACTTCTATCGCCGCAGAGATGATATCGGTTCGACGGTTGATCGATGTCTTCGCGTCTTGGTTCATGAATTTGAGCTCCTTTTCGAATTAACGTAATGCTTACGTTATAAGTCGGGAAGATTGCCTGATTTGGTTCCTACCCGGTATGTCGTCGTAATGCCTTCGTAATTCAACATCATGCTCATTCCCATCGAGGCGTGCTTGAGGTTGTGGCAATGTATCATCCAGAGGCCGGGATTGTCAGCTTCCAGGTACAGTTCGTAAGTCTCGCCCTTTTTCGTCAGAAGCGTATCGAGATACACTGGGCTGCCTTGCAAGGCTTCACCGTTCTTACTCAAGACTCGGAATACGTGCCCATGAAGGTGGAAAGGATGATCTCCTCCCCCTTCGTTGGAGACTGTAATGAAAACATGGTCGCCCTCCTTCACGGTCATCGGAGGAATATCGTGAAAGGATTTTCCGTTAATGGACTTGGTGAAAAGAGTTTGGCCGAGCTTAAGCTCAAAATGCCGATCGGGCTTGACATGTAAAACGGGGTCGTCAGGCAACGGGGTGCCGTAATCGAGAAACGAGAACTGCTGCCCGCCTTCTTTATGCTGCGGCTGGCTTCCGCTGCCTATTGTAATCGGTAAATCCTTAGCCGAGGGACTGGTGACGACGACTTTACCTGACCGCGGAACTTGGATAAGCATGTCATAACGCTGGCCCGCCCCTATCGGAACTATCGTCCCTTCCAGCAGACCGGGTTCATGCAGATCGTGGCCATCCATTGCCAGAATCCGGAAGGGAGCCCCGTCAACGCCAAATTCCATCGTTTCATTGCCCGAATTGATCAGCCTTAGTCTGACCTGTTCGCCTGGCTGGCCGGGGATCGTCAGTCCTCGCTCGCTTCCGTTCACCAGCATGGAAGAACCTAGCTGTTGATAAAGAGCCGTTGTCTCCGATGTTGAAGTATCGGATTCAGAACCGTTCTTCGGCTCGACGATGAGCGCTCCTAGAAGTCCTTTGCTTACCTGAATCGAGCTCATCTGATGAGAGTGATACCAATACGTGCCCGGAGTCGTCGCGATGAAGGTGTACGTGAACTGTTCCCCAGGCGGAACGGCGTCCTGCGTTACTCCCGCAATCCCGTCCTGCGAGCACGGAACCGTAATTCCGTGCCAATGAATTGTAACGCCGTCCTCAATATCTTGGTTATGCAGAGTAACAACAATCTGGTCTCCCTCCGTGACGCGAAGTTCCGGACCCGGAGATAAGCCGTTGAAGGTCCAGGCATCGACGGTCTTACCGTTGTCCAACTTCAATGTCGTTCGGGCGGCCGTCAGATCGAACTTGCGAATCGGAGCCGATGACTCCGGGGTCGTGATTGAGGAACAAGACACCGCGCCTTCCTTGGAGGAGGAACTTTCCATGCCATCCATATGCTCCATTCCCGCCATATCGGTCATGTTATCCATTCCATTCATGCCAGCCGCCATCTGATGGTGAGCCATGTTGATTTCCTCCGGCTTCTGAAGCCGCATTTGCCAAAAATAAGTGACAAGCACCGATCCGACCAGAAGCACAAAAGTTAAAGGAAGGCCAAAGTAAATCAGACGTTTTGCGATTTTTCTTCTATTCAAGATTATTTTCTCCTCCACTATTGATTGATTGATTGATTAATCAATTACTATTCCGCCGATGTCAGCTGCAAACTCTCGGCTGTTGATTTGAGTGCGGCTAGCCAGGCATTCAGCGAAGCCATAAGCGCAGCGCGCATGCCGTCGGGGTCAGCTGCTACGGGCGGACCGTCCCAGGATTCCGTGGTGTGCACGATTACTCCTTTAGGTGATGGGGTGATGTTCCATACATGAACGCCTTCGATACCATGTGCTGGACCTCCCCATACAATACGTTTCATGGGGTCAACCTCAAGGATCGTGGAGACGATTTGTAGCCCATGAGTCTCCCACCAAAACGTGCTTCCTATCGCGATTGGACCGGATAACCGCACTTGAGTGATATCCTTTTGCCAAGTCGGCCACTGTTCGACGCCAGTCTGTATTTGCCATACGATCTCCTGCGAAGCTTCAATCTCAATGGACAGGTCGACGATGACCTGCGCATTTCGGTCAACGTCGACCGTGCCCTCCAGTACGAACAATTCTTCTTTGTACTCCGGTTCCGTTATGCTGGCTACCCCATTTACCATCGATTTTTTCATTTTATTGACCTCATTTCGTTGGATTTGTAATTGATTACGAACTTGAATTTCATGTAGCGCTTAATAAGTAACGGTTATTAGCTATGGTTGTGCTTTGCCATCATGCTTTTTATCGTAGAGGCTATACCCTCTTTATAAGATGTTGGCGATACGCCACTATACTCAGTGCCACAAGTTCCAAGATCGTCGCCAAGCCGCTCATAACGATCCAGTCTTTTCTTGGCCGTCGGCTCATACCACCGAAGTAGGGACTGCTGCAACCCTCCGATTGGCTCAAACCGCGGCGCATCTTGAACGACTGAGCCCGCGAGGTCAAGAAGTTCCGCTTGCGAAATTGGGCCACTGCCGCGAAGATGCCAATCGCTGCCATACGCGGTCCCCATCGAAGCCAGCTCTAAAACATAACGGGTAGCGTCGTCCACATATAGATAGTCCCTTCTAACGGACGAATCAATGAGCTGCTTAACGGGTTTCCCTTGAACGATTTTTCGAAGTGCATAATGAATGAGCGTGTTGGAAGCCGCCTCTCCGTACAACTCCGGGCTAAAGATTCGCATGCAAGTTGTGCCAGGAACGATCGAGTTCACCGGTTCCTTCTCATCGACGGGGCGATACACCCCTTCGAGGGTAACCATCTTGGCTCCACTCATCAGCGCGATGCTTCGAACGGCTTTTAGCATCCGCCGCACCTTCTCCGAGTTGTCATCGTAGGTTAAGTAAACCCCCCAGAAAATCACGTCAACGCCTTCTGCTGCTGCCAGCAGATCGGTCCGATTCCCGGCCTCTCCCCTGACCGTTCGAAGAAGCGATGAGGAAGAGAAGGCCTCCTGCAGCGAATCCAGCTTTCGTTGTGATCCCGAATAGGCAACGACCTCAACATTAGCCCCGATCAATTGCTTGACAAGCGCCCTACCCCATCCACTACCTGCTCTCACGACCATTGCTTTAAACATTCAGATCACTCCTAAATTAAGGTTATATAGATATCCTGAAGGTTGCCTCCTTGGTTCCTAACGTGATGGCATCGCAATCATTTTGTGATTGATTAGTCACTCACTTCGAAAAACGGGAATGCCTTACAACCGCGAGGACCACTATAGCTCCGATCATCGCAAACGCGGCAGCTCCAAGGAACACCCAGGAGAATCCTCCGGTCAACGCTTGTGCTTCGGATACGCCGCGGCCCAACAAGCGATCGCTTCGAGCTGATGCTGCCGTTGTCAGTACAGCAAGTCCAATGGCTCCGCCAATCTGTTGGCTCGTATTGACCAGGCCGCTGGCAAGCCCAGCTTCTTCGTCCGCTACACCGTGAACCGCAAGCTCTGTTCCGGAGACAAAAGCGCCTCCCAGTCCGATTCCAATCAATATGGACGGTCCTAACAAATCGGCTGCGAACGTAGCGTCACTAGGCGATAGAGATAACCAGATTAGCCCTGAGGCCAACAGGACGAGCGATGTCGCAAGCGTCTTGTTCGGACCTATTGCCTTAACTACCGTCGGCACGACTCCGGCAATTGCGACCAGCGCGCCGGCTAGCGGGAGCTGGGTAAGCCCTGCTTTTAACGCATCGTAATGAAGCACTTGCTGCATGTAAACCGAGAGTGCGAAGAACAATCCCGTTGTCGCCCCTCCGATGAGAAACATCGCCAGATTGCCACCCGTAACCGATTTGTTATGGAAGATGCCTAGCGGCATTAACGGATTCGCAGCACGCTTCTCGAGGATGATGAACGATGCGAGCAGCACTATTGCCAAGCCTGCCAGAATCAGCGTCTGCGGGGACGTCCAGCCGATCTGCTCTGTTCCGGAAAGCGCGGCCACAAGTGCTACGATGCCACCCGTTACCGCAACCGAGCCTGTCATATCCAGAGTTATGCGTTCGCCGAGCGAATCTTTAGCGATGAGGAAGGGAACTGCCGCCAGAACTAATACCGCTACAGGAACATTCACATAAAACACTGCGGACCAGCCAAGCGAAGCCGTAAGCACGCCTCCCAGCAAGACGCCCGCCGCACTGCCGATACCTGCAACTGCACCCCAAATGCCGAGCGCCCTCGCCCGATCCTGAGGATCTGCGAACAGCATGGTGACAAGAGCAAGCGCGGCAGGGGCGAGCAGAGCGGCCGATGCGCCCTGTATCGCTCTGGCTGTGAGCAGCCAGGCTCCCGAGGTTGCCAGTCCGGCTGCGGCCGAAGCAAGCGCAAATCCGGCGACTCCGATCATGAACAATCTTCGATGTCCGAATCGATCCGACAACCTTCCACCGAGAAGCAGCAGGCCCCCGAAGGGCAAAACATAAGCCGTAATGACCCAGCTCAGCGTATTAGTGCTTAGGTGAAGTTCTGAGCCAAGAGAGGGAAGCGCGATATTGACGATGGATGCATCAAGCACGACCAGGAATTGAGCTAAAGCCAGCACGATTAGCGCCCACCACCGAAGCGACATATGGCGAGATTTCGCAATTGCCGGTTGAACCATTGAATTCATAACAATTCCTTCCGTTATTGATTGATCAATTACAAACTATTAAAAAAATATTCGACCCGCCAAACCTCTTGAAGGTTTTCGTTATAGTCCCTTCGACCACTGTCGATCGAGTCTCTGTCAACAGGTGGGACTGTCCTCACCGCCTCGCTTTCCCTGTTAGTGATTGATCAATCACTTACTTGGTGATTTCAATATATCAGATCGTTATCAGTTGGTCAATAACATTTGGGAACAAATTTCACCTCCTCATCCTTTCATCAATTCAGGCAAATTAATCGCAACGGCAACATTGCACAGCATTCCGCGGGCTAGAAACAGCATCGTTCGCTCTTCCGGCTTATCAATACCAGCTTCACGGAAGGCAGTCAGCACCATATCGCGGACTTCCTTAAAGCCGCTCCGCATCGTCTCCTGGATTGCGTCCTCCCGGATAGTCTGCGCCTGCATCTGCAAAAGCACCTCGTTCTGGTACATCTCCTGTATGTTCACGTACTCCTGAATAAGCTTGGCCTCCAGCAATTCTGGCGAAGTCGTCTCTACCAACTTACGGAATGATTCGATTACCCGGGACCAAGAAACCTCCAGGGCGGCCAGCAGTAGATTTTCCTTCGTCGCGAAAAAACGGAATACGTAAGGCTGCGAAATTTTTGCCCGTTCCGCCACCTGTGCCGTTGTTGCTCGGTAGTATCCGATTTCTGCGAATACTTCAATCGCTGCGGAGATAATCTCGGATCTGCGATTAACAGACGTTGTTTCGGGTTTAGCCATCCTCTTCTTCCTCCTTTTAAAAGTGATTGATCAATAATTAAATCATTATACAACGATTTCCAGAACAAATCAACAGGCTAGCTGTATGCTCAAGCGTCAATCGGGATCTTCCTTTATCTCCATGTCGCCAGTACAAGATTCGATCTTACTTTGTTTTTAGCTGCTATTCATTCCTATTTGATTAAGCGGGGCCATTGTTGTGGCCCCAGGCCAAATGACGTTGGATAAAAGGAAATATTATGGACGAACCGTCCCATCTTAGCCGAGAAGCTCGGATGTGCAGTGGTGACTTTTCCGGGACATCACATTTCCTTTTTCAGCGGCTAATCCCAGATGAAAATAAAAATGCCCGGCATCGCCCCGGCCCAATCATCGTCTGCCATATAATTTGTCGATTAAGCCCGTCCAATCCTGTTATTGTAATCAGGCATATACGTTAATATCTCTTTTGTGAAGGAGGTTAAATGGATGCCCAATTTCTTAGTAGACACTCAGGTATCCCAAAATGCCAGTACGGCTGGAGCTATTGCGGTTCCAGTAGGTCCCGTTCTTGATATTTTGGCTCCACCTACTTCGGCACTATTCGGTACGCTTGGACTGAATACGTCCACAGCTGGGACAGACCTTCGAGTTGTGTTTAATTATACAGTTACGATAAGCGCATTGATTGAAATTCTGACTCCCATAACGATTACGGTTAACCGGGTGATTGGCGGTGTAGCGACAACGATTTATTCTGTCACTGAAACATTGCCTCTGGTAGCAGGCGTGCTGACAACGACTGTATTGTCTGGGGTTGGCATTGATTATCATCCACCGAACCCAGGTTTCATTGTTTATCAAGCCATCGTTAGCGTACCTTCCGTTGTCTCCGTATTTCCGACACGTACGGGTCCGGAAAGCTTCAATGCCGAGGCCTACTCGAACCCACCTGTTATGTAAGTCTAAATTAATCCGGAATGCATGCAGCTTTCCGGTTTTACTAATCTTAAAATAAATATGAATAAGAACCTGTTGAAAAAATAATGGAGTCTGTGATAATATCCTCATAATATCATTTGAAAAGCGATGAAGAGGAAAAAGTACCAAGGGCTCTTATGTCCAGAGAGCGAAGGGAATGCTGAAACCTTTGCCTTAACCCCTTGTATATCAGTCACCTCGGAGCTGTTGATCGAAAACCGGATCTGATCGTTGATTTGGCGAGTAGTTCCAAACGGATGGGCACACGTTATCGTGCTGAAGTAAGGGAATCCTTACTTCATGAGGCCGGAATCGTGAGATTTTAGGCAAACCAGGGTGGTACCGCGAAAATAACCCCTTTTCGTCCCTATTGTTCGGCAGATCGCTGCCGAGCTTGGGAGGAGAGGGGTTTTTATGTATATAACGAACAAGCGATGAAGAGAAAAAAGTGTCAAGGGCACTTATGTCCAGAGAGCGAAGGAAATGCTGAAACCTTTGCCTTAACCCCTTACATGACGTCATCTCCGAGCTGTTGATCGAAAACCGGATCAAGCGCTTGATCTAGCGAGTAGTCTCAACCGGATGGGCACACGTTACCGTGCCGGAAGTAAGGAAACGCTTTACTTCGTGAGGCCCAAAATCGTGAGATTTTAGGCAAACCAGGGTGGTACCGCGAAAATAAACCCCTTTCGCCCCTTTAGTGCGGCAGTATGCTGCCGGCTTTTGGGATGAGAGGGGATTTTTTATTGGAGGGATATCACATGGAAACGAAGAGAGACAAAGCTGAACTCATCACCGGATCCGAATGCCTATTGCGCTGTTTATTGCTCGAGGGGGTTGAACATGTTTTTGGTTATCCTGGAGGTAACGCGCTGTACATTTATGACGCCATGGTCGACAATCCAGAGTTCAAACACATTCTGGCCAGGCACGAGCAGGGAGCGATACACGCAGCAGACGGTTATGCCCGATCGACAGGGAAAGTCGGCGTCTGCATCGCTACATCCGGTCCGGGAGCGACAAATTTGATTACCGGGATTGCGACGGCTTATATGGATTCCACACCTCTCGTCATCATTACGGGCAACGTGTCGACTACGGTTATGGGCACGGATGCTTTTCAGGAAGCGGATATCGTCAGCATGACCCTGTCTATAACGAAACATAGTTACTCCGTTCGTCATGTGCAAGACCTGCCGCGTATCGTCCACGAAGCCTTTCATATTGCAAATACGGGCAGGAAAGGTCCTGTATTAATCGACATTCCTAAGGATGTATCCAATCACAAGCTGTATTACCAACCCGCGGGAGCGATTCATCTTCGAGGGTACGATTCCGATCCGAATTTGGATACAGACCCGATCGATACCTTGATTCAAGCGATTACCGAATCCGAAAGACCGGTCATGATTGCAGGAGGAGGAGTGGTTTATTCAGGTGCATCCAATGAGCTGTTGGAGTTCGTGAATAAAACCAACATTCCGGTGGCGACCTCATTGCTTGGTTTGGGAGGTTTTCCAAGTGCTCACAACCTGTGGCTGGGCATGGCGGGCCACCATGGGGCATATGCAGCGAATATGGCCATCCAGCATGCCGATCTGATTATTTCCATGGGTTCACGGTTTGATGACCGGGTGACCATGAGGGTGGATGGTTTCGCCCCCCATGCCAAACGGATTGCCCATATCGATATTGATCCGGCTGAAATTGGCAAAAACATCAAGGCGGATATTGCATGCATCGGTGATATCAAGGCTGTACTGGATTATGCGAATACGAAAGCTACAGCCTCCCCATCCGATCGTTGGATCAAGGAAATCCAGCAATACAAACGAAATTTTCCGTTTCGGTACAAAGATTCGGATACGGAGCTTAAGCCCCAATATGTCATTGAAATGATCCATGAAACAACACAAGGGGATGCGATCATAACCACGGACGTTGGCCAGCACCAAATGTGGGCAGCTCAATTTTACAAGTTTAACCACCCCCGCTCACTGATCACCTCAGGAGGTCTTGGAACGATGGGGTTTGGGTTACCGGCCGCCATTGGCGCACAGATCGGGAATCCGAAACGTCTTGTGGTCTCCGTAAATGGTGACGGGGGCATGCAAATGTGCGCGCAGGAGATGGCTATTTGTTCCATTCATCGGATTCCTGTCAAAATTGTCGTGATTAACAACCAGGTGTTGGGGATGGTTAAGCAGCAGCAGGAACTCAGTTACGCCAAGCGTTACAGCCAGATCGACCTTGCCGGCAGCCCGGATTTCGTAAAGCTGGCTGAGGCTTACGGCATCAAAGGGTTGAGAGCGAGTAATAAAGCAGAGGCTATCCGCGTTTGGCAAGAGGCTCTAAATACACCTGGTCCCGTACTTGTAGAGTTTGTCGTACCGAAAGAAGAGAATGTATATCCTATGGTCCTTGCAGGAACGGCGTTACATGAGATGATTCTGGGGGATCTCGAATAATTTGTACGCTGCAGCCGGCCGTTGGGAGGCAACATTGTATCAGCGGCCGCTTTCGTTATATGACAGTCCCTCTACTTCGTACAACAATCGCGGCAGTTATTTTTGCTTTGCCGTTCGACGCCTTAAAATCAATAGAACCGGCCACCGGCTGGTTCTATTCAAATTTTCGTATGCTTTTTCATTATCTCCTTAATCGCGAATATCTTTCTTATCAATAATGTTGATGCATCAAGGCGTGTTTTCATATTTAATGAGAAGAGATTCTTTAGTAAACGCCAGATATAATGCATATTTTTACTATTAGTGAGATTTCCTGCAAACCTGGATTGAATATATTTATTCACCTATATACATCAATTAGCTCGACTAGAACCAATTAAATAGATATGTTCCATCCACTTGCTCACTTACAGGCTAGTTACGTTGCATGTACGGAATTAAAATGATATAAAAATAGATAAGGGGGGTATACTACCATAAAAGAAAGGTGAGTATTTAGTATGTCTCAATGGAAAAGATCATGGTATGCGAGTCAAACCCAATTTGATGATCGGTTTTTTGGTCATGCTTTCTCCCATGCTTCATTCGAGAACCAGACTGTACGCATGGTGATACATCCTCATGATTACGGATCGATATGGCGTATTAAATTTTCTAATCGTTACGGAGTTTACCCCTTAACACTTGACAGTGTCACGCTAGCAAGCCACCGCAAGAATGTAAATTTTGATGATCAAGATGTTAGCAATGTTACATTTAAAGGGTCATCCAAGGTTGTCATACCGGTTGGGACAGAATTGTATAGTGATCCTATCTCGTATCATGCTGATCCAAGCGCTGATTTAACCATTAGTCTCTATTTGCCCGTTTATACAAAGGTTTCAACTTGGCACTTTTCCCCTGCTCGTTCCACGTACATCGCGCAAGGAAACCAAACTAAGGTGAACGATGCCAATATATTTGATACTACGACACATTCGTATTATTGGTTAACCGCAATAGACGTAGAAGTGATATCTTCAGGGGTTGATCCTGGGGTCTTTGTTGTGATGGGAGACTCCATTACAGAAGGCTATGCTTCCAGTCTAAATGCTAACCAACGTTGGCCAGACTTATTACTGAATCGAATTCGTCAAGTGAGTCGTGATCAGCCGTTGCCCTCGATTCTAAACGCGGGACTAACCGGCAACATGATTTTAAGAGATGCAAGAGATGTTGAAGAAGGGGCAACTCTTGGTTTAGCAAATGCCGGTGAACGAATGCTTGATCGTTTAGAGCGAGAAGGTTTTACCCAACCAGGTCTAAAGGGAATAATATTTAATTGCGGCATAAATGATATTTTCGGTGATGCTACCTCGGAACAACTGATAAGAGGGTTGAATGAAATGATCGACCGAACAAAGAAACAACATCTCAAGGTAGCAATATGTACCGTGACACCCTTTGGGAAATCACATTTTTTTACTGATGAGCGAGAAAAAGTACGTCAAGAAGTGAATCAATGGATCCGTTCTAACGCTCAAACTTATCTAATCATCGACCTGGATCGGACATTGGCGGATCCACGAGAGCCGACTCAAATGCTCCATATTTATGATTCAGGCGACAAAGCTCACCCCAATGACGATGGGAACAAGGCCATAGCGGAAGCAATACCGTTATCATTTTTTTACGAATCAAGCCAAAATTAGTGATTAATTTGGTCTAATACCCGCTGTACTTTTAGCAGGTATTCGTCGCGCCTCTCGAACTTGTACCAGAAAAATCCGACCTCCAGCAAGTTGCAACGTAAAAGGGCTCTAACTTGGAATTCTACAAGTTAGAGCCCTTTGAACCCTCAAATCCTATTCATGCTAGTAATGCACTTATTTCCTTGAAGTTTTCTGCAAACCCAATGAACACTTTATCGTCAATAAGGATGGTCGGAACAATTTGTTTACCCGTAAGATTTTTAACTTCTACTGCATATTCAGGGTTTTCTTCGCAGTTATATTCTATATAAGGAACGTTTTGCTCTTTGAAGTATCGCTTCGCATGATTGCAATCACTGCAGGTGGGAATCGTGTAGATTTTTACGTTTGCCGACATGCCCTCACATCCTTTTCCCAATATTAATTAGCGACCTCATACCCTTTACTCCGGATAACATCCTTAATGTCTTCAAGGGTGAATGTTGATTCGTCGTACTTGACTTCAAGTGTGCCTTGATCAAAATGAACCTTTCCCTCCACACCGATGGAATTCAATGTTCCTTCAATTTTACTAATGCATGAACGGCAGCTCATTCCATGTACTTTGACGTTTGCATCTTGCATCATATTCACCTCCTTTCAATTGCTGTTGGCTATCTTATCGTTTCTGCTGCAAACGTTAGCTGCGTACTTTTACACGCTGCAGCCGAAGTGCGTTCAGTACAACGGATACGGAGCTCAGAGCCATCGCTGCTCCTGCTACCCAAGGTGCCAGCAAACCGATGGCTGCAATCGGAATGCCTAGAGTGTTATAACCAAGCGCCCAGAATAAATTCTGGCGGATGTTACTCATCGTTTTACGGCTCATGTAGATGGCGTCCGGGATACTCGTCAGATCGCCACGCATCAAGGTCACATCAGCTGCCTCCATGGCAACATCCGTTCCTGTCCCAATAGCCATTCCTATATCGGCTGTAGCTAATGCCGGAGCATCGTTAATGCCATCACCCACCATGGCTACGGTTTTTCCTTGGGCCTGCAGGGCTTTAACTTCTTCTGCTTTCCCCTCGGGCAACACTTCTGCACGTACATGATCAATGCCAACCTGGGCAGCGATCGCTTTAGCTGTACGCTCATTATCACCCGTGATCATGATCACCTGAATGCCCATTCCTTTTAAGCGTTGGACAGCTTCTTTGGAAGTCTCTTTAATGGTATCCGCCACCGCAACCATGCCGGCATATTGCTTATCGATCGCTACGAGCATTGCTGTTTTTCCCGTTTCTTCGAGTCTGGACATCGTTTCGTAGGCATGCATAGCATCTACACCGTATTTCTCCATCAATCTTCTAGTACCGATCAGCAGTTCTTTTCCTTCGACGACAGCCTGTATTCCGTAGCCTGGAATGGCTTCAAATGCCTCTGTTCCAGGAAGGGAAATATTGCGTTCCTGAATGCCGGTCACAATCGCTTCGGCCAAAGGGTGTTCCGAATTTTTCTCCGCAGCGCCGACGAATCTAAGGAATTCCTCCTCGTCCAGTTCTGTGAGCACATCCGTAAGTTCGGGTTTACCTTTCGTTACCGTTCCTGTTTTATCCAGGATAATGGCGTCAATCTTATGAGTCTGTTCAAGGTGTTCTCCGCCTTTGAACAAGATCCCGAGCTCTGCAGCACGACCCGACCCGGCCATAATCGATGTTGGAGTTGCCAACCCCAGCGCACATGGGCAGGCAATAACCAGGATGGCGATTGCTTTTTCCAAGGCCTCTGCAAACTCGCCAGGTGTGACCAAGAAATACCAGACCAGGAAAGCGACCACCGCAATACCTACCACAATGGGAACAAAGATACCGGAGATCACGTCTGCCACCCGCTGAATCGGGGCTTTGGAACCTTGGGCTTCTTCAACCACTTTAATAATCTGTGCCAGCGCAGTCTCCTTGCCGACTTTGGTTGCTTTAATACGGAGCATGCCATTTTTGTTGATGGTCGCTCCAATGACGGCATCACCGGCGGTCTTCTCAACGGGTAAGCTTTCGCCGGTTAGCATGGATTCATCCACGGAGGATGTTCCTTCGAGCACCACACCATCAACCGGAACTTTGTCTCCGGGCCGTACAAGAACCATATCCCCGACAATCACTTCATCGACCGGAATCGTAATTTCCTGACCATCGCGTACAACCAGTGCCGTCTTGGCCTGAAGTCCCATCAGGGACTTGATGGCTTCGGAAGTCCGGCCCTTGGCCAGCGATTCGAACAGCTTACCCATGATGACTAAAGTGATTAGGATCGCACTTGTTTCATAGTACAATGATGGACCGTGGTGGGCGTTCGCTCCTGCAGTGAACCAGTCAATCGTCAGGTACAGACTGTAGAAATAAGCAGCTGAAGTCCCTAGCGATACTAACACGTCCATATTGGCGCTTCCGTTTCGGAGTGCCTTATAGGCCCCCACATAGAACTGTTTTCCGACATAAAATTGGACCGGTGTTGCTAAAATGAGCTGAAACCACGGGTTCATCAAAATTTCTGGCATGTAGATCCACGAGGTGAACGAAAAGTGTGCCACCATACTCCACAGCAACGGAAGGGACAAGATTGCCGATAAAAGCAGCAATTGTTTCTGATGCTTAATTTCTTGTTTCCGGTGGTCGACCGTTTTCTTGTTCTCTTGCTTCGTTACCGCTTTATAACCGAGCTGCTTGACTTTATTCTGCATATCAGAAACGGAAATATCAGCTGGCGAATACTCAACTCGTGCCGTTTCCATCGCAAAGTTGACGGATGCGTTAGTAACCCCGGGAAGTTTGCTCAAGCCTTTTTCAATACGGTTAGCACACGCAGCACAGGTCATTCCTTCGAGGTTAAAATCAACGACTTCTTTCGCCGTATCATACCCAAGTTTTTTTATCGTTTCCTCCAACTTATCGACGCCTACCTTACCTGGATCATACGTTACACTTGCCTTTTCCAAGGCAAAGTTCACGTTGGCTGAAGAAACACCTTCCAGTTTATTCAGTCCTTTTTCAATACGATTGGCGCATGCAGCACAAGTCATCCCTGTAATTTGCAGCGTTGTCTGTTTGCTCTCTTTTCCGGCTACGGCTTCCATGTTCATCACTCCTAGAGGATAATGGCAAATGCAATCTCACAGTTTTAAAACTTGCATGATATTACTTTTTGTCATGAATTGTTATATTAAGGCGTTTATTTTGCTTTCCAACAACTTCCTTGCATTTAGTATACCCCCCTACCCTATAATTAGTCAACACTTTTTCTATTTTTTTGTGTACCCCAGTACCCTATATGATGATCCAAAATAAAAAAGCAGCGTGATCGCTGCCTTTTAAAGGTCTTTATTTCATTAATTTATTCATGGTCTTCAATAACTCATCCAACACCTCAGTATCTCCTTCTTGGATCCGATCGATAACACAGCTCTTCATGTGATGCTCAAGTAAAAGCTTACCTACCCCATTTAAAGCCGATTGCACCGAAGCAATCTGGTTTAAAACATCATCGCAGTAAGTGTCTTTTTCGATCAATCCTTTGATCCCCCGGATCTGCCCCTCTATTCGGTTCAACCTAGATATCATATTGTTTTTTTCTTTTTCGGAATGATGGCTCTTTCGCCCCAGTTCCTCACTTGAGCAGCACCCTGCATTTTCTGCTAAAGTACTTTCTACCGTTTCCAGTTCAGCACTCATTGTCCCTGCCTCCATTCCTGTATAAAGATCCTTACAAACGTATTGGTTTACTTCATATATCACGGCATGATTAATCTCTTGTACTCAATATATACCCCCTACCCCTATAAAGTCAAGTTGGCAACACCCATTAAGTCTCTGCCGCCAAATCACCTAAAATTAGCCGGAGTCAAAAAACTTCAGCCACAAGGTGACTGAAGTTAAAAGGATTACATCGATTTAAAGATGTCGGAGCCAACTTTTTTTGGTGAACGAATGAAGATCAATACCAATAATGCGCCAATAAATGCAACGATACCCGACCACAAGAATGCAGCTTGAAATCCACTGTTCAGAGCTACCATTGGATCGCCACCTGCTTGTGCCGAAGTCGTTGTTGCAGCAATGGCAACCATAATCGCCAAGCTGATCGCTGAACCAATCTGGTAGCTGGTATTGGCAAGCCCTGATGCAAGCCCTGCTTCCTCAGGTTTAGCTCCGTTCATGGCAGACATCATGGAAGGAATATAAGCCAGAGACATCCCGAGCGCACCTAAAAGTGAAGCCGGCAGCACATTCGCTAAGAAGGTTCCGTCTACAGGGGTGTTCGTGGAGAACAGGATCATCGAACCTCCTAAGGCAGTCAAACCTATTACGATATTCGCTTTTACGCCAATCTTGGCGATGAGCTTGCCCGTTATCGCAATCATGAAAATGGCGATGACAATGGTCATCGGCAGCAGCGCAACACCGTCGGTAAAAGCTGAAAATTTCAAAACCTGCTGCATGTATAGATTGAGGAAGTACCAAAGCGGGATCCATCCTCCTGATAACATTAACAGTGCGACATTACCTGCTGCTAGATTAGGTACCTTAAAAATTCGAAGAGGTACAAGGGGTTCCTTTTTGACCGCCTGAACAATGAGGAAGAGGATAAATAGAGCTGTACCTAAGATCAGTGTCCATATCGTTGTAGGTGCTCCCCATCCGTTATGTTCTGCGGTGACAATCCCATACACTATTAAAACTAATGCAGCCGTAACAAATACGGATCCTACGATATCAATGCCGCCTTTTCTGCGTGTTCCTTTTGCTAAAAGCCCGGGAGACAATAGTAGGGCAAGAATTCCGACAGGGACGTTGATCAGAAATGTCCATTCCCAGCTTAACCATTCGGTAATGACACCGCCAAGAAACACTCCCGCGGAACCTCCTGCAGCTGCGGATGCCCCCCAGAATCCCAAAGCCTTCCCTAATTCCTTGGGATTTCCGCTAAATAACATCATAACGATCGTTAACGCGGACGGTGCAATGAGTGCAGACCCAAAGCCTTGGAGCGCTCGGCCGATGTTGAGTACGGTGTCGTTCCATGCTAGCCCTGCAAGTAACGAAGCTGCAGTTAGAATAAGAAATCCCCACATGAACATGCGTTTTTGTCCAAACAGATCAGACAACCGGCCCCCCAGCAAAAGAAAGCCGCCAAAGAAAATAACGTATGCGTTAAACACCCATTGTAAGCTTTCCTGGGAATACCCCAGCGCTTCTTTAATAGCGGGCAAAGCTACCCCGATAATTGATGTATCCATAATCACCATAAAATTCGCAAGGCATAACAATGCGAGGGCCATCCAGCGCCTCGGATCAGTCTGGGAAAGACCTTGAGACTGAGTTGTCATTTCTATAATCCTCCTTTAGAGAGATAAAACCGGTCCTTCATCCCTTTCACGCTCGTGACGGCCGTCAGTGAACGAGGTGAAATACCATAAATCCCGGCTTCGATGTGAATATAGTATAGACCCCTACCCTATATTGTCAAGAAGTTTATTTTTTCTTTATCCAATGAATATTGGAACAGCAAAAAACGCCCCGGTAGGAGCGTCATGAATTGCAGCCATTATAATCCTCACCTTTGTATCGGTAATTGTAAGTAAAATTGTGCACCATTTTCACTTTCAGCCCATATCTGCCCACCGTGGCGCTCTACCAACGTTTTGGTAATGGCTAATCCAAGCCCACCGCCTCCCATTTTACGGCTGCGTGATTTATCTACCCGATAAAAACGCTCAAAGATATGCGGAAGATCCGCTGATGGAATTCCTATGCCATTATCTGAGACGGTAATTTGGACCACACCTAACCGGACGGTACCCTTGACTTCAACGGTACCGCCTTCAGGTGTATATTTCAATGCATTAGATAACAGGTTTGTCCAGATTTGAATAAGCCGGCTTTCATCGGCAATCACGCAAACATTGGGTATATCTTTTTTCTCCAGGTTGACTCCCTTTTGTTGAAATGAAGGACGCATGAGGTCCATGACTTGATCGATGGACTTCTTTAAAGAGACTTGCTCAAGCATGAATTGAAAATCGATGGAATTAACGATTTGAAGCTCTTCCAAATCATGAACCAGCTGAATCAAACGATGGATTTCTTCACGGCTGGACTGGATCCGTTCCGGAGTAGGCTCCCATATTCCGTCTTGAATAGCAGCGAGGTAACTATTCAATGTGGTTAAAGGTGTCCGCAACTCATGGGCAATATTTTCGGTCATAGCGATTCTCAATTTTTCTTGCTGCTCCAGTTGTTCAGCTAAGTGATTGATGGACGCGGCCAGCTCCTCCAGCTCATCTTTGGGCAAACTCTTCAACGGGAGACGGACATCCCGTTTTCCTCGGGCCATGATTAATGTAAGATTTTTCATGCTGATTAATGGCGACGAAATCCGTTTGGCGATATACACACTTAACACAAATGAGACGATTAAAGCTCCCCCAATCGTTAAGCCAATGGATTGTATAATCGCTTGCTCCAAGTGAGAATTCAGTGAGTCAGCTGAATGCTGCGCTTCTGACGTTTCGCTTCCATACATTTGAAAATGGTAGTGGGTTGCATTGATCATAGCAATCGAAGCGATCACTAAAATAAAGCCGATATATAAAATCAGAACCGTGCTTAAGCGAAAGGATAACGTATGTTTCATAAACTCCCCCCATTAAAGCGGTACCCTGCTCCAAAAACAGTCCGGATGAATAAGGGGTTCTTCGGGTCCTCCTCCATTTTTTGACGCAAATTTTTGACATGCTGATCAATAATACGCGAGTCTCCATCAAATTCAAACCCCATAACGAGTTCAATCAATTCTTCCCGGGAGAACGTACGCTCCGAGTTTCTCGCCATAACTAAAAGCAATTTATATTCGGATGGAGTTAAACTGATGGGTTTATATTGAACGAAGACCTGTTTTGCATGGCTATCAATCATCAGACGTCCTTCGCCATATTCTAATCGATCGGCCAGAAGTTCTTGCTGATTGGTTCGCCGCAGTACAGTGCGAATTCTGGCTATGAGTTCTTGAGGATCGAAAGGCTTCACAATATAATCGTCTGCCCCAACAGACAACCCATGAATACGATGTGAAATGGACGATTTAGCTGTCAGCATAATAATTGGTGTGGGATAAGATGTTCGAATCTTCTGGCATAATTCCTCTCCGTTCATATCGGGAAGCATAAGATCCAATAAAACCAAATCAAAAGGTTGATTGGCTAATTCACTCCATGCACTCTCCCCTGTAGCCGCTTCGTGCGCTTCAAACCCTTCCTTTTTTAAATAAGCGATGATGACTTCCCTGATTTTCTCCTCGTCTTCAACAACTAAAATTCTACGCATGAGTTCCCTCCAAACGTATAGACGGAGTCTTTTTTATACGCCTCAACTCCCGTTCTCCTCTGCAAGACTATATAATCAAACAGATCATTTTTCACAACGAAATGACCTGTTATGCTTCTTCCCGATTTTCTTCATTTTGACGACATCAATGTCTTTTATTAAGGGTTCACTTGTTCCGAGCATAGTTAGAGGCGCCAAGGTTTTCTTGGCACCTCTATTTATCACTTCAAGGTTACTTATTACTTAAACAACATCATAACCCTGGTCTTCGATGGTCTCTTTAATTTTGCTTTCCGGAAGTTTGGTCTCATCGAATTGAACTTCAACAGAGGCATTGGACAAGTTAACATTCCCCCCAGCCCCTATTTGCTTAAGAGCTCCTTCAATGGAATTCACACAGTGTTGACAGCTCATTCCGTTTACGTTTAAAGTAATGGTTTTCAATTTCGACTCCTCCTTTCGATTTGTTATTAGTATACCCCCCTATAGTATAATATTCAAGCCTAAAGTTATACTACCCCAGCCATCTTCATCATTTCTATACATGTTTATTTTATGATGAATGAGGCTTACATCAAAAGAATTAGAAAGGGGTTCTTCAAATGAAAGCAGCGATATTAAGAACAATAATCCTCGCCAGCGTGGTGGCCGTTTTTGCGGCTGGCTGCTCGAAAGTAAGCAATATGAACGGAATGGATCATTCAAAAATGAATATGGGTTCAAACTCTACTTCCAACTCGAGTGAATCCGCTACATCCGTTAAATTAACAACAGCAACACCTGTTGTGAATGGTAAAGGATTCACCATAACCGCAAAGGAAAGTAATCTTGAAGTGGAAAAGGGAAAAACCATTCCCGTATGGACATTTAATAACTCGGTTCCCGGTCCACAAGTCCGGGTAAAGGTTGGGGATACGGTCAAAATAAACTTGAAAAATAACCTCAAGCAGCCTGTCTCCATCCATTGGCACGGCTATCCGGTTCCCAACAACATGGACGGAATTCCAGGAGTCACACAAGATGCTGTCGAACCCGGAAAGACCTTCACCTATGAATTTAAAGCCACCGTACCGGGTACTTATTGGTACCACTCACATCAAGACAGTGTGAATCAAGTGGACAAAGGCTTGTATGGTTCTCTTGTTGTCGAAGATCCCCAAGATACAGCTGACCGCGATTACACCCTTGTGCTCGATGAATGGATGAGTTCTGGAGATATGAACATGGATAACGGTGGGATGAAAATGGCAGGACATGATATGAGTATGTATGACCTTTATACGATCAACGGAAAAACAGGTGATGCGATCGATAAGCTTACCGCTAAAGAGGGTGAAAAAGTAAAACTTCGGTTGATTAACGCCGGCTACATCACGCACCGGATGCATTTACACGGTCATTCTTTTAAGGTTGTTGCATCCGACGGGCAGCCCGTGAATGACCCGGCTGTGATCAAGGATCAATTCGTCTCGATTGCTCCCGGTGAACGATATGACATTGAATTTAACACAGATCATCCCGGAATCTGGTTACTTGAAGAACACGCTAAGGATAGTCGAGCACAAAATATGAGAGCCATGATTCAATACGAAGGTTCCAATGCGAAACCCGACCCTTCCGATGCATCCAAAGAACTTCCCGATTTTGATCTGGAGGAGTACGGAAGCATGTCTGCGTCCGCATTTTCTTTGGATCAAACCTTTGATGAAGACGTGACAATGAATCTGAATACCGAAATGAGAAATGGAGAAATGGTTTACACGATCAATGGAAAGGTTTTTCCGGATACGGATACAATCAAAGTAAAAAGAGGAGATAAGGTAAAGGTGACCTTTGTAAATCAATCCAAAATGGACGATCACCCGATGCACCTACACGGCCATTTCTTCCAAGTCTTGAGCAAGAATGGCAAGCCAGTTCAAGGATCTCCGATCATGAAAGACACGCTGAACGTCAAACCTGGCGAAACGTATGAAGTTGCCTTTGAAGCTGACAACCCCGGTGAATGGATGTTCCATTGCCACGATTTACACCACGCGTCCGCTGGAATGGTAACTGATGTGATGTATGATGATTATCAAAATAATTATACGCCTGATCCCAATGTGAACAACGTACCTGAATAAACAACAAAACGCACCGGCTGACTTCAGCCGGTGCTTTCATTTTTGATTTAGGTGGCTTATCTCGACTAGATCAAATTTCGCTGATCATTTTCAGGTAACTTTGTTGACTCAAGACGCGGCGTGCTGTAACATACCGATTTTTATAATATGAATCCGATAATTTGCTAATGGTAACGCCTTTACTGCTTGAAGAGTGTGCAAACTCATTATTGCCGATATAAATACCCGCGTGAGATATTCCCGTACCGTCCGTATTAAAGAATACCAGGTCTCCTGCTCTAAGGTTTTCACGATCTACTGGAGTTCCGACTTGAGCCTGTGTTTTAGATGTGCGGGGTAAATCTAAATTGAATTTATCAAATATGTATAAAATAAAACCGGAACAGTCAAAACCAGCCACTGTTGTGCCGCCCCACTGATAAGGAGTGCCTACGACCTTATCCACCTCACTTTCGAGTTTAACGGAGCTGGCAAAGGAACTGGTTGCACTTGCTGAAAAAACAATGGCCGCACCTATCAATGACAAAATTACTTTCTTCACTATGTAGTTCTCCTTCCGATGCCTACGGAGTTAGCTAAGGGTTCGGTAGAAGGTTCCCTCTATTCTTCAATGAGAATATTTCACCCAAAAATGGTTCCCCCGTTTTCAGTATCAAGAAATTCGGCAATAATTATTAAAAAAATGTAACCCTACATAATGTAGTATATAATCAGATTTTTTGTCAATGCCTAATTAATAGATTCCCATTAACCGTAACTTTTTCACTGATATTTGTTGGATTTAATGGAAGTTCAGCGAAGCTGAGTAAAGTTTGTCGATTTCTATTCCCGAAATCGAGGTCCTTGTCTTGGTAACGGAACATGTTAAGCAAGAAAAAATAACAATTTTGTAAAGGATTGATTCCGAGCAACAGAAAAACCAAGGCAAATAATCATATGGACGCCAAACAAAAAAACCGATCTGGCATTGCAAGATCGGCTAAAGCTATTTATCCGTCAGTACACAGTCGAACCACGATCTTCATTGAGCTTGTCGATAACACGTCATAACGCTGCCCATGTCCAATATTTACAGTATCAGTCATATAACGTGCATAAGGAGAAAGGAATTCACCGTCTTGTGCCACTCAACATCATTCACTTGCTAAAAAAACTCTATTTAGAAAGCTCACTTTCGACTACCCATTGATGATTCCTAATGGGGTTTCCTCCCGTAGTTGGCGTGTAGTCAACCATATACACCGTTGTTTTTTCAGCAGAGTCAATGGTGCCCTCTGCGCCTTTCATACCTTCCATATGATCAGCCTCAATGGTCACCTTAGTTCCTGGTTGCAAGGGCTCACTACCCGCATCCTTTATTTCCTCCTGGATAATCCACTTGTGATTGGGAACGGGTTCACCTCCAGTGGTTGGAGTATACGTTACAGCATAAGCCACCGTGTCATAGGCACCGACCACTTTAGCCTTGGCTCCATCCATGCCTTCCATATGCTTGGCATGGATCACAACCTCATCTCCAACTTTATATGTGGAATTTTGAGCTTCTTTTAACCCTGCAGGAACCTCACCAGAACCGGAATGATTCATGCTGTCCATATCCCCCATATTTGAATGGTCGCTGCCCATGTCCATGTTCGTATTATTGTTTGCGTTATCCTTGTTTCCACACGCACTTAGCACCAGGATTGCTGCAAGGCTAATAAAAATGAATACTTTTTTCACAGTTTGTCACACACCTTTGCATATTTTTATTTGGATTGAATCCTCAGCTCCCAAACATTCTACCTAAAACTTATGAAGAACTTGTGAAGGTTTCCCGGACTTATTGGTTATTGTTAAAACCAAAAAACTCTGCTGCAGGCAGAGTTTAGTGAAGACATAATTCATGTAATATTTGCTTTTCTATCCATTTCTGCAAACGTGAACCTGGATCCCGATTGTTGTTATCATCCCCCTATGGGGGTTATAATTTGCAGAAAGGGGGTTGAGACATGACTGAACATGATCACGGTACTGGTGGGGAACATACTCATATTGTTACTCATACACATTCTCATACGCATAAAAATATGAAGGCCGTCGTCAATCGGCTTGCTCGGATCGAGGGACATGTTCGATCAATCAAAGAAATGGCTTCAAATGAACGTGATTGTTCCGAGATTTTACTGCAAATCGCAGCTGTTCGAAAAGCATTGGAAAGCACAGCAAAGGTGGTTTTGAAAGATCACCTAGAAACCTGCGTGATTGAAGCCGCATATCACGGAAATGAAGAGGAAGTTCTGCGCGACCTCAATAAAGCGCTGGATCACTTTATTAGATAATACACGAATGGCAAGAAGGGATTGTGGATTTATGAAAATTTTGATGGAGATATTCTCATTCCCCGTCTCCATTGCATTATTAACGTACTTTTTTCCCATCTTTCTAATGAAGCTACGAAAGGAACAACCTGGTCCGACTTATTTTACGATCTATCCATTAACCAGATTAAACACTTCATTATCCAAATATCTAGGTCACAATTTTTACTTTAGTTACCTGAATGATGAATATGCAGAAAAATCCAAAAAAAGAGTTATGATAAAAGGAACTCTTTTTACGATCGCATTTGTTATAACAGCCCCATTTTTCTTGTCTTCCATTTGGACTATCATTCTATCCCCAAGACAATTTAGTACAATGTTTACTCTAATTGTGGCCACCATGGTATACCGCTTCATCAAATGAGGAATAACGCTATTGGATATTCAACTTTTTTATATGCTTATCATATGTCCATTTATCTATCTGTTTATGAAAGTTCATCTTTGGGTTAGACATCTGGTTGAGTATACACACTACATAGATATAAAGATTTTCACAAATCATTCGATTTGGAAAGACACCCTACTGATCGTGATGGTTTTGGGGATATTTTCACCTTGTCTTATTAACATGATATTCAACAGAAAAGTAAGACAAATGAACATAAAACAAAAGGCAGACACTAAAAGAATTTCATCTTATTAAAGGAAGTTAATACTCCCCTGAGATTGCCAATATCCTCTGAAAAAATTATTCCTGTAAAAATTCACTGTTAATTATCTACAGGGAAATTACGCTTGATTACATCCCCCCCAGGGGGATGTAATCAAGCGTAGATCATACCTCCGGGTGCCTCATGAAGGCATTCGATAGTTTCCATAAAGGGAGGGAGTAGATAATTGTGTCCAAAGGAATTGAAATTAAAGACACGAGCAATAGGGAGAAAATTAAGATCATATTGTCCTTAGGTTTGCCTGCAATGATCGAAAATCTATAAAAACCCCATCGCTGTGATGGGGTTAAAGATCAGGTCAGCTTGCACCTCGGCAACGGTCAGGACGGTTTGATGTCGGCGTTGACCCGCCGGCATCATGTTTAAAGCTCACCCGCGCAATCATTGGCTTATCACTTTCCTTGTGCCGTCAAACGGGAAAGAGCCCACGCCTTTAATATTGACTGTGCCCGAGACGAAGTCGCCGTCGATTATCCCGTCCCATGTGATGGTAGCAGGGAACGGTTTCGTCATGACGGTTGTGAACGTCACCCGGTTTCCGCTTACCGCCCCCTCCGAGACAGGCGCGGTGATACCCACCGCCTCATTGGTGATTGAGCCGGACAGTGTACCCTCTTCCGACACAACCTCGAGCCGGAGCTCCTGCGTCGCGGCGGGGTGGTAAAATTTCAGTTGCCACGTCCCGTATGCTGTAGCTTCTGTCTGTGCTTCGGCCAACGAGGAGCTGAATGTCCTGGCCGGAGTTGCGGGGGCCTCGTAGGCCATACCTTGTCCCAGCCCCGGGCGGCCGGGCTCGACCTGTATTCCCAGCGAATTCAGGAATCCGGCGTTCATCCGGTAAAACCCGATCAACATCACCAGCTCAATGATTTCACCCTCGGTATACGCCGCCGTCAGTGCCTTCCATGTCTCCTCTGAGGCGCAGTTGTCCGTACAGAGATCGTCGACCAGGTCTAGCACAGCTGCTTCGGCGGCGGGCCAGGAGCCCGTACCGTCCGCGAGGGCGGCAATCTCGCTGGCAGTAACGCCAGCGCTGAGGGCTCCGGGAACGTGGTTGCCCCACTCGTACGCGCACGATGTCCGGAGCCCTACACGTAAAATCAGAAGTTCGCGCGTCCGCATGGACACCCGCCCCCCGCTAATGAGGTGCATTCCGAACTCAAGCCAGGCGGACATCAAATCTCCGCGGTGCGCCAGCGTCAAAAGCACGTTCGACGCGCCGATGCCGGCCACCGCGCGCAGCTCCTCCGGCAGCTCGGAAACAGCCAACTGAGGTATGCGGGCCTCTGCCGGACGCTCAATCTTGTCCTTTAATTGCTTTTCCATTATTTTTCCTCCTTTTTATAGAAACACTGCTTTAAGAAAGCCAAATATTTTTGCCATTCCTCGAGCACATCCGTACTGATTTCGTCCGAGGAGCTCAGCCGATCCGTTTGCTGCTGGGCAAAACCCGTCATGGTCCAATTAATAACGCTGATTGCCGCTTCAATATCGATATCGTCACGGAATTTCGTCAGATCCGTATCCTTGTAAAACCGTTTGAATGCGATCTCAAAGTTAGCCTTGCTCATTTTGTCGATTTCGGATTTTACCTCGGCAGCGTTCTCATGACTGGCCGCCTTCAGAAAATCAAACGCCTGCGGGTACTTTTTATATAACTTTAACTTAATGAGGCCTATATCCCAGATTCTTTTCAGGATATCGGTTTCAGTCCAATCCACCTCGTCGTAGATTTTACTCACGGCCTCACTGACGTAATCAAGCAGAAACAGATACAGTTCCTTTTTATTGTTAAAGTATACGAATAAGGAGCCTTTTGCTATATCTGCTTTTTTGATGATCTCATTTGTGGAAGCCCTGTCGTAACCGCTTCGCGCAAACTCTTTCATTGCCTCGTTAATAATGCGTTCCTGTTTCTTTTGCTCCAAAGAATAAAACTTTGTATAAATGAAGACCACTTCTTTCCTGATCTGTATATATCACCCAATGACCACTTTGGTCATTTTTATTCTACATCGAATGACCAAAGTGGTCAAATGATTTGTTTTATTAGCTTAAGGCAAACCAAATGCACAGTGTTTGCCGGGGATTAGATTTAGAGATACCATGCTTTGAAAGTTTGACCAGTGATTATGGTTCCGGCGTATGAATTATTACGTCAAATCAAAAATTATACATAATTATAAATATCTCGGCGGAACACCTATGTCTTATTTTCTTTTTTTATTGTCTTTGCTAATGTTATATATAAAAATGGAAACCAGTCTTCAGCCGTTATCCTCGGTGTGGCACCCTTGCTGCTTGTAGCGATACTCATTCCTTATCATTTGGCTTCCCAAGGGGACTCTGTGCCCTCTTCCTCTAATTCTGCTTAATCTCGCTCGGCAGAACCCCCCAGTACTTATGAAACACCTTCGAAAAAAAACCGCTGTTGATATATCCAACTTGTCTCGCGGCCTGCCCAACCTGTCCTCCCTCCTGGATGAACTGCTTGGCCAGCGTCATCTTGCGTTTAAGCACATATTGGGAGAACGACTCACCAACTTCATGCTTGAATAGTCGGCTTAAATAGGACTTGTTTACATATAACCGATCCGCGATCAAATTCAGGCTTATATCCTGACCGATTTCCTCCTCGACAAGGACAAGCAGACGCTGAATCAATTTATGTCCGCTTGGCTGAGGGCGCTTTTGCGAATGGGTCGTAATCTTACGTACGATCCGGTGCAGGGTTTGCTGAATTTGTTCCCTTGAATGAAGGTTCAGGACACTGTAAAAATAAACGGCATCCTCCCCCACCATCTGGCGCAGGTTCCACTGTTGTTCGCGAATGACGCGAAGCAAACCATGCATGAGATAAAGCAGCTTCTCCTGTACCTCCTCTACCGCAGAAGCATGCCCGAACACCTTCTCCAACAATCGATCAAGCGCCGCTTCGGCTATTTGAATATCTCCAAGCTCGATTCCTGTTTCAAGTGCTCTTTCATCAGAGGCAATCGTTAAATTCGCCGAACCATCTTCCCCGAGTTCATCCGCATAAGGGATCGCAAGGTCATGTCCATATACGACTCTTTTCCGAAGTGCATTCTGCGCCTGGGCATATAACATGGGCAGATGCTGCAGTCCAGTCGCGATACTGCTGATTCCCGCACTAGCTGTCACTTTCAAACACTCTTTTAACGTGGACAACACTTTGGTTGTGGTAAAGCTGACACGAAGCTGGAATTCACCTGGGGCCTCCTCCGGTCTGCTATGAAAAATAATGACCGTAGAGCCCTTCGCATCCTGAAACAATTCGGAATTCATGCCTGATATCACGTCAAACGCAATGCTTCGCAGTGAAAATTGAAGCAGCGGTGTGTCCTCTGCCCGAAATCTCCCCCCGTCAATCAATGGATCCGGCTCCAAGACAACAACGGATAATCGTCGTTCCGCTTCAAACGGGATCAACAATTCCTTGCTTCGGCTTTCATATTCCCAATCGGCAAAGGCACCGGAAATGCAATTATTATAAAAAGTTTCCTGCAGTCTCGGCAGATAATTCCTCCATTTCGAGAACAGCATCTCATAGTTATGCCGCTTCTCCAACTCGCTTTTTAGGATAGCTGCCGCTTCCAGAACGGCCTGCAGGATCTCCTCATTGCTTGCAGGCTTAATCAGATATTTGAGTACGCCGGACTCCATGGCAGAACGCGCATATTCAAAATGTTCATAACCGCTGAGGATGATCATTTTCACCATTTCATTGGACTCGTGAATCCGCTTCGCCAATGTGAGTCCATCCATTTCCGGCATCCGAATGTCCAGCACAATGATATCCGGGCGGGTACGTTCCATCATTTGAAGCGCTTCACTCCCATTCTCCGCAAGAGCAACCACTTCGATGCCGTTCTCTTCCCAGGGGATGGTTCCCGCCATTCTTGCCCGGATACCGATCTCATCTTCCACGATCATTAAATTCATGCCCCGTCCCCTCCATGTACTGGATACTTCCGCATTCAACCCGCGGTATGTACAATCGAATACGCGTTCCTTCCAGTTCATCACTATCAATCACTAGATCTGCATTCTCCCCGTAGTGCAGTTTCAGCCTGGATTTCACGTTTCTCAAACCGTATAATTCCGCATCCATCCGGTCCCTTCCCGCTGAGAGATCCCAATTCATCACGGAGATTCCATCCAGTTGCTGTTGAATATACTGCAGACGATCCGGCGCCATTCCAACACCATTATCCTTTACTTCGGCAATGAACCATTCCCCGTCGTTCACTGCAGAAATTTCGAGTGCCCGGCCGCCATGTTTTCGCTCAAGTCCATGCAAAATCGCATTCTCCACTAGCGGCTGGAGCAGCAATTTAAGCAGCAGGATATCTTCCGTACCTTCTCCCATCCGATATGTAACTTCAAAATCAAATCGTCGCTGCTGTACTTTAATATAATAGTTCAGATGGTTAAACGTCTCCGAGACCGTGTAGTGTTCCTTTCCCTTACCCAGGCTGTATCTCAAAAACTTGGACAAATTGATGACCATCTCTCCCACATCGTCGGCGTCGCTTAATACCGCCGCCGAATAAATCGAATCCAGCGTATTGTACAGAAAATGAGGATTGATCTGCGACTGCAGCAATTTGAATTCCGTCTTCGTCAGCAAAATCTGCTTCTCATACACATCTTCGATCAGGTGCCGCTGCGCACTGGCCAGATGGTTGAACGTATCCATGACATACCCGAACTCATCCTCCCTTCGATGGATGATTTGGATATCGAGTTGTCCCCTCCTCATTTCCTTCATCGCGGCTACCATCTTCTTCATCGGTTTGGATATGCCGCTGTAAACGATCCACGATATCCATAACGATATCAACACGCTTACGGCGATGATCAAGTACGTCCACCCTTGCAAAGTGCGCGATTCCTGCAAAATATCCTTCTCGGGCTGTATCATGACGAGTTTCCAGCCCGAGTCCTGTGACGTTACCCGAACCATAAGCATCCGCTCAGGGTAACCCGGGAGATAGCCTGCAATCAGATCCTTGCCTTCGTCCGGCCAGGAGGGAGGAGTCGCAGTGCTGCTTGCCGTCGTAGCAATTAATTTCCCGTCCTGGGTAAACAGAAAAGCCTCTGCATGGCTGCTTGGAAGCAAACGCCTCAATTGGCTCACAAAATAATCCTTGCTCAGCGGCAGTATAACGATATTTTTGTTTCGTTCAGGATTGAGCAAACTCATCCGCCTCATAACCACCATGACGTTCTTGTTATAGATCGGGTCTATCATATGGTTCGCATTGTACCGGTTCTCTTCCGGGAAGAATAACGTGATTTTCCCATCGGCTTCGATGGCCTGCTTGACCCATTCCAGCTGCTCCGGATTCTGTTCTTTTTGATATCCGGTGGTTGACAATAATATGCCGGAATCATAATGAAATAGGGACGCCTTCGGAGCCATCCGGTTAACAGAGGAGATAGCGGCGATTTGCTGATCAATCCACTGGAAATCCAAAATCGACTGCGGCGTGAGCACTTTTCCAGCGTATTCGAATCTGCGGTTAATATCATAATTGTTCGCAAGGACCGTTGTCAGCTCATACACCCCCTGCATTGTAAGGTCCACATAATGGACGACGGATTGCATGGCGCTTTGCGTACGATCGCCAATCTGATTTTTTAGAATCGTGCGCGATCGATGATTCGAAAAGGTCGATATCACAACGAGAGGGATAAGGATCAGAATAAAATAACCGGTAAGCCGCAGCTGAATCGATTGCCTGAAACGGTTTTTCCATGTTCTGATCAAACCAGCATCATCCTTGTCTACATAAATCAAAGTGAAGGCGCCTCGATAGGAAGCCCCTTCACTTTGTTATTCAGCTTATTTGTTCATCTTTGCATAATTCTCGTTCACCTCAGCGGTGATGGATTCACCGCCCTGGCTCTGCCACTGCAGCACGTATTGATCGAATGCTTCGATCGGCACTGTCCCCATGATGATCTTCGTAAACGTCTCCTGCATCAGCTTGGTCAATTGCACCCCGTTTTTGCCCATGCTTGGCGTCGGGGGTCCGTTGTATTCGTTCTTGATCAGGTTGCTGCTGATCCGCGTCACGTTATCCTTAAGCTTGAATTCAGGGCCGAGCGCATCAAGCCGCTGATAGTCAAGCTCCTGATCCCATGGAGCGGCATAGTCCAAAATATTGTTGCGGTAGACGTGCTTGTTGTGTTCCTCAAAGTCCATGACCAGCTTGCCGTTTTCCCTCTTCGAAATATTGTGCTCCGGCAAACCGAGTTTGATCGGCTCATGGCCTTCACCATTGGCAAAATTGAACATTTTGATGACTTCATTCGCCTTCTTGCTCTTTGCAGGCACGATGCTGTAGCCCATCACCATGCTGGAGGCAACGACGCCGGACTTCCCGTCCTGGCCCACCGGATAGTCAAGGGGAATCCATTCCGCCTTTGGATCGTTTGTCTTATTCGTCAAGATCGGCCCCCGCGTATCAAACCAGGTTGCCGAGAACAGGCCGGCTTTGCCGCTGGCTACTTTCTCTTCGATATTGTTGTTCTTGTTCAGCGCCCATTCCGGATCAATCAGCTGTTCTTTATAGAGGTCCGCCAGGAACTGGAGAGCTTCCTTCGTTTCTGGCAGAGTGGTAGCATTCACCAGCTTGCCGTCTCTCATCACCCATTGATTGACCGCAGACGTACCATTGAACGGTACGCCAAAAGAGCCAAAGAAAGGCGCCGATCGGATGAGATTTTCCCCCATCAACAAGCCGACCGTGTCATCCTTGCCGTTACCGTCGGGATCATTCTGAGCAAATTGACGCATCACATTCACATATTCATCCAGCGTCTTCGGCGGCTGCAATCCCAGATTGTCAAGCCAATCTTTACGCACATACATCAAATCGTTACCGAGAATATAATTGACCGCTGGCACCGCGTAGATGTTACCGTCCACCGTAACGGAGTCCCATGCTTCCTGTGGAACCGACTTCTTCAGATCGGGACCTGACGCCTCGATAGCATCATTCAGCGGCTGCAGCGCCTTTTGGTTTACCATGTTAATGAACCAGGAAGCATCCTGCGTAAATACCATGTCTATATCGTCGCCGGATGACATCATCACATTCAGCTTGTCCTGATAGCCGTCGGAGGGCGGGTATACCACATGCACGTCGATATTGACGCTATCATTGACGTATTTTTGATAGGGGTTGTTGTTCTCGTTCATACCGTCCAAAAATTTACGACCAAAGTTAGGCTGCACAATATTGATGGTCTGCCTTTTGCCGACTTCTCCTGACTCGGGACTGCCAGAAGCCTCCTTCCCGCCTCCGCATCCACTGAGCAAACCGGCCGCTATAGCGGAGATCACCAATAGTGACAACATGTTTCGCAATTTCATACTTTCAGCCCCTTTATATAAAAATATTACGAAATGTAAACGGATACAAGAACAATATGTCCTATTACCCCTTGACCGAGCCGATCATAATTCCCTTCACAAAATATTTCTGAAGGAACGGATACACGAGCAATATTGGCAATGTGCTCGCTATCAATGCTGCGGCTTTCAGCGACTCCACCGCCAGGAGCTGCCGTTCCAGGCTATCCGTCGTATTAATGTTCGATTGCCCCGACATCACAAGCTCCCGCAAATAGATTTGCAGCGGCTTTAAGGAAGAGTCGGTAACGTACATGACCGCATCGAAGAAGGAATTCCATTGTCCGACCGCATTAAACAAGGCGATCGTGGCAATCACCGGCATGGAGAGCGGTACTACGATGCGAAATAAAATCCCGAGATTGGACGAACCGTCGATTCTTGCGGATTCCTCCAGTTCATTCGGGATGGACTGAAAGAAATTTTTCATGATGACCACATGAAATGCGTTAACGGCACCCGGAATGACGTAGGCCCAGAAGGTGTTCATCAGATGCAGCTCCTTGATTACCAGGTATGTCGGGATCATCCCGCCGCTGAACAGCATGGTAAAGACAATAAGGAACATGATAGGACCGCGGCCTTTAATGTAATATCTTGATAGAGGGTATGCAAGCAGCATGGTCAAGACTACGCTGATGAGCGTTCCCACAACCGTCCGCTGCACACTGACGAGAAAAGATTGAATGAACCCGGGGTCATTGAACACCTTCACGTAAGCTTCCGTCGTCCATTCTACCGGCAGGAAGGAGACTTCGCCGGAAACAATCGCCCGGTAGCTGCTGAACGACTGGGCCAGAATGTGAATGAAGGGCGCTAAAGCCAAAAGCCCAAAACAGGCAAGCGCAAAGTGATTGATGCCGCTGAACCATTTTTCTCCTTTTGACATTTTCATAATCAGTAGATCCCTTCTTGACCCGTTCTTTTAACGGCTTTGTTGACGATAACGACCAGCGCCAGACTGATGACGGATTTAAGCAATCCAACCGCAGTCGAATAACTGAACTCGGACTGACCGATACCAATCCGGTACACATAGGTCTCAATGACATCGGCAACATCATATACAAGCGAGTTATACAGAACGAATATTTGTTCAAACCCCACATCAAGGATGCTGCCAAGCCTAAGCAGGAACAGCACGATGATCGTCCCTTTAATAGATGGAAGGGTTACATGCCACAGCTGCTTCCACTTCCCTGCACCGTCCATGACGGCTGCCTCATACTGCTGCTGATCGATGCCCGCTAGAGCCGCAAGATAGATGATGGCCCCCCAACCGACCTCCTTCCAAATATCGCTGATGACCAGCACCGATCGAAACCAAGCCGGATCCGCTAAGAAAAACACGGGTTCGAATCCAAGCCATTTCATGATTTCATTGACTGCGCCCGTGGCGGGAGACAGGACGTTTACCAATATACCGCCTAAAATGATCCAAGACAGAAAGTGCGGCAAGTAAGCAAGCGTTTGGATCGTCCGCTTATAAAACATGCTGCGGATCTCATTGAGCAGAAGTGCTAAGATGATGGGACCCGGGAAACCCCAGATCAGCTTATATAAACTTATAATGACCGTGTTCCAGAACACCTGATAGAATTGGGGATCATGAAACAGCCGTACAAAGTGGTCGAGCCCTACCCATTCGCTGGCATTAAATCCTGCAAATATGCTGTAATCCTTAAAGGCGATCACAATCCCCCACATCGGAAGGTACTTAAAAACGAGAAAATACACGATACCAGGAACCATGATCAAGTACAAATCCCAATATTGCCTGAGGTTTGCGAAACGTTTTTTGTCTAAGACCGTATCGGTGCTGGTGCCGGACGGTCTGGGCACGGTGACAGCCTTATGTTGTGCCACGGCATTCACCTCTCTTTTGTTGTCTTGTCGCTATGATAAAAAATGGACTCGCTTCCGCCTAAACTTCAGCAAGCTCGCCCAGCCAGGCCCCTTGCTCGATGAGAAGACGCTGCAATTGTTTGATATCGACCTCCCGGGATGTACTGCCCGTCTTTGCACAGATGGCCGCGGCTGTTCCCGCTGCCTGCCCCATTGCAAAGCAGTTGGGCATTACCCGAAGCGAGCCCTGTACGACTCGGTCAGCGGAGGCGGCCCGTCCCGCAACCCACACATTTGCCAAACCTTGAGGAAGAAGGGAACGGTATGGAACCCCATGCGACCGACCGGGGGGAAGATGGTGAATTTCCATGTTTTCTTTGCTGGTAGCCATATGGATATCAATAAAATAAGCATTTCTTGCAATGTCGTCTTCAAAGCTTCGCATGGATATAAAGTCATCCTGAACCAGCAAGTAGTCACCGACGATGCGGCGGGTTTCACGTATGCCGATTTGCTCGCCTGTGCTGACCAAATGGGCGTCTTCAAATCCGGGTACATACTTCCGCAGAAATTCGACCTGAATGTTGACCAGCTTTCTGCCTTCTACCGCAGCCTTCGTGAGATCTTCCGCCTTCGTTCCGTCTACGCCGAACACATGCCCGAAGTTGACCCCAACCAAGTAATCCGACACCCAGGCAAAGCCAGAGACTTCCTTCCGGCCGGGAGGAAGATCGCCGTTGCTCTGCGCCAGCTGAACCGCTTGCGGGATTTGTCCGGTGTCACCGCTATCCCTCATATATTGCCTGAAGCGCTCCCGGTTCACGTTGGTTAACAGGTAGCACATCGTCCCCGGCTGCAGCTCGCCGGCATCCCCGCCTTTCTGAAACGGAGCGCCGGCCAGCGCCGCAATATCGGCGTCACCTGTGGCATCAATGACGTACTTGGCCTCGACGATCGATCTTCCGGACTTATTCAGAAGCACCAGACCGTTCACGCCATGCCCCCCCGGATTCATGACCAGCTGTCCAACAAATGTATGGAACAGAACCTTGGCTCCGCTCTCAAGCAGCGCTTCATCGTACACCCGCTTCAATACCTCAACGTCAATCGGAACCCAATCCAGCTGTTCTTTATATTCCGTGATATAAGAAGGTTTACAATTCGCTTTCATTCGCTCCATCAGCTCGAGCCCGATACCGCGAATGACAGGCTTCTCATGGTCGGTAAAAGGACAAAAGGCAGGTACCAGTGCCGTCGTGCCCATACCTCCTAGAAATCCCCTTTGCTCAATCAGCAAAGTATTTGCTCCATTATTGGCGGCAGCGATGGCAGCGGCAATGCCGGTCGGCCCTCCTCCGACGACGACGACATCAACCTGGTTCGAGATAGGCAGTTCTTCCGGCGGCAGCGTCCATGTTCTTTTCGTTGTCATGTTTAGACCCTCCAGTTGGTAAACTCGAAATGTCCCGATCCATTCGGGTATACCTACATTTTAGATCCCAATGGCGGTTATGATTAGCACACGCTGATGACATTCACTGTTCGGATCATGACCTTTTCATGGGCTTAAAATAAAAAAGAGCTGATTCACAGACTGGAACCTGCGAAAATAGCTCTTTAACGAACACACTCATCCAAATTCGTTAGATACTTATTTTCCTTTTATGAATGAACGCTCCCGGGTTTATCTTTGCACGGTTTATCCTTGAGTTTGCTTCCGTGGTTAGTTTGTTGGTTACTCGGCTTGCCTCTATCAGGCTTCTCGCCGCCTGGGCAGCTGTTACCCGGACGATCGACTCCCGGCGTACCGGAAACCGTGACGCCAAGAGACTTATTCCCCGCCTCATCCACCGTTCGGATCCGATACGCGTATTCCGTCCCATTCACGAGCCCGTTTATTGTAACGGTTTGTACGCCTTTGCCTACATGAACCGCTTCAGCTTCGGCTGCACCTTCTTCCAAAACGACGACTTGGGCGAAATCGTCATCCTCCGGATCCGTCCAGTATAAGGTCAGCTGGCCGTCCCCTTCCACTACCGCCGCGCCATTCACTTCCTTCGGTGCCGTATCGTCGTTGTAGCCTGTCTCCATGTCCATAACCCTGGCGATTTTATCATTCGGATTCACCGGTATCCCTTGCCATGAAGGCTTCGTAATATTTAAGCGCAAGGCTGCCGTTTGAACTGTTTCGAAGTGCATATCATTATACTCGCCATAAAAGCCGTCCTTGTCATTATCAACAACGGATGCCACCGGCACCCATACGGTTCCGTCCCAGTAATCTACGCTAAAATCACGGATATGCCATTGTTCACCGCTCGCGGCTCCACTCCAAATTTTTAAGTAGTTGAGTTTTTGCGGAACCGTCCATTCCATTTCAATAAAATGGCTCTCTTCCTGCCCTTGAGACAACCAGCGGGTGTATAGATTTCCATCAACGGCATATTCCTTAACGTTAGATCCGTTGGTTGAATCCACAGTCAAAGCTGCGAGCTGGGCTATGTTGCGGACGGTTATCGGTCCGAATATTTCAGACGGCTCCGAGGCACCGCCCGTGTTTTTGGCCGTAATTCGGTAATAGTACGGTATGCCGCTGCTTGCGGACGCATCCTTGAACGGTTGATCTGCTACCGCGAGATCCGCCCCAACCACCGACCAAGGTCCGTTTGGCGCTTCAGCCCGTTCGATATCATACGATTCAGCCCACTCTACCGGGTACCAGGTCATGGAAGCAACTGAGGTAAAAGGTATCCACATCGGCTGATCCGGTACCGGTGGAACGGAAGAGGCGGTAATGGGGCCAACGACATTCGAAGGCTCCGAGATTCCGGCTCCGTTCATCCCTTTTACCCGATAATAATAATTCATTCCTTCCGCAGCCGTCGTATCTTGGAAAGGACGAAAAGGAATATCACTATCCAGAACCTGAGTGCCTATGATGGTCCATGGCCCATCCAGGTGTTCTGCTCTTTCGAATTGATAGGATTCCGCTCCCGCAGATCCTCTCCAGGCGATGCCAAGCACCGAATCGATCGGCAGTAGCTGAGGTGCGTCAGGTACTGGCATCGGCGGGATCGGCAGTCCGCGGATTTCATGGGCTTTTTCGCGAATCATGGACATAATTGCCTTTTCGTCATAGGTTTCACCCGATGGAAAGCCCGGCCAACGGAAATCTCCTTCTTTGTTGTAAAAGCCGCCGTCCTTGTTGTGAGACTTCAACGTCCATAACAAGGCTCCGGATGTACCGTTAGCGATCGCCTCATCAGCCGTTCGGGTCAGATTTGTCCTGTTCGAGTGTCCAAACTCCCCGATAACAAACGCTTTTTTACCCAAACTCAAGTTTCGGTCCGCAGCAGCACGCAGCGCATAATCAGCTCCTCCGCTCTCATAATAATGATTGGATACGATATCCACATTGGGATCCTCAAGGGAAGCCTGACTGATACCGTACCGTCCGTCCATTACGATGTGATTAGAGTCCATACTTTTTATATAAGCACTCATCTCCTGTGTCCAAGCATCCGTCGGGTATAATTCATTGCCGGTTTCCCAAGCAAGGATGGCTTTGTCGTCTTTATATTTGATGCCGGTATAAGTATTCGTCCTGTTCAGCACATAGCTAACCAGGTGTTTATAATCTTCCTTCAATTCGGGATCGGTGTAGAACTCCCCGGCGGTCTTCCCCCGAAAACCTGCAAACTGTTTAATCCCTCCGACATGCTCCCATGTATCGATAAAAGGAATAATGACGCGGATATGATACTCATTTGCCAGTTTCAGCACATGGTCCAGGTCCCGGAAATAATCCTCATTATACTGCCTTAAGCCAGTTACATGACTTGGCTGATTCCCATTGGCGGTTCCCCCTTTGATCGTGAACGTATACAGCCTGACTACTGTGCCACCCATTTGCTGCAAGGATCTAAATACATCCTCCTGTTCCCATGGATCAGGGCGATGCCATACGGGAGCTGGCATATACGTGAGATTTGAGCCGTTCATGGATATGAATCGGAACTCCTTCTCGCCATCCATCAATCGATCCCCGCTGCGCGTGATAAAGTTCCATTCTTTTGGCGGTACGCCATCCGCTGCGGCGGTTAAACCTACACGATCCATTCCTCCCAACATAAGTAAACATGTAAGCATGACAGAAATCCAATGTCTTCGCATTCTTCTCAACCACCCCTGTCCCCACTTCGATTAATAACGAGAATAAACTCAGCTTTGTAAGCGTTGTCATTCTCGTTGTTGATCTAGATTATAGGGACACTTGCGCAAAATTGTTAGGATGCGTTCATGACATCTACTGTTCCGCTGATGACTTTTTATCACAATCTATCCAAGTGCTGTCTTGTAAAATTCTGTTGCTTACCTAAGTACTGTGTGTTGTCATAATTGCTGAGAAAAACCAAGACGAAAATGTTGATGCATCAAGGCGTGTTTTCATATTTAATGAGAAGAGTTTCTTTAATAAACGCCGAATAAGATACCCGTTTTCAGTATTAGTGACAATTCCCGCGAAACCAGGTTTGCATATTTATTTCGCCTATATACATCGATTATGGACAAGGTCTCAGCTCACTCGTCAGGCAGCCCTCACGTTGTTTTGGCAGCGGTAGAAATCAGTAGTTTTGTTTCGGGTAGACAGTAGTTCGCTCCTTGTTGAATCCAGGCCAGGGAGGATACGGTTGTTGCAGAACAAATCCCCCTCCCCCACTCCAGTCAGTAGTTTTTCGATCCCATTGTCCGTACACCAGGTTTCAGGCTCTTCATCTGGTTTCTTCCCAAATAATAAACATGCAGGTGAACGCTACAGAATCTTAATCGCCAGCAGCAAAAACCAATTTAGCTAGCGCTCTCTTCCTTGAAGCGCTCCGTATGCATATCCAGATAAACATACCAGTGCCATTTTGCATGAATACGAGAGAGTTCATCCGTGTCGGACCTCGCTAATGGAGTATACCGGATATCCGCCGCAATTCCGCATTCTTCCGTTGTCCCTTTCGATTCGGTCCTCGCTTCTTTTGAAAAGGCATGTACCAATAACTGCACATTTACCTCAAATCTCTTACCTTCTGTATTAAGAATCTGATGAGTATCAATTTCACATACCCAAGCGCCTGATTACAGAAAAAATAACCTTGATATCAAAGTCCAAGGTCCTCTAAACAAATAACGAATTTTTCTCACAAAATTATAAAGTGCATTCAAATATATTTCTGGCTACTGAACAACTTCACACTATCAAGGCAAGATACAGCGCTAACATTGTAGTTGATAATTCTTTTCAATTTCGGTTATCGATATATGATCTTGTCGTCGGGCTTTGACCGTTAAAACAAAAATAGCCGCAGCTACGCGGCTATAAAGTTAAAGGAGAGGAGGATAACATTTCTATCCCGGAAAGCTTGATAGTCAAATCTTCATCCTCAACAAGTTGTAAAATTTCTCCAAGCAAATTATCTTTATTTTCAGTAACCTTCTATTCGATCAATTTTCTCCTGTTTATTCATAAGTTCATCCTCCATTGTAAGAAAGAGCATGTGTTTTCTTATTTCATGAGAAGAGTTTTTTAATAAACGCCGGATATAATGCTCATTTTCAGTATTAGTGAGAATTACCGCAAAACCGGTCTTGCAGTTCGACCCTATCGAGCCTATCTAACGAATGAATTTTCCTTACACCTGATCATCTTTTAGAAGTGTATTTCATAAAATACTATTTCTTTATCCATTTATTGTCGCTGGTATCAGTTATGTTGGTACTTCCCCTATTAAAAACGAAAACTGATTTGGCAGGAATTGCTTTGCAGTTCCAAGTAGCTCTAGCAACCGAAGATCTAGCGATAACATTTACAGATTCGTCGATATTTTTGTCTTCGAATTCATTTTAGTTCAAACTCCATAAACACATCTGCTCTTACATAAGGCATAGGCCCAATCTGTTGAACAGGAACGTGCTTGAACCCAACCGATTCGTAAAGATGAACAGCGTTCGGCAACTTGGTGCTACTGCCCAAATCAATCTTTTTTGATGTATTTACCACAAAATTACAATATCAGCTCATATCCTTAATATCAATAAGATTCAAATAATCTTTAACATGGATCGTCAGATAACTTCGCCAAACTCAGCTAGATTCCACTCCAACCAAAAAACAGCTCCTTAGAGCCGCTTCAACATCGTTCTATTTCTTTAACAGCACTGGAGCCTAATGACTAGACCAGCACTCTTTTCCACATTTATCCTTAATGAATAAGCCGAGATCACTCTAGGCATTTTTTTCGTCACATTTATTCTCCCGTCTTAGCGAATCGCTCAATCCGATGCCAATCTGGTCACGAACCCGTTGGAACACAGCCCATTTCTCCACATCAGTCCCTTGAGCTTTTGCTGGTCATCACCCCCCCAATGTTCACGACAGACATGTGGTGGTGTCAATAAATATAACCCGATCTTCGATTTCCAATATCACGGAATTTAACGAGCTGCCTTTACGGTTTTTGATCCTTCGCCGAACTCTTCATTTATGTACCCTCGCTACTACTTCCTGTTCCAAAATACCCTTCTTACAAGTGGGATGTCTCTAAATATGAACAACATTTGCGAAATTTGCAGCGTAATCCCTCCCAGTGAATACTTTCGGCTGTCCTATGTTCCTGACCGGAATCAAAAAAGGATCCGCCTTTGGCGGACCTTTTATTCGGTTATTTTTTTATAACAACAGGCCGAACTGTTTCGTCGTCAAGACGTTAAGTGCATCACGCACGTCTCTAGCGAAAGTTAACGGTTTAGCGTTTTTTTCGAAGTGAATATACCAAATGTTAGGGTTTGTAAATAACCAGTGATTATGAAGCGCTGTTACTTTGATGCCATGGCTGCGAAGTCGAGAAATAAAAGGATTGATTTCTGCAGTCAAAATTACGGTTTCGCCTAGACACAAGGCTCTCCCGTCCCGGCCAATGTTCTCAAAGGAAAAGGCCTGGGGAATGGCCAGAAAAGACTTGGATCTTTTCCCTAAGATTGTAGGCTTGATGTTATTTCTGACCGAAGAAGCTGTGCAAACACCATTAATAACCTGCGGCTTCGCCTTCAAATCTTTATTGAGCTATCGTTTCCCGTTAGTTCAAAATCATTTATCAGCTAGGTCTAATTCAAAAATAAGTGAATCTCTATCAGGGTAATCATATTGAATTGGCAAATCCTCTTTAGCAATTTCCTTAAATCCAACCTTCTTGTAAAAACTGTGTGACCTAGTGGCTTTGGAAGGAGTGTCCAAAATCACCTTAGAAAACCGATGTTTCTGCGCAAAATCAAGCAAAGCTTCGTAGAGTCCTGTTCCTATCCCAAGCTCTTTACCACGGTAATCTTTATAAACAAAAAATTTCTTTAATACGGCAACCTCGTTAGTTTTCTTTTGCAAACCGATAGAGCCTACAACCTCGCCGTTATCGTTTAACGCTACCCAAAAGTTACCCCCATCCTTAATATAATTCGATTGAATATCTAGTATATCTGGTTGTTCTTCGACACTAATCCCTACACCATATTCAACATTCTGTACATGCAATATCAGTTTAATGACTTCTTCTTTATACCTATCAGCATAAATCGTAATCATTTTAATAACTCCTTCAAGTGTTTTTATAACAGAATACTACTTTAGTTTTATAAATGAAACTATGAGCTAAACTGCCCGTTAGCTTAATGAAGCCGCCGATCAGCACCGGGAGCTTCATCCTTGTCGGTTATTCAACTATCGTTTCCCGATAGTTCTATGAGCGTTAGAAGCTAGTGATTCTTTTCTTAATCAAGTATTACTCTGATAGTACTAGATCGAGCCAGGATCTCGCCTCCTGATACAGAACTGGATTGTTTTCCGGCGTGTAGTAAGCCAGTACTCCCACTGCCTGAGAAACGACCCATCCGCGGGCTCTTGCCCACGTAGCGTCGTCCGTCGGAAGATATTCACGGAACGCATCACGGGCCGCCTGCGAGTGTAACTTCCAAGCGACCATGACATCGCATGCAGGATCGCCAATGCCCATTGTAGCCCAATCGATCACACCGGTGATACGTTTATTTCGCACGAGCCAGTTACGCGCGTCAAGATCACCGTGATGCCAAACCGGCGGGCCTTTCCACGTAGGCGCAGCAAGCGCCGATTCCCACACAGTAGACACCGAAGGATCGCCATCGAACCGCGCCAGCCAGTAGCGGAACTCCTGATCCAGTTGAGCCAAAGGAATGCCGCGGCCCGGCGGCCCGCCCGATGGATCGAGTTGTTGCAGCGTTGCAACGAACGCCGCAAGATCACGCGCGGCCTGAATCGCATCAATCTCCTCTATCGGTACAGTCTCGCCTTCAACCCACGTATGGATCTCCCAAAACCACGGATATTCACTATTCGGATGTCCCTGAGCGATAGGTACGGGGATTTCAAGCGGAACCAATGGCGCCAGCTCAGGCAGCCAAATAAACTCACGACTATCTGGTGTCGAAGGCCCCTCCCGCCGCGATAGCCGAACAGAAAATTCGTCGCCTAGCCTGAAGACGGCGTTCTCTGTGCCAGCAGGCTCGATCCGTCGCAGGGACAGCCCAGCCCAGTGGGGAAACTGGGCGACAAGCAGTCGGCGCACGAGCGCCTCATCAATTTCTATTTCGTCGTCGTGCATCTTCTCACCCATTAGTCGACTCCTCCTCGTCCGCGAGTCCTGCATCATGTGATCAAATGTTGTTCCCACTCTAACACCTCTTTAGTTCGTAGCTCTCGTATAACGAGTCCTCACAGCCGCTTGTTCCTGAATCACTGCGCAGTTATCAATAAACAGAACTTGACCACCATCGAAATGGTATCAAAAAAGAGTCAATTATCTGATCATACCTAATTATAGTTAAACTATCCTGCCCGTTAGTTTAACAAAAAGCAGGCCAGTTCCTATTGTGGCAATATGTGCCCTGTTTACGGTTTTAGTCGTCTTACGCTGTTAATACCAATTCTTAACATATGCAGAAAATAGCCCGGTTTATTACCGGGCTTAAAACCCTATCGTATCCAAGTCTGTTCCCTAAGAAATGAATAAATCTCTGTATTATTTTATGATTAGCTTTAATAAATTAAGGCTTATTTATCCATTATATTTCATCTTGTATTGAACTAAACTACTCAATACTTCGATGAAAATGGCAGCCGATCCTGTGCTAGGTTAAAATTTTAGTCAAAATGAATTGCTTGAGTAAAATAAATTAAACAGTTTTAATTAAACTCTACCCGTTAGGAAAAAGGCAGCTGGCTTTGGGCCAGCTGCCTTCAAATGTCTTCATTACGCTATCGTTCCCCGTTAGCTTAATCACATTTTAGAATAACAATCCATAAAAATAAAAGTGATTTACACATATACATTGACACATATATACGTGTTGGTGTATATATAAGACATGAACACATCAACTCTCCAAATGACATTACTTACATTGGCGGAGCCTAACCGGTTCAATATTGTCGAACTACTCAAAAAGGGGCCGCTGTCGGTGAGCCAAATCGTTGAAGCCCTTAACATGGGGCAGCCGCAAGTGTCCCGCCATCTGCGTATTTTAAGCGAGGCCGGGTTGGTGCGATCCCGTAACAAAGCACAACAGCGAATATATAGCCTCAAGGCTGAGCCGTTCCAAGACCTGGATGAATGGTTTGATTCTTTTAGCATCCTGTGGGAGGAGCGTTTGGACAATTTCGAGGAGTATATGCTCGACTACAAAAAAAAGGAGGACTTATAAACGTTTCGTTGAAGTTCGGAACCTTCCGTTGGTTGGTTTGAAACTTACGAATGAGGTGGTTACACATGAGAAGAAAAACGAAAATTCACCGGGACCATAAACGCCGCGAACTAATTGTTGAGCGTACAGTAGCCATGCCACAGAGTCTTGCTTGGGAAGGATGGACAAAACCGGAGCACATCGCCCGTTGGTGGGGACCTAAACGATGGACTGCCACCGTGTATGAGATGGATGTAAAACCCGGCGGTGTTTGGCGATATAGTCTGAGAGCCGATGACAATAGCGGGGAAGAAGCGTTTTGTCATGCCGTTTATCAAGAAGTTAGTGAGCCCTCCAGACTCGTTTACATGGATACTTTCGCTGATAAAGACTGGAATATCGTAGAGAACAGCGAGATGAGTACAACCGTCTTATTCGAAGAGGCGGCCAAAGGAACAAAGCTTAGCATCGTGACACATTTTGCTACGGTCGAAGACCTGGAAAATGCTGAAGCCATGGGAATGATCGAAGGCTTCTCGGATGCGTTTGACCGACTTGAATTCTATTTTGAATCGTCAAAAGGAGGAAACTTAACCATGGAAACTGTCATTTCAAAAGATGGAACAAAGATCGCTTATGAAAAACAAGGTAACGGCCCTGCCCTTATCCTCGTTGCCTCTGCAGCTGCTGACCATCACGATGCTGCTCAGCTTGCCGACCAGTTGGCCAACCACTTCACCGTTTTCAACTATGACCGACGAGGCCGCGGTCATAGCTCCGATACCCATCCGTATTCTGTTAAGCGCGAGGTAGAAGATATCGAGGCATTAATTCAAAGGGCCGGCGGCAAAGCATGTCTATTTGGAAGCTCTTCCGGCGCCGTTTTGGCTCTTGAGGCAGCCAGCCACTTAGGGGAGCAGGTCACGGGGCTGTATCTGTATGAGCCTCCATTTATTATTAACGATAGCCGCAAGCCGGTGCCCGCAGAATACGTCGATCACTTGAACGGTTTGATTGAAGCCGACAGAAGAAGCGATGCAGTTGCCTATTACATGTCAGAAGCACTTGGTATTCCTGAGGAGTATATAGGTTACATGAAAGCCGATCCTTCTTGGAATTCGATGGAGTCCTTAGCTCACACTCTCGCTTATGATGGCATGATTATGGGCGATACCCAATCCGGCAAGCCGCTTCCGGCCAATCGCTGGAACGTCAGCATTCCGGCTATGATCATGACAGGTGAAAACAGCGAACCTTTGTTTCACGCTGCGGCCAAAGAGCTTGCTGGACTTCTGCCAGCTGCTGAAACCCTCACGCTGATAGGCCAGGATCATTCCGCTGTTGTTATGGCTCCGAATGTCCTGGCTGAAGCGATAATCGCTAAGACTTTGGAACAAGCGTAAAGGGGGATATCTACGAAGTGATTAAACCGGTTTTGAATACAAAACCAATTTCTGCGTCGGCTGCACGATTGTCCATCAGTTCCGGAGTAGTGTTCGTAATCATTCTGGGAAGCCTCCATTTACTGGAGCCGGAATTCGATCCGACTTGGCGATTTATCAGCGAATACGCATTAGGCAATTTCGGTTGGTTAATGCATCTTGCTTTTGGGTTGTTAGCAGTGAGCCTAATCAGCGCCGGAATCGTGATCCACTCACAGGCCCGCAATATTGCAGGATACATAGGACTCGTTATTCTAGGGCTAAGCGCTATCGGTATCCTGATCGCCGCCATTTTCGTGACAGCCCCTTTATCGGTAAGTCCGGATGATGCAACGTTCAGCGGTAAAATGCATTCTATTGGAGCCACGCTCGACTACACGCCAGTTGCCGCGCTCCTGATCAGCTTTGCCTTAGCACGCAATGAAGCTTGGAGGACCATTCGAGTACGTCTGTTTGTTACCGCCGGCATTACGTTCATCATCATGGTGCTTTTCATCCTTCAGATCCCTCACGACGGGAAGTTTGGTCCTGGCGTGCTTGCAGGTTTGTACGGGCGTATCCTCATTGTGTCCTATCTTGGCTGGGTCTTGATTGTTGGGACTCATGCGCTGAAGCTACGCAGACACAACCCCAAGGTGTAAGTGAAAAATTCCGAGATGGGCGTTCCCCCTCGGAATTTTTTCATTTAACCGTTTATATACCCTCAGGATGTTACTCTTCATTCAGACAGAATTAATTGATGAATGAATCAAAATTCAGCCTGGTCATTCCCTTTTTTCATAATGTAGTGAGTGTCAGAACTCCATTGCCACTCCCTAATATCTATCTTTTAGGCCCTTTTTTCGTTTCGTTGGAACTATCCTGCCCGTTAGCTTAACGAAGCTGCCGATCAGCACCGGCAGCTTCTTCATGGTCGTATATTCAACTATCGTTTTCCGTTAGCTTACAAGAAAAAGGCAAGTCACATCAATTGAAGTTCAAGAAGATCTAAATTATTTCGAACGAGGATCATTTTGTCCTTATAGTCCCAATGGCCGATCAAGTTAGGAAGCTTCGTCAAATTGTAATCTTTATTCCATGCCAACAAGTCGTGGATGCCTTCGAGCGTCTCGCGCTTCTTGTTTGGGACGATACCCGCAATACGCTCTTCATAACGCTTCCAGATTCGTTCCTCCTGAATGGACAACGGCGTTAAAAGTACGACGAACTTGTCTGCAGCAGCAAAACTTGGCTCTACCCACGACCTGAATACGCCTTCCACGATCCACGAATCGAAACTGATGATTTCTCTGAGTCGGCGGTCACGCTCATCCTCCAGTGCTTTTACACCATATTCATTCGATTGGTGATCCCAGAAAATATCGTCTAGGTCGTAATGGGGGATGCGGAGCTTATCGCTCAATAACGCCGCGATATAGGATTTACCGCTACCTGAGCCGCCGATGATATGGATTCGAATAGAAAACACCTCTTTGTACCAGATTGTATTAACTAACTATGTTGAGAGTACTTCGTCGTATTGTTTAAACTATCCTGCCCGTTAGCTTAACGGGCTACCTATCACTCCCACCACTTTCCCCTCAATTTTATCTGCGGGTAATGGGCCGAACAATCTACTGTCATTACTGCGGAACCAATCATCACCTATAAGATAAACGCTGTCTTCGGGGATCTCGATTTCCTCTACGCTCGTTTGTTGGAAGTATTTTACGATATTCTCTAAGTTTTTTCTTACCTGCTCTTCTAAGTCAACATGCTCTAAAGCTTTTTCCAAACTTTCAAGATCATCGCCCAGTCGATGTGCTTTTCCGTAAAAAGCATCAAGCAATTTGCCGTCAATATAGATCTGTCCTTTTTCAATCTTTAGTTTTTCGCCAGGTAGCCCGATCACTCTAGAAATACCGTACTTACCAAGGTTCTTTTTAGTTTCAGGATTTGTGAAGTATACGATATTGCCACGGCTAATCGCATGATCATTGTAATACTTCAAATCAATCACAACCTGTCCTTCTAAATCATGATTCCCTCGATCCATGTTGTCATAGTTATGATTATAGATGATCTGCCCGGAATCCAGCTCATTATTGGTTACTGTACTAATCATTGGACTAGTTATGGAATCAGTGATAATTTTACTTGTGTCACCCGAACTACATCCTGCAAGCAAAAACACGAAAATGAAAATGATTTCCTTCATCATTTGCCACTCCCTCCGATTTTTTATCCCTTATACAGAAATACGAAATCTCAAGGTGAATTGATCCAAATAACGACGGCAGCCGATTATTTTGGCCGGCTGCCGTCGTGTCATGTTTGAGCTATTGTGTCCGGTTAGCTGGGAACTGAATTTGTTTAAAAATAGTATCAACCAACCATAAACCTGCTGAGGCAATAAAAACCGAGTAACCCAAAACACCGGCATACTTAAATTCGGGTTCGCTAAGAGAATACAAATATACAACAATTTTCGCACACAGAAGATGTAAACTTAATCCGACTAACATTCCGAGTATTTTCCCTTTCACTTTCAAGACAATAATGTCTAAAATAACAGAGCAAGGTAATCCAATTATTAAGTAACCGATCGCAGTGTACAAAAAATAGATTGAAAACGTGGCATAACCATGAAATCTAACGAGAATAATCGAAAGAATTGCTGCCATGAGTACACAGGATATCAACTTCCTGCCAATCCAAACTTTTGTGACTACTGTGAATTCCCCCTTCTGAACCATGGAGCACTGTTTTGCAAATCGTTCTAATAATAAGGACGTAATAATTATTGTAATAGTTACGTTATCCTGCTGTTAGCTTAATGAACTAGTGCAGTGAAATGTAGTTTGATGCTTATCTAATCGGTAATCGGATTATGTTCTTGTCCTTTACGGCAATCGGTACAAGTTCTTGTCTTTTGTTCGGGACAAGAACTTGTACCGATAAACAAAAAAACCGCTAAAATAGCGGCTTTCATTGGGACCATGTTCTTGTCCCTCGACAATTTTGTCATTTTCGGTTATGCGGCTATTAAGCGTGTATGTTCTTGTCGTCTTACATTTGATTCCTAATGTCACCTTATACTGACTTTGTTAAAAAAGAGAAACCACTGATTTAAATCAGTGGTTTCTGCCATCGATGTAATCCCCTTACTAAGCGAGAATAGACGCTTAGCTCCTTGGTTTTTTACGAGCAACATCCTATTTTGTTGCTGAGGGTGTTCCAAAGTTTACTTTTGGGACACCCTCTTCATAGTTGAATCAAAGCAAGACCTTCGAGCCCTAATTAATTGTAACTTGCCTTGCGGCAAACTCGTGGGTAACCAATTTTACTCAAGATGATAATTCATTATGGCTTCAAAAGCTCGTGTTGGTGCCCACTCAGCTTGATTTTGTACTGTCCAAACGTTTTCTCCCTTTCATCTGAACTTAGAATTTCAGCGCGTTGATAACCGAATGTAGAGATCCCATCTTTATCAATGGTCCAATCATAGACCTTACCTAAGGTATCAAACCCATAATAAAATCCAGTCTTACCTAAATAATCTGAAGACCATTGTCCATTATTGTGTGTTGCATATTTCAAATTGGTTGTTTGATCGGCATCTTGCAAGCCACGTTGATACCGAGTTAGATAATAGACATTGCTTAAATATGTTTTTACCGACTTTATAGGCACATTTTCAGTAGCTACTCTTGAAATCGATTCTCCATTTACCTGATATAAAATAAATTTTTGCGTTGTATTGTAATCATAATTCAGATAGAAGTCACTCTTCTCAGTTTTGAACCAAATATCTCCAAGATGAACTGAGTTCTTGTCGTCATTTGTTACATGATAACTAAAGTCGTTGAACGTATAGAAATCATTGCTTACCCGTAATTTATTGTTCTCTTTTGTTACAACCAAATATTTATCACTATAAATAACATTCTTACCTTCGTAGGTCAGCCCATAGACGCGAATTAGTTTGGACTCTTCAATCGTTTACACACACCCCCTATTGACCTCTCCCTTATTTACCTTTATAATTAGTACCAGATACTAATACTTGATATTAATAATTGAACTTCAGTTTTTATATTCCCTAATATACATCCAACCCTTAAACCCTAAAGAACTCATATTTTACTAAAAGGAGCGATTGATCATGAACCTTACGGTTTCGACAGCCCGCATTACGGCTATTGGCAGCTATGTTCCAGAAAAAAAATTGACGAACGCGGATTTGGAGCAAATGGTGGATACGAGCGACGAGTGGATCGTCCAACGGACCGGTATGCGCGAGCGGCGGATTGCCGGCGAGAACGAATACTCCTCCACAATGGCTTATAAGGCCGTGGAAGACTTGGTCAGCCGTTACGGTCAGGACTTGACTGACGTGGACTGCATCATCGTGTCGACGACGACGCCGGATTACGCTTTTCCGAGCGTGGCCTGCCAAATTCAAGGGTACTTTCACATCCCCAGCACTGCGGCATTTGACCTGAACGCCACCTGCGCTGGCTTCACCTATGCGCTGCATATGGCCAACGGCCTGATTACAGCCGGTTTGCACCGGAAGGTCCTGGTAGTCGCGGCCGAGACGCTGTCCCGCGTAACAGATTATACGGACCGGTCGACCTGCATCCTGTTCGGCGACGGAGCCGCGGCCGTTCTGGTTGAGAAGGACGAGCAGCGTCCAAGCTTTATCGCGGCCCATCTGGGCACGAATGGCGAAGGCGGCATCCACGTCTATCGCACGAACCTTTCCAAGACGATGAACGGTGAGGAGCTGCTAACGAGCGAGAAAATGGTCCAAAACGGACGGGAAGTCTACAAATGGGCGACGCGCACCGTGCCTCAGGGCGTAGAAACTTTGCTGGAGCAGGCGGGAATGACGGCCGGGGACGTGAATTGGTTCGTTCCGCACAGCGCCAATTTCCGCATGGTCGAATCCATCTGCGAAAAAGCCGGCATCCCCGTGGAGAAGACACTGACCAGCATGGAGTATTACGGCAACACGTCTTCGGTTTCGATTCCGCTGGCTCTCCAGCTTGGACTGGACGAAGGCAAGCTGCAGAACGGAGACACGCTGCTGCTGTACGGATTCGGCGGCGGCTTGACCCATGCCGGACTGATCCTGAAATGGGACGTGGATGACCGCGGTTGATCAGCGGCAAAGAGTATGACGTAAATGTTTATAAGGCTTCCGACCATGTCGGAGGCCCTTTTTTTCATAAATTCTTTAATGCATGAGCCTCTCTCCTGCGGCCTTTACGGCCAGCATTCTGCAAAGTACAATAAGAGCAACTCATCGATCCGATGAATGCAACATTTCGACTCATAGAAAAAATCGATGATTAGGTCACAGGCAGGCATGCAACTACAAATTTAAAACAATTTGAATACAATCCAACGACAAAGGTGGGAAAAGGATGAATCTGCACGCGTTGCGCGTATTCGCGGAAGTGGCCAGTACGGGGAGCGTAACCCGGGCCGCAGGTAACCTGCTGCTCAGCCAGCCCGCAGCCACTGCCCAGTTGCGGAATCTGGAGCAGGAGCTCGGGATGAAGCTGGTTGCCTCCAAGGGGCGCTCCATCCAATTGACGCCAGCCGGCGAGCGGCTGGCCGCCCGGGCACGGCAGCTGTTTTCGCTGGAATACGAGATGGAGCGGGAGATGAACGCACTCAAAATCGGGCTCGAGGGCAGCCTCCGGATCTGCTCCACGGATCTGCCCGGCCGGACGGTGCTTCCCGCCTGGATCGTCCGCTTCAAGCAGCAGTATCCGAAGGTGCATGTCCAGTTGACCCGGGGCAGCTCCCGTATCGCAATGGAGCGGCTGCTCGACCACTCGGTGGACATCGCGCTCATCTGCGGCGAGGGTCCGAAGGATTCCGGTTTGGAATACATCACGCTCCTGGAAGATGAGCTGATCTTCATCGCCCACCGGGACCACCCCTTAGCGGGTGCCGCCACAACGCTCCAGGAGCTGATGGCAACCGCCTTTATCCTCCGGGAAGAAGGCAGCTATACCCGTAGGAAGCTCTTCTCCCTGTGCGACGCCTATGAAGTTCCAAAGCCGCGGACCGGAATCTGCATTGAAGGGATGCATGAAACGATTGAAGCCGTCAAATCGGGATACGGTGTTTCTTTTGTGCCCTCGCTTGCGGTAGCCCGGGAGCTCAAATCCGGCGAGCTGGCGGAGGTGCGCGTTCCCGGGGTGCGCGTCAAGGACCCGATCCGGCTGTACACCCGGATTGGCGAAGAGCCTCTGGCGCCGGCGGCTAACTTTATGGCTATGATTGCTCCTCCTCTGTCCCAGGTCGGATCGTAAATCATCAATTATTTTGATGATTCTGTTTGATATATATATTGGATTTATACTCAAAATCTCATTATGCTGAAAGCACAGCACGGTCATGAAACCGCTGTGGAGAAGGCATGGATGAGATTTTTGTTTTTCAGACCGATATTCCAAAGGAGGCACAACCTATGACATCAACACTGTTCACAACATATCAAAGCGCGGTCAAAACCCGCCTGGAAGAAATGAAACGCACGGCCGAAGCTGCCATCGGGCAGCTCGAGGATTCTGCCCTTGCTTGGGCTCCGGAACCCGGTTCCAACAGCATCACCGTGATCGTCAAGCACATGAGCGGGAATATGATTTCCCGATGGACTGATCCATTTACCACCGACGGGGAGAAACCGGACCGAAACCGCAATGCGGAGTTCATTCATGAAGAACTCGACCGCGTAGCCCTGCTGGATCGCTGGGAACATGGCTGGAGCCTGTTCCTGGGACAAATCGCCGCGCTCCGGGAGGAGCAGCTGCTGACGGAAATCACGATCAAGGGCCGGTCCGTCACCGTCATCGAGGCCATTGAAAAAAGCCTATACCATAACGCATACCACATCGGCCAAATCATTTATATCGCCAAGCAGTACCGCAAGGATCAATGGGTCAGTTTGACGTAATCCATAGGCGCTTTTCAAAACAGGGGGCATGCCCCCTGTTCTTTTCTATACAGAACAGGGATTTAAGCAACTCATTCACTTAGTGGGCAGAACCCCGGAACACTTACGGTTACAAAGTCGCTTCTCGTGCTATCCGCATATTTTTTGTACCCTCAAAGTTCATGACAATAATTGTCACTATTAAGCGATACAATAGCAGCAAGAACACCCTCTCCATAACCACGGAGAAGGAAAGGAGAAGGAAATATGAAACTTACTGCGTTGTTTTTTCTGATCATGTTTATGATCGGGACGGATACCTTCCTCATCTCCCCGATGATTCCGACGCTTCAGGACCTGTACGGCGTCCCCACGGGAATGTCGGGCTGGATGATGGGCTCCTACACGCTTGGCGCCGCGGTCTTCGCCTTGATTGCCGGCCCGCTCTCGGACGGTTTGGATCGGAAAAAGGTCATGCTGCTCGGGCTGCTGGGCTTTGCGGTGTCCACCGCGCTGTGCGGAATCGCCGCAGACTTCTGGATGATGTGCCTGTTCCGGCTGCTCGCCGGGATCAGCGCAGCTTTTGCCGCACCGCAGGTGTGGGCATCCATTCAAACGCTGCTGCCCGCAGAGAAAAAAGGCAAGGCGATGGGGCTTGCCTATGCGGGGCTCGCGGTATCCCAAGCGTTCGGGGTTCCGATCGGCAGCTGGCTGGCGGCAGAACGCTGGTCCCTCCCCTTTTTCGCAATCGGAGTCCTGTCCCTGCTGCTTGCCGGAGCCGCCTTTTTCATCCTGCCTTCCATGAAGCCACAACCGAATGCTGGTCAATCGCGGCAGGCCTTCTGGCGCAGATACGCACCGCTTCTCGGAAGCGGCAGGGCTAGAGGCGCTTTCCTGGCTTATTTCCTGATCCATCTGGGCAGCAATGCCGCGTTTGCGTTTTTGGGCAAATGGTCCGCGGAACGCTTTCACCTACCCGTTGACCAGATCGGCACGATTATGATTTTCCTCGGCGTGGGCAATTTAGGCGGCAGTCTCGTCAGCGGATATGTCAACAACCTGTGGACGCCGTCCAGGATTGTGGCCGCTGCTGTGCCGCTCCTGATGATCGGCTATGCCGCGCTCCCACACCTGCCGTCTTTCATGGCCGCATCGATCATGTACTTCGCCATCTTTTTCATCCTGGGCATTCTTTTCCCGATGATCATGGGCGTCCTGAACAGCCTGAATCCGTCGCTGCGGGGGACGATTTCAAGCACGGCTACGGCGACGATGAACGCTGCCACGACGGTCGGCGCCTCCCTTGCGGGCCTGCTGTACGCCGGATCGGGCGGGTATGCGGCCGTCGGCCTGTTCTCGGCCTGCTGCTTCGCCGCATCCCTGCTTATCTTTGGCACGAGCCGCGTGCTGGCGAAAGAGCCGGTACCACAGGCTTAAAAAGTCTATCGACGCATATTTTAAGCATCCATGACCCTTTCAGCGGAAGTTTTTCTTACGCGACATAAGGAAGTCATTGTCTCCGAAGCTATGTCTCCTTTATCTAAAAAAGCCCCACCGACCCTGTCGGCGAGGCTTGCTTTCTTTTACAACGAACATCCTAACAGCACGGCATATGAACAGGAAGCAAGGGCATAAATGAACCAATCCGGTCGTCCCAAGCTCAATGCTATAGATCAACCCATACCATGCCCTAGCCTCACGCCCCGGACAATGCTGGACTTGGCTGCTGGACGGTCACCCGGTATACGCCGGATCCCAGCTCCAGCTTCAGTGTGCCGTCGTCTTCCCTGGCGCTCAGCACGCCCGATGCCTGATCCGCCGGCTGCCCATTGACCCGCGTTGCAGCGATCGACACGCCCGGCAGTTCGGCCTCAGCGGTCGTGTTCGGCGGAATTTCGAATTCGTAGGACGCCTGTGGGCTGTCCCCGTCCCCGTCCACGTCCGCCAAGCTCCATTCGCTCCGGATCGTGCCGTACATCGTATCCAGCGCCGCTTTGGCATAAGACAGCGCCGAATCGGTCCGCGGACGAAGTCGGATCCGCTTGTACCCCGGACCTTCAGCTTCATTCAGATCCAGCCCCGCCACGGCCCGGTACAACCAATCGCCGATGGCGCCGAAGGCGTAGTGGTTATACGAGTTCATGTCATCGCTCCAGAACGAGCCGTCCGGCTTGATACCGTCCCAATGCTCCCAGATTGTGGTCGCCCCCTGCTTAACCGAATACAGCCAGGACGGGTAATCCTCCTGCATCGCCAGCTTCACGGCCAGGTCGTGGTAGCCGTTCTCCGTCAGCACATGGCATAGGTATGGCGTACCGACGAATCCGGTGGTCAAATGGTGGTTCTGTTCCTTGACATACTCCGCCAGCGTAGCGGCCATCCGGCGCTGAACCTCCCCTTCCACCAGCCCGAACATCAGCGGAAGGATCATCGCGGTCTGCGTATGCGCGGCCAGCCTTCCGCCCGGTGTGACGAAATCGTTCAGGAACGCTTCGGCCACCCGTTCGTACAGCTGGCGGTAAGCGGCGGCATCCTCGGTACGCCCGAGAACCTCGGCGGTCTTTACGAACAGGGAGGTCGAATATGCATAGAAGCAGGTGGCGATCAAATCCCTTGGCGTCGCCCCGACGTAGCTGCCTTCCTTCGCGTCAAGCGCCAGCCAGTCGCCGAAATGAAACCCGGTATTCCACAAATATTCATTGTCCCCTTGGGCGCGGATATGGTCAACCCATGCCTTCATGCTGTCATATTGCTCCTCCAGAATCCGCTTATCGCCATAACAAAGATAGATCGTCCAAGGGCAAATGACGGCGGCATCTCCCCAAGCCGCGGACGAGCAGGCATTATCGTCGAGAACCTGCGGTATGACATGCGGCACGCCGCCATCCTCCCGCTGGTCGGCCTTCAGGTCATGGAGCCACTTGGAGAAAAACGGTGCCACGCCGAAATTAAACGCGGCGGTCCGGACAAACACCTGAGCGTCCCCAGTCCACCCCAGCCGCTCGTCGCGCTGCGGGCAATCGGTCGGAATGTCCAGGAAGTTGCCGCGCTGGCCCCACTCGATGTTATGCTGCAGCTGGTTCAACAGCTCATGCGAGCACTCGAACCGCCCTGTCTGCGGCATATCCGTGTGCATGACACGGCCTGTAAAACGGTCCGGATTCAGCGGCTCGGCATCCGGCCAGCCCTCGACCTTCACATAACGGAAGCCCTGGAAGGAGAAATGAGGCTCATACGTTTCCTCACCGCCGCCTCTGCAGGTATACGTTACGGATTGCTTGGCCTTGCGGAGATTGCCCGTGTAAAAATTTCCGCGGCTGTCCAGCACCTCTGCATGCTTCAGCGTAATCGCCGTGCCGGCCGGCAGGTTCAGGCGCATATGCATGCGGCCCACCATGTTCTGCCCCATATCGAGTACGGTATCCCCTTCAGGCGTTCGCAGGACTGTAACCGGTTTCAAATCTTGGATGACCCGCACCGGTTCGTTTTCCTGCATGACGAGGATGTCCTTGGCATGGTCCAGCTTCACCACCCCTGTCCAGTCTGCATCATCAAACCCGGGCTGGCTCCAGCCGCCCGCCTCCAGCCGCGCATCATACGTTTCCCCGTGGTAAATTTCCGACATGCGCACCGGACCGGTCGACGCTTTCCAGGAAGGATCGCTTCCAATGATTTCCGTGCTGCCGTCCGCATATTCAAGATGCAGCTGAAGCAGCAGCGCCCGCTGATCCCCGAACAGGTTGCGATGGTTCTCCCAAGCCAGATTGCCCTTATACCATCCGTTGGCCAGCGCCGTGCCGATGGCATTAACAGCCCGGGATCGGATCAGGTCGGTGACGTCATAGGCCTGAACCTGCAGCCGGTGCCGGTAGCTGGTCCAGCCCGGTGTGAATGCCCAGTCGCCCACCCGTTCGCCGTTCAGCTCCAGCTCATAGAAGCCAAGGCTCGTCGCGTATATTCGTGCCTTCCGGACGTCCTTACTCACACGGAACGCTTTGCGAAGAAGGAATTCTTCCTCCGCCTGGGGATCGATCCGTCCCGGTTCGGGCGTAATCCAATCCGCACTCCAGTCCGACGTCCGCAGCAGCCCCATTTCAAAATGGGACGTATCGCTCCATTCCGACTCCTGCCCCTGTTGATCCCACACCTTGACGCGCCAGCTGCAGCGTTGTCCGGACTGAAGCATGGCACCCGCATATTCGACAAGCACCGATTGGTCCGAGTCCACGACGCCCGTGTCCCAAATCAGATGATCCTCGTTAAAATCCCCTTCCTCTCCCGCCACCTGAAGATGATAAGCCGACTGCAGCACATGCATCCGGCCGGACGTGAGCTGCCAGCTGAATCGGGGACGCTCCGTGCCGAGCCCAAGCGGCTCGCTGCGGTATTCGCAGGTCAATTTCGTAATGCCTAGCGTTGACATAGACTTCCCTCCCGTTTTTTGCGTTGGATGCTAGCAAGGGTCTTTGGCTACGTGTTCCAACTACTGCTTCCATTGTAAGAAAAACGCCAATCGACGTACCTTCAAAGAAGACAGACCGCGTTTAAAGGTGATTTTTCTTGCAATATCAGGAAGCCATGGCTCTGGTGTTTATGCTTTCTGCTATTATAAAAAAGGCAGCTGTGCGATACAGGCGCTGATCCGGACGAAAATATAGGCTGATCTGGACATATCACCAATGATGACCTAGGATAGGAGCAAAGGTTGATTTTCCGAAAATCCACCATCGAGGGGAGAATGCAAGTGAGCGTAAAACGAAGCCAGGCCTTGCTGCGGATGGACGCTTTTTTCGAGCCGGGGGTGCCTTTCTACGTCAACCGCGTATCCGAATCGTTCGATATGCTGGAACACTCGCACGAGTTTGTGGAGCTGACCTATGTCAGCGAAGGCTCGGGCGTCCATTATATCGGCGGAGAAGCCTGGCCGGCCGAGCAGGGCAGCCTGTTTCTCATCCCGGTCGGACTCTCGCATGTATTCCGTCCGAAGACCCCGCGGAAGGACCGGCAGCTGGTCGTGTACAACTGCATCTTTCCGGCCGATTATCTCCGGGAGCTTGAGACTGCTTTCCCGCGCGATCGGGAGGTGTTCGCCGCCTTTCTGGAACCGGATATGCCGTGGCTGGAAATCAAAGATCAGAGCGGCGAGTATCACGCCTTGTTCCGTGAACTGTACCGGGAATATGCCGGCCGAAGCCCCGGCTGGCTGCTGCTGCTGACCTCGCTGCTGGTCCGCGTGCTGACCGGCCTGTACCGGCACCGGCTGCAGCTGGATCCGCCAGCCGACAGGCGCCAAGGCTCGCTGACGATCGACGAATCGATCGCTTATATAGAGCGTCACTTCGCCTCCGAGTTGCGGCTGGGCGAGCTGGCGGCGCAGGCCAGCCTCAGCCCGAGGCATTTCAGCCGGCTGTTCGCCCGCCAGACGGGAATGAGCTTCACCGCCTATTTGCAGGGTATCCGCATGGATGCCGCCTGCCGTATGCTGATCGAAAGCGACGGCAGCGTGAGCGAAATCGCCGCCCGGGCCGGGTACAGCGATTTGAAGTTTTTTCACCGGCTGTTCAAGCAAAAAACCGGCCTCACGCCCAGGCAGTACCGGCAGCGGCGGAAGGGCTGAGAGACGGGTGTCAACTGAAATTCATTGAATAGTTAGCAGAGGCCCCGTACCTCCCTTTTCAAAACGTTATTACAGTAACATTCCAGGGTACAAAAAAGCCTCCTCAAGAGAGGGGGCTGAAGTACTTCATTAACCTCTTACTTTTATTTTCCTCCGGTAACCCGAATCAATTCGCCGTTAATATTCCCGTTTGCCTCAGACCCGAGAAAGACGACCAGGTTCGCGATATCCTCAGGTGCGCTATGTTTGCGCGTAGGCACGTTCTCCCGCTCCTTCTCGATCATCTCCGCCGGAAAAATCGCTAGGGCTTTCTCCGTCATCGTCCAGCCCGGCATCACCACATTCGTCAGGATTCCGGCGGGTCCCAGCTCTTTGGACAACGTCGCCGTCAAACCGTGCAGACCGGCCTTGGCCGCTGTATACGCCCCGCCTCCAGCCATGCCGTCCTCAGCCAGCTCCGAAGAGATATTGATGATCCTTCCCCAGCCGGATGTCCGCATCAATGGCAGCACTTTCTGAATGGTATAGTAGTATCCCTCAAGATTTGCGCGTATGGTTTGTCTCCAACCGCTTGCATCCGTGTCTTCAAAGGCCAGGCCTATGACGCTGCGGTCTCCCCACAGGACAGCATTGTTAACGAGTACCTGAATACCTCCCCACGTCTCGGCAATCTGATGTACGGCTTGATCCATGGAACGGTCGTCCGTTAAATCATAATGGACTGCAATGGCCTCTGCGCCATGGCTTCTGATTTTCTCTGCCGTACGTTCCGCCGCTTCCCGCCCGCTCGCATACGTAACGGCAACCTTGGCCCCTTCCATACCGAATTTTTCAGCCGTCGCCGCTCCGATTCCGCTTGAGCTTCCAGTGATGACTACAACCTTGTCTCTAAGTCCCAGATCCATCCCGATCTCTCCTTTATAAATGAAAATGAATCATAAATTGAGCTGCATTTTATTTAGTCACTTAAATCTTTAGTTATCCTAAATATATATCCAAAAGGAAAACGTCACGAATCACGATGCGTGCTTGCATCCCCGATTCTCCAACGCTTCCTGCCGGCTGTCCTTGATGGCAACCGCCAGGATACCTCTGATGCCTCCGCTGCTCTGCTACCTCTGTTATCCCCGCTACCTTCTCTACTCCGCTACCTCTGTTATCCCTGCTACCTCCGCTATCTTCGATACCTTCGCTTATTCCGAATCATTCTCAATAAACAATGAATGCAAGTCTTTCCCTCGATCCTCTCCTCCTTCCATCACGCCGCTGTGGATCTTTCTCAGCCAAACGAGCATCAATGCGCTCTCCTCCGGGGTCAGCTGCTGTTGGATTCGCTCTTCGATGTCTTCCACGATACCGCCGCAAACCTGTTCCAACGACCGGCCGGCGTCCGTTAGAAATATACGCTTTACCCTGGCATCCTCTGCATCCTGTTTACGGATAACCCAGCCTCCCTTGACCAGCGGATCCAGCAGGTTGGTCAGCGAAGCTGGCCGAATCCGAAGCCGCTCATGCAGCTCTTTCTGGGTCAGCCCATCCCCGACATTCCACAGTTGGACAAGAACCCCAACCTGCGAAGTGGTAATGCCATACTGGGCCAACCGCTGATCGTAAAGCCTGCCGGTCTCCCGGAAAATTTGTTTGATCCAATACCCGATACTGTTTTGAAATGAGTGCGACATTTATTTAGTCTCCCTAAAAATATATTAAACTCATCGTCGTCTGTCAATATTTCTTAAATACACCAACAGTTTAGCACAAACAGACGGTTCAGACACAACCATGCAGGTCTCATTTCGCGGTGACGATCCTGCGCCTTTTTAAATATCTCCCCAAACAATCCCGTCCAGTTTCCTTAAAATGATATTACCGTTCATTCTCCCCGGACCCGCAAAAGACGACCTGGTTCTCGTGTCCATCTCCCTTCATTTCTCCCCTAACACCCGACTGTATTTTGGAAACGGAATGGTCTAGAATGGCATGTAGACTTACATTTCCGTGAACTATCGCTTATGGCTGTTCCACCCGCATCCTAACACAGCATCTTCAGAGTTCACCCATCATTCCAAAGGAGAATCGCCTGCCATGACGATCCAATCCGTTTTCCGCCGGGCCAACCAAATCTGCAACCGCGAACTGACCCGGCTGGAGGAAGCCGGCCTGTCCATCGCCATCATGTACTGGGGGTTTATGCCCACGCACTATGACAATTCCATGCACCGCCACTCCTTTTTTGAAGCCTGTTACGTTGTGGACGGCGAAGGCGCATACATCGAACAAGGCAAAGAATACCCGCTGAAGAAAGGCACCGCTTTTCTGTCGCTGCCCGGCGTCTGGCACCAGATCCAAAGCGAGACCGGCCTTACGCTCGTCTATGCCGCTTTTGAGGTGGATGAAAAGCATACCGGGAGCCCATATCTGGAGGCTTACCGGCACTTGGCCGAGCATGGGCAGCCGGTGGTGGATGGTGCGGACGAGCAGCCCGCCGGGCATTTGTGGGATGCGCTCATCTCTATGTTTCAGACTCCAAAACCGGCCCTCCAACCGGTACTCAGCCACGTCTCCATGTCCCTGATGCTGTCCATTCTCTCCCTGCACGGAACACAGCAGCAGGACACGCCGGAAGCTGGCTCGGATGTGGCAGCCGCCGAAGAGAACTCTCTCTTTCGGCAGGCCAAGCTGTTCATTGACGACAACCTGGGCGAAGAGCTGACACTCGCCTTGGTTGCAGGGCACCTGCATATTTCGTCCCGCCATTTAACGAGGTTGTTTCAGGCCAACCTGAGCCAATCATTCGTCCACTATATTCAGGAACGCCGGGTGCGCCGAGCTTCCCAGCTGCTGCTTCAGAGCGACCTGCCCGTCAAGGACATCGCATCACAGTGCGGCTTTCAGTCGGTCCATTATTTCACACGAATATTTACCCGCCGGCTCGGTGTATCCCCCGCGAAATTCAGACGTTCCCAGTTCACCGAAGGGCGTTCGGGCAAAGAACATTTCCCTCCGAACATGTCCTGATTGTACAAAAGCTGTTCTGGATCGTTTAAAGACGCTTCCTCTCCCTCGTCTTACAATGTTACACATAACGACAGACAAGAGGGAGGAACACCATGACTGCATCAGTACCCCCATCCTTTAATCCGTTACCCGTCAATTCCATTCCCGTTCACAGCCTCGAGGAACCTTCTCTTATTCTGGACGGCTTCTCCAAAGATTACGATTCCTTAATAGCCCGGCTGACCGCCATGTACAAAAATCACGGCGGCGAGGCTTTCGTCGTCGCGATCGATGCGGCGAACGGAGCCCAGTACGGCCGCTGGGTGAACCGTCTCCGCACTTACTGCGAGGAAGAAGACATTCCCTGGATCGGAATCGATACTGCCCGTTATATGAAGAAACCGGAGGATCTTCAGCGGCAGTTTCATCCCTATCTGACCGATAACCGCGCGTTTGGCAAAATCGCCGCCGACGTTTCGGAAGACGGCTATTTTCAGGAAGGAGCCCGGAAAAAGTGGCTCCAGGACGTTCAGCAGAAGTTGAGAATCTGCAGCGAAGCGGTCAAAGCCGGCGAAACCCCGATTCCGATGGTCGTGACCGCCGGTCCCGGGGCGCTCTTCCTCTGCCCCTCTCCGGATGTTTCCGTTTACTGCGACCTGTCCAGAGAGTACCAGCAGAAGCTCCACCGGATGGGCATGGGCAGTCTCGGCCTAGGCGAAAGCGCCGATCCGGTTGAGACATACAAACAGGCCCTGTTCCTGGAATGGCCCGTATGGGAGAACTATCGGAATCGGCATCTGTATGATTTCGATGTGTATATCGATATGAATCAGCCGGAATCGCCGGCCTGGGTTACCCTCCCGGCGCTCAAGGAGCTGCTGGCCGCCGCCGCCCGCCACCCGTTTCGGGTCAAGCCGTTCTTCGCGCCGGGCATATGGGGCGGGCAGTATCTGAAGGAGCTGTGCGGACTGCCTGAAGATTGGCGCAACTGCGCCTGGGCATTCGAGCCGATCGCCCCCGAGAATACGCTGTTGATCGAAGCAAACGGCAGCGTCATCGAAGTGCCGTTTCCGCTCCTGCTTACCTCACACCCGGAGGAAATCATGGGAGGGCGGAATGTGGAGCTGTTCGGGGATTATTTTCCGATCCGCTTCGATTACCTGGATACGATCGACGGCGACAACCTGTCGCTGCAGGTCCATCCGCAGCAGGCATACATCGAGCGGACGTTCAACGAAACGATGACGCAGCAGGAATCCTATTACATTATGGAGCAAAAACCGGGGTCCTCCCCCATCGTTGCCTTGGGCTTCCAGGAGGGAATTGGCGGCAGCGACCTGCTTCAAGCGGTGGATCAGGCCCATGAGACGCGGCAGCCGCTCGACATCGGGCAGTATGTCAACGTATGGGAATCCCGCAAAGGGGATCTTTTTCTGATCCCGCCGGGCGCCGTCCATTTTTCCGGAAGGGACAATCTCGTGCTCGAAATATCGTCCACCACCTGGTGGTTTACCTTTAAAATTTACGATCACCTCCGCCTTGACCAGGACGGCCTGCCCCGTCCGATCAACCGGGACCATGCGGAGCAGAACATGATCGACGATTTCGACACCGCGTATGTCCGGGAGCATCTGATCGCACAGCCGAAGATCAGCCGCGTGCAGGGAAACAGCACCGAGGAGCTGCTCGGCGAGCGGGACGACCTGCTGTTCCAGGTCAAGCGGCTGCGTCTGGACGGACCGTGGGAGGATCATACCGAAGGCGGTTTTGTCATGTACAACCTGGTCGAGGGGCAGCGCGTCCGTTTGATTCCGGAACGCGACGAGGAAGCCGCCGTGGAATGGGGGTATGCAGAAGCCTACATCGTTCCCGCCTCGATCGGCGGCTACCGGCTCGAGCCGGTTGGTCCCGGGCCCTGCACCTTGATCCGCGCCCAGGTTTCGCCGGGCTGGAATACGCCGCTCCTTCCGCACCAATGGAAGCCCGGTGGGCGGGTATGATCGGCCACCCCGGCCAAACGCCGGCTGGGACGGTCGTCACATTGGCCATCGATGCCGGCGGAACCTTCATGAAAGGCGGCGTGCTGAAGAACGGGATCCTTCTGCCCGAGCCATATCTGGAGCAGCCTTCACGCTCGGAAGCGGATGCCGAAAGCTTCATTGCCCATTTCGCCAGCCTGATCATCCGGCTTGCCGGAGCATACATGAAGGGAAGCGGCACCCCGGAGCACGATGTGACGTTTCGCATCGGGACGGCCTTTCCGGGCCCCTTCGATTATGAACGCGGCATCAGCCGCATCCGGGGGCTTGGCAAATATGAGCAGCTGTACGGCGTGCCCGTAGGTGAGCTGCTCAAGAAGGAGCTTCGCCGCCGCGCCGGGCTGCCGGGCAGCGACCCATGGATGCGGACGCTCGCGGATGCGGACATCACCTTCGGCAACGATGCCGTCCTGTTCGGCATGGGCGCGGCCAAGCGCTACCCCGGCGAGCGGCTGCTCTGCCTGACCTTGGGCACCGGTCTCGGCTCGGTCTTCATGGACCGGGGCCGGACGGTCAGCGGCTCGGACGGCGTGCCCGAGAGCGGCATGCTGTATGCCGAGACGTTCGAGGGCGCGCCGGTCGACGGCCAGTTCGGCAGGCGCGGCGTGCTGGCGCTGGCAGACGCGCTTCAGGCCCGGCGGCAAGGTGATGATGTCATCGACCTTGCCGCCGCGGCCGCCCGGGGCGAGGCCGCCGCCCTCCGGGTCTGGCGCGCCTACGGCGAGCGGCTCGGACGGATGCTGCGCCCGTATGCCGCCAGCTTTAGGCCGGACCGCCTGATCCTGGGCGGCCAGATTGCCAAAAGCCTGCCGCTCTTCGGCGCTTCCCTTATGGACGCGCTGCTGCCGATACGGCTGCCCGTGCTGTATGAAGACGATCTGCTGCGGCTGGTCTTTTACGGAGCCGACATGCTTTTTGACTAATACGGATCCTTTTTCCCTAAATCGGCTTTCGCTGGAAGGCCAATACAACTCTCCCCTTAAGGAGGATATACGATGACACTAGAACAACAGTTAAAACAGGCCGACGCGCCGCTGCCCGCCCGTAAATGGACGATTTACGCCATTCACCATTCCCACACCGACCTCGGCTATACCGATCGTCAAGAGAAGATCGAGCAGTACCATGTCGATTTCATCCGCCAGGCGCTGCGGATCGCCAATGCCGCTCATGCAGGTGCCAAACCCGAATGGAAAGGCTTCCGCTGGACGTGCGAAACGTTCTGGGCGGTGGAGCAGTTTCTGAAGGCGGCTTCGCCCGAGGAGCAAAAATCGTTTGCCGAAGCCGTCCTCCGCGGCGACCTCGAGCTGTCCGGCACCTATCTGAACATGACAGAGCTTCCGGACGAACAGCTGCTCAGCAGCCTTCACAGCAAAGCCCAAGCCTACGCCGCCTCCATTGGCAGCCGCGTGGACAGCGCCATGACCGCAGATATCAACGGGTACGGCTGGGGGTATGCCGACAGCCTGCTGAACCATGATATCGAGCATTTGTTCAGCTGTATCCATACGCATCACGGCATGTACGCCCTTGGCCGCAAGCAGGCTCCTTTCTGGTGGGAAACGCGCGACGGCCGCCGCCTTCTCGTCTGGAACGGAGAGCATTATATGATCGGCAACGAGCTGGGCCTGTGCCCCGGAGCGCTCGGCAAATACATGATCCGCGACGAGTTCAATCACCAGCTGGTGGAACCGGAAGCGATCCATGACGGCATCGCCACGGTCCGCATCCGCCGGTACTTGGCTCAGCTGGAAGCCGAGCAGTACCCGTATGCGTTCGTGCCCGTCATGCTCTCGGGACTCGGTACCGACAACGGCGCGCCGAACAGCCGGATCATCGAATGGATCCAGGCCTGGAACGAGCAGCACGGTGACCTGATTACGATCGAGATGACCAGCCTCAGCGGCTTTTTTGCCCGCCTGAAGCAGGAAAATCTGGCCGAACTGCCCGTCCACCGGGGAGACTGGCCGGACTGGTGGACGGACGGCGTCAGCTCTACACCGATGCATACCCAGGTCTTCCGGGATGCCCAGCGGACGCTCCGCAAAGCGGTCAAGCTGGACCCTGAAGCAAGCGTACTCCGCCGGGCCGAGATCGATGAGACTGAGGAAGCGCTGGCGCTGTATGCCGAGCATACGTGGGGCTACCATTCCTCCATTTATGAACCGTGGCATAAAAACGTCCAGCTGCTGGAGGTCCGCAAGCTGGCGCATGCCGCCGAAGCAAGCCGCCTGGCCTACCGCGCCTTGGACAAGGTGCTGCTGCAGCAGGGCAGCGCCACGTTGTACCCGGATCGGCCGTACCGGTTCCGGGTCAGCAATCTGGCCGCGCGGGAAGTGACAGAGCTCGTCACGCTCCAGCTGGACGGCTGGGAGCCTGGCGCCTTGCGCGAAGGCGTCGAAGTCGTGCGGGAGGATACCGGCGAAGTGCTGCCGCAGCAGTCCGTCCATCCGCACACCATCGTCACCGAGCTCAAGCTGCAGGCACAGGAAACCTGCTTCCTGCTTCTGCGCCCGCTGGCTCAGGGACGGCAGCAGGGCACGACGACGACCAACACCCGCCTGATCGGAGCAGACCAGGTATACGACATGGACGACATGTTCCAGGGGGCTTCCGGCGCTGCCGGCCATCCGCCGATCCGCATGACCCGGAACGGCCTGGAATCCCCGTTCGTCCGTCTGGCCTGGTCCGACAGCGGCATTCATTCCTGGTTCAACAAGGAGCTGGACACCGAGATGCTGCGCAGCGGCAATCCGTACGGTGCGTTCACACCGATCTACGAAGTTACCCGGCCGGCGGATGAGACGGACGCCTCCCAGGTATGGAGCACCCGGGCACGGATGGGCCGCAACCGCAAGGGGCTCCACGCCGAGCGCTCCGCCGGGCGCATTACATCGGTGCGCACCGTGGAGAACGGACCGCTTTATGCCACGGTAGAAATCACGTACCAGTTGAACGGCTTGTCCTACTTCGCCTTGTTCCTGCGGGTCCATGCCAACCGGAACCGGGTCGACGTGTCGGCCCGCTTCCATAAAGACAGCGTCTGGAGCCCGGAGAACGTCTACCTCTCGCTTCCTTTTACAAGCGGGGACACCTTGCGGGATACGCTGTATGCGGATAAACCGGGAGGCTTGGTGCGTCCGTGGAAGGACCAGCTTCCCGGGACCTGCCTCGATTATGCCTGCGTCCAGGAAGGCATTGCCTGGCAGGATGACCGAAGCTCGGTGCTGCTGGCTTCCCCGGATACGCCGCTCATGCAATGGGGCCCGCTGGAGTACGGCACAAGACGCCTCCACACCCAGCAAGCGGAGGACGAGAAGCCGGAATCGTACGCCTGGCTGATGACCAACTATTGGGAGACCAATTTTAAAGCGACGCTCGGCGGCTTTTACGAATTTCAATACCATGTCAGCTCGGAGCCGGCGCTGCCGGAGGATGAGCTTGCGGCAGCCCTCCGGGCGCTGCATGAGCCGTTTGTCGTGTGCCGGATGCGTCCGGAAGGCGTGTAAGCGGCTAACAAGGCGCAATATTTGGACGTCCATCGACGCCAGATTCAAGGAAGACAGACCGCGTATAGCGGAGGCTTTACTTCCATATAAGAAAGATCACTCTCTGGAGCTTATATATTCTTATATCTACAGAAGGAGCTGTCCCTCATGGGACGGCTCCTTTCTTGTTTGTTCTTCCGCTCATGCCAAAACGTATACACCGATCCGAGGGACTGCGGCGAACCAGCGCTGCAACTTCGGTCTTCCTCTTCGCTCTTTAGGTCCGCACAATCCCCTTTCCCCCTTTCTCTGCGCACTTTAGCTCGTCACGAATACTCCTCCTTCTCTTCCACACCTATACAGCAAATTAATGCTATTCCCCGTCATTTCTCTATAGCAGTAATTTCTTCTTTCCCCTGCGCCCTTAAATTTGTTATCATTTTGTTATATTAATAACACTAATTTTTATTGTGATTAGTATAATAGAAGACAATAAATAACAAATGAGTACATTTAAAAAACGCATTCAAAAGGCTATAATAGCAATGCAAACGCTAACATATTCGAAATGGGGAGAGTAGAAATGAAAAAGAAATCTGTTACTTTGTTAGGATTTGTTATGATCCTGATGCTTTCCATGTCCCTGTCCGCCTGTGGATCAAGCGACGGCAGTGATGATTCGGCCAGCAGCGGAGGAGGCACGGATACCACCGGCACTTCGTCCGGTGGATCTACCGGAAGCGGAACCGAGCTGTCGGGCAAAATCACCTTTTTGACCAACCGGACCGACATGATCGGCAAAGAGTATGACGATTATGTAAAGCGCTTTAACGAGAAATACCCGAATATCAAAGTGGAATTCGAGGGTTCGCAAACCGATTATAACCAGCAGGCAAAAGTGAGAATGGCTGGCGATGAGCTTCCGGACGTGATGTTTATCCCGACGATTCCGAACTCCGACCTGCCGAAGTATTTTGCTCCGCTCGACGATCTCGGGCTGGATGACAAGATTACGTTTAAAGACTTCAGATCTTATGAAGGCAAAGTATACGGTATCACAACAGGCAACTCCACTTCCGGTATCGTGTACAACAAAAAAGCGTTCGCCGATGCAGGCATTACAGAAATCCCGAAAACTTGGGACGAGTTCCTGGCAGCTTGTGAAAAACTGAAGCAAAAGGGCATCGTGCCGCTGGCTTCCAACTTCAAAGATAAATGGCCCCTGAACAACTGGGTGTATGACCTGCCGCGGCTGATCGAGAACAATGCGGACTTCCCGAACGCGAAGCTGAATACGGACACGCCGTTCACGATGGACAACGGTTACGGCAAGGCGTTCAGCCTGATCCGTGAACTGAATGAAAAAGGCTACCTGGAGAAGGACATCAACTCCACCAACTGGGAGCAGTCCAAGAAGGATGTGGCCTCCGGCAAGTTCGCCATGTACTTCCTTGGCAACTGGGTCATCAATCAAGTCGTCGGAGCAGGAACGGCTTCGGACAACGTCGGCTTCTTCCCGCTGCCGTATGACAACTCCGGCACGCTGCGCGCCGCCCTTAGCCCTGACTTCTTCTATGCAGTATCCAAAAACAGCAAAAACGTTGAAGCCGCCAAGGCTTTTGTCAAATGGATGCTTGAGGACTCCGGTTACGAAGACTTCGCCGGATTCATCCCGCCGCTGAAAGACAAAGAGTCCAAGCTGGCCCAGCTGAAAGAATTCCAGGCTACCGGCGTGGAGCTTCAGGAAGGCACACCGGATGATGCAACGGTTACCGACATCCTCAATAAAGCCCAGATCGATTTGCCGGCCATGGTTCAGGAATTCGTCCTTGCCAAGGATCCGCAAAGCGTCCTGGATAAATGGAACAAGGCGTGGGCCAAAGCCAAGAAAGATCTCGGCAAATAACGCCTGAATAGCCCGGCAAAGTGGATTATCCGCCTTAGGAGGTAATCCGCTTTGCTGTCGGCTTACATCCAAGAAACGCCTATAAGCTTGCAGAAAGAAGGTATAGCATGTTCGGAACGCTCTCGTACCGCAAACAGAAGACGATCATTATCGTCTCTTTTTTACTGATTCCTTTAATTCTACTAGCCACCTTCACCTACTACCCGGCGATCAAGCTGATCTATTACAGCTTTACGAACTGGGACGGCTACAGCCCGGAGAAGCCTTGGGTCGGCCTGGACAATTACCGGGAAGTGTTCTCCAATTCGGATATTTTCAAAGTGTTCGAGCACAACTTCGCTTACTTTGCGATGGGAATCGTCCAGAATATCATCGCCATTTACTTTGCTGTCGTCCTGAACAGCCGGCTGCGCGGCCGGAACGTGTTCCGGATTCTGCTGTTTCTGCCTTACATCATGAACGGCGTGGCGGTCGCTTTTATGTTCGGATACGTGTTTGACACGACCAACGGCTCGCTGAACCTGTTCCTCTCCAGCCTTGGACTGAAGCATCTTGGCGAAACAAGCTGGCTTGGCACGGAAGGGCTTGTCAACTATGCGCTGGCCTCTACCGGACTGTGGCGCTTTATGGGCTACAACATGGTCATTTACATCGCTTCCCTGCAGGCCATTCCGAAGGATATTTACGAAGCGGCGAAAATCGACGGTGCCGGCTCTTTGCAGACCTTGTGGAAAATCACGCTGCCGAACATGAAGCCGGTTATTCAACTGAACCTGTTCCTGACCGTGACGGGCGCGCTCGAAGTGTTCGACCTTCCGTTTGTGCTGACCAAAGGCGGACCTGCCGGAGCGAGCCAGACGTATGTGCAGCGCGTCGTGGAAACGGCCTTCGCCTACAACAACTATGGATTGGCCTCGGCGATGAGCGTCATCTTATTGTTCTTTGTGGTCATCGTACTGGCCGTTCAGCAGCTTGTGCTCAGCAGAGGAGGAAATAAATAATGCATTCGTCCAAATTCCGGATCCAGGACCTGATTAAGTACTTGACCCTGCTCATCGGGGTATTCGTCGTCCTGTTCCCTCCCTATGTCGTCATCATCAACGCATTCAAATCGAGGGATGAATTTAACAGCAGCAGTTCGATGTCGCTGCCCCATAACTTTTTGAATTTCGAAAATTTCAAGGTCGTACTCGAGCGCGGCGGCCTGCTCAGCGGATTCGGCAACATTCTGATCATTATCGTCGTCTCGCTCGCGCTGAACATTTTGTTCGGCACGATGGTCGCCTATGTCCTGGGCCGGTTCGATTTTAAACTGAAACCGATCGTGTTCGGGGCATATCTTGTCGCTACCATCATCCCGAGCATCACGACACAGGTAGCCACGTTCGGCATTATCAAAAGCCTAGGCCTGTACAACACGATGGGTGCCCCGATCGTACTGTACATCGGAGCCGACGTGATCCAGATCATTCTATACCTGCAGTTCATCCGCAACATCCCTTATGACCTGGACGAAAGCGCCATGGTGGAAGGCGCATCCCTGTTCAAAATTTACCGTTCGATCATTTTCCCGCTGCTGACGCCGGCTACGGCAACGCTCATTATTCTGAAAACGATCAGCATTTATAACGATATGTACATTCCATATTTATACATGCCGAAGCAGAGCCTCGGCGTCGTCACCACTGTATTGATGCGGTTCCAGGGCGTCAACACGGCCGATTGGAACCTCATCTGCGCCGCGATTCTGGTCATCCTTTTGCCTACGGTCATATTGTACTTTTTCCTGCAGCGTTATATCTTTGAAGGAGTAACCAGCGGAGCGGTTAAATAAGACAAGCATCAGGGAGTGGACTATCGGTTATGAGTACTGCAATCGGCCGCATCATACGCAGGGGATGGCTCTTTCTGGCCAATCTGTCATTGGAGAAAAAGCTGATTCTCGTATTTGTCTTTCTGTTATCGCTGCCCATCACTTATGTCAGCTACCTGTCGGCAAGGTCCACGTTCAATTCCGTGCTGCAGAACGCCACCAACAACGCGGGACAGATGGCCGACAACGCCTCCGATACGATCGACCGGTACGTGGACGACCTGAAGCGCTACACGGCGCTTCCCCTGTATAACAAGGATGTGCAGTACTATCTCGGACAGGAACACACCGACTGGTACAAGAATGAGAGCATGGGCATGTTTCTCAGCTATCTGAGCCATACCAAAAAAGACGTCGTGGCCGTCTATCTCGTTGACCGGTACGATAATATTTTTTATGACAAGAACGGGAACATCAACGATCTGTCGGCCGAAAATCAGCTTCCCGGCTGGAAGAAGCTCTTAGGTGAGGCGGGCGGAGCCCGTCCGATCCTGGAAGGCCGCCACCCGATCACGGTCAACGGCAGCAGTACGATGGATGTTATCAGCGTGTTGCGGACCATTAACTCGGCCAGCTCGCTCCAATATCTCGGCATCATCGTCCTGGATATCGATATCCGCCTGTTTCAAGGCATTGTCGAGCCAATGGATCGGGTGACCCAGGGCAGCTCGCTCATTATGGATGAGCAAGGACAGCTGGTGTACGCCAGCGGTGATGCGAATTCGGTTCAGGATCGGCTGACCGCGCTGATGACGGCGGCCAAGGGTCAGAAGGATGGCCATTTTGAATCGACTATACACGGAACCCGTTATCTGACCGTCTACTACACGTCGGATCAGACCGGATGGACGACGTCCGTCACGATTCCGCTGTCCAAAATTTTGTACAAGGTCCAGCAGAACAGCCGGGCGCTGATGGTTACGACCTTAATCCTGCTGGCGATCGCCCTGTTCGTCGCAACCTTCTTCTCTCACGCCTTGACCAAACCGCTGAAATCCATGGTTCGGCTGATGCGCAAAGTTCAGCACGGCAACCTCGACGTTTGGATTTCGCCTAAATACAATGATGAGATCGGCATGCTGGGCAGCCATTTCAACCGGATGATTCTGCGGGTCAAGGACCTGCTCACCGAAATCAAGCTGACGGAAAAACGCAAGCAGACCGCCGACATGAGGGCGCTGCAGAGCCAGATCAACCCTCATTTTATTTACAATACGCTCGAGTCCATCCGCATGCTGGCCGAGAGCAACGACGATCCGCGCGTTGCCAAGCTGACCTACCTGCTGGGAAACCAGATGAGGTATTCCATAGTCCGCAGCGGGGACCCGGTGACCATCCGGCAGGAGCTGGAGCATGTCCGCAACTATTTCGATCTGCTGGCCATCCGTTTCCCGGATAAATTCCGGCTCATCATGGATGTGCCTGAGCCCTACCTCGGCCTGTCGGTGCTCAAGCTGGTGTTCCAGCCAATTGTGGAAAACTCGGTCTTTCATGGGCTGGAGCGCAAGCCCGGACTCGGCACCATCACTATCACCGCTTCGCGCGAACAGGACCACGTCGTCTTCGTGATCGGCGATGATGGAGTCGGCATGGATGCGGATACCGTCCAGCAGCTGAACCGCAGCCTGAAGCACGGCGACTCGGGCGGTGCATTCGGCATCGGGCTGCATAATGTGGCCGAGCGGGTACGTCTGCATTACGGCGGCACCTGCGGTCTTGAAGTGGAGAGCGAGCCCGGGCACGGAACCCGGGTCGTTGTGCGCATTAAGGAAGAACTCCCCGACGAAGACCAAGAGTAAACATCATTACAGCAAAGGCGGGAGAGAAATATGCTTCGAATTGTGATTGTGGACGATGAAGTTCTGATTCGCGAAGGCCTGTCGCGAATGATCGAAAAGGAAAGCGGCCTCTTCCGCGTGGTCGGGCAGTTTCCGGACGGCAAGGATGTACTGGACAGCCTTCCCGGCCTGGAGGTCGACGTGGTTATTACCGATATCCGGATGCCGGTTGTGGACGGTCTAGATCTGATCAAGCAGCTGAAGGCTGCCCGCCCGCACGTCCGTTCCATCCTGATGAGCGGTTTCACCGAATTTAACTATGCCAGGGAAGCGATCCGCGCTTCCGCGGTCGACTACCTGCTCAAGCCGATCAACAAAGAGCAGCTGTTTGAGCTGTTGTACCAATTGGACGAGGAGCATCAGTCTTCGCTCGAAAAAGAAGCCTTGAGCCGTAAGCGGCTTCTTCATTCCTGCTTTCTGAGCGAGTCTCCCCTTCCCTATCTTTCCGAAGATACCGGGCTGCCCCTGTCCTGTTATGCCACGTTCGTTCAGAAAGGCGGATCGCTGGAAGCCGCAGCCGGGCGGATCCAGCAGCACCCGGAGCTCGTCGGTGACTGGATCTCGGTCCAGGAGCGCATGCTCGCCTGGGTCTTTTATTTTCCGGAAGCTCCGGGGCATGAACAATTGGACCGGATCGCCCGTCTGCTGGGCGGTGCTGAGGAACAAAGCGAAGAGCAAACGGCGGTTCATATCGGATTCAGCCGCATCCACAACGGCACTGCCGAACTCAGAGCCTCCTATGAAGAAGCCATGCAAGCCTGTGACCTGGGCCTTTATTCAGATTCGGCCCCATATTATGCCGCCGGTTATGCCGGGGAAGCTTTCGGAGATATCGTCGAAGCGGAGGATGCCGTCCGCGGCATGAACCTTGCCGAGCAGCTGCAGCTCCTCCATATTCCAGCCGTGCTGGAATGCGTCCGTCAGTGCTTTGAGCGGCTGAAAGAGCAGCGTGCAGGTACCGGGACGATCGTCCGCGTCTGCAGTCAGCTGGAGGATATGGCATGCCGGGAAGTGCAGGAGTACCGGGAGATTCGGGGCAAAGAAGCCCGCGCCCGGCTGGAGACGCAGCTGCGAGCCTGCATGAGCTTCTCCGGCATGGAAGAATGTTTTGTGGAGGCGTTCAGGTCGGCGCTGGAGAAAGTGTACGGACTGCGCAGCGAGATGGGCGGTAAAGCCGTAGAGATCGTCAAGCGCTGGATCGCCGAGCATTACAGCGAGCATGCCGAGCTGAACACCCTGGCGGCCATGGTGTATCTGACACCGAGCTACCTCAGCAAGCTGTTCAAGCAGGAGACCGGTCTGACGCTGACCGAGTACATCACCGACGTGCGTCTGAAAAACGCCAAACGCCTTCTGCGGACCGAGACGAACATGAAGGTGCACCAAATCGGAGCGGAGGTAGGATATGCGGATCCCGCTTACTTTAATAAGCTGTTTAAGAAAGTGGTCGGCGTCACGCCGAATGAATATAAAAAGTGGAAATAACCGCCAATAAACAAGCGCCCTGAATCGTCAGGACGCTTGTTTGTTTTTATTATGCTCAAATGGAAATCAGTCAAAATCGGTTGAAAAAGCGAGATCCTTTTGCTGTTCCAATTCCGCCAGCCGCTCGGTAAGAGCTTTGTGAATCGTCGAATATGCGTCGCTGCCCAGCACGATTCTTTTAGGCGCCGGATTCTGGTCTACACTGTTGATCATCGCAGCAGCCATTTTGGCGGGGTCACCCAGCGAGGGTGCCTTGGCTTCTTCGATAATCCGCCGCGCGTGGATGGCCGGGGAGGCCTCATAAGCATCTATCTTTGGTGCCAGCGCGGAGCTTTGATACCGGAAGTTTGTCCTTGCACTGCCCGGCTCCACAATAGTGACGCCTATATTAAAAGGGGCAACTTCAGCCATGACGGATTCGGCAAACCCCTCAATCCCCCATTTGCTCGCATGATACAAAGAACTTCCCGGGAAAGCGGCCTGGCCGCCTACGGTCGACAGCTGGAGGATCCGCCCATAGCCTTGCTTCCGCAAGTGAGGAAGAGCCGCGCGCACCACCTGGATGGATCCGATCAGGTTCGTTTCAAGCTGATGGCGTATCTGCTCATCTGTCAACTCCTCTGCCGCACCGAAAAGGCCGTAACCCGCGTTGTTGACCACGACGTCAATGCTGCCGAGATCATGAAAAGCGTTGTCCACAACCCGGTGTATGGCCGGCGTATCGGTGACATCCAGCTTGGAGACCCATAATAGGTCGCCATATTTTGCTTGCAAATCATTCACAGCCTCCATATTGCGGACCGTTCCCGCGACCCGTTCCCCTCGTTTCAAAAGCTGCTCCGTCATTTGACGTCCAAAGCCGCTGCTAATGCCGGTGATCAGCCAAGTACGATCATTCATTGTCGAATCCTCTCCCACTCTCTTAGTATGTGCCATTAGTTTTTATAACTAACTGGTTAGTTATAAATTACACCTATCGAACGATATTGTCAAATGGAAATGACTTATAGACTGATTCCGATACTATAATTCCGTTTCTTGCACGGAAGTTAGAACCCCGCCCTGTTGAACCATGCCCGTTCAGGTTAAATACTATTGTAGTCATTTTGATGGGACGACAGGAGGGAATGATTGTGTACAAGGATCTTGAGGGCAACACAGCCATTATTACCGGAGCTTCTTCCGGCATCGGACGGGCTATGGCGCTGAGGTTCGGGCGCGAAAAGATGAATGTGGTCATTAACTACCGCAGCGGGGAGCAGGAAGTGAATTCGATCATCCAGGAGATTGAACAAAGCGGCGGTCAAGCGATAGGCGTGTACGGCGATGTCACCCGTGAAGAGGATGTCAAAAAGCTGGTAGCCGCCGCGCATGAGCATTTTGGCTCGCTGGACGTCATGGTCAACAACGCGGGCATCGAAAACGAAGTCCCCTCGGAGGACTTGACGCTGGAGGACTGGCGCAAGGTGCTGGACGTGAATCTGACCGGAGCTTTCCTCGGCTGCCGCGAGGCGATCGATTACATGCTGGAACACCGGATCAAGGGACGGATCATCAACGTTTCGAGCGTGCACGAGATGATTCCGTGGCCCCATTTCGTGCATTATGCCGCGAGCAAGGGCGGGATCAAAATGATGACGGAGACGCTGGCGCTGGAATTTGCGCCGAAGGGAATCCGCGTCAACAGCCTCGGTCCCGGCGCGATCGATACGCCGATCAATGCCGCCAAGTTTTCCGATCCTGCCGCCAAAGCAAGCGTTGAGGCGCTGATCCCGCTCGGGTATATTGGCAAGCCGGAGGAAATCGCCGCTGCAGCCGCCTGGCTGGCCTCCTCCGAGTCCAGTTATGTTACGGGCATTACCCTGTTTGCGGACGGCGGGATGACCAAATACCCCGCTTTTCAAGGGGGACACGGTTAACTCCCCATACAACCTGTATCATGCACGGACAGGAGGAATGTGCACATGAACGAAACCTGGTGGAAAGAAGCCGCCGTGTACGAAATTTATCCCGTCAGCTTCATGGATACCAATGGAGATGGCAAAGGCGACCTTCGCGGAATTATTTCCAAGCTGGATTATTTAAAGGACCTCGGGATCGATGTCATTTGGATCTGCCCGATTTACGAATCTCCCGGTAAAGACAACGGATATGACATCAGCGACTATTACGCGATCAATCCTGAATTCGGCACGATGGAGGATTTCGATGATTTGCTGCAAGAAGCCCATGCCAGAGGAATGAAAATCATGATGGACCTGGTGCTGAACCATACCTCAGACCAGCATCCCTGGTTTAAAGAATCGAGATCGTCGACCGACAACCCCAAGCGAAGCTTTTATATTTGGCGCAAAGGAGTCAACGGCCTGTACCCGAACAACTGGGAGTCCTATTTCAGCGGCTCGGTGTGGGAGATGGATCCGGAGACGGACGAATACTATATGCATCTGTATTCCAAGCATCAGCCGGATTTGAACTGGAGAAACGAAGAAATGGTACATGAGCTGTACCAAATGATCCGGTGGTGGCTGGAAAAAGGCGTGGACGGCTTCCGCTTCGATGCCATCGCTCACATCGTAAAGGCGAAAGGACTGCCGGATGCCGACAATCCCCAGCATCTCCCTGTTGTGAGAGCGTACCAGCTATTTTCCAACCTGGAAAAAGTCCATTTCATGCTCAAAAAGCTGAACGAGGAAGTGCTGATGGACTACGACATCATGACCGTCGGCGAAACCTCGGGACTCGGCCCGGAGCAGGCTTTGGAGTATGTGGGAGACCAGCGCCATGAGCTGAACATGGTGTTTCAGTTCGAGCATATGACGCTGGACTCCGCCTCAAACGGCACCGGTAAGTGGGAATTCCGGGCATGGACGCTGCTGGAGCTCAAAAAAATAATGAGCCGGTGGCAGACTACACTGCATAACCAGGGCTGGAATGCGAACTACCTCGGCAATCATGACCAGCCCAGAGCCGTCTCAAGGTTCGGCAATGACAAGCAGTACCGCGTCCAATCGGCCAAAATGCTGGCCACCTTCATGCTCACCCTGGAAGGGACGCCATACATTTACCAGGGCGAAGAAATCGGGATGACCAATGCAGCCTTTGACCAAATCGGCGACTACCGGGACGTAGAAACCTTGAATTATTATGAGCAGTCCCATCTTCAAGGCAAGCCGATCGACCAGACGATGCAGGCCATCCAGGCGAAGAGCCGGGATAACGCCCGCACCCCGATGCAGTGGGACGACGGGCCTCAAGCCGGCTTTACAACCGGCGAACCTTGGATCAAGGTCAACCCCAATTATACGGATGTGAACGTGGCTTCGTCGATGAAGGACCCGGATTCTATCTATCATTACTACAAGCGGATGCTCTCCCTGCGCAAGACCTATAAAGCGTTGATCTATGGAGAGTATAAGCTGCTGCTTCCATTGGATCCGGATCTCTATGTTTACACCCGTACGCTCGATCAAGACACCGTCCTGGTCATCCTTAACTTTTTTGATGATACGTCGGTCATGGAATGGCCGAAAACGCTGCGGGGCATGTCGCGAGACCTGCTGATTAGCAATTACGATCTGCCGCCTGACGCGGAAGGAGACCGCATTCAACTGCGCCCCTATGAAGCCAGAGTATACCGATTGTCCTGACCCGGGTTTGGCAAGAAAAAAGGCACCCGCTGCAAGCCTTACGGCTGCAAACGGTGCCTTTTCCTTGCTTCAATGATCTTTTCTCCGTGTTCTTTATCCCCGTTAATCGTTCAACAAGGCCAGGTCAAGCTGGCGCAGGCGCACCGGATCGGCAATCATTTCGATGTCGGTGATTTTATCATTCTTTACCGTAAATACGAGTACGAACAGGATTCGATCAAGCGGACCTATGACGGCGCCTACGGAACCGTTCACGAGCGCAGGCTGGGCACCTTGGGCACGGCCGGCGAATTGCTTGGCCGCAGCTTGCGAACCGTGAACAACCGGCGCGTTTGCGGCCGGCGGAAACGCCGGATCGTTTCGTGTCACCACATTCGGATCCAGGATAGAGAGAAGTTTCTCAAAATCTCCGGCGCGCGATGCAGCAAGGAATGCATCCACCAGCTCCCGTTTGCGCCTGAGCTCTTCGGCTCCCGAAGCCGATTCATCCCCCTTCACCCGTTGACGTGCACGGCTGGCAAGCTTTCTGGCTGCCGCCTCGTTTCTCCCCAGGATGGAAGCGATATCCGCGAAAGACATGCCGAAAATATCGTGCAGCACGAACGCGATTCGTTCGGCGGGACTTAATTTTCCCAAGACCACAAGCATGGCATGCCCCACAGCGTCGGCCATCAGCGCTTCATACTCTGGGTCGCTTCCGTCACGGAAGTGGGTAACCGGCTCTGGTGCACGATCCATCGTCAGATCCTCATACCGTGATTTACGGGCTCGGAGCATATCCAAACAGACCCGCGAGACGATCGTTGTCATCCAGCCCCCGATATTTTCCACGCTGCTCGTATCCGAACGGCTAAGACGTATCCATGACTCCTGTACGGCGTCATCCGCCTCATTCCGTGATCCCAGTATTCGGTAAGCCACCGACTGAAGGTGATTCCGATGCGATTCGAATTGTTCTGCAAGCCCGTCGTGATCGTTCACGCGCCCCAACCCTTCCTTTTCCTTATTACTCATATGTCGTAAGAAATCTAACGGATGTGACCGAAATCGTAAAAAAAATCGCAAAAAAATTATTTTAACTTTAACGGTCACGTTTACCTGCCGGCGAACGACATTGGTAGTGAAGGGAATCCCGCTGCCAAATAAAAGGCCCGTCGGTATCCCGGTAAAAAACATGTACAGGAGATGATTGTTGTGAGCACGAGTTTAATCCCTTTTATTGAAATGAATGGTCAAGCAAATGAGGCTATCGATTTTTACGTCAAAGCGCTGGAAGCCAAGGTTGTCTATGCACAACGGCTGGGCGATTTACCGGAAAATCCGGACTCCCCGCTCCCGCCGGAGAAAAAAGCTTGGATATCCTTTGCGGTCTTGGCCATCGGTGAATCGCAGCTTCAGCTGTCCGACCTTGTTACCAGCAGCAGCTACCAGAAGGGCTCGCCAGTGACCATCGTTGTGCAAACCGATGACAAAGATCAGGCCGCCCGATACTTTGACGCCTTGAAACAGGGCGGTCAAGTGAACACGCCGCTTGAAGCCAGCTTCTTCAGTCCCGCTTACGGCAATGTGACGGATCCATTCGGTATCACGTTCCGGATCCTTGCCAAAGGACAATAGTGAGCTATAAGCACAGCTCCCCCTTTTCACGAAGGTAAGCTAACCGGTTTCAGGAAGCGGAATCGTATAACAAATCATAAAATAACGCATCGAATCCGCCTTCGATGCGTTATTGTCTATCAATATTGTATCCTGGAACTAAAAGCGGGCTCAATGCCCTCTTTTAGTTCGCAGGTTTTTGTTGTGATCGGTTTGCCTTGGATAGCATGAACTCCAGCGACCACTTAACAAAACAGGCTTTAGCTATATATAGCGGGAACGAATAAATAGATTTCCAATGGTCCATGTCATAAATATCAATCCAGACAAAGAGAGGCTCTGCAATGAAGGCAGCCCCTAGGGCCAGTATGACGTTGGCGACAAAGAATGACTTCCAACTTCTGAAATACTGATAGATCAACATATGGATGACAGGTAATACGGAGTAATCAATCGAGCTTAAGCGAGGAATCAGCCTGAAGACTTGATGAGGGTAAGACCATAATCCGAGTCCTCTTCCAATATCATCCAGAAGGACAATGATGATGGTTAGTGCAAAGCCGTAAAGTAAAATATCCTTCAGTCTTGACTTATCGACCATTTTCCACCAAACGATCCATGGTACAATTAACAGCACCAATAAAAACCACCATTGAATCGAGAACAGGTCATGGCGATAATAATACAGCTTTCTCATTTCACGAAGTTTACGCTCTGCATCCTTGATTGCTTCAAAGGAAGGATATGGGTCAGACAAAAGTAATGCAGCTCCTTTTTTACGCCAATTCATCGTCCGTGGATTGTCCTTAAACTTCCCCAAAGTAATCCCGCTAATTCCATGTCTTCTTTAAGCCAATCGCGTTATACCTCCCAAGGAAGAATAATCTTTCGCCAATTGACAAAAAATTCGATTAAACTATATTTCATTGGAGCGTTGAAAAGTGAATAACTATAGAAACAAATATAGAAACCGTTATTATCATGCCTATGTAACGACGTTCGGCACCATCCAGCTTCACCAGCGTAATCCCCTGGTCGTAGCGTTATGGTCCGTAGCGTTCCCCGGATTTGGCCACATCTTATTACACAAATTCATTTCCGGGTTCGCATTATTTTTTTGGGAATTTTATATCAATCAAAAAACTCAGCTCAATACGGCCATTATGTATTCGTTTAACGGAGATATCGCCCAGGCAAAGGCTGTTTTAAATGAAAAGTACATTTACCTCTATATCCCGGTTTATTTGTTTGCCATATGGGACAGCTATCGGACCACAATCGATGAAAATAAGATTCACCTGTTGGCGAAAAGGGAAAATGCCAAATACCCGAATTTTTCGGTCAGTCCCTTCGAGATCAACTATTTGGACAAGAAAAAGCCATGGCTTGCATTGGTCTGGTCGATGACCGTTCCAAGTCTCGGACAACTGTATATTCATCGGATTGTAGCCGCTGTTCTGACGCTTGCTATGACCATGTTCATCGTCATTTATTCCAATATGATTGAAGCCTTGCATTACTTTTTGCTGGGGGACTTCCCTAAATCAAGAGAAGTGATGGGCGTTCAGTGGTTCCTTTACTTCCCCTCGATCTACTTCTTCACGATGTACGACTCTTATACCAATGCCGTAGAGCTGACGAAACTGTTTGATTGGGAACAAGCCGATTATTTGAAACAAAACTATCAGCCGCAAAATTTTGTACTGCATAAGGGAGAAAAAGTCTAATGGGAATCCAATTTTTCTCTACATTTCAGCATTCACACTATGTTGAGCTTGCTATAAGCAAGCTTAAGGAAAACGAGGTCGTCCATATTTACGCTGTACCCCTAGATAATCGTTCGATGGATATGAAGTTGGTTGATACGATGCACGGGACGGACGGAACCTCGTTAGTCGATATCGGGCTTATCCTAGCCATGATGGGCGGGACCATTGGGGTATCCAGAGGTTTTGTTCTCCACTGGGGTCCGGTCTATTGGGGGCTAATTGGAGCGGCTGTGGGATTTGCTGTTGGCTTTGTTTACGATCTGATAAAAAACATTGTGAAACGAAAAAAGATCCGAACAGTCAAGACAACAGCCGGTGAAGTGATATTGATCGTCCAATGCAGAGCGGAGCAAGCCCCGTTTGTTGAACAGACGCTGTGGGGGAACAGGGCACTCGGAGTTGCCAAAACACAAATGCAAACAGCTCCATCCGAGCCCGTTACAACAGACTTATGATTTGTCCAGGCCCAGAAGGAAGTTGCGGGTATATACATAGGCGTCGGTCCAACCCATTTTGGCATAGAAGCGCAGTCCGTCCAGTCCTTTGAAGTAATAAGCTCCCTTTAATCTCTCATTGAAATCGGGGATGACGATTCCGGCTTGCGCTTGATGGTCCTGATAAGCTTGTATGACGTTGTGCCCGTCCATGTGCCGGTCCAGAATGGCCAGATCCACAAGAAAGTCGCCGTAAGCGCAATTGCAATCCAGAATTCCTGTAATCCGGCTGCCGTCAGACAAGATGTTCCACTGGTGAAAATCCCCATGTATAAAATAGCGGTGCGGCTCGTTAAAGTGTGAATAAGCCGTTAACCGGCTGTAAATCTCATCGAATACCTCTTTTTCCAAACAGGAGGTATGGAATAAGGCGTACCAATTCTCCCAGAAGCTGCCCGTTTGGTCTTCCGCATAGACGGATTCCCAATAATTCTTCCAGGTTCGGAACGCACCGTCACCGCCCGCCCCGATCCAGCCGTATCCACGGGCTCCACCCAGATCAATATGGTTCAAGCGCGTCAAAATCCGAATAAGCTCCGGAAGCCGGTGTCGCTGCTCCTCAGCCGAATAATCCGCCAGATTGCGGCCTTCTATCTTTTCCAAAATAGAATATTCCAGATTCTCTGTTTTTCCATGTCCGATGCACCGGGGGAAAGGTATGCCCTGGCTGGACAGCAGATTCGATACGTAGATTTCCGACTGGTACGCCCCCTCCAGGTCGCTGAACTTGATCACGTACCCTTGACCTTCATGGTTAAAGGAAAAAACGCGGCTTAAGTTCCCCCCTTGCATCGGCGTGATTTCTACCGCTCCAACACCCAGATGCTCGCTGATCATCTCCTCGACCAAAATGATGTCCACGATTGGTTTTTCGTATTCAGTCATGCCATCCGCCTCCCTTTCACTTCCATATCGTTCGATCGGTTACCCTCGATTCCGGATTGAACCCATTATATCCCGGATTGTCTCATAGAAAAATGGGGCCGGGCAATAAAAATATGGTTTATCATGCGGCTCTTCAATGCTCCATAGAACTCCGCCCGTACCCGTGAAAAAATACTTTTCTTTTGTGTTGACCATATACTGTTTATATAATATACTGTTTTCAAAGGTTACTGTTTATACAATAAACAATAAGGAGAGGGATTTTAAATGAGCATTTCAACCCCCGCAACGGCCAAATTGGCCGGCCGCAAAGAATGGATCGCGCTTTGCATCCTTTGTCTCCCGCTGATGGTCGTCTCGATGGACGTGTCCGTGCTGTTCTTCGCGGCACCGGCCATTGCCGCGGATCTACTGCCGACTGCCACCCAGCAATTATGGATTTTCGACGTTTACGGCTTCATCCTCGCCGGGCTGCTGCTGACGATGGGCGCCGTCGGCGACCGGATTGGACGGCGGCGCCTGCTGATGATCGGTTCCGTCGGATTCGCCTTAAGCTCTTTGTTCGCAGCGTACGCCCAGTCGGCCGAAACGCTGATCCTGGCTCGCGGGATTCTGGGAATCGCCGGTTCGACCCTCATGCCGTCGACGCTGGCGCTCGTCCGCACGATGTTCCAGGACCCGGCACAGCGGACGAAGGCGATGGCCATTTGGAGCGCCGTCATGGCGGGCGGCGTCACCGTCGGGCCGATTATCGGCGGCTTGCTGCTCGACTCTTTCTCCTGGGGATCCGTGTTCCTCATCAATATCCCCGCCATGGTCCTGCTGCTCATCATTGCGCCGTTTTTGCTGCCGGAGTCCCGCAGCACGGCAAAAGTCAAAGTCGATGTATTCAGCTCGACCCTCGTGCTCGCCGCGATCCTTCCCGTCACTTACGGCGTCAAGACACTTGCGGAAGACGGCTGGGCGATCCTTCCCGCCGCACTGCTTGCCGCAGGCTTGCTCGTCGGCATTCTGTTCGTACGGCGCCAGCTGACCATCTCTAATCCGCTGCTCGATATCCGTGCGCTGATGGAGCGGCGGACCGGCGGTTCGATCCTCGTAAACTTTATCGCTACGTTTACGCTCATGGCCAGCTCGCTCATCAATACCCAGTTCCTCCAGTCGGTTCTTGGATACTCCCCATTCGTCGCTTCCCTCTGGAGCGTGGCGCCTTCTGTGGTGGTCGGGGCAGCGGCACCGATTGCCGGTAAACTGTCGCAAATCTACGGAAGACCGCGCGTCATGGCCGGCGGCTTTCTCCTGTCGGCAGTCGGATTCGGCGTACTGACCCAGGTCCGCCTGGAAGGCTTCTCGCCGCTGACCGTGCTGCTCGTCGGCGCTGCCTTGGTCGCCGCGGGCATCGTATCCGTCATGACCCTCGTCACCGATTATGTCGTGGGCGTCGCTCCGGCCGACCGAGCGGGAGCCGTCGGCGGCCTCATTGAAACGTCCAACGAGCTCGGAGGCGCATTCGGCATCGCGCTCCTCGGCTGCGTCCTTGCGGCCATCTACCGCCACGCGGTCACCCCGTTCCTGCCCTCAGGACTCGCGCCGGATGCGGCCCAGGCAGCAGGGCAGACCATTGCTGGCGCATCGGCCGCCGCCCTGCATTTACCGGCGGATGCTGCGGCGCAGGTCATGAAGGCTTCCCGTGAAGCGTTTATCACCGCCATGCACGCCACCTGCCTGATCTCCGCCGTCATCCTGCTCCTGGCAACCGCAGTCACGCTCGTACTGCTTCGTGACCAGAAGAAGGCCGTGCACACCGCTGCGTAAGAACAGCGCAAATGAAAAAAAGGCTGCTTCCAGGAATCATCCTTGGAAGCAGCCTTTTTTTATGTTCAGCGGCAAAATTATCGGTTGGCGCCGCCGCTCATTTTCCGATTCAAATACTGTTCGATCCCGTCCAGCATCCGCTCCAGCCCGAATTCCAAATCATCGCCTACCGTGTTTTCGGCCTCTTGCTCACCCGAATATACCCCGGACATAACGATCGGATACAGGTTCGGATATAGTTCAGGCTTGACCAGCGTCTGAAGCGCCACCGAATAATTGATTCCGCTGAACTCCTCCTCGCTCGAACCCGCCTGAACGGCCCGGTCGATGTCGCGCTGGAGCATCCCGCAATGACGGGCATAGCCGCTCAGCAGAAGAACGATCGACATTTTCTCGAAATGGTCCAAAGGCATGTCCCGCAGCGGCCGGAGCGCCCAATCGACGATCCGTAAATTGTTAGGCGTGATCGGAATGCCGAAGATCGGAATATCACCATACCATGGATGTTTCCTGAATATAGCGACCGTTCCCAGCACATACTCGCGCATACTCTTCCGCCATTCATGCTGGGGACGCTCAGGAGTCAGCGGAATATCGCATGCCGCATCCTGCATGAGGATGAGCAGGTCGTCTTTGCTCGGGATGTAGCGGTAGAGGGACATCGCCGTGAAACCGAGCGCCGACGCGATCCGGTTCATCGAAACGGCGGCGAGGCCGTCCTGGTCCGCGATTTCAATCGCCCTCGACACGATCTGGTCGATGCTCATCTCCCGCTTGGGCCCCCGCTGCGGAGGCTTCACCAGTCCCCAGCTCAGCGCTGCGCCGGCAGGAAGCATCTTCGCCGCTTCTTCCGGTGTCACTTCTTCATTACTCATCAGATCTACCCCCTAGTCGTCCTAAGCCATTATGCGCCCAAAAAATGTTTATACCATAAACAGTATATCACATTTGACTGCATTTTAAAAATTCACGGGAGTCATTCCCCCATTCTTCTGCCCCCGCCTTTTTCCCTCACCGAGCCGATTCGTTCTTAGGCATCCCCTCCAGGAGGCTTCGGCATTCGTTCGGGGTCATGCCGTATTCCTTTTTGAAGACGCGGTAAAACGAACGCAAGCTGTTGAAGCCGGAGTCAAACGCAATCTCGGTAACCGGATCGGCGGTGGACAGCAGCAGCATGTGGGCGTAGGCCGCCCGCTGGCCGTTGATATAATCGCGGAACGAGACGTGGAACTGCTCGGAGAAAATTCGCGAAATGAGGAACTTGCTGATCCCGAGTTCTTTGGAAAGCGTGTCCAAGTTGATGGCCTCCAGAAAATGAAGGTCGATATAAGCAAGAATCTTTTGGAAGAGATCCATATCTTTCGTATAATCCACCCTTTTCAGGGACAACAGCGGCAGCACATGTCCTAATAATACCGAAAGGTACGCCTTGAGCAATCGGCTGTCGCCAGGTTCGTTGTACAGCTTGTACAAGCTGGTCAGGGTGCCTGATACGATCGGATGTTTGTGGACGACCGGGTGGTCTGGAACATAATGAAGCAAATCTCCTGTGTAATCCCCCGGAAACGAAGCGTCAAAAAAGATCAGCAGGATTTGGCTGTGGTCTATCGTTTGATATCCGTGCGGCTGATTAGGAAAAATGATCGCCATGTCCCCTTCGGAGAGGACGTACTCTTGTTGATCGATGTGGACACGGATGTCGCCGGACAGGACCATGGCAATTTCGACGTTTTTATGCAGATGCAGAGGATAGGTATTATTGGTGGAAATGAATAAATGAAACTGCGGGTCCCTGTGCTGGTATTTGATTTTCATTGCGATCCTCCGTTTCGGTCTGATGTGAACCCTGGCAGCCAAGCTTGGTTTGTTATGAAAAAGATAATATGGATGTCTGTATCTGCACAAGCACCGGTCGCAACTTCTGGCACAAAAAAATTCGTTTTTGGCAGGTAAAAGCAGCCTAAAGGATTTAAAGTAAGAGCAGTAAGCGGCTCCATGGAGCGGAGAACACAGCAATCCGCCAGGCATCCTGCTCCATATGCCGTTGAAGGGAGGAAGTGTGATCGAATGACAAATCGAACAGTAAGGGGTGCATTTATGTTACACGGCAAGCGGATGAAACAGAAGAACAAAGGAATTAAAAGCATGGCTGTTGTGTTGAGCATTATGGTAGCGTTTCCACTTGTGGGAATGCCGCATTCCGGTTCGGTTTCGGCCCAGTCGGCGGATGAGCAGAAGTTTGCGGGTGCATCGATTCCCGCTTTTCCGGGTGCGGAAGGCGGTGGGGCTTATACGAGCGGCGGCCGCGGGGGCGAAGTTTATATCGTCACCACACTGGAGGATTACGGCGCCAACGAAAAGGCGGTCCCGGGATCGCTTCGCTATGGGATTATGTCCACGCCGAAAGAAGGCCGCACGATTGTTTTTAACGTATCCGGAACGATCGAGCTGGAAAGCTCACTGCTGTTCAAAAACATTAAAAACCTGACCATTGCCGGGCAAACCGCGCCGGGCAACGGCATTACCCTCGCAGGTTGGGACACCAACATCAGCAACTCGGAGAACATTATCCTCCGGTACCTCTCCTTCCGGCCGGGGGCGACCAACGTGTACAACGGCAGCGATTCGATGGATGCGCTCTGGGGCAGGGACAACAACTATTTTATCATTGACCACTGCTCCTTCAGCTGGAACACCGATGAAACGCTGTCGCTGTACAGGGGCGAAAACGGCACTGTCCAATGGTCCCTCATTTCGGAGAGCCTCACCCTGTCCGGGCATTCCAAAGGCAGACACGGCTACGGCGGCATCGCTGGCGGGGACAAAACGACGTTCCATCACAATCTGTATGCCAGCCATACTTCCCGGAATCCAAGGCTCGGCGGCGGGTATGCCGGCGCGGCGGATGCCGATCACGTGGCGGTCGTGCAGCTCTCCAACAATGTGATCTATAACTGGGGCTTTAACGGCACCTATGGCGGAGGGTTCACCTTTACGAATTATATGAACAATATCGAAATCGCCGGTCCAGGCACAAGGGATAATGTAACCGGCCGGGTCATCGATGCGGGCGAATCCAAAAAGCTTGGCGGCTTCTACATCGCCGGGAACCGGATCAATGGCAAGCTAACGGGATGGCTGGACGGATCGTCCCCATTGGTGAAAAGCTCCGGTGACGCCAGCGGAGACCAGCCGACGTCTTTTGCGTCCAAACCGTATCTCTCTGCGGACAGCACGGGTGTCAATCACGGGGTGACCAATCCGGCGTTTGACGATTACGTGCAGCATGGCGTGGAAAAAGCGAACGAGCCGCTGCTGAAGGCCATTTTGCAGAAGGCGGGTGCGACCTACCCGCGCCGCGACGCCATCGACGCAAGAATCGTCGCGGAAGTGGAGCATGGCCTTGGAAGATACATCAACACCGAAAATGAGGTTGGCGGGTATGTTTCCCCATTCGGCGTGATCGAGGAGCAGCGCGGCGCCGATTTTGATACGAATCAGAACGGAATCGACGACCAATGGGAAAAGAAAAACAACATCTGGGGCATTCAAGATGCCTATAAGACAGTAACCGGCACGGGCTACACCTGGCTTGAGCTGTACCTCAACAGCCTGGCCGACATGGACCATGCGGCCGAAAATCCGGATGCCACGCTTGCGGCGCCGCTGAACAATGCGCAGTTTGCACTGGGAGAGGACATTGAGGTCAACGTCAAAGCCTCCTCCAAATTCGGAAATAAAATCAACAATGTGGCCGTATACAACGGATCGCAGTACCTTGGAGAAGCGGTGAAAAAAGGCGGCGCCTATGTGTATACCATCAAGGGCCTTCAGGATGCTTCCTACAATATTTCCGCCAGAGTGTCAGACACGGACGGAAATGCGACCCAAACGACCGCAGCCACCATCCATGTCAATACGGCCCCTCGTACGCTGGCTGATGCAGGCTGGGCATCGGCCGATATCGGCCGCCCGGACATTAAAGGAACCGGAAGTCTGACGGACGGCGTGATCACCGTTAAAGGCAACGGCAAGCTGGGAACGAGCGAAGGAAGCACCGAGCAATCGCCGGAAAACGATGCTGCGAAAGACGATTTTCATTTTGTATATAAGGAAATGACCGGAGACATGGAGTTCACCGCGAAGCTGGAAGCCATCGGAGCCGTTGACAATCATGCCTTTACCGGACTGATGATCCGCGATGATTTACAGGATAACAGCGCCACTGCAGCCCTTGGATTATCCTGGGTGAAGCTGTCCAAAGAAACAAGCTGGTCGGCTTATCTGACGGGAAGAGATCAGCAGGGCTCAGGCTTTGATCCGTTGACCGAAACATTGGACAGCGCATCCAGCGCGCAGGAAGCCGGTATTCAGCTAGTTCCCGACATTCCGTTCAAAATCGGCGGCGTCGAGCAGGGCTACTGGCTCAAGCTCGGCCGGAACGGCGACACCTTCTACGCCTACGGATCGACGGACGGCAAGGAATGGAAGCCGATCGGTCAGAGAACCATCGGGATGAAGGATTCGGTCTATGTCGGTTTTGCCGTGGACAGCAACGATGTGGCCAATGCGATCGAGCAATTAAACTTTGCCAAATTCTCGAATGTGAAACTTGAGGATCACTTTGCTCCCATAAGCAACTAAGCTTAAATCGACGGGATGTGTGCATATGGGCGTCTCTCTGAGATAACCCTTTTTCCGGTATGTAAAAATCGCCCGGCGGCCGTTTCCGCTCGGGCGATTCTTTTTTTATCACAACTTAGGCTTCGATCGTTTTAATGACTTTCGCCGGGTTGCCTCCCACGATCGTGTTGTCCGGAACATCCTTGGTCACGACCGCTCCGGAAGCGATGACAACGTTGTTGCCGATCGTTACGCCTGGATTGATAACAGCCCGACCGCCGACCCATACATTGTCGCCGATCGTTACGGGTTTGCCGTATTCCGGCCCCTTAATCCTTTCGTACGAATCCACCGGATGAGTCGCGGTATAGACGTGAACCCCGGGCCCAAACAAGCAGTTGTCCCCGATCCTCACTTCGCACACATCCAGGATAGTACAGTCAAAGTTGGCGTAAAAATGTTCACCGACATGAATATTGTAGCCATAGTCAAAGCGGATGTCGGGCTCCATCGCCAGGAAGTTCCCGGTTGAACCGAGCAGCTCCTTCAGAATTTTCAGCCGCAATGCTTCATCCGTTTCGGTCGTCTGGTTGTACATGCGAGTCATTTGCCGGGCATATGCCCGCTCCCGCGTCAATTCAGGGTCGGCAGCGACGTACAATTCGCCGTCCAGCATCTTTTGTTTTTCTGTTTTCATCTTAGGAGTGAAGTCCCCTCTCATCTTGATGTAATGTTTGGTGCAGCTGTACGGGCTTGGCTGCTCTAGACAGAGAACCTGCGATCCCAATGCCGATCAGCACAGCGATCAGTGCGTGCAATAACCCGAAATGCTCTCCCAGGAAGCCCAGCGCAGGCGGACCCACCAGAAAAGCGATGTAGCCTGTAGTCGCCACGGCTCCGACTCTTGCGGCAGCGCCTTGAGGATCATCCCCCGCCGCTGATAGACCGACCGGAAAACCAAGGGAAGCTCCAAGTCCCCACAGGACAACGCCTATGGAGGCCACAACTTCATTCGGACCCCAGATCACCAGCGATAACCCCAGAATGGCTGCCACGGCGCATCCGGATAACACCGGCACCCGGCCATAACGGTCCAGAACCCATCCGCCCGTAAACCGTCCCAGCGTCATCGCCGCAACGAACAAGCCGTAAATAAATGAACCTGTCAGCGAGCTCACCCCGTAGCCATCCACCATGGACAGCGGCAGCCAGTCATTGGCGGAACCCTCGGCAAACGCCATGCCCAAAACGATGATTCCAATCAGCAAGGTGCGCCTCTCCGTCCACATCCTTAACTGCTGCTGAATCGCCGATCCTTTAGGCCCTCCAGCATTCGCCGGTTCCTTCCCCGACCCCTCAGGCAGATAACGCCAGCCATAGAGTACAGCTGCCGCCATAATTAAGGCGAGGATCGTGAAATGGACCATCACCTGAAGATGGATGGCGACCGCGGCGGCGCCGAGTGCTGCGCCCACAAGCGTCCCCACACTGAAAAAGCCGTGAAACGCCGGTAAGAGCGTCCGGTTCAACGCCTTTTCCGCAGCTGAGCCCTCCACATTGAGCGCAACTTCCGCCGTACCATAGCCGCCGCCGAAGATAATCAGGCCGATAATAACTACGGGTACCGAAGCCAGCGACGTACCGATTCCTGCAACGACGAAGCCAACCACAATCAGCAAAGAGCTGATCAGGATGACAAATCGTGCGCCTTTCCGGGCTACGATCGAACCTGACGTAAGCAGACCGAACAAAGAGCCGGCGGCAATCGCAAATATAATCATCCCCATCCCGGCGGTGGAGACTTGAAGCGTGTCCCGAACGTCAGGCGTGCGGGAGACCCATGACGCAAAGGATAGACCCGGCAGGGCAAACAGCAGAAACAGGATATTCCGGACCGTTCCCGGATGCGGTTTACTTTTCACAGATGTCATTAGGCTGACCCTCACCTCCGCTTCTCTACCAACTGCAGGGAATAAGCCAGGCTTTCCAACGTCATAGTCGTCAGCCCGTACATGTAGTCCTCATCCGGATGCTCCAGCAGCGCCAGCTGCGGCATATGCAGCTCCGGGATATACTTCAGGCATTCCTGGCGAATCAGCCGGATATCATCCGCCTGCACCAGACTTCCCGTCAGAGCGATCGTCTCCGGGTTCATGATCGCAATCAGGCTGGACACCGCATGCGCAGCCAGGGAATGGAAGGTCTCCCGGTCGTGCAGCTGCCGCAGCTGCTCGGCCTGTGAAATACCATACGGTAAGAAGGCGATCTCACCGGCAAAGCGGGTATTCCCCCGATGAATATGCCCATCGACGATTAACCCGGCGCCCGGTAAGCTTCCTTCGAGAAACGTTGCGACTGCAATCGACTTCTCGCTGTCGTATTCCTGCTTTCGGTAAAAGCCGTACACGGTCGAGTTCATGTCGTTCTCCAGAATGACTTCGATCCCATGCTTGTCGCGAATGATCGCCTCCAATGGGGCATGAATCAGTTCAGGAATATCGCTGACATTGATGACGCCCTGATAAACGGCACCCGGAACGCCGATCCCAACCGCCCGGATTTGCGGGTATTGGGAGATGAGCCCGTCCATCAGTTTCTCAATCGCTGCAACATCGATCCGGCCCGCTTCCTGCTGCCCTTCCTCTACCGCTTCACCGGCCAGGTTAGCGACCCTGTACGTGAGGGAGTGCACCTTCACGCCGGCCCGGATGATCACGCAGGCAATATAAGAATAGTTCACATTATACTGATACAGTCTGGCCGGACGGCCGCCGCTCGATTCCTCCCTGTCCAGCTCGAGCAGTTCACCGGTTTCCAGCATTTCGTTCAGGATGCTGCCGCAGGTCGCCACGCTTAATCCGGTCATCTGTGCCACCATCGATTTGGTACCCTGTTTCATCGATTTGAGCGCTTGCCGCACAAGCTCCTGATTCATCTTTTTGACTCGCATCGTATTGTTCGTGACAGGATTCACTTCCGCCAACCTCCCCTCCTCGACTTATTAAAATACTTTTAATAAGTAATAACATAAATGATTTTGTTGTATCTGTCTACCCAGTGATCCTGATCGAGTGCTAATGCTGGATGACCTTTTACCAAGATACGGGACGCTGCAAGTGTTTAACGCCATGCAAAAAAAGCCGACCGATTTTTAAAATCAGCCGGCAAATTTATTTTTAGTTCTTCGGACGCGGGGAATCGAATAAGTACGATACGAGGTTATCCACAAAAGGATCCTCCAGTGTCGAATGCCGGTTCAGAAGCCTGTACCACATCGATCCATAACACAAGTCCGCGATAAGCTCCAAATCTGCATCCTCTGGCAATTCGCCACGCTGCTGTCCCCGCTCCAACAACCGAATCAAGGCTGCTCTGCGCGAAAAGATAAAGTTGTCACGAAAGGCTGCGGCAAATTCAGGGTTAAATTGGGCTTCCGCCATCAAACTGCATACGATTTCATCCATTCCTTCTAACAAGGAACGGAACGTCCGGCTTAAATATTCACGCACATCGCTCTTGAGATGGCCTGAATCCGGCAGGCCGATCTCCGTGTTCACGTGTAGTTTCAGCGCCTCCATCACGATAAAAGGAACACCTGGCCACCAGCGGTATAACGTAGGTTTTCCAACACCGGCCTCTTTTGCGATTTTTTCCATCGTTAAGCTCGGGTACCCGCCCGATTTGAGAAGGTCAAGAGTCGCCTTCATTACGGCTTCATACGCTTTTTGGCTTCTTGGCCGACCTACAGCTGTCGTTTTGTCTTGCTCAGTATCCATGATAGCTCCCTTAAAATAATTTATTTACAGAACGTTACGTAATATATTATAATTCAAACCAGAACTTCAATCAAGCACAGTGAGGAGTCGATCCAATGGAACAATCTTTAAAAGGTCAACGTGCCATTATTATGGGCGGAACATCGGGAATGGGGCTGGCATCAGCCCGGTTGTTGGTCGAAATGGGTGCTGACGTCGTCGTCACGGGACGGGATCAGGCCAAGTTGGAGACCGCTCTTCAGCATCTGGGTCCGGGTGCGAAAGGAGAGCAGCTCAATGCAGCTTCTTATGAAGATCTAAAATCTTTCTATGAACGTCAAGGAAGCTTTGATCACCTGGTCATTGCCGTTTCGGGGGCTAAAGGTGGCGGAAACTTCCGTGAGCTCTCGCTCGATGAATTGCGCAAAGGGTTCGATGCCAAGTTTTGGCCGCAAGTGATGTCTGCCCAGCTCAGCCTGAATACGTTGAGCGACAACGGTTCGATCACCTTCCTTACATCGATATCGGCCCGTTCCTACGCGCCCGGCAATGCCGGACTCACCGCGATTAACGCCGCCTTGGAGTCTATGGTTCCCATATTGGCACAAGAGCTGGCACCTGTACGCGTTAACGCCATATCTCCTGGCGTCGTAGATACGCCTTGGTGGAATTGGCTGCCGGAAGATCAAAAAAACGCTGCGCATGATTTTTACAAGGAGAAATCCCCGGTTAACAGAATAGGCCAGCCGGAGGATATCGCCAAAGCGGTCCGTTACTTAATCGATAACACGTTTGTGACCGGAACCGTGCTTGAGGTGGACGGCGGGCTTCGACTTCGGTAGCACCGAACCCTTTCTGCGGGAATTATGGGTATTTCTTATGAGCGCTGAACAGGCTGCCGTTAAGAAGCGGCAGCCTAAATCATAACTCTCGAAGCACAAATAAGTTTCGTGCTGTGTGTATTCTCTGCAATTCTAAGGGAGGAGTAGCCGCTCCATTCCAATATCTACTCCTTAAACTGCGATTGGGGCTTCATAAATGATTTTTGAACGTTTAAAAGAACTCATCAATCAACGACATTCCTTTCGTGATCCGCATCCGACTATCCTGCAAAAAGTCGCGGGTCCAACCGTCTGGTTCACGTAAATCCCAGCTCCGGTGCATCCCGACGAATACAATGATTTCACGCAGTATAAGGAAGAGCGGCAGTTGGTCTTTCCAGCCATCAGGCATAGTACGTCCATCCTCGGTATAGCCACGCACGAAATGTTTAACGAAAAGTTCATATTGCGCTTTCCGCTCGGATTTCGAATCCTCCCCATAAACATACAGCAAATAATAAAGCTGGACGGCGATGTCTTCGACATACCAGCTGTACTGGCATTCGTCGAAGTCGAAAAGTATGATTCCTCCAGCTTCATCCACCATAAAATTCCCGACATTAATATCCCCGTGGATCAAACCGAATTGATCCTCTGAAGCTGGCAGGACAGCCAGCTGTGCTTTAAGCTCATCCAGGGCGTGAAGTATCGGTTGATGCTCTGAGGGCAGCACATTTTGGGCTTGCAAGAGGTATTCATTAGACTTCCAAGTATGTCTTCTGAGTGTTGGCTTATAACGCTTCGACAGTTCGTGAAGACGGCCGGTGATGCGTCCGCATTGTTCATAAAGCATGGCATTTCCTAAACACTCCGGGTACCCAATCTTGCGACCAACCGCGTGCTTGAATGACGTCACGTAGAAATCAATGGCATTTCCTTGCACCTGTTCGATGTCTTTCCCGTCCATTGAAGATACCGGTTCTGAAACAGAAAGTCCATTCGCCGAAAGATAACGAATCCATTCGATCTCAGCTGCAAGTCCTTTCCATGTGCGAAGCGTGCTCGGGGTGAAACGGAGGATATATTTTGAATCGCCCTTCATGTAGGAATAAATAAAGTTCTGAAAGCCTCCGATGAAAGTCAGCTCCTCTGGGCTAACGCCAAACCGGGCAGCACCTTCTGCGGCATGCTCGTTCAGGAACATTAATTTTACTTGGGGGTCCATGATTTCTCCTTGTAAATATAAAGTTTCATAAGAAAATAGGGAAAACGCTAGAACTTTATCTTAAAGGTTATTACTCCTCAAACTGTAAGGTGAATACGAGCGCCCATTCCGTTTGGCTTAACGATTCCGTTGAAAGATCCGATGTACGGATGGTATTGGAACTTGTGGCTTGCATGCCAAACACATGCACGGCCTGATCGGGCGTAAACGAACGCGGCTCCGCATCCTGAATCAATCCTCGAGCCGTCAGCTTTTTGTCCCAAGGAATCTGAAATGTGGTTAGGTCTGTTCCCGAGCGATTAACAATGCCTACCTTAATACTTGCGGACTCGTCCTTCTCCCCCATGAATACCGTGTCAATGGATATGATCACTTCTATTTCGTTATTCTTCTGCTCTTCAGGACTGTAAAACACATCCCCTATCCAGCCTATAGAATCTACTCTCTGACCGTTCTTCCAAATGTCTATGTCCAAATTAGCGTTTGGCTTGCTCCCTTCATATTTCAGCTTAAATGCACCGGACATCGCCCCGACGAATGGCTGAAACTTGGCTGCCTCACCCTTGAACAAATCAACGGGCACCAGCTCTATTTTGGCAGGGCTAGAATCCCTCTCAGGTGACGTCGTTTCCTTACTCTCTGCAAAACATCCCGTTAAGACGAATAAGATGATCAATATGCATGCTTTTAAGCGCATGTTACCTCCCCAAAGATGATCTCATAATTCCAAATTGTACCATACAGTGCGTTATAAAATGATGTTATCCGGAACGGTTAGCGAAAAAAAGCAGCCGATCGTTGGGATCCGCTGCTTTGATCTGCTTCATAGTTTTGGGTGGGTCACATTTCACACCGTTCATAACGTCCACGATTTTGACGCCGGTCCGTACAGATCATACATCGAAACCGGGATGCCAAGCTGCTTCATATAGGTAAACATTTGGCCGCGGTGGTGATAGATATGCGTCGTAATCTCGATCAACCATTTGATCTGAACGGACGGCTGGTGCTTGGCAAAAAAAGGGGCGGTCGATTTGTACATCAGATCTGCCTCATCCAAGTTGTTCATGTAGTCTTTTAACGCTGCGACTCCGCGATGCATGACCTCTGACAGGGCGGCTGCGTCTTTCACATGCATAACGGACATGACCAGACTTCTAACCTGCTCCATGGGCTGTTCCTGCAAAATGGCCAGTTCTTGCTCGGGGACCTGGACAAGATGGCGGGCAAGCTCGATTAAGCTCCGCATGTTCTCGCGCGGACGATATTCCCAGTGCTCCTCCTCAATTATGGCAAGCAGCGAGGCAGTTGTCGTGAGCGCAAGCTCCATCTCTTCAAACAGCAAATCCTTGATGCGGGATACTTCCGGATTCATCTCTCTCATCCTTTCTTCGGGGCAGAGGATCATTACGAGCATGAATATAACACCTAAATAAGTCAGAACTTGGCTTATTTTATGTGATAATATGGAAGACAAATATGTGGCGAGGGATGAGCGTGTATTGATCAAATCACAGCGCCTGATTCAATTAATGATGGTGATTAACGCCAAAAGGTCGTTTACGGTCAGAGAGCTTGCCGACGAGTTCGGCTTGTCTCCGCGGACGATTACCCGGGATTTGCAGGAACTGAGCGAAGTTGGGTTTCCGATCTATTCCGTGCAGGGGCGCGGCGGCGGTTACCGGCTGCTTCAAGAAAGGATGCTTCCGCCGATTGCCTTTTCAGAGAACGAAGCGGTCGCCGTATTTTTTGCCTGCCAATCCCTGCAGTACTTTGGTTCCGTTCCCTTTGACGAGAGTGCGGCTTCGGCGATTCATAAGTTTTATCACTACTTGCCTGCCGATGCGAAGGAACAGATCGACCGGCTGCGGAATCGGGTGGTCATCTGGAATCCTCATCGGACGATGTCCGCCGACTCCCTCCAGACCCTGTTGCGAGCGATCATGAACGACAGCGTCGTCACCATTTCGTATAAATCAGGCGATGGCGTCACACAAAGAGATATTCAGCCCGTCGGCCTCTATGCGAGCGAAGGATACTGGTATTGTCCGGCCTATTGCTTCCTCCGCCAGACCTATCGGCTTTTCCGTGCAGACCGAATCAGCTCGGCAAGCTTGAACGATACCTTTCATGACTGGCAGGATCTGAGCGAACGATCGGTATTTGATTGGATCACACCGGATTTGTCCCGCTTCGATCAGCAGTGCGATTTGATCGTCGAATTAACAGAAGAAGGAGTACGTTCGCTTGATACCAACGTCTGGTTCAGTGCTCACATAGCAGTTCATGAAGATGGAAGTGGTACTTTACGCATGCGGATTCCCGTTCAGAAAATCGAATTTTTTACAGATTTGATTTGGCCCTTAGGGGGAGAAGCAAAAATCGTGGAGCCTATTGAGGCTGTAGCTTATATCCGGCAAAAAATAGAAACGATCACAAAATGCTATTTTTGATCCCATGAGTTAAAAGAAGGCAGCCGTTCGCACCGACCGGATACCTTCTTTTCCTGATTAAGTAGGGACACTTCATTCATCTGTCGACGGTTGCACCCATGACGGCTGCTTTTACATAGGGCTGACCCTGCAATGCTTTCAGGCTTTCGGCCGTTCCCGTCACGACAACGCCAAAGAGATGCACGTCACTTGTTTCCGGGTGTTCCTTATCCTTGCGCAAATAATCGTAAATCCGCTTAAATTCCTGCTTATATTTTCGATTGTGATGCACTCCGTATTCCAGTGCGCTAAGAAAATCCTTTTCAGAAACATCATTACTATCCGGATGAACGCCAAAACCGTATACGCTGCTCGCCCAGTCGGGAAACGGATCAACAACGGATCCATCAGGCATTTTAGAGGCTATATATGGTTTCATATTCGAGTAAGTGTCAACCCAATACCACACGGGATGGACACCTGGCGGAAGCATCGCCTTGATCTGCTCTACCGAATAATTTTTATCAAAAGAAATGCCCATTTCAACCCGCTTCCGTCCATCCATGTCCTTCAGCTGCGGAAGCTCGTTAAGGTAGTTCGCGTATTTCACACTCGGAAGATAGAACAGCATCTCTCTCTCCCCATTATAGCGGTTATAGGGACGTGAATAATGAAATCCTTTGGCCTCCATATCTGGGTCCATAAGCGACAGGTCAGAATAGTCGCCGAAAAAGCGAGAAAAACTTCCCCAGGAGCTAAAATCGTAGTTTTCCTCCCCCCAGATGACCGGGACGCCCTCTACAACCTTATACGTCCGGTATTCAAGCGTACCATGAAGAAAGCCGTAGTTAATCTGGAAACCTAATATATACTGATTGGGACCACTGATCGCTTTAAGCATCTCAATGTCACGCATTGCATGTTCTTCGCTTCTGTACTGAAGCTGTAAATTCGCAAACCATCCTCCCGCAAGGATAAGCAGAGTTACAGCTAACGAGATACTTACGTTCCTTGCAATCGTTCTGCGGCGTGCCTTCCTGACAAGAGCCGACAGCTTCGCCCCATCATCAAAGCTGGATTCGTTATCGTTCATCATATAGTCCTCCATATTTTTTCTGAAATAGCTTGCGTGCCCGATATAAGTACGTCTTCACCTTCTCCTCACGAATGGCTATGAGTTCAGAGATTTCTTTATAGCTAAAACCCAGTTCGTATTTTAAAATAAGCAGCTGTTTATAGATCGGAGCCAGTTCTTCCATCACCTTTTCGATCTCTTCTCTCCGTTCCTTTCGCAGCAGGATTTCCTCTGGAATTTCACTGCCTTCCACCGTCGCCTCTTCCATCGAAATCTCGATTCGTTTGCGTTTTCGGAGCATATCGTAATATCGATTGAGTGCGACCCGATACAGCCACGCCGAAAACTTATCAGGCCCAATGGAATCAATATACAGGAGACCATTATATACGGCGTCCTGGACGATATCCTCTGCGTCAGCCCTGCTTGCCCCCAGGCGAATCAGGTACCGCTGAATCTGTTTCATTTTATCCTGCATTAGCAGCAGCATCTGCTTATCCACTTTCAACCTCCCTTCAAGCAGTACAACGTTTGGGTAGGTGCATATGTATACAAGCGCGGCAAAAAAGATTTTCCCTCTCGTAGAATCGGACCCATCGGTGAATCGCAACAGCCATGAATTAAACAAAAAAAAACAGCCGATCTTATCGATCAGCCGCCCGACTACTTATTTGTTTGTAAAGTTGAACACCTTTGCCGCCCCGATCTCAGCCCGCAATTCCTTGTCCTCTTCCGTGAACCTGTTGTTCGTATAACGTGCCAGGGTTTTTCTCCAAAAATGAATGGTCCTTGAATTCCTCTCTGTCGGAGTCGTGTAGATCAGCCATTTTCCCTGGAACCGGTTGAATATTTGGGTAATGGCCTCCTCGGCAACGCCCTGACCCCGGAAAGGCTGCAGTATAAAATATTCGTTCACCAAAAAGTCGCTGTCATCCTCCACATAAGGCGGCGTGGCAATCAATGCGAATCCTGCGGGCACTTCGTCGACCCGAATCAAAAAAGGAAAGAGATGCTCCTCTTTTTCCCACCAAATATCAAACTCGGGCATTTGCTGCTGAAGCGTTTGAAAGGCATCACTGTCTTCAAAAACGCCATACCGATTGGGAAGCACGTTACGGATCCCTGCTAAATCGTGAAGATACAGGGGGTAGAGATTGTAGATGATCAATTGCGTATCTCGCCTGCTTAATTCAACCGTTATTTCCGCCATGTCGGATCCTCCTCAAAGAGCCTTTTATCTTTTACCGTAAAGTATACCGGCTGGCGCTTTGAAACAATATGCATAGAATACACATAACCGTTTAGGATACAAAAAGGGGCTCGCGCTGGTTTGATCACACGCAAGCCCCTACCATTATTTTTTCTGGTATACGATCTTTCGGATCGTTTCTTCAGCGAGGCAATAGGACTGGGAGAGCTGCTCCACACCAATTCCTTTACGGAACGATTGCCTGATCTCTAGATTGCGTTTCCGCAGATAGTCCCGCTGTCCCGAAAGCTGGCCCCATTTTTTGCGGCCATCCTCGCGAGAAGGAATATAGATCGTCCTGCCTTGGACGTATTTTTGAATTTCCTGAAGCAGCTGTTCAGGTAAAATGCCGCTCGCAGATACATATTTCATTGGCTTCGCCCTTTCATCTAAGTGAGTTGCAGATGGTAAGGTAGCAAAGCCTGTATGACAAACATCCTGCTAATGAATTGAAAATGATGCGGTTAATAGATAAAGCTCCATGCAAAACAACCGCCGCTGTTTGTCATATAGACTCTGCATGGAGCAAAGATGTAAACTTTGCATCGGGTAAGCTTTTGGATTCAGTAGGTCTTGAGCCGGCATCATCGCGATATTCCTCTCTTTCGGTTATTCATCCGCCTAGTAGTTTCCACATGATGATTGTGAATTCCTTTTTATCATTAGAAGGAAAGACTCCTATTTCAATCCCACAAAATCGTATCCGTCGTAATATAGGCCGCACCCGCCTCCTCAAACGGCTGCGAAATCTTCCGCTCGTTTACGGTCCAGATCGACACGTCAACGCCGGCCTTGCTGCAGTTTTGCACGTCATCCGGCGTCGCCGAATGATAGTCGTAATCCAGAAAAGCAGGCTGCAGCCGGCCGATGAGCTCAAGGTCTGCTTCGCTTGGCGGCTTCGCCGATAAAAAGCCGAGCGGCACCGCCGGATCGATGGCACGCACCTTCAACAGATCGTTGGCATTGAAACAGATAAAGCTCATTTGTCCCATCATGCCGGAGCCGCGGACCAGCTCAACGAGCCTTTCCAGATCGCGATCCTGGTGGTATTCCTCGATCTCGACGAATGCGTGCATGCCGTATTTGACGCATACGGACAATACTTCCTCCATTGCCGGGATTTGCAGGCCGGAATAATCATTGATCCCGTTTCCGGAGGTGATGCCCAGCTCGCGGATCTCGGCAAACGAGAAATCCTTCGTCCTCCCCGTTCCGTTCGTCATCCGGTCGACGGTACGGTCATGATGGACAATCCAGCGGCCGTCCGTCGTGCAGTAAGTATCGCATTCGATGCCCCAGAATCCCGATCGGCCCGCCAGCTCAAAAGCCGCGATGGTATTCTCAGGCGCCTGCATACTAAGCCCCCGATGGGCTACATACTTCGGTTGCTGATTCACCTGTCTTCACCCCATGATCCGAATTTTTGTTGCTGTCCTCATCCTTTAATCGAACCGAGCATAACCCCTTTGTTAAAGTATTTTTGCAAAAAGGGGAATATGATCAGCAGCGGCAGCGCCGTTAACATGATCGCCGCCATTTTGGCTGCAGGCGTATATTGATACAATACATTGGACGCATTGGAGATGGTAGGGTCATCCTCAACGAGCATTTGCCGTAAAAATACCTGCAGCGGCATAAGCTTCGCATCGTTTAAATATATAATAGCGGAAAAATACGTATTCCAGTTGCTCACCAGATAAAACAACGTAAAGGTCGCAATGACTGGCATAGACAACGGCACGATGATTGATAGAAACAGGCGCCACTCTCCGCCCCCGTCGATCCGGGCCGACTCCTCCAGCTCAAGCGGCATGGACTGAAAAAAGCTTCTCATCACAATGACGTTGAATGCGGCAATCGCCGAGCTAAGCCAGATTGCCCAGAAGCTGTCCAATAGATGGAGCGATCGGACGACCAAATAAGTCGGAATCATGCCTCCTGAGAACAGCATCGTGAAAAATACCATAAAATTCATTGAATTCCGGAATTTCAACCACCGCTTGGATAAACCGTAGGCCATAAGGGAGGTCAGCACGATATTCAGCGCCGTCCCTCCCAAGCTGATGATCACTGCATTCCGGAATGCAAGGGTAAAGCCCGGATGGGCCAGTAAATACAAATAACCGTCCAGGGTAAACTGCTTCGGAATGACGAAGAATCCCCTCGTTAAATACTCATACTCCGTTGAGAAAGAAACCGCAAGCACGTAGAACATTGGAAAAATCGCGATTGCGGCCGCCAGGAAGAGCATGAAATAAACGAGACACGTGAAGAACAGATCGGTGCCTTTTGCCTGCCGCATTTAAAACACTCCTTCCTGGCCGAATCTTTTGGCGAGCCGGTTCACACCCCATACCAATACCAAACCGACCACGGATTTAAATAAACCGACGGCCGTCGAATAGCTGTAGTTGCCTTCGATCAGACCCTTTTTGTATATAAAAGTCTCAAACACCTCGGACACCCCTTGGTTCATCGGGTTTTGCAGCAGGAAAATATGCTCGAAGCCGAGGTCCATCATGTGCCCGAACCGCAAAATAAACATGACGACGATGACGCCCCGCAAGCCGGGCAGCGTAATATGCCACACCTGACGCCACCGGTTCGCCCCGTCCATCATAGCCGCTTCGTACAGCGTAGGGTCGATGCCCGACAGGGCGGCCAGGAAAATAATCGCTCCCCACCCGGCCCCCTGCCAAATGTTTTGTAACAGCCACACCCACCGGAAGTAGCGAGGATCCGTTATCAGTTCAATCGGGCCCAGCCCCCAGTCCTCCAATAGCTGATTGATGCCTCCGGAACCTGTAGCGAAGAGCACGATCGTAATACCGACGATCACGACCCAGGATATAAAATTGGGCGCATACAGAATGGTTTGGACCGCCGTCTTGATCCGTCTGGCTCTCACTTCATTCAGCAGCAGGGCGACGAGGATCGGGGCCGGGAAAAAGAACAGCACATCCAGCAGATTGAGCAGCAGCGTGTTTTTGAGAAGCAGCAGGAAGTCGCCTTCGGCAAATAATCTGCGGAAGTAATGAAGACCTACCCATTCGCTCCCCGTTATTCCCTTGAAGGGACTATACTTCATAAAGGCGATCGAGATCCCGAACATCGGGATATATTTGAAAATGATAAAATAGAGCAGACCCGGCAGGATCATGAGATAGATGGGAAATGCCCTCTTCCAGTACGCTTTCATGTCTTCAACCCTCCAACTCGCTGTAAAGCCAGCCCGGAAATAAACGGCCCCAGGCGGCCGCAGCCGCCCGGGACCTTCAGGCGAACGTTATGGATTCGCCGTGTATGCGGCATTTACTTCCTCGATAATCTGGTCTCCGCCGCTGCTCTTCCATTCTTTGATCGCTTCATCGATGCTCTCTACCGGCTTTTTGCCTGCGATAATTTCAATGACGGTTTTGTGGAAGCTTTCGTCGAGTGCCGTCCCTTTCTCCAAGTACGTATTGGACGAGAACAGATAGGCGTCGGACGCGTTCTTATACGGATACTTGCCAGCGTTATCAATGGATTGCTCCATCTCTTTAGCCCATGTGGGATCGCTCCACTTGTAGGTGTTGAACGTATTGGAATTGTTCCGCAATACCCAGTTCCACAAGAGGCTTTGCCGCCCTTCGCCTTCGGCCTTCAATTCATCGGTCATTTCATAGGCTCCGCTGCTGTTTTTCTTGTAATGGATATTTTCAATCCCGTTCTTCAAGATGTCTTCCCCTTCCGGCGATACCCACCAGTCAAACAACTGCAGGATGCGGTCCCGCTTCTCGGCATCCACGTCCTTGCTCAGGACGACCTTGATTGTTCCGCTCGTTGGCGTCGACGTTCCCCGCATCCCGTCCTTGCCCATCGGCGGCGCCAGCTCCACAAATTTGGCTCCAGGAGCAATCGTCTGCAGCTGCTGATTGGTTTGCTGGCTGAACTGGTAATGCATGTCGGCAAAGCCCACTTTGCCTTGCGCGTACTTCTCGTTGAAGTTCGTGTTCGTAACAAAGTCTTTGTCGAGCACGGCTTCCTTGTATGCACGGCTCATAAAGGTCAAGAAAGCCTTCCATTCGTCCGATTGGACCTGCATCGGAATCAGCTTACCGTTCTCCTCCTTCCAGCCATTCGCGAGCCCAAATGGCGCGAACAGCTCCGGCATGCCCAGCAGGCTTGCATTGCCCAGCGCCGAGAATCCAAACGTATCGTTCTTCCCGTTGCCGTCCGGATCCTGAGTCGTGAAAGCTTTGGCGATATCATAAAATTGGTCGATGGTGAATGTATCAGGGGACGGTACGGGAATGCCCAGCTTATCCAGCCAGTCCTTGCGGACGTAAATGGTATTTTGGGCTGTGGCGTAGATCGGAATGCCGAAGATTTGGTCCTTCGGGTTCAGCAGCGCCCATTCTTCCGGTTTCGCGATGCTTTGCAAATGAGGATATTGGGCTAACTGAGGCTTTAAGTCCTGAAATACGCCCTCCTCCACCCATTTCAAATACTGGCTTGGACTATCGATCCGCATAACGTCGGGCAGTTTGCCGGACGCCGCAATCACGTTCAGCTTTTCGTAAAAATTCGCATTCGGCACCCATTGAATTTGCAGGTCCACATTGAATTTGTCATCGATGTACTTGATGATCGGATGATTGTTGTCCGGCCAGCCCCCGCCTTTCCATGATGCAATCATCATGTCAATTTTGATTTTCTTCGGCTTGTCCTTGTCTCCGTTCGTTCCAGATGCGGTACCCATATCCTCCGATCCCGCGGATGAACATCCAACGGCCGCTAAAAATACGAGACTCATAACCAGTATGATTGAGAGCATTCGTTTCACTTCAGGTGACCTCCATTACCCATTGGATTTTGTCCTCTTCCATTTCAATATATCTTGCTGACAGGGGTCACTTTTTCACAAAATGACGATCTTTTTATCCAAATTTCCGATCATGGATTTATCTTTTTCGGGAATTTCAGCGTGACGACGCTTCCTTTACCCGGTATTGACTGTACGCGGACGCCGTAAGCTGAACCGTATTTCAGCACCATTCGGGCATGAACGTTAATGATTCCAACCGATTCCTCTTGGGCGAACGGCTCTGACTGCTGCTCTACCAGCTCCATTCGATGCATGATCCGCTCCAGGTCTTCCTCGGGGAACCCATTCCCGTTATCCGTAACGTCAATGACGAGGTCGCCCTCTCTCTCATAGGCTTCCACCGTAATTTGGGCATGGCCGTTTTTGGGTTCAACCGCGTACTTCACGCTGTTCTCCACGATCGGCTGCAGCGACAGCTTGATCATGCGGCAGTCCATGCAGGACTCAGGCACCGATATGCTGCTGTGAAAATGATCAAAGCGGATATGAATGATATCCAGATAATTGTGCAGATTCTGCAGTTCATCCCGCAGCAGCACTTCCGATCCGGGCATTTTCGAGGTATACCGGTAGACGCCCGCCAGGCGGGTCGCCATTTTTTCTATGGTCGGCACCTTCTCTATAAAAGCGATGCTCTTGATAATTTCCAGCGTATTGTACAGCAAATGAGGATTGATCTGGTTCTGAAGCGCCTGAATATGCGCATCCCTTTGCCGCAGCTGCAGCTTCATCTCATTGATCTCCAGACGATGGACGGTGTGGATGAGCTCATTCAGTCTGGACGTCATCTGATTAAAGCTCCCGTTCAGCTGCTGTATTTCGTCCCTGCCGGGAACCACGATCGCACTGACCTTGGTATCGCCTGTCTCCACGCGCTTCATCAGATTCCGCAGGTGAAGAATGGGCTGGACCACTTGCCCGACCATCCTGGGGATAAAGAACAGCGATAACACAATGATGCCCGTCATCACCCACAACGTAGCTTTGCGGGCGAAGTCCAGGCCGCTGGCCATCTCGTGCATAGGCACGGAGGCGACCATATTCCAGCCGGTCACTTCCGAGCGGTTGCCGGACATCAGAATTTTTTCCCCGTTTCGTTCGATGACGGCATCTTGCTTCCCAAGAGGAAGGACGCCCAGAGCTGTGTTCTCCACGTGCCGGCCCGCCAAACTCACGTCCGGGTGATACACGATTTCTCCGCTCGAATCGACGATAAAAAAATACCCTGTTTTCCCGAGCCTCGTCTGTCCAAGAATATCCTGGACTTCTGTAATCGATAAAGCGATATTCAGATTGCCGACGAGCTTAAGCGAATTCGGATCAAATACAGGGACGATGAGCGTAATATAAGGGTATGCGGGCACAACCGCATCTTCATGGCGGTAATAGGAGGGAACGATTTTTAATTGATCGGACAAGGGGCCCACCATCCAGGGCGAGGATTCAATCATCGGATGGCTCAGGGAGTGATCTTTCGAATAAATCAGCCGGCCGTCCAGCGAACGGAGAACGATGCCCAGGACGTTGGAGTAATTGATCGCAATATATTTCGACATGATGCCTTCGACCAGCGCTTCCTGTTCCCGGTTGAAATTCTCGCCGCTGATGAGCCATTTCTGAAGAAGACCGCTCTCCGGATTGTCGCCAAGCAGCGAATTCGAGGGCAATGGACCAGCAATCGAAGCGTAGGTCGATTGGGCCATTTGCGTAAAATACCTGTCCAGCTGATGATTGATTCTTGCGGTTGAGTCCTGGGCAATCGTGTAGAAATCATCCTTGGCCGATTCCGTGTAGTAGTAGGATGTGAAGATCGCCATCAGTGCAATGGACACAAAGCTCACCGACAGCACCAGTCCGAGGATCTTCGTCTTGAAGGAGAAGCGGTAATGCCAGTGGCTCCATTTCATGATCCCATCCTCTTTCTGTATTCGAGGGGCGCCACCCCGGCAAGTGCTTTGAATACCCGCGTAAAATAAGGCGTAGACGAGTAGCCGACGATTTCCGCAATTTCGGATACGGCGTATGAGGTCGTTCGGAGCAGCTTTTTGGCCTCATCAACGCGCAAACGGTTGACGTAGCTGACAAGCGAGCTGCCCGTATGCTTTTTGAACAGTGCGCTGAAATGGGAGACGCTGAAATTTGTCAGGTTCGCCATGTCTGTGAGCGACAAGTTCTTTTTATAATTGGCGTCGATATACCGGCACGACTCGGCAATGGCCGCGGGCATGCTCGTTTTCGGTGCTCCCGGGAATCCAAGGTACCACTTTTCCAGCAGCGTCATGTAATATTTCAGGGTGGACGCATCATCGCCTGACTGATATTTCGGAACGTCCGTGAAGTCCAGGCCGAATTCATTCATCAGGTTCTTCAGCTTGTGCTCTATCATATTCAGCAGTCCGACCCGGGCATTTCTGTTCAGCAGATGCAGCCTTAAGATGGACTCGATGAATTGGCGCTGCTTTTGCATCACGACATCGACCGCCAAGCCCTGGCTGTTATCCAGCAAAGACTGAAACTTGACGATGTAATCGTTCAGGTCCTTTAGCGACTCCAGCTTCTCCTTCGATCGGTTTAATGCCTCGGTCAGCGTTTCAAACTCTACCGGCTTTAGCAAATAGTCCGATACGCCATACGTCATCGCCCTCTGGGCATATTGAAAATTGTCGTATCCGCTAATAATGACCGATACGAGCGGAATGCGATGCTCAGCTATTCTTTTGATCAGAGATAACCCGTCCAGTTCAGGCATCATAATATCGGTGATCACGAGCATGGGCCATACTTCTTGAATCATGCTCCACGCTTCTTCCCCGTTACTGCATTCTCCGACGACCTCGAATTCCTCCCCGGCCGTCTTCACCATCTGGACGATTCCTTTTAATACCCACGGTTCATTTTCGGCGATCAGAACGGTGTACATTTTGCGCTAAACCTCCATTGTTGGCCATTATCCAGGATGCTTGGGATGTCCTTTCTGGCATCTTTAAAAAAACCATTCGTGAACGAATGGTTTATTCCTGCTTCTTGACGGCCGGGTAATTGCACCCATTCCATGCTACAATATCCGGTATATAACAAAAGAAGGCGAGGAGGCAGTAGACTGTTATGAATGTAAGGCTGGCAGAACGAATCATCGAAAAATGGGCATCGGCGAATGCCGGTGTGATCGGTCTAGATCCTAATCATATCCAGGCTTCATACATCTATAATCCCGGTGGCTTCGGCAATTTGTCTCTCCGCTTGTCGGACGGCCGCACGCGGCTTCACGTTAAGCTGGCTCCGCCTGATCGGAGCGAGCGGCTGCAGCAGTGGGCGGGCGTCAGCGATTATCTTGCCGAACACTACGCCGCACCCAAGCTGGTCCACAGGATTGAAAGCGAGATCGTAGAAGGGTATCCGTACGGCCTTGTGTTCGAATACATCGAGGATGCGGTCCCGCTGGCGGAAGCGGCAAATCCGGAAGCTATTCTGACGAGCGTCATCGAGACCGCCTCCAGGCTGCATCGCGACGGCATTCTTCGCGGAATGCTGCCTGAAGCCGAAGCCCGCACTTATGCGGATGCATTTGAAGACGAGTACATATCCAGATTTACGGAAGACTTGGAAGGAATCCGCGGATCCCGGGAGCTGCTGCGGGACTTCGTGTCGGATGAGACCATTTCGTGGTTTGGAGAAGAGATCGAAAGGCTGAGGGAAACTGTCCGGCAGACCCCTGCTTTCGGGCTCCCTGCGCGCGATGTGGTTCATAACGATCTAAACGGAAACAACGTGCTGGCTTGCGGCAAGGGAGGCTTTCGGATCATCGACTGGGACGATCTTTCCGGCCAGGGAGATGCGGCGATGGACTATTCGGTTATGTTATGGCCGCTAAGGCATGGCCCATCATGGCCGGTTTGGAGGGAACGTGTTCTGGCGGCGGCAGGAGATGCGGTTGCCGAGCGGCTTGAGCTGTATTTTCGTGCAAAACTGCTGGACGACGTCATTGACGTACTGGCCGATTACGTCGAGTCGGAGGAGGACCCGAAACATCGGGAAGAGGCCCAGCGCAAGGCCAAAGCGGTCCATCTCCGCTCGTATCCGCAGTATCTCGCCCAGTATGGAGCTGGATAAGCAGGTAGCGTTAGAGGTGGAAACGAATTGCTGTTCTTGAATACGGAGAACACATCATAAAACTCTTTCCAACCGCCTTGATAGACAGGTAGGAAAGAGTTTTTTCACGATGTACAGACTGCGTTTATTTCCGGGCAACCAGCCGCATCAGCATGTCGACCTTCGGAATTCGATATACGCCGCTTCCATTCGAATTGATGACCATTACGCCGGAGAGGACAGATAAGTAACAAGCGATGAGTTCCCGGGGATCTCCTTCCACCAATTCCCCTGCCTGCTGCCCCTCCTTGAATAACGGAAGCAGTATATCGACAGAGGAATCCATGGAATATTCCTGTTGAAGCTGCTTGACTTGCTCGGGCACGCCGTCGGACGTGATCGACTGGTGAATCAGCATGAAATACGGCGCGCCGCCTTCATTTAGGATTTCAGCCGTTAACGCCTTGATTCTCTCGAGCGGCGTTCCCGGCATGTCATAGATACTGCGCAGCGCCGCTTCCGATTCGGCCATCGCCTCCTGAACGAGCGACGTGAACAATTCGTCTTTGGATTTAAAATAATGGTACAGCAGCCCGTTGCTGATGCCTGCCGTCTCCGCGATCATACTCATCTTTGCGCTGAGGATGCCTTTGCGGGCAAACACCTGAAGCGCTGCCGCCTTGATTTGTTCTTTTCGTTCATCGCGTATTTGGTGCAATTGCTCTTCGTTTAATGGTGCCAATGTCAAGTACCCCTTTACCGGAAGCTACCGTTTTTCTACCAGTATATCAAATCCATCTTGGCTATCGCTATGGTCTTACCAGCTCGAACGGCGATTCCGGGAACCACGGAAGTATTTCTTCGAGAATCGTTTCCACAGGTTGGCCGTTGTTCACCGTAAGACCGGAGAGCAGCTTCCTGCCTTCATCCGAAGCGGTTAACACTTGGACAGCTGTCTCAGGATTGAAAATGTTACGGGGGGATACCGCTAACGTATTAACCGCCCAATAGAGTCCATAGAACTTCCAATCGGGTTTGCTGACCGCATACCTCAGGAACAGCTCCATATATTCCCGGCTAAAGGCGTTCCCCTTCCCCGAATCCGCCCCTTCGTATTCGACCCCCTCCCATCTGAGATCGGCTGTACAGTTCAGCCAGAACGCCGGCTCGATGGCCTCCTTGATTCGGCGGAGTACGCCATGCTCCCAATCCGGCCGCTTCTCGGCGCGCTGTTCCCGCAGACAGGCTTCCAGGATTTCGACAGAGATGGCAGCAACGGTCATGCCCTGGCCGAAGATCGGGTCATAGATGCAGTAAGCATCTCCCAGGACCAGCAAGCCTTGCGGCCACTGCGGCATCTGTTCGAATCGATGGCAGTACAATTCCGGAACGCGGAAAGGTCTGGGTGACGCCATCGGTTCGAAATCGCGGACGAGTTCTGCGATCTTCGGGCTCGGAAGCTGCTCCAAGGCGCTCTCGAATTCGGCGGCATCCGTCGGAGGGTAATTCCCGCCCGGACGGGCGAGCAGCACTTCAGCCGTTTCGTTTTCGATAAAGGAGAAGACGCTCGTAAACGTACCGCTCGCAGGCTGCCCTTGAATGTTGATGACGTCCCATTGATCGATCAAATGAGTCAGTTGCGGCGGCACTTTATAGCGGCGGGTGCTGTACCCGAGCGAAACTTTCAACAGATCCGGCTTGGGAACCTCGTAGCCCAGGTCCGTAAGCCAGCCCGACAGCTTTGAAGATCGCCCGCTCGTATCAATAACCAGGTCGGCCATCAGGGCTTTCTCTTTGCCTGACTGCTCGCGGTCTCTGGCTTGCACCCCTAGTACCTCGGATCCGTCAGGGCTCGTTAACAACCCCGTCACCTGGTGTTTCGTCAGAAATTTCACGTTGGAAATGGCTGCCGTCCGCTGGCGGATGACCCACTCCAGAAGCGCTCTGCTGAATTTAAGATCATCCCGGTCGTACTTCATTTCCAGGGTGCCGTACTGGTTCATGAAATACGCGTTTTTGTTCAGTGAAGACGGGCAGCCGTTCGCGATCATATCCTGCTCGTATCCAGGAAAGAGCCGTTCGATGACCGCTTTCCCCCGCGCCGTAAAGCGATGCGGATGGAATGCCTGCGGCGTTCCCGGCCGGACGTCCGGCCCTGCCGGATAGGCATCATTTTCGACGATCAGTACCTCTTTGAAATGTTCCGAGAGCACGCGTGCGGTCATGAGTCCCGCCATACCTCCACCGATGACGATGGCCTTGCTTGTGTTCGCCTTGGTAACCATAAAATGATTCCTCCCAGTTTTGGATTGACTCATTCAGTCAACAATATTCCAAAAAAATATGAAGTTATTAATTTAGATTGACTCAGTCAGTCAATGTCATTATGCGGTGATTAACAGTTATTGTCAACCCCTTTTTTCAGGCGTCAGCATTTGCCTCTTCAGACACTTTCGGGCACAACAAAACGGCGGCCGACGAAGACTTGAAGAATAGCAGTCTATCCCTGCGGCAGCCGTTGTTTAACCATGCTTTCCGTTACATTTCAATATGAACGTGAAACCTGTCATTTTGGATCACTTCTGCGGCAGTCTCGGCCGGATCCTTTTGATTCGTACCCACAAGATAATCCGCATTGACTGCTGCTGACTTCAGTTTATTTAGCAAAAACAGCGACCGGTCCAGTGAATGTATATCCCCTCTCTTACGGAGCCGCTCCGCTATCGTTTCTTCGTCTGCGTGCAGTACCGCATATTTGAGCTGTACGTTTAAATCCGCGATCTGCCGGCAGAACCACTCGAATTCATCTTCGACGACAAAGTCGATCACGACATGAAAACCACTTTGGATAAAGTTTCTGGTGACCGAAAGGATATTCATCCAAGCCAAGCTCAGACGTTCCTCCCATGTCGGGGAGGGCTCCGTCATCTGCATGTGGAGTAAATCGTCGCCCTCTATCAGCACACAGCGTTCCACGAGCCGAGCGAGCTCTTTCGACGTTGTCGATTTTCCGACCCCGAGTGGACCGGAGATCAGATAGATTTGCTTCGTATCACCGTTCATATGTAATCATCCTCCTCACTCTACAATAGCCATCAGCTGCGTCTTACCTGTCCGATCGGCCGGGTTCAGACTTCTGTAATATGCCAGAGAACGCCGGCGGGATCCAGCAGATGGATGGCCCGTCTGCCGTAAGGCTGGATTTCAGGAGGCTTGGCTTTCACGCCGTATTTTCCGAAGACACCGGAGTGTTGAAGGTGGCTCCACCACGCATCTAAATCCTGGACGCATAGCTCCAGCATATAGTTCATTTGCAATTCAGCGTTCTGATAGTTCTGTAAATGGAACTCCGTTTCGTCCATCCGGAAAATCGTCAGCTCATCGCTGGTGAAGATTTTTTCAAATCCCAAATCCTCATAGAACTGCACAGCAAGCGGGTAATCCTCACCGGACGGAACAAAAGGCCTTAGCTTCAGCGCTTTCATCGTCATCATCTCCTTAACAAGAGTTATTAAAAACGCCCCACGGCATCATTATATCAGCCGCAGGGCGTAATCCAATGAGTATTATATTTTTATACTGATTATATGCCTATCTCAGCCAGCGATGCCGGTCCAAATGGATCATCGAGCGTGTCACCCGAGCTCAATAGCCAGGCAGTGGGCATGATTTGTCGGCCTATGCTCCGGAAGGGAAACCACCAGAGCTCCGTAAGGCTGTTCGAACGGTACATCGCCCACACCCAGCAGCCGCACGGACTTTACTTTGTCAGCCGGGCTCAACGTACGAATGACGGCCAGACGATCCTCCGGCCACCGCATTTGGAAGGCGTAGAGAATATTCCCCTTCTGCGTAAATCGGTAATCTGCCGCTGTCCATTCCACTTTGTTTTCGGTGAAATGGTCAATGACCACCTGTGAAGGGCCTTCGCCTGACACGCGGAATGGGCGGGTGCCAAATATTCCTTCTCCGCAGACTCGAATCCACTCGGCCATCTCCCTAAGGATATGCGTGCACTCGTCGTCGATCGTACCATCCGGCTTCTGCGGAATATTCAAGAGAAGATTGCCGTTTTTAGAAACGATATCGACCAGGATTTCGATGACATGCCCCGGCTTTTTATACACAGACCTCACATTATAGAACCAGTCTCCTACGCATGTGTCGGTCTGCCACGGTTCGGGCTTAATGTCAGGCTCTTGGCTCCGCTCGATATCCAGCACGCCTATCGTGTATATTTCCTTGCGCCGATCCTTCTGGTTATAGACCGCACGGTTCACGCCGCCATGAATCGCCGCGCTCGTATTATACAGGTGTGCGACAGCGCGTAGTCCAGCCTCGTAAGCGGGATCATCCAGAGACAGCTCCGGCTTTTCCCAGTAGCCTGGTGTGAACGGCAGCCCGCCGTCCGAGTACAGCAGATCCGGCTGATACTTATCAATGATTTCCTTGATCACGGAAAACCAGTGACGATGCCACCATGGATTGGATGTATACCAAGGCGCAATCGAATCAACCTGTATCCTGCCATGATGGTGTTCCTTATTGGGCAGATACAAATCCTCGTTCGCCGGATCGTTCCCATCGTAAGGAATGCCGGCATATGGCCCCTCCTTATCGCTGCCTTTATTCCAATGGAACCAGCTGAATGTGGCGCCGAGATGCTCCGTTAGGCCAAAAGGCAGCCCACGCCGTGCGGCGGCATCCTTCCACAGAGCGACAATATCTTTTTTGGGTCCCATATTGACCGAGTTCCAGCGATGGATGCTAGAATCATAATTGAAGAAGTTATCATGGTGCATCGCCTGCGCCACGAAATATTTGGCCCCGGCTGCCGTGTATAAGTCCATTAATGCATCCGGGTCAAACGCCTCCGCTTTCCACAGCTGCACAAGATCTTTATAGCCAAATTTCGATGGGTGCCCGTAGTGACGGACATGGTATCGGTATTGTTCCGAACCTTCGATGTAGATGTTCCGTGCATACCAGTCTCCGTACATCGGTACGGACTGGGCGCCCCAGTGCGACCAAATCCCGAACTTGGCGTCCCGGAACCACTCCGGACATTCGAATTGGCGGAGGGACTCAAAGGTAGGTTGGTAGGGGCCAGCGGCGATTTCGTTCCAGTTCATCGGTATTGCCTCCTTTGCTCGAATCAGGAATTGATTTTATCCTAGCAATCCTCATGCCATGAATGAATACAGAATCCTAACCTTCTGTTGGATAAAATTATCTACTCTATATAGAACGGGGAATATATATATGGGCAACCAATCACTAGCAAGGCTGTATATGGAAAATCTGGACGTACGGGTCACATCGATGGGTTATAACCAGGTATGGACGGATTGGCGGGAGCTCGACTATACGCCGGACTTTAACAAGTTTTATTTGATCTGTGACGGGGAGGGATGGCTGAAAATCGGCGATTCGGAATTTAGACCAAAACCCGGACAATGGTTTCTTATGCCTCATGGCGTGAAGCAGTCCTATTCTTACACTTCGGGCCCCAGATACACGAAATATTGGTGCCATTTTACGGCTCGGATTGGAGACCGCAATCTCTTTGACCTGATTCAAACCCCACTGTATGTGGACACAAAAAATGACAGCGAAGCGATCCGGCTGTTCCGCGAATTGCTCGACAGCGATGCTGCGGCTTCCATTAGCGGTCCGCTGCTTGTGAAATCAGCCATGCTAAGATTGGTTTCTTATTATATTGAGCATACGGTTTCCTCTGAGGTCAGCCTCCATCGTTCGACGGAGCCCGAACCTCTCGAACAGGTGATTTCGTATATTCAGAGCAGCTACCGTCACAACCTGACCATTACGGACTTGGCAGAAAAGGCTCATTTGCATCCCAACTATTTCATCCGTGTATTTAAACGCCAGTTCGGGATTTCCCCGATCCAATACATCAAGAAAAGAAGGCTGGAGGAAGCAAAACTGCTGCTTGTGACGACGAACCTCCCGTTATCTGAAATCGGCGACCGGATCGGAATATCCGATATCTCCTACTTATCCAGGATTTTCAAGGAATCGACCGGCTTCTCGCCGACCGCATACCGGATGACCTTCAACTCCCATCAAACGGTATCGCCTTAATTAAAAGCTGGTGCAGCTGCCGTTAACACGAAAAAAAATGGTGCTTGTACAAGCACCATTCCAATGAAAAACATGCCTTGCCTAAAGAGTCAAGCCCACTGTCTTCAGCACTTCCGAATAAGACGGTTTGGGCTGATGCTTCGCATCAAATAAGAATGGCCAATTCTTTCGCCCCCGTACAGGGAAATGGTCCAGCCAGGTATAATCATCGGCAGCGCCCCAAAAAGTGACGGAAGTGATATATTCGCTGTATTCCTGGAATAACCGGAAAAATTGACCGTAACGTTCCGCTTGATGAGCCAGCATCTCTTCCGTCGGAGCCGTGAGGTCGGTCCGCCGGTCATCGAACGCAAACATCGAAACGTCCAGCTCCGTAATATGCAGCTTCACGCCCAAACTGGCGTATTTCTCGATCGCCACGCGGATATTATCCAGCGACGGGTGATACAGGCTCCAGTGCGCCTGAAGCCCGATGCCATGGATCGGCACCCCCTGCTCGAGCAGCGATTTGACGAGCGTGTAGATTTTCTCGCTTTTCACCGGATCGGCTTCGTTGTAATCATTGTAGAACAGCAGCGCCTCCGGATCGGCTTCATGGGCATACTCAAACGCCTTGGCGATGAAATCCTCGCCGATAATATCGAGCCACTTCGAAGGCCGCAGCAGTTCGCTGCCGCTGTCGGATACCGCTTCGTTCACCACGTCCCAAGCATAGAGTTCTCCCCGGTAACGGGATACGACCGTGTTGATATGAGATTTCATGCGGGCCAGCAGCGTCACCCGATCCGTTTGGCTGCCGTCTTCATTTTCAAACACCCATGCCGGCGTCTGATTGTGCCACACCAGCGTATGGCCCCTTACTCCCATGCCGCTGGCTTTAGCCAGGGCCACCATACGGTCTGCCGCCTCAAACGTATACCGGTCCTCCGCAGGATGCAACCTTTCGAATTTCATTTCATTTTCGGCAGTCACGCTGTTGAAATGCTCGATAAGCAAATCACGCTGCGAGTCCAACGTCACCGGATTGACAGCGGCCCCGATCAAAAACTGTTCTTTAAACGCTTCGCGCAATCTCATCATACCTATCCCCTCCTAGAGAAGTTCTACACGCCAATGCTTCATGAAAGACACCTTCATCCCAAAGTGTAAGCCTCCTCATGATCACGCAACAACCTGCCGTTGACCGTGTCCTCACCCGGCAAAGTATGGTTGTCTTTGACCAGACCTTGCGACTTTCAAAATAACATCCAGCTCAAATGAGGACATTCCCAGAGGAACATCCCCATTGCATAAGGAGCGAACGGAAGTCGGGTTATTTCAGGACCTGGTATTGAAAATCGGAAAAATCCGCCGTCCCTCCGACCTCCCGGGTGGAAAACAAAAACAGACCGATGCGGCATCCCATAAAATGGTCCAGCTTATATACCATCTTGTGCGTAATCCCGAGCTGCCTCCAAACCGCGCCATCCCGGTAATAAAACATGCACTCATCCGCATTGTTCACGAAATTGCCGATCGTCTTAAGTGTGACGACGTTTCCGGAAACGGGGATTCTGGCGAGTTCGGTCCCGGGCTCTTCGTCGACCAGTTTGCCGAATATGGAGCGGTCTTTGGCCTCTCTGGCCAGCATCACCAGGTAGGACCGGCCGGCCTCCTTGGTCAGGGCGATCAAGCCGTACGTACCGATCAAAAAGCATAAGCCTGCATAATCGCCATCCTTCAGCCCGCTGCCGTCCAGCGTGACCGTTACTTCGCATGCCGGTCCCATGGCGCGCTGCGTCAGCGTATTGACCGCGAACGTCAAATTAGGGCTGATCTTGCCGGATGTGACCCGGTAGACTCCCGGTTTGTCCGTTACGGACCATAATGCATCGTCAGGCGTATGATTCCACTGCCAAACATCCTTCAGGCGTACTTTGCCGTCTTCGTCCGGCGTGTAATCAAAGTCGTCGCTTCCAACCAAAGGCTTGTAGGTATACCCCGGTCTTGTGCTTGGCAGCTCGATCATTGGGGGTGCTGCTTTGGCGAATACCAGAAAACCGTTCTCAAAGCGCAGCGGAACAAGCACCGGGATCCGGCCGACGGCGCCGTGATCCTGAAACAGCACAGCCACCCATTTCCCGTCCGGCGTATCCACGATGCCGCCCTGCGCTACGCCTGAATTGAAATACCCCATATCGTCATTAAAAACCTCTCCGCCCGTAAATTCGCCCTCCAGGGAATCCGCTGCAAAGCAGGCCTGCGTTCGGCGCCCTGAAGCCTTCGAAATATGGATAAAGAAAGCATAATACCTGCCGTCGATCTTATAAAAGTGGGCACCCTCGTACCCGAGATGATACGGCTCCCGTTCTTTCACGATAACGCGGTTCAGCCCGCCGGGTTTGGGACCGGAAAGATCCTCCTTCAATTCGAGCAGGTGAATCTCGGCATTCCCGTAAATCAGATACTTCCGGCCATCATCGTCAAACAGCAGGGAGCAGTCGTGATAAAAACCCTCGATGTATTGCTTCGTCCATGGACCGGTTACACTATCTGCCGTGTACAAGTAAGTCCGGCGGGTATCGTTCGCCACGAAAATGACGTAGAATTTACCCTTGTGGTAACGAAAAGATGGCGCCCACATGCCCTGGCCGTAAATATGTTGGCCGTCTTCGAGCCGCTGTGCGGGCGTATTGTCCAGTACGTCGTACACATGTGAAGCCACCTCCCATTGAATCAGGTCGTATGATCGCAGAATGACGCAGCCCGGCATCATGTGCATCGTCGTGCTCACCATATAGTAGGTATCCTCTACCCGGATCACGTCAATATCCGGATAATCGGCCCATATAATCGGATTTGGATACATGTTCTCTCTGCCCCTTCCTAATCGCGTTGTACAATAATTTCGATCGACACCTCGGCCAAAGCCGGATTTAAATCCCTTTCTTCCGTTAAATCAAGCACCGGATATCCGTCCATGCCGAAATGAACGCGGCGGATTCCGGAGCCTCTTGGCCCCTCTACTCCCGGCCGGGCATGGTATACGTTCCAAGTGACGCCATCGTCATCGGTAATATAAGAATTATGGCCCGGACCGTATTCGCCCGGGACGCTTCTCGACGTCAGCAGCGGATAATTGCCCTTCGTCCAGCTGCCTGGATCCATCAGGTCCGCATTCGCGTCGGCGGTCAGCAGGCCTACACAATAAGTAGCGTCTACCGCCGCGCTCGAGAAGGTTAGATAAATCCTGCCGTCCCGGATCAAAGCAAACGGCCCTTCATCGACAAAGGTATGGTTATTGGCCCAGCCAAAGTCCGGCTTGGTCAGCAGCACCGGATCGCTCGTCAGCCTCCACGGCTCCTTCGGATCCAATTTCGCGATATAAACCCAGGCGCCAAGATCTACAGGCACGAACTGCCGCTCCGACCAAGCCGCGTAACAATCCCCGTTCACCTGGATGACGGTCATGTCCAGGGAGATCACCTTGCCCGCCTCGCATAACTCGGTACCGTCTTTCCTAACGACGCGCCGGGGCATTGACCAGTCAGCGGCGCAAGTGGGGTCCCCACCCTCGCGCAGCTTCATCACGTGGCACTCTTCATAGAAAAATTCGCCTGTCGTTGCCGCATGAAAAATGTACAGCCCGTCCTCGATAATATGGAACTCGGGCGCCCATAACAGCCCTTTAATGTGATCATAGGTTTGTGTATCCAAAATTAAAGACTCGCCGGCCTGAACAAGACCGGATATCGTCTCTGCTTCCCGGATATACAAAGTTCGGTTGCCGTCGGCGTCGTTGGTCGCAATGAAATAATACTTGCCGTTCCATTTCGCGATGCAAGGGTCCGCCCGGTTCGGCGCGATCGGAAACGCATAATGCTCCTGACGAACCCTTCCCTTTACCCGATAGGTTCCCGCCTGATCCCAGCGAACCGCTGCCGTATCCCAGTCCACGGCTTTGGGAGCCATGGTGCCGTCACTGTATACCGCGGTCGCTTTGAGCGCTTTCAAATCCTCGGCCGATGCCGCCTTGATGCCATCCGGAACTTCAATGGCGACATTCTCGGGAACCGTAAGCCGGCATACGAGGCGTTGTGCCGTTTCCCGCGGAACGCGGATCACGTTACGGGGCTGGACGCCTTCAATGTCGGCCGATACGGCTTCGAGAGTAAACGCCTCCGCTTTTTCCGGAGTCCCGGCGCCAGCCAAATCATAAAGGTCCTGAATCTTATTTTGGTAGCTGCCGCCCTTCCCGTCGCTCCAGCGGATGACGTATGCCTGGCTTGATTCATCGTACTCGCAAGCGACGTCATGGGCGTAAACATCGCTCTTCAAATCGACAAGCCCGATTTCTTGATACTGCAGCAAATCGTTGGAAGTAAAGAACAGCACCGCCCCTCGGCTCTCTTCATCCTGCTGTCCATCCGCGACCGTCCGCACGGCAACGACACCGAATTTTCCGTCGGCCATGTGGAAGAGGTACGGATTTTTCAGGCTTTTGGCCCGGAGCGTCCCGTTTTCATGGTTCGTTGCCTTCGCGAACAGGACGCCTGAATTATGGTTCAAGGCTTGGAAGTCCCTGCCGTTCTCGCTATAGGCAAGATGCATGCTGTACGCCAGTCTAGGTGCATAGATGATGTCCTCCTGCGGAGTGCGGGTATAGCATAGTACTTTGATAAATTCGCTTTTCAATATCATGGCATGCCTCACCTTTATTGATCATTTCAAATACGGATTTGCTAACGGAGTAACGCCATTTCTGATTATTCTATTGACTTCATATTGCGTTTATTATGAAATTATAAATTAGGACATCTCAGCAATGAATGATCTATGCTGACAGAAACTTGATCTATTCTAAGATTGGAGATCGTGATGACGACATCCATTTACTATGTCGGATATGATGCCGCCCATCCCGGAGACTTTATTTATGACATTCCGGATGGACATGATTTTTGGCTGCTGATTCTTACGCAAACGCCGGCCGAGTTCTGGGTTCAAGGAGAAATCCGGGAGTACCCGGCAAACTGTGCCGTTCTCTTTCCCCCTCGGCAAAAGATTATGTACCGCGCCTGCTCAGGCCAATTTGTGAATGACTGGGTCCGTTTCGAGACGGACGAATCCTACGTTTTGGAAACGGCACTTCCGCGGGGCGTTCCGATTCCGGTGCCGGATCCCGGGTACTGCCGCCAGCTGTTTCAGCTTCTGGCCACCGAAAATTTTTTCAGCTGCGATTACCGGGAGCTCTCGATCGACTACCTGTTTCGGATCTTGTTCAACAAGCTGCTCGAAGCTTTTCAATCCAAGGAAAATTCGCCGCATTACCAGAAACTGCTGAATCTGCGCAAGGCGATCCATAACCGTCCCGGCGCTGAATGGAGCGTCCCTTCCATGGCCGATGACGTTCACTTGAGCCCCGGGTACCTGCAAACGCTGTATAAGGCGACTTTCGGGATTTCCTGCATGGACGACGTTATCCAGTGCAGAATCCGCCTCGCCAAGGAAAGGCTGATCCATGGATCGCTTCGAATCGCTGATATCAGCGAGCTGTGCGGATACAACAATGTCGAGCATTTCTCCAGACAATTCCGGCGTATCGTGGGCTGCACGCCTCGTGAGTACCGGCAATCGGGTGATTTACGGCCTTGAGATTAAATCAAGCAGCTTTCTATCCGTTTCCAATAGAAACCTTCTCCTTATAGATAAATAAAATAGAGCAGCAGCATGCGGGACCGCATGCTGCTTTTTCGTTAATACCATAACCCAACCTTACCCGACGATGCCGGTCCGCTCGATGCTTTCCACAAAGTAACGCTGCACGAACAAATAAATAATGATCAGCGGCAGGATCGCCAGCAAGATGCCGGTATCCTGGACCATGCTCATATAGAAAGGATCCTTGTTGGTCGCAACCCCGCCCTCGAGCATGATGGAGAGGTTGTGCGGCAGCGAAGCCAGTTGGGTGGACATCACTTTGCCCGACGTTAAATACGTTGTCGTAAAGAAGCTGTCATTCCACTGCCATACAAACGAAAACAACAGCACGGTAACGATGGCCGGAACGGCATTCGGGAGCATGATGCGCATAAAAGTTTTGCTTACGCCCGCCCCATCGATATAAGCCGCCTCCTCCACTTCTTTCGGGATGCCCCGGAAAAACTGCCTGAAAATAAAAATGTAGAGACCCGCCTTCAGCGAGTTTGCGGTGACTGAGGTTAGAAAGAAAGGCCAGTACGAATCCAGCAGGTTCACCGACTTCCCGGTCAGCAGCGGGATCAGCCCCATGAGGCTGAAATCCTTCAAATTCATGTAGATCGGTATCAGAATGGTCGTTGGCGGCACCAGAATGGTCAGGATGACGCCTCCAAAGAGCAAATTGCTGCCTTTGAATTTAAGCCGCGCGAAAGCGTAGCCTGCAAACGCGCAGGACACGGCCGTCAGGATCGTCGTCATGGCCGATAACGTAAACGTATTGAACAGCGTGTGCCAATAGTCCATGATCGAGATGGCCTTTTTGAAATTGTCCAGCGAATAATGCTCCGGGATAAAGACGACGATCGGCGAATACAGGTCGCTCTTGTCCTTGATGGCCGTTGAAATCTTTTGAAGAATGGGGTACAGAATGACAAACGACAGTCCTGCCATCAGGACCAGCCGCACGACGGTCCACAGCCAGCGCTTCCAGCTTTCGAGCGACAACAAACGGGCGATGATCAACGCTGCTCACGCTCCTTCTACTCTTGATAGAAAATTCTTTTGGAAATGAAAAACGTAATGATTAGCAAAATAACCATGATCGCCAGGAAGTAAATCCAGGCCATCGCCGAGCTGAGGCCGAAATTGAAATTTGTAAATCCCGTTTCCCTGATCAGCGTCGTCATTTCGCTCCGGGAGAACGAATCGATCACCGTATAAATCACGTTGACCAGGATGAGCGGGCTGACCATGGGCAGCGTGATTTTCCAAAACGCTTCGTAACCGGTCGCTCCCTCGATCTTGGATGCCTCATACAGCTGGGGGGATACCGACTGGATCCCTGCCAGGAAGATCAGAATTTGCACGCCCGACTGGCTGACGATCTGGTAGATGCGATCCACGGCGCTGGTCAGGTACGTGACGATGTTATCGCTGACACCGGAATTGACCATGATCCGCGTCAGCTCGCTGGTCCCCAGGCCGCTCACGGCACCGCCGGCGTTCTGCTCATTGATGGCCTGAACGAGGCTGGACGTCTCCAAATTCGCAATGACTCCAGACGCCAGGATAACCGGAAGGAAAAAGATCGATCTGGCAATGGCTCTGCCGACAAACCTTTGGTTCAGCAGTACAGCCAAAAACAGGCTGAAGATCACAATGAGCGGTACGTTGATGACCATGTTTACGATCGAGGTCGTCAGCGTACGGTTAAAGCTAGTATTGACCGTAAGGGCTTCCACATAATTGGAGATGCCGATAAAGCTGATGTTCATGCCGTTAGCATTGGCTTCGATGGAGCTGAAGCTGTACCTTAATGAGGAAATTAACGGTATCAGGAAAAAGAGAAGAAATCCGAGCAGCCACGGCAAAACGTAGATAAAACCCCAAAGCGCCTTCTGTTCGGCGTACGTCCGCCGCTTCGCGCCGATTTTCATGATCGACTTCAAGATTGCACACCACCCGTCAAATAGCTCTCGGCTTTCACCGTTTGTCCGTCCACCGTCACATCCGTACGGTTATAGTTCACAATGACGTAAATGCCATTCCCGTACACGGTTTTGAACACGCCTTCGCCAAGCTTCTCATGGCCCGTAATCGGCTCGTTCCGGACGTTCTTCAGCACATCGTTCACCTCGCGGTACATTTCGGCAGCCTGGTCGATCCACTGCTTGTAATGGACGGCATACAAGTCGTTATAATCTGTATCCTTCACTTTGTCATTGGGTTCATGGATCCATTCGAAGTACACGCCCGCTCCGTATTCGAGGCATTTCAGGATATACTGCCGTTCATCCGTATAGGTTGACAGGTTAAACGGGCTTCCCGTGTAGTCGATGGACCCCCGAATGACCATTTGATAGAATGGGATCTCTTCGTCCTCGATCTTGAATCGGCTGCCGGACATCGGCGCGTTCGTAATATCCGACAAGAATGGAAGCGCATAAGCGTTGCCGCCGTCCGCCATGACCTTCAAATTTTGCTGCGAGATGCTGCCCAGCGCCTGAACCGAAAGGTTCTCGGACTGCGTGCGATCCAGTTGATTGTGCTTGCGGTAATCGCTGTTGAGCTGATCGGCGAGATCCCGGAGTGAAATACCGCCCGTTTGATACCCTTTCAAGCCCTTCAGCACCGACTCGGTATAGGAAACGGTAAGCCGCGGGGATACAACATAAGAAGGCGGCTTATCCCGGTCCCTCCGATTGAGTGCCTGATCCAGCGGATAGAGAGCGGCTGGAACGCCTCTCAGCGTTCTCGCAGCATTCGCGTTCTCGTTGAATCCCTTTCCCGTATTCGAGGTCAAAACGGCTACATCAGGAAAGAAAGAAACCCCTTGATCCCGTGTGAACGATAGGAAGCTCCGCAATCCATTGCTGCCGCCGACCGCCTTGTCGACCGAAAGGTGATCCGGAACCTCATGATCCATCCCGCCATTGAACCAGCCCGAAAATTTCAGTTTGATGTTGGAGATATCGCGGCTCTTCATCTGGTTGATGATATCCTCCGACTGTTCAAACGTCGTGAGGGGCTCGATCGTCCGGTAAGGAATGCCGGCGAAATGCTTTTCTTTGGCGATGCCGCCGACCAGCTGCAGGTAGAATGGCGTATCTGTTGCACCTGCGGCCGGCTCTGGCTTAGGGAGACCGCCATGCTGCTCCAAATAACGCTGGTAGTAGCGGGCCAAGCCTTGATAAGAAGCCTCCTCTTTGTTCAGAAACGCGTACCGGACCGTAAAATCTGTTTTCATCGCCTGCTCCTGGAACCTGGGCAGCGTACGTTCCTGGCCGTTCGCTTGCAGCGTCACTTCGCCTTTGTTCATGACATTGAAGCTGGGATATACATAGTTATAGCTGTTCAGCTTTCCGCTGATATCGGCATGAATGGCCGCAGCCGATGCGCCTTCCTCGATGATGCCGAGGATCGCGCCGCTTTCCCGGAGGATGCCGAACACCGGCAGCCGGACCGCCTGCTCGGTCTCGGCATCCTCGGTCGTCTTCATTGTGAGATCTTCCCCATACACCGGTTGCTGGTAAGCGGGATACTGCTTCTTCCCGTTGTTGAAATGGATGAGCGCGCCGGAGCCGTCCGGCACGAAGATCGCACCCTTCTCCTTGGAGCTGCCGGCGCCAAAAAAGCTGAGAAAGGAAATATTCCCGATTGGATATGCGCTCGGATATTGAATACCGGATGCAGGGATTTTGGCGACTAGGCTGTCGCCGTCCAAGGCATATTCGATCGATGCGAGGAATATCCGCGGTTCCGGCTTCTCCTGTGTAAAATGCAGCTCCTCCATGTCCTTCATGAGGTCCTCTTCGGTATATCCGGCATCGTCAAATGCCTTGAAGGCGCGATCGAGCTGCAGTCCATTTAAGGCGCTGTCGTTACGGACATACACCTTTTTATCCGGATCTTCTTTATAGGCGATTTTCAGAGCCCGCTGACCCGTTTTGTCCAGCTTGCCCAGCATCGCCTCGATCCGCTCGCTGCTGAGCATCATCGGCAAATCGGCCGCTGACTTCACGGCGGTTCCGAACTGGTACGTGACCCTTACCCCGCTTGGGATCGGTTCGAATTTGATCTGCTTATGCGAGACGCTGTCCGTGAACGTATTGATGGAATTCACCTGGCCGAAATTGTTGTAATAATCGATCTTGAGCTGGGAAGAAAGGTTGGCTTTGTTCACCCCCGAAGCGAGCGGATCCTTGCCCTGCTCCGGCGGGTTGCTGTACCACGTCTCTCCGGTTTCCTTATTTAACACAGCAATAGCACCCGTACTCTCATCCACGAACAGCCGCAGTCGTTCATTTTCGGCTACGCCTTTCATGCCGGCTGCGCGGGCGTCGGTGAAAGCCGACTTCAAAGGCTGGCCCTTAGTGAATTCAACTGCAGCCGGTGCATCATTGGCCCCCGAGCGGGCCACGTTCGAATCGGCACAGCCGGCCAGCGCGATCCCCGCGATCAGTACCGGGAGCCACAGGGCGATTCTGGCTTTGCGCATGGTTTCTCCTCCTTTCTTTAGTTTCTCAGCATGATTTCCTGATAAATGACGTGAACGAACGAAATCATCTGCTGAATCAGTCCGAAAAACAGCAGGCAGATAAAAGCCATAAATCCCATCGCCACGATCGTCAGCAGGATCGTCCCGATGGTCTTCGACGGCGAGTATTGATGCACGGTCATGTTGCCGACGAACAAAAGATACGCCGACCAGAGGAAGGCCGCGGTGCTGCAGAAGTTATAAAACGCCGTCTCCTGCAGCGATATGACATTGCTGAGCCAGATCCACGGTAAGTTGATGATCATCATCGGAACGAGGGCAAAACACGTCGACGTAAAAATTTCAACGAACTTCCCTTCGCCGTCCATGAGCGTCGTCAGCGACCAGTTGGCCACGCACCAGAACAAGACCGGGACAACGATGTACACTACTTCCATCAGGCTGTTCATATCATCCGGATTAGTGATTTTGACCAGGAAGCCGCTGTACTGGTTGCTAAGGACATTGGTGATGATCATCAAAAACAAAATGATCAAGGAAGCGATCAGCGTGTGCCGCTTGTTTCGTTCGTATTTCAGGTCCCAATAGGCGTTGAACGGATGCACGATGAGATAAAGCGGGTATTTTACGAGATCACGATTCAATCGTAACACCTCCTTGTCTCCTCATCCGCTTCCGGAGCTTTTTGAAGAGCAGGAGAGCTGCGGCAAGCACGATCAATCCGGTCATGACTGCCGGGAAGTATTCTCTCATCACCTCTTTGCGGTAAAGCAGGTACGCCTTTGAATAATTGGCTTGATCATAGCTTTCCTTGAAATACTGCATAGCCCCTTTGTAGTCCCCTTTCCGAAGGAGGGCCTTGCCCACGCCGGAATAAGCAAATTCCAGGTTCGCATTCATATTGATCGCCTGTTGATAGAGATCAAACGCCTTTTCCTCATCGCCCCTGTAGTAGCTCCGGACCGCTTCGTTCAACATCCGGCCATACGCTGTTGTCTGAAACACCGTTATCTCGCCGAATGCCTTATCCAGCACAAGAAAATCGTCCCCGACCCGTTCAATCGCCGCGGGAGTGTTAAATTGGCCCATTTGGTTGCCCAAGCCGCCGAATATGTACATCAGATGCCCATCCCCGCTGTAAGTGAAGATTCTGCCCCGCTTGGAGTCGAGGACCGAATACATTTCGCTGTCGGTGACATCGATATCGATGAGCCGTGAAGGGCCGACATCTTTTGAATACCGGATATCCCCCACCAGGCTGAGATATCCCGTCCGCCGGAGAATATCGTTGCCCTGAGCGTTCAGTTTTTTGATCGGATTATTCGAGTAGTCACCGCTTGTTGCGTAAATGAAGCCTTCGTCATCCATATCCAGGTTCGTGAATTCGGTAGGCGTGAACATCACCATTTGGCTCCGCTGCGCCTGCGTAGACATCCTTTTCCAGAACAGCTCCACCGGATCAACCGTCACCCGGTTGGCGCCGATGAACGAGGTGAACGCCCCGTCCGGATTGAATTCCATAAAACCGTCAAATACGCCGGTCGACATGACGTAGATCCGCTGCGCCGTGTCAACAACCACCCGAACCGGCTGAAAATCGAAATTGGCCTGCAGCAGGTCGGACTTCGGCGCTTCAAGCACCCCCGCCACCCTTAGGTTTGAATCCAGATGAACCACCCGTTTATTGCCCGTATCGGCGATAAAGAGCTCTTTTCGGTCGGTCACGAAGATCCCTTGCGGGTTATTGAACGTATCTTTCTTCCCCTTGTGGTCAAAGGAATCCACCACCTTAACCGGCTTAAAATGCTCGTCGAGGACGACGATGCGGTTGTTGCCGGAATCGAGCACGTAAATCTCTTTGTCGGCCGTTACGTGGATGTCGCTTGGGTTTTTGAAGGGGCCCACGCCAAGCTGCGCGCCGTTCAGCAAAGACGTTGCCTCATAGGCGGCAGGAGCCGGCGTCGTGTCATTCCAGAAGGAATAGTTATAGGAGGCGCTGCCTTCGGCGTGAGCCGCATTTACGCCTATACTCGTCCCCAGCAGGCAGCAGAGGGCAGCCACCAGGAGGTACTTTTTCACTTTCGGTATGCTCATTCGCATCGTGCTAGTCTCCCCTCTATTCTTTCATTCCGGAGGTCGCCATCGTCTGAAGGACGTTGCTCTGCGAAATGATAAAGAGTGTAATCGGCACGACCATCAGAATCAGCGCGACGGCGGCTCCCACGCCGGCACGGGCAATCCCGCCCGCGGTAATTTGGCCTAAGGCGTAGTGAAGGGTTTTGAGGTTCTCGCTGTAAATGAAATTGCCCCCGTCCGAGCCCCACAGCATCGGAAATTGCAAAATCATCAGCGTTAGCCAAGCGGGCTTCACATTGGGCATGACGATCGTCCAATAAATCCGGTATTCGTTCGCCCCGTCAATTTTGGCCGCCTCCAGCAGGGCATCCGGAATCTGTTCCATAAACTGCTTCATCAGGAATAAACCTAACGGGAACGCAAGTGACGGGACGATAATCGATGCGTGCGTATTGATCCAGCCCAGCCATGACATCACCATATAGTTGGGAATCGCCGTAACGTGTCCGGAAAACATCAAGGACATGACGACGATCGAGAACAGGATCTTGGACCCGGGGAAACGGTATTTAGCCAGCGGATAGGCCGCGGCGGACGACAGCAGAATATGGCCGACGGTCCCTACAATCGTAATGAAGAGCGTATTCACGATGTACCGTGACAGCGGCACCCAGGAATTTCCCATTAACGCCACCAGATCGTAAAAGTTGTCCATCGTCGGATTGTTCACGAAAAAACGCGGCGGAAACAGGAACAGTTCGTTCAGCGGTTTAAAAGCATTATTAACGGCATAGATCAGCGGCAGCGCCATGAATGCGCCGAATACGGCCAGGAACGCGAACAGCATAAAGCTGACGGTAAAAGAGCGGTTCAGCCTTCTCGGCATGCGAAAGGCAGCCATCATTCTCGTAACCAAATCACTCCCCTACCTTTCTTAGTAATCCCTGCGTCAATTTGTTGGCGCCTAGCATCATGGCGAACAGCACTGTGGCAATCGCGGACGCATACCCCATTTCAAAGCGGATTGTTCCGTAATCCATCAAGTGCGTGACGATCGTATGCCCCGCGTAGTTGACGCTCGGAAATCCGGCGAGCGCCACCGAGATATCGGCTACCGCAAACGAGCTCGTAATCTGCATGACTGCGCCGAACATCAGCTGCGGTCTCATGGACGGCAGCGTAATGAACCACAGCTCCTGCCAGCGGTTGCGGATGCCGTCGATCGCTCCGGCTTCAATCAGGGACTTGTCGATTGTCTGCAGTCCCGCGATAAAGGCCAGGAAGCTGGTGCCCAGGCTGAGCCACAGCTGGACGATCATGATGATCGGCAAGATGTACTTCTCGTTCGTCAGCCATTGAATCGGTTCCAGCATAAAGCCGAATTTAATTAAAAAGCCGTTCAAGTAGCCGTATCTGTCGCCCGAAAAAATAATGAGCCAAATAAAGAAAACGTTGCCGGAAATCGACGGCGCATAGAAAACAAGCGTCATGAACGCGCGGACTTTCGGGGACAGCTCATTGATAATCCATGCAAACAGAAAGCAGGCAAGGTAGCTGATCGGTCCGCAAATGACCGCAAACAGCAGCGTATTTTTCAAAGCGATCATAAAGACGTCATCATTCAAAAACAATCTGGAGTAGTTCTGCCACCCGACAAACCGGGGGAATTCCAGCATATTGAAATAAAAGAAGCTGAGAACGATCGAGAAAACGACCGGAACCACCGTAAAGGCAAAAAAGATCAGCATGTACGGACTCATCAGGATGTAATAATGCTTGTTTATCTTCAGCTCTCTCCAAACGTTGGCCAGCCGCGACTGCTTTTTCGGCTGCACGAGGCTCGAAACGGCGGCCTTGCTGGTTGTTTCGGCTTGCATCCGATTCCCCCCTTACTGTTCAGGTAAATTGAATTCCTTCCGCTTGACCGCAATTTCGTCATTGATGTACAAGAGGTAATCCGACAATGCCTCGCGGGGATTCTCGCTGGCGTTGACGACTTTGCGGAATGCGTTGTCCAGATGCCGGCCGGTAAAATAGCCACCCGGGACTTGCGGGATTCCCCGGACCCATTTCCACTGATTCTCCAAATTGCGATAGTCTTTAACCGGCCAAGGCAGCTCCTCGAGCGCTTCGACGTTGGCTGTCGGATAACGGGCAGCCTCGCCCATCAGCCCTTCCATCTCGCGGCCGTATGCGATTTGGGTATCCTTATCCGTCCACCATTTCATGAACTCCCAAGCCGCCTCTTGATCCCGTGCGCCCTCGAGCATCATCACGCCGGTCGTGTGGCTGGCCACTTCATGATGGATCGTGCCGTTCTTCTCCGTGCCGGGCACCATGGTAAATTCCCAGAGCCCCTTGATCTCCGGCGCGAGGACGGTCAGCATGTTGTATGTCGTATAATCCGCGATGCCGATCGGCATTTCGCCGGTACGGAACCGGTTCGGAAAGTCGGCAAGCAGCGGGAACTTGTAGCTCGTATAGAACTGCGTCCATTTCTTGAAGGCATCCATGGAGATTTCGGAATCCAGCGCGCTCTTTCTGCCGCCGTCCCGGTAGAATTCGCCGCCGTTCTGGTACAGCAGCATGGAGAACGTCGGGTTCGGCACCAGGCTCGCGTTGGCGGCCTCGATCGGCAGATAAAATTCCATGTTGTGCTTCTGCAGAACCGAAATCATGTTGTAAATATCCTGCCACGTTTGGGGCGGCTCCAGGTTAAGCTCCTTCAGGATATCCTTGCGGTAAAAGAGCATCGGGAACGACTGCTGCTCCGGCAGCGCATAGACGCCCCCGTCATATTCGTAAGGCACCAATCCGCTGTCGCGAAAGCGGGATGCCACAGTGTCATAATCGGCAAACTTCGACAAATCGGCGGCCGCCCCCCGCATGGCATAGTTCACGGGCACATCTTCGCCGATCTGCATTGCCACGTCCGGCCCTTCCCCGGCGAGCGTCGCGGGCAGAAGGATGTTGGCGGGTACGAGCTTCAGATTGACCGAAATGCCTGATTTCGGGGTAAACGAATCATCGATCAGGTTTTTCAACACCTGCGCCTGATCCCGTCCCGTCGTAATCCAAACGGTCGTCGACCGCTTCTGCTTGCCGGTGTTGCCGATGCTGTCGTAATCCTCGGTATAAGAAGCGGTGAGCGCCCCGGCTTCATGCTTCACCACTTGCAGAAACGACGCATCCGCTCTCGGCAGCTTGTGATCCGGCGAGGAAACGACCAGATAATCCAGCGTAAGCGGCTGTTCCCGGACGGTCAGGATCCAGGTACCCAAGCCGCCGACGTTGGTCTTGAAGGCCTCCAAACGGTTCGCAACCGTATCCGGCCGTTTGGCCATCTCTTGGAGCTGCTTGACCATCGTGTGCAAAATGGCCACCTTGTCGCTCTGTTCGCCTGTCGTTTGTTCCAGGTAATCGGCCACGCTTTGGATCGTTTCGGCTTGTTTGCGGAATACCTCCGCCATTTCCGGGATCCGCTTCTCCAATTGGTAGTCCCGGTACGGATCGGGCGAATTGGACGTGATCATCAAAATTTTGCGGTACATTTCGTTCAGCTGCAGCACGCTTGACTCGATCGTCTGGATCAGCGGGGCCAGCTCGCCAAGGGAAACCGTCATGCGAATCCGGTGCTTGCCTTGGGTCAAGTGAAACAGGTACGGCTCATCCTCTCCCAAGACGTACATGCTCCAGTCCCTGCTGAATTCAAAAGGGATCCGCTTCATCTCCTTGAACGGAACCTTTCCGTCAATCGTCAGGCTCCGCGTGGCGAAGACGCCGCGCAGCTGATCCTGCTTCTCTTTTAAAGCGATCTGGTACAAGCCGTCCTCCGGCGCTTCGAATTCCCACTCGATCCATTGTCCGGGCAGCTTCCAGTTCAGCCCTCCGATCGTGTTGATCCGAATTTTGGACACATCGTATGGAATAACCGTCGGGCTCGATCTGTCAGAAACCGGGTACAAGGTCGGAGAGGACTTATACACCGCATCCTCTGCCTGAATCAGGGTGTATTGGTCTTTGACTGGCTGCAGCCCTTCGGTTGAATAATCGCTCTTGATCTCTGCGTACGTCTTTAATGCTTCTTCCTGGTACAGCTCGATATAATCGATGGCCATAGGCTCACGCAATGCCGTCAAGGTCACGCTTTGATTGCCTTTGTCAAAATAGAACAAATAGGGTTCGTCATAATAACCGCTGCGGTCGGTGACGGATTCGACCTGCCAGATCGGCTTCTCTACCTGACTCGGACGCAGATCGTTCCCTCTGTCATCGCGACCGATCTTGTCGTCCCGGTTGCCCCAGACCCGGTCAAACGTAACCAGGTCGGCGCCCTTAAAGGGCAGCTGTTGATTGATCGTCAATCCGCGTTCGATTGCGGAACTTTTGCCTTCTACCGGCAAATACCGGATTCGGATGTTGTACAGGCCCGCCTGTTCGATGGGCACGTTCCAGCTGATGGAACCCGACTCCGGCGTGAGGACGGCGGTTTCCCCTGACGGATGGACAACCTCGAATCCCGGCCCGTCGGTTTGGGTAAAGCTCTCGCCCTCGATCCGGATAACCTGATCCGGGCGTTTAGCATCCGAATGGGCTTTCACATATGCATCGTAGCCACCGTCATCCCCGCCCGATCCCGTAACAGCCGCAAAATCGGCCATGGCTTGAACGCTCCGCACTTCGGATGAACCGGAAGGGTAGAATGCCCAAATGGACACCAGTATGGCAAGGACGAGCAGGACAGCGACGTAGCTCTTCTTTCGGTTGTTCACGCTTCTCCCTCCTGAAGCAAGAGACATGTCATGTCAATAACAGTCCCCGTTAGAAAAAAATTTCTAATAGGGACTGCTGCTTCAACATGTGAAATTATTTCGATCCGTATACCTCATCAATGGCTGCCTGGAACGGCGCTTTGTACTTTTCCACTACCGTAGACACTGAGGTTCCGCTGGTGATTTCGCCGAGGAAATCGTAGAACTTCAGGTTCGGGAATGTGAAGTGGTCGAGGACAATCAAATTGGCGGCGACTTCCTTCGCATTGTTAATGTCGTTTTCGTCCGTGAACGACGTTTCATAGTAACCCTGATCCGGATAGTCATACATCGAATCGATGTCGTTGATTTTCTCCCAAATATAGAGCAGCTTATCCGGATCCTTTACAGCCTTAGGGATGAACAAGGATTGATAGAGGCCTTCGTAAGAGTGGTACGAGCTTGCACTAGGCCCTTTAGGGAATGGCACAAATCCGATATCCGCGTCAGGCATATCCTTTTTGAAACCGCTAAGTTCGTAGAGCGCTCCCGTGTACATCAACGTGTTGCCTTGGCGGAAAAATTGGCCCGGCTCCGTCCAGTCACCGCCTTCCGTTGGTCTGGCCACTTTTTCGGTCGCAATCTTGGAAATAAAATTAAGCGCTTCGGTCGTTTTCGGATCTTCCAGGTTTTGCTTGTTGTCCTTCGTCAAGCTCGTTTCGTTGGAAGCGAGCGCAAATTCGAGCGGCGCCGGGTTAGCGAGCCCCCAGGAGTCAAGCTTGCCGTCATTGTTTGTATCTTTGTTGGCTTCTTTGGCCACTTGCAAAAACGTATCCCAATTCCAGCTGTCTTCATTGACATAATCTTGAAGCGACTTCAAGCCAAGCTTGCTCATGAGCGTCCGGTTGTAAAAAATACCCATGACATTGTTGCCCTGTCCTTCCGAGAAACCGTAACCCCTACCGTTATATTGCATGTATTGGTTGGTCACACTTTGGTTAAAGGCTACCGGATTTTTCGTATACTCATCGACGGGCCACAACAAGTCCTGTTTCACAAGTGCCGGAATCGTGTAGGTTTTGCCCAATCTGACGATGTCGCCAAGCGGTTCGCCGGCCAGCAGGGAAGCCGTCACTTTTTGCTGGTATTCGCCGTAATCGATCGCGACGTATTCCATTTTGAAGTTATGCTTCTTCTCCAGCTCCTCCAGATTTTTTTTGCGCTGGATGTTATCCGGGTTATCCTCCGGAATCGTCATATCCCACCACGATACGACCTTGATCGTTCTTCCGCCCATGTCGAAATCCATGTCAGGCGTCTTGTACGTTTGCTCGGCATCCTTCTCTTCCGCACCTTTATTGTCGGTGTTGGTTGCCGCAGTCTCGGTACTCGTCTCCGTACTCGTCTCCGCCGTACCGGCGCTTGACCCGCTTTTGGAGCCGCCGCTGCTGCAAGCCGAAAGCACAAGCAACAGTGTGCAGAGCAGCAGCATCATTTTTCCCATACGCATTCCTCTAATCCCCCCGTTAAAGTGATTTGCATCCCAATTACATTCAAAGTGTAGCGCTTACATTGAAAGGGCAACAACCTGTGGTAAGTTAGATATTCTACCCGTCAAAATATAGATTGCTTGTAACCCCTTACATTACAAATGGCCAATAAGTAAACAATGGATAGCAATATAAAGAAAAGCACATTGTTTGGGTACCGGGTTCTTTTTCATAATGAGAGATAAGCAGCTTCACCGGAGCCAATGATCCAATGATTTACGAAAAAGAAACAGGGGGGGAATATCGTGTATAAGGTGCTGCTTGTTGATCCCGATCATCATGCGAAGGAATGGATAAAGCGTATGCTGGACAGACACCAAGCGGAATTTGAATTGGAATGCCATGCCGCTGCAGCTGCCGAGGCGATGTCGATGCTATCCGCCCAGGATCATCAGCTGGTGCTGATCAGCATGAGAGCCTCGGAGGAAGAAGGACTTCAGCTCTGCGGCCGCATCCGGGAGAAAAGCCGTGTCCCGATCGTTCTGATCGGCGGGCGCAATGAGTTTCAGCTTGCCCGGAAGGCTTTGTATTATCAGGTGAACGACTACCTGCCCGACCCCGTATCGCCGGAGGAGTTCGCGGCTAGCCTGAAGACCGTGAAGCGGGAAATGGATGAAGCGCCGTATTCCGGACATCAACCGGTCTCATGGGCAGGAACCGTTCAGGAAGCTGCCTCCGCCATCTCTTCGGCCGGTATCATCGACAAGGTGAAGGCGTATGTGGAAGAGGCCCTGCATCAGAACATCACGCTGAAGGAAATCTCCCATGTATTTCACTTCAACTATTCTTACCTCGGCCAGAAATTCAAAGTTGAAGAGAAGATGACCTTCAAGGAATATCTGCTTCAGCAGCGCATGGAGAAGGCAAAGTTCCTGCTGGAAAATACCGACATGAAGGTGTATGAAATCGCTAATGAAGTCGGTTATACCGAGATGGACTGGTTCTATAAGAAGTTCAAAACGTATACCGGTGTAAGCGCTAACAAATATAGAAAGACACTGATCATAACGGCGTGATTTAAGCATACTTCGGCGTACATGGCGCACATTCGATGAAGCCTGACCACCTGATCCCTTAAACCAAAGGCCGCTTCCCGGTTGTTTATCCGGGAGCGGCCTTTATTCGTTCCCCCACTCGCTGGGGTTATTCCAATGTTAACATTCCGATGTTAGACAGGTTTTGCCACGTTCTGTCCGACGTATCATTCCAGATCGCCACGCTGTCGCGAACCCCGTCGTCATTCCCGTCATTATTGACCTGCACGTCAAACCCTATGAGGCTGCCCGCCTTAGGAGGTATTCCGACCCAATCGACAGCGGCCTCAATAATGTAGCCAGTCGAGGTCCGCTTTGCGGCGGATGTCAAATTGGCGCCGAGCGATCCGGGGCTGACAGACGGCTCGTTATCGAAGTTCACACGATACTGCCCGTCGTCGCTGTCATAAGAGGCGGCTCTTGCGTTGTTCTGATCGATGAAGATTTCGACCGAATCCTGCTCCCATGCATTGGCGCTCCGCTTGGTCACCAGAGAGTCGGTCACCTCGGCCAGCACGTACAGACGGTGATCGTCCCAGAGCGTCCGGACCTTGGCCGTTGAACCCGAAGATCCGCTGACCCAGCGGTCGGTTACGATCTGCTCGGCCTTGTTCCAAATGTCATCGATGTCTCCGTCGATGACCGCCGTTCCTTTTACAGCCTTAGCGGTTCGCGGACCTTCTACCATGGTCAATACGCCAAACCCGGACGTATCCGTATCCTGCCTGTGATGAATATCGTTCCAGGACGCCAGCTCTTCCGCTGAACCGGACCGGTCGCGAATACGGACGTCAAAGCCGATTTCCTTTCCGGTTTGCGCACCGTCGACCGGGATCGAGGCTTCGATCCGGTATCCCTTCTCCGTTTTCACCACGTTATACTCGGCCGGTTTATGCGGATTCGCGCCGCTGCGCCGAAACGTATACTTTTTGTCGTCCGCTTCATAAGCATTCGTTTTGCCGTTATTGCCGTCAATGTACACTTCGACGGAGTCGTTGCCGTTCACCGTGGCATCATCGACATCGACCCATAGGTATAGATGTCCTGCGTCCCATAATGTCTTATATGTGGCTGCCGCTTTGCCGCCTGTCTGGATCGGTACCGCCTGCGCCACATTCCAAACTGCTTCCGCCTGGCCGTCAATCTTTACGCCGGCCTCCAGGGCTTTCGTGCGCTTCGTTTCAACCGGAACCTTCGCCGGATCGACGAGCGCCCAGTATGCGTATTTGGCTTGCAGCCGTTCATCGAACAGCAGCGGCCAATTGTTGCGAACGACCGGGAACGTGCGCAGCCAGGTGTTCAGGTCATCCTTGCCCCAGAATATGACGGCGCTGAGCTGATCCGAGTGCTTCCTGAATACGTCGAAGATCTCCCTGTAGCGGTTGGCCTGCTTGATTTGCAGCTCGATTGGGAACGTCTCATAGGCCTCCGTGTCATTCGTATAGATGCTCATGTCCATTTCGGTGATTTGCTGATCGATGTCAAGATCCCGGAACGCCTGAATCATATCATCTAATTCCTGCACCCGGGGATATTCGATCCCGATATGCGTCTGATGGCCGACGCCGTCAACCGGAATCCCCTTGGCCTTCAAACGCTTAATCAGATCATGCAGAAACTGCCGTTTCACGGGATCATTCGTGTTGTAATCGTTGATGAACAGCTTGGCGTCCGGATCGGCCTCATGTGCATAAATAAACGCCTTTTCAATGAATTCCTCGCCTGCAATTTGATACCATAAGCTGTTGCGGAGGCCCCCCGGTTTCTGATCGCCGGGCTCAATGACCTCGTTTACAACGTCCCAAGCGTAAATTTTTCCCTTGTACCGGCCGACGACGGCATCGATATGCTTTTTCATCCGCGCATATAGAAGCTCCTTGCTGGCGAGGTTGCCGTTGCTGTCGTAAAACACCCATTTCGGCGTCTGGGAATGCCAGATGAGCGTGTGGCCCCGCATGGCGATCCCGTTATCCATAGCAAAGCTTACAATTTTATCGGCTGCCATAAAATTGAATTGACCCTCCGTGGGCTCGGTGGCGTCCCATTTCAGCTCGTTGCCGGCCGTCAGACTGTTGAAATGCTTCCGGACCAGCTCCGCATCAGGGCTGTTCGGATTCTGGATTTCATTGACCAGCACAGCCGTCCCCAGCTTGAATTGGCCGGCAAACACGTCCTTCAGGCTCGGAATGTCCTTCTGAATCTCGATCGGAACCGGATCCGGAGCGCGCTCAATCACGACATCGTCCACGTAAAAATCAAGCGTCGGAACATCGAAGGATTCGATATAAACGGCTAGGCTTTCAATCGGGTGTTGCAAGGTATATTCTCCGCTGAGCTTGACCCATCCGCTGTCGCTCGCCTGGACCGATTTGACGAGTTCATAGGCATTGGCGCCGTCCGTCGTGCGTTGGACCACAATCGATACCGGCGAGCTTGCCGTGCCGGCAGGCAGCTTGACCCAAGCCGATAAATGGTACGTCTTTCCCGTTTCCATGATTGGCGTCACGTCGAGCTGCGGTCCGTTCCAGCCCTGGGTTCTACCGGTGACCTGCAACCCGTAAGACCCCGTATGGGCTGCATTCGGGGAAACCGTCAGGACTTCGCTGCCGCCCCGCCCGTACCAGCCTTGAAGCGTCCCGTCCTCAAAATCTTTTGAAATGCTTACCGGAACGCTTGCTGCCGCATCGCTCGTCCCGGCTGTTCCCATGCGGCCTTCAGATAGCGGGCCGGCCGACTCCTGCTCAGCACGGGCCAGACCCGGGCGTGTACCGAGCGATAAAGGGGCCAATACGAGAACAAGCGCGAGCATCAGCAGGATGGAACGTTTGATTCGATGCTTTTTCATGAATCCACCTCTCCTCATGTCATCTATTCCATTAAAACGCCATTTAACGGCGTTCTATGGTCATGTTATGGATCGCTTCATTCCATAAATAAAACCAGGTTAAGTTCAGACCGTCTGCCTTTCATTTGCCGGGTACAGAACGATTCGCCCGTCTTCAAGCTCGACACGCACCTTATTGCTGTCCTTGAAGCTCCCCGTGTCGAGGTAACCGGCAGGAATTTGCAGCCGGCCAGCCTTGTCGAGCACTGCATACTCGATATGGCTCTCGGCTTCCCGCCGGGCGGTGTCGGCGTCCATTTGCGTCAGCACATCGGAATAAGAGATCCTGCGGATCATCTCGGCCGACGTCTTGCCGTCGCGAATCTGAACAACCCGGTCCACCTTGCGGGCCAACTCCGGATCATGAGTCACGATCACAATCGTGATGCCGATCGCCCGATTCAACGTCCGGAACAAATCGAGAACCTGATTCGAAGTGCCCGTATCAAGTGATCCGGTTGGCTCATCGGCCAGCAGCAGCCGCGGTTCGTTCGCCAGCGCGATGGCGATAGCCACCCGCTGCTGCTCACCGCCGGACAATTCGCTGAGCTTGTTCTTCACCCTGTGGCTCAGGCCGACCGCTTCCAGGAGCTCGTGCGCGCGGGCCCGGCGTCTTCGGCCCCGCAGGAGAATCGGCAGCTCGACATTTTCGATCGCGGTCAAATAGGGAATCAGGTTGCGCGCGTTATTTTGCCAGACGAACCCGACCGATTCCCGTTTATATTGCACCAGGTCGCGCTCGCTGAACGCGAGCAGGTCCTTGCCGTCTACGAACAGCTTGCCGCGCCGAAGGTTTGTCGAGGCCGCCCAGCATGTTGAGCAGCGTCGATTTGCCGCTGCCGGAATTGCCGATGATCGCCATGAATTCACCGTTCTCCACCTGAAGGTCCAGGCCCTGAAGGGCGACGACTTCCAAATCCGCCGTTTTATAGATTTTGACGAGCCCTTCGCATTGAATCATGCTCTATTCCTCCCCGAGCTTCAGCGCCTGCGCGATGCGGATTCGTGTCAGCCGGTACCCCAGAATGAGCAGCCCGGCCGCCAGCGTGAATCCGATAATGCCGTACAGCTGCAAATAATCGCTGAGCTGATATGTAATCGTGAATGGAGGGACTTGTTCTTTGGACGCAAACGACATTTCGAACAGCGGCACGAATTTCATGCTCGTGACGTTGCCGATGAACACGCCGGTAAGGACCGCGGCCCCCGACGTGAGCAGCTGTTCGCTGACGAGCATGCCGATCATTTGCGGGAAAGAGATGCCCATGGCCCGCAAAACCCCGTATTGAAGCGTCCTGCCGGATAAGGTCAGAACCCAGAACAGCAGGAACCCGATGAAGCTGACCAGCATTGAAATGGAAAAACCGAGTGTCATTACGCCGTTCATCGCTAAACGGAAAGGATCATTTCTGGACTGGACCAGCTCCTGCGTTGCGTCCCGCAGGCTCGTCACCTGCAGCTTCTTCTCCTGCAGCTCCCTATAGATTTGTTCGCTGTTCGTGCCGTCCGCCAGCTTCAGCCACACCTCATACGGCTCGACGGCCAGCCTGTTCTGAATCGTGCCCAGATGTCCGACAACGAGATGCGGCTGCTCGGGTTTTCCGCTTCCTTGATCGGACGGCAGCGGGTTCCAGCTGGGCCAATAATCGATGATGCCGTACACCGTGAACGTCGCTCCGTCCAGGCTGTCCCAGTAAACCCGGATCGGATCGCCGGGCTTCAGCTTGGCATCCTCTGCGAGCGACCGCGAAATGAGCACGGCCTCCGGATTCGGGGCGATCAGATTCAGGTAGCTGTTGATCGGATACTGCAGCAGCCCCTCCTTCATCCAAGCGGTACTGCCGAAATCCTTTGTGTCGATGCCAAAGAGAGCCGTTTTGCCGGACTTTTCATTGCCGCCGGAACTGAACCGGGCCTCCTGCTTCTTGAACACCTTTGCTGTCGCTTGCACGCCGTCCAGCTCCTCAAAGGGCTCGAAGGGCGGCTCCGTATACTGAACCCGTTTCTGCACGGTTGTCGTTGCCGGCTCAGACTGAGGCTGCCCTCCCGCACCCGGGGATACAGGTGGAGGCGCATCGCTTTCCCATTTTGTCGTCAGCGCAATGTCCGTGCCGACCGCATACCGAACCTTGCTGTCCATGTTGTCGTTGATCGTCCTGGCCGCGTTCGCGCTGAACAGGCCCGTCGCCACCGTCATGATCAGGAACACCTGAATGGTCAAATACTGCCCGGACGAGCGGCTGATCTGAACGAGCGTATGATACAGTGCAGGCGGCCATCCGTTCCGGCCCAGCCAATAAACAAGCCGGACGAACCAGGGGTATATCCGCAGCACCAGCAGGCCGCCTCCAAGCGCGAACAGAGCCGGGGTCAGGAACAGGAGAGGATCGACCTGCAGGTCGGCAGATCCCAGTGCAAGCCTCCGCAGATCTTCCTGGCGCTGGTTGAAATTGTACAGCAGGTAAGCTGCCAGGCAGACGAGAACAAAATCCAAACCTGTCCTGTGCCAGATCGACAGCCGGGTGAGACGCGCCGTCTGCTGTTTGTGGCTTACGATGCTGACCCGCGTTGCGAGGAAGGCCGGAATGAGGATCAGGATGATCGCTCCCGCCACAGCGGCTGCAGCCACTTGATAGGCGCTGCTCGTCATGCTGACCTTCAGCGCGGAGCGCTGCACGAACTCCAGAAACCCATTGGAAGCGCCAAGCAGTTTGGTAAACCATACGCCGAGAAAAGGCCCGGCGGCCAGCGCGCTCAGCCCGAGCAGCAGGCTCTCCAGCAGGTAGGCAGCCATGATCTGCAGCCGGCTTGCTCCCCGGCTGCGTAGCACGGAAATTTCCGTCTTTTGCCGGTCAATGATCAGATTGGCGGTCATATATAAATAGAATGCCAGCATCAGCATGACAGGGGTATACAGCGAAAGCGTCACCGTATCGAGCTTCTCCTGTTTGCCCTGGTACGATGCGATGGTCGGGCTCGCCGGAATTTTGATTTCGGCTACCCCAAGCTTGCCTTTGAAATAACGCCGGACCTCCCGGTCCGCCTGGGTGAACGCATCGACCTTGCCCAGCGACAGCTGTTCGTAATTGAGCGCGAGCCGCCATTCCATGCTGGAGACCCTGGCTTTTCCGCCCTGCGTAAATTCGCGCTCGAACTGCTGGAATGGGATCAGGAATCCGTCCTCGTTCTCCGTGGTCAGAAACGGCAAATACCGGTCCGCCTCCGGATTCGTCTCTACGATGCCGACCGGGATGACCCGAAAGCGGGTACTTCCGCCATCCTGGGGCTCTACGGTCAGTTCTTCACCAAGCTTCCGCTTGGTCGCCAGCTGAAACTTCTGCGTGACCAGCGCCTCGATGATCCCGTCCGAACGATCCGCAGGCATCCGCCCCTCGATCAGCCGGACCCGTTTCTCCAGATCAGACAGCGACATAAAGCTTCCTAACGTCTTTTGCGATTGCTTCTCTTGAGCCGAAGCATCGGCGCCGTATACCTTCATCTTCGGCGTGAACCGCTGCTGATAGAACGACAGTGCTTCCAGCCCCATGCGCTCCGGAATCGTCTTCACGAACCGGTCGGCGTTTTCGACGGCTTCCTTCGTCTTTGCGTCCATGGATGATGCCGAGACCGTCGTGCTTATCCGGAGAAAGCCCGGATACACGCCGTTCCCGGTCTGCACGGACTGCAGCTCCTTCAGTAATGTCCGCTGCAAAATGGCCTGCGAGTAGAGCGGCATGGAGCTGAACAGGGCCACGCATACGGTAAGGCCGATCCACAAATTCAGCTGCAGCCACTTGTTGTTGGCCATCTTGCGCAGGATCATCGTCCACAAAGCCAATACATACACCCCATCCCTCATGCCCGGTCGGCCCGGGCTATAGCTCTTCGGTTAATTGTTCAGAATGACCTTCTGGCCTTCCTCAAGTCCTTTGACAATCTCGACTTCCGTCGGCGTCGTCAATCCGATCTCGATGTCAACCTCCTTGCGGCGTTCTCCTTCGGCGATTTGAACATAGGAACGCCCCATATAGGAGCGGATTGCCGAGCGGGGTACAATGATGGCGTTATCCCGCTTCTGAAGCTCGATCGTCAGCTCGGCGCTGTCGCCGACCTTGACGTCTCCCGGAGCGTTGTCCATGCTCATGAAGATCGTTACCCCGTTCTTCTCGGCCTTCGAACTGTCGGCGGCTGCCGGCAAATCCGAAGGGGCTTGAAGGACCTTTCCCTTATAGTCCTTGCCTTTATACTTGAGGCTCACAGGCATGCCGGCTTTGACCGGGTTCAGATCCTTGCTGTCCGCTGCAACATAAGTCAGCTGCACTTTGGACGGATCGGAGACAGTGACAATCGCTTGATAAGCGTTCACGTTGTCTCCCGCATTCAGCTTCTCGACAAACGTCACCGTTCCCGAGACGGGAGCGTACAAGCGTGATTGGCCAAGCTTGGCCTTCATCTCCTGCAGCGACATCCGCTCGCGCTCCAGGTCGATTTCCTTGAGCCGCAGGTCTACGGCGCCTGCGCCGGCATCGCGTGCCTGTTTGTACAGCAACTGTGCGCGCTCTACATTCAGCTGCTGCAGACGCACCTGAAAATCGAGGTCGCCCGTCTCCAGCTCGGCCAGCAAATCGCCCGCCTTCACCTCCTGGCCCACCGTCACCGGAATCGATTTGAGCCTTCCGCCCATCTCCTTGAAGGACAGCGCTTCGGATTGGGCAGACACAAAGTAAGCCGTCCCCTTCAGGAAGGTCTGAATCTTCCCGCGGCTGGCCTGCACGAGGTTAAACTGTTCTTTGGCCGGCTCGACCAAGGGCGGCTGCAGCGTTTCCGGTTCGACCGGAAGGAGCGAACAGCCCGAGAGCAGCATCAGCGTCGTCAGAAGCGCGGCTATTCGCCGCAGACGCCGGTCTATTTTAGATAAGGGGAGATTCGTTCGTTGTCTGCGATACAATATTTCCATCCTCCAATGCGATAACGTGATCGACAAGCTCCATCATCCCGGGGTCATGCGTCGTGAGAACGACCGTCATCCCCGATTCTTTTACCAGCTCGCGAAAAATGCGGACGACCTGCAGCCCCATCCGGCTGTCCAGTTCGGCGGTCGGCTCATCCGCAATCAACAGCTCAGGCTGGTGCACGATTGCGCGGGCAATGGCTACGCGCTGCTGCTCGCCGCCCGACAGTTCGGACGGCCGATGCTTCATCCGCTCCCGCATGCCGACACGGTCAAGCGCATGCTCCACCACCTCCCGGTTACCCTTCAGTCCCGCGATACGCAGCCCGAATTCAACATTTTCGTAAGCCGACATCAGCGGAATCAAGCCATACGACTGGAACACGAGGCCGATCTCCTTGCGCCGGATCTGGCTGCGTTCGGAGCCGGATAAACCGGTGATTTCCCTCCCTTTGAAATACACCTGTCCCTCCGTCGGATCGTCTAATGCGCTGAGAATGTTCAATAGCGTGGTCTTTCCGGAACCCGAGCGTCCTCTCAGAGCCACGATTGTTCCAGGCGGAATGTTCAGATGGATATTTTCCAAAGCGGTAACGGCGGTATTCCCCCTGCCAAAAATCCGTGTGATCCCGCTTGCCTGCAGAATCGGTCCGCCGCCCGTATCCTTCGTCTCCGATTCCTTACCGGTCATTGCACTCGCCCCTTTGTTCTGACCCGATTCACTTTCACCAACCTCATTGTAGCGCTTCCATTCAGGGGGAAGTACCCGCCAGTTCCCGTTCGTTTACCTGAGAAAATGTAGATATGTGCAGGCTGCAAATTGTGCGGCCGCGTGTTTGCAATAAGAAAAACGTCTATCGACGTACTCTCAAAGGAGACAGACCGCGTTTAGATGTTGTTTTTCTTGCGATATCAGGAAGGTCTCGCTTCGAATTTTATACTTTCTGATATCTTAAAAAATGCCGCCCGATGAAACGGACGGCATTTCTTACAACGACCTTACCTCTCACATCTTCATTACCGGCGCATTATCGAAATTGCCAATAGTCGATCTGGAACAGCTCGATATCCGGCTTCCCTTTGAAGATCAGGAACAAATCATGCACGCCCTCAGCACCGCTGACGGGCGCCGCCATTTCGCTCCACTGTCCGCCGGTCGAAGACACTTGAAGCGTACCGATCGATTTGCCTTCAGGGCTGTCCAGGCGGAGCTCGATGACTCCGCCGTCATTCGCGCACGATACAGACGCCGAAAACGCTGAGGCCCCGGCGCCGAAATCAACGCCGGACACGGCGGTCCAGTCCCCATGATGAATGTCTGTCAAAACCATGAGGTCTTCGGCCTGTTCCAGTCCATCCGTCTGAAGCTTACGCACATTCACGCCTGCGCACCATGCGATCGTCTCCGCTCCAACGCGGTCATATGGATTCAGCGGCTTGATCTGCTCAACGCCGGTCATGTCCGCTTCAATGGATTGGATCGCACCATCTTCGTCCAAGATCACCCGGTTAAGGTGGGTCGACCGATACCCCTTCACCACGCCCATGGCCTTCGACAAGGTCTGGGCGTGATAAGCGATATACCAATCCCCATGAAACTGGAACATGGCATGGTGGTTGTTGCCGCTGACACCGAAAAAATGGCCGGGATTTTTAAGGATCGACCCCTGGTACGTCCATGGCCCCATTGGACCGGTGCTGGTCATATAGGCAATCTCCCCTGCCGGAGGACTTCCCTCCGGCCGAACGCCATTGTAGAAGTTGGAGCAATACGAATAGTAATATTGGCCGCCTTCCTTATGAATGCCGGCATCCTCAAACATAAACGGAGCCGGGATCGGCTCGGCTTCGCCGATCACGCTGATCATATCGTCACCCAGCCGCATCATCCGAGCGGTCCCGGGATTCTCATCCTGGCCTTCCGGAACGCCCCCGCCAAAGTAAATATAGCCTTTGCCGTCATCGTCCACCAGCACGGCCGGATCGAAGAGCCATACGACGCCTGGAACGCCCGGCGTGTCCCTTGCAATAAGCGGCCTGCCGATTGGATCGATCCATGGGCCGGTCGGGCTGTCGCTCGTCAGCACACCGATGCCGCTGGCGTTGTTCGCAAAGTACAGGAAGAAGCGGTCTTTGCCGTCTATTCTTTTGTGAGCCGCTGCAGGGGCCCAGGATTGCGTCGCCCATTTGGCTGCTCCATCCGGACCTGCCACTTGAATGGCTCCATGGTCCGTCCAGTTCGCCAGATCATCCGAGGAAATTACCGATATGCGGTTGATGGAGCTATAGCTGTTGTCCTTGACCGCTCCTTGCTCGTCATACTCTAATACATCGTCTGTATTGTAGAGGTATACGCGCCCGTCGAACACCAGTACATAGGGGTCTGCTCCAAATTTATGGGCGACAAGCGGATTTCCGTTTCGCGGCAGCTTGCCGATCGGTGCATGTACGAGTTCATTCATTTTTGTGTCAACTCCCGTATTCAGCATTTTTTGTATAACCAAACTCTCTTAAAAAGAGTAAGGCTTGCGTTCAGCGGGAACAACCTGTCTGATCCGTCCGGATCACCCGCCAAACTCTAGTTCCCAGAGGTTCAATTCAAAGAAAGTGTATCCCGGTATTCCTGTGGCGTGAGCCCCGCTGCTTTTTTGAAAAAACGGGTGAACGAATGGGCCGCCTCGTAACCGACGGATAACCCCACCTCACGCACTTTCAAATCGTTGTCCCGCAGCATCTCCTTGGCTTTCTTCACCCGGCACTTGTCGATAAAATCGGATAAGTTGATTCCTTTCTCCTGCTTGAAGAACCGCGACAAATACGAGGGATTGAAATAATGGATTTCCGCTAGGCGCACCAGGGACAAATCCTCACTCAAGTGCTCTTCGATGTACTGGCAGATCCGGTCGACAATCAGCGAGGCCCTGTCCCTCTCCTGCGTTTGTTTGCTTAGAAAAATGGATTCCGCCACGCGTTTCAAATAACCGAAGGCCTCCTCCATTGAGAGATGATCGTTCAGCCGCATCAATTTTCCGGTATCGCCGATATGCCCGTGCATTCCCATACGGCCTATGCAGGAATGCAGCATCAGCGCAATCGTATAATACGTCTCGATCGTTAACTGAACCTTACAGCTCATCTTCAGTGCACTGGCCGTTACCTCCTCAAGCGCTTGGATAAATTCATCGTGTCTCCCCGACCCCAGATAAGCCCTCAGCACCTCCGCTGCCTGACTGTCCGCAAAGCTCGCTTTGCAGTCCATTCCATCGAGCGGCTCGAAGCCGTCGCGTACAATGATGGCTCCCCCGCTGCCGCTCCTTAACTGCTGCAGCTCCCGCAGCCTTTCGTATTGGCGCGTCAAGCTTTCCCACCTGCATGCTTCGCTGCTCAGCGCCAATCCGATGCTCAATCCAAGAGTACCGATGCAGGATTCCTGAACCAGCTCCAAGGTCCCCTCCACGAATCGGATGAAATGGCTGTCGGTCCCGCCCTCGGCCAGTTCAGACGGTTGCAGAAACCAAAAGGCGTCGCCATGCTTGTCGGTGATCCCCATACTCCGGGCCCTGCCCGAAAAATAGGTATCCCATATCCTTCTGACGGACGACAGGATTTCGCCTCTTTCCGTATACGTCCTGCCCTCCGGATACGAGATGCGGCCAAGGACCAGCACGACAGGCTGGGCGGGATCGAGGCCGATGTCCAGCTTGCTGAATTCGCGAGCCAATATGTCTGTATCCTCGCTCAATACACGGCTGTTCTGAAGAAGGTGCCTCATATAATCGCCCTGCGCCATGAATTGGAACGCCAGCAGCTGCTCGCGGGACTGTTCCAGCAGCAGACTGTCGTGATGCGCGCGTTCTATATCGTCCAAGACATCCTGCACGGTGTCGGTCACCTTGGCGTACCCTTCCGTCTTCAGCACATAACGGGCATTTGTCATTTGGATCGCGCGGTACGCATATTCGAATTCACTGTGGCCGGTCAAGAACACGACTCTGCATCTGGGCCAGTACTTCCGGATTTCTTCGGATAATTCCAGCCCGCTCATGCCGGGCATGGCTATATCGGTCAAGACGATGTCGATTCTCGTGCGCGACATCCAATCCAGCGCTTCCTTGGCGGAATAGGCTTTGCACACATCTAGCCGCTCCGGCTGATAGCGGTTGAACACTTCATACAGTCCGTCCGTAATGATATCTTCATCGTCAACGATTAGCAGTCTGTACATCCCCGTTCTCCTCCCTGATCTTGATACGAATGGCGGCCTGAAGCCCGCCCAGGCTGCTTCTGGACAAGAACAGTCCGCTGCCTTCGCCGTAAGTAAGCAGAATCCGCCGATGGATGTTGATCATCCCGGTCATTTCGTGGGATTCGGCAGGACCTGTTACCCGATGCTGGAGGGCTTCGAGCCTGGCATCGTCGATGCTGTTCCCGTTATCCTCCACCTTGATGACGCATTCGGAGCCGGTTCGCTCAAACGTAACGCGGAGAAACCCTTCGTTCGGCATGCTCTCCAGACTGTGCTCATAGGCGTTCTCGATCAACGGTTGGACGATCAACCTCGGCACCTTGATGCGCTGCATGTCCACAGGTAATTCGTCGAACTGGACACGGATGCGCCGGGAGAAGCGGAGCTGCTGGATTTCCGTGTACATTCTCGCATGCTTGATTTCTTCCGACAGCGTGGCATGGTCCTCGCCGTTGCGGGCGATGAACCGGTAATACTCGCCGAGCATAATCGTAAACAGCTCGATCCGGTCCGTATCGCCCGTCTTGGCCAGCGAATTCAGGATAAAGAAGCTGTTATACAGGAAATGCGGTTTGATTTGCGACTGCAGCTGCTTCAGTTCCGCCTTCTGCATCATCAATTTCTGTTTAAAATCTTGATCGATCAACGTCTGCAGCTTGACGAGCATCTGATTAAACCGGTCATATAAATAGCCGAACTCATCCTTTTGCTCATGCTGGATTGGAATATCAAGGGTCCCTCCTTCCATCCTGCGAAAGCTTTGGACGAGCGACAGCAGCGGACGATGAACGTAACGGTAAGTGGAATAGGCATATACGATAATGGCAAAAACCGAAGTTACCGCAAACACCCATGCCCACAGGTTGAATTTGATCAGCGGTCTCTTGACCGTTCCCTCCGGTAAGTACGAAACGAGCGAGAGGGCCAGCTTGTCGGAATTGGCGATATTGAAATGGTACTCCCTTCTCCCGATATCGAGCAGCATCGTACTGTCATCCAAGCCCTTGGCCGCCTTTATAAAATCCTCCAGCAGCTCTGGCGGCGTGCCGGTGCTGGACAATGTGAATCCAGCTTCCCTCGCGATCAGAATCGAGCCGCTTCCGGGATACACGCTGAGCGGTTTCAATGAGTCCTTCAGCTTGTCGTTATCCAATTCGATTTGAACGAGGTACAGCGGATCCTCCACATTGTTCCCGCCAAACTTCGAGGCGGTGAGCTGAAGCGAATCCCCCTGCCGCATCAGCCGGGCGCCGCTTCGTTCTCCGATGGAGCGTATTTCATCATATCTCTGCTGGTCCAGCGTACGGACAGCATTACTGGCCGAAATCGTTTTACCGATCGAATGAATATGGACATAAATATCTTTGATGTACGGGCTGCTGTTTTTTATGGAAGTCAGACGGTGGAGCAAGTAATTTACGCTGGACCTTTTCTCGGCGCTGTCCATCATCCCCCAAGTGACGGCAATTTTATGGAGCTCGCTTTCCTGCAAAATGTCGAACTGCTGAATTTCAAGCCATTCGATTTCCCGGTTCAGCCCCTCGAGATAGGACGATAACTGCGCCAGTGAATTTCTTGATATTTCTTCGCTTGCGTTGGTATAGCTCCAATTGTACAGGTATACGCCGAGCAGAATAATCGGGAGGATCACCACCAGATACATCAGAACGAGCCTGGCCAGGATGGTATGACGCAATGAATTCACAGGAATCCTAATCAAAACAACGCCTCCGATGCACTAATCTTTCTGTTTGTTCGAGTACCATTCATTGACTTCGGCTGTCATTTTATCACCGCCCAGACGATGCCATTCGTGGGCGAAACGGTCAAATTCATCGATGGGATGCCCGAGGATAATGTTGGTGAACGTATCCATCGTCAGAGAGTCGAGAATCGATTGTTTTTCGATCATCGTATCGGTTGGCGCACCCACAAAGCTCTCATACAATAACTGGTTGTTCCTTTTATACTGGTCAAGGATGGAAAACGCTCCCGACGGGCCATAGGTTCGTTCCCAGCCCCAGCCGGACGGATTGCCACGGGTCAGATAAGCCTCGATGTTCTTTTGAATCGACCTTGCCTCATCCTTAAGCACATTAGGGTTTCCGGTTCGGCGTGCCTCTTCAATTTGGTAGTAGGCGTCCAGATTCTTCAGTGCAGGGTACGGAGTAACCGGAGAAAGCTGCCAAGCCGGATAAGGGGTGCTGTAATAGATTTCGTACTCGGCCGTCGCTCCCCAGTTCTTTTCCAGATGCAAATTGAACAGCTTTACGATGGCCTCAGGATGCTGGAATCCCTTACGGACGGCAAGAAATTGATGGGTAGCGAAGCGGAGCGGCACTTTCGCCGGTTTCCCTGTGGCCGAAACAATGGGAAAAGCCTGCCATCTGGCTTCCGGGTCCTGCTCATGATTGCCCTGCACGACAAACGATCCCCACTGTTCGCCGTACATCATCCCGTATTTACCTGCCGTAAGCTCTGCTTTGGCCTTGATGCCGTCTTTAAACATAAATTCCTCGTCAATTTCTCCGTTCCGATACATGTCCTGAAGGACTTTCAGCGCAGTCTTGACTTCAGGTTGAACAGCTCCGTATACGAGCTTGCCGGATGGATCGCGAATCCATATATTGGGGAAGGCGTCGTAACCGGCCATAAATGCCGACAAGCCCATCACGGGATCCCACAAATATTGGGTTACCGGGAGCCCCAATGTATCGTTTTTTCCGTTTCGGTCGGGGTCATTTTCTGTAAACGCTTTCGAAATGTTCAGGACGTCATTCATCGTTTGTGGCGGCTGTAATCCGAGACGGTCCAGCCAATCCGTCCGGATCCAAATATACTGTGCTCCCTCGATCGATGCGCTTGTCTCGGGAATTCCCATCAATTTGCCGTCTACCGTAGCCGCTTCAAACGGCCCCGTCCCCTCCTGGCCTAAAATTTCCTTCGTGAACGGCGCCGCATATTTCTCATAGGCTTCGGTCAAATCCTGAATCAGGCCTGCATTGCTCAGCTGACGCAGCTGATCTGCATCGACTCTCACGACATCAGGCAGGTTTCCCGAGGCAAGCGCAACGCCCAGCTTCTGGTTATAGAGGGCGCCTTTGGCTGTCCAATCATATTTGATCTGGATGCCCAGAACTTGCTCATACAGCCGGGTCCACCGGTTATCTTCCAGCGTTTCTCCCGAAAACGTTTTGATCAGGTTGTCCAAATCATCGCTCGTCTCCCGCACGAAAGTGAGCTCAATCGGGGGATCATACTTCTCCAGGCCGGGTTCCGAGTAGATGTACTGACCATCGGTCTTCCCTGTTACCTCCTCACCGTCAGACACCCCGACCCGGTCGCACGACGCCAGCATGGACAAGGGCATCGTGACCGTCAGGACTAGACCAACTACACTCCATTTGGGAATACGCAATGCGCCAACCCCATTTCGATTAGATTCATTAAAGCGTATCAAGACTATTATCTTGATGTCGTACGCACACAAGCAACCCGCATCTTTTTACTTGCTCACCCGTTTTTTACTTTTCAATGTAAGCGCAAACATTTTCTCTATTTATTTTAAATCAGTTTTTATGATCCCTCCTATTCATAAACTAAAGAAATACCCCCAATAAATGCAGGACTTTGCGTCAGTCAATTCCACTTCATTTCCTGCTCGGCCAGCAGTTTCTTAATTGCTTTCGCGGCTACTACGAATAGTTCAGGTTGGCTGAGCCCCGCAAGCTTTCCGGTTGCTTGCAGGTGCGGTTCCAAAGACATAAATCCGGAATATCCCGTCTGTTTCAATTGCTGGAGAAGCAGACGCAGCTGCCCGTCTCCCTCACCGGCAGGAACCACTGAACCATTGTCCATCCGTGCGTCCTTCACATGAATATAAGAGATGTAGCCGGCGAGCAGCGGGTATGCCTCAGACATGGGGTGTACCCTGCATTGCACAAAATTTGCGGGATCAAAGGCCGCTCTCATGCCGGGCGACGAAACGGCCTCCAAAATGTCCTTGCAGCGTTCTCCGGTATCGCCGTAAATGTGGCTTTCATTCTCATGCAGCAGTACGATTCCGGCATCATTCGCCAGCTGAACGAGCCGCTTCATGCGACGGAATACTTCCTCTCGGAATCTTTCATGTTCTCCCTCCGGAATATAAAAGGAAAAGATGCGGACAAACTTGGTTTGAAAAAACGCTGCCAAACGAATGGCGTGCTCGGCCTTCGTAAAATGCGGATCAAAGTCATCGGTGATCTTGATTTTTCCCAGAGGAGAGCCGATCGCGGAGACGCCGAATCCCCGCCGGGTCAGCCGTTCTTTAATCTTCACCGTTTCCTCCTCGGTTAAATTCAATACATTTTTCCCCCAGACTCCCCGCAGCTCCAGATAACGAATATTTTCCGATTCGAGGACATCCAGCTGTTCTTCCAAATCCGATGAAATCTCGTCTGCGAATCCAGTTAATGTAATCATAATTAATCCCCCTTCATTTGCTGAACTGAAATGAAATACTTCATCATGTATGAGTCATACAATCTCGATTTTCTCTTGAAATTTCTGGAGCGAAATCTATGATTAGCTTAAAGGAGGCGGTGTACTTGGAAATTGAGCATCATCCTCATCTTGTTCCGAATATCTTTCTGTTCATCGACCGTAGATGCTTTCCCGAGTGGACGATCCAGAAAGCGAAAATCGGCTTCCACGATCTAACGTTTGTGGTTGAAGGCATGGCGAATTACTATATTAATGGAGAGAAATTCACAGTGGAAGCAGGTGACATGATCTACGTCCCCGGGGGAAGCATCAGGGAAGCCCATACGTTCAAGGAGTCCCTCATGCATTCGTATCCGTTCAACTTTTTTTGGGCCGAACCGCATAATCATATCCATCTCCCGTTTAAAGGCGTCACCAAGAAAGTGATCACCAAGGAGATTCTGGGGTATATTCGTGAATTCAACCATGTATGGATGAGCAAGCAGCCGTTTTACCACATCCAGGCACGCGCTTTGTTCGAGCTTATCCTCCACCGTCTGCTCACCAACTATTACCGGAAAGCGCCCATGCCGATCGATCCGCGGATCAAGAAATTAACCGAATACATTTCAGAGCATTATTCGGAAAATCTCTCGATCGCCGAATTGGCGGAATGGCTGCATCTGAGCCCCGTCTATTTGGGCAGGTTATTTAAGCAGAATACCGGTACGACACTCAAGGAGTACATCAAACGCATTCGCATCAACAATGCCGAAATGATGCTGTCATCCGGTGACTTTACCGTGAAGAACGCAGCGGAAATGTGCGGGATTGACGATATTTACTATTTCAGCAAGCTGTTCAAGGAAATGAAGGGCTATCCTCCATCCGCTGCAAGGAAGCAGGCAGGGCAGAAGCACCTCCTTGAATAAGGCGTCCCCACTTCGGATATTTTCTTCGTGGGGACGGTACATATCACCGCTACTTTTTCCAAACCTCATCAATCGAAGCCTGGAACGGCTCTTTGTATTTTCCAATGACCGTGGAAACGGAATTTCCGTCAATAATGTCTCCGACTAGCTCGTAGTAAGGCATGGAAGGATACCCGTCTTTGCCGTCGACGACGTTGATGCTTTCCCCTGCCATTTTTGCATTGTTGATGTCGTCTTCGTTCTTGAATAACGTTTCGAGCGAAGCTTGTTTCGGGTAGTCGTAGATGGAGTCGATATCGTTGATTTTTTCATAAATGTAAACCAATTGCTCGGGGTGTTCGACCGCCTTCGGGATCGTCAAGTAATTCGGAATCGTAAGATGGGAGTGGTACTCTGTCGCGCTGGGCCCTTTAGGGAAGGGCAGGAAGCCTATATCCAAATCAGGCATATCCTTTTTGAATCCATCCATCTCATAATCGCTCCCGGCATACATCAGCGTGTTCCCTTGACGGAAAAATTGGCCGGGTTCGGTCCAATCACCGCCTTCGGTCGGTCTGGCGATGTTTTCCGTTGCGAGCTGGGATATGAAGTTTAAGGTTTCTTTCGTTTTCGGATCCTCCAGATTTTGCTTATCTCCCGACACGATATTTGCGTCGTTGGCCGCCAGAGCCTGAACTAAAATGGAAGCGGAAGCGAGCCCCCAGGTGTCCAGCTTGCCGTCATTATTCGTATCTTTGTTCGCCTCTTTGGCTGCCTGGATGAAGGTCTCCCAATTCCAGTCGTCTTCGTTGACGTATTCCTGCAGCGGCTTGAGGCCCAGTTTCTCCATCAAGGTTCGATTATAAAAAATACCTGATGAAGCACCGTTGATGCCTGCCCTGAACCCGTAGCCCCTGCCCTCAAACTGCGAATAATCGTTCGTGTACTGCTGAATAAATACGTTCTGATTTTTTGTGAATTCATCAACCGGGGAGAATAAATCCTGCTTCACGAGCGTTGGAATCATCCAAGGTCTGGCCATCCGGATCATGTCGCCGAGCGGCTCTCCCGCGAGCAGCGATGACGTCACTTTATTCACGTACTCGCCATAGTCGATCGTAACGTATTCCATTTTAAAGTTATGCTTCTTCATGAGTTCGTCCAGGTTCTGCTTCTTTTTAATATTGTCCGGATTATCTTCCTTGATCGATTCGTCGTACCAAGATACCCATTTGATCGTCCGGCCACCCATGTCGAAATTCATTTCCGAAGTACCGCTCTCTTCTTTTTCGTCCGTCTTCGCGGGTGCATTCGTGCTTTCCTCAGCGGCATTTCCGCCGCTCGAACCCGTGTTGGATGCGCCTCCTCCGGAACCGCTGCTGCAAGAGGCCATCAGGATCAGAATCAAACACCAAACCAGCACCATTGACTTACGCTTCCTCATAAATACCCCCCTTTGGATATCGCTGCACCTCAAAATACAGCGCTTTCAAAACATGAGCTTGCACGCGTATGCCTCCGTGATGACCGAAAGAATCGGTTTTCGATGCCGGTGGTTCCTGATGAACGGCAAGCACACGGATCATGTTAAATGGATTTCCGGCAAACGACCATAGATAATCTAAATGGCATTTGTAAGTTTTAAACATCATTTCGGATTTTCAAAAATCCATGTTGGAATATGCGCTCAAAAAAAAAAAAAAAAAAAAGAAACCTATCCGTAAAGGAAAGGCTTCTTCCTGATCCATGATGCTAAACTCGAAACAGCAGCTGCGAGAAATGGTACAGATCGTTTTTCCAAACCGGCCAATCGTGACCGCCGCTTTCCTCGTACCAGACATGAGGAACTCCGTGATTTGACAAATACGAGTGCGTCCGGTCACTGATATGCTTCAGGTCATCCTGGTCTCCGCAGGATAGCCAGAGCAGTCTAAGCAGATTTGCTGCCTCTTCGGGATTCGGTACGAGCAGCTCGGGTACCTTGGTATTCGGGGCCGGAGAAAAAGCTCCTACCCAGGCAAAGCGGTCGAGATGATTCAATCCGATATTCAGCGCCTGCCCTCCGCCCATGGACAAACCGGCGATACTATAATTCTCTCTGCCTGTTAATACCGGGTATTTCGATTCAATAAAAGGAATCAGATCATGAAGCAAATCGAACTCGAAGGTCTCGAAGGCTTTCACCTTGTCGGGATCGAATATGTCTCCTTCCGCCCTGTCGTTCGGCATCGCGCGGCCATTAGGGAGTACGACGATCATGGGCTCAAGCTTGCCGTCGGCGTAAAGATTATCGAGCAAGACCTGTATACTGCCGTGATTCTTCCATTCGGCTTCATCCCCGCCTATTCCGTGCAGGAGAAAGAGCACGTTATACTTGTGTTGCTCTGAGTACCCGGGTGGGGTGTATATGAACATATTGCGGTCACAGCCGACTGTTTCTGAATAATATTTCACAAGTTCGATTTGTCCGCGGCTGATATTTTCCCTATATTGGTCAAAGCCCGTTGGCGCTGTTTCTATCAATTTCGTTTCCTCCCCTGTTATGGACTCACATGATTAAATAGAACTGTACCAAGTACAAACAAGCTTTACAGCACGTAACCAAACCCAAGAATAGTAAACCGTTTATGTTCGCTGCCCGCCGCCATACTGATCTCGACGGTATGCTGCCCTGATTCCGGCTCATCGTACAAAATAACCGCACTGCAGTGCGTCCAGTTCACTTCATGCGGATCAGCGGTCAGCTTGTGCTTTCCGTCCACCCGAATCTCCGCGGATCCGAAATCGCTGCTTCCCGAGTCTTTAAATACGAGAATGAGACGCTTGCTCCTGATGGTCATTGTAAAATGGCCCTCTCCCGATCCGGCTGTATGCATCCAGTTATGAGGAAACTGGGGCGTGCCATAATCGTGATCGTCCATTTCCGCGAGCTGCAGATCGGTATCGGTCTCCCAAAAACCACCAGTATCGATCTGAGCGATACGGTCACCGTTCTGGCGATCCAGCAGCCGGGTGTGGACGTAATCGTTGCCGATCAACGGCGGTTTATCGGTCAGGACATCCTCCTCATCAGGTGCGGACCGGTCCGTGACTTCGAACAGCCAGTCCAAACAATCCGCCATGATCTGATGGCCGCTATTCGTCGGATGATAGATATCATAGAAGAACTGCCTTTTGGAGATGACGCCTCCTTGGTCCCTGGCCAAACTGAACTGTTCGACGACGGCATCCTTTATGCTGACCATGGGAAGGTCGTAGTGCCACCCGACCGGAGCCAGCCGATCCTGAAGATTCCAGTCGTTCAGGAACACGCTGAACAGCAAGATCACCGCAGGCCGGCTATCGCCGCCAAGCGCCTTGAGCACCAGGCTTTCGTAGCAATTGCCCCGCGTCTCATCGCCGGCGTCATTGACGGCAAACTCCACGACCACGATATCGGGATTCTCCGTACCGTCCCGGAGCACATCCCGATCATAACGTACGATCCCCAGCTCTGACGGCGTCCCGCCTACTCCCGCTTTGATCAGACGGATCGGACTGCCTTCAGAGGAGGCGAACCGCTTCCTAAAAAGATCGTACGACCTGTAGGCGTAACCATTTGCAGGAAGCGGGATAGCCCCAGCTCCATGGGTGATGGAGCCGCCGATGTAGGCGATGGTGACCGGCTCCCCTCTCTTCGCTTTTTCGATGGCCGCTTTCAATCTCTTGTTGTTGCCTCGATTCAAAAGAGATTTGGCGACCATGTTACGGTAGGACTGCCCTTCAAAGTCAATCGGAGGATCGATCATGTCTTCGGCAGCTTGATCATCTTCACGCCGGTTTTCGGGGTCCCGCGGGGCCGCAGGGCCGCGAGCTTCGTTCGTGGATGCAGCTGGATGGTCTGTCATGGAAATCCCCTTTTCACTGTGATTAGGAATTTGCGTTTCGATTTATCAAACTTCATTATCCCTGCAGCGGACGGATAAACTCAATCCGCATCTCTTTACATACCCACCCGATGTTTACTGCTTACGGGGCAGAAATACCTAACCGATCTCCCGGTTGATGCCGTTTTCTGTAAGCTACAGGTTTGAGAGACGTCCGCTTCTCGAATTCTCTTAAAAAATGGTGATAGTGGACATATCCGAGATCCTCTGCGATCACCCGCACCGTTTCTTCGGTGTCGCACAATCTTCTTTTGGCTTCGGCAATCCGCAGATCGTGGATGTATTCCAGAATGCCGACACCGTTCTTTTTGATAAACGCCTGCCCTAAATAAACCGGATTGATAAAAAATCGCTCCGCAATCTTCTTGATCGTCAGATTCTGATGGAAATTCTCTTGCAAATAACGCTCGATTTGCACCAAGGGATGCTCGGAATTCATTTCTTTGTAGTGCTTGACGGTTCCCATGCATAATTCTAAAAACGTGTGCAGCGACTGCTTTAACGCAGCAACGGAACCCGGCTTCGTTTTTAAAAAATGGAACACATCCCGCCATAAATCCATGGTCCCGCCGAATTCCCTGAGCAGCTCGATACTTTTCATGACGATCTGAATGCTTGCCATGTACGCCACTTCAGGGGAAGTCTTGTTATCCTTAAATGTTTCGAACAACTGATGGAGCATATCGCAAACTTTCTGCTCCTGTGATCTCTCAACAGCGATGAGCAATTCATCCAAGACAAGGGACGGAGGAAGAACGTAACTCATTTCAAGCGAGGAATCCGGGTCACCGTCAATCACCCCTCCCTCCTCCGAACGGAAGAAGTGCTGAAGGGAAGCCTTGGCTGCCCTCATATAAGACTCAGGCAAGTCATGAAGGGTTTGAACCGGAGGACCGACGGACACGGAGCAGTCAAGGCCATGCTTCAGCAGTTCTTCATGCACGCGTCGCGCAAGCTCTAATGGTTTACGGGCAGTATCTACGATAAGACCGGCTTGATTGCAGTACATATCTACATATAACGCATGCCCGGACTGGGACAGCGACCGGCAAATTTCCGTTCCCTCGCATGTCAGCCCTTCAATGTGGATATACCGCCAGCCGGTGGCTTGCTGATTCATCTGATCCATCAAATGTGCAATATCCCCGTCGACTTCGGTCAGTTCTCCGCGAAGCATTCGAGAAAGGGCGATGGCCAAGACTTGTTTGGAGGTGGCCTCTTCTTGCTCCCTGGTGCGTGATTTGGCGTCAAGTTCACTAACAATCGTCGCGATCATCGTATCCCACTCAGGCTCAATTACCGGTTTGAGCATATAAAATCTCACCCCGTACCGAAGAGCCGTGCGGGCATATTCAAAGTCGCTGTACCCGCTGAGAACGACAAAGATCGGATCATAATGTTCCATGGAACCGACTCGGCGTATCAATTCCAGTCCGTCGATCCCCGGCATGCGAATATCGGTGACCACCAAATCCGGCAGCGTGTCCATAATCAGAGACAGGGCATCTTCGCCGTCGTCGCATGCTCCGCAGATTTGAAAACCGAGTCCTTCCCAATCGCTCAACATCTTCAGCCCCTCGAGGGCAATCGCTTCGTCATCAACAAGAAGCACGCTATACATGAATTTCACCTCCCGCTTGTGCATGAACCTGGTTCAACGGGATTTGGATTACGATCGCCGTACGTACATATGGATCGCTTTCAATGACAAGCTTGGCTTGACCGTCGTAGTACACTTTCAGACGCTTATACACGTTGCGCAGTCCGATATTTTTTCCGGTGTCATCGTCCGAATGAAGATTGCGGTTGATCCAATCCAGCTTGTCCTTGTTCATGCCGATCCCGTTGTCTTCAACGGTAATGATAAGGTCCTCATAGGACCGATGGATCCCGATCCGGATCAACCGTGCTCCTTTGACCGATTGGAGTCCATGCTTGCAGGAGTTTTCCACGAGCGCTTGGATGCTCATTTTAGGGATCCGGTACTTCATCAGGCCGGGATCAACGTCCAGCTCATAGGAAAACCGGTCCTGGAACCGGAATTTTTCGATCTGGAGGTACATTTCAATGAACATCACCTCCTCCTCAATCGTCACCAGGTCATCTTTCCAGCTTAATAGTCTGCGCAGGATCTGGGCCAGATTACGAATAATATCGGTCACCTGCTCGTACTTGTATTTTTTGCAGATGACCAGCACCGCATTTAATGTATTAAATAAAAAGTGGGGGTCCACCTGGCTTTGCAAATAGTTCAATTCCGCCCTGACCCGTTCCAGCTCGAGATCCTTCTTCTGGATTTCCAGCTTGTAGACGTCGTTGATCAAATTGCGGATTTTTTCGGTCATCATGTTAAAGCTCCGCAGGAGTCCGCCGATTTCGTCTTTGCCTTCGTACATATGAATCGTTTCGAAACGCTCATAATTCACAAGTTTCATGTGCTTGTACAGCTGCTTTACTCTTAGATTATAGGAACGCAGAATGACTACAAACAAGATGGCCGGGATCAGCGTGGTGATCAGAGCCAAGATCAGGATAAAACGAAGGATATGACGAAGCTCACCGTTGATATTTTTCCTTTCGGGCGTTCCGACCAGATTCCAGCCCTGTGTATAATTTGCCGGTCCTAATGGCCTGATAATATCCTTTATCGCCCCATCTCCGGCAACTCCGCTCTCAATAGGAAAGGTCAACAGTTGACTGTCATCCGTAGCATCATGCGACTGGTCGGATGCCAGAACGATTCTGTGTTTGTCATCGACCAGCTTTAATGTCATATAATCCCGTTCCTTGGCGAACAATTCCTTCAGACTGTCCAATCTCAAATCGATCCGCAGATACTTCGTATGCTTTAATAGTCCGGGGTAATTGTCCATTTTCCGAATAATGCTGATGTATACCTTCTTTTGATTCGGGTACATCGGGTTCGTATCCAAATACGAAGTGAGCAGCACTTTTTCCTTGCTCCCGGCGATTTTTTGATACCACTCGCTGTTCTTATCGCTGTCTTGCAAGACAAAATAGCTGTTGCCGCTTTGAATGGTCGGATTCGTCGTATATACGCCAAGCCATAAAATATAGGAATGCAGGTTACTGTACTGACGCAGCCGATCTCTTAATATATTGTCGTAATTTTCATAGTACTCATCATAATCCGCATAGTTATAATCCAGCATTTCATTCAACGTCCGGTCCGCAGCTACCGTGTTGCCGATGGCAACGCATTCATTAACCATCTGCATAAAATCATAGCCCGCCCGCTCTACCGAAATTTGCAGATTTTCCTGTTCGCGGGTTTCGGCATTTTTGCTGGTCTGCAAATAGAACAGTGTATTGATGCTGATGATCGGAATAAGCACACCGAGCAGGATGATTAAAAACTTGTATCTTAAAGGGATATCGTCCATGAGAGCTGAGGTCTTCCACTTCACGTTCATGCACCTGTCTCCTGCATCATATTTTCAACCCTTCTTATAAACCGAAGGGGATATGCCGTTGATGGCTTTAAATTTGGCCGTAAACTGATCGGTATCGGCATAACCGACCCGAGCCGCAATCTCGCAAATGTTCAAGTCGGTTCGCCGAAGAAGCTTCATAGCTTCTTCAATCCGCACGGCATGATAATATTCGTTAAAGGAAATGCCGAGTTTCTTCTTGAAGCGCTGTCCCAGATAGGCCGCATTGACATGCAGAACCTCGGCGATATCCTGCAGCTTCAGTTTCTCGGGATAATGATCACGGATGAATTCTATCGCTTTCGATATGTTTTGATCCGTCTGAACCCCATCTTCTTCAGCAAACCACTCCGCCGCATCGCGAAGCTCGGTTAGGGTTTGTTTTTCAAGGTCGCTTTGCATCGTCAACGCCGGTGAGCCAGTAAACCATCTCTTCTCCCAGTCCGCTGTGCTGCCTCCCCTTCTCCCGATTTCATGGAGGAGTTCAACCTTGATATTGGCTGCATAAGCGCTGATCCACGGTTTTGAAGCGTGGTCTCCCGAAATGACGGCGAAAAACTCGCGCACACGACCGGGCAGCTCATCCACCTTGCCTGCCACAACCGCCTTTGTGAGCGATTTCATAAACGCAGAGGGAAGAAGGAGCTGCTGTTCCAGATTCTCCTTCTCATAATAGTAAACCTCTTGATGACGATTATCGAGACGGGAAACCCCAGCGGCAACGGCTTCTTGGAAAACTGTGTTGAGGGAATACGGTCCTCTATGCTCATCGCTCACCGAGAAGGTGACATTCTCCTCATAATCGTTTCTAATGCATCGGATGAACCGAGTAATAAGAAGGGAAGTCAAATCCGGTCCGTCGGGGCCGGATATCAATACGTAGCCGTGCTTGTCCTGCCCGATCACGAAAGGAAGCACGGTAATATGCTCTATTTGCTGTTCGGCCAGACGGCTCAGCCGATCCAGCAGCCGACAGCCGCGAACATTTCCGTGCTCCAAAGTAGCTCCATACACGAGCATACAGCGAATCCGCGAATCATCGCCGATGGGGAGCTGCCTAACCGCCTGCTCCAGCTCTTGCGGAGCGTATTCTCTTGTGAGAAGCTGCGAGAGCAGTTCTGTTTGGACATAGGCAGTCTCGGCTCTGCGGTACGCATCCGATTTCCGCTCGGACCGGATCTCTGAAGCTATGTTTTTCACGGCCGATTCCAACTCGCCCTCATCCAGAGGCTTGGTCAGATAGTTGCAAACGCCATATTGAATGGCTGTCTTGGCATATTGAAAATCAGCATATCCGCTTATAATAATAAATTTCGGTTGGAGAGACCCGCCCTGCACCTGCTTAATCAGCTCTAATCCATCAATGACGGGCATACGAACATCCGTAATGACCAAATCGGGATTGAGACTTTGGATTAGCTGCAAGGCGTCATCCCCATCCATGGCCGTACCACAAATCTCAAAGCCCAATTCGGTCCAGTCGACCAAAAAACACAGACCTTCCAGCATCAAGGGTTCGTCGTCGGCAAGTAAGACTTTAAGCATTTGGCATCACCGCTCCACCGATTGAATTTGCTTCATCATGCATCCATGGAATAGGAGAAACCGTTCCGGCAGGCTGCCGGAACGGTACTGTTCTCGTCTGAAACGAGCACCCGAAAATTTTTTTATTCTTTGACACTTCCCAAGTTCAAGCCTACCACAAAGTACCTTTGCAAAAAAGGATAAACGAATAATATCGGCATCGCGGTCACGATCGTGATTGCAGCCTGAATGGACGCCGGCGTTACCATGGCCTGGGTTTGGTTAGTATTAGCCCCTGCCATCATGGACGGATCGTTATTCGTGCTCATGGTCGATCCAAGCAGCTTCATCATTTCGTATTGCAGTGAACTAAGGTTCTGATCGGAAGAAGCGTACAGGAACGTGTCGAACCAGGAATTCCAGGAGCCCACGGCGATGAACAAGGCAATGGTCGCAAGGACGGGTGTACACAGCGGAAATACGATCCGCCAGAAAATCCGGAAATCACCGGCTCCGTCAATTTTAGCGGATTCAACCAGGCTTCCCGGGAGCGACCTGATGTACGTTCGGATCACGATCAGGTTAAATGCGCTGACCAAACCCGGCAGGATATAGACCCAGAAGCTGTTCCGCAAACCCAGGTCTTTGATCAAAAAATAGTTGGGAATCAAGCCTGCGTTGAAGTACATCGTCAATATAAACAGCATGCTTATTTTTTTGCGAAAAATATAGTGAGGCTGGGCCAAGGTATAAGCCAGCATGGTCGTCAGAAATACGCCGAGCACGGTCGAAATGACGGTACGGGACACAGAAATGAACGCGGCGTGATAGATCGTGCCCGATACGAATACCGCTTTATAATTTTGCAGGGTCCATGTGTGGGGCCAAACGTACACGCCCCCCTTCAGCGAATCGCTTCCGTCATTCAACGAAATTGCCAGCGTATGAAGGAAAGGGTACAGTGTGACAATGACGACAATCAGCATAAACAGGGTATTCAGCGTATGGAAAACGACGGGTTCCAGGCGAAACTGACTCTTGACTTCTGTTTTCATTTCCCCGTCCTCCTCTATACCAATCGTTCTTCGCCAAGACGCTTTGCGATGGAATTCGCAATAAATACGAGTATGACGCTCACGATCGTTTTAAATATGCCTGCTGCCGTGGCAAGAGAATAATTCCCCATCGATATCCCGTACTTCAGCACGAAAATATCAATCGTTTGCGACCAGTCCACGACCAGGCCGTTTCCCAGCAAATACTGAACCTCAAATCCTGCATCCAGGATATGCCCGATATTCATAATGAGCAGAATGATAAAAGTGGACTTGATCCCAGGGAGCGTCACATACCTCATTTTATGAAACCTGCCTGCACCGTCGATGGAAGCAGCTTCGTACAGGGACGGATCGATCGAGGTAATGGCAGCCAAATAGATGATCGTATTCCAGCCAACCTCTTTCCAAACGTTCGACAGCCCGACGATCCCCCAAAAATAGTGTCCTTTACTCAGCCACATCACGGGCTGATCGATCAAATGCAGCTTCATGAGCACCGTGTTGACGATGCCGTCATCCACAGACAATGAAGTCGCCACGATGCCGGCCGCGATCACCCATGACAGAAAATGCGGGAGATAGGATATGGTTTGTACCGTCCTTTTAAAGAACCGCACCTTGATTTCGTTCAGCAGCAGCGCCAAAGCAATCGCCGTTACAAAACCCAAAACCAGGTTGATAAAACTCATGGCAATCGTATTTCGCAGCACTCCCAGGAAGGCATCGTCCTGAAAAAGAAAGCGGAACTGCTGCAGTCCAACCCAATCCTGTTTCCAGAAGGACAGGGCCGGACGATAGTTTTGAAAAGCCATCAGCCATCCCCAGACGGGGACATATGAAAAAATGATCAAATAAATGGCAATTGGAACCGACATGAATATCAACTGTTTTTGGGCTTTCAGAGTTTTCCAGCTCAGGCTGACGCCAATTTCCGGGTCTACTCTCCGTTTCTTCTTGGTTTTGACCTCCCCGGTCAGCAAGATCTCAGACATCTCGTTGTTCCCCTTCCGTATGACATTTCCAATACGGGGCGGGGAATGAATTCCCCGCCCCGTTTGGATTTCTACAGCTCTTACTTGCTGCTCCAGTTCTTAATCCGCCATTGAATTTGTTCATTTATGCGGTCTTCGTAAGCCTTAATATCCAGCTTGTGGATCTGATTCACATAATCCTGCCATACACTATCAAATTCCGACGGGGAAGCCATAATCGCTTTCGGCAGATATTTGACCGATAGGTCGTTTAATTTGGTGCTGGCCAGTTGAGCGGCAGAGCCGTCCTCCAGAATGATGGAATAAGCCGGGAAATATACCGGGTTCGGGCCGGGCTCCTTGAAAAATTCCGCCCAGGTTTTATGATGATACGCTTTCAGAATTTCTTGGTCGTAAGGCTTCAAGCTATCGTAAAATTCCTGCGGCTGGGTTCCGGGATCCGTTGCGTTGCCATCGCTGTACGAACCTTGCATTTTGGGCATGTAACCAAAGAACGAATCCGCCCTGTTGGCTAACTTCCAGGTATTATTGTCCGCATTGGCCCGCTGCTCCGGAGTCCGGTAGAACGTGCCGTCGTCTTTTACCTCGTAATCTTCTCCCTTGATTCCCCACTGGAGCGTCTTCTGCCAATCCTCTGTCATCAATGCATCCATAAACTTGATGATCCGGACCGGATCTTTGGCTTTCACGGAAATACCAAATCCACGATTGAGGTTCACGCCTCCACGATCACGGTAATATTCCTTTGCGCCGGGATACATGAGCGGAAAGCCGACGTAAGTGCTTCCAATTTTCCCTTGGGAAATCAGGGAATTCTCACCATCTTGGAAGTTCCAATGCTGATCGAACATGCCGATCACTCGCCCGCTGGCGATTTTGGCCAGGTACTGGTCATAGTTCTGCACGAAGGCTTCTTTATCCAGCAAGCCCTGCGCGTTCACTTCATTCAGCTTCTTGTAGTAGGTTTTCGCAATATCTTTATCCGCAAAGATTTGCGCTTTGTTGTTGTCCACGATTACGCCGCCGTCATTAGGGTGACCGGATAAATGCTCCGGCGCGTTCTGGAGCGGAAATACCCTCCAGTCAAAATTCAGGGTTTCAAATCCGATCATATCCGGATGCTTTGCCTTATATTTCGCGATAATATCAAAGTACTCTTCCAATGTTTTCGGCGTAGGGTAGCCCATTTCTTTCAAAACATCTTTTTGCAAATAGAACCCCGGTCCTTGATAGGTCGTATCGTGAACCGAACCAGTGTACACGCCGTAGTTTGGGAGTACGTAAATATGTCCATCCTTCGGATCTTTCATTTGGTTCCATACTTCGGCATAATGTTTCTTCAGATTCGGTGCGTATTTCTCGATCAAATCTTCCAGCGGAATATACGCCCCCGCATTGATCAGTTTGTCATTGCCCGAGATGAGATCCGGGTAGTCACCGCCTGCGATCATGACGCCCAGCTTCTGCTGCAGGTCCCCGACCAGAAATTCCATATTCAGGCTAACACCTGTCTTTTCTTTAATCAATTTATAGATCTTGTTGTCGGCCGTAGGCTGTTGACCTGGGCTATCCAAAAATACGGACAGCGTGATCGGTTTCGTATCGTCCCCGCCGGATTCCGCCGCCGTCGATCCCCCGCCGCTCGTTTTTCCTGATCCGCTGCAGCCAGATAGCAGCAGTGCCGTAGAAATCATGCCGATACACAAAACGATGAGTGAACGTTTTACCTTTTTGCGCATTTCTTTGTGCCCTCCCCTTTTTCATCTATTGTCACATATTTTCACCCGGTGATAACTAAATTATATCTTTCTAGAAATCGCTTACAATTCACAAACTCAAGATGTTCCCCCTAAAAATATAGTCGCCCAAGGTTTGACACAAACAAGCGCCCCGCGGCAAATTGACGGCAGCCGCGGGGCGCTTGTAAACGGTGGATCATCTCATGACCCGGTCACTGAACATATTTCCAGATGCTAAGGTAGAACTCATAGGGTTTCGTTCATATTTTCCTTGTTATAGTATAGTAGAGACATCATTCCAAGGAGGGATAAGGATGGCCCATATTCATTTTGTTGAGTATAACACGACGCACCCAAGCAACTTTGTGATCGATGTTCCCGTGGGTCATCACTGGCTTCTTGTCATCACCAAGACTCCCGCGCAGTTCTGGGTCAATGGTGCGCTGAAGGAATATCCTACGCACAGCGTTATCCTCTACCGCCCGCAGCAGAAAGTGTATTATCGGGCCTGCGCCGATCAATTCATCAATGACTGGATCCGCTTTGAATCCAATGAACCCTATATTACGGAATCGCCGCTGCCGCTCGGAATCCCCTTTTCCCTGGATGATCCGGACTACTGCCGCAAGCTGTTTGAACTGTTGACCATCGAACACAACTTTCATCGGGATTACAGGGCTTCGTCCATCGACTGCTTGCTGCGGACGCTGTTCAACAAGCTGTTGGAATCTTATTTTCATGAACCGATTACGCCTCAGTATTATAACTTGTTGAAGCTTCGAACCGCGATCCAGAACGATCCGGGCGATTACTGGACGATTGCGAAAATGGCCGAATATCTCGGAATCAGCCCAGGCTACCTGCAGAGCATCTACAAAAAAACCTTTAAGGTCACCTGCATGGAGGACGTCATCAATAGCCGAATCCGGTTGGCCAAAGAATATTTAATTCACAGCACCCAAAACGTTGCTGAAGTCGCCTCCCGATGCGGGTATCAAAATGTGGAGCACTTCTGCAGACAGTTCAAACAGATGACAGGCTATTCGCCAAGAAAATTCCAGGAGCATAACAAGCTTGATATCCATATCACGCCATGCTAAGCCTCTGGTTGCAAGACGGGTCTGTTCTTCTTGAAATATTGGCGCACCAGAAATTTCATGATCTCGCTCGGCTGCTCTTGGGAAAATTCGGCCTGATCAGCAAAGAGCATTCCATAGGGGGCTTCCGGGGTATAAGGCTCCCATCGCGGCAGTTCCTCTCCCGTTGCATCCAGCCCGTTCGGATCACCGTTACGGATGAAGTTCGCCCAGTAATTACACATCTGGCGGGCCAAATCGTAATGCTTGCCGACAAACGGCCGCCAGCATTTAGCCAGCGTTTCGAAGAAAAACCAGAGATCTACCGAGTGGAAGGTGCCCGGATGATCCCAGCCGGGGATCTCGGCATCAAAATTGTAATAGTACAATGGGGTACCGGCGCCGGTCTCGGCATTGGCCTGTGCGGCGATGCGGATCGCATATTCGATGCCGCTCACCGCAGCCTTCTGCCGGCTCTCCTCCACGTTGGCCGATGGTGCGCCACACAGCTTCAGGAACGCCTCTGCGTCGTCTCCGAACATGTCCTCGGCCAGCTTCTTGAATTCTTCAGGCGTATGGACGTCCGGAACGCTGAAAAATTCGGAGGACGTGTGGCCAAACATGACCGGCACCTTCCAGCGCTTGTTTTCAAGAAACAATTCAAACGGGCTGCCTACGCTGAACACCTGATCTGCGACGGTGCCCCAGAATCCCTTGTACTGCACAGCCTTGTCGCGGAGAGTGACGGCATCCAGCTGCCGGGCTTCCGCAAGTGAAGATACGCCAAGGTACTCAAAAAATTTCACGCCATCCTGTTCGGCCTCAGCCAACTGACTCCGAAGCGGAGGCACGCGAGTCCCCGGATACAGCTTCGTATAGATTCCGCTTTGAATGATCGCCTTCTGAAAAAGCCCCTCATTCTGAGGCGAGGTCAGCTGGGTCATCACGCTGCCGCCGCCGGCGGACTGACCGCCGATCGTGATGTTGTCCGGGTCGCCGCCGAAAGCCGCGATATTGCGCTTGACCCATCTGGTGGCCGCCTGCTGATCGAGATTGCCGAAGTTAGCCGGAGCTTCGGGCGCTTCCGCCGTAATTTCGGGATGGCATAAAAATCCGAACACATTGAGGCGGTAGTTGATCGTGACGACCACGATCCCTCTTCTGGCGATGCGTTCACCGTCGAACTCCATTTCAGCCGTATGGCCGACCTGAAGACCTCCGCCAAAATACCATACATAGACCGGCAGCTTCTCATCGGTACGTTTGGCCGGGGTCCATACGTTCAGGTAGAGACAGTCCTCGTCCATGGCAATGTCCGGTTCCACGGCCCATTCCCGGGTATAGATATTGTTTTCGTCGATCTCCTGCCTTACCTGCATCGAGATCGGCGCGAATTCGTACGCCTTAAGCACGCCATCCCAGTCCTGGGCAGGCTGCGGGGCACGCCACCGGTTGTCGCCTACGGGCGGAGCGGCGAATGGGATTCCTTTAAAACTGGTGATTCGGGGGTCGGCTGCCGGCAGTCCCTGCACCAACCCGTTTTCAACTTGTACGATTCGAAGCATGTGTAACGTCTCCCTTCATCATTAGAATTCACCGGCCTTCACAGCCGCTGCTCTCATTTGCCGGCCGATGCCTCGGAACGCATTTGAACGATTTTTTGAGCTTTTGCCGTATCCGCAGCAAGTACGTCATTCCAGCCGAGACCTGCCACATCGGTTTTCATCTTTGCCCACAGCTGGTCAAACTCCGCCTGATCCTTCGCAAACACCATTTTCCATGATGCATTTTTTACATAGTCCGAAATCTGGCTGCGTTTATTTTTGATATCCGACGAGTCGACGCCGAAGCTTGTATTGATGTTCGGCACGATGTCGATCATCTTATTTTTCAAATAGTAGTCTGTTGCGTTTGTTGCGTTATAGTTTTTTTGCCAGTCCGTGGTCAGGGCGGTCTTGTTCGCTTCTATAGTGGAACTCCAGTAATTGCTGTTATAAAATTCGCCAGTGTCCGGGTCCTTGACAAAATCGCTCATGATCATGCTGTTGATCTTGCTCTGTCCGTCCTGGTATCCGCCGCCTCCATATTGATCCGGTACGGGGGTGTTCTTCTGGAAAGCGGTTTGCCCTGTTTCGGTCAGCTTAAACTTCCCGTCATCCGTCTTTTCGTAATTGAACCCTTCAAAGCCGTTCGTGTAGTAGCGCAGGCCCTCGGGAGAAACCGACCAATCCAGGAATTCCATAATCCTTTCGGGATTTTTGGCCTTTGAACCGATGGCAAAAACCCTGCCGTTGCCGTAATAGGCATCACTGGACTGAATGATCCGGGAATCCGCGATCGGGACTGAAACATAGCCGTCGCCGTTTTTGCCCCTTTCAATGGAATTGTAGAACCCTCTCTGCCAGGAATACCATAAGAGGAGCACCTGTTTGTTGGTCAGTTTTTCGGAGACTTTGTTCCAATCCTGCGACGCGGAATCGGGATCGATTAACCCCATTTGATTGGCCGTAAAATAAAATTGCAAAATCTTTTTGTACATACTGTTGTCATCGATGAGCGGAACGATATCGCCTTTTGCATTCAGCTGTAAGGTTGTCGTTCCGTCGGGCTGCTCATAGCCGTACCAGTTGCTCAGCCAGCGTACGTTCTCCATCCCTCCGCCATCCCAATCCTTCCACAGGGTGATCGGAACGATCGGTTTACCGTCCGGAGTCTTGGGATACTTCTCCTGCATTTTTTTCAGTACATTCAGGAGGTCGGTCAGATTGTTCAGCTTGGGTGCCCCTACCCCCTTGTAATAATCCCAGGGCAAAATGGGGCTGGAATAAGGCTGGTCTTCCGAGAAGGTTGTTGGCGAAGTATCGGCTGTAAACGTCGGTAACGCGTAAATTTTGCCGTCCGGATTCACTTTATCAAATGCCTTGTTAAAAGGTTTGAAGTGATTATCCACATACTGGGACAAGTACTTGGTGTTCTTGACCCTATCCGTCAAGTCCATAATCAGACCGGCCGGGATGAGTTCTTCCAGCTGACTGTTGTCGATGATCAGGAGATCCCCCAAATTTCCTGCTGCGGATCTCGTCTTGTATAACTGGTCCCCGGCAACCTGCGGAGCAAGTATGTTCAGCGTCAGATTAAACTTGTCTTTAAGCAGCTTGCCATACCATCCGGTCTGCTCGCCCTGGTAATTCGCCGCGTTATCGAACACCGTAATCGTCAGCGGCTTGCTGTGATCGATGGCTGTGTTATTCTGGGAAGTCTTTGTATCGGTACCCGACTCCTCATTGGATGCGCTACCACAGCCGGCCAGCCCGACCGAGGCGATGAAGAGGCAAGCGAACAATAGCATGACCGATTTTTTTGCTGCTTTCCTGCTTTTACTCATTGGCCATCCTCCTAAATCCATTTTAATATCAAGTGAAAATCAACCTTTGACCGCCCCGATCATAATTCCCTTGACGAAAAACCTCTGGAAGATCGGGTAGACGAGCAATATAGGGGCAACGACGATAATGGTAACGGTCATGCGAATGGAAGTCGTGGTTTGCTCTGTGGCTAGACTGGCTATGGCCGTCGAACCGGCATTTTGCAGGTTAACCATGGTAGATAATGAGCTCGCCTGATTGATATAGTTATAGAGAATAAATTGCAGCGTGTATAATTTACTGTCCGTAACGAGCAGCAGCGTATCCTGAAAAGAGTTCCACTGATCCACTGCAGTGAATATCGCGACGGTCGCCAAGATCGGCTTGCTTATCGGCAATATGATCCTGAAGAAGATCATCATCGTTCCCGCTCCGTCGATGCTTGCCGCCTGCTGCAATTCCTTCGGCGTCGATTCCACGAAGGTCTTGACCAGAATGATGAAGAACGGGGCGACGATCGTCGGCAGAATGTATGCCAAAAAATTGTTGGTCAAATGCAGGGAGCGCATGGTGAGATACCACGGAATAATGCCGGCGTTAAAGAACATGGTGATCACGGTGAACCGGTACCAGAATCTTCTTCCCCACATATCCTCTTGGGAGAACATGAATCCCAAAAAGGCGGAGGCCCCTACCGTCAGCAGGGTTCCGATCACGGTTCTGCCCAGGGAGATCAAAGCCGCATTCCCCAATCCCGGTATTTTAAAAACGTCCAAATAGTTCTGGAAATGGATGTGCCGCGGATAAAAGACGACGTCCCCCCGGGCACTGATATCGTTTGCGCTTATCGTATTAATGATGATGGAGTAAAACGGATAGACGCACACGCAAGCAAACAGGGAAAAAAGGACGTAGATCAATACGGTGATCATTTTGTCGGTCGGGCTTACCTGAACTGCTTTTCTCATACGATACTCTCTCCTCTTAACAATTTGGAGAATCCGTTTACCGAAAAGAGAAGAACAACACTAATCAAACTTTTCAGCATACTGATTGCGACCGATACGGAGTAGCTGCCGCCCCCCATCGCCAGGTTATAAACATACAGGTCCAGAACTTGTATATTTTCCTTGTTGAATGCATTCTGGAAAACGAAATATTGCTCCAAGCCATTATTCAGAAAGCTGGCGATCTGCAGCATCAGCAGAACAAAATACGTCGGGAGCATGCTCGGCAGGATGACGTTCCATATCACCTGCATTCTCGTTGCCCCGTCCACATGGGCCGCCTCATAAAGGGAATCATCAATTCCCGTAATCGCCGCTATGTACAAGATGGCGGACCAGCCTAACGTTTTCCAGATCGTCCACAACCACATGGTGATCCAGACATGATCGGAGTTCTGAAGGAATAAAATCGGGGAATCGATCAGTCCCAGCTGCTTCAACAGACCGTTGACGATGCCTTCGCTGGAAAACATGGAAAACGCCAAAGAATATACCAGTACCCAACTGATAAAATTCGGCAGGGTCGTTACCGTCTGCACAAACTTCCGGAACCGCACGGCCTTCATTTCGTTCAGGAATATGGCAAAAATCATGGGGAGCCAGGAGAACAGCAGCCCCAATCCGCTCATCCCGAACGTGTTCTTGATGACCTGGAGCAGCTGGTCGATCTTGACCTGGTTTTCGATCAAGGAACGAAACCACTGTAAACCGACAAACGGAGATTGGGACAACGGAATCGGCGGCGAGTAGTCGAAGAATGCATAGACCCATCCGTATAGCGGATAGTAGGCAAAGACAGCAAGCAAAAGCATGAACGGAAGTATGTAGAGGAATTTCCTAAAAGATATGCCTTTCGTGCTGTACTCTCGTATGCGCATTGTGTCACCTTCCCTAAAGATTCGTAGATTTGACGGGGGACCACAATATCCACTCCCAGCCAATCATTCGAAAACGCTTTCAATAATAAGCAAGAAACGCTCTGACCCCGTCGATTTCTCCTATCAAAATGGTCTCATCCTTTATGCGGAACACCTCCATACATCTCTCGAGATATCATTGTATCTCTATATGACTTGCACTAAATTTAAAAAAATTGTAAATGACTCCCCTGATTTAAACAATGATCTATACCAACATCTAATTGATATATCGTCACATCGGGCAGCCAGGGCCGTACAGAGCTTTATGAATTTGATCATCTTAACAAAAAGGAAGCCTATCTATAAAAGATAGACTTCCTCTGATATGTCTGCATCAACAAAAGTGTTGTTATTCCGCTATAAGCCGGAACAAAGCGGCTCCATGCGGCGGAACGGCAGAAGCCAATGTGCCGCCCAGTTCCCTGCGCTCCTCTCCGGTCCACAAATTTCGCGCATGCGCCGAGCCGGAAATGCCCAGCTCAGCCAGCGATACGGAAACTTCGGCAGCCTCCTCGCCGGTATTGAACAGCGCGGCGTAACGCTCGCCGTGAGGACCCTCAGCAGTCCATATCACTCGGCCTTCGCTCCGGCTCACCTGGCGGGCGCCGAAGCTGTGCTGATGCATGTCCAGCACGTCCCGGTTCGTCAGCAGCGATAACGTCCACTCGTCGTTGTCGCGCATCTCCCCGCCGAACATAAGCGGCGAGCGGAAGATCATCCACAGCGTCATCATCGTCAGCTGCTCGTCACGCGTAAAGTTCGTCATCCGGTCGGGATGACTGCACCGGACGCCGATGCGGCCCAGCGGGAGCATGTCGCAATCCGGCCAGCAGCCGGGCTTCGGCCGACCCTGCCAGGTCTCGCAGCGGTCGAACATATCAAGCAGCAGCGGCCAGCGGTCCCAGAAATCGTCGGTCATCCGCCACATGTTGGCATTGGCTTCAAGGAAATCGGCCTGCTTCACAGGTGCGGGCCCGGGCGACAGGCTCAGCACCATCGGCCGGCCGGCATGGTCGATCGCCTTGCGGATCAGCTCAATTTCCGCCAAATGCGGCCCTCCGTGCAGCCAAGAATCCGCAATGTCGTCCACCTTGACGTAATCGACGCCCCATTCGGCGTACAGTTCAAACAAGGAATTATAGTATTCCTGAGCCCCTTTCTTGCCCGCGTCGACGCCGTACATGTCCGTGTTCCACCCGCAGAAAGAACAGGTATGGGCGATATCCCGAGCCGTAACGTTCGTGCCCTTGATCGGCGTATTATCATGTACGGCCTGCCGTGGAATGCCGCGCATGATATGGATGCCGAATTTTAGTCCAAGGCTATGTACGTAATCCGCCAGCGGCTTGAAGCCCTGGCCTCCCTCCGCAGACGGAAAGCGGTTCACTGCTGGAATGAGGCGCGAGTAGCCGTCGGTTTCCAGCCGGACGAAGGGCCTGTACAGGTCTGAGACCGCTCCCGGCTCGTACCACTGAATATCGACGACAATGTATTGCCAGCCGTAATCCTTTAAATGATGCCCCATATATTCGGCATTGCCCCGAACTTCCGCTTCCGTAACGGTTGCGCCGTAACAATCCCAGCTGTTCCATCCCATAGGGGGTGTTGGTGCAAACGAATGATGCTGCATGACGTTCCTCCCGAATTGATTTCGTATAATAAAATTGCTTTTACGCCTCCTATATTACGTCTGGGAAGAACAACGATTCCATAGTAATCTTTCTTCTATTACAGCAAAATATTGCGGTTTAATAGCCGCCTAATCAGAAAAACGTCTGTCGACGTTATAATCTTCAAAAAACATCCGGCTGAACGTCAGCTGCCCCTCTTCGGAGCGGAAGCCCCCGGGTGTCAGCCCGGTCATCTTGCGGAACACCTTGATCAGGTAACTGCCGCCGGAATATCCGACCTGCTCCGCGATCTGTTCAACGCTCATATCCGTCTGCCGGAGCAGCCGCATCGCTTGTTCAATGCGGACCCGGTTTAAATATTCGCTCGGCGTCTGGCCGACCGCGGCCGCAAACGTGCGCAGCAAATGGTATTTGGACCACCCGAGCCGGTCCGACAGCTGGTCCAGGCTGATCATCGAGCGGTAATTCGCATCCATATACTCGGCGGCCTGGCGCACTTTCTCCGGCCAGTTCCGTCGCTCGTCATGCGGCGCTACCGCATACCGGCACAGCTCCGAAATGAAAGAGTATACACAGGAAGAGGCCGTGTAAGGGTCGGTAATCCGGCCGTGGCCCGCCTGATCCCAAATCTCCAGCAGCGCGCGGACAGGCCGGCTTGTGGGCGGCAAGTAGGGCGCCTCTCCCAACCGCAGCTTTGCTTCCTCCCAATTCGGCAGGATAAGCGATGGGCGTATCAAAATAAACACGAAGGACCAGTGCGACCCGTCCGCCGGAAAATAGTAGCGGTGATCACCCGGGATCTCGGTCATGATCGCCCGTCCCTGATCGATCCGGTACGTCTCCGTCCCCGACTCGAACATGCCCTCACCCTCCAGTGTATACTGGAACAGCAGCAGCGGACCGTCTTTCCGCTCCTCCCCGTCCCATCGGTACGACGGGTGCCTGATCTCGTCCCGCCCGACCGCAAACAATTCGCACAGCGCCAAGTGCGAAGGCGCCGTGAAACGAAAGCCGTATGTGCCTGTCTCCGTACCGGATGCCATGCGTTTCCCTCCTATTCAAGCATGATCTTTTATATGATAGGGCTTAGTTATAACTATAATCCTACACCGTTCATGCGCATATAGAAAAAGACCGCCGTACTGGCAGTCTTGGTCTTATTCTTTTAAAATCAAGCACTCTTAACAACCAATTGAAGAGGCTTCCCTCAATTTCCAATGCTATATTCTTCAAAAAAATAAATTAGCAAAAGGTAAAAATATCTAATGTTTCACGCAAGGAATCATTTGAAAATCACGATAGATTATCCTAAGATATTAAATATCATTAAATCCTAGTGGTTTACACGGATTTATTCTATTTAATTCATAGGGGAGTGACAAACGGATATGAACAAAATTTATGCATCCATCCTCATTTTTACGGTTATGCTCACACTTCTTCTTTCCGGGTGCGGAGCCGGAAATTCAGCCAGCGATTCGTCCAACGAATCAGAGTCCGCCTCCGGCAATGTCACGCTGACATACGGACTGTGGGATCAAGTCCAACAGCCGGCCATGGAGAAAATTATCGCGAAATTCGAGGAACAGCATCCGGATATCCATGTTGAGATCAAGTTAACCCCATGGAATGAATACTGGACCAAATTGGAAACGGCAGCTACCGGAGGCAACCTCCCCGATGTATTTTGGATTAACGGAGCAAGTTTGCCGAAGTATGCATCCAACAATCAACTGCTGAATCTGGATGACTACGCGAAAGACACAAGCCTCGATTTCGGAAATTATCCTCAGGGCCTCGTCGACATCTATACATACGATGGCAAACATTACGGGGTACCCAAAGACATGGACGCTATCGGTTTATGGTACAACAAAAGTTTATTTGATCAAGCAGGCATCCCTTATCCGGATGAAACATGGGATTGGAACAAGGCTGTCGAGGCCGCGCAGAAATTAACTGATCCGGCCAATGGCATATGGGGGCTTCCCGCTCAGTTCCAGGGACAAACAGGATATTACAATACTATACTTGAGGCCGGGGGTGGATTCTATACGGATGACGGAAAGAAATCCTTGTACGATTCTCCGGAGAGCATTCGCGGCCTCCAGCTTCAGACCGATCTGATTCACAAGTATAAGGTTTCTCCAACGCTTGCCCAAATGACGGATACGTCGCCCAAAGATTTGTTTAAATCCGGAAAAGTAGCCATGCTGATAGATGGATCTTGGAATGTCAAAGATTTTGCCACCAATGAGTATGCCAAGAACAATGTCGATGTTGCTCTTCTACCTAAAGATAAGTTGAGAACAAGCGTCATTCATGGGCTGGCTAATGTAGGTGCAGCTAATACGAAGCATCCTAAAGAAGTCATCGAATTCCTTGATTTCCTGGGTTCCAAAGAATCTGCCGATATCCAAGGGGAAGACGGAACCGCACTGCCTGCATTTCATGGCGGACAGGAATTGTGGCTCAAATCGGTACCCCAGTTCCACCTGCAGAACTTGCTGGATATGGCTAACGCTGCAAAAGCATTACCGCGCGGACCGCAAAATGCCAAGCTCGACGGTTTGGAAGAAGAGTACCTGAAAAGTGCTTATACAGGTGAATCCACTCCTGAGGAAGCCGCCAAAGCGTATGCCAAGGCCGTGAACGAAGCCATCGCATCCAATCCATAAACGTCATTGCATCGGAGGGAAACTCATGTGATGAATGCAAAACAACCATCCTCTATCAACGCCAAGCGTTCAAAGCTGAAGAGAAGGGAATATGGGTGGGGATACGCCATGGTATTTCCCCTTCTGTTCGGCATGAGCGCGTTGTTCATATGGCCGGTACTGCGGACCATTTATTTATCCTTCACGGAATGGAGCGATTTTGGCAATTATCATTGGACAGGTCTGAGCAATTACATCAGGCTGATCCGTGATACGGCCGTATACCATTCCCTTCTGCACACGCTTCAATACGTGATCATCTATGTGCCTGCGATTGTCATTCTGTCCACCTTGGCGGGTGTTCTGCTGAGCAGCAAAGTGCGCGGCATATCGGTGTATAGGACTATTTTTTTCCTGCCGTCCGTGTTGATGCCGGCTGCCATCGCCATGTCTTGGAAATGGATATTAAATGGCGATTACGGGCTGCTGAACGCCGGCCTGAAGCTGCTTTCGATTCACGGCGTTAGCTGGCTGACGGATTCCCGAACCGTTCTCATCTCCGTCGTAGGCGTAGCTGTATGGGGAGCGGTTGGTCTTCAAGCCATCATTATCATATCGGGAATTAAGGGAATTTCCCCTATGCTTTATGAAGCGGCTTCCATCGAAGGAGCAGGCCGAGTGTCCCGATTTTTCCGGATAACGCTCCCTCTGATTACGCCGACCTTGTTTTTCGTATCAGTTACTTCGCTCATCGGAGCCATGCAGGTATTCGATCTCATTTATATGATGGTCGGCACAGTAGCCATCGATCATGTCAATACGGTTGTCTACTTGTTCTATCAACAAGCTTTTATTAAAAATGATAAGGGATATGCATCTTCAATTGCCGTTCTATTATTTATCATTATCCTGATCGTGACGGCGCTCCAATTCAAACTGCAGAAAAAATGGGTGCATTATGATTAAGGAGGGGCCGCAAAGATGACCACAGTCACGCATGCAAAACAGAAACGAAGATTCCAGCCTATGATCATCCATATCGTGCTCATGGTCGGGTCGTTCCTTATGGTTGTCCCCGTATTATGGTCACTCCTTACTTCCTTAAAAGCTCCTGATGAAGTTACCCGGATCCCGATTACGATTCTTCCGGGCAAGCTGCATTGGGACAATTTCAAAAAGGTAGCCGACTTGCTTCCTTTTATGACGTTTTATTGGAATACGGTTGTAACGACGCTCGTCAAGGTGCTGTTCGGTTTATTAATCAGTTCCCTGGCCGCCTACGCCTTTGCAAGGATTCATTTTCCCGGCAGAACCCTGCTGTTTTTGCTGGTTTTATCGGTTATGATGGTGCCCGGCCAAGTCTTTTTGATTCCCCAGTACTTATTAATGAAAGATTTGGGGTGGCTGAACTCCCTGAAAGCCATAACCGTAACCGGTATGTTCAGCGCGTACTCCACTTTTCTGCTGCGTCAGTTTTTTCTTGGGCTTCCTTCGGAACTCGAGGAATCTGCCAGGATCGATGGGTGCAATCCCTTCCGCATTTACTGGAATATCATGCTCCCGTTAGCAAAGCCGGGATTGATTTCCGTGGCGATCATCTCCACCCTATGGTCGTGGAACGACTTCCTCTGGCCGCTTGTGGTCAACGATTCGATGGGCAAAATGACGCTGGCCGTCGGACTTGCCTCCCTTCAGGGGCAGTTTACGACAAATTATCCGGTATTGATGGCAGGCATGCTCTTGGCCGTATGGCCCATGACCCTTATTTTTTTTCTGCTGCAAAAGCAGTTTATCGAGGGAATTACCCTAGGCGGGTTAAAGGGATAACGATTCAAAACCTAAATGAACTGGAGGGTTTCAGATGGAAAAGTGGAACGTACTTGTAATCACGGCACATCCCGATGACGAAGTATCCTGCGGCGGCACGCTGGCCAAACTGGCCGAACAAGGCCATTCGGTAACCATCGCCATCGCGACGAACGGGAATCGGGGAACGCAGGATACGTCAGTGAAGCCGGAACAATTAGCCCAGACCCGCGAAAAGGAAATGGCGGATGCCGCCCGCATTCTGGGCGTGAATCAAGTGATCCAGCTCGGATTCGATGACGGAACCTTAAGCGAACAGCCGGACTTGAAGGAACGCATCTTCCGCCTGATCCGGAACGAAAAACCCGATGTGGTGATCACTCTGGACGCCTGGAAAAAATGGGAATTCCATCCCGACCATCGCACACTCGGCCTAGCCGCTGCCGAAGCCGCTTATTTGGCCGACAGCTACGGTTATTATCCGAAGCATCTGGAAGAAGGCATTCAGCCGTGGAAGCCGCGCGAGGTCTACCTCCTCTGGTCGGATGAACCTAATTATACGGTGGATGTCACTGACACATGGGAGGCCAAGCTTCAAGCCGCTGATTCGCATGTCAGTCAAGGTTCCGGAGGCAAAACGTTCAAGGAGAATTATTTGAGACATGTCCAGTCCGCTTCGAAAGATGGCGAGCTTCGGAAAACCGAATCCTTTCGCAAAATCTATGGCAGCTCATATCTCATATAAACCAATAAAACCGGGGGAGGATGAAGAGATGGATAAGCACAAGAACAATATCTCCCCAAAGGATGGTCTGCCCGATTCATTAAAAACGTTTCAGGGATTCGATGAATTTCAAATATTTACGAATCTAAACGAGGAAGAGTGGCGGATGCCCTTTGAATGGCATGAGCAGTTGGAGGTGTTCTATGTCTTATCGGGACGGGGGCAGTTTTATATCGATAACAAAACCTATGTGTTTGAACCAGGCGACCTGTTCGTCATCGGCAATCAGGAGCTCCATAAAAGCCAGCTGATCAACAACGAACCGTTTGAAGCCAAAGTACTTATGTTCAACCGGCAGCTTGCCGAAACCGATCCGCTGCAGGACGAGGTCAATCTGCTGTCATTGTTCGAAAAACGCGAGCCGGGGTTCTCCCATTGCCTTAGAGTCAATGAACCTTTAAAAAAGAAGCTCGAATTCGGCTTCAGTCAGCTGCAAGAGCATTACGACCATCAAAACCGTTATTCAAGCCAAAAAATCAAGTCACTCCTGCAATGGATTTTACTGGAGATCAAAGAAGGTTATGAGGACAATTCCCCATATTCTAAGATGGAGGACGCGTCGCATGTTCATTTCAAACCCGTTGTATCCAAAGCCATGGAATACATCGCGCAGTACTATGCCGAAGAAATCACTCTGGACCGTATCGCCGATTTTATCGGGGTGAATTCATCCTATCTGAGCCGCGTATTCAAGCAAAACTCAGGCTTTTCCGTCGTGGAGTTCATTACCTTCAAACGCATTTGGCGGGCCAAGGAAATGCTCCTGTATACGAACCAGCGGATTACGGATATCGCTCATTCGGTCGGGTTCAACAACGTCACCCATTTTCAATGGACTTTTAAAAAAATGTTCGACATGAGCCCTGGGCAATACCGCAAATCCCCGCGCAACTATTACCACTTGGAGAAATACTGAGCAGATCACGTATGCATTGTATCCTATTTATGGATCAAAAAAAGCCGGAAACTCCGGCTTTTTTCCATGCTGATTTCAATTAACGAGCGGGGATTGAATTAGCGTGGCGAATTTAAATTTGTGGACGTGACCATCATTTAATGTCGTTTGGCCGGTAACAAAGTGGACGTGTTTCCCATTCCCTACTGAAATCGCTGGTCCGGTTCTAATTTTTTTCAGATTATGAAAATGATCAAAAAAATCGGTTCTTGTCAGATCAATTTCATGCACATGGCTATTCCCTACAGGAATGGCTTGACCCGTAACCCCGGCAAAACGATGGTTATGACGTTCTTCGCCTTCTTCAGCCAGTTGGGTACTGCCTTCAAATTCATGTACATGCCGCTGCGGCTTTTTGGAAGATGTTTTTTTCGTTGAGATTACAGCCTTTTTTTTCGGCATCTGTAAATTCCTCCTCCATTCTAACATTGCTAAGGCTAACAACATCTTATTAGGGCAAATGCATAAACGTTCTAGGCGAATATCACGACTCTCGGTTCGGTTTGTCTTAACGAGCACCACGTGAAGAAGGCACTCCAGGTTGGAGTGCCTTCGCATAATGAACATCGGAGAAAGTCCGGACAGACGGAACGGTTACTTGGTTGAGTCACTTCATTTTTTCTTCAAAGTCCGCCGACGGTTTGCGGCGGGTCTACAGCATGGCTTTCTTGCCTTTGAAATGGCTTTCGCGGTGCGTCTGCGTCGGCTTACATCCGGTTTCATTCTTCTCATTATCGCAGTCAGGGTATTATTGAGCTTTTTCACCATTGGCCGGTTGTTCTTCTTCCGGGCGCTCCCTAATTTCTTGTTTCTCAGATAAGAACTCGCGGCATTTTGTGCGATCACTTTACTCTGCTTGGCAACCGAGCACTGAGCCGAATTAATGATTGGATCACTTGATATGGCGGTCGCATCATTAAGAGTGTTTCTCGCTTGAGTAATAAGATTCGCTACTCTTGGGTCATTGACGTTAGACACGGTACTCGCATCGATCGTGACATCCGGATGATAGAATATTCTTAATGAAGCAAATCGAAGCCCGCAGCTTACACCCGGAGCAAAACCGGTTCCCCATGCTGCATTTGCGAGGGTTAAATCGTTATTAAACCTGGCTTGGCGTTCTTCGGCCGTTGTACTCGACCGTGCACCGTTCGTAAAAATACCTACGACACGAATGGTAGAAGCCATCTATCGTCATCTCCTTTTAACTGAAGTCATTCTAGTAGATGAATAAGGAGCATAGATGGCCTGGATCAATAGATTAGGGAACCCGGCTCAATTTTTAGATTCGTCCATGTTTGCTACTGTGATCCGTACAGTTGACCGCATGCTGCGTTGATATCGGAACCGAACTGGGTTCTGACGGTAACATGGACTCCTTTGGTCTTTAAGATTTTAAGGAACATGCTGATTCCGCTGTGATCCGATTCTTTATAACTTTGCGGGGTGGCCGTGGTGGCATTGTAAGGGATGAGATTGACGTGATATAAATGATCCCATGGTCCTCTTCCCCGCAGTAAATCAGCAACCGCTTCAGCGTGTTTGGCCGAGTCGTTGATTCCCCTCAAAAGGATATAAGCAATGTATACCTTTCGTTTCGTCGTTTGAATATGCTCATCAAGCACCTTCATCACTTCTTCCAGCGGAAAATGATGATTGATGGGCATGAGCTCGCTTCTCTGATCCGGAAATGGGGAGTGAAGAGAAAAGGTTAGATTCATCTGCGGAAAATCCTTCATTAATTTCTTTACTCCAGGCAGTATGCCTATGGTAGACACCGTAATTCTCCGATGCCCCAAGCCAAAAAGCTCAGGATCCGTCAGCACATGTAAGGCATCAAACACATACGGATTTGCAAGGGCTTCGCCCATCCCCATAAAGGACACGCTGTCCAATGGGTAGCCGTTCAAGTGGAAATAAAGAAGCTGGTCCGTGATTTCATCCGCTGTGAGATTTCTCTTCAACCCCAGCGTTCCCGTAGCGCAAAAGGTACAGCCAAACCCGCAGCCGCACTGGGATGAGATACAATAGGATTCCCACCCGTCTTTATAACTTAACTTTACGGATTCGATATGCTCGTCGCCAGAGATGGCAAAAAGAATTTTGCTAACTTGCTTGGACTGCTGCACGATTTTGGGCGTAATACTCAGCACAGGGTTGCCAATCTCCTTGATTAATTCGTTTCTTACGGCTTTTGGCAAGCTCGTCATTTCTTCAAAATGTCCGATTTTCTGCTTGAAAATAGCCTCTGTTATTTGCTTGTATCTATAATCCGGTTGTTTCAGGATAGACAGGATCTGGCGGATTTTTTCATATTTAGTGATGTGCTTCAACGTTAACGATCTCCTTTTACACGGAGACAACGCAAAAAAAGCACCGGCTTACCGGTGCTTTCTTGCGATACATTAACCAAGCTATACACAAACAAGCGACTATCTTAAAAACAAGTCACCTGCGATATTTATGCATAGAAGGATAAAGCTCCGGTATCCGATTTGTGATTTGGTGAACCTTGCCCAGCATTGCTCTCGAAGACAGGTTCACCCGATCATCTACAATCTCAGAAATCGTCATCGCTTTATCCCTCCCCGTTCATTTGATATGGATGAAACTATCACAAAATGCCTCTCCCCGTCAAGCATTTGTCATGCTGCTCTGGAAGAAAAAGCGATACGGGTTCAGATAACGGACCGGCCTGCTCATGATGCAGCATCGATCGTTCATTTTTTTATGCTAGTACCCTACGCTATCAGTCCATACCTCTTTCCTATTTGATCATAGGATACATAGAACTTGATTAAAGGAGGACTTATGATGGCGGAACAAGTAAAGGTTAGCCCGCAATTCAAAAAGCTTTGCACCCAATTCGGAAAAATATTGGGGGGCGAATCGGAAATTGAAGCAGGTCCGGTTTGTTTTGTTACGCGGATGACGAATTTAAGAGAAACCATTCTGGGAAAAAGAACACGCTCCCCTTTGGTCCAAATGCAAATGTTTTCCTTCGAGTCTCTCGATAAGTCGGGACGCGCGCTTTGTTTGGGTGAAACGGCCGTTCACCAAAACCAGGTGAATCGATTGATGTCGAACCTCCGTAAACGCGGGATTAAAGTAACCGCAGTTCATAACCACTGGCTGAAAGAGCAGCCTCGCTTAATGTATATGCACTGGGAGTCTATTGACAATCCGGTTGCATTTGCCAGAAAAACAAAAGAATCCATTAAATTCCTGGGCTAACACGGTTAAACGGGCAGGTTGTATTTATATCATTTCACGGGAGGATGATTTCGGATGGCGCAAGTTAAAGTAAGTCCTCGCTTCAAACAAGCTTTGTGACGAATTCTCAGCTATTTTAGGTGGAACGGAGCACGAAATTACGAAAGGTCCGGTTTGTTTTGTCTCCAGAAATCGGGTCATTAGAGCCTCGATTTTAGGAAGACGTACCACTTCTCCTTTGGTCCGCTATCAACTTTTCTCCTTCGAATCCCTGAACAGTTCAGGCAAGGCACTCTGTTTAGGCGAAACCGCTCTCTTCCAAAGTCAAGTCAACCGCTTGCTGAGCAATCTTCGCAAAAACGGGATTAAAGTAACGGCCGTCCACAATCACTGGTTGTTCGAGAATCCGCGCTTGATGTACGTTCACTGGGAGTCGGTCGATGATCCCATTGCATTTGCCAGAAAAACCAAAGAATCCATTAAGTTTTTGGGCTGAGGAACACCAAGGAGCAAAGCGCTTCATGATACTGGCTGCCCCCCAAATAAAAGTCCCCGGGTTTTCAAACTCGGGGACTTTTGCGTTCTTGATACATATGATGGGGCTGTTATTCTTCGTCGCCCTCGGAGGGCTGTCTTCTTTTTTTATCCGGTGAGATCAATTGCCTGGCAATCGTATAACCAATAAGGAAAGTAGCGGCGGATGTATTACCGTCCACCGTAAATGGAATGATGGAAGCGTCGGCAACGATCAAATCCTCTACCCCATGCACATGGCCCGTTCGATCCACTACCCCACCCTTTTTTAACGGAGCCATACGAAGGGAGCTTTGCTGGTGATGATTATGGTCGAAATTCTGTTTAATATACTCCACCAATTGGACGTCGTCCTCAATTATATCCAGTGTCGGTGAAACAAGCTGGTACGACGGATCGATGGATGCGAGTTCTGCCGCTATATTTTTCACATAGGTTCTAAAAATATTTTTAACGGCTTCCATGTCATCCGGATTGGCGAGAAATCCTTCATCCGCAAGCACGATTTTAAGCGGATCCTTGTTTTGTATCTTAATCGAGCCGCGGCTCTTGGGGCGCAAGTAAAGAACCGCTAAAGTTAACGTGCTGTCAGAACCAATGCCAATCAGTTGAACCGCCCGGCGATTGCTGTTTACACCCGTCGGATCGGGCAAAAAGGCTCCCCCTGTATAAAGTGCATCCGGGTCATTCGCAGGCAGGGCAGAATCGTTCGGATTCGTGGTGAACACCGCAGTGTTAAGCGTGTGATTTCTCAATCTCTTCCCTACGTTCGGGTTATTAAAAACCACTGGGATCCCAGCTTCTTTAAGTAGAGCAGCCGGCCCAATTCCGGACAGCATTAATAGTTGAGCGCTATTGATGCCCGCAGATATAATGACCTTTTTTTGGGCGTAAGCACGAATGCGTCTTCCTTCTTTCAGGAATTCCACTCCTGTGGCGCGTTTCTTGTCAAAAAGCACGCGCAGAGCCGTTGAATTAAAGAACACTTTTAGTTTCCTGCCGTTTACACCGCGGCCGGAAGGCGTCATGATGTCCGGGGAGAGAAAGGCTGTGGAGGAATTTTCCCTTCGGCCATTGGGATTTTGATACAACTGCCAGCGGGTAAATGGACCCAGGGGAGTTTTAGGATCGTTGTAATCAAGGATCTCCGGATAGCCCGTAGCCTTCTCAATAGCTGTACTGAGCTTTTCCGCCATAGATGTGGGGTTTTCCGGGGCCTGCCTGATATCGATCCGTCCATTGAATCCACGGGCGTTTAGATCATCGGTTTCTCCGTTATACTTCTCTAATTTCTTGAATCGGCGAATGGCCCGTCTAGGTGACCACAGCGGACCTAAGAGCTTTTCCCATTCCCTGAAAACGGCTGATGTAGGACGTACATACTGCTCACCGTTAATCGATGACCCTCCGCCTAAAAGGCGTCCCGTTGTCCATTCAAATGCCCGTTCATCCAGCTCCTCTTGCGGAACCCCTTCCCCCTGCCAAAAATATTGGGGAAAGAACTGTTCTTCCAATTCCAGTGCGAATGTAGAGTCCCTGATGGGGGTGTCTTTATCGTTGTTCCCACCGGCCTCCAGGACAAGAACCGATACTTCTTTATTATCACTTAATGTTTTGGCAATGACAGCGCCAGCAGGACCAGTTCCTACGATAATATAATCAAAGGTTAATTTCCGGCTCATCTAAGCTCTCCTTGTTATATGGTCTAATGTAAGGATATTACATTGACCTGTACCATGTTCCTGAGCGGAATTATAGGAAAGCTCGAACCTCTATTTACTAAAAAAGGCATCCGAACATATTGATGTAACGAACCAAAAAATAACGTTGCAGCGTCAGTATTTCAAGAGGCTAACTACTTGGATATCTTGAATCTGATGATGAACTAAAAACAGAAAGGCGTAGATCAAACGTGAACCCAACAAGCTCCGGTCGCATGAAAATATCGATTCTCGTCATGGCTCTGACACTTACGGCATGCTAGGCACAGCGGAACCTTCCGCCACCCCTGCGTTCCCCTCACCGGTCATCAGATCAAAACTCTCACTCGGAGGACGAGTGGCTTCAGTTTTCTGCTCATTCTTGCTTTCTGGAACTGTGACTTCCTCATTAACTGGCGGCGATGCTTCACGTCGCACACCGCCAACTTGCAGCAAGGCGAAGGCTTTTCCTTATACGTATTTGACAAGTTTGCCTTTGACGCAGCTAAAGGACGTCTGTCACTTAGCAGCCACCCGGAGTACTATGTCGATATCGAAAAGCTGCCTGCTAATTACGATTTAGCTCAGCTTGCAGCTGCAGGTAAAAAGGAGTTGGCTTCGTTCGGCGAAGTATCCGATCATAGCGGAGAGCTTGTCGAGCATCCGCTGGGCTTTGCCGAGCTCTATCTTCAATCCTCGGGGGTGAAGGGATTCACGATTATATCGTGTGGAAGTCAGAAGCAGGCGACGCCTTCAGGTTTCGACTTCGGAATCCCAAAGGCGAGGAGGCTTCCGATTTCGCGGGCCCGGGTCCTCGTTTCTTTATCTACGGTTCAGAGCGATTCGAGATAAATGAACGTCTGGATATTACCCTAACCCAACTAATATAAAAAGCCAGATCCATTGAGGATCAGGCGAAGGACATGTGTGTTTAGTTACAGCTCATACACGAGCAAGAGGAATCTATCAAACTATCTCTCTTTTTCTCTATTTTCTTTTTCTTCTCTTTCCCTATCAACACATCCACTCTTACGAGCACTTGCTATACCCGCAGTTGCCGCAAGTCTTGCAGCCCTCGATGTTGATCAGCGCCGCAGCCCCGCAGGACGGACACAGGTCCACCGACGCCTTCGGCGCATCATGGCTGTGCGAGTGTGTGCCGCCATGGTCCGCCGTCTCCGGTGCCAGCGTAGCCGCCACAGGAGCAGGCTCTGGGTGATCATCGTCGATGCCGCTCTGCACATGCGCTTCCAGCGCCTTGGCGACCGCGTCGGCGATCGATTCCACGCGGTTGACGCCAAAGCCGATCGCGCCGGACCCGCCGATGCCCTTCAGGTGCTTGATCAGCAGCTCTACTTTGTGGCCATGGTCGCCGTAGCGGAGGAACAAGGAGCAGACGCGGCCCAGCGCTTCCGCCATGGCGAACACATCGGAGCCTGCCTTGCCGACGTTCAGGAAGATCTCGCTCGGAATGCCGTCGAGGTCGTTGATCGTAATGTACGCCATGCCGAACGGCGTATTGATTTTATAGGTTGCGCCGCGCAGCACCTGCGGCCGGCGCTTGTACTGCTTATCCACTACGGAGCTCTGGCTGCTTGCCACGGCAGCGGCTACCTGGGCACCCGCCTGCTCTGCGGCAGCCTCGGGGGCAGCTGTTTCCTCAGCCGGAGCGGCCTTCGCTTCGCTTTTGTCTTCCTTCTTCTCCGTTTGCAGCACCTGCACGTCGCGGCTGCCGTCACGGTAGATCGTCACGCCCTTGCAGCCAAGGTCGAACGCCAGCTCATACAGCCGCTTCGTTTCTTCGACCGTGAAGTCGGCCGGGCAGTTCGCGGTCTTCGAGATGGAACTGTCCACCCAGCGCTGAATGGCGGCCTGAGCGCGGATATGGTCTTCCGCCGTCAGATCCATCGCCGTCACGAAGTAATCCGGCAGTTCTTCGCCCGGATGGGCGTCCAGCCAGTCCTGGGCGATCGGCACGAACTGTTCGTCGAAGCCGAGTCTGCTCTGGCGGAAGTATTTAAACGCGAAGTACGGCTCGATGCCTGTAGACGTGCCGACCATCGTTCCCGTGCTGCCGGTCGGCGCCTGGGTGATGACGGTCACGTTGCGCATGCCCTTCTCACGGATGGCCGTGCCGACTTCCGGGAACGCCTCGGTCATATTTTTCATAAATCCGCTCTGCAAATACGGATCCGCGTCAAACGCCAGGAACGAGCCTTTCTCTTCCGCAATGTCGGCCGATGCCAGGTACGCTTCGCGGGCGATAAACCCGTACAGCTTGTCGAGGAACTCAAGCGATTCCGGACTGCCGTACCGGATGTTCAGCTTGATCATCAGCTCCGCAAGACCCATCGAACCGAGGCCGATCCGGCGCTCCTTCTTCTGGTTTTTCTCGTTTTCTTCAAAATGGTACGGCGTCGTGTCGATAACGTTATCCAGGAAACGCACGGAGTAGCGCGTCACCGTCGCCAGTTCGTCCCAATCCACATCATGCTTCTCTTCATCGTAGAACTTGGAGAGGTTCATCGCGGACAGGTTGCAGACGCCCCATGCCGGGAGCCCCTGCTCGCCGCACGGATTCGTGCAGATGATCGGGTTGAAGTACCAGCTGTTGGACATCTGGTTGTAGTATTCCATAAAGACGACGCCCGGCTCGGCCGATTTCCACGCCGATTCGATAATCGTATGCCAGATTTCGCTCGCTTTCACCGTCCGGTACGGAATGACGGCATGGCCGCCCTGCTTCCATTTCTCAAGGTCGCCGTCCCACAGCTCGTCGTAATCCGGATCTGTCGTATCCGGGAATACCAGCTCCCAGTCCAGGTCCTCCTTGACTGCCTTCATGAAATCATTGCTGACACAGACGGAAAGGTTGGCGTTCGTCACTTGTCCCATCGTCTGCTTGACCGTAATAAAATCGAGCACGTCCGGGTGCCAGTCGTTGATCATGAGCATCAGCGCGCCGCGCCGACTGCCGCCCTGTTCGATCAGGCCGGTCGTGTAGCTGAACAGTCCGCCCCAGGATACCGCACCGCTCGAGGATCCGTTCACGCCCTTGACCACGGCTCTGCGCGGACGGAGCGAGGACAGATTGATGCCGACCCCGCCGCCCCGCGCCATAATTTCGGTCATCTCGGACAGCGTCGCCATGATACCGCCGCGGCTGTCCTTCGGCGAAGGAATGACGTAACAGTTAAACAGCGTCAGCTCGTCACTGGCACCCGCTCCGGCGGCGATCCGCCCGCCCGGAACGAGCTTCCAGTCTTCCAGAATGTAGCGGAACTTCTCTTTCCACTCGGCCTGCAGCTCCGGCATCGGCTCCGCCGATGCCATGGCTCCGGCCAGCCGGTCCCACATTTCCTCCGGCGTCTTCTCGATATTCAGCGTCAGCTTCTCGACGTCCGTCTCCACCAGCTCGCCGCGGCGTGTTTTTACCGTCGCCCGTTTCCCCTCACGCGATACGATCTCGCCGACTTCCTTTGTCGGAAACTTCGGATCGTCCTTGGTCAGTACAAGTACGACGTCTCCAACTTTGGCGTGATTCGGGTCCGGGTCCTTCCATGCATACCGGTCCAAAAAGATTTTTTCGCTTAACCCCTCAAGCTTCTGTTTGCTTTGAACTTGATTCACTGTTACATTCTCCTCCCATGACTGGTTCTGCCGAACGAATCGGCTCCGGTTCGATCAGCGGATGGTGTCGGTCTGCCGACTGCGCTAAAAGTGCCGGTTCACTTCCGGGAAAGGCCTGTATGTAGCCGAGTTCCTTCCATTCAATAAACGAAATATCCCCATTTAAAACGCAAATCCGCTCGTCATGTACCATATATTGTGTGCATTGATGATTATACTATACCACATATTGTTACTCCACGCCTTAATCCTGAAATTTAGACCATGAAAGCTCTTCACTCTGGGACAACCTTTGCTTTTCTCCGCCAATCTCACTTTTTTGCTTCGGTTCCTTTGAAAAAAATTGTGAAAATCAGCGGATGCCTTCATCCATACGGAGGTTATGAACTCACCGGTTTACGTGCATACTACTGTTACGCGAGATTACGAACCTATGAAGGAGGTACAAGGCTTGAAAACTTCTCATCTCGGTAGCGGGGCGCAGGCCGGGGACCTTCCCGTTCCCCTGAATATTGACCGCAGCTGGCTGGATAACCTCGAATCCCGCCTGGATAAAGGCGGCCCCTGGGGTGACTTCCGGCTGTTTCAGCTGGCCGTTCAAGGCGAAGAGGCGCGGCTTGTGACGAGCTTTGACGAGCTGCAGTGTGTGAAGCATTTGCAGGGCCTGTCCCCCCTTCCCCATCAGATCGACACGGCGCGGAGGGTGCTGTTTGAGATGTCCGGCAGAGCTATTCTGGCCGATGAGGTCGGACTGGGCAAGACGATCGAAGCAGGACTCATTTTAAAAGAATACATGGTGCGCGGGCTGGTATCCAAAGTGCTGATTCTGGTACCCGCCTCCCTGGTGCTTCAGTGGGTACGCGAGCTGAACAGCAAATTCGGCATCCCGGCGGTCGCGCAGAAAAAGGCTTATTCCTGGCATTCCGACGTCGTCGTCGCCTCCATGGATACTGCTAAGCGCGAGCCCCACAAGGACATGCTGATGGAGCAGGAATACGACATGCTCATTATCGACGAGGCGCACAAGCTGAAGAACAAAAAAACGACGAACTATCAATTTATCCAGAAGCTGCGGAAAAAGTACTGCCTGCTGCTGACCGCGACGCCGGTTCAAAACGATATGAGCGAGCTCTTCAACCTCATTACGCTGCTGAAGCCCGGCCAGCTCGGACGGCAGGGGGATTTTGCGGCCAACTTCGTCGTCGGCAAACGGCAGGCGAAGAACGAGGACCAGCTCCGGGACGAGCTGGCCAAGGTGATGATCCGCAACCGGCGCGGCGAAGGCCCGGTGCAGTTCACCAAGCGGACCGTACGCAACGTCAGCCTGCAGCTCTCTCCTGAGGAGCAGGCGCTGTATGACGGTGTGACCTCCTTCGTCAAGAACCAGTACAAAGCGTCCGGGGGCAACCTCAGCAGCATGCTGTCCCTGGTCACGCTGCAGCGCGAGGTGTGCAGCAGCCGGGACGCGGTGTTCCTGACCCTCGTGAACCTGTCCAAGAAGATTCCGGACGACTCCCCGCTCACCGCCGTAGTGTGGGAGCTGGTGAACGCAATCCGGAACATCAAAGCGAACACGAAGGCCGAAAAGACGATCGAGCTGATCAAGGACATGAACGAAAAGGTCATCGTGTTTACGGAATACCGGGCCACCCAGGAATACCTGCTGCAGTATTTTCAAAAGCACGGCTTGTCCTGTGTACCGTACCGCGGCGGAATGAACCGGGGTAAAAAGGACTGGATGATGGACCTGTTCCGCGGCCGGGCCCAGGTCATGATCGCCACCGAAGCCGGCGGCGAGGGCATCAACCTGCAGTTCTGCCACCATATGATCAATTTTGACCTGCCGTGGAACCCGATGCGGGTCGAGCAGCGGATCGGCCGCGTCCACCGGCTCGGGCAGCAGAACGACGTGAAGATCTACAACCTGTCCACCACTGGAACGATCGAGGAGCATATCCTGAACCTGTTGCACGAAAAAATCAATATGTTCGAGACGGTCATCGGCGGCCTGGATGTCATTCTGGAGCGTTTCGAGAAAAAGGAATCGTTCGAGAAAAGCCTGTACAAGCTGTTCCTCGAGTCCGAGTCGGATGAGGAAATCCGCAGCAAGGTCAGCTCGCTCGGACAGTCGCTTGACCAGATCAAGCGCGAGATCGAATACGAAGATGCGGAAACCGTCATTGAGGAGGAAGCTTGATGAGCCTGTCCCCGCAGGAAGTTCAGAAGCAAGTGCTAACTTATCTGGAGACGACCGAATGCACCATTATCGAGAAGTCTCCTTATCACGTGACCGTCAAACTGTCACCGCAGGCGGACAAACAGCTGACCAACCGCCCCTACTACTGGGGCTTTATTGAACGGACTGGGGCGGAGCCGGAGACACTCTCCTACACCTTCGTCTTTGACCCGGACCAATATAACGAACAGGCGGCCAAAACCCCGCCGGCTTCAGCGCAGCCTCAGCCGCAGGACAGCATTCTGTCGAGGTATTTCGGGGTGAATCCGGCAGGGCCGCGGATCGGCCCGGGGCGGATTCCCCGCGAAGACGTCACATACGGCAGCAGCCGGCTGCAGCAAATTTGGTCCGTAGCCCGGCAGGAGGGCTCCTGCGTGTACCTGTTCGAGCAGCCGGGCCCTTTGCAGCGGGAGACGCTGTTCTCCGCCCCCTACGAGCCGTGGCTGGGCGTCTGCTTCAAGGTCGAGATGACCTGCGACGTGAAGAAAGAAGCGCTCCACTTCATTGGCATCTCGCTGGTGACGGGGCAGATCGACCAACAGTTTGCCCGGCGTCTGGAGACGCTTCAGCTCGGGCCCCGGCTGCCCGAAAATATCCATATCCAGCCGGGAAGCCTCTCGCTCGCTGGCGCAGCCAATCTGCTGGAGAAGCATATGAAGGATCTGCTGGCAGGCGAGGATTACAGCTGGGCGGAATCCGCCAGGGAGCGCCTTAGGGATGAGCTTGCGGTGATCGACATGTATTACGAAGACCTTCTCAAGGAAACCGAGGAGGAGAAGCTTACGGCCATCCGGGAGCAATACGACAACCGGCGCAGCGAAATGACATGGCAGTATGAACCCAAGGTGAACCTGTCCGCCATAACCTGCGGTCTGTTTCACTTAAGATCCATCCGTCCATGAGCATTTGACCTCCCTCGCTAAAAGAAGGCAAAAAAAGACCCGTGCCCGCGCCCCAAAGCCCGACACCTTGCAACAGCCTTTTTACGGCTTGTCCGATACAATGATGTCAATAAAGCTCTGAAATCGAGGAGGGTGAATGTGGTGAGGATGGTATCTCTCGCTTTAAAAGTGACGGCGTTGACCTGTGCCGTCAGCTGCGTCTGGCCGGCCTGGGGTCCTGCGGTCCCGCAATCGGCCGCAGCGGCCGGCATCGCTGCCGCCAAGGCGGCAAGCCCCGCGCGGGCTGCCTTGCTTCGGATCGCATCAGGATCGGACATGCAGGTGGTGCCCGCGCCGCTGGAGAGCTTTGCCGGCTCCGTCGTCCGCGAGCTGTCCGCGCAGTCCGAGTTTCAGCAGTGGGACGGCGCCGCCATCGACTATTACCCGCTAGGGCCCGGCACTCACAGCTGGCTTGCGATCGTTTCAAAGGATAGCAAGCAGCTGGGATATTTAATATTCACCGCCAGGGAGGAAGGCGGATATATGCTCAGCGAGTACGGCAGCGGTCCAGCCATCCCTTACAGCAGCGATGCGCTCCATGACCGGCTGGCTGAGAATGGCCTTATTCCCGATCACCCCGGCCTCCCCGCAAACGTTCAAATCCAAGCTCAATATTCGGCAATGCTGCCGGTTTGGAAAGTGACCCTGCCCGGCAAGCCGGCAATGTACATTAATGCGCTAACTTTGGAGCTTCTGCCGGCAAATGCCGTTTCCGCCAGCACCGCCTCCGTTTCTAAGACGGCGGTCGTTACCAATCAGAACGGTCTCCGGCTCGAGGCGTCGTCACCTGCTGCGAAGATAGATGGCAACGATCCTTATGACGACCTGCTCTGGATGACCTCCCCCCGGCTGAACATCCGCCGCGGAGACGATCTGCTGAAAGCAGTCGCATCCGGCGGCAGCCTGATCTTCATCGCTCCCGGCCGTAACGCGTCCTATGGGGCGCCCTTTGCGGTAAGCGGGATTCAGACATGGTCTCCAGCCGCAAGCGCTCCTGCGGTTAGCTACGCGGCCACAGGACGTGCCGGAACCCGGTACCTCCCTGTCTCCATGCTGATGGCTGCCGGAGAATTTCATGCACGCCCCTAGATCCGCTGCATAATTAGCTGTTCCTGCCCTTATCGCGTTTCATTCCCAAAAAGAAGCGGACCTCCTATCCACACGAGGTCCGCTTCTTTGATTTTCGTTCAGTCTTGAAGATTCCGCATCTTGATTTTTCGCCGCTTGGGATGGCGTTTGTCAGCCGTCCGCCCACCCCATTGGGACAATCCGAACGGGATCATGCCGAACCATTTGACCGTCCACGGCTCTTTATATTTTTGCTTCCTTCGTTCTTCCTTGGGTGTTTCCATGTAGCTGACGACGCGCTCTGTAATGTATTTTACAAGTTCATCTCCACTGGCCATTTCCATTCCCCCCATAATGCCAAATTACAACTCTGCTATGCTCTTAGTTTGCACAGAGATACTGTAATCTAAACGGAGGAATGCTGACGGTGCATTTTTTACCGTTTATTGCACATTCTAACTTCGACATCAATTTTTCGCTCCAATCCCGTTTAACGAAAGGAGGGCCATCCTTTATGCCTATCAAAAGCTTGATCGCCGCCATCCTACTGATCCCGGCAATTTTGTGCGCAGGCAGCTCGTCCTCTTGGGCCGCTGGCCCCGGTGACCAAAGTACGAACGCCTATCCGGAGCATCCGGCTTTTCCGCATGAAGTTATTATCGTGGATGCAGGACATGGCGGTGTCGACGGAGGGACTTCATTTCAGAGCATTCTGGAAAAGGACATTAACCTCGCCATCGCCCAGAAGCTGTTTATGCTGCTGCGCAGCCAGGGGTACGACGCGGTCTTGAACCGGACGGCCGACTACGCCCTCAGCGATGACAATCACTGGCTCCGCAGCTCCTCCCGCCATAAACGCGATCTCGCGCAGCGCAAGGAGCTAAGCCATCAGCTGCCGACCCTGATCGTCGTGAGTCTTCACGTCAATTGGGGCCGCAATCCTTCAAAGAACGGGGCGCTTGTGCTTCACCAGAACGAAGGGCGCAGCGTCCTGCTTGCGGACAGCATTCAGCAGCAGCTTAACCCGCTGTACCAGACGAAGGGAAGCATCCGGCTGGGAAGCCCGTTTTACCTGCTGAACCAGGTCAAAGATCCTGCGGTTATCGTAGAGACCGGATTTCTCAGCAATGCCGCAGACCGGGCGATGCTGTGCAATCGGCGCGGGCAGCTCAAGATCGCGCAGGCCATCGCGAACGGAATCAACTATTATTTGACGGCAATATAGGCGCCGGCTTCCAATCCCAGATATCCCTGACAAGATCGCTGATTCCTACAAAAGATACGGAATTCTGCATACCGGTGATGCTTTGGCGAATGGCCTCAGCCGTCTTTTTCCCCTGCACGCCGACATGCCCGATCGTTACACAGTTCTGATGTTCGCTCGCCCAGGTTTCAACGGCTTTCATTTGTTTGCTGACATGACTGACGGTGTGCCGGTCGTCCAGAAATATGTTATTGGCCACCGGAGGCATTCCCATCTGAACGGCCAGCTTGCCGACAACGGAATGGTAGTTGGTCTTGCTGTCCACGAAGAACAACCCGCGTTCGCGGCAGACCTCCAGCACGATGGACATGATCCGTTCGTCTCCGGTAATCTTCGATCCCATATGATTGTTCATGCCGACCGCATACGGCACGTTGTCGATGGCCTCCTCCACCCGTTTGCGAATCTCCTCATTGCTCATATTGGAGGTAATGGCGCCGGGACCTAGCCACTTGGGATTGCCCTGCTTGGGCTCCATCGGCATATGGACAATGACGTCATGCCCCTGTTTATGAGCCAGCTCCGCGTCGGTTTTACTGGTAGGAAGAAACGGCATGATGGCCACGGTCAATTTAATCGGCAGGGACAGCATTTCTTCGGTTCCCCCTTGCCCGTTCCCGAAGTCGTCGATGATGATCGCAACCTTTTTATCCGGCTTCATGTCACTTTGCCGCTTGTCTGCCGCGGGCTGCTCCGCTTGCTCGTTGAAGACCCGCTCCGCCGCCAGTGATCGTTCCCCATCCGCGAGGGCGGTTTGACCAGAAAGCGCAACCGTAAGCGCCAGTCCCGCTGCCGCAATATTCCGACAGCCGTGATGCAGCTTATTGAAAGATGATGTACTCAAGCAACTTCCTCCTTTACTCGGTATCTCCACGATGTGGTTTCATTGTTTGAGGAAGTTGGAGGAATTATGTATAGCAAAAATCCCCGCTACTCCCCTCTCAGGAAAGTTACGAGAAATAACAAATAACACAAAAAGGCGTCCCCGCTGTTCAAAACGGGAACGCCTTATGTATGTATGCGGTCGAGAGGACTCGAACCTCCACGGGGGGTTAGCCCACACGGACCTGAACCGTGCGCGTCTGCCAATTCCGCCACGACCGCAAATCGGTCGGTCACTCTTTGAAAGAATCAATCTTTCGCGGCGACAAGATAGATCATACCATGCTGGACAGGTATAGTCAACACTTTTTCAAAAAAGTTTAATCTCCTCTTCATTCTAAACAATTTCCAGTTCCTATCTATTGAATAATCCAAGCATTTGCGGGTAAAATAAGAACATAAGTTCGTACAGGTGGTGATATGTATGGCAGCACCCGGCATGACGTCGGAAGAGGCATCGCTGATTAAGAGTTATCTGCTCCTGATTTTTATTCATAAAGTTTTCGAACGGGACATTCGGATTATGGAGGAGAGCGGCGTATTCAAGACACCCCAGTTGTATTCGGAACTGATTGTGAACGGCGACCGGCAGGCCGGCACGCTGCTCGCTGAAGTCAAGCGGGAAATGAGAAGACGCAAGATCCGGATCCTTCGAATCTTACAAGATGATACCGGGGTCAGGGCGGAATATTCCTGCAGAGGCTATACCGACGAAATGAATATTCTTTGGCCGGCTTTTCGTAACGAGATGCTCGTTCGGATGAGAGTTTATCTCGGGCTGGATCCTTTCTCTCCCGAAGACCGTTCTCTCCTACCCGTCTCTTCTTTTACTCACCATATGGACCACCCCGCTGCTCCCTATTTTCAGGAGGGCTCCAAACCATAAGAGCCGCCTGGAGTCCCCCCGATATGAACCAAGGGGAACCGAACCAGACGGCTCTGCTATTATTCCAGAGGGCTTTGACGCGGAGCGCTCGCAGGCTGGAAGAAGTAGTTCCGGTCCAGCTTGACCACTTTGCGGTTGCGGCGGCGGATCAGCACCTGGCTGCCGTCCCAAGCCACAACAATTCCGGTTACATCATTGCTTTCGATGCCGTCGCGAACCACCCGAACCTGCTCTCCGGATTGGCGGTACGCATCCAATTCCTCATCGCTGATCATCTCCAATCCTCCTTTGCTTTTGAAGCAATCTCTTCATGTAATGAACATGGATAAGTATATGCTTTTCCCGCATATCTTACAATGAAATCGGTGTGTACCGACCTTTATTATACACAAGACTGAGCGGGTTCCATGGCATTTTTCGTTAAAGTCATCCGGCATTATTAAGAAAAACGTCTATCGACGTACCTTCAAAGAAGACAGACCGCGTTTAAAGGTAATTTTTCTTGCAATATCAGGAAGCAATGCTCTGGCGTTTATACTTTTCTGATATTATAAGAAAGGACCAGCAGCCTATAGGCCGCTGATCCTGAATGTGTTGGTATAAAGGTGTGTATATTAATCAACTGAGTCTCTCGGTGACGCTCAGCCATTAACGTTGTGCGTGTTCTTTACTGTCGTTCTTCTCGTACCAATAATCGAGCACCGTCGACGACATCACCCGTTTTTCCAGATATTCAACTTGATGAGGGGTAAACAATTCCTTCCAGGAGAAGTCTAGCTCATCACACATGCCCACGATGGTCAGCAGTTCTGACCAGGCCACGTAGCGTTTATACCAAAAAAACTGAGGATGCTCTATAATATAGGGATAGAGGTCATCGAATTCGGTATGCTTGCAATCAAGCGCTCTTTCAAAGTGATCCTTTGCTTTGGCCAATTTATCAATGAAATACTGTTCGGTTACCGGTTCTTTCCCCATTGTGCTGCCTCCCCTCATGATCATCTAATACATATTATAAGCCAAAAGACGGCCGGTTGAAAGAAATTGTTTCGATTTATCCGCGGAAAATGCGGCGAAACGGGCTTTCATCCCGGGCTTAATCGGCAAAAGTGATGACGCCGCCTTCGAGCGACTGGATACGGACGAGCGGTTCAATACTTATGCCCTGCTCCCGGATGGTCCGGGCCCCTGCCTGAAAGCACTTCTCTATGACGACACCAAGGCCAACCAATTCCGCGCCGGAGCGTTCGATAATTTTGATAAGCCCCCGCGCAGCATCTCCGTTTGCAATGATGTCATCGATAAAGAGCACTTTATCCTGTTCGCTGATATAATGACGCGACAGCATAATATCCGTCACGATCCCTTTGGTAAACGAAGGAACCCGTTCGCAAAGAGCGTCCGGATCGGCCAGCAGCGTCTTCTTGCGGCGGGCGAACACCAGCGGCACGCCAAGCTCGTAAGCCGTCGCAAAGGCCACCGCAATCCCGGACGATTCCACGGTAACGACCCGGGTCACACCGGCTTCGGCAAACCGGGATGCAAACTCTTTCCCCATCTCCATCGTCAACTGCGGATCCACCTGGTGATTAAGCAGACCGTCCAAGTTCAGCACCTGATCCGAAACGATGACGCCTTCTTGTAAAATTCGTTCTTTTAACTTATCCATTTCAATAGCCCCCCACGCCGTTCCTTTGACGTAAAAGTAACATATCTTGGGCTCCCACTTCAAGGGGAAACTCCATACATAACTTCAAATGTCAGCGTTTCTTCCACCGAAGCAAACCAATGGCCGCTCCGAGTGCAAGAAGAGCCGCAAGCAGCCCGATCCGGATCGCGGTGTGCGTCATCCTCCCGGCAATTTCGTTCCAATGATATCCAACGGCATGTCCGATCAGCATAAAGATGGTGCACCACAAGGCGGCACCTGCTCCCGCATACACCACATAAGCCCTGACAGGAAGTTTCGTCGTCCCCGCGATATACGAAGATAAATGCCGGAGTCCCGGCACGAAGTAGCCGACGATAATGCTTAGTGATCCATAACGCCTGAACCACTTCTCCGCCCCAGCCAGCCGCTCCGGAGTCATTCTTACCCATTTTCCATACCGGTGAAGCAGGGGTTCCCCGACCAGGCGTCCAAGAGAATAGCTGATCATCATCCCGGTCATGCTTCCCAGAAAAGTGATGGCCAGCGCGCCGGCAAAGTTGAACTCACCCCTCGCGGCCATCCCCCCGAAAGCAACAATCAGCGTTTCGTCAGGCACCGGAATACCCAGAATGCCCAGGGCCAGCAAAAAGTACATGGCGGCATACCCGTAATGGGCAATGTAAAAGGTAATCCCTGCCATACCAAAGCCTCTCTTTCCTATCGGTATGTCTATTAGTCCATTCGAACGCAGCCGCTCACGGGAAACGCCTTATGGACTGCCTTCATGAGACATGGACAGGTTCCAGTCATGTCCTACCTCTAATCATCATAACCTGTAGTACAGGCAGGACACAAACCGGACTGCCTGGAGCAGGGAGGAAAACGATGAAGAACGGGATCAGGGTGCTTCAAATTGCTTTTACATATATCGGAACCATTGTGGGTGCAGGCTTTGCGACCGGACAGGAGATCCTGCAGTTTTTTACCCAATACGGCAAATGGGCGACGCTGACGATTCTGCTGTCCACCGCCCTGTTTATTTGGCTTGGGACCAAGATTATGATCATTTCACGGCGGATATCGGCCAGATCCTATGAGGATTTCAACAAGCATTTGTTCGGGGACCGGGCCGGGGGAGTGATCAGCATCGTGATGATGTTCGTGCTCATCTGCGTAAACAGCGTCATGTTGGCGGGAGCCGGCTCCGTTTTCGTCGAGCATTTAAACCTTCATTATCAGACAGGCCTGATCATCACTCTGGTCGGATCCTATATCTTGCTCAATCGGGGAATGAACGCCATCGTGCAGATGAACAGCATTGTCGTCCCCTTGATGCTGACATTGTCTTTGGCCATTATTTTCAATACGATCCGTATGCCGGGGGCAGACAGCTTCCTGCGGATTACGACCGATCATCATTTTACGGCGGTATGGACCTCTCCGCTGCTGTATACAGCCTTCAATCTCGTTATGGCCCAAGCGGTGCTGGTCCCCCTTGGAGGCAAGACGGACAGCCATACGGTGATCAAATGGGGAGGCATTCTAGGGGGCGTTGGCGTCGGGTTCATGCTGCTGGCAGCGCATGTTGCCATGTCCGCCCACATGCCGGGCATCCGGCAGTATGAAATCCCGATGGGCAGCATCGCCAGCAACCTGGGAACCGTGATCCAGCTGATTTATGTGATGCTGATCTTTCTGGAGATCTTCAGCACCTTCGTCGCCGATATTTACGGGGTCACCCTTCAGCTGCAGCAGCACATTCCTTTGCCGCCAAAGCTTCTGATCGCCTGCGTCATGTTCATCTGCTTTCTGCTGAGCCAGATCGGATTCAGCTCCCTGCTGTCTGTGCTGTACCCGATTATCGGCGCGCTGTGCCTGATATTGGTGCTGAAGCTGATGTTCAAATCCAAATGACAGAGCCCTGAAATAGCAAAAAGGCGGGAGCTGAATTTCTCAGCACCTGCCTCTTTGAGTTGAACGGCCTGCACGCTACACCTTTTGATAAGATAAATAAATTTTCTTCAGTTCATTCACCGCATGCGTCAGGGAATATTGGCTCTTCGCCTTATCCCAGGCCGTCCGGGCGAGATCGTAGCGGTACATCGGGTCGGTGATGACCTTCTCAAGCGCTTCGCAGAGCGCGATCGGGTCCTCCGGTGGCACCAGCAGGCCGTTCACTCCGTCTTCGATCTGCTCCGGAATTCCGCCCACGTCGGTTCCTACCAGAGCCAGGCAGCTGAGCGCCGCTTCCGCAAAGACTGAACCAAAGGCTTCCGCTCTGGAAGGGAGCACGAAAATATCAAAAAACGGCATAAACTCTTCCGGATGCAGCGTGTATCCATAGAAAATGGTTTCGTTATAGATGCCAAGCTCTTTGGCAAGGCTCTCCAGCTCCGTGCGGAATGGTCCGTCTCCGATGATGTGCAGCACGTAGTCATGACCCTTCTTCTTAAGCTCGGCGCAGGCCTTCAGCAAAATATCCAGCCCTTTGGCGGGTACCAGGCGGCAGACCGTAATCAGCTGCGGCACCTCGTTCTCATGGGGAACCGGCTTGAACCGCTTTTCGTCAAAACCGTTTGGAATGACCCCAATCTTATCCGGATAGTCCACATAGTCCGATAAATAGCCGGCGAACGACCGGGAAACCGTCAGCATGCGCTGGCTCTTCTGCTCCAGTTCGCGGTACAGCGATACGAGAAAACGGTGCTCCGGCCCCCCGCTCTTAATGCGTCCGTTCAATATTAATTCCCGTTCATAACTGGAGTGAATGGTCTGAATTAACGGCGTATCGGGAAAAACCTGCTTGGCGGCCAGCCCGGCGATGGGATGGTGCGCGTGGATCAGGTCATACGGCTTCTGGATCCGCAGACGGGTCCACCACAAGTAATCCTTGTACGTCTGAATGTATTTTTGAACGACAGGGGAGTCCTTGAACTCGGTCCAATCGAAGGTGTCGAACACGACCTCCTCATGCCCCTTGTTGCGGATCCGTTTAGGAAGCCAAAACAGCTCCATATCCCATCTTGATGATTGGAATCGCTCCTGCATATACGGAATCATGGAGGATACTCCGCCCGGCTGCTCGGGTGGGAAAAAGAGGGCCTGTAACAATCTCATAATGGGAAAACCACCCCTTTCTGTAGGTCTCTTAGCATTTCGGCATCTTGTAAATTATGATATATTAGAACATATGTTTCAGTAAAGTAAAACCGCTGATCCAAAGAATATTCAAGAGAGCAGGAGAACGATCCATGCCCTACTCTTCATTCTTATCCCCCATTGTTCCGGGGATTGCCGCCGCATCAGGTTTATATATCATACTCATCATGCTGCTGATTTGTCTCACGATGTACAGCAGGCAGCGCAAAAAAGCCTATCTCTACATGGTGGCGGCCTTTCTGTTCATTATGGCATACGAAGGGGTGAACATCCATTTCGCCTTCTCCGGATCGCCTAGGCAAGTGAGATATCCGGAAGGTGCCGATTGGCTGCAGGCCTTCTCCTTCCTCCTCCTTAATTTCGCTGTGTACCAGCTGTACCACCGGATGAACCGCAGGCTGCGGGCGCTCCTGATCGTCATGGCGCTTCTGTATGTCGTTCCGCTCCTGTCTCCAGGGTTTCTGGAAGGGACCGGAAGCTGGCAGGCGGGTTATATAGACCTGTGCCAATTGGGCACCGTAATGATAGGGCTATTCGGCATGGCGCCTCGGGTTGGCCAGTGCAAGAAATATATCGCCGGATTGGCCGTCTATTTCGTCTACATTTCGGTCCATCTGCTGAACAACCTCATCCCCCTGGAAGAGACTTGGATTCCGGCTATCTGGATCTGGCTGCCGCTCTTGTTTTACACGCTCCTCTTTTTTATTTTGTTTACACGGATCGTGGAGCAAATGCAGTCGATCTACCGCTCGTCCATTACCGACGGCTTGACCAATTTATATAACCGCCGCTTCTTTACGAGGCAGCTGAACCGTTACGTGGATCAGGGGCTGAAGGTCTCGCTGATCTTCTGCGACATCGATAATTTCAAGAAGCTGAACGATACCGAAGGCCATGCCAGAGCAGATCAGGTGCTGAAGCAGGTGGCCGCCATTATCGAGGAGGAAGTCGACGAGACGGGCCTGGCCGGGCGGTACGGGGGCGAGGAGCTGGTAGCCCTCATCGTCGACAAAAGGGCCAAAGTCAGCCGGATCGCCGAGCAAATCCGGGCCCGGGTCGAAGCCGAAACAATCGTGACCCTAAGCGTCGGATACAGCGTCCTTCGCGCCGGCATAAACGCCGGTACGCTCATTTCGCAGGCGGATCAGGCAATGTACCGCTCGAAGACGACAGGCAAAAATAAAGTGACCGCATACCGGTCTTCAAATCCGCCAGCAGCCGTCGGGACCTCCCCTTCGGCGGAAAGCGCGAATACATAGAAACCGCATCCATGATGATGTTGAATAAAGGAGTATGTAACGAATGAGTAAACAGGAACTCCCCGCAGCTTTTGTCAGACAGATGGAATCCCTGCTGGGAAGCGATACCGAAGCATTTCTTGACAGCTACGAGCGGCCGAGAACGCATGGGCTCAGGTTCAACGGCTTGAAGCTTGCGGACGTGCCGCAGCTGAAGGAGGCCGTCATCCGGGAGTTTGGCTTGACCCCGGTTCCTTGGTGCAGCACCGGCTATTATTACGGGGAGAACGTCCGGCCCGGCAAGCATCCGTACCACACGGCCGGTTTATATTACATCCAGGAACCGTCGGCCATGTCGGCTGTGGAGCTGCTAGATCCGCAGCCCGGCGAGACGATCCTGGACCTGGCCGCGGCGCCAGGCGGCAAGAGCACCCATATCGCCTCGAAAATGAAGGGCGAAGGGCTGCTCGTCTCGAACGAAATCCACCCGGAACGGGCGAAAATTTTGGCCGAGAACATCGAGCGTATGGGCGTTACTAACGCTGTGGTTACATGCGCGGCGCCGGACGAGCTGTCGCGCCGTTTCCCGCAGGCTTTTGACCGGATCATGCTGGACGCCCCATGCTCGGGCGAAGGCATGTTCCGCAAGGACTCCGGGGCGATCGCGGAATGGACGCCGCAGCTGGTCGAGCTGTGTGCTGCTCGGCAGTGGGATATTTTGCAGGAGGCCTACGCCATGCTGAAACCCGGCGGTACGATGGCTTATTCAACCTGCACGTTTAACCGCAGCGAAAATGAAGACATGATGGAGCGCTTTACGGCTACTTATGCCGATATGGAAATCATCGCCATGAAGCGGCTGTGGCCGCATCGCGAGGCGGGGGAAGGGCATTTTGTCGCCCTCCTCCAGAAGCAGGGAGAAGCCAGCGGCGGCGGGCACACCCTGGAGGCCTCGCCAAGCGAGCGGCAGCGGCCGCGAAGAAAAGGCCGCAGCGGAAGCGGCAAGCCGGGAGCCGGCCTCCAGGACGCCCAGTCTGCGCTGAAGGCGTTCCAGGCTTGGGCGGATGAGGAGCTGCCGGACTTCGCGCTGCCGGCGGGTACGCCGATTCTGTTCGGCGAATCGCTGTACCTGCTTCCAGGCGGGGAGCTGCTGCAGGAACAGCAGCTCCAGGGCCTGAAAGTGCCGCGGGCGGGCCTCCACCTGGCCCACCTCAAGAAAAACCGGATCGAGCCGGCGCATGCGCTCGCCATGGCTCTCTCCCCGCAGCAGGCGGCCAAGCGCATCACGCTGGCCGCGGAGGACCCGCAGGTCTTCGCCTACCTGCGGGGCGAGACCCTTCAGGTCGATGCTTCCCTGAAGGGCTGGGTGCTCGCGGCCGTAGACGGCCTGCCGCTCGGCTGGGGCAAAGCCAGCAGCGGGCAGCTCAAGAACCACCTGCCCAAAGGCCTGCGGCAGCACTAGCCGCCACGTAACCGGCCATCAACAGCAAAGAGCCTCCCTACGCCAGCGTGTACCAAGCTGAAGCCGTAGGAAGGCTCTTTTTAATTATTATGACAAACAGTATTTCAGCAGCGCCGCGTGCACGCCGTCCTCATTGTTCGAAGCCGTCACCTCATTAGCTGCGGCCTTAACCTCCAGCGGCGAGTTATCCATCGCCACGCCAAGGCCGGCGTAGGTGAGCATCGTAATGTCGTTATAATAGTTGCCGATTGCCAGAATCTCCTCCTGCCGGTAGCCGCGCCGCTCAGCGAGCTGCTTCAGGGCGTTCCCTTTGGACGCTTCCGGATGCATCAGGTCGACGAAGTATTCTCCGCTCCGCAGGATGTTAAATTCCGGCGTCCACGCCGCGATGTCCTGATGTACCCGGTCCATCGTGTCCGGCTGCCCAAACGCGGTGACCTTGACGATCGGATCACTCAAGTCATGCAGCGGCGGCAGAACCGACGGCAGCATCAGATAGTTTTCATACATGCTGCGCACTTCCACAGCCAGTCCCTCAACGTCGTCGACAAACATCTGGAACGCCGTATTAACGTCAAAATGCACGCCTTCCTTCCGGAAGTAATCCAGGTAAGGCACGATCGCCTTGGCGTCCATCGCGTATTGGTGGACCACTTCCCGGGTGTCCACCTTCACCGTCGCTGCCCCGTTATGGCTGATGACGTAGCCGGAGAGCCCCATTTGTTCCATAAACGGAATGGAATTTTGCGGTCCTCTCCCGGTGCACAGCACGATTTCAGCGCCTTGACGCGCGGCCTCCTGAATCGTCTTCTGCGTCTGTTCGGTTACTTCATGCTCATCATTAAGCAGTGTGCCGTCGACATCCAATGCAATCAGTTTGTATTTCATGCTCCATCCATCCTTTGCCGTAATATCTCTATCTGTTCTAAAGCGAGCCGGTCTTTGGTCTATTGTAGTATGCCAATGTTATCGGGATGTTTCACCCTTCCCGAGCTGCAGCAGCTCATCCTCCGTCAGCTCACGGTAAGTCCCGATGCGCAGGCCTTCATCCAGCTTCAGTTCCCCCATCTGCACGCGCTTGAGGTAGGTGACCTTTTTCCCGACAGCCTGGAACATCCGCTTCACCTGGTGAAATTTCCCCTCATGGATCACAAGGGAGATATGGGAGACGACCTCGTCCCCCTGCTGCTCTTTGCGCAAAATGGTGAGCTCGCCGGGCAGCGTAACATAACCGTCGTCCAGCGTGACCCCGGAGGCGAACTGCTGTACATCGGCTTCGGTCACGTCGCCGGATACGACGGCCTCGTATGTTTTGGGAACATGCCGCTTGGGCGACAGCAGCTCATGCGCCAGCTTGCCGTCGTTGGTGAGCAGCAGCAGGCCTTCCGTGTCCTTATCCAGCCGCCCGACCGGAAACGGCTCGAATGCCAAATGCTCCGGTTCCAGCAGATCCAGCACGGTCCGGTCCCGTGTATCCTCGGTCGCCGATACGACGCCCGGCGGCTTGTGCAGCATAAGATAGATAAATTCCTTATACTGCACCTGTTCCCCGTCAATCCGGATGTCATCCTTATACGGGTCGACATGCATGCCGCTGTCCTTGGCCCGGGCTCCGTTGACGGTAACCCCCGCCTGTTTGATTTTCTTCTTGATATCGCTCCGGGAGCCATATCCCATATGCGTTAACACCTTGTCCAACCGCAGTGTCGTTCTGCCCTGCTTGCTCATGCGGATGTCCACCTCCAGCCTGCCGGATATTCGTTCTTCAGCATGCCCTCCTGCCACTTGCCCCATCCGGCCGAATAGCCGTCGATGCAGACCAGGGCGTAGCCCTTGGGCGAAGCTTCGCCTCCGCATTCCACGCGGTCCTCGGGAATCCTCAGCGTTTCGCCCTTCAAATAACGCACGGCTTCGCCGCTCCCGGAGTCGAGCCGGATGACCCGGATGAACTCACCGGGATGCAGCGCCGTCGCCAGCGGATGGGCGGGAACGAAGCGGCCGTTCTTGGCATCGCCCATGTACCAGCCCGGGCGGACGACCTTCAGCCCGTCGAGAAGGCTTGGCGGCAGCGGCGATTGATAAATATGGGAGCCGTAGACGACCGTATGGCCCCCCGGCACGAAGCCAAGGAGATGCTCGCGGATGAAAGCTTCATACGCGGCCGTTGGTGCGGCTTCGCCTTGGTTCCCCGCACCTTTTTTCGCCGGTTTTCCTTTCATGGGCTTGGCGTTTCGCGTCGGCCGTTCCTTGCCCTTAGGCCGGTCAGCGGACTCCGCCGGAGCCGTGCTGCTCAGCAGCGCGTCTCTGGCCCGTTCCGCTTCGGCGGCAGACTCAGGGTCCGCCTCATGCTGCAGGACAGCCAGGAAATGCCCTTCGCCTTCAATCCGGTGCGGCCACAGCCGGGCCGTGCCCCGAACCTGCTCCCAAACCTGATCCGGAATATGCCCGAATCCGGAGCCTTGTTCCTTCAGCCAATCCGTTTCCCCTGCGGCAAAAGAACCGGTCCCTCCGACCGGAAGCACGCGGAATTCAGGATGACCTGCCACGAATTCCGCTATCATCCCCTCGTTTTCTTCCGGAGAAAACGTACAGGTCGAATATACGATCCGTCCACCGGGTCTGAGCATGGTGGCGGCTGCCCTAAGAATGCCGCGCTGCATGTCCGCATACTTCAGCGGCGAATCCCCGTCCCATTCCTTGATCATCGCTTCGTCTTTGCGGAACATCCCCTCTCCAGAGCAAGGGGCGTCGATCAGAATTTTATCGAAAAAGGCCGGGAACTTCTCCGCGATCCGGTCGGGATGCTCATTCAGCACGACCGCGTTGCGGACGCCGTACAGCTCAATATTTTTGGCCAGCGCCTTGGTCCGGTCGGCATTCAAATCATTAGAGACCAGCATGCCTGTCCCCCGCAGCTTGGCCGCAATTTGTGTCGATTTGCCTCCAGGGGCGGCGCACAGGTCCAGTACGGCCTCTCCCGGCGTTACGTCCAGCAGCTCCACCGGAGCCATTGCGCTTGGCTCCTGGATATAATAAAGGCCCGCATGGTAATACGGATGCCTGCCGGGCCGTTCACCCGCTTCGGTATAGAAGCCTGTCCCGCACCAGGGAATCGGCCGCAAATCCCACGGGGCGATAGACAGCAGGTCTTCTGTGGAAATTTTCAGCGTATTGACCCGGATGCCGCTGCGCGGCACAAGGTCATACGAATCCATAAAATCGGTATACTCCTCTTTCAGCAAGGAACGCATCCGTTCCTGAAAGGCAGCCGGCAGCTTAAGTGCCATGTGCTTCATCATCCTGTCTTTAATATAAAATCGTTGGCCGGACCCCATTGTATCAGCCCTCGTCCATACAAACAACCCGCTGCGCATGATCGGCAGCGGGCTGAATCCGAATGTTATGCCTCATCGGAAGGATCGTTTTCTTTAGATCATGGCTGTAAGATTTCAGGGATACTGAAACATCCCATGATCGCAAGAAAAATTTCCGCTAATCTCGGTCTGTCTCCTGTGAGAATACGTCGATAGAATTTTTCTTATAGGCCGCCATCAGTTCCCGTACCTCGTCGAGAAGCTGTCTCATGCTCTCCATGTCATGGGGCTTGCCCGGCTCGGTCTGGGACCAGATTTGATTGAACCGTTCCTGGAACGCCATCGCCTCGTTCACCAGATGATAGAAGTAGAGCTGATGGATCATCGCCAGCACCGTAGAGGTCACGTTGGAATCGTCCTCAAACTGCTTCTGCGCCTCAAGGATATCCTCACGGATGCTCGACATTTCGTTATCCAGCACGGATGCCGCTTCGGCCGCGGTCTGCAGCCGCTTGCGGATGTTCTCCGGAAGGCTCTCCCGGTACTTATAGCTGAGCGAATGCTCGATCGTCGCCCAGAAATTCATCGCCAGCGTGCGGATTTGGATCTCCGCCAGCACCGGTTTTTGACCAAGCGCCGTCTGAACCGGGTACTCCACGATCATATGAAAACTGCGGTAGCCGCTTTCTTTATAGTTCGTAATATAATCCTTTTCATACAGCACCGTCAGATCCTTCCGCTTGCGGATGTATTCGGCCACACGGCGGATATCCTCAACGAACTGGCACATGATCCGGATGCCGGCGATATCCTCGATCCCTTGCTCCAATTGATCCATCGGAACGCTAAGCCGCTTCGCCTTGTCCAGAATGCTCGATATTTTCTTGACGCGTCCGGTCACGAACTCGATCGGGGCATATTCCTCTCTCTTCTTCAGTTCCGCACGCATCGTCTTGAATTTGACTTTCAGTTCCTCAACGGTTTGTTCATACGGTAGTAGAAACAATCCCCAATCTCTGCCGTCCATTCACATGCCTCCTGTCTGTCTCCCTCAGTGATGGTCTGCCCCCACAGCCTCGGAGATATGGGCAAAGCCGTCACGACGCAAAAGCTCTCTCAGCCCGGCGTTGATTTTCCGGTTGATTTCGGGTCCTTCATATATTAGGGCAGTATAAATTTCCACCAGGCTTGCACCTGCCCTGATCTTCTCATAAGCATCTTCAGCCGTAAAAATGCCGCCGGAACCGATGATCGGCAGCTTGCCGCCTGTCTGGCGGTATACCCGGGATACGACCTCCGTGGAACGGATTCGTAGCGGTTTGCCGCTTAGTCCCCCGGTTTCCCTGGCGTTCGGATGGCTCAGCCCTTCCCGCCCGATCGTGGTGTTCGTGGCGATAATGCCGGAGATTCCGCTCGGAGCCAGCGCATCGACCATTTCTTCCAGCTCGCCGTCGTTCACATCAGGCGCAATTTTCACCAGAATATGCTTGGACTCCCCGTGCTTGGCGGCTTGTGCCCGCATCTCTTCCATAATATGCCGGACCAATGTCGAAAGTTCGCTGCCGTACTGCAGATTGCGCAAATCCGGCGTGTTCGGCGAGCTGATGTTAACCACAAAAAAATCCCCGTACGGATACAGGGTACGCAGGCATTCCTGATAATCCTTATAGGCTTCCTCGTTCGGAGTTACTTTATTTTTGCCGATGTTCACGGCGACCGGGATTCTGCGGTTCTTGATGGCCGACAGCCGCTTGGCCATGGCCTCCGCTCCCTCGTTGTTGAATCCCATCCGGTTCACAAGCGCCTCGTCGGGCGGAAGGCGAAACAGGCGGGGCTGCTCGTTGCCCGGCTGTCCCTTCGGCGTCACCGTGCCAACCTCCATAAAACCAAAGCCGATGGAAGAAAAACCGTCGACCGCTACCGCATTCTTGTCCAATCCTGCTGCAAGTCCAACCGGTGTCGGAAAATGTATGCCGAACAGATCCACTGCGAGGTCTGCCGTCTCGTTCACGCCGTACATGCTTCGCAGTAGGCCCGTTCCTCCCGGAAACGCGCCCGCGGAATGAAGTCCGCCGATGACCAAATGGTGAGCTTTCTCCGGATCCATTTTAAAAAATATCGGTTTTGCCAAATTTCGGTACAGCACCAGCCAATCTTCCTCTCCATGCACATTGTTGTCTCTATCCTTCAGTTTATCCTTTATCGGTATAAAAATAAAGTTTTTTGCCTGATCGAACCGGCTGGCTCCAAGCCCTTTCCCTGCTGGTATTTTACATTGAAAGCCATTACAATGAGGGTAAGATTGAATCTGATTAGGAAAGAAGGTAGAACGTCATGGCAACCAAGCGCAAACCGCCGACGCTTCAGCAGAAGAAGGACGAAGTCAACCGGAGGGCGTTGCTTTGGGTCGGGATCGGCCTGCTTTTGCTCATTCTGCTCATTTCGGTTCTGATTATTTTCAACGTGTAATAAAAGACGTCTATCGACGTAGATGGGAAGAAGACTGACCGCGTTTAACGGAAGTTTCGCTTGCGACACGCACTTTCACCTGGGACAAGCTTTTTTGCCAGGGCTGCGGTTCACAGCCAGTGATACGTCTGATGGGGGTTCGTCTGATCCTGCTTCGGCTTCGTAAGGAATCTTTCCTTCGGCACGAGCGGCAGATCAGGCAGAACCCCCTTGCTTATGAGTACAGGGGTGCCTAACGGTACGAGATCAAAAAGCTCCTCGATATCCGCCCTGCTCATGCGGATGCAGCCCTTGGATTCGTCTTTGCCCACGCTGTCCGGTTCGTCCGTGCCGTGAATCGCGTAATTGGTGTCCGACAGCTGCATGCCCCTGCTTCCAAATTCGCCGTCATCCCGGCCGTTCGGATTCATCACCTTGATCGAAATTTTGTATTTCCCCTCCGGCGTACGCTCTCCCCCCAGTCCAACCTTATAACTGCGGATGAGCTTATCCCCGCTGACTACGGCCAGACGGTGCGCCGCTTTATCAACGATAATTTCGAGCCGCTCCTGCAAAAAGGGCTCCTGCTCCCATGTCGAAGCAAACGGAGACGACGGCGTATTGGCACCGGATGCCGTTTCACCGCTCCCGCCTTCTTGTCCCTTAGAGGAACTTCCGCCGGATTGCATCCATTCGGCCATCGGGGCAAACGCCTCCTGCATGCGCGGCGTCCGCCCCGAAACCCAATTTTCCGGAAACGGCCGCGTCAGATCGTTCACGGACTTCGGCAGGGCTCCGTTCTTGTCCCGGTAGGCAGCCATGGCGCTGTACAGCAAAGCCAGCTCTTCCTGCTCCAGGGTCCATTTCGCGGCAGCGGACTGCAATGCTTCCTGATCCTCTGGTTTGCATGCGCAGTCTTTGGCATTATAAGACTGATAGGTCATCTTTCCTTTCCCGCCGGAAAGCATCGTATAAGAGACTGGCAGATCGCGCGACCACAGCTGCCATTTTCCCTGCCGTTTCATGGTCAGGACCGCCAAGCGGTTCCTGGATTTCTGTGCGATTGACATTTCATCCGCTAGCAGGTGCGCCTTGCCGTCCCCATCGTCCTCGCCCAGTGCGGTAAACACCGTGCCAGATGCAGGCTGTCCGGCTTCTGCAGCAGCCCCCTCGCCTTTACCCGTATCCTTTTTCTCCGGCATATCACCTGCTCCTGCAGCCGCCTGCACTTCTTCCCCGGGGCTCGCCGGTTCTTCGACAAGGCTCTGCCGCTGCGGCGATCCCACCGAAGGAATCAGCACCAGAATGAGAATCATCAAGGCAACCGCCGCCCGGCGGATCCGCCGCCGGTTCCGCTCCGCGTCCTCGGCCTGCTTCAGCAGCTTCTGTTCGTATTCCAGCCAAATATCCGAAGGCACCCGGCTCGTTTCAAAAGCTTCATAAATTCCGCCCGACTGGTTAAAGCAGTAGTTGGCTTTCCCCTGCTGCCCGCTTTTTTCATATTCCTTCCCCAGCAAATACCATCCCATTTTATTGTCCGGATGCATCTGAACGTATTTTTTGAGATAGAGCGAATTCTTCAAAGGTAACCTCCATGCGCAAATGTTCTTTCTATTTATATCGGCACGCGGAAAACAAAAAAACATCCCCCTCGAGGCCTATTCGGCCGGGGGATGCTTTCAGACATAGGCGAAAGCATGAAGCGTTGCTTCAGCCTTCTTTATGAAAAGGGCAGTCCGCGATCTTAATGGAATCGGTCGGGCAGCCGTCAACGGCATCCTGCAGGTCATCGTACATCTCTTCAGGAATTTCGGTGTTGCCTGTGTTGTCGTCGCCGCCGTACACGACCCCGGCCAGCCCCTCGTCGTCGTAATCGTAAATATCCGGAGCGGTTGCGCCGCAGGCGCCGCACGCGATGCAGGTATCTTTCTCAACCCAAGTATATTTGGCCATGGCTCTCCTCTACCTTTCTATTTATCTATATCAATGATCTATCCAAAAAAAACGAAATGTTCTCCACTATAGCAGCAAAACCATATTTATATGGTAACGCAAATTTCGCCGTCTCTTCAATGACAAAAATCACATATTTTCGTTTCGTGACTTTCGCCCTAGCCGCCTACGGAAGATCCTCGTCGCGCTTACCGGCAAAATCCATCTGCAGCGACGTTCCCCGCACCCGGTGGTTGCGCAGCAGCGCTGACGGATCGTCGCCGAGCATCCCCGCGGTAACGACGGCGTTCTCCCCGAACTTGTTCCGCAGCTCGTCCATGATCTTCGTCAGGTTCTCCTTCTTCGGCTGCTTCTCATAGCTGAACAGATCGAGCTGGATCGCCGACTCCTCTTTCGGCACCAAATGCTGCAGCGTCACGCCGAGCAGCCTGACCGGCTTGTCCCAGCTCCAATGCTCCGCATACAGCTTGCGTGCCGCCTCGTAGATGTCCTCGGCATTTTCGGTCGGGGCAGACAGCACGCGGGCACGCGTGATCGTCTTCATGTCCGGCGTCCGGATCGTGATCTGCACCCCGCCTGCGACCAGTTCCTTCCTTCTTAAGCGCCGGGCTACCTGATCGCTTAAATTGAGCAGCACCCGGTTGACATCTTCCTTGGCGCTGATGTCGTGAGGCAGCGTCGTCGTATGCCCGACCGATTTGCTCTGCTCCCGATCCTCCACCACCGGAGAATGGTCAATACCGTTCGCCGCCTGCTTCATCCAGGCCCCCACGACTCCGAACACGCGGATCAGCGCTTCTTCGTCCGTACGCGCCAGCTGGCCGATCGTATGGATGCCGATTTTGCGCAGCTTCTCCGCCGTTTTGCCGCCGATCCCGAACAACTCGCCGCAGGGCTTGTTCCACAGCACGTTCGGCACATCGCGGATGCGAAGGACCGAGATGCCGTTCGGCTTTTTCATATCGGAGCCCATCTTGGCCAGCAGCTTGTTCGGGGCGATCCCGATGGAGCACGGCAGCCCGAGTTCCTCATAGATCCGCCGCTGGATTTCCTCGGCGATGTGCTGGGGCGTCCCGAATTGCTTCGATCCGGTAATATCGAGATAGCATTCGTCAATCGAAGTCGCCTGCATCAGCGGCGTATAGGAATAGGCAATTTTCATAAAAGCCTTGGAGTATTTGCGGTATAAATCAAAATCAGGCTTGATGACGATCAGCTCCGGGCACAGCTTCAGCGCCCGGGTGACCAGCATGCCTGTCGAAATGCCCCGTTTCCGCGCAGCATAGGAACAGGTGACGATAATTCCCTTACGCAGCTCCATGCTCCCTGCAACTGCGGTGGGCATGCCCCGGTATTTCACCGGCTCCTCCGCCTCATGGACGGAGCAATAAAACGCGTTCATATCGACATGCAGAATGACCCTTCCATTCTGCGGATAATAGGCATCAACGCTTGGCTTGTCCATCCTTCTCACCCTTACCAAATTCATAAATCCAGCATACCCCTCGCCAGAAACGAGGTCAAGAACCCTGGGAACCTACTTGCACGAGGAATTCTTTGTTACATTCCCGCGTAAAAATGATATAATAATGAATTATACAAATGACGTAGTGATCATTCCAAGACTTCCAAAGGAGGACTCCCATGTCTAAGTCCATTTCCATCTTCGATACGACCCTGCGGGACGGCACCCAAGGCGAAGGTGTCAGCTTGTCCGCCGACGATAAACTGAAGATTGCCAAGAAGCTCGATGAGCTTGGCGTACAATACATTGAAGGTGGCATTCCGGGAAGCAACAGCAAGGACATCGAGTTTTTTAAAAGGGTTCAGCAGCTGGGCCTGAGCGCCAAAATTACCGCTTTCGGCAGCACGCGCCGTAAAGACAGCAAAGCTGAGCAGGACGGAAACTTAAAGCGCATTCTAGAATCCGGTGTACAGGCCGCCACGCTCGTCGGAAAATCTTGGGACTTCCATGTCCATACAGCGCTGCAGACCACGCTGGATGAGAACCTGGCCATGATTTACGACTCGATCGCCTTTTTGAAGCAGCAGGGGCTTGAAGTCATTTTTGACGCCGAGCACTTCTTCGACGGCTATAAGAACAATGCGGACTATGCCGTGTCCGTGCTGAAGAAGGCCAAGGAAGCCGGCGCCGATTGGCTGGTGATGTGCGACACGAACGGCGGAACCCTCCCGCATGAAATTCACGGGATCGTTACCAGCCTGACTTCGCTTATCCCTCAGGCCCAATTCGGCATCCATACGCATAATGACTGCGAGCTCGCCGTGGCCAACACGCTCAGCGCGGTGGAAGCTGGCGCCCGCCAGGTTCAGGGAACGATCAACGGCTACGGCGAACGCTGCGGCAACGCGAATCTCTGCTCCATCATTCCGAACCTGGAGCTCAAGCTCGGTTACGAGTGCATCGGCGAAGATCGCCTGAAGCAGCTGACCAACACCGCCCGCTTCGTCAGCGAAATCGCCAACGTTAACATGCCGGTGAACCAGCCGTATGTCGGCAACGCGGCATTCGCCCACAAAGGCGGAATCCACGTCTCCGCCATTCTTCGCGACTCGCGCACGTACGAGCACATCGTGCCCGAGCTCGTCGGCAATAAGCAGCGCGTGCTGGTGTCGGAGCTGGCCGGCCAGAGCAATATCGTGTCAAAGGCGCAGGATATGGGCCTGGACTTCGACTCCACGAGCGAGCATTCGCGCAAAGTGATCGAGAAGATCAAGGATCTCGAGCACCAGGGCTATCAGTTCGAAGCTGCCGACGCGTCCCTGGAGCTGCTCCTGCGCGAAGCCGGCGGCGAAATGAAGGAGCTGTTCACCTTTGAATCCTTCAAAATGCTGGTAGAGAAAACCGCCGGCAGAGCCGTCGTTTCCGAGGCGTTCGTCAAGCTGAACGTCGCCGGCAACAACGTCTATACTGCGGCCGAGGGCAACGGTCCGGTCAATGCGCTTGACAATGCGCTGCGGAAGGCGCTTGTGCAGTACTTCCCGGCAATCAAGGAAATGCACCTGTCCGACTATAAGGTCCGCGTGCTCGATGAGAAGGATGCGACCGCGGCCAAGGTTCGCGTACTGATCGAATCCCGCAACATCAACCAGTCCTGGAACACCGTCGGCGTGTCCGAGAACGTCATCGAGGCGAGCTGGGAGGCGCTGGTCGACAGTATGCGCTACGCCCTGCTGGGACAGATCCTTCAGGCATCGGAACCTGAAGCGGCTTCACCGTCGCAAGGGCTGGTCAATCACTAAACCATTCATATCAGCTTAACTGAAGCAGACCGTCCGGGAGCTATCCTGGACGGTCTTTTATTTTCTACAACAAATTCACAAAAAAAAGAAGACCTCCGTTCACGCGGCGGGTCTTCCATTCAACCTAAACTAGGACTCGATCAGATGCTTGATCTTCTTCTCCAGATCCTTGGACGGCAGAATGCCCAGGATCACATCCTGCACGACGCCGTTCTTGTCGATCAGCACGTTCGTCGGGAACACGGCTCCTTTGTACTGGTCGTAAATGGTTCCTTTCAGGTCCAGCATGACCGGAAAGTTCACGTCGTATTTCTCGACGAAGCTTTTGGCGTTTTTCTTGTTGTCGTATTTGGTGACATTGATGCCGTAAATATTCAGGTCATCCTTGTATTTCTCCGCCAAGGCATGCAGCTCGGGCGCTTCCTGCTGGCACGGATCGCACCAGGAGGCCCAAAAATTCACCAGAATAGCCTTGTCCTGCGCCCCGCCGACACGGTATTCCTTCCCGTCGAGCCCCGTGGCCGTGAAAGCCGGTGCCAGATATCCCGCTTGCGGCTTCGTTTCGGTCGGCATCGGCTTCTCCTGCTGAAAGGCAGCCTGAATTTTGTCGCCTGCACTTTGGTAAACTACAACACCCGCCAGCACCAAAAAGGCGAGCAGAATGTACAAATTACGTTTCATGGATGTCGTCCCTTTTTCTTAAAGTGGTATCCCTTATATTTTACCCTCTTTTCACGGGAACTTACAAATGAACTGCAAAATTTTTCCCAACGACCTATTTGGCTTGCCCACAGTGCATTTGCCGAACATGTCCCTTGCGATTGTACAGGCATCCCGCTACACTTGACATGATATGAATGCACAAAAAAAAGAGCCCCTGCCAAATGCAGAGGCCAAAGTGAGAGGGGAGAATACGGTTGACAGAGCTTCACGTACACGACGAAGAAATATGGCTGGATGCTGCTTGCGCCCACGGATTGGCGGAGCAGCTATTTCTTCATCGGCCTTATGAAGCCTGCGGTGTACTGCGGGGTAATGCTGCAGCGGGCGGCATGCGAATCGAGACGTTGATCCCGATCCGCAACGTAGCGCCTGACCCGCTGCACCGCTTCACCCTAGATCCCCATGAGTGGGTCCAGCAGTGTCTGAACCCTTCGGGACTGCTCGGAATCTTTCATACGCATCCACACACCGTTCCCGCTCCGTCCGAGGAGGATTTGCGTCAGCTCCCGCTTTTCGGGGATTTGCTTCGTATCTACTTGATCAGCTCCCCCGACCAATCGGGATCTTCCATCCTGACTCAGGCTTACTTCATTGAACGATCAGCGGCAGGCGATTTTCATCTCCGCCCAGCCCGGTTACGCATGGCTTAAATAGGCGTACAGGTCGCCCAGCGTCTCTACCTGTCTCCTGCGCGATATGTCCCGTAGGTACATAACCCACAGCTTTGCGGTCATCTTGGCATCCTCCAAAGCGTGATGCCTTCCCTCGATCGGAATATTTTTCGCCATCAGCAGGTCGTCCAGCGCAAAGCTCGCGCGCTGCGGCTCCAGCCAGCGGGCAATCATCATCGTGTCGATCACCCGGTGGCTGAGGTTCACCTTCGAGGTTTTCCACAGTGCCGCATTCAAAAAGGATTTGTCATGGGCGCTCGCATGGGCGACTAGCACCCTTCCCCCAACAAAATTCATGAAACCGTGCAGACCGTCCATCAGCGGCGGCGCTTCGTTGATCATCGCCTGCGTAATCCCCGTCAATCCGGTAATGTGGGACGGCACCGGGCGTTTGCATTGAACGAGGCTGTAGAACGACTCATCCTCTTTGATATCGCCGCCTTTGACCCGAAGCGCCCCGATCGACAAAATTTCATCGCCCTGCTGAACGTTAAATCCCGTCGTCTCCAGATCAAACACGACGGTTTCCAGCTCGCTGAGCGGAGTATGCAGAACCTCCGGCCGCCGTTGTTCTCTCATCAGCGAGCGGATAAACGCCATCTGCTGTGCGGAGGATCCTCCCATCACTGAAGCAATCGCCGAGGGCATGCCTCCCTGCCGAAGCAGGCTCCAGAACCCGCTGTTCCCCCGCTCCGGCGTCTTCATGGTCTTCTCCTCTCCGCGAAACGGAGCTGACGCTGCAGCGCCCGGTGAGTCCGCCTGACGACGGTCAGGCTTTCGCGAAGCTCATACATCAGCGACCTTTTCTTGAGCTCCTTCTGCGGAATGTAGCCGCTGCTCATGAAGATGCCCCTTTCTTCGCGGTGGGGGGCGGTCGACCTCAGCATCAAGGCGGTAAGAAAGGCGCGCTGCACGTTCTCCAGCAGCATGTTGCCCCCGTCCAGCACCATCAGTCTCTCCAGCCGTTTCAGCGTGGATGATTCCTTAACTCCCTGCTGGAGGGCCATATATCGGACGCTGTTGACGATCGGGATGTACACCCCGTATTTCACGTCAAAATCTCCGGCATGTTCTCCAAACCGTTCGGTAACGACCTGGCCGAGCAGATTTAGCGTTGCTTTATGTCTGACCGTATTCCGCAGAATCGCGATCGCCAGCTCCGGCGTTTCATCGAGACACTTTCCGAAAAAAGCCTTCCACGACTCAGAAAGTGTGCGATCACCAGAAATATAGCGCATATCTGTAGCGATAATCAGGTAGCGAACCGGTTCCCAGCTGAAGTCATTGCGCCAGCGGGAGAGCTGCGTTTTCCAACCCTCCAGCGTTTTGCGCCACAGCGGCTCGGAGCACATGACTTTCCCCTTGCATTTTTCATAGCCCAAATATTCAAACAGGTCCGACAGCCGTTGACCGAAGATTTGAAAGTAAGCTTCCTTATATGCATCCGGCTCGTCGCTGATAATAAGGCCGTTATCCTGATCGCTCCACAGCGTCGACTCCCTACGGCCCGCACTGCCGAATACGACGAAGGCGTAGGAGACGGGAGGCAGGCCGTAACCGGCCTCCTCCAGTTCCCGCTCGCAGATGTCGACGGCTCTGGCCGCGATCAAATCATGCATTTCATTGACGAGTGCAGACCAGGCCCCGATCGGCATGTCAGCGAACATTTCCTGAAGCTGTTCCTGGCAGTCCAGCCGCCGACTCCGAAGCTCTTCACGCGAGTTCGCATAAGCGATCGTACCGAGGTCCAGATCACATGATTCCGACTTCAGCGGTTCCATACGGTTCACCCCCTCCATGGTGAATTATATTCATTCATATTTCTTTAGACTTAGGTAAAGGACTCGTTGGTTCCCGCAGACGGCTTAGGAGCAGATGCGGAAGACGCCGATGGTCTGATCTCGGAATCAACGAGCAGCCTCATTTGCTCCGGATAGCCGTAAGTGCCGTGTTCGCTGATGTCCAGACCCATCATTTCTTCTTCTTCGGTAACGCGAATTCCCATCGTTGCTTTCATAATAGCGATGACGATAAAGGAGATCACGAGAACGAATACGAACGCCCCGAGGACACCCAGCACTTGAACGCCCAGCTGCGAGAATCCACCGCCATAGAACAGTCCGGGTTTTCCGACGCCAGTAATCTCAACAAGCTTTGGCGTTGCAAACAACCCTGTGGAAACGGCACCCCAAATCCCGGCAATACCGTGTACGGAAAAAGCGTAAATCGGATCGTCAAGTCCCGCTCTCTCAAACCATTGAGCCGTGAAGAAGGTAATGATACCGGCAACCGCACCGATCACGATCGCTGCCCACGCATCTACGAATGCACAAGAACCGGTAATAGCAACGAGAGCGGCCAAAACGCCGTTCAGCATGCTAGGGATATCTGCTTTGCCGAATATTGCCCAGGAAATCAGCAAGGCGGCAACAGCACCGGCAGCTACAGCCAGGTTGGTGGTCAAGGCCACATATCCGAAAAATCCGTCCATCAGCGGTGTCAGCGCACTGCCGGGGTTAAAACCGAACCAGCCGATCCACAGAATAAACACGCCAAGTACCGATAATACCTGATTATGACCCGGAATGCTGTTAGGCTTGCCGTCCTTGTTGTATTTGCCAAGGCGCGGCTTCAGCATGTAAGTGATGACCAGGGCTGCGGTCGCACCTGTCAGATGTACGACGGTCGATCCGGCGTAGTCCTGCATACCCAATTGGCCCAACCAGCCTCCGCCCCATACCCAGTGGGCAACAACCGGATAAATCACGATCATAAAAATGGTTCCAAATACGATATATACGCTTAATTTTGCGCGTTCCGCCATACCGCCGCAGGCAATGGCCAGCGATACGGCCGCAAAGGACAGCTGGAACAAAAACTTAACCGTCAGCGACGCATCCGATGCGGATAAAGAATCAAAGGACGCTGCCATGGAATCGCCGGTCAGGAAAAATCCCGTCGTTCCGAATAAACTGTTCCCATTGCCGAATCCAAGGCCAAAACCAACTGCCCAGAAGACGACGATGGCAATTCCGAGTGTCAGTACGGTCTTCCCTGCGATATGACCCGCGTTCTTCATCCGTACCGTACCGGCTTCCAAAAGCGCGAAACCCGCCTGCATAAAAAACACGAGCATAGCAGCCATAAATACGAAGAAGGTGTTCAACCCAGCCTGTAGTTGAACGTTGGTCGCCCCGTCATCGGCTGCAAAAACCGTTACGGGAAACGTCAACAATGTAAGCATTAATAACATAATTCCTAACCATTTCCTTTTCATGTACCCCATTCCCCCAATGTCAATATTTCTAACACAAAGTGAAATTCTTAATGACATTATAAGCCGATGGTCCTGAAATTGACAAGATATTTTTTGAAAATACTGAAAAATTGTTTCTGATGTAATATTAACTTACAATGTCAGCTTTACAGGAAAAGCATGACGTTTGACTGTACGGTTCGGATTCATGTATCATAATTTAAGTAATATAATATGGAAACGAGCATTCGTTTAATTTCCTGCGAGGTGATATAGGATGGGGATATGATACTGTATCGGATCGGTGAATTAGCTAAGGCTGGTGGTGTCAGCGAGCGTACAATTGATTATTACACCAAGCTGGGATTGATTTTTCCAGAGAAGCGCACGCTTAAGAATTACCGTTTATACAGCCATGAAACCTTGGTCCGGCTTAAACGTATTAATGAATTGAAACAAGAGAAATATAGTTTGGATGAGATTAAAGAGATGCTTGAGAAGTGGGATTCGGTTCCGGAAGAGAAGCAGGTGTCCGACAAGCTGTCTCACCTCGAGCTTCATATGCAGCAGCTGCAGCGCGAAGTGAAGGAGCTCGAACCGCTGATTAAGCAAATGAAGCCAAGCCATGCGCGGCTGGTGCTGCTGAATCTCCTCCCGCAAGGTGCGGCGTGCATCGAGGCCATTCGCCTCTTCCTTGAACAGCACGGCCCAACCCTCTAGTTTCCCGCAAAATAAAGCAGGAGGTATGGAAATGTATTTCGACGGAATGTATATACTTATCATTATTGCATTTCTGTTTTCGCTCTGGGCACAGTTTCGAGTTCAGGGTACCTTCAAGAAGTGGTCCACGGTTCAGGCGAACAGCGGCATGACCGGATATGACGCGGCCCGGCACATGCTGGATATCCACGGGCTGCATGACGTGCCGATCGAACCGGTAAGGGGAGCCCTCTCCGACCACTACGACCCGATTAACCGCGTCGTCCGCCTGTCGGAACCGGTGTATTACGAGAGCTCCATCTCGGCGATTTCCGTTGCTTGTCACGAGATCGGCCACGCCATTCAGCATAAGGAGCACTATCCGATGCTGGTACTGCGCCACCGGATTTTCCCGATCGTCAACTTTGCATCTGGACTTGCTCCGATCCTTCTGATTGCCGGTTTCCTTTTCCAATGGCTTGGACTGATCGGACTCGGCATTATTTTCTTCTCCGTTGCGGTTGCTTTCCAGCTGATCACGCTGCCGGTTGAATTTAACGCAAGTAACCGGGCCCGCGAGATTATGGTTTCGGAAGGATACATCACGAACGAAGAAGAACGCGGCGTGGCCAAGGTGCTGAACTCCGCAGCCCTGACCTATGTTGCAGCGGCGCTGGTTTCCCTGCTCGAACTGCTCCGGTACATTTTGATCTTTACGAACAGCAACAACCGTGACTAATACAAACAGGTATGTAAATATCCGACTTCAATATAAAAATACCCCGCGTCGTTTAACCGACCGGGGTATTTTTATTGTTCTGGTGTAAGCCGAAATATTTAAGCAGAAAGGTGCGGAAAGACTGGGCCACCAGAGGAAGCTTATCGTCCGAACGATGAATCAGCCCGATCGTGCGGGTGACTTTCGGTTCCGAAATTTTAACGCGTGCCGGCTGCAGCGGATTGGTCTGGAACAAGGCCAGCTCCGGCAGGATGCTGACACCCATGCCAGCCGCCACCAGTCCGCGGATCGTGTCGGTCTCCTCACCTTCGAAGGCGATCTTCGGCGTAAAGCCCGCCTCGAGGCAAGCATGCCAGACAATCGGCCGCAAAGAATAGCCTTTGCTGAAGAGAACGAATTTCTCATCCTTCAGCTCGACGAGCTTGATGCTCTCCTTCTCGGCCAACGGATGGTTCGGCGGCAGAATCGCATACAGCTCTTCGGTCAGGATCACTTCGCCTTCCACATGTTCATGCTTTTCCGGGAAAGGTGAAATGAAAGCCAAATCGACTTCCGCCGAGATCACATCACGGATCAAGGACGGGAACATCCCCTGCTTGAAACGGAATTTCACGTTCGGATACCGGCGTTTAAATTCGGCCACCACGGAAGGGATCAAATGAATCCCCAGGCTGTGCGGAAATCCGATACGAATTTCTCCCTGCTCCGGATCCAGAAATTCATGAACCTCCATGACCGCCTTATCCAAATCCTTCAGGATGCCCTCCACTCGTTTGCAGAACAGCTGCCCTACGGGGGTTAACTGCAGGTTTCTTCCTTTCTGCATAAATAAGTGGACTCCGAGTTCCTCCTCCAGCTGATGAATCTGCCGGCTCACCGCTGACTGGGCGACATGCAGCTCCTCTGCAGCCTGCGTGACATGCTCCTTCTGTGCTACCTTCAAAAAGTATTGCAACTGTCTTAATTCCACTACTTTCGCTCCATTCTGCTTATACGATACCTGTTCATCCGAGCTTGGCTAGCGGCGCCTTCTCAGCACCCTGGCCATCAGTCCATAAATAAAGAAACCGCCGATCAAACCGCCCATATGGGCTACCCAGTTAATGTTGGATTGCGAAACCCAAGTTACGATAATGCCAACGATCAAAATGCCGTACACGGTTTTCCGGGAGGCGTCGTCCATCCACTGCCGCTGAAATAAGGCGATATACAGATAGGCGCCGTATATGCCGTAAATCGCGCCTGACGCGCCTATGGAAATCAGGATCTCTCCGGTACGGTTGTAATGTGCCACTGTCATCAAATTGCCCAAAATACCGCTTAACAAGTACAGCAGCCCGTATCGCCAAGGACCTAGCAGCCTCTCCAGAGGCGGGGCAAAGACGAGCAGCGCGAAGCTGTTAAACAGCAAGTGAGAAAAACCCGCATGCAAAAACATGGAGCTGACAAATCTCCACCACTCATTATATTGATCGATGTTCGTCAGTGCTCCAAACCGGATCAGCGTTTCATTGTTGGTGGAGCCCCCGTTAAAGGCCATAATGAGAAACATCACCAGGTTGATTACAAAGAGCAGCGTCGTGATCGGGTAGTACTTCAAATAACTTTTCAGATTCTCATAACGTACAAATAACATGTTATCCTTCCTTCTATAACCGAGTAAACCGCCGACGAAATTGGACAATGCCTTTTTAAAAAGATTATAATGGACTTTGTCACGAATCACCAATTTTTGATAACCAGGAAGGAGATTTCATATGGCACAAGAACGTACCAATTCAGCTACATTCAAAGGCAATCCGATTACCCTCATTGGCCCGGAACTTCATGTGGGCGACGCCGCTCCGGATTTCAAGGTCAGCAAAAATTTGCTTGAAGAGGCTACTCTTAAGGATTATGCCGGCAAAATCAAATTAATTAGTGTCGTTCCTTCTCTTGATACGGGAGTATGTGACGCCCAAACGCGCCGTTTCAACGAAGAAGCCGCCGGCCTTGGCGACGACGTGATCGTGCTGACCATCAGCGCCGACCTTCCATTCGCCCAGGAACGCTGGTGTGCCGCTGCCGGAATCGACCGTGTCGTGACCCTTTCCGATCACAAGGAGATGTCGTTCGGCGACGCATACGGTGTTCATATCAAGGAATTCCGTCTGGACATGCGCTCCATTTTCGTCGTGGACAAAAACGACAAGATTACATATGTCGAGTACCTGAAGGAAATGGCCGAGCATCCGAACTACGAAAATGCCGTAGCAGCCGTTAAAGAACTGCTGTAATTCGGCTCAAGCCGCCATGTTCCCATAAAAAGCGGGAGAAAGAGCTGATCTTTCTCCCGCTTTTTCCTTACTCATTGTGTTATTTTGTATTTAGCCAATTTCTTATCCAATATGCCGAACAAGTTTAAAATAATCCGGTAATTATACCCCAGATCCCCCAGCGAGCCCCTGGAGGCGGAATACATATCAACAGCGGTGCGGACTGGACCAACCGATAGCACCGAAATGGTAATATCCACGGTACGGCCAAGCGAGGTTCTCTTCTCCAGCGTGATCTCCCCGACGGAAGACACCTCGTGCAGCACTTTGTAGCCAGGAATTTTTTTAAGTGTCGAGGAGATTTCCTCCCATGCCTTGTCTTTCGATAAATTGTAATAGCGCGTTTTCATTTTAGGATCCTTCGCGCGGTCGCTTGTTCCTTCTTGACTGCGAATGACCCCCACTAGAACTCTCTTTAGCGACAAGACCTTTCCTCCTTTATAGTAAACATCATCAATACTTAACAGTTTATCATTGTTACGGTCAGAACAAAAGAGTAAGTACGGAATGATGCCGGAGATTCAACAAAAAAAACACCCCAATCCGGAAATAGAACCGGCTGGGATGTTCTCTATTCTGCACCATAATGGTCGCAATGGGTTCATCGACAAAATAAAAACCCGCCTATGCCGTCCGGTTAAATTGTCTTCTGAACCTGCTCTAGCAGGTGGGTGATCGCATCAGCGGTTTTGAAGTCCCCATGTCATATAGACAGGGCGTTTCAGCTGCGCTTCATATAGATCTCCCTCAGACATTATCATTGGTTCAAAACAACGATTAACCGTGGCGAACATCGCAGGATGTAGTCTTATTATAGACCGAAATCGTCAGCATGTAAACGAAATGGTAAAAATTTAGAAGAAAATATCGCTTGCTGGCTTAGTTTCTTTTACCCGGCTCATCGCCATTTGAAACGCTTTCCTCGTACCATTCATCTCTCTTGTCCGGATCGCCCTGCAAACTTACGGAATCATCTGCGTCAGCGGCTTCCTGCTGCGCCTCTTCTTCCTTCTGTTTGAGCCGCTCCGCTTGCTCCTGCATCTTCATGTAGGTGCCGTAGAAGTTGAAAAACGCCCACAATGCGATGACGCTTCCGCCAAAGAAGAAGATCAGCGCTGGATACTTGGACCCGATAAACAGGACGACCGCACTCCCGAGCACGGTAGCAAGCACCCGGAAAGGCCGGATGATCGTAATCAGAACCGCGTTCTTCAAAATCTGTCCGATGGACATATGGTAATGAACGATCATCGAGAAAAAGTTGAACATCGACAGGAACAGAACGATCAGCAGGATCAGCATCACAATCCCGATCAGCTGCATATTGCGGAACTGGGTCATATAGACCGTATAATCCACCATCATAATAACCAGCAGCAGCACGTAGAAAATACCGCCGACCATACTTTGTTTGTAGTTTTCCTTGTACGCTCTGAAATAGGTGCTGAAAATTTTAATATCGGTATCGCCCATCACCCATTTGCGCACCACTGCAAACAGCGCCGCCGTTGCAGGGAACAATGTAAACGGTGCCACGATTCCCATGGCCCAGTTCATCTGCAGCGACTCGTTAGCCCCTGTTACCAGCAGCTTCGTCACCAGAAAAAAGAAGAATGGGATCGAACACAGCATCCACAAGATATTGCTGTAAGCTATCCGGGTAATCCACTCTGTAATTTTGTAAATTCCACCCATTGCACCTTTGAATTCCAAGTAAAAGTCTCCTCCTCCACTAACATGCCTGTACCTTAATAATACCGCATTAGGGACATACATTGCCAGAGCCTAATTTCCGGCATCTGGGTGTTGGTCTATACATGCGGGCGAAAACCGTCATAAGATACACCGTAATCCAAAAGAGTTCAACTTTTTGAAGGAGGAAATGATCCATGTCTTATCCTGTTGGTGGAGTTGGTTACGGCTGTCATGGCATGTTCAGTAATGCAGGAGCCATCCTAGTGCTGTTCATCCTGCTCGTTATCATCACTCGCGCATTTATCTGGTAATTTGATGATATGAAAAAAGAGGCGAAGTGCACGCGGCACTTCGCCTCTTTGTTATGTTCTTACTTCTCGAAAGAGTCTTCGCGTTTCGTAGTACGGCGTCCCTCACTGCTGCTGGTCCGCGGTTTGCGGTCGCCGCGGTACGAATCCCCGCGTCCGCTGTAGCTCTTGCTGTAGCCGCCGCGTCCGTCGCCGCGGTCACGGTTGTACCCTCCGCCGCTGCGGCTGCCGCCGCTGCCGCCGCGATAGCCGCCGGACGGTTTGCGTCCGCTGCGCAGGTCCGGTTTGCCGCTGTGACGGCGCTTGACGCGGATCGGGTCTTCCGGCGTCAGCTGGATATCCGAATCCTTTTTCTCGCCTGTCAGCATCTTCAATGCCGCAGACAGCAGCTGCACGGAGTCATACTGCTCCAGCAGTTGGATGGCTAGTCCTTTGTATTCGTTCAATTCGCCCTTCTCCACGGTTTCAAGCAATCTTTCCGCCGTCACGCGCTGTTTGCCTTCGATGGCTTCGGCCAGCGTAGGGAGCGGCTTGCGCGGAATACGGTGGCGGGTTACGCGTTCGATCAGGTGAAGATGATCCATTTCGCGCGGAGTAACGAAGGTCCACGCGGTTCCTTCTTTCCCGGCACGGCCGGTACGTCCGATCCGGTGCACGTAGCTTTCCGGATCCTGAGGGAGGTCAAAGTTCACGACGTGGGTAACGCCGGATACGTCAAGGCCGCGGGCCGCAACGTCCGTAGCTACCAGCACGTCGATGCTTCCGTCACGGAATTTGCGCATCACGGTGTCGCGCTGGTTCTGGGACAGGTCCCCGTGCAGTCCGTCCGCGGAATATCCGCGCTTCTGCAGGGCTTCGGCCAGCTCGTCGACACGGCGCTTCGTGCGTCCGAAAACGATGGCAAGCTCCGGAGATTCCATATCGATCAAACGGCTGAGCGCTTCAAACTTCTGGCGTTCCGGCACTTCGATATAAGCCTGGTCGATCAGAGGTGCGCTGACTTGTTTCGGAATAACGGAAACATGCTCCGGATTTTTCAAAAATTGCTGAGCCAGCTTCTGAATGTTCGGCGGCATCGTCGCGGAGAACAGCATCGTTTGGCGTTCTTCCGGTACCAGCTTCAGGATCGTTTGGATGTCTTCCATGAAGCCCATATCCAGCATTTCGTCGGCTTCGTCCAAAATGACGGTTTCGACGTCGTCCAGGCGGATCGTTTTGCGGTTAATGTGGTCAAGCAAACGGCCTGGCGTACCGATAATAATTTGTGGCTTCTTCTTCAGCGCACGGATCTGGCGTCCGATGTCTTGACCGCCGTAAATCGGCAGCGAGCCAATTCCCTTGAAACGGGTCAATTTTCCGATTTCCTCTGCGACCTGAATCGCAAGCTCCCGGGTAGGTGTCATAATGAGGGCGACGATTTTATCCGTATCTTTGGAAATTTTATTAATCAGCGGAATACCAAAGGCAGCGGTTTTGCCTGTACCCGTCTGTGCTTGGCCAATCATGTCCCGTCCGCTCATTGCGATCGGAATGGATTGTGCCTGAATCGGTGTCGCTTCCTCAAATCCAAGCTCCGTAATGGCCTGCAATACCTTTGGTTCGAGGCCTAATTCTGCGAAATTTTTCAAATTTTTCATACTCCTTCTATAAAGTGGACATACCACAATCTTGTCTGTATTCTTAAGTAGCGGTAAACATTATATAGGGTAGCCAAACTTCGATCAAATGTTTCATGGCTTCGATTCTCTATAGCGTTTATCCGGGCAAACAAAACAGCCTACAGAATTTAGTAAACGGTAATTATTCTCCTGAAACAATGCAAAATAATACTATTGTACAACCGTACTCAAGAACATCTAATACATTATATCACAAACCAAATTACAAACACCAGTCAAGCTGAAACAACTTTCACTCGTCTTGCAGAAAATTACATAATGAGGTGATGAGCTTGGAGCTCAAAAATATTTGGAAGTATGTGGTTGTGGTCCTTGGGGCGGCTTTTATTGCCTGCGGGTTCAATCTATTCCTCGTTCCGCTTCACTTGCTTAGCGGGGGCGTATCGGGCCTGTCCATGCTCGTGAATTATTTTACACCGATCAGTCTCAGCGTTCTTTATTTCGTGTTTAACATACCGATGCTTGTCGCCGGCTGGTTTCAGCTCGGCAAACGTTTCATTGTTCTGAGTATTCTTTCGGTCGTCGCCACGACGTGGCTGATCGCGGTAGTTCCCGAAACGTCCCTCGTGTCCGATACGCTGCTGGCTGCGGTATTTGGCGGCGTCCTCGTCGGGATCGGGGCAGGCATTTCTTTCCGGGCAGGCGGCTCCTCTGGCGGGTTCGATATTATCGGGTCCATCGTTACGCGTTACCGCGACTTCCCGATCGGAAACATACTGGTGGCCATGAACGGGGTCGTCATCCTCGCAGCCGGTTACTTACAGGACAATTGGAACCTGGCGCTCGCCTCCATCGTTTCCATTTTCGTCACGGGCAAGGTCGTGGACATGATCCACGTCAGCCATTTCAAGGTCACCGTGTACATCATCACGAACGAGACGGATGCCCTTCTTCATCAACTGCTAGAGCGGCCGCGCGGCGTAACCAAGATTAAGACGCAGGGCGCTTTTTCCAATGTGGAAAAGGATATGCTGATGACCGTTACCACACGGTACGAATTGGCCGAGCTGAAGCGCATCATCAAGCAGACCGACCCCAAGGCGTTCGTCAACATTGTCGAGACCGTCGGGGTCATGGGTTCCTTCCGCAGAAGCTGATTTTTGTATGCGCTGTGTAAAAAAAACACCAAATGTGGTATATTAATAGTGCGCGCTTCCTACAATAGTTCCATGAGATTAGGATATACCCGAATTTCCCAAAGCACCAAAACGCTTTTCCGTTCGCCTTGCGTTGGATCATCTGACTGTGAAGATTCGAAGGAGGAAAGGGTGATTTTTGTGGAAATGGAAATGGAAACGGTAAAGTTGTCCCAAATCGTCATGAAATGGTTCCCGGATATGATGCCATTCTTGAAGCAAAATGAACTGAATTCCCTCATTGTGCTGCGGGACGGACTTAGCATTCTGGAACAAGAAGATGCCATGGAGATCATCCAGTACAGCATCTGTGAACATCAGAGCTCCGCGCTGCTTCACTGATTTATAGCAAGTAGCAAGTGCTTGAATAACATGCCATTCGCGAATGGCCGCTTTCAGCGGCAGCGCGGGTGGCATTTTTATTTGGCCTGAAGCGGCCACCGGGCACGGGAACTACAATTTTGTCAAAATGTTGGAAGTCGCTTTTCCCGCAAGTATTTAAGCATCCCGGTGGCAACCCTACGGAAGAGGGAAGCCGTTTGATTCCAAGCTGATTCGTTTAAGAAAAGGAAAGGTGCCCAGATTCCAGCCGCGCAGCCTTCGCCAAATGATTACAAAGCTGTTGCACCAAACAGGAGGTCGTTCCGATATAATTGACATGTAAAGCCATTCAAGGGGAGAGAGTATTATGAATATTATTTGGGCGCTGCTGCTGTTGCTCGGCAGCAGTGCCGGTCATCCGCAGCAGGACAGCAATCATCCGTTAAGCCAATTGTTTCAGGCAACCGTTCATTCCGCAATGATCGCATCCCAACAAGACGTTCCGGTCAGCGCAGACCACCCGCCCGTCAATGTAGATCCGCAGGTCACCGCCCCCAAAGTCAAAGGGATTTACGTTACCGCATACAGCGCCGGCGGTTCACGCATGAATCAGCTGCTGGATCTCATCGACAAAACCGATTTGAACGCCATGGTGGTCGACATCAAAGACGATGCAGGATACATAACCTATAAGACGGACAATGCCACGTTGAAGCAGATGGGCAAACCGCAGCCGTTCATTCCCGACATCAACCAGCTGATGCAGCGCCTGAACAAGCATAAGGTGTACCCTATCGCCAGGGTGGTCGTATTCAAAGATACGGTCCTTGCCAAGAAGCGGCCGGATCTGTCGTTCAAAAATCCGGACGGAACCCTCTGGGAGAACGGCAAAGGCGACAGCTTCGTCAACCCGTACAGCAAGGAAGTATGGGATTACAACATTGCGATTGCCAAGGAAGCGGCCAAGCTTGGCTTTAAAGAAATTCAGTTCGATTATGTACGGTTCCCGGAAGGATTCGAGAAGCGGGCCAATACGCTGAAATACGTCAAGAACGATAAATCCCGCGTGGATACGGTCGCAGAGTTCGTCCAGTATGCCCGCAAGCAGCTGGCCCCTCTCGGCATTCGCGTGTCGGTGGACATCTTCGGTTATGCGGCGTCCGTTCCGGCGGCCGAAGGGATCGGTCAGGATTTCGGTAAAATCTCCGAAAACGTGGACGTCATCAGTCCGATGGTGTATCCGAGCCATTACACGACGGGCTGGTTCGGCGCCCAGGATCCGGACAAGGAGCCTTACAAGACGATCAAGGGCTCTATGGCCGATACGCACAAAAAGCTGGATCCGCTCAAAGACCGCAAGCCGATCATCCGCCCGTGGATTCAGGATTTTACCGCAAGCTGGCTCGGCAGCGGCCATTACGAGAAGTACGGCAAGCAGCAGGTAGAGGATCAGATCCGTGCCTTAAAAGACGCTGGCGTGGACGAATACTTGCTGTGGAACGCTTCGAACCGGTATTCCCAAGGCGTGGCCTACAAATAGCACTTTTTTATCCCGGCGTGTTTTCGCCGGGTTTTATTTATTTGAACAGAGCCCTGTTCAAACCGGTGTGCCATAGTTTACAATAATAGTCTTGTCACCTTTATGTCAGAATTCAAGATATCTGTGAGGCTCATTTTATTATGAAAACAACAATGTCGCTCAAGCAAAAAACGATGCAGTTTCTCGTCATCCTGCTGCCGATTCTGGTCACGCAAATCGCGCTGTCCGCGATTACGTTTTTCGATACCAACATGTCTGGCCGGGCCAGCTCGACCGATCTCGCCGGTGTAGCGATCGGCACAAGCCTGTGGATCCCGCTTCAGACCGGTCTGAGCGGTATCCTGATGGGCATGACCCCGATCGTATCGCATCTGGTCGGCGGCGGCAGCCGTAATAAAGTAGCGTATCACGTCGTGCAGGGCCTGTATCTCGCCATATTGCTGGCCCTTGTGATCCTTGGAATCGGCTCGCTGCTGCTTCCCGTTATTTTGGACGGGATGAACCTGGAAGGGAATGTCCGGGACATCGCTTTCCGCTTTTTGAGCTACCTGTCCATCGGCATCGTCCCGATGTTCGGTTATACCGTGCTGCGAAGCTATATCGACGCCCTGGGCCAGACCCGGATTTCCATGCTGATCACGCTAATCTCGCTGCCGATTAACGTCGGCTGCAATTACCTGCTGATCTTCGGCAACTGGGGGTTCCCCCGCTTGGGAGGCGCAGGCGCGGGAATCTCATCCGCCATCACTTACTGGTGCGTGTTCCTGATCGCGATCCTGTTCATCCACCGGCTTCATCCGTTCACCGATTACGGCATTTTCCGGAAGCTGTACGGTGTATCGTTTTCCGTGTGGAAGGAGCTGCTGAAGATCGGGGTGCCGATCGGCTTCTCCATCTTTTTTGAAACCGGAGTATTCTCCGCCGTCACCCTGCTGATGAGCCGCTTCGATACGGTGACGATCGCGGCCCATCAGGCGGCGATGAATTTTGCGTCCACGCTCTATATGATTCCCCTCAGCATCAGCATGGCGCTCACCATTCTGGTCGGATATGAAAACGGGGCGGGCCGGCTGCGGGACGCCAGACAATACAGCAGGCTCGGGATTTCCACCGCGGTGGGCCTTTCGCTGATTACCGCCGTCGTCCTGCTCGTAGCCGGACGTTATGTCGCCGGATTTTATTCAGAGGAGAGCCATGTGATTGAACTGATTCAGCATTTTCTGATCTATGCGATTTTCTTCCAAATCTCCGATGCCGTAGCCACCCCCGTTCAGGGCGTACTGCGCGGATATAAAGACGTCAATCCGGCATTCATCATTACGTTTATTTCGTATTGGGTCATCGGATTGCCCGTGGGCTACCTTCTGGCCGAGTTCACCCCGCTTCAGGCCTATGGCTATTGGGTCGGCCTAATTACGGGACTCGCGGTCGGCGCGGCGCTTCTGCTCGGACGGCTCGTTAAGGTCCAGCGGCGGTTCGCTGCCCTAAGCCGAGCGTAACCGCCCGGGTTCCCCGAGCAGTTGCTTAGACTTGGCTGCAAGCGGAACCAGCATACCGCTCCCCACTTTCGGCTCACTACAAAAAGGCGCTGCAGGGTTAAAACCCGCAGCGCCTTGTCTGTGTTACCTTTATGTTTATTGCGAAAGCCGTGAAGCGAGCTCATACAGCTCCCGGTTAAATTCCTTCTTCGTGTTGACGACCTTATCGATGTCCGTCAGCACGAGCTCGCCCTTAATGATGCCGCAGGCCTTGTCGGATTCTCCCGCGATCAGCATACGCACCGCAAAATCGCCCAGACGGCTCGCCAGATTCCGGTCCGCCGGAGTCGGCGTTCCGCCCCGCTGGATATGTCCAAGCACCGTTACCCGCGGTTCCAGAGTAGGGCAGCGGTCGGTCAGGGCTTTGGCAACCTCTTCCCCGCTTCCCACACCTTCAGCCACGAGCACGATACTGTGCCGTTTGCCATGCGCAAAGTTCTGCTTCATCCGCTCCGTAATTTCATCCATGTCATGCGGCATTTCCGGCACGAGGATCGTCTCCGCACCCGAAGCGAGGCCCGCATGCAAAGCGATATCGCCGCAGTGTCTTCCCATAACTTCCACAATCGAGGACCGCTCGTGCGAGGACATGGTGTCGCGCAGCTTGTTCACCGCATCAACGACGATGCTGACGGCGGTATCGAATCCAATGGTGTAATCCGTAAACGCGATATCGTTATCGATCGTTCCGGGCAGCGCCATCGTATTGATGCCGAGCTTGCTGAGCTTATTGGCACCCTGGTATGAGCCATCGCCGCCGATGACGACAAGGCCGTCGATTCCGTGCTTGCGGAGGATTTCCGCACCCTTCTGCTGGCCTTCCGGCGTCATAAATTCCTTACAGCGTGCCGATTGGAGAATGGTGCCGCCGCGCTGGATAATATCGCCCACGCTGCGCAGATCCATCGAGAAGATGTCGTCGTTCAGCAGGCCGTGATACCCGCGCTGAATGCCGTAAACCTCAAGTCCGTGATACAAGCCGCTGCGTACGACGGCGCGTACGGCTGCGTTCATCCCTTGCGAATCTCCGCCACTGGTTAATATTGCGATTTTTTTGACTGCCATGTTATTTCCTCCTCTTATCACTCGTACAAATGCTTGCGGATCCACCGGCTGTTGAAGAAGAAGAATAAGCGGGTAAGCGGGCTTCCCTTCATCAAACGTTTGGATACGGAGCGAACTTCCTGCTGCTCGCTGACTTTGGGATCGGATAAATAGATTGCCAGCAGCCCCTCAATGATCATCCGATGGAACGGGGGCACCGGGATGGCTGCAACATCCTTCCGGGCCGATTCCACAATAAAGGCAATCCGGTCCAGCATGACTTCGGGGCTCTCATAGTAATTGCAAAAATTGAGGTCTCCGCCAAGCCGATCCTCTTCCTGATCAATCAGGTAATCCAGCATAATATGCAGACAGCAAACATGTGGAAAATATGACGCATGAATGGAGGCGGCGGCAGTGCTGCTCAAATGGCGGTCGCTTGCGGCCAGAAAGAGCATGAACACGCCCAAGGTCGAACCAGTTGCCGCGGCGAACTCGTTCCATTGAAGCTGGGGAGTCCGTTCACGATGAAGCTCCCACCACGCAAGCAGCGCCGGTTCTCTTAACTCCGGTTTGATGTGCTTGTAAACCTGCAGGTCGGTATACAGGCCCGCTAAATCCCGGATAAAGGGCATCGCGGCAGCGTAGCCGGGCAGCTGGCGTATGCAGCTTTGGCAGGTTGTCACCAACCCATGCAAATAACCTCCGTCATTTTGCTCCTGACGAAGTGCATAGTAATTGACAGGTTCAGCCGCCGGGTCGATCGCATCCAGCATCGATTGGTGAAGCAGGCGGAAATCTTCGGCTTCCATGGATGTGCTGCGGTCACACAGGTTATCCAGATAGTCGCTGATCGTCTGATAGGCCACGATGAGCTTGGTAAGTATAAGCCGCTCCGGCAGCGGAACGGCGGCGTAGACGCCTCCGCCCTCACAGTGAAACTGCTTCGTCTCTATACTCGCCAAGGCTTGCTTTCTCAGCTCGGGATCAGGGATGTTCCCTGCCTTCCTCCGCCATCCGTCCAGTTCTTTTCGCACTTCCGGCAATATATGCTTGTACACCCGGCTCATTAAACTGACAGGATTCCGGGGAACTTGATATCGAGTTTGCCTATTTTCATTCAAGACGGTGCCTCCACATTGTTGTCTACTTGTATCGATCCTAATGTCTTTTATTATAATATGGTCCTGGAATTTGCACAAATAAACCGTACATGAATCCTCCCTTTTTTTACAACAATATGTGTCCAATTAAAGGAGTGTGCCCAGATCTCCTCGAAAAGGTAAGCTGAAAGATTCCACCGCAGCATCATATGCTCATCTATAGTATAGCGGGCGGCATCGTGCTGCAGGGTGACTTTTTGCACAAAAATCACAAAAACATCGGGGTATTTGATCATGAAACTAGAACAATCGACGCCAGACGTCAATTGGCAAAGGGCATTCACCTTTACCATCTATGGGACCAGCGTCCTGGTCGCCTCCTACTTCCAGCTTTACTTCAGCCACTTGGGCTTCAGCAGCTCGCAGGTCGGCTATCTGTACGCCGTCGGGCCCTTCATCTCCATCTTCTCCAACATGTTTTGGAGCATGGCCAGCGACCGCTACCGGACGACCAAAAAGATGATGCTCCTGCTGTTTGCCGGACAGCTGGGTATGGGGCTACTCCTGTCGGCCACTTCTTCCTTTTATGCGGTATTCGCTTTGATTACGGTCTTCTACTTTTTCTACTATCCGGTATTTCCGCTGTCGGATACGATGTCGATCCAAACCGCCCAGAGGCACGGGAAAAACTTTATCGTCATCCGGGTCTTCGGTTCGATTGGCTATGCCTTCTTCGCCCTGTCCATCGGCTATGTCCTTGGCAACGTCGGTATTTCCCGAACGCTGCTTCTGGCCATAATCATTGCTGGAGCCTGCCTCCTGCTCGCCACAAGGCTCAGAGACGGCGTCAAAACGAACGGTCAGAAGATGGAATGGAAAGGCTTGTGGAACGTGCTTCGGAAAAAAGAAGTGCTGTGGTTTTTCGCAGGTGTATTCTGTCTCGCCCTCCCCTACCGGATGAATGAAGCGTTCCTGACCCTGACGCTCAAAAGCATGGGTGCTAGCGAGGGGCTGATCGGCTGGTCCCTGCTCGCGGCAGCCCTAAGCGAAATTCCGGTCTTCTTCCTGCTCAGCCGCTTCGGAGAGCGTTTCAAGGAGCTGCCGCTCCTCGCCCTGGCCGCGCTGATGTTCGCACTGCGCTTCTTCTTGATGTCGATCGCCGATCACCCCGGAACGGTCATCGCGGTCCAGACTTTACACAGCGTAACCTTCGGCATCTACTATGTGACGGCGGTCCGCTATATCACCCGGATCATTCCGGATGAATTCCGGGCGACGGGACTTGCGCTGTTTACGATCGTATGGTCGAGCGCAGCCGGGCTCGTCAGCGGAACGTTCGGCGGCGTGCTGTATGAGCAGACCGGGCGCACCACCTTCTATTTCATCGCCGCAGGGCTGGCTTTGGTCGCCTGCGCCGGCTTTTTGGTGAGGCACCTGCTGGGAAATACCAAGGTTCCGGGTGCTTCAATGGACAGCCGCAAGATGTAACCTCCACAAAAAGCCCGTTTTCTTACCGCGGAGAACGGAAGAAAACGGGCCACTCTTTTTTCACAAAAATATATAAAGACAAAAAAGCACAGTCCCCGCATGAGAACTGTGCACAATAAGCAATTTTTTTAACCAAAACTTATAAGAAATCCGTTACCGGAGTCAATCTTATAATTTGATTACGTTAGCAGCTTGAGGGCCACGGTTGCCTTCAGTGATTTCGAATTCAACTTCTTGACCTTCGTCCAAAGTTTTGAAGCCGTCTCCTTGGATTGCGGAGAAATGTACGAATACGTCCTCGCCGCCTTCAACTTGGATAAAGCCATAGCCTTTTTCTGCGTTAAACCATTTAACTGTACCTTTCAAATGAACAACCTCCTAAAAATACCGCCATCTGTGGCGAATAAGTACATTATACTTCATGAACTTTGACAATGCAATCGCTCTTTTTCGTCCGAAGCTTCTTTTTCAAGGAAAGGCATTTGTAAATCTCATCCAGGCTGAACCATCCCTTATCGCAAGAAAAACTTCCGCTAAATGCGGTCTGTCTTCAATAAATATGCATGGATGACGTTTTTCTTATTTGCTTTTACACAAGCCTCTGCGGTATCATTTTACCAAAAGACCAAACGGAGAATGCGACATGATCAAAAAACATGAAATATACAAAAAAGACAAATGGAACATGATGACTGTCGAGGTCCAGGGCCGCTACATCGTCCTGCGGGAAATTTCCGATCAGTGGGGCGAAGAGACCCACACCTTTATGAGCCGTCCGGCCATGATGCAGTGGGTGAACAACCGCTTTCCGAAGGAAGATTACCAGGGCAACGAGGATGAATGGCGTCAAATCATGAATGCGTTTAAAGAGGTATAATTCAGGATGGAATACGGCAGCGTCCTGGTCTTTGTTATTTTGGCCTTCTGTTTAGGCGCAGTCTTGATCATGAAGAAGGATACGATTCCGCCGAAGCTGAAGCGCGGTATGGCCATCTTCGCTCTCATCATGATCCTGGTTGCCTTTTTCCTTATTGTATACAATTTGCTTACCATGGGTTCCAGCCCTAATGGAGGATAAATAATCTTTTTCGGGTAAGGTCATACTAAGGGGTATATTTCTTCAAGACAGACCGTCAGAGGAGGCCCCCTTTCGTGAAATACTCGAAGACCCTGAAGCTTGCCGTCGCCATCAGCATGCTCTCGGTCCTATTTGTTCCTCCTGCGGCTTCTTCACACGGAGCCCGATTCATATTAACCCAACAGTCAAGGAGGATTCCGATGGAACAATTACCGAAACGTTCAGAAGTACCCGCCGAGCACAAATGGAAGATTGAGGACCTTTTCGCCAGCCAGCAAGCTTGGGACGAAACGTATGCCGAGCTTCAGCAGGAAGTGAAAAAGGCCGCCGATTTCCAAGGCAAACTGGATAATGCGGCAGCGGTGAAGGACTGCTTCGCCCTGGAGGATGAAATCTCGCTGAAGACGGAACGTTTATACGTGTACGCTCACCTGCATCACGACGAAGATACAGCCAACCCTACATACCAGGCCCTTTCGGCCAAAGCCAAAAAAATGAGCGTACAGGTGGGCGAAGCCCTCTCCTTCATCACGCCGGAAATTTTGTCGCTGCCGGACAGCAAGCTGGACGAATTTATTGCCGATCCACAGCTTGCCGAATACAAATTTACGCTGACCGAAATGAAGCGCGAGAAAGCGCATGTTCTGTCCAAAGCGGAAGAAGCGCTGCTGGCCCAGGTCGGCAACCTGTCCCAGGCACCGCAGACGATCTACGGCATGCTGAACAACGCCGATCTGAAATTTCCGAAAATCAAGGACGAGAACGGCAAGGAAGTCGAGCTGACTCACGGCAGCTACATCCAGTTCCTGGAGAGCCCGAACCGCGAAGTCCGCGAGCGGGCGTTCAAAGCGGTCTACGAAACGTACGCCAAACAAAAGAACACGATCGCGTCCACGCTGAGCGCCAACGTCAACAAGAACATGTTCTACGCCAACGTGCGCAAATACCCTTCCGTGCTGGAGATGTCCCTGTATGGCGACAACATTCCGAAGGACGTGTATACCAACCTGATCGACACCATCCATGAAAGCCTGCCTCTGCTGCACCGTTACATGAACCTGCGCAAGAAGCTGCTGGGCGTGGATGAGCTGCATATGTACGATCTGTTTGCTCCGCTCGTCGACGAGTACAAAATGGACATTACGTATGAAGAGGCGAAAAAGACCGTATCCGAAGGCTTGAAGCCGCTCGGCAAGGACTATCTGGCTTCCCTGCAGGAAGGCTTTGACAACGGATGGATCGACGTTTATGAAAATGAGAACAAGCGCACTGGCGCTTACAGCTGGGGCGCCTACGGCACGCACCCTTATGTGCTGCTGAACCACAAGGAAAACCTGAACAGCATGTTTACCTTGGCGCACGAGATGGGTCATGCGCTGCATTCCTATTATTCGGACAACGCGCTGAAATATCGCGACGCGCAGTATACGATCTTCCTGGCGGAAGTGGCCTCCACCACTAACGAAGCGCTGCTGATGGATTATCTGCTCAAGAAATCGACCAATCCGAAGGAAAAAATGTACCTGCTGACTTATTATGCAGACCAGTTCCGGACAACGGTATTCCGTCAAACGATGTTCGCCGAGTTCGAGAAACTCGTTCACGAACGCGCGGAGCAGGGCGAAGCGTTGACGCCGCAGGCGCTGTCGGAGATCTACTACGACCTGAACGTGAAATACCACGGCAAGGATATGGTCGTCGACAAGGATATCGAGATGGAATGGGCTCGCATTCCCCATTTCTACACCAGCTTCTATGTGTACAAATACGCCACCGGCTTCTCGGCGGCGACCAGCTTCTCGAAGCAGATTCTGGAAGAAGGCCAGCCGGCCGTCGACCGTTACCTCGGCTTCCTGAAGAGCGGGGGCAGCGACTTCTCGATCAATATTCTGAAGAAGGCCGGGGTCGACATGTCTTCGCCGCAGCCGGTCCGCGAAGCGATGAGCGTCTTCGAGAGCGTCATCGAGCAAATGGAACAGCTGACAAAATAAGTTGAACGGCCAGGCTTATGGAAATCCCTTGCCCGCGGGGGCGGGGGATTTTTCTACTGTCTGCCGGAGAGGGTGTTTTCAAAAGTGAAAATGCAGTGGTCACTCATATTCGGGCTTCTGTTTGCGCTGCTCACCGCGATTTTTGCCGTGATCAACGTCGATCCCGTGAAGGTCAACTTTATGTTTGCCGAGGTGAACATTCCGCTGATTCTGCTCATTCTCGGATGTACGCTGATCGGCGGGATCATCGTCGGATCCTACGGAATTTTCAGGCAGTACAAACTTCAGAAAACAGTCAAACATCTGTCGGCCCAACTGGCTCAGGTCCAGGCCGAAACGGGGTATACCTTCCCGGATCCTGCCGCGAACAAGGCGGGCTCTGAGGAAGATGCCGGCGGCTTGAAGCCGTCGTAAATGAGGAATGCAATTCTAACGGAGGAGAACCGTGAACATGTCGATACAACCCAATGAACAATACGTTTTAACCTTTTTGAAAAAGCTGCTCGACACACCGAGCCCCACAGGATTTACGGGACACATTATGAAATTCATCGAGGAGGAAGCTGCTAGCCTGGGCATTCCGGTGACCCGGAATCATAAAGGCGGGGCGATTCTGGAGGTGCAGGGCGAGAATACTTCCCGCACGGTCGCACTGAGCGCCCACGTGGATACCCTCGGGGCGATGGTCAGAGCGGTCAAGCCTTCAGGCACGCTGCGGCTGACGTCCGTCGGCGGCTTCATGATGCACAGCATCGAGAACGAATACTGCGTCATCCATACGCGTAGCGGCAAAACCTATACCGGCACGATCCTCAGCACCCATCCGTCGGTGCATGTCTACAGCGACGCACGCGATTTTAAACGCCAGGAGGACCATATGGAGGTCCGCATCGACGAGCTGGTGGAATCCAAGGAAGACGTGCTGAAGCTGGGCATCGGGGTCGGCGACTTCGTCTCCTTCGATGCGAGAGCGACGATTACGGACAGCGGTTATATCAAGTCCCGTCATATCGATGACAAAGCCAGCGTCGCGGCGCTGTTCGGCCTGCTGGAGTCGATGAAACGGGAAAATTGGAAACCGTCCACCAATGTCAAGCTGCTGATCTCCAATTACGAGGAAGTCGGACACGGCACCGCCTATATTCCTTCGGATATTGATGAGATGATCGCTGTGGATATGGGCTGCATCGGCGATGACCTCAGCTGCAAGGAGACCGACGTCTCGATCTGCGCGAAGGATTCTTCCGGTCCGTACGACTATGAGATGACAAGCCGGCTCATCGAGCTGGCCAAAGCCGAAGGCATTCCTTACGCCGTGGACGTGTATCCGCACTACGGCTCGGACGCTTCCGCCGCCCTGTCCGGCGGGAATAACATTCGTGCCGCGCTGATCGGGCCGGGCGTTCACGCTTCCCACGCGATGGAGCGCACCCATAAGCAGGCGGTGCTGAATACGGTCAAGCTGCTTGCGGCTTATATCCGCGGGTAACGCCACAGCCATTTTCATAAGCCATATGCCGGGCTCACGCCCATCAAAGCCAAACCGGCTGTCCATCTCGGACAGCCGGTTTGTTTCTGTATGGTGCTGAATCACGATATCAGCAGCGTATATACATTGATTTCGTACACTATGCGAAATCTCGATCCGCACGCCTGGCTCACGCCTGTATCAGCGTCCTCCGCCGGAAGGTACGGCTGCCTGCAGGGGGCCGGATTCTGCGACCGGGCTATTGCCGGGTGCTGCCTGCTCGGTGGGCGCCGAAGCGTTTTCTACTTTCTCAACCGGGACAGCAGCAACTTGAGCATTGGCCTGCGCTTGCGTGGAGATTGGTGCCGTCTCACGAGGGGCCTGCGCCCCGGCCCGTACCGAAGCGGCGTTTTCGCTTGCGCCGGATTGCGCAGTCGCATCGCCGCCCATGGTGGAGCGGGCCGCTTTCGGCGAATAGACCGAAATGTGATCCAGGCGCTTTGTGGCATGCGGCCCGACGAATTTCAGGTCGTAATCGCCCTCTTTATAGGTAAGCACATCATCCGATCCGCTTGTCTTGACGGAGCTTGGTTTGCCTAAGGTATCCTCGATTTCCTGGAAGCTGATTTTGCTTAGATCGGTGCTCTTATCCGTACCCGATCCGAAATAACGGATGTCGTACACCACCTTCGCCCTGCCCGATTCCAAAAGCGTAGCTGCCCCGTCCCGCTCCCGGCGAGTAGGAATCATAGGCGTAACGGTCGGTCGGCTGCCATGGCCGGTCCGGCTCACCCCAAGCGGCATGCACGTCCTCAATCGTTGTTTTGCCGGATACAAAGTCAGCGCCCTTTACCCTGCCCTTCTTGGCTAAAGTGGCGATATCCTTGATCTGCTGCTGGTGTCCGCTTGTTGCACTGCCGGTCCCGGATGTGCCCGAGCCGCTTCCCGCAGAACCGGTGCTGTTACCGGTAGTGGAGCCTGTGCCTGTGCCTGCGCCATTGCCGGCATTGTCAGATCCGGAATCCGTCTGGCCGCCGGGCTCGTTCTGTCCATCCCCGTTTTGGGTCTGCCCATTCGATCCGTTACCGTCATCCGATGGGGTCGTGCCCGAATCCGTATTGGTGCTTCCGGCTGGCGGAGACGCCTGATCCTGTGTGGATTTTCCGTCGGTCAATGCACATCCGCCCAAGGCGAGCACAAGCACCAGACCGATCACCGTCCAGCGGATAGAAGCCGGTTTAAACGTTTTAATCATGAGTATCCTCCTTCTCAGCTGCCTGCGTGAAGCAGATAGTCTTGCGGTTCCCGGAACATAGGCATCCGTCCGGTATTGTTCCAAAAGCGTCAGAATCGTATGCCCGTACTGGGCGATTTGGTTCGGATCCATCCGTCTCAATGCCAGCGCATCGGCGGACAGCTCCTGATCCTCCCGCATCCGGTAGAACCCGTACCACAGCAGCGGATTATACCAATGAAAGGCGAGGAGGATCTGCGCAACCCAATTCAGCAAAATATCCCATCTTTTCGCATGCGCCAATTCGTGCAAAAAAATATGCTTTTGCTGCGCCTCGTCAAGCTCCGCAATGCCCAGCGGCATGATCATCCGCGGACGCAGCACCCCAAACAGCGTGGGCGAGGAAACGGCGGGCGATATCTTCAGCCCGATGCTTCGCCTCACACCCATGCTGGCTTTAGCCTCTTCAAGCATTTGAACCATTCCCGGGTCTGCCGCTTGGGAATGTCTGCCGAGCAGCCGTGCGTAACGGGTATTCGCGATGGCAAGCCGGATCAGCAGGAGCGCCGCTCCGGTCAGCCAGACCGTCATCAGGATCGATCGGACGGATAACCGACTTTCCTTTTGCGTCGGAACTAAAGTTCCGGAGGATTCATGGCCTTCCGAGAGTTCGCCAGGGAATAAATCGGCCTTGTCCCCCACCTTCACCGGTGGCTGCGTTTGGCCGGAAGAAGGGGATTCTGGCGCCTGCTGCACAAACAAGGCGTTTCCCTGACCTGCCATGGAAAAAAGGTTCCCCATGCTGAATGAACTTTCAGGCCCGGCCGGGATGATCAATCGGAGAATTAACAGCAGCCACAAGGCGTAATGCCACTCGGGCTTCAGCCATCTGCCGAACACCCGCTTCATCAGCAAAATGAGGACCACCATCATACCGGCCAGCAGCGTCGTATGGATCATCCAGTCAAACAAATCGTTCAGCAGGAGGTTCAGGTTTCCCGGCATGCTTATCCCCTCCCTTCCGGTCTGCTCGTCTCATCCAGCAGTTTGCGCAGCTCGGCGATTTCCTCCTGCGACAGTTTCTCCTCTTTGAGAAAATTCACGAGCAGCGGCTTGAAGGATCCGCTGTAAATGCGCTGTAAAAAGCTCTTCGTCTCCGCCCGCTGGCATTCTTCCTCCGAGACTAGCGGGAAGTATCGGTATGGGCGGCTGTCCGGATCGAATGAAGCGGCTTCCTTCGCGACGAGACGGTTCAGCAGCGTTCTGACCGTCTTCGGGCTCCAGTCCATGCGGCCGGCCAGAACGTCAATGACCTCACCAGCCGTCAGCGGGGAGCCGGCCCACAGCACTTTCATGACCTCCCATTCGGCCTCGGAAATGACGGGAAGTGGTTTCACGGTTTACTCTCCTTTCTAGTGATCACATTTGTAATCATCATATGCATCCAATATTACACATGTAGTCCAGGATGTCAATCCGTTCTTTGTCCGGAAAATGCCGCTTGCTGAAAATACGCAGAAAAAGGGCGTTCCCATAAACTTTTATGGGAACGCCCTAATGTACTAACCTTCAGCTCCTTGAGCCGCTTCAATCTAAGCCTTGCTCTGTTCAATTTTCTCCGCCAACTCGTTCAGATACGTCCAGCGGTCCATCAAATGCTCCAGCTCCTGCTCGGCTTCCTGCTGTGCCTGCAGCAGCTCCTGCAGTCTCGCCGAATCGCTGAACGCGGCTTCCATATCCTTCTGTATACCCTCCAGCTTCTGCTCACAGGCTTCGATCAGGCCGTCGATCTGCTCATATTCGCGCTGCTCTTTATAGCTGAATTTCAGCTTTTCCCGCGGCGCTTCTTTCGCCTGAGCCGAATTCTGGGCCGCCTCCTGGGAGGCGCCGGCCTTCTTCGGACCGTCCGCAGGGGAGCCGCCTGCGGCAGACGGCGCATTCTTGCTCATCCATTCCGCATATTCCGTGTAAGCCCCCACATGAACACGAATTGCCCCTTCGCCTTCGAAAGCCATAATCTTCTCTACGGTGCGGTCAAGAAAGAAACGGTCATGGGACACCACGAAGACTACGCCCGGAAAATCGTCCAAATAATCTTCCAGCACGGACAGCGTTTGAATGTCGAGATCGTTCGTCGGCTCGTCGAGCAGAAGGACGTTCGGAGCCGACATCAGCACCCGGAGCAAATACAGACGGCGCTTCTCTCCGCCGGACAGCTTGGAGATTGGCGTCCACTGCATAGCCGGCGGGAATAAAAAGCGTTCGAGCATTTGGGAAGCGGTGATCTGGCTGCCGTCATCGGTCCGGATCACTTCCGCTCCTTCCTTGATGTACTCGATCACCCGCATATTGCCGTCCATTTCCTGATGCTCCTGGGTAAAGTATCCCAGCTTGACCGTCGGTCCGACCACGATTTCGCCCTCATCGGGCTCCAGGCGGCCGGCAATCAGGTTCAGCAGCGTCGATTTGCCGCTTCCGTTCGGGCCGACGATACCGACGCGGTCGCCGGGCACGGCAATATAGCTCAGATCGCGGATCAGCGTCCGGTCACCGGCCTTTTTGGCCAAATGCTCGATCTCGAGGATTTTCCGGCCGAGCCGGGTCGATAGCGCGGCCATGTCCACATTCCCGGCACGCTGCGGCCCCTTCTGATCCTTCAGCGCCTCAAAGCGTTCGATGCGTGCCTTCTGCTTCGTCGATCTTGCCTTGGCCCCGCGCCGGATCCAGGCGAGCTCCGTCCGCAGCAGGTTCTGGCGCTTCTGTTCGGAAGCCGCCTCCCGCTCTTCCCGCTGGGCCTTTAGCTCCAGAAAGGCCGAGTAATTGGCCTCATAGCGGTACAGCCTGCCCTGGTCCAGCTCCACCATGACATTCGCAACACGGTCCAGGAAGTACCGGTCGTGCGTAATCATCAGCAGCGCGCCGCGGCGCTTCTGGAGGTACTGCTCCAGCCAGGCGACCGAGTCGTTGTCGATATGGTTGGTCGGCTCGTCCAGAATGAGCAGCTCGCACGGCTGGATCAAGGCGGACGCCAGCGCGACACGCTTCCGCTGGCCGCCGGACAGCGTCCCCATCAGGGCATCGAAGCTTGAAATGCCCAGCTTGGACAGGATGGTCTTGGCTTCGCTCTCCAGCTGCCACGCCTGAAGGGCGTCCATTTCCTGATTTAGCTTAAGAAGCTTCTGCTGCAGCGATTCGTCCGAAGGATTCAGCTCGACCCGTTCCATTGTCTCCGTATAGTCACGGACGATCTTTATCTGCGGGTCCTGACCCTGGAACACCTGCTGAAGCACCGTCATGCCCGGGTCAAAATCGGGATTTTGCGCCAGATAACGGACCCGGACGCTGTTGCCGATGGAAATCTGGCCTTCGTCCGGAGGCTCAAGTCCGGCGATGACCCGCAAAAAGGTGGATTTGCCGGTGCCGTTGACGCCGATGATCCCGATTTTATCCTGATCCGCCATCCCGAAGGACGCGTCCTCAAACAATACCTTCTCTCCGTAGCTTTTGGAGATATGTTCAACTGTCATTATGTTCATAGCTATTTCCCCTACTCATCCAGCGATTTTCTGCTTCCTTATATATTAACACAAAAACCGCCCAAAGGCTGGGCGGCATGTATGCTGTGCTTCTGTCAGATGTTGAGAGCGGGTTGTCCAGGATGAACTGCGCTTACCCCAGACGCGGGGTAAACGGAGAGCGGGGCTGCCTTAAACGCTTTTAAGCCCTTAAACTCCCGAAAATCATGAAAAAAGCAGCAGCGCGGCCGCGAGGGCTGCTCCTCCTCCGATGAAGGAAGAGACGATATTGACGGCGTCGTTGTTCATGAACCGCCATCCGCCCATACGGCGGGTCCTACTTCCGCAGTGCGTCATGACCTCGACCTCTTTGCCGCACACCGGGCACTGGTACATAATCTGCACGGATGCGCCGAGGATGGAATCGGCGAAAGCCCCCGGCCAATCCGCCGACTATGCCCAGCACCAAGTCCAATGTCAGCGAATGGGTGACCGGCCCGGATAGCCGTTCAAACAGCCAAGCGAAGAGGCCGATCAGCGCTCCTCCTCCCGCGGCGGCGGTGCTGCCGAGCAGCGACACCCCTCCCGACGTGCCGGGAGGGAGCACGCGGCCGTTCAGGACCGAACGGGGCGGCTTGCGGCTGAGGCTGCCGAGCTCTGTAGCCCAGGTATCGGCTGTTACGGCCGCCATGACGCCGATGAAGGCGAACACCCAGCCCTCGTGCGGCCAGAAGGCATTCAGCACGCACAGCAGCATGCCGGCGCCCCCGTTGGCCAGCACTTGTCCGGCGTCCCGGTTGCCCGTTTTGGCGTATGATTTTTCCAGCTCAGCCTTCCGGCTTGCCTTCACCTTCGACAGCGCCGAGGAGCTGATAAAAAAGACGAGCAGGGTGCCGAACCACAGCAGATTCCCCGCTCCGAAATAAATCGTTCCCATAACAAAGGCGCAGATCGCTCCCGATATGGTGAGCGACCGCTTCCAGTACGCAGCCCCGGCAACAACGAGCGCGCACAGCGCCCCGATGATCCACATCATGGCGGTTTAGCCGATGCGGCAGCTTCCCAGCTGCTCTTCGCCCCAGCCTAGAGCGAACGTATCGCCTTCGGATGCCGGGCCGACGCCAGCCGGCGTCCCGGTAAAAATCACGTCGCCTTCGCCCAGTCCGTAACGCGCGCCGATATAATCCACGATTTCCTGGAGGGAGAAAATCATATCCCGCGCATTGCCGCGCTGCACTTCCTCATTATTTTTCAAAACAGTAAAATCCTTCTCCGTCACGCTGCCGGTTCCCGGAAAAGGAATGAAGCCCGTAATGGGAGCGGAATTTTTAAACCCTTTGGCCGCTGTCCACGGGTGGCCCTTCTTCTTGATGACCGACTGCACGTCCCTCAGCGTAAAATCGATGCCAAGCGCCATTTGGTCCACCAGGTCATCCACCACGGCTCCAGGCTTGTAATCACGCGCGATGCGGATGACGATTTCGCCTTCGTAATGAACCTCCCCCTGATCCTTCGGGAGGGCGAGAACGGCGTCTTCAAGCGGAACCACCGCATGGGACGGCTTCATAAAGATCATCGGCTCGGTCGGAACCTCGTTGCCGAGCTCGGCGGCATGCAGTTTGTAATTTCGGCCAACACAGTATACGTTACGAATCATCTCGATCATCCTTTGCTAAGATGGATTGGGTGTTGCATCGAGCAAGGCGACAATGGTTGCCGAGTTCGAGCATTGCCGTTTCCGGTGGGATTCAGCCGGGAAAGGTTTTCCGCCAAACGTCCGGCCGGTTGGTACAGATCAATATTTCGGGCGACATTGCCGCGATCCTTTTCATGCCTCTGGCGTCATCGATCGTCCAGGCCATGACCGTAATGCCTTCGGAGATAAGCAGCGACGCGAGGCCCGTATCGAGATTAGGGTGACCGATCGACAGGAACGAGCACTGCAGCGCCTTGAGGCGCGATGGCAGATCCTTGGGCCTGCCGTCGAGGATCAAGCCCGTCTTGAACGCCGGGTTGATCTCCTTGACCCGCTGCAGCGCACCGGTATCAAACGAAGTGATCACCACGTCCTGCTCCATATAATAGCGCGATACGCGTTCGAGCACCGCCTGCTCCAGTCCCGGATACATATTGCCGGATGTTTTCAACTCGATGTTCAAACGGACCCTGCCGCAGCTTAGGCGCAGCACTTCGTCCAGCGAGGGAATGCGTTCTCCTTGAAAATCGCGCCCTTTCCAGCTCCCAGCGTCCAGCCGCTGCAGCTGCTGCCACGTATGGGCCTTGACCTTGCCGCTGCCGTTGGTCGTCCGGTCCAGGCTGAAATCGTGAATGACGACGGGAATGCCGTCGGCGGTCAGCTGCGTGTCGATTTCCATCCACTGGACGTAAGGCTCCGCCATCGCCATCCGAAAAGCCGCCATCGTGTTTTCCGGCGCCTTGCCGGAAAATCCCCGATGGGCCACACACAGGTTGTTCATTCCCTCTCCCCCGCTCTCCTAAGTTATGGTCAACGTGCCGAGCCGGCCGTTACGGTCCCGTCGCCGGATACCCGAACACCCCCGATGGACAGCTGCTGCATTTCCTGCAGCAGCTTCTTTCCTTCTTCGGCGTTCATCGGAACCGGTTGTCCCAGCTCCGTCTTGTACGGGATCAGCTTCATGCCGCATCCGCCCTTCGGACCGCATGACGCCTCGAATACCGCGGTCTTCCAGGTCGCCGGAACGGTTGATTTGGTGAAAATGAAATTGCCTGTGCTGTAAGCAATCCATTTACCCTTGTACTGCTCCAGCCCCTGTAGCACATGCGGATGCGCCCCGATGATCAAATCGGCTCCCGCATCAATAAAGGCGTGGGCCAGCGCCTTCTGGTTGGCATCCGGCGTGCTCTGCCGCTCGATACCCCAGTGCGCCATGACGATGACCAGATCGGCGTTGTTGCGGGCTTCGGCAATGGATTTCAGCACCTCGGGAGCCTGCCCGTAAGCACTGGCCACACCGGGTTTATTGGTACCCGCGGCCCAGCTTGATTCCGGGTACACGCGGCTGGCACCGACCAGCGCCACCTTCATGCCTTTGATAGAGAAATATTCCGGCGCGTAGGCACGGGCTGCGTTTTTCCCTGCACCGACATACTTAATGCCGCTGGCACCCAGGTGAGTGATCGTATCCAGCAGCCCTTCCTCCCCCTGGTCGAGAATGTGGTTGTTGGCGAGCGTGACGGCGTCCATGCCTGCGGCTCGCAGAGCATCGAGCGCCTTAGGGGATGATTTAAATACAAACGTTTTGTTTTTGGCTCCGACGCCGCGGGTGGTGACCGGTGTCTCCAGATTTCCCAGCGTCAGGTCGTCCTTCTTGAACAGATCCCCCAAATATGTAAAGGGGTATGAATAGCCCTTGCTTTCAAGCAGCGTTTCCACTTTGCCCGAAAAAATCATGTCGCCCACAAAATGAATGCGAATCGTTTGGCCGGATGGCGCATCCGACGTCCCCCCGGAAGCTGTTTTCTCCGGGATTTGATCCTGCTGCGGCTTGGCTTTGCCGGAATCGGGGTCCTTTCCCGTCTCCTGCTTTCCTTCTTGCGTGGCCTGCTCCTTCCCGCTTCCAGCAGGCTGGTCCTGTTGCACGCCGGCAGCCTCATGATCCGGCGGAGTTCCCGCTTGATCCGGCGGAGCTCCCGCTTGATCCAGCGGAGGCGGGTCCCCAGCTTCCTCAGCCGCTTGTTCCGAAGATGTCTCCTGGCTGGAATCTCCCGCCACTTCTCCGCTTCCCGGCACCGTTCCTTTCGGGTCAGCAGGCGGCTGCTCTGCGGTCTGCTGTGCAGGCTTGTGGGACTCCTGCGCAGAGCCGCCCGTATGCGCCTTTTGCGTCAACAAATAATATCCAATAAGTAGTGCAATGACGGCAAGCAGGCAGAGATTCACGTATCCCCACTTCCGCCCCTGCCTTTTTCGCCTGGCTTTTTTTCCAGCCTGGTGTTTCTGTGATCTTGGCGGGTACATGGTTCACCCCTCATAGCGATTTTTCTAAAATGATACGGCCCTCCCCTGAAAGCCCACTCCATTATATCAGGTTCCCGGGAACAAATAGAACCCCCGGTCTGTGACACGGGGGTTCATCATCGTATATAGAGATGCAGTCGTATTCGAGAGTTTTACTCCGCCTGGGCCATTTCCCACTGCCCGATCACCGCGTCGGACAGCGTCTGCATATAGAGCGGATCGCTGTTCAGAGAATCGATGCGCATCAGGCGCAGATCCAGCTCCTTCGCTACCTGCTGGGCTTCGATGTCCAGATCGTACAGCACTTCGAGATGGTCGGACACGAAACCGATTGGAGCGACCAGCACGTCCTCGACTTCCTCTTTGCTCAAGTTGCGGAGCGTGTCCAGAATGTCCGGTCCGAGCCATGGCTCGGCGGTACGGCCCGCACTCTGCCAGGCAAACTGCCAGGAAGTGACATCGGCCTTTTCCGCCACCGCGCGGGATGTTTCCAGAAGCTGCTCCGGATACGGATCACCCAGCTCCAAAATTTTCTCAGGCAGGCTGTGCGCACTGAAGAGGACGCGCACTTTGCTGCGGTCCGCACCGGCTTCCTCGAACAAAGCCAGCTTTTCGTTCACACGGCGGGTAAAAGCCTCTATCAGCTGCGGATGCATATGGTAGCTCTGCACAAAGGTCATCTCAACCCCGACCTCGTCAGCTTTCGCTTTGGCCCGCTTCATATAGCTTCCGACGCTCATAGTCGAGTAGTGCGGCGCCAGTACGATCCCGACCGCTTTGCTGATACCGTCTTTGGCCATCGCCTCCACGCCGTCCTCAATGAACGGGGAAGCATGCTTCAAGCCTTGATAGCAAACGAATTCCACCTCGGGGTGGCGGCTGTCCCGGTTCAGGGTCTCCTGCAGGCTCGCCACCTGCCGGTTGGTGTTCTCACGAAGCGGGAATACGCCGCCCACAATCGCCTCATAACGGTCGGCCAGCTCTTTGAGCTGCTCCGGCGAAGGGGCATGCCCTCTGCGGATATGCGTGTAATACGCCTCAATGCCTTCCATGCTCTCCGGTGTGCCATAGGACATCACCAGTACGCCTACTTTATTTTTCACGAAACGCTCACCTCTTCTTTATATATCGGTTCTTCCATGAAGAAAGGGTCTCCTAGCGGAGAAGAGTTGCCGAATATTCATGAATATATTCCGTCAATTCCTTCAGCTTATCCAGCGAAGCTTCGGGGAACAGACCGTGGCCCAGGTTGAAAATATAACCCGGCTCCTGAACGCCTTGATCGATAATCTCTTTGGCATACCGCTTGATGACGTCCATCGGCGCGGTCAGCACATAAGGATCCAGATTGCCCTGAACGGCGAATTTCCCGCCGGTTCGCTTCCGCCCCTCGGCAATCGATACTCTCCAGTCAAGCCCGATGACGTTTGCCTGCAGCTCCTTCAGGGTTGGCAGCAGTTCGCCTGAGCTGACGCCGGGGAAATAGATTTTCGGTACATGTAAATCTGAAAGTTCGGCAAAGATACGGGTAATGGTAGGTAGTACGAATTTCTCGAAATCCTGCGGCGCCAGCGCCCCTACCCAGCTGTCAAACAGCTGGAACGCCTTGCCGCCGTTTTTGATATGCGCACGCACATAGGTTATGACCATGTCACCCAGTTTGTTCATCAGCTGATGCCAAACTTCGGGCTGGCTGTACATCATCGTTTTGGTAAGAATATAGCTTTTGGAAGGACGCCCTTCGATCAGATAGCTGGCAATCGTAAACGGAGCTCCGGCAAACGTAATCAGCGGAACGTCCAGCTCCTTGTCGAGGATGCGGATCGTCTCCATAATGTGGCTGAGATCTTTGTCCACGTCGATCGGACGCAGGCGCTCCACATCGGCCGCGGTCCGGATCGGATTGTCGATTACGGGCCCGATATTTTTCACGATATCAAAATCGACTCCCAGGGATGCGACCGGATTCATGATATCCGAATACAGAATGGCCGCGTCAACGCCAAGCTTGCGCACAGGCATCATCGTTATCTCGGCAGCGAGCTCGGGCTGACGGCAAATTTCCAGGAGCGAATATTTCTCTTTGATCTTGCGGTATTCCGGATCATAGCGACCCGCCTGTCTCATATACCAAACAGGAACATGGCTGACTTCCTGCTTGTAGCTGGCGCGGATCAACGTATCGTTATAGGTCACGAACAGGCCTCCATATCTATAAAATTCTCTGCTTTCTATTATGCCCTTTTTAAAAGTAAGTAACAACCGCCGCACCCTGACATCTGATGACAATCGTATGACATCTTTAACATAAGACATTTAGAAATTGTGCTATACTGGTAAAACTGTGTTTTTTCATTCATTCATTTCAGTCAACTTAGAAAGGAAGTGAAAGCACATTGAAACCGTGGAAGGTCAACCTCATTGTGCTTTGGTTCGGCCAATTTCTCGTCAACTCCGGGATGACGATGATCACGCCGTTCCTGTCCCTGTATCTGGCTAAAGATCTGGGGGTGCAGGGCGAGCATGAAATCGGCCTCTGGGCGGGCTTTATTTTTGCGGCCAACTTCATGACCTCATTTATTTTTCAGCCATTATGGGGCAAGCTGTCGGACCGGTACGGCCGGAAAATCATGCTGCTGCGCTCCGGCTTCGGAATGGCCATTGTCATCGTGCTGATGGGTTTTGCCCGGAATCCGTGGGAGCTGCTGCTGCTGCGCCTGCTGAACGGCACGATCTCCGGCTTCAACCCGGCATCCATCTCGCTCGTGTCGAGCACGACTCCCAAGGAACGGATGGGTTTTGCGATGGGGATCATGCAGTCGGGCTCGGTGGCCGGAACGATTCTCGGACCGCTGATCGGCGGCGGCTTGGCCGACCTGATCGGCTTCCGCCCGATCTTTTACATTATCGGCATGCTCATCTTCGCCGCTTCCCTGCTGGCGCTGTTCCTGGTCAAGGAAAACTTCAACCGGGAAAAGGCCGCCCATGCGCCGCAGGTGTCGGTGCTTGAAGGCTTCAAGGAGCTGGCCCGTATCCCGCAGCTTCCCGCGCTGTTCGCGGTAACGTTTCTGCTGCAGTTTGCGATGATGAGCCCCATGTCGCTCCTGCCGCTGTACGTGGAGAAGCTGCACCGCTCCTCGGTTGACATCGCCTTCTGGGCAGGCGTGGTCAGCGCCGTGACGGGATTGTCCAATATGATCACCTCCCCGATCCTCGGGCGCTTCAGCGACAAGGTCGGCGCCCACCGCATTCTGACCTACGCTCTGATCGGCGCAGGACTGTGCCTGATCCCGCAGGCGTTCGTCCAGAGCGTATGGCAGCTGATCGTTGTCCGCTTCCTGATGGGCATCTTCATGGGCGGCCTGCTGCCCAGCGTCAATGCCCTCATCCGATCTTACACGCCAGGAGGCATGGAAAGCCGGGCTTTCGGCTTCAACACAAGCACGCTCGCACTCGGCAATATGCTGGGCGCGCTCGTCGGCGGATTCCTGTCGGGATTTATCGGCATCGAAGGACTGTTCATCATTTCCGGCAGCCTGCTGCTGCTGAATATGGTCTGGGTGCGGCTGAAGCTGTACAAGCGCAGCAACACGCCGCAGTACCGCTGAACAGCCGCCGTTGGCGGTAAAGGGACGGCCGCAGAGTCACACAAGTGACCCTGCGGCCGTCTTTTTTTCTTGCCGTATGACAGCAAGGAACAAGCCCCCATCGAAAAACGTTTTGAAGGCCTAATCCGGAAAGTAACCTCCCATGACAAATGACAAACTCCTTCGTATATATTCCCTTTCCCCTACCTATAGTCCCAATTTTAATAAATGTAATGTAATCTAACACAAAATAAGATCCCCAGGACTGTTCCCACTCCATTTCACAACGTAAATCATACTCGATTATTTTATGAAATGTATCAAATCACCAACAAAAAGGGTTATTATCTACCATTTTCTTCGATAATAAACGCTTACACGCCGATCCTTTTGATTTGTCATATAACCTAACACCATATATGATCATCTTAGATTTCATTACATAACCATTACATGCACATGAGGAGCTGATCGATTAATGGAGAAAAGAAAATTCGGCAAGTGGTCCCTGATTCATGCATCTGCGCTGACGGCACTGTCCCTCTTCGCCGCACCGGCAGGCAGCGTATTCGCCGACGCGGCGGCGGCAACCGCAACGACAAGTCCCGCCGTAACGACAACCGCACCTGCAACCACAACGACAACCGGCACAACCACCCCGGTTCGCAACACGGCCATCCCGCCGGTCACCGATGCCGACAAGGCCTCCAAGCTGCCTAACGTGCTGGTGATCGCCACAGGCGGCACCATCGCCGGGCAGTCCGTCGACCAGACCAGCTTCCAAAATTACAAGGCGGGCAGCATTCCTATCGCGCAAATGGTGAGCGAGCTCCCGGACAAGCAAAAAATCGCCGACGTCGAAACGCTCCAATTCGGCAACTCGGGCTCCTCCGCTTATTCGATGGCCGATCTGTACGACCTGTCCCGGGCCGTGGACGAAGCGCTCAAATCCTACGACGGCGTCGTCGTCACTTCCGGCACCGACACGATGGAGGAAATCGCCTACTTCCTGGATCTGACCGTTCAAAGCGATAAGCCGGTCGTCATTACGGGATCCATGCGGCCGTGGACGGTCGTCGGCTCCGACGCCAAAGCGAACCTCTATAACGCCATCAAGCTGTCGGCAAGCGGCCGGACCGCCTCGTTCGGCACCGTCCTCATGCTGAATGACACGATCAACCTCGCCCGCGGGGTCACGAAAACGAACGATTACCGCGTCGACACTTTCGAGACGCCGATGCTCGGGGCCGTCGGATATATCGATGAAACGACGATCCGCATCTACCGGGCTCCGGAGCGGGCCCTCCTTGGGCCGGGCAAAGGCAAGCCGGTCTTCGACCTCGCCAAAATCAAAAAGTCCGATCTGGCGAAAACCGAAATCGCCTATTCCTATCAAGACGCGGGCGGCGAAGCCATCGAAGGGTTTACCGCTGCCGGAGCCAAAGGCATCGTTACCGCAGGCACCGGAGCCGGAGGCATTTCATCCGCGATGAGCAAGGCGCGCAGCAAGGCGGTTGAGCAGGGTGTGGTCTTCGTCACCACAACCCGGACCGGTTCCGGCAGCGTCTACGGCGGCGGCAAGGGCATCATTTCCGGGGACAACTTGAGTCCGCAGCAGGCCCGCATCCTGCTGATGCTCTGCCTGTCCTTCAGCAGCGACTTTGAAACGGTCAAGTCGTGGTTCACGACCTACGGGGTCACGGAAATCGAATAAGCTGTCATTCAGGAAATCATTGCACTCATCATATTCATTTCAATCGAAAAAAGCCCGATCCGCACTGCATCCGGATCGGGCTTTTGTTTGCTGTTTACTTAACCATGGCCACCGCCAGCCCGTCATAAGCCGGGAGAATGGTTCCGATCAAACGGTCGTCGGTCGCCATCGCTTCGTTGAAGCGGCGGATCGCCTGCACCGAAGGGCCGTTTTTGTCGGGATTGAGGGTCCGTCCCCGCAGAAAGGTGTTGTCGCCCGCGATCAGCGCGCCCGGATTGGCCAGCTCGATCGCGTACTCCAGGTAATTCGGATAGTTCTCCTTATCCGCATCGATAAAGAAGAAGTCGAACCTCTGCCCCTCCGCCTTCAGCTGCGCGAGGCTGTCCAGCGCCGGTCCGATCCGGTATTCCACCTGGCCGCCGAACCCGGCTTCAGTCACATTGGCCCGCGCAACGTCCGCGAATTCCTGCTTCAGTTCGAGCGAGGTAAGCGTTCCTTCCGGTGCAAGCCCCCGGGCGAGACAAATGCCGCTGTATCCGCCCAGCGCCCCGATCTCCAGGACACGGGCCGCTCCCGTCGCCTTGACCAGCAGCGTCAGCAGCCGTCCGTAGCCCGGCGCGATGGCGATTTCGGGCATGCCTTTCTCGGCGGTCACCTGCTTGACCCGATTCAGGACCTCGTCATTTTCGATAAAATGGTCTGCATATTGTTCTGGATTCACTTTCCTACTTCCCCTTTTTCCTACCGGACCCGGCAATTTTTACGTAACGAACACAAATGTTTGTGATTGACTTTACATTATCCTATAATGTGAGGATGAACAAAGATCCGCACTCGAACACTGCTGCAGGATCTACCATCATTGTATGAATTTTTACGGTGATCTACAAGAATAATGGAGTTGAACACGCACCATGCCAGAGCTGCAGTTGATTGCAACCGCCCCGATGGGCCTTGAAGCCATCGTCGCGCGCGAGTTGAAGGAATTAGGTTATAACGACGTTCAAGTCGAGAACGGAAGGGTCAATTTTACCGGAGATTACAAAGATATTTGCCGCTGCAACCTGTGGCTCCGGACGTCCGACCGCATCCTCGTCAAAATGGGGGAATTCCCCGCCAAGACGTTTGACGAATTGTTTGAAGGGACTAAAGCGCTGCCTTGGCAGGACTGGATTCCGGCGAACGGGGAGTTCCCCGTGGAAGGCCGCTCCCACCACTCCCAACTCAGCAGCGTGCCCGCTTGTCAGGGCATCGTCAAGAAAGCGATCGTTGAAAAGCTGAAGCAGAGCTATCATACCGAGTGGTTCCATGAGAACGGTCCGCGTTATGTCATCGAAGTCAATCTGCTCAAGGACGTGGCGCTGCTGACGCTGGATACGACCGGGCCGGCCCTGCACAAGCGGGGATACCGCAAGCTGGTTACCGAAGCCCCGCTGAAGGAGACCATGGCCGCCGCTTTGCTGCAGATAAGCCGCTGGAATCCGTCGCGGCCGCTGTATGATCCATGCTGCGGCTCCGGCACGATCCTGATCGAAGCGGCCCTCCTCGGCTGGAACATTGCGCCGGGTCTGCGCCGTTCCTTCCCTTCGGAGCACTGGCCGGCCATTCCCGAGGAGCTGTGGAGCGAGGCGCGCGAGGAAGCGTTCGATGCGGTGCAGGACGATCAGCCGCTCCAGCTGACCGGCAGCGACATCGATCCGAAGGCGATCGAAGTCGCCAAAGCAGCCGCCAAGAGCGCTGGCCTCGCTGGCGAGATCGATTTTCAGGTGCTCCCTGCCTCCAAAGCCCATCCGCAAGGAGAATACGGCTGCCTGATTACCAATCCGCCGTACGGGGAGCGGCTCAGCGAGAAGACCGAAGTCGAGAAGCTTGTCCGCACGCTGGGGAATACGGCCAATCAGCTGCCGACGTGGTCCTTCTTTGCCTTAAGCCCAACCAAACAGTTCGAGCATTACTTCGGCCGGAAGGCCGACAAGCGGCGGAAGCTGTTCAACGGCCGCATCGAATGCCAATATTATCAATTCCTGGGGCCCCTTCCGCCCCGCCGTTCGTAACAAACGCTGCCGCTTTGTCAGGAGCTGTCCACTTGGACAGCTCCTATATGGTTTTGGGGTACATCTTATCATGACCTATTTACAACGCTATAGCAGGAGGTTGTCCAATTTGAACTACTCATACAGCATGTCCAGTCACGCTTCAAATGGCGGCTTCGGGCGGTTCATCCGCTCCCGTTACTTCACATACAGCCTATTTTTGCTGTTCATGATATATAAGCTGCTCCTTTTCCATTTTAAACTTCATATCAGCAAAATCGATTTCAACCCGCTGGACTTTTTTATCGGCCTCGGATCCTTGATCCTCGTATCGTTCTGGACTTTATGGCTTCCCCAGCGCGGGCAGCGGATCTCGCTTATCGTCGTTAACCTATTGCTTACGACGCTGATGTACACGGACTTGGTGTACTACCGATATTTTCAGGATCTGGTCACCATTACAGTGATGATGCAGGCAAGTCAAGTGGACTCCCTCGGGGACAGCATCCTGACACTGCTTCATTGGAGCGATCTATGGTTTGCCGCGGATTGGCTGCTGCTGGCTGTCTTCGCGATATGGAAGCCGTCAGGATGGCGAAATCTAGCACGGGGGGCACTGAACTTCACGATCGGCAAATCACCATCCCGGAGGGCCGGATTCGCTCGCCGCTTCTCATCCGGGATCGCCGCCCTGGTAATCGGCTGCATCGTAACGTTTGCGCCGCTCAAGTTCTACATCGATTACTACGCTGTCGGCCTTTTTACCGGAAATTGGTGGAACCTTTCGCTTTATAACGTAACCGGGCTGCTCGGTTTTCATGTATACGACGCATACCGCTTCGGTAAAGAGCATTTGGGTCCAAAGCCCGTGCTCGCTTCGGGCGAAGTCGACAATGTGCAGGAATGGTTTGATCATAAAGATACAACGCGTTCGGAGAACGATGCCATGTTCGGCAAGTACAAGGGCAGCAACATCATGGTCATCCAGACCGAGGCATTCATGAATTTCATGATCGGCAAGCAGATCGGCGGACAGGAAATCACGCCGAACTTCAACCGGCTCATGAAGGAAAGCATGTACTTCAGCCATTATTATCATCAAACCGGCCAGGGCAGAACCTCCGATGCGGATTTCTCGTCCCAGACTTCCCTGCATCCGGTTCCGTACGGCTCGGTATTCATCCGCTACGCTGACCATCAGTTCAACTCGCTCCCGGCGATCCTGAAGGAGCACGGCTACACGCCAAATGCGTTCCATGCTTATGACGGCAGCTTCTGGAACCGGAATGCGATGTACGAAACCTTGGGCTACGACCGGTTTTTCAGCAAAAAGGATTACGATATCGACGAACCTCTCGGCTGGTCGCTTGGAGACAAATCCTTTTTCAAGCAGTCCATGGATCAAATTGAGCAGCTTCCGCAACCATTCTACTCGTTTCTGATTACGCTCTCCTCCCACCATCCGTTCTCGCTGCCGGACGACGTGCAGGAGCTGAATGTCGGCGAGTTCGACGGAACCGTCTTCGGGGATTACCTTCAGGCGATCCACTATGTGGACGCAGCGCTCGGTCAGTTGGTAGAACGGCTGAAGCAGGACGGCCTTTGGGATCATACCATCCTGTATATCTACGGGGATCATGACAATTCGGTGAAGGACAAAGCCGTCTATGAGAAGTTTCTGGGCAAAAGCCTGACCGATTTGGACATGGAGCAGATCATGAACGAGGTGCCGCTCCTCGTGCATCTGCCGGACGGGGAAGGCGCAGGGGTGTATGACAAACCTGCCGGACAGCTGGACATGGCGCCATCTCTCCTGCACCTGCTGGGCATTTCCGCCAAGTCCCAGTACATGATGGGAAATGACCTGTTTGACGGCCAAGACCGGTTCGTGGTCCTGCGCAGCGGAGCTTATACAGACGGCAAACGCTTCTACATCCCCTCCCAAAGCGGCATGTTCGAGGATGGCAGCTGCTATAGTCTGGAGACCGGCAAAACGGTTGATGTCAGCACTTGCCGTGCCGGCTACAACCGGGCGAAAAAGGAGCTGTACACCTCCGATGAAACCTTGCAGTATGACCTGATCCCTGAGCTCAATCAAAATGAAAAACCCGGAACTCCTTGAGGAGTCCGGGTTTTTGCTGCTTATATCGAAGAGAATACTAGAACAGAAGCTTGTCCGGATCGCTGCCAACTCGGCGGTTCTGATTGAGGCTGTCGATCTTCTTGATTTCGTCGGACGACAGCTCGAAATCAAAGATGTCCGCATTCTCGCGTATCCGGGAAGGTGTAACCGACTTCGGAATCGTGACGATCTTGTTCTGGAGGTTCCAGCGCAGGATTACCTGAGCCGGCGTTTTTCCATATTTCTGGGCGATGCCCGCCAGCGTCGAATCATCGGTAAGCTTGCCCTGCATCAGCGGGCTCCACGCTTCGAGCTGGATTCCCTGTGCGCCGCAGAAATCCTGCAGTTCCTGCTGGATCAGCCGCGGGTGCAGCTCCACCTGGTTCACGGCAGGAACCGTCCTGCTGTCCTGCATCAGATCCTTAAGATGGTGAACGTGGAAGTTGCTGACGCCGATGGCGCGGATTTGTCCTTCCTCATACAGGCGCTCCATCGCTTTCCACGTATCTTTGAATTTGTCTTTGCCAGGCCAATGAATCAGGTACAAATCGATGACCTCCAGGCCCAGCCGCTTCTGGCTGCCTTCGAACGCCCGGAGTGTGGAGTCATAACCCTGGTCATCGTTCCACACTTTGGTCGTGATGAAAAGCTCGCCTCTCGGAATGCCGCTCTCGGCAATCGCGCGGCCCACTTCTTCCTCGTTGCCATAAACTTTTGCGGTGTCGATGCTTCGGTAGCCGATTTCCAGCGCCAGCTTTACCGCCTTATACACATCGTCCCCTTGGGCCTTGAAGGTGCCCAGTCCAAGCCATGGCATCGTAACTCCGTTATTCAGGATGGTGCAATCGGTAATGTGCTTCATACTCTCACAACCTTCCTTATGAAATAATGAGGAGACTAAAGAAGACAATCCTCATTATAGCATAATCAGGGACGGGCCCCAAAAAAGCCCTTTCAATATAGTCGGCACTCCGCTGTATGGATATGACCCGAATCCCGAATGATGACATGCAAAAAACCCGCAAAGCGCAGTGCGCTTCACGGGTTCAGACAGGAACCTACGAATTCGATTTCCCTTCTTCGGACGTCAGTGACGCCAAACGGCTCTTCTCCTCGGCCAGCATTTCTTCAGCCAATTCGACGGCTTGACGGTTCTCCGCCAGGCCAGCTTGACGTACGGCTTGTTCCGTATGAGCCAGACGGTTGTGCGCCTGCTCGATCATTTGCCCGGTCGGATGGGACAGAGCCGAGGAAACCGCGTTGTGGAGCTTCTCCACCGCGTTTTGAGCCTGGGATACCGAATTTTGTGATTGCAGACTGGAATCGTAACGTGTTGTCATAAACAGTTGCTCTCCCTTCACTACAAAGTTCCTACCCGTCCTTAGAATGGTATGGAAGGAGCGGATCTATGCAGCAATCTGGGAATCCACCATTTTCCACCAGGTTCCTGCACGCAGGTTCGAAATAGAGCGCCTTAGTGATCGCCGTGATTGCCTTGGGATGGATTGGTGATCACAAAGCCTTCCTGCGGAAAATACAAATAGTCGATTTTGACGCCGTCAAGAAGCGGCTCATTCTTGTCCAGAAGCACATCGATTTCCTTATCGGTGCTGACGATTTCATCCGAATCCTTGGGCTTGTCCATATCCAGGCCGTAGTGCGCATGGTCGCCATGGGCGTGAGTCACGAGCACGCGAAGCTTCAGATCGCGGTTTTCTTCCTTCTCGAGTTCCTTTTTCAGCACCTTGGCCGCATTGCGGGTAATTTTGCATTTCATCGGCTACATCTCCTATAGGTAAGGTCAGTTTTAGATACTGTATAGATTGAACTCAAGTTCCGAATTGAACCCCTGTTGTAACAGCTTATTCAAGCTCTTCAACATAAATTTCTTGAGTTCATTCTATTTGTAACTATTGATTGTACAGTATCGGATATAGGATGGCAAGAAGCTCAGCGCACCGGACCCTTGGGCGGATGAATCGTACCGTTGTCCAGCAGACCGGGGTATTTTTTATCCATCCGGGAGACAAACCATCCCGTCATCAGCATCGTGACTCCTATATCGTCAATCGGGATAAACGGCATAACGTCGGGCAGCACCCAATACAGCACCACCGGAACGAGAAACAGCAGCTTGTCCGTAATGGCCACTTGAGGTGACATCAGGTAGCGCCAAATCCGGGAGAACATGTGAGACCAGCGCCGCAGCGACAGCAGTCTTTTCCATTTCATGCCTTTCCCTCCTCTTCATGTATATGTGTAGTACGGATCCATCCGGACCCGGACGAGCTCTTGCGCGAAAAAAGGAAACGATCGCCGGTCTCTACTTAAACCTAACACAGCGTCCGCTCCCTTAATCATATCATACGTAATCTTGCAGAAAATGTTTCAATATTTTTTTCACAATGACATGAGTTCAGCAAGAATCAAACCGACGTCCAGGCTGATTTGATCGTAATCCTCAAGCGGAAGCGGATTTTTGCCCAACCCGACCTCGACAGTAAAGCCGGGACGGCGGAAATGCTGGATAAACCAATCTTTATAACCGGCGTCGCTGCCTTCCAGCTTTACGGGACGATAGCCGCTGACCTGGCCTAGGCGGCGGGACCACTCCCGGCTCTCCTTGGGCTCATAGTTGCGGTAATTCCAGTAAATCTCCTGCCCCTGGCTATGCAGAGATACGGCCGCATCGGGCGACGTTTCCAGCGTAAAGGCAGCCAGCGCCGCCGCTTCCGGCTCCGTCAGCGGAGCGGTACCCGGGTAATCCCGGGGGGACGGAGACCGTTTGCCCCGCCTTTGCACCTCTTCCTCCCAATGGGCCGGGAACTGATCGCCCAGGTCCACGCCGTGAATATTGGCCTTCCAATGCCGGAAGTCGCGGCGGCAGCCGTTCCACTCCGTCAGCTGCCTGTAATACGGATGGCCGGGATGAATCCCTTCCTGAACCAGCTCCACGCCGTCCGGATTGACCATCGGGACGACCCAGAGCGTGCACTGCTGGTACCACTGCACGGGATCATAGCCATTCCAGCGCCCCCCGCATTGTAGACTGCAGACGTATTCCTCGATGAAACGCATGACGGACGGCGTCGTAATCCATTCGTTTGCATGGATGGAAGCGTTCACATGTATATGTTTGCCGCCTTCCCCGATTTTTACATACGGAAGCGGTTTTCCGAGTACGCTCTCTCCAATCGATCCGGTTTCGATCTTAGGATAGAACGCGGCCAACTGCCGGATATCATCCTGCATCTGACGGTAACCGTATTCTCCCAGAAGCTGGACAATACCCGCCCGTTCGGACGGAGGAAGCACCAGGACGCGCCCTTCGGGAAGAACATGCGGCGAAATGCCGGGATTCATCTCCATGATCGCCTCTTCCCGGGTTTGAAAGGCCGCAGCGATGCGGTCCAGCGTATCGCCGGCCTGAACCTCATACCTTCTACGCGGAGAAGAGGGAAGGTACAGAACCTGCCCCGGAATTAAATAGGGCTGGTCGGAAGCCCAAGGGTTGGCATTGATAATATGACTCGCCGATAACCCCTTGCTTGCGGCGATGCGTCTCAGGGTGTCGCCTTTCTTCACGGTATACTGCTGCATGGCATCGTTCCTTTCCGCGGGACTAGACCGCAGTCATCATCACCATTCGTAACATTGTATGCCCCAGTGAGCTTGGCCCATGCGGTAAAAACGATCCCTAACGCCCTGTTGAAATCGATGATAAGGGCATGTACGTAAAATGTTCCTACGATCACTCTTGTTTCCGGATTTTTTGATTTTATTGAACCCACAATAAGGTAGAAATCCGAAAGCCAAATGCGACCGCTTCGCTTCTTCGGAATCATTTTACTCCCATGCTGGCATCGTATTCTTTAGTCCAACTAAAATAATCATCAAACCTCAAAGAAGCCAGACTCCATTTAAACGGAGTTGTCACACGATAGGAATGCCGCGACTTCCTTATATCCAAAAAATCCGTAAGTCACCCTGAAGGCGGCTTACGGATTTGAGACCATCCAAAATCCTTATTCATCAAATTTGGAGACCTGCCATACGACCGGCGTCCGCCGGATTTGCTCCCCCAGCCACAGCTTTGCGATCCGTTTAAACATCTCGGGGTCGCCGCTGCAAAAAAACTGATGGACCGGGCTCTCCTCCCGGCTGGCGAGCTGCCCTTGATTATACAGAATGGTGCTGATTTCACGGGCCGTCTCGTTCGCCGAGCTGATCAGCTTGACGCTGCTGCCGATCACTTCCTGGATCGTATCCTTCAAAAAGGGATAATGCGTGCATCCCAAAATCAGACAATCGATGTCGGATTGGCGGATTCCCGCGAGCGACCTTTCCACGATCGCCGTCGTTTCTTCCGAGCGGAACAAGCCCTGCTCCACGAGCGGAACCAGATCCGGACAAGCCTGGCTGACCACCTTGACATAAGGCGACAGCTGCTGAAGCGCGGTGGTATAGGCCCCGCTGCGAATCGTACCGACGGTCCCGATGACACCCACCTGACCGGTTTTGGTCGCGCTGATGGCGGCTCTGGCTCCGGGATGAATCACCCCGATGACCGGAATCGGCACTTTCCCGGAAATATAGTCCAGCGCCGCAGCTGTCGCCGTATTGCAGGCGATCACGATCGTCTTGGGACTGAATTGGATCAGAAAATCGACGATCTGCTCCGTAAATTTTCTCACTTCATCGGACGAACGGGGTCCGTAAGGGGTGCGGGCGGTGTCTCCAAAATATATGATTTTTTCCCGTGGGAGCTGTCTCATGACCTCTTTGGCCACGGTGAGCCCGCCCACACCCGAGTCTAAAATTGCGATTGCCTGCTGCACGAACACACCGCTTCCTTCTCGTTTTCTTCTCTCTGTAGCTACCATATGAAAACCGTCAACAAAACGTACCTCATATCTTAACCCATTTCGTTTTTTCGGACAACCGCGGCATCGCACCCGAAAATATGGAAAAACAGGCCCTGCTCCCGGGTGACACCAGGAGTGGGCCTGCGTTTTACGTTTCCGAATCCATGCCTGCTTCCAAATTAGTCCCGCTTCGCTTCGGCGTCGGTCAAATCGAAATCTTCGAACTCATCGGGCTCGCCAGCAGTTTCTTCCGAGAAAGAGGAGATCTGGGCCAATTCGCCGGCTTCTTCCCCGTCAGCCTTGGACTTGCGCCAGGACTGGATATCGGCGATGACGTTGCCTGCGGTATCTTTCACCTTGCCGGCCCATTCCTGGGTTTTGCCGCCAACCGTGCGTGCGCCCTCCGCAATATCCTGACGCAGTTCTTTCCCGGATTTCGGCGCAAGCAGCAGCGCGGTTACCGACCCTACAATACTTCCGACCAATGCGCCCCACAGCAGGCTTTTATTCTTTTCCTTCATATCTCATCTCTCCTTTTCGCTTGATGGCACCGTTCCCGGCGGGTAAGCCTCCTGCTTCCAGGAGTGCCATACCGACAGCCCCACATCCAGCCACCGGAACGCTTCCGCGAGCCGAAGCTCGTTGTCGCGGTGGGCTTTCTCCAGGCGCTCCATGGCGGAATCGGTGACGAGCTTCGAAATCGAATCCACCCGCTCCAGCGTGCCGGTTAAAGTTTCGCCAGCCAGCCGCAGCGATGAACTGAACGGTTCGATGTCTTCCACCCGCTCATGCAGAAGCGACAGTGTTGAGGATGCCTGTGTCAGCAGCTCCCTGGATTCTGCAGCCAGCTGTGTCATGTCGGCTCCCGCCTTCCCCAGAACGGATTCCGCCCGCAGCAGTACTCTTCTCAGCGTATGTAGAAGGATCATTGCCACAACAGCGAACATGATAAATCCGCAAGCGATGAGTATATAGCCCCATTCCGCCATGATGTTTCACTCCCTTCGCCCAGCCGGGCTAATGCCTAGTTGATGGTGTATTATAAGCAGGGCGGGGTTGTCTTGACACAAAATGGGCGCTATTTTTTAAAAAAAATCTGCAGAAACACAAAAAGGCCCGTCCATTCCCATGGACGGGCCAATAACAACCTATGCCGCTGCGGCGGAGAACCGGATTACGCACCCAGCTCCTGCTTCAAATAATCACGCACCTGCACGGAAAACTGTTCGAGAATGTCCGGCAAGACCGGGGTCAGCTTGTGCAGGATTCTCCGGTCCCATGCGTAATATTCCTGCACCAACGGTTTGCGGAGACTGACGAGCTCCGCCAGCACGGCAAACACTTCATCGTCAAACACGCGCTCCTCATGCGTAATTTCTACGATATCCTCGTAGCTGCTTGCGTCGCGCATAATAAATCCATCAATTAAATAGCTGCCGACATCGGTTACGACCTCGATGGCCAAATGCAGCGCCCGTTCCTGAACGAAACCGGACACAATCTCGCTATCCCAATTCCCGGCAACCTGCTTCAATGCTTCCACGATGTCCGGAATCGCTTCCAGACGCCGCTGAATTTGTTCCTGGTTCACGTAATACACGGCCTTACCTCCATGATGTGGAAATTTATTTGTCCCGTTTTCCGCGGCGCTTCAGCCAGAATAACATGACAAACAAGGCCGCAATAAATACGATGAGCAGGAATAAGGTCTCCATTGGATATTCTAAATCGCTCATGTCCCATTCTTCCTATTCTTTAGAATTCGTAGTCCACACTCACGGATACGTCTTTCACTTCGTTGATGTGGCGGATCACGATCTGGTGCTCAGGATGAACCTGGTAAGCCTGCAAATCTTCAAGCGATGCAAGCTCTGTCACCAGCGCGATATCAAAAGAACGTTCCGAATGGATGACGTCGAGTCCAACCTCAATCGATACGAGCTGCGGGATCTTCCCCTCCATATTGCGGAGGACTGCGGCGGTGCGTTCAATACTTTCCGGTGATCTGTCCTTTAATTTAAAGAAGACGATATGCTTAATCATGGTATCATGCTCCTTGTCCCATTCGAAAAGTGTACTGAGAAAAATATACCATATCCTCCCCCTCAGGGAAAGGAAACATGAAGAACCGTCACAGATCGGGACCGTTACCTTTGTCTTTATTTCGCAAAACGGCGATGAGCTGGCGGATTTTATCCGGCAGGGGCAGGCCAAGCCGTCCGTAATTTTCGGTAATCGATATGAGTTCGTTGGACATGTAAAAATAGATCGCCCCCGTCTTGATGACGTCGCTCCCGCTGCCGATCAGCACGTCCATCTGGTGCGCAAGGACGATGACGAGCAGCATCAGCGCTTTCCGGGTAAGACCCCAGAATCCGACCTGGCTGTCCAAGCCGGATCCTTCCTTGATGGAGGCCAGAACCCCTGTTGCATAGTCGATGAGTATGGTGATCAGAAACACCGTAAGCAGCTGATCCCACCCTCCCAATACAACGGTAAGAATTCCGCCAGCGGCCGCACTGATGCCGTTAACAACCAGATGATTCATCTCACAGCCCCTCCTTTCCTACCATCTCTTATATGAGTATGAAAGGAGAGAGGAATCTGCGCAGCCGGATATCTTCCATCACGGGCCTATTTCATAGATTTGCAGGGCGATTGGTCTTACCGTTTGTCGTTCCAGAAGTTGACCGGCGGCGTGCTGTTGGTCAGCGGCTTGAACGTGTAACCTTCGGCTTTCAGCGCTTTGATCAGCTTGTCCAGAATCGACGTGGTCGCCGTCTGGTCATGGAAGAGCACGATCGGGGTAACCCCTCTCTTCTTCATGGCCTTCACATCTCCCAGCACGTTGTTATAAATCGTCTGCGGATTGCTCTTGTAGCGCCAGTCGTCCGAATCAATGTTCCAATCCCACAGATGGTAGCCGTACGAAGCCGTCAAATCCCGGTAGCTCTGAGTAAAATACGGCTTGCTTCCATAAGGCGGGCGGATCATTTTCGTGTAAACGCCAGCAGCGGCGTGCAGCTTGTCGTTATCGGTGTTCATCTCACCCAGGGCGGACGAAGGTGAAGCGTAGAACGTATTTTTCTGGTGGCTCATGCCGTGCAGGCCGGCCCCATGCCCTTCCTTCACGATCCTGCGGACCGCTGACGGATGCGAAGCGATGTTATTTCCCAGCATAAAGAAGGTCGCCTTCACCTGATTGCGGTCCAGCACGTCGAGCAGGCGGGTCGTACCTGCATTCGGACCGTCGTCGAACGTAATGTAGATCACTTTGCTGCCCTGCTGCGCCGTCGTGCCGTTCCCCGTGGAAGGCTTCTGGACAGCCGTCTTCTTATGTTCCTTGATATACGTGCTGTATTTCAGCGCCAGCTGATGGTCCGTCAAGGAGGCGGAGCTGTTCACCGCACGGTACAGCGACTGGGCGGCGTTGTAGGAAATTTGGTAGCCGAACTTGTCGGTCAGCTTTCGCAGGGAGACGAGCGTTCTTCCGTTTTTCAGAATGGCGTCCTTCCCTGGAACCGTCAGGACAAGCACCTGCTTTCCGCGCGAAATGGTCAGCTTGCCTGCGGCGTACTTCGCCGACGCATTCATTTGGGAAACCGTAGATGCGACGGGTACAAACAGTGTACCGTTATGTATAAGCGGCTGGGGCTGGTCGTAAGTGATCAGCTTGTCATTGACAGCGACAAAGACGGAAGCCTTGACAGAGGACGCCGTGCTGCCCGCGGCTGTAGCCAGCCCTCCTTCTGCCGAAAGTACAGTGCTAAAAACAAGCAGGAATGATAAGAGCCATTTCGAGTAATGCAACTTCTTTTTCAACATAATCTACCAACCTTTTTCTCTCGGATTTGGCTAAGATGTCGTAGATACGCGAATCTAGTAATCTAGCACCCTTGCATTGTACCCTTCCCGGCTGGCGAGTTCAATTTCAATTCGGTAACAGTTTGATGACTGAATTGGAAGCATTTTGGGGTTGAAGTGAAAAAATAGTTCCTATTATTCACTTGACAACGAGATACCGTAAATTCCCGGGTCATTCGGCTGAAAACCGGGACCTTGCAGAAACAGGCGATAGCACTATTGAAAACGTAGCCGAAACTATTGTAGAATTTTAAGAAAAATCATCGGAGGAAATATGCCTAAACAACAAGAACCGCATTCCATTCAGGCGTGGTCTCTGATCAATCGCAAATACTTAGGAAAAGGAATCCGCGTCAAACGCTTCCGCAAGCCATCCCGCTGCCAAATCCGCAACCGCGTGCTGCTGGCTGTCCTGATGGCCAACGATATCAAGCTGTCGCAGCTGGCTGAGGACATTTCGGTTTCTTCCCGGAGCGTGAGCGCCTGGGTATATGAAGGACGGATCCCGGGAAAAAAGAATTTGGACAAGGTATGCCAATACCTGGGCTATCCGCATCACATTCTGTTTAATCATACCGTCACATCTACAAGCCCGATCATCTGTCAGCCTTCCTCTTCGCGCTTCATGCGCCGGACGCTGACCCGGTCGCCTGTCAGCAACAAAATACTAACAGGGCTGTGCATGGTTCACGACCTGTCCGTCAGCGACGTCAGCGAATGGATGGACATCCATCCCGGAACGTTCCGGAAATGGCTGCACCAAGGGACGCTGCCGTCAGCCAGCTTTCAGGACCGGGCGGAACAATTTTTCCGCATCCCGAAATTCATTTTGTTTGCCGACTGCATATTGCAGGACGAGGAATCATGACACTTTTGGCTTATTCACCGCATTGATCATACAAGGTACGCCCTGCTGTTACGGAGACATTCCGGACGGCAGGGCTTTTTTCATGCTTTGGGAGGCCCGGGCTTTGGTTATATCGCAAAAAAAATTTCCGCTAAATGTGCCACACTCTCCGAATGTACATCGATAGACGTTTTTCTTTGCCTTCCAGCCGTTTTTTCCGACTCAAGCAAGCCGAAAGGCCGAACCGTTCTTTCTCCCAAACCTTTTTCTATATACTTACGAAAAATAACTAAAAACCTGTTGACATGTGTTCCAAGTGAGGTATAATAAGGTCAAAGAAAGTCAAAGTCAGAGCAAAAGATCAAACTTGTACTGCATGAACAACCTCTTTAGGAGTTTGACTTTCGGTGCAGCCGTCTTTGTCCTGACGGAAGTTCTGACTTTTATCCCTTTATTCCGGCGGCCTGCTCCCGTAAGGCGCGGGCAGCTGTTTTCTTGATTAGGACATCCAGATGAAGTATCCAAAGATTGATTATTCCATTAACTAACGAAAGGGGCATGCCTTCATGCGCTGTCAACATTGTAATCATAACCAGGCAACCGTAGGTCTGAGCCTCACTGTCAACCATAAATCCGAGAAATTGTTTCTTTGCGAAGATTGCTATGCCAAAGTAAACGGCGGCGTGCCGTTTGCGGCCGGCTTTGGTCCTTCCGGCAGCTATTCTTCTCCGCTGGAAGATTTGTTCCGCGGCTTCATGCAACCCGGCCAGCCGGTATCCGGCGCGGCGCAGCAGCCTCCGAGAGCAGCCGCTCAAGAGAGCGGACGGCGCGGCGGCGGTCTGCTGGATCAGCTCGGACGCAATCTGAACGACGCGGCGCGCGGCGGCAAGATCGATAACGTCATCGGCCGCGATGAAGAGATCGACCGCGTCATCGAAATTTTGAACCGCCGGAACAAGAACAATCCGGTGCTGATCGGCGAACCGGGCGTCGGCAAGACGGCCATCGCCGAAGGGCTGGCGCTGCGCATTACGGAGGGAAGCGTACCAGCGAAGCTGCGGAGCAAGGAAGTCTATTCGCTCGACGTCGCCTCCCTCGTAGCCGGAACCGGCATTCGCGGGCAATTCGAAGAAAAGGTCAAGCAGCTGATCGCCGAGCTGGAACAGCGTAAGAATGTTCTGCTGTTCATCGACGAGATCCATCTGCTCGTCGGCGCGGGCTCCGCAGAGGGCTCTATGGACGCCGGCAACATCCTGAAGCCGGTGCTGGCACGGGGCGAGCTGCAGGTCATCGGCGCCACGACGCTTAAGGAATACCGTCAGATCGAGAAAGACGCCGCGCTGGAGCGCCGCTTCCAGCCGGTGACAGTCGACGAGCCGACCGCCGAGGAAACGATCGAAATTTTGAAAGGGCTGCGTCCGAAATACGAGCAGTTCCACGGCGTACGCTATCCGGACGAAACGCTTGAAGCGTGCGTGCGTCTGTCCAGCCGCTATATCCAGGACCGCTTCCTGCCCGATAAAGCGATCGACCTGCTCGACGAATCGGGCGCTAAGCTGAATCTGCGGGCTCCGGTCGGCAGTGCGGACGAGATCCGCGCCCGTCTGGAACAGATCACAATCGAGAAAGACGCGGCCGCCCGCGATGAAAACTACGAGCTCGCCGCCAAACTGCGCGACGAGGAAGCCGACCTGCAGCAGCGTCTGAACGGGGATGCCGCTGCCGGGGAGGTGTTCGAAGTAACTGTGGAGGATATCCAGAACATCATCGAGCGTAAAACCGGCATCCCGGTCGGCAAGCTGCAGGCGGATGAGCGCGGCAAGATGAAAAATCTGGCCGCCCGCCTCGCAAGCCGCGTCATCGGCCAGGGCGAAGCCGTCGACAAGGTCGCCAAAGCCGTTCGCCGCGGACGCGCCGGACTTCGCAGCGACTCCAAGCCGATTGCGTCCTTCCTGTTCGTCGGGCCGACCGGCGTCGGCAAGACCGAACTGTCCAAGGCGCTGGCCGAAGAACTGTTCGGCAGCACCGATTCGATGATTCGCCTCGACATGAGCGAATACATGGAGCGGCACTCCGTCTCCAAGCTGATCGGTTCGCCACCAGGATACGTCGGTCATGAAGAAGCCGGCCAGCTGACGGAACGCGTACGCCGCAACCCGTACAGCATTATCCTGCTCGACGAGATCGAGAAGGCGCATCCGGACGTGCAGCATATGTTCCTGCAGGTGTTGGATGACGGCCGTCTGACCGACAGCCAAGGGCGTACGGTAAGCTTCAAGGATACGGTGATCATTATGACTTCTAACGCCGGCACGGCCGCCGATAAGAAAATCATGGTTGGTTTCACCGCCAAATCCGAGCAGACCCGCTCGATTCTTGATTCGCTCGGCAGCTATTTCCGGCCTGAATTCCTGAACCGCTTCGACGGCATCGTACCGTTTGCCTCGCTGAAGGAAGAAGACCTCGTAACGATCGTCGACAATATGCTCAGCGAAGTATCGGCTACCCTGTCGGAGCGCGGCATCTCCCTCGACGTGACCGGCGAAGCGAAACGCAAGCTGGCCGAACTGGGTTACGATCCGGCCTTTGGCGCCCGTCCGCTCCGCCGCGTTATTTCCCAGCATGTGGAAGACGGCATCACCGATTTGCTGCTGGACGACGAAGACGTTAAGGAGATTCGTGTCGAACTGGAAGCAGACCAAGTTCGCGTCGTTCGCGCTTAACGTCCGCCGAATAGCCAGCTTATCAGCCTTAATTTAGAAAGCTGTCCCTTAACCGCCACGCGGTATGGGACAGCTTTTTTATGTGTACAGACAATCAGGACTCGCACAACACGGCCAGCTCTCCCTTCTCCCTTCGCTGTTCCAGATGCCCGCTATAAAGCACCAGCCCCTCTTCTCCCCCCTCACCCTCTGAGCACTCCGCGACGCACAGCCCTGCCTTTCGACCGTGAAACATAATGAAATGTTCAACGAAAAAGCCCTTCACCCGGCCACGGACGGACGCCGCACATAAACGGAGAACACCGGGCATACTAAGCCGACAACCGCAATCCACGATAAATAGGACGAAAGAAATATATTTTTCGTTTCATAAATTTAACGTTGACGTTAACGTTAGTCAGGATTACAATGGGTAATGTTACCCGGGAATCTTTGAGGGAGGAAGGAAATGGATGAATATAAAATCGACGATGTCGCCCGAGAGTGCGGCTTGACGAAGCGAACGATCCGTTATTACGAAGAGATCGGCGTTTTTCCAACCCCTGAACGGAGCGAAGGAGGCACCCGCCTCTATACCCGCGAGGACATCGAGTACTTGAAGAAGATCGTCAATGCCAAAGAAATTCTCGGTTTCAGCCTGCAGGAGCTGGTTTCGTACTTATCCGTATCGGACGCTTACAAGCTGCACCACCAGACCTACCATGACATGACCAGCCGGGCTCATCGGAGGCAGCAATTGACCCATATGAGCGAGATGCTGGAAGAACAGCTTCAGATGCTGCGCACCAAAGTGGAAAAAATGCGCCTTATGCAGCAGGAACTGGAACAAACGCAGACGCGGCTGGATGATTTCATCCGCAAATTCGACGAGGAAACCGATTCCCAGGAAAGCTGAAGCCGCTGCACGCGTCTATGCAAGGGCGTCGACAGACGTTTTTTTGTTGTGGAGATTCATGAAAACTTGAAAATACATGATTCATCAAAATGGAGGTAATGTTACTTATGAAAACCAATGCTTCGCAGCCCCTTGAGCTGGAACAGCGCCAAGGAGGGCTGTTGTCCCAGCCGAAGGCGGTATGGGCGATCGCTTTTGCCTGTATCATCTCTTTTATGGGCCTCGGCCTGGTTGACCCGATTCTGCCGGCCATCGCTGAGCAGCTGCACGCATCCAAGAGCCAGGTTTCGCTCCTGTTCACGAGCTACAACCTGGTAACCGGCGTAGCGATGCTGATTACCGGCGTCATTTCCAGCCGGATCGGCATCAAGAAGACGCTGCTGACCGGTATGCTGCTCATCGTCATCTTCGCGGCGCTGGGCGGTCTGTCGAACTCCATCGGCGGCATCGTCGGTTTCCGCGGCGGCTGGGGACTCGGCAACGCCCTCTTCATCGCCACCGCGCTGTCCGCGATCGTCGGGCTGTCCACGTCCGGCACGGCCAAAGCGATCATTTTATATGAAGCCGCGCTCGGTCTCGGGATTTCTGTCGGACCGCTGCTGGGCGGCGAGCTGGGCTCCATCTCCTGGCGCGGACCGTTCTTCGGCGTGGCCGTGCTGATGGCCATCGGATTTATTTTCGTTACGTTTATGCTTCCGAACGTGCCCAAGCCGAAAAAAGCCAGCACGCTGGCCGACCCGTTCAAGGCGCTGTCCTATCCGGCGCTGCTGATCCTTGGAATTACAGCATTCCTGTATAACTTCGGCTTCTTCACCCTGATGGCGTACTCGCCGTACGTCATGGACCTGGATGAGCACGGCCTGGGTTATGTCTTCTTCGGGTGGGGCATTCTGCTTGCCTTCACGTCGGTATTCGTCGCTCCGAAGCTGCAGAAGCGCTTCAGCGTCGTGTCGTCCATTGCAGCGGTGCTTACGCTGTTTACGATCGTGCTGCTCATTATGGGCATCGGCACGTATAATCACTCGCCACAAACCGTTATTGTCTGCGTCATCGTGGCCGGGATCTTCCTGGGCATCAACAACACGCTGATCACCACGGCCGTCATGCAGGCCGCTCCGGTGGAGCGTTCCGTCGCTTCCGCGGCATACAGCTTCGTCCGCTTCCTCGGCGGTGCCGTCTCTCCATGGCTCGCCGGCAAGCTGTCCGAGTGGTACCATGCCGAGACTCCGTTCTACTTCGGTGCCGTCATGGTCTTCCTCGGCGTCGTCGCCCTGCTCGTATCCCGCCGCAAGCTTGCCCATGTTGACCGGGCAGAAGGCCATTAAGGAGGTTCTTATATATGTACTCACATATTCTCGTACCCGTCGACGGATCCAAGCATGCCCGGCATGCGCTGGATTCCGCCGTATCGCTTGTGCAGAGCCTGAATACCGCTCCCGAGCTCGTGGTTCTGCACGTCAACCCGACCGTTTCTATCAATGAACCGCCGGTAGGCGTAGATCTGGAGGAGCATATCCGCCAGGAAGGCGAAAAAATACTCGCCCCGGCCACCGAAGAAGCGAGCCGCTCGGGAATCGCCTTCCGCACGGTCAGCAAAACCGGCGATCCGGCCAAGGTCATCTGCCAGACAGCCAAGGAAGAGTCGGCCGACCTGATCGTGATGGGCAGCCGGGGCATGGGCCTCGTGTCGGAAATGCTGATCGGCAGCGTCAGCCACAGCGTCGTCCAGCATGCGCACTGTCCGGTGATGATCGTCCGCTAACCCTCCCCACAAAGTGGAGTTTTTGCTCCAACATGGATTCAAATCCTTGCTGGGACCCCGGACCTTATAAATCTTTATAAAACAAATAAGCCGTCCCCCCATTCATCTTCTGGGGAGACGGCTTTTTGCTGTGCTGCAAACGGCGGCTCATCCAAACCGTCCGGAGATATACTCCTGGGTCATGGCATTGGCCGGGTTGGTGAAAATAATTTCCGTATCGTTATGCTCCATCAGCGTGCCAAGGTAGAAATACGCCGTATAATCGGAAATCCGTGCGGCCTGCTGCATGTTGTGCGTCACGATGACGATGCTCAGCTCTTTCTTGAGCTCGACGATCAGTTCCTCGACCTTCGAGGTCGAAACCGGATCGAGGGCCGACGCCGGCTCATCAAGGAGCAGAATCCCCGGGTTGACCGACAAGGCGCGCGCAATGCACAGGCGCTGCTGCTGGCCGCCCGAGAGCGACAAGGCGGACTGCTTCAGGCGGTCCTTCACTTCGTCCCACAGCGCCGCTTTGCGCAGGCTGGACTCGACGATCTGGTCGAGCTCTTTTTTATTTTTCACGCCATGGTACTTCGGTCCAAAAGCGATATTTTCGTAAATGGATTTATAAAATGGATTCGGCTTCTGCCATACCATTCCGATTTTTTGCCGCAGCTGAATGACGTCGGTGGAAGGATCGTTGATGTCCTCCCCGCCGATCCAGATCTTCCCCTTGATCACGGCCTGGGAGATCTCGTCGTTCATTCGGTTCAGGGACCGCAGAAACGTCGATTTCCCGCAGCCGGACGGGCCGATAAGCGCGGTAACGCTCTTGTCCGGGAAGGTCAGGCTGATGTTCTTCACGGCTTCGTACGCCCCGTAAAACACGCTCAGGTTTTCAGTGCGGAATGTAGTCGATGATTGTTGCATGCTCATTTCTCCTATCCCATTCGTTTGGATGCCGTCATGATCTTGTAGAGCAGGTTGCCGAACCAGCGGGCAAACAGGTTGAAGACAAGCACGAGGATCACGAGCACCGCCGAAGCGCCGGCGGCAATTTCCGCCGCGTCGGGCGCAATGCCCTCACTGTTGATTTTCCAGATATGCACGGCCAGCGTTTCTGCCGGTCGGAACGGATTGATCGGCGACGTCGGGCTCAGCGGGTTCCAGTTGGTAAAATCAAGGCGCGGCGTGGACATCCCTGCGGTAAACAGGAGCGCTGCCGCTTCCCCGAATACACGTCCTGCCGCCAGAACCGTACCGGTCACGATGCTCGGCAGGGCGACGGGAAACAGCACGGACGTGATGATTTTCCATTTCGATAATCCGAGCGCAAGTCCCGCTTCCTTCTGCTCCTTCGGTACGCTGCGGAACGCCTGCTCCGTGATGCGGACCATGAGCGGCAGATTAAAGATCGTCAGCACCAACGCGCCTGAGAAGAGCGAAAAACCAAAGCCGAACGTGTTGACGATCAGGAGCAGACCGAACAGGCCGACGACGATAGACGGAAACGAGGACAGCACCTCGACGACGAGGCGGATTGCTCCAGTGATCTTGCCTGGCTTGGCGTACTCGGCCATATAGATGCCGGCACCCAGGCCCAGCGGAATTGTAATAATAAGCGTCAGTACCAGCAGGAACAAGGAGTTAAACAGCTGCGGACCGATGCCGCCGCCCTCCCGGATCGTTTGGGGCACTGAAGTCAGGAAGTGCCAACTGATGTGGCTGAGTCCCCGGTACAGAATAAATCCGAGCAGTCCGAGCAGAACCGCCACGATTAATAGGGAAAACACCACAATAATGGCTGTTGCAATTTTGTCAGCGGCTTTAGCTTTCAAATCCGATTTCTCCTTTCGAGCAGGCGAACGATAACGACGAAGATAAAGGTCATGAACATGAGTGCGAGCGCCATGCTCCACAACGCGTTACTGTGCGCGGTGCCCATGACGGTGTTGCCCATATCCAGCGTAATGACGCTGGTCAGCGTTGAGGCGGATTCGAACAGCGACCGCGGAATATGCGGCGCATTCCCGATGACCATCTGTACCGCCAGCGCTTCCCCGAAGGCGCGGGCCATGCCGAGGACCACCCCGGTCAGAATAGAAGGAAGCACGGTTGGCAGAATAACTCTGTAGATGGTTTGCCAGCGCGTTGCGCCAAGTGCGTACGAAGACTCCTTGAGGCCCCGCGGCAGCGAGGACAGGGCGTCGGTACCGATACTCGTAATCGTCGGCAGGATCATGACCGACAGCACGATCGAGCCCGCGGCGATCCCGATCCCCTGACCGGGAAACATGTCGCGCAGGGCGGGAACGATGACCGTCAGGCCGACAAATCCGTATACGACAGACGGAATTCCGGCAAGCAGCTCAATGACCGGCTGCAGCAGCTTTTTGCCCCAGCCCGGTACGATTTCCGTCATGAACAGCGATGCGCAAATGCTGAGCGGACTGGCGATGACCGCTGCCAGAATCGACGTCGCGAATGAGCCGAAAATAAACGGCATGACGCCGAACTGCGGCTCGCCATGGTTGCCGTCCGGATCCCATTTGGAGCCGAACAGAAACTCGCTGAAGCTGACGCCGTCTTTGAAGAAAGTCGCGAGTCCTTTGGAAGCCACAAAATAAACGATGGACAAAATAATGACGATCAGCAGAATCGCGCAAATCGTCGTATAGCTGCGTCCCGCGAAATCTTCCATATGATGTTTTTTAAACCGTCCGGGACGGGGGTTGTCAGCGATGCCTACAGGCCTTTCATCTATAGCTTTCATCGTTGTCCTTCTTTCTAAAGTGAAAATAGAGGCAGAAGTTGGTCTCTCCGCCTCTTGTCGTACATATTCAGTGTTTCATGAGAGCTCAAGGAACCTGATGTTATTTCGTGATGTTGCCATCCTTGTCGCGTTTCACTTCCATTTTGGAAGCCGGAATGTATCCGAGCTCAACCACGTCGCCGTTTTGCACAGCATCCGAAGTCATGTAGTCCAGGAACGCCTTCACTTCCGGAGCAGGCTCACCTTTGGTATACATGTGCTCGTAAGCCCATACTGGGTATTTCCCGGAGGCTACGTTCTCTTCCGTTGCTTCCACACCGTCATATTTCAGAGTTTTCACTTTGTCGTCCAGGTAGGACAGAGCAAGGTATCCGATGGCACCTGGCGTTTCGGAAATGATCTTTTTCACTGTACCGGAAGAATCTTCTTGGATCGAACCTTGCAGGTCTTCGGTCTTCGTTCCGAGTGCATATTTTTCAAACGTTGCGCGGGTACCGGAGCTTGCAGGACGGTTGACGATAACGATCTTTTCATCCTTGCCGCCAACGTCTTTCCAGTTCGTGACTTTACCTGTGAAAATATCAACTAGCTGCTGCTTCGTCAGGCTGTCTACGCCAGCGTCAGGATTCGTTACAGCCGCCATGGCTACAACGGCCACTTGATGGTCAACGAGTTCTTTGGCTTTGTCTGCATCCAGCTTTTCTTCAGCAAATACGTCGGAGTTGCCGATGTTGGCTTGGCCGCCGGAAACTTGAGTCAGGCCGGTGCCGCTGCCGCCGCCTTGAACTTGAACTTGGATTTGGGAATATTGGGACTCGCCCATGAATTTTTGCGCCACTTGCTCGACGAGCGGTTGAAGCGCGGTGGATCCTACAGCAAGAACGGAACCGCTGAGCGTTTCCTCTGCCGCCGGTTTATCTTCAGTCGTGGTTGTTCCCGCAGCACTGCTGCCGTCTGAGGTTGCGTTGTTTTTGCTGCCGCAGGCAGCCAGCATAAGTACCAGGACCAACGTACAAAACATAAGTAACGGTTTTTTGAATTTCATAATCTAATGTTTCCCCCCATTTTGGTTTGCCGTGTAACTCTATGAAGTTTACCGACAAGTTCATTGTAGTTCTCTATCATTTTGTAAAATGATGCGTTTTGTAAAAAGAAAGATAAATATCGGAATATAATCTTTATGAGTCCATAGATTAATTCTATAATAAAGAGGAATCGGACGTGACCGAGGGGGAATCATCGTTGAATTTGTTAAAATTGCAAATCCTTGTTTATATTGAAAAATACAAGAAGGTAACCGACGTAGCCAAGGAGCTGGATATGAAACAGCCGACCGTCACCTTTCATATGAAAAGCTTAGAGGAAGAGCTGGGCATCGCCCTCTTCGAGTCCAGGCGGGGCCGCATCCTCTTAACCGACGCCGGCAAGGCGTTATACCCTTACGCCGTCAAAATGACGGGGCTGGCCGTCGAGGCCCGGAAGGCAGTGCAGGACTACGCCGATTTGGGCAAGGGCATTCTTCATATCGGCGCCGACAGCCTGATGGGGACGATTCACCTGCCCAGGCTCGTCAACCGGTTCTGCCGGCAGTATCCCGGCATCCAGATCGAGCTGACCGTTCAGCCCAGCAGGACCATTCAGGAGCTGCACTACAACCATGAAGTGGACCTGTCCTTCTATTACTCGCAGGACGTAGCGGCTGCCGGCATCAAGGAGGACTTGCTACTGGAAGACGAGCTTGTCGTCATTTTTGCGCCAGGACACCCTTTCTCTAGCCTGAAATCGCTGAGCGACCAGCTGGTCGCCCAACACTTCTTCATCCAGCATGCCGAAGGCTCTTTTATGCGGGACTTCACCCGGACCTACGCGATCGAGAGCGGAATCCACCTGTGGGAACGCATGATCATCAATTCGCCGGAGTCGGTCAAGCACACGGTAGAGGACGGGGATTTCATCTCCTTCTATCCCTTGTCCGGCATCGCAAGCGAGCTCGCCGCCGGAAGTCTCCAATACTTGCCCGCCCCCGGACCCGCAGGCAAATCGGTCAAGGCCTATATGGCCTATCATGCCGATCAGCCCTATTCGCCGCTCAGGGAGCAGTTCAAGCAGTTCGTCAAACAGCAAATCACCGAGCAGGATATGAAGCCCTGATTCCACGGAATCGGGGCTTTTTTGGGCTCCGCCCCCTATGATCGCCCCGCATACTACAACTGTTTCTACCTCGTCTTACCCTACGAAAAACGGACAACCCAGGTAAAAAAACACTTTACAATTCTCCCCATCTGTTTTAGCCTATACTCAATAAAGTTTCCTTAGGTAAAAATTTTTATATATGTGCATTAATTTGTCCCAAGAGAAACTTATGTCAGAGTTTTCATAATCCAAAGGAGGTTTATGCTATGCTCCCCCGTCACCGCGACCCTTCGGTGTCCGTCGACAGCCTATTCGTCTCCTATCACGGCAAGGATGCCCTTCGCGGCGTCAGTTTTACGCTGCTTCCCGGCAGTATGACCGGTATTATCGGACCTAACGGAGCTGGCAAATCCACGCTGATGAAGTCGCTCCTTGAACTGATTCCGCGGGATCACGGCGAGGTTCGCATCCTCGGCGGCAGCGTCAAGGAAGCCCGGACCCGCATCGCCTATGTTCCGCAGCGCAGCGAAATCGACATGACGTTCCCGATTACAGTGATCGATACCGTCCTGCTCGGCACCTACCCGAAGCTCGGCCTGCTCAAGAGGCCGCGGCGGCAGCATAAAGAGCTGGCCTACCACTGCCTGGAGAAGGTCGGCATGGAGGATTTCGGCTCCCGGCAGATCGGCGAGCTGTCCGGCGGACAGCAGCAGCGCGTATTTCTGGCCCGGGCACTTGCCCAGGAGGCGGAGCTGTTCTGCCTGGATGAGCCCTTCGTCGGCGTGGACGCCGCCAGCGAGGAGACGATCGTCGCCATTTTGAAGGAGCTTCGGGATCAGAACCGCACGGTGCTCGTGGTCCATCACGATTTGAGCAAGGCGGAAGTGTATTTCGACGGGCTTGTGCTGCTTAACGGCGAGCTGATAAAGGCAGGTCCGGCCCGCGAAGTCTGCCGTCCGGACATTCTCAGCCAGGCTTATGCGGCGCAGCTGACCTTTCTTGAAAAGAACGGAGTGGGTGTGTAATGGAATTTCTGAGCGGAATCCTGGAATACGGCTTTTTGCAAAAAGCGCTGCTGACCTCGGTCATGGTCGGAATGATCTGCGGCATTATCGGCTGTTTCATCATTCTGCGCGGCATGGCGCTCATGGGCGACGCGATTTCCCATGCGGTCCTGCCCGGCGTCGCCCTGTCCTACATGCTGGGCATCAACTTCTTTTTCGGCGCCGTGGTGACGGGCGTGCTGACGGCGCTCGGCATCGGATACGTCAGCCAAAACAGCCGGATCAAAAACGACTCGGCTATCGGTATCGTGTTTACGTCCTTTTTTGCCATCGGCATCATCCTGATTACCTTTGCGAAAAGCTCGACCGACCTGTACCACATCCTGTTCGGCAACGTGCTTGCGGTCCGCGCCTCCGACATGTGGATCACGCTGATCATTGGCATCGTAATCGCCGCGGTCGTCTACTTGTTCTATAAAGAGCTGCTGGTCAGCTCGTTCGATCCGGTTATGTCCGCGGCATACGGGCTTCCCGGGCGGCTTATCCATTACCTGCTGATGACCCTGCTCACCCTTGTGACCGTCGCCTCCCTGCAGACCGTCGGCATCATCCTCGTCGTCGCTATGCTGATCACCCCCCGCCTCCACCGCTTATCTGCTGACCAACCGGCTGTGGGTGATGATTTATCTGGCTGCCGGCTTTGGCGCGTTATCAGCCGTGGTGGGGCTGTATTTCAGCGTCAAATACAATCTCGCCTCCGGTGCAGCCATCGTGCTCGCGTCAGCTATCTGGTTCATGCTGGCATTGGCCTTTTCACCAAAACAGGGCGTCCTGTGGCGGCATTTCCGTTCCCGGCGCAAAAAGGCGGCGCTGAAAGGCCTTTGACGCCGTCTGCCCGGAAGGCAGCAGGGTTCGCACCGCAATGATTCTTTTTAAATAGGAGGGAATCGTATGAAACATAAAAGGAAGGTTTGGCTCGGAGCCGTACTTATGCTGGTCCTGGCACTTGCCGCCGGCTGCTCCGGTCAAACCGGGAATAAAGCCGGCTCTTCCGGGGAGAAGCCGGTCGTGCTGACCACCTATTCGATCCTGTACGACATCGTGAAGCAGGTTTCTGGGGACCGCGTAGAGCTGTATTCGATCGTGCCGATCGGCACGGACCCCCATGAATATGATCCGCTGCCGGCGGATCTCAAGCATGCCAGCGATGCCGATGTCATTTTCTATAACGGGCTTAATCTGGAGACGGGGAACGGCTGGTTCGCCAAACTGCTGGAGACGTCGGGAAAAGCGGGGGAAGACGCCCCTGTCTATGCACTGAGCGAAGGCGTGGAGCCGATGTACCTGACCTCCGCCGGCAAGGAATCCGAGCAGGATCCGCATGCCTGGCTGAGCATTGAGAACGGGATCCGCTATGCTGAGAACGCCCTTGCGGCGCTGACGAAAGCAGACCCGGCCAACCGTGAATATTACGAGCAGAATGCCGGGAACTATATCGAGGAATTGAAGAAGCTGCACGATGATGCCGTGACACGCTTTGCCGACATCCCGGAGGAACGCCGGGTTCTCGTTACGAGCGAAGGGGCCTTTAAATATTTTTCCGCGGCTTACGGGCTGAAGGCCCAATACATTTGGGAGATCAATACGGAGAACCAGGGCACCCCTGAGCAGATGAAGCGGATTATCGATATCGTGAAAGCAGAGCAGGTGCCAGCATTGTTTGTGGAGACCAGCGTAGACCCGCGCAGCATGGAGAGCGTCTCCAAGGAGACCGGGGTTCGGATATTCGGCAAGGTGTTCACCGATTCCACCGGTAAGCCCGGGGAAGAGGGAGACAGCTACCTCGCCATGATGAAATGGAACCTCGATACGATTCATGCCGGATTGACGAAGTAACGGGAACCGCCGCCTTTTTCCACACAGCATCTCCCCTTCTCACCGATGGAATGATCCTGTCTCTTCCTATATATAATAGAGTGATGACATCCTTCTTCATCAATCATCAGCCCGGTTCGGGAGGCTATGCCCAGCCGGGTCCACCCCCTCTTTCGCATCCCGGGCGATTCTTGCAATTCCCTGGGCCCTGTGCTTAAATTGCAATAGTGTAATAGTTACTATTAACTTCATTCTCCCGCGTATGGCCCGGCTTAGCACAGGTGTCCAAGCCTTGTGTTTGCTGTGGCCTGATGGCGTTTTTGATAAGGGGTAATCTATGATGCTGAAGAGGGAACGCGGGCGGCCCGCCGGCAGGACAACCTGCGGATGACAGACCGTACGCTGCTAATTCCTATACGCCCTTGGATGGGCTTAGCGATCTGTGTGGAAATTATGAAAGGGGCGTCGATTGATTTTGCATAACCGTTTTTCATGGAGAGCGCTGATAGGTAAACCTTTTATCTTCTTCTCCATTGTCATGATTTTAAAAATGCTTTTGGTCTGGACGGTCGTGTTCAGGGAAAATGCCGGAGGCTTCGGCATGATGCTGCTGACGGGCATACCGCCCGTATGGCTGCTCTTCTCCCTGATCGAAACGCTGGCCTACCGCAGGAAGCTGGTCACCTACCTGATTGTGGACCTGGTTCTGACCATTATTTATTTTGCCGTCATTATGTACTATAAGTATTTCGGAGTTATCGTAACTTATCATGAGCTTCGCCAAGTAAACCAGGTATCCGAGGTCAACAGCAGCGTCTTTTCGCTCATGGATCCGTATTATTTGTTCATTTTCACCGATATCGTCGTGCTGTTCATCCTTATCTGTTCCAGCCGGCCGTTCCGCGCCTTTGGCCGCAGCTTGTCCGTCCGAAATGGCCGCCCGTGGTTTGCGGGGGGAGCCGTCCTGGCACTGATCGCCTGTGCCGCGTGCATTTTTCCGTTCCGGAGCGGGATGAACGAATTCCAGCAGGCCCGGGATATGGGGATTCTCAACTATGAAGCGTATGTCGGCTTTGCCCCTTCCAAGAACATCAAGGTCGACGCCAAGTCGGTCACGCCTGAGGCGGTTGCCCAGGTGAAAGGAACGACCGAGCCGGCGCAGCCGGCATACTGGGGTGCCGCCAAGGGCAAAAACGTCATCGTCATTCAGCTCGAAGCGTTCCAGAATTTCCTCGTCAACCTGAAGATCGACGGCAAGGAAATTACCCCGAACATGAACAAGCTGGTCAAAGATCATATGTATTTCCCGCATTTCTTCCAGCAGGTCGGTCAGGGAAACACGGCGGATGCTGAATTCGTCGTGAACACTTCCCTCTACGTTCCGTCCAACGGGGCTGCTTCCGAGGTGTATGCGGACAAGGCGCTGCCGAGCGCCCCCAAAACGTTTGCCGCGAGCGGCTATCAGACGGCGACGTTCCATACGAACAGCGTCGTGTTCTGGAACCGGGATCAGCTGTATAAAGCGCTTGGTTGGGAAAAATATTACGACGACAAGTTTTTCGGCAAAAATGACCTCGTTTCATTCGGTTCATCGGACGAGCTGCTATATGCCAAGACGGCCGACGAGCTGGCACGGATGCAGGGAACCGGCAAGCCGTTCTACGTACAGGTCATTTCCATGTCAGGCCATCACCCGTTCCGCATCCCGGAGCGCAAGTTCAAGATGGAGCTTCCCGACCGTTATAAGGGAACCCTTGTCGGGGATTATATCCAGTCCCAGAACTATGCCGACTACGCCCTCGGCCAGTTCGTGGACGAGCTGAAGAAAAACGGCGTCTGGGACAACAGCGTCATCGTCCTGTACGGTGATCATCAGGGACTTCCGATATATTCGCTCAATAACAAAGAGAAAAAGCTGATGAAGGAAATTTACGGAAGGGAGTACACCCTCCCCGATATGATGAACATCCCGCTCGTCCTCTCTGTGCCGAACCAAAAAGCCCAGACGCTGGAGCAGGTCGGCGGGCAGTCGGATATTTTCCCGACGCTGGCCAATCTGATCGGCGTCTCGCTGAAGAACCAGGTGCACTTCGGCCAGGATCTGCTCAACCAGAACAGTCCCGTGCTGCCGCAGCGGTATTACCTCCCTTCGGGCTCGTTTATTTCGGCTAAGGGAGCGTTCGTACCGGGCTCCGGTTACGCCGACGGGGTGACCTATCCGCTGAACGGAGGCAAGGTCACCAAGCCGCTGGATTCCAAGGAAACGTACGAGCGGGCGCACAAGCTGATCAGCATGTCGGATGCTTATGTGGCGGCGCTGCCGGAGTGGAAGGATCAGGAGAAGGAGCATGCAAACACGGAGACGACTTCTCCTCCGGCCGGATCCGGAGCAGGGACTTCCCCGGCAGATGATAAAACGAGCAGCACCAAACCCGCAGATGCCAAGACAGATGGGACCAAACCGGCGGATGCCAAAGCAAGCAGCACTCCAACAGATACCCAGGCTGACAATACACCAACGGGCAGCAAGCCAGGCAATACCACCCCTGCGAATGATTCGGAAAAGCCGTCCAAGCCGGGCGATGCTGCAGGCAAATAAAACTTATGCTTTAGAAACCAAACAAGACCGGAAGGAATCTTCGCGATTCCCCCGGTCTTTTTATTAGCTGGCAGCACAGGAGCATTTTGCCCAATCGTTAAACGAATTGTGAATTTTTCTTTTACCCCCTTTACAAAATGTAAAATCGGAGTAAATTTTATAGTATAAGCTTTCTCTTCTCTTTACGAGACGTGGCTCAGCTTGGTAGAGCGCTTGCTTCGGGAGCAAGAGGTCGCAGGTTCAAATCCTGTCGTCTCGATCCTTTATACAATCAATAGTTGCGGGGTTGTTGACCGCAACTTTTTTGTGTTCAAGAACGACAGATGTCTACATATCACAATCACAGCAGGCTAAAGAGCATCGGCCTGGCCTCATTTTCGTGGTAAGCCTCTCTCCCCTTTTTTCCTGCGTAAAATGTAATCTCCTCAACGAACGATGACCCTCTGTTTTCTACTGTACTAAACTCTCCATATCGGGCTGTAGTTTGTTCCGCAGCACATACATCATGATGGCCCCAACAAGGAACGCGACGGCATCCGCAATGACGAGCGACCAGACCACCCCGTGAAACCCGTTCATTCGATTGGCGATATAGAGCACAGGAATCAGAGTAATTCCTTGAATAACCGACATAATAAACGCGGCGGTTCCTTGTGCGGTCGCTTGGAAGATCCCCGTAAACAACGTGGTCATGCCTGTAATGAACAAGGATAGGAACGTCACATGCAGAATATAGCTGCCCATTTCGATTAACTGCGGGTCATTCGTAAATAAACCGATCAAGTGGTCGGAAATTAGATAGACGATGATGCCGAACGCGACGGCTAACGCTACAATCGTTTTGATCGTAAATCCGATCGTTTGCTTCATACGCAATTTATTCGCTGTAAAAGAGAAAGCAATCAATGGCACGACTCCCTCACATAAACCCATAAGAATAAACTCGGGAAACTGCAATAAACGCGATGAAATTCCGTAAGCTGCAACGGCCGAATCTCCATATTCTACAAGAAAACGATTAAAGATGAGCGACATGGCCCCCAAAAAGATACTCATGATAAAGACGGGCACTCCAATTTTGATGACATTGCTCAAAATCTCTTTGGACGCCTTAAACCATTTAACGGAGATCGTTAAAAATGAGCTCTTGTATCCCATATGGTAGGCGTAGAATACGCTCGCGACCAGGTTGGAATCGACCGTAGCAGACGCAACGCCGATAACGCCCCAATGAAAAGCGAAGATGACCAGCGCATCGAGAATAATATTCACGACAACACTCAGAATCATACCCATCATCGACGTCATTGCCGCACCCTCCGAGCGTACGATATTTTCCAGTGTGAAAAATAAGATGACGAATGGTGAACCAATAAGCATCATCGTGACATAGTCCTTCGTGAATCCGAAGGAGTCGGGCGTTGCCCCCAATCCATGGACAATGGGATCAATCAGCGGGATACCTACGGCCATCACGATAAGACCAATAACTAAACTGCTGTAAAAAGCGAATGAAGACACATGCTTGACATCATCAAATTTTTTCTCTCCCAGCAAACGGGAAATGAAGGTACCGCCGCCGATGCCAATCAAGTTGCCCAGTGCCATGATGATGGCGAACAACGGCAAGGTTAGCGCGAGAGCGGTTAACATAGCCGTATTGTGGAGTGTGCCCAGGAAATAGGCATTCAATATGGAAGAGATGACACTCATTGACGTGCCCAGCATCATCGGTACAGCGAAATGAGCTACAGCTTTGGCGACCGGTGCCTTTTCAAAGTAATAAAGATTTTCTGTATCCATGCGGGTCCCTGCTTTCTTTATTGTTTTAGGTCAACCGTCTAACAGTGCAGATGTCATCTTACAGTGTTAGTTTGAACCTTACAGTGTTAGATGATATCATGGTCTTATGAACATGTAAAGCATAAACTTACACTGTTAGGTAAAAGGATGGATTCCCGATGAAAAAACAGCAGCCTCAGATTTCGGAGGATCGGATTTTGGAAGCCTCGTGGGAGCTTCTTGGCGAGGAAGGTATCGAAAAGTTCAGCATGAGACGATTGGCCGACCGGCTGGGGATTCAGGCTCCCTCGATATACTGGTACTTCAAGAGCAAACAAAATCTCTACCAGCGTCTGGCCAACCAGGTATCGAAAATCATTCTGGAGGAGTACCACGCCGAGGGGGACTGGAAGGAGCAGCTGAAGGGGCTAGCGGTAACGGTGCGAAGCGTGCTCGGCCGGTATCCCTGCTCCACACAGCTCATGATGTTGACGCTGCCCCACGAACCGGACATCATCCGGTTCACCAACCGGATGCTGCTCTGCGTTGAATCGACACCGCTCGAGCAGGAGCAGAAAATGCAAGTGGTTCTTACGCTTATGAATTATATTTTCAACTTCGTTCTGGACGATTATGAGCACCAACGCAATGTCTCCGCGATTGTTAAGGAGCACGGAGAAGGAGCGCTTCCGGGTGAGGAGATGATTCGCCTTCTGGACTCCATGAGCGAGGCGGATGCCGGACTGTTCCGGAGGATGTTCACGAACGGGCTGTTCGAGCTGATGGGGACAGACAAGGCGTTCGAGTTCGGACTGAAGCTGATTCTGCTCGGGATCGAGCAGGTGATCCAGGAGCAGGAGAAATAGAATGTAAAAAACCGCCCATCCGGTTATCGGATGGGCGGTTTCAATAGAGTTACCGTTTAAATCGTAAAGACGGCTTTCTCAGGAGGGATTCTCCTGAAGGGAGTTATCTTTTTTACTATGAATCACCCTGCCTCTGTACAGGGTAACGATGGCCGAAACAATAGCCAGGATAACAAACAGACCTCCGATCCAGGCATTGGCAGTAACCTCATAACGACTGATCACCGCGCCGCCGATGGCAGATCCCGCAGCTACGCCGAGATGCAGCGAGGAGGTATTCAGAGAGAGTTGGATGTCCGCCGACTTTGGTGCAAACCTCACCAAATAGCTTTGAATAGCCGGACTCGGCGCCATGTTAAACGCACACCAGACGATGACGACGGGCAGCAAGCGCAGCATGGAGGCAGCTGCCCAGGGCAGAAGCAGGATCGCCATGGCGTGGAGCAGCAGCGTGACGATCATTGTCCGGGCTGCCCCAAAGCGGTCGGCCGCCCACCCTCCAATCCACCCACCTGCAATGCCGGCGAGCCCATAAACCAGCAAGACGAAGCTGATTTGACCGGGAGACAGGTTCAACATGGTCTGTAAAAACGGCGTGATATAGGCATAGATCGTAAACTGGCCTGTCATTTGCAGAATGGAGACGAGATGGGCGAACACAATTTTAGAATTTCCCAACGTACGCAGCTGTTCCCGCATCGGAAGCTTAGGCGGAGACGCCGCTTGGGGCAGAAATTTCATGATGCATATCGTCACAATCAACGAAAGTACGCCAATAAAAGCAAAGGTTGCCCGCCAGCCCCAAGCCTCGCCGATCAATGTCCCCAGCGGAACGCCGAGCACGAGGGCGCCACTGATCCCCATAAAGATCATTCCAATCGCACGCCCTTTTGCTTCAGGTGTCACAATCCCCGAAGCCAGGGTGATCGACAGAACGACAACAATGGAGCAGCTTGCCGCCAGAATAACCCTGGATAGCAGCAGCATCGTAAAATTCGGACTTAACATAGACATGATATTTCCAGCCGTAAACACCAGCATGGCGATGACCAGCAGCCTTCGGCGTTCAACCTTCGTAGTTAAAGCGATCAAGACGGGGGATCCTAAGGCGAAAACCAGAGAATACACCGAAACCAGTTGGCCGGCCACACCGACGGAAACGTGCAGATCCCTAGCGATCATATCCAAAATCCCGGCAATGACCAGTTCAACTGAGCCTACTGTAAAGGCAGCCAGCGCCAGAATGAAAATGCGCTTATCCATTACTCTTCCTCTCCTTTCTTTCAACCTGATTATGAACCAGCCGAAAAAAGCAGAGGTAGTCTAAAAATCGCAAATGATTGCCTGATTCTCTCAAAACGATTCATCGCTGGACCCAACAGGGTTTATAATGGACATAGATAAGGAGGGGAAAACAATTCATGCGGGATTTATCCAACCACGCCAATTCCTTGGTTTCGTATCAGAAGGAATTGTCCCTATTGATGGAAAGACATACGGACGGAGACGGCATTCACGAGACGCTCATTCCTTCCCTTTCCCTGATTCGCAGTTCGAAAACGACGTTCCCTTCGTTTTCGGTCCATGAACCGGAGCTGTGCATCGTCTCCCAAGGTTCGAAGGTGGTCATGCTTGCAGACGAGAGCTTTACGTATGGGCCGTCCAGCTATCTGGTCATCTCCCTGGATTTGCCCGTCTCCGCACAGATTATTGAAGCATCGCCTGATGTGCCTTATTTGTGCTTCAGGCTTAAACTTAACCTAAAAGATGCGTTGGACTTAGTAAACGAGGCGAATCCGGTATCCCGGAAGAAGCTCCGTTCGAAACGGGGGTTATTCGTGGAACAATCGACTGCTCCTCTGCTGGACGCGGCTGTCAGGCTTACACGCCTGCTCGATAACCCGGAGGATATACCGATACTGGCACCGCTCATCGTTCGTGAGATCTTATATCGGGTTTTGCAGGCAGAGCAAGGGGACGTATTAAGGCAAATGGCCTTGAGGGGAAGCAGCTCGAACCGGATTGCCGTGGTGGTAGAGCAGCTGAAGCGGGAATACATGGAGCCGCTGCGGATCGATGAGCTGGCGGCGGCTGCCCATATGGCCCCCTCCTCCCTGCACCGTCACTTTAAGGAGGTCACGGCCATGAGCCCGCTGCAGTACCAAAAGCAGCTGCGGCTGCAGGAGGCCCGCCGTCTCTTGTTATCCGAATCTGCCGATGCAGCGGATGTTGCTTTTCGAGTCGGTTACGAAAGTCCGTCCCAATTCAGCCGCGAATACGCCCGGCTTTTCGGCCTTCCGCCGATCAGCGACATCACGCGGCTTCGGGAGCAGTTAGGCCGGGTGCCCTGATCCAAGAGCCCCCGGCTCCAGTCTGTAATCACAATCCAGAAGAGAATAAAAAAAACGCCTATCGGCGTAAATAAACATAAAAATAGGATCATGCAATGCCTTTCAGCAATTACATGATCCTATCAACGATGCGGTCGAGAGGACTCGAACCTCCACGGGGGGTTAGCCCACACGGACCTGAACCGTGCGCGTCTGCCAATTCCGCCACGACCGCATATTCAGTTGGTCACGTTCGAAATGTTTTTTTCTTAGCGACAAGATAGATCTTACCATGGATCCATTATCATCGTCAAGCGTTTCGCCAAACTTTTTTTATAAAGTTGAAAAGCGGAGTCCGGGACGAATCTGCCGGGTGATTCCCCGGTCTCTCTCGTTCCAAAACTCCGCCGTGTTTCGTTACCTTCTGACCGTCTTCCCTGCCTCAAGGGTCAGCTCTTTCCCCTTGTGGCGGATCTGCAGCGGTTCACCCTCCAGAAGTCCATATCCCGTTCCTTCCGCGTCGACAAGCACCTCCAGAAGCCGGCCCTGGTTCATGATCCGGAAGCGGTAGCTCTCCCACTGCCCCGGCAGCGCCGGCGCAAATTCCAGCATGCCGTCTACCAAGCGCATGCCCGCAAACCCGTATACGATGGACATCCAGGACCCGGCCATGGCCGCCGTATGCAGCCCGTCCTTGGCATTCCGGTTGATGTCGTCCAGATCCATGCGCACCGTCCGGTCGAAATAAGCATACGCTTCTTCGAGTTCGCCGATCTCGGCCGAGACGATGCTGTGAATGCACGGCGACAGTGAGGAATCATGCGTCGTCAAAGGCTCATAGTAGCGGTAGTTCCGGATCTTCTCCTCCATCGTGAACCGTTCGCCGAGCAGGAACAGCGCCAGCACCAGATCGGCCTGCTTCAGCACCTGGTGGCGGTAGATGACGAGCGGATGAAAATGCAGGAGCAGCGGGTACTTGTCGGCCGGCGTGTTCTGAAAATCCCATTTGGCCTTCGCCAGGAACGTATCGTCCTGCGCATAGATGCCGAGTTCGGCATCATGCGGCACGAACATGTTCTGTGCGGCCCTGCCCCAAAGCGCGATTTCCTCGTCCGTCAGGCCGATCGCCGCCCGCAGGCGCTGATCTTCCGCCGGATGTGATTCCGCCAGCCAGCCGGCCACCTGCACTGCGTAGCGCAGCTGATCCTGCACCATAAGGTTCGTATAGGCGTTATTGTTGACGATGGCCGTATACTCGTCAGGTCCGGTCACGCCGTCGATGCAGAACTTTCCGTCGCGGGCGGGGTTGAAGTGTCCAAGGTCCAGCCAGAACCTCGACGTCTCAAACAACATTTCGGCGCCCTCATTCAGCAGGAAATCGGAATCTCCGGTGGCGGACACATACTGCTTGATCCCGTAGGCAATGTCCGCGTTGATGTGGGCCTGGGCCGTACCGGCCGGATAATACGACGAGTTCTCTTCCCCGTCGATGGTCCGCCAAGGGAACAAAGCTCCCTTCTGCGACATGACCCGGGCCCGTTCGCGGGCTTTGTCCAGCGTGGCGTAGCGGAAATGCAGCAGCGCCCTGGCAATATCCGGCCGGGTATAGGTGAAGAACGGCAGCATGTACATTTCCGTATCCCAGAAGTAATGGCCCTCATATCCTTCGCCTGTGAGGCCCTTGGCGCCGATGTTGGTCACGCCGTCCCGGCCGACGGACTGCAGCAGTTGAAACGCATTGAAGCGGATGCCCTGCTGCAGTGCAGGGTCGCCGGTGATTTCCACGTCGGCGGTTTTCCAGAACTGTTCGAGAAAAGACTGCTGTTCTTGGGCAAGCACCTCAAACCCCGACTGCCGAGCCATCCGCTGAACCTCTTCAGCACGGACAAGCAGTTCCCCTTCGGCATAATCCTTGGACGTATGGTACGTGACGTATTTGGTGAGGGCTGCGCTCTCCCCCTGCCGGAGTGATACGGTAAATTCGGATGCCGCATACTCGTTCTCCGACCACGCCGACGTCTGGGAGGGCTGATTCGTTTGCAGATCATGGCTCATGGCCGTCAGGAGCACGAATCCCGAATGCCGTGTACGCTGTCTCATCCAGGACAGCTCTCCGTCACGGCCCGTATCTTCGAGCAGCAAGCTCGGCTCAGCTCTGGCGGCGCCTAGACGGGGATCGCCGTTGTTGTTCTGCGATGCGATCTTGCCGTCCATCGCGGAGGTCAGGCTGATGGCCCCGCTGAAATTAAGGGCGGTGACTTCATAATGGATCGCCGCCAAATGCTTGTGCTGGAGGGCGGCGAACCGGCGGATCCGGATCCGGGCACGCTGGCCGCCGGGTGCTTCCCACTCGATCTCGCGCGTCAGCATCCCCTTTTTCATGTCCAGCTCCCGCCGGTAGTCGTGGACGACGCCGCTGTTCAGATGGAACAGCTGGCCCTCGATCCGCAGCTCCACCCGCTGCGCGTTGGTCACGTTCAGCATCGCGTGATTCCGCTCCGGATACCCGTACGCCCCTTCGGGATACACGATCGGCTCGGAGTCATAGAACCCGTTCAGATAGTTGCCGGTGACGGAGGTTCCCAACATGCCGTAAAAGCCTTCCTCGAAATTGCCGCGCATGCCGATATATCCGTTGCCGATGGCAAACAGACTTTCGCTGCGCTGGTTGTTTGCCTCGTCATACGTTTCCTCGGACAGACTCCATGCCTCATAAGGGTACAGCGGCTGCGGCCTCACATACGTTTCCATTCTCATCTTCGACTTCAGCTCCTTACGCCGCAAGGGCTTCATTATATGTTCATGTTACCCAGCGGTACCGTTAACCTTTCACCGATCCGCCCATCAGTCCTCTGACGAAGTACTTCTGGAGTAGGAAGAAGATCGCAAGCGGCATCAGCATCGAGATGAAGGCGGCGGACGTCAGCAGGTGCCAGTCGTTGCCGCGGGAGCCGACCAGATCGGCGATTTTCATCGACATGACCTGCACTTCCGGCTGGTTGCCGATAAAGATCAGCGAGACGAGATAATCGTTCCATACCCACAGAAACTGGAAGATGCCGATGGAAGCAAGCGCCGGGACCGACAAGGGCAGGATCAGGCGGCTGAAAATCGTGAAGTGGGTAGCCCCGTCCATAAAGGCCGATTCGAACAAGTCCTTTGGCAGCTGGCTGATGAAGTTGTACATAAAGTAGGTAACCAGCGGCAGGCCGAACGCCGTATGTGCCAGCCAGATCCCGAGGTAGCTGCCGTTCAAGCCGAGCGAAGTATAATCCTTCAGCACGGGGATCAGCGCCACCTGAATCGGAATGACCAGCATCGCGATAATGACGACGAACAGCGTCTTGCGTCCCGGGAACCGCAGCCAGGCGAAGGCATAGGCGGCGAAGGAAGCGATCAGGACCGGAATGACCGTCGCCGGAACCGCAATCGTCAGCGTGTTCCAGAACGCCTGGGATAAGCCGGTTCCCTTCTCCTTCGACTCGCTGCCGTCGGCATTTTTGATCGTATACTCCTTGCCTGTGATCACGTTCTTATAGTTATCGAGCGTCAGTTTGGACGATCCGACCCAGCCCTGATCCTGCACACTGATTTCGCGCGCGCGGCGGTTTTCCCAGGTCAGCCGTTTTCCGTCTTGCATGACGCCGCTCTTGAGCTGGTCGTCCGTGTACGTCTGGCCGTTCACTTCGATCGGCCCGCGCAGGTCGACATCCTTGGACAGCTGAATGGTGTCTTTCGTTTTCCATTCCTGGTGAGGGAATACCTTCCACCATCCGGTCTCCAAAATATCCGCAGCCGGACGGAAGGACGAAATCAGCAGCCCCAGCGTCGGCAGCAGCCATACGAAACAGATGATACCGAGCACGATGTTAACGATCCACTTTTTGCTTCTTCTCTTCTTTTTGCCTGCCATGTCAGAATCCCCCCTGCTTGCGGAACTGGCGCAAATTGATGATGATGACCGGCAGAACGGCGATCAGGAGCACGATGGCCAGCGTTGAGCCGTAGCCGAAGTTCCGGTACATGAAGAACTGCCGGTAGAACTGGGTCGCCACTACTTCCGTGCCGTACTGTCCGCCCGTCATGACCATGACCACATCGAAAATTTTCAGGGTGAACACGATGATCGTCGTCGTGACGGTCAGAATCGTCGTCGAGATAAACGGAATGATGATGCGGAAGAAAATGCGGATTTCGCCGGCTCCGTCGACGCGGGAGGCTTCCAGAATATCGTCCGGCACGCCCTTGATGGCCGCCGAGAAGATCACCATGGCGAAGCCCGTCTGCATCCAAATCAGGATGATGATCAGGAAGAAGTTGTTCCACGGCTGGAGCATGCTGACCCAAGCCTGGGGCTCACCGCCGAGCGCCATTACGATGGCGTTCAGGAGGCCGATCTGCTCGTCTCCCGGCTGATAATAGTACACAAACTTCCAGATGACGCCGGCCGCCACGAAGGAAATGGCCATCGGCATGAAAATGATCGATTTTGCGATCCGCTCATAACTGCTCCGGTCTGCAAGAATGGCAATCAGCAGCCCAAAGGCGACACACGCCAGTGTTCCGACGAAAACCCACAGCAGGTTGTTGCGCAGCGCGGTCGCGAGCAGCCGGTCGCTGAAAATGGCGATATAGTTGCCCAGACCGACGAACTTATCAGAAGACGCATTGAAAAAGCTCAGGTACAGCGTACGCAGCGCTGGCAGCACGAGCAGCCAGCCCAGCACCAGAACCGCCGGCCCGATAAACACATACGGGAGCACGCTGCGGCTGATCCGGTCGGGAAACTTCTCCACCGCCCAGGTGAACGTATAATAAATCAAGTAAACGCCCAGAACGCCCCATAGAACGGCCAGCACTGCGGTAAGCAGCGGGTTCAGGGACGAATCCCGGAAAAAGACGAAAATCGCGCCGTTGACGGCGATATTGGCGATCAGGACGCCCAGAAAGATGAGCAGCGCCTTGATGCTGAATCCCGGTTTCGTTTGCGTATTCATAGGTATCCTCCTAAACAGACGACTTCATGGGTAGATCACACGCGGGGAGGAAAAAGAGAGGCCGACGGATCGCTAAACCCGATCAGCCTCTTTTGTTGCCCCATCCCTGCCTCTGCGCTGCCAAAAAGCTAAGCGGCTGCGGTTAGTTGTTCCAGCCAGCCTGAATTTGCTTCAGCGCCTCATCCAGCGTCGCAGTGCCGCTGACATAGTCGGTCATGCCCTTCCAGAACGTGCCGGCGCCCACTTTGCCCGGCATCAGGTCGGAACCGTCAAAACGGAGGGTCGTCGCATCCTGGACCAGCTTCGCCATGCGGCGGTCGGACTCGGAGGTGTACCAGTCAAGCGAAGCGTCGTTCATCGGAGCGATCACGCCGCCGGACTGCACCCACGACTTGATCGATTCGCCGGTCGTGAAGAACTCCATCACCGCGCGGACTTCCGGACGGTCGTTGAACATGGCATAGATGTCTCCGGCCACAAGCACCGGTTTGCCGTATTTCGAATCGATCGGCGGCAGGTAGAACCAGTCGTAGTCCTGGTCGACCTTAGCCGTTTCAGGGAAGAAGCTGGTAATAAAGTTGCCTGTCAGGTTGAACCAGGCTTTCGGAGGATTCTCGAACATCGGCTTCGGCGCATCGCCGAAAGCGGTCGTCACGATCGATTTGGTGCCGCCATACACATAGTCCTTGTTCATCCAGATTTTGGACATGAGTTCAAACGCGTTCTTCACTTCAGGCGATGTGAAAGGCAGCTCGCCTTTGACCCATTTGTCGTAGTTTTCAGGTGTTGTCGTGCGCAGCATAATGTTTTCGATCCAGTCGGTACCCGGCCAGCCGGTAGCCGCGCCGCTCTCGATGCCGATCGTCCATGCCGGGTCGCCGTCCTTGGCGATCTGCTCGGTCAGAGCCATCATTTCGTCCCAAGTTTCCGGAACTTTGTAGCCGGCTTCCTCAAACTGCTTTTTCGGATACCAGACCAAGCTCTTCACGTTGCTGCGGTTCCAGATGCCGGCCATAATTTTGCCGTCCTTGCCGTCCATCGTCCCCATGTCGAGCCAGCTTTGGTTGTAGTTCTTCTTCAGTTTCTCCTGGTCCAGAACTTTGGTCAGGTCCACCACTTTGCCGGTCTTGGCGATTGAGGCCAGCAGGCCTGGCTGCGGGAAGTCGGCGATATCCGGCGCGTTGCCGCCGTCCACACGGACGTTGATGGTCGCCTCGAACTCCTTGGAGCCTTCATATTGAATATCGATGCCCGTTTTATCCTCAAAGTCTTTGATGCTGGACTCGAATTTCTTCTGGTCCGCATCCACAAACGGCCCGAACATCGTCACTTTGGTGCCTTTATATTTGCCCTGAAGCGCCTCCTCCAGCGGCGAACCCGGTGTGGCCGCAGGCTCGGTTGCCGTTGCTGTCGAACCTCCGTTGTTAGACGCCGTACCAGCAGGTTCTGTCGTAGGACCTGCATCCTTGCTGCTTCCGCAGGCGCTCATCACCATTGTAAACGACAGTCCCAGCACCATCAGCAGCGATAGTTTGGGCTTTGATGTTTTTTTCATTTTGGAACATCCCCTTTTCTTCATTTAGAAAACGATTCATGATTCCTGATTCAGGTTACGGATGCCATCACGGGTTCCTAGCTTAGCGGCCGCTCACCCCCTTCATAGAATTGAATTCGGCGCCCTCCTGAAACATCCAGTTCATACACCAATGAACATATTGGTCAAATACAACGCTTACATGAATTCGGGAGGAAATCTCCCTCTGAAAAGCTTTTCAATATCGTGTAAAAAAAAGAGCTATCGACGTTTCTTCACAGCAGACAGACCGCATTTAGCGGAAGTTTTTCTTGCGAGATCTGGAAAGCGGAAGCTCCGAAGCTTTTACTTTCTGATCTCTAAAAAAAATTCTGCTTACCTCTGGCGGGATGACTCCCTTACGATCAGCTTATGCTTCATCATCTCCTTTGGGACCTTCACACTGCCTGTCGTAAGCAGTTCATGAAGCTTCTCCGCCGCGCGGTATCCGAGCTCGTAAATCGGCTGAGCCACCGTCGTCAGCTTCGGAATGAACATATTCGCCATCCGCAGATTGTCGAACCCGACGACCGACACCTGACCCGGCACGAGAATATTCCGGTCCTTCAGATACGAGATCGTCCCCATGGCGAATTCGTCCGCCACGCAGAACACGGCCGTAATGTCCGGATGGGCGGAAAAAAGCTCGTGCGTCGCATGATAAGCCTGCTCGAACCGGTGTTCCGCGTACGCCACCTTTTCGATGTTGTGGGTGAGCCCGCCTTCCTTCATGGCCCGGACGAAGCCTTCATACCGCGGCGGCCCCGATACCGAGTTCACATGGTTGAAACCGATCATACCGATCTCCCGGTGGCCCAGCTCAATGAGGAACTTCACGGCCTCATAGGCGGCCTCCTCGTCGTCGACCTCGACGCTCGGAACCTCGAATTCGTCCGAATGCGAGGACAGCAGCACGAACGGGATGCGGCATGCGGTGAGCTTCTCATAGTACTCCGGATACAGGATATCGCTGGCGAAGACGATGCCGTCCACCTGCTTCTCGCGGAAGGCGTCGATGTAAGATAGCAGACGGTCCTTGTCGCGGTCGGTGTTGCAGATCATCAAGCTGTATCCGAGCTTGACGCAGGCGTCCTGCATCCCCCGGATGATCCCGGCAAAGTACATGTTCTCGATATCCGGGATGAGGAGCCCAAGGGTAAAGGACTTTCTGTAAATCAGCCCCCTGGCAAAGGCATTCGGCTGATACTGGAGCTTCTCGATCGCTTCGAGTACGCGTGAGCGCTTAGCCTCCACCACTGACTCGGGCGAGTTCATGACCCGCGAGACCGTACTGATGGAGACACCGGCCATCTTGGCAACATCTCTGATTGTTGGTTTCATGTGGGCAACTTCCTTTTTAAGAAAACCTTTTCAAGGCGATTATAGCAAGGGTATTTCGAGTTGGCAATAACTTTTTTAAGCGCTTACAATCACCTTATTATGCCGAAACGTTTTTACTCATTTAAGGTGCCTATAGCTGCATAGGGAAAGGTTCTTCGTCCTCCCAGCAAAAAAAGCCCCATCAGGGCTCTTAGGTACTGCGCCAAACGTCTGCGGTTTCTTTCGGGAAGGTCAGCTGTACATTTCCAGTCTTTATTCATGAACTGCGGCGTTTTGAATCCATATTTTACAAAAAAATAAGACCGCCTTCCGTCTGGTTTTCCCAGGCCGATTGGGCGATCTTATTCCTTACTTGATTTTTTTTACCTTTGTCACTCCCCAGTCCTGGTTCAGGACTTCGCCATCCCTGTGTAGACCAGAATTGCGTCCCGCAGAAACTCCGCCGCTCCCGGCTGCTTCGCATCATAGTAAGCCTTGAAGCGCTCGTCGTCCACATACATCTGGGCCAGCCCGGCATGCGCCTCTTTGCTGTAATCGCTCCAGTAGTACGTCAGCCACTGCTTGTGGAGGTCAGCCGTCTTCTGGGCGAGCTCACCGGCAGGATCTCCTGTTTGATAAGCCTGCCCAAGCGTGGACAGCACCTCATCGGCCAGGCGGGACACCTCTTCGTACTGCTCCTTGGTCATGTTTTTCACCTTGGCGTTGGAACGCTCAATAGCCGCATCCCCGTACTTCTCACGGATTTCCTTGCCGTGCTTCTGTTCGTTATCGTCAATGAGTTGTTGTTTGAAACCTTCAAATTTCTGCTGATCCGTCATGTTCATTCTCCCTTCCTGATACTGGATCGTCCGTTCCACGTTGGCAATCAGCCGGTCCAGCTGCCTGCGTTTGTCAAGAAGCTTCTCACGATGTTCCTTCAGAGCTTCGCTGCTGTTAAAAGAAGGTGAGGACATCAGCTCCTTGATGCGGTCCAGGCTAACGTCCAGCTCTCTGAAAAATAAAATTTGCTGCAGCCTGTTCACCTCATCCTCCCCATAAATCCGGTACCCTGACGAATTGATCCTAGCCGGCTTAAGAAGACCGATTTCGTCATAGTACCTCAGGGTCCGGGTGCTGACGCCCGCGAGCCTTCCCAGCTTCTGTACGGTGTATTCCATGGGGTCACCTCCTGACGGTTTCACTGTACACCTTTACGCAGCGTCAATGTCAAACCCTTTTTCTGCACACAGCAAAAAGGGCTCACCAGGCGGACCTTCAGACGAAAGCCATGCCGAGCAGCCCTTGAAGTAACATTTGACCTATTGCTATGTTCCATTACTCAGCTGAAGCCGGGTTCCGCCCGCCCCATTTATCCACCCATCGCTCCATTTCCTTTAAGGCGAGCTGAAAATCGGCGCCCTTCTCCGTTAGCGAATATTCGACCGTCACCGGGACTGTGGGGAACACCTCGCGGTTTACAAGTCCCATCCGTTCAAGATGCCGGAGCGTATCCGTCAGCGACTGGGTTTTAATTACGGACGCATTGCGCTGAAGCTGATTAAACCGCTGCGGGCCCTTCAGCAGTTCATCCAGTACGAGGAACGCCCATTTGGTCTTCAGGATTTGCAAAACCTCGCAAATTTTCGAGCCCGACTCTTCGGGATTATATTTCAAAGCATGATCTTCCAAAGCGCTTCACCTCCCTCATGTTCGAGAAAAAAGTACCGACGTTATCCCGCCTGGCCGGCAGGATGCTGCCCTGAATATATAGCTTCAGCGTGCCCGTGTCAATGAGCGGATGGTACGCTTGCCGGATTCCTACGGCCGATCATAGAGCTCGCCCAGTGCCGCAAAGGAAGCCTTCGTATCCCACGGCATCCCGGGATAGGCCGCCCCTGTCCGCCCGTCTTTGAACGTACGCACGACGCTGTAGCTGGCCGTATCCAAGTTAAAGGCCGGCTCTTCGTCATACGGATAGCTTGGCATGGCAAACGTAAACCAAAAGGCTCCATCCACCCCTTCTTCCTGAAAAATATCGAAAAGCTCCCTCATGTACCGGACCTGCACCTGTTCGTCCCTCACAATGCCCTCCCCCAGCCGCTTGGGCGAATGTCCATGATCTACGACGTTCCAGCCAAAACCTCCCCGGTCCTGCGCCCCTTCGTAGGTGCAGCATCCGAATTCCGTGATGACGACCGGTTTACCGTGCTTGAAATAGGCGCGCAGCTGCCCCCGGTAGCGCTTATCGTTATACGCATCGCGGTAATGATCGGCCGAAACGATGTCAAAAGGACCCCAATTCACATTTTCCCACGTACCGGAAGCATAGGTGACTTGCCCGTGGAAATGCTCCCGGATCACATTTACGGCTTTGCTGAGAAAAGCGTTCAGACGCTTATGAAAAGATCCCTTTCGAATGGTGTATTTGAGCAGCCGCCAAGGGCTCATCAGCACCCCGATTCGGTCGAAGGACGTAGCTCCTTCCAATATCCCTTTCATGAACAGACTCAGCTCGCAGCCGGCCACAAACACGACGTCCGCTCCTTTTCGCCGCAGCGTCTCCGCCGCGATTGCACATTTCCTGTAGTACTCGAGCATCGCTTGTTCTTCCTCATCGATCAGAGCCGGGGAGAACCACACCTCGAGCCCCTGATGGAGAGCGTATTCCGAAGCGGCCACCAGCCTGTCCACATCCCTGCCCGAAATACGGATACTGGTGCAGTGCAGTTCGCTCTGGATGATCTCCGTTTCCTTCCGGACGGTCTCCGGATCAAAAAGTTCTCTCGAGGAGGGCTGATCCGGTCCGCGGGTGTACGTTCCGACATCATAGTTGATTCCCCTCCTGCGAGGACCGCCGCTCTTGCGATTTATTGAATCATTGGCCATACTGCGGGTCATTAGGGTTCCTCCTCTGTCTCGTTTTTAATTAATATTTATTTACTATCACTGTTGATATTTTGCGTTAATACGTGAATAATATAAATAAATATTTACTACCTGTCAAACGGATAGGGATGAAGGAGAACACGCCATGAATTCAGACAACTCCAGGCTTGCCGCAGCTTATATTCAGCTGATCCCGCTGCTTCACCGCGGCTTTGACATGCCTTCTGCGCGGCAAATGTTGCCTGAGCTGACGCATCTGCAGTACCACGTGCTCGAGGCTTTATATCATCAACCGGATAGTTATTCGATGAGCCTTCTGGCCAAACATCTGCATATATCCAAGCAGCAGCTTACGCCCCTGATCGCCAAGCTTGAAGAGAAGGAATGCCTCACCAAGCAGCCGGACCCTCAGGATAAGCGTCAGATCGGATTGTCCTTGACCGAGAAAGGCCGGCGAATCGTAAGCAGCCGGTGGGAGTCCTTCCACCACGAGCTTAGCCAGCAGCTGGACCGTCTTAGCGAGGAGGACCGAAGCGACCTCGGTTTCTGCCTTGAGAAGATGACCCGAATCCTGCGCCGGTTAGAGCCGGATACGGCTAAGGCGGATTAGCCCGGCCTGTCCGGCCGGGCTTGATCCGTTACTCGGGCCGGCTTGCGGGAGCGGATTCCCGCTGCCGGTACAGTGGGAGCACGGTCAGCAGGCCGATCAGCAGGCACAACCCTGCCAAGCTGTAGATGATTCCGAGCGGTAGGCGGCCGGCGAGCACGCCGGACAGGCTCATCATCAAGAGCATGGCACCCGTCATAAGCGGCGTGCGGATTCCGCTCACCCGTCCGATGTATTCGGGCTCCGTATGCTGCATGACGAGCGTTTGGTTACCGATGAATATCGCCGGCTGCAGCAGGGCGATAACGAACTGGGCCAGCATCGTGAGCCACAGCATACCGGACCATCCGGTGACGGCAATCCCGGCTGCATTGACGATCAGGCCGAGCATCAGCAGCGTCTGGGGAGCCATGCGGCCGGCCAGCGCAAACGCGGCGATCCCGCCGGCAATCTCCCCGGCGCCATACGGGATGGACAGCCATTTCAGGTGATCGGCGGGAAGACCGAGCTTGTCGGTCACAATGAAGACGCTTAGCGGCGAAATGAGGCCGATCCCCAGACCGACAGCCGCAAAACAGAGACTGAGCCGACCCAGTACGCGGTTCGAAGTGACATAACGGATGCCGTCCCTCATCTCCCGGAATACCGAGGTTCCTTTTCTTCGGCCGCCCCCTTTGGCTTTGGAATCGGCTGGAATCCATCCCAGCACGGCGGCGGACAGCAGAAAAACAGTCCCGGTCAAGCCCATGGAAACGCCGATGCCAAAGGTTTGGTACACCCATGTCCCAAGAACGGGGCCGAGCACCATAAACACGGCAAACATCGTCTGCAGCACGGACATCGCCGGCTGGATCAAGTCCGCCGCGGCCCGTTCTTGAAACAGCCTCATTCCTGATGGCTGCGACAATTGGGACAGTACGGCGGATATCAAGGTCGGGAAGAATACGGCTTCCCAGGCACCCGATTTCATGGCCGCGAGGACGATCCAGATGGAGACGGCGGCGAGCGCATCGCACCAGATCAGCGTTCTGCGCGGCGGCCACCGGTCGGCGAACACGCCTCCGATCAAGGCAAATACCAACATCGGAGCGTACTCGGCAACCGAGATCATAGAGACGGCGAAGGCGTCGCCGCCAGTCTTGTTAACAACATAGAACAGCACTGCGAAGTTCCGGACCCAAATGCCGGTTTGCGTCAGCAGATTGGAAATGAGGACGATGCGAATCCATGGATGATGTAACAGCTTTAACGAAGCGAACATATTCTTAGACTCCCTTCCTGGTTTGGATTTCATCATGTGCGTTTCGGATTCCATGATGTAGCCTCCTCCAAGGGGAGAGTCAATGACTCATTTTTTCGGGTTCCCTGCTTGACTCTGACCTTAGGGGAGGCTATACACTAACCGCGAAAGGAGGAAATGACCAGGTGTACACCGTGAAAGAAGTATCGGAGCTGTCGAATGTCACCATCAAGACGCTCCATCACTACCACAAGATCGGCCTCCTGATGCCGAGGGAGATTACTGAGGCGGGATATCGGTTATACGGCATGGAAGAACTGGAGCGTCTGCAGCACATTTTGTTCTATAAGGAGCTCGATTTTCCGCTGGAGCAAATCAAGCAGCTGCTGGAGGATCAGCCGGGCAGAGCCGAGATTTTGTCCGGTCAAAGGGAACTCCTCCTCGGCCGGATGAGCCGGCTCGAGCGGCTTGTCCATACGCTGGATGAGTCCATTCAACATACACGGGAGGGAAAAGCGATGAATACGAAGGATATGTTCCAAGGATTTCAGAGCGAAGAGGAATGGAAGGAAGCGTTGGCGGAGCAGAACCGCCATGTCCAGGAGAATTACGGATACGACATGCTGGAAGAAAACCGGGTGGATCCGGTCGAGATGAACGAGCAGGCCGCGGAGGCGGTGCGCTTTATGAACGGAATGGCGCAGGCGCTGAAGGATGGCGTCAAATACGACGACGGGCAGATCCGGCAGCTGATCGCATCGCATCTGGAGGCTTTGAAGAAGCATGGACATGACACCGGACCGGACGCATTTGCCGCGCAGGCGCGCTTTTTCCTGCAGGACGACTTTCACCGGAACATGCTGGAGTCCCAGCAAACCGGCCTGTCCTATTATCTGTGCACCGCAGCCGAAGCGTTTGCGCAGAACACTTAACAGGCGTATCGGAAGCCATCAAGATCCAATGCCATCAGGATCGAAGGACGCAAAAAGACGGATCAGCTGCAGCTGGTCCGTCTTTTTGCCTCTTTCCAGGGTTTATTCGTGGGAGGGGGCGATTGGAGAATTCCCGCTTCCCCTTTTGGTGCCGCTGACATCGGCCAATTGCGTTTTCTTTAACGCTCCGAACCACCCGAGCGCATCACCTGCACGTCTGCCATGACATGGCTGCCTTTATAAAAAGCATAAATCGTCGTGTTCCCTGCCCGCTTCCCGACCAGATTTCCTTCCGGATCGATATCCGCGATATCAGGGTTCTCGCTGCGGAACTTCGCCTGCTTGGTTACGTCGGTTTCCTTGCCGGTCAAGTAATCCAGCACCGTCAGACGGATATCGATCTGCGTGCCGGCGGCCAAAGAATACTCGTCCGAATCCAGTTGAAGCCGACCTTTGACCTTATCGAATTCGTCGCTGTCCTTAGGCAGCACCTGGACCTTGATCCTAGCGCTCAGCCCCTGGAATTCCGCAAGCAGATAGGTTTTCCCCCGCGAGACGCCGATGACACGCCCGGAAGGGTCCGCCTCGGCAATGGACGCATCTTCGATGCTGTACACCGCCGCTGTGGACAGATCGCTGTGCGATCCATCCTCGTATACCGCCTCAAGCACGGAAGGAACGGTTTCCCCTTCTTTAAGCTTCAGTTCCTTTCCGGAAAAAGCAATGCTTGTCGGCTTGCGGTCATCCGCTGGCCCCTGCTCCTGAAAAGGGGCAACCTTAATGAGCTGGAACTTCGTCGTTTCCTCGCGCAGTACCGTGCCGGGAACGATGACGCCTCCGTCCGGACCGGCGGCACCGATGCCGTAGCGGGATAAAGCAGCCTCCTTGAACAAGTGGCGGTTCAGAAGGTTACCGTCCCTGTCCACAGTCAGCACATCGTACTGGATTTTCCGGTTCGAAGGGCTTCCCGAATAGTGGCCCCCCAGCAGGGCGTATCCGTCGCCTAACGGAACCAAATTGTTAAACACCTCATAGTCCGAGCCCTCCGTCTTGAACGTCTTCTCCCACTGCGGCTCCCCGTTCAGATCCGTCTTCGTCAGAATCGTAATGCGCTGCTGGTCTACCACCCGCTGGCTGCCGATCAAATAACCGTCGTCACCCGCGGGGATGACCGCAAAAGCGCCCCGGTCCGTGTGGGGATCACTGATCTGCTTAGCCCAAACCTCCTGCCCATCCGCATTCAATTTGACGATCAGCAGCGCGTCCGGATCCCCTGCCTCGTATTCCGGAGTATTCACCGCGCCCACTGCGATCAGCCCGCCGTCGACCGCCGGAATCAAATCGTCAAAATACTGGCTCTCCGCATAACGGTATTTGTTATACCACAGCTCCTGTCCCTGCCCATCGACCTTAAGCGCGTAAGCAGTCTCGTATCCCATCTTGGAGATGCCCTTGCCGCCGATAACGAAGCTTCCATCCTCCAGCTCCACCGCTGCCTTCGGTGTGCTGTAAATATAAGGATCATCCTGGGTCCGGTCCCACTTCAGACCGCCGTCGGCATCCAGTTTGGCCAGATACATCTGGCTGTACGGTTCACCGGCCTGATTGGTGGATGTTCCGTACACGAGATACCCGCCGTCCCGGGTTTCAATCGCGGACAGCGCTTCATTGGTGCTCGAACCGCCGTAGGCCAACCTTTGCTCCCATTTCACCTCTCCCTCCGGGCTGAGCTTCATGATATACGCTTGTTGCTCATAATCGTCCCACTCCCCCGCAGGCACGACTTCCGTATAACTACCCAAAGCAAGGTATCCGCCGTCCGAAGTGGGAAGAACGCCTTCACCGGCAGACCAGCTGCCGTATTCCCGGGACCATTCCATATGCGTCTGGCTGTCGCTTTCCGCGCGGACTACCTCCGCCTTTCCCCCTGGCAACACAATCAACAATACCAACATCATGCTTGTAAATCGAAGTAAAAACCTGGACATATGCGCACCCCTCACGTCTCGCTGATTAAATTCCATAATATTTCAATCTGCTCTAATTATGGGTTCAAATCATCCAGGTGGGTATCCCCCTAATCTCTTAAATCCCTGTGTCGTATGAACGGTTTTCCGTTCACCGATCAAGGCGATCTGCAACCCTCTGGACCTAGTTCGATGGAATGAGCCCGTATATAGCGCCATTGCATTCGTCATGAAAGTGTGCTAATAATTGTATGAACTATTTTACACAATGTAAACAAAATTCTCTAAAGCAGGATTCGTTTACACTTTATATTGGGGAGGCAATCTGGCATGAGATTACAAGGCAAAGTGGCGATCATCACCGGGGCAGCAAACGGAATGGGTGCGGCGGAAGCGAAATTGTTTGCTAAAGAAGGCGCAAAGGTCGTCGCAACCGACTTAAACGAGGCGAAGCTCAATGAAATCGTTGCCGAAATTACCGCAAACGGCGGCGAAGCAGTGGCGCTGAAGCAGAACGTCACCTCGGAAGAGGAATGGAAGGCGATCGTTGCAAGAACGGTTGAGCTCTACGGCAAAGTGGATGTATTGGTGAATAATGCGGGCGTCGCAAGTCCCAAAACGATGGCCGATATGGAGATGGACGAGTGGAACAAAGTCATGGACATCAATCTGAACGGCTGCGTGCTTGGCATGAAATACTGCATCCCTGAAATGAAAAAGGCCGGCGGCGGATCGGTTATTAATATTTCATCCATCGGCGGCATTGTGGGCATGGCAGGGTCAAGCCCCTATACGGCTGCCAAAGGGGCGCTGCGCGCGTTGTCCAAATCCGCTGCCGTCGAGTACGGCAAGGATCGAATCCGCGTCAACTCCGTCCATCCCGGCATCATCGTCACGCCGATGACCGCTCCTTCGATGGCATCCGCCATGCCTTATTATGAGGCGCACACCCAGCTTCCTTACATGGGCGAGCCGGAAGACGTTGCTTATGGCGTCGTATTCCTGGCCAGTGACGAGTCCAGATTTATGACGGGTGCGGAACTCGTCATTGATGGCGGCTGGACGGCGCTGTAATCCGGGGGCATTTTTTCAATCCCGTATAATAACAGGGACTGCTTCTCAAATGGTTCGAACCTTTGAGGCAGTCCCTTTTTTTCTCGGCTATTCGGCATCCTTTTATCGCAAGATAGATCATCCGCAGGTGACGTCTGGCTGCCTTGAATATACGTCGAATGACGTTTTTTATGCTAGTATAGAGTTACCAAAAGATAGGTGTGATGTAGGTGGAAAGAAAAGATCCAAGGCAAGTGCATTCGATGAAAAAAATACAACGGGCTTATTTGTCGCTGATGCTGAAGGAAAACGAAAAGAGCATCACCATTCAGCGCATCTGTCAGGAAGCTCATGTAACGCGGCCTACGTTTTATAAATTGTATAAAGATATTCTGGAATTGCGCGTCGACCTGCATAATGCGATTTTAAACGATTTAAGGCAGTCCTTGACCATTACCCATCCCAAAAGGATTGACGAGCTGCGTTCCGAGGACCTTCCGGAAAACATGGTCGCCCTGTTTGAGCATATCATTCAGAACCAGCTTGCCTATGAAGTCATGCTCGTGTATAAACCGGACGACTTATTTATTCAGGAAGTCAAAAACATCATCAGGCATTACGTAGAAGACGGCATTCGCGTATCCCAAACGTCCGAAGAAGGGCTCCGCATGGAGATGTCCTTCGTCATAGCCTACACAACGGGTGCTTATTTGGAAAGCATCGTCTGGTGGGTTCGCAGCAACTATAAATATTCCGCCGTCACCATGGCGTCCAAGCTGCTCGAAATCTCCTTCCACGGGCCATATAAAAACCCGATTTTATGGAATAAGTAACGCTTATTTCACGATGCCAATCATAAACCCGTCGTACCCCTTGCTCCCCACCGTCTGCAGCGCCGTGGCCGAAATATTCGGATGCCCGCTGAGCATATCGTAGAACGTTCGGACACCCTGCACCCGCGGGTCAGTGCTGTGCCGATCGGCAATTTCCCCGTTGCGGATAACGTTGTCCCCGACAATGACCGTTCCCGGCCGGGAAAAATGCAGCGCCCAGCGGAGATAGTTCGGATTGTTCGGCTTATCCGCATCGATAAAAATGAGGTCAAACGGCTTCACCCCCTCTTTCTCCATTTGGGCCAGCTGTTCAAGCGCGTCCCCGGTGCGTACTTCGATCGTCTGTTCCAGCCCCGCCCGGACGATGTTCTTCTTGGCGACTTCGGCATGATGCGGACTCAGCTCCAGTGTGATGATCCGCCCGCCTTCAATCAAGCCTCTAGCCATCCATATCGTGCTGTAGGCCCCCAGCGTCCCGATTTCCAGGATCCGTTTAGCCCCTTTGATCTGCACGAGCAGCTGCAAAAACTTCCCCTGATTCGCCGTTACATCGATTTCCGGAAGATCCGCCTTCCGGTTCGCCACGATCACTTCGTCCAACACCCGGTCATTCGGGCAAAGCCGGTCGACAATATACTCATCTACTTGTTCCCATACAGGATTCATTCCCCGTCACTCCTTATCATTTGGTTTCATCTTTAGGATAGAAGCGCTTCTGGTTCTATTGTAGATCGTCTATAATGATATGAATAATATATCTTTCGCCGATTTTCATACATTAAAGATATGAATGGATGAGGAGTTGATACACCTTGAACCTGCACGCCCTGCGCTTATTTCATGTGATTGCTTCCACCGGGAGCGTGACCCGGGCATCCGAGCTGCTGAAGATCAGCCAGCCTGCGATTACCTCCCAGATCAAGAAATTCGAGAAGGAGCTGTCCCTGATCCTGCTCGAACCGCAAGGAAGGGGCATCCGGCTGACCGATGCGGGGGACAAAATAGCTGCGCTCGCCAAGAGGCTGTTCGCCGTCGAGCAGCAAATCGAGCAGCTGGCGCGGGATTACGGGCAGGGTACGGCCGGCCACATCCGCCTGGCGGCGACCTACCTGCCTGCGCACTTTCTCCTCCCGACCTGGCTTGCAAGGTTCAAGCAGCAGTACGAGCAGGTCGAGATGAGCATCACCACGACCAACTCCAGCGGGGCGCTCCGGCAGCTGCTGAGCGTCGAAGCCGACCTGGCCATCTATGGCGGGCTGCCGGAAGAATATCCGGACACGATTCAGACCGAGGAGCTGTTCCAGGACGAGCTGTGGTTCGTCGTCGCGCCGAATCATAAGTTTGCCAACCGCCACCTGTCGCTTGCCGAAATGATGAGCGAGCCGTTTGTCATGCGCGAGGAAGGCAGCTCCACGCGGGAGCGGCTGTTCGCGCTATGCCGCACCTACAACGCCCCGGCCCCCAAGGTAGCGCTGCAGTTTAACGGTCTGCACGAGGCGATCACCGCCGTCATTGCCGGATATGGCGCCAACTTTGTCTCCTCGTTGGTTGTACGCGAATATGTGGCGCGGGGAGAGCTGTGCCGGGTCTATGTAGACGACGTCAGTTTGACGAACGTCATCGCCATCTGCACCCGCAAGGATGAGCCTCTGTCTCCGGCGGCCGCAAACCTGGTCGAGCTGATCCGCAGCCGCCCGGTGTAATGCGGCAAGCACTGTTGGCGCGCTGCATTTCGCTGCATATTGCCTGAAATCCAGTTCAGCCGTGCAACAGGGCCGGACTAATCTTTTTGCAGCAAATAGATGGACGGATTCAGTCCCTTCAACCGGAGGTCGGCTACCGTGGCCAAACGGAGATCGGCTTTCTCGGCAGCTGCCAGCAGAGGCCCCCCCGCATCGGTTAAACAGACGATCTGACCTCCTGGTTTCAGCACCCGCTTCATTTCTCTAAGCACTCCTTCATACAAAACGGGAATGCATGCTATGGACGAAATTTGCTTTCCAAAAGGAAGATTGGTCACCACTTTGCCGGCATATCCCGGATCCAGCGGCAGGCGCTGCGCATCCCATTGCTTAAGGTGTACACCGGAAGTGTGTCCCACATTGGCACGGGCAGCTGTGACGGCTACCTCGGAGAGGTCTCCGCCGTAAATGCCGGCGTGAGGATACGCACAGCGCTCGGACAGCACGGTCCCTGATCCGCAGCAGGGGTCAACGAAAATGTCGTCCTTCTCCGGACGGGACACCCACACGAGCGCGTGGGCAACGGTCGGCCGCAGGGCGGCCGGCGTAAATTCCCGCGTCTTTCCCCTATACCTGAACGCCGCATCCGTTATCCTGATGGCAAAGACAGCCTCTTCCTGAACCAGATCGAGCCGAAACTCGAGCTGATGCCCGCCGCTGTGATCTTGTCTAAAATGCCGATAGCGCCGCATGATTCCCAATTCCGCAGCCTCTGACGCATCAAACCTGCTGTAGGTATGGTTTCCCGCTCGGCTGGCATTGACCTTAAAGCTAATCTTTTCGGAAGAATCCAGTCGGATCATGGATAAATCCAAACGGGAGATTTCTTGTTCGATATGGTGTAAATGCAATTTATGAGGACCCACCGGGAACCGGTGGATGAAACGATACAGATTGTCGGCAGTCCGCAGCGTCAGAAAATACTCTACTGGCAAGTCAGAGTCAAAATAAACCTTTCCCCTGGCCTTGTCCCCAATACGTACCCCGGAAATTTTAGCCTGCATTTCATCGGCGAGAATTTCTTCCAGCCCAGGCAGTACAGTAAAAAAGTAGCGTGGCATACATCGATCACCTCGTCATTGATGGTAAGCATAGAATAATGCCCGCAAACAGCGGCTTTTGCTCCGGCGGCCTGTTAAATGTGTTTCGAACATCTGCCCCGGAAACAAAAAAACGCGAATGAACCAAAGTCCATTCGCGTCTTCTATGCAAAAAGGCACAGGCTCCCCCTAAGGCTGCCTGCAAAAGAACGTGATTAAGGAATTCCGTCTCAAGACCATTCACTGCATCCCCGGAAGCTGCATGTAAAATATACCCAGCCCCTGTTGGGCTTGGATACCTCATGCTTCCGGTATGCTATTCAGTTTAGTTCACTGAATGAATGGTCAAGAAAACGGTCATCATCATCATCGTTCCAGCCTCCATCAATTACGAAATTTTCCCTATTATATTACAGACCGCCGGCTGGGGCAAGAGATCTGCGCGCCAGCAAGCCTATCCCCCTTGCGGCCCTCAAGAAATCCAGGCTGATGAATCAGTCTTTTGCGACCGGCAGGCTCCATACCTCTTCTTCCCCGTATACCGTCCCGGTTGGCGAAAAGCCTGCCGACTCGTACAGACGCTTGGCGATTCTGTTGTCCCCATGAACGGTCAGGCGGATTTCCCGGCAGCAGTCCCACCGGCTTACGATCCAACGGATCATCTCCGTCAAGGCGGCCCGGCCGTACCCTTGGCCCTGGTGGCGCTCATCAATCAAAAAGCCGTTGATCCAGTACATATCCTCCGTGTTCTCTTCACATGCGTGCATTATAAAACCGACCATTCGCGGCCCATCGTATATGGCGAAAGGGATATAGTCGACATTGTCCCCATCGGGTTTAACGTAGACTTTGGCCAGCGAAACAGCAACCGGCGGCGTGAAGCCGGCCTGTTCCTCCGCAACCCGGAGGGAAATGGCTTCCTCCCAATTTTCCCTTGTCACCTTTTGAAGCTGAATATCCATACCGATGCCTCCTGCCAGGTGACGGGTTTTTATCGTGAACCCCACCCTTTTTAACCCCCATTATACCGAAACCTTATCACTTGCATAAAGGTCATATAATAAGGGGGTAAGCAAAGAAAGTCATCCCATTTTGAAAGGACGGCGGTAATGATGAAAATCAACCATTTGAATTTAACGGTGACCGATGTGGCGGCGTCACGGGCCTTTCTGGAAACTTATTTCGGACTGGAGTGCCGGGCAGCCCGCGGCGACAACTTCGCGGTGCTCTTCGATGATGACGGGTTTGTGCTGACGCTGATGAAGGGCCGTGAGGTGCAGTACCCCAAAACGTTCCACGTCGGCTTTCCCCAGCAGACCGAGGAGCAGGTCGACCGCATCAACCAAAAACTGCTGGAGGACGGATACGATGTCAAGCCTCCGCAGCATGCGCACGGGTATACGTTCTACGTCGAGGCACCGGGCGGGTTTACGGTTGAGGTCCTCTGCTAAAGCCTGCCCCCGTCCCGATCTATACTGCCAGCCGGCAGGCTGATGCTCCGTCATCGACGGCCCTTTCCTTACTCTGCCAAGGGAAGGGCTGTTTCCTTTTCCTTCGCCCGCTGCTTGTTTAGCACCTTCGCCGCTCCGGGCTTCGCAGCCAGCTGCTGAACCCCCGCCATGGCCAGCGTGACGGCCAGCAGCACCGGGATGATCAGCATATAGCTGCCGGCAGCGTCGTGGATCACGCCAAGCAGCATCGGTCCCATCGCGCCAATCACGTATCCCAACGATTGGGTCATGGCCGACCAGGCCGTCGCCTGCTGAGCATCGCTTACCGCTTCGATCGGCATCATCAGATTGACCGGGAACAACACGCCGGGGCCGATGCCGATCAGAATCGCCGCCAGCCATGGCGTCACAGACATCCAGAGCATCAGGAAGCCGGCGGCCATCGACAGTGCGCCCAGCGCCAGCCAGAAGCGTCGGGAAGGCAGACGCCGGAGCAAGTGCGGAAACAGGAGCCCGACGGGGATCTGTGTCAGGGAGAACAGGACAAGCATGTTCGCCGCATAGGCTCTGCCGTATCCCATATGTTCCACGACTGGCGGCAGCCAAGCCGTGACCGAAAAGAACAGAACAGCGAGCAGGCCAAAGGACAGCGTGAGAACCCATGCTTTGGCACTGTTCCAGGGAAGTCCGGCCGTCTGTGCCGAGCGCTCGGCACGGGCAGACCGACAAGTATGGCGGAGAACCGACCACCACCACACCGGCAGGGCGACGGCAGCGAGGATAGCCCAAACCGCCAGCGATTCCTGCCACGAATGGGCCCGGACCGATAAAGGCAGGGACAATCCCGATGCGAGCGCGGCTCCGACCGCCATGGAGACGGTATAGAGCGAAATCATGACGGGCACCTTGGCGGGAAAATGCTGCTTAATGAACCCGGACAGCAGCGGTCCTGCCGCAGCGATCCCTAGCCCGGCCAGGACGGTGGTCAGCAGCAGGTATGCTGACGACCCGGTGAACCATCTCAGCACCGTACCGGCGCCGATGACCGCAATCGACCAGCCGATGACGCGCTCCAGCCCGGCACGCTGGCCCAGTTTGACCGCAAAAGCCGGAAATATTCCCATGCACAGCACCGGAATGGACGTCAGCAGACTTGCCGACAACGCGCTCATGCCCAAATCCCGCTGAATGGCTTGCAGCATGGGCGAGATGGAATTCATTGCGGGCCGCAAATTTAAAGAGGCCAAAATGAAGGCGACAGCCATCATAAACAGTGAAGGTTTTCTCATTATTTCTCTCTCCCTCAGATCGATTTGATCACATCTTAATGGGAGAGGAATCATTTATCAATTATATTGAAATTATAATAATAATTTGTTATACAAATGATAAATCCGTGTTTTCACACATTCTAGGGTTTACTTCTACTTCGGTGCGTCGCAATCTATTGTTCATGAACAGGAGGAATTAACTTGGAACTGAGACAACTGGAGTATTTCGTGGCCGTTTGCGAGGAGCTGCATTTTACGAGGGCCGCAGATAAGCTCGGCATCTCCCAGCCGAATTTAAGCCTGCAGATCAAGGCATTGGAGGAGGAGGTCGGCATGCCCTTGTTTGACCGGATCGGCAAACGGATCGCGTTGACCGATGCGGGCTCGGTCCTGCTTAAGCAGGCAAGGGGAATTTTTCAAAATTTGCAAAACGCCAAGCTGGAGATCGGCGAGCTTCGCCATCACCAGGGCGGTACGCTCGGCGTCGGCGTGCTGCCTTCAGAGCTCGATTTCCGCCTGACCCCGATGTTCATCGATTTCCGCAACCGGTATCCGAACGTCCGGCTCAAGATCGTCTCGGCCGTCGATGTAGCGGACCTCGTCCTTAGTACGGAAATCGATATCGGCATCTCGCTCAAGCCGCTTTACGACAACCGGCTGGTGGTCCGGTCCCTGCCCCGGGAGGAGTACGGCGTGGTGGTATCTGCCGAACACGAGCTGGCCGGCAGGGAGTCGGTCTCCCTAACTGAACTGAACGGCCTGCCGATCATTATGTATCCCAAGGGGTTCTGGGGAAGGGAGCTCGTCGAGCAATACTGCCGGAAGAACGGGTTTAACCTGGACATCGTCGTGGAAACGACGTCCAACCCTTCGCTCTTCCGATTTGTCAGGGAAAACATGGGGGTTACCGTTCAGACGCCTACGCTCGTCGAAGCCATCGGCGATCCGAAGCTGCGGTTCCTCCCCATCCATGATGATCCGCCCTACAGGGAAATGAGCATCATTTACCGGGCGGATAAATATTTGGGCCATGCCGCGCAGGCTTTTATTCATCTTGCCGAGGAGCGCCTCAAATCATAGCGTGGCCGGGGCGCTCAGCATGACTGCAATCGGTCAAATTTTGACGGCCGCAAGAGGTTATATGTATCTTTCCTGGATCACGTTATAATGGTGGATTTCATGGCCGGTCAGAATATACGCCCAAGCGGCCGCGGTAGATTCATAACCGTTCACGACACCTCTGCGGGTCCAGGCCTCGTCCGGAATGCTCCGCAGCAGCGTCAGCGTGGAGCGGCGAACGGCGGCGAAATCCTCGAGAAGCTCGGCGATGGAGAATCGGTCGAAGACTGCGCCTTCCATCAGCACTTCCTCGTCATAGCCGGTCAAAGGCGTGGTGTCCCCCCTGGCGATGCGGAGCAGCCTGTAGCACATGATGCGCTCATTATCCGTGATATGGCCAAGCACTTCTTTCAAGCTCCATTTGCCGGGCGCATAGCGGTAGTTCCCCTTTTCTTCCGTCAGTGCAGAATAAAACGCGGTCGTCCGGTTCAGAGACCCGTTCAGAATCTCCTCGAGGTTCCCCTCAGGTACGAGAGAGACATACTTGGCGAAACCTTCGTTGTAGTCTTCCTTCGTTGGGCGCAGAATCATCGGTATCCATCCTTTCGTTTTGTAAAATGTTCAAGCAATGGGCGTGCCGTTGCCGACAGGCACATCAGGGGCCAGCAGCACCACATCGCCCTCTTCCGGAACTCCGCCAAGAACGAGCACTTCCGATTTATATCCGGCAATCCGTCGCACGGGAAAATTTACGACGGCGGCCACCTGGCGGCCGACCAGCTGCTCGGGGGTATACCTTCTCGTAATCTGGGCCGAGGAACGCTTGACTCCAAGCTCCCCGAAATCAATGCTCAGCTTGATCGCCGGCTTGCGTGCCTCCGGAAAAGGCTCCGCCTTGACCACCGTTCCGATGCGGATGTCCAGCTTCATCAAATCTTCGATGGTTGCCACAACTTTTCCTCCTTCTTATGCCATGATTATATCTCTCCATTATATCCCTGCCTGTCAATGGCACAAGCACTTTCACCAACCTAAAAAAAGGCTGCACACCGCAGCCCAGATTCCCATAACGTATTTTATCGATATAGCCGCAAATAAGAAATTAGCCATATGCCTAACTCTCAAGCGTGCCTTTTCAATTATTGCAAAAATCAATCGTTCATCCTCAAATACGACAGTTAATGACGTTTTACTTTAGTATGATGAAATAAATAACTGTGAAGGAGTAGATGAACTTGAAGAGACTCGCTGGGAAAATCGCTCTCGTCACCGGAGGAAGCCGGGGGGCAGGACGTGGGATTGCCGTTGAGCTTGGGAAAGCCGGAGCAGTAGTTTATGTATCCGGAAGAAGTTTACGAGGTACGACTACACACGGTTTTCCAGGCAGCATCGATGAAACTGTGGAGGAGATTCGAAGTCATGGAGGAGAGGCGTACGCATGTCGTTGCGATCATACCCGTGATGAGGATACACAAGCTTTGATCGAGAGAATCCGACAGGAACAAGGACGGCTCCATATCCTAGTGAATAATGTCTGGGGACTGCATGACTTGGAAGTGAATTTACAATCCGGACCATTCTGGGAATATCCGCTGAACATGTGGGATGCTATGTTTCAGAATGGAGTACGCCCACAAATAGCGACAAACCATTATGCGATCCCGCTTATGCTGGAAGCTGATTCTGGATTGATCGTACATACCACATTTCAGGATCAGGATAAGTATTTAGGAACTTTCTATTACGACCTCGCCAAGAATGCAATTAACCGCTCAGTGCTCGGATTAGCTCATGATCTCAAAAGCACTGAAATAACCGTGGTAGCGGTCTCCCCTGGCTGGATGAGAACAGAACTGGTATTAAGGAACTTCGGTACAGATGAAGATCATTGGAAAGAGGTTGAAGCTTTGAAACACACGGAGTCGCCGTACTACGTAGGGCGAGCGGTGTCAGCCCTAGCTGGGGATGATGAAGTGAAACTGAAAAACGGACTGGTACTACAAGTTGGTGATCTTGCCCAGGAATACGGATTCACCGATATTGATGGACGGTTCATCCCACCCTTTTTAATATAATCTGTCTCATTGAAAAAACGAATACTCGCTAGAGCTGAGTTAACCGCCTTCTTATCGGGCGGTTAACTTGCTACCTAATACAGCGAGTAGATCGTTTGAGTGAAGGCCAGTGCGATTCAAGATGCGATTTTCTTTCCAGGAGGCAAATCCCATGACCGCGGGCTATCCTCCATAGGCTTCCCGAGTCCGGTAAATATGCTGGTCCATCAAAAAGTTCAGCAGCATGCGGTTGAATGCATGGGGCTGGCACAAATGGGTCGGATACATCGCATCCTCGATCGTCGCCAGCTGCACATGCCGGAACAGGGTGGCCGCCCGCTGCATTTGCTTGACGAACCACTCGCTTTGGCTGCCTGCGACGCACAGTACAGGCATCGGCAGCCGCGCCAAATTGGCGGGCATCTCCATACGCAGCAGCTCCATGCGCTGCTTGATCGACTCTGTCGGCCGCTTGTGGTACAGCTCCTTGCGCAGGATGCTGTAGACCGGTCTCCACCGGTTATACGTCACCCGCAGCGACCGGAGGAAAAACTCCGCAGGCAAATAATAAGACAGCCAACTGCACGCCTCGCAAATATTCAGCAAATGGTTCTTTTTCCCGAAGCATCCCGCGAAGTAGCTGTCTACGAGCACCAGAGCGCTGACCCGGTCCGGATGAAGGGCGGCAAACGTCTGGGCGAGCACGCTTCCGCTGGAACAGCCGACCAGCGTCGCCTGCGAAATATGCAGCTTATTGAGCAGCTCGCACAGATCGCTGCATTGGGTTTCCATAATGTGCCCGACCTCCACGTCAAGCTTCCCCGAATTGCCGTAACCGCGGAGGTCCAGCACGATTACCTTCGCCCGCTTGCTGAAATATTCGACCTGGGGCTCAAACATATGATGGGACGACAAATGCCCGTGAATGAACACGATGGGCGTGCCGCTGCCGTGAATTTCATAATATAACGTGGTTCCGTTTACTTGTATCTGGGGCACTTCATGTTCTCCTCTCTCCCACATAACCTGTTTTCTCTATTTGTACAAAATTGCGGGCGCCGCCCGCTTGGGAATCAATGCTTCTCCTTTTTTAAACAACAAAAAAGAAGCACCGGAAAGAGGACACTCTTCCATGCTTCCAAATCCAAGGCTGAATAAGCCTTGCCATCTGCATGAATAACAGCTGCCTCTCTTAACACGCTTGCGTGGTTAGCTGACGGATTCGGGCCAAAGAGTAGCCCTACTCATCACTTTCGAGATTCACCCCATATGGCCGCAGCGGATGCTGCAGACACGACCGGTTCCCCCGCTTTCCGCCCTCCGGCGGAAATTCAGCGAATAGACATATTCCATGTACACGTTTCATCCTTCAAAATGAGCGCACAGAAAAACACAGAGCAGATACCCTGTGTTGATGCGTCAAATCACAGTTTCCTCCGCTCTCAACTACGCTTACGAGGTTAGCTGACGGATTCGGGCCGTGAGAGTAGCCCTACGGAAACAGGCGTTATCCTGCCTCCGATTCACCCCTGCAAGCCGCAAGCCCCAGCATAAAGCTCCGTGGGACGAGGACTGCGATTGGTTCCCCCGCTTTTCATCGGAAAATTCAGCGTTCATCAAGTCGCAAATCTTACTCTATTGGATGATGAAATGAATATACGCCTGGGACGGCGAACTGTAAAGCAGGGAAACGATACGATTCCCTGCTTTATTTGGGGATCTGATGGGAAAACGGGTCCTAATCCGTAGGAATCATTGTTTTACGGCCTTTCCTACCGCTTTCCTTAGCTTTGCTGGATAACTGAAGGCGGGAAGCCATTCAAATGGCTGAACCCGCCCATTGGATCGGAAAATAGTGCCGGAATAGGGCTGAAGCCGCTAGGCTGAAAAAAAGCGGCTTTTTGCCGGAATTTTGGACTTTGCACTGGAAAGATGCTGGTTTTGATCTAAAAAAATCCGCCTCGTCTTCTTGCCAAAGATATCCCTTGGACGTATGATTCGGATAGTTTACCAATCGGACACATGTATAGAACCCTACTGGCCGTGACGATCCGGAACAAGACGGCAGGGAGTAACCATGAAATCACGGTCAAGGAGGATGTCACGATGAACCGGGCTTTGATTCCCACCATCGAACTGTTTGAAATCGTTCTTCCAAGGTACCAGCACCACAGCCTGGGCTGGCTGGAAAACTGCCGGATCGGCATTTTAAAGCTGCCTTACTCCGGAGAGGAAGGGCTTGCCGAGGGTCTGCTGTGCTCAGGCAAGCAAGCCTTCGATCTGGTACGGTGGGGCTGCCGCCTGCGCTATATTTGCGGCCTGACGCTGGAAGAGGCCATCACCGCGACGGCCATGCACATTCTGAAGCATCCGGACCACAATCAGTACCCGCTCGCGCTGATGGCGCTGCTTGATGTCAGATCACGCCTGGAGCAGCATACCGCGCGCACAACAGCCGAACACATAGGAAGATCCCTTGATGCCGGCCTTCTCGAGCTGAACCGTACGGCTTACGCCGAAGGAGCCGCAGCATCGCTGCGCATCGGGGGAGGAACGTCGCTTGCGATCTCCGGCCTGACGGCTGACCTTGATACGGAAGTCCAGGCGAAAGCTCCCGTCAACCGCCTCCCGCTGCTCGGCCGGGAGTTCCCGACGGATACCCGCGCCTTGATCCGCCGCTCCTCGGCATATCTGTCCCTGTTCGGCACCGGCACAAAGAACCGCCACCCCGGATAATCCCCGAGTGGCGGTTCTTTTGTGCTGCCTGCGCGGGCGGCTACAGCGCCTGCTCCTCGCTGCGAAGCTGCACCAGCGCTTTTCGCTGCCAGGCCTTGCTCCTCCAGCGGACCCAGAGCAGGATGCCCCGCAGCCATTCGTCGGCGATAAAAGCCGCCCAGATGCCGTACAGGCCGTATCCCCAATAAATGCCGAGTAGGTACGTCAGCGGCACGCTGAAGAGCCAGGTCACCGTGATGGACACGACCATGGCGGACCGGGCGTCGCCGGCGGCCTGCAGCGACCGTTCCAGGATGACGTTGAAGTTGCGCCCCGGCTCCAGCAGAAAGCTCAGCAGCAGCAAGGCCGCTCCCATCGCGATAATGTCCGGGTCGGTCGTGAACAGCTTCATCAGCGGCTGCCGGAACAGCATCAGCACGGCGACGGCCGCCAGCGTGATCAGCTCGCTGCGGATCAGATTCCGGATCACCTGCTTGTAGGCCTCTTCCCTCTGGCCCGCGCCGACCAGCTGCCCGACGATGATCTGCCCGCCCCGGCCCAGCGAGACGGCCAGAATCATGACGAAGAACATGATGTTCTGCGTGTAAATTTTCGTTGCCAGCACGCTGGCCCCAAGCGACGAAATAAAGGCCGTGGTCACAAACTGGTTGGCGGAGTACGACAAGGACACGGCCGAGGACGGCACGCCGACGCGTAGCACCTTCCCGATATGCTCACGGCTCCACACGAACAGGTCGTTCCAGCGGATGTAGACGCCCGCCGCCTTGCGGAGCAGCACCAGATTGACGGCCAGACCGACGCACTGGGCAAAGGCGGTGGATATCGCCACCCCGACGACGCCCAGCTTCGGAAAGCCTCCGGGGCCGTAAATAAACAGGTAATTGCCGAAAATATTCAGCACGTTCATGCCGATCGTGACGACCATCGTCTGCCGGGTTAATCCATGAGACTGGATCATGGTCGTGACGGCGGTCAACAGCGCCTGAATGACCAGGGCGCCCCCGGCGATGAGCAAATACTTCTCCGCCTGCCCGAACAGAGAAGGATCGAGGTCGAATATCCGCAGCAGCGGCCCGCTGAGCATCATGACGATGACGCTCACGACCAGGCCGAACAGGAAGTTCAGCGCCAGCGAGGACCCGGCCAGCCGGCCGATTTCATGCTGCCTGCGTGCACCCAAATACTGCGAGATGACCACCGCGGAGCCGAGCGCCACGAAATTGAACATCAGCACCGCAAACATGATGATCTGGTTCGCGACGCCGACCGCCGCAACCGCGCCGTCAGACACCTTGCTCAGCATGAACGTGTCCGATGTCCTGAGAAACATTTGAAGGGCCGATTCCACAAAAATCGGCCACGTAATCGCAAGCAGCGACAGCTTGCTAACGGGGTTGTCTCCCGCGATGGATCTGGACATTACAGGCCGTAAGCTTCCCGGATCTTGGCGATGCCAAGCTTCGCGGTCTCCAGGGCGGTCAACCCGCCGTAGCTGTCCATAAACAGCTCCAGGGACAGGTAGCCCTCATATCCCGCATTTGCCAGCGTTCTGGCGAGCGCTCCGGACGGAGCGATGCCGTCTCCCGGAAATACCCGGTGGGCGTCCTGGATCTCGGAGCGGGACGGCGCCGCCGGATAATCGTTCACATGGACGATGCCGATCCGGTTCCCAGGCAAGCCTTCAAGGTCCCGAAGCTCGCTGCCGCCGGTATACATGTGGAACGGATCGATAAGAATTTTGGCGTCCGCCACTCCGCTGGCTTGAGCTACGTAAATCGCATCCTTCAGGCAGTTCAGCCGGGCCGCTTTTCCCCAGAATTCAAGATAGGGCTCTATGCCGATCCGGCGGGCCAACTCGGCCAGCTTGGCAAAGGAGGCGGCAAATTCGTCCAGCGTGACGTGGGCAACCTGTCCGAAGGGGGGCGCCGCCGCCGCGAGACAGCCCAGCTCCGCCAGCATCTCCATTTCCTTCTCCGCTTGATCGAAACCGCGCTGTCTCACTTCAGGATCACGGTCGGCCCAAGCCCAGAAGGCGATGGCGTTCGCCACCTTCAGTCCATGATCTTCGATATACCGTCTAAGCTCCTGCAGCTCGCCGCCCTCTGCAAGATAAGCTTCAATGTCCCGTACCCACAGCTCGATGCCCTCATAGCCTGCTTCCGCCGCCACGCGGACCTGCTCTTTGACGCCGAGTCCGTAAGGCAGGAGTGTAGATGTATTCAATGACAATTTGAAAGGAAACAAGCTTGATCTCCTTCTTTCCGTAAGTAGTTAAGGGGTAAATGGCACCCTTCTCTGCTCGGCATGGCTCTGCATGCCCAGCTCGATGACACGAATCGCCATCCGGGCCTGCTCGGGCTTTACGCCAAGCTCCGACACACCATGGATAGCCTCCGCCACGTTGCGGTAATAGGCGTCGTAGCATCCCGGAATCGTCTTCAGACGCCCCGTAAACTGCAGGCCGTCCCGGTTTGCCACGAGGCTTCCCCACATCTCCTGCGGCTCTTCGCCCCATCCGGGCGATCCCGGCAGCCTGCCGGCCTTCAGCAGATTTTCCTGAGGATCTTCTCCATACTTGACAAACGAACCCTCCGTCCCGTACAACCGGTATCTCGGAGCCGGATCCCGGGCCAGCAGGGTCGATTTTACCGACACCTTCAGCCCATCCGGATACCCCAGCGATACGTCAAAATAGTCCGGGGCCAGCGTCCGCTCCCGCTGCGTCCGCACCTCCGCCTGCACGCTGTCCGGAAGCCCGAACAGCGTCAGCGCCTGGTCGATCAGGTGGACGCCCAGGTCATAAAACGTCCCGGACCCTTCGGCCCCCGCATCCCGCCAGCGGCTGGGATCGGCATTCGGGCTAAACCGGTCCCAGCGGAATTCCGCTTCGGTAATCTTGCCGACCAGGCCGCGGCGGACAACCTCCTGCAGCGTCAGGTAATCGCCGTCCCACCGGCGGTTATGGAACACGCTGAGCACGAGCCCCCTGTCTTGAGACAGCGCGATCAGTTCGTCCGCTTCCTCCGTCGTCGCCGTGAACGGCTTCTCCACGACGACATGCTTGCCGGCCAGCAGGGCGTCCTTGACAAACGAGTAGTGCGCCGTGCTCGGCGTCGTAATGACGATCAAGTCGATGCCCGGATCCTCATAGGCTTCCCGGACGTCCTGTACAGCCCGGACGGACGGGTAGGCCTGCAGGCACGAATGGCCGCTGCGCTGGACGATCATCGCCAGCTCCAGCTCCGGCACGGCCGTGATGACCGGGCAGTGAAATGTCCTTGCGGCGAACCCGTAACCGATCACCGCTGTCCTCACCTTCTCCTTCATTCGCATCACTCTCCTATATAGCCAGGCAAATGTTTAACCTTCGCCGGCCCCGATGTTATACAGAATCCGATTAACAGGATACAGCGATTCCGACTCCTTGACCGGAACCAAATCCCGGTACATCGGATTGTAATACTTTTTGCGGTACTGGCTGGCGGTGAGCCCCTTCACGGCTTTGAACACCCTGCTGAAGTAATTTTCATCCGAGAACCCGACCGCAAAGGCGACCTCTTTAATGCTGTGCTCCTCGTACAGCAGGAGCTGGCAGGCGCGCTCGATCCGCCTTTGAATGATCGCATCGCGCGGTGTGCGGCCCATATACTGCACAAAAGACCTGGAGAAATGCTCATGCGACCAGCCGATCCGCCTCGCCAGCATTTCCACCGAAATGGCCTCTCCCAGATGCTTGTCGATATAATCGATCGCCTTGACGATTTGGGGAGGAATCCGGTTGGCCGGCGTCGTCAGCGGCTCGTCGTAGAGGTGGCCGCTGATTTCCGTCAGCAGCGACCATAGAAGCGAGCTCCCGCGGATCTGCATCCGGTCCGTATGGGCATGGGCGATATGCATGATTTGCTTCATCATGCCGACCGGAAGCTCCTCGTCCAGCGGAATACAGCTCGGGCCGCCGGGCGCAAGGAGCGGAAGCGCCGCCTCCGTCCCGGCTTCTTCCGGAAATCCGAAATGAATGAACAGATGGCGCGCCGGCTGCTGCGGGTCGTATTCATAGGCGTGGTATTCGCCCGGCCTGGTCACGATAAAACTCGGTTCCTGCAGGACGTATGCTTCCCCCTCCACCCTGTAGACGCTGCGCGTCCCATCCGGAAAATACAGCAGCTCGTAATCGTGAATCCGCCGCGGGCCGAGGGAGGTGCCGGGCTTCTTGACGATGTCCCCGACGATATGGATCCTCGGGAGGTGCACAAGATGCGAGGCCGCCCGGCTGGATTGGCTTTCCGTTGTATTCATGGCAGTTCCCTTCCTCATCCCCTACGAAGTGGAGCCTTAGCTTCGGTTCCTTTTCAGGCCCATTCGATGTTCGTTCGTAAGAAAATAAATGATTAAATCAGTCCGAGTCCCTGCAAATTGCGGTAGCTGATCGCCAGGCTCTCCAGCGGATCGCGCCGGCTCTGATCCTGTTCGACGACGAGCCAGCCGGTTCCTACCTCCCGCGCCGTTTGGGCGATGGCCTTGAAATCGAGAATCCCCTCCCCGATTTCGGCGAAAAACTGCTCCTCGCCGGCTTCCACGTCTTTGATATGGAGCAGCGGGCACCGGTTCTGGAGCTTGGCGAGGTACGACACCGGATCTTCACCGCCCCGCTTGACCCAATACGTATCCAGCTCCATCTGAACCAAGGAAGGATCGGTTTCGCGGAGCAAAATATCGAGCGCGTATTCGCCGTCGAATTTGGCGAATTCCCAGTCGTGGTTGTGGTACAGCAGCTGAACCCCGCGCCGGCGGAACTTCTCGCCCGCTTCGTTCAGCTTGGCGGCCTTCGCCAGCACCTCGTCCCGGGACGCAAAACGCAGCGACAGCGCCACGAATTTACCGCCGTCCACCTCCTCGAGATAATCCGCGATGTCGTCCGGATTGAAATCAAACGTATCGAATCCGGCATGAGTTCCGATGACCTTGAGGCCGATCCGGTCCAGCAGCGCCTTCTGCTCTGCCACGGTGATGCCTTCCGGCGGGCGCCCGAGCTCAATGCCCTGATAGCCGATGGCAGCGATTTTCTCCAGCGTGCCTATGTAATCCTTGCTTAATTGTTCGCGGACCGTATATGGCTGTACGGCAACGGGAAATTGGGTCATGATCTATGCATCCTCTCTTGGTTTGAAATGGGACAGGTTCTCCGTGCGGTGTTTACAGATCCAGCATGTTGTACTTCAGGCCGAGCGGCAGCGGAGCCGGACGTTCCACCGTGGATTCCAGGTGAATGTGGCGTTCCTGCTGAGACGCTTCGAAGATGCCGAGCGAAATGTCCAGCACATGGCGCGCCAGCTTGCCGCTTGCCCGGTTCGGACGTCCCGACTGGATTGCATAAGCCATGTCGGCTACGCCCATGCCGCGGCCTTCCTCGGCATACGGATGGGAATGCGGTATCTCTTTCGTCTGTCCGTTCGGGAACTGGATGGATACGGCGCCTCCGAAGAAGTTCGGATCCGGAACGTACAGAATGCCTTCCGTGCCGTACACTTCCAGCCGCGGCGAATAGCCGAACGCCTCTTTGGCCGCCTGAAGGGTAGCCACCGCACCGCTGTGGAAGTCCAGCACCGCCGATACGTTCGTCGGCGCTTCCACCGGCACCGACTGGCCGAATGCCGGCGATTTCGGATTGTCCACCACAACCTCCTGATGCAGCTGGCGGGCGGATCCCGTTACCCTCTGTACGGGTCCGAGCAGCGCGATCAGCGCCGTCAAATAGTAAGGCCCCATATCCATGATCGGATCGCCGCCCAGCTTCAGGAAGTTGCGGAAGTTCGGATGCATGCCGCCCGCGGCGTTCCCCATAATAATCGTAGCGCTTGCACCGTAAGGCGTGCCGATCCATCCGTCATTGATCAGCTTGACGCAGGTCTGGATGCCGGCGCCGAGGAAGGTGTCCGGCGCGCAGCCGACAAGCAGGTTTTTGGACTCGGCCAGAGCCAGAACCTCATCGGCATCCTCGCGGTTGAGGGCAAACGGCTTTTCCGTGTACACATGCTTCCCGGCCTGAAGCGCCCGCAGGTTCAGCGGGGCATGCGCGGCGGGGGCCGTCAAATTGAGAACGATTTCAATTTCCGGATCGGCCAGCAGCTCCTCCACGGTGTACACATTTGGAACGCCAAACTCTTCCGCTTTTTTCTGCGCGAGCTCCGGAACCATATCCGCTACGGCTTTGACCTCGACGATATGGTCGAGCATGCCGGTCAAATTTTTCAGATATACGGTGCTGATCATGCCGGTACCGATGACGCCAACCTTGACTTTACGCACGAATACATCAACCTCTTTTCGTTTGGTAGTGATCTTGTGCCCTCATTATCACGCATCGCCCGGTCGAACTCAATGGACTGCAGCGCAAATAAACTGGATTTATTTGATATTATCCATCCCTGTCCGCAGCAAGCCGGTTTGTGTTCAGGAGTAAAAAACCTCCCGGCACCCGGGACATACCCGAAGAGCAAAGAGGCATCCTAAAGCGGCTTTATGATCAATCCCTTGGGGCGTTACTCCACCCTCGGCTTTGCCGGGTCGCAATCAGGACGCGGCACCTCGCCGAATTGGGACAGCTTCTGTAAATAATAGCATTCTTCCCGGAACATATGGTCCGGCACCAGTCTGTTCAGCCTGCTCAGCAGCTCGGCGCTGATGTCCAGCTCCTCGACCTCCAGCAGAAAGTTCATAAACGCCGACATTTCCAGGTCCACGTCGCTGTGAAACTTTTTCACCGCCGGATAGGTCGTCCGAAGCGTACGCAAGTATCCGACAAGCTCAAGCGCCTTCAAATAAAATTCGTTGAAATGCCGCTCAAATTCCTTGCTCCTCTGGATCAGCCTCCGCTCCACCCCGTCGAGATCCGAAGCGATCGATGCCGAGTGAAAAGCCGCGTCAGGCAGCCACAGCAGATCGTGATGCAGCGGGTGATAGCGGGGAACCGGATTTCCCTTTAACAGCTCAGCGAGAATGCGCTCATATTCCTCCAGCTCGTTCACCATATGATTGATAAACGTTGGCGACAACCCGATGACCACTTTGCGCTGCAGCACCCGGTCGAGAAGATCCAGCTTAAACGCCCGCAGTTCAAGTACCGCCTGATTCGCCTGTTCGTTCAGCTCCGTCAGCGGCTGTCCCTCAGGGAACGAGCGCGCCTGTCCCAGCAGCCGGTCAAACCATTGGACGAACGAAGCCGCCGTCTGTACGTCCTTGACTTCCTTCGACGCCAGCGCGTTGTAGATAAAACGGGCATGATCCCCCAAAATCTGCAGCCAAAACCTGTGCTCAAAGAGCGCCTCTTCATTCATTGCAGGCATATCCCTCCCATCGATAACCATCCGTCACTGGACAATATATGAGATGGAGCACCCAACTTATGCGTTACAAAAAACCACCCCCGCCGCATACAGCGGCAAGCGTGGCTGCAAAAAAATCATACCTTGGGACTACGTCCCGGCATTTCATCCATACTTTTCAAAATTACGGATCAATCGGAAATCGCCTGGTGCAGCGCTTCGATATACTCCAGCGCCAGCTTGGACAACGCCGCATTCTGATGGCAGATCCAGCCGACATTGATCGTCTCGTCGCAGTCGAGCGGCACGGGAATAATCTCGTTCCCGTTCAGGTCGGCGCTCAGAACACCGGTTGAGATCGTATAACCGTTCAGTCCGATCAGCAGGTTGAACAGCGTGGCACGGTCGTTGACCCGGATGCTTTTCGGATGCGTCAGTGTGCTTAGAATTTCCTCGGAGAAGTGAAAGGAGTTGTACTCCCCCTGCTCAAACGACAGGTAGGGATAATCCTGCAGCTGGTCGATCGTCACGATGGACTGCTTGGCGAGCGGGTTATGGATGCTGATAAAAATATGAGGCCGGGCCGTAAACAGGCTCGTGAATTTCAAATTGGCGTCCTTCAGCAGCCGGTTGATAACCTTGCTGTTGAATTCATTGAGGTACAGAATGCCGATTTCGCTCCGCTGGCTTTTGACATCCTGGATGATTTCATGGGTCTTCGTTTCCCTCAGCGCCAGTTCGTATTCGTCCTGCCCATACTCGTTGACCAAATGCACGAACGCATTGACGGCAAACGCATAGTGCTGGGTCGATACGGAAAAATGCTGCGGCGACGGCTTGGCGTTCATATAGCGGCTCTCCAGCAGCTCTGCCTGCTCGGTCACCTGCCGGGCATAGCCGAGAAATTCGGCGCCTTCCTTGGACAGGGTAATCCCTTTGTTCGTCCGTTCAAAAATCGTAATGTTCAGCTCTTCCTCCAGATCCTTGATCGCATTCGACAGGCTTGGCTGCGAAATAAACAGCCGTTTGGCCGCTTCATTCATGGACCCGCGGTTGGCGACTTCGATGACGTATTTTAACTGTTGTAAGGTCAATGCTACAGCCCTCTCTTTGAAACAACGATATGATCTTCATTTATTTCAAAGTATACCCGGGCACCGGTCCCCTCCACAACTGTTCGGGCATAAATTCCCCATTACTGCCGCCGTGTGCTTCGCAGCGCGGTGTACAACGACAGCAGGATAAGCGCGAGGGCCATCACCGGATGAATGGCGCCCAGCGCAGGCACATGCGCCGTCATGTACTGCAAGTCGATCAGAACAAACATGGCCAAACTGAGCCACGCGCTGCCTTTAAAGCATTTTCCCGTAATGGCAAAAATGATCATCAGAAGCGGGGCAAACCCAAAGAAATGAACAAAATTTTCGTGGAGCCGCCAGTTCACCGGATTCTGGAACACAGCCGACCCTGCGATGTACACCTGAATCGTGATACATGCGACCAATATCCAGGACAGCCCCATAAAGATGCCTCGGGAAATCCGTTTGCCCCCTGAAATTTTATCTTTAGATGGATTAAGATCGATGCTTGTCATGTGGTTTTCCTCCCTTATAATCGGACGTCAACGCGGCGATCCCCGCAAACAACGCAGCCATGATCAGCGGAAGATAAGGTGTCCCGGCCGGCCGGTCATGGATCAGATAACCGAGAGCGGCAATAATGGTTGACAGAAAGATGCCGCAGGCAGCGCCGCCTACGGCAGCCAGCAGTACTTTGATCACATGGTGCTGCTTCAGCATAATCACCCCTCCCCCGTTGAACTGCATTCCATTGCATTGACCGCAATGAAGGCAATGGATTGCGATGGTCTGCGGCACACCCCGTGTTTTGCCGCCTGGAGTTTATTGTAGCAGCGACTTGTTGTGAACCTGTGAAGTTCTCTGGCTGTTGCGATGAAAATGCATCCGATTTTTTGCGGCTTTTTCCAGGGTCCATACGGGGTTGTCCGGGGTTTTCCTTCAGGAATGTTGCGAACTTGTTATTGTCCCCGCATCCGCGGGAACCGGTATATAATGAGGGGGATAAAAGCCGGAAAGACTGCAACGGCCCGAGGCTCTCGAGATAAAGGAGAATGAACACATGACGCATACTCTGCTGCTTGTCGATGATGAAAAGGAAGTGCTGGCCTTTATGGAACCGTTTCTCCAGCAGGAGGGATACGAGACGATCACGGCTTTATCCGGGCGGGAAGCGCTCCGGATCGCTGGCGAACGGAAGCCGTCTCTGGTCGTCCTCGACTGGATGATGCCGGGAATGAGCGGCATTGACGTGTGCCGGGAGCTGCGGAAGCTGCCGAAGCTGGGAATCATCATGCTGACCGCCAGAGTGGAAGAAACGGATAAAATCATCGGGCTGGAGGTCGGCGCCGACGATTATTTGACGAAGCCCTTCTCCCTCCGGGAGCTGGTCGCGCGAATACGCTCGGTCCTCCGGAGAATCCATGGGGACGAGACTCCGGACGACCGGATCGTGCGGGGAGATTTAACGATATCCGAGGCGCAGTGCCGAGTGTGGAAACGCGGGGAGGAAGTTCTGCTGACCCCGACCGAATTCAAAATGCTCGCCACCCTGGCTTCGCGGCCGGGCATCGTATACAGCCGCCTGCAGCTGCTGGCTGCGGTCGATGACGACCTGCTGAACGACGAGCGGACCGCGGACGCCCATATCAGCCGGATCCGCAAAAAGATCGAGGACGATCCGTCCAACCCGGTGTTTATTAACACCGTGTACGGATTCGGATACCGGTTCGGTGACCGCCGTGAACGTTAGCCGGAAACTGTTTTGGGCCATGGCCGCCTTTATCGTGGTCATGAGCCTGACGTTTATGCTGATCACAAACTTAGTCGTGCGCGGGCTGCTGGGCGAGCTGACACCGTCCTCCGACCAAGAGCAAATCAGCGGCCTGTCGCGTACGCTCGCCGAATATTATGAGCAGCACGGCAGTTCCTGGAACGGTGTTGAGAAGCTGGCCCCCGGCGACTTACTGGAAGAAGTTCAAGACAGCGGCCTGATCTTGTACGACTTCCACGACAGGAAGCTGGCCGTCTACGGCAGCGCGGCCGAACCCATGATCAGGGGGCTCGGGGTAAAATACCGCATCGAGACGAACGAACGGGTCGTCGGATCTTTCCGTTACTACGACCCGGAAATCAGCGTGATCTCCAAGGTGAAGCTGGGCATTTCACATGGCGTCGGCTTTCTGCTGATTGTCAGCGCAGTGGTGTTTATTGTTGATGCCCTGCTGGCTGCCTATTGGATCTCCCGCCGTCTTACTTCCCCGCTTCGCCGGCTGGTTTCTGCGATCGAGCAGATTAAGGAAGGCCGGCATGGGGTGCAGGTCCCGGTCACGACCAAAGATGAGTATGGCGAGGTCGCATCCGCCTTCAACCGGATGTCCCTGCAGCTGGGCCGGGCCGAGGATGCGAGGCGCAATCTCGTGGCCGACGTCGCGCATGAGCTGCGAACTCCCCTCTCCATCATGAGGGGAAAGATGGATATGCTGCAGCAGCAAGGCGAAGCGATCGAACCCGAGCAGCTGCTTCCGCTGCAGGATGAACTGATCCGGCTCACCCGACTCGTGGACGATCTGCATCAGCTCTCACTGGCCGAGGCAGGCAAGCTGTCGTTTGAGTTCAGCCGGACGGACGTCCGTGTCCTGCTGGAGCAGACGCTCGAGCGGCTTCTGCCCCGCGCGCAGGATGCCGGCATTGCCATGACGCTGGTAAGCCAAGCCAGCTCCACGATGATCCCGGTCGACTCCGGCCGGATAACCCAGGTCTTTCTCAACCTGCTGACCAATGCCGTTCGGCATACGCCGCATGGCGGTTCGATCCAAGTGATCCTGTCTGAGGTCCAGGATGCACACGGACGGCAATGGCTGGAGATCGCGGTGAAGGACACCGGCACAGGCATCGCCCCCGAGCATCTCCCGAACCTCTTCGACCGCTTCTACCGGGCCGATGCTTCCCGCTCGCGGCACAGCGGCGGAATGGGGCTTGGGCTCGCCATCGCCAAGGAGTTCGTCGCGGCGCATCAAGGCACCATCGATGCCGAGAGCTCACCGGGCGAAGGGACCACGTTCCGGGTCCGGCTGCCATACAGCCGGGAGGGGCACGCCTGAACGCAGCTGACTGCTCTCTGTCTTGCCTCAAATCGAAACAACCCCCGACGTTGTCGGGGGTTGTTTGTGCTTACGGATAAGGGGCAGGTACCGCATGATCTGTTTCCAAACCCCCGGTCCCGTTCCCTATTCATACAGCCAGCTTAAATCCTTTGTGAACTGCTTCAACCTTTCCGGCTGGAGCGAATAATAATGCCGTTTTCCCTCCCTGCATTCCTTGATATACCCCACATCCTTAAGCTCCTTCAAGTGGTAGGACAGCTTAGAGGGGGATACGTCTCCAAGCTTAAGCTGCAGGTCCGCGGGGCATACGGCCGCAGGCTCGAACGTACAGACAGGAGACTGGAAATCCGGCTGCCTGCCCATTTTAATCATCACCAAAATTTTCATCCGGATCGGGTCGCTGAGTGCTTTGGCCGCTTTGGCCATCTCGGTTTCGTAATGGGATCTCATAGAAAATATTATACACCCTCTGTATTGACATTTCAATTTTTGTTGAAATATAATCATTTCAAAACATTTTGAAATGAGGTGCTTTTCGCGTGTCATCACGAGACCCGTTGTCAGCAAGTCCAAGGGGCGAGGTCATTACCGCTGCCCATTCTGCCGCCACACCGGCGATGTCAAAGAAAGCCTTGGGCTGGAGCCTGGCCATCCTCGCTTTCGCCCAGCTGATCTACTCCCTTGATATTAATATCGTGTTTGTTGCGCTCCCCGAAGTGGGCCGCGCACTGGGCTTTTCGGAACAATCTCTTCAGTGGGTCGTCAGCGCCTATACGATTTTCTGCGGCGGCTTCCTCCTGCTTGGCGGACGTGCCGCAGACCAGCTCGGGCAAAAAAGGATGTTCATCTCCGCACTGCTCCTGTTCGCGCTGGCCTCCTTGCTTGGAGGGCTGGCATGGAGTCCGCTGGTCATTATCCTGGCCAGAGCGCTGCAAGGTATCGGAGCCGCTTTTCTTTTTCCAGCGACCCTATCCCTTATCAACCGGCTGTATGAAGAAGGACCTAAGCGCAACCGGGCCCTCGCGGTCTGGGGCGGAGCGGGAGCCAGCGGATTGACCTTGGGCTCTCTCCTCGGCGGCGTTCTGACGAACGCCATTGGATGGGAAGCCGTCTTCTTCGTTAACGTATTGTTTGCCGGCGGTGCTGCTCTGGCGGCACTCGCTGCCATTCCACGGGACCCTGTCCGATCCGGAAAAGGCAGCTTCGATTTGCCCGGTGCGCTGAGCTTTACCGGGGCTGCGACTTTACTCGTGTATTGCCTCGTTCAGGGGCCTGAGGCAGGGTGGGGCTCCGCCGGCATCCTGATATGCGCCCTTCTGTCCCTGGTGTTGTTCCTCGCTTTTGCCTGGATCGAAAACCGAACCTCCAATCCGCTGATGCCGCCGCGTCTTCTCCGGAGACGGAGCCTGGTCACGGGCATGATCATAACCTTTCTTTACATGGGTACCTTTGGAGCCATCCCCTACTTCCTGACGGTACTGTTCCAGAATGTGCATCAATTCAATGCCCTGCAAACCGGTCTGGCCTTTATCGTGCCATCGCTTTCCATTGCCCTTGGAACCCAATGGGGCGAAAGGCTTGCCACACGCTACGGCATGCGCAGCACGATTCTGACCGGCCTCATGATCGGCATCGCGGGCACCGCCCTCATCCCGCTGGGGGCGTATGCCGACTCCGGCTATCTGCTTATCGTTCCCGGACTGATCATTTCCGGCCTCGGCCAGGGCGTCGTATGGACCGGCATGTGGATCGCCGCTTCCGCGGGCGTGGCTCCATCGGAGCAGGGTGTGGCCTCGGGTATGGCCTCGACGACGCTGAATATCGGCAACGCCATCGGCATGGCCTTCCTGATCTTCATCGCCAATTCCGGTATCGCCGGTCAAAGCGGCGGCTCGCTTCTGGTCGCGCAGGCAGCTGGCGTCCGCACCGCCATGTATCTGGCTGCCGCCGGGATGATCATCGGGGGAGCCGCGGCCTTGTTCCTTCCGCGAAGAAAATAAGGATGTTTTTATCGATCCGCCGTGCTGCTTACACGAATAATGATCTTCCCCCTGGCTCGCCGGCTTTCGCTGAGCTCATGAGCCAGGGCGGTCTCTTTTAAAGGAAACATCCGGTCGATGACCACTCGAAGCTGCCCTTCCTCCACTAAACGGGATATCCGGTCCAAATCCGCTGTCGTGACCGGGAACATCGCAACTTCGTGAACGGCAATCTGTCCGGCGGCCGCCTGATCAGCGTCATAATTCCCCCACGTGACCGGAACCAGTGATCCTCCAGGCGTGATCACCTCCAAGAGCCGGTTTCCTTCGGTTCCACCGACCGTATCGACCGCAAGCTGGACCGGATCAACGGCCTGCGTCCATGATTCGGACGAATAATCGGCAAATTGATCGGCCCCAAGCTCACGCAAAAATGCTTCATTCCTGCCGGAGGCTACGCCGATTACCTCGGCTCCCTTCCATTTGGCGAGCTGCACGGCGAAGTGGCCGACGCCGCCGGATGCACCGTTGATCAGCACCCTTTGGCCGGCCTTCAGGCCTCCTTGAACAAACAGCGCGTTCCAGGCCGCACAGGCCGACTGCGGAAGGGCGGCCGCCGCTTCATGGCTGATGCTGCGGGGCTTTCGTGCAAGCTGCGCTGCAGGCAGAGCCGCATATTCCGCACACGCGCCGCTGTTCGCCGTCATGCCAAAAACCTCGTCACCGACCCGCAGAGACGTGACGCCCGCCCCGACCTCTTCGACGGTGCCGGAAATATCCCACCCGGGAATATACGGCAGCGGAAAACGGTCTCCCGCCATCCCCGAGCGGATCTGCCAATCTCCCGGATTGATCGATGCCGCATGCACGCGGACCAACACTTCGCGCTCGTTGACAAACGGAACCGGAACATCTTCATACTGCAGCACTTCCGGCCCTCCGTGCCGGTGATACCGTATCGCTTTCATGGTTTCTTTTCGCTGATAACCAGGCATGTTCACCTTACCTCCATAGATTGATTCTTTTCCTGCCACCCCCTACAATAGGGAAAACAAGGGCCGGAGAAAATCGTCAATCATCCGCCTTTGACCGTTATCCAACATCTTAGCCTCATTGTTGAATATTACATAGGTATAAAGGAGGCGGCACATGTATGGAAAACAGAGGCGTTCCGCAGGACCGGCGAAGCAGGCGCTCGGAGAATCTGCTGAAGCAGTCGTTCGCAGAGCTGATGAAAGAAAAGGGCTTTACCGCCATGACGGTTCGGAATATTGCCGAACGTGCGGATGTCAACAGGGGCACCTTTTATTCACATTATCCGGACAAATACGCCCTGCTGGAACAATCGATCCGTGATAAGCTCCATACCCGCCTGCAGCAGCATCTGCCCCCGGATGCCGGATGGAACAGCGATCATCTTCAGATGCTGGCCGTGAACCTCCTTGAGCATTTCCGGTCCCTTCACGGTCGCTGCAGTCCGGTGGAAACGATCAATCCTGTCTTTGAACGAACCATGCAGCAGGAAATCAAATCGCTGCTCACGGCCTGGCTGCAGCGGCTCGAACCGGAGGATTTCGGCTGGAACGTTCCATTGGATACCGTAGCCCTTGGGGCCAGCTGGACCCTTTACGGCGCTGCCCTTGAATGGAGCCGGGGAACAGATGCGTGCCCCGCAGAAGAAACAGCCAGTTATATTGTCCAGTTGATCCTTCGAGGAACGGCTTAGCGGTTGCCCACATTAAAAACAGATAAAAACAGCAGCATTCCAAAAATCACTGACCGAGACTGTCAGTGATTTTTGTGTATACTGCTATTAAACCGAACAAAACTTCAAAAAAATGGAGGAATGCATGATGTTTACAAGCATTAAAGATTTTGCAGCGGAATGGACCAACGAAGCGGAAATGACCCAGAAGATCATGAACGCGCTGACCGATGAATCACTCGGGCAGTCCATAACGGACAAGCACCGGACCCTGGGCGGGCTGGCATGGCATCTCGTGGAATCCGTTCATTATATGACATCGCTCGGGCTGGCGTTTGATGCACCCGATAACAGTGACGAAGTGAAAAAATCGGCCGCTGCGCTTGCCGGCCAGTACGAGCGGGTCAGCCGGGCCATTCTCCAAGCGGTCGAGACGCAGTGGACGGACGCCAAGCTTCTGGAGACACAAACCATCGCCGGCCAGGAGTGGAACAACGGAGGTTCGCTGCGCTTTACCCTCATGCACCAAGCCCACCACCGCGGACAGATGACCGTCCTGATGCGGCAGGCCGGATTGAAGCTGCCGGATTTGTACGGTCCGACTTACGATTCATGGGTGGAACAAGGAATGGAACCGCTCGCCTAGACGCGTTACAATAGAGCTGATACCCGGGATCGTATCCCGGGTAATTCTCTTTTACGAAAGGATTTCTCCGATGTCCAAAGCTGATAACATGCTCTCGATCCTCTGGATGCTCCGGTCCAGCAAAAAAATGACGGCACAGCAGCTTGCCGACGAGCTGGAGATCCATGTCCGCACAGTGTACCGGTGCATTGATTCGCTCTGCGCAAGCGGCGTCCCGATCATTGCCGATTCCGGCCCGAACGGGGGATTCCAAATCCTTGGGACCTTTGCCGACTCGCCGCTCGTGTTTGACGCGGAAGAGCAGAAAGCCCTCGTCCATGCTTCGGTGTTTGCCCAGGGGGCTGGGTATCCTCACACCGATGCCCTGGGCAGGGCCGTGGACAAACTGAAACGGTATACGAACGAGAAGCAGCTCATGCAAATTGAACGCCACAGCAGCGGGCTGTCCGTCCTTCAGCCGCCCATCGATTCGGAGCAAAAAGGGCGGCTGCAATGCCTTGAGGAAGCCGCTGGACAAAGGCAGACCCTCCGGATGGTGTACGGCTCCAATGGAGATCCCGGAACCGGGTCGGTAAGGGAGTTCGATCCTTACAGCATCATCCATTGGAAAGGGCAATGGTACACCACCGGATACTGCCATCTCCGCAAGGACCTGCGGAACTTCCGCGTTGACCGGATTGTGAGCCTGGACGTGACGGATCGGCGTTTTGAGCGCCCCGAGAACTTTTCGGCCAAGGACGTTCTGCTGGAACAGCTGCTGCCGGACCCGGCTGGCGATCCTTCCCTGGTTACGGTCCGGATTCAGGCTCACGATCACGTCCTGAACGAACTGAAGCAGCACTGGCTGCTCGGACATGCACTGATTGAGCGAAGCCCAGGGGAAGCGGTATACCGGCTTGATTCCACCTCCCTGCATTCATACGTCCCCTACTTTCTTCTTCCCTACGGAAAAGCGCTGACCATCGCCGAGCCGGAATCGCTGGTGCTGCGCCTGGCCGAAGTCAGCCGGGGAATCGCGGAACACTACGGATCGATGCTGTCAGGATTGCCTTCAGAGTAACCTCACCATCCTCCTGCATAATTTGATGCAGTCATTGGAATAATTAGGGTGATCGAAGGCAAAGTGTCATGCAAAGGATGATCGACCGTGGAACCCAGCAAAGGTGCAACGATGCTTCAGCATCTCCAGCATACGTCCTCTGAATTTCTTCTTTCCCGGCTCCAGGAGGCTTTTCAGCACGCGGCCGACTTCCAGGCCGTCTGCATCGGTGAATCGGACGCCGGCAAGCTGTATTTGCTGTACCTTACGACGCTTGTCGGCTCCGATCATTTCATATTTAATATGAACCGGCAGCCGCAGGATGGTGTCCTGACCACACTGCACAGTTATTACGGCACCAGCTATTCGGCTGGTGATTTTTCCGCTTGCGAAAAAGCGGTATGCGCCGGCAAAACCGTGCTGTGCACTGCGGAGTCCGCCAACGGCCTGATTCTGGCAACGGAGAATCCGCAGCAGCGGGGACTGCAACAGCCGCAGACGGAGAACGTGATTCAGGGCCCGATGTACGGTTTTATCGAGAACTATCAAACCAATATCGCCCTCATACGCCAGCGGATGCAAACCTCCCGTTTGAAAATTTGGGAGACCAGCGTCGGAGATCTGACCAATACGAAGGTGGGCGTGGTTTACCTGGACGGGGTGACCGATCCGGGTCTCGTCCAATACACCTGCGGTCAAATCAGCGCCATCCAAGCGGACGGGATCCAGGAATCCGGCGAACTACTGCGGTTCATGAACCCCGGATCCTCCCGCCTCTTCCCTGCCGCCGTCACGACGGAACGCCCGGACCGGGTAACGGCCTCCCTGTTAAACGGGAAGATTGTCGTTTTAATGGACGGAACGCCGTTTTCAATCATCGCCCCGGGGTCCTTCTTCGATTTCTGGGAATCTCCCGAAGATCAATATCTGACGCCGCTCATCGCATTATTTTTGAGGTGGCTGCGGTTCATCGCACTCATGATCAACCTGTTTCTGCCCGCCCTCTACGTGGCGATTACTTCGGTGAACATTGACCTCAACCGCCTGGAGATCAGTCTGGCCGCTGCCGGCAGCAGGGAAGGGGTCCCTTATCCCGTGTGGATCGAGTCCCTCATCATGCTGTTTCTTCTGGACTGCATCGTTGAGGCCGGCATACGCCTGCCAAGGTCGATCAGCTCCACCGTTACGATGGTTGGCGGGGTGGTGCTGGGACAGGCGATCATTCAAGCGAATATTGTGAGCAATTTGCTGGTCATCATCGTCGCAACGACGGCGCTGACCAATTTTATCGTCGTGGATTATCAGATGGGCCTGGTTCAGCGGATTTTGAAATATTTCACGCTCGCCGGGGCCAGCGTCATCGGAATTCTCGGCATATTCATCTGCTTTGCCATTCTCGTCATCTGCCTCTCCCGCATCCAATCGTTCGGCGTTTCCTATTTGACTCCGATCGGTCCCGGTGCCCGGATCCGGTCCCTGAGTCTTGGGCTGATCGGCGGCTCCCGCAAATTTTCACTCAGCTACTGGATTACCTTCGGAAGAGGGTCGAGACAATGAATCCATCGAACGAGGAACTGAAGATCTCCATGCCCCAATACTTCGTCCTGCAGATGATGGTATTCGGGGCGATCTCCTTTCATGTGTACCCTTGGCTCGTCCTGCAGTCCACCACCCAGAGCTACTGGATCCCAATCCTGATCTGGATGCTGCTCGGACTGCTGGGTGCCTGGCTGTTCAGCCGGGTCCTCGCGCTGCATAAAGGAAAAGACGCCTATACGATTACGAAGCTCGTGCTTGGGTGGCCGGGGGTCATTCTTTTTATCGTTCCGCTGCTCTGGTTTATGTGGAGCGCCATGGTGATCATCGTCCGGGCTCACAGCGAGATCATCTCGATGACGATCCTTCACAGCACGCCGCAGTGGTTTTTGGACGGGATGATCTTTATTGGCGTCTTTCTGGCTTTCGGGGGAATCGGTTCGATCGTCCGCGCTTCCGTCCTGTTTCTTCTTGTCAGCTTTCCGCTGTCCGTCGGGCTCGTATTGCTGGGTTTCGGCGATCTCAATTTTAATCTGGGCAAACCGTGGCTCTATACCAATGGGGATTTTCTGACCAGCCCGAAATTTTACACGACATCCTTCATCTGGGCCGGTTATCTTTACTATGCGGCTTGCGGCAGATACGCCAAACAGCCGAAGAAGCTGTGGCGACCTTATACCGTGGCTGCGCTCTGTTTCCTGCCTTTACTGGCCGCCTCCGTCTATCAGCCGGCGCTGACGTTTAGTCCGGAGATGTCAAGAATTTTGACGCTTCCTTATATCAGCAAAATGGACTCGGTAAGCTATTACTGGCTGGTGATCGAAAATTTAACCGCCGTATTTATCGTTAGCTCCATCCTCTATTTGTTTTTATTGCTTGCCCTGATCCTGAACTGCATCGTAACGGCAATCAGAGCGGTATTTCCCGGCTGGAACGAAAAGCTGCTGTATGTGCTGGCAGGAGTCACGGCATACGCCGCCATCCGGCTTATTCCTTCATGGGAATGGATCGAAAGAGCCGTGGAGTGGGATACGGTTCTACGCCTTTACTTAATGTATGGCTTTCCTATGGCTGTGCTGGTCAAGTCCTTCATTTCCAACAAAATGAGGGCACGCCAATGAGCAGACGCGCAGCCCGATGCCTGGCCATCTTATGCCTGCTTCTCTTCCTCCCCGGCTGCTGGGATGTCAAAGATGTCGACAACCGGCTCCTCGAGACCGCGATCGGTATCGAGCCGGCCGGCGGTGACCGGGTGCGGGTCTGGATGAGGTTCCCACTCCCGCAGTCGCAGGACGGAGCCCATAAGGATTTTTTCGTCATCAAGCAGGAAGGCAGTACCGTGATTGAAGCCATAGACCAGCTCCGGTTAAGGCTGCCCAAAAGTCTGGATATGTCGCAGAACCAGTCGATCTTTCTGGATCAGGCACTGGCGAAGAAAGGATTCATGCCCTATTTGGAATTCACGATCAGGGACCGGACCGTTCCTCTGGATTCGTTAATTGCGATTACGACAGGCGGCATGAAGTCGATATTTGAACGTCCCAACCCGACGGGCGAGCTCTCGGGCATCTACACGAAGCTGTTCTTTGAACGCTACGGCGGCGGAACCTCGCAAAAAAACGTCGTGTCGCTATGGGAAATTTTCAAGGGGTACTATGATCCGCTCGAGGAATGCCTCGTGCCTGTATTGGTTACAGATTCCGAAACGATATTCCGGGTCGCGGGCAATGCATTCTTTAAAAATGACGCCTTGGTCGGCATGATCTCTCCGGAGGAAACCCTTATTTACGAAATCGTTACGGGCAAGATGTCCCCCTTTGAAATCGAAACCGCGGATAAAATGAACCTTAAAATCCTGAATTCGAGTGCCGATATCGACACGGACATGAACAATGGCAAGCCCGTCATCCGCATTCATGCCAAGCTCTCGATGACCCTCATGGATTCCGCGCGCGGAATCGATATCAAGGCAGAGCATCTGGAAGCCTCCATTAACCGCCTGATTGAGCAGCGGGCAGCCGCTGTATTCCGGATGACGCAGGCGAAGGAATCCGACATTTTCGGACTTGGCAACCGCTTCAGAGGAAAGGTCCCGCCCAGCCAATACGACCGGTGGCCCAAGCTGTACTCGACAGCAACCCTGGAGTTCAAGCTGGATTCCGAGCTGAAAAACACGGGCCTTCAGTTGAGACGCAGGCCGTTCATTAATCCGTCCAAGGAAAAGTAAGAACCGAAAACAGGGGCTGCTTCACAATAGAAGCAACCCCTGTTTCATCATTACCGATCATCCCTGCTCTTCTATGCTTCAATTCCGGTATAGCGAAAATGGGAAAAGTCCGCATAGCTTCCCCCAAAGGACTGCATATCATGGACGGCGATACCGACAAAGTTGCCGGTGAAGCCGCCGCAGAGGAAGCGGATATCCTGTTCTTCAAACAGCGGGGCCCAAACCTGCCCCGGGCTGAACCGGCCATAGAACCGTCCGCGGATGCCATGGACTTCCACGGCCAATTGAACGGCTTCCCCGGCATTCACCGGAATCATGTCCGGAATAACGGTGAACGCATCGTCCGCACAGCGCATGAGCCGGATCACCTTGCCCTGCTCTTCGTCCTGCGTCACATAAGCATACAAGTAATTTTCATCGTTCAAATAAAGCATCAGCCCGGCCATCTGCAAATAGCTTGCTGGCTCGAACTCCAGCGACGTCTCGGCCCGGAAATGGATATCCGCCTGCCGGACGGCCACAATGTGGTGATGAAACAGGCTTTGCGGCGATTCTCCGGAATGCAGGCGGAGGTGGCCCGGGCGCTCCGACAGCGAGCACCAGGATGGATCCGCCGGTATGCGGAGCGTATTCCAGGCTTTGGCAAGCTCCGGTCCGTCAAAGGTATCCTCAAACAAGCTCCGTTCAGCGGCCGTCTTGGCCTCTGCCGGCGTGATCCCTTTCGGACGCGGGACCTCCATCTGCGGGGAATTCCCCCCGGCGGTCAGGCGAAGCCATCCTTCCTCGTCCCAGTACACCTGCTGCAGCGCTGTTTCCCGGCCAAGGAGCGCGTACTGGCCTTCAACCGGACGCGTGCACAAATGGGCCATGTACCATTCCCCTTGCGGCGTCTGGATCAGGCTGCCGTGGCCGGCACACTGCAGCGGGAGCTCCGGGTTGTTCCGGGAGGTCAGCATCGGATTGCGGGGGTCCACTTCGTAAGGGCCCATCAAGCTGCGGGAACGGGCTACCGTCACGGCATGGCCGCTCCCGGTGCCGCCTTCGGCCGTAATCAGGTAATAATAACCTTGATGCTTATAGATATGCGGCGCTTCGGTCTTCTTCAGATCCGTCCCGTCAAACAGCTTGAACGGTTTACCAACTAGCTTCTGCTGCTGCGGATCATACTGCTGAATAACGATGCCGCTCGATTTATTCCCTTCCGGAATGCGGTAATCCCAGATTTCGTTCAGCAGCCATTTCCGTCCGTCTTCGTCATGATACAGGCTCGGATCGAATCCGCTGCTGTTCAAATAGACCGGCTCGGACCAAGGCCCGTGAATCGAAGGCGCCGTAATCAAATAATTGTGAACGTCTTTAAATGGGCGCTTGGTGCTTTTCACATCAGTATAAATGAGGTAAAACAACCCGTCATGGTAGCTGAGCTGAGGCGCCCAGATGCTGCAGTTCTTCGGGTTTCCCCGCAGGTCGACCTGATCGGTCAGCACGTCGGTGCAGTGCTCCCATACCGCCAAATCCTTGGAGGCATATACCCTTACGCCAGGGAGCCACTCGAAGGAAGACACCGCGATATAATAAGTGTCCTTCGCCCGCACGATGCAGGGATCCGGATTAAAGCCCGGCAGCACCGGGTTTCGAATGGTTCCCGTTTGGGTGGATATAGTCATGCTCTTCCCTCTCCTTTTCGTTTCCAAAAGTCCGTTCCCGCAAAAACTTGTTCTTTCGGCGGAGCTCCTTCCAGCGTCTCCTGATAGACCGCCCACCCGGCCCGTTGTTCTCCCGGAGCCGGCGCGGACGGATCAAAGCGGGTGCCGAATTCCCGGTATTTGACCGTCAGCCGCCGCCCCGAATCGTTCCAGTCGTCCCAGCCCAGCGGATCGATATGTCCGCCCATCCGGCAGTCGACGTAGTCAGTGCGCGCATATTCGCGCCACGGCCTTCCCAGATACACGCCCGATACGCCTGGCTCCGCCGTCAAATAACAGAGGTTAAAGACGTACCCGTATTCCTGCCCCTCGGGAGTAGAAGCCGCGGCGATATAACCGGCATGCCCGGCCGTATGGCGCAGGCTGCGAATCTCGCAGCGGTCAAAGAAGGCGGCTGCGCCGCCGAATATAAAATCCACCGTCCCTTCGATACGGCAGTATTCGTACACCTGGCGGTACTCTCGGTGATGCTCCCGGAGCGGGATTCCTCCAAACACGCCGCCGTGCTTGGGCGCAGGCGGAAGCGGTCCGGTGAACAGCGTGTCCTGGTGCCCTTTAAAGGTGCAGTAGCGAAAAACCGTTTCGTCGCAGTGCGCGTAGACCGCCACGGCCTGGCCGATGTCCTCGCCCTGCCCGGCCGAATTGGTCACGACCAAATTCTCGATCAGCAGCCGCCGGCCGCCAAGGAACAGCGTCGGCGTTGCAAATGTGCCAATCTCATTCCCGTTCTCGTCCAGTTCCTTGGCATACCGGCCCTTCGTGATTTCCACATATCCGATGCCGATCACGGCCAGATCGGACCGATATATCCGTACCGCTTCCTCATAGACACCCGACAGGATGTACAGGGTTTCGGGCCGCTGCGGATCTTGCTTCTCCAACGCATCCACCGCTTCCTGAATCGTCGGATAATCGCAGTGGTCCAGCTTTCCTACAATCATGACCTTCCCCCCTTTCGTTTCGGGCTGCGGCCATCGCTTACAAGTGTTCCGCCAAAAATTTCTGCCAGCGGGCCCGCATTTCAGCCGTCTCCATATGGCCGCCGCCGGTCATGACCGTCTGCCAATGCTCCTCCTGTCCGGCGGCCCGGTATACCTCCCGCAGGCCTTCGGCCAGCAGCACGACGCCTTCCTCCGGGGTCAGCCGGTCGCTGCGCCCGGTCAGGCTCATCCTTGGCCGCGGGGCGATCATGGCTTGGATTTCCAGCGTCGTGAAGTGCTTCAGCAAGCCCGGAACGTAGTAGTAGAACCCGTGGTGATCCAGCCCGCGCTTCTTTATCAAGGTATGGGCATCCACCTGTCCGCAGATGTCCACGGTCACTTTAATCCGCTCGTCCAGCGCCGCCAGCCACCAGGCCATCATCCCGCCCATGGACATGCCGAGGGTCGCGACCCGCGAGGCGTCGATATCTTCCCTGGAGCACATGTAATCCAGCATCCGCCGGTTGTCATACAGCATCATGCCCCACATGACGCGCCCCTGCCATAACATTTCCTTGACGATTTCGCTCTCCGTCTTACCCGACCGCTCATGGAAGCCCCACATGTCGATACAGCAGACGGCATAGCCCATGCCGGTCAGTGTGCTGGCAAAAGACGGCTGCTGCAAATACGAGCTGCCGCTGATCAGCTCCCTGCGTCCGTTTGTGTAATTGCCGCCATGCGAGTGATTGAAAACGACGAGCGGATAGGGCCCCTCTCCGTCTATAGGCAGTGCGACATAAGCGGGCACCTGCTCCAGACCGTTTAAATCCAGCAGCAGCGTCTCCAGCCGGTACCCGTCCGTCTCTTCCTGCTTGAGCAGCTCCGCCTGGATAGGCCGGTCCTCCGGCACATCGCCCAGCAGCTTCTTCAACCGTTCCCTCATCATTGGTTAAACCTCCTCTTCGCTGAGATCCTCCTCCTGCGGAACTACGCTTACCTGTTTTACAAGCTGCTCCGGCACCTTCGTATCCTTTGACCGGCACTGCTGCCATTCCACGTCTTCGCCGTTCTCGACATAGAAAGCCGGCCCTTCGTGGCCGCCAACCGTGACCCGGTCAAACCGAATGTCCCTCACATTGCCTAAATAAAAGCCGCGCGCTTTCATATCCTGGATGCCGGACATCATGGCCGGACGCCCCGGAACCGGGTTCTCCGCCATGGAAATATCGATGTCGGCAAACGTTAATTCCGAAATATACCTTTCCGCAAGACCATAAACAAACCCTGCCGCCGCATGTACGTTCCTTGCGGTAATATTCGAAAAGTGAATCCGCCGGAACGTCGGCGTTTCCAGGGTGACCGGATAAGGCCGCTTATCCCAGACGTACTTGTCCTTGCCCCGCGGTCCGCAAAAATAATACAGGTTCAAAATGAACGGGCAGATGACTTCCTCCATGACGATGCCGCTGACCCGGATATTCTCCACCGTTCCTCCGCGCCCCCGCCGCGATTTCAGCCGGATGCCGCGATCGGTGTGCTTAAAGATGCAGTTGCTGATCACGACGTTCCGGATGTCCCCGCTCATTTCGCTGCCGAGCACGACGCCGCCGTGGCCGTGGATCATCGTACAGTTCGTGATCGTGATGTTCTCGCACGGAACCCGCTGCGCCGTGTCCTCCGTGCCGGCCTTGATGGCGATGCAGTCATCGCCGACGTCGATGTGGCAGCCGCTGATCCGCACGTTCTGGCACGACTCCGGGTCGATGCCGTCAGTATTCGGTGAATCCGCGGGATTGTATATCGAGACGTTGTCGATCGTTACGTTGTCGCAGAGAATCGGATTGACCGTCCAGCTCGGGGAGTTGATCAGCGTGACGTCGCGGATCGTCACCCGGGTGCAGCGGTCGAGGCTGATCAGCTTCGGCCGGGGGTGGGTCAGCTCCTCCGGGCGGCTGCGCATCTTGTCCCACCAGGGCTGGCCGTTGCCATCCAGCGTGCCGCTGCCGGTAATGGACACGTTCTTCAGCCCGTGTCCGTACACACAGGAGGCATGCACCTCACGCAGCACCCCTTCCCAGCGGGAGGTCACGACCGGATAATCCGCCGGATCGGTGCTGAAGGACAGGACCGCGCCCGGGTCAAGCCTCAGCTCGATGTTGTTGCGCAGGAGTATGGCCCCCGTCAGGAACGTGCCTGCGGGGACGAACACGGTCCCGCCGCCCGCAGCATCCGCTGCCTCGATCGCCGCAGCGATGGCCCGGGTCGCCGGCTCCGCGCCGCCGGGCACCGCCCCGAACTCGGTGATGCGGTACACGCTCATGGCTCTTCTCCTTTCGCCGCAGCGGCCGGAACCCTGGCCTCGTATTCGCCGCAGGCCTGCAGAAACGCCCCCAACCCCTTCTGGTCGTTGGTGATGATCGGCTCGCTAATGTAATAGGCGTACGTGCCGTCGCGCCGGTCGGCTCCGCCCAGCCCGGCCACCTGGCAGTTTTTATTCAGGTTCAGCCAGCCTTCCTTCGTCTCCAGCACAAACTCCTCCAGCAGCCCCCGATACGCTCTGTCCAAGCTGTCCTGCCATTCCTGCGGCGCAAGCACGCCGAGGCGTAGCCCTTTCGCGATGGCATAGGTGATCATACTGGAAGCCGAGGCCTCCAAGTAATTCCCCTTGCGGCCGCCCTCATTGACCACCTGGTACCAGACGCCGCTGGCCGGATCCTGATAGCATCTCAGCGCACGCAGCGTATCGCTCAGGATGCGCTTCAGCTCCGGATAATCGGGATGGCTTGCCGGCAGCAGCTCCAGGCTGTCCGCCAGCGCCATGACGAACCAGCCAAGGGATCTGCCCCAGAAATTTGGAGATAAGCCGGTGGCCGGGTCGCACCACGGCTGGGCTTTTTTCTCGTCCCAGGCGTGATACAGGAGCCCGGTGGCCTCATCCTTCGTATGGAGCTCGCACAGTTTGAACTGCTTCGTCACGTCGTCCAGTCCCGCCCCGTCTTCAAACGTCAGCAGATATTCAAGATAGAAAGGCGAGCCCATATACAGGCCGTCCAGCCAAATCTGATATGGATAAATTTCCTTATGCCAGAATGCCCCTTCCGACGTCCGGGGATGGGATGCCAGCTGGGATCTAAGCAGCCCGGCGGCCTGCTTGTATTTTTCCTCCCCCGTCTCCCGGTACAGGGTGAACAGCAGCTTGCCGTTGTTGATATGGTCGATGTTGTATTCTTCGGGGCGGTACCCGCGGATGCTCCCGTCTTCCTGAATAAAATGGTCCATGTTGTCCCGGATATACTCCCAATACCGGCGGTCTCCCGTCTGCTTCCAGAGCAGCTCGAAGCCCTTGAGCACCACGCCGTAATCATACGACCACTTGCCTTCATATCCCTTACCCTCGTACAGCTTCGGCGTCCGTGCCATGATGGACTCGGCCATGCGCTGCGCCGCGTTGAATGTCTGCATGCTGATCCTCCTCGGATAAAATTTCCGGCTTTCTCTGATAAAATTTCCATCTTCGCCGGCGATTGCTTTTTTACACCCTGCCGTCTTGGAAAAAACACAGTCCTAACCCCCATGCAGGCGGGATAGGACCTGTTGCCGTATCCTAGCGTATGGCTCAGCCGTTATTTTTGCTGAGTGGCTTTGTAAGCGGCCTCGTATTCCTCGATAATTTTGCTGCCGCCGGATTTCTTCCAGTTCTCCACCGCAGCTTTGAATTCGTCCAGATTGATTTTGCCGAGAATGTATTTGTAAGTCGCATCGGTGATGATCTTTTGCAGCTCGGAGCCCTGCGTTGTGTACGTTTCGGATTCCAGGGAATATGCCGGGTTCAGCACCCCGTATTTTGCGTTTTCCTTGATCAGCTTGTCAGCCTCGGCCTTCAGCGGATCGGCGTCATGGATTTTGTAGCCCGTTTCGCTCGGACGGGAAGAGGCAAACGGCTGCACTTCCTGCTGCCACAAATCGGTATTGGTGATCGTAACCGCGTCATTCGCATCCACGGTATAATGGACGCCTTCGATTCCGTATGTCATGAGGGCGTACACATCATCGTCCATCAGGTCGTTGACGAATTTCAGAACGCGCTTCAGCTCGGCTTCATCCTTCACTTCGGATTTCGGGAAAGCCAGCAGTCCGCCGATTCCGTTGTTCCCCGCCCAAATCGCGCGGTCGCTTTCGTTGCCTGTCGATGTAATGTTGTTGACCAGGGCGAGCTGCATGTTATCCTGAACGCCCTTGGCCATATTCAAGAGGTTCTTCCCGTCGAACAGGGCACCGACGTAAATTCCGGCTTTGCCCTGGGCGAATTTTTGCTGCTGGTCGGTCTTGGCGGTCACCGCAAAGTCTTGATTGATATATCCTTTTTCGTACAGTGTCTTCATGTAATCCATCGTTTTGACGTACCCTTCGGTTTCGAATTCGGGGATCATTTTCCCGTCATCCGTCACCTGCCAGTTATTCGGCGTGCCGAAGTAAGAGCCCAGCGTCTTGAAGGCGCCGTAGATCAGATCGCTCCGGTCCATGAAGCCCGTCGTATCCTTCTGCCCGTTGCCGTCCGGGTCCTGCTCGGTGAATGCCTTGGCGACGTTCATCAGCTCATCGGTCGTCTTCGGCACGGACAGCCCGAGCTTATCCAGCCAGTCCTTGCGGATGACGACGCCGTTGCGGGCGAGATCCTTCTGGAAAGGCACGCCGTACAGCTTGCCGTCGATCGAAGCCGATCTCCGCGTATCCTGCGAAATTTTCGCCAGGTTCGGGAACTCGTCCAGGAACGGTTCAACCTCCCAGAACATGCCGGATTTCAGGGCGTTGCGCACGGAGGAATTGTCGAGAATGGTGAGCGTAACGATATCCGCCAGGGAATCGGACGCCAGCGACGTATTGATGCGTTCTTCCTTGGAAGCATCCGGAATCCACGAAAATTTGATATCCGCCCCGGTCTTCTCCTCAATCTTATTCAGCACCGTATCGGTCGGCGGCGACGCCGTATGCAAAATGTTCAGCCACGTAATCGTCGTCTTTTCGTCACCTGCCGCAGCGCTGCCTCCCGAGCCCTGGGCCGTTTCCCCCTTGCCGCCTCCCCCGCCGCAGGCCGAGAGCAGCAGCCCGCAGACCAGCGTAAACGCAGCCATCTTGCTTACCATTGGTTTCATGTGCCATTTCCCCTTTTCTATTATCCTTTGGATTGATCCCACATCCGTGGATGGATCCCACACCCGCCGTGCCTTGATTAGTACACGCCGTCCTCGCCGAACTTCTTCGCCAGTCGGTTGGAAGCCATGACCAGCACAAGCCCCACCAGGCCCTTGAACAAGCCTACCGTTGTACTGAAGCTCAGCTGTCCGTTTTTCAGTCCCGCCGTATAGATGTAGGTGTCGAAAATTTCGGCCACCTCGCGGTTCAGCGAATTGAGCAGCAGGTACATATGCTCGAATCCCAGATCAAGCGTGCTGCCGATCTTGAGAATGAGCAGGGTGATGATGACCGGCCGGATCGCCGGCAGCGTCACGTGCCACGTTTTGCGGAACCGTCCGGCTCCGTCCATTTCGGCTGCTTCGTACAGCTGAGTGTCCACCACCGTGATCGCAGACAGATAAATAATGGTGGACCAGCCGAGCTCCTTCCAGATGATCTGCCCGATGTACACGGTGCGCAACCATTCGGGAGCGGTCAGGAAGCTGATTTTGTGCCCGCCCAGCCTAGCGATCAGCTCGTTCAGCACGCCTCCGTCCACGGTGAGGAATACGTAGGTAATGGAGACGATGATGACCCAGGACATGAAGTGCGGGATGTAGATGATGGTCTGTACCCAGTTTTTGAACAGCCGGTGCCTGACCTCATTCAGCATCAGCGCCAATATAATGGGAAGCGGAAAAAAGATCACGATGTTGAGTGCAAACAGAATCAGCGTGTTGCGCAGAAGCATGAAGAACGTCGGTTCTGTAAACAAGCGGACAAAGTGCTTCATTCCGACCCAAGGGCTGCCCGTGATCCCCTTGAAAGGCTGGTAATCCTGAAAGGCAATGACGAGACCGCCCATCGGCAGATACTTAAAAATGATGAAATACAACACGCCGGGCAAAATCATCAGGTACAGCAGCTTGTGACGTTTGATACGGTCCAGAGCGGTGTCCGTCCGTACCTTCCTGGCCGGTTTGACATTCATGTTCATGACGGCCGTGTTCGAGTCCTTCACCAGGTCGACCTCCTTGTAAGCGTTTCCTGTTACGACTCCAGCTTAGGCCGTTTTGGGAATTCCGTACATAATCATTTCATTGACACCGGCCATAAAACCGCATAACGGCGCCATTTTCGCCTTCCGCATCTCAGCTGATGATTACGGATTGAGGCTGATGATTATCCGGGTGACAGCCGCGGATTCCCCGCTCTCCCCCCTACCGGACAACACCTCAGGAGCTGATTATATACGTAACCTGGTGCGCTTGGTACAGTCTAACTGTAAACGATTACAAGGAGGATACCCGCGTATGACACCATCCACAGCTTTGCGTAGAAAAGAGTCTTTCGGCAGCCGCCTGTTTACCGTCGTAAACAGCCTCCTGCTCATTCTGATTGCCCTCATTTGCCTGCTGCCTTTTGTAAACGTGATTGCGAGCTCCTTCGCTTCCACCCAGGAAGTGGTGGCTAAGAAATTCATTTTGTTTCCGACGACGTTCTCCCTCGATGCTTATAAGTACATTTTATCGACGCCTACGATTTTTAAAGGGCTGGGGGTATCGATCGGGATCACCGTAGTAGGCACGATCGTCAGCATGATCCTGACGGCGCTCATGGCCTATGGCCTGTCTAGGAGATATCTCTACGGCCGGGGCTTCGTCAACTTCATCGTCGTATTCTCCATGCTGTTCAGCGGCGGCATGATCCCAACGTTCCTTGTCGTAAAAAACCTCGGACTGATCGACTCCTACTGGTCGCTCATCCTGCCGGTCGCCATTAACGCGTTTAACCTGATTATAATGAGAAACTTTTTCCAGGCGCTTCCGGACGCGCTCGAGGAATCGGCCAAAATTGACGGATGCAACGATTTCGGCGTTTTCTTCAAAATTATGCTTCCGCTCGCTCTGCCATCCATTGCTACCATTTCGCTGTTCTATGCGGTAGCTTACTGGAACACCTATATGAATGCGATCCTGTACATGACGGATTCGACCAAGTGGCCGATCCAGGTGCTGCTCCGCCAGATCGTCATCGTCTCCAGCGGCATGCAGGCCGAAGGGACGTCCGTGGATGTCGTTCCGCCGGCGCAGACCATCAAAATGGCGGTGATCGTCATCGCGACCGTACCGATGCTGATCGCGTATCCGTTCGTGCAGAAGCATTTTGTCAAAGGGGCGCTGCTCGGCTCTGTCAAAGGGTAACGAACAGCAAAGTCTTGCATTCCGCTCAAGAAAGCAGCCCGGACGGAATAACAAGACTTTGTTTTTTACTGAGCCTGTTTGACTTTGCGGTAATTTCCCGGCGTCACGAGTTCCTTTTTACGGAAGGACCGGATGAAGTTTTGCGGATTGTGGTACTGGAGCCGCTCGGCGATTTCCTTGATTGTCATGTCCGTTTCGACCAGCCATTTCTTGGCCATCTCCAGCCGGTAATTCATCAGGTATTCGCTGAACGTCATGCCAAACTCCTTTTTAAAAATGCTGCTTAAATAGTTCGGATTATAATGAAGCCGGTCGCTGATCCATTCCAGGGACAATTCCTGGTCGTACTCCGTGCGGACGATCGTGGCGATCTTCTCGGCGAGGGAACGGAACTGGCGGTTGGTCTTCTCCTTCATGCTGAGCACCATCGGCGAGATGACTTCCTCCACGAGGATCCGCTCGATCTCTTCCGGGTTGCGGATATCGAGCAGGCGGTGGTACAGCGCGTGATTGTCCTGCGTCAGCAGCACCTCCACGCCGAGCAGCTGCTCCAGCTGGATCAAGTTGTTGACGAAACGCACCAGGGCCACTTCAAAATTCATCGAGTTTTTGTTCTTCTTCATCATCTCGGCCAGCAGCGGGTACAGCGCCCGGGGAACCTGCTCCTCATCGCCCAGCCGGATCGCGTCGAACAGCTGGGTTTCCAGCTCCGTCGGATAATGGAGAAGCACCGGTCCCGAGACGACCGTCTCGATATCTTCATAGAAGATGATCGATTCTTTGCCCAGATTGAGCCGGTGCCGGAGCGCCTGCTTGCTCATTTCGCAAGCCTCTTTACTCTCCCACAGATGGCGGTACGTCTTGCTGATGCCGAAGCTGACGGAGCAGTTCAAATAGTCGCGCGCCGTTATCATAATCGTTTTCGAATAGGAGAGCACCTGCCTGCGAATCTCCTGCTCCTCCTGGTCTGTAAACGTCAGGATGGTCGCCTGCGTGTTGTCGTTTAAAATAATCGGCAGCATGCGCCCTTCCTTCGGCACGACTTCCTCGACCATTTTGTTGATGGCAAGCAGGAGCATATCCCGGTCCGACGCCTCCCGGCCGCCGTAACTGTCCATCTGAATCAGCATCGCGACGAACGACGGCTGCGTCAGTTCCGGATACCCGAACCGCGGCAGCATCCGCTCCAGTTCCTCCGGGGACACCCGGTTCCGGAACAGGTTCAGGATCAGCTGCGTTTCCAGCTGGGGCAGCTCGGCTTCCATCATGCTTTCCAGGTTTTCCTTCTCGGTGACGATCGTGTCGATGGAATGAAGGATGCCTTCGATTTCGTTCTTGTACGGCAAATGGGAGCTGCGCGGCAGGCTGCGCTGGATTTGGCGGATCGGCTTTGTGAAATAAACGGAGATGCCGTAAGCCACCACGATGATCAGCAGCGTAATGACGGCCACCATCAGCATGATTCCGTATTTGGTCGTCTTGAGCGCGCCGGAAATTTCCTTCTGGTCCAGCAGCGTCACATAGATCCAATTGTTGTAGCTGGATTTTGCATAAATCGCTTCAGCCGACTGGCGCCCGGATGCCGTTACCTTCAGCCTGCCGGCCCGGTGATCTTCCCCGGCCGACTGGACGATGCGTCCAAGCTGGTCAGCGGACAGCAGCTGCTTGTCAGGATCGGTCTCGTACATCAACTCACCCTGTTTGTTCAAAATAATGACCGGCGCATTGTCCTCGGTCTTCAGGATCCGGTCGAGGGTGGACCGGGAAATATCCGACAGGGCGATCGCCTGCTTTTGCTTGGAAAAGACCGGCAGCGTGTTCACGAAACGGATGCCGTCATCCGTTTTGATCCAGAACAGCCCTTTGTCTTTGTTATCGATGTAGGCCTCGTACAGTTTGCGTCGGTCGGCATCCGTCAAATAGGACAGCTTTCCGCTCGTAATCTGCCAATTCTGCACGAGGCTGATGAGCGAATACTCGGTCCCTTCCAGGCCCATCGTGGCGATATAGTTCAGCTGTGTATTGACGTTCCGGTATTCTTCGAAATCCTGTTCCGTGATCGGCCTTTTTACGACGGCATCAAACGAGCTCGTCGTGCTGTATGTATTAAAGGCGTATTCGATCGTCTGGATTTTCTGCTCAAGCGAATTTTTGGTCTGGGTAATAAAGCTCTGCTTGCTGCCCGCCACCCGGTCGATCACCGAGTGGGTCGTATTGATATAAATGTAGCTGCCAAAACTGACGACGAGTCCGATCCCAAGGACCAGAATGGGAATAAACGTTTTATAAAACATGCGGCCTTTTTTCATTGTGATGCTCCTTTAGCCCGTTCTTGTTTCCAATTATAGCGTTTTCATGATTGGGTTGACAATATGATTCACGTGTGCATTTTTCCGGAATCATATTGACTTGAACCCTGTCTGAACTTAAACTGAAACCGTTAACAAATATTTCATGTCCACGAGGTCATATGATTACGATTAAAGACATCGCGCGCGTTGCGGGGGTATCGCATACAACTGTTTCCAGGGCGCTGAACGGCAACCCGCTCATCAAGAAGGAAACCCGCGACCGCATTGAACGCATCGCCGCCGAACTCAACTACATTCCCAATTACAGCGCCAAGAGCCTGGTGATGAAGAAGTCCTACACGATCGGCCTGTTCTTCTCCAGCATCGACCAGGGAACTTCGGCCAGCTTTCTCGTGGACGCCATCAAGGGCATTCATCAGGTGCTCGACGAGAACTATAGCCTGACCGTCCACGGGATCGACAGCATCCGGCACTATGATGCTATAACGCCAAGGCGTTTCGACGGCGTGCTCGTCATGAGCCAGAGCGAAGCGGACAACGCTTTCATCTATCACCTGAAGCAGAGCGGCATCCCCTTCGTCGTCCTGAACCGCCAGCTGGATGACCCCGGCATTCTGAACGTGGTCGCCAATGACCGCGAAGGCGTCCGGGAGGCGCTGGATTATGGCATTGGCCTCGGTCACCGGAAGATCGCCATCATCGAAGGCAAGGCCGGCTTCAAGTCGACAACGGAGCGGAAGCAGGGATTCATGGACAGTCTGATCGCCCACCGCCTCCCGCTGGTTCCGGACTATTTCACCGCCGGGGACTACGGGGTCGAAAGCGGCTATAACGCCATGATGTCGCTGCTCTCTCTGTCCGATCCGCCGACCCTGGTCTTCTGCTCGAATGACGATATGGCCATCGGCGCGCTGAATGCCTGCTACGCGCGGGGCGTCGCGCTTCCCGGACAGCTGTCGCTGATCGGGTTCGACGATATTTTGTTCTCGCAGTATACGTACCCGCCGTTGACAACGATCCGCAAGCCGATTGCCGATATCAGCAAGCTCGGCACCATCAAGCTGATCGAGCGGCTCGAGCAGCCGGACTCGGCGCCGGAACAGCTGTTTGTCCAGACAGAGCTGATCATGCGGCAAAGCGTTGCGGCTGTCACCTAGGAGGGGCAGCTGTAATGCCCTCGTTTTTTTCGAGGACGATAATTCAAACATGATTTTTTTACGCCAAAATGTTAACGTGTGCATAATATCCATCATCTCTAAAGGAGGCATGAAATACGTATGACACCACGTCTTTCCCGCAGCCTGTTTCCCGATCTCCCCGCCCTGCCCGAGCGCATGATCCAGTTTGGCGGCGGCAACTTTATGCGGGCTTTCGTGAACTGGCAGATGCAGCAGATGAATCTGAAGGGATTGTTTAACGGAAGCGCCGTCGTCGTGCAGCCGACCGCGCACGGCAAGAGCACTTCGCTCATGGAGCAGGACGGCTTATACACCGTACTGCTTAAAGGGCGGCTTCAAGGGCAGCTGGTCAATTCGAGCGAAGTTATCGCCACCGTCAGCCGGGTCATCAATCCCTATACGGATTATGAGACGTACTTGAAACTGGCCGAACAGGACGAACTCGAGTTCATCACTTCCAACACGACCGAAGCCGGCATTGTGTATGAGGCCGGCCTGCGCCGGGAGGACGCTCCGCATTCCAGCTTTCCCGCCAAATTGACGGAGCTGCTCTACAGGCGGTTCCAGCTCGGCAAAGCCGGCTTTATCATCCTCCCCTGCGAGCTGATCGAGGACAGCGGCGAGAAGCTGCGCCGCTTCGTGCTGCAGCATGCCGCCGACTGGCAGCTTGGCGATGCGTTTGCCGCCTGGGTCACGGACGCCAACACATTCTGCTCCTGCCTGGTTGACCGCATCGTTCCGGGGTACCCGCGGGATCAGGCAGACGACCTGGAGCAGAAGCTCGGCTATGAAGACCCCTTCATGGTCAGTGCCGAGCCCTATCATCTGTGGGTGATCGAAGGGCCGGCGTGGCTGCGGGAGAAGCTTCCGCTTGCCGAAGCCGGGCTGAACGTCATCGTCACGGATGACCTGTCGCCTTACCGCGAGCGCAAGGTTCACCTTCTCAACGGCCCGCATACGGCCATGGTGCCCCTGGGCCTCCTTGCCGGGCTTGAAACGGTCGAGGACGTGATGAAGGATAGCGATTTGGGCCGCTTCGTCGAGGAGCTGATGGAAGACGAAATCCTGCCGGTGCTGAAGCTGCCGCGGGCCGAGCTGCTCGAATACGCGGCGGCTATCCGCGAGCGGTTCAACAACCCGCTGATCCGGCATGAGCTGGCATCGATCTCGCTGAACAGCATTTCGAAATTCACGGCCCGCCTGCTGCCGGTGCTGATCCGTTATCAGCAGGCCCAGGGGAAGCTTCCCCGCCTGCTCGTCCTCTCCTTCGCCGCACTCCTCCTAACCTACCGCGGCGACCAGGTCGCCCGCCGCGATGTGCCGGAAGTGCTGGAGGCATTCGATCGGAACTGGACCGACCATGAATCGTTCGTTACCGGCATTCTGAAGGAAGAACGGCTGTGGGGCATGGATTTAACGGCAGTTCCGGGTCTTGAAGCACTGCTTAGGGAGCATATCGGCCTGCTGGAACGCGAAGGCGTCCGGGCCTCGCTCCATCAACTGACCTGAGGAGGATTGACATGAAATCATTGATGAAACTGAACCCGCGGGACAGCGTCGCCGTTGCCCTCCGGCCGATTCAAGCCGGGGAACCGCTGGAAGTGGACGGCGTGAAGCTGGAGTCCGCCCAGGAAATTCCGCAAGGCCACAAAATCGCCCTGACGGCGATTCCCCCAGGCGATATGGTGATCAAATACGGGTATCCGATCGGCCATGCGGTTTCCGCGATCGCTCCTGGCGATTGGGTGCACACGCATAATCTCCGGACCAACCTGGACGGTGAGGAAGAGTACGAATACCAGCCGGACCTTCATCCGATTTCCTACCCGAACCGGGGCCTCACCTTTGAAGGGTACCGGCGGGCCAATGGCAAGGCAGGGATCCGCAACGACCTGTACATCGTCCCGACCGTCGGCTGCGTGAACGGCGTGGCCGAGCTGATCCTACAGGAATTCAAGGCCGTCCACCCGGACCTCGGTCCCTTTGACAACGTCACGATCCTGAAGCACCCGTACGGCTGCTCGCAGCTGGGCGACGACCATCGCCAGACCCGCAGCATCCTGCTGGACGCGGTCCATCATCCCAATGCCGGCGGCGTGCTCGTGTTCGGTCTCGGGTGCGAGAACAACATCGTCACCGAGTTCCGTGAACTGCTCGGAGACTACGACGAGTCCCGCGTCAAATTCCTCGTGGCGCAGGAGGTCGGTGACGAGGTCGAAGCCGGCATGGCCCTGCTCGAAGAGCTGTATGAAGCCGCAAGCCTCGACAAGCGCGAGCCGATCCCGCTCAGCGAGCTGAACGTCGGCCTCAAATGCGGCGGCTCCGACGGCTTCTCCGGCATTACGGCCAACCCGCTGCTCGGCGCCTTCTCCGATTTTCTTATCTCGCAGGGCGGATCCACGATCCTGACCGAGGTGCCTGAGATGTTCGGCGCCGAGCGCATGCTGATGGCCCGTGCCGAAAACCGCGAGGTATTCGAAAGCATCACCTCGCTGATCAACGATTTCAAGCAGTATTTCATGTCCTACGGAGAGCCAGTGTACGAGAATCCGTCCCCAGGCAATAAGGCCGGCGGCATCAGCACGCTGGAGGACAAATCGCTCGGCTGTACGCAAAAGGCCGGCACCGCCCCGGTCGTCGACGTGCTGCAGTACGGCGAGAAGCTGCGCAAGAAGGGCCTCAGCCTGCTGCAGGCGCCGGGCAACGATCTGGTTGCGTCCTCCGCTCTCGCCGCCGCGGACTGTCAGCTCGTGCTGTTCACGACCGGACGGGGCACGCCGTTTGGCAGCTTCGTCCCGACCGTCAAAATCGCCACCAACCATGACCTCTACAACAAGAAGAAGCACTGGATGGATTTTAACGCCGGCTCACTGCTCGACCGTCCGATGCAGGAAGTGCTGGAGGAATTCATCGCCTACCTGATCCAGGTGGCGAGCGGCCAACAAACGCGGAACGAGCAAAACGACGTACGGGAGCTGGCTATTTTTAAAACCGGGGTTACCCTGTGATGTCACTGGACGATTAAATCCATTTCGATTTTATCCAAAGGAGCTGTGGACCATGTTCTTGAACGACGATTTTCTGCTGACGACCGATACCGCCCGCAAGCTGTTTCATCAGCATGCCAAAGACATGCCGATCATCGACTATCACTGCCACCTCGACCCCAAGGAAATCTATGACAACCAGAACTTCCGCAACCTGACCGAAGCCTGGCTCGCCGGGGACCATTACAAATGGCGGTTAATGCGGGCGAACGGCATCCCGGAATCCCATATAACTGGCGACGCTTCCGATTACGACAAGTTTCTGGCATGGGCCCGGACCGTCCCGAAAACGGTCGGCAATCCGCTGTACAGCTGGACCCATCTGGAGCTGCGCCGCTTCTTCGGCATTACCGAGCTGCTGAACGAAGAATCCGCCCCGCGGATTTGGGAACAGGTGAACGCCAAACTGGCGACGGATGACTTCCGGCGGCGGAACATCATCAAGAACTCTGGCGTCAAGGTCGTCTGCACGACCGATGATCCTGCCGATTCGTTGGAATATCACCAGCTGCTGAAAAAAGAGGATACCGGCTTCCGCGTGTTCCCGGCCTTCCGCCCCGATAAGGCGCTGAACATCGACGCTCCCGGTTTTACCGATTGGCTGGAGCGCCTTGCGCAAGCCGCAGACCAGCAGGTCACGACGTATGCCGAACTGCTGGACGCCCTGAAGCAGCGGATCGACTTTTTCCATGAGCAGGACTGCCGGCTCTCGGACCATGCGATCGACGTGCTGCGCTATCATGAGGGCAGTGCGGAAGAGCTGGAGCGCATTTTTGCGAAAAGGGTGGCCGGTGAGACGCTCTCCCTGGAGGAAATCACCGTTTACCGCACGGAGCTGCTGAGCGCGCTGATCGGATTGTACCACAGCAAAAATTGGACGATGCAGCTGCATATCCATGCCTTCCGCAACAACAATACGCCGATGTTCAAGCGTCTGGGGCCTGACACCGGCTATGACGCCCTGAACGACCTGCCGCTGGCCGGCCCGCTGTCCCGGCTGCTCGACCGTGCTGAATGCGGCCAGGGCCTGCCGAAGACGATTCTGTATTCGCTCAACCCGAACGATTATCCCGTCCTGCTGACCCTGATGGGCTGTTATCAAAAGGATACGGCTGGCAAATTCCAGCTCGGTTCCGGATGGTGGTACAACGACACGCGCAGCGGCATGCGTCATCAGCTCACCCTGCTCGCCGACAACAGCCTGCTGGCCAACTTCGTCGGCATGCTGACCGACTCCCGCAGCTTCCTTTCCTATACCCGGCACGAATACTTCCGCCGCGTGCTGTGCGAGCTGATCGGCGAGTGGGCCGAGCGCGGGGAAGCGCCTGACGATGAAGTCCTGCTCGGACAAATCGTGGAAGATATCGCCTACGGCAACGCGGAGCGGTATTTCGGCTTCAAGGAGCTCGGCATTCCCGAAGCGCTGCGCTCCTAAGCATGAGCGTGAGGCAATGCTGGGCGATAACACCCCGAGCCATGCCATCAGACCACTTTTTGTTCTCTGGTAAAAGAAAGGGAGGACTCCGTACTATGACCATGACGCTGTATATCGTCGGCGATTCCACGGCCGCCCTGAAGGGCGCCATCGAGAAGCCCATGACCGGCTGGGGCGAATACCTCCAGCAGCACCTGGATCCGGCGATCCGGGTAGACAACCGGGCGATCAACGGGCGCAGCACCCGCTCTTTTATCGCCGAGGGCCGCTGGGCCGCCGTGGAGAACGAGCTTCAGCCCGGCGACTACGTGTTCATCCAGTTCGGCCACAACGATCAGAAGCAGGAAGATCCTTCGCGCTTCGCGGATCCTGCTCCCGGCGGGGAATACCGCACCAACCTGAAGCGGTTTATCGAATCGTCCCGCTCGCGCGGCGCCATCCCCGTCCTGCTGACTTCCGTCAGCCGCCGCCGTTTTACGGCGGAGGGACTGCCGGATCCCGACGCTGTCGGTCCTTACCCCGAGGCGATGCGCGAAACCGCCCGGGAGACCGGCGCGCCGCTGCTCGACCTGTTTGCAGCTTCCCAGCAGCTGTATCACCGGATGGGCCAGGAGGAGTCGAAGCATCTGTTTATGCATCTGCCTGCCGGGTCACATCCCAATTATCCCGATGGGACCGACGACGACACGCACTTTTCGGACCGGGGTGCCCGGGAAATCGCCGGTCTCGCGGCGGAAACGATCCGGCAGTGCGAAGCGCTGCCCGGACTGCACCCGCTGCTGCGCAACCTTGCCCCGACAAGCTGATGCGGCGAGTGGCTGCCTGCTTACGGATGGCCGTTGTCTGTCCGCAAGCTTAAAGCCGTCGCGGATTCACAGGGACCATGGCCATGACTTGCGGCTTTATTCCGCTAATAGACGCAAAAAAAATCCTCCGTGCCCCATAGGGCTCGGAGGATTTTTCATCATAATATTCCGGTGTTTATTTATACATCATTCTAACCTGTTTCTGAATTAACGCACCGATCTGGACTCCAGCTCATACTGCGTTTCCCGGGACTTGAAGGACAGCAGGAATCCAAACACCAGCACGATGCTTGCGAGAATGTACGGATAATTCACATTCATGTCAAACAGCGCCCCCGCAATGATCGGGCCGATAATGTTGCCAAGGCTCGTAAACGCGGAGTTCAGCCCCGCCACATAACCCTGCTCCTCATTGGCAAACTTGGACATCTGCGTCCCGATGGCCGGGCGCAAAATATCCATCGCCAGAAACAGAACGAAGGTCACGGCGACCATAAGCCAGAACGTATGCACAAGCAGCGTGAAAATAATAAAGAGGATCGATACGAAAATGCTGAGCGTGATGACTCTTTTCTCTCCGAACCGGTTCAGGATCCAGCCGAAGATGGTTATCTGCACCACCGCCCCGCAGACCGAGCCAAACGTAATGATAAAGGCGATATCCTTAGGCGTAAAGCCGAATTTATGATCGACAAACAGCCCAAACACCGTCTCGAAATTGGCGAGTCCGAACGAAGCGACAAACACGACGATCAGACTGATAAAATAAGGGGCCCGGTAGGCACCTGCCAGCTGGCGCAGCAATCCGGCCGGTGCCATCTTGGTATCCGATCCGTCACTGGTCTGCGCGGCCTTCGGCACCTCACGCAGGAAGAACGCGGTAACCGCCATGGCCAGCAGCCCGCCGACCGCGGCAGCGTAGAAAGGAACCCGAATGCCATATTCGGCAAGATATCCGCCGATGCCGGGTCCGATGATAAAACCGGTCGTGATGGCAGCGTTGATGAAGCCCATCCCTTTCCCGCGCTCTTCCTCACTTGTGACGTCAGCGGTATAGGCCATGACGGCCGGCATAACCAGAGCCGCACTCACCCCGCCCAGCATTCTCGCCAGGAACAGAAAAGGCAGCGTGCTGGATGCGCCGAACAACCATTCCGACACGGCGAACAGCAGCAGTCCGGCCAGGATGACCTTTTTGCGGCCGATGGAGTCCGACAGCCTTCCGGCGATCGGCGAAAAGACGAGCTGCGTAATGGAAAAGGCCGCGACCAGCAGGCCCAGCACGCTTCCGTTAATGTGCAGCAGATTCATATAACTCGGCATAATTGGAATGATAAGTCCAATGCCCGTAAAAATAATGAAGTTGTTGAGCATGAGGAGCAGAATGGCTCCCCGGTTTCTAACTAGCAGCGACATAAAAAAGCCTCCGTAAGCAAATTCAGCATTTATACTGAACGTTCGTTATGTATTATGGCGTGAGATAACGAAGACCATTCTCCGCTATCGTTCTTTTACTTGCTTATCCGTCGCCACTCCGTTCAAAAAAACAGTGACGGCATCCCGGTACAGCAGGGTCGTCTTCTCAGGATTTAATCTGCGTGACAGCTGATTGGCGCCGAAAAAAATCGCTTCCAGCACGGCCGCGAGCCGCTCGGCATCGCCCGGCATGAATTCGCCGCGGTCGATTCCTTCCTGCAGCAGGTTCTGATTAAACGCCAAATGCTTGACCTTCATCTCGGCCATACGGGATTCCACTTCGGATGTCTTTTCTTCGTTATGAAAAAATTCATCGGCTGCCTTCGTGAGCGGATGGTTCAAGTCGTCAGCCGCCAACTGTTCCGCCACGGCATACAGCTTCTCGGTAGTGGTTTTATACAAGTGCTCGTTTTGCTCCCAGTTCAGTTCCCATTCGCGGTCCCACTCTTCGAGCAGGTGAAGGAATAATCCTTCTTTGCTCTTGAAGTGATAGTAGATGTTGCCTTTGCTGCTCCCGGTCGCGGCCACGATATCTTCGATCGAAGTCGCCTTATAACCCTTTTGAACAAACAGCGCGCGGGCGGCATCTGCAATCTTCCTCTTGGTCTGTTCGCTTTGCAGCTGCTTCTGGTTCATGACGCTCACTCCAATACATATATATACCGAACGTTCAGTCAGTATTGTAGCACGGCACTTTTTTCATGGCAAGCCGCAGTTTATTTTTCCTGTGACACGATCTAAAAAAACCCGGACGCCGGTGTGCCCGGCTCCGGTTTATGTAAATGGACTGGCGGCTCAAATGATTGCTGTTCCAGCCGTTACATGATTATTAATGTAACCTTGCCATCGATGAAAGAGACAACATCGTAATTGGACCAGCCCCAGGTCTCGATCTTCGTTCCGTTCACGGACTGGATATCTTTAGCGGCGGGATTTCCCCAGGACAGCAGCACCTGCTCCTTGGTCATGCCAAGCGTTACGTTGCCCGCCTTGATCTGGCTCCAGACCGAAGATGACCATTTATACTTTGTATAGGGATCATATTTCAAAAAGTACGTCGAGTCGGCAAACAACTGCGTCACTTCCGAGGTATTCATGGCGTAGCTCTTCAGCGTTTTTCCAGCAGCCGATTTGAAAACAACGACAAAGCTTCCCGTGTCCGTTGGAAGAACATCCGTCACCGTGACTTTGGAGAACCGTTCCCAGCCATCAAAGTCGTTCACCCAATACGTTTTCCCGATGAATTTGGCCAGACTGCCCTGCATTGCTTTCTTAATCAAGCCTGCAGTGTCTTGAGAGACGATCGTCATCTTGCCCTGACCGAGTGCAACTTCGGCCTGCCGCCATTTGGCATCCCAGGTTACCTTGGCACCCAGCGTATCGGCAAGCAGGGAGGCAGGAATGTACGTTTCGCCTTTGTCGATGATTGGCGATGCTTTTAATGTCAGATTACTGCCGTTAAATTGGGCTGCCTGACTGCCGGCCTTAAATGACAGCTTCGCATCCCCGAGAGCAGCGTTCCAAGTACCGCCCGATACCTCAGCCGTACCTCCCAGCGCCTTGAACACCGTCTTGGCTGGAAGATATACGGTTCCCTTGACCTGTTTGGCATATTTCAACGGATCGCGGAGGCTGACCGTCACCGTTACGCTGGTGGAGACGCTGCCAGAAGTCACCGTCAGCTTCGTCTCGCCTACGCCGGCCGCTTTCAGCTTGCCGTCAGGCTGCACTTTCAGCAGGTAAGGCTTGTCCATGTCAAGCTGCGCTTCCTTCAGAGGCACCTTCAGTTTGGCCCCGTTGGTATACGTCTCTTGAATATCGACCTGTACCGTATCGCCAACATACGGCCTCTTATCGGAGACGGACATGGACACCGCCTTAACGGCAGGCACCTCCACCGGCTGGACCTCGCCGTCCTTGCTGATGACCCATGTCCCGTCGGCACGCTGCGCGTAAATGCCTTCGGCCAAGTCATCCTTATACGCATCTACCGCCGTCTTGACCACGTTGCTCAGCCCCTGAACCTGCGTGGTCAATTTCCAGCGGTTGGAGTATTCTCCCGTCTGCCATACGGTTCCATCCTTGCGAGTCACGATCAGCACGTCGGTTGGTTCTGCGGAAACATAAGAAATATGTATCGCATCAGTAGCAATGGTTACCGGGATAACCCGGCCATTGTCGTCAAAGTTCGACATTTGATAGACCACGACTTCTCCACCTGTGTACAGCAGAGCGACGCGGTCATCATGCACGGCCATCGACTTGACCGATCCGGCATTGTTTACGGTTCCGACTTTTTTGTATTGATCGGTCTTGTACGGATCCTTGAACAACAGCTCTCCGCTCTGTGTCAATGCGGCAAAATCCTTCTCCCCGTAGCCAATCAGCGTTATGCCGCTAAGATTCTTCAGCTTGCTATCACCGGCCCAGACGGTACCATCGGCCTGAAGCCGGTACGGCCCGGACACCTGCTTGATTCCGCTTTTCCCCTCAACCACATGCGGCTTCATGCCGATATCCCATTCAACCAACCGGCCGTCACGCGTAATGCCCAGGCCTTCGTATACGTTCCCCGAAATCTCTTCGACCGAGCCTTTCGTATAGATGGTCCGGTTTCCGTCGACCATAGACCACATCGAGCCGTCACTCATCAGATACGTATTTTTGCCGGCGATGTCTTTAATCTGCAACTGCTGAGCCCCGTCGGCAAAAGCCGTCTGATGGCCGAAAGTCGGGACGGCACCCATCATCAAGGCGCCCAGCGCAATCGTGGACAGCCTTCTTTTCCATGTTACATTCAAGTTCATAACCCCTCTTTGTCATGTCATATTTAGGCAAATCCTTGTATGATTCGACACCATGGTAAAATATCCCTTCAAATCAAAAAACACGCCACTCATTATTGTGACGTGTTCCTTACAAATGAAAGGAATAACAACATTCGCTGACCCACTCAAATATGTTTACGCTCCGCCCGGGTCGATGCTTTTCGCCGTGCCGGCTTCTTGGCAACCCTTCCGTAGACGACCGGTTTGGGCAAATTCACACGGTAATCAATGATGCGGCCGTAGCCGTCGGTCTGGATCGTGCAGCAGCTATTCATCAATTCCCGCACCATTTCCCGGCCCCGTTGAACCCTGGATTTGGCGCCCGAATAGGAAATGCCAAGCTTCTCGCTCAGTTCCTTCTGCGACATCCCTTTCAGTTCGGAGAGCTCAACCGCCTCCCGGTACTTATCCGGCAGGTAAGGAATAACGCCTTTCATCCCGCAGATCGCCTCCTGCGAGTAGTCTTCGCTGTCCTCTTCCGCAACGCTTGGCAGCTGCTCCGGAAGTTCATCCATCCGTCTCTCCTTGCGGAAGTGATCTGTCACCGCATTCCGGGCAATCTGATACAGCCAGGCCCGAAGCCGATCCGGGTCCTGCAGTTCCGGCAGATGCAGGTAAGCCTTCATGAAGACCGTCTGCACGATATCTTCGGTATCGGGGTGGCGATTCGTCCGGCGCGCGACGAAAGCGGAAATCGGCTCGTGATATTGATCCCACAGCATTTCCGGCGTGATCGCCGGCCGGCAGCCATTAGCCTTCCATCCTGCAGCATCCGTGTATCCGGCCTGGTCTTCTGTCATCGCGGAATGGTTCACGGCTGTGTGTATTTGCTTCGGTTCACATCCCTTTTCCTGTGCTGGTCTATCCTGCATTATGACATCTCCTTCCCCGTAGAACGTGGCTTTTTTATATTTATCCTGCGTTTAATATAAATTTTTTTAAAAAAATTCCCGCACTTTTGCGTCTTTGATCGGGTTTCTCCGTCTCCATCAATATAACAATAACATTCATCGACGTACATTCACAGAAGACAGACCGCGTTTAGCGGAAGTTTTTCTTGCGAGATCGGGATGTTTGACCACTGAAAAGCCATTCTGATCTCTTAACAAAAACATCTACCGACGTACATTCGCAAAAGACAGACCGCGTTTAGCGAAAGTTTTTCTTGCGAGATCAAGATGGTATGACCACTGAAGCTTACATTCTGATCTCTTAAAACAAAACCTGGAGGGATAAAAAATGAAATACAATTTGTTGGGAAATACAGGTGTGCTGGTATCGGAGATCGGGCTGGGAGCCATGACGTTTGGCGGCGGCGGACAATGGGGCGTTTTCGGCGGGCTAGGAGAGCAGGACGCTGCACAGCTTGTGTGGCAGGCGCTCGACGCGGGGGTCAACTTTTTTGATACCTCCAACATTTACGCCGGCGGACGCTCAGAGGAAATTCTCGGCAAAGCGCTTGGAGCGAAGCGGCAGGACGTCATCATCGCCACCAAGGTGAGGGGGCGTACGGGCAGCGGCCCGAACGACCTCGGCTTGTCCAGACTGCATATTATGCGCCAGGTCGAGGAAAGCCTGAAACGGCTCGGCACGGACTACATTGACCTGTATCAGATCCATAACCCGGACCAGCTGACCGATTGGGAAGAGACGCTGCGGGCGCTGGACGACCTGGTCCGCAGCGGAAAGGTCCGCTACATTGGCTCTTCCAATATGACCGGCTGGGAGCTGATGAAAGCCCGGGGCATTTCCAGGGAACTTGGCCTGCACGCTTTCAAAAGCAGCCAGTCCTACTATTCGCTGGCCGGCCGTGACATCGAAAGGGAGATCATTCCCGTCCTGAAGGATCAGAACATGGGCCTGCTCGTATGGAGCCCGCTTGCCGGCGGCTTCTTGTCCGGTAAATACGCCCGCACGCGTACCGGAAACAGCGAGGACCGGCACACCAAGTTTGCTTTTCCGCCGGTAGATGTGGATAAAGCCTATTCCATCATCGACGTGCTGGAGGACATCGCGAAAACCCGCGAGTCTACAGTGGCCCGCATCGCCCTCGCCTGGGTGCTGAACCAGCCGGCGGTGACCAGCGTGATCGTCGGCGCCAAGCGCCCGGATCAGCTGCAGGATAACCTCGAAGCCAGCGGGATCGTGCTGACAGATGACGAGCTGGCCCGTCTGGATGAGGTGAGCCGGCTGCCGATCGAATATCCGGCGTGGCCCTTTATGGAAGAGGATGATTCGATTATCCGCAAGCATCCTTGAAACTTGGAGCCATATGCCATCGAGCTGGGTTTACATGAGGCGGACCCGCGTTCGCGTTCAGCGGGAGACTTTCCTGCTAGCAGAAATGGTTCAGCCTGACTAAGATATTTATTACTTTCTCATGATCTTGAACAGTCTCTAAATATCGCAAAAAGCCGCGGAGCCCTGCGTCTATTAGCTAGGGCATCCACGGCTTTTGTGCTGTCCGGGCCGGGACGAAACTTCCGCTACACTTCACCCCAGAACAATTCCGTTTCGTAATCGAAGCTGACCTTCCCGTCCACCTGGGTCTGCTCAAACAGCTCCTGCAGCCCCTGCTTCATCCGCTCATGGTTCGGCTCGCCCTCGGCCGGCACATAGGAAGACGACATGGCCCTGCCTATCAGCTCTTCCAGATTAAACAGCTGACGGTTGCCAAATACCGCGGTGTGCATGCCTCCATCCCGGAAAAACGGCTGCAGCTGCGCTCCGGAAATGTTTTTGTGGGTCATTTTCTCATAATCGTTGCTGTACAGACGCAGCTGCTGCTCGTATCCCTCCAGAAAAGGCGTGCCGCTCGTGAGCCGGGAGTTCCAGATCAGGACGGCTTTGCCGCCGGGCTTCAGGATCCGGTGAAACTCCGCCTGCGCGGCCGGACGATCAAACCAATGAAACGATTGGGCGCACACGATGAAATCGACCGCGTCCGCAGGCAGTCCGGTATCTTCCGCAGCGCTGGCGTGCGAGCGGTAATTCGGCGACCCGCCGAGCTCTTTCTCCGCCGCTTCCCGCATGGCTGCGTTGGGCTCCACGGCGATAACCTTGCTGCCCCGCTCCAGCAGGAGCTTGGAGAAAATGCCGGTGCCCGCACCGATATCGGCAATCACCGAATCGGCGGTCATGCCGACCACGGAATAGAGGTAATCCACCGCCTCCGCAGGATAGCTTGGACGGTACTTGACGTAGTTCTCCACCCGGTTTGAAAATCTTGCCTTGCTGTCACTGCTCATCATGCTTCACGCTCCTTTAGCAACATTAGATCATGCCCTCGCATCGAACCACGGACCTGCATCCTGCTGTACCTTCTCGATAATATGTTTCATACAATGAAACAAAGTTCCATTAATTACTGTCTTGATTATAGAAAACGCCGCGTATTGTTGCAAGACCTAATTTAGATAAGCGAAGTCATCTCATCTGTCCGCAGATCCCCTCAAGCGCCAAACCGCAAGCACAAAAAAGCCGTCAACCCTGCATCGCAGAGGCTGACAGCTCTCGTGTTTTTCCCCCGGCCCGCAGAGCCCAGCTGTCTATTTGGCTTCAGTCAGTCCAGCGCACGGCAAGGACCGGCCCGACCTACTGCTTCAGTCCAGCGCTCCGGCCACGACGTTCCCCCGGAACAATGTAGCCACCCGGGGTGATTTGCGGGCGACCGCTTCGGCCGAGCACGACGCGTCGACCAGCGCAAGGCTCGCCTCGTCGCCGATCCGCGGCCAAGCCTGGCGGCCTTCGGCATCAAGCGGCGTTACTCCGCCCGTGATGTACTGCAGGCCCTGCGCGAGCGCCTGCTCGTTCACCCAGCCGGAGATTTCGGCGAGGCGGCCGGCGCGCTCGAGAATGTCGCCGGTGCCAAACGGCGACCATACGTCAAAGACGTTGTCGCAGCCGACCGACACGGATACGCCCCTGCCTTGCAGCAGGCGTACGGGCGGAAACTTGCGGTTCATCGGCACGCTCGTGATGATGCCGATCCCGGCTTCCGCAAGCATGTCTGCGGCTGCTTCGGCCTGCCCGGCGGAAATGTCGCCGAGGCAGAACGCATGGCTGACAGCAACCTTGCCCGCCAGACCGGCATCCCGGGTGAGGCTGGCCAGACGCTTCAGCGTAAACAACCCGAGATGATCCGGGTCGTGCAGATGCAGGTCGATCCCCGCGCCTTCGGAGGCCGCAAGCTCCACCATCGTCCGCAGGGATTGTTCCACATCTCCATCGACCGTCGCCGGATCGACCCCGCCGACGAGCGACGCCCCGCTGCGCAGCGCTTCCCGCACCAGCTCGGCAGACTGCGAGCGCAGGAGCCCCTGCTGCGGAAAAGCGACGATTTCATACGTCAGCTTGCCATCGAACGCCTGAAGCGCCTTCTGGACCTCTTCCATCTGCTTGAGGCCGGCCTCCGGGTAAATGTCCACATGGGTCCGGACGTGAGTGACTCCGGATCGCAGCGCCGTCTCCAGATACAGGGAAGCCCGCTCGGCGATGGAAACGGCATGCTCCGCATGCAGGCGCTTTTCCTCATCCAGCCGGTCAAAAATATGCTTTGCCGGCGTAACCGGCCGCCACTTGGAACCGAGCAGCGTCTTGTCCAGATGGCAGTGCTTCTCGATAAAAGAAGGAAGTGCCAGATTCGACTTGGCGTCCAGCCGCGGCAGATCGTCCGTAATCGCCTGATTCGCCGGAATTTTTATCCGCGATCTTGCCGTCCCGGATCAGGAGATGGCACAGCTCTGTTTCCGTGCCGGTCACCACGCCGTTGTCGGTTTGGAGTCCGCTCTCCAGGCGGACGTTGGTAAGCCAAAGAGCTGATTGCATCGATATCAACATCCTTTCTATTCTATAGATTGAACTAAAAGTTTCAAATTGTATTTAGTTCATTCTGTGGGGTGAAAAAAATTCAAAAGAAGTTACACCCTCATGTCTATTTCATACCGAAAACGGGCTTGCCCTGATGCAGCAGAGCTTTCCTCGCTGCCCGCCTTGCCACGGCTTCCGCCGAGCAGCTGGCGTCCACAAAGACGGCGCTGGCCTCGTCCCCCGGCATCGGCCACACCTGGCGGCCTTCCCCGTCCAGCGGGGTCCGTCCGCCAGTCACAAAGCCGAGGCTGGCTCCAAGCGCCGCCTCACTGCCCCAGCCGAAACGCTCGGCAAGCGTTCCGGCCTTCTCCAGGCTGTCCCCTTTGCCGAACGGGGACCAATGATCGGTGATGCTGTCATGCCCCAGCTCCACCCGAACCCCCTGCTTTGCCAGCATCGGGATCGGAATCGTCCGCCCGAGCGGTACGGACGACGTGACCGAGATGCCAAGGTTCGCCATCCGGGCAGCTGCCGCAGCCGCCTCCTCCGGCGGAATGTCCGCCAGCGCCAGTGCGTGGCTGACCGTGACTCTGCCCTGCCATCCGGCCTGCTCGGTCAGATCCGCGAGGCGCTGGATCGTAAACACGCCCAGGTGGCCCGGATCGTGCAGATGTAGGTCGACCCCGGCGTCCGCCTCTACGGCGAGCTCCATCATTGTGTTCAGCGACTTCTCAATATCGCCGTCCACGGTGGCCGGGTCGACGCCGCCTGTCAGGGAAGCCCCGCTGCGCAGCGCCTCCCGCACCAGGCCGGCCGCTTGGCTGCGCAGCAGCCCGTGCTGCGGAAACGCCACGATCTCGAAGGTGGCGCGGTCCTTATAGGTCTCGGCCGCCCGCAGCGTCGCTTCCAGATTGTTCAGCCCGACAACCGGATCGATGTTGCAGTGGGTGCGAAAATGCGTCGTCCCGGACGCAAGCAGCAGCTCGATAAGCCGCTCCGCTCGATGCTGCGCCGTCGGCAGCAGCTTGGGCAGCAGCTTCTCCTCCTCCTCGATCCGGGAAAAGATGCCTTTGGGCGCCGGTCCCGGTGCTTTCCATGGGCCGCCGTAATACGTTTTGTCCAAATGAATATGCATGTCCCGCATCGCCGGAAGCATCAGCGCCCCGCCCATATCCGTTTGGGGAAAGCCGTCATCCGGCAACCCGTCCGCGGGCCGGATTTCGGCGATGCTCCCCTCCGAAATGCGGATATGGTACAAAGCGGTTTCCGTGCCGCTGACAGCGTCTCCTTCGTAACGCCAGCCGGTCTCCAGCCGGACATAGGTCAGCCATAATGATGAATGTTCCATCAAGCCCTTCCTCCTTTGGTGGTCCTGCGATAGAAGCGCAGACTTCCCTGCCTCATATCCCGTATGCTAACATGGGATTTGATATATGAAAAATATTTATAATATTTGAAATACAAAGGTTTTATATATACATTGAGCAGAAATGACTGGAGGGATGACCCATGGATGTCAGGCAGCTGAGGTATTTTACGATCATCGTAGAGGAAAAACAGATTTCCGCCGCAGCCCGAAGGCTGCACATGTCACAGCCTCCGCTGAGCCAGCAGTTAAAAGCATTGGAGGACGAGCTTGGATCGACGCTTGTGGAGCGGAGCGGCAAGCATCTGGAGCTGACTGAAGCGGGCAAGGCACTGTACAGCTACGCCCTGAAGCTGCTGCAGCTGGTGGACGAAGCCAAAACCGAGGTTCAGGAGATCGGCAGCGGTTTTAAAGGGGTACTCCGCATCGGCATCAACACCCTGTCGTCGGTGGACCTCCCCGATACGCTGATGCGGTTCAAGGAGAACTATCCGCAGGTCACCTACAAAATCCAGCAGAACGAATCCGCCCAGCTGTGCAGCATGGTCAAGAGCAGGGTGCTTGAGCTCGCGATCATCCGCCTTCCGCTTGCGCTGGACGAATTCTCGGTGCTTCATTTGAATACAGAACCCTTTTATTTGATGTCATCCAGGCAGCTTATCCCTGAGCCTCTTGCTCCGGAGATCCCGCTTGAGCAGATTCGAAACTACCCCCTAATCCTTCCGAGCACGGAAGGACTCGGCGTCCACTACACCGTCCTGATGGCCTGCGCGAAGCACCGTTTTGAGCCCCGAATCATCGCCGAATGCTCGGACATTCCTCTGCTGCTATCTTTAGTGTCCAGCGGCTTTGGGGCAGCGGTCGTCCCTGAGACGATCGTAAAGCTTCATGCCAGCCATGATGTCCAGATTGCGAGAATCGCGGACCCGGACTTGTCATCGCCGTATGCTTTGATCTGGCTGAAGGAGCACCACCTGTCCCAGGCGGCGCGGCATTTTATCGATATGATCTCCCCGTCTGCATCAAGGGAATGACAGTGTATAAGCAAAGGATGGCAAACGAAAAAGCCCTTCCGCATACCGGAGAGGGCTTTGGCTTGACACTTCTTTATGAATGATAGCAATGACTTACCGTAAAAAACGTTGGAACAGCCGACGCTTCTTTTTTAATCAGTTAAACCCGTCGTATGTCACAAACTCCGCCACCGGCTTCCGGTAGCCGCGCGGTCTCTGTCTGCCCGTATCCTCCTTGCCGATCGTAATCAGCATGGCCGGCACATACCGGTCCGGAATGTTCAGTACCTTCCGCAGCGCTTCCGGATCAAATCCGATCATCGGACAGGTGTCCCAGCCCCGGTCCTTGGCGATCAGCATGAACAGCATCGCGGACAAGCTGGCGTTCCGGATGGCCTCATCCCGCTTGAACGTGTCGCCACTGCTTTCATACATGTCTGTTACGCTGCTGACCGTTTCCTCAAATTCGCGCTGGTCGATAACGCCAAGGCTGAGCAGCCCTTCGTTGATCGGTCCCACATTATGGTAGGCTTCAAGATCGCCCAATACGGCGATGACGGCCGAGCTCGTTAACACTTTGTACTGCTTGAATGCTGCTTCATGCACCTGTTCCTTCTTCGTTTGATCGATGACGGGAACGTAATGAGCGTGCTGCAGGTTGAAGGCCGAGGGTGCAAATTTGACGAGGTTGAACATGTCGTCCAGCTCCTGCGGGCTGATGGTTACGCTCGGGTCGAATTTATTGGCGGATCTTCTTGCTTTGACAAGGTCTGTAAAGGACGTCATGCTGTTCGCCTCCGTATGTATAAATTTCCAACTTACTATGAAGTTATCATATCATACTAACTGTAAAAAAGTAAGTTACAATTTAAAAAATGTTCTGACCTCTGACATATCACCCGCTCCAGTCCGTGAAACGACCGGCATCGTCCCACAGATGGCTGAACGCCTGCTCAAATTTGGCGGCAACGGCCGCATCCTTGATCATCAGCACGACGTCGTCATTTTCCTGGGCAGAGGACTCCAAATAATTCATCGATCCAGCCTCCACCCGGCTTTGATCCGCAATCAGCATTTTCAGATGCATCTTCCCTTCATGCGCATTCACCTTGACCGGAACGCCGGCTTCCCGGATCCGCTTCAGCGCTTTCTTCTGTTTCCCTTTTTCTTCCGCATGCGCCCGGTCCGTAATCAGCCGTACCTGAACCCCTCGGTCCGCCGCATCGATGATCGCCGTCACAACCGGCTCGTAGCTGATGCTGTATACGGCAATATCCAGCGAGGATTTGGCCTCCTTGATGAGCTGTACGATCGCTTTCTCCGGACGTTCGCCTTCGCTCGTGAACAGGGCTTGAACGTCAGCAGCAGAGCCTTCTGTTACTGCACCGTCATGAGCAGAGCTTCCTTGCCCTTGTTGTTCATCCGACGCAGCGGAGCAGCCGGAAACGGCGGCACACAGCAGAATGGCGGACACGGAACTGTTGATGGCTTTCATCGGATGACCTCCTTCAAAACATGGAAATTTTGGCGTACAGGTAGAATAACATTCTTTTCCATCGATTCAAAATTTGCTGAGTAAGCACGGCACGTAGCCCGATTTCATCGCTCGAAGAGCATTCTCGGGCCTTACGTTGACAAAAACGAAACCGACATGAAAAACGGCGGCGCGTCGGTCATCGACAGCGGAAACAGCGCCTGGGCCGGTCCTGGCGGACAGGACATCGAAGGCATCAGCATCATCGCACGCCACGCTTACAGCGCAGCCGAGAATGGCGCTCCCAAGCTGCTAATCAGCGATCTGTATTGGGATTCCAGCGGCTGGCCGTATTATAATTGATGCTTTTTTAACTGTATTTTTCGTTTCGGAACAGCCAATCAAACCTGACATGGGTTGGAAAGTTCGTGAATGGATTCAATTCAAATCATTTATGACATTAATTTATCATCAAAAATCGACAAAACCCGAACGATAGTCTTGCAAAAAACTCGTTTTTTATGTAATATAGACCTATCTGAACTCCTCATCACCAAAATAATCAACCGTTTGTAGGTGACCAATGGTTCATTTAGATTCCAACGAATTCAAGCAGAAGCTGAGTCAGGTATATAATGAAGTTTCCAAGGAGCTGTTCGGCTTTGGTACTTCTTTATTGAAGACAAGCATTCAGTCCGATGCGATTACCTTGTATGCGAGACACCGTCGGTCTCCCCGCTCCACTGTGCTCGAGGGCGAGGTTCCGGCTTTGAAATACGAGGTCGATTTTTACATGTCGATGATTTACAAGAAGAAGCTGAAATCTCGGCTGGAAGAGGAACTGGGACTGAACATCGAGGTTCTCCTTCGGGATTATGATCCCGCCACGCAGTGGGCAGTCACGAACATCATATTGTCACAACCTGAATGACACGGCCCTTTTCTTTTGATTTATCTTAAGGACTGGCCGAACCGTAACAAGAACGGATGCCGCTATTCTTTGTTTACATTGAAAAGCGCTCTAGTTAGAGATTTTCTTCTATCTAGAGTGCTTTTCTTTTTTAGTTTATAGATTTAGTTATAGAATTTGTTTGATTTTTCTTGTGACATGCCAAAATGTCTATTCAAAAGGGGGATACAACAACCGTCCGGCAGGGAAGAACAATCATATACAGCAGAGAAAAAAATTTCCCGGCGGCGGAAGCCCGGCATACGGCCTGCAGCAGAAAAACAAATAAAAAATAAACCATTACAGGAGTGAATCGATTGTGAAGAAACCATGGATTAAGGGACTCATGACTTGTACGCTGGCAGCGCTGGTACTTGCGGGATGCGGAAACGGAGGCAGCGAAGACAGCAGCTCCGGCGGATCGTCCGGCGGCCAGAAAAAGCTGGTCGTTTCGACCTGGGGATTTGCCGAGGATTTCTACAATAAAGAAGTGTATGCCCCATTCGAAAAAGAGCACAATGTGAAAATCGTCCTGGAGACCGGCAACAACGCCGACCGCCTGAGCAAAATTTTGCAGGGCAGCTCCGACGTCGATGTCGTCTATCTGTCGGATTACTACGCACAGCAGGGCATTGAAGCGGGAGCCTTCGAAAAGATCGACCGCAGCCGGCTGAGCAATCTTGACTCGCTCTATGATATCGCCAAAGCGCCAAACGGCGAAGATTATGGTCCGGCCTACACGATTGGCCAATTGGGTATCGCTTATGACCAGAAGGCAGCCGGAACGACGATATCCTCCTGGGCTGACTTGTGGAAGCCGGAGCTGAAAGGCAAAGTGACGATGCCGAGCATTACGTCCACCAGCGGTCCGATGATGGTCGACGCCGCTTCCAAGGTAGCTGGAAGCACGGAATTCAATGAAGACAAGGCATTTGGCAAACTGGCCGAGCTCAATCCGAGCGTCGTGAAATACTACAGCCAGACTTCCGAGTTCATCAACATGTTCACGCAGGGCGAAGCCGCTGCAGGACCGATCATGCAAATGTATCTCGGCGACCTGAAGAAGGCCGACCCGAACGTCGAATTCGTAACGCCGTCGGAAGGTGCGTACGCCATCGTCAATACGCTGAACGTCGTCAAAGGAAGCAAAAACAAAGAACTTGCCGAAGACTTCATCAACTGGCAGCTCAGCCAGGGAGTTCAGGAAAAAGCGGCTAAAGCCAAGGTCGACTCTCCTGCCAACCGCAATGTCAGCCTCAGCGCAGAGGAAGCCGCTGCCGTAACGTACGGCTCCAGCGTCGTTGAGAAGCTGCAAAAGCTGGATATGGCGTTCGTCAACAAAAACCTGAAGAGCTGGACGGACCGTTTCAACCGTGAAGTGACGAAGTAACGCCAAGCCTTTTTTGTAAATATAAGCAGCCTTACGGGGTTATGATTCAGCAGGGGCTGCCCGCCCCTGCTTTTTATTCACCGCTGCCTGGATACAAGGCGGCACATCCTTCATTTTGAAAGGGGAATCCATGTGAAGAAAGCCATCCTGGATGTCGACACCGGCATTGACGACGCGCTCGGAATTATGCTGGCTGTCCGCAGCGGCGAGCTGGACGTGCTCGGGATCTCGACAGTCAACGGCAACGTGTCACTTACGACTGCAACCCGGAACACTTGCAAAATATTGGACTTCATCAAGGCGCCGGCGTCCATCTCGGTCTATCCCGGGGCATCCCGGCCGCTCCTGCGGGACCGTCTGTTTGAGCACCGCGTGCACGGCGAGGACGGATTGGGCGGCGCCCTCTTGGACATGCAGCCTGCCGACCGGACCGACCCGAATACGTTCGGGCCCGATTTCATCGTAGAGCAGGCCAAGCGCTATCCCGGCGAAATCACGCTCATCGCTACCGGACCGCTGACGAATGTGGCTCTGGCCCTCGCCAAGCATCCGGGCCTGGTCCACGATATCAAGGAGCTGGTCGTCATGGGCGGCGCGGTCCGCACGCACGGCAACATTACACCGACAGCGGAATACAACATCCATGTCGATCCGGAAGCGGCGCGTCTGGTCTTTCAGGCCGGATTCCCGTCCCTGACGCTGGTCGGACTCGACGTGACGCGCAAAGCGCTGCTGACCAGCGCGCATATCGACGCGCTCGGCTCCTCGGAGATCGCGGGTTACGTGCGCCAGAGCACATCGGATTACATGGAGCGCTACTATGAGCGCAACGGGGTCCGGGCCTGCGCCATGCACGACCCTTTGGCGGTCGGCGCCGCCATTTGGCCCGAGCTGGTTCGGACGGAGCGTCTATACGTCGATGTGGAGACCCGGAGCGAGCTGTGCGACGGGCAGACGGTGTGCGATTTCCAAAACCGTTTGCAGCGCCAGCCGAACCTGGACGTATGCCTTGATGCCGATTCAGACGCCTTTTTGAACCGCTTTATCGCCGTGCTGCGCGGTGGATCCTACCAATAACAGGAGATTACATTCATGAAAAAGCGATACTTGTACCTGCTGCTCGCACCCGGGCTGCTGTTTCTGACCTTGTTCATGATCGTTCCGCTGATCCTCACGGTCGGCTCGACGCTGTTCAAGGATGGGAGCTTCACGTTCGGCATCTACTTGCAATTTTTCAAGGACTCGTATTTCCTTGATATTTTGGGAACGACGCTGCTCGTCAGCGTCGCGACCACCCTGCTGTGCATCCTGATCGGATTCCCGGTCGCCTACTATTTGTCCATGATGCCTCCGCGCAAAAAGGGCATTTTGCTGGCGCTGGCGATTTTCCCGCTGCTCACGAGCTCGGTCGTCCGCTCCTTCAGCTGGATGATCATTCTCGGGAAAAACGGTCTGGTCAACAATGTGCTGATCAAGCTGGGCATCATTCACGATCCGCTCAGCATTCTCTATACACCGACGGCGATGATTATCGGTCTGGTCCATCTGTTCCTCCCCCTGATTCTCATTACGCTGGTCGGAGTGCTGGAGTCCATCGACCACGATTTGGTCCGGGCGGCGCAGAGCCTGGGGGCGTCCAAGCTGACGGCTTTCCGCAAAATCGTCATCCCGCTCAGTATACCGGGATTGATCGTCGGCAGCATTCTCGTGTTCGTGGGCAGCCTGACCGCTTACACCACGCCTGCCCTGCTGGGCGGGAAAAAGCGCGTCGTCGCGACCTTCCTGTACCAGAACGCCATTACGCTGAATGACTGGCAGGCGGCTTCGGCCATTGCCACCATCATGATGATCATTACGTTCATCGTCATCGGGCTGATGAATAAAGCAGCGGCCAAATTCAATCCGAAGGGGTAGAACTATGAAGACCAAAAATCCAGGGCTCGCCCTCTTTTCCTTTATCGTTTACTTGTTCCTGCTCGGGCCGCTCCTGATCATCGCGGTGACGTCCTTCGAGCCGGGAACGGTGCTGAAATTTCCGCCGACCGGTTTTTCGCTGAAATGGTACCAGAATATTTTTGACGTGGAGATGTTCATGTCGACCTTCAAAACGTCGATCATCGTCTCACTGCTCGGCAACGTGATTGCGATTCTGCTCGGCGTTCCGGCCGCTTACGCCTTGAACCGGGTGACGTTCCGGGGCAAAGACACGCTGAATGCGGTGTTCCTGTCCCCCCTGCTCATTCCGGGGATCGTGCTGGGCTTTACGCTGCTCAAGTATGTCGTTATCACATTCCACTTCCCGATTTATACGTCGCTCCTGATCGGCCATACGATCATTATGCTGCCGTTTATTATCCGGGTCATCGGCTCCAGCCTCGCCAACTTCGATTTCGCGGTCGAGGAAGCGGCGCTCAGCCTTGGATCCAGCCGGCTTGCGACCTTTTTCAAAGTCGTCCTGCCGAACATTAAGTCCGGCATCATCGCTTCGGTGCTGCTCGCGTTCCTCGAATCGTTCAACAACGTGGATATTTCGCTGTTTATGACCGGTCCGGGCGTCAGCACGCTGCCGATCCAAATGCTGACCTACGTCGAAAACTATTTTGACCCGACCATCGCAGCCATCTCGGTCCTGCTCATGCTGATCACGGCCGTGTTCATGTTCGTCATCGAAAGGCTGCTCGGACTAACCTATTTCACCAAACAATAACGAAAGGCGTGAGACGATGGCACTACTACAACTTGAAAACGTATCGGTCGCCTATGACCAGCAGTATATTCTGAAAGACTTCAACCTTTCCATTGAGAAAGGCCACCTGATCTCCCTGCTGGGTCCCAGCGGATGCGGCAAAACGACCACCCTTCGGCTCATCGCCGGCTTCCTCGAAGCGACGGACGGAGCCTTTAAATTCAGCGGCAAGGACTATACGCGCGTGCCGATCAACAAACGGAATTTCGGCTTCGTGTTCCAGAGCTACGCTTTGTTCCCGCACCTGTCCGTGTTTGACAACGTCGCCTTCGGATTGCGCCAGCGCAAAGTCAAGGAAGACGAGATCAAGAAGCGGGTCATGAACATGCTGGAGATCGTCAACCTCGGCGGATTTGAAAAAAGATTTCCGCAGGCGCTCTCCGGCGGCCAGAAGCAGCGCGTCGCCATCGCACGGGCCCTCGTCATTGAGCCGGATCTGCTCCTGTTCGATGAGCCGCTCTCCAATCTGGACGCCAACCTCAGGGTAAACATGCGCGTGGAAATCCGCCGCATCCAGCAGGAGCTCGGCATCACGACCGTGTACGTATCCCACGATCAGGAGGAGTGCTTCTCCATTTCGGACCGGGTAGCCGTCATGAACAAAGGAATCATCGAGCAGCTGGATCAGCCGTCGGTCATTTTCCAATATCCGAAATCCGAATTCGTCGCCCGCTTCATCGGCTTCAACAACTTCATCCATTTTGACGAGCGGGACGGCGAAGGCTCCTTCTTCACCCTGCGCAAGGGAGACTACCACTTCCATGCCGCCAAGGCCGATGGCATGCCTGTCACCATGAAGGGCGCCATCCGTCCCGACGACCTCATTGCCGGTACGCTGCAGGAGATCAATCCCGGCGACAACGTACTGACCGGCAAGGTCAAAGTCAGCACTTATCTTGGACGCAGCTACCAATACGTCGTCGATACGCCGCTGGGGGAATTTACGGTCAACCAGGAAATGCAGCAGCCCTATGCGAACGGGCAGGAAATCCGTCTGTTGTTTCCATCGGATAAGCTCGTTCTTGTCGAATAACCATAGGGGGAACAACATATGCATGCAGATTTGCTATTTCTTCAAGCCAAGGTGTACAACAGTTACTTTAAGCAGTGGTCTACCAACAACGTCGCCGTCAAGGACGGCAAGTTTTTCTATATCGGCCTGAGGGGCGAAGATACGTTCCAAGCCAAGCAGGTCATTAACGCGGAGGGACTCTATATGGTCCCCGGCTTCATCGACATCCATTTGCACATCGAAAGCACGATGGTGACACCTGAATCCTTCTCGGCGGGTCTCCTGCGAAACGGCGTCACCACGATCGTACCCGAGCCGCACGAGATGGCCAACGTGTTCGGCCTCGATGGCGTTCTCGAGATGATCAAGGCGAGCCGGAACTGTCCGGTGGACATGTTCTACGCCATTCCAAGCTCGGTCCCGTCCACTTCGATGGAAACGACGGGCGGATCGATCGAAATCGAGGACATGGATGCCCTCCTATCCACGGGGGATGTCATCTGCCTCGGCGAGATCATGAACTACGTAGACATCATTACCGACCCGGACTGCAAAACGAACCGCATCCTGGAGCATATCCGCTCGCATTATCCTGAGCTCGTCATCGAAGGCCACGTGCCGAAGCTGCTGGATCTGGACCTGCAGCGCGTCATTTACGCCGGCGTCAACTCGGACCATACGCATCAGACGCTGCAGGGTCTGGAGGAGCGGATTGCGGCCGGCATGTTCATTGAAATCCAGGAGAAGTCGATGACCCCGGAAGTGATGGACTACCTGATCCGCCACGACGTTTCCGAGCATTTCTGCTTCGTGACCGACGACGTCATGGCGGACTCGTTCCGCGCCCGTGGCCATCTGAACCAGATCGTCCGCAAGGCCATCGGCATGGGGATGTCTCCGGAGCGGGCGATCTACGCCGCGACCTTCTCCCCGTCCCGCCGCATGCGGATGTACGATCGGGGCTCCATCGCCCCGGGCAAAATCGCCGACTTCCAGCTGATCTCGGATTTGTCCGAGCTAAAGCTGGAATCGGTGTACAAAAACGGCGCGGAAGTGTACTCCGCCGCCAAGGCCTTTGAGCCGCAGTCGAGCGGCTACCGGTTCCCGGAGCACTTCTACCACAGCGTCCAGCTGGACGAGCTGAGCGCCGCCGATTTTGAAGCGGCGGCCGGCGTGGAGGACGGCATCTACCGGTGCCGGGTGATGACGATCCAGGACGGCTCGACCTTCACCAAGGAGAGCCAGGTGGACGTGCCGGCCGCGAATGGCCGGCTGCTGTGGGAGAACAGCGGCTGCGGCATGATCGCCACGTTTGAACGGTACGGCAAAGGACGCCAAAAAGCGTTCGGCTTAATCGCGGGCGATACGATCCAGCGCGGCGCCGTGGCGACGACCTACTCCCACGACAACCACAACCTGCTGGTGATCGGCCACAACGTAGAGGACATGGTCCTCGCCGCAAACACCGTTATCCGCCAGCAGGGCGGCTTCTGTGTCACCCTGGACGGCGAGATTAAAGCCAACATGCACCTGCCGGTCGGCGGCATCCTGACCGAGGATCCGCTCGATCTGGCCGCCGAATCGGTTCAGCAGGTGCGCGAGGCGATGGAAGAGCTCGGGTACAAGCACTACAACCCGATCATGTCGATCGCGACGCATTCGCTACCGGTAAGCCCGTACCTCAAAATCACCGATCACGGGCTGATCGACGTCAACGCCGGCAAAGTCGTGCCGCTCATTATTGAGCAGGTGTAAGTTACTGGCCAGGTATAACATTTACCGGTTAGGTTTGGCATTGCCGTAAGGTGTGACCTTTTAGAAATGGCCCTGCCGTAGATATCACAAAGGGCTGTCCCCGCCATTCTGGCGTGGGGACAGCCCTTTTTTTGTATGACAAAATCCATCAAGCACAAGTATACCTATCTTCGCCCTAAAGCCGCTTTATGGGCCAAAATCAAATCCCAAAGCGATGTGCACTTTTGCAGCTATTTGTTTAGGCCAGCTAATTCGTTCATCTATAGTTGCTGGCAACCATGCATCTGAATGCTTGATTCTCCGACTTGTTCCAGATTATTTCTATAGGCATATAGCGACCTTATACTATACAATAACCTACGGACTTTAGGCGAGATACCGTACATAACATTACTCTCGGCGTAATCCTCCCGTTTATATATACTGCTACATAGAAGGGAATTGCACATGAAGTGGTGGAAGCTTATACTCGTTGTCCCTATATGGATTGTATCGTTTATGGCGATTAGATCTGGCCTTGCCATTAAACGTGGAAAATCTAAGGGCAGCGTTACGGATGTGATGAATGTATGGCCACTTGCCGATACGATATCAGGAAATATCGCAACAATAATCTGCAGCTTTATTGCAGGGTTGATCTATAAGCATTTTCCATGGTGGCTGAGAAAAACAGTCCTCTATTTGATATCAGCTATACTGTTTTGCCTGGGGCTGTATATTCTTATCGATGCATGATCAACAAACGGCCCCAATGCCAATACTCTCCCGTTATCCCCGGCTTTCCCTCGATACCTCTGTGCCCGCTCGCGGCCGCTCTGCTCCCGGTGCTTTCCTTCCGGTCAGCAGTAGCATGACAAAAGACATCGCGACGATCGCCAGCGTCCACGCCCAGGCCATCGGCATGTTGCCGGCGTCGACCGCCACGTAAATGGCCGTCGGCACCGTCTGCGTCTTGCCGGGAATGTTCCCGGCAACCATAAGCGTGGCGCCGAACTCGCCGAGCGCCCTGGCAAACCCGAGCACAAGCGCGGTCAGCAGCGAGGAGTAAGTGAGCGGCAGCGTAATGGAACGGAACACCCGCCACTCACCTGCCCCGTCGGAGCGGGCCGCCTTTTCCAGATCCGGGTCAACGGCGGCAAAGCCGTTCTTCATCGTCTGATAGACGAGCGGGAATGCCACGACGATGGTCGCCACAACAGCGGCCCACCAGGAAAATATAATCGGCGCATCCCAAAGCCATTCGATCAGCTGCCCCACCCAACTGCGGCGGCCAAGCAGCATCAGCAGCAGAAATCCCACCACAGTCGGCGGCAGGACCAGCGGCAGCATGAACAGCGTCTCCAAGACGATTTTTCCCGGGAAATGATGCCTTGCCGTCCACCAGGCAGCTCCCGTACCCAGGATGATTACGATCAGACTCGAAAGCAAGGCAACCTGTAAGGACAGTCTGACCGGATCCCAAAACGCCTGCCAGTCCATCATCTGTTAACCCTGCTGCGGCACGGAAAATCCGTATTTTTTAAAAATGTCCAAGGCCGAATCCGTCTGGAGGTACTCGTACAAATCCACCGCCTCCTGGCTGTGCTTCGTCGCCTTAACGATTCCGACCGGGTAAACGATCGGCGTATAGGCAGACGGGTCGACAGTAAACGCCACTTTGACCTGATCCGAAGTCAATGCATCCGTTTTATACACAAAACCCGCATCTGCATTGCCGGTTTCCACGTACTGCAGCACCTGCCGCACATCCTTGGCCTGCACCAGCTTCGACTGGAGCGTGTCCCACAGTTTGGCGTTCGTCAGTGCTTCCTTGGCGTAGTTCCCTGCCGGAACGCTTTCCGGAATGCCGATAGCGATTTTTTTCAAGCCGGTTCCTTTCAGGTCCTCCATGCCCGAGACTTGGGCCGGTTCTTTGGCGTTCACCACAGCCACAAGCTCATTGGTGAGAAGGTCTTTCTCATGCGAAGAATCGATGAGCTGCTTGTCCTCCAGCGCCTTCATGTTCTTCACGGCAGCCGACAGGAACAGATCCGCCGGTGCGCCCTGCTCGATCTGCTGCTGCAGCGCCCCCGAAGCGCCTAAGTTAAAGTTCAGTTTGACGTTCGTATGCTCCACCTCGTACGCTTTTTGAATCTCCTGCAGCGCATCCGTCATGCTGGCCGCAGCAGAGATGGTCAGTTCTACTTGCTGCGCAGCCTCTCCATTAGAAGTGTCCGCAGCGGCGCCTGAGTCGGCCGATTTCGGGTCTGCAGCCGAACCGGAATTCGATCCGCAGCCTGCCAGCATCAGAACAAAGGCGGCGAGGATCAGCCAAACACCTAGTTTCATACCCCTTTTGATCATCCGTAATCTCCAATCCTTAATCGTTATATTTAGTTATAATTAGATATAATTGATTATATCCAGTGGGCCACGAGGTTGTAAATACGGATTGCACAATTTTCACATCCGGGTGTGATACAATAGAAGACACTATGTTCACAAGGTTCAGACCTAAGCCATTACATGGAAAGATAACATATAACGAAACGTTCAGCGAAACATAAAACGTACAAGGAGGAAGCTCATGTCCAGCGACATTTCGTATACGACCGAGGAGATTGCCAAGCTCCTGAAAATATCCAAGCTCACCGTTTACGACCTGATCAAAAAAGGCGAGCTGCCTTCGTATCGGGTGGGCAAGCAAATGCGCGTCGATGCCGCAGATTTGGAAGCCTACAAGCAAAGGGCTAAAGGACTGCAGGCGGCCGAACACCGCCCGGCTCCGCCGGAGCCGGTTTCCTTTCAACCCGCAGCTGTCGGAGCCGGCGGAACCCGTTCGGTAGTCATTACCGGGCAGGATATCAGCCTTGACATTCTCGTTAAGCATATGGAAAAGCATACGCCCGGCATCCGTCCCCTCCGCGCATATGTCGGGAGTCTGGACAGCCTGATTGCGATGTACCGCGGAGAGTCCGACATCGTGAGCACCCACCTGCTCGACGGCGATACCGGCGAATACAATTTGCCGTACATTAGGCGGATTTTGGTCGGCTTTCCGTATCTGGTCGTCAACCTGCTATCGCGAAAGGCGGGACTCTATGTCCAAAAGGGGAATCCCCTTGGGCTGAAAGGCTGGGCCGATCTGTCCCGCACGGGGCTGCGGCTCGTCAACCGCGAAAAAGGGTCGGGTGCCCGCGTTCTGCTGGATGAACAGCTGCGGCTGCACGGAATCCGGCGGGATCAGCTGCTGGGCTACGGCGAGGAGCAGACCAACCATATTGCAGTCGCCGGCACCGTCGCCGCCGGGGAGGCTGATGTCGGGGTTGGCATCGAAAAAGCGGCAGCGATCGTAGGCGGCGTGGATTTTATCCCGCTGATCGAGGAACGCTACGACCTGGTCGTGCTCAAATCGGCGGAAAATATGCCTTGGATCGAGTCGCTGATGGGCATTTTACGTTCAGAGGAGTTCCGCCGCGAGCTGCAGAGCATCGCAGGGTATGATCTGTCCCGTACCGGGGAGATCTTGCTTGAGACATAGACGTATATTGCGAAAACGGCTCCATATCACCCGGTGCCCCCTCAAATCGAGGAGGGCACCCATTGCCGTTCATTAGAGGGTAGAAGTTCAATCTCGCAAAAAAAAGAAAAAGGCAGCCGGAATCATTCCGACTGCCTTTTATGCTGTTTCGAAGTCCTGCGATTCTACGAGCACGAGCCTACGGGCCGATCCTACCGGTTGATTCCGGTGCTTCCTTCTCCGGCTGCGGATACGTCCGCGATCGCCCGGCGGGCGAGCATCGATGTGACCGTATCGTCCATCGGCGGGTTGTGCAGACCCGCCCGCACGTCGCGGTACATCCGCTCCAGCGGAAGCTGGCGCGACAGGCTGGCCCCGCCCACAATCCGCATCGCCAGATCGACGATGCGCAGGGCCGCATGGGTCGCCGTCGTCTTCACGAGCCCGAGATCGGGCCTCATGCCCGGCCGCAGCTCCGGATGGCGGTCCCAGCGGTCCGCCGCACTGTACATGAGCGTGCGGGCGGTGATCAGCTCGGACTCCATCTCCCCGATCTTCTGCTGAATATGCGGCAGGTCGGCAATGGGCCCCGGCAGGCTGTTTGGCCGGTAATTGGCGGCGTAACGCACCGCAAAATCCCGGGCAGCCCAGGCGATACCGATATAACATGCCGGGATATGCAGCAGCGCCCCTCCGTGATCGGACATCTTACCTGCCGGCTGTCCTCCTAAAGGATCCTCACTATCGATCCTTTCCCCGTCCGGCACGAACACCTCTTCCATCACCAGGTCGTGGCTGCCGGTCGCCCGCATGCCCATCGTATTCCACGTTTCGTCAATGCTGACGCCCGGACCCTTCCGCACCAAAAACGTTCCGGTCTTGTCTTCTTCCTCCACAAATGCAGTGACCGTAAACTGATCCAGCACCGGGATGAGCGAGCTGAACGTTTTGCGGCCGGTCAGCAGCCAGCCCCCTTCCGTACGCTCCGCTTTCGTTCCCGGACGGCCGCCCCGGCTCGGACTGCCGGTCGACGGTTCGCTGGCAAACTGGTTGATCATCGCCCCATCACGGACGATTTGCCTGCAGAAGTCGGCATACAGCTCGCGCGGCCACGACTGGCCGATGCGCATCTGCAGCACCTGGCTCACATGCCACCCGACCGCCAGCGTCGTTGAGCCGTCCCCTTTTCCCAGCCGTTCCTGGGCAAGGATCATTTCGTACAGCGACGCTTCCTCACCGCCAAACTCCGCCGGCACCGTCAGCTTTAAATAACCCGACTCCTTCAGGTCGGCAAAATTTTCAAACGGGAACGATCCTTCCCGGTCATGTTCCGCAGCCCTTTCCGCAAATACTGCCGCAAGCCGCTCGGACCTGGACGCGATCTCAGCCTCCCGATTATTTCGTATAAACGGATCCGTTTGCATGGAATTCATCCTGCACTCTCCCCTCGCCTGTATCTTTTCTCCTAACGAAATCAGTAAACATCAAAATGGACGCCTGTATTCTGACTTCCCAAGAATACGAACCCGCCAAACGCGGTCTGTCTTCTGTCAGGTGATTTCGAAAGATGTTTTCTTCATTGTATAATGCGGGGGCTGTGTTGTCCAAAGCAGAACCTGTTTCTTTTTATAAAGGCTGAACGAATAAGCTTTGGTGTCTCATGCGCCGTTAAAGGCAACCTGTGACCTATTTTGCGTTTGTTTTGCGATCATTTTGCTCAATACCGCACGGGATGCAGCTGGCACAATATGCGTACGCACTTTACAAAACCGGATTAAGATGATATTTTATAAACACGACGTTAACGTCATGTTTGGAGGGCAAGATATGAAGGATCGCATGCGCATAGGGGATTTATCGGAACGAGCAGGGGTTACTCAGCGAACGGTTCGATATTACGAAAAAATGGGGCTGATCCCTCCAGGCGAGCGTGAAGGCAATGGGCAGCATTACTATACAGATGAGACCGTTGCCCGGCTGCGCAAAATCGACCAATTAAAGAAGCTTGGGCTCAGCTTGGAGGAAATAAGGGAAGTGATTGATCTCTATTTCATGGACCCCAGTGGTGTACAACCTAAACAGAAAGTGCTCGGCATCTTGAAGCAGCACCTCGCAGAGACGGATCAGAAGATCGAGGGGTTACAACAATTCCGGACCGATTTGCTGACCCATATCGCCCGCTTTGAGCAATGGCTCAAGGACGCAGAGCAGCATTAATTTTTTTTGCCGCAAACGTGACGTTAACGTAATGTTTATAACATTCACATTTCCAGGAGGATAAACATGATGAACGAGACGATCGGATTTATCGGACTTGGCAGCCTAGGTCTGCCGCTGGCTAACAATCTCCTCGATGCAGGGTATCCTTTGGTGGTGCATAACAGGACGGCCAGCAAAGCCGAACCTTTGATTGCCCAAGGCGCCCGGCTGGCATCCAGACCCGATGAGGCCGTAACCGCTGGCGGAATCGTCGTCACCATTTTGTGGGATGATGCGTCCGTGGAGAGCATCGTCATGAGCGATAGCTTTTTAGAGAAGCTTGGCAAAGGGGGGATTCATATCTCGATGAGCACGATATCGCCGGATACATCCAAAAAGCTGGCAGCTGTTCACGCAGAGCATGGCAGCACCCTGGTCGAAGCCCCCATCTTTGGAGTTCCGGAGGCTGCAGCAGCACGTCAGCTCTCCATTCCCATGGCTGGGCCTCAACAGGCTAAAGACCGCGTCCGCCCGGTGTTGGAGGCTATGGGAGGGCTGAATATTTTCGATTTTGGTGAAAATGCCGGGGCAGCGAATCAGGTGAAACTGGTTGGAAATTTCATGATTACTTCCGCCGTGTACACCATTCGGGAAGCTCTCTCGATGGTCGAAAAGAGCGGTGGCGATCCCAAGCCCGTGATGGATATGTTGACCCAAACGCTGTTTAACGCCCCGATTTATAAGCGTTACGGCCAGATGGCTGCCGAGAACATGGATCATCTCTTTACTCAAAGCCACATTCCGTTAAAGGACGTGGGCATTTTTAAACAAGCATCACAGCGGGCCGGGGCCCCCGCACCTTTATCGAATCTGTTGTATGACCTGTTAAGCAGCGAGCATAAACAAGGATAATACCGGGCCTGATTTACGCTTATGAGAAAAAGAGCAAACATACGAACGCAATTTTACATGAAATAAAACAGCAGCCCCCACAGAAGCGCGAACGCCTCCCGGGGGCTGCTTTTCATCCGAATCATACCTGCATTTGAGCTCCGCTCTGGTAGCTCAGCAGTTTGCTGAAGGAACCTTTGCTCTCCTGCGACAGCTGCAAATAACCGCCCTGCTGAATCACCTCGCCCTGCTCCATCACGATCACATGGTCCGCGTTCCGGATGGTGGACAGCCGGTGAGCAATCACAATCATGGTCATGCTTCCTTTGAGGCGTTCCAGCGCCTGCTGGATCAGAAGCTCATTTTCGCTGTCGAGCGCGCTGGTCGCTTCATCCAGAACAAGAATGCTCGGCCGCTTCAAAATCGCCCGGGCCAGCACCAGCCGCTGGCGCTCTCCGCCCGACAAGCGAACGCCCCGGTCCCCGATGACCGTGTCCAATCCCTGCGGCAGCTTGCGGACGAACTCGGCCGAGGCCGAGAACTCCAGCGCCTGCCATAGATCGTCATCCTGCGCATTGGGGTCCACCAGCTGCAAATTGTAGCGGATGCTCTCGTTGAACAGGAACGGATCCTGAGCTACGTATCCGATCGAGCCGCGCAGCGCTAGCAGCTGGCGTTCGCGCTGGAGCGAAACGCCGTCCGCCCGCACCTCGCCCTCTTCCGGATGGATCAGCCCCATCAGCAGGTCGACCAGGGTGCTTTTTCCAGCGCCGGATTTGCCGACGATAGCGGTCATGCGGTTAGCCGGAATATGGACATGGATATCGCGCAGCGCGTATTGCGGCTCCTTGGGGTTGTACCGGTAGCTGACATCGGTGCAGCTGATTCCGTCTACCAAGGCAAGCTTCGAAGCCCCCGCCGCTTCCGGGCTGATCAGCTCCTGCTCCGCTTCGTACTCCTGCTGCAGCTTCCGCATGTCATGAAACGCCGGCAGATTCGAGCTGAGCTGCTCCAAATTCGACTGAATGCCGATAAATCTTGGCCACAGTCGGGTAAAAATGAGCACAACCGTAATCAGCTGCTCCGGCGGAGTATGCAGTACCGCGATCGCCACGTACATAAATGCCGCGATCAGCACGACGGAGGACAGGCGGTAAATAACCTGCGACATGGAGTTCACCCGGCCGAACTCGAGGAAGTTATGCTCCATTTGGTCGGTCAGCTTACGGAACCAATGGATGTGGGACGCCTCCAGCCGGTTGCTTTTGATATCCTTAATGCCGCCGAAATGGTCGCTGATGCCTGCAAAATAATGCTTGGACAGCTCGGTGGTCTCCTCCCCGATCCGCTTGGACCTTCGTACAAACCGCCGCGCAAACAGAGCAAGCACTCCCCCGCTGACCAGCACCATCACTGTCAATGCCGGCGACAGCCACAAGGCCAGGGCAATTTGAAGCACGGTAAAGATCAGCGACGTCACCATCTGTAAAAATAAAGTCGTGCCGTAATTGACCCGCCCCAGCTCATTGGACATCACGTGGTTGAAATCCGACCGGCGTTTGCGCAGGTAGAACTCCCACTTGGCCCGCAGCAGCCCTTCATACGTCTCGGTCCGCAGCGTCCGGATAAAGGATTGAATAATCCTTGCGTTCAGGAGGGTCTGGCTCCGCTGCAGCAGCGCTTGTCCACCCAGGATGAGGACATAGACCGCCAGGACCAGCGGCAGGCTGAGCTGCAGGGACCAGGAATGGATCAGTCCGGTAAACGGGGCCAAAAACGGCAGGCTCCCCGAATCCATTTGCAGCAGGCCGATCATGCCCAGCAGCGGAACGATCAAATACATGCCGATGCCGTCCAACAGGCTGATGAGAAGGGTCATGGACATGTTCAGGTACAGTTTGCCTCCGGCGACCCGCTGGATTTTGCGAATATAGTAGAATAAATCCTTCATTGTACGTAGCTCCTTATCCGGATTGCCGCGTCATGAGCCCGGCCTCTCGGTCCGCTGCCGCTCCGTTTCCGAAAATGCCCACAACCGTATACTTCTCGTGCCCTTCCCTTCCCGTCACGATGTACGACCCGCAGCGCAGCCAGGCGTGAGCCGCCAGCCGCCCCTGCTCGTCCCTGCCGCTTCCCAAATACAGCGTGCTCGACAGGCCGCGGTGCTCCAGCATTTTCATGGCGGCGATCGCCTTGACCAGGCATTGGCTCTCCCACCACGTGTACCGGCTCATCCCGTGAACGGCTTTGGAGACTTGGCGGATGGTCAGCAGTTCCTGTCGGCTAAGCTCCTCCTCCGGCGTCTCCTTCATATAGCTCCCCAGGGAAGGGGCGACTTTGGCGAACGGAAGTGCCTTCAGCACTCTTCCCCATGCCAGGAGCACGTAGGCTTCGGCATACATCGTCTTCTGGGCCCATGGAAAACGGACAAAAGCGCGCAGCTGCCTAATCCAGCTCATGCCCGCTTCTCACCTGGATCAGACCCTCCGCCGCAAGCTTGTTCAGAAACGGATGCACCTGCTGCTCGCACACTTCCGGCCCGATATCATACTCTTCGACCAATTGACCCACCAGATCTGTCAGGCTGGTCGGCGCAGCAATCAACTCCCAGATCCGCCCGCCGATCTGCCCCAGGTTGTAATACTTTCCAGTCTCGATACTCAGCATGACTTTCTCCCCATCCATGTCGCTGACGAGATAGCCGGGGGATTGGGAGATGATGTTGGCTGCAATGAGCTCTGTGTTCATAGAAAAAACCTCCTAATAAATTTAATGTTCGATATTCCTCTTATTTGTTAGAAAAAAAGGGGGTGCTATAGGTTAGGTTAGGTTAGGTTAGGTTATTCTCTATGAGAGAAGCCTCTTTCATTACCCTCCTCTTTCCAATAAGTTTGCCGATTTTAATTGAAGGAACCTCAAGCCATTTCCATGAAAGAAAAGATATTAATATTAGTGGAATCAGCGACATTAGGACAAGGCTCCAGGTGCTGAGATATTTATCTAATAAGGATACAAAAGTGAACAAAACAGTGGCATGGAATAAGTAGAGACTATATGATATTTTTCCAAAAAAACTAATCGGCTTCCAATTTAACAAATTAGAGAATCTTGTGCTTGAAATAGCAGCAATAATCACAATACTGACACCTATAGCTATTCCCCAGTCAGAGACTGCTTTTGAAAATGGTAAGGATTCAATAGAAACCCCTCTGGAATATGTGTAACCAAGAAAAGCAATGAAAAGTAGCAATATTTTATGACTTAGCTTAAGTAACATGAATTTTCTTTGCAAATAACTCCTTTGTTTTGCAAGTAGAGCGCCTATAATAAACATTGATGTATAATGTAAGCTATAAAACCAACTCGTTTGGTAGCCTAATGATTCTTCAAATTCAAATACAAGATTAGCTCCTCCAATGGCTGAGCAGCACAGAGCAATCATGATTGATATTTTCCAATCTAAACGATTTATTAAAATCATTAGTAGAGGGAAAATAATCGAGATCCTCATTTCATGAATTAAAGACCAGACAACTGGATTAAAAGATGTTGTTTCGTGATCACTTAAAATATTTATTTGCTGTAGATAAGTATAAAAATCAGCCTTTTCAACCCACTTTCCGCTTGCCCAATCAGAAATTCCCACACCTCCACGGAACAATATGTTACATAGGAGCAATGTTATTGTGATTGAAACTAGAAAAGGGAGATATATTCTAAATATTCGTCTAACTAAATAGGAACGATACGTCTGTTTTTTACCCTCGATAAAAGACAAAGACAATACAAATCCGCTAAGGATAAAGAAAAAAATAACTGCTTCTGGCCCGGAAACAAGTACATAAAGAGGTGTATAGAGAATTAAAGGAGAAAAACTTGTACACACCAGAACACAGTGAGTTATTAAAACAACTAATGAAGCCAGCCCACGTAATGAATCCAGTTGATCAAACCTACCCACAAAATTTCCTCCTACCTTTGCAGAAGTACCCTTAAACGTGAAATTCAACTGGTATTAAGTCTTTGTGTTTTATATACCAGTTAATGGTTTGCTGTAGCCCTTCGGCAAACCTATATTCGGGCCTCCATCCGAGCTCATTCATAATTTTTGCCGGATTGTTGGCATATCGGTAATCCTGCCCCGGCCTGTCCGGGATGAACTCAATGAGGCTCCGGGGCTTTCCGAGCATATCCAGAATAAAATGCGTGACGTCAATCGTTTTCACTTCCTGATGTGAACCGATGTTATAAACCTCTCCACTGCGTCCCAGGTGCAGAACACGGTCGATTGCCGTATTGTTATCACGAACATAGACCCAGTCGCGGATGCTGAGCCCCTCGCCGTGGATCGGAATCTTCCTGTCCTGCAAAGCGTTCATGATGACCATAGGAATAAGCTTCTCCGGGTGCTGTGCAGGGCCGAATGTGTTGCCGAACCTGACGATATTAAACGGTAATCCATACGTGTTGCCGTATGAATGAATCAGCATATCGGCTCCAGCTTTACTGGCCGAATACGGATTGTTAGGAGCAATCGGGGAGTTTTCCGTAAAATAACCCGTGTCATCCAAAGAACCATAGACTTCGTCGGTTGAGATCTGCAGAAACAGCCCAATGTCGTAGCGGACTGCGGCATCAAGCAGAGATTGCGTTCCATTGATATTCGTGGCGACGAATGTCACCGGATCCACTATGCTCCGATCCACGTGGGATTCGCCGGCAAAATTGATGATAACATCAATCTGGTGCTCCCTGATGACGGCATCTACCAGTTCCCGGTCGCAAATATCGCCTTGAATAAAGGTATAGTGGTCATAGTCTGACAAGGCGGCGATATTTTGTATATTTCCCGAGTAAGTCAGCTTATCGAGATTAATGAAGCGGTATGAAGGATACTTCGGAAGCATCAGCCTCAGAAAGTTTCCCCCTACGAACCCCGCACCGCCTGTAACCAAAATGGCGGGGTTGTCCTTAAACCGTCGATTCACTTGCATGCCTCTCCTCTTTTCTTTCGGTTTTAGGATCAGCCGTTGTTCACGGGCTCTTTACTGAATACATAGCGCCAAAACCACAGAAACGGACGAAGGGGAAAATAGAGGAAATGCAGTAATTTAGGCAGTGGCAGCAGCGAAACATCCTTTGTGCTGGGGTAAAGATAATCCATGATCAACGACAGTTTTTCTTTTCTCGACATTAAAGAATGTAAATAGCGCTTGTAGTATGCCAATGTATCCTTATCACCGTTAGGGGATAAGTCAACAGGGTTCTTGATGAAAAACAGCGATGCTCTTGCAAGTTCCTCTGCGTACATATTACGGGATAGCTCTTCTAGGTCACCGCCTAATGGCGTTGACAACAGCCGATTCGTTAAAATGGCAGCCTGTCCTGCTAGATCCCGCTCCTTCCGCTGACGGTAGTGTTCCATCAGCTTTTGTACATTGAATGATTTTTTTTGAATCATCCGGTCTATATCACATAACCAGCGAAGACGGAACCAGCCATGTCTTGCGCCATGCGACACCAAGTACATAAACAGATCTCCGTCGCTTAAGTAATGAATAGGCCGTCCGGAGAAGGAGACCGTTGTTCGCCGATCCCACAGTGTTCTGAAAGAGGCCCCGGGTAGTTCCGCGCTCATCCGCCAGTGCAGTTCCACCTGAGTAAAATAGAGCGGATGCACGTAACTAATATGGTGCTTTTTCCGTTTCCAGGAGCCCAAAGTTTTCTCGTCCTCTGTAACATAGCCTAACTCAGACAAAATCCCTTCCGCTTTTTCCAAGTGTTTGGGGGAAACCAATACATCGAGATCTTTGGAGGTCCGAAGCGACAAGTCCCCGTATAGCTGTTGTGCTAGCACCGGACCTTTCAGGAAAATTGCTTCAACCTGATGTTCCATCAATGCAGAGTTGATTTTCTCCATTTCAGAGCTAAGACGCAGCATGCTGATCACATTAGCGGAATATTTGGAATACAGCGAATCCATTATAGAGCGTGGAACACTCTCCCGGCCCCGTTCCTTTAAACGCATGTACAACAACGGATAGACCCGGTGATGATAAGCAAGGCTGATCAATTCTTTCCAGTCTACCCCTTCTAAATCTTCTTCCCCCCACGGTCCAGACCCAATAATTCGGAGAAGCAGCGACAACTCCCTGGAAAAATTACTCGTATTCAGCGAGTTATTCATTCACATTTCTTCCTCTCATCCCTGCATCATAAAGACCGGGCTCTGCTCGCGAATCCCCTTGTTCAGGTTCGGCCGGCCAATGGAGTAATAAGCAAATTGTGTTTTTGCGATCTCTTCTTCCGAGTAAATATTCCGTCCGTCAATGAGGTTCGGAGTTTTCATCCAGGTTTCAAGCTCATAAAGCGAGATCTGCCTAAATTCCTGCCATTCTGTCAGAATGCACAGGGCATCCGTCTCCAGAGCTGCCTCTCTCGCTGTTTCGCAATATTTCACGTTGGCGTAGCCGAGCACGCTTCTAAAGTTATTAGTCGCAATTGGGTCGTAAGCCTTGACGACTGCCCCTCGATCAATAAGCGATTGGATAATTTCGATTGAAGGTGCATCACGAACATCATCCGTTTCCGGTTTGAAGGCGAGCCCCCAAATGCCAATGGTTTTTCCAGAGAGATCGCCAAGCAGCTGCTCCAGCTTACGGATCACGTTAAAGCGCTGCCCCCGGTTGACCTCAACTACCGATTTCAGCAGCTTGAAGTCGTAATTCATTTGCCCAGCAATCTGAATCAAAGCTTGGGTGTCTTTTGGGAAACAGGAGCCTCCGTATCCGATCCCCGCTTTCAAAAATGAGGAGCCAATACGGTTGTCGTATCCCATGCCTTCCGTCACTTTGGTAATATCTGCCCCGACCTTCTCGCAGATATTCGCGATTTCGTTGATAAAGGAAATCTTCGTCGCAAGAAAAGCATTGGAGGCATACTTGATCATCTCCGCGCTGCGGATATCGGTCACGAGAATATGTTCGGTCAGCCCCTGGTGAAGTTCCCGCATAATCTCAGCTGCCTGCTCACTCTCCGCGCCTATGACAATTCGATCAGGATGAAGCGTATCCTGAACAGCTGTTCCTTCTCGAAGAAATTCAGGCAGCGAGACACTGTCGAAATGAACCGTCGTCTGGCTCTGAACTAAATACCGGATGCGCTCGTTAGTCCCAACGGGAACGGTGCTCTTAATGCAGATGACCTTATAACAGTCAATGACCTCTGCGACTTCACGAGCCACTTGCTCAATATAAAAAAGGTTGGCCTCCCCATTCGGTAATGACGGGGTGCCAACAGCAATAATGATAATATCTGAAGCGGTGATCGCCTCTCTCAACTCGGTTTGGAAACGCAGTCGGCCTTCGGCAGAGTTTCGAATGACGAGCGGCTGAAGTCCAGGCTCGTAAATGGGAATTTCCCCTTTATCCAACTTTCGAATTTTCTCCACGTCTTTGTCCACGCAAATAACATCGTGACCAAGTTCCGCGTAGCAAACCCCGGATACCAGGCCGACATATCCCGTACCAACGACTGTAATTTTCAATCTAGCACACCTCACTCTTAATGAATTCTTCGTCAGATAAAGCAATACTGAAGAATTTCCTCCCAGCGCATTGCCAGTCTTACGATATCTTCCTCCACCAGCTCCGTTCCCGTTTGCACCTCAATAATCTCCATATCGGTTGCGGCCTTCAGGCTGTGTTTGCTCTGAGCCGGTATGACAATGACATCACCACTAGTGATCCGTCGATATTGTCCGTCCAGTATCATTTCACCGGAACCTGCAATGATCGTCCATACTTCCTTCCGCTTGTGGTGGTATTGATAGCTCAAATTTTTGCCGGCCTGAATACGAATTCTCTTCGTCAACACTTCCTGTCCGTCCTCATATTTTAGAAAGTCTAGTACACGGTATTGTCCCCAACGTCGTTCTTCAACCATCGGTCGAAGCTCGTCCGGGCTTACCAATTCTTTTATTCTTGGACTTGCCTCTTTATCGGATACAAGAATGCCATCTGGACTAATCGCAATGATAAGGTTGGATACGCCGATCGCCGTGACAGGAATATCCAATTCATTGATGACATGAGTATTTTGGGAATCCGGTGACAGCGTTCCTTTCCCGATTAATGGAGAGGCGATTTCTTCTGTCAGCGTATTCCAAGTCCCCAAGTCCTTCCACTCACCGTCATAAGGAATGACCACGATCTGTTCTGTTTTTTCCACCACTTCATAGTCAAAGCTCGTCTTCAGGAAACGGCCATATTGCCTAACAGCTTCCTCGTAGTGAATCGGCAGCTTTCTCTCGATTAACATATCGATGATAAATCCGAGCCGGAAAGCAAAAACCCCGCAATTCCAAAGCGCGCCTTGGCAGATCATATCGGCGGCTTCTTCTTCGCGGGGCTTTTCCCGAAAGCTGTGTACCTGTAAATATTCAGAAGTGTTGTCTTCTATCCTCTCAGGAACGATATACCCGTATTTTTCGGATGGGTACGTTGGAAGAACTCCAAGTAACGCCAGATCTGCACCCGAGGTTTGTACCACTCTCTCCAGCTTCCGGAGCCGATTAAAGAAGGGTTGCTCCACGAAGGGGTCCACAGGCATAACGATCATGACTTCATCCAGCGGCATATCCTTTATCGAATATAAGTAAGACGCCGCAAGAGCAATCGCCGGAAAAGTGTCTCTTTTCTCCGGTTCGATCACGATCTCAGCCTCGCTACCAATTTGGCTTTGGATCATGTCGACCTGCCCTTTACTTGTCGCAATGTAGGAGTCCTGTCTCAAACCTTCAGCCGCTAACTGGTCCCATACTCGCTGCAGCATGGAAATTCGCTCCCCGGATCCGGTTTCCAGCACTCTCAAAAACTGCTTCGATCTGGCGTCATTGGACAAGGGCCACAGCCGCTTGCCGCTGCCGCCGGACAACAGTACGATTTTCATACTCATTCACACCCTTTTTCCAAATTGGTCCCATTTCGTTTCGTTCAAGTATCCGACTTGGCCAGCCGTTTCTGTCTTACAACTGACAGCTTTCGCATCAGGAGCGTGCGAGCATTCATGATATTCAAGATGACGAACATAGCCGCATATACGACAGCTCCTACGGCGATTTGGCAGATTAAAGCCAGCAGTCCGGTCTGTCCGTTCAGCAGGAAAAGGACTAGCCCCATCACGAGAGAAGATCCAATAATTTTCGCGCTTTCCGCAAGGGGGAGCGGTAAATAAAAAACGTTCCTGGCCACAAACCAATTCGCCAGGAACGAACATAAATACGCCGTAAATGAGGATATCGCTGCTCCAGTGAGCCCAAGTCGGGGAATGAGTATAATATTAAAAATGACGTTGAGCACGATGCCTATTAATACAGGGATGGCCTGCATATAGGTTGTTCTTCCTAATTGAAAGGAGTTGTCAGTGTAGTATGCTTTTAAACCTTGAAAGAGCATGGCAAACGAGATGAGAGGTAAAATGACAGTGGCCTCTAGAGCGTAATCTATACCAAATACCACGCTTGTAATATTATTCGATAGGATCGTTAATCCCAGCACCGCCGGAAGGGAAATACCTAGCAGCAGCTGATAATTTTGTGTCAACTGCCCTTGCGCAGATTCATATCCCTCAGTTTCCAACCGTCGTATGACTAATGGAAGCGCGCTCAGATTCACAATCATCATCAGCATCCCCACAGTCTGCAGTGCAAAATCGAATGTGACGGAGTAGATCCCGGCAGCGGACTCACCTTCTAACCAACCAATCATCACTCGGTCAATCGACTGCATGATGTAGGCCATTCCACCGCTAATGATCAGCGGAAGCCCATACTTCACCAGCTCTACCAGAATGGAGCGGTCTACCGACCATCCTGCTCGAATGTTCCATTCCCGGATGAACACTACATTAGCCACAAGGGTCCCAAGTGAAATCCCAATCAGCAGGCCCACTTCGCCGTATCCCATCGCCAAGGCGAGCACCCCAAAGCCGAGGCTTGCCGCCGATTTCAACCCAGTCATCAACGTAAAGCGGAGCGGTTTTAAATTGGAGCGCTGCACGGCCTGCGACAGCTCAAACCATGCCGCCGTCCACAGGAAAAACAGCGTCACTGCCATCTGTACCACCGATTGGACTCCGGCAAGCACAAGCCCTGCTCCTGCCAGCAATGTGAACAAACAGCAACCGAGGTAACAAACGATCACAGTACTTAGAAGTTTGTTATATTTGCCTTTATCGTTATGGTATCTCGGGATATATCGAATCAGCCCCAGCCGAAACCATTGATACAACAAGGAATTAATTAGGTTAACATAAACAAGAATCAACGCATATCGGCCGTACTCTTCCGGTACAAGCAATCGGGTATAGAACACGATAGACAAGAAACCGACTGCTCCGGCAAACAGCTTTGCTACAAAGTAAATCAACCCATGCTTTATCATGTTTTTTCATCCCGGCTTTACGTTTAATAATAAAATTATTAAAAAAAGGATTGAACCGCTTGAGTAAAAACCGGTTCAATCCTTTTGCTGCTGGGCTTTACATTGTGGTAGATTTTATCCAGTGCATCCAGCATGTTTTCTATTATGAAATACTCTTCGTATAATTTCCCGCTATTTATACCATAATGTCTCATTAATGTTCGGTTATTAATAAGGATTTCGATCTTCTCTGCACCTTTTTCCGGATTCATCGGTTCAAACAAAAGTCCATTATAGCCATCGATAACAATCTCATTGTTACCAGTCACATTCGTTGCGATAATAGGCTTTTCAAGACTCAGGGCTTCAATTACGGAATAGGGCAATCCTTCGTATAGAGAGGTAATTAAGTAAACATCAAATGTACTGACTATATCGATAACGTCTTTTTTAAAGCCTAGCAGCTTAACTTTTTCCTCCAGTTTGTACATACGAATTCGCTTGTATAGTTCCTCTTTCAATTGTCCATCGCCCACGAATATGAATTCTACATTTGAATACTTTTCAACAATTCTTTTAGCAATCTCTACGAAAGTCAGAGGATCCTTTTGAATTTCCATTCTCATGGTAGTCCCAATTCGAATAGTTTTATTTTGAATGGGGTTTACTGAAATAGAGTTTGATGTAATTCCATTAAAAATCACAACCGAGTTATCTTCTTTTACGATGTTTTTCTCGATAGCATATTGTCTTTCCCCTTCTGATACATTGATGGTTAGTGTAGTTATTTTGCCTAAAAATTTCTCAATGAATATGTAGGCATTCCTTTTATTTTTGTTCAAGGTTTGATTTTGAAAGGAATATGCATGTGGTGTATAGATTACCTGATTAATCCTGCAGATTTTTGCAGCTAATCTTCCAATAGCCCCTGCTTTTGAACTGTGGCAATGGACAATTTCTGGCTGCACTTTTTTGATAATTTTAACAATTTGGTAAAGAGCCTTCAGATCATCAAACAAAGAGATATGATTAACGAAATTATTTACTGAGTAAAGTTGAATTCCTTTTTTTTTTAATGTATCAATATTAGCCCTAAACACTTCATCTGCACCAATTTCACTGTAGATGATTGACATATCATATTTGGACGTGTCGATATGATCTAGAACATCAATAATATGTTTCCTGACCCCACCAGCAGTTGCTTCACAAATATACAGAACTTTCTTCTTCATGGTTCTTTGACCTCCTCACCATTGAGTCAATCTGCACCATAATATCTTGCGCGGTTTTTCTCCAGCTGTACTTTAACGAATGTTCAAAGTTGTTGTCTCTCATGGTCTTTTGATCAGTATTTTTAATAACTGATTCTATCTTATTCGCAATATCAACGGGATCAAAGGGATCGCAGTAAACAGCATGTTCACCGCAAACCTCCTTAAGTGAGGAGGTATAAGAAACAACTACCGGGCAGCGGCATACCATCGCTTCAACTGGGGGTAATCCGAAGCCTTCGTATATTGAAGGGTACACGAAGCATGCCGCGTTCTCATAAAGTGATTTGAGTTCTTCGTCAGTAATATAGCCTGTAAATTTAACTTGATTATTTGTATTCGAAACCGTATCTGTTTTGAAAACTTGGCTATTTTGCATACCAACGATCACGATCTCAAGTTGCTCATTATTTTGTAAATATTTCAGACTTTCCACGATGGCACTGAAGTTTTTATTTGGACTTTTACTACTAACTGCTAGTAAGTATTTCTTCCCCCGCAAATCAAAACGATCCAAGATTGATTCATTAGATTCTTTGTTCACGATATGTTCGGTCCCCAAATACACTACAGTAATTTTCGAATCTTTCATTCTGCAGTATTTAATCAATTCACTTCTGGAGAAGTGTGAAACCGTCAAAATTCTTTTCGTGAACGATTTAATGAATTTAAACATAATTCGATACCAAATCAAAAAAGCCTTTGAGAAATTTTTTTGATTTGTGTAGACGGCAGCATCATGAATCATGACCATTTGATTGGATTTAAGGATTGGAGCCGGTCCGCAAAGATTAATAAGTAAGGAACCTTTAACGATGAATGGCAAAGTAATTTGTTCCCAGGCATGCCCATTTAAAAAACCAGCCTGTCTAATTTCAATATTCTTCAAATTTAACTTTGGAACATCAGTTTTACCAGGTGTGAGCACGACAAATCTGTATTGGGATGATAATGCTAGTTCGTCAAATGATTTCAAAACTTCCGTAGCCACCCTCTGTACTCCAGTGGTTACCTGACCTAAAAATCTTCCATTGATGTATATCGTTTTCGTAACGATCCCTCCATTTTCCCGCTGCGCATTCTATAACTGTTGTTATTAGATAATAAGCCGTGCTTGCTTCTAATAAATAGAAAGAATGAAATAAAAAATACCAGTAACCACGCTGGAAAGGCCCTGCCCTCTGACCAGTAAAGAACCCTTGGAGATTCTAGTAAGCCTACAAAAATAATAGGGTAATACAAGTAGCCGTAAATATTATTATAAGAAAACAAGTGATAGATAAAGCCGCATCCCATTCCTGCGATGAGCCAAAAAAAGAAGCCACCCACGTGGCCAAAATCGATGTAAGGAAGAAAAAGTCCACTCGGATTATTGAACTCAGGGTTACCCATGCTAGCTAATGTCCCAGCAAAGTTAAAATCGCTTGGAACCCCAGTTAATTTATTTGCATCAAGGTAAGAACCTAGAATAGGAAAGTCCCACAACCATGTCGTCGTAAAGTAGGGAAAAGATAACGGCTTTCTAAATACATCGATTAGCATAGAACCGTTATTTAATCCAGTCACATAATAGCCAGTGATACGTGTAACACAAAATTCTATAAATGAACTCTCCTTCAGAGCATAGTAGTTACTCCACGAACGGAAGTATTCGGAAACAGAAAAATAGACTGCGAACACAACTAAACCAATTAACGGGGAGAGGTTTACCATAATCCTTGTCTTTCCACTTAGTCCAGATTGAGCCTTGATCCCCAACCAGCAAACAATAATCGGGATAACTAGCTCCAAGGCAGCCAATCGTTCAGAAAGAAAAAAGGCTCTGAAAAAAGTAATAACTAAAAGGATGATCATTTTACTTTTGATTTTGGACCAGCCAAAGTTCAGCCCCACATATACGCTTAAAATTGATGCAACGATTCCAAACTGGGTAAATGTTGTAATGCCAGATACCGTGCTGAACAAATGTTTTAAATCATACATGGCCCCCTTGCTTCCTTGTAGCATTCCAATCAATACGGAAAAACTTAATCCTCGAGTCAATGCAACGTAAAACCAATAGATATACCCGAAGAAAGTAAATAAATAGGATACATTTAAAAAAAACATCAAGAATGAATAATCTTTTTCTCTTCTTCTAATTGATTGAGGCCGAGGTATACTTCTCTTGTCGTAGATTCCCTTTAAAACAATTACCATAAAGGCCGAACCTATTAAAAATAACAAGACTGAAAATATAGAAACTTGAAAAAGTTCCTTACTTAAGTATTTGGGTGTTCCCCAGTTATTTAGGAAAGAATTTGAGGACAAGTGATTAGCTATTACAACATTAGGGACAATCATAAATGTAAAGACAACGCCAGGATTTAACCACCATATCGTTTTTTTCATAGAATCCCCGATTCATTCTTTAAGTAATTCACCCATAGCTTATTTGTTCCACGAATTGCATGAGCTCTTCTGTCTTATATTCCCATGAGTGTTTCGAGACCATTGTCTTAATAATCTTCCTGTGTTTTTTTTGATATACCAATGCTTCAGATATTTTACGAATGAACTCTGTGTCATTATCATAAAGGAATATAAACTCCTCTTTACGGCGTTCGATTTCAGCAGATTTTTTAGAAACTACAGCCAACCCAGCTGCCCCATATTCATATAACTTCATGGGACTTCTGCCATGGTTGGATTCATGAGATGATAAAGGGAGCAAGCCTATCTCGCAGGCATTCAAATAATATGGGATATGCTGATAGGAGCGCTGCCCTAAGAAATATATATTTTTTATATTTGAAACTCGTTCTGCAAAATTTAGATGATCGCGACCAATCAAAATAATGCTGAGGTCGGGCTTGGCAGATGCTAATCGTATCAACGAATCAACATCCAGCCGCTTGTCCATCGCCCCAATGTAAATAGCGCGGGGATGAGGAATTGCTTTCATGTCCTCCGGCTCTTCTGATTGAACATTAAAATGCGAATATTCAACTCCATTTTCCATTAATAGTCCAGGTAAATTCAGACTTAAAGATTGCAGATGTTCAAGAACGGGCATTGAAGTCCCTATTAATCCATGCATCCGACTGAGAACTTGTGATTCAGCTATAGTAATCGAGTCATCTTCTGACATCTGGCTGTAAAGATCCGTTGCACGATAAATTTTCACTTTACCTTCGAGTTTCTTTTCAATGCCAACAAAATTAGGCTGATCTATAAAAACAACATCTGCATCACGAAACTCATAATAATCCGTTATAGTTTTTAAGCTGGGAAAACATATCATTTCGGTCGTCAAGTTAATTTTGAACTTCCGATAAATTTTATTTGAGATTTTCCATGGAAACAGGGATAATGGAACGATATTTTTCACCTCATCCCGGTTAAAGCTTTTCCATTTGCGCCAAAGTTGAAATCGATCTTGATTTTCTTTTCTCGTTTTTTTATTCAGCCAATGAAACGGGGTGACAGGTGTGCTAATATGCAATACATCATGCCCCATCTTCCGCAATTGAGATGCCAAATGGTGGGAACCTACAACGTACGTACCTCCCATATAGGTATGACTAACAAAAATGATCTTTAATTTCTCAGCCATTTTAATTACTCCTATGGATTAAGTCTAATAAGCCCCTTTACTTCTGATCATCATCATGACTGTTTTAAACATGATTTTAAAATCGAACGTAAAGCTTTGATCTTTGATATACCGCAAATCCAGCTCCACCATCTCGCTGAAGCTCAGCTCGTTTCGCCCGCTCACCTGCCAGAGGCCGGTGCACCCGGGTATGACCCTTAGGCGCAGCTTATCGTAGCTGCTGTATTCCGCCACCTCCCGGGGAAGGGCCGGCCGGGGACCGACGAGGGACATATCTCCGCGAACGACGTTCCAGAGCTGCGGCAGCTCGTCGATGCTCGTTTTGCGGATGACGGCGCCCACCCGGGTGATGCGCGGGTCCTTTTTCATTTTGAACATGGCACCGCTGATTTCGTTTTGCTCCAGAAGTCCATCCAGCAGCTCTTCGGCATTGGATACCATGGAGCGGAACTTGTACATCCGGAAGGGCTTTTCGTCTTTACCGATACGGGTTTGTCCAAAAAAAACGGACCCTTTCGGGTCCTCCAGTTTAATCAGTATCGCGACGATCAGAAACAGCGGTGAGAGCACGACAAGGCCGATCAGCGCAAGGACGATATCCGTCGCTCTTTTAAACGCTTGATAGATGACCCGGGGATTGTCGTTCTCCAGAACATATGGCGAGTACGCCGGCGTACCCTCGAATGCGACATCCGACTCGTTTCTTTGCGGTGTGGGAGAGATCACCACCTATCACCTCACTAGCGATTTATTTTGCCGAGCTGTTCCCGCTCGAGAATATGCTCCATCCCCTGCAACAGCGGGTTGCGCAGTTCTTCATACTGCAGCGCAAAATCCAACGTCGTCATGATGAAGCCCAGCTTCTCGCCGACATCGTAACGCGTGCCTTCGAAATCGTAAGCATAGACGCCCTGGCTCTCGTTCAGCTTTTGAATGGCGTCAGTCAGCTGAATTTCCCCGCCGGCTCCCTCTTCCTGTAGTTCCAGGTAGCTGAAAATTTCCGGCGTCAGAACATACCTGCCCATAATGGCCAGGTTCGACGGAGCCTGTCCTGCCGGCGGTTTCTCCACAAAATAGCTCACTTCGTGTAAACGTCCGAACTTCTCCAAGGGCGCAACCACCCCATACCGGTGCGTCTGTTCGCTCGGAACGGTCTGCACGCCGATGACGGACCTTTCAACTTGCTCGTACTGCTCCACCAACTGGCGGATGCAGGGCACCTCGGACTGTACGATGTCATCCCCAAGCAGCACTGCAAAGGGCTCGTTGCCAATAAAGTTGCGGGCGCACCACACGGCATGCCCCAGCCCTTTGGCTTCCTTCTGGCGTATGTAGTGAATCTCTACGTTGGAGGACCGGCGGACTTCGTCCAAAAGGTCAAACTTCCCCTTGCTGAACAGATTGTTCTCCAGCTCAAACGCATGATCGAAATGGTCCTCGATGGAGCGCTTGCCTTTGCCGGTCACGATAATAATGTCCTCGATTCCGGACGCCACCGCTTCTTCTACGATGTACTGAATCGTCGGCTTGTCGACGATCGGCAGCATTTCCTTCGGCATCGCTTTGGTCGCGGGTAAGAACCGGGTTCCAAGCCCCGCTGCGGGAATAATCGCTTTTTTCACTTTCCTCATCTCATTCACTACCCATCTTTTATATTTTTCTTTGTACCCCAGATGCATGCTGTGTATGTAGAAAACCTAGCTATATGCTCTTCGCAAACAGGGAAAAGACCATAGCTCCATTTTCTAGAAACAGGGCATTCAACCCGTCCTCACATCACACCCTCGACAATGAATGTCTAAGGTCCATAGGACCCACAGCGTGACCGAGTGCCTCCAGTGATAAAGGTGCAGTAGGCATTACCTTCTTGAAAAACATGTCTTTATTGAGCCTGCATACCGTAATGGTCCGCAGCAAAGGCCTGCTGGTCGCGGCCGCTTCGGTTAAGCACCAGCCCCAGCATGTTGGCCTTCACATGATCCAGCTGTTCCTTGGCCGCCCTCAGGTGGCTCCGTTTGATCTTGCCGGCGGCAACTACCATGATGACACCGTCGCATAACGCACTCGTGATGACGCCGTCTGATACCGCAAGCACCGGCGGCGTATCGATCAGGATGACGTCGTACTCCTGCCGGAGCTGCACCAGCATGTCCTGCATGGCTGCCGAATCCATCAGCTCCGCCGGATTGGCCGGCACAGGGCCGGCCGTCAGCAGGGACAGATGGTTGATGCCCGTCTCCTGGATGGCCTTCTGCACCAGTACGTCCCCGGCCAGCACCGTACTAAGCCCATACCCGTTGGACAAAGAATAGATGTCATGCAGCGCCGGCTTGCGCATATCCGCGTCAATCAGAAGCACCTTCCGGCCTTCCATCGCGTAGGTCACCGCCAAATTGCTGACCGTTGTCGTTTTGCCTTCGGAAGAACGCGTCGATGTGACCATGATGACCTGATGCGCCGCGTCTTTGGGGGAAAAATGAATTTTGGTCCGGAGCAGCCGGTATGCCTCGGATACCCGGGAGGTTGGATTCCCGGATACGACCAGGGCTTCTTTATTGATTGAGCGTCGCATACTTGCCTTCACCTACTTTTTGATTTGGTATACTTGTGCCGCTTCGGGTTTTCAAATCCGCCCGGTTCATTTCGCCGATGACCGCAAGCACCGGCATGTCCAAAATTTCCGCAGCCTCGGCCTCCGTTCTCACCGTATCGTCCAGATAGTCAAGCAGGAAAACCAGTCCGATGGCGAGCATCAGGGAAACCACGAAGCTGATCAGCATGTTCATGACCGGGTTAATGTTGATCGGTCCAGGGGAGGCCTTGGTGTCGGCTTCGCTAAGAATCGTAATGTTGTCCACGTTCATAATGCGGGGAATCTGTTCCTTAAAAACCATGGAGACGGCATTGACGATTTTGGCCGCCCGGGTATAGGACGGATCCTGATACACCAGGTTCATGACCTGCGAATCATTGGCTGAAGTGACAGAGATCATCGCTGCAAGTTCACCGGGCGATGCTTTCAGATCGGGATATTTTTGCACGACTTTGTTCATAATGGCGGACGACTTGATGATTTCTTTATAGGAGTTAATGAGGAAGATGCTGGTCTGGATCGTTCCGGCATTCAGGCTGGCCCCGCCGTCCGCGGAGGCGGATTGGTTTACGATCAGTTTGGCGTTGGCCTCATAGACCGGCGTCGTGAGGTAGAGGCTTTTGATTCCGGTAGCCGCAACGGCAATAACGACTATCGCCGCAATTAACCACCACTTTTTTACAATGATTCGAAAATACTGTTTAAGCTCCATAAACACGCTACCCCCGCTAATCATTTTTCAACTGCAGTTGTGGGTCACACCTTACCGATACAATATGTATTATTCATCCTACACTTTAAGATACAAAATGTATCATGTCAAGCAAATGACTCTAATTTTTTTCGAAAAGCGACATGATTATGCAGCGAAAAACCGCTTTCATCCGCATTTCCATGCATATTCAGACAGTTAAAATCCCCATTCTCTTTCCTGGCGTTAAAAAAAGTGACGGCCTGCAAACTTGAAATCCGAAAAATGCTGCTATATACTTGCCGAAAAAAGTTACATTATGTATCGTGCAGATGCCTTCCCTCATCTCAGAACGGACACATATATAATGGAAGCGCTTTAAATGAAGGAGGAATTATGCGCATTTTTCTCACCGTGACGTGGGCGGTCTGCCTGTTCGTCTTTACCTGTTCTTTCGATTTCAACGCCCTTCTCCACCATCACCAGGCGGATTTCCGGCTGAACCCCTCACCCGATTGGAGTGAGCTGCTCAAGCTTGATTTACAGTGGTCGAGCGAGGCCTGGATCAACCGAAAAATCGGGCATTTTATCGGTTTCTTTCTATTGGAACTGCTCTTGTCCAATTTGCGCGGCTCGAAGCTTGCCGTCATGACGGCGATCTTGTTCGCAGCGTTAACCGAGGTTCTTCAGCTGTATTTTTTTCGAAGCGGACGGATTTATGACATCGTGAACGATACGTTCGGCATCCTCTGCGCTTACCTGTTGTGCCTTATGCTCCAGGCTTATATGAAGCGGACAACCCGTGCCAGAACGTCAGCGCGGTCTCCGCGTTCAGCTCTCCCATCCGACAAAAAGCAAACCAGGTAATCTTTCCTCATCCAAATTCACTACATTTCGCACGCTGAAAAAATATGTTGATACAATATGTATACATGTAGTATGATACAGAAGAACTAGATACATATTGTCGCAAATTGTTTGAACGGTACATAACGGAGGAAGATGTCATGAGCGCAATTGCGGGGATTTACCGGTTTAGCCAAGACCCCTTAGACGTCAGCGCCGGAGCGCCCATTATGGAGTCGCTGAAACGGTATCCGGCAGACCGGAGTTCGGTATGGCAGCAGGGCCATGTGTGGTTTGGCTGTCACGCCCAGTGGATCACGCAGCAGTCTGCCCACGAATTGTTGCCCTTCTATTGCGCAGAACGCAGGCTGGCCATTACCGCCGACGCCATCATCGATAACCGGGATGATCTGATGGATGGGCTGCAGGTCCCTACCCGTGGAAGACAAGCCATGACGGACGGGGAAATTCTGCTGCTCGCTTACGAAAAATGGGGAGAGTCGATGCCGGAGCGTTTAGTCGGCGACTTTGCTTTTATGATCTGGGACGGGAACAAGCAGATGCTGTTCGGAGCCCGGGATTTCTCCGGTGCGCGAACGCTCTATTATCACCGGAACGGGGAACAATTGTCCTTCTGCACGGCCATTCGCCCGCTGTTAGCCCTGCCGTATGTTCGCCAGGAGCTGAACGAACCTTGGCTGGCCGAGTTTCTGGCTATCAGCGGGGTTTTTGAGCCGCCGGACTTATCTACAACGGTTTACCGGCATATCGAGCAGCTGCCGCCTTCGCATACGCTCACGGTCCGCAGCCGCCAGGTGTCCGTCTCCAGATACTACAGCTTGACGGAGACTTCCCCCCTGCAGCTTAAGACTTCCGAAGAATATCAGGAAGCTTTCCGCGACGTGTTTAACCGGGCCGTTACCTCAAGGCTGCAGCGGACAAGCCGGATGGTGGGGGCTCATTTAAGCGGGGGACTGGATTCCGGATCAGTTGCTGGTTTTGCGGCGAAAGCGCTGGAGCGTGATCACCGGAAACTGCATACGTTCAGCTACGTACCCGAAGACGGCTTCGAGGATTGGACGCCCAAGCGGAGACTCGCTGACGAAAGACCGCTCATCCGTCAGACCGTCCAGCATACGGGTAACATCGAGGACAGCTACCTCAGCTTTAACGGCCGCAGCCCGTATACGGATATCGACTACTGGCTGGACATTATGGAGACACCCTACAAATTTTTCGAAAATTCATTCTGGCTTCGGGGAATTTACGAACAGGCGCATGAGCGCGGGGTGGGCATTCTGCTGAATGGCGCAAGAGGAAATTACAGCATCTCCTGGGGCAACGCCTTGGACTATTATGCCAAACTGATGAAAAAAATGGCGTGGGTCCGCCTGCGCGGGGAGATTAACCAATACAGTATGAACATTGGCGTAGGACGCAGACGCATCATAGCCGAGCTCTGCAAGCAGGCCTTTCCGCTTCTGAAGCGCCGGCATGCCGCCTCGTCCGCCAATGAATTTCCGCAGCTGGTTAACCCGGCATTCGCCAGACAGGCCGGCGTTTACGACAAGCTGACGGACAGGCAGTTCACCGAAATCGGATCGGGCGAAGACCTTCCCTCCGACCCGGTGGAGGCGAGAAAGTATCATTTTGACAGCTATAACGTATGGAGCACGACGGGAACAAGCGTCAGCAAGCTGTCGCTGCAGTATCCCCTCTGGGCGCATGATCCGACCAACGACCTGCGCGTCATCCGGTTCTGCCTTTCGGTACCGATGGAGCAGTATGTGCAGAACGGCCTCGACCGCGCGTTGATCAGACGCTCTGCCCAAGGTTACCTTCCAGACAACGTCCGGCTGAATCAGCGGCTCAAGGGGATCCAGGCGGCCGATATCCTCCACCGGATGACTCCGCACTGGTCGCAAATGATCCAAGAGCTGGACCAACTGTGCCGGGATTCCCGCATGCAGCAGGTGCTGAACATCCCTGTCGTACGCAAAGCGCTTGACGAAGCCAGAAACGGGATGCACCCAAGCCAGGCCTACAGCCCGGCCATCAAGGTGCTGATGCGAAGCTTGATCGTGTACCGCTTTCTGGAGCGAAACTTTTGAAAGGAGGTGAAATCGATGAAAAAAGAATGGACTACACCTGAACTGGAAGTATTGGAAGTCAGCATGACGATGGCTGGCCCCGGAAAAGGCAAACCGGACTCTTTCCAACCGGACCCGGATGATCCTGTCTTCTACAGCTAATTCCAATTCATAACCGAGCGATCAGGAGCAGCCCTTGGTCCCAATTATATGGGGTAAGGGCTGTTCTTATATCCACATTCTTCTGACGAAGCGGAGAAAATATATGATCAAACCAGCGATATATACAGCCTTCGGGCTTACGATAGAAAGTGAAATCCCGCTGCCCGAGCTCCGGCCGGTCGGGCATTTCGGCCAAGATATCCAGGTGCGGATCGGCTTCGCCGACCTTCACGATGCCTGGGCACAGCGGGAAACACCCGTCAACAAATTCGCCGTAAGCGAGCAGCAGGTGATGTTCCGGATTCCAAAGCTGGCCGTGTTCAGCGCAGAGAACGGAACCGACATTTACGTCTCGCCGGAGGCAGACGCGGACGAGGATCAGATCCGATTGTATGTACTCGGGACTTGCATGGGGGCCATCCTGATGCAGAGAAGGATTTTGCCTCTGCATGGAAGCGCCATCGTCATGAACGGCAAGGCTTACGCCCTGGTCGGCCATTCCGGACACGGCAAGTCTACGCTGGCATCCGCCCTGCTGCAGCAGGGATGCCAGCTGCTGACCGACGATGTCATCGCCGTTACGATGGATTCGGAGCAGCTTCCACTTGTTGCCCCTGCCTATCCACAGCAGAAGCTTTGGCAGGACAGCCTTGACACGTTTGGCATGGACGCGGACGGTCTCCGTCCTCTGTTCGACCGGGAAACGAAGTATGCGGTCCCGGTTCTCGCCAAATTTGCATCCGAACCGATTCCTCTGGCCGGCGTTTTTGAACTGGTCAAAACAGACTGCGAGCAGCCCGAGATCCGGGAAATCGGGGGCCTGGAGCGCCTGCCGCTTCTCTACCGCCATACCTACCGCAGCTCGCTCCTCGCGGAGAGCGGTCTAACCCCGTGGCATTTTGAATGCACAACCCGCCTGTCGGGATCCGTGAACATATATCAGCTGCAGCGTCCCCTGGATCAGCCTACGATCGGCAGATTGACCGAGATGGTTCTGGGCGTTATTGGAGGCTGAGCAATCCAAATTCATACCGGGTATCGCCATCGCCGATCCATGACCAAGCCCTGTTCCATTGCTGGAAGCAGGGTTTTTTATGCAGCAGAAATGCTATCATCCCCTCTATCCATTCAACCGATAAGTCGTACCATACTCGCTGATGCTCTTCAAATAAATCCCCTTGACCGTATTGACAAGTTACCATAAAGTAACATATATTATATGTGACTAATAAGTAACGTATCCAAGGGGAGCGTACTCTATATGAAACTAAATATGAACATGACTAGGAAACACCCATTTTATGATATTGCCGTAATCGGCGGCGGGCTGACCGGTCTGACCGCAGCGATTTATGCAGCTCGGTCCGGGCGATCCGTCATCCTGCTTGAAAAAGACAGCCGCCTTGGCGGCTTGGCCCAAACCGCCAGAATCGGTGGAGCCTTGTTTAATTACGGCCCCCGTGCCATGTACGAAGGAAGCGCTGCGCTGCGGATTTTGGATGAGCTCGGCTGCAAACCTTCCTTGGGCAGCGGGACGAAAAATGCCATGCACGGCATTCTGGACGGGAAGCTGATCCATGCCACCGAAGAGCTGAATCTCGAAGAGCAGACGGAATGGAGTACGCTCATGGGAAGCCTGAACCGGATCGATCAGGAACCGGTCCGCTCGATCAGCATAAAGGAATGGGCTCTGGGGCATGTCCGCTCTGACCGCGTCCGCCAGTTCTTTTACGCCATGTGCAGACAATGGGCCTACGATGACGACATGGAGCGGTTAAGCGCAGGCTACGTTTTGGAACAAGGACAACTCGCCGGTCAAGGCGTCCGGTATGTGCTGGGAGGCTGGCAGAAGGTCATCGACAGCCTGCAGCGGGAAGCCGTCCGGGCTGGCGTTGTCATCGCCGCAGGAGCCGAAGCTGCCCAAATTATGCATGATCAGGGAGCGGTCACCGGCATCCTTCTGTCCGAAGGGACCCTCCTCAGAGCAGGCAGCATCATCGCCGCGGCCGGACCGCATGCGGTCAGCAAATGGCTCAAGGGTTCCGGCTTGCACAGCCGTTCGCTGGAGGTCTGGAAGGAGCAGTCTCACCCGCTGTACGTTTCCTGCCTGGACGTCGCTTTGAAACAGGTGCCCCATCCGGATCGGGCGTTTGTTCTCGGACTGGATGAGCCGTTCTATTATTCGAACCATTCGGCAGCGATCCCGCTCACAGAAGACGGTTCCCAAGTAATCCATGTGATGACATACCACGGCTCCAGTCCTTCCCGTGATCCCGAGTTGGTCCTGGGGCGGCTGAAGGAAAGGCTTGAGGCCATTCAGCCGGGCTGGGAGCGGGAAGCCGCCGCCGTCCGTTTCTCCCCGAATCTGCTTGCCGCTCATGCTTCCCGGCCTGCGCTGCGAAGCGGGGATGCTCCCGCACCGGGACCGGCCGTTCCGGAAATTCGCGGGCTGTACGTTGCCGGCGACTGGGTGGGCCGCGAAGGGCGCCTTGCCGATACCGCGATGACGAGCGCCAAACTCGCCGGTCTGACGGCCGCGGGCATTGATTGACGCGCCATGTAATAGTAAAAAGGACCTCCCCGAAGGAAGGTCCTTTTTATTGTGGTTCATCTATCGTATCGCCTGATTAAGAGTTGTCTCTTTGACGGGCCCGGGCCTCTCCGCCCTTGCGTCCGGCTTCCTCACGGCTCATTTTTCCGTCCCTGCCATCGCTATCGTTTCTCGCTTCTCCGCCTTGCCGGCCGATTTCCTGATAAAACTCGCGGTCATGCGAGTCTGATGTCGCCTCGCCGCCCTTACGGCCGATTTCCTCATAGAACTCACGGTCATGGGAATCTGCCGTCGCTTCGCCGCCTTTTCTGCCGATTTCTTGATAAAATTCCTTGTCATGCGTTTTGGCGGTTTGCTCGCCACCCATACGTCCGGCTTCTTCGACGGTCATCTTACGGTTATCTTTGTTATTTGCCATTTCGAATCACTCCTTCTAGGGTTTTGAGTGTTGCGCTTGCATTCATTACTTACCCGTGCCCCAGGATATGAAACATCGTATTTGTGCATAGATGGGTAATAACGATACGTAGCCCCTGCCCAAACCGCCGAGAGGAGAGAACCATGAAAAACCGCAGCATACTAGAGCAAACGAGCCATCGTCCGATACCTATGCCTGACGGGCCTTGGGTCATGAAGCAGGGTTGGAACGACCTGCTGTTCGCCCATTGGCCGGTAGAAGAACACAGCCTGCTCCCCTATATTCCCCCCGGCCTTGAGCTTGAGCGATGGGAAGGAAGGCCGTGGATCAGCGTCGCCCCGTTTCTGCTGGATCCGCTCCGCTTGCGGGGTATGCCGCCCGTACCGGGGACCCGGAAGTTCCTGGAGCTGAACGTTAGAACGTACGTGAACTGCAGCGGCAAACCCGGCATTTGGTTTTTGACGCTGGAAGCGTCGAATCCGCTGGCGGTCGCGGGGGCCCGCATGCTGGCCCGCCTGCCCTACCGCTACGCCCGAATGCAAAAGGGCCATCAGGAGGGATTCATCCAATATGTCAGCGAAAGGGATCGCGGGCACGGAGAGTCCCCGGCGGTATGGAAAAGCCGGTATCGTGCGGTAAACCCGAAGGTCTATCATGCCGAGCCCGGGACCCTCGTCCATTGGCTGACCGAGCGGTATTGTCTGTATTCCGCCGGATCCGACGGTGAGCTCCGAATCGGGGAGATTCACCACCTTCCCTGGCCGCTCCAGGAGGCCGGACTGTGGATCGAGGAGAACAGCCTGACGGCTTCGTTCGGCTTGGTCCATGACCCGGAGCCGGCACTGCTAACGTATACCCCGCGGCTGGAGGTACTGTTGTGGCCGGTACGGAAAATATAGATGGCCCTTAACAGTGAGTACGAGAATAGGAGCCTGCAAAAACAAAGGGGCACTCGGGCTGACCGCAGTAAGGCGATATTCTTCATATCACAATGCTGTAATGGGCTGTGCCGTAGTGCGCAATACCGTATTGTACATTACCGAATTGCGCATTACCGTATTGCGCATTACCGTATTGCGCATTACCGTATTGCGCATTACCGTTACCGCAATTACTACAATTCAGCAATTCAGCAATTACAGCAATTCAGCAATTACAGCAATATCGCAATCCGCCTTGCCGCAAATCCAAAAGGCAGAGAATCCTCTCAGAGAGGACGCTCTGCCTTTTCCTGCAAAATCCAGCGGTCGGATGCTTATACAATGTGCCTATAGCGTATGCCCGATGGCGCGTCGAAACTTTTCGAGCGCCTGACGAACCGCATGGGGCGTATCCAGCGTCAGAACGCTGTCGGCCAGCGAACGGCAGGCTTCCCGGTCGAGAGCCGACAGTTCTTTTTTGATGACGCCCAGCCGTCCTGACTCCATGCTCCACTCGTCCAAACCGAGCCCCAGCAGCAGCGGGGCGGCCAGCGGATCGCCGGCCATCCCGCCGCACATGCCGGTCCATTTACCCGCCCGATGGGAAGCTTCGATGACCTGGCGGATCAGCTGCAGCACCGCCGGGTGGAAATAATCGTACAAGTATGCGACCTTATCGTTCATCCGGTCTACAGCCAGCGTGTACTGAACCAAGTCGTTCGTACCGATGCTGAAGAAATCGACCTCACGGGCAAACGCCCCTGCCATGACGGCTGCCGAGGGCACCTCGACCATGATTCCCGCCTCGATGCGCTCGTCGAATGCCGCTCCGCTGAGCCTCAGTTCTTCCTTCGCCTCCTCCAGCACGCCCTTGGCTTCCCGCCACTCCTGCAGCCCGGAAATCATTGGGAACATCACCTTGACGTTTCCGAATGCGCTGGCCCGCAGCACCGCGCGCAGCTGAACCTTCAGAAGTTCCGGCCTGCCCAGGCCGATCCGGATCGCCCGATAGCCGAGGAACGGATTGTCCTCCCGCGGCAGATCCAGGTACGGCAGCGCCTTATCGCCGCCGATGTCCATCGTGCGGATGATCACCGGGCGGCCATCCATGGCGGCCGCCGCCTCCCGGTACGCACGGAACTGCTCCTCCTCGCCCGGCATGGCCGGGGCGTTCATGAACAGAAACTCCGTGCGGAACAGCCCCACGCCGCCGGCGCCCTGCGCGGCGGCGGCCTTCGCTTCGGCGGCCGTCCCGATGTTGGCCGCCAGCTCCACGCGCGTCCCGTCGGCGGTCACCGCCGGACGCGCGGCGTAACGGGCGAGCGCGGCGCGCTCCCGCTCGCCCTCCTCCATCCGGAGGCGGCTCTGCTCCGCCTCCGCCTCGCTGGGCCGGACGATGCAGCGTCCGGCCGCCCCGTCGACGGCGATCAGATCGCCGTCCGCGATGCCGTCGATGGCGCTGCCGGCGCCGACAACGGCGGCAATGCCGAGCGAGCGCGCCAGGATCGCCGTGTGCGACGTCGCACCGCCGGAGCGGGTGATCAGCCCCACCACCCGCTCCGGGTCCAGCTGGATCGTGTCCGACGGCGCCAAGTCGTCCGCCACGAGGATGACCCGCTCCGTAATCGCGGATAACCCTCGGTCCTCTTTCGCCGCCAAAGCGTTCAGCAGACGTCCGCCAATGTCGCGGATATCCGCGGCCCGCTCTTTCATATAGTCGCTGCTCATGGCCTCGAACACGCCGGCTACCTGTTCCACGATACCGGCAACGGCCTGCTCCGCGGGCACCCGCTTCTCCTGCACCCAGGCCTCCATCTTCGGATAGAAGGCCGGGTCATCCAGCAGCCTGCGCTGACCCGTTACGATCCCGGCCTGGTCTTCACCGAGCGTCTCCGCCGCCTTCGCCGCCAGCTCCTCCAGCTGCCGGGCACACCGGCGCTTCGCCTCTCCCAGCCTGGAGAGCTCAGCCCGAATCGCCTCCGGGTCGTCGGGAAGCTCCGCGGGAGCCGGCGCACCGCCGGCCTCTTTCCGCCGGTAGATGAAGGCCGGCGCGATCCGTACCCCTTCCGACACGCCGATGCCTTGAAGATACAGCGTGTCCATCAGTCCTCACCGAACTTGCCGTCCACGAGCTCCGCCAAAGCGCGGACCGCTTCTTCGTCTCCCGGTCCGGCGGCTTCGATCGTTACGACCGATCCCGCTTCGAGGCCAAGCGTCATCAGCTCCAGCATGCTTTTGCCGTCGGCCCGGCGTCCATCCTCCGTTACGACCGCCACCTGCGCTTCATATTGTCCCGCCCGGTCCGAGAACTGCTGAGCCGGCCGCACATGAAAGCCCTGTTTATTCCGTATGGTCACCGTTTGTGTAATCATGTTGCTCCTCCCCTTTATGAAGCCGGTCACGCCAGCAGCGCGATCCGGCCCTTATAAGCTTCGATCAATGCCTCGTTATGCGCGTCGGCCCCATCGATGTTGCCGCTCAAAAATACCGGCGGCGTAAGCCCCTTGTCGAACATGATCCCGATCGCCTCCGCGAATACGGCGTTCAGAATCGCTGCGCCAATCACCGTCGAGCTGGGCGCAAAGGCGACCTCCATGCCTGGATACCGAAGCACCGCATCCCCTTTAACGGAGAAGTTGTCGATGACCAGATCGACGGCGTCGGCCAGATGCCGGCCGCTCTCATGGCGGGATGGTTGGCTCTTGGAATACGCCAGGGAAGTTATGCCGATGGTAAAGGCGCCTTTCTGCCCGGCCATTAGCGCAACATCCACCGGTACCGGATTACGCCCGGAGGTAGACAGCACGAATACCACTTCGCCTTCCCGGATATCCTGCTCATCCATGAAGTCTGCCGCAAGGCCGTTCTGCCGCTCCAGCTCGGATGAGCGCACTGCGCCTTCGTGCAGCATCAGCTTCTCCACGAAGATGGGACGGATGGGAGCAAGCCCGCCGGCCCGATAGAACACTTCTTCGGTGAGGATATGCGAATGCCCGCAGCCGAATAAATGGATGATGCCACCCTGCTCTATACAATCCGCGACCTTAACGGCAGCTCTCCGGATCTCCTCTGCCTGCTTCGTCCGTACCTTATGCAGCAGCTCGCCGATAATGTTGAAATACGCGTTCATCAGCATAATTCCTCCCCCTTCGCTTCAAAATCCAGCTTCCTTCTGGCCTGCAGCACCATGTCCGCCATCGCGTCCAGGCTGCGTTCGATGATCCTTTCCCCTTTCGCCCGGCTGGCCCGGGTGGCGTCGCCAAGCACCGCCGAAGACGTCATCTCCTCCCAGGGCGTGGGGGTGCAGTCTGCGTCGGCAGGGATATGCGGATTCCCGTCGATCGCACGGTCCATGTCCACATGCTCTTCAGCCAAATACAGCATGTAGGACGTTTCGATTTCGTCGGCATGCATGTAGGTGCCATGAACCGCAGGCGTTTCCCGGACTTCTGCGGTCACTTCCTTCGTTCCGGGATAGAAGAAATAGAATACCTTCAGGTCCGGCACCCGTTCATACAGCACCCTCGCGGCCTCCTTCAGGGCGACGGCATTTCCCAAATGGCCGTTAACCATGGCCAGAATGCGAAAGCCCTGATTGTGCAGGCTTTCCCCGATATCGGCAAGGAGCCGAATCAGCGCCTCGTTAGACACGTTAATGCTCCCCGGAAAATGTCGCAGGCTCCACACCTGCCCGTAAGGCAGCGTCGGCAGCACGAATCCGCCGGTGCGCGCAGCCAGTTTGTCCGCGAGCCGTTCGGCAAGCAGATTGTCCGTGCCGAGGGGAAGATGCGGGCCGTGCGCTTCCACGGCGCCAACCGGCAGTATGGCCGTGCGGTGCCGGCGGATCTTGTCCATGACGTCAGCCGAGTTTTCATGCTCGAATTTCATGACCCTGCCCCCTTACTTTTTGAATGTAAAGCAGCGGGCCGGGTTGGCGACAAAAAACTTCTCGATCAGCTTTTTGCCGTCAAGCCCTGCTTGATCCGCCTCGTCGATGAATCGGGGCACCCATTTGCCAATGATATATTCCAGCCCCAGTCCATGATCGTAATGCTTGTAGTAGGTTTTGCGGGCGGTGTCCCCGCTGATCAGGATTTGGTCTTCGTACCCTTTGCGGACGAGATTCAGAATCAGTGCGATCCGCGTGCTTTCAGGCGCGTATTTGATCTTGCCGATGCCGTCAAAGCTCAAAAATGCGCCGGTTGCAGCGATTTGCTCGTGGTAATACGAATCCGGATTCCGGTCCATGTGTCCGAGGCTCAAATAAGACAGGTTTACGCCTTCGCTTCTCAAGAGCTCAATCTGCTCCAGCGCCATCGTGCCGACCTCCGTATGGGAGTGGACGGGAGCTTTCGTTTCGTGATGCGCCCTTGCCACGGCCCGCAGCGTCTTTTCCTCCAAGGGCGTGATCCGGTTGTAGCCCGTTCCGAACTTGACCTGGCCTGCCTTGAACGGCGTCCCTTCAAGCCCTTCCTCAACCTCGCGAATGACGAAATCGGCCAGCTCGTTGATCGTCTTCGCCTCAATCCACTGGGCGTAGGTATCATAGGGCCCGATAAGGGGCTTCAGCTCTTCCTTGATGCCCGCGTCCCACAAAAAGCTTTTGTTGAATCCGGCCGTCCCGACGATCCGGATACCCGTCTCGCGGGCGATCTCCTCTACGGCATGAACATCCCGGCCGTAGTCGACCGCCGTTGCATCCACGATCGACTTCCCCCCGTACCGTTTGAAATCCAGCACGTCCAGCTTCGACTTCTCCTTGTCGTCCAGCAGCAGATCGTCTTCCCCCCGCTCCTGCCAATAGGCCGGGCGGCATACGATATGCTCATGGGAGTACGTAAACCCGAGCTCCTTCGGATCAATGTCCCCGTGAAGTGTGCGAATAAAGCCCATAATCGTTCCTCCTCCATTCTTGGTGAGTGGTTGGTGTCGTTGGTAAGATCCGGCTGAATACAAGACCCGCTATGGCCCAGGAAAGACGGCGCTCCGACCGCTCGCCGTCTTCCGTTTGGCCGGTTTCAAATATCCATTTCAAAAGAGCAGCTTGGCGATAAAGTGCAAAATCGGACCAATGATGAACATATCCGAGTCAGCGGCCCACATGGCCGTGTCCGGCACGGTTGAAGAGATCAGGAAGCTTACCATGACAAACTGCCCCCAGGCTACAATCGTCGATGTTACGAAGCCCCCGATTACCGCACCGCGCACGCCGCCCGTCGAGTTGCCGAATACGCCGGCCGTCGCCCCGTGGAAGAACAGCACGATCATCGTCGGTACAAAAATGTAGGACACCGTGCTGCCGAGCACGAGCAGCCAGATGATGGCCCCGGCGAAGGCGCCGAGGAAACCGAGCACAACGGCGTTCGGCGCGTAAGGATACACGACCGGGGCATCCAGCGCCGGCTTGGCCCCGGGCACCAGTTTGGTCGCAATCCCGTTAAAGGCCGGCACGAGCTCGCCGACAAACATCCGCACCCCCATCAGCACGATAGCAATGCCGCCGGCGAACGTAAATGACTGGATAATGGAATAAATGATAAAGTTCTGGTCTCCCGCCTTGGCGATCAGGGCAGCGGCCTCCGGGGTTCCCTTGGTCGACAGAATGATCGCTCCGATCAGGAACAGCACGCCCATGCTGAGCGCCGTAATAACGTTGGAGTCACGTAGAAATTCGAATCCCTTCGGCACTTTGATCTTCTCGGAATCGTTCTTTTTGTTACCGAGCACCTTGCCCAGCAGCGCCGCCAGCAGGGCAACGGAGGCTGAGGTGTGGCCCAGAGCGATGTTGTCGTTCCCGGTAACCTTTCTCAGGAACGGCTGAACCAGGGCAGGCTGGAAGGTCCAGTACAGGCCCAGAATGACGGCGATGATGACCACGAGTTTCCATACCGGAACGCCGGTGCCTGCCGCATGGACGATGACGCCTGCAAAGATCGTCGAGGTCCAGAACATCATATGTCCGGTCAGGTAAATGTATTTGAACCGGGTAAACCGGGCCAGCGCCACGTTGATCAGAAAGCCGACCAGCATGGCCAACGTGACGGCGCTGCCGAATTTGGCGTTGAAGGCTTCCTGGCCCATGAAGCTGCCGAGCGAGCTGGTCTTCAGGCCGAACACTTCCTTCCACATCGGTTCGAACACGTTCAGCGCATTCACGATGACGTCCGAACCCGCTCCTATGATGAGGAAGCCGATGATCGCCTTGAACGTCCCGCTCACCAGCTGGCTGGTCGATTTTTTCTGAAGCATGAGGCCGACCAGAACGATGAAGCCGAGCAGTATAGCAGGTGTTCCGAAAATATTGGTTGCGATCCAATAAAGCACGTCCATGGATGGACACCTCCTCGGTTAGGTCAAGATAGGGCTTACAAGGCTTCCTCCAGCTTTTGCTTGATTTCGTCATTGTCGAAGTAGTTATTGACGACGATGATCCGGGCGGAATGGCCCTCCAGGCTTTGCGCCAGCTCATGGCTAGTGATAATATAGTCGGCCGCCGTACCCGAAGCCGTGGAGACATCCGTATGCTCCACGTCGGCGCTGACGCCCATCGCACTCAGCACATTTTCCACGTTCATCCGCAGGATCAGACTCGTTCCTTGTCCCAAACCGCATACGCATAATACTTTCATTGCTCATTCCCCCTAATGATTTGTTGGATAGCTTCCACATCGGCCGCCTGTTTGAACTGTTCCAGATGCGCCGGACTGCTCAGCAGCGTCGTCAGCTGGCGCAGCAGGGCGATATGCTCGCCGCTGTCGGACCCGCCAAGGGCGAATACCAGCTGCACCGGATCGTTGGCGCTGTGGCCGAAGATGACCGGTTCCTTCAGCCGGACAAAAGACACCGCGGCCTCAATCACGCCGTCCTGCGCCCGGGCGTGCGGCAGGGCAATACTCGGGGCAAGGACGAAATACGGGCCCCTCTCCCGGTAGGAATCCACCATTGCGTCGGCGTAACGTGCTTCCGCAGCACCCGCCTCCGTCAGCAGCGCACCTGCCAGCCGGATTGCCTCCTCGGCGGATGCCGCTTCCGCATCCAGCGCAATGAGCGGAGGTTCAAGAAATTTCATGTTCATCTCTCCCGTTCGGATAGTTTAGCCGGAACTTGAAGCCGTCCCGATCTGTTTCAGTATCTGCTCCTTCGTATGCGCCTCCTTCAGCCGGTTCAGGCCGGCTGCGTCCTTCAGCATGCCCGTCAGCTCGGACAATGCCTTTAGATGCGACTCTCCGTCGATGGCCGCCAGCACCAGAACGACCTTCACCTGGTGGCGCGCTTCCCCGGAAAAAGCCACGGGCCGCTCTAATTGCAGAAGGCTCATCCCCAGCCGCTTCACGCCATCCTCTGGCCGGCCGTGCGCGATGGCGATTCCGGGCGCGACCACAATGTATGGGCCGAGGGACTCCACTTTGCCGATCATGGCGTCGATGTAGCCTTCGTCGATGTATTCTTCCGCCAGCAGCGGCTGGGCTGCTTCCCGGATCGCTTCACGCCAGCTAGTACTCTCCTGCTGCAGGCGGATCATCGGCGCGGGCAGCAGTTCGGCCAGAGAAGGCTTGGGCCGCTCGCCCAGCCATACTTTGCTCCGGCCGCCGGACAGGTAGCGGCCGAGCTCGTCGGCGAGGCCCGCTTCGTCGGTCACGTCGGCGTGCTTACGGACGATATCGAGCAGTGCCTGCAATGAGCTCGCCTGTGTCCTTTGGCCTCTGCCGCCCGCCTTGTTCACCCTGCCGAGCAGATTCTCTTTGTCCTTGTCGCTGAGGATCGAATGGACGACATAAACGGGCACTTTGCTGTCCGGCAGCGGGACTGTTGAGAAAATTAAATCGACCCGCTCCTGGAACTGCTCGTATTCCCGCAGGGAAAGCATCGCGATAATGTCCAGAGTGGAGAAAAGCCCCTCCAGCTGGGCCTTCAGCATTCTCGATGCCGAGATCCCGTTCACGCAGACGATCGCCGCCCTCCGCCGGGCCGCCGGCTCCATTTCCTCCCGGCGCAGCCACCCGCCGAAATGCATGGCCAGATAGCTGATCTCGACGTCGCTCAGCTTCCGGCCGACCAGCTCCTCGAAGGCATATGCCGAGCGCCGGGTGAGCTCAAATAAATCGCCGTATTTACTGCGGATGTCCTCCAGAAGAGGATTGACCAGCTCCAAACCGTATATGATCCGGTAATACGCCGGCTTCAGGTGAACCAGCAAGTCCTCCTCCACGGCTTCCCGGCCGCCAAGCCAGACGCAGGCGCTGCGCTGGAACGCATCCGTCATCTCCCGGGCCGCGTCCCGCAGGCGTCCGATAATTTCATCCGAGCCTGTCAGCTGCTCCATCCGGTTCGCCCTTGCCCCAAGCAGATGCATCGTAAGGTAAGCGTTTTCTTCTTCCGGCACCGAACTGCCGAACAAGCGGCCAAGGCCGTCCGCAATTCGGGAAGCCGCGTCATATTCGGGCGTCTGCCGAAGCACTTCCCGCTCGTCCTCATCCACGCGGATCACCCGGCCGGACTGGATCCGGCGGATAAACAGCAAAAATCGGGTGGTCAAATGAAAGAGCATCTCGTCGGTGAGCTCCACGTTCAGCATCCGCTCGCTGGCTGCGATCAGCCGGTAGATCTGACGCCGGATGCCTTCGTCCGTATTCTCCGGCATGATGTCCCGCAGCGGATCCTGCTCTCCCCAGTAGCCCGTACGGCTGACCGCCTGCTCCCAGCTGACGCTGCCGGCAAGCTGATCGCAGCAGCGGGTCAGCTCTCTCCTGATCCTCGCCTCTTCGCCGTGCACTTCGTAGCCCCGCTTCCGGTCATACACCACCTCGAGGCCGGCCGTCTCCAGCTGCGCGCGGACCGCATTCAAATCCTTCAGCACCGTCCCCCGGCTGACTTGGAGCAACTCGGTTAGTCGGTGGATAAAGACGGGACTCTTTGCCGTGAGCAGCCGGATCGCGATCCAGGCAAGCCGCTCTCGCTGGGACAAATAATACTGCTGGGCCGCAGAACTCTCTGCCCCTGCCGTGTCCGGGATCGCCCGGCGGCTGGCCTCCGGCAGAGAATAACCGGCCGTGCGCACGTACTCGACAGGGGGCAGCTCCAAAGTCTCCAGCCAGTCATTGATTTTGTTCATATCGTAATACACAGTTCTTCGGGAGATGCCGAGCCTCTGCGTCAGTTCATCCAGCGTCACGTAATCGTCCGTCTGCACCAGCAGTTTCAGTATTTCGGTACTGCGTTCATCAAGCATTCCGGCATCCCTCCTGTCATTGACGAAATATGTCGTTCCTTGTGACTCGATTATACCTATGGCCCTGCTGCGAATGACAGTTCAATTCCTGGAAGTCCGGTTTGTGCAAAAATGAATACTATCGATTTCCAGCACTGTATTTATCGGCTATCACACGGATCCGTCCAAGATGATGTGGATATTTCGGATGACAATCTATGTAAAGGATGGTAAAAAGGAGAATAGATACCAGGAAGGGATGATACAACTGTGAAAAGGTCGACGGCATGGTTCGCATTATCGTTTGTGTTCATTTTTTTCAGTGCGCCGATGGGTTACTTCTTCTTCAGGAATATATTTTTTTACAATATGAACTTGACCGGCGAATACGAGACGCTTCTGTACTGCACCCTGCTCTCCCCGCTTCTTATCGGCGTCCTCATGTTCCTGGTCGGTCTTGCCGAGCTGAAGCAGAACCGCTAAAAGAAGACCCTCTGCCTGTTGGCAGAGGGTCTTATGGTTTCATCGTTTCATCTATTCATTTTAAACCAAAGATAAGCTGAAAGGCGGCATTAGGCCCGCTGTCTTCTGGCCGAACGGTCATCGCTCAGCAGCCACATGTGGTAGAAGTATTCGAAAATCCCCGCCACGATGGTGATAACCAGCATATCCGTATAAGACAAGGACCACAGATTCGATGCACGCACCGCCCAAAGCATGAGAAAAACCAGAACAGCATCGCACAGCGTGGAAACGATATTATTCTGGGAAGCGCGGAGAATCAGCAGGTCGCCGACCAAATAGGAAATGACGCCGATCGCCAGCGCCGTGGCCAATGCCCCCCAGATCGTTGCCGTAGAGAGTACCAACAGCATCGCCGTGATCACAACCAAATGAGCCACCAATTTAACGGCAAATTTCCCCATATCCCTGACCTCCTTTCCTCATTTGGAATGTTTTTCATGTAAGTTATAAACAGGTTCGGGTGCTTTAAAACTATCAACTGCCTTGCAGAAAATCGTTCATTTTTATTACCATGTGCCAAAAGGTCTGTTTATATGCACATGGACTTGCGCACAAGCCGGTTTATGCCATATAATGACCACAGTCATTTATGACCATGGTCATTTTTTATATTGAGGTGAACGGTTTGCTGAGAGACCAGAAGAAGAAGAGCACCCGGGAAAACATTACCCGCAATGCCATTCAAATGTTTAAGGAAAAGGGCTACGACAACGTCACCGTGGAGGAGATTGCCGCCGCGTGCGGAATCGCGAAAGGAACCTTTTTTAACTATTTCCCCAAAAAAGAGCATGTGCTCCTGTATGTAGCCGATTCGTACGCCGGCCTGATGGACGACATCGTTGCGCGTCATCAGGATGGTCCCTTGAAGCAGCGCGTTTTGCGAATCCTGCGCGACCTGCTGCACATTTATATGCAGCATGAGGAGCTTCTGCGGCTGACCTTGATGGAAACGATCAAAGCTGAAATCGTATCAGGCAGCGAATCAACCAACATTTCGAATTTCAAAAATGCACTGCGCCGGGTGATGGTGGATGCCGGAGAACAAGACCCGCAGCAGCGGCTGTCAGACCCCGAGCTAAGCGCAGGAGTGGTGGTTGGACTGTTCTTCCAAACGCTGATAACGCTGTCCTCCAAGATGAATGAAGACGGGATATACGGATCGATTGAACGGCAGCTGGATGCCGTGTGGGAGGGAATCGGAAGATGAAACGGCTGAAGCGGATCGTACAAAGCAAAACCTTTATGATTTTGGCACTATTGCTTGTTTTTATTTATCTGAATAACACCTCCCTGCTGGCCAAGCCCCGGGATGGTTCCCCTTTTCTGCTCGCCCATCGCGGATTGGCCCAAACCTTCACGATGGAGGGAATCACGAACGACACCTGTACCGCGGAACGAATTTATCCCCCCGAGCACCCCTATCTGGAAAATACGCTTCCGTCCATGGAAGCCGCATTTCAGGCCGGTGCCGATATGGTGGAACTCGATATCAAGCTGACGAAGGACGATCAGATCGCCGTGTTCCATGACTGGACGCTGGACTGCCGCACCAATGTGAAAGGCATGACGACGGATTACACGATGGCCGAGCTGAAAAAGGTTGATATCGGCTACGGTTATACCGCCGACGGCGGACAAACGTATCCGTTCCGTGGAAAAGGCGTCGGGCTTATGCCGACGCTGGATGAGGTGCTGAAGCAATTTCCGGACCGGTCTTTTCTGATTCATATGAAAAGCAGTGATCCGAAGGAAGGCACCCGGCTGGCGGATGCGATGTCGGCGCTGCCCGAACAGCGGCTGAAGCAGCTCGCCTTCTATGGCGGAGATGAGCCGGTTGCGGCTCTCAAAGCAAAGCTTCCCGAAGCCCGCGTCATGTCCATCGCCACGATGAAGCGCTGCCTGATTCCGTATCTGGCCGCGGGATGGACGGGGTACATGCCTTCAGCCTGCAAGCATACGGAGCTGCATATTCCCGAGAAAATCGCCCCGCTCCTGTGGGGATGGCCAAACCGCTTCCTGAACCGGATGGACAAGGCTGACACGCGGGTCATCGTCGTCGGCGGCGACGGCAGCGATTTCTCATCCGGCTTTGACAGCCCCGAAGACATAAAGCGGCTGCCGGCCCATTACAGCGGCGGCATCTGGACGAACCGCATCGACCGGATCGCCCCTTTATTTAAAGGCAGTTCCGCGGAGGAACCCGCCACTTAGATTCCTCTTAAAGCCGGGCCTCTCCCGAAATGATTTCAATATCCAGCTGCTTCAGGGCGTCGATCCATTCCCTGGAGCAGCCCGCATCGGTGACGACCATCGAGATCTGCGTAAGCGGTGCGATCTGGGCGAAGGTGGTGACCCCGAACTTGGAATGGTCCGCGACGAGAATAGCCTCTTCCGTACGCTCGATCATTTTGCGGGACAGCAGCGCTTCTTCCAGATGATAATCGGTGATCCCATCGGTCAGCGATATGCCCCCTGCCGAAATAAACGCCTTATTCACTTTGAAGCGATCGAGCAGCTCATGGCTGATCATCCCCGTAGCCGCCTGATGCTCCTGATTGATCTCGCCGCCAGCGAACACGATTTTCCCCCGAAACCCCTCGAGGGCAAGGTTCAATATCGGCACGGAGTTGGTGATGACCGTGACCTGGGAGCGCTCCATCACATTCCGCATAATTTCCAGCGTCGTGGTGCCGTTGTCCAGCAGCACTGTCTCCCCGTCTTCAATCAGTGAGGCCGCCAGTTTGCCGATCTCCTGCTTTTCGCTGCGGTGCATCAGGGAACGGTTCGTAAACGTCGGCTCCGTGAAGCCGGAACGGACCCGGACCGCGCCGCCGTAAACTTTCCGAAGCTTGCCTTCCTTCTCCAGGCGGTCGAGGTCCCTGCGGATCGTTTCTGTCGAAACGCCAAACATCTCCGCCAGCACGTGCACGCGGACTTTCCCTTCCATCCCCAATTGGCTGAGAATGGTCTCCCGCCGTTCCTCATAGGTTAAGGACATATCGAAACCCTCCTTTATACCAAAAGCTTAGTATTGGACACATGTGGTTTTCATCGCTTACATGTGTTTTGTTGTTGTTTCTATTAAGTGTAGTTGGCGATGGAGAGGAATGTCAAACCTCGAAAAAAATGAATTGACAGCAACCTTGTCCAGGACTAAAATCAACTAAAACCACATAAATACACATAATACAACATTCATATATGTGGTTTGTTAAATGAACGTAAAATGACGAGGGGGACACGTGAGATGAGCAAGAGCTTGTCTTTTCGAAAGGACGGCACCTTTACGATTGTACAGTTTACCGATTTGCATTGGATGGACGGCAGACCTGAGGACCAGCGCACACGTGAGATCATGGAACGGGTCATGGATGCAGAGAAACCGGATTTGGTCGTTATCACCGGAGACGTCATTTATACCGGACCCGTGTCCCCGGGAAAAAAAGAATGCGAGCATCCCCAGGAAGCCTTCCGGGATGCGGTCGCTGCCATGGAAGAACGCGGCATCCCGTGGGCGGTCGTCTTCGGCAATCATGATACGGAAAACCGGATCAGCCGGGACGAACTGATGCAGACTGTGCTGGAGCACCGGCACACGGTAACAGAGCCCGGTCCAGCAGACTTGAGCGGGTCGGGCAATTACACGCTGGAGCTGATTGACGCGGAGGGGCGTCCGGCCGCCAACCTGTATTTCCTTGATTCCGGGGATTATTCCAGCCTCGAGCAGGTCCCGGGGTACAACTGGATCCAGCGGGACCAAACCAACTGGCTCGCCGCTGAATCCGCCAGGCTGAACCCGAGCGGGCAGGCGGAGAAGCTGCCTGCGCTGGCATTCTTCCATATCCCGATTCCTGAATACCAGGAAGTATGGGACACCCAAGTCTGCTATGGACATAAATACGAACGGGTCTGCAGCCCTCCGGTTAACTCCGGACTGTTTGCAGCACTGGTCGAAATGGGCGACGTCATCGGCACGTTCTGCGGACACGATCATATCAACGATTACAGCGGAACGCTGCACGGTATCCGCCTGAGTTACGGGCGGGCCACCGGCTGCAATACATACGGCAAAGAAGGATTTATGCGGGGTGCCCGCGTCATCCGCCTGTCCCTTGGCGAGAAGGACTTCGATACCTGGCTCCGGCTGGAGGACGGGTCCGCCGCTCTGGAACAGCCGATTCATGAACCCGATACCCAAGGAACCAACTAAACAACCAAGGGGCTGACTCATTTTGTTATTACCGATTGTCCTTGTTATTGCTTCCGGCATGGCCCATGCCGTGTGGAGCATGTTCACCAAGCGGAGCCGCAGCAAAAGCGTCTTTCTGTGGTCTATCATGATGGTCGCGACCATTCTGCTGCTGCCGGTGCTGATCACCGAGCTCTGGAAAAATCCGATGAACGCCGTTTCCTACGGCCTGCTGCTGCTTTCGATGCTGCTTCAGGCCGTCTATTCCTGGCTCTTGTCGAAAACCTATGAGCTGGGCGACCTGTCGCAAATCTATCCGATCATGCGGGGCACCAGCACGCTGCTCGTCCCTGTGATCGGCGTCCTTTTTCTGAACGAATCGCTGTCCGTCTTCGGCTGGCTCGGCATCCTCTGCATGCTCGGCGGATTCGCCGTGCTGAGCGGCATCGGCTCCAACAGCCGCAGCGGCGGGCAGCAGGCCCAAGGCTTGAAGCCCGTGCTGATGGCTTTGTGCGTCGGGCTGTGTACCACCTGCTACGTCTTCGTCGACAAGCTGAATCTGGAGCATGTCTCTCCGATCGCGCTGCTGGAGGTGACCAACATCGGATTTGTGCTCGGTCTGACTCCGGCCGTGATCGCCTCCGGAAAAATTGTCGAGGAGTGGAAGGCCAACAAAACTACGCTGCTGCTTGGGACGGTTTTAAACCCGGGCTCTTATCTGCTGTTCCTGTTCGCCATGTCTCAAGCGCCGATGGCCCATATCAGCCCGCTAAGGGAGATCGGCACCATCTTCGCCACTTTCCTCGGCGTCCTGCTTCTGAAGGAGCAGCAGGGATTGCGGCGGATGCTGTGCTCCGTCGTTATTTTTGGCGGCATTGTTCTGATCGGCATGCTGGGCTGAACAGTTGGCGCTAACGGGCGATTTGTTCCAATATGAATGTAAAAAAGCGCGCCTAGGGCGCGCTTTTTCGCTAAACCATAATCCCGTTTTAGCCGGTTACACCCTGGCCCGCGATCGGGAACCATCCTGGCGTATTGACGATTTTGTGCCATAACGGATCAGCAATCCCCAGTTTTTCTTGATCGTGTAACGTGATCTCGGTTCGGATTTCGCTTTCCCTGCCTTGCGTTACCTTTTCAACCCAATCCGGGTCGATAATCAGCTCACGTCCCAGTGCTATAAGCGGGACTCCCGATTGCAGCGCTCTAAGCGCCTCATCAGGTGTGCGGATCGATCCTACACCGATCACGGGAACTCTTTGCCCGGCGAGCTCATTAATCATCTCCATCCTGGAGCGATTGTCCTCTACTCCACGTCTAGGCTTAGACCAGAAGTCCATTAAAGAAACATGCAAATAATCCAGGTTTTTATTAGCGAGGGCATCCACCAGTCTTAGTGTATCCGCCATCGTAATGCCAGGCGTCATTTCTTCTTCCGGCGAAAACCGGTATCCTACGAGAAACGGCCGTTTTGCATGTTCAGCCACTGCTCTGTTCACTTCATCCACTACAGCAAGCGGAAACGCCATACGCTTGTCTAGATTTCCTCCCCAACGATCATCACGCCGGTTGGTGTATGGCGAAAAAAATTGTTGGATCAAAAACCGGTTGGCCCCGTGAATCTCCACCCCGTCGAAACCAGCCTCGATCGCCCTCCGGGTGCTGGCGCCGAACGCACGGATGATCTCTAATATTTCCTGCTCTTCAAGCGCCCGGGGGATCAAGCTCTGCCCCTCCTTTGCAATCGCGCTCGCACTTACAATCTCACCGTTGGGTACCGCCTCCGGCAAACCTTCGCGTCCCCCATGAAAGATTTGCAGAATGGCTTTGGCCCCGCGTCTCTTCATGGCTGCAGCCAGGCGCTGCAAGCTTGGGATCCGATCGTCATGGTCCGCTGCGATTTCTCCTCCGAATACTTTGCCGCTCGATGTGACGATCGCGCTTCCCGTGACCGCCATTCCAACACCGTTCGAACGGCTTTCATAATACGCGATGACATCATCCGTTATCGTACCGTCTTGCCGGAAATAAGAAATTGTCATGGGCGCAAGAACGACACGGTTCTTGACTTCGACGCCATTTTTGAAACGATAAGGCTCCATTATAGGCTGATATTTAGGGTTCATGTGCGTCTCCTCCTTCATATGTCAGGGATAGGTCCCCCTGGTAGAGCCCATTGTAAAAGTTGGAGTCGAATCGAAGTCAAGGCACCTTACGAGGAGCCGTTGTATGAATAAAAAGTAAGCTGACCCCGTTTGACTTGGAGTCGGCTCCAAGATATATAATGCACTTAAGTTTCCATTACAGGAGGTGCAGGATGATGACCGAGCAAACGTTCACGATCAAGCAAACCGCGGAGCTGACTGGACTTTCCGAGGACACGATCCGTTATTATGAAAAGATAAAGCTGCTCCCTCCGCCGGACAGAAAGGATAACGGGCATCGCGTCTACCGCCGGAAGGATATCCATACGATCAAATTAATATCCTGCCTGAAAAAAACGGGGATTTCCCTGGAGGCCATGAGGCCGTTCCTGAAGGCATCCGGTAACCCTGATCCCGCCGAATATATTGAGCTGACCCAGACTTTAAAAAGCCAACGTGAACAGATCGTCGAGCAAATCTCCTCACTTCAGCAGCTCGTTGATTTCATTGACGTTAGACTAGAAGATGGGCCTCCCAGCGGGGAATATTTGGACCAAAACCCGGACGGCGGTTTGGAAGACCGATTAAAAGACAGTTTAGAAGACAGTTTAGAAGATGACTTAGCAGACCTTAAGCAAATAGAAGCAAAGCCCGTTTCCGTCGAGGAGATGAGCTATTTTCCACAGCTGCGAAAACGGGCAAACCGCCGAATCCGATGAGACAAGCAGCGCTGCTTCATGAAGTGCCGCAAACACGATTGGTTCAAAAAAAAGGCAGCAGCCCAGGACCTTTTTTCTGTCCTCGCTGCCGCCGTTTTTTCGGCCTCAGTCCTACCACACCGCCATGCTTGTTCCGATTAGTTTACGCTTAGCCGTTTGCCGTTTAAGGCAGACTGCCGAATCGTTTCTAACAGCCGGTGCAGGCGGGCGGCTTCGTAAAAATCAGGGGCCTGAAACGTCCCTAGACGAATATCCTCTGCCATGACCTGATGTGCCTTCATCACGTGATTCACGATGACTGAAGGTTCTTCGGTCTCGTCGTACACCTTTTGGAACGTCTCCTGATCTCCGTAACCCTCAATATGTCCTGACGGGTACAGCGCCTGCTCGACCACCAGTCCACCAAACTGAACATGCCCTTGCGACTGGGGCTGGGAAATGCGGATGACCCCTTTCTCTCCTTGAATCTCCAATTCAAATTTCGGATAGGTTCCGCCTTGAATATGGATTGATACCGACGCGCCGTTCTCGAGCGTGCCATGAACCATAATCTGGTCGGCTGTATCTTTGGGTACCGTCTCCCCGGTTCCCAGTACCTTGGCCTCCGAATAATTGCTGTTCATGGTTGCGTAGACTTCTTTCAGATCTCCCAGCACAAATCCAAACGCGTCGAGCGAGTGTCCCCCGTTAATCGCCAGCAGGGTCGCTCCATACTTCTCCTGAAGCAGATAAATGTTGTTCCGTTCCGTAAACCCTCCCTTGCCCGGCGTAGACACCGACATGCTGGCGGATAACACCCGGCCGATGTCTCCGCGAGTGATGCGGTTTTTCGCATCCATCAGCGCAGGCGACTGTCTCGCCTGGAGGCCAACGGCATGATGAATCCCCTGTTCCGAAGCAAGCTCCGCCAATTCCTCCGCCTCTTCTGGCGTGACGGTAAGGGGCCATTCGCTGTACACATGTTTCCCCGCGGCGATGGCCTCCTTGATCATTTCATAATGATGGGGAACCTTGACGCTGACGACCACCAGATCCACATTCCCGGACCGCACTAATTCGCGGTAGTCGTCGAAAGCCTGGGCGACACCCAGCTTGGCCGCGCTTTCCCGGGCGCTAGTCATATTCGAGGTGGCAATGGCTGTAATTTCATGGCTTGCGCTTCGCGTCAAAGCCGGAATGTGTGTTTTGCTGGCCCACTGATTGTTTAACGACCCTCCAATGATCCCGGTGCGTATTTTTTCAGAGCCCTTTATCTCCATTTCTCTTCTCCTCCTGCCTTTATGATTCTTTACAGTTCCAGTATACTGGGATTGAGATATCATGAATAATGCATGTTATCAATAGAGTCATCATCATTTTTGATACCCTGGAGGTCGATATGGATATCGATAATATGAAAGCCTTTGTCAGCGTTGCCGAGCTTAAAAGCCTGTCGGCCGCAGCCGTCAAGCTGAACCATCTCCAGTCCAACATGACGGCCAAGATCAAAAAAATCGAAGCCCATTACGGACAGCAGCTTTTCATCCGGAGTGCCAAAGGCATGGAGCTGTCGTCGGAGGGGCGGAAGCTCTACCGCCAATATAAAAAAATGCTTGTTTTATGGGAAGAAACCGAGCTGGATATGAGCTATAGGGAGATGAAGCTGCGGATCGGCACCATGCAGTCCGTCTTTGGCAAAGAGCTCACCGATGCACTGACCCGTTTATATGAAAATCACGCCGATCTGTCCGTCACGCTAAAGACCGGGACGACGCAGTCGATGGAGCACGAATTGCTCCAAGGAAACATCGATTTGGCCTTTACGATCGGCAGGACCGACTCGCCGCAGCTGAGTTACAAAAAACTGGGTACGGAGGAGATGGTGCTCATCGGCAAAAAGTTCGCCGGCGGACAAAGCCTGGAATGCGCCCTCCACGGGGAGAACTGGATCATTTTGACCCGGGACTGCCTGTACGCTGCGATTCTGGAGCGGCTTTACGCCGAGCTTGGCCTGGAAAAAGGAGAAAGCACCGAAGTGGGGATTCTGGACACCCTCCTTCAGCTGACCTCTCTTGGGATGGGCATCTCCTTGATTTCCAAAAACATCGTGATGCAGCACGGATTTTCGGCGTTTGCCCAGCTGCCCGAACCGTTCCGCTATGTAGACAAATATTTGGTGACCCGCACGGGATATGAGATGTCCCCCCTGGAAAAAAGTTTTGTGGAAACAAGCCATTTTTTATAAAGAAATGCCTATCGGTACAGACTGCATTCAGCGGCAGCCTTCATGCGATATACGAGTGCCGAGTCTCCGAGGCCTGTCCTTTCTTATATCTAATGATAAGGCATCTAAAAAACCGGGTCCCCTCTCATGCAGCTCTAGAGGAGACCCGGCTTTTGTTGTGCCTTGCTAACGTCATTTATTCAGGCAAAGTAATAATGGAATCCGGTGCTTACAGCAGTCCCGAACCTTTAACTTGGTTGTAGAATTCCTGGAACTGCGGAATGTTGAACTGCTGGGCCGCGTCGGACAACGCCGTAGCCGGATCCGGATGCACCTCGACCATCACGCCGTCCGCGCCGGCAGCCAGAGCCGCTTTAGCACAAGGAGCCATGATGTCTTTGCGGCCGGTGGAATGGGTCACGTCGACCAGTACCGGCAGATGCGTTTCCTGCTTCAGAATCGGTACGGCCGAAATGTCGAGCGTGTTGCGCGTCGCTTTTTCGTACGTGCGGATGCCCCGCTCAATCAGCATGATCTGCGTGTTGCCCCGGGATAAAATGTACTCAGCCGCGTGCACGAATTCGTCGATGGTCGCTGCCAGCCCGCGCTTGAGCAGTATCGGCGTCCGGACGTCGCCCGCCGCCTTCAGCAGCTCGAAGTTCTGCATGTTTCTCGCCCCGATCTGGATGACGTCGATGTAATCGCATGCCAGCTCGATATGAGCCGGATCCACGATTTCGCTGATCGTCTTCAGCCCGAATTCGCTAGCCACTTCCTTCAGAATTTTCAGGCCTTCGATGCCAAGCCCCTGGAAATCATAAGGCGAGGTTCTCGGCTTGAAGGCGCCGCCGCGCATCACCGTGATGCCCGCTTCCTTCAAAGCGGCCGCTACGGTGCGGACCTGCTCATAGCTCTCAACCGAGCATGGCCCTGCGATCATGACCGGCTTGCCGCCGCCGATCGTTACATCGCCCAGCTGAATGACGGTATCCTCCGCCTTTTTCTTGCGGCTGACGAGCAGGTGCTTCTTATGATCGACCTGCTGCAGTGTCAGCGTCGCTTGAAAAATCTGCTTGAACAGATGCCGAACCGTCTCATGGTCGAACGGTCCTTCGTTGCTGGCCACGAGCTTCTCGAGCATTTCCTTTTCACGGACCGGATCAAACTTCGGCACGCCCTGTTTTTCCTTCTCTACACCAAGCTCCTGTGCGATCCGTGCCCGTTCGGACAGCAGCGACAGCAGCTGAAGATTCACCTCATCCAATTGATTGCGCAGTTCTTCCAAGCGCCCTTGACTCATCTCTCATCTCTCCTCACCTAGTGTTAAAAAATATAAAAATCAAACAAAAAAAGACCCCTGTCCGCCAAGGGACGAGGAGTCGTGGTACCACCCTTATTAGACATGCACACGTGTAGGCTGCACATCTCACTTGAACCTTTTAACGCAAGGGAAACGGGTATTCCTACGTCCTGCATTCCTCATGCAGGGAATCAAAATACCGGCTCAGGAATGAACTTCGGCGGGCAGTGTCCCTCGGATGCTTCCAGTCTATCGGCATACCGTCCCTGGCAGGAGCTTTCTCCGCTTACTCTTTCCTTCACAGCTTGTGTCCTATGAATTAGCTCGAACTAAAATTTAAAAGCATTGTATTACAATCGGTGGAAGGGATGCAAGATCACAAGGTAACGCGTTAACGAGGTGAAATAGTGAAAATCAACGCCTTTCCTCATTTCAAATGATGCTGAATCCAGCTGAGAAGCCCCTCTTCCTTGGGCTGCCAGCCTAACAAATTCCGGGCATGAACCGAACGCACCCGGCTGTTGGAGGCTATGGCGAACCGCGCCCAGTCTCCCAGCTCCGCTATCGCCTCTTCCGCCGGCCAGCTGATTGTTTTGCCGCCGAAACCTAAAGCGTCACTCACCGCCCGGGCAATATCCCCGTAAGATTCCTCCCCGTCCGAAGCGTAGAAATAGGAAGCCGACGGAGCCTTTTCCAATGCAAGCGCATAGAGCTGCGCCAAATCTTTGATATGCACATTAGACCAACGGTTTACGCCCTTGCCGACATGAACGCCTGCCCCCATTTCCCGGGATTTGCGAATGATTTGCGGCAGCTGATCGCTTTCGACCGGGAGCCCAAGCGCAACCCCATAGATCATGGACGGGACGATAACAATGCTTCTTACATCTTCATCTACGCCGGCCCGGCGGACCCGCTTGTTAATGTTCACCCGTTCCGCCCGGATGTCCATCGGGACAAAGGGCGTTTCCTCATCGTAAATATCACTGCTGAGATGATCTCCTCTGGCGTCGTCTCCCACCACGCTGGAACCGGAGGTGTGAATGAACGCCTTGCCTGTACCGCGCAAAGAAGTGATCAATGTCTCCACAGCAAAATGATGGTCCGAGTCGGCCGTATGCACGACCGCATCGCTGGCTTGGGCATAGTCTGTCAGCAGCTGTGCGTCGTCCAGCGTGCCCAGCACCGGTTCAATACCGAGCTGCCGGAGTGGCTCCATCTTGTCCGGATTTCGGACCAAACCGTAGACGGTATGCCCTTGATCCACAAACGTTTTGGCAACCGATCCGCCAATATAACCAGATGCTCCTGTTAAAAAAATCTTCATTTTCTCTCCCCCATCTCTCTGGATTCCTTTTGCGAACCAGGTTCTGCGAACGGCTGAACCCGGGCACGGTCACAGTCCTGAATCCCCGTGCTATACGGCTGGTCGAGGATTCTTTATTCCATTGTAAACACGGACTTATCCAGAAAACAAATTATGAATTATCTATTACATCATAAATTTATTTATCGATAAATGAGGGAACATCAACTTGAAAGCGGCGCTCAAACAAGCCCTTGCATAAGAGACATCGTTTCCTGAATGTGGGTGACATGCTTATGCTTTAGCTGGTAAGCCAAGAAAATGTCGTTGCTTACTTTCAATTCTTCCCACAGTATTCGATAGCCCGGTGATTCAGGCTCATGCGTTAGCATATACGTGGGCACCACGCTGATTCCTGCTCCACTCGCGACCGCGCTCAGAATCATATGCAGATTGGGGATGACATGAATGGGTCGGATCAGTGGGCGTTTATGAAAATGCTCCCGCCAGATCCGGCGGATGATGGGCAACTCCAGGCCGTAGCTGAGCCAGGGCTGCGCGGAAAGCCACCGTTCGGCTTCTTCCGGATTCCGCACTTCCGGAACGTCCAGGGCCGCTGGCGCAACGATGACAAATTCCTCGACCATGGATTTCGTATATCCAATGCCCGGAATCGGGTATTTTTTCGGCGTGACAACAATATCCAGCTGTTCATCCTTTAACTGGTCCAACAGGACATCGGCTGTCCCGAAACGGGTGACCGTACAGGTAGGAAAATCTCCAAGTCTGGGAAGTATCTTTTCCTTAAAAAATTCATGGGCTGTCCCGATCTTCGTCACCGCCATCGAAGGCAGGGATGCCGATTTAAAATCATGCGTCGTCGACTCCAGCGATTCGATCAGGGGAGCAACCCGGGAATATAACTCCTTTCCCCGCTCCGTCGGCACGATTTTTCTGGAGGTTCGAATAAACAATGCTTCGCCCACTTCCGCCTCCAGCGCGGCCAGATGCTGGCTCATCGCCGGCTGTGTCATGATGCGGCTCTTGGCGGCTTCCGACAGCGAAAGATGCTTGTAAATCGCGCAGAAGCTGCGGTACCATTCAAAATCCACCAAATCCACAAGCCTCCTTTTGCTCATTATATTTTGAATTCCGTCCGGTAAAGATTGCAGACGTCTCCTGCTTGCTGGCAAGTACAGCGGCTGTAATTACTTTTCCTAGGCCACGTCTACTCAGCAAAATATGCGGCCACGTGGTCCCTAAATTCGCACGCGGCGGCCGACAAATAGCGCTGCTCGCTCCATACGAGGTAATATTGGCGCCGGCACGCTTGATCTGACACGGGCACTAGAGTGACACCGGGTATTTCTTTATCTCCTTTTTTGCAGCCGGACAGCGCTACCCCGACGCCCGCGCGTACAAGGCTTAGGATCGCCGGCGGTTCGTCGACCCGGCAAATGTAGCGGGGAGCCGCTCCGGCCTGCTCAAAGAAGCCGTCATTGATTTGTTGAAAGACAAAGTCCTCCCGGTATCCGATAAAGGGCTCCGCCGCCGCTTCTTTCAAAGTAACCTGACGGCGGCCGGCAAGCGGATGCGCCGAGGGCACGGCCAAGTACAATTCCTCGCTCAGCACCGCTTTATAAGCATATCCCGCTTGATCCAGCGGCAGCGGCGTAAAGCCGAGGTCGGCCTCTCCCGAAGTAAGAAATTCTATCATCTGCTCAATGGGAGCCTGGGAAATTTGAAAGTTCACTTCCGGATGAGCCGATATAAATTCGGTGATCGGCCCCGTCATCCGCTCCAGCGTCGCCGTGACCAGACGGATGCTCCCGCGCTCCAGCCCGGCAAGGTCCGCTACCTCCCGCTTTCCTTCCTCCAGCAGGCGGAGCGCTTCCTCAGCTTTTGTCAGAAACGCCTTCCCATAGGAATTCAGCCGAATTCTACCCGCTTGCCTGTCAAACAGCGGAACACCGATATCCTCCTCCAGCCGGGAAATCGTCTTGCTGAGCGCAGGCTGGGCGATCCGCAGCTCCTGCGACGCTTTTGTCATATGCTCCAGCTTGGCGACAGTCCTGAAATATTGAAGCTGCAGCAGCTCCATAGCTCTCCCTCCTTTTTCTATACACTTGAATATATAGAGTCATAATTAAATATATATTTCCGTTTATCGCAGCCTGATTATAAAATAACCTGAAAAGGAAATCAATGGGATCTACAATTCAGGATAAGTCAAGGAGTGAGTTCAATGAAAGCCATAACGTTTAACCGCCTGGGGCCGCCCGACGTGCTGCAGCTGACCGAGCTGGCCGTCCCGTCCGCCGGGCCGGGAACCGTCCGGGTACGCGTCAAAACGGCCGGCGTCATGCCAATCGACGCCAAGGTCCGCAGCGGAAGCGTCCCGTACGCGCAGTCCCACCCTTTTCCGATCATCCCGGGCAATGAATTTGCCGGGATCATCGACGAGGTGGGGGACGGCGTCAGCGAATTCGCGTGCGGGGACGAAGTGATCGGCTTTACGATGTTTGGCGGTTATGCCGAATATGTCGTCGTCAGCAGCGACCAGTTGGTCCGCAAACCGGCGGCCATGCCTTGGGAAACCGCAGGAGGTTTTACCGGCAACGGACAGGGCGCCCATATGGCGCTGGAAGCGATCCGGATTCAGCCCGGGGATACCGTGCTGATCCACGGGGCGGCCGGGGGGCTGGGCACCTTTGCCGTGCAGCTCGCGCTGGCCTGGGGCGCCGGCAGGGTGATCGGCACGGCCAGCGGGGCCAATCACGATCATCTCCAGCGTTTGGGCGCCATTCCGCTCGACTACGGGGATGGGCTCGCCGCCCGCATACACGCTATCGCTCCCGCAGGAGTGGACGCCGCCTTGCATGCCGGAGGCGGGGATGACCTCTCCCTGCAGGCATCCGTGGCCCTGGTTCAGGACACCAGCCGAATTGTAGCGATGGTCCCCAGTGTTCAGGCCCAAAAGCTCGGCATCCGGCAGCTGGCCGGCACGCGCAGCAAAGAACGTCTTACCGAGCTTGTCCGCATATACAACGAAGGGAAAGTCGACATCCATATCCGCAAAGTGCTGCCGCTGGATCAGGCCCGGGAAGCCCACCGGGAGATCGAATCCGGCCATGGCCGCGGAAAGATCGTCCTCTCGGTCTAATTTACCTTCGAAATCAAAAAGGGTGCCATCAATCAATGATCGATGGCACCCCTTTTCGCTGCGGGATGATTGGAATCATAATTGGTTTGTTCCAATGGACTTTCATCACGGCATCAAGACACCGTCGGCGACTCCTTGCGGAAGCCGGTCTCGTCCGGCTTGCCCTGCTTCACGTCACGGCGCTTTGCGCCAATGATCCAGCGCGATCCCGGCAGATGCGACAGCGTGTAGCTGATGCCGAGCGAAGCGAGCACAGTCAGGCCAAAGGTCAGGAGCGTAAAAGACACGTGGCTGCCGGCTAGATCCATCGGTCGCGTAAAAAAGGCGATCACGTAAATGATCAGCGCGTGCACAAGATACCCGCCGAACGAATACCGGCCGATCCAGGTCAGCATCCGCAGGAAAGCCTGGCTCCGCCCCTGCATCATGATGAGCAGCCCGTACAGGAGGAGCATCTGCGCGACGATGATGACAAAGGTCGATGGCCGCAGGTAAGTGGAAATATTTAAATTCACGACCTCGCCCGACCCCTGCAGCACGTCATAGCCCAGCTTGATGTACATAGCCAGGAACAGGAGTCCGGTCCAAGGCAGCAGCCGGGTGCACCACTTCCGCCAGTTGGAGACGGATGCCGCGCATACCGCACCGGCCACAAAATAAAAACCGTACATCACAAACGAATAGCTGCGGTACTGCAGCAAAACGGACCAGGGTCCGCCATGCCCTTCGGCCCAGCTCCCCATCCGGTAATAGGAGAGATACAGCAGAGCAGCGTAGATCATAAAAGAACCGCCCAGGATCACGGACAGCACCCCTGCCCGCTTCTTCGCCTCCATAGGACCGATCACACGCCGCGCCGCCCGGAACGCCCAGGCAAACAGCGGAAACAGCAGGTAGAACTGAAAGATCATCAGGATAAACCACAGCTGGTATCCCGTCTGAGGAACGAACATCTCTTTCAGCAGCGCTCCCCAGTCCTGTCCTCCTTTTTGCCAGAAGGATGGGGTAAATACGTGGACATACAGCCAATAAATCACCGTCCAGCACAGGAAAGGGACATACACATCTCCGAACCGTTTGCGGATAAACGGGCCATACCGAAACCGTTCACCATAGTTGTAGAACAGCAGCACGGCGGACAAAAATACAAAGGTCGGCGTTCCGAAACGGGTCAGGTGGTAGATCATCGTCAGCATGGTGGAATCCGCGGCCACAATGTCGGGCCTGTAGATATACTCGGCAATGGAATGCTGCATCACGATCGCCAGAAAGGCGAGGCCACGCAGCTGCGTCCATTCTTCGATTCGCGGTTTGCCCATGAGCATGAGGTCCTCCTTCTTCTTGGTCAGGGCCAGTATACCCGGTCAATATTAAATGAACCTTAAAGCAGGCGGAATTAACAGATTTTATCTCATCCAAAAGGTCATTCTTTTTGCCCCATACAAGTTCATGATTCTCCAGGTTCTAATAACCTCCCGATACATATAAAAAAAACCGGGAAGTCCATCTTCTGGACGTTCCCGGCACGAAGCGCCGTGTATAACGAAAAATGCCTAACAAATAGCAATCCATCCATTAAGGGACCCCTTGATCTAAAGGCTCACCCCACGGTCATAACGATATCTTTCTGACTTATCCCGCTGCTTGCTCACAGCACCGATCATGCACCTTTGACGGCCGCACGCTCGGCAGCGGCGCTGCCGCGGCTGGCGGACAAGGATCGGGTCGCTGCGCTGACGATCAGGGAAACCACGATGTTGGCGAGCAGCGCCACGATCCCCACGTTCAAATCCTGGAACCAGTTCGGGGCCGCAGGGAAAAAGGTGCCCATGGTGGCGCCGATCAGGTTGATATAAGCGACGATCAGCACGCCGACCGTCACTCCGGCAAACACGCCGTACTTGTTCAACGGATTCCGTTTCATAAAGCTTGTGACCACCGCCGGCGTCAGCTGCGACACAAAACCGTACCCGCTCAGCATCAGCAGCAGGATCGCCGAGCCGCTGTTGAACGTGAAGATGAGCGCGACCGCGGCCACTACCGGCACCAGCCAGCGCGCCAAACTCATGACCGAGCGGTCGTCCGTCCGCGGACGAAGCGCTTTGACGACGTTGTTAGCGATCAGCGATGCCGTCGTCATCAGCAGCATCGATCCCGGAACGATCGCCGTCAGCAGCCCGGCAGCGCCAAGGAGACCGACGACCCAGGGGCTGAAAGTCTGCTTCACGATGGCAAAAATGGCGATGTCGTTGTTGCTGACGCCATCCACCTGCAGTACCGCCGACGTCCCGATAAACAGGACGAACAGCGTAAACAGCATGTACAGCGGGAGCATGAGCGTATTTTTGCGGATGGAGCGCGCATTTTTGCCGGAATAGGTGGCGATGAAGCCGTGCGGCCACATGTAATATCCGAAGGACAGCAGAATCAGGCTGGATACGTACCAGGACGTGCTGTACCCCTTGTCCTCCAGGCCGAGGAAACCGGGCTTAGCGTTCTCCACTGCCCGGAACATATCCCCAATGCCGCCATAATAGTGAATCGGCAGGTACAAACCGAGGAACACGACGACCACCACGATGAGGATATCCTTGATGACGGCGGTCCACGCCGAGCCGTGAATACCCGAAATCATCACATAGACCGTGACGGCGATCACGCCGATCCAGATGGCGGCGGTCGGGGAGATGGCGCCGTACGACGCCTCGGAAATGATCAGCCCCAGCCCCTTCAGCTGGATGATCAGATAAGGAATCATTGAAATGAAGCCGACGACCGCCACGAAAATGCCCAGAGCCGGACTGTTGTATTTTTTGATAAAGAAGTCGGATTGGGAGATCAGATTGTGCTCCTTCCCATACTTCCAAATCTTCGGCAGCAGCCAGTATCCGATGATGAAATTGAGCATCGTGATGTTATAGAACGCAGCTCCGCCGCGCCCGAAAGCCCAGCCGCTGATGCCCATCAGGGCGTTGACCGTATACAGCTCGCCCGCCATCAGAAGAAAAATAAACGCCGTCCCGAATCCGCGTCCACCGACGGACCATTCTTCGAGACTCATTTTTTTGCCTTTCGACGCCCGGATGCCGAGATACAGCGCCAGAACTAGAAAAATGCCGATAATCGAGATGGAAATAGCCTGATGTGACATTACTCCGTCGCCTCCTTCTCTTCTTCCAGGTTGTCCGGATTGAGCCTATGAACCAGCAGCATGATGCCAACCCCAAGGAGGATCCACAGCACCATCCAGAACAGCAATAAAGGCATTCCGAGCACGAACACATGGCGTTCCTCGTAAATCCGATTCATCCAGATGACGCCGAGCGGCATCCCCAGGTATGCGATAAGAGACAGCAGATATAATGGAACCTTGCTCTTCATCGTTCGATCCTCCGGTTCGTTGATTTTCAAGCTTCGGTCTGTTACATTAATAATCTGATCATTTTCCGGAGTGGTGGTTCATTGGGTTGAACCCCCTCCTTTTTTTGTATGAAAAATAGCTCTCCAGGCAGTCTGCTCTACCGCCGTTATTCGATCTCGACGATGATCTCCACCTCGACCGGCGTATCAAACGGCAGCTCGTTTGTCCCGATCGCGGAGCGCGCATGTTTACCCTTCTCCCCGAACACTTCGATCAGCAGATCCGACGCCCCGTTCAGCACGTAAGGCTGATCTTTAAATCCCGGAGCGCTTTGGATGAAACCGAGCATTTTCACTACTTTCTTCACTCGGTCCAGGCTGCCCAGGTGGGCCTGCAGCGACGATAAAATGTTCACGATACACCGGCGCGCCGCCTCTTGCCCCTGTTCGATCGTCAGCTCTTCTCCAAGCTTGCCTGTTAAAATCAGCTCCCCGTTTTTGCGGCAATCATGACCCGAAGTGTACAGCAGATTTCCTACCTGATTTACGGGAACGTACGAGAACTTCGGCTCGCCAACCGGCTCCAGCTCGATGTTCAGTTCTTTCAATCTCTCTTGAATGCTCATCATCATTCCTCCTGTAATGGTTGTTGTTGAAGCAGCCGCATGGCGAGCTGCATGTATACCTTGGCTGCGTCCGTGATCTGACGGACAGGAACCCGCTCATCCTTCACATGGGCTTGGTCCAGCGATCCTGGTCCGAATATAACCGTCGGTATGCCCAAGTCAACGGACAGAAACGGCGCCTCGCAGGTCGCTTCGAAAATACCGATGGCGGACGGGTTCCCGAGAACATTACCGGTGACCTCCACCAGCGTCTGTACAAGCTCATGGTCCTGCGGAATGGTCGATGCCGGTATAAACAAGTAGTCGTCTACTTCGTAGGTGACTTCACCACTTCCGGCACTTAAGCCTGCGCCTGAGCTTGTGCCTCCAGCTGCATTTAGCGCCTCCTTCAGCTGCTCCAGCACCTGCGCCGCCGTCTCGCCGGGGATAACCCGGCGGTCGACCTCGATCTCGCAGTGCTGCGGCACGATGTTCGGCGCCGTCCCGCCCTTGATCTGCGTGACGTTCAGCGTCGCGTACCCGAGGAGCGGATCGGCGCTCTCTTTGAGGCGGCTTCGAAGCGGCTCCAGCGCCGAGATGAGCGCCGCCATCTTCGGAATGGCGTTGTCGGGCTCCAGCACCTTCGCCGCATGGCCGGCGACGCCCGCCGTGCGGATCCGGTAGCGGCCGACGCCTTTATGGGCGGTGCAGATACCGAGATCGGTCGGCTCGCCGATAACGGCGAAATCGGCGTGTACGCCGCTGCGCAAAAGGTGGCGCATGCCGACATTCTCCCGCTCTTCATCCACGTTGAAGAGCAGGATCAGCTCCCCGGCGAACGGGCAGCCGCGCCGGTGCAGCAGGATGGCCGCGTACAGCATGGCCGCGACGCCCGACTTCATATCGGCCGCACCCCGGCCGATCAACTCGCCGCCCCGGACGACGGCGGCAAACGGGTCCTCGCCCCAGCCTTCCCCGGCCGGGACAACGTCGAGATGGCCGTTGTACAGGAGCGCCGGCCCTTCCGCCGCGCCCTTCAACCGGGCGACCACATTCGGCCGCTGCGGCGCGGCCCACTGCAGCTCGGCTTCGATCCCCTCGTCCCGGAGGAGCTGCAAGACGTACCGGGCGGCCGCCTCTTCACGCCCCGGCGGATTTTCGCTCGGGATGCGGATCAGTCCGCAGACGATATCCAGCAGCTCCTGCTCGTGAAATGAATCAAGGTCCTTCCCCATGAATCACAGCCTCCTCTCTGTAGCGCTTAGCTGTTCTTGCCCCTTGCATCGATCCGGATCTTCTCGACCGGCACTCCTCCGCGGAAGCCGACGATTTCATCGCACAGATTCGGAAGGACGCAGGCATGGTTCGGGATAATCGTCAGGTGCTGGCCGATGTGAAGCGATACGGAAGCCGGATCATAGCTGAGGAACCCGTGCTCTTCATTCAGCTTGAAAATTTCGATGTCGGGATGCTCCACGATGTAGCCGAAACCTTTAGAGAACGGCATCGTGTCCGTGGTGAGCGTTTTGGATCCCGCGTCGATGATCGCCCGGCCCGGAGCCGGAACGCTGACGACCGTCGTGATCACCCGCAGCGCGCAATCGTCCACCGAGATCATGCCCATTGACAATTGGCCCACGTCGTGGAATATGTAATTTCCGGCGCGGATCTCGGTTACGCCCTCCAGCTCCCCTGCGAACTTGGACGACAGCGACGAACCGCCGCTGACGACCGGAACGTCGATCCCCGCTTCCCTCAGCAGATCGGCGGTATTCTTCAGGGTAGCCGCCTCCTGGCGTGCCGTGCTGCGGATCTCTTCCCGGCTCTCTTCGCCGTAAATCTGCCCCGCATAGGACAGCAGTCCGGTGATTTCGATCCCCGGCAGGCTTTGGATCCGCCGCGCAAATTGCAGCGTGTCCTCCCCCGGCTGGCGGCCGCAGCGCCCGATGCCTCCGTCAACCTCGATGTAGAGCGGTATGCGGCGGCCGAGACGCTCGCCCACCTCCGACACGGCCGTGGCGCCTTCCACGCTGTCGGCGACCGTCGTTACTTTGACTTTTTGCGCCAGCTGATACAGCCGCTCCTGCTTGTCTTCGCCAATGATGGGAAAAGCGATCAAAATATCGTCGATCCCCGCTTCAGCCATCACTTCCGCTTCCCCCAGCTTGGCACAGGTGATGCCGGTGCTTCCGGCCTCCAGCTGCTTGCGGGCAAAATAAACCGACTTGTGCGATTTGATGTGCGGACGGTGCCGGATTCCGGCCTTTCTCGCTTCCTCCGCCATGCTGCGGATGTTGCGTTCGGCAATGTCCAAATCGACGATGACGGCAGGCGTTGATACGGTTTGAACCATCTTGCTCCCTCCTTGAATGACACAAAATCTGGATCTAGATGTGCCCTTGTAATAGGCTCGCTGAGACCATCAAACTCCATAATTACAAAAAAAATAATTAGATCAAAAAAATATTTTTTTGATTGTTCACATTATGAATCCCTTCTCCGTGCATTGTCAATATAATTTCTATGATTTATCACAAATCTGAATACGCTTTCAATTCATGACAAAGTATAGCCCGAAATACAGGCCTACTCTTATGCAGCATTCGTTCCCCACTTATGTTCATGCAATTGCGTGGACTCCTTCTGCCCTTGTCTGCCGCATTGCTATTCGAAATCCATCCAGCCCTGGTCCGCCGGCTTCTTCTTGCTATACCCTGTTTTTCGGCATGCCTTTGTCCTGGTTTGCCCGAATTTCGTCGAGATAGTTATACAGCGTAAACTTGGAAATATCGAGGAACTGGCATACTTTATCCCCCGCCTTTTTCACGAGAAAAGCGCCGCGCATATCAAGAAACTGCACCGCCTTCACCTTGTCTTCCTTGCTCATATGCGAGACCGGCTTGCCGATTTCCTTCTGGCATTCCTGCAGCAGGTAATCAAGCAGATCGTTCACGTCGTTGACGAATACCTCTTTCACTTCCTGATCGAGGCTGTGCATCGTCAGTGAGCGGATCGTATTCTCCGCAACGAGCAGATCGGAAATATCCAGGTTCATGCAGAGCGCTCCGATCGTCTCACCCTTGCTGTTCTTGAAGTAGGTTGAGGAGGAACGCAATATTTTGCCGTCCTTCGTCTGGGTGATGTAGTTGTAGCGGTCTCCCTCCGTCACGGTTCCGCGCAGCACCTCCAGCCCGAGGTTGCTGCCGCAGTCCCCGACCTTCCGCCCGGTAATGTGGCCGTTCTCGATCGCCACGATCGTGCTTTCGTACCCTTGCGTCAAATCGTGAAGCACCACTTCGCATTTCTCCCCAAATTGGGCGGCGATGGCTCGGATAACAGGCAGCAGCACATTCAGCTCTTCCTTGATATGTTCCATAGATCCCACTCTCTTTAATCTGTCGTCTAAAAATAATTTTGAATATCAAAAAAACTTTCATATACGACTAGTTTCTTCAAAATCGTTCCTTTTGTCAAGGCATGACGGCAGATCCGCGGCAGGACTATACGAAAAATGATAAGAACAGAAGAAGCAGCACCTACTGCTGCTTCCTCTGGATTCGCACCTTAAATACGGAGCCCGAACTGATTCCCAATCGCATAGTTCGTCTCCGGCTGTACCCATAACCTTGGCCCCATACCTTATTGAATGGTCATTACCTGTCCGGCTGTCATTGCAATTAGCTCCTCCGGGGTGCAAGAAAATACCGCCTTCGGATGACCAGCCGCCGCCCAAATGGTGCCGAATTTCAACAAGTCTTCATCAATAATCGTCGTGATTCTCTCCAGGTGACCAATCGGCGCTACACCTCCGATGACAAAGCCGGTGTGTTCCCGCACGAAATCTGCGTCAGCCTTCTTCAGCTTGACGTTAAGCGAGGAGGAAACAAGCTTTTCATTGACGCGGTTTACGCCGCTTGCTACAACAAGTACAGGTTCATTTGAACCGCTCAGACGGAAAATAATTGACTTCGCAATCTGTGCCACTTCGCAGCCAATCGCCGCCGCGGCTTCCTCCGCCGTGTGGGTGCTCTCCGGCAGTTCCACCACCCGATGGTCAAAGCCCATGTCACGGAGATGGCTCTGCACCCGTTCGGCACTCTCTTTTAATGCCATGATATATGTCTCCTCCCTTCTATCGGAACGGTTTATTACTACACACGCATTCGGCTGGGTCCAGCCTCTGTCCGTCTTTCCTTTACTCGCTTGCGCCCTGCACAGCCGCCTGCGGCTCGCCCGGTGCGTCCAGTACAGCGGCGTTGATGCCGTTGAGAAACGCCAGCGCGCTCGCCTTGATAATGTCGGTATCCATCGCCCGTCCCGAATAAGTTTTGCCCTGGTATTCCAGCCGGATGTTGACGCGGCCAATCGCCTCTTTGCCCCGGGACAGGCTGTTGATTTTATAATCCCTCAGCTGCACGTCAAGTCCGACCAAGGCCTTGATCGCGCTGTACAGCGCATCGATCGGTCCGTCCCCGACCTTGCTGTCGGTATAGCTTTCGCCGCCTTTTTTCAGCTGGACGGTCGCCGTCGGCACGAGGTCGTTGGTCACGACCTGGAAGGATTCCAGCTCATACAGATGGCTGGTGCCCTGATCGATCTTGCGGTGCTCGGTCACCAGGTAGAAGACGTCATGATCGTACACTTCCTTTTTGGCGTCGGCCAGCTGCAGAAACTTCGCAAACAGCTCCTCAAAATCGTTTGGATTGCTCGTGTCGAAGCCGATCTTTTCTACCGCATTTCTGAACGCATGCCGTCCGGAACGCGCGGTCAGGATCAATTCCATGCTCTCAGCCCCGACTTCCTCCGGCGACATGATTTCATACACGTTTTTATCTTTCAGCAGTCCATCCTGATGAATGCCGGACGAGTGGGCAAACGCGTTTTCGCCCGTAATCGCCTTGTTGACCTGCACGTCCAGGCCCGTCAAATGCGTCAGCAGCCGGGAGGTGCGCAGTATTTCCTTCAGCTGGATCTGGGTGTGGCAGTTAAAATAATTCTCCCGCACCTTCAGCCCCATCACCACTTCCTCGAGTGAGGTGTTGCCGGCGCGTTCGCCAAGCCCGTTGATGGTGCACTCCACCTTCTCGGCCCCGTTCTTGATGGCGGCCAGTGTGTTTGCCGTGGCCAGCCCCAGGTCGTTATGGCAGTGCACGCTCAGGACGACCTTGTCGTTCAGGTTTTTCAGCCGCTCGTTAATTTTGCGGATCAGCTCGCCGAACTCTTCCGGAACGGCATAGCCTACCGTGTCTGGAACGTTGATGATCGTCGCGCCGGCTTTGACCACCGCTTCGATCGTCTGCCACAGGTACTCGAATTCCGACCGGGACGCATCCTCCGTGGAATATTGCACTTCTGGCAGCAGCGTCTTCGCAAATTTGACCGCATCCACACCCATCTGCATGACGGCGTCCTTCGAGCGGCTGAACTTTTTCTCCACATGGATGTTGGACGTGCCCAGCACGATATGGATAAACGGATTTTGTGCCAGCTTGATGCTTTCATACACGCTTTCGATGTCGCTTTTCACTGCGCGGGCGAGCGCGGTCACAGAGACGCTGTCCCCCACGGTTCTGACGATTTCCTGCACGGCTTGAAAATCCCCCGCCGACGACGCAGGGAAGCCCGCCTCGATGATATCTACATTGAGGCGCTTCAGCTGCTGCGCGAATTCAACCTTCTGCTGCGTGTTGAGCTTGGCGCCAGGCACCTGCTCTCCGTCGCGTAACGTCGTGTCCAATACGATAATTTTGCGGTTCATCTGCTATTCCTCCCAAATGAGTGTAGTTTATATATATTTAAAAGGGGTGCCGGCCAAACCCGGAATTTGGCCAACAAAAAAACCCCGTCTCTACGCTAGAGACGAGGTTTAACCCGCGGTACCACTCTAATTCATTTTCAGCAATGCAAAAATGATCTTCTTCGATGGCAATCACCATCTATCCCTGTAACGGTGGAACTCCGGCAAACCCTACATTGTCAGGTGGCGGTTCATAGACGAGTTCGAAATGATCGACCATACCGCTTCGCACCACCCAGCGGCTCTCTGAAAAGTCACTTCACTTCTACTATTTCTAATCGAAACCTTTATGAGGTATGAAATTGTTAATTATATTATGGCATCCATTTGCTTTTGTCAACCCTGGATTTTCCAAAAAGTTGAAGCTGAGGCATCAAGCAGAACGGAGATGTTCCACCAGCTTCCGGAGCCAGTTGGCGTCATTCGACAAGGCTTGGTAAGCGTGCTCACTTATAAAAAGGGCCGAATCCCGGTACCTGTCCGGAACCTCGGAAAAGCCGGGCCGCTCCTCGATCAGCCGGATTTTTTTCTCCAGCCGGGCGATGGATTCCTCGATAATGTAAGCCAGCTCATGCTTGTCCACTTTATCCAGAAACAACAGGGATGAATACAAGCTCGTGATGCTCGTAAAATTCTGGAACACTGCATAAATTTCCTCTTCCAGCGCCCTGCGGCCCTCGTCGGTAATGCCGTAGGTCGTTTTCTCCGGACGGTTTTCGGATTGGACGACTTTGATTTTGCGGATGTAGCCCTTTTTCAGCAGGACCTCAAAATTAAATAATTGCGTCCCGTCGTCGCATCAATGTGGTAGAATATGTAATCATATTACTTGTAGGTCAGGTGAAAAGAATAAATACGGATATCAGGGTAAGACTGGCATCAGTATCCGATGCAGAGGAACTCTCGAGGCTAAATCAAGCATTTAACGGAGGTGACAAACGGCCTCCCCATCAAATCATGGAGAGCCTGAAGATCAACAATGAATTGATTGCCGTGGCGGAAATGTGGAGCAGAGTCGTTGGTTTTGGTTGTGCCCAAAGTTTTCATTCATTTTGTTATGAAGAGCCGCAAGGGGAAATTACGGAACTGTATGTTGAAGAAGCCGCGCGAAGGAGAGGAATTGCGGGTGCAATCATTTCATGTCTGGAAGAAAATCTTAGGAAACGTGGCGTAAAAAGCGTAAAAGTATTGACTGGCAAGAGGAACGACGCTGCCATTAAAACGTATGAACACTGCAATTATATTAAAGACGATGAGCTGATGCTGACCAAAACGATAGGAGACTGACGATTTATTCAACAAAGACCGCCCTGGAAAAGGCGATCTTTGATCAAAGCCTGTGGAGGACGCTCCTCCACGGCTTAACCAAAGAACAGGTCGAGAATATTCGATCCCGTCGACGATTGCTTATTGTAAAATTCGGAATAGCCGCAATTTTCGCAATAGACGACAACAAATTGGTTGTGCTGGATATCAAACATTTTGGACAGGCCTGTGCCGGTCATGGCCACCTCTTTCGTTTTGGCGTTGCGGCTGCCGCATTTCACGCATCCCTGTTGTTCATTCATCTCTCATTACCTCCGTATTCGCGTTCGCGTTTTGTATCCTAATACGGTTCGTGTTAAGGCATGGTTGCAAACCGTTACTCTTCCGAATACTTCCCCCAGCCCTTATATTTGTATAATTCCTCCAAGGCGACGTTGTAATTCAGCGCTTCGGCGCTCCAGACCTTCTTATGATCATCCGGCAGCAAGCCCAATTTCTTGAGTTCACCCTGCAATCTGACGGGAAAGAACAACATGTCTTCCACGCCTTCCTGCCGCTGCCCGCCTTCCCGCAATTCATAGGTTTCCAACCGGTCCGGACGAACCGGCTTCAGTTCCGGCAGCCCAAATGCCTGCCTTTCTTCGCCTCTTTTCCACCAATATTGATCATGCCCCCAATACATATCCTTGGACCAGGCTTCCGGTGTTTCATGATAAAATAGATCCCCCAAGGCGATCTCTTGATCTCGCAAATGATCGTTTACCAACACTAAAGCTTCCTGAAGCGATAACGGAAACCGGGAGGACAGTTCAATAAGAATATCCCTCACGTACAGAAATCCCTCGGAATCGACTCGAAAGGATAAAAGGTTGCCCTCGAAACTTTCGCGCAAAAGCACCACCCCCTATATAGCCCAAATATTTATTTTTTATAGGATGATATAAACACCGAACCTTTTTTCCGTCGAGCGACAATATAGGGTGTAAGCTGCTTACCCAGGAGGGCCCTCTGAATGCAAAACGAATCAATGTACCACGTGCTCACAAAAATGATCGAAGGAGATCAGCAGGCGTTTCACACATTGTATGATGCCACCTATCGGGATGTCTACCGGACCGTCTCTTTTCTGGTGGACCATCCGCAGGATCGCGAAGATATCATGAATGAGATTTACATGCAAATATGGACCTCGCTTCCCAATTATGATCCGAATCGTCCTTTCCACTTCTGGCTGCACGGCTTGGTCATCCGCCAAGTGCAGAGATTCCGGATGAAAAGCTGGAGGAGGTTCCGAATTTTCGAACGCATCCGTGTCTTTTCCCGGGAAGAGCATCACTGGGATCAGGACGCGGTGACGACGGATGGGACAGACCCCGAGATATCAAAGGCCATGCACAAGCTGACCGATAAACAGCGAACGGTGATCATCCTCCGCTTTTACCATGACTATACGCTGGAGGAGATAGCAACATTACTCGATATTCCGCTGGGAACCGTCAAGTCCAGATATCATGCCGGCCTGCAGTCGCTTCGAAAACAGTTGGGAAACCTCCCCCTGGAAAGGATGGAAAAGAACAATGCCTATTGAAAGCCAAATCCGCGAATACCTGACCCGAGAGGCAGAGACCATGGAATGCCCCCCGGCTGTTTCCAAACGAATCGAACAATCCTATTCTCATTACGTACAACGACAAAGGAGCAAAAAAACGATGAAAAAACGATGGCTCGGCGGCATCGTTGCTGCTGTAATTATGATTCCAACCGCGGCTTTCGCGGCCCCTCCCCTGATTGAAATGGCGACGAGAACACCGATGACGGCTGAACAAGTCAAGGTGGATGCGGTTGGCCAGGCAGCGCTTGACAAGCTGTATCGCTCTTACCCGGAAACCAAGTCGTTTGAGATCGTCGACGCCAGCCAGCTTGGAGGAAATCCCGCGAATGCAACTCAGGGGAAAGCTATCCAAACCAGCATCGTGCTGCAGGAAAAGGGAGCTCACGGCAAAAAGATCCGGCTTGATCTGAACGGTATTACGGGTGAAATCGAACATGTGAATCAGGAGAACTGGCAGCCTCAGGAGAAGCCGGTCATCTCCTTAACCGATCAAGAAATTAAGTCGAAGGTCGATGATCTCATTAACAAACTGTACGGCAGCATCGGTAAGTACGAATACAGCATGGAGCCGATGCAGAATTCGGACTCAAAAACGGTGATATTGAACTATACGGAAAAGGGATCAGCAACGCCGTTCTATCAGGCGATGGTTCAAGGGAATACGATCAGCGTTTCGCTGATCGGAGGCGGCCCTGCCCCATCCGTGGAAGGCTTTTTCACTACAAACGGTAAGCCTGACTATACTGCGGATGCCTTTTTAAACGATGAAAAGCTCTTTGCTTTACTTCACATGAGCCCAGCAGAATTGAAACAAGAATTGGCAAAGGGTGCATCTGTCGTCGAGATCGCAGCATCCAAAAAGATCTCCAAGCAACAGGTCATAGACGTCATCGCAAGCACTCAGGCTAAAAAACAAATCCAGGCCGATTCGCATGGAGGAGCTTCCGATGACGAGCGTGCGCTGGAACAATTGAAACAAATGGTTGAACCCAAAGTATCGCAAGTGATTGAACATAAAACGGAAACGCCTTGGTAGGGAGTGTACAGGCGCCAGAAATGGCGCCTGTTTTTTTTATGGATGCTCCCCTCTAAAATTGATCGTCTCAATAAGGGAACCATCCATTCTCTTAAAAACCTAAAATTTTGAGGAAAAGACCTATAAATCTTGTAGGTTTTTGACCCGGTTTGTTTGTTAAAATGGAAAGGAACACCTATTGCAGCATCCATCCAACCACTGATTAAGGAGGAAACGAGATGACTCAGCCTGTGACACAGCGCGAGCCTTTGGTCACCCACATCTATACCGCCGACCCTTCGGCTCACGTGTTTGAAGGCAAATTGTATATTTACCCTTCCCACGATCTGGACCATGAGCACACGTCCAACGATAACGGGGACCAGTACGACATGGAGGACTACCACATCCTGTCCATGGACGATGCGAACTCCCCATGCCAGGACCACGGCGAGGCGCTGCATCTCCGCGATATCCCTTGGGCCAAGCAGCAGCTCTGGGCTCCGGATGCGGCTTATAAGAACAATACGTACTACCTCTTCTTTCCGGCACGGGATCACGAAAACATTTTCCGGATCGGCGTAGCCACCAGCTCTTCTCCCGCGGGACCGTTCACTCCGCAGCCGGAATATATCCCGGGCAGCTTTAGCATTGACCCGGCCGTTCTTATGGATGATGACGGAAGCGCTTTTATGTACTTCGGCGGGTTGTGGGGCGGCCAGCTGGAAAAATGGCAGACGGGCACCTTTGATCCGAATGCAGAAGGCCCGGCGGCCGACGAACCGGCACTGGGGCCAAGAGTGGCCGAGCTGAGCGACGACCTGCTGACCTTCAAGGAGGCGCCACGCGAAATCTCCATTCTTGATGAGAACGGCCAGCCGATTTTGGCAGGGGACGAGGAACGGAGATATTTTGAAGGACCGTGGGTACATAAGCATAACGGACTGTATTATCTGTCCTACTCGACCGGCACGACCCATAACATCGTATACGCTGTGAGCGAGAACCCGCAGGGGCCTTTTACGTACAAAGGAAAAATCCTGACGCCGGTCATCGGCTGGACGACCCACCACTCGATCGTGCAGTTCCAGGATAAATGGTATTTGTTCTATCACGACAGCTCTCTGTCAGGCGGCGCGGACAACAAACGCTGCGTCAAATTCACTGAGCTGACGATCCACGAGGACGGTACGATCGAAACGATCGATCCGTACGGGAAGTAGTTGCATGTGACACGCTCGAGGCAAAATGAAAGGGAGGGGGCGGGTTTCCCCCTCCTCTCACACCACCGTACAGTCAGCTCCACATACGGCATTTTCCAAAAGGTTAACAAAGATCCAATTAACTAGAAAGCAGACTTTTCAGCCCTCTCATTTCCCCATAGAATGCGGAAGGGCGATGCTAAGGTTTGTGGGCACAAAAAAACCGACTCCCTTGGGAATCGGTCATCATTCTTATTTACGCTTCATTGCACTATGCTTGAATGAAGTAATCACATAACGCTCGCCGTTATCCAGTACTTTGTAAGATACGATATATCGGTCGACGATACAGTAATACGTATTTGGGTATTCACGCGAAGGCATTATAGCTCCATTTTGACGACTTGTTCTTCCACTCGTCTGATGAGGCTTATTTTATATTCCCTTGTTTCTTGCTCGGTGAAATGCTCACTCTTAATTTGCCGTAGCCGATTAGCTGCCGTTTCCGTCCATTGGACAATCAACTACAGCTCACCACGCTTCACCGATTCGATTAATTCTTCTGTGGAGTACAATTTTCCCTCCACCAGATCCGTCTCCGATGCTTCGATCATATGGCGGATTTCGGGATCAGAATCCAGCTCATCTACAGGACTGTGGACCTCATATTCCAGGCCATCTATACGAATAAATTCTTTATGATCTTTCAAATACGATTCAATGACCGTACCGTCAGGAGCTTTTAGACTAAAATTCATCCTTCCAACCTCCTTTTGCCTTTCCTGATTTGAAACAACCTTACCCTGAAATTATAACATATCTCCTATCCCTGACTCATTAACAAAAAATAAACCTAAACTTTAATTTTGCATTTGTGGAATAGGTTGTAACCCATTTATATGATCATGTTTCGCGTCTAAATAATCCAACCACAAATCAACAACCTGTTTGCCGTTAATTAGGTCAATATTTAAACCCTTCGCATACGTATAAGCATTTGAGGAAAAATCACTCGTTGTGATCACATAACCTCCCGCCGCACCCTGTTTGATCATTTGAGAATGCACGATAGCGATAGGATCAAATCCTACTAAATTCTGATCACTATAGCATTTTACTTGCCCAAGATATAGTCCTTCATCAGAATGCTCTTCAATATCAATGCCAAAGTCCCCTGACCCTTTTGTGACATAAGTTCTGCCACCACGCACCGTGGTTATGATCTCAGCAGCGAATTGCTAAAATAATAATGGATTGCCTTCCTTTTCCATTTCCAAATCACGTTTGAAACGATTATATAAACCAATTCGAAGGGTCTCCTTCATATCTTCATGAGAAGAGAATGCTTCAAGGGCATTTTCTTGATAGTTCACTAGCAGTAGCTTCTGTTTCTGATTCGAATACAGCAAATAACAGATTATGATGATCGATAAACTGAACAAAATGGTCATTTAGCTTTACTCCTTTAACAACCATCATTGCCAATCATTATACGTTTCAATCTGCAGACTCTTTTATATCAAGAAAGAAACTAAATACTAATATTCTACTTGGAGGGATTAGTATGTCATCTTGAGATTTGATAAAACAATTGGAATACGTCATTGCCCTTTGGCTAACAGTAGGACGCTTGCCAGTCCCCGTTCGAGACTCTCATTCTATAGATGATCATGCTTGGCGCTCATTGAAAAGGCTTACCTCCACCAAATGGAGATAAGCCTTTTTTGGTTTGCAGCGCCGTCCCGGCATCACGAAATGGAGAGACAGATCAACCGGCGGTGTCCCTGCCGTCCGGGTCTACTCCGTCCCTTCGGCAAAATTCCGGATCGCGTCCATATAGGACGAGGCCGGATACTCTTGCTTGGCGTGTTCGTATCCCGGGTTGCCCTCGGACCACGAACAGGTGAGCTCCAGCTTGGTCTGATCCCCCACCGGCGTCAATTGATAAGTCATATCGCAAAATACGGACTCATGCTGCTGATTGTATGCCGGAGCGGGATGCTGTTCATACGAAAATACACGGTCCGGCTCGTACTGCTTCACGAATCCGTACACATGAAGCGTCCGGTCCCCATCCGGCCCCGGTCCCCGGAATTCGACGCGGGCCCCCGGCTCAAAGGTCGATTCGATACTGGACCCGAACAACGTGGCGCGTGTTCCTTCCGATGTGGCAATGGCCGCCCACACCCGCTCGGGCGGAGCTGCGATCAAGACTTCGTACGTCAAGCTGCTGCTTGATGGATTGACTGCCATTTCATTCACCTTCCATGGATTGATAGGAGCTGGTATTGCCGGATCGTTCCATCCATTTTTTTACTTTAGCATGCAGGCAGGTTGAAGCCAATCTATTTTTGGCTTAAACGAAACGCATGTTCACTCATCCATCTTAAGCAGCAGCTTCCCGCGTGTGGATCCGGTCTCCAGAAGACGAAGCGCTTCATGAGCTTCATAAGCCGGATAAATCCCGAAGATGTCCGCATGGACTTCCCCCTTGGCCAGCATTTGCAGCGCTTCATTGGCCCTTTGGCCTGCCCTCTCGGGGTTAGCATCGCTGTATGTACCAAGCTGAAATCCGGCGACGGACAGATTTTTAAACCACAGCTCTTGGGTCGATTGCAGTGTATCCGGCTCCCCACCGGCGTTGCCAAGCACAACGAGCTGACCAAATGGCTTCATCACGTCAAGACTCGCCCTTCTCATGGCTCCACCTACAGGATCCAGTACGGCATCAACGCCTTGGCCGCCGGTAGCCCTCATCGCCTCTTCGACGAATCCGGGGCGCACAAATAATTCATCGTATCCAATAGTGGAGGCCAGGCTCTGTTTACTTTCCGATCCAACCGTGCCCAACACCAAGCCGGCACCCAGCCGGCGGGCGACCTGGCCAAGGAAACTTCCCAGCCCTCCGGCAGCGGCATGGACCAACAGGCTTCCGCCTGTCTGCAGGCGGATCACGTCTTTCATCACAATCAGAGCCGTAGTCAAATTGACGATGGAAGCGGCAGCCAATGCCAGATCCAGAGTGGAATCGAGCTCTGCAAGCCGTACGGTCAGTTCGGGTCTGATCGATACCACCGTGGCAAATCCCCCAATCTCAGACAGCGTCATCGCCGCAACCGGCTCGCCTACACGGAAGCCCTTGACGCCTTCGCCTATCTCCCGCACATAGCCGGCAACCTCTAAACCGGGGACATAAGGCGGCTGAACGTGGTCAAATTCCCCTCTGGCCAGCATCACATCCACGAAGCCTACGCCGGCATACGCGACGTCGATAGTCAATCTGCCCGGTGCTGCTGCCGGACCCTCCAATTCTTTCAGGTGAAGGGCCAGCGCCTCCCCCGATTGTTCTACGATTAGAGCTTTCATCAGGTTTACTCCCCTTCCTAATTTTTCACTGGAATCGCCTGCTGCTGTTTTCGATGAATCCTTCTGCGCCTCGTTTCCAGCAGGATCATGAAGACGATCAGCGTCAATCCCAATAGCGTAACCCCTCCGGAAAAGAGCGGTACTGCTCGAAGCCCAAACCGGCTGTCGATAACTAGTCCTCCCAGCCAGGCCCCCACTGCGTTGCTGATATGCAGCGCAGATACGTTCATGGTCGTCGCCAGATTTGGCGCTTCCTTTGCCTTGCTCATTACGAGGACGGTGAGGCAGGGAAGAATGCCGAAGCTGAACACCCCCAGAAGAAAAATATCCGCCACGGCAAAAATTTTGCTTTCCAGCGTCATGGTAAAGGCAAAGAGGCATACTGCTAGCCCCGCAGTGATTCCGATCAGCGCAGGTCTCAAGCGCCAATCGGCCAACCTCCCTCCCGCTACATTGCCAAGGGTTACGCCAATGCCGAACAAGACCAGAATCCACGAAACGGAGCGGCCGTCAAACATGGCCAGCTGCTCCAGCATCGGAGCTACGTACGTAAAGGTCATAAACACGCCGCCAAAACATAAAGCACTCACCAGCAGCGCGAGTAATACTTCCGGTTTGCCCAGAACGCCGATCTCCCGTTTCAGCGGCTCAGTCCGGGTGCTCAGATGGCCGGGAAGCAGCCGGAAGAGTCCCGCCAGCGCCGCGGCCCCGATGACGGCAATCGCTGCAAACGTATAACGCCAGCCAAGGGCATGGCCAACCCACGTCCCAAAGGGAACGCCGGCGATGTTCGCTATGGAAGAGCCGCTAACGAGAACGGATATCGCCCAAGCCCTCTTATCGGCGGTCACCATCTCAGCCGCCATGACCGTCGCCACGCCGAAAAACGAGCCGTGCGTCAAGGACATCAAAATCCTCGCTGTCATCAGCACGGAGAAGTCATGAGCGGATACGGCCAAAGCGTTGCTGATGATAAACAGCAGCATAAGGAGGAGAAGCAGCGTTTTCCGGGGCAAACGTCCCGTCAATATCATGATGAGCGGGGCGGTAACGGCAACGCCAAGCGAATAACCTGAAATGAGCAGCCCGGCATCCGATATCGTGACCTGCAGGTTCGAAGCGATGTCGGGCAGTATGCCCATGATGACGAATTCAGCCATGCCGATGGCAAATGCGCACAAGGAAAGCACCAATAGAGGGCGTAACGGTGAAGATAAAGGCCGGGGAACTTCAGGTGATGGTTTCATACAGACGCCTCCTTTCGGTATTTCACATTACGTTAAGGAGGCAGAGGGAACCAGATCAAATTTTTAACTAGTATAAAAACTAACAGGAACATTCAGGTCAAAAAGAAACCCGCACTTCGGCGAAAAAAATTCGCTTACATGCGGGCAGTGGGGCGAGTCTTCAACCATGCCTTCAGCTTTTCGGGCGTACGTGTCTCCGGCAGGGGCATATAGATGCAGCACATCAGATTTTCCAGATCATTGATTTGGGTAAACGTAATGATTTCAAAGTGCAGGTGTCCCATTGCCGGGTGCTTCACTTCGATTCGTAGGCCGTTCTTTTCGGCTACTTCATGAAGAGGCCACCATTCGGCAAATTCTTTGCTGCCAGTGGTCAGTTCCTCAATGAGCCGGGTATACCAAGGCTGACCGGCCGAGCGGTCGTACAGCTTCCTGTAGAAGGAAAGCGCGATTTTGGTCGAGTGCTCCCAATTGATAATTTTGGTCCGAAATGCAGGATGCATAAAAGTAAGGCGGAGCATCTGCATGTCCTCGGGAGGTATCGCTGAAAAATCCGTCAAAATTTCGCAGGCGAGCTCGTTCCAGGCGATGAGGCGATTTTCCGGTCCGATGACGAAAAAGGGATACGGCGTGCTCGTCACCAAATTCATAAAGGCGGGCGACAGCCTGTATGCCGACATATCCGTGGATGGTACCGGATACCTCCCCGCAAGAAGATACAAATATTCACGCTCCGTAGGGCTCAGCTGGAGCGCAGAGGACAGGCGATCCAATACCTCGGGAGACGCGGATACTTCCCGGCCCTGCTCTAACCACGTGTACCAAGTAATGCTTAAGTCGGCCAGCTGCGCCACTTCCTCCCGGCGGAGTCCTGGCGTTCTGCGGCGCGTATGTCCCAGCGGCAGTCCAAACTGCTCTGGCGTCAGCTGCGCTCGTCGGGCTTTCAGGAAATCTCCGATCGCTTTTCGGTTCAAACCGGCTTCCATCGGTCGAGTCCACTCCTATCCAGGTAGTTTTTATGCTAGTTACGTTTGCTACTGCCTTCAGTATAAACGGCATGTTAATCTCGCTTCAAGCCATGATGTCCCCTAACCAAATATCAAGAAAGAAGGAACGAATTCTATGACACTGCATGCACAAGCCAAAAAATTCATACGGGATACGGCATCCCTGCCGCCCTCCCACACACTGGATCCTGTGGAGCTGCGCAAAATAGCCGCAGGAACCGTCATTTCAGATACGTTCGAGCTGGCATCGGTCCAAGATAGGAGCATCGAGGGGCCTTACGGTGATCTGCCGCTGCGGATCTACCGGCCAGAGCGGGAAGGCGCGCTGCCCGTTATCGTATTTTATCACGGCGGAGGCTTCGTCATATGCGATGTGCAGAAGTATGACCCGATGTGCCGCATGCTGGCGGCAGTAACCCGTTGTGCCGTAGTATCCGTGGACTACAGGCTTGCTCCCGAACATCCTTTTCCCGTCGCCCCGACAGAGGCCATCTTCGCCGCCAAGTGGGTGGCGGATCATGCCGGGGAGCTCGGATTTGCCCCCTCCAAGCTGACCCTAGCGGGGGACAGCGCCGGTGGAAATCTGGCAGCCGTAGTTGCCCAACAGCTGCGCGATTTGGGACAAGTCGATGTTGCTGGGCAAATATTAATTTGCCCCCTCACGGATTATTCGCAATGCTATGAATCGGAAGATCGATTTGCCGAAGGTTATTTTCTAAACCGTAACGTGCTGGATTACTTCAGGAAGCATTACTTAAAGGAGGGCACCGACCTTTCGAACCCGCTCGCATCGCCGATGCTGGGCCGGCTTGACGGCCTGCCGCAGACACTAATCATCACGGCCGAGTATGATCCGGTCCGCGACGAAGGGGAAGCGTATGGCAGACGGCTTGCGGAGGCCGGGGGCTTAGTCACATTCAGGCGTTATCCCGGCATGATCCACGGCTTTTACGCCATGACCGACCTGTTCGACGACGGCCGCCTCGTTTACGAGGATATCCGCAGATTTCTGCAAACCCTGGTATAATCAGCGGCTTTCTCATTTCTCCTTCCCTGCCGACATATATTGCTATCAATGGTCAACAAATGGAGGGAAGCGGCAAAATGAGCAATAGGCTAAGTACGGTAGATGAGGAGATCGGGCGTTTGACGGCCTATCTCCTGAAGACGCAGCAGCCGGACGGCTCCTGGCGTTTTTGCTTTGAAAACGGAATCGGCATCGACGCCTTCGTTATCATCCTTTTTCGTATTTTGGAGGCGGATCCGGAAGGTCTCATCCGGCAGCTTCACGACCGGATCTGCAAAGAGCAGCAGCCTGACGGATGCTGGAGGCTGTATCCCGATGAGGAAGAGGGCAGCTTATCCGCTTCGGTGGAGGCTTATTATGCCCTGCTTTGCTCCGGTTACAGCCGGCCGGAGGAGGAGCATATGCAGCGCGCCAAGCGGTATATCCTTTCGCGTGGAGGGATCGGTAAGGTCGACAGCATTTTGACCAAGGCGATCCTGGCAGCGACGGGCCAGCGCCCCTGGCCCCGGTCGATCTCTATGATCCCGCTGGAGGTGCTGCTGTTCCCCTCGTATTTTCCGATCAACTTTTTCGAATTTTCGGGGTATTCCAGGGTCCATCTCACGCCGCTGCTGATCATGACGGACCGGAAATTTTCGGTTTCTCCGCCGGACGCTCCCGACCTCTCTGACCTTGCAGCACCCCGCCGAGACGCCGACGAAGACGATCCGCTGCCGAGGGAGTTTGAGGACATGCAGGCGGAATTCCGCCGAGGGATGAACAGGCTGATCGGTACACCGCGTTTCATCCATGAAGTCGCCGTGGAACGGGCCGAGCGGTATATGCTGGATCGAATTGAAGCGGACGGCACCCTGTACAGCTACGCAAGCAGCACGATTCTGATGGTTCTGGCGCTGCTTGCCTTGGGCTATGAGCGGGAGCATCCCGTCATTAGCGATGCCGTCAAAGGGCTGACTGCCATGCAGTGTCAGGCGGACGGGACGACTACGATCCAGAATTCGCCCTCCACCGTCTGGGACACTGCCCTGATCGCCGATGCTCTGCAGGAGGCCGGGGTTACGGAGAATCATCCGGCCATCCGTCAGGCCGCCTCCTACCTGCTGTCCCGGCAGCAGGACAAACCGGCCGATTGGAGCCTCCATAACCCGGATACGGCTCCCGGCGGCTGGGGATTCTCCGAGTCGAACACGATCAACCCGGATGTGGATGACACAACGGCGGCGCTGCGCGCGATATCCCGCCTAACGGAAACAGACCCACTGTACCGGGAAGCTTGGAGCCGCGGGCTGAATTGGGTGCTGTCGATGCAGAACCGGGACGGAGGCTGGCCGGCGTTCGAAAAGGATACCGACAAGCACATCCTGACCTGGCTCGCAATCGAAGGAGCCAAGTCCGCGGCCATCGATCCCTCCGAGGCGGATCTGACGGGCCGGACGCTGGAGTACCTCGGCCATTTTGCGGGTTTGACGAAGCGGCATGAGTTCATCCAGCGGGGCGCAAGCTGGCTGATGCGACATCAGGAAAGAGACGGCTCGTGGTATGGGCGCTGGGGAGTATGCTACATCTACGGTACCTGGGCGGCGATAACTGGACTGGCAGCTGCCGGTGTACCGGCCGGTCATGATGCGGTCCAAAAAGGCGTCCGTTGGCTTGAGCAGATCCAAAACCCGGACGGCGGATGGGGCGAATCCTGCCGGAGCGACCGAATCATGCGCTATGTCCCCCTCGGAGCGAGCACGCCGTCGCAAACGGCCTGGGCTTTGGACGCGCTCATCGCCGTACAGGAGCAGCCGTCACCTTCCGTGGACCAGGGCATTCAAAGGCTGTCCTCCCTGCTGCAGCAGGACAGCGGCATGACGGCCTATCCGACGGGGGCCGGCCTTCCCGGCACATTCTACTCCCGTTACCATAGTTACCCGTACATTTGGCCGCTTTTGGCGCTGAGCCATTACAAGCGGAAATACGGCCATGCCGCCCGGGAAATACCAAAGCCGCCGGACCTCTGACAAGAGTCCGGCGGCTTTTTATCATACCGACTTTTACTGAAATGATTCAGTATTGTACTTATTCTATTGAAGACGATCCCTGTATCCGCTCCAACTCATCACGTTTCTGCCGGAGCAGTTTCTCGATCTTCTCAAGTTCCTCCCGCGCCCGGTTTGTGGCGCTCTCGGCTTGCTGGATCTGCTGTTCATATTCCATCCGCCGGCGCATGGGCATCAGCATGCAATCGTAGACCCACTCGCCATGCCGTTCCACTGCCGAAGCGTTAAGAAGTACTGGGAGGGCTTCACCGCTGCTCGTTTTAAACGTCAAGTACATCTCCTCAACGCTCCGGTTCAGCTTCATGAGCGGAAGAAAATAAATTTGAAAAAAAATCTGGCTGGAACGGGTCAACAGCGATTCGAAGCTGCTCCCGCAAATGCCCCGTTTCTCATATCCCAGCATGCGGCACAGCGTGGCGTTGACTTCCTGAATAACGCGATTATCGGCCATGGACACATATCCGCAGGGCGCATGGTCCAGTCTCTCGTCCATGTTACCGTGTAAACTCGCTTGTCTGCCCGGCTTTGGACGACGCCAAGTAGCCTTGAATCAGCTGAATCGTTTCATCGGGATGGCTCATGTGCGGGCAATGGCCGGTGGCATCCATGATCTGAAATTCGCTGCCCGGCATGTGAGTATGGATATAAGCCCCTGCTTCCAGCGGCGCGATCACGTCCTCGGCGCATTGGAGAATCAAGGAAGGCACTTTCACTTTTCCAAGCTCCTCCCGGTAATCCGAAAGAAACGTCGCTTCGGCAAACCGCCGGGCAACCTTCGGATCGGTTGCGCAGAAGCTCTGCTCAAGCTCGCCGGACAATTCGGGCCGGCCGGGATTGCCCATAATGACAGGTGCCAGGTAGCTCGCCCATCCCTGATAATTCTTATCCATCATATCCAAGAGTGCCAGCAAGTCCTCCCGTTCGAACCCGCCGATATAATCGGGGAGATCATTGATATATCTTGCCGAAGGTCCGACCAGGACCAACCGTTCAAAATATTCGGGTTTGCGGACCGAAGCCAGGATGCCGATCATGGCACCTACGGAATGACCTACGAAAATCGCGTCTTTCGTCCCCAGTGCCTCGCATATATCCAGCACGTCCTGGGCATATCCGTCCAGATCGCCGTAGCGGACTGGATTATACGCCCGAATGTCCGACTTGCCGGATCCGACAAAATCAAACAAGACCACTTTGTAATGATCTTCGAAAGCAGGTGCGACAAAACGCCACATGTTTTGGTCGCAGCCGAAACCATGGGCAAAAATCAAATACTGCGTGCCGCTGCCGGTGACCTGAACGTTGTTACGGACGAGAATCTGTTGATGGTCCATGTTGCTTCCTCCCGTATACACAGAGTTATTTTCAATTAAATTTGAAAGGTGATCGTTCGACACTAAACTTCATTATACTACTAAACTCATCCTTCGGGACAAGAGATTAACCATTCTTTTTGAAAGATGGAATCAAAATCCAGGACCACAAGGGTGAACCCTCACCTATACGCTCGAATCATTCCGGCCAGTCGAATCAATCCCCGCTCCAGGTCGTGAGAGGACGCATACGCATACGATAAGCGCAGATGCTGCCGGTCATGCCGGTCATAAATTTGCCCCGGGTTTAAGAGGATCCCCTCTTTCAAGGCCTGTTCGAACAGCTGGTGAACCGGGATGGGAACATGCAGCCGCAGCCAAATGTAAAACCCGCCTCCGGGTATCTCCCACGTTGCCATATCTTGAAAATATTGCTGAAGGATCGAGAGGGCAAAATCTCTGCGCAGCTTCAGCTTCTGCCGGATATCGGCAAGATGCGGCTCGTACCGGCCTGTGCTCAGCCACTCCGCTACGGCATATTGGGACAGCGAGCTGGCGCCGTAGTCAGTTTGCATTTTGATGTCGGCCAGTCGGTCGATGACCGGTTCCGGCCCGGCCACCCAGCCGATCCGCAGTCCCGGGCCAAGCGTTTTGGACATGCTGCCCATATAGAGGACAAGGCCCTGCGGATCGGCCGACTTGAGCGGCGGGGGCGGCGGCGCGTCCAGCCACAAATCTCCGTATACGTCATCTTCGATTACCGGCAGCCGCTCCAAGGCCGCAGCCTTCATCAGCTCTTCCCGACGCTTCCCTGACATGACCCGTCCGGTTGGGTTATGGAAGCTCGGGATCGTATACAGCAGCCCCGCCTGATGCTGACGTTTAGCCGGTCCCACCGCATCCGGACGAATCCCTTCCAGGTCCATCGGAACGCTGGCGAGCCGGATCCCTGCCGACTGAAACACGTGGATCGAGTTCAGATAGGACGGAGTTTCCGTCAGAACGGTCGAACCGGGCTGGAGCAGACCGACCGATATCAGCTGCAATCCTTGCAGCGCACCCGACACGATCAGAATCGACGACGGGGAAGCGGAGATTCCCTTGGACCGTAAATATTCGCTGAGCGTCTCCCGGAGAAACCGGCTTCCTTTCGGCTCGGAATAACCCAGCGACAAATGCACGCCGCTCCCCTTCCCGATGACTTCCTGCATATAGGCTGCAGGGAGAAGCTTAGGCGACAGCTCCCCCGTTCCAAGCCGGATGATGTCCGCCCTGGCCTCGGCCTGGTTAATCCGCTGGATCAACTGGATGTTAGGCGGATAAGCCCCCGCCCGGACGTAGCGGTTCCAGTCGGGAGCCGGACCTGCCGCGAGCAGATTCCACGTATTGTTGACCACCACGGTTCCTTGTCCAACCTTGGATTCGATGAGCCCATTGGCCGCAAGCTCTCCGAGCGCATAGACCACCGTGCTGCGGTTCACTTGAAACCGGGCAGCCAGTTCCCGCTGTGGAGGGATTCTCGTGCCGACAGGCCATTCCCCGTTCATGATTTTCCCTTGCATATATTCGTAAATCTGCCGGTGAAGCGGCACCGGAGACGACTTGTCCAAATGCCATTCCTCGTAACGCATAGACCCTCTTCCTATCATGATTGATTTCGTTTATTCTAACAGATTGGTTGGGACTTTAACCAACCAATTGGATGGAGACCTAGAGTGGCGCCTTCGATAAAATAGGGACATTACAGGAGGAATGATATGATACACGCCCTATTTCACGGATTTATATTGGCCCTTGGGCTGATTTTGCCGCTCGGCGTTCAAAATCTGTTTGTGTTCGGTCAAGGCGCCGCCCACACCCGCTTGAGCCGGGCACTGCCGGCTGTCATTGCCGCCTCCCTTTGCGATACGCTGCTGATATCCCTGGCGATCATGGGCGTTTCCGTCGTCGTGCTCGAATATGCCTGGATCAGAACGGTCCTATTGGGGCTGGGGATTCCTTTCCTGCTGTACATGGGTTACGTCACGTTAACCAGCAAACCGACCGTCCATAACGGGGAGGACACCCGGTCTTTATCGACTCGAAAGCAAACCGCTTTTGCCGTATCGGTATCCCTGCTCAATCCCCATGCGATTCTGGACACCGTCGGCGTGGTAGGCACAAGCTCCTTAAACTATGCCGGCTTGGAAAAGCTGGCGTTCGGCGCGGCATGCGTCATCGTCTCCTGGGTATGGTTCGCCGGACTCGCCGCGGCGGGACGGGCCGCCAGAAACCTCGATTCGACAGGCAGGCTCAGATCGTGGCTGAACCTGCTGTCCGCCGTCATTATGTGGGTTACGGCCGCTTATTTGGCTTACAGCCTGTTTGGGGGATGATGACGAAGAGCGAAGGATCCGGAGGGTTCAATGAGGTCAACGCAGGTTAGTTCAAAGCAGGTCCAAACAGGCTCAAGTAACACGAGATTCACTTAGTATACTTTTTTTCAGTGCTTACCAGAAACCGAAAGAAGAATTATAATGTTACCGAATCCACCAGGAAAAGGAGGAAATTGAAACGTGAAGTATACCTATTTGGGAAAAACAGGATTAAAGGTCAGTCGTCTCTGCCTTGGTACGATGAATTTTGGTCCAAGCACCGAGGAGAAGGAAGCCTTCAAGATTATGGATGCAGCCCTCGACGCAGGTGTCAATTTCTTCGATACGGCTAACGTCTACGGCGGTAATGAGCACCGCGGATGGACCGAGGAAATCATCGGCCGCTGGTTCGCCCAAGGCGGCGGAAGACGGGAAAAAGTCGTGCTCGCCACGAAAGTATACGGCAACATGGAACATCCTATCGTGGATCCCAATGAGCAAGGGGGACTTTCCGCGTACAAGATCCGCCGCCACCTGGAAGGCTCACTCCGCAGGCTGCAGACGGACCATATCGAGCTCTATCAAATGCACCATGTGGACCGGAACGTGTCCTGGGATGAGCTCTGGAACGCTTTTCAAACTCATCAGAACCAGGGAAAAATCGGATACGTCGGCGCCAGCAACTTTGCCGGCCGCGACCTGGTGAAGGCGCAGTACGAAGCGGAGAAGCGCGGCCTGCTCGGCCTGGTGTCCGAGCAGCACAAATACAGCCTGCTCTGCCGGCTGCCGGAGCTTGAAGTGCTCCCTGCCGCGGAAGAGCATAGCATCGGCGTCATCGCCTGGAGCCCGCTGGACGGCGGCGTGCTTGGCGGCAACCTGAACCCGAAGGAAGGATCGCGGACTGCTCGTCAGACCGAGCGGCTTGAGAAGCTGCGCCCGCAGCTGGAGCAGTTCTCGAAGCTGTGCAAGGAGCTGGGCGAATCCGAAGCGACGGTGGCGCTCGCCTGGACGCTCGTGCATCCGGCGATGACGGCCCCGATCATCGGACCGCGGACGCTGGAGCAGTTCGAGCAGACGCTCCGGGTTGTTGAGGTCGAGCTGAGCGAAGACGTGCTGGCGCGCCTGGACGAAATTTTCCCGGGTCCCGGCGGAGAAGCCCCTCGGGCTTATGCTTGGTAACCCGCAGTAAAAGAAAGCTTGCTTGATCGAACTCATCCTATTCAGATGCGCTTTGCCTTCCGGACATGTTCCGAGTGCTAAAAATCAGCGCCAGTCTGACTAGAAAAAGCTTATATTCTCTTATACCTTCAATAGAGAACACACCTTGAGGCTTCAAGGTGTGTTCTTGCTGTTTATTGATTAGTCTCTGAACTGCCGGAAGAAGGAGCGCAGATCTTCGGCAAGCTGATCCGGTACCTCCATGGCGGCGAAATGGCCGCCCCGGTCGAACTCCGACCAATGCACGACGGTGTACTGGCGCTCGGCAATCCGGCGGACCGGCTGGATCAGATCGTACGGGAGCACCGCGACGCCTATGGGAGCCGGGCAAGGAATCGGCTGGCCTTTAAGCTGCGCGTTTTCATAGTACAGCCGCGCGGCGGAACCTGCGGTGCCCGTCAGCCAGTACACCATCACATTGGTCAGCAGCTGGTCGGTCGTGACGGGGTACCGGGGATCCGTCCAATCGGCAAATTTATCGGCAATCCAGGCCAATTGTCCGATCGGCGAGTCATTCAGGGCGTAGGCCAGCGTCATCGGACGCGAACCTTGGATGCCCATATGCCCCGCCGGCTGGGCCAGGTAGGCTTTCATTTTGGCGAATCTGCGCGCCTCCTCTTCAGTAGGAGCGTCCGGCTCCTCCTTCGGCATCCAAGGTAAATAGTTGAGATGCACGGCGCAGACATGCTCCGGATCCACGGCTGCCAGCGTCCGGGATATATTCGATCCCCAATCGCCGCCCTGCGCCCCGTACCGCTCGTAACCAAGCCGCTTCATCAATTCCGCCCAGGCATGTGCGATCCGCGGAACATTCCAGCCGGTTTCCGTCGTCGGTCCGGAAAATCCGTACCCCGGAATAGATGGAATAACTACATGAAACGCGTCTTCCGGATTTCCGCCGTACGCCTTGGGATCGGTTAGCGGGCCGATGATGTCCAGAAATTCGACGAAGGAGCCGGGCCAGCCGTGCGTAAGAATGAGCGGAAACGCGTCCGGTTCGGAAGAGAGGACATGCAGAAAATGAACGGAGGCTCCGTCAATGGTCGTCATGTACTGCGGATAGCGGTTGATCCGCTCCTCGTGTGCGCGCCAATCATAGCTATTTTGCCAATAATCCGTTAGTTCCCGGATGCCATCCAGTCCTGCACCGTATTTCCCTGCCGTCCCCGGGATTTCATCCGGCCAGCGGGTGCGGCTCAAACGCTCCTGCAGGTCATCGAGCGCTGTTTGAGGAACATCAATCCTGAACGGTCTTACCGAAGTATCGAGCGTCAAATCCAATTTCAAAGCGATCTCCTCCTCCAAAATGGGGCCAGCCACCATACATTGTTGAGTTATCAACTTAATTTCGATCATAAACAATTAACGTTGATTAGTCAACATTATGGTCGGAGCCCGCTGACTGAGTTCCGAATTGTTCCTTTAGTTCCTGTGCAGTTCCTTTTTTCCCGGGTAAGCCCCTCGTACGGAAGACAGCAGGCCGCACTTTTCGGTTACATCAACAAAAGACTCCGCAGGAGCCGCGGAAACTTTTCGCTTAACTGTATGACTTCAACCCGGCGGCATAGAAGAAAGCCGGTCCATATGGCGATGCAGCACATTCACCAGATCCGCATCGTCCCCCTGCTCCAGCCATTCCTCGATGGAGACGCGCAGAGCCGCCATATAGACGGCCACCAGAAACCGGACTTCATCACGGTCCGCCCCGGTTTCGAGCCTCGAGCACAGCGCATCGCAAAGAGCCGGCTCCGCCTCCATCAGCGTATACAAAAATAAGGACGCGATAGAGGGCGTCTGCCCGGCAATCCGGTACCGGAGCACAAGACCCGGGCGCTGCTTCTCGTATTGGCAGGCCAGGTAACCGAAGACCGACTGCAGGGCGGCATGGGGTGATGCCGGAGGCTCCGCTTCCAGCAGGTATCGGATCCCATCCAGCTGCGTGCTGCGGATCGGTCCCGACAGCACTTCCTCCTTGGACGCATAATACCGGAAGAACGTGCGTGACGACATCGTGACCGCATCGGCAATGTCCTGAATCGAGGTCTGCTCATAGCCCTTCTGCTGAAAAAGCCGCAGCGCCGCTTCCTCAATCGCCGCCTGGGCCAGACGTTTTTTTCGCTCCCGCAAACCTGCCGGCGCTTCTATGGGATGTATGTTTTCTTTAGGATTCATCTCGAATTCTTCCTTCATTGACTTTTGTCACTCAGTGACATTATATTGGATTTAAGCGCAATCCACAATGCAAAATACGAACACGGCAGCGCGAACACGAATGCCCAAGCCTTTCGGGACGGGCCATTTCATGATTCCACCTGAAATCACAGCTTATTTCAATCATTCGATCATACCTACAGACAGCTCCGTCCTGCTACGGCAAGCCAAAATACTCTGCTTATGAAAGGATGGTTTGATGATGAATCCGTCAGATTCCGTTGCCCCGGAAGCGCTGAATCTTTTCAGCGGGGTCAGCGGGGACAATCCGTTCCCTGTATTCGCCCAGATGAGAGAATTGAACGCCGTCATTCCGATCCCGTTTCCGATGGGCGGGCCGGATCGTCAGGCGTGGATGGTCACCCGGATGGAGGAAGCGATGCAGGTGCTCAAAGACCATGCCCATTTCACGGTGGACCCCGCTTCGATCGACGGGAATGAAGATTTCAGAAGGAGCTTGGCCGGTGGTTCGGATGCGTCCGCACCTCCCACCTTTTTCACCGGACACTCCATGCTCACGGTCGATGACCCGGACCACCGGCGGCTGCGGAGTCTCGTATCCAAGGCGTTCTCGCCGCGATACATGGAGAGCCTTCGTCCCCGCGTGCAGGAAATCGCCGACGAACTGCTGGACCATGTCCAGGCGCAAGGCGGGATGGACCTCGTCAAGGACTACGCCTATCCGCTCCCGATCAACGTCATTTCCGAAATGCTGGGCGTTCCCCAGGAAGACCGGGAGCAGATACATACCTGGTCGGCCGCTCTCGCCCACGGGCTGGGACTGGGAAGACGCGAGCCGGGCGTTGAAGAGAATATGCGCGCCTTCGGTGAGTACACCGCCCGGCTGGTGGCTTCCAAACGGCGGCTGCCTGCGGACGACCTCATCAGCCAGCTGATCGCGATCGAAGAGGAAGGAGACCGGCTCTCGGAAACCGAGCTTGTGTCGATGATCACCCTGCTCATCTTTGCAGGCCACGAAACGACCTCGAACCTGATCGCCACCGGCAGCCTGATGCTGCTGGATCATCCGGAGCAGCTGGAGAAGCTCAAGGCCGAGCCGACCCTGGTGCCTTCCGCCGTTGAGGAGCTGCTGCGCTTCAACGGGCCGGCCACCATTGCCGGACCCCGCTTTGCCACGGAGGACATCGTGCTCGCCGGGCAGTCCATCAAGAAAGGCGATGCCGTGATCCCCGTGCTGAAATCGGCCAATCGGGACGAGCGCCAGTTCGACCAGTCCGAAGAGCTGGACATTACGCGCCAGATCAACCGGCATCTCGCCTTTGGCCACGGCATCCATATGTGCCTGGGAGCGCCGCTGGCCCGCATCGAAGGGGACATCGCCTTTACTACGCTGCTGAAGCGCATGCCGAACCTGCGGCTGGGCATTCCCCGGGATGAGGTCCCTTGGAACTTTACGCTCAGCTCCCAAGGGCTGGCTGCCCTGCCTGTGGCCTTTTAAATCCATATTCATGTGAAGCCCTTGGGACCCAAGGGCTTTTTCATATTCGGGAAGAAGCCGTGGTACTCCGATTAGTTCGTAACGTATAAAAAAGAAAACCACGGACAAAGGAAGGGTATCCCATCCTTTATCCGTGGTTTTTATCGTGAAATGAGTTCGATTGGTTTACCAAGCTGCGGGGAGGACTTAGACGATCCCCTGAGCGATCATAGCGTCCGCTACTTTCCGGAATCCGGCAGCATTGGCGCCTACGACGAGATTGCCATGATATCCGTATTCATCGGCCGCCTGAACGCAGCTCGCATAAATATTTTTCATGATATCATTCAGCTTTGCATCAACTTCTTCAAAGCTCCAGGACATTCTCATACTGTTTTGAGCCATTTCCAGCGCGGATACGGCAACGCCGCCCGCGTTCGCTGCTTTGGCCGGTGCAAACAGAACACCGTTCTTCTGGAAAATTTCAATCGCCTGAAGGGTGGACGGCATGTTTGCGCCCTCACCGATCGCCTTCACGCCATTCTTAACGAGCAGAGCGGCCGATTCCTCGTCGATTTCGTTTTGCGTGGCGCAAGGCAGCGCGATATCGCATGGAACCGTCCAAATGTCACGGCAGCCCTCGACATACACGGCATCCGGATGTTCATTGACGTACTCTTTAATCCGTTTCCGCTCTACTTCTTTCAGGCGCTGAACCATATCGATGTCCAGTCCCTTTTCGTCGTAGATATAGCCATTGGAATCGCTGCACGCGACGACCGTAGCGCCGAGCTCCTTCGCTTTGCGCATCGCATAAATGGATACGTTTCCGGAACCGGATACGACGACTTTGCTTCCCTCAAAGGACAGATCGTTGTCTTTCAGCATTTCATCCACGAAATACACGCATCCGTAGCCGGTCGCTTCCGTTCGCGCCAGGCTTCCGCCGTATCCGATGCCCTTGCCCGTAAGCACGCCGGCTTCGTTGCCGCCCCGGATCCGCTTATACTGCCCGAACATGTACCCGATCTCCCGTGCTCCTACGCCGATGTCGCCGGCAGGGACGTCTGCATCGGGTCCGATATACTTATACAGCTCCGTCATGAAGCTTTGGGTAAACCGCATGATTTCCCGGTCCGACTTGCCCTTTGGATCAAAATCGGAGCCGCCCTTGCCTCCGCCGATCGGCTGGCCGGTCAATGCGTTTTTCAAGATTTGCTCAAAACCCAAAAACTTGATGATGCTTGCATTGACGGAAGGATGAAACCGGAGTCCTCCCTTATATGGACCGAGTGCACTGTTGAATTGTACCCGAAATCCCCGGTTGACCTGAATCTTGTTGTTATCGTCCACCCAAGGCACACGGAACGTAATAAGACGCTCAGGTTCGACCATGCGCTCTAAAATGCCTTCTTCCATGTACTCCGGATGTTTTGCAAGAACAGGTACCAGCGAGTCGAAGATTTCCTTGACGGCTTGATGGAACTCATCCTCGGAAGGATTCCGGGAAACGACTAAATTGTACACATCGTTAACATACTTTTCGGCTGTATTTAAACCCTTCGTATCCATTACACTATTCATAACCCAACCCCTTTTGCACTTTTCGCACATTTTTTTGCACTATAACGCTTTGCTTCACTAAATTCTAATGCAGGTTTAGGGTTTTTTTCCAATAAAAAATATTTTTTTAGTCTATTAAATGCATTTATCGGTGCAAAATTACAGCAATTGCTGGCGCAGCTCCGCATCACTTTTCGCGGATAAGTAACCGAGCGGGATATCAAATACCGTTTTGGCACCAACAGCTCCTTCTTTCGCCAACCGGACGGCCGCTCTGGCATAAGCGGTCAATACGCTTGCGGTGAATTCCGGGTTGCTCTCCAGCTTCAAGCTGAATTCGACGATTTGCTTCGTTCCTTGGCCGGTCACTCCGCTCCGGATCACAAATCCGCCGTGCGGCATGCCGCTGTGCTCGGATTTCAGCTCTTCTTCTGTAATGAAATGGACCGTTGTATCATAATCCGCAAAATAGTTAGGCATGTTCACGATCGTCTTTTCAATCTCGGCACGGTCCGCACCCTCTTCAGCAACGACATAGCAAATCCGTACGTGCTTCTCGCGGGTTGCCAGTTCCGGTGTTTCACCGCTGCGGATTTGTTCGATGACGCTTTCTACTGGCACGGTATACTGTACACCTGCTTTAACGCCGGGAACGCGGCGGATGGCATCCGAGTGGCCCTGGCTGACGCCTTTACCCCAGAACGTGTACTCCTTACCCTGCGGGAGAATCGACTCAGCGAGCAGTCTGTTCATGGAGAACAAGCCCGGATCCCAGCCGGTCGAAATGACGCTGACGGTTTGTCCGTTTTTAGCCGCTGCATCCACGCTTGCAAAAAACTCTGGAATCTTGGCATGCGTATCAAAGCTGTCCACCGTGTTAAACTGGGCGGCAATGGCCGGTGTTTGCTCGGGAAGATCGGTTGCGGATCCTCCGCACAGAATCATAACATCGATCGATCCTTTATATTGTTCCACCGTCGATACATGCTCAAATTTTACGCCCGCTTCCGCAGGCATCTGCGACGGGTCACGCCGCGTAAATACCGCCACCAATTCCATATCCTCGTTCTGCGCGATGGATGCCTGGACGCCTCGTCCAAGGTTACCATAGCCTACAATTCCAATTCTGATTTTCGATGCCATTTGATGTCCCTCCACTTATTCTGATTATCCTTTTGATTATATGACATGAGATGTCATATGCAAAGCAAAAATACGAAAGAATAAGAAAAAGCCCTTGATCTCTCAAGGGCTTTCGCTAATATATGGCAGCATTTACCACGGAAGCTTGTCATCCATGTAGAAAAATCCGCCGGTCGGTCCATCCTCAGGTATCGTTGCCAGCCGAACAGCCGTCACCGCGCCTTCTTCGGCCGTCAGTTCGGCCTTGTCACCGCCCATGCGGGTCTTAACCAACCCCGGATGCACCGCGTTTACTTTCAGGTTCGTCCCGCTGGTCTTTTGCGCCCAAAAGGCCGTCAGCATGTTCAGCGCCGCTTTCGAGGCTGAATAGGCGGGTGTTGCAATACGCTGCGCCAGCTCGTTCGTCAGGATAAATTGCATCGAGCCGAGCGCGCTGCTTTGGTTCACGATCCGCCCTGCATCACTCTTCAGCAGCAATGGCAGCAGTGCCTCCGTAATAAAATAAGGCGCAAACGTGTTCACTTCAAACGTATCTCTGAAAGCATCGCCTTCATATCCGGATTTTTCCAGGTGGACGCCTGCATTGTTGACCAGGATATCGAGCCGGCTGTATTCCGTTTCAATCCACTTCGCAAGTTCCGCAATATGGGCTTCATTCGTCACCTCCAGCTGAACGCCGACCGCTTCGATCCCCTGCTGACGCAGCTCCGACGCCGTCTGATCCGCCGCTTCTTTCGTCCGTGCTGCCGTTAATACCGTAATGCCCCGCTGCCCCAATTGTTTGGCCACCTCAAATCCGATTCCTTTGCTGGCTCCCGTCACAAGTGCAATTTTGCTGTTGTTCATCTTTATTTCCTCCCTGTTATTGTTTTGATGAAAATGGTCATTGTTATGAAATGGTCAATGGATTTCAAGTGCTTCGTATCGTACGGGCTGCGCCTCAACCAAGTGCTTGACATACGCGGCCTGGCTGTCGGCGATCTGCTCATCCGTCACATGATGCGCGTTATGCAGTGCAAAAGGCGGCAGATAGCGGGCGCTAACATAGTTAGCCAGCGCTTCCACCGGCTTTGCGATATCCCTGATTGTGAACAGGTTGTATCCTCCGGGTTGGTACGAAGCTGCGGTACCCGAGGTCGAGATGGCAATACCGATCTCTTTCCCCTTCAAGCGGTCCCCTCCAGGACCGAAAGCCCAGCCGTATGTGAGAACTTCATCAAACCACTGTTTGAGGAGCGGCGGCGTGCTGTACCAGTACACCGGGTATTGAAAAATAATCCGGTCATGGCTCTCCAGCAGTCTTTGCTCCCGTGCTACGTCGATATTTTTGTCCGGATAGGCTTCATACAGCCGGTGTACGGTCGTCTCTGCTTGCTGTTGTGCCGCTTCGGTCCAGGCCCGGCTGATCCGGGAGGCAGTTAAATCTGGATGGGCTGCAATAATTAACGTCTTCATAACAAATCGTCTCCTTTTGAGAATGATCATTCCCCTTATCGTGCTCCATCCTATCCACACGAAACAGTTTTTAACGCTGTCGTTTTGAGAACAATCATTCTAAAATTATGAAAAAAAATATGTTTTTATTTTTTGACGAAGCGTATCGATACTTCTGCGATCCGCTCCAATTTTTCTAGGGGAAGAGACGTCCGCTTCATCACTCGAATTCCTACTAGAGCGTTATGAAGGTACTCGGCCAATTCTTCCGCTTCATATTCCCTTGTAAACTCGCCGTTTTGCTGCCCCCAAAATACGATTTCCCTCAACAGCTGCTCGGCCTTGGCAAATGCCTCGGTCGCCTTTGCGTCCACCTCTTCATCACGGATCCCCAGTTCCACGGCCGAGTTCACGACCATGCAGCCTGGCGGAACGTCTTCATCCCCATGAATCAAGTATTGGAAAACAAACTTCAGCGCTTGTTCGGCCGTTTCCGACTGCTTAACCCCTGCGGACATTCTGGCGTTGAACCGTTCCCCAAAGCGGTCGATCGCTTTCAAGAACAACGTGTGCTTATCGGTGAACGTATCATACAGGCTTCTGCGGTGAATGCCCATATGCTCAACAAGGTCGTTCATGGATGTCTTCTCGTAGCCCTGTTCCCAGAACAGCTTCATCGCTTTCTCCAGAACGGCGCTTTCCTCAAATTCTTTGCTTCTGGCCACCCCGTGCACCTCCTTCCGTTATATTATCATTTCGGGAATCATCGGTATAAAAAGTCTGTGCTTTCCGCTCCGCTTTCCCTTCCCTTATCTTAAAACAGTATGGCCTATTTTGAGAATGCACATTCTACTTCGAACGCTGTGAACCCTCTAATTTACGAATTCAGCATAACATATCGGGAACGATCGGTAAAGTATTATTTTTTTACATCGGAATACGAACATCTATAATTTGAAGGGTAAACGCTTTAATTTTTAGAGTGCCCGTTATGGTACGATAAGCTTAAACTAACTGCTGGAGGTTTATTATGGCTCTAACGATGCAAGGAGCGTTTTTTACCGGCCAATATCGGAATGTATTCCTGGAAGCGGGTTATTCGCAAGAGGAGATCGACGCAAGGCTTGACCAGGCGTGGAACGACCTGTTTGACGGTGCACCTGAGGTTCGAATCTACTTTCCTCTTGGCGAGGATAAAGGTTATGTTCTGGATACAGGCAACTCGGACGTCCGCACCGAAGGCATGTCATACGGCATGATGATGGCCGTTCAGATGGATAAGAAAGACATCTTCGACCGGCTCTGGAATTTTTCCAAATCGTATATGCAGCATACGGAAGGACGCTACAAGGATTATTTCGCCTGGCACTGCAAGCCGGACGGCACCCGCCTGTCTCCTGGACCCGCTCCTGACGGGGAGGAATACTACGCAATGGCCCTGTTCTTTGCTTCAAGCCGGTGGGGCGACGGACTGCCGCCGTACGATTACTCCGAGCAGGCGAGGACGATTCTTCGCGCTTGCGTCCATAAAGGCCGGGACCAGGAAGGAGATCCGATGTGGGACCCTGCAACCAAGCTGATCAAGTTCATCCCAGAGTCTCCCTTCAGCGATCCATCCTATCACCTTCCCCATTTCTATGAGCTGTTCGCCGAGCGTGCCGACGAACGGGATCGGACTTTCTGGAAAGAAGCTGCCGTCGCCAGCCGGGCTTATCTGCATCTGGCCTGTCACCCCGAAACAGGACTGTCTCCGGAGTATGCGAATTATGACGGCACGCCGGCTGAACCGCAGCCCCATGGCGATTACCGCCATTTCTTCAGCGATGCGTACCGGGTGGCGGCCAACATTGCCCTCGACTGGGAATGGTTCCGCCAGGACCCATGGCAGGTCGGGCAGTCCAACCGGATTCAGCGGTTTTTCCGGGAGATCGAGCCTTCCGAATACCGAAGATACCGCATCGACGGGAGCCCTTTCGAAGAGCCGGCCCTGCACCCCATCGGGCTGTTGGCTACCAACGCGATGGCATCGCTGGCCGCCGACGGTGAAGATGCGCTCCCCTTTGTTCACAAGTTCTGGAGCACACCGCTTAGAACCGGCATTCGCCGATATTACGACAACTGCCTTTATTTCTTTAGCCTCATGGCGCTAAGCGGAAAATATCGTATTTATTAAACACGCAGAGCTGAAAACTAGAAAACCCTTAATTAACAAGGGTTTTCTTTCTGCTTCATTGCAGGTCCTTCGCTGCTGATCCTTAATCCTCCTTCCTATTGCGTAAAACCGTCTTTTTCGTGGATTGGGTCGAAATAGACGCCATAATGTGACTATGTAGAGTAAATAAGTCTTGATTGGCAAATCATCTTAATATAATGTTTATCTTAACGAGAAAAGACATAAGTCGCATACGCGGAGGAATCAAGATGTCAAAAGAAAAGGACCGCGTGTCACCCGAACTCGCTTCTTTACAGCAGGAAATGGTGCACGAGCTGCGCCAGAACAGCACCCGTGCCGTGATGTTCCATCAGCTCATTTCGGAACGATTGGGTTTGAACGCCACCGACCACAAATGCCTGGATTACTTGAATCAAGCCGGACCTGTCACGGCCGGCCGGCTGGCCCAGTTAACCGGGCTTACAACCGGTGCTGTGACCAGTGTCATCGACCGGCTCGAACAAGCGGGTTATGTCACCCGGGATAAGGATCCGAACGATCGCAGACGTGTCGTCGTCAAACCGGTGCCGGAAGGCTCGGCATCCATCTCTCCATTGTTCCAATCGATCATGCAATCGACGCTCGAGATCGTCTCGCAGTATACGGAGCAGGAACTGCAGCTGATTTTGAACTTCATCCGGCAGTGCAATGAGATGACTTTAACCGAGATGAACAAGATGAAGAACGAGAAAGACATGATGAGCTGAGTATGAATCGCCATCATGAAAGCCGTTTGCTCAAGCAAATGGCTTTTCTTTTTGGGTAAAAGTCCGCATTTATTTTGCCATTCTCATTTTTCTCACCGCGTTCTCGGCCGCCTCCATAATGACTTCCCCTAACGTAGGATGGGGATGAATCGTCATCGCCAGGTCCTCTACGGTCGCTCCCATCTCGATCGCCAAGGCCAGCTCCGATATGAGGGTTGACGCCTCTATGCCTACGATTTGCGCTCCTTTAACGATCCCCGACGCTTGATCCGCAATAATTTTCACAAATCCTGGCTCTTCTTTCAGTGCCAAAGCTCTGCCATTAATACTAAAGGAGGATTTGCCCACGATAACCGGGATGCCTTGTTCCTTGCATGCCGTCTCTGTCAGACCAACGCTGGCCAATTCAGGTTCGGAAAACACAACAAGCGGAATAGCTCTGTAATCCACGATAGAAGGTTTGCCGGCGATAGCTTCTGCCGCGACTTTAGCTTCGTAGGAAGCTTTATGGGCCAGAGCCGGACCTTCCGTAATATCACCGATCGCAAATATATGCGGAACCGCCGTTCTGCACTGAGCGTCCGTTTCGACCAGCCCCCTGACTTTTGTCTGCAAGCCGATGTTCTCGAGCCCTAATCCGCCGTCCGTATTCGGTCTTCTTCCGACAGTCACCAGCGCATATTCTGCTCTAACAGTACGCTGCTCATTTTGACATACATAGCGGAGTGTCAGCCCGCCCGCATCCTGTTCTGCATGGACGGCTATAGCCTCCGTAATGATGGTTACACCGTCTTCGTTTAACTGCCGTACAACCGGAGCCACAAGGTCCGCCTCAAATCCGGGAAGCACCTGTCCTCCTCCCTCCAGAATCGTAACTTTGGTTCCGAATTTGGCATACATTTGCCCCAGTTCAACGCCGATATAACCGCCGCCGATAACGACCAGGCTCGATGGAATTTGTGAAAGGGACAACGCTTCAGTGGAAGACATAATACGTCCGCCGTAGAGCAAAGCCGCAAGCTCAATTGGACGAGAACCGGTTGCTAAGATGGCGTGTTTAAAAGAAATCCTTTGTTCGGCTCCCGCTTGTTGAATGGAAGCGGTGTGCTCGTCAATCAAGCGGGCCTCTCCTTCAAGAATCGGAACTCCGGCCGTCTTTAACAAATATTGAACTCCACCGGCTTGCTTGTTCACGACGGCTTGTTTGAAGGCCTGAGCATCCTCAAAGGAAGCAACAGCAGCAGCAACTGTGTGATTCCATTGCTTACGCTGCTTGAAGCGATGCGCCTCCCCAATCAACGCTTTGGAAGGAATGCAGCCTATATTGGTGCACACTCCACCGACCCGGCCGCGCTCAACGACAGCCGTTGTCATTCCAAGCTGTGCTGACCGAAGCGCCGCCACATAACCTCCCGGACCCGATCCTATTACCAGGGTGTCTACCGATTTAAGGTCAATCATAACTTTACACCTCCGAAATAAAATATGATGAACGTAATATATTATAGTCATCATATTTTACAACAGTCAATATCATCTGCCCATTTGCCGCAAAACCAAACGATTGGACCGAGTGAAATTGACACATTTTATTATGATGCCTATAATATTTTAAAATGCGTTTTTTGCCACTAGGAGTGATTGCTTTGCCTTATCCGGAAGGTCATAAATTAAAGGTTCGCGGCCGTATTATTGAGAGTGCAGCCAAAGCCATTCGAGCCAGCGGAGTACGCGACATCAGCGTTCCCTTTATTATGAAGGGGGCCGGTCTGACGCATGGGGGGTTCTATTCACACTTTGACAATAAAGAGCAATTGGTCGCTGAAACTTGCCGCTTTGCGATCAGCGAGACCATTGCCCTGCTGCAGAAGGCGGCGGACCAGGAAAAGGAAGCACCCAAGATCCACGCGGTCATTCATTTTTATTTGAGTCCGCAGCATCGCGACCAGACCGAGGTGGGCTGCATTCTTCCCGCCCTTTCCGCTGAAGTATCCCGAATGTCCGAAGAGGTGCGCCAAGTCTTTACCGAGGAGCTGCAGCGCATGATTGATTTAATCTCTGACCTGGCAGAAGTCGATCCACTGACTGGCCAAGCTTTGCTGAGCCTTATGGTCGGCACGATTGTACTGGCGCGTTCCGTTAGTGATGCCGAGCTGAGTGACAGTCTATTATCGACAGGAAGGCAGCATGCCAAAGATCTTATCAAGACAAGCGCACAGAGCTAAATTGAGATTGAGATGGTCACAGCATTTTTGTCATCAGACCAACCAATATGATTTTTTCAAGCCCCGTTATTTGGGGCTTTTTTGCTTCTCGTTGGTGTTTTCAACCGCAGAGATTTATTTTTATTGCATTTACAATATAATTCGTCCTATAATTTGAATCACGATCATTGAATACATCATGAAAGGGACGAAAACGATTGTTAACCCAAAGAATTAATCTACCTGAAGAGTTAGAGGCTGCATTTGCTATCCGGAGGAACGTATTTGTTGAGGAACAGGGCGTGCCGCTGAATGATGAATTCGACGAGTTTGATACTTTGGGTGGACCATGTGAGCACATCATCGCCTATTATGATGATCAGCCCGTCGGGACGGGAAGGATACGAATTCATGAAGGATCCGGGAAGCTGGAGCGGATTTGCATCCTGCAGCCTTACCGCAAATTCGGAATCGGGAGAAGGATCATTGCATCGTTAGAAGAAATCGCTAAAGACAAAGGGGTACAGCAGGTTAAATTGCAAGGGCAAAGTCAGGCGGAAGGGTTCTATAAGAAACTTGGGTATCGAACTTCTTCGGAGGAATTTATGGAAGATGGCATACCTCATATCCTCATGGTCAAACAACTGACAAATCAACCTAAATAACGAATAAGGGAGGGATGTATGATACATACGCGGCCCTCCCCAGCTTATTTTTAACAGAAGCAGTTTTAAGCAGCTGACCCATGACCTTCATGGCTTACTCATACAGTCAGCTGCCGCTTCGGGTCACGTTCATCGCCATTTCCTGCGCTTTCAAACACAATTCCGCCGCCATAAACGCATGCTCCTGCGTCATGGCATTTTCGGTCCGGTTCAGACAGTCAAGAATGAGTTCTCCAAAGAACGGATATCCAACCTGTCCGCCAACATGAAAATAGTATTCCCCTTCCTGATTGACCAGGTAAACATGATTGCCGGTCCGGTCGCGGGCGATATCGATATATTTTCTTAGCTCAATATAACCTTTGGTTCCCAAGATGATCGTACGGCCGTCTCCCCATGAACCTAAGCCGTCCGGCGTAAACCAGTCCACCCGGAAATATTGCGTGGCCCCGTTGTCCCCTAGCAGGGTAGCATCGCCAAAATCCTCAAGCTCCGGATATTCAGGGTTATTGTAGTTTGCCACTTTACTGTGCAGAACCTCCGCTTGTTTACAACCCGCATAAAAAAGAAACTGCTCGACCTGGTGGCTGCCAATATCGCATAGAATACCTCCGTATTGCTTCTTTTGAAAAAACCACTCCGGTCGAGACGAAGCATTTAATCGATGCGGTCCGAATCCCGTCACCTGCAGCACCCGCCCAATCGCGCCCTGCTCAATGAGCTGCCCGGCATAAACCGCCGATTCGACATGCAGCCTTTCGCTGTAATAAACCATATACTTTCTTCCGGTTTCACGCACTTTGGCGCGGGCCGACTCCAGCTGCGCAAGCGTTGTAAAGGGGGCTTTATCCGTAAAATAATCTTTGCCTGCGTCCATCACCCGAAGCCCCAGCGCACAGCGTTCCGAAGTAATGGCTGCTCCTGCAACAAGCTGAACCTGCGGATCTGCCAGAATCTCTTCCTCGGAGGCTGCAATCGTTACTTGAGGATAGGTTCGTGCGAATGCTTCAGCTTTGGCCCGGTCACGGTCATAAACCCACTTTAATGTAGCGCCTGCCTCGATCAGTCCGTTGACCATTCCATAGATGTGCCCATGATCGAGCGCCACCGCGGCGATCACAAATTCACCCGGCCCGACTACTGGATTGGGTTTTCCTTTCGGGGCATAATTCATTCCGTCGTTCTTCTGCATTTCCTTCATCCCTTTCGCGTTTAAGGTTCTCCATCCCGATGATCGGGATTTACTGTTCGCCTGACGTTTGTCCGTTCGTTACGCCGCCGTAACGGCTTCCTGTCGTTATTTTCAGATCCGCAAAATTTTCAATGCTGCTGCCCTTTTCGTAAAAATGTGGTGCATTCTTCATTAGGCCTTCCCGCGTATAAAATGGATCGTCCTGCTGCAGGGGAAGTTTGACCTTTTCTCCGGTGCTGGCGGATTTGTAAATACTCATAATGAGTTCCAACGTATTCCGTCCGCAGATTCCATCAATCCATACCGGCGCCCCGGTCTCGATGGCATTCAGCACATTGTCGATCTGTGCCGTATGGCCTTCATATGGCAGATCCGGCAGTTCGTTGTAGTATTGCTGAATTTTGTCCTCTAGAGATGGTTCCCGCTCCGGGAAGCCGTTCGGCAGTGACCTGGAAGCTGTGACCCGCCACGGCGCCGAGATCCGGGCATGCTCACCCTGGAAAATAAACTGCTGTTCTTCACCATGATGAACGACGGAGCTTGTAATTTGCCCTAAGCTGCCGTTCGGATATTTCAAAATCGCGATGGACAGATCCTCCACTTCCGCATTGTCATGCGCGACGTTGCTCATATAAGCCTGAAGCTCGCTGGGCTGACCCAGCATCCAGAGCAAGGCGTCGATATGATGAACCGCATGATTCAGCGTCGGACCGCCTCCCTCCTTCTCCCACGTGCCGCGCCACCATAGATCGTAATAGCAATGGCCCCGCCACCAATGCGAATCCACCTGGGCATGAACAATCCTGCCGGCCAATCCGCTGTCCACAACGTGCTTCAGCTTCATAATCGGATTTCTGAAGCGATTTTGGGCAATGACGGATAATACTTTCCCGTTTTGTTCCGCAGCTTTGATCATGGCGTCGCATTCTTCAAGAGAAGAAGCCATGGGCTTTTCCACGATCACATGACTGCCTGCATTAAGAAAATCAATAGTAACAGGCGCATGAACAAACGGAGGCATACAAACGGAAACGAGGTCGATCTCCTGATCAAGCAGTTCCTTGTAATCCTTAACGATGACAGCGTCCAAACCGTATTGCTCCCGCTTGCTTTCGGCTTTCTCGGGATAAAGATCGCATAACGCGACAATTTGGCAGCGGTCCTTCAACTGCAGATAACCTTCGATATGAGCGGACGAAATCGCCCCGGTCCCAATAATCGCAACCTTGATCATCCATTTAACCTCCCCTGAGCTTTCTTCATTGGCATATAAGGATATTAACTGAAGCTGCGAGAACATTGTGCTTCGCTGTGGGGGAAAAAATAACACTGGGTTGCGGTTCTGCGATAGAATAGATCGAAAGCGAGTACATACGGGGGAAGAAGGAGGCAGCGGCCATGTCTTTTGTAGCGGGTAACTATAGCGAGGTGCCCCTGCATTTTGCCTATAAACGTAAGAGCGTCAACTATGAGCACAAAGAAACCTTCCATTCCCACCTCGGGGTGGAAATATTGTTGATCCATCAAGGGAAAGGGACGATGATCGTCAATAACAACCGCTACGACATCAAACCGGGCATGCTCTGCATTTTTCAGCCTTATCAGCTTCATCATCTCAAGCTCGAATACGACGAAGGCCAATGCTTCGAACGTTCCCTTGTGACCTTTGAACCGACGATGTTTGAGTCTTATTTTGAAAAATGGCCTTCTCTGCACTCCTTTTATAAATTCATGTATTTAGGTGAACTCCCTGTTCCGTGCTTGTATGACACCGGCGATGAACTTCACATCTTGGACGCTGTCTACAGAAGCCTGGATGATCAATTACCGATGCTTTCAGAGGCAGAAAGATATGAGGAATTTTCTTTATTTCTCGTCATGCTGTACCGTTCGATCCAACACGTATGGGATCAGCGGACGGAAGCCGGGCTGCCCAAACCGGCCCTTCGCCAAAATCATCAGGTGGAGCACATATTGACATGGATCGAGGCCAACTATACGTTACCGTTTCGATTGGACGACATGGCTAGGTCGCTGCATTTATCCTCTTATCATGTATCGCATCTCTTCAAAGAGGCGACAGGCATCAGCATCTCCGAGTACATCATGGCCCGCCGGGTCCATCAATCCGTTCTGCTGTTAACGACTACTAAAAAACCAATCTCGCTCATTGCTGAGGAGATTGGTTTGGCGAACAGCTCTTATTTTTGTAAATTGTTCAAGCAGCGCATGGGCACTACCCCACACCAGTATCGGAAGAAGTGGGCCAGGGCTTAAAATCATAATAAAATAAAAGAACAAGAAAACCCTTGATTCCCAAGGGTTTTCTTCTTGATTTTCATTGGCCGCGAATTACCAACGAAAATGCCTTATATTGCCCATCGTATCGTGCACATCGATCGTTACATTGCGCACGCTCAGCAGCCTGCGCTTGTAACTATGGCCCTGATCGTCAACGAAATCGGATAACGGCAGGCTGGATTTGACGGCAGGCAGTACATCCACTTTATAAGTGTACTTGTCATCGATAGTGATTTTGGCATTGAACCATACATGTCCGGTGTGGTTTTGTACCAATAGGTGTCCATTTGTAACGGCAATCTCGGCCAGGGGGACTGGGCTGGTTGGTGCGGGGACACATCCCGTCATCATGCTGGCAAGGCAGACGATCAACAAGAACGATGAGCCGATTCTCATTGCAGGCTTACTTATGAAATTCATCAGGTTTATCCGCATGATCCACGTTCCTTTCATTCTGATTCAACAGACAATGCCAGGTCAAAGAACAGATTGGGCGAGGAGGGGTGGCTGCGGTGCACCTCAACAGCTATGACATTAGCACCCTTCAGCAGCTTGTTCAAATGGGCTTTTAGATCAACTCTTCGATAAAAGGAAAACTCATTTGGAAATGCCAGCGAGGATTCAGTTAAGATCCCCGATAGAATGGCGTCCCGGGATACTTCCTGGCCGTTCAGATAAACGGCGTAACCGTCCTCATAGGCGATATTCAAAACTAAATCGGATAGCTCCTTCGGATCGACATCCAAGTCAAACGACTTGCGAAAATAATAAGTTGGGGATTTTACGGCCTCCAAGTTTGTTTGAACATAAGTCTGCCGCTCCTTGTTATTCGTATTTCCCAAAGGAGCCCTGCCGAACTTCCAGTCGGAATCGTTGTATTCCGGACTGCGCCAATCGTTAGCAGGCAGTGGAACCGTTTCCGTATGAGATGTTTCAATGATCGGCCCCTCTCCCACCAGGTCCACCCCTTCCGGTAAAGCGGATTTGATTGCCTCGCTGCCCGGATGATAGCGCCATATAGATTGAATCCCCACGAGAGGGATTTCCTGTTTTTCCTTCAACGTCGTCAGATTCCAAGATGCCAGATTCTGCGCATCCTGTTCCAGTTGATCCAGCACCTGTCCTTGTTTATTTTCAGCTTTAATGAACAACGTATTATCTGTGGCTTCCAATACCGTAATGAAGGGCTTTTCCTTCAGCCTGTTCAAATCCCAAACTTCCCAGCCCTCATATTCGTTGGGCATATCATCGGAAGACTGCTGCGTAACGGCCAATTGAAGAACATATACGGAATCACCGATGAAAACTGCGTTAATTCCGGCGGTTCTGAACGCGTTCCATACTTCGGGAAGCTTCGGATCTTTGCTCAGCCAGACGAAGTTGAAAAGCTTCTTATTTTCATTAGCCGTCCTGCGAATCCAATCCAACTGATCGTCTCCCGCACCCGATAACCGATCGGCGTTCAGGAAGAACATCCTGGTGTTGCCATGACTGGCCGCATACACCGTTTTCCCGTAACCCGGAAGAGTCCCGGTAGGCACATGGGGATAAGCTTGGTTGAAACGCTGTTCCGTTGTGGAACTGTCATATATGGGATAAATCTGGGATGCTTGCGCTTCCGGATGATTCTGCAGCCACTGATCGGATGCGACAAAGTACGAAATGTCTTGGAATTGCTTGAGCGAATCCCCGATTTCCCCTCCCTGCTCACTAAAATAACCGAATCGAAATGAGATGGACGATGCGGCGGATGTTTTGAATCCTGCCATCGGCACTCTTGTCCAATAAAAAGAACACCAAAGAACACAAATGAATACCAGCAGCGATAATGAGAGTTTATATTTGGAAATAATCAGCATGGCTAACCTTCACCTCCGGGCAGCGTGTTCGGAAGGGCTGGCCACCACAGGATCGTGTGGTAAACCGTAGGCCACAGGATGATCAGATTGCCAACAAAGGCAATGGCAAATCCGATCGTCCATGGTCTCAGATCAACCTCTTTCCGTCCGATCGTCCAGTGGAATATAGCCCATGAGACCAACCAAACGAGCAGTCCTACCGTTTCTTTACCGGCATAGGGACCGATACCCCACCAAGAGGGAATCCAGGAGCCTATCTTCAGCAAAATCGCATTCGCTTTGAGCGGATTGTAATAACTCCATAAGTGACTGGCCGTTGTCGCAAGGATACCGAGATATACTGACAGCAGAACGGATGCGACCTCGCCCGTTTTTCGTTGCTTGTCTTTTTTCATGATGTTCTCCCCCAGTGGATCGTCTTCAGATTCATACCATTCTCAGTTTCGCTATGCCGATGCCAAACGCAAATCCAATCAGCAGACAGATCCAGAATAGCGTGATCAATAAAGCGATGATTCCGCTAACCGCCGAGCCAGGTTTGAGCGTATGGCGAAACCGGCGCAATAAAAAGCCTGCCGCAATTCCCAAGGGGAGCGGATACAGCGAGACGAATTCTTTATATTCCATGAGGATCAAATGTACCTCGGGGCTGTGGAACATCAGCCATTCCTGCGGACCGTCAGGTCCCCGGTATGCGATGTAGAGCCAGTTACCGAACACGATCGTGAGCAGAACCATAACATTCGTGAGCCAGAGCACCCATTCCAGTTTTGCCGCAGCCCCTTTCTTGCCCCGCAGCATGGGATAGGTCAGGTGAATCATTTGGCAGCTCATGATAACAGTGACGGTTGCCCCCAATCCGTGAAGGACGGCTTCAAGCTTATGGTTGCTGAATCCGATCACATTGACCAAAGGAATAGATAAAAAAAGGGCAGCGGCTACACAAGCTTGCGTAACCGCAAAATCTCTTGCAGTGAACAATGATTTCATCGGCTGTCCATCTCTCTCTCGTTGATTGCTATTATTATCTCAATGAAGTTTACAGAAGAATTGTAAGGGGAATATCATAGCAAGTTCAGGAAACTGAAAAATTATTGATTCTATTAAAGGATTCAATAACATTACGATATGGTGGGACTTGAGAACATTAATATTAGCTTAAAGAACTCTTACAACAGAATTTACGTTAGACGAGTAAGATGTGATTTGCTCGGACAGTCGGAAGAAACCTGTTAACCGTAATTTCTTAAAAATGTCAGTGGGTGAAAGGAGGTTGGGAAGCGGTTTCCTGTGTCTCCGACTACTAGAATGAAGTTGAGAGGAAGTTCATGATGAAGGAAAAATTAATAGGCAAGTTGAAAGGCAAGTGGAAAAGCGTAACCGCACTTGTAAGTGTTAGTACTCTTCTTTTTACGGTTGGTATGTTCAATGCGTCAGCTGAAAGCAACTTTATTAAAAGCCCGTATTTGCTGTTCGAAGGTTCCAACACCTCAATGAGCCTACTTTGGCAGACGAGCGATGACCAAGCAAATGTCATCAAATGGGGTACCGATACTTCCTATACGATGGGACAAGAGACCGTCGGGACATACGGTACCGACCACCAGCACAAGTTCACCATCAATGGGCTGAAGCCGGCTACCAAATATTACTATGATGTAGACGGTCAGACTGGTTCTTTCGTCACCGCGCCTGCGGACGATGCTACTTCCGTGAAGTTCCTGTCTTACGGCGACAGCCGTACCCAACCAAGCTATCAGGAGCAGGTAGCCGGCCTGGCGCTTAAGGCTTATGCCGCCGATCCTGCCTACCAGACTATTCTCTTGAACAGCGGGGATATTGCCTCGAGCGATACGGAGAGCAACTGGACAGCTCAATACTTCGTTCCCGGATCCACCTACCCTCAGCTGCACACTCTCCAGTCCGAGGTTCCTATGGTTGGAGCAAGGGGCAACCATGAGGGAGCAGGATCTGTCTATGGAAAGTACTTCCCTTACCCGTACGTGTCTAATTTCTACTGGTCCTTCGATTACGGCCCGATTCATATTACAGTACTGGACGAGTATTCCGACTATAAACCCGGCTCGGCTCAGTACAACTGGCTGGTCAACGACCTTGCCTCCACAACCAAACCGTGGAAGATTGTGATGGCCCACAATCCAGCGTGGGGTGCCGGTACTCATGGAAACGACACGAATGTTCAGAATGTCATCCATCCCCTCCTGAAGCAGTATGGAGTACAGTTGTACCTCAACGGACATAACCATAACTATGCCCGTGCGGAATACGAAGGGATCGAGTACCTCACCTCCGGCGGCGGCGGCGCTCCTTCGTATGCAGTAGATCCGACATGGCCGAACATTGTTAAAGCCGAAAGTGCGTACTTCCTATCCGAGTTCGATGTGAATGGAAAAACTATGAAAGTCACTTCCCGCCGGATTGACGGCTCGGTCATTGAGACCGTGACGCTCAACAACAACAAGGTACCCGCTGCTGATGCCGGACTTGACCAGACGGTGACTGACGACTGCAACGGCAACAGCTGCAATAATGTAAACGCACCGAAAAGAACCGGACCCAAAGATCCGGGTTACGAAATGATTACCCTAGACGGGACCAAAAGCTTGGATCAGGACGGAACGATCTCTTCCTATGTCTGGAAAGAGGGGGAAACCACGATTGCCACCGACGCCACTCCGAGCGTCAAGCTGGCTGTTGGCACCCATACCATTATTCTTACGGTGACAGATGATGATGGCGCCACTGCCACGGATACTGTGGTCATCACCGTGAATCCGAGCTTGAAAGATAACAACAAGTAGTACCCGCATTGAAAAATAAAACAGCGGCCGCAGGGAAAACCTGCGGCCGCTCCTAACTTCAAGAAGAAACGAGGGCATCATCATGCCTATACAATGGTTCCGAAAACTAGCTCCAATGATTCTGATGTTCGGTTTGTTTTTTGGCGGAGTTACCCCCGTCTTCGCACATGACATGTATCTAGGAGGATCAGAATGGGCCGTCGGCAAGGATCGCATTCTGTTCACGATTGACCTTGATCCCGCCATATTACAGCAAATCAATGGGTTCAAGGAACTCGGAGTTAACCTTGACAGTCTCACCGATGAGCAGCTCCTTAAAATGGAAACTGATTTCATCCAACCTTACATGAACGAGAAGCTCTCGGTCTCCGTTAATGACCGTTCTTATCCAGTTAAGGTAGAGAAAATGGAGAAGGAAGGGACAGTATTCAGAACATGGATGAGGGTTAGTGATCTAAGTTTAAACCAGCAAGACAACAAGATTAAGATTAATTACCATCTTTTGTTTAAGGAAACCAATAATCAGCATGTGAGTATCGGCTATATTTATTTTGCCGATGCCGATGACGATTCGGTGAAGCAGGTTTTCAATTATAGCCAACCGGATTTGATGTATACGTTCGATTCCGGTCATACGGAATTTGAGTTCTCGGTTAAATCTAAAGCCGCCGCTTTGCAGTCGCAAATCTTTACCTTCTTAGTACTTGGAATCAAGCATATCCTGACCGGATATGATCACATAACCTTTTTGGTTGCTTTAATTGTGATAGGTTTATCCAACCGGGAAGCCCTAAAAATTATCACTTCATTTACTTTGGCTCACAGCATTACTTTGCTGCTGGCGGCCATGCATGTGATCAATCTGAACTCTAGATTTGTCGAGAGTGTGATTGCCCTCTCCATCTGTTATATCGCGTTGGAAAACTTGTTCGCAAAACAGGTCAATTATCGATGGCTGATCACCTTTGTCTTCGGATTGGTGCATGGGTTCGGCTTTGCCAGTGCTCTCGAGGAGCTCGTCAGAGGAAAATCCAATCTTGTTCTCTCGGTGGTCTCGTTTAACGTCGGCGTGGAGGCGGGACAGTTGATGATCTTTTTAATCCTGATGCCCCTTCTGTACCTGATAAGGAAAAAGTTCTCGATTAGAAGAGTAGCCGCCGTAGCATCCGTAGCCATTTTTATTGTTGGTTTCCTCTGGTTCGTCGATCGGGTGTTCAATTTGCAGCTGATACCGTTCTAAAAATAACAGGAAGAGAGAACGACATGAAGAAAAATACTTCATCTTATTTTTTTGTTTCCATCATGGTTGCTTTTATTGTCTTCATTACGAGTCCTGGCACCGTCATGGCTCAAAGCCGCTCTGCCGACTTTGAACAGGAATACAGCAAGAAAGCGAACCAATTCATTGCCGACAAAAATTATGAGCAGGCAGCTTTAGTTTTGGAGGAACTCCTAATAAAGAATCCGGAACTGAACAATGAAAGGGTCTACAAGCAACTGACCCATATCTATGATGATTACCTCTTTAATTTTGGAAAAGCGTTGTCCGTGTATAAAAAGTATCTTGACCAATTCCCTGAAGGAAAATTTGCCAATGACTTTCGGGTAAGGATCGCTTATCTGAATGAAAGACGTTCTGAATGGCAGGCATTGCGAGATTTTAGAAAAGTCCAGTTGGAAGAAGACCATATTCCCCTCAAAGATAGCCTTGAGGAAGTTGAAACCATTCTATCCAAGAATGAGGACACATTGATTGCGCCGGAAATGCATATTTATTTGGCTAATAACTATTTTGAAACTGCCGACGATCAAAAGGCGAGAGAGCATGTGGAAAAATATATACAAAACTTTGATAAATCCCTCATGTCAACTACAGACAAAGCCCTGGCCCTGCAGTTGTATTCCGACATTCTCGTTAAGCAGCATCATTTCAAAAAGGCCATCGGAGCTTTGGATCAGGCAATGGAGTTGGGGAATCCGGGAGAAGACTTTAATTATGCAATAAAAAAAGGCCATATTATTAACCAAAGGAACATGTTGTATGGATTCATGTTTTGCCTTTTGTATTTTATAGCGGTGGTACTATTGCTAATCCCTTTAAAATCTTGGAGGCAGATTAATTCACGAAAATATGCCGGGCGGCTTGCCACGCCTTTATTGCTTCTTGCCCTCATATCGCTAGGTCCTGTCTTGATCCTAAACTTCATTGAAGTGCCTGAAGTCGACCTGCGGGTTTTCTTTGGCCAGTTGGGCTTATCGATCCTTTCGCTTATGATCATAAAGCTTCTTGCCCCGCTGTCATTGAAAACAGGTCGATTGGTTTATGTATTGATGAGTTGTTTGCATATGGCTGCCGCTTCTTTCATGACCTATCACATGACTATTTACAGGGGGACGAAAATCGTTATGAACACTGTAATAGAGGCTGATAAAGACCCCATGGCTTCCTTGTTTCTGATGTTAATGTGGAGTTCGGCCGCTGCAGCCTTATTGATAAACATCATTTATGCCATTATTTTTTCAAAAAAGGAGCAGATGGCGAATATATTTTGTCGGAAATCGCCCAATTCGTCCCCAACTTCAAATTTAATTAAGCCAAACTGAAAATAAAAAAACAAAAAACCCTTGATTCCCAAGGGTTTTCTTCTATGGAGCCTAGGGGGATCGAACCCCTGACCTCATCGCTGCCAGCGATGGATACGTATTATGTTTGAATTGGCTAGATTGTGAAAAAGCCTGATTTTTATGGTTTTTCAAAAGTACATATACGATCGTTTAGGCTCCTTTAAGGGGTAATATGGCGGTTTTCGTCCCCAATTCGTCCCCAAAATAAGGAATTAAAAAGCTTTATGCCAGCTAAAAAAATCACCAAATTGAGTAAACTTAATTGCTCACAACATTCTTTAATATATGTATTTAAATGTCTAATGTATTGATTTTAAACTTTGTACAAGATTCAATTTTATCGGGTTATTTTAAAGAGATATGTAATGTCCGTCGCCAGCTTTTGCTTGGGCTAAAAGCGTTAAACTTCCGCCCTTGAGTCGGTTGGGATAGACGACGGAGGGGGTATAGCTGGAAGATTTGCGTTTCTTCCGAATGACCGAGGAAATCGACAACTTCTTCATGAGTCGCCACACTTTCTTATTGTTAATGATATATCCTAGCTCTCGCAAAGCGACCTTCATACGGGGACATCCGAAATAGGGATCAGAAGGTGAATCGCTACCATGTGCTTCTTGATTTCATTACTCGTGAATATCGTTCCTAGCGTGCGGACGCAGTTGCCCCTTGTAATAGCTTGCTCTCGGGACTCCAACAAGGGTGAAGAGCAGCGTCCCTGGAAACTGTCCCTTTAATTCTTCGATAATCCTGTAGTGCCCGTGTAGGCTGAGCTTCCCTCGAATACCGCTTTTTTAGGTAATCCACCTGCGCTTTCAGCTAGTCCATTCTTCCTTCCTCCACCGTTTTAAACTTCGTACGTTGGCGTACTTTAGGAGGACTCTCTTTACGTGTGTCGTAAACCTCTCCCACTTTGTACTTCTTCACCCAGTTCATAAGTTAGGTCTTACTCCGAATACCGAGTTGCTTACTGAGCGATTCATATCCGCCTTTCCCTTTCAGATAAGCACGTACAGCTCAGTTTGAATTCCTCGGTGTATGTCTTTAATGTCTGACCCTTGATGGCCGTATAAAAATCCCCTCCAAGTATTCTCCGACCTCATAACATCATGAGGTCTTTTGGGAGTGTCTAATTAGAGAGGATAATACCAATTTGGATGTTCTTTTTCACGATTACAGCGCTGTAAAGCGAATCAACAAATTTTATTTTCTTTATTCTACTGATATTAAATAATTATAAATTAATCTTTTATTTAATTTATACTCAGTTAATTTAGCAGCGATTTCTGAAATGGTAAGATGTTGAGGTTGGTTGCTTGCGATATCTCTAAAGAACGCTTTTACATTTTCAGTTAAACTCATTAAACCCTGTGGTAATAGAACAACAGTACCTTTTGGTGCAAATGCTTCTCTATGCGTTTTATTACTCGGATGAACTAAAACCGGAGTTCCTTTCATACCAGCATACGTATCATTGAACCAGTTCATACTATTGCTTATCTGTTCTGATTCGGACTTATAAATTTCCGTTCTTGAAATCTCCACTTCATTTTTGGCTTCAATAATCAAATAATCATCGTCGTATAGGTTCCAAAGAACATCACAACCAACACCAAATTCTCTTTCTGGTTCCTGGCTTTCAAAACCAAGTAAGCGCCCCATTTCTGCAAAAGCATTTTCAAATTGTTTAGAAGTCCCTGGTGCAAAGGCAATCTTATCAAGTAGATTACTAACATGTAGAATAATTCCATTAGACTCACTAAATCTTGAAATAAACTCTTTTACTTTAGCAGCTTGAATGGTATTCCGAGCATTTATTTTAGAGTATTGTATTCCCGCTGGAGGCTTAAGCAAGAAAGTGTTTATCTTGTGAGAAGAAAGCTGAATCTCCATGGCTCTTGCTCTATTATCTTCATACAAATAAGAAGCTGCCAATTGCATAAACCAACTCTTATCAGTATCCTCAAGCTGAGGATTTTGATTTATGAATTGTAACAAAGTTTCGCCCGCTTGAGTAAGTTGACCTGAACAAGCTAAATCAAATGCTTGTCTTTCTACTACTGATGAATCTACATATTGAACGTACACAAACGGTTTATTAGATTTTGCAATCTTTTGTTTGTGTAGTTTTACCCACTTCTCATCTCTAGCTATACTTCTAGTTATTGTTGAAAGGAGAACTTGAATCGGAGTTTCTGCTGTCTCCTGTTTAATGAGTCCAACTACTTGTGTTCCAAGTTTAATCTGTGCAACAGTTTGAGGAGAAACCAACGTATCAAACTCATTAGTCGAAACAAATGAAACCAAGTCAGAACCACAAAGAAGGACCACGCAATAATCATTTACTGATCTTACTGCCCTTCCTAGTCCCTGCTCAATCTTCTGAGCTTGTGCAACTTTTAGCATTTTTGATTCTGGTCTTGCATACAAACAAAACTGCTCGAGCAACGTTGTTGCATTAGGTAAATCGTGTATTATCAGTATTCTACACATTTCATCTGGTAGATCTACTCCATCATACCTATTAGAAAGCACGACCTTGTTTCCGACAGATGATCTCAGTTTACCTAAAACATTTTTTATTTCGTGGGGCTGAGGCCTTTTAAAGACATTCCTTTCCCATAGCTTAGCTTTATTATCAGATGCGACGAGACTAACTATATTCAGACTGTTAATTTTAGAGAGAGTTTCAGCAATATTTACTGTATTCAAACTGGAATCAATCAGAAATGGTGAAAGAATCATCCGTTCGCCAATATCACTTGCAGATTCCGGCGAAAGTGGACTTAAAACTGCTTCTTTTGAGACCTGCATGTCTTTAATCAGTGCAGAATCATCATTCAAAGTTGCGGACATAAAAATACGCCTTTTTGCTTTCTTAAACGATGGTATCTTTTGTATCGGCAAACATTTTGGGGTTATTTCAATCCTATCAGCAGAGACTAACATATGATAATGTTTTAAAAAATCCCTCACAATAGCCCATTTAAATACTAATTCTTGATCATTGTTATTATCACGAGCATAAACTGAAATTTTTTGTGTAACAACTTCGACCTTCTCAATCCACGCCCAATAAGGTACCATGAGGATACTAAACTTGTCGCTACCTTCAACAATATCTGTTGCTGTACCTAGAGATTGAGCCTTGAGACTCTCCATAAACATACCAGCTAATTCTTTATATAATGAGTGAGTACTTTTAAAGCTTAGTGTGAATACTTCTCGAGCTTTTGATAAAGCAGCGTGTGCATCGTCAACCACTATACTCCCTACATTTGTAACAACTTTCGTCACATCACCTTGTATACCGAACACTGACTTTGCATTGAATAGTTTTTGAAAAGTTGTCACTAGTACAGCATTACCATTTATAAAATCAATAGGAATTGAGTTGTCAGCCTCAAAAGTTACACATCTAACTCCCAGTTTACTTCCGTCCTCTATTACTTGATCTACTAATTGATTGTCTAGGCACAAATATAGCGCGGGACCACAACCCTCATTGAGAGAAGATTGTAGAAGCAACAACCCAACGGTTGTTTTACCTGCTCCAGTATTCATTTTAACAATTAGATCATCATCATCTCTTCTGTCAAACCATTTTAAGAGAATCTCCTGCTGATCCCCTCGAAGATATGAAAACTTCGGATCTCGGATCAAAGTATCGAATATCTCCTTAGGATGAATAGGTGCTTCTTCTTCTGAATCTTCAAGTAACTTTCCAAAATCTATCATTTAAGCCACCCCACTCTATGTAATAAGCATCTTAGATTATACATACTCAGCTATAAAAAGTTTGTCGCAAAATGTCTAATACACTAGTAATAAATCACAAAATAAAATTCCCGTTTACTAATGGCTATTTCCCGTTACTATTGTAGAGAAAACAGGGCCTCCCACCAAGGGTTCCAGTATACTTCAAAGGCGCGTGAACCTTTCTGTTAACTGCATTAATCTTTTAAATCGTTGTTTACCAAGGATTCGAAGTACATTATTATCCCATTTCCTCAAACAACAAAATATTTATCTAAACTATCGCATGATCTGTTCAAATTAGGTAAAGAGATTAATTAGCTAATCCAAATCATTAATTTTCAATTGCCTGTTTGAAGCCATAAGACTCAATCAAAGCTCTCTCTTCATCCTTTAAAATTGGGACACCCCAAACTAAAAAATACTTTGCCCTAGTATTTGCAACATATCCAATACGTCCAGATTCTAACTCTCTTTCAATCCACTGTTTCCAATAACCACTTCCTGAAGTGTGGCGACTTGAAACCAACATTACACTATCAAAATCCTTGCCTTTAACAGAATGAATTGTGTTAATTGAAATGTTGCTTATATTGCCTTTAGTAGTATAAGCAGAAATACGAGAATTAGCAGTACCGCGTGGAGATATTATTTTAGGTAAATCTTCAAAGCCTCTCTTCTCACTATCAAAATCAGAAAGGTCTTTATACGCTTCTTGAAGTATGCGCTTATAAATATTGTTAAAATCCTTGTACCACGTGGAATATTCAATATCATTAAACCTCACCAGTTCCGGGTATGCAGCACATCCATCCAAAAAGTCTTTAATAAAGATTCTCCATCTATAAACAGAGTCAATTGCAATTGGACAATAGTAGTTACTTCTTGTTTTTGCGCCCCCAAACCATTTATGAATATGGCTACTTGCAAGTTCCAATGCCAACATCCGTGAGTTGGGTGTGTTTTCAGTCCATAATTGTAGGGCATCTAAAATTGGATGCTTACTTTGGTTAGTGTTTGTCTCAAAATCCTGTTTTAATGCTTGCTGCCGCACCAAGATAGCTGACCTTCCGAAGGGTATATCTAGTTTCTCAAGTAAATTAGCATATTGTTGTTTAAGCACTGCTAAGTCCTGATATTCCAAGTAACAAACACTTTTATCACCAAATTTATCAACTGCTAATCCACGTATTGGTAATGTAACATCTAATAGTTTATTGGATATTTTCACGATTGAATGACTGCTTCTAAAATTATCAGTTAAATATAACTTTTTAAAACTAGACAAATAATTGATCGTAGTCGCTGGATCTGCACCTTTAAATTCATAAATTGATTGGTTAAGATCCCCAACAAAATGTAGGATAGCACCGCGCTGCTTTAATTGATCAAGAATGTTAATTTCTATCCAGGAGAGATCTTGACACTCATCTACAATAATAAGAGGAAACCGCGTAGCTATTAGCGAAGCTAAATAAGCATCCTTTTTTAAAACTCTATACGCAATACTATTTATATCCTCAAAGTTAGCGAATCCATCCTCAAAAAAAGCCTGTTTCACTTTTCCTATTTCTTTTTTTATGTAATCAAGACTTAATAATCGATCATTCCTTTTCCTTTTTCTATAATCCTTAACAAACTCTTGCACTCTAGTTAACTGATAATATTCTTTCAATGGAAGCTTATAATTTTCTGAATAATAAATAATAATATCTTTTATCTTATAATCGTAATATATTTGGTGTGCATATACATCTTTTCCTGATGAATTTAGGTTCATGTACGGAAGCTTATATTTTTCCAGCCAGTGATTTTTATAGATAGCTAAGCTTTTGTCAACAAGCCTATACGAGGCGTCTCCTCCTCTATTTTTATGTTTAAAGTATTTATATCCGTAACTCTGAGCAATAAACCCGTGAATGAATCCAGATAAGGTGCCTATATAGTGTGGGTATAACGTATTTAAACCAGAAAATATTTTCACCCGCTCTTTAATAGTATCTGTCGCCTCGTTAGTAAAAGTAAGAACCGCAATGCCGCTGTTCTTAGAACTCCATTTATTGATCTCAAATGCTGTCTTCATTCCAACAACCTCAGTCTTACCACTACCTGCACAAGCTTCTAAAAAGATGTTTTCTGTGGTAGGCGAGAGAACATATTCTAATTGTTGATCTGTTTTTTCCCTCACTTTATTTTGTATCAGAGATATATATGTACTCGTAGCTCCCTTATTACTACTCAAAGTGCTTATGACCTCTCGTTCCATTTCTCCCTTATTCATCTTCAATCTCACCACCACAAGCCCAAATTATTGATTTTCTAATATAATCAGGAATGTTTATGATATTACTTATGTTTGCGTAAATATCTTTAATATTTGATTTTGTAACATTGATATTATCCAACTTCTCTCTTATCTGAGATTCCAAATGCTCTGTTAACTCTTGTGCGTAAATTCCTTTCCCAATTTCATCAGCATCAATATGTTTGAATATGTATTCAGCATCTTCCCTTAGTTCATGTTCATTTTCTAAGTATTTATTATTTTTTGAAACTATTGAATTGCATCGGTTTTTTACTGCTCCCTCAGTCGGCCATAGATCATGAACTACCTTTGCCATTATCTTTGTGTTACCATTTATGGCTAAGTCGTACTCAAATGTTTTTAATGGAGAAGAAAACAACCGCCCCCACGTACTCTGATTAATATCATTAACAAGTTGAAGTGCACTATTGGCACCTATAGGCGGCTTGCTCGGTAAAGGAAAAGTATCTTCAAGTTTAGTTAAGGGTTCATCATCTTTGTCCATTTTCAGCTGACCCTGCTTATCATATACAAGAACCTTAAGTTTAGGAGGATCATTATCTGTAATTCCTGAACAAAAAATAGGCAAATGTATCACACTTGAAGAACCTTCGCAATTCGAAAACAACTTCATGAAATGTTTAAAGTTAATTCCATTGATATTTATTGTAGAAACACCAGCTTCCTCCAAGGAAGTTGGTAACAATCTTCTGGATTCATCTAGGGCCTCTTTATTATATTGGGCCAACACTATCTTTGCGAAAGTAGGTATAAGCATAGCCTCACTGATGCCTTCTACAAAAATTATACCTTTTGAAAACAATAGTGTAGATTTTGTAACATCAAGCCACCTATTAATATAGTTTTTGCTTTCACCTAAATCTATCTCCTTTAATGGAGTTGCAATAATCTTATCTTCCATTTGCGAAATATGAATTATATTATTTGAATCAATAGAAGAGGCTAGCACTGGAGAATGTGTAGTTATAACAACCTGCAAGTTCTCCAGATTTCGGGTTACCTCTTCCAAATACTTTATAAATTTCACCTGAAGCTGGGGATGTAAATGTGCCTCTGGTTCCTCAATTAATAAAACAGTCATCATATTATTTTCTTTTAACAGTTCAAGCTCTGCAAATACAGTAGCAATATATAACAAGTTGTTGTATCCCAAACTATTGGTAGCAATATCTCTAAATTTATCTGGATCACTCTGCTGGATACCAGGGAAAAACACCATCTTTATATTTTCCACAATTTTATTGAATGATGTCTCTGCAAATTGAAGATTTATACTCTGTCCAAGTCGTTGCCCCAAGGCATCCTCAAGCTTAGTATTAATATTATTCTTCGCGGTTTCAATTTCATTGTACTTATTTTCTGCATTACTTGTAATTTGTTCATTGAACTCACTTACATTCTGTACAAGTATCTCCTTATTGTTGCCATATTGTTTTTTTAGAAGCTGTGCAAGTCTGGACCTCTTTCCGTTAACAAGTTTCTCCTCAGCATCTCGAAGAGGGGGAAGGTAGATACAATCAATATAATCAAAGGTTTCCTCTTCAAAGATGCTTGACTTTGATGCCCCACCCCAAATTTCTTTCTTATAATAACCCTTTCTATTTGGATTTGAGCTAACCTCTAAATGCAATTGCGCATCGAAGTCTGCATCGCACCAAGTTAGAAATGTAACTTGTTCATTTGATTTCAAGGACTCCAAAGTAAGGTCTATTCTTATATTAGGGGCTGAGTATTGCTTATCCAAAGAAATAAAAAAATCGTCCTCATCTATATTCATATAAGAGAACTCGTTTTCCCGAAGAATAAGTCTTAATGCATTTACAATAGTTGTTTTACCAGAACCATTTTCCCCCACGAGCACATTGAGCCCTTTGTTAAGCCTTATTTCAGAGCTTCCTTTAGTGTTTTTATAGCCCGTAATATTCACCTTAGATATATACACCATATAACCCACCAATCATTTTTTAGCTGGAGTGAAACGACTACAAGCACAGAGAAGGAGTAGGGCATGTTAACCATTTGTCTTTATTAGGCGCCTTAATCCAACATATAGATGTGGCAAGATCTATAATTCCAAATAAGGAAATCAACTAGACGGTTTACTTAGTACAGAAGTTAAAATGCCTAGTTTGTCCTCACTGTATCATATTCGCAATATTTTAATATTCGACACCAAAACTGTTCTCCCTGCCTTAAGACCTATTTGTTAAAGACGAAAGAAACACATCCCCTCAAGTCAACGGGGCTGGCTTTAATTAATAGCTTCATAATTATAAATATTCTTACTTAGAAGGCCTAGGAACAAGTTCTCAGTAAAACACAACAAAAACTGACATAGCTCATGAAACCACGTCTTCAAAGTCCAAAACATGTCGCCATACGTCACACTCAACCTGTTCCCATATCAATATTTGCAATCTTAATAATATCCCCCCAAATTTTACATTAAAAATTTAAATCTAGTCCCTCCAACATAACATTAGAAAAAAACGAGAAGAGTTACGCCCCGGTTATCCGGTTCTTTTGCAGCCCGGCCGTGCGTGTCATTCTCGCCTTTTCTATACTTATATATTATCACAATAAAAATGTCCGATGATATTCAAAATCCCTCTCCAATTGATTGATACATGCTGACATACTAATTCCAAGAAACGAGAGCTAAGACGAGCAAGATCGGAGCCACTCCTCAATAGTTTCCTTATGAAAAATAATTCTTCTCCGTATTCTCAAGAAGGGTATTTGCTTTTCCCTAACCATTGTATAAATGGAGTCAGGGGAGACTCCGAGTAATTCTGATAACTCAGCAACTGAGTATGTAATTTTTTGACTCAACCTTTATTCCTCCTTTATAAAAGGTACTAAAAAACCAATCCTTTTTACAATAAGGATTGGTTTTTTAACTTGTTTATATGGGAGTACTACATATTTGTAGCAAAGCATCTCACGTTAGAAACTCAATTGGAAGTTCAACTGTACCGGTATAAAATGTGGCATTTACTCGTCCAGGTATAACAGTTTCCATATATCCGTACTTACAATTGAATTGCTCCAGTATTTGTCTTAGTAATTTAAATTCACGTCCTGAAATTTCAGGGTTAAGCAGTTCAACAATAAACCCTTCTGGCTGTGTCTCAACTCGCAACTTTAGTGAAAACTGCAGATCATTCAGCACTGCGCATCTCACAACATGATACTCATTTCTTTGACCCTGGAGAAGTGAAATCAATTCATTAATTGTATTTACCCTGTCGGGAATAAGTGCAATATAACCTATATCCCATTCGTCATCTGGTTCTTCATTCATAAGCCAACTTAATGGAACTCTGCATAACAAGGCAAGATTTGCGAGGAGTCGATAATCATATCCACGCTTCGCTTCATTTTTAATAAAATTATTCAATTGAGGTGCATTAATACCAAAGCAATTCTTAATATCTTCCCAAGTCATACCCGTTGATGCCATATTAAGTAAAGCTTTGCGCCGCGTACTTACAGATAACCTTCGAAGGTATCTTCTGAAATCATCATACTCCTTTTTTATTTGGGGTATCTCATACCAAAACTTTTCCCCATCATTTTCATGATTGAGTACATACTCATCTTCAATTAGTTGATAAAGATACCTATTAGCTTCTTCAGTTGATTCAATTTTGTCTTTATTTGAATTTGAATTATTCAACCAGGCTTCGTATTTTGCCTTACTTTCTTTAGTCATAATGTTGTTCATTAAATTGTTGTAATATTTCAAATGCTGAGTTGTTCGATATTTAGAACCGGATCTTGGTTTATACATCAAAATCACCAAGTCCAGAATAATTCTTATTCATTGAAATTAGAACTCTGCTACAAATTCGTAGTGCATGTGAGTTTTATCGACTTCATGGAAATTAATAAGGTCAGTCCCAAACAATAAATTTTCACCAGACAGTTAACAGGAGCTTGTTCTTGTCCTCGACTAAATGTATGGACATCCCTCACCTCCTAAGTACTGATAACCGCGTAAAATAAATGTTTAAGGAGAAGTCGATATGAAAAAAAATGAGCAATTTGTTTCGAATAGTGATGTTGCAGGAGTTCAAGATTTGTGGAAAGGGGCGAACATTTTTTCGTGGTATGCTTCTACCACGCATAATTCTTCGCACATGAGTCTAAATGTTCCCCTTTCAGTTGATACTTTTAATAAAGAAATCTCCGGGGGAGAAACCACCATGGAACATGAAAATAATAAACCAGTTGGTGAAATTCACTGTTTATACGAGTGGATCTCCATACATTTAATTGATCATAATATTGGCCCAAACTCAGTAAAAGAAATTCTAAAAACGACTAAAGTTCGTTCACCAATTAGGCTTTACAATCTTTATATTTATACATTATCACTTCTGGATTTTTTCGAATTTCATCTAAATGTATCTCCCTCATACCTTCGGGATGAGGACCTCTATAATAATTACCATTTATTTGGAGAGTTTCTTCAAAACAAGACTTGTCCATCGATTCGATATTACAAAAGTCTAATGAAAAAAATTGGCTTAAGTAAGTCGAACATTGAAAAAGTAATGAGCAGGGCTAAGTCTTCTTCTTGGAAACCAAAATTTTCATCAGAAGATTTTATAAATCCTTATTTTGAAGCTCACAAGAAATATTTACGCCTTCTCGGGATAAAGGAAGATACGATTCGCCAATATTCACAGTACCACTTTTTGTTTGTGAATTGGCTTATCAAGACCTCCTTTAACTCTTATGAGCCCAATGATTTCCCATTGGAAATGGTTACATCAACACATTTAGAAAATTTTAAGTACTACTTGCTTCAACTCGTTAATGAGGAAGTTTACAGGGAGCATACAGCCAGTAATATTTTCTACGAAATCAGATCAGTGTTTAACAATTTGTATAAGAAGGGAATCCTGAGGCATTGGATATCTAGAGAAGTGACACCTATAGATTTTAAACATTACCAATACCGGGAGATACCAAGTGATCAAGAAATTAAACACTTTTTGAAAATCGTTTCTCAATATTCACCTTTCCCAGAATACCATTTACTCGGTTACTTGCTTATGTTAAATCTGGGATTACGTAAAAGCGAAGTAGGGAATCTAAAATGGGAACATATCAATTTTGAATCTAAAAGTGTTATCATTCACGGCAAAGGCGGATATACAGATGAACTGCCAATTCCGTCAAACATTTTACAGCTAATGATAAAACTACATTCTCACCAACCCCATCATCAAGGTGTATTCCAAGAGTTCGCAACGAATATCGAAATATCACTTTACGAATACAGCAAGCTATTCGCAACAATGGCGGATTGGAAATCTCCAGGTGGATTACACTTGCTAAGACATACCTTTCTCACCAGGCTGTCTAAACATCCAAACTGTACACCTCAACAGCTTATGAAGCTAGCTCGACACCGACGGCCAGAAACGACGGCTCTATATATCCATAGGAACCATAGCGACTTAATCGATGCCATTGAAAAAATCAATTTTAAATAGGAGGTATTATGATGAGTTTCATTGAACGGAAATCCAAAATTTCCTCACTGAGAGAGGAGTTACTTTCGCTAATTAGTCAGTACGGACATCAAATAATGACAGAAGCAATTGAAAGTTCTATGCCAAATTTAATACCCAATACAAAAAAGGATAATGGCATGGAGCCCTCATTTCATGAAGCTTGCACGTATTTTCTACAAAGTGGTAAATTCAATTCGCTAAGCGATACTACAAAAAAGAGCTACCGCTCAGAAATTGCCCAATATTCGAAATTTATTAGCAAGACTATTTCTGAAGAGAACCCTTCACTCTCAACAGCAATAAGGTCTGAGTACCTTCTAAAATTTCTTGAACCATATAAGAAAAGCAATACTTATATGAAAAAGAGTGCCTTTTTTAGAACGTTTATGCAATGCATATTCTCATATTATCATGGTAAAACATTGGACCAAGACATGAAAGATCTATTGCCTATAATCTGGAGTAGAGATGAGCTCCCTAAGTCCTTCACCAAGTTAGAAACAGCCGAGTTACTTTCATTAGCATCATCAACGAATCATGGTGACAGAGACTACGCTATTTTATGGACCCTTCTTTCGTCTGGCATACGCCTCAATGAACTTTGTAACTTACAAATCAAAGATATTCTATTTGAGGAACAGATAATAATGGTTACCCCCAAGCGTAAACCACGTGATAAATCCACAAGCAAAGTTAAACGTATAATAACTAAATTGGGTCTATCAATCCTAACAGAATTCATTAATTCCCGGTATCACCATAAGAAAATGACTTTATCAGATGATAAGTATGCGAATTTGTATATTTTCTCTGCTTCTAAAGGAGACAAACCGATATCTGGGCGAGCTATTCAATATATGGTTCGAGATTTAGTTAATTCTGCAGTCAGTATTCCTACCGCAAGGAAGCCGCTGCTTACTGTTCACTCATTTAGGCATACTTTTGCAATATACGGCCTGGAATCTGGACTCGATATTTATACACTCAGCAAATTTCTAGGGCACAGTTCAGTTCAGTCTACTTCTCAATACTTAAAGCTTGCAGATGATCAACTTAGAAATGCCATAAACAGACATCCGTTTGCAAAAGAGATATATCTAAAGATGGAAAGGAGTTTATAAAATATGTGTATAATTCTAAGCACCCATTATTATAAACAATGGTATAACCATTCCCATGTTGCGCAAACAACAAAAGCTGCTATGACTAATGAATTAAGAAGACTTGAAGATTTTTTGATTCAAACTGGTTTTCCAGCGGAAGAAAAGATAAATTTTGATCGCTTCTATTATGATCCTACCACCGAAGTATATGAACCATTTGATGAAGAGATGATTGATAATTATATTCTTCACCTGAAAATGAAAAATTCTTCAGACAACTTACTATATAATTCAATTGTCTATCTAAGATCCTTTTTTAAATTTTTAAAGGCAGCTAATCTAATTAAACATAATCCCGTTGCCTTCTATCGTAACTCACACTATAAAAGGCCAATACGGAATAAGTGGCTGTCAGTGGATGAATGTAATAAGTTACTTCACCTTGCCATAAATAAAGACCCAGATTTGAAACAAGACTATGTATTACTGCTATTGATGATTTCAACCGGACTCCGAAATAGCGAAATAACCAACTTATGCTACCATCAGATAGATTTTGAAAGAGATGTTATTTATGTTGATAAAGGCCATAAAACTACAGCGAGTACAGTTTATATGACTAATACTCTTAAGAGGGTTCTCAAAGAATACACTAATCACCCCGACTATAAAAAAAGGTTGAGTAATGGTAATCAGCGGTTATTTTATACGGACACCGGAAGAGAGCATAGTCCTGCGAGCTTAAACATTAAAATAAAAAAACTATGTAAAAATGCAGGGATAACTCATGTAAATGTTTCCCCTCATTCTTTTAGATTTACTTGTGCACGTCTAATGTTCGAGAGTGAGATTAGTCTCGTCACTATTCAAAGGCAACTAAGACATAAATATTTAGCCACCACACTTAGATACTTAGGTTTAGATTCTGCATCTAAAGAATTAATTGAAGACCTTAGTAATATTACACCAGATGTTGATTATGAATGACATAATTATAAATGCTGTACTTTCAACATTTTTTTAGAATTGGCTACGTTCTTAATGCAAAAAAAATTTAATTTCAGCTTAGAATAATGGGGATATAAGCTTTCAAAGATACCTAAGAGGAGATATCCAATTTGGCTTGAGGAGAGCCATTACGAGCATCTTAGAGGTAAAAGATGCCAATTTAGTGTGGTAAATAAATATTAACTAAACATCACGAATTTGTAAAGCATTAAAAAGTAAGATATAGGTTCATAAGCTAGAAACTGTTTTGATAAAAGACTGCAGTTTTTGCCAGCCTTTAATTATGATTAAGTGACAAATGATAGAACATTGACTTTGTCACTTTAATCATAATTATTATGTTGATTCTTCACAAATTCGAAATGCATAAAGTCCTTCTCATAGATTTTAAAAAAAACTATATCTCATGTGTTGTTTAATGCTGTAGCTAAAATATCACTCGCCAACATCCTCGCTCCACTAATTCCTTTAAGGTATTTCAACGGGCCTTCTGCACCCCATTCCATTCCTTTTAATCGCTTAACAGACTTTTGTATAAGGTTGTAATCTATTTTTCCCTGATGCTTGGTTACTGCCGCCAAAAAGATTTCAGCTCCCGCGATTGCCATTGCATTCAGGCAAACAATGTGTGTTAAACGATATTCTTTGTAATTGAGCCACTCCGTATTAAATTGTTCTTTAATGGCATTAAAATAGATCAAACAAAGTGTTAGTTTTTCTTCTTTACTCAGTGACGAGATTTCATCTGGTTTAGTAAGCAGTTCTAAAACTTTATATAAATTTTGAAGTGTTACATGACGTCCCGATACCCGTTTACCGGTGACCGTACCGATAAAATGAAAGGGACTGTCCCCTCTCGTTATCAATTCAGTCGCGACCCAGCTATTTTCATCAGAATTTCGATGGAGATATTTACTTAAAGAAGTACCAATTCCCTTAGCCTTGGTATTAATGGTGTCAAACAGTTCTATCTCTTCGTCTTCATCCAGATAATGAAAAGCCAAGAAAGGAACATTGATTTCTGAATTTGTGTCCTGTGTATAGCGTTTTATTCCCCCTAAACGATGCTGCCCATCCATTAAGGAGGCCTGACCTTTGCATATTAATCGTCCATAAGTTGCTCTTGATTTGTCATAAGGGCTAAATTCCCACCTAGATTCTGCATTTAGCAATATCGGTGTAAACAGCGCGTTTTCTCCTTTGGAGAGATATAAAGCAAAGTCATTACAACGTTTATTATCCACCGGTCTTTGGTAACCTTTCCCCGATGGGTGATCATATGGCTTGACATAGGTAATTTGTAAAGCAGAAGTAGCAGAAAAGTTGCCCAGGTAAGCTACTTTCCCACGCATTTTATACTGAAGAACATTCTCAATAACTTGGTGATGTGGCAATGATGTCATTTGATATTCTCCTTTAAGTAAATTTCTTATTTATACTTCAGAACATATAGTACCTAGGTTAGTCATCTAAAATTTCTAGGCCATTAGCATCCTCCTCTATGTCTTGCAGATCGAATTTTTTTCAGTGTTTCATCCGAATAGATGTGAGGATAATTTGTTTTTAAATACAAAGGCCCGCCATCCATTAATCCACTTTTATATGCATCATTAAGCAATTGAGTAATTGTTTTAGCCCACTCTTCATTTTCAAATTCAATAATGGGCTTATCAAAAACACCATCAGTAAAAACAACTTGATATGTCTTATTAGAATTCAAAAGGTATCGATACATTTTCTCACCCCCTCAGTCCATTGATCCGTAGGACTCAGACTTATCTTCGCCTTTTTGATAAAATAATTCGCATCACTCGGATGTTCGTGTGGCACGCATTTATATTGGAGAACATTCTCCTAACTTGGTGATATAGCAATGATTCATTTTTGATATTCTCCTCTAAATGAATTTCTTATTTATATTTTAGGATATATAACACCTATAATCAATTGGTATTATGTAGTTTAACAACCTTCATTCCTGATCGAAACTTGCCTACTCTTAAATAGAGGTGGCATGATGTCAAATCCATATCTTCAATTAGGTAAAAAGATTAAATTGTATCGGAAAGCAAGGAAATTAACGCAAGAGGAATTAGGGGAGTACTTGAAAATTGATCAGTCTTATATAGGAAGAATTGAACGAGGAGAAGTTAATATCACTTTAGAAACACTCTATAAGATATCAAACGCTCTTCGAATAAACCCTGTTCAACTTTTTGAGGATGACAAAAACGAACGACCCCGGAAGTTAAAATCTGATGTATTAGATAAAATTGATACTTTATTAATCCCTTTAACCGCTAATGAGCTGCAGGGTATCCATCGAGTAATAAAGGAAGTATTAGCACTAAAAAACGGACGCTCTTAATATGACTTATTTAGAACAAAAACACCCTCATTGATATAAAGGGTGTTTTTGTTAATCCCGCATTTAAATATTAATCTATCTTCCAACGTTCCCTGTAAATCTTCTCAGTTTCTTCTTTTGGTAGTTTCAAGAACTCCTCAAAATTAAGGATGACATCAGCTGCATCCATCGACTCAGCATAACCAACTTTATCGAATGCTGCTATTAGTGAGCCGACTGCCTGTTTGGAGGTAAAGCGTAAATCTCAAGACAAGTTGTCTATATATAATTCACTATTAGAAATTGCAGCTCTTTGAAGACCGGGGTCTTTAGCTTTTAGAAATCCAAGAATATTCTCCAGATAATTTGTGATGTTCCCCTCGTTCGAGAGTTTCTTCGTATGAAGCTCTAAAAGTTCGATTAGTAAAGCAACTTTCTCATTATCATTTAACAATTATTTTTCACCCCATTGTGATCGTTTGTCTTCTGATCAATCCTCTATTATGTTACGCGAGACCCTCGCTTAAGTCCTAAGATATCTATTGGCTAATGCGTTAAATAAACCGGGCATTGCCCCCTTGTTAAATTGTTTAACTGGATCCTCGCTTTAATAACCTTACAGTGTAGCCTTTTTTGTGAAGGATCACCGTCCGCATAATGGCTGATAAAAAAAACAAAAATCCTAGAAAACACAGAGGTTTTTAAACATTGCTTCATTTATGATAACAAAGATGGCAAAGACTTTTACTTTTACTCTACAATCTGACTAATTAAGCTTAGTGTATGCATAAGAGTATGTGGTTTCTTTCCCTTGATCAACATCTATGTAATAAGAGTAGTCACTCCGGATTTTGACATAAATATTGAGCGAAGAAGCCTCAATGGGACCCGTATCTAACTTAAAGTTCCCATTGGAGTCGACCATTACCTTTTCTGAACTTATCAATTTAGTAATACCATAAATATCAACTGTAACGGTGCTATTCGCCATTTCAGTCAGATTTCCGGTAAGTTCTAAATTTTTCTCTTCCGTAAATTTTGCTCTAATTGTCAAATCAGCAAGCCATCCGTTTTTTTCATTATCAGAAAGCTCTGAGATATTGTCTGGTTTCCCTAAGATGATATAATCATGCTCCGATAAATTTTTAAGAAACACAATGGCTTCAGCACGGGTGAGAGAATCCTGACCAGCAAACCCCTGAACAGAGGGACCATTCTTACCGGTTGCGTACCCCATTACTAGTAAATATTGAATAGCCTCTTCATTGGTTTTGAAGTTTTTGCCCCCAAGTCCAGCAATAATTTTCGCAACTTCATTTCTAGTTATGAAGTGCTTTCTATAAGTTCTATCAGTAACGCTCTTGTCTAACTCCAGATTCAAAAATTCAGCATATCGGTAAAACTTATCGTCCCAGGATTTATTTGATATTGATTCCTTATTGGTATCAATCCTTTGGATTGCATCAGAATCTTTATAGAGTGTAAATAGCATGGATAAGAACTCAGCCTCTGTTACAGGTTGATTCGGTTTAAAGGTATTGTCAGAATAACCTCCAGCCATCCTCTTTTCTAGTGCCCATTGTATTGCTTGTTTTGCCCAGTGAGACTGGACATCTGCAAACTCTGGTACACTATAAACATCAATCTTTAAAGCAGTAATTTTTCCTTTATATTTTATTTCTACTTTAGCCTCTCCTTGCTTAGCACCGATAACTTTTTGGTCATCAATATGAATGGCGTCAGAATTAGATGTAAGCGATACTTCAGGGGTTACATCGAACGAATCTCCCCCGTTGTAGTGAGCTATCACATTTGGGATATTAACGGCTTCACCTACCCTAATGGATAGAGTTTGTTTATCCGCTTTAATATCCACAAGGTTATCATTAACTTCAGGAATAATATTGAAAAAATGCGTTTGATATGAAATCTCTGCTGAGGTTCCATCTGTCTTCTTGAGGCCTGTAACAACGACAGTAAAATCATCTCCATTATGTATTGGTGATGTAAGTGACGGGCGGAATATAATAGCGTAATTTCTCCCGTAGCTTGCTGTATCTACATTAAAATAATTTTGTTTAAACCAAGCTACGTTACCAGAATCTATTTTCGTATATTGGCTTGGAAAATCTTCAGGCTGCATGCTCTGGTTAAAAATCCACTTATGGTTATCTGATACTGGAGTTAGTTCTATACTTACTTCCGAGGATTCAGGTTTTTGAAAAACAGCAGGATTCAATAGTACGGACCAAGATTGCTGGTTGGTAAACGCCTCTAAAGGAAATGCTCCTTCGCTGGGATACAACGTGTAATTATAGGAGAAATTCGAGCGACTCGATCCAAAACTTGCATTGGTGAAAAAAAACTTTTCTCACCATCTTTTTCTACCCTAAAAGCAAGACCAAATCCGATTTTCTGAAGCCCGGGATTGAGAATCCAACGTCGGTGACCAAGTCGATCAATATTACTTAGATCAGAGTCGTCCATGTATGCTCTAACACTTTTTCTGAGAATGTTTTCGTTAGAATTGAATGTTTCGAATAGGTTAGAACTACTTGTAGAATCCTTACCTCGTTTATAAGTTTCCTCTGGCATATCCGCAGGTTGGGATGGGTAGTGATTTAATTTGCCTGTAGCAGCCAACAGAATTGCACCGAACTGTGCCTTATTGTTTAATTCATCATCTAAGGTTAAATCCGAAGGAAGGCCAGCAATAAAGCGATAAAAGTTCGCTGAATCAACTCCCTCTTGAAGATAACTCTCTTGCAATTTGCCCACTTGATAAGGAAATTGACTGGTTGGTTTTTCGATAAAAGGATCCTCTTGCGGCAAAGCAGGCTTCATCCATTGGTTCCATTTTTCAATAACATCTTTTTGAGTACGCTCAGGGAGCCGACTGTCAATCTCTTGTGCAGAAACCTGTTTTGACACTGCTAGTGAAATCAAGATACAACCCATTACCATTAATGCTGATTTTCTTCCATGCCTAAGCTTCCATCGATTCATTTGCATCACTTACCCTTCCTCCAATAATCAAGCTTATACTAATAACCCTCTGTTATAGATCTATTTACATATGTATAATATCGGATTTAGGGGAACATTTTTCAAATTGTGATGATTAACGGTTTAATCTGGGGACCTTCGTAACTTTAAGCAACCGGACACCCGAAAAAGAGATACATCAGGTAATAATAACAAAGGTATCAAAGCATAGCTAAAAAAACATGAGTCCGGTTATGTACCGAACTCATGTCTTTAATGAAACCTAACTTCTTTGGGGGCACTTCAACATCGAGGTTTTTAAAATTTCTAAAAATTGAAGCCACCACTATCCGGCTTAGTAGGATTAGATATTATTCCGAAAGTAGATAGAATACCAAGATAATATCAACAACGGATAGTATATCCAGTTTGAGTATATCTGTTAATATCAATGGTTAAGTGGCCAATAAGTTCTACGAGAAGCAGGACTTGAGAGTATAGTTCCTATTAGAAACACTCTCAGGGCTAGTGAATCAAAGCAACGCTTCAGAGCATAAGTCTGGATAGCGAAACAAGGATCCCTCAGACCTGCCGAGCTGCAGGTACAGATGAAACTCAGCACGGTAGCTTCTTTGCTTGAAATATTATCAATTTATGAAGATAAATTATACAGTTGTAGTCCTCATCAGAAAAGAGGTGTAATATGAAAAAAAGAACCGATCTCTTATCCATCAAATTTTCAGGTGTACTTTTAATCTTATGGTTAAGTTTTACTTTTTTATCATATAAATATCCGCTGTTAATAATTTTCCCGTTTTTAGCTTTTATTTGGTACCTATTCCCCATAATCCCATTGGTAACATTGCTTTATTTAATAATGAAACACAAGAAGTGGACTATTTCAGAGTCAATTGTTCTTCTTATGTTCATCATACCCGCTTCTTACATATACTTTGTTCCAAATATCATTCATGAAGTTAAAATTCAAACTACTATTCCCACCAATAAAATAGTAAGACAGTTTATGGATCAATATTTTGCTGGAACTGCTTCATCACTGGATAGATCATCTCCTTTGATAAACTACAATGAAAAAACAAAGGTATTAGACATTTATCTAAAAGCAAACCCCGATAGATTCATAGAAAATCGAGATAAAGAGGATAGCAAAAATTTATTGCCTACAGAAAAAGCAAAAATCTTTATTAATGGACTTTTTTTCGAAATGTTTTTACTCCCGATTAATCTTCAGGAGAAAACAACTGTTCCGAGTTATATACATGTATATTGTTATTGGGGGGATACCCTAATATCTAAGCTCAATATTAAGAAAAAAGATGGCCACTATAAACTTATCGAGCCTTACCCAACAATTAACTTAGTTGGGAAAGAAGATTCGTGGTTTTTAGAGTTCGAAATTGATGGTATAAGAGATGAACTGTTTATAAAAAAAGAGCCCCTCACTAATTTCAGTATCAGTTTTGATCCTTGGATACAGCAAATAAAATAGGTATGATCAAAATAACCACTTGAAAGAAGCCAAGACTTTTATCTTAAGTCCCTTTGGTTTCTTATAAATTAACCTAAACCACATCAGCAATCATAAATTACGCAGCAGGTCTCAGAAGGTAGTTAAAGTAATAAAAAGAACCATGACCCTCTATTGAGGTCATAGCTAAAATGGAGTATTCTTCCTGAGGAGGTGATTCTAAATGAACAAGTACATGAAGACCTTAACTTCCCCTATCCATTTTCACACAGCATTGTTGGATGGAACATCAATTTGTGTATTTAACGGACAAGAACTAGTCGGAAGCGGAAAGATTGAGAAGATAACAGAACTTAGTATTAAAATAGCGAACGAGTACTACGTAATATCAGCATGCACGTTTAAATATGCGAGTTAAACAATAAACCGAGTGAATACTGGGCTACGCAGGAGTCACGCCTTAGTCCAGTTTCTCGTTTTGACTTCAGCGCGTATTCGCGGCTCGAGATACACAAAATTCTGATCCTCCCCGGACATAATCCCCTTGCTTTCGCCATAAAAAGCTTTCTTTTCCTTAGGCCAAGGGACCAGCTCAATGATTCCGACTGGCCGCATCTTTCCGGCTCCATCTTGAATGGCTGATAGCCCCTTTTTGTGTATCAATATTTAATTTTGCATTCTGCCAACTCTCCAGCATGGAGTTCCAATACTCAGGTCGAATTGGTAGACAGTCGCTCACTTCTTTCAAGAAGCCATATTTATTGCCAAGCTCAAGAGGTATGATCGTGATCTTTACCCAGGCCCAGTTGTAGAGTGCAGAATCGAGGATTAACTTCCTAGAATTTAATTTGATTGTATAGTCATTTATTCTTTTAATAATATTAATGCTATCATCCATTTGCCATTAGAATTGTTAGTTTCGATAATTTCATTAGCTGTAATGCGCTCTTTTTCCGATACAATCCGTGAAGCTCGGTTGTTCTGCCTTACTGTAGTTTTGTCACTCCGTTCGGAAGTTCGGAAGCCGGCGGCCAGACGATCGCTCCGCTGCGGTTCACGTACCCTCTGATTTCCTCGCGCGAATTCAGAACGAGCAAACTGATCACCGCCAATTCGCCGTTAAAATCGTCAGCCCAATAGAATTTCGACTTGATCACAAAGCGGCCGGATGTATAGCCGTACCTCTGCCCCTGGCCGGCCGGAGCCAGGCCGCCCTTGAACAAACCTCCGGCTTTAAAGCCCTGGATGACTTTGGTGCCCTTCTTGTTGATATAAAAGGTGACTCCATTACGCTCGACAAAAGCCAGTCCTTCCAAGAACGGCTGCGCCATGCTGAACTGCGGTGTTAGCAGGTAATTGCCCTTTTTGTCGATGTACCCGTATTTTCCGTTCACGTAAACTACTGCCGCCCCGTTTGAAAACGGTGTGGCGTGATCATACCGGGGTGTAATGCGGAGCTTGCCGGTGGTGTCGATATAGCCGTATTTGCCGCCGAACGCAATCATTACGGCCGCCATACCTTCGGAGAAATCGGACGTCGAGCTATACCGGTATGGAATGACCAGCTCGCCCTTCGTGTTGATGTAGCCCGATGCTTTGCCCACATTGACCCGAGCCATATGCCTTGGCGTAGATGGGCTGTATGCTCACCTTGCCATGGCTGTCTATATATCCGTACCGTGTCGCCGTACCTCGGTCAGCGTCCTGAACAGAGACTATTTTCCATCCTTTAGTATTGACGACGCTTGTACCGGTTTTGTTGTGAGTGATTGGGAATAAATCACAAAAACATTCGCTTAATCCCACATTTCGCCCGCCCACATACTGCTGATCATAAAATGCTGTTTCGTTCCGTAGTCTTACGGACACAGGAGTTGCTATTTGGTGAAATATGATTATTCTCTACTTACCGCACTACTAGCTCATTACGGGAAACCCATTCACGATTTTTTTATGTACTGGCTGCGATGATATCGCCGAATTTAATCCATTCCCATTCATTCTGGGCTATCGATAATTTAATTTCTTTGCGGAATGTATTTATGACCGTCACGAATCCTGTGAGGTCTCGTGTATGAAATGGGTCAAACACGGTCAGTGTCACCTTGATATGTTCATTGAACGAATCTTGAAGTACTTGCCCGATCAGCTGCCACTGCTGTTCATCGATGGTCGGCTTCGTTTCGCTCTTCACCCCCATTTGATAGGCCAGGATCGCGGTTCTGTGCTGCGGCAGCATCATCCGTGAACTATCAAACAATCCGTTATCGGTTAGCTTCTTACTCATGGCTAGTACCCTCCTCAATACATGGTCCAGTAATCGGCCCCGCGGCTTATGTTAGGGCTCTTTGCAGGTCCAGCACCTCTCTCCCACGCTTGCAAAATTATGATGTGCTTCACTGATGGTTTGTTTTCCCAGCGGATGTATTCCTGTTTCTCTAACTCCCTTAGGGACTGAATAATTTGATTCTTGCGCTTGCCGGCCATGGTTTCAAGCTGCTCCAAGGTCGGCATTTTATTATGCCGGGTCAGGTAATTACTCATGATCCGCAGGAGCTTTCTCTCCGAGTCCATAAGCAAGTCAACCCCCTCCTTGCCAAACATCTGCTCCTGTATTATACCCAAACATTTGTTCGTAAATCAATGTAAAAATTCCCCCTGCCCGTCCCCAGAACTTACCTCCTGATTTCGTTTCTGAGGAACGTTATAATGACGGGAAGAGGTGTTTTTATGTTCATTGAACCGATGTTACTCGAAACTGCACCGAGTCCTTTTTCCCACTCGGATTATATATTTGAACCCAAAATCGACGGTCACCGGATGATTTTCTCTCAGGAATCCGGAGTGATTCGCCTATATACCAGGCACCATAACGATTGCACGCGGCAATATCCGGAGCTGCTCATTCCGTTTGATGATGATATTGTCCTGGATGGCGAGGTCGCGTGCGTGGACCCTGCTACCGGTATTTCAGATATTGATGCTGTCGGTGCCAGATTCAAAGCAGGAAAGCATGATAAGATCGCACGCTTGCGCAAATTGTTGCCGGCAACGTTCGTTATCTTTGACATCCTTCAATACAAAGGCCAGGACCTTCGACGACTGCCCTTAATGGAGCGAAAGGCAGTCCTTATCTCCCTTAGCTTACCGAGTACAGCTTTCGGAGTCGTTCCCTATATCGAGGGGGCTGGAGAGGATTTATTTAACCAGATCAAGGCATGGGGCATGGAGGGCATGGTCGGCAAACGAAAAAATAGCCGATACGTCAGCCACCGATCGATCGCCTGGCAGAAGGTTATCAATTGGTCGTATTGCGAGGTATTCATCACGGGATACCGTAAAGAGAAGTTTGGCTGGCTTACTGCTGTGTTGGATGGGACCGGCAAGCTCCGGCCGACCGGGATCATTGAGCACGGGCCGGGCCCCAAAGCAAAGAAGGCCTTTTACGGTGTAAGTAAGGGGATTATTTCCGGCGAGAGTAAAGACTTTGTATACTTGGACCCCCTGATTCGCGCCGAAGTTAAAATGAGAAACTGGACCAAGGCCGGGCTCCTTCGCGATCCTGTCTTCACACGGTTTATCGTTTAGACAGCAGCATGTTTAAATGTGCATGTTTCACGCTATTTGAATGATTCGGTTGTGTACCTAACTAAGGTTGACTAAATTTCTGATACTCCAAAAAATACCTGCTGTAAAAACTAAAATTTGACCTCTGAGCTCCGAGGTTATAAGAATGCGATCAGATTATATTCTGGTCGCTTTTTTCGTATTGTTTGAGTCACCTGACTCTGTATTTGCAATTAACCGATGAGCTAATCTTGGCTGGTATAAATTGAAGAAGGTCGAACATTCCCATTTTTTAATAATAGAAGACGACGAGTTTTTCTTTTCTTACAAAGCGTAGAATCTGGAGTTATTTATTCAATTTCATCAAAATTCGTCGTCTTCTGTATAGAGAAGACGACAAACAGATATTCGAAAATTCTCGAAGAATAATTTCGTCAATAAACAGAACTATGAGCATAACCATACACTCAGAAGTGCTGATAAAAATTATCACAATTTTGTAATAACTGATTCAATTTGATTCTCGGGTGGGTAACTTTATACATTAACTTAACGCCTCATATACCACTTATCCCTCTGACCAGTTCCTTCTTATCTAAAAAGGATGATGTGCTCATGACTATACTCGTTGTAGATGACCATGAAATTGATCGCACGGTATTAGTTCGTATTCTACAAAAGCTAGGTTATACAGCAGATATTGCAACAAATGGCTTGGAGGCTGTAGCACTCGTTAAAACCAAACCTTATCAGCTTGTTTTCATGGACATTCACATGCCCGATATGGGTGGTATTACGGCAGCTTCGGAAATCCTTTCTTCTACTCCTTCCCCTCTACATATCATCGCAGTTACGGGGGATGGATATAAACGCAAAAGGTGCATAGAACTTGGAATGGTAGACTTAATCGAAAAACCCATTGGGATTCAGCGAATTAGACAATCCATAGATTCTCTTTCCTTATTTCCTTGGCCGGATCGTGAAATCCTGACTGATGTGTAGTCAAACACTGCCTAAGAAAAAAGCCAACTCATTCATCTGAGTTGGCATTTCCCATATTTATCCTCTTCATCGATAAAGAACTCAATCGCGTCTACTTCGTCCACCCCTGAAACCCGCTTGCCGTAGCACTTCCCCATGATTTTACCCAATTATCTTTCTCCACTATTTATTAATTTTCCTCTTGTAGAGCCTATCTATAAAATGAATTAAAATATGTATTATTGTAATAAGAGATGCCATCTGTATGGACTTTATAAAGCTAACCCCTACAAAGTAATAACTCATAAGCAAAGTTGCAAAAAAATAAACTCCCACTCCTAATATAAACTTAAACATATTTACACCCCCTACCTTCCCAATATTAACATTTATCACACTTTCTATATTGAGTCTAACTGCCCGTTAGCTTAATGAAGCTGCCGATCAGCGCCGGCAGCTTAGTCTTGGTCGTTTATTCAACTATCGTTTCCCGTTAGTTGAATAGTCATTGAGTTTTTCGGCGGTATCCTTCTTCAATAATTTGTTTAAGATCTTCAGTTCTTCTTTGAATAAAAGTGTTCCAAAAAGATTTACCTTTCTCAGCTAATTCTTCTGGAGAATAAATCCCTTCATCATACTTTCCCCAACAACCGTCCTTGGTTAGTTTCTCCCATCCTATATAATCTGCGTAGAAACGGTTTTCTGAAGGTATGTCTGAACCCATGGAACTAGATTTAACTAGTTCAGGACAAAGCCACATAGCCGTGCAAACGGACAATAGACCACCGTGCATTTCGTTTAAGCCCCTTAATCCAGCTACTTCAATTGCTTCTTCCCATGCAAGATGATTATTGTGGTTTGCAGAAATTACGATAATCTCTGGGTATTTGTAATTGATATGCTTAATAAATGCACCTTCCCAGTAAGATCCGCCATGTCCTGTGCAGACTAAGAACTTTCTAAATCCTTGTCTTGTTAAGTTGCTAATAATATCTTCCAACATTGCTGTTAAGACGTTGGGGCTTACGGTAACAGTCCCCTTGAAGTTGGCATGTTCTTCAGATGTGTTAAAGGGAATTACAGGTAGCACATAAGCATTCAATTCTCTTCCATATGCGGTAGCATATAACTCAGCAATAATCGTATCTAAATGCATGGGCAAGTACGGTCCGAACTGTTCCGTCGCCCCAACTGATACAATCGCTGTATCAACACCACTATTTGAAATATCCATTGTTGTGTTTCTATAACTAACCATAATAGCACCCCCTATATCAGCTAAATAACACACCAAATTGTACCATTTTTTAGGTGGTAGAAAACAATTAAATTAAAACCTGGTCTTATATTTAACTATCGTGTACCGTTAGTTGAACAAGGTAAACAGTTATCATAGTCGCTTAAAACGCTGGATTGACCGTTTCAACGGCGTTGCAACGAAGTATTTGCAACATTACTTGGTTGGTTCCGTTTTATAGATAATAAGGAGTATGAGAATACCAAGGCAATTAAGAAACATATGTTGGTCACATCATGTTTGTTTAGGACAATGAACACAAATTCTTCGATTCGAACAGGGGTGTGATATTTGAAGTATTTGATTCCAATTCTGTTGTTCGTATTATTAATTGGTTGCACAAAAAATAACGAAATACCGAAAGAACAGTTCGTTTCGAAAAGCTATCTTGAGAATAAGGGCTTCCAGGTAATTTCTTATGAAGGGCGTGCTGAGAGTTACGAACTGACAAAACAGAAAATCGTAACACTACCTTATTTGATATATTGGGGATTGCAACCTGTTGACCCATCCATGTATTTTGGCAAGACAATAAACGTTGAAAAGTTCATCGTTAAAAATCATCCGCTATCTCAAGGAGAAGTTGATGTTTATGTCTACGAAGTTAATGGGAAACCCATAGGAGGTACTTCGTATCCACATGGCGATACATCAGTTGGTGGGTATTGGTCAATAGAAGGTAAAACATTGGAAGAACTCCAACCTAAGTCCTTGCAAGATTGGCAAAAGGATTGGAATAACAAATATAGTAATTAAGCGAATGGGCGTAATTAAACGCCCATTTATTTTGAGCTTAAATCAACAATCTTGTTTAACATAGCCTTTATTATATTCATGTCGTTCCCGCTGACACCGCTAAGCGAGTGGATAGGTCGTTGAAGGGAAGGATTATGGTGTTCTGGTCGTTGGCAACCAAATTTGTATCAAAACCCACAATGGAGTCACTTATGTGTCATTAGACAAAAAAAGTTGCACCAAGTAAAAGAAGTGTCTTTGTTCAAATTATTAATTATTTATTTATCGGAAGTTTTTGAATAATATCGGAATATATCTTTATGGAACCTGAACTAGAAAATCTTTTAATGTTACCTTCATCATCTGTATAGTACGTTAAAGTCGTACCATTTAAATTCTTGCTGTAGTTTACATTATCTTCAAACAATGGTCTCAACACAGGGTCCGCAAGATCCGTAAAGTTGCCTGCAGTATATGCAAAGTCTGATCTCGCGCCATATACATACTGACCAAGTACTACCGCCTTTCCATCCTTTATTTCCACAATAGAAGATGTGTAGCTATCATTAAAAAGAAACATATCCGCCCTACCGGCTGGGAAAGTATAGTTGTGCAGGGCCTTCGTGCTAAAACCAAGCGTTTTAAAGCTTGCCTCGAATGGCAATGAGATGGCAGCTTTGCGCGCAGCTTGCAAATCCTTTTGGCTTAACAAACTGACATCAAACTTATAAGCATTCGAAGTAATAAAGACGATTTTACGGATGGTTTCATAGTTCACGTGATAGCCTAAATTCTCGGATACAAATCGGATAGGAACCAGTACACGTCCGTTCTTGATTTGTGCAGGTGCGTCCATTTGTTCATCGACTCCATTGATAAAGGCCATTTCATTACCTACTTTAACTTCCAATTTCACCCCCTCCATCTCTTTACTTTGAATAGTTGTAGTTTGGGATGAAGGATCCCAGCTATAAGATAGTCCTAAAGATTCAAGCGCTCGGATGGGAATGAAAAGACGATTCTTGTCCAGTACCGGATGAACATCCATGTGAACGAAATGACCGTTCACATTTACTTCGGCCTGAGCTTCATACGCATCGTAGTCCGTTGCTGCATCAGATACTAAAGGATGACTCAACAAGCCCAAACCAATAGTCAAGATTAATGCTGACAAAATTTTTCTCATAGCTTATTCTCCTTCTCTATTAGATAACTTCAAGAAGACAAACTCGTTTGACCTCTGGATGCCCCCGAAGTCTAAGCCTCAGGGGGCATTTCCAAAATTACTTAGTTACTTTGTCTGTTCTGACTTCATTAGGAATCGGTTGAATCATTCCAATCAAGAATTCCGTGCCAAGACGATCAGCATTTCCTTTTAATTGCTCCCTAGCTTTCAATCTTCCATAGGTCACATCGTTGGAGTCTCTTGCAAGATCGAAATAAATGTCTTTCGCTGCCGATGGTTTCTTTCCATATTCTTTTGTTATGGTACCGGGTTGGCTATTGCTTTCTAGCCCCTCCCAAACCAAATAGCTGACATCATTCTTTACTTCATAATAAGATACTAAGTTCCCCCAAACGTGGTAAAAACGCAAGGCTTCTCCTTCTGGGAAAAACAATTGATGCGATGCCATTTCCTTCCCCATACTCAGCTTGTTTTCACCCATTACTGGAAGAGATACAGCAATCTTCCGAGCTCCGACAAGGTCGTCACCTTTATACAATGTATTGTAGGTCTCCATCTTATCTTTACTTCGAATAACAATCGTATTTTTATCTTTGTCCCAGTTTACTTCGGATTGAAAAGCTTCACTAATAAAACGTAAAGGAACCATGACACGATTATTTCTGAGTTGAACTGGGGAGTCCAGAGGTATTTCCTTATCTCCAAACGCAGCCACTTTATCACCAACTTTAAGCACCAACTTATCCTTATTGACCTTCGTGGTTACAGTAACGATTTTAATTTTTGAATTCCATTCTAGCGTAAGATTCAGTTCCTTCAAGGAGTTCAATGACACCAATGTACTTCCATTGATGACGACGGGGGGTGAATCCGGATTAATAACTTCACTGTTGATAATGAGCTTAACATTAGACGATGCTGCCTGTGTTGGAATTGAGGCAATCAGATATGCAAAGCACATTACTAAAAGAGAACTCAATAATTTATTCATTTCTTATGACACCTCCAAATTGTTGTTATTGGCCTAATTATAGACGTCTAGATTTGAAGAGAAGTTTTGCAAAAAATAAATATAAAACGATACTCTCTATTCCCAATTCACGAGATGCCGTTCTGGGTTTTGATCCTTCGCCGAAACCCGGCCATATCCGATCTTCATTTTTGTACCCTCTCTGCTGTTTTCTGTTCCAAAATCCCCCTCTTACAAGTGGGATGTTTCTAAATATATTTCAGGACATTTTGGAACAAGGAAACAGTCCCTTTCTAGCTGTTCCAAAAAGCATGCTTTATGACACATTCATTCGAAAAAACCGTAATTACATCATAAGGTCAAAGTGACAGTGGCCTTACTTCTTGGTAAATACGAACTCTTTCCGATACACGCTGTTTGCCGCTAAAACTACGACGAACCATTGCTACCCGAATTTAATGTAACAACAGCCCACAATCTATGAGCCCGGTAACTTTCTCGGGAAAATGGATATGGGGTAATGTGTTCATCATAGAATAAGATTCATGAGCAAAGACGTGGGTTTATTTCCAATAGTTATGGTCAAGACTACGTATTGAGGTGATAAGTATAATGGAGAAAAAAAATAGCTGGTCATTGAATGATGATAATCTCTTAGCCGAGGTAGTTTTGGCGCACATTAAGAACGGAGAAACACAAATTAAAGCTTTTGAAGCCGTTGCTACAAGGTTGGGGCGTACAACTGGAGCTTGTGCTTTTCGATGGAATAGTACAATTAGAAAGAAATTTGCTGACACTATAATCAATATAAAGAACAATCAACAAACCTCAACCAATTTATTTGAGAGTCATAGACAAATTCAAGAAGAAGATGGTAAAAGCACCACCTTAATTGAGGAAATCACGGACTATGTTAAAGAATTAGAAAATAAAATCGAACAGTTGCAAACCGAAATTAAGAAGTTAAGAGAACAAGCCAGTCATAATAAAGATAAGTACTTAGCTAATGAGGATTTCCAAAAGCTCATTAGTATCATTACGAATGCTAGAGATAAGGGATTTCTAAATCGAGCAAACTAAAAAGAGCTGGATGAAATCTTTTATTCTGCATGACTCAATGCATATTGTATGAGTTTAATCGATATACTATTAACAAAGACAGCTGCTAAAAGAAACCAAGAGCAAATTCCTGCTCTTGGTTTCTTTTTACTGATCTTTTGATTTCTAGAACCTCATCTGGAATACAAATGACGTAAGGCAGCCACTTGAAGTTTATAGCGCCTTAGATGTTGCTGACCATCAAATATCATGTCCTCAGAAATCATTAATATGTTTAAGCTGAGGAATAATCGGTAGTCAGACTACCAACATATAATTCGATTCAATTACAGATGATGGAACCTCTAGCACGCTCCCTTTTTATTTCATCACCTCTCGCTAAAAAATGAGGCAGCTCTTATAATAAATGGGAATGCTATGTTGCTTCCAAAGGAGAGACACTGTCGCAGATGAGTCCGCAGCTATTGTACATTTACCTTCATAAACTTGGCACATGCTATGAACAGCAAAATTTTATCTTTACTAATGAGTTTGACATCACTTATAAGCCAGCGTCCAGCGAATTAAAACTTGCGCCCAAAAACAATCCGTACGAAGGTCTTTGGAACGAGCGGATTCACAATATCAATCTGATTATCGGTAAAAACGGCGCCGGCAAAAGTACGTTGCTCGATCTGCTAGGTTCGGTCAAGCAAAACCGAGTCAACCGTTTTCCATTCGAGGAAAATAGATGGTTCGCGATCTATCATGTCGTTGCCGAAACTTTTTTGATTGAAGGCTATCATTCGGAGTTGCTCGGCAACGTTCAAGGCTTACCACTTGATATAGACGTCGAATACTGTATTACGGTCAAATATGAACAAGAAACCGGGCAGCTTTTCGCCTCCGACTATATCCAGCATGCAACAAACAACCAAAGTTATCCAATCAGAGAGCTGCTTCTGCCACTTTACCTGGCGAGTGGTGTCAAGCAGCCATGGTACAGCGGCCAATCAAACCGGTCCATGCCCGAAACCTACGTCGGCTTTCAAAGGGAGTATTTAGACCAGCCACACTACGCCAATTTGTATCAGTTTATGACGAAGGAATATCGCCTGCTGGAGCAGGATTACACGATTGCGGATGCCTTGCTTTCTTTGAACCGAGAAGAAGATATTTTCCCTGCATACAGCACGATTGAAGAAAAAAAGAAGTTGCTCGATCTCAACCTATACAACAAAAAAGCAGAAGCGCTGATTTTCAAGCCAGACGTTTCCATTCGTCTTTACCATACTTCAGACCCGCAAGACCGGTGGACCGCTAAGGAAAAGTTCATCATTCGTCACCTTGAAGCGGCACTTATTTCACTTTGGATCCGGCTCAAACAAAGCCGTAATAAAGAAGGTCTCCAAACCTTCCGCTCTCTGCTTGCCAAAATCAAATTGGACAGCGACGGCTTAATTGGCCGTACAAAATATTTACTGCAGGCGCTGCGTGAACTTCAAAATTCGAGGACCCCGGTCATGAATGAATTCAATCTTCGCTTGGATTGTGATGCTCTTGAACGAATCATATGGGATCTCATTGAACTCGATGAACGCTACTTCATTTCTTCAAAAGCAGTCACAGTCTCGTTAAAAGAAGACATGGATCCTCACTTGGTTCGCTTCTTGCAACACTATGATAATGAGAATCCACGGGTTGGCGGCTCTTCCTTGCATGTCTCGTTCAAGCGCATGAGCACAGGCGAGCTGGAATTCATCAACGGCTTCGCCAATCTGTACAAAGCTGTCCATCAAGCTCTTGGCCCGCAAGTCGAAACGATTCTGCTACTCATTGACGAACCCGACGCCTCCTTCCATCCGGAGTGGTCGAGACGTTATATCGCGAACCTGGTCAAGTTTCTCGGGCAAGGTCATTTTACACGACCGGTCAAATTCCAGATCCTACTTACTACGCATTCGCCATTTATGGTTTCTGACGTGCCCAAGGAGCATATCAACTGCATTAAAATTACAAACAATAGCGGGAAAATCAAACGAGTTGTACAGCAAGCAGACTTCGGATTGATGAGCAATATTTATGATATTATGAAGAGCGATTTTTTCATCGGCGCTCCGATTGGCGAATTTGCAACGCAAGTGTTCAAGCACATGCTGTACCGGATTGAGCGGCTCGATGCGTACGACTCTCTCGAGGTGGAGCAAATCAGCAGGCTGATCGACGGCATCGGTGAAGACGTTCTACGCAAAAAACTGACGCAAATGTTGAACGACCGGATCGCCAAACTGGAGCCCGAACTGCTGCAAATGAAAAAAATCGAGCAATTGGAAAAAGAACTCAAGCTTGAGCGGGAAAAACTGAACAGACAGCGCAAAGGCAGAAACAGCAATGATTAAAATTGATTCTCAGCGCCTGTTGATCGTCAGCGACTATTATTATCAAGAAATTCAAAGCGCTGTCATTGACCGCTTCCATACGGTAGCTCTGGGCAACAATCCATTTACAGGTAACAACCTGCGCCTTTGGTTCGTAGACCCGGCAACCGGCAGGTTGAACAAGAGCTTTCTGAAAATATTGCTGACAGGCACATTTGATGAAATAATCTCCGCCAATCCCGAAATCAATTACTATTTAGAAACATGCAAATTTCTTCACTACAGCTCTGAGCAGGTCGATGCCAAGCTTCTCGGTAAGAAAAAGGTTGCCCGCATCGCCATTCGCCAGGCTCATGTGGAAAAGTACCGTAATCCTTGGCTGAACAAGCATGCAAATGCGCCTGGCCATCTCTCCTTTTTCAGCTCTAATCAAAACTATAATAAGCTCGTTCGCAATGTCAGAGCCGATATGGATCAATTAAACACCCTTATCGCTCAAATAATCGACTATTCGTACATGAGCAGCGAATTACGACATGAGTTGCTGCACCGGATAGGCGTAGAAGTTTGTCCCTATTGCAACCGTCAGTATATAACGAATTACATAGACCACACCGAAAAAAAATCGACGGCCGATCTGGACCATTTTTATCCCAATTCCGTTTTTAAGCTGTTTTCCCTGTCGCTGCACAATTTCGTGCCTTCCTGTCAAATATGCAACTCCCGTTTCAAGCTTGCGAGGGGGACTGAGATCTTAAATCCATACAAGCACGGCTTTGACTGCGATACTTATTTTGACATCGCGCTTACATCTGCTTCGAACAGCGATTCCTTGATCGGTGGCAATACATTTTTTAATATAGAGCTACATCAGACGCATACCGGAGATCGAGCGAATCCTTTGGAGGGTAGCATTCGGCTTTTTCAGTTGCAAGAGGTGTACCAAAGCCATAAAGAATACGTAAGAGAACTGCTTTACAAACAATATGTCTACAAGGACGCCTATAAAAAGGATCTGACCGCTCTATTCGACAATATGCAGCTCACGGAGCAAGAAATCCAGTTGTTCCTCTACGGACAAGTGCTGCAAGAAGACAAGCTTGGCGACCGGCCGTTAAGCAAGCTGGCGTACGATATTATCACGCGCGGGTAAGCTGGGATGCGTCAGCAAAAAACACGACCTTCTCCTAGAGAAGGCCGTGTTTTTTTCCGCATCATCCATAACGCCGTTCCGGCACGCCGCTGTGTTGTGAAAGAAATAGCATCGCCCGCCGGCGATATCAGAACGAGCTTCGATTGGACGTATGAGCGGCTGCGGGCTGGTACTCGATAGCCCGATCCTCTGATAAAAGATCGCGTGCGCCACGACCTACGATGCCGACGACAGGTTCCTGCAAGTGAAGACGAACACATGCATCACTACAGCGCGATCGACCATTAGGCATGACAGCCCGCTCCTGCAGCTGAAACGAGTTTCGAACGTCCTGACGTGTCCGGCAGCGTCGGTCTACCGCCAGGCGGAGCGACGGCCACTTCAAGCCAATGATCACCCATATCTCATTCTTCTAAATGCGAAAGCCTCCCTAATAAGGAGCGGCGTTCAAGTTAATCCACACGATGAGTTTTTGCTTGGTCCCAAATATCATCTTTGATTTTAATTGGAACGATTGTCGATTTCACAATGCCATTCGAATAGGTCAACGTAAAACCTAAAGTTATAGGTGCCATCAATTATCTTATTAGTTACAGTTAACTATATTTGTTCTTGTCATTTTCGACTAACAATATATGTTCTTTACGTGTGTTTTGTCAAGAACATATATCGTTAAAAAAGGCCGCAGTTACGCAGCTTTTAAGCGTGTATGTTCTTGTCATTTTTACACATCATCCTAGGATTGTAATAAATACTCTTGGAATTTCAGCCGATATTAGTATAATGAGGATGTTGTCTCGATTCGTAAATTGGAGGAGTTTCATTTGAAAACACCTTGGATCGTTATAGGCGTTTGTATAGTTTTGGTTTTCGCTGCTTTTTTGCGTTTATCCGGACAGGAAATACCTTCATTAGCAATAGCATCCTTTTCAGTCACTGCCCTCTTTACAAGCCTTGCAGATCTACTTGAAGTTCTTCGACTTAAAAGACGATATCAAACAGTATCACTTATCTTATCAATGTTATTTTTCGTTATAGCATTAATCGTTTGGTTCTTTCCTCCGAACTTAGATCCGAAAATTGCTCAGTATGTTGGAGATGCATTTACAATACTGGGTATTGCATCTGTAATTGTTATTTTTGCTGTCAAGGAATTAAAGGCTCCGGTTGCTCCCATTACGTCAGTTAGCGAAACAGAGGCCCCTACGGAAATAATTGATACAGAACTCGAATTTTACATGACAAAACACGAGTATGCAGAAATGTTGAACCTAAATGATATAATTGAACAGTTAAAGCTAATTGATGAAGAAACTTTCCCATATCATCGAGTTCATAACGGGTGGGCTATGCTATACGATACAATTGTAGAACACTGGCATAGAGGGCAAGGTCCTTTTTACGATGGATTAAACCGTCAGATGTACTTAGACTTCATCCTAAAGCTTGATCATGCAACCGAAAATATATCCAATATAGCTGATACAGATCCAAGAACATACCGGGAAAGAAATATTAAAATGTGGAATGAAAATATCTCTGTTACGATCCAACCGGCTTACTATAACCAACACGTGCCAACGATTCAACAAGTCCATACTTATTTAACCACTTCTCTCAACGCTTGGGATGATATAAAAAAACAAATATCTGAACGGTTTGAAAAGTCACGTGTAACAAAACTTTAATCAGGCACACATTAAATTTTTTATATTACAGGCCAAGGCTCCTTTACCCAATTTCCACAGTATTTGTTTTAGAAGGATCTCAAACTTTCCAGTTTTCGATTCATGGGAAAAAGACCTTACTTCTGTGAATTATGTTATAGGCAACATAATCTACAAGAAAGGTCTTCTTTTTTCTATTTTCTATATTATTTCTCTAGAATACTCGACACTCTATCTTTAAATTGATCTTTTAGATAATTTACTTTAAATAGTATTCAAACGAATTGAAAATATATGTAAATTGGGGTAAAAAGGTAATTGTAAAGAATGCAACTCTTCTGATGCATTTATTGGTATTATTAATTGTTTAATAAATTTTTCATAACCTTCGTCACTAATTCCTTTCCAATGTACCTTCAAATTCTCTTCTAATTGCTCTTCTTCCCCCCAATCTGAAAAATAGATATCCTTAATTACACTAAACTTCTCATATTGCAATTTAAGGTTAGTATGGCACCCTCCAAACTCACTACAACCATATATTAAAATATGGTTATAAAACCCTTTTGGAACTTCTATTATCTGATTCTCACATTTAACATTATCGTTTCCGTCAATGGATTGTTCAAAATATTTCTTGTCACTTAACTTAAGGTGGATGTAACGTCCTTCACCATTAAAATCTGGTTCAATACCACTATTATCTCCTTCAACTAAGAATGTCTTATTATTATAGTAATCCTTAAGAGGAATTATAATGGAGTTTTGTTTAACATAATTAGAATTACTGGTGTTTTTTGGATGACTTAAATTAGAAGAATAGTTATTTTCAAAAAAGAGCTGGATATTTTTCTCACATTCATATACTTCTTTTAAATAATTATACATATTTTGTATATTTTTTTCTTCAGAGGTTTTTGTATAATACATTTTTGTTATTATTGATCTGACCATCTCCCATTTTCTATATGACAAAAGAGCATCTTTTTCTATTACCTCTATTTCACTATAGTGTTTTGAGAAGTATCTAATAAATCGAAGAAGGTAATACCTACCAAATATTATTTTGTCTAACTCAATCCATATTTTGGTTCCCCAAATATCTTTTTTTCCATCAATCTCATATTCAATACTAAAACTACTTTTTAGACTGTCAGCGAAAATTAAAATATCTTTAATTTTGTTTTTAGTTTCAAGTTGATTTTTTATTTTGCTGAGTATTGTACCAATGGCATCAGAAGTTAGCTCCATCGGTATTTCTTTTGTAAACACAACAAGCTGCCCATTATTTCCTTTTAGAAACTCATTATAACTTAATGTTTCTAATTTATTGCTATATACTGGATCAATACAGTATAGGACTGACAACTCATGATCATAATCTACAACCAAACAAGTATGATTAGCGTGAACAGTCCTATATGAACCGTGTATATGCCAAGGAGTATAGAACGTGTCTAAATGAATAGCCGCCAATTTTTCTTCATCAATAATCTTCATAAGTAAGTCAAGAGATTCTTCAGAAGAATTCATTTCCTTATATTCCATCTTAATACCATGATACTTTTCAGACATATCATAAGTTGTTATCCTATTAGATACTAGACTCTCGCCTAGCCTTCTTCCTTGTTGATTATTAAATTCGAACTCCATACTTTCACAGAAAAACAATTCATAATCAGTTCCCCAATGGTTGGAGACCGTGATAATTAGATCTTGAAAACAATCAGTTCCTTTGCCTCTAATTGCCTTTACTTCTCGCTTCATTTGTCTTCTCCGCCTTTTTGATGATAATATTTACCCATAGATTTTATCGGCATTATATCTCAACAATATGTGTTAAGTTTATTTCATTTACATTCCTCACATTTTCTTCATAATCGAGTTTATTATTGTTTTACATAAATATGAATTACTTATTATCGTGAGTGAATTAGGAAATTCAACATTTTTTTGTAAAGCACAAATACTAAATTTGTAATTTTTATCAATCTCGTACTGTTTAAATGTCTGCTTCTCAACCGATAGTAACAGTTCGTCATATAAAGAAAATGAAGTTATTGGGGTAGACATTCCAGTTCCAATAGCCTTGATAAAACTTTCTTTATATGTCCAAAGGTCATAGAAGAAAGCTAAGAACTCAGCACCAGTTCTTTTCATAAGCTCCTTGTATTCGTCTTCCATTAATATATTTTGCATTAAGGATATATCTATTTCTTTTATTTCTTCGATATCAATACCTAAAGGTATATCTCCACAGGCACCAACTACCCATCGACCTGAATGAGAAATATTAAAATAAAAGTCCTGTTTCCCATTCAAAATTGGCTTCCCGTATTTATTTTTTGATAAACTTATATCTTTTAAAGGTATATTACATTTTTTTATCATATATAATATTAATAACTCCCCCAATAAACTTCGTTGGGCGTCTTCGAAATATTTAAACCTACAAATTCGTTCACGCTTTTCATTATTTAACAATAACAAACACTCATTAAATGTTGCTCTTGGAAGGGGAGCTACTACATTGACAGCTATTATATGCTTTATCATAATTTTATTCTCTCTTTAGTATAAAAATTAGTCTAAACTAATCCTCATTAAAAATAATACTTTTTTAAACTGCTAAAATTGAATTCAAGTAATTCAATACTTTAATTTCCTGAGCTATAACAAAAAAATGTCCTCCTTCAAACTTTTGAAAATGGCAGCGACCATTAGTTTCTTTTTTCCAATTCATTAGTTTATTACCATTATTACTTACATCTGTATTGCCGAATAATATATATAAATCCTTTTCTAATTTTCTATGATTATTGGCTTTATATTCCTCTGTTATTTTATAATCCGCTCTAAGAATAGGTCCAAAGAGATCTTTCAGTTCATCATTCTCAAAAACCAACGCATTGGTTCCTCCCAGATCAAATATTTCTTTAAAAAAAAGTTCATTTGGTAGTAAATGAATTTGATTATTTTTTCTTTCTAAAGGACAAGTACAACCTGATATAATTATTTTTTTAGGCATTTTAATTTTTTGATTGGCAATTCGATGGGCCAACTCGAAAACGAGCAGCCCCCCCATACTATGTCCAAATAAAGCATACTCAGAATAATCATCTATTTGATCAATAATTCTTAAATAAACATCATCTACAGCCTCATCGAAAGTATTGTATAAGGGTTCGCTTATTCTTGACCCCCTACCTCTTAGTTCAATCGGCACTACTTCTATATTTTTGTTCATTCTCTTCCATTTATTGAATACAGTTGCTGAAGCGCCTGCATATGGAATACAAAACAACTTTAAGTTAATCATTTTATCTCCTTTCTTAACTCAACTTTTTAAAATAAGAAGCCATTTCCATAATATTCCTATATGAATACACTAAAATTTCTTCTACTTGAAATCCGCTCTTTTCTAACTCAATTTCTAATTTGACTGCTTTAATTGAATCTCCACCTATTTCAAAAAAATCATCGAGAATACTTATTTCATCTAATTCAAGAATTTTTCTCCAAATTATTGAGATCTTAGTTTCTAATTCATCCCTCGGAGGATAGTAATAATTGGTTTTCATTAAATGTGTCTCTCCAGAAGGTAACTTATTACGATCTATCTTACCGTTGTGCGTCAAAGGTATTTCGTCTAATTTAATATACCTACTTGGAATCATATATTCAGGAAGTATCTTCATTAAATCCTCGATAATTAGTTTTGGATTTAAAATATCATCACCCAAAATATAGGCACACAATATTTCATTTTCAATTACAGTTACAATTACGTTTTCAACTAATGGATTCTTTCTTATTGCATTTTCTACCTCTTCTAATTCAATTCTAAAACCATTTAATTTAACTTGATGGTCTTCTCTACCAATATACTCTAAGTAACCATCTCTATATTTTTTAGCTAGATCACCTGTTCTATAAAATCTTTTATTGTCTAGTTGAATAAATTTCCGTGTTGTTAAATCTTTACGATTATAATAGCCTCTCGCGAGACCTTCTCCTGATATATATAATTCCCCCATAACTCCGTATGGCTGTTCTGTTAATTCATTATTCAAAATTTTTATTTCAATATTTTCCAACGGTTCACCTATATTCATATCGAACTCATCTCTAACTTTATTGATTGTTGTCCATACTGTTGCTTCTGTTGGACCATATAAATTATAGATATTTGCATTAGAAATCTCAGTAAGTTTGCTGTACAAGTCATTAGGGAACTTTTCTCCACCTATTAGAAATTCTGTAACAGAACCATAACTATATAGACCTTTTTTCATTTGATTAACTAATAAATTTATTTTTGAAGGAGTTGCCTGAATCATATTTATTTGAGTCTCAGAAATAAACTGACTCAATCTCTGATAGTTATCCTTAGACTGATCATCTGGAAATACGATATGCATACCATTACACAATGGAAGTAAGGACTCTACAATAAATATGTCAAATGAAACGGTCGTTAAGGCAATTATCTTCTTGCCTTTACTGAAATCAATTTTTTTACTCATTCCCTCAATAAAATTAACTACGGAAATATGCTCAATCATCACACCTTTAGGTTGGCCCGTTGATCCAGATGTATATATAAGATAAGCTAAGTCTCTATTGCTATTTATGTTCTCTATTATTAATGATTTGTTATTATCTCGCTGCCTAGAAGACACATCAATAATTTTCCCCTGAAAAGTAATACCATTAAAGTTTTTACTTCTTGCAATGATAAATTTGGCATCACTATCCTTCAGCATATAATTAATTCGATCTTTAGGTAGTTTTATATCTATGGGCAAGTATGTGCCTCCTGCTTTTAATATTGCTAACATAGATATGATAAATTCTATTGATGGTTCCATGAAGATTCCAACTAAATCTTCCCTTTCAACGCCTTCATTTCTTAATCTAGTTGCCAACTGATTAGCCAATTGATTCAATTCACTGTACGTGAGACTAGTCCCATTATGAGTAACAGCAATTTGATCTGACCAATTATTTAATCTTTCTTCAAAGTATTGGTGTATGGCTGAATTGCTATAATTCCTTTTTTTTATTTCTACTAATTCTTTATTATTAACTAAATTAATTTGGTTGATTTTTTTATCTTTATTTTCAATTATTTCTACAAGTGTTTTCTGAATATCCTCTACTATTTGTTTAATATAGAAGAGATCATATCGCGTATCATTAAAATCTACTTCTAATTCTAAGCCACTTTCTGTTTTGTTAAACAAAAATGCTGTATCATAATAAACATCCTTCATATGCTCTTTACTATGAATTGGGGTGTAATGCACTATAGTATTTAATATTTTCTTATTTGCTTTATTACAATGTAAAAATATATCTATCGGAAAGTTTTGATTACTTAGAGCGTTCAGATAATTTTTTTTTGTTTCCTCTAACCCTTCACTTAAGCTCATTGTGTCAGTTATTAATGATTTTAACAAAAGCCAATTTGTAAGTTCATTCGTTTCACTACTATTCAAAACAGGGATTGCAATTGTTATTTCATTTATATTGGAATACCTAAAAATAACAAATTTTATTGCTGATACCAATAATACGAAAATAGCTTGATCTGAGCCTTTACAGATTCGGTTTATTTTTTCGTATATTTCTTCGGATATACTCATACGATAATTAGTATCATTAGTATTTTTGCTAATATCAAGATCTTTCAATTTTAAAAATGAACTTTGGGTAGTTTCTTTTGTAATTAGGTTCATCCAGTATTCACGTTCTTTTTGAAATTGTGGTTCCGTTAGTACAATATTTTTATTGATTGAAGTATTCATAGTTTTCCTCCAAGATAAGCTATAGAAAGTCAAAATAAATTACAATTTAATGGGGATATCCACTTTAAAAATCAAATACTATTTCTTCTATCTGCTGCACTACTTTTCTTATATTTTTTTCCTCTGCTGTCATGATATCAATCTCATCCATCGTTATGTCCGGATTCGCTATGACCTGCTGCATCACATGCTGCACATGGCCTTTCATCCGTTCCACGCTTCCCGATTCAAATGCATTCAGATTGTAACTGAATTTTATTGCAAATTCCTTCCCAGGGATAAGGATCATATTAAAATCATAGGTCGTCTGTTCAATTATTTTGAAATTGGATATTTCCAACCCTATTCCGTCTGTCTGTCCCATTTCCTTCAAGCGATCATCCGTCGGGTAATTTTCAAATACCATAATATGATTGATCAAATCTTGTTTTAATGTACTCTGGTTTTGGATGTCATATAACGGGTATGAACTATATGTATCTGACACAGTCGCTGCATCTTGAACCGCCTGCAATACCTCAGTAAACGATTGTGCCGGGCTACTTGAAATTCGGACTGGGATGGTATTAATAAACAGGCCCACCATTTTCTCAATTCCAGGGATCACGGCCGGTCTTCCCGAAACTACGGCGCCAAACACCACATCATTCGTTCGGTTGTATTTCTGTAAGACTATCCCCCAGATCGTTTGCATCATAGTATTCAAAGTGACCTGGTTTTGGTTCGCCACCTGTTGGAGTTTTCGCGTCTGTTCCTCATTCAGCGCAAACCACAGTTCCTCTTGCTCATAGCCTTCCGTCGTCTTTTTATATCCCGGCAGGGTAGTCACTTCATCGATGGGCTGCAAATAATTGTTCCAGTAATTCGATGCTTTTGCTTTATCTTGTTTCTCTAACCACTGGATAAAGCGGCTGTAAGGCTGGGCTGTCTCCAGTTGTAAAGATGTTCCCTTGTTTAAGGACTCGTAGATTTGGAGTAATTCACCGAATAGAACGCCTAACCCCCAACCATCCATTACTATGTGATGGAAGCTCCAAATCACTTTGAACTCATTTACTCCTGTCTTAAAAACAGCGACTCTCATCGGAATGGTGTTGGTCAAGTCAAAGCCCTTGCCTTTATCTTCTTCCAAATATTTAAATATTATATCTTTCTTAACATTCTCAAGTTTAATGGAAATATTCTCATATTTAATTCGGAACTTTTCCTGCCTTTTTAAAACAATTTGCACTGGTAACTTAGTACTCTTATGGGAAAAAACAGTCCTTAATACTTCATGCCTCTCAATAAGTAGATTGAAGCATTTTTCTAAAATCAATACATTTAACTCCCCCTTCACACTAAAACTAATCTGCTCGTGATAGACAGCATCCTTATGATAAAGGGACTGAAACAGCATTCCCTCTTGCATAGGTGATAAGTAGTATACATCTTTAAAATTAGTCTTCGAAAAAAGGTTCATAAATTTCAATCTCCTAGTATCAATCAATAATTTTCAATTACTAATTTTACATTGTGGATACTGATATATTCGAGAATCATTCTTTTCTTTCCTCACACTAAAAAAAATGAACGATCGGTATAGCCAATTCTTAGGGTTCCAAATTTTTTATATTTGGAACCCTTGTTTTAATCCACTATCGAAGGAAATAATATTACTTTAGTCTATAAATGATTGATATAATGCCTCTAAATCTTCAAATGAAATATTTTTACTACTCAAATCACTTGGAGTCAGTTCTGTACCCTCTTTCTCCACGCAGTGTGTAATAATTGCGGTTAGCTTCTCCATGTAACAGTCAGCAAGATTCTTCATCTCTTGCTCAAGATACTGCTTTCCGTTGTAACCAAACGCAAACCGCATTCTTCCTTCTTTCACCATACCACTTACTTCTAATCCACTACTTCGCTTTAGTTCTGGACTTGCCATATCCCCTACAGGTAACGAAGAACCTTCGAAGATCGCGGTTTGGAAGTCTTGGTCAAACTGGCCCAAGTAGTTGAAACTAATGCCGGATACGTTCGACCCCACTCCTTGGCCTTCCTCACTCCAGTAACGGTACATGCCGTACCCGATTCCTTTGTTCGGAATGGAACGTAGCGCTTCTTTTATCGTTTTGATTTGTCTTCCCAGTTCCTGTTCTTGGACTGGAAGGATCACTGGATAGATACTTGTAAACCATCCTACCGTTCGGGTAATATCTAGACCCTCGACCAATTCCTCTCGGCCATGACCCTCCATATCTATACAGATTTCTTCCCTTCCATCCCATTCATGGATGGACATCGCGAGGGCTGTCAGGAGAATATCGTTAATTTCGGTGTTGTACGCCTGGTTGACCTGACGAAGTACTTTTTCCGTCTTGTCCTCATCCAGTTGTACTTCGATATATTTTCCATCGCCGATTTGTCCGACTTCTTCCGCCGTTAATCCCGTTCCTGCTCCAATGGCCTCAGTTACGTGCTGCCAGTAGCTCTTTTCTGCCGCGAAGGCTTCACTGCGGACATATTCCTTCATCCGGCTTGACCATTCTTGGTATGATGCGGTCTTCGCCTGGAATTTGATCTCTTCACCTTTCAGCGCTTGAGCGTATCCCGAAGCAAAATCTTCCAATAGAATCCGCCATGATACACCGTCGACTACTAAGTGATGGATTACAATGAGCAAGTGATCCCCATCGTCTGCTCGGAACAGCCCCAGTCGTATCATTGGACCTTTTTCCAGGTCGATACTTTCTTGAATACGCGTGGCTTGTTTCTCTACTTCTTCCAGGCTTTTACCCCTTATTTCCAGTACCGGTACCTCTAGCATCCATTCCTGAGTACCCTTGTTGAACTGATGCACCGCGCTTTCCGTTTGTTCATACACCATGCGCAAAGCATCATGATGCTCCATCATACGCTGCATCACTTGCTGTACGATATCTTCCCGATAACCTTCCTTGCGATACAACATCACACTCTGGTTAAAGTGGTGGCGTGCCTTCTGTTGTCCTTCAAAGAACCACTGTTGGATCGGCGACAATTCCACTTCTCCTTCTACAGTTCCTTGATGACTCAGTTTAGTCTGCCTTTTCAAGTATGGACTAACCTGCTCTACACTTGGGTTTTGGAACAAGTCCCGGATTTCCATCTTCAAGCCATGCCGCTGCAATCTCGCAGATACTTGCACGGCCTTAATGGAATCTCCACCTAGCTCAAAGAAGTTATCTGTTCGTCCCACTTGCTCAATCCCCAATACTTCTTTCCAGATCTCGGCAAGCTGCTCTTCCATTGCACCTTGCGGAGCAACATATTCATTTCCTCGCATCCAACCTTCTGCTGGTAACGGCAGAGCCTTCCGGTCTACTTTTCCGTTGGCAGTGAGTGGCATTCGCTCTACCTGGATAAAATAGGCGGGTACCATATAACTTGGTACGTGCTTCTCCAAATGTCTTCTTATTTCGGTGACATCTACGATAGTCTCACTCACGATATATGCACACAGATACTTACTGCCACCATCCTCTGATTCCCGTGCCATCACCAGCGTTTCGTTAACCGATTCATGCTTCAACAGCTGCGCTTCGATCTCGCCACATTCAATCCGGTATCCTCGAATCTTCACCTGATGATCCATCCGCCCCATATATTCCAGCGTTCCATCCGGTAACCACCGTGCCAAGTCTCCACTCCGGTACATCTTTTCTCCGGGCTTAAACGGGTTCGCTACGAATTTTTCAGCGGTTAATTCTGGTTGATTCAGATAACCTTTTGCCAGTCCTTCTCCCGATATACATAGCTCGCCTATACTTCCCATCACCACTGGATGAAGCTGTTCATCCAACACATAGGTTCCCATGTTGTCTGCCGGTCTGCCTATCGATACGGACGCCTTCTGTTCCGACGGGTCGTACTCATAAATCATACATCCCACAGTGGCTTCGGTCGGGCCGTATTCGTTGTAAATAGTGACCTCTCCGTTGAACTGCTGATGCACTCGCTCTGCCAAATCTCTTTTCAGATCTTCCCCGCCTGTAATAAGAACCTTCAAATTCCTACTTTCCAAATTCAGCTCTACTAGCAGCTTCATATGAGATGGAGTGATTTTCAGCATTCCTACTCTATCATCCGTCAGCACTTCGGTCAGAACAACCGCTGCATCGCTTCCCCCATAGATGAACAAGGTTTTTCCGGTAATCAGCGGCAAGTACAGGGACGTGACTGTTAAATCAAATGCTATGGACGAGTACAACGCACAGTGATATGCTTCGTCTTTAAAATAAGATTTCTTCGCCCACCACAAATAATTCAGCAATCCTTTGTGCGGGATCATGACCCCTTTTGGATTCCCTGTGGATCCCGAGGTATACATGATATAGGCAAGATCCTGTGATCCGGTAGAAGAAAGTATATTCGTATCCTCATAACTATCTGTAGGCATAGATAGATCTACCACAGTTTCACAATATAATCCCTCTGTCTTTAAGTGTGCCTGGGTGAGTACTATCTTCGCCCCACTATCCTTCAACATATAATTCATGCGGTCCATTGGAATGCTCGGGTCTATCGGTAAGTACGTTCCCCCTGCTTTTAAGATCGCCAATATTCCTGTGACCATATCTATTGAACGATCGGCCATGATCCCGACTACTTGATTCGCCGTAACACCGCACTCCTGAAGATATCTCCCCAGTTGATTCGCCTTCTGATTTAATGAACGGTAGCTCATTGAATCCTGCCGATGTACCAGAGCAAGATGATCCGGGGTCTTCTCAACTTGTTCTTCAAATAGCACATGCAGTGTTTTTTCTTTCGGATAATCGGTCTTCGTTTGGTTGAATCCATATACCAGCAGTTCTTTTTCCTCTGCTGTCAAGATTTCAATCTCATCGATCGTTGCGTTCGGATTCGCTATGACCTGCTGCATCACATGCTGCATATGGCCTTTCATCCGTTCTACGCTTCCGACTTCAAATGCATTCAGATTGTAACTGAATTTTATTGCAAGTTCCTTCCCAGGGACCAAGATCACATTAAAGTCATAATTTGTTTGCTCAAAGGTATGGAAATTAGAGAGTTCCAAGCCGACTTCCGCTGCTTGACTCATATCCTTCAAACGATCATCCATCGGGTAATTTTCAAATACCATAATGTGATTGATCAAATCTTGTTTTAATGCACTCTGATTCTGGATCTCATATAACGGGTATGAACTATACGTATCTGAAAAAACCGCTGCATCTTGAACTGCCTGCAATACCTCTGTAAACGATTGTGCCGGGCTACTTGAAATTCGGACTGGGATGGTATTAATAAACAAGCCCACCATTTTCTCAATTCCAGGGATCACAGCCGGTCTTCCCGAAACTACGGCGCCAAACACCACATCATTCGTTCGGTTGTATTTCTGTAAGACTATCCCCCAGATCGTTTGCATCATGGTATTCAAAGTGACCTGGTTTTGGTTCGCCACCTGTTGGAGTTTTCGCGTCTGTTCCTCATTCAGCGCAAACCACAGTTCCTCTTGCTCATAGCCTTCCACCGTCTTTTTATATCCCGGCAGGGTAGTCACTTCATCGATGGGCTGCAAATAATTGTTCCAGTAATTCGATGCTTTTGCTTTATCTTGTGTCTCTAACCACTGGATAAAGCGGCTGTAAGGCTGGGCTGTCTCCAATTGTAAAGATGTTCCCCTGTTTAGGGACTCGTAGATTTGGAGTAGTTCCCCGAATAGAATACCTAATCCCCAACCATCTGTTATGATGTGGTGGAAACTCCAAATCACCTTAAACTGGTTTTCTCTTGTCATAAAAACAGCGACTCTCATCGGAATGGTGGTGGTCAAGTCAAAGCCCTTGTTTTTATCTTCTTCCATATAACGTTGCATAACTTCTTCTTGCTCTGCATCGGATTTGTCCGCGATCTTCTGCACATCAATGGTGAACTTCCACTGCTCCAATACCACCTGTAACGATCTTTTTATATTCTCAAAGACAAATACACTTCGAAGCACATCATGTCTGTTAACGAGCTCCTGGTAACTTTGCTCCAACAAATCGATATCCAAACTGCCTCGAACCTCGAAGCTCGTTTGCACAAAATACTGCAAGTCTCCCTTGTTCATTACATGGTGGAATAACATTCCTTCTTGTAGTGGGGCCAAAGGATACATTTTCTCTATGGTTAATCCTGGGCCTACATTGCTTGATGTTTGAGCGTATACATCTTCGATTTCCTCGATGCTCATGTCATGCACCATGACATCACTTGGAGTCAGCTCGGTACTCTCTTTCTCCACGCAGTGTGTAATAATCGCGGTTAGCTTCTCCATGTAACAGTCAGCAAGATTCTTCATCTCCTGCTCAAGATACTGCTTTCCGTTGTAGCCAAACGTAAACCGCATTCTTCCTTCTTTCACCATACCACTTACTTGTAGTGCACTACTTCGACGCAACTCAGGACTTGCTACTCCCCCTACAGGTAACGAAGAACCTTCGAAGATCGCGGTTCGGAAGTCTTGGTCAAACTGGCCCAAGTAGTTGAAACTAATGCCGGATACGTTCGACCCCACTCCTTGGCCTTCCTCACTCCAGTAACGGTACATGCCGTACCCGATTCCTTTGTTCGGAATGGAACGTAATGCTTCTTTTATCGTTTTGATTTGTCTTCCCAGTTCCTGTTCTTGGACTGGAAGGATCACTGGATAGATACTTGTAAACCATCCTACCGTTCGTGTAATATCTAATCCTTCGATCAATTCCTCTCGGCCATGACCCTCCATATCTATACAGATTTTTTCCCTTCCATCCCATTCATGGATGGACATCGCGAGGGCTGTCAGGAGAATATCGTTAATTTCGGTGTTGTACGCTTGGTTGACCTGACGAAGTACTTTTTCCGTCTTGTCCTCATCCAGTTGTACTTCGATATATTTTCCATCGCCGATTTGTCCGACTTCTTCCGCCGTTAATCCCGTTCCTGCTCCAATGGCCTCAGTTACGTGCTGCCAGTAGCTCTTTTCTGCCGCGAAGGCTTCACTGCGGACATATTCCTTCATCCGGCTTGACCATTCTTGGTATGATGCCGTTTTCGCTTGGAATTTGACCTCTTCACCCTGCAGCGCTTGAGCGTATCCGGAAGCGAAATCTTCCAATAGAATCCGCCATGATACACCGTCGACTACTAAGTGATGGATTACAATTAATAAGTGATCCCCATCATCTGCCCGGAACAGCCCCAGCCGCATCATCGGACCTTTTTCCAGGTCGATACTTTCTTGAATACGCGTGGCCTGTTTCTCTACTTCTTCCAGACCTTGGCCTCTTACTTCGATCACAGGCACTTCGATTAACTTTTCCTGGGTACCCTTGTTGAACTGATGCACCGCGCTTTCCGTCTGCTCATACACCATGCGCAAAGCATCATGATGCTCCATCATACGCTGCATCACTTGCTGTACGATATCTTCCCGATAACCTTCCTTGCGATACAACATCACACTCTGGTTAAAGTGGTGGCGTGCCTTCTGTTGTCCTTCAAAGAACCACTGTTGGATCGGCGACAATTCCACTTCTCCTTCTACAGTTCCTTGATGACTCAGTTTAGTCTGCCTTTTCAAGTATGGACTAACCTGCTCTACACTTGGGTTTTGGAACAAGTCTCGGATTTCCATCTTCAAGCCGTGCCGCTGCAATCTCGCAGATACTTGCACGGCCTTAATGGAATCTCCACCTAGCTCAAAGAAGTTATCTGTTCGTCCCACTTGCTCAATCCCCAACACTTCTTTCCAGATCTCAGCAAGCTTTTCTTCCATTGCACCTTGCGGAGCAACATATTCATTTCCTCGCATCCAACCTTCTGCTGGTAACGGCAAGGCCTTCCGGTCTACTTTTCCGTTGGCAGTGAGTGGCATTCGCTCTACCTGGATAAAATAGGCGGGTACCATATAACTTGGTACATGCTTCTCTAAATGTCTTCTTAATTCGGTCACATCTACAGGGGTCTCGCTCACGATGTAAGCAGCTAAATACTTACTGCCATCCTCCGATTCTCGTGCCGTCACCAGCGTTTCGTTTACCGATTCATGCTTCAACAGCTGCGCTTCGATCTCGCCACATTCAATCCGGTATCCTCGAATCTTCACCTGATGATCCATCCGCCCCATATATTCCAGCGTTCCATCCGGTAACCACCGTGCTAAATCTCCACTCCGGTACATCTTTTCCCCGGGTTTAAATGGGTTCGCTACGAACTTTTCAGCGGTTAATTCTGGTCGATTTATGTAACCCTGAACTAAACCATCGCCTGCTATGCATAGTTCCCCAACTACACCTATTGGTTGTATTTCTCCCCCATTCATAACATAAATTTCCGTATTCGATAGTGGTCGACCAATAGGAACAGTTTTAAGTTCATCTGTTACTCTAGGTATTTCATAGGCTGTAGCAAATACCGTACTTTCAGTCGGGCCATATACATGCATGATCCTACAATTCGTTTCTTGAAGCACTCTCTGGATATGAACAGCTGAATGGTTCTCTCCTCCAGTTAAAACCTGTTTAATCCCTTTTAATGCCGCTATATTCTCATCGACCAACACATTAAATAATGCTGTGGTTAAAAACACGGTGCTTATTGCCTCTCTCTGAATCACTTCACCCAATCGCTCTGGCGCTAGTATCTTATCCCGGTCCAGCAATACTAGCTTAGCTCCGTTCAAAAGTGCTCCATAGATGTCAAAGGTTGATCCATCAAATGCAAAGTTGGATAATTGAAGAATATTGTCTTCATCTGTTATCTCAATATAATTTGTCTCTTTTACTACCCGGCTCACGTTATAATGCATCGTCAAGTTTCCTTTTGGTACGCCTGTCGAGCCCGAAGTATATATAACATATGCTGGATCTGAAGAACTGTTGAGATGACCTAGATTACTTTCCTCTTCTTCCACATACAATTGGTGAAGCTCTTTCCAACTCCATATTTCCTGATCTTTTGTAATCTCACTGAGAACGTCTTTATCTTCTACGATAATATGCTTGCTTCCGCTATCCTCCAGAATGAGCTGAATACGTTCCATTGGCGCTGCCGAATCGATCGGTAAGTATGCCCCTCCAGCTTTCAAGACCCCTAGCATTCCAATCATTCTTTCGATTGAACTTTCCATTAGTAGACCGACAATGCTGTTTCTCTTTACACCTTGACGGCGTAATACACGCGCTACCTGGTTTGCTTGCGCATTAAGCTCTGCATAGGTTAAGGACTGATCGTCCTTCACTACTGCTATATGATGTGGTGTCTTCTCAACTTGTTCTTCAAATAGCACATGTAGTGTTTTTTCTTTTGGATAATCGGTCTTCGTTTGGTTAAACCCATATACCAGCTGTTCTTTTTCCTCTGCCGTCACTATTTCAATCTCAGATAATTGAAGTTGCTCTTGCTCTACTACCTTTTTTAAGATCTGCATGAAATGTCCGGTCATGCGTTCTATCGATTCTTTTTTATATAACGATGTACTGTATTCCACGTTACATTCAATCGCGCCATCCTGCTCTTCTACTGCTTCCCAAGTCATATCAAATTTAGCTACTCGATGATCTACTCCAAAAGGACGACCTGTAATTCCACCCATCTTTAACTTCGGAATATCCATGTTTTGAAGTATAAACATCGTGTCAAACAACGGATTACGTGCTGCATCGCGCTGTACTCCCAACTTCTCAACTAGCCGTTCAAACGGATAGCTCTGATGCTCATTTGCTTGAAGAACGTGTTCTTTAACTTCTTCTAAAAATTGACTGACTGTTTTTCCTTTAGCCGGAAAATGGCGTAATGCTAACGTATTAATGAACATACCTACGGTTTGTTCCACATCTGCATGGGTTCGCCCAGCCGTGGCAGTCCCTACGACAATATCTTCTTGTCCTGTGTATTTTGACAACATGATGTTATATGCTGCTAACAACACCATGTACACTGTACTTCCTGTCTTTAATGCCAAATTACGAATTTGCTCTCCTAATTCCGATTCAATCGTGAATTGGATTGCATCTCCTTTAAAATCCCGCACCAACGGCCTTGGATAATCGGTTGGCATATCTAGTACCGGTACTTCCCCAGCATAGATGTCTAACCAATAATCTTCTTGCTTGTTCATAACCTCTACTTGATGCTCTTCTTGCTGCCATACAGCAAAATCTTTGTACTGTACAGAGACTTCAGGTAACTCCTCTCCCTGATACAAGGACATGAATTCCTTCATCAAGATTCCCATCGATGTTCCATCCGACACGGAATGATGAATATCGAAGAATAGAAGGTGTCGTTGATCCGTTAGATGAACCATTCCAACTCGGCAAAGAGGGCCTTCATTCAAGTCAAAAGGTTGTATCCATCCCGAGACAATGTCTTTTGCTTCAGCATCATCTGCTGCTTTTGCATGCATCATTTCGATATCTACCTCATGATGAACACGTTGCATCAATTCTTCATTTACCCATGCAAAGGACGTTCGCAGTGATTCATGTCTTTGTATGATTTTTTTCCAGATGTCAGTCACTAATTGGATATCCATTAAACCAATAAGTTCAAATAAAGCCGGCATATTGTAACTGATACTTTTCTTATCTACTTCATTTATCAGAAGAATTCTCCGCTGAGCAGAAGTAGTCGGATACCATTCTAATTTCGGAGCTATCGTTATTGAGTTAAATCTCCCCTTCTCCGAATATCCTAAAATTTCTGCCATGCTATACAACGTCTGATAAATGAATATTTCTCTGATTGCAAGTTCAATTTGCAAACATTTTCTTATCTGTGCTATTAGGCGAGTTGCTTTTAGTGAGTGACCACCTAGCTCAAAGAAGTTATCTGTTCGGCTAACTTGCTTAACCCCTAGTATTTCTTTCCAGATCTCAGCAAGCTTTTCTTCCATTGCACCTTGCGGAGCAACATATTCATTTCCTCGCATCCAACCTTCTGCTGGTAACGGCAGAGCCTTCCGGTCTACTTTTCCGTTGGCAGTGAGTGGCATTCGCTCTACCTGGATAAAATAGGCAGGTACCATATAACTTGGTACATGCTTCTCTAAATGTCTTCTTAATTCGGTCACATCTATCGGGGTCTCGCTCACGATATATGCACACAGATACTTACTGCCATCCTCCGATTCTCGTGCCATCACCAGCGTTTCGTTTACCGATTCATGCTTCAACAGCTGCGCTTCGATCTCGCCACATTCAATCCGGTATCCCCGAATCTTCACCTGATGATCCATCCGCCCCATATATTCCAGCGTTCCATCCGGTAACCACCGTGCTAAATCTCCACTCCGGTACATCTTTTCCCCGGGTTTAAATGGGTTCGCTACGAACTTTTCAGCGGTTAATTCTGGTCGATTTATGTAACCCTGAACTAAACCATCGCCTGCTATGCATAGTTCCCCAACTACACCTATTGGTTGTATTTCTCCCCCATTCATAACATAAATTTCCGTATTCGATAGTGGTCGACCAATAGGAACAGTTTTAAGTTCATCTGTTACTCTAGGTATTTCATAGGCTGTAGCAAATACCGTACTTTCAGTCGGGCCATATACATGCATGATCCTACAATTCGTTTCTTGAAGCACTCTCTGGATATGAACAGCTGAATGGTTCTCTCCTCCAGTTAAAACCTGTTTAATCCCTTTTAATGCCGCTATATTCTCATCGACCAACACATTAAATAATGCTGTGGTTAAAAACACGGTGCTTATTGCCTCTCTCTGAATCACTTCACCCAATCGCTCTGGCGCTAGTATCTTATCCCGGTCCAGCAATACTAGCTTAGCTCCGTTCAAAAGTGCTCCATAGATGTCAAAGGTTGATCCATCAAATGCAAAGTTGGATAATTGAAGAATATTGTCTTCATCTGTTATCTCAATATAATTTGTCTCTTTTACTACCCGGCTCACGTTATAATGCATCGTCAAGTTTCCTTTTGGTACGCCTGTCGAGCCCGAAGTATATATAACATATGCTGGATCTGAAGAACTGTTGAGATGACCTAGATTACTTTCCTCTTCTTCCACATACAATTGGTGAAGCTCTTTCCAACTCCATATTTCCTGATCTTTTGTAATCTCACTGAGAACGTCTTTATCTTCTACGATAATATGCTTGCTTCCGCTATCCTCCAGAATGAGCTGAATACGTTCCATTGGCGCTGCCGAATCGATCGGTAAGTATGCCCCTCCAGCTTTCAAGACCCCTAGCATTCCAATCATTCTTTCGATTGAACTTTCCATTAGTAGACCGACAATGCTGTTTCTCTTTACACCTTGACGGCGTAATACACGCGCTACCTGGTTTGCTTGCGCATTAAGCTCTGCATAGGTTAAGGACTGATCGTCCTTCACTACTGCTATATGATGTGGTGTCTTCTCAACTTGTTCTTCAAATAGCACATGTAGTGTTTTTTCTTTTGGATAATCGGTCTTCGTTTGGTTAAACCCATATACCAGCTGTTCTTTTTCCTCTGCCGTCACTATTTCAATCTCAGATAATTGAAGTTGCTCTTGCTCTACTACCTTTTTTAAGATCTGCATGAAATGTCCGGTCATGCGTTCTATCGATTCTTTTTTATATAACGATGTACTGTATTCCACGTTACATTCAATCGCGCCATCCTGCTCTTCTACTGCTTCCCAAGTCATATCAAATTTAGCTACTCGATGATCTACTCCAAAAGGACGACCTGTAATTCCACCCATCTTTAACTTCGGAATATCCATGTTTTGAAGTATAAACATCGTGTCAAACAACGGATTACGTGCTGCATCGCGCTGTACTCCCAACTTCTCAACTAGCCGTTCAAACGGATAGCTCTGATGCTCATTTGCTTGAAGAACGTGTTCTTTAACTTCTTCTAAAAATTGACTGACTGTTTTTCCTTTAGCCGGAAAATGGCGTAATGCTAACGTATTAATGAACATACCTACGGTTTGTTCCACATCTGCATGGGTTCGCCCAGCCGTGGCAGTCCCTACGACAATATCTTCTTGTCCTGTGTATTTTGACAACATGATGTTATATGCTGCTAACAACACCATGTACACTGTACTTCCTGTCTTTAATGCCAAATTACGAATTTGCTCTCCTAATTCCGATTCAATCGTGAATTGGATCGCATCTCCTTTAAAATCCCGCACCAACGGCCTCGGATAATCGGTTGGCATATCTAGTACCGGTACTTCCCCAGCATAGATGTCTAACCAATAATCTTCTTGCTTGTTCATAACCTCTACTTGATGCTCTTCTTGCTGCCATACAGCAAAATCTTTGTACTGTACAGAGACTTCAGGTAACTCCTCTCCCTGATACAAGGACATGAATTCCTTCATCAAGATTCCCATCGATGTTCCATCCGACACGGAATGATGAATATCGAAGAATAGAAGGTGTCGTTGATCCGTTAGATGAACCATTCCAACTCGGCAAAGAGGGCCTTCATTCAAGTCAAAAGGTTGTATCCATCCCGAGACAATGTCTTTTGCTTCAGCATCATCTGCTGCTTTTGCATGCATCATTTCGATATCTAGTTCATTATGGATTCGCTGCACTGGTTCTCCAGCTATCCAGACAAAAGTAGTCCTCAACGATTCATGACGCATTATTATTTCTTTCCATGCTTCATCCATTTGTGCAATATTTATAGGTCCACTTAGCTCCATAACAAGAGGTATGTTATATACAATACCCCCCTTATCTATTTCATTAAGTACAAGCAACCGATTTTGTGCCGGAGTGATTGGATACCATTCTTGCGTTTGAACTCTTGCAATAGATGAATATCTCCCATGTCCTGCTTCTTCAATTTTCTTTGCCATAGAAGCTAGTATAGGAAATTCAAAAACACTTCTAACACTAAAAATTTTCCCGAACTCCTTTTGTAGGCGTGTCGATAGAAGTGTAGCTTTTAATGAATTTCCCCCTAAAACAAAAAAATGATCGTATCGTTTAACTTCTTTCAGATCCAATACTTCGCACCAGATACTAGCTAGTTTATTTTCGAGTACTCCTTCTGGGGGTAAATTTACTTGTTTGCTGTGTAATTCAATTTCCTGAATAACACTTTTATATATACCTGACTTAAACTCATTTGATAAAAAATATCTTTGCACCTTGCCACTGGTGGTTTTAGGTACTTTTCTAATTGGTATAACGTGTGCTATAGAAATATTCATGTATGTAGCAATATTTTCTTTAATTGATATACTTAAAGGAATGAAATCCTCAATCTTATTTTTAAAGTATACAAAAATTAATATTTCATCTTGTCCCAAATCTTCATTAAATGCGCCACATGCTACTACTTTTCCTAAATCTACATGATTTAAATCAGTTACAACTCTTTCTATATCATGAGGATAATAATTCTGCCCATTTACGATTATTATATCTTTATACCGACCTGTAGGGATTACTCTACCCTGATCAACAAATCCTAAATCGCCCGTAATCAACCATCCATCCGAAGTAAATAGACGTTCTGTTTCTATCGAATTGTTATAATATCCTTGGCTGACATTCCTACCTTTAATCTGGATATGTCCTACCGTACGATCTTTTAGCACTTCTCCAGAGTTGTTGCATATTCTTACATCACAATGCTCCATCGGTTCGCCGACACTAACAAAACTGACATGTAACTCATTTTTTGAAACCTCTCTTATTTCAGACCCAATACTAATAGATTCTCTATCTAAATAATATGTTGAAAGGTCTTCTCCAAGCCCCGTAATTGCAACAGCAACTGTACCTTCAGCAAGGCCATACCCCGCCGCAACAATATTCCGTTTAATCCCAGTATGTTCAATAGCGTCAAAAAACTCATCGCAAAGTGATTCCGATATTGGCTCTGCACCGTTATAAAGTGTTTTAACTTTAGATAGATCCCAGCCTATCGATGAACCAGGTTTAAATAAAGATAAAAAATGCTTATAGCCAAAATTTGGTGAGGATATTATAGTCACATGGTGTTCCGATGCTTTTTTTAACCAAAGAGATGGTCGATGAATAAAGGTGTTTGTATTCATGTTATACTGATCAATTTTAGCCTTAATAGGCATTATATGACACATAATGAGTCCCATATCATGGGTTAAAGGCATCCAGCTTAGTTGAGAATCATCGTATGAAATACTTCTTCCTTTAATAATATCCGTGACATTTATGAATAAATTCTCATGAGTTAAAATAACTCCTTTAGGAGTTCCAGTCGATCCGGAGGAAAATTGAATAAAAGCAATATCATCGGGTGCTGGATTAAATAGATCTTTCGATTCTTCCCCAAGATTAATCTTGTCAATTATAATGACTCGATCATTAATCAGATTAAATAGACTAAATGATTCATTTGAATTTTGGCGTAAATACTCTGCAGTCTTATTTGTTGTTGCAACAAATGGATTATTCAATACATTGATAATATTAATTAATTTTAAACGGTGCGCTTCATTACTACCAATAGTAACAGGAATAGGTATAATACCACCTAAGATACAAGCCCAAAATAATAAAAGAAACTCTTTGTTATCCTCTATTTGAAAAACTAGCTCATCTCCTGCTTTTAGCCCTATCTTTTGAATTTGATTTAAAATCTGTAATGTTCTTTTATAAAAAGAATGATATGACATATATTCTTCTTTCTTATCGCTGTAAATAAAAGTTATACCTTTATCTGTTATTGTTTTTATTTCATGAAACATGCTAGTTAACGTATTACTCATTATATAGGTCCCCCCAAGGTCGTAAGCGTGACGGTACTGCACTTAAAAGCATTACACTCAAAAACAATAAAAAATATTCCACTATAGAATATGCGATTCAAATATGGTAGCTATGCTTCCATAATAATATTTTCAGTACCTTCATTTTCCTCTAATTGCGTATAGTACAAAGAATGATATCGACCACCAGCTAGAAGTAACTCGTCATGCGTGCCTTGTTCAACAAGATTCCCGTTTTCCATAACTAAAATTAAATCTGCATTTTGAACCGTAGTAAGGCGATGTGCGATAACAAGCGTAGTTTTTCCTACCATTAGTTTTGATATAGCATCCTGTACTATCTTCTCGGATTCATTATCTAAAGCTGCAGTTGCCTCATCTAATAGTAATATTGGTGCATCTCGTAAAATTGCTCTTGCAATGGCAATCCTTTGTTTTTGTCCACCTGACAACCGACTGCCACGCTCCCCTATTGCTGTATCAAAGCCTTCACTTAATTTCATAATAAAATCATAAGCATTTGCTTTCTTTGCTGCTGCAATAACACTTGCCTCATCTGCCTCTAAGTTACCATCCAAAATATTATCTCTAATCGTTCCTGTGAAAAGAATTGTTTCTTGAGGAACAAGCGAGAAATAGTCTCGATATTCCCTTAAGCTCATTGACTCTACATTTCTATTATCAATTTCAATCACTCCACTTGTTGGAGAATACAATCCAAGCAATAATTTAAATAATGTAGACTTCCCTCCCCCACTACCACCTACTATGGCTATTGTCTGTCCCGCTTTCACATGAAAGTGAACGTTTCTAAGAACTAAGTCTTCCTTAGAATTTGAATAAGAGAATCCAATATTAGATACAGTTAAACACCCAAAAGATTTTGCACAACCCTGTTCCGGAAGTTTTTCATATTCCTTAGGCGCATCAATGATTTGAAAGATCCGCTCAGCACCAGCCAATGCTTGCTGCATATTTGACCAAAGCGCGGGTAGTTGCGAAAACGGCTGGACTAGATAGTTCATGAGTTGAACAAATGCGAGCATAGCACCTACTTCTAAGTTCCCTTTTGCAACAAAGAAGCCAGCAATTAGGATTGCAATAATAAAGCTGAGACTTGCAATGCTTCCTGATATAGCATTTGCACTCCCTTGTACTTTACCTTGACTCCGCTCGATTTCAGAAATCCTTGTACTATACTGTTGATATTGCTTCGAGATTTTCTTCTCTAGACCAAAAATTTTATATAAAACACTGGCGCCCAATACATCTTGCAAGAATGAGGTCGCCGTACCAATTGCTTCTTGCAGAATGATGCTCTTCTTACGCATAGCTTCACCGAATAGTTTCCCTGCCAATATCATGAGCGGTCCTATTGAAATTGAAATCAAGGCGAGTGGCCAATTAATGTTCAATAAATAAATAAACGCACAAAGTGCTAGTAACGGATTTTTAAGAAGACCCATTATAATGTTACCACTTGCTTCTCCTACAGCTTGATTATCACTTGTAAAACGAGCTAGCAATTCACCTGAATGATTCTTATCGTAATACGATTGAGGTAATCTTAAGGCATGATCTAATGTATCTAGCCGAATGTCGTTTCTTACCTTTAAAGATGCCTTTTGTTTGAAGTATGTATCAATATATGAGTTCAAGGCCATAAAAAGCAAAATTCCCACAGCTATCAAAATCAATTTTGACCAAGCCTCAACTTCTCCTTTTACAGCAGCGTTTGTTATAAGAGACAAAAACCACGCAACAGAGAGTTCTAAAAAGGTACCCGCTACCATTGTAATGATCAAACAAAAATATAGTAACTTATATCTTCTCATATACTTTAACAACCGAGTAAAAGAACTTTGTCTATTCATGCCACACCTCTTCTATGTTTCCGTTATTTCCCGTCTCCAGCAAAAATAAAGCGCTGCCAAAATGAACTATTTTAGGCATTTGATATAATGAACATCTCAAGAAAGCGCAGTCATTTATTAGCTAACCTCCTCTTGGAAAACTCTGACTATATACAAGCAGTATAGTTAACTCGCTTATTATTAGTAAATATGTAATTTTTGAGTATTAATCTCAGGCAAAATCTCCAAAATCATAAACTCAAATGCATAACGCAATATATACATATCTAATAATCAATCCATGAGGTTATGGATTTTTTCTTTATTTTCCCATATAGCATCTCAATAAACACGGGTATGACTGATACCGCAATATGTTATTATTGATATTCTATCTCAGAGGTTGTGATTTCTCTTTATTTCTCCATCTAGCATCTAAATAATCACAAGTACAACTGATTCCGCAATATGTTATTATTGATAATCCATCTCATAATTGGACTCTAAACAAATATGATTTCTCTTCACCAGAGTTCATTTATGAACCTCTGATATTCTCCTGTCAACTTAGTAAGAATCATTTGAACGATGCTCGGACTACTTCATCAAATTCGTTATAGGAATTCTCCACATACTCGCTCCATGACCTGCAGGTTCGAGAGGAATAATTTTTATTTAATTGATCGGTGTTTTGCTCCATGACTGATATATACTAGAAGATCCGGCTTTGAGTATGAGACAGAAAAGCAAAATATTTCGACAATTATTATCCCCCACAAACACTATATAGTTTTATAAATAAAATCTTATGAAGCAAAAGAATTCTGAACAAGAATATCAATATCCATAATCGCCGAAAATTTAAAACAAGAATTACATATTGCCATAAAAGGCTCACTAACTTGTCTAAAAAAATTTCTACAGACTCAAATTATAGTTGCATTCCTAAGCAAACAGAATCTACGTTTTTTAAGTTGTGCAGATTGCAGGGTAACCCTATACTACTTATCGAAATAATGTTTTGACCTTTCTAACACAGGAATCATTTCCTCAAGAATGTTCTTTTCTTTAATAAAAATGTTGTTTAAAGAACACTTTAACCTTGCTAACATCCCAGATTCTCTAGTAATGTTATACTTTAATACCATATTTCTAACCTCGAGAGCTCTTTTTTCTAATGAGTCATACTGACTTATAAAAATGTCAAGATCTGTTCCAAACCTATTCATATAATTCAATCTCGCATTCATTGTCTTTTTATGCTCCCACAAGACGTGAAATGGCCTAATATCAACACCATATGTATTATTTTGATGAATATCTAAGTATTCTTCTAAATATTCATATGTTTTTAATCCAAAAAAAGCTTCTTGGTCTGGTTTTTCAAAATGTCTAATTTTTTGATCAGAAGGAATTGAACCATGATATTCTTTCAACCCCTCGATAACACAGTTTATGTCAAATTCATAACTTGATGATGGGTTTTTTTTGTATAATTGCAAACGATTAATCCATAGATTATTATGATCAGGCTTTGCATTGGTATACCCCTGTTTAACAAGGTCAAAATCAACAAGAACAGATTCATATTTATAATTATTAAAAAATCCACTAACATTAAAACTACGTTTTAACCTATTGTAACCATATATAAATACTGGATGAAAAAATGGACTCTGTTTATATCTCGGAGATTGTGGTATGTAAGACTCATCTATATTAATGTGAACATAGAAATCTGCATCGATACAATTAATAATAAAATCTACTATATCAATTTCGCTTATACTGAGCATTTCCCGTTGAAGCACTTGACTGGTAGTCGTTAGAAGAGGATTATAATGATATGCAGGATCAAGTGTATAAAAGTCAAACCAAATACTACCTCGCCTATAATCAACACACTTCAACTGAATATAATTACTAAAAAACCACCCCAAATAGTCATCCGAGCAGGATAAAACTGACAAGTAAAAAGCATGATTAGCATAAGAAGATATTGGAGGGTTCGCAATAGGCAGTACCTTAAAATCCATCCTTATCAATTCTCCTTTTTGTAAAGGTTATTAAATGATGTTTATATCGAATTTAACATAAGGACACATTAGAATAAAATATTGGAAGTTAACGATTTGTATTTGATATTAACTTTTATAATTTCGAATAATCTGATCCCTTGAGCGACAAGATTTTCTGAGCAAACCCGAAATTTGGGAAGGTATTCAAATGACCAAACCAGAAACCCCAATAGGGGAAGTCACTTTGTATATTATCCAAGGTAGTCCTATTTTTCTTAAAAAAGAATCTAAAGAACGCTTGCCTATTTCTTTCATTTCAAACGACTCACGCAAATTGAATTCCCTCTACAATATGTAATTATTTACTTCTATCACATATAAATCACTTTTCACTGAGTTTCTACTATAACATTAATAAGAACAAAATACGTATCTTATCATCGAATCGAATCCTTATTATTACACACGGGAATGAGTACATGTGATAAGCTGCTGCATCAGGTGCATCGACAAAATACATATTGGATACCAAATTACAATTTAACAGAAATCCGTACAGACTTGTTCCCTTCGCAATTATCAAATGTCTAGTTACTCTCCAAACCTAACGTGCTTGCCAAAGTGTAAGTAACACAGAAGAGTGGCTGATTGCTGCATCATCGCCTTAAATCCTGTTCCTTGTTTCTGAAACTTCTCTTGAATAACATGCCTTGTTATTTACTAATCAATTTCTCAACCATTGGGACGGCAAGAACCATTTGTAATTGGCTGCGAGAGAAGTTAAGAGCTCTACATTTGTGGTAGCAACTTGAGACGCTTTAATATTCCCCACCTTGTTCCAGAGATAAGTGCATCAGCACATCTAAAGCGGAGTGAATTTTGATGTATTTCATTATGTGACTGCTCTCTAAAACAACTAATGGCTTCGCCCCTCATGCAAGGGACGAAGCCATTAGTTGTGCATTGTTTGATGTCAACTAGCGAATAGACACCAATTCTTTTTAAAAACACTATCTTTATAAAGGCTCTAACAATATGAACTTGAAGTGCCTGGCACGTTAGTGTTTTTAAATTTAAGGCACTACTCTTTTGTTGACAAAAATATAAAAAACTCATTATATTACTTAATTAATTTCTGGTATTCCAATTATATTATTTGACAATACTGTTTTCTATATAAAGCTATTAGAGGTGATATTCATGGCTAGTATAGAAAAGAGAGGGAAAAACTCTTATCGTTTGATTGTTGAAGCAGGATATGACACGGAAGGCAAACGAATAAAGCGCTCTAAAACAATTAAAGCAACAGGGAGAAGAGAGGCAGAGAGGGAGTTAGCCAAATTTCAGGTTGAAGTTGAAGCTGGAGAATACATTGCCCCAGAAAAGATGACTTTCTCCAGTTTTATTGAGGAATGGAAGCATAAATACGCTAATAAACATTTGGAACTTAAGACTATTGAAAATTACTCCCACATGTTAAAAAACCATATCCTTCCAGTATTCGGAGGTAAGCAGTTGAATGAAATCAAACCATTACATATTGTCAGTTTTTTAAAGGATCTTGAACAGGAAGGTGCACGGAAGGATGGTAAAACCGGTGGTTTAACTTCAACTTCTATTCGATTCATTCACCGAATCATGAAAGATGTCCTTGATCGGGCTGTTGAGTGGAAGATTATTAAGGATAACCCCGTTTCATCAGTAAAGCGGCCAAAAATTTCAACATCTAATATTGAGGTATATAACGAAGATGAGGTAACCCTCTTAATAAAGGCACTAAATGACGAACCAATTCATTGGAGAATTATGATAATTCTGGCCCTTACCACGGGTTTACGCCGGGGTGAATTGTTAGCCCTTGAATGGCAGCATATAAATCTTGAAGATGGTGTTATCGATGTTAGACAATCGCTGAGTTATGTCAATGGTGAAAATGTAATTAAGATGCCAAAGACCAGGAATTCAATACGTAAAGTTTCAGTACCAAACGGCTTGATTAACGATTTAAAGGAGTACCAAAATCATGCCAATCTCATCAAAGAACAGGCAGGTGATAAATGGGAAGGAATGAATAATCACTTCTTTGTTTTCTCAACATGGAATGGCAAACCATATTATCATACAGTTCCTGGGACATGGCTTCGACGTTTTATCAAAAGAAAAAAACTCAAGCCAATTCGTTTTCATGACTTACGACATACATCTGCAACGTTACTTATTAATCAAGGTATCCACGCCAAAACAATTTCAAGCAGGTTAGGACATGCAGATATTAGAACAACTATGAATATTTATGGGCATGCACTTCAGTCAGCCGATAAGCTTGCTGCAAATGCTTTTAATACAATTATTTTTCATCAAGGCAATGACACAAATTGAACAATTCCAAATAAGTCAAGCGCCAATTTCAAGCGCTTGACTTATTTTGTAACTTTAAGGGAACTTAACATTTGTCCCCAATTCGTCCCCAACTTCAAATTTTATTAAGCCAAACTGAAAATAAAAAAACAAAAAACCCTTGATTCCCAAGGGTTTTCTTCTATGGAGCCTAGGGGGATCGAACCCCTGACCTCATCGCTGCCAGCGATGCGCTCTCCCAGCTGAGCTAAGGCCCCTTATGATTTTCTACTGATTTATTATGTATCAGCGACTCTTATAATTTATCAAAGATTTATGCATGTGTCAACAATAAAATTCAAAAAAGATTTTGGAGCTCACGCAAGTGTTCAGCCTTATGCTCCCATGCCATGGCCACCACCAACGCAAAAGGGCCCTTAAAGAGCCATGAAAGGCCCTTTTGCTCTTCGGGTGGTTCCCATCCTCTGTACAGACCGGCCAAGCAGTGTGCTCCCTTACGGTTAGTCCTCCACCGTATTTTTGGACAGCAGCCCCTTCAGCTCTTTCATGAACATGTTGATATCTTTAAATTGGCGGTAAACCGACGCAAAGCGGACATAAGCCACCTCGTCCACGGGATACAGCTGCTCCATCACCAGCTCGCCGATCTGGCGACTCTCCACCTCCGCCACGGCGGTGTTGCGCAGTGATTTCTCCACCTCGGAGACGATCATGTCGAGCTGCTCCACGGATACCGGGCGCTTCTCGCAGGCGCGAATCAGGCCGCGGAGGATTTTATCCCGGCTGAACTCTTCCCGGCTTCCATCCTTCTTGATGACCATCAGCGGCGTTTCCTCCACCATCTCAAACGTGGTAAAGCGCCGGCTGCACTTCTCACACTCACGCCTGCGGCGGATCGATTTATTTTCGTTAGCGGGCCGTGAGTCCAGCACTTTCGTGCCGGCATAATCACAGTACGGACATTTCATGGTAAACTCCCTTCCTTTGCAAATCACGGTGTATATAGAACAAAATCACGAACATTCACAGGGTCCGAATACCGCAAACCCTTATCCCGTCAGGGATTAACTTGCCGCCTCACCGAAATGTATTAAATTTCCAACAAAAACTTTTCAAAAAGAGTAATGAACTTTTGAGCTTCGAGACATAATACATTTACAAACAGCGAGGAGGTGAACAACAATGGCTTCCAACAACAACAGCTCCAACAACCTGGTAGTACCTAAAGCTACCGCAGCCCTGAACCAATTGAAATATGAAGTCGCTCAAGAACTGGGTATCAGCATCCCACAAGACGGATACCAAGGCAACATGACTGCATATGAGAACGGTTCGATCGGGGGACTTATCACTAAACGTTTGGTGACCCTGGCTGAACAACAACTGGCTGGTCAATTCTAATTCGGTTTGATACCCGAAGAAGTGTTGGAGACGCTAACCTAGCTTCTCCAATGCTTCTTTTGTTATGTTTAGCGATTGAACAGTGCTTCCTTTAAAACTCGCTGTAAATCCGCGTGTACTGATTGTAGTAATAAATGACCCGCTGAACGTAGTGCCGGGTTTCCCCAATGGGAATATTTTTGACCGAGTCGTAGGTCCCGTCCCATACGCCTCTTTTCAGCCAACCATCCACTTTACCAGGCCCCGCGTTGTATGCGGCGATGACGGCAATCCGGTTTCCTTTAAACTGCTCCGACAGCGTTTTGAGATACCAGGTGCCGATTTCGATGCTGGCCTCCGGCTCATGCTTAATATGGTCCAGCGTCACCTCGGGAAGCTTGGCCTTTTCCATCGCCCAATTGGCCGTATCCGGCATTAGCTGCATCAAGCCGAGAGCCCCTTTCTTGGACTCCTTGCCCAGCTTGTAATTGGATTCCACCCGGATAATCGAAGCCACCAGGAACGGGTCGACGTCATAACGCTCAGCCTGCTCACGAATGTTCTCTTTATAATGAATCGGGTAAAACCACGACATCCAGTTCGTATTAAAAAACAGGATGACGACAAATCCTAAGAACAACAGAAGAAGCACTCTTTTTTTGCGTAAAAACTTCATAGCAGGCCCTTCCGGTTCCAAAATTCATCCACTTGGCGCTCCGTCTCGGAAGGTTGTCCACTGTTGTCGATCACAACGTCGGCCCGCTTCTTCTTCTCTTCGATATCCATTTGGGAACGAATCCGCGCGACCGCTTCATCCTTCGTCAGCCGGTTCCTCTCCATCAGGCGTACCACCTGAACCTCGAACGGGGCATAGACCAGCAGGACCTGCTCAAACATCGCTTCCAAACCCGATTCAAACAGGAGCGGGATGTCCACCACCACCAGGCGGTCCGGGTGCTCCCGTTCAAAGGTCTGCATCTGCTCCCTGATCTCCTGACGGATCGCAGGATGCGTAATATCGTTCAGAGCTTTGCGCTCGCCGGGATCGCGAAACACGATATCCCCCAAGCGTCTGCGGTCCAGCGTTCCGTCCGGAAGGAGGATGGCTTGTCCAAAATGCTCAACGGCCGCCGCCAAAACCGGATGACCCGGGAGCATGACTTCCCGGGCGATGACGTCGGCGTCAACAAGCAGCGCCCCCTTGCTGACTAAGAGGGCGGATACGGTACTTTTTCCTGTCGCTATTCCTCCGGTTAACCCGATGTTCATATCCTTAACTCACCTCATAACAGCTTCATTATTCCCATTACAATTAATAATATTGCCGGCAGCACCGTAAACCGGCGCATCCACGTTCGGGACGCAAAGCGCAGACCCGTCTTCATTCCGACGACCAAAAAGGTGCCGCTGAAGAGAGCGATCACGACGGCGGTCAGCAGCGGCGAAAATCCGAGCAATGCCGCGCCTAGACCCGCGCCGAACGCATCCAGGGATAAGGCGATACCAAGCCACATGGCCTCCCATCCGGAGATGCTGCCCGACTTATCCATATCAGCGGAAGACGGCGTCCGCAAAATACGGATCACGACGCCCAGCTTCCGGATTTCCAGTGAAAACACCGTCTGTTCAGGTGCTTCATGCTGGGCAGGGTCCAGTGTACCTTCTCCGCCGGAGCTTTGCAAGCCATGCCCCCCTATCCCGCTGGTTTGGGCGTCTTTAGCCTGCTTGGCGACCTCTGCGTCTTTGGCTTCCAAGACTTCTTTGCCTTCCCCGCTCTTCTCCTTCTGGATCCACATCTGTACAAGCGACCAAGAGCCCATAATGATCAGGATGACCGCTCCAATGATGGAGGCGATCGAAGGGGATACGAATTGGGCCAGCAGCACACCCACCTGCATGGACACATAGATGATGACCCCGGAGCATAAAGAAATAATCGCTATCGATAACGGCGAAATCCTCATTTGACGAAGGCCGTATGTAATGCCGACACCAAAACTGTCCAAACTTAATGCTAACGCAAGCAGCAGCAGTGCAAGAACATGACTGAGCACCCCGTTCCCTCCCTGTGACAGAAGCGGTGCCCCGAAAAAGCCTGCAGTATGGATCAGGCATTCGGAAGCCCCGCTTCATAAGATATCTCTACCTCAGTATATGGAGGGTACAAAAAAGGGGTGCACGCCCAGTTCGAATTGTTACGATTTCAGGGTTTGGCAGGAAGGGCAGAAATGGGTTCCGCGCCCGCCAACGACCGTTTTCTCCACCGCGGTCCCGCAATTTACGCACGGCTGGTTCTGCCGGCCGTAAATCTTCAGCTGGTGCTGGAACATACCCATCTCACCTTGTCCATTGACATAAGACTTGATGGACGATCCCCCCACCTCAACCGACTCGGCGAGCGTGGCTACAATCGCCTGATGGAGCGCTTCGAGCTGCCCATCCGTCAGCGTATCGGCCGGCTGCTCGGGGTGAATGCCCGCCCGAAACAGCGACTCATCCACATAAATATTCCCGATGCCGACGATATATGCCTGGTTGAGCAGGACAGCCTTGATTTTGGTCTTCTTCCCCTTCAGCGTTTCTTTGAAACGTTCCAGCGTAAACGCCGGATCCAGCGGCTCCAATCCCAGCTTGGAGAGCGGGGGAAGCTGGAATTCCTCTCCGGGCTGGAACAAATGCATCGTTCCGAACTGCCGCACATCCTTGTACCGCAGCTCGGTGCCGTCGGTAAAGTGGAAAATGACATGCGTATGCTTTTCCACCGGATCGCTGCTCTGGTATACCCCGTACCGTCCCTCCATCCGCAAATGGGAGACGAGCACGAGCCCGTCCAGCAGGATCCGCAAAAATTTGCCGCGCCGCTCCACACCTTCAATGGTGTGTCCGGCCAGCATCCACGCAAACTGATCTATATCATCGGGGCGCTGAATGATCCGCGCCAAGTTCACACTAACGCGGTCAATCACTTTGCCCTTCACGAGCTGATTGAGTGTTCTTTTGACTGTTTCGACTTCCGGCAATTCCGGCATGATGACTTCACCTCAACCTCTATTATAGCGTAAGACAACCCCACAAAGCGGCGCTTTTTCTTCGAAGCCTGCTCAAGTACTCCGCGGGGCCCCCGTAAAAACCTGATTACGGGCGCTTACGGAGCCCTTTATTTCGCCTCGTACCAATTGACTCCGTAGCTCACTTCGGCTTTGAGCGGTACGGACAGGGCCAGCGCATGCTCCATCGTCTCCGGCACCAGTTTTTTCATGAGCTCCAGCTCGTCCTCAGGGACTTCGAATACCAATTCGTCATGCACCTGAAGCAGCATGCGGCTCTTCAGCTTCTCTTTGGCCAGCGCCGCATCCATCTGAACCATAGCCAGCTTAATGATATCGGCGGCAGTGCCTTGGATCGGCGTGTTCATCGCCGTCCGCTCGGCGAAGGAACGCAGATTAAAGTTGCTCGCATTGATTTCCGGCAAATACCGTCTGCGCTCCAGCAGCGTGGTGACATAACCGTCGCGCTTGGCGTCTCTGACGATATCGTCCATATATTTGCGAACACCCTGGAAGGCGTCGAAGTATTGATCGATAAATTGGGCCGCTTCCTTCCGGGTAATGTTCAGGTTCTGGGACAGACCATAGTCGCTGATGCCGTACACGATACCGAAGTTAACCGCTTTGGCGGACCGGCGCATATTGGCGTCAACGTCTTCGGCTTTAACACCGAACACGTCCATGGCCGTCTTCGTATGGATGTCCATATCGTGCAGGAAGGCTTCCTTCAGGCCTTCGTCCCCAGAGATATGGGCCAGCACCCGCAGCTCGATCTGCGAGTAGTCGGCGGCCAGAATGTACCAGCCCGGTTCGGATGGCACGAACACCTTGCGGATTTTCCGTCCTTCTTCCAGGCGGATCGGAATGTTCTGCAGGTTCGGGAACTGGCTGCTTAGGCGCCCTGTAGCCGCAATCGTCTGGCGGTAATACGTGTGCACCTTGCCCGTTTCCTCCGAAATTTCCTTCAGCAGGCCTTCCACATACGTCGACTGAAGCTTGGCGATGGTCCGGTACTGCAAAATCAGGCGTACGACATCGTGATACGGTGCAAGTTTCTCCAGCACTTCGGCGTCAGTGGAATAGCCGGTCTTGGTCTTTTTCACAACAGGCAGGCCCAGCTTGACGAACAGAATCTCTCCCAGCTGCTTCGGCGAGTTGAGGTTGAACTCGGTGCCTGCAATTTCATAAATCTGCTCGACCAGCGACTTGATCTGGGACTCGAATTCCGTTCCGAGCGCCTTCAGATCGTCCTTGTTGACCGCGATGCCCTGCTTCTCCATGTCCGCCAAAATCCGCGACAGCGGCATCTCCAGGTCATGGAACAGCGAGCTCATCTCATTGTCCGCAAGCTCCTTCTCCTGAAGCGGAATGATCTCCAGCAGCGCGGCGCTCTTCCGGGCCAGATGCCCGCTCAGCACGTCCAGCTCCGGCACCTTGTATTTTGCGCCCTTGCCGAATACGTCCTCATCCGCCGCCAGCACCGTCAGCCCGTATTTGGATGCAAGTGCGTTGACATTCTGGTTGGCTTCCGTCGGATCGAGCAAATACGCGGCCAGCTGCACATCAAACGACGCCCCGGCAAACGCGATTCCCTTCCAGTGAAGCGCCAGATCCGTGCGGTGCAGGTCATATCCCCGTTTCGGAACATCCGGGTTCCCCAGCCACGTCCGCAGCGGCTCCGCCCAAGACTCGTTCATTCGCTCGAACGGAACGTAGTAATGCTTCGGCTCGGCGGAGAAAATGACTCCGATCACGTCGGCGTGATGCGGGTTCTCTCCGCTGGTCTCGACATGAATAAGCTGCACGGCGTCCAATGCAGCGACCAGCTCGTCCGCATTTTCGCCGTCAACGACAGTGACCTCGATCTCCCGTTCAGCAGCCTTGGCCTGCTCCTCATCCGAGTGCGTGTTACCGTCCGCATGGAAGGACAACCGCTCCAGCAGCGATTTGAATTCCAGCTTGGCGAGCGCAGGCCCTGCCGTTTCTTCCTTCAAGCCCGGGAATACCATCTCGTTAAACGACTTGTCCAGCGGCACCTCGCGGTAAATGGTCGCCAGCTTCTTGCTGAGAACGGCGTCATCCGAATGGGTTTCGATCTTTTCCTTCATCTTCCCCTTCAGCTCGGCCGTATTGGCCAGCACTTCCTCGACCGATCCAAATTGGTGCAGCAGCTTGAGCGCTGTCTTCTCGCCGACGCCCGGAATTCCCGGGATGTTATCCGACGGGTCCCCCATGAGGCCCTTCAGGTCAATGATTTGAAGCGGGGTCAGTCCGTAACGCTCCTTGATCTGCTCAGGTGCGTAGGTTTCGATTTCCGTTACCCCTTTGCGTGTCAGGCCCACCTGAACATGGTCCGAAGCCAGCTGCAGCATATCCTTGTCCCCGGTCACGACGAGAATTTGCTGCCCTTCCTCCTCGGCGATGCGGGAGACGGTCCCGATGATATCGTCCGCCTCATAACCGCTCAGCTCATATTGGGCGATGCCAAAGCTCTGCAGCAGCTCCTTGAGCAGCGGGAACTGTTCCGACAGCTCCGGCGGCGTCTTTTCCCTTCCGCCCTTGTATTCCTGGTAGCCCTCGTGGCGGAACGTCGTTTTTCCGGCGTCAAACGCAACCATCATGTGCGTCGGCTTATGGTCTTCGATCAAACGCAGAAGCATATTCGTAAATCCGTACACAGCATTCGTATGCAGACCCTTGGTGTTCGTCAGCGGGGGCATTGCGAAAAATGCGCGGTAAATAATACTGTTTCCATCTATCAAAATCAGCTTGTTCATTGGGCACCTTCCCTTTATCAAACGTCCTTCATTTATGATACCATACACGCCCCTTTTCGAGAAAAAATTAGGCCGTTTAACCGCAAATCTCCTAAGCGTAATTTCTGACAATTCCTTTACGACAAAAAAGGAGCTTCCCGCCTGTGCGGGTCAGCTCCTTGATCTCATGTATGATGATGCTATTGATTCAAATCAGGACGCCGGCCGGTAACGAGATACACCGTGCTCTCCCCGATATTCGTGGCGTGATCGGCGATCCGCTCGATGTACCGGGCAACCAGTGTGAGCAGCATCGCTTGTGACAGCGTCTCGGGGTTCGAGGCGATATAGCCGTACAATTCCGTGATGATCCGGCTGTAGAATTGGTCCACCTGATCGTCGTCCTTGGCCATTTTATAAGCAAGGTCGGTATTTTCGTCCAAATAAGACGTAATAGACTCCTCGATCATTACTTGCACCAGATCAGCCATTTGTGGAATGTCGATCAGCGGCTTGATCAGCTCCTGCCCCTGCAGCCGCAGCGTCACCTTGGCAACGTCCAGGGCAAGGTCTCCCATGCGCTCCAGGTCGCTCGAAATTTTAAAGGCCACGAGAATTCTCCGCAAATCCTTGGCTACCGGCTGCTGGGTGACGATCAGGCGAGAACCGATGTCCATGATTTCCTCTTCCATCGCGTTCAGCTTGGCGTCATCCTTGACGATTTGCTGTGCCTTCACCGCATCGAGCGTTTTCAGGCTGATAACCGCCTCTTCCAAAGCATGCACCACATGCGCGCCCATCTGGCGAAGCAACGTGCGCAGTACCTCTAAATCCTGATCCAACTCTTTTCTCCGAATCATCGCTGCCCTGTTCCCCCTAGGATATATTTAATGCTCACCTTGCTGCCGGTTACCCGAAACGCCCGGAAATATAATCTTCGGTACGGGAGTCCCGCGGGTTGGTAAACAACTCCTTGGTATCGTCGGCTTCGACGACTTCCCCGTTCAGGAAAAATACCGTGCGGCCGGAAATCCGGGCAGCTTGATGCATATTGTGAGTAACCATAACGATGGTATAGGTCTCCTTGAGCTCCTGTACCAATTCCTCAATCTTTAGTGTCGAAATCGGATCGAGCGCAGAGGTCGCCTCATCCATCAGAAGAATGTCCGGCTGAACCGCCAATGCTCTGGCAATGCACAAACGCTGCTGCTGTCCGCCCGAAAGGCTGAGGGCCGAACGCTTCAAGTAATCCTTAACCTCTTCCCACAGCGCAGCCTGGCGCAGGCTCTGCTCCACAATTTCGTCGAGCACCTTCTTATCGCGCGTGCCGTGCAGACGGGGGCCGTAGGCAATATTGTCGTAAATCGATTTGGGGAACGGGTTCGGCTGCTGGAACACCATGCCCACCTGCTTGCGAAGAGCTTCCACGTGCACGTCATTGCCGTAAATATCTTTGCCACCGATTTTGACGGAGCCTTCGATATGCGTGCCTGTGATCATGTCATTCATCCGGTTCAGCGTCCGCAGCAGGGTCGACTTGCCGCATCCGGAAGGGCCGATAAAGGCAGTAATCGTTTTCTCGGGAATGTCCAGGTCTATATTTTTAAGCGCATGAAACTGCTCGTAGTACAAGTTCAACTGCTCAATATCGATAATATCTTCCATTTACAATCGCTTCTCCTTTTTTCAAAAAGGGTCTATGAAGTTCAGTTCATCTATATGGCACCTATCTATAGTAATGCCGTTATGTAAATACTGTGTCCCACAATTGTAAACGCAGTGTAAAATGTGTAAACTAGCAGATCCAATATTAAGCAAAAGAACTTCCCTTTTCCAGTTCCTGCCTGATGACGGCGGCCCGCATGGCCGTATCTCCCGCCAACCGGTTCACGGTTTCGCCGGTCCCCTCTACATGCTCGACCGCCTTTTCCAGCTCACCGAACATCCGGCTTCCTTCGCCTAGCAGCTCCGCGCTGGCCGTGATCTCGCCCACTCCGGCCGTGGTTAAAGCTCCCGTTTCCTTTGCCAGCCGGCTGATGCTTCCGAGCAGTCCGGAAATATCCGCCGCCAGCTGCCGTGTCTGTCCTGCCAGCGATCTGACTTCAGCAGCGACGACCTGGAAGCCGCGTCCGTGTTCGCCGGCATGCGCCGCCTCGATCGATGCGTTCATGGCCAGCAGGTTGCTTTTATCCGCCAGCTCCGAAATGCTCCGGTTTAATGCCGAGATCGTGTCGACATCCTGGATCAGCCGGGCAACCTGATGCTGGTTGGCGTTCATCCGCTCTACCACATTGGAATAGGACTGGCTGACCTCATCCAGCTTGCTGCGTCCGTACAGCGACCATTCTTTCATCTGGCGGCATTCTATCAGCGTAGCGTTCGCCGCCTCCGCTACCTGCTGCAGCGATTCCTCCATCCCGGTGACATGTCTGAAGCTCTCCGCTACCGTCTGCCTGCGCCGCTGCTCAGCCCCCGTCTGGAGCAGGCCCGACATGATCATCAAATCCAGGACCGTCAACACACCTGCCAGCTGCCCGTGTTCCGTCAAAATGACACAGTCATAAAATTGGGATTCGGGTCGGTCCAGCGCCTGCTGGATCAGCAGTCCGGGATCGGCTCCAATGTCGGCGATCAGGGGCTGCATATCCGCAAATCTCTCCACCGGACGGGCAAAATACAGATCGGCACCGAACCGGCCGGTCAGCTTCCGGTAAAAGGTGTCCCGCATGACCAGCCCATACGGCTCGCCCTCTTTCCCTCCGATGACCACGCAGGGAAGATCCGGCTGCTCCTTGATCAGCTCCAGAACTTCACGGCAGCTCGTCTGGGCGTCCAGCAGCGGAACCATACGGCAGTATTCCGCCGGCGTGGGGCGATCCCCGGAATCCCCTCCCTCTTGCGTGCTTGCTTCAGTATGGCCTTGCGCGGAGGCGTTACCTTCTTGAGCTGGGTTTCCATTTGCACGAATGCTTTGTTCCAGATCGGCGTACAGTGTGGACACTATGGCCCTCCCCCTCTTCGGCTCTCTAGTCTTTAGCCGCATCATACCTCCCGAGCGTTAAGAGAATATGCGGACAATGTAAATTGTATGTAAACCTATGATCAAAGAACTAGTTCCTTAGGTCTAATGCATGCAAAAAAAGAAGCTCTCTCCTTTTATTCCACAGGATGAGAGCTTCTTTTTTTATTGACGACCAGCTTATAGCCAACGCCGCGGATGGAATCGATATGAACGGATTCGGGGTCGAGTTCCAGCTTCTTGCGCAGGGAGCTGACATGCACATCCACCGTCCGCTGACCCCCGATGTAATCAAAGCCCCACACCGCGTTCATCAAATCATCCCGGGTCAGGACAACACCGGGTTTGCGGGCGAGGTACAGCAGCACTTCAAATTCCTTCGGCCGCAGATTAATGCTGGTACTGCCCAGCATCACCTCGTATTTCTCCGGATAAATCTCCAGCTGTCCGAGCGTGATGGCTGAGGTAGGCGATTCCGGAACGGCCGCCGCTTCCTCTCCGGGACCGGACACTCTGCGAAGCACTGTGCTTACGCGCGCCAGCAGCTCCGAGACCCCGAACGGTTTCGTAATGTAGTCGTCGGCGCCCAGCTTAAGGCCCTGCACGACCTCTTCCTCCGCGTTTTTGGCCGTCAAAATAATCACCGGCGTCTCCATTCCCTTGCTGCGGAGTTTGCTCAAAATGTCAAATCCATTCATTCCCGGCAGCATCAAATCCAAAATAATGAGGTCGTAAGGCTCATGGGCGGCCCGCTCGTACCCGGACGTGCCGTGGTCTTCAATCGTGACATCGTAGCCTTCCTGCGTCAAGTTGTACGAAAGTAATCTGGCGAGCGTCGGCTCATCCTCGATTACCAACAATCGTTGAGTCATATTCACCGGTCCCCCTGTTTCTTGTATCAAATGAATGAATGCTGACAAGCAACATCTTATCATCTGATTGTTAACGCTGTGTAAAAGAATACATAATGTTTACCTTTTTCGAAAAGATAAGCCTATTGTCTCTAACGAAAAGGAGGAATATTCCATTTCCCCCGTTTACAATCCGTCCGGTTCCTGAAGCATCGGAAGCTTAACGGTAAACGTGGTGCCGATGCCGAGCTCGCTTTCCACGGAAATCGCTCCGTGATGGAGTTCAACCAGATGCTTCACGATCGAAAGCCCCAGCCCGGTTCCTCCCGAGCTTCTCGATCTTGCCTTATCCACCCGGTAAAAGCGTTCGAAGATCCGCGGCAGGTCCTTCTTCGGAATGCCGATGCCGGTATCGGAAACGGCGAATACGACTTGTTCGTTCCCGTCGGCGTCCTGCTGATCGCGTACGGACAGCTCGACTCTACCGCCATCCTGGGTATAGCTGATCGCGTTCGAGAGCAGATTGATAAAAATCTGCCGAAGCTTGTCCTCATCCGCTTCGATAAACAATTCATCCGGAATGTCCGTCTGCAGCGTGATCCTTTTTTTCCTGGCGACCGTGCCGAGCGTCTCCATCATCGTCCCAAAGAACGTGGACACGTCGACGGGAGCGTAATCCATCGGCGACTGCTTCGATTCGATTTTCGACAAATCCAATATATCGCTGATCAGACGGTTCAGCCGCTCGCTTTCATCGAAAATGATCTGTAAAAACGACTTGGCTGTTTTCTCGTCATTGACGCCGCCGTTCAGCAGGGTTTCGGCAAAGCCCTTGACCGCCGCCACCGGCGTCTTGAGCTCATGGGACACATTGGCCACAAATTCGCTGCGCATATTCTCCAGCCTGCGGATCGCGGTAACGTCCTGCAGCAGAAACAGCATGCCGCTGAACTCTTTGCCGCTTTGCTCCCGGAACATCGGGACCCCGTCCATGCGGAGGATCGTTTCCTGCGGAATGTAGACCTTCCGCTCCTCGTGGATTTCGATGCGCTCGGAGATCCCTTCCTTGATCAGCTTCGTCAGTTCGTAGTACTGCTTCAGCTCATCATAAGAGCGGCCGGTAATGTTCTGGGCACTCACGCTCAGCATATTCTCGGCAGCCGGATTCACCAGCGCGATCTTCCCTTCGGCATCCACAAGCAGAATGCCTCCGGTCATATTGTCGAGCACGCTCTGCAGCAGATCCTCATTGTCCTGGATCGTTTTGAGCTGTGTCTGCAGACTGTCGGCCATCCCGTTGATCGCCTTGCCCAAAAGGCCGATTTCGTCCTTTCTGCGCAGGTCGACGCGGGCGTCGTAATCCTGCTGCGAAATGCGTCTGGCCACCCGGGTGATCTTCTCCAGCGGCGATGTCATCCCGGATGCGATGCGGTAGCTGATCAAGGCAGCCGCGGCAAACAGGATCACAAGGCCGACGGCCATGACCATCCAGCCGTTCCGGACACCCTCATCGACGGATTTCAGGCTGACCGACAGCCGGATGAAGCCGTCGAAATTCTCGCCGGAAGTCACCGGCACCGCCACATACAGCATATTCTGACGGAGCGTATCGCTGTAACGGATGGCGTGCCCCACCCCTTCTTTCGAAGCCGTCACAACCTCCTCCCGCTTTCTGTGGTTGTCCATCTCCAGCGGATTGCTCTCCGAATCGCCGACCACGGTGCCGTCCCTTTTAATAAAGGTCACCCGCGCTTCCGTCAGCTTGCCGAGCTTCCCGGCTTCGCCGGTATAATAGCTGACCGCATCCGCCCCCTGCATCGGCATAAAGTCAAACGTCGTGCTGAGCAGTTTTATTTCGCGGACCATATTCTCTTCAAGTCCCGTAATATGCGATTTCTTGAACACCTGGGCCATCGTGATGCCTGCCCCGAGCATGGATACGCCGATCATCACCATAAGAATCAGCGTCAATCTGATCCGAAAAGGTTTCATGGGTCCCTTCCTTTATCCTCAAGTTTCCTCTTTTCTATTCCTAATCCTAACGTGAATCCCGCCCTTTGACCAGTGGAAAATGGACAGCCCTGTTCCGGGGTGCCTCTTCCCGGATATAATAGGATTATCCAGATAGGATGAACAAAAAAAATGAAATTATAGGCCTCTGCTGGGCCTTTACAACAGGAAGTCTAATGCAAATCTTGAGTTCAATCTATCCAGCTTCGAAAGGAGAACCGAACGTTGAACTATCATTTTTCCGCTTACATGTACCGTCTGCAGTATATCCAGCGCTGGAGCCTGATGCGCAGCACCTCGCCGGAAAATGTGGCGGAGCACTCGTATCACGTCGCTCTGCTCGCACATATGCTCTGCCATATCGGCAACGTCTTCTTCGGGCGCAAGCTCAACGCGGACCGTGCCGCGTCCCTCGCCTTGTTTCACGACGCGGCGGAGGTGTTCACCGGCGACATCGCCACGCCGGTGAAGCATAACAACCCGCGGCTCCTCGGAAGCTTCCGCGAGATGGAGCAGATCGCCGCGGAGCGCCTCGCCGGCATGGTGCCTCCGGAGCTGCAGGCGGTCTACGGCCCCCTCCTTCATCCGGATACGGTGGATGAACAGGAGTCCGAGCTGCTGCTCTATGTCAAAGCCGCCGACCGGCTGGACGCGTACCTGAAGTGCACGCGCGAGGTTGCCGCAGGCAACCGGGAATTCGCCGCCGCCAAGGAGCAGACACTGGCGAAGATCCGCCAGATGAAGCTCGCCGAGGCGGATTATTTCCTGGAAAATATGGCGCCGAGCTTCGAAATGTCGCTGGATGAGCTGTCCGCCGACGATGAAGGCGGCAGTAATCCAGCCGACACTGCCGACGATGGAAATCACGGTAGCAGTCCGGAATGAAGCGGCCCTCTGACACCACCACCAAAAAAGGTTGTACCCGGAAAAAGAGACTCCGGGTACAACCTTTTGTTCAAGGGATGCTTGAAGTCAATCCCTATGGATAACAACCGATCCAAATACAGGCTGCGGCTGCCAGACGTTTCAAGGCATCGCTGCCCTTTTTTAACGTTCCGCTCGGCTTAGCCGTTTACGACTTCGCCGCCGTTCACGTGGATCACCTGTCCGCTGACATAAGACGAGTCATCCGACGCCAAATAGACATAGGCCGGCGCCAGCTCTTCCGGCTGACCCGGACGCTTCATCGGCTGCGACGCGCCAAACTGGCTCACCTGCTGAGCGTCGAACGTGGACGGAATGAGCGGGGTCCAGATCGGCCCCGGAGCAACCGCGTTCACCCGGATGCCCTTCTCCACCACGTTCATGGACAGCGCGCGCGTGAAGCTGACGATTGCGCCCTTCGTCGAGGAGTAATCGATCAGCGTCGGATTGCCTTTATAGGCCGTAATAGAGGCCGTGTTGACGATCGCGCTGCCATTCTTCAGATACGGCATCGCCATCTTGGTCATAAAGAACATGCCAAAAATGTTCGTACGGAACGTCTTTTCGAGCTGCTCCTTCGTAATGTCCTCAATTTTCTGCTGCGGATGCTGCTCCGCCGCGTTGTTGATTAGAATATCCAGTCCGCCCAGCTCCTGTACCGACTGGTTGACGGCGTTTTTGCAGAAAGACTCGTCTCCGATATCGCCAGGGATCAGCAGGCATTTGCGTCCTTCCTGCTCGATCTGGCGCTTCGTTTCTTCGGCGTCCCCATGCTCATTCAGGTATACGATCGCGATATCGGCACCTTCTTTAGCGAAAGCTACGGCCACCGCACGGCCGATTCCGCTGTCGCCGCCGGTGATGATCGCCTTTTTGCCCTGCAGCTTGCCCGCGGCTTTGTAATCCTTGGGCTCGTATTTCGGTAGAGGGTTCATTTCCGATTCCGTCCCCGGCTGATGATTCTGATGCTGAGGAGGCAAAGTCTGTTTAGATTGCGATTGCGAATTTCCTGACATCATTCATTCTCCTTTCACGGATGGGTTTCATCGGTGCACATGCCATCACATTCCGTATTAGGATGGCATATGACGGATGGATTATTCTCTACCGTTGATACTTACCACATCGCCCCCGGAGTTAAACAGCAGAAGACCGCTCTCCATCAAGAAAAAGCAGCCCATGGTCATTATTCTCAAAAAAAAGATGACCCCGCAATGCGGAGTCATCTTCAAACGTTAGAACCTATTACTTAAATAATGTGGTTGTAGACCATGAAGAAAGTCATGATCAACAGGCAGATCGCCAGCAGGGCGCTGAGCGTACGAATTTTCCCCATTTCTACGGAAATATCCCTTTTTTCCTGAATGCCCTTGATCGCCAGACGGAGCGGCTTGCCCATGATTCCGCTGATTGCGCCGAGCGCCAGCAGCAGGATGACAATAATGATCATCCACGGCACGGAATAGTCGCCTTGGCTCATCAGATAGCCGCCTGTCAGCAGCTGGATCACAAGGCCTACCTGAGCAAACGTATTGAGGCTGCGGATCGCTGCCGCGCTGCCTTCCTGAGCAGGGAGTGACAAACCGGCCACTTTACCTACAACGAATGGCAGAACCAGATAGAATCCGAGAGCCAACGCTCCCAAAATATGTACGAAAAACATCACAGTGGTCATTCCATTTCCTCCCCGCGTGCTTGTGTTTCCATAACATTCATTATACTTATAAACCTTTGAAAAGAAAAGAAAACCTCCATGGTTGTCACACATTAGAGGTTTTCTTGTTCAAAGTTTGGACACGAATGGTCCCGCTTATACATTCACTACAGCGATGACATTGCGGACCGAATCGGCCGATTGATCCAGCGCCGCTTTCTCTTCGGCCGTCAGCTCCAGCTCGAAAACTTTCTCGATGCCGCTGCCGCCTAGAATCGTCGGTACGCCTAGGAAAATGTCATGGTAGCCGTATTCGCCGTCAAGGCGCGCGATGACCGGAATAATCCGTTTCTTGTCCTTGAGGATGGCTTCCGCCATTTGCACCAATGAGGCTGCCGGGGCGTAATACGCACTGCCGTTGCCGAGCAGGTTGACGATTTCGCCGCCGCCGACGCGGGTGCGCTGCACAATCTCCTGAATGCGCTCCGGCGATATCAGCGTGTCGATCGGAATACCGCCGACGCTGGAATACCGCACGAGAGGCACCATGTCGTCGCCATGGCCCCCAAGCACAAAGCCGCGCACATCCTCGACGGAGACGTTCAGCTCCTGCGCGATGAACGTGCAGTAGCGGGCTGTGTCAAGAACGCCGGATTGGCCGATCACACGGTTTTTAGGGAAACCGAGTGTCTTGTAAGCGACATGCGTCATGGCGTCCACCGGATTGCTCAAGATGATTACGATGGATTCCGGCGCGACGCGTTTTACGTTGTCGCAGACCGATTTAACGATGCCTGCATTGGTGTTCACGAGGTCGTCACGGCTCATGCCCGGCTTGCGGGCAACGCCGGCCGTAATGATCACGATGTCGGAGCCAGCCGCATCATCGTAATTCGAGGTACCGATGATCTGACTGTCAAAGCCTTGAACAGGACTCGCTTCCAGCATGTCCAGCGCCTTGCCCTTGGTTGGGTTCTCCAGTTGAGGAATATCCAGCAGCACCACGTTGCCAAGTTCCTTTTGCGCGAGCATCAGCGCCGTCGTGGCACCGGTAAAACCGGCACCCACAACGGTAATCTTTTTACGAGTCAAGGCCATGATCGGATCTCTCCCCTACATGTTTTTGATAACTTCGTCAGCAAACTCGGAGCATTTAACTTCCGTAGCGCCTTCCATCAGACGGGCGAAATCGTAAGTTACCGTCTTATTGTTAATCGACGTTTCCATGCCTTTGTAGATCAGATCAGCCGCTTCCTGCCATCCCAGGTGCTCAAGCAGCATAACGCCGGACAGGATAACCGAACCCGGGTTCACAACGTCTTTGTCCGCGTATTTCGGAGCTGTTCCGTGCGTTGCTTCAAAGATCGCGTGTCCTGTCACATAGTTGATGTTCGCTCCTGGAGCGATACCGATACCGCCGATTTGGGCAGCAAGGGCGTCGGACAGATAGTCACCGTTCAGGTTCAGGGTTGCAATCACGTCGAAGTCCGTCGGACGAGTCAGCACCTGCTGGAGAGCGATGTCGGCAATCGCATCCTTGATGATGATTTTGCCTTCGGCTTCAGCGGCTTTTTGAGCGGCATTCGCAGCGTCTACGCCGTCTTTTTCCTTGATGACGTCATATTGCGCCCAAGTGAACACTTTATCGCCAAACTCCTGTTCAGCCACTTCGTAACCCCAGTTTTTGAAGGCGCCTTCGGTGAATTTCATGATGTTGCCTTTGTGAACGAGCGTCACGCTCTTGCGGCCGTGCTTGATGGCGTATTCTACTGCAGCGCGAACGAGGCGCTTGGAGCCTTCGGAAGATACCGGCTTGATACCGATACCGGAAGTTTCAGGGAAACGGATTTTGTTAACGCCCATTTCTTCCTGGAGGAATTTGATGACCTTCTTCACTTCCTCCGAGCCTTCCTTGTACTCGATACCTGCATAGATGTCTTCCGTATTCTCGCGGAAGATGACCATGTCGACCAGCTCAGGATGCTTAACCGGAGATGGCACGCCGTTGAAGTAGCGCACAGGACGCAGGCAGACGTACAGGTCGAGCTCTTGGCGCAGGGCCACGTTCAGGGAGCGGATACCGCCGCCGATCGGCGTAGTCAAAGGTCCCTTGATTGCTACAATGTACTCGCGGATAGCTTCGAGCGTATCGTTCGGCAGCCACTCCCCGTATGTATTGTAGGCTTTTTCACCGGCAAATACTTCATACCAGGCGATTTTTTTCTCGCCGTTGTAAGCTTTCTCAACAGCCGCATCCAGAACGCGCTTGGAAGCTCTCCAAATGTCGCGGCCGGTGCCGTCGCCTTCGATGAACGGAATAACTGGATTGTTCGGAACCTGCAGCTTGCCGTTCGTTATTTCAATCTTTTCACCTTCGGTAGGGAGTGCAAATTTCTCGAGTTTCATGAATAAATTCCTCCTTATAGTTTTCGTCGGGCATCAGATTTCTGCCGGGACAAGCACAAAGCCAGAGGGAACCGCCCGTGCCCGGGTTGATCGTTCACGGTGTTCCCCCTTTTTCTATTATACCTTAAGAACGCTGCTCAATCGGAACATATTTTTGATCCGTTTGGCCGACATATTCGGCACGCGGACGGATGATGCGGTTGTTTTCATATTGTTCCAGAATGTGCGCCGTCCATCCCGACACGCGGCTGATCGCAAAGATCGGCGTGAAGAGCTCCTGCTCGATGCCAAGCTGAGTATATACGGAAGCGGAGTAGAAGTCCACATTCGGCTTCAGCCCCTTCTGGCCAGTCACGATGTCCTCCACTTTGACGGACATTTCGTACAGGCTTGTATCCCCTTTCATTTCACCCAGCTCGCGGGACATCTTCTGCAGATGCTTGGCGCGGGGATCCCCGTTTTTGTAAACGCGATGGCCGAAGCCCATAATTTTGTCTTTATTGTCGAGCTTCTCTTGAATGTAAGGCTCAACTTTGTCGATGCTTCCGATTTCGTTCAGCATCTTCATGACCGCCTCGTTGGCACCGCCGTGCAGAGGGCCTTTCAATGCGCCGATCGCCGATGTTACGCCGGAGTAGATGTCCGAAAGCGTCGCCACGGTTACGCGCGCAGCAAACGTCGAAGCGTTCAGCTCATGGTCGGCATGCAGCACGAGCGCCTGATCGAGAGCCTTCACCGAAGTCTCCTCAGGTGTTTCACCTCTGAGCATATACAGGAAGTTTTCGGCAACCGACAAGCCTGCTTTCGGTGCGACAGGCTCCTGGCCTTTGCGGAGGCGGGCCATAGCCGCAATAATCGTAGGGAGCTGCGCCTGCAGGCGGATCGCCTTGCGCTCATTGGCTTCACGGCTCATATCGTCGGCTTCCGCATCGTACAGCGCCAGGGCCGATACGGCGGAACGGAGAGCTGCCATCGTGCTCATATCTTTAGGGTACAATTTCATTTGTTCGATCAAAGCATCCGGAATTGCGGCATAGTCGCTGAGGTCCTGCTGAAGACGACTCAATTCGTCCTGATTCGGCAGTTTTCCGAACCAGAGCAGGAATGCCACTTCTTCGAAGCTCGCGTTCGCTGCCAGGTCATCAATGTTATAACCGCGGTATGTGAGCACACCGTCGACAATCGAGCTGATGGAAGAAGCTGCGGCAACAATTCCTTCCAGACCTTTGGTAGCTGTCATCGTACATCTCTCCTTCGTATAACGGAATTTTAACAACATGCATGAACCGTGAAAACAGTTACATTTTACTGAAAAGAAAAACGTCCATCGACGCAATCCACAGCAGACAGGCCGTGCCATAATGCCGTTAACGCGGAACCGGGCGGGCTGTACTCTCCTGTTCGGAACCCGCAAAACCGTTGTCCGCTACTCTACCTGACACTAATCGCCAAGTAATGGAACCATATATTATCATAAAGTATTTTGACGTCTATGTGAACAATTACAAGGTGACAGAAAACATCAAATTGTTTTATCAGCCAAATAAACAATTTTTTATCAGGTATGCTCTCCTGCCGCTAACGGCGGTAAATCTTAATGTTTCCGTCTTTCATCTTCCGCTCGATCCACTTCAAAATGACATAGCGGTACAAGGGCCGAGTCAGCGGAAATACCATCGTAAACCCGATCAGGTCCGTTACAAAGCCAGGAAGGACAAGCAGCATCCCTCCGATAAACACGCATAAGCCATCCACCATGCTCCGGCCGGGAACCTGGCCCGAATTCATTTTGGCCCGCGAATCCTCCAGCACCTTGCGCCCCTCAAAGCGCATCATCAGCATGCCGATTCCGGAGGTGACGATGGTCAGCAGCAGCGTATTGGCCGCTCCTACCCGGGTAGCCACCCATTCGAAGCCGAATATTTCGACCACCGGAACGATAATGATCAGGGCCAGCAGCCATTTTCTGAACGCGGTCATGCTTCTCCTCCTGTAATCGACTTGGACAGGGCCGTATACAGCGCAGGCGAGTGTTTGTCAAGCCTTACGGGCTGCCAGTCCCGGTTCAGCCACACATGCTGCGTCGAACCCGTGACGAGCACTTCTCCAGGCAGTTCTTCGCCGATCTTATACCCGCTGCCGGCAAACGTCGCCTGCTCCTGTTCGGATAGTCTTCGAATTTCATAGATATAGTCAATCCGCAGTTTGGTGAACCGCGTCATTCTCGTAAAAATGGTAATCATGTCGTCATAGCGCGCCGGCTGCACAAACTTCATGTCAAGCTCTGTGACGGGCAGAAACAAGCCCTCATCCTCCATACTGCGGTAAGTAATGCCCAATTCGCGGATCATTTCGGTCCGGCCGATTTCAAACCAGTTTAAATAATTCGCATGGTAGACGACAGCCATTTTGTCGCTTTCCTGATAGCGTACCCGGAGTGACGTCGTAAACCAGCGGCTGAGCTGAATGCCGTTATCTTTTCCCATCCTCCACTGTTCCCTTTCTTGCTGTAATTAATGTCCTTCAGTTTAGTATAACATAAGGGATGCCTGCTTCTGAAATTTGCCCGGTATCAGCAAAAAAAGCCTGCCAGGAGTGAATCCTGACAGGCTTTTCTATGAAATGGATCTATCTGTAGGCTAGCGGCGGTTTGCGCCGCAGTCCTCTTATTCGTTTGGAATTTGGCTGACTTTCACCAGGTTCGTCGAACCGGATTGTCCCAGCGGAACCCCTGCAGTAATAACAACCAAATCGCCCGGTTTTACGAGACCGGACTCCAGGCCGCCCTTCAAGGAGTTCTCGAACATTTCATCCGTCGATGTAGCAGTCTTGCCCGGGACCGGTGTAACGCCCCAAGTCAGAGCCAGACGACGCAGCGTGCGCTCCTGCGTAGTCACTGCGATGATCGGTGCTTCCGGACGGTACTTGGATACCATGCGTGCCGTATGGCCGGATTCCGTCGAAGAAATGATTGCCTTGGCGTTCAGATCCAGTGCGGAAATCGCCACCGATTGGCTGATCGCTTCAGTAATTGTCGTTTCCTGGGCAATCCGCTGCTTCAGGAAAATCTCGCGGTAGTTCAGCGCGGATTCAGCCTTCTCGGCGATGCGGGACATCGTCAGAACGGATTCCACCGGATATTTACCGGCAGCCGTTTCCCCGGACAGCATGATTGCATCCGTGCCGTCAAAGATCGCGTTCGCTACGTCACTCGCTTCGGCGCGTGTCGGACGCGGGTTGCGCTGCATGGAATCCAGCATTTGCGTCGCCGTAATGACCGGTTTGCCGGCAACATTACACTTTTCGATCATGTGCTTTTGCACCAGCGGTACTTCTTCAGCCGGAATTTCCACGCCGAGGTCGCCGCGGGCAACCATCAGACCGTCGGACGCTTCCAAAATTTCATCGAGGTTGTCCACGCCTTGCTGATTCTCGATCTTGGAAATGATCTGGATGTGCTCTGCGTTGTGCTTGGCGAGCAGCTCGCGGATTTCTTGAACGTCACTTGCTTTGCGTACGAAGGAAGCTGCGATAAAATCGATGCCCTGTTCGATCCCGAATACGATATCGTTCGCGTCTTTCTCTGTGATGCCCGGCAGAGAAATCGCCACACCCGGTACGTTCACGCCTTTTTTGCTCTTGATCGTACCGCCATTGACAATACGGCATTTAATTTCAGTGCCCTCAACTTCCACAACCGTCAGGCCGATCAATCCGTCATCGATCAGGATCGTCGAACCCGGCTGCACATCACTAGGAAGGTCTTTGTACGTGATCGAAATCCGGTCTTTGTCACCCAGAATTTCTTCGGTCGTCAGCGTGATGTACTCATCCTGCACCAGCTCGATCGGCTCCACGGCAAGCTTGCCTGTGCGGATTTCCGGTCCCTTGGTGTCAAGCAGGATGGCAACGGTTTTGTTAAGCTCGCGGCAGGCTTCGCGGATGTTGTTGATCCGGCGGCCATGCTCCTCGAAATCGCCGTGCGAGAAGTTCAAACGGGCAACGTTCATGCCGGCCATAATCAATTTTTTGGTGTTTTCCAACGATTCACTGGAAGGACCGATGGTACATACGATTTTTGTTTTACGCATTTGGGTTTCCTCCGATTTATTCTTTAAAGTCTCTCTACCCTACATATCTTTATCCAAAGATTAAATTTACTACAAAACGAAAGTTTTGTATAGGAAGTTTGAAAGTTTGTCATAATACATCATTGCCCAGATGGAACTAATCTATCACACCGACATGCGAAGATTGTTCATAGGCAAACTTGCCGATCTTGCGGAACTTCTGATACCGGTCTTCCTTCAACGCATTGCTGTCGAGTCCCGACAGTTCGCCCAGATGGCGTACCAGGCTGTCCTTGATGGCAGCGGCTGTCGCCTCATAATCCCGGTGCGCTCCGCCTTTCGGTTCCGGCACGATCTCTTCGATCACTTCGAATTCAAGCAGGTCTTTAGCCGTAATCTTCATGGCCTCGGCCGCCTGATCCGCTTTGGACGCGTCCTTCCAGAGGATCGAAGCCGCTCCGTTCGGCGAAATCGCCGAATAGATCGCATGCTCCAGCATCAGCACACGGTTGCCGACGGCCATCGCAAGAGCACCGCCGCTTCCACCTTCGCCGATGACCACACAAATAACAGGAACACCCAGCGCGGCCATCTCCCGTAAATTGCGGGCGATTGCCTCGGATTGTCCCCTCTCTTCTGCTGTATTACCCGGATACGCACCTTTTGTATCAATAAAAGTGATAATCGGGCGTTTAAACTTGTCCGCCTGGTGCATCAGCCGCAGCGCTTTGCGGAAGCCTTCCGGATGCGCACTGCCGAAGAAACGGGCAATGTTGTCCTTCGTATCCTTCCCGCGCTGTTGGCCGATCACGGTGACCGGAGTCCCGTTCAGCTTGGCCAGCCCGCCAATGACCGCGAGGTCATCACCAAATAGACGGTCCCCGTGCAGCTCGATGAAATCGCTGAAAATCAGCTGGATCAAATCGAGTGATGTGGGACGTTGATGATGCCGGGCCAAATGCATTTTCTGGGCGGCCGTAATATTTGAATACACCTCTTCTTCCAACTGGGCGTATCTTTCTTCCAATCTCGCAATCTCGTCGCTAAAATCAATACCCTTGTCCGCTCCGAACTGCTTCAGCTCATTGATCTTCTGCCGCATTTCCACAAGGGGCTTTTCAAAAGGCAATTCTCCTGCCACTTAATATCCCCCTTTCACGGTATGCATCTCGATCAGCTTGTACAGCATTTGGCGCAGCTCTTTCCGGTGGACGACCAAATCCAGCTGTCCGTGCGCCAAATTGAACTCCGCCGTCTGGAAATCATCCGGGAGCTTCTGGCGGATGGTCTGCTCGATAACGATCCGTCCGGCAAAGCCGAACACAGCCCCCGGCTCCGCGATGTTAATGTCGCCGAGCGTGGCAAAGCTGGCCGAAACCCCGCCTGTCGTCGGATCGGTAATGACCGAAATGTAAAGGCCGCCTTTTTCGTTAAAACGAGACAAAGCAGCGCTTGTCTTCGCCATTTGCATCAAACTCAGAATACTTTCCTGCATACGCGCTCCGCCGGAGGTCGAGAAAATAATGAGTGGGAGATTCCTTTCGGTCGCAATTTCGATCGCCCGGGTAATTTTCTCACCGACGACCGAACCCATGCTTCCCGTAAAGAAATCGAAGCTCATGACAGCGACGACAACCGGGAGTCCTTCAATGGTGCCTTGTCCGGTAATAACCGCTTCGCGCAGACCCGACTTGAGCGCCTGCTGCTCCAGCTTGTTGGCATATCCCGGAAATTGGAGCGGATCGACCGATACCATACCGCTGTCAAACTCTTCAAATTCTGCATCGTCCAGCGTCATTTGGATCCGTTCCAACGCATTCAGACGCATGTGGTGTCCGCAGTTGGGGCAAACCTTCAGATTTTTCTCCAGCTCTTTGCTGTATTGAATGCTGCCGCATTTTGGACATTTATTCATCAAGCCTTCGGGAATTTCCCGGCGCGGTCTTTCTTCACCCGGCTCGCTGCCTCTTCCTACACGTTCTGAAGGAATGGTCGCGTACTTTCTTTTTTTCTGGAACAAGTCTTTAAACACAACTACACCTCTCAGCCGTTAATTTGCCCAGCCGCTCTTCACTCTGCCTCTATAAACGTCACTTTGTTTCCTTAAAAATTAAGGATGCAAGATGGAATTAAGCACTTCCTGGACTTCCTCCAGCTCACCAGAGGGAACCAAAATCTCGAACTGCTGCTTGGATAAATTGATCGGACGGCTTTTAACCAAAAATCCCTCTTCCGTTAATTTGGTCGTGATCATTTCCGCTACCTTGGCGGTAGGTGCGATATAGATGACCGTCCACATTCCTTGCAGAACCCCCTAATCTCATGTTCTGAGCACGTATAATAGAGTAATGATAACATAACTCCGTTTTTTCCCGCAACAAAGTGATGGGACGCGGGCAGGCCGATCAGAGGGTTCGTTCAAGGCCTTCGGGCGTTACAACCCGGAATTTCCGGAAGCGGACGGATACTGCTTGGCTCCCTTGTACCGGTGGGCGATCCTCGCGGATGCCGCGGCGGCGAGCCCGGCGACCAGATCATCGAGAAAAACGTGGATCTCGTCCTTTTTATTGTTCAGAGTATCGATAATACCGATTTTTTCTTTATCCAAAAAACCAAAACTTGTCAGTCCGATCATGCCGTACACGCTCGTAATGCCGAGCGCCAACGTCTCGTCCACTCCGTACAGCGGTTCGTCCGCCTCCATGATCGCCTGCAAAGGCTCGGGAAGAAGCTTCTTCTCCGCCAGCTCGTCAAGCGCCATCCCGGTCACCAGCGTGTACTGCACTTCCCTTTTGCCGAGGACGGCGTTCACGCTCTCCACGCATTCGTCGATCTCCAGTTCCGGATGGTACGGGATTTGCAGTTTATACACGATATCGGCAATGTCCCCGACTTTGACTCCCCTGCGGCTCAGCATGGCAATCGCTGCATCATATGACATGTTTATTCCTCCCGCACGGCACGCCCGCCCCCGGGTCCTTCGAAAAGATGCGTCTGCCCAAGGCAGCCGGGCGGCACATGATAATGTTGTCCCTAGGTGTTCCTAAGTGTATGCGGGAGGCTCGGGAAACGTTCGTAAAATCTGTGTCATTTCCGCAGAAGCCCGGAGGGTCATTGAACTATTGAACTGTTGCCGGCGGCTGTGCCAGCCGCCCTTTGATCCGTGCTTCTATTTAATCCGGACCGTCCCTTTGCCGAGCATGTTTTCGATCATTTCGAAAAATTCGGGCGACGGTTTGATCCGATAGTTGTCGCTGAGCGCAAGCAGCTTTTGGCTTTGCTCGTAAAAGAGCACCGTAGCCACCGGACCCGGATGCTCCTGAAGCAGCTGCTTCAGCCTGGCAAGCAGGTCCGGGTTCTCCGCTTCCGGCGAAATCTTAACGAAGACGCGCTGCTCCGCCGTTTTGGGGCGGCGCGCTTGTTCCTTCGCCGGGGCGGTTGCACCGCCGCCCTGCTCCTTGCGCGCCGGTGCGTCGGCCGGCGCGGCGGCATCGCCGGCGGCTGCCTGCGGAGCGGGGCGGCCCGCAGGCGCGCCCTGCCGCCGCGATGGCCCCGGCCCCGCGGCGAAGGATCTGCCGCCGGCTGGCGCCTGGTTCCGCTTGACCATCTGGGCAAGCGGGGCCCCGGCCAGCGGCAGCACTTCCTCGGCGAGGAGCTTGAAGCCCTCGTCCTGCTGCTGCACCTTGGCTCGCAGCGCCAGCAGCTCGCCCTTGCCGACATAGCTCGAGCTGCGCTTCCAAACTTCAGGGAACAGCACCACTTCGCAGCGTTCGATCTGGTCTTCCAGCTCCATGAAGGCCATCGCTTTGCCCTGCTTGGTCGTGATCGACTTGACCGACACGACCATGCCCGCGACGACCACCTTCGCTTCATCCGCCGCCTCGGCCAGGTTCATCAGCCGCTCCACGCCCGGTTCGTCCAATACTTCATCAAAGTCGTCCAGGGGGTGGCCGGAAAGATACAGACCGAGCAGATCGCGCTCGTGCTCCAGCTGCTGGGAAACGGAAAACGGCGGAATGTCGGGATATTCGATCTCCCAATTCGTCGTTTCGACAAAATCAAACAGCTGGATCTGCAGATCCTCGCGTTCCTTGCGCCATTTGACGGCGGCATCGACGGTCTCGTCCAGCATGGCAAGCAGCTGCGCGCGGTGGCCCGGCAGCGAATCGAAGGCGCCCGCCTGGATCAGCGATTCGATCACCCGTTTGTTGCAGACGCGCAGATCGATCCGGCGGCAGAAGTCGAGCAGGCTTTCGAACGGCTTCTCTTCCCGGACGCGCATCATGTTTTCCACCGCCTGGGTACCCACGTTCTTGATGGCCCCCAGCCCGAACCGGATATGCCCCGGCCCTTCGGCCGGCTGTCCGTCCTCCGCGCTTACCGCCACCGGTGTAAACAGCACGCCGCTCTCGTTGACGTCGGGCGGCAGCACCTTGATGTTCATCCGGCGGCACTCCACCACATATTCCGCGACCTTCCGGTGGCTGCCCATGACGGCCGTCAGCATCGAGGCCATGAACTGCACCGGATAGTGCGCCTTGAGATAAGCGGTCTGGAATGCCAGAACAGCATACGCTGCCGCGTGGGCTCTCGGAAAACCGTAATCGGCAAAGCGCACGATCATGTCGTATACCTTGTTCGCATCTTCTTCGGTATATCCCTGCTTCAGGCTGCCCTCCACGAAGTGGCTGCGCTCACGGTCGAGCACTTCCCGCTTCTTCTTGGATACGGCGCGCCGCAGCAGATCGGCTTCCCCGAGTGAGAAGCCCGCCATCAGTGAGGCGATTTTCATGATCTGCTCCTGGTACACAATGATACCGTAGGTGTCGGCCAGGATCGGCTTCAAATCGTCATGCGGGTAGTCGACCTGGATGGTGCCATGCTTCGCCTGAATGAAATTCGGGATAAACTCCATCGGACCCGGGCGGTACAGCGCCACGACCGAGATGACGTCCTCGAATACGCTTGGCTTCAGCTCTTTGAGCACCCGCCGCATGCCGGCGGACTCCAGCTGGAACACGCCGGTCGTATCCCCGCTCCCCAGCATCTCGTAGGTCAGCGGGTCATTGTCCGGAACCTGCGCGAAGTCCGGCGCGCTGCCGGTCATTTCCCCGATCCAGCGCATGGACCGCTCGATGATCGACAGGGTGCGCAGACCGAGAAAGTCCATTTTGAGCAGGCCGATGCTTTCCAGCTGCTCCATCGGATATTGGGTCAGCGCGGTTCGCTCGCTGCCCTCCTGCAGCGGGACCGCATCGGTCAGCGGGTCACGCGATATGACCACGCCCGCGGCGTGGGTCGACGCGTGCCGCGGCATGCCTTCGACCTTCATGGCCATGTCGAGCATCTCGCGGGTTTTGGGGCTCTGCTCGTACAGCTTCTTCAGCTCGTCGCTGATTTCCATCGCCCGGCGGATGTTGATCCCGTGCGCGTTCGGAATGAGCTTGGCCGCCTTGTCCACCTCGCCGTACGATACGTTCAAGGCGCGTCCCACGTCGCGTACCGCCGCGCGGGCGGCCATCGTCCCGAAGGTGATGATCTGTGCGACGTGTTCACTTCCGTATTTATCCGCCACATACTCGATTACTTCGTCGCGGCGCTCATCGCTGAAGTCGATATCGATATCCGGCATGGTCACCCGTTCCGGGTTCAGGAAGCGTTCGAACAGCAGGTTGTACTTGATCGGATCGACGTTCGTGATGCGGAGCACGTATGCGACGAGACTGCCCGCGGACGAACCCCGTCCGGGACCGGTCACGATTCCCCGCCGGTGTGCATAGGCGATAAAATCCCAAACGATGAGGAAGTAATCGCTGAACCCCATGCTCCCGATCACGCCGAGCTCGTAGTCGAGGCGCTGGAGAAGGTCTCTTTTTCCTTCTTCGGTGTCCCAAAGGCCGGTCGTGCTGTAGCGGCTTTCCAGTCCTTCCAGGCACAGGGCCCGCAAGTATTCGGCAGCCGTCTGCCCCTCGGGAAGCGGGCGGTATTCCGGCAGAATGGACCGGCCGAATTCCAGCTCCAGGCTGCATTTGTCCGCAATGAGGAGCGTATTGTCCAAGGCTTCCCGGACATGCGGGAACAAGCGGGCCATTTCGTCGCCGCTCTTCAGGTACAGCTGGTCCGTCTGAATCTGCAGCCGATCCTCGTCCTCTACCGTTTTTCCTGTACCGATACAGATTAGCACGTCCTGCATGGAAGCATCCTCACGGACGAGATAGTGGACGTCGTTGGTCGCCACGAGCGGAACGTCCAGCTCCCGGGCGAGCTCGATCAGCTGCGGATTGACCCGCTTCTGTTCGGGCAGCCCGTGGTCCTGCAGCTCCAGGTAAAAATCTTCGCCGAAAATGTCCCGGTACCGCAGCGCCGCCCGGCGCGCCTCCTCGGTCCGGCCGTGCAGCAGATGCTGGGGCACTTCCCCGCCGAGGCAGGCGCTCAGGCAGATGATGCCCTCATGATGTTTCGCGAGCGCATCCATATCGATGCGTGGTTTATAGTGAAAACCTTCCAAATGACCGATGGAGCACAGCTTCATCAGATTGCGGTAACCCGTCTCGTTCTTGGCCAGCAGGATCAGGTGATAGATCGGCTGATCCTTGCGGCTGCCGCGCTCTTTGCGGGAACCGGCCGTCAGGTAGGCCTCGCAGCCGATGATCGGCTTGATGCCTTCCGCCACACAGGCTTTATAAAATGGCACCGCGCCGTACATGACCCCGTGGTCAGTCAGCGCCAGCGCCTTCATTCCGTTCTCCGCGGCTCGCCGGACAAGGTCCGAGATCCGTGCCGCTCCATCCAGAAGGCTGTATTCGCTATGCACGTGAAGATGCACAAATGAACTCATGTCTCGTCTCCTTTTCGCCGCAGTGATCACTGGTTTTTAACGTTTCATGCACTATTTATTATTTTATCATAATCCGCCTAGGACCGCCCATAGAATGGAATAAGGAAACCGCTGGACAAGGCGTTTCCGACCTCCTTGGGAAAGGACTGGGAATCATGAGCGTGTTTTTATCCAAAGCCATACTGGATTTCTTTATCGCTTTCGGCATCGTGCTGGGCGGTGCGATGGTCGGCGGGATCGGTGCGGTCATCTCGCTGCAATCACCGACACACACCATGCTCGAGGTGGCCGATCGGATTAAAATATGGGCGATGGCGGCGGCGATCGGCGGCACGATCGATCCGATGCGGGTCATCGAGAGCAATTTTATGGGAGGCAATCTCTCCCCCGCCATCAAGCAGGTTCTGTTTCTCCTCTTCGCCTTCCTCGGCGCCCACATGGGCAGCGAGCTGGTCAAATGGGTTTGCGGCGGCAGGGAATAGCCGATGCGAATTCCTCCGTTCAGCCGATACCGCCATTTCTCCCAGCTGACCGCTGTCTTTGTCTTGGGCGCCGTTATCGGAAGCGTCGTGTATAATTCGGTGTTCCACTCCAGCTTCGACATGCTTTGGGCGTCCAATCAGGACCTGGAGCTTCGAATCCAACAGTACGAGGATGACATCAAAACGCTGAAAAAGTACAACAACCAGCAGACCGTGATCAAGGAAATCAAAATCCGCGCGGAGCAGCAGGACCCTCCTCTCGATCCGGTCATCGTCAAGGAAGTGATCCGCAAGCTCGCCGAGGATCTGGAGGTGCTACGGGGCCGGAACATTTTCGATATCGACGAGGACAGCAAAATCGCCCGGAACCTCCTCAATCGCAAAATTTACAGGGTGCGCGATAAGGAATACTCCATCGAAATCAAGACGATGCTGGTGGCGGAGGGCGTGCTTCAGATCTGGATCGACATCGAGCCTCAAAGTGTCGCTTCGGTCGGCAAATCGTGATACAATGAGGAATATTGAAGTTATTGACAGTAAAGGAGCTGCAGCATTCGATGATTTCCGTCATCCGCTATTGCCTATTTGCGCTGCTGGTGATTACCTGTTTATGTTCCGCTTACTACAGCTACCGCGCGCGGCGTTCCGCCGATGTCCGTGACAGGGGCTTGTACGGCTCGAATATGAATATCTGCCTTGGAATGATGCTGGTCGTGCTTGCGCTGATCTGCATGTTTATTTTCCATGGATCGACCGTTGCGGTCGTTATCGAGGGGCTGTTCCTCGTCCTCGGGGCGTTCAATATTTTCGCGGGCATCCGGAATCGGGGACATTTCAGCCGCATGAAATCCTCAGATACGAAAGCTTGAACCTGATGCTGCAATTGCGCAGAGTAACCTGAATCTTCCAAGCGTGGACAAGACCCAAACTTTAATGTGCGGGAGAACATCGGGGCCACACACAACAAATAACCGGCCGTATCTTTGATCAAAGATGCTGCCGGTTATATTTATGTCTGGCTAAGACCATGGACAATCCAGCCATACCCGTTACCTGTTATCCATGCTCGATAGAATGAAGCGTCAGCACAGCTTTGGCCACCAGGCTCTCGTCATGCAGCATTTCGATTTCGATCTTGCACGTCCGCCGGCTCGCCTCCAGCAGCCGCGGCATGACGGTCACCGGATCCTCGATCTGCACCGGGCGGACGAAGTACGTTGACATGTTATCCAGGACAAAGTCATTCCCCGTCATATCCTTCGCCGCCCGCAGCGCCGCCTGCGTCATCACCGTGGTCAGGATGCCTTCCGAAATCGTACCGAGATCCGTCGCCATCTGCGGCGTAATAAAGCCGTGGAAAAAGAGCCGTCCCTCCTCATCCCGCTCATCCGCAAATCCGTTCCAGATCAAATGGTCGAACGTCTCGCCGAGCTGCGGCTGCTTGCGGGCGTCGCGCATGGCCTGAAGCACTTCTTTCCGCGACACGGTCGCTACCAGCTTGCGGTTGCGGTCGACGATCGGCAGAAAGTCCACGCCTTCCCACATCATGAGCTGTGCTGCGGACGCGAGCGAAGTCTGCAGTCCGGCCGTGACCGGATTGCGGACCAACAGCTTCTCGATGCTCTGCCCATCGGGCAGGTCCTTCATATCGCTCCGGTTTACGATACCGAGCACCCGGTTCCACTCGTCGATGACCGGCAGCCGCAGCTGTCCGGTCTGATCCGCCAGCGCCTTGCAATCCGCCACGGTGCTCGACAGCTTGAGAGCGTGGATTTTGGCCCGGGTGTTGACGATGTCCTCCACGATCATAATTTTCTTCTTGATCAGGCGGTCGAAAATGGCCCGGTTGATCAGCGACGCCACCGTAAACGTGTCGTGGCGCGATGAAAAAATCGGCAGGTCGAGCGTGTCGGCCAGCTCCTTGACCTCCCGGCTCGTTCCGAATCCGCCGGTGATGAGCACGCCCGCTCCCTGCTCCAGCGCCAGCGAATGCGCGTCGGCGCGGTTGCCGACGATGAGCAGGCTGCCCGCGTCGATGTAACGGGCCATGGCGTCCACCTCCATGGCGCCGATGACGTATTTATGCAGATGTTTATTAAGTCCATCGGCTCCGCCGATCATGTGGCCTTCCACGATCTCGACCACGTCGGCGAAGGTGAGCTGCTCGGAAATATTCCGCGGCTTCTTCTCGACCCGGACGGTGCCGATCCTTTCCTTGGTCACGACGATGCCCAGGTTTTCGGCGTCCTTTACCGCCCGGTAAGCGGTCCCTTCGCTAACGGACATTTCCTTCGCCAGCTTGCGGACCGAAATCTTGGTGCCAATTTTCAGTCCTTCGATATGCTGCAGCAGCTGCTCATGTTTCGTAATCGTTTCATCGCGGCCCTCCAACTGTTACACCCCCACGCTTCTATCTGTACCATACTGTACTATTATATCATGGTTGAGGCCGGAAAATAACAACGCAAAAAAAGCCGCCTCCACGCAATAACATTGCGCAAGACAGCTTTTTATCGCATTTATACATTTTCCTGGCGCTGCTGTGTTTCCTCCGGCCATTTCAGCTGCCACTGCTGCAGCTTCGCCTTGCGGATGCGCTCCAGCGCTCTTTGCTTCTCTTCGTCCACCCCAAGCAAATAATGCAGGTGCGAGCCGATTATCAGGAAGGCAAACACGGCCCAGGCCGCTCCGAACCCGGAAGCCCAGGTCCATCCGCCGCTGAAGTTGATCCGGGGCAGAGCGTACACCAGCATCGCCAGAGCGAGAAGTAGGTAAATGGAATGCTTCAGTTTGCTTCTTTTTTTCATCTCATCGCAGCTCCTTCATTTGGTAACTCTATATTTCTACTCTATGAAGGGGTCTGCAAAAATATGAGAAAAGTTTTGTCCAACCTACAGGCTTTGTCCCCCGTACAGATGCTGGAGGCTGTCCGAAATGATTTTATTCACGTCCTCAATGATCGTGCTGAGGCGGCGCTCCGCTTCAAACAACCGGCGGATGTTCAGGTTCAGGCTGAGCACGTCGAAGAGCTTCTCCATCTTCTCCATCTCCTCCTGGGATGGCATATCCCCGGACATCATCCGCTGCTGAATTTCCATCTGCCGCTGGCGGAAATCCTCAAGCATTTGTTTGCTCTCCGGATCCGCTTCAATCAGACTCATCGCCGAGCTGATTTCCTGGACCTCCGAGCTTTCCTTTAGGGCTTTGGCCAAATCGTGCGCTTTGTCATAAATGTTCATAGGTTGTCATTTCCTCCTTAAATTTGGGCAGTTACCAATCGACGTGTTTTATGGGAGACGGACCGCTGACTCCCGCGGAAGTGAATCCTGCGATAATCGCAAGCCTTTGCTTTGCTCACAGCTTATCAATCCGACCTTCTCCGAAAAAATGAAGGGCTGAAATCCCGGTTTTTATAAAAGTGGGTCAATCACCAAGGGATATATGTCCTCATATGATGCATTACATGCAATATTGCAGATGCTCCTTATCTGCCCTGTAGACATCAAGTTGTTGTTGGAAGGAGATCCACGATGTCCAAAAAAAAGCTACCGGTCCAAACGTTCAGCCCGGGCATTGTGAAAGAAAACACCGTCATGCTCGGCGAGAGACTGATCAAACAGTGGAAGATTCCCACCGACCGGCCTCTGCAGCTGTCCTTTGGTTCCTTTAGACAAGAGATCACCGTTATTTCCGCAGCAAAATATTCCGGCCTGCGCATCAGCGAGCCACTGGCCCGCAAAATGGGCTTAGCGTCCCGTCCCGTGCTCCGAGTGGCATACAGCCCATCCAGCAAAACGCTCAGGCTGGGTCCGCTCATCAGTGTCCTGATCAGCCGGGATTATCCTGACACACCGGAAAAGCCGTTCGGTTCCATTTCCATGTTCTGCAGGGAACTCGTCAACGCCTGCCGCAAGCAGGGTGCATACGTATACTTCTTCACTCCGAATCACATCACCGAGAGTGCAAGCAGCATACAGGGCTGGATCTATGACGGCGGATGGCGCCAGACAACGATGCCTATCGCAGATGTCATCAATAACCGCCTGACGACACGCAAAATGGAGAATAAACCTAGCGTACAGCATTTTATGAAAGAAGTAAAATCCCGCTACGGGAGCCACATATTCAACGAAAAGTTTTTGGACAAAAATGAAGTGTTCGACACGCTGAAGCAGGACTCCTCCTTATCCCGGCTGATGCCTGAATCGCACCTGCTGACCGGCTATTCCATCCTGAAGAAGATGTGCACCCAGTATCCGGTTGTTTTTCTGAAACCGGTGCGGGGCAGCCTCGGCAAAGGGATCATCCGGATCTCCAGGCAGTCTGACGGCACCTACCAAACTTTGGCAACATCAGTGGGCGGACCCAAAAAACAAAGCTATCCCAACATTAACAAACTATTTACCAACGTCTCCGGAAAGATGAAAAGCACCCGCTACCAAATTCAGCAGGGCTTGACGCTCATCGACCACAGCAAACGGCCCATCGATTTCCGTGCGCTCGTCCAAAAGAACGGGCTCGGCAAATGGAGCGTGACCTCGGTCGTAGCCCGGATCGCGGGCGGGAACCATTTTGTCTCGAACCTCGCCAGAGGCGGAACCCTCAGCACCGTAACGGAAGCTGTGAACCGCTGCGCCCTCCCGTCGGCCGTGAAAAGCACCGCACACGCCAAGCTGCAGCGGGCTTCGCTGGACATCGCCAAAGGCCTGGATGCGCTGCTGCCCGCCCATTTCGGCGAACTCGGCATCGACCTGGCTATGGATACCTCCGGTAAAATATGGTTGCTCGAGGTCAATTCCAAGCCTTCCAAAAACGACAATACGCCACTCCATGAACAGAAAATAAGGCCTTCCGTCAAACGCCTGCTGGAATACTGCGCCTTCTTGTCAGGGTTTTAGGAGGTGACGCGATGAAAACAACCACACTCGGAACCATTGGGATCCTAAGTTCCTCTACACCGGGCTCCCCTCCCTTCTCGGGAGAAGGATACGCCCGCCGATTGGCTGTGGCCGGCAGGAAATACGGTATTCAGGTTGTCGTTTTTTGCCCTGACGGCGTGCCGAAGGGACAGGAGAGCATCCAGGGATATATTTTCAGCAATGGGGAGTGGCACGCTGCCACGGTCCCCTTTCCGGATATCGTCTACGACCGCTGTTTTCCGCAGCGAGGCAGCGAATACCGGGCAGCGGCGAGGCTGTTGGCGGACGCCCCTGCAGGGAATAGGTGGATCCTGTGGTCTCGAGGACTTCCCGGGAAAGGGCATGTGGACCAAGTGCTCCGGAAGGAGCCCGGCCTGCTGCCGTTTCTTCCCCCGACTGCCGTCTATCGCGGGAGCAGCCAATTGCTGCGCTCCTTGGAGAAATATGACGGCGAGCTGTTCATGAAGCCGATGAGCGGATCCCAGGGAAAAAATACGCTTCGCGTCACGCGCCATGCCGCAGACGGATCTCTGACGATCCGGGGAAGAAGCGCAAGCAACCTGCCGTTTGTGAAGCGTTTCGACGATACGCGCTTGGGCCTGGCATGGATCCGGCGGTTTACCGGGGACCGTTCGTACCTGATTCAGCCCTTCCTGCATTTGTACAGCGCAGACGGCGCCCCTTTTGACGTAAGAGTGCTGATGCAAAAAAATGAAACGGGTTCGTGGATGCATACCGGCATGGCGCTGCGCCTGGGCAACCCGGACAGCATTACCTCAAACCTTCACGGCGGAGGAAAACCTCTGTCTGTCCTGCCTTTTCTGACCGAACAATTCGGGGCTGACCGGGCAGAACACATAAGGGATCGTCTTCATAATCTGTCGGAGAAGATTCCGCCGATTCTGGAAAGCCGTTATGGCCGGCTCGGAGAACTGGGTATCGATTTTGGCATTGATACGAAAGGGAGAATCTGGCTGCTTGAAGTCAATTCCAAACCGGGGCGCACCTCCTTCCGGCACATTGGGGAACCAGGCAGCGATGTTCTCGCTACGGAAAATCCGCTCCGTTATGCCCGCTATTTATTGCTTCGACAACTTAGGAGGGTAAATTGATGAGTTTGACATTTTGTAATGTTCATTTTTCGCAGCAGCCCGAGAAAGTCGTCTACATTTCGAATTCGCTGATGAAAAGCCTCAAGCTGTCCGGCAAAAAGAATATTCAGCTCCGTCTGGGAAAAGACATGGTTAACGCAACCGTTAAGCCCATAAAAAAGACGGGTAAGCATCTGTTCCTCAGCTCCGGTGTCCGAAGCGGCATCCACGTTCCAAACGCCGGCGGGGTCATGCTGAGAAACCTCCAGGAGGACGAAGTCCAGCTCGGTCCTCTGATCGGCGTGCTCTCGGATGGACCCAGCACGTCGCCATCGCAGCCGTTCGCTTCCCGGACGAATTTTATCAAACAGCTTCTCCGCGAGGGGAAAAGGAAGTCGTATATTTTCGCCTTTACGCCCAAGGACATCAACTGGCAGCAAGAGACGGTCCGGGGCTATTTTCTGAACGACAACGGCACCTTTTACCGTAAAACCGTTCCGCTGCCCGATGTCGTCTACAACCGCCTCCCGAGCCGGAAAGCGGAAACCTCCTCTTCCATCAATCAGCTCAGAGAGCGGCTTACACGCAAGAGAATCCCGTTTTTTAACTGGAGCTTCTTCAACAAATCCGACATCTACCGCCTGCTTGAAGACGACAACACGGTGAACCGGTACGTGCCCGAATCCCATATCAACCCTTCCCCGGAACGGATCAAGGATATGCTTGAAAGGCATCAGTTTCTGTACTATAAGCCTTCCGCAGGAAGCTTGGGTAAAGGCATCTATCGTTTGACTTACCTCCCGAAAAGGGGATATTTCGCCCGTTACCGCAAGGGAGGCGGCAACGTCCTGCTTCGTTTCAGCAACTTCAACAGCTTAATGCGGATGCTTAAATCCAGACATGGTCGGACCCTGGAAACGTATGTCATTCAGCAGGGAATCCGGCTGGTCGAAATCGACAACTGCCCGATTGACTTCCGCTTCCACATGCATAAGAACGGCAGCAACAAATGGGTTGTTGTCGGTGTCGGCGCCAAAAAGGCTGGCCGCGGCAGCGTAACGACCCACCTGAAGAATGGCGGCTCCCTCCTTACTCCTGAACAGGCATTGAGCCGGACCTTTGGCGACAGATCCGACGAAGTGCTGCAAAACGCCAAAAAAGTCGCGATTACCCTGGCCGAAGCGATTGAGTTCCATCACCAGCACCTCCTTGGAGAAATCGGTTTTGACCTGGGTATCGACCAAGACGAGAAAGTATGGATGTTTGAAGCGAACGCCAAGCCGGGCCGTTCCATTTTCAGCCATCCTTCCCTCAAGGCGGAAGGCAAGGCATCCGTAGAGCATATTCTTGAACACTGCCTGTATTTGAGCAAGTTCCGCAGGAGGGATGTGGAGTGAACATCCGGAGTCATACCGACAACAAACCCGTAGTGGCCATCCTGACCATGTCGGATTCCCACGGTTATTTCCGGGGAAATCAACAGAATTTTGAAGATATTGTCAAGACAGGACAGAAAATGGGATTTCCTGTCTATGTAGTCACAGCTAAAGATCTGAAGCTGACGGAGGATCGGATCAAGGGATTTACGCTGAATGATGAGGAGACCTGGGAACAGCAGTATTTTCCGCTGCCCCAGGTCATCTATAACCGGATTCCGCAGCGTGAAGACGAACTCCGGCCCGCTGTGCGCCAGAAAATCAAGGAATGCATGAAACATCCATCCATTTCGCTGTTCAATCCGCACTTTTTTAACAAATGGCATCTGTTCGAATGGCTCAGAAGCTCCAAAGCGACGGAGCATCTGGTACCGAAAACCAAACGCTTTACAAGCGTGAGCACGCTGCAGAAAATGCTTGAGCGTTATCCCTGCCTCTACCTCAAGCCCGAAAGCGGAAAAGCCGGAAAAGGCATTATGATGCTGAGATACCAGAAGGACAAACTGCTTCCCTACCGGCTCAAAGTTCAGCACCACCGATCCAGCACCACGTACAAAACGCGGAATCTGTACCGCCTCTGGGCACGGATCAAAAGCGAAACCGGCAGCGCACGCTATATTATTCAGCAGGGCATCGAGCTCGCATCCGTCAACAACCGGCACTTTGACCTAAGGGCGCTGCTGCAAAAAAACAACAAAGGCTTATGGAGCGTTACCGGTGTCGGAGCCAGAATGGCGGGTTCTAAGAGCATTACGACCCATGTGCCGAGAGGCGGCACGATCGAGGATCCCAGCAAGCTCCTGTCCGATGTATTCGGATCCGAGATGTCGGCCGTGATTCTGAACCGCGTCCGAACGACGGCGATCATCATCGCCCGCCAGATTGAGAAGGCTTCCGGCTACGAACATGGAGAGATGTCGATGGACCTCGGGATTGACGAGTTAGGAAATATCTGGTTCTTTGAGGCAAACGCCAAGCCGATGAAATTCGATGAACCGCATATCCGGAAGCGGTCTCTCAAGCGAATTTTCCAATACAGCGAATATCTCTCCAATCAACCTAAAATGTAATTGCAAGGGAAGTGATTGACAGGTGCAGATCTTAACGATAACCCCGACCCGTGAAGATTGGCTGCGCCAGCACGCCAAAATTCTCAAATTTGTGTTTGAACACGGCGGAAATCAGGCGGCGCGCGCGGAGTTCATTCTTCTTGCCCGATTGACGGCGGAGCAGCTCGCTGCGCCGGGAACCTCGCTTATGGCCGCAACCGTCCGGTGCGAAGACGGGGAACGTCTGGCCGGTGTCAGCTTTGTATCGGGCTACGGGACCGAGGGGTGTCTCGTCGTCGTCCATCCGCTGTACCGCGGAAGAGGGATCGGCACCTCCCTTCTGGCCTCGCAGCTGCGGCAGTTAGGCACCATGCGATGCGAGGCTCTTCTGAGCCGGCTTCCTTTTGTTAAAATGTGCTTTCGCGCCGGACTTCACGCCGTCGCCGTCCACCAGGGGGCTGCCGGAGAGCCCGCCCTGGTCATGGAGGGGCCGTGTGGAGATCCGGATGGTGCATCCATTACTCTGACCCAAGAAGGTGATCCCCTGTGCCGCTACCCGTGTTAGGCATCTTGACGCTGTATCTGAACGAGCATAAGCATTTGGAGGAAAAACCGATCTATCAGAAAATGATCGTTGAAGGCGGCAAGCTGGGACTTGACGTATTTGTGTTTACCCCGATGGACGTCAGCGACAGCAAGAAAAAAATCTTTGCCATGGAATACGACGCAAAGCAAAAGAAGTGGACCCGGCGATGGAGAAACTTCCCGGATATGATTTACGACCGGTGCCGCATCCAGAAGAGCCCCCGCTTTGCCCAGCTTCTGCAGTTCCGGAGCCGGTACAGCAAGATGCTGTTTCTGAACAAACCGCTCCGCAACAAATGGACCATTCACGAGGTGCTGTCCAAAAAGGTGGAATTCCGGAAGTTTCTGCCGGAAACGCGCCTGTATCACGGACTGACAGACGTCCACCAAATGCTGAAGAACAGGTCTGTCGTGTTTCTAAAACCGATCAACGGAACCGGCGGGCGGGGTATTTTACGGATTGAAAAATTGAAGGCTGCTTCCCAGTACTACATTCAAGGACGGAATCAGCAGCGGAAAATCATCTCTCCGCAAAAAATCCACGCTTCACGGCTCGGCGCCATTCTGAGCGGCTGGAATATGAAGGACCGGTATTTGATCCAGGAAGGCATCGCCGTGGAGCTTCCCGACGGCCGGGTTCATGACTACCGGATGCTGGTGCAGAAAAACAAGGAGGGGCATTGGCAGCTGACCGGCATTGCCGGCCGGGTGGGGGCGCCGCGAAGCGTCACCTCCAACCTGCACGGCGGCGGAAGAGCCGTTCCCGCCCATCAAATGCTGTCTTCTTGGATCACAGACGAGGAGCAGCGGCAGGAGGTGATCTCGACGGCAGGCAAGATGGGCGTGGACATCGCCTCTTATCTGGAGAACCAGTACGGACCGTTGTGCGAGCTGGCGCTCGATCTCGCCATCAACCGGAAAGGCCGGATTTACCTGCTCGAAGTCAATCCCAAGCCCGCGAGGGAAGTCTTCTCCCAGATCGGCGAGCCCGAACTGTACCGCACGGCCATCACCAGACCGTTGGAATACGCCCTGTGGGTTTACAAGCAGAAGACGGAAACCGCAAATAAAGCAAATACAGCAGATACAGGTGAAACAAAAGAAAACAAACCGCAGCTCTAGCGCGGTTTGTTTTCTTTATATGCAGCTATGATGATTGCCTTCAAAGGCGGCTCATCACCGATTTACACCGATGAGGCATACAGCCCCAGAAGTTCGTCGAACGAGCTGATGAGGACGTCGGACCCTGCCAGTTCATCAGGGTTTCCAAACCCGGCGTATTGGCATCCGATGACGGCGAGGCCGTTCTTCCGGCCGGCTTCCACATCCGAAGATCGGTCGCCCACCATCCAGGCCGTGCTTACGCCTTCGCGCTGAAGCAATAATTCCACCAGATGCACCTTTGATTTGGTTCCGTGCTCCCCGGCACTGTACAGGCCGTCAAAAAGGTCCAGAATGCCGTGGGCCTCCGCGATCCCCTTTACGTAATGCTCCAGCCCGTTGCTTGCTACATACAGGCGCACGCCCTGCTCCTTCAAACGTGCCAGCGTTTCCTTCACGCCGGGATAGAGCTCGGTGTTCCCTGCCTTGAGCCCCTCCAATTCCAGCTGGAGAAGGAGCTCGTTAGCACGCGCATGGGCACGTTCGCTGCCGTCCGGCATAACCACTTTCCAAATGTCTTCCAGCAGCATCCCGAGACTGCCCATCATCCGTTCCGCCGGGGGTGTCGGTGCAGTATACAGCCCCTCCTCCCGCAGCTTGTCGAACAACCGCTGATGGGCCGGCAGCAGCAGCGATTCGGTTTTGAACAGCGTGCCGTCCATGTCGAATAATATCGCCTGCGGCTTGTTCAATGTCTTCTCTTTGTCCATCGGTTATCTTCCCTTTCATTGCCTGCTTTAATGCGTAATACTCAGTATCACCCAATTACATGCCTATGATAAGGGAAGTGCCAAGCCTTGTAAACTTCGGTCGTTCGTAAAAAAGGTTAACTTTTAGAAGAACCGTTTTTTACCCCGGTCATCTTTAATGATCTCCACGGCCTCCCTGAACCGGGTCGAATGGACGATTTCCCGCTCCCGTAGGAACTTCAGTCCATCCTGCAGGTCGACGTCGTCCGTCATGTCAATCAGCCACTGGTATGTAGCCCTGGCCTTTTCTTCTGCGGCGATGTCCTCATACAAATCGGCGAGCGGATCGCCTTTGGCCTGAATGTACGCCGCCGTCCATGGGACTCCGGCTGCATTTTGGTAAAACAAAGCTTTGTCATGACTGACATAGTGATCTGCGAGTCCGGCCGCTTTCAGCTGATCCGGCGTCGCATCTTTTGTCAATTTATAAACCATGGTAGCAATCATTTCCAGGTGGGCAAATTCTTCTGCACACTGTAGTTATCAATTAGGTATCCCGGACGTTTTTCTACCTATTATATAACATATTCATTCGTAGGCTGCATTGACCAATATTCATTGTTTGAAAATCATTCGCAAACGGATATTTGGTAATAAAAAAAGGACCTCCGATAGTACCGGAAGTCCTTTTGCTTTATGTACTGGCTGCGATGATATCGCCGAATTTAATCCATTCCCATTCATCTTGGGTTATCGAAAGTTTTATTTCTTTGCGGAAAGTATTTATGACCGTCACGAATCCTGCGAGGTCTCGGGTATTGAATGGGTCAAAAACGGTCAGGGTCACTTTGACATGGTCGTTAAATGAATTTTGGAGAGCCTGCCCGATCAGCTGCCACTCCTGCTCGTCTATGATCGGCTTCGTTTCACTCTTCAGCCCCATTTGATGGGCTAGAATCTCGCTCTTATGCTGCGGCAACATCATCCGTGAACTGTCAAACAATCCGTTATCGGTTAGCTTCTTGCTCAAGGTTATTTCCCTCCTCAATACATGGTCCAGTAATTGGCCCCGCGGCTAATGTTAGGGCTCTTGGTAGGAGCCGTCCCTCTCTCCCACGCCTCCAAAATCACAACGTATTCCACCGACGACTTGTTTTCCCAACGGATATACTGCTGTTTTTCTAGCTCTCTCAGTGACTGAATAATTTGATCCTTGCGCTTGCCGGCCATAGTTTCAAGCTGATCTATGGTCGGCATTTTATTGTGCCGGGTCAGATAATTACTGAGGATTCGCAACAGTTTTCGTTCAGAATCCGCAAGCATTCAAACCCCTCCTTGCAAACATCTGTTCCTGTATTATACCCAAACATTCGTTCGTAAATCAATGTAAAAAAAAGACACCTGGCGGTTATGCCTCGGTGGCCTTTTCGTCAACATATTCAATCAATTCAGAAACGTCCTTGAGTTCCAGGACTTCCATTATTTTTTCCAAATTCTCTACCGTCCACCTTTTGGATCGGTTCTCCATCATGTCATCTATTGTATTCCAGCGAATCTCCGTGGCATCGGATAGCTGTTTAGCATTCCATCTCTTTTCGAACATGACTTCCCGAAGCTTCAACCTGAGCATCACAATCACCTCCAACCAAAATATACAACTTAAAACGTTAAAAATCAACGGTATAATCAAAATAAATCAACTTTTATAGTTGATATTCAACGTTAAATGTTGTATAATTAATTATAGAAAGGAGGTGGACAAGACAATGAAAGATTGGGTAACACTCTTCACAGCAATCATTCAAATGGTCACAGCATTCATCCTGTACATGAAAACCTGTGAGGAGAAGAAAAAAGGAACCCCTAAACGGCGCGTCCGGCGCAAACGTTAGAAAGGTTCCGGAGAGGTTGGTCTCGCACACCAGCCTCTCATTCCCAATCTTATCACACGCGTAAACCAAAATAAACGGGAGGGATTCGAATGTTAAACGTGGTCACTTGGGTCGTTGTTATCGCGGCCCTCATATCGTCGATACTCGTCCTTATAATGGTACTTCGTAATCGCCGGGGCTAGTATTACCAACACTTACCGCCTCAACTTGCAATTACCTAACGCTATAATCGGCATAGAGGTGGTTTTATGTTTATCAGCCCGATGTTACTGGAAACGGCGATTGGTCCGTTTTCACATTCGGATTATATATTTGAACCAAAGATCGACGGGCACCGGCTGGTTTTCTCGCAGGAGTCCGGAGTGATTCGGCTGTATACCCGGCACAATAACGACTGCACCCGGCAGTACCCGGAACTACATTTTCCCTTCGAAGACGATATTATATTGGACGGGGAGATTGCATGCGTCGATCCAGCCACCGGTATATCGGATTTTGAGGCAGTCATGACTCGGTTCCAGGCCAAGAACGCAGACAAAATCGATCGTTTGCAGCGAACCCTTCCGGTCACGTTCGTCGTCTTTGATATTCTGCAATATAAAGGGCGCGACCTCCGCAAGCTGCCGCTGACGGAACGCAAGGCAATTCTCAGCAGTCTGACATTGCCGAGCCCATCTTTCGGCGTGGTTCCCTTTATTGAAGGCGCCGGCGAGGAGCTTTTCGAGCAGGTCAGAGCCTGGAGTATGGAGGGCATGGTTGGCAAACGAAAAAATAGCCAGTACGTCAGCCGCCGGTCTGAAGCATGGCAAAAGGTTATTAACTGGTCGTATGCTGAGGTAATTATCACAGGGTATCGCAAAGATGAGTTCGGATGGCTCACGGCTGTCCTGGATGGATCCGGAAAGCTTCGGCCAACTGGGATCATTGAGCACGGACCGGGACCGAAGGAAAAGAAAGCTTTCTATGGGGTTAGTAGAGGAATTATTTCAGGTGAGGACAAGAACTTTGTTTACCTGGAACCGCTGATCCGGGCCGAGGTAAAAATGAGGAACTGGACCAAGGCAGGGTTGCTGCGCAGTCCAGTGTTCACGCGGTTTATAGTTTAACCCAGCAAAGGAGCAGTTTGCCGTTGGCAACTGCTCCATTTTTCGTTAAGCTAACGGGCAGGATAATGGTAATTTATGGGGAATGTTTTAAAGCATGAAATAATTGTTGGTATAGAAAGGGTGAGGAAATATGTTAAAAAAAATATACTTAATAGCCTTTGCAGTAACTATCATTTCAGTAGTGGCATTAATATCCAATTCAAAAGAAGACTCCTATCCAGAAATGGTAACCGTAAATAAGACAGAGGAAAATCTTGTTAAAGCTAATTTTTCAACAAATAACGTGAAATCCGTAGATTCAGTAGAAGTCGCAGAATCCGTAGAATCAAGACTCGCTAAAATGTATTTTAGTCAACTATATACACCTTATGGCATGTTCGTGCGAGCAAATGAACAAAGTATCTTTAAGGAATCTGAGATAGCAAGAAAGTTAGACCAAATCGGACCTAATACGAATCAACTAATTATTGAAGGCGAGTTTTTTTTAAAAGTAGATGAATCAACATTTGCGAAATTGTATCCCAGTTCGTTACTTATAAATGAAACAAATGAAAACCTGGCTGATGATGATGTTCCATCAAGTTTATCAAAATAGTAAGTCATAAAGAAGGAGCCGTTGTTTTTCGACAATGGCTCCTTCTTCGCTTTCATGTTTTACTTAAGGCCACAATCTATAAAAGATTAAATTTATCTTCAGGATACAATGGCGGCTGTCGAGGGACAAGAACTTGTTCCGATTACCGCCCAACTGGGTACCCATGCAAAAATTCATTAAGCTAACGGGAAACGATAGTTCAATAAAGACAAGAAGCCAGCCGATCACTTTGACCGGCTGGGTTTATTCAACTAACGGCAGTTTAGCGTAAAGGAATTTATTACTTCATGAAGAAGAACTTTATGAGGAAGGAGGAAAACAGTGGATAAAATAATTGATGCATTAACTACAAATCCAATTGCACGATATATACCCAACTTGTCTGAAATTCAAAAAATCTGTAATGCTTTTGAAATTGGTGAACTGGTAAGTATAGACGGTGAATTAGGTGGGTTATACAATGTTAATTTAAAAATCATCACAAAATCAGGACAATACGTAATACGCGTACATTCTGGATTAAGCCGCCGAAATCATATCGATGCTGAAGCAGTATTGCTAAAAAAGTTAACTGAACGTGGGATTCCTGCATTAACTCCGTTATATACACATACAAACGATAATTACTTATTACTGCACACCCGTTTTGTTCAAGTTACTCCATTCATTCAAGGAATACCATATAGACACTCAAAGGAACAAGTTTATCAATGTGGTAAAATGTTGAGAAAATTCCATGATGTTTTAATGGAGGAAGAAGATGTACCTGTTCCATATTGGTCAAACTATCCATCTCATGCCATACTTCAAGAAGGTATGGACAAATTGAAACTTGAACAAAGCCATGTTCATGAATCTTCCTTGATAAAGGATGTGTTATACCTACATCAAAAAGTTATGGAATATTGGTTACCGAATGAGGATGAATTAATAAAAACAATCATACACGCCGACTGGCATCCATGGAATGTTTTATTCGATGAGAATTCAAAAATCAAGTTTATCCTAGATTTTGACTTTCTCCAAAAAGGTGAACGTATTCATGATATTGCATATTTTCTTTGGGCTATTCGGGAATCAGAAAATTATAAAGAATTAGGACGGAGCTTTTTAAATGGTTACGCCCCATTAACGTCGGTTGAAATTGAAATGTTGCCTGTTGCTGTTGCAAGGGCTAGTCTATTTTTTTTATGCACTTCTTCGTTCGTCTCAGACCCAGTTCTGGAGTTACAACAACAAATGAAAACACAGAAACCTTACATTGAATGGTTATTGACCAGTGAAGGGATGTTAAGCATAAATAATCTGTTAAACTAGCGGGAAACGTTAGTTCAATAAAAAGGAGCAATTGCCGGTGGCAGCTGCTCCTTTTAAGCTAAGGTCAGGGTAAATTATCTATGGGTTTAGTCAGTGGGTATTAGTTTAGACCGCATATTTAAACGTGCAGGCTTCGCGCACGAAGAATTCGTCACCGATTTTCACTGCGAAGTCTGTAATTTCAACGATTTTCCCGCTGCCGATCATTTCTTGGTCGCTAAAGACGGCCACAGGGATTTGCTCTATCATTGCTGTATGGAAATGGATCGGGGAAGTCAGGGGCTTCATAAATCTATTGCTTTTCATAAAGTTTCACCTCTTCCCGTAATTTTACCATATTTCTAAAGGAAGTGGTAAAAAACGACTAGCTTTGAATAACTGGCAACAAAAATAAGACCCAGTCTCCCAACTGGGCCTTATTCATTATTTAAAGCGCCTAACTAAAGTGGGTACTTAGATACCACAGGATAGTGAGCTATCCAACACTTTAGTTCCGGACCTACCTTTAAATAATTTTAAAAATTCACGTTGATCGCAGTACCCTAGAGATGAGACCTTAAAGGCCAGTAGCATTAAGTGCTCCACTCATACTCAACTGGTTTTTACCTGCACTCTTAGTTTATGATCTGATGCACTAATATTATACACAAATTAGCGGAAAAATTAAACATCAAAAAACAGTAGTATCCGGGAACCTTTGTAATCTATGTATAATTTTCGGTTTTAATAAAAGATAGAGTGACATAAACTTATATACATTTCTGTGATCAAATCCATCTGCATAATGCACATTCTTATAATATTCTAGAACAGTATTTGCAATAAAATCTGCTGCTTGAAGTAATCTATTGTTTGGGGAACTGTCATAGTTGATTTTGAAATTATAGTCCAACTATAATTTGTATTCCACTCAGGTAAATTGATTCTTAAAGATAAGTATTCGTGTAATCTTAAAGGCGATTCACCACTTCGTAAAGGGGAGCCATCTATTGTTATTATAGCTGTATTAGAGGTTGAATCCTGATATGGATAAGCCAACCTTTTTATAACTTTACTAAGAAAGTAATTCTCGCTTTGTTCTTTACTTCTTGATAGGGCAGCATTAAATGACTTTTGATTTGTAGTAATCATTCTTTTATCGACAACAACATAGCAAATTCTCAGTGAGCCAAAAGACATTAAACAATCAAAGACTTCCTTGATTTCTTCAAAAGTTGCATCAAGTGCCTTTTTCTCGTTGTAACCCTTAGAGTTAGGGAATTTTTTAAAAATCTCATCTAAATCCCTTTCTAGCCTTCTGTACCCGGACTTTATAGAGAAACCAGCCCATACGTAAAGTTTACCATTATTGCTATCGATATTACCTGAGTCATCTAAATATATATACAGAGAAACCACCCGCCTGTTTACCAAAAATAATACAGAACTACGTAAAAATAACCACACTAGTAACAAACCAGCGTGGTTATTTACCGATTCCATACACTATATTAATATTTTAAATTGAATGGTTAGCTTTGTAAATATTCCACCAATTAAATAAGTTGAGATTAAAAAATCACTTGTTTTCTGCCATTAGATTTTGCCCTTTTCTATTAACTTCATGCGGTCATCCAATGACTTGATATCCTGCGTGTTTCCGGCTATCAATTTCAGCAAATTTGCCCGCAACCGGTTGAAAATGACTGCTCCCTCTTCCCGCGTCATGGTATCTCCTGGCCGCGTTCCGTCAACATAGCCGTTTTGAGTCATCGCTTCCCATGCATCAGTAGCCCAATCACTTACTTGGTTAATATCACGTTCCTGTTTCACTGGCTTCTCCTCTATTCGCTCGAGTTCCAGATATTTAGCGATCCCGGCAACATGACCATCGATCAAGGCGTTAGTGATTTCCTGACGTTTAAGTCTGGCTGCATCGGTTGCCACATCGATAAAGAGGTTTTCCGTCAATACTGCCGGCATTTTGCTCTCACGGCACATGTGGAGGTTTGCAGCCTTTTGGTTGCGATCGATGACACCAAATGGTTTAAGCCGTGACATGATTTCTGTGTGTAATAAGTTTTGAAAGGTAACTGAAGCAACTGACGCCGAAGTATACCGGTATGTCTCAAAGCCACCAGAGCCTCCACCAGCGTTACAATGGATGCTCACAAGGATATCTGCACCGGCTGCATTTGCCTTATCGGTTCGGTCCTTCAATTCTAGGAACACATCTGTACTACGGGATAAAATGACTTGAACGCCCTCATATTCAGATTCCAATTGCCTTTTGATTGCAAGCGATACCTCAAGTACAACGTTCTTTTCTTTCAATCCGTTAGCAGATGCACCCGGATCCTTACCGCCATGCCCTGCATCAATCCATACTTTTTTCATTCCTTATCAGCGTCCAATCTGGGCCTGCTTCACAACCTGATGGCCAAACACAGCAAAGGCACCGGCGAGGATACCCTGTATGACCGCCTCAGAGGTCCAGCCCAGCATCCAGACCGTGAGCACAACAGCCAAAATCAGTACAATATAAACGATACTCCAATTAGGTACCCATGGTGTCTGCTTCAACACATACCCAATCACCCAGCACACGGCCACTACAATGAGCAGCTTAGGGTCTATCAATTGCCAAATCATATTCCAATCCATAGTCCATCAACCTCTTCCCATATTTTTTATGATCCTGCAAGTTTAACCGCAGCCCAGACAGCAGCAACGATTCCGCCGGCGATGCCGGTAATAATCGCACCATAGAAAGTGCGCTTAAACCACTTCTGGTCCTCTTTCTGCGACTTTTGCTCAGCGATGGCTTGTTGAGCTGTCCGCAGCGCTTCATCTGCTGTTTCTTTGGCCGTCTGAAGCATATCGAGCCGATGATGCGCGGATTTCGCAGATTGGTCAGCGTTACGCGCCAATTCTTTGGTTGACTCCAGCGTGGCGGCCAAGGCCGGCACGGCTTCAAGAGTTTTTTCAATCCTCCCGAGCTGCACCTGAATATCGACCAAAGCCTTCGGATATTCTTCCATTTCACCCACCCCTTTAAAGTCGTCCACCCCTAATTCCCCCTTTGAAGGCTTGGCTTTTTCTAGGTTTCGTTTTTCTCTGTCTTCTGCTGTACTTCTAAATCGGATAATGCCATGCCGACTTGCTCGTCCACCTGCTCGAGAATTTCGAGTTTTTGGCCTGGATGCAATTGCAGCATGAGTGATATAAACTCAGCGATTTCTTCTACCGGTTTGGACACGTCGACCAACAGTTCGTACTTAGGCGTTGCCTTCAAGGGATAACCTCCTTCAGTGAAATCAAAAAGGCCTCGCCATAGGCGAGACCTCCAAATGGTTTGAAATATTCTATTTTTCCAGCGCAGCAAGGGCTTCGTCGATCTGTTCAACTTCTTTGGTGTATTTCACGATGTCGGCATCCAGAAGGGCGATTTCAGCCTGAATGTTTGCTATTGCCTTATCATCCTTGGCAGCTTGGGCAAGTGAAAGCATCTCCTCTTGCCGCTTTTTGCTTTCCTTAGTTGGTGCCAAGATGTTTTTCTCGTAACTTTCTTTCGCCTTCAGCAAACTTTCTTTCGTACTACCGATGTACGGGTTTTGAGTGCTACTGGCTGAACTTCCAGTATTGCTTTTGCTACTGGAATCAGCTAGTGCTTCAGAATCCGCTGTAGTAATTGAGATTGTTTTACCTGACACTTGTACATCAGCTCCCAAAGCTTCCGACAAGGCGCGTACCGGAGCATTCGCTTTGCTGTCTATTACCGCGCCTTTATCGCTCAAAGTTTTTCCATCCACAATAACCGTATATTCACCAGTAACCTTTTTACCAACCAGACTTTTTACCTGGTCAGCAAAAGCACTGCTGGAAGTAGCGATAATTGCACCGATAACGACGCCACTAAGTAAATAAGTCCACTTTTTCATAACTTCTCACCTCCGTTGTCAAAATTATCCTCATGATAACATTACGGGGTTGAAGTTGTGAAGTTACCGCCGTTCGCCGGCCAATTTTGGTTTTGCGGGTTGCCATGATTATGCGTGCCGATATTCACATTATGGGTATGGTTGTAAAATAACTGCGACAATGTGGTTATCTGCGTTTGTAAGTCATTCAACCGCGAAGATAACCCACTAATATTATCAATGGTAATTCCACTAATACCAGAATTGAATGTAACCAGACCATTGAATCTAGTTGCCCCATTCATACTAATCGGATTTGCGGTGTTATTTGAACCTAGAAACAATGAATCCGATATGATGTTTAACTGATTCAGCGACTGATACGAATTAATCTCCCCGGCGAATCCTCCGCCTGTCCCAAAGAACGAAATCGCCGACACGCCATTATCATTCCCGGTATTGATGTTAATCCGGTTCCTTCCGCTGCTGTCATAGGTCCTGAAGCCGCTGGCATCATGCTCGATCCTTCGTCCACTGGCTGCCGTTCGAATTAGGGCGCCCGTAATGGTCCCGCCCTCGATCTCATTGCCTACGATCCTGCTAGCCTGAATTAGAGAGCTCAGCATCGTGGAATTATCAATCTGTCCCGTCAACTTGATGGACCGGGCTATGACATCTCCATTCATGGCGACCTGGAAAGGAGCACTATTAAAATTCGCATGGCCGGCTGCAATCCCGTTCTGATTGATCTGGGTCACATTGTTCCCGTAACCGATCAGCAGCGAAACGAAATTACCGAACTGACCGACAATGGTCTCAGCAACCACGCCGCGAGCTGTGACGGCGGACCTCACGGTTTTCCATCCATCCGTTGAAATCCCCAGACCGGCAGCCGTCAATCGGACCTGATTCAGCTTATTGCCTTTCTCCTGTGCAAGAATGCCACCCTCAGGTGGATAGATCAGTTCTGTTTTGGAGTTGTTGATATCCGTAATCGCCTGTTTGGCGAATGTTTCAAAGGCTTCCGTGCGAATCCTCCCGCCGCTCAGCAGACCGTCCAGAATCGTTTTTGAGCGCTCCAAATCAGCAATGATATCCACGTAGTCTCGCAGTACGTAATTCGCCAAGGTGACCTGCGTATGCTTGTCCTGCGCGAAGGGATACTCGGTCATATCGGTGATCCGTGCCGTAATATTTATCATATCCATGTCCGGGTCGATTAGATGAACCGTATCCCCCATACCCGGGACCTGCTCTGACGAATCGATCTTATGGATGTCAGCAGCATTGACCGAGATATCCAGTTCGGGCACCTCGCTTTTCCGAAGTGCCTCCCGGGTCGCCTTTAAGAGCTCGATCGGGTCCTCGATATTCTGGTCGATGAGCTCACCATCATAAAAGGTATTCGTGCTGTTCGCCCAGTACTGGGCAAACGGAGAGATCAAATAATTGACCATGATCTTTCCGTTTTGAATCGCACCCGGGATAGCCTGCAGCAGGCTTAATTCTTCGTTCATCAGGTTCGTGGCGTCCTGCCCGATCCACGTCCGACCATCCTTCATTTGGGCATACATCCGGGTGACGAGGTTGGCGCCCTCATCCTTAAAATGGCTGGATACGATATTCTTTTGAATCCGGTACTGAAACCCTCTATCGGCTCCAAGCTGTTTATGGACATGAATCGTAAAGTTGTCCGGCTCAATCTCGCATCCATACAGTCCTACAATCTGATTCAGGGCGGCCAGTGCCGTCGTCCGGCCAAAGTCCTTTACATCCCGGAGATCGAATGTGTCGTGGACAACGAAGGTGTATTTCCCTCCCGTCGCCGCTGATATCCGGTCCAGCATGCTCACGATCGGCACGCCATACATCTCCTCGATGTAGTCGTTATACGGGATCTTGAAGTCATTCATCTTGAACATGATGTGCGTTGCGGTGATCTGTGCGGTTAACTTCTTCCCATCCCTGACGCGCTGCCGGGTATTGATCACATAAAACTGGCCGCGTTCGTCTTGAACGTGGCCCTTAATTTGAATTTTCTCCCGGTAGTCATCGCTGGTCATGGGAACCAAAAAAGACAGCTCATAATCGGAATTGAGCCGTCTTCTTCTCTGAACGTCGGTGGCATCCAAAAGCGTGCCAATCCTCACCATATTCTTATCAAACGTCTGTAGGGTCCTCAATCCTTATCACCACCATTCAATACAAGTATTTATCCCGGTGCGTAATCCGGATCAAGACCTGCCGCCCCGTCTCGGGGTCGGTATAGGTCAGATTGTTGGTGCCCAGGTTTAAGGCAAAGAAATCCCCTTCATAGAGGTGTGAAGCATTGACGCCGTTCTGTGTAATCTTGAATTTACTCGAGTCGATAACGATCCGGTCCCCGGGCCTAAATTCACCGATAAATTCGATTTCGTCTACATGGTAAAGAGAAAGGTTTGTGCTAAATTCAGTCGATGATTCAAATGGAGCTTTAAACTGACGTTCGCGGACCATGGCCGTCACGATCTCGGTGGATGATTCAAAGATTGAGCCAAACGGGATTTCCCGTGTCATATCTGCTGCCAATTCCGTTTCCATCTCAAAGGCAGCAGCCATAGACATTTCCAAGCTCATTTGCGAATCCAAATCGGTCTCAGATTCAAACGTCACAGAAAATACGACCTCTAAGTTTAGGGTACGGTTAAATGGTAATCGATTAAAAGGTCCGCTGAACATTATTCGGCACTCCGTTCAGTAGCCTTAATGGTTTCCGCTTCTCCCTCTGTGATTAGTTTTTTTTCTACTGCACGGTCAATTTGTTCTTCAGTAGCGCGGTTGTTAATCCAGTTACGAAGGAAAAGGTTATATACTGCATCGCTCACATTAAGCGCCTCCTAACATGATTTGCATGATAAGTTCGTCCTGATCGGCTTGCGATTTTTCCATTTTTTCCATACGATCTAGCTCTATCTGTGCATAGTCTGGCATGAATTTTTCGTCAGACCATTTACCATCTTCGTACTTCTTGTACGAATAAAAATCGAAATCCATATTTTCGATTTCGATATGTCTTCCATCATCAATCATTTCATTTACCATTTTTACACCGATGCAAACATTATTTGCGTTTAGTTCCGCTAAAATTACCATTTTCATCCTCCTTTTTTATTGAAACTCTACCAAATACCACTCGAAGTTATTCGTCCCGTTAACATCCATTCTTAGGTTAGCTTGCGTTGGGCTAGCAAAATTGTATCCACTAGCAAAAGTTAATTGGGAACCATCATTTGTACGATAAGTATAGAATATTAATGATTTAGCTGGATCGACAGCAGTGAAGTATATAGCCGCGTTACCACCCTGGAAGGTTCCGCTACCTTTTTGGATGCTTTTTGCATTTTCAAATTCAATTATTTCGTAGAAAATATAATTATCAAAACTTCCCGTGAAATTCCTTCGAAAGACTGCGCTTATAGCAGAATCAATTCTTGCGGAAATGTGGGCGTTTCTGAATATAGATTCCGTCCCTAAAACCATCATTCTAACGATGGATTTAGTAACATCAACGGCAGAAAATATTGCGGATACCTGTGATTCTGATGCCCCCATTGTTAATTGCCCTCTTTGGATATTCAGAGACACTCCGTTTGGTATCTGCTCAATCTTATCCGCTAAAACTGGGAATGTATCGCTCCCTGAAGCCGGGACACCTTTGTCAGTAATGGCGGAAGCGATAGCGTTTTTCCCATTACTGACATATTGAAAAAGCGCAAGTTCATCATATTCCGTTGTGTACTGCGTCTCTTGGTCACCGGCCGAAATCTTCATACGGCTGACAGCTCTGGTCGCACCAGCTGATACATTAGATACAACTATCCGAACGACGATAGAAGCTACGCTTGAAGGAACTGTGAAAGTTACCGTCTTACGGTGCCACGATTTATTCAGGTCTGCCCCAATTGATGCAATAGCTTCCCCATTGACATTTGCTGCGTCTTTAATCTCTGTGAACAACGATCCCGTATTTGTTCCTGTTGTATAGAAAGAAACAGAATACGTATAAGTACTGGATCCTACACGTATAGGATCACTGTCCAAAATCGCATATGACCCTGATGCGATAGCACCGTCGGTATAGAAAAATTTCCCTATATCTGAAGTGCCTGTTCTCCAGCCGCCGCCTAAATCGGAAGTCTTTTTCCAATTATTAAAGTCAAACAATGCACCTGAGTTTTTGATCAGATTTGGGGCTGTTAAAGTGCTCTTTTTAAAAAAATTATTGTCAGCATATGCTTTGGCTTCGTTAACAGCGTTCGCCTCTGCCGTATCTGCTTTTTCTTGTGCTCCCTCCGGCGTTTCCGCTGTGTCTGCCGTTGCTTGAGCTGTCGTTACGCGTCCATCCAAGTCTTCAATGTTCGCAATAAATGTATCATGGTCATACCCCGTAAAGTTCCGAGCCACCTTCGCGCCAGTAGACCATCCTTTCGCCGCAGTCCCGTTGAACCCACGCGTACATCCAGTCAGTTTATTTCCGCTCTTGCCAGAATACAGAATAGTCTCTGCTGTTTCGTCGTTCCCCACCGTAAACAGGTTAGGGGCTGCTGGCAGTTTACTTGCATCCAATACGGAAATCTCTGTATCTGAAGCGCTGATATCTGCGGATAGTTCCGTACCCGGGCTATTTGCCATGGCTGCGTACATTGGTGTTTGTGCCAATTAAAGGACCTCCTCTACTGGTTGAATCGGACGAGCGTGCTGTCTTTATAGAACTTTGGTTTATCTCCAACTTGGACCGTACGGGCATTCTCACCCAAAGGTTTGGACCACAATAAATTCCCACCTGTAGCCGCTGTACGCAGAGCCACGTGGGTAACAAGCCCCCAATCCGCAGTGACAGTCGGAAATTCTACATCCGCGGCGTTTTTGCTTGTTGTCTTGCCACTTTCAAGCTCGGCAAGCGCAAACGGAATCGGTTGCCGTGCATAACCGCCTCCCGTTACCTCCTGCCCAGTATCCGCGGCCGTGGGATCACTCGTGTAGAGTGCCAGATAAACGATATCAGGCGGTGTAAATGGCTTTTTGCAAAGAACCGCATTTAGAATTTGTTCAGATAGCCAATTTGATATTTGCATTGAAGTTCACACACCCTCGCTTTGAATTTATATTTTATACTCGTTTGTGATTTTGAAGCTTCGAATGGTATTCGTCCCTGTATTCGTCAGGGTAATGATCGGATTGGCCCGCACGTCTCCATCTGAGTCAATGGCAATGACTTCAGGCACTCGTGTAATGGTCACCTCTTCCACACGCTCGTCACTGTCTGGAAAGGGATCGTACATCTTTAATGGGATATCCAACTGCCTGTTCACGGATGACGCATCAAAATCCATCGTCCCCCGAAACTGGGCGACATACCTCCGGCCTGGAATGTCGGAGAAACGAACTTCCAGTTTTTCGCGTCTAATGTTAAATATCGCAGCGAGCTTTGCCACCGTCCGATGATAGTCGTCCAAAATAAAAAGACTCAATCGGATGATTCGAGTCCCGTACGTGCTGCCAAAATCCAACTCCCCATCTGAACCGGCCAGCTTTATTTTGTTTTCCTCCGCCTCTGGTAGGACGGGGATGGTCCTGGAAAGGACGGTTACCGGGAGCTCCTGACAAAGCCATTGCCCGTTCACGGACACATCAAGCATTGCTCTTCACCCCCCTCGTCTGAAGCCTGCGCGCGACTTGTTCACGCTCATCATACAGGGACTGGATATCCGCTTTGTCCGAGAGCTCCACACCGTTCACAGACATATCAATGTGGTTAATGATATCGCCCGATCCGTTCGGATTGGATGGATTCGCAACCGGCACCAACCGGGGAACCTCTAACAAGCGAAACAGGTTTTCCAAGTGCTGCTGGTTAAATATCGCCTCGCCGCCGTGGACGATAGCCGGCATGGGGGCACCAGGAGGCCCCGGAACGATACCACCTACATCAAAGTTCGGCAGCTTTCCAGTATCTTTGCTGATGTTATACAACTTCCGCAGCTGTTCATTCCGGGCAGATAAACGGGCCATTTCCTCCGTATCTCCGCGCTCCTTGGCCGCCTGCCAGGCGTCCTTGTTGGCGTTATACTCCTGAAGGTCCAGGTCGGGATTTGAGACTCCCGAGATCGAAGCAACGGAGGCCATCTTGGCCTTGTACTGCTCCAAAAAGGTGTCCAGTCCGCTGAGAACGGCCTGATTCGCTTCTTCATTCGCGCCAATGCGGAAGTTTTTGATAGCCTCTTCGATGACCTGCACATTATCCTGATAGTTCTCAAAAGCGTCGGAGAGCAACTGGTACCGGGTTTCCGCATCCTCTTTCTCTTGATCGAACGCTTTTTCCCGATCGTCCTTTTCATCTTCAAGCGATTGTTTCTGGTCTTCCAGATCGCGCCGGCGAATGTCCCGGCTGTGCTCCAATTCCATTCGCTCAATTTCGGCGGTGATGTCGGCCAATTCCTTTTTACCTTCGGGTGAAACGGCCGTACTCAACAACTGCTGCCGGGCTCTCTTCTCGGCCAGCTTGGCTTCATAGTCAAGATCACTATTCGCCTGATCTTCCTTCTTCATCAAATCGTCTAGGGCTTTGATTTTTGCGTCCTGTTCGTCGACGAAAGCCTTTTTACGCTGTTCGATGGCATCCAGTTCGGCCTGAAGCGCGCTTTCCATGCTTTTCTTTTGGACGGAAACCAAGGATTCCGTCTCTTTGGTCATATCCTGCAGCAGGCTCTTCTGCGCGCGGTAGACTTCCTCGTCCGCCTTCTTGTATTCATCCGAGTCTTTCTTATACCGATCGCGAACACGGGTCCAGGCATCAAGCTTCATTTGGTTGATTTGCATCTCGGATTTCCCGGACTCCTCCATGCGTCTCTCCTCTTTGTCGATCCATTCGGCCGAAAAATTATACTGGGCTTGGACCAAGTCCTTTCGGGCCTGATAGAGCTGATCGTCTGCGTTTTTATAGAACTCACTCTCTTTGCCGTATTTGTTCCGCAGGCGCTCCCATGACTCGACTTTCATCTGGGCGATTTTCACTTCACTTGCGCCCGACTCCTCCATACGCCTTTGTTCCCGGCTGATCCATGCCGTAGAGGCATCATAATTGGACTTGGCGCTGTCTTCCCGAAGGTGCTTAATCTGCAGGTTCATTTCCCGTTCGTCTTCGATGGATTCCTTCAGATGCACCTTGTGCGCCACCTTGATTTTTTCGAGCGCCTTGATTTGCTGATCGGCGGTTTGGTCGTAATACTCGGCCATGTACCGAGCCGTAGCCATCGCAGCATCATAAGCCTCTTTCCGTTGGTCCTTGGCGATTTCGGCCGCACTCTTTCCGCTGGCTTGCTTGGTGGTGCCCTTTTTGGTCTTGGCTTTCTTGGTACTGTCGGTGGCTCCACCGCCATAGTTCGGCGCTGAGTACTTGAAGGCATCCAAGTTCCCGGAGGTCAGATTCGCCAAAGCACGCTCCGCCTCCAGCTCGGCCGCGGCATATTTATTTTGCTCCGTTGATTTCTCGCCGATCTTCTGATTCAGATTGGCTTCCACACCGGCAGCGGCAATCCCGCCGACGATGCTGAGTACCTTCTTCGCGCCAGTGGTTTCACTAGAAGCTCCAATACTCAGCGCCTTCCCGGATATTTTGCTCATCACACTCGCCAGCTGCTGATAGTTTTTAATCTGAGCCTCCACGGCGGCCTTCTGCGCGGCAGCCGTATTTCTGAGATTCGTGATCTGAGATTTGGCACTCTCCACGGAGGCGGACACCAGGCTTTTCTCAACCCCGATTTGCTGGTTTACTGTATCGATATTTTGAATCCGGATCCGGCCCTGCTCGTCCATCAGAGCGTTCAGCCCGGGGTATTGCGCCTTCAGCGTATTGGTAATGGTCACGAGTTCCTGCTTTTTGGCTTCATCCAATTTCTGTGCCTTATCGAGCTCCTGATACCGTTTGACCAGCTTCTCCATTTCAAGGACTTTGCTGTTCTTGGCCGCGACATCCTGCAGCTCTGATTTTGTCACTTGAATCAAAGCCGGCACCGATTTTTCAAGCTCGCTGCGCATTTCTTTGAGCTTATCCTTCGCCTGGTCGACATTCTCAAAGTCCAGTTCCTTGAGCTTTTCGTCGAACCCCTCGACCGCCGCCTTCGCGATGTCCAGCTCGGATACCATACCGCCGAAAACTTCCCCCGAGCCGCCGGACGCATTTAATTGGTTCAGCCTTTCTTGCCACTGGGCGCGCTGCTCCAGAAGATCATTCAGGGTTTTCACATCATCCTGAAGCTTCTTCACGTCTTCTGCTGTCCGGTTAGCCGGCGATTCCTTCAGCTTTTGATTCAGCAGCTCCTGATTCTCGGCAAATTCAAGCGTTGACTTGGACGCCGCATCGGATGCCACTTTGTAGGTTGCAAATCCTGCGGTGAGGACCGCGATCCCGGTAATCGTCCAGCCGATCGGCCCCATGGCCAGGTTCATGGCACCCAGCGCAGCGGTAACCGCCCCGACGGCCACGGCTAACGTGCCCAGAACCGTAATGAGCCCCAGCACCGCCGTTGCGCCGGCGGTCAGGCCAACGATCAATTCCTTGTTCTCCGTCACCCATGTGGTGAAGCTCGCAATCAGCGGTCCCACCTTTTTCATGATGTCTTCCAGGATGGGAATGAAAGCCGCGCCCAGTTCTTGCCGGGCCGTGACAATCGTTTGGTTGAAATGGGCTTGGGTGCCTGTATAACCATCCATCGCACTGGCAGCATTGCCGGCAAACAGGGATGCCTCCTGCATCATTCCGTTATAGGCGGCCTGCAATTTTTCGGCATCCGTCAGCTTTGCGGCGGACTTTCCGATCGAGGCGGCGTATCGATCGTACATGACCGATAGGTTCGTCGTTACCCCCGCGGCGTCCGTCAAACTGGATTCCTGTTGTTTGATCCCTTGAATGGCCTGTACCACCGCTTCGCCCCAACCGAGGTGAGCTTCCCGGTTATAGGCTGCGGCATCGGATAAAGCGTTAATGAGCTGAATGGACTGCTGCAAGTCATACCCGGCGGCCAAACTGGTTTTGAACGCAGTGGCGGCCTCAGTCGCACTCATAAACCCGCGCTGCACCAGATCGTCCACCGCTTTCTGCACCTCTTGGGTGTTCTGCCCCACGGACTTGGATACTTCAGTCAGACCTTTATAGGCGTTGCTGAGCTGCTGTGCTTCGTGGGTAAGGGTCCGAACGGTCTCAATGATGCCGCTCAGCGCAGCTCCGGCCCCTATCGTCCCGATCACCGTGGACAAGTTACTGAAATTCCGCGTTGTCTTCTGGGCCTCATCTTCTATGCCCTGCATCTGCTGCTTTATGCGAGCAATGTGTTCGCTGCTGACCCCCATGGCTTTCAGCTGCTTATCGACATTTGCGAGCTGCTTTTCAACAACATCAGGTTTTAAGCTAAGCAATTCGGTTTTTATTTTTCGGATTCCCTTCGAATCCACGCCGGCATCCCTCAGTGACTTGGAAACGCCCTTGAAGTCCTGGTTAAACTTCTTGGCTTCATCCGTCACCTGCTTCATCCCGGCCTTGGCTTCGTCCATGCCCTTTTTGAATCCTTCGGCATCCAGACCAAGCGTCGCCTGGACACCGCCGACATTCACCGCATCCGTCATGATTTACCTCCCCTCGATCCGCAGACGCAGGGCGGCCAGTGCCGCTCCGTCAAACTCCTCATCATCTGCTTGGTCCGTTTCAAGAGGCCTAGCGAAATTCTCCACCAGCTCCTTGAACGCTTTTTCCTCCATGTTGGGCGCGATGGATATTTGCAGCTGAGCCAATCGGTCCTCTGCGATTTGCTGGGCTTTCTTCTGCAAGAGAGACGGCAAATCGACCATATAGAATTCTTCCTCCATGGCAGCCGTGGAGACACCTAGCAGTAAAGAGGCTTCCTTCAGCCAATCTTCTAGGGTCAGTTGACCACGCCGGCCGCCGCGGCCGCTTTGTTTGCTTTGGCGAGCACGGCTTGGAACTTTTTTGCGGCTTCGCTCAAATCGTTCTTTTTCACCGTTTTCATGATAAAATCGATCAAATCATTATGATCTGCCGTGTCCTTAATGAACGCTTCATCAAGACCCGTAAGGCCCGCCACCAGCATTACCGTTTCTTCCAGAGCGAGTGAAATGCCCACAATCAGGGAAGCTGTGAAATGATCTGTTCCCCTCGTCGAGAGTACATTGACGATCAACTGCGGCAGCGTCTCGATATTTTCAAAAAGGACCATCCATTTCCCCACGGTTAATTTGGGGATCTCCACCCGTTGCTCGCCAAAATAAACAAAGTCATCATCATTTCGATTGAATTTAAACATGGTTTCCCCTCCTGAATGAAAAATGGCGGAGCGATGAAGCCCCGCCTTGCTTGAATTAAACGGTCGGTACGGTATCTTTGACAACCGAATCGTCGCCAAAGCTGATTAATCTGCCATCTTCCCCTGGGTATCCTTTAAAACTGACGTTGGTGACCAATTCATTCTCGTAAGAGTACGTATTGTTGAGCTGGACCCGCGGTGCCGCCTTCCGCAGGATCACCGTGTCCTCCTCCGTCGCCGACTCTGCCAGCGGAACAATTTTGACGACATCCGCATAATCCATGAGGCTGATAATTTTGTTGGCATATACGTCTACCCGCCGCTTGGTCGGGTCGTCTTTATCGACAACCATCTCGGCTCCCGGAATAAAGGTTTTCAGCTTGTCCAGATCGTTACCGACCATGGGGACATCGACATTCGCGGCGCGCTTCGTGATCAGCTCGTCTACCGGCGTATCCCCCGTTTGGTCGATGGTAATTTCCCGGGTTGTCTCTTCGTATGTCAAAACGACGCCGCCCTTTGTCCTGTCGATGGTTACCTCGTCGGCACCCTTTTTGAACACGACTTTGCATGGACCCAGTTTGATTTTATCGGACATATAATATCCTCCCTTATGCGATCACGCATGTGAAATTGATGGAATATAAAAGCCGACCATTTTCATCGCGGCCCACATAAATCGGGCTCGACTGGTCGGCTGTACAAAAACGGATATGTTCCTCCCCCACATCAAACTCCCGTTTTTGGTGGAGGAAGGTATGAATACGATCGGCCACGGCTTCCGTTTGCACAGCTTGCGCTGCAGGTCCGCGGACAATGACCTGGAATGACGGATGGGCCATGGATGTCCATTCGCTTGGCGCATAACCCCCGGTCAACCGGACATAGGCCGACGATTCTTCGCCGTTCACCGGAAATTCGTTGGCGTAGAAGGTAAAGGCGATCGCTTCCTGCAGGAAATCGGCCAGGGCTCTAGGCTTGATCATCACGTCAACTCCTTTCGGATCTCTTCCGCAATGAGCTGCTGATACCTGCGGTACCTGGCCTTCAAAGGACGCTCCAGAAATTTGGGACCCGTCCCGGGCGTGGTCGGGTCCCAATTGGAGGCTTCATGCAAAAACACCGCATAGTCAAAGCTCCATCCGGATTTGGACCTTTGAATCGCTGAATATGATACCGTTGCGGTGACACGGACGCCGCTTTTTACCTCCATGGTGACTTTCCGGGAAGCTACGAGCGCTCCTTGGTCTTTTGGGGCGAGCCTGGCGGACTCATTTGCCAATTCATTCGCCGCTCTGCCCACACCCCGAATCGCACCTTTCATCACCCTGTCCTGGGCCAGGTCCAGCTGCTTCAGGAAGGCGCTGATGTTTATGTCCAGCATCAGAGATCCACCACCGTCATTCGCGGCCGGTACTCCAAGTCCCGGGAGACCTTGTAATGAATCGGGTTTGACCTTCGCTCGGTTCCGTTCAGGTCCCTCCAGACCAGCTCGTCCGTATATTCGATGGCGACGGCTCCGGGGAGCCGGATATGGACATTACTGACCACATCCTGTCCGTTCTGGTCCTTCACCAAACGCGAGGAGTAATCAATACGGCATCGGTATTCCTTGGGGTCGGCTGCCTCTTTGCCGCCGGCCCAAGGGTCCCCCCCTTTATTTTTGACGATCGTCACGCGATCCCAATACTCCATTAGCCCAGCCTCCAGACATGGCGGCTACACAAGGACTGGATCACCGGAGGAAGGTCCTCCGGCCGGTCCGGCTTCGTATAGGTCACCGAGTATTCACCGTCAATGCGTTCCGTATCCTTGCCCCATTGCCCGGTATACATCATTTTGGCGAGCATCAGGCAGGCCATCTCGATTGTTGACGGGAGATTCGATGCCGGGGCACCGGCTTCTTCGCTCGGCAAGTCGTATCCGCCCTCATAGGTCACCGAGATGTTATAATCTCCGCGAGGCCAGCCGTGGGCGTGAAACAGCATCCCATCGTCGAGCAGCGTGTAATCGGTAATGGGCCGTGAATCCCCATCCAGCGCAAGGATGGAATGGACGGGAAAGTTACGCAAGGCCAGATACTTCGATGCCGTGCCGTTTCGGCGCTCCGTGTAGGTTCCTTTGGCGAACTTGCGTCCGCAGTGATCCTCGATCGCATCACTGGCAACCATCAGACAAAAGGTGAGCCTTTCGTTCTCCGTGGTATCCTCCGGCGGCATGTACAGCATCGGCTTCAGTTTATTTAAGGTAGCGAGCATATTTCCACCCGCCTATTCCTCTTTTTTATCGCTTTTCTTTCCGGTAGCCGGTTCTGCCGCATCTTCCCCTGGCATGTCAGCCAAATACCCGCGCTCTTTCAAGAAATCAGCGCGTTCTTTGCTGTCTGTTTCATATTCTGAACCGGTCAAATAAAGCTTCTGGGTGTCCTTGTCCCTGAAGTCTTGAATAACCTCATATTTTTCCTTCTTCGCTGCCATACTCAACGACCTCCATATCGGATGATTTTTTTCAAAAAAAAGGACGGTTCCCCGTCCCCTACACTACCGGCGCGACATCAAGCTGACCATAGATGACTGCGCCCGGATCCCAAATTTTAATGTCATCCCGCATGATCGTACGCAGGTCCGTCGTATCCCGTTTGAACGCATCCCCGCCCTCTTTGGTCGAAGCCAGTTCAAAGAATTTGCGGTTAAACAGCACGACGCCTTGCTTCAAATCGCCAACAATAAACGGCGCTTTGCCGTCGACGCTTGGCAAATACCGATTGGAGGCTACCGCAACCGGCAGGCCCTTGAAGAGCTTGCGCCCAGCCTGCGTGATGTCATCGGTCAGCAAATAACGACCGTTGGTGTCCTTTTGCTCGTCCAGCCAGTTATAGCCGTCCTGGTTGGTCAGAATCACGCTGTTGGCGCTGATCGCAGGGTCCAAGCTGACGTTGATCGCCTTCTTCACGGCGTCCAGATTATCAAATGCCGTTTTGGTGAAGGTGTTGAGCAGACCTGTGATCAGCAGGTTGCGCGTGACGACCGCTTTACGCCCGATCCAATCGGTAATGTAGTTCAGAATGTTCTGATCGGAATCGGAAAGCAGTTCGTTCGTGATTGGCAGAATACCCGCCCGTTTTTTGACACTGTATGAAATCAAGTTAAATTTCGGGTTATCCGTTTCCGGAATCAAGCCGTACTCCTCGACCAACTGGAACGGAGTCATGTCCTCGTTTTTCTCCAGGACCCGGCTGCCCGACAAGGCGGTCACGTTTTGCACGTTGACGTATTGGGACAGGTCGTTGAACGATCGAATGACCGTATTGATTTTGGTTTGAATATCTTTGGGCACAATCAAACCGGAGTCCCCATCCGGCTGGCCCGTCGCCCCGCCCTCGTGCATGACGGCACGCTGCTCATATTCACGGATGATGCTCCGCTCATCGGTTGAAATGCTGCGGCGGCGGATGCCCTTCATGAATACGCTTCGGTACTCATTTTCCAGCTCGTCCTCGCTGCGCTTGTCCCGTTTTTCGTCCTCAAATTCACGACCGGGGTTATAATCGCGTTCTTCGTCATCTTCCAGTGACCGCTGGACCTCGATTTTTTTCTGCAGAGCCCGGACGTCGTTCATCCGTTTTTCGGCTTCATCCACCTTGTCCTGCCCCATCAGGGAACGAACTTCGGCTTTCATGTTATCCAGCTGCTCCAGCAGCGCGCGCAATTCTTTTGTCATTGGGTACCTCCATAGGGTTAGTTTTGGTCACAAAAAAGGAGTCGATCAAGAGAGATCGAGCTCCAAGGCCAACATCCGTTTCCGGTATTCATGCAGCGAACGCTTCTCCTCCGCTTTAAATTCTTCAAGGGAGCGAACGGAAACCTCATTTTCCGGATAGGCTGCAAAGGGTGTCATTGAAATCTCGGGCAGGGTCGCATTCAGCACGGTCCGCTTATACAGCTGCTTCCCGTCACGCTCAATTTTTGACCAGCGGTCCCCGTTCGTGCGGATATTAAACCCGAACGAAACGCCGTCGACGTCCCCTCTTTGGATGCTTTCATAGGCATCGTTCCCCCAGCTGCTGTTCGGCAGGTCCAGTTCAAAGCGCAGCTCGGCGGCTCCGTCAAATAGCCGCAGGGTGCCGGACTTCGTATTTCCGAGAATTTGATCCGTCCGATGGCACCATAACGAAATCGTGTTGTTCTCCCGCATAAACTCGGAGAACGCACCCGGGGCAATCACCTCGACAAATTCGTCACCATACCAATCCCGCATGACCTGGGATTCGGAGTCATATTTGATAGACCCCGTAATGGTTCGTTTCTCGCTGTCGCCCTCGGTCTGCCGGATCTCCAAGCTCACCGGGACAGCTCTTTGTTCAGGTTCATGTGTCTTTGGACTCTTCTCCAGTTCCTTCACCCCCTTTCACATACTGCTTGCCTACCATGGTCAAAGGAATCATGTTGCCGTTAACAATCAATTGATCCCCGCCCTCAAGTGGCTCCCATTCCTCTTTGGCCCGCGCCTGGTTAGGCGACATGAAGCCGCCTTGAATCGCTTCCTTGTACGCTGCGAATCTGGTTTTGATATCCGCGCGGAGGATGGCGTCGACATTGAACCTCGCATAGTGCCCCGCATCCAGCTCGCTTTGGCTGAACAATTTAAACGTCATTTCCTGCTCGTACATGGTGAGAATCGCCTGCAGGGTATCCGTATAAAATTGCTGCTGTTGCTGCTCGATATTGGTATGCGTTGCCTTGGACAGGTCGTTGAGTTGGTGCATTTTAATGCCCCAAGCCGCCGCCAATTGCCGAATCGTCAATTCCGTGTTTTCCAGAAACTGCGCATCCGCCATGTTCAAACTGATCGGCGTAAATTGATAGCCGATCGGCAGCAATGAAATCCTGTGACTGTTGCTCAGACCGGAGGACATACTCTCAAAGTTTTCCCGGAACACTCTTTTCGCCGGTTCGTCCAAGGTGCCGGAATATTGAATCAGTCCCTTGGTCTGTAGCCCGTTTTTGTAAAAGTTATTGATGAACTTTCCGGCGGATGCCGCATTTTCAACGGTGGATCGTAAGTAGTCAATCGGCGATATTCCCACGATGCCGTCCAAAGTGATCCCGTTTTTAAAATGGAGCATGGCATCCGGCATGACCTTCCGCTTTAGGCCGTTACCGATATCAATTTCATACCAAAGGCGGCTGCGGCTGTTAATCCAATCCCCCAAGATCCCTGCATCATCGACCATAATCCTCACTTTGCTGGCATCCACCGGCCAAAGCCCAGCCACCTTCCCGGTTCTGCGGTTGAAATCGATGTAGGCGTACGAGTTTCCATAGATACTCCCTTGCGCCTCGATGCATTTCCAGAAGTCAAAGGCCGACATATACGGATTGGGCCGCAGTTTCAGGAGGCTGTACAGCTCATGCCTCGCTACCTTTTGAATGCCGTCATCGTCTTCCTGGTACACTTTGAGCGGCAGCTTGGCTACCGATTCGGACCGGATTCGGATGCAGGCGTATACGGTTTCAACGCGAAGCGCGCCTTTTCCGCGTACATTCACATCCCCGACTTCAATGCCAAGCATCTCCAAAAGCCGGCGGTCGTTGAGATCGACCGTTTCCGGGGCGCTGCGCTTCTCCATGGCTTTTCTAAATAGCATTTACACCTTCACCTCCCCCTGGGCGGCTGACGCGCCATACGGGCCAGCACAACGCCCACAGCAACCAGTGCTCCTCCGATACAGTACAAGCCGGCAGTTGTACTTAACCTGAAGGTGGCGGAGATAATGAAGATCAAGCCGGCAGAAATCAAAAAATCCTCCGCATAGTCGCGCAGGAACTTCCATATTCTATTCATTTTTAAGCCCCCACAGTTTTTTTAACATATCATCCTCGGCAAACTCCGAAACATCAATTTCCGGAAGAGCCAAGGAAGCCCGGACATGCGCGTCAATGGCCGCGGCCACCGGGTCGATGCGGTTTGTTGACTTCTGCTTATCCAGCAGGACATTTTCTTTCGGGTCCACCTTAAGAACTGCGTTCCCCATGGCCCAGGTGAGCAGCTGGTCCTTGCCGTGAATGATCTTCTTCTGCAGGACCAATTCCCGGAAATTCTTGATCGGCTCCGAGAGGGTCTGAATTCCCTGTCTGATTTCCACGATGACATGGCCTTGGGCGGCCATATTTTGCGCAAATTGCGTCGCCTGGTATGGGTCATAACATATTTCCTTAACCACAAATCCCATTTCTTTGGACTTCTTCTCGATCCAATCCTCGATCCACTTCTGATCGACGACCGGCCCCGGCGTGATCACCAGCCAGCCCTTCTTGATATACATATCATACGGCACTTTGTCCGTTTTCTTCTTCCGCTGCAGCGTGTCTTCCGGCATGAAAGAACAATGCAGTAGATAGAACTTTCCGTCAGGCAGCGGAAATTCGAAGACCACGGATGACAAGTCGGTTTTCATCGACATGTCCACGCCCGCGTAACACTCCAGCCCCTTGATGTCCGGCGGCTCGTCGGTCCCGCACGCTGCCCAGGCATCCATCGGCATGTATTTCTTCTCCCCGCCGTTGATCCAGACGTTCATGTTCTTCGTCAAGAAGTCTTCCATTTTCTCCGGCGCATTCAAGGCGTTCCGCAGGCGCTTGCGGATGTTTTCCTTTCCTTCCGGGTAGGAACAGGCAATCGGGTTTGCTTTTTCCCATACGGATTCATCCGTAATATCGTCGATCAGGTTGCCATCATCGTCTTTATCCAGCTCATTGACCATGGCGAAGTAGTCATCATTCTCCATGGGGTCACTTGGATTGAGCAACCTGGAGACCATTTCGTATTCGATCCGGTAGCAAGGGCTGTTCAAGTTCTTGCCAGCGGTCGTAATAATCATCATGAGGGGCTGCGGGCGTGCAATCATCCCCGAATCGATAACATCATACATCTCTGTCGTTTCATGGGCATGATATTCGTCTACGATTCCGCACTGCGGGCTGAATCCATCGCCCTTTTTGCCGTCCTCTTTACTGAGCGGCTTGATAATGGACCGGCTCTTGAGATGATTGATGACGCCGTAAGAGGTTTTGAACTTGCCTTTCAGCTCCGGGCAGCGCTCGATCATGACGTCGATTTCGTTCCAGACGATTTTGGCCTGGTCCTTTTTGGTGGCCGTGCAGTAAACCTCCGCCATATCCTCGCCCATGGCTGCACTTTCGTAAGATCCGGAAACGCCCAAGCTTTGCGACTTGGCGTTTTTCCGACCTACCTGCCAATAGCCGTACTTGAACCGGCGATAGCCCGTCTCCCGATGCACCCAACCGTAAATATTGCCGAAAATGAAATACTGGATGTCATGAGGCACCAGCCTTTGACCCTTGAGTACCCCCTTTGTATGCCGAAACAGGTGCATCCACTCAAAAAAGCGCATGGCCTTGTCTTCGTCGAATACATACGGGAACTCATCCGTGTTCTCCCTGCCAATATCCCGCAAATACCGCATGCATGCCCAAATATGTTTCTTACAGGCGACCACATGCCCATCGATGACATCCCGGGAGTAGTCGATCAAATATTGCTTGATCACTACACATCCCCGAACCTTTCATCAAACCCGGTTTTCTCCTGCTCCTCTTTTTGAGGAACAACCAGCTTGCAACGGGAGGAGATCGTCAGACCCAGATCACTGGCCGCCTGCCGGCACTGTTTAAACAGCTTGTCCTGGTTCAGCAGCAAATCGGCATAAACGCCACTCACCGACTCGATCAGGGTCGTATTTGGTATATGCTCCCCTTCCACGTCGTTGTATTCGTCCTTTTCATATTGAACGATCGGCGAACGTTTCAGGAGCTCATCCGTGACCTGCAGGTACATTTTTCTCGATATCAGATACCGAGCCAGGGCATCCACATCCAAATTTGACATGATGCCAATCTCGATCAGATCATCCGATATTTTTTTGAAATCCCGGCGCAGGTCCTTCGGCAAATACGACGGCGCCCGAATTTTATCAGCTGGAGCTTTGATTTCAGCTGCCTTGCGTTCTTCAATTTCTTGTTTGGTCAGATTTTTCTTTCCCTTGTACAAAAGCAAATCAATCGGCTGCCGCGGTCTCGCCATCGAATCGCCCCCTTTCCGAAATTTCATTTAGGGAATTTTGTTCATACAAGAGGACCCATCCGGTTTTGTCCCTACCCTCGCAAAATTCTCACCCCGCCCCTCCCCCTCGGAGGATGCGAGTGACCATTCGCGAGTCCGAGTTGCAAGATGTCTCTAAGGGTCCTTTCCGTTCGTCTGCGTTGGTCTGCCAAATCCGCCATCCTCTGTTGCGGTCTTGATATCATGATGCCTTTTACAAAGGGGCTGCCAGTTGTTTTCGCTGTCCCAGAATAACGCTTTGTCACCTTTGTGCGGAATGATATGGTCGACCACGGTTGCCTCCGTCAGCTGCCCCTCATTCATGCAGTGCGCACACAATGGATGCTTCTTTAGGTACCCGGCCCGGGCAGACCTCCATTTGCTGTCATACCCTCTTTGCGTCGCTGTCTCTCGATTTCGGTCCTCGTACTGCCTCTGCTCTTTCTTGTGAACAGGGCAGCGGTTACCATCGGTGGTTAGTTCCCTACAACCAGGATGGACACATGGACGTTTAGGTTTGGTTGGCATGTCTTCATCACTCCTAAGCTTTTGTCGACACTTCAATAAAACAGAAAACAGCCGCATAAATGCGACTGTTCATCCTTGCTTATTTTAATATTTCTTTCAGTATCCATAATACTTTTTCCCGACCTGCAGTGCCTCGCGCTAATATCACATAGTTTCCCAAGTCGCCTCTAAAGGCGACTAATCAGCTTCATCATCTGAATTTTCTAATAAAGCAGGGTGTTTTTCCTCAAGGAATTTATCGAAGTTTGTCTGGATTCTTAGTGCTTTCATTTTTGAATCAATAATTTCCAGCAAACTCTTACCTTGCTCTATCGCTTTGAAATCCTTAATATTGATATCGATAATATATGTACGATCCTCTAGTTTCTCCCTAAGCAAGAATACTTTCCTCGTTAATCCGGTTGCTGAATTCCAATTACTCCCGGCAAGCCCATAGTAAGAAAAAAGAAGACCACTCTTAGATTGATTTGAGGCAAGAAGTGTATAGAACTTTCCAACCCATGTTACACTGATTTTTTTATTATAGTTCTTACATTCCGAGAGAAACATTTCCCCAGGAAGAGGAATAAACTCCTTTAGTCTTTTTCCAATATAATTTAGCTCGAGAAGATGGTCAATTTCATTGGTGGTATTCCTTATATTCTTATACACGTCAAACACACTGGATTTTTCAAGGAGAAATGTCACCAAATTCTCTAGAGCTTTTCCCTTATCCGCTGTAGATGCTTTACCTGATCCTTCGTGTAAATTGATTAGCTCTTCAAGAAGAACTTTATATTCATGTTTGTCTTTTTCATCAAGTCTGGTGATTTCTCTAAACCTCTTTTTCTCATCAGCAAATTGACTTAAGAAATATTCTTTAGCTGTAAGCCCGAAGTCACTCATCAGAAACCACCTTGTAAATAACTATGCTGTCATTAATCGGATCTAATTCAGTCATACATTCTTCGCACTCAACATATTGTGGCAGTTGGTTAATTGTTTCGTATCCAATCCCTGTAAATCTCCTGCAAGCTCTACAGTATAACTCGTAATGTGGTCTTATTATCCCAAGATCCTTTATGGTTTCTAAGATGCTATATACTTCACTCATCGGGATATCTAGATGTCTTATTAATGCGCCTGGGTAGATATAATTTCCTTGTTTATACGAACTGATTATCGAGAGTAAGGTCTCTAGTTTGCTCGGCGTTATCTTTTTCGATTTCTCTAAGCTCTTTTTGATTTTCAATAATATACTCGGTGACATAATTCATCTTCTCCATCTCAGAATGACGACCGTAATACTGTAATATTGTATAATCTTCATCTGTGACACCGAACTTGAACTTTACTTTGGTCTTGTCGCTTTTCCAAACTAAAGTAATCCATGGTAAGTCCGCGAGAGTTTCGGTTTCAGTGACGAAGGTTTCAAGTAACTTTTTTATTTCTGGATTGTTATCAAAAAGTTCTTGATTAGCTCTTATCAATTCCTTCAATTCACCGAGTAAAGGAAGAACGTAATTTTCATTGATTCCATTTTCAAGTATAGCCTTTCCGCCTTTTTGGAAACTCATTGATTGAGCATCTACTACAACTTCGGCTTGCTTATTTTTTTTAATGTATTCAATAACTGGAGGGAAATTAACTGGTGTAAAAGAAGCCTGAAGTTTTCTTTCAAACCAATCTAGAACAGAGTCAATTTGTGATTCATAGAATAAATCAGTTGGTCTATAAATCGCACCTGCGCTATCCAATCTCACTTCAAGGATATTCATGTGCTTAAAATAAATACCCAGAATAGGGTATTTGATTTGTTTTTTCTCTTCCGATCCGGGAATATGACCACTTAGAACTTTACTAAACTTAAACATGAAAACATTCTCAATCACCAGACTAGTTGGTTTGGCAACACCTTGTAATATATTTGTAGAGAAATCATGATTATAACTAGGACTTAAAAAGTCGTTAATTTCCCCTTTATCTTGTAAGTCCTTAATTAGATCTTCATTTATTTGATCTACATGAAATACTGCAGCGTATTTATACGATTTGTAAAATTCGTTCCGCTCGATATGCTTTACTGCTTTCTGTTCACGGTCAATAGCCAGTGAAAGTTGCTCAATCGTACTTTCTACCTCTGATAGATCAAGGATGTCTTTGCCTCGAGGTGTCTTCTTCCCTTTTTTTAAAAGCAAAACCTCTCCCTTCTCCATTTTTTTTAGTAAGCTGTCTTGCATATACTTTGGGTATCCTTCAGATATCGTAGATGTTAATAACTTTTTGTAAGAGGATTCAGAATCATTAACATTTTCTGCTTCAAATATATCCGTCATATAGACCACCTGTTTTATCATTTTGGGTAATTCTTCCTAAAATAATAACACAGATTATAGAAATAGGAACCATTTAGAAACAGATTTTTGAATACTGTAACATAAACTGTACCGCACCGTTAGCGGCTCAATTTATACAAGCAGTTTGATTCAGCGAAACATTCTCGGCAGTGCTCTGGATCACATACCTTGCCTCCTTATAGGTCTTGGACAGGCTCTACCCTCCTCAATCTTTTCCTCGACAGCTTTTTGGAACTGCTCATAATTCATAACCATTCTCCTCTGCTCTATGAATTATCCATATCTTATATAGTGAATAATTGCTGAACGCTGTGTATCCGTTGGCCTGCTTGGTTTTCAGGATTTCCCCTAAATGAATTCAGACTATGTCTCGTTTTGAATAACTAAACCCTAAAACTGCGGGTTGCTGCGTTAATGGTATCCTGAACGATTCCGATATACCGCAGTGTGAACGCTGGGTCTGAGTGGTTAAAGATTTTCTGCAGCATGGCAATATCACCGGTCTTTTTGTAAAAGAAATAGCCATACGTCTTTCGGAGTGAATGGGTGCCAATTCCGTTTACCTTGTATTTCTCTCCAAGCGAACGAAGGATCTTGTAAGCCATGTTTCGGGTGATCGGCTTATTCACGCCTTCACGGCTTCGGATAAGGTATTCGTCATCGTCCCGATCCTGAAGGAGATCCAGCAGCCCACGTCGTACCGTAGGATTCATTTCGAATGTCTTCTGTTTTCCGGTTTTAATCTCGGTCATGTACAAATACTTTTGCTTCAGGTCTCTGACCCTCAATTGCAATATATCCGAAATACGAAGTCCAGTATTTATACCGACTTCAAATAATATGTAATTACGCAGATTCTTCCGGTTTAGCAAATCTTTCTTTATGGCTGCGATGATTTCGGGATCCCGGAAGGGTTGAACGAATTTCATCCCTTATCACCTACTTTGGGCATGGAGCCCTTGGCACATAAATCATTAGGTTTGGAGCAGAACTGAGCAGATGCCTCCCATTTGCCCCATACACATCCTCTGCATTTTAATGGCTGCTTTACTAACGGCTTGTCTTGATTCACAACTCAGCACCTCCTATGGGGCGGGATAAGAAAAAGCCACCCGTTAACCGGATGGCAACAAAAAAAGGATATGAAGAGAATTTTGACCGGCCTTAACAGGATTCGAACCTGTAGATACCATGAAGGCCATAATATAAAATTGCGGTGCTCTTAACCGCATCCCCACAGTCCGCACCCTTGACGATTCACGTCTAAGGTCATATGATATGACCCACAGCACAGCCGAGCGCCTACAGCGATAAGGGGCAGTAGACATGTACCCAGGTAAGATTTACCTGTGTCTACTGTATCCCTTAGTCACTGTCAGAACGCCGTCATGGTACCACCGGATTACCCTCACTTTTTGGGAAGGAATCCCCACAATTTCAGGCTGTCTGCAATAGCTTCTACACCTTTATCAATGTAACGATCTACAGTGCTATCGCTCATTTTTCCCCGATAGAAAATGACCGTTTCTTTATAACGTCTGATCTTGAAATACCTGTGCTCGATAACACGTTTTATTTCCGGGTCTTGGATCAAGTTGAAAGCCAGTTCTATATTTTCGACTTCTTCCTTTCTTAGCAAGTAGACCTTCTGCTTTTGCTCTGTCAAAGTGGACTTCTGGGCAAATGCTTCTACCATCTGCTTGTTCTTCATGTAGTTCTCTAAAAGCTTGCGCGTGAACAACTTATCAGCAGCCGTAACTGACGGAAAGAGCTCCCCTTGCTCCCATGATTTTTCTGCCAATAACATTCCCCTCATTCCCCTCATTTGGTATAATTTAATGAGAGGAACATTTGTTTGAGTCCACCGTGCGACGGCCAAATCACTGCGGTGGATTCTTTTTGTGTCCAATCATATTACCCCGGGAAAGTCGAATAGGTCGACCTGCCCTTCCTTCATCACCTCCTTTGCAGTGGAGTCAGCAATCAACCCTTGTTCGAGCCATTCAGCCGGCGCTGCTTGAAGATAATGGGGCCAAACTGGCTCCCCAACCTTGGAATATCGCGGGTTTTTATTTGCTGCCTTCTGGGTCCATACCCAATACGTTTGAGCCCTTACGGTATTGCCAGACATGCTTTCTCCTCCTCCGGTAGTAATAACCCTTGCTCACAGAAACAAAAGAACATTGTCGCAAAAGCTCGGTTTCTGATTATGGTGTAAGTGTCCTTGGATATTGGACGGTCAAGGAGTGTTTCGAATACCACTTTGTCACTGCAGTAGAAGTCATTCATGTATCGTTTTGAGATCAGTTCTTTTTCTCTTGATGCAAGGCGCCCCACGGCTGACTCTACAGCCAAAACATAGCTGTCACGTTCCGGATTCCCCGGTATCCTTTTACATAAGTCGTATTGTTCAAAAATGCGTCTCATCAAGCGATTTAATTCAATATTATTAACATCTGGAACAACTGACTTCACTACCAACTTGTACCCTCCTGTTCTGGATAGAGGCAGGAATATGCCTCCATCCTTGATAATTCATCGTTAATTGCCTTAATGGCTGCTAGGACTGGGTAAATTTGAACTGGGTTAACGGCATTCCCCAAAGCCTTCAGCCGGCCCACACGATCTTTAACACCAGTTGCAACTCTTGGTGGCTCCCAATCAAATTGTGGTTGCCCTATACCTGCAGGCCATCGATATTGGTCCACCCAACTGGAAAGCCCATCAAGCACTCCACCCAGTCTGGATTCAATTGTCCGCTCTGTTCTGATGCACACATTGAGAGATTCACTTGCTTTCCCTTCTCCACTCTGCGTCGAATTGTAGGATTTGAAAGATTCCCTCTGTCCCTGTTGTCCGACGCTTGCGGGGTAGGCCAAAGCCTCACCGCCCCCGGCAAACCATTCCTCGGATCTTCTGCATTGATGTTCCCTCTCTTTTCGGGATCGTTCGCTCTTGGTGTCGGCCACATCCTCACCTGATCGTTCAAATTCTGGCTCCATCCATGTTCGTGTTTTCTGTCTTGACGGGGAGAGCTCGGGTTGTCTCCACTCCTGAAATCCCTTGCTTGTGGAGTTGCCCATAACCCCTTTTTCCAGTTCGAGATGTCTGTCCTTAGTGACTTTCCCTGTCCGCCCCCGTGACTCCCTACAGCATCTGATGCACTCGGTGTACCCCAAAACGATGACCCTGTCTCTTCTGTGCGGTGCACCGACGGCAGCAGCCGGAATAACAATCGCTTCTGCGGTGTAGCCGTCGTCTTCCAAGTCAGATAGCACAGTGTCGAGCCCCAAAGAGACGTGCCCAAACACATTTTCACCAATAAACCAACGGGGTCTGATCTCCTTAATGAGTCTGCGAACTTCTGGCCAGAGCCAGCGGTCATCTTCCTTGCCTTTTCGCTTCCCGGCAGTACTCTCAGGCTGGCAAGGGTATCCTGCGGAAATAGCGTCAATTGTTCTACCTGGGCCAATGATTCCATCCTCCTCTAGCCTTTTGGCTGTTAATGTACTTACATCGTCATATATTGGAACGTTGGGCCAGTGCTTTCTCAGCACCTTCTGAGGAAACAGCTCTCGTTCGCAAAATGCTACCGTCTCCATACCGGCCCAATGTGCTGCCAAATCTATTCCACCGATCCCATTGAAAAGGCTAAGCTTCCTCATTTGTTTTTATCCCCTCCTGTTCTAAAATGTAACTATTTGGAATTCATTGCGTTTTGTATATAAAGGAGTTGATTGATTTGGGTATTGCATATTGGCTTGTTTTGGTTGCAAGCATAGTTATAATTGGTGGACTGTTTAGCGTTAAGAATCGCAAGTGATATGGAAGGTTATTCTGTGGTAAACCGGGTTCGATTTATATAGCCTCAGCCCATCGGCTTATTCTGGATGTGAACTCCTGAATGCCGTCCTCAACCTCTTCCGGGTCAATCCCAACAAATTCGGCATCAAGCTCCTGCCGGGTCGGAATGTGCCCGGTCGCCAGCGTCCGGGTCTTCAGGTATTCGTACACGGTCCATTTATCGTTTCTCGTCACGATGCATGCCCCCGATCATAGTTCACGAATTTATTGAAGTTCTTTAGGAATACCAACTCCACGGTGCCTACTGGGCCGTTACGCTGTTTTGCAAGGATGACCTCGATGATGTTCTTCTTTTCGCTATCCTGGTTGTAGTAGTCGTCCCTGTATAGGAAGGCCACGATGTCGGCGTCCTGCTCGATCGATCCAGACTCCCGAAGATCGGACATCATTGGACGCTTGTCCTGGCGTTGCTCCACTCCCCGGCTAAGCTGGGATAGAGCGATTACCGGAACTTCGAGCTCTCGCGCCATTTGCTTTAGCGTCCGGGATATTTCAGACACTTCCTGCTGACGATTTTCACCGCGCTTGTTGCTACCGGAAATGAGTTGCAGATAGTCGATAATTACAAGATCAAGTCCTTCTTGCTGCTTCAGTCGCCGGCACTTATTTCGAATCTCATGTACGGTTAAGGCGGGAGTATCATCAATGAAAATATTGGATTCACCTATGTAACTTACTGCCGTCGCTGTCTTTTCCCAATCCCCTATTTCAAAATGCCCCGTCCGTAATTTGCTTGCGTCAATATTCCCTTCAGCACTAACCATACGCTGGACAAGCTGCTCTGCCGACATTTCAAGACTGAATACGGCTACCGTTTCCTTTCCCCTCACCGCGACGTTCTGGGCGATATTCAAAGCGAATGCGGTTTTTCCGACTGATGGCCGTGCCGCCACGATAATCAAGTCGCTTTTCTGGAAACCGGACGTCATCAGGTCCAGATCTTTGAAGCCACTACCTACACCTGTTAACCCGCCGTTGTCCTTGTTCGAGTATCGTTCCTCGAAGTTTTCGTACACCTGCATGGCAACGTCCCGGACCTTTTTGAACTCTTTGGCGGGTGCTGACTGATCCGACAGGCGCGTTGCGGCAACCTGCATTTGTGCGATGGCTGTCTGGGCGTTCCCGTTTTCCGCCGCCTCCCGGATCTGATTCATTCCTTCTTGGATGACCTGCCGGAGCATATGTTTTTCCTTCAGGATGTCGGCGTAATATTCCACATTTGCAGCGCTTGGAACGGATTTAGCCAGCCTCGTAAGGTATTGAACCCCGCCTACATCGGTTAGGTATTTCTTCTGGTCCAATCGTTGGGACAAGGTAACGATGTCGACGGGCTCACTGGCCTCTCCTAGCTCCGTAGCTGCTTCGAAGATAAATTGGTGGGCTTTGTTGTAAAAAGCCTCTAAAGGGAGCGCTGAGGCGGTTTCCAGTGCCGATGCATCGATAAGGATAGCTCCCAGGACTGACGCCTCAGCGTCAGGGCTGTGCGGCATCTCAATCCCCATCATTTTTTCGAAGCTTTGCATATAGTGCCTCCTTTAACCCGGCCGGCGGCGGCGCGGCTCCATTTCTCCAAGAGTCGAGTTTTTCAAAATAGGTGCTCGTCTCTGTTTCCATCCGCTGTTTCTCCAACTGCTCCCCGATCCTACCCCGGATATCTGAGATCCCGGGCGGCCATTTCGTTGTCTTTATGTGCAGCTCGACATTACGCAAAGCAGCTTCAAATGGGAAATCTTTAAGATATTTCAAGTGACGATCAATCTCTTCATCACTGTCGTTGAATTGCGGATACTCTTGCTTGATTTCGATGAATAGGTCGATTACTTCAGCTCTGTTCACGCTGTCGTTCCTCCCTTGCTCGTCTTCGTAAATCCTCAAGCGCCTGCTGTTGCTTTTTCCCTCGACGATCAGGCAGCTCTCGAACTACAGTTTGATTCGTCTTAGCCGCCTCGTACTGCTCGTCCAGGGCAATGGCTTCCGCAAGCGTTCTGCAATTGGACCGGAAGTAGTCGTCTAAAATCTTGGTAATCAGGTTAAACCTGTAGCCCTTTGCTGCTAGGGCTGCGCGTTCCATTGCCCGGATAACCACGGACTCCTCCATGCCATCCTGGTCGATATATACGGCCAAATTTCGTGCTTGAAATGGATTGCACTCAAAGCCAAATACTCTCTTGTGCGCTTCATAAAATGATTCATAGGGCGCCGGCTCAGCAGAAGTAGAAGCAGAAGAATAAAGATCTTTAAATAATGCTGAACCTTTTGCCTCACCTTTTACCTCACGGTTTACCGCAGGTTTTACCTCATGGTTTACCGCAATATTTGAGGTAAGAGGAATCATTCGATATTTGCCTGCCTTCTGTTTCCCTTGGGGCTTGTACTCAATGCGGCCTTTTTGAATTAACGTGTTCCTATGCTTTGTCAGAGTGTTTTCTGAAATGCCTGCCTTAGCCTGCAAGAGGGGATTGGCTACCGCAAACCACTCTGGATATCCGCTCTTATTTGCAATCACCATCAGGTGAACCCACAAAGTTTGTGCGGATGGCTCCAATGGGTTTGTTTCGAGCCAATCAGTAAAGGCAGTCATTTCCGCTATGAAATCCAAATTGCTCACCTCTGAGGGGCTGAATCGGACGCCCTACCTCCGAAGGAACCGGATCTGAAGGGCGTCGAAAGCCAACTTTTTATTTTTGTCATCAAGACGATCCATGCCCGACATATCGACCTTGTTGCTTGGATTAAACAAATGAAGAGCCAAATCAAGAATGAATTTTTCCGAAGACGACCATGCTTTGGCGGATTCTCTCAGCTTGCGAACATGCACGGTCGCTCCTGTAATATCGATGTACTTCGAGGTCAGATACTGCGATAGCTTGGGGTGATTCTTGAACAGATATAGAAGGCTGTCCCAATACCGATCAAAGCCCGTGAGCGTGCTCATGCAAAGATTCCTCCTTGTTGTCGTATTGAGAAAACGGTATAATGTGGTTAACAAAGTTTTTGTCTTGTTCCGAAAAATGGTGGCCGTGCCGGGCTGCCATTTTTTCTTTTGCCGCCGCAATTTCTTGTTCCAGTTCGTTGATGCCTTCCAGCAAAAAATTTACGTTATGCTCATTCAGCAAGCCCCTGTAATTCAACCATCGATACATCAGAGTCAATTCCTCAATCTGTTTTCGTGCAGCTTTGAAATCATATTTCATGCCTTACACCTCACTTCAAGTATTTTTTGGACTTCAGGTACGCCCTGTGTTCTTTCCAAACGCTCATCCAAGAAAAGCAGTATTCCTTGCATAGAACCGCGACGTAATGGGTCAGTGCTGTGATCGCCTCGACGCACTCCATCATGGCAAGCTTGATCTGTTTCAAATCAGCTTCACCAAGCTGTTCCTTGGTCTTCGTTATGGGCGCTTTCTGTAAAGACTCCATCGCTTCGCTCAGCTCTTCCATGGTTTTTAGATGGACACTTGATCTATGTAAATCCACATTGTTTAGCCAAGGGATAAAGGCCCCTTTGGTTACCTCGCCGGCGGCTGCTATGTAGAGCTGCCCGTCATCAAAATGTTCAACCGTTGAGGACATAACCTCGTTTGATGGTTTCCGTGTGCCTTTCACGATTTTACCGATCAAGGAGCCATCGACATGGGCAGCAGCCCCGACTTGGCCTCTGGTCACGCCTTTACGTTTAAGAACTTCCTCTAATGCTGGTCCGAATGGTCCGATTGCCATTGTTTGCTTCGTCTCCTTTGTCCATTTATTGGGATGCTTTAGGACAAGAGGCTGGTATATGATTTATTTGTAAGCAAGACCTTCCCCTTATTTCCCATTCCCCTCAACCGCCGTTGGCAGCTGGTACCGCTCTGACGGCTCTTTCTTTAACCTTTAACAATTCCTTGTGTGATTCTCTTACCAGACGCTTGTGTTCAATCTTAGAAATTGACTCAGGGTTTAATGCATACATGGGGAGTGACAGCTCAAGCGCCACTTCTACATCAATACTTTTCAAAATGGAGCGTGTGACAGTTGCCGATATACATGCTGCTCGGGACGACTCGCGTCGCCAACCAAATTTCATGCTTGTCCACCTCCGGGAAGCCTAGACGGCCCCTCCTTTTTCCTGAATATCTCGAATAATTGCCCAAGCCTTTTCGTGCATATCCATAACGACCTTGTTGATCTCTTCAGGGGTTTTAGCCATGTAGTTATCGCAAATATGAACCTTGCTTTCCCCGATGCTGTATGTCTCAACGATGTTGGCCTCTGGCAGAGGCAAATTAGTTTTTGGCACCTGAGCATCCCTCCCGGGATTATCTATATGCGGTGCACGTTGGGGGACAACCATTGACCTTCCTCCTCCGGATTTATTTTGCTATTTTAGCAAAATCACGCTCAAAAAAATTTCCAATGCTGCATTTCAACTTTTTTGCTAAAATAGGCAAATGATTGGCCTTCAAGCTATAGGTCCCATCCTCATACTTCATGTATGTCGATGCATTCTTCAAACCCATTGCATCAGCCATTTCTTGCAGAGATAAATCAAGAGCAAGCCGACGGCGTTTTACGAATTCTAAATTCATTGCCTCCAGACTTACTGATTTAGTTGTCTTCATTCAAGCACCCCCTTTGCTAAAATAGCAAAACCTGTTGTTTTAAATATACTTTGCTAAAATAGAAAAGTCAATATTATTTTTGTTAATTTAGCAAAATCATTTTTTCTGATTTAGAAAAATGCTAATATATTATTGCTGAATCAGAAAAGGCGGTGAATTTTTGTAATGTCCGTAGCCGGAGACCGCATCAAAAAATTGAGGGAACAAGCTGGGCTTACTCAACTTGATCTCGCAAGCAAATTAGGGATTAACAATAGTGTTTTATCAAGAATCGAGGCGGGTAAACGTCCAGTAGAAGATACGGAAATGAATAAATTTGCTGACTTTTTTGAAGTCACAAGTGATTATCTACTTGGTCGAACCGATAAACCAAACGAGGATGAATCAAACATCTCCTTTTTTGGCGGTCCTGATAAATACACATCTGATGAAATCGAAGAAATGGAGGCCGCTCTCAAACGATACCGAGAGATGAAAAGAAGAGCAGCGGAGCAAGCGCGTAAACAAAATTAAACTTAAGCCAGAAATGGCTTTTCTTTTTAATCACATAACCGAACATATATTCCCTTATTAACGAGGTGCATACAAAATGAGGTATCAATACTATAAGCAAACAGCTTTAGAGGAATTTATTGCTGAGAGGTATATCTCCCACTCGCTCCTGAAGCCTGACGACCTTGACATCCATCAGATTGCAGACTGCTTCAAAATCGAGATTTACTACGACAATTGCATCCCTTGTTCGGACAACGAGAAAAGAGTTATTTTTCTGAATCTGAAATACAAAGAAAGAGAACTCCGGGAAATCTTCTTCCATGAGCTATGTCATGTCCTTCGACATGTAGGGGATCAGAGACGGCTCCCTTCCTTGTTCAAGGAGGGGCAAGAAGTTGAGGCAGATCAGTTCAAATTTTACGCAGCCATACCATTTCATATAATCAATAATTTGCCAGTACCTCAGCAACGAGGCCAAGCGATAAAATACATAGCGGACACCTTCCAGGTAACCAAAGAGTTCGCAGAGAAACGATTGGACCAACTGGAACGACGTGAATTACAAGGTAAGATCGATGCCGCATTTGTTAACCTGCAGAAATCGTTCCAAGGTGTCCACGAGGTCTCTTCAGAAGGAATACAACTGTTTGCCTTTTATGACTCAATGGCGGACATCCCAGGCCCATCCCAGCTGGTTATCGAAGCAAACTCAGAGGCTATGGATTCCCAGATTACTTTTTTCTTTAACCCTGAAGGACCATTTCAAAGATTGGAGGTGGAAAACTACTACGGATATAAATGCATACGATTAAGCGAGCAGGACCTTATTTATAAAAAGGGAAGGATCGGGGTGAATTTTGCAGTCCTCAATCTGAAGTATGGACGAGCTGCCCAAAGGTTTGTCATCCAGATGAAGGACGTAGAGCTATTGAGCAGTTTTTAAACACCCACAGCATATAAATCACATCAAGGGGGCGTGAGAATGGAAACTTACTGCATTTACTTGCGTAAATCTCGTGCTGATGCTGAGGCCGAAGCCCGCGGTGAAGGGGAAACGCTAGCTCGCCATGAGCGGAACCTGCTTGAACTGGCCCATAAATTAGGGCTCCAGATCACCCAGGATAGCATCTACAAGGAAATTGTATCTGGGGAGACGATTGCACAGCGTCCCGTTATTCAAGAGCTTATACAGGACGTTGAAGACGGCAAATGGTCAGGTGTGCTCGTCATGGAAATTGAACGTCTTGCACGGGGAGATACCATCGATCAGGGCATTATTGCCCAGACCTTTAAATATGCCGGCACCCAAATCATTACTCCAACAAAAACGTACGATCCAAACAACGAGTTTGACGAAGAATACTTTGAATTCGGTCTGTTCATGTCACGTAGAGAATACAAGACGATCAATCGCAGGCAGCAGTCCGGCCGGAAGGATTCTGTCAAAGAAGGCAAGTTTATCGGTAACATCCCTCCTTACGGATACGACCGTCAGAAGCTTGAGAAAGAGAAAGGATTTACCTTGGTGCCTAATCCGGATCAGGCTCCTATTATCCAGATGATTTTTGATATGTATGTAAACCAAGGCTTGGGAACCAGCCGGATCGCCAACAAATTAAACTCCCTGGGTGTTCCGACGGCCCGAAATAGTGTATGGACCCTGGCAACGATAAATGGCATTATTCGTAATCCGGTCTATTACGGTCTCATCGCATGGCAGCGCCGCCCTCAAAAGCGGACTCGCTCTAAAGGGGTTGTTACCAAATCGCGTCCGCGGGTGGCTGAAACGGAGTGGCTTACAGGGGTGGGCAGGCATGAACCTCTCGTATCCAAAGAGTTGTGGGACAAAGCCCAAGAGATCCTAAATTCACGTACGCATGCTCCAGCGCCAGCTGGTGTTGTAACAAGTTCCTTAGCAGGACTTATCAAATGTGAACTATGCGGTAGATCGATGGTGAGAAGGCCCTATACTAGCAATCAGCCTCCTTCACTGATTTGTAACACACCTACCTGTAAAAATATCAGTTCTGCATTTGAGTTGGTGGAAGAGCGAATACTCGAAGGTTTAAAAAAATGGCTGAAGGAATACAAGGCTCAATGGGAAATAACATTGCAACGTCAAGAGTCCCACAGTGCCGACGATTCACTTGTAAATGCGAAGGAATCTATTGTCCGGTCTCTTGAAAAGAAACTGGCCGATTTGAAGAAACAAAACAGCAGCCTCCATGATTTTTTAGAGCAAGGGATCTACACGGTCCAAATCTATATGGAGCGCTCTCAAGTCTTGGCGGAGCGAATCGCAGAAACAGAGTCCGCCTTGCAAACAGCCTTGGAAGAATTCAACCTGGAGCAGAAGAGACAGCACGCCAAGGTAGAAATTATCCCAAAAGTTGAACACGTACTCGATGTCTATCCCCAAACTGAGGATCCGGCATTACGTAATGAACTGCTGAAATCGGTACTGGAAGTCTGCACATACAAAAAAACCGTCAGAGGTCACTGGTCCCGCCCCGACAGCATGCGTATGTTCGATCTGAAGCTATATCCTAAACTCCCGAAGAACTGAATTTATAAATGATAACTACAGTGTGCAAATTCTTCCGTGCCGATGTCGTTGAGAATGCCGATGACCTTATCCGGGATGGTGTACCGTTGATTCAAATATCTCAAGGCAGCGGCCAATTCCCCGTCGGCACCGCCGTACTGCTCCAGCAGCAACCGGGCCATATATGGATCACACTTGCCGACCCTGACCGGATACTGCAGCTTTTTTTCATATATCCACATGCGGGACATTCGCCTCCTTTAGATTCTTTTGCCGGTTACACCTGCCATGGCCACGGGGCCTGCGGCCATTCAAACGGGAACTTCGAATAGGCATGGCCGAAATGCATCAACGGTCCATACGATTCCTGAAACTCCCGGACGATCGGGATCCGCTCCTGGGCGAGCCGGTTGTACTGCTCGATGCTTTTTAAATCGTCCGGATGCGTATCCAGGAACAGATTCAGCTCGACCAAGGCAAAATCGATCATCTGCAGCTTTTCAAGCAGCTCGTAATAGCGCTGATCCACCGCCGGTTTAGACTGGTTCTCCATCACTCCCCACCTCCTCCACTCTTTTGCTTTTAGATTCATAAGGGCTGTAAAGGTTCGGCCAAAGCGTTCCCAGCTTCAGCGCCTCGGCGAGGCTGAATTGCGGCCAGTCCAGAGGCTGGAACACGATATACTGGTTGGGCGGGACGACGTACGTCCTGTAAGGCAGCGGCGGGCACGGATCAAACGGGCCAATGAAAGGCTTATACACTCGTACCTGTGAGTTCACCACTTGCTCCTCCTTTTTGTTGTCCATACTAAAGTCGCTGATTTCCCTCGAGAAGGCGAAAAATCAGACACTCTTCGTAATTAAACATATGACCCATCCGCGGAATCTGAACAAAAAAGTTCATGGGACAACAAAAAGACCCCTGATTTGCGGTCGATTTACCGCCAAGGGGTCAGTGTAAAGGACTCTAGCAGCTCCTGTCGAAGCACTGGATGAAGCGCGAGCCTTCAATGAGATGATGAACTTTTAAAATCTGATCTTGATCTGGAACAGTCCCGCTTTCCGGACCGCCGAATAAATAATGACCACCAGCGGGCCGATAAATACGCCGATCACGCCGACGAGCTTGAAGCCGATATACATGCTCACCAGAGCCGACAGGGCGCCGATGCCGACCGAATCGCCGATGATTTTGGGCTCGACCACCCGGCGGGCAATCGTAATGACCCCAAACAGCAGCATCAGCCCAAAGCCGGTATAAGAGTCGCCCACGATAAACAGGTATACCGCCCAGGGAATCAGCACCGAGCCGACCCCCAGAATCGGCAAAATATCGACGACCATGATCAGCAGGGCAATCGCCAGCGGGTAATGAATGTCGAGGATGAGCAGCCCCGTGAGCGTCAATACATAGGTAAAAGCGCTCAGGATCATCTGGGCCTGAATAAAGCCGAAGATGGACCGCTTCAGGCTGTGCAGCACCTCGTTGATCTGGTCTTGCGTCTCCTCCTCGAACAGGGATAGAATCCCTGCCTTGATCGTCTCCAGTCCAAAGCTGAACAGATAGACGGCTACAAAGAAAACCACCAAAAACACGAACGTGCCCGGGATGCCCTTGGCAAAAGATAAAAAGGTTGACGACAACGAGTTGATGAGCGACTCGGCGTATGACGTCAGATTGGTCAGCATTTCCCTCAGGCTCTCGGCAAGCTCCGGCTGAAACCGGTCAAACAGCCCTCTCGCCTGGATCAGCGTCGTCTGCACGAAATCGTCGGCCGACGCAAAGTATGCCGGCGCATTCTTCCAGTATTCCAGCAGCTGGGCGAAAACCTGAAAACCCAGCATGTACACCAAAAGAAGAATCATAAGCATAAACAACGTACATGTAAGCGAAGCGGCAGCGACACGGTTCCATTTCAGCCTCCCGATCAGCATCCGGTTGATCGGTTCCAGTGAAACGGCCACGAGCGCAGCCAGTACAAAAGGGGCGCCTGCCGTAAACAGCAAATACAGCAGGAGCAGTCCCACACCGACGAACACCAGCTGTTTGCCAGTCATGCTTCACTCCTTAATCCCCGTTATCCGTCCCTTCCTGTTCCTCCTCGTCGATGACTTCCGTATCGGCAACGCGGTGAATGTTAACCCCGGGTAATCCGGAGCTTGGTCGATTCCTCGACCTCAAACACGAAATTGCTCACCTGGACCTTTTTGCCTTTTACCGGATTGCCTTCCAGCTCCTTGAACAGCCAGCCGCCGATCGAATCAACCTCGTCATCCTCAATGATGACGCCGGTCAGATCGTTGACATCCTCGATCAGCATCCGCCCGTCAACCGAGATGACATCCTCCTGGATTTCGACATCGGGACGCTCGTCCTCAAATTCGTCATAGAGCTCCCCGACGATTTCTTCGAGGATCTCTTCGGCCGTCAGCATGCCGGCCGTGCCGCCGTATTCGTCGACGACCAGCGTCAGCTGGGCATGCTTCTTCTGCATGAGGCGCAGCACATGGCTGATTTCCATCGACTCCGGCACGTTCAGAATCGGTCGGACCAGCGTGGTCAGCTCCTTCTGGTGCTCGGCGTCGGCCAGGAGAAAATCGGTAATATGCACAAATCCGATAATCTGGTCCTTGTCCTCCACGGCGACAGGATAACGGGAATGCTTCGTATCACTGATGATCTGCAGGTTCTCTTCCAGCGTATTCGTCGTGTACAAGCAGTCCATATCCGTCCGTGGGAGCATGATTTCGCGCGCCAGCAGGTCGGAGAACTCGAAGATGTTGTCCATCAGCTTCATCTCGTCCTTATCGATGACCCCGCTTTTGGCGCTCTGATTCATTAATATGCGGATTTCCTCTTCAGAATGCGCAGCTTCTGCTTCGCTGGCCGGATGAACGCCGAACAAGCGAAGCAATCCGTTGGCGGAAGCGTTGAGCAGCCAAATGAAAGGAAAAAATATTTTATAAAAGGCCATCAGCGGTGCGGACAGCAGCAGTGCGGCCCCTTCCGTTTTCTGAATGGCAAGCGACTTGGGGGCCAGTTCCCCAAGCACGATATGTAAGAAAGTAATGACACAGAACCCGAGCACCACGGATACGGTGGCGATGAGCGTTCTGTCGGTAATGCCCATTTTATACATCAAAGGCTCTACCAATAGTTCCGAAATGGCCGGCTCCCCGATCCAGCCGAGACCGAGGGATGCCAGCGTAATGCCGAATTGGGTAGCGGACAAATAAGCGTCCAGTTTGTTGTTCACCCGGAGCGCATAGCCGGCCAGCCGGTTGCCTTCGCTGACCAGCTGCGTCAGCCGGGACTGCCTCATTTTTACAAGCGAAAATTCGGCGGCCACAAACACGCCGTTAAAAAATACCAGCAGCAGAACAAAAAAGAGGTTTAAAAGCAGTTTGCCTATTTCTAACTCCCCGTCCAATGACAACGCCCCATTTCTATCATAAGTTCGCTTTTTTCACGGTAAAATCGGTATCTTTATAATACATGTCCTTCACGAGCAGATTCGGACCGCAGCAGCCCACAGCGTCGCAATGGCAGTTTACCGTCTTGTTCAGCGGATGCCCGGTCTGCCACGCATTAAAGATGTCGTCGAGGCGGCCGGTTTGAATATTGCCGAACGCCGGAATATCGGAAAAGTCGGTGACGTAGACGTCGCCCGAGAACAAATTGACGTTGACGCGGTTGCGGCCGTCAGGATCGTTGCGCACGGTAACGTTCGGCGCATCGGCTAGCCTGCGGATCAGCTTCAGATCCTCGTGAATATCGCTGCACGCGAAGAACGGGAGCGTTCCGAACAGCATCCACATCTGCGGATCGCGAACATCCAGCAAGCTATGGATCGCCTTGCGCGTCTCATCCAAAGAAAGCATCGGAAGCTCTGTGGCAAAATTGGAGGCATACATCGGATGCACTTCATGGCGGCGGCAGCCCATTTCCCCTATTAGTTTGTGAATTCCTGCAAGCTTTGTATGCGTCCGGTAATTAATCATGGACTCTGCCGAAATGAACATGCCCGCTTCGCTCAGCTTCAGGGCGTTCTCCATCATTTTGTCATACATGCGGTAGGCGGTTTCCTTCGGAACCGGATGGTTGCTGTTGGCGAAGCCCACCTCATGGAAATCGTCTCCGTTCAAATAGTTGAACGAAATATGCATCACGTCAAGGTACGGCAGCATCGCCTCATATCTGCTGATATCCAGCGTCAAATTGGAGTTGATCTGCGTGCGGACTCCCCGGTCCTGAGCATATTTGAGCAGAGGGACGATCACCTCTTTCACCGTCTTCTCCCGGAAGGAGGGCTCGCCTCCGGTCAGGCTGATCGTCTGCAGATGCTCGACCTCGTCCAGACGCCGCAGCATCAAATCCAGCGGAAGAAATTCTGCCTCTTTCATAACGAGCATATCGCCGACCGCACAGTGCTCGCAGCGCATATTGCACAAATGCGTCACCGTCATTTCGACACTGGTCAGCACATGCCGGCCATATGTACGAAGGGATTCAATCGGATCCCATGGGTCATTGCTCGGAGATAAGGGGGCAAGTGCTCCCCGGGTATTTACAGTATTCATTATTTACTCACCTTATTTCTTTATTTAACCCAAAACACGGTTTTTGTGTAACCTTTATTTTCCAGACCCAGAGCAGTCCGGTTGTCTCAGGATGAATATGTCATTCCTTCTATCATACCATGAAGCGCGAAAAATCTCTCTGTCTGAATAGGTATGCCGGGACAAGAAGAAAAAAGACCCCTAAACCGGCGGCTCCTGCGGGCAGCAGGGAAATCGAATTTCCACCGCATCCATTACCGCCCGATACCGCTCGCTTTATGGGTCTTCCGGTCATGACAAATCCTAATTTCTGCTCTCCCTAATCCCCGAGAACGCCGTCAATAATAACGGAGAGCGACTGGGACAGATCCACCTCGTAAGGTGCCTTAAGCAGCACCCCTTCCGGATCCTGCAAGATGCGGACCACGGGACGATGGGGCATATGGGCGTGAATTTTCGACACCACTCCCGTCTCCCCGGTACTCAGCTTGACCGACAAGCCGGGCGGGTAGATCGCCACTTTATCCCGGAACAGCTCCAGCTTCTTTTGGTCGTACAAGGTACCTGCCCCGCCGTACAGCACTTCAGCCGCCTGATGTGGAAGCATCGCAGGCCGGTACACCCTGTGCGAGGTCATCGCATCGTAGGAGTCGGCGAGCGCCACCCACTGGGCATATTCGTGAATATCATCGCCCTTGATGCCGCGAGGATAACCTGATCCGTTAATCCGTTCATGATGCTGAAAGGCGCAGTGCGCGGCCAGGAGCGGAATATTCGGCTCGTCCTTCAGGATTTTAAAGCCGATTTGGGCATGCGCCTGCATGAGGCGGAATTCTTCATCATCCAGCTTTTGCGGCTTGAACAGCACTTTTTGGGGAATTTGGGTTTTTCCGATGTCATGCAGCAGCGAGCCCAGCCCCAGCACCATCAGCTGGTCCTGCGTATAACCGCTCGCAATCCCCAGCACAAGTGAATATACGCACACATTTAAGGAATGCTTATATAAGTAATGATCTGCGGTGTTCATGTCCATCAGCATGATCATGCAGTCCTCCTGGGAACTGACATCCTCAAGAATGGACTCCATCACCTTGGAGAACTGCTTTCCGAGATGGTGATACCCTCCAGTAATCGGAGAGGCTTCGGATAACCGCTGAAAATTGACGCGAATCTTCTGAAGAGCCTGACGCCTCGTTTCCTCCCGGAGCATTTCGGGAATATCGATGCCTTCCGTCAGATGATCTTCCACATAAATATAACCGATGTCCAGCTTTTGCAGGCGGCTGATCAGCAAGGAGGTGAGCTCCACGCCTTCCGCGAGAAGCACAACACCCTCGTCGCTGTATATCTTTTTGCCGATTTTCATTCCCTGCTGCAGCATCGGAACGGGTACCAAACGCAACACGATCCACTCCTGCCTAAAATCACGGCCGCCCGGTTATTGCTTCCCAGGTCCGTTTACCTAGTTTCCCCATGCCATCCTATGTAGCCCATTCACGCTATGCGGAATTAGTCCATCACATTGCGGTTCTTGAATCAGCGCATAACGAACAGCCAGAACACGGCGGCAAGCACAAACCGGTAAATGGCGAAATGGGTCAGACGAATTTTTTGAATCAATTTCATAAAAGCAAGCACAACGACATAGGCCACCACAAAAGCTACGATAAATCCGATGACGAACATGCCGATCGTATCCTTGGTCATATACTTGTACGAATCCAGCATCTCATAGCCGGAAGCGGCGCACATGATCGGAATCGCGATCAGGAACGAGAAATCGGCCGACGCCTTGTAGCTTGCCCCGCTCAGCATCCCTCCGGAAATCGTGGATCCCGAACGCGAAAATCCCGGCCATACGACAGATAAAATTTGATAAAGCCCGATCAACAGCACCTGCTTGTACGACAGGTCATCCATCGTTTCGGCGGTGATTCTGGCTTTGGACTTGTTAAACCACTCGGCAAAAATCATGAAGATCCCGCCCACGATCAGCGCCCAGATCACCGTATTTGCGCTGAACAGGCTCTTGATAAAGTCCCTGGCAAAAAAGGCCACGACGAGTGCAGGGGCGATCCCGATAATAACATGCAGCAGATTCAGCTTCTTGCCGGACCGCAGGCTTCCGGATTCGGGCATGGTCCGCTTGATGCCCAGCAGATCCAGAATCCGTCTCCAATAGACGAGGGCGATCGCCAGAATGGCCCCCAGCTGAATGACGATTTCAAAGGTTTTCATAATTGGGTCCTGCTCATCATAGCCCAAGAGCTTGGACGTCAATATCATGTGCCCCGTTGAAGAGACCGGAATAAATTCCGTAACCCCCTCCACAATCCCCAAGATAATTGCAGTAATGGTATCCATTTCTTCCTCCTATGGTCCTTCTTAAACAACCTCGATCCAACGGTGCTTGCCGCAGGTATCCAGACTTCCGGGACGCTGGAGCTCAAGTCTCAGCAGGTCCCGCAAAAACTCGGGAAGCAAATATTTCGGTTCTTCCCCTTGAGAAATCTGCTCGTATCCCGTCCCGAACGTAAACATGTCCAACGTTCCAACTGTGTACATCCGGTCGTCCCGCAGCGGCTCCCCCTGAAGCGAAATTTGAACAATCCTATCATAAGGGATGCGGCTTGGATCGTACAAGACTTCAATTCCGTCCACCGCGATATTGCCGAGAACATTGCCGCGGAACCCGAATCCCCGGATTTCCTTGCTCCAATATTCCGGCAGGAGGCTCTCCTCCAGGCTTCGCCGGATATGCTCCCCTTTGAGGCTGATCACGCAGGGGTTAATCGGAGATGGGCAGAGCTCGTGAAGGAGCCCCGCTGTAATTTCCCCTTCCGGCAAATCGCCCAGCAGCTGCCCCGTGTTGACGAGCGACAGCTCCGCGCCGGTAAACTGGCGGACCGACTGCGCCAGCAAATTGCCGAACGGCGACTCTCCTGTATGCGTCAGGGACAGCGGCCGGTCCGTAACCGCCACAGGCTCTTTCAGGGCTTCTTCGGCCCGCTCGCGATGAATTCCAAGGGCCCGGGACACCGTTTCATCCAAAAGGCCGGTATCAACCGGCTGGCATCCTCCCTCGATGACACGGAAACGGCCGTCATCCTGTTGAGTCATGACGACCTTACCGACGTATTGACCGTACTTTCCCGCTGCGCACAGCACCGTATCACCGATCCGCAGCGGCTCTTCCAGCAGATGGTGGGTATGCCCGCCGAGAATCAGGTCGATACCCGGAATCCGTTCTGCCATCAGCCGGTCGGTAGACAGCCCGAGGTGGGATAAAACAATCACGATATCGGCCTCCGGACGCAGCGCCTCCACCTGCTCCTGCAACGCTTGCAGCGGCTCCAGGGCATCCCAGCCGAGCAGTTTGTAGAAGTCTGCGAACGGAGCCGTAGCTCCCGTCAGACCGATCCGGATCCCGTCCTTGTCCAGAATGACGCGTTTCTTCATCCATGCAGGTGGCGCCGAGCTGAGCTGCTCATGGATGTTGCAGCAAATAACCGGGGATTGCAGGCCCGCATAAAGGCTCTCCAGTACGTCTGGCGTAAAAGTCAGCCCTTCGTTGTTGCCGATCGTCACCGCCTCATATCCCGTTAAATTCAATATGTCGATGTTCGTCTGGCCCATCGTCCCTTCGGTTTCAACGGCCGTCCGGTCCATATGATCTCCTATATCCACCAGTAAAAGAGGACTCTCCGCCGCCTGAGCGCGTTCGGCGGCAGCCAGGGCTGCAATGGAACTAACCGTTTCAAAGTGGCTGTGTATATCATTCGTATGCAGGATTGTAATCGATTTTGCCTGGTTCTGCAGCATCATTGGGTAACCTCCCCTTTCACTGTTCTCGCCTTGTTAGGCCCAAATGCTCCTAGGGATAAGCATAACATTTTCAAGGTGGATATGGTATATTGAAGACATGAACTACCACGCCCGAGGAGAGAAAGAAATGCAGCTTGATATTCGATTGTTTGCCGGTCTTGCAGAACGGCTCCAAACCTCTGTTTTACCTTTGTCCGTCGGAGGGGAATCCATCACAGCCGACGGCTTGAAACAAAAGCTGACCGAATTGTACCCGGAGGCTGCCGCGCAGATCTCCGTTTCTTTTGTTGCCGTTAATCAGAATTATGCGCCGGGTGACGCGCTTATTACGGAAGATGACGAAGTCGCCCTGATTCCGCCCGTATCGGGCGGAGACGGAAGTAGCTCAGTACAGGAAGCATCAGCAGACGGCTTATACTGTATTACCGATCAGCCGCTGTCCGTTGATGAGGTGACGTCCAAGGTGCTGGACGACAACCATGGCGCCACGCTGTCTTTTGTCGGGACAACCCGGGAAATGACGGGTGAGCAGCGCACCGTTCACTTGGAATACGATGCGTATATCCCGATGGCACTGGCGCAGCTTGAATTGATCGGCCGTGAAATCGCCGAACGTTGGCCGGGCACGCGCTGCGCGATTTCGCACCGGATCGGTACAGTCGATGTGAAAGAGATCAGTGTCATCATCGCGGTATCGACCGGACACCGGGAGGCTTGTTATGAAGCGAGCCGGTATGCGATTGAGAAGCTCAAACAGTCCGTGCCCATTTGGAAGAAGGAAATTTGGGAGGACGGGTCGGAATGGAAGGGACATCAAAAGGGGCCATGGGACCCGACGCTCCCCCCCTCCGTCTAAGAAGAGTTCGTTGATAATCCATATTTTTCTTGCTAATATAGATTTCAAAACAATAGGTTCCAATCTGAACAATGAGGTGACGATCAGTTTTGAGAGTTCATGTCACGGAATTACGGCCCGGTGATCGGCTTCAAGCCGATACGTTTAACGATATCGGGCTTCATGTGCTCCACAAAGGGAAGGAACTGAAGCTTGAAGAGATCAGCAAGCTGATTCAACATGGCATCGCTTATGTGGAGGTTGACCCCTCCCGGCCGGATGAGCCGACCGCTTCATCACCGTTCCTTTCCGGTCAACCTGCTTCCAAGGTGGAAGAACAGGTTGGACAAGCGGTGGACGGGTTTGAGTCGCTGTATCTGGAAGCCCTTTCGACAGGCCGGATCAACACGACCGTCGTCAATGACATTATGGAGCCGCTGGTGGACCGGCTCAGCACCCATACCGACGTGGTCTCCCTCCTCTTGTCCATCAATCCGGAAGACGAATATACATACCAACATTCCGTTCAGGTCGGCATTCTTTCCTACTACATATCTACCTGGCTCGGGTATGCTCCCGAGGAGGCCTACGCAGCCGGAAAAGCGGGTTTTTTGCATGACATCGGCAAATGCCTCGTCCCCGCCGAGCTGTTGTACAAACCCGGCAAGCTTACGCCGGAAGAATTTGAAGAAATGAAACGTCATACCGTCTACGGTTACGATATCATCCGAAGCTCCACCAACGATGAAATTCCCGCGCTGGTCGCGCTGCAGCATCATGAACGTGACGACGGGAGCGGCTATCCCCACCAGTGCGGCGAGCTTGAAGTCCATCCTTTTTCGCGGATTACCGCAGTGGCCGACGTGTTTAGTGCGATGACAACGAACCGTGTGTATCAGACGAAACAGGAACTGCTGACCGTGCTCCGCGAGCTGTACAGCCTCAGCTTCGGTAAGCTGAGCCCCCGGGCAACCCAGGCGTTTATCAGCCATATGCTCCCGAACTTTATCGGCAAGCGGGTCACCCTGACTTCCGGGGAAACCGGCACCATTATCATGACCAATCCGGCGGATTTCTTCCGTCCGCTTGTAAAGACCGAGGACCGGTTCATCGATCTGTCCTCTGACCGGAATATTGCCATCGATCAAATTTATATGTAACCCGGTCAATGCAAAAAGAAGCCCTCAGTTGAGGGCTTCTTTTTGCATGTGGCCAGAACCAAACCGTGTATCGGCGGACTTTCATAGAAGATAGACCGCATTTAGGAGTAGTTTTTCTTGCGACATAAGGATGCCGTAGTCTCAGGAGCTTATACTTTCTTCTTATATCTAATAAAAAAGCGCGCCCCGCGAAGCCGCCGTAACGGCTGCGCAGAACACGCTTTGTCTGCTTACTATTAACCGATGGAGCCTTCCATCTCGAACTTGATCAGGCGGTTCATTTCGACCGCGTATTCCATTGGGAGCTCCTTCGTGAACGGCTCGATGAAGCCCATAACGATCATTTGCGTCGCCTCGGCTTCCGTGAGTCCGCGGCTCATCAAGTAGAAGAGCTGATCTTCCGATACTTTGGATACCGTCGCTTCGTGCTCCAGAACGATGTTGTCGTTCTTGATCTCGTTATACGGAATCGTATCCGAAGTGGACTCGTTATCCAGGATCAGCGTATCGCACTTGATGTTAGCTTTCGCGCCTTCCGCGTTGCGGCCGAAGGAAGCGAGACCGCGGTAAGTGACCTTGCCGCCGTGCTTACTGATCGACTTCGATACGATCGTGGACGTCGTATCCGGAGCCAAGTGGATCATCTTGGCGCCTGCATCCTGATGCTGGCCTTTGCCTGCAACCGCAATGGACAGCACCATGCCTTTCGCGCCGCGTCCTTTCAGCAGCACTGCCGGATATTTCATCGTCAGTTTGGAGCCGATGTTGCCGTCTACCCATTCCATCGTGGCGTTCTCTTCAGCTACCGCCCGTTTGGTAACGAGGTTGTAGATGTTCGGCGCCCAGTTTTGGATCGTCGTGTAACGCACGCGTGCGTTTTTCTTACAGATGATCTCAACAACCGCACTGTGCAGCGAGTTCGTGCTGTAGATTGGAGCGGTACAGCCTTCGACATAATGCACGAAGCTGTCTTCGTCCGCAATGATCAGCGTACGTTCGAATTGGCCCATGTTCTCGGAATTGATCCGGAAGTAAGCCTGCAGCGGGATTTCACATTTAACGCCTTTTGGAACGTAAATGAAGCTTCCGCCGGACCATACCGCACTGTTCAGCGCAGCAAATTTGTTATCGGTAGGAGGAACGACAGTCGCAAAGTGCTCTCTGAAAATTTCAGGATGCTCTTTCAGCGCCGTGTCGGTATCCATGAAGATAACCCCTTGGTCTTCCAGGTCTTTCTGCATGTTGTGATACACAACTTCGGATTCATACTGGGCGGATACACCGGCCAGGAATTTCTGCTCGGCTTCCGGAATACCCAGCTTGTCAAAGGTTTCTTTGATCTCAGCCGGTACTTCTTCCCACGTCTTTCCTTGCTTCTCGGAAGGTCTTACGTAGTACTGGATATCGTTGAAGTCCAGTTCATCCAGGTCGCCGCCCCAGCGAGGCATAGGCATTTTCTCGAACTGCTCCAATGATTTCAGACGGAATTCAAGCATCCATTCCGGCTCGTTTTTGATTTTGGAAATTTCGGTAACAATCTCACGGGTAAGTCCTTTACCGGTTTGGAATACCGCTTTATGTTCGTCGCGGAATCCGTATTTATACTCTTCTATTTCAGGCGCTTTTTTGGCCATGAGTATTCAGCCTCCCTATCGTTAGTGGTTAATGCGTTCCTCGTCAATACCTTTCCGCAGTGCATTCCAAGCGAGCGTTGCGCATTTAATGCGGGCCGGGAACTTGTTAACTCCGGACAGGGCTTCGATATCTTCGTAATCGTCAAAATGAACGTCCTCACCCTGCATCAGCGACGAAAAGCGCGAAGCCATTTCCTTCGCTTCCTCAAGCGTCTTGCCTTTGACCGCTTCGGTCATCATCGAAGCGGAAGACATGCTGATGGAGCAGCCCTCGCCTGTGTATCTGGCATCTTTGACCATGCCGTTATCGACAATAAGCTGAAGCGAGATTTTGTCGCCGCAGGTTGGATTGTTCAGATCCACCGTCACGGCTTCATTTTCAAATTTGCCCCGATTGCGGGGGTTTTTATAATGATCCATTATGACACGCCGGTACAAGTCGTCAAGTTCCATCATCCAAAATACTCCTTTGTCTGGATTAAGGCGCTGATCAGACGATCTACATCTTGTTCGGTATTGTATAGATAAAAGCTTGCACGGGCGGTGGCACTGGCCTCAAGCCAACGCATGAGCGGCTGGCAGCAGTGATGGCCTGCGCGGATCGCAACCCCGCTGGCATCCAGAACCGTAGCCACATCATGCGGATGCACATCTCCCAAATTGAAGGTGACCAAGCCCACTTTACGTACACGCGGACCATAAAGCTTCAGGCCTTCAATTTCCGATAACCGCTCGATCGCATACTTCGCGAGCTTCTGCTCATGCTCCTCGATTTGATCCATGCCGATTTCCTCGAGAAAATCGATGGCTGCAGCAAGCCCAACCGCTCCGGCGATAATCGGGGTGCCCCCTTCAAACTTCCAGGGCAGCTCCTTCCAGGAAGAATCGTATAGTCCGACATCGTCAATCATTTCACCGCCGAATTCCACCGGTTCCATGGATTCGAGCAGCGCCTTTTTGCCGTACAGTACACCGATGCCGGTAGGACCGCACATCTTGTGGCCGGAGAAGGCGTAGAAGTCGCAATCCAGATCCTGAACATCGATCTTCATGTGAGGCGTGCTCTGGGCTCCGTCCACGACCATATACGCGCCGTGGCGGTGCGCCAGCTCGGCAACTTCCTTCACCGGGTTAACCACGCCCATGACGTTGGACACATAGCCCATCGCGATGATCTTGGTTTTCTCGGTGACGACTTTCTCGACTTCGGCCAAGGTGACTGAACCGTCTTCTTGTAGTTTAACATATTTCAACGTGGCGCCGGTGGCTTTTGCCACCTGCTGCCAAGGAATTAGATTACTGTGGTGTTCCAGCGGGGTCAGGACGATTTCATCGCCTTCCTGGCAAATCGAGCGCCCGAACGAGGAAGCCACCAGGTTCAGGGCTGTCGTCGTTCCCCGCGTAAAAATAATTTCCTTCGTGCTCTTCGCATTAATGAACTTAGCTACCTTCTCGCGCGCGCCTTCATAAGCATCCGTTGCACGGCTTCCAAGCGTATGCACCCCGCGGTGCACGTTGGCGTTGTCATGCTCGTAATAGCGTTTGACAGCCTCGATCACAGCGAGCGGTTTCTGGGAAGTCGCCGCATTATCAAGATATACCAACGGGTGGCCGTTTATTTCCTGATTCAGGATGGGAAACTGCTCGAGAATGTCGCGGTTCATTGTCCCAACTTCCCTTCGATGACCGATTGAAGCTGCGTGCGCAGGCCTTCAAGCGGAATCTGAGATACGACCGGTGCCAGGAATCCATAGATGATCAGGGATTCGGCAACTTCGCGGGAAATCCCGCGGGACATCAGGTAGTAAATTTGTTCAGGGTTGACCTGGCCGACGGATGCAGCATGACCTGCCTTAACGTCGTCCTCGTCGATCAGCAGGATCGGGTTTGCGTCACCGCGTGCTTTTGGACTCAGCATCAGCACTTTCTCCGTTTGCTGTCCGTCGGATTTGGTCGCGCCCTTCTCGATCTTGGTGATGCCGTTGATGATGGCCTGTGCTTCTTCACGCATGACCGCACGGGTAATCATTTGGCTCTCGGAGCTCTTGCCGAAATGGTTCGCACGAGTCGTGTAGTTCAGCTTCTGAGAACCGGAGCCGACGGCGATGATCTTGGAATCGGACGTCGATCCGTTTCCTTTCAGAATCGAGTAAGTATCGCTGGCGGTATCGCCGCTGTTCATTTCGCCGACTATCCATTCCATGGACGCGTCGTTCTCGATCACGGCACGGCGGTAGCTGATGTCCGTCACGTTCGTGCCCATTTGATGAATGGTCGCAAACCGGACTTTCGCTCCCGATTTGGCGAACACCTCAACGGCGCCGTTATGAGTGACCGGTTTACCGGATGTACCGGATACATAGTTATCTACATAGGTTACAGAACTGTTCGTATCGGCAATGACCAGAATATGAGGAGCAAAGGTCGCTTCCTCGTCGTCTGTCAGCAGAACGGCCTGCAGCGGTACGGATACCTCCACATTTTTTGGAACATACAGGAACACCCCGCCGTTCCACAATGCGGCATGCAGTGCGGCTACGGAGCTCTCATCCGCTGTAACAGCCGTGTGCAGGTGAGCCTTAACGAGATCCTCGTGCTCCTTCACCGCCGTCGCCAGATCGGTGAAAATGACGCCTTGAGCAGCCAGCTCAGGGGACAGCTTCGTATACACGGTTCCGGAATTGCGCTGGATAATCAGGTTGCCCGCTTCCTGGTCCTTGATCAGTTCCCGAATCGATTCAGGAGCTTCAGCCAGAGATGCAATCGGGCTTACCGATTTGAAGCTTCCGTAGTTTTGAATGTCCCAGCGTTCGATTCTCGTTTTTTCGAGTTTCGGCAGCTCGAGGGTTGACGCGAGTTCCAATGCTTTCAGACGATTTTCCGTGAGCCAGGCCGGCTCGTTGCTGCCCTTCGACAGCGCGCTCAGGCCTTCAGCGTTAACCGGAAGAATGGTTTGTGTTGTCATCTTCGTTCTCCTCCTTCCGTTATCTTTACGCTTCTTGACCTACAGTTTCGTCTTCGATGCCGAGCTCTTCCTTCACCCAATCGTAACCTTCCGCTTCCAGGCGCTCCGCCAGTTCAGGACCACCGGATTTCACGATGCGGCCCTGCATCATAACATGTACAAAATCAGGCTTCACATAGTTAAGCAGGCGCTGATAGTGGGTAATAATCAAGAAACCGCGGTCGTCGCTGCGCATCGCGTTTACACCGCTGGCAACAATTTTCAAAGCGTCGATATCCAGACCGGAGTCGATTTCGTCCAGGATGACGATGCTTGGTTCGATCATCATCATTTGCAAAATTTCGTTCCGCTTCTTCTCACCGCCGGAGAAGCCTTCGTTCAAATAACGATGGGCAAACTCAGGGTTCATATCCAGTTCTTTCATCTTCGCTTCCATTTGACGGATGAAACGAATCAGCGAAATTTCATTGCCCTCTTCACGGCGTGCATTGATGGCACTGCGAAGGAAGTCGGAATTGGTCACGCCCGTAATTTCGCTAGGGTACTGCATAGCCAGGAACAGGCCGGCGCGCGCACGCTCGTCAACGCCCATTTCCAGAACGTCTTCGCCGTTCAGGGTTACGCTGCCGTCGGTTACTTCATATTTAGGATGTCCCATCAAAGCGGAAGCAAGTGTACTTTTACCGGTACCGTTGGGTCCCATGATGGCGTGGATTTCTCCGCCCTTCATTTCCAGGTTGATGCCTTTCAGGATTTCCTTGCCCTCGATTGTCGCTTTAAGTCCTTCAATGGTGAAATTAGTAGCCATATTCGTTTTTCCCTCCGTTAAATGTTTTGCCGAAATCAGAAAGTCTATTTCAACAGGGACGCGCTCCCCGATTTCAATCAATCATTATTATCAATTTGTAATGAGTCTAAATTGATTCTCAATGATTATCACAATTTTATAATAAATGGCGAATCATATCAACCGCCCGTCGGAGTAAACCTGGTGTTTCATTACAGAAACAGGCTTCGCCGCGGTTGCAGCCAAGCCTGTTTCCTTACAATATCAAATTTTTCCATGGATGCTGTTCATGACGAACGGTTTCGCGGAAGTTCTGCAGCATCCGGCAACGGAGCCATCGTTCTCATCACCGGCTGGCGTTTCGTGAACATTCTGCGATATGTTATGGATTGCATTACCATATCCAAGGAACAGCAGCATGGAGGATCCTGACAACCGCGCAGACGCTCGGATTCATGACCGGGAACAGCCGCCAGAGACCGGATCCCATTTCTCAATTTCCCGTACGTCCGATTCATGTCTGATTAATCAAAAAGGGAACGCGGTCTTATACGTTATGCCGTCAAAAGCTGATCCGGGACACAAAAAGTGCGCTGGCGGCCAGCGCACTTCCGGGCTTTCGCGAAAGAAGCATCCCTTACCCCAGGTAAGAACGGAGCATCCACATATGCTTTTCGAGATCGCTCTTGATCTTGATAAACATATCGGCCGTCGGATGGTCGCCGGCTTCCTCCGCCAGGCTGATTCCTTCGCTCATTTCCTCGGCAACGGTGGCAAAGTCCTCGATCAGGGTCTGCACCATTTTGCGCTGGTCTTCATTGCCGGAAGCTTCCTGAATGGTTGCGATGTCCAGGTACTCCTTCATCGTCGCAGCCGGGCTTCCTTTAATCGTAAGCAGCCGTTCAGCCACTTCGTCCATTTTCAGCGTAATATCGTCGTACAGCTCTTCAAATTTTACGTGGAGGGTAAAGAAATGCTCACCCTTTACATACCAATGGTAGTTATGGATTTTGACATACAGGACGTTCAGGTTCGCAACTTGTTGGTTTAGGATTTGCTCCAAAGTGGATGTTTTCGATTTGGATGACGTTTTTGCCATGAATATCCCTTCCTTTTTTAAGTATATGGCCTTCTCTCTCCATTGCCGCATACAACGGCAGCTTCGGAGTCCGGCTGGAGTTTTCGTATAAGTATGGGGAGGCTCTTCCGAGAGTAATCTGGGCTGCGTGCCTCCCTGCCCTTATCTTACCCTTCAACCCGCTGCACGAAACAATTGCCCATAAATGGCAGGGTCTTTCGTTTTCATACGCTCTCACTGAAAAAAAGATTCAAAAGAGGTCGGCAATCCGATATACTGTTTTATAACCAAGTGAACAAGTTGGCTTTATTCGCGTTTCCTTATTATACGGAGGTGACTTCCATGTCCACATATCACCCGCTCACCGTCCAAGACGCCATTTCTCTCGTCCGCGGCATTCCGGGGCATTTCACGCCCGATGCGCAGCTGGAATGCAAAGAAATCGGTGACGGCAACCTGAACTTAGTGTTCCATATTACGGACCGGAACAGCGATAAAAGTATCATTGTCAAACAAGCCCTTCCTTATGCGAAGGTGGTCGGGGAATCCTGGCCGTTGTCCCTGGACCGGGCACGCATTGAACGCGAGGCGCTTCAAGTGCAGTACCGCCTGTGTCCCGGACTGGCACCGCAGGTATTCTCCTACGACGATGACCTGGCGATAACCGTCATGGAAGACCTGAGCGACCATACGATTATGCGCAAAGGGCTGATCGAAGGACAAGCCTATCCGTTGTTTGCCCGCCATATCGGCGAATTTACGGCCAGAACGCTGTTCTATACCTCGGATCTGTTCCTGAGCCCGCAGGAAAAGAAAGAACAGGTACGTAAATTCATCAATCCGGATCTGTGCAAAATTACCGAGGATTTGATCTTTGACGATCCATACCGGTTTTCCGATAACAACAACTACCCGGACTACCTGGAGGATGAGGCGAAGGAGCTGCGGGAAAACGGCAAGCTCCATCTGGAAGTCGCCCTGCTCCGGGAAGCCTTCCTGACCCGGACCGAAGCGCTGGTTCACGGCGACCTGCATACCGGCAGCATTTTCGTCACACCGGAATCGACCAAAGTGATCGATCCCGAGTTTGCCTACTACGGGCCGATGGGCTTCGACCTCGGCGCCGTCATCGGCAACCTGCTGCTGAACTACGCTTCCCGGCCAGGCTGGGATGCCGCGGAGTCGGAGGTTCTCGGCAAGCAAGAGCGTCTTCTGCGCATGGTTTCGGACGTATGGTCCGAATTTGAAATCCGCTTCCGCAAGCTATGGGATGAGGATGCCAGAGACCCGCTCGCGAAAGCACCCGGCTACCAGGACGCCTACGTGGCCAAAGTACTGCGGGATGCCTGCGGATTCGCCGGCTGCAAAATGATCCGGCGCATCGTCGGCTTGTCCCATGTGGCCGACATCGACACGATCGCGGACGTAAAGCTGCGGGAGAAGGCGCAGCGATCGGCGCTGGCTATCGGTAAACAGCTCGTTCTATTCAACCGGACCATCCAATCCGGCGAAGACATCGTCCGGCTGGTGAAGGAAGCCGAGCCGCTTAAAGGAGCCGTAAAATGAGTAATGACAACCAAGAACAAACACAACGACGCAGCAAACCATTAACTTCCGTCCAATGGGGCGGCGACAAGCTGATCCTGCTGGATCAGCGCCTGCTTCCGGACGCCATCGTCTATCTGGATTTATACACGCCGGAAGAAGTGTGGGAATCGATCCATGTGATGAAAGTCCGGGGCGCGCCGGCCATCGGCATCGCCGCCGCTTACGGCGTAGTGCTCGGGGCGCGCCAGTATGGAGGCGTCGATGCCGCCGCCTGGGACGACCATGTCGTCAAGGTCAGCGCCTATCTGGCCACCTCGCGGCCGACGGCGGTCAATCTGTTCTGGGCGCTTGACCGGATGAAAGGGAAAGCGCATGAGTTGGCCGGCCGGGGAGGCAGCGTTGCCGACCTGAACGAGGCCCTGCTCGCCGAGGCCAACGCGATTCAAGCGGAGGATGAGGAAGTGTGCCGCCGCATCGGGGAGAATGCACTGCCCCTGTTCCGGGACGGCATGGGCGTACTTACCCACTGCAATGCAGGCGGGCTGGCTACGGCCAAATACGGAACGGCGACCGCGCCGATGTATTTGGCCCAGGAGCAGGGCATACAGCTGAAAGTGTATGCCGATGAGACGCGCCCTGTGCTGCAGGGCGCGCGGCTGACGGCCTTCGAGCTGCAGCAGGCCGGAATTGACGTGACGCTGCTCTGCGATAACATGGCAGGCATGGTCATGTCCAAGGGATGGGTGCAGGCGGTGATCGTTGGCACCGACCGGGTGGCCGCCAACGGCGACGTCGCCAACAAGATCGGCACCTACAGCCTCGCCGTGCTGGCCAAGGCCCACGGCATTCCGTTCTACGTCGCCTGCCCGTTGTCGACGATCGATCTGAACACCCCTACAGGGGACAACATCCCGATTGAAGAGCGGCCGGCTGAGGAAGTCACCGAGGGTTTCGGGAAGAGAACCGCTCCCGAAGGCATCAAGGTCTACAACCCGGCGTTTGACGTCACGCCTCACGAATATGTAACAGCCATCATCACGGAAAAGGGGATTGTCAAAGCGCCGTTCGCCGAGAACCTCGCCGCCCTTTTCCAAGCTTAAGAAATATTGCCGATGTGGTTACGTTTCGGGCTAGCGTCTGCAAGCGCCGAAATGCCACCGGCTCAGCCAGCCCTGCCCGGGCTGGCTTTTTATTGCTTTCCAGTCGGCGGCCGTGAGGCCATTACACCATTTTTAACAGAGCTTCATGTCCAGGCATGCCTGGGACAATTCCGAGCTCCTCGGCCTCGGTCGTCACTGACTCCAGCGGCGCTTCAAGCAGCTCCTGCAGCGTCTTAACGCCGACGGCCCGGCCTGCAATGATTTTCCGCTCCGCCAGTCTCGTGTTAAGCAGGCCTACGTCCAGCGCCCCGCACATAATGTACCCTTTCGGCGTGTTGATCGTGAGCAGCGTCGTTTTGGGCAGCTTGACCTCGACCCCGACAAAGCTGTGGCCCCCGACGGTAATCGGCACCATGGTCACCATTCAGCTGTACACCTCCCCAGGCGTGATATCCATCCAGCATCATTGTATTCGCCCTGGGAAGGAGGTGACTGTGCGGACGTCCATAACCAAAATGCGCCGAAATAAATAGGAAGAAAGTTGCTTTCCACTCCGACATTAGGACTATGATTCTATTCACATTCATGATATTATTTAGTCACTTTCATATCTAATTTGAACGTATAGTTTGGGGGATCCATGGACAACAATCAATCCAATGACGAATCGGGATTTTTATTCAACGTCGACATCTTAGTGAAAAGTCCCTCTAATGCCCTGGCGCTTCAAGAACTCCTCGGCATGCTGAACGGCAACGGGCATATTGCGGATTTTCGCATCAAATCGGGAATTGAACTGGGGCGGTTGATTGAATCGATGCTTCAGGACAAGCGCAAATCTCTCCTTTCCAAAGAAGAGCCTTCCCATCCGTCCGTTCCCCCTGCTCCGATCAAGGAAGCGGAACTGCGTACAGCGGCCGTGGGGAAAAATGCAAAAAGCCAGCCGCCCCGAAACCCGGTGCATGGCGGTTCGGACATTTATGATTGGATTCAGGTATACATCCGTGACAACCGGCTGATCCGGCTGACGGCCAACCGGAGCGGGCAGCACATTCATATGCCGTGCCGGATCCTGAATTATGATGAGGAACACCAGATGCTGAACGTATATCACGTGGATGAGAAACAGGTTTATACCTTTAAGCTGAACGAAGTGGACGAGGTCATCTAATAGGATAAGGATGCCGTTTCTCCGAAGCTTATAACACTAAAACAAGCCCGTCCCGGCTCACTAAGCCGAAGACGGGCTTTCTTCTGTTCTCCTCCGATATGGACGGGTCAGGCTCGTCTGTGCGATGCGGCTTCCGCAATCAGGCAGATCCAGCCGATGATGAAGGCAACGCCTCCAAGCGGCGTAATGGCGCCAAGCACTTTGATCCCCGAGATGGCGAGAACATACAGACTTCCGGAAAACAGAATGATCCCGGCCAGCAGCAGCCATCCCGCCCAGGCCAGCTTGCGCGAATCCCCCCATAACCCCGCAACGACCCCGATCAGTATGATCCCCAAGGCGTGCGCCATATGATATTGAACCCCAGTTTCATAAACCTTCATCGCCGACTCTCCGACGATAGGTTCCAGCATGTGGGCTCCGAATGCTCCGATCACCACGGACAGCATCGCCATCAGGGCGCCGGTCAATATAAATTTGCGCTGCACATCGACAACTCCTTTGGATGTTCCTAATCTACTAACAAACTGTTAACTATTTTAACCGATCGGACTCCGTCTTTTCCACCACCATGGCTCAAGACTGCTCAAATCAGCTTGATTTTTACGGGATCTTATGGAAAAGTAAGAAGCATATCTATCGATTCGAAGGAGAGAGTGATTTCATGGATTCAAACCAGCCTCCGCACCAGCCGGACGAATTCCAGCAGAACCCGGGGCCCCATTTGCCCCATGCTCAGTTCGTTCCCCCTGCTGCGCTGAAGCATTCCGGGCCCGGCATCGCATCCTTTGTCATGGGCCTGGTCAGTTTGCTGGGTTATATCATCAGTGCCGCGGCAGCAGGCGCCATTATGGCTCCTTATCTCGAAGAAGGCATGCTGGACGGTCCGAATTCCAATGCGGTCCTTGGCCTCGGTGTTGTCGGTCTGCTGATGATCGCACTGGTTGTCATCAACGTGGTCGGAACGATTCTGGGCATTGTGGGGACGGCCATCAAGAACCGCAAAAAGATCTTTGCCATCATCGGGCTTATTGTGAATGCCGTCATCGTGCTCAGTATCGGCTTGTTCTTTATATACTTCATGGCCTCTGCCGCAGTCTAGCGGATTTTACCCGCAGTCCAGCAGTCTATTAGAAGAAAAAGGTGATCTTATGTCTCAAGTCAAAATATTTGCCGACAGCACATGCGACCTTCCTCACGATTGGATCAAAGCCCATGACATCGGCATTATTCCGCTGTACGTTACGTTCGGGGATCAAAATTACAGGGACGGCGTCGACTTAACGACACCCGAATTGTATGCCAAGGTGGAGCAGACGGGCAGCCTTCCCAAGACGGCCGCTCCGTCTCCGTCCGATTTTATCGCGGCATTCACCCCGTTTGTGGAAGAAGGACGGGATATCGTTTATATCAGCCTGTCGTCCGAGCTATCCTCGACTTATCAGAACGCGCTGATCGCAGGTGAGGAGTTCCCGGAGGGACGAATCACGGTCGTGGATTCACGGAATCTGACCACCGGCATCGGCCTGCTGGTCATGAAAGCGGTGGCCGCGGCAGAACAGGGGAAAAGCGCCCGTGAAATCGCCGGCATCGTGGAGACCGTTAAGCCGCTCGTAGAGACCGAATTCGTCATTGATTCGCTGGAATACCTGTACAAGGGCGGACGCTGCTCAGGCATGCAGAACCTCATGAGCAGCCTGCTCAAGATCCGGCCGGTCATCAAGGTGATCGACGGTAAGATGACTCCGGCCTACAAGGTCCGCGGCAAGCGGGAAAAGGCTCTGGAGCAGATGGTCAACAATGCGCTCGACAAGAAGGACGAGATGGACAACGACCTCATCTTCGTCACCCATTCCATGGCGGCTGAGGACGCGGAAGCGATCAAAAGGCTGCTGGAACAAAAAACCGGCGCCCGCGAGGTTGCCCTCTCGGATGCCGGCTGCGTCATTAGCTCCCACTGCGGTGCCAAAACGATCGGAATCATTTATTCCAAAAAAGCCTGATTTTCAGGCTTTTTTCTTTTATCATATAAACGATTCCTACTTCTTCGAAGGGTCGATGTCCCTCGGATTGAGGCCCGCCCATATATTCGGGATGTCCGCCTGCTCGGGGTGTTCAAACACCAGAAACGCGGTAGGCAAATACCGTTCCCCGTATTCCGATGACGGTTTGTTCACAATTTCATTATCTTTGACGAGGACGGTGGAGGATCCTCCGTCCAGATTGGCAGCGATCACCGCTCCGTGCTTCAGCATGATCTGCTGGACATCGTATAAATTGGCTCCGACGCTGTACGTCGGCTGTCTTCCGTCAATGACGACAAACAGGATGGCCCCGTCCTCACGCTGGCCCATGGCGGTCCGCGGCGCGATGCCCCAGCCTTCGGCGGCATTCTTTATGAGTCCTTTGCCGTTGACGATGATCCTCGGCTGAAACGTCACCGCTTCCTGAACCCCCATCCGGTCCAATTCTTTCAGCGAATAGTTGCCGGCGATCATTTTGCCGTCCCGGTCAATGCCTACCACCTGGGTGGTCGCATTTTTTCCCAATCCGTTGTAATACAGCTTCCCCTGCGATATGACGATGCCGATCGGCTTAAATCCGTTCCCTTTCCAGTTCGGATCGGCGAATCCGCCTCCGTTCACGCCGGCGATCGCGCCGTAGCGCTTGACCATGCTGGATACTTTCTCGCCTTTGCCGCGCTTTGCGGGAACGCCCAGACGGATTTTTTTCGGATCGTGAACGGTCATTACATAGCCGTGATACCCTTTACCCGAAACTTCCTCTATCTCCACAAGGGGCGGCTTCTCCGTCTCCTTGCCAGCTTCGGCGGAAGCCGTCTGGGTTTGCACCGGCAGCTTGATTTGGTGCGTATCTTTTTCGACGCCCATGGCTTCAAACCGCTTGTTGTATTCCGCCACGCGCCTGTTCAGCTCGTCCTGTCCAATAATATATTTCGCCAAATAGCGATGCTGTGTCGTAATGAGCGTATCCGCTATCAGATAACGAAAATGATTGCCGGATACCGTAAGGAACAACCACGCGGCCGCCGCGGCACCGATCAGAACCAGGCTCCAGAACAATCGTATGCTGAATCGCAGGAACCCTCCCTTTTTCTTTTTCCTTTTCTTTGTTCCTTTTGGAGCGGGCCGTTGGTTTCTTACGCTTGAACGTTTGGGCAGCGATGCTTGCTCCATGGTTACTTCCCCCATCTCATGAACTCGGGTCCTAAGTCCCACGTAGAATAGACGCGAAATCAGGGAGGAAGGTTTCATATATTCGGGCATTATCAACAATATTATACAAATATTTTCCAATGCCGCTGCCGTAAAGCACAAAAAAACGCCAAGCCTTATTGGCCTGGCGTCTTCCTATTCGGATTAGTAAGTTGGCCGCTTCAGTTGGTCCAAGCTTTTGAACTCATAGCCCTGCTTACGGGCATCGTCGATGATCCGGGCCAGCGCCTCCGTGTTATCCTTCGAAATGGAGTGCAGCAGAATGACCGCCCCCGGATGCAGCTGCGCCATCACTTGACGGTAGGCATAGTCAGCCCCCTTCTGATCGTTCACGTCCCAGTCCTTGTACGCTACGGACCAGAATACCGTCGTATAGCCTTCAGCGCGTGATGCTGCAAGCGTGCGGTCGCTGAAAATCCCCCGGGGAGGACGCACGTATGCCATCTCCTTCTGGCGGGTCGTCCCGGTTACGCTCTGCTTGACCTTATCCAGCTCTTCCTTGAGCTGCGCGTTGGAAATCTGGGTCATATCCGGATGCGTCCAGGAATGATTGCCCACCAGATGGCCCTCGGTGACCATCCGGGTTACGAGCTCCGGCTTGTCCTTTACATAATGTCCCGTCAGGAAAAAGATCGCCGGCACTTTCTTTTCTTTCAAAACATCCAGTATTCTAGGCGTGAACCCGTTTTCATACCCGTTGTCAAACGTCAAATACAGCTCTTTCTGGGTTGTATCCCCAAGGAAGATCGCACCGTTCTTCTGCAGAATGTCTTTAAAGCCTTCTTCGTTGATGGAAGGAAGCTGACCGTTCCTGCTTTTCTTAAAGCCAAAATGATAAGGGCTGTCCGCAGCCGCTGTCTCCTGGAAAAATCCGCAGCACAGTAACAGTGCGGCAACCGCAGCAAACGCAAAACGCTTCATCTTGAAATTTCCCCCTGCGTTGGATTATGGCTACTCAAAGCTATAACGTAATATGCCACATCCGATGCAAAGTTATGTGATATTTTCAAAATGGAAGCCGCCGGAGGATGGAATCGATCACCTGAATAAAGTGCTTAATGTAGAATGGCTTCGTAATGTATTCAATAAAACCTGCCTGTCTCCCCTTGGCAATATCCGACGCCATCGCGTAAGAGCTGACGGCCACCACCGGGATTACCCTTGTCTTCTCATTGGCCTGGAGGCACGCTAGAGCATCGTATCCACTCATTCCGGGCAGCTGGATGTCCATGATGATCAGATCGGGGCATCTGGCCGTGGCGATCTCTACCGCTTCCTCCCCCGTACAGGCCTCCCACATGGTGGCGTTAGGAATTTTTTTGAAAATATGCCGCATGAGAGACATATTAATTCCATCGTCCTCCACGCATAAAATGTCATAATTGCTCTTCATTTTTAAACCTCCTACCATGAAAAAAAGCCAAAGAAAGAGCCATCCAGCTCCTTCTTTGGCTTATGTTCAGCTCATGTTCCAATCATGTCTGACCCATTACCGCCTGGTGACCGCCTAATCCTGGAAAGTGCAGGCAATCACGCTTTTATCCCTATCAAAATCCCAGTCCACGTAAAAATCGGCCAGGGTCCGGCCCAAAATTCCCCCCAGCTGGGTTTCTTCCTCAAAATACCGCTTCTCAAGCTTTCTCTTCGTTGTCCGCAATACTTCATCAAAACCGGTACTAATTAATTCCTTCTCGATCAGAATCAGAATTCCTTCCCGGACGACAATTAAAGTTTTGGGGTTCATCCACCAGGAGTACACCTTCCTGGGAACCTTCTGGACAATACCGGTGATCCGGTTAACTTCGTTATGTAGCGCTTCACGACCCGCATAATCCTCGGCTTCGATGCTCTGATCTGCCTTAAGACCGACAATGATCCCCGAAGCGTTATGTAATCCCCAGTCGTAGTATACCTCTTCCAAACGGATGTCCATTTCCTTCTCCAAATACGCCTTCAGTTCGGGAAGCAAAGACTCCATCAGCAGCTCGCGGGTATATCGAAAAGCTTTCTCCTCTTCTTTGTTTAACAGGAACTTCTCGACCGGCCCGATGAAATTGCGGATATGGAGTGCGATCGCATAGTTCCCGACGGAGACGTGCACCGATTCCGGCCCTTTGCCGAACCTGTCCCTTAACAGCTTGCCGGTAAATGCCGCGATTTGGTTGGTGTGATTGGCTGTATACAACATGACAGCTCTCTCCTTCTCATCATAGTGCAACGCTTACGTTAATTCAATTGATTTCATCTTGCGTCATTATTAAGAGGTATATACCCAAAAAGATACCGGGCGCAATCAGGTGCGTCCGGCTCTTTTCTTCCATCCATGGGATGGCCTTATTTATGGGGGTCGGCATCGGGGTCAGAGTCGGGATCGGGTTGCTTGGGAGCTTGCTCGCTTCGTTCCGCCCGTGTAGGAACCGATTCTTCCTGCTGCTGTTCTATAGGACCGTCTGCAGGACCGACAGGTCTTTGGCGCTCCTCTTTCCATGTCTTCCTCCGCGCGGCGGCTTCAGCCCGCTGCTGCTTCCGGCCTTTGCGGACTATCCAGACGATCAGAAGCACGATCGCAGCAAGAATCAGAACAGGAACGGCTCCCGACAGGATGACGATGATCCACTGGACAATCTGCGTCAGCACGTCCATGCTTCCCTGCAGCGCATCTCCCGCACGCTTGCCAAGGGGGGCCTGCTGGCGATCGGGCTCGGCTTTGGGCAGCGTCTTCTCCGGCTGGTAAATGCGCAGCTCCACCGTGGAATAAGCCACATTCTGATCAATATAGCGCATGCGGCCCTTGATCTGCTCGATTTCTTCCTGAACCCTCTCCAGCTCTTTGGCAAACGCCACGAGGTCGCTGGTTTTTGTCGCCTTTTTCATAAAAGCGATATACTGCTCCTCCATCACCTGCTTAGCCTTCAATCTCGCCTGCAAATCCACGTATTCTTCGGACACGTCCTGGCCTTCAATGCTGCGCTGAAGGGAATCATGCTTGATCTGCTCAAGCCGATTCAAAAAGGACGAGAAGCCCGATGCAGGAACCTTGAGGATAAAGGTACCTCCCCGCTCGCTGGCTGAATCCGTTTCGGAAAAATTGACGATATAACCGCCCGACAGCGTTACCATATTTCTCACTTCGGTCTGCGCCTTGGCATAGTCCTGAATCTCCATTACCAGATGCGCCTTATAGATGAGCTTCTTGTTTAACCCGCCGGCCAGGTCCTGGGCGGTGAACCCGGCTTCCGGCGCAGTGTCCGCCTCCAAAGCCTTTACCGTATCGGCCTGCTGCGCCGGCTCCGCCGCCTGCGATGACTTCTCATCAGCCGTTGATGCCGTAGATGTAGATGCTTGCTGGTCCTGATCCGCTGCGGTGTTCGCCGCATGGTCTGATACGGCGGAGCTTTCCACGGTCCCGCCGGCGCTGCTGGCGCTGTCCTTTGAACTCCCGGACGAGCAGCCGGTTACCAACAGAATGACAAACATGAATGCGGCAAGCCATGACCCCCAAGTGCGCATACTTCATTCCTCCTCAGAAATGGAAAATATTTTATATTTTCCTATCTAACGTCAGGAGGCCTCCGAAGGTTGCGGGCCAAATAAGAAAAAAAGCCCTCGGGTGTAACCCGGAAGGCTTTTATGCTTCCCATGCCTATGGATTCGCCGAATCAAAAATCAGGTCGCGGATACGCCGCCGTCGATGGCCAGCTCGGCTCCGGTAATAAAAGAGGATTCGTCGGATGCCAGGAACAGCACGCCGGCCGCAATGTTCTCCGGTTTGCCCAAACGAGGCAGCGGCGTTTTGGAGCGGAACCAGCCCGTCATTTGGTCGCTCGCAAACAATCCTTCGGTCATCGGTGTTTCAATGTAACCCGGATGGATCGAATTACAGCGGATATTGTCCTTGCCGTAATCCACAGCCACCGCCTTCGTCAGCATCCGGACAGCGCCCTTGCTTGCGGTGTAAGGTCCTGCTCCGTTGCTTCCCGTGAGCCCGGCAATCGAAGAAATGTTGATGATGGAGCCTCCGCCCCCGCGCTGCATCACCGGTACCACGTATTTCAAACCGAGAAAGCTGCCTGTCAGGTTGATGGACATGACCTTGTCCCAATCCTGCATGGACGTGTCTACGAGCGATTTGGCCAGCGAGATGCCGGCATTATTGACGAGAACGTCGATCGTGCCGAACGCTTTGACCGTTTCGTCCACGATATGCTGCCACTCCTCCTCGGAGGTAACGTTATGACGGAAGCCAATAGCCTCTCCGCCCTGCTGTTTGATCTCTTCCACGACAGCCTGGATTTTGTCCTCCTGAATGTCGGTGACGACCACCTTGGCGCCTTCCTCTGCCAACAGAACGGCGTCCGCCTTGCCCATGCCTCCGGCTGCACCGGTGACGATCGCTACTTTCCCCTGTACTCTGCCCATATTGTTAAGACTCCCTTCCCCTATTTGCTCCAAGATGATTACGAACGAGGCAACATACAGCCCATATTGGGCGTGCATGACCTTGTAAAACCAGAGGTCGTGATAGCATCAATATCATGACAAAACCAATTATATCACCGTTTGTTTTTCCCTTCAATCTTTCCAAAGGTCATCCCTTTGTTTTCCTGGTACCCTGCACCTGGACAACGTTGACTTCTCCGGGGGGTTTTGATAGCATTTTTTACGATTTTATCTTTACATCCGGAAGGCGAGTTGACTCACAATTATGGATCCGAAGACTAGATGGGAACAGGAACGGCTGGAAGGTAAAAAAGCAAGAGAGAGCAGCATTATCGAGGCAGCGGAGCGGGTTTTTAACCGCAAAGGGATCGACAAAGCGACGATGCGGGATATCGCCGCGGAAGATAATGTGGGGATCGCCACGGTGTTCCGGTATTTTCCCAAGAAGGACAAGCTGATCGTGGCGGTCGCCACGCATTTGATCAGCCTGGAGGAAGAGGCGTTCCGGGCAATTGCCGCCACACCGGTGACAGGCATCGAGAAGCTTGAGGCGCTGCTGGATCATTTCCTGAATCTCCAACTGCCGGAATTGAGCAGCAGGAGCCGGTTCCTTGAGGCGTTTGAGAGCTATGCCGCCCAGCAGGCCGAGCCGCTGGAGGATATTCAGCAGTACAACGACGTCCACCGCAAGGTATCCGATGCGTTCGCCGAAATCATTGCCAGCTGCACCCAGGACGGTTCAGTCCGCTCCGATCTCCCCATAGAGGAAACCCTGTCGACCGTGGTCAATGCATTCGGCATTTTTTCGAAAAAGCTGTCGCTGCAGCGCAGCATCGTCATGTTCGAGTCCATCGTCAGCGCGGACGTCCAGCTGGACCTGCTGAAACGGATGTTTCTCGACTATTTGCGGAACCCGGGATCTGCCTCTTCAGATTTATAACATCCCATGAATTTAAAAAAGCCTGCTTTCCCGGCTCCCCGGGCCCTAAGCAGGCTTGTTTCATTTATTTTGTGAATGGCGTTGGCGTTTAAAAGTCCCCTGCCCGGCCGGCGCAGCCGCACAGCTGCATTTTCTCAATGACCGCCGCTTTCAGCGCCTTCTTGGCAGGAACCATGTATTTCCGCGGGTCGTTCTCATCCGGGTTCTCTGCAAAGACATGCTTGATGGCATCGGAGAACAGGATGCGCAGTTCGGTAGCCACGTTCATCTTGGCCATGCCGAGACTGACCGCCCGCTTCACCTGCTCCTCCGGAATGCCGGAGCCTCCATGCAGGACGAGCGGAACATCAACGGCTTCGGCAATGCGTCCGATCCGGTCGAAATCGATATTCGGCGTCCCCTTGTAGATGCCGTGGGCGGTACCGATCGCAGGGGCGAGCGTATGCACGCCCGTGCGCTCCACGAATTCGGCGCATTCTTTCGGATCGGCGAGCAAGGCGTCGCGTTCGTCGACGACGATGTCGTCCTCGACGCCGCCGACCTTGCCGAGCTCCGCCTCCACGTTGATGCCAACGGCGTTGGCGGCTTCGACCACCTTCTGGGTCATGGCCACATTTTCCTCAAATGGGGAATGGGACGCATCGATCATGACGGACGTATAGCCCGCCCGGATACAGCTGATAATGACGGAAAATTCGTTGCAATGATCCAAATGAAGTGCGATGGGCACGCTGGCGCGGTCCGCCGCCACCCGGGCGGCAGCAGCGATATAATCGGCCCCCAGATGCTTGACGGTCCCCACCGTAGACTGGATAATGAGCGGCGACTGTGCTTCTTCGGCCGCCTCAACCACGGCCTGCAGCATTTCCAGTGTATGCACGTTAAAGGCCCCAATGGCGTAATGTTTGGCCCTTGCTTCTTGCAGTAAAGACGTAGACGAAACGAGTGACATGGTGTTTTCCCCTTCCCGTTTGTTATGCCTTGCTGTCCTGTATTGATCCGCTCAATGCGGTATATTTATGCTTTGCGTACATGGCGCTCCCGGTCACGCCCGCATCGTCGTTATGCATGGCGGGAACGATCTTGAGCCGATCGCGGTAATCAGGCAGGATCCGGCTCATCAGCTCCCGCTCCAGCGGCTTCAAAATACGGTCCCCGGCCAGCGCCCCGCCGCCACCGATAATGATCATCTCCGGGCTGTTCAGCGAAACGGCGTAGGACAGCGCCCGGCCGAGCAGCGAACCCGCCCGCTCCAGAATGGAAACGGCCAGCGCATCACCCTGATCGTACGCCCGTGACAAATCCGCCGCGGTCAGCTCCGCGAGGCGTTCGCCCGGAAACCAGCTGCGGAGCACCGTCGGCTCACCGGACTCTATCGCTTTCCGGGCCTGCCGCACCATACCGGAGGCGGAGGCGTAAGTCTCCAGGCAGCCCCTCAAGCCGCATGGACACGGATCGCTGAGCCCCTCCATGACGATATGCCCCAGCTCCCCGGACATATGGCGGAAGCCGTAGAACAGGCTCCCCTCATTAACCATAGCCGAGGCGATGCCCGTGCCGATCGTCACGCCGATGACGTGGCCGGTGCCTGCACCGGCTCCATACAGCGCCTCGCCAAACACATACGTTCTGACATCGTTATCGATAAATACCGGCAGCTGCAGCCTGGCCTTCAGACGGCTGGCGGCCGGAAGGTCACGCCAGCCGAGGTTGCCGGCAAACTTGGCGATGCCTTCCTCGGGATCGACCAGCCCCGGCAGTCCGATTCCCGCTGCCGCGAGCGTTACAGGCTGTCCGTCTTCCCCGCGGTACGAGGCGACCGCTTCCTCGATCATTGCGGCGATTCTCTCCAGTACCGCATCCGGACCGCGTCCGGCTTCCGTCGGCCGCTTCAGCTTATGAACCACTTGTCCGGCGGAAGATACCAGACCGCATACGATATTCGTTCCGCCGACATCGACTCCCGCAAACACTTCCATGCTGAGCACCTGCCCTTATTTCACAGAATGTTATTGCGCGACATGCACCTGCACCCCGGATTCTTTCAACCGGCTGCGGAGCTCCTCCCCGGGATCCTCATCCGTAATGATTCCGTGCAGGGCCGCCACGGGCGCCACCTGAAACAGGGAATTGCGGCCGTTCTTCGTATGGTCAAATACGGCGATGGTACGGTTGGTGCGCTTCATCATGATCATCGCCGTATTCGCTTCAAGCTCGGAATAAGTGCTGGCCCCCTGTTCCGCCGAAAAACCGTCGATCCCCATAAACATCGTATGAATGTTGATCGCCTCCAGCGTCCGCTCGGCAAGCGGTCCGCACAGCTCGAAGTTTTTGCTGCGCAGCATGCCGCCGGTCAGCACGACCTGAAGGTCTTCGTTCTCCGACAGCTCCATCGCAATATTGACGGCATTGGTCACCACCGTAATATTGCGGCGGTTCTTGAGTGCCCTCGCAATGAGATACGTCGTGGTCCCGCCCGTCAGGCCGACCACGTCCCCCTCTTGCACGAGGGAAGCCGCCATGGCGGCAATTTTTTCCTTTTCCTGGTACAGCTTGTTCTGCTTCTCGTGAAATGGAATTTCCCTTCCGGCGGTGATTCCCGCGGATTTGGCGCCTCCGCCCATCGTGCGGATGACCCGTCCCGATTTCTCAAGCGCCTCCAGATCCCGGCGTGCCGTAGCCTCAGAGCATTTGAAGCGGGCCGTCACCTCCTGAAGGGAAATAGAGCCGTGCTGCAAGATGTAGTCCAATATGTGTTCCCGGCGTTCTTCTTTCGATCCATTTCGTTCACTCAAAGCGATTCTCTCCTTATGGTTTAAATTTTGACCACCTGGGTCAAATTCCGCGGGCTGTCCGGATTTCTCCCCTCCCGCAGTGCGGTGTAATACCCAATATATTGAACCAGCGGCATGTACAGCACCGCTCTCGCCTCATCGGACAGCACCCGGCCTCCGGTCTCGAACACGAGATCTGCAAAGCCGGTGTCTCCGCCCTTGTCCGCGGTAATAATGACAACATGCGCGCCGTATTCTTTCATCTCCTGCGCTACCTTGATCTCATAGTCCCTTGCGGTTTCCGACAGCAGCAGGCAGACCATCGTTCCCGGCTCGACGACCGATTTCGGTCCGTGCCGGAATTCCATCGTGCCGAAGCTTTCCGTCCAGACGCAGGACATTTCCTTGATCTTTAGGCAGGCTTCCTGCGCCAGCCCGTAATAGGATCCCATGCCCAAATAGATGAATTTGTTCAGCTCCGGATGGCCGGAAATCAGTTCCTTGGCGGCTTCGTCCGCCTTGGCTACCACACCTGCGCTGAGCTCCACGGCTTCCTGAAGCTCCTTCAGCTGCTCCGTCTTGCCGGCAGCGCGAGCCATCGCCGATTGGAGCATAAAAGTCATGCTGCTAAAAGATTTCGTCATGACGGTGCTTTTCTCCTTGCCGAGCGGTGACAGCAAGTATGGAGCGAGCTTCGCCATTGTGCTTTCCTCATCGCAGGTGATGCTGCAGATCGTCCAATCAGGCAAATCCTTCACCGATTCCAGTGCGAGAATAACCTCCGTCGACTCTCCCGAACGGGAAATCCCGACGAGCAGCACACGTTTTCCGGGCGGAACCGCCTGCTCCCGGAACAAGAAGATTTCGGATGACGGATAGGCCGCACCGCTGCGCCCCGTCCATTTGCGGAACGTGGATGCGGCGGTCTGCGCCAAATAATAGGAAGTCCCCGACCCGATAAAAATCACTTCATCAAACGAAGAATTGCCGATAAACTGGGAGATCCACTCCTGCTGCGTCTCAAGCTGCTTCCAGGCAGCCGCCAGCGCGTCGGATTGTCCGCCGATCTCTGGATACGTCAGTACGCCTTGAGTCTGTGCCAATGAATATCCACCCCGATCTCATCATATTGGTAATATTGCGGTTGTTTCTATTGGCATTATATTGCAATACATTGAAATATTCAATCATTAAATTGATGTAAAATTGCAAAATCAACTCCCAATTAGGATCGACGCACCCTCTTCAAAACTCAGCAGCTCCAACAAAAAAAGGGCAAATCCATAGCATATATGGATTTGCCCTTCCCTCTTAATTCATATCAATGCTGGCTCTTTAAAATGCACGCATAATGCATAAGATGGCGGCTAATTTTTGAGCCGTCTATTCCACGAACAGCGCTGCAGCCCCAATAATGCCCACATCGTCTTTTAGCTCAGCGGGTTTGATGGCGTAAGTGCCCCGATAAGGCTCCATGACCAGCTCCCCGGTCTTCCCGCGGAGCGGCTCGAAGAAGGCAGCCCCGGCGCGGCTGACGCCGCCGCCAATGACGATGCAATCCGGATTGAAGCTGTGAATGATGTTCATGAGTCCAAGGCCCGTGTAATGTATAACCTGCTCCAGCGTCTCTTGGGCCAGCTTGTCGTTCATCGCCGCGGCTTGAAACACATGCTTGGCGCTCAGCGGCACGCCTTCCGCTTCGGCCAGCGCGGTCATCTGCGTCATGCCTTCCGCCGCCGCTGCAGCCGCCTCGGATGCCTGGCGGGCGATGGCCGTCCCCGAAGCATAGGTCTCCCAGCAGCCCCGCTGGCCGCAGCCGCACAGCGCCCCGTTCGGGTCGACCACCGTATGGCCGAGCTCGCCCGCGAAGGAGCTTGTCCCCAGGTACAGCTTCCCGTCAAGAACCAGGCCCGAGCCGATGCCGGTGCTCAGGGTGACGTAAACCATACTCTGTACCCCGCGTCCTGCACCGTACACGTATTCTCCCCATGCCGCCGCGTTCGCGTCATTGATCAGCTTGGCCGGCACTTGCAGCCGCTTCTCCAGCTCCGCCTGCAGCGAAATGCCGTTCCATCCGGGCAAGTTCACCCCGTTGCGGATGATTCCCCGGCGGGTGTCGACCGCCCCCGGGGAGGCCAAGCCGACACCAGCGATTTCGTGTTCTCCACTCACTTCCGTTATCGTATCTACGATCGCCTGAATGACCTCTTCCGAGCTTTTCAGCCCTGCGGTCGCCTTCTGGCTCCGGGCCAGCATCCGTCCGCTGGCGTCCAAAAGCCCTGTTGCGATTTTCGTTCCGCCGAGATCAACCCCGACGATCATCTTAGGTTGTTTGTCCAATGATTTCACCACAGTAATCGAGTATTTTGTTGTTACCCTGCTGACTTTGCGATGGATTTCACCGTCTGCGCCGCCGCCTTCACCCGCTCGGAATCGAGCGGCAGCAGGTAATTCCCTTCCGCTCTCAGCGCCGAGCCGAAATGGACCTCAGGCACGCCCGTCTTCTGGACGAACTCCGATAGCCCAGGTACGGTCAAACCGTATCCAGCCAAGATACGGATGCCGGTTCCGGCTGATGCCTCGACCAGTGCTTGGATGCGGTCCGTCGACTCCGGCGCGGGCCGCGGCCCTCCGGAAGTCAGAATCCGGTTAATCTGCGGATATGCCGATAACGTCCGGAGCGCGCCGAGCTGATCGTCGATTTCGTCGAAGGCCCGGTGGAACGTCACGTTCAGACCGTCGGCCTCCTTCAGCAGCATTTCCAGCGCTTCGGTATCCACCGTGCGGTCCGGTTTTAGCGTTCCAAGCACGATTCCCGCCGCTCCGCACTCTTTGATAAAGGCGATATCCTCACGCATCGTCAGCAAGTCGTATTGGTCGTAGACGAACGACTGGCTGTGCGGCCGGACCATGACATGGACCGGAATGCTCATCAAGCCGACGACCTTGCGGATCATGCCCGGACCCGGCGTCAATCCACCTTCCATAATGCCCGTCACCAGCTCCAGGCGATCCGCTCCCGCGTTCTCGGCGACGAGCGCGTCGTACAAATTGGTTGCGATCACTTCCAGCTTCACTCCGCAGTGCCTCCATTTCCAGAATTGGCCTGTTCCGTCACAAAATCGGCGAGCAGCCGGACTCCGTAACCGGTAGCCCCGGCAGCTTTATACCCCCGGTCCGCCGGGACCTGGGACGTATTGGCCATGTCGATATGGCACCAGCGCGCCTTAGAGGGCACAAACCGCCGCAGGAACAAGGCCGCCATATTGGCTCCTCCATAAGGGCTGGAGGCCAGGTTGGCCAGGTCGGCGTACGGGCTGCCCAAGAGCTCCTCGTCCTCATCGACGAGCGGCAGGCGCCAGATCGGGTCGCCGTTCTTGCTGCCGATCCGCATCAGCTGCTCAGCAAACCCGGCGTCGCCCCAGATGCCGGCCACCCGCAGCCCCAGCGCGTGTCCCACCGCACCGGTCAGCGTCGCAATGTCGATGATCCGCTCGGCTCCGTTCCGGGCGGAGTGCAGGATGGCGTCGGCCAGGATCAGCCGTCCTTCGGCATCCGTGTTGACCACCTGCACGGACAATCCGTTCGGATAGCGGATCACATGCGACGGCAGGATGGCGTCCCCATCCGGCACGTTTTCCGCGATCGGAATGAGCGCCGTGATTCTCGCCTTCACTTCCAGCCGGGTGAGCAGATCCATCGCGCCGATGACGGCCGCGGCCCCGCCCATGTCGAAGCGGGCGTCGCTCAGATCCCGGGCGACCTTCAGGTTCATGCCGCCCATGTCAAACGTGATCCCCTTGCCGATCAGCGCAAGATGCGGGGCGTTAGAATCGCCGAAGTATTCGATCTCTACCATGGCCGGCGGATGCTTGCTTCCGCTGCCGACAGCCAGCAGGCCGTTCATCTGCCGCTGCTTCAGCTCCTCTCCCTGGTACACGTGAAGCTTCACGTTCCGGCCGGCAAAGACCGTCTTGATCCGCTGCACGAAGCTGGCCGGATGAAGATCATTCGGGGCCTCGTTGCACAGGTCCCGGGCCAAGGCGACCGCTTCGGCCCGCGCGCGTCCGAGCCAGGCCGCCTCCGCATAGCTGCGCTCGGCATCTGACTCGATCCGAATCCAATCCACCTGCCCCTTCTTGTGGCGCGATGTATATTTATCAAACACATATGTGCCCAGAAGCCATCCTTCGACCCAGGCGACGGCCGCCTGCTCGGGCCATTCGCCTTCCCCGAAAATGTCACGGAGGGCCGTACCGTCGATCGACACGGTTCTCAAGGACGCCTTGCGGATTTCGCGGCCCGCCCCGCCGGCGGCTTCCCGCAGCGCCTCCATGCCGAATTTGTCCCGGCTGCCCAGACCAACGACGAGAATATCCTGCTCCCCGTGCCGTCCGTAAAACCAATGAACGGCGCCGCGGCCGCCCATCCCATCGCGAAGGGTGAGCCCAGCGGCTTCGCCTTCGCTGTCCTCAAACACAGGGTAGATCGTTACATCCGCCGGTTTCCCTGTTCCTGATATCAATTCCATCAGCTGTACATTCCTTTACAAGAATTTTGGTTAAGCCGCAGATTATAGGTTCAGATTGGCCAGCTCATGCATCGCCCGGGCATAGATTGCCGTCGAGCGAATCAGTGCGTCGATGTCGATATGTTCGTTCCTTTGATGTGCCGAATTGGCCATGCCCGGAAATACCGGGCCGAAAGCGACGCCGTTAGCGATATACGCCGCATAAGTTCCGCCGCCGGTGGACAGCAGCTCGGCCGGCTGCCCCGTCTCCGCCTCGTATACCCGCTGCAGCGCTTCGATCATCGGATGATCGTCCGGCACGCAGTGCGGATGTTTCAAGCTCGGCGGTTCGATTTCTAGGCCGCAGGCCGAGGCCCGAACCCCGATGTTCTCCAGAATATCCGCTTGATTGCCGCAAACCGGATATCTCAGGTTGATGTGAAAATACGATTCTCCTTCCGGATCATACTGCAGCAGCCCTGTGTTGACCGTCAGCGGTCCGGTGATCTGGTCTTCCATCGCAATGCCGAAGGCACGCCCGTGGATATCGCCATACATCAGCGCATCGACCGTATGGAGATAATGCTCCGCACCCGAAGGGAACGAGAACTCCTTCAGAAAATGGATCAGCTTGAGGCCCGCATTAATGCCGAGCTGCGGCTCCATGCCATGGGCCGTCTTACCGGTTAGCGACAGGCTCGCCGTCTGCCCGTCCGCATCGATCTCAAAGCTTCCCTTCAGCCCTTCCGACGCGCAGTAGTCCTCATGAGCCTTCTGCATCGCACTCAGGCTCCCTGCATCTCCCGCTACCACGGCGCGCGCCCCTTCTGGCACGCTGTTGGCCACCTCGCCGGCCGTGAACAACCGCAGCCGGTACTCGTAGCCGGACGAATCGCTCTCCTCGATCGGCTTAAAGAGCAGCCGCGTATTGATCTGCCCCTTCTCGGCCCGAACGATCGGAAAATCGGCATCCGGCGTAAATCCGCAAATCGGTGCCGGCTCCAGCTCGTTATATTTCTGCATGCACTTCCCTGTCCGCTCCTCGTCCGTTCCAAAAATAAGGCGGATCCGGTGCTTCAGCGGAAGCCCCATGTCTTTGACAATTTTGAGTCCGTAAAACGCAGCCATCGCCGGGCCTTTGTCGTCCTCGGCGCCGCGGGCAAAAATTTTGCCGCCCCGGACGGACGGCTCGAACGGAGGGGTCGTCCACTTCCCGGATGCCGGAACGACGTCCAGATGGCTCAGAACGGCCACATAGTTCTCGGCCGATTCCGGGCCGAATTCGGCGTACCCAACATATCCGTCCAGGTTCCGGACCCGGAAGCCTTCGGCCGCGCACAGGTCCAGCATATATTGCAGTGCCTCCGCGACACCTTGGCCCATCGGCTGCCCTGGGCCGCTGGTGTCCGGATCATAGACACTGTCGATTCTCAGAAGTCCGGACAGATCTTCAATCAAGGCCTCTTCCCGCTCTTCGGCCATTTCATACCAGCTCATGCGCCGGCTCCCTCCTTATTTACAGTCATATTTTTACTTGGATCATACAGATGGCAGGCTACCCAGTGCCCTTTTTCCGCTTCCCGCCATACCGGCGTTTCCGCAGCGCACAGCTCCGTGGCAAACGGGCAGCGCGTTCGGAAACGGCATCCGCTCGGCGGGTTGATCGGGCTTGGCAGGTCTCCCTGCAGCACCAGGCGTTCCCGGCTGCGCTCCAGCTTCGGATCGGGAATCGGGATCGCCGAAAGCAGCGTTTTCGTGTATGGATGCAACGGATTCTCAAACAGCTCGTCGCTGCTCGTAAGCTCCACCATGCCCCCGAGGTACATCACCCCGATGCGGTCGCTGATATGCTTCACCATCGACAGGTCATGAGCGATGAACAAATACGTTAATCCCAGCTCCTGCTGCAGCTTCTTCATCAGGTTCACGACCTGTGCCTGGATCGATACGTCCAGCGCCGAAATCGGCTCATCGGCGATCACGAACCGCGGATGAACCGCAAGCGCCCGGGCGATGCCGATCCGCTGGCGCTGGCCGCCGGAGAATTCGTGCGGGAACCGCTCGGCGTGGCTGCGGTTAAGTCCGACCGTCTCCAGCAGGTCGTAGACCATCTGCTGGCGCTCCTTGCGGTTCTTAGCGATGCCGTGGGCGTCAATGCCTTCAGCGATGATGTCGGTCACCGTCATCCGCTGGTTCAGCGATGCGTAAGGATCCTGGAAAATCATCTGGATGCTCCGGCTCAGCTTCTTCCGCTCGGCATTGGATTTACGGCCGTGCACCGCCTCGCCGTCAAAGCTGACCGTCCCCTCCGTCGCTTCATAGAGACGGATCAGTGTGCGGCCCAGCGTCGACTTGCCGCAGCCCGACTCGCCGACAAGACCGAAAGTCTCCCCCGGATAAATGTCGAACGAGACGTCGTCCACCGCTTTCAGAATCTGTCCGCGGCCCACGTCAAAATGCTTCTTCAAATGCTTGACCTCGACCAGCGGTTTTGTCCCCTTCTCATGCTTCATGGCCGATCACCTCCCGCAAGCGGACTCTGCACTTTCGGCGCCCGGCTGTCCTGCAGCCAGCAGGCCGCGCGGTGCGTCTCCGAGTGCTCTGTATATTCTGGCATATATTCGTGGCAAATTTCCATGGCGTACGGACAGCGTGCCGCAAACGGGCATCCCTTGGGCGGGTCACTGAGGTCCGGCGGCGTGCCGGGAATGGCCGTCAGCTCCTCCGATTTCTCATGCAGCTTCGGCATGGAAGCGAGCAGCCCCCAAGTATACGGATGCTTGCCTTCGTAAAAGATTTCGTCTACCGTACCGGTTTCCACGATTTTACCGGCGTACATGACCGCTACGCGCGACGCCATATTCGCGACTACACCCAGATCGTGCGTGATCAGCACGATGGACGTGTCCAGCTCCTCCTGCAGCTTCTTCATCAGCTCCAGAATTTGCGCCTGGATCGTCACGTCGAGCGCGGTCGTCGGCTCGTCGGCGATCAGCACCTTCGGGTTGCACGCCAGTGCAATCGCAATGACCACGCGCTGGCGCATACCTCCGGACAGCTGGTGCGGATACTGCTTCAGCCGCTTGTCCGGATTCGGGATGCCGACCTGGTCCAGAAGCTCCACCGCCCGCCGGTTGGCTTCCGCGCCGCCGAGCTTGCGGTGCTTCTTCAGCACCTCGGTGATCTGCTTGCCGATCGTCATCGTCGGGTTCAGCGACGTCATCGGGTCCTGAAAGATCATCGAGATGTCCCGGCCCCGGATATCCTGCATCTGCTTTTCCGGCAGCGACGCAATGTCCTTGCCTTCAAAACGGATCGAGCCGTGTTTAATTTTTGCGGACTTCGCCAGCAGCCTCATGATGCTTTTGGAAGTCACCGATTTGCCGGAGCCGGATTCCCCCACGATCGCCAGCGTCTCGCCCCGGCCCAGGGAAAAGCCAACGCCGCGCACGGCCTGCACTTCGCCCGCATATGTGAAAAAGCTGACCTGCAAATCCTGCACTTCGAGCAAGTTGTCCATTCTCTCTTCCCCCTATTTCCGCATTCTCGGATCCAGCGCATCCCGCAGCCCGTCACCCAGAATATTGAACGTTACCATGATGAGGACGATGACAATCGAAGGGTACAGCAGCAGGTATGCCTGCGTATTCAAGGATGCGAAGCCGTCGTTAATCAGCACTCCGAGCGACGACATCGGTGACTGAAGTCCAAGGCCGATAAAGCTCAGGAACGCTTCGGTAAAGATCGCCGATGGAATCGTGAACATCGTGTTGATGACGATGATGCCGATCGTATTCGGAATCAAATGCTTAGTAATAATGCGCCCGGTGGACGTGCCCAGCGTACGGGCCGCCAAGACGAATTCCTGCGACTTCAGCTTCATAATGTGTGCCCGGACCAGCCGGGCCATGTTGACCCAGCCCGTAATGGACATCGCGACCATGATGGTCACAATCCCCGGCTTCATCACCATCATCAGCAGGATGATAATGATCAGGCTCGGAATCCCGGTCAAAATTTCGACGATCCGCTGCATCACGTTATCGACTCTTCCGCCGAACAGGGCGGAAATGGCGCCGTAGGCAACCCCGATGACGAGGTCGAGTGCGGCGGCGAGCACGGCGATCAGGAGCGATACGCGCGTTCCCTGCCATACGCGGGCCCATTGGTCCCGGCCGAATTTATCGGTGCCGAACCAATGATCGGCGTTCGGCTTTTGATAGACGGCATTATAATCGGTAGAGTAATAGTCGTGATGTCCGATCCACGGACCAACGATCGCCAGCAGCAGCATGATGACCAGGATGACCAAGCTGACGATCGCCGCTTTGTTTTGTCTCAGCCGTCTCCAGCTGTCCTGAAAAGCCGTCAAGGATTTGCCCGAAATCTTCTCCCGTTCGTCCGGCCTTGCGGCGGCCGGCTTAAACAGCGTATCCACGTTATCCATTTGCGTCATGTCCTCACTCCTTTCCCGATGCCAGACGGATCCGCGGATCCACCAGGCCGTACAGCAGATCCACGATCAGCATGACGAACACATAGAAGGCGCTGTAAAAAATCGTGATCCCCATAATCGTGGAATAATCGTTCATTTTGATCGAGTCGACGAACAGGCTCCCGATCCCCGGAATCCCAAAAATATTCTCAATGACGAGCGAACCTGTCAGCAAATTGACTACGATCGGACCAAGAATCGTAATGACCGAAATGAGCGAGTTGCGGATCACATGCTGGAACATGATGCGCGCGAACCCGAGCCCTTTTGCTTTAGCCGTCGTGACATAATCCTGCTCAAGCACCTCCAGCATCTCTGTCCGTACAAACCGGGCGATCAAGGCGATGACGCCGACGCAGAGCGCAATGGACGGCAGGATGGAGCTGGGATAGCTCTCCCAGAATGCGACCGGCAGAAGCCCCCATTTGAGCCCGACAAAATACTGCAGCAGCGCCGCAAGCACGAAATTCGGCACCGACACGCCGAGAACGGCGATAATCATGGTGGCGTAGTCCCAGCCGGAGTTATGGCGGTAAGCGGCGATGATCCCGAGGATCATGCCGATGGCCAGTCCCAGCAGAACCGCTTGCAGACCGATCAAGGCCGAAGGTCCGATCCGGCTCATGATGATGTCCTTTACAGGTTGACCGGTGTAGAAAAACGACGTTCCCAAATCGCCTTTGACAATATTTTTTAAATAGTTCACGTACTGCACACCAACCGGCTTGTCCAAGCCGTAGCTGGCATAAATCATCTGTCTTTGTTCCTGCGGCAGCTGCTGAAGCTTCTCTTCATCGAACGGAGTGCCAGGCAGTGCTTTCATCAGGAAAAAGGTGGCGGTCGTAATAATAAACAACGTCAGCAGTAAGTATACGATCCGGATGCCGATATACCGTTTCAATGTTGCACCTCCCAATACGCGGGGCCTTCAAAATTTTCATTACGTCCCGGAGCTTGATCCAGGAAAGGGAAAGAGAGAAGCCGCGCTTCTCTCCTCTCCCGATACATGCCCATGTGAAGCGGCATTACTTGATGCTTGCATATTTAAAGTCAACCGGGTTGCCGTATGGATGGTAGTCCAGTCCTTCGACTTTATCGCTCAGCAGGTAGGAGTATCCGCCGAAGTAGATCGGAACGACCACGACATCTTCTGCCGTCAGAATTTTTTCGGCAGCCAGCAGCATGTCGATCCGTCTTGCTTCGTCCGTTTCTTTCTTGGCGTCAGTGATCAGCTTGTCGTACTTCGGATTTTCATAGTTACCGCGGTACGGCGTGTGGTTTGCCCACAGATCCAGATACGTCATGGCATCATCATAATCGGCGCCCCATGCGGTAATCGCCATTTGATACTGGCTGTTGTCCATCAGCTGTCCGCGGGCTTTCGACGTTTTGGTGTCGATGGCCACGTCGATGCCGAGGTTTTTCTTGAACTCGCTCTGCATAAAGGTAGCGACGTCCTTCGTTTCGGAGGTGTCCGCTACGAGCATCGTAATTTTAGGCGCTTTACCCAGCTCTTTAACCCCTTGCTCCCAATAAGATTTGGCTTTGGCCGCATCCGGCGTGATCAGGTCGCCCTGCATTTCGCGGAAGCTTTTGCCTCCCGTTGCGCTCATTTGGTCCGGAATCAGTCCTGTAGCGGCTTTGGAACCGTTGTTCAGCACCTGGTCCGCCAGCAGCTTGGAGTCGAAGCCGTATTCCAGCGCTTTGCGGATGTTGATGTTGCTCACGCCGTCCGCCTTCAGGTTGAACTGCAGGTACGTCGTTCTGAAGTTGATGCCTGTTCCGAATCCAGGGTCGGACTTGGATGCATTGACATCGGAAGACTGCAGCAGCACGCGGTCAAGCTGTCCGGCTTTGTAAGCGTTCAGCGCCGTGCTCTTTTCCTTGATGACTTTCAGGTCCACTTTGTCCACCTTGACGTTCGCAGCGTCCCAGTAGCCGGCATTCTTCTCGAGCACCGCTCCGCTGGCTGCATCGACCGAAGTCAGCGTGTAAGGACCGTTGAACAGCATGTTTTGCGGGCTCAGCGCATAGCTTTCGCCCTGGGACTTCACGAATTCCTCTTTCATCGGGAAGTACGGAGCCAGCGAAGTCAGTCTCAGGAAGTAAGGCGTCGGCTGCTTCAAATGAACGACCAGCGTCTTGTCATCCTTCGCTTCGATGCCGACTTTGTCCGCCGAACCGCCTTCTGCGTACTCGGCTGCACCCACGATGTAGTCCGTCATAATAAAGGAATACCCGTTGGTTCCGGTTTTCGGATCCATTTCACGCAGCCAGGCGAACTTGAAATCGGCTGCCGTTACCGGCGATCCGTCGCTCCATTTGGCGTCAGCGCGCAGCTTGAACGTATATGTCAGCTTGTCTTCGGACAGCTCCGAGCTCTCTGCCATGGCCGGCTGGGGCTCGTTCTTCGGATCGAGGCGGTACAGCCCTTCTCCGATATTGTTCAGCACCGTAAACGATACGTCGTCGGATGCCGCCCATTGATTCAGGTCTTTAATTTCGCTTTCTACGGACAGTCTCAGCTCTTTGGACGCCGTCTGTGCGGCATTGCCCGTGTCCCCCGTCGTGCCCGAGCTCGCGCCTTTACTGTCGCCGCCGGTGAACGAGCATCCTGTGAAAATGGCCGATACGACAAGCAGCGTCGCCAGCAAGCTTACCTTTTTCCTTTTCATTGCATGTCCCACTCCTTTATGTCCCCTTTGTGAATGTATGATTGCACCGCCGTTTCCGAAGGAAGCCGCGGGTGAATCCGAATCTCTTGTGCTCATTCATGCTGAAGAACTTCCGGTACTGCGTGTCAATGGCAATCAGGTGCTTGGTCTCTCCTGCTTCCTCTATTCGTTACTGCCGAAATGCTAGTTTCGTAAATCGAAGAATTTTTCAAAAAAGGAGAGTATTACTTCAATTAGATGCTTGCGTTTACTTACCTGCCAGGGTAAAAGCGGCTCTGCGCTCGCCGACTACAATGTGGTTGTCGTTCTTGATTTCCTTCGGAACGACCGTATACAGACGGTCAATCGTGGCCTGGTTGCTGTATCCGATTTGCTCGAGGATCGAAGCAACGGCGATCGGCCACGGTGTCTCTGAGCCGTCGATCACTTTCAGCGCAAAAGCGACGCGTTCCCGAATTAAAGAGAAGCAGTAGACGCCTTTGGCTCCTCCCTTGGCGACGATATTGTCGTCCCGCAGCAGCTCCGAGCAGATAAACTGATGGCTCGCGATACTGTCCGGCGCCGCGTGCATATAGCGGACCATACGCTGTACGGCTTCCCGCGTCCCGGCATCACGGATCAGCTCTGGGCAGGCCAGCTTCAGGTATGCCGTGGCGATCGATTTCAGCGGCAGTGCAAAGATCGGAAATCCGCAGCCGTCAACGCCTACTTTAATCTGATCGACCGGATATTCGGCCAAGTCCGCGAGTGTGTGAAGGATGTCCTGCTGCAGCGGATGCGATGGCTGCCAGTAAGTCTCGGTCGGCAAGCCCATCTCCCTCGCCGCGGCCAGAATGCCGAGATGCTTGCCGGAGCAGTTATGATACAGCTTGCGCGGCGGTTTATTTTCCCGCATGAGGGCGAACTTCGGCTCATCGTTCAGCGGATAGGTCGGGCAGCACAGCAGCTGCTCTTCTTTGAGGCCGGTTTTGGCCATAATGGATTCCAATGCTTCGATATGATACGTTTCGCCCCGGTGGGAGGCGGCGAACATGGCGGCTTCCGCATCCGTCAGCCCGTACTTTTCGGCGATGTTCTGCTTCATGACCGGGATCGCCTGGAACGGCTTGGCCGCCGAACGCAGGAAGGTCATATGCTCCGCATCGCCCACCTCATAGATGACTTCTCCTTGATCCGATACGCCGCACAGCACGCCGAGATGCACGTTCTCCAGCACGCCGCCGCGGTATTCCTCCACCAACGGTTCCAATTTCATACGTCAACACCCGCTTCGTTAAATTTAGTCTGCCTGCTCCATCTGTCTGTCGATGTCCAGGAACAGGTTTTGGGCCAGTATGCCCGATCCGATCACCACGCCGTCGCTCTCCAGCGCCGAGTAGACGATTTGGAAGGTTCCGCGCAGCGGCTCCCACACAAATTGATCCATGCATTTGTCCGAAATGAAGTCCCGGACTTCAGGGAAGCTTTCCACCAGCTTGCCGGTCAGAATCACCGTATCCGGGTTGTATACGCAGGCGATGTTGCTGACCGTGACCGCTACGAAAGTCATGGCCCGGTCCACAATGCTCGCCGCCCAATACTCTCCGTCCTTCCTCGCCTGAAACAATTCCTCCAGCGATCCGATCGGTTTGATTTTGTTGGCCTGCTCAACAAGCGACGCTTCGGCGATATAGGTCTGCAGGCAGCCGACCTTGCCGCACTCGCACAGAAGGCCTCCCGGATCTACTACCGTATGCCCGATTTCCCCGGCACTGTTCGTCTCCCCGCGATAGATTTCCCCATCGATGATCAGGGAGGAGCCGACCCCGCTGCCGAAGCCGATCAGCACCGACCGGCTCGATCCTCTCGCCGAGCCATATTGGTGTTCGGCAAGCGCACGGACTTTCAGCTCGTTATCCACGGCGACCTCAAATCCGGTCAGCCGCCGGAGCTCCCCGGCGATGTCGGTCTGCTTCCAGCCGAGCTGCGCGGACAGTACCACACTGCCCCCTGCGTAGTCGACAATGCCCGGCAGTCCGACGCCGATGCCGACCACCTTGCGGCGGTCGATGTCCGACGCCTGAATCAGCTCCTCTATGGCCGAGGCGATACGCTCCAGCGTTGCCTCCGGCGTTTCGCGGGAATCGCGCGTCACCTGCGTACTGTGGACCACTTTGCCATCCAGGTCCACAATGCCGATCCGGATGCCGCTGCGGTCGATTTCAACGCCCACGGAGAGCACCGAGCCGGGATTCACATGCAGCATCACAGCTTTCCGTCCGACGCTGGTCGTCGCCTGCTCGATCTCATGCATAAAGTCCTGCTGGTACAGCTCGGAAACGATCCGGCTGACCGTCGTGGGACTCATTCCTGTCAGTCTGGCGATCTCGGCACGGGACAGGGGCGAGTGTTTACGGATCAGTTCAAACACCGTACTTCTGTTTTTCCTCCGGATATAATCCTGATCGTGCTTCTGCATCGGAGACGGTCCTCCATTTTAATTAATTTCACCTATGGAGAAAATCTTGGTACGAAAATGGAAAACAGTGGATTTAAACTCGGCATTTAGGGATAATTACCCGAATTGGCGTCCGACTTTGGTCTTATAATTTCTCCAGTGATGTTATTAATTGAACTTTAATAGAATTGAGATTTCGTGTCAATATATATGTCATGTTTTTGTCGAAATTCGTCTGAATTTCCGTTTTTGAGGAAATTCCATCGAATGAAATGCAAATTTTCAGATTTAGGTTTTCAATGAAAATACCAATTAAACCGCTTACTATAACACTTTGTGTCAACTTTTTCTTTCAAAGATTAGAACGTTTCGGCCCTTTACAAGCACCCTATCTAACCAGTAACCGTGAAACTTTTTCTGAAAATCTCCTGTTTTCCTGTTACTATGGAGGAAGAACATTATCCGGACGGCGACCGTCTGGTTCCAGAAAGGTTGAAGCTGCAGCATGAACTCTACTTCTACTCCAGATTTGCATCCCCGTACGGTGGCAAAGGGCAAGGAACCCTTTCCTGTCTCTCTTCTGTCGCTGACGGTGGGCGCCTTTGCGATCGGCATGACCGAATTCGTGATCATGGGCATTCTGCCAAATGTAGCCGATGATCTGAACGTAAGCATCTCCACAGCCGGTCAGCTGATCACAAGCTACGCGCTTGGCGTGGCGGTCGGCGCCCCGATCCTGACCATCTTAACTCACCGGCTTCCGCAGAAGCTGCTGCTCTGCCTGCTGATGGCGCTGTTCATTCTCGGCAACGGCATTGCCGTCATCGCACCGAACTATACCGTGCTGATGGCAGCCCGCCTCATAACGGCGCTGTGCCACGGCACCTTCTTCGGCGTCGGCGCCGTCATCGCTTCCGGCCTCGTCAAGCCGCATAAACGGGCCGGCGCAGTATCCATCATGATGGCGGGCCTGACAATCGCCAACATTATCGGCGTGCCGGTGGGCACCTTTGTCGGCCAGCACCTGGGCTGGCGCGCCTCCTTCGGCGCGATCATGGTGATGGGGATCGTGGCCCTGATCGGCATCGTCCTGTTCATCCCGCGGATCCGCCGCGATGAGTCGGCCAGCCTGGGCAAGCAGTTCAGGGCGGTAGCCCAGCCCAAGCTGCTGATCATCCTGCTGGCCTGCGCCGTCGGCAACTCAAGCTTGTTCGCCGTCTTTACGTATATCGCCCCTCTGCTGGAGCAGGTGACCGGATTCCATGAAAGCAGCGTCACCTGGATTCTCGTCCTGTTCGGCATCGGGGTCACGGTCGGCAACATGCTGGGCGGCAAGCTCGCCGACTGGAAGCTGATGCCCGCGATTCTGGGCATCTTCCTTTCCATCTGTGTGCTGCTGACGATTTTCACTTTTACCGTCAAAAGCCCAGTTGGCGCAGTCGTCACTATCTTCCTGTGGGGAGCCGCTTCGTTTGCGGTCATGCCGGGCATTCAGGTGAAAATTATGAACCTGGCACAGGAAGCCCCCGCGCTCGCCTCGACCTCCAACCACTCGGCCGGCAACCTCGGCAACGCGTTCGGCGCCTTCTTCGGCGGATGGGTCATCGACGAGATGGGGCTCACCTCCCTGCCTTGGATCGGCGCCCTGCTCGTCGGACTCGCCTTCCTGATCGTGCTGGCCGTCTATATGCAGGAGCGCAGACGGCGGACGGTTCCGGTGGCAGGAACGGTTAGCAAGTAAGGCCGGAACTTTGAGCATATACCTGAGATTGCAGGTAAGCAAAAGAACACCTCCCTTGGAAGGGAGGTGTTCTCTTTTTGTTACATATCGTTCCCATTTAACGTTCCGGTGGGCCGAATCCATCACCCTGTCCGCACCGTTTAATGCGCCAATTCGCCTACGAAGGTTGTTACGCTTTGGGCAGGAAGCTGGGCCGTAAAAGAACCGCCCTTTACTTTAATCGAAGATCCGGCGGTCATATTTCTGCTGGCGTCCGTTACCCATGGGGTGACCTTCGACGCCTTGCCGTTTTGCAAGGTGAAGGTTTGGCTTACCGCTGAGGTGCCTTTGTTAATGGCCACAATCACGACCTTGTTGTTGCCTTTATATGCAGAAGTGTAGACGTTGGTATCGGGGTTCTTCGTTGCATCGACCCTGACATAACCGGGGCGGACAAACTTGGAGAAATGAGCCATATTATACCCGCGCTTGCTTATCGTACCGTCCTCTTTCATAGGACCATACTGCCTGCGGATATACCACCACACGTAAGCCTCGAAATCTCCCTCTACCATCGCATTATGAATATGATAGGACACGTCAAGCGCCTCGGGCCACCGATCCGCAGAGTTAGCATCGCTGTTCGGATAGTATACTTCCGTCATCCACAGTTCTTTGCCCGCTCCCTTTTGCTTAAAGAGAGGATACGCGAAATCGCTGATCTGGGTTCCGTAGAGGTGGGTACCCAAAATGTCCATATTGGCCAGGGCCTGCGGATCGTTCAGAATAGGGTCGGACATGTTTTTCAGGTATTGGAACGATTCCGGCGCGATAACCCGGCAGTTAATGGAGCCTGCATTTTCCTTCATAAAACGAAGCATCTCTTCAGGGGTCCACCACGTCCAGGTATGGGCATAATCAGGCTCATTCTGGACGGATATCGCATATAGATCCACACCGTTATTCTTCATGAACGTAACGAAATCGTTAAGATACTGGGCATAGTCGGCATACTTGTCGTATCTTAGCCGTTTGGCCGAAGTATCTCCGTTCCGGTTGAACGTCTCTGTCATATCGCTCGGCGGATTCCAAGGGGATGCAAACACAATGGCTCCGTGTGCAATCGCACTCTTGGCCGTTTCGACTTCCTTGCTCCAATTGTTCCGATCTTCATCCACATGAATTCTGAGGATAGAAAAGCCGAGCTGGTTGTCCCCATTGCCGAAAGCCGTTTCTCTTTGGACTTCCGTCAAATCTCCGATCCAGACGGGGTGGTTGATTCCCCCAAAACCGCGAATCACCTGTTTTTCCGCCGATAAGTTGATGGTGGCGTTACTTGAAGCCGACACCTGAGCCGGCCCCGGCACGGCCAGTACGATCGACAGGGCCGTTACACCAGCTAACAATCCGCAAACCGATTTTTTCAGACGTGACCACGTTGCGTGCATTTCCATCAATACCTCCATTCTCTTGATAGAATCATTTAGCTATATAGATTGAACAAAAGTGTTGCACTAAAACTTCCTGTTATAACGGCCCAATACGGCCTATAACATTCTTTTTTTAGTTCATTCTATATTGCCGGATTAAAATTCGGTTCCCTCTCACCCCCCTGTTTAAGTCTCGATTTCCCCTTCATCTCAGATTCGGATAACCATCGATGGACGAGACCCCAATCCCTCACTCAGCCAGCCGCTCTTTGATATCAACGCTTCCCTGTCGGTAAGACGCATGACGTTTCTGCCCGAACCCCATCGAAGTTTCCATGCAACGAATGTATTCCGATTTAGAACATCCAACGGGTAAAGGAATGAGCCGTCCCCCGTAGATCAGAGGAGAACGGCATCATCGAATACCAGGCGCTTGCTTGCTGCAAGCCGCAAGATTCCGCTTCTTCGCTATTTTGCGTTTCCGCCTACTCCGCAAACAACACGGCGATCCGGTCATAAGCCGGCTTCGGACGGTGCTGCGCATCGAACAGCATCGGCCAGTTTTTGCGGCCGCGCACCGGAAAATCGTCCAGCCACGTATAGTCGTCGGCCGCCCCCCAGAACGTCACCCCGCTGATGACGTCGCGGTACTCCTTCAGCAGACCGAACACGCCCTCGTACAGCTCTGCCTGACGCTCGAGCATGCCCGGCTCCGGCGAAGTCAGATCGGCCCGCCTGTCATCGAAGCGGAAGAGCGACACATCCAGCTCTGTGAGCTGCAGCTGCAGGCCGAGCGAAGCATATTTCTCGATCGCCGCGCGGATATCGTCCAGGGACGGATCGAACAGGTTCCAGTGCGCCTGCAGGCCGATGCCGTGGATCGGCGCGCCTTGCTCCAGCAAGGACTTCACCAGCGCGTAGATTTTATCCCGCTTGGCGGGATGTGATTCGTTGTAGTCGTTGTAGAAGAGCAGGGCTTCCGGATCGGCGTCATGGGCGTATTCGAACGCCCTGGCGATAAACTCCGGCCCGGCGATGTCCAGCCACTTCGACGGACGCAGAAGCGCGTCGCCTTCGTCGGCGATAACCTCGTTGACCACATCCCAGGCATAAAGGCGGCCCTTGTACCGCCCCACCACCGTATCGATATGCGAGCGCAGCCGCTCAAGCAATAAGGCCTTGCCTGCCGGCCGTCCCTGGCTGTCCTCGAACAGCCAGTCCGGGGTCTGATTATGCCAGACAAGCGTGTGCCCGCGCATCGCCATTTGGTGCCTGCCGGCGAAATCGGCCAGCAGATCAGCCTCCTCAAACGTATACACGCCTTCCTCCGGATGAACGCTGACGAACTTCATTTCGTTTTCCGCGGTAATGCTGTTAAAATGGTGTGCCAGCAGCTGCTCTTGCGACCGGATCGTCCGCGGATTGACAGCTGCTCCGATCCGGAAATGCTGCGCGAAAAGACCCTTCAGCGCTTGCTCGGTATGCGTGCCCGTAGAATTCATGACAGACTCCCTCCTGCCTATGGGTGTTAATTTGGACTTTAGTGAAATCCGGCGGCTGCCACGATGACCGCTTGGGAGGCCACTAAAAGGCGGTATGCGGTTCCCTTAAGGTTCGAGGAATCGCCGTCCACTGCGCTTTTCCGTTCTTTGACTCGGTTACTCTTTCACGCTTCCGACATTCAGTCCGACCACAAAATACTTTTGCAGGAACGGATAGACCACCAGGATCGGCACCGAAGCCACAATCGTTATGGCTGCACGGATCGAGAGCGGAGTGACCATCGACACCGCCGATTCCTGGGTCATGCCGGCGCCGGCCGCCACGTTCGGGTTGCTGTTGGAGTTCATGCTCGACGACAACAGCTTCATCAGCTCATACTGCAGCGTGCTGAGCTCCTGTCTGGAGGACGTGTACAGAAATGCGTCAAACCAGGAGTTCCATGCGCCCACGGCCACGAACAGCGCGATGGTGGCCAACACCGGCGTACACAGCGGAAAAATGATCCGCAGGAAAATTTTAAAATCACCGGCGCCGTCGATCTTGGCGGATTCGACCAGGCTGTCCGGAATCGTTCCGATGTAAGTGCGGATGACGATCATGTTAAATGCGCTGATCATGGACGGGAAAATATACACCCAGAAGCTGTTCAGCAGGTGTAGGTCCTTGATCAGGAAGTATCCCGGAATCAGGCCGGCGCTGAAGTACATCGTGAGCACGAAAATGACGGTGATCGGCTTGCGGAAGACGTATTCCTTCCGGCTCAGCGTATACGACAGCATCGTTGTCAGGAAGATGTTCAGCACCGTGGACAGCACGGTCCGTGCCACAGAGATCCAGAATGCGTCATAAATCGTGCCCGATGCGAACACCGCCTTGTAGTTCTGCAGCGTCCATTGCCGTGGCCATAAATAAATGCCTCCGCGGATCGTATCGTTACCCGCATTCAGCGACACGGCGATCGTGTTCAAAAACGGATACAGCGTGACAACCACCAAAAAGATCATAAAAATCGCATTAAACGTATTGAACAGCACCGGCTCAACCTTGCTCGAGCGCATGCCTTTGCTTATCGTAACACCAGCCGCTCCCTGCGGGCTGATTTGATGATTTTCCATACTCATAACAGCCTCTCTTCCCCAAGCCGCTTTGCGGTCCAGTTGGCCACCAGTAACAGGGCGACGCTCACGACCGTTTTAAAGATCCCGCCGGCTGTGGCAAGTGAATAGTTTCCTTGAGCAATCCCGTATTTCAAGACAAAAATATCAATCGTTTCGGCCCAGTCCACGACCAGCCCGTTGCCGAGCAGGTACTGAACCTCAAAGCCAGCGTCCAAAATATGGCCGATGGACATGATGAGCAAAATGACAATCGTGGATTTGATCCCCGGCAGAGTTACATGAAGCATCTTCCGGTAGCGGCTGGCTCCGTCCATCTCCGCCGCTTCGTACAGCGCGGGATCGATCGACGCCATGGCGGCTAGATAGATGATCGTGTTCCATCCCACTTCTTTCCACACATGGGAAGCACCGACGATGCCCCAGAAATACTTTCCTTCGCTAAGCCATAAAATCGGTTCCTTGATCAAATGCAGCTTCATCAAAATATCGTTGATAATGCCGTCGGATGCGAGCGAGGTGGCTACGATCCCGGTCACGATAACCCAGGACAAAAAGTGCGGCAGGTAAGAAATCGTCTGTACGGTTCTTTTCCAAACGACCTTCCGGATCTCATTCAGCAGCAGCGCGAGCACAATCGCCGTCACAAAGCCAAGCACGAGGTTAATAAAGCTCATGGCAATCGTATTGCGCAGCACCCGCATAAAATCGTCGTCGGTAAACAGAAATTTAAACTGCTTGAATCCGACCCAATCCTGCTGGCTGAAGGAACGCGCCGGCTTGTAGTTCTGGAACGCCATCGTCCATCCCCAGACAGGAACGTAGGCAAATAAAATGATATACAGCGTCAAGGGCACGGACATCCAGATCAACTGCTGCTGGCTCTTCAGCACAGCCCAGGTCAGCGTCCGCTTCTTCTCTGGCTTCCGGACAGCTTTCTTTTTAGTTACAGTCACAGCCATACGTTTGCTCTCCTCACCATATTCAAATTCAAGAGCAGGTTTCTAAAAACGGAAGGCGCTCTGCGCGCCTCCCACTTTCCATAACTCTTATTTGCTCCAATTCTCGATTCTCCACTTGATTTGCTCGTTGATCTTGTCCTCATATGCCTTAACATCCACCTTGTGAATCTGTGAAGTATACTCGTTCCATACCGAATCAAATTCGGACGGGTTCGCCAAAATCGCTTTCGGCAAATACTTGGTGGACAGATCGTTCAGCTTCGTGTTTGCCACTTTGGCTTCCGATCCTTCGACCAGATCGATCGACCAGGCCGGATAGTAGATTGGATTCTCCGGCGGCTCGCTGAAGAAATCGACGTAGCTGTCAAAGCCGTAAGCTTCCAGGAATTTTTTGTCGTAATCGTTCAGGCCGGCCTTGTATTCTTCCGGTTGTGCAGCGGCATCGGTGGAGTTGCCGTCGCTGAAGCTTCCTTCGATTTTCGGAAGGTTTCCGAAAAGCGCGTCTGCTTTATTCGCCAGTTTCCATGTTCCATCCGACTGCTTATCGCGCTGTTCCTGCGTTCTCATGAATCGGCCCTGGTCATTAACGATATAATCCTCGCCTTCGATGCCCCAAGTGAATGTTTTCTGCCAGTCTTCGGTGATCAGCGTATCCAGCAGCTTAATGATCTTGACCGGATCCTTGGCGTTTACGCTGATGCCGAAGCCATTGTTCAGGTTAAGCGGCGCGCGGTCGCGGTAGTAATCCTTCGTGCTCTCGTCGTACACGAGCGGAAGTCCCACATACGTCCGGTTAAACTTCTTCTGGGTGATCAGCGAGTTTTCGGCGTTCTGGAAGTTCCAGTGCTGATCGAACATGCCGAGCACCGTACCGCTGGACAGTTTGGCCAGATACTGGTCAAAGTTCTGTACGAACGTTTCCTTATCGATCAGACCCTGCTCATTCATTTGGTTCAGCTTCTGGTAGTACTGCTTGGCGTAATCCTTATCGGCAAAAATTTCGGCTACGCCGTTATTCACGACCACGCCGCCGTCGTTCGGGTGACCGATCAGATGCTGAGGCGGGTTAAAGAGTCCCCAGTTTTTCCAGTCGTAGTTCAAAATCTCAAAACCGATCGTCGGACTGCCGTCGATGGTTGGATGCTTCGCCTTATACTTGGCGATCAGGTCGAAGTATTCGTCCAGCGTTTTCACTTTCGGATACCCGGCCTCAGCCAGCACGTCCTTCTGAACCCAGAACGCCGGCCCGGCGTACCAGGTGCTGTTCAGCTTGCCGTTAAATACGCCGTAGTTCGGCAAAATATAAATGTGCCCGTCGTTCGGGTCTTTCATCATGTTCCAATAGGCTTCATAATGCTTTTTCAAATTCGGCGCGTATTTCTCGATCAAATCCTCCAGCGGAATATAAGCGCCTGCCGCGGTCAGCTTCGTGTTCCCGGTCATCAGATCCGGGTAGTCGGAGCCGGCAATCATGACGCCCAGCTTCTGGTTGATGTCGCCTGCCAAAAACTCAAAATTAAACGTAGCACCCGTTTCCTCTTTGATCTTTTTGTAAATCTTGTTGTCCGGAGTGGGCTGCTGTCCGGCTTCACCGATAAAGACGCTGATATTGAACGGCTCCACCTTTCCGTCGCTGCTGCTGCCCGTCGCTGTCTGCCCTGTAGAGCTGCTGCCGTTGTCTGCGCTGTTGTCTTTGCTGCCGCCGCAGCCGGACAGGACTACGCTGAACGTCATCGCCATGAGTATGCCAAGACGAACCAGCGGTTTAAATCTTCCCCCCATGTAAAGCACCTCCGTCAAATTTTAGCCACACCAAGCTTTTTATTGTAAGCCTTTTCATGTAACTGCCTTTATTGTAAAAGCGCTGCCATAGCCGAAACTATATCGGAATTAAAGGAGTCACCTTCAAAACTTTAGAACATCCTTTTTTTGTATTCATTGGGGGACATCGCATGCCTCGCTTCGAACTGCTTGAGGAATTGGCCGTAATGGCCGTACCCGACGCGCTCCGCAATTTCGCTGTTCTTCAAACTGCTGTTTTCCAGCAGGCGTACAGCCTCTTCAATCCGCAGGTTATGCAGCATTTCGTTAAAGCCGATGCCGTTCTTCTTCAGCAGCAGCTGGCCGAGATAAACGGGATGCAGGTAGAAGACCTCAGCCAGCTTGCGGATCGTCAGCGGCTCCCGGTAGTGCTCGCGGACGTAGTCGATAATTTCCTGGGCAATGCCCTGGGACTGCCGCTGCTGTTCCCGCATAAAAAAGTCAATGCAGCCCTCGGCGCAGGACAGCAGATCGCCCATCACGTCGCCAAGCGTCATCACAGTGCCGGATATCCGGGGAATGTCGTACTTTTCGATCCAGGGCTCCGCTGCCGGTCCGGCTGCTTCGCGCATATGGCTCATGATTTGATACATGACATGGATGGCGATTTTTTTGACGAAGTCCGGATTCGGCATGGACTCCCGCAGGCTGGAATCCGCTAACTGTACCGCCTTTCGCAAAGACGGCTTGTCCAGAAGCGATACGGCCTGGAACATTTCTTCAAACAGATCAAACCGCTCGAAATGATCCTCAAACTGGAGATGCTCCACCTGCTCGTAAAGGATCAAGCCTGGGGCATGATCAAGGTAAAAGGCATATTGTATGGCCTTCTTCGCCGCCTTGCAGCAACGGCTGATCCGAAGCAGGCTGTTCTCCGCCTGCCCTAAAGCCATAAACACCCGTTGTCCGTCCGCGATTTCCGTCAGCAGCTCCTCCGCCATCGCGTAAGCTGCCTTATCGTTATCCTCTGCCGAGTTCCAACCGTACACGATCCCGAAGCTGCTCGGCTCCAGATCGACCAGATATATGTATTCGCCCGCCCCTGCCATTGCGGCAGCCTTCGCCCGCAGCCGGGAAAGAGCATCCGGCGCCGCCTGCACCAGGCACATGTTCCATGCCGGCATGGCATCCGACAGACGGGTGACCTCTTTCTCCCTGCCGTCCAAGGCGTCCGGGCTGCCGTTCAGCAGAACTTTAATCATCGAAACCGCTTCTTCGTAAGAAGCGATCTTCGTCAGGCTCTGTTCCTCCCGCTCCCGCACGAGCTCCCGCCGGATGTCCCGGATCTGCTCAGCCGCCTCCTCCGGAATGACCGGTTTGAGCAGGTACGCATTGACGCCGTATCTCAGCGCCTTCTGGGCGTATTTAAATTCGCCATATCCACTGACAATGGCGAATTTAACCGGCGCTGTCCCCTCCCGGCTCCACGCCTCGATCATTTCCAACCCGTCCATCAGCGGCATCCGGACGTCGGTGATGACCAGGTCCGGCGCCAGCTCCCGAATGAAATGCAGCCCTTCCTTTCCGTTGCTTGCGCGGCCGCACACCTCAAAGCCCAGCTCATCCCAGTCGATCCACAGCTCCAGCCCCTCCAGGGCAGCGGGTTCGTCATCGATCAACAACACTTTAAATGTCATGGTTCCCCTCCTGTATTACGGATCGATCAGCCTGCCATACCGCTTAGAAACTTGATCGGAATTTCAAAAAATACGGTCGTGCCCTGCTGCGGGCTGCTTACGATATCAAAGCGCACCTGATCGTGATAGTACAGCTCAAGTCTCCGGTACACGTTGCGGATGCCGATATTGGCGCCGGACTCGTCTTCGGTTTGTACCGCCTTTTTAATTTCCTTGAGCCGCTCCAGCTCCATGCCTTTGCCATTGTCCGCAATAACGATGCGCAGACGCTCGTCGGTAACGTACGCGCTTACCGTAACGATTCCCTGTCCGTCGATCGCCTGAAGCCCGTGTTTGCAGGCATTTTCCACGAGCGGCTGAATGCTCATTTTCGGGATTTTGTACTGCAGCGCGTCCGGATCGATATCGAAGCGGTATTCGAATTTGTCACGGAACCGGAACTTCTCGATTTTGAGATACATGTCGATAAACATAATTTCTTCCTCCAGCGTCACGATGTCTTCCTTCCAGCTGAGGAGCCGCCGCAGCAGCTTGGACAGGCTTTTGACGATGTCGGTTACGTCCGTGTAGTGGTTTTTCGTACAGACGACGAGGATCGCATTCAGCGTATTGAACAGAAAATGGGGATTCATCTGGCTCTGCAAAAAGTTCAGTTCGGCCCGCACCCGCTCCATCTCCAGGTTTTTCTGCTGGATTTCCAGCTTGTAGACGTTGTTGATCAGGAACTTGATCCGGCCGGTCATCTTGTTGAAATTGCGGATGAGTCCGCCGATTTCATCGCGCCCCTCGTCGATCTGGATCAGGTCGAACTTCTCATTCGTCACCTTCTGCATATGCCGTGCCAGCCGCTTCACGCGGTAATTGTAGGATCTCAGCATAATGAAAATAAAGCCCGTCGTGAACAGGGTAATCCCCGCTGCGACGATACCAACATACAATCTCATTTCGTTCATCGCCTTGGTGATGCGCACACCCTTGGTGATCCCGATCAGCCGCCATCCCTTGACGTATTTGGCGGTGCCGATATTGACCGAATGAACGTCCTGTTCCTTGTCCTCAGCAGACAGTTTGAACACCGGGTACGCGTCCGTCGTGCCGGTCTGGTATCCGCTCTGGACCGACATAATGATTTGGTTCCGCTCATTGACCAGGTAAAGATCCAGGTAATCTTTTTCCCGGATAATCACGTCATAAATTTTGTTCAGGTCGATGTCGATTCGCAGCAGCTTCTGATAGTGGTCGTAGTTATCAAAATAATCCATCCGCTCGATCACGCTCAAATAAGGAGCCGTAAACACGCTGCTGTTGGCTTGGTTGGCCCGGTACGCTGCGACGAACACCGGATTCTGCGAGTCCTTCCACAATTTATACCAGTCGCTCGCCCGGACCTCGTCATCGATGACGTGGTAGTTCCCTCCGTCGACGATCGTCGGATTATCCGTGAAAATGCTGATGCGCTCGATCTGGTTGTTCACCGGAATGTAGCTGGTCACCCGGTTGCGCAGCTGCTCGTCAAAGGCGTCATAAAAATCGATCTGGCTCGCATATTTCCGGTCGAGCATTTCATACAGCGTCTTATCGCTGCTTAAGGCATGGCTGACCGCTACTCCGCCGTCGATGAAATCATGAATATCCTTCCTCGCCCGCTCAATCGAGATATCAAGGTTCTGCTCCTCCCGCGCTTTGATCAGGTCCGACAGGCGGTCCGTCACCACCAGGTTGATGACGATCACCGGGAGCAACACCCCGACGATAAAGATGAGCAGAAATTTATAATTCAGCGGAATATCGTTGACGATCTTCCGGAGCTTGAATTTGCGCGTGGACATCATTTCATCGCTCCCCCATCGGTCCATCCGGCGAATTTCCGGCATCCTGCTTGTAGGCCGAAGGCAGCATGCCGGTTTTCAGCTTGAATTTGTTAATAAAATAGTCCGTGTTCGGGTAGCCCACCTGGAGCGCCACGTCGGAGATTTTGAGCGGGGAGCGCTTGAGCAGCCTTTTCGCCTCTTCGATTCGCTTGTCACCCAGGTATTCGTTAAACGGCTTCCCCGTCGTTTTCTTGAACAGCTGGCCCAAATAAGTCGCGTTCATATGAAAATGCCGGGCCAAATCCTGCAGTTGCAGCCTTCCGCGGAATTCGCGGTCGACGTATTGCACGACCTGGTAAATGGTGTTGCTCTCGCTGCTCTGCTTCAGCTCGGACAGAAGGGCGCCCGCCTGAAGGCAAAAACGCTCCACATAGGCCTGAAGTGCCCGGTAATCCCTGATTTCGCCAAGCGTGCCAAGCTGCCTTTCCTGTGCCTTCATCAAAATGGCCGGCTCGCCGTTCAGGTCCTTGATCAGGCCGCAGACGGACCATTCCATATCCGCCACATGAGTCTTCACCCATTCCAGCTCCACAGGACCCGCGGCAATCCATGCGAAGGATTCCTTGACACAAGCGGTGATTCCTTCCGAATCCCCTTCCTTCACCGTTTCCAGAAGCGTTTTGAATGTTTGCAGGAGCAGCTCCCGGTTTACCGGACGGATGCACTCCTGATAGAAAAACACCCCGCTTTTCCCCAAACAGCCCTTCCGCTCCACCACCTCCACCGTTTGGGCATACAACTCCCGGATCGAGCGCAGACTGCGTTTCGGCTCGCTGACGGCGATAATGACCGGCCCGTCCAGCCGTTCAGTCAGCTCCCGGTGAATCTGGATCGCGGCATCCTGCAGACGTCCCGAAACTGCGGCGCCGGACTGCACGACAAATCCCATTCTTCCGCATCCGTCCTGAAAAAGACAGCCGGTTTCTCCCTCAAATCCTCGAGTCAGCAGCGGACTTACCTCAGCGGGATCGAATACGTTTTCTATCCATACCAGCAAGCATTGCAACTCTGAATTGCCCTCCAGCTTCAGGGAGCGCTTGATCTGCTCCTCCATGGCTTCGCCGTGCTCTCCCTGTATCAGCCTGTTCATCATATGGCTGACGGCCAACAGCTCCTTTTTCGCCTGAGAATGCTCTGCTTCAATTTCATCGCCGATCTTCCGGCTGAGCTTGACAAGCAGTTCGCCGATCTCCTCGTCATCCACCGGTTTAAGCAGGTATTCAGCCACCCGCTGCCGCATCGCCGCCTGGGCGTACGAAAAGTCGTCATAGCCGCTCAGTACGACGAATTTGGGTGGTTTGGCCAGCAGCTGATTCGACTGCTCGATCAATTCGATGCCGCTCAGCACCGGCATGTTGATGTCGGTGACCACCAGCTCCGGACGATGCTCCTGAATGAACCGCAGCGCATCCGGTCCGCTCTGTGCCTCCCCGCAAACCTGAAAACCGTATTTGTTCCAGTCGATCATCGTCCGGAGGCCCTCAAGAACCCACGGCTCATCGTCCACCAAAAGTACGTTCAACATGATCCTCGCTCCTTACTCATTGACCCACCCGTTGTAAGCGCATTCACAAAGGTGTGTATGGCAGGTTTCCCTCTATTACCTTCTAAGTTAGCCTGATTTTAGCAAAAGAGTCGTAAAAAAGAAACCGTTCTCTTTCTGCATCTTTACGCCAAACCCGCCTGAAAAAGGATAATGACAGAAACCGCTGACTTAGGTTACATTTCAACTATGTCATTCCTCTTCCATACCACTCTCCGTTCAGAAAGGTTGACCCTGATGCGAACGAAACTGAACCGGTTCAACACGCTCCGGAACCAGATGCTCTTCGGCTTTCTGTTTGTGATGCTCATTATTTTGTCGGTCGTGGGGATCGTGAACTTCGATACAGTCTCCAGGCTGCTGAAAAACAACGCGGAGAAGCATATTCAACAAACGGCCATTCAGGCGAGCGGAAGGCTTGAGGCCGTTCTGAACCAAATCGATTCCCTGACCACTCAGGTCGCCACCAATACCTACGTTCAGCAGGTGCTGCTGAACGAGTCGGCAGGCAGGCACGCGACGTTCTCGGAACGTCAGTCCTTGCTGAACAGCATCAAAATCGTTCAGACCTATGCCGACGGCGTCAACTCGGTCGAGCTGTACAGCGGCAGCAAACGCAGGCTGTTCCCGCTGGATGAAGGCCATCTGAACAGCAGGATCAGCCAGAAGTGGATCGATAACGCGCGCGAGGAAAAGGGGCGCATCGTCTGGATCGGGATCGATCCGTTGGATCCGAATTCCGTGCTGGCGATCCGCAGCGTCAGTCTGATGGACCAATGGTTCAGGCCGGGCGGGTATCTCCTCATCCGGATGAACCGTGAGATTTTTCAAATCGATGAGGCGCTGAACGTGGATGGCGGCCGCGAAACGATGCTGCTTGCCGACCGGAACTACAGCCTCATCGCCGTGAACGACGACCAGGTCACGCCTTGGCGCATCAAGTCCCTGGTGGATACGAACGACGCGGTCGTCGCCATCGACGGACAAAAGTACATGCTCGTCAAGCAGCAGTCCGCCTTGACCGGATGGACACTGCTGATCCTGACGCCAATCAGCGCGATCACAAGCGGCATTTCGGTACTGCGCACCGCGATCCTGGTCTCCGCGGGCATCGGCAGCATCCTGTTCATCCTGCTGTCCTTCCTGCTGTCGACCCTGATCACGCGGCCGGTCTTCCGCCTGATCAAGACGATGCGCAGCGCCCGGCTCAGCGGCCTCAAGCCGACGGTGCAAATTTCGTCCACCATTGAAATCAACGAGCTGAATCACTCCTACAACCAAATGGTTGAGCATATGAACGAGCTGATCGGGCTCGTTTACGAGAAGGAAATTTTGCAGAGCCGCACGGAATTGAAAGCGCTGCAGGCCCAAATCCATCCACATTTTCTGTTTAACACGCTTGAAGCGCTGTACTGGTCTCTCATGGAAAAAGACGAAGACGAGCTGGCCGAATATGTCGTGGCGATGGCCGATCTGTTCCGCTATACGATCACCGGGCCGGGCAAGGAGGAGTGGGTCCGGCTCGAAGATGAACTCGAGCATATCGAGCGCTACCTGCTTATCATGAAAATGCGGCTCGGCGACCGGCTGTCCTGGTCGATCTCGTCGCCGCCGGCCTTGGCATCGGTGCCGATGCCAAAGCTCCTGATCCAGCCCTTGGTGGAGAACGCCATCCTGCACGGCATCGAGGGCCGGATCGGCCCCGGCAAGGTGTCGGTCGGCGTCTCCCTGTCCGCGGATCAGATGCATCTGGTCGTCACGGTGACCGACGACGGAAAAGGCATCGACGAGGACAGCCTCCGCCGGATCGTCACGGCGCTCCAGACCGGAATGACGCCGCCCTTCAAAGGCTCCGGCATGGGGATTTTTAACGTCCAGCAGCGGATCAAGCTCTACTACGGCGGGGACCGGCCGGATGAATCCGGGCTGGCGATCGACAGCCAGATCCACCGGGGAACCCGGGTAAGCTTAACCATTCCGATCCAGACAGGGATCCAGACAGGAGAGATGTAACGATGGTTAAATCGAAAACGATTTTAGTCGTAGATGACGAACCCCGAACGAGACAAGGATTGACCCGCATGCTGGAAACCTGGGGGAACGGCGCATGCAGCGTCATTTCGGCGGACAACGGCCGCGACGCCCTGGACCTGCTGGAGCGCGAGGCGGTCGATCTGCTTATTACCGATATCCGCATGCCGGAGATCAGCGGACTGAATCTGGTGCAGCAGCTGGAATCCGGATCACCGGCCTCCCAGCCGGCCATTATTCTGATTTCCGGCTACGCCGAATTCGAGTATGCGCAGCAGGCGATCCAGCTGGGCGTCGTCAATTATTTGCTCAAGCCGATCCGCAAGGACAAGCTGTTCGATGCTGTAGAGAAGGCGCTCCAGGTTCAGGAGGAACGCTCGCGGATGAGCAAAATCCAGCGCATGGTCGACAGCAAGCTCCTTGACGCCACCGGGGACATGAATACGCTGGCAGAGCCGGTCCAAGAAGCGCTTCAATACGTGTCGCAGCATTTGGATCAAGGCTTCGGTCTGCGGGAAGTGGCCGATCACGTCCATTTAAACCCCAGCTATTTCAGCGTCCTTTTTAAGGAGCAGATGGAAATGACCTTTATCGAATACGTCACCCGGCTCCGAATCCAGAAGGCCAAGGAGCTTCTCCTGCAGACAAAGCTGCCGGTCTCGGAAATCGCCGAACGCGTCGGCTATCAGACAACCAAGTATTTTAACAAGGTCTTCAAGGACTACGAAGGCGCAAGCCCTGGCGCCTACCGCAAAGGCGGTCAGGCAGCACCCAAATAAAGTGGAACTATACCCAAACGCTGTGCCCTTATGTCCTCCTAATACGGGATGCTACACTTGGCTTCAGAGGGAAAGCGCATACATCTCTCGCGATGATACGAAGGGGGAAACGGGCATTTATGAAAAAGAAATGGTTATCCGCATCCATGCTGCTGCTGGCATTGACACTCGTGCTGTCGGCCTGCGGCGGAAGTAAAAACAGTTCGGACGACGGCAAGACGGCCGCCGGCGGCGGGAGTTCATCCGGTGGTTCCGGTGATAAAGTCACGATCAAAATGATGCACTTGTGGCCGGACGGCAGCAATTCCGCCCAGAACAAGCTGGCGAAGCAAATCATCAGCGAATACGAGCAGGCCAACCCGAACGTCAAAATCGAAACGGAAGTGCTTGAGAACGAGCAGTATAAAAATAAACTGAAGGTCCTCTCCGCCTCCAACAGCCTGCCGGACGTCGGCTTTACATGGGCTGCCGGATTTTTGGAGCCGTACGTTAAAGGCAACATGTTCGCTCCGCTGGACGACCTGCTTCAAGGCGACCTGAAAGACAAATTTGTAGCGGGGAACGACCGAAGCCTACGCCGTGGACGGTAAAACATACGCGCTGCCTGTCGAGCTGAACATCGTGCCTGTTTATTACAACAAAGAGATTTTTGCCAAATACAATCTGCAGCCGCCGAAAACCTATGAAGAATTCAAAAATATCATCAAAACGCTGAACGACAACAAAGTCACCCCGATCGCTCTTGGATCGAAAGACGCCTGGACCGGCTCCTTCTGGTACATGTACCTGGCTGACCGGCTCGGTGGTCCGGACGTGCAGGATCAGGCGGTAGCCAGCAGCACATTCAGCGATCCGAGCCTGATCCAGGCCGCAAAGGAAGCCCAGGATTTGGTGAAGAGCAATGCCTTTGTAAAAGGCTTTAACGGGCTGTCCAACGACGAGGCCAAATCCGAATTCATGAACGAGAAAGCGGCCATGTACGCTATGGGAACGTGGGAAGTGCCTAACTATACGACCAATCCGGATATCCCGCAGGAATTCAAGGACAAGATCGGCTTCTTCAAATTCCCGACGATCGAAGGCGGCAAGGGGAACATTAACGACTGGGTCGGCGGCGTCGGCGTCGGTATGTTCGTCTCCGAAAACTCCAAGGTCAAAGAGGATGCCAAGAAGTTCGTCAACTACTTCGTCAAAAGATGGGGTGAGTTGTCCGTGGTTGACGCTGGCATTATCCCGGGAACAAAGGTCGACACCTCCAGTGTCAAGCTGCCGCAAATGTTCATTGACGTCTTGAACGAACTGAATAACGCCAGCAAAGTCATTCTCTATCTGGACGTACAAATGAAACCGGGTGCCGCAGAAGAACATTACAACCTGATCCAGGCACTGCTCGGCAATGCCATCACACCGGAGGAATTCGCCAAAAAGCAGGAAGAGGCGTTAAAGACCGGCAAGTAACCGTCATGGTAGGGGATGAAAGGACGACCCGGCGAGCTCCGACGGGGCGTCCTTTTCTCTAAGATATAAGAAAGTATAAGTTTCGAAGACTCGGGCTTCCTTATATCGTAAGAAAAACTTCCTCTAATGGCGGTCTGTCTTCTGTGAATTTACGTCGATAGACGTTTTTCTTCTCCGACTAGCATCGTAAGGAGGCTTCCTAGTTATGGACAAAGTGATGTCGAACAAAAAGATCATCGCCCTATACGTGCTGCCGTCCCTGCTTCTGATTATGGCCATCATTTATATTCCCATCGTTCTTACCGGATACTACGGCCTGATGAAATGGGATGGCGTCAGCAGCATGAGTTTTATCGGGATGGAGAACTACTCCAGCCTGATGAAGGACAGCGCATTCTGGAACAGCGTGTACCATTCATTATTATTCGCGGTACTATCGACGGTGAGCCTGGCCGTTTATATGATCGTTGCACTGATCCTGGCCGGGAACATCAAGGGGGCGGGACTCCTCCGGAAAATCTACTTGATTCCGATGCTGCTCTCTTCGGTAGCCATTGCCCAGCTGTGGCTGAAAATCTACCATCCGACAAACGGCATCCTCAATACGTTTCTCGTGTCGCTGGGCGTGGAGGATCCCCCAGCGTGGCTGTCAGATCCGATGCTCGTGCTGTACGCACTGTTCATTCCGATTCTATGGCAGTACGCCGGTTTCTACATCCTGATCTACTACGCCGCCCTGAAAAACATTCCGGCATCGCTCATTGAAGCAGCCCGGATCGACGGAGCCAATCCGTGGCAAATTGCCCTCCGAATCAAGCTGCCGCTCGTTTCCGAGGTCGTCAAAGTCACGATTGTGCTGGCCGTCGTCGGGTCGTTGAAATATTTCGATTTGATCTACGTCATGACAGACGGCGGGCCGAACGGGGCCAGCGAAGTGATGGCGTCCTATATGTATCAAAAGGCGTTCCGCGGATTCGATTTCGGCTACGGCAGTGCGATCGGCTTCTTCCTGCTGATCATCTGCATGGTCGCCACCTGGGCGATCCGCAAGGCAACCGCCTCCAAAGACACGATTCAATATTCCTGATAAGAGGAGGTGCTTATAATGAGAACCGCAAGTCCGGCCGTATCCGTTCCCGTGATGCGGTCTTCCCGGCCTGTTGGCGCCAGAATCGGCTCCGGCCTGCTCTATGTCGTGCTGATTGCGGGAGCGGTCCTGCAAATTTTGCCGCTGGTATGGCTGCTTTTGTTTTCCTTGAAGAATAACCAGGAGGTATTCAATCTTCCTCCTTTCGCCCTCCCCAGCCATCCCAAATGGGAGAACTATGAAAACGTATGGCAGCAGGGAAATATCGGCCGTTATTTTATAAACAGCGTCCTGATCACCGTCATTGCCGTCGTGCTGACGATTCTGCTCGCCAGCTTCGTAACCTTTGCGATCACCCGGATGCGCTGGAAGCTCAGCTCGCTCGTCCTCGGCCTGTTCATGGTGGGCATGATGATCCCGGTGCATTCGACCCTGATTCCCTTGTTCATCCTGTTTCAAAAAGTGGGGCTGACGGACAACCAGCTCAGCATCATCCTGTCCTACACCGCCTTTAACCTGCCGATCACGATCATGATCCTGCTCGGCTTCTATTACGCGCTGCCGCGGGAAGTGGAAGAGGCCGCCATTATGGACGGCTGCTCCGTGAACCGCATGTTCTTTCGCATCGTGATGCCGATGACGTTCTCCGTTATTGCCACGGCTGCGATCATCAACATGATTTATAACTGGAACGAGTTTATTTTCGTCAACACCTTCATCAGCTCGGACAACCTGAAGACCTTGACGGTCGGCGTCCAGAACTTCGTCGGACAGTACACGACCGACTGGGGCGCCATCGGGGCGACGCTGATGATCAGCATCCTGCCTATTCTCGTCATCTTCCTGGTGCTCAGCAACCGGATCGTGGAGGGCATTGCCGCCGGGTCGGTCAAAGGCTGATACATTTCGCGCACAAAAAAAAGGGCTGTCCCCAAAGGTCACAAACTGACCTAAGGGCAGTCCTTTTTTACTGATTTCCCGTTAATGCGGCACCTGGCTGCTGAAGTCATCCCTGCTGGATTGATCGGTCTGGTAAAAGATGACGTCGCCGTCTTTTAGCGCAAACCGGTTCCCGTAGGCATCCTGGATGTTCCGGTTAAAGCCCTCCATCTGCCACTGATTCAACAGCGGGGCGTAAATGTACTGCAAATGCGGATTTTTCAAGTCGCCCTCCTGAATGGACTCGATATTGAAGTTCACGACGATGTAGCCGTTCTTCAGAAAAATCGGGGACTTGTCGTCCAGCCCGCCGTGCGTGCGCCCGTATTCCGCTACATTCGTCCCCGCTTCGACCACATAGGGATCGGCCGGCAGGCTGTACTCGCCGTACCATTTCTGGATCGATACGTCCGCCCGTTCGCGGTCCACCGATTCGGGTACGGGATCCTTCAGGCTGAGAAACGTCCGCAGCTGCTCAGGCAGAATCAGCAGGCTGTAGCCTCCGACCGGCGTCTTTTGCTTCGTATACTTGTTCAAATAGCTGCTGATGTATTCGTTCCGATTCAGCCCCCCGGCTGCACCGCCATGATTAAACTTGTAGCCTGCCGTATCCCGCAGCTCCTGCGCGGGCACGTTCCGGAGCCGGTCATTTAAGATGACGTAACGCTGGACCTGATCCGCGGACGAGCCGATTTTCACAAAATGCTTCGAGCTGGTGCTGTAGTACAGATCCACCGGAATCCGCGTATCCCCGTGGCCGTTGACGGCCTTCCCGTCTTTTCTGACATAATAGAAGGTTGGCGTGATGCGGATGCCGTCCAACGGGCCGAACATATTCCCTTTCGTTTTAAAATCAAACTTGAAATGGTAACCGGTCTTGACGGACACGTTCTTGAAACCCTGCAGCGGGCTGCTTCCCGGACGGATCGGCAGCGTAAAGACGGCTGCATTGCCACGCGGATCGCCATCGATCCCTCTCTGACCAACCCAATAGGAGACGCCCGTCTGGATCGCGCTGCCCTTCTGGGACCGGAACACGTTCTCCCAATTGTAGTCGGCAATATCGGTCACGTGAAAATCGTACAGCCTTCCAATGACATCAACCGCCACCTCATCGTATGCGGCATGATGCACCAGGCTCGTATTGGCGTCATTTTGCTGCGTATAGTCGGCCGGGGCATTTTCGGCAATATTGCGAAACGCGATCTGGTATGGACCTTCGTCCACCCATACCGGCAAATAAAAGGTCGTGTCCAGCTGGCCGACCGGAATGTCCACCCATGTATTTTTCGGAATAAAGGTGGTCCGGTTCCCATCATAGACGTCAAAAGGGAACTTGACCTGCTTGGTGCGGAAATACTTGGCGTAATCCCGGTTGCCGTAACCTGGATAGCTGACATGCTGCCCGCTCGTCGGAATCCGGACCGTGAACGGGCGTTCCAGAATTAGAGCGGACCGGCCGGCGTCCGGATTCGTTTTCTGGTTGTGCGCCGCATCGTCCGACACGGAGGAATCGTTGACCACAGGCGTATGGACCGTCACGGTGTTGATGCCGTAGATCGGAAACTCCTGGTTCTGCCCTCCGTTTATATTTCCCGGCATCAGGTCATATTCGATTTTACCCGCGCTCGGCGTATCCTTTTTATTGGTTTTGCTGCGATCGATCAGATTTCCCGGGCTGTACAGCACGTTATCGCCAATCTGGGGCGGCTCGGGAATCTGCGACGGTGTCGGGCCCGATTCCTCAACCTTCTGGTTATTCATCATCGTCTGCCCGTTAAAGACCAGCGAGTCATTCGTCACCTGGATTTTGCCGACGGCTTTCTCCGCTTCCCCTTTTAGGGCGCCTTCGTCATTCGGCACCGACGGCTTGGACTTGCCCCCGGTCAGTGTCTGTCCGGCAGCCGTAAGCTCTCCGGGCGGGGCAGGCGGATCGTAATTTCCAGTCGTCGCAGCGGCATAATACGGTGGACTGTACCCACTCGGCTGGATCGCAATCCGGCCGCCCGGCAGGGCGTAATTGTCGAGAATCGCTTCGCGGATTTGGTAGACCTCCAGGTTATCGATTTTCCAGAAAGCATACCGCCGCTCAATTTGGTAGGTATACGTTTTGCTTTCGGTCTCGCTCTGCGGATCCGGCTCGATATGCGTTCCTTTGCCGTCGGCGTTCGGCACTTCCTTGCCCGGATCCCACTTCAGCGTGTACTCCTTGGTTACGTTAACCGTATATGTGCACGTCCCGGTCATCTGTACGAACTTGTCCTGGTACAGGTGATTCCGGGCGAGCACATTGCCGTATAAGCTCTCGGAAGTCGGAATGCCCTGTAGCACGTCAAACCGCTCGCTCCCGCGGGCATCAGCTTTGATTTTGGCTGTCGCGACGGGGTCCATGTATTTGCCGGTCATCGATTGACCCGGCGCTGGGGTCGTGCAGCTTACCCCGGGATCCGGAGGATCGACCGGCGGCGGTCCATCCCCACCCCCATCGCCGACAGTCACGGTGGCTGTGCCGTACAGGTAGTATAGACCGCTTTTCCATACGGCCGTGATTTTGGCCGTGCCTTTGCCTACGGCGGTGACGTTCCCGCTGCTGTCCACCGTCGCCACCGCGCTTTTGTCGGAGCTCCACACCGTTTCGGTTCGTGTGGTCACGTCAACGAAATCGCCGAAGCTCGTATCGCCCTTCACGCTGAAAGGCTTCGTGCGCACCTCGGCTTTAAAGTTCTTCTTCTCCCCAGGTTTCATCGATGCACTCGCGGGAGTCACCCGCATTTCCTTGATTTCTTTGGCGGTGCCTTCCCAGGTGAGGTTAAGGTTGATGTCGTACTCGACCAGGTATTTAGGGAAGCCGTTGGGTCTGTGTTTGATGTCGAGTTCTTTACGAGTAGTAAAATTAGCTCCTCCAGTAATTGTATAAAACAAAATGCTTATATTATCCGGCAAGATAACAAAATTTGGTTGAGTTTTTCCTGGAGTGAAGTAAATAGGGTCTCCAAATGTTGTTTGGTCCTTTAGTAGTTTTACGTTTTCAACTGCTAGTGCAGGAACGCTGATGTTATCTTGATCAAGAAAATTACCAGGCTGGTATTCCAAAGTGTTAATCTTTGTAGCTGTCTCAGTTTTCTCTGGATAAGGGTTATTTTCGTTGTCTCCTATATTTCTAGCAGTATAATGTAAATTTTCCTGTTCGATATCTGCTTGAAAGGATCCATCATCCATTTGATACCAATATACCCCCGGACCCGGAGTAGCTTTTGCAGTCACTTTTTTTGTCACTACTTTCCTTGTTTGGGGACCTGGAGGTTCAACTTTACTATCCGAAGGATAACTTTCAGCAAAAAGAATATTCGTGGGAAGAAGTAAAAAAATCATTAACGAACATGACCACAATACACTAGTTAGGTATTTGATTCTCACGACATTAAAGCCCCTTATTCTGACTTCTTCATAAGAATTCCGCCATAAGTTCCGTCATCTGCGAAATAACTTTCGCCTGCACTATTGCCACTTGTAATATATCTAGGTACTGATGAAGTAACCCAAAATCTTGTTTCACTTACCTTAGAGAAAAACTCGTCACCCCCATCAGTCGTCAACGTTTTAAATCCAAACTTAGGAGCTGTTGAACTAAACAATCTATACCCACCTTGTAGCGCAGCATTGATACCATTTGAGTAACTTCTGTTGTTGAAATTTTTACTAAGAGTTTGCACAGATGTATCAATAAAAACAATGTAAGATCTATCAAAAAACTTAGTCGCCTTATCTACAAACATTCTGCCATAAATACTCCCGGTTTGTTCTGCACTCAAACCACTCATAAAAATATAATGATAGACTTTAACTTTACCTTCTCCATTCCTTAGGCTCGAGCTTTTCCCAAGAATTGATTTTAAATCATGCCCCTCCGTATACTGATACGCCGGGATCACCGTCCGGAGATTCGTCCCCGTCGTCCCCACTTCCCGCATTTCATTCAACCCTTTAAAAGCGCTTGGCGCCTTCGTCTGCGTCGTCTCGTAACGCTGAATAATCACCGCTACCTCCGCGCGCGTGGTCGTTTTGCCGCCGCCGAAGCTGTCGTCCGGGTACCCGGACATCAGCCCCGTTCCCAGCATGACCGACACATACGGGTAGTCGGCCTTGTTCAAGCCGCCTTTGTAATACTCCGTCACCGGAACGATGGTGTCCTTCGTGTCCTCGATCGCCTGCTTGTACTCTCCGTCGCGGGCCGCCAGTCCCGAGGCCATCCACTTCGCCATTTCCACCCGCGTCAGCGGAGTGCCGGGTTTAAAGCCGTTTGCATAATCGGCCGGACTGAAAAAGCCCTTCCCCGCTGCCTCGCTCACTTCCTTTTCGCTCCAGTGCCCGGCCAAATCGGAAAATGCCGCTGCTCCGCCAGCGTTTTCGTTCGTCGACACCCTGGCCAGAATTGCCGCAAACTCAGCCCGTGTAACCGGGTCGTTCGGTCTGAATTTTCCGCTGCCGTCTCCTTTGAGGTAACCTTTGGACACCGCATCGTTAATGGCCTGATACGCCCAGTGGGACGCCGGCACATCCTTAAAGGCCGCCGCCGCTGCGGCCGGCACCGGCTGCTCGATTGCTCCTGCCGTTCCAAGAATCATCGCCCCGGCAAAAATGGTCATCAACATCGCTTTGAACATACTTCTTCCGCTCCTGTTCTCCTAAAATATGATGCTTTGCATTTACTAAATCTCTTAACTTCCCTGATCCCTTCTAACTTTCTGACTGTTTCCGATACCCAGGTACCATCTAACTTACTGACTACCAGGTAACCTCCTGACTTCCTGACTGTTCCAGACAATCTGATACCAACTGAATTCTTGCTTCTTTTGTTGCTCTAAACTCTCTTGCTAAAAAATATGTTTTCTTAACCGACGGGACTGCTTGCCCACGCGTGGCCCTAAGCAGCCACACCTCCTTATGTATTCCTGTGAAACTTCTTTCCTATTTAGCATAGGACTACTTGCAGTATACTACAGGATTTTCGCAAAATTTGTCATTAATTGTCACTATACATCATCACTTCAATTATATGGGTTTAATGGATATATAAGATGCACGTGCTGCAAATAGCTTTTGCGACGCCCGACACAAAAAAACAAAGCAGGGATGCATTCCTGCTTTGCCATGGCTTCATGCCAAACGAATAACTTTATATTGTCCGTACTTTTATCAGCTAGAACAAGCAATGTTTTAACGACGTCAATCCTTTATTTCCCCGAAAAAGCACCCGCCTGCACCTCACCGAACCGGTTCGGCCGGAACGCTCCACACCACTCCGGCAGCGGTTTGCCCTCTACGCTATCGGCGATCAGCGTCGCCGTGACCGGGCTGAGCAGGATGCCGTTGCGGTAATGACCCGCGGCCACAAAAACATGGCCGGCATCGTCCAGCCGCCCGATCAGCGGCCGGCCGTCCAGCACTGCCGGGCGCAGTCCCGCCCAGCGGTGAAACGGCTGCACCTCACCAAGAACAGGCAGCACTTGCTTGTTCCACTCCGTCAGCCGCCGGATCCCTTTGTCCGTGACGGACGTGTCGAACCCGGCGATATCCTCCGAAGCGCCGCACACGAGCGTTCCGTTTGCTTTTTGGACCAGGTACCCCTGGCTGGTGAACACCAGATGCCGAAGCGGCTCGCGCCCCTCGTTCCAAGCGTAGGCGCAAATTTGCCCCCGGATCGGATGTACAGGAATCCGGATACCGAGGGATTCCGACATCTCCTGTACCCACGCACCGGTGCTGATCAGCAGCTGGTCCGCTTCAAACTGCTCGCCACTCTGCGCCCTCAGTGCAACCCGCTCGCGCCATTCAGCCAGCTCGATCCGGCCAAGATGCTCATGAATCTGCACGCCGGAGGCCAGGCAGGCCCGCTTGACCGCTTCCGTCAAATCCGGGGCATACACATGGCTCTCCACCGGTGTCCGCAGGGCGGCAACTGCCTCGCGGGTCAGTCCCGGCTCGGCATCGAACAGCGCGCTCCCCGTTAATATTTCGCCACCGGAACCCCAGCTCCGCTGCCATTCCAGCCGGCTCTCCAGCGCCAGCAAATCCGCCTCATGCCTCGCGACGTACAAACTGCCGGTTTCGGCATATTCGAAGGAGACGCCGGAGATGTCCTTCACCGCCTGCTGCCACTGCGGATACAGCGACAAGCTCTCGCGGCACAACCGGAAGAACTCGTCCGGGGACTCTACGTTCTCCGAATACGGAGCGAGCATTCCTGCCGCCGCACCGGAGGCCTGCCCGCCGCAGGGACCCTTTTCGAGCAGCGTGACGTTCAGGCCGCGGCGGCGCAGCTCCAGCGCGCAGGATAATCCGATAATGCCGCCTCCCATGACGATGATGTCTCCGCTCATCGTTACAGCCCCCTGTCCATCCTTTTTTATTCGATGACGAGCGATTCCAGGCCGCTGCTGGCCGAAGCATATTTCTTCTTCGGAATCCGCCCGGACAAGTAAGCCAAACGCCCGGCCTCAACCGCCAGCCTCATCGACCGGGCCATCATCACGGGATCTTTGGCTTTGGCCACCGGGGTATTCATCAGAATGCCGGAGACTCCCAGCTCCATCGCGAGCGCCACGTCGCTGGCCGTCCCCAGCCCCGCATCTACGATGACAGGGACCGACAGCTCTTCCACGATCAATCCGAGATGGTACGGATTCAGAATGCCGAGGCCGGTCCCGATAGGCGCTGCGCCGGGCATAACCGCGGCTGCCCCGGCCTCCTCCAGCTTTTTGCAGATCACCGGATCGTCGGAGATATACGGCAGTACCGTAAATCCTTCCTTGACCAATATTTCCGTTGCTTTTAACGTTTCTATCGGATCGGGCAGGAGCGTGCGCTTATTGGCGCTAATCTCCACCTTAACCCAGTCGCTGAGTCCCGAAGCCCGCGCCAGGCGGGCAATCCGGACAGCCTCATCAGCCGTTGTCGCCCCGGAGGTGTTGGGAAGATAGATGTATTTCTGGGGCTCCACATGCTGCAGAATCGAGTCATCCTCCACCGAATCGAGATGGATCCGGCGGATAGCGAACGTCAGCACCTCGGTCCCCGAAGCCTTGATCGCCTCCATCTGCACATATGGATCGGGGAACAGCCCGGTCCCCAAAAACAACCGCGACGACAGTTCCTGTCCGCCAACCTGCCAATTATCTCTGCTCATTTTCCCCCTCAACCTCCCGCTACGAAATGGACCAGCTCCAGCTTCATTCCAGGTACAACCGGAGTCGTCTCCCACTGCTCGATCTTCAGCACCTGTCCGTCCGCTTCCACCATGACCGGCCTGCCGGACAGCCCCAGCAGGCGGAGGACATCGGCTACCGTCTCGGCCGCCAGCTCCCGCTTTGTTCCGTTAATGACCAGTTCCATCCGCTGCTCCTCCTCTACCTTCAAGCTTGTGAATGAACGCCCGGCATACCGCTTCCGGGTCAGGGCTGCCGACGATTTCGCTCACCGCGCAGACGCGGCTCGCACCGGCCCGGATCACTTCGTCCACGTTGCCCAGCTTGATGCCGCCAATCGCCACAAACGGGATCTGGATGGCCCCGGCGACTTCCCGAATATACGAGAGGCCGACCGGATCCACCACATCGGCTTTCGTAGCCGTCGCATAGATTGGCCCAACGCCGATATAATCCGCCCCTTCCGCTTCGGCGAGCTGAGCTTCCGAAATCGCATGGGTGGATATGCCGATGATCTTGGAGCCGACAAGCTTCCTGGCTTCCGCGATCGGCATATCGCCTTGACCGAGGTGAATTCCGTCCGCGTCCACCTCCATCGCAATATCAACGTGATCGTTCACGATAAAAGGGACACCGTAGCGGCGGGTCAGCTCCCGCAGCTCCGCCGCCTTGCGCAGCAGCTCTTCCCTTCCGCTTGTTTTGTCGCGGAATTGAACGATGTCCGCGCCTCCCCTAATGGCTTGCTCCATCACGTCCACCAGCCGGCGTCCCGGATGGAACGTCTCGCCGGTAATCGCATACAGACGAAAATCGACCATGACTGCTTCTCCTCTCTTCCCTTTGCCTTTCCCTCCATTTCATGCCGGCTTCTATCATCGCGAAGGGTAAGCCCTCATCTTGCGAAAGCGCCCTCTTACCCGGTTAACACAAAAAAACCATTCGAGAAATACACGAATGGCACCGCAATTCGAATGATATTCTCTACGCCAGCATTACCTGGATCAGATTAACGGTCCGCAGCATAAGGCTGCCATCTCAGCCGGACTTCATCCAGCACCCGCATTCCTATTTAATTTCACAACCACTATAGCCCAAACTGCTGACTTTTGGCAATAGCCAGAGTGAGATCACCGGCATCGGAACACCTATCTCATCCATAGGAGCGATTCTCGCAAAATTTCATATATTTGGGTGCGGCAAACTTCTTATTTTATCTCTTGCGTCATCACATATCGTCCCCGCCCGTGAATATAAATGTTTAACAAGCCAAAGTTTGTGCTGAGTATGGGAACATGGGAGGTGCCTGAACATGCCATCAGACGATCATTCGCTGTTTGTGGTGTCCAAGGAGGACTGGTCACTGCACCGGAAAGGGTACCAGGATCAGGTCCGCCATCAGGAGAAGGTTAAGGAAATCATCAAGCAGAACCTGCCCGACCTGATCACAGAAGAAAACATCGTGATGTCGGACGGTAAGCAAATCATCAAGGTACCCATCCGGAGCCTCGATGAATACCGTTTCATTTATAACTACCAGAAGCAAAAGCATGTCGGCCAGGGAGACGGCGACAGCCAGGTGGGAGACGTGCTGGGCAGGGATCCGGTGCAAAAGCCGGGTCAAGGCGAAAAAGCCGGCGACCAGCCTGGCCAGGACATTATGGAAGCCGAGATCAGCCTCGAGGACTTGGAGAACATGCTGTTCGACCAGCTGGAGCTGCCGAATATGAAACCGAAAGAGCAGCAGGAAGTCGAAACCGAATCGATCACGTTCAACGACATCCGCAAAAAAGGCATGCAGTCCAACATCGACAAGAAGCGGACGATCCTGGAAAATCTGCGGCGCAACGCCACCAGCGGCAAGCCGGGAATTCACCATATCAGCCCCGACGATCTGCGTTACAAAACGTGGGAGGATGTCGTCGTTCCCCATTCCAGCGCGGTCATCATTGCGATGATGGATACGTCCGGGTCGATGGGCACGTTTGAGAAATACTGTGCACGCAGCTTCTTCTTCTGGATGACCCGCTTCCTGCGCCGCCAATACGAAAAGGTCGACATCGTCTTTGTGGCTCACCATACGGAGGCCAAAGAAGTCACCGAAGAGGATTTCTTTACCCGGGGCGAAAGCGGGGGCACGATCTGCTCGTCCGCCTACCAGAAAGCGCTGGAAATCATCGACCGGCGCTACCCGCCCGCCAAGTACAATATTTATCCGTTCCATTTCTCGGACGGCGACAACTTGACTTCCGATAACGAACGCTGCGTGCGGCTGATCGGCGAGCTGCTCAAAGTCAGCAACATGTTCGGCTATGGAGAAGTCAACCAGTACAACCGGAGCAGCACGCTGATGTCCGCGTACCGAAATATCAAGCTCGACCAGTTCATGTATTACGTCATCAAGGAAAAGGGCGAGGTCTACCAGGCGCTGCGTACGTTCTTTAAAAAGCAGGAAGGCGCATTGACCTAAACCGAAGGACCGTCTCTGGAACGCAAAATTATGGCATATAAAAAGGTCGTTGTCCCGTTACGCTGAGTAACCGACAACGACCTTTTTGCATGGCCGGGTGACCTCTATATAGCATGACCCTCGATTTGCGGCCTTTTTCCCACTGTCGACTGATCCTGACTCCTGCCAGACTCCTCACCGACGGCATGCTCCTCATTGCCAGCGTGCTCCTTACTGCTGCCAAGTTCTTCACTCCCGCTAGGCCCCGCATGCACGACGTGCATGTTTCGTACTTCCGCTAGGCTTCTTCCGCCTGCAGACGGTCCCGAACCTCCATCAAGGCAAAGCCAAGCAGGTTCTTCCCTTTCCACAGCAGCGGGTTAAGGACTGCCTCGTCGTCCGCGGCCAACCCCACGCCCCAGATCGAATCCACCGGACTCGCCTCTACCAGCACCCGCTGCCCGGTGCCCAGCAGAAATTGCTTCAAATCGTCGTTTTGGGAAAACTTCGCTTCGTTTCCTCGGACCACAATGGAGTACCCGTCCCGGTCCCATACGGCCGGATCGATTCCTCTCACCTTCCGCCCCAGATCTTTAGCCTGCTTCGGATGCTTGGCTGCGAGAATCTGCTCCCTGATCTCTTCGTCACCGAACAGTCTGGCTTTCTCGGCCATCATATAATGCTCGGCACTTGCATATTCCACGCCGTCCACGGTAAACTTCGCTTCCCACCACTGGCTGAAGCAGCTCTTCGTAATAGATCCATCCGCCGCGGGCTGGTGCCCCCAGAAAAAAACATATTTCAGCTTGGCCCCTTTCCGGAATGCCTTTCGGAGTTCTTCCAAGGTATACATCCAATTTCCCCCTTTATAAGAGCATCCCGTGTACTTAAGCCCTACAATCTTAAGGCCTGTGACCCGCATGCCCGTTGATCACCGCCTCAGGCATCCAGGCTGGCCGATCCCTTGCGGTACGCTGCTCGTTCGCCTCCAGGCTCAAGCGGAATATCCCATGGCGCCTTCCGGGAAGCGAAGGTCCCCATCCCCAGAAGCGTCTGTCCGCGAGTCATGATATAGACTACATTTGCAAACTGCTCCTCCGGTTTCCAAAAGCGGCTGGCGGCCATAAATGCGATTAAATACTCTTCCCAGCTGCGGTAATGCTGCTGCACATACCCGGCCGCTTCCAATTTGATGGCCCAAGCCTCTTCCTTCGTCAAATATCCGTAAGCGAGCCCAACCCGGCTCAAGAAAATCGCCCATCCGCCCCCGAAGGCGGCTATTTCTCCGGCGGGCAGCTGTGGCAGAAACGTCTGAACTACGCTCATCCGGGCATATTCCGGATGATCTTTGGACGCCTCCATCCAGTTTTGCCGTGCCTGTTCCGGCATCGCCGACAGTTCGACGTGCAGGGCATTATAATCGTCACGGTTCCCGTCCTCCAGCAGCCAGCGAATCCGGGTCTTTAAGGACTCGGCGTCCTTGATGTCCCAGAGCCGCAGCCCCTTTTTCAAAACCCGGTTCCCGAGGTAACGCTCAAATTTCAAAAACTCGTACGGCACATAATAATAAGCCAGCACGCTGTCGATGCATACGCTGGAGAGACTGCGGAAGTACAGCTCCAGCTGTTTGATTTGCTTCTTCTTGTAATCGCTGCGCATGTCGTCCTCCATCCTCTAGGTTGATAGCACCCGGTGTGCTCTTAATGTTCTGTATAAATACCACAGCAGAATGGCCACGAACACCCCCGTGACGATAACGGGCACGTCAAAAAACAACTGCAGCACGATATACACAAAAATATAAAGCCAAGTTAACCGAAGAAATAAAAAACCGTCGAATATAATATTGTTTTTGACCACCTTGCGGTGCTCGGCCGGGTCGATCTTCCCCTGATCGTAGTGATGCTTATTTGCGGTAGACGACCAGTACATCAGGGTGCTCATATGCCGATTGTTTATGTCAAAAGAACGCTTCATCCGTTCCTTGGCCTCCGATATCCGTCCCATCGCGGTGAGGCACCGTCCCGCCAAACAGAGTGCATCCTGATCGTCCGGATGGGCAGCCAAAATTCGCTCGCAATCCAAAAGCGCCTCTTCATACTGCTGATCATCGTATCGAAGCTGTGCCGCGTACCGGTAAGCCTCCAGATCATCCGGCTGCAGCAGGATCGCATGGCCGAAACATTCCAGCGCTTCCTGCCGGTCGCCCGCGGCCAGGTTATATTTTCCCAACAGCAGCTGCAGATCCAGGTCGTCCGCAAACCACGCCGAAGCTTCGGCCAAGCACGCTTCCGCTTCTTCCAGCTCGCCTTCCATCAGCATATCCAGCGCAGACTCCCGCAGATCCAAAAATCTTTCAATGTCCGCGGCATCCCCTACAGGAGCGTTAGCGAGCGAGTCATAACGCAGCTCCCGTGATCCGTCCAGCTGCTGCAGGATGTATTCGGCAAAATATGTTGGATACCGCTCCCGCAGTTCTTCGGGATCTTCCGTAAAGTAAAACGTGCCGTCCAGCAGTTGCCAAACGTCTCGCGGGAGATGCCTGCAGGACATCAGAAAGGACACGAACGCATGCTGCAGCTCCGGCCCGCGTTCGACGTCCCATACGATATCCTCGTTCAGCAGCCGCTCCCACGACTCCACCCGAATCCGGGCCGGAAAGTCGTCGTACAGTTCCTCGGCCTGATGAATCCACAGGCTGACCGGATCTGCGCTTGCCGTGGATTGGAATATTTCATTTGAATATGTGGTTTGTGCAATAGGCGCGCCATGTTGATCAACTTCCCCTTTGGTATCCTCCGGTGGGTAGATCGGCATGGAAAGCTCGTCCTCATCCGTCTCGCGTACCGTTGTCTTGACCTCTTTGGCGAACTTGGATGCCGCCTCATAAGCTTCCCGAAGCTGCTGATAGCCCTCGGGATCGTCCTCGGGATGATGCTGCTTCAGCTTGGCGGCATAAGCTTTCTTGATGATGCGCAGCTCCGTGGTCCGCTCGATCCCGAGCCTTTCCCAGATGTTCATGTGAAGCTCATCCACCTTTCCAGCTGTTCCAATCGATCCTTGAATGCCTCGGCAGCTTTTTTGATTTCGCGGTCATCCTGGGTATGCAGTGCCTTTTCGAACTGTCCGATATAGGCAGCGATCACTTCCCGGCTCTCGCCCAGCGCCTCTTCGTACAGCCGCTCGCCCCTGGCCAGCAGCAGCCGGTTTTCCGCCCGGTCTCTCGGGTGAATTTTGATATCCTGAAGCTCCAGCAGCCGCGCCTCGATCTCTTCCTTCGTCATGCTGCCGGCGTTCTTCTCGATGACGGCGCGCTTCTTCTCTCCGGTTGCAACGCTGGTCACCTCGACCTCCAAAATCCCGTTAATGTCATAGGTATAACGGACGTCAATCTTCTGTTCGCCGGCAGGGGCCGGCGGCACCTTAATGTGGATCTCGCCGAGCTTGATGTTGTTCTCGACACGCCGGCTCTCGCCCTGATAAATATCAACGGTTAACCGCCGCTGGTTGTCAGACACCGTGCAGAGCCGCTCAATCCGGCTGACCGGGATCGGCGTGTTGCGCTCGATGATCGGGAAGAAATGCCCCGATGAGAATCCCCCTTTGCCCAGTTCCTGCACAATGCTGGTACCCAGAGTATACGGGCACACGTCGGTAAGGATCATCTCGTTCAGCGCCTCATTCCGCTCCTTCAGCGCCGACTGGATGGCCGCACCGACGGCAACCGTCTCATCCGGATTGATGTCGCTGTACGGCATGCGCCCGAACATGCGGCCGATGACGCTTTTAATAAGCGTCATTCGGGTGGCTCCTCCGATCAGGATCACCGCATCCAGATCGGATGGGGACAAGGACGCGTCTCGCAGCGCCCGCTCGATCGGCTGGCGCAGCCTCAGGAGCAGCGGATGGGCCAGCTTTTCAAATTCGTTACGGTCAAGCCGCACTTCATACCGGGTCCCATCGATCGTCAAAGCCATTTCAGCCGACGTCTCCCGTCCCAGGGCAAGCTTGCAGTTCTCCGCCTGTTTATGTATAGCCGATCTTGTTTTCGGGTCCAGAGCCTCCCACTCCATTTGGTGCGTCTCCAGAAAATGCGTCACGAGCAGCTCCGTAAAGTCTTCACCGCCCAGGAAATTGTCCCCCGCGATTGACTTTACCTCCATGACTCCCTCGAACAGTTCCAGGATGGAGACGTCGAACGTTCCTCCGCCCAGGTCGAATACGAGAAACTGGGTTTCCGGCTGCTCCTGGTGCAGGCCGTAGGCCACCGCCGCCGCGGTCGGCTCGCTGATCAGCCGCTCGACACGCAGTCCGGCGATTTCGGCGGCGTGCTTCGTCGCTTTGCGCTGGGCATCGTTGAAGTATGCCGGAACGCTGATCACCGCCTCCGTCACGGGTTCCCCCAGATAACTCTCGGCGTCCTCTTTCAAGGCCTTCAATATAAAGGACGACAGTTCCTCCGGTGTAAAGGAGTGAGGGCCAAGCTCGTACTTTTTCTCTGTTCCCATAAACCGTTTAAAAGTGGCAGCCGTCCGCTCCGGATGGGTAATCAAGCGCTCCTGGGCAATCCGGCCGACCACAATTTCGCCGTTTTCGTCCACGCTGACGATGGACGGCGTCAAATGTTCTCCGAGTACGTTGGGAATGACCACCGCACGGTCCTGGGCCCAGCAGGCCACCAGGCTGTTGGTCGTTCCCAGATCGATTCCGATCACAGCCAATGAAATCCCCCTCTTTCCTGTTGAATGTTCCCTATTCATTAGCCGGCCCGAGCCTCAGGCTCAGGCCAATCTAGCAATCCGTTCTCTATTCTACCAGCAGCCCCCTCTTTAATCCAATAATTGGGCTGGCTTAAACAAGGCTTCCAAAATAGTTGCTGTACGGAACAAACGCCTTCAGTACCTCCTCGACCCGCTTGATCCGCTCTTCCAGCGATCCACTCAATGGGATGTAAGGAATCCGGCGCTCCTTCAAATCGGCAATAATCTGCTTGTGGAATACATGCCGCTTCTGGTCCCCGCTGCGGTCCCACGTATCGTCATACGGGATATCGTCCTCACATAGGAAAAAGAGATCGTATCTGCCGGCGTTCTCCAACGCCAGCCGGGTCAGCAGCTCCGGAGCCCGGCCGTGATAATCCAGCGCGAACATATACGTCGTGATGGCGTTCGTGTCCACGAACAGATACCGGTTCGCCTCCAGCAGCGCCTTCTCTTCGCGCTCGATATGCCCCGCCGCAATCTCATCAAAAGCCTCGAAGCTGATCCGCCGGTCCACCTGATGCTCCGTCCAATAATCCCGGCCGTACTCGCTGGCATAAGTTGTGTTGTATTTGCCGGCCAGCGCCTCCGTCAGCGTTGACTTGCCGGTCGACATCGCTCCGACGAAGACCACCTTCGTAATGAGATCACGGTATACGATGTCACTTACAAATTGCCGGTGTTTATACGGGTCCTCCCGAATCATCGTCGCCGAAATCGGCACCACGCCCCTCGCCTCATCGACGCGGCGGTCCACGGCGCCAAGCGCCTTGCTCATGTGCTCGCCGTAAAACTCGCTTGAATAAAAATGCGTAACCTGCTCGCCGTCAAGCAGCCCCAAAATATACTGCTCCTCCCGGATTTCATGCTCCCGGTCATTCGAATAGCCGTCCGGACCGTCCCACGCTTCGATCACCCTGACGCCCGGATACAGCTTCCGGATCCAGCCGGCGCGGATATGCAGCGGAATGGTCGTGACCGTCGTATCGTAAATGACCACGATCAGTTCATCCACTTCCTTCAGCGCCGTCTCCACCATGTATTGATGCCCTTTATGAAAAGGGGCGAATTTCCCCAACGTCAGTCCCAGCTTTTTCATCAGTAAGCCTCCTTTGCCCCTTTGTTCCAGGTGTAATAACCGTATGCCGCATTGATGAGATATGCGCTCCACATGACGATCATGAGCAGCCCGTCAGGACTGCCGTCCAGGGTACGCAGCACCCACAGCAGCACGGTAAAAGCATTCAGCACGATATACACCAGCCATTGTTCCTTATAACGCCATACCATCAGGAAGGTTGCGACAACCGACAGCACGTTGGTGATCGCATCGATGTACGGCGAGTTCTGCGTCGGTATCAGCGACAGGAAAAAACCGATCATCACGCTGCCCAGCACGCAGGCCGCTCCGGTCCACAGAATCCCTCGAAGGTTCATGCGGCGCATCTCAAGCTTGCCGCCGTCCTGATGCTTCCGCCACAGGAAGAAGCCGACCACGTTCATCGGAACGAAGAACAGCAGATTCAGCAGCATCTCCCCGTAAATCCCGTTCGTATAAGCCAGGTACGCGTACCCGAACGTGTTGTACATCCCGAATACATAACTCATCAGGTTGCCCTTCGCCGCCAGCACCACGCACAGCACGCCTGTCAGAAACACGGTAAACCCGAACAGGCTATCCTTCATGACCACCGTAAGTCCGACCGCAATTCCGCAAAATACGCCGAGCCATACCAGCTCGTAGGCGCTCCATCCTTTAAACCATTTTCCCATGTCCGTTCCCTCCAGCTGCTCCATTACGCCTTCACAGATCCGTGACCGATGAGGGTAATGATGAGATATTAATAATATCAATTTGATATTATCAATTTGTTGTTTACATCTTAGCAGGATGTTCTCCCGGAAGCAATGGTTTTTTGGAAAAAAACAAAAAAGAGCCCCGGGATAAATCCCGGGACCCTCGCTCCTCTGATCAGGCCGGCTTATTGAGCGCTTCCGCCCCAGAGCTCGACTCTTTCCTTGATCAGTTCCGTATATTGTTTTTCGATTTCTTTAGCACCTGCAGCATCCAGTTCTTTCAGCATGTTGTCATAAATGCTGTCGAACTGTTCCGGCTTCGCCAGGATGGCTTCCGGAATCCGCTTGCGGATAATATCCTGCGTTTTTTGGTAGATAACGTTATAATTGCCGTCCTGAGGAGTAGCCATGTTGTAGGCTGCGCCCCAAGGTTTAACCGGGAATTCCTTTTCAGACGGGAACAGGTCTTTCCATGTTGTTGCACCGTATGCTTTCAAGGTGTCTTTCTCCGGCTGCGTATAGGAAGCTACGATTTGATCCGGGAAGTTCGTTGTATAGTAGTTGCCGGATGGATCTTTCACGCCGTCGCCGTAGTGAGCGGAGAAGGTAGTGTACAATCCGATGCCGGACGTTTTCGTAAAGTTGGTGTTATCGTTGACTTTCTTGTCCTGTACGTCATCAGGAATAACGCGCTTGCCGTCCACCATGTTGTAGTGCTTGCCTTCGATACCCCAGTTGCGCAGCACTTGGCCTTCGTCGGATGCAAGGAAGTCCAGGAACTTGATCAAGCGGACCGGATCCTTACATGCCGTTGTAATGCCTACGCCCCAACCAGCCACGAATCCGGTATCCTGGAAGGAATGGTCTTTGTATTCATCCGACAGCGTTACAGGGAAGTGAGCATAAGTGCGCTCCGCTTTGCCGGCGGTCTTGAGCGCATTCTCGGCGTCGGAATAGCCCCACTCTTGGTCGATCAGACCCAGGACGCGGCCGCTGGCGATCTTGGATTTATATTGGTCACTCTTTTGCACGAACGTATCCTTATCCAGCAGACCCACATTGTACATATGGTTGAGCCAGCGGAAGTATTCTTTCTCTTCCGGACGCTTGTAGTGCAGCTGAGCTTCGTTGGTTTCAGGGTTAATGAAGTATTCGCCGTCATCCGGAGCGCCTGTCGTCAAGAAGGCCGGGTTCGTTACGGTGATCATGATTCTCCAGTCATCCGCGTCCAGTGTCAGCGGAATCGTCGGCTTGCCGTCAATCGTCGGATGTTTGTCTTTGTATTGCTGGAGAACGTTTTCAAAATCCTTAACGGTTTTTACTTCCGGATAGCCAAGCTCTTTCAGCACGGCGTTCTGGATTTCAAATCCGCCGCCGGCGTCAAAGTACTGCTGATCCACCGCTCCGTTCGTCGGAAGCACATAGATGGCTTTATCATCGTTGCTGTAAGGCAGACGGTTCATGTACTTGCCGTATACCTTCTTGAGGTTCGGGCCATACTTGTCGATCAAATCAGTCAGGTCGATCATCGCGCCGGCTTCCACCAGCTTGTCGACGTCGCCTTTGGCAAAGATAAAATCAGGATAGTCGCCGCTCGCAGCCATCAGGGATATTTTATCGGTGCCTGCGCCGGATACGGCATACTCCGCATTGATGGTCACGCCAGTTTTCTTCGTAATTTCTTTACCGACTTCATCCTGCATCTTGTTCCAGTTCGGGCTGGCGTCAGCGCCAAAGAACGAGAACGTGATCGGGCTCGTATCGTCAGCCTTCGCATCCTGCGCCGCATTGGAAGACGAGCTGCCGGAACCGGCGGATTTGCTGTCGCCCCCTGAGCTGCTGCAGCCTGCGGAAACGAGCAGCACACTGGCGAGGAGCAGCATCCCAAACTTCTTCTTTGTGTTTCCCTTCATGTGAATCATATCCCCCTTCATTACTAATGGAATTACTTCGTGCTGCATTCAAGAGCCGGCATTGCATCAACGTTGCACTGACGCTGGGCGCTGCCGCATGTTGTGCCGAAACCTAGATGAATTGAATACGTTTACAAAACTCAGATAACTAAACTTCCTCACATCACATCTCTGGTTTCTTGTTCGACTCCACCTCTTTGTTTAAAACGTTTTCGAAAACAGCCTGCAGGGAAAATGTGTAATGAAAGTGCTTTCATATTTGAATCATAAAAGATTTGAAAACGACTGTCAAGTCATTTTAGTACATATTTTTAAATTAAATTTCGATGCGTTTACGATCACAAATTCTCGTAATAATACTGATAAAACAGTCTATTACGGCATTTATATTATATAAGGTACAAAAGCAAACAAAGTCACAAAAATCCATCACAAATAGAACCTGCTGCTATGAGCAGGCCCTACCTGATGAACTTATTGCTCTTTTTTAAAAATTCGGATTACTTCGCTTCGGTCGTTCCGCCCCACAACTCGACACGGTCCTTCACCAGCTCGGTGTATTGCTGTTCCATTTTTTCCGCTCCGGCGGCGTTCAGTTCCTTGATCATGTTGTCATAGACTGCGTCGAATTTGTCTGGCGTCGTCAGGATCGCTTCCGGAATGCGCTTGCGGATAATGTCCTGCGTTTTCTGGTACATTACGGTATAATCTGAGCCCTCTTCAACCGAGATGTTGTACGCTGCTCCCCAAGGCTTAACCGGGAAATCCTTCTCTGAAGGGAACAGGTCCTTCCAGGTCGTAGCGCCGTAAGCTTTCAGCGTTTCTTTCTCGGCTTCCGTGTAGCTGGCTACGATTTGATCCGGGAAGTTCGTTGTATAGTAGCTGCCTGATGGATCTTTCACACCGTCACCATAGTGAGCGGAGAAAGTCGTGTACAGGCCGATGCCCGATGTTTTCGTAAAGTTGGAAGCGTCTTTGATTTTCTTATCCTGAATTTCTTGAGGAATGACGCGCTTGCCATCTACAACATTGTAGTGCTTGCCTTCGATACCCCAGTTGATCAATACTTGCCCTTCGTCGGAAGCGAGCCAATCGAGGAATTTAATCGCCCGAACCGGATCCTTACAGTTGTTCGTGATACCGATGCCCCATCCGGATGTAAAGCCTGTGTCCTGGAAGGAGTGGTCCTTATATTCTTCCGACAAGGTTACCGGCAAGTGAGCGTAAGTTCTTTCATCCTTGCCAGCAGATTTCAATGCGTTCTCTGCGTCGGAATAACCCCATTCCTGGTCGATCAGGCCAAGCACGCGTCCGCTCGAAATTTTGGACTTGTACTGGTCGCTCTTCTGTACAAACGTTTCCTTATCCAGCAGGCCTTCGTTGTACATATGGTTCAGCCAGCGGAAGTACTCTTTTTCCTCCGGACGCTTGTAGTGCAGCTGAGCCTCATAGGTTTGCGGATTGATGAAATACTCGCCGTCATCCGGGGCTCCAGTTGCTAGGAACGCCGGGTTCGTTACGGTGATCATGATTCTCCAGTCGTCCGCATCCAGCGTTAACGGAATGGTTGGCTGGCCGTCAATCGTTGGATGCTTCTCTTTATAAGCCTTCAGCACGTTCTCAAAATCCTTGACGGTTTTTACTTCCGGATATCCCAACTCTTTCAGCACGGCATTCTGGATTTCAAAGCCGCCGCCGGCGTCAAAATACTGCTGGTTCACCGCCGCATTGGTCGGCAGCACATAGATGGCTTGGTCATCGTTGCTGTACTTCAGACGGTCCATGTAACCGCCATATACCTTCTTCAGGTTTGGCGCGTACTTGTCGATCAGATCGGTCAGGTCGAGCATCGCGCCGGCATCCACCAGCTTGTTGACGTCGCCTTTCGCGAAGATCAGGTCCGGATAGTCACCGCTCGCGGCCATCAGGGAAATCTTATCCTGACCTCCGCCGGATACGGCATACTCCGCGTTGATCGTAACGCCTGTCTTCGCAGTGATTTCCTTGCCGACTTCATCCTGCATTTTGTTCCAGTTTGGACTCGCATCCGCACCGAAAAAACTGAAGGTGATCGGCGATGTCGTATCGCCTGTATCTTTGGCCGCGGTATCCTCCTTGCCTCCGCCACAGCCCGCAACCGCTAGCATTGATGCGATGATCAGAGAAATCGCGGTTACCTTGTACGCTTTCTTTGGCATTGCGTAAACCCTCCCCATGATGTCTAATCTTTTTCTTTATCTATTTTGTATAACAGGCTAGCCTGCTGATACCTCTATATAAGAATGTAACTTCTGAAAAAGCGTTATTTTACGATTTGACCGCGCCCAGCGTCATGCCGCTGACAAAATATTTCTGCAGGAACGGATAGACGATCAGGATCGGCACGGTCACGACGATGGTAATGGCCATCTTGATCGATTCCGGCGAAATCTGGGCCATTTGCTTGGCCATATCGTTGGCGTTGATCGCTCCGCCGCCCTGCTGCGTGCTCTGCAGCACCTTCATCAGCTCGTACTGCAGGGTGGTCCAGGTGGCGTTGCTGCCGTTATACAGGTACGTATCGAACCAGGAGTTCCACTGACCTACGGCAAGGAACAGCGCGATCGTCGCAAGAACCGGTTTACAAAGCGGCAGGATAATGCGCCAGTATACCGTAAAATCGTTGGCTCCGTCCAGCTTGGCCGATTCCTGAAGGGCATAAGGCAAGCCGTCGATAAAGGAACGGACGATAAATACGTTGAATGCACTGACGAGACCCGGCAGAACATATACCCAGAACGTGCCGATCAGGTTCAGGTCCCGCATCAGGATGTATCCCGGGATCAGGCCGCCAGAGAAGTACATCGTCATCGCCAGGAATGTCGATACGAACTTCCGTGCCTGAAAATCAGGCCGGCTGAGCGTATAGGCAAGCATCGATGCACTGAGCAGCCCCAGAACAGCACCGACGATCGTACGCAAAATGGAAATTTTCAAGCCTTGAAGCAAGGTGTCATAAGCAAATATCGTCTTATAGTTTTCAAATGTGAACGCACGCGGCCAGATGGTGATGCCACCACGCACCGTATCGATGGAATCGTTCAGCGATATGGCGAGCACGTTCAGAAAAGGATACAGCGTAACGATCAGTACGATCGCCATGAAGATGATGTTGCATATATCGAAGATCTTATCGGATCGGGTCGCATTAAACGCTTTGTTTGGCATCTCGACTTCTCGCCTCCTACATAATGCTTTCTTTCGTAACCTTTTTGAAAATGCCGTTAGCCGTAAACAACAGGATGATGCTGACTACGGAGTTGAATATGCCGATGGCGGTACCGTATGAGAACCTGCCCATATTCAGACCGTAATTCAGTGCGTACAGATCGAGAACCTCCGAGTAATCCGTCACCAGGTTGTTGCCGAGCAGGAACTGCTTCTCGAAGCCGATGCTGATCAAGTGGCCAATCGACATAATCAGGAGAACCGAGATCGTCGAGCGGATGCCCGGCAGCGTAATGTGCCACATCTGTCTCCAGCGGCTCGCACCGTCGACGCGGGATGCTTCGTACAGCTCCGGGTCAATCCCTGTAATCGCTGCCAAATAGATGATCGTATTCCAGCCTGTTTCCTTCCAGACATCGGAACCGGTTACAATGTACCAGAACCAGCTTCCCTTCGCCATGAACTGTATAGGTTCGTCCGTGAGGTGGAGCGCCATCAGAATCTGGTTGACCGCACCGCCGTCAATTGAAAGCATTTTCGTAATAATGCCTGCTACAACGACCCAGGATACAAAGTGCGGCAGGTAAGAAACCGTCTGCACGAACCGCTTGAAGAACATGCCCCGCAGCTCATTAAGGAGAATCGCGAAGAAGATCGGAACCACGAATCCCAGAATGAGGCCCATGAAGCTCATCGCCAGCGTGTTCCGCAGCACCAGATAAAACCGGTCGTCTTGGAACAGCTCATGGAAATATTTAAATCCTACCCATTTTTGCTCGGAGAATGACCTTGCCGGTTTATAGTTCTGAAAGGCCATCGTCCAGCCCCAAAGCGGCAGGTAACTGAACACGAACACCCAAATGACAAAAGGGAGCGACATTAAATATAAATATTTTTGCTGGAGCACCGTACTCCAGAAGCCACCCTTTCGTTTACGCTTTGGTGCTTTAGCAGTATCTTGACCGCTGCGGGGAATGGTGTTAGGTGTGAGCGCTTCCATTCAATAACCCCTCCTCTAATTGATACCTTCATCTTACTAAATGAAGCGCTTATAAAAATACCCATCGGATTTCACCTAAAATCATATAAAAATTAGATATAACGCTTTCATAGTCGAAATTTGACATGACTTTACACAAAAAATCCCCCGAAAATCTAATTTTCAGGGGGAAATTCACCTCGAAAACGTTTTTGAAAGACGGTATAGCCAAAATCATCCCGCAGGATCTTGATAGTTAAGAGACTACTCGGACGGCTCCTTTTTCCGGAATGACGACGGGGACGCCCCGACGTATTTCTTGAATTTGCTGTGAAAATAGTCCACGTTCGCATATCCGACACAGGCCGCCACTTGATGCACCTTGAGTCCCTGGGATAACAGCTCCTTCGCGTGCTCAATCCGCACGTTGTCGAGGAACGCGTTGAAATTCTCGCCCGTATAGTTTTTGAACATTTTCCCCAAGTAAGCGCTGTTGTAATTAAACACCTGGGCCAGAAGCTCCAGCTTCAGGTTCTCCTTATAGTTCCGGTGAATAAAATCGATCATCTGCTTCAGCACCGCATCCTTGCTCCCGCCGCCGATCCTCTCGATCAGGCTGCTCAAATGGGCGGCCGCCACCGCTTTCAGCTGCTCCCATGTCGGCTGGCGGAACGCCTCCGTAATGAACAGCGGCGCATCCTGCAGCAGTGGATACAATGCCTGGTTCTGCCCCGACAGCTTGTTGATGGCCATGGTCAAAATATGGGTCACCGCCGACTTCACGGCCTGCTCGGCCTGCCCGAAGCCGACAACCCTCTCCTCCAGCTCGTCAAAAAAGCGGCCGACCGCTTCCATGCTCCGGATGTCCAGCGCATAATACAGCATATCCGACAGTTCGATTTCTCCCGTTGGATCGAGCGGCGCCTTCTCCGGGTATGACTCTGCCATTAGGGTCAAATCCCCGGGCAGCATCAAACGCTCTTCATGGAACAGAAAACGATGGTGCAGCAGCTCGGCGGCCTCCGCATACGATTGTCCAATGAGCGAAATATCGGTGACCGTTCCCCCGGCGGCGGCAAACCAGCCCTTGTTATCCGGCAGCAGCGCATTCCATACCGCGTAACAGTGGGCAGCATCGTCTTCCCGGGACATCCCCCGGTCCCACAGCAAAGCTTCATATGCCCCCGCTGGAAACACAATGACGCGATCCGCTTCGTCAAAATGGCCCGACAGCTTTCGTCTTAAGGCCGCTAAAGGTGCATCGTCCGCCGATCCATGGATTTCGAGCAGGACGATCTGATACCTCGTCCAGTCCAGCCCCAGCTGCATGACCGTCGCCGGATCCCGAAGCGCTTCTTCCTGCAGCAGAAAGGATTCAAGCAGATGCGCACGGTAGACATGGTCCTCTTCCGCGGAACGATGCGATTGCTTCTCCCGGGTCAGAATCGCCCCGATCCGCTGCAGCTCCTCCCCGAGCTCCTCCTCATCCAGCGGCTTCAGCAGGTATCCGTTTACGCCGTAACCGATCGCCCGCTTGGCATAATCAAAATCGGCATATCCGCTCAAAATTAGAAAATGCGTCGAGATCATGGCGGCCCGGGCCTCTTCAATGACGTCGAGACCGGTCATGCCCGGCATGCGGATATCGATGATGGTCAGATCGGGCTTCAGCTCTTTGATTTTATCCAGCCCATCCCGGCCGTTGGCCGCCGTATCCACCACCGTAAACCCGAAGCTCTCCCAGTCGATGATCGTCTTGAGACCTTCGCGGATCATCGGTTCGTCATCCACAATCAAAACGTTAAACATGCATTTCTCCCCCTGTTGGTATCATGAATTCCATCTTGGTTCCCTGTCCCGGGATACTCGTAATATGCAGTCCGAAGTCGTCTCCATACGTCAGCTTAATTCGCTGATGGATGTTCCGCAAGCCGATGCGATTGCCTTCCCCTTCTTCCGCATCCAGCGTCGCCAGAACAAATTGCCTGCGTTCCTCCGACATGCCGGCCCCGTTATCGATAACCTCGACATGCAGCATGTCTTCCTTCATCGAGCAGCGGACGCGCAGCATCCCGTCCACTTCCTTGCCTTCCAGGCCATGGATAATCGCATTCTCCACCAGCGGCTGAATGATCAGCGGCGGAAGCAGCACCCGTTCGGTTTCCGGCTCGACGATCAGCTCGTAGCTCAAGCGGTCCTCATAGCGGAATTTCTGGATTTCCAAATACGCGCGGACAATGTCCATTTCCTCTTTCAACGTTTTTTTCACACTGCCGACTTCGAGGTTTTTGCGCATCAGCTTGCCCAGCAGCCGCACGATGTTGGCGATTTCCTTCTCCCCATTCAGATGAGCCTTCATCCGGATCGATTCCAGGGCATTGAACAAAAAGTGCGGATTGATCTGGCTGGCCATCATTTTGAGCTTGATTTCTTTTTGCGCAACCTCAAGCTTGGTGTTCTTCTCATTGCTCTCATACACCTGGTTCAGCAGGTCGTTGATGCTACGGACCATATAGTTGAACTGGCGGGAGAGCTGCCCGATTTCGTCATTGCCGTCCAGGAAGGAAATCGTATCGAAGTTCCCCCGGGCCACCTTGTTCAGCTGTCTGCTCAAATGCAGAAGCCGGTTGGTCGTCAGCTTGGATACGACGAATATCAGCGTGAGTGCCAGGATCAGCACGCCGATCACCAGCGCCATGCCGATCCATCCGACCTTTTTGGCGTCCTGGACAATGCCCTGGGTCGAAAAGACAGATACGACGCTGAGGCCGTTCAAGCTCGTCTGCGGCGTCAGCTTGTCCACGATAATGTTGGAGGACACCCCGTTGACGCGCCGGCTGATCGTCTGTTCCTGTCCTTGATGCATATCGATGTTCAAATCCAGCTGTTTCAGCGTTTTGCCGACGTTCTGCGGATTTTTGGCGGCCACAATGTATCCGCTGTCATCCGCAATGAGCGTATTGAACGTTTCCTTGCTCAGGATCGAGTTCAGCATGCTCTGGTTGAGCGTAATGACCAGCACTCCCGGGGTTCGGTAATCCTTGAACTTGATCCGGCGCACCAGGCTCAGCTTCTTTTCGGTGCCGATGTCGCTGCCCTCCATAAAAAACCAGCCGATCCGCGGGTTGTTCATGGCCGTTTGGAACCATTCCTCCCCCTCAATCTTGGCGGTAACGTTAATAAACTGGGTGTTGTTGATCATCGTCCTGTTGTAATGGTAGAAGCGGACGTTGCTGATTTCGTTATAGAGCCGCGGAAGCTCATCAAAATCGTTGTATTTCGAATAGGCCTGCACCATTTGCAGAATGGTCGTGTAATTTGTATTGACCAGGTCCTTTAGATTATCGTCCAGGTAGAGCTTGTTAGAAATCGAGATCGGAACGGACAGCATAGTGGACAGCTGACTTTTGATTTTATCCACATCATTGGAAGTCTGCTCTATGGCATTGTCCAGTGCATCCTGTCTGAAATAGGCGGTAATGATGCCCCCCACGATCAGCACGGGGATCATGACGACGAACAGGTAGGAAAAGATCAATTTATTCCGGATCCTCATGTTGTTGGTAGCTTGCACAAAGTACTTCCACATGGTAACGCAGTCACCGCCCGCAAAAATATAAAACGCTTTCGTAAATAGGAAACCTTAGAGTCATGCTCTTATATTCTAACATAAATCGACATGAAGACTGCATTAATTTCCGGGCTGCTGGGATTTGCCAACAACATGATCCGGGACAGAATCCGGACTTTCGGCCGGCCATGTCAGTTCATACTTGAGGTGCTGCTGAATATATTGAAATATAGTCCCGATATCATATTTTATTCTTCCGCAGAAGGAAGGAGCAATGAACGAATGAGCGACGAGATCAAACAGCTGGAATACGCCATTAGTGAAATTATGGAGATCGCTGACGGCTTCGGCCTGGATTATTATCCGATGCGTTACGAAATTTGTCCGGCGGACATTATTTACACCTTCGGTGCTTACGGGATGCCTACCCGTTTTTCACACTGGAGCTTCGGCAAAACGTTCAACAAAATGAAAATGCAGTACGACTTCGGCCTGAGCAAAATCTATGAGCTGGTCATCAACTCCAATCCGTGCTACGCCTTTTTGCTCGACGGCAACTCCCTGATCCAGAACAAGCTCATCGTGGCCCACGTCTTGGCGCACTGCGACTTTTTCAAAAACAACTACCGCTTCTCCGCCACCAACCGCAACATGGTCGAGAGCATGTCGGCCACCGCGGAGCGAATCAGCCAATACGAACTCGAGCATGGCACCGAAGTCGTGGAGCGCTTCATCGATGCCGTACTGGCCATCCAGGAGCATGTCGATCCGCAGCTGATCAAGCCGCAACACCTGGATAAGCAGCGCTACATGGAAATGAAACTGAAAGCGCAGAAGGAGTCCGGCAAAGTGCAGACCCAGCCCGGCGAGTACGACGACTTGTGGAGCCTCGATCACAAACCTGAGCCTGAGGTCCAGGAAACAGCGGTTAACCGTAAATTCCCGCCTGAACCGGAAAAAGACATCGTCTGGTTCATCCAGGAATTTTCCGAAGTGCTGGAGGACTGGCAGCGCGACATTATGACGATGCTCCGCGACGAAATGCTCTATTTCTGGCCTCAGATGGAGACCAAAATCATGAACGAAGGCTGGGCTTCGTACTGGCATCAGCGGATCATCCGCGAGCTGGACCTGACGAGCGACGAGACGATCGAATTCGCCAAGCTCAATTCTTCGGTCGTGCAGCCGTCCCGGCACAGCCTGAATCCATACTATTTGGGGCTGAAAATTTTCGAGGACATCGAGCGCCGCTGGGACCATCCGACCAAGGAGGAAATCGAATTCGGCGGCCGGAAACCCGGCCAGGGCCGTGAGAAAATTTTCGAGGTGCGCGAATACGATTCGGACACTTCCTTTATCCGCAACTACATGACGAAGCAGCTGACCGAGGATCTGGACCTGTACGTCTTCGAGAAAAAGGGCCCCGAGTGGAAAATCACCGACAAAAGCTGGGAAAACATCCGCGACCAGCTCGTCTTCGCCCGAGTCAATGGCGGCAGCCCTTACCTCGTCGTCGAGGACGGCGATTACCTGCGGACCGGCGAGATGGTGATCAAGCATATGTATGAAGGCATTGAGCTCGACCTGAAGTACATGGAGCGCACGCTGCCTTACGTGTACCAGCTGTGGGGCCGCGCCGTGCATCTGGAGACCATCGTCGAGGACAAAAAGGTCATGTTCTCCTACGACGGCAAGAAGCTGCATCGGCGGTTCGTGTGAGTGGAGTTCTCTCGCCCACTTTGCACTTTAGCCCGTAGCAGTCTTCTTATTGCATGATCAAAGAAGCGGATCTTACTGATGCCAAATGTTGAGCTTCGATGACCGCTCCGATGCCGGATCGTTCTTCCGATCGCTGTTGCCCCCAGATTTCCCGGATCGGTAACATGCCAAGGTGGAAATCCGGGGACAAAGGCGACCGCTGACCGCTTCTCCAGAACGATTCCGTCCTCTCCGCTGACCACTGTATCTCTAAGCCGCTCTTAGGAGCAGATCTTGTAAATGCATACGTTGAGCCTTGAAGCCGCTCATTGGGCAGATCATGTAAATGCAAATGTTGAGCTTCGATGACCGCTCCGATGCCGGATCGTTCTTCCGATCGCTGTTGCCCCCAGATTTCCCGATCGGTAACATGCCAAGGTGGAAATCCAGGGACAAAGGCGACCGCTGCCCGCTTCTCCAGAACGATTCCGTCCTCTCCGCTGGTGCGTGCAAATCCGGTACGTGTAATTAACATCAAATACCTCTGGACCAAAAGTAATCTTTACGCAAAAACCTCCCGAGCTGCATGGTGAACCCTATGCACGCTTGAGAGGTTTTTGGTTTGGTAAGGAAAAGCCCGAACAACCGACAACTCAATCACTAACTCCCATTGATGACCTTTATTCCTCCCTATTGAAATGTAGCTTCTGACTTCCCAACTTTTTTGGGCTTTATCCTTATCCCCAAAATGATAAAGGCCACATAAATTACGATTGCAACCGAGTCAATTAACGTATCCGTAACGGACGAAGCGTCTTGAAATGCGGTTACGCCAAGAATGACCATCAGCCGTACGCTCAGAAGCGACACGATCATCCAAGCGGCAAACCGGACCTTCGATCGATCGCCTTGGAATGACATCCATATAAAACTGACCCCGAAAACCAGATTTTCCGCCGTGATGATGTGCCAAACATACATGAATACCGTCCGTGTCCCCATGGAGATCGCACTTATCTGGATCTCCGGAAGAACAGCGGATTGCCCGTTCCATGCGTGCGTAGCGGCAAACAGTACCGCAAATATGCCTGCGATCAGGTAATAAAAATTGCTAACCTTGATGATCATCACATCCCTCCCCGAAAATTTCCGTTTCCTTCTTACGGATACCCTGATAAATTTCGCGCACGATCTCCGCCAGCCGCTGGTCTTTTTCTGGATTGAAGTCTCTTAATGTATCGGCGGCTGCGTCGAGCAGCTGACTGACCTTCTGAAGATGATCAATCTTTTTGCGTGTCTCGGCATTCTTGGCATCGAGGAACGCAGCAACCTCCTGGTAGTGAGCAGGGTCTACCTTTTCCATCCTGTGGAACCCAAACTTCCCCTTAATTTCGTCAAGAGAAAAGTCCGCGTACTGCATAATTTGAATGTTCATCAAGTCGATGAGGTCGTTCTTCGAGTACCTGCGGTACCGATTGTTTTCCCGGGTCGGCGAGACAATTCCGAGACGGTCATAATAGCGGAGCGTATCCTTCGGGATTCCCAGCATCCGTGAAGCTTCTTGCATAGAATAAAGTTTTTCCATGAGTTCACAATAACATTGGAGCAGACTTCAAGGTCAAGTCGGTTTTTACATTTTTTTCTTATAAAAAATCAAGAATCGCTATCTACCTCCATTCCTTGAAGTTCTCCAGCCAGGCGGACTGAACTCCGGGGCTCGCTAACTATACAAAAAAGCCACCACATTGAGTGGTGACTTAATTTCTAAATATGACCGCCATCGCCTCGAGCATAAAGCCTGATCAGCACGTTCCAAGTTTCCCCTGATAACATGCCTGCTACAAAGCACTGCCCCTTGCCCACTCCCGTCCTTGCGGTGCTGCACAGCCACCGCAAGGACCTTACTCCTCCCACTCGCCGCTGGCAGCAGCGGAGCGGGCGGAATCATGCCGGAGAAGCGGCAGCGGTCGCCTTTGTCCCCGAATTTTTACCTTCGATTCCATTCTCCAAAAATTCGGGGGCAACAGCGATCGGAGGCATGATCCGCACGCGCAGCGGGCTTCCCCGCACACATGCGCTCATCCATCGAGCGCTCTACGCGCAACCTGAAGAGCCGCCGCTCTGCTTCGAAGCATTAGCCCGCGCTCACCGTCGCCCGCACGAAGCCTGCTCAGCTTCACGCATAGCACGCGCCAGCCGAACGCTCTGCACCAAAGCACAGCCCTATGCCATGCCCCGTCCTTGCGGTGCTGCACAGCCACCGCAAGGACCTTACTCCCTCCACTCGCCGCTGGCAGCAGCGGAGCGTGCGGAATCATGCCGGAGAAGCGGCAGCGGTCGCCTTTGTCCCCGAATTTTCACCTTTCATTCCATTTCCAAAAAATTCGGGGGCAACAGCGATCGGAGGCATGATCCGCACGCGCAGCGGGCTTCCCAAGCACGCACAGTACGCGCCAGCCGAACGCTTTGCGGTGCTGCACAGCCACCGCAAGGACCTTACTCCACCACTCGCCGCAGGCAGCAGCGGAGCGGGCGGAATCATGCCGGAGAAGCGTTAGCGGTCGCCTTTGTCCCCGAATTTTCACCTTCGATTCCATTCCCAAAAAATTCGGGGGCAACAGCGATCGGAGGCATGATCCGCACGCGGAGCGGGCTTCCCAAGCACGCACAGCACACGCTCCGCCGCTGACCGCGGCGATCACTTCAGGTGGACCATATACGTCACATTGTTCGACTTCTCGCCTTCGTACACAGTCTGGTACACCATCAGCGACTTGCCGTCCGGGCTCCAGACAGCCGGGGAGTCATAGGCCTGAATTTCCGTGGACAGCGGCGTCGTTTTGCCGCTCGCCTTGTCGAACACGTACATACCTTTCATGCCCTGCTCGCCTTCGGTGTACACCGAGAAGGCGATTTTGCTGCCGTCCGGCGACCAGCTCGGCCGGCCGAGAAGCGTTCCTTTGGCCACGGTTCCCAGCTTCTTGCCGCTGGCATCGATGAGCTGAAGCTCGGCGTCCTTGGTCGTGTTCCACTCGCGTCTCTCCAGGGCGATCGCGCTGCCGTCCGGCGACAGGCTGAATGTCACGACGCCTTCCTGGATCGTCTTGGCCTCAGGCGCCGATGCCGTAAACGACTTCAGCACGGTGTAGCCTGCATGGACGCCCAAATAGTAATAACGGTCGCCCGCTTTGCTCGCCATGCGCGGCACGTTGTCGGACAGCTCCGGATCCGAGAATTGGACCGGGGTCCGTTTGCCCTGCAGGTCGATCAATTGAAGCTTGCTGTCATCCGTGCTGACGAGGATATGCTGCGGATCGGTCCAGAACATATCGGACAGCATGGAGAATGCGCCCGTTTTCGTTACGGTTCCGGAAGCCGCATCCAGGAGATAACCCCCGATATCATACTTGTCTTTCGGGTTGCCCCCCGTAAAAAAGACATGCTCCCCGTCCGGCGACGCGGCGGCCAGATATTGACCGGCCGTGGCCGGATTTTCCGTCAACTTGCGTTCGATATTGGAGGCAAAGTCATGGATCATCAGCACATGATTTCGTTCCACGATGGCTTCGTGGTCCGACAGCCAGGTCCGGCCGTACACGTCTTTAAGCTTTTCGATTTGCTCCACCTGGATTTCTCCGGTATTTTTCCGGCCTTCGGCGGCCGTATCTATAACGGTGATCTGCTTGCCCGGCTTGTCGATGACCTCCCGGCTTGCATTGCTCTGCGGCGAACCGCAGCCCGCCAAAAGCGCACCTGCCATCATCACGCCGATCACTGGAGGAAGTAGTTTATGTCGTTTCATCTTGAGCTTCATCCCTTCCTGATTTCTTACCCCCATCCTACACGCCAATGATATCCGGCATACGTCGAAATGTTTCCAAGTTGTAAACTTTTATTGAAAAAGGCATCAGCTAAGCGCGGTTCATTCCCTTGGGAGAAACATCGGCTATGTTCTCCTAGTTCTCCCGGCTGGCGTGCCGCGGAAACGTAACGGTAAATTCGGTTTCGTCCGCATCAGAACGGATGAGTTCAAGCCGGCCCCCCTGCTTCTCCGCGAGCTGGGACGCCAGCGGCAGGCCCAGGCCGGTTCCGCCGGTAGAGCGGGCGCGGTCTTGGTGCAGCGTGGAGAACGGCTCGAACAGATGCGCCCACCATTCCCGCGGAATGATCCGTCCCGTGTTACGGACCGATACGCTCACTTCGTCTCCCGAAGCCCGGCTTTGAATGACAATCAGGCCGCCGGGCCGGTTGTATTTGATCGCATTATCCAGCAGATTCATAAAAATATGAATGAAATGGTCCCGGTCTCCCCACACCCGGGCAGGTACGAGGTCGGTCTGTATCGTTAAATCGTATTTGGTGGCCTTGGCGCTGATCCGGGATACGACATCCTGCAGCAGATCCGCAAGCTCCACCTCTTCCGCCTGGGATTCAAAATCATACTTCTCCAGCAGCGACAGGCGCAGCACATCCTCGACCAATTGATACAACCGCTCCGACTCTTTGGCAATTGCACTGCGCGCTTCCTCGATCAGCTGCGGATCGTCACCGTACATGCCCAGCAAATCCGTATAAGCCTGGATCGACGTCAGCGGTGTTTTAAACTCGTGGCTCACGTTATTGATAAACTGCTTCTGCTGCTGCTCGAGCGCCTGCAGCTTCTCCACGGCCAATTGCAGATGGTGCTTTTCCTCCTGGAGCGCAGCCATATGCCCTTTGATGTCACGGCTCATATGCAGAATGCCGGTTCCGAGCTGCCCGAGCTCGTCTTTCCGCCGCAGCGGGGAGCGCTCCGGGTACTCCCCGCGGGAGATTCGGTCCGCCTCCGCCTTCAGCTTCACGATATCCCTGACCTGACGGTATACATAAATAAATCCCAGAATAAAGCTCAACAGCAATACGATGCCGCCTGTCCAGACCAGCCGGTACGCCATCCGGTTATAAAATTCATGCTGCGCCTTCAGCGACGTATGGAGCTGGACAACCCCCAGCATGCCGTCAGGCCCCTGCATCGGCGCAAGATAGATCAGGGAATCCGCTTCGGTAATGTAGGCGATTTTACCTTTCAGCGCATAAGACAGGGCATCTCCGACATCCGGTTTTTCCGCCAACGGCAGGGAATTGCCCACCTCTTGACCCTTCGCGTCGTACAGGATCACCCGCATGTTGGTGGAAATGCCAAGGTCCACGGCCAGCTCCTGCCCCTGTTTTCCCATAAAATCCACCGGTTTCAGCCGTTCGCCCGTCAAATAATCCTGCTTGACCCTCATTTCGGCCACGTCGGCCTGCCGCTGCAGGCTCTCTTCCATCTGCTCGCGCTGATTGGTCTTGATTCCGCTGAGTACAAGCCAGCTGAGCACGCCGGTCGTAAACACCAGCAGCACTGCCAGGAACAGCGGAAACTTCCATTTCAGACCGAGGCTCATGTGCCCTCCTCCAGCGCCTTATAGCCGATCCCGTATACCGTCTGCAGCATATAGTGGGCGTCGCCCAGCTTTTTCCGCAGCCGCTGGATATGAATGTCCACCGTTCGGGTGCCCCCCGCATACTCCATGCCCCATACGAGATCCAGCAGATCCTCACGGGTGTACACTCGCCCGGGGTGAAATACGAGCAGCGACAGCAGATCGAATTCCTTCGGCGTCAGCTCCAACAGCCGGCCGCTGATCTCTGCTGTGCGTTTGGCAGCATGAACGGTCAGCTGTCCAAGCACGGCCTTTTTCCCGTCCGGCGCAGGCGCAGGATCTTCCACTTTATCCAGCCGGCGGACGATCGATTTCACCCGTGCGACCAGCTCGCGGATATCGAACGGTTTGGTCATAAAATCGTCGGCCCCAAGCTCCAGCCCCAGAACCTTGTCAACGATATCGTTTTTAACGGTCAGCATCAAAATGCCGAGTCCCTTGCGGTTTTCCAGCCGGCGCAGCACCTCATAGCCGTTAGCCTTGGGCATCATGACGTCCAGCACCAGCATATCGGGGCGGAAGGCATCCGCCTGCTGCAGCGCCTCCTCACCGTCCGCGGCCGTTTCAACGACGAACCCCTCCCGTTTGAGCGCATAGGAAATGGCGCTGCGGATGCTCGGCTCATCGTCGGCCACCAGAACTCTTTTTTCCTCCATCGACTATCACGTCACTTTCATCCGTTGATTATAAGCGGTGCCTGATTTTCTACCATTATAAGATATTGTGCACCATTCACAACATTTCTTGACCTAAGCACATACCCTTTGTAACACCCGGAAATTAAACGCAATCATAAATGACCAGACAGGACGCAAAAAGGGACATGCCTGCCCGGCACATCCCTTCCCCCTATTTTAACGCGATTGATCTTCAGAAACCTTCACTTTACCGGTCGATTGGCGGATAACCAGGCTGGCCGGCTCCATAATTTCCGGCGGCGAGTATTCCGGATTTTCGATCATGGAGATCAGATGCTCAATCGACCTTGCGCCGATATTGTGTATGTTCTGGTTCACAGTCGTCAGGCTTGGCTTAAACACCTTGGCCTCAAAAATGTTGTCAAAGCCGACAACCGAAACATCCCCGGGAACGGAAAATCCCCATGCTTCAATTTCATGAATCGCCCCCATCGCAGCCATATCCGAAGTACACACGACAGCGGTAGGGGGAGCCTGAAGATGAAGGAGCTTCCTCATGGCGACCATGCCGCCTTCAAAAGAATAATCACACACTTCCAGATATTTGTCCCTGTATTCGATGGAACAGTCCGCAAGGCCCTGCTTGTATCCCTGAAGCCGCCGTTCGGCTACCGCATGGCCGAGGGTACCGGCGATATAGGCGATATCCCGATGACCCAGCCCGTACAGATGGGAGACGGCCATACGAACGCCGTTCACATTATCCGACGTAATATTTCCGACCCGGTTTCCCATGACGTCCGTATCCACAAACATGGTAGGAATATCGGAGCGGATCAATTCGCCGATAATCCGATGGTCCCGCTCCACGCCAAAGATGACGACCCCATCCAGGTTTCTGCTCTCGCAGTGGTCGATAAAAGAATAACTTTCGTCGTTAAGCCGGGCAGAGAGGCGCATGAGATCATAGCCGCTATTCTCCAGCGCCGTTTTGATGCCTTCCAGCAGCTCGGCCACATAGGGGTTCGTAAAGGGAATGTTGATCAGCACACCCACGGTCCACGATCTCCCGGTGACGAGTCCGCGTGCAATGGCATTGGGCCGGTAACGAAGAAGCTCAATCGCCGATTTTACTTTTTTCCTTGTTTTATCGCTGACGTCCGGATAATGGTTAATGACTTTGGAAACGGTTGCGACAGATACTCCAGCCTCTTTCGCCACATCATGAATGGAAGCCACTATACAATCACCTCAAATACAAATCAGTTGCCGATCAATTCAAAAATTTACGATTTCAAATATTCATGATGACGAATCTATTATACCTGAATGGCGAATGATGAGGTACTGGAACAAATGAAGCTTCCTTGACGCTCCTCGTCGGCGTTTACTGGTGATTCTGAATCTCCGCCAGATCCAGCGTCAGCTTTTCGATCGTCTTCACGAAAGCCGCCAGCTCCTGGGAGCTCTCCGCCTGTGCCCTTGCATGGACCGATGTCTGCCGTGTTTCCTGCTGCACGCTCTCCAGCCGGACCATGATGCCAGACACTTTATCCTGGATCGTCTCCAGCGCTTCCCGCGAATGGGCCGCGAGCTTGCGCACCTCGCCGGCTACGACGGCAAAACCTCTGCCGGAATCCCCGGCATGCGCCGCCTCGATCGCCGCGTTCAGTCCGAGCAGATGCGTCTGGTCGGCGATGCCCTTGATCAAGCCGCCCATGTTCTCGATTTGGGTGACATCCTCCTGCAGCTCGTCCATCAGCGAATGGGCCAGGTCCTGGGAAGCCGCGGTCACTTTCGCCGTCTCGGCGATTTGGCCGGCACTCTCGTTCAGCTCGGCAATCATGCCGGTCAGCTGCTGAACAACTTCGGTTACCGCCCGGAGCACCTGCTCCCGCTCGTCGGCAAGCTCTTGGATCTTTTCCTTTTCCTTCATATCATAAGCTTCCAGAACCAATTGCGAATCGAGGTTAAACATCTTGGTCAGGGGATGGATCACCTCGATCCAGCGGTCCGGAATAGCCTTCTTGAACAGCTCAACAGCGATGTCCAAATAAACCATGTAGCTGCCGAGATAATAATCCGTATTTAAGCCAACGCGCGAATGTACCAGCCCGATGGCGATTCTTTTCTCCAGAAACGGCTCGTCAATTACACCTTCAGCCAGCGACATCCAGTATTCCCGCTGGGTCGTCTTCAGCCTGTCGATCGTCGTTTTCCGTTCAATGATGCGCATGAGCTCCGGCTCCGAAGTGATATGCCGATAAAAATGGTCCACGACTTCATCGACCACCTTGCTGAATACGGGCTGGTGCGTCCGCAGAATCTCCAAATCCTTTTCCGTCAGTCCAATAAATTTCAGCTGCTTATGCCGCGCTTCCGATACTTGAATCATGTAGAATGGCTCCTTTGGAATTTCCCTGATTATACCAATTTTAAACAATCTAACTTTGTCTATTATAGTCTATATCGACGACTAAACAACTAAAATATAGTGCATCCGACTTATATTTTTAGTACGGCTTTACGAATGAATTGGTATAGCTCGCGGTCCATTCCAAAATGGAGGGCCTGGTCGGAGTGATCCCGGTAATAGCTTTCCGCCGACCGGCTCAACAGGTCATAATCACCAGCTGCATCCTGGAAGCAGCTCTTCCATCGTCTTGCAAGGTCTAAAACGACAGGATCGTGTTCCGGCGTTCCCTTCCCCATTTCCGAGCGGAACCCGGAAATCAGCGTCCGGAATTCTTCATCCTTCTCCTTCATTTCTTCTGAATTCAAAGAAGTATAATTCCGCTGGATTTCCCTTACCATCTCCCGGCTAAAATGCTTGCACCGGCTTATATTGATCATTTGCACGACTTCTATGAACCTGGTGGAGTCAACGGGCTGTCCGATCTGCATCAAACTGTAAATATCGTTTAGGCAATCCCTTACGTCCAGCTGCATTTGAATATGTTCATTAATGCGTGCAAGCTGGTGTTCCAGCAAATGTAAGGGGTTGAATTCCGGATCGCTGATCGACCGCTTCACTTCTTCCAGCGAAATTCCCAATTGTTTAAGTAAAATGATATGGTGAAGCCGCAGCAAATCGTTCTCTACGTACAAGCGGTGACCTTTTTCCGACGTGAGTGTTGGATGCAATAAGCCGATCTCGTCATAATGATGGAGCGTCCTGACAGTTAGGCCGGTTAATTTGGCGATTTCTCCAACTTTCCAGGTTTTCATCGTTCTGTTCCTTTCTGTAGGCTTGATGAGGGTTATGGGATCGTTCTTCTCCCTTGCAATATGTCGAGCAAGCTCTGAATCTCAATGGGACTAAATCCGTATTTCTCCCCGCAGTGGCTGCAGACCACTTCTGCCGGCTCCGCCTGCAGGACGAGGCTGGCCAGCTCCTCCCGGTCAAGGCTCAGCAGCAGGCCGCTAAGCATTTCCTTTGAACATTCACAGTACCACTGCAGCGGCTTGGTTTCCAGAATCGCCCCTCCTCTCGGCGGGCTCAGAAGCAGCTCATGATGCGCTTTATCTTGTTGATAACGGCTCAGCATAAAATCGCTGCCATTCACCATTTCCTTTACTTGCTGCATCAAACCTGGATTTCCGCCCGGGAGCAATTGCGCCAATATTCCTCTGGATGAAGATACCCGCTGCTTCTGATGATCTATGCAAAGGTTTATGGTAACCCACGTCAATGTTTGTTCGCTTTGGCCATAATAATGGGAAATATCATCCGTGATATTGGCGTAAGGCATATCCGTAATTCCTGTAAACATCCGATTCGTTCCTGTTTCCTGCACGACCTGCATGGTGCCCCTGCTCCCAATAATCTGTTCAAGCGATAAGCCGTCCGAAGGCAGTTGGAACCACTTTTCACTGAGATATCCCCGAACGTTACCGGAAACGTCTGCATCCGCAAATATGTTTGCGCCGGGGCTGCTTGTCTTGATTTTCAGTCTCATCTGCTGCGGCTCTTTTAAAAGGCCCGCAATCAGCCCTGCCGCCGATACGGTTCTGCCTAATGCCTCTTTCATCACCGGGCTCATTGTTCTTCGATTAAAGAGTTGTTGGAGCAAATGGGTATTATCCATAAAAATGATACGGACTTTTCCGTCAAACGCAATCGATTTTGCAATCCAGCTGCTCTGCATTTTCTACATTCCTTTCCGTGATTCCAGTATCCCCACATCTTACTTCCTAACGTTACGTGAGGTTCAAGACCCGAAAAAGAAAAAAACATAAAAAAATGGCCCCCGAAATGAATCAGGAGCCATTTGACGCTGGAATTTATACGGTTTCGGCTGATTACCGGTTCAGTAAGCTTCCCACATAGCGCAGCAGCTCGTTCGCGCATACCGGGCAGTAGCCGTGCTCGTCGATCAGCCGTTTGCTTACCTCGTTAATCCGCTTGAGCTGGGCGGCATCCGGCGTTTTGGTCGACGTCGTTATTTTTACGATATCCTTGAGGTCTGTAAACAGCTTCTTCTCGATCGCTTCGCGCAGACGGTCATGATTATGGTATTCGAACTTTTTGCCCTTACGGGAATAAGACGAAATCCGGATGAGGATTTCTTCGCGGAACGCTTTTTTGGCATTTTCGGAAACGCCGATCTGCTCCTCGATGGAACGCATCAGCCTTTCGTCCGGATTCATCTCTTCGTCGGTGAGCGGATCGCGGATTTTCGTCCAGTTGCAGAACGCCTCGATGTTGTCGAGGTAATTCTCGAACAGCGTTTTGGCCGACTCCTCAAAGGAATAAACAAAGGCCTTCTGCACTTCTTTTTTCGCCAGCTCGTCGTATTCTTTCCGGGCCACCGCGATGAAATTCAGATAACGCTCCCGTTCGTCCTTCGTAATGGAGGCATGCTGGTCAAGTCCGTCTTTGATGGCCCGCAGCACATCCAGCGCGTTAATGCATTGAAGGTCCTGCTTAATCAAAGCACTGGAAATCCGGTTGATGACATACCGCGGATCGACGCCGGACATGCCTTCTTCCAAATATTCAGACTGCATTTCCTTCAAATCGGCTTCTTTATAGCCTTCAATCTCTTCGCCATCGTACATTCTCATCTTTTTGACGAGGTCCATTCCCTGCTTCTTCGTCTCCTTGAGACGGGTCAGAATGGAGAAAATCGCGGCGGAACGCAGCGCATGCGGCGCAATATGGATATGCTTCATGTCGCTTTGCGAAATGAGCTTGCCGTAAATTTTTTCTTCATCCGATACCTTCAGGTTATAAGGAATCGGCATGACGATCATCCGGGACTGCAGCGCTTCGTTTTTCTTGTTGGCGATAAAGGCCTTGTACTCCGATTCGTTCGTGTGGGCAACGATGAGCTCGTCGGCGGAAATAAGCGCGAACCGGCCTGCCTTGAAATTGCCTTCCTGCGTGAGCGAGAGCAGGTTCCACAGAAACTTCTCGTCGCATTTGAGCATTTCCTGAAATTCCATCAGGCCGCGGTTGGCCTTGTTCAGCTCTCCATCGAAACGGTAGGCACGGGGGTCAGATTCCGAACCGTATTCCGTAATGGTAGAAAAGTCGATGCTGCCAGTCAGGTCGGCGATATCCTGGGACTTCGGATCTGAAGGGCTGAATGTACCGATCCCGACACGGCTGTCTTCCGAGATCTGCACCCGGGTGACGGGCATTTTCTCGATGTCGCCGTCGTATTCGGTCTTCAGGCGCATTTGGCAGGAAGGGCATAAATTGCCTTCGATCCGCACACCCAGTTCTTTTTCCACTTCTGCCCTCAGCTCCAGCGGAATGAGATGAAGCGGTTCCTCATGCATCGGGCAGCCGTCAATGGCATATACCGCGCCTTGCGGCGTTCTCGAAAATTTCTCAAGCCCCCGCTTCAGCAGGGTTACAATCGTCGATTTCCCGCCGCTGACCGGCCCCATCAGCAGCAGAATCCGTTTACGGACGTCGAGCCTGCGGGCCGAGGAGTGGAAATACTCCTCCACCAGCTTTTCAATGGCACGATCCAGACCGAAAATTTCCTGTTCAAAAAATTTATAACGTTTATGGCCGTTGACCTCTTCCACGCCGTATGATTTGATCATGTCATAGACGCGGGCATGCGCCGTCATCGCCGGTGATGGGTCCTGACGAAGAAGGTCGATGTATTCTTTAAAGGTGCCATTCCATGCCAGTTGATCGCTCTCTGCCCGATATGCCGCTACGCGTTCGAAAATATCCATGCAAGTACCTCCTATGACTCGGTTATGAAATCGCAAGCTACTCCTACAAAATGCGTCAAGGGTCAACTGCTCCCATCGATTCTTAAAAAGTGTATTACATACCTATGCGGGACCGTGGGATTAGTTGACCTCTTTTTTCGCCCATGTCAGATTGTCTTTTTCTATAAAAGCAAGGGTGCTGCGACTTTCCCGGCGGGATATCTGCCCTTAGGATTCGGGTTCTTCATTTGAAATGATATAATGAACAAAGAATTCAGAAGCGGATCACCGCAGAAGGAGAGCCTGAACATGTCCGTCCAGCATGAAACCGAACTTTACGAGCCATTGAAGGCTTTTTTTGAGCGGCAGGGCTACGAGGTCAAAGGCGAAGTTCGCCACTGCGACCTGGTGGGCCTGCATCCGGACGAGGAAGAGCCGCTGATCGTGGAAATGAAAAAGACGTTCAACCTCTCCCTGCTGCTGCAGGGAGTCGAACGTCTCAAGCTGAGCCCTCATGTATATTTGGCGGTAGAGCGCAACCGCAGCAAACGGGGTGCCGTGAACCAGCGCTGGGATGACATCACCGGTTTATGCCGCAGGCTGGGCGTCGGTCTGATCACCGTCACCTTCTATAAAACCAAGAAGCCGCTGGTGGAAGTGCTCTGCGAGCCGGGAATGCCTTACGTGCCAACCCGCAGGATGAAAGTCCGCAAGTCCCGGCTGCTCTACGAATTCCGCGAACGCAGCGGCGATTATAACGTCGGCGGCACCACCCGGGCAAAGCTGATGACGGCTTACCGGGAAAAAGCGCTTCGCGTCGCCGGCGCCCTCGCAGGCGCACCGGAAGGCGGCCTGTCGCCCGCGCATTTGCGGGAGAAAAGCGGCGTGCCGAATGCGGCGGCCATCCTGCAGAACAACTATTACGGCTGGTTCCAGCGGATCTCCCGCGGCCGCTACCTCCTGACGCCAGCAGGCACCGCCGATCTCGAGCGCTATGCCGGCATCCTGGAGACGGGGGCATCCAGTTTGCCCGCTCTTGTGGAAACGGCGAAGCCGGCACGTGCCTCACGCCGCAACAAGACTTAGCTGCGCGCCGTAAATTCGCCGATCGCTTCGCCGATCAGATTCATGCCCAGCAGCAGCTCGTCACGGCCGGGGTGGGTGAAATTCAGCCGAATCCAGCCGCTTCCCCGCCCGTCCGGGTAGCACAGCGTGCCGGGGAGAAAAGCTGCGCCCTTACCCAAGGCGCATTTCAAGAGGGCCAGACTGTCCAGCCCATCCGGCAGCTGAAGCCAGATAAACATCCCCCCTTTGGGGATGACGTAGCTGGCATCCTGCCATGCCGGCCGCTGCAGCAGCCCGTTCATCAGCTTCAGGCGGGTGTCGTATTCGCGGTTCAGCATTTTGATATGCTCATGAATATCGAAAGCGGAGGATTCCAGCATGTTGTGCAGGAAGCGCTGGTTCAGCGTGCTGGACTGCCAATCGGCCAGCTGCTTGGCGGCGGCCAGCATATCGATCAGCGGCCTGCTTCCGGCGGCCCAGCCCGTACGCAGCGCCGGGGCGATCGTTTTGCTGAACGAACCGATGTAGAGCACCCCCTGTCCGCTGCCCGAGCCGTCCAGCGCAAACAGGGAGGGGTACAGACTGGTGAATTCCCGCTGCGATAACTTTTCAAAATAAAGATCCCCGTAAGAATTGTCTTCTATAATGAGGATACTGTGCTCCCTGCACAGGTCAAGCACTTCCTTGCGCCGCTCTAAGCTCCAGAGGACCCCCGTCGGATTGGAGAAGTTCGGTGAGGCTACCAGCAGCTTCGGCTGCGTCCGCTCAATCTGTTCCAGCAAACGTTCCGGAATCAGGCCATTCTGGTCGCTGTCCACCGGAATAACGACAGCCCCCTGCATCTTGAACACCTGCAAGTATCCCGGCGAAGCCGGACTTTCCACAAGCACGCGGTCCCCTGGCTCCACATAGACGCGGGCCAGCAGATCCATTGCCTGCTGCACGCCGGTCGTCAGCAGAATTTGATCCGGACCCACATCGATGCGCTTGGTGCGCTTCCAGTCCTCCGACAACCATTCGCGCAACGGCAAAAAGCCCTGCGGCTCCCCATACTGAAGTGCCGTAGGACTATTCGAAATCACTGCTGCCGCTGCTGCCTCCAGAGAAGATACGGGAAATAACTCTTCGGCCGGAAGCTCCTCTGCAAAAGAAATGAAGGATTCCCGATTTGCCAAGGACCGGATGAGATGAAGCGGTGACGACAGCATGACCTCCGTACGGGCTGCAAAGGAATACTGCATGGTCTCTCCTCCCATTTATCTCTTATTGGGTTCGGTCTCTCTATATAATTTACAACCCTAAAGTATGTATTCAGAGACGCATGGAATTATGCCGTATTCAAATGTACATCGCTCGCTTCTGACGTGAATGAAGCGCAAATTTTTCGATGGCCTGGGCACGGGTGGACACCCCTAGCTTGACGTAAATTTTGCGCAGGTAGTTATCGATGGATCTTCGGCTGACGGTAATTTCCGTTGCGATCTTATCGTAGGTAATCCCCTGTACGATCCGTTCCATAATAAAAATCTCCGTCTCGGTCAAATCAAACATCCCTTCCGCCGAGGGAGCCGCCTGCATCTGCCAGATCCCCTGCTTCAGCCATTCAATCGGCAGGGCGGCAAAGCCTTCGCGCAGCCCGTCGATCATCAGCATGAGCTGGGAGGCCGAGGCCTGTTTCGACAAAATTCCGCTCCCCCCGTGATGAATGATCGGATGCAGCAGCTTCAAACCGTCATGATCCGTCAAGATGAGGACATGGCTCTCCGGAGAACTGCTCTTCAGCTTCTCCAGCAGCGGTTCCGCTGTTCCCTCGGGCATCTGGTAGTCCAACAGAACCAGATCGGGCTGGTGCTCGATCACCAGCACCAATCCTTCGTCCCAGGTTGAGGCCATCCCCGTTACCTTCAGATTCTCCCGTTCCTCCAGTATCAACTTGGTGCCCAGCATACTTGTGGGGTGGCTATCGATAATCACAACCCGCCAAACTCTCGTCATTTCAATGGTAACCTCCTGGTACTGATCGTATTGAATATAAAGTACAGCAGCGTTTCTCCTCCGCTCACAAGCGCGTTAAACGCTTGTTTTAAGACGTTTCTATTTTCATATCAAGGCTCGCTAAACGGTTATGTATAATATAAATCTATCAGTCTTAAACAGATTGTATCGCACCCCTATTATTTCGTGCAATCTATTTTTAGGTATTTTTATGACTTGTATTCATTTTTGCGAAAATAATAGGGTAATGATAGAATGGGGACTGGAAAAAAATCAACGAAAACCGAGGTGATGACATTGCAAACTTCGACAGGGCCTTCCGTACCATTCGGAAACCAGCCCAAGAGGGAGAAGCAACCCTCCGTCAAGTTCGTGCTCCTGATATGGATACTGCTGATTGTACTGGGCATCGGCGCTGCCTATTTATATAGCAATCATGTGAAACAGGAAATGATAAAGCAGCTTCAGGCAAGTACGGAAAACCAGATGAACGATTTAAAAAAAAGTTACGAGGCTCAGTTTAACGAACTGGCGGGGCAAGTTAAAGAGCTGGAGAGCAAGGTGCAGTCCTTTAACGAACTGCTGACGTTCACCAAGGATAACGCCACGAGCAAAACCGATAACAGCAACAAACTGTACACCCAGCTGAACGAAGTGAAGAAACAGCTGGACACGCTGCAGAAAAAGATGGATCTGCTCAAATGAATGTAAGCATCAAACAGATCAACCGCTTTTTTCTGCTCGTGACCGCTCCGTTCGTTGGATTGTTCATCTATTTGCTGTTCAGCCTAGGTCCACTACATATCCAGGTCGATACCGCAGCGTACGTTCCGGCAGATACGCTCAAGCCGCATACCGACTCGCTGCTGAAGGAGCTGGACAAGGCCGACAAAACTGTGAAAGTAACCATTTCGTCCATCAGCAAAACGTCCAGACTATACAAGCAGACGACTTCAGCGATGAATGCGATCGAGGCAACGGCCAAGACACAAGCCGGACGTCCCGAGTTCATCTACAATAAACGGATTACGTCCAAGCTCGGCGTCCCTATTGAACGCGTCGATAGCGACCGAATCCGGATCGAGCTCTACAAGGTCAACCCGGGTGTGTATAATGGATATGCCATGAAGGTGAAGCTCAAGGATCCCTCTGCCATGGGCATGAGTCTTGCCAAGGACAAGCTGGGAAGCTCCGAAACGACGCTGCAGGCCGTAAGCCGGCACGGCGCCGTGGCCGGGATCAATGGCGGAGGATTTGCCGACAACAGCGGCAAGCGTTATCCGCTCAGCACCACCGTCATGAACGGAGAGTATCTCACGGGATTCCAGTCCAGCTTCAAGGATCTCTTCTTCGTGGGGCTGAACAAATCCGGCAAGCTTATCGGCGGCAAGTTCCAGAATCAATCCGAACTGGACCGCCTGCAGCCCAAATTCGGGGCGACCTTCGTGCCGATGCTGCTAAAAAACGGCCAGCCCGTTGAAATCCCGCTCAAATGGAAGCAGTCTCCCAACCGTGCGCCGCGGACCGTGATCGGCAAATACAAAGACGACCAGCTGCTGATCATCGTCGTGGACGGGCGCAACGAAAACGGCAGCTCGGGAGCCACCCTCCAAGAGCTGCAGAGTAAAATGTTCCATCTCGGCGTCATCGATGCCTATAATCTGGATGGCGGTGGCTCTTCGACCCTGGTGCTGAACGGCAGGGTGGTCAACCACCCGTCGGACGGCAGCATGCGCCCGGTCCCGACCAACTTTTTATTTTATAAATAATGTATCCTTAAGCTGCAAAAAAATTATGAACAAAATGACGAATTCATTTATTTTTCCAGCAAGTGTGGGTATAATAGGCTTATTGAGCAATGGTAGTTCAGCGGGAGGTGGCCTTAAATGTCGTTCTCATTAACTTTTTGGATTTGTATGGTGGTGCTGCTAATGTTCCTGGTCGGCATCCTAACCGCAGCTTATAACGATGATAAAACTAAAGGACTGTAAGGCCGAAGAGGCTTCCTGTATAGGAAGCCTTTTTTCATGGAAACCTGATCCATAAAAGCGAACCAGGTTATTAACAGACCTGGCTATAAAAGAAAAACACCACGAAAACTCGTGATGCCCAAATGAATGTTATGCATGCTTTTGCAATTGCAGCATGTCGGATTGACACTGGCCGCAAATATACCGCTCTTTGAATTCCGTCACCTCGTCCATCGAACCGCAAAACACGCATTTCGGACGGTAACGCTCCAGAATGATGTGGTCCCCCTGCACCAGAATCTCGACAGGATCTCCTTCGTTCATCTGATAACGTTTTCTAAGCGACTTCGGCAGGACGATTCTTCCGAGCTGATCTACCTTGCGTACAACACCGGCAGGTTTCATGTTCAACACCTCTCCCTATGACTAATCGAATGTAAAGTGATTAGAAAGTACCCCCTGTGATCATTATTCATACTTTCCAATCCAGAAATATGGGTCTTTTCTAATAGTTCGATGTGACGATGTCGAATCCTGCTCCGGATTAAAATTTTATTACTTTATTTTAGAAGCTGAATTTTTCCGTGTATTGTATCTAAATACAGTCCTTATTCCATCCCCGGATAATCGAGCTGCCGCAGCGCTTCATACACGATGATCGCCGCCGAATTGGACAGGTTCAACGAACGGACCTTATCCGTCATCGGCATGCGCATACACGTATCAGGGTTGGCGGCAAGCAGTTCCTCCGGAAGTCCCTTCGTTTCCTTGCCGAACACGAGAAAATCCTCGTCCTGGAACTGAAAGTCCGTGTATCGTTTGTCGGCTTTTGTCGTCGCATAGAAGAAACGCCGGCCGGCGTACATCTCCTGCACCTCTGCAAAAGATTCATGGTATTCAATATGAACCGCATACCAGTAATCCAGACCCGCGCGCTTCAACGTCGCGTCATCGGTGCGAAAACCAAGTGGCTTCACGAGATGCAGGTGAGCTCCCGTCGCTGCGCAGGTTCTGGCGATATTGCCGGTATTAGCGGGAATTTCAGGTTCAACAAGTACGATGTGCAATGCCATAGATCGTTTTCCACTCCATTCATTTTCTATACAAAATGAACTAAAGGCTACTCATGCTTCACCTTTTTAGTTCAAATGATATTGCTAAAGTTTAAAAAGCCTCTCGCCGAAAAACGGCGAAAGGCGCTCACTCATGGATGTTCTGGCTTCAGGCTTTATTACCCATGATTCTTTTGAAAATGGTTCATAAAATCAGCCAGTGCTTTAACATTCTCGTAAGGAACGGCGTTGTAAATCGAAGCGCGCAGACCGCCGACGCTGCGGTGTCCCTTCAGACCTACAAAACCTTCCTGTTCCGATTCCTTAATAAACTGCTTCTCCAGCTCTTCGGAAGGAAGACGGAATGTAATATTCATAATCGAGCGGCTACCCGCCTCTACCGGTCCGCGGTAGAAGCCTTCGCTGCTGTCTATTGTATCATAAATCAAGCCGGCTTTCCCCCGGTTGATCTTCTCAACGCCGGCTAGAGAGCCTTGTTCTTCGATCCACTTCAGCACTTCGTTGACCATGTATACCGAAAAGGATGGTGGGGTGTTGTAAAGAGAGTTGTTCGCCGCATGCGTGCTGTAGCGCAGCATCGTTGGAATATGCTTCGGCGACTCAGCCAGCAGCTCTTCCCGGGCGATGACGACCGTTACGCCGGAAGGTCCCAGGTTCTTTTGCGCTCCCGCATAGATAAAGTCGAACTGATTCACATCGAACTCGCGGCACAGGATGTCGCTGGACATGTCCGCAATCAGCGGTACGCTGCCTGTATCCGGGTACTGCTGGTACTGGCTGCCTTCGATCGTTTCATTGGACGTTACGTGCAGGTATGCGGCATTTTCCGGAATTTCGATGCTGCTCAGATCCGGTATCGACATAAACTTATTGTTCTCCGAAGAAGCGGCAATATGCGTCTCCCCGATCAAGCGCGCTTCCTTCTCCGCTTTGCTGGCCCAGCTGCCTGTCAAGACATAGCTTCCGGCCTTGCCGGCTGTCAGAAAGTTCATCGGCACCATCGCAAACTGGGTGCTGGCACCCCCCTGCAGAAACAGCACCTTGTATCCCGAAGGATTGCCCAGGAGAGACAGCAGACGGCTTTGCGCTTCGTTATGGACTTCCTCGTAGACCTTGCCGCGGTGCGACATCTCCATGATGGACATGCCTGTCCCCCGGAAATCCACGAATTCAGCTTGTGCGCGTTCCAGCACTTCCAGCGGCAATGCAGCAGGGCCGGCGTTAAAATTGTATGCTCTCTTTGTCAAAACAACTCCCCATCCTCTCTCTTATCGCGAATGATAATATGGCAATGATAGCAGTATTCCCAAGGGCCATCAAGTACAAAAAAGCACATAGTATGACGCCTTGTGGACGTTTGTTTTTATCTATTACTTTAACACAGTTTATTTAACGGAGTAAAGCACTGCAGGAAATGGCAGATCAAAAGTCGACAGTATTCGGCAGAACCAGCCAGGGGGTCCTCGGTAGCCGTCATCACCGGAGTTTTCTCAACAGTCCTACTCCTGCTCGCTGCCCCCGAACTGCCCACACTTACTCCTCTGCTTAGCGGAGCGGACACCGCAATTCCGGAACAGCGCAGCGGTCGCCTTTGTTTTCCCGTTTCTACCGCGGACAGCGGCTAAATTCGGGAAACGGGAAAACAACACGCGAGTGGAGGAATACGGTGGACGCGAACGCTGGCCCGGCATGGCATATGCTGCCGCATGCAGGCTTGGCTCTCCTTGGCAGATACATCCCCCTCTTCATAGAGGCTGCTGACATGTTGTCTCCCTGAGCACCAGCACAACTGCTTCCCTGAGCCGCCCACACTTACTCCTCTGCTTAGCGGAGCGGACACCGCAATTCCGGAACAGCGCAGCGGTCGCCTTTGTTTTCCCGTTTCTACCGCGGACAGCGGCTAAATTCGGGAAACGGGAAAACAACACGCGAGTGGAGGAATGCGGTGGACGCGAACGCTGGCCCGGCATGGCATATGCTGCCGCATGCAGGCTTGGCTCTCCTTGGCAGATACATCCCCCTCTTCATAGAGGCTGCTGACATGTTGTCTCCCTGAGCACCAGCACAACTACTTCCCTGAGCCGCCCACACTTACTCCCCTGCTTAGCGGAGCGGACACCGCAATTCCGGAGCAGCGCAGCGGTCGCCTTTGTTTTCCCGTTTCTACCGCGGACAGCGGCTAAATTCGGGAAACGGGAAAACAACACGCGAGTGGAGGAATACGGTGGACGACCAGCCCTCCCAAGGAAAGTGGTGAGCAGAGCCTTGCCCAGGATGCGGTGTACGCGAACGCTGGCCCGGCATGGCATATGCTGCCGCATGCAGGCTTGGCTCTCCTTGGCAGATACATCCCCCTCTTCATAGAGGCTGCTGACATGTTGTCTCCCTGAGCACCAGCACAACTACTTCCCTGAGCCGCCCACACTTACTCCCCTGCTTAGCGGAGCGGACACCGCAATTCCGGAACAGCGCAGCGGTCGCCTTTGTTTTCCCGTTTCTACCGCGGACAGCGGCTAAGTTCAAGAAACGGGAAAACAACAGCAAGTGGAGGAATGCGGTGGACGCGCAGCGTCCCCCCAAACAAAGAGGCTGCCCCTCCAGTCATCCCTGACCGGAGAGGGCAGCCATTTCTTGATACGAATTAGCAGTCGAAGTACAGGCCGTACTCGTGCGGATGCACGCGGATCGAAACGGCTTTCGCTTCAGCACGCTTCAGGCTAACGAAGTTATCAATGAATTCTTTGGTGAATACGCCGCCTTCCAGAAGGAAGTCGTAATCAGCTTCCAGAGCGTCCAATGCTTCGTCCAGGGTACCCGGTACGCTGCGGATTTCCGCTTTTTGATCGTCGGAGAGCTCATAGATGTTTTTGTCCATCGGTCCGTATCCGAGCTCAACCGGATTGATTTTGCGCTTGATACCGTCCAGACCAGCCATCAGCATAGCCGAGAAGGCCAGGTATGGGTTCGCCGTGGAGTCCGGCGTACGGAACTCGATGCGGCAGCCTTTAGGCGTTACAGCGGCGACTGGAATACGAATCGCTGCGGAACGGTTACCTTTCGAGAACACGAGGTTAACCGGTGCTTCGTAGCCAGGAACCAGACGCTTGAAGGAGTTTGTCGACGGGTTCGTGATGGCAATCAAGGCCGGAGCATGGTACAGGATACCACCGATGTAGTTCAGCGCCATTTCGCTCAGGTTCGCATAAGCGCCTTTTTCATAGAACAAAGGCTCGTCGCCATTGAAGATGGACTGGTGAACGTGCATGCCGCTTCCGTTGTCGCCAAAGATCGGTTTTGGCATGAAAGTAGCCACTTTACCGTATTGACGGGCTGTGTTATGAACGATGTATTTGTACAGCAAGAGGTTATCCGCTGTTTTCTTCAGAGTATCGAAACGGAAATTGATTTCCGCTTGGCCTGCAGTGGCCACTTCATGGTGATGACGCTCGATGCGGAGGCCGGCTTCTTCCAGCAAACGACACATTTCGCTGCGGATGTCTTGTTGGGTGTCGACCGGTGCAACAGGAACATATCCGCCTTTCACGCGTACTTTGAAGCCAAGGTTGCCGCCTTCTTCTTTACGGTTCGTGTTCCACGAAGCTTCTTCGGAATCCACGAAGTAAGAAGAACTGTTCATGCCGCTTTCGTAACGGACGTCGTCAAAAATAAAGAATTCGGATTCAGGTGCAAAGAAGGCTGCCGTACCAACGCCGCACTGTTGCAGATACTCTTCGGCTTTGGCTGCAATGCTGCGCGGATCGCGCTCATAGCGCTCGCCGTCCGGCGTGTTGATGTTACACATGATGTTCAGTGTCGGATGAGCGGTAAATGGATCGACAAAAATCGATTCCGGATCTGGCATCATAACCATATCCGATTCTTCGATTCCCCGGAAACCGGCGATGGAAGAGCCGTCGAACGCAACCCCGTTCACGAACGTTTCTTCATCCACTTCAGAGGCAGGCAAAGAAATGTGATGCGCACGGCCAGCCAAATCTACGAAACGGAAATCCACCCACTCAATTGCTTTCTCCTGAATTGTTTTTAATACGTTTTCAACCGACATGCTCTCTTCCTCCCAATTTCCGAACATTTCCCCGCATTTAAAACGTAAACGTTCAGTATCTAATGATTTATGTCGTCATTATAAAACTTCAAACCTGACATCGTCAATATGTATGTAAGGTATTTTTAAAAATGGTGTGAGGTATCCTTACACTTTTCAACACTTTATTTGCACTAATTGCAAATAGCCTGCACGGACTGATTTTCTGGGGAAAATCAGCCGGCAGGCTTAGATGTCGATACGGTATTACCGGGGAAATATTATACCCCTACTTTAAAGGCTTCAGCAGGTGCCTTGGACGTATTGAATGTACGCCCGACGAGCGGAGCCAGCTTCTCTAGGTCTTTAAGAAGCGCGGCGAACTGGTCCGGAAACAGAGACTGCACGCCGTCTCCGGTCATCGAGTTGTCCGGGTCTGTATGCATCTCGATAATCAGTCCGTTAGCCCCAGCTGCAACCGAGGCTTTGGACATAGGCTCAACCAGCTCTCTGCGGCCCGTGCCATGGCTCGGATCGGAAATGACTGGCAGATGGCTCAGCTGCTGCAGGACAGGAATAGCCGACAGATCCAGCGTATTGCGGGTATAGCTTTCGAATGTACGGATTCCGCGCTCACAGAGCATGACGTCCGGGTTGCCGCCAGCAAGGATGTATTCCGCCGCATTCAGCAGCTCATCGTAGGTGGCGCTGAAACCGCGCTTGAGCAGTACCGGCTTACCGCAAGTTCCCAGCTTGCGCAGCAGGTCAAAGTTCTGCATATTCCGCGTACCCACCTGCAAAATATCGGCATACTCGGCGCAGATATCCACGTATTCCGGTGTCATGACTTCCGTAATGGTCAGCAGGCCGTGCTTTTGTCCTGCTTCAGCCATCATAATAAGACCTTCGACACCGATCCCCTGGAAGCTGTATGGTCCTGTCCGTGGCTTGAAGGCCCCGCCTCTCAGCACCTGTCCGCCGGCAGCCTTCACCAAGCCCGCAATTTCATCGATCTGCTCAGGGGATTCAACCGCACAGGGTCCTCCCATGACGACGAGCTCGTCGCCGCCGATTTCCACGCCTTTTATCTTGATCACCGTGTTCTCCGGATGAAAATCACGGCTTGCCAATTTGTATGATTTGGTAATCTTCACTACATTCTCTACTCCCTTCATTTGACGCAGGTGCTCAGCAAGCTGCGGGTTGACCTGACCGATCAGCCCAATGACCGTCCGGTCTGCGCCTTTGGAAACAGAAGCCTGCAGTCCTTCCTTCTCAATCACACGCACAATATCCGCAATTTGTTCTTCCGGAGTTGTATTGGATGTAATTACGATCATGGCTATCATTCCTCCTGTGAAGCGCCTCGCTTCAGCGTACGCTTCTAGTATATTTTCAAATGATTCGGTATCTTTATCTGGTCTACCGTTCTCGCCTCTCACTTCACTAATACGCTTAAACGCGTTTTCGCTTTTAAGCTTTTATCCGCTAAAGCAACTATATCGGAAATCCACCTATCCGTCAACCCTAAATCTAAAATGGGCATCATCCCCAAATAAAAAAAGAAGCAGGCTCCCATTAAATGGAAGTCCTGCTTCATCTCATTCGTTATTACGCCTTGGTGCTACCTGCCGCTTTTACGGGCGGAAGCAGTTTCTTCATATTGACCGTGCGCTTGATTTCCCACGTATCCGGATTCCCCGGATCGTATTGTTCCAAATATGCGATCACTTCCTTGGTGATCGGGGTCGGAGTGGAAGCGCCGGAAGTGACGGACACTTTGGATATGCCTTCAAGCCATTCGCGTTTCAGCTCGGTAATGTCGGCAATCCGGTAGGCCTTGACGTTGGCAATTTCTTCGGAGACCTGGGCCAGCCGGTTGGAGTTGTTGCTCCGCGGGTCGCCGACAACGATCACCAGATCCGCTTGTCCAGCCTGCTCCGCGACCGCTTCCTGCCGCACCTGGGTGGCCAGGCAGATCTCATTGTGGACCTCGGCGGACGGATACAGTTCCAGCAGCTTTTTCATAATGGCCTTAATGTCCCATTGGCTCATCGTCGTCTGGTTCGTAATAATGATGCGGGAGGCGGATATGCGCAGATTGGCAATCTCGTCTTCCTTCTCGATCAGATGAACGTGATCCGGCGCAATGCCGATGGCGCCTTCGGGTTCGGGATGGCCCTTCTTGCCGATATAAATCACCTCATACCCTTCCGCCACCTTCTCGCGGATCAGGTCATGAGTCTTGGTGACGTCCGGACAAGTCGCGTCAACGGTCGTAAGACCTTTGTCCCGGGCCAGCTTCCGGACTTCCGGCGAAACGCCGTGGGCGGTAAAGATAACCGTGCCGCTGTCCACCTGGTTCAGGATCTCCATCCGGTTCGGTCCGTCGAGCGTGATGATCCCTTCGTCTTCAAAAGAATTCGTGACATGACTGTTGTGCACGATCATGCCCAATATATAAATCGGCCGGGGGAGGTCCAGGTTCTGGGCCGCCTGGCGCGCCAGCACCATGGCATCGACCACGCCGTAGCAGTACCCCCGGGGCGAAATTTTAATCACTTCCATGACTTTCACCTGCTTTCTCTGGCATGCCTTATCCTAACCATTATACCCTATTCCAAAGGGACGGGAAAGACGACCGGCAGCCAGATAATGAAGGTGGTACCTTCTCCTTGACGAGTAACGACCTCGACCGAGCCGTTCAGCTCGTCGATAATCCATTTGGCGATGGACAGGCCCAGCCCGATGCCCTCCGTCATGCCGCGGGACTGATCCGCACGATAGAAGCGGTCAAAGATATATGGCACCTCGTCCTTGTCCATGCCGATGCCCGTATCGGCAATCCGGATGCCCACCTGATCTTCATACAGCAATGCGTCAAACGTCACTTGCCCTTCAGGCGTATACTTAAATGCGTTTTCAATAAAAATGAATAGCATTTGCTGCATATAGTCCTTATTGCCGTTGACATAGACGCCGTTCAGGATCGAAAAGTCACCAGTGATCCAATCGGCCTGCCGCGGCAGAAATTGGGCCCTTCTGGCCACTTCCTCCACGAGAATTTCGAGCGGAATCGGCTGCTTGTCAAACGTCCGTCCCGTGTCGGCCCGGGCCAGAGAGAGCATGTCGCCGACGAGCCGGCTCATCCGCTTGGATTCATCGGCAATGTCGCTGATGGCCTCCCGGGTCATCTGCTTCAGCGTCGCTTCGTCCAGCTTCGGACGGTCTCCTTCCTCGTCTGACCACATTTTCTCCAGAAGATCCACGTTGCCTCGGATCGTTGTCAATGGTGTCCGCAGCTCATGCGAAGCGTCGGATACGAACCGGCGCTGCGTCGCGTAAGATTCCTCGAGGTTTTTATAAAAGCCTTCCATGCGCCCCAGCATACTGTTGACCGTGTCGATCAACTGCCCGACTTCATCCTGGGGCCCGTCATAATCAATGCGGACGCTGAGGTCCTGACCGTTCTGGATCTGGCTCGCCGCCTCGATAACGTTGCCGATCGGGCTCATCGATTTGCGGGCCAGGAACAAACCGAGCGAGGAGGCCACAATGATCATAATCGTTGCGCTGATGACCAGAATATTCCGCAGCAGGGTCAGCAGTTCCACTTCATGTCCCGTATAAATGGCTACCTGAAGCATTGCGATAACCTGACCGGTATTGCTTTCCGTAATGGTGCGCTGATATAAGTAAAAAGGATTTCCCTGAATATACGCGGGTTTAAAACCCTGCTGTTTCACCGCATGGTCGTAGTCGGGATAAGGAAATTTGATATTTAAAGCCCCCAGATTTTCGGATACGGATAATTTATTATTCACGTAATCAATCATCTGTACGTAAGTTTGCGAGGCCAAATCGGAAGGCGCCGAAAAACTCAAATAATTACCGTTGCGATCATTCCAGTTCAAAACTACGGCCGGCTTGATTTTATCAAATTGCTGAGCCAGCCGGTCCCTTACGGAGTTATACGTATTAAAATGAACGACCCCATAGACCGCCGAACCGAACACGATCAGCGTTACGGCCAGGATGGCGGTGTACCAGGCGGTCAAACGCAATCTTATGGACATCTCTTATGAATCCCCTCTCAGGATATAACCTGCGCCGCGGATCGTTTGAATGACACGCTTCCCTCCGTGTTCTTCCGTCTTCTGACGGAGCATCGCAATGTACACTTCCAGCACGTTGGACTCACCGCTGTAATCGTAACCCCAGATTTTATCCATAATTAAGTCGCGGGACAGCACCCTTTTCGGATTTTGCATAAACAAATGAAGAAGCTCAAATTCCTTAGCCGTCAGCTCGAGGCGCTTGCCGCCGCGCAGCACTTCCCGGGAGTCGACGTCCAGCACGATGTCCTCGTAGGTCAACCGGTGGTCTCCGGCTTCCTCCTGCCCCGGCTTCCGGCGCAGCAGCGCGCGCACCCTGGCCAGCAGCTCTTCCAGCGCAAACGGCTTGACGAGGTAATCGTCCGCCCCAAGGTCAAGCCCCTTGACCCGGTGCTCGATTTCATCCTTGGCGGTGAGCATCAGGATCGGCACCTGACTGCCGCCTTCCCGAAGCCTGCGGCACACTTCAAATCCGTCCACCTGCGGCATCATGACGTCCAGCACGACGATATCGGGCTCCCCATTCAAAATGACCTTCAGTCCCTCTGCCCCATTGTTAGCGGTAATGACGTCGTACCCTTCAAATGCCAGCCCCCTGCGCAGCATGGAAATGATCTTTTCATCATCGTCAATAATCAAAATTTTCGATCGCATTAACGGACTACTCCTTTATCTCTTTATCTTGTATCATGGCACAAGCCTCTGCTTCTTATTGTAGCAGTGAACATTTTCCTTTGCACCATGGTACGACAACAGCGGAAGGGAGTTCCCTTCCGCTGTCATCTCGTAGCGTATGGTTTACTGGCCGCTGACCGCGCTGTTGTCCGTGAATTTATTTTTGTCGCCGATGGTGACCTGCAGGTCCATCTTCTTGTTGTTGCGGACGATGTTCAGCGTCACTTTCGTGCCGACCTTTTGTTTCTGGATAAACGCGGTCAGATCGGAATTGGTTTTATAAGCCGTACCGTTCACGCCGGTAATAATGTCGTAAGGGCGGAGGTCCGCTTCGTAAGCCGGGGATTTGTAAATAACCTCGGCGACGACGGAGCCCTCTTTAACATCGGAATCCATTTGCTTAGCCACTTCTTCAGTCATCGTCATCAAGGACGCACCGATAAACGGAACCGGATCCTTCGGAATTTCCTGGTTTTTCTCCAGCTTGTCGACGACATTCTTGATCGTGCTTGTCGGAATCGCGAAGCCGATGCCTTGGGAATCGGCGCTGACGGCTACGTTCATGCCGATGACTTGGCCGCTCAGGTTGAGCAGCGGTCCGCCGGAGTTACCCGGGTTGATCGAAGCGTCGGTTTGCAGCAGATGCTGATATTTGCGTGTGCCGCTGCCCGATTCCTCGCTGATATCGATGGAACGTTCGCGGGCGCTCAGCACACCTGTCGTTACCGTATGGTCAAAGCCCTGCGGGTTACCGATCGCTACAACCGGCTCACCGACTTTCAGGCTCGAAGAATCGCCCAGCGGTACTGTCGGGAAGTTGTTGTTGCCTTCGATTTTCAGAACGGCAAGGTCGAGATCTTTGCTGCTGCCCAGAAGCTTCGCTTCGTAGGTCTTCTCGTCGTTCTCGATGGTTACCTGAATGACGTCGGCGTTCTCGACCACGTGCTGATTGGTCAGGATATAACCTTCCTTGTTGTAGATAAAGCCGGAACCGATGCCGTAAGGAACGAGCTGCGAAGGATTCGAACCCGAACCCGAGCCTTGGGATTGGGAATCCGATCCCGATCCGCCGTAACCCGAATCGCCGCCGAACTGGTCTCCAAAGAAGTAGGAGAACGGATCGTTCAGGTAAGGATTACTTTGAGAATTGGTACGGCTGCTCTGTTTAACGAGCGTTTCAATTTTAACGACCGCCGGGCCCGCTTCTTGTACTACCCCGGATACATCCGTCGGTTTCGAAAGCGGCAGCGAAGTCGTGTTCGCCTTGCCGGTAGTCTCGCTGTTATCGGCTGCAGCCGACACCGTCGTGGCTGCTTCTGATGTGAGCGAAGTATTAGGCGTAAAAAGATTCATGCGATCCGCCGTAAACATCAGCCCGGTGATGACAACCATGCCGGCGAGGAAGGAAATCAGCACTGTTTTAACCGATGTCTTCGGACGCTGGTTAAACTGCCAGTTACTGCCGTTACCGCCGCCATTGTTACCGCCACCGCCACCCGAACCTCCGCTGCGTCCGGAGCTGCCGGGCTCGCCGGAACTGTGGTACTGGCTGGAGGTTACCGGAAGCTGTCTGACCGGATTCGGAGGAGTGATCTCCACTTCCTCCGAGTGTGGCCTGTCGGAGGGCTCACTGCCTGGATGCTCTGTATTGTTGTCTTTTCCAAGGGACTTAAACGGCCCGTAGGAATAGTAATAAGATGAATTATTCGAATCGGAAGACGGCTGTTCACGCTTTGTTGGCTCTTGATCAAACGAATCTTCCGGCTGGCCAAATCTGTTTCTTTCGTCCATGTGATTCATGCCTCCTGCTTTCCCTGATTTATAGCGTTCCGTTAGGGATATTGTTTAACTGTTTATATCATGTACTATAAACCTTAATGACAGATTAAAAACAATTAAAAAGCAGATAAAACATGTCGGGAAAGGCTATGACTGCGCCCATCCTTTGCGGTGGGCGTAGATGGCCAGCTGTGTCCGGTCTTCCAGCTCGCATTTCATCAGCAGGTTGCTCACATGGGTCTTAACTGTTTTGATGCTGATATGCAGCTCCTCAGCGATATCCTTGTTGCTCTTGCCTTCGGCGACGAGCAGCAGCACTTCCTTCTCACGTTCGGTCATCCCGGTGGAATCCCCCTGAACGGTCCGCTGGCGGATGCCTCTAGTCAGCGCCTGGGACACATCCCCCGTCATGACCGGCATGCCCCGGTTGGCCCCTTGCAGCGCATAGATCAGTTCGTCGGCCGAGACGGTCTTCAGCACGTAGCTGACAGCTCCGGCTTCCACCGCGTCCACCACCAGGTCGTCTTCGAGAAAGCTCGTCAAAATAACGATTTTGATCGAAGGGTATTTCGCCAGAACGGCCCGCGTCGTTTCAGCACCGTTCATCACCGGCATCATCAGATCCATCAGCACCAGATCGGGATGCTCCTCCTGCGGCCGCTGGCCCAGCCAGTCCAGCAGCTCTTTGCCATTGCCTGCTTCCCCGATCACTTCAAAGGAAGGCTCCAGCATCAAATATGTTTTCAGTCCCATTCTCACCATATCGTGATCATCCACGATGACCACCTTCACGCTCTCTGCCATTTCGATTTCCCCCTGCCTATATTGTTGAACCGTTCAAGATAAACTTATGTAAACTTCGGTATATGTACACGGATGGTCGTGCCCGAGCCTTGGCGGCTCATAATTTCAACCTGTCCGCCCAGCTTCTCGGCCCGCTCCCGCATCGTTGAAAGTCCGTACGATCCCGGTCTGTGCGGAATCGAGTCAAACCCCTGGCCGTCGTCACTGATGCTGAGCACCACCTGCCGGCTCTCTTCGCGAAGCGACATGCTGACCAGTCTGGCGTGGGCATGCTTCACAATATTCGCCACCGCTTCCTGAATGATCAGAAACAGCTGATGCTCGATCGCTTCCGACAGGCTGCCCTTCAGTTCGACCTCCTTCATGCCTTTGAGGCCGTTCTGGCGGCAGTAGTCCGGGAACCAGACTTCCAGCGCTTCAGCCAGGCTCTTGCCCTCAAGCTCGACGGGACGGAGCTGCGCAATCAGCGCCCGCATCTGCTTCTGGGCCATCTGGGACATCGTGATGAGCTGCTCCATAACGACTTTGCCCTGCTCCTCGTTCCGTTCAAGCACCCTCGGCAGCGAAGATGCCGACATATGAATGGCGAACAGCTGCTGGCTGACGGTATCGTGCAGATCCCGGGCCATCCGCCGTCGCTCCTCGATAACAGCCGATTCCGCGGCTTTTTCCTTTTCGATGACTTCCTGCTCGCCCATCCGCTGCAGCAGCTCCATTTTCTTTTCAATGGAATCCATCACATTGTTGAACTCATGATAGAGCCGGGCAAACGTCGGGTCATCGGTTTCGCTGATCCGCACCGATAGATTTCCTTTGGAAACCTGAAGCATGTTAAGCTCCAGCACATCAATGCGTCTCTGAATCCGCTGACCAGCCATGTATCCGATGATGATCGACAACAGCAGAAACCCCAGGCAGGAATAAATCCATACCCAGGTTCCTTTAATAACGAGATATCCGCTGTCGCTGCCGATATAGAAAATCGCCGTCATCAGAAGGCCGGTCAGCAGAAAGTAAAACAACAGCATCCATTTGGTATTTTTCATGATACTTTTCATACGATCAACCTACTTTGTTTACTTTAATATCACCGATAAACGCGCTGACGTTAATTTTGATTTTTTTGCGCGCTTCCTTGTAATACGGCGTTCGGGTCGAAATGTTGCCCGCAAATCCGCTCCGCGATTCGTTCAGCACCGACATATCCCCGATAAAGGAGCTTGTGTTCACCGTGACGCCCAGATCGGTATCTTCCGGGATGTACACCTTGATATCGCCGATAAACGCGGAGATGTTGATTTTGGTCTCCCCATAAGGAATATGCGCCCGGGTCAGGTCCAGTACCGTGTCTCCGATAAATTGGGACAAGTTGGTCGGCTTCAGCTGGAAGGAATCGTGTCCGAGATAAATATCCCCGATAAAAGAGGACTTGTTGATTTTCCCGTCGTGGTCGGATTCGCTGAAAGGACCGTGGTGGTCCCACTCATGATCACCCGGTTCACGGAATGGTCCGCCCCGGCGGGCTTCCTCTCTGGCGTAGTGCTTGTAGTATCTTTTGTAGTGCCGCTTGTACTTGTTCTTGTAGTGCTTCTTCATCCGGTCCATTTCGTCGTCATCGTCCGAATCAAAATCGTCCATATCAACGTCTTCCTCATAGGAGGATTTCGGCGGAACGCCCTGCGGTCCCTTCTCCTTGCTGTACGGAATGCCAAACTTTTCCTCGAACTGCCGGTCCAGGGACGAACCGTCAAGCTCTACCGGCTCCGGCGGCACCGGAGGTTCCGGCGTAAACACGGGCTCCTCGGGACGGCGCTTGTCGGCTGGCGGAGGGGTCCGGTCATTCGGTTTGAAAATGACATACAGCCCGCCGATAATCAGCAGCGCAGGAATGATGATTTTAAACAGATTGCCTGGCGAGATCCAGAGCCATCCCAGATTACGGCCCAGAAAATAAGCCCCGATCAGGAGCAGGATCGCCCCGCCAAAGAATGAGCGCCGGCCCTTGGCCAGCTCTTTGAGCCCCAAAACAACCAGAATCACCGGCCAGTAGTCTCCGACCAGTCCCCAGAAGCTGACGTCGATATATCCGAGCTGATTCAACAAAAACACAACTCCGATCGCGATCAGCACCAGGCCTCCAAAAAGGCGGTCCACCCATTTTTTTTGCATAACCGTATCTCCTTTAACTCCATTGTTCATATCCCATAAAGTTCGCATCGCTTGCGAATCTGATATCAGTGTACAATAATGGCGGCCAGGCCGACAGCGGCGGCGGAATGATCCTGTTCTCGGTCCCCAGACCGAGGCGGATTACTTTTTTTTCCAGACAAAATAAAACACCCGCTTTTCAGCGGGCATTTTAGCAAACTTGACGAAAGAATGATTATTGTTGATCGTTTTGTTTGAATTCTTCGTCAAACTTTTGGTTAGGTGTTTTAAAGTTGCTGCTTTGGAATTTTTGCTTTTGCGTAGTGGAAGATGCGCTCTCGTTTCCGATTTCTGCAAACTCCTCGTCAAACTTCTCGTTTGGCGTTTTGAAGTTGTCTTGTTTCTTTTGCATTTGGGTTCACCTCCCTGTAGCTTGTCTGGCCGGGGATTCAAAGCATCGCTTTACCCCTGTCGTAGTATGTGAAGCCTCCTGGAATTTATACCGTTCTGCGGCAAAATTAAAGCATAGAAAACGATACATAAATGGCATCGGAAAACAATAAAAGCCCTGGAGCGCCGCATTTCGGGCCCAGGGCTTCCTTATTAAGTTTAAACCGCTTCATCCAGCAGCGAAGCCGGGACGGTCTTATACGTCTGGATCGCTTTCCCCAACATCTGCAGCATTTCCTCGCTGCATTTGCCGTTCCCCCGCTTGATTACAAACACGTCCACCTCTTTTTTTCCCCACTCCTTATACACCTGCTTGGTCGTGGAGAAATACAGGTCGATCTTACGGCCCTTGATGGCCGAACCGGTATCGGCAACAACACCATAACCGTAGCCTGGCACATAAAGGATCGTTCCGAGCGGGAACCATTTCGGGTCGGCCGCGATCGTCGAAATCGTATTTTTGTCCCTGCGCACCTTTACGCCGGAATACGTAATGCCGTATGACGGATGGCTCGGATGTTTGCCCGTGGATTCATAACCCGCGGTGTATCCAGTCGCTGTGACTTTGACCTTGCGGATGACCTGCTCCTGGCGCGGCATCAAGACCGGCATGGACGGCTCCTTAACGGCACCCGCCTCCTGCTGCGGCTTAACCTCGGCTTTGCCGATCGCGGGAACAGCCGCCTTGGCCGTATACTTGGGCATGAATTCATTTTGCTTAAATACGTTCTGCTCCGCCCTTTTTTTCAAATCAACCACCTGAAACATTTCCGGCTTCGTTGCATATTTTAACGGCTTTTGATAATAGTCATTCGCCGCCAGCATCGGACTCTTTGCACTTTCTTTCCCCGTAACCCCGTCACTCTCCAGCAGCGAGAAGGATGCCGCATACATCTTGGGCGCCCCTGCAAGCATGCCAAACAGAAACATACAACACAAAATCCTCTGCCATGTTTTCACCTTGTTCATATGAAATCCTCCCCCTTTACTTGCGAGGATGTCCATATGTTCCGGCGTTTATACATGTAGAAGTGAAGTCGTCTCACTTTGCAGAGGATTGTGCAAGCTTATCAAGTTATCGTTTCACACAAGTTTGTGTCTTAGAAAATTTCGCGTTTCGCGATTTGTTCACGGAGCAGCGAAATCGCCTCATCCACGGTTTTGGCCCCGATGTCGCCTTCGCCGCGTTTGCGGATCGACACGGTTCCCGCGTTCATTTCGTTATCGCCGACGATGAACATGTACGGTACTTTCTCAAGCTGGCCTTCGCGGATTTTGTAGCCGAGCTTCTCATTGCGCACGTCCGCTTCCACGGATACACCCTGAAGCTTTAGCTTCTCAGCCACTTCCTTGGCATAGCCTTCGAATGCGATGGAGACCGGAATGACCTTGACCTGCACCGGAGACAGCCACAGCGGAAGGTTGCCCGCGAAATTCTCCAGCAGGAAGGCCGTAAAGCGTTCCATCGTGCCCAGAATGCCGCGGTGGATGACCACCGGACGGTGCTTCTGCCCGTCGTCGCCCACGTATTCCAGTTCGAAGCGCTCAGGCAGCAGGAAGTCCAGTTGGACGGTAGACAGCGTTTCTTCCTTGCCAAGGGCGGTGCGGATCTGCACGTCGAGCTTCGGACCGTAGAAAGCGGCCTCGCCTTCGGCCTCGAAGAACGGGATGCCTGTCTCTTCCACAACCTCGCGCAGCATGCGCTGGGACATTTCCCACATGGCATCGTTCGGGAAGTACTTCTCGGTATCCTCCGGATCGCGGTAGGACAGGCGGAAACGGAAATCGTGGATGCCGAAATCTTCATACACCTTCGTGATCAGCTGAATAACACGCAGGAATTCTTCCTTGATCTGATCCGGACGGCAGAAAATGTGGGAATCGTTCAGCGTCATCGCGCGTACGCGGTGCAATCCTGTCAGTGCCCCGGACATCTCGTAACGATGCTGCATGCCGAGCTCGGCGATCCGGATCGGCAGATCGCGGTAGCTGTGCATTTCGCTCTTGTACACCATCATATGATGCGGACAGTTCATCGGACGGAGCACCAGCTCTTCGTTGTCGAGCTCCATCTTAGGGAACATGTCCTCTTGGTAATGCTCCCAGTGGCCGGAGGTCTTGTACAGCTCTACGTTACCGAGAACCGGCGTGTAGACATGCTGGTACCCCAGGCTTTCTTCAAGGTCCACGATGTAGCGCTCGAGGGTGCGGCGCAGCTTGGCGCCTTTCGGCAGCCACATCGGCAGGCCTTGTCCCACCAGCTGGGAGAAAGTGAAGATGTCGAGCTCTTTACCGAGCTTGCGGTGGTCGCGCTTCTTGGCTTCTTCAAGGAAGTGAAGATGCTCATCCAGCTGCGCTTTCTTGACAAAAGCGGTTCCGTAGACCCGCTGCAGCATTTTGTTCTTACTGTCACCGCGCCAGTATGCACCGGCCACGCTCATCAGCTTGAACACCTTGATCTTGCCGGTGGAAGGCAAATGCGGTCCGCGGCACAGGTCGAAAAATTCGCCCTGCTCATAGATGGTGATGACACTGTCCTCAGGCAGCGCGTTGATCAGTTCGAGCTTGTAGGGATCCCCGAGCTCGCCGAAAATGTCCAGCGCTTCCTTACGGCTGACTTCCTTGCGGACGATCGGCAGGTTTTCGCCTACGATGCGCTCCATTTCTTTTTCGATCTTCTGCAGATCTTCCGGATTGAGCGGATGCTCCAGATCCATGTCGTAATAGTATCCGTCCTCGATGACAGGTCCGACGCCGAGCTTGACCTCTTTGGCCCCGAACAGGCGCTTCACGGCTTGGGCCGTCAAGTGTGCCGTACTGTGGCGCATCACTTCGAGGCCTTCCGGCGAATCGAGCGTAACGATTTCCACCGCGGCTCCTTCCACGAGCGGAGTGGACAAATCGACCACGATGCCGTTCAATTTCCCTGCGGCCGCATTTTTCTTCAGGCCGCTGCTGATCGAAGCGGCGACGTCTTCAATGGTGCTTCCGTCCGCATATTCGCGAACCGAGCCGTCTGGCAGTTTGATGCTTACTGACACGTTGTATTCCTCCTTGGCATTTCGGCGGACAGCCGCCCTTTTCAAAATCGTACAGGCAACGCAAAAAAACACCCATCCCTACACAAGGGACGAGTGTTTGTACCCGTGGTTCCACCCAACTTCGACAGACCTCCATATTCCCTGTTCCAGGTGAATACGAGATTGCTGTCCTTCAGCATCAGATAACGGAATGACCCGGCGGCTTATACTGAGCTTCCCCGACTGATCAAGAATCCGGGTAAACAGGTTCCAAACCGCAGCTGTAGAGGGGTAGACCGAAGCCGGAATTCGTGAGGGAATTTCAGCCAAGTTCCCTCTCTCTGACCGTCCGTATCTTCAGGTCCATGTCTCTGTCGACGCTTTTATCGAATTATGTGTAATTATAAATCCCTGTCCAGCGGCGAGTCAAGCTATATCTTCCCTGTTTCGCGGAAATAGGCGTGGCAGTCCGGGCAGTAACGGCAAATTTCCACCCGCTCATCGAAAATCTGCATCAACGTGCGAACGACGGTCATATGCGGTTCCCGCGTATGAATGACGATTTTGGCAGGCGATACGGAAATCAGCGTCGTGACGACCGTATCCTCCATTTGCAGGTCCTGCTGGTCCAGCCGCTCCACCACAACACCTTCGTCATGACGGTACTCCAGCGGCCTTAAGTCGCCGTCCAGCACGAGCAAATCCTGGCCTCCCTTATGAATGACATGGGCGATCGGCATCTGCGGCTGCTGGAAATAGACGAAGTATTTCAGAATGCTGACAAACTCCTCGTACTGCCGGTCCATCAAAAACTCATCTACCGCGTACTCCACGACTTCCTTCAGCTCTTTAATGTAAGCAGCGGCACGAAAGGTCAGAAATCCGTCGACATGGAGCAGCGGCCGTTCGCTCAGGCACTGCTTGATGCCGCGAACGAGCATATCGTAACGGCGGGACCATGCGCCCCCTTCGGAACTTTTTTCCAGGCTTATCCGGCAGTGCTTCAAAATTTGCTCTTTTTCCTCCGGATCGGGAAAATCAAAATCATCGGCCAGAATCTTCTCGATTAGCCGCTGCTCCTTTTCCTGCAAAATGTAGTGGGCCACCGTCTTGGCGGCAGCGGCGTACACCTGCTGCAGATGATGCTCCTTAAAGAACCGCGGATCGTCCTCCCGGCAGCTCCACAGCATCATCTCCTCATGGACCGTACAGCTGATTGCGAGTGATTTGTACTTGTTATGTAAAACCTGGTTCGCTTCCGAAACCATGCGCTTATATTCCTCCGCTTCCTGCGGACTAAAGGTTCGGGCTGCTATGCTGAACAGTTCCATGGAGAACACTCCTTTCAAATTCCTTCTTACAAAGTATATGTTTTAGCCGGGGGGATATACGGGAGGGATCGATGGAAAACAGGCTAACATTTCTCAGTTAAAATCGACATGAAATGCTTGGTAAACGGGCGTTTCCGCTGAATAAAAAGGTGCCTTTTGCCGGGAAATAATAAGGGGCCTCCCCCTTTGAACACCAAAGGAAGAGGCCCCTATTCATATCTGAAATCGATGGGTACAAAAAACCGCCTCGCTAAGCGAGGCGGCCGGTTGTATCAAGAAATATGGAGATCCGTTTTAGTTCTGCATGACGAAGTCGCGTTCCACCTGGGAACCTTCTTCAAAGACGCGAAGCGTCTCGTATCTCGTGTTCCGCTGTGCCGGGATTTTACCTGCTTCGCGGATCAGCTGCAGGATGGAAGTGATGTTAACCTTATGCACCGCACCGGCGGAGGACACGACGTTCTCTTCCATCATGGTGCTGCCGAAGTCGTTGCAGCCGTAGCTGAGCGACAATTTGCCGACTTCCGGTCCCATCGTGACCCAGGAGGACTGCAAATTCGGCACGTTGTCCAGCACCAGGCGGCCGATCGCCACTGTCTTCAAATACGCTTCCGGCGTTTCGCGTTCCCGCTTCAAGCCCGTATTGTCCGGCTGGAATGTGAACGGAATAAAGGCGAGGAAGCCTTTCGAGTCGTAGCCGTTCGCGATGCATTCGTCCTGCGCGTCGCGGATGCGCAGCATATGCAGGGCGCGCTCTTCCATCGATTCACCGAAGCCGATGACCATCGTGGCCGTCGTGTTCATGCCGATTTTGTGCGCCATCTGCATGACGTCCATCCAGTCGCGCCAAGTTCCTTTATGCCGGCTGATCTTGGAGCGGATCCGGTCGTCGAGGATTTCGGCGCCGCCGCCCGGCAGGGAATCCAGTCCCGCCGCTTTCAGCTCGCGCATGACTTGTTCCAGAGACAGCCCCGACACTTCCACCATTTTGCGGATTTCAGCCGGCGAGAAGGAGTGCATCGTGATGTTCGGGAACCGCTGCTTGATGCCCTTCAGCAGGTTCGTGTAGTAATCGAACGGCAGGTATGGGTTCGTTCCGCCCTGCATCAAAATTTCCGTGCCGCCCACGTCTTCGGTTTCCTTGATTTTTTGGAAAATCACTTCGTCGGGCAAGGTATACCCTTCTTTGTGCCCAGGGACACGGTAAAATGCGCAAAATGTGCAGTATGTATCGCACACGTTTGTATAATTGACGTTCCGTCCGATGACGAAAGTCGTAATTGGATCGGGATGAACCCTCTTCATCATGATATCGGCAGCATGACCCATTTTCTCCACTTCATTGCTTTCGAACAATGTCACGCTGTCTTCCAAATTCAGGCGTTCGCCCCGCAGTGCTTTATCCAGGATACGGTCAACCGCACTCATATTTGGCAGCCTCCTATCATATGTGAATTTTGTAACATAAATTAAAACATGACCACTACCATCTTAACACAATTGGCGCACGGGGCAAACGAAATTCATAGAATCCGTTGGCCGAACGTGGGCTGACGCGGACGTCGCGGGCTGAACGAAGGAAAGGCACCGCCGTAGCGGTGCCTGCTTGATGATTTAACCTTGAAGCGCCTGATCCAGATCGGCGATCAGATCGTCGACGTCTTCGAGGCCGACGGAGAAGCGGAGCAGCCCGTCAGTAATGCCGCGCTCCAGCCGGACCTCTGCCGGCATTGCCGCATGGGACATCATCGCCGGATAGGACAGAATGCTCTCCACCGCGCCCAGGCTGACGGCCACGAGCGGGATCTGCGCGCGGTTCAGCACCTGCTTGGCCCGCTCGCCGGAGCCCACGTCAAACGAGACGACGGCCCCGTAGCCGGTGGACTGCTTCTCGTGAATCTCTCTGCCGGGATGATCGATGAGCCCCGGGTAAAAGACCTGCGTAATATCATGACGCCCTTTGAGCCAAGCGGCCAGTACGGCGGCGCTCTCTTCGCTGTGCTTCATGCGTGCCTGCAATGTTTTCATGCCCCGCATCAGCAGCCAGCTCTCCTGTACGCCCAGCACCGTTCCCAGGCCGTTCTGCAGCTGCTTCAGCTGGCGGCCGATTTCCTCGGTGCGGGCGACGGCCAGACCGGCCAGCACATCGCTGTGTCCGCCAAGGAACTTCGTGGCGCTGTGCAGCACGATATCCACGCCAACTTCGATGGGACGCTGGTAATACGGCGTCATAAACGTGTTATCCACCATGGTGAGCAGATCATGCTCCTTGGCCCACTTGGTGACGGCTTCGATATCGGTAATTTTCAGCGTCGGGTTCGATGGGGTTTCCATATATACAGCCTTGGTGTTCGGCTTCAATGCAGCCTTCACCTGATTCAGGTCGGTCATGTCGACGAAAGTGCTCTCAATGCCGTGCCGGTTCAAAATGCTCGTAAGCAGGCGGTAGGTTCCGCCGTATACGTCCTCGGTCACGATCATGTGGTCGCCGGCCGACAGAAGCATAAACGTGCTCGAAATGGCCGCCATGCCCGACGAATAGGCGAACCCGCGCACTCCGCCTTCAAGCAGGGCGATATAGTCTTCCAGCGCCTGGCGCGTCGGATTGCCTGAACGGCTGTAATCATGCACCGGCGGATTGAAGATATCTGCATGGTGGAACGTAGACGCCTGATAGATTGGCACGCTGGAGGCTCCCGTCGCACCATCGATTTCCGAGCCGAAATGGAGCAGCTTGGTCGCGAATTTCCGCTCCTGCTTGCCTTTGTCCTGATGTCCTTTGCCCAAATCACTCATCCTTGGCTGCTCCCTTCCACTTCCTTGATTGCGGCATCCAATGCGCCGCCCAGATCCGCAATCAGATCATCGATATGCTCGATGCCTACAGAGAAACGGAGCAGGCGGTCGTCGACGCCGACGGCTTTGCGGATTTCTTCCGGTATATCGGCATGCGTCTGAACGGCCGGGTAGGTCATCAGCGACTCGACGCCGCCAAGGCTTTCCGCAAAGGCGATCAGCTGGATGTGGCGAAGCACGGGCTCTACGTAACGGGCGTCCTTCACTTTAAAGGAGAAGATCCCCGTATTCCCCCGGGACTGCCGGCTTTGGATGTCATGTCCGGGATGGTCCGGAAGCGCCGGATAGAATACTTCGGCAACCGCCGGATGTGTCTGGAGGTACTTGGCCATCGCTGTTGCGTTGCTTTCATGGCGCTCCATCCGCAGGGCCAGCGTCTTCATTCCTTTCATGAGCTGATAGGAATCCGTCGGCCCGAGCACCGCCCCGATGGAATTGTGCAGAAACGCTATTTCCTCGGACAGCTCTTTGCCTTTGGTCACGATCAGGCCTGCAAGGACATCGTTATGTCCGCCCAAATATTTGGTCGCGCTGTGCACGACGATATCCGCGCCGAGCTCGATCGGACGCTGGAAGAACGGCGTGAGGAGCGTATTGTCCACGATGGACAGCAAGCCGTGGCGGTGCGCCCAATTGGAGACGGCCTCGATGTCCGTAATCATCATGAGCGGATTCGTCGGGGTCTCGATAAACACCGCTTTCGTGTTCGGGCGTCTGGACTGTTCCAGCTCGTCCAGATTGTTGGTGTCGACATACGTTGCGGTAACCCCGTATTTGGAAAGGATTCTTTCCAGCAGGCGGTATGTACCACCGTAAAGGTCCAGCGAAACGATCAGGTGATCGCCCTGGCTGAACAGGGTGAAGATGGTTTGCAGCGCAGCCATGCCTGAGCTGCAGGCAAAGCCGGCGTCCCCAGATTCCAGTTTCGCTGCCGCGGCTTCGAGCACTTTGCGGGTCGGGCTGGCGGTCCGGGCGTAATCAAAACCGGTGCTTTGCCCAAGCTTCGGATGGCGGAAGGCGGTTGCCTGATAAATCGGGAAGTTTACCGCTCCGGTCACAGGTTCTTCGACGGAGCCGATTTGGGCCAATCTGCTTTCAATTTTCCATGGTTCCTTTTCCATGTGCGTATCCTCCTGTAGGGTCGACTAAATTTGCGGCCAGACTTCAAGACTCTCCCCGATATCATAAGGAGTCTCCTGATATACATAGTAATTCAGCCAATTTGCGAATAATAAGTTGGCATGCGAGCGCCAGATGGCGAGCGGAGCCTGATTCGGATCGTCGTTCGGGTAGTAGTTAACTGGAATTTTCATGTCCATGCCTTTCGCGATATCGCGCTCATACTCCCATTTCAGCGAGTCCGGATCGTATTCGGAGTGGCCTGCCACAAAGATCTGCTTGCCGTCTTTGCTTGCTACCATATGAATGCCGGCTTCCTCTGACTCCGAGAGAATCTCCAGCTCCTCCACATGCTCGATATCCTCGCGCCGCACCTCGGTGTGGCGGGAGTGCGGTACATAGAATACATCGTCGAAGCCGCGGAGAAGCTTCACGTTGTTCTTCATCACCCGGTGCGGGAATACGCCGAAGCATTTCTCCTTCAGGTCCCACTTCGGAATGCCGTAGTGGTGGAACAATCCGGCCTGGGAGGCCCAACAGATATGCATCGTCGAAGTGACGTTCGTTTTGGTCCAGTCCATAATCTCGCGGAGCTCATCCCAATAGTTCACGTCTTCAAAATCCATTTTTTCGACCGGCGCGCCGGTGATAATCATACCGTCAAAACGGCGGTGCTTCACTTCATCGAACGTTTTGTAGAACGACTTCAGGTGCTCCGAAGGCGTGTTCTTGGAAATATGGGAGCCGGGATGAAGCAGCACAATGTCGACCTGCAGCGGCGAGTTCCCAAGCAGGCGGAGAAGCTGGGTTTCTGTCGTTTCCTTGGTCGGCATCAGATTGAGAATCGCGATGCGCAGCGGACGGATGTCCTGGTGATACGCTTTGGTATCGTCCATGACGAAAATATTTTCCCGGGTAAGAACTTCTTTCGCCGGTAAAGTGTCGGGAATCTTGATCGGCATCGTTATCATCTCTCCTTTTTTCTGAAGACCGCGAAAATCGTAGCTTGAGAAGAAGCCGAGTATACAAAAATGACCTTTCCCACACAAAAGAGAAAGGTCATTACACGCTCATTACCGCGCCTCTCTCATCTGTCAGGAGACAACGCCTAAAGGCCGCTGCCATGCTCCTGCAAGAATTAGCACCGTGCGTAAATACCGCCGGTTGCCGGGTTTCATCGGGCTAGTCCCTCCACCTGCTCTTGATAAGATTTCGCTGTATTCAATTTTACATTGTCTTGTTCCTTACTTTAAATCATAAGCCCATCCTTCGTCAAGACGCGGATTTGTCATTTTCGGCAGCATTTCGTGCACCGATCGAAGGTCGCTTCCATACCCTGTTATCGGGACCTGCCGGCCGCCATTTTGTTCTTGAAAGGAATAAAACCCGGCGTTATACTAGACAAGTGTTTCATACCCCGATATGACTGAGGTGACATGAAAGATGGAAGGCGACCCGAGCCCGAAGCTGAATGCATGGAAAACACAACTGCATAGACCTGAGATCAGCTTGCCGGCAGAGGGAAGTTTTCGTTTTCATGCCCGTACGTTTATTCAGTACTCCCCCGAATCCCGCTGACCGGCAGCGCTGATTTCTTTTCTATGCTCAAACATCTTGAGCAAGGAGTGAAGTCATATGAAAATCCGGTTGGTAAACGAAGGAGTATTTACTCCGATCGATGACCTGCAAACTGTACTAACCCCGCCTTTGGCCGGCTTTTACTGGATCGACGCCGACGTCGACGACCTCGCGGAGCTGCAGCCGCTGTTTTCGCTGCATGATCTGGCGGTTGAAGACTGTCTCAGTGAAGAGGAGCAGCGCCCGAAGATCGAAATTTACGAAAACCACTATTTCATCGTGGTCAACAGCATCCGGTTTGACGACGAGGAGATTTTTCTGCGCGCACTGAACGTTTTCCTCGGAAGACACTTCATCATTACGGTGACGAAACAGAAAATCAACGAGCTGCGGACGCTGAAGCCGATTCTGTGGGAACAGGAAGTCAGCGGACCTGACCGTTTTCTGTACCTGCTGATCGACCTCGTGGTTGACAACTACTTCGTGGTCGGCGACCGGATCGAAGCCAAAATCGAGAAGCTCGAAGAAGACATTCTCATGCACACTAAAAAGTCTCATTTGAACGAAATTATCGGTCTGCGAAGCGAGATTCTGTGGCTGAAAAAAGTGCTGGGTCCGCAAAAGGATGTCATCAATACGTTAAATAAAAAAGACCTCCGGCTGATTGACGATCAGCTGCAAAAATATTTCAGCGACATTTACGAAAATGCGGTCAAAATTTCCGAAACATTCGACACGTACCGCGATCTAATGAGCAACTTGCGCGAGGCCTACCAGTCAAGTATCGCCAACCGCGCGAATGAGATCATGAGAGTGTTTACGGCCATGACCGTGATCTTCATGCCATTGACGATCATTACAGGAATCTATGGCATGAACTTCGATAACATTCCGGAAATTCATTGGAAATACGGTTATTTCATGATCCTCGGCATCATGCTTGTTCTTGGTCTCGGCATGGTTGTCATTTTCAAGAAAAAAGACTGGATTTGAAAGTCAGCGCATCACCCCATCATCATGCATTGGAAAACAGGACGAAGGAGACGGCCGCATGCGGTTAGAGCCTTCGTCCTTTTTGTATGGTCACCATCCGTAACTTCGGCGGGGAAGCATCCCGTTCACCCCACGCTTCTGCGGCTGCCGGGCTGCCGGCGGAACCGGATGCGGATCAGACGGATCCGCTCATAACGCTGCTCCATACCGCTTCCCGAGGCGGCATCCTCTCCGTATACTTGCAGCAGCACCGGCTTCAAGAGCGCATCGCCCAGCTCCTCCAACGCGGCCCACACCCGCTCCTGCTCCTCATTCGGCACCTCCTCCAACTCGCTTTGGATCAGCCGCTCGGTATCATACCCTTCCTTCTCCAACTGCTCCAGCGCCTCCACCAGGTCTCTGCGCGGCATACCGCATTCCTGTTCCAGCTGCTGCAGGTTCATCCCCTCATAAATTCCCTTCAGCATGGTGCGCCGGGTACGGTATTTATCCAGGTCCTGCTTGTACTTATACTCCTTTTGCTTGTAGGTCCACGATAGATATGACTGGTCGTCCAGGGCGTCATTCACCCAATCGAGCGGAAATTCGTGGCTGCGCTGCACCGTTCCCGCAATCTCGATCAGGTCGGCTCCGTACTCCGACGCCTTGCTCTCCCCGACGCCCGGAAGCTGCAGCAGCTCTTCGATCGTATGCGGCACGAAGGCGCTGATCAGACGGAGCACCCGGTTGCTGGCGATAAAATAAGGAGCCTTGCGTTCGCTGGCCGCTTTCCTTCTCCGCCAGGCGGTGAGTTCGGCGTACAGCTCCTCGTTGTTGTGCAGTTCGCTGTAGCAGTACAGCTTCTGTACAGCATGGCTGCGGCCCTTCAGCTCCTCCTCCTCATGGAACGTGCCGTCGATCAGCGGGCGGAATCCTTCGCCGAGCTTGACCGCCAAGCCGTGTCTGTAAATGTACAGCATCTCATTCCAGGATCCGCCTTCATACCAAGCGGTATCCATGGCTTCCCCGGTCATCTCCAGATCTCTCCATCCGAGATGCCAGGTTCCCTCCTCTTCGCCGATCCATACCTGCGCGAGCTTTTCTCCCTCGCTTCCCGCATCCTTCACAAGCCGGTTCATAAAAACGATTTGCATGTTCACCAATTCCTCCATCCACGTAGGGTAATCAGCACAACGCAAAAAAGCACCTCTCTTAATTTAAGAGAGGTGCTTCCCCATTCGTGCAGATGTGCTGTTATAGTTGATCATACCATATCATGTAAAATGGTCAATGGGTTTTTCGCCAAATTGCATTCAAATGGGATGATTACAAATGAGATTTATGCCAAAACATTTCGTTCCGGTTCATCGTAAATGCCCGGATTACTTGGTAAAAAATAAATCATACGATTCCAATCCGAGAATTTTTCTGGAAACCAAGGCAACTCCGCCAAAGAGCGTTAATTCATGAATATGGTGGTCAAGCGAAATAATTTGCGTGGAGCCAAGCGGATCAAGTGAAGAATATTCTTTAATAATCTCGTCTAGTAGGCGTGGGAAAAAGGCGATAAATCGTGAGGAAAGAAACACAGCATCCGGAGCGCTGTATTGGATTAAATTATAAGTGATTTGTGCAATGGCTATGACCCATTCCTCCATGATAGCCGCAATTTGTTCATCCTTTATCTCCATTAAAAGAATAAAATCCTCTAACGTAAATCCTGGTCTGTTTTTCAATTTGCCGATCCGGTCAAGAACCGCTTTTTCGGAATAGACTTCTTCTAAACGCCGAATTTTTTTATTTTCCGACATGATAATTGATCGTCCTATTTCGCCGGACAATCCGTTTAAGCCCTTATACAGGCGTCTCTCGATAATCGTTCCTACGCCTATTCCGTTATGAATGTTTAAGGCTAGAATGTTATCGAATTGAATATCCTCGGCATGACGGTAAAAATCCCGGATATAAATCGCCGTGAGATTGGCTTCATTCTCGATGATAACGGGAACGTCGACCAGTTCCTTCAACGCATCAATTAAATTTAAGGATTGAAAGTCCAGGAAAGGACTATACAGGATCTGATTATCCAATACCGGTGCGTGAAGCGAAATGCAGATTCCGACCAATCCGTTGATCGTATCATACTGTTCCAAATTCAAAATCACATTTTTCATCAATGCAAAAATATCTTTTACTTTGTTCGTATATAATTTTAATGACACATGATGAATAAGCTCGCCATTAATATAATTGACGGAATATTTTAAATAATTTACGCCTATATCAAACGCCAATACAAACCCAAACTTACGATTAAAGCGTATTAAATTGGGCCGACGCCCGCCAATGTTGGATGCTTCTCCTATGCCTAGCTCTTCAATCAAACCTTGTTCTTGAAGCTCGCGTACAATAGAAGAAACCGTGGATTTTTGAAGATTGATTTGGTCGGCTATTGAACTTCTAGACGTCTGATCAGTATTAAATAGAGCTTTTAATACTAACTTTTTGTTATTTTCTCTCATAACATCCTGATCAGTTTTCATAATCATTTGTTGTAATCCCTTTCAAATGTTATCGTACTAGAAGTATAGCATATTAATTCACATTACTACTACTAAGAAAGAGCCGGAAGTCATATTCTTCCAGCTCTTTTTGGGATCATAATTAATCATTTTCAAGCTCTTTATACATAAAATAATCGAAATCAGCCGGCAAATCATAACCGGAATAATCAACATTAGCCATCCCGACAAACGCTCCCGTAAAGAAGCCGCCGTAGGACTGTACCACGTAATCGTCCGACAAAATCGCGGCATCCAGCGTTACGTCGATATCCGTCCACTGCTCGCCGTCGAAGGAATAGGCGTAGGTATACGTTTCTTTCCGGACCTTCACTTTAAAGTGCACGTATTCCGCATGTTCGGGAACTTTAACGGCTTTATCCTTCAGAAAGCTCGTCAGAACGCCACGGTCATTTTGCGTTACTTCAATAACTCGTCCATTGATTTCGTTCCATGTCACATGGATCATCGACCAATGTCCCGTATTGTAATAGTTCACGAGTCCGGCCATCTGCTGGAAGGTATAAGGCGAATACGCAACTGCCGTCTGCGCGTCAAAATAAAAGGACTGCCAGCGTCTTGCGACAAGCGACTGCTCGTGTTCATTCGTTAAGGAACCTTTGCCGAACAAGCGCAGGTTCCCCGGCTTTTCCGTCAGAGAACCCATCTGCCCATCAAACGGAACCCGCAGCGTACTAAAATTGATATTTAATGCCGCGGAATCAAAATGATCCGTTTCCGGATAGGTCGGCGCATACTTCGTTTCCGTGCAGCCTTTAGGAGCTTCGACAAACCGGCTCCCCTGCTTGCCGCCTACGATATACGGCCACTTTTCCTCGTTCCACTCCACTTTTTGAATCGCCGTTTCTCTCCCCAGCGTGCACCAGCCGCGCGGATCACGGATCGATTCGGTCTCGCGGTGCCATGGGCGTCCCGTCAAATGCGCGAAATACCATTCGCCCGACGGCGTGTCCACCAATGAGCCGTGCCCGCATTTTTGCAGCTCACCGTCAGGGGAATCGAATGCGGTCAGGAATACGTCGCCAGGCTGCGTTTCGTAGGAGCCGAACAGTTCTGTCGAACGGGCAACCACCTCTTGGTGGGTATAAACCGTACCGCCTTCCGCGCAAAACAGATAATAATACCCAAATAATTTATAAATATGAGGGCCTTCCACCAGCTTAACGTCGGTCCCTTTATAAATGATTTTTGCCGTCTCCGGAAGCAGTCTTTGTTGCTCAACCGAGTATTCCGTCAGCTTAATGCCGTTAAATGGATGGTGATACTCTCGATGATCCCATTCCATTTGGACAAGGTACTTTTTTCCGTTGTCGTCATGGAATAGCGAAGCGTCAAACCCTACTCCGTTCAGCTTAATCGGGTCGCTCCAAGGACCTTCAATGCTTTCGGCGGTAGTCAAGTAATTAGTCATGTCCTTGAAGGCGCCCTCCGTCACTTTCACGTCGGTATAAACAAGCCAAAACTTCCCTTCGGCATAGGACAGATCCGGTGCCCAAATGCCCGCCGAATCCTTGTTCCCTTTCATATCCAACAGCGTTCTCGTGGAGAGCGGGTGAGTAATCAGCCTCCAATTCACCAAATCCTTCGATTCATGAATCTGCACGCCCGGAAACCATTCAAACGTCGAGCTTGCAATATAGTACGTATCGTCAACCCTTACGATGGACGGGTCCGGATTGAACCCCTTTAATACCGGATTTTCGATTTGCATAAAAGTATCCCCCTGATCGATTCAATCTATCATTTCGTGAAATCGTATTCAAAATCACCTTTTACGCTTTCATTTCAGCGCGTTTTTCGTCAAGTTGTTTGTTGATGCTGTCAACGTCCTTATCAGACAGTGGATAGAGCTTCATCACAATCATAGAAACAACAGCAAGAGCAGCAGGTATCCAAATAGCAGTCATATTAATTCCTGAAATGGCAAGAGCGGTTTGGTGATGGGCATGTTCGTCAAATCCATAAGCAGCAAGGAACCACAGTGGAACAGCACCGCCAATCGTGAAGCCAATCTTGAAGAACAGCCCCATAATCGCGTTGATAATAGCCGCATTACGTTTACCCGACTTCAATTCGCCATATGAAACCACTTCAGGAACAAGGGCCCACATGAAACCAGTCGCCGAAGTCAAACCCCACTGTTTGATGAAAGTCGAAACATAAGCCAACCAAAGTTGATCGTGCATACCGTCAAGACTCCAAACCCAAGTCAGTATTTCGCCGACCACAAACATACCGAGGAAGAAATAGAAGAAGCCCTTTTTACCGAATATTTTCTTAAGTTTTGGCCAGAATGCTGCAAAAGCGATACCAGGTATGGAGGCAATCAGCCCCACAGCACCCATCCACTCCGAGTGATCGACAGTGTATTGGTTAAAGTATCCGTTAACCGTATTCATGAAGAACATAAATGTAAATGCCAACATGAAGAATAATCCCAAGATAACCAATGGCTTATTATTCTTAAATTCAACAAAGAAATCGGAGACTTTAACATGTGCCGATTGTTCAGCATTGGCGACAACGCGTTCTTTCGTCAGCTTGTAGCAAAGGAACAGCGCAATGGCCCCAATAACCATATAAACGGCATAAACACCAAACCAAGCATGACCTGCAGAAGGGTCCGTATAAGTTCCCATATGAAGTTTTAGCCCAAACAAGCCGGTGTCTTTGAGTTCGCGGTCCTTAGGTGCAGCCATTTGAACAAACATCGGGAACAATGTATAGACAAGAAGATTGGCACCGTTTGCAAGCATCATACGCGTCGTTGTGATTTGGTCAACAGATTTAGGATCGCGGGTCAATGAAGCGTTCAACGAACCGTAAGGAATATTGACGACGGAATAAACCAAGTCAAGCAAGAGATAAGTAATGAAGGCATAGGGCACAGAGTCGCGAATCCCAGGAATCGGCGCAAACAGCAGCGCAGCCAAAATAACGAGCGGAATGCCTGCACGAAGTAGCCAAGGACGATATTTGCCTGCTTTTGATGTGCGTTTATCGACAAAGGTACCGACCATTGGATCCCAGATAACATTGATGATCCGGACTATGGCGAAGATAAAACCTGCTGTTGCTGTACCGATAGCATTGACCGTCGTCATATAGAGGGCAAGGAAGCCTCCCACTGTACCAAAGACAAGGTTTTGAGCAAAGTCTCCAAAACCATAGCCAAGACGTTCAGCAAGACTAAGCTTGTGATACTCATTTTGCTGAACTTCATTTGTGTTATCACTCATGATGAAAACTCCTTCTAAGATGTAAATTTTACCAACACATTAGATCTGCTTTTCACTTCACTAAACTTCTAAACTCAAGTTAATCTTCTCAATTCGTAGGGGAAAAATTATACGAAACCAAATAAAAGCCCTTACATTTTCACAAATCATCCGGCTCATTATTTTTTTCCCCTGGGTTAACTTTTGAAATCGATATTAGTTCGTCCATCAAACTAACTAATATAAATTTAACATAATAATTATCAATTATCAACTTCATGATTTAGACATTACGCGTCCAGTTTCACCCATCTGTATCCGTTCAGAAAACATAAAAAACCCGTAATTATTTACAATTCACGGGGCTAAACTTATAATTTCTGTTATTTTTCTTTTTCAAGTGTAAAAAGCTCTGCGACCAATTTTATTAGCAAACGGCTGCGAGTGAATACGGCGCGAAAGACATAGGGCCAATGTGATCACTGCAGGAACGACGATGACCGAAATGATCCAGGGAGGAATCTCATTTTCATTCGGCATAAATGCGAAAAAGAGGGCTTTTCAGCCCTCTTTCCTTTTTTTCGATGCAAGCCACCACATGAAAGCCTGCTATTTGGTATGAGCCTTAATCTTAACCCGCCGCCAGCGCTTTCTTGGCGAGCGCGAGCGCGCCGCACAGGCCGGCGTTGTCGCCAAGCTGCGGCGGAACGATGTAATTCTCGATATCGTCCATGATGGCTGGAACCTGTACGTAGCCGTTCAGCTGTTTGCGCAGCTCGGCATGAATCAGCGGGAACAGCTGCAGCTGTTTCATGACGCCGCCGCCCATAACGATTTTTTGCGGAGACAGGATCAAAATGTAGTTCATCAACGCCTGAGCGAGATAGTAAGCTTCCATCGCCCAAGCCGGATGGTCCGGCGTCAATTCCGCACCCGGAACGCCCCAGCGTTTGGACAAGGAAGGTCCGGCTGCCAGCCCCTCCAGGCAATCCCCATGATATGGGCAGAAGCCTTCGAATTTGTCCTCCGGATGACGGCGGACCAGAATATGTCCCATTTCCGGATGAGACAGGCCATGGATCAGCTCGCCGCCCACAACCGCACCGGCGCCGATGCCCGTGCCAACGGTAATGTACAGGCAGCTTTCGAGCCCCTGGGCTGCTCCCCAAGTCGCTTCGCCCAAGGCGGCCCCGTTCACATCGGTATCAAATTCGATCGGCAGATCGAAGTGCGAATGCAAATGTCCGACCATATCGAAATTGCTCCAATAAGGTTTCGGCGTCGTCGTAATCCGTCCGTATGTAGGACTTCCCTTTACCGGGTCAATCGGCCCGAATGAACCTGCTCCGATCGCCGCGATGTCTTTGCCCTTAAAGAAATCGACCACCTGGGCCATCGTTTCCTCCGGCGTCGTTGTCGGGAAGCTGATCCGTTCCACAACGGTACCGTCCTCTTGGCCGATTCCGCATACGAATTTCGTTCCCCCTGCTTCAATTGCTCCTAATAGACTCATTGTAGTCGTTCCCTCCTGCAGCGGGCCTCCCCAGCCCTGTATAAATGCCATATACCTTCTATCTTTATATCAAAACAATCACGGGCATTATAGCCCAGTTAATCCTTGAAAGTCAATCGAATAGAGCACAAAAGAGCCGGCGCTTCTACAAACGCCAGCACTCTGCATTCGTTAGCCGATGGCCAGTCCCATTAGAGAACACAGGCTCTTCATTTCCAGTTCTTCAAACTTGCTGATCACCTGATGGTGATCAAGAGACAGCTGGCACACATCCAGCGAGCAGGCGACGGGCACGCAGCAGTGAATCTCGGCCAGCTTGCGCGACAGGTGCAGCATGTCAAGGTCGGCCTCGATCTTGGCGCGGACGCTCTTGGACAGCTGGTCCAGATTTTCGAGAATCCCTTCAACGGATTCGTATTCCTGCACAAGCTTGATCGCTGTTTTCTCGCCGATGCCCTTCACGCCGGGGTAGTTGTCGCTCGTATCGCCCATGAGCGCCTTCACGTCGATAATCTGCCGCGGGCGCAGCTGCTTCTCTTCATACAGGGATTCCGGTGTATACACCTTATAATTGCCGTGCCCTTTTTTCATAATAATGACCGTCGTCCGATCGCTGACGAGCTGCAGCAAATCGTTATCGCCGGACAGGACCATCACGTCCATCTCCCGTCCGAACTGGTCGGCCAGCGTCCCGATGCAGTCGTCCGCTTCATACCCTTCCGCGCTGATATTCGGAACGCCGAGGCTGTCCATCACGTCGCGGATCATCGAAAACTGCGGAATCAGATCGTCTGGGGCGTCCGGACGGTTGCCCTTGTAAGCGGCAAACTGCTGTCCGCGGAACGTACCGCCGCCGAGATCCCAGCAGCAGACCACATGGGTCGGATTAAACGTTTGCACTGCATCCCAAAAATAACGAATAAAGCCGTAGATCGCGTTTGTCGGAACCCCCGCCTTCGTGCGGCGAATGTAGCCGCTGGACGCGGTCGCGAAATAAGCTCTGAATAATAAGGCCATGCCATCCACGAGCATCACGGATTGGCGTTGTTCATTTGCTGTCACTTCTTGTTTCTCCCCTTGTCTGCCTGTTTCCCCTGGATTCCAAGGTTCGGCACTGCTTCCTCTAGTATAGCATATCCGCCAGGGCATGAGGCCCTTCCTGATATCACCATTCCCGGCTTATTCCTGCCTTTTTGTCCCGCCCGTTCAAGTCATAAACCAGACAGCCTGTAACATAAAATTTGTGAAGAAGATCTCCCTTCATCCTGAATTATCCGGCAGGAGTTATTCTCCAAATATCGAATCTTGAAAAGGATAAACCCACCTAACAAGCAGGAGGAATGAATATGGGAAAAACGATCAAGGTTGCTGTCATCGGCTGCGGGACCATTGCCAGAGCGGCGCATATCCCCAACTATTTGAAACATCCGGACGCCGAAATCAAATATTTTTGCGACTCGGACAAGAAGAAGGCGGAGCAGGCGGTCAAGGATTATGAATGCGGCACCGCCGTGGAAAATTACCGTGACATTCTGGACGATCCCGAGATCGATGCCGTCTCCGTATGTACCCCTAACGATGCTCATGCCGCCATCTCCATCGATTTTTTGCGGGCGGGCAAGCATGTCCTGTGCGAAAAGCCTGCGGCCCGCACCTACGCGGAAGCGCTGGAGATGCAGAAAGTGCAGCACGAAACGGGCAAAGTGCTGAATATCGGGGTCGTGAACCGGTTCAACAAAAGCGTGAACATGATCAAAAACCTGATCGAAAGCGGCGAGCTTGGCGAACTGTACCATATCTATGCAAGCTTCCGCGCTCACCGCTCCATTCCGGGACTTGGCGGCGCGTTTACCACCAAATCAATTGCCGGCGGGGGCGTCCTTATCGATTGGGGCGTCCATTATCTGGACATCGTCATGTACTGCGCCGGCGATCCGCGCCCGTTGACGGTATCCGGCCAGGCCTACTCCAAGCTGGGTCGGGACCTGCCGAATTACGCCTACCTGAACATGTGGGCAGGACCCCCGAATTACGCCGGTACGTATGATGTCGATGACTTTGTCACGGCCATGATCCGCACCGAAGGGCCAGGCATTACGATCAACGGCGCCTGGGCGCAGAACATCGGCACGCCCGAAACCTACATCGATTTTCTGGGCGACAAAGCAGGGATCCGCCTACAATACGGAGGCGACTTCACCATTTACGGGGCCAAGGACGGAGCTTTGCTGGAAACGAAGCCCAAGTATTCATCGAGCGACCATTTCGAAAACGAAATCAACGGCTTTCTCGAATGCATCCAGACCGGCGTAAAGCTGCCCTCCCATATCGATACCGTCATCGTCACCTCCAAGATGATTCAGGCGATCTACGACTCTTCCGAGCAGCGCCGGGAGATCGAGCTGTAATAAGCGACTGAGGGGGATTGCTGCTTGAAAACGATCGGTTTTATCGATTATTACCTCGATGAATGGCATGCCGAGCATTATCCGAAGTGGATTGAACAGGCATCGGGCGGCACCATGAAGGTGGCCTATGCCTATGGAATGGCCGATTCGCCTTCCGGGCGCACCAACGTTCAGTGGAGTGAAGACAAAGGGATCGAACTGCTCCCTTCGATTGCCGAGGTCGTGGATCGAAGCGACTACATCATTGTCCTTTCGCCCGACCATCCGCAGTACCACGAGCCGCTCGCCCAGCTTCCGCTTCAATCCGGCAAGCCTACCTATATTGACAAAACCTTTGCCCCGGACCGCCAAACCGCTCGGCGCCTGTTCAAACTAGCTGAGCAGCACGGGACGCCGCTGTTCTCCAGCTCGGCGCTTCGCTTCGCCGCGGAGTACGCCGGGGCCGAGCGCGCCGGCATCGAGAACATCATCAGCTTCGGGCCGGGGCGGTACGACAACTATTCGATCCACCAGATCGAACCGATCGTCTCGCTGCTGGGCCCCGGCGTCCGCCGGATGATGTATACCGGAACGCCTCACGCCCCATCGTGGCTGATCGGATTCAGCGGGGGCCGCCAGGCCGAGATCCATCATCTCGGCGGGGGATGTCCCTTTTCGCTGACGGTCAGCTATACATTCGGTGAGACGAACATGCTGAAAGCGGACTCCGATTATTTCGGGCTGTTCGCTGGGGCGCTCGTCCGCTTCTTCGAAACCGGCGTTCCGCCTGTCGATCCGGCCGAGACGGTAGCGATCATCACGATCATCGAACAGGGCTTCAAGGCGATGGAAACGCCCTACCAATGGGTAGAGCTCCCTTCGGAATAGATCTTCGAACGCAAAACAAAACGGTGGCAAAGCCTCAGGGAAATCCTAGGACCCTCCCCTGACGGTCACGCCACCGTTTTTTTTACGGAATCCCAGGCTACGCCCAGTTTTCCTCGTACATGTCCTCTTTAAAGCCGACCGTCACCTTGCTGCCGTCGGTTACGATCGGACGTTTGATCAACCGGCCGTTACTGGACAGCAGCTTGATCTGCTCTTCCCGGCTCATGGCCGGCAGCTTGTCCTTCAGACCCAGCTCCTTGTACGCCTCTCCGCTGGTATTAAAAAACTTCTTCAAATCAAGCCCGCTCTTCTCGACCAAGCGGGACAGCTCGTCCGGAGCCGGCGGCTCCTCCCATAAATGCTGGAGCTCCAGCTCGTGGCCGTGCGCTTCCAGCCATTTAACCGCACTGCGGCACGTACCGCATTTGGGATAATGGTATACTTTCAATTTGCTCATCGTTGCTCACTCTTTTCATTGATCAAGTTCATGTTGCTTCGCCTCGGCAATCAGGCGGGTCATGTCGGGCGGCAGCGGTGCCTGAAAGGTCATCCGCTCCCGGGTGACGGGATGCTGGAAGGACAGCTCCCAGGCGTGGAGCGCCTGCCGCGAAATGCTGTGATCCAGCAGCACCACGGTCCGCTCGGAGGGGGTTAATCCCTGCGGCAGGACGGTCTCCGGGGCCCCCTCTTCCTCAGGCGGAAGCATCCGGTAGACCGGATGCCGGTACAGCTTATCGCCGATCAGCGGGCAGCCGATGCTGGTCATATGGACGCGGATCTGGTGGGTTCTGCCCGTTTCCAGCTTCAGCTGGACGAGCGAAGAAGACGAGCCGTACGCCTCAACGACCTTATACCGCGTCAGCGACGGATACCCGTCAGGCGTGACGATACGCCGATGCGGCTCTTCCGGGTCGCGGTCGATCGGTCCGTTCACCGCCCCTTCTTCCGGAGACGGAACGCCATGAACGAGGGCCAGGTACCTTTTGTCCACCTCGTTTGCGATCATTTGCTCCGAAATATGCTGGTGGACATACGGATTTTTGGCGATAGCGATGACGCCCGAAGTTTCCTGGTCCAGCCGATGCACGGCTCGAAAGCGGTACGCCTCGCCCTTGTCCCGCCAATAGTGAACCACGCCGTTCGCCAAGGTTCCCGTATAGTGTCCGTGCGTCGGATGCACGATGATGCCGGCTTCCTTGTTCACGATCAGCAGGTGCTCATCCTCGTACAAAATGCGAAAAGGAATGGGCTCTGGCAGAATATCATCCGAAATTTCTTTCTCCATCCGGATTTCCACCACATCCCCATCCCTGACCGGAACGCTGATGTACACTCTTTGGCCATTCACGGTAATCCCCTGTTCCGTCAGCTTCAGGCGGGACTGCAGCTTGCGGGATACGTGGAGTCTCTTCTGCAGAATCGTCTTCAGCAGCCACCCGTCTTCCGAAGGCGGAACGGTATATGAAATCGGGGGATAGTATTCGCTCATTTTTTCCGTCCAAATACCTTTTTACTGCGCACGTATTCGATATCCGCCACGCCGCTCCGGGCGTTGGCCGTCCGGGCCACAACGAAGAAGTAGTCTGACAGACGGTTCAAATACCTGCGCACGTCGGGATTAATTTCTTTCTCCCGCCCCAGCGTCACGACTCTGCGCTCTGCGCGGCGGCAGACCGTGCGGCATACATGCAGCGTGGATGCCAGCAGGGTGCCTCCAGGCAGAATAAAGCGCTCCAGCTCTGGCGTCTCCTCCATGTAAGCATCCATCCACTGCTCGAGCCGCGTCACTTTGTCGGGACCGACCTTGTATTTGCTCTCGCTCAGCTTCACAAATGCCAGATCGGAGCCGCAGTCAAACAGTTCATGCTGAATCTCGATCATATTTTCTTTCAGGTCCTGCAATGACTCCGCTTCCATTAGGCTGATCGCCTGGCCCACAAAGCAGTTCAGCTCGTCAATCGTGCCGTAGGCCTCGACCTGAAGGTCGTCCTTCAGAACGCGCCCGCCAATGACGGACGTTTCGCCTTCATCGCCTGTGCGTGTGTAGATTCTCACCAGCTTCTTCTCCCCTTTATCGCGTTATATCATACATCAAAGGAATCGCGGAAGCCGCGTCCCCTGTGCTGGCTTCTTTACTCCGTCAATGCCTTGAGCGCCTTTACCGCATTGTCGACCGACTTGGCCGAGATCGGGATCGTGGCGTACAGCTTCTCCGGAACGTATTTCTGGTCTTTGAAAAATTTCATTTCACGGACAGGAATGCCGTACAGATGCTCGGTCGTATCCGTCGTGCCGTCTTCTTTTTCCTCGTTGCTCGCGAACACGCCATCCGGATATTTTTTCGGGTCAAAATACGAATCGAGCACGGTATGACCGCCCATTTTGGCGTAATTTTTCATATCGTCCTCCGGCAGAAAAATGATGTCATGCCCGCCGGCAGCATATTCAACCATCAGCTTCTCCGGGTTATAAATCGGACTTGCCGATACTTTGACCTTCAGGTCGGGCCCCATCACTTCCTGAAGCTTGTCCTGCACCTTCTCATACACCTGAGACGGATCGGATTGATTGTCAATCATAAAGACCGATAACGCGTTTTTATCTCCCTTGCCGCAGCCCGTCAGCAATAAAACGGCAAAGACAACCAGCAGCGCCAGCTTCCCGTATACCTTCAACTCCTGCTCCCCCTTTTCTCCGATAGGTTCAATATATCACAACCTGATGAGAGAAAAAAAGAAGACCCCGTTCCGGGGTCTTCCGCCTGCCGATTAAGACTTCTTCTTCGGGCAGCTTTTCATATATTCGTTTATTTTCAAATCCAGCAAACTGCTGATTTCGATTACGATTTCCGATGTAAAAGACTGTTCCTGCATAAAGATCTGTTCCATTTTTTTGCGGAGCATCATGATTTCGTCTTCCAAGGATAAAGTTTTCGTCTGATCTGTCGTTTTGGTTGACCATTTTACATTATTGCTGCCTTCAGCTGCGTAATGTCCGCGGAATGCAGGCAAATCGTATTCAGCGCAAAACAAGGTCATCCCTCCTTGGCAAGTCAATTTTTGCTCCCAAAATAGAATTATAACATACAAATAAATAAATAAAAGTGAAATTTATGTTAAATTCTACTAGAAACAGGGAATTATTGTTCAGCTGGTTTTCAGTTTGTGGACAAATTCTCCAATACGCTCCAGAGCCTCAGTCAGTTGGGCGACGGAGGTGGCGTACGAGCAGCGGAGAAAGCCTTCTCCCCCTTGTCCGAAGGCCGTTCCAGGCACTGCGGCAACCTTTGCTTCCATCAGCAGGCGCTGGGCGAATTCATCCGAGGACAGCCCGGTCTCAGCGATGCTAGGGAAAGCATAAAAGGCACCTTGCGGCTCATGACACGGCAGTCCGATATCGACGAAGCCCTGCACGATCAAACGGCGCCGCTGATTGTAGGACTCGATCATCCGGTCCTTTTCTTCCAGCCCGTTGGTCAGCGCCTCCAGCGCGGCAACCTGCCCCATCACCGGCGCGCACATCACTGTGTACTGGTGAATCTTCAGCATGGCGGCGATCAGGTCGGGATGGGCGCAGGCATAGCCCATACGCCAGCCGGTCATGGCGAACGCCTTGGAAAAGCCGCTGACCAGAACCGTCCGGTCCATCATGCCGGGAATCGAGGCAAAGCTGACATGCTTTTGCGTATATGTCAGTTCGGCATAGATCTCGTCGGAAATGACGATCAAATCATGCTTCTCCACCACTTTGGCGATCGGCAGCCAGTCCTCATACGTCATGATGGCGCCGGTCGGATTGCTCGGGTAGCATAAAATCAGCACCTTGGACTTCGGTGTGATTTTGGCCTCAAGTGCCTCTGCCGTCAGCTTGAAGTCGTTCTCTGCGAACGTCTCGATGCCAACCGGAACCCCGCCGCCGATCGAGGTGATCGGGGAGTAGGATACGTAGCAGGGCTCGGGGATAAGAATCTCGTCCCCAGGCACGATCAGCGCACGCAGCGCCAGATCGATCGCCTCGCTGCCGCCAACGGTCACTAGAATCTGATTGGACGGCTGGTAGGAGACCTGAAAGCTGTCATTCAAATACTGGGCGATAGCTTCCCGGAGTTCGATCATCCCGGCGTTGGAAGTGTAGGCCGTGCGCCCCCGCTCAAGGGAATATACGCAGGCTTCTCTCACATGCCATGGAGTCGTGAAGTCCGGTTCCCCTACGCCCAGTGTAATAATGTCCTTGCTTCCTTCGGCCAGGTCAAAAAATCGGCGGATTCCGGATGGCGGAATATCGCGGACCAAAGGAGCCAAATACGATTGCATCGATTTCGAATTCTGCTGTTTCTTCGTTTCTTCATTCACGATCATGACACATCTTCCTTTACGGTGAGATCATGAGACGGTTATCTTCTTCACGGTCTTCAAAAATAATTCCGTCCTGCTTATATTTCTTCAAAATGAAATTTGTCTTCGTCGACAATACCGAGTCAATTGGCGACAGCTTCTCGGAAACGAAGTTGGCCACTTCCCGCAGGTTGCGCCCTTCCACTTCCACAAGAAGGTCGTAGGCTCCCGACATGAGATACACGGATTTGACCTGCGGATACAAATAGATCCGCTCCGCGATCCCTTCAAAGCCCCGCCCGCGCTCGGGCGTTATCTGCACTTCGATCAAGGCGGTTACCGTCTCGTCTTCAATCTTGCTCCAGTTCACGACCGCCGCATATTTTACGATGACATGGTCTTGTTCCAGCTCCGCGATCGCTTCCTTGACCGCTTCCTCTTCAACACCGATGAGCGTTGCCAGCAGGGCCGGGGACCGTCTCGCGTCTTCGTTCAACAGGTCGAGGACCTTCAGTTTCAAATCCGTCAGTTGTTTCATACAGCATCCTCCAGCGCTTGTTCCACGGGCCTTCTTCACTATTACGACAAAGGACCCGGGTTCGAGATTAATACTAATATTACATGAAATTATCATGCATGCAAAGCAAAACCGTCTCCCCGGCGTGGGCCGAAATGGAGACGGCAAAATGGGTCCATGCTTCATAGAAGCAGGATTTTGGGTACTTATTGTTATCCGCTTGGTGACGCCGCACATGAGAACTAAACGGCGCCTGCACCTCTGGCAAATTACATGTAATACGGGTTTTGGGAGCTTTGCTGCTGCTGGTACGGATTGGATGCCTGGGCATATTGGCCCATGCTGCTTGTTTTTTGCTGCACGAACTGACGGTTCTTTTGCTGCAAATTTCGCGCATCCTGAATCGACTTGTCCACATCTTGGCGAAGCGCCTTGGATGACGTAGAGTACATATTCAGCTGCTTCATCAGATTGTATAATTCTCCCTGCATGCGGAGCGTATCGTTCGTCAGCTGCGTAAACAATTGCCGCACGGTCGGGCACGAGGATTCCGTCGTTGCCGTGGTGTATTCGCGGACCGTTCTTTTCAGATCGGCCAGAATGGTGTACAGCAGATCCTCGTCCTGCATGAATTGCGAGTTACTGGAAGTTTGATAATACATTGTGCACGCCTCCTAAGCGATCATTGTTGGGGACTCGTCGGCGCCAGCGGCTGGTGCTGCTGAATGGCCTGTACGAGTAAATCGATATGGTGGTCCATCGACCGGATGTATTGCTGGCACGCCTGCTGAATCGTCGGGTTCTGCGTAGCTGCGGCCGTTGCCGCACACTGCTTGATCAGCAAATCCTCATTGGAAATCGAATCGACGATATATTCCAGCTCTTTGCCGGTGATCGCCTGCATTTGATTGGACTGCATCGGTATTCCTCCTCTGGATATCTTAACTCAGTCCGTATTATGTCCCAGGAGAGGTTTTCTATGTATTGTCAGGCATGATCTGCTTCATCCGTCGATTCCGTCTGGAGCAAGCTATAAATTGCCCAGATGGAGCGAATACTTTGAATACTACCGATAAGGGGCGAAAGACATATGATTTTGAATAAAGGAAACTTAGCTTGGCCGTCGACGCTGAATCCGGCACCCGCCTATCCGGAACTTACGGAACATCTGTCCTGCGACGTATTGATCATTGGCGGCGGTATGGGCGGAGCCCTTCTCGCACACAAACTGGCCGGGCTGAATCTTCAGACCGTGCTGGTGGAAAAGGGCCGGATCGCCGAGGGGAGCTCATCGGCCAACACAGGCCTGCTCCAAAGTTTCAATGATAAATCGCTGACTTCCATCATTCATACGTTTGGTGAGCAGACCGGTATTACCTTTTATCAAATGTGCAGGGAGGCAATGCGCAAACTGAAAGAAGCCGCCGGCGGCCTCAAGCTTGAACCCGAGCTTATTCCCCGAAACAGCTTGTATTACGCGAGCACCGAGGAGGATGTGGCTTACCTGAAAGAGGAACACGAAACTCTACGCAAGCACGGTTTTGAAACGTCATATTGGGATTCGTCCGATATCGCTTCGCGGTTCCCCTTCTCCAAGCCCGCGGCGTTGTATACGAGCGGCGATGCCGAAGTCAACCCTTTCCGGTTTGTGCACGCCCTCGTTCAATATGCGGCGGATTATGGGGTACGGGTGTACGAAAACAGCCCGGTCATTCATTTGGAATATGAAGAAGACGGCGTGGTTTGTTATACGCGCACCGGCCGGATCTTCGCCCGTAAAGTCGTCCATGCGGGCGGCTATGAAACACAGGAAGAGAAACCGGACCGCAATGCGCTGCTTCAGACGACCTATGCGATCGTCACGAGCCCCGTACCCAATTTTACCGGTTGGCACGAGCGCTGCCTCATCTGGGAGACGGCACGGCCGTACCTTTATATGCGGACCACCCCGGACAACCGTATCGTAGCAGGGGGTCTGGACGAGCATCCGGTCGATCCGGAGGAGAGGGAAGGAAGAATCCGGCATAAAAGCGAAATGCTGCTGAACGAGATTAAGGCCCTTTTCCCCCGTTACGCCGACATCCAAGTCGACTATGCATGGGCTTCCCTGTTCGGGCTCACCCACGACGGACTGCCCATGATCGGGCCGCATTCCCGGTTTCCTCATAGTTATTTTATTGAAGCCTATGGCGGCAACGGGACGGTCTACTGCATGATTGCGGCGGATCTGCTGAGCGATGTCCTTTGCGGGAAAACGCGCCCCGAGCTGGAAATTTTCTCACTGGAGCGGACCTCTAAACCGTCCCCCAATGCTCAGGTTCCCGGCTCCTGATCGGCAGATAAATCTTAAACCTTGCAGCCAGGTTGGGCTTCCGTAAGTTCAATCTCTTCCCTACAGAAAAATCCCCTGACTCCGAATGAAGGAATCAGGGGATTTGCTGTGTAACACGATTGTTCAAGTGCGTGCCGATTTCCCCGGCTTGAGCAGCCGTCTCACGCAGATCCAGCTGAGGATCGGTGATGCGCCAAGCACGAGCATCAGCACGGTTATGGTGCTCTGGTCTTTGCTGAAGGACAGCACGATGATGAATATCATCGTACCGAGAAGGCGGCCGACCATCAGACTGAGCTCACGCAGAACGACCAGCTCGACCCGCTTTTCCACGTTTTCGTCACTGGTTCCCATCAAGTCGAAACCGGATGAGACCATCGGAAGGATGTACAGCGGCATAAAAATAGCCGTACCTATGCCGAGCAGCAGCAGTGTAAAATAATTGACCTTCCAGATAAGCGGTACCATGACTACCCACAGCAGCAGGGCGCCCACCAGCATGCCCGCGCTCCGATAGGCCGGTTTGAACCATTTGCCTGCCAGCCAGTACGTGGCCAGGGATACTGCGGACGTAATGAGCGAGAACTGCCCCAGCTTCGACTCCTGCTTCGTGGCAACAAACACAAGGAGATTGATCAGAAAGGCGAACACCCCTTCCCGAATCCCCTGCGCCGCCAGACCCGGGGCCATGAGCCGCCAGGGGCTGCCTTTGTCCTTCAGCTGCTTCACAGGCTCGAGCCAGGCATAGGTTCCGCCCTTTTTCCTCTTTTTCAAAAAGAAGCTCAGCACCACGCCGAGGGCATAAATGATCAGGGACGTCGTAAAAATGATACGATACCCCCGGTCGCCCTTCAGCATGGAAATCAGCAGGCCGGAAAACCAGGGCCCGACAATACCCGTAATGGAGCCGAGCAGGCCGACCCACCCGTTAAACAGGTCCCGGTTCTCAGGATCGGTGACTTCGAAATACACCACGTTAAAAGCAATCCAGAACAGCCCGATCGCAATCCCGAGCAGTATCCCGAGCGGCCATATATAATAAATTGCCTTTTCCCCAACCCACAGAACCAGCAAATAAAAAAGGCCCGTCAGCCCGATCCCCAGCCTGAGGGCGTTCATTTTGTTATACTCCTTCACCCATTTGCCTGCCAGCCAAAAGGTGAGCCCGACGGCCAGCTGCTGGGCGACGGTAAACCATCCGATCATCGCGTAATCCTGTTTGCTTTTCCATAAATATACGTTGAGAAACGTGCCCGACAAGGCGCCGGATAAAACGATCAGCCCGTTAACGGCAAGCAGCAGTATAGTTTGCCGGTTCAGCCGCGCAGATGATTTTGATTTCATAATTACCCCCTTCATATCCGGGTCTACCTCATTAGTAGTTCCCTAAAAGGGGGCAAATCATCGGTCGGTTTGCTTTATTTACGAATTCTTCTTCTCTTGGCTCAAGTGGTCGACCATCCGCAGCCGGTCTTCCTCGGCCAGATTGTATTCGACATGGAAGCATCCCGTGCAAATATACATTTGAACTTGAAAAGGCGGAGTCAATACCGGACCTTGGAGCACGCCGAAAGCCGCGGGCTGAAATTGGTCTCCCACTTGATGCGTGCCGGCAAGCACCATATAATCCCGGCATTTCGGGCATTCCGGCACTTCCTCCTGCTCATCCAGAATTTGCTCCACTGTCTCCTCGTAGTTCATGAGGTCATGGCTGTCCTCATACTTATCGAGCGTCCGGATCGACGGAGGCAGCTGCTGCATGTCTTCCTCATTCCAAAAAGGAACGGCTTTATCGTCATCCTCAGGAAGCTCCCAATCCGTACCTTCGATTCCATCATGCTCTTCGTCTACGTCCGCTTCCTCTTCATCCGCACCCAGCTGGATGCTCAGCGTCCGGTAACCTTTCAGCTCATTGTGGCAGTAAGGGCATTCCTCCTCGGGGCCCAGTTCCTCGTCCCATACGATTTCCGTCTGGCACCAAGGGCAAACGGTAGTTTCCATATGATCCATCTCCTTAATGTTTCATCAAATATACGACGCCCACAACAAAGAAGGCGACCGCAGCGACGAACAAAATCCTCGCCAAATTTTTCATGTGTTCCTCCTACATTAAACAGGCTCCAATCACATATGAAAGGGACACCGGGATCAGCATAGAGATCAGGCCGACCGCCCGGTTATCCCGTTTAATTTCTTCGTCCACGGAAAACACCGGGGTTAAAAATTCGTACAGCAGGTAGGCGATAAACAGCAGCAGAAAGCCGTAGAAGGCCCACTTCATCATGTCATAAATCGACGTTTTGGACTCGATGCTGTACCTCAGCACATTGCAAAGGCCGAAAATTTTGCCTCCGGTAGCCAAAGCGGCAGCAATATTGCCTCGTCCGATTTCATCCCAGCACTTGTACCTCGCCACGATTTCAAAACAGTACAGAAAGACGATCAAGCCCAGAATCGCTACCGAAAAATAACCAATCAGCGTACCGATCGGATAGGCCAACAGCAGATCAGCCCCGTTCTTCACTCCCAACATCCCCCTGTTCCCGGCTGAAATTCAGGCTCACACCCATATTATTTAAGCTCAACCACCGTCACACCGGTTCCGCCTTCGCCGTAATTTCCCAGACGGTAACTTTTAATATGCTTGTGCTTACGGAGATATTCCGAGATTCCCTGTCTCAAAATTCCCGTGCCTTTCCCGTGAATCAGGTATACTTGGCCGAGGTTGCCCAAAAACGCTTCATCGATAAAACGGTCGACTTCGATCAGCGCCTCTTCCAGATTCGCGCCCCGCAGATCCAGCTCGCTGCGGATGTTGTCATCCCGCGTGCGCTTGACCGTAGTCGCATGCCGCTGCACCTGCTTCTCGGCCGGTTTGTTCGCATTCACCAGCTCGAGGTCGTCCAGGCTGACCTTCATCTTCATGATGCCGAGCTGCACCACGGCCTCCTTCGCGCCGGACAGCTCCACGACATTGCCCTTCTGGTTCAGGCTGTAGACCATGACTTCATCGCCGGGCTCGATCTGGCGCGGGGCCTTGGCCTTCGGTTTGGCCGCTCCCTTCTTGCGCTGCTGCGGCTCAGCCTCATCCAGCTGCCGGCGGGCAGCGATCAGCTTATGCTCCTTGACCGAAGCCCCTTCCTCTTTGGCCAGCTGCCGCAGATCGGCGATGATCTGCTCCGCTTCGCGGCGGGCTTTGGCAATGACTTCCTTGGCCTCGCCCCGGGCCTTCTCGATCAGCCGGTCGCGCTGCTCCTCGAGCTTCTCGAGCTCCTGCTGGTGCCGGCTTCGGAGCTGCTCCATTTCCTGGCGCAGTTTCTCGGCCTTCTCACGTTCGTTTTCGGCGCCCAGCCGGTTTTCCTCGAGGGAGGCGATCATATGCTCGACGCGCTGATCTTCCTCTTTCACTTCCCCGCGAGCATAATCCAGGATCACCTGCGGAAGTCCGAGCCGCTCCGCAATCGCAAACGCGTTGCTTCGTCCCGGAACGCCGACGAGGAGCCGGTAAGTCGGACTCAGCGTGTTGACGTCAAATTCCATGCTTGCGTTGATGACGCCTTTGCGTTCATAGGCATAAGCCTTGAGTTCGCTGTAGTGGGTAGTAGCCACCATCCGGCAGCCCAGGCTGTGGATATGCTCCAGAATGGAAATAGCGAGCGCCGAGCCTTCCGCCGGATCAGTCCCGGCCCCCACTTCGTCAAGCAGCACCAGACTCTTCGGCGTCATATGGTTCAAAATGCGGATAATATTGGTCATATGGCTGGAGAACGTACTCAAGCTCTGTTCGATGCTCTGCTCGTCCCCGATATCGGCGTAAATGGCATCGAACACGCAGAGCTGGCTTCCTTCCTCCGCGGGAACGAACAGACCGGACATCGCCATCAGGCTCAGCAATCCGATCGTCTTCAGCGTGACGGTCTTACCGCCGGTATTCGGCCCGGTCACGATAATGGAAGTGTACGAGTTGCCCAATTCCACGTCGATCGGCACAACCTTCTCCATATCGATCAGCGGATGGCGTCCTTTCTTCAGCTTCAAGTATCCCCGGTCGTTCATTCTCGGCTGGCTGGCCTTCATGACATGCGCCAGACGCCCCTTGGCAAATATAAAGTCGAGCTGACCCAGCAGATCGATATCGAGCAGAAGAAGATCCGCTTGTTCACCGACGAGCGCCGTCAGCTTTTGCAAAATAATTTCAATTTCGCGTTCTTCCTTCATCCGGGTTTCGCGCAGCTTGTTGTTCATCGCCACGATCGATTCCGGCTCAATAAAGAGCGTCGCCCCCGAACCGGACTGATCATGCACGATCCCGCCGAAATACGAACGGTATTCCGCTTTAACCGGAATGACAAACCGGTCCCCCCGGATCGTAATGAGCTGGTCCTGCAGCATTTTGGCCACGCTGGAGGAACGGATCATCGAATCGAGCTTCTCCCGGATCCGCACCTCGCCAGATCTCAGCTCCCGCCGAACCTGGGCAAGCCCCGGACTGGCGGAATCGAGCACCTCGGCGCTTTCGTCGATGCATGCTTTAATGGCATCTTCCAGCGGCTTCTGCTCGGATAAATTTTCACTGATCCCCTCCAGCAGGGGAATCGGCTCGTCCTCGTGAACATTCGCGATGAACCGCTTGATCCGTCTCGAACCGTTCACGGTGTTGCCGATGGCCAGCAGCTCGTGCGGGCTTAAGGTGCCGCCGATTCTGGCGCGCTTCAGCGGAGCGGCGATGTCCGTGATGCCGCCGAAGGACGGATTTCCCTTCAGACGGTCCACGGTATACGCTTCGTCGGTTGCCTGAAGCAAACGCTTTACCGATTCCAGATCGGTATCGGGCTTCAAGGACTCGGCCGCTTCCCTCCCCATCGAAGTTTGGGTATAGGCAGCGCATTTATCTAAAATCTTGCGGTATTCGAGCGTATGCAAAATCTTGTCGTCCAACAGTATTCACTACTCCTCTCGTGCAATGCCTTTATTATATACGAAATGTTTGCCGCTTCGCCATTTTGAGCGCTAAATCATTCCATACATAACATGGCGAAAATTGAATATAATAAGGTTTGCATAACACAGTATCCATGTGTAAAGGAGGCCAGTTGCATGCATTTTCTGGGTCATGTCGTTCGCTTTATCGTGTCTGCCATCGTCCTGCTGATCGTAGGCTGGATCGTTCCCCAGTTTTCCGTCGGAGGGTTCTGGAGCGCTCTGCTGCTCGCTTTGGTTATCGCACTGCTGGGGTGGATTATTGAAGGAATCTTCGGCAAAAGGGTTACTCCCTTTGGACGCGGGATCGTCGGTTTCATCGTCAGTGCCCTCGTCATATACATCGCCCAATTTATTGTCAGCGGCGTTGAAGTTACCCTCCTTGGCGCCATTCTCGCCGCCCTCGTCATCGGTATTATCGACCTGTTTATCCCGGTGTCCGCATTTAATGCCGGAAGGGACAAGCGGTAAACCAATTCCCGAATGAAAACCCCTGCCTAAGGACAGGGGTCTTTCCTTTTTTATCCGGCATAATCGGCTGCGTCTTCACCCGCGGTCACCACTTTATTTTTTCCCGTCCGTTTGGCCTGGTACAGCGCCATGTCCGCTTTTCGAAATAATGATTCCTTGTCGTCCCCCTGCTGAAAATTGCAAAGTCCGATGCTCACCGTAACCGGCTTCACCGTATGCGGCAGCTCGGTTCTGGCGATCCGTTCACGCAGCTGCTCAGCCATGCGTTCTGCTTCTTCCAATGTCTTATCCGCCATAATAATGGCAAATTCCTCTCCGCCATAACGGGCGGCAAAATCATTCGGCGTCATCGTCGACATCACCTTCGAAGCAACCTCTTTCAGCACGACATCGCCCACCCGATGCCCGTAATTATCGTTGACCTTTTTAAAATTATCGATATCGATAATTGCCAGCTGCAGCGGAAGCTGATACTTCTCACATTGCTCCAGCAGAGCCTCCAGGTATTCGTGAAACGCCTTGTGATTGTATAGCCCGGTCAGTGCATCGATTTTGAGCAGCTTGTCCGATATCGTTCTTTCCACCAGGAGCTGCTGCTCCGACTTCATGACCGATTCCAGATGGCGCATAAATTCCTTGACCCGGACCAAAATCGTATGACCAATCATGATGCTGACAATAAACACGCTTTGGATTTGGATGAATTCCTGAATGGGTTTCTGATAAAGGGAGCGTTCGGTGAGATAGATGAGACAGTACAGGAGGATCGTTAACGAGCCAAAGCCATATAGAAGTTTGCGATCAAAATAAACGACGGAAATCAGAACGGGCAGAAGGAGCGCCATCTGTGCCCCGTCCACGATCGGTTGAATGATGAAATAAAACAGGTAGGAGAGCAAAAATCCGCAGCCGACCACAACCTGCTTCCGGTATTTAGGTTCGAATCGCAGCCAGGTCTGTGCCGCCAGCATGAGCAGCAGGATGCAGCCGTCAGGGATGCCCAGACGCAGCCAGTCCTCCGGCCCGTCCCCGGCGGTCACGGAAGGAATGCAGCCCAGCAGCAGCAGAACCGCCTCCGCCGCGAAAAACATCAGCGTCACGATCCAATAGGCGTTCAATATTTTGCGATGCCATAAATCTTCCAAAATCAACCCTGTGCGATTCATTGGAATGTCATTCCCCTAATCTTCTTAACAAGAATATTTGCGGGCTTCGTACATCGTCAATGCTCATTATATCTTAAATCCAAGATAAGCACTATCTTTTTTCCAGCTGATCCTTTTCCTGGGCGCGGCAAAATCAACGGGTGCTGCGTTCACCAATTTTTCAAATGAGCCTCGCCCAGACATATCCAACTTAAGGTATGATAAGGCATGGAACCAATTAAAATGATGAAGGTATACATAAAGGAGGATCACAAGTGAAGAAGACCCTGGCTGTCGTCCTTTCCTGCGTGCTGCTTCTGGTGCTGGCTGCTTGCGGACAATCCAAGAGCGGCGATTCCGCATCGGGCAGCGGAGTCACCGAAACCGGTGCAGCCCCGAGCGAGGAATTGGTGATCAAGGCGACAAACTATGCATTCGATCAAAAAGAATATCATCTCAAAAAGGGCGTACCTGTCAAAATTACGCTTGAAAACGATGAGGGAAACCACGGCGTTCTCATTCCGGGTCTCGAACTTCAGCTTGACGGTAAAAACAAGTCCGCGGTCGTCACGCCGGAAAAAGCCGGCACGTTCGAAATGGCCTGCTCAGTGTTCTGTGGAGCGGGACATTCCGGCATGATTGCCAAAGTCATTGTGGAATAAAAGTTAGGCAGACTTGAACCCAAAAGTTAAAATCCCCTCGAAGTATGCTTCAGGATGATGCATGATCCGTCCTGCCGCTTACTCCGAGGGGATTTTCATTTAGGTGTGAAATGTGGGTGGTCTTTAGAAGTCAGCTCTGATCCTGTTCGATCAGCTCGATCCACTCGTTATATTCGGTCTGCAGCTTGGAATACTCGTCCTTGAGCAAGCGGTACTCTTCCTCCAGCTTGCCGGTCTTCTCCAGCTGAATCTCATGCTCTGCCTGCAGCAGGCGGTATTGATGCGTCACCAGCTCAAAGCTTTCGCCCACTTGGCGAAGCTCATCCGCGACCGACTCCTTCTCGCTCTGGATCCGGGTAAGCTGCTGCTCGCCGGCAGCGATCTGCTGCTGCCAAGCCTCAAGCTCCTCTTGCAGTTCCAGCTCCCGGCTGCCCCACGCTTCCTGCTGGTCCATCATATCCTTCAGCTTATCCTGATAAGACTGCATGGATTGCTCGGCACTGCGCAGCAGTCTGCGCAGCTCGGTCTCCCGGTCGGCCGCTTCATCCAGCTGCAGCGATGCTTCCTCCAGCTTCTTCACAGCGGCCTCTTTCTCCTCCAGCAGAAGCAGGTATTCGATTTCGGTATCCTCCTGGCGGCTCTGCGCCTCCTTCACCTGGCGCTGCAGCTCCTCATACTGCCGCTGCAAACCTTGATACTGCTGGTTCAAGCTGTTGTACTGTTCGCGCTGGGCTTCGGTTTGGCTCCGCAGCTGTTCATTTTGCTCCTGAGCTGCCCGGTTCACCCGCTGCAGCTCTTCGTACTGAGCCTGAACGTCCTTGGCTTGAAGCTCCAGCTCTTCAAACCGTGCTTCAGCTTGCTCCTGCTGCTGGCGCAATGTGCCGTTGTCGCGGGCATATTCCTCGGACTGCTGCCGCAGGCGCCCGATCATTTCCCGGCTGTCCTCCAGCTGCTGCTCCAAATCCGCCAGCTGCTCTGCTCTGGCGTCATGCGCCTGCTGCAGTTCCTGATACAGCTCCTGGTGGTCATCATATTCCATCCGAAGCTCGTGATACTGCTCCTGCCGTTCTTCCAGCCGGAGCTGCAGCGCACGATACTGCTCTTGATGACCTTCGCTCTGCTGCTGTAAGGTTAAATATTGCTCTTCGAGATCTTCAAGCGCCCGGCGGGCCGTCCGATGCTCCGCCTGCTGTTCCTCGAGCTGCTCCTGAACCTCCAGGTACTGATTCTCGAGGTCTTCCAGCGCCTGGCGGGTCGTTTGGTGCTCCTGCCGCTGCTCCTCCAGCTGCCGCTGTACCGCTCGATACTGCTCTTCGCGTTCCTTCAGCGCCTGGGCGGCCGTCTGCTGCTGCTCACGCTGCTCTTCCAGCTTCTGCTGCAGCGCTGCATTCTGCTCTTCGCGCTCCTTCAGCGCCCGAGCGGCCGTCTGCTGCTGCTCACGCTGCTCTTCCAGCTCCTGCTGCAGCAATGCGTACTCCTCTTCGCGTTCCTTCAGTGCCTGGGCGGCCGTCTGTTGCTGATTTCGCTGCTCTTCCAGCTCCTGCTGCAGCAATGCGTACTCCTCTTCGCGTTCCTTCAGTGCCTGGGCGGCCGTTTGCTGCTGCTCACGCTGCTCTTTCAGCTCCTGCTGCAGCAATGCGTACTCCTCTTCGCGTTCCTTCAGTGCCTGGGCGGCCGTCTGCTGCTGCTTCCGCTGCTCTTCCAGCTCCTGCTGCAGCGCCGCATACTGCTCCTGCTGCTCTTCGAGCAGAAGCTGGGCGAGTTCGTACTGCTCCTCATGCTCAGCTACCTGCTTCCGCAGCTCGCCGCACTGCTGCTCGTATTCGCCTGAACGGCTCTGCAGCTCGGTATACCTTGCCTGCTGCACTTCCCACTGCTCCTTTAGGCCGGCATAACGTTTCCGTTCCTCTTCCGCCTGAAGCTCCAGCTCCGCGTGTACTTCCCGTCTTCTCTCCAGCTCCTGCTGCAGGTTTTGTACGTTCTCATGCTGCTCCTCCGATTGGATTTCGAGCTCGAGATACAATTCCTGCTGTTCCTCCAATTGAAGCCGAAGGTCCTTGAGCTGCTGCGCATATTGGCTCGACTGCCGCTCCAGGCCTGCAATCTGCTCCTCTTTGGCCTCGATCTGCCGGCCGTAATCCTGCAGATCCTGCTCCCGCCCTTGCAGCGCCTGCTTCAGCGATTCCAGCTCTTGCTCTTTCGCGGCCAGCACCTCCTGCTGGGCTTCCAGCTGCTTCTCCAAACGCTGAAGTTCCTCTCCCTGTTCCGAGGAAGAACGCTCTTGCGCCTGCAGCTTCTGCACCTGGGCTACGAGCTGCTGCTGCTTATCTGCCAGCTCCTGCGCAAGCTGCTGCAGCCGCTCCTCTTTCGCGGCCAGCTCCTGCCGGAGCGCTTCCCGCTGCTGCTCAGCTTCCTGGCGGAGATTACTCTCGCCGTCCGCCTGCTCTTTCAGCACGCTCAGCTCGTCATGCAGCGAAGCCATGCCCGACTCCAGCGTCTCGTTCTGCTCGCCGGCTTCCAGCACCTGCAGCTCCAATTCGCCGATCTCTTCCTTCTGCTTCTCGATCGTGCCTTGAAGGGTTTCGGCTTCGGCCGTCAGTTGGGCGATTTCGCCGGTCATTTTCTTGGAAGCCTCGCTGTAATCCTCAAGCAGCTTCTGCATGCGGCGGTGTTCCTCTTCCGAAGCTGCCGCCTCGTCCTTCAGCTTGCTGATCTGTCCGTTCAGCGCTTCCTCCTGCTCGGTCAAAGCCTGCACTTGCGCCTTGGCCTCCTCCTCGCGCACCAGCACGACTTGATGCTGCTGCCGCAGTCTGGAATAGGCCTCCTTGGCGTTCTTCAGCTCCTGCTCCATGTTCTGCAGCTTCTCCTGAAGCTCGCCGCTGCTGCCGCGAAGCTCGGTCAGCTGCTCCTGCAGCTCCTGAATAGAGGCTGCATGCTTCTCTTCGAGCTCCTTGACGGCTCCCTGATGCTTCTGCTCCAGCTCGGTGATCTTCGCGCGGTTGTTCTCCTCCGCCTCTTTCAACGCTCCGACCCGCTTCTGTTCGGCGGATTGCAGCGCTGCCGCATGCTTCCGTTCCAGCTCCAACACGGCAGCTTTATGCCGTTCCTCCACAGACTGCTTGTCCTTCTGCATTTGCTCTGCGGCCTGTTTCTCCTTGCGGAGCAAAGATTCCTTCTGTTCCGTCTCCCGCTTCAGCGAAGCGCGGAGCTGATCCAGCTCCTTCGTCAAAGAATTCCGGGTCTGCTCGAGCCGCGCCGTAAGCTCGGACTTGGACTGCTCCAGCTCTTTCGCAAGCGCAGCCTTCTCCTGCTCCAGCCGCTTTTGCAGCTCTTCCTTCTCCTTCTTGATCTGCTGCGCTTCTTCCTTCTGCTTGTTGACTTCCGCCAGCTGCTCGTCCCGCTCGGACTGCAGCCTGGTGAGCTCCGAGCGCAGTTCGCTGCGCTCGCCGGTCAGCATCTTCACTTCGTTGCGGAGATCCTGCATCTGCACGGCTTCCTCCGCCATATGTACCGCGGCCAGAACGGCAATCCTAGGGGTGTCCAGCCGGGAATTGCTTTTGGAAATAGCATTCATCCGTTCATCGACATAACTGGCAATCTTTCGCATGTAATCGGCACTGCTGCCGACCAGTTTATAAGAAGTCCCGTAGATCTCCACGGAGACGCGTGTACGATCAGGTGTAGTCACAGTTGTGCCCTCCTTCATATGTGTGTTGACTCTAAGATGTCTTGTTCTCTCCAATAAAAAAAATCACATCGAATCTCTGTGTCTAAGGATTCGATGTGATTGGATTCAATTCCTGCTATTTTCTTAATTCCGCTTGAAACTTTTGCTCAAGGGCGCTGACGACCCCGGCATGCGCCGCGGTGACTTCCTCATCCGTCAGCGTGCGCTCATTGTGGCGGTAGACGAGCGAAATCGCGACGCTCTTCTTGCCTTCGCCGAGCTTGCTTCCGGTAAACACATCGAATACCTGTACGTTCTGCAGGAGCTCACCCGCGGCTTCGCGGATCGTCTCAAGCAGGGAGCCCGCTTCCACAGCGCTGTCCACCACGACTGCAATATCCCGCTCCGAAGCCGGGAAGCGCGGAAGCTCCTGATATCGGATATCGAAATCGGCGTGATCGTACAGCGGCTGCAGCAGAATTTCGGCAACGTACACATCGCCGAGCCCGCGCTCCTGCTGCAATTCGGGATGCACCTGACCGAGCGTTCCGATCAGCACCTGCTCTCCGCCGCCATTGATCAGGTAGACGGAAGCTGAACGTCCGGGATGATATCCGGCCGGCTGGTTCGCCACGTACCGGATCGCTCCCTCCAGACCCAAATCTCCGAACAGCGTCTCCAGGGCACCCTTCAGGTCGAAGAAATCGACTTTCTCCGGCGCATGGTTCCACTGCTTCTGCCCGCGGCTGCCGCACAGCAGCAAGGACAGCACGTTCAGCTCTTTTGGCTGAACCGTCAGCGTCTCCTCCTGTGAGAAGAACACGTTGCCCACTTCGAACAGCGCCAGATCGTACTGCTTCCGGTTCGCGTTGTGAACCGCGATATCGAGCAGCTGCGGCAGAATGCTCGTACGCAGCACGCTGCGCTCCTCGCTCATCGGCATCGACAGCTTCACCGGCACGCTTCCTTCCGTCAAGGCCGGGAACAGCGCGGCCAGCTCCGGATGGGTGAAGGAGTAGCTGATCACTTCCTGCCATCCGCCATGGGTGAACAGTCTGCGGATTTCGCGGCGGATCGCCTGAGGCTTCGTATAGCCCCCCGGCGTTGTAGGCCCTTCGATCGCCGTCGTCGGGATATTGTCGTATCCGTACAAGCGGGCGATTTCTTCAATCAGGTCGACGTCTTTCGTAATGTCTCCGCGGCGCGTCGGCACCTGCACTTCAAGAATGCCCTGGGCGGTATCCGCAGCGTGGAAATGCAGACGGCCAAAAATCGTCTTCACTTCCAGCATCGACAGCTCCGTTCCAAGGAACCGGTTCAGCTTGTCGAAGGACAGAACAATCACCTTTTCTTCCGCCCGCGAGGCACCGGCTTCGACGATGCCCTTATGAACCGTTCCTGCGCAATAACGGGCGATCAGCGATGCAGCCCGGTTCAGCGCCGGAATGACCGCACCCGGATCGACTTCCTTCTCGAAGCGCTGGCTCGCTTCGGAGCGCAGTCCGAGCTGGCGGGACGTCTTGCGGATGGTACCTCCGTCGAACTTGGCGGATTCGAGCAAAATGTTCACGGTGCTGTCCGTAACCTCGGAATCCAATCCGCCCATGACGCCAGCTAATCCAACCGGCTTCACGCCGTCGGTAATGAGCAGCATGTGAGGCTCCAGCTTGCGTTCCTGGCCGTCCAGCGTCACGAGCGTCTCGCCTTCACGAGCTAGGCGAACATCTACGGCCCCGCCTGTCAAGCGGTCCGCATCGAATGCATGCAGCGGCTGGCCGTATTCAAGCATGACATAGTTGGTGATGTCCACGATGTTGTTGATCGGACGGACGCCTGCAGCCATGAGGCGGTTCTGCATCCACTGCGGCGACGGAGCGATCTTTACGCCCGTAATATAACGCGCGGTGTAATGGCTGCAGTGCTCAGGCGAGCTGATTTTGACCGAGATATGGCTGCTTGCCGCGTCAGCTACCTCAACCAGTTCCCTTTCGGGATCAGGCAGTTTGACGTCGCGGCCCAGAATGGCCGCCACTTCGTAAGCCGCTCCGCGCATACTGAGGCAGTCGGAACGGTTCGGCGTCAGGTCAAAATCGAGTACCTTGTCGTCCAGGCCGAGCACGGAGGTGATCGGCGTTCCGATCTCCGCGTTCTCCTCCAGGACGAGTATGCCTTCCTGCTGCTCCTTCGGCAGCAGCTTGTCGTTCATGCCCAGCTCTTTGGCGGAGCAGATCATGCCTTGAGAAGCGACGCCGCGCAGCTTGGCTTTTTTGATCTCCAGCCCGCCGGGCAGCAGAGCGCCAACCAGGGCAACGGGTACCTTTTGTCCGGCATCCACGTTTTTCGCGCCACAGACGATCTGCAGGTCTTCGCCCTGTCCCGCGTCAACGACGCAGACGTTCAGCTTATCCGCATCGGGATGCTTCTCCTTGCTTTTTACATAACCCACGACGACTTTCGAAATGCCGTGATTGCGGTGCTCAACCTCGTCGATCTCGATGCCCGCACGCGTAATCTGCTCGGCCAGCTCTTCGGCCGTTACATTTTCCAGTGATACATAATCGGATAACCATTCTGTCGATACTTTCACTTACGTTCCCTTCCTTCTTCCCGTATTCGCTAACCTTACGCTTACATGCGGGCAAACTGCTTCAAGAATGCCACATCGCCGCCATAAAAATGACGGATATCGTCGATTCCGTACTTCAGCATCGCAATCCGGTCCGGCCCCATGCCGAACGCGAAGCCGCTGTGCACTTCCGGATCGTAGCCGCCCTTGCGCAGCACTTCCGGATGCACCATGCCGCAGCCCAGAATTTCCAGCCATCCCGTATGCTTGCACACCCGGCATCCGCTGCCGCCGCATCTGGCACAGGTTACGTCGACCTCCGCGCTCGGCTCTGTGAACGGGAAGAAGCTTGGACGAAGGCGGATCTGCGTGTTCGGTCCGAACATTTCCCGGACGAATTGCAGCAGCGTGCCTTTCAAATCGCTCATGCGGATGTTTTCACCGATCACCAGGCCTTCAATTTGGTAGAACTGGAACGAGTGCGTCGCATCGTCGTCGTCTCTGCGGTATACTTTGCCCGGGCAGATGATCTTCACCGGCACCTTGCCCTGCATGCTCTCCATCGTCCGGATCTGCACCGGCGACGTCTGCGTTCTCATCAAGAGCTCCTCGGTAATGTAGAACGTATCCTGCATGTCACGGGCCGGGTGGTTCTTCGGCAGGTTCAGCGCTTCAAAGTTATAATAGTCAGTCTCCACTTCCGGTCCTTCCGCAATGTGGTAGCCCATGCCGATGAAAATCTCCTCGATTTCCTGGATGACTTTGTTGAGCGGATGGGTGCCGCCTTGGGTCATTTTGCGGCCGGGAAGCGTAACGTCCACCTTCTCCGCCTGCAGGCGCTGCTCGGTTTCGGCCTTTTGGAAAGCCTGCTGCTTGGACTCGATCAGTCCTTCGATCGCTCCGCGCACATCATTGGCCACCTGGCCGATCAGCGGACGTTCCTCCGCGCTAAGCGCGCCCATGCCCCGCAAAATCTCGGTCAGCGCCCCCTTTTTCCCCAGATACTTCACGCGCAAATCGTTCAGCGTCTGTACGTCAGCGACGTCATTCAGCTGCGCGATCGCTTCCTGCCGCAATGCTTCCAGCTTTTCTTTCATGAACTTCCTGCCTCCTTCTTGAAATCGCCAATACATTTTTGACCAACAACGCCCCGCAAAGCAGGGCTTTTGCCCCGGGTGACTGCTCAGGTACTTGGCGGGGATCCTCAGAAAAAATTCCCAAGAAATACAAAAAGGCCTTTTCTCCCGAAAAGGGACGAAAAGACCGTGGTACCACCCTTGTTAGACAAGCGAAAAGCCGTTTGATACGCACACGCGCACCTCTGGCCAGCTTGATCTCACTCTCACTCGATGTAACGGATCGAAAACCGTTATCCCCTACGCGGAATCCTGTCAGCAAACATGCTGGCGCGTGGATTCATTCAGGGAACTGCTCCGGAGGGAATTTCAGCAGCCTGTTTCTGTAGAGACGCTCTCAATCTCCGGCGTCCCCTCCCTGTAAAGAGGCACTGCTTACTTATCTCCATCAACGCATTTATCTTGACACATAAATTGGATTGCAATGGCTGATCCATACGGGTCATTCATTCACCGGGATCAGTCCGTTGACTATAGTCAATAATTATAGGCAAAAAAAGCTGTATTGACAAGTCCGAATCGCCTAAATCAATAGGCGTTCCCTTTCTCAGCATGCCCATTTTTTGCGGAACCAGACTTCATTCCTCAAATTAGAGCTGTTCCAGCTCGCTCCGGAGCCTGCGGATATTCGTAATCCGTGCGGCAGCCTCCTCGTCGCTCCCGCCGTCTTCGTTCAGCAGCCGGGTCAGCTCCCATTCCAGCGCCAGCCGGGCGTTTTCCCGGTCGGTATCCTCCTTCAGCGCTCCGTTATGTCTGGCCAGCTGCTCTTCCTCTTCTTGAACCGTGCCCTCAAACAGATGCGGTTCTTCCGTATGAGAGACGGTCAGCAGCCGGTCCGCGAGCTTGCGTATCAGCATCCGGTCGTGGGACACGACGACCAGAGCACCCGGATATGCGGATAACGCCTCCTCGATCACTTCCCGCGTCGAGATGTCCAAATAGTTCGTCGGCTCATCCAGCACGAGCAGATTGGCCCCGGAGAAATACAGCTGAACGAAAGCCGCACGGCATTTTTCCCCCATGCTCAAATCCCCGATTCGCTTGAACACGTCCTCCCGCTTGAACAAGAAGCAGCCCAGAAGCGTCCGCGCATGCGTCTCGGTCATCGAAGGCAGGCGGAGCAGGCTGTCCAGCAGCGTCTCCTCTTCATTCAGCACCTCCAGCTCCTGCGAGAAGTAACCGATCTTCAGGGCCGGATGCTGCCATACCGTTCCTTCGCTTGGCACAAGCTCGCCCATAATCAGCTTGAGCAGGGTTGACTTGCCCGCTCCGTTCGGCCCCCGCACGGCCAGCCGGTCGCCGCGGGAGAGGATCAGGCTGAACTTGTCGAACAGCTTCTTCGTCCCGTAGCCGAAGGACAGCTGCTCTAGCCGCACCAGCACACGTGCGGAGAACCCGCCCTCGCCCAGCTGCAGGTTGACCTTCGGTCCGCTTTTCGGCTTCTCCACGCTTTCGCTCTCGAGCCGCTCCAGCTCTTTTTGCTTGGCGTGATACCTGGAGATGTTTTTCTTGGCTTTCGCTTTGTAGTAAGGCAGCGCCGCCTTCGTTTCCGTATTTTTATCCGCCGATTTCTCGGCCTGGTGGAACCATTCCTGGTATTTGCGGATCGATTCCTCCAACGCTTCCCGGGCCTGCTTCTGCTTCTTATAGAGCGCCTCCTGCTCCCGAAGTTCGCGGTCCTTTTCCCGCCGGTAATCGGAGTAGCCGCCCTTATATTTTTTCAGCCCGCTCTCGGTCAATTCGCAGACTCCTGTCACTACCCGGTCCAAAAAGGTCCGGTCATGGGAAACGACAATGACGGTGCCTTCGTAGTGACGAAGCCAATCCTCCAGCCAGTTCATACTCTCCTCGTCCAGATGGTTGGTCGGTTCGTCAAGGAGCAGCACCTCCGGCCTTTTGACCAGCAGAGCCGCCAGCCTGACCCTGGTTTTCTGGCCGCCGCTCAGATCGGCAAAAGGGACCTGCCACAGCTCTTGACCAATGTGGAGCATGGTCAAATGCTTCTCCAGCCCGGTCTCCCAGTCAAAACCGCCGCTGAGCTCATACTGCTCAAGCCACTGTCCGTATTCCTCCAAGAGATTGGAACCGACTTCGCCCGTCGCCATCGCCTGCTCCAGCTCCTTCAGCCGACGCTTGATCTGCCACAGCTCGCCGCTTTCGCGCCCCGCCGCATCCAGTGCGGTTAGATGCATTAACTCTTCCGACGTCTGCGTCATATATCCCCACTGCTCCAACGGGACTCCACGCTCCACGGTGCCGCGGTCCGGCTCCAGCTGCCCGGTCAAAATCTGCAGCAGCGTCGTCTTCCCCGCGCCGTTGACGCCGAACAGCGCCAGCCTCTCGCCTTCATAGATTTCCAGGTCAATATTTTCAAAAACGGTCTTCCCTTTAAATTCTTTGGCTATATGTTTCGTTTTTACGATATTCAACATTAAGCATCACCCTTTAAAACATAAATTTGAATTTCCGTCGTTTCAGACAAACCAGCCGTTTCAGTCCAGCCCCGGCCTCTGATCCATTTCACGAATCAAAAAAGCCGCAGGCAGCATCGCCTACGGCAGGAAATTCGTTATCATTGTCTATGTCAAAAAAGGGTTTACCCGTTCGAAATACCGCCCCGAACATGATGATCCGGGCACGATATTACCCCATGAACACGTCAAAAATGCACAAAAAAGCATTATCCGTATCCATCGGCGAGGTATCCAGTCTCTGAAAATAGACATAACGATTCTCTTCCCTGCGGCAGGCGCAGAAACTGCATGGTTTCAACATTAAGTTGGTTTGCAGATTAGAGAGATCAGTCATGTTTATCCATCGGCTGTGTGGTTACCTCGTTTTCTTCAGGATGAAATGCTTGCTGCCATTTTAACAAATTTATCGGAAAAAGAAAAGCCCAAACCTGTTCGTCCACAGTCATGTACATCTCCGGATGTACATCGGCCGAAAGAAAATCACCACACGGTTCGATTACGCGGCCGGTCCTCCTTGGTATGCTGGACTCATCACGAAAAATGAATGAGGTGTTAGCGATGGATCAATACTCAACTTATATTATTATCATCCTGCTTGTCATTTGGCTTACCGCAAGGGAAAGAACCTTCCGCCCTTCCAGCATTTGGATCGTTCCCTTGTTATGGGGAGGAATGACCCTTTCCTCCATCCCGTGGGCATCGGTAGGTCCGATTGAAGTCGTGCTGTTCGCCGTGTTTGCCGCTGCCGGTTTGGCAACAGGTATCATCCGGGGTAAAATGGAAAAAATGCGCATGGGAACGGACGGCCAGGTTACCGTGCAGGGTTCCATTGCCAGTATCCTGCTGTTTCTCGCCGTGCTGGTTTTGCGGGTGCTTGCGCAGTCCTGGGGGCAGTCACACGCCTTCTATCACATCGCCAATGCGCTGATGTTCATGCCGCTCGGTTCCATTTGCACACGCCGGTACGTCATTTACCGGAGATATCAGGCGATGATGGGACAACGGGCATAAAGACCTGAATCACCGGCGTCAATGTGCCAGCTAAAGGAGACCTGCTATGGAAACAGGCAACGATGAACGAACAATACTGTCATCCAATCCGGCCAGAAGGGCGCTGCTGAGTTTGCTGATCGTGTATTCCGCGATTCAGAACGGTATGTACGGTGAGCCCCGCGCGTTCGTTCCCGGCGTGCTGTTGACGTTGGCCGCGTTGTGCCTGCAATGGCGTTCCCGGTGGTTTACCCGCCGGGGGCCGGCTCCCGCTTTTGCCGTGTGTGCCTTGCTTGGTATCTCTTCCATTGGGGTCATCCTGGGACTTGACGGCAGCTTATATATTATCGTTTTTTTTCTGCTGGGATGGGTGAGCTACCGGCTGCCGGCATCGTACTCGGCCTCATATACCGTTCTAAATATAGCTGCCGCAGCGTGGATCCTGCTGGCTCAGCATCGGACTTTGGAAGCAGTGATGACCCAATGCCTGATTCTCGCGGCGGTCTATCTTCTATTTTTGGCCGGCAGGCTACGCAGAACGACCCGAACGATGAAAGAAACGCATCTGCAGGAGCTGACGTCCGCTCATCAGGAGCTGGAGGCGGCTTACCGCAGCCTGCGCCAAGCTCACAAGGAGCTGGAGGAGACTTCCGAGCAGGCTCTGCGCTATGCGGTACTGGAGGAGCGCAGCCGGATCGCAGCCGACATCCATGACAGCATCGGTCACGGCCTGACCTCCGTGATCGTGCAGCTGCAGGCGCTGCCGTATATGATCGAAGCGGCGCCGGACGAAGCCCGCTCGACGCTCAGGCAAGTGACGGATGTGGCCCGCGGATGCCTTCAGGACGTCAGAACGGTCGTCCACGAAATGGGGCTTGTCCGGCCTGGCGAAGGGCAGAAGGAGCTCAGGAAGCTGGCGGACACCTTCAGTGAGCGAAGCGGGATTCCGGTGGCCTTTACGATGGATATCCCCGGCACCATCGCCCCGGAGCAGCTGTACGTCCTTTACCGCATCCTTCAGGAGGCACTGACCAACATGATGCGCCATGCCCAGGCCACCCAAGCTGAGGTCCGGCTTATAGGTAACAAGGAAGGCCTGGTCTTGACTATCCGGGATAACGGCGTGGCGCAAGGTCCAATCCAGCCGGGATTCGGACTGACCGCCATGCGGGAGCGATGTGCAAAAGCCGGCGGACGCCTGACGTTCACCTCCCTCGCTCCCCATGGCCTGGAGATTACCGCAAGCCTGCCGTTTTCCGCAGCGACACCCAATAACAGAGGGGAATGAATGCTAATATGGACCCAGAACGTATCCGCATCATCATCGCGGATGACCAGCCCCTGATCCGGCACGGCATCGGGTTTATTATTAAGGCGCAGCAGGACATGGAATGGTGCGGGGAGGCCGGCGACGGCCGCGAAGCCGTAAACCTTGCGGTCCGAACGCGGCCGCATATCGCCCTGATGGACGTGCAGATGCCCGGCATGAACGGGATCGAGGCGACACGGGAGCTCCGGCGGCAGCTGCCGGAGTGCAAAGTCATCATCCTCACCACCTTCGATCTCGAGGAATACGTGTACGAAGGCATTCGGGCCGGAGCCGTCGGCTATTTGCTGAAGGATGCGGCGCCGGAGGAGCTGCTCCATTCCATCAGGGCGGCGAGCCGCGGCGAAGCCATATACCGGACGGGAGCCGCGGCCCGGATGATTTCGGAGGCGCTGCGCCAGACGGAATCGTTCCAGGACCGGCAGGACATGCGGCTGTCCCTGCCGGACCCGCTGACCGACCGCGAGCTGGAAGTGCTGCAGGAAATGGCCTACGGCCTCAAAAACGAGGATATCGCCGCCAAGCTCCACATCAGCGAAAGCACGGTCAAAACCCACGTTCACCGCGTCCTGCAAAAAATCGGGGCCGAGGACCGCACCCAGGCCGTCGTGCTGGCCATACGCAATCAATGGGTGCAGTAAATTGCCCTTACAAAAAAGCAGGCTTTGCCGGGATGTCCCGCAAAGCCTGCTTGTATTGGAATGGAAACGTATTTTAGCCGCGATACCTTGTCTTTACTCTGCTTCCTCCAGAATCAGGACGCCGCGTCCCGGCACCTCGGCCGCTCCGTCTACGGTTACGCCGCTGAGAAGGTCCCGGCGTTTGACGTCCCCCGTGCGAACTGTCGCACTCTCCGCGTTATGGTTCAGCACGAACAGGAACGAGCGTCCATCTTTAACGCGGCGGGCAACCTCTACGCCGGCCGGAAGCTCCGGCACCAGCGGCTGAACGCCTTTCTCGGCGCAGACGGTCCCGAGGAAGCCTTCCATGAAGTCGCTGTCCGCGCTGGTCGCCACATAGTACGCTTTGCCTTCACCAAAGCGGTTCACCGTGAGCGCAGGCATGCCTTTGTAGAAGTCCGAGCCATACTCGGCCAGCACTTCCGCGCCTTCGGCATGGATGAGATCAAACAGCATCTCGCATTTATAGCTGCCCGTAAGCTTGCCGTACGGCTGCTTCATGACGATTTCATTGTACTGTCCGAGCGGCAGTGCGTCGATTTCCTCCGCCCAGATGCCGAGCAGATTGCGGAGCTCGCCCGGATATCCGCCGAGGGTCACGAGATCGGTCTCGTTCACGATGCCGCTGAAGAACGTCGTAATAAACGTGCCGCCGGCAGCGGTGAACGCCTCCGACTTCTCGGCAAAGCCCGGCTTGACCATATACATGACCGGCGCGATCACGATGTCGTACTTGCTGAAGTCGGCTTGGGCGCTGATCATGTCCGCCTCGATGCCCTGCTTGAAGAGGGCGTCGTAAAACTTATGCACCTCGCGCACATAATTCAGCTCAACGGTCGGACCGCTCGAGAGCTCCATCGCCCACCGGTTTTCCCAGTCGTACACGATGCCAACCTTAGCTTCCGTCACAGCATCCAGCAGCGTGTCCCCAAGACGGCCAAGCTCCTCCCCGAGCTGCGCCACCTCACGGAATACCCGCGTATTCTCATGACCGGAATGCTCAATGACGGCGCCGTGGAACTTCTCGCAGGCGCCCTTGGAGCGCCGCATTTGGAAGAACATCACCGTATCCGCGCCGCGGGCAACGGCCTGATAGCTCCACAGGCGCATCACGCCGGGACGCTTGAGCGAGTTGTACGCCTGCCAGTTCTGCTGGCTCGGCGTCTGCTCCATCAGCATGAACGGCGCCCCGTGCTTCAGACCGCGCATCAAGTCATGTGTCATGGCGGTTTCACTGACCGGCGTCGTCAGAGACGGATAGTTATCCCACGAGACGATATCCATATGCTTCGCCCAGTCGAAGTAGTTGAGCAGCGGGAACGTCCCCATCAGGTTGGTCGTGATCGGCACGTCCTTCGAATGCTCGCGGATCGCTTCCGCCTCGATGTTGTAGCATTCCAGCAGACTATCGGACATAAACCGGCGGTAATCCAGGGAAATGCCCTGGAACGCGCTGACGTTGCCTTCCCCCTCTTCGCTCAGCCCGTCCGGGAGCACGATTTCGTCCCAGTCATAGAAAGTGTGGCCCCAGAATCGGGTATTCCATGCTTCGTTGACGGCATCAAGGGTGCCGTAACGCTTTTGCAGCCAGACGCGGAATTCGGCGGCACAGTTGTCGCAGTAACAGAAACCGCCGTATTCATTGGATACGTGCCAAAGCAGCAGCGCCGGATGATCCTTGTAGCGCTCGGCGAGCTTGCCCGCCATCAAGCGGGAGTATTTGCGGTAAGTCGGGCTGTTCGGGCAGGAGTTATGCCTTCCGCCGAACTTTCTTTTCCGTCCGTAAAAATCGACGCGGGTCACATCCGGATGCCGCTTGGCCATCCAGGCCGGATGCGCCCCGGTACTCGTCGCCAGTACGACGCCAACGCCGTCCTTGTGCAGACGGTCCATCGTTTCGTCGAGCCACCCGAAATCGTAAGTGTCCTCGTCAGGCTGGTTTAACGCCCAGGAAAAGACGTTGATCGTCGCCACGTCGATCCCGGCCAGCTTGAACATCCGCTGGTCCTCTTTCCATTCTTCCGGTCCCCACTGTTCAGGGTTATAATCTCCGCCGTACCAAATCTTAGGCAGTTTATCGTTAATCACGTACCCACTTCCTTTCTCTTGTTGAATCGCCGATAGCTCGTAACCTTGGCCCGTGACGTGACTTAGCCCGTAACAAATAAAATGTCTTCTCCGGCTTCTTGTACCGTAGAAGATGTCCCACGGTTTTTTTAGGTTATCTTCCGCTTCCTTCGGCTTCCTAAGGCTTTCATTTCAGCCTCAACTCACCGATACCTTTTCCTTGTCCCGTGGTGTAATTCGGTACGTTTCGCCTGCTGCCGTAATAAACCCGTCAGCCGGTAGCTCCTGCCCATCTGGTCCCTGCACCCGGTACAGGGAATGGTCCGCGATCCGGCAGGTCCCGCCGTGCGTGGAGGTTATTCCTGCTTCCTTGATCGTTCCGGCGCTCCAATTCATGTCCACCACGAAGCCGCCTCGCGCCCGCAGTCCTTTGGCTTCCCCTTCGTTCCAGGCTTCCGGCAGAGCCGGCAGCATCCGGATCTCGCCCTGGTGGCTTTGCAGCAGCGCTTCCGCAACGCCGGCCGCATAACCGAAATTGCCGTCAATCTGAAACGGCGGGTGGTTGCCGAACAGGTTCGGCAGGCTGGAGTCGCTGAGAATCCGCCGGATGGAGCGGTACACGTTCGCCGGCTCCTTAAGCCGAGCGTACAGGTTAAAGATCCAGGCCGCACTCCAGCCCGTGTGCCCGCTTCCCGCCTCAATTCGCTTCTTCAGCGACAAGGAGGCGGCTTGCAGCAGCTCCGGCGTATTCTCGTTTACGGCGTCTCCCGGGTACACTCCGTACAGATGGGATACATGGCGATGCCCCGGCTCGTTCTCGCCGAAATCGCGCTCCCATTCCCGCATCCGCCCGTCCGGCCCCATGCCGGGATGTACCAGCCGCTCCCGTTTTGAAGACAGCTCCTGCCGGAAATCCTCATCAATCCCGAGCACTTCAGCTGCATTGATGCAGTGTCCGAACAGCTCGTCAATGAGCGCCATATCCATCGCCGAGCCGGCAGCCGTGCTGCAGAGCTCTCCCGATTCGGTCAGGAAGACGTTCTCCGGTGAAGTCGAGAGACCCGTCGTCCATCGTCCGTCTGAAAGCTGGACAAGCCAGTCCAGGCAGAACAAGGCGGCTCCTTTCATCAGCGGATAAGCCACCTCCTGCAGGTAGGCCGCATCCGGCCGGAACGAATACCGTTCCCACAGATGTCTGGACAGCCACACGCCGCCCATCGGCCAGAACGCCCACATGGCCCGCCCATCCGAAGGCGTCGACATCCGCCACAAATCGGTGTTGTGATGAGCCGTCCATCCTCTTGCACCGTAATGGATCGCCGCGGTCCGGCTGCCGGTGACGCTCAGTTCCCGGATCAGGTCGAAGAGCGGCTCATGACATTCTCCCAGACCGCACACCTCGGCCGGCCAATAGTTCATTTCGGCATTAATGTTCGTCGTATAATTACTGTTCCAAGGCGGCTGCTTGTGCGGATTCCAAATGCCCTGCAGGTTCAGCGCCTGCGTACCCGGACGCGAACCGGCAATCATTAAATAGCGTCCATAATGGAAAAGCAGCGTTTCGAGGGCCAGATCGACTCCTCCTTGGCGATACAGCTGCAGGCGCTCGTCCGTCGGCATTTCCGCTTCAGCCTGCGGCAGCTGTGGGCTCAGCCCCACCTGCAGGTCCACCCGGCCAAATAGCGCGCGGTAATCATCCAAATGCCGCTGTTTCAGATGCAGATAATCACTGTCCGCCGCGTCGGCATGTTCCCGGCACAAGCGTACCGGATCAATGCCGGATGCGCCCGGCATGACGTCAAAGCCTGCGAAATCGGTCGCCGCAGCCAGCACAAAGGTGACCGTGCTCGCTTTTTCGATCCGCAGCCGCCCTTCTTCCGTCTGCACCTCTCCGTCGGTCCGCACCGTCAGCACGGCCGCAAACCGGAGTCCCAGTCCTTCTTCGTAGAGAACCGACTGAGGATGATCCCCCAAGTAATTGTCCGCGACATGCGACGGAGCTTGTCCTGTCAGGACCAAAGACGCCGGCTCCGCGCTCACATTGCTAAGATGCGGAGAGGTGAGCCATGCCGTCAACTCCGGCAGCTCCGCCTTCCCGGCCGAACCCCCGCTCTCTGCGGGCTCCGCCCGGAAATGGACGACGATAACCTCATCCGGCCGGCTCGCAAAAGCTTCGCGAATGACGCGCACCCCGCCGGTTTGAAAAGAAACCGACGCGACCGCATGCTCCAAATCCAGCTCCCGCTCGTAATTGGTAATTTGATCCATGCGGCCAAACGCAAAATGCAAATCGCCGAGCGGCTGGTAAGATTCCGTGCGTCGTCCAAGCATTCCGGCTTCGATCAGCGTCTCTGCTTCGGCATACCGGCCCTCGGCGACCAATGCCTTGGTCGGCTCCAAATGCCGCAGGGCATTATAATTAACCCTGTCCCGGGGAAATCCAGACCACAGCGTGTCCTCGTTCAATTGAATTTTCTCTTCTTCCGCCCCGCCGAACACCATGCCTCCCAGCCGTCCGTTTCCGATCGGCAGCGCTTCCTCCCACACGGAGGCCGGCTTGCGGTACCACAGCCTTTTATTGACGGCGCGTTTGCTGCTTTGCTCCACGCTTATCTCTCCCTTTATCCGCGATGAACGGTTGTTTCGTCGAGCACCTTGCCGGACCGGCGGCCAAAGCGTGATTTCGTAAACAGGCTGCCATAAGAAAAACGTCTATCGACGTACCTTCAAAGAAGACAGACCGCTTCTAGAGGAGGTATTTCTTGCGAGATCAGGAAGCAGAAGCTTCGAAACTTATACTTTCTGATCTCTTAAGAAATTACGGGAAGCCCGATGTGTTGGATCGGACTTCCCGCCCTATTTGCTTTCAGCATTATAAATGAATGATCTTCAAAACGTTATTGACAGCACACACCAAGCCGAACAGAGCCTTCCGGTCCGCAGTCTCAGGTATTCCCCGCTATTTTTACCGCCAAATAGGCAAGGTACTGATGATCTAACCTTATTCTAAAGTTCTGAAAGCGATTGCAGTACCCCGAAAATTCGATAAAAAATCATGTCTAAATTAGACATTAAGCAGGGCCTTCCGCATCTCGTCCGCGCAAGGGAGGCACCGGCTTCCTAGTTCCGGTAAGGAACCAGCTTACGGTTCAGCTCGCGGGTTTGGCTGTATACTTCCTGATACAGGCTGAACAAGCCGCTGTACAATTCGGCCCGCTCCGCATTCGGCGCATACGTTTTGGCCGGGCGAATGAACGCCTTCGCACAATCTGTCAGCGATGGGAACCAGCCGCAGCCGTATGCAGCCAGCATTGCCGCTCCCATAGCCGGGCCCTGCTCGCTTTCGAGCTTGATAATTGTCGCGTTGAAAATATCCGCCTGCATCTGCAGCCACGTTTCGTTCCGTGCACCGCCGCCAATGGCCACGACCTCTTGGATCTCTTTGCCGGATTCGCGTACGATGTCGATCGATTCCCGAAGCGAGAACGTAATGCCTTCAAGCACCGCTCTGGCAAAATGGGAAAGCGTGTGGCCGGAGTCCATGCCGATAAAGCTTCCGCGGATATCCGCATCCGGATGCGGGGTTCGTTCCCCGGAAATGTATGGTGTGAAGAGCAAGCCGCTGCTGCCCGCTGGAATGGACCCGATGCCTTCAAGCAGCTCATCGAAGCTTTTTTCCTTGGCGAACGTTTCCTTAAACCAGGTCAGGCTGTGACCGGCCGCAAGCGTGACGCCCATAACATAGTACGCGTCCTTTTCGCTGTGATTAAAGAAATGCAGCTTGCCGTCGACCTCCAGTTCCTTGCGGCTTTCAAAAGAGAGGACGACGCCTGATGTGCCGATACTGCACATCGTTTGCCCCTCCTGCAAAATGCCCGCCCCGATGGCGCCGCAAGCATTGTCCGCTCCGCCCGCGAATACCTTGGTCGACGGCAGCAGGCCGGACGCCTCGGCGATGTCAGGCAGCAGCTTGCCCGTTTGATCGAAGGATTCCACGAGCGGAGGACAAAGCGACAGCGGCAGATCAAATGCTGCGGCAATGTCCTGGCTCCACGTTTTGCCCGAGACATCCAGCAGCAGCGTGCCCGCGGCGTCGGAGTAATCCATCGCGTATTCGCCGGTGAGCCGGTATCTCACGTAATCCTTCGGCAGCAGGAACAAGCTGGCTTGGGACAAAATGTCCGGTTCGTTCTCCTGCACCCACAAAATTTTAGGCAGCGTAAAGCCTTCCAGGGCGCGGTTTTTGGCAATACCGAGGAGCTTCGATTCCAGCGTGTTCTCGATCTTGCGGCACTGCGCCGTCGTGCGCGTGTCGTTCCACAGAATGGCCGGACGCAGCACCTTGCCTTCCGCATCCACCAGCACGAGGCCGTGCATTTGGCCGGAGAAGCTGAGGCCCTCCACTTCCTGCGGGTCGGCACCCGACTTTTCCATCAGTCTGCGGAGACTGACCAGCGTCTTGTCCACCCAATCCTCCGGATTCTGCTCGCTCCAGCCCGGCTCAGGTCTGCTCAGCGGGTAAGCTTCAGAGTGCTCGTGCACGACTTCTCCCTGGGGATTCACCAGTACCGTCTTGACGGCGCTTGTTCCTAAATCAACACCAATAACGTATTTCATACTTTTTCCTCCTGTATGGATCGAATGGACATCAACGACTAACCAAGGATGTTCCGCATGGAAATCCGGTTCAAAAAAAGGCTGCCCGAAGAAGCTTTCTTCAGGCAACCTTCGTTGCATTTCAAAGAGATTTCATGATCGGTTTTGTAACGATGCTTGCTTCTACTCAGCCAGGATGTACTGGTTCAACTGAGCTTTCAGCAGCTCTTGGCGGCTGGACTCGTTGCGGCGCGGATTTTCATTGTTCAGCGCATACTCGGCCAGGGAAGCCAGGGTCGCTTTGCCGGATACGACGTCTGCGCCGATACCTTCCTTGAAGCTGGCGTAGCGCTTGTCGATGAAGTCGTCGAACACGCGATCTTCGATCAACTTAGCGGCTACCTTCAAGCCTTTTGCGTAAGTATCCATACCTGCGATATGCGCCAGGAACAGATCTTCCGGCTCGAACGACTGACGGCGTACTTTCGCGTCGAAGTTAATGCCGCCTTTGCCGAGACCGTCGTTCTTCAGCACTTCATACAGTGTAAGCGTGGAATCGTAAATGTTCAGCGGGAACTCGTCGGTATCCCAGCCGAGCAGCATGTCGCCTTGGTTGGCGTCCAGGGATCCGAGCATACCGTTGATACGGGCTACGCGAAGCTCGTGCTCGAACGTGTGTCCGGCCAGCGTTGCATGGTTGGCTTCCAGGTTCAGCTTGAAGTGCTTGTCGAGATCGTATTTTTGCAGGAACGAAATCGTCGTCGCCGCATCAAAGTCGTACTGATGCTTTGTCGGCTCCTTCGGTTTTGGTTCGATCAGGAACTGGGCGTCAAAGCCGATTTCCTTCGCATAATCCACAGCCATGTGGAACAGGCGGGCCATGTTGTCCATTTCAAGCTTAAGGTCCGTATTCAGCAGGGTTTCATACCCTTCGCGTCCGCCCCAGAATACGTAGTTTTCCGCACCGAGCTGTTTGCCGACTTCGAGGCCTTTTTTGACTTGGGCTGCAGCATGGGCATACACGTCCGCGTTGCAAGTAGAACCGGCACCGTGCATGTAGCGTGGGTTTGTGAACATGTTGGCAGTGTTCCACAGCAGCTTCTTGCCGGAGGTCTTCATGCCTTGGCCGATCAGGTCGACGATTGTGTCGATGTTGCTGTAGAACTCACGCAGGCTGCTTCCTTCCGGTGCGATGTCGATATCGTGGAAGCAGAAGAACTGCAGGTTCATTTTGTCCAAAAATTCAAAAGCGGCTTCCACACGGGCTTTGGCCTTGTCCATGCCGTCGTATTTGTCCCAGCTGCGGACAGCCGTCTCTACGCCGAACGGATCGGAACCACCGGCAGTCAGCGTATGCCAGTAAGCCATTGCAAAGCGAAGATGCTCTTCCATCGTTTTGCCTGCTACCACTTCTTGCGGGTTATAAAATTTGAACGCGTACGGATTGGTCGAACGGCTTCCTTCATAAGCGATCTTCCCAACGTTCTCAAAGTATGCCATGTATAATCCTCCTCAAAATTTGCTTATCGCAAACGTTTACAGGAACATAGTAACACATCCGATCAACTTTGTATATTGGTTAAACAAAGTTTTTTTTGGAAAGTGATTTCGGGTTGCTTTTTGCCGCGGATGGCTCTAGACTAATTGATTATGTACTAGTGGGATTACTCGAAGGATGTGCGATATACATGAAAGTCACCGGCGACCAGGCTCTGGTCAAAAAAATAAACCGCTCGCTTGTGCTTCACACGATCCGCAAGCATTCCTCCACCCTCTCCAGAGCCCGGGTATCGGAAATGACCGGCCTGAACAAGGCGACCGTCTCCAATTTGGTAGCCGAGCTGTGCGAACAGCAGCTGGTCACCGAGGTCGGGCCGGGCAAGTCCAGCGGTGGGCGTAAGCCGCTGCTGCTGCATTTTAACGCGATGGCCGGCACTGTCATCGGCATTGAGCTGCGGGTGAAGCAGCTGACGGCCGTGCTGTGCGACCTGGGAGGCAACGTACTGGAAGAGCGGGATCATACGCTTGCGCGTCACGATTTGTCTTATGTGCTTGAAGCAATGAAGAAGGTGATCTCCAGTCTTATGGAAGCGGCTCCGGACACGCCATACGGCACCGTCGGGATCGGGGTCGGTGTGCCCGGCATGGTGGATGAAAACGGGATCGTTTTATTTGCTCCCAACCTCGGCTGGGAAATGGTTCATTTGCGGCAGCTGCTGGAGGAAGCCTTTTCGGTGCCTGTCACCATTGATAACGAAGCTAACGCCGGGGCGCAGGGCGAGCTGAATTTCGGGGCAGCAAAAGATGTGCGCCACCTGCTCTACGTCAGTGCTGGCTCGGGTATCGGTTCGGGTATTATCATCGGCGGGGAGCTGTACAAAGGTGCGCGCGGGTACGCCGGCGAGACCGGCCATATGTGCATCGAAGCCGACGGAAGGCCCTGCACCTGCGGAAGCCGGGGCTGCTGGGAGCTCTACGCCTCGGAGAAAACGTACGATACGGCCGGCACTTCCTTGCCGGCCCACAATACGCCGGAGCTGGTGCGCCTGGCTTCCGAGGGAAATGAGGCTGCCCGGGAACAATTCGCCCAGATGGGCAAATATTTGGGCATCGGCGTAACCAACCTCATCAACAGCTTCAATCCCGAGCTCATCGTGATCGGCGGGGCGCTGTCCGAAGCCCGGGATTGGCTGGCCGGGCCGATGCAGGCGGTCGTCGCGGAGCGGACGCTGCCTTACCATAAGCAGCAGCTCGAGATCACCTTCTCCCGGCTTGGCAGCCGGGGAACGATGATCGGCGCAGGCTTCGCCGCCGTCATGCATTTTCTCGGCCACGCGCGCGTCACGCTGTAACCGGGGTATACAAAAGGCCGGAGATCCATGGATCTCCGGCCTTTTTCATCTATGGTGCGGGGTAATTGACCGCACGGACGGTACTCGACATTCTTATCCAACAGCGAGCCTTTGGCTCGCCCTCAACTAGAAGTTGACGTGCGTCCTGCAGAAGCATGTAAGAAGCTAATTTTTATAATATCCAGATTACTCAAAAGCTCGTAAGATAGTGTCATATGGAGGTGGAGATGTTGAACAATAAAAACATGAAACTCAGGATTGGCTGGATTATTCCAAACGTTTTTATGTATCTTCTTTTTATAGGTGTTGGAACCTTTGTACTTATTAATGCAGATGGTCTAAGAGATATCCATCGACTTGGCATTTGGGTATTCATGCTGCTTCTTATACTATTTGCGGCCTTGTTTGGTTCATATCGAATTTGGACATGGATAAAGCAAGGAAAAATATAGCATAAAGAAGGGAGCCTGCACGGACGGTACTCAACATCCTGATCCAACATCGAACCTCCGGCTCGCCCTCAAGGTAGATGTTGACGCGCGTCCTGATCGGGTTCCTTCATAGATGCCTGCACGGACGGTCGCACCCACGCGCGTGGGTTCTCTCCCATACAACCACTCCAAAATAAAAAAAACGCCATCGGCGTTGTTTGTTTTAACTAATATGGAGCGGGTGATGGGAATACTCAACATCCCGATCCAACAGCGAGCCTCCGGCTCGCCCTCAAGGTAAATGTTGACGCGCGTCCTGATTGGGTTACTTCATAGATGCCTGCACGGACGGTCGCACCCACGCGCGTGGGTTCTCTCCCACACAACCGCTCAACAACAAAAAAACGCCTTCCGGCGTTACCTTTTTTGTTTATGGAGCGGGTGATGGGAGTACTCAACATCCCGATCCAACAGCGAGCCTTCGGCTCGCCCTCAAGGTAGATGTTGACGCGCGTCCTGATTGGGTTACTTCATAGATGCCTGCACGGACGGTCGCACCCACGCGCGTGGGTTCTCTCCCGCACAACCGCTCCAAAATAAAAAAAACGCCATCGGCGTTGTTTGTTTTAATTAATATGGAGCGGGTGATGGGAATCGAACCCACGCTATCAGCTTGGAAGGCTGAAGTTCTACCATTGAACTACACCCGCATATCACCTGTAAAAGCAAAGCCGCCAAGGCGAATCTCGTACTTTCTCAGGGTGAATGTCTAGTATCGGGATGACACGATTCGAACATGCGACCCCCTGGTCCCAAACCAGGTGCTCTACCAAGCTGAGCTACATCCCGTTGCATTCAAGATATATCATCTTGTGAAGACAAGAAATAATATACCACGGATGCCGTGGGATTGCAATACTTTTTTAATTCAGCAGAAAGGTCCGTTCGAAATCCTCGGGCGAAATCGGCTTGCTGAAATAGTAGCCTTGTCCCTCGTGACAGCGCTGCTCTTTCAAGAAATGGAGCTGCTCCTCATTCTCTACGCCTTCAGCCGTTACCTTGAGCTGCAGATGATGCGCCATCGATGCGATCGTGGAGACGATCGCCGCATCGTTATGGTCGCTCATCACTTCGTGGACGAAGGAACGGTCGATTTTCAGCCGGTCGATCGGCATGTTTTTCAAGTAATGCAGCGAGCTGTACCCCGTCCCGAAGTCATCGATACTGATGAAGACGCCGAGCTGCTTCAAGCGCCGAAGCTGCTCAAAGGCCGTCTCCTTGTCAAACGTCATGCTTTCCGTAATTTCCAGCTCGACGTACTTCGGATTCAAGCCGATTTCCTCCAGGATGGACCCGATGCGCTCAGCCAGCTGGGGCTGAAGAAACTGGCGCATGGATAGATTAATCGATACGCAGATCGGCTTATACCCCGCCTGCTGCCATTTTTTATTTTGCATGCACGCCGTGCGGAGAACCCATTCGCCAAGAGGAACAATCAGACCGCTCTCCTCTGCCAGCGGAATGAATTCGGCCGGCGAAACGAATCCCCGTTTCGGATGCCGCCAACGCAGCAGCGCCTCCATGCCGACGATCTCGCTGCTCTCCAAATGAACGAGCGGCTGATACTCCAGGTAAAACTCTTCCCGCTCGATCGCTTTGCGCAGGTCGTTCTCCAGGCGGAGCCGCTCCTTCGCCTTCATCTGCATGGATGGGACAAAGTGACGGACGTCGACTCCATAGTCTTTGGCATGATGAACGGCGGTGTCCGCATGCTGAATCAGCTCCTCGGCCGTGTCTCCGTCCTGCGGAAAGACCGCCATCCCTGCGCAGAGCGTGATATGATAATCGTTTTCCTCGATGACGACGGGCTTTTCAAAGAGCTTCAGCAAATAGCGGATCCGCTCCATCCCCTCTTCCACGCCGGCAAGCGCGGGCAGAATGATGGCGAACTCATCGGCGCCCATACTGAACACTTCCTCGCTGGATCGGGTATTCCGTTTGAGGCGGTCGCCGACAAGCTGCAGAATCCGGTCCCCCGCCTGATGCCCAAGGGAGTCATTGATATTTTTGAAGCGGTTGACGTTAAAAACGACGACCCCTGTCATTTCATGTCCCGCATTTTTGATCTTACTGGAAATGCGCTGAGTCAACCGGCGTTTGTTCGGCAGTCCCGTCAGGTCATCATGGAACGCCAGATAGTTCATCCGCGCCTCCACCCGCTGTTGTTCCCGGAATGGATCCTCGATCGTCAGGCGGTAAACCCCTTTGAGCATCAGATAGTAAGCCACACCTCCGGAAAGGGTGCCAAGCAGGTAATTCCACTGGTATGTATGATTCGCCGTCATCATCAGCCCCTGTCCGAGAGCGGAGTAAATCAGCGCCCGGATAATAATAAGCAGCGATGGGGCCCGGTCCTTTCTGCCCCGGTACATGATCGATCCGATGCCAATCAGGCATACCGCAATGATCACCAGGTCCAAATATTTCTTCAGCCAATTGATGCTGCCATGGTTCATCAGCAAAGGAAGTTTCTGATGCCACAGGAAAAAGGCAAGCACACCAAATACGATCACGGCCGGCGTGATCATAAATGCGAAGCGTTTATGGGTAATCGACACCATCGTGTCTTTCAGATTATAAATCGACAGAAGCCCAAGGGCGCATGCCCCCTTGGAGATAATAAGCAGCCACATGGCATCGTCCTGGTTTAATGCATAGCCGAATAGAGGAATTCCGAGCAAGCTGACCGTCTGCAAAAAATCAAATACAGCCAGAGACAAAAACAGCGCAGCCGTATACAGCCTATGCCGCGACAGTTTGTGCGAAAATAACAGCCATCCCTGGGCGAACACGGCAAAGCTGACAGCCACGCTGCTCCAGCCGGCAAGGATATAAACCGTCTTGAACCAGCCGGCGCCATCATTACTGTATAAAAATGCAGTTTGAACGATCTGAACCGCAACAAAAAACAAGATTCCCACCAAGGCCGTCCTGATTGTTCGTCTTTTCTCTACTCTGGTATGCATGCAGTCCTCTGACCCCCGGGCTTTTTCTGAAATATTTATATATGAATTTCATGCTAAATAATTCCACGTTTATGCCGACATTCCTGCTAACATTAGACAATAATTTTGCATTGGGGCCATCGTTCGACATGTGTCATTTTGCAAAAAAATGAATCCTCATCCTCCTTCATCCGTATTGTAGATTATAATACCTAAGGGGTGTGGCATTGTATGATCATTACAACAACCGAAAATGTAGCCAATCATGAAATTATCGAGGTACTCGGCACCACGTTTGGAGTCGTCGTTAGAGCCAGAGGCATCGGCGGGGACATTATGGCTTCCCTCAAGGGTCTTGTCGGCGGCGAGGTGAAGCAGTACACCCAGATGATTGAGGATGCGCGGCGGCAGGCGGTGGACCGGATGGTGCAGAACGCGCATGCCATGGGCGGGGACGCCATCGTGATGATGCGCTTTGACAGCGGGGATATCGGCAATAACATGAGCGAAATTGTTGCCTACGGCACGGTCGTTAGAACCCGTCCTGTTAGCTGATGGGAGGTATGGTCATTATTCTGCTCATATACGCCTTGGAGCTGGTCGCCTTTCTGCTGCTGTTATGGGTAAGCTGGCGCTTCTTCGACAAAAGATACCGCCGCCGGGACGACAGCGGGGGCAGCAGGGACATCATGAACGGATCGTTTACGCCGACTTCAGAAGTATTTATTGACCCGAAAGACGGTCATAAATACCAGGTCTATTATAATCACCGTACCGGTGAACGCGAATATATCAGACTCGATTGAAGCCAAAAAAGGGCTGCCCGTACTTGTGACGGGCAGCCCTTTTTCCAATGAATCAAATGAAGCGGTTTACTTGTGTTTCGGATCAAAGTTGACTTCCGGAGTCGTCAGCTTGTCGTAGAAATCCACATACTTGTCCTTATCCTCCGATGCCCGGAGCGCCATGGCGGAACGTGGATGCTCCCCCAGTGTTCCCGTAACCATGTAAGGAATCAGGTAGCCCCATTCCTCCTTCTCACGAAGCGGAATCATCAGGCGTTCGATCAAATCCAGCACCGGACGAAGGTTGTAATGGGTATTTTTCAGATGGGTGACGAGCAGCTCGGTCGGGCAGTTGCCAGCCGCGCGGCCCATTCCGTATACAGACGCATCCAGCAGCTCCACGCCCAGCTCCGCAGCGGTCAGCGTGTTGGAGAAGGCCAGCTGCATATTGTTATGCGTATGAACGCCAAGGCGCTTGTTCGGCAGGTGCTTCTTGAACTTCTCGACCAAATACTCCATGTCCTTGTGGTCAAGGCTTCCATAGGAGTCGACGATGTAGACGACATCGACCACGCTCTCCCGGATCATTTCGAAGGCTTCCAGCAGCTCGTTCTCCATGACGTTGGACAAAGCCATAATATTCAGCGTCGTTTCGTAACCGCGTTCATGGAACGTCTGCACCAGTTCCAGCGCTTTATCCACGTCCTTGATGTAGCAAGCAACACGGATCAAATCCAGCATGCTCTCTTCGCGCGGCAAAATATCATTCTCATCGACACGGCCGATATCCACGAGGGCGGACAGCTTGGTTTTGCCCTTCTGGGGGATCACTTCACGCAGGAAGGAATCGTCCAAAAAGCGCCAAGGTCCGGCAGATTCGGCGCCCTTCAGCAGTTTGGGTGAATTTTTGTAGCCGATTTCCATATAGTCAACACCGGCCTCATTCAGTCCGGCGTATAAAGTTTGTACAAACTCGACGCTGAAGTCCCAGTTATTAACCAGTCCCCCATCGCGAATCGTGCAATCGACAATTTTACAAGGGTTCGTTTTCATCCAACAAGCTTCTCCTTCCGGCATAAAATTTATTCCTTCATCATACTTGAAGGTGACCAGAAAAGTAAAGGTTAATTGTCCGGACGATTATGACCGCGAAATGACGGCATACGAAATAAAGCGGCTATCCCGCTCAGGATTCCGCTTTACGTTCATGGTCTTATGAGGATGCCGCTTGCGACAAAATCCACTCCAGCAGGGTCCGGACCATCACCCCGGTGCCTCCCTTGGGATTCACACCCCGCTCTTTTTGGGCGTAGGCCGTTCCGGCGATATCGAGATGAACCCACGGCAGCCCTTCGGCAAAGGTTCCGATAAACAGGCCTGCCGTAATCGCAGCCCCCCTGCCTCCGGTGCTGTTGCGAATGTCCGCCACGTCGCTTTTGAGCATATCCCAAAATTCCTTGTAAGCAGGAAGCGGCCATACTTTTTCACCGGATCTTCTCGAAGCGAGGATCAGCTCCTGGAGAAAAGTGTCATCGTTCGTTACCGCTCCAGTCGCCACATCCCCTAAAGCCGTCACGACGGCGCCTGTGAGCGTCGCCACATCGATGAGACGGACCGCTCCGAGCTGCCTGGCATAAGTCATGCCATCGGCGAGCACCACTCTGCCTTCCGCATCGGTGTTCAGCACCTCGATCGTCCGCCCGCTGAACGACCGGATCACGTCCCCCGGCTTAAAGGCACCGCCTCCAGGCATGTTCTCGGCACTCGGAATGACAGCCACGACGTTCACCTTCGGCTTCAGCGTTCCAAGTGCGTTCATGACACCCAGCACCGCAGCGGCTCCGGCCATATCGCTGATCATCTCTTCCATGCCGAGCCGCTTCTTCAGCGAGATGCCCCCGGTATCGAACGTAATGCCTTTGCCGACAAGCCCTATAACGTCATCCCAGCTGTCCCTTCCTTGATACTTCATCACGATCATCCGCGGAGGTTGAATGCTCCCCTGGCCAACCGAGAGCAATCCACCCATGCCGAGCGCCTTTTGCTCTTCGACATCCAGCGTGTGTGATTCCATGCCATGCTTCCGGGCAATCCGCTGCGCATGCTTCGCCAGATCTTCTGGAACCAGCATATTCCCAGGGAGATTCGTTAAATCCCGCGCCAAACAGGTAGCTTCGGCCGCCGCTTTCCCACGGACAATGCCTTGACGCCATTCTTCAGCTTCCCGGGGATCTGCGTTTCCTTTTCGAAAAAGCACCAGCTCTTTAATTCCATGGTACGTCGGATGGTTTCGTTTGTACTGCTTGATCCGGTATGCTCCCAGAATGAACCCTTCGGTCAGGGCCTGGGCCGCAGTTAGCGTGTTCTGTTCCACAGTAAATCGCATCATGGTCATCGGCACTTCCCATGCCAGGCTTTGGGCTTGGATTTTGAGCGCGGTTTTAGCCGCCTGGGCGGCAGCAAGCCTGAGTTCTTCGGAGGTCAGCGGACGTTCGCCGATCCCGACAAGAATAACGGCGCGATGGCCGCTTGAATCAGGCACAGGCAGTGCGTGGATTTGATTGAAGGCAGCACCGAACAAGCGGCTGTCCCTGAGCTGCTGCACAACGGGTGCAAGACTGGGAGAAAGTGCGTTATCCTCAAAGTCCTTTTGGGAAACCATAACAACAAGCGCATCCATACTGAGCTGAGTAGCCTCCGTATGATCCTTCCATGTGACCGTAATATCTTGTCCTTCGGAAAACGGATGTCCATTCATCGGCGTCATCTTCCTTTGTCTTCAAGTTTTCGGACGATAGTCATATATATTATTCCACCGTTGTCCAAAGCAACTCCAAAGACAAAATGTTCCTGCTGTGCCGAATCAGGACATTTCAACGATCGGAAGCGAGATCACAAACTCTGTTCCCTTCCCTACTTTGCTGTCCACAGAAATATATCCCCGGTGATTCTTGATGATCCGGTAACTGACGGACAGACCAAGGCCTGTCCCGCTTTCCTTGGTCGTAAAGAAGGGATCGAATAAATGGCTCAGCGTGATATGATCCATACCCTTTCCGTTATCCGAAATACATATATTCACGTTTTTCTGGTCCTTGCGCGTGCGGATTTCAATCCTCCCGGTATGCTCATGTCCCTGATCAGCAATCGCATCCATGGCGTTTTTAATGATGTTGAGAATGACCTGCTTAATCTGCTTTACATCGACGGAAATATAAAGGGGCGTAGACTCATCGAGCAAAACAACCTCGCAGCCATTCATCAGCGCTTCGCTCTCCGTAAGGAGAACAACTTCCTTTAGCAAAGACGAAACCGGAATGACGGTCGTTTGCGGTGCAGATGGCTTGGACGAATTCAGAAATTCATAAATAATGTCGTTCGCCCGGTCGATCTCGGTCAATATAATGCGAGCATACTCGTCTTTTCCGAGCTTGGTCAAATGAGGTCTCAGCAGCTGAATGAATCCACGGATGGCCGTGAGCGGGTTGCGGATTTCGTGGGCGATCGATGCCGAAATTTTGCCGAGCATCGCCAGCTTGTCGTTTCGGTAGGCGGTTTGTTCGATCTGCTTGAAATCGGATACATCCTTGACACTAAATAAAAAATCACCGTCCATTTGGTCGCCGTAGGTGACCGTAAGAAGCCACTGTCGTCCGGTTTCATCACTTAGCTCATGGTATCTTTTTCGGTGAAAAATGGTTTCGCGGTAAATACGCAATATTTTCTTCTTCTTATACCGGCTTAACTGGGGATGACGCAAAATTTGAAGCAAGGTTAGGCCAGTCAACGACTTACGGGAAATTTCCAACAACCTCGCCATTTGCACATTAATAAAGGTCAAAACGCCCTCACTGTCGAAAAGAATTACCCCACTGTCCAAGTGCTCCAAAATGTTCTCGTACTTGTTCTTCACAAGCTGCGTAGATTGAAACGCCTCCAGGGACTGCAACAACGTCTCTTGGATTTCGCTCACACGATGCCCCCCCTTTATAAGGAAATGACGGAATTGGCAAATCGTTAGCAGGCAAATATTCCATCTTTTGGCCAGTAATAAAGATTAGTTTAATCATAGACAAGCTCGCCGGAAAACTCAACAAGAGATACTGTCGAAAAAAGAAAAAATGGTCCCAGCCTGAAAATGATGGCCGTCAATCGGTGCTCTTTCTTAGCCGAAAGTCCCCGCTTATGCAGAAGTTTCTCCTGTAAAAATAAGGATGTCGTCTCTTGCGAAAGCGAATCTTAAAACAAAAGCATCAGACACAAAAAATTTATTTTTGTACCTGATGCTATGTCATGACCGGGCGCTCAGCCGGGACGATTTCCGCCGATTCGACGGCAGGCCCGGGTATCCGATGAAATTTTATGATTTATGCTGAAGACGCAGCCGGCGCTGGCTCATGACCGCGAGTCTTTTCTTCAGCTCGCTCTGCCATTTCTCGTCTTGAATTTGCTTAGCGACCGTCAACAAATCAAGGGCCATGTCAATCTGGCTCTGAATGATGTCTTTCGGATCTTCCTTCTCACAGTTGACCACATTTTCAAAAATGGTCTCTTCGTCCTCGATCACATAATCCTGAAAGTCAATTTCTGCCGCCCCGTCACCATGCGCATATTCGGCCAAAATTTCGTATTCATTCTCAACCTTGTAATGAACCTCAACCCGGTGGCACACGGGACAGAACAACAGGGGAACATTATGGACTTGAGTGCGATAATGTTTAAGTGTACCTTTCGTTCCAACCATACTTGCTCCGCAGCAATAACTCATTCCAGTTCACCCTCCTCTGGATTCCACCGTATTTCTTCATAATGTATTCGATTCCAAGCTCGACAATTCCTTTTTTTCAACCCTGACGGGACCCAAGTTTTATCATGTATGCCTGCTCTTTGGTTTTCTATATCGCCCTGTTCAAATCCTGCTAAATAGATGAGTTCATTCTATATTAATGCCACAACAAGACGTTATGCCGCTCCTAGCCATATTTCAACTTCCCCGAGACATTCTAAACCCAAAACCACAGTTGATGAAAAACCCCCTTGGCCTGCATCAAGCAAGGCAAAGGGGGCTTGTCCGAATATTTAAAAATTAGTTGGTTACCAGATTTTTGTCGCCTGGTTTCCAGTTCATTGCGCACAATCCGCCGGATTGCAGCGCTTGGAGGACGCGAAGGGTTTCTTCAACGCTGCGGCCGATATCGTTGTGGTTAACCACTTGATATTTCAGCTCGCCTTCAGGGTTGATGATGAACAGACCGCGAAGAGCAACGCCCTCTTCTTCGATGTACACGCCGTAGTCTTTTGCAACGGATCTCGTGATGTCGGAAGCCAGTGGGAAGTTGATTTTTCCAAGACCGTTCGAGTCGCGCGGTGTGTTGATCCAAGCCTTGTGGCTGTGGATGGAGTCCGTGCTCACACCGAGAATTTCAGCGTCAAGCGCTTTGAACTGCTCGTAAGCATCGCTCAGCGCAGTGATTTCCGTAGGGCATACGAAAGTGAAATCGAGTGGATAGAAGAAAAATACGAGCCATTTACCGCGATAGTCAGTCAGGCTTGCTTTGCTGAAATCCGTGCCGTCACCTGTTACAGTTTCCATCGTAAATTCAGGAGCCGGTTTACCTACTAAACGTTCTGCCATGTCAAAAATTCCTCCTTTAATATAAAGAACAACTGCTCTGTTCTAGATTAAGTATCGTATTGCATCCCAAGTGGAATCTACATTTCAAATGGTATCATTCGACGAAATCAAAGTCAAGATTATATAGGTTATTTATTTATAATAATTATAAATAAGAAAAAATCGTGAACTTTTCAACGAATCTTCAGCAGACGGATGTAAAAAAAAGGGGCCGCCGATCACCCGGCAGCACCCTTTCCAAAAAAATCCTTTCATTTATATAGCGTTAAAACGACCTCAATATTACGTTGAAAATTACTTCTTCATCGCAGCCACGATCAGGTCGCCCATCTCCCGTGTGCCGATCGCCTTGCTCTTATCCACAGCGATGTCGCCTGTGCGATGTCCAGCATTCAGCACGTCAGCCACAGCTGCTTCAATCGCGTCTGCCGCATCCCCGTATCCAAACGTGAGGCGGAACATCAGCGCCAGTGACAGAATCGTGGCGATCGGATTCGCCAGGTTCTGACCCGCGATATCCGGTGCGGAGCCGTGAACCGGCTCATACAAGCCGAACGCGCCTTCTCCCATCGAAGCGGACGACAGCATACCGATTGACCCTGTCAACATGGCGGCTTCGTCGCTCAAAATATCGCCAAACATGTTCTCCGTCACGATGACGTCGAAGCTGGCTGGCCGGCGCAGCAGCTGCATGGCGCAGTTGTCGACAAGCACATGCTCCAGCTCAACGTCCGGATAATCCGGAGCGACCCGATTCACCACTTCACGCCACAGGCGGGAAGTTTCGAGCACGTTCGCCTTATCGACGGAAGCGAGCTTCTTGCGGCGCTTCTGGGCGATTTCAAAGGCTTGGCGCACGATCCGTTCCACTTCCGCCACATTGTACACGCAAGTGTCCACCGCTTCTTCGCCATGCTCGCCTTGGCGTCTCAGCTTGTCACCGAAGTAAATGCCGCCGGTCAGCTCCCGTACAACCATCAGGTCCGTGCCTTCCAGCACCTCAGGCTTCAGCGTCGAGGCGTCCTTCAAGCAGTCGAATACCACGGCCGGACGCAGGTTCGAGAACAATCCGAGCGCCTTGCGGATACCGAGCAGGCCAGTCTCCGGACGGAGTTCCTTCGGATTGTTGTCCCATTTCGGTCCGCCTACCGCGCCTAGCAGCACCGCGTCTGCATTTTTACATACCGCCAGCGTCTCTTCCGGAAGCGGGGTCCCCTTCTCGTCGATTGCGATTCCCCCGAACAGCGCATGCTCTGTTTCAAACGAGTAGCCGAACAGCTCCTCCGTGCGCTTGAGCACTTTCTCCGCTTCTGCGACAACCTCCGGCCCGATGCCGTCCCCTGCGATTACTGCAATCTTTTTAACCTCTGCCATAATATCAGTCACTCCTCCAGGTACAGGTACCTCGTTTTCACTGTCCTAATTCTCTATATACTGTTGTAACACATGAAGGAGAGCATTGACCAAGATATAGAATCTATGACCTTAATAGTATTTTCCTATAAGCTGACCGAATGGATTAAATTATTCTATACCTGCCTTAACAAGGCACATTTCTTTTCCTGATTAATCCGGGTACAATGGTATTGTTTGGACTTATACTCTTCAATCGCAAAGGAGTTGAACGGATTCATGCAGTATACGTATTTGGGAAAATCCGGTTTAAAAGTGAGCCGCTTGTGCCTGGGAACGATGAACTTCGGACCAGCGACGGACGAGAAGGAAGCGTTCCGCATCATGGACGCGGCGCTTGACGCCGGCGTTCAGTTTTTTGATACCGCTAACATTTACGGCTGGGGCGAAAATTCCGGCTTGACCGAAACCATTATCGGCCGCTGGTTCGCCCAGGGCGGCGGCCGCCGCGAAAAGGTGGTCCTCGCCACCAAGGTTCATGGCGACATGAGCGACCCGGCGGACGGTCCGAACGGGGCGCGGGGCCTGTCCTCGTACAAAATTCGCAGACACCTGGAAGGATCGCTCCGGCGCCTGCAGACCGACCATATCGAGCTGTACCAAATGCACCATGTCGACCCGAACGTCACTTGGGACGAGCTGTGGGGCGCATTTGAAATCGCGGCGAACCAGGGCAAAATCGGCTACGTCGGCTCCAGCAACTTTGCTGCCTGGCAGCTGGCCATCGCCCAAAGCGAAGCGAAGAACCGCCATTTTCTCGGCCTGGTGTCTGAGCAGCATAAATACAGCCTGAACTGCCGCCTTCCGGAGCTGGAAGTGCTGCCGGCTGCGCAAAGCCTCGGCCTCGGTGTGATCCCGTGGAGCCCGCTCGACGGCGGATTGCTCGGACGCAACGCGCTGAAGAAGCTGGAAGGCACACGCAGCGGCGGAAGCGCGGAGCGCATCGAGAAGCATCGCGCCAAGCTCGAGGCGTTTGCCGAATTGTGCAATGAGCTCGGCGAGCCACAGGATAACGTCGCGCTTGCCTGGCTGCTGAGCAATCCGGCGGTGACGGCGCCGATCATCGGGCCGCGCACGCTGGAGCAGTTCGAAAGCTCCCTCGGCGCGCTCGAAATCAAGCTGGATGAAGCCGTGCTGAAGCGGCTGGACGAAATCTTCCCGGGACCGGGCGGCGCCGCTCCCGAGGCGTATGCCTGGTAAGCGGGCATAACGGCTTAACATCGCCGCTCCTGAAATGCAAAAGGCGGATCCCCTCTAAATCCGGGGATCCGCCTTTTTTTATTGATGGATGAGTGCCGTATGTTATTTCTTGATCCAATGCATCATTTCGCGCAGCTGACCGCCGACAACTTCGATCGGATGGTTAGCTTCGTTACGGCGCGTTGCATTCAGGAATGCACGGTTGGATTGGTTTTCAAGGATAAAGTCGCGGGCGAATTTACCTTGTTGGATGTCGGACAGCACTTCCTTCATCGCTTTCTTCGTTTCTTCCGTTACGATGCGAGGTCCAGTTACATAGTCACCGTACTCAGCCGTATTGGAGATGGAGTCACGCATGTTAGCCATGCCTCCTTCATAGATCAGGTCAACGATCAGCTTCATTTCGTGGAGGCACTCGAAGTAAGCCATTTCCGGAGCGTATCCAGCTTCAACCAGCGTTTCGAATCCGGCTTTGATCAGCGCAGTTACGCCGCCGCAAAGTACGGCTTGCTCACCGAACAAATCGGTTTCGGTTTCTTCACGGAAGGAAGTTTCGATAACCCCTGCGCGGGTACAGCCGATACCTTTTGCATAGGCCAGTCCGATTTGCTTCGCATTGCCAGTAGCGTCCTGCTCGATGGCGATCAGGCCAGGAACCCCGAAGCCTTCGACATACGTGCGGCGAACCATGTGACCTGGGGATTTTGGAGCAACCAGGAGCACGTCGGAATCTTTAGGAGCAACGATTTGTCCAAAATGAACGTTGAAGCCGTGGGAGAACATGAGCGCAGCGCCTTTTTTCAGGTTAGGCTCGATTTCGTTTTTGTACACGGATGCTTGAGTTTCGTCCGGCATCAGGATTTGTACTACGTCCGCTTGGCTTGTTGCTTCGGCAACGGACAGAACTTCGAAACCGTCGTTTTTGGCTTTATCGAAAGATTTGCCTTCGCGAAGACCGATAACGACCTTGACACCGCTGTCACGCAGGTTTTGCGCCTGTGCGTGGCCTTGGCTTCCGTATCCGATAACGGCAACGGTTTTTCCTTTTAAAGCGCTGAGTTCTGCGTCTTGCTCGTAATAAGTTGTAACTGGCATGTGAATAAATCCTCCTTTGTTTTTAAAAAGAACCCTTCATAAAGAGCGGGTGTTTCAAAGGACCCTGCACCCGGTTTGTCCCGCTTTCGGGATACGATCCTCTCAAACCCCCGCTCTTTAGCGGGAATTTATTGAATATGTTGTTGTGTATGATTATGCATTTCCGCGAATCATGGCGGTGACTCCGGTGCGAGACAGCTCCCGGATTCCGTACGGCTTCAAGAGCTCGATCATGGCGTCGATTTTCGAGGAATCCCCGACAACTTGAACCATGATGCTGCCGCTTCCGATGTCGACGACCGAAGCGCGGAACGTTTCTACGACGCCGAGGATTTCCGGACGTTCCGCCGGCTCCGCGCTGACTTTGATCAGCGCCAGCTCGCGCGCCACCATTGGCTTGGAGCTAAGGTTGATAACCTTGATGACATCGATCAATTTGTACAGCTGCTTCTCGATTTGCTCCAGCGTCATGTCGTCACCGATCGTGACGATGACCATGCGGGAGAGCCCCGCTTCTTCCGACTGCCCGACCGTAATGCTCTCAATGTTGAAGCCGCGGCGTCCAAACAGTCCGGATACCCGCTGCAGCACGCCCGGCTGGTCATTCACTAGAACGGCAATGGTATGTCTCATGCTCATAATTATGCATCCCCCATCAACATTTGATCAATGGTCGAGCCTTGAGTTACCATCGGATACACGTTCTCACCCTTGCTGACCACAAATTCCACAACGACAGGTCCCGGCGTTTCGAGCGCTTCTTTCCAGGCCGTTCTGGCCTCTTCCTTGTTCGTCGCCCGCAGTCCCTTCACTCCGTAAGCCTCGGCCAGTTTGACGAAATCCGGGCTTCCTTCCAGGTCGATATGGCTGTAACGGTTATCGTAAATCAGTTCCTGCCACTGACGAACCATACCGAGCACCTGGTTGTTGATGATGACGACCTTCACCGGTATGTTATTGATGGCGCAGATCGCAAGCTCCTGGGAGCACATCTGTATGCCGCCGTCACCGTTCACCGAAATGACGAGCCTTTCCGGATTGGCCATTTGGGCGCCGATGGCGGAAGGAAGTCCGAATCCCATCGTTCCGAGTCCGCCCGAAGTCACCCAGGAGCGCGGCTGATTGAACTTATAGTACTGTGCAGCCCACATCTGATGCTGGCCTACGTCAGTTGTGACGATCGCTTCGCCCTTCGTCGTATCGTTCAGCAGCTCGATAACCCATTGCGGCTTGAGCTCTGTATCCGAATCAGCGTAGCGGAGCGGGTGCTCCAGCTTCCACTGCTGAACCCGGGTTCTCCAAGCTTCAGCCTTGCCGGCCCGCTTCACATCGTTGTTCAGCATTTCCAGCACCGTCTTGCAGTCGCCTACGATCGGAATGTCTGTCGGCACGTTTTTGCCGATTTCCGCCGGATCGATGTCGATGTGCACAATCTTCGCTTTCGGGGCAAATCCGTTCAGTTTGCCAGTTACCCGGTCATCGAACCGTGCGCCGATGTTGATCAGCAGGTCCGACTCCTGAATCGCCATGTTGGAGGCGTAAGTTCCGTGCATCCCCGGCATGCCCGTCCAGAGCTCATGCCCGCTAGGGAATGCTCCCAGACCGAGAAGCGTTGTCGTGATCGGTATTTCGGTCCGCTTCACGAATTCGTACAGCGCTTCATGTCCGCCGGAGTAGATCACGCCGCCGCCGGCAATGATCATCGGCCGCTCGCTCTCTTCGATCGCTGCAACCAGCTTGTCGAGCTGAAGCTTGTTAGGCACCAGGCGCGGGTTGTACCCGCGAAGGTTAATGCTGTTTCCCGGTTCGAACAGCGTAAGCGCCGCTGATACGTCCTTCGGAATGTCGATCAGCACCGGACCTTTGCGGCCGGTCGAAGCGATGTGGAATGCTTCGTGAATAATTCTCGGCAGATCTTTGACATCTCTGACGAGATAGCTGTGCTTCGTAATCGGCATCGTGATGCCTGTAATGTCGGCCTCCTGAAAAGCATCCGTTCCGATCAGGCTCGTTGCGACGTTACCCGTGATAACAACCAGAGGGACGGAATCCATATAAGCGGTGGCAATTCCTGTGACCAGGTTGGTCGCCCCCGGTCCCGATGTTGCTATACACACGCCGACTTTGCCGCTGGCCCGGGCGTAACCGTCTGCCGCATGGATTGCTCCCTGCTCGTGACGAGTCAGCACATGTTTGAAATCCTTAAATCCATACATCGCATCGTAAATGTAAAGCACTGCCCCGCCCGGATACCCGAAAACACACTCGACACCTTCCAGCAGAAGGCTGCGAAGCAGTATTTCCGAGCCGGAAATGACTTCCGGCTTCATCCATTTCTCACGTAATTGTTCTGTAGACCGCACTTCAGGAATTTGCGCGCTCATCAGTCATCCTCCTCTCAAGAATACGTTCATTTTTTTGTGATGGTAAACAAAAAAACCTTCCATCCCTCATCACACAATGTTCTTGTGTGAGGGACGAAAGGTTGTTCTTCCGTGGTACCACCCATATTTGCTCCGCACTTCACAGTGCACAGCCTCAGCAGGTATAGAAAATCAGGAACGGTGCCTCTTTATCGATGGCTCATCCGTTTCCATACCTTGAGTCCGTAACGTGGACCTGACGATTCTCCCTAATAGGCTTTAGCGCTTTTCAGGAGAACAGCTCCGAGGTGAGCTCGTATAAAAGGGGTTTTGGCGGAGGTTGCAGCAGATCCTCTCACTCTCTGTTCAAAAGAGCCCTTTAAACTTCGTCCTCTTCATTGCCGATGACTGTATACTCGTTAAAATGTTTAGACACATTATATGACCCATCGATTCTATAGTCAATACCCAGATTCGGATAAAAAAATACATGTCCGCTTTTGTCCTTCATTTTCCCGGGAACTTTCGGCACACCGCCCACCCCTATTTTCATATGATGACGTATGTCGCTCATGGATGAATTGGGCAGCAGAACGGAGGACAGACTCTATGATTAGATACCGCAGACCCAAGCAGGACGATGCTGTCATCATGCATTTAATCGAGACCCAGCTTGTCCCGCTGTCCCATATGACCAAAAGCCAATTGGAGCAGGTGCGAAAGGATCTTCCCGGACGCATGAACCGAGGCGTGACGCTCATCGCTTCCCCCTACTACGAAGGGGATCCGGTAGGATTTGTCCACTTTATGCTTCACGGCGATCTGCTCTATATCGATATGTTAGCCGTCGCACCCGAATCACAACGCAAAAGATGGGGAAACCTCTTGATGGCCCATGCGGAAAGATTTGCGTTGTCACGCGGGTGCAAACGGTCGAAAGTCATGGTTGATTCCGGGAATGCGAATGGGATGATATTCTACCAAAAGTTAGGATATTTCGATATCAAGTACCACGCCAAAAACCAGTGCCACGAATTGGAAAAGCGGCTTTCCTAGCCGTGCCGAGAACCTCCTGCACTCCCCTTAATAAGTGAACCGGTAATTTAAGGTTTTACCAGAATCCACCGCCGTAAGGATAAGCCCCCGGATATCCGACGGGGCCGTATCCAGGGCCGTATCCGCCGTAAGGTACTCCGCCGTATCCCCCATAAGGGCCGTAGGCGTAAGGGGCCGTTCCAATCGCCAGCAGGTCAAACAAGACGAGCGGAATGATCGCTTTGGTGTGGACCTTTTTCCCTTTTTCGCGCTGCAGAATCAGGCGGTTGCCCGAAATGCGCAGCAATTTTCCGGTCACCAGGCTTCCGTCTTTTTTGGCAGCCACAATATGTTTACCAACAAACTTCTGGGCGTGTTTACGAGTCACAGACTGTTGCATGTAATCCCTCCTCCAATGGTCTTCACATCAATCTATTCGAATGCCCCGCACGGCGCTTGTTCCATAGCCCGGTTCCCGGGAAGATGGGTGAAGCAGGCATCACTGGCGCAAGCATTGGAAGCATGTACTGCTGTCGGGAGAAATCCGCTGCTGCATAAAATGTCATGCCGCCCTGTCAAGTTGGCACTTAATCAAAAAAAGCTGCACTCCAGTTGAATGGAATGCAGCCTCTTTGCGGTTCGATCATTATCTTTTTCCCGGATCGTATGGTTCCCCCAGCGCAGCCGGCGCAGACGAGCGTCCCACGGCCGCCACCAGAACGATAACGGTGAGTACGTACGGAAGCATGTAAATAAATTCCTGCGGAATATCATGCGCCCAATCGAAGAGCTGGAAGTAGTTTCCGATAGCCTGGGAGAAGCCGAAAAATACAGCTGCCCCGAACGCACCGAGAGGATTCCACTTCCCGAAAATCATCGCAGCGATCGCGATAAAACCTTGGCCTGAAATTGTATTATGCGAAAACGTGCTCGTCGTCGTGAGCGTAACCGTGGCTCCGCCGAGCGCAGCCAAAGCACCGCTGATCATGACCCCGATATACCGCATCCGGCGTACTTTGACGCCGACCGTATCGGCGGCGCTTGGATGCTCTCCGACCGCACGCAGACGAAGGCCGAAGGAGGTTTTGTACAAGATATACGAAGCGACGATGACGACAATAATAGCCAGATATGTTGTCGGGTAATTGCTGAATATGCCTTCCCCGATAATCGGAATTTTGGAAAGGAAAGGAATCTTCCACTTTTGGAGACTCTCCATCAGCAGTGGAGTTTCTCCCGCACCTTCAAACATCAGCTTGACCATATACAGCGTGCTTCCCGTTGCCAGGAAGTTGATCACGACGCCGCTGATCACCTGATCCGCCTTAAAGGTGATCGAGGCGACGGCATGAATCAGCGAAGCGACTAGCCCGATCACGATCGCAGCGAGCATGCCGATATAGGGGGAAGCTGCCCCCATCCCGGCATCTTCCGCGTAATAGGAAGCGACGCCGGCCGCAAACGCACCGAAGGTCATCAAACCCTCAATCCCGATGTTCGTTACACCGGAGCGTTCAGAGAAGATGCCGCCCATGGCAGCAAAGATGAGCGCCGTCGAAAAAACGAGCGTCGTATTCAGCAGCTGGCCAATTGTTGTGATCCAATCCATTTTACAACACCTTCTCTTTCTTGCGCTTCAGATAGAAGGGCTTCAGAACCCAGCGCACAATGCCTTGTGCAGCAATAAAGAATATGATGGATCCGATAACGATCCGGATGATTTCCGGCGGCACTTCCGCGCCAAAGCTCATGCCCGCGGAGCCGTAAGTCAGCGTACCGAACAAGGCGGCGGACAGCAGAATGCCGAACGGATGGTTCATGCCGATCAGCGCCACCGCGATTCCGTCAAAGCCGACGCCCGGAGACCCCGTGAAGATCGCCTGGTAATGGAATACGCCAAGCACCTGAAAGGCACCGCCCAATCCGGCAAAAATACCGCTGATGAACATGGCTTTCACGATATTGCTCTTCACGTTCATCCCCGCATATTTCGCGGCATCCCCATTATGTCCTACGGCCCGCAGCTCATACCCCTGCTTGCTCTTCCACATGAACACATAGAAAAACACAGCTGCTAGAATCGCAATGACGGTTCCCCAGTGCATACGCGCATCACTGAACATGTTGGATAGCCAGCCAATCGAAATTGAGGCCGTGTTCTTGATATCTTCTGAACGTTGCTGACCTTCAAGCAGTAAAAAATTATTAACAATATAATTACTTAAGTACAAGCCTGTCCAGTTCAGCATGATCGAAATAATAACTTCGTTCACACCCCGTTTGGCCTTGAGATAGCCGGTAATGCCCGCCCAGATCCCTCCGGCCAATCCGCCGGCGATGATCGCGACGATGGCATGCAAAACGATCGGCAGCCCGGTCAGCTTGATCCCGACCGCTGTCGCGGCGGTCATGCCGACGATGTACTGCCCTTCCGCCCCGATGTTGAACAGGCCTGCCCGAAACGCAAAGGCGACAGCAAGACCGGTCATAATCAGCGGCGTAATTTCGCGGATCGTTTCCCCAAAATCGTACAGGTTTCCAAATACCGTGCTGAACAGGGAACTGTACGCCAGAATCGGATCGTAGCCCCCGATCAGCATAATGATGGCCCCTACGATGAGTCCAAGCACGATCGATACGAGAGGCGTCAACAGGCTGTTGACAGTAAAAATTTTAAATAATTTATTCATTAGGCCTTACCTCCCGCAACCTTGCTGCCCGCCATCATCAGACCCAGCTCCTGGTCATTCGTGTCCTCCGGCCGCACTTCGCCGACGATTTGTCCTTCGTAAATGACCGCAATCCGGTCGGACACGTTAATGATCTCGTCCAGCTCGAAGGAGATCAGCAGCACGGCTTTCCCCTTGTCCCGCTGCGCAACAAGCTGCTTCTGCACAAACTCGATCGCACCGACGTCAAGTCCCCGCGTCGGCTGCGCTGCGATGAGCAGATCCGGATCTTTATCTATTTCCCGGGCTATAATCGCCTTCTGCTGATTACCGCCGGATAAAGCACGAGCCTTCGTCTCAATGCTCGGCGTTCTGACGTCAAATTGCTCGATCAGGCGTTTCGCCTGGTCGTCAATGGCGCTTTTGTTCAGGAAGCCACCTTTGTTGTAAGGGGCTTTATAATACGTTTCCAGCACCATATTTTCACTCATGGAAAAATCAAGGACAAGCCCGTGTTTATGACGGTCCTCCGGAATATGGGATACCCCGCTCTCCGAGATGAAACGCGGTGGTTTGTTCGTAATATCCTTGCCGTTAATTTCGATCAGGCCGCTATCAACCTTGCTCAGGCCCGTCAGCGCTTCGATCAGCTCGCTCTGCCCGTTCCCGTCAACGCCAGCGATACCGAGAATTTCCCCTGCACGCACCTGGAGATCAAGCCCGTTCAGAACGGGAATTCCCTCTTTGTTTTTGGACACTAAATTTTTTACATTTAGCACGGTTTGCTTCGGTACGGACGGCTGCTTGTCCACCTTAAAGGAGACGCTGCGGCCCACCATTTTCTCTGCAAGCTCGTTCGGATTCGTCAGGGACGTCTTCAAGGTGTCGATGACTTTCCCCCGCCGGATGATCGTCACCGTGTCGGAAATTTGCATAATTTCTTTAAGCTTATGCGTAATCAAAATAATCGATTTGCCTTCGGCGACCAAGCGCTTCATAATTCCCATGAGCTCGCCGATTTCCTGCGGTGTAAGCACCGCTGTCGGCTCGTCGAAGATGAGAATGTCAGCGCCGCGGTAAAGCGTCTTCAAGATCTCGACGCGCTGCTGCATCCCGACGGATATGTCGTGAATTTTGGCATGCGGATTAACCCTCAAACCATACTGGTCGGACAGGGCCTTGATCTTGGCAACCGATGCTCTGTAGTTCAGATGCACCCCGGCAATTTTGGGTTCCATCCCCAGAATGATATTTTCGGTTACCGTAAACGGTTGAACCAATTTAAAATGCTGATGCACCATGCCGATACCCAGCTCGATCGCTTTATTAGGACTGTCAATGATGACGGGCTTGCCGTTTACTTCGATACTGCCCTCATCAGGCTGGTACAAGCCAAACACGATGTTCATCAAGGTCGACTTCCCCGCACCGTTCTCACCGAGCAGTGCATGAATTTCGCCCTTGTGCAGCTTCAAGCTGATGGAGTCGTTGGCAACGATGCCGGGAAAGCGTTTGGTAATTTGCTTCAACTCAACGACAGGGGTCGCTGCATCCATGAGATCACCCTTATCACATATTTTGCGGCCTCTGTTTGGGCCATAACGTAAGACAAGGCTAGTCATAATAACCAGCCTTGCCGTTTGGTACACATGAATTATATCGGTTCAAATTATCGTTATGGAATTATTCTTCAGGAACTTTGATCTCGCCGTCGATGATTTTTTTCTTGAATTCATCTACTTTTTTCAGAACGTCTGCAGGAACGTTTTTGCTCGAAGTGTCGGCCAGACCTACGCCGTTTTCCTTCAGGCCAAGTGTCTCGTGACCGCCTTTGAACGTACCGTCGATCACTTCTTTAGTCACTTTATCTACCGCAGTGGTTACGCCTTTAACCATAGAAGTCAGCGTCACTTCGTCGCCAAATTCCAGGGATTGGTCTTTGTCTACGCCGATAACCCATACTTTTTGGCCTGCTTTGTTGCGGGCAATCGCTTCGTTAAATACGCCTGTGCCTGTAGCACCAGCTGCATGGAAAATGATGTCCACGCCGTCGTTGTACATCGTGGCTGCAGCTGCTTTACCTTGGTCAGGCTTGTCAAATGCGCCAGTGTAGTTGATGATCACTTTAGCGTCTGGATTCGCGGCAGTCACGCCCGCTTTAAAGCCAGCTTCAAAACGTTTAATTACCGGAATTTTAGATCCGCCAACAAAACCGATTTTGTTCGTTTTTGTCATGGAGCCCGCTACGACACCAACCAGAAATGCCCCTTCGTTCTCCGCAAACGTCACGGAACGAACGTTAGGCGAATCTACTTCGGCATCAATAATAGCCAACTTAGCATCTGGGTTTTGCGCGGCTACCGTCTTCATGTCTTCACCAAGGTCAAAACCGATCCCCCAAGTGAGGTCATATTTGCCTTTAACATATTTGTTCAGGTTCGGAACATAATCTTCTTTGGACTTACTTTGCAGATACTGGGCTTCGATCCCTTTATCTTTCTTCAATGTTTCCAATGCTTCCCATGCGGATTGGTTAAAGGATTTGTCGTTAACCCCGCCTACGTCAGTCACGAGACCGACCTTCACGCTGGATTTTGCTGCGCCGCCTTCTTCGCTGCCGCCGGACGAGCTGCTCGTATCTTCGTTCTTTTTACCGCAGCCGGCCAGTACAACTGAAAATGCAAGCAGCATAATCAGCGACAATTTGAACATTTTCTTCATTAACTTATAGTCCCCCTAGAATGAATTATATCCTTTCACCTGTCTTCGCCCCTCAGCAATTGATCTATGGTCAATTAATTGCTTGTGAAGGCTTGTTCAAATGTCGGACATTCCACAGAACAGATTATACATTTTACCTACGCCAAAATCCAGCAAATTTACGGCAGAAAATAAAACTTTTTTAGTGAAAAATCAAGGGAAAACGCTTTATTTTGCCATAAATCACACAGCCTGTTATTTCCATGGAAGAGTAGCTGTCCAGAAGTTCACCTAATGTCGATTCTCAAATGAAAAGATGCGTGAAATTAACATTCATACCCATTCATGAGTGCGGCACCCGGTACCTGCGGTTCTAGGTTCTGATTTATGTTAGCTAGCGGGGCTTTTTCTTGTTGGGGATGTTACTGTTATATCTAAAGAAACACGTCTATCGGTGTACGTTCTATGAAGCCAGACCGCTTTTAGCGGAAGTCTTTCTTGCGATATAAGGTAGTTTAGTCTCTGATGTATTTTCTTTCTTATATCTTAAAAAAACCGCCGGTTAGGGCGGTTTTAATATGCATTACAAGTATATTACGCGTTGACTTTCTCTTTGGCAACCGATGCGATCGAGTTGAACGCGTTGATGTCGTTAACGGCCAGGTCAGCCAGCATTTTGCGGTTGATGTCCACGCCAGCCAGTTTCAGACCATGCATCAGTTTGTTGTAAGACAGTCCGTTCATGCGGGCTGCAGCGTTGATACGCACGATCCACAATTTGCGGAAGTTCCGTTTCGTCTGACGACGGTCACGGTATGCGTACACGAGGGATTTCATAACCTGCTCGTTAGCTGTTTTAAAAATGCGGTGTTTGGAACCGAAATAACCTTTTGCAAGTTTCAATACTTTTTTATGTCTACGACGAACGACGAATCCGCCTTTTACTCTTGCCATAATATAAACCTCCCAAAAATGTGTGATTAACTATTTCAAGTTCGCCAAGCCTTGTTTCAAGCGTCTTACGTCCCCCGGCGCCATTTCTGGGTTGCCTGCCAATACGCGTTTAGCGCGCTTGGACTTGTGGGAAAGCAAATGGTTTCTGTAAGCTTTGTAGCGAGTCACTTTACCGGAACCAGTAACTTTGAAGCGGCCTTTAAGGCTGCTGTGTGTTTTCATTTTAGGCATTGTACTTCCTCCTCAGGATCATTGGGCTTTTGGAGCCAAAATCATAATCATGCTGCGTCCTTCCAGCTTCGGCTGACGCTCAACGCTGGAGTGCTCGGCAACTTCTTCCCTTACACGCTCCAGAATCTTCTGGCCGATGCTCGCATGCGCGATTTCGCGTCCGCGGAAACGAACGGAGCATTTGACCTTGTCGCCTTCCTTCAGGAACTTGACGACATTGCGGAGCTTAGTCTGGTAGTCGTGCTCATCAATGTTTGCTCGGAACCATACTTCTTTAATATCAACGATTTTCTGATTCTTCCGGGCTTCCTTCTCTTTCTTCTGCTGCTCGTAGCGGAACTTGCCGTAATCCATGATGCGGCACACCGGCGGCTTCGCCTGCGGCGCCACGTTCACCAAATCCAGATTCAAATCCGCTGCCATCTGCAGAGCCTCACGAAGGGGCTTGATGCCAATCTGTTCGCCTTCAGCGCCTACCAAGCGAACTTCCTTCGCCCGGATCTCCTCATTGATCATATGTTCCTTACTGATAACCGTCCACCTCCAGATCTAATAGGTATTTCTGTGTGCAGAAGCAAAATAAAAAGGGATGCGGGTATCAGCACCCAGCATCCCTATGATCAACTCTTCATGAAATATCGCATTCACAAATCATTGGATCAATAACCCGCCAACCTTCGTCGGTCAGGTGAGAAGCTGGAGCTTCTGCTTTGAATCCATTTCGTATTTAAAGCACTCAAATAATTTAACACAGGGCCCGGACAATGTCAACCTGCTTCCATGCGTTTACCCCTGCTTGCTCTGAACCTCTTCCAGTCTTACCACGCGGGTATGCTGGGTATGGCTCCACTGCTTGTTGTTCTGCGTGAAGAACGCATAGAACGTAATTGGATACCAGGAGATCAGATAGATCGGGAAGAGCACCAGGTATAAATAGACCTTTTTGAAGGTGACCTTCTCCAAAATCATCGCAGCCAGGAACGTAAAGACGTTGGCACCGATCGCCACAAAGCTCAGCCACAACGGCAGATAGCCGTAGAGGTTGGCGATGTTCGGACCGTCGAAGAACGTATTGTCCACCCAGATTGTGGCCGTCATCAGGAATGTCAAGAGAACGATGTATACGTTCGCCCCGTACAGCGCCAAATCCAACTTGACGATGCTGCGTTCCTTGATACTTTGCCAGATCAGCGGGAAGAAATAGCGGCGTGCCACTGTAAAGTGTCCCTGCATCCAGCGCAGGCGCTGTCTTGCGGAAGCCTTGAACGTCAGCGGCTTCTCGTCGAACACCTTGGCGTCGTAGTTGAATTTTGGATAGACGCCGCGCTTCACGCTGCGCATCGTAAACTCCAAGTCTTCAACCAAGCTGGTGGCCCCCCAGCCCATCTCCTTCAGCAGGTTGGTTTCAAAACACATCCCTGTACCGCCGAGGAAGTTGGCCATGTTCATGTTATGGCGCGACAGCTGCCACAGACGGTTGATGTACCAATACGAAATCCCGTAAGCAGCCGTAATCCAGGAATCCTCGGGATTCTTGGTGTCGATGTATCCTTGAATAACGCGTGCGCCGGAGCACAAATCGTCGTTCATTTCTCTCAAAAAATTCGTATCTGCCAGGTTGTCGGCGTCAAACATGACGACCGCATCATACTGGCGGGGCATGGCCCACAATTCCTTCAGCATCCACTCGATGGCGTAGCCTTTGCCGCGAAGGTTGTTGTTGGTTCGTACGCAGGCGTTCATGCCATGCTCGCGCACGATGCGTGCCGTACCGTCCGTGCAGTTGTCACAGATGACAAACACGTCGTACAGCTCCTTCGGATAATTCAGCTGCTTCAAGTTCTCCATCAGAGCCCCGACGACCTGCTCTTCATTGTGCGCTGCAACGAGCACAGCGAAGGACTTGGTCGGTTCAAAATGCTGCTTCCTCTTTTTCCTGTACAGTCCCAAAATGGAAAATACAAACTGGTACACACCGATCGCGGCCAGCAAAACCTGGAGCGCGATAAAAATGGCGTCTAACATGACTCTCAGAACCCCCCTTTTTTACCCCTCATAATCAATGTTTCTCTCTGTAGATAGATTGAACTAAAGTTTGTTGAACTTCCTGTTATAACGGTCCAATACGGCCCTGTAACGTTCATTTCTTTAGTTCATTCTATATAGATTACGGTAAAGCCGTTACCCTTTTCTAATTCTTTATGACCCTTTTGACCTTTTACATTCTTTTACGTTTTGTTAACGCTTCGGATGACCCTATCGATTTTCCACACTTTTCAGTCATTTGTCAAAACCGTAAAACCTCGTAATCGTCTAAAAAAACGGTAATGAGGCGGTTTCCTGACGGTTCAGCCCCTTACGGGCTCCTATTCATGACTGTTAGTTCTTATTTTCATCTCTTTTCCGGGTTTTTATTTCTCAGGTCCCCCCTTTTTTTAGTCATCAGTTTCCATGATTATCGGCATACTTTATAAATAAACGAGATAAAGCCAAGAAAAGTTATACTTTAAACATCAATTCTTAATAAACGGATTGCACCCGTTTGAATCATTGTAAAGGTTCCTCCGGGGGAAGTCAAAGTTGGCCAATTCCTTGCCGGGCCCCATTTTTCCGCGAAAAATGGCTTTGGACAAGATCGGCCGATTCCCGACAAAGTTCTCGGGCGGTGTCAAATAACGACCCGGTATTGGGTTATATATTATAAGAAGGGGACTTACGAAGTTATAGTTTCTGCTCCCTTCGGAAATATGATAAAATTTAGAAAAACATCGCATGAGTTGTCCATGATCTGCCATTATCTCATAGAAGATTGGCTGTACACGGAGGGATGGAATGAGACGTTTGTTCAAGAAACTTCAATTATGGGACCGGCGTCTTTTCCAATGGATCAACGGACGTCTTCATAATCGTTTTTTCAATTTTTGGCTGTATTATTTGACGCATCTCGGAGGGGCTACGTTTACGATCTGCGCCTGCCTCCTGTGCTGGGGCCTGGCCCCGCCGTCATGGAGCACCCAAGGCGCCCAGGCCGCCGTCGCTCTGGCCGTCAGCCACATTCCGGTGGCGGCAGCCAAGAAAATGTATCCCCGTGTCAGGCCGCATCTCGCCCTGCCGGGAACCCGCACCTTTCGCAAGCCGCTGGTGGACCATTCGTTTCCATCCGGGCATACGACGGCAGCATTTTCCTTGGCAGTTCCTATGATGATCGGGCATCCTGAGTGGACCGCGCTTTTTTTGGCTTTAAGCCTCGTGGTCGGATTTTCCCGGATGTATTTGGGACTTCATTACCCATCCGATGTGCTTGCGGGAGCTGTAATTGGTACTTCCGTAGCTACAGCAACAGTTGCATTGTGGCCCTAAAGTCGATATGGTGGGTATAAGGAAAAACATGCAGGAACAGGTGAATTGAGAGTGATGAAAAAAAGAGTATTGTTATTATCTGAAGGCTTCGGTGCGGGACATACTCGAGCTGCTTACGCACTCTCAAGCAGTCTGCGCAAGCTGTCGCCGAGTGTGCAAACCAAAGTGCTTGAGCTCGGAAGCTTCCTGAATCCCAAGGTCGCACCGCTCATTATTACCGCCTACAAGAAAACCGTTCTTTCGCAGCCGAGGCTGGTTGGAATGATGTACAGGCACCAGTATAAAAAGTCACTGAACCGGTTTACGACATTAGCGCTTCACCGCATTTTTTATACACATACCAAAAATATCGTCAATCAGCTGCGGCCCGACATCGTCGTCTGCACGCATCCGATTCCAAGCGCGGTCATTTCCCGCTTGAAACGGCTCGGTTCGAACATTCCGCTGTGCACGGTTATTACGGATTACGATGCCCACGGCACCTGGATCAGCCCGGAAGTGGACCGCTACCTGGTCTCCACCCAGGAAGTGAAATCGAAAATGCTGGAGCAGGGCGTTGCCGCATCCAAAATCGAGGTCACCGGTATTCCGGTGCATCCGAACTTCTGGGAGCATCCGGTCAAGGAAGAGATCCGGGAGAAGTTCGGGCTGAAGAACATGCCCACGGTGATGGTCATGGGCGGCGGCTGGGGCATTATGAATGACGAAGTCATCAACAATTACCTGACCCGCTGGAGGGACCAGATTCAAATCGTGTTCTGCCTCGGCAACAACGAGAAGGTCCTACGCAAGCTCGAACAGGATCCGAGCTACAACCATCCCAACATCCGGCTGATCGGGTTTACCCCCGAGGTCGATAAGCTGATGGAAGTTTCTGATCTGCTCGTGACGAAGCCTGGCGGCATGACCTGTACGGAAGGTTTGGCCAAGGGCATCCCAATGCTCTTCCATCACCCGCTCCCCGGACAGGAAGAAGAGAACTGCCAGTACTTCACCGCCCAGGGCCTTGGAGAGCCGATATCCTCTCTGGAGGTCATCACGAAGTGGATGAACAAATTGATTCACGAATACGATTCGATCCAGCAGCGCCGCGAAGAGCAGCTGAAGAGCATTGACCGCTACCGGCCGATGCAAAGCGCCCAGAGCATCATCGACATGCTGGAATCAAATAAGGTGCCTTCCTGAGGGAAGGCACCTTATTTCGTATCTATGGTCGCTCGATGGAGACCTCTTCCGGCTGCCCCGGCTTGTCCGGCCGCAGCCCGTATTTGTCCAGCCGCTGTTTCTGATACCGGCTAAGCGCTTCCTTGCCCACAATCACCTCACAGCGGTGAATGTTGATGCCCTGGCCCACAAATTTAGTCTCATACTCGGTCATGACATGCTCTTCGTTTGGTCCCTCGCGGTGCAGATTCAGCGAGATATTCGTCATCTGCAGACCGTAATCCGCAAAGGAATTCAGCGAAAATTCAAACAGCGTCTGCGAGTCGGTCTTCAGATGAATTTCACCGTTATCGTTGAGCAGACCGCAGTATTTGTCGAGGAAACGGGGATGTGTCAAACGGCGGCGGGCATGTCTGGCCTTCGGCCAAGGATCGCTGAAATTCAGGAAAATCCGCTCGAGTTCTCCCGGCGCAAACACTTCCTCCGCATATTCGACATTGGCCAGCGCCAGCCGCAGATTCGGCGGATATTCGACCTCCCGTTCGGCCCAGGCGAGCTTGGCTTTCTCGCTGGCCCGGCGAATCAGTTCATCATACATATCGATGCCTATAAAATTAATGTCCGGGTTGCGATAGCTCATCTGGCTGATAAACTGTCCTTTGCCCATGCCAAACTCCACGTAGATCGGCCGGTCGTTGCCAAAGAGCGATGACCATTTTCCTTTATACGACCGGGGGTCCAGAACGACGAAGCCCTGCTGTTCTTCCAGACTTTCCCGGATTCCTTTTCTTCCGCGTAAACGCATCTCATACCTCCGCTAGTTATACTTCCGTCCTGCCGCGGCACTTGCGGCTACTGCAATATTGTGCCGAACTTAATCCGAAATGTAAAGAGGGAAAGCTTGACTCGCCCCAAAAGAAAAAGAATCCCGGTCTCTCTCATGCGAACACGAGGAATACGGAATTCTTTTCCATTATCTATTTGGAATTGGGGTCCAACGGTTTCATTGTTGATAGTCTACCGCATCTTGATGCTGAAAATCAAATGTCTTTTCGAAGGCGTTGCGAATTTTGCGACGGGCAGCCGCTTTCACTTCCGGATTGCCGTTAAACTCTACGCCTGTCAGGGCAAGCGCCTCATCAGGAGTCAGCTCTACAGAAATCTTGCCTTTACCTTGTGTCTCAGCAGTTGAAGAATTCATCATTATCACCTCACGGTTAATATGTTGGCCATGACGTCACGCTTTTATGAATTCTATAAAATATTTACCCCGAAAACGGGGTGCTGACGCTAATTAAAATATAACACTTCATGTAAGTTTTATCAATGGAATATTCGCCTGATTAGCGGCATAGCGGCGCTGTTTTTGAAACATTTTTTTGCAGTCTATGAACTTGAAATATCCGGGTATTTCGCCCCGATTCATGGAGAACCTTTATATTAAATAACGGCTCAAAATCCAAGGGGAGAAAAGCCCGTAAGTCTCAGCGTTTCCCCCGGGCCTCCTCATACCCTTTAGGCCTGATTTTTGTTACAATAGAGCAAGCGTAAGCCGCAATGCACAATAAAGGAGTACCATCCATGAACAGCCCAACCCTTTCTTCTCCCCTGCTGTGGGGCGATAAAAGATTCCATACGTGGAATTACGAGATGCGGGAACTGTTTAACGATAAAGTGTTCAAGGTCATGCTGGATGCCGGATTCACCTGCCCCAACCGCGACGGTTCAATCGCAAGGGGCGGCTGCACCTTCTGCAGCGCCCGGGGCTCGGGCGATTTTGCCGGCAGCCGGCGCGACGACCTGATCACCCAGTTTAACAGCATCCGGGATAAACAGCATGAGAAGTGGCCGAGCGCCCGATATATCGGTTATTTCCAGGCCTATACCAACACGTACGCCCCCGTCGATGTGCTGCGCGAGTACTATGAAGTCATTTTAGAACAGCCGGGCGTTGTTGGCTTATCGATCGCCACGCGGCCGGACTGCCTGCCGGACGATGTGATCGAGTATTTGGCCGAGCTGAACGAGCGGACCTATCTGTGGGTCGAAATGGGGCTGCAGACCATTCACCAGGAGACATCCGATCTGATCAACCGTGCGCATGACACCCAGTGCTTCATCGACGCCGTGGAGAAGCTGCGGAGGCATGGCATCCGGGTATGCGCGCATATCATTTACGGCCTCCCGCAGGAAACCCACGAAATGATGCTGGAGACCGGGCGCGCCGTGGCGAACATGGACGTTCAAGGCATCAAAATCCATCTGCTTCACCTGATGAAGGGTACGCCGATGGTCAGGCAGTATGAAGCGGATCTGCTCCGCTTCCTGGAACAGGATGAATATATTAAGCTGGTCGCGGACACGCTTGAATTTCTGCCGCCCGAAATGATCGTTCACCGCCTGACGGGCGACGCCCCGCGGAAACTGCTGATCGGCCCAATGTGGTCTCAGGAGAAATGGGAAGTGCTGAACGGCATCGACGCCGAGCTTGAGGCACGGGACAGTTGGCAGGGTAAGTATTGGAGGAAAGTATAGCATGGGGTTTCTTTCCGTTCTTAGCTTTGCCCACAAACAAATCGCCGAGCGTCTGAGTCCCGGGGATATTGCCGTGGATGCCACGATCGGTACAGGGGCCGATACGCTCTTTCTGGCCAAGACGGTCGGTCCCAAGGGGCACGTCTACGGCTTTGACGTGCAGGAGCAGGCGCTGACCCTGACCCGGCAGCGGCTGGCGCAGGAAGCACCGGAGCGGATCGCTCCGGTGACGCTGTACCTGCAGAGCCATGCCGCGATGCGGGAGGCGCTGCCGGAGGGCGTGCACGGCCGGGTCGGGGCGGTGATGTTCAACCTCGGCTACCTGCCTGCCGAGGAGGCGGACAAAGCCGTCATCACCACGCCGGACAGCACGATTGAAGCGCTGGAAGCCGGCTTGTCCCTGCTGAGACGGCGGGGCATTATGACGGCCGTGCTGTATCCGGGCCATGCCGGCGGCGATCTGGAGGCTCAGACGGTAACGGCTTGGGCCACCGCCCTGCCGCAGTCGTCGGCCCAAGCCGTCATATACAGGCAGCTGCAGCGCACGGATGCCCCTTATGTCATTGCGCTGGAGAAAAAATAGCGCGCTGGCCGCTGATGCGGCTCGTGCCGCGAGCTTCCGCCTCACTGGGAGGCGCGGCATACTGAAACACTTTGAAACCGTTGTGCCCGGGGCCCGGCCGCCCTCTTCATCCGGATTGATTCCGGTCCAAGTAGATCAGCCCGGCCCAAGGTATTGTTTTACATAGTAGCGGTTTATCCCAAGCGATCACACGAACCCAAGAAAGGAACGATGAAGACATGACACAACCTTATCCATTATTATTTCAGCCGGAGTTTAAAGAACGCGTATGGGGAGGCCGGGCGCTCGAGCAGTTTGGGCTGCAGATTCCGGAGGGACATATCGGCGAGGGCTGGATGATCGCCGATCATCCGAACGGCACGACAACCGTGATTAACGGCGAGCTGAAAGGCCAAGGCCTGGACCAGGTCCGCGAACAATTCGGCAAGGAATGGTTCGGCGCCAAGGGATTTTCCGAGAAAAACGGCCGTTTCCCGCTCCTGATCAAGCTGCTGGACTGCAATGACGACCTGTCGGTCCAAGTGCATCCGACTGACGACTATGAGGGGCTGCCGAAAGGCGAGCTGGGCAAGACGGAAATGTGGTACGTGCTGGACGCCAAGCCGGACGCCAAAATCATCTACGGCCTTAAGGAAGGCGTTACACGCGAGGCGATGAAAGAAGCGCTCGAGAACGGAACCGTCATGGACAGCCTGCAGGAAGTTTCCGTCGAAGCCGGAGACACGTTCTATATCCCTGCCGGCACGGTGCATGCGCTGTGCGCCGGTGTAGTCGTGGCTGAAATCCAGCAAAACTCCGATACGACATATCGCCTCTACGACTACAACCGTCCGGGATTGGACGGCAAGCCGCGCGAGCTGCACATTGAAGATTCGCTGAACGTCATCGCCTACGAAGGATCCGGCGCCACAACGATGAAGACCGCCGGCAGCGCTGCAGGCGAATGGCTGCAGCTGGCGAAGTCCCCTTATTTCATCGTGGAAAAGGGAATCGTGGACGGAGCCTGGAGCCTCTCCACCACGCCGGACAGCTTCACCATCTTGGTCGTATGCGACGGCAGCGGCTCCATCGCCTGGGACGGCGGCTCGCAGGACTACAAAGCCGGCCAGTGCTTCCTGCTACCGGCTAATCTCGGTCAATATGAGCTAAAAGGAAATGCTACCGTTCTTCGTTCCTACCTACCTTAAGCCTATAAGGCGCGGGGCATTTCTTCTGATTCATCTGTCATTCACGAAAGAATGAAGGAGTGACCTCCATTGCGGGAACAAACGTTTACGATGACGGATCCGCTGGGCACGCAGATCCATGTCTATGCCTGGCTTCCCGACGAGCCGGCTGGAGTGAAGGCCGTCCTGCAGATCACCCACGGCATGTGCGAAACGGCCGAACGCTACAAACGGCTCGCCGCGCTGCTGACGCGGTTCCGCTATGCCGTATATGCCCACGACCAGCGCGGGCACGGCTTGACCGCCGGCAGTGTGGAGCGGCTCGGCCATACCGGCAAGGGCGGCTTCCGGCATATGCTCCAGGACATCCAGCAGCTCGGCGGCATCGTTCGTGACCGGCACCCGGATATTCCCCATTTTTTGATGGGGCACAGCATGGGGTCGTTCCTCGTGCAGCGGGTGATGGAGACGGACGGCGGACCGTATACCGGCTTTGTTCTGTCCGGCACGAACGGGCCGCGGAGCATGCTGAACGCCGGCAAAGCGGTCGCCAGGCTGCAGGGCGCACTCCAGGGGGAGTCGCACCGCAGCATCCTGCTGAACGCAATGGTCTTCGGCAGCTACAACCGCAGCTTTGCCCCGACCCGGACGCGGTTTGACTGGCTCTCCCGGGATCCGAAGGAAGTCGATAAATACATTGAAGATCCGTACTGCGGAGCCATTTGCACGACCTCATTCTTCTACGACTTCTTCAGCCTGCTGCAGGATATTCAAAATCCCGGCAGCTATGACGGCATTCCCCGGGATAAGCCGGTGTACCTCTTCAGCGGGGAACTCGATCCGGTCGGGGAACAAGGCAAGGGCGTCCGGCGGCTGGAAGACATTTATCGCAGCATCGGCATCAAGGACGTGGAATGCAGGCTGTACCCGAACGGACGCCATGAAATGCTGAACGAGATGAACCGGGACGAGGTCATGACCGAGCTGCTCGATTGGCTAGAGCGGCATGTGTAGTGCCCTTCCCCTACTTCGAAGAAATACTCGCAGGTTCAAGGCCTGAATGAAGAAAAGCCGCTGCACGGTGGTCATAACCCCGTGCAGCGGCTTTTCTTTGCATATGATCGACGCTCAAAATTTGCCGATCTTAACGCGTTCAATTACAGCAACTCCGCCGGCTGCAGCTTCATTGTATAGAACACAGGCAGTTCGCTCTCGTTCTGCTGGTACAGCACGATCAGCACCGTCCCCCCGGAAGCCTCCGCTCCGTTGTCTCTGCCGCCCAGCAAGTCATCCAGCGCAAACGGCAGCACTTCAAGCACTGCATGCTTTTGCAGCTCCCGTTCGGACAAGCCCAGGGAAGCAAAGTTCCCCGAGACGAGCTCCGGATGCTCCGTAACCTTTCGCATCAGGCTGCTCCAATCGTCCTTGGCGAGCGGCTGCTCCCACCATATTTTACGCGGCTTGTATTTATGGTTGAGGAAGTAATCCAGCTTCATCAGCCCCAGAATCACATCCATGCGCTTCGTCTCCCGCTGCTTCAGGAAGGCGGCCAGACGCGTGAACAGGTCCTCGAGCTGATGGCCGATCTTCTGCCAGCCCTGCCCTTCCCAATAGTCGCCGAATTCCTGGAAGAAGTCGAAAGGTGACGGAAATTCATGGGTCATGAGATAATTCAGCGTATGATCCATCCGGTGCGCGTTCCAGTATTTCTCAAGCACATCCTCCAGCCGCTTAAGCCGGACGATGTCGGCAAATGGCAGCTTATGGCTGCCAAGAATTTCGTAAGGCGCCTGATCCATGTACGTGTAATCGTACTTGCCGGCATCGCGGCGCAGGCCGGTGCCCCGCAGCATTTTCAGAAAACCGAGCTGCAGCTCTTCCGGTCCCAGGGCAAACACGTCGTTAAACGTCTTGCGGAACGTTTCATAATCCTCTTCCGGCAGACCGGCGATCAGATCCAAATGCTGGTCGATTTTGCCGCTGTTTTTAATAATGCTGACGGTCCGGGACAGCTTCTCGAAATTTTGCCGCCGCTTGACGATAACGTTGGTCGGATCGTTCGTCGACTGTACGCCGATTTCGAACCGAAAAATCCCCGGGGGCGCGTTGTCTGCAAGATATTGCAGCACTTCGGGACGCATGATGTCTGCCGTAATTTCGAACTGGAACACGCAGCCGCGGTTATTTTTAATGAGAAAATCAAACATCTCCAGCGCATACTGATGGTTAATGTTAAACGTGCGGTCCAGAAACTTGATGATCTTCGCGCCGTGGTCGATCAAATACGTAATATCGGACTTCACCCGCTCGATGTCGTAATACCGGACGCCGTTCTCAATGCTGGAAAGGCAGAACTGGCACTGGAACGGACAGCCGCGGCTCGTCTCGAAGTAGACGATTCGCTTCCCCAAATTCGGGATATCCTCGGGAAAACGGTGCGGCGTGGGCAGCGTATTGAGATCGCTCTTCGGCCGCGGCGGGTTGATGATCACTTCGTCGCCCTTCCGGTAAGCAACGCCATAGACAAAATGGAACTTTCGGTCTCCTTGAATCACCTGCAGCAAATGGTGGAAGGTCTCTTCGCCGTCGCCCATGACGATGAAATCGACCGCCGGCATCCGCTCCATCCAATACTGGGTGTCATAGGAAACTTCCGGTCCGCCGAGCACGATCGTGACTTCCGGCATGACCTTCTTCACGATCTCGATCACTTTCAGCGTCTCTTCGATATTCCAAATATAGCAGGAGAACCCGATGACGTCGGGTTTCCGTTGAAACAGGTCGGACACGATGTTCATGACCGGGTCTTTGATCGTATACTCAGCCAGCTCGATATCAAATTCATGCTGGCTGTATGCCTTGAGCAGGCGGATCGCGAGGCAGGTATGGATGTATTTGGCATTCAGGGTGGATAACAGGACTTTCATCGGTTCACGACCTTCTTCTTATTCATCATATCCGCCGGCGTAGGCATCATCGCCCTGGTTTTGGAAAAAATCAAGAAACGGTCTGCCGTACTTCCGGAACTTCACCTCGCCGACGCCTTTAATATTCAGCATTTCATCTTCGGTCTGCGGGCATACCACGCTCATCTCGCGCAGCGTCGCATCGTTGAAAATAATATACGACGGCACATGCTCCTTGCCCGCGAGCTCGCGCCGGATCAGGCGCAGCTGCTCGAACACGGTCTCGTTGACCGCCGACGGCGAGACGTCGCGGCTGCGGGAGCTTCGGCTGCCCGTTTGCGCCGCTGCCGGGCGCGCGGTGCGCTGCAGCACCTGCCGCTGGCCCTTCAGCACTTCGGCCGCCAGCGGCTGCAGCCGTAGCACCGGATACTGGCCTTCCGAAAGCGCCAGATACCCCTCTGAGGCGAGCACGTTAATGATCTCGGAAATTTCCTTCTCCGTGCGGTTCGCCATCGTCCCGTAAGTGGACAGGCTGTCAAAGCCGTACTGCAGCACCTTTTTATTCTTCGAGCCCTTCAGCACCGCCGCCACCAGCGACACGCCAAAGCGCTCGCGCATCCGGTGGACGCAGGAAAAAATTTTCTGGGCATCGACCGTCATATCGACCAGCTCGCGGTCATCCGTACAGGAGCTGCAAATCCCGCAGGGCTTGTCCTCGTGAGACTCGCCGAAATAGTCCAGCATCGCGCTGCGCAAGCAGCGGGTCGTATAACAGTAATCGACCATTTGCTGAAGCTTGCGGTATTCGTTCGATTTGCGGTCCGTTTCCTGCGGGTTCTGCTCGATCAGAAACTTCTGCGTAATAATATCCTGCGGGCTGAACAGCAGAATACATTGGCTCGGCTCGCCGTCCCGGCCGGCGCGTCCGGCCTCCTGGACGTAAGCCTCCATGTTTTTCGGCATGTTGTAGTGAATGACGTACCGGACGTTGGACTTGTCAATGCCCATTCCGAACGCGTTGGTGGCAACCATCACCCGGATGTCGTCGTACAGAAAAGCCTCCTGGCTGGCAGCGCGCTCTTCATCGTTCATCCCCGCATGATAGCGGCCTGCGGCCAAACCTACGCTGCTCAGACGCTGGTACAAATCGTCCACGTCCTTGCGCGTCGCCGCGTAAATAATTCCCGGCTGGCTGTTATGCGCCTCGGCGTAGCTCATGACAAAATCGCGCTTGTTCTCCCCGCGCAGCACCGACATGGCCAGATTGTCCCGGCCGAGCCCGGTGACGAACACTTCCGGCTCCTGGAGCCTTAGCAGGCGGACCATGTCTTCGGTCACTTCCGGGGTAGCCGTCGCGGTGAACGCTGCCAGGATAGGCCGCTCAGGCAGCCCTTCCACGAACGGAGCTACCGACAGGTAGCTCGTCCGGAAGTCATGCCCCCACTGTGACACGCAATGGGCCTCGTCGACGGCCACGCAGGAAATTTCCAGCTGGGCCATTTCGTCGCGGAACCAGTCGAGCTCAAGCCGCTCCGGCGCCACGTACAGGAGCTTCAGCTCCCCCCGCTTGGCCGCGCGGATCCGCTCGTTCACTTCCTTACCGCTCAGCGTGCTGTTGATGTAAGCAGCGGCGATGCCCATCGCTGTCAGCGCATCGACCTGATCCTTCATCAGGGAGATCAGCGGCGATACGACCAAGGTCAGGCCCGGCAGCATCAGCGCCGGAATCTGGTAACAGATCGACTTGCCCCCGCCCGTCGGCATAATGCCCAGCGTATCCTGATGCTTCAGAAGGCTGGATACGATATGTTTCTGGCCCTCCCGGAAGTCGGGATAGCCGTAATATTTTTGCAGCATTTCCTGTGCCCGTTCCAAAGAAGGGGTCTCCACACTCATAAATAAGAACTCCTAACGATGCAAATTCAGCGGCGGCCCATGCAGCTTCCAAGGCTGCGCCACTTTTTTAAACTCAACCTTTGACTTTAGGGAATAGATACATGATGACTTTCGAGAATGACTTGATTCAGTCCAATTCTAAGTTTACCGGGGTTTCCGGGAATGAGCAACCGTGGTGAAGGGATTCTGCCCGTGCTGGGAGTGCATTTCTTGTTGGTAAAACAGAATGTGCCAGCGATGGTTGCAGCTTAAGCGGAACATGGGATGCAACTCCTGCCGACCGGTTCTCGTCATAAAAGATACATGGGGAGGGAGTGCAATGAAAAGAGGATTGTTTTCTTTGCTTATCGCTATGACGTTCCTGGCCGGGTGCTCTCAGGATTCTGATTTGGATAAAGGTAGCGCTGCACCTTCAGCAGAGATGGCAAATCAGGAGGATGGTATCCCCGTAGACATGCCGGATGATTTTAATTTCGTTGTCCGTTTTGGTTATGGCGATGTCACTAAAAATGAGATAAACACCTTTCAAGGGACCGTAACGAAAGATTTAATTACGAAAGGTACTGCAACAGCTCACCTAAAGTTCACCCAAGATGAAATGCGGGAGATTTACGGCAAAATGAGAGAAATCCACATCATGGCACCAAAGAGATTCACGAAAAGCCATAGCTGCTCCAAGTCGCCAAGCAATGAAGATGAGTGGACGGTAACCGTCGATGGTAAAACGGAGTCATTCTCGTGGACGGACCGGAATTGCGAACTGTCCGACGATGCGATTGCGTTGTTGGAATTAAGAAATTTCATTCAATCCATCGTAAACACCAAAGTGGCCTATCAGGCCTTGCCGGCAGCTGAAGGCGGTTATGACTAAGGGACGCTTGTTCATGGCCGAAAAAAAGTCGGCAGCCCGCCAGGCGCCTCCCATGATCGATGGGTCCATATGCACCGGCGGACTGCCGCTTAGCGGCGGTATTCAGCTTTTGTGGAGCTACGCCTCGTGAAAAGTTCGTTAAACATCGAATCGATCCGGCGCGGCTTACCAGGTCAGCGCTGTTTCGAGACCGCTCCTTGAGCGGTATCCCAGCGGTGGCTGTACTGCTCAAGCTTCGGATGCACCGCCTCCGGCTCCTCCGTCAGCAGCAGCCTCAGCTTGACGATCCACTCCCCAAAAGTGCTGTAGCTCGCAAACCGATTCGCCATATCCGGCGACATCAGCAGAAAATGCGGCGCGGGATATTTCTCCGTCAGATGGCGAAGGGCGGCTTCCACCGGCGTGTATTTTTTCCGGCGTCCCTCCCAGTTCTCGATAACCGTCTTCCCGTGTCCTTCAGACCTCCAGGCTTCCAGCCGTTTCTCCCGTTTATAATACGGGCTGACCGGTTCCTTGGTCATTCTCCGCACCGTCTCCTCATGCAGCGGATACAGCACCAGCTTCGAAAAGGACAGCACGCCGGCCAGCGACTCCGCTTCATTCAGACCTTCTTCATCGGTCTCTTCAAACGTATCGTAATAAATGAGCGTCCCCTTACGCTTCTGCACCGGAGGCTCGTACCCGTAGGGAACCGTCTGTACCGTATGCTTCATCCTCATCACTCCCCAGATTCATCCTATATGTAATGTACCCGGCAGCGGATGACGTGATCACTCCACTCCAAGTTGCGGAGGTTCGCAGAGTTATTCGTCGACCTCGTCCAGATGGTCCCGGCAGAAGTTTTCGAGCAGCTCCACTTCGTCCTCCTCCAGGTCAAAATCGAGGTACTGCCCCGTCGTTTTTTCATAAATTTCGTATTTCACGATCGCGGATTGGTCTTCGTCGACCTTGTAAATGACCCGGACATATAGTCCATTCTCCGTATAAAGCTCATCGTCATCAGGCACCTCGATGTCGAGCTTGAATTCATAGCGGGTTCCCTGCAAAATGCGGAACGGGTCCTTGACCTTCTCCGCTTCGTATTCCGTTATCGTCAGCATGTTGTCATCCTTTCATTCATCCATCCTATTCTTTATTGTACCAGACCTGTCCCGGTCCATTCACGGACACGAGCCCGCCGGGCATATAATAGCCCCATAAAGGGAGGCGTTAGCCATGATTTATGCAGTCATGCAGCTCATCGGCGGATTTATTTTGGCGTTCGGCTGGATTCCGCAAATTATTCAGGTCATCCGGACTAAATCGGTCGCGGATCTGAGCCTGAAAACGTTCGGCTCGCTCGTAGCCGGCATCGGCCTGATGGAAGTCTATGCCGTTCATATCGCGCAGGGCGGTGTCGGCATTCCGTTTCTGATCACCAATACGCTGTCGCTGGTGTTGATGCTGATTATGATCGGCTGCATTTTAAAATACCGCAAGCGGCCGTAGCGCAATACTAACGCATACTTTCTGCCCCATCAACCCAGCCATCCGATCATCAGCGGCAGCAATACAAAGGAAGCGAGCGTCGTCCATAATATGCACCGGGTCACGACTTTGGGGGCCGCATCAAACTGCTCGGCCAATATGACCGCGTTCACTGCAGCCGGCATGGAACTGAGCACCAGCATAACGTTAAACAATACGCCCTGAATGCCGAGCAGGTATAAGAGCAGCGCGGACGCCACCGGTGAGATCACCAGGCGCATCGCCAAACCGGCGTAGAAAGCTTTGTTCATCGCTGCCGTATAAGCTGTCTTCCCGCTCCTGACACTGACCATCTGCGCCCCCAAAATAAACAGAGCCACCGAGGAATACGCGCTCGAAATCATCGATATTCCTTGATTCAGCTCCTGCGGCAGCTCCACATGCGCTGTCCGGCAAATCACGGCAAGCACAGCCGCGTAGATCGACGGCAATTTGAAGATCGACAGCGCCGCCTGCTTTACGGAAAACTGCGAACGTGCGGCAAAATACACGCCCAGCGTATTGACGATGATGATCTGCAGAATAACGTACACTGATGCCTTATCCAGCCCCGCTTGCCCAAAGGCCAGCAGCACCAGCGGCAGACCATAATTGACGCAGTTCGTAAACAGCGCTGTCAGCGTGAGGCCTGATTGTTCGGCGGCCGGTAGCGACCACGCTTTTCCAATCCCTACTGCAATCCCCCACAGCAGCAGCATATTAAGGACCGTGAACAAAACAGTATCCGTAATCTCTCCGTAGCTGATGTCAGCCCCAATCAGCGTTTCGAAAATAAGAGCCGGACTCAGCAGGTACAGGGACAGCGTGGAGATCGGCTTGGTATCGATCGGCTTAAAATGCTTGATCAGCGCCCCTCCGATCACCGGCAGCGATATCGGTAGAAACACCTGGTACACTGTAGTCACAAACGTCTGCAGCATATGTAATCCTTTCCTGTCTTTGTGCTATGTTTAATCCCAGACGGGGGCCTTCTCCGGATGCCGCTTCAATTCAAACATCAGCCTGATCTGCTCATCCGTATTACGGATTTGCGAAAGGGCGGGAAGGTCGTCCTCTGCAAAAAACTGAACGCCGCTCGTCTCTACCCCCTCAGCCGCTTCGCCGCCGGTGATTTCGCAGGCGATGAATATTTTATACACATGATACGGGCCCGGCGGATTATGCTTCAGGTTATCGAGCACGGCCAGGAGCCGGGTCGGTGTAACCACAAATCCGGACTCCTCCCGTACTTCCTTCACGGCAATTTCGGAAGGCGACAGCCCGATATCCGCCCAACCGCCTGGCAGCGACCATTCCCCTTCGGCCTTTTCGCGGACAAGTAAAATTTGATTTCCCTGAAAAATCACCCCTCGCACATCCACCTTCGGTGTGGCGTATCCGTCTTCCCCGGCAAAAAGTGCCGTCAACAGTTCGGTCTCAACATTGGTGTACTCCCGCATAATCTCTACGCTCAGTGCCCGAAGCTGTTCAAAGCGTTCCAGGTCATATACGTCCCGCGAGTAAGCCAAGCCTGTCTGGGCCACGGCTTGAATCTGTTTGGCCCACTCCAGCCATTTCAACGGTTTGTTCATCGGCAGGTCTCCTCCTCTGAATCGAATTCAACATTTTTTCATGAAAATTATTGAGAAAGATTATCATTGAGAATGAATGTGTGATACAATGATCTCGAGTCATCATTCATTAACATATCATAAGGAGTCGACGACCATGGTGAAAGCCCCTGATCAAAAATACGCTTCTTTGCGGGTTGACGATTATCTTGACCTTTTAAACCTGGCGAAGCAGCTGCAAGACACCCGGTGGCAGAAGGAAATTATCCGCAAGCTCGAACGCCTCAACAATACATCGATCCATCCATTGTCCTGTTAACATAGAAGACCGCGGGGCGCGTATTTTGATAGTACCATGCCTTCGGGGGAATCTGAACATATTTTCCAAAAGTATACCGTGAGTGTATTTGATATTACAGCAGGGGTGCCCAGAAGGTGCTTCTGCTTTATTTGTGTTGGTCACCCTGCGTCTTCAGCCAATTTTCCCACCGGCTGGTCATGGACAAGCGTGCCTCGGTGCTTCGCTCGGAATAGGTGCCCTGCCCTTCCATCCACTCCGGTACAGGCGGAAATTGTACACCTGTAATCCGTTCCAGTGCATTGCAGCGCTCGCCAAAGGTGGAAGCCCGTTGATGATTCGCTTCCTCGGCTAATCCCGCTATCAAGGGCCGGACAAACAGTGGATCATTGATGTTTGCTGCGAGACGGACAGCCCAATACCGAATATCCAAGCTCGGGTCCCCAAGCAATGGAACGAGCTCCTCTGTGATTTCATCCCACCATTCTGGGTGCCTCTGGATCGCATACACCCCAGCCATGCGAACGTGGGGACTTGGGTCCCGAAGCAGTTCCCGTACCAATCCGGCTGTGCCCCTTTCCGAAAGTTCCGACAATAAAAGGGCGGATACGCAGCGAACTTTTTCATCGGGATGCTGAAGCCATTTATACAGTGGTTGTTTCAGTTCGATTAGGGAGGCATCGGAGTAAAAGGAGAGCAGCGACTTCATCACTTTATCGGTGTCACCACTCTGCAACGCTTGCAGCCTGTCGGCCAATCCTTTTCTTTTCCACCGTTGCCAACAAGCGTAAGCCCCCTCCCCCTGTATTTTCTCGATTCCATGATCAAAGTTCACAGCTGCATAGACATCAACAACGCCCTGCCTGCAGTTCGTTCCATATCGGGAGCGAGGATCGGCTGGTCGCCAGTAGAGCAGACCTCACCTGCCGGGAAGACCAGTTTGGTCTAGCCTCCCAGATGCAAGCGGCAGCTCCCAAGATCATTGGGGCCGCAAAGGAGGTTCCTTCTGTCCTGGCATAGCCCCAAGGCAAAGAATCGGATGAGGCAGTGAAATGGTTCAGAAATTCCTTTCTGGACTGGAACGGAGTGGGCAGTACGATATTAGCTGCAGGGGCCAAAATTTCCGGAGTCCACTTATTTTCAAACGTCACGCCTCTGCTATTGGGATACGGGAGCGCATGCTCCGCCTTTCCATCTTTCGGAATGATCACACCGCCTACCGACAAAACCGACGGGGCAGCCGCGGGTGCGTTGCTAATCAGCTCATGGGTATTCCCACATGCCGAGACCAACAGCAGTCCTTCGCCGGCCAACTCTTCGCATAATCTGCGAATGGGGTCAGCCTGCCAAGGCAGCAGCCCGGTGTCTCTGGAAGCGCTCACGGTCAAAACTGCCCCGCGAATGCGGTATTGGCGCCAGTTCGCTTTTAACCAGAGGAGTGCCCCTCCAATTTTCTCTTCAAGATCCTTGGGAGTGTGGAACGGTCCTGCTTCGAGTAAAAATAAATGGGCTTCAGGTGCTGCCCCAGCGTACTCTCCTTCCGAAAGCTCACCGGATCCGGCAGCAGCGGCTGCGCTCATTAATCCGTGATGCCCTCGATCCCAAGGGCCTTGGTCAGCAGCTAGAAGTTCAGGCAGTGCCTGAGAGTCTGATGTGCGGACCAGATATGTGTCCCGCCGTTTGTTTGATGCAATGTCAGGATGGTGCGGGAAAATGCCGTCAATGACGGCGATATTGACGTTCTTCCCCGTTAAATGGTCTGGAATAGCCAGAAATGATCGAATCGATGGCCACATGCTAATCTCCTCCCTCATTTTGGAATGAAATGCTTACTGCTGCCTCTCCTCACACGCACGAAAAAACGGACTGCCTCCAGGCAGTCCGTTTCGTTGTATACGTTCTGGTAAAATATGATATTAACCTTCGAGCAGCAGAGATTCCGGATCTTCCAGCATCTCTTTGATCGTCACCAGGAAGCGTACGGCATCAGCGCCGTCGACGATCCGGTGGTCATAGGACAGGGCGATATACATCATTGGACGGTTCTCCATCCGCTCGGCGTCGATGGCCACAGGGCGAAGCTGGATGTTGTGCATGCCCAGGATACCAACCTGTGGTGCGTTCAGGATCGGCGTGGACAGCAGGGAACCGAAGGTTCCGCCGTTCGTGATCGTGAACGTTCCGCCTTGGAGCTCGGACAGCGCCAGCGTATTGCTGCGCGCCTTGCCGGCCAGCGTGGCGATCTCTCTTTCGATGTCGGCAAAGCTGAGGCGGTCGGCATCACGGACGACAGGCACGACGAGGCCTTCTTTGGCCGATACGGCGATACCGATATCGTAGTATTTCTTCACGATAATGTCTTCCCCGTCGATCTCCGCGTTCAGGTGAGGGAACTTCTTCAGCGCACCCACCACCGCTTTTGTGAAGAAGGACATGAAGCCGAGGCCGATGTCATGCTTCTCTTTGAAAGCATCTTTGCGGCGTTTGCGAATGTCCATGATCGCCGTCATGTCCACCTCGTTGAAGGTCGTCAGCATGGCAGCCGTTCTTTGCGCTTCCACCAGGCGTTTGGCGATCGTCGCGCGGCGGCGGGACATGCGTGTGCGTTCCGCCGGTTTGCCCGGCTGGGATACTGCTGCTGGAGCGGCTGCCTGCGGCGCCGGTGCAGCAGCCTTAGGCGCTGCCGGAGCTTCTGTATGGTTCTTCACGTTGTCCGGATAAATGCGGCCTTTCGGATCACGGCTCGATACCTGATCCAGGTCGATGCCCTGCTCGCGGGCCAGCTTGCGTGCGGCCGGCGACGCGGCGAGGTAACCTTCGCCTTCGCCGGAACGTGCAGGCTCGGCTGCTGCTGGCGCTGCCGGTTGGGCTGGTGCCGCCGCAGGAGCAGAAGGCTGCTGAGCCTGCGGCGCCTCTTCCTTCGCTGCCGGTGCGGATGCCGGTTTGGCGTCGCCGCCGGTGCCCATACGTCCGATCACTTCACCGATTTGAACCGTATCCCCGTCTTTTCTCAGAATTTTCTCCACCACGCCGTCTTCTTCGGCACTGATTTCCAGATTGACCTTATCCGTTTCAAGTTCGAGGAGAACGTCGCCCTGGCTGACTGCCTGGCCTTCCTCCACATGCCATTTAAAAATCGTTCCTTCTGTGATGGATTCTCCCATTGCCGGTACTGTAATATCGCTCACTGCCGCTACCTCCCCAGAGTGATGTTATGTTTAATGGATTTTTGATTCAATGCTGCCGCAACGATTTGCTGCTGCTCGAAGGCGTGTACTTGTTGGAAGCCGCTCGCCGTACTGGAGCGTTCCGGACGGCCGTTGTAGTTCACCGGCGTATCCTTCGGCGCCACCTTGCGGAGCTTGGACTCGATGTAGCGCCATGCTCCCATGTTCTCAGGCTCTTCCTGTACCCACAAAATTTCCTTCACGTTCGTAAAGCGGGCCAGAATGCCGGCGACTTCCTTCTCAGGGAACGGATACAGCTGCTCCACACGGAGGATGTGCAGCCATTCGTTCGCCTCGCCGCTCTTCTCCAGCGCCTCCTCCAGTTCAACGGCAATCTTGCCGCTGCACAGGATGATGCGCTCTACGCGCTCCGGACGTCCGCCCAGACCTGGCTGTTCCAGCACAGGCTTGAAGGAGCCTTCGGCGAATTCGGCCGGGCTGGAAGCCACGCGGGCATTCCGGATCAGGCTCTTCGGCGACATCAAGATCAGCGGACGCGCATCTTCGCTTTCGGTCAGTGCCGCTTGACGGCGCAGCAAGTGGAAGTACTGGGCTGCCGTCGTAACGTTCGCTACAGTAAAGTTCTCTTCCCCGCCGAGCTGCAGGAACCGTTCCAGACGGGCACTGGAGTGCTCCGGTCCGGCGCCTTCGTAGCCGTGAGGCAGGAGCATCACAAGGCTCGATTTCTGTCCCCATTTAGAGCGGCCGGCCGAAATGAACTGGTCGGTGATCACCTGTGCCACGTTGGAGAAGTCACCGTACTGGGCTTCCCAAATGACCAAGGTCTCCGGCGAGTACACGTTGTAGCCGTATTCGAATCCGAGCACCGCTGCTTCGGACAGCGGGCTGTTGTAAATTGCAAAGGATGCCTTGGCATCCGGCAGATGATGAATCGGGCAGTAAGTCGAGCCGTTCTTCGTATCATGCAGCACCAAGTTGCGGTGCGCAAAAGTGGCCCGCTCGGCGTCCTGACCGGTCAGCCGGATCGGCTTGCCGTCCGCGACGATCGAAGCGAACGCCAGCGTCTCTGCAAGACCCCAATCCACCTTCTCCCCTTCGTTCAGCGCGGTTTCCCGGCGTTCCAGAATACGCTGCAGCTTAGGATAGACGTTGAAGTCACCCGGACGGCTCAGCAGATCCTTATTGATCTTGCGCAGCTTGCCAATCGGCACGGCCGTCTTGATCTTGCCGATCCGCTCTTCGGCTGGCGTCTGGTGATGCGAGTTGGCCGGATCCTGTTCCTTGTCCTTAATCCGGTCGTATGCCGCCTTCAGGCGCTCCTGAACCTGCTGGATGATCTGCGCGGATTCTTCCTTACTGATCACGCCTTCCTTGATCAGGATATCCGCATAAATGGCGGCAACCCGCGGATGAGTCTTCACTTTCTGGTATACGAGCGGCTGGGTCGTATCCGGATCGTCCGTTTCGTTGTGGCCGTAGCGGCGGTAACCGACCAAGTCAATCAGGAAGTCCTTCTTGAACTTGTTGCGGTATTCGCTGGCCAGGCGCATCGCGTTGATGCACGCTTCGGGATCGTCGGCGTTCACGTGAACGATCGGAATTTCATAACCTTTCGCCAGGTCACTTGCGTAATGCGTCGAACGGGAGTCTTTACTCTCCGTCGTAAAGCCGATGTTGTTGTTCGCAATAATATGAATCGTTCCGCCGTTCTGGAAGCCCGGCAGCTTGTTGAAGTTCAAGGTCTCTGCCACGATGCCTTCGCCCGGGAATGCGGAATCCCCATGAATCAGCACCGTCGCGGCTTTGTTTACGTCCTGCTGCGGATATCCCGGCTCGGTGCGGTCCTCCTGGGCGGCGCGGGCAAAGCCCTCGACCACCGGATTAACGTACTCCAGATGGCTTGGGTTGTTCGCGAGCGTGATCTTCGCTTTGACGTCGCCGCCTTCAACGGTGCGGTTCGCACCCAGATGGTATTTCACGTCTCCGGTCCAGCCGAAATTGATGCCCATCGATCCTTCCGAAGGGAACATCTTCTTGTTCGGGGAGTGATGGAATTCCGCGAAAATTTTATCGTAAGGCTTGCCGAGCACGTGAGCCAGCACGTTCAGACGGCCCCTGTGGGCCATGCCCATCAAAATATGCTCCGCGCCTTCGTCCACCATGTGGTGGACAAGCTCATCCAGCATCGGAACCATCGTGTCGGTTCCTTCGATGGAGAAGCGCTTCTGCCCAACAAAAGTTTTGTGAAGGAACTCTTCGAATTGATCTACTTCCACCAGTCTTTCCAGCAGCGCCTTTTTCTGCTCTGCGTTCAAAGGAACCACAGACTGGTTCTCGACCTGGCGGTTAAGCCATACGCGCTCCTCCACTTCATGGACGTGGCTGAATTCATAAGCAATCGTGCCTGTATATGTTTGACGCAGTTTCTGGATGGCTTCCCAGCCAGTTCTCACGTTATCGGGAGCTCCGTCCCAGATCAATGAAGCCGGAAATGCTTCCAGGTCGGATTGGCTCAGCCCGTACTGATCAGGCTCAAGCACCCGTGTGTCGGCTTTGGGGAGAATGCCCAGCGGATCAATGTCTGCCGCCAGGTGTCCGTAAGTGCGGATGTTCCACACCAGCTTGCCTGCGTCAACGCCCTTCTTCAGCAGGTTGCCATCCAAAGCAACGGATTTCGGTGCCGCAGCCGGCTCCAGCTCGGCAGACGCCATCGGCGGCGCTCCCCACAGCTGGAACACTTTACGGTACGTTTCGTCCACCGATTCCGGATCATTTACATAACGTTCGTACTGTTCCTGGACGTACCCCAGATTGGGCCCGTAATACGATTCCCAAGCCCCCTGCGCTTGCTCGTCTCTCTTATTGGTTATCATCGTTAACGTGATACCTCCGCCTTGATTTTTTAATAGTCATATAGAATGAATAAACCGCTTCATTGTTCAATCTATATTTGGACGGAAATCTGAACAATCAATGCAATGTAATGTAAGCCATTTCACGAAAATGTAAGCGGCTCAATTTCTATTATAAACAATTCGGAGCCAGACCTGAAATAACCATTTAATATAGTTATCATCTAAAAAACAGATGGATTAAGTTTGTCACCCATTCTCGTATATGACAATATTTACAGCTCCTCTTCGCCAAAAAGCGACAGCTGTCCCGGAGGCTTCTCCGGGGTCTTCATGCCGAGCTTGTCCATCAGCTGAATTGCATTGTCCGCCGCATCCCCGCCCGAATTGTTGTTAAAAATGACCCAGCATTCCCGGGTTTTCTCCAGCAGCTTCCCGATATGCTCCTTCCATTCCTCAAGCTCCTTGTCGCTGTACCTGTACAAATACCGGACCTCCCGCCAATTGGGCTGACCGCTGGAATGCCATCCCGCCGCATTGCGGCCATGCAGACGCACAAGCGACACGTCTTCACGGGTCGCTTCCAGAACGAGCGGCACCGATCCCTCTCCGGCCTGAGGCTCGTCGCAGACGGTATGAATCCATCCTTCTTCCTTCATAAAAGCCAGCGTCTTCTCCCTCATCTCCCCGGCAAACCAGCTCTGATGGCGGAATTCCAACGCCAGCGGAAATCCGTCCATCCACTCGCGGGTCCGGCGCAGAATGTCCACATGCTTGCGCTCACAGTCAAACCACGGCGGATACTGAAACAGCACGGCGCTCAGCTTGCCGGCCTGGCGCAGCACCTCCGCAGACTCCCGGAATGCTTGAAACATTGTCCTGGAATCAGGATAAGGGCTTTTGCCCCGGGCGTGTCCGGTCATTCCCTGATAGGCTTTCACCACAAAACCGAAGGAATCCGGCGTTTGGGCAGCCCATTTCTCCATACGCTCCGGCGAGGGAGTTGCATAGAATGAGTTATCCATTTCTACAATGGGGAACACGTTGCCGTACATCCCCAGCTTCTCACCCGCCTTGGTTCCCTTTTCGTAAATGTCGTCATGATCCCCCCAGCCGGAAAGTCCGATTCGAACCCGCTCGGCGGGGGTTATCGTCTCATCCATAGCCATCGACTCCATCCATAGTATTGACCAACAATAATTTTCCAAGTATAAATCCGCTTACCATACCTATACCCGATTGAAGGAGGCGTCCTTCAGATCTTGCGATATTCCAGAAAGTGGATATGATAAGAGATATGCGTCAGCTTTACGATCTTTAGTAGCAAAGGAGCATGAATGTATGAGCCATTCGTTCGTCATGTTTTCCGGCCCGCACCTTGCTGCTCTGACGGTCTTCGTGCTCGCCTGCATCCTGCTGTTCCTTGGCAGAATCCGCCTTCAGGACAGCATGCCGGCCAGACAGACGGTCCGTTACTTGATCATCGCCTGTCTGATCGCCTCCGAAATCGCACTCGACATATGGAACATAACAGAAGGCTACTGGAACATCAAGTCCACGCTGCCGCTCGAGCTGTGCAGCATTACGCTGCTGCTCTCGGTCGTCATGCTGGCCGTCCGCAGCCGCTTCCTCTATCAAATCCTATTCTTCGCCGGGATCGGCGGCGCCCTTCAGGCCCTCATCACCCCAAGCCTTGATTTTGCCTACCCTCATTTCCGGTTCTTTCAATTTTTCGCGGCCCATATGCTTATCATTTTGGCATCCCTGTACATGACCTGGGTCGAAAAGCTTCAACCCACCTGGAGATCTATCGGCTGGACAATGATTTTTCTGAACGTTCTTGCACTTGGAGTTGGCGTCATCAACTGGATGCTGGGGTCCAACTACATGTTTCTGATGCACAAGCCGCCAACCGCTTCGATTCTGGACTTTCTCGGTCCGCACCCCTTATATTTACTGGCGGAGGAAGGAATCGCCCTGCTGATTTTCGCATTGATGCAGCTGCTGTTCTTTGTCCTGCCCGCGAAAATATCCAAAGCGTCCGCGGCAGCCAAAGCCAGGGACAAAAGCGTTCTTTAAGCCGGCCATAAAGCCTTTCACGCTGCCCTCGCCGGTATCTCCTTCCGCTGCCTCTACGTTGTGATCTCCCTGCCGAAGTTCTATAATGAACGGAAAGCTTAGAAGCTGTGAACCGGCTGATGAACTGACAAGGAGATGGACCCCATGACTGGACCGAAAGTTGTGCAAAATATTACCGAGCTCATCGGCGATACCCCGGCGGTCAAGCTCCGCCGTTTGGCGGGAGAACAGGATGCTGACGTGTACGTGAAGCTCGAATACTTCAACCCTAGCGGAAGCGTCAAGGACCGGGCCGCTTATAATTTGATCGCGCAGGCGGAGCAGGACGGCCTGCTGAAGCCGGGCTCGACCATTATCGAGCCAACGAGCGGCAACACCGGCATCGGGCTGGCGATGAACGCGGCGGCCAAAGGATACCGCGCTATTATGGTGATGCCCGACAACATGACCAAGGAGCGGATCAATCTGCTGAAGGCATATGGAGCCGAAGTGGTGCTGACGCCAGCAGCGGAGCGGATGCCTGGTGCTATCCGCAAGGCGCAGGAGCTGCAAGGGGAAATTGAAGGCAGCTTCATCCCCCAGCAGTTCGAGAACCGGGCCAACCCGGATATCCACCGCCGTACGACGGCGCTGGAAATTCTGGAGCAGATGGAAGGGCGGCTGGATGCCTTCGTCGCAACGGCGGGCACCGGCGGAACCATTACCGGCACGGGCGAAGTGCTGAAGGAGAGACTCCCCGGCATCGGCATCTATGTCGCCGAGCCGAAAGGCTCGCCCGTGCTATCCGGAGGCCAGCCGGGACCGCATAAGCTGGTGGGCACCAGCCCCGGATTCATCCCGCCGATCCTGAACACGGACGTCTACGACGAAATTTTTCAGGTCAGCGACGAAGACGCCATCGGAACGACGCGCAGGCTTGCCGCCGAAGAAGGCATCCTGGTCGGCCCCTCCTCAGGCGCTTCCGTCTGGACCGCGCTGCAGGTAGCCCGGCGTCTGGGACCCGGCAAACGGGTGCTGTGCATTGCGCCGGATACCGGAGAACGGTATCTGAGCATGGGTATTTTTTAGTCGTGCGCAAATCATCGAAAGGCATCCACCGGTTTGTATACCCGGCTGATGCCTTTTTTGTGTTCATCGGTTGAGACGGGTATATGCCCGAATGGGAGAGCAACATCTCAAAATCCGTCTCATGCTATAAATGACTCAAGCAGGCCACAGCCTGTTAAACCGATGAGGAGTTGACAATACATGAATAGATTGACTGGAAAAACAGCACTGATTACCGGAGCGAGCCGCGGCATCGGCCGGGCTATCGCGCTACGCCTGGCCGCCGAGGGAGCGCTGGTGGTTCTCCATTATGGACAAAACCGCTCCGCCGCCGAGGCGGTCGCCCGCGAGATCGAGCAGCAGGGCGGAACGGCGCTGCTCCTCGGGGCGGACTTCAGATCCGTTCGCGGCATCCCGGGGATGTATGAAGCCCTGGACGGCCTTCTGGAGAATCATACAGGCAGCCCCGGCCTGGACATTCTTGTAAACAATGCGGGCATCGGACTTTCCCTTCCCATCGAGGCGACAACGGAGGAAGCCTTCGATGAGGTGATGAACGTGAACGTCAAAGCACCGTTTTTCGTCATTCAGCAAGCACTGCCGCGGCTGCGGGACGGCGGGCGGATCATCAACATCTCCTCCGCGACGACCCGGATCTCGCTTCCGGTTATTCCCGCCTACAGCATGTCCAAAGGGGCGATCAATACGCTGACCCTGAACCTTTCGACTCAGCTTGGCTCCCGCGGCATTACGATCAACGCGATCATGCCGGGATTCGTGGAGACCGAGATGAATGCCGAGACGCTGCAGACGCCGGAAGGCCGCGAGTTTGGCGCGAACTTCTCGATCTTCAAGCGATGGGGACAGCCGGAAGATGTCGCCGATATCGCCGCCTTTCTGGCATCGGATGACAGCCGCTGGATCACGGGCCAGCTATTGGACGCCAGCGGCGGAACGCATCTGTAACGGGGCTTGCCGTGCCTCGCGCCCGGTTGCCATGCAGAGAGCCATTAAAAGCAAAAATCCAGTGCCCTCGGCGGCACTGGATTTTCTTTTACACGAGATTTATGGAATATACTGCTGCACCACTTTGACGACTTTGCCGTCCTTCACCGTCAAATGAAACGGAAAAGAGCGGATGTCCAGCAGCTTGTCGTTATGGTAAATCGCCAAAAACTTGTTCAAGCTGACCGGTTCGTTCCACTGAATGTTCATTCCTTCATAGGTTCCGTCATGATCATACAGCTGCATCAGCACTTCAGCATCCGGAGCGATTTCGTACGTCTCCAGCGTCTCATCGTCGTTGACGATGTAATACCCGTCAGGAGCGCCGCCCAGCTCTTCGGCATCCGGCTCCCGTTCAAGGAACTTCTTGTCTGCTGCCGCTCCCTCATACCATTCGATCGGATCCACCGTCACATAGAGGTGGCCGTTCTTGTTCCCGATGGTGGACAGCATCGCCGTCACCGTGTCCTCGGTTTGCGGAACCGGCTTATATTCGTTATCAGACCCGACTGCACTCGTTGAAGTCACGACCAACCCCAGCAGAAAAACGATCATCAGGGAAGCGAATACGGTCATCTTTTTTTTCATTTGAAAATATCTCCTTTATGGAATCATGATTTCTATCCATATCAACCATTACCCTGCGGGATTGTTTTCAAACGCTGCGAGAGGGCTCTGTGATGTAACTTTATTGTAAGCCACAACCGAGGCCAAATCGTCACAAATTCGTTACAGCCGAGTCAAATTGTTGTAAATTCTTCAAGCGCTTTCGTGAATGAAGGAGCCGACAAGCCCGGTCAGCCCTTCTTCTCCAATATGTCCTTGATCTCCGCCAGATCGTGGATCTCATAAGTCGGGACGATGGCGGTTTCGTTGGGCAGGCGATTCGGGTTGTACCAGCACGTGTCGATGCCGATATTGTTGCCGCCCTGAATGTCCGAGGTGAGGGAATCGCCGACCATCAGCATTTTATCCTTGCGATCCTCCTGAATCACCCGGAAGGCATGCTCGAAAATGCCCGCCTGTGGCTTCTGGAATCCCGTATCCTCGGAGACGATGACCGCCTCGAAAAAATCCTTCAGGTCGGAGCGGCCGATCCGTCCGAACTGTACCTCTTTGATGCCGTTCGTGATGATGGCCATTTTGTAACCGTGCTCCTTAAGATAGAGACAGATATCCAGAGCGCCCGCCAAAATAAACGCGCCTTCGGCGAGCGATCCCAGGTAACGTCTGCTCAGTTCCTCGGCGTCGTCGCTCAGCCCCTGCTCGCGGCCGAATCGGCGAAAGCGCTCGACCCGGAGCTCCGCCGAGCTGATCTGTCCCTGTTCAAATTCGCGCCAGAGCTCCTCATTGATCCTTTTATAGCAGCCCGTTATTTCCGTATCGTTCGCGTCCAGGCTGCAGCTGGTGAGCAGCTGGTTCAGCGCGTGGCTCTCCGACATTTTAAAATCGAACAGCGTTTCATCCGCATCAAACAAAATCCATTCGTACGACAAGATGAACCCTTCTTTCAGTAAAGTGATATAAACGGCGTCACTGTGCCTTCAATTTTCAAACTTCATGCAAGGCATCACTCGGCAGGTTTGTCTTTCCTATTGTACCATGCCGCCAAAAACGCCTGCTTGCGTCCGTGTCCGTGGCCCAAACAAAACGAAAGGGTGATTCATCCTGGGACTCATCTGCCATCTGGCTCTTGGAGAGCCTTACCCCAGGCAGACGCGAAGTCGGCCACAGAGGCGTACCGCCCGGCCCGATCGGCATGAACCGCCTTCAACGCAATGTCATACAGAGACCTGCCGGCATCCCATTGGTCATAGGAGCGGTCCATCTCCCCGCCAAAGATGAAAAAGGCTGTCGCCCCCATATTATACACATTAGTGATGCCGTCAATCGCAGCGCCGTATTCAAACTCCTCGGGGGACATAAAGCGGGACGATCCCCACAGCCTGCCCATCCGGTTCTCAAAAGAGCCTTTCTGGTACAGGTCGATATCGCAGATTTTCGTCGTGTCAGTGGCAAAATCGTAAAGAACGCTTCCGTCATAGAAATCAACCGCTATGTACCCTTTTTCCTCGACGTGGACATGAAAATCAAGAATAGCCCTGTAGGACGCCAGCCGCTTCTCCAGCGGCAGCCTGCGATATCGATAAAACGGGGACCTCGGGTCATCATATTTGGCCGGAGGCGGAAATGCCCAATGGGGATGCAGCGACTCCCCGTCAAACCATTCAAATACGGCGGCGTAGCCGGTTCCGGCTTCAAAATGGCTGAGCAGCCGCACCAAGCTGGGGTGATCCAATTCCTCGTAAATTTGCACAGCCTGCTTCAAATGCAGGATGGCGTCCGCCGGTTCGCCCTCGAACTCCGTGGTTGCCGCTCCGGCGTACTTGATGAACCGTCTGATCCCGTCCTTTTCCACGCCAAACGAAAGGTTGCCGGAGTCCTGCTTGTCAAAAACCGCAAACGCCTTGCCCCAGGCTGGCAGCCATTCCATCGGATGCGGCTTTTTCAATTGAAATGTTACTTCATCGATCTTGATCGTTAGCGGTTGATCCATCCGTTCAACTCCTTTTTATGGTTGGTCTCGGCTTATTCTATCTTCAAATTCCCGATTTTGCTGCTGAATGTCTGAGGCAATTCGTTTATACAAAAACAGGAATAAGCCCAGGACGGCAATCACGATACCGCCAACCAGCGTAATATTGGTGATATTCCAAATATAATCCGGCGTTAAATCCTTTAGTGTATACACATCGTTAATATTTTGGGCCCGCGCTGCATAAATCAATACTTTTTCAAAACCGCCGAGCCCGACAAGCAGCAATCCTGCTCCGAGCAGCATCATTCCCATCAATCGCATGCCCGTTATTCCTCCCTCTTGGTAGGATTGCGTCCCTTTTCCGCTTCTTCGGCACTGCCGGGTTCCGCATCCAGCTCCCGTTCGAGCTCCGCTTCAATGTCCTCGTCGCTCATCCGGTAATCATCCTCTTCCGACACGCCCAGCTTCCTTTCCAAAGAGCTCACCCTTGCCCTCAAGTCTTCCACCATGCCGTACAAATAGCTCAGCAGGCCGGCCATAACCAGAAGGGTCAGAACTGTCCCCCAGGGGCCAAACACCCAGGTTGCGATCAGCCCCCCGGCAAGAAACACGACGATTCCCATGATAAAATAAACCACTGCTCACTTCCCTTCTCCCGCCGGTTCAACAGCACCACCCTGGGGCTGCTAACTGCCGCTGCGGCAAGCCCCTACCGGGCGCCCAACCCTTCCGCTACCATATTCAAAAAGTAATCCCGGTGCTCCGGATGACAGGCGATCAAATAAGGCTCTTCCGTCATGGCGTCAAAAGGATTCCCTTCAAAGTCCATCACCAGCATCCCCGCTTCCTTCGCGATCAGAACGCCGGAGTAGAGGTCCTCCCCTTCGGAGTTATACAGAATGATGGCATCGATGTTCCCTCTCGCCAGCATGCACCACTGCAAGGTCGGCGCCCACAGCCGCATCATCCGCTTCGTATGCAGGTCGATATGGTTTCTAAGCCGGATGGCTCGGTCATCGCTGCCTACCACATGTCCCTGGATCCAGGCGACCGTTGCTTTATTGAACGCCGGTGCAGGCCCGTTCGTTACTGGCTGCCCATTGCAGGTTGTTCCACCGTTACGGGTGGACACGAACAGCCGATCAATCATCGGTTCATAAACCACGGCCACGACCGGCTGCCCTTGGTGCATCAGCGTAATCGAGCAGGAGAACGCAGGCAGGCCGATCGCATAGTTGTTCGTTCCGTCCAAAGGGTCTACCAGCCACAGCCAGTCGCTGCGCTGGCCATGATCCCCCGATTCCTCGGCCCGGATCCGGTGATCCGGAAATGTACTGCGGATATGCTCAAGGATCCGCTCCTCGGCCAAATGGTCCACCACCGTGACGAGGTCGCCGTTATCCCCTTTTTGTTCAACCTTTTCCAGCTTGTCAAAATAAGCCTTCGCGATGGCTCCCGCTTCCTTGGCTGCGGCGACCGCCAGCTGCTTTGCCTCTTCAATGATCCGTTGATCCATATGTACCCTCCGCTCCTTTTGCCTAGTGTTCATATTGCTATGCCCGCACGCCCGCCTTCGCTCCTTCAAGAAAGAAAAAACCCTGTGCGTCAGGGTTTAATGTCAAGCATTATACTTTACGTTTGAAAATGGCGATGACGTCCCTTGACTGTCCCTGGGATACACTCGTGTCAAAGCACGATACCAGCTCCCAGCCCTCGTAGCCATAGCTGTTCAGCAAATCCTCAAATTCCTCCTCGTCCACCTTGCCGCCCAAAAAGCCTCCTGTTTTATACTTCACTGTCTTGTAAGACCATTGTTCCATCATTTTACGCTTCCTTTCATCGTATCGTTTGGCCGCTCACGACATGCCAATGCATATGTTTGGATTCCTGGTTCGACACGCCGCTCACCCTTTCCTTATCGCTGCTGCTTCAGCAGCTGCGAAACCTCCTCCATCCAGCGGCCTTCGGGATCCGCGATCACCGTATGCCAGCCCAATGCCCTGGCAGGGATCAAATTTTTCTTCTGATCGTCCACATAAATGCGGGGTCCTGCCCCATCGCCGAGCTGCTCGCATACGAGCTGATAAATGCGGGGATCCGGCTTGCAATACCCTGCTCTGCTGGATATGGTAAGGCTCTTCACCTGCTCCTTGACGGGTGCCAGCAGCCCGCTCAGCCATTCCTCACGGTGATTGCTCAGCAGGTGAATATCCGCGTCCCTACTCCATGTGGCAATACGCCCCAAGGCGGGGAGGGGTTGCAAATACCTCATCGCCAGCCCGCTAAGCCGTTCCATGCTCAGATCTGGTCCATGCCCGGCAAGCCAGTCCCTAAACTGCTCAATGGTGATGCCGCCTGTCCAGAACGACTCGCGAATTTCCCGGCTGAAGCTGTCTTTTAACTGACGATAGGCCGTGCTTCCAGCCATGGCAGCAGCCTCTTCCCAAAATCCAGGCGAGAGGTTCGTTGCAATGACACCGGCGACATCCAAAATAAGCTGGGGTCTGTTCATCGGCTCCTCCCCTTCCAAGCTTCCAGTCATCATCAGCTGGGATTGGTGCTGCGCAAACATTCGTCTACCCATTCATAACAGCGCTGCAGATTCTCATGGCTGACCAGGTCGGAGCGGTGCTCGAACTGAATTTTGACTTGCGGGTTTTCCTCGCGGATAACGGTTAAATAATCTCCGATCGGGGCCCAGCCGTCCTCCGGACGCTGTTCCGGCAGCACCGGGTAGCGCAGCTTGACGGACGATTTCGTGTACTGAAGATTCCACAGGTGGATAACCTCCGCATACTTCGCATATTTGCGGATGACCGGCAGGACCTGAAAGAAAGGGTCCACGTTCTGCTGCAAAAACAGCCTTCCCGTATCCAGGCACAGCCGGATGTCCGGGTACTTCTTCAGCAGCGCTTCCAGCACGTCATGCTCATAAATATAAGAATTCAGCGCATCGAATTCCAAAACCGGCGTGAAGCCGTAATCTCGGGAAGCGACGCTAAGCCAGGCAAAAAGCTGATCGCTGCGCTCCGCAAACAATTCAAGCGAATAATCGCTATCATAGACATACTCCGTTCTGTCGGAAAAATGCCATTTGTCCCAGTTCACCCGGTCATCCAGGATGACGGGCTTCGGATAATGGAACAATACGTAATCCGGCCGTACGTTCCTTAAATAGTCGAGCTCGTCCCGGATCAGCCGGAGCGCTTCATCACGGACATGTTTGTCCGCATCCAAAAACAGGGCGTCCCGAAGCAGCGACTTCCCCGCACGAAGGGGAAAATGTACACCGATGCGAAAGTCCCGCGCTCTGGAGGCGCTCAAGAGCCTCTCCGTGTCCGCTTCATTTTCAAACAGACAGGCCTCGATTCCGTAAAAAACGTCTCTGAAATCGCGCTCCATCTTTTGCTCGTCAAACGAGCCGTATTGCCCGATTAAAAATCGCCTCATCGTCATTCCTCCGGCAGCGGGTTGTGAACTATCCGTATGAAAATTTAACCATTACTTCCACGTTTCGTCCAGTATTCATTGAACCCAGCCTGCACGAAAGCCTATGAATCTATCAAAACGAATTGAAATCGATGATGGGAGCAAGTGCGTAAAATGTGCCCGCGATCGGATAATCAGGGACGAATCCCCTCCTCCGTCATCCGCTGCTTAATCTCGTTCAGCATATCCCGGGCAAAAGCCTGAAGCATCCGAGGTTCCACGCTCACTTCATCCGTCTGTCCTCCATACTGAAGAAGACACTGGCGCAGGAGCGGCTCATACGCAGGCGGAAGGGACGCGTGCCCCCATTCGCCGCCTTCCTTTTTGGAGGAAATTTCGCCTTCCCGCAAAAATCGCAAAATTCTGCACAGATTTAGCGTGTAATACACCGGCGCCTCGGCGATCTGCTCCACGGCATGCTCCACATCGGACCAGATCGACCGGATGTACATCTCTTTCTCCGGTCTGAACACGGACGGTGCGGGCTCCCCATACAGCGTTATCCCACGGTGGTAAATGACCATCATATGGGCCGCAAGATCAGGGTCTTCATAACCGCCGCATACATACTGCGCATCAGATTCATACCGCTCCCGGTGAGCCTCCGAATAATGGAATTCAAACGGTGTTGGGTGCAGCGGCTCCCCGGCGTACTGCCTGAGGATGACGCTGACTTCCATCCCGCGGTGCCCCGGCATCAGCCCGTGAAGCTCAAGAAGGCCTCGGGCAAGCCGAGTCCAAACCTCGGGGTCGAGCTTCTCTTCAATGACCGCCAGGAGATCGATATCGCTCCGGTCTTCACGGTAACACCCCATCGCCAGCGAGCCGTGCAGATATAACCCGGTCAACGGTGCTCCGAGCTTGGCAATAAAAAGCTGTGTCAAACGGTCCAGCACCTGCTGCGTATTCATAACTTTCCTCCAATATAGAAAAATGGCTGCTCCCTTCCCGGGAACAGCTGTCATTTCGGCACTATGACTCCTTTTTGCCTGATCCGAAAGCAATCGCATACCGATCCGGATCGACCAGCACGAAGTCTTTCCAGTCCCCCCATCCCTGATGTTCCAGCACAGGCTCCTGAATGAACTGCGCTCCTCTAGCTTTGAAATGCTCATACAATTGATCCAGTTCTTCATGCGTTTCGACATATGCGTAAGTGTCCCATGGAACCATCTTGTTGTCCCCGGAGGGGTTGGGACGGACATCTTCTGCCTTTGTCGCCTGAATCAATTTGAAGCCGAGGGCAAAATCATCCCTTACCGCCCAAACGTCCGACACGTCACAGCCGAGCACATCCGCATAATAGCGCTTGGACCTCTCTAAATCCGAAACCAATCGAACCTGAACCGAAAAGTGAACTTTACTCAAATGAACATCATCCTCCGAATGGTCAATTCTCCTTCGTGCGCTCAACCTCTTCCTTGATTGGCCGCAAGGCCAATGGATGAGCTCGAAGGGTTGCCCTAGGAAACTGGCAGATACAGCGCTTTCAGTCTATCACAAATTTTAACAATGATACATATGATTTCCTACTCCTTCCACATTCTCGTCACTTGCCGCAGGATCTCTCCCTCCCACTCCGTCTTGTAAATATCCGGCATGGAAGTGGATTCCCAGAAGGCGTAATCGAACCGCAGGTCAAATTCGCCCAGCATCAACGTCATAATATCGCCGTGAGTCCCAATGACAATCCGCTTTCCGGCATGCTCATCCAGCAGTTTCCGGATTACCTGGGCTGCTCTATGCCGCGCCTGCAGGCTCGACTCTCCCCCCGGAAAAGCAAAAGCGGCATCGACGTATACCTTTTGCTTCGCTTCTTGAAACGATAGGCCCCCGATCTGCCCGATTTCCCGTTCCCTCAAATCTTCTTCTATGATGATTTCCTTGCCCGCGGAGTCGGCCGCATCCCGAATCGTTCGCACGCAGGTCAATGCCTTCACCCAGCAGTCTGTCCTTGACCGCAAGCGCGTCTGCCAGCCCCTGACGGGACAGTCCCCGTGTTCGTTCCCTGCCTTCCTCATAAGGCGATTCGGCATGCCGGACAAAATAAAGAATCGTGCTCCGCTTCAGGTGATGTACTGAATTAGCAGTCATGAACCAGCAACCTTTCCATTTTATTGGGTTAAAAAAAGAAAAGCACCCGCTTCAACTCCATCATACCAGCGATTCTGACGCTGACATAACTGAAAGTTTCACGGGTGCTTATATTAAGATAATAACGGTTCAAGCTCTTCTCGCCAGCTCGTAAGGCAGACACAGCGGGACTCCCGTCCGGGGGTCGACGAGGATGTCGGCTTCAATAGCGAAGACCTCCCGCAGCACTTCCCGGGTCATGACTTCGCCGGGTGTTCCCTCCGCCACGACCGTGCCTGATTTGATCGCCACCATATGCTGCGCATACCGTGTGGCATGGTTCAGGTCGTGAACGACCATGACGATCGTGCGTCCCTCTTCCTCATTCAGCTTCTGCAGCAGCTGCAGCACTTCCAGCTGATGCGCCATATCCAGGAAGGTCGTAGGCTCGTCGAGGAACAGAATATCCGTCTGCTGAGCCAGCGCCATGGCAATCCATGCCCGTTGGCGCTGGCCGCCGGACAGCTGGTCGATCGCCCGGTCCCTAAAGGCCCCGAGCCCCGTAACGTTAATGGCCCACTCGATAACCTCACGGTCCTGCGCGCTGATGCTGCCAAATCCCCGCTGATGCGGCGAACGGCCGAAGCCGATCAGCTCGGTTACGGTCAGCCCATCCGGGGCCGTGGGGGTTTGCGGCAGGATCGCGAGCTGCTTCGCCACATCCTTGGTCGGCTGGCTGTGGATCGATTTGCCGTCGAGCAGCACCGCTCCGGAGGATGGCTTCATCAAGCGGGCCATCGTTTTGAGAATCGTCGATTTGCCGGAGCCGTTGGAGCCGACCAAAGCCGTAATTTTACCTGCCGGAATGCTCAGGTTCAAATTGTTGACAATGAGCGTATCGGCGTATCCGATGTTCAGCTGCTCGGTACCGAGCCTCGACTGAAGCTGCGGTTTATCCTCCGTGACGATCTCTTGCTCCGGCCAAGCCAATGTGTTTTGTACCATACCGTATCATCCTTTTTTAGGGATTGTATTTCGCGGCGGATTCGCCGCTCCGCATGCAGGGTGCCTTATGCTATGTTCAACGTTGTCGAAATGCCGTATCGTCTAACGCATGATTGCCTTTGTTGACACATTATGCGTGGAAAAGTGCAATTTATGTGTATGTATACACACTTATTATGATAATGATTCTCAATTTCATTGTAAAGAGTTTTTTCCCTTTTCTCCGTCTTATCTCACGAAAAAAGGACAATGGAACTCATGGTCCCATTGTCCAAATATTGCATCCGGCTTAACTACTCAAAATGTCCTTCAGCTGTTCCTGCTTTACGGCCGTGACCCGGGTCGTCTTCTTGTCAAAAGAGACGTTGACCTCCTCCACAAGCTCAACCTGCCCCTCCGCGAACGTTAAGATGAGCGTGACCCTATAGGGTGTCTCGATGTACACCACGGTTAGCTCCAGTTGCAAATCCTCGGTCAATCGGGCCGAAATAACGGCTTCCTGCCGATGCATGGCCAGATCCTTCCGGAAGATGTCCTTGGTGCTTACCTTCTTCGTCAAATCAAAGGGAAGTTCGCGCCGGCTGCCATCGGCATAACGGAGCCGAAGCTCGGACCGCTCATCCAGGCTGCACACCGTAATCTCGGCAACGCCGCCTGTCTCTGGAGCCTGAACACAGTATTGCCCTGCCCAATCATCCGGTATGGCGGACGAAGCAGAAGGTACCAGGTGCTCAGCGTCTTCCTGCATTCGCGCGATCCGCCGCAGAAGCAGCGGGTACGCTTCGGAGCTGACTTGTTGCGATCGGTCTACCCGGTCCACGATATGCTCATAGATGAGGTCCAGCAGCTGCGGCAGCTGCTTTTTCATACGGCTCATGCCGGAAGCGGCCGCAATGACAATGCCGTGCTTCGGAGCAACAAAGCAGAGCTGCCCGAACCCGCCGTTTCCCATATAACACCCCTGCCGGCACCGGAAAAATTGGTAGCCATACCCTTCCGAAAAATCGGCTCTCGTCTCATTGCGGCGGTTATCGCTCTGCTCCGCGGTGGCTAACCGGATGTACTCCGCCGATACGATTCTCCGGCCGCCATACACGCCCTCGTTCAGCAGCATCTGACCGAACTTTGCCACGCCGTCGATGGGAATGCTCAGCCCCATGCCGCCTGCGGCCACTCACATCGGGCAGGTTTCCCAATCCACCAAGCCAATACCAAGCGGCTCGAACAATCTCGGTTTTACATATTCGACGAGGCCCATGCCGGTCGCTCTTTCCAGAATGGCGGCAACCATATAGGTCGCATGGGTGTTGTACACGTAATGGCTTCCCGGCGGATGCTCCGGCGCCAAGGATAAGAACGTTTGGGCCCAGTCGGGCCCGGATTCCATCACCCGGCCGTAAATGTTGTCATGATGTCCTGTATTCATCGAGAGCAGATGGTGGATGGTCATCTGGGATAAGTAGGGCGGGACGTCACCGGCAAGCTTATCGGGAAAATACGAAACGACCGGATCCGTCAGCCGAATATATCCTTCGTCCCTGGCAATTCCCGCCGCAATGGAAGTGAAGCTCTTGCTGAGCGAAAATAATAACGTGGGTGCCTCTTCCCGATACGGCTGACGGTTGAAACGGGCCGTAACTTTTCCATTCTGAAGCAGCATCAAACGGTTGACCTGAAGCTCCAGTTCCTCGATCCGTTCTAAGAACCGAAGTACATCGCCGGACGACAGGCCGTGGCTTTCCGGCTGTGCGGTTTCCAGTTCCAATCCCAATCGAACACCTCCAACATTCCCTTTTATTGAAGTTCCTTAATAAAAAAGAGATTCAGATCATCGTCCACCCGGACCATCTCGCCCGGCACGACCGGCTGGTTCTTATACACGATGCCGTTGCCATCGGGAATGTAACCTCTGCGGCAGTAAATGCGCTGTGCCTTGCCGTAGTCCTTGAATAAGCCCACACCGATGCCGATCCGTTTGCCCTTACGGCTTACGATCGATTCAAACTCCTCCAGGATCCGGTTGCCGATTCCTTGGCGCTGGAAGACGGGGAATACGTTTAGATCGTTCACTTCCGGAATGCCCTGCTCTTGGAAAGGGGGGTAGTCCGATTCGTATTTCAGGTGACATACCCCGGCGACCTGGTCATCTGAATAGGCGATGATCGTTTCACGGACACCCGCTGCGTTTTCAGCGAGACATTTGTCGTAATACTCATCAGGGCGAAAGATGTCCTGTTCGGTAAAAGCCTGCTTCCACTGCTGCTTTAATTCCTCTGAAGTGAGCAAAGTCAGCATGATTTTCATATACAGCACCTCCATATCGAATATATTTTTGTTCCCACGTTTCGCGGCTCTCTTATAAAAGTTAATGTTCACTTACTTTAGCATTGATGATTAAAGAGATTCGCGATTATAATATGTATAAATATACCACGGCTTGATAGTAGAGAGGGGAACTGCCATGCGATCCGCTGAAGTCCATAATTACGACTTTGCCTTTAGGCAGGCCGCGATCGGCATGGCCCTTATCGCGCCTGACGGAGCCTTCCTAGAGGTCAACCCCGCTTTATGCACCCTCCTCGGTTATACACCTGACCATTTCACTTTGCCGGATCTTCTTCTTCCCGCAATTCAGGAACTGTCCCGCGACATCGTTAAGTGCGGGGAGTGGCTGCAGTCCATGAAACGGGATCAGCACCGGATCGATCAGCATTACTATCATCCTTCAGGACAACGGTTGTCCCTTGATATCCGCATCTCCTTGATTCGAAATGAGGCCGGGAAACCTGAGATTTACTTCACCCAATTCGAGAACAGGACCCAGATGATGCAAATGGAAACTAGGCTGCATTATACCGAAACCCATCTGCACGAGCGGGAGGATTCCTTCATGCAGCTGCTGGATGGCCTCCCCCTGTCCGTGCTGATTACGAACCACGGCCAGATTCAGTATGCCAATCCTGCCGGACTCAGGCTCATTCATGCAGACAGCCTGGAAGCCGTAATCGGCATGTCAACGGACGATTTGGTCGACGCCGCCGACCACGAAATTCTGGCCGAGCGCAAGCAGCGGCACTACAACAACAGGCCCATTGGCTCCGTGCGCTACCGCATCCGCTGTCTCAATGGACAGCTGAGGCATGTGGAAGGATTTTCACTAAAGATTACCTATCAAAAAAAGCGGTGCGTCATCGGGATCTTTAAAGATATCTCCGACCAGAAGCTTGAGGAAGACCGGCTCATGCAGTCCGAGAAGCTATCGACGGCAGGGCAGCTTGCCGCAGGCATCGCTCACGAAATCCGCAATCCGCTGACCGCCATTTTCGGCTTCTTGAAGCTCCTCCGCACCTCCAGCCAAAACAACGACCAGTACTTTGCGATCATGGAATCCGAGCTGAAGCGGATCGAATTTATCGTCAATGAGCTGCTGGTACTGTCCAAACCCCAAGTTTCGCATGCGAGCAAGCCAATGGACATTTTGCCGCTGCTGGACCAGGTGATTACACTGATGAACGGCCAGGCTGCATTAAAAAATATCGAGATCGTTTCCGCCTTCTCCGAACCTTCCATCTGGATTGCCGGCGAGGCCAACCAGTTGAAACAGGTCTTCATCAACCTGCTCAAAAATGCGATGGAAGCCATGCCGCAAGGCGGCATCATCCGGATCCACGCTCTCTCCCGGAACAACGAGGCCTTCATTAGCGTTCAGGACGAAGGCTGCGGCATGACGGCGGAGCAGATTCAGGCGCTGGGCAAGCCCTTTTTCACGACCAAGGAATCAGGCACCGGTCTTGGGTTTATGATCACACACAACATCATCCATAATCATGGCGGGAACATATCGGTCCAGAGCGTGCCCCAGGAGGGCACCACGTTTACCGTGACGCTCCCCGTTATTTCCGAACCGGAGGCAGCCTCATCATAACAAGCCTAATCCGGTGATCAGCCGATAATTTTAAGTTTCACATCCTGGGACCAAAAAAAGGACGGTACTCCCGCGTTATGCTCCTATGTATTGGAGGAATACAGCAGAATGCCGTCCCTCCGGCTCCAGCCTGATTTGGCCCAAAAATAATTGCCGATCTCATTCTCCTCGATCACCATGATATGGCACTTGGCGATGCCCTCTTCCCGGAGCTTATCCAGCCCGGCTTTCGCCAGTTTTTGCCCGATGGCTCGGCCCCTGTAGGCCGGATCAACCGCAACGTGGTAGATATACCCCCTTCGCCCGTCATGGCCGCACAGAATGGTCCCGATCACCCGATCACCCTCGGTGGCGACAAAGCTCATGCCCGGGTTCCGAACCAGGTACCGGTGTATCGATTCTTTCGAATCGGCGTCGCTCAGCGCCATCCCTTCCGTATTGCCCCACAGCTCCATGCATTGTTCGTAATCCTCAATCAACAGCTCTCGCAGTGTTTCCATGATGTTAGTTTCCTCCAGTCATTGATATGAACAATTTTCTATCATAGCGTCTCTATGAAAATAGACCGCCTCCGGCCTATTTTCCGGCCTCCGCCCGCTCTACCGACTCCGGACCGAGAATCTGTCCAAAGTGGTGCCGCATATGCTCCAGGTAATCGTTCACCAGCCAATCCAACGTCGCTTCACCGCCGCCGGGAAGAATGCAGGTTTTGCCGTAATCCTCCGCGGTCAAACTCTCGAGAACATGGACAATTTGCCTGTTCAGCATATTCCACAGCGTAATGATATCCGGCTGGTTGTATTGCTCCTGATACCCGTGCAGGTCCACCCACCGGTCCTGATCGTATCCCTCAAGGGATACCGGATGCGCCGACAGTTTTATTTTGACAAAACGAAGATGGTTGTTCGCCGCCGAGTCGCATAAGTGGCCTACGATCTCCTGCTTCGACCACTTGGCGGGTCCTTGCTTGTGTCTGAACACCTCTTCGGGCACAGCTTTCAGTTCGCTCTCAAAATATCCGACTAAACGGTTCAAGGTTTGACTATAACTATGATTCATCCCGCTTCTCCTCTCCATTGGCTGCACTGTATTCGATCAGCCAGCAATCGCGATACTCTCCTTCATGCCATTCGCGTTTTTCCAGCAGCCTGATTTTCCGGAAGCCGCATTTTTCGTATACGCGCAGGGCCCTAGCGTTCCAAGTTTGCGGGTCCATGACGATTTTATCCGCTTGAAGCGTGTTGGTCAGATAAGAAACCATGCCTTGAATCAGCCTTGTGCCGATTCCCTGGTTCCAGCAGTCTGGCTCTCCGATAAACTGATCCATGCCCAAAATCCGCCCGTCCCCTTCGCCATAGCCATATACCTCGCGTTCCTCCGGGTCGACATAATAATACTGGATATAGCCGATATCCCGGTCGTCCAGTTGAATAATGCAGGCTTCGATTTGATCATCTCGGTAAAAGTGCTCCTGCACCATGGCCATATCATGCGGGCGGTCCCTGCCTTCATAATATTCGAGGACGCGTGCATCGCTGAGCCAACGGACCAAATGGTCCGCATCGCCCGCCTTCAGTTTCCTTACGCTGACCCCCTGCTTGCTCCAAAGAATCAAAATTACGCCTCCTCCCTCATAACTCAAGCACGAAGCTTTTGAGCCATTTTATATGAAAAGCTTAACGTTTTTGACCACGTAGTGGTACCCCGATAAGACGGTCATCATCACGGCGATCACCATCAAGAAGGAATCGACGCGAAGACTCGTCAGCCATTGAAAAGGATAGTTATTCAGCAGCACGGCCGTAATGGCGACGACCTGGGACACCATTTTCCACTTGCCGTACCGGTCTGCCGCCAGAGCGATCCCTTGGGCCGACGCCGCCATTCGCAAAGCTGTAATAATGAATTCACGGCCAATCATCACGAAGGCCATCCAGGCCGGAATCATTCCGGCTTCGACCATCATGATCAACGCCACCGAAACAAGCAGCTTATCCGCAAGCGGGTCCAATAGCTTACCGAGATTGGTAACCAGGTGGTATTTGCGGGCAATATACCCGTCCAGCTTGTCTGTAGCGGAAGCAAGAATGAATACGCCCACCGCCATATAGGTTCCGTACTGATTCAGAAATTGAATGAACGCGTTGGAATCCGCCAGCCTTACGGGGTACTCTGCGAAAAAAACGATAAACACCGGGATCAGCATGATTCTGGCCAGCGTCAGCTTGTTCGCCGGGTTCATGCATCCTTCCTCTCAAAAAACGTGATCCGGTTACCGAAAGGATCGATCACGCTCACCTCCATATCCTCAAGCCCAGGGCGCGCATGCTTGTACTTCTTCGCTATCAGCTTGGCATGGAGGCTCCGGATGTCTTCGACTTCCACACGGATCGCCGAGCCGGGGGTGCAGTCGCCGTGATGCCCGCTCAAATGGATCTCGCAGTCCCCGCTGGACACCTGCATGTATAAGGGAAGATCGTCTTCATAGCGATGCTCCCAGTCAATCCGGAATTCCAGGAAATCCACGTAAAACTCCTTGGCCTTGTCCTCATCGAAAATCCGAAAGATCGGTGTTATCTTCTTCATCACTTATCCTCCTCTAAAAGTTCATCCAAACTTATGCCCGGCCCGGCTAACGTATAGGCAATGTGGCGGCAAGCTGCATAGGTGCCGACAGTTGAGCGTACCGGCTCTCCACATAGGGATTGAACCAGACCGCATGGATGACCTTCATCCCTGCCTCATGCGCCCCATCCAGCTCTCCGGAGCCTCCGTCACCTACAAACACGCAATCCTCCGGGAGTATTTGCAGTCGTCGGCATGCGAGTTCATAGATAGCAGGGTCGGGCTTACAGCATTGTACCTCGTATGAAAAAATAACATCGTCAAAATACCCGGCCAGCGGGGAATCTTCCCAGCCCCGGACTTCCTCCTCCGAACAGTTGCTGATCAGTCCCAGCTTCCAGCCATGGGTACGGAGGTTTTCGAGCATTTCCAAAATGTCAGGGCGAACGGCTTCAAAAGGAATCCTCTTCTCCTGGATCCTAGCCTGGTAGAGCGACTGCACGGACTGTTCGTCCGCATCCAGGCCCCTGCTTCGGCAAATATCCCGGATGACATCCGGAAAACTTGCCAGCTCCCCGCGCATCCGCCGCTCCACCCGGCTTCTCCATTCCAGCTTGAACTCTTCCTGGCTCAGGCCAAGCAGACCCGGGTAATCGTAGCGACGCCTCGATATCCGCCGGCCATCCGCATATTCGGTGATCAAGGTCTCGAACAAATCGAACAAAACGGCTTTCATGCCCAAACGGCATCCTCCTTATCGGTATTCGGGATTCCGGTTATATCATAGCCCGGCCCGCTTCCCCCAAATATACGGTTGGAATGACCGTCTCCACCACATGCCCTTCCACGGCTCGCACCTCATAGGCTTTGGCCTCAGGACGAGAGCTTACCGCCCGGTGAAAAATACTATCCACATAATGCAGTGCCGCCCCGTCATCTGCGGCTATTCCTCCACCGATTTGGCCGCTTTGGATCAGCCGGTGATAACTGGGCCTTCGGTCCGCTTCCCCGTCATAATGGGGGCAGTGGCTTCCTGAAAGCAGGCCGAGGCCCTCCAGCCGGGTCAGATCGCCAGGGATGGAATCCGTCACGCCTTCCTCAAACCAGCAAATGGAACCGGCGCTTAGCCCGGATAGAATCACCCCATTTTCCCAGGCCGTCTTTAAGTATCGATCCACACTCCGTTCCTTCCATACCGCAAGCATCGATTTCGTATTGCCGCCCCCGACATAAATAATATCCTTGTCCAGAATAAAATCCTCCAGATCGACGGTTGGTGGTTGGACCAGGGAAAGATGAGAGGGGGTGCATTCCAAACGCTGAAACGCATCATAAAAACGATCAATATACCCTTGCGCGTCACTGCTCGCCGTTGGTACAAAGCAAATCTTTGGGCGGCCGGTGCCTGCCTGCCGAAGAATGTAAAGATCCAGCAAGGGGTTATCCGGTTCCATTGAGAATCCTCCGCCACCCATAGCGATAATTTGTTTGATGCTGACGCCCTCCTTTCCATAACGTGTCATAAATTCCAAGTAAAACTGCCGCAAGCGATGTTAATTTACCTATTCGACGGGAAAACGCCATACCCTTTCTTCGCCGGATACTTGCTAAAAATGGATCGATATGGTAGCCTGTTAGTAATTTACGAAGAATGGAGGGTTACGTGTGGTAGATCAGTTTATCCGGGTTCGCACGTTTTGCAACTAACATATTGCAAAATTCTCTGCTTGTACGCGGAGGACTCAGGATTGGTCTGCCATTTTTTAAAGGTAACCCAGGTTTTATAACGACTATGGCTGAAGCATCGTCTGCAGGAACACGCATGATCATGTCCGGCCTGCCTTTAAAAATTCATCTCACATGAACGCATTGCGGGATCGTACCCTCAAGGGATAGGAATGATAGTCTCTCCCTGCCCTTGGGCCTCTTCCGGCTTTCATGTAAGACCTCATATCCTGCGGCCGAGGAACGTTTGTTCCTTGGACCGGTCGGTCCTTTCGCGAAACGCTGACACAGGCAGACAGCCTGTGTTTTTTTGTGCTTATTTTTAGGTGAACGATGATTTTGGCAAGGAGGGTTACGTGTGGTAGATCAGTTTATCCGGGTTCGCATGGTGTACAGCTGCTAAGAAAAAAAGCCGTTGGCTTTGCTGTGTACAGAGAAACTCAGGATAGGTCTGCCCTTTTTGACAGGTAACCTCCTTTTGCTCAGGAAAAAATATCGCTTGGTCGATGCATAATGTGCCGCCACCCGCCGCTCCAATGCCTGGCTTATATGCCGATGAACTGCTCTTTCATGCAGTGCGTCCGGCCCGCGCGGGTGCCTTTCATTCGGTGAAATCCGCCGGATCCCGCGGCGTTATCCTGAGTCTCTCCACTTCACAGCACAGCCGATGGGCAAGAAACCATCGCTGGATTACGGAGGGATTCATGGATGCATAAACATCGACAACGTCATATAAAGACGCACTTGAACATAGAGAAACCCGCAGCAAAAGGACAGCACCTGCTGCACCACGAGCCGGTCATTCACGACATGATCGGAATGGCCGGACTCACAAACGCCGACACGGTGCTCGATCTGGGCGCCGGGCAGGGAGCTATCACATTCCCGCTAGCGAAGAAGGCGGGCAGAGTGCTGGCCATTGAGAACGACGCCAAATTCGCCACCGCCCTTCGGCAAAAGGCGGTTCCCGGCTCCAATGTGGCCGTTATTGAAAGGGACATTCGCGAGGCTTATCTTCCGAAGGAGCCGTTTCATGTTGTAGCCAACATTCCATTTTTCATGACGACATTCATTCTCGAGAAGCTGCTCGACCCGCCGGGGTCTGCGTTCCAGGGGGCGGTGCTGATCGTGCAGCATGGAGCAGCCAAGGGATTTACGGCAAGGCACATTCGCAGCCCGCGTCTGCTCAAGTGGCGGATGTGGTTTGACTTCGAGCTGGTGAAGCTTGTGCCCCGGCGGCATTTTTCACCCCCACCTCAGGTGGACGCAGCCGTACTCCGCATTCGGAGACGGAAAACACCTTGGCTGCAGACGCAGCATCATCATGCGTTCGGCGGATTGGCCGAATACGCGCTGAACGAGCCGGCACTGCCGGTGTGCGAGGCACTGGCGGGGATTTTTACACCGGTGCAAATCAGGCACCTGCTGCAGCAAATCCGGGTAGAACGGAATACGCCGGTATGCTTGCTGCGCGAGCGGGATTGGGCAGCCGTATTTGATACGATGCGGGAGAAGGTCCCCTCTTATCGCTGGCCGAAAGCACCAACGAAGAAAAAGAGCGCCAGGTAGGCGTGAATGGAAATCTAAGGAGGATTCACAAATGACAGAACAACTCATTAAGGTAGATGGTATTGAACTGTGCACCGAAAGCTTTGGACGAAAGGAAGATCCGGCCATTCTGCTCATTATGGGCGCTACCGCCTCGATGATCTGGTGGGAGGACGAATTTTGCCAGCGACTTGCTGACGCGGGACGGTTTGTCATCCGTTACGATAACCGTGACGTCGGCCAATCGATGAATGATGAGCCCGGCAACCCGCAGTACGGCTTAGAGGACATGGCCGATGACGCCATCCGCGTGCTGGACGCCTACGGAATTAGCCGGGCCCATGTGGCAGGCATGTCGCTCGGCGGCCTGCTGACGCTGATGGCTACGGTCAAGTATCCCGAGCGGGTGCTGAGCGATACGCTGATCATGACCTCATCGTTCCGTGACCCGAGTCTGCCGGAAATGGAAGAAAAGGTCGCTGCCTTTTTTGCTTCAGCCGATCAGGTCAATTGGGAGAATGAACAGGCGATCCTGGACTTTAGCGTTCAAAAATGGAACCTGCTCCGCGGGTCAAAGCACGCTCCGGACGAGGATAAAGTCCGCCGGCTGGCCGCACGGGAGCTGCAGCGGACCCGCAATTGGACGGCGAGCATGTTCAATCATGGCCTGCTGACCGGCGGAGAGGATTTGATTGCCCGGGTACCGGACATCCGGGTGCCGGCCCTTGTCATCCATGGCACGGAGGATCCGATCATCCCTTATGTCCACGGTGAAGCATTGGCACGGGAAATTCCAGGAGCCCGGCTGCTGACCCTGGAAGGAACCGGCCATGAGCTGCATGAGGACGATTGGGATGCCATTCTGGATGCGATCATCCAGCATACCGCAGGCATCCACCAGAGCGAATCGGGATCAGTAAAGTAATTAGCAAAACAGCGGGCAGGGATGAGTCCCTGCCCGCTGTCTGTATGTAACCCTACGGTTGATGAATCCGATGCTTCAAGTCAGCGTTGCCGTCAATCATCGACATGATGTCTATCTTCAGCTCAACCGGATATACCGACAAGCCCTGTAATTCCTCAATTGTAAACCATTTGAAGATCAGTCTGCCGCCATCCTCAATGCCTGGGAACTCGCCCTCCCGATCCAGAATTTCATGGCCATCGGGAAAAGAAAACGTGTAATAAAATCCGATTTCATGGTATTTCATTCGGTCGTATTCGAAAAAATCCTCATTGACATATAACAGCTTGTCTATCTGTATATCGATACCCAGCTCCTCCCGGATCTCCCGGATGAGAGCCTGGTCCGTCGATTCCTGAAACTCTACCCGCCCGCCGGGCAGGTTCCAAAAGTCGTCCTTCAGTGTTGTGTGCAGCAATATCCGATCGCGGTGAACGGCGATTCCCGCAACCCGAAAATTAAATTTGTTCTGCCCTTCCGAAAAGGTAATCATCGCTCACACCCAGCTTCCGTTTCGCAGCAGCGGCTCGATCGTGCCGTCCTCATGCTCCGCATCGATGCTCAGTTCCGCCGAACCGACCATAAAATCTTCGTGCTGCATGCTGACGTTGGCTCCGCGGGCAAGCAGCTCCTCATCGCCGAGTCCCGCCCCGCCCAGCAAATTGGTCGGATACGCACTCCCGAGCGCAAAATGGCAGGACGCATTCTCGTCGATGCCCACGTTATAGAAAACCCGGTTCAGACGGGAGCTCGGCGAATCATGCGGTACGATCGCGAGCTCCCCCAAATATCGTGTCCCCTCATCGGCATCCAAAAACTGCTTCAACGCCTCATATCCGGTCTCCGCCGTAAAATCCACCACACGTCCCTCGCGAAACGTCAGAGTGAAGCGGTCCACCAGCTGGCCATTCAGCACAAACGGCCGGGTGCTCGACACCGTTCCGTTTGTTCCCGTGCGGTGCGGCATCGTATATACTTCCTCGGTCGGCATGTTTGCCACGAACGGAATCCCGCTCTGATTAACCTGGCCGCCGCCAAGCCAGATATGGCCGGGAGCGAGTTCGACCGTCAGATCGGTGCCGGGTGCCTTGTAATGCAGCCTGCGGTACTGCTTCGCGTTCAGCTTATCGGTGACGGCTCGTAAATGCTGCATATGCCTCCGCCAGGCAGCCACCGGATCCTCTTCATCGATATGGTTCATGCGGAAAATCGATTCCCATAATGCGTTCACCCGCTCTTCCTGCGGGCGGTCGGCAAACACTTGATCTGCCCACGCCTGGCTCGGCACGTTGACGATGCACCAGCTGATCCGGTTGGTGCGCACGTATCCGAGATAGTTCCGGCGGGCGGCGGCGGCGGCTTTCCGGGAAGCCGATATTTTCGCCGGATCCACGCCCTCATACAAATTCGGATTCTCCCCGTCCAGCAGGAGAACCGCTCCCCCGGACTCCGCGATGCTCTCCATCATGTGCGCCGTCCAAGGGGGATAGAACGCAAACGACTCCGGCCCCGCCAGGTCATAGCGCATGCGCACCACGGTCTCGTCACGCCAGTTTAACTGAACATATTTGGCCCCGGCCTGGTAGGCTTTAGCCGTAACCAGCCGCGCAAAATCAGCCGACTCTATAGGCGATTCCACATAGAGCACCTGGCCCGGCTGCACATTTACGCCCACTTGGACGAGCAGCTCCGCATATTTTTCCATTTGCTTCTGAAACTCCGTCAATAACATCCCCTGCCTTATCTAATTATAACTAGTACGATCTTCATAACGAGCCGATTATCCGGGTGACCAGAGGAAACGCATAAATGACCACCATGCAGGCCAGCAAAATCCAGCTGAGAATCCGCGGATACTTGGCACGGTACGGTCTCACGGTACCAAATATGCCCGCCACGAGCAATGCCAAACCGGCGATGACCGGCAGATGATACCCGGTTGAACCCCCTGTCCACGGATCCAAACCTAAGCTTGAAAAAATCATGTCCCCCACGGATACATCCTGATGATTTTGCACCAAAAGGACCAGCGCGGCCAGAATCATCAGGAAATAGGGTATTCCCTTTTTCACGCTTAATCACCTCCCTCGGAATCTGCTCCGCTTCACTAATTCCTTTCCAGCATCCAATCCAAGTGTTTCTTACTATGGTTCCATATCCAATGGGTCCCCGTCTCGATCTGGGGCAGCAGCCCATTCAGGGTTCGGTGCGCGAGCACGAAGTCCTCCTCCGTAATAGCCGAACTGCGAAGCGCTTCGCTCAACTCGTCTTCATCTTTGATCACATAGCTGCCGTCAGGAAAGACGACCAAGTCCAGATACAAGTCATCCCAGTAAGGAATGCCCTCCCCGCTCAGGCCGTTCCGTTTCGTCATATCTACGTACCACTGGATGATCTCTAGCTCCGCATTAAACATAGTGGTGACCGCGTAGTGCTCCCCTTCCGGAAAGTGCTGCATCCAAACGTATCCCTGATCAGCCAGGCACAAGTCCCGGTTCTGCATCTGTACGACAAGAGGCTCGCTGATTTGATGAATCGAGATGAGTGTCACATGCCCGTTAAATTCTTCGGATTGGAGCCGCCTGCAGGCAAAATCTCTTTCCAGCACCCGCCGCCAATCCTGCCGGTCGGCATATTTTCGCTTCACTTGCTCCCCTCCTGGGCTCTCCGCTTCTGCATAACTCTGGCCGCCGCCGCTAAGCAAGCGACTGAGACGATGCCGATCCCCGCGTACAACCACCATATCGTTCGCATCTCCGGCCCTCCAGAATAAGTTCCCTGCTGAATCGCCAAAATGTACGAATTGTCACCGGTTCGAACCGCGATGGCCTCCTGGCTGCTCCGCCCGTGAATGGCGTAGTAACCTGTTCCTTTGGGATACATATTGGAGAAATTCCCCCGATACGTTCCTTCCCGGTCCGAATACTTCGTGACTTTGCCGATTTTTTGGCCGATGTCCTCGGGCTGAACGGCTTGTTCAGTGACCTGGTAGATATGGCCGGAGTATACGACAAATGGATAGGCCCAGCTTGCCGAGGCGATCGATAGCGGATAAAGAAGGATGAAACCAAGGAATAGAGGCAGCACTCTTTTCAAATGACATTCCTCCTCCGAAAAAATAGCCATCAGCAAAAACGCTAATCCGTGACTTTTTACACGACAACCGGCACCTTATGCCTGAACCCATGTTCCCCGGGTATAGCCCAGCTTCAGACCTGCCCGCTCCATGTTGCGGTAGCTGGTCGAGGCGTAGGCCGCCTGGCCGACCACGATCCGGCAGCCGCTTTGATGCGCTTCTGTGATCCTTTTTTCCAATAGCGCCTGCTGAACCCCCTGGTTGCGGTATTCCGCAAGTGTAGTGGCAAACGTCAGCGAAGCCGCGTCATCCTGGATATACATCACGCCTACGCCGGCCGGTCTGCCGTTGACCCATGCCGCATAGAATTTCCATCCATCCCTGTCATAAAGAACGATGTTGTTGTCAGCAATGTGGTGTTTGCCGGATATCGGCAGACCGGTACCCAGGCAATGAATTTCGGCATACAAGTCCATTTCGTCTGCGGTGATTTCCCGGATCGTAATATGCTCTCTTACTGTATCACAAGAGCGCGGTTCGCCGTATAAAGTCGCATGATACCCGGTCTGGTAATAACCCTGATCAAAGAGAGCCTTCATCAGCTTGGGATGAGATTTGGAAGGAGCCACCTCAAATTGGCATCGGCCCTGCCGCTTCCGATAAAATTCCAGAATTTCATCCAGGCGCTCAGCCTCTCGCTCTCCAATTCCCTTCACCGTATTAAACTGCGGCCATGGCATCGCTTGACTATAGAACGCGGCGGCACCGCCAAAAGTTTGAATGTCGATCCCCATCGGATTGCCGGGCCGCTCCTGAATCGCCTTCATTCGGTCGATCATGTAATCGATTTCGGAGTGCTCCATCAGATCGGCCAATTCTTTACTTATGTACATATTATGACGTCCTTTCGGGCTTGATCATTAAAGAACCTATCGGAAAACGCAGCACATCAAGCGCGCTCATCGTTCTTTTCCCCTTCCGTAACCTTCGCTGCCTCGTGACTCTTATGCATGACGACCTGCCGGGTCGGCTTGTAGCCGGTCTGTTGATAAAAATCCACCAGGCCGCTCTCGCAAAATAAGCTGACCACGTGGATATTTTTCAGTTCTGCGGTGATACGGTCGACGATCTCCCGTCCCAAGCCGCGTTTTCTGTAATCCTCGTGCACGCCCATATCCTCGATATAAGCACGGAACAAGCCGTCCGAGACCGCTCTCGCAAACCCGACCAGCCTGTCCTCGTCCCAGGCGCCGACAGCAATGGATGAGCCGAGCATGGATTCGATATCGGCCAACGTTCTTTCCGGCCACCAGCCCAGGTGATCATACAGCTGTTTCACTTGAGCGGCAGGGATATTTTTCTCCTGATACGTCCGTACAGTGATTGGACTCATAATTTTAGCTCCTTAATATGGAAATCTTCATTTGCATTAGATCCTCAAACACAGGCCGCTGAACGGAACTGATCGGCAGCTGTTCGATTTCATCCATGGACTTGAATTCAAGCTGAAGCGGCGAAATCAGCTTTTTGCCCACTCCCGCGCTTGCTTTAACAGCTCAACAATCGTTCCGGACTTTTCATCCGAGTATTTCAGCAGCGTGTTGATGCCGCTGGCCACCGTGTTCCGTTTGGCCTGTGCATAGGCATTCGCTTGTTCCGGATGGGTACGCAAATAATCCCTGAACAGCAGGTTATCCCGCCAAATGGCGGAGTCCCACTCGGTAATTTGCAGATTGATCTTCTGCCCGGTACGTTTACGGTAATGAATCCGCCCCGGCACTCCCGCCTCACCCATGCTCTCATACTGTAAAGCAACCAGCTGCCGGTCTGTACACTCGTCAATGTGAAGCTCCTTGAGACCGATCAGGATATCGACAATCGGTTTGGCTGTCATCCCTTCAACAGACGTGCTACCGATATGGGCAAACTCCACCACTTGTTCCGCAAACACAGGCTCCAGCTTCCTTTTCTCTTGCTCGTAGATGTCCTTCCATTCATCCTGATAAGATGACAGCTCAATGATTTCATCAATACCCATCAGTTCCCTCCGATCCGATCATTGCTCCTTTTTGGACAGCTCCTTATTTGGAAAAATCCAGTCCCTTGTCGGCCATTGCCCGCCGAAGCTGTTCTACCGCTGTGAGGCCGATGCCGTGAAGCTGCTTCAGCTCCGGTTCGGTGAGTTTCGCGACCTCTTCTAGCCGGGTAATGCCCGCATTCCGGAGCGCACGTACCGCCGGCTGAGCCAGCTTGGGCAAATCGCTTTCCGTCAAATCCTGCTTGTCATTTGGCATGCTTAGATACCTCCTCGATCAGATGGATAATACCTTCCAATCACTTTTTCATCCCAAATCTGTGCCTCAATGTATCGCTCTGGCCCCCGGTCCCCATGCTTGTTCCATTCCTGCGGCAGCCCGTACCTGGCAATCACTTCCCGGATTTCATCCTTCGTATACACCTGCTTGCGGTAGGGTTTGCCATCATCATAGCGCATCGTCGGAAACAGATCGCCGTACGTAAAACTGATCGAACGATCATCAAATTCGTCCCAGCCGATTTGAATCACGCTTGGCTCTACATACCATGAACACAGCCAATCGCAAGGTCCGAGAGTCATATAATGCGGATACGGATTTGCTGGCTGGCCTCCTTTGGCTATAAACGCCTCTCTGACCCGGCCCTCCAGTTTGAGCCTGATATCCATATAATCGCCTGCCCTTTTACTGGCAAACGTTTTTCCTTCCTTGGCGATCTGCCCTAAAATCTCACGGGCTTCTTCCAGCGGCAGACACGACAGGTTTCGAAAAGGACCCCGTGCTGCTTCATAGTAGTGATACAACACCAGCATCATGGCCATCGCCCCTTCCGGCAGCTTTGTTGCACTGAGCCCCACTCAAAAAATAAAGCATCAGAACATACCGATGATGTCTGACGCTTTACGTTTTATTCCAATTTAGTCAAAAGGAACATCCTTCTCAACGAAAACTGTTGTTTTTAGTGTAAAAGGATTCCTCCGCCGGGAAGGCGCTTTGAAACACGTGATCCGTCATTGGAAAATTGAATCATAACCCAGCCACTCCTCGTTGATTTTCTTCGCATAACGATATACATTAAAATCGCTGTACTGCACATAAAATCCGTCACGGATCAAGTGGTAGTCTTCCGGATTTATTCCAAAGGAAAAGGATATCCCGGGACCTTCACCACATTGCCCGACAGGGATTTCATGTCCGTTCATGTCGGTTAACCTCAGGTGTGGGCCTTGTAGAGAGACGGAACCGTCCGGATTTAACTTCCCGTTATACATAAATTCACCCGATCGATGTTCCCACCCGGGGAACGCCTCGAAACTGAAATAAATGTCATTGCCCCGGTTCAACACATCGTTAAGCAGGATACGCGTATGATTCATCTCAAGGACTTCGACTTTTAAATCTTTCCGTTCGTCCTGCCCGAATGCGATCCATTCCGGTTTGACAAAAATGTTGACGGGGACCTGTTCCTTTACGAGATTCACGTCATACCCCTTATGGCCGATGACATGATCCATAATGCCTTCATCCGAATAGTTCAATGCATAGATCCGGTATCCGCCCACAATGACGATGATCACCGCAATGATCACTACTGTCCGTTTTCTTTCTGTGCTCATTAAAAGGACTCTTTTCAGCCACCCATGAAAATAATAGTATATAACGCGTTCCACCGCCCTACCCGATCAGCTTATCCACCGTTTCACGGTCCAGCTTCTTGATCACCGCCGTCAGCAGGTCGGCGGCCTGGCTGAAATCGGATTTGGACATCACGGAGTTATGGCTGTGGATGTAACGCGTGGCAAATCCCACGGACAGCGTCGGGCAGCCGATGCCGCTCGTATGAATCCGGCCTCCGTCGGTCGTGCCGCCGGTGATGGCATCAAACTGCAGGGAAATGCCCAGCTCCTCCGCCGTGTCGATTACAAGGTCCCGCAGGGCGGTATTCGGAATCATCGAAGCGTCAAAGATGAGCACCAGCGGTCCGTCGCCCATATTGCATTTCATCGGGTTCGACTCGCTGCCCGGCGTGTCATGCGCGATACCGACATCCAGCGCAAAGGCTACGTCCGGCTGGATGAGGTTGGCGGCCGTTCCCGCACCCCGGAGACCTACTTCCTCCTGCACCGTCGCTCCCGCATAAATGACGTTCGGATGCTGTTCATTCTGCAGACGGGACAGGATTTCGACCGCCAGCGAGCAGCCGGAGCGGTTGTCGAGCGCTTTGCCCGCCCACAATTCGCCATCTCGCATCGTAAAGAAATCGCTCACCGGTACGACCCAGTCGCCCGGACGAACCCCCATCTCCTTGGCGTCCGCTTCATCTTTGGCCCCGATATCGATATACAAATCCTTCAGCTTCATGACCTTGGTCCGCTCCTCGGCCTCCAGCACATGGGGCGGCTTGGAGCCGATGATGCCGATGTATTCGCCTTTGCGCGTCTTTACTTTCACCCGGTGGGACAGAACGTTATGCGCCCACCAGCCGCCCAGCTGGTTAAATCGCAGAAATCCCTTCGGCGTAATCTGGGTGACCATAAACCCGATCTCATCCAGATGGCCGGCAAGCATTACTTTAGGTCCCCCGGCAAGGCCGGTTTTCACCCCAAACACGCTCCCGAGCCGGTCCATAACCAGCTCTTCGCTGAGCGGTTCAAGATAGCTTTTCATTTGGGCGCGGACGGCGCCTTCGTGTCCGGGCACCCCGTCGCACTCGGTCAATACCTTCATTCGCTGCGTCATTTCATCCATCATGGTTATTCAACCTCCAAATCTGCGTTTTAAAAAGTATAGCATTCGGACGAACTTATCCATGTTTCTTCGTATATTGCTTCGCCCTCACCAGCCAATTACCTCCCTTGGCGTGGGAAATTGCTTTTTGGGCATTCCCTTTGCACTCCCCGGCTCGAGCCTACGCGTCTACGATGACTGTTCATACACTTCCGCTTACCGAATGACACCCGTTTTTCTTTTCAAAACAAGAGAGGTACAATATTTCTAGACTTATCTTCGCAAAGAAAGGACGCACTCCCTATGATCATTACACCCAGAACACGCGGTTTCATCTGCACGACGGCGCATCCGGAGGGCTGCGCCAAGCAGGTGCAGGAGCAGATCGATTACATACAGCAGCAGCCCAAATTGAACGGCCCGAAACGGGTCTTGGTTATCGGAGCCTCCACAGGGTACGGCCTGTCGGCCCGGATCACCGCCGCTTTTGGGGCGGGAGCCGCCACCATCGGCGTCTTCCGTCCCAGCTCCGCGCGGGATAAACGGACCGCATCGGCGGGCTGGTACAATTCGGCGGCTTTTGAGCGGCGGGCCGCTGAAGCCGGCTTGACATCCGTCAGCATTACAGGCGATGCCTTTGCGGATGAGACGAAGGACCGCGTCATGGACACGATTGCCAAGGAGTTCGGCCAAGTGGACCTCGTCGTGTACAGCGTAGCTTCGTCCCGGCGTACCGACCCGGACAGCGGCAAGACGTACAACTCGGTTTTGAAGCCGATCGGAGCGCCCTTCACCGGCAAGGCCGTGAACTTTCATACCGGCGAAGTGACCGACGAAGTCACGACCGAACCGGCGGAAGGTGACGACATCGCCCAGACGATTGCCGTAATGGGAGGCGCCGATTGGCAGCGCTGGATCGACCGGCTTCGGCAGGCGAACCTCCTGGCCGACGGAGCGATGACCATTGCCTACTCCTATATCGGCTCGGAGCATACCCGGGCCATCTACCGGGAAGGCACCATCGGCAAAGCCAAGGAGGATCTGGAGGCAACCGCGCAGCGGCTGACTCGTGAGCTGTCCGCTTTAGGCGGAAAAGCTTTCGTCGTCGTCAGCAAAGCCCTAGTCACCCAGTCCGCTGCTGCCGTTCCGGTCTTCCCTCTGTACATCGCCGCGCTCTACAAAGTAATGAAGGAAAAGGGCATTCACGAAAATACCATCCAGCAGACGTACCGCCTGTTTGCCGACAAGCTGTACCACGAGGGCGGAACGCCTGTAGACGAGGCGGGCCGAATCCGCATCGACGATTGGGAACTGCGTCCGGATGTCCAGCAGGAAGTGGCCAGGATCTGGGATCAGGTCACAACGAATAATGTATATGAGCTGACGGATCTGAAAGAGTACCGGCGCGAGTTCTTTCAGCTGTTCGGATTTGAGACGGACGGCATCGACTACACCAAGGACACGAATCCGGACGTATCCCTTTTAAACGCAAGGTAAGAAAAACGTCTATCGACGTACCTTCAAAGAAGACAGACCGCGTTTAAAGGTAATTTTTCTTGCAATATCAGGAAGCTATGGCTCTGGAGTTTATACTTTCTGATATTATAAGAAAAACGTCTATCGACGTACCTTCAAAGAAGACAGACCGCGTTAAGGGGAAGTTTTTCTTGCGAGATCAGGATGTTTTGCTCGGAAACTTATACTTTCTGATCTCTAAAGAAAGGCAGCCGGAGAATCCGGGCTGCCTTTGGTTTTTTATACGCTATCCTTTTTTGTTGCTCTCCAGGTATGTTCCGCAAAGCTAGACACTACTTTAAATTGATGCCTCTCATACAGCCTTTTGGCACCCTGATTGGTTTTGGCGATGCGCAAGTAGATTCTTGGGATCTGCTTACCCATCATATGCTGGATGCAGTGAGTAAGGATGGCACTGCCATATCCGCGGTTTTGCTGATCCGGTGCTACAACGATGTCCTGAATATACTCACCAGAAATAATATAAGCTCCAATCAGAGTTCCCTCATTCCAAAACGAACGAAACTCATCATTTCGGACCTTATCCTCCAACCTCTCATGAAACAAACTTATATTCATGCGGTGTTCGTCCAGTGGCCAGCCGTTTTCTACATTCAATGCGGCGTATGCCCTGTCAAATAAGTCGGCCAAAGGAGTCAACATACTCGCTTCATATGTATTTACGATGAGATCCGTATTGGATAGATCGGGTTCATGAGGCCCGTCATAAAACAAATGATAGCCCTCCATATCCGTTTGAAAGCCCAATTGACGGACAAAATGAATCGCCCGTACGTTCTCTCCGTATAAATTGAAACACAGCTCCTTGGTGCCAGTCTGCTGAAGGTAAGGAGTCATGGTATTCGCAATGAGATCAAGGAGGGCATCAGAATCCGTTTCCTGTATGAATGAAAAATATGCAATAACACATTGATCATCCTCGACGATACAAAAAACACCATGTTCCCGCTCTGTTGCTTTATGATAGATAACATCAAGCTTTTCATTCCGAACAGCCAGCTCCACATAATCCCTTGCTTGTGGCGAGATATAGGCAATCAACCCGAGAATGTCCGCTATTGTTTCGGTATTCACACGCCCCCACCTTTTTTACCAAATAATCTAAAGTTATCAGGATATCTTCCCTGCCCCAATTGTGGCCTCTGATCTTCCCCAAGGTATGTCCTATAATTTCTTCATTCATCACTCATCGTCTTACGAATCAGCTCGTCGATCCAGCGGATCTCCCCTACAACCCGGGATATCGTTTGCTGAAGAACCTCATTCAGGAACAGGTCATGAGCCACGCTTCCTTCCTGGCGCTGCTGAATGCCAGCCAAGAGGGATTCGAGGTCCTTTTTGCGCATTTCCAGAATCCTCAGCCGATTCTCACGGGAAATACGGTCAAACAGGGATACCCGGATCATGAACTCAATTTCATGCTTGGCGTCCTTTTCGGTAAAAGCGTTGATCAGCTCGGCGATTTTTGCCCTGCCCACATCGGTAATTTCGTACACGTACTGGCTGGGCCGGCCTTCCTGCTCATTACGCTTTCGGATAATGGCCCCTTCCGACGTAAATCGGCGCAGCGCCGGGTACAGCAGGTTATGATTCACATCCATCAAATAGCCGAGGTCTTTTTGGATCTCTTTTTTGATTTCGTACCCGTGTTTGGGGGATTTTTCAATCTGGATTAAAATGAGTAAGTCGATATACATAGATCCTGCCCTCTCGTCTGAATTGACTGCTGTCCGGGTTTATGTATTTAATAGCATACCAATTCGGATATGGTTCTTCAACGAATTCCGACAAACTCTGCATTTCCCACTGCACCCAAAGTCATGGGGCGTTGGGCAGTGGCTCCCCTTCGGCCAATATGTTAAATTAACATATGATATTTTAAGCATGAAGTCACCTACTATTCTTCAACACGGGAGGGAATGGAATGCAAGAAATCATTGCTTTGGCCGATATCACCCAGTTCCGATCACGATCCGAAGAATTCAACCCGTACGATTGGTACCGGGACAAGCTGCAGAACGAGCCGATCAGCTACAACGAAGCCACGAATACCTGGAACGTATTCCGCTACGACGATGTCAAACGGGGTGCTCAGCGACTATGAGTATTTCTCCAGCGTGAGAACGCGGACGACGATCAGCGTCGGCGCCGACAATGACGAAGGCCGGGGAAACGACAAAATCAACACGATCAATGCCGATCCGCCGGAGCACCGGAAACGCCGTTCCCTGCTGTCCGCCGCTTTTACACCGCGAAGCCTGAAGCTGTGGGAGCCGCGGATTCACGAGGTCGTCCGCCAGCTGCTAGATGAGATGGGGGATGCTCCGGTCATCGACGTGGTCAAGGATTTTACCGGCGCATTGCCCGTCATTGTGATGGCGGATCTGCTTGGGGTGCCCTCCAAAGACCGCCTGCTGTTCAAAGAGTGGGTAGACACCTTGTTTCTTCCGTATAACAAAGACAAGGCAGCCCAAATCGGCGAATTGAAGCGCAAGGCTGCCACAGAGTACTATACTTACCTTTTTCCTTATATTGTTAAGAAAAGATCCCAGCTCGGCGATGACATTATTTCCGATTTGATCCAGGCTGATGTGGAAGGAGAACGGTTCACGGATGACGAGATCGTCCGCACCACGATGTTCCTGCTGGGTGCTGGCGTAGAAACGACAAGCCATCTGCTCGCCAACTCGTTCTACTCGTTCCTGTACGATAACGATCAGATCTACGGGGAAGTCCGGGCGAACCGGGAGCTGGTTCCAAACACCGTGGAGGAAATGCTGCGTTACCGCTTCAATATTTCCAAAATGGACCGTACCGTCAAGCAGGATAACAACGTGCTCGGCGTCGATTTGAAAAAAGGCGATGTCGTCGTCGCCTGGATGAGCGCCGCCAACATGGATGAACAGGTGTTTGAGGACCCCTTCACCGTGAATATTCACCGCCCCAACAACAAAAAGCATCTGACCTTCGGGAATGGGCCGCATTTCTGCATGGGTGCGCCACTGGCACGCCTCGAGGCGAATATCGGGCTGAAGCTGTTCATGGATTACTTTGAGATGATCGAGCCGGTTCCCGGCTTCCAGCTGGAAGAGAATTTGACACCTTCTGCCGCCGGCCAAGGGCTGGTAAGCCTTCCTGTGCAGGTCAAGCGGGCTTAAGATTGGTATATGAAAAGCCGCTTCCGGTAATCGGGGGCGGCTTTTGTTATCTTCTATTCAGGATCTTCCTCCAGCAAAATGTCCAGCATCTGCCCCGGGCTCTCCATCATTTTTCGGGTGATCACGTAATGGTCCGTATCCTCCAGCTTCACCGGGCGCATGCCTTGATCGTCCAGCAGCCAAATTTCAGCATGGGGATACGACATCAGGATCGGCGAATGCGTGGCGATAATGAATTGCGACCGCTTTTTCACTAACTGGTGGATCCGCGACAGCATGGACAGCTGCTTCAAGGGAGAGAGTGCGGCCTCCGGCTCGTCCATCAGGTACAGGCCCCTTCCCCCAAACCGATTCATAAACGTCGCAAAGAAGCTCTCCCCATGGGACTGCTCATGCAGCGACTTGCCTCCATAGGAATCTCTGATGAATGGTTGAGGCACGTCCATATCCGCATCCAACTGGTCGATATTCGTCGCCACATTATAATAGCTCTCCGCCCGGAAGAAAAAACCGTCCTTCGGCCGGACGACGCCGCGCACGAGCCGCATGTACCGATGCAAATCCGAGTGGGAGGACATCGTCTCAAAGGAGAAATTAATCGTGCCTCCTTCGGGATTAAATCCCCAGGCGACCGCCATCCCTTCCAGCAGGGTGGACTTGCCCGATCCGTTTTCGCCGACGATAAACGTCACCGGCTGCTGAAACGACAAGCTATGAAAGTCATGGACAGCCGGCAGGCTGAAGGGATACGCACGAAAGGACGGCACTTCCTCTCTCCTCAGCATCACGCTCCGCAAATATAATGAACGTGCATCCAGCATGAATCGATCTGCTCCTTTCCATCAGAAAATCATATGTTTAAATCCTTCCTTGACGTAGAGGCCCGCCCCGTCCTCCTTATTGCAGGCGGTACCATGCCGGGTGCCCTCCGTTTTGAAAGTCATGCGTGTTGATCGTCCGCTCGATCTTTTCCAGCGTTTCCTGAACTCTATCATGTTGGATGCCCCCGATCAAGGTCGCGTGCTGGTTCAGCGCCACGAACAGGTTGTATTTCGGCCAAAGGTCATCCGGAATGCCATCTTGGAAATATCCGTGGACCTGGCCCTTGGCAAAATACGGGCTGACCTGGCAAGTATATTTCGGCAGTTTGAAAAATTCCTCCCAGGGGTCTCCCCAGTCAAACCGGCCAAAGTCGATCACACCGGCAAGGCACCCATGTTGAAAGATCAGGTTGGACGGGTGAAAATCGTCATGCTGGAAGGTTACCGGACTCTTTTCAAGCAGCTCCAGGTGATCGTCTATGTAGCTCTCCAATTCGTTCTGCCGATGAAAACGAAGGTCCATTTCCCGCACCTTCTCCCTTTTCTGCCTGTATTTTTCTGCACGCCGGGCCGCCCAGTTTATAGGGACCTCAGGAGTGACCTGATGGATCTTTCTTAATTCTCTTCCGGCTGCCGCCCCCTGCTGAAGTTGAGCTTCCGGCGCTAATCCGGGCAAAACTTCATCCCCACTAACGCCAGGGATGTAGGACAGCAGCAAATAGCAGAGGTCAAGATGCCCAGCCAGGCCCGCCACCAGCGGCTTGGAGCAGCGGACCTGATTCGCTTCGTGCTTTCGGAGCAGCTCGAACTCCATCCGCTGTCTGGCATACGTGCTTCCTTCATGTATCCGCAGCAGGTACACCGGGGTATCCGCCTGATACAACACAAATTTCCGCGCGTCCGAAAATCCCTTCTCAAGTGGCTCAGCCCGGCCATACTCAACTTGCTCCCTGATTTCGGCAAGTAACTTCCGAATCCGCTCCTCGATCGGTTCCATCCCTCTCCCCCTCCGTCCATCCGTTATCACGTTGTTCTCCTCTTCTCCGCACCATCCACCATATAGAGATCCCAACGCTATAGCCGTATAATGGTATCACAAATATACAGGAAATGGGTGCAAAGGAAATGGCATTGCCTGACGTTCACCACAATTTTAGGCAGTTCTTTGACGGATTGCAGATGCATGGTTCATCAGGACGCCGGTACGAACGCATGAGCCTTCATTCATGGATGGGAGAAGGAACGGTGCAGCGACTGGCTCCCCGGCAGGATCTAGGGGTGGCGGCAGTCGATTTTCGTTTGAACGATGACTATACTGTAGCCCTGCACACAAGGGTGCCGATGGTCGAGCTGAGCTGCTGTGTTCAAGGCTACCGGAGGGTTGAGGTGTCCGGCAGGGAGTTCGAGATGAAGCCGGGCAGCTGGAGCCTCCAGTTTGCCAACCCGGCGGAAGCCCGCATGCCTTTTTCCAAAAATCAGCCGTTTCAAATGATGAGCATCGCCATTCCCGTCACCGCCTTCCATCATTTCATGGAAAATGGCGAGGGCACCCGGGCCTTGGATTTTCATCAGATTATCGGAACGCTGCCATATCGGGTGTTCCAGGAAGCCTATGATCCTGCTTCGGCCTACCTCCTGCAGCAGATGATGGAAGCCTCTGCCCGACCGGATTCGCTGAGCTTAGAAATGGAGTGCCGAATTTTGGAGCTGCTGTCCCACGCGTTCCGTTCGATGCTTTTGGGCAAGGAAAAGAGGCCCTCCGGCCTGTCCAGAACGGATCTGTCCAAGCTGGAACGGGCGAGGGAAATCATACTGGATCGAATGAGCCACCCGCCATCCTTATCGGAGCTCTCCCGCCTCATCGACCTGAACGAATTCAAGCTGAAGACCGGCTTTAAGGACCGGTACGGCAGCACCGTGTTCGGCTATCTGAGGGAGGCTCGGCTGGAAACGGCATACCGCCTGCTTCAAGAGCCTGATGCCAGCGTTATCGACGTATCCGTGTCGGTCGGTTATTCCAATCCCAGTTATTTTGCCGAGGCGTTCCGCGGGAAGTACGGCATGAACCCGGGTACGCTGATCAGGAAATCGTAACGCTCACAAAAAAATCCCGCCAACCAGCATCCGGCTCCTTCTACTGGTAGTGCTTCATTCCCCGGCCACGATATGATGAGCGCATATCCTACAAGGGAGAGTGAAGATATGTCCGATTCACCCCAATGGAAGCTGAATGACGAACTGGCGGCCACAACCCGGCACGGACTGGAAGTGCTGCCCGCAGCCGTTACCGAAGCGTTCGAGCGCTCCGTCGAGGACTTACGCACATCCGGTGCCGCACGCGGCCTGATGGTTGGAGATGACGCACCCGATTTTACGTTAAGCAATCAGACAGGTGACCCCGTTACGTTATCTGAAGAATTCGCGCATGGTCCGGTCATTCTGACCTTTTACCGCGGAGCATGGTGCCCGTTCTGCAATTTGGAATTAAGGGCCTACCAGCGGCTTCTGGACCGTATTCATGAGGCTGGAGCCCGGCTGCTGGCCATTAGTCCCCAAACGCCGGATCACTCCTTGTCCATGCAGGAAAAAAACGGACTCGGTTATCATGTTCTAAGCGACCTGCACAACAAGGTGGCGGAGAAATACCGGCTGACCTTCCGTCTGGCAGAAGACGTGCAGCAGGTGTACCGTTCCCTCGGTTTTCCCCTGGACCAATTCAACGGTGACGATTCGTGGGAGCTTCCCGTGCCCGCCACTTACGTCATCGATTCGCAGGGCGTGATCCGTTATGCCAGCGTAGACCCGGATTACCGGACGCGGGCTGAGCCGGAGGAAGTGGTGCAGTTCGCGGAAAGCATCTAACGGAAGCCTTTCCGGCGAGATTAGAGACGCTCACGCTGTACAAAAAACAGCCCGGAACGACCTATAGGGTCATTCTCGGGCTGTTTCATTGTTCTCCCAGTTCCCTCAGCACCTCTGCTATCCGCCGGACTCCCTCTGGAATCTGCGGCTCGGCTACATCGCCGAATCCCATAATCAGCCGGTCCTCGAACCTCCCTTTCACGATGGCATACTTTTCGGCCGGATAGACCCGGACACCCCCTTCCGCCAATGCTTGGACCCGTTCCTCGTCAAAAATATGCCCAGAAAATTCTGCGATCAAATGCAGTCCCGCGGCGTCGCCGCTCACCAGAATCCGGTTCCCGAACGTTTCGCTCAGACTGCGGATCAGCAGCTTTCTTCTCCGGCTGTATACCCGCTTCATGCGGGTGACATGGCGCTGTAAATGCTGATCCGCGATAAACCGCGCCAGGATGGCCTGATCCAACGTAGGCGTATGCATATCCATAAGCCGCTTGATCCCTTCTATGGGCGCAACCAAGTCCTGAGGCAGAACCATATAGCCGATGCGAAGCGCCGGGAACAGATTTTTGCTAAAGGTGCCGATGTAGATCACCCGCTCCGCATCCAGCTCCCTTAACGCATGGACCGGCATGCCTGCATAACGAAACTCGCTGTCATAATCATCCTCAATAATGTAGCAACCGGTATTACGCGCATACTCCAGCAGTTCCATCCGCCGCCCGATGGATAAGATGCTGCCGAATGGAAACTGATGCGACGGCGTGACAAAAACAAGATGGGGGCGGGCCTGGCCGGGAATATCCTGAACCCGCAGCCCATGGGCATCCACCGGAACCGGCACGATGTCCGCGCCGGCCGTCTGAAAAATCCCATGGATAAACGTGGATGTCGGGTCCTCCGAGATGACCGTCTCTCCCGGCGGAAGCAGCAGCTTGCACACCAGCGTGATCGCCTGCGTCGCACCGGCCGTAACGACGACCTGTTCGGGATCGCATAGGATGCCCTTCGTATTGAGCAGCATTTCGCATATCTGCAGGCGCAGCCCCCAGTGCCCCGCGGGACCGGCATATCCGTATTCCCGGTCGTCCAGCTGGTCGTATACCTTATAGGCGACCTCGCGCCACTTTTTGCGCGGAACATGCTCCATCGACGGAAAGCTCGGCCGGAAATCGACTCCATCGAAACCATAACCGTCATCAGGCTGTTTCCGGGAGAAATGAAAGCTCTGGTCCGACTTCTCGAATCTTGCAGGCTTCCTGTTCTCCAAATCGACCACATACGTCCCCGATCCGAGCCGCCCTTCCAAATACCCCTCCGCTACCAGCTGCTCATATACGCTGACGACCAACGTGCGTGACACGCCGAGCTCCTGCGCCAGCTCCCGGCTCGACGGCAGGCGCATACCCGCGAAATATTGTCCCTGGAAGATCCGCTCTCTGAGCAAGGAGTAGATTTGTCTCGTTTTGGTGTCTGCTGCCTGCACGCCTGTAGGGTCCTGTGCCAATACGGCTCACTCCCTTCCTTTTCAAATTGGTATGTTCAAAATCACTCCAGAGTGGTGCTTATTACAGCCAATCTAGCATGGTAGGATGGATTTTGCAATGAATGGAAGGAAGGTGACGCCTATGTATCGGTCTCCAAAACCAACCCATGGCGGCCTCATGACCGCCGCTCTCTTTCTGGCCGCTTTGAACTTGCGCCCTGCCATCAGCTCGGTATCCCCGCTGCTCGCACTCATCCGGGACGACCTGGGCATGTCGTCCGCAACGGCAAGCCTGCTGACATCCATCCCTGTGCTGTGCATGGGATTGTTATCCCCCGTCTCGGCCAAGCTGGCCGGACGGGTGGGAACTGAACGCGTGATTCGCTGGTCCCTCATCCTTATCGGATTCGGAACGGTCCTGCGGCTGTTCGTGCACTCGGCCGGCGTATTGCTGCTGACCGCCCTGATTGCCGGGCTTGGCATTGCAGCCATGGGTCCCCTGTTGTCCGGATTTATTAAGCAGCATTTTCCAAGCAGCGTTCCTGCGATGATCGCCGTCTACTCGGCCGGCTTGTCTCTTGGGGCTGCGCTCGCTTCGAGCTTGTCCCTCCCCTTGCAGGCGGACTCCCAATCGTGGCAAGCCGCCTTAGCCGTATGGTCGGCACTCGGGGCGGCCGGAGCCGCCGTCTGGTGGACCCTGCACCGGGGGAGCCGTTCCGGTCCGCGAAAGGTTAGCGAAGGCCCTGCCGCCAGCCTGCCTTGGCGGAATCCTAAAGCATGGCTGCTCACCCTGCACTTCGGCCTTATGGCATCCTGCTTCTATTCCCTCCTCGCCTGGCTGCCGCCCGTGATGCAAAGCCTGGGGTACACTTCGTCGGAAGCAGCCGTCATGCTCACCATCTTTGCCATCACGCAGATTCCGGCCGGTACGATCCTGCAGCGGCTGCTGAGGCGCTACCCTTCCCGCCTGCTGTGGCTATGGGTATCCTCGATTACGCAGCTGGCCGGTCTGATCCTGCTGTTCTCGCCTCTGCCCTGGCTGGCCGCGGCCGTGATCGGCCTGGCCAGCGGAACTTTATTTGCGCTGGGCCTGCTCCTCCCGATGGACGCAGCCGCAACCAGCCATGAAGCCGCATCATGGGCCGCCATGACGCAATCCGCCGGTTATTTGATCGGGGCCGCCGGACCTTTTCTCATCGGCCTCATCCATGATGCCGCAGGTCCATTTTCGTTTGCCATTTACGGCTTGATGGGAGTAACGGTGGCGCTCATCGTCGTTCAATGGTTCGTAGCTCCTTTTCAAGCACAAAAAAAGGCAGGTTCCAAGCCAGCGCCTCCTGCAAAGAGGGTGGATCTCTCCGAATAGGAAACCGCCTGAATGGAAACCAAAAGACCCGCAGCGGGGATCGCCTCCCTTCATGCGGGTCTTCGTTTGATTTTTTCCGGCCTAGCCCAGTTCCACCAGTGCCTCGATGACAGGATACGAAATGAGATGCCGATCACGGTAAATGTCCTGCACCGCGCCCTGCTTCGTGCTCACAATACCCCTTTGCAGGATAGCTGCCTTGAACCCTCTTTCCAGCGCACCGTTATAGGTGAACAGGACACAGTATTCCGCGGCAAAACCGGACACCACCAGCAGATCGACGCCCTTTTCCGCAAGGATAGATTCCAGTTCCGTTTTCCAAAACGCATTGGAATAGGTTTTATGAACCACCGTATCGCCGGGCTCCATCTGAATCCCCGGGATAAATCCGATTCCGTCGTCATTGACGTCCTCCGCGCCCTCCACATCTTTTATATGGATGACCGGATGACCCTTCGAGCGCAGCAGACCGGCGGTATAATTGATATACTCGCAGGCCCCGTCAATCGTTTGTTGATCCACGTACCCGTTCAGCAGATGCTTCTGCATATCGATGACCAGCAGACCCAGTTTCAAATGGATTCCTCCTCAACTTGTTTACCTCATATAAAATACAATTCGAATTTCTATGCAAAATTTCCTTGTTCGAACATGTTTTTTCCAAATTTCGACCCTCAAATAGGGCTAATATCGTATACAATAGTAGTCAATTAGTACCTTTTTCCATGGAATGTTATGGGATGAAGGCGAACCGTGTCAGTAAAGGAGTGCAGCAAATGGCTATCATTGAAGTAGTGGAATACGAAGGACCACCAGGGGTGTTCGCCTGGCGCTACCCGAACCAGGAGCTCGGGACCTGGACCCAGTTGATCGTTCATGAAACGCAGGAAGCAATATTATTTAAAGGCGGCAGGGCTCTCGATTCCTTCGTGGCAGGACGCCACACCTTGAGCACGGCGAATATTCCGATCCTCTCCAACCTCATTAATCTGCCATTCGGCGGCAAATCGCCGTTTACCGCAGAGGTATGGTTTGTGAATAAACTCCGGTCGCTGGATGTGAAGTGGGGAACCGCATCTCCCATCCAACTGCAGGATCCGAAGTTTAACATTATTGTATCGCTCAGAGCCTTCGGCCAATTTGGGGTGGAGATTGAAGATGCACGCAAGTTTCTGCTGAAATTGGTCGGCACGCTTCCATCGTTCGATCAAGATACACTCGTAAAATACTACCGCGGGGTTCTGACCTCGAACATTAACGAAATGATTTCCTCTTACATTATCCATAAAAAAATCAGCGTGGTTGAAATTAACGCCTACGCCGCCGAAATTTCCAAGCATGTCCGGGACACGATCGCACCGTCTTTTGAGGAAATGGGCATATCCCTTGTGAATTTCTTTATCGATTCGATTAATTTTCCGGAAAATGATCCGTCTACGCAGCGCATTAAGGAAGCACTGGCCAAAAAAGCGGAAATGGACATTATCGGCTTCACCTATCAACAGGAACGTTCCTACGATACGCTCGAAAGCGCCGCCAAAAATCCGGGCAGCACCGCCGGCATCGTCGGCAGCGGACTCGGCATGGGGTTGGGCATGGCAGGATCGATGTACGACGCCGTCCAGCAAATGGCCGGAAATGTGAAGGTTCAAACCACTAGCGATATGGACGTTAAGCAAAAAGCCTGTGTGACATGCGGGCAGCTGAACGCCGCCGATTCGAAATTTTGCTCTGCCTGCGGCCAGAGTTTGACGTTAGGAGCAGCCGGCATCCCGGCGAAAAAAATCGTCTGCAGCGATTGCGGACAACCGCTTCCGCCGAACGCCAAGTTTTGCCTGAACTGCGGCGATCCGTACAACGCCTGCCCTGCGTGCGGCTATGACTTCAAGATCGGATCGGTGAACTGCAGCAGCTGCGGAACCCTGCTGCCGAAGCTGTGCCGCGAGTGCGGGGAATGGATGGACCCGAAGGCCCGCTTCTGCTCGGGCTGCGGAACCAGCAGCATCCTGAAATGCTCGAACTGTCAGGCGGAGGTACAGCAAGGACAGAAATTCTGCATGGAATGCGGCCATGCCCAAACCTGATAACGAGGCCAAAGGAAGGGGAACCACACTGATGCATAAAAGCTGGTTTTTTACCGCTGTCATCCTCATTCCCTTGATTGTCTTCATCGGGTTTGGGTGGAGCGGCGGCTGGGCCGAGAGCCGGTCCTGGATATCCGGTGCCGGAGCGGGCTGCGCGGCAGCAGCTGTTCTTCGGTTTGTATATCGCATGCTTAACCGCCGTCAGGGTCCAGGAATGCCTGCTCCCTTTTACATTGGCTCCGGTATAGCAGCTGGACTGTACGCCGGGGCGGTGCTGCTGGAGATTTTGTTGTTCAGTCTTTGGACCACGCTCTCCGTCACCTCTTATGTATGGAGCCAGATTCTCACCTTGATCGGATTCATCATCCTCACGGGGACGGTGGAACTGTCCGGAACCTATGCTGCCAGGCAGGAGCGGCGGGATCACCGCAACTGGAGCAAAGGAAGGGATACGGTAAATCGGCTGGTGACCATCCGTCAGAAGCTTCAATCACTGCCGGAGCAGACCCGGCTCGGTCATGTTCAAGAGCAAATCCGCGGCCTGGAGGATACGCTCCGGTACAGCGACCCCAATTCGGTTCCGGCCTTATACGAAGTGGAGCAGCTGCTTCTGCAGAAAATATCGCTGCTGGAGGATCAGGTGAGCCTGATCGCTACCGCCGTGCCGGACCAGCGTGAACAATTAGCCAATGAAGCTTTACTCCTAATCCATGACATCGAGCGTACAGCACGAGAAAGAAATTCGCAGTTACTTCAAGCAAAAGCTGGTTCTTCATAGATTGATCTAAAGTTTAACCATTTCTTTAGATCATTCTATATACATAAATAACATCATGCATAAAGGAGACTATCATATGGAGATCCCGGTTCCATATAAAGTTAGATTTTCGACATTTGACACGTGGATTATAATCCTCACCCTGCTCGTATTTCCCGTCGGCGGACTGCTCGCCTTCATCCGCTTGGCATCGACCCACCATCATAACAAAGCCAAAGGCAGAAACTTACGGCTATTGGGATGGGCTATGGTCTTTTCCTATATCTCCATCATGATCATTCTCTATTTGACCTACGATACGTTTGGAGAGGAGGAGCAGATTGATTATTTGACCTCAGGGATTGTTCTGGCGATATATTGGTTTCTTCCTACCCTGATCTTTTTCCTGGTCGGCCATAGGCTCGATAAAAAATTCGGCTCCCTGCTTCAGGTCTATCAGGAAACCGTTGTAAGCATGCGCCTGACCTCCGTTGAGCAGATTCGCAGCCTTTCACAGACATCCCCCGCCGATGTCACCCGGGATTTGACGTTTATGTTTGAGGAAGGGCTCCTCCCGGAAGGCAGAATCATCAACGGAACCGTCTACATTCAACAACAGGCCCTTGAGGATTATCTTAGCGGAGAGTATGAAGAAGAATACGATGACGAGTACGATGAAGAAAATGATGAAGAGTACGACGACGAGTACGATGACGAGTATGATGAAGAGGACTCTGCCTCTGATGAAAACGGTCATGGTCGGCCTTCGGGATTTCAGTCCCCCGTTTCCGGTCAGTCCTCCTCTCCGAAAACCGTCGAATGCCCAGGCTGCGGGGCAAGGGTATTTCTGGGCGCGGAGCGGGAAAAAGAATGCGAGTATTGCGGCAATGTCGTTTGTGCCTAACCGCTTGGTGCTTAGTACGACCTCACCCTTCCTTTTCCCCGCTTCTCCGGGTCCAGGCCCAGAATAAAAGCGCAAACGCACTGACGCCTGCCCCGAGCATGCACACCCCGTCCCAGCCGAATCGGGCATAAATGCTTGTCGAGGCTATGGAACCCGTGGCGCTGCCGATCGAGTAAAACGTCATGTAAGCCGCAGTCAATCGGCTGCGGGCTTCCGGGCGTACGCTCAGAATCATGCTCTGGTTCGTCACATGGACGGCCTGTACCGCCATATCGAGCAGTAGGATGCCCAGGATCAAGGACAGCAGCGAGTGCTCCGTATATCGGATCGGAAGCCATGAAACGAGCAGCAGCGCCAAGGCGACACCTGTGGTACGCTGTCCCATCCCCCGGTCGGCCAGCCGGCCGGCTCTTGCCGCTGCGACCGCTCCGGCGGCCCCGGCGAGTCCGAACGCTCCGATGGCGCTGTGCGACAGGGCGAGCGGCGGGCTGCTGAGCGGCAGCACCAGCGAGGTCCACAATATGCTGAACGCCATAAAAATCAGCAGCGCCAGCATGGCGCGAACACGCAGGATCCGCTCCTGCACGAACAGGTCCAGCACCGACCGAAGCAGCTGAGGATACTTCAGCGAAGTCTTCTCCGGATCCTTCCCCGGCAGTACCTTAAGCAGAATGCAGGCCACGATCAGCATCAGACCCGCAGACGCCAGGTAGACGGAGCGCCAGCCGGCGGCATCCGTTAGCAGACCGGCGAATGTTCGGGCCAGTAGAATCCCGATGACCACCCCACTCGTTACTACGCCGACGACCCGCCCCCGTGATTCGGGGGCCGCCAGCGTCGCGGCATAAGCAACCAGCACCTGCGTGACCACGGCCACGAGCCCGACGACAGCCATCCCTCCAAGCAGAAATCCCCGGTTAGACGCCGTACCTACGACCACCAGTGCAGCCACGGATATCAGCATCATGCCTGGAATTAACCTGCGGCGGTTCAACAAATCTCCCAGCGGAACGAGCAGAATCAAACCTATGGCATAGCAAATCTGCGTAACGGTAATGACCATCCCGACCGACGAATGCGAAATCCCGAACTGCGCCGCCAAAGAATCCAGCAGCGGCTGGGCGTAATAGACGTTGGCGACCGCCAAACCGCACGCCGCAGCAAACAGCAGCGCGGTCCAGCGGGTTATCGGCTGCACGGATGCAGCCGTTGCGGCGGTTGGAACGGCGGCCTTTTTTTCCTTTTCCTCCCCCATCCTTTCTCCGGTTACCATCGATTCGGTTTCCTGCAGGTTGTTCACAACGAACCCCTCCCGATCTTTCAATTATCATAACATACCAATCGGTACATAATGATTTGTGCTTACCTTACCTTCCCGAGCAAAGTGCTGTCAAGAGGTTCGTGGATCGAATTTGTTAATGGGCCTGAATTTAACGGATTACGCAAAATATTTATACGCTAGTCCGATCACTGATCTTGGCTGATCGAATTGACAGAAGGAGAGGAATATCCTACACTCTAAACATACCGATCGATATGAAATGAGGTGCCGAAAATGGTTAGGCAGCGTGAATTCGATGTGGATCAGGCGCTGGAAGACGCCATGCATATATTTTGGAGTAAAGGCTATGAGGCAACGTCCTTAAGCGATCTGACGGCGGGAATGGGCATTCAGCGCCCAAGTATTTACTCCGCGTTCGGGGATAAGAAGGAGCTGTTTGAAGCGGCTCTGCGGAAATATACCGCCGCGCATGCGGCACAGGCCAGATCCGTGCTTCTGCACGGCGAATCCGTTAAGGAAGCCTTCAGACGTTATTTTGCGGGGATTGTCGAGGAGTCTTATGCTGACCCGCAGAATCGCGGATGCTTCTGCATTAATACGATGGTGGAGATGGCTCCGCATGATGAAAAATTTGAGGTTTTGACACGGGAGCATGAGATGTATTTGGCGGCGATTTTTCAGGAGGCGATCGAACGCGGGGTCCGTTCAGGCGAGCTGCACACCGGTGTGGACGCCAAGTCCCTGGCACAGACCCTGGTCGTCTCCTTGATCGGTCTGACGGTGATGATGAAAGCCCGCCCGGAGCGTTCCTTTGTCGATCATTCGGTTGAGGTGATTCTTACCTTGATTCAATAAGGTGCATGAACGGAACCGGCAGTTGTGTTGTGCTCAGGGGGAAAGCCTTGGAGCAGCAGATTAAGCCGAGTCCCGCTCGAGCGATAGGCTCGTCAGGCATCCTTTTAAGCCGGCGATCGCTTCTTCCTTTTGTGTCAGCAGCCGTTCCTGCGGCCAGACGCTGTCTCCCCGTTTCAAGTCGCCTGAAATCAGGAGCAGCATCCAAATGGAAAACACGGTCGAGAAGCGGCAGTAATCGCGGATAAAATCGCCAAGGTCCCACTCCGCGCCATACAGCGCCGACTGAGCTACGTAATAGGTCAGGAGCTTTTCCCGATCTTCAGCGGTCACCTGTTTCGGAAACAAAGGGTGCGACATGTCGATGAGATGATACAGGTCCCAGAACGGGGTATTCAGGTGGGCATGCTCCCAATCCATGATGTACAAGCGGCCGTCAGCCGCAACGGCATAATTGCCCAAATGCAGGTCCCCGTGGGATACCACCTTTATTTTCGGGAGTGCCCGGCCCTCCGCAAAGCTGAGTATCATGCCGTCCAGCTCCCAGGGCTCGCCGATTTCGTTCATAACCGCCACGGCCTCATCCCGTCTGTTCATGAGATCGGCGGCGATCTGCTCAATCTGCGGCTTAGGCCCCGACCCGCTCAAACCCTCCCGGCGCTCCTCCGGCAGCGCATGCCACCAGGCGATCTGCTGTACCACTTTCATGGCGGTTTCTACATCGTACTCATGGCGAAGGGGGCCAAGGTCTTCAAAAATCGACCATCCCTCCTCACCGGCTCCTTCCTCCGAAGAGGCGAGCAGCGCCGGGTAAATGTCCGGAAAGCCGGACAGCACATGCCGGTAAATCCAGGCTTCCCGGTCCACGCTCTCCCCGTTGGTCAGCGGCTTGAAAATGTAGCTGTGCTGCCGATCCAGGTAGAACCGTTCCACGAATTTGCCGTTCATGCCTTGGTACAAGGCCTCCCGCTTCCACAGCCCCTCTCCGCTCAGCGTTCCGTTCGGCAGAACGAATTGGCTCAGGTTGTACATTAAAAACTCCCCCTTCGGCTTGTTTACAAACCGATGTATTCGAAGTCCCATGCGTCAAAGCTCGCTTGGTCCGTCCATGTATTTTTTCGGTCCGGATTCCGACGAACCCTGATTTGTAAACGATCTATGTCGAAGTCGATTTCGACCACATTCGGCTTGCCTGACTTTAGAACAAGCTGCTCAACGGATGGCGCCATCCTCATGAAATTGCCTTTCATAAGAATAAGACTGACTAATAAATGCTCCGACACTTTGTTAAAAGCAACCACGTAGGCGTCACCAAGCGCCTCAAGATCGAGCGGCGTAACCAATATTCCGCCTATACCTAGCTGATCGATCCAAGGCTGCGGAAGAAACGGCGGCTTCGCTGCCGCTATAATTCTATCGTATGGAATTGACTGATGATATCCGTAAAACCCGTCACCGCAGATGACTTTTACATTTCTGATTCCCGAACTGTCCAGCTTCGCCTTTGCCCGTTTGGCAACAGACGGATCCACCTCGACCGTATGCAATGCCCCTTCCGGTCCGATCAAGTTGGAGATTAGTGCCGCATTGAATCCGCTTCCGGTTCCGATTTCAAGAACGCGCTGTCCCTTCTGAACCTGAAGACACTCAAGCATTTCCGCCATAAAACGAGGATTGGTGCTTTGAATGACCCGGGAACCGTCCTGGTGGAAGAGAAACTCGGCACCGTCGACCTGCTCAAACGCATTTAGGATAGACGGTGATACATGTAAGCCATCCAACTCGATAAGATGATTGGGATTCATCCTTATTCCTCCCACATGAATTTTTTCAGGTGAGTAATTCTGCTGATTTATTCATACTTCGCCTGGTATACGCCCGCTTCTCCCAGAAAGTCCTTCCGGGTCAGCCCCTGTTCGCCAAGGAGCACGCGATAATTCGTAATCGTCCCGTCATGGGAAACGATGATAACACGTTCCGCCTGTGCCTTGCACCAATCCAGCAGCTGCCTCCCATAGGTCTCGAAGGCTTCCTGTCCAATACGGTTGATCCCTTCTTCCCAAAGGTCCAAGCCAAAATCCACGATCACGGCATCTGGAACCGTCTCGCGAATCTCGTCCTTCGAATAGATTTGATCGCAGACGAAGGGCGAATACGAAGGATCTTGCGGGAACATGCGCGGCCCTGCCAGCGGAGAGATCACAAAAGGACCGTCTGACAGTAAGATCCTCGCCGTTTCGATGGTACGTTTAGTCGGGCTGACGACAACCTGCTCATTACCGTTCAGCAATAAACGCCCCCGCAGCTCATTCACCTGTGACTCTCCATACAGCGTTAACCCGGGATGCAGCATGTTCAGCTGGTTAGGATAATCCAGCAAATGCTCCCCGTGCCCATGACGGACAAATACGGCTTCCACTCTGATTCCCCCGATTCTAAAAAAAGGATATGAGCTTACACTTATATTTCGTTCTTCGATGTCCGTTGTGATGTGGATCTATTTTAGCATGGATTTTAGGCCGCAGACTCACCATTTTTAAACAAAAACTGCTTATAAATAGAGAATGCACTAAAGAAATTGAAATAGATGTAGAGGCAAGTACGTAAAATGTCCCTGCATCACTATCGTCACTGCAAAAAGAGAAAGCTTCCTCCCTATGCATCAGGAAGAAGCTTTCCTTATCGTCCGCTTATTTTTACACTTACACTGCATCTATAATGAACCCGTGACCGCATAATGCAGCTGCACCACACCGGATCCCAGCGGTTTGCAATCCAGCAGCTCCACATCTTTAAATTGATATTCATGTTGGTCCGTGACCAGGTTCAGCCCTTTTCCTTCCAGCACCGGAGCTACATTGAACACCAGCTCGTCGACAAGCCCGCTTCCCAGAAAAGCATTATGCAACTCGGCCCCTCCCGCCAAAAGCGCGGTGGAATGCCCCCGGCTCGCGAGATACTGCAGTGCTTCTTCGGGAGAGCTCACGACCGTCACGCCTGCGATCTCCTTGACACGCTTGGTGACAACCACGATATCTAGCCCTTCAAAGGCCGCTCCGCCGCCGCCGGCCTGCATCCCCTCAAAGGTTCTGCGCCCCACGATAAAGTTCCCCGATCGGCCGGCATGGGCCGCAAAATCGGCCAGAGCTTCCGGCTTCGGCGGGTTGTCAGGCCCCGACTGCGCATAGTTTCCGTTGGCGGACAGCGCCGCCCAAAGAATCGTTTTCATATGGATATCCTCCTCGATTTCGTCTCTGTAAATTTAATCGTGTTCGGCCGCTTCCCTGCGCCATTTGTTCTTTCCAGTACTCTGCGGATCGACGCCGCCACCCGGTCCGGGCGGTCCTCCTGCACATAATGGGATGCATCGCTCAAAGCTTCCGTTTCGTGCATTCGCAAAATGCCCTGCCAGCGCTGCATTTCCTCTACCGGAAAACCGGCACTGTCCTTCAGTCCCCACAAAATTTGCGCAGGAATCTCCGCCAGCAGAGGCTGTCTGGATTCAATTTCAGCCAGCCAAGGTCCGGCTTTGCGAATGCTTCTGGGGAACACCCAGGTCGGTTTGCGAAGCGCCGGGGTAGGAAAAGGATCGGTATACGCCTTCCGCAAGGCTGCCGTGACCTTCTCCTTATGGTGAATGCCGCCGGGCACAATCGTATGGGCAAAAAAGTTCCGCCGGGTCTGAAGCCAGTATCCGAGCGGCCAGCCTCCCATGGCCATCGAAAACAGCTTCATCGGCAAGATCTTGGCCTGCCATGCCCATGTATTCATGAGGACGATGCCGCGTACGTTGTCATGGTGATGCACTGCATAATGGAGTCCAACCGGTCCGCCCCAATCCTGAACGACGAGGACTACATTTCGCAGATCCAGCTGCTCGATCAGTGCCGTCACTGCTTCCGCATGCTCCTGGGGAGTAAATCCATAGCCCGTAGGGGCCTTCGACATCCCGAAGGCGGGATAATCCGGCGCGATCAGCCGGCACTGGCCGCTCAGCTCTTTAATCACATTCCGGTACAAATAGGACCATGTGGGGTTGCCGTGCAGGAGCACGACAACCGGCCCCTCGCCTTCATCGATATAATGAACCGCACCGTCCTGGTAGGGCAGCCAACGATCCTGAAACGGATATTCCGAAGCGTCTACCTCAAAAGGTCTTTGCATCATATGTCACCTATCTTCATACAAGTTTATTCCAAGACTTGGATCCAGCAAGCCCGATAATCGATTATGGGTCGTGAACGGAATTTTATGGAATCCGTTCCCTTTCCTAAGATTAGTCGACTGTGGTACATTTGAAAAGTAGTTACATTTAAGTGCACTAGTTTCAAAAAATGAACTAGGAGGGTTTAGTCATGATCGATCCCAAATGCCCGGATACGATTACCCCGGTCATCGAACTGCTGGAGGGAAAATGGACGCTCCTGATTCTGCGCGACCTGTTTAACGGGTTAAATCGTTTCGGGGAGCTGCGACGGTCCCTGCATCCCATCAGCCCGAAAACGCTGACCGACCGGCTGCGCCTCCTGGAGGAGAATCACATCGTCACGCGGACCATTTTTTCAGAAGTGCCGCTGCATGTAGAATATGAGCTTACGGATAAAGGCCGGCGCCTTCAGCCGATCTTTGCCGCCATGCGGGAGTGGGCCGAGCAGCCCTGTCCAACGACGCACACAGCGGAGCTACAGGAAGCCAAGGCCTAAAAACACAAACCCCCTTCCAAATGGAAAGGGGTCCGGATATTAAAGTAGGTATCTGCAAACGCGTAAACTCAAGGTGCCCGGATAAGATAAGTCAATAATTCATTGCGTCTTCATCCGTGAATACAGAGGCTAATGCGGTCGATTGTTCATTTATTCCTCAAATGGCTAAAGGAACGACAGCTGCCCGCCAATTTGACGGATGTGGTTGACGTCGGCCCACAGGATAAAATAATTGTAGAACGTTTCCCCGATTTGGATAGGGCGGGGGTACCTCACGATAAGGGCGGCCTGTTTATTCATTTCCGCAGGTTGGTCGGCCGAAGGAAAAATGAAGCAGGCCTCTCTGTTTTGTATCATCTGCATGACAATCCGAGGAGAAGAGCCGTAAGGCATCAATGGATGAAAAGCTTCGGAGCTGCATACATCGGCAATGCTGTCGCCCGCTGAAATTGCAGATACCTGAAAGAAACCGTCCGGCCCTTCGTATCTCTCTTCGCTGACCCGGCGCCAGGTTGCGGGATACGGAAAGGTTACCCGGTACACGGAGCTTGTGTAGATATTTTCCGGAACCCTTTTGACGCGAGGAGACCACTGCAAAGCAGTAATCCGGCCGCCGCTGAGGACTTTCACCGGTATCGTCCCCCTAATATCGACTATCCAGATCTGACTTGCGCCTTCTACACCTGCACATCCAGATAAATAGGCGATTTTGCCGCCGTCCGGCGACCAGCCTACGGGAGCGGCAAAACAGTCGGAAACTGCCAACGTTCTTTGATTCTGACCGGTACAGCTATCGATTTGGATGAGAGAAATAATAGTTTGGCTCCTTATAAGCGGTTGCGCTATAGGCGATGCTCCGGGAGTCCGGGGACCAAGTCGGTAAAAAGTTTTTGGCAAGCGGTCCGCCCTCCAGCCTGTAGATGGTGCCGCTAGCCAGATCCACCGTCGAAATGATGGAGATACTGACACCGGGGAACGTATAAAGAGCAAAGGCTCCGTCCGGAGAAAGCCGAACGTCATGTAGCGGTCCGTCCGTATTTTGCGTGATTTGTCTCCGATCTGCCCCATCAGTCCGGATGCGGAAGAGCTGGGTGATGCCGTTGGTATCCGGAGCCGCGAACAGAAGCTCCGTACCTGAAGGAAACCACTGGACATCGCTGGCGCCCTCCTCCGGGATGGTATAGCTTCTATGGGAGAAAGTATCATAGATAACGATTCGCCCGTTTTTGACATACGCGAGAAAACGGCTGTCCGGGGACCAGTCCAGCAGCGTGTAGGGTTCGATTTGGTCGATTCTTGCGACGGCAAGCGTGACAGTATCCAGCAGGTGAACCACGTTGCCAATGCCGATGAAAGCGATTCTCCTGCTGTCCGGAGACCAATAGGGAACCGAAAATTCCGCACCAAGCCCTATCGTGAGTTGAAAATTAAGACCGTCCTGCGGTCGGTAAAGCCAAATGTCGAACGTTCCACCGCGGTCCGACGTGTAGGCGATCCATCCTTGAAGGAGATCATAAGGAACAGCTTGCAAGGCCAACATCCTCTCCTGAATCATCTTATACTTCAGATGTATTCAGTTAGGGGCGGTTAGGCGACAGCCCCAGACGAGTGGGCTGCCTTCAACTGTCTTTATTAAGCTATCGTTTTCCTTTAGCGTAATTGCTAACGAAATAAATTGGATTCCATCAATTATTTAATCGACCAGGGAATGGGTGTAACCTGATTGTTCTCCCAGTCTACCCTAATCACCGCGTAACCAACGGAGTCAAATAATAGCCCGGCTTGTCTCCAAGATTTACGATGATACGCTTCCAATACGAACAACGATTTAGCAAACAGAGCACGCATAGCCGTGTTATCCACTCTGGTATGTCCTTCAATGCGGATCGCTTCCGGATATTCAGAAAACACGTGCGAGACGATCCACCTCAAAGCTGACTTTCCGATACCCTTGCCCCGATACTTGCCTCGGATTCTCAAATCGAACATAACAATCGGATCAGAGACGTCGAGCAATCATATCAACCCGATTTTCTGATGCCCGCCTTGATCAATGATCCAGAACGTTCGAGTATTCTCATTGTGATAGGCGCCATTTTCATAAGCCTTTCTGATATCCGCTTCAGAAGGGTTCTCAACTCCATGATAAGGCCAGCTGTCTGATGTAAGGAACTGTACAAGCTCCTCAACTTCCTGTTTAACAGACTCAAAAGTGATATTCACGGTAATAACCCCTTTCTGTGGCTATGTGAATATTCCACAATTCAAAAAAAATTCCTCCTATGCTCTCTTCCCACCTCCAGTTTCCCGCCATAAACTCATAATCTGCTATTTTCCTCATAAAAAGACTTGAATCCTGCCACACGCAGTGTCATTATAAACAGGGGACTGTCTGCAAAACTATTCATCACTAGATCACGCTTACTAGAGGAAACTTCAGCAGGAAGCCGGAACTTTCGTGTTGGAGTCGAAACATCCAAACCCATATGAATACGGAGGACAGGATTCATGAAAACGATTAAGCTTGGCAGCAGCAGCTTGGAAGTACCTGTAGTTGCAGTAGGCTGCATGCGCATCAACTCCCTGGACAAAAACGAAGCGGAGCGTTTCGTACAAACGGCACTGGAGCAAGGGGCTAATTTCTTTGACCATGCCGATATCTATGGCGGCGGTACATGCGAGGAAATTTTCGCAGACGCCATCCATATGAACAGCGACGTCCGTGAGCAAATTATTCTTCAATCCAAATGCGGAATCCGTCAGGGCATGTTCGACTTTTCCAAGGAGCATATCCTGAATTCGGTAGACGGGATTCTGAAAAGACTGAAAACCGATTACCTGGATGTTCTGCTGCTGCACCGCCCGGATGCATTGGTTGAACCCGAAGAGGTTGCTGAAGCGTTCGAGCAGCTGGAATCCTCCGGCAAAGTGCGCCATTTCGGCGTATCCAACCAGAACCCGATGCAAATCCAACTGCTGAAAAAATTCGTGAAGCAGCCGATTGTAGCCAACCAGCTGCAGCTCAGCATCACGAACGCCACTATGATTTCCGCCGGCATTAACGTGAACATGGAAAATGAATCGGCCGTGAATCGTGACGGCAGCGTCCTGGATTTCTGCAGACTGAACGACATTACGGTTCAGCCTTGGTCGCCTTTCCAATACGGCTTCTTCGAAGGCGTGTTCCTTGGAAACGACAAATTCCCGGAATTGAACAAGAAGATCGACGAAATTGCCGGTAAATACGGCGTAACCAATACGACCATCGCTATTGCGTGGCTCCTCCGCCATCCGGCCAACATGCAGCCGGTCATCGGCACGATGAACCTTGAGCGTCTTCAGGACTGCATCAAAGCAAGCGATGTGACCTTGACCCGCGAAGAATGGTACGAAATTTACCGCGCAGCCGGTAACATTTTGCCATAAATCATTGCATAACGGCCGCTCGTATGTACAGACGGCAAAACAGAAGCAGCCTCAAGTCGACGACTTGGGGCTGTTTTCGTTTTCGATGAGTGCCTTGAGCGTCCGCTGGCGGTAGCGGATAAAGGACCTCATATATTTTTCCAACACGAGCGCATCGAACACCCGCCCGACCCATCCGAACGGAGCGCTGAAATCGAGAATGTCCCTGACCAGCGTTCCTCCGGCAATCTCCTCAAATTCATGGCGGTGAGTCAAATGGCGAAAGGCCCCCTTTTGCATCTCGTCGGTAAAAGAATAGGGCTTATCCATCTCGGCCACCTTCGAGGTCAGCCGCTGCCGAATCCCAAAGTGCCTTGCTTCGAACACCACCGTGTCTCCGGCTTCGAGCAAACCGCTCATCCTTCCCGCGACGACCCGCTCATGGGTGTGAGGCCAGACCGTTCGGGAGTGGTCATCCACATTTCGGGAGGCGTCAAAGCAGACGTCGATCGGGGCATATATCATCATTTCTTCTCGTATCGTCGACATACCGTTCATCCTGTCTTGATGGTTTAAAATAGTGTACTGAACTGAATTCCTAAAAGCTAGTACAGCATCAATCCTTCGATCCCTCTAAATTGCAAAATTTCCTCCCGGTCATCCGTCTTGATCCACGCTTCATGCTCATGGGCGATATTAACGAGCCAAGGCTGACTGCCTTTAAAAAAACATAAATCCTCCAATAAATTGGGCCACACCCAGTCATACAGGCCATCAGCGGACTCCAAAATCAGCTTCTCCAATGGCGGCTGGCAATCAAAATAAAATACGTCGGCATAATGCCCAAACAGTTGAGTTCCCGGCCAAGCGTCCTGCTTCTTGACCGTTTTGACGTAAGGCTTTAATCGTTCGGCCAGCGCCTCCATTGCAGGAGTTAGCGTTAGTTGATCCCTTTTGACTAGAATGAATTCATCGCACACACGGAATGCCATCGAGATCAAACCCTCATAAGCTCTGCCGCGGGGTTCCTCTAAAATGTATATCAAAAGCCCCTCCCTTGCTTACCGCTGCGACATCGTGCTAAAAAAGTTCTTCCCCTGGATCATCCAATACCGTTCCGCTTCCGGCACCAGTTCCAAAAAATCACGATATTCCCCAACCCATCCCTCGGGGACATAATGCTCGAAGGACATCGGTTCCGGGAACAGCGAATACAGCACGCGATCATCGAAATGGACGTAAAGCGCTGGAACAAACTCGAGAACCTCGTCTTGATGCTGAAAAGAGCCCTGCAAATCTACGAGCATTTGAGAGAGCTCCGTTGAAGACACCCGAAAGTCCGCGATAAGACGAAAAAATTCCGCTGCCGTGGTTTCATCCAGCACTTCAATACCGAAGCGGTCTTCCATTTCCACATTCAAAAACCAGTATTCCCTCTCCGTTATGTACCAGCTCCACTGGTTTCGAAAAACCACACCAACGATAATATTGTGGGCGTATTCAGGCATTAGCTTCATGCTGCTCTCCTAACGGTTACAAGATGGTTCTGCCCAAAGACAGGCTCTTTCGTTCTTTACTACTATGCTACTCTATTTCCATGATACTCACCGAATCATTCCATGAAATACGTCAAGCGGGTAGAACTCTTTCCGTAACAACCGCCCTGTGATCTGCTTGATGACTTTCGCTTCCCGCAGCTGTTCATCCGGCTGATGGAGCAGCGTATCGATGGCAACCCACCGGCCATCCATAATTTCATCATTCTGTACTCTTAAAGCATCACCCGCTGCTTCGCCGACAAAATGAAACAGGATCACCTGCTGACCACTGGCGCTTCGAAACGGGTACACACCAGTAACAGCCTTCAGCCGTACGTCCAGCCCAGCCTCCTCCTTAACTTCCCGAACAGCGGTCTCGGCTAAATCTTCCCCCGTCTCCCGCCGCCCTGAAGGAAAGTTCCATAGACCATACGCGGAGGCCTTCTTCTCCTGGATCATGAACACCTCTCCGTTCCGCAGAACGGAAACGCTGGCGACAATGATATTTTCTTCTGAGCTCATTCCATCTCTCCGTTTATGTTCAATTTTCCCCTCCAAATTCCCGATACCGCATGCTATGATAGCGATGGGCCTATGAACCATAATAGACGAACAGGGGTGATTTGGAGAATGAAAAAAAGCATTTTACTTTCTCTAAGTGTGATTCTATGTACCGGGATCAGTCTGGGCACCATCAGTCATGCGCAAGCGGCAGGTCAAGTGAAGAAGTACCAGAACTGCGCTGAATTAAACAAGGATTACAAGGGGGGCGTCGCCCGCTCGGCTTCTGTCAAAAACAAAGGCGGCAAGACCAAATATAAGCCTTATGTTTCTAAGGAGCTCTATGACGCCAACAAAAGCAAAGACCGGGACAACGATTTGATTGCGTGTGAAAAATAACGAACAGATTATTACCAGTGTTCTAGCAGCATGATCCCTTAACTATGGGGTCGTGCTTGTTTGCGTTTTGACCCGTTCTAAGATGGCCGCATGACCGGCTCTAGTAAACCAGTTCGCAATCCCGATGCTCCCATACGTCAAACAGGTTGCCGTCCAAATCCTCGAGTACGAAAAACTTCCCGTACTTCCCTTCGTCGCTTAGGCTGCCGACCTTGACGTCCCCGGCCTGTAACCGCCTGTGCAGCGACACGATATCGTCCGAAAAAAAGGTGATGACCCAGCGCTTTCTACCGTTCACTTCGAACACCGCTCTCGAATCGTGCTCACTTTGGATCAGATCAAGAATCGGCCGGTTCTCTCTGAACAAACTCAGATAACCGTCGCGCTTATTGCGAATGTTAAATCCGAAATGCTTCACAAACCATTCCGCCGATTTCTCCACATCTTTCACCGGAATAACATTATAAGCAATCCCTAGAATTCGCCCAGATTCCATATCTGAACCCCCATTTGGAATTTATACCCAAATATATTTTATAGGAATGTATGTTCGCATGTAAAGCAAAAATATTAGATATCAATCTGAGGTCCCGATCCATACTTGGCTCGCTGTCATCTGCCGAAGCCTCGACTACATTTCCCCCTTCGCTATCCACTGCAAAAAGTCAAAGCTCCTCTCCAGACATGCCTGATAGGCTTGGGGAAGGTAGCTTTTGGAGTAAGGGTTCATGAAACCATGCTCCCCTTCGATGACGTGGACGTGCGTGTTCTGACGATGCTCCAATTTTACAACGAGCTCTGATACGTTAAAGGATTTTTCGTTCCTTGCAAAAAACAATAAAGCCGGGCACTCCGGCTCCGTTTCGGCGTAATTGCGAATTCTTGATCCGTAAAATCCGATGATCCCGTCGATTTCGGATGCACTGCACAGCCAGGCAATGGTTGCTCCAATGCTGAAGCCGACGATCATGATGCAGTCGTATGGATCCCGGTGATCTCGTACAATTTGCCTCACTTCATCAACGGCCCGGTCAAAGCCGATCTGGCTCACGAAATAGGAGTAGGCTTCTTCCTCTTGTTCATACGGAAAAGGCTCCCGTTTCAGCAGGTTCGGGGTCAGCACCTTGTAACCCGCCTGGGAGACCTTATCGCCAAAAGCAAGAATATGCTCGTTAAGCCCATAGATTTCATGGAGTATGATGACCAGTGCCTTTCTGGATGTTTGAAAATTCATGTTTGCCATCTCTTTCTATAGTAAATCGTTAGAGCTCTGCTTTTATGATTAGCTGTAGTCCTCAATAAGAGACAGCTTTCCATCCCTGATCATAAAGATCGACCTTCCTTGTAACCGAATGGTATCTCCAGCCTTTACACCGTCAGGAAGATCCGACGCCAGCACACCTGTGTAATCAATGTCCGCCTCAATCCGGCCGTTTATCTCCCGAAGCTCCAAGATCGTTTGATGCCGGATCGAAAACAGGGCTGCCGCCTTTTCCGCCAAAGCCCGAAATGACTGCAGTCCATTCGTTTCCACCGTCACCTCGTTACCGACGATATTTCTGAATATGACATCCGGATGAAGCACACTTAACATCCCCTCAATATCAAAAGAATTATAAGCTTCGATATAACGGTGAATGAGCAGCTCGGCATCCTGTTCTAACAGTTTCCGGTAAATCTCTTCATTTTCCTCGTCAAAGCAAACGAACTGCACCTTCTTGATGGTGGTCTGCGGATGAGCGGATAGAAACTCCTTTACCGCACGGATGGCAATCGGCGCTGCCAACGTCTTGGGAAAACCATAGATTCCCGTGCTAATGTTTGGAAAAGCTACGCTTTCCAGCTCGTACTGATCAGCCAGCGCAAGCGATTGGATATAGCAGCTGTGCAGCTTGGCCTCTTCCTCATGCTGTCCGCCGTTCCACACGGGCCCCACCGTATGAATAACATATTTGGCCGGCAGCCGGCCAGCCATCGTGATCACGGCTTCGCCTACGGGGCAGCCTCCCTGTCTAGCCCGGATTTTCTTGCATTCCTCAAGAATTTCGCTCCCGCCGGCACGATGAATGGCCCCGTCGACGCCGCCCCCGCCCAGCAGGCTCGAATTCGCAGCATTCACGATGCCATCCACTTCAGCGCGCGTAATGTCTCCTTGGACGAATTCGATCACGGTAGATTGAAAGTTTCGTTCCACGCTTCGTCTCCTTTCCGCCTGAATCTTCTAGCGATGGTTCTCTATTCTATCTAACTAGGGCATACATCTTCAAATCCTGATGGACGCCTTTCGTATAAATGCTTTTTCTTAACAGGCCTTCGAACTGCATGCCCGACTTTTCCATGACGCGCGAGGAGCCCACATTGTCCGGGTGGCAGCGAGCTTCGATCCGCACCAGATCCATCTGGTTCAACCCCAGCTCAATGATGCGTTTCACGACTTCGGTCATGTAACCCTGACCCCAAAAGTCCCTTTGATATGGCATACCCCAACTCGGCCTTCCCATGATGCACATCCCAGCCTACAAACCCGCAAGTTCCAACGAGCCTTCCCGATGCTTTGTCCTGAATTCCCCATGGGGCCACCTGCTGCTGGCTGTACCTCTGGAGAATCCTTTCAATATATCCCCGGGAATCTTCGAGCGATGCATGCGCGTACCACGTCGTGTATTTGGCGACCTCTTCATCCGAACAATACGCAAATATATCACAGTCGTCCCGGATCGATATTTTACGAAGCACGGTTCTAGCGGTTTCCAGCACGGGGAGGTCTTGATAGACGTTTTCTCCCATTCCCCTCACCCTTTCTGATCGATACGGACCGTTTTATACGGAGCCGCCTTTATCCATATTTCTGATATAATCCGCCATGCGCCGCATCATTTCCATTCTTGTAAAGTGGTATTGTTCGTATAGCCCGTGCGCATCTTTGGTGCCAAGCAGGCCGTTCAAATCTTTGAACTCATCGGCATTGGTAATCGTCCCGACCAGCTTTTTCCCGATGCCGTGCCCCCTATACTCCTCATCCACAAACACGTCGCACAACCAATACATCGTGGCCCCGTCGGTCACGACCCGCGCAAAACCGACCAGCCTGTCTCCGATATAAGCCCCGTAGCAAATGGAATTTTCGATCGATTTCAGGATCCTTTCCCTGGGCCGTTTATTCGCCCAATAGCTCCGCGACAGAAAATCGCAAACCTTATCCACGTCAAGTTTCGACTTGTCGGTGCTGATCACCAAATCTCCGTCAATATTTTCCATATATATCCACCCTTTATGTATTTAAGGGCAATAGTATCAAGTCTGATTCCAAAGTTCAATCGTTTTTTTGCAAAACAAAAAGAATAAGGCCCGAGAATTCCCGGGCTTTATTCTTAGGCTTGGGTTCTACGGATCGCCAGACCCGGTTTTCCTTTCGAAAAGCCGGCTATAAGCGCCGTTTACCCTAATGTCATTTTCCAATTTAGGGGATCATCGTATTAATCGTTGTCACGCTGACGCGCACGGGCTTCGCCGCCTTTTTCACCGATTTTACGGTAAAAGTCCTTGTCATGCGACTCGGCTGTAGCCTCTCCGCCTTTGCGGCCGATTTCCTGATAAAATTCTTTGTCATGATTTTTCGCCGTGGCTTCTCCACCCATACGGCCTCGTTCTTCCGGACTCATTTTGCCATTTTGGTTATTTGCCATGATCAATCACTCCTCTGAATTTTTGGGAATTTCCTTCACGACATGTATTTAACCGCATGAAAAAATATTAAACAGGTTCTCTTCCCATTTGCCGGCATGAAATTTTTACCTTACGCCCATGCGGCTTAATCCGTCATCCATTACCTAAACGTTTAAGTTATTCAATGCAATACTAGGCACCTATTTCTGTATCACGTTATATTCAAAAAGGGGAGCATCCCCACTCTGTTTGCTGCGGCTTCTTGTATAGCTTCGCCATTCCTCTTTTCTCATTGACAATATCGTCCCTAGATTATTAATATTAATTTGTAAAGTTAACGATAACTTAATAAAAGGAAGTGTGTTGGGCGTTGAAATCCATTGAACAGGAAATCCGCAGGGAATGGACCGAGCATATCCTCCCCTTTTGGGCCGGATTACGGGATGACCGGCATGGGGGATATTACGGCGAAGTGAGCGTTGACCTGCAAACGGACACTCTAGCTCCCAAGGGAGGGATCGCCACCGCGCGCCAGCTATGGTCTTTTTCCGCAGCCTACCGGGTAACGGGCGAAGAAGTGTGGGCATCCCATGCAAAGCATGCCTATTCGTTTTTGAAGAACCGGCTCATTGACCGGGAGCACGGCGGCATGTACTGGATGGTCGATCATGAGGGACAGCCGCTGGACACGCGCAAGCATGTGTATGCCCAGTCTTTCGCCGTCTACTCGCTCAGCGAATACAGCCGGGCCACCGGCGATGCGGAGGCGCTTGAGCTGGCACGCGAGCTTTTCGGGCTGATTGAAGAGAAGGGCTACGATACCGGCATTCAGGCTTATAAAGAAGAGTTTGACCGCGAGTGGCATGAGCAGCCAAACGAAATGCTCAGCGAAAATGGGCTGAACGCGGACATCACAATGAACACCACCATTCATGTGCTTGAGGCATATACGACGCTGTATCGCGTATGGCCGGATCCCCGGGTCCGATCCGCACTGGAGAATTTACTGTCTATGCTATACAACCGGATTTACGATCCAGAGAAAAAGCGCCTGAATGTGTTTTTTGACCGCAGCTGGAACTCCCTGCTGGACCTGACCTCGTTCGGTCATGACATTGAGGCCAGCTGGCTCATTGACGATGCGATGAAAGCCATCGGTTCCGACCATGCCGATTACGCGAAGATGGTGGTAGACATCGCTTATCAGATCGCCGATACCGCAGTTTCGGAAGACGGCTCCCTGATCAACGAGCAGCACGGCGACCGTATCGACGATACCCGTATTTGGTGGGTTCAAGCCGAGTCTATGGTCGGTTTCTACAACGCCTATCAGCGGACGGGCGATACCCGTTTTCTGGATCTGATCGACCGGATGTGGACGTATACGAAGACCCATATCATTGACCCTAGAGGCGGCGGCGAATGGTATTGGTCGGTTCAGGCGGACGGGCAGCCGGACCGCCGTGAAATAGCCGGACCTTGGAAGTGCCCTTATCATAACAGCCGATTTTGTATCGAATTGATCGAAAGGATGAATGAAGCATGATCCATGAAAAATATGCCGAGCTGGCTTCCCGCCAGGAGGAACTGTTGTCCCGGCCCAATGAGCGGAATACGGAGTTTTACAACGGAGTCTATGACCGATACAAGTACCCTGTGATCACCCGCCACCACGTGCCGATCCATTGGAGATTTGACCTGGATGCCGAGCGCAATCCGTTCTTTATGGAACGGCTGGGCATTAACGCCACGCTGAACCCGGGAGCTATTTATCACAATGGTAAATATATTCTGGTCGTACGGACCGAGGGCCTGGACCGCAAATCGATATTCACCCTGGCTGAAAGCGAGACCGGAATCGATAACTTCCGCTTCGTGGATCAGCCGCTGGTCTGGGACGATATCGACCCGAACGAAACGAATATGTACGACATGCGCCTCGTCAAGCATGAGGACGGCTGGATTTACGGGATCTACTGCTCCGAGCAGAAGGACCCGGACGCACCGGCTTACGATACGTCGAGCGCTGTAGCGCAGGCCGGACTTGTCCGCACCCGGGACCTCAAAACCTGGGAGCGCCTGCCGAACATTCAGACCGGTTCACCGCAGCAGCGGAACGTGGTCCTTCATCCGGAATTCGTGGACGGCAAATATGCGTTCTACACGCGTCCGCAGGACGGCTTCATCTCCACCGGTTCGGGCGGCGGGATCGCTTTTGGATTGTGCGAGGACATCCTGAATCCGGTCATTGACCAGGAGACGGTGATCGACGAGCGCCGGTATCATACGGTCTACGAAGTGAAGAACGGCCAAGGGCCGGCTCCCATCAAAACCGACCGCGGCTGGATCCATATCGCCCACGGCGTCCGCAACACGGCGGCGGGTCTCCGCTATGTCCTGTATACCTTTGCAACCAGCTTAGACGATCCTGCCAAGGTTATTGGCAAGCCAGGCGGCCACTTCATCGCACCGTACGATGACGAACGCGTCGGAGACGTCTCGAACGTGATTTTCTGCAACGGAGCCGTCGTCAACGAGAAGAATGAGGTCTTTATTTATTATGCTTCAAGCGATACCCGCATCCATGTGGCCACAACGACGGTAGACCGGCTGGTCGACTACACGTTCAACACGCCGGCGGATGAGTTCCGTTCGCTGGATAATGCGGCCCAGCGCGCCAAGCTGATCGCACAGAACGAACAGCTGCTGGGCGAGCGCGCTTAAGCTTTAACCAACACTGTATAACCCCGGCCTCATTTAGATACATCTATCTTTATTCGCTTGCCAAAGCAGGCTATACTTGTACTATATGATGTATGGAGCGTCCGGCTGCCGCAAGGCAGCCGGCGTTCAATGTAACGGGCCTTTTTCGAATAACCAATTGTTGTAAGGAGATGGTGGAATGAACAAGCATATCACCTTGCGGGACATCGCCGAGCGAATGGGCGTCAGCAGCGTCACCGTCTCAAAGGCTTTGAATGACAAGGAAGGCGTCAGCGACGAATTAAAAGAGCGGATCAAGCAGCTCGCGGACGAAATGGGGTACCGCATCAATAAAGTCGCCAAATCAATGAAAGAAGGCTTAACCTATAACATCGGCGTCGTCATTCCCGAGCGTTTTACCGGACAGACGCAGTCTTTTTACCTAAAAGTGTACCAGCAGATTTCGATGGCCCTTGAGCCATACGGATACGACGGCATTCTGCATATTTTGTCCGCCGAAGACGAGAAACTGCTCCACCTGCCGCGCATCTACTATGACCGCAAAGTGGACGGATTCATCTTCCTTGGCCAGATCAGCAAGCCTTATATCGAAGCGCTGGAGCATATGGAACAGCCGAAGCTGTTTCTCGATTTTTATGACGAGCATTCCGACATCGACTCGGTGACGACCGACAATTTCTACTGTGCCTATGAAATCACGAACTATCTGGTCCAGCAGGGACACCGGAAGATCGGCTACGTCGGCAATCTGTATTCGACCAGCAGCATCCAGGACCGGTACCTGGGTTACTATAAGTCTTTGCTCGAGCACCGAATCCCGTTGAACGACCGCTGGATCGTCAATGACCGTGATGAGGAAGGAACGCTGATCGATATGGAACTGCCGGAGGATATGCCTACCGCCTTCGTCTGTAACTGCGACCGGGTTGCCCATTTGCTCGTCCTCAAGCTCAAATCGCAGGGTTACCGTGTACCCGAGGACTGCTCAGTGGTCGGGTTTGATAATGATGTGTTCGCTACCCTGACTAAACCGCATCTGACGACGGTAGAGGTCGATACGCCGCAAATGGCCCAGACCGCCGTCCATTCCCTGCTGAAGAAAATCAGCTCGCCGGAAATGCGCTTCGGCCGCGTTCTTGTTCAAGGCAAAATCATTTACAGAAACTCCGTGAAGAAAGCAGGCTCTACAGCTTGAGCCAGACCGTGATCTCACCTTACGATACTGCGGCATGCTGATCTTCCGCTTCGCTATGCATCCGATTTCGGCGGCGTCCAGCCGGTCGCTTGCGACCAATCATGCGCTCTCTGCAGAATCTCCCATACAACAGGCCCTTTCCCCTCCACATATTTCTCGCGTTCGTGCTGAAACCGCTGTATCAGGCGGTGCTTCTCGGCCGCATAACGCCGGCAGTCTTGGGGATGCTCGCGCAGGTAGTCCCGGAACAATAAGGTCAGCTGCTCGGACCAGCTCCCTGCCTGCCGCACATGGATATGCGTTCTGCGGGTGCCGGGAACTTCACGAAAGTACTTTTTTGTCAGGTCGGGATTATCCTCCCTGTGCACAAAACCGACAGACTCCATCTTGTCCCGGTAACGGGCAACATCCTGCAATGCCGTAACCGACACCTGAACATCAATAATCGGCTTCGCATCCATCCCGGGAATAGAGGTCGATCCCACATGGTCGATGCGCACGGCCGCCTCCCCCAAGGCTCCTCTTAATTTCATCCCCAATTCAGAAAAGAGATGTCTCCACGCCGGATCGTACGGCGCAATTCTCCACTGGTTTTCCATATCTTGCTCCTTTCCAGGCGACACAAAAGAGAGGAATCCACGCGGACGCCTCTCTGTCTTCATTTGTATCGGATGCACGCCGGCGTTATTCCCTGCTGCGGTCGCTTAATTTATCGCTGATCTCCCGCAGGGTTTGCTGCAGCGCATCCATCTTCTTCAGGCTTGCATATTGGTTATTGATGATGGCAACCAGAGCGATCAGCAGGATGACAAACAGAAATAGCATGTGATCGTCCTCCAATCGTTATAACTGCTTACATTAACTCCAAACCACCTTCAAGTACTTCCGAAATAATTCATCCAGCAGCGGCGTCGGATCTTGGAGTTCAGACTTAAAGTCCTTCAAAAAATCGATAATATGCTCAATTTCGGCTTCGATAAAGTCATTGATGCGATCGATCCGCTTTTCATAATCCAGTTCCTCCCCAGCCATCTTGCGGCTTAAGAGCGAATGAACTTCTTCTAAAAGGGACTCATCCGTAATCAAATCCGCAACGAGATCCTGAAAGAGAATCGGAGGACTTGTGTTATACTTTTCGATCCATTTGCATGCCAGAATGGGCCTCAGCACATAGAAGTACTTTTTAATCTTCACATGCTCACCGCGCAAATACTCACGGAAATTCCCTTGAGCCATACTTAGATAATGATGCATGGATGCTTTGGGAGAAAACACCTTCTCTTTAATGTCTAACAATTCGTCTTTAAATCCATAGTTTTCATCATAAACGATGTCAGAAACGAGCCATTCCAGCAGCGGAGGATTGGATTTTCTAAAAAGCTTCAGCGCTTTTCGGATGTCCCATCCGTTAATATCCAGCATATCGTTGATCGGCAGTTCGATAACGTCCCTTTTATCGTCGATCGACAGGTACCATTCGGGTCTGTTCACATAGACAAAACGAACATCGTAGTCGCTGTCTTTGGAAGGAAAACCCCATGCACGGCTTCCTGATTCCACAGCGAAAAGAATCTTAACCTGATGCTTCTGTTCAATTTCCACTAGACTCTGCTTTATGATCTCTTTCACGGTTTGCCTCCTCCGGGTAGTCCGCCTCCATTTCCCTGTCCATTGCCGCTCCCCTTGCTCTACACGTCAACCCGATAATTGAGATGCAGCTCGTCCCCCGGAAGTCCGCGAATTCCCCAGTTCGCTTTCGGTGTTTCAAAAATCGTGATCTCCAGGTCCAAAACACCGATCCCCAAGGTGGGAATTTTTTCAAAAAGAAGCTGGATCAGCTGCTTTTTCGCGGCAGCCGATCGTCCTTCGAACATGCTGATTTCAATAATCGTATATTTGTCGGTGCGGTCACCGGGGTAAATGAAGTCTTCTTGATCCATGAAAAAGAACCGGTGAAACCTTTTATCCTGAGGCAGCTGTAGCGCCTCCACGGCACAGACGTGAAGCACATCCGAAAAAGCGCTCTGGATCGGCTTCAGCGTGGAACGCAGACCGAAAATTTTAATTTGAGCCATCCGTCTCTCCCCTTCCATGAAATAGAATCATCCCGGGACGCTGATTGGGTTATACGTTAGGAAAAAGAGGCGTCGAGAGATATCTTTCCCCTGTATCGGGCAGCAGGACGACGATCCGTTTATTGTGATACTCCGGTCTTTTGGCCAATTGAATGGCCGCGTAGACGGCAGCTCCGGACGAGATGCCTACCAGTAATCCTTCCCATCTGGACAGCGAACGGGCCGTTTCCAGCGCGTCTTCGTCCTTGACCTGAATGATCTCATCTACGATGGACGGATTGAAGTTATCCGGAACAAAACCCGCTCCGATGCCTTGAATCTGGTGAGCCCCCTTCTTCCCCCCGGACAGAACCGCCGAGGTAAAAGGCTCCACCGCCACGATCCGCACAGACGGATTTCTTTCCTTCAGCACCTCACCAACGCCAGTGATGGTGCCGCCTGTCCCAACGCCGCTGACGAAAATGTCCACGTCCCCGCCGGTATCTCTCCAAATCTCTTCCGCTGTTGTCATCCGGTGAATCGCCGGATTAGCCGGGTTGTTAAATTGCTGCGGAATAAAAGAGTTCGGGGTTAATGCCGCGATTTCTTCGGCTTTGCGGATGGCACCGCCCATCCCTTCATTCGCCGGTGTCAGCACCAGTTCGGCTCCAAGCGCAAGCAGCAGCTTGCGGCGCTCCAGACTAAAGCTCTCCGGCAGGGTAATAATCAGCTTGTAACCGAGAGCCGCTGCCGCAAAAGCCAGGCCTACCCCGGTATTTCCGCTCGTCGGCTCAATGATCACCGAGTCCTTGTTCAGCAGTCCGCGCTCCTCGGCGTCCTTGATCATGGCATAACCTATGCGGTCCTTTACGCTGCCTGCCGGGTTAAAATACTCCAGTTTCGCAATGAGGGTCGCCTGAAGCTCGTGCTTCTCCATCACATGGCCCAGCTCCAGCAGCGGCGTATTTCCTATAAGTTCAGTCAAGTTCTTGGCAATTGTCATTTCCGTTAACACTCCTGAATATAAAATCCAACTTCCTCCGTTGGTCATTACTTCAAGTTATCATTTCCGGAAAATAAAAACAATCCATGCGACCCGTGAAGCACCTAAGACAGGCTGCTTACCCGCGCTGCCCTGGTCATACCTCTACAATACCGGCGGCTTGGTATGGGTAGTCGATCTGCTTTTTCACGAGCTGCGCCGCTTCTGCTCCTGCGAATCGTTCGATGACGTATACGCCCAGATCAATGGAGGTGGCCACCCCGCCGGCCGTGATGAAATGGCCATCTTTTACAATCCGGGCCTGAACCACCTCTTCACAGTAAGGCTGCAGCAAGTCGTAGACGTTGGGATGGGTCGTCGCTTTCCGTCCTTTTAAAAACCCCGCAGCTCCCCACAGCAGCGAACCTGTGCATACAGACACTTTGAATTCCGCCGATTCAGCCGTCCGAATCCAGTTGATAAAATCCGCATCCTCCCGCAGCTTTCGCGTTCCCATTCCCCCAGGGATGAACACCAGGTCATACGTCGACAAATCCGGCCGGATTACATTCACGCTGACCCGCATCCCCAGTTTATCCGTCACTTCCTCCGTTAAGCCGCAAATGTCCCATGTCGTATCTTTCGTTGGCTCAAACTGCCGCAAGCGGTAGATGACATCATAAAAGCCGACAAAATCCAGAAACGTAACGCCATCGAACAAGACCAGCGCAATTTTCAAACCGAATCATCCTCTCAGAAAGGGCAGCCTAGGATTACAGCTATCTGAAACGACCCCGGGCTCTTCTATATTTTTGAACTGCTCAACGCCGTATGGGAGGCAGCATATTCTTCTTTCAGCAAGCCGTAGATCTCCAAATCGACAACACCTTTACCCGACCAGACGGTTGCCTGCCTTAACGTGCCTTCCAGCATAAAACCGTTCTTCTGCAGCACGGTCTTGGAAGCACCGTTCGCCTGCATCACTTCGGCCTGCAGCCGATTGACCCCCACCTGTTCGAATAAATAGCCGGTCAGCAGCTGCACCGCTTTCGTGGCGATGCCCTGCCCCCAATAATTTTCATTTAAAAAGTAGCCGATGGACACCATATTCACTTTGGAGTTGATATCATACACTTCGGCAATACCGGCCAGCTTTCGGGAGGAGTCCGGGATAAAGATGCCCCACTTCACTCTCGATTTTTTGTTATAGTCGCGTTCGAAATGCCCGATCATCTTTTTCACCGTATCTTTATTGTGCTTGGGGATGATTCCGCAGTAGTCAAACACGCGGTCGTTGGAATAAATTTCGTATAGGCCATCTAGATGGGCCGGTTCGATTTTACCCATCTCAATGCTGTCGTTGTGTAAGGTAGGAAAGGTGTCGAATAGCGTGTCTGTATTCAAATTCGTGGGCCTCCTTGTGGGGGTTAACTAAAGTTGAAATGATGATCGTGGACTGTCGAAAAAATGATAGATTGCAGTAGGGTCTTTCTCATCGGAACGCCGCCCCTTTTCAGTCGATGTTGGGCGCTGCCAGTTCAGCAACCTGACGGATCACGTCACCGGCATCATCACTGTTCCGGATCACAAAGAAATGGTCCGCTTCCTCCGCCGTAGGCTCTATGACGCCGCTGTCCGGAGACTCCGCCTGCTGCCGATCTAAAATTGCTTTAAAGGAAGAAGCTTTGCTGAAGATAGAAGTGCTGCGCTGGCTGTGGGCTACCCTTTCTTGAAGAACCGCATCCGGAAGGTCAAAATAAACGACAACCGTCGTAAACCCGTGGTTTCGGTAATAATCGATCTGTTTAAGGCGGGCATGGCGATGGCGGTTGGAGTTGCACAGGATGAGATGATAGGAGGTCTGATTTACCGCATAATCCACAATGGTCTGAGTCACAGCATATTTGATCCGATTAGGTCCTTGTTTCGGCAGCAAAGCCCGGTAGTGGGTATTGATAAAATCCGCATGGTTGTCCTGATCAATGACCATGGAGTTCGGCAATTGTCCTTCCAAGGCTTGGGCAAATGTCGTTTTACCGCTATGGGTTACCCCTACGGTCAGGATGACGAGCCTCTTCACTGCGGCTGATCCTTCGGCTGGTAGGCGCCCAGCTCATTTCCAAACGGATCGACGAATTTGATGACCCAACCGAATCCGTGATCTTCATACTGCCTGATATGTACTTTGTTGTCCTGCAGGGTATCGTGCAGGCGTTCGATCTGCCGGGTGATGAACATGAATGACGGCATCGGAAATTCATCTTCCGCCAGCCAAAATGTTCGCTCATTCTTTGTGCTGCGGTGCAGCATGAGAACCGGACCGGAGTTGAATTTTAACCAAGCCGCGTGATCGTACACCGTCATCACTTCAAGACCAAGCACCTTGTTATACCACTCAACCGCCTGCGGAATATCCTGCACCGGCAATTGCACATGATCGACGTTCTCTACGAGATGGTTCAAAATACTTCCTCCCTTCATTATTCACGGATCAACCATGTTTTGGCTTAGTAATATTTCAATAATTCCTTGTCGATCTCATCAATATAACCGATGTCTTCTTGACCATCCCAGAATACAATTCTGCTCGCTTCATTATTGATGACGAAAGGCCTCTCCTGATCAATATCCGCGCAAAATAATCCACCGTATTCGATCCTGCCGTCCTTTAACCGGAACTTCATCATTCCTCTAAATGCAACACGATTCGAGGTTTGATTGGTCTCCTCAGCCATCTCGCGTATAGCGCATTCCCGAAGGGATTCGCCAGGCTCCAATATTCCCCCGGGTAACTCCCAGTGATTTTTCCATGTATTATGGAGCAGCAAAAATCCGTCCTTATTCCTGGCAACGACCAAGGCGTGAGTTATCGGAAAATCCAGGTTCATTTGGGCTGCTTCCTCTTCGGATACGGGCAGAAATTCGTCAAACACATCCCCATTTTGATTGATACAAATTGGCATCCTGATCCTCCCTTTCATGAGATATAACTGAAACTCAACGGAAACCATGCTCATTAGCGCATGAGTCTATCCCTTTTTCACAATAAAATTTTGATACCTTCTGCCCTTCTCCATCCTTACGCTGACCTTGCCCTCAACAGCTACTTTGTTTATGACATTATCCCAAAACGCCTGAGCTGGAATATTGTTGCTAAGTTGGCTTAGCTCCCATTCCCCCGAAACACTTTTCAAAAAGTCCACAGCAGCCCCTGTACCGGCTCCCAGCCTCCTAAATTTGCGAAGAATAAAGAAATGGCATAATCGGCTGTTCTTTCTGGGATGTTCTATTTCTTTCGTTAAAATAAACCCGCCTATTTCACCGTCCACTTTAATCAGATAGGGATGATGCCCACTGGCAGGGTCCCAGTAAGCATCAAGTTCAGGTAGTTTTGGATAACACCCGTCTTCGCCAATAGCGGTATTAGTGAATTCGGTAAAATCATATACATAGAACTGTAGTAAGTTTGCTAATAATTCTTTTTGCGACTCGGCTGCTCTTGTAACCAGAACCTCCATCCGCTTAAAAAATCTCCCCAAGCTTGATCTCATCATATGAATGAACCGTGATATCCGCTTGGTCCAGGTTCTGGTTCCCCGAGTTCGGGTTCAGATATCCAATACACATCATGCCAGCCTTCTTGGCGGCGATTACCCCGTTTCTTGAATCTTCAAGGACGACGCAATTCGGCGGATCGACTCCTAGCTGCTTTGCTGTCTCGAGGTAAATGTCAGGTGCGGGTTTTCCTTTTGGAACCTCTTCACCGCTGACCACGGTCTTGAAAAAATGGCTCAGCCCGAATTTCCCAAGAACACCTTCAATAAAAATCCTCGGAGAAGACGAAGCGACCGCCATCGGAATATTCCGCTCCTTAAGTTGAGCAATCAGCTCCCGAATGCCTTCTATAGGCTCTATTTCGAGATTATTGAGAATATTCATTTTCAAATTCAGTTGATACTCGATCATTTCCTGAATCGTATGCACCAAATTGTGCTCCTGCCTGAAAATGCCCAACATCTCGGGATTCGTCATCCCGACAAACCGCTCCAGCTCCTGCTCCGTCGTTTTCACACCAAAGTAATCGAGCGTCTTAATGTCCACGTCAAAATGAATCGGTTCGCTGTCAATAATGACGCCATCCATATCGAAAATAAATGCGCTGTTCATGAAGTTCCTCCCTTTCGCCCAACCTGCAGTTATATTGCTTCACTTTACTGTAACAACCCAAACTTATGCTTCAAATAATACATGATCCCAGCCCGGTCCACATCGGAAAACTGTCTTGGTTCCTCTTTCATCATCCTCTGGATTTCCTCGACCGGTCTCCAACCGGCATCCGCCGTTTCATCGCCATTTCGAAGCAAGGTCCCTTCCGCTCTGCATAAAAAGTACATGCCAATGGAATCAACCGGACCTTTGATAGTCTGGTATACACAATAGGGTTCGACGCACTCCACCTCAAACCCTGGGTTGATCCCGCGCGTATCGATCCTTTTCTCGCTTCCCTCTACTTCGACGATGGTTAGTCCTGTCTCTTCTCGCACTTCGCGCCTTAATCCATCCAGGATCGGTTCAAAGAGCTCCAGTCTCCCTCCCGGCAATTCCAACGATTCTTCGCCCGGCTTGGTGCGGGCCTGAAGAATGATCTCCGGTTGGTTGCGGTGAACGCGTTCAATGATGGCCCTCGCATTGACGAAAAACATAACGCTCTCCTCCTCGTTGATCCGTCTCGCTACTTCAAAATGATTCGGACCATTTCCTTTAATGTCTTTACGGATCTTTATAATTGTTTGCGTTCCTTACAATTTTCACATGCGCACCTACAAAAAGATCAGATCCTAAATTGCATCATAATTTGATACATATTTTTTTTGTGTTATTATATATGTAATAAAGACCAAGTGCTGGTAACACTTGGTCCATACAATTGGCTTGGATGGGGTTCCCCTTCTTAGTCAGTATAAAGGAAAAAAACCCACCTTTTGCTTCCAACCTTTGGGTGGGTTTTTACTTTTTCTTGTTGTTATTATTGATGTATGTTAAAAGAGCAAGAATGAACGTCCCAAATAGGAACATGATCGTTAATGCGTCTTTTACTTCCATGGCTTCACCTCCTTTCGAAGGGAAACCATGCCCACCCAAGATTCAATTGTAATTATATTTTACCTTTTATTACATATACGCACAAGCGTTCCCATCACTTTGTTGAGGAATCCTGACCCTTAAAAAATCTTTTGAAGATTCCCCAAACAGCTGCTCCTTGAGCCTCTCTCTTACATCCACATCCGCCTGATCTAAAACATAGCTACCCCACCGCAACAATCACACTCGTAACGAGCAATAACACAGAGACGGGCGCCCAGATCCTTCTTTCCCATTTACTTCGAGTAATCAGGTTCAGCACGGTTGAAATCGTTGAAAAAGCAACCACAAACCAGATCGCTTTGTTGGCAAATGAATCCCAAGTCGTGAAGATGAAGCCCGACCTGCTCAGCACGATCGCCGCGATGGCGAGAAGAACGATAGCCTGGACAATCGCCCCCACACGCATACCCGGCGGGTATTTTCCTGGAAACTTTCCACCCATCGCATAACTTCCCCATGGCATTCCTAGTGCCAAAGCCAGTTGAAAAAGCACCACAATTAAGGTCAAAATAGTGAATACCATCGCCGATATGGATACCAACACGGTCATCCCACTCCCTCTCAACTGAAGTCTACTGGGTGAAAATCCGCTTCTTCCTCTGACGGTGTGAGCCATGTCATCGAAAGTATTCTTTTCCGGTCTGTGCTGCCCTTAGACCTCGAACCAAAAACGGTTCAAGACATTTCCGTCTTCCTCAATAAAGTCTTGGTCTTGAATCCCGCCATTGTTGAGGATCGTCTTCTTGGAGCCTATATTATAGGCATCGCAGACCACCAACACTTTATGTATTCCAAGCTTCTTGGCTTCTTGAAGGGCTAAGGAGAGCAATTCGGTGGCGTAGCCTTTTTGCCTTTCCGAAGGACGGATCCCATACCCGATATGTCCGCTGCTTTCCAATAATTTTTCATTAAGCTCATGTCGTATATTTACGGCTCCTACGATCCGATTCGTCTCCGTCACCAGCCACAACGTGGAGTTCCTTACATATCCATCCGGCAGGTCCTTGCCTTGTTCATTGTCCTCTAAAAACCGGATCATCCCTGCAAAATCCGCAGGATCCTTCGAAACTACCCAAGGCACAATCGGTTCGTTGCTTTCCTTCCAGTCCAGATAAAAAGAAAGGTACTCCTCTTGCAGTTCTGCCGTAGGTTTGATTAATCGTACATTCATCTCGGTTGCTCTCCTCAATCACAATTGTTTTATCGTCTGACCGTCCGAGACACTCCATTCCTAATAGACTATACTCAGAATGTCCTCGATCTTCTTGATGTAATATGTGCAATTTTCACGGAGCAGTTCTCCGTCGCTTCCATGTCCATACTCGGCTCCAATAGAGTCAATCCCGTTGTTTTTGGCACCGATCATATCGTGCTTTCGGTCGCCGATCATAACCACTTCGCTTTTAACAAGATTTCTGTTCTGGAGGATGTATGTAATGATTTCGTTTCCATGTAATCTTATTAAGCTAACGGGCAGCCGCTTAGATTCAGCCACAATAATTTTTTTAGCCGTATTCTCTTCCGAAGTCTTCCATCTTCTCAAGGATCGGCAGTAATTTATTCCCCTTGTCTGTAAGCGAATACTCTACCCGAGGAGGAACTTCTGGATAAACATCACGTTTAATGACTCCATCTTGCTCTAACTCTCTAAGCTGCTTTGTGAGAGAGCCTTGCGATAAACCGCCAAGAAATTTTTTTATGTCCGTATAGCGACGCGTTTCTCCTCTTAGATACCATAATATAAAGTATTTCCAACGTCCTGAAAGGACATATTGGGTAAAGGATATCGCGTACATATCCCTGTTTTCATCGATAAACGCTTTATCAAATCCTTCATTACACACCCTCATTGATATCCCCCCTGAAGGTACAAAAAGTTGTACTATGTTCATTTATATTGCCCTCTTTGCGGATCCAACGAAAAATTTTATGATAGTGTCAATGTCACCGGGACAGAACAACATTGGCCAATATTTAGTTAGCAGTCTTAATGTAATTATAGCAAAAAGGCGATTCAACTCTAAGCCTATACAGCATAAAGGAGAGTAGGGAACAAGCAAAAATATGTGAGTCCCTTATCTATACGGGGTTATTACATCAAATAAATATGGAGATGGATTACAATGAATGAAACCATTTCACTGCTTCATAATCATGCATCTGTGCGATCTTTTACCAATAAACCCTTGACAGAAGAACAGCGAGAAGCAATCTTTAAAGCAGCCAGTCAAACTTCATCTTCCAGTCTTCTTCAAGCCGTTTCGATTATTCGAATCACAAATCCTGATCTTCGAAAAAAAGTGATGCAACTCAGTATGGATCAACCCTATATTGAAGAACCAGCAGAGTTTTGGATTTTTTGTGCAGATTTCAACCGTAATCATCAAATTGCCCCAGTGGTGGATATTGAATATATTGAATTTCTGTTGGTTGGAACGTTCGACGCTGGACTGATGGCACAAAATGCTTTAACAGCAGCCGAATCCATGGGAATTGGCGGTGTATTTATCGGGGCTGTCAGAGCTAATATTAACGAATTATCTGACCTGTTGAAATTACCGAAGTATGTGATACCTTTGGTGGGATTATGCTTGGGTACCCCGGCAGGAGATAAACCTGAACTTAAGCCGCGGCTGCCTCAATCCATGGTCTTGCAAGAAAATCAATATCAACCACTGGATCAAGAGAAATTAGCCATCTATGATGAAGCCATGTTGAAGTATTATGAGAGCCGTCCGGTTATGGCTCCCTTCACAGTGAAAAAAGTAAAGGGATGGAGTGACCATATCCAAGATCATCTCCAGAGAAGTACTCTCCCTCAAATGATGAACTATTTGAACAAGCAAGGATATGCGAAAAAATAAAGTAAGCGTAAAATAGTCCCCATCTGCTGAACAGATAGGGACTATTTTACGCTTACGCTAGTGCTGCCCCAAAAGTGATAAGGGTGTTACATATGTGCCAGCGCAAGTTTTTGCTAGAGGCCTAGGAACAGGGATTGAATATAGTTCGAGCAGTAACTCACTCAAAATCACAATTTAATACAGTAAGACTAAAAATAAAGTATATCGTTAGTTAAAAAAATGTAACCGAATATCCAAAAAAGAATAATGTAAATATGGACCCGTTCAGAATAAGTTCCACTAGAAGCCGAACTTCATAGAAAGTGTGACCTTATTTGTAGTTCAGGTAATGATCAAGTGAATTATGGCTGTCTGCAATGCAAACGATTTCGTAAGTGTTCGTAATATATATGTACACAGCTGGATGATCCTCGAATTCGGTCATTTTGGACGCTGACTGACGGCCGGCCGATTAACCTACCGTGGAACAATCGAATTTTCACCCCATTTGATCTCGTGATTTCTTTGATTCTCTCCGTTTTACTACTACAAATTAAGTCTGGATCTAAATTACTAACTAAAAGGCAAGCAAGTAAGGACTTATTCCCTATTTTTCAAATGAATCAAAACTTTTCCATATTTTATCTGTTATTATATTGCACCAGAAAATCAAAATCAAAGGAGAGTTACAAAATGAGAAAAAAATTCCTCTGTTTGATGATGTCATTAACCTTCGTGCTTTCCGCCCAAGTAACAAGTGCTTTTGCTGATGATGGTACTGCGGATAAATCCAGTACTGAGAATTCAGCTAGTGTTACTTACAATTCTAATGATGCTCCTGATGCAGCTTTTTTTGATAAGCATAAGGCAGCAGTTCTTAGAGAAGAACTTGCTGAATCCGGCGTCCAGGTAAGTGACTCTCTTTCTTTAGATCAAACTATCCAAGCTGCACTTCAGAAAAAGCCAAGGTCCTCTGCAGCATTAGAAGATGTTCAAAACATTCAAGACCTAGAGATGATTTATTTGCGTGATGATGGGAAGGTATTCAGTTCTGAAAAGGGGTATATTGGACAGGCAGAACTTGAGAGTCAGTCCTCTGAATTAAATTCATCTCCTCAAGGGACAGTTTCTCCCTTAAGCCAAACTAATCCTACACCAGATGACATTCATGGGGGGACTAGTGGAGCGTTCGAACGAAGACAATTGAATTTCAGCGGTTTTGATGGCATTATTTCAAATTTCACAATTCCCACTTTAAGTTCCCTTGGCGATGGTGAAAATCCTTATATGTACTATGGTTTTGATTCAGATTCTGTTAATGTTGCCAGTGAAGCCGGGTATATGTGGCAAAAAGGCGATGGTGTAAGCACCTTTCCACGGTGGAAGCCATATATTCGGGTTGCAGTTAACGGAAGCTCCTCTTGGAAGTATGGAACTGAATCATATGTTAAACACGATGGTGATGTGGTGAATAATGTAAAGTCGTATCTAAAAAAGGCCTCTTCTACTGATAGTACATATACATTGTATTTTATAGTGGGTGCTACTCAAGTCCTGCTTGCTGATTCGAAGCTAACATCATTATCTGGTGTCGCTGTCAAACGGGTAACTTCCATTGCTGTGGACGTTGGTAAGTTTAAAAATGGAAATGAAATTGTAGGCAAATCAATGAATGCAAGATTTGATAACCTGCAAGTATCTTTAAGTAATAGTGATTATTATTATCCTTGGAGTAACTACACAGAATATAAGTATTGGAACACGACTAATGGTAAATGGTATGGTACCATTGACTGTACGAGCTCTTATATTCATCGGTCTAATGGTGCAATTTCCATTTACAGATAGTGTATAGTATAATATATGCCTCTTTGGCTAACCAAAGAGGCATACGTTTTTAATTGAAAGGAGCGTTTTTTATGAGGAAGAAATTCTGGTCCATGTTGATTTTAGCTGCCGCATTGGTTCTAACAATTCCACTTACTGCAGGAGCAGCGCCAGCGAAACAAACACCTATTCACTTGAAAATAGGCCCGTATTTTGTTCTTTATACCGAACCATCCTCTCCATTTATAGATTCAAAGAACCGCTTGGTTGTACCTCTTCGTTCTTTTGAAACATTAATGGGAGGAAAAGTTGACTTCAACAATACAACTAAAAAGGCCACCATTTCTTGGTTAAACCATAATTTTTCAATGACTCTAAATTCAAATCAGGCTTATGTTGATGGAAAGCCAATGTCAATGGATACCAAACCTATTTTAAAAGACAATGCCATTTTTATTCCAATTCGACTTTTACTGGATCAAACAGATGTTAAATGGGCATCGGAAAATGGTGTAGTCCATCTGTTAGATTCAAGAGTTATCAAGGGCAAAATTTTCTCAGCTTTCTCCGGTGAATTAGAATCAGGAATGAGTGAGAAAATAAAAAATCAAAATGCTATAACATTAAAGGATTACCAAATCGACTTGAAAACTGGTGGAAATTCGTCTTCTTTTGATGGAAAATTAATTATTAATGCAATAAACACTTCTTCCGAAAATATTGCAAAAGGAAAAAGCGATATTAATGCATTAATTTGGTTTGAAAATGGAACATATTCAGGAGAACCATACAACAAATATACAAGCCCTAGACCAGGAGTCAAACATAATGGAACGATCCAGCGGATTGTACCATTAAACCTTTCCTCAGATGACAAGATTAGTGCAATAATTGCAGTGGGAAGATCTTTTGAATAGATAATCCTTAAATCTTCGAGCCCACCCGCACATGGGGGCGAATCAAGAAAACGAAAAACGGTCTCTTCGCAATCAATGTGAACAAGAGGCCGTTTTTTATTGCCCTGCAGCATTTTGAAAATTGCCGCTCACGACGGAGTTTCGTTAAATACGAGAGTTGAAATTTTTAGGTCCATCACGAAAACAAAGTGAGAGAGCCCAATTATACCCTACTCTGCAGGAATGGGTCTCGCTTCGATCGATTTAAGGAATTTTGACCGCGTGCCCAATCCCATTTTATACGCTGTTAATATCGAAAATGAGTTCTTTGTGCGTGAAATCGTGCACTTTTAATTAGGCCCTTAACTATAAACAAAAATCATTTCCAGTTTTACAGTAAACCAATCGCACTCATTTTTTGTGGGCACACTGACACTCTATTGGGATTTGGAAAAAGCACGAAATCCACTCACAATAATTTTTTATTTATATACTCGGAAAGAAAAATTTTTATTTAATGTAACTTTTTTAAATTAGAACTGTTATATAAAGTAAGAACTTTAATTAAATTTCAAAAGTGGTTAAAGAATAATGAATCCAGGCATAAAATGGAGGCGACTTTAATGAAAAAATTCATAAGAAATAAAAAGGGGAAAATTATTACGGGAGCTATCTTTACGGTAGGTATTTTGTTATTTATATCCATTCCTGTCACAGCTAAAGTGCAAAATAGACTAGATCATCCTGAGGTAGTGAATGAACAAAACAGAGACATGATTGGAAAAGAGACCTTTGATAACTATGTTTTAAAGTTCCAGGATGGAAGATATATTGATTCCAATGGAATTACATACTCGGAGGCTGACCTGAATAAAGAAAAACAGAGAACTATTCCTAATAATCCAATAGTAAAAGAAATAAAACTGGAGAATTTCATCCCATCCTCTATAGTCGAGTTTGAAGCTGAAGAAAAAAATGGGTATTTTATTTCTCCCGAAATAATTACCATAAATGGATCTTTAAGTGTATTGACGAAAACTAATGGAGAGGGGTGGGACTTCAAACCAGGAGAAAAATTAAGCATTCGATTTAAAAAATACAATTCGGAGGTGGTAACTCACCAAAATTTGATGATTGGTGTCATTAAAGATGGAATATTAAATAAGGGTGAAATATTTGATAAACTCGAGAGAAAATACGAATTAACCATTTCGGATCCAGGTACCTACTACATTTATCTGTTAAACGCTAGTTCGGACACGATTACCCTCAAAAATGGTGAAGTGATTATTTCCCAATAGTCTAATCAAGAAACTGCCTTAATAGAAGTAGTAAAAATTGTATTAATAATCCTAGTAAAGGAAGCTGAAAGCAGAATATACATAAAATTTATTCTCAAAAGTTTTCAGTTTTAAGGTTTAAACAGTCATCTATAAAAATTTACATTAGCCCGCCCGTGGTAAAGGAAATATTTAATACATTATTGTCTAAACATGACACTAAATAAAAATTCAGTAGTCACTAGGCATTAAATCGATCTATTGACATATGTACAAAATCCTGATTTTGTGTAATTGTATTTGAATCATATGAAAAAGCGGCCTCTTGGACAACATGATGTGAACAGAGGCCGTTTTTTGCTACCTACAGGAATTTCGAAAATCGCCGCTAATGGGCCGATGGCGATTCTTTATACTAAAAATTTATTTCCGAAACTAGTTTTAGTAAAAGGGTCAAGATTAAGGAAGCTTTAGAGTGCGAATCAATTTTCAGATTTATATTATTAATATGTGTTCGAACAGTAGCTTTGCTGATCATTAAAATATCACTAATTTCTTTGTAGTCAAAGTCAACAATCCAATAAAAAAAGATTTCCATCTCTCTTTTAGAAAGGTGATATGGCTCTAACATTTTTTCAAGAGGTTTAATTGCTTGTAAAGAAGCAAATTTGTTCACTAAACTCTTCACCTGCCTGAGATAGAAATGCAAGACTAAAGTGGATCGTATGTGTTGATATTTATGAATACAAGCTTAATAATGCCTTTTTGTAATCAAGCAGTCCAAAACCATAAATATTTTCAGGTCCAATCCTCTTCGATGTCTTGTCAAACAATTCAATTAAATCAGTTTCCTTTATTTTTGGATCTATACTCATGAATGAAATAATCGCACTTGAGATTAGCGCTGCTGAGGCAGAAGTTCCGTTTATTTCAAGTTTTTTTCCATCTTTACTTATCTGTGTCGGAATATTTTCACCCGGTGCAGAAACAATTATATTATTATTGAAGTTATTATTAAGCATGTAATTGTTGTTAGGATCTACACTAGTGACAGTTATTACACCTTTATAACTTGCAGGATACATAGATTGTTTAGTAGAATCATTACCTGCAGAACACACGACTATTATATTTTTTTGTAATGCCGTTTTAATAATTCTTTCCAGGGAGGTATTATTTTTATATACGCCTAAACTTATATTAATAATATCGACATTTAAATCTATTGCCTTTTGAATTCCTTCAACTAGAGCATCAATAGATATATCATCATCGTGACCAACGTTTATTCCATCCAATTCAAGTTTCTTCCTAAGCGAATTATCTTTTCTATCGAGAAAACTACTATTACAAATGATGTTTGCCATAATCGAACCATGAAGGTCATTCGGATTTTTATTTATGTTTTCTACAGAGTAAGAAGCCAGGTGAACATCATTTGTACACACCTTAGAAGAGTCTATTCCTGTATCAATGATTGCTACCCTAATAGTAGTCTTATTTAGTTTATTAATGCTCGCATAATCAATAGTACTGAAGGGCCAAGAAGCATTTTCTGGTACAATAGTAGAATTAGAATTAGAGTCTCTTACAAATGTAAAATAAACAACAAACAATAATAAGCAACAAATAAATGGTAATATGAGCTTTCTCACGTTTTTCCCCTTAGGAAGGCATAAAAAGAAAAGGAGAATTAGAATTCTCTTTTCTTTTTATGCCTAGATTAATTTGTTTTTAGGTTTTTAGCTATGGGCTGCGTAATCATGTTGTGAAACTAATGATTCTCTTGTAATAGCTGTTTGGGTCCAAGTATGGCCTCCATTTATGCCTATACTAAATACCCCAAACAGCGTAACACTAACGTTACCCGAAACGTTAAAAGTTACTTGATTGTATGCAGCGCACCATGTCGTTGGATCCCCGTTGTAATCAGTATCAGCGACAGAAACCCCAGCACCACTATTAGAAACAAAAACCACACCATCACTATGTTGGTCTGGACCATAATCATTAATATGAACATGATGCTGACCATTCGATACCGTATAGTTTATCCCGATTTGAACATTGTCCCAGTATTGCTTGTTATCTGATTCGTTCATAGTATATGTGTGATTATAAGTTCCATCCCCAGGATACGAAACGCCAGATCCTACCTCTACTTCGTTTGCATAGTGATAATTCCCATTCGTGCTCACTTTCTCATATTTTATATTATCAGTTCTTTCTAACTTTGCTGATGCTTCGATAAAGGAGCCATCAGGGTAATCGATTCTATATTCACTCCGCCCAGGATAATTCTTTATATTCTCTTGCAAATCACTAACCTTTTTATCATGTGAGACATGTGTTTTCGTCAATTCTTCTTGAAACGTATTTTTGATGAAATCTTCATCTTCTTTAGAAATTCCCGGAACAGCACTTTTATTATCAGGCGAGTTTATAACAACTTCATTATTAACTAAATCAACGACTTGCCCACTTTTTTGAAGTTTGTCTAAGATCTTTCCTACTTTACGAATATGCTCAGCTGCAGATTGCGACAACCCATTATCGACCATCATTTGAATTTTTGCTTGATCGGCGTCATCAAATGAAGTTGATTGATCTTGAGCTGCGAATGCATTCATAGGAAGAATCGATAACCCAACGATAGTCAAAATCGGTATAAACTTCTTTAATTTCATTTTATATCCTCCACTGTAAGTTATTTTTCACTACCTAACAAGCATGTCCTATGACTTATTTTTGCTTACCTCCTTTGCATTTTGCTTTTACTCCAAGATCAGTGTTCAGGTTTCCTACCTATAATAGAATATTTAGGAAATTAACCGAATCGTACACGTGTTGTATTCAACTATGAAGGTACTTAAAAAGTCCATGTTCATTGACATGGACTTTCGAGCAGAATAACTTATCGAGTTTATATGTTAGGAATCAAATTCTACACCAGTCGCACTTTGTTGATCCCAATTCCACCATCCTATAGATCCTACAAAGGGAGTATTAAAATCTTTATTTTCTTTAAGTTTTAGTAGCTCTTTCGTTGGCCCTGTAAGAATTGCCCCATACATCTTAACCCCGTTTTTTTTCAGATACTCATACCTTTGTTCTAATGACACTTTTTGAGTTTGGGGTTCTGTTTGAACAATGGACAACAAGCTATCGGTCCATTTTTTGTGATTAATCAAAAATAACAACTCATTCATATAGGTTTGTGATCTTCGTTCACCTTCACCGTTTTCTTGGATAGTATCGTTCCCAGGATTGTCATTACTACCGTAATTTAAGGCATTCGGAGCATAGCCAAAGACTAGCCCACTACCTAGAAATTGATTTTTTGAGGACAAATCCTTCTCAATTCCAGTATCAATAGCTAACCAACTTGTTTTAAGATCATACTTTTTAATGAGATTGAAATATTCATCAAGTGTCATTGAACGGCTAAGAGATATTGCAAGTTGCGCAACAGTCCCTTCAGGTAATTTTTCAAGTGTTCCCCACCCATTTGGATTTAATGAATCCCCCGTTCCCTCTGAAAAGGTTGCTCCCGGAAATCGAAAATAGAACGGTGTCTCATGTTGTCCATTGGCCCATTTTAGATGTCCATTGAGTTTTGAAAAGGTAAATTCATTTTTAAATGTTCCTACTGTCTGTTCCTTAAGTCCGAGTTGTTCTTTTAAATTAAAAGTGAAATCCCATGATGTAAAATTATTTTTTTCAGATGAAATCGAAGCTGTGACACCTGGCTTTGTGAATTGAATAAGATCAGAGGTTACACGTAATGCATCTTGGGTATCCGGTTTGAATAAGTGATTTATAAAAATGGAATTCGAGAACGGAAACGCAACAACTAATAATGCGACAACAATGAGTGTTGTAAGTGATAGAAGAATAATTGTAATCCGGTTTTTCCTTTTACCACGCTTAAGAATACTTGTTTGCACATCTTCAGATAGACCATTTTTTGATAAACTTTGGTGATTTGTTTCATCAATATCATTAGCTTTATTTAACATTTCACTGATTTTATGGTCCCACTCTTCATCGTTATGCATCCTCTTCGCTCCCCCAAGATTCTTTTAATTTTTTCCGTCCACGATGGATAGCTATTTTAACGTCAGATAATGAAATATCCAGTACTCCAGCTATTTCGTCATAGCTAAACCTATGCGCGTAAAACAAAAGAAGAGATTGCCTTTGTTTCCAAGGAAAAATTGAAATTATTTTTGCAAATGTCTCCCATATTTCTTTGCTCAATATATTTTCTTCTGGGCTCTGATAACCTAAAGACATTTCATTTTGAACATTTTCAAAAGAAGGTGCTAAACGATTTTCTCTCTTTCGTTTTCTATACCAGTCAATGAACGTATTGTAGGCAACCTTAAATAGCCAAGGTCTAACTTTTCCTTCAACATAAAGATCCAAAAATCTAAGAGCTTGAATAAATGTATCCTGCGTCAAGTCTTCAGCGATACCGCTGTCACCTGTCAATCTGTACAAGTATCTATAGATTTCGTTCATATGCATACGGTACACGTCTTCGATTTTGACGCTCACACTGATATCACCTCAGTTCAATTTCAATTACACCATTACCACGCTTTAATCAAAAAAAAAGTTACACTTAAAAATTAAAAATATTTCTTTTCGTGAAATTGACCGCCCGCTTGCGCTATTTAACTATCAGTCATCTTATTATTTTAGCGATACTGGGCTAATGCCTGTGGCTCTGGTACGCGGCAGAATCGCCACGATTGGCACAGTAGTAGTAACGCAGTTACTGCTCCTTTGATGTCGTTCACCGCTTTTCCATCTTCTCATGTTTGATGACCAGAGACATTAATTTAGTTCCAACCAATGGATTCAACGGCCTTTTTTAAATCATCATAGCCTGGTGTTGTATAAATCATGGTCATTTCAATATTGGGAGTTCCATCTTCTTTGAAATGTCCCATCAGCATAGCAACCACATCCAGGGGAACCGGCGGATCAGCTGTGATAAGGTCATGCCCGAAGGTATGTCTTAGGGCATGACAAGTCAAATGCTTAATCTGAGTACGCGCCCGGTATTTTTCGATCAAATGCTGAATGGCTCGTGTCGTGCATTTCTCCGATCGCTGGCTGACAAATACATACGGGCTGCTGTCGTTACGTTCATTCAAATAAGCTTGAAGGGCCGCACGGACCTCTGCATTTAAAGGGACCTCTCGATCTTTATCTCCTTTCGCCCGAATATAGACCATCCCTTTTCGCTCACTCATTTCCAAGTCAGCCTTTTTCAGATCGCACAGCTCCTGAACCCGCAGCCCTACTCTCAGGAGAGTAAGGATAATGGCGTTATCTCTTTTGCCACCAGTATTTCGTACTTCCCGCAAAAGTGCATTTTGTTCATTCCGCACAAGCCATTTTGGCATGCGCCGTGCCGCAGGCGGTTTTTTGACGGGTTGAACCGGATTATCCGGTATGTACCCTTTTTCAGCGAAAAAACGAAAAATCGCATTCAGATGAACAAACGTGATCTGCAGCGTCCCCGGTCTTGCCGGCTGACCATGACGTCCTCCGCCCTCTTGGGTAAGATATCTTTTGAAATCGGATATATCCTTCTGAGTGGCAAATACCGGATTGGCTTCTAACATGTATTGGGATTGCTCTTGTTGGATCCATTTTACAAATCGCTGCCAGCTGGTCACGTAATTTCGGATCGTCAGATCGGATATCCCTTTTCCCTTTAAATAGAAGAGAAATTCTTCAAACATATCATCACCATTTTTCTTTAATATAGAATATGACGAGTTTTTTGGCCGTTAAGAAACGGTGCCATGCGGGTTTGCTTTTCCCATTTTACCAAATCTCGTCATATTCTGTATAGAGAAGACGACGAAAAAATAGGAGTTTCCTCGTCTGGATCCCAAAATAACTTTCATTTCTACTTAAGCATAGGGGGTTGGTTTATTTTCAAAATAAAAAGCCGAACTCATCATAGATGAGTTCGGGCTATGAAAAAAAAACAAAAAAATCATTGGTAACTAAAGGAAAATAGTACTTCTCCAGAAGAAGCATCAACAACAACATGATTTTCAGTAAACATTACATGTTCCGTTGTACCATTTTTAATATTTCCTCCAGCCGAGGAGAAGAAAACACCTTTAAATGTGACAATTATAACAGGGGTTCCATTCAAGCCATTTTCCTTCAGCTTACCGTTTTTGCGAATTGCATCTTCTGAAAATTGTTGAATATCCGGGGCAGTTAAAAGCTGATATTCCGCCTTAATACTATTTGTAGATGATGATAAAGGGAAATAGTCTGATGCAACCTTAATTGCATCACTTTCCGATATCGTTACCGCTTGTGCGGCAATACCATTTGGTTTATTGAGTTTCATGTTAAATCGACCAAGAGCATTTTGATCGATCGAAGTATCAGCTGTCTCCAAGACTGGAGGTATTGCTTGAATTGTATCTCCCACTGCAGGTGTTGTGTTCTCAGGGGAAGTATCAGCGGCATTTACTGCTGAAAACGTGGGTAGAGCAAGTGCAGAAAGTATTACCGCAGTCATAATAATATTTTTTTTCTTCATTATTACACACCTCCTAAATCACACCTGACCAGCACTACCACGTTTTGCTTTCAGCCTATAGCATCCCGCTCTTCATTTGTTTATATTTAACCATTCCTGTATAGGCAAAGCCTTCGATTTTATTAGATCAGGATCATATGTTTTTTCAAGTTTTGGGAAGGTATCAGGAAACTTGGCTAGGTATTCACTCACGCACCAGCGGACCGTCCAGTTCGTATCAGTAGATAATGAAATCCACTTAGCAACTTCCTTCTTCTCTGCATCCTGTAGAAGCCCATAAGCATACCAACCGCGTACTCCCCCTTCTTTTTCTCCAATAATACGATTCCAAAATACCCTCCTTTCCTCATTGTTTATTGGTTTGCCTAGAGCATAAACTGCTATTTTTCTAATTACTGGCGATTTATCTAGGGTAAAGCGCCATAATTCATCCCTAGGACACAACTGATGCTGGACCAAGTTGGATAGTGCTAATCCTTTTTCGATATCATCAACAGAGTTAATCGCCTCATAAACGTCTTTTATTTGTAATGAATCAGAATGTTCCTGGAGATCCATTGATTGCATGCCTTTTTTTAGAGCATATACGACTTTAGCCACGTTCACTCTTGGTGCAGGATAGTCGTACCCCACTATAGGGTCGCCATACTCTATCAGAGCACTACGTAAGGTTGCAGGATTAAGATTGGTGAACATCGAAAACAGGTAAGCCGCAACACCAGCGACAAGTGTAGCTGCGCCCGAAGTCCCCCAATAATAAGATACTCTATCTATATTTTCTTTACCTTCGTAAAAGGGGATTGTCAGGTAAACTCTTGGGGCTAAAACATCAGGTCTAAAATGACCATCAGCGTTTCGCCCGTATGGCTCGTCTGGGTAAGGTAAATGCATGGAACGATTTGCATTCCCACGGTCATTATAACCTCCAACTGTTAAAAAGGAGTACGGAGGCAGAATATTAATAAGTCGTGTATTTCCATTAGAACTAATAACTAGTATGCCTTTGTCCACCGCTGATTTAAGTGCTTGTACAGTTGAGTTTTCAGAGGTATTCTTTAGAAGCACCAAATTATCTTGAGCATGCCATCCCATGTTCAAGATAATTTTTATATTCCATTCATTCTGATTGGTTAGGACCCATTCAATACCCTTTTTTAAACGTTCTCCTTCCCCATCTTTAAATGCACCATGATCGAGAACAATAAAATTAGCTGCAGGTGCAATTCCCACGTATGATTTTCCTTGTACCTCGAATGGTTCATGTGATAACGCGAGTACAGTCATCAAACCGTGCTCTCCGCTATCATCATGACTGTCGGACGGAGTTTCAAACGCTATGTTTCTTACAACAATAGATAAATCATCATTGACAGTAATATATTTAATTCGCGATCCTAAGTGCCTTATTTTATCATGAGGAGAAATTTTATCAATTATAACAATTCCAATATTTTGACCAGAATCATGAAAATTAGGTTGTTCGGGAAATCCGAGCCTTGCCCACGTTGGATCAGGAAACTTGTTCAATAATAAATCATCTGACATGGTCATTCCTCCAATTAATCATAATGTAAAGCAAAAAGGGACGCAAAATCAAAACCTTGATTTTGCGTCCCTAATTCTAATAAATGCTGGGCGTCGTCGTCCCTTAAAGCATCACTTCAGAATGTGTCAGTAACCACTCACTGAGACGCAGAAAGTGCATTCGCTGTTTTACAGAATTAATGGAGTCAGCTTTCCTTTAGTATCTCACCAAACGAAATGTTCATTCGCAGCACCTCCTTTGGAGGGTGCGCCCACTCAAGGTGTGCTCGTAAGAGCCATATTATACCATAGGGGCCACTAATTCGAGCTTCCTTCAATCCTGACTTATAGAGTGATTGGCAAAGTGAAGCCACTCTCTACCTACAACAAAAGCGATGGATCAGTTCCACCGCTGTGCTGTAAATAGCCCCTTAAACCCTCCATGTGAGGATATTACAAGCCCTTACTGTCAAACTCGAACTTCCCTGCGCACGAGAAATAGCTTTCGATTTCGTCTAGATTGTATTGATTATGTATAAAGGCCTTAGGCTGCATGACAATTGTCAATCGCTTTGTAAATTTGCGCTGAGCAAGCCCAGCGAGGAATGACTTTACTATCATGCCTATGATGACGTAGCGACTAACAACTAGACGGTGACGTCCACTACCGAGAATAGGTATTATAATCGGTTCGGTATTTCCATTTTCCGCGATATAGGACCATAAGGATTTCAGTGAGTCCTCCAAGTGGTTCAGATTTGGATCACCCTTACCTTGCGAAGTGAGCTCACTGGTCGCTAGTAGGTATGCCGTCTGGCGGGTTCCATGAAGTTGAACCGGGACTACGGTGCCGATAGGATATTTCTTCACCTGGGTTCCCCTTACTGTGTCTAGCTCATAGGGTACGTTCTGTAGCACCTGAGCTAAAACCTGGTCAAAGTCCGCCGGGCTTGGGAAGAATCGGTTGCGGAACTGCACAACGATCGCTTGCTCATCGATATGGGAGTGCAGAAAGCAACGATTGCATGGAATAATCCATGCGCCATCCTGCCGTGCATACATATCATTGATGTCGATTTCCAGCATCACCTCCTGATCAGGCAACAGCACCGTTCGTCGCAGGAGCGGTCTGCTCATCCAGATCGCTGCCACAATTCCTAAGCCGATAACACCCCATACATTAGGTTTCCAAGGTGAGCCGTCGACTGCTGTGAAAAAATATCCTGAAAACTCGGTAAACGTCCAAATGACAGAAAAAACAGCCAGCCAATAGCCTAAGAATTTTTTCAACCGAAACGAATACAACCATAATTTAAAAGAAAAATAAGCCTTCCATCTAGCCATCTGAACGGTTGCTCCTTCTTACTTACTTCATGGTGTTAATTGTAATCAATTTCTCCTCATACGGCTTGAAGTAGCCTATGCCTATGCGAAGCGGTCCCTCCACATCACGACGTAACTGGAATATCCGGAATTTATCCTCTAAAAAGCTAAACTTCCGGCGAAACAGCACCGCAATTTGCGGGTTAGCGGTAGTGAAGAACAGCTGTGTCCCCCTGGTAATGGTCAACTGGCGCAAAAAATCTAATAATCCAATGACATTGAGATCATCCATATGTGCTACAGGTTCATCTAATAGCAAGAACGGTGGAGCAGTATCCATAACTAGGTGCATGATGAAGAATATAGCAAGGATGACAGATGTCCGCTGCCCCGTGCTCAGCTGGTAGATATGGCTTCTCGTTCTGCTGCCCTTGCGCACAGCCACCATGTCATCCCCCGTCCATTCCAGCCGCTCAAATTCATTAGGCGAGTGTAACGAAACGAACATACTGCTAATAGCGTCAAAATTACTTCTAACGAATGCCTCTCCATATGCAGCGAGCTCCCTGAGTTCAGATAATACATGGACAGCTGCTTCACAACGCTCAAGCCTCTGACGAGCAATGTTCAGCTGCTCGTGAAGCTCCCGCTGATCTCGCTCCTGTTGCTCCTGGAGGATTCTCGGCTCTAGCGCTTTACCCAGGCGATTCGAGGCCTCAATCAGCTTTTCGAAGCCTCTTCGCCACTCGCCCCAGGATTGCTCTTCACGAAGCATAATATTTTTCTTCAATAGCCTCGAGTAATTTTCAGATAACCTGGAAAGCTGCTCAAGGGCTACAACGAGCTGTGAGGTACGCTGTTGTGTCTCCGTCAATTGATACTCCAGCTCTTCCCTTTGTTTTTTCCATGCAGCTACCTGTGCCTTGAACTGGACATACCTGCCCCTCGCTTGCTCTACCTCATGGCTTGTGTTCGTTATGATTTGACCTAGATAGGAATGAAGGCTATGATATGTATCTTCGTCCGCTGTTATATTCTCATAGTAGGAGACCAGCTCAGGGGACCTCCTCAGTTCCTCTAGACTCTCCACCGCAGCTAATTGAATCCCCCCCTTCTCCAACTCCAAGCCCCGCTCCTCTAGCTCCTTTTGCTGCTGCAATAGTAATTGAAGCCTCGTGTTGAGCAGGCGGAGAGCATGCTGTACCTCGTGTGCGGATGGGGATTCATAAAGACTGCGAGCCTCTTCTAGGCCTTCATGCTTTCGTAGCTCCAGACCTGTCTTTCGAAGTTTTGTCCGTAAACTCCACTCCTCGTGATAACGACTATACGTCTGCTCGGCTCCTCTCAGCTTCAGTTCCAGCTTCGCTGCCTCTTGTAACAGCTCAGATAAGGAGTCATCCTCAGACTTCAGATTGGCTGAAATCGCCTGAAGCAATAGCTGCGTAGATTGATGGTCATGTCCACAGAGGGGACAGCTCGACTCCTCCGGATGGCTATGTAGATACGAACGGGCAGTGGACTTGAGTTCAGATTGCATCTGCTGGAGCTTTGTCGTCACCTGCTCTCGTTTCTGAATTTGCTGCTCCAGCTCCTCCATCTGCCCCTTAGTCTCCAACAGCGCATCATATGCCTCATGCCTTTGTATCTCGAACTCCGTATCTGATATGTCCAGGAGGGGAATTGCTACAAGCGACTCATATAAGCTCCAAGCGTCTCTAAGCGGTCTCAGCGTATCATTCAATTCATGCCAGTTCTTACTAATCTGTAGCCTCATGGCTCTTGACCCGGGCTGATCATATAGGTAGTCATAGCTAGAGAGCCGGGCCTTCAGCTCATTCAATAAGTCCTCCCTTAAATGTGAAGTCTCAAAATCCGTCCATAATAAGCGCAATCGTGCTTCGAACTCATCTGAGCTTGGTATCATTTGCAACTCACGCTGAAGCTTTGATAATCGCTCGGTTAGATCAATCTCCTCTGCTTTCAGCTGCTTCTGGGCAGCATTCCTTTGTGTCATGGAGTCTATATTCTCCAGCTGGAGGTTGGCAATCGCTCCACTTATTAGGTCCAGCTCTTGAAGGTAGGGCTGAATGTGCTGGAACCATTCCTCTATCTGAGCCGTCCCATAAGGGGTATCGGGTTGAGGATAACTGGACTGAATATGTTTTAGCCAGCCAACCATCGCCTCCGCAGCTGTATGTATACGACTCTCCAGGAGTTCACTGGCGTGTCTACTTTGCTGACTGGCTACTTCCACTCGGTCTGTTAGCTGCTGCACTTCTTTACGGAGCCGACGCTCGGCCTTCTCAAATTCTGTCTTATACCCCTTCAAGCATTGCTCATGCCGCTCTAACTGCTCACCGAAAATTACTCGTGCAAATGCTCCCCGATAGTTTATCTTCTGGCTCGCATTGAAACAGAACTGATGAATCTTTTCCGAAGAAAAATAGTTATATTGGTGAAAAGCACGGTTGAGTTGGCTATTTCTACGGGGAGCAACCTTATGCTGATAGTAAGCGGCCTCGCGAAGCTTTCGCTCCTCCCCACTCGGCACGCCGTGTAAGCTCTCTTCGGTACCTACAAACTCCAAGGCTCCATCCCAGTCCTCGGATATATCCAGCCCCGCCAGCAGGTTACGCTGGATATCCCCGGTGAATCCCAACTCAATACTTTCCAGAATGGAGGTCTTGCCCATTCCATTGGGACCTTCGAGCAGATTCACTTGGGCGAAGGACAGTCGTGACGTATTCGCCAGCACATGGGGACGGAATTTATTCCCCATCTTCACTACACCGATCGGCCCCCTGGGCCTGACCACCGTAGGTGCATCCGTATACTCGTAGCGTCTGGCATCCTCCGAAACCAGCTCGAGGTCCAAGTAAGCCTCCATCTTCTTAGGGCTGTTACTATCTAGACAGAACAACAGGTCGTGAGGTGCCAGAGCACTCACCCAATCTTGCAGAGGGTCATCTACCGTTGCTTTGCCCAGCTGTTCGGGCAACCTCGCTACGGGTAGTTGTTGCACTACTTGGTCCTCTTTTAGTAAAATTTTTTTGCCAAACCGTTTGCCTCGTTGGATCAGGTCCAACTGCTCTAGCGTAATGGCATTCTCATCATGCTCAGACAGCACGAAGCAAATATATAAGTTCCAACTCCAATCCCCCTTCATGCGGAAATAAAACGGAGCGACGACATGATCTTCAAACTCTCGAAAGCTTTCCTCCTCGCGGGCAATTACCGAGAGCAACTGGCTTGTTACCGGAATCAAAATATATTTGGCTACTACCGTTCTATTCCAGCGGTGCAATGCTTCATACACATCTACCGTTCCAACGTTTTCGGAATACTCCTTTACTTGATGCTGTTGGAGAAAAATTAATCCGCTTTGTCTTATATAATTAATTATGGCTTCCATACATTCGGCCCCCATGGGTATAATCGGTGCTATGGCTGCTGCGCTCGGGTGAGGTAAACTCATCGCTGTATTCAGGGTACTCTAACCCGTCACCCTGGTGATTCTGTGACAATACGCTGATGCGGTTCTCTAGAAACCAATCCTCTTTTATGAGAGACTCGACGAGCTGCTTCATCTCATTGGGCCGATCCGTATAGATAACCAATACCCCTTCACGCTCATTCCCGGACTCTGGTATGATGTTTAGCGGTTTTTGGCTGGCTGGCTTATATAGGAACTTTCCGCGGAATCGTTGCGTCACCCACGGTAGCTTATCCTTCTGCTTCAGTCGCTGGATGAGCCGAACGAGCAGTTCGGCACTGCGCTGGCGTTCAGGCTCACATTGGGCGTCAATATGGTAGCTCATTCTAGCGCTTCGTTCATAAGCAGTAAGCACGAGCTGTCCCTTTTCAAGGTGACCTAGTGAATAACCAAATAGCTTGTCCCGCTGCTCAATATCTAAGGTATTGATATGACTAAATTCATTCGTCGCCTCTGTTATGAGACTGGTAGGAAGCAATTCTTCGAAGGGAAGCTCGCTCTCTACCCAGCCATGCTGATCCTCTGAAGCTACGAACGCTCGGATCATCTTCACCTTTTCCCTCGCCTGGGCAATTTCTGCTCCACCGTCATATGGCTTGACTAGATGAATTTGTAGAGCATGCTCCTTTTTATGAGCGTACCATACCTTATGCCGCTGTTCGGTGAATCCCAATCCAAGTCCGTGAGCATAGTTATGCTTTCGGGTTTCCCTGAGCTGATCCAGCCAACCCTGATCCCCTCCGTAATTGATGAACCTACGATAGATCGTGGACCATGGGCTATCTAAACGATGTGTGCTTCCCTGAGAGGTTATGGTCGTGCCCTCCGCCCAATTCGCCGTAATATAAATCAGATCTCTCCCCGCGGTTGTACTGAACAATGAGCTCCTAAATTGGGTAACCTCTGGGTGACGCGGTGATGGATTTAACTGGGGATGAAGTACAATATATCTTCTCTGCTCCTGATTTGGAAACCATAAGCTGGAGGTAGTGATACCTGGCTTGAACGCATCGGCACACACGATAGTGAATAGCTGATTGGCTGCCGCCTCTCCGAACACAATAACCTTATTCCCAACGGACAATCCAGCCCCTTCACATACGAAGCGTTGATCACTCATTCGTTGCATTTTCCACTGCGGTACCAAGCAGATCCTGCTGTTATCGGCCGAACGGAACACATAGAGAATAAAATTGACAAATTCGATCTCATGGCTCCCTTCTACAGCACGTAGCCCCACCTCAGCAATATCTCTCCACCGCATTATATGTCCATAGAAGTCATCTAATGCCATTCCCTCGCATGCCAGAACCCAGAGCGCACCGGGACGAGGCTGTAATGCTTCATCCTCTAACATCTCGGTAATCAAGACAGCGGGAATACAATATTCCGGCGTGACGAGTAGCTCCATGCGATCTTTCCTAGCCAGCCGTAGCACTTCTCTGCACTTGGACAAATGAGTTGTTGAAATCGTATAAACGCCCCTGTGAGGATCGGCGGTGAGCTCTGCTTTGCTTTGCAATCTCATCAATCGGATCGCCGCATCGTTCGTAGTATTTAAGAATGGAAAAGATGGGACCAGTTGCGTTCCTAGCTCGGCTGTCTTGAAGCAGTCCCTCACCGGAATAGTTATTACCGACATCGACAGACTCTCCTATCGTTCTACAATAATTACCAATATTAGAGTATCATGCTAGTAAGAGAAATGGAATAGAAGGATACTTGTTCGTACAGCCGCTTGATAAGGTGGCCGATCGAAGTCCTTACCGCTTTTTTTATCAATAAATATAAAACGATCTTCGATTTCCAATTCCCTGAACTTTACGAGCAGCCTTCTTTAGATTTTGATCCTTTACCGAAACCCGGCCATATCCGATCTTCATTTTTGTACCCTCTTTACTATTTTCTGTTCCAAAATCCCCATCTTACAACTGGAATGTTTCTAAATATATTTTAGGACATTTTGGAACAAGGAAACAGTCCCTTTCTAGTTGTTCCAAAAAGCATGCTTTTCGACACATATTAAAACCCAATGGCAAAGCACTCTCCAGCCGGTATCTACTATAAAGTAATAGAATGGTGGCTAATGGAGTTTCAGGTGAAATTTCGACGATCCAATGACGGCTGCTGTACAGGGGTACTACCGCAGCGACACGTAATGCGGCCAAGGTTAAAACTTATGTAAAGTTTTCTTTTGACATACTGGATTTTTGGAGATGAAGAATTTGAAAAAATTAATCGGAGTTACCTGAACAATATTCTTTCCGAAAAAGATCGTTACGGGGAGGCAAGAGTTGGTGGAGTCGGGTACGATCCCAATCGACGTTTCAGAACCCTAGCAGAAATAGATGGGAAGACACTAACCAAGACAGCGGTATATGATACCGAAATAAAACGTCCAATAGCTAAGAGTAAAAATTCCTCAATATAACATATAGGCTTCCCTATAACATATAGGCTTCCCTAAATAAGGGAAGCCTTCACCAGTTTAGGGTTTAGCCCTATCTATAGCAAGAAAGACTTCCTTTTCAGGAAGTCTCTCTCTATCACTCGTACTCCAATTTTTACCTAAGCTTTTTATGTGCTGGAATATATATATTTGTAAGGAGGTGAACGAAAACGAGGACAATGAACTGAACTGTGTTTGATTTAGGTTACGCAGCTATTCTGAATCAGCAGGACGAGCAGTGATAATCGAAATAATCCCATTCAAGATTAAAACGAAAAGACACACAATGAACATATCCCATGGTCGTACAATTTCTCCGTCAGGGTAAATTTTGTAATAGGAGATAACTCTCACGAAGATCATAAGCATAATCACACTTACAAAAACATGAATAAAGATGAAAATAATACCCGTTAACCACTTTTTAAGGAGAATTTGCCCCATACCCGGAAACATAAAAGACAACACTCTTGGTAAATGTTTATAATCCATTTTTCCTTACCTTCGTTCTCTTAGTTTATTTATAATGAAATTTTTGATTGCTAATATAATTATCTGAGGTATAAGTACACAACCTGCATAAGCGAGAATAATCAAGGGCAATGAGCCACTAAAATTGGCTGCTCTTTGATAATTTTCATGACGTTCGATCAAAAACCACCATAAAGGTACAGATACTACCCACATCAAAAGTGTGGACATAATTAAATATATCCAGCCCTCCCAAAATAAAGCGAATGCGATCATCACAATAATAGGGATAAGCCATCCTCCCAGTTTTTCACCATTACTCAATATGTAAAACACCCAGATAGAATATAAAACAGTAAAAAAAATTTGAATTATCTTTTTTGTTTGGATCTCCATCCCCCCTCTCTGAAGAGTAGTTTTCTACTATATACACCAACTATATCAAAATTAAGTATGTACTATAGAACGTTTGCTAATGGACTCGGTTATTGCAGAGGCTAAAAAATACTATCAGATGCTTGTACTAGATACAGATAATCCAGCAGCCGCCGTATCCTGCTAGGAATTTATTTGAGGACATTGGACTATTTTACCGAAACTTTTACTCTTCTTTTACCGTCATAAATATGACACATACTTTTTAAAAATAATTCATGTTATAAGAAGGAGGAACCATTTGAAAAAGCTTTTTCTCGGATTAGTTATTGGATTTACCGGAGCAGCTATTGTTTTTAATACGTCTTCTGTTTCTGCGAAAAAAATTGAAACAAATATTTCTGCACTTTTTAATTCCGTAACAATAATGGTGAATGGCAAACACGTAGATACTGATAACTTTAATTATAAAGGTGTAACTTATGTCCCTCTTCGCAGTATTAGTGAACTTTTAGGTAAAGAAATAAATTGGAATAATGAGAGTAAGACTGTGTATATTGGAGAGCAAGTCCCGGAAGAAGAAGATCAGAATCCTCCTCTTACAACAGGGGAATACGGAAATACAGCAAGTAACTTAGCCAACGGAGGTTTAATTGCTGGAATTGATAACTGGGTCTACTTATCTTATAAAGAAAGCCTTGCTACTCCTTCCACAAAAGATGGTCTTTATAAGATGAAACCAGATGGAACCCAGCAAATTAAAATTGCTTCTAATGCGGCGACATATTTAAACTTAGATTCAGACAATATTTATTTCGTTGATAATGGGATTTACAAACTGAATTTAAGCAATAATCAACTTCAAAAGCTATCGAGCAGTGGAACAAGACTAGTTTTAGTTGGTGATTGGCTTTATTATAACGATGAAGGTAATCGTATCTATAAAATGAAGAGAGACGGATCACAGAAACAATCCGTTGTTAATGATGGAACGTTGGTTAACGTGGTTAATAATGATTTATTCTTTATGCGTAAAAATGTACTCTTCAAAACAAATATTTTAAATCCACAGGAGAAGAAATTATATACTTTTTCTAGTGAAACTACACTTGAACCAATAATACAAAATGGAAAAATATACTTTCATGACCATAGAAGTATTTATTCAATGAATTTTGATGCTACTGACAAAAAAGCTATTTACCAGTCAGAAAAAAACAACATTTTCTCGTTAGATGTAGACAATAAATTTATATTGTTGAACGAGGGGAATGATGGTAATCACGGACAGAAAACGATGGTCAAATTAACGTTGGATGGAAAAGGAAAAGACGAAATTGGAGAAAGTGGTCTTCGATTGTACTCTACACCTAATCACTATTATGTAACGGATATTTCTGCTGGTTATAATGAATGGTACTATATTGATGGAAATAAGCGGATCTCAATTAATATAAATTAATGCTAGCATTGCTTGAATTATTAAATGGCGTTATTTGTTGCGCAAATGCAACAAATAACGCCTTTTCAGTGTCAGCTAATATATGAGCTCTAAATTAATCCTTCATCGCATTTTTTATTAAATATATCCCTATTTTGTCTATAACTAGTATATCATGTATTATTATGGAATAATTTCAGGAAAAAAAGAGGTGATATCTGCTAAGAATGGTTACATAGTACTCTCCGGATAATTTGGTCTTATCCAATCTAACTTTATTAGATTCCAATCTCAAGAGTATACTTGCGATTGGAATTTATCGTTTCGTTTATTGGTCAACAGTGATTTTCTAGATTTGTATACGTCTTTAAAGTTCGTAGGTTAGCTACTTGATTTAGAATTCAATAAAAATATTTTCAACAATATAGAGGTGTAGAATGAAAAGGTCTATTTTTGTGTTTTTTTTGTCCTTGTTGTTTTTGATCTTGTTACCAAACCAAAGCAATGCTGCTTCTAGTCATTCTAAAATGATATTAGATGGTCAAGAACTGGTTTTACCTGCAGATGTGAAGGTATCTATAATTAATAATTACATGATGGTTCCGTTACGAGTGGTAGCTGAAAATTTAAATTTTCAAGTGGACTGGAATCAAAAGGCACATATCGCTAAAATTGAGCAAAACTCAAAAGCAATGTTTTTAACCGTTGGCAAAAAAGAGGCCAAGGTGGATGACAAACTCGTATTGCTGGATACAGCTCCTCAAAACATCAATAAAAGCGTGGTCGTTCCCATTCGCTTCGTAAGTGAACAGATGGGACTCTCCGTAAACTGGGATAACAAGAATAAGGTTATTTACCTAACAAGTCCCCAACAAAATCCTGATCCATCTGAAGGACCCGAAACGGAGGGTGATAGTGAGGAATCTTTAGCTCGTGTAAATCAGATTAATTATTTGAACCATCAGCTCATTGTAAGCATCGATGGAAAGGCAACCCCCAAGGTCTCTACATTAGCTAACCCCAATCGGATTGTCGTAGATTTACCTAATACGACGTTTGGTACTTTAACTCAGCCGCTGGATTCAGAAATGGCTGGTAAATTGGATGTAAGCGGACAATCGGACGTATCCGATGTTAGATATTCCCTATTTGGTACAGATCCTGATCTAGTCCGTATTGTTGTTGAGTTAAATAATGACATTCCCGTTCAATATCATAAAGAAATTATCGGTGATCAACTGATTATTGATCTAAGTGGAACCGGCAGTGATTCGCAGCCCCCCGTTTCTGCAGATGAGGAAAAAAGAAAGATCGTAGTTATTGATGCGGGGCATGGGGGCAGTGATCCGGGAACAACAAGCATTAGTAATAAACACGAAAAAGACTTTAACCTCGCACTTGCGCTAAAAGTCCAGGAACTTCTTTTGAAAGAACCTAAAATTGAAGTCATCATGACTCGCGATAGTGACGTATACCCTACCCGAACAGAACGCGTCCAACTAGCCAATACTTTAAACGCTAATGCATTCATATCTATTCATGGAAACAGCGTGCTCGAGTCTCCACAGGCTACAGGTACAGAAACGCATTATTATCAGCGAAGCAGCAGTAAACAACTGGCAGAAGCTATACACAAGCGGCTAGTTAAAGCCATGGGTTTGAAAGACCGTGGTGTAAAGAACACTAGTCTTCAAGTTATTCGGGAAACAAAGATGGCAGCGGTCCTGTTAGAGGTTGGATTCCTAAGTAATGCTTCAGATGAAAAGGCAATGATGTCTGATACTGTGCAGTATAAAGCAGCTCAAGCCATTGTTGACGGTATCAAAGAATATTTGAACATCGAGTAAAAAAGTCCCCAGGAGGATTGAGGTCACTTTGATGAAGAAGATATGCTGTGTACTATTGCTTTCACTACTAATCGTTATTGGAATAGGCTGCGGCCAAAAAACACAAGAATCCAAAGGAAATACTCAGACTTCAGTTGGAACTAATGAAATAACAGAAAAGGACACAACTAAAACGGAAAAAATCGAGGTTTATTTTACTGATACTCAGGTGGAAAAGCTTGAGCAGGAAGAGTACGAGCTTTCCTTCAATAATGACAATGAAATATTTGAAGCATTGCAAGAAAATACGAATCCTGAAAAAATATCTTTGTGGAATAAGATTGAATTGATTTCAGTATCGTTCAATGAAGATACAGTAACAATTGATATACACATTCCAGACGATGCAAGATTAGGTTCAGGACCAGAACAATTAGCATTAGAAGTACTCAAAAGAACATATTTTCAATTTGATGAAGTAAAAAATATCGAGTTGTTGGTGGATGGTAAACGTCTCGATAGTCTAATGGGTCATACAGAGCTTGAGCAACCAATACAAAGAGATCAGCCATAGTTGCTGGGGCGCTCTCCCCCAATAAAATCGGGAGCAATCCAGGAAAAAACAATTCAAACGGCCTCTGCGCACCGATGCGTCTAGAGGCCGTTTGCTTGCGGATGCGCACAGTTCGGTCATACCACATATCTTTTTAATGCTATCTACGATTCTTTTAAGAGCTCCATTCTACTTTCCTACTTAATACAGTATACCGGAAAAAATCCATTTCCTTTAGGATGATTCTCAACAATTGATGCTATTAATTGAGGCAACTGTTGAACCCATTTTAGCGTCTAATATTATAACTGCAAGATTAATATTCATAAAAAGGAGGAATTTTGAGGTGAAAAAAATAGCTTACACCTTATTTTCCGCTGCAGTTGCGCTTAGTCTTTTTTCAGGTAGCGTATCTGCCAAGAAAAATCTTAATTTAATCGTCAATGGAGTACCAGCTACAAGTGCCCAAAGTTACATTGACAGCGGCACCACTGTAGTCCCGCTTAATATTGTATCGAATTTCCCTGGTGTGACCATAACTTGGAATAATGCAATAAAAACACTTAATTTAAAATCTTCAGATTCAAACATTTCTCTACAGGTAGGCGACAAATTCGCGTTAATTAATAATGTTAAGAAAAATCTCTCTTATCCAGTTAAAGTTGAAAAAGGTAGAGTGATGGTTCCTCTTCGCTTTATATCCGAATCTGTCGGTGCATCAGTTGGATGGAATTCACACACTAATACTGTATATGTTTCAAAACAGAGTAAAGCGGTAAAAGAGAAGATTGAAAGTAATATATTATCTGAAGAGAGAAGTGGAGTGTTGTCGCTTCCTAGATTTGACCTTTTACCGGAAATAAAGATCAGTAAGCAATATAATGAGGATCTGACACAGTTTCTTTATTTCACTGAAGGAAAAGCAGATAGTTTTTTTATCAGAACTGGTGATGTCATTAGATATTATAAAATTAATGAAAATGCAAGCAATTTAACTTGGATAGGAAAAGTTGACTTGAATAAGAAAGAGACCAACAAAGGTCTCTCCTTTTTACCGTATAAGATTGTTCAAGAATATGGCCAGAAGCCAGCAATATCCAATAAACTCGTTTATTTCAAAGTCATGCTCCCTATTATGGAGGCAGAATATGGATTTGTTAACCAGGATGGTGCCCAAGAAAAGTTAGGTCAAAAAGAAGTGTCGTTAAATCAAGTGTTTGATATTCAAGAGGAAATAAAATAATTGTAGCTTTGGTGTTTTGTATACCCTTCGTAGGTCCGAAGGCTAAACAAAAGAGGGCACAAAAAAAGCCCGCTCATTACGAGCGGACTTCGCGACCAGCCATTAAGGCTTTAAATTCATCGTTCGATTTCTTCATTTGTTCTTCGTAAGCTTCAGGACCGAGCTTATTTTTCATTTCCTCGCGGATTTTCCGCATGGAATCAGAAAACTGAGCTCTCTCATATGACGATGGGGGGATGATCATGACGCCACTGTTCATACTGTATCCCGTACGTGCTCTTCTTATTATACCCTTCGATAAAGGCGGTTTTACAGATCGACGGGTAAAATTAGCTGCCTTAGAACGTGCGTTTCTAACCATGGATATCATCTCCTTACCTATAGTATAACTTAATCAGGCGGAGGGCAGCAATGTTATCCAGGAACATAAGGCCCATACCACCGTACTTTGCGTTAAATCTGCGCTCATAATATGAATATAATTCCGTCTTCGGTTTAAATGAGACGTACCCATCTTTTCCGGCCATAAAACTTTGAACACAAGCCTCCCCCAAAAGGACATCAGTCACATTTTTAAATTCTCGATCTCTATTGTAAAACCTATTGCTTGGGGCACTTTCCAAAAGGTCGACAAACACCGAGTCCTCGTCAATATGATAAGCAATCGCGCCCTCGATAAAATTATTGCCCACGGCCAATAACTTATACGCATCGGACTTCTCGTTAGGCCGGAAATAGACGCCCCAGTCAAAGTTTTGCTCCCATCCGAGCCGCTTTAAGGCCCTGGCGTCAGCCATTTCCATCCTGATAATCTCGGCCGGGAAAAGCTCGTTGCTTCTATGCAGAAGCTGCCATTGTGGCATCAAAGCACGGTTTTGTCGGACAGCGTCCCATCCAGATGACTGCCAACGACCCATTCAAAGTAATGGTCTACTTCAAAATATTTCAGGATCTCATCCGCAAACACTTTCGGTTTAGAGGTGGCGACATACAGCGTAAATCCGTCGTCCTGCAGCTGCTTCAGCACGTTTTGCATCCCGGGATACAACTCATTTTCAAATATTCCGCGTTCCCTAAAATACTCCCTATAATATTCAACGCCTTGCAGCGCCTGGTCCTCTGAAAAAGAATAGATTTCCATAAACGAATTTTTCAACGGGGGACCGATAAACGGCTCCAGCTTATCTAAGTCATCCTCTTGAATCCCGAATTTGTTCAGTGCATATTGTACCGACTTGGTAATCCCTATCTTAGGGTCCGTAACCGTGCCGTCCAGATCAAATAAAAGATGTTTGTATCTCATGAGCTAATGTCGACCTGCTTTCTAATTTGCAAATAGTGTATTCTTCATCTGAACTATGAACGATTTTCATCAGACCACCCTTATTTGATTTCCAATGAAGTAATGCTTACAGAATATTTTCCAGTATCTTGGCAACTCCATCGTTATCATTCGTATCCGTAACCTCTTTTGCCAACGCCTTTAGTTCTTCCACTGCATTTCCCATTGCCACGGGCCAACCACAAACTTTAAATAATCCAAGATCATTTCGATCGTCACCAAAGGCGATCACATTTTCGAGTGGGACTTTCAAGCTTTTGCATAGTAGATCTACAGCCTTTTCCTTTGAGGCCATTTTAGATGTAATCTGAACAAGTTCTCCATGATCTGTAACGATCACATTCAATTGGGCTGCAAGCTTCTCATTAAATGAGCTGGTATCCATATTGCCGTAAAAAAGAATTTTTGTTGCATCCAGCTTTTTTAGTTCTTCCAACGATTTCGCGATGGGATTTTCCTGAACCTTCATATAGGCTGTATAATCATACTCCTCAAGGCTCAGCCATTCATCCATGACTTCCAGACTTATTTTCAAATCCATGTCGCAGCTTAACCCATATTCCAAAACCTCAGCGGTCATTCGAGCTTCAATAGGTTCATGATGATGAATTCCTGTTTGTTCGCATTTAATATAGGCTCCGTTATAAAAAATAGTTGAACCCATCCTCAGCAGTTCTTCTGGTAATAACCATCTCACAGCTCTTGGTGGCCGTGCGGTCGCAAAGATGATTTTCATTCCTTTCTCGTAACAATCCTGAATAGCCTTATAGTTCCGGTCAGTAATTTGTTTATCGGAGTTGAGGAGAGTTCCGTCTAAATCCAAAACAACTGCTGCAAAATTCATTGAAATTCTCTCTTCAAAGAAATACAAATGAACACATAGGTTACCTGATGCCGATCCCATTATCTCGAACTTCCATTAAAGCTGTATCCAGTACTTGCAAATCCCTTTATTAATTCCCTCAAGAGTTCCGCTGTTACATTCAATGACCTTCCTGGACTTTATATTTACTTCGTCACAGGTGAGTAGCAGTTTTTCAATTCCAAAATCCTTTGCTTTCTTTAATAGCTCCGACAAGAAAAGCTTTCCGTAGCCCTTGCCACGTTCACTTGGCCGTACGATATAACCGATATGTCCGCCATATTCCGCCAAGCGTTCATTCAATCGATGTCTCAATTTTCCATAGGCAACTGGACGATCATTGATGTACATCCAGTAAATCGTCTGTGGAACATAGCCCTCAGGCAAGTTAATCCCCGCTGAAATTTCAACCAATCTAGGTAAACTGGCTTTAAACTGATCGAAATCATGTTCCGGAAAATTGGTGGTAAACCCGTTCTCGCCTAGTCCAATTTCATGGATCATTTCATAAATGTCTCTGTCGTCGGTTTCTGATAAAGCTTTCAGTTCAATCTTCAATGACATCACCCGCTCACCAATTAATACTTGTATAAAAAAACAAGCCCTAACGTTGCCTGAGCTTGTTGTCATTCCAATCATGTTCCTAAACTTGATGATCGATTAACTCTTTTATGAAGTAGTAATGCTTACTTCCTAGAGGTGCGTTCTCGATCACAGCCATTTCTTTATATCCATATTTCTTATAGAACTCGGGAGCCTGAAAGCTGAAGGTGTTTAATTTAATGAAAGTACACTGCTTTGAGCGCGCAATTTCTTCCGCTTCCTCCAGTAACCTTTTCCCATGTCCACTTCCACGATGCTCATCATCTACCCACAAAATATCAATTTCCATCCAATTCCAGCATATCACACTGTTTATGCCGGCTATGATGTGTTCCTTTTCATCCTTTATGCACAGGTTCATTTCTTCATAAATACCATTGGGAACTTGCTTGGAGTTAAATTCAATCAATTTATTTCTTACGTAATTCGCTTCATCGGCTGTTCCTCTTCGTATTTTGGAGATTTCGGGCATCGTATCCTCCTATTGGGTTCAATAGCGTCTTACTCCTTCTCTTCTTATGAATAACCCGCTTTCATTCGCTCCATGATCGGATGGCCTTCTTTCAATTGAAGCAAGTCCCACAGGTTCCCATACAGGTCTTTAAAGACGGCGACCATTCCATAGGACTGCTCTTTCGGCTCCCTCACAAATTCGATCCCTTTGGCGATCATATCGTTGTAATCTCTCCAGAAATCATCCGTATTCAGAAATAAAAACACCCTTCCGCCCGACTGATTGCCAATGAATGGTTCCTGTTCGGGTTTCGATGCCCTTGCGAGCAAAATGGTCGTACCTGCCGAACCCGGAGGAGCAACGACGACCCAGCGCTTATCCTGTTCTGGCTGATACGTATCCTCGACTAATGTAAAATGAAGCTTTTTCGTATAAAAATCGATAGCCTCATCGTAATCCTTAACGACTAGCGCGATATGAACTATGGACTGAATCATATCCTCTTCTCCTCCGATATTTTGTAACGTCCCATGAAACATTGAATTCATTTTATATGGATTCCTAAAATTTACAAGGTTTTTCCTTAAAACATTCTTATTTCTCCGGAACGCCTCTGTCTATTCGAACGACCACCTTGCCTATCGCTCGACCTTGGCCGAAATACTCAAAAGCCTTGGCCGCGTCCCCCAACGAATAAACCCGATCAATGACAGGCTTGACTTGACCCGTTTCCACCAAAGACCTCCAGATCAACTGGTCCTCATGGTTCGGCTTATGGATCAGCAATCCCAAGTTCTTTTTTTGAAGCTTAGCCGTCCACGGTGCAGTCAATAATGTCTGAAAAATACGCGGAAAGGAACCACCCACCATGACATAGGAGCCGCCCTGTTGGAGTGCGTGCTGGATCGCAAATACGGATCGGTTTCCGACCACATCGAGGATCAGATCATATCGCTTATCACCTGCAGTAAAATCTTCATTCATGTAATCCACAACATGATCCGCCCCCACGGAAAGCAGCGTTTCCAGCTTCTCGGCCCGATCTACGCCGGTTACCACTGCGCCATGCAGCTTGGCGTATTGAATCCCGAACGTGCCTACACCGCCGCCTGCTCCATTGATGAGAACGTGACTGCCTTTCGCTAGCTTTCCTTTATCGCGCAGTCCCTGCAAGGCCAGAACCGCTGCTTGAGGGATGGCTGCCGCCTGCTCGAAGCTTACGCCTTCCGGCTTCGGCGTCAGTGCTTTTTCGTCAGCGCAGACGTACTCTGCAAACCCTCCCCAGCCGCAGCCGGAAATATCCCCAAACACTTCGTCGCCTGGACGAAACCGCTTGGCGGCCGCCCCCACAGCGATAACCCTTCCTGCAATGTCTGCACCTAAAATGCGGTAACGGGGCCTCCGCATCCCACCAATACGGTTCACAAACGGTTTTCCACGCAGGAGATCCCAGTCCCAGGAGTTTACAGATGCGGCGTGGACCGCGATCAACACTTCATGTTCCTTGGGCTTAGGGATTTCCACCTCTTCAATCCGAAGAACATCCGGCTGTCCGTAAGTTTCATAGACAAGCGCCCTCATCGTACCTGTTCCTAAACTTGCTTGATGCTCTTTCGTCTCGATCCCGGTCTTCATGGCCGACACCATCCTACCTTCAAATTAGGGTTAAACGCTAAGGCGAGCTAGGCTGCTCTTCGAAAGCAGAAGAGCTCAGCTCCTTTTTAAAATGCCTAAATATGCACTCCACGGTCCAACGTCAGCCCGGTATCTCTCCGCCATCACCCGAACCATTTGCGCCATATGCGTAAAATCATGAACAACCCATGCAGAGAGGAGCTCCCTTAACTTCACGACGCCGAATTCCGGATGCAGACCGGTCTTTTCCAGATCGTGAGGATTGACGACTGCCCTCAGTTTGGATATGTTCGCCATTCTGAGGGTATGGAACTCTGATAATGCCTTTTCAACGGTTCTCTCAGACGTGTCTTTCAAATGGGCATAGCGGTCGAATACGGGAAACGGATTGTTTTCCCCTTCCGCAAGAATGGATTCCATCCGCGGGATCCAGTTATGCTTCTCCGCTTCTACAAGGTGCTCAACGACTTCAAGCGGGTTCCAGGTTCCTTCCCCTTCATTGCTATGCAGCCATCCCTCGGATAGACCGGATAAGAAGCGTTCCAAGGTTTGCGGCGTGCGCTCCAATATTTCGAGGGCTTCATTCAAATGGAAGTTCATATCAACACTCCTTTTGGCTATTTAAGCTCATCTTCAAAAATGTTTCCACCAGATCCCCGCACATTCCGGAACCGATGCCCACTGATTCTGAAGGATCCGATCAACGAGTTCTGGTCCGAAGAAAAACTCCGTATGATGAATGGCTTCTTCGACACTCCCAAAGTCATAATCGGTTCTGATCCATTGATAGTCAAATCCGTATTTGTCTTGAAGTAATGCATAATACGGCTGCAAAAATTCAGGAGGATGCGGCGTCTCATATCCCGTTCCCATCGTTTCAAAAATAATGATCGTTCCATTCGGCCTTAACACCCGCTGCAGCTCGGCCATGATTTGTTCCAGATTCTGTTCCCAGTGATTATCTGACGCATCGGCCAGGTAACAAATACTCCACCCCGAGACAACCAGGTCAATGCTCTGATCGGGTATGGGCAGCTGCCTATGGTCCGACACCACGGTTTTCCAATTCAGCGGACCGTTCATCCCCTGCAGCTTGCTCTCCAAGATGTCCAGCATCGGACGCGAGATATCCGTACAGATCAGAGATTTAGCCTCGGGCGCAATCACCGTCGATAATCGTCCCGCCCCTGCGCCTAAATCCAGCACGTCCAAATTTTTGAAAACTCTGATTGTATTGATGATGTCATATAAATCAGGCTGACGGCTGACCATGGCGTCGTACATGTTGGAGTGATTCGTATAGATAGGATCCTAGGTTGACATTTAATAACTCCTAAAAAGTAATGGATGATGGGGCAAGTACGTAAAATGTTCCTACGATCGCTCTTGTTTTCGGATTTCTTGATGGTATAGGGCCTACTTAAGGTAGAAATCCGAAAGCCAAATACGACCGCTTCGCTTCTTCGGAATCCTTTTACTCCCTTGCCTGCATCCTATTCTTTAGTTCAATTTATTTAGATTTGTGACCCATGAATGATTTCAACATAAAATCTCGATCAGAACTTGAAAAGTTTCGCTGCGCCCCTTACTCATCCGGCTCCTCCTACTCCTTATCAAGCACCAGAACGCCACCGTGATTCGGTCGCTGGCAATACACCCTTCATTCGAGTCGATTAACTGTACGATCTGATCCGCTGACAAAAAATACTTCTTTTTATTCTGATAGTTCAACATCACAGTCACTCCTGTTGCTAGATCATGATTTCCAATCTTTAAAATACGCTAGTATTTGAAAAGATTGATGCATCGCTTTCGAATTGATCTTTTCAAAATAAATGGGCTTTAATACAGGGTCGAAGTACATCAAAACCAGGGTTAATCCAATGATGAAAACGGAACTTCCCCAAGCAAGCTGAGCCCTCCGTATCCAAAAAATATTACCGGAAATCCACACCAGAGCGAGGAACAAGCAGCTTCCAATGATGAGATAGGCAGGCACATATCCCTCCATACACCAATAAAAAAGGCTGTACCAGTACATCCACACGAGCAGCATCAGCATATTATATGGAACTAGCGCTAATCTCTTTATCATTTTTGCAATCACCCTTTTGCAAATCTTTCAGGCAAAGGTTATGCCTTCGGATAGTCACTCCATAATTCGATGATGTTCCAATCCGGATCATAAAATCCAAAAGACTTCCCCTGGTAATTCGAAATCCGTCTGACTTCAATCCCATGATCCATCAGCCACTGCCTGGCTTGATCAATATCGGGAACGACAAAACCATACGCAGCTTGCGGACCACTTGAATACGTCATCTGTGAGTTTACCGCTTCTTCACTTACGATCAGCATGATCCGAATTCCCGTTGTTGACCTCATTTCCACGTACAAAGGATCTTCAAACGCAGTTTCAAAATGAAGATATTTGGCATACCATTCTACGGAGCGTTCCAGATTCGTTACAGGGATATAGATGTATCCACTCAACAATTCCATTAAACAACGCCCTCCTCTCTTGAAATGGGTTAACTCCTTACAAAATCCTCTTTCAATTCGTCTTGTGGATCCCATATGGACCAAGCGGCCTCCAGCAGATTCCCCTCATGATCTCTAAAGTAAAAATATTTAGCTTCTCCAGCTCCGAGAGTCTGCAAATCTTCGACCATCAGCCCCTTGTCCTTCATGAATTGATGGGTGTATTCAATGTCCGGACAGTTTATCGCCATGATCGGAAAAGGCTTGCCGTTCCTCATAATTTCAAGCGGCTGCTTGTCTTCTGTTTCAATGAGCAGCAATGCAATCGAATGTTGATGGGGATGGTGCAGCACGGCAATATAAGACCCGCGGTCCTGAAACTTATTCATTAACTTAAAATCCAAGTTTTCCGTGTACCACGCAATAGATTCATCAATGCGGGTTGTCGGAACATATACGTAGCCAATACGGGAGAAAGCAAATGTTGGACTCATTGGATACACTCCTTCGTTTGGATGGTTTTTAGTCTTATTTTGGGTTTGAAGAATAATCAAAAAAGTGATTAAAAATCCCGAAGGCTTTTATTACAAAATCCATATTTCCTTCAGAATACTTATCCCTCACCTGTATATAAATCCCCACGTGCATAATATACCTGGATTTCCATTCAACCTCGGCTTCTTGTCTCTTGCACCCCATGTCCGATCCGCTATTCACGCATACTATGCCGTGTTCCGAGGAAAGCCATTTCGTGTAATCTTCCTCATTTGGACAGGTCACCACTAAAACTATCAATACAGCGCCAACCAGGCCAAGGGCCCACTTCATAACATTATTCATCATACCTCCTTAGACTCTTAAAACATTTCTCTCCACCAGCTGCTTTGCCTTGAATTTACTTTTCTTTATACCACTTTCGAAGCAGATTGATATGCGCCTGATGATAGCGTTTATGGTCGGCCATATGCCATATCCCCCAGCGTATCGTTGCCTGCTTCTCATTTTCATGTCCAAAAGTGACGGTTTTCTCCAGATCTGCATCGGTTAGCTGCGTACACGCCTCTTTCAGCATGCCTAATACAGCGTCATATTGAGTCATAAGTGTATTCAAAGACACTCCTTGGACCATCGGTAACCTGCCATGCTCATCGATCATGGGGCCATACTGCTTTTGAAGTGACTGCGGAAGTGGGAGCCCCTTTATTCTGTAGACCCAGTTCAGATCAACATACATGAGGTGCCTGATTAACTGAGCTGTGCTGTTGAACTTGTTATGGGGCCCCTTATAATCCATCTCTTCTTGCAGCATACCGTTCGTGATAGATTGTAGTCGTTGGATGTTCTCTTTTACCGCGGAATATAAGGTTCCCACCATTGGAGCCATGTTGGCCCCACCTTTTAAGTCGTAGAGCATCCTGGCTCCTCCTTGACGATATTCGAAATCCTTCCTCTTCCGCTCTTCTTTATGAAATAACCCAGCCATAGAACACTCTTATTCTAGGCTGGGTCGTTTGTTGTCTGAAGCTTTTTCCATGATTATACATGTAGATGACCAATAGGAGAAAGCCCCTGGCGACTGAAATCTCTTCAACCTATTATTCATGTCTTGCATTTCTCATACGGATCATGGAAAAGTTGACGGTGGACTTCAATATTTGTTCTCGCAGGGGCTGTAACGATGGAGTGATCCTTAGCTCTATACCCTCATTCAGAATCGCAGTTATCAAATCGTCGATTCTCTTTACTTCCATCGGTATAACCGGACGTCTTGATACATAGTATCCCGCATTCTCTTCTTCCAACTCGAAATCAGCCGCATCAAAGATGTAACGATAGATAGAACCCTTTTTTACCCGTTCATACCACCCGGTCTCAATGGCTATCATCCGGCTAGTTCTCGACATCCCAAAAAAACGTTCATTATCCATATTACTTGTATCATCCTTTGGCCAAATGCAGACTCTGGGGCATGCTCTTGGAAAATAATAATGCGGCGCATGGTACTCATCGATCGTCCAGACTTTCGCATCGGTTTGATCGTATATGGTCCGAGGTTCAAAGACTTGGATGCCGGGTTCTTCACTAAAATGAAACAGCTTCATATGTATTCCCCCTTCATTGCGCTACTTCCAAGAACCCCCTTACCCGAGACTGAGTTGGATTTGCTGTAAACGCCTTTCATCCCTTTTTCAAGACAAATGCTTCCGGTACCCCTCGACCTTCTCATCTTTAAATCCTAGTTTCTCATAAAAGGCATGGGCTTCCTTTCTCTGACCACCTGACACAAAAATAACATAATAACAGTCTCTCTCCCGTGCTATGGCCTCGATATTCATCATTAACTGCTTCCCTATGCCAAGCCTGCGAAAACGATCTGAAACCACAACGTTCTCAATCACCATGAAAGGTCTGCACTCTCCGACAAGATCTTGGCAGACAATTCCCATAACGGACCCTGCCAGTGCTCCATCCTTAAAAGCCCCCAGAATATGATAGTTACCGTTTGCTTGCATGACTTCATATATCTCTACCATTTTTTCGTAATTGGTAGGCTGATCCATGAGCTCCTCTACAGACGGCATAGGTCATTCAAATCGGCTTTGGTTATTTCTCTTATAGTAATCATTGAACAGTTTCTCCTTGCTTTCAAAAGTAAAAGGCCACCACTCATTTACTGTCTGGTTTTATAATACGTCCTATCACAAATTGCTTGTTGGAATCATTGGCATTGAACATCGGTGTGGTTTGGCCAGGGTGAACTTCGATCACTCCGTCCGGTTGCAGCACCTCATGATTAAATTCTAGATAGCCTCCGATGACCTTTCCTTCGGATTCTAAAATATAGGCAACAATCTGATTGTATAGATCCGTTTTTTCCCTAAGGATATAACCCGTCTCTACAACCTCCTTGTTAAAAAACGGTGCCAAATCAACGTTCCCTTCCGTTCGGATGGTATCGACATGATCCTTATAACTCTGCAAAGTTTTTGCTTCATATTTTGTTTCCGATGCAAAGCGTTCCGCCTGCCAGCCAAATTTTTGCAAATAGTCTGTGTGCATTGGCTTATAAAACGGCATATATTCTTTCGTTTCTTCTTTACACCCTGTAAGTACGAGGACAATCAGTATCAGTAAAATAACGATTTTGGATCGCAATAATGACCTGCCTCCTTACATTTGGTTTCCCACATATATATTGATGATACCGCATATATAACACAAAATTCACCTAAATTTTCCCATTATTCATCACCTGGTCCAAAAACTCCTGCACCTCTTTCCTCGACTTTAATATGACGACTTGTTTTCGACCCTTTGCCTGTTCGAGCGCTTCCATGACCTTGGATCGGCTTCTTTTCCTATAATTCCAGACCCAAATAAAAAAAGCCCAATCCAGTTTTTCGGGGCAATCCTCGTTGAGATCGGGTCGTGTTTTTCCATGATATTGGATTCGTCTTTTCATGATCCTATAAATGCATAAGAGTCTGGGCATATCTAAAAATATGACGGCATCCGCTTCATTCAAACGAATACCTAAGGTTCTGGTGTAATTTCCATCGATAATCCATTGATTTTCGCTTACAGCATCCTTCACAAATTCATCCCATTCGTCATTTGCGGTTGGAGTCCAGTTGGGTTGCCAATAAAACCGGTCCAGATGAACAACCGGTAACGATAGAATCTCGCCTAACTTTTGAGATAAGGTAGATTTACCGGAGCCGGCTGATCCGATGATCGCGATTCGATTCGTCAAGGGAAATCCTCCTTTCTATTGAAGAACATCCTAGGATGTCAGCATCTTCATAGAGATTCCAACTCAGCTTTTATCCTTATAAATGCCCTATGTAAACTCCCTTTTGTTGCCATAAACAAATCATTGTTTTTATCGATGACTTCTTCCTTACCAAAGACACGATCCTCAATATACGTAGTATACCGGATTTCAATTTGTACAGCTTCTGTATGTGAAAGCGATCCATAATGAGATACGATATAACCGCCTGTAAGTCCCTCGGCATCTACTTCCACCTTGAACCCTTCTTCTCGAAATGCTTTAACTAGAACATTTGGGAATTCCTGTGAACACGTCTGGCCACCTCGGGTTCCAAGAACAATATCCGCTGAAGACTGGATGTAGAAGCTATGCAGGTCAAACAAATATACCTTTCGATAATTTAATGTACTCTGCCCGATCTCTTCCGCAAGACAGTGATGATATGGCAGGTACATCGTTTCAATTCGATTTTTGATTATTGCCTCATCTGGTGATGTATCATAAATTTGTTCTCCAAAAGTAGTCTTATGATAAATTAACGAGTTTCTGTAATTGTCTTTATTATCTCTGAATGACATATCCCGGTTTACATCGATAACATACCGACTATAGTTCGCAGATATAACTGTGAAATCAATACTGTCTAAGAAATCGTATAATTCGCGAACATACCAATCATTGTTAGCTAAAATTACTCCAGGAACTAATCTAGACTTCATTTCATCAGTTAATAATGAGGAGCCGTGTGGAATACTTGCAATAAACGGGGATTTTGATGTACTTCTTTGGATATGGAAAGGGTCTATTTTCTTTCACCTCCTATTATCAAAGTTGAATTCGATAATTCTCCAGAAGTAACTCTTTATAGATTAAGTTCTTCAATGGCCTCTTCTAAGAATTCAATTTCTTCTTCTAATCCTTCAATGATTGTATTCATTTTATTTCTATACTTTTGTTTAAGTTCAGGAGTTATTTGGTCTTTAACTTGCTCTAACAATAAAAAAGAATTCCTGCTCACTTCGAAATTCCCGGAAATAACAAACTCCAAAAGAATGTCGATATGCTTTGAATAATTCAAGGGCTCCAGAGCATATAGGAGTGATCCTCTGTACCCTAATGTTTTCGGATCTTGGAGTAATTCGATAATTGGTTCTACTGCTTCTTGGCACTCCATATCGGATAATGCAATCGCAGTTTGGTTTCTTATGAGGTGGTTTTCTGTCGTGGTCAGAAGTTCTAATAGAAGCGGGGCAGCTGCTGTATCTTTAATTTTCCCTATTTCTTCGATGAAATGAAGTGCTTCATCTATTTTATTACTCAGAATGAGTTGATTTATCCTGTTTAAATTCAATTCAAATCAATCCTTTAATGTATGGGTAGTGAAATGATTGCAGCTAATATTCCTGCATCTATAATATGACCCGACTTCTGGATCGTCTAATCCATGGCCGGGTCGTGTGTAGTCTAAATATGTATTTAATATAAGTTCTTTGATTCTCTCTGAGGTGATGCCCATGGAGGTCAAAGACTCACTTTCCTTAATGTTCATGTTTAGCATGTTCATTTTGGCGCTTCTCACCTACATGAAAAAGAAATAGACCGCCCTGCCTAAGGAAACGGTCTATTTCGACCACCACTTAGCGGCCGACTGCTCTTTATGCAGTTATTGTGCATTGGAGTCGTGTTCCCGCACGACTCCTTACTTATTCTTACATTAGTATAGCTCATTATATAACGCTTTTACAGAGGTATTTCTTTGCTATACCACATATGACAACTTACTCCTCATCCACCGACTCCAATAACTCCCCCGCAAAATGGTAAAACGCCATCGCATCTTCCCCGTTGGCAAAACCGGCCTGCGCCATTTTGTCGCTGCCTCCGCCTTTACCGCGATAATCGGCCAGATGCTGCTTGAATAGCGCGCCGCAGGCGAGTTCGCTATCCCCTCCCCGGGCGAGAAGCACCTTATGATCCGCCCCCGATACAAAAAGCACGATCACATCCGCTTGCTCGGTAAGTTTGGCCGCCAGGTTCTGCATATCTTTCAGCGGCTTGTCTGCAAATGCATGCTTGATCAGGCTGCCCTGACGGTCGGCTAGCAGCTTCTCAGCCAGGTAAGCGTCATTCTCAGCTTTTACCGCGGTTAATTCAGCCTGGAGCCTGCTTCTGCTCCTGTTCCCATTTTGTAATCCGGTCCATAATTTCTTCCTTGGCGGTATTGAACCGGGCTGACAAGCTGCCGAGAATCTCCATGCCCGCATTAAATTCTCTGAGCGCACGATAGCCGCATTTAAAATAAACACGCGTATGCCCCTTCTGCTTCTCCGCTCGCAGCAGTTTGATCATCCCGATCTCACCCGTTGCAGAGACATGCGTACCGCCGCAGGCGTTATACTCGATACCTTCAATCTCCACGATCCGAATATTATCGGTTACCTTCGGCTGCTTCACCAGAGGCAGGGCCGCTGCCTGCTCCTGACTCACAAAATAACTCGTTACTTTTCGATTCAAGTAAACCTGATCATTCACTTCCAGCTCCAGCATCATCAGCTCGTGCGGAGGCAGATCGGACCTGGCGATATCGATGGTGGCGTAATCCTGGCCTAAGTGGAAGCTGAGCGTCTCCGCTTTACACACCTCCAGACACATTGCCGACAGCAAGTGCTGGCCGCTGTGATGCTGTATATGGTCGAACCTTCTGTCCCAATCCAATCGGCAGCGAACGTCTTCTTTTTCAGGAAAACGCTCGACCTTATGCAGGATTTCTCCTTCCTCCAGAATGACATCCAGCACCGGGATCGTATCGATCCACCCGAGGTCACAGGGCTGTCCACCGCCATGAGGATAAAAGGCCGTCTCCTCCAGGATCACATAAGTTCCGTCTTCCCGCTCCACTTTGCGCGTCATGCGCGTCTCCCATTCCCGGGTATATGCAGATTCGTAATATAGCTTTTTCGTCATGTTCTTATCCTCACTGTTTCATGGTTAGATTCACTTTAATCTCAGCTTACTATAAGAAAAACATCTATCGACATACCTTCAAAGAAGACAGACCGCATTTAGCGGAAGTTTTTCTTGCGAGATCAGGAAGCGGAGACTCCGAAACTTATACTTTCTGATCTCTTAAAATAGTCCCAACGTGCCAAATCCTTCTGAAAAAGGAAAAACCGCCTGCAGTATCCCATCAGTACGGTCTTCATGATATGTTAGAACAATTGCGCACGATCGGTTATGTCGCAACCCCATGCTGTATGCCTCCACTGCTTTCCAAAAAATCAGACCGCTCCACACCATACAAATCATAGCGCTGCTGCGAATGGTTAATCGATTGATAGACCTGCTCGTACCGCTCGTTGGCTAATTTGACGTATGGCAGCTTTTCCACTGCTCTCTTCGACCGGATGTTCTGGGTTCGGATCTTCAAAAAGATCGTTTCAATATCCTGTCCAAGAAACAATTCAGCCAAAAACGCCTCCTTTGCGCGTTGGTTATACCCTTTTCCAAAATAAGGGGCCCCAATCCAAGTCGCCAGGAAGCCTGTTCGATGATGGATATGATATAGATCAATGGTGCCGATGGGGTGGCTGATCTCGTCAAGAATCGTTCTGGAGATACACATCCCCTGCTCTTCATCAACGATCAACTGCTTGGTGACGAATAAGTATTCCTCATACGATTGGCATGGATAACGGACATAGGGAAAAACGGCCGGATCCGTCATCAGATTGTACAGTGCATGGCATTCGTGCAAATCACGTTGTTTTAACATGTCATCGCCACCCTAGTCCTTGTGATTAGCTATACTGTGATTTAAGTATATAAAAGGACTTGGTGGATTGGATGAATGCTGCATTTTCCAGATGTAAAATCCGTCTTAAAAACTGAATTTGGCTATGCCCTTTCTGCTGGGTTTTACCGATCGTTCAATCCCTTGCCATCGAGGATTTGCTGTGTACATTTTTCGACCCGGGACTCTCGGGTTTTGGATTGCTTGGGCGCCGAAAAATAATACACATACGCTCTTTGCCGCCCCGGCGTCAGTGCTTCAAAAGCAGCTTTCAAGGCAGGGTTTTCATCTAGTTTATATTGAAACTCTTCGGGAATATCGAGTTGTGTCTCTTTGATGATATCCTCTTTCACACCGGATTTTTCGACTTCAATGGCTTCTGCAATATAAGCTCTCAAGATGAGTTCCAGCTCAACGATTTCTTGGGTATCGTTAAATCGGATCTGGCGCCCTACTTTCGTATTCTCCCCGGTTTTAACCAGAATGCCATGGGGATCTTGTAGCATGTAGCCTTTAAAAAATAGGAGCGCCAAGTAGGCTTTAAATCCCTGGATGATCACGATGTTTCGCCCCTGTGACGTGTAACAAGGTTTGCCCCACTTTAATTCTTCGGTAAGCCCGCAATCAAGCAAGATCTCTCTCAATTTCTCCGTTTCTTCAAGCCACATCGTGGCTCTGCCTACAAATGCATCTACTTTGGGATTCATTTTATTTTCCATAGTTATGCTTGTTCCTTTTCTCGCAGCGGTTTTGGTATATATTCATATTTGTTTACAGAATGTTGGTGTCTGATACGGGGGAGAAACCACGATGTATAAGAGATTCCTGTAATTTTTGTAATAGTTCTTCACTTTTGGTGTTACTTTCATTGAAAAAAAACATTTCATTAACGACTATATTTTTCTCATGACTAATTAGTGCAAGGTTCATACCATCATCAAAACGAACACTTGGATATCTGATCGCATGAAATCCAGCGGCTTTGGCGCAATCAGCAACAAATCGAGTAAATACATAATGAGGTTTATGCCACCCCTCCCCTTCACTTGGGGAACTCATTAATGACGACCATCTGATTAAGTTAATAATGTTTGATTCATGTGATTGCATGGTTAAATTTAAAATTTTAATAGGTTCTTTTATTTGGATCTTTGGAATCATTACGCCTTGTTTAGGCGAACGCAGTTCATGAAAGCATGTTTCTGGTTCCTCAGAAAGGTATAATATTTGTTTTCCAGCGTGATTATATCTCCCCTCGGGAATTATTTCTTGAGGAGGAGCAAGAAAGTCACTGACAGTGTAATTACTATCCTCGTTGAATGTCCTCGCTCTATATAAATTATCCAAAAGCATTTTTGGTTCAATATCTAAGGATATATTAAATATTTCTTGATAAACCTCAAGTGCAAATGGGTGTGACAAAAGTAAAAAAGGTGTCTCATAAGCCAATTTTGCTATTTCCTCTATGAGTTGTTCAAAACCATGTGGAACATCAAATGGCATGTTATAGGGGTAAATAACTCCATTTAATTTATTTCCACATCGAGGGCAAACCATTTTAGAGGTGAATAGATTGAAATCGTCTTTAGTTATAAAATCAAAAAATCTCATCATTGAATACAATGATGAAATTGATACTGAGTAAGTTTGAAAATCGCCATCGTTAATATAGACGCCAGGCCAATATTTAATAAAATCATCTACACAATTTTCACAGCATATAATATCAGCTGAAAAAATTGAATCAAACTCTTCAGAAAAAATTAAATGAAAAAGATTGAATTTTTCTTTTAGTATTATTTCATCTTCCACCAAAACAATCACCCTTCATAACACATTCACAACTCCCCCCGCCATCCTCTGTTCCTCAACCCTTAGGAAAAAAATCCCCAATCTTCATTGCAGACGTAGTAGTTCGAGTTTGTCTAGATCTATATTGAATTTGCCATTTATTAAGATATCCAATCCTAGTAATCCGTTAATCGTATGATATCTGAATGAAGTAAAGTCCAATTGGATATTCCTTAAGGTGTATTCTCCTACCTGGATCGCTTCAATTTTCTTGGTGAATGCATGTTCTTTTCCGCCGATTCCATAACTAGTTATTATATCATCTTCTAGGGTGACCCGAATACCGATGTCATCTACTTCATCCTGTGAAATCAAGGAATGGCTTGCTCCTGTGTCTATAACTATATTATTTATAGTTTTCTTTTGCCCATTGAAATGCACAGTCACCTCTGTAAATAATAACCCATCTCTATATTCAATTTTCATTTAAGGTATCTCCTCAGGCCAACATTCTTCCGAATTTTTACAATAACCTGATCCTTTGATGTGTGGTAAACCAAGGTTTTTCCTTTACTATTTAATAATTCCTCTGTCGCTTCTTCATCTCTAATAGGCCCAATTACAGCCACATCATCAATAATTTCTTGGCAATCTTTCTCTTCGGAATGAAGAATTTCAAACTTTACAAATTGGTTTGGGAAGATTTGCTGTACTTCTTGCCACTTCACGTTAGATCCCTCCAAACGTTTTAAATATATTGTATCATCTATTAATAAGCCTTAAACAGAATTGTTATCAGGTGCTGAGATCCTCTCAAAAACAGTCCCCTCATCGTTTCGATTAGCATACCAATCCTTTTCGGTAATCAGTAAACCAGTGACATTCGTTTGATCTGTAATAAATCTTACAGTTACGCTGATATCATCCAGATAAAATTGATCAGTGTCTTTCGGCCTCAACCTTTTGTTTCCAAAGATCCACAGTTCATCGTTGATGAGTTCTACTGAAATCTTGAAATCCATTTCCTGATGATGATATAAACCTGAGTATCTCCTGAGCAATGAAGTTTCAAGAACGGGATCTGGAACATATTTCAAATCGAAATTTTCAAGCGCTTGTTTTTGATACGTCTTGTAATCTGCGGACGAGTTCTCGATGATCTCAACTGGGATGTTCAATTCCCGAACAATCTCATTGGCAATTTCGGCATATTCCAAAAAGAACGAGATGTGCGACTCGGGACCTTGCTCTTGCCGGTTTCTAAAGTAGGGCTCGTCTTTATATTCCTCATGTTTTCGCAGCAAATACTCTCTACCGCCGCGCTGCTCGACCATTTTATTAATGGCTGCCAATGCATCCTTCTGGTAAAAGTAGATCAAATTACAATTTTCCTTACTCAACCGATCACTCACTTTATGTACCAATGATTTAATAAGCTCTCTTTCCACTTCTTTATGGAGCAAATGAACCATCGGGCTCTGCAAAAATGCGGATTCCATCACAACCACTTCTTCTTTAGGAAAATGATCCAGAAACTTAGACCAGCGATCATAATAAGCTTCAAGGAACAATGTGTTATCTTCGTGACCGTTAAACTCGATAATCGGGTGATCATAAGTGGTTTCAAGATATAATCCGCAAGGGATCCCATTTCGTTCAAATTGATTGGCCAAAAATCGGGCAAATGTGGATTTGCCTGAGCCAGGAATACCTTCAATGAGTATAAGATCCTTCTTCATGGAACCATCACCCACCCAAGATTTCAATTGTAGTTATATTTTGCCTTTATTGATTCATGCGCACAAGCGTTCCCACATAAAAGCAAGTTATTCTTTCTTGGTTTTTTCTGTTATGATTTGTATCGCTACCACATACCTTTTCCGTGTATACGACCCTTTCCAGCGCTATGCACTCAGTCGGTGCAAGATGTCCAATGATCGAATACCTCGGTAGACCAATACGATTCGGTGTTAGACACAATGATTGGCAGAGTAACTTCTTTTTAGTAAACCTACCTACTACTTAACTTACTTGATAGTCTTTCTTAAGCAAAGCAAATATGGCAGTATCAACAAACTGATTTCTCCAATAAAAATGTTCCTTCAATATCCCTTCTTCGCTAAATCCGGCTTTCTCAAGCACCTTCCTTGAATTCACATTCTCCGGTTCAACGAATGCTTCGATCCTGTTTAATCCAAAATCGCGGAAGCCGAATTCAATCACCCTCTGAATGGCCTCGGTCATAAAGCCCTTACCCCAGCAATCTGGTGTCAGTTCATATCCAATTTCGGCTTTAAAATGATGTTTCATCCAACCATGATATCCACATGTGCCAATGACACGGCTATCAGATTTTAAAGTAATCCCCCAGCGAATGCCTAGATTTTTCTCAAATCTTTCCTGCCACCTATCAATTAATTCCTCGGCTTGTTGTACATTCGTAAAGCTCTCCACATCATAAAATTTTGTTACTTCATCCAAGGAGAAATAATGAAACAGGTCGCCTGAATCCTCTGGTGTAATCTGTCTTAGAACCAACCTTTCCGTTTCTAATATGGGAAATGGGGTCATCTTTTCTTCTCCCTTCATGCTGAATAATGCAGCCTATCCCCCAAACGCAATTCTATATCCATCAATGTCTTGAATCGTGAATTCACTAAAAAAATCATTCAAATCCGGACCTTGTACAAAGGGGATTTCTTTATCCTTGATCTCTTCTAGCAATTGTCGAACATTTGTATAACAAAAAGCATCAAAATAGAGTCCGCCTTTAACAGATGAAAATGGTCTTACATCTTCCGGGTCGGCTGCTTGATGAAGAATAAAGGTTACTTTATCTCTTGTCATATGTACATGTTGGACAACCGGACCACCAACGAGTTCATAACTGAAACCGAGTTTCTTATAAAAATCGATCGTTTTTTCAATATCCCTCACAAGTAAGACCATAGATGGTCCGGAAAATGCAGCTTGATTCATCTTCGAATACCTCCACTTATAAATTTGGATTGTTAATATCGAATAATCCTCTGCCAATCAAATTTGCTGTAACAGGCTTCTTTCCGATCTCTCTTGCCCATACAGACAACTGACCGATGTGGTGGATTTCGTGGGCGATCAGGTGCCGCATGACTTCGCCGTATGTATGGGCTTCTCGCTCCCCTTCATCCGTAATATCGATCATAATACGGTCTTCCAGGCTGTCGTTCCAATCATAGACAAATGGAGCAAGCTCCTCGTGGCAGCGTGCAGAAAAATCTTTGATCTGCTGCACACTGGCCACTTTCTCAAACGTAGGGATTTCAACTGCTTTTTCTTGGATTCCGCCGCATATCCAGCCATACTCAACCGCCACAATGTGATGCAGCGTGGGAAGGAAGTAGCCTATGCCGCCAGTGCGTTTTTTCAGCAGCTCTTCTTCACTCACCGTATCGCACCAGTCTAACCAATCTTTACGAACCTGCCAGTTATACTCGAATAATTTCAGCATGCTGTGGCCTCCTTAATTGGTTAGTATCTCCACATGTTATCAAAGGCAATATTTTTCCTGATTATACCATCAAACCTCCTCTCTTATTCCAATAAAATGATTCTCTTATAGGTTGGCGAGGAATTCCATATTTGTGACGGGAATGCGCTTGTAGAGAGCAGAAAGTTTCCACATTAATGCTAATGGTCTCACGTCTTAAGAAGTAGACTCGGGTGGCAGCGGACCTAGAGAAAGGGGATCGGGGCTAAGCAGCCGAAAAATGAAAAAAAGGGGGAACCGAGTTCTCCCTGTAGGATTTTTGACTATCCCCTACGAATTACAATTCGCAAGGGCTTTTAGTTCGTTATGATTTAACAGTAAATTTAAACTGATAAACACTGGATATCTCTCCACCAAGTTTTTTATAAAATTCAACCGCGTGTTGATCAATAGCATCTGCTTGAACAAAAATTTCATGGATTTGCTTTGATTTACAATACCCGACTAATTCCTTGACCAGACGGCTTCCTATTCCCTTACGTTGGTTATTTTCTCCTACCGCTATGTCATATAAATACAAACTGGAACCCATTCGATCATACATGGGCAGCTCATATCCGGTTAATCCGCCAATAACCTCGTTACCTTTTATTCCAACGATACAAATAAATAAAGGATTTGATAAAAGCTCCGCAATATTAACATGATTGACGAAGTCCGTATTAGGTGATTCAAACTCCTCATTGAACAGCAATACTAAATCAAAAAAAATCGATTCATCACCTACTTGTAGCTTCCTATATGTAACAATTTTATCCATGTTAACCTCCAATTTAATTGAGTTATCTTAATGGATATTTCAGTTCGATGTCTTGCCCTGTTAATTCATCAATAAATATATAGTTATGATCAGCACCTATAATGCAAAGAATTTTCTTACCTTGACTAGAATTGATGATATTTCTTACACGCTCTATCATGATTTGATTCCGGATCTTCCATCTAAAATTAAACGATCTTGGGTTCAATTGTTCCAGCCACTCATATTTTGCTCTTGTGATGTTATCAAATTCTGTTGAATTAAAGGGGATCCTCCCAAACGAATGCGTGGCCATTTGTTTGTCAAACCACCCATCATCCATTCGCATGATGTTCTCCCTTACTCCCTCAGGAAGCTCGGCAAAGGGATCGAAGTTATTCCATACATCGAGTTCAAACCAATCAATTGGAACAAACTTGATCTTGTTAATTTCGCATAAAGGGAAGATCAGCTCCCAGTACTCACTTGCCGGCTCTCCCCAATATCCCCTCTCGCTCTTATTTTTACAATATTTATCCCAAGTATTAGGATGAACTTCGCCACAAATGATGTCTGGATTGAACTCTTCAATAATTTCTTTATACAGATCGAGCGAACAGTTATATTTCTGTCTTAGCTCTTCATTATGTATTGTTCCTAAAACACCAACAACAGTCAGTGTTTTCACCTCATTTCATTGTTTATTGAAAGTGCTGAAATTCAAAAAGAGGATATTTCGCATTCACCGTCGTATGCAATGCGCCTATAAGACCTGCCGCCTTGGCGGAGCTCGCCCCGATCCGATACATGCAGGCCTGCTCATTTCCGATCTGAAACGAATGCAGAGTTAGCCGTTGTATTGTAAAAAGGAGTGTCTCATTAGTCATTGATTCATGAACTTGAGCACTCCCTTGTTGCCTCAAAATGGATCTGTCCACAATCTCTTTGATCCTTGAAACATGCTTTCATCGAACTCCATCTTGTAAATATCCGGCTTTGAAGTTCCTAATAAAAATTCCAAGTTGTATTGTGGATCAAAATACCCCATCATTAGCGTCATGACCAACCCATGAGTTCCAATTACAACTTTATGTCCCTTGTATCGGTTAAATATGTCTTTAAAAATCGCGATGACCCGCTTTTGACAATTCTCAAGAGATTCTCCTCCCGGCAGCGAAAAACCCGGATCCGAAAACATCCTCCTTACCGTTGGCATCAAATCCTGCTCAGGTACAATTTGGTCTTCGTCTAAAAAGACCAGTTCTTTCAGATCTTCATAAACGATGATCTCTTTGCTTTGAGCACGTGCTAAATTTTCAATCGTTAACATCGCTCTGCTATATGGGCTTGAAACAAACGTATCGATTCCCTCGTTCATCAATAACTCTGTAACCCTGATCGTATCCAACTTTCCCTTGTCAGTCAGCCCACGTGTTCTTTCGTTTGCTTCTAATTTAGGCGATTCGCCATGCCTCACCATATAAATATAAGTTTTCATTAAGACTCCCCTCGAACACTTCCAAAATTGGTGCTGCTCTTTACTCTAGAAGTCCCATACCGCCAGCCGCATGAATAAGGCGTTATTTAATTCCTTCGTTTTTTCGAAATTCGTTCTCTAAAATGCTCATTGTAATGGAGTCATGGTACTCATGGTTATAATAGAGAACCTCCCGCTGAATTCCTTCTTGTATAAATCCTAACTTTTCATATGCTTTTATGGCTCTTGCATTATACGAGTACACGTTAAGTTCAATTCTATGTAGATTCAGCACCCCGAAGCCATAATTCAGTAATAATTTTAGAGCCTCCGTTCCAAATCCCTTGCTAAAATCCGCTTGATTAAATAAGGCTATCCGTATATTGGAATTGCGATTTACATAATCTATATCCTGTAGCGCAACTTCTCCGATAATACGGTCTTCCTCTTTAAGAACGATCAATAAGTGAATACGATCCGATTCATTCTGTATTTCTTCAATATAATTGTCGATCATGTTTTTTGAAAATATTCTTTGGGTTCCCGTCAGTCTCCTTACTTCTTCGTTCAACATGTTCGGGTAATACATATCGGAATCTTCACTTACAAGCGGCCGAAGGTAAAGCCTGTCACTTTCCAATGCTCTGTTTAATTGCTGCATAGTAATTTCCCTCCTGTTATTTATATGAAAAGATCTGCAGGTTACTTACGAGTAATTCCATTCATTCCTCCATACATCGTAGTAATTTCATTTAGTTCCTCAAGTGTTTTACCAATATAGCTTTGGTCCGCTTCAAAAGAGAATATTAATTCATTATCAATGGGTGGATGTTCTTTATATCTCCCTTCAATTAAGGCTCGCCCTCGATTTTCAATCGTAACAGTCACTTCTAGATCAACTTCGTCATTCGTTAATTTTGCAGTTCCACTGCACTTCTCATATATTTTTTGTAATTGATTCTTAAATATATATATTTCTCCAGTTGAGATCCAAACAGATCCTGAGGCATAGTAACTTCCACTTTTAATTTTTATTGAACTCTCTGTATCATAGCCACCTAAATGAGAGGTGGTTTCCGGAAATCCGTGTATCTTCCCTAATTGAATAATCACGTACTGGTTATTCTCACCGTATATTTGAAATTGGTTCATTGTCTTAAGCACCTCAACTCCTAATAAACAAGATCTTCACGCACTTCGACTCCATTCTCATCACAATAATCTCTATATTTCTTAAGCACTGTAAAAATATCATCTTGACCAATAACTTGATTGTCTTGATCGAAATATTGCAAGGATCCGCCCAAAATGAATAAAGTAATGACCTCTTCATCTTCAGTAATAAGTGTATGAATATCCCCAGGCGGTTCAAAAATGAAGGTTCCTGGTTTCGCCATCCAATGACGACCTTCATATCTCCATCGTCCTTGAATGTTGTATTCTATGACAGATCCTCCAGTATGCCGGTGGCGTGTCAGCACTTGATTACTCTTTATCTTAAAGAGATATATCCAGGTGCCGGTGGCAAGATCAAATCGAAGAGGTTTAAAATAACAATTTGCTTCTTTCACCTCATCGAAAGGAACCCAAGGTAAATCCTCAATATCAAAAACCCTTTAAGGTAATTGGAGATTCTCTGCTAGTTTGACTACAGCATCTTCAATCAATGGATTCATGGTATAGGTCTCCTTTTATGCTAACGGTCAGATTCACCGCAAGAATATTATCTGATGTTGCTTTCTTGATCGAGATGACCCGCCAATATACCTGCTCTTCTGATGATTTCAATTCGTTCTCCTCTTCCTTCGATGTTCATTATCATGTCTATAGCCGTTTCAAAATTTGTTATGATGTAGCCTGTCTTTTCAAATCCTTCAGGTATACTCACGAATTTATTAACTTGAGTTAGAAAATATACGGTATACGAATTGGTTTCCTTCCAAAACCAGCTAGCAAACGGTATTCTTATCTCAGCTAGTTCTATCCCTGCTTCTTCTAAAGCTTCTCGCTCTAAACCCTCCTGTATGGATTCATTCTCTTCGAGTCTTCCACCAATGGTAGTAAGTACTCTCTCTTCTCGATCCCAAACCATCATAAGATTGCCGTTATCAAATACAGGTACACAGTGAACTCCAGCTATTGGGAAATCTGTTGGAAGTTCATTAATCAATTTTAGCATGCTTATCCCTCCCTGGATTATTACCGTGGTTTTGGGTAAAGGTGTCACAGCTCTCTAACTTTCAGCCAAAGGGTGAACGCCCATAGCGTGAATATAATGTTAGCTGAAGCCACGAAGCTTTTATGATCTTTACGACCTTATTGCGCGTCCTTTCATTACTTTTAACATTTTCGATTGAATGCCTGATTTTCCTCCCGCTTGCGCTTAAACCTAATGGGTACTCGAAAAAACTAATGAATATATTTTTATATCATGTTAGCATGCGTTGTGTATCCAATATCATCCAGGGGGGGATGAATCATGGTGATTAAATTTGAAATGATGCCAAAAACCCGCATTGCTTTTGTGCGCCAAGTAGGTTCATACGGTCCTCGGAACATCCAAGTAATGGAAGCGTTAAAGAAATGGGCTGCGGAAAAAAATTTACTTAACGAATCATCCATATTACTTGGAATTGCCCAAGAAAATCCGGAATCTACACCTCCTGAGAAATGTCGTTATGATGCTTGTATTGTTATTCCAGACGATTATCGGATAGATGACACGGATAATAACATTTTCGAAACTGAACTCGCTGGTGGTCATTATATGTAACCTATGAGGTGAAGCATACAGCCTAGGATATTCAAAAAGCGTGGGCTGATATTTTTCCTGCGTTAAATAGTAGCGGATATCAAATAGACGACAAACCCATATTCGAAAGATACATTGGTGATATGTTGTATAACCATTATTGCGAGATATGTATACCTCTAAAAGCGTTATAGTGCAGCAAGAAAACAAGCTTCACTGCCTTGATGGTTATGATTAGCTTTCATAATTTGTATTTCGATATGGTTCTAAGCTCTGATCGTTAAAGTATTCTTTTAAAAAGTCCCTTGTTGTTTCAGGGAATTGATAAGTTTTTGATAATTGGTCTGACTCGGATACAGATTGTTTTATACTTTCAATGGGTATCCACTCCGTTCCGATTTGTCCAACATCAGCCTGTGAGCTGATAAAAGTATTAGTCATTTTGATCCTGCATTCATAAATAAACTCTACTGCATGTACTTCCTTCGTGATAAAAGAGTACTCATGATTTTTTGATATGTATTCTCTAATACAAATAAACTTGTGTTCTGCGACATCAATTCCTAGTTCTTCTAAGCATTCACGTTGTAATGTCTGCTCTAGGGTTTCGCCTACCTCCTGAGCCCCTCCTGGCAAAGTATAATACACTCCAATTTCAGGACGTTCTTTTTTTATCGCGAATAACAGTCCGTCTTGAACAATCAGTGCCCGTGCTGTATTTCTAATCATCTATGACACCTCAATAAATTATTATGAATATGCATCACTGTTTTTTGGACCACTTATAAAAGGACCCAGCCTGAGATCACTTTTACTCTTAGGCTGGGTCGATTGTTATGACAAACAAAGGGCGATTTTTTTACTAAAGACCTCTATTTTTATTATTCATATACTAAAACCCAATACTTCTCTCCGGGTTTTCCTTCTTCAACAACCTTTTTCCATCCACTTTTTTCATAGAAACCTAATGCTTTATGATTTTCTGATACACACTTTAATCTTACGGGCTTACCCATTTTTTCTATAGCATGGTTAACTAATTGAGTACCAACCCCTTTACCGCTAAAATCGGGGTGTACAAATAAATTATGAATAAAGTTCTCAGGTAAATATAAAGATGCGAAACCAAGGATTCGGGAATTTTCTTCAGCTAATAGTATATATTCCTCAGTCGTATCTCTATCAAAATCATTTAAATTCATCTCTTCTGCATCTGCCCAGTGAAAGCTCTTGCGGCGCGATTCAAGATATATTTGTCTTAACTGAGGGTAGTCTATTTTACTTGCTTCTCTGATAATTATAAGATCAATCTCCTATCTACAAAAAATTATGAGTTATATAAACATAATAAAGGATATGGTGAACCCCCTTCAAGCAACAAGATGTCGCGAATGAAATACACTTGGAAGATCTAGGGGTAAATAAGTGCGAGTTGGCCGGCAGCAGAGCGGGTAGTCGATGCAGGGTTGTCTGTTGAGTTGCTTCCCTTGAAGTTGATCATTTTCTACAAACGATATATGTTCTAAACTAAAAAGCCGCAGCTACGCAGCTGTAATAGAATCTTTCTTCAGCATGGAGAATATCAATGTATCCGTAATGAACTCACCAAATATATAGTCCCGAAGCAAACCCTCCTGCACAAAACCCAACTTTGTTAAAAGATTTACAGACGAATGGTTTTCCGGTATTACTTTAGCTTGTACTCGGTTCATATCCAGCTCATTAAATGCAAATGGAATAATCGTATTGAGCACTTCGGTCATGATCCCTTTTCCCCAATAATTTGACCCTCAACTTTCGTAGCTATTCCCCAAGTGATCATTTCTTTTCTGGTAAATGCGTTTTGAAATCGAGTAAATGTCTTGGAGGCTGTCTCGATATTTTTGGGCCCTGGATATCCCCAATATTTTGTTACTTCTTGATCTGAGAAATAACTGTAATATGCCTCGGCATCTTCCGAACGTAATTCTCTCAATATAAATCTTTCAGTTTCAAGCTTAGGGAAAGAAGAAAATGCATCTTTAAAAGGCATATTGGATCCTCCGGTTTATGGGTTTTTAAAACTTCTTGTGTCATTTGGGACATCTTCCATGATTATACATTGGATGACTGAGGGGATGATTGATTGTTAGTGGTTATTGATGGATTAAACCCCTTATTTTGTGCTAAGGTCTATAATGAGGTGAATCCATGAATGGTAAAAAACTTGTGATCTTGATCGTGCTTATCTGTGTATTTGGATTAATCGCTATCTATGGGTTAATTTATTTGATCATATGGTTTGCTTTTAATTCATAAATTTCGGCCCCGGCATCTTGGACAATCTAACTTCTGCTTCGGGAGGTAATAACATGAGTGGTAAAAAAATTTTCCTGCTGGTAGTGCTCATTTTTGTAATTATCGAAATCGGGTTAATTGGATCCTACTTTTTGGCGACCGCGGAACCCCCAACTCATTAAACATTAAGTTGCGTTCTCCCATCGGTCCGTTAGTTAGTCAATATTTGTTAAGCGGAACTTCAAGTAGCTCCTAAGCGTCTTATATAAAAAGGAGCTGATTTAACATGGTTCAAGCAACCTTCATTATTTTCGGTGCTATATTTATTGCACTCGGTATCCTTAGTCGCATTAAACCCACGTTTGGTTGGAGTATGAATGAAGCGTGGAAAGTGAAAGGTGACTCCGAGCCAAGTGACGCCTACATTGAAGCCCGAAAGTTTGGTGGGTTTATAGCGATCGTGATCGGTTCATTTTTCTTTGCAATTGGAATTCTATTAATATTTATATATTAAGCTCTCAGTAAGCCAAGTTATTACATATTCAAGTAAATCTGGTTATAATACGATTCTATACTCGCTGGATTTATACGAGCTGAGTCCAATCCCTTAGTCTCTCTTATTTCCGATACGAGAGGGTTGCTCGTCTCTTATGTACTCGACCGCCGGCATGACGAATGCCCAGCCGAGACATGAAATGATGTTCGGTTTGGAGGTGAAAAACAGCTATGAAAAATAGAAACGTGACAGGTGTAGTGTTGGCCATTATTTATTGTGTTGTCCTTTATGGGATATTAATCGAAGCACCACCTGGTGAAGTTCCAAATAATCCGCCATGGGCATACTTAATGATTCCACTTGGAGCAATTGCAATTACGGCTCTCTTTGATTTTGTGATCAAGTACGATTTCTTCCGAAAAAAGGAGTAAAAAATGGAGCGAGTAAATGATATAATCCGATCAGAACAAGATCTCATTCGTCTCGCGCAACAAGATCTGGCCCAACCACACGATCGTCCATAGTCGGCAAGACTATTATATTGTTACGGCGAGGACGGCAGCAACAAAGAGGCCGCCATGCCGGAGACCTCTTAACCCTCTCTAAGTTTTATTTGCTTGATGGCCGTAAAATCGGACCTCCGGGTACGCCTCATTTGAGCGTTCCGGCGTTTCCCCCTTCAAATGCTCGTCGAAAAATTCAAGCACGTCTTCAAATAGCCGCATACATTCCTCCTTTAGGAACCTTCACATTCATGTTATCGGATATCAAGGCTTTTTCGAAACATTCAGCAATGAGTCCATATTTATAGGATAGGGTTGTAAGTATCATTAAATTTGATATTCATAGTTGTTATCAATCCGGATATACCCTAATATACAATGCCACCTATCTCTGTAAAAAACACTGGAGTAGTTCTGATTATCCCTATTCCCTTCGGCAACTAATATTTCATTATCACTGCAAGCCAGTACAATCCCCGTGTGGTCATGTGAATCATTAGATAGTAATTTTTCATAGATCACGATATCGCCACGTTGGGGAGTAAAGCCGTTATGCTTATCAATATGAAAAAAACCATTTTCAGGTAGCTGTGCCCATTCGAGCAACGCTCCTACACCGGCAAGTCGATATTTACCATTAGGGTATCGGATCGGCATTAAAAATCCAGCTTCAAAACAACAATGATACACAAAAGCAGCGCACCAACTGTTCTGTAAAACTTGATAGATGGCTCGATCCGGCCAATATTCACAAATTTTTCGATATCGCTGATCTCCTGGCAATCCGATGATGTTTGCTCTCCCCAGGTCTTCAGCAATTTCAGCCATTCTCATTCGTTTATCTACGTTACTAAAAACAATTTCTTCTTGGTTGCTCTTCTCAACTATGCACTCTCCCGGGATTCCCAGTTCACGAAAAACCTTCTGCAGTCTGTCGGCATCTTGTTGCTGCACGATACAACCCGGATTTTGAAAATACAAATGCAAAACATATGCATCCTTAATGATTTCATCAAGAGGGCCATGGGTCCGATCTCTGTAATCTCTGTAAAAGATTGCCCGTAGAATTGTGACCTGCTCTTCTGTAGTAAAGGCCTCCATCTCTCTTAAAATCGTTCTTACTGTTTCTGCACTATTGATGCCAGGGAATTCTATGATTCCAGTATTAAAGCGGTAATAATCATGAAGAAGGCCACTAATGGCTGCAATTTCTTGATTTTGATCCCTTCTCTTTGCAAGCAGCGAGGCAGTGCTGGACACTCCATATAATTGAACACAAGCTTCCTGTCGCTGTATTTCACTATCCAATGAACCGATCATCTCTTGAACAAGAATACGAATGCTATCCAACTGTTTATTATTCAAAGCATCGCCTCCATGTTTTAATGCGCCGTTAGGATGTACGCTGATTCTCTATAACGTTCCGTTAATCTACGAACCCTAGAAGATCATCAATATCCTCCTGTTATTCTAACTTTCTCGATATTCCCTACAAAGCCACTAATCTTTCCTATCCCATACCAGGATGAATAGCGTTGCTAATGGTCCAATTAATAATGATATTAGAAACCAATGAAGTCCGCTTCTGTTCTTTCCTTGTGCTAATCCTGCATTAATTAATGCCAGTGTTCCCCAGCCAATAGTGAACTCACTATTATTCATAAATTAACTCCTTATTTTTGTTAAATCGACGCTGCAACACTTTGTTAAACGAAGGAATTTTGTAACACCTCAGATCATGTACTTCTTATTTCACCTTTAAAATGCCTTTGAAATTACATATCTTTAAATTGGTTTAATAAACTCAACTCGATTGCCAAATGGATCCCTGAATTCAAATCTTTCATATCCTGGTATTGCTACAGATTCCAGTATCTCAATACCATTATTGTTAAGCAGCTTTTCCATTTCTTTTAGGTTTTCCACTTCATACGCTAGATGGGCTTTCGTTTGTAAACGATCCACTCCATCTTCTGTTCCAATATGTAGTTGTTGATCTCCTACCTGAACCCAAAAGCCGCCTCGACCAACTAATGATTCCGGTTTTGAGATTTCTTCCAGTTTGAGAATTCCACAATAGAAGTTCCTGGCCTCTTCTTCTTTTCCCTTCGGAATTGTGATTTGGGCATGATGAAATCGTTTTATCATATCAATGCTCCTTTTGAAAAATTTTTAATATATCGCTTCGTTCATACATGTAACGTTCTCATATTCACGAATCGTAATTAGAGATTTCTATTAAATTTCCATCTGGATCTCTTAGGTATACTGACGTGATCGATCCTAATGCTCCTGTTCTTAATACAGGACCTTCCTCAATCATTACATTGCAATATTCTAAATGGCGTATGACATCCGGTATATGATCGTCTGTTATAAAACATAAATCAGCAGTGCCTGGCATAGGCGTTTTCGCTTTTGGCTCAAACTCTTTGCCTGCTTCATGTAGATTTATTTTCTGCTGCCCAAAATGCAATGCCTTTCGTCCTCCTCCAAATGTTACAGTTCGCATTCCTAAGACCCGCGAATAAAATTCACAGGTTTGATCAATATTCGAAACAGTCAAAACTAAATGATCTAAACGATTGATGTTTATTTTAATCAGCCCCCATTTTAAAGTTTTCTTGCTTTGATCACGAAGGTTACCGGAAACATCTTCGCTCTTTTTACCAAATCATCATTTTCATCGTGCAACTGTATAATTTCATTGTCAGTTTCTTCAATCATTTGTTCAATAACAAACCCTGCTTTCGCCAACGCGTTAATGTAGGTTGATAGTTTACGATCAGATAAGGTTAGCTCGCCTTGACAAAAATCTGGAGATACCGAATACCAGGATTCATCGAAATAAGGCTTGTTAATAGTAAATCTATTATTTTCTTGAACAACACATCGGTGTATAGGATGAGACCAGCTGAAAATAAATATGCCGTCTTCTTTTAAATAAGAAGCGATCCGGCAAAAAGTGCCTTCAAGGTCGGTTGTCCAGCCTATGGCGTAAATTGAATAAACAATGTCAAAATAATCTGTGGGAACTTCACATTCTTCTTCCATGGGGGAACAGATCAATTTTGCCGAAAGACCGCACTTCGTCAAATGCTGCTTTGCCCTTTCAATTTGTTTTTCTGATATATCGATCCCCCATAGTTCAGATGCTTTGCGATCCCCGTGATATTGCAAGGATTGGCCGTTTCCACAACCAATTTCTAATAACTTTTTTCCGGAAACATCGCCAAAAAGTTGGCACTTTTCTTCTGAAACAAAGGCCCCATAATAAGGAAGCACAATTGCTCTTAAGAAGTCATTTCCTTTCGTATCCCAATAGAAGCTGTTTGTTTCATGAACATGATGCTTGTTCAACCTAATGACCTCCTCTTCTTCGATATCCTTCAGCCAAACCGTAGGACGAATGCCCCACAGCGCGAATATGGTGTTATACGAGATCCCCTTCTTCAACGAAAAACTTGCTGTCATTCGCAAAGCAGCTCTCTTATACTCGTTCTTCAATTAGGGTTGCTACACTTCCCATATGTTACCGTCAGGATCTGCGAACGTTATGTTCGGTCCGCTTGTCACTCGTTCACTTAAAATGTTCACTCCGTTTTCCTTGAATCGTTTAGAGAGTTCTTGAATTCTCGGAGTAATAAAGCATGCCATTGCATGGGGTTTGCCGTTGTCCAATGACCATGAAAACGTAATCGACCACCTTCTTCATCCGATTGGTGAAGGAACAATGCAGGTACGACTTGCCTTAAACCAGGTGAAGGCAGGTTTCCATTACGATCGGGAAGATTCAATACAGCCATCTTCATTCCAGGCTCAACAAGATCGTTGTTTGCGGGTTGGTACCCTAAATTCTTTTGGTACCATTGAATAGACTCGTAAACATCGTTTACTGGCACGTAAATACAAGTGATACCCGTAATGTCTTCCAGGCTTTCTTCCACTTCGTTTCCCTTATTTTCGTTCATATCAGTTCCTCCCTCTCATCATTGGTAATCAACTAAGGCTGCAGTTTCAGTTTTATTTCTCGCTTGGGCACGCTTTTTCTTAGTGTTATTTATTTATGTAATAAAGACCAAGTGCTGCGAACACTTGGTCAGTACAATTGGCTTGGATGGTTTATTCCATTCTAAGTCGTACAGGAACAAAACCCACCTTCGGCCTCAACCTTTGGGTGGGTTTCTACTTTCTCTTGTTGTTATTATGATGTATGGTGAAAGAGCAAGAATGAAATCCATGCCCACCTAAGATTCGATTATAGTTATATTTTACCTTTATTGGCATTTGCGTACAAACGTTCTCCATTGCATCTTTCATATAACGTTAATTGTAGCGAGCCTAAGGGAGCGCAGCGCCTGGGTAATAAAACGACTTGTGACGTTTGTGTCGTTTTACTTAAAGAATTTTTCGATTATAATTTCTGCACACTCTTCTGGTGTATTTAAACTGGTATCGACTGAGCAACTATATTGAATGTTCTCCGCCATTAATTCGCTTTGCCAATCTGACTGATCCTCTGATCTATCCCCACGCTCAATATTGCGCTTGCGACATATATCTAAAGGACAATACACCTCAACAATTTCTAAGGGATACCCCATAAAAATGCCTTTAACCTTGTCATAGTGTGGAACTAACTCGGGTCTTTCAACTAAAACCCCATCGATTAGAATGTTCTTGCCACTATCTGAAAATAATCTTGCTGTATGGTACATCATAATAATGACTTCGCTAAGATACTTCCAATAATCTTTATGCAGATGTTTATCCCCTATCATTTGTTCAAAAAGGTCATTTGCAACTACATAAAAAAATGGATCCGTGTGAGATTGAATGGCATCAACGATGGAAGTTTTTCCAGAGCTCGTTACTCCATTCAAAAAGATAATTTTCCCTTTATCCATCTGGCTCCCCTTCATGTTAGTGGTTTAATTAGGAATTACAATTTTCATAATTTCTCATGGTTTCGATAACTTTCCTTGAAAAGCTATCCATTATTATTTTTCGGTTCTTTCATACCAAGTTCTGTTACCCTCAATGTTTGTTTCTGAGTGATCACTAGCGTCCGATGTCTTGAAGTACCTAGCGTAATACGCATGTTCAATTGTTTTTTTATCTTTATCCGTATCAATATCCAGATAAATGTTGTCGGGGCATTCTTGAATAATCTCAAAAATAGACCATTCCATATTCTCTTCATTTATTCAGGTACTTCAATGTATTCTGATACTCTTGTTTTCAATATTTCAATTAGTTCTTCATCCATATATCTATATTCATCTTCTATATCAAGTCTTATTACTCGCTTTCCGTTTAGATCTAAGCTGAATTTTTCTTTCAGTCTTCTTTCATGTTTTTTCTCCATTACAAATATTAAATCAGCCCATCCAATATGGCCGGCAGTAACTTTGATTCTCGCGTTCTCTTCTGTACCGGCAGATTTTACATCATACATGTTGTACTGTTCAAATATCTTCTCTGCTGTAAGACTTCTCCATCTATTTCTACTACAGATAAATAACAACTTTATATTGATCACCTTCAGAAATTATTTTCATATCTCCCTTAAAATAAATATACCACTACTACCAAATCATGGTAATGGTCTATTATCTCCGAACACGAGAGGCTTAAGGAAAATCGCGCCGGTTCCTTGTTATTTGATGTTCCTGACTTCCTCAAGTTAACCTCAAGCCTCATTCTTTCAATATCCTCTTTGCAAATATGACTGAGAACAAACCCACCTCTGACCATCAACCTTTGGGTGGACGCTCAAGGTTTTTATAGAATGTGTGAGATCTCTTTTTTGCTCACCTCGTTACACCTTATGGATAAAAAAAGAGCCTCACACAAGTTATATAACTCGTGTGAAGCCTCTCATCTACTTCATGTTTCCTACGACTTTCACTCGCAGTCTCGTCGCATTTCCCGGATGATAAGCCAGCGGGGTTTCTTCCACTTCCACAAGCTCAACCGTTGCCGGATCAGCGCCAGCCAACACCGCCTGCTTCACGGCTTTTTCTTGCGCATCTCTTAGTGAATCCTCACGGGGCTCTGTAGAATAGATATAAATTTGTTCATATTGTCCGCTGATTTGAGCTATACACGCGCCAATGGCGTTGGCTACGCCCCCGTTCTCAGGCTTAATCATATGGGATACCCCGCGAATCGTGTCCGGGATAACGACACAGCCGCCGCCTACCAAAACAAGCTCAACGTCTCCCGATGATGTCTTCATTTTATCAATGGCCTGCTCAATGATGGTTGCAATTTCAGCTTGCACATTTTTAGCGAAGTCTTCATCCAGATGGGCTACCAAGCTCTTATCCCCGACATCCGCGAGACCCAGCCGAACGGCAATGTCGGTTGCAGTCAGCGTATGCCCGCCAAAGACCAGCGCTTCCTGTCCAATCTTGTATCCTACGCTGTCAGGGCCAACTGTAATTTTGCCGTTCTCCGAACGCACAATGCTTCCGCCGCCCAACCCGACGGAGATAATATCCGGCATGCGGAAATTCGTCCGGATATCGCCAACCTCGACCGCAACCGAAGATTCTCTCGGGAAGCCGTCCTGCAACACCCCGATGTCCGATGTCGTCCCTCCCACGTCGAGAACCATCGTATCTTTGATCTTCGCCAAATAAGAGGCACCGCGTATGCTGTTCGTTGGCCCGCATGCAATGGTTAGGATCGGAAATTGCTTAGCATAATCGATTGACATCAGGGTACCGTCATTCTGGCATAGGAACACCGCTGCGCCTGTGATGCCCTCTTCTTCTAACGCCTGTACAAATCCTTGGGTCGTCGTTTCAATCACCTTGCATAAGGCTGCGTTCAGTATGGTCGCATTCTCCCGTTCAATTAAGCCGACAGAACCAATCAATGAAGAACAGGAAACAGGGAATTCAGGTCCGTATACTTGATGGATGAGATCGCGAATCTGGAGCTCCTGATCATTTTTAATGGATGAAAACACACCAATAACTGCGATGGACTCGACGCTGCTCCCCCATTCCTCTAAAAGAGCTGTAATTTCAGCTTCATCGACTTCTCCAAGCACTTGGCCGTCATATTCATATCCGCCATGAACGAGAGCATATTTACCCGACAGCTTTTCCACCATATCCTCAGGCCAGGATGTGTACGGAGCAACGGAAGCCGTTGCCGGGTAACCCAGACGAATGACGCCGACTTGCGCCAGCTTTTTACGCTCAACAATGGCATTGGTACACTGCGTCGTACCTAACATGGCATGCGTGATTTGGGCTTTATTAATATTCGATTCCTGCAGCAAATTCCGGAGCGAGGTTTCAATCCCTGTTTTAATATCTAGACTTGTTGGGGATTTAACCGCATGAATCAAATGATGATTCTCATCCAATATGATGGCATCTGTGTTGGTGCCGCCTACATCGATCCCGATTCTATACATTCTCAGCCACCGCCTTTTTCACCAGTTCCTCAATAGCGACATAATCGTAATCATAACCGAAGTATCTTGGTCCTACCGTCTGGACTCCCTTTTCCGTTCTCCATTTTTCATGAGCAGGCAGTCCAACCACCCGTACGCGTTTACCGTATTTCAGGCTCTCCGTAGTTACAGGCGACAAGGTTTCGTAATCAACCAGACAGATCAAATCCGGGGTCATCGCTACCACTTGACCATTCTTTTCAGCAATCAGGTTTTCATTTTGAAAATGAACCTTCATCCCGCCGCCTTTAAACGCCTCAATTCCTTCAAGATGCATTTGGCCGAGGTTAAATCCTCCCTTGGTTTCCCGGATGACATCCACAATTTTGCCTTGGAAAAGTTCATAGCCGGACACCAGGTTCAGCAGTTCTTGAAGCTTATCGCCCGCGTCCCGATTCTTCGATGTAATGATGGCTCCGATCTGTTCGGACAGGGTCACGATATGATGAACGCCGCTCTGCTTGATTTGAGCACCCGTTGCAGGGTACAGGCTGACTAAAGCACTGGCACCCATTTCAACCGTAGCCACTCTCGCCAGCCGTTCCGTCCATTTGTTATCAATGGTCTCAAAGATGCCGATGTTCCCTTTTTCATCCGTAATCGCCATCGGTGTCGCCGGAATGCCGTCCAGGTTAAACGTGACCATTTGCAGCTCCGGGAATGCCCGTCCCATACCGTCACAGTCGATCAGAGGCAATCCCAGCTGCGCCGCAACGACGATGGGAATCATGGAATTGACGCCTCCCGCTTCCATCGGAAACGTGCCGGTGATCTGTTCTTTTCCCAAGTACTTCGCTAATTTTTGAAAAACCTTAACAAACTCGTCCCCTTTAGGGAATTTCTCCACGAGTACGGAAGGCGCCCCCATCATCGCGGCCGGGATAAAAAAGTCCTCATCCTGAATCTCATCGACGGAGAACAGTTTTACAGGTCCAAACTTCTCAATGGCCGAGAGAGCCATCAATTTGCCAATGTAAGGGTCCCCCCCTCCGCCGGTTCCTAAGAATGCTGCGCCGACGGCGATGTTTTCAACAGCTGCTTGATCTAAATATCTCATTTACGTTTCCTCCAATATGACTGTTTTCCGAGCCGATAAACGATAGCCTGCATAATAGATGACAAAAGAAATGACAATCCCGATCAACGGCTGATTCGGTACCTGCGGCAAGCTTGGGAACAGGGATAACACAACAGGGGTACAAGCGATGACCGCGCCCACAAGCCAGGAAATGACGCCCAGTATATTCACGCCTTCGACCTCATGCCAGCGGCTCTTGTCCCCTTTGCCAAGCACCCAGTAAGATGCGATCATCACGCCTGCAACCGGCGGAATCATGGCCGACAGAATGGACATAATCGGCGTAAAATAGTTGAGTATGCCAACGACAGCTAGTACCGTCCCGATCGTTCCGGCGATGCCGACGGCCCATTTTTCTTTTTCCTTTGATACGTTGAACACGTTTATTAAGGCAAAACCGCCTGAAATGGCATTCACGAGGTTCGTCTTCCATGTAGCGAGGATCAAAACAACACCGCCAATAAACGGAGTCGTGATGCTCAAAAAGGTTGCTGTAATATCGCTGGCCTGGTAAGCAATCGTCAGGACGGCTCCTGCACCGATCATCAGCAAGCCCGCTGGGATAATTCCGAAAAGGGCGGCTTTCAGGACATCGGACCGTTTTCTCGAAAATTGGGAGTAATCTCCCGCGACAACCGCTCCCAAGGCAAACGAACCCAGGGTTACCGCCAGTCCGTCCGTAAAGCTCATAGCTCCATGTGGCTTAAAATTCTGAATAATCTGAAGGGAGTCACCGGTCAATGCTTTGATAAGACCAAATACGCTGATCCCAATCAATAAAGGAACGGCAATATAGCTGATGACGCGCAGCACTTTAACGCCATAGATCGCCGAGACGACCATCACAAGACCGCAGATGAGAGAAGCCAGCGGAACCGGGACACTCATTCCACCTGCGGCTAACAAATTGGCCAAGGCCGCACCGCACACATTCGCCTGAATTCCGAACCATCCGAGGCACGCAATGGCGAGGATGATCGAAAGAATCGTCCGGGATCCTTGTTTGCCGAACACCTGACCCGCAACCTGAACCGTCGGTCTTCCCAGCTCCGTGCTTTGAATCCCCTGCAAAATCATGAGCAATACAATGATGGAGTAACCCACCAACGTGACGAGCAGCGCTTTCGACAATCCCATGCCTGCCACCAGCGTGTTTCCCACCAATAAACTGGGGATGCTGATGACCGCGCCGGCCCAGATGATCCCGAGACTAAACCAGGATTGATGCTCTTTAACGGCTTTCATATGATCTCCCCTCCTCAACCTTGTTCGTTCGAATTGTTTTTTCTTATTGTAAAAGATGAAGCCGGGCAGCGTCTTTTTCAGAAAACAAAAAAAAATCCGATGTTTTTGTCTGATTGGACAAAACATCGGAACTTTTTAGTTATGGATGAGACGGTAGACCATGCAGGCGGTATAAACATCGTACGATTCCGAATTGATGGTCACATCATATCCGATGAGCTCGCAAATTTTTTTGATGCGATATTTCACCGTATTTTTGTGGACGAACAACAGCTTGCTGCAGTCATCCATATTCCCCTTCGCATCCAGAAGAAAAGTCATCAGGGTCATCAGTGCGTCAGGGTCGTCCAATATCGGCTCTAGGACAGACAAGCATTCTTCAGTGATCTCTTCCCCTTGTTTGCTAAGGTCAATGGCCCGTTTCATGGAACGGACTTCAGCCGCGGTGTATAATATGCGGTGATGGTAGATGCGGTGAACCTCTTTAGAGGCTTCGTTGACGAGCTGGTACATCCGGCGTACATCCTGTGTGTTCCGCATCCTAGGAGAATATACGATGCTTGATATTTCCGCGATGAGACTCGTGGTTTCGATATATTCCGCTGCGATTTCAAACTCATTGTATTTATGGGAGCAATTCCCTAGCAAAACGACAATGCAGTGATCGATCGTTTGAATGACCGCGGTTTTATAATATTGCGAGAGATACGCTTTTAAGTCTTCCCTTATCCTTCTTTCCTCCGACAAATCCTGAATGTAAACGAGCCACATCATTTGGATGGCGGAAACGTCGATATACAGCAAACTGGCCAATCTGCGCATTTTTTCGCTTTCATCATTCACGATGGCTTTAACCAGAGCGTATTCGCTGACCTCGTTATGCTTATCTCCCCACAAATTGATGGCTACCTGTACCACCTCGCTGATTTGATCCATCGTCTTCGGAGGCAGCTTCGTATTTTCTTTAATGATAAACAGGTAAAGGGCTTCCCCGTTTTTTTGCTGAACACGCTTGTATTCAACAAAGCAGGACGAATCCAGCTCCCCTTCTCCCGTTCTGCCGTTCAAAATGGAAGGCGCCATGGACCGGATCAGATCCGCAACAGGGAGCGATGAATTTCGCGGCCACATGACACGATTGATGATATCCAGGTTGCTGTTTGTCAGGATGATGTTCGCTTTCATCCGGTCCGACAGCAGTTTAAGGGTAATTTCCACGCTCCGCAAATGTTCCGGCAGCAGCGATACCTTTTCCAGTGATTCATTCACGAAATGCTCATTCACATTCTGATTGCTGACGATCGCCTCCATGACTTCATAAATGACTTCATTATATCGAAGAGAGTAATCGTTTCTCGGCATGCAAATGATAATAAAATTCAAAGATTCGGCCAGCGCGAGCACTTCATCGGCGATATCTGGCATTACAATGCCAACATAGTACAGAATCAGCCCCACTTCACCCAGATCATGCAGGTATTGAACGGTTTTGCACTGCTGCTCCACGCTGTCCTTTATGGAATAAAAAGAGCTGATGACCAGCTCTTCGGCATACCACTCTTCTTGAACGGTCTGAATAATTTGCGAAAAGAAATTAACATCCGCCACCTCTAAAACAGATAAAGAGGATACGGTCTGATGAAGCCTGCTTGTTCCAGTGACCACCTGAGCTCCTCTAAATGAAGGCAGCTGCAGTATATCTTTAACGGTTACCCCAATTCAACCACCACTTTTTTGTCGATTCAAGCTGCTCCTATACTTCAGTCTGTGCGATAGCTTGATCATATACTTCTCTACATCTTTTATAGATAATATTAGTATAACCCTCGTTATGATAAGCAACCAAGTAAGTTCCCTTGCCAACTATGAAATTTTTTGCATATTCGGCTTGGTCCACTTTACATGCCAGCTTAATAAAGGGGCTGCATTAATATCTCCAACTGGCACTGGTTTCGCGTAACCTTCCCGCATCTATAACACGACCCGACCTTAGATAACTCATATCTTAGGCCGGGTCGTGTGTTGTATGATTTAACCCTATGAGCTTGCTTCTGACAACCAAGGGGCGAAAGCCCCGCAGCATAGATGCATTGTTAAGCGATGTTACTGTCTTCCCTGTATTTACTTTCTCATATAAGCCTTACAGATTTATATTGTTTTTTGTCCTTAGTGTATTCTAGTTATTTATAGTATTTTAATGGTATTTTGATCTACCTCATATGTTATAATTTTCTAGTACAATATTCGGCTATAAGGGCGGTCGGCTAATCTCCCAGAAGGGAGGTGATGCCCATGGAGGTCAAAGATGCACTTTCCTTAATGTTCATGTTCGGTATGTTCATTTTGGCATTGCTCACCTACATGAAAAAGAAATAGACCGCCCTGGTTAGGATAACGGTCTATTTCCGACCCATCTTACATGGCCGACTGCTCTTTATGCAGTTATTGTACTGGGAGCCGTGTTACCGCACGGCCCCTTATTTATTCTTACCTCAGTATAACTCATTTTATAACGCTTTTATAGGGATTATTTGTTTATTTATCTTGGTCCTAATGATTTAATTGCAGTGATTTCCCGTAACGTTCCTGTATCCACGACGTCCCACCAACTTAAGCTCCACCAGGGGCTGGCCGCGGTGCGGTTAGTCGGTGCGGATGTGTCCGCCTAAGCCTGCTGCTCTGCTGATCTCCTTCAGGCGGACCGAGGGTCGTCAGACCCAATGCGTGAATATAATGTTAACTGAAGTCAGCATCTCCTCAGGGACACACAGAAAAGATAGCCCCATATACCATTCTTGAGGCTCAGGAAGCTTAATACCTACAACCCTTTTTAACCTACACTTATCAATTGTTTTTTGAGCAGCATGATCTGACCAATATGATATGCATTATGAATACATAAATTTGATACTACTCCCCACCAAGGAGCATTGAAATATGAGGGGATTTCTTTTATAAGTTTATGATCTTCGCTTTCCTCAAGTGCCCTATTCCAACTTTCAAAGACTGTTTCAAGTCTCTGTAAGGTCTTCTTCCACTCAAAATCATTTATTGTATGTGGATTCACATAAAAAGTATCATCATTGTTTATTGAACTTTCTAATTCAAATTGTTCAACGTTATATCTCTCAAGCCACTTCTCATTCCAAAATATGAGATGATTCACGATCGACCAAATTGATTGGTTACTTTCATTTTCCCATGCAGCTTGTGTAGCATTTAAATCTTTTAAAATTTCATGGAGTGGAATGAACCAACTCTTATCGTTATAACAGGCGTTTAACTGGTCTATGAGAATAGATCTATAACTCATCCTTTTACCTCACTTTTCTATTAATCTTTCGGTTACTTCGGACGACGTTCCTGTATTCACGACGTCGAGAGGCTTAAACGACCGGAGGGAGTAGGTGTGTCAGCACTTAGTCACGCCTAACGTTCTTGTTTCACGAAACGACCCCGCCTTAGATAGCTCTTATCTTAAGCCAAGTCGTTTGTTGTCTGGTGTACTTGATTATACATCTGACAACCAAGGGGCCTAAGCTTCCGCAGCGTGAATACAGTGTTATGCGCCATTTAGGTCTTCGAAGCATCTCCTAAAAACCTTTGATCAAGATTCCAACTCTATTTTTTACTTTGGTATATAAACTCAACTTCACGATCTAGCAAATATCGATATTCAAATAATTGCATTGTTCTTTCCCTTATTCTCTCCTTTATAACCGTGGCTAGACTTACAGGTCCTCGTGATCCAAGGTATCCATTATAAATAAATGTCTCCTCTACAAATTTTGTTTCCTTTAAGTGATACTGTAACCATTCTTTCTGCGATTCAATGAGTGCTTCTCTTGGTTCTCGATCCAACTTTGAAAGAAGCTTTTCATATATTTGATTCAACTCTTTATCCCAAATCTCTGTATATTTGCTTTCCAACGCCCCCCATTCCAATGTTGTAATTATCTCTTCGGAATTCTGAAATTCATTAACTTCCACTTCATAATCATGATCTATAGGGTTTCGAAGCATTTCATCATAAAATTCTCCTTTCAATTCATAGTTCCCAATGTTCATGGATATCACTTCATTGTTAGAAGGATCTGATCGACCTCCAGTTATTTCTTTCGATTCTGTTCCATTACCTGTACTCACTACATCAAAAGGCATTTCAGAATTCACTATTGATTTAGTCTCGCTCTTCAAGGTAGTCGATTGACTAATATTTTGACAAGATGAAAACACGATCGTAATAAAAAATAATAAGAGCATCTTACCTTTCATAAATGATCTCCTAGCACTTTCCACGAGTCCTCACTTACAAAGTGTTGACTTGAAATTCTAATTATGTCTAACTCCGTGTTCGCTCTCAATTTAAGATTAGTGAAAAGATGATTTGTGTAATTCTCATGTGCTTCTTGACTTACCCAACCAGTTAGGGTTAAATACCGATGATTGTCTTTAGAAGAACAGGCAAATTTTCCACCAAGCATCGCATTAGTCGTTTTCATTCCTGGACTCCAAACTTGATTTTGGACCTCTTTAAAATGATTAATTCTATCTTCTTTTACATCGGTTAATGCAGTTCGAATGAACTTACTTTTTCTAAGAACTGAAATAAAATCATCTAAAAGCCCTGTGATGTTATTTACTTCTTCAAAAAGTTCAACATTAATTGATGAATACGTCTTTGACTGATTAGATTTTGAGACTATCTCATCATGTACATTGCCCATAAAGTAATCATAATCTTCTTTACTTTCCCAAAATGAATATATACAAGCCGACAACTTATTTTTTATATCCCAACCGCCTATTTGGCCTATGAATCCTTTTAGGTTATGTATTAATTCCCAATTTGTTTGTAACCTTGAAAAAGTATCAACTTCATTGCTTTTTACTTGACATGTAATTCTTTTAATTAACATTTCGATGTACTCCTTTTGGAATTTTTCATCTCTTGCGCTGATTTCATATAACTCCCGTTCTACGAATATCGCATACTCTTTCTTTTCCCAACGAGTGTGCGATAGTCGTATTACATTTGTATCTCCCATGGTATTCGAAATTACCAAATTATTCAATTCGATAATCGATCCAGCTGACTCAGTATACGGCGGACGTCTTTGATGCTGACATGGGTGTAGATTTCGGTGGTTTGGGAGCTTTCATACCCTAATAATCCTTGAATGTATCGGAGATCAGTACCTGCTTCGAGAAGATGTGTGGCGAAAGAATGTCTCAGGGTATGCACCGTAGCGGGCTTTCCATTCCCTTGCCTCTTTGATTTTTTTGTTAGTCGTCGACCCGCCCCCTGTGTCCCTTATCCCCATTAAAAAAGGCAGCCCCTCAGGGCTGCCTTCAGTTCTTCTCATACGTTCCGCATTCTTCATCCGAGTTTTTCAAGCTTTCCAGCTTTCAAACCCATTAATATAATCTACTCCCGCTCAATCGACACCAGCTGCTCGCTCTTATCCCAGTTCACCTTCGTGCCGAAGGCGTCGGCCACAAAACGCAGCGGCACGTACAGCGTGCTGTCGCGGTTGATCACCGGCTGGGTCAAGGTAACGGCTTTGCCGTCGATCGTCGCTTGCTTGGAGCCTTCCTTGATGACGATCTGGGTGCCTTTCAGGTCATCCACCATCGTCAGCTGCTTCGTGGCCCCGTTCCATTTTAACTGAGCATCCAGTTGACCGGCCACATACTTGATCGGCACCATCGTCGTATTGTTCACGATAATGGCTTCCGGGTAGTACCAGTAGTCTTCGTCGTCTTCAGCATCTTGGCGCGTTGTCAGCGAAATCTGCTTTTGCGTAATCTTCGCGTCTTCCGTCAAGAGACGGTACAGGTCGGATTTCGCATCGAGATGACGGATCACTTCACCTGGCGTCACGCCGATCAAGCTTGGTTCCCACACGCCTTTGGACGTGTCGACCTTATTCACGGTCACCGGCTGGTTGACGTTCCACGTCTCCGACTGCGAGTGAACTTTAACCTGCTTCACAGGCACGCCTTCACCCTGCGGAATTTGGATCGTCAGGTCCATGTTCTGCTTGCGGATCTGCAGCTTGCTGTCCAGGAAGAAGTCCAGCGAGAGCACGGTATCCTTGCCAAGGATCACCGACATATCGGGTTCTGCCATCATTTCTTTGACGGTGTCGTCGTATTGAGGCAGGAACTCGTTCAGCGCCTTCAGCGCTTCATCGGTAAAATAAGTCACCGCCGCGTCTTTATCCTTCAGCACGCTTTCCGGCGTGCCGAACGCTGCAGCCATATCTCCCATGTCCTCACCGGACTGGCTAAACGTAGATTCAAAGATCGGATAGTAGACGTCGTAGACGGCCGCGATCATTTCTTTCAATCCTTCTTTGTCCTGGGATACGCTGGTCAGGAAGCCTTTAACCAGGCCTGCCAGCTCATCCCCGCGAATGTCGATGTGCAGCTTCTGCAGCGACAGCGATTCGCCGTTCACTTTGTCAGTCACGGAGGACAGCGCGATCGAGGACGGGTTCGGCGCGTGCTTGATCAGGAAGCCGCCGACATCCTTCACCATTTTCAACGCGCTTTCGTTGGACATTTGAAGTCCAGTCATCGTGAGCCCTTCCATGCCTTCCATACCGTTCAGCGGAATCACGACAGGTTGGGTCATGCCTTCAAGAGACAAGGCCAGGTTGTCCTTATCTACGGACAAGTGGAAAGGAATCTGCTTGCCGTTAACCTTCACGGCGCCTTCAATCGATCCGGTGTTTGGATCCTGCGTACGAGCCGAGTCAATCGTGAGCGAGATCGAGTTGATCAGGTCGATCATCTGCTTATCCTCTGCCGTCAGGCCGCTATCCGCAGGCACCAGTTCAAGCGACAGCGAGGACTTCGATTCGGACGATTTGACATCCAGGGTACTGAGCACTGCTTTGTTGACGTCCAGGCCGCCAACGGCTTGACAGCCTGCAAGCACAATCAGCATGATGGCCAGTCCAAGCGCCAATCCCCATTTGAAACGCTTCTTCATCAGTTTACCTCCCCATTATGTATGTATGGAAAAAATTCCATTTTATATAGTATGCCAGCAGGTAACACCGAATGTAAAGAACATTTCAAACCGTATATATTTAACGCGGCATTTACGATATAATGAACATCATAAACGAGGTGAAGAAGCATGCAATCAAGTCCTTTGTGCCCCAAATTGGAAAAAGGGATGGAAATTATCAACCGGCGCTGGACCAGCCTGATCATCCATCAGCTGCTGAGCGGCCCGAAGCGTTTTTGCACCATCGAATCCTCCCTGCCGATCAGCGGCCGGTTATTGTCAGAGCGGCTTAAGGATTTAGAGCAGGACGGTGTCGTCCGGAGAGAGGTTTTTCCGGAAACGCCGGTGCGAATCGAATATTCCCTGACCGAGAAGGGCATGGCACTCGAACCGGTCATCCGGGGAATCGAGCTCTGGTCCGAGCAATGGGTCACGATTGATAATGCGGACTCCACGCCCGCCGAAGCTGCCAAGTGCTGCGAAGCGAAGCCTGCCTGCGACGAGGACCTTTAATACGTACGGATTGGACCAACGCCCTCATCATCACACACAACAAAAGGCGCCTGCTGCATGCAGAGCGCCTTTTCGATATTCCTGCCTTTTTTATGGATAATGAGCCGTCATTGCCTCCGGGCTTACTATACTTTGCGCCCAACGATGACCAAATCCCGTTCCACGCCATCCAGCTCGGCCACGCCCGGCAGCACGCCCCAATCCTCAAAGCCGTAGCGGCGCAGCAGCTTCAGACTCGGTTCGTTATGCCCGAACACAAAGCCCACCAGCCGGTTCAGTCCGAAGCGTGGAGCTTCGGCAAGCGCCTTTTCCAGCAAAATCCGGCCGACGCCCGCACCACGGCACTCTTCCGCCACATAAATGCTGATCTCCGCCGTCGCGTTATAGGCTGCCCGCCCATAAAAAGACTGGAAGCTGAGCCAGGCCACAACCTTCCCTTCGGAACGCATGACCCACAGCGGACGGTGATGACTGTTATGCTCATGGAACCAGGCCAGCCGGCTTTCTACCGTCACAGGCTCAAGATCCGCGGTCACCATTCTTCCCGCCACCGTCGTGTTGTAAATATCGACCACCGCCTGCAAATCCTCCAGCGCGGCGTCTTCAATGATGTAATGTTGTTGCGTCGTCATCTGCCCTGTTCAGCCTCCTACCGCTTGTCTACGAATCCATGTTATTTTCTATTGTAAAAGAATCCGGGAATCTGCGCTATAGGAAGCTTTTGACGATGCACTCACCTGTCCAGTCCCACCATCTGCTCGCTCCAAGCCCACAAGCGTTTTGCACTCTCCCGGTCGGCTGCTTTGGACTTCAGCGCCTGCTGCTTTTTCCGGTAAAAATATTTCCCGCTCACGCCCGCAACTTCCGGCGAAGCCGCCAGGTAAATGGCGGTGTCCGCCCCCTGCTCCGGCGTCAAGAACATGGGCTTCAGCGCGGCCAGCACCCGCTTGCCAAAGCCCGTATCGCGGTTCACCCCGATTTGCGTCGCGACAGCGCCGGGATGGACGCAGTTCGCGGTGACCTGGGTGTCTTGCAGCCGCTCGGCCAGCTCCACCGTAAACAAAATGTTCGCGAGCTTCGACTGGGCGTACGCCTTGATCGGATTAAAGCTGCGAGACAAAAACGGATCGTCAAAATGGATGCTGCCGGCCTTATATGCTCCGGATGCAACGACCACGATTCTTCCCTGCTCCGCCGCGGTCAGCTGGTCCAGCAGCAAGTTGGTCAGCAGAAAATGGCCCAGGTGGTTCACGCCAATGTCCATTTCGAAGCCGTCGCGGGTTAGCTGCCTTTTCAGCATGACTACCCCCGCATTGTTGACCAGCACATCCAGCACCGGATAACGCGCCTTGAACGCCTCAGCAAAGCGGCGGATACTCGCCAGATCGCCCAAATCGCACAGCATCAGCTCAATCGCCTCCGAGCCGCTCCGGCGGATAGCCTCCTGCAGTGCAGCTTGGCCGCGCGACTCGCTCCGGCACACCATAATAACGTGCGCTCCCTGCTTCGCCAGTTCGACCGTCGTCGCCAGTCCCATACCGGAGTTGGCGCCGGTCACGACTACCGTTTTTTGCTCCATGCTCACCCTGATCCCTCCTCTTACGCGTACTGCTTTTTCCTAAAATACTAGCACACAGGCATGGGAAAGCGTAGATGGTTCTGCTGAATTCCTCCCCTCTTCTTTCCGCATAGGCAGCGCCCTTATATACGGTTTTTCCGCAGGCTCATACTAGAGTGGCATCCAGCAGGATCGGGCCATAACGGACAGCATTTTGCAGCACCAAGACTCGAGGCACTTTCAAGAACTGCTTTTTCTTTTTGCAGATGAGAGGTTTATAATAGAAGCAACCCATGCTCTCACATTAAAAAACATAGGAGGTGTACCGGATTTATCCGGGAAATGATGCAAATCGGACATCAGATCGTATCCATTGAGCTGTTTGCCCAGCCGACGGCCGAGCAGCCTGCTTACCAGCCAGTCCTGCTGTGGGATGAAACCGGAGCCACGCTCGTCGACACTGGCAATGTCGGCCAGTTCGACCAGGTCCAGAAAGCAGTCTCCGAAGCCGGTCTCACCCTGAACGATATCAAGCGCGTCATCCTCACGCACCAGGACATCGACCACATCGGCAACGTATCCCGACTGCTTGAAGCCAATCCCGGCATCGAGATCTGGGCCCATGAAGACGATATTCCCGTCATCACCGGACAAGAGCCGCTGATCAAGGTCACGCCGGAGCGTCTCGCCCAAATGCCCGAAGCGGCCCGGGAGGCGATTCAAAACGTTCTCGACGAGCGTTCCTCCATTTCCATCAGCCGGGTGCTGCATGACGGAGATCAGCTGGAGCTGCACGGCGGCATTCAAGTAATCCATACACCAGGGCATACACCGGGACATATTTGTCTGTACCTTCCCAAAGAAAAGCTGCTGCTCGCAGCTGACGAGCTGACCATTCAAGAGGGCGAGCTGCAGGGACCGGCACCCGGTTTTACGCCGAATATGGCGCAGGCCATCGAAAGCATGGGCAAGCTGGCCGATCTGCCGCTGGATGGAGTCTTCTGCTACCACGGCGGCTTGTACGACAAGTCTCCGAACGAACGCATCCGGGAGATCATTCAAAGTCACCGGTAACCCATGCGTCTATCGGCGATCGGCGTTATTGCGTTAAAGATGACCGCGTTTAACGGAAGTTTTCAGACCGCGTAACCATATGATTGAAGTGACACGGGGAGCCTGGATCGGGCAGTTCGATCAACGAGCAATCGAGCCATCGGGCAATTGGACAACAACATTGACGGACACTGCCTGCTCACCAGCCCCCTCTACATAAGAAAGGATGAATAACCATGAGCAACCGAATCACCGCCTTGGAAAAGGCCATGAACGAACACGGCCTCGATAGCCTGCTCGTTACCGACCCTAAGCATGTTTATTACCTGACCGGTTTTGCCAGCAACCCGCATGAACGGTTTCTCGGCCTGCTGCTGACCCGCGGCGAACAGCCGCTCCTGATCGTGCCCGCCCTCGATGCCGAGGCCGCCCAGGCCGCATCTTCGGTAAAAAACATCATCACGCATGCCGACACGGACAATCCGTACGACCTGCTTCGGCAGCAGTTCAAGAACACGATCGGCACGCTCGGCATCGAAAAGGAACAAATCAGCGTGGCGCGCTACGAGCAGCTGCAGCAGTCGGTTGGCGCCGGGCAGTACGAAGATATCGGTCCGCTGCTGCGCGCGATGCGCGTCAGCAAGACGCCGGAGGAAATCCAGCGCATGAAGCATGCGATTGACCTGATTGAAGAAGTGCTGCGGCAGGGCCTCTCCCGCGTGAAGCCGGGTGTGACCGAGATCGAAATCGTCGCCGAGCTCGAATATTTAATGAAAAAACTCGGTGCGGACGGTCCTTCGTTCGACACGATGGTGCTGACCGGACCGAAGACGGCGCTCCCTCACGGCACGCCAGGTCAGACCAAGATCCAGTCCGGCGACCTGCTCATGTTTGACATGGGCGTCTACGCCAACGGCTACGCTTCCGATATCACCCGAACGTTTGCGGTCGGCGACATTTCGCCGGAGTTGACGAAGATTTACAACACCGTGCTGGAAGCCAACCTGCAGGGCATTCAGGCGATCAAGCCGGGCGTGACGCTGGCTTCCATCGACCGGGCGGCCCGCCAAGTAACGGAGGACGCAGGCTACGGCCAGTACTTCATGCACCGTCTCGGGCACGGCCTCGGCATGGATGTCCACGAGTATCCGTCCGTGCATGGCGGCAATACCGACTTGGCGCAGCCGGGAATGGTTTTCACCGTGGAGCCGGGCATCTACGTGCCGGGACTGGGCGGCGTACGGATCGAAGATGATATCGTCGTCACCGACAACGGCGTTGAAGTCCTGACCTCGTATCCGAAAGAATTAACAGTTATCGGCGGTTAATGCCTTATGAAACGGCAAAACCGGAAGAACCCATCGACAGATGGATCTTCCGGTTTATTTTGTGCTGCAACCATTCAGCTTATCTATTGAACAACGGCAATCATACAGTGGCCGTTTGCTCTGCTTAATCCTCGTCCTTGAATTTGAAATCGCGGGCGATATATAGAAACGGCGTTCCCACCGCGGTCAGCACGAACTTGATCAGATACGTCGTCAGGAAAATTTCAATCCAGACCGACAGCTCGTAACGTCCGGCAAAAGCAATCGTGCAGAAAATAAGTGTGTCCACCAGCGAGCTGATCATCGTGCTGCCGTTGTTGCGGATCCAGAACTGGTTCCGCTCGCCGAACAGCTTCCGCAGCCAGGCATACAGGCGCACGTCCAGGAACTGGCTGACGAAGTAAGCCGTCAAGCTTCCCAGCGCCAGGCGCGGCATCAGACCGAAGATGTTCTGCAGCGATTCCTGCGCGAGGTCGCTCTCGTCCGGCGTAAAGAACAGCGCCATCTGCATCAGCAGCGTCGTCATCAGCAGCGTGAAAAAGCCGAACCACACCGCCTTCTGTGCTTCCTTCCGGCCGTATTTTTCGTTCAGCAGGTCACTGGTCATATACAAACTGACGTACATCGTGTTGCCCAGCGTCAGGACGATGCCGAAAATATCGATCGTCTTCGTTACCTGAATGTTCGCGATCACCGTCGCGACCCCGATCCAGGCGTACAGCCCCTTTTTGCCGAATAAACGGTAGCACAGCAAGTACAGCGAAAAATTAACAAGTACGAACAAAATACCCCACAACAAATTGTACACTCGTGTTCCTCCTAGTTTTGATTACGCGGGATGGTTGCGAACCGCGGTTTTGGGGTCTTTGTCTATTCTTTCAAACCCAAAACATGTACTACTGTATCACACGGAAACGGAAGTTGCCATGTTTTTTTCTGGGACTGGAATTGTCTTGGGCAGGCTCCGGAACCACCGGGAGACACTGCTGCAAACAAAAACTGCCCACGTTCCGGCGTTCGCAGCCGGCATGGGCAGTGTTTTCAATATCTCATATAAAATGGATCACACTCGTTCATCATCCTGAACAAGGCACAAGGCACGGCTTTACTGCACGTCCGAATTGGTAAAATACAGCGTCTGCGGTCCGGCCGCTCCACCGGTCAGGCTCAGCTCGGCCGCGATCGTTTTGCCCTTTTTGTTCACCGTAAATTCAGTAAACTTCCAGGCGTTCTGATAGTTTACGAACGGCGACTGCAGCAGATCCTTGCCCCAGCCGATCACATAGTGGCCAGCGCCGCCGGATGGGTTGTCGTACACCGAAATGACCCGCTTCACGTCCTCTTCGTTGTTGATGGCCACGCTGAGGTTATACATGACCCCATAGTTGCCGTTGTTGATGACGGTTCCGCCGTCCACCGCGTTCCAGCCTTCCTCATACTCACCTGGCATGCTGTCGCTCCACGGACCGCTCGCCGCTGAGGAAATGCGGATCAATGAATTGCCGCTCGACGTATTGTAGTCCAATGTACCGGTACGGTCCGCATGAGGGAATGTCCCGCGCACGTGCACATCCTTCGGCAGAATTGGTACGTCCAATGGGTTGGCCGGCTGCTCTGTATAGCCCAGCGTCGTGACCGTGACGGTCGCATCCCCATGCCCTTCCTGCGTATGCGCGGCAAAATTGGCAATGCCGCTGGCGGTGTGCGTATTTTCCGCAAGGGCGGTCAAGTAATAGCTCTCACCCGGCTGCAGGATCGCTTCCTTCTTCTGGGCCGCACGATTGCTCATAAAATCAGCCAAAGCCATCTGACCGGCGACATCCGGATAATAATCCGTCGCAAGCCCGATCCCCTCCGAGAACAGCATGACAGGCTCGTCGGACGTGTTAGTCACAGCCACGGCCACGGTCAGCGGCTCGCCGGTCATATTTTGATGATGCCAAAATACGCGGAACGATCCGGTCACCGCATCCCTGTAGTAAGCGCCTTCAACTTTGGGGGATTCCGGAGAGTCGCTCAGGATCAGGGATCCGCCCGTTCCCGTCAGCACCGGTTTCACCATGGGGACCGCCGGTTTCAGCGTCTCAATCGGCACAAGCTCCGCGTCGTCCGCAAATGCCGCAGCCGATCCGGACAGCAGCAGCGTGCCCAGCAGGCCGATGTTCAGCAGCCATTTCGTCTTTTTCATGCTCATTCCCTCCTGAATTTGTAAGAGTATCCTTCCAGGTGGCGATCGTGGGATGTCATTTCGGATGGTTAACATGTTCGCGAAGGTGCGGTGTTTTCCTTTTTTTAGGGGACTGCGGCCAAAGGCTCATTTCTTGGGATGGTTTCGTGACGAATCTATTTTGCCCGATGGTCCGGGGCTCTCAAACATCTCAGCGCTGTTAAGCCTTGCTGCGGCACGTATCCTTTCTCCGCGGCCCCTCCCCGCCCTGAGGACAGTTCGCTTGGGTTCGCCAGCCAGTCCTTTGGTCGCAGAAAATAACGTCGAATGGTCTAGATATTTATTGCAATCTAAAAATGCCGCGCCTCTTAAGCTCATACTTTCTCATATCAAAAAAAAGAAACCAAAGCCCGCAAAGGCTTTGGTTTCTTCGGACGCGTCCGCAAGCTTACGCATGCGCCGAGTCAAGCTCGACATGATTGTTGTTAAACGTATCCTGGTCGTTCTCTTTCAAAATTTTGCTCGAGATCAGACCGGCCGTGATCGAGTCGTTGACGTTCAGCGCCGTGCGTCCCATGTCGATCAGCGGTTCAACCGAGATCAGGAGACCGGCGAGCGCCACCGGCAGGTTCATCGTGGACAGCACGATCAGGGATGCGAAGGTGGCACCGCCGCCGACGCCGGCAACCCCGAAGGAGCTGATGGTTACGATCAGAATCAGTTTAATAATGAAATCCCAGCTTGTCGGATCGATGCCGACCGTCGGTGCGATCATCACCGCCAGCATCGCCGGATAAATACCGGCGCAGCCGTTCTGGCCGATTGTGGCACCGAAGGTTGCCGACAGGTTGGCAATCCCTTCCGATACTCCAAGCTTCTTCGTCTGGGTTTCCACGTTCAGCGGGATGGTTGCCGCACTGGAACGGGAAGTGAATGCGAAGACGAGCGTCGGAAATACTTTGCGTACGTATTGGATCGGGTTGAACCCGAACAGCGTAATCAGAATCAGATGAATGATAAACATGACGATCAGGGCCACATACGAAGCGCCGACAAACTTGGCCAGCTTCAAAATCTCATCGATATTCGTGGTAGCGGTCGTCTTCGTGATCAAGGCCAGGATGCCGTATGGCGTCAGCCTGAGCACCAGTGTAACGATTCGCAGGACCACCGCATAGACCGCTTCGACCATTTTGCGGAAGGTAGCCGCCTGCTCCGGTTTTTTACGGTCAATGCCGAGAACGGCAACTCCGATAAAGGCCGAGAAAATAACGACAGCCAGCGTCGAGGAGCGGCGTGCTCCGGTCATATCCGCGAACGGATTGGTTGGAATGAATTCCAGCACCTGCTGCGGGATCGATTTGTCCTTCACGTCTCCCACTTTTTCTTCCAGCTTCTGACCTTGCGCTTGTTCGCGGTCTCCCGCTTGAATCTCAATCGCCTTCAGGTTAAAGGACAAGCTGGTTACGATACTTACCGAAGCTGCAATCGCTACGGTGATGAGCAGAACAGCGATGATCGAGCCGCTCATTTTGCCGAGGTTCTGTCTGCCCTTCAGGTTCATGATCGCCGAAATGATCGAAACCATGATCAGCGGGATGACGACCATTTGTAACAAGCCGACATAGCCGCTGCCGACAAGGCTGAACCAGTCGGTAGACTTGCTGACGACCTCCGATTGCGTGCCGAAGGCCCATTGAAGGATAAATCCGAAAATAATACCGAGCGCAAGGCCGGTAAATACGCGTTTCGTGAACGATACGTGCTTCTTCTGCATCCAGATCAACAGGCTGATCAGGATGAGCATCACAACGACGTTCACCACAGTCCAAAGTGTGTCCATCTCTCTTTCGTTCTCCCCTCTTATAACAATAATGTTAACGCCTGTCCCTGCGGCTTGCCCGCGGGCAGGTCGCTTGCTTTTTTGGGCAATCTGTGAAACTGGACTTTAGTGTAGCATAATTCATACTATTTGGGTAGGGTTAATTTCATGTTAGAATTTGCTGTAAAAAAAGAAAAAAGAAGCCATTCGCCAAGTGTACTTCGGAATGACTTCTATTTATTACCCGCATCCTGCTCAAAACTATACCGTCTTGGCGGATATTCCCATGATTTGATACACCTGCTCCAGATCGAGATGCTCTCTGACGAGCGACGCAACCCGGTCAAACTCCTGCTCTTTCAGCCCCGATGCGGAGAAAGTCTCCTTCACCGGGCGGAGCCCTTTGCTCTCCCGGATCCGGTCAAGCCATAAACGCCGAAGCCGGTCGTTATGAAACACCCCGTGCAGATAGGTGCCCCAGATCCGCCCGTCCAGCGTCCCCCAGCCTTCAGCTGCCGGCTGCTCTCCGTCCGGCCCCAGCTTAAACACCGGGGCCATCTGCTCTCCTTTCAGGCTGCGGCTCTGCCCCATATGGATTTCGTATCCTTCGACGAAAATCGGTTCGCCGGCGGCCAGCAGGCCTCGGCTCTCCGCGGACAGCAGCAGAGGGGAATGGTCCGCAACCCGGCCGGTCACCCGGACCGTGCGCTTCTCCTTCGCAAACGTCGTCGCGACCGGCAAATAGCCGAGTCCCTCCTCCTCCCGGGCCACGCCACCATCGGCGGCGTCCGGATCATGCAGCATTTTGCCGAGCATCTGGTACCCTCCGCAGATGCCGGCCAGCTGCGCATCGCCCGATTCGACGGCTGCGGCGATCGCCAGATCGAAGCCCTGGCTGCGGAGATACTGCAGGTCCCCGATCGTATCCTTCGTCCCCGGCAGGATGATCACATCCGGATGACCGAGATCGGCGGCCTTGGTAATAAAGCGGACCCGGACATCCCTTTCCTCCTGCAGCGGGTCAAAGTCGGTGAAGTTGGAAATGCGCGGATAGCGGATGACGGCAATGTCGATGTCCGCTTCCGGGCCGGACTGCCCTTTGGCGGTCAGCTCATCCAGCACGACGGAATCCTCGGCCTCAATGCGGATGTCCGGGATGTACGGAAGCACGCCCAGCACCGGAATGCCGGTCCGCTCCTCCAGCCAGTCCAGCCCCGGCTGCAGCAGGGACAAGTCCCCCCGGAACTTGTTGATGATAAAACCTTTCACCCGCTGTCGTTCGTGGGGCTCCAGCAGTTCTAAAGTACCCACCAGGAACGCGAACACGCCGCCCCGGTCGATGTCCGCAACGAGCAGCACGGGCGCATCGGCCCAGCCGGCCAGGTTCATATTGACGATGTCCCGGTCCTTGAGGTTAATCTCGGCCGGGCTGCCTGCACCTTCCATCACGACGATGTCGTACTGCCCGCGAAGCCTGTCGAGGGCTTCCAGCACCGTGTCCTTTGCTTCCGGCAGAAAGCGGCTGCGGTAATCGGTCGCGCTCATGTGTGCCAGCGGGCGCCCGTGAACGACGATCTGCGAATGCATATCGCCCGTCGGCTTGATCAGGATCGGGTTCATATCGGTGGTCGCCTCGATCCCGCAAGCTTCGGCCTGCATCCCCTGCGCCCGTCCGATTTCCTTGCCGTCCGCGGTCACGTAGGAATTCAGCGCCATATTTTGCGACTTGAACGGTGCCGTGCGGTATCCGTCCTGCACGAAGATACGGCAGAGCGCCGCGGTCACGACGCTTTTGCCGACGTCAGAAGCCGTTCCCTGCAGCATCAGCACGGCTCCCGGTGAGCCGTTCTTCCGTGTTGTATCGGTTAATTCCATCGCGTCTGCCTCCTAGTCAAAAACGGTAGATGAGTATGGTCAGCACGAGCAGAAGCACAGTCTCAATGCCCTCGTTCAGCGCGCCGTAGGTGTCGCCCGTTAAGCCGCCAAGCTTGGCTTTCATCCGCCGCCCTGCCCACCATCCGGCAGCCCATGCCGCCAAAGGAAGCAGCAGCCAGGCTAATCCGGCATGAAGCCAGGTGATGCCTCTATAATTCCAGATCCCGGCAGGTCCGTAGGGAAGCAGCGGAGACAGCAGCGCCGCGATCAGGGTGAGCCCTGCCGCCAGCAGGAAGGACTCCATGCTCTGCTTCCGGGTCATGCCGTTGAAATAACTGCCCGCCAGTCCCTCTTTGCCCCGCGCCATCGGCCAGGAAGCCATCGCATGGACCATGAACCAGCGGCTCCATACCGGCGGCAGCAGCAGAAGCAGCGGCGGGAGGCCGCCGAGCAGCAGCGAGTAAATCAGCGATGCCTTCAGCAGCAGGAGCAGCACGCAAGCCATGACGCCCATGGCTCCGACCCGGCTGTCCTTCATGATCTCCAGCATCCGCTCCCGCGAGCGGTAGCTGAGTAAGCCGTCCGCCGTGTCCATCCAGCCGTCGAGATGCAGGCCCCCGGTCAAGCCGACCCACAGGATCAGCATGAGCACGGAGACAGGAAGCGGCGGAAGCAGATACGAAGCGGCCGCTCCGCCGATCCAGACGGTCAAGCCGACCGCCAGTCCGACCAGCGGATAGAAGCGCGTGCTCCGCCGAAACAGCTCCGGCGTATAATCCAGGGTCATTTTGACCGGAAAACGGGTCAGAAATTGAAAAGCGGCCGCAGCCGCCTGAACGTTCATTTTCATAGGTGGTACTCCCTGCTCTTGAGCTCGATCGGAATGCCGGCCGTTACCAGAAAGACCTGGTCGCTGACGGCCGCTACCTTGCGGTTCAAGATGCCCGCGTAATCGCGGAACACCCGGCCCAGCCGGTATTCCGGCACGATGCCGTCGCCGACCTCATTGGTGACCAGCACCAGCGGAGCGGGATACGCCTGAATCTGCTCCACGAGTTGGTTGATGGCCTCCATGAGGCGTGGCTCCATATCCTCCTCGCCCTCCAGGGCCAGGAGTGTGTTGGACAGCCACAAGGTCAGGCAGTCCACCAGGACGGCCGGCGCGCGATCTTCCGCGGATGAAGCTGCGCCAGCAGGATCAACCTGCCCTGTGCGCAGCGCCTGCAGCAGCTCCGCCAGCCGCAGCGGCTCCTCCCGGGTCTCCCAGGGATACGCCGCTTCGGTGCGCTGCTGCCGATGGAGGGCGATCCGCTCCTCCATCTCCCGGTCAAAGGCCTGCGCCGTCGCCACATACACCGCCTGCCCGGCGCGGGCCATCATCCAGCGCTCCGCAAAGGAGCTCTTGCCGCTGCGGGCGCCGCCCGTTACGAGTACGCTCACTCGGACGTCACCGCCTCGCCGCCGGAGATGCCGGCGCTTTCGAAGGTGGCCATCTCGCGCACGATGCGGCATGCGGCGTCCACCAGCGTCAGACCGAGCACGCCGCCGGTGCCTTCGCCGATGCGCATGTCCAGATCGAGCATCGGCGCCAGCCCGAGCTCCTGCAGCAGCAGGCGGTGCCCCTGCTCATGCGAGGCGTGGGACGCGATCATGTATTCCGCGGCCAGCGGACAGATTGCCCGCGCCAGCAGAGCGGCGGCGCTCGAAATAAACCCGTCGATGACCACGGGACATCGATGGGCGGCCGCGCCGAGGATGACGCCGGCCAGGCCGCCGATTTCGAGCCCGCCGACCTTGGCGAGCACACCGATCGGGTCGGCCGCGTCCGGCGCGTTAACGACGAGCGCCTTCTCGATGACGCCGATCTTATGAAGCAGGCGCTCGTCGGTCAGGCCTGTCCCGCGTCCAGCCGCTTCCTTGACCGGTGTGCCGGTTAGAGCGCACATGACGGCCGAGCTGGCCGTCGTGTTGCCGATGCCCATTTCGCCGGTAACGAAGATGCGGACGCCTTGCGCCACCGCTTCCCCGACGACGGCGATGCCGGTCAGGATCGACTGCTCAGCTTCCTCGCGGGTCATCGCCGGTCCCTTGGCCATATTGGCCGTCCCGTACCGCACCTTGCGGGACACCAGCTGCGGATGGGCAAGGTCGCTCTTCACCCCGATGTCGACGCAGACGATGTCCGCACCGGCCTGCCGGGACAGCACGTTGACCGCCGCGCCTCCGGCGAGAAAATTGAGGATCATCTGCGGCGTCACTTCCTGCGGGAAGGCGCTGACGCCTTCCTCGCACACCCCATGGTCCGCGGCCATAATGATAACCTCTTTGCGCTCGAACAGCGGCTTCGTCTCTCCGGTTATGCCGGCCAGGCGGATTGCCAGCGACTCCAGCTTGCCGAGGCTGCCCGGCGGCACCGTCAGGTAGGCGATATGGGCTGCCGCCTCCTTCGACGCCGGCTCATCCAGGGGCTGAATCCGCTCCACGTACTGCTTCAAAAGTTCGTTCATCTTGCATCTACTCCCTCTCTCGTAAAACTGCCTTCAAACCGATCAACTCACGGCCCGCCTACTTTCCGCACTCGTTCTCCGGGCTGCTTTAATCCTACCGCTGCCTGGTCACCAAAACCTGCGGAATACCGCTGACCGGATGGGGAACGATGACCGGCTCAATGCCGTACACCAGACGGATCGTTTCCTCGGTCAGCATGTCTTCCGGCGTTCCCATTCCGACCGCCTGCCCGTCCCTTAATACCAGCAGTTTATCACAAAACTGCGCCGCCAGGTTCAAATCATGCAGGACGGCGACGACCGTGATGCCTTCTTCCTTCCGCCACTGCGCCACCAGTTCCATGAACTGGTGCTGGTAACGGATGTCCAGGTACGTCGTCGGCTCGTCAAGCAGCAGAATCTGCGGCTCCTGCGCCATCACTTTGCCAAGGGCGACGCGCTGGCGCTGCCCGCCGCTCAGCTCATCCAAGGGGCGGTCGGCAAGTTCGTGCAGCTGCAGCTTATCCATAATGCCCTCAATCAGGGCGTCAGGATCGCCGCCCTCGTCCCGTCCGAGCCAGTCCTGATATGGATATCGTCCCATCTCCAGCACTTCCCTGACCGGATAATGAACAGGAGGAAGGCCGTCCTGCTGGAGAACGGCCATCATGCGGGAAAGGATTTTCCGGTTATAGGCAGAGGCAGGTTTACCGTGAATCAGCACCTCGCCGCTGCTGGCCTTTTCCACGCCGGAAACCAGCTGCAGCAGCGTCGACTTGCCGCTGCCGTTCGGCCCGATAATCCCCCACCATTCGCCTTCCTGGACCGACCAGTTGAGGCCATAGAGAGCTGTGATGCCGCCATACTGTTTCCCTGCTTCCCTGATCTCGATCATGTCCATCTCCCCTTCCGCTGCTTTTTGTTCCGGTACAGCAAATAGGCAAAAAACGGAGCGCCTACGAAGGCCGTCACCACACCGAGCGGAATCTCGGTCGGCGCCAGCAGGGAGCGGGCGATCGTGTCGGCCCAGACCATAAAGACAGCTCCGCCGATGGCCGACAGCGGCACGATCAACCGGTAATCGGGACCGGTGATCAGCCGGATCACATGCGGAATGACGAGTCCGACGAACCCGATAATGCCCGCAACCGACACCGCGGCAGCCGTGAGCAGCGTGCTGACGAGCAGCACCCCCAGCTTCACGCGGTCCACGTTCATCCCCATATGGGCCGCCTGCCGCTCACCTAAGGACAATAGATTCAGCGCGCGGGCCCGGCTCCAGACCACCGCAAATCCCACCAGAAAATACGGCAAAAGGATGGCCGTATACGACCATCCACGCAGGCTGAGGCTGCCCATTGTCCAATATATAATTTCATTGATCGTCCGGTTCGACATCGCCGAAAGGAAGGATACGACCGCTCCGAGAAAGGACTGCATCACCACGCCGGACAGAATCAGACTGTTCGTCGGAATTTTTCCGCTCTCCCTGGCCAACGCGATGACCATCCACAGCGTCAGCATTCCGGTCACGAAAGCGACCGCAGGCAGCGTCCAGCCGCCGAAAAACGAATACTGCAGCCCGAAAAAGATCAGGAACGACGCGCCTACCGCCGACCCCGAGGAAACCCCGAGCGTAAACGGATCGGCTAGTGGGTTGCGCAGCACGCCCTGAAACCCCGAGCCGGCCACGGCCAGAGCCGCGCCGACCAGCATGCCCAGCAGAATCCGCGGCAGCCGAACCTTCACAATGATCTGCTCAAACGATGCGTTCCACGTCGGGTCGATATGGCTCCCGATCCATGGAATCCGGTGCAGCAGAATGAGGGCGATGTCCCGGATCGGCAGCGCGACCGAGCCGATCCCCAGACAGATCAGCAGGGTCAGGACGAGCAGGACGATGCCAATTCCTCCATAGCCTGCCAGCTTTTTGCTCATTATTTAAACAGGTCCGGATAAATGGCTTTCGCCACTTCCTTCAAGCCCTGCGTGACGCGCGGGCCAGGACGGCTCAGCAGATTGTCGTCAAGACCGATGACCGCATCGTTCTTCACGGCTGTAATCTGGTCCCAGCCGCTTCGGCCTTTAATGATGTCGCCAAGGCTTTTCTTCGTCTTCTCGTCGATGACGCTGTTGGCATACAAAATCACGTCCGGATTGTCCTTGATGATTTTCTCTTCGCTGATTTCACTCCAGCCCTCGGTGTCTGCCGCCACGTTCACGCCGCCGGCCAGGGTGATCAGCTCATCCATGAACTCACCCTTGCCAACCGTCCAGCCCGGGGAAAATTCGATGTATACCTTTTTCTTCTGCTCCGGCGTCAGCGATTTGACCGCTTCGGTAACCTCGTTTTCCTCCTGCTTCATCTTGTCGACCACCGCTTTGGCTTCCGCCTGATGATCGGTGATGAGGCCGTAAGTTTCGATATTTTTGATGACGTCATCGACTGTCTTCGGATCGGTCTTGAAAATTTGAATGCCGAGGTCGCGCAGCTTCTTCACCGCTTCCTCACTCATCGAAATGCCCGTGAATACGATGTCCGGCTGGGCCGCAATGATCGCTTCCTCGTTCGGTTTCGTAATGCCGCCCATTTTCGCCTTGGACTTGGCTGCTTCCGGATAATCGTCATAATCGGACACCCCAACGATCTCGCTGTCCAGACCAATCGCGAAGAGCGCCTCCGTCTCTGCAGGAGATACCGAGATAATATGCTTCGGCGCTTCCTTGAAAGTAAAGGACTCTCCGGTCGCATCCTGAATGGTCAGCGGATAGGTTGTTTTCAGTTCGTCTGTCTTTGTCTGCGACGCACTGTTATCCGTGTTTTGCTCCGTTTGTGCAGCAGGCTGCTGCGAGGCGGAGCTGTCTTCATTCTTGGCGCCGCAGGCGCTCAGCGATAAGGCAAGCAGCAGCGCCGCAAGGCCTGTGGACCAGCGTTTCAACGTTACGTTCATGATTTCGTTCTCTCCCTCTTTGTCTGTCGAATAATTTTCACAAAAGAGGCCTGACCGGTATACGAAAACGGAATAAACCTGACGGAAATGCAAGAGTGGTAGCGCCGCTGCTCACCATTAGCAGGTGTATGGCGTCTGCCGCTCCATTCTTTGTCAACTAAAAAACCCTGACTCTTGTTCGATCAAGAATCAGGGATTACGTCTGCACGGAACATCCCGCGGCGCCGCCGCGATGGACCGGTGTGCCTTGTAGCATGCTGCTAGGTCAAGTGGTCAAGCTAATGCTTGCTTGAGCCGCGGCGAACATGCGTTATGAAGGGCACGTGAAACGTAATCCTTTCCTCGAAGGACCGTCATTTCCTCTCGTGAGGCAGGTCTCCTGACTTACAGGCTGGGTAAAATCATCCCCGCCTTCCCATCCCGTGTAGCGGCGGAACAGTGGCTTCCTGGGGACATACCTGTTTACAGTGGCGGGACCGTGCCGGAGTTGCACCGGCTTCCCTTTTCACCCGGATCAACGCTCGCCTTATACGGCAGACAGCTTCCGGGACCTCATAAGCACTCCTATTCAATTATCCTGGCCATGCTTCTTTTGTCCTGATTATAGGGGAAAAGCCTGCGGGTGACAATGGAATTTTTGTGTCCGGCACTTGCCGGGATGCATGTCCGGTCGCGTGCCCGGGGGCATGTCCGGACGCGGGCCCGAAAGCATGTCCAAACCCGAGGAACGGACGATTTGGGGAGCAAGTCCTTGTATGAAGGCTGCCTGAGCCCTTTCTCCGCTTCCCATTGCCGGAGTGCAGAAAAGCTCGGACCGGTCGATGACGACCATTACCTCACTCGCATCCTCTCTCAAGCTTCATTCACCAGCTTGCCGTTCCAACTGCCGGTTTCTTCAGTGAAGCTCAGCCGGATCCACAGCAAACTCCCGGGCTGAACGTGAACGTCCCAGAAGGACAGCCCCGGGACGAGGCGGACCGCGAGCTGCCGCAGAACTCCACCATGGGCGACGATCAGCATTCCCGGCGGAACCGGCGATTCGGGGCCGGTGCCTCCCGATCTTTCCGATCGGGAAAGAGCTGCCTCGCTGTCATCGCTCCCCTTCGATCCGGGCAGTGCCGCCTCACCAATCTCGGTCCTTTGCGATCCGGTAAGTTCCGCCCCGCCAGTCTTGATCCCTTGTAATCCGGAAAGGGCCGCCCTGCCGCCGGTCTGGGCCTCTGCCGGTCTGCTGCATGCCCCTTCCACGTCCTTCAACAAGCTGCCGACAAACCCGTCGATCCTTCCGGCAAAATCCGCCCATGACTCCCCGCCCGGCGGCGTCACCTGCTGCGGCGAATCGATCCACTGCCGGTAAAGGGACTGGTGCTGCAGCTGTTCATAGGTATGCCCTTCCCAGGCGCCAAAGTCCATTTCCCGCAGCCGCGGGTCATACATCGCAGTATCTGCTTGCGCCGGACTGATGATCGCCAGTGTCTCCCGGCATCGGGCCAGGTCGCTGCAGTATACGCCGCGGAACGCCTTCCCGGCCAGCTCCCGGGCAAGCGGCGCAAGCTCGTCCCTGCCGCCCGGATCCAGCGGGATATCCGTATGCCCGAGGTAACGCTTCTCCCGGTTCCACCGCGTCGTGCCGTGCCGGACCAGCAGCAGATTTACCTGTTTCACTAGGAGGTCCATAAGCTGCCCCCTGCCGCCCACAGCACGGCGATGCCCAGCACAATAAAGATGACCGATACCGTGATAAGCAGCCGGATCGTCATCGTGATGTCGCGCGCCTCCATCGAGCGCAGCGCCTCGCCCATGTAAGCCCGGAACGAGGTGACGCCGTGGTACACGTTTTCGCCGCCGAGCCGGATGCCGAGCGCGCCCGCCACCGCGGATTCGGGGAAGCCGCTGTTCGGGCTCGGATGGCGGCGCGCGTCCCGGCGCACGGTTCGCCAGGCTCTGGCGGCGTCCAGACGCAGCAGCCAGGCGGACAGCACCAGGATGCCCGCGGTGATCCGGGCGGGAATGAAGTTGGCGATGTCATCCAGCCTCGCCGACGCCCAGCCAAGATGCAAATATTTGTCGTTCTTGTAGCCGACCATGGAATCGAGCGTGTTCACCGCCCGGTAGGCCATCGCCAGCGGCGCACCGCCGATGATGGCGTAGAACAGCGGCGAGACGACGGCGTCGACGATATTTTCCGCCACCGTTTCGACCGTGCCGCGGACGATCTCCGGCTCGTCCAGATGGGCCGTGTCCCGGCCGACGATCATGCCGAGCGACTTGCGTGCCTCGGGCAGATCGCCGCGCCGCAGATGGACAAGCACTTCCTTGCCGGCGTCCTTCAGGCCCTTGACGGCGATCGTCGTGGCGATGAGCACCGCCTCCACCGCCCAGGCCAGCCACGGATGCACCTGATGCAGCCCCCTGAGGACAAGCCATGTCAGCAGCAGAGAGCCGCCCGCCACGATGACCGGGAGCAGAATCCCCGCTCTTTTGAGTCCTGCCGGGCGGGTGACCCTAGCCCGAATGGCATTCTCCACCTTTTTGATCGCCTTGCCCATGCCGATGACCGGATGGGGAATCCACCTCGGATCCCCGATGATCCAATCGATGATAAAAGCCGCGGCAAGGATCCATATTGCGGTCATTTCCGCTCGCTCCAGGCCGCCAGCAGGCCTTCCTTCACCGTGCTGTACACCGCGCGTCCAATCATCGCGCCGAGGTCAGTCGCGGTGCCCGCATAGCGGTGCAGCCCGGCGTAAGCGGCGCTTTGGCTCACGCCGAGGACGACGGCGTCCGTCGTCGTCCCTGTTGCGATCAGCCCATTGTCCGGGTCGCGCACGTCCAGGTCGGCCAGCGCCGCGGCCTTGGCCTCCACCGCCGTCATGACGGCGTTCAGCATAGCCGCCTTCGTCAACTGGCCGTCGATGGCCAGCATGATGTTAATCGTTCCCGGCGTATAGGCCGCGAACGTCCGCCGCTCCGAGCCGGCACGGGCAGCATTGGATACGCCAGCCGTCGTGCAGCAGAACACCGCGGCCTGCTCGTTCTTCTCCTCATGCACCGCTGCATGGCGCAGCTGGACCGCCGTCAGCAGCCCCGCCGTCGTCTCCAGCGGGTATCCCCACGCCGTGAGCCATTCCTCCGCATCGCGCACCGGGTCGCTGCAGTCGTACGTCCGGTCCACATACATATTCGTCACCCGCTGCAGCCTGCTCATGCCGCCTCCGTGAATGGAGCTTCCGAGGCAGTCCAACAGCTCTGGAGCCTCAAGCAGCAAATGCCGCTCTTTCCGCGTCAGCACGAGCCCCGGCCACACGGTGGAATGGTACGTATCCTGCAATCCGTCCATAAATGGTGTCGTCATCGCTTCTTATCCCCCATATTGATCTTGTGTTTATGCGGACTCCAAAATCCGGTCCGCAAAGGATGTGCACATCCCGCGCAAGCGCCTTCTTGCATAGCAGCCGTACCAGCCATTGCCGCTTATGCCTGTACAGCCTGTCCTTTCGGGCAGATCAGTGCAGATCAGTGCAGATCATTCAGCCCGGCTGGCGAGCACGTCGCCCAGCACAGCAAGCAGCCGCGCGTTGGCGTCCGCTCCCTTCACCGCAAACCGGACATGACCCGGCCCCAGGCCCGGGTACATGGCGCAGCTGCGGATCAGGACGCCGCGAAGCCCGAGCTCGCGCTGCAGCTCCCCGGCACTCCACGGTGCCGGCAGCTCCGCGAGCAGGAAATTGGCTTCGCCGCCGCTCACGCGGCAGCCCAGATCCCGCAGACCAGCCCTCAGCCGGGCGCGCTCTGCGGCAATCAGCTCCAGCGTCTCGCGCTCATGCGCCTCGCCGCCCTCGAGGCAAAATTCCCCGGCGAGCAGGGCCAAGCCGTTGACGCTCCACGTCACCTGCTTGCCCGTCATCGCCCGGATCACGTCCGGATGCGCGGCCGCATAGCCCAGCCGCAGCCCCGGAATGGCATAAAACTTCGTCATCGAGCGGACCAGGATCGTCCGCGGAAACCGCTCCAGCTCCGGCAGCAGCGTCATCCGCCGCCCTTCCGGGATGAAGTCGATGAATGCCTCATCGACGACGAAATAGGTCCGGGTCCGCTCCGCCTCGGCCGCCAATTCCCGAATCTCTTCGAGCGGATACTGCACACCGTTCGGATTGTTCGGCTGCCCCAGAAAGAGCAGGTCCACCTTTTTCATCAGTCCGGCAATGTCCGAAACCTCAGCTCTCCAGTCGCGCTCCCGGCTGCCGAAGACGGCATGCACCTCGGCACCGAACTGCTCCGACAGCTGCCGGTACTCCGAAAAGCAGGGCTGCACGATCCCGACCCTCGACGGCGCCAGCCCGAGCAGCAGAAGCGCCATCGATTCCGCCGCCCCGTTTCCGATGCTTAAATGTTCCGGCGCCACGCCCAGTTTGCGGGACAGCAGCGCTTTCAGGCGTCGGTGTCCCGGATCCGGATAACGAAGGATGGAAGGCAGTGCCTGTCCCAGCTTCGCCATGACGCCTTCCGGCGGACCCAGCGGATTGATGTTGGCGCTGAAATCCAGAAAGGACGCTGGATCGCCGCCGTACAGTTCCGACGCGCTCTCCAGATCCCCGCCATGTCCGTATCGTTCCAGCATATGTATTTTCCCCCCAGCAGTTCACTGTCTTGAATCGCTTGCGAATGACCCCATTATGGCGTCAAATTTCGCTGCGCGTCAATTCGGTTTTCGCTTTTGTTTCTTGTCCGCAATTGGTTTACAATAGACGAGGAACCGAATTAATTAAGGCCTTTTAACGGAGGAATCAAATATGCTGTTTATCGATAACCAGGGAATTACCGACCCTGCCGTCAATCTGGCGATTGAAGAATTCGCCCTCAAACATCTGCCCATGGACGACAGCTACCTGCTGTTTTACATTAACCGTCCTTCGATCATCATCGGTAAACATCAGAACACGATCGAGGAGATCAACCAGGAATACGTGAAAGACAACAATATCAAGGTCGTTCGCCGGCTCTCCGGCGGCGGTGCGGTGTACCACGACCTCGGCAACCTCAACTTCAGCTTCATTACCAAAGACGACGGGGAATCGTTCCACAATTTCCTGAAGTTTACCCAGCCGGTCATCGACGCGCTGCACCATATGGGTGTCAACGCGGAGCTGAGCGGACGCAATGACCTGCAGGTCGGCGAGCAAAAGATTTCAGGTAACGCCCAATTCTCAACCCGGGGCCGGATGTTCAGCCATGGCACGCTCATGTTTAACCTGAATCTGGACGATGTTCAGGCTTCCCTGAACGCCAATCCGGAGAAATTCAAGTCGAAGAGCACCAAGTCCGTACGCAGCCGCGTCGCTAACATCAGTGATCTGATGAACCAAAAGATGACGATCGAGGAGTTCCGCTCCGAGCTGCTCCGCTACATTTTTGGCATGGAACCAAACGAAGTGCCGCAGTACAAGCTGACGGAAGCCGATTGGGAGATCATCAACCAAATTTCCAAGGACCGATACCAGAACTGGGAATGGAATTACGGCCAGTCTCCGCAATCCAACGTCAAGCACACGAAGCGGTTCCCGGTCGGCATCATCGACATCCGGATGGACATCAAGGACGCACGGATTCAGGATATTAAAATATACGGCGACTTTTTCGGCGTTGGCGATGTGGCGGATATTGAGGACCGTCTGCGCGGCAAGCGTTACGAAGAGTCCGAAGTCCGGGAAGCCCTCGCGGACATCGACGTGAAGCACTATTTTGGCAACATCGTGATGGACGACCTGATCGGTTTGATTTTTTTGGAAGAATAGTCAGCCCCGGAATTCGTCCTTATGGTAATAGTGACATACAGCAAAGAGAGGCCCCGTGAATTCCATGGACCTCTCTTTTTTATCGCTCGAACCCTCTCATCCTATGGTATAATCGGCTGCAAAAGCTTGCAGACGGGTGTCTTTCACTCACCGCTCAGGCTCACATGAACGGAGGTAAGGTTTTTCCATGGAAATCAGGCCGATCCTTGAAGCCGACTATGACCGCGTGATCCCGGTCGTCAACGACTGGTGGGGCGGGCGCCAAATGACGCATCTGCTGCCGAAGCTGTTTTTCGAGCATTTTCAAAATACCAGTTTTGTGATGGAGGAAAAAGAGAGTGGGAAGCTTGTGGCCTTCCTGATCGGTTTCCAGTCCCAGACGCATCCGAACGAGGCGTATATCCATTTTGTCGGCGTCCATCCGGATTACCGCAAGCAGGGTACGGCCCGGACGCTGTATGAGCTGTTTTTTGAAAAAGTTCTTCAGCTCGGCTGCGACACGGTGCGCTGCATTACCTCAGCTGTGAACGAAACGTCCATGAAATTTCACGCCCGCATGGGCTTTAAGCTGACGATGGCCAAAGACTATGCAGGTCCCGGGCAGGATTACATTTTATTCGAAAAGAAGCTAAATATGGACAGTGAAAAATAAGCACACAAAAAGCTGCCGCTAACCGGCAGCTTTTCTTATAGATATCATTTTCTCATTTATATTTACGCCAGTCCATGCTGCTGTTCTCCAGCAGATGTTCAAAATCGTTATCCAGGCGCTTCTGTTCCGCTTTGCGCGCTTCGGCCGCTTGTCTCTCCTGCTCTTCCTTCTGCTTCTGCTGCTCCGCCTTCAGCTCGTTGGACTGCTGCTTCAGCTTATCCAGCACCTCGCTGCTCAGGAGATCCTTCAGCGTCGCCGGTTTATCCGAGACTTGCGGCTTGCTCGGGGCTTGGTTTCGGTTCTTCTTAGCCATCGTATCATCTCCGTTTCCACCCACATTATAGCAGGTTTCCCAGGCTCCGTCATGCCCTGAACCCGCCCTTCGTGCCTTTTTGATCCTTGTTCTCACTCGGGTTTTACGTTACAATTTGGTCGCTTGCCTGTTTTGCACAGGCCGATCGTACGAACCGTGAAAGGAATGACTTCATTTGAACCGCTCCCGTATTGCCGACCTCAGCCTGCTCATCGTGGCGATGATGTGGGGATGTACCTTTTTGATCGTGCAGCATGCGGTCCGGGTCCTGCCTCCCCTTGCCTTCAACGGCATTCGCTTCTTGGGTGCGGCTGTGCTGCTGGCCCTGATCATTACGTTCTTCTACCGCAGCCAGTGGCGGGACATTTCCGGCAAAATGCTGCTCCACTCGTGCCTGCTGGGCCTTTTTTTGTTTCTGGGCTATGCCTTTCAAACGGTGGGGCTGCTGTACACGACCACTTCGAACGCCGGTTTTATTACGGGCTTGTCCGTCGTGTTTGTTCCGTTTTTGGCGCTCCTGCTGCTGAAAAGCCCCATATCCCGCTATACGTGGATCAGCGCGCTGCTGGCCGCCGCCGGCTTGTACCTGCTGGCTTTCGCCGGCACCGCCCTGACGCTGAACAAAGGCGACTTTCTCATCTTCCTGTGCGCGGTGGCGTTCGCTCTGCATGTGGCGTATACGGGCGTGTTTGCGCCGCGATATTCCGCGCTGCCCCTGGCTGCGATGCAGATGGCGGGTTGTCGGGCTGCTCAGCCTCCTCTCCTCGTTGTTATTTGAGAATGTGGGCCCGTTGACGCAGGTAGCGGATCGTCTGCTGAAGCCGGAAGTGATCTGGGCGCTCCTGGTGTCGATTGGTCCGACCAGCGCGTTCGCCTTTTGGATCCAGACCGTGTGCCAGAAATATACGAACCCGTCGCGGGTTGCCGTCATTTTTGCCATGGAACCGGTCTTTGCGGCATTGACGGGCGTCACCTTCGGCGGAGAGGTGCTGGGCGCCGCGGCGGGACTGGGATGTATTTGTATTTTTGTCGGAATGATCCTCGCGGAATTGAAATCTGCCCCGCGTGAGGTACAATAAGAAAAGTATGATCGATGTAATCCACAGAAGACAGACCGCTTTTAGTGGAAATTTTTCTTGCGAGATCAAGATGCTTTTCCCAATAGAGGTTGGATTTTCTGATCTCTAAAGAAAAGTATGATCGATGTAACCCACAGAAGACAGACCGCTTTCAGTGGAAACTTTTCTTGCGAGATCAAGATGCTTTTCCCAATAGAGGTTGGACTTTCTGATCTCTAAAGAAAAGTATGATCGATGTAATCCACAGAAGACAGACCGCTTTTAGTGGAAACTTTTCTTGCGATAATAGAATGCTTCAGCTTCGCTGAAAACGATAGATTCTATTATCTAGATAAGAGCCATACTGTGCAGGAACGTTTAGAGAAATACCCATCCTGCGGTAGAGAGAACATGGACGAGCATTTCAGCGCCCTTATAGGCAGAGAGGTTCGCCATGATTAAAGGAGAGAGAACCATGTACAAATTGATCGCGATCGACATCGACGATACTCTGATTAACGACGATAAAGAGGTGACCCCGGGCACCCAGCAGGCGCTGGAGCAGGCGGTCGCCAAAGACGTAGTCGTCACGCTGGCCACGGGCCGGGCCTATGCCTCTGCCCAAGCCATTGCCCGCCAAACCGGGCTGAACGTGCCGATCATTACGTACCAAGGAGCACTGGTCAAAAACCTGATGGACGAAAAAGTCCTTTACGAGCGCTACGTGCCAAAGGATGCGGGCTACAAGCTGTTCCAATACTGCATCGAGCATAACCTTCACCTGCAGGTTTATATCGACGACAAGCTGTACGCCCGTGAAGAGAACCAGAAGCTGAAGGATTACAGCGAGCTGAACCGCACGCCTTACTATATCGAGCCGGATTTTGAAAAGCTGATCGCCCAGAAGACGCCGAAGATGCTCATCATCGACGATCCGGCCTACCTGGATCAGCTGATCCCGATTCTGCGCGACCTGCTGGGAGACGAAGTGCACATCACCAAATCGAAGCCGCACTTCCTCGAAATCATGCACCGCGAAGGCACCAAAGGCCATGCCCTCACCTTCCTCGCCAGCCACTTTGGCTGCGACATGTCCGAGACGATCGCCATCGGCGATTCCTGGAACGATCATGAGATGCTCGAAGCGGCAGGCCTAGGCATTGCGATGGGCAACGCCATCCCGGCGCTGAAGGACATTGCGAACTACGTAACGTTAAGCAACAACGACGAAGGCGTGAAGGCCGCGATCGAGAAGTTCGTGCTGAACGTTTAATTCGGTCGAATATTTAGCGATACGCAAGATTTAAAAAAGACAGCCGCGAATCAGGATCACCGATCCTAGTTCGCAAGCTGTCTTTTTGTTTGCCGGCTAATATTTTCCCGGCTGCTGGTTTACCGTTTACTGAACCGCTTTGGCCCGGTCCTTGCCTTTATCCGACTCGCCGGCATTTTTGTTGGCGGCTTCCCGGTCCTGCTGCATTTCCTCCACGGTCTTCACCTTGAGGCGTGCCGCGCCGCGGTATCCTTCCCGGGTTGGAATCAGGTTGCCGGAAGCCAGCCGTACCGACGCCTCAGCGATGGCATCCCCGTATTGCGGCAGCCACTGCTCCTGCGCCACGAGCATTTCGTCGACCATCTGCCAAATTTCCTTCGGATTGCACACCGCGCCGACCAGCGGGTCCATCATGAATGCCTGGCGAAGCAGCTTGTCGTCGCCGTGCACGGCCGCTTCCACTGCCAGCCGCTGCACAGAAATGCTCGCATTGCAGACTGCCGCCGGTCCGAGCGGCAGATCCCCAACCATCGGCATGGAGATACCGTTACGGTCGACGTATCCCGGAGCCTCGATGATCGCGTCATCCGGCAGATTGGTGATCACTCCGTTGTTGACCACGTTGAAATGCCCACGGTACACCCGCCCCGTCTCCAATCCTTCGATAATGTAGGATCCGTGCTCATGGCTGCGCTGGTCCTGCTTGTATTCGAACGGCTTCTCCTTCATCCAGTTGGGAAAATCGGTCTCAAACCAGTTGCGCCCTTCCGTGCAGACGCGAAGGTATCCTCCGGTCTCCCCGTTGATCCAGCTGCCGAGGTCGATCCAGTCGTTGATTTCGTCCGCCCGCTTGCGGTACCACGGAACATACTCGCTGAGATGTCCGTTCGATTCCGTGCTGTAATAGCCGAAGCGGCGCAGCATGTCGATCCGTACCTTCTCCGTCCGGCTGAAATCTGGATGCTTCTCGAACGCTTCCAGCAGCTTGCCGGTCAGGTCCTCCCCATTATGGCGGATCTGGATATACCACGTCTGATGGTTGATGCCCGCGCAGATGATATCCACTTCCTCCTGCTTCAGGCCAAAAGCTTCCGCAATCTGCCAGTGGCCGCCCTGCACCCCATGGCACAGTCCGACCGTGCGGACCCCGCCGTACTTGTTGCAGGCCCACGTGAGCATCGCCATCGGATTGGCGTAGTTCAGCAGCAGCACGTCCTCGGACGCCATTTCGCGGATGTCCTTGCAGATGTTCAGCATCTCGGCGATGCCGCGCTGTCCGTACATGATGCCGCCTGCGCACAGCGTGTCGCCCACGCATTGATCGACGCCGTATTTGAGCGGGATGTCCACATCCGTCGCGAACGCCTCCAAGCCGCCAACGCGGATCGTACAGATAACATATTTGGCATCCTTTAACGCCTCGCGACGGTTCGTCGTCGCGTGAATGTTAATGTCCAGCCCGTTCTCCCGAATGTCCCGCTGGCACAGCTCGGTTACCATGTCCAGGTTATGCGGATTGATGTCCGTAAAAGCAACTTCCACGTTATGAAATTCCGGAACGGACAACAGGTCGCGCAGCAGTCCACGGGTAAAGCCAATGCTTCCCGCCCCGATAAAAGCAATTTTAAATGACACGGCAAAAACCGCCTCCCTTAAGAATAGTCGCCAGGTTCACCCTGATACAGGTATTGTAGCAACCCTTTCTGGGAAAACGTTATCAAATTCATGACCTCTTTGCCGGAAAAGTGTCAACGATTCTCACTTTTTGGATTTGGATTACTGCACATCCCGGGAATCCACGTACCCTGCGATCCGGGAAGCCTTCCGGTACTCGACCGGCGTCTGGCCGGTATGCTTTTTGAACATCAGATGCAGATACTGGCGGCTGCCGATCCCCACGTAATCCGCGATATCCGCCACAGGAATTTCCGTCTGCCGCAGGAGCATCGCTGTTTTGTCCATCCGGTAGGCGTTCAGGTATTCCATGATCGACAAGCCCGTCTTCTGCTTGAATACCCGCTGCAAATACCCGGGGTGAAGCCGGACATGCTCGGCGGCGTCTTTGACCTGGATGCTGCGATCGTAGTTCTGATACAGGTACTCGATGCACTGCCGCACGTACATGCTCTGCGTATCGGGACCGGCCTCCACGTATTCCTGATGCAGCCGGGCAATCCGGATCAGCAGCTCGGCGAGCATCAGCTGCGGCATCAGCTCCTGTCCGGATTCGGCGGCGTCCAGCTCCAGAACTAGATTTTTCAGCAGCTGATGCACGTCATGAAATTCCCTAAGCACGACATAGGGAGCCGGGTTCTGGAACAGCGCCGCAAGTGCTTCCTCTCCCTCGGCAAGCTGCTTCGTCGACGGCAGCACCCCATCCCGCTCGACAAAGCGGAATTCGATGTTGAGCATCCGGCAGGTTCCCGTCACCAGCAGACGATGGGGAACGGTTCCGTCCAGCAGGATAAAGCCGCCCTTGGTCAAATGCACGACCGCCTCGTTTTCACCAGACGGCTTTACTCCGACCGAACAGTTCCCGTCTATGACATACATGATTTCGGAGGAGTCATGGGTATGCAGCGCCATGTCAAAACCGTTCCACTCTTTAAAATAGTAGGCGCTCACCTCCGGCCGGCAGTCCGCCAGCATCAGCTTTTGGGGAAATAATCCGCCGGGTTCCCATCCGTCCAATTCGCTGCCATTCCATCCGCTGACGTTTGCCATGGATACGAACCTCCTTTTTCCCTTAACGGTCAGCCCAGCTCAACCTTCATCCCGGCCACGGCTAGCGTCACCTGCGGAGGGAGCGGATAAGACCGGTTCAGGTCGATATCATGCGACATATGGGTGTAGACCGTTCGCAGCGGCTTCACCTCTTGCAGCAGCTCTGCCGCTTCCTTCATATCGTACACGGACCGGGTGGGATAAGGCGCCGTCTCATGAAAAAAGCTCGTCCCGAGCACCAGCAGATCCAGGCCGTGCAGCGGCCTTTTCTCCTCCTCGTTCAGACCGATCGAGTCCGAGCAGTACACCCAGCGGAAGCCCGGCTTCTCCAGCCGGTATGCATAGGCATAACCGTTCGCGCCATGCGTCACCTTCCACGTGGTGATGTTCCAGCCGCCAAGCTCGATTCCAGCATCAGCGGGAATCATTTGAAGCTGCCGGTGGATCCATGGAAACTGCCGCTGAATTTGGTCCAGCACCTCCTGCGGGGCATACAGCTCCCCTTTGGCCTGCCGCCAGCGGCATTCATCCGCCCACTCCGGCAGCCCGCCGATATGGTCAAAATGCGCATGCGTCACCAGCATCCGCGCCGTCGCCCGCTGCCCGATCGCTTCCATCTGGCTGCGCCAATCCGGGCCGCAATCGATAATAAAGCTGTCGGCCTCCCCCTGCCCCTGGACGAGCACGGAAGAACGCAAGCGCCGGTTCATCCCCGTCGTCCGGGCCTCCTCGCATACCTCGCAGCTGCAGTACACGCGCGGGACGCCCATCGCGTCCCCGGTTCCCAAAAAGATCAATGCGTCCATTGCGTCGGTCATCTCCTTATTTTTCCTATGTATGTAGGGTGGTGGTTATATTCCTGGTTCGTTACAGCTATATAGAATGAACTCAAGAAATTCATGTTGAAGGGCTTGGATAAGCTGTTACAACAGGGGGTTCAATTCGAAACTTGAGTTCAATCTATAATATGATACCATATTCGCCTTTCGGAGAGTTCTCGGTCCAGAGACCGACTTCAAAATCATTCCAGCGACGATTTTTGCCGGCCCTTTATTCGAGTACACTGAGATCAAAGCTGCGAACGACGGACGCATCAGGCACCGCTGTTAAAACTGCCCCTGACCGGCGCAAGCCGGACACAGATGATCGGATGAACCGCATAATGCGGGTGCCCGGTGCCTGGGAGAAGTCCATAAATCCAAGTTCGCCAAATTTGTACCGTAAAATTTAGAAGAAACGAGGTCACCCGCATGGAGCTTTTCCGCAATGCCACATTTGTTAAAATGTTTTTGGCCAACTTCGCGTCCCAGCTTGGGTCAATGGTTGGCAGCATGGCTTTCGCCTTTTATCTCGTCGACCGCTTCAGCAGCCAGCCTGCATACGCCACGTTAGCCGAGCTGATGTATTCTCTGCCGACACTGGTCGTGTTCCTGTTCGTCGGCGTGCTTGCCGACCGACTCGACCGCAAACGCATCGCCGTCAACAGCGACTGGATCCGCGCGGTCCTCTCCCTGGTCCTGCTGCTCGCGATTTATGAAAACTGGATCGTCGGCGCGTTTGCCCTTCTATTTCTGCGCAGCGCCATCTCGAAGTTTTTTGCACCCGCCGAAATGAGCCTGCTCCAGGGGGTCATGAAACCCGAACAGTACGTGCAGGCTTCGAGTCTGAACATGTCTATCTCAGGCGTATTCATGCTCTTTGGCATGAGTCTTGGCTCGGCAGCTTACTATTACCTCGGCATTGAAGGCGCCATTCTGATCGACATGGCCAGCTTCGTCATCTCGGCCCTGCTTCTCATGTCATGCCGTTTCCCGCAGCATGTCTCCCAGCCCAACGGCAAAGTACGCTTGAAAGACCTGAATCTGAAAAGCATCGCCGCCGACTTCGGCATGGGCTTTCAATACATCGTCCGTTCGCGCCTGCTGCTGGCTATTATTCTCGGCTTTTTCTTCTTCGGCATCGTCAACGGCGTGTTTTCGATCCTGCCCCTCTTTACGATGAAATACAAGCTTAGTCCGGAGCACTACGAGGTATACACACCTTTGGTAATGGTATTCCTCGGGATCGGCTACCTGGTCGGCAGCGCAATCAGCACCCTGCTTATCAAAAAGATCGGTAAAGTCGGCGTACTGATCACCGGATTGTTCCTCATCGGCATCATTACGCTGGTCGCCGGCGGTTTCCACCACATTCAGCTGTACTTGGGCACGATGGTGCTGCTCGGTGTGATTCTCGCACCGATCAATGTCGTGCTGGGCGGATGGCTGCCGGAGCTCGTCGAGCCCCAAAGCATGGGCCGTGTCAGCGCCTGGATCGAGCCGCTCAACACGACCGGCCAGGCGATCGCGCTCGGATTTCTGGCCGTCGCCTTCCCCGGCATGGTATCCGTCACCGCACTGTACTGGATCCTGGCGGCCAGCATCTTTATCGTCAGCGTCTATTACCTCGCCGTCCTACCTTCGCTCAGCCGCAGGCACCAGCAGCAGGAGATGAACGTTGAAATGCCCGGCTGATGGCCGGGCTTTACTCAAAAAAGAAGAAAGCCCCTTCCCATAAAGGAAGGGGCCAGTATGTAACTAGTTCTTACTAATAAATCGTCAGCGCCGCAGCCACGGTAACCCCAATAAAGCATATGTTCCCGATCGTATTGATAATTTTATCGCTGCCGAAGCTGATTTTGACTCGGCGCACCACACCGAAGAAAAGCATCACGCCCACCATATGAATTACAAACCGCATCGGCGAATCCGATTCATTCACATAACCGACCAGCATCTTGCTACAGAATATCCAGAGTACGGCCAAAAACGTAAACAGTGCTGCACTATACAGGTACCGCGAAACACCTTTTACCATGGAATAACCGCTCCTTCCGTCTTGCTTATAGGACACTTCCAACTGACTATGGTCTAAACCTATTTTCTGACTGGTCAAAAAATATCATTACTCTAACTCTACCTTTAACTTTAGCATAGAACAGATATTTTTCCAACAATTCCCTTATTCATAAAAATGTCAGACTCTAGTTTTCGGATCAACTTGTCCGGGATCAGCCCACATAACAGCTACTCCCACATGACTATTCCGCCTGCCAATCCCTTTGGCACACAAAAAAGCAGGCCCCGCCAAGCGGTCGCCTGCTTAAACCCTGCTCCGATTTCTGCCACTCAAATCCCCGCCAGCACCTGGTACCACACACCCCGCTTGGAGTAGAGCGTGCTGCGCACCTCGGCCCAGCCGCCGAGGTAGCTGATATCGAACAGCCCTTTCGGCACCGGGTACTTGGAAGCGTTGGCCTTCAGCACCTCGTCGTCGACGGGCCGGAAGCCGTGTGCGGCAAAGATTTCCTGCGCTTCTTTGCTCCACAGATACTTCACGAACGCTTCGGCCACCTTGGTGGTGCCGTGCTTCTTGGCAAAAGCGTCTACGACGGCGGCCGGATTCTCGATCAGAATCGTGTTCTCCGGAATGACGACGTCGTATTTGACGCCCTGCTGGATGCGCGCAAGGAGCTCATTCTCGTACGTGACGATGACGTCGCCCACGCCGTACTCGAACGCCGCCATAGACGCCCGGCCGCTCTTGTCCAGCGACTCCACGTTCTTGTGGACCCGCTCCAGGAAAGCTTTGGCCGCGGCCGGATCCTTGTGTCCCTGCTGCTCCGAAGCTTTCAGACCTGCGCCGTAAATCGCATTGATGTCCCACTGCGCCCCGCCCGAAGTCTTCGGGTTGGGGTACAGCACTTTGACCCCCGGCTTGGTCAGGTCCTGAAAATCCTTGATTCCCAGCGGATTCCCTTCCCGCGTGCCCAGCACGACGATGGACCGGGTGACCATGCCTTGATCCGGATGTTTCGTCTTCCAGTCCTTGTCGATGAGCCCTGCACTGACGAGCTTATCGACGTCTCCTTCCATCGCGAGCAGCGTGACGTCGGCCTCAAAGCCGCCGGCAATCGCCCGCGCCTGGGTTCCCGACGCCTCATAGGACTCCTGGAATTTGACCGTCTGCCCGGTCTTCTCCCTCCATTCCTGCTGAAACTTCGGCAGGATGTCGGCCATCGCATCCTTCGCCACGCTGTACGCGCCGATCACCAGGGTGACGTCGCCGCCCGCTGCTGTTACGGTGCCATTCACCGGAGCATCCTTGCTGCAGCCGGTAAAGACGAGAATGCAGGCCAGCAGCAGAGCACCGAGAAGACCCGGGCGGAGTGCCGGCTTTCTATCGTGATTTTGCATCGTCTGCTTTCGCATCGTCTGCCACTCCTTTAGACTGAAACTTGCCGTGTTTGCCGCATCAGCCTGCCGGAGGGCAGGCTGGAATCGTAATACGGATGATCTTCACAGAAGCGGTATTGCTGTGTCATCTCTAAATTACGGAAGTATCCGTGCTAAGAGTAAGTATTTTCCGAGGTCAAATATGAGATTTCAAAGAAGCGATACTCGGATCCCTTTAAATAATGACCGGCATCGGGTCCACCTTAAGCCGGTTTTCTTCGATCCAGCTGCGCTCGTCGTTGAACAGGTACGCGCGGTGCACCAGCACCCGTACCGGCTGACCCGGCTGCAGCGTATCCTTCTCCAGCGAGCGGTACGTCATCAGCTTGTGGCTGCCGACTTCGACCTCCACCATCCACTCGCTGCCGCGGAAATGCAGATGGCGCACGATGCCTTCCTCCGTCGCGGACAGCACCCGGAATTCGTCGGGCCCGCCGACTTCAATGTACTCCGGCCGGATGAGCGCCCGGGTGCCGCTGCCCCCGGCAGCTTCCTCGAAGCCTTTCAGCTCGCGGGCATTCTCCACCACGGTGGACTCCCCAATAAAGGTCGCGACGAACGGCGTCTTCGGCTCCTTGTAAATATCCCACGGGGTGCCCTTTTGCTCCAGGCGTCCCTGGTTAATGATCATAATTTCGTCAGCTACCTCGATTGCCTCGTCCTGGTCATGCGTCACGAAGATCGACGTGATGCCCACCCGCTCGATCAGCTCCCTGAGCCAGGATCGGAGCTCCTGCCGGATCTTGGCGTCGATCGCTGCAAACGGCTCATCCAGCAGAAGCAGCTGCGGTTCCGGCGCGAGCGCCCGGGCAAAAGCGACCCGCTGACGTTGCCCGCCGGAGAGCTGCTGCGGATAGCGCTTCTCAAAGCCCGCCAGCCCGGTCAGCTCGACCAGCTCCATAACCCGGTCCTTGATCTGCGACTTCGGCGTTTTCTTCACTTTCAGGCCGAAAGCAATATTGTCGAACACCGTCATATGCTTAAACAGCGCGTAGTTCTGAAACACAAAGCCGATGCCCCGCTCCTGCGGCGGAAGCGCGTTGACCAGCTCTCCGTGGAAGCGGATTTCCCCGCTGTCCGGCGTCTCCAGCCCTGCAAGCATCCGCAGAATCGACGTTTTGCCGCCGCCGCTCGGCCCGAGCAGACCGATCAGGTGGCCCTTTTCAATTCCAAAATGCACATCCTTTACGGCATGAAAATCACCAAAATGCTTGTTCAATCCGCGAACTTCCACATGCATATCAGCGCACTTCCCTTCTTTTTTTGGCCCATTCCATCAAGAGGAGCAGACTTACCGAAAAAGCAGCCAGAACCAGCGCAACGCTGTTGGCCGAAATGACATTGAAATTTTCCACGTCCTGGTATACCAGCGTCGTCGCCGTTTGGGTCCTGTTAATGATATTACCCGATACGACGAGCACCGCTCCGAACTCACCCAGCGAGCGCGCCACCGTCAGCACGATACCGTATATGACCGCCCAGCGGATCGATGGCCAGGTTACTTTCCAGAACGTCGTCCAGCCGTAGGCCCCCAGCGTCGAGGCGGCTTCTTCCTGCTGAGCCCCGATCTCCTGCAGCACCGGCATCACCTCTCGCACCATGAGCGGAAAAGTGACAAACAGCGTGGCAATGACCATCCCCGGAAAAGCATACACGATTTTAAAGCCAATATCTTCGAAAAACGCCCCCACCGCGCTTCCCGGCCCCAGCAGAAGCACGATCATCAGCCCCCCGATGACAGGGGACACCGCATACGGCAGGTCGACGATGCTGTTCAGGAATCGCCGGAGCCCGCCGCTCATCCAGCTGCCGCGAACGAGATAGATGGCCATCATCATGCCAAGCAGCGTGTTCAGCACCGTCACGGTGACGACGATAAGCCCCGTCATCATCAGGGCGTGCAGCGCCTCAGGCCTTGCCAGGGCATCACCCAAACCGCCGAGGCCACCTTCAAAGGCACCCATAACCATTTTGCCGAGGGGAGCGATCAGCAGCAGGAAAAAGACCAGGTAAGTCAGCGTAATCCACAGTTTCTTCATGCTCTCTTCCCCTTCGTCTGCACAAAATTCACGACCCAGAGTATGACAAAAGACAGCGTCAGCAGCAGAATCGACACAGCGGCGGCCCCGGCGGTATTGTCGCTCTCAACCTCTCCGTAAATAAACACGGAGGCGATCAGCGTCCGGCCCGGGATGTTGCCTGCGACGAGCACGACGGCCCCAAACTCCGCCAGCGCCCGGGAGAAGGCCAGCATTCCACCGCTGAGCATGCCCGGCAGCATGGACGGCAGCACGACTTGGAAAAAGATTTTGGTGCCCGAAGCCCCTAGCGTCCGCGCCGCCTCCTCCTCGGAAGGATCGATTTCCTCCAGCAGCGGCTGCACCGCGCGGATGACGAAAGGAAACGTGACGAACACCATGGCGATGACGATCGCCGGCTGATGGAAAACAATTTCGAAACCGAGCGCTTCGGCGGCTCCGCCGATCAGGCTACCCGGTCCGAGCAGAAGCAGAATCATGAGGCCCCCGACCGCGGTCGGCAGGGCAAACGGGAGATCCACCAGACTGTTCAGCAGCGATCTGCCCGGAAAACGGTAGCGGACGATCACCCAGCCGATCATCGTACCGATCAGAACGTTAATCATCGTGGCCACAAGGGCCAATTTCAGCGTAAGGAGCACGGATTTCCACGCGATCGGGTCTTTCACGCTTTCCGCAAAAGCGCTCCATCCCAGCGAGAACGAATGATAATACACTCCCAGCAAAGGGAGCACGACCAACAGTACAAAATAAAGAAGAACGGTGCTTCGAAAACCCCAGGTCCAGCCTTTATGTCGCAGCAGTGTATTCACTTGACCCCTCCCTGCCTCCGGGAATCGGCCCGGTCGGCGCTTGACGATTGATGATTTCCATTATAGATTAAATTATTCCTATTTGACTACTTGGTTTTTGCTTATCAGTACTTTACCAAAAACTGTCTCACACCGTCAATACAAAAATAGATTTATTTCCAGTCTCCGTTTACGCCGCAAAGAAAAGAGCCTGCACGAGTGCAGGCCCTGCATTTTTCAGTTCAAAACATTCAGCCCGTTTCGGGGCAAAGTCAAGGTCTAACCGTGATGATCCTTTGCCTCATCGAGACCGTCTGCGATGGAATTCCCAGCACTCCTCTCTGTTATCGCTTCACCACGGACATATGGAGTTGATCGGCATGCGCAGTTCTTTTCGAACGTCTTTGGAAGGTTGCCAGGATGACGCCGCAAATAATCAACACCGAACCCGCAACTTGCATGTAGCTGATCGGCGTACCTAGAATGAAGTAGCCTGACACCATCGCAACAAATGGCTGCAAATTCAGAAACAAGGACGCGGTCGCGGCACCTACCTGACGAATTTGAGCGTTCCAGACGACGGCGCATAATCCTTGGATAAGCAGCGCGGACCCAATTAAGACAAGCCACCATACATAGTGTGGACGAATCTCAGCATGCGGTTCGATCCAGAACGATACCGGGAGTACTGCAATAAAGCCCAGCATCGTAGAGTAAGCCGTTGCCACAAGCGGTTCGATGCGCTCTGTCAGCTTTTTCATGAGAACGACAGACCCTGAAAATGCCAACATGCAAATCAGCATCCATCCAATCCCGGACGAGATGCGAAGCATAAAACCTGCGCCATTTACCACAACGAAAAAGACACCTGCAAAGGCGACGACCGACCCCATCGTCATCCGAAGCGTGAACGGTTCCTTTAGAAACAAGCGGGCAAACAGCGCAGTACAAATCGGTGATAACGATAATATCAATGAAGCCGTCGTCGCATCGACCGTGCGCAGCCCCGTAAAGAAGGAGACTTGATGCAGCAGCATTCCCACTAGAGCATAAGGTATTAAATACACGGTATCCCGCAGCGTAACCCGAACTAATCGGCGGGTGCCTATAAGAAAAACGTCTATCGACGTACCTTCAAAGAAGACAGACCGCGTTTAGCTGAAGTTTTTCTTGCGATTATAGAATGGTTCAGCTTCGCTGAAATTTATAAATTCTATAATCTTCAAATATACGAGCAGGAACACCGAGGAGACGGCAAGCCGATAGGCCGATAGATGCAGCGCAGGAAATGCTTGCAGCAAAAGCGAGCCCAGCACGAAGTTGCTACCGTAGAGTGATGCGCAAAACAATAGAAGCAGATAGGACCGCAAACGATTCGCCTTCTTTCAAAAATGTGGGTACGAAAAAAGCCTGCGGCAGCATGCCGCAGGCCTCGTTTTAGGAATATGAAACTTGGGGAACTGCACTCGGGTTATTTCGCCGGGATATACGATTCTTCAAGGAAGCTGAGGATCGCTTGAAAAGCCTGCATCCTATTTTTCTCTAACAGCACCATATGTGTTCCTTCTCCAATCTCTACCCAGCGGCGATAAACGGCGCCGGTCAGTGACGTGAAAAAGTTTTGCGCCAAATCAAGAGGCACATCGATGTCCCATTCCGCGTGAACAAGAAGGACAGGCACCGTGATCTCCTTGGGCTCATAAAAAGCTCTGTTAGCCGTCCAGTATTCACGGATGTCCAGAATCGTCCCATTGGTCGCCCGAATATGTCCCGGATGGTCGCTTTGGCTTCCCGGATCGGAAGCTAACGTCGCTTCGGTCCATTGTTCGAACCAGCCTTCCGGAATCAGATCGCCGCGTTTATCTTCAGGGGCGGCGCTTAGCCAGCGTTCCTTCGTGCTTCCGACCGGGACGAGACGATAGGAGCCGAGCGGACCTCCGGTATCGATAGGGACCGGTTTCGTGCTCAGCCACTGAGGCGCAACAAGAATAAGCTTGTTTACTTTTTCGTTGTTTCGGCTCGTATACGCCCCGGCGACTGTTCCGCCCCAGGACATTCCCAGAATGTTGACCTTCGATAAGTTCCGATGTTTTAAAACGAAGTCTACCGCCGAGCCCAGGTCGCGAACCCCCGTCTCCGTACGAACCAGCGGAGGGTTGGAGTCAGCGGGCTGCTCCATTTCAGGGGGTCTCGTCGAACCGCCGTAACCGCGTACATCTACGGCATACACGTCGTAACCATGACTTGCCAAATAGTCCAAGAACGTGAAACCATCCAATTCAACGTCATACAAACTGCCAATCGGATATGTGGCGCCGTGAACCATGACAATCGTTTTCTCGTTCGTGAACGTGTTCATGGAAGCCGGACGTTTGTTGCGTACATAAAGTTCGATTCCGGACGTATCGCTGGGGATACGGTGGTCTTCGGTCAAAATCGGTATATCGTGCCTAAAATCGTTTGTCGTCATGTTGTCAGCACCTTTCAATGTGATTAGGGTAGTTTATTAGATGAATTCCCATTTGAATCCGTTGCCGTTACGAGTCACGTACCCCGCAGAACTCCCCGGAAAATGGGTACTGAAATAAATGATGGGCCGATCCGCGATATAATCCAATACCCTGCGCCGAGAAACGCGTGCTTGTTCCGTGAATTCGCAATACATGGAGTTCCACTCGGGATGATATACCTGAAACGGATGGTGCATCACGTCAGCACCGAACAAAGCTTCTTCTCCGGCGGACGTGAGGCTGATCGACATCTGACCGATGCTATGGCCGGGAGTCGGAATAAATTTGAACATATCGAGGAACTCTCCCCCTTCTGGAGGGATTGTCTTCACCAGTCCAGCTTCGACGACAGGCAAAACGCTCTCTTCGTATGCGTTAAAGTTGGGTTCGTTTTCTTTATTGTGGCTGGCCGGGCTGGAGTAATATTGTTGTTCCGAAAGCGGAAATACATAGGTGGCGTTCGGGAACGTCGGTACCCAATTACCGCCTGCAAGCCTTGTATTCCAGCCGACATGATCCACATGCAAATGCGTCAACAGGACATAGTCCACGTCTTCCGGCGTAACCCCCGCCTCCAGGAGACGATCAAGATACGGCAGCTTTAGATTGGACAATTCCGGATTATACGGAAGATTTTTATCATTTCCCGTCGCTGTATCAATAAGGATCGTATGGTCCGGAGTCTTCACGACCCAAGTTCCTATACTAACGACAAGCTGAGAATCGCTGTCGATTAGACCGGCGGGCAGGGTATCCCGATTCTTTTCCAGAAACGCCGGGTCCCACGAGCCCGCAAAATAAATTTCCGGCGGGACGCCGCTCAGCGTCATTTCCGTGACACGGGTTACGGTTGCGTCGCCTACTTTATAGACTTTGTTCATTTGAAATCCTCCGGTTTTCTTTCTAAATCGTAGATCGTTCGAGACAACTATTATAATGGGATCTGAAAGCACCCCAAAAATTTCGCTCAATATGGAAATGGTTGAAGGAATTCGTAAATACCCGGGTATGAGACTGAACATCAACCTTGATATAATAGTAGTTCTTAACCCCTGATATTTCAACGGTTTTACAGCGTAATTCGCTCTGCTTCAAAGTGCTTGATACCACTGCAAATATCCGATATGATACACGTAAAAATTACGTTCACAGCGAAATTTTCAGGTGAGGAGGACTTCAGATGAATTCAATCGGCGATACCATTCGAAATACGAGAAAAAAACAAAAATTGACGCTCAAAGAGGTTTCCACCATGGCCTCCATCTCTTTGTCTTTTCTCAGTGAAATCGAACGCGACAAAGTGAATCCATCCCTTAGCGTTCTCAAGCGTATAGCAAACGCTCTGGGTGTGAATTTTACCGATCTGTTTGGCGAGGAGAAACGAAGCATCGTCATCAGAAAAAACGAACGAAAACCTCTCGTTCACTCCGAGGGTTCCAGAATAACTTGGTATGCTCTCAGTCATGGAAGCGGCAATAAGATGGGACCGATTTGGGGAGTTCTCGAAAAAGGCGCAACATCAGGGGATGTCGGCGTTGGCCATCCCGAAGGGGAGGAGTTTCTTTTTATCCATACCGGACGATTGGAGTTCATCCTTGGAAATGAACGGTTCACACTTGAAGAAGGCGACAGCATTTATTACGATGCCCGAACACCGCATAGTTACAAAAATATCGCCGAGGGGGAGACGCTGCTGATTGCCGTTCCCTCTCCAGCTACCTTCTAGATTCACTTTATCCTGTGGAGGAATAGGCCAGCCCGTTCATTGTGCTTACGGCACAGCAACTGTATCATAGGCTTATGACATGTCCAATATCAGGTAAAATACACTTTAGGAAAGGAGACATACGACATGCTGCATACCCTTGAATTAAGTACGGCGTCACGGGACGAAATGAGGGATATTACCCGCGAGATTATCTCGCTGGTTCATCAGAACGGGGTCAAGGAGGGGACGGTGCTGATTTACTGCCCGCACACGACCGCTGGCATCGCCATTAATGAAAACGCCGATCCGGACGTGAAGCATGATGTGCTGCTGCGTTTGGATGAGGTGTATCCGTGGGAGCATCCAAAATACCGCCACGCCGAAGGCAACACGGCTTCCCATTTGAAGTCGATCACCTGCGGACCATCGCAGACCGTGATCATTACGGAAGGTGAGCTGCTGCTCGGACGCTGGCAGGGCATTTATTTTTGCGAGTTCGACGGGCCGCGTCGCAGACAATACCATGTAAAAATTATGGAGGGATAAGGAAGCCCGCCGTATCCCCAAAAGCAGGCATGACAAAACAGGTGTCGGGGTATGAGGCGTTTCTGTATGCCCTCCCCTTCACCTTATTTTCTTCAGCTGCGCCCACACTCACCACAGCATTTATACGTTGGCGCAATACCAATTCACCGTTATAAAGTAAGTACCTAAAAAAATTACCGCAGACTGCGGCAGCATATCTTCACATGCGTGATGGCCGCGGGTTTGATCTCCTCAAAAGTCACGCGATCCTGGATGTAATACGATATGAATCCGTGCATGGACAAAAATAACGTTAACGGCAGATTGCGGCAATGATCGGGGCCGTGCTCCTCCTCGTTCATATATCGGCGCACCATGGAGGCAAACAATTCGAAGCAGCGCCCCTGCTCAGAACGGCAGTAGGACAGCAGTTCTTCGTCCCGGATCATGAACATGATCTCGTACTGATAAGGATGGTCCAGGCCGAAACGGATGAACTCCAGCATGAGCTGTTCCACCTTGGTCAAGTCCTGGGTCGGAGCGACCTTGAGCACCTTATTCAGCTGTACAGCGAGATTGTTGAAATCCTCAACCACGATGGCGTAGAACAATTCTGCCTTTTCCTTGAAATGATAGTATAAGGAACCATGACTGTAACCTAAATGCTGACCAATACTGCGCATAGAAATGGCCCGGTATCCCTTGGTCACAAACAAATGCCTGGCCGCTTCCAGAATCCTCTCCCTCGACAACTCCTGTTCCACTGCTCTTCTTGCCATAGACCTTATTCCCCTTCAATAAAATAAAGCTTTTCGCCCTCCGTAATCAGGGATTGCCCCTGCGTCAAATCCACCATCCACGACATAAACGTCTCCGCTTCGCGGTCTTCCGGTAGGCACGTCAGCCGCACCTTATCCGTAAACACCGTTTCCCCCATTCGGACCTCACGGCCCCGGAGCTCGTTCTCGACCTTTCCCAGCCAGGTATAGTCGATTTCCACAAAAATCTCGCGGTGAAGCACGCGTGTGATCGCTTCCCCCGCTTCAATCGCCGCCACCGCACCGTCCGTGTATGCCCGGATCAGTCCTCCCGCCCCCAGCATGATGCCGCCGAAGTACCGGGTCACGACGATCGCCACATTTTTCAACCCTTGATTGCGGATTACCTCGAGAATCGGCTTACCGGCCGTTCCGCTCGGCTCCCCGTCGTCCGACTGCTTCTGGATCTCATCCCTCTCCCCGATCATGTAGGCGGAGCAGTTATGTGTGGCATTGAAGTAGCGCTTCTTGATCTCTTCAATAAAAGCGTTTGCATCATCTTCGCTGTCCACCGGTTTCACATGGCCGATAAAACGGGACTTCTTAATGACAATTTCCTTGGATCCCGCCCCTCGGACGGTCCGATAGCGATCAATCATGTTCATGCCCTTTCTTATTTGCCAAGAAAGCAGTCCCCCGCTGTTGATTAACCGGTGAACTGCTTCCCTAGCTTTGTATGTCTATTCAAAAGTTGCTGATGTTATTCTTATTCGGACAGTCTTGCTTCCAGCTTCGCTTTTTCTTCCTCATAGCCCGGTTTGCCGAGCAAAGCGAACATGTTCTTCTTATAGGCTTCCACGCCAGGCTGGTCAAACGGATTGACGCCAAGCAGATAGCCGCTGATACCGCACGCCTTTTCAAAGAAGTACACCAGATATCCGAAGGAATACGGAGTCATATCCGGTACGGTTACGATCAGGTTAGGAACCTGTCCGTCTGTATGTGCCAACATCGTGCCTTGGAAGGCCTTTTTGTTGACGAAATCCATCGTTTTGCCAGCCAGGAAGTTCAGGCCGTCCAAATCGTCCAGATCGCTTTCGATCGTAATTTGCTTCGCTACATTGTCCACCTGGATGACGGTTTCGAAAATGTTGCGGCTGCCTTCCTGAACAAATTGTCCCATGGAGTGCAGATCGGTCGAGAAGTCGACGGATGCCGGATAAATGCCTTTGTAGTCCTTGCCTTCGCTTTCGCCGTACAGCTGTTTCCACCACTCGGATACGAAGTGAAGAGAAGGCTCGTAGTTCACGAGAATCTCGATGGCTTTGCCTTTGCGGTACAGTGCGTTACGCACGGCAGCGTATTGGTAGCTGAGGTTCTCATGGACGTTCGGGTTGCTGAATTCCTTGGAAGCGTCAGCGGCACCCTGCATCATCTCTTCGATGTTGATTCCGGCAGTAGCAATTGGCAGCAGGCCAACCGCAGTCAGTACGGAATATCTTCCGCCCACGTCGTCCGGAATGATAAAGGACTCATAGCCTTCTTCACTCGCGAGCTTCTTGAGGGCTCCTCTTTCCTTGTCGGTTGTTGCATAGATACGCTTGCGGGCTTCTTCCTTGCCGTATTTCTTCTCCAGCTCGGCTTTGAAAATACGGAATGCAATCGCAGGCTCCGTCGTTGTGCCGGACTTGGAAATGACGTTCACGGAGAAGTCCTTGCCTTCGATCAGATCGAGCAAATGCGCCACGTAAGTGGAGCTGATGTTGTTGCCGGCGAAATAGACTTCAGGCGTCTTGCGCTTGTCCTTTGGTAATACATTATAGAAGGAATGGGACAGAGCTTCAATCGCCGCGCGTGCGCCGAGGTAAGATCCGCCGATTCCGATGACGATCAGAACGTCAGAATCGCTTTGGATTTTCGCTGCTGCTTTTTGGATGCGTGCAAATTCTTCCTTGTCGTATTGGGTAGGAAGATCGATCCATCCCAAGAAGTCAGAACCTACGCCTGTCTTGTTATGAAGCTGCTCGTGAGCGAGTCGGATCGGCTCTGCCAGATAATCCACTTCGTGCTGACCGATAAAGGAGAGCGCCTTACTGTAATCGAAATTTAATTTGGTAGACATATCTAATGTAAACCTCCTAGTTTGGCTTCATCTCTATTCTATTTACGCTCCGAAAAAAACAGCTTTAGAATAGGATACTGTAATTTCACTGCATTTGGCAAGGACAATATGACGCTTATCCACCCACAATTTCACTTCTTCCCCCATGGATTGTCGCATGGCCTCATGGTAAACTTAATGAATGCTTATATCTCACAGGAAAAGGTGATTCTCATGAAAAAAATAGGCTTCATCGGACTGGGCACCATGGGAGCGCCCATGGCTTCCAATTTGTTAAAACAAGGTTACGAGGTAACCGTCTATAACCGCACGGCTTCCAAGGCCGAAGCGCTTGTCAAGGAAGGTGCGTCCCAAGCTGCCACTCCTGCCGAAGCGGCCTCAGGACAGGATGCGGTCATCACGATGGTCAGCAATGACGATTCCATCCGCGAGGTGTTTTACGGCGAAGACGGCATTCTGAAAACGCTGGCTCAAGGCACCACCGTCATTGACAGCAGCACCATTTCCCCGGGGCTCGTCAAAGAGCTGGCCGCCGAGGTTCACAAGCTCGGAGCCTATTTCCTCGACGCACCGGTTACTGGCAGCAAGCCGGCGGCCATCGACGGCACACTCGTTTTTATGGTCGGCGGAGAAGCTTCCGTGCTGGAAGCCGCATCCGGCCTGTTTGATACGCTGGGCAAGAAGGTCATCCATATGGGGCCAAGCGGCAGCGGTTCCGTTGCCAAGCTTGCCCATAACACGATGGTCGGCATCAACAACCTGGCCTTGGCGGAAGGCTTCGCCATCGCCGCCAAATCCGGCATTCCTGCGGACAGCTTCCTCGAGCTGGTTCAGCTCGGTTCGGCCGGCAGCAAGGCCGCGGACCTGAAAGGCCGGAAGATCATCGACCACGACTTCAGCAACCAGTTCTCCCTTGCGCTGATGCTCAAAGACCTGAAGCTTGCCTCCTCCCTCACCGACGCCACCGGCGTACCGTCTCCGATGCTGAACCTGGCAAAAAGCCTGTTTCAAGCCGGGCAGACGCAGGGCTTCGGAGATGAGGACCTGTCCGCTGTCGTCAAATGCTATGAAGCATGGATCGGACAGACGATCGGCGGTAAACCGCTGCAATAATGGACAGGCTCCTTCCATATACAGCCATAGGTTGAATGGAACGGCTCCAAATTATGCAGAAAAAGTGAGTTTACCGGAGAGAAAAGGGTAAGTCCGCCAGATGACGGACTTACCCTTTTTCGTTACTCCGCCGGGTAGGAGCAGCAGTAATCGGTTACGCTGAACACTTCCAGAGCGAATTTGGAATGGGCAGGCACGTGAAACGTGTGTGCTCCCTGAATTTCTTGCCAGGATTCTTCACCGGGAAGAAGGACCTTCAGGTGGCCGGACAGGATCTCCATAATTTCAGGACCGTCCGTCCCAAATTCATACGTGCCCGGAAGCATGATTCCGAGCGTAACCTTGCTACCATCTTCCAGAATGACGGTGCGGCTGGTCACCTGGCCGTCATAATAGACGTTGGCTGCTTTGACGATGGTGGCATTGCTGAACTGCGACATGTGCTCACTGCTCCTTTTGAACTCAAAATATGAATTAAACGGCTATGACCTTACAGCAGCCCTTTGACACGGCTGACTACATTGTCCACCGTAAATCCGTATTCTTCAATGACGCGGTTGCCAGGAGCGGATGCGCCAAAGATGGAGATGCCGAGAATGTCGCCTTTGTCGCCGACATAGCGTTCCCAACCGAATGGAGAAGCCATTTCGATGGCAAGACGTGCTTTGACGTCAGGCAGCAGGACGGAATCTTTGTAAGCTTGATCTTGTTTTTCGAACAGATCCCAGCTTGGCATGCTGATGACGCGAACTTCGATGCCCTCTTTGGACAGCGCTTCGGCAGCTTTCACAGCCAGCTGTACTTCGGAACCCGTTGCGATGATTTGCGCTTTAGGTTTGCCGTTCTTCGCGTCAGCTACTACATAAGCACCGCGCTTGATGCCTTCGCGTGCGCCCTCAGCCGTAGCGGCCAGGATTGGCAGGTTTTGGCGCGTCAATACGAGCGCTACCGGGTTCTCTTTATTTTCAACCGTGTAAGCCCAGGCAGCCGATGTTTCGTTGGCGTCAGCCGGACGGATCACAGTCAATCCAGGAATGATGCGCAGCGATGCCAGCTGTTCGATCGGTTCATGGGTAGGACCGTCTTCACCAACCGCAATACTGTCATGAGTCAGAACGTAAGTGACAGGCAGCTTCATGATCGAAGCAAGACGAACCGCCGGACGCAGGTAGTCGGTAAATACGAAGAACGTACCGCCGAATACTTTCAGTCCACCATGCAGCGTCATGCCGTTCATCACGGCAGCCATCGCGAATTCGCGTACGCCGAAGTAGATGTTGCGGCCTTCGCGGCTGTCAGGCGTGAAGTTAGCCAGGTTGTTCAGGTGAGTCATCGTGGAGCTTTCCAAGTCGGCGGATCCGCCCAGCAGCTGTGGTACGCCGCCTGTAAGACCGTTCAGGGCGTTACCGGAAGCAACACGTGTCGATACGGCTTTGTCTTCCACGGAATACTTCGGAAGGTCTTTATCCCATCCTTCAGCAAGGTCGCCGGCAACAGCCTTTTCGAATTGAGCGGCCAGTTCAGGATAAGCTTTCTTGTAAGCTTCGAACTGCTCGTTCCATTCTTTGTTGACTTTCACGCCGTGTTCTTTCACTTTCGCGAAATGAGCGCGAACTTCTTCAGGCACGTAGAAGTCTTCTTCGTATACCCATTTGTAGAATTCTTTGGTCAGCTTGGCTTCTTCCGCACCCAGTGGGGATCCGTGAGTACCGCCATGGCCACCCTTACCTTGTTTGTTCGGGCTTCCGTAACCGATGATGGTTTTCACTTCGATCAGGGTCGGTTTGCTCGTTTCGGCTTGCGCTTCCGCAATGGCTTTCTCGATGGCCGGAAGATCGTTGCCGTCTTCCACGCGCAGCACTTGCCATCCGTATGCTTCGAAACGCTTTTGTACGTTTTCGGAGAAGGACAGGTTGAGTTTACCGTCGAGGGAAATGTCATTGGAATCGTACAGCATGATCAGCTTGCCGAGCTGTTGATGGCCCGCCAAAGAAGCAGCCTCATGCGAGATACCTTCCATCAGGTCGCCGTCGCCGCAGATCGCGTACGTATAGTGGTCAACCACTTTGTAGTTGTCTTTGTTGTAAGTTGCAGCCAGCTGAGCTTCAGCCATTGCCATACCAACGGCCATAGCCACGCCTTGTCCAAGAGGACCTGTCGTTGCGTCAACGCCAGCGGTGTGACCGAACTCTGGGTGACCTGGAGTCAGGCTTCCCCATTGACGGAATTGTTTCAGTTCTTCCATTGGAAGATCATATCCGCTCAGGTGAAGCAGGCTGTACAGCAGCATAGAGCCGTGCCCAGCGGAGAGAACAAAACGGTCGCGGTTAATCCAAGTCGGATTCTCCGGATTGTGGTTCATCGTCTTTGCGAACAGCTGGTATCCCATTGGTGCAGAGCCCATCGGCATACCCGGATGTCCGGAGTTGGCTTTCTCGATCGCATCGATCGCGAGGGTACGGATCGTCGTAATCGACAGATTATCGATGGTCGCGTTCTCGGCCTTGTCAATCGCTTGATTCTTGTCAGTCATGGTTATCCTCCTCAGTATTTCTGGGAAATTAACATGAAGCGGGCACACTTGAAAGCACGGAAAAACCCGGCGGCTTAGAAGAACATCCGCTTGAATGTTTCATTTTGACTTATTATAACACTTGCCTTTCTTCTTTTCCATAACCTTTATCACCATTCCCCATGGAGAAGGTCATTATGCGGAGCAAATCAGAACGGATGACGGGGCAGCAGATCCCGGTCGAAGCCATGAGCCGGGCGGGATTGGGCTAAGTCTAGCCCGCCCTCCGTCTGGCAATAGTTTCAAACTTTTTTCATTACCTCTGCGGTTGACGCGTCTTCCATCTATGACCCGCACGGTCCGGTCCTGAAACAGCAAAAACCATTGGAAACAGCCGTTTCTTCGAGTATGATAGTTCGTAACTCAACTGCATGTAACCGAGGTGAAAACGTCAAATGAACGGAAATACGCACATTCTGGTCGTGGAGGACGACAACGACATCAGCCGCCTGCTCTGCAGCATCGTCCGCCGCAGCGGATATACCGCACAGCCCGCCTTTTCCGGAACCGAAGCCCTCATTTATTTGAAGCAGCAGCCCTGGGACATGGTCCTTCTGGATTTGATGCTTCCCGGCTTATCAGGCGAGGAAGTGCTGAACGAAGTTCGGGAACACGGCGCCCCGCCGGTGATGATCGTTTCCGCAAAGGGCGACCAGTCCGGAAAGATCGCCGCCCTCCGCGGCGGTGCCGACGACTATATCACGAAGCCGTTCGACATCGAGGAAGTGTCTGCACGCATCGACTCGCATCTTAGACGGGTCCATCGTGCCGCGAACTCCGCCAAGCCGGTCATCTTTTCGCATAAAAATTTGGTGCTCGATCCGGAAGCCAAAACCGTACACGCCGACGGCGAGCCGATTTCCCTGACCGCCCGCGAATTCGATATCCTTCATTTGCTCATGGCATCGCCCAAAAAGGTATTTTCCAAATCCAATCTGTATGAGAGCATCTGGGGCGAGGAGTTTCTCGGAGATGACAATACCGTCAACGTACATATGAGCAATCTGCGCAGCAAACTGGCCAAAGCTTGCCCTGGCGAGGAATGGATCGAAACCGTCTGGGGCATCGGTTACCGGCTGAAGCCGTGAGGAGACGGTGGACATTAGGCCGCTGCCTTTTTGGGCTGTACAGCCGCATCTTCAACAGCATATCGTTATCCGCTGCAGTCTTGTACCGGCCGCAGTCGGCTCTTCAGACTTAAGCCTTTCTTAAGAATTGCCTTAAACTTCTCTTACGCTTTCCGGAATACACTGAGCCTATCACTAGAGGGAGGCTGATGAGAAAACCATGAGCGAATATGTTCTTCGCACTACAAATCTCACCAAAACGTTCAAAAACGGCATCGCTTTGGATAAGGTGAATCTCTCGATCAAACGGGGGGCCATTTACGGATTCATTGGGCAAAACGGAGCCGGCAAATCCACGCTCATCCGCATCGCCGCGGGGCTGGCCTTTCCGACGGAAGGCTCGGTGGAGCTGTTCGGATACAGCGGTCCTTCGGAAACAAACGAGGCGCGCAAACGCATCGGATCCATCATTGAAAGCCCGGCGCTGTTCCCGCAAATGACGGCGGAGGAGAACGTCGAAGCCAACCGGCTTCTGCGGGGCATTCCCGGAAAAGACTGCGTAAAGCGCACGCTTGAACTGGTGGGCCTGGAAGAGACCGGTCGGAAAAAGGCGAAAAACTTCTCGCTGGGCATGAAGCAGCGTCTGGGCCTGGCGATCGCCCTGCTGGGTGATCCCGAGTTTCTCATTCTGGACGAGCCTACCAATGGGCTTGACCCTATGGGCGTCGTCGAAATGCGCGAGCTGCTCAAGCGGCTGAACCAGGAACGGCGGATCACCATCCTGATTTCCAGCCATATTTTAAGCGAGCTGCATCTGCTGGCCACCCATTACGGCATCATTCACCGCGGCGTCCTGCTCGAGGAGCTGACGGCCAAAGAACTGCAGGAGAAATGCCGGCAGTTCATTCATATCAAAGTTAACGACCCCGCCGCGGCGGCATCGGTCCTGCAGAACCGTCTGGACACCACGGAATTCGAGGTTATGCCGGACGGGTCTATCCAGCTCTACGATCATTTGGAGCATCCCGGGCGCGTATCGACCACACTCGCCGCATCCGGCCTGGAGATCGAGCAGTTTATGCCGAAAGGCGAAGACCTGGAGACGTTTTTCACGAAACGGATCGGAGGTGTGCAGCCATGAGCAACGTCATCAAAGCGGAATGGTTCAAGCTGCGCAAGGACCTCTCGTTCCGGACCCTGCTCCTGTGCATTGCGGCGGCCGCCATCGTGTATCCCCTACTCGTCATCATGGACCATACCGCCGGCGAGCCGGAAGTCACGAGCCTGGAGTTTATGCAAAATGTGCTGGCCGGCAACGCTTATGTGCTGAAATTTTCCGCTGCCCTGCTGGCCGGTTTCTTTATTTCCAGCGAATATTCGACCGGCGTCATGAAATGCATCGCCTCTTCCGGCAACAGCCGGATCCGGCTGTTCGCCGCAAAGCTGCTGGTCTTCACCGTTGGTACGACCGTGCTTGCGCTCGCCCTGCCTGTGGTAGCGACAGCCGTGATGATGATCGCAAACGGAGACGCGGGATCGTTATCGCTGCCTTTTGTACTGCTCGCCCTGGGATTTACCGTCCTTTATGCGGCCGGATTTGCCGGCATTGCCGCCTTGTTCTCCACTCTGCTGACCGACAGCGGCAAATCGATCGGCTTCCTGTTTATCCTGTTCTTGCTGGCTGATTCCCTGTTCGCCGGAGCCGGCAGATACATTCCCTTCATCGGCACGCTGTACGACTACTCCGTATTCAAGCTGGTCAACAACGTGCCGATCCTGGAACGAAGCAGCGGGCAGCTTACCGCCATGACCATTGTTCCGGTCGTCTGGTTCCTGATGTTTGGAGCTTTGGGCATTCTGGCCTTCCGGAAGAAGGAGATTAAGTAAGAAGCCATCCCATACAAACAATGAGCTGCAAGGTAGTGAATCTATTTTCGTGGGAAACCATCTAACCAAAGGAGGCGGACAAACGATGCTCTACATCACCATTGTCGCTGTCGCCGTAATTGCTCTGCTCGTCGTCCGCCTCCTGCGGATGCGCAGGGAACTTCGGCGGGTAACCGCCCAGCTGAAGAGCTACAACGAAGGCAGATCGCGCAAAAAAACCGATTTGTCCTATTACGAAAAAGATCTTGAATCGCTTGCGGCTGAAATCAACCGTCTGATAGACCGGGTGACCGAGAGCGGCGCCCTGCAGCGCCGAACGGAAAACGAGCTGAAGCAGGCGATCGCCAACATGTCCCATGATATCCGTACGCCGCTGACGTCGATCTTCGGCTATATTCAGCTGCTTGAGGCCGAGGACCTCAGTCCCGAAGAAAAGCATGCATACTTAAGTGTGATCAAACACCGTTCGCAGCGTCTGCAGGCGCTGCTGAACGATTTTTTCGAGCTGTCCGTGATCGAGTCCACCGATTACGAGCTGAAGCCGGCGCGCATCCGTTTCATCCCGGTGCTGCAGGACGTGATCATGAGCCTGTACGACCAGTTTACCGACTGCAGTATCACCCCATTACTGGAGTTTCCTGAAGAGGAGATCATCGGGTTTGCGGATGAGTCGGCCGTCAAACGGGTCATCGAAAACCTGCTGCTCAATACGATCAAGCACACGCGCGGCGAAGTCGGCATCGGGCTGAAGCGGCAAAATAACGAGGCGGTGCTGGCCATCCGCAATGATGCCCCGCATCTCGCCGGCACCGATCCCTCCCTGCTGTTTGACCGGTTCTATACAGCCGACCAAACGCGCTCCGGTAAAGGGACCGGCCTCGGCCTGTCTATCGCCCGCAGCCTGATGGAGAAGATGGGCGGCCGGCTTTCCGCCGAGCTGAGCGGGGACGTGCTGACGATGACATGCCGCTGGGAGCTTACCACCGGCGGGATTTCGCAGGGAACGTCAGTCACCTGAGAGAAGATGTTATAATGGAAAATTCACATGTTGTAATTGAAAATCCATATGAAAAAGAACCCCTTGGAATGGCATTCACAGGCGGGCCTCAGCCCTCCTGCCTCCAAGGGGTTCTTTGGTTTGAGTAAATTTGGCGTGGATCCTCACCAGAGGATGGCGCCCGTGTCGATGCTGGCCCGCCCCGGCGCGAATTCTGCTCGCATGAGCGGACCGCGGGCAGACTGTCGAAGCAGGCCACCCTAGCGTAAATTCTGGTTGCAGATGAACAGCTGTCGTGCCTGCTGTCCGATTGTCAGGGCGAGTTCGCTTTTAAGCGTACAGCAGACAATCATGGCTGCGGTCCGGTTGTTAGGGCGAGTTCTGCTGTAAGCTTTCGACAGACAGTCATGGATGCTGCGAGCTCTAGCGCGGATTCCGCTTACGCGCGGCCAGCAGGCGGTCCATCGCTGCGGACCGCTCTTCCTCCGGCTGCGGCGGGCTTTGCGCCGCAGCTTCCTTGCCCGGCCCGGCCACCGGCTGCCGGGCTGTTGGCGTCCCGCGCGGCGGCGAAGGCGAAGCCGCCGGGCGGGACGCCCCCGAAGCCGGACGCTCCGCTCCGGCTTCCTGCGGGCTGCGCCCGCTGGCGCCGGCCGCGCCGCGCTCAGCGCGCGCCTGCGGCGCCGGTGCCGGCGGCCCGGCAGAGCGGCCGCCGTAGAAGGCGGCGGTGCGCTGCTTGCGCGCCGCCAGCCTGCCCAGGCCGGCGTCCGGGGCCTCCGCCCCGCCGGCCGGTGCTTGCCGCCGCCGCAGGATGGCGGCGGCCCGCGCAGCGATGGCGCCCCATGGGAGCGCCAGGCGGCGGACGGCAATGTCCGCCACCCACAGCACCAGGGCCGCGGCCAGCAGCGCATAGCTCCAATCATGGAGCTGGCGGCTCGGCTTGGCTTTGGCGGCAAATACCTGCTCCGGATGGTCCATCGACAGCATCCGGCCGCCGGTCAGCTCAGCCAATCGCTGAAGCCCCTGATCCGCATTCCCGTCCGCAATCCGGTATTCCGGGGAGTAAGGGACGACCAGCCCGGTGCCGGGCGCAGCCGGCTTGCCGCTGCCATCGAGCAGCGTCATCAGATACGAACCGGACTGGTCCACCGGCAGCTCTCCGGTATAGCTTCCCGGCGCCTCCTGAACGAGATCCACCTTATGTTCCTGCAAATCATCCCCGGTAATGACCGCCTGCAGTTGATCCGTGCCCGCCGTATCCGATTTGACTTCAAAGCGGACCCGGTTCCCCTCGATCTGCGTACTTACCTCATACGGGGAAGCCGTAAACTGCGGGAAGGTCCACTTTACCATCTGGGTCACGACATTGGAGAAGGCGGGCCAAGCTACCCAGTCCTTCGACCATTTGCCCATCAGGTCGCTCGTCCAGGCGACGGTTCGGCCGGATCCGTACTGCCACCTCGCCAGCAGCGGGTCGGGCTCCGGACTGGTCAGCACCGTCTGCGCCCCCTGCTTCGGCGTGGTGGCGACATAGCCGTAAACTTGCGGCACGCCATTTTCGAACAAAGACGTCCAGTCCCCGCCGTTTTGCAGTGCCGGCACAAACGGCTTGTCCACGATGTAGGACTTGGACATCATCGCGGCTTCGCGGCTGAAAATGGACGGTATCGACGAAGCGTCATCCACAAAGTAGTATCGGCCCTTGGCCTCATCCGCCAGCGACTGCAGCAGATTGACGTCTGCGTCCATTCCGACCGCAACCGTGGACATCGTGATTTTGCCGCCCTTCATTTGCTCGATCAAATCGCTGTATCCGCCGTTTCCGGCCGACTGTCCGTCGGTCATCAGAATGATATGCTTCCGCTGGGCCTTGACCTTCAGCATTTCTTCCACAGCAGACGCTGCAGCCGGGTAAATATCGGTCCCGCCCTCGCTTTGGATGGATTGGATCTGTGAGATGACATCCTCCTTGCCGTTCGCCAGGGGCTGAGGGGCCACCACCCACCACGGCTGGGAATCAAAGGCGAGCACGCCGACCGTATCCTTGGATCTCAGCATCTCCACCGTACGGATCGCTGCTTCCTTGGCGAGCTCCATTTTGTCCCCGCTCATGCTGCCCGAACGGTCAATGACCAGGATCAGACCGAGGGACGGGATCTCCCGCTTGCCCTCCAGCTCCATGGAGACGGGGAGCAGCTTTTCGATCGGCGTCTTGAAATAGCCGCCCATGCCGTAACTGTCCTCGCCACCGGCCATCATAAAGCCGACCCCGTAGGTGCGGACCGCCTGTTCGATCATGGCCATCCGCCGCTCGCCAACCTGGTCACCGGAAACGTTGTTAAAAATGATGGAGTCATACGCTGCATATTTCGCCGGCTCCAGCGGCAGAACACTCGGATCGATCCGCTCATACTGAACCAGGCCCGATGAGAGGGCAGACGCAAGATTGGCCGCGTTTCCCTTCTCGCCTTCCACGATCAGCACCTTGGGCGGACCTTCCACCCGGGTAAAGGCATATCCCGCATTGTTGGCCGACTGGCGGTCGCCGTCCATAAAAATTTCGGCACGGTAGCGGTGAAGCCCCGTTTTTTTCGCCAGCCCCTTCACGGCGTATCGGTTGTCTCCCGGGGTCACGTCCACCGACTCGCGTCCGATCTCGGCGTTGTCTTCATACAGCCGGAGCTCACCCTTGCCTTTATAAGTGCTCCGCACCAGCACTTCAATATAATAGGACTCTGCTTGGTAGAGCTTCTCCGGGACTTTGACTTCCTCCACGGAGACGTCCTGCTGTTCGGACGAAGGCATCTCCAGCACGTCAACCGGGATGCCCTGGTCCTTCAACAGCCGTCCAGCCGACAGCATGCTGCCGACATTCTCCTCCCCGTCAGTGATCAGGACGATCCGGGAATCCGAGCGGCTGTCCAGCATGCTCCCGGAGAGTGTCATGCCGGCTTCCAGATTCGTGTATTCCCGCTTCAGGTCCGCATTCAGCCGAAGGGAGTCCGGGAGCTCACGGGTCTCTTTTTGCTCAACAGCCGCGTCCAGACCTGTTGATACCACCGCGATGGTGTCCTTCGCTTCCTTGCCTTTGGCCGATTGTCCAATAAACGCTTCGGCGCTTTCCGTGTCCGTCATGCTCATCGAGCGGTCGACGACATATACGACCTTCTTTTGGTGCAATACAGTATAAGATTGCAATCCGGACAGCATCAGCACGAGCAGCAGCAGGATCACGGAACGGATGGCGATCGCCCAGGTCTTGCGGCGGCCGGCCAGGCGAAAGTCCGATTTGTACGCATACACCATCAGAAGCGCCAGCGGAAGGAGCAAGAGCAGCAGCCAAGGGTGATTAAATTGAACGCCCACGCTGGTACACCCCCCATTCGGTCACGATCATCAGCAGTACGACGGCGGCGGCCAGCCACATGAGCGAGTAGCGGCTTTGACCGATTTTCCCATCTGTTCCCGGATTCCCTGCCTGTTCTCCGGCACCTGCCTCAGCCCTGCCTGTATCGTCTTGCCCCGATTTCAAAACAACCGGCTTAGAGGAGACAAAGGTCCCCTCAAAAGGATCGGCAGCCGTCTCCACCAGATAGCTGATGGTGTCCCCCTGACTGTTTCGCTCTTCAAAAGCATACAATCCGGGTACTAGCGGCGCCGTCTGCAGGGAGGATATCGCCCGCTCCCGTTTTTGCACCTCCGGAACCGGCGCTCCCGCACCAGGCACCCCGGTATGCTGCACCTTCCATTCCGCTTGCTCCGCATCCGCTGCGATCGGCACCTCCATGCCCGATCCGGCTGTTACCCTGCCGAGACCCGTGCCTTCGCCTTCGTTCAGCCAAGAAACCGCGTTATGGACGAGAATCGGAAACTCCGCCGACAGCGGAAGATCCGTGTCCTGCAGCCGGAACAGAAACGACAGCCGCGGATGTCCCGCTTCCTTGCCCGCATATACCGCCGGCGTACCGCCGATCGTCACCAGCGGCTCGGCCCAGGCCGGCAGCGGTTCCTTGTGCAGCTCGCCCACGTAGAGGCCTTTCAGCGTAATGTACCGGTTCACCGGATGATCGGATACTTTAGGCTCCTGACCGTTCACCTTGACTTCCGAACCGCTGCCACCGATCGACCACAGCGGGGTCTCTTCAAGCAGCTGCCTCCAGGAACCTTCCTTCGTAAATTCAGGCGCCTGCCCGTCCACAACGATCAAATCCGGCGGATCCTTGGGAACCTGTGGAACAGACGCAGCGTTCCCTGAATCCGCCGTTTTCGCGGAATTGCTGGGCTCTTCCGTTGTCATCCGGGTCACCTGCGCTCCGGTCAGCTGCAGCGCCTTTTCCAGAAACAGATTGCCCGGCGTCAGCAGCAGAATGCTCGGCTCCCGGCTGCTTTTCCCAAAAGCGTAAGCTGTATTGTCCGCGGCATATCCGTCATCGCCATCCAGCTCAATCCGGTACACGTCAGCCGGCGGCAGAGACTGCAGAACCAGCGTGGCGCTGTGCCGGGTAAGATCGGCCGATTCGGTACGCAGCAGCTTGTTGTCCCCATAAATGCGTACATCGACCGGCGCATCCCATGTCCCGCTTGAGCCGAGCACGGCCACCGCATCATTACCTTCCTTGTCCTGCTGAATGCCAAACTGCTGGATGCCGGCATTTTTCACCGGACCGTTTCCAACCAGGACCGCATGTGCAGGAACTTCAAACGTCACCTGGTCGCTGGCGCCCTTCCATTCGCCGTCCGTAAAAAGAACAACCTCGGCGTTCTGCTCCTCCCGCGTAAGCGCAGAGGCCAGCGACAGTGTCTCATTATACGCCGCCTGACCGTAGTAAGGCGTGAGACCGTCGATCGCATCCTGAATGCGCTTCGCATCCTTTTCCCGGGAAATGATCACGTCGGGCTCGGATTTCATGCTGAGCAGGGTAACCTCGCTGCCGCGGGCATGCTTCTTCACGTACTGCTTCATCTCGGATTTCATTCGTTCGATCCGCGTCTCCTGCGGGTCCTGGGAAGACTGTTCTGCATTGCCGGCTGGCGGCGCCGCTATTGCACCCATGCTACCGGATGTATCGGCAACGAAGACGATATGCCCCCCGCTATTTCCGGATACCCACAGATAAGGCTGCAGCAGGGCAAAAACGAGCAGCGCGGCGGCAAGCAGCTGCAGCCACAGCAGCAGACGATTTTGCAGCTTCTGCCACGGGCGGTTGGCTTCGATATTTTTCAGCACCCGGTCCCACAGCAGGTGGCTGGGCACGGTGGTGTCTATAAACTTGCGTTTGAGCAAATACATCAGCAGAATCGCCGGTATGCTGAGCGCAAACCACAGCCCTGCCCATGAACCGATTCCCACAATGCTTCCCCCTTTCTCTGTAAGCCAAGCTCGTCACGCGATGACGAGACCTGCCTCCGCCATTACGCCAAACACCGCCTTTTGCAGGCTCATATCTGTCGAAACCCGGATGAAGGTCATGCCGCGATCTGCAGCCAGCTTCATCAGGTATTCCTGATACCGTTCAAGCTCGTCCTGGTAGGCCCGTAACACTTTGCCGGTGAAGGCGATATCCTTCCCGGTGCCCAGCTCGCTGTCGATCAGCCTTAGGTCGCCGCTGTAGGCCGGGTCGATTTCCTCCGGGGCCAGCACCTGAACGAGTACGACCTCCTGCCCCGCCCCTCTTAAGCGGCTCAGCATCAGCCCGAGATCCTCCTCCCGTTCATCCAGCCAAAAGTCCGAGAAGATCCAGGTCATCCCCGGCAGTCTGGGCATCGCTCCTGGTGCGCCGAAGGCGGCCGCCAGGCTTCCTTCTTCTCCGGGGGCCGCGTCCTGAAAAAACCGAAACAGCCGATGGGCCGCCCCGCGCCCGCGGAGCACGGGCAGGCGGGCTCCGATCTGGCTGCTGAAGCAGCAGGCCTGCAGCCGTTCGTAAGAGCACAGCGCAACATATCCGATGCTGGCGGCCAGCTGCTTCGCATACCGCAGCTTGGAGGGAATCGCTTCATTCCCATTCCCCTCCCGTCCCCGGGCCCCGCCTGCAAAATCCATCGATGCCGAGCAGTCCACGTACAGACTGACCATCAGCTCCTGCTCGTCCATAAACTGCCGGACGAACGGCTTGCCTGTCCGCGCATACACGCCCCAGTCGAACCGGCGGATGTCATCCCCGGGAGCGTAAGGCCGGTAATCGGCGAATTCGAGCGAAGAGCCGAGCCGGCTGGAGCGCCGCTTGCCCTGCAGGGTACCGGCCACACGCTTCGCAGAGCCAAGGCTCATCCGCTCCAGCCGGACCATCCAGTCCGGGGGCAGCAGGTATTCCGCGCTCATCCCTGCGCCTCCGCCCGCTCGAGCATCTCGCGGATCACCTGGTCCGTCGTAATGCCCATGGCCTGGCCTTCAAAGTTCAAAAATATCCGGTGCCGCAGTGCCGGCACCGCGACGGCATGGATATCGCCGGTGGACAGGTGCATCCTGCCTTGGCAGACCGCCCGGACCTTCCCCGCCGAAATGATCGACTGGATGCCGCGCGGCCCCGAACCGAAGCGCACGTACTTCTTGATGCCCTCCGGCGCCGTCGCTTCTTCCGGATGGGTCATCATCAGCAGCCTGGCCGCATAATCCAGCACTTCATCGGCGACCAGCACTTCCCTTGCTCCCTGCTGGATTTCCAGCAGCTCAGCGGCACCGGCCTGCTTCCGCACCTCCGGCTGGCGGTTCGTCGTTGTCCGCCGGACGATTTCCTTCAGCTCCTCGCTTCCCGGATACGGCACGAGAATTTTGAGCAGGAACCGGTCCAGCTGGGCTTCCGGCAGCGGATAGGTCCCTTCGTTTTCAAGCGGGTTTTGCGTCGCCAGGACGAAGAACGGTTTCGGCAGAACGTGCGTCTCGCTGCCAACCGTCACCGTTTTCTCCTGCATCGCCTCCAGCAAAGCGCTCTGCGTTTTCGGGGTCGCCCGGTTGATCTCGTCCGCCAGCACGATGCTGCTGAAGAGCGGCCCGCGCTGAAAGGACATCGAAGTCTCCCCCTGACGGCCGAAAGAGATGACCTGCGTGCCTGTAATGTCGCTTGGCATCAAATCCGGCGTAAACTGGATTCGCGAGAACGACAAGTCGAGCGTATCGGCAATCGTGCGGACCAGCATCGTCTTGCCCAGACCGGGAATGCCCTCCAGAAGGGCGTGGCCTCCTGCGAAGATGCACCATAGCATCTGCTCGACGACCTCCTGCTGGCCCACGATCACCTCGGCGATCTGCCCCCGTACCCGGGATATCGTCTCCTTCCAAGCTTCCGGTTGAATTTGCGTATCCAGCATTAACCTTCCTCCTCAATTGTGGATCAGGGATTCGGATTGATTCCCGTAAAATATTCCTCGACCAGACCCTGCATCTGCTGCGGCAGATCGCTGCGCCCCAGCGACTTTTTGGCCTCGGCCTCATATTCTTTGTACACTTCCTCGTAAGGTCGGCTCGCTCCCTCGACTCCCGGGGCGACGCCGCCTTTCTGGACCGTTCCGCCTCCGCCTTGGATCGGACCGGTGTCCGCCTGCACGTTCCCTTTGCCGGCAAACTCGCGCGGCGTCGTCACGAGCTCGCGTCCGCCTTGGCCAAGACCTGCACCGGAACCGCCCGGTCCCTGGCCGGCCCCGCTGCGTCCGGAGCCGCCCTGTCCGGCACCGGAACCGGATCCGCTTCCGGATCCACTGCCGGATCCCTGGCCGGGACTATTACCTTGGCCCGCCCCGTCAATCGGCTCCGATGGATCGCCTCCGCCGGTGTCCGAAGGCTCGCCCATCCCGGCCGAATCCGCCAGGGCCAGCTGTTCCGCCGCGCCGCCGGTGGCCCAGGCATCCGATACGGGCATGCCGGCCGCCGTCATCTGCGAAGCCAGGCCGAGCCCCTGCGATGCCAGGCTTGCGGCCAATGCCGAAGCGGCGTCGGATTGGCTGGAAGACGCCTGGCTCGCGGCAATCGCTTTGGCCAGCTCATCCTCCAGCCCCTTCAGGGCTTCGTCCAGCTTGGAAGGGTCCGTGCCGGCCAGTGCCTGCTCCGCCTTGCTCATCGCTTCTTGAAGGGCCTTGGTGTCCTGTTTCTTCCCGGCCTCTTCGGCCATCTTCTTCAGAGCCTCCCGCAGCTGCTCTTTCTCTTCCGGCGACAGCTTCCGGATCTGCTGCTTCAGCTGGTCCAGCGCTTTTTTCATCGCAGCCTGATCCTTCTGCTCCAGGCTCTTCCCGATGGAAGACAGCTGGGGCGTCTGCTGCATCTTCCGGCCCAGCTCCGACAGGTTCCGCGCCTTCTCTTCCTGCTGTTTGGCCGTCTGCTCCATCGCCTTCATCGTTTTCTCCAGCTGCTCCAAGGCACGGTCCGGATCTTTGGTCCCGTCCAGTTCCTTTTGCAGCGTCTTGAGGTGGTCGTCCAGCGGTTTTTTCGCCGTCAGATCCAGCTTCTTCGTTTCGAGCTCTTTCACCAGATCCTCCGTTTTCTTTCGCTGCTCCTGAACCCACTGCTTCTGCTCCGCCGCCTGGGCAAGTTTGTCATCCATCGGGCTTGGCAGCAGCGCCAGAGCAATGCATACGGCAAGCCCCCCGCCGCAGCCAGCCCACCACTTCGTCAGCTTCGGCCTTCTCAGCCTTGTCTTCATCTGTGCCGCAAACAGGCGTCCGTATTCGGACGCCTGGGTCCGCTGCCATCGCGCCGCCGCCGAATCGTTCCCGGCAAAAGACAATGCGGTCACCATCATGTCGCTTCGCTCCGCACTGCCGCTGGCGAGATCCATCGCTTCAGCCGCTTCCTTCACACGGATGCGGTGCAGCAGCCCGGCGGCCAGACCGGCGGCCGCTCCTGCTACCGCAAGCCCGGCAGCCGCCAGCTGGTAGAAAGGAATCGGCCACAGCCTGGCGGCGAGCAAGAAAAGCAGCGCCGCCGTCAAACCGCAGGACAACCCATATGCCAAATACCTCAGCATTCTGAAGACCTGCAGACGGGCGCGGGCCCGGTGAATCGCCTGCATGATAGGGTCCATGGTTTCTACCTCCTTTTTAAATGAATAAATATTCGGTAGCTGTCCTTCTCATCCCGTCCTGCTTCCTTATGATCCCGTCCAGCACTTACTTCACAGGTTCCATCGTTGCTCCGCCATCTGTGCCGTCTGTCTCTGCCTGCTTCCTTCTACGGCGAACGGGGCGAATCCGGCGGATGCTAAACCAGAGCGACACAATGATGACTACGCTGTACACCACCACAAATTCCTGCCACAGCTGAATCGGCGCATCCGCGTTGAGCGTCGTTCCCCGGACGAGGAAAGCCTGTTTGGAAAAGCTCGGTTCGAATAAGCTGATCAGCGCCGCCGCCGGATTCAGGCCAAGGATATAACCAACCCAGGAGTAATCCGGCTGCAGCACTGATTGTGCATTTTGTCTCTGAACCAAGCTCAGGGCGAACAGATACAGCAGTCCCGTCAGCAAAAAGATGCACAATCCCACGCCATAGGTCACGATCACGGAGATCATCGTCCGCTTCAGCAGCGTGGAGAAAAGAACCCCCAGCGATCCCAGCATCAGCATAATGAACAGATAGAACAGGAACAGTGAGACCAGCTGATTCAGGGAGATGCCGCCATACATAAATACAATGCTGTATACCGGCAGCGTCGCTACCACGATCAAGGCCATAAAGCTGAGCGAGGATACCAGCTTGCTCAAAATGATCGTCGACGAGCTCTGTTGGGTGGTTAGCAGCATGCTGAGCGTCTGCTTTTCCCGTTCGCTGCTAATGACGCCCGCCGTCAGCGCCGGTGCCATGAATGCGATCAGCACCAGCTGGGCAAAGCTCAGCACATAGAACATGATCTGGCCCATGCCCGAGTTGAATCGGGTCTGCCCGCCGCCGTTCCCGAGGTACATGCTGACATAGATAAAGCCCAGGGCGATCAGCCCGAGAACCAAAATATACACCATCAGGGAAATCGCCGACCGGGGGGTCCGCATCCGCAGCCGGAATTCCTTATCCAGCACGGGATTGATCCATTTGCGCGTCCAATTCATGTCGCGGGCCCTCCTTTCGTAATTTCGAGGAATACGTCTTCCAGGTTGGTCTGCGCCTCGTGAAACGAAAGTACGGGGTAACCCCATGAGACGATTCTCTGAAGCAGGGCTCCCTGATCCTCATCCCCGCCGCCGAAATGGACATGGATGCCGGTGTTGTCGGCAAGCACGCCGCTGACGTAAGGTTCGTCCCGCAGCCGTGCCGCAAGCTCTTCTTCCCTATCCAGCGAACGGATGTGAAGCACTTTTTTGACGCGAAGACGATTCTGGATATCGGCCACCCGGCCTTGGGCGACCATTTGCCCGTGCTCAATGACGCCGATTTCATCGACCATTTCCGCCAGCTCGGGCAGGATGTGCGAGGAGATGATGATCGTTTTGCCCATCAGCTTCAGTTCCTTCAGAATTTCGCGCATTTCGATGCGCGCCCGCGGGTCAAGCCCGGATGCCGGTTCGTCGAGAATGAGCACCTTAGGGTCATGCACCAGGCATCTGGCCAGGCACAGCCGCTGCTTCATCCCCCGGGACAGGCTGTCGACGTAGGTGTCCGCTTTGTCGCTCAGGTTGACGAGCTCCAGCAGCTGGGGAATCAATTTGTCCCGCTCCCCGCGCGGGATGTTGTAGCTGGCTCCGTAAAAATGCAGGTACTCCGTCGTTTTCAGCTGGTCATAGACCCCGAAGAAATCCGGCATGTAGCCGATTCTTTTGCGGACCTCCTTGGGGTTTTCGGTCACTTCAAAGCCGTCTACCCGCGCGGTGCCCGAAGTGGGCAGCATAAGCGTGGCCAGGATCGACATCGTCGTCGATTTGCCGGCCCCGTTCGGACCGACGAATCCAAAAACGGTTCCCTGCGGAATGTACATATTAATATCTTTTAACGCTTGAAAGCTCCCATAAGTTTTCGTTAAATGTTCGATTTCGATCATGGCTTCTCCGCCCCCTTCAGGCTGATCTCCGGAAGTTTCAACTGGACGTGCTCCTGGGCTGTCAGCATCAGGCGAATCCGGCCGCCCGCCAAGTATTGTTGGACGTTCTTCTCAGCCTTCCACTGCTTGGTGGCATCCCAGGTTACCGGGTCCCAAGTCTGTTTGTCATTGTTGAAAATCTGGTATTCCGTTTTCTTCCCGGGGTTGTTCGCACGGAGAGTCAGCACGGCAGAGGCACCCTGCTTCAGCGCAGGCACCGTGTACTCGAAGGTGATGCTGCCTTGGTCCATTTCGGTGGTTCCGCTCGGATCTTCATACCATCCCGGTGACGATATCTGCGTAACCTTCGGCTGAATAAACCCGAAAGGAATGTTGAGCTTTCCGTTCTGCGCCCAGTCGATGGAAATGGGCTGTGCCCACAGGTTCAGCTGATTGCCTTCCAGCTTCTTGCCCTCCATGTTGTAGCTGACCAGCGGATCCTTGCTCCAGGCCATCACGTAGGAGCCTGACTGATACCATGCCGTGTTCGGAACCGTGGTCATCAGAATTTCGCGTTCCCGTGTAAATTCGTCCGCCTGGCCTCCGGTAAGATTGCCAAAGATTTGGTTGGCCATATTGTACGGATTAACGGCGGTCGGTTTACTGGCACCCGATAGGGGCTTGGTTTCCCCTTTGCCGAAGTCGCCGAGCTCAAACAGGCTTCCGCCTAGCGCCAGCACCGCATGATTCAGATTATAGGAAGTGTTGTTCGTCACCTGCCCTCCGATGTTCCCCTTGGCATCCAGCTGGATCTTCACATCAAACTGGCCGACCTTCCGGTTCTCCCGGCGATTGGACCATACCTTCGCGAGGGACCACTGCGGCATATCACTCAAGGTCAATCGGGTCGACTGATCACCGACCTCCACAAAGCTGTTCGAACGGTTCGAGCTGCTGAAAGCCCCGTTGGTCCGATCAACCGTCAGATAGGTATGTGCCGGAAAATCAATCGTGAACTCCCCGCTCCGGGGCGTAAAGAACGCCGAAGCGCTGACCTCCGAGGCATTGCCCTTGCCGTCCAGCTCCAGCATGTTGATGGTATGGGCGAGCTGTTTGGTTTTATCGGCCGCTCCGATCATGTAGACGGTGCCGCTGGCGATAACCGCGATGAGCGGAATGATCCACCAGGCCCACTCGCGCTTGTCGGCCTTTTTCAGAATCCAGTACAGCACCGGGGCCACAATCACGGCATAAACGATGAGCAGCCAGGCCATGACTGGAAAAGACGGCATTTTGAGCGAAGGAAAATAATCCAGTACGTTGATGAGATTGTACATCTGGTTCTGCATCATGTTGAATTTGTTGTTCGGCTGATTGGACAGCGCCAGGTGATCGCGCAGCAGATACGACCATACCGACGGATGACCGCTCCAGGAAGCCAGCGGTTCCATCGACAAATCGTAGGCTGCATACAGCACGGTGCCCTGCTCGACTTGGCGGGAGGCGATGAGCGGCTTGCCGCCGGCCTGATACCTAACCTCTCCTCCTTCCACCGGGGAAGTGTCGGAGAGCGTAAGCTCACCGCCCAGCTCCAGCGGCTTGCCGCCCAGCTTGGCGAGCTCCGGAAGGGATGATGCCGTGTAAGTGCCCGTATACTGAACCGGGGCAATCTGCTCGAAAGCGGCCGCCGACTTCGGATATGCCGCACCGCCGGCAAGGACCAGCTCGCCGCCGGAACGCACCCACTGCTCTACGGCTGCGGCCTGCCCTTTGGACAAGGTGTCCGAGGCAAAACGGTTCAGCACGATGACGTCAAGGCTGTCCAGCAGCATCGGATCCTCTGGCAAATCCGTGCCTTTCAGCGGCAGAACGTTCAGGTCATACCCGCTGCTCCGCAGCACGTTTAAAAAATTCATCGTGTCGGGGTCCTCCGACAGAACAGCCACATTGGAGGCCGTCACAGGCATGCCTTTCAGATAAGGCGTACCGGAGCTGAAGCTGACCCGCTTGCCCTTTTGGAATGAATTTTTATAAAAGCGGATTTCATTTGTATCCTTGGTGAAGTTGTCCCCCGGAACGCCCATGATGACGACCTTGGCCGTATCCTTCGGCAGTTCGACGTGCTGGACGTAAGTGGCGGGAGCCAGTCCGGTGTCAATCTGGATAACCAGATCTCCGGAAATATCCTGGCTGCTGGTGAGGGTGAATTTGACGGGATTCCAGCTGCCCATTTTCATTTTGCCGTTGTAGCCGATTTCGGTTTTCAGCGAAATGGAAGGGGCATCCTCCGCATTCGCGGTACCGCCCCATCCAGGCAGGAGCAGCAGCACCCATATGGTAAGCAGCACTGGAAGTACGATCCGCCTTATGTAACGTCGAAATGATTGCATGATTGTCTCCTCTCTTCTCTCAGGCTTCTTTGGTCATTCTACTATAGGGATGCGGCGAAATTGGTAAAATATTTTCATAATTTTGGATAAATTGTCCGAACTGGGCTAAATCGACAAAAAAATCCCGCTCTATGAAGAGCGGGACGGATATACCTACAGCTTGATGCGCACGGTGATCCCCATAGCTCCATGTCATTCATCCTATTGACGAACGCGATGGGGTCAAACCCTGCATCCTCGTCACATCTCCTGAAAACTAGCGAGCCGCTTCTCGTACGCAAAAAGCCTTTATTCATTTTTTCAATGATTCATAGATACTGGCTGCCTGCGCTATAGTTCGCGCCAAGGGTGCCTGTCTATTGCGGGTTACCCGTTAAAAACGACCGTCTTGTTCTCGTGCACCAGAATGCGGTCCTCGATATGCCATTTCACCGCTCGCGCCAGCACGACACGCTCGATCGTCCGGCCGATCCGCTTCAGCTCGCTGACATCGTCGCGGTGGCTGACCCGCTGAACGTCCTGCTCGATGATCGGTCCCCCATCCAGCTCCTCCGTCACGTAGTGCGCGGTCGCCCCGATGATCTTCACCCCGCGCTGATAGGCTTGGGCATACGGTTTGCCGCCGACGAAGGCCGGCAGGAATGAATGGTGGATGTTGATGATCCGGTTGCGGTAATGCTCGATAAAGAACGGTGAGACGATCTGCATATACCGGGCGAGGATGATCACGTCGATGTCACCGCCCACAACTTCAAGCTGGCGCTGCTCCGCTTCCTTCTTCGTATCCGCCGTCACCGGAATGTGATGGTACGGAATGCCGAACGATTCCACATATTCCTTCATATCCGGATGGTTGCTGACCACCATGGCGATTTCGGCATCCAGGTCGCCGGCCTGCCACTGCCACAACAGCTCGACCAGACAGTGGTCTTCCTTGGATACGAAAATGGCCAGCTTCTTCTTACGGCTGACGTTCTGCATTTTCCAATCCATCCGGAAGGTCGATGCCACTTCGCTGAATTGGCTTTCCAGCTCCGGCAGCCTCTTCTCCAGCTCCGGCAGGTCGAATTCAACGCGCATAAAGAACATGCCGCCTTCCGGATCCATCGTATATTGGTCCGACTGGACGATATTCGCGCCGTGTTGATGCAGAAAATGCGATACCGCCGCCACGATTCCCGGTCCGTCCGGACACGAAATCAGCATTCTGGCGCGGTTGGCGTGCGCGTTTCCCGTGTTGTTTTCCTTTTTGACATGCAATTCCATGTGTAAATCCATTCCTCTCTCTCGTGTTCTCTCTCTTGAACCGTATGGCCCCTCTGTGATTCTGTCGGCTTACGCCAAAATTCCTTTACCCGCAAACCAGGCGGTCAGGCGCAGATTGATCTGCTCCTCGCTGAGCTCAGGGAACAGTCCCGCTTCCATAATCATGTCGTACAGACGCTCCATCGGCTCGCGCGGATCGGCTTTCTTCGCCTTGGCGTCAGTTTTCAGCACATTCCACACGTCCAGCACATATTGGCGTGGATCGACTTCCTGTTTGCCAAAGAAGGAATGCAGCTGTTCAACCTGGCCGAGGAACTCAGAGCCGAAGCGTTCGCCGACATTGCCGCGAAGCAGCGCAATCTCCACCTCGTACATAGGCCGCTGCGTCTTCGCATCCTTGCCGATCCACGGCGTTTCCAGAATGAACGGGAGCCCTTGCAGCTTCTCGTGGTGGACAACGCGGTTGATGGCGTCAAAGCCGATCCAGCCGGATCCGATTGGCGTATGACGGTCTTTGGCGGCGCCGCGCGGATTTTTACTGTCATTGATATGAACGACGCCGATCCGGTTCAGACCGATGATCCGGTCGAACTCTTCCAGCACGCCATCAAGGTCGTCCACGATATCATAACCGGCGTCATGAATGTGGCAGGTGTCCATGCAGATCGTCAGGCGTTCGTTGTGCTTCACCTTGTCGATCATACGGGCGATTTCGTCGAACGTGCGTCCCATCTCCGTGCCTTTGCCGGCCATCGTCTCCAGCGCGATATGAACCTCCGTCTCGTTGGTTCCGTCGAGCACTTCATTCAAGCCGTCGGCGATGCGCTGAATGCCGTATTCGGCATCCATGTCGGTGTAAGCGCCGGGATGCAGCACGATGTTTTTGACCCCGATGGCATGGGTCCGGCGGATTTCCTCCTGCAAAAAGTTTACGGCGAGCTCAAACGTATTCGACTTATAAGAGCCGAGGTTAATAATGTAAGGCGCGTGAACGACGATTTCGTCGATGCCGCTCTCTTTCATTTGGGCTTTGCCTTCTTCGATGTACATCGATTCAATGGGCTTACGCCGCGTATTCTGCGGTGCGCCCGTATATATCATAAACGAACTCGATCCATAGGTGTCCGCTTCTTTGGTTGCAGTTAACAGGCCCTTGTCCGAAAAGGACACGTGAGAACCAATTTTGAGCATGGTTTATCCCCCTTAAACGAATTATCCCTTATTTTATCGTGGATAATGAAATAAATCTATAAATGCGTTATAATTCTAAAGAATGGAATATAACTGCGATAAACGATTTATAGAGGTGACAATATGCATAGTTCACTGGGCACAAAGTTGCTGACTGCAACGGCGCCGTCCAACACGTTTATGAATTCCATATTTGTGTGGGCCATCATTTTGCTTGTGTGCATGGTGATCGGCGGATATTTTATGATCCGCAAATTTCTGAAGGTGCTGCCGAAGAATGACGGCAAGTCCAAGCTGGACTGGCAGAATTACTGGGTCGAAACCAGCCGGCATCTGTGGACGGACGAATCCAAGGCGTTTCTGGACAAACTGGTGAAGCCGGTACCGGGTCCCTTCCGGGATATCGCCAAGCATTCGATTGCAGCCGAAATCGGAAAAATTGCGGTGGAGAGCGGAGCCAAGGAAGTGACGCAGGATCACTGCATCCAAGGATATATCAAAGCAACGCCAAAACGGGACAATAAATTCCTGGTGGCCTTTCTGAACAAGAACCAAATTGACTATACACCTTACAAGCATCTGATGGACGAATAATCCGCGGCTGGGACCGGGTTTTCAGGACCTTTTCCGAAGACCCGGGAACGGGAAATAGAATAGCGCTTTATAGAAGGAACACCCCCGTGCAGGAGTGCTCACATTGAAGAAATGGGTTCATTTCGACAGTCTGATCTCTGCCGGGGGTTATTTATATACATATCATAAAATGAAATCAACTTCGGAGGAGAGGATCGGATGAGAGTCGCCATTTGCGGAGGTACCGGCTTTATCGGCAGCGCGCTATCGGAGCATCTGCTCAAGAACGGGCACGAGGTGACTGTTGTCACCCGCAAGCTTCCGCCCGATCATAAACGCGACCCTAGGCTGGTGTTGTATACGTGGGATGAAATTGCGAGCCATCCCGAATTGATGGAGGGCATGGACGCGCTGGTCAACTTGGCCGGTTCTTCATTAAGCCAGCGGTGGACCGCCAAGGCAAAGGACAGCATTATCCGCTCTCGCCTCACTACCGTAGCTGCCGTCGCCAAGCTTGTGGAGGAGCTGCACAGCAAGCCAGGGGTCGTCATTCAGGCCTCAGCTATTGCCGTCTACGGCACCTCATGGACCGACACCTTTGACGAAAACAGTCCGAAACGGGTCATGGATTTTCCTTCGGATGTCGTCAGCCGGTGGGAAGACGCTGCCGACAGCATCCAGGGCGTGCGGCTCGTCAAGCTGCGCATCGGCGTCGTGCTTGGAAATCAGGGCGGAGCCTTCCCGATCATGCGCCTCCCCTACAGGCTGGGGGTCGGCGGCAAAATCGGCAGCGGCCGGCAGTGGCTGTCCTGGATTCATCTGGAAGACATCGTCCGGCTGATCGAGTTTTGCATGACGCATCCGGAGGCCGAGGGTCCGGTGAACGCCACGGCACCTGAACCGGTTACCAACGATCAATTCGGGCAAGCCGTTGGCCGTGCGTATCACCGGCCACATTGGTTTCCGGTACCCGCCGTGATGATGAAGGCCGTTCTTGGCGAACAATCCTTGATCATCTTGGAAGGCCAGCGCATTCTTCCGGCCAAGGCGCTTGAGCTGGGCTTTAAATTCCGGTATCCCCGCCTTCAGGAGGCTTTGAACGACCTTGCCAACAAGCCGGGATGAACGTTCTACAAGGGATCTCAGGATACCTTGAATGTATAGACTCCACTGATGATGGTAAAAGTGTCCCCGTCATTCAGCGGATACTCCTTGTAGGGCACCATAGGCTCTCCATGCAGCTTGGTTCCGTTGCGCGAGCCCAGATCCTTGATCAGGTAGCCGCCGTCCTTGCTTCTGGCCAGCTCGACATGCGCGCGCGAGGTGCCTGTGGAGGCTTCTACATACTGGGCAACCTCTTCCGACCTTCCAATCACGAAGTGCGGCAGCTTCAGCTCGATCCGTTCAGAGGGGCGCCCCTGCTCCCCTTCGCGAATCAAATAATAGCCGGGACTGCCGGAGCGACGGCCTTTCCCTCCGGCAGCACCATCCACAGGCGCAGATAGAAGTACAGTCGCATTACTTCGTCCGGTGCCGGACATAGCCTGTCCTTCCTTCAAACGGAAATCGTGCCCGGCGCTTCCATCCGATCCAGCATGCTCGCTGGCCGCACGTTCAACCCCGGCTGCATGGGTAGCCTCAAGGTGGCTCCACAGACGCTGCCGGATATCCGAATAATGTTCCCGGTCGGCCGGAGTTTCCAGACCTTCCCGACCTTCCCGTTTTTCCCGTTCTTCTCTACCATCCCGTCCTTCCTGTCCGATCCCAACCCCGCTTCCAACTCCGCTCCCCAGACCTAGCCCCTTATTGTTAGAGCCTACCGCCGAGTAGCTTGGCCAACTTGTCTCGCTTGTCCTCTGCCCTCCTCCCCTCAGCTCAATACCTGTTGATGCAGCAAGTAAATCCTGCGAAAACTTCCACTTCCAATCCGGTTCCGCATCATCTGTTCCGTGATCGTCATCATCGTGATCCTTTCGCCTGCTGCCTTTGCCGAACCAGCCGGTCAGCTGCTCCACCTGAAACCGTGGGATTCTCTTTCGTGAAGCCGAATGACGATCATCATCGATTTCACCCGATCCGAAATCCGGGATTTCTCCTTCCAGCGCTTGCTGCGCAGAACGGCCCAGCTTTAGCTTTCCAGACCAGCTAAGCCAAGCCCCCACACCAAGCAGAATCGTCAATAAGATACTGATCAGCAGCGAGCTTGTCGTAGGTTTCGGCATATAAATCATCCGCCAGATGACGGCGGCACATAATAGACAGCCCAAAGCAATATAAATCTTTCCACCAGACTTTCCGTTTACTTCCCGTTCATCGTTTGCGTCTAAGACATCGTCACGGTCCGGATTCCGGTTCCACTGGTCAAATGCTTCCTGAAGCCCGCCCACTCCCGGAAAGGAGTCCCTTTCGAGGCCTTGCCGATCTGCCTTCTGCAATGGCATAGACCGCGGCCGATCCCCTTCGGCTGCCCGAGCATTTGTTCTTGCCTTATGAAAAGGGACCACGCTGCTGGCTGCAGAGTCTTCTGCTTCTCTTATTCCTTTTCCCGGAACACGACTGCCACCTGGCAACCATTGCCTGTCAGCCTGCTGAAAATGATTTTGATACCCTTCTACCGGCTGGCCGCCTCCCGAATGGTCAGCATATCCATGTCCATCATCCTCCTCGGCGGTTAACAGTTCGAGCAGGAGCTTTTTAAGGCCGGAGACCGAAAAGTCCTCGCCTCCGGTGAATTGAAGCAGTCTTTGAACACCGTTTCCCTTTAGCTCCTGGACCGTGGCCATCAGCCGCGTGACTAATTCCTTCAATCGGATTCGCAGCGGCTTGTCCTGAAACGGCTCCTCCAGTGGAACATAGGTAAAATAAAGCGTTCCCGAGTGCAAGGACCCGTCAACGAAGATGTAATCCTCGTCCAACACATACTTATCCGGCTGCAGCATGTAAGACTTGCTCTCTTCCAGCGTCCCGGCCACCTGGCACAAAAGCCCGTAATAATCCGGCATGCTGAGCCTCTCTCCCCTTAGCATATGGGACAGCATCTTCTTGCCTGTAATGTCATACTGGAGCGTTACCCGGAGATCCATCTCCTTCAGGCGCAGCGGAAGAAATCTGGCAATCCGGGAGGCCGAAATCATAGATAACTCTATATTGTTTAATTCATCGGGACGGTACCCTTCAGCAGGGCCAATGACCATAAAGGTTCCGTCATGTTGAATAAAGTCACGCGTCAGGGACTCCAAACCGGTGTTCACCTCCAAAAACCATCTCTAGGAACTTATCACTTCGTAAACTCAAGAATCATAAATACATGCACGCGCATATAAAGCCAGGCAGCACGGCAAGCATAAACGGAAAATGAAGCTGCTCTTTCCGATTTCCCCTCAAGCTGGTCAGGCTCCTTAATACAAAAAATCCGGACAGGCTCCCCGCGGCTTGGCGCAGTCGCTTCATTGCGTCCCTCCTCCACAAGGAAATCAACAGCCCGATGATTCCCGCAAAGATGACCGAATAAACCACGCACTGGACCGCAAACAGAGCGCCCATCCAGGCACCGATCCCGGCAAACAGCTTCACATCTCCGGCTCCGACCGCGCCCATCCAGTACATGACGAGCAGCACCAGGAATCCGGCAGCCAGCCCTTTCCCTGCAAAAGCGAGCCCGGACCAGCCGTCCCAAATTCCGTGGAAGGTTATCCCCGCGATAATTGCGCTGAAATTTAGCTTATTCGGGATCTTCATCGTCCGGATGTCGGTCACAAAAGCAGCGGCAATCAGCACTGCACATCCATATATGGCTGGATTCACGGTACAACCGCCTCCTTTCCCCTTCTTTATGTAGTTGAACTAAACTAACTGTTACCGTAATTACGGTAAAGGTATCGGACACATGAGGTTAAGCAGGCCAAAAAGAGGTTTTGCACGACCCAAACGAGGCTAGTACACCAATTGAGGTAAAACCACCAATTGAGGTATGAGCTATCCCTTTACAACGGTAAACATAACCTCCAGCCGCTGGCCGTCCGAAGTCGTGATGACGAAGGGCCATGTTCCGGGTGTCGTGTTAGGTCCAACCCACCATTCCCACTCGATAGTTCCATCCGCGTCCGCCTGCTTTTCCCCCAAGTATTTGGCGGTGCTTTGACCGCTTTTATAAAACACAGATAAATTTGCCGATCCGTTTAGAGCGATCTTGGCGCGCACCTTGGCCTTTTTGCCTACATACGCGGGATCGGGTTTGGATAAAATGCTGATGGATGTGCGTCCATCAACATCCCCTTCACCCTCTCCTGAGCCTTCTTCATCAGTGGCGCCGATCCACAGGCGTTCCTGTGCTTTGGCCTGAATCACGATTTTTCTATTGATAAAAGGGACCTTTATCGGCAGCTCGTAGCTCACTTCAATGCCAAAGTACGGATCCGTCCTGTTCTTGAGGTCAGGGATTTGAATATTGGAAACATGAATTCGCTCGTAGCTTAGAAAATGGCTTTGCACTTGTGGCTTCAATATCGGTTTGACCACCGGATCGAGCACCGCCTCTGCCGTCTGATTTTTTAAATCCTGTAGCGGAGCTTCGGCCCGCCCCACTGCCTCATTCGTCCATTCCTTCAGGGGAGACGGAAGAGCCCCCGTATATTGGGAAGCCCAATCGCTTAGCGACAGCTCGGGAACCGACCAGCTCCCGGAGTCACGCTCCTTGGATTCGTCTCCCGTCCCTGCGGATGCTTCCGGCTGGATGGCCAAAGCCACCGGATATATGTGGGAAGATACCAGCTTGACGGTATCCGAAACGGTGCTTTGCAGCGCCGTAGAAATGAGTGTCATCTGAACGATATAAATCAGAAAAATGACGAAGAACAAAAAGACGGGCAGCACCAATGAGGCTTCCAGGACGATACTGCCCAGCTCCCGCTTCCCCCGCTTCGGAAACGCTTTGGCGAAAGCAGAAGCTCTCCCCCAATTCATGCGGTGCAGGCGATCAATAAGCAAAATCCGCTTTTTTCGTAACATAGTAACGGTTTCCTTCCACGTTATCCGGACTGCCTCCGGCATAACCCGCCATTTGGATCACGCCGGGCAGAAACCACAGCCTCATTCCGATCCGGACTTCGCCAGAAGCATACGTGGCGCGTTCTGCAGGATTAATTCCCGTATTCAGACGAATCAGCGCCAGCATTCTGGACATTTTCTTCTTATTGTCGCTGTGGATCAGCAGGAAAAATCTCAAGTAGTCACGGTATGTCATTTGAATCTTGACGTAACTGGACAGCTCTATGGATCCTTCCCTGCAGAGCTTCACCATGTCGGCCATGGCCATCTCTACTCCGTACAGCAGCGCTGCAGCTAGAACGAGCAGAGGATTTCCCAGTTTGCTGTTCTTCACGAGCCCCTCCATGGTCCGAACCGCCAGCCGTGCCGCAAAAATTTCGGCATAGGCCGCTGACACATTACCCACCGGGTTATGGAAGCCGTACACGATATACTCCAGCTCTTGATGGCTTACGCTCATCTCATCGGCAACCGCATCCCCAAGCCGGCTTCCCGGGCTTGCCGCCGCATCTTTCAGCAGTCCAAGATCAAAATGGGTAAAATACAGCGCTGCATATTCGTTCTGGAACAGTTCGTCCTTGATGCCCGACATCATCCCCCCCATGGATCCATACACCGAGTCCGTCTGCTTCATGGCCGATTTGCCCGCATCATAGGGGTCATGATCAAGGTCGGTCCCCTTGTACTCGCTGCCTGCGTCTTCCTTATTAAAGGTCAAGCTATCGTCGTAATACTGCTGAAGCTCCTGGTATTCCTCATTGTGCTGCTTCACTTTCTGGTCCAGCTTATTAATGCTTTCCAAAATGCCCGCCGCTTCGGACAGCCTGGCCTTGCTCTGCTTCTCTTTTTCTTTCCTTTCCTTGTCGGATCCCCGATGCTCCTGCAGCTGACCCGCCACCCGGTCGAGCTTATTCCCACTGCCTGACACGGCGTAATCATGGACATAACGGTCAGCGGCGCTTACTCCCCGGATCACCTCATTTTTCATGCGCCCACTGCTTCCCTGAACGCCGGAAGACTCGGCAAGGGAAGATAAAAGTGTTGATAACTGGTTGTTAAAGGCACTATAACCCTGTTTTTGGGTCTTAATTACATCATTCAATTCCTGAAGCAGACTATCGGACAGCAGCAGTTGGTCTATGCCGTCCCGGATGCCATGAATCGCCGCTGGATCGCTTCCGGATGCTTCCGGTGCCGCCCCCGGGATTATGGCGCTCCCGACCTGATCGTAGCCTTCGGTCCCGCCGCGGTTTCCGGCTTCTGTAATCACTTCCTTCATCTTATCGTTGCTGCTCCGGGCCTCCTCCCAGTACTCCAAGGCATTCTGGAGTTCCTTCGCATGGCTCTTGGCCGCCGAGGACTGGATGCCCTGCAGGCGGGAAATGACCTTTCCTGAGCTGCGGTTATACTCCCGTATTTCCGAGCTGTACTGTTCCTCTTCGTCTTCGCCACGGTTTGCATCCTGATTGGCCTTGTCTACGTAGTCCTCATATTGTGCGGCGATGTCGGCCGCGCTGACCACTTCCGAAGAACCGAGCGATTGGTCCGGTATCGCCCCTCCGGCAGGGCTCATGATCAAATCCGGAGCCTCCTTCAGGCTTTGACCGGCCTTTCTTTGGGCCGCCAGCATCTGATCGAGGGCCTCCTCGCGCTTGTCATACAGCTTCTGCAGCTTGCCCAGGACATCCACCGTATCCGAGGCTTCCTTCATGGATTCGGACAGCGGCTTGAACCTGCTGACGAGTTCCAGAGAAAAGTCGATGGGCGCTTTATACTTCATCTCCTCGCTGACTTCCCTATTAAAAATGTCATACTCCCCCAGCATCCGTTCCATCTTGAGCGACGAGGTGTCCAGCTGAAGCGGAAGCAGATCAAACCGATCGCTGCGGTCTCCCTTGTCCATCGTGCTGTTAAGCACGCCAGCCATAATTTGATCGCCGCTCGTGCTGCCGTGTGCAAAAAGTCCATACCTTTCCTGCAGTTCAGGGTCGTACGACGACATGACCGACCGGACCGCCGCACGGACCAACCGCTCGCTCTGCACCTTCATCGCCGCGATCCGGGCGTAGTCGATAAATAATGCGACAAACGCAAAAATCATGGCCAAAACCCCAATAAGAAAGATGGATACCGATCCACTTTCCGAGCGTCTCATGCCGAACACCCGCCAATCCTCCTCTCCAGGTCCTAAGGCTGGCTTCCGGAAACTTGAAGCTGCTGCAGCACCCCAGCCGCGCTGCCTCGATCCATCCCTTCACCAGCATCATTCTTCTTGAACTTCGAGCCGTAGTATCTCATCAGATGGATGCTGCGGATAAATTCTACCGGATCCACGACCAAAGAACTCCCGGAGGTTCGAAGCTCGCTCCCTTCGTCCAGCATGGCATCGAGCGGCCGAAGGGAGATCATTTGGTTCAAGCTGGCAGTTACTTTCCGCTGCAGCAGAGCATTTTTATAGGTCATATCCCCCTGCATGCCTGCCGGAATTGCCGAGCCGGTTTTGCTCAGCTTGATCGCCGTCAGCGCCCCTTGCGTGGAAGAGGTACTTGGAACGGGTACTGTCTGCGAGTTTTCGGCTCCTGCCCAGCCGAACAACGCACCAAGCCATTGATCGTCTGTCATTCGCCAATACAGCGAATCATATTGGTTGACCGGAACCGAGCCGTCAAGCGCTTCTTTATGGCTGTTATCCCAGCTGTAGGCCGTGCGCTCCGCGGCTGCGGACGCCGCTTGATGCAGCATGCTCTGCTGATACATATACAGGGACAGAAACAGCAGAATCATCGTCGTGAACAGAACGACCGGCATGACGAGGGAGGCTTCCAGCGTAAAGCTTCCCTCGCATTCTTTTAACCTAGCTCGTAAATTCTTCACTTTTTTTGTTGACGTTAGCCAGCAGTTTGTTGATAAGCTCCATAATTTGCTTCTTAAACAGAAGCGCTATAATGAGGATCACGACGATAATCAGCAGCATTTCGAGCGTTCCGAGCCCCTCCTCGTCCTTCCATAATTTCTTGCCGCTTCGTCTTATCATTGTCAGCATTTATACCCCTCCTACATGTTCATCATCATAAAAGCCGGTGTGCCCACCAGCACAATCACGATCATAAAAATGACCATCATTGGAAAAACGAGCTTTGACGAGGCTTGCTCTCCTCGTGTCCGGGTAATGGCCTTGCGCTTCTCCCATAATCCCCGGGACAAGTCGTTCAGAGCCATGGCAAAGTCGCTGCCCCCTCGCCGCAAATTGAGCAGCACGGCTGTCGTAAACGCGGATACCTCCTGCACGGCACAGCGTTTGCTAAAATTCTCAAATGACTGCTGAAAGGAATATCCGCCTTCCAGATCATCGATCATCCGGATTAGTTCCTTATAAAGCGGATGATCCCTTGGGGTTTCCTTCTGACGTGCGCATCGCGTGATGGCCTTCTGCACCGTCTCGCCGGCTCCGACCAGCAGGACGATCTTGTTCAGCAGCTCGGCCAGCTCGATCGTAATATCCTGGTCCCGCTTATCAACCTTCGTGTGCAGGTCCTTAATGATCGCGGCCGGCAAAAGGATGGCCAGCAGCCCTCCAATAATAAGCCCCGTGTTCCCCCCGGCGGCAAGCGTCAGCAGGCAGCCCAGCATCAGCATCAGCCAGCTGTAACACAGCATCTCTCCGGCATACAGGAGCGTCATCTCCACGCTGTGCCGCTGCCCGTAAATCTTCTGGATCGAGCGCTGAAGCCTGAAGAAAAAGAGCGGAAAACGAGCAGTCAGCTTGTATTGGTCGATGATGTACAGCATGGGCCGCATCACCGCTCTCAGCCGAATCCCTTCCATCGGCAATGTCATCAACCGCTTATATTTGTCGCCGCAGCGCTGGTTCTGCACCACCCAACCTCCCGCCAGCAGAGCCAGCATCACGGCAGCCAATAATTTCATGACTTCACCCCGTTCACACCTTGATATTCATCATTTTCATAATCCATAGCAGGCACCCGGCCAGTCCCGCCAGTGCCCCTGTCGAAATCACGATGCCCATCCCGCTGTACAGCGACTGCATATAGTCTCCGGCCGTAAAATTCATAAACATCAGCATCAGGATAGGCGCAGCCAACAAGGCTCTGGATTCAAACTTTTTCTGGGCGATCATGACCGAGATCTCCTGTTTGATATCCAGCTTCTCGCCGATCACAGTTGAGGTGTGCCGAACAACCTCGACAAGGTCCCCGCCCGTGCGCTTACACGTCGTGAACACATCCGCAAAATTCGTAATATCCTCCATTGCGGCACGGCGGCTGAAGTCATTCAATGCATCCTCGACCGGTTCGCCATACTCCATCCGCGCGCAGATAATGCCCAGCTCGGTAATCAGGTCATTCTCCGCATCGGGGTCGAGCATCCGCAGGTCCTGAATAGCCTCCCTAAAACCGTTCTCCACCGATTTGCCCGCAGACAGAGAGGAAGACAGCGAATACAGCGCCTGCTTAAAGTGAAGATTCATCGCAGTCCTCCTGCGCTCGAGAAGATGAGCCCTCCAAAACCGCGGAACGATCCATCCGCCGGATGCCATGATTATAGCTACGAGCCATTGGTGATAGAATAAATAGCCAATTCCGAAGCATAACAAGCCCCCAATAGCAATGCATGCCGTACGCTGGAGCCCGTTCAGCTCATAAGTCTGGTAATCCGGAAGCTTCTTCCCTATACCCTCTGGAGGGGGAGATCCGCCCATGCCTTGCCTTCTGAGCGCCCTGACTGGCTTCTTGGGAGGAGCGGCCTCCCGCCGGTTACCGTCGCTCTCTGTTCCCTGCTGTTCGTGTAACATCGCTTCACCTCCCTGGTGACAGTACCCAACTGGTTTATTAAGGCCTTTTAATTTGATGCTGAATCAAGCAGCCCGCGACCCCAATCTCTTCATATTTGAATTATAAATGTCCGCTTCACTTCTTTGCGGCGGCGATTCCCGCAGCCTGAAGCTTTGCGACATGAATCAATCCGTTTCCCGTCGGCTCCAGCTCCCCTTCAACCTTTCCTTCCTTCTCCCCCGTCTCCCGAAAACGGAACAGCGGATTAAGGACCACCTCGCCGTTCTCCAGCCCGGCCACCTCGCTGATTTCAGTGACCTTCCGCGTGCGGTCGCGCATCCTGGACAGATGGACAAAAATATCGATCGCCGAGCTGATCTGCTGGCGGACGACAGGCACAGGCAGATCCGCTCCGCTCAGCACCATCGTCTCCAGCCGGCTGATCATATCGCGCGTGTTGTTCGCATGGCCTGTCGATAAGCTTCCATCATGGCCGGTGTTCATCGCCTGCAGCATATCGAGCGCTTCGCTCCCCCGGACCTCGCCGACCACGATCCGATTGGGACGCATCCGAAGGGAGGAGCGGATCAGATCCCGGATGGCGATTTCCCCTCTCCCCTCAGTGTTGGCGTTACGGGTCTCCAGAGCGACCAGATTGGGGACCGTGACAATCTGAAGCTCAGCCGAATCCTCAACCGTGATCACCCGTTCGTCCGGCGGGATGAACTGCGACAGGGCATTGAGGAACGTCGTTTTGCCGGAACCCGTCCCGCCGCTGATAAAGATGTTGTATTTCCCCACCACCAGCTGCTGCAGAAACTCAGCCGCCTCCTGACTCAGTGCTCTCCGGACGATCAAGTCCTGCATCGTCATCGGCGATTCGGGGAACTTCCGGATCGTCATCGTCGGCCCCTTCAGCGCAACCGGCGGCAGGACGATGTTGACCCGCGAGCCGTCCTTCAGCCTGGCGTCCACGATCGGCGAAGACTCGTTGACGACGCGGTTCACGCCGGCAACGATCGACTGGATAATGTCTTCAAGCCTCGACCTCGATTCGAACTTCAGCGGCAGCCGGGACACCACGCCGTCCTGCTCGATAAAAATATCCTCGTGGCTGTTGATCATAATTTCGGTAATCGCGGGATTGTCCACTAAAGGCTGCAAAATGTCGAGCCCGCGGAACGAATCGAAGATCCGCCGGATCAGGCTGCGCTTCTCCTGCGCGGTCAGCTCGCGAAGCTCAGGTCTCCTGAACACCGTCCGCTCGATATACTGCATCAGCTCCCGGTTGCCCAGCGCAGAAGTCACGTCCAGTCCGGACCGGATTTCTTGACGAAGCTCGCGGAACAGCTCTTCATCCATATCCCCTCACCCCCGAACCACTGACGAATGAGTCCCCCAAGAGGGACTTGCACAGCTTGAGGATATCCCGCTGGTAGATCGGCGAGCTGAGCAGCAGCTCTTCGTTGCTGTTTTGCTTCCAGGAAGGGATATACGGCAGAACGCCGTCCACCTCCGGAATGCACGCGGGCAGCGGATTGGCCAGCTGCCCGGTGAACCGATTGACCACGTACCGGCTCTTTCCGGCAAGCTCGGCGAACAGTTCCGGCTGGCTTCGCTCCATAAACGCAAACCACTGGCCGTTTTTGTACAGATTGGTGATATCGTCCAGCATCAGCCAGACCAGGTGGCGGCATCCTTCCAGGACGGCGGCCATGCGTTCGTTCGGCCCGGAATCTGTGTCGGCGATCACCACGTCGTACCGGCCGCTTGCCGCGATGCTCTGCAGCAGCTTCCGTGTATCGGCCTTACCCAATTGAACCAGCTCTTTCAAATTGGTGACGGGTTTGAACCAATCCGCACGAATTCCCGGATGATGGACGGTGTACGGCTCCGGAGATACCATTGTCTGCACATGCTTCTCCTCCTGGGCCGCTTTCAGCTCATACAGCATCCCGGGCAGCCCCTCGGCACTCTCCGCACCGCCCCCCTGTCTGGGAAAAATTCCGCTGCTGTTCACGGTTTCGAGGTTCAAATAAAATACCGACAGGCCGGCCGCCCCCAGCTGTTTGGCCATATTAACGGCTGCGGTCGTCTTCCCGCTCCCGCCCACAACGGAGACGAAGCCGATCGTCACGGCCTCTCCGTCTGCCACCGGCAGTGTACGCCGCTGACCTTCCCTCCGGCATAAGCCGAGGATGGAAGCCATCAGCTCCGGAAGGGGCTGATATTTAGGGAGCATCGGTCCTTGTATAGAGGCGGCCTCCCCATGTCCGAGCAAAATCCAGTTCGGTATATCGCCGTTCTTCCCGGCAAGCCAGGGTTCCAGGAAGGCGGCCTCCCCAACGACGGCGTCGGGCAGCTCCTCGCCGTCCATATACTTCAAAAAAGCGTCCAATTTAGTGAATCCGGATATGTGCAGCTTGTCCCCAAACTCGCTGCTGTGAACATAGTGCAGGATACCCTCCAGATACTGCGCCTCCTTGACCGCAAGCGTAATTCGGTATGGTACCATTACGAATGATCCCTCCTTGTTTCCAGACAGCAAAAAAGCACCGTCCAACAACCCGCCTGGCGGGTGTTAAACGGTGCTTCCGCTATTGGTAAGTATTTACTTAATTTAGAATTTATCACATCCGGACCGGAAACACAATACACTTTGACATGAAAAAATCGATCCGGTGACAGTTCATTTTTCACAGAAAACGGTTCCTAATCTCTGGCGTGGGCAGCAGGCAGGCTTCCTCCTTGCCAAACCAGCGGTACCGGTTGCGCGCGACCCAGCGATAGATCACGTTCCGGAGCGGCGCAGGCACAGCGATGAAAGCATACAGAAGCGGCCAAGGCTGCTTTAAACGCCGCACAATCCGCAAAGCCGCAGCAGATTCCGTATAGTAGCGTCCGTTTTCAATCAGAACGACGGTATTTAGGGTTCCGACTGGCAATCCGCCCTCCCGGAGCAGCTTCTCTCCGATCTCGGACTGAAGTGAGGCAAAATGGAATATTCCTGCCGGATCCCGTTGGAGAATGAACTTGGTCAGCCCCTGGCATAAATGACAGACGCCGTCAATCAGAACAATGGCATTTGGCTTACCTGCGTTTCCTTGCTGCATGGTCATCGGCGAGCCCTCCCTTACCTCCAGTATCTTCCTTATTGCCTCGTAAATCAAGCCACCTTATTACTCCCTCAATATAGAAAAAAGCACGGGATTCATAATCCCGCACCTGTATCTCCTGGATGATATTAATGGGCAAGCGCCTTATCAATCCATTGGTTCTCAACGATTTGCTGTTCCAGCTCGCCTGTAAAGCTCTCCATGCACTTGCAAATAAAGTCTTTGCGGCATACAGGACAAGGAGTTTTCTGCAATCGGCTGATGTTAGTCATTTTCCATTCCGGAAAACGGTTATAGAACGCACGGCACTCTGTTCCGTCAGCCAGGTTGATAATGAATTCGTACAATCCGCTTTTTTCATTGCTGCTGGCTTCTCTGACGTTCGTAATGATCGGTCTGTAAGACATATGCATCACCCGTTTATTTAGTTTTCTTGCCTCGGACAAATAGTACGTAACAAGTACTTAGACATATTAAATGAATTTTATATATCATGTCAACAAAGAAGGGTATGTAATTCATGTATTTGGCCCCAATATGTCTCTACAGTACCGATCGCTTTTGCTTCCCTTCAATATAAAGGATGCCTACCTCCCAAAGAAAATATCCAGAATCGTGCCAAGCTGATCTTTCTTTTTCCCTTCCAAAATATCGGGATTAAGCACCTCAACATTCCCGCAATGCTTGCAGGAAACAAATAAAAAATGGATATGCTGGATATCAAACATCTTGCTGAGGCCGGCTCCCGTCATGGAAACCTCACGGATGTCGCAGATCCGCCCCTTGCACTTAACGCAAACAAAACGATCCTCAATGATGTCCTTAATGCTCAAGCTGATCTCCCCTTTCCTTTGGTGCCTAACTATTTTACGCCAGGGCGGTGGAAATCGTTCCAGGGATATGGTTATGCCGAAAAAGGATCGACAAAAAGCCGGAAGCAGCCGCCACCGCGTGGTGAGCCCCCGGCTTTTGTTACGATGATAAAATTCAGCGGAGCTAAAGCCATTCCATCATCGCACGGAAAACTTCCGCGAAACGCGGCCAGTTTTCTATGAAGGTACGTCGATAGACGTTCGGATACATCCTGGCGTTATTTAAATAACGTTCAGCTCGACATCGATATTCCCCCGCGTGGCTTTGGAATACGGGCAGAATTCATGCGCCTTTTTCGCAAGCTCTTCCGCTTGTTCACGTTCGATCCCGGGCAGCTTGATATCGAGACGGGCCGCAAGGCGGAAACCGCCGTCGCTCTCGTCTTTGCCGATCATGACGTTGGAAGTGACTTCCACATCATTGAGCTTCACGCCGGCCTGGCGGGCCACATTGGCCAGTGCGCTTTCGTAGCAGGCACCGTACCCGGCTGCAAACAGCTGCTCAGGGTTGGTTCCATTGCCGCCGGCTCCGCCTAATTCTTTGGGCATACTGAGTTCATGCTTCAGGACACCATCGGAGGATGCGACCGAACCCTCCCGGCCGCCATGGACCGTTGCCGTTGCCGTATATAGAGCTTTCATCTTCATCGACTCCTTTTCCTGAAATTTGACCTTACCCTCATTAATTAAAGCGATCCTTCCTATTTGAAACGGGATCCTTCGGATAATGGCTATTCAGAAGAGGTGTGCATCCCATTCTTGTGTGTCCCAAAAATAATTGTACAACCACATAAAAGTTTCCCTAGACAAACAAATTTGTATGAGTACAATGAATAGTAGAACATTTATTACATTACAATAATTTTAATAAGGTGTGATGCATATGAAAGACACCGAAATTATACATCCTTCCAAGTCCAATACGTGGGAGAAACCGAAGGAAAGAACTTCGCTTTCTGACGTAAACCAATCTATGAAAGTCCCGGTGAACGCCTCGACTTTTCGCAAATTTCTGGCCTTTGTCGGCCCCGGATATCTGGTTGCTGTAGGCTATATGGATCCCGGAAACTGGGCGACGGACATCGCCGGGGGATCCCGGTTCGGCTATTCCCTGCTGGCCGTGATCCTGCTGTCGAACCTGATGGCCGTCCTGCTCCAGTCGCTGTGCAGCAAGCTCGGCATCGTCACGGGACACGACCTGGCGCAGGCGTGCCGCAGCCATTACAGCAAGCCCGTCAGCATCGGTCTGTGGGTGCTGTGTGAACTGGCCATCGCAGCATGTGATCTGGCCGAAGTCATCGGTTCGGCGATCGCCCTGAAGCTGCTGTTCGGGATTCCGATCCTGTACGGCGTGCTGATCACCGCCCTCGACGTCCTGCTGGTGCTGCTGCTGCAGCACAAGGGCTTTCGGGCGATCGAGACGCTCGTCATCGTGCTGATCGTGACGATCGGACTGTGCTTCGGGATCGATCTGTGGCTCTCCAAGCCGGATGCCGCCAGCATCTTCACCGGGTTCATCCCGACGGCCGATCTGGTGACCGATCATCAGAAGCTCTATATCGCCATCGGCATCCTTGGCGCGACCGTTATGCCGCATAATCTGTACCTTCACTCATCGATCGTGCAGACCCGGCAGTACGAAAACACCGACAAGGGCAAGCGGGAAGCCATCAAATTTTCCGTGTGGGATTCGACGATTGCGCTGACGCTTGCCCTGTTCATCAACGCGGCGATCCTGATCGTCTCGGCGGCGACATTCCACAAGGCGGGGATGACTACGGTCGCCGACATCAGCGATGCGTACCATCTGCTGACGCCGCTGCTCGGAACGACGCTCGGAAGTATTTTGTTCGCCGTCGCCCTGCTGGCATCGGGCCAGAACTCGACGCTGACCGGCACGCTCGCCGGACAGATCGTCATGGAGGGCTTCCTGAACCTGCGGCTGCCGTCCTGGCTGCGCCGGCTGATCACCCGGATGATCGCCATCATCCCGGCGGTCATCGTGACGGCCATCTACGGCGAGAGCGGCACCGAGGATCTGCTCATTCTGAGCCAGGTCATCCTGTCCCTCCAGCTGCCGTTTGCGGTGGTTCCGCTGGTCAAGTTTACTAGCGACAAGAAGCTTATGGGCAAATTCGTCAATCCGGTTTGGGTCAAAATATTGGCCTGGGTCGTGACGGCGTTTATCATTGTCCTGAACGTGTACCTTCTGATTCAGACCATTTTCGGTTAATAGCAACGGACACAATAAAAGCCCCGTATCTCATGGATGCCATGGATACGGGGCTTTTTTAAAATATCAGGACTTGCCAAGCTCGCTCAGGGCCAGGTTAAGCTTCAGCACATTGACCCGCTTCTCGCCGAATACGCCGAGGTCCCGGCCCTCTGTGTTCCGCTCAATGAGACGGTCCAGCTCATCGGCCGAAACGCCGCGCAGCTTGCTGATCCGCGGTACCTGAGCTTTCGCTGATTCGGGTGTAATATGGGGATCCAGCCCGGAGCCCGAGTTGGTGATCAGGTCCACCGGAAGCTCGCTGACTGGCACGTCAGGGTTGTTCTTTTGCCAATCCGCGATCGAGGCTTGAACCCGCTTCAGCAGCTCGGGATTGGACGGGGCATAGTTGTTCGATCCCGAACCCTCTGCCTTGTAATCAATGCTGGAAACCCGCCCCTGGAAGAAGGAAGGGTCCGTAAAGGACTGGCCAATCAGCTCGGAACCCACGACCTTTCCCGTGCTGTCCTTTAGCATGCTGCCGCTCGCCTGGTTTGGAAAGATCAGCTGGGCCAGGCCGGTGCTCACCAGCGGATACGCAATCCCGCATAGGACGATCAGCACCAGACTCGTGCGCAGCGCGACACCCCACAAGGAGCCGTTCCACTTTTCTTCGCCGACCGCCGTCGTCACTGTCGTTTTCATATCTTATCATCCCTTTATCATAATCTATCGCTTATCCATTTCTTTAGTTCATTCTATTTAAATCCACAAATGAACCACCAGATCAATCAGCTTGATGCCAATAAAAGGCGCAATCACGCCGCCAAGGCCAAAGATCAGCAGGTTGCGGCTCAGCAGGCGGGACGAGCTTACCGGCTTGTAGGCCACCCCTTTCATCGCCAGCGGGATGAGCAGCGGGATAATGACCGCATTGAAAATCAAGGCGCTCAAGATCGCCGAAAGCGGCGAGCCGAGCTTCATGACGTTCAGCACGTTCATTTCCGGGATGGCGGCCATGAACATGGCGGGGATGATGGCAAAATACTTAGCCACGTCATTCGCGATGCTGAACGTGGTAAGCGCGCCGCGGGTCATCAACAGCTGCTTGCCGATGGCCACGACCTCGATGATCTTCGTCGGATCGGAATCGAGGTCGACCATGTTGGCCGCTTCCTTCGCGGCCGCCGTGCCGCTGTTCATCGCGAGCCCGACGTCGGCCTGAGCCAGCGCCGGCGCGTCGTTCGTGCCGTCGCCGGTCATGGCGACCAGCTTCCCTTCGGCCTGCTCGCGGCGGATGACCGCGATTTTGTCCTCCGGCTTGCTCTCAGCGATAAAATCGTCAACGCCTGCCTCCCGGGCGATCGTAGCCGCGGTCAGCGGGTTGTCGCCGGTACACATGATCGTCTTGATCCCCATTTGCCGGAGCTGGTCAAAGCGTTCCTTCATGCCGGGTTTGACCGTATCCTTCAGGTGAATCAACCCGTAAATACGGCCGTCCACGGCGACAGCCAGTGGCGTACCGCCTTCCGACGCGATTTTATCGGATTCCATATCCAGATCCGCCGGAATACTTCCACCTTGGGCCTGCACCCAGCGCTTCACCGCGTCCACCGCTCCTTTACGGACATGCCGCCCATCCACCAGGTCGATGCCGCTCATCCGCGTCTCCGCCTTGAACTCGATAAACTCTCCAGCGGCGGCCGCTTCCGGATGTACCTCCATCGACTGCTTCTTCACCAGCTCCAGCACGGAGCGGCCCTCCGGCGTCTCGTCTTTAACCGAGCTGACGGACGCCCAATAAGCGGTTTCCGCGTAATCCGCGCCCCCCACCGGAATGAACTGGCTCGCCATCCGGTTACCGAAGGTAATCGTACCCGTTTTATCCAAAATGATCGTGTTGATGTCGCCGGATGCCTCGACGGCTTTCCCCGACATGGCCAGCACGTTGAACTGCGTAACCCGGTCCATGCCCGCGATGCCGATGGCGGACAGCAGCCCGCCGATCGTCGTCGGAATGAGGCACACGAGCAGGGAGATCAGCACCGGGATATCCAGCGAAATGCCGAAATGCTTGGCAATTGGCGCTAACGTGACGACCACGATCAGAAATATCAACGTTAGTGTTGTAAGCAGCGTGTTAAGCGCGATTTCATTAGGTGTTTTCTGGCGCGCCGCCCCTTCGACCAGGGATATCATCCGGTCCAGGAACGATTCGCCCGGATCGCTTTTGATCATCACCTTGATCTGGTCACTGACGACGCGGGTTCCCCCGGTGACTGAGCTGAAATCGCCGCCGGCTTCTTTGATCACCGGTGCCGATTCGCCGGTAATCGCCGATTCGTCCACCGATGCAAGGCCTTCGATGACTTCCCCGTCACCCGGGATCATCTCGCCTTGGGAGACAATGACGACATCGCCTTTGCGCAGCTCGGCCGAGCTGACGACCTTGATCTCGCCGCCCACGATTTTGTTCGCCGTCGTGTCTTTTTTGCTCTTCTTGAGCGTATCGGCCTGGGCCTTACCCCGGCCTTCCGCCAGCGCCTCCGCGAAATTCGCGAACAGGACGGTGAAGAGCAATATCAGAAACACGGTCAGATTAAACCCTATCCGTCCCTCGGTATGAAAATAAGAGGGAAAAAGAACCATCAGCAGCACCACGAAGGTGCCGACCTCCACAACGAACATGACCGGATTTTTCATCATTACGGCCGGGTTCAGTTTCATAAAGCTGTCTTTCAGCGCCTGTTTGGCAATGCCGCCAGACAGCATGCTTTTGCGTTGTCCGCTCATGACTTGCTCCACCTCTTTAGTTAAGTGTTAAAAATTCGGCGACCGGCCCCAAAACGAGGACCGGAAGGAACGTCAGCGCCCCGATCAGCAGCACGGTTCCGGTCAAAATGCCGGCGAACAGCTTGTTGTCGGTCCGGAAGGTGCCCTGAGTCTCAGCGACCTTCTGCTTCACCGCCAGCGAACCTGCAACGGCGAGCAGCGCGATAATCGAAATATATCGGCCGAGGAGCATCACCAGACCGGTGCTTACATTCCAGAATACGGTATTGTCCGCCAATCCCTCGAACCCGGAGCCGTTATTCGCCGCCGAGGAGGTGAACTCATAGAGCGACTGGCTCAAGCCGTGATACGAAGGATTGGTAAAGGCATCGGTTCCCAGGTGCGTCATAAACGAAATCGCCGTCGGCGCAAGAATAATGAAGGGATGCATCAGAATTGCCACCGCAATCAGCTTCATCTCCCGGGCTTCGATCTTCCGCCCCAGAAATTCCGGCGTCCGGCCAACCATCAGGCCGCAGATAAATACGCCGAGGATCGCATACATGATCATATTGACGAAGCCGACCCCCTTGCCGCCGAACACGACGTTCAGCATCATTTCGGCCAAGGGCGCAAGTCCTCCCAGCGGCGTCAGCGTATCATGCATGTTGTTGACCGACCCCGTCGTAGCGGCGGTGGTGACGGTTGTGAACAACGCGGACTGCGCGATACCAAAGCGCACCTCCTTGCCTTCCATGCTGCCGGCCGAGCTGTTGATTCCCAATTGGTTGATCAGCGGGTTGCCGGCTTTTTCCGAGAAATACGTCAGGCACAGGAACGCTACGAACAGCGTCATCATGACGCTGAAAATCATCCAGCCCTGCTTCTTGTTCCGGGCGAACCGTCCGAACGTGTAAGGCAGTGACGCCGAAATCGTCCACATGCTGAGAATTTCGATCACGTTGGTCAGCGGGCTCGGGTTCTCGAACGGATGGGCCGAGTTGACGCCGAAGAAACCTCCCCCGTTCGTTCCGAGGTGCTTGATCGATTCCAGCGAGGCTACAGGACCCAGCGGAATCTGCTGCACGCCGCCACCCAGCGTTTGCACGGCCCGCATCGGCTCCAGCGTCTGCGGCACTTTGAGCCCGACCAGCACCAGGGTCACGATGAGAGCGAGCGGCACGAACAGGCGGACATGCGCCTTGATAAAATCCTCGAAGAAGTTCCCGAGTCCCTCACCCCTGCGGGTGATGCCGCGCATAAAAGCAATCGCGATAGCCAGGCCCGAAGCGGCCGAGGTAAACATCATCATCGTGATGACGATCATTTGGCCAAAATAAGACATGCCGCTCTCTCCGCTGTAATGCTGGAGGTTCGTGTTCGTCATAAAGCTGATGACCGTGTTGAAGGACAGGCTCGCCTCCATATTGCCGATGCCGCTCGGGTTGCCCGGAAGGCCGCCCATCGTTCGGAGCAATATATAGCTGATCGCTACCAGAAAAATATTGGTTGCGATCATGCTGAGCGCGTACTTTTTCCAATTCATGCTGCCCCGCTGCTTCAGCCCGATGATCCGGTATAGAACTCTTTCCACGCCGCTGAAGATCCGGTCCGTCCGATTCGGTTCATTGGAGAACATATGATATACGTAAGTGCCTACCGGCTTCACGAGCAGCAGGAGCACGAAAATCACGATACAAATTTGCAAAATATCCAAGGTTGGCTTCCCCCTCTTACGAGCATGTTCTGCTTTGGCCCCTTGAGGCTTACAGATTTAAAATACCGGTCAAAATTTTTCCGGATGGATCAAGGCGTAAACCAAATAGATAAAGACAAGCACGGCGAATGCCCCAACGACGATCATTGGTCTTTGCCCCCTTCTTCCACCACTCGGCCGCACCAATGAAGAAATAACAAGAACACGCCATAGGTGGCAGCGAGTGCAAGTATCATATATACATCCATCATCGTTTCCGGTCTCTCCTTTGCATGGTTAGAATCATCTTTATTTCAGTAAAAATCCGACTTCGCCGTTTAAGGTATAAATGATGTGATCGGCACCAAGCCCCCGGTAAATGCCGGGTGAGCTGCCCCTCTGCGTAATGACATATACCGGTTCCGACGTCCAGGGACGGCAGATTTGCAAATAGCGGCAGGTCAAGTTGAGGCTGCTTTCAAACAGAAAGATTTTGCCGACCTCCATTTCGGGCACCACCCAATACTCCGCTTGATTCGTATTCAGCCGGATGATCCGCTGCACCCCCATCTTTCTCAAGAGGCGCTCCTCCTGAGCGCTGTTGGTCAGAACGGCAAAGGGCCTTTTCCAATACATCAGCAGCTTGATAAAATTGCGTCCCGCCTCGTTCGGCGCGGTCACGATGACGACGTTGTCCATTTCAAAGGCTCCTCCTGTGCGGCAGCCGCAAATACGCAAAAGAAGCCGCAGGGAAAGAAGGACCTTTCCCGCGGCTTCTTGAATGTAGACGAATATGAATAGGATCGTCCTTTATTCAAAATGCGCACGACAAGTGCTGCCTCTCCCGTTACGCTGACGAGGTTAGCTGTCGGATTCGGGCGTGAGAGTCGCCCTACCTTCCGGTACTTGCCGTACCGGAAAGATTCACCCCGGCGGCTTCCGTTCCAGGCGGCCGCTGTGGTTCCCCCGCTCCCGGCCGTTTCCGGCCGAAATTAAGCGTTATTGATAATTGTATGTGATTGTGATGAATGCTCTCTTTTGTTCCAGTAAGCTAAAAAAGGGTAAAAAAAACACAGAGGCCAGCTGATCCCCCTGTGATCCGAAAGTTTATTCGGGTCGCAAGTTTCATCATTCCTCTCTCAAACGACGCTTACGAGGTTAGCTGACGGATTCGAGCGGTGAGAGTCGCTCTACCCGGCCGGATATCCATGGCATCCGTAGCCGGGATTCACCCCTGCGGCTGGCAGCAGACCCCCGACTCTCACACCGGTTCGCTGCTCCATGGCACGCGTTTGGTTCCCCCGATTTCCGCGCTTTTTTGCGGAAACTCAGCGATTAGTAATGGAAACTGTATTGAATACGCTCTGAATCATACACCCGCTCCTTCCAAGCTGTAAAGGCAGTCTAAAAATCATGAACCGCGAATTTTGGAACATTCAGGACCTTATTAGCGCTTACATTTTGGCTTTTTGACTTCTACCTCTTCCATGCTCCCGATTTGGCGCATTTATGGAAACCAGGTCATTCCGGGACACCGGCTCGCAGGAATATCCGCATTGACATTACAGTTCAATCGTTTAAAATTAAATTGTGCGCTTGGTAAATGCTTCGGCTGGATGATGATTCATAGCAGCACAAAAGGAGGAGGATGGCAGTGAGCGTCTATGATTTTCAAGTGAACACGCTGCGCGGCAAAGAGGTATCGTTAAAGGAATATGAAGGTGACGTGCTGCTGATCGTGAACACGGCCAGCAAATGCGGATTTACGCCGCAGTTTCGCGGGCTGCAGGAGCTGTACGACGAATTCCGCGACCATCATTTTCAAATTCTCGGTTTTCCGAGCAACCAGTTTGCCAATCAGGAGCCAGGTACCAGCGAGGAGATCGGCGAATTCTGCCAGATGAATTACGGGGTCACGTTCCCGATGTTTGAGAAGATCGACGTCAAGGGCAGCAACGCCCATCCACTGTTTCAATACCTTACCCGGGAAGCGCCGGGCGTGCTCGGATCAAAAGCGGTCAAGTGGAACTTTACCAAGTTCCTGGTCGATTCCAAGGGAAGGGTCATCAAGCGTTACGCGCCCAAAACGACACCCGACAAAATCGAAAACGACATCCGCAAGCTGCTTGAATCCGGAAAAAGCGAATAGGCAAATCAGCCCCACAAAATAACGCTACTTGCTGCGATCCGAATTCACTTGCTTTGCGGGACCCCGAAATATACGAAAATGCAATAAGCAAAAAAAAAAGCTTCCCTGGATTTCTCCAAGGAAGCTTCTTTCTGTGTTCATAGATGCGGTAGAGAGGACTCGAACCTCCACGGGCGTACGCCCACTACCCCCTCAAGATAGCGTGTCTGCCATTCCACCACTACCGCATATCCAAAGTTCATTTAGCGAACTTTTTTATTATACACAAAATCATCCGAATTGTAAAGGGAAATGCATCAGAACACCAATTATGTAATATTACATAACACATTAAACAACAAAAACAGTGATTGAGTCGCCCTAACATTGACAAATCATTATATTCATGTAATATTAACTTACAAATAATAATGATCGATGATTATACTTTGCAATTCACGTAATGTTTTTTACCACAAAAATATGGAGGTGACCGTGTTGAACGACAAAAGCACCAAACTGCTCGATTACGTGCAAACGCTGGATAACGACTTGTCGGTTGGAGGCTTCATCCATGTGTTCGACCTCCAAACCCGGATTGCAGAAGGGCGCATCCAGAACCAGGAAGAGCTGGAAGGATTCATCCTTCATCCGATGATGAATCGCTTGGTCCGCCAAGACGGCGCGGCCATTCTGGCGATTTACGCAGCTGCCGACCAACGGGATATCCGTCAGATCGCCCGAATTGACCGGTATATCCTCGGAAGAATCGCTGCACATGAAAATGATGAAGCGGTGCGCCAACGGGGAAGAAGACTTTTGAAACTGGCCCAGGCCCTGTACCCCTGGCTCAATCTGAAGGTTCTTGACGAACTCGCGCAGAAGGAGCTGTCTCCCGTCTGCCTGGCCACGACGCATGCCTATGTCAACTATCAGCTCGGGTCCAGCCGCGACCACACCGTTTATGGCTATATGCAATCTGCGGTCTGCACATGCATCCAGCTCGCTGCCCGCTCGCTAAGCATTCCGCCTCACGACGCCAAAGCGTTGGCCGGCAAATGGACGGCTGAAATGGAGCGCGCATGGACAGCGGAGAAAGACTCCCTGCCCACAGACCTTGTCAATATCCAGGAGAACGACTCCCATATCGCCTCTTGACCTCTTTAACAACACCACAAAGGCACTCCGCTCTGCCCTGCCGCAGCGAAGTGCCTTTTTCTGTTCCCAAGTATGTACTTGACCCTCATCTTACTGATCGCGGGACTGGTTCTTCCGGTATTCCACAAACTTGATGTACTCCTTGATAAACTCCTTCTCGTGATCGGAGAGCGGCATTTCGTTTAACTGCCTTCCGTTTTCCCACAAATAAGGATCCTGCTGCTCTTTCACCATATACGGCCCCGGTTCCTTGCCCAGAATCAGCCAGTCAAGGCTGACGCCGAAAAAGCTCGAAATTTCGATCAATTTATTGGTGCTCGGGGTGGACTTCCCCCTTTTCCAATCTCCGAAATTCCCCGTGCTGATATTAAGCTGCTCGCAAAACGACTTTTTGGTCATCCCCTTCTGCTTAATCAATGCCTCAATACGTCCGTAAATGGATTGCATAAAAAACCGCCTTCCAGTCATGTCGCAAAAAAACGACGCATTTAAGTAATTTTATGCTTGCAATATGACGCAAAAACGTGTATAGTATTCTTTATATTAGGAATTTCCATACCTATGGCTCTTATTGTATCATTAGTCCCTTTTCTATTCCAACCGCCCTGCAATCATTCACTTCATATCTGACATTACCTTTCCAACGCGATTCGGGCCCGCTTATGACCAATACCAAGACAGGGAGCGACCGCTTTTGCACACACTAGACATTTCTTATCATGAATTGATCCATGCCATGAAGCAATGTATTGCCGTCGTGGATGCCGGAGGAGTTATCATTTCAGTGAACCACGCCTGGATTCAAAGCGCATATGACGAAGGCGTCCCCCAATCCTTTAACTGGGTTGGTATTAATTTTATGCAAATCGCCGACGCCCTTTCGGGAGAAGACGAACAAGACCTGGACAGACTCCAGGCGGTTTTGCAGGGTATTTCTACATACTACAGGAACGAATTCCGATCGAGCTGCATCCAGCCCTCCCGCTGGTTTCAAATCGAGGCTTTCCCGCTCCGGAACGGCGCCAGGGAGGAACCCCGGGGAATGATCGTCTGCCTGTCGGATATCAGCCGAAGCAAGCAGCTCGAGAACGACTTGATGATCGCCTTATCCCAGATCCGCACTCTACGCGGATTGCTGCCCATCTGCGCCGTCTGCAAACGAATTCGCGATGACGATGACTTATGGAATTCCATCGAGAGTTTTTTGCAAAAGCATGCCCACACCGAATTCACGCACGATATTTGCCCGGACTGCATACGGCGGCTGTATCCCAAGTACTCGTCCATATTGGACACGCCTACTCACCAGTAGCTGCACTACCTCCAGTCTCTTCCCCAACAAAACACTTCTTCAAAATCATCGTCAACGCGCCGCAGCTTTTTTTCGTTGACGTTCTTTGTTCATATCCATATAATTGTTATGACAATTATTTTTTGAAGGAGTGTTTTCCCTGACCCGCTTCTCATCTTCATCCCAAACGATCGGTTTCCGATACGGAAATATGTCCCGCAGAATGTCTTCTATTTTTGCAGGCCTGCTTAAGCCTTTCGGCATCACACCCGAGCAATGGTCCGTGCTGTACCAGGTTCACCTCCAGGAAGGCATTAACCAGAAGGAACTCGCGCTTCGCTCCGGCAAAGATCAGCCCTCCATCACCCGCATTCTCGATGTGCTGGACAAGAAAGAACTGATTCAGCGCAAGCCGGATCCGGCTGACCGCCGGGCTTATTTAATCTACGCCACGCCAGCCGTGCAGGAGCTGATGAAAGAAACGATCCCGATGGAGCTGAAGCTCAATGACGAGCTGATCGCCGGCATTACGGACGAGCAATTGGAGTCACTGAACCGCATCATGGATCAAATCAATAAAAATATAGACCGAATTTTAATGGAGTAGGAGTCACCTATGAACGACACCCGAGAGAAACTGTGGACACGTGAGTTTATTATGCTTACGCTGTGCAATCTGCTGTTATTTTTAAATTTGCAAATGATCGTATCCCCTCTGTCCGGCTATGTAAAAGAACATTTTCACGCCAGCGCCTTCATGGTCAGCATGTTTACGACCCTGTTCTCGCTGGCTGCGATCGCGGCGCGCCTGTATTCCGCCAAGGCTTTGGAGAGAGGCATCCGTAATCAAATCTTATATATCGGCCTTGCCTTAGCGCTGCTCGCCACCTTCGGTTACCTGTGGAGCGGCACGATGGCGCTGCTGCTGCTGATGCGGATCGTGTTCGGCGTGGGCTTCGGCATGGGCAGCACGACGCTGCCTACGATGGCATCCGGTATTATACCGGTCCGCAGGCTGGGCGAGGGCATGGGCTATTTCGGACTGTCGACAAGCATCGCCCTTTCGCTTGGACCCGTCATCGGGACGGCGCTTCTGGAGAATAAAGGGTTCGACACGCTGGTATATGCTACGCTAATCGTTATTGCCCTGATCTTCCCGCTGGTCATTCCGCTGACCAAAAAGGTAAAACCGGCCGCCCCGGCCATTCCAAAAGAATTTACGGCGGTTCCCCAGAAGCAGGGCTTTCCGAAAGCGCTCCTTCTGCCCAGCCTGATGAACCTGCTGATGTCCATTACCTATGGCGGACTGCTCAGTTTTATTAATTTGTTCGGAAAAGAGGCCAGCCTCGCGAACGCATCGCTCTTCTTTCTGTTCAATGCGGCCGCCGTCGTGCTGATTCGGCCCATCTCGGGCAAAATTTACGACCGCAAGGGGCATATCGCCCTGCTCATTCCGTCGGCAGTGCTGCTCATTGGGGGGCTATGGCTGTTGTCTTATGCCCATACCACCGGATTTTTAGCCCTTGCCGCCCTGTGCTACGGCCTCGGATTCGGCACGGTTCAACCGACCCTTCAATCCTGGATGCTGCAGCAGGTTCCTCCGCAAAAGCAGGGACTCGCCAACAGTATGTATTTCAACTCACTGGACCTTGGCATCGCCGTTGGAGCCATGATTTTGGGCCAGATTGCCCAATATTCGACTTACGGGGCAATGTACCGTTACGCATCCTTGTTCCTCGTCCTGTTCATCATGGTATACGCGTTCTATCTTGCCAAACGGGCCAAGAACAACAACATGCCAAACCGCGATACCGGAACATCCACAACCGTCTAAAGCCCCTTGGGCTTGATCGATTCAGCACCTTTCTGCCTGGCAGAAGGGTGCTTTTTATTTCTTTTACAATCACAGCCATATGCCCCCAGCCCACAGATCACTCTACTCCCTGTAGTTCCCCCGGGTTCCTCTAGAGGCTCCCCCGATGCATCATTGAAAATTACAACATTAATACATGTCATATTTTATAACTTAAAATGTTAAATACACTTTCAAATCTATCAATCAAGGAGTAAAATAGTCATATTATCTACCATAAGCCATAAGCCATATTCCTATTCCAATTCCGGGGGAGAGATTACGATGAACATGCCGGCCGCATCCACTGCCTTCGAGACGTTTATGCCCGTTCAGCCGGGCTTTGCCAAGCATTTTACCGATTACACAGAGCATTGCGACTTATTACCAGACACTCCGCTGCCTGTTCTGTTCTACCAATTTTCGGTCCCATGCGGCCACTCTGGACGCTGCCCCGTGCTGCCCGGGGGACATGTCGATATGTTGTTCCCGATCGGAGGCTCCCCTACCGATTCTGTGCTTCTCGGCAGCGTTCTTTGCCGCCGGGAGGTGCCGTTTCGTCCAGGCACGTTATACTTCGGTGTCCGGCTGCTTCCCGTCCCCCTCGCTCCTGCTTTTAAAATTCCGCTAAAAGAATTAGCGGACCGATCCACGCCGCTGGATCGCGCCTTATCCATTCCAGCCGCCGCCATACAGCAAATCCAGCAGGAAGACGCCTCTTTCCATCGCAGAATATCCAGTTTCCACAGCGGCCTCCGTAAGCTGCTTCATTCCGGGCCATGCACTGCGGCTTCTGTACCATCGCACTTTTATCAGGCCATCCGGCTTATTTTTCAGTCCTGCGGCAATATCAGCATAACCGAGCTCTCTACAGCCATGGACTGTTCAACACGGAGTTTTCGCTCCCTGTTCGAGGCGTATATAGGCCTCTCTCCCAAGCTGTTCTGCCAAATCATCCGGTATCAATCGGCCGTGGGCAGACTGCTGCATCCGTCGCGGGCGGCTTTTAACGACATTATTTCAGAGTACGGCTATTACGACCAGGCCCACTTTATCCACGAGTTCAAAAAATTCAGCAGCGAATGCCCAACCCGCTGGATGGTGCAGCTCCTGCGGAAATCGTAATCTAGTTATTACTGCGTAAACTTTCCTGACACGACTTCCGTTTTATACAATTCATGTTAACTCTTCTTCAATATAATAGACTCCAATGACGGAGTGAAGGCATTCGTTTATCCCCAGTTTCTGCGGGTTCGTCCTCCATCCTGCGAAGTTTCTCCCGCGGAAATTTCAAACGATGCCTTCCTTCCGCCAAAAAGTCAGAATACATAACGCTGTATTGGAGGAAAACGACTTGAAGAGTTTTAAGAGCAATCTATTCACGGTTTTAATCGTTTCAGCTTTATCGCTGACCCCGACGCTGGCCTTTGCCTCACCAGCCGCTTCCGCAGCAGCTCTAAGCGGTGAGACGGCCGATGCACTGTCCCAGAACTGGATGCCCAAATCTCTGACCTCCCTTACCGCCAGCAGCAAACCGATTACCGCCGCAGAGTTTGCCGAAGCGATGAAACTCGCTGCTGAAGAAGCCGGGACGACGGTAAGCCCATCCGGTTCCAATATTAGCGGTGCATTGACACGCGAAAAGGCCGCCGTACTGCTGGATTCCGTCATCCATGTCCCTTACGCCGCTTCCGCAGGCTACCAAGACATTGCCGGAGGCAGCCCTTACAGCAAAGCCATCGCCAATGTCTATACCGCCGGCCTTATGCAGGGCAGCTCCTCCCAAACTTTCGGATACGGCAAGCCGCTGACGCACCGGGAAGCCGCCACGATCATCTACCGCCTGTATCAATATTTGCAGCCGTTCAAGCTGACGGAAGCGACTATTGCGGAGATGCAAAAGGCGATGGAAATCGGCCGGCTGACCTCAGAGGAACTTGTCCAGCAGTATTTGGACCGGATCGCGAAGTACGATGACCAGGGCCCGAAGCTGAACAGCATCATCACCTTGAACGATAAAGCGCTGGAAACGGCGAAGCAGCTGGACGCCGAACGCGCAGCCAAAGGGGAACGCAGCCCGCTGCACGGGATCCCGGTGATCGTCAAAGACAACTACAACACTTCCGATATGCCGACCTCTTCCGGGAATATTGGCTTAAAGGATGTCATCCCTCCGGAGGATGCCACACAAGTCAAGGAGCTGCGCGATGCTGGGGCAATCATTATCGGCAAAGCTAACCTGCATGAGTTCGCTTTTGGCTATACAACCGTCAGCTCATTGGGTGGGCAGACGCTGAACCCTTATGACCCGACCCGCGTGCCCGGCGGATCCAGCGGTGGAACCGCAGCCGCGGTAGCCGCCAATCTGGCAGCCGTAGGCATGGGTACCGACACCGGCGGATCGATCCGGATTCCTTCCTCGTTCAACAGCCTGGTCGGCATTCGTCCGACGGTCGGCTTGTCGAGCCGCTACGGCATCGCTCCGCTTGCCCTGACGCAGGATACCGGCGGCCCGATCGCGCGTACCGTGGAAGACGCCGCATTCATATTGAACGCGACGGCAGGCTATGACCCAAAAGACATCGCAACCGCGAAGAGCGTCGGCTTCGTGCCGAAGGATTATACGGATTATCTCGATAAGGACGGCCTCAAAGGAGCACGGATCGGCATCGTCCGCGAAGTATTCGGAGACGACGCCCAGGTCAACGCAGTCGTGTCCCAGTCTATCGAAGAGATGAAAGCGGCCGGGGCGACGTTGGTGGACAACGTCAAAATTCCGAACTTCGATCTCATCAACAAATATGGAAGCCTAAGCGCCTGGGAATTCAAGTTCCAATTCAACGACTACCTGAAGTCCCTCGGCGACGCTACGCCTTACAAGTCTTTGGACGAGCTAATCGCTTCGGGCAAATACGACCCGTCGATTGAAAAGGCCCTGATCGACCGCAACAACCGTGAATCGCTGGATGCCCAGGAGTACAAGGACATCGTCCTGTTCCGCACTAAATACGTACAGGAAGCGGTCCTCAAAATGATGGCGGACAACCATCTGGATGCCCTTATCTTCCCGACCTCCTCCAAAACAGCCGTGAAAATCGGCCAGGAGCAGGTGGCGGGCGACGCCTTCAAACTAAGCTCCTTCACCGGCTGGCCGACGGTCACCGTACCGGCCGGCTTCACCAGCGACCATCTGCCGGTCGGCATCGATTTCTTCGGCAGAGCCTTCAGCGAGCCGGAGCTGATCAAGCTGGCGTACAGCTTTGAGCAGCACACTCACCACCGCGCGGCTCCGCAGACGACGCCTTAAGAACACCCAAGAAAATCGTCTATCCGACGTACCTTCTAAGATTCATTTTCAAAAAGCGCACCCCCGGCTGCCTGTCCGGGCGGACACCGTAATCAGGTCCGACCCTTTCAGCGTGCCGCAAGGTGCGCTTTTTCTTTTTCCATATCAGCTTCCTACCACGGCCACTCCCGGCCCAGCCAGTCCCTCATGACCAGCCGGTCCTCCTCCTGAATCCCTGGTCCTTCATAGCGATCCCGCAGAAAATAGGCCACCGCCATGCGCGCCGCATCATCGGCATCCAGGTCACCGTCGGTATTCAACTCACCCGACATATAGGATCTGACCCAGCCCGGATGGTACAGGCGAAAGGTAAAGCCTTCGGGACGGAGTTCGTCAAACAGGCATTGAACACCCCGGTTCAGCGCGGTTTTGGACATACAGTACCCGTACCAGTTATCGCGAAAGCTGCGGTTGATGCTCCCCGCTTCCGAGGACACGAAACACATGCGCTTTCCGGATCCCGCTCTCAGCAGCGGCACAAACGCCTGCGCCATCCGCATGGGCCCAACCGCGTTAACGTTGTAAATTCGCAGCAGTTCCTCCTCGATCTGCTCTTCATGAATCGTTCTGGGGTAACGCGTGGCGATCCCCGCATTATTGATCAGCACATCCACCCGATCAGTCTTGCCCTCAACCGCCCGGCTGGCCTCCTGAACGCTCTCATCGCTGGCTACGTCCAGCGGAATGATATGCAGCCGCTCCGGCTCTTTCTGTCTAAGCTCCGTCAGTTCCGGCCAATCCGCCAGGTAACTCCCGGCAAAAACGTCCCAGCCCAGCCCCAGCAGCCTTTTTGTGATGCCGAGTCCCAACCCCCGGTCCGCGCCTGTAACAACGGCGATTCTGCTCCTGCTCATCCGTAAGCACCTCCTTTTTAAGCCCGTTATAAAGGAATCTCCTGTCCCCGCCAATCCAGCATAACTACCCGCTCTTCATCCTCCCGGGCCCCGGTAAAATAAGCAGCCGCCGCTTCAGCCGAAGCCCCCGTTTCAAGCTCCGATCCAGGCTCGAACAGCCGGAACGTGAACCCCTTCCCGCTCAGATCCCCATGCAGCATGGTGTACGCCATATGCAGCGCAGCTTTGGACATCGCATATCCTGTCCCTGCCCCCGAAAGGCCAAGCCCCAAACTGCCCTGGACATCGGACAGCAGCGCGATTCTTCGCAGCCCGTTATCCATAAGAGGCAGGCACGCCTCGATGACACGAATCGGACCTAGCGTATTCGCCTGGTAATCTTCCAATACGAGATCCGCCGACATATTGGCGATTCCGGCCGCCTCCCTCCTCTGGCTGGATGCCGTTCCGCAAACGAGCAGATCCACCCGGCTGGTATGCTCCTGAGTCCGCCGGACTGCCTGCTGCACCGATTCTCTGGACCTTGTATCCATCGTGAAGATATGTATTTTATCCGTATCAAAGTCGTCCTGAAATTCCTCTTCGGGAACGGGACTGCACCCCATGACGCGCCATCCCTTTTTGGCGAATTCCTGAACTAGTGCGCATTCCCACGGACGGTGAACTTCCGTAATCAAAACAATCTGGTCCATGACTCGTTATTCTCCTTTTGACGCTGATGCGGTCCACGTCAATGCTTGCCGCAGCAGCTGCTGGTAGCCCGGATGCAGCCAAACCGCCAAATTGTGGCCGGGAGTCAGCACGCAAACCCTTCCCTCGCCTTCCGTTCGGGTCCATCCGCCCGGCTGCTCTCCATGTTCCGACCGGGTCACCATAAATATATTCACGTCACTCTGGTCAGTCATATCCATGAAATAGTGCTCATCTTGCAACGTGAAGGCTTGGACTCCCCGGGTAATCTCCGTGTTTTGTACAGGCTCGACCGTGACCGGACACTGCTCCGGATGGTGATGAAAGACTCCGCCGACCAGCCCGCGCACGTCCTCTATGTCCCGGTAACCTACCGTACCGGAGTGCAGAACGAGCAGACCGGCACCCCCGCTGACGTAACGCTGCAGCAGACCACCGGTTTGGGCTGTGAGCCACGGTTGCTCTTTTACCGCGGAGACCCGATTGGATTTCGCCAAGATCAGCAAATCATATTCCGTAAGCAACCTTTCCAGCGAGTCCTGCCATTCGGCACCGGTTTCCAAAATGTAGTGAAAATTGAACCCGCCTGCCCGAAGCGGCTCCAAGCCTCCCTTCACTACATCGGCCGGATGCCATTGATCGTCGCATAATACGAGTATGTTCACGATGCTCCCCTCCATTGACAGCGTTTGCAAAGTATATTACTCCCAGTATTCCAGAAACCCGCTTGCCACGCAACCCGGTTCCAGGTCCGATCGTGCAGAATGTGGATATAACAAAAAAATCCTTGCCCATTCGCAAGGATTGTCATTAATCAAATTATGGTGCGGTAGAGAGGACTCGAACCTCCACGGGCGTACGCCCACTACCCCCTCAAGATAGCGTGTCTGCCATTCCACCACTACCGCACGTTTAAAGGGAACTTCTATTTAAAAAAACTGGTGAGCCATGAAGGACTCGAACCTTCGACACCCTGATTAAAAGTCAGGTGCTCTACCAACTGAGCTAATGGCTCTCGATGATCCACGACCTGTGCGCCCATAAGCTATAGATGGTACAGATATTGGAATTCTTATTCTGCTGCAAGCAATGAAAGTGGTGACCCGTATGGGATACTCTCACTTCGTTCGAGACTGCGAAGCTGATCCTAACGATGCAGCGCTTCGACGAACCCTCTTGGGTTCTCATCCCTGTTGCAAGCAATGAAAGTGGTGACCCGTATGGGATTCGAACCCATGTTACCTCCGTGAAAGGGAGGTGTCTTAACCCCTTGACCAACGGGCCATATCGTAACATCACTTTCTTGACGACAAGACTGAGTATAGCATAGAACAAAAAAGGTTGGCAAGCCCTTTTTGTAATATTTTTAAAAAAAGTGTCGCTGCCATTTCTCTCCTATTCCCGGGCATAAAATCATCCCTTATTTGGCATCCTATACATGTCAATGACATCAACACACGACAAGGAGACAAAATCAATGGCTAAACCAGACGACCGTTCTGATAACGCGGAAAAGATCAAAACCGCCATTATCAACACGCAGGACAACATTAACGAAACCAACGATTATTTGGCCGAACACGCCGAGGAAATTTCCGGTCAGGAAGTACACAACCTTCAGCACAAAAACGCCAAGCGCGAAAGAGCAATTGAAGGCATGCGGGAAGAGTACGAAGACGAAAAATAAAGCTTTGAGGATTTGCCCAAGCAGCCCCCTGTCCAATGATGGATGGGGGTTGTTTTGTTGCTCCGACGAACCCTCCCCCGAGGGTTCTCATCCCTTTACACCAAAAAGCCCCCAGCCGCAAAGGCGGTGGGAGCTTTCTTACGAAGTATTTCAAAACGGAGAGAGAGGGATTCGAACCCTCGCACCGCTTACGCAGTCTAACCCCTTAGCAGAGGGTCCCCTTATAGCCACTTGGGTATCTCTCCAAGAAACTGGCTCCCCGAACAGGACTCGAACCTGTGACAACTCGATTAACAGTCGAGTGCTCTACCAACTGAGCTATCAGGGAACATTGTTATATGGTAACACCAAATAATTTATCATGATTTTGTAGCGGAGTCAAGCTTGTTCAAGCGAAGATTTCCAGCGCATTTCCCGCACCGGTAACGGTGAGGATCGACCTTGCGTTTGCGCAGATATACCATCCCGCACTGGCGGCACACCAGCTGGTACCGGTAAGGCTGAACCTTACGCTCGCGTGCCGAAGGCAGCGACTGGCAGTAACGGCTTCCCCCGACCTGCTGCAGCAGCATTTTAAAATCCGGATCCCGGTGCTTGTAGCCCCTTCCCGTCAGGTGCAAATGGTAATGGCACAGCTCATGCTTGATGATCTTTTCCACTTCCTCCCGCCCGTTCGCTTCCAGCTGGTGGGGATTAATCTCGATATGATGGCTTTTCATAAAATAGCGCCCGCCCGTTGTGGATAATCGCCGGTTGAACGTGGCCCGGTGCCTGAAAGGCAGGCCGAAGCTTTCCTCCGAAATCCGCTCCACCCAAGCTTGCAGCTCTTCATTGCTCATGACGTCCATGAGGTCCTCCTCTGACTGAATTTGACGGTCTTCGGGGCGGTCGTCCCGAAAGAAACATTCTCTTGAATTATAACTTCCCCATACGCTACACTGACAAGTAGAATGTTATGGAGGGAGATTTTTGCGCCTTATGCCGAAGATGAGATATGTAATTTTACAGAAAAATGCCGACCTCTTTTTTGTGGAAATGCCCGCCGATTACGCTTACCAGCTCAGCGCGCTGAACCTGCGCCTCAATAAGGAAATAGACAAATTGACGGCCTCCGTCGTCCCCGAGCTGCCGCTCGCCGTGGCGGAATGCGATCAGTTGGATCTGCTGCAGGAACATCTGCAAATTCAGGATGGACTTGCCTACATCAACGCACTCGAACAATCCTTTGCTTCCATCGATGAACAGAGCTATCCCCTCATCGCCCTGCTGACCGAAATCCGTGCCCTTCAAGCCCAACTGGAACAGTGGTATGAGGAGGAAGCCGAGGGCTAGGCGGCCGCAGCGTTATTACGGAAATAGCCATGAATTGCCCGGGATCACAGCGAAAAGAATTGTGAAGGAATGCATAATGGGATGCGTTTATAAAAATACAATCCCGTCCCCTTGCTGAACCCGGGAAATTCAAATGAGACCTGCACGCTTTGGGCGTTCTCCCCATATGCTGACCGTAGAGACGGAATGCAAGAGGAGGAGATCACCCTTGCCGCAATGGCTCTGTAATCAGCTGAGGAAGGCGTTTCACAAAAAAGACAGACGCCAGATCAAACTGCTCAACGAATGCTGGTTCTTCTACCGAAACGCCCCGGAAGAAAACTCGGACGCCCGATAAATATTTAGAAATGAAGCCCGCTCCATGCAAACAGGCCGGTACCGTGTACCTGCCTGTTTTTTGCGTTTGGTTTAGACGATTTCTATAGTCAGTGTGCTCCTTGTTACCTACTCAAAGCTTCTCGAAGCCGGCCAGCTTCCTTTCAGCTTGCGAAGTAAAATGATCTGACCCGTATGATAGGCGTCATGCATCATCAGGCTGTGAATCAAGCCGGAAAGCGGCCTGTCCCGAAACAGCGCGTTCAGCTCGCTGTCACTTAAACCGGACAGGAAGCTACGGATCTCGAGATGGATCCTTTTGAGCCGATCGACCGTCTTCTGCCAGGCCTCATCTCCATCTTCGACGTTCCTGAACGTCTCATCATTGCTGGACGCCTTGCCGTCCGGTTCCTCGCCGCGCATCCGCTGCAGGTAATATTCCTTGTAATAAAGCAGGTGGTTTACGTTCTCCCAGATCGTGTTGACGGCTTCCCCTTCCGGTTTCCATACCGCTTCCGCAGCGGTTACACCATCCAATGCCGGCACGAGCGGCGGATACCAGCCTTCCTGATCGAAACATTCATCCCATCTTTGCAGCTGCTCTTGAGTTTGGCCCATCTGCAAATCCTCCCTGTCCGGATTTTTGTAACGAACTAAAACCATTTTATTAGTTACATCCATAAATTAACACAATGCTTTTCTATCGGTCAAGTAACTAGCAAAAGAATTATTTAGTTGTTACAATGTTCCTGAAAGGAAGGATAACGAATGCTTTGGGATGATTTTTTGAACAGCGACTGGCATGATTGGCGGGGCAGCGGCAAGTCCGAGGACCGGTTGGACCGGCCCGGATGGCTGCGGGCATGGCTGCAGGAGCAGCAGCTGCCGTTACTCGATGAACCAAAACCCCACGAGCTGCAGCAGCTGAAAGAGCTCCGCTCCTTGATCCATGGCATGGTCACCTCCATCGTCCAGGGCGTTTCCCTTGAAGCCGAGGCGATCGGCAGGCTAAATGCGGTCATGTCCGCCGGCCCCGTCATTCGGGAGCTGTTCTACCGCGAAGACAGCTTGTCTACTGGGAACAAACCGGTCCGCTGGGACTGGCAGCAGGTCATGTCGGAGATCGCCGCGTCTTTTGCCGAGACGATCGCCAATGGCGAAACGGCAAGAATCCGGATCTGTGACAATCCGGACTGTCTCTGGGTGTATTATGACGATACCCGCAACCGGTCCAAACGCTACTGTGATGACAAAATGTGCGGGAATCTGATGAAGGTCCGACGATTCCGGGCACGGAAGAAAGCAACCCCGCACGACCATGACCAAATCTAAACCCGAACACGCCAAAATCCCGAAGACCGGAAACATTTTTTTCCATTCTTCGGGTGGGCTATGGGATGGAGTCCGGCAGCTGCTCGTGAACCATTAACGTACGCCATGCTGGCCGATACTCCATATATACCGATCTTATAAAATCCTTTAAATCCTGATCTGGTTATAATCCGATCTTGTTTACTTACAGTCTTAAGATAAGGTTATTCTCACTGATGCGGGTTGCGCATCGTCAGGCCAACACGGCCTTTTTTCAAATCGACATTGAGCACCCATACCGTCACATTATCGCCGACGGACACCACGTCCATCGGATGCTTGACATAGCCGCTGCTGAGCTGCGAAATGTGGACGAGACCGTCGCTTTTGATCCCGATGTCCACGAAAGCCCCGAAGTCGATGACGTTGCGTACGGTGCCCTGCAGCTCCATGCCTGGGGTCAAATCCTCGATCTTCAGCACGTCCGTCCGGAAAATAGGCAGCGGCAGCTCCTCCCGCGGATCGCGGCCCGGGCGCTGAAGGCTCTCCAGAATGTCGCGCAGCGTAGGCACGCCGACTTCCAGCACCTCCGCCAGCTTCTCCACGTCCTGACGTCCCAGCAGCTCAGACAGCTCAGGCGTTCCCAGCTTCTCCATGCCGACACCAAGCTCGCGGAACAGACGGTCCACCACTTTGTACGATTCCGGGTGGATCGGCGTGCGGTCGAGGGGGTTATCGCCCTCGGAGATGCGCATAAATCCGATGCACTGCTCGTAGGTTTTGGCTCCCAGCCGCGGCACGTTCTGCAGTTCTTTACGGCTCAAAAACTTACCGTTGGAATCGCGGTATTTCACGATGTTTTTGGCGGTCGTCGCGTTGACGCCGGACACATAGGACAGCAGCGACGGTGAAGCGGTATTCACGTCGACACCAACATGGTTGACGGCCGATTCGACAACGGTCTTCAGGCTCTCGTCCAAATGCTTCTGGGAGACGTCATGCTGGTATTGGCCGACACCAATCGCCTTCGGCTCGATCTTTACAAGCTCAGCCAGCGGGTCCTGCACGCGGCGGGCGATAGACACTGCACTGCGCTCCGCAACGTCAAGATCCGGGAATTCTTCCTGGGCCAGCTTGGACGCCGAATACACGCTTGCTCCAGCCTCATTGACGATCAGGTAAGCCAGATCCGGCACGCCGATGCCACTGATCACTTCTGCCACGAACTGTTCCGTCTCGCGCGAAGCCGTACCGTTGCCGATCACGATCAACTGGATGCTGTATTTCTTAATCAGCTCGTTGAACTTCGCGGCGGCTTCTTTCTTTTTGTTGTTCGGCGGCGTTGGGTACGTCACTGCCACCTCCAGCAGCTTGCCGGTATCGTCGACGACGGCGAGCTTGCAGCCTGTCCGGTAGGCCGGATCTACCCCGAGGACGCAGCGGCCCTTGACCGGCGGCTGCAGCAGCAGGCTGCGCAGGTTGCCGGAGAAGATCGAAATCGCCTGATTCTCCCCCTTCTCGGTCAGCTCAGCGCGGATTTCGCGTTCGATGGAAGGGGCGATCAGCCGTTTGTAAGCATCTTCAATAACGGCCGTGAGGATCGGCTGCACCGCCGAGCTGCCCTTGATGACCTGACGCGCCATAAAATTGTGGATCGACTCAGGCTGTACGTCGAGGCCGACTTTAAGAATATTTTCGCGTTCTCCGCGGTTAATGGCCAAAATGCGGTGAGGCGGCATCTTTTTCGCCAGCTCCCGGTAGTTGTAATAGTTCTCGTACACGGACTCCTGCTCGGGATCCTTCGCTTCCGAGGTCAGCATCCCATGGTCCATCGTATAACGCCGCACCCAGGCCCGGATGGTCGCATCGTCGGCCAGGTTCTCCGCCAGAATGTCCATCGCGCCGGAAATCGCATCGTCCGCCGTTTCCACACCCTTTTCCGCATCGACGTATTTGGCGGCTTCCTTGTGCACATCCCCCTGCTTCGGCTGAGCCATGATCCACTCGGAGAGCGGCTCGAGCCCCTTCTCTTTGGCGACGCTGGCACGGGTTTTACGCTTCTGCCGGTACGGACGGTACAAGTCCTCCACTTCCTGGAGCTTGGCCGCCTTCTCGATCGCCGTCTTGAGCTCCCCGGTCAGTTTCCCCTGCTCGTCGATAATCCGGATGACCTCGCGCTTGCGCTCTTCCAGATTCCGCAGATAAGTCACGCGCTCTTCGATTCCGCGCAGCTGGTTCTCATCCAATTCCCCGGTCATTTCCTTACGGTAACGGGCGATAAACGGAATCGTGTTGCCCTCATCCAGCAGTCCCACCGTCGTCCGAATCTGCTTCAGGGACAGCTGCAGCTCCTTGGCAATCTGCTGCACGATCCGCTCCTTTTCCTGTGCCTTCAGTACTTCACCATTCTGTTCGATAACCATTTCCTTTTCCGTCAAAAGAAATCCCTCTTTCCCATTCGTACTTGCGTTTCCATGTATTCAAACGTTCTCTCATCATCGTCGTCATTAAAACATTCATTCGTCATCATGTGATTGGTCACAGACTTGTCCGAGTAAAGAAAAACGTCTATCGACGCATCTTCAAAGAAGACAGACCGCGTTTAAAGGAAGTTTTTCTTGCAATATCAGGAAGCAATGGCTCTGAAGTTTATACTTTCTGATATTATGAAAAATCGGCTTGGTCTGGTTTATAAACACCTGCTGCCGCAAACCGTCATACCGAAAATTTCATATCAGCGGGGCGGCTTCCTGCGGCGTTATAGGTATCAGCGTCAGCTTGCCTGGCGGCCAGTCCGATTAACGGGCGGACAGCCACTATGGAAAACTGTGAGATCAAACCAAAACTTTAGGCAAATCTACAAAGTTTTCATATCTTATTATCACAAACTTTTAACCATTTTTCCAGCGGTCATGTTTGGCAGGAGAAAGCTTCCACGCCACGGTAGATTTCCCCTAGAAAAGCAAAAAGAACCTTACCCCATAAACAGGGCAAGGTTCATCATACTGCTGCGGCTTCCATCTGTATAGACCTTTACGCAGGCCGGAGGCCGGTTAATTCTGGAAAGGCCCGGGGCTTATACGCGCCGGAAGCGGAAAAACTCGCTGTGGTAATCCCTGCGCTCAGCGCCTACCGCGATGCCCGCATACATCAGGGCGTCGCCAGTGTACACCTCGCTTGTGCCCACCAGCGCATAATCTGCGGCCGGATCGAGCCCCTTCAGCTTGAGGCGGTTCAGCGGCGCGTTGGATTCGGCCAGCACCCGGAAATAGAAGACCGCGGCCTCGCTGCCGTCTTCCGCCACGAACATCCAGGCGGTCTCATTGCCTTCAAACGGGCTGAGGAGCCGATACATCTCGCCGGTCTGGACGAGCCCGCGGATTTCCTTATACAGCGCCACCTGCCGCTTGACGACTTCCTTCTCTTCTTCGGTGAACTTCGTCAAGTCAAGCTCGTAGCCGAAGTTGCCTGACATGGCGACGTAGCCGCGCATGTCGAGCGGCGTAGACCGTCCCACCTGGTGGTTCGGAACGGCGGAAATATGCGAGCCCATGGCGCTCACCGGGTAAACGATGCTCGTGCCGTACTGGATGCGCAGGCGGGACACCGCATCGGTGTTATCGCTTGTCCATGTCTGCGGCATGTAATAGAGCAGGCCGGGATCGAAGCGTCCGCCTCCGCCGGAGCAGCTCTCGAACAGGATGTGCGGGAACGCCGACGTGATCCGTTCCATCACTTCGTAGAGGCCGAGCATGTAGCGGTGCGCCGTCTCCCGCTGACGCTCCGGCGGCAGCAGCGCCGAACCGATTTCCGTCATGTTGCGGTTCATGTCCCACTTCACGTACGTAATCGGCGCGCTGCTCAGCACCTCCGTCAGCATCCGTACAATCTCCTCGCGCACATCCTGCCGCGAGAAGTCGAGGATCAGCTGCTGGCGGCCTTCCGTACGGCGCCGGTCCGGTACATGCAGGCACCAGTCCGGGTGCTTGCGGTACAGGTCGCTGTCCGGTGAAACCATCTCCGGCTCGAACCACAGGCCAAACTGCATTCCCATGCCCGTCACGCGGTTCACCAGGTCTTCCAGTCCTCCCGGCAGCTTGTTCTTATCAACCACCCAGTCGCCAAGAGAGGAATTGTCGCTGTCGCGATGGCCGAACCAGCCGTCGTCCAGGACGAACAGCTCGATCCCGAGCTCTTTGCCGGCCTTGGCAATGTCGACGATTTTATCCGCATTGAACTGGAAGTAAGTCGCCTCCCAGTTGTTGACGAGGATCGGGCGCTCCTTGTCCCTGAACTGGCCGCGGGCCAGGCGCTCGCGGTACAGCCGGTGATAGGTCCGCGACATGCCTCCCAGGCCTTCGGGTGAATAGACCATGACGGCCTCCGGCGTCTGGAACGCGGCTCCCGGCTCCAGCAGCCAGGTGAAATCGAACGGATTGATCCCAATCGACAGACGGGTCGTCCGGAACTGGTCCACCTCGGCTTGGGCGATAAAGCTTCCGCTGTATACCAAGCTGAAGCCGTAGACCTCGCCGTGGTCTTCATCCGCCCCCGGAGACAGCAGCGCCGCAAACGGGTTCTGCTGGTGGCTGCTGGCCCCGCGGCGGCTCTCCACCGCCTGCATGCCATAGGCGACCGGACGGCGAACAACGTCGCGTTCCCGGGTCCAGGCGCCGGACAGCTGCAGCCACTCGTAGTCGGCGCGCGGGAAGTCCACGCTTGCGCTGAGGGCTCTAAGCAGTTCCAGCGGCTCGGTGCTGTCGTTCACGATTTTTAACGAGCGGGTCAGCGCATCATAAGCTTCCATCACCGTGTACTGCAGCTCCACATGCAGCCCCGACACGGGATCCTGCATATTCACAAACAGCGTTTCGGCTTCGGACTCGCTCTCCACATATGTTGAAGGGAGTCCCTCCATCCGCGGTTTGCCCTGCTCTACCCGATGCGACACATACTTGAATTCGGTGACGGTTGAGCCGTCAGGCAGCCGGAACTGTACCAGCGGGTGACGGAAATCGCTCGTTCCGTACACTGGAAGCTCCTGCGGCAGCGTGTCCAGGGAGATCGTACGATCCTCCGGCACCGGATTCGGGCTGAAGGAAGCCCGCTCGGTCGTCACGAGCAGCCAGCTCAGGTCAGCGTCGCGCAGCCTTTTCCCGTAATAGAGATGGGCGGCATAGCCGGACGGAAGAATCCGAAATACGTAGCTTGAACTGCGGGTCTGAAGATGAAATAATTGCTGCTTGGTATCGATATGAATCGCCATAATTCCCTCCCTGATATCACAAGCGGATAGACGCAGATGCAGTACTCACCTGCCCGCTCATACGTTGGATACCATTCATTATAGCGGATGCGTAACCCCTTACAATGGACTTATGTGACTTAAAAACAAGTTCAAAAACAAGAAAAAGGCGCCCCCTTTCGGGTACGCCTTATCCTTCACAACCATATCATCAACCTTATGGTTCAACGCTTAAAAATCGATCAGGCTGAGACTGATTTGCAGCGAATCATCCACCTTTTTCATCGTTTCCTCATCCAGGTGGGTAATTTTGTCCGTCAGCCTCTGCTTATCGATGGTCCGGATTTGCTCCAGCAAAATGACCGAATCCCTGTCGAAACCATGCGAAACCGCATCGATCTCCACATGGGTCGGCAGCTTTGCCTTTTGAATCTGGGCGGTAATGGCCGCCACGATGACCGTAGGACTAAAACGGTTGCCGATATCGTTCTGAATGATCAGAACCGGCCTGACTCCACCTTGCTCAGAACCGACTACGGGTGAAAGATCCGCAAAAAAAACGTCGCCGCGTTTTACGATCAATGTCTACACCCCGCTCACTAAGCGGCCTAGAGTGCTGTCTGCATCTTCTTCCGCGTGAAAGGCCTCCGATGCCATCGTCAAATTGATCTTGGCCATTTCCATATAGCCGCGCTGCATTGACTCCCGTATATAACGTTTCTTCCGCTCCGTTAAATACAGTTTCATGGCTTGCCTGATGAGTTCACTGCGGTTCGAATTCTCCATCGCAACGATGCCATCCACTTCCTGCAAAAGATGATCCGGCAAGCTGATCATAATTCGTTTGGTATTCTGCATATTAGCCACCTTCTGTTCCACCCCCACAATACCTTCTCACCCTTGTGCCCAGTATAACTTGAATCAAGGAAATTTATACAAAGGAATATATATGCCGAAGATATACCAGGTATGCTGCATACATTATAAACTAGACTCGGCATTTACGTACAGTCATTCCGTCATTACCTTTATTCGGGATGCTTGTGCCATATTCCTTCATTTCCAGCAAAAAGGCTGAAATTCCGCCTTTCTTCGCATTAGGTGAGCAGTGGGTTGACCCGGTTGTACAGCGCCCCGTGCTTCGTGTAAACACGAGGTACCCGGTGGGAAATCATACAGATGACCTCATAGTGGATGGTACCCAGCTGAGAAGCCAGCTCATCTGCCGTAATACACTGGCCAGACTGCTGACCGATGAGCACAACCTCCTCGCCCGCATGAATTTCTTCTGCCTCTTCGGCAAAAGATTGAAGTGTTACCATACACTGGTCCATACAGATCGTTCCGACAACGGGAACGCGGCGGCCGCGGATCAGGACTTCCGCTTTACCGCTCAGCATCCGCGAGTACCCGTCGGCATAGCCGATCGGCAGCGTTCCAATGACTTCATCTTGATCCGTCACATATTTGGCGCCGTAGCTGACGCCCCAATGCGGCGGAAGGGTTTTGACATATACAAGCTCTGTCTTCAGCGTCAATACCGGGGAAAGTGCGACAGTCTGATGATTCACCTCATCCGATGGATACAATCCGTACAGGCTGATGCCGACGCGGACCATATTGTAGGACAGCTGAGGGGTATCAATCGCTGTGGCGCTGTTGCCCGTATGTATAAGAGGAGGGCTGAATCCTTTCTCCCCGAGCGAGGCCACCACGCTCTCGAAACGCCGGTACTGCTCCAGTGTATAGCTTTTATCTTCTTCGTCCGCTTTGGAAAAATGGGTAAACAAGCCTTCAACCTCAGCCTGCGAAAGAGCATAGAGCGACTCGATAAACGAAATGGCGTCCGGGCCGGGAAGAAGTCCCAGTCTGCCCATTCCGCTGTCGATCTTAATGTGCACCTTCAGCGGTCTGGACTCGGCGTCCGCCGGGAGCTGCCGGATAGCTTCCCGTACTTCCGGGCTGAACACCGTCACTGTTATGTTATTCTCCCACGCCGTTCTTATGCCTTCCGGAGGCGTGTAGCCAAGCACCAAGATGGGCAGCGTCAAGCCGGCATGCCGCAGTTCAATCGCTTCATCCAGGAAAGCGACGCTTAAATAGTCCACCCCGATGCTCGCAAGCTCCCGCGCCACCTGCACGGCTCCATGACCGTACGCATCCGCCTTGACACAGGCCAGAAATTTCATGCCTTCGGGCAGAGCCCGGCGAAACGCCGTAACGTTCGCTTGAAGATGGTCCAGATTGATTTCCGCTCTAGTTGCTCTATATTGTTGCTGCATTCATTCGTCACCTTCTCTAAGAATTAACACACTCATTACATACAGTCATTGAAAGGAGAGTTGTCATTTTCGTTCGATCATTCTATGGACATAGATGGATCGGATCGAAAATCAGTTGTTATTTACCTTTCGTTATCCTATGTAATCGTAATGTTCAGGAAGGTGACTGTCAATGAACCACGCCCCGGCTGAATCCGGCTGGTTTACCGTACCACAGCAGTTTTCGAAGATGGATAGGCGAAAGCCCCTTCGTTTCGCCGGTGGAATCATGCCCCGCCGGCCCGAAGGGTCCGCCTGTCTGCGTATTATTTACCCGATTGTTCCTGTAAAGACGCTGCGATCTGTATCATTTCGTCCACCGGCAGGTTTGCGCTTGTAATGCGGAATTCCACGCCGTCCCCATTCATCCAGGTCAGCGTCTGCTGCTCATCGCCAGCCAGAAGGCCCGCCGTAAATCCAAGGTCCACCACTTCACCCGACATCAGGGACACGGCACGGTCCTGCGGACGGGATTCCATGATCGTGAACTGGTATGTACCATCATACCGAAGCAGCAGCGCATGGTTGTCACTGTTGTCCAACTTGTTGCTGTCCTTGAGCGTAACGCCTTCAGGCAGGTAATCCGGAATAATCATGCCAAAGTCGCCAAGTTCCTTGGTGACTTCCTGCGCCGCTTCCCCGTTATCGCCCTGCGGCTGGTCCTGGGATGCGACCGGATTGCCGTTCTCGTCGACTTCGGCCACCGTGCCGACCGACGGATCGCTTTGCACGGTCATGTTGCGCTTCATGTCAAAAGAGTCCTTGTCGAATTTCGCATCGAACTGGAACTGGTCGAATTTGACCTCAACGACGACATGGGCGTCAGAGTCGGAGACTTGTACTTGTTTTGGCGCGTAATTGTCCTTGCTGAGCCAAATTTTTTGGCGGACGAGAGACTGGCTGTGATAGTTTGCCGCAACATCAAATACATAGCTGTCCTTGTCAGCTGCAAACTGCCGGGTGTTATCGCTTAAGATGCCCCGGACGAGCGTTTGGTATAAATAGACTTGCCCCTGGTTGTCCGGCCAGTCGCTTTTAAACCGGAAGCTTTTATTCAGGCTCGGCGTCAGCACGAATACGCCATCGTCGTTGCGGAGAACGATTTGCGTAACGTCCTTCTGGGCGTTCGTCAGGCTGATGCGGTAGTAGTTTGGATTCTGGTACCATACCTCCACCTGGTATTCCTGCGGCTTCTCCCCGGTATACAGCGTCATTTTCCCCGTTCCTTTGTAAGAGCCATCCTTGCTTTGCAGTGTATCGACCACGTTGTTCAAGTCTTTGACAACGGAAGCGGCATCCTTTTTGCCACCACAGCCTGCCAACACAACCGTAACGCACAAGATCATGGCGAGCATCCATGAAATCCGGCGCATGACATCATCCCCCTTAGCACTTGGTTTGAACTGATTGATACATGTCTATGAGGGACTTGGTCACATTATGCAGACTAGCATGACAAGCCTGATACCGAATCCGTGTACTGAATATAATGTTATTAATACGCTGTTATATGACGCTGTATAATGGTGACTCGCGGCGGTACCGCTCCATGAACGCTTGCCTGGTCATGAGCAGCATCTGCGGAACCAGCTTGGGAGCGCTGTGCTTCACGCGTTTTTGCCCGGCAGGATGAAGCATTCGCAGCAGAAACCTTAAATAGATCGTCGTCAGCAGCCGGAACCACCCGGCCTTCAGCTGGTGCTGCTCAAAGCCCAGCCCGTGGGTCAGCCCCCGGTGAAGCAGCGTGATCCCGGTCAGTGCTTTGACCTCAGCCAGTTCGGGAACCTGGTCCATCGCTTCACGGATCTGTCTGAGCGATTGCTTCAGGAGCCTGGCGGTTTTCAGCGCCGCCCTGTCCGGCCCAAGGCTCCGCGACAGTTCCAGCACCTGCCCGTTATCCAAATGAAGCTCCCCGATCCAGTCGCCGGCATGAAGCCACTGCCCGCTGTCACTGCGGATGCTTTTCCCGTGAAAAGGCCGAACCACCAGCTTGCAAATTCCGTAACTCAGCACCCGCTTGCTCCGCAGCCGCGTGATCCGGTCGAACAAGCCCTCCCATTTCATCCATGCCGTCTGGACTCCCGTCTTCAAAGCCGTCGTTTTGATCAATTTCATCACATCTCTTCTCTATTAAGTTCGTTCTATTCAGTTTGACGGTTCAAATAAGGGAATCCATGCAAATCATCCAAAAAAAGATATTTGTCTGATTTGCTGACCATGAAACGTTCCTCGTGGAACAAGACGTGTCCGCGGCGCTGTCTGGCAACATGCCCGGATTCCGTTAGCGGGGGAAGGCAGCCATGTTCCAGTCATTCGGCAAAAAGAAACGGCAGGCCGGAGGCAGGGCCAGGATACCGCCCCTGCGGTACCATCTCCGACCCATCCCTCCTGACCTGCCTGTCTTAAAAAATGCTGCTGCTCTATTGATCCGCCAAAATACGATCGATCGATACCAGCTGCACGCATGCGCACAAAATATCGATGGCCTGCGCAAGCTCTTCGAGCGATGGATAGGTTGGCGCAATACGGATATTGCGGTCCCGCGGATCGCGCCCGTACGGATAAGTGGCCCCGGCAGGCGTTAGTGTCACCCCGGCCTCCGCTGCACGCCGCACGACTTCCCGTGCACAGCCGTCCATCGTATCCAGGCTGATAAAATAACCGCCGCTGGGCTTGCTCCATGAAGCGATATCCTTGGTGCCAATCCCGGATTCCAGCTTATTCAGCACCAAGTCGAATTTCGGCTTGATGATCGCAGCATGCTTTTCCATGTGGCGGCCCAGATGCTCCATATCCTTAAGAAAGCGGATGTGCCGCAGCTGATTCACTTTATCCGGGCCGATCGTCTGCACGGACAGCTGTTTTTTCATATGGCTGAGGTTGTCCCTGCTCGCCGCCAATGCCGCTACGCCGGAACCCGGAAAAGTCACCTTGGAAGTGGATGCAAAGATGAACACACGGTCAGGATTGCCGGCGTTCGAGCAGGCTTCCAGCATATTTTTCAGCTCGTCATGCCTTGAAGTCAGATGATGGACCGTATAAGCGTCATCCCAGAAAATGCGGAAATCGCCAGCCCTCGTCTTCATCCGGGCCAGCCGTTCCACCGTTTCGTCGGAATACGTGATACCGCCGGGGTTGCTGTACTTCGGCACACACCAAATTCCCTTGATGGAGTCATCTTCGGCGACAAGCCTCTCTACTGCGTCCATATCCGGCCCTTCCGGCGTCATATCTACGGTGATCATTTCGATATTCAGCTGCTCGCAGATCGCAAAATGGCGGTCATACCCAGGGCTTGGACACAGGAATTTGACGGACGGGAGCTTGCTCCACGGCTGCTCACTGCCAAGCACCCCGAACAGCATCGCCCGTGCCAGCGCATCATACATCAAGTTTAGGCTGGAGTTGCCCTGAACGATCACTTCAGAAGACTGAACCCCAAGCATCTCGGCAAAAAACCGCTTCGCCTCCGGGATTCCGTCAAGGCCACCGTAATTGCGGCAGTCCGTCCCATCCTCCGCCCGAAGTTCTTCCCCGGACGGCAGAACGTCCAGCATTTCGTTCGAAAGCTGCAGCTGCTCCGGGCACGGCTTGCCCCGGGACATATCCAGCTTCAAATTAAGACTCCGGTATGCCTCGTATTCAGCTTGCAGCCGGCCTTGCTCCCGCCTTAACTCATCTTCCTGCCATCCGGTATAACCCGTAACCATCTTCATCTCTCCTCGCTCAGCTCTTCATCTAACTTTTACTAAATTACACCATATGACCGAAGGCAGGCGGATGTCAACTACAAAAATCACCACGCCTGGCGTCATGAAAATCCAAAAAAACCGGACTGCTGTAACGCAGCCCGGTTCCGGTGCTTTTTATGTTTAGCTGTGTGGGGTTGGAGGCTCCTTCGGGACCAGCTTGAATATCTCTCCGCTCTCAAACGTATCGATGAGCCGGTCCAGCCAGCCGTAATAAGCAACCGCCTCGTGCAGTTTGGCGATATCCTTGCGCAGCAGCTCGGTGAACTCGGGATCATGCTCGTACGCCGTCAGCAAGCGGCCCATTTCGTCGATGGACTTGCTCAGAATCTGGATATTGCTCTCTACCGATTTTCTCCACTTGATATCGAAAAAGTCGGTAAACGTCTGATACCAGTCGTATTCCACTTCATATAAGTCCTTGCGGGAGCCCTTCTCCCATACTTTATTGACCATCTTCAAGTCCAGCAGGGTCCGGACGCCCGTGCTCATGCTGGTCTTGCTCATTTTCATTTCCCGTCCCATTTCATCCAGAGTCATCGGCTTGTCTGCAAAAAAAAGCAGCCCGTATAAATGTCCGGTGGACTGGGAGATTCCATATAAGTCCATGTTTCTTCCGATCGTTTCAATGACGCGCTTGCGTACCTTGTGGATTGCTGCGTCGCGTTCATCTTCGAATTGGTCCAAGCTCATGCTTGCAACCTCCTTATTTGTTCAACCATTCTCCGCAGAATCCCCGGCCCATAAGCCTGAACAAGGTCCGGAATCCGCTTGTGTTGCCCGTGTTTGTAAGTGAAAAAGTATGGAGAAGACCAAACCTTCATCGTCTATTGTATGTAAACCGATTTTAATTGTAAAGAAACCGATCCGTCAGGAAAACGGCGGATATGGGAGCATTCGGCAGTAAATTTCGTACAGTTTTTTCTGTACGTTCTTTACGTACGGTTAAAACGTTTGATACTATATATATTAATTGTTACACTGTTACCCGTTGGTTATTCACGCAGCATCGTGTTCGCACTTATCAACGATAGAGAAGCAATAAGGGGGTATCACAGTTGTCTATTTTGCAGCTTAAACAAGTCAGCAAATTGTTCGGAGCCCAGGCGGAGCAAAGCGTCGGACTGCTCGAACAAGGCTGGAACAAGGAGAAGCTGGCGAAGGAAAAATCCGTGACCGTCGGGGTGAACCGGGTCAACCTCAGTATTGAAGCTGGCGAAATTTTCGTCATTATGGGGCTGTCCGGCAGCGGCAAATCCACCCTCGTCCGGATGCTGAACCGGCTGATTGAGCCTACGGCGGGGGAAATCCTCGTTCACGGGCAGGATTTAAGAAAAATGAATAAGGAGCAGCTCCGTAAGGTACGGCGCCAGACGATCAGTATGGTTTTTCAGAAGTTCGCGCTGTTTCCGCACCGGACCGTACTGGAAAACGTGGAATACGGGCTTGAGATTCAAAAGGTCAAAAAGCCGGAGCGCACGGAGAAAGCGATGAAGTCGCTCGAACTGGTCGGCCTCAAGGGCTGGGAAAACAAATCTCCCGACGAGCTGAGCGGCGGCATGCAGCAGCGCGTCGGTCTGGCGCGGGCGCTCGCGAATGACCCGGAGATTCTGCTGATGGACGAAGCCTTCAGCGCGCTTGATCCGCTGATCCGCCGTGACATGCAGGATGAGCTGCTCGAACTGCAGGAGACGATGAAGAAAACGATTATCTTCATCACGCACGATCTGGACGAAGCGCTGCGGATCGGCGACCGGATTGCGCTCATGAAGGATGGCGCCGTCGTGCAGGTGGGCACGCCGGAAGAAATTCTGACGCAGCCGGCCAACGCCTATGTGGAGCGGTTCGTCGAGGACGTCGACCTGTCCAAGGTGCTGACCGCCGCCCATGTCATGCGCCGTCCGGAGACGATCATGCCGGACCGGGGGCCGAGGGTGGCGCTCGAGCTGATGCGCGAGCGCGGCATCTCCAACCTGTTCGTCATCGACCGCGGCAAGCGGCTGCTCGGCGTCATCACGGCGGAGGATGCCTCGGAAGCGATGCGCAGCGGCAAAACGCTTGCGGATATTCTGATCACGGACGGTCCAAGAGTCCATCCGGACGTCCTGATCAATGAGCTGTTTGAAATCACCAGCATGTCCAAAGTACCGCTCGCCGTCGTCGACGACAACGACCGTCTTGCGGGCGTTATTGTCCGGGGTGCCCTGCTTGGGGCGCTCGCCGGGGAGAACAGTTCGAAGGAGGTGAGCCCAAATGCCGAAAATACCGCTGGATGAGTGGATTGAAGCATTGGTCGGCTGGATGGGAGACCATCTGACGGTCCTGTTCGACTTCATTTCGAGCGTCATCGAAGGCATCGTTAACGGATTTACCTGGCTGTTCATGCTGCCGCATCCGTTCCTGTTTATCGTCATACTCGGTATTCTTGCCTTCCTGGTCGGGCGGATATCCCTGACGCTGTTCTCGGTGATCGGATTTCTGCTGATTTATAACCTGGGGTACTGGCCGCAGACGATGGACACCCTCAGTCTGGTCATCACCTCCGCCTTGATTTCGGTCGTCTTAGGCGTTCCGATCGGCATCTGGTGTGCTTACAGCAAAGGGGCGTCCCGCATCATTACGCCGCTACTCGATTTCATGCAGACGATGCCGGCCTTCGTCTATCTGCTGCCGGCAGTTACCTTCTTCAGCCTGGGCGTCGTGCCAGGGGTCATCGCTTCGGTTATCTTCGCGATTCCGCCGACGATCCGCCTGACCCTGCTCGGCATTCAGCAGGTGTCCGGCGAGCTCACGGAAGCAGCCGATGCCTTCGGTTCCACCGGACCGCAGAAGCTCTTCAAGGTGCAGCTGCCGTTGGCCATGCCGACGCTGATGGCCGGCATCAACCAGACCATCATGCTGTCGCTGTCCATGGTCGTCATCGCTTCGATGATCGGCGCCCAGGGCATCGGAGCCGAGGTATACCGCGCGGTAACCCAGCTCCAAATCGGGAAAGGCTTCGAAGCCGGTCTTGCGGTGGTTATTCTCGCTATCGTGCTCGACCGCTTTACGCAAAACCTATTTAAATCCAAAAAAAGGGGTGCATAACATGAAAAAACAGAAAAAATGGACGATCCTGGCCAGCCTTGGTCTGGCCGGCGCACTGATGCTGTCCGCCTGCGGCCAAAACGGCTCCGGCGGGTCGGCAAGCGGAGAAGGCAGCACTGATTCCTTCGGTAAACAGGTCAACTACGAAATTATCGGTATCGACCCCGGTGCCGGAATCATGAAGGCGACCAACAAAGCCATCGAAGAATACGGCCTGTCCGACTGGAAGCTGATTGAAGGCTCCGGCGCGGCGATGACTGCGACGCTGGCCAAAGACATTAAGGCCAAAAAGCCGATCGTCATTACCGGATGGACACCGCACTGGATGTTCTCCAAATATGACCTGAAGTACCTGGATGATCCGAAGAAAGTATACGGTGAAGCCGAGGAAATCCATACGATCGCCCGCAAGGGTCTGGAACAGGATGAGCCGACCGCTTACGCATTCCTTGACCGGTTTGAATGGTCCTCCGATGAAATGGGTGAGATCATGACGGCGATCCAGGAAGGCAAGAAGCCGGAAGAGGCCGCCAAGGCATGGGCTGACAGCCACGCCGACCGGGTCAATGAATGGATCAAGGACCTGAAGCCTGTTAACGGCAACCCGCTGAAGCTGAGCTACGTAGCCTGGGATTCGGAAATCGCCAGCACCAACCTGCTGCAGTACATCCTCCAGGAAAAACTGGGCTACAAGGTAACCGCCCTCCAGGTAGAGGCAGGACCAATGTGGACCGGCGTCGCCAACGGGGACGTGGACGCATCGGCCGCAGCCTGGCTGCCGCTGACCCACGCCGATTACCTCGCCAAATTCAAGGATCAGATCGATGATCTGGGCGCTAATATGACCGGCGTCAAAACCGGCCTGGTCGTGCCGTCCTACGTTGACATTAAGTCAATCGAAGACCTGAAGAAATAATTCAATTCATTCTCTATAGGTTCATACAAAAAAAGGGCTGGGCCCCGGTAGATTGTTCTACCTGGGGACCCAGCCCTTTTTTGCTGGAAGAGGAGTCCGGTCCGTCATCCAGACACCGAGCCGGTGCAGCCATTCTATAGAATGGCTCTGTTGCGCGCCTCTTCACTCTTACGTTTACTCTTCTTCAGCAGCCCGCTTATTCTCCGAACGGTCGTCGATCGTCACGGTCACCGGCGAATACTCGGCCGTCACGACCTGCCCATGAACGGACACGCTGCCTTCCGGCGAGATGTCCTTCTCAGTCATGATGCCGAGCGCGATCGTAAACTCGTTGAACTTGATCGGGATGTTCTTCTCCCGGCGGATTTCCGTGCCGTTCAAATAGAACACAGCTTCGTCGTTTCCGCGGTCATACGTAATTTTGTAGGTGTTGAATTCACGTGGCTTAAAGTTGGTGTCTTCTTTAAAGATGCAGAAATACCGGGTCTTGTCCGATGGCGGAACCTCTACCCCCGGGAAAGGAAGAACAGCGTACACGCTGGCATATTTGTCGTTGCCGGCAAAGAAATCCAGCGCCGCTCCGGTCGTGAAATCCAGCAGGTTAAGCGATACGTAGCCGTCGTACAGATCGTTCGGCACGGTATTGACCGAGCGGGCACGGATCTGCAGTTCGAAGTCGACCACTCCGTGATCCGGTACTTTGACCGTTTCCACTGAATAATACATATGCTTCGCGTTGTCCAAAATTTGAATCTGGTCGTTTTGCCGGCTCAGCGGAGCACGGACGTACAGAATGCCGTTGCGGACAATGACTACCGCGTCAGGCTCCCGGTATTCCCAGAACGTACCGTCCGGCAGCGGAAAGCCGCCGATTTTCCAAACCTCGCCCTCCGACAGAATCGTATGAAAATCCCCAAAAACGCGTTGTTGTACCATGTAGCATCGAACTTCCTTTCTCGCTTAAGTCAATATGGCCGTTAAGGTCAGATCAAGCCTTGTATCAGTAAACATATAATCATAATGATCCCGCTCCGCTGGGTCGATTTCACCGAAGCTCCCATCAGCGGAATATAGGCATGGCTGTTATTATGAGACTTCAGCTTGCCGTACACCTGGTACAGCGGAATCATGCCCGGCAGGGCCAGCAGTCCGTACACCGGAAGCGCCCCGGCAATGACGCTGACCACGAGCATCAGCGCGGACAGAAACAGCAGAAACCGGGAGAAGCCAAGCGCTCTTTGCTCGCCCCACACGACGACCAGCGTACGTTTGCCGGCCTGGCGGTCCGCCTGCCAGTGTAAAAAGTGATGGTTGAACAGAATCAGCGTAGTTAACAGGCCGATCGGCAGGGACAGGAGCAGCGCCCGCAGATCCAAATGCGAGGTTTGCACATAATAGGCCCCCATGACCGGAAGAACGCCGAACGAGAGCAGGATTGCGACTTCCGAGTAGCCTTTGCCCCGGTATCCGAACTTCAGTGGTGGCGCCACATAGAAGTATGCGATCAAGCCGCCGAGTGCGCCGAAAATGAAAGCCCACGGCCCTGAGAATACGGCCAATATAATTCCGCAAGCCGCGGCAACGCCAAACAGCGCCCAAGTGACCGCCGCAAACTTGCGAATGCTCCATACACCGCCCGTCAAAAAGCCCGAGTTCGTGGAGACCGCATCCACGGCCTCTTTGGCAGCCGTATCGGTCCCGCTCTTGTAATCCCACAGGTCGTTCACCATGTTGGAGAACAGGTGGGCCGACGCCGCACCGACGAGCGTAATCAGAAACAGCCAGACGTTAAAAACGCCGTTCCATACAAAAGCCCCCAACGCTCCCAGCGCGACCGGAATCAGCATGACCGGTACAACTCCGAAGCGTGAGGCTTTCATGAACTGTTTGAGCATGCACCATGCTCCCTTCCTTATAATGTACCCATGAAAAATGGGTTCGTATAATTTTCGGGCGAAAACGCCGTATTGCCAAACAAATGATATTTTTCACAAACTTTCCCATGATGGATATCGTTAACGACATGCACTGAAAGGAGGTTTGTATCATCCTTCACAAGGATATCACACTTTCGCGGATGTTGTCACCGGAATGTATAAATCAGGAAGATTCCACGCGATGTCAGGTTCCAGCCCAAGCCAAAAAAGCCACGGCCCTCTTTCCCGCTGCCCTTCGAATGAAGAATGGAGCGTTCCGGTTGTGCCATGGCTTGTTTCTGATTGACGAGAATCAACTGGTAGATTGCCTTGGAAGCTCCTGCCAGGATCCGTACTGTGGTTCGGATCGATCCTGCTAAACTCCTATTGCTCTGTGCTGACCTGCCACGTGATGCCGAACTTGTCCCGGACCATGCCGAAGGCCGGGCTCCAAAACGTCTTCTGCAGTTCCATCAGCACCTGTCCCCCATCCGACAATCCGGCGAAGACCGATTGGAGACGCTCGCTGTCATTTGATGTAATAGCGATGCTCAACTGATCCCCAAGCTGATACGGATTTCCCGGAAACGTATCGGAGAAGAGCAGCATGTTGCCGTCAAATTCAAGTGCGGCATGCAGTACGCGATCTTTGGCTTCATCCGGCAGCGGATGATCCGGATCCGGCATATCGCTGAAGCGGGACAATCCCAGGTTTTTGGCCTGCAGCACTTTTTCATAAAACGCAACAGCCTCGGCACAATTGCCATTCATTACAATGTAAGGCGATATCTTTACACTCATTCGGGTAGTCCTCCTTTATCATATGGGACATGCACAATCCATTATATCCCACGCCCCTGCGATTGATAAGGACATGCCGAAAAATGATGCTCTAACGCCGCCTACGAGCAGCCATCCTCTTCAATCACCCGGCGGCCCTTAATATACAGCCGATTCCAATACGGATCCGAGAGCTCCGTGACCACGACGCCGCCCGCTTTGCAGGAATGAAGGAACCGGCCGCCGCCATGATAAATGCCGACATGGCCGATTCGTTCCAGCCCTTTTTTATGCGTTCGGGAGTGGACGGAAAAGAACAGCAGATCGCCCCGCTGCAGGTTCTTTCTGGCCACGTCATATCCCAGGAGGCTTTGCTGTCTGGACGTACGCGGCAGCAGCAGACCGTTTCTGGCAAAAATAAATTGCATGAACGAGCTGCAATCGAACGCGTCGATGGACCAGGGCACCGCACCGAACCGGTATGGAGTCCGGTAGAATGCCATGCCGTCCTGGATGATCTGTTCGATGAGCTCCGCTCTGGAGCATCCGGACGTATCCCGCGACCATGGAGGTGCCGCCGGAATAACCGCAGCTTGCGTATGAGCCAGATAAGCTGCGTATTGGAACGGCACCCGGATGCTTTTCAAATAGAGTTCGAGGTCACGCTCCGTTCGCATGAACGGCTTGCCCGGCTTATGGTTCACCTCCAGAATATGGAGGGACCGATCCTCGCTTATGGCCAAATCGACGCCCAATTCGGCAAAGCTCCGGTTGTAGTATAGCTCCAGCTGCTCCGCTACCCGCCGTGACAGGTCCTTTACCTGTTCGTACAGCCTCTTCGCTTCCTCCTCCCCAAATCTCTTGGCCAAAAAGGGATACGCCTCCAACGTTTGCCCGCCGTGCTCCGGATGCGTCGTCAGACGGCTTGTCTGTCCTACATGGACGACGAGCCCGGTAAAGCTCCAGCTGCCCAGCCCATCTTTCTGGATCAGCGCACGGCAGTCCCAGGGGTTTCGGCTGTTCACGCGCAAATCGAGCGCCGGCTGCATCATATAACCTTTGGCGGCCAGCTGATCTAAATATCTCCCTGCCGATTCTACCTTAATACCGCGGCATACGCCCCCGTCTTCCTCAACAATCAGCATGTCCTTGCGAAGACTGATCCGTTTGATCCCGGTACCCGAGTCTCCACTGACCGGTTTCAGCATGAGCGCTTTGTGCTGCTCCAGCATGGAAATCCCGTCGGCCGCCCGAATCAGCAGCTCCGTCTCCACCAAGTGCTCCGCGATTTCCGGAGACGCCTTCAGTCCCTGATAGACGACCCACTTATTGCCAAGCCAGTCCCCAAGAAAGGGCAGACGGCTGAAGGATTTGATTTCTTCCGCTTGCTGGTAACTGCGGATCGTCCTGTAATGGCCTATATCATAAATGAGATCCGGAAATCCCTGTACCGTACGCACCCACTTATGCTTTTGATAAGTGTAACCGGTAATTTTTCGACGGGCCAGATTCACATCTTCAGGCGCAAAAAGAATCAACCGTTTGAAACCTGCCTCATTCGCTGCCTCAACATAGGGAAGAAAATGGGACCTTCCGGCTGTCTTGGCAGACATTAGGCCGAGCGTGGTGTTCATACCCATCCCCTGCCTGGGCTTCCGATGCCAAAAGTACGGGTCATCACTTCTGTATCATCCTCCTGGGGGTTTTCAATTCAACTCGTTCGTAACCAGCGTATGCCTTGGAGAGGATGGAAGTGCTTATCCCCTCCTTAACGGCAAGAAGGGACGTCCGCTCCATAAGCGTCGTCCCTTTCTTTCGGGTTTAAGCATTATTGTATGAATTGCCGTTCTCTCAGCCAGGTCGCGCACAGGTCCGGCCATGCCTTGACGGCCTCTTCTTCCTCCGCGAGCCCAAGTCCGTGGCGTCCGGCCTCGAACACGTGCAGCGCATAAGGAATCTTCTCGCGGCTTAAAGCGAGGGCGAAGAGCAGGCTGTTCTCCGCAGGAACGGCCCCGTCATCGGCCGTATGCCAAATAAAGGCCGGCGGCGTATCCGGCGTGACCCGCGTCTCGTTGGACAAATACTGGACCAGTTCGGCGTCCGGCTCTTCCCCGAGCAGCGAATACTTGCTGCCTTCGTGGGTATATGGCCCGAAGCTGATGACCGGATAGCACAGCACCTGCAGTTCGGGACGGCTGCTCTCGCGCTCGACCGGATCTTCCGCATCCGCCTGGCCTGCATCAAAATGGGTGCCAGCGGTGGACGCCAAGTGCCCACCGGCGGAAAAGCCCAAAATGCCTACCCGCGCCGGATCGATGTTCCAATCGGCCGCGAGGCTTCGCACGGTCCGGATCGCCCGCTGGGCGTCTCCCAGCGGAACCGGGTGGCGGTTCGGCGACACGCGGTAGTTCAGGACCACTGCCGACACCCCGATGCTGTTCAGCCACAAGGCGATCGGTTCGCCTTCATGGTCTGCGCGCATGACATATCCGCCTCCCGGGCATACCACCATCATCGGGAAAGGGCCTTCTCCTTCGAGCAGATATGGCGTTATGCTGGGGCAGCCCTCGTTCTCCGGCCCGCTTTGTCCCAGCGGAACATCCTCCCATAATGGTATGCGCTGCTTGCTGTCAGGCAGCCTGCTTGCTGCTGTGCTCATTCGATCGTCCCCTTGTCATATGGTTTTGTCCACCATTTTACAATGGGAGCATACATAATTAAAGGGCTTACACTCAATTTAGCCGAAAAGTCAGCGCGAAAGCCCCTGATTCTTCAGCAGCTTGATATACAATCCGCCAACGACGCTCCGTACTGAAAATTCATCTGCCGGTCGGTTCGGTATCGTGCCAGTCGGTCATCGGAACGCGGTCCGGCGACTCGTGATATGCAATCCATAGCGGAGCTACAAGCTTCGGCTGCGTACATGAAACCGAAGGGAATTGCTCATAATGTAACGGTACTGCCCTACCTAAAACTAAGGAGAGAATGAAATCGATGGGTATTCTCGACGGAAATCCGAAACACCAACCGATGCATTACGGCGAAGTCTTCAATTTATGGGAAGTTTCCATGATGGCCAAAGGACTCGTCTCCTGCTATCAGGTATATCTGAACCATGCCGGAGACAAAGACCTCAAACAAATTCTTGAGGACCTGATCGACCAAGCCAAGACCGAAATCAAGGAATGCGATAAGCTGCTGACCGACAACGGCGTCGTCCCGGCGCCGATTATGGCCGACAGACCGGCCGTCAATCTGGAAGACATACCGCCCGGGGCCCGCTTTATGGACCAGGAAATCGGCGCCAAGCTGGCAGCCGACACCGCCGCGGGACTGGCTGGCTGCAGCGCGATTATGGGCATGTCCATCCGCGAGGACATCGGCGCGTTATTCGCCAAATACCATGCAACCAAGACCGCCCTCGGCGTGCGGATTCTCCGCATGAACAAGGAGAAGGGCTGGCTCGTTCCCCCACCGCTTCACGTTGAGCGTCCGGTTGAGGAGAAGGCGTAACCCAGCCCTTCCGCCGCTTACGGCGACTGCCGTCTTGGTTCGTTCGAATGTACGGCAAAAAGGCTTTCCCTTCGTCCCCATGGACGGCAGGAAAGCCTTTTTTGTGATAGATCCCGTCTGACGTTCTAACGCAGTTCCTGACTCCGAAAGAAACGTCCGGAGACTAGGACAGCTTCACGAGATGGTATTTTTTCTTACCTTTGCGGATGATGATAAACCGGCCTTCGATGGCATGGTCCGCGCTTACTTCCAGCTCGGCGTCGCTGACACGCTCGCCATTCATGGAGATGGCTCCCGAATTCAGATCCTCCCGAGCTTGGCGTTTGGACGGCTCAATGCCGACATCGACGAGCCAGTCGATGATGTTTTTGGATTCCTTCGAAGCTTCAAACGTCGGCATTTCCTTGAAGCCCTGCTCGATTTCGTCCGCGGTGAGCGACTTGATGTCGCCGCTGAAGAGCGCAGCGGTGATTTTTTTAGCTTGGGCCAGCATTTCTTCGCCATGGACGAACCGGGTCATTTCCTCGGCCAGCGTGATCTGCGCTTCGCGTTTGTGCGGCTCGGTCTGCACCTTTTCCGCCAAAGCGTCGATCGCTTCTTTGTCCAGGAAGGTGAAGTACTTCAGGTACTTGACGACGTCGCGGTCGTCTGTGTTCGCCCAGAACTGGTAGAACTCGTACGGCGTCGTTTTCTTCGGATCGAGCCAAATGGCGCCGCCGGCGGTTTTGCCGAATTTCGTGCCGTCCGCCTTCAGCATGAGCGGGATGGTCAGGCCGAATGCTTTCGCTTCCGGGCCTTCCTTTTTCCGGATCAGATCCAGGCCGCTCGTAATGTTGCCCCATTGGTCGGAACCGCCGATCTGCAGCTGGACGTCCTCTTCCCGGTACAGGTGCAGGAAGTCCATCGACTGCAGGATTTGGTAGGAAAATTCGGTGTACGAAATGCCGGTTTCGAGCCGATTCGCGACAATATCCTTGGCCAGCATCGTGTTGATGCTGAAGTTTTTCCCGTAATCGCGGAGAAAATCAATGACGTTCAGCTGATGCGTCCAGTCGTAGTTATTCACCATGCGCAGCTGGTTGTCGCCTTCCGTCAGGAACAGCTTCTTCATTTGGGCGGTCAGGGCGTTCACGTTCGCCTGCACCTGTTCCATCGTCTGCAGCGTGCGTTCGGACTGGCGTCCGCTCGGATCACCGATTGTTCCGGTGGCGCCGCCGATCAGAATGACCGGCCGGTGTCCGGCCAGCTGGAACCGTTTCAGCATCATGAACGGGATCAGGTGCCCGATGTGCATGCTGTCCCCGGTCGGGTCGACGCCGCAGTACAGGGAGATCGATTTCTCCTCCGTCAATTGGCGGAGTCCCTCCGCGTCCGTCTGTTGGTTAATGGCCTCGCGCCACTCCAGTTCGTCAATAATGTTCATTTCCTTGTCCAGCTCCTTTGTTTGTTCATAGAAATATGGGATAAAAATCGGTTATACATGGAACGAGGCGGGCTTCTGCCCAGATGCAAGGCTTCCGCATAAAGCCGGGAAACGCAAAAAATCGTCCCTCGGCCTGAAACAGACCTAAGGGACGATTGTCATAACCGTGTTACCACCCACATTGCGCAGGTCCGCCTCGTTCAAGGCATGCTGCACCACTCGACGGCGCATGTAACGTTGGCCATTCCGCTTGGCATTACCCAAGATACTCCAGAGTGTAATTCGTCAGGACCGTGTGCTGCCGGGTCGCATCGACCCCCGGCTTTCTGAGAACAGGGACTTCCCGCTACTTCGCTCTTTCCGCGTATATTCCGAATATTCAAATGGATAAGCAAAGTATATTGATTTCCTCCGGGGTTGTCAAATGCCAGGGTTTACCGGCTTTTCACAAGCAGCTCCACGGCTTCCTTCACCATTTTTCCGGTGTCCATATTCCCGGCCTCCTGCTCCGCCAAGATGCACTGCTGCAGGTTCTCCGCGACGATCTGGGCGATCGCCTTATCCGAGGCGTTGCGCACGGCGGACAATTGGGAGACGACCTCCTTGCACGATTTTCCTTCATCCATGAGGCGCAGCACGCCCCGGATCTGCCCTTCGATGCGGCGCAGACGTGTTTTCATTTCATCCGTGTAATTGTAATCCATGTCAGGATCCCACCTTTTCTAACGATATACCGGTATGGGTATATTATAGAGCAAAAAAAACAAAACTACACTGGTACGGATCCCGCTGCCGCACTGAAATTTATTCCACCCGATCTTCCTCACAGCAGGGACGCCCATATTTTCACAGCCGTGAAAGCGATCAACACCACCAGCGCGTACCGCAAAAATGTCACGTTCATCCTGGAGCTGATTCTCGATCCGAGCGGAGCCCCGATCAGGCTGCCAAGGACGGTAAAGACGGTCGGTCCGAGCGGAATGCCTCCGCCCGCGATTTTGCCGATGACCCCGCCGACCGCCGAAATCAGCACAATGGCCAGCGAGGAAGCGATCGTCGTCCGGGTGGGAATGCGCAGCACCGTCAGCATGATAGGAATCAGTATAAACGATCCGCCCGCACCCACGATGCCGGAAACAGCACCGACCAGAAAGGCCGCAATGACGGCTACGGTTTTGTTAAACGTTAGCGGTTCAGACCGGCCCTCCGTTCCCCGGTTCGGAATGAGCATGAGGACGACGGCGAGTACCGCCAATATGCCGTAAATCACGTTGATAACCGTCCCGTCCATCGCTCCGGAGACCAGTCCTCCAAGCAGGCTGCCGGCCAGAATGCCTCCCCCCATATACATGACGAGGCCTTTGTGGACCGTCCCTCCTTTCGGATCGGGCTTCGACCGGTACGCCAGCACGCCCGACAGTGAAGAGAAGAAAATCTGGAACATACTGATCGCGGAAACCTCGTGCGCGGAGAACGACGGCAATCCCAGCATGGGCGGAACATACAGCAGCAGGGGGAAATTGATGATCGCTCCACCGATGCCGAGCAGTCCGGAGAAGAACGATCCGACGAGCCCCAGCAGCAGCATGACAGCGTACAGCATCATATCCGCCATGGTATCCTCCCTCCTTTCTCCTCACTAAGCATCCTTAATGAAAACAGGCTGTCGCGCATTTCGCGCGCCGGTTACTTGTCATGAACCGCACAGCGGTTCGGCCCGATCTCCATCTCGCGCTGCTCCTCTTCGGTCGGATGGATTTTGCCCATGTTTGCCTGCCGGATCTCCTGATAGGCATGGGGCTGCGGCGGAAGATTATCCGTAACGGTGCGCCGGAACGTTGCCTCGTCCGGAATGTTCAGCCCCGGATTGTGACGGAACAGGTCCGCCAGCCGGGCCATGACCTTCCCGTCCTCACCAAGCTCGGAGATTTTACCGAAATGCGCCGGCAGCACGATCATGTCCTCGGACAGCCCTTTATACCGGCTGTACAGCGTGCTCCGCAGGTCGTCCACCCAATCCTCCGCCTGGCCCGCTAGGTCTGGACGGCCGATAGATTCGACGAATAAAATATCGCCGGTCAGCAGATACTTCCCGTCGATGATCAGCGACGTGCTTCCAATCGTATGCCCCGGGGAATACACCGGCTCGATGGCAATGGTGGTGCTTCCCACCTTAATCTCCCGGCCTTCCTCCAGGCGCTCATAGGAAAAGTTAACTTCCTCCGCATCTTTCGGCGGCAGCCAGTAGGCCGCTCCGGTGCGTTCGGCTAACGCTTTTCCGCCGGAAATGTGGTCGGCATGCAGATGCGTGTCCAGCGTATGCTTGATCACCGCCCCCTGTTCGCCTGCAAAGCTTTCCAAGATGCCCGTCATGCGCGGCGTATCGATAACGGCAGCTTCGCCGCCGGAGACCACCATATAAGACAGGCAGCCTTTGCCGATCCGCACGAACTGATACAGCGCGCCCCCGCCGTCCAATTCGGCGATCTGGACCGGTTCCAAATGCTCGCTCCAGGATTTCATGCCGCCTTCCAGGTAGGACACGCCGGTTCTGCCTGCTTCAGCCAGCTGTTCAGCGACGAATTGGGAGGATCCCTCCTTGGCACACACGACGAGGACGTCTTTACCTTCAGGCAGCCGGGCAAGGGCGTCATCAACACCGTCCAGCAGATCGAAGTACGGGATGTTGATAATCTCGATCTTCTCCCCTTCGATCTTCCAGTCGTTAAAGTCACTCTCATTGCGCACGTCCAAAATCAACAATTCTTCCTTGGCCAGAATCCGCCGTGTCAGCTCCTTGGCCGTCATGACGCCCGGATTCGTATTCACTGAAGCTGTCATATCAAAGATTCCTCCTTGTCAGAAAGATAAGGTGACGTTGGCATCCTTGGCAAAGTCGAGAAAGGTCACCGCTCCCCCGACTTCAATTCCGTCGATAAAGTCATCCTTCGTCAAATTCATGACGTCCATCGTCATTTGGCAGCCGATCATCCGGACGCCAAGCTCCTGCGCCATCGCGACAAGTTCCGGAATGCCCGGAACGTTAGCCTTCTGGAACCCTTCGGCGAAATGCTCGCGTCCGGCCGGCAGCGGCAGCTGCTGGTGGGCCTGCTTGTGAATCAGATTCAAGCCTTCGAAAGTAAAGAAGATGGCTACCTCCGCCTCGGTGGCTGCAGCCGCCGTGGCAATGTTAAACACTTTATAGGCATCGAACAGTCCGCCGTTGCTGGCAATAATCGCTACTTTTGTACTCATCGATCATACCTCCGTAAAATATTGAATTTGGTTTTTGGTTTTATTGATTTTCAATCGGTCCCGTCCATGCGGACATGCCGGGCACGACGTTGCTTACATGCTGAAATCCATGCTCGGCAAGAAGCTGACATGCCAGATCGCTGCGCGATCCTGTGCGGCATACCACATGAATGCTGTCTTCAGGATCCAACTCCGAAAGGCGATCCTCCAGGTCCCCCAGCGGAATGGATACCGCCCCGGGTATGTGGCCAAACGCATATTCAGCCGGCTCCCGCACGTCCAGAACAACCAAGTCCATGCTCGCTGCGAGCTTGCTTTGAAGCTCTTCATTGGTAGCGATGTGCGGGTAATTCGCCGCTTCCTTCAGCTCTTCCGGCCGGGATTTGCGCAGGTAATGCTTCAGCACCTCCCCGTCTTCGAGCGTCCCCAGGTACTGGTGGCCCGTATTTTTGGCCCAGCCCTGCATATCCGCCAAAGACCCCCGGTCTGTGGCCAACACCTCGATGACCTGCCCCGCTTCAAGCTGATCCATCGCTTTTTTGGTTCGGACGATAGGCATCGGGCAGGACAAACCTTTGCAGTCCAACGTGACATTTGCCGATATTTCCGCCATGCTTGTAAACCTCCCTTATAAAGTAAGATCCGGATGTGTGTTGCTCATTGATCGAGGTATTATACGTATACCCCTATGGGTATAATTCTAGGATGAAAGCAGCGAATTGTCAAACCGCCAAATCATGGAATATTAAAAAAAGCCTCCTGCAGGATGACCCCTGCTGGAAGCTTGTTTATCTTTTCATTGTTGTCCTTAGACATCAGCATATGAATCGCCAAAGGAACTGGAGATTCGGGTATCCGTGTTAAACAGGGAACTTCGGTTCTTCTGGTTCTTTTGGTTCTTCTGATTCTTCTCGTTTTTCCGCCGCTCGCCCGGCTGATCCCTCCTCCCGGTACCGTTTTGGCGTCACACCGGTCATTTTTTTAAATACCCTGTTGAAGTAACTCTGATCGTTAAAGTTCAACCATGAGCAGATGTCCGAAACCTTGTATTTCGTCAGCATCAGCAGCTTTTTCGCCTCGTCAATTCTTTCGAGCTGGATATATTCACTGATGGAGACACCTACTTTTTTCTTGAACAGGCTGGATAAGTAGTTGGGACTCAAATAGGTCAGCTTCGCCAGCTGCTCGAGTGTAATGTCGTCGTAGAGGTGGTCGGAAATATAGTGCTGGCAGGCTGTAATCGTTGAGGAATACCGCTGCTCCTTAACTTTGGACACCCGTTTCGTAAACGCAAACACCGCCTCGGTCATCACCTTGGATATCGCCTGCAGGCTTTCCTGCTCCTCCAGCTGCTGAATATAGTAATCGCTCAGCGTAAAGGCCGTCTCCTCGTTCAGCCCGCCTTCGATCGCCGCCCGGCAGATCAAGGCCACGCCGGTGATCATCAGGTTTTTCTCGCTGCGGATCCGGCTGCGCCTGGACAGCTTGCCCAGCTCGTCTTCGCCGATCAGTGAATAACGGACGACGTCCTGGACTTTATCGGTGCGTCCCTTGCGGACATAATCCAGCAGCACCCGCTCATGCGAAAGGTTGGTATGGGAAATCAGGTTCATCCGTTCCCGCGAAATCTCCAGATCCGGCGCATGCGGCGGCTGATTCTCCGGTGGCTGCTCGCCGCTGGTCTCAACGATCTGTGCCGGGTCCAACCGTTCCTGGTAGAACAGGCTGTAAACCAACAGGCTCATGGAACGAAAGCGTTCCGGGCCAATAACGGGCAGGGATTGGTAAAACTCAATCAGCACCCGGACATTTGAAAATTCGTGCATCAGCTCCGTGATGTAATCGATTTGCGTTTCGTCCAGCCCGGCGTCGAGACAGGGTCCAACCACGATTTGTCCCAAGGCTGCATCGTCATGCTGCAGAACGATTCGAAAAAAATGCAGCCTGTTGATGGAAAAAAAGGCCGGAATCTTCTTCAGTCCGCCGTTTACCGCATGTTCCCTGACTTGCTCCTGAAGCGGAACATAATACGGGCTCTGACGGATGCTCGCAGCCGGACTTTCATATTCAAATTGCCCGCGGGTGTTGACATAAAATACAGACACGCCATGGGCCTCATGCAGATGGTGGCACACGTATTTAATTTCTTCCAATGCGAACCGCATGACGCTCCCCCTTTTGCCGGCATAAATGATAACGGTTTCTTTACATTAAAATAATACAATTAAGCGTAGAAGAGTACAATAATTGCCGATCAAACCCTCGTACAATGGTCAATGAACAGATCAAGATCAACGATTAGGGGGAATTTACGATGGAACTGGAAAATAAAATCGTGCTGGTCACCGGCGCCGGAAGCGGCATCGGCAGAGCCAGCAGTTTAAAGATGGCCGCCAATGGGGCCAAAGTTGTGCTGGTCGATTTTAACCGCGAAACCGGCGAAGAAACGCTGCGGATGGTTCAGGACGAGGGCGGCGAAGGCATTTTCGTTCAGGCGGACGTATCCAAGAGCGAAGACGTGCAGCGCTACGTCAATGCCGCCGTGGACACCTATGGCCGGATCGATGCCTTTTTCAACAATGCCGGCATCATTCAGAAGTTTTCACTGCTGGCCGACGTGGAAGAAGCGGAATTCGACCGTCTCGTTGCCGTTAACATGAAGGGTGCCTTCCTGGGGCTGAAATATGTACTCAAAGTGATGGAGAAGCAGGGCAGCGGCTCGATCATCAATACGGCGTCGACCGCCGGCATCCGCAGCGAGCACAGCGTGTCCGTATACTCTGCAACCAAGCATGCGGTGATCGGATTGACGAAGTCGGCAGCCATGGAATACGTGAAAAAGGGCATCCGGGTCAACGCCATCTGCCCTGGCGGCGTGCAGACCTCGCTGACCCAAAGCGTGGAAGAACAGTTCAAAGCGGGCGGCTATATGCCGGAAGAAGTCAGCAACATGCGGATCGGCCGCTACGCGCAGCCGGAGGAATTAGCCGAAATGGTCTCCTTCCTGGCCTCCGACCGGTCAAGCTACATGGTTGGCTCCATAGTCCTTGTGGACGGCGGCCTGACACTGTAAGCTGCTTAGCTTACGACAAAGACCCTCTCTGGAATCAGAGAGGGTTTTTCTCATTCTCAAATACTGAACACACCTGCCAAACACAGCAGTCCACCGAAGATCATAAGAATCATGCCGACAAAGCGAAGGTACCATCGCCGATCTTCACTCAGCTCCGCATCCCAATCCTCGCCGAATCTTCGAAACCACCACGATTCCGGCTTTTTTCTGGCAAACCAGCCAATCGCAGCAAGCACGATTCCCATGATCAGCACCGGCATATGTATCGACTCCTTTATGGATAAACGGGATCACGCAGCCGTCGTTCCGGGATAAGCAAGTCAACTGAGCAATTTGATAAGTAACCGAGGGAGATACAGCAGCACATCCAAAAGCCAGGTGGATCTATCCGCATAACGTTCGACTTGATTGTACCTCATATTTTTCATAGGGCCACTCCTTTTAAATCAATGGCTGCCTGCTTACGGAGCAAACGACACATGCCGGATGATGTAACGCACTACAAAGAAACTGATGATAAACAGTGCCGCCAACCCGAGCAGGAAAAAAATCAGGATCTTATCCCCTAAGGAAAAACGCTTCATTGGTTCCACCTCGCAATTTTCCCTTAATTATACAGGAAAGTGGGCTGTATGTTAATTTTTGTTGCAATAAACGGCTGGGTGAAAATAACATAGCTGAATCCTATATAAAGGAAAAGGCCCCCACCTTTGGGAACCTTTAATGGATATCAGACGCCAGTTCTATATTATAAGAATGACCCTCGTTTTACCGATGCTGCTCCCGAATCGCCCGTACGATCCGATCCGCCCGTTGATCTTCTTTGTATGAATGAACCACAAGCATCGCATGAATGACGCCCGGAATGTAGCCGATGCACGTAAGAATGATACTTAAGATGAACTGTCCCAATTTACCGCAGCTCAGAACGGCCAGCGGCGGAAGAAAGCATAATAAATAACGCATTGGCGTTAACCTCATTTCTGTTCGAATGATCTATAATACGCCGCCGCGGTATCTTCGTTTCATTTTGTGCCGCACTCATTTTTGGGGTAATAAAAAGAAAACGGAGATGAAGTAAGGAGGACATGACATGTGCGGACGGTTTACATTGGCGGTTGAAGAAGAGGATCTCGTTCACCCATTTGACATCGATGATGTCCAGTATGAAATAACTCCACGGTATAATATAGCCCCGACCCAAACGGTTGCCGGCGTTCGAAGCGATCACGCAAAGCGGATATTGCAGGGGTTTCACTGGGGTCTGCTGCCGTTCTGGGCCAAGACGAAAAAGATGGCCTACCATACGTTTAATGCCCGTGCGGAGTCGATTGACAGCAAGCCGGCATTTCGGTCAGCTTTTCCTGAGAAACGAATGGCTGTGTTGGCAGACGGATTCTACGAGTGGACTCATGAAGGCGAGCATAAGCAGCCCTACCGGTTCCGGGTTAAATCGAGAAACGTGTTTGCTTTTGCCGGCCTGTACGATGATTGGAAAAGCCCGGAGGGCGAGCTGATCACGAGCTGCACCATCATAACGACAAAGCCGAATTCCCTTACGAAGAAGGTCCACGACCGCATGCCCGTTATTCTTGGTGAGGAAGAGCTGAACATCTGGCTGGATCCCGGCGTGTCCGATAAGGACTTGCTGCAGGGGCTGCTGCGGCCTTACGAGGCAGAGGACATGTACTCCTATCCCGTGTCGAGATCGGTCGGAAACGTGCGGAATGAAGGTGAAGAATTGATCGAGAAAATCGCCCTGAATTCCAAATAAAAATGCAAAGAGGACCTCCGGTTCATCCGTCAGTCCTCTTCCAACTTAAGAAACAACAAACTGAACGACAATTGGGGTACCGGGGTCTAACACATCTCCTCCAGGAATGGTAAGCGTCGTTGTTGTAACCGTAGAGACGTCTGCTGTCTGCATCAAACCATTCAAATAAAGGTTATAGTAGTTAAACGTACCCGGAAATGCCGTAGCAGCCACTCCCGCGTCATTAGTGAAGGCCGTTGCGGCTATGGCAAAGGTCGCTCCGGTTCCGGTACCTGCACCAATGGTCGAAGTGAATCTCACGCTGTTCTGATACGGGGTTACGATAGGCATATTCTCTCCTCCCTTCTTGGTTGAGGAACATATAGATTTTCAAACCAAAATCTTTGAAAACCATCTGAGCCTCTACCCTATTAAATGCAAGAAGGATAGAATTGGCTTGGGGGAAAATACGAAAAAGTGCTAGACTGTAATATTCGCCGTTAACTGCACCGTTTCCAAAACAATGGGAGTCCCCGCATATATCGTCGTGTTTTGCGGTGGAAAATATAGTTCCGACGGATTGATGCTGTACGAATTCCCCGGCTGGATGATCCCGTTGATATAGAGGTTGCTGAAACTATTGGGACCAAGCGTCGAAAAATCGGCAACCGCATTACCTTCATCATTCGTGAATTGGGTCGCCGCAACCGCAGCCGACGCCGTTAAATCCAGATCGGCCTCCGGCTCATAAAAATAACGAGCGGCCGTCGGCAGCACAGCTACTCCTGGTATAACGACGGGTCCAGGAGGGCCCTGCGGACCCTCGGGTCCTTCTGGGCCAGCCGGCCCTTGAATGCCCGGTGCTCCTGGTGCCCCCTGCATTCCTTGAGCTCCTTGGGGACCAGGGCCACCCGGTTGCCCGGGGAGACCCTGTATGCCTTGAGGCCCCTCAGGTCCGCGGAGGCCTGCCGTCCCCGAAGGACCCTGTACCCCTTGTATGCCTTGCGGTCCGGGAATCCCGGGCAGTCCTGCCGTGCCATCCGTCCCCCGTTCCCCTTGAGGGCCGTGAATGCCCTGCATCCCGGTCAATAGGGCCAGCTCTGCTTTGATTTGTGCCTTGGCTTCCTCGATTGCTGCTTGTAAGACATGATGATCAATCCAAGTTCGGATCTTCCGTTTTCTGCTATGGCTCCCCATTTTACAAACGACGGTCTTTTTGATTCTTTTAGCGCCGATGCGTTTTATTTTTTTCATTACATATGTGCGCTTTGTTTTTCCTCCTTTTCCCATTCACGGCACCCTCCCCTTAAAAAATTAGGAATATGTGTATATGACATATGTATATGTCCAATGCACATCATGGGAGTGGACTATTCGCTATCTTCGGTGTTACCGGGATGAAGGTTGGAGAATTAGGCGTAATGAGAAAAACTGGTGGCATCCATGCAAATCGTTGTCCGTTCGGGTACAATAAAACCAAACGACCTATGGAGGCTGCAACGATGAATATGGAAGAGGAACCAAAGCAACAGGCGATTCCCGCCGAAGACGACCAAGGCAATTTCAAGCTGCTCGACACCCAGCGCATCCTCTCAATCACGTCCGAAATCGAAGGCGACGAGGACAGCGCGGCGATTTTCCATTACGACGACGGCAAAAAGTACAAATACGTGCACAGCGAGAAAGCCATGAAACAGTTCGGGGAGTGGATTCAAAAAGGGGAAGGTTAAAGGTTAAACGCTAAAGTTGAAGATCTAAAAGCTGCCGCTAGGCAGCTTCTTTTTATAGGCTTACAGCTATAAAAGAGATGACCCCAGTATCGTACGGGAGTCATCTTTTTTAAATCTATTGGTATCGTGGATGGTAATAATCCTGAATATTTGTGCCCCATCAATGCTGCAGCAAGCGGGCCCACCTGCGCCAAAAGCGCACATGTCTCGGCTGCCGCCGGTCCACGCCCTGCATCGCTTCTTCGATGAAATGCTTCTGGCTGTCCATCAGGTTGGCTTCATACGGCGAGGACAGCCGTTTGTACTGCCCGTTGCTGGACATCTGTCTTGCTTTATCATTGTCCTGCAGCATGACATCCAGATGATGAAGGATGCGCTGCTTCAGCCGAGGGTCATACACCGGGCAAGCCGTCTCGACACGGCGGGTCGTGCTGCGCGTCATTAAGTCTCCTGACGAAATGTAGATGGAGCAGTCCTCATCCGCACCGAAGCAGAAGATCCGGGAATGCTCGAGAAAACGTCCGACGATGCTGCGAACCGTAATATTTTCCGTTTTTCCCGGGACGCCTGGCAGCAGGCAGCAGATTCCGCGGATGATGAGCTGAACGGGAACCCCGGCTTCCGAAGCCTCGAACAGCTTCTGCAGAATTTCCCTGTCCGTCAAGGAATTGGACTTCATCAAAATCCGGCACGGCTCGCCTCGGCCCGCTTTCTCAATCTCCCGGTCCATGCATTCAAGCAGGGGCTGCTTGAAATGATTCGGCGCGACGAGCAGATGCCGGTACTGCCCGTCCAGATTCGAGATCGCCATATTTTTAAAGAAGGCGTCCGCGTCGCGTCCGATCTCTTCATGAGAGGTCATCATCGAAACATCCGTGTACAGCCTGGCGGTCTTTTCGTTGTAATTGCCCGTGCTGATCTGCGTAATATATTGAATTTTATTCCGGTCCTTGCGGGTAATGAGGCATATCTTGCTGTGGACCTTATAGCCCTCGACGCCATAGATGACCTGGCAGCCGGCCTCTTCCAGCCGCTCGGCCCACTCAATGTTATTTTGTTCATCGAATCTGGCCTGCAGCTCAATCAAGACAGTGACGTCCTTCCCGTTTTCGGCCGCGAGGCATAAATACTGGGTAATGATCGAGTGCTGAGCCAGCCGGTAAATCGTGATCTTGATCGACACGACATGGGGATCCTCGGCGCTTTCCTTGAGCAGCTGCAGAAAAGGCTCCATCGAATCATAGGGGTAAAAGAGCATCATATCTTCCTTCAAACACCATTCCGTTACCGTTGGGTAAGCCTGCATATCAAGAAGATTGTTGGCTCTGAAAGGAGGATACGTGCACTTCATTTCCAAATGCTTCGGCATGCGCTGGATCAATTCGAACGGATAATTCAGCACGATCGGTGCCACGCTGTTGAACACTTGTTTGCGGCTCAACTGCAGCTTGTCGCACAACAATTGCCCGACGCGTTTGGGAAGCTGTCCTTCGACCTCTAATCGGACCGGTGCCAGGCGTGCCCGTTTCTTAAGCGTCTTCTTCATCAGCTGCCGGATATCGTCATCGTCGTCGTATTCCAGATGTTCGTCATCCAGCGCAATGTCGGCGTTCCGGGTAACGGCAACCAACTGGGTGCTGCTCAATTTGTACATATTGAACAGCTGCTTGGCATATCCAAGGATGACGTGGCTCGTCAATATGTACCGAAAGGAGTCCCCAGGCAATTGGATGAAGTCCGGAAAAGACGGTGAGACCGGGATAATGCCAAGCGTTTGGTTTTTGTCCTCGAAACTGCACATCACGTACTGCTGCTTGTTCATCAGATGCGGAAACGGATGATGCGAATCGACCACAATCGGCGACAGGACCGGGAAAATATGCTCTACATAATAGTCCTCAATGAACTTTTTCTCCTGCTTGCTGAGGTCATCCATGCCGACACGGTAAATCTGATAGTTCTCCAAAGCTTGTTCGATCTGGGCAAAAATAGCGTTTCGCTTCTCATAATAAGGCTCAGTGGCATCAAAAATGTAATTCAGCTGCTCCTGGGCCGTCCACCCGGTTTTGTTATCCCGATGCTCTTCCTTCATACCGGCCAAATCGGTTAAACTGCCGACCCGAATCATATAGAACTCATCCAAATTGCTGGTGAAGATGGAAACGAACTTCAGACGCTCGAACAGTGGAACCCGCTCGTCCATCGCTTCTTCAAGCACGCGCTCATTAAACCTAAGCCAGGATAGCTCCCGGTTCTGCATATAAGAGGTTTGTGTTTTCAATGGCGTGGAGGCTGTCATTTCTCTTCACTTCCTTTGGTTAAGCGATCATATAAAAACCCTTCACGAACCCCGAAACGGCTGATATGCACCACTTCGCTTTGAAAAAAACGGGCGATTTCGTTAAGCAAAATCATCCCTGGGATCAGGGTGTGAATCCGATCCGGTGTCTTCACCAAAATGGGAGCGATATGCTTTTTCTTGTGATTTTTAAAACGCCGAATCATCCCTTGCAGCTCTTCGATGCTCATCTGGTTGGCATGGTCCGTTTCGCCAAGAACACCCTTCAATTTGAAGGATGCGCGGATCGTGCCGCCCACGCCGCAGATCGGCAAGGGACCCAGTTCCGGGATGGACATGGCCTGTAGATGCTTTTGCACCAGTTCCGCAATCGCTTGACGCTCTTTCTCGGACGGAATAATTTTCTCGACGCATTTCTCATAGGCATTCAAGCATCCGATAGGCAGGCTATCGCTGTAACAAATCTCTTTATTTTGAAAAACGGCAATTTCAGAGCTCCCGCCGCCGATGTCGACGAGTACGCCCTCCTCCAGCTCTACGCTGTGCATAGCTCCCACATAGCTGAGCCTGGCCTCTTCATCGCCCGAAATCACCTCCACCTCAATGCCGGCGCTTTCGCGGATCGCATCGACCACCTGCCGGGTATTGGCGATATTGCGGATGGCAGCCGTTGCAAACACATGAATACTGTCCGGTATAACGGGCAGCTGCTTCAGCATGCTCATATAGTCGTTCAGGGTCTGGCAGACAACCCGTATGCCGGCATCACTCATGCGCTTCTTGTCGATATAATGGACAAGCCCGGCCATAGTCTTGCGATGAAACAACACCTGTGTATCCTGACCTTCGTATTGGTATACGGTCAAACGGATCGTATTTGATCCGACGTCGACAATTGCAGCAATCAACCTGTTCACCACACCTTAAATCTACATTTTCTCTCATATATTAATCTCGAAATGTTATCGCAATGTAAAATCAGGAAGATGTCCTAGAAATAGCCGCAAATTGGGTCGAAAAAGGCGATATAAGGCATACAAAAAAGGCTCCCTCTCGGGAGCCTTCTCTTTACTGCTATAGCAGGCTTTGGAAGCCTTTTATTACATCATTCCACCCATGCCGCCCATGCCGCCCATGTCTGGAGCAGCAGCCTTCTCAGGCTCTGGCTTGTCGGCGATTACGGCTTCTGTTGTCAGGAACATAGCCGCAACGGAAGCTGCGTTTTGCAGTGCAGAACGCGTTACTTTCGCAGGGTCAACGATACCTGCTTCGAACATGTTCACCCACTCGTCCGTAGCCGCGTTGTAGCCGATGCCCACTTTTTCTTTCTTCAAGCGGTCCACGATAACGGAACCTTCTTGACCAGCGTTGGCAGCGATCGTGCGGATTGGCTCTTCGAGAGCGCGCAGAACGATGTTCACGCCTGTTCTCTCGTCGCCATCAACCTCAACGGCAGCTACCGCATGGTATACGTTCACAAGGGCTGTACCGCCACCGGATACGATACCTTCTTCAACCGCAGCGCGGGTTGCGTTCAGGGCGTCTTCGATGCGCAGTTTGCGCTCTTTCAGTTCGGTTTCGGTTGCAGCACCGACTTTGATAACCGCTACACCGCCGGCCAGTTTAGCCAGACGCTCTTGCAGTTTCTCTTTGTCGAACTCGGAAGTCGTTTCTTCCAGCTGCGAACGGATTTGGGAGATACGAGCGTTGATGTCGCTCTTCTCGCCGCTTCCGTCAACGATGGTTGTGTTTTCTTTCGTTACGCGCACTTGACGGGCGTTACCCAGTTGCTCGATGGATGTGCTCTTCAGATCCAGGCCGAGCTTCTCGGTGATCACTTGGCCGCCAGTCAGGGCAGCGATATCCTGCAGCATCGCTTCACGACGGTCGCCGAAGCCAGGAGCTTTAACGGCTACCGCGTTGAACGTTCCACGCAGTTTGTTCACGATCAGCATCGCTTGAGCTTCGCCTTCGATGTCTTCGGCGATGATCACAAGCGGTCTGGCTTGTTGAACGATTTTTTCAAGCAGCGGCAGGATTTCCTGCGTGTTGCTGATTTTCTTGTCAGTGATCAGGATGTATGGATTTTCAAGCACAGCTTCCATTTTGTCCGTGTCCGTGATCATGTATGGAGAAATGTAGCCGCGGTCGAACTGCATACCTTCCACGACTTCAAGCTCTGTAGCGAATCCGCGGGATTCTTCAACGGTGATTACGCCGTCTTTGCCCACTTTTTCCATAGCTTCGGCGATCAGTTGGCCCACTTCTTCGTCAGCTGCGGAAATGGAAGCGACTTGAGCGATTTCTTGTTTCCCTTTAACTTCGTTTGCGATGTTCTTCAGCTCGGCAACTGCCGCTTTAACCGCTTTGTCGATCCCTTTGCGGACAACCATTGGGTTAGCGCCTGCAGTTACGTTCTTCAGACCTTCGCGGATCATGGCTTGAGCCAGAACCGTAGCGGTCGTCGTACCGTCACCGGCTACATCGTTGGTTTTGGTTGCTACTTCTTTAACGAGCTGAGCGCCCATGTTTTCAAAAGCGTCTTCCAGTTCGATTTCTTTAGCGATCGTCACACCGTCATTAGTAATGAGCGGGCTGCCGAATTTTTTCTCCAGAACGACGTTGCGGCCTTTAGGCCCGAGCGTCACTTTTACAGCGTTAGCCAAAGCGTCTACACCACGCAGCATGGAGCGGCGTGCGTCTTCACTGAAACGGATATCTTTTGCCATGTTGATAAAAACCTCCCATAAATGATATAGATGTTGCTCATATGTTCAGGCTCTTCGCCGAAAATTCAATCCTCGCCGGATCAAAAAGTCGCTTAGCCTACGATTGCATGTATGTCGCTTTCTTTCATAATCAAATATTCTTTACCTTCATATTTGATTTCTGTTCCGGCATATTTGGAGAACAACACACGGTCGCCTTCTTTGACTTCCAAAGGAACGCGTGCCCCGTCTTTAACGGCTCCGCTGCCAACAGCGATAATTTTGCCTTCTTGCGGCTTTTCCTTGGCGGAGTCCGGAAGGACAATCCCGAACGAAGTTGTTTCCTCTTGTTGGATTGGTTCTACCAAAACGCGGTCACCCAAAGGTTTGATCATGAAAAATAGCCTCCTTATTTAGTATGTTGTGCTGCGGTTAAAGTCTGGTTGACGATACTTGTTAGCACTCGACAACGTTCAGTGCTAACAACCACTTTTATGATACTCAACTTGGGAACAGATTTCAAGTCCTCTTTGAAGCATTTTTCTAAGAACTTCACACTTTTCATAGCACCCCCGCCGAACCCGTCCCATCCTGCACCGGACAAGCCTGTCACAGGCCTCCGCAGCGAATAAGACACCCTCCATCATTGTATCCACCGGAATCCGAAATATGCCGTTTTCCGTGATTTCTGAAAAAGAAATGCCCGTTTTCGAAGAAAAGAAAAAAGCATCCTTTTTCCGTCCAGAAAAAGAATGCCTGTGTCCTCTTATTGCGGTTCGGCCGGGAACCGGTATCTTGCCTCTACTGCCGCATCCGCAGCCAGCTGCTTACGGTACACGACGGAGGATAAAAACACGCTGAACTCATACAGCACGAGCAGCGGAATCGTCACGAGAAAATCCGAGATGAAATCCGGCGGCGTAATGACGATCGCGATAAATACGAGAGCAAAATAGGCGACCTTCCGCATTTTCCGCAGCCGCAGCGGGTTCAGGATCCGCAGCTTGGTCAGAAACATGACGATGATCGGCAGCTCGAACAGCAGCGCCACCGGTACGACCAGCGTAAACAAAAAGCTGAAGTATTGGGAGATGCCGTACGTCTCCTTCAGTCCCATGGACTTGGTCACCTGGGTCGTAAAGCCCAGCGCCATCGGGAATACAACGTAATAGCCGAAGGCAAGTCCGGCCAGAAACAGCAGAAATACGTAAGGCACATAGCGAAGCGCGGCCTTGCGTTCCACTTCGCGGAGCCCCGGGCTGACGAAGGCCCACAGCTGGTACGCCGTAAACGGAATCGTCGCCACAAGCGATACAATCATGGCGATCTTCATGTACATGCCGATCCCGTCCCAGAAGGAAAATGCGTGCAGCTCGAAATCCTTCGCCGAGTCGACGCTGATCAGGTACTGGTAGATGGGATTGGCGCAGACCAGGCCGACCACAAGCCCGAGCACGAGCACGACCAGGACGTAAATGATCCGTTTGCGCAGCTCGCCCAAATGCTCGACGATCGACATTTCTTCCTGTTTTTCCACGATGAGGTCACCTTCCTTCGCTTTAAGCCTTCCGGACAAAACAAAATCCCTCCCCGCAAGGAAGGGATGGATATAGACTGCCTGGATTTCTCCCCGAAATCACTCCGGCAGGCGCTTATCTTGGGCAGCGCTGCTCTGCACAGGTGCAGGCTGCTGCGTTTCACTTGCGGCCAGCGGCTTAGGCTCGCTCTTGCGCGGTGCCTGATCGTCTTCGCCGATGATATCGCGGGCACCGTCCTTGAACTCGCGGAATGTGCGGCCGACGGCCCGTCCGAGTTCAGGGAGCTTGTTGGGTCCAAACAGCAGCAATGCCAAAATGACCAGCAAAATAATGCCTGGCACACCGATTCCACTCAGCATATGGTATTCTCCTCTCTGTACTTTACTCTTAACCAAAATCCGGATATGTAACACACCGTGTCCGAGTAAAGCAGATCATTGATGGATGTTTGCATGTCGATTGGGCTTGTTCACAGCAATGACATAAAATTGCCACATCGCCATCATACCATATCACGGATCATTACAATATCAAATAAGTGTGACAATTTTGAAAAAAGTCAGGTAAATGCTGGATTATTGGCGGTATTGCCCGGTCACCATCAGCAGCGCTTCCGGCAGCTGGTCCATAATGGCCGCCAAGTGCTCGTGCACGCCCTTGGGCGAGCCCGGCAGGTTGACGATCAGCGTCCGTCCGCGGATGCCGACAATGCCGCGGAACAGCATCGCCGCGCGGTTCTTCTGCATGACGGTCGCCCGCATGGCCTCCGCGATGCCCGGCACTTCCCGCTCGATGACCCGGCGGGTGGCCTCCGGCGTTACGTCCCGGATCGCCAGCTCCGTACCTCCGGTCGTGAGCACCAGGTCCGCCTGGAAATAATCGGTTAACTCAATGAGCGACGCGATAATATCATCCTGCTCGTCGGGAACGATGCGGTATTCCACGATCTCCCCGCCCAATTCCTCCTCCACCAGCTCCCGGATGACCTGTGCGCTCGTATCTTCACGTTCACCTCGGGCTCCCTTATCGCTTGCCGTCAGGATCGCTGTTCTCCACACCATAAGATCACCCCTCCTCCTTTAACCCTAAGTTCTTATCCTTGTGAACCGTCTGATCCGAGCAGGTCCTTCTTCGACTATACTCAAGCTTCGCGGCTGTAGTCGCCGCTCTTGCCCCCGGTCTTGGATTCCAGCCGGGTCGGACCGATGACCATATCCTTCTGCAGCGCCTTGCACATGTCGTAGACCGTCAGAGCAGCAGCCGATACGGCGGTCAGCGCCTCCATTTCGACACCGGTCTTGCCCGTAGTCTTCACAGTTCCTTCTATATAAAGTTCATCATTTCCGTTATCGCTGAAATGAATATCAATGCCTGTCAGCGGCAGCGGGTGGCACATCGGAATGATATCCGACGTTTTCTTCGCCGCCATGACGCCGGCAACGGAAGCGACGGCGAGCACGTCTCCTTTGCCGATCCGCCCTTCCTTGATCCGCGCCAGCGTTTCTGGCGCCATCGTGACCGTCGTGCGGGCCACCGCCGTACGCGAGGTGACGTCCTTCTCCGATACGTCTACCATTTTGGCCCGGCCTTGTTCGTTAAAATGCGTCAGATCCATCGTCAGCCCCCTTGTTCATCGTGTATATCCCTTGGTCGGTTATGAGGACCTGAAGACGGGCGTCGTTCTCGTCCATGGGGACGCGGTCCACTACCTGCGGCGCAAAACCAATCCCGGCCCACACAGGCATGGTACCGTCCCCGGCCGCAGCGCTCCATCGTTCGTAAAGCCTGTCGTAGTAACCCGCACCGTACCCGAGTCTTCCACCTTCGTGATCGAAAGCGAGTCCGGGCACCAGCACCGCATCCGGCAGCATTCCGTCCCGCTCGGCCTGCACCCGCTCGGGGTCCGGCTCCAGGATGCCGTACGCGCCGGCCTGAAGCTCGTCCCACCGCCGCAGCCGGTGAATCGTCATGGAATGATCCCCTGGATGGCAGCGCGGGACGTACACATCTTCGCCCCGAAGCCAGGCCCGCTCGATCAGCGGCCGCGTGTCCAGCTCGCTGCGGAACGGAACGTACACCATCACGCTCCGGCATCCAGCCGCTTCCATCCACGCCGATGCATGACGGCAGGCCTGATCGGAAGCGCGTCTCCGCTCCTCTTCCGGCAGACCATCCCGCATCTGCCGCATGGCAAAGCGAAGACGCGCCTTCTCTTCTTTCATCCAAGCCGCCCCCTGTGGCATCCAACGACGCTTTCGATTTTCAGTCCTGCATCCGTTGATTTGCTCTTATCTTACCACTGTTGCTTCTCTTTCGCCAAGATTGTCCCGAAGTCCTGCACTGCAAGTCGCGCATTCTCAGTATTTCATGTAAACTGATCTTATTAAGATGATAGATGGAGGTTGCAACGTCACATGCTTCTTCAAGCGAGCGGAATCAAAAAATTATTCGGCATCACTCCCGTGCTGGAAGGCATCAACCTGCAGGTTCAGGAGAGGGAACGTATCGGCCTCGTCGGCGTCAACGGCGCGGGCAAGTCGACCCTTCTGCAAATTTTGGCAGGGGAAATGTCCTATGACGGCGGGCAAATTTATAAATCGAAGGAAACGACAATCGGGTATCTCGCCCAGAACAGCGGGCTGCAATCCGACCGTACCATTTGGGAAGAAATGCTGGATGTGTTCACCCCTTTAATTGAGACGGAAAAAGAGCTCCGGGTGATGGAGCAGCAGATTGCCGATCCGGCGGTCATGGATAATCCGAAGAAATACCAGGATCTGCTGGACCGTTATGCTTCCCGTTCGGACTGGTTCAAGGACCACGGAGGCTACGAAATGGAAACGCGGATCCGCAGCGTGCTGCACGGCATGGGCTTTGGCAGCTTTGCGCCGGAGACCCCGATCGCCACGCTCAGCGGCGGGCAGAAAACGCGGCTTGCACTGGCGCGCATCCTGCTGCAGGCCCCGGACCTGCTCATGCTCGACGAGCCGACCAACCACCTGGACATTGCGACGCTGACCTGGCTCGAGGATTATTTGCGCGCGTATTCCGGATCGCTGCTGGTCGTATCCCATGACCGGTATTTTCTGGACCGCCTTGTGACGACCATCGTCGAGATCGAGCGGCATCAATCCAAGCGGTATACGGGCAATTACAGCCGGTATATGGAGCTCAAGGCGGCCGAGTACGAATCCCAAATGAAGATGTATGAAAAGCAGCAGGACGAGATCGCCAAGATGGAAGCTTTTATCCAGCGCAACATCGTCCGCGCGTCGACCACCAAGCGGGCCCAGAGCCGGCGCAAAGCCCTCGAGAAAATGGACCGGATGGACAAGCCGCTCGGTGATTTGAAGAAGGCACACTTCTCCTTCGAGGTCGAGTACATGTCCGGCAAGGAAGTGCTGCAGGTGCGGGACTTGTCCGTGTCATTCCAGCCGCCGAAGGCGCTGTTTAAGGACGTATCCTTCGACTTGCGGCGCGGGGAAACGGTCGCGCTCATCGGGCCGAACGGGATCGGCAAATCGACCCTGCTCAAGTGCCTGATCGGAACCAGCCAGCCGCAGACCGGCGCGATCCACTGGGGGACCAAGGTCAAAATCGGGTATTACGACCAGGAGCAGACCAACCTTAATCCTTCCAATACCGTGCTCGAGGAGCTTTGGAGCGCCTACCCGCACATGGAGGAAGCCCGGATTCGCACCGTGCTCGGCAACTTCCTGTTCAGCGGTGAGGACGTGCTCAAGAAAATCGCTGCGCTCAGCGGCGGCGAGAAGGCTAGGGTATCGCTGGCCAAGCTGATGCTGCTGGAAGCCAATATGCTTATACTGGACGAGCCGACCAACCATCTGGACCTCTTCAGCAAGGAAGTGCTGGAGTCGGCCCTGATCGATTACGAAGGCACCCTGCTGTTTATTTCGCACGACCGGTACTTCCTGAACAAAATGGCCGAACGCATTATTGAGCTTCATCCCGAAGGGACCGAGCATTACCTCGGCAACTATGACGACTATGTAGCGAAAAAGCAGGAGCTGGAGGAGCTCAGCCAAGAAGCGCTTGAGCAGGCAGGCGGAGCCGCTGGCAAGAACAGCCCGCCCAAGCCGGAGGCATCAAACGATAACGGCGATAAATCCGGCGTATCTTCGTTCGAGGCCGACAAACAGGCCAAGCGCGAGGAGCGGAACCGGCAGCGCAGGCTCGCCGCGCTGGAGGAGCAGATCCAGAGCCTGGAAGAAGAAATTTCGGAACTTGACGCGGAAATGGCCAAGCCGGAGGTCTACCAGGACTACGTCGCCCTGCAGGAGCAGCAGCAGCAGCAGGAGGAAAAGAAAAACCAGCTGGAAACGATTTATGCCGAATGGGAAACATTGGCCGCGGAGTAAGCCGATTTTCAGCAAATGGAGCCGGCGGAAGCTCCAATGTTCGAACTTTTGTCAAATTTACAAAAAAAGTTTTGATGTTAAGATTCCACTTATTCACAGCCTTATCCCCAAAAAAAGTGCATAACTTCCAACAAAGGATGGCCTTAAGGGCCATTTTTTGTTGAGAAAATGCGCCTCTTTGTAAAATATCCATCTTTATCCACCAAATTATCCACATTATCCACAGTTCCCACAGGAAACCTGTGAAAAACCTATCCCCTATTTTCACCCCCTTATAAACCAGCGATTTCATTAAGAAACAGGTGGTTGTGCACAATTTCGGTGGAATATGTGGATAACCTTGTCCACATCTTGACAAGGACCAGGTCCTAAGATATAGCCCCAAAATAGGTCCTTGGCCTGCCGATTCGCCGATTCTTCCGACAAGAATGACAGGAGCCTTCGACGGCATAACGGCTTTTTCGTCCCCTATCGTCGGACAACAACCGCCATAACCGCCAAGTGTGCAAAACAGCCTGCCGTCTCATCAACGAGACAACAGGCTGTTCAAATTCACGAGGTCTATGTTTGCTGATTTCCCTCCGGCTCAGGCCGGATCTCATGATCGGGAAAACATACGGCCAGCTTTCAAGCGCGCACGGACCATTCCTCCAGCGAAAATTGCGGCATCGCCCGCAGGTCCAAACCGGCGAACTGCTGCTCCTTCCATTTCAAATAAGCAGCGGCACCGATCATCGCCGCATTATCCGTGCAGTATTTGAACGGCGGGATAATCAGCTCGATGCCTTCCTGCTCGCACTGGCGGGACAGCTCTGCCCGCAGGCCCTTGTTCGCCGCCACGCCCCCGCACAGCAGCAGCTGCTTCGCATCGTAAGACTTCACCGCGCGGATCGACTTCGTGACGAGCACTTCCACGACAGATTCCTGGAAGCCGCGCGCAATCGCGCCTTCTGCGGCAGGCTCCCCGCGCATCTTGCGCTGGTTCACCACGTTCAGCACCGCCGACTTCAAGCCGCTGAAGCTGAAATCGTAGCTGTCCGGCTCAAGCCAGACGCGCGGAAGCGGAACGGCCTCTTCGGATTCCAGCGCCAGACGGTCCACGTGCGGACCGCCCGGATACGGAAAGCCGAGCGCCCGCGCCACTTTGTCGTATGCCTCGCCGACCGCGTCATCCCTCGTGCGCCCGATGACTTCGAAGTGGCCCTCTTTTTCCAGGTAGACCAGCTCCGTATGCCCGCCGGAAGTCACCAGCGCCATACACGGGTACTTCAGGTCGGCCACCAGGTTGTTGGCGTAAATATGGCCGGCAATATGATGCGTGCCGATGAGCGGCTTCGAGAGCGCAAACGCCAGACTGGTCGCTGCGACGACGCCCACAAGCAAAGCCCCGACGAGGCCGGGGCCTTGGGTGACGGCAATGGCCGACAAGTCCTGCAGGGTGATGCCCGCGGCCTGCACCGCTTCCTGAAGCATCAGCGTAATATTCTCGACATGCTTGCGGGAAGCGACCTCCGGCACGACGCCGCCGAACGCCTTGTGGGTTTCGATCTGGCTGGCGATCAGGTTGCTGAGCACCTCTTTGCCGTCTTTGACCACAGCGGCGGACGTTTCGTCACAGCTCGTTTCCACCGCCAGAATATAGCATGGTTGTGATTGTATGTTGGCTTGATTCATTTGTGTACTTTCCTTCCTAGCCGCGGGCGTTCTGACTGCGGTCCGGAAACAGCTCGGCCCACATGATCATCGCGTCCTCCTGGTTGTCCGAATAATACCCTTTTCGGAGTCCGGCCGGCTCGAATCCCATTTTCATATATAAATTTTGCGCCACCCGGTTGGAGACCCGGACTTCGAGTGTCATCCGTTTCATGCCAAGCTGCGAGGCTGTCTTCATCAGTTCAAGCAGCAGGCGCTCTCCCCATTTGCGGCCGCGGTAAGGGGACAAAACGGCAATATTCGTCACATGCGCTTCGTCAATGACCGTCCACATCCCCGCATATCCGACAGGTTCCCCGTTCCATTCCATCATCATATAACGCGCAAAATGATTATGCGTCAGCTCATTCCGGAACGCTTCCTCCGTCCAGGGCAGAGTGAATGCGTCATGCTCGATCACCATCACGGCGGGTATATCCTCTAATGTCATCGGACGGAAAGTTAATCCTTCCGCGTCCTGTTTGATCTCCTGCTCCATGATTGTCAAAAGACTCCCTTCACGGCTTGCGCAGGAGCTTTTCAGCTTCGGCAAGCTGCGTATAGTTTGGCACCAGGGCGTGCAGCTCATCCCGCTCTCCCCGGAGGAGGCGGTCCGCACCAAGCTTTCCTACCGGCTCCCCTTTCATATCGCAGGAAGTCAGATGAAGCCGGTCTCCCAGCATGGAATGCAGCCGCTGCGCCGATTCCTGATGATTGCCGATCTCGCCGACAAAATGGACGGCAGCCGGCCATTCTTCCTCCGGCATGGACAAGAGGAGCTGCTCCAGCTCCTCCACCCACGGCTGCATCAGCCGGATGGCATCGTCCTTCTTCCGCTGCGGGATGCCCGCCTGCCCGGCCGCAAACAAGGCCGTATACGCCTGGCCTCTTCTGGCGTCCACGAGCGGAATAACCCAGCTCGTTCCGCCTGGGGCCCGTGAGTCCGGGCCGGCCATCAGTCCGCTCCAGGCCAGCGCATGCAGGCTGGAAATGCCGGCGACCGGCACGTTCCAGGCCCAGGCCAGCGTCTTGGCGGCCGTGACGGCAATCCGGGTTCCGGTATAAGAACCCGGGCCAACGCCCACGGCAACGCCGTCGACTTGGGATGCTTCCACACCGGCTTCCCGGAGGCCTTTCTGGATCAAAGGCAGCAGATGCACCGAATGATTCCGCTCGCCTGAAGCCTCGATTGTGTGGAGCACGCGGTCGTTCTCCATGACCGCCAGCGCCAGGCAGGCCGTCGAGGTGTCAAGCGCCAAAAACCGCCGCAGCGGCTGTGAATTCTCGTTATTCATGTTGATACGACTCCATTTCTGTTCAAACTGCCGACCCATTCTTCATAAGGCTGTCCATACCCCCGGACCGTAATGCTTCGCTCCGTGAGGCCGGCAGTCTCGATGTAGATATGCAAATGCCGGTCCGGCAGCAGTTCTTCGATGATTTGCGACCATTCGACCAGGCTGACGCCGTTTCCGAAGAAGTACTCGTCCAGTCCCAGATCCTCGGCCTCCTCCAGAGACACTCGGTAGACATCCATATGATAAAAGGGCAGACGCCCTTCGTATTCCTTAATAATGGTGAATGTGGGGCTGTTCACAACATCCTGCACCCCAAAATGCCTGGCGAATGCCTGCGAAAAGGCAGTCTTTCCCGCCCCCAGATCGCCGTCCAGGCCGATCACGGTCCCCGGCTCCGCTACGCCTGCCAGCCACGCGGCCAGCGCCTCCGTATCCTCGGGGCTGCGGGAGGAATAGATGAACGGTTTCCCGTTATGATTGCTTTCCACGATGGGATTCCACCTTCTCCTTCCAAATCCTTGAATGCAACTTGCCCTTAATTATATCGGTCAACCCTGACACCCGCAAGGACTGGGGGCCGTGTGTTCCGTTCAGCCTTGTCCCTAATCCTCAAGGATGGTCAGCTGCGGCCACTGCCGCTTCCAGTTTTTCGAACGTACCCGGCTGATATAGTAGGCTCTATCCTCAAACCGGGGACTTCTGCGTACCACGAGGCCGAACAGATCGTCCAGCCCGTAAGGGGCCAAGATCTCCAGCCTGTTCCCGGAATTCAGGCGTGCGCCGACTGCGGTCGCCGTCTCCGGCCACCAGCTGACTGCGTCCTCCGAGGAACGGTAAGGCGGATTGCCGTTGCGGATATGCATGCGCGCCTGATTTTTAACAGACCATTTATCAATCCCGGTTTGTTCGATCAGCCTTTGTTCCAGCAGCCATTCGCGTTCCTCCGACAGATCTCCCGGATCATAGAAAATAACGTCAATATCGGTATGGGCCGCCTGGTTCGTAAATCCGTGCAGCCGGTCCCATACCGTCCCCCTGACGTACCCGGCCGCGATGTAGCACTGCGGAAGCCCCAACTCCCGTACCCGTTCCAGATCTTTCATTAAAAGATCATTTTCCAGGATATACTGCCGTAAACGTTCTTCGTAGGACATACGCATCCTCCAATTCCTTTGGCGGCTCATCCGCTGTGTTCCTTCATTATATCACGGAATCACAGAAGTACCGTTGGGGGAGAACAGCGACCTGCGGACTCCCGCGGCTTCCTGCCAACGAGCAAAGCCCCTGTGCCGGAAGGGACAGGGGTTATGTTTCGCGCGTAAGGCGTGAATGATCGTATCGAAAACTATTTTCGTTTCTTTTTCCACGGCTTGATGACCGAAATGATGAATATAACCAGCGTCAGAATGATCTGGATGAAGACGAACGCATTTCTGAGACCATGGTTGCGGAGAAATCCAGGGTCTTCAAGCACCGCCGGCCCCATCGTCTCCAGCAGATAGAGATTGGCAAGCATCAGCTTATCCACGACGAAAATGCCGATGAACGTCTGCAGCAGAAACAAAATCCATTTCACGGTCAGCCAGCGTTGCCTGAAGAAGCCCCATGGCGTAAAAAAGCCGTACACAAAGGCGACCGCCAGCGTCCCCACGGCCCCCGTCCGGATCACACCGTCGCTGATGAGCACGATGACTTTATAAGATTTCAGCGTATCTTCATAGCTGCCTAACCCCAGTGCAAAGTTGACGGTCACCGAGCTCAGAATGCCGCCAAAAAACAAGGACACCAATACGATATGCACGATCTTCAGCCATTTCATGGCGGGTGCGCTCATTTTCTTCACATTTGTCTTCCTCCCTTCCCCCTGGCCCGCAGTTCCTCCAACTTTCGGATCCGGGCCATAAGTCCTATCCTACCGGCCGGAGATTGCAAACCTGTGACAACGATGTACGCAATCCGTGAAATTTGGCGGCAAGCCCCAGCAACCGCGGAACATGGCGAAACAGGGAAGCCGAGGAATCGACAGTAACTTTAGAAAAACGGCCATTCGACAAATCTCCACTGACCGGAGTTGTCAGTGAAGTGGGGGTATGATGGGGTTGAAGGGTAGACAGCCCGCAAATTTGCCAATGCGCTGACAGCATCGTCTGCCAGCTTTACATTAAAAAATCAACATGGAGGAGATTCAAATGGAAAAAGCGCTCAAGGATCGCAAGCAGATCGGATATGTATTTATTCCCGGGGCGGGACTGGACGCCCAAATATGGGACAGGGTGGCCGGGGAGCTGCAAGCGCCTTGTCTGACGGTAGACTATCCGGGCAGAGGAACGAATAACGGAGGAACCAGCAAGCTGTCCTTAAAGGATTATTGTGCACATGTAAAGGAGCAGATCCGCAGCTGGGATGTGGAAAAATTCATTCTGGTCACTCATTCCCTCGGTGGTGTGCTCGGTCTGAGCATCGCCGACGAAATGGCGGACCGGGTCGCCGGTTTTGCCGCCATCGGAGCGGTGATCCCGGCAAGCGGGGGATCGTTCACGTCCGCCTTCCCTTCAGGGCAGCGGCTCCTGCTGCCCCTGATGATGCGCTTGTTCGGGACCAAGCCTCCGGAACAAGCCATCCGCCGCGGGCTCTGCAGCGATCTCACCGAGGAGCAGGCCGACGAAATCGTCCGCCGGTTTACCCCCGAATCGATCCGGGTCTACACGGACCGGGTAGAGGCTGCTTCCCGGCTTCGGGTCCCTTCCCTGTACATCAAGCTTGGTCAGGATCAGGAGCTGAAGCCAGGCCTGCAGGACAAGATGGCCGGAAATTTGGGCGCCCGCGTCGAACGACTTGAGTCCGGCCATCTGCCCATGCTGAGCCACCCGGATGAGCTGCGTCAGCTGCTCCAAAAGTTTGGTGCCTCGGTGTCCGCGGCAGGGTAACGGGCAGCCGCCCGGGCACCCCTGTCTGCATTATTGGAGGAGCGCCCTCTTCCTCTTTTACTTGTTACCCTGAGGCCTCCAGCCATTTGCGGATGACGGCCTGCAGCATATCCCGCTTGGACTCGACGTCATCCATACCGGTAAATCGGATCGTTGCCCGGTCAGGCGCAGACCATTCCAACAGCTCCTGCGCATGTTCGAAAAACGGCCTAAGGTCGACAGGATCTTTTGACTTCGCCCCGCGATGCAGCACCAGCCTGAAAAATCCCTTTCCATGAAGATTAAAGGTCACCCTATCGTCATTTTGGAAGAGAAAGCTTGGGGCGTTCCACTTGATATGCTCGGAGAGCCCTTCATCCGTGTTCAATATGATTTTCCGAACTTCCTCCATTTCAGGCTTAAGCGGATGATTCAGCTGTTTCAGAAAGTCCTCCACATGCTGGCTGGACGGCTTTGGCACGGTTATCACTCCTGACTTCCGATGATTTTCGTGCACTACATTCGCTGCGTCATACCGTATGTCCTGCCTCCGTCCGATCTTTGTGATAACCAACTGTATAGAAAAATAAAAAAGTGCGTAACCACCTTACGCACTTTTTCTACCTCTTTTCAAGGGTCTAGGGACTGCCTATCAACCCGCTCAAGATTCGGACAAAACTGCTGTCTCTTCCCCGGCCAGCACCGGTCCGCTCTCCCATACCCGACTAGGAATTTCGCGCCTAAGTACCGGCAGCACTTCCTCCGCGAACCGATGCAGCTGCTCTTGCTGCTCCGACTCGGTCAGCCCATCCACGCCGATGCTCAGCACCGTATGTCCAAACGCCTCATGGTAATTCAATATTTTCTCGATGACCTTTTCAGGGCTGCCGATCAGTGCCGGGCCGTTCTCGATCTGATCCTCCAGGCTGTGAAAAGGCGATTGGTTATGCTTTGCCGATTCCGTTGCGCTGAAGGCCGTATAATAAGGCCGGTACCGCCGGATCGCCTCCTCGGTCGTATTTCCCAAGTACAGGCTCCCGGAGCCCGCGCCGACGACCGCTTTGGCGGGATCATGGCCGTAATAGGCAAGACGCTCGCGGTAATGATCGATCAGCGCTTTATACTTGGCCTGCGGATGGAAGGCGTTGGAGGAAAAAATCGGCTCCCCGAACTTGGCCGCCAGCTCGGTCGAGCGCGTACTTGAGGCGCTGCCGTGCCAAACCGGAATGGAGGCCTGATATGGTCGGGGGAACGTCGTCACCTCCTGCAGCGGCGGCCGGTACTTTCCTTCCCAGGTGACGTTTTCCTCAGTCCACAACCGTTTCAGCAGCCTGTACCGCTCCTCCATCGAATCCCACTGCTCTTCCTCCGTAATGCCGAACAGCGGATAATGCCGGGGGTCGTTTCCTTTGCCGATGATCATCTCCAGCCGGCCGCCGGACAAATGGTCCAGTGTGGCATAATCCTCGGCCACCCGCACCGGATCCAGCACGCTCAGCACGGTCACGGTCGTGAGCAGGCGGATGCGGGACGTGCGGGACGCGATGGCGGTCAGCACTACGGGCGGCGCCGAGGACAAGAAGGGAGCTCCGTGCCGTTCTCCCACACCGTAAGCATCGAAGCCAAGCTTCTCGGCGAGGACCGCCTGCGAGATGACGTTGTGGAACTTTTGCTGCGCGGTCAAGGACTCCCCTGTTACTGCATTGGGAAGATTCATCATAAGGCTAAATACAGCCACTTTCATTTGGGATCTGGCCTCCTATCCATTCAAAATCAGTTGAGTTCGGTCGGCTGCTCCAGGCGTGGTCCGGCACCTGCAGCTCCCTTCCGTTTGCGCAGAAGGAGCGCCAGCGGAATGGCCAGCGCCACCAGCGCGCTCGCGAACAAAAACGCATCGTCGATGCTCCGCGTATAGGCCTCGCGGCGTATCCACTCCGTGCCCTGCGCCGCATATTTAGCGTGCAGACGGGACTCGTGCACGCTCATCCGCGCATAAAACACCGATGTGAACATGCCGAGCGCTCCCGCGCTGAATAGCTGCCGCAGCCAGTTGATCAGGGCCGACGCATGGCCCGATTCGGACTGCGGAACCGCCGCCATCGCCGCGCTGGTCGCCGGCGTCAGCGACAACCCCGTACCGACGTTGCGGATCGCCAGCCAGATCATGACGGAGACGAGCGTCGTTTCCGTGCCGAGCCGGCTGAAGCGAAAAGTCGTCACCAGCAGGATCAGGCTGCCCAGGGCAATCAGCGCTGCCGGCCCAAAGGTGCGGTAGCCTTTCCCCGACAGGAACGTGGCCAGGGTCAGACACGCGGCCGCGGGGAGAAAGAGCAGCCCGACCTGAAAAGACGACAGCCCTTGAACTTCTTCCAGGAACAGCGGGACAAAGTATACGCCTGAGTAGAGGGCAAAGGACAGGATCAGCGATACACCGAGGCTCGCGGCAAACGTGAAATTGCCGAACAGCCTGAGGTTCAGCAGCGGTTCCTTCACGCGCAGCTCGAGCCGAATGAAAAGAGCGGAGCATGCGCCGCCGATCAGGAGGCAGCCCCACGTCCAGACCGACCGCATGCCCCAGGCGTGCAGATTGCCGAACAGCAGCAGGATGGCAAGGCTGCCCGCGGTCGCCAGCAGGAGTCCGGCCGCATCCAGACGCTTTTGCGGACCCCGGATATCCTTCGGGAGCAGGATACGGCCAGCCAACCAGGCCAGAATGCCGGCCGGCAGCGTCACGAGAAAAATCAGGTGCCAGTCGTGCTGTTGAAGCCACCCGCTGACCGAGGGGCCCACCGCCGTGCCAAGCACCGTCGAAAACGACCAGACGCTGACCGCTAGAGGCTGTCTTCCTCGCGGCAGCGTCTGATAAATCATAGCAAGGGACACGGGCTGAATCAGTCCGCACCATAAGCCCTGCAAAATGCGGAAAAAAATCAGTGCATGAATATTCCAGGACAGGGAGCACATCACGGAACTCACGGTGATTCCGGCCAGCGACAGCAGAAACATCCGCCTGCCGCCGAAACGGCTGGAGAGATAGCCGCTGACGGGAGCAATCATGCCGAAGGCCAGCGTAAAGCCCGTAATGATCCACTGCACGGTCCCGAGGCCGGTGTGAAAGATGCCGATAAAGCCGGGCAGCGAAACGTTTAAGGAAACCATGGGATACATGCCGACAAAGGAACCGCAGAACAGGGTAAACAGAACCGGCCAAAACGGCAGACTGCCCTGCCCCTCTTCGGCCTTTGCCGCGGCAGCATTCATCGTGACTGACAATTCATAACCTCCCGTTCAGGTGGCGGCCATCCCGTCACAGCGCATAATGGCAGGCCGCATGGTGACCGCTGTCCAATTGGCGCAGCCCCGGCTCCTCCTGCCGGCAGCGGTCTGTGGCAAACGGACACCGGGTATGGAACCGGCAGCCCGATGGCGGATTGGCCGGCGAGGGAATCTCCCCCTCCAGGCTTCCGGCCGGCTGGCCTTGGCGGGGCGTGGTCTGCGGTATGGCCTCGATCAGAGCCTGGGTATACGGGTGGGCCGGGGCGAGAAACAGCGACTCGCTCGGTGCGATCTCCACGAGCTTCCCGAGGTACATCACGCCGATCCGGTCCGACAGATGCCGGACAACCTGCAGGCCATGGGCGATGAACAGGTAGGTCAGCCCCAGCTTTTGCTGCAGGTCCTGCAGCAAATTGATGATCTGGGCCTGAACCGATACGTCCAGCGCGGATACGGCTTCGTCGGCGAGAATGAACCGCGGGTTCAGGGCGATCGCGCGGGCGATGCCGATCCGCTGCCGCTGCCCGCCGGAGAACTCGTGCGGATACCGCTGCGCCCATGACTTGTCGAGCCCCACCAGCTCCAGCAGCTCACTGACGCGGCGGCTGATGTCGGCCGGGGAGCGCTGCCCCTGACCGTGTACCTTAAGCGGCTCGGCGATGCTGTCGCCGATCTTCCAGCGCGGATCCAGCGATCCGTACGGATCCTGGAAGATCGTCTGCATATGCCGGCGGGCGGCGCGCAGTTCACGTCCTCCCAGGTTCGTCAGGTCCTTGCCGTCAAAAAGAACCGTCCCTGCCGTGGCACGCTCCATCTGGAGGAGCACCCGGCCCAGCGTCGACTTTCCGCTGCCGGACTCGCCGACCAGGCCGAAGGTTTCGCGCTTGCGGATCGTAAAGCTGACGTCGTCCACAGCGCGGATCAGCTTCTTCGCTTTGCCGATGCCTCCGCCATGCACCGGGTAATACTTTTTCAGGTGATCTACGGTAAACAAAGCATCCGCTTCTTCCGCTGCCCCGGCTGAGCCGGCTTCGCCGCGTACTTCATTGTTCTCTTCTGCGCCACCTTCCCGTGTAACGCGTAAAGCAGCCGTCTCGGTGGAAGCCGTCGGGTCGCCAGAACCTGCAGCTGCACCGGAAGCAGCCATCGCATTGGATGCCGCCGCCGCACCGAAACCTGCAGCTGTACCCGAACCCTCAACTGCACCGGAGCCCGCCGGCACGGCAGGGGCCATCCAGCCCTCCGACTGAACCAGCTCCTCCGCATGCCAGCAGGCGCTCCGGCGCTCGCCGGATCCGGTTAAGACCGGCGCTTCCTGCGTGCAGCGCTCCGTGGCAAAGGGGCAGCGCGGGTGAAAGCGGCAGCCCTGCGGAAGTGCAGCCAGGCTCGGGATCGACCCTTCGATGGAATGCAGCTTCGTGCCGCGGACCGTGTCGAGCGTCGCGACGGAACGAAGCAGGCCCCGCGTATACGGGTGGCGCGGAAGGCGGAACAGCTCGGAAGCCGGCGCCTCCTCGACGATTTCGCCGGCATACATGACGACCACCCGGTCGGCAATTTCGGCGGCGATTCCGAGATCATGGGTGATCAGCAGGATCGACATGCCGAGCTCGGACTGCAGTTCTTTCAGCAGGCGCAAAATTTGCGCCTGGATCGTGACGTCCAGCGCGGTGGTCGGCTCATCCGCGATGAGCAGGTCCGGCCCGCAGGACAGCGCCATGGCGATCATGGCCCGCTGCAGCATCCCGCCGGACAGCTCGCCCGGATACTGCTTCAGCCGCAGCTCCGGCTCCGGAATGCCGACCCGCTTCAGCAGCCGGACGGCGCGCTCCCGGGCCTCCCGCTTGGAAACTTTCTCATGCTGCAAGATGGTCTCCTGAATTTGCTGCCCGATCGTAAAGACCGGATCGAAGGCCGCCATCGGCTCCTGGAACACCATCGCCATCCGTTTGCCGCGAATCCGGCGCAGTTCGGCCTCCGGCAGGCCTGCCAGGTCCGTCCCGTCCAGAAGAAGGCTTCCTCCGCTGATGCGCCCGTTCTCATGGTCGATCAGACGCATGATCGCTTTGGAGGCCACCGTCTTGCCGCTTCCCGACTCCCCGACGAGGCAGACGGTTTCCCCGGCTTCGATAGACAGCGTCACGTCCCGGATCGCCTGCAGCGTCCCTTTTCGGGTCGTAAAATCGACGGACAGCTCCCGGATATCAAGCAATGTGCTCATTGATGCTTCCCTCCTTTAGCGCTGGGTGACTTTCTTCGGATCGAAATGGTCCCGGAGCCGATCGCCAATAATGTTGACAGACAACACGAAGGCGGTGATGGCCAATCCCGGGAAGGTGCAGATCCACCAAGCCGCGGTCAAATAGCCTCTGCCTTGGGAGAGCAGCGTCCCCCAGTCCGGAACCTCGCGCAGAACCCCGAGGCCCAGAAAGCTCAGGCCCGATCCCGTCAGAATGGACGTCCCGATACCGATAGCTGCCATGACCAGCAGCGGAGACAGACTGTTCGGCAGCACATGCTTCCAGAACACGCGCAGCGGCGAAGCGCCGATGGATACCGACGCTTTGACGAACGTCCGGCTCTTGATGCTCAGCACCTGCGCCCGCATCACCCGGGCATAACCCGGCACGGAGGATACGGCTACCGCCAGCACGATGTTAAACAGGCTCGGGCCGAGCGCGCCGGCGATGGCCAGCGCCAGCAGGATGCCCGGGATCGTCATCAGCACGTCATTGAGACGCATGATCGCCGTGTCAATCCAGCCGCCCGCATAACCGGACAGCGCCCCGATCGTTCCTCCAAGCAGGCCGCCGACGAGGACGGATGCAAAGCCGATAAAGAGCGAATCCCGGCTCCCGTACACGACCACGCTGAAAATATCCCGGCCGAAATAGTCCGTGCCGAACAGATGCGCGCCGCTTGGCGCCTGCATGATGCTGTCCGTCCGCATCTCCGTCGGGGCGTAAGGCGCAATCCACTGCGGCACGATGGCACAGGCCGCCACAAACAGAATGATTAATCCGGCCGCCACCAGGAACAGGTCGCTTGCCGTGAACTTACGGATTTTCGGTGCGGCCGCGGCCGCAAGCTTCCGCTCGCGCCAGACCGTCTTGGCGGATACTGCCTCCCTCATATCTGCTCCCTCCCAAGGTTTAAGTTGAACGTCTCACGCGCGGATCGATCAGCGTATAGGACAGATCCACCAGCAGGTTAACCAGCGTATAGATGATGGCTGAGAACAAAATGACGCCCTGGACCACCGGGAGATCCTTGGCCATGATCGCGTCCGAAATGATCCGGCCGATGCCCTGGCGGGAAAACACCGTCTCGACGACAACCGTGCCGGCCAGCATGTCACCGATCAGCATGCCCGTCATGGTGACGGCCGGTATCAGCGCATTGCGCAGCGCGTGACGGTACATGACCGCCCGCTCCGCCAAGCCCTTGGAACGAAGCGTCACGATGAACTGTTCGCTGATGACCTCCAGCATGCTGTTGCGGACCATCCGGATAATAAAGCCGCTCCCGACCGTGCCAAGCGCCAGTGCGGGCAGAACCAGCGTCCGCCACCCGTCCGATCCCATCGCCGGAAACCAGCCCAGCGTAATGGAGAAAATCAGGATGAGCAGGATGCCCGACCAGAAGGTTGGCATGGAGATGCCGAACAGCCCGATGACGCGGGCGATGATGTCAATCGCCCCGTTCCGGTGAATGGCAGACAGTACGCCCAGCAGCAGACCCACGGTTACGGACACCAGCACGCTGGCTCCGGTCAGGGCCAGGGTGGCGGGGAAGCTCTCGGCGATTTTGGGCAGCACCGGATCGGAGTTCAGCAGGGATTTGCCGAAATCCCCCTGCAGGATGCTCCCGAAATAATGGAGCAGCTGGATGTGAAACGGCTGATCCACACCCAGCTGATGCCTTAAGTTCGCGATGACCTCCGGCGTCGCCATCGAGGGATCGACCATGTTGTCGGTCGGATCCCCGGGAAGAACGTAGAGGATCGTGAACACCAAAACGAGCGAGCCGATAATGACGAGGAGCGACGTTAAAAGGCGCCGGGTTACCATCCACAGCATGCCGCCTCAAGCCTCCTTTCTATTTTTGCAAAGATACGTCGTTGAACAGCGGATACCCGAGGGAATCAAAGGTAAGTCCCTGTACCGATTTGGAAGCGGCCACCGTATACGGGAAGACGTAAATCGGCAGAATGACCGCATTGTCGATGATATAATGCTGAATTTTTTGGTACAGCTCCTCGCGCTTGGCATCGTCCTTCTCGACCCGTCCCTCTTCCAGCCACTTGTCGACTTCCGGACTGGCGAGTCTCGGCAGTGTCGGCCGGCTCTTTGGATCATAGGAATGGTAGAAGGAGTACAGCGCGTTCGGATCGGAGTTAACCTGGCTGTTGCCGTACAAATCATAGTTTCCGTTGGTGTAGACCACAGTGCGGACATCCTTCGTGATCTCGACCTCAACGTCCACGCCGATTTGCTTCAGCTGCTGCTGCACCATGACCGCGATGTCGTTGCGTTTCTCCCGGTTTGGCGTGCCGTCAACGTAGTGCAAGGTCAGTTTCTTCCCGTCCTTGGCCCGGACGCCGTCCGCTCCCTTGACCCATCCCAACTCGTCAAGCAGCTGATTGGCTTTGGCGATATCCGGTTTGACCGAGTTTTCCAGCGACGGGTCATAACCGAAGGTGCCCGGGGTCAGCGGGGACCAGGCCCGCTCGTACGTGCCCAGGTACAGCGTTTTGACGATGGCGTCCACGTCCACGGCCAGCTGCACCGCCTGCCTTGCCTTCAGCTCGTTCCACGGCGCGCGCTCCTGGTTGAAGAACAGTGTGTACGGCAGGCCGAGCGTATTTGCCTGCAGCAGCTGAAAATTCGGATCCTTTTTCAAGGTCAGGATGTTCTGAGGCGGCACCGTCTCGGCGGCCAGCACCTGATTGCTCTGCACGCTGCCGATCCGGGTGGCCTCTTCGGGTACGATTTTAAAATCGATGCCGTCCAGGTAAGGCGCCCCCGTATTGGTCACGATCTCCGGCGCCCAAGCGTAGTCCGGATTGCGCTCGACCTTGATGTCGGCATTCTCATCCCACTTGACGAATTTGAACGGCCCCGTGCCTACCGGATGCTGCCCCAGCTGATCCCCGTATTGCTTGGCTGCAGTCGGTGACACAATGCCAAGCAGCGCCTGGCTCAGGTTGCCCAGAAAAGCACGTGAGGGCGTCGACAAATTCAGCTTGATCGTGTACTCGTCGATGACCTCGGAGGACTTGTAGGGCTGAAGCAGGGCGGCCGCATTCGCCGCCTTGGTGGCGGGGTCCAGAATCCGGTCGAAGTTAAACTTGACCGCCTCGGCGTTAAACGGCGTTCCGTCCTGGAACTTGACGTCCTTCCGCAGCTTAAACGTGTAGCTAAGCCCATCGTCTGAAATGGTCCATTCCGTCGCCAGCCACGGCTTGATCGTATTGTCCGGCAGCTGAACGACCAGACTATCGTAGATGGTGCGGATGACGCGGACCGCGACGGCCAGGCCGCTGCGGTGCGGGTCCAGCGTATCCGGCGACGTCGCCAGAGCGTAGGTGAGCTCCCCTCCCTTGGCGGATGCTCCCTGTACGGCTGGTGCCGCCCCGCTATCCGTCTGCCCTTGGGAGGCCGTCTGCTTGCCTCCGCAAGCGGACAGCAGCATAACCATGACCAGCAGAGCGGCTGCTGCCGATTTACGCCTGTTTTTCGAATAAAACTTCATCTCTCTCAGACTCCCTTCAGATCCAAATATCGTTTGCATGCAGGGTGCAGGGACTCCGCAGATTGGCAGAGACCCCGTCCCGTTTAGGACAGCGCCTTTTGCTTCGAATAGCGGTTCTCCGGCACCGGCAGGCCCAGATTTCCCCGCAGCGTATCTCCCTCGTATTCCGTGCGGAACAGCCCCCGCTCGCGCAGAATCGGCACCACCAGCTCGACAAAATCGTCCAATCCGCCCGGCACGCCCGATCCGATAATAAAGCCGTCGGCGGCCTCTTCCTCAAACCACTGCTGCACCACATCCGCCACCTTCTCCGGCGTCCCGATAAACACCGTCCGCGGCGTCGCTTCCTGCAGCGCTATTTCACGCAGCGTCAAGTTCTCCTCTTTGGCGCGTCTCTTGATACGGTCGGTCGTGCTGCGGAAGCTGTTCGAGCCAAAGTCACCCAGGTCGGGAAACGGCTCATCCAGCGGGTATTGGGAAAAGTCGTGATGCTCGAAGTAGCGTCCAAGGTATTCCAAAGCCTTCTCAATCGTCACCAGCCCGGCGATTTCCTGGTATTTGCGCTCGGCTTCTTCCTCTGTGCGGCCCACGATCGGCCCGATGCCCGGAAAGATCAGAATTTCCTCCGGAGCGCGCCCGAGTGCGGCTGCCCGCTGCTTCACGTCCCGGTAAAAAGCCTTGGCTTCCTCGATCGTCTCCGGGCCGGTGAACACGGCGTCCGCCGTTTTCGCCGCCAGGCTGCGGCCGCTGTCCGAGGAGCCCGCCTGGAACACGACCGGCTGCCCCTGCCGGGAGCGCGCAATGTTCAGCGGCCCCTGCACAGAGAAGAACTCCCCTTCATGGTTCAGCCGGTGCAATTTGTCCGGGTCGAAGAACACCCCGCTCTCCTTATCCCGCACAAAGGCATCATCTTCCCAAGAGTCCCACAGCCCTTTGACCACCTCAAGATACTCTTCCGCGATCCGGTACCGCTCGGAATGGGCCGGATGCGGCCGGCCGCCGAAATTCAGCGCGGTGCCCTCCAGTGGTGAAGTTACCACGTTCCATCCCGCGCGCCCGCCGCTGATGTGGTCGATGGAGGCGAACTGCCTGGCGACCGTAAACGGCTCACTGTAAGAGGTCGACAGCGTGCCGACAAGCCCGATCCGGGAAGTGGCTGCGCCGAGCGCGGACAAGATCGTAATCGGCTCAAACCGGTTCAAAAAGTGCGGAATCGACTTTTCGTTGATATACAGGCCGTCGGCAATGAAAACAAAATCGAACTTGCCCTCTTCCGCCTTCTGTGCCTGCTGTGTATAGAACGAGATGTTTACGCTCGCATCCGAAGGAATTTGCGGATGTCTCCAGGCGGTGTGGCTGCTGCCCACCCCGTGTATGGTGGCCCCCAGTCGAAGCTGTCTGTTTTTGCCCATAGTTCACTCACTCCATCTTTTTTAATTTGGGTTGATGCTTGAAATGACTCCAAAGATGACCCTCGACGGTTTCAATATTATTTTTCCAATGAGTATAGTCGGGATTATTGCTGATACTGTACCATCTATGCCTTTCGGGCTACAATATCGTATTAAAATCTTCTATTCAGGCTTTTCCATTCTCTATAAGGCTTTACACTGCTGGCTTTTCCGGGTATGTGAAAAACCCCGATCCGTGCTTGGCGGACCGCGGTTCTCAGGGTTGTTTCGGGCAGCTCTGTATTATATGTGGAGTACAGGGGGTATGAAATAGAGGTCAGACTGCCTGCTCTTCAGCCGGCGTTAATACTGCGTAACGGGTAAGCTCGCTGCGAAGCTCGGTTAAAGCGGATTCCAGGCGATCTCTCAGTTCTTCCTTGATCTCGAAACCGCCGTTCTCCAGACGCGTGATCCATCCGTCTACGGCGAATACACCGCCAAGAATATGCGTGCCTCCCAGTGCGGCTACCACCGGCTTCAGGGCATAATCCACGGCCAGAAGATGGGCGATCGTGCCCCCGATAAACAGCGGCAGCACCAGTTTGCCCTGCAGGCCTTTTTGCGGAATGACGTCCAGAATCGTCTTCAGCGCCCCCGAGTAGGAAGCTTTATATACCGGGCTCGCGATAATGACTGCGTCCGCTTCTTCCACGGCCGCAATCACCTGCCGGATCACCGGACTGTTGAAATCTGCGCGGAGCAAATCCTCTGCCGGCAAATCCGCCGCCGAGATGAAATCGATCCCGTATCCGGCCAGCGCCAGCCGATCCTCGAAAAACTGGGTCAAAGCGAACAGGCGGGACCCATGCGTCGGGCTCCCCACAATAAATGCTATTTTCGTCATCATCATTCCTCCTCATGGGATGGGGTTGAGACTGCCAATTTCACAAATATCCGGACCCCGTGCACCAGGACGTTCTCGTCGAGGTCAAACCGGGGCTGGTGGATCGCATGCACGATTCCCGCTTCCTTGTTCCCGCAGCCGATAAAGGCAAAAGCACCGGGAACGCGGTCCAGGTACCAGCCGAAATCTTCGCCGGCCAGGCTGGGCGGATCGAGGTAGCTCACATGCTCCTCGCCGAGCACCTGCCGCGCCGCAGCCATGATCCGCCGGACGGCGGCCTCGTCATTCACGACGGCGATGCCCTCGCGCAGCTCCATGGCGTAACTTCCGCCGGACGCTTCCGCGATGGTGGCGGCCAGACGCCGAAGCCCTTCCGTGATCGCCGCAACGGTTTCCTTCCGGAAGGCCCGGAAGGTCCCTCGCAGCTCGCTGTCGGCTGCAATGACGTTCACGGCCGACCCGGCATGCAGCGTGCCGAAGGCGAGAACGGCCGCTTCCGCGGGATTGACCCGGTTCGCCATCAGGCCGTTCACCTCGGTGACGAACCGCGCCGCCATCTGCAGCGCGTCCACCGCTTGGTGCGGGGCGCTGTGATGGCCGGACGCGCCCTGAAACCGGACGGTAAAATGGCTGGAAGCCGCCATCGCCTCGCGCGGATGCACGCCCAGTGTGCCGACGGGCAGCTCCGGCATGACATGCAGCGCGAAGCATTGGTTGACGCCGTCCAGCACACCGTCCTCGATCATGTCGCGTCCGCCCGACAGCAGCCGCCCGTCCAGCGGGCTTCGCAGCGCGCCTTCCTCCGCCGGCTGAAACACGAACCGGATCGTGCCCCGGATCCGGTGCCGGTGCGCTGCCAGCGTTCGTGCCGCGCCGAGCAGCATCGCCGTGTGGGCGTCATGGCCGCAGGCATGCATAACGCCTTCATGGATCGAGCGGTACTCGGCGTCATTCTCCTCTTGGATCGGAAGGGCATCCATGTCGGCGCGAAGCAACAGGGTTGGGCCGCTGCCGCCGGTACCGTGCAGCGTTCCGACGACCCCCATGCCAAAGTGCTTGCCGACGCCGCGCCTGACCTCGATCCCCCAGGATTCCAGCAGGCCGGCCACAATGCCCGAGGTGCGGGCCACATCGTACAGCAGCTCAGGATGGCGGTGCAGGTCCCGGCGAATCCGGACGAGCTCCTCGCGGAGCCCTCCGGCAAATTCCATCAGTTCATCCGCCTGTGTCAGCCCGATCATCGTCCGCTCCTTTAAGAACGTCCGGCCGCGGCCTTGGCTCCGGCATACCGGTTCTCCGGCACCGCCAGCCCGAGATTGCCGCGCAGCGTGTCGCTCTCGTATTCGGTCCGGTAAATACCGCGTTCCTGCAGAATCGGCACCACCTGGTCCACGAATTCCTCCAGCCCTTTCGGCACGGCGGCCGTAATCATGAAGCCGTCGGCCCCTCCTTCCTCGTACCACTCCTGAATTCGGTCCGCAACCTGCTCCGCGGTTCCGATAAAATTGCCGCGAGGTGTGGCCGACTGCAACGCCACCTGCCGGAGCGTCAGGCCTTTTTCCTTGGCATCCTTTTTGATTTTGTCCGTACCGCTCTGGAAGCTGTTCTTGCCGAGATCACCGAGATCCGGGAACGGCTCGTCAAGCGGATACTGGGAAAAGTCGTGATGCTCGAAAAACCGGCCGAGGTAGTTCAGCGCATTTTCGATCGTCACCAGGCTGGCAACCTCCTGATATTTCCGCTCGGCTTCCTCCGGCGTGCTGCCGATAATTGGGCTGATGCCCGGGAAGATCAGCACGTCGTCCGGATTGCGTCCAAAAGAGGCGGCTCGGGTTTTGACATCCTGATAAAAGGCTTTTGCATCCGCCAGCTTTTCGTGCCCCGTAAAGACGGCGTCCGCTTCCTTCGAAGCGTAGTTTTTGCCGACCTCGGACGAGCCCGCCTGAAAGATAACCGGCTGCCCCTGCTTGGAGCGGGCGATGTTCAGCGGTCCTTTGACCGAGAAAAACTCGCCTTCATGGTTCAAGGTGTGCATTTTCTCCGGATCGAAAAATACCCCGGTTTCCTTGTTCCGCACAAACGCGTCGTCCTCCCACGAATCCCACAGCCCCCGGGCCACTTCCAGAAATTCGGTCGCGATCCGGTAACGCTTATCGTGTTCGGGATGCTCCTTCTTGCTGTAGTTCAGTGCCGACCCTTCCAGCGGAGACGTCACGATGTTCCAGCCGGCGCGCCCGCCGCTGATCATATCGAGCGAAGCGAACTGGCGGGATACGGTAAAGGGCTCGCTGTAGGAGGTGGATAACGTGCCGACAAGCCCGATGTTCTTGCTGACGGACGCGAGCGCGCTTAGAATCGTGATCGGCTCAAAACGGTTCAGAAAATGCGGGATCGATTTTTCGTTAATATACAAGCCGTCCGCGATAAAGATGAGGTCCATCTTCCCTTCCTCGGCTTTTTGGACCCACCGTTTGTAAATCTCAAAATTGACGCTTGCGTCGGGCTGGGCATCCGGATGGCGCCACATGGAGGTTCCTCCTCCGACACCGTGCAGTAGCGCGCCGAGTTTCAACTGTCTTTTCTTGGCCATCTCTTCCATCCTCCTTATTTAAAAAGCGACTCTATTATGGATAAAAATTCAGTCCTCCCACCTGAAAAGGGCTTAGACCAATGCTGCCGCCTGCTTAATGCGCTCGATTTGCCCAAGGTGGTTCTCCACGTGCCGGATAAATCCGTTGACCAGATCGGCGACGCTGACGGTTTGACCTCTAGGATTCACGCCGGTTTTCGCCAGGTCTTCGGGCGTAAGCCGCTGGAGCAGCAGCGTGTTATACGTGAGCAGCGCATGGAAAGCATCGAGGATTTCCGGCGTGCCGCCTTGATTGGCATGCTGGCCGCTGACCCAGGCGTCCTGTTCGAACGCCGGCAGCTGCGCTGCCGTGCCCGCAAGAATGTCGCGGATGCGAAACGAGGTCACGATGCTGTGATCGGTCAGGTGCGAGAGGACCTCCTGCACGCTCCATACTTCCGGCGCCCGCTTCCAGGTCAGCTGCTCCTCGCTCAGACCTTCGATGGCTGCGAGCAGTTGACGGTGTGTGCCGCTGAATTTGTCAATTTGAACCTCGCTCATATGAACGCTCCTTCCAACTGATTAGGATACGGGTGATGTTGGCGTGTCGGCGGGCGATGGATGAAACCGGGACAGGGAGAACGGCGCGATATTGTGCGGACTGCGGCCGTCCAAGATCAGGTCCGCCAGCAGGCTGCCGACCGCGCTCGAAAATTTAAAGCCATGCCCCGAAAATCCGCCCGCTGCCCACACTTGCGGGTGCTCTGGATGCCGGTCGATGATAAAGCCCTCGTCGGGCGACATTTCGTATTTACATACCACTCCCCGCTTCAACCGGCCCGAAGCTCCCGGCATGTAGGCATCCAAGGCGCGCCTCAAGTCGCCTTCGTCCTCGGGGAGCGAGCCAAAGGGTGCCAGCTCCTCGCCCGGCTGCCAGGCATGCCCGGTGTCGTGCCGGCCGATTTTGAGTCCGGCCCCGCCGATGCTCGGAAAGCCGTAATAAGAGCCCTCCGGCGCATTCAGCGTAAACCCGGGGAACCGTCCGTTATCGAAAGCAGGGGTGTTCGTCTCGAACCAGCCCACCGTTTTGCGGACGGCTCGAACCGGAAGGTTCACGAACGGGGACAGCGTGCCGAACCAGGCGCCGGCGCTCAGAACCGCAAACGAGGCATGGTAAGTGCCTTCCTTTGTCGACACAGTGACCCCGTCCTGATGCGCTTCGATGCCCCGGACCTTCGCGTAAGTCAGCAGCTCCGCCCCTTTGGAGAGAGCCAGCTTGCGGTAAGCTCCGACGCAGCGCTCGCTGTGCAGATATCCGGCGGCCGGCTCATACATCGCCTCGAACGAATCCGGTACGCTCAGCTCGGGCCAGCGTCTGCGGATCTCCGCCGCGTCCAGCCACTCGGGATGAATCCCGTGCCGCTTGGCCAGCTCGATCCGCTCCCTGTAGGAATACAGGCCGCTGTCGGCGAGGTTCAGCACGCCGGACTGGACGAGCAGCTTCGTCTCGGTCAGGTCCTCGACTTCGTTCCAGAGTCGGTGTGCGCGGATCGCCATCTCCGTATAAACCGGATCGCCGCTGTAAGCGTGCCGGATCAGGCGCGGTTCCCCGTGGTGGCTCCCCTCCTGATGCGGCGGGTCAAACGCATCGATCAGCAGCGTCTTCACTCCGCGGCGGGCCAGGTAATACCCAGCGCTCATGCCGACCGAGCCCGCCCCTACGACAATGACGTCATACCATTTTCCCATGGCTATTTCGACGCACCCCCGTGGCCGAAATGCGCCAGGGCGTCTTCGGCTAACTGCGTAAAAAAGGCGACGCTGACCGGGAGCGCATTCTCATCCAGGTCAAAGGCGGGGTGATGCCATTCCTGCTTGCCGTTCGTCCCCATGAAGACGAACAACCCGGGAACGGCTTGCTGGTAGACGGCAAAATCTTCCCCGGCAGGCGAAGGAACCGGCACGATCGCCCGATATCCCGCCGCCTCGGCTGCGGCTGTGCCAAGCTCGGCCAGAGCAGGGTCGTTGTCCACCGGCGGCGGCCCTTCGATCCAGCGGACCGCGGCCGTGGTGCCGAAGGCTTCCGCCACGCCCCGGACGACCTGCTCGAACCGCGCCAGCACCTGCTCGCGCACCTGCTGGTCAAACGTGCGGATCGTGCCTTCCAGGAGCGCCTGCTCCGGAATGACGTTCCACGCCGTTCCGCTGTGCAGCTTCGTGACGCTGATCACCGCGCTGCTCAGGGAGCTAATGTTTCGGCTCACCACCGACTGCAGCGCGGTAATGATATGCGAAGCCGTCACGATCGGGTCCAGCCCGGCCTCCGGAACGGCCGCATGCGAGCCCTTCCCGGCGACTTCGACGACGAAGCCGTCGGCCGCCGCCATCAGCGGTCCTTCCTTGATGCCGATCGTCCCTACAGGAAGATCGGGCTTGTTGTGCATGCCGAAGATGGCCTGCACTCCTTCCAGCGCGCCGCTCCCGATGACCTGCTTCGCGCCTTTCGCCTTCTCTTCGGCCGGCTGGAAGATCAGCCGGATCGTGCCGCGAAGCCTGTCTTCACGGGCTTTCAGCGCGTACGCCGTCCCGATTAGGGCGGCGGTATGAAAATCATGCCCGCAGGCATGCATTCTGCCTTCAATCTCGGACGCGAACGGCAGTCCCGTCTCTTCCTGAATCGGAAGCGCGTCGATGTCCGCGCGCAGCGCGATGACCGGCCCGGGCTGCAGGCCGCCGACCTCGGCCACCACGCCGGTGGCCAGCGGAAGGTCCAGGACCCGGATGCCTGCTTCGCTCAGCCAGCCCCGGACCCGGCGCGTCGTTTGATGCTCCTCGCCGGACAGCTCCGGGAAGCGGTGCAGCTCCCGGCGGATTTCGATCAAGCGGTCCACCCCCGCGGCGGAGGGGATCCGTACAGCATCGCTTGGCATGTCGCCATCCTCCTTTTACTTGTGTCTATGGGTACTTAGGCGGATTCAACTCGCACCCTTCCCCGCTCATGGCCTCAAGCCTCCGCCGGCACCTCGGCCAGCGCTTCCGCCAACAGTTCAAACGAACGGAGCCGCTTGTCGAAAGGCTGGATGTTAGTCGTGACGACGAACTCATCGATCCCCGACGCCTGTTGAAGCTCAAGCAGCTTCTCTCGGACGGTTTCCTTCGTGCCCTTCAGCACCGAAGGCTCCTGCTCCTCGACCGTATACGGCTCATTGGCCTGGCGGCCGAATTCCTCGGCCTGCTCCAGCGTACCGACCGTCAGCGTACGGCCGCTGGCGAGGTGAATCTTCACCAGCTTGTGGGATCCGGCCAGCTCGGCAGCTTCTTCCACGCTGTCGGCCACGACGACGGACAACGCTACGATGACCTGTGGCCGGGTTCCGTGCGAATCGTCAAATGCGTCCCGGTAGGCGCGGATGGCCGCCAGCGCGGTCGCTTCATCCCCGTTGATGAACAGGGAAAATACATAAGGCAGCCCCAGGCCGGCTGCAATCTCTGCGCTGCCTACGCTGGCGCCCAGCACGTACAGCTCGGGAGCCGTTTCCGGCAGCGGCGTGGCGTGCAGCCCGTGCAGCGGATGGTCCGCTTCCAGCCGGTTGTGGAGGTACTTGCCCAGCTCCACGATTTTATCTGTCAGGGAAGCGGAATCCCCGGCTCCGCGCTGCAGCGCCTGTGTGCTCCGCGGCAGCCCTCCGGGCGCGCGGCCGATGCCGAGGTCGACTCGGCCCGGCGCCAGCGACGCCAGCACGTTGAAGTTCTCCGCCACCTTATACGGGCTGTAATGCTGCAGCATCACGCCGCCCGATCCGATGCGGATCGTTTGGGTTTTGGCCAGCAGGTAAGAAATCAGCACCTCCGGCGAAGAGCCGGCCACATGATCGGAATCGTGATGCTCCGACACCCAGAACCGCCGGAACCCGAGCGCCTCGGATTTCTGGGCCAGCCGTATCGTATGCTCGAACGCCTCCGCTGAAGTCTCTCCGGGATAAACCGGGCTTTGATCCAGAACGCTAATCGTAATGCTCATATGGCTCTCCTCCTAAATGCTGTAGTTCAGTTCCGGCGTAATCCGCTTCAGAAACTGCTTGGTCCGTTCCTCGCGGGGATGGTTGAACAGCTGGGCCGGCGGCCCTTCCTCCACGATGACTCCCCCGTCCATGAACACGACGTGGTTCGCCACATCCCGGGCGAAGCCCATTTCATGCGTCACGACGATCATGGTGATGCCTTCCTTGGCAATTTTGCGGATGACCTCCAGCACTTCGCCGACGAGCTCGGGATCCAGCGCCGATGTCGGCTCGTCGAACAGGATGACCTCCGGTTCCAACGCCAGCGCCCGGGCGATGCCGACGCGCTGCTGCTGCCCGCCCGACAGCTGGCTCGGATAGGCGTCCAGCTTGCCCGCCAGCCCCACCTTCTCCAGGAGCGCCGCGCTGCGCTTGCGCGCTTCGTCCTTCGGTATTTTTTTGACGATGACGAGGCCCTCCATTACGTTCTCGATCGCCGTCTTATGCTTGAACAGATTGTACTGCTGGAATACCATCGCAGTTTTTTGCCGGAGCGCGTGGATGTCCTTCTTTGCCGCATGCTCCGCGTTCATCCGGAAGTCGCCGATGGCGATCTCGCCGCCGCTCGGCTTCTCCAGATAGTTCACGCACCGCAGCAGCGTCGTTTTGCCGGAGCCGCTCGGCCCCAGAATGACGACGACTTCCCCTTTGTTCACGGTCAAATCAATCGATTTCAGCACCGGGTTCCGGCCAAAAGACTTGGATATATTCGTAAGCTTGATCATGCCACTCCCCCCCGATTGTACAGATTGATGCGTTTCTCCAGCAGCGCCGTCAGCCTCTCGATCAGAAGCGTCAGCCCCCAGAAAATAGCCGCAGCCGCCAGGTACGCCTCAAAGAACTTCCAATTGGTCGACGCCACAATTTGCGCTTTGGCGTTAATGTCCACGACGGATACGGTAAAAGCGAGCGTCGAGCCATGCAGCATTCCGATCACCGAATTCGACAGGTTCGGCAGGCTGACGGCCAGCGCTTGAGGCAGCACGATGCGGCGCAGCGCCTGCGGCGTCGTCATGCCGATGGAATAGGCGGCCTCCAGCTGGCCGCGGTTCACGGCGAGCAGGCCGGAGCGAATCACCTCGGACATATAGGCCCCCGCCGTGATGGAGAAAGAGATGAAGGCAAAGCCGATCATTGGAATGGATGAGGATTTGAAGCCTAGGCCAAGAGCGGCGGATACCGCGTCAACGATGACCGGCAGCCCGAAATAGATGAGCAGCAGGTGCGTGAGCATCGGCGTACCGCGGATGAAGGTCACATAAGCGGTGGCGATCTGGCCGAGCACCGGGACTTTGTAGATGCGCACCACGGCTCCGATCAGCCCGATGATAAAACCGACCGTCACAGAGACGGCGGTAATGAGAAGGGTGGTTGGTATGGCGGACAGCAGGTGGACAAAGGCGGTCCAAATAAACGCAACGTCGATTTTCACAGTTCAGCGCCTCCTTTTTCCGTTCCGATCCCTGCGACTACGCGCCGGTAGGACCCTTTCTTTTGGATCCGGAAGCCGGTACGTGCCGGTGTATCCGGAAGCTCATGCCGCAAAAGGCGGACCTCCGCGGCTTTGAGCACCTTTTCCAGCGTAAAGCTCACAACCAGGTAGATGAGCGCCAAAGCGATGTAGGACTCGATAAAATGCTGGGTGACCGAACCGAGTGTCTGCGCTTTTCCCGTCATCTCCATCACGCCGAGCGTGAAGGCCAGCGACGTATCCTTCAGTAGGGCGATCACCAGGTTCGAGAATACCGGGACGGCGATCGCCAGCGCCTGGGGCAGAACGATCCGGGTAAACGCCTGACGGCCTGTCATCCCCACGGCATAAGCCGCCTCAAGCTGCCCTCGGTCCACCGCCATGACCGACGCCCGGATCATCTCCGACATGAAGGCTCCGGTGTGAAGACCGTACGTCAGGATGACAAACACGAGCACAGGCGCTTTTGACATGTCGATTCCGATGAGCTTCAGGATCTCCGGCAGTCCGTAGTAGAACAGGAACAGCTGGATCAGAATCGGTGTACCCCGAAAGAACGAGACGTACACCTGGGAGAACGTGCGCAGCGCCGGTATCCGGTACAGCCGGGGAAGGGCGATCAGAAAACCGACCAGCATCCCCACCACCAGCGAGCCTGCGACGATCAGCAAGGTGATGCCCAGCGTCGATGCCAGCTTCGGAAAAAAGCTGAACACAAATGAGAAATCGAACGGTGCACCCATATTACAACCTGCCCCCTTCCTGGTTTAATCCGGACTATTTATCCGCCGTAAAGTCGCTGCCGAGCCATTCCTTGCTCAGCTTGCCAAGCGTTCCGTCCTGCTTCAGCTCCTTGATCGCCCCGTCGACCGCATCGGCCAGCTTCTGCTCTTCCGGATCGTCCTTGCGGAAGACGAACAGAATGTCATGCTCGGACAGATCGTCGCCAGTGACTTTGAGCTTGCCCTGCGGGTCGATCAGCGGCAGCGAGAAGTCCGCTCCGATTGTCGCGTCCACCCGTCCGGTCGTAATTTGATTCACGGTATCGTTGGCGGCGCCGTTTTGATAGACAATTTGGATTGCATTATCATGTTCCTTGTTGTAGTTCTCGAGAATTTGGGCTTCCGCGCTTGTAGCGCCGGTTAACACTTTTTTGCCCTTCAAGTCGTCCAGCGAGTGGATCGAATCGTTGTCCTTGGCGACGATGATCTTGTTTCTCCAGTGCGCATACGGCTCTTTGTTAAAAAGATATTTTTCCGTCCGCTCCGGGTTTTTCTCCATTTCATGCGCCACAAAATCGATCTTCCTCGTCTCCAGGCTGAGCAGCAGATTGGAAAATTCCTGCGTCTGGATATCGAACTCGTAGTCCGGCAGGCGCTTGTCGATCTCGCGCACCAGTTCTACGTCGAAGCCGGTCAGCTTTCCGTTCTCATCGATAAAGCAAATTTTCGGAAAGGCCGTGCCTGTGCCTACGACGATTTTTTTGACGGCTCCTCCTGCGGCGTTCGCCGCCGTATCCGCGGACGTTTCCCCGCCCTTCGATCCGGATCCGCACCCGGCAATCACCCCTGCCAGCATGATCCCTGCAACGACTGCTAATGTTTTTCTCACGACCTCATCCCCTTTCATATGGCTCCCATTTTTCCTTGATTGATAATTCCTATAGATTTAGTAAGGATTATGTTGTCACTAACTTTACCGCGATTTGCACAACGCGTCTAATAGAGTTTTTCTATCCGATCATGTAATTCATTAATGGGATGGACGATTGCTTCAAATCCAGCAGAAATTCAAGGATATCCGTGTTCTCGCCGGTGAGCGAAATCAGGTTGGTCTGCAGGGAGACGCCCGCCGTTTCGGTGATGTCCACGGGAACGAGGCTGCCCATCTCCTCCTCCTGCCTTGCGCAGAGGCCGGGAAGAAAGCAGATGCCCGCCCGCTCCAGAACGAGCTTCTTCGCCGTCTCGGAGTTGTCGACCTGATAGACGATGTTTGGCGGCTGATCCAGGCTTTCGAACACCCGGTGAATCCGCAGCCAGTCCAGGGAACCGCACTCGAAAAACACCAGCGTTTCGTGACGGATTTCCCGGATCGACGCCCGGCCGGCCGAGGCGAGACGGTGATCGGGGTAGACATACAGGCGAATGGGGTCTTCGTAAAAAGGATAGGACTGGAACGCCGGATTCATCATTTTGCGAACGAAGGCCAGGTCGAGCTCCCCCGCGGACAGCTTGGCGGCCAGCTCGTCGGTCGGCGCCGTGGTCAGCTTGAATTTGATTTCGGGAAAACGCCGGGTCAGTCCCATCAGCAAATGGGGCATCAAATAATTGGATACTGAGACGGTGCTGCCGATCCGCAGTTCGTTGGGCATGGCCCGTTTGGATTGGAGGTGATGCTTGCCCTTCTGGTAGGTCTGGAGAATTTGCTGGGCATAGGGGAGAAACTGCTTGCCTTTTTCCGTCAGATGGATCTGTTTGCCCAGACGGTCGAACAGCCGGCAATCGAGCTCGCGTTCAAGCGATTGAATGCGAGCGGTGACTGTGGGCTGCGACAGGAACAGTACATCCGCCGCCTTGTTGAAGCTGCCGTAATGGTTGATGTACACAAAAGCCTCAATGTTTTCGATGTTCAAGGTAACACCCCCGAAGTTTTATCACTCATTATTCCAATGAATTTAGGTGGTTTTAAACCTGAAACAGGGTATAAATTATCCTTATCTTAGGCAGTTGGCAAATTATTGTCAATCGTTTATTTTCGTAACAGGCTGTTCCTCCAGGGTGGGAAAAGGCCGAAGTGACGCCTATTTTCGGGCCCGAAGGGATGTACTCGGGTCTGCCCTCGCGGCCATGGCGAAGCCTGAAAGCTTATAGATTTTTTTGATATCTGAATTAATTATTTTATTTTCCGATGCGAATAGTAGGTATTACCTGCTATACTTAGCTCACACCAAATTACCTGAATCCCTTCCAAAAGGAGTGAAAGCGATGAATCCAGAAGAATTGATCCTCCGGGACGCCAAGGATTCCGAACGCGAATTGATTGCCGAAGTGATGCTGGAATCCTATCAGCAGTATGCCTTTGATATGCCCCAGGAACGGTGGGAGCAGTACCGGGACTCCATCCGGAATTCAGTGTATGGAAATGCTCCCTATGCCCGAATCGTTGCCGAAATCGACGGCCGGATCGTCGGAAGCGTCCAGATGTTCCTCTCCTCGGAAGCCGCTTACGGCAATCCGGAGATGGGGATTCACTCGCCGATCATCCGCCTCCTGGCCGTTCATCCTTCCGCGAGAGGACGCGGGGTGGCCACCGCGCTCATCCGGGAAGCGGCACGCCGTGCGCTGGAGCTTGGAGCCACGACGCTGAATCTCCACACTTCCGACATGATGGCCTCTGCGGTGAAGCTGTATGAGAAGCTCGGGTTCCAGCGGCACTACGAGACCGATACGACCAATGGGGAGACGCTGGTCAAAGGATACCGGATCGACGTTCCCGGTTCCCTGCTGCTTCAGAACGCGGTGTAGCCCTCATCGCTTCCATACTGCCATAGAAAATACGAAAAGGCGGTCCGGCTGAAGCCGGAACCGCCCTTGCTGCTATATGCCACTTTTGTCCAACTGAATTTATGTCACAGATCCGTCCAATGCCTCGCGCACCAAAGCGAGCAGATTGGCCTTCTCGGCTTCGGGAATCCATTCCGTCAGCCGGGCCGCCGCCACCGGCAGCCGCCAGGCATCCACATCCGCTTGGCTGAGGCTCCCGCTTTCGATGTACTGCCGGGTATACTCCTTGACGAGCTCCTCCCTCATCCGGTCGAACTGTTTCACAGCTTCATTCGGCGTGCCGTCGGGCATGGTGCCCATTTGGAGCAGCACCAAGGTTCGGGCGACGTCTCCGGCCGGATTGCCGCGCATGCCGGTCATCCAGTCAATGACCCATTCCTTCTCTCCGAGAATGATGTTGTCCGGATGAAAATCCCCATGACACAGCTTCGATCCTTCCGGAAGCTGCATCAAATAGTCAACAATCCGCTCCTTCTCCTCTTCCGCCAAGGAAGGTGCATGCTGAATGCGGTTTTTCAGAACCGTCTTCTGCTCCGGCAGATCGTGAATGTCCCGGGCATGCAGCTCCAGATGAAGCCTGGCCATCCGGGCTGCTTCTTCGTGCAGGATGTCCGGATTAACGGAAATGGCCTGGAGCATCGTTATGCCGGACGCCTGCTCGTAGACCACCCCAAAACGGGAGCCTTGCTCCGCAAGCCGAACCGGCCGGGGTGTCGTCACTCCTGTGTTATACACCTTCAAGCTGATTTGATATTCCTCTTCCGCCATACCGCGCGGCATGCCTTCCCGGTACAGCTTCAGCACCTGGCCTGGCTGATAGGACAGAACCTCCGCCGTTCTGCCGGCAGCGACCACCGGACTTCCTCCCATATGTACACAGCTCCTCTCTGCCGCCCTGCTCCCTTTCCCAAAACCGATGAACATGGGCCGCTTGCAGGTCCATTGTACCTTATCCCCTGCAGAGATTGATACGGGGATTTTGCGCTGCGCCGTATTCGTGCTCCCGTCAGCAGCAGACGCCAAAAAGCCGCCAGGGCGGCAGTATGCTCTCCGCAGCCCGAGCGGCTTCCTTACATCCATCTTCTCCTTCATCCCATATGGATGACGGGAAATCAGGTTTATCCTTCCATTAGACGTTCCACATTCACCGTTTGGGTGTTGGTCGGCCGGGATCCGACCTGAACCGTGGCCACCCCGTTGTCCACATCCACCTTTTCTATCCATACCGGTACCCCTTCCAGATTTACGGGAATGGTGTCCTTAGCCTGATAAATATCCAGCGCGCGCTGAGCATCCATGTTGGTTTCAGCCTCCTGTGTAATAGAATCATAAGCTATCATTGTGCGCAGAACCTAGCATTCTTCGCTAGAGACCTGCCGCTCTTCTGCATCTTATACTTTGAAAATCTTTATTGCTTGTACATTTCAGCATGCCCGGGCCATCAGCCTTCCTCGGGATCTCCCTCTTGCGCGGGACCGATCATGCCCGGCTCAACGACGATCGTGTCGGTCGTGCTCGCCCCGATGTAGCCGTTGTCTGCCGTAATGTTGCCACCGCCCAATCCCTCGTTCACCATCCGGTCGATATCGAGCATATGGGTATCCAGCGATATATCCTCATCCGGCGAGGTTACGTTATGCCAGTTGACGTTGTCCGCATCGATATAATCCGAAGATTCGATCGCGTCTCTGGCCGCCTCGTAATTTTCGAGCGCTTCCACCGTCAGCTCCTTGTCGTCGTCCGGGTCCTGTCTTCTGTCCTTCAACCTTGCTCCCTCCTCGCTACAGCATGCATGTGGTCATGGGTTCAATATGCCCTGCAGGCAGCTAAACCATTCATTTTTTCCCTGGCCAAATCGGCGGCGGGCCTTATAGAAACGGGATATTTTCCCCATACTAGTAGGAAAAAGCGTTAAAGGAGCGATAACTATGCATACCGTCTGGAAGGGAGCGATCAGCTTCGGCCTGGTTCACGTCCCGGTGAAAATGTTCTCCGCTACGGAGGACAAAGATATTTCCATGAGGTACGTCCATAAAGAGTGCGGCAGCCCCCTCTCCTACGTCCGCAAATGCCCGGTCTGTGACGAGGAAGTAGGCTGGGAGGAAATCGCAAAGGGTTATGAATACGAGAAGGGAAAGTTCGTTTTGTTTGAAAAAGAGGAGCTCGAGCAGATTACCGAGCAGGCCAACAAGGCGATTGCCATCCTCGACTTTGTCGATCTGTCCGAAATTGATCCGATCTACTTCCAGAAGACGTATTACCTCGCTCCGGATCAGGCCGGGGGTAACGCATACCAGCTGCTGAAAGAGGCAATGCAGCAGAGCGGCAAGATCGGGATCGCCAAAATCTCCATCCGCTCCAAGAGCAGCCTCGCGGCGATCCGCGTGCTGGATGAGTGCCTTGCTATCGAAACGATGTTTTACCCCGGACGAAATCCGCCCGGTCTCCCAGGTGCCGAACCTTCCGGAAAATATCCAGGTCAACGATAAGGAGCTTGGCATGGCGCAAATGCTGATCGAGCAGCTCTCCACGCCGTTTGAGCCGAAAAAATACGGGGACGACTACCGCGAGCGGCTGCTCGATCTGATCGAGCACAAGGTGGCCGGCGAAGAGATCAAAATCGCTCCGGCGAAGCAGGAGACGAATGTGATCGACTTGATGGCCGCCCTGCAGGCCAGCATCGAAGCGGCCAAGCCGGTGGCGACCGACCCGGGTCCGGCCAAGAAGACCGCCAGGGGCAAAGCCAACGCCAAGCCGGCGGAACCTGCCGCCGCTGCCGGCGAAGGGCCCAAGCCAAAACGCCGCAAGACAGCCAAGAAAAACGAAACCGTCTCGTAACGGTTAGATCGGAGGATCATCGATGCCGCTTACCCCGATCGTCCCTTTCGAACCCGTCATGACGGACTTCCTCCCTTCCGGAGAGCAGTGGATCGCACAGATTAAATGGGACGGTGTCCGGATGATCACCTATTACGACGGCGGGGAGGTCCAGCTCGTCAACCGCAAGGGGAACAACCGGACGCGCCAGTATCCAGAGCTGCTGGATATCGCTTCTTATTGCCGTGCCGATTCGGTCATTCTGGACGGCGAAATCATCGCTCTGGTAGACGGGGTGCCTTCCTTTCATCAGGTCATGAAACGGGACAGCCTCCGCGTAGAGCAGCAAATCAAAGCCCGCGTCCAGCAGGTGCCGATCGTCTATATGATCTTCGACATCCTGTATTATAACGGCGAATGGGTAACCGGACGGCCGCTGCGCGAGCGACAGAAGCTCCTGACGGAAACCGTGATCCCGAGCGGGCACGTCCAGCTCGTGCCGAGCTATACGGACATCCCTCTGCTGTATGACGTGTCGGTCCAGCACCGGCTTGAAGGCATCGTCGTCAAAGACGTTAACAGCGTCTATGCCCTGGGCGGCAAGGACAAGCGGTGGCAGAAGCGGAAGAACATCCAGGACGTGAACGCCGTGGTCGGCGGGGTGACGTTCCGGGACGGCATCGTGAATGCGCTGCTGCTCGGCCTGTACGCCGAAGACGGGAGCCTGGTCTATATCGGCCATGCCGGAACGGGCAAGCTGAAGGTGGCCGACTGGCGCAGCATCACCGAGCGGGTCGCGGACATGGCGGTGAAGGACCGTCCCTTCGTCAACCAGCCGGAGCGGCAGAAAGGGGCGGTCTGGATCCGTCCCGAGTGGGTGGTCAAGGTGAATTTCCTGGAATGGACGCCCGGCGGCACCCTGCGCCAGCCCAGTATTCAGGCGTTTGTCGATGTTTCTCCCGCGGACTGCCGGCTGGATCCGTAGCTTCCAAAGGATCACGGCGAGTTCTTATGCCCGTGACGTTCCATCATACAGCTCAGAAATGGCATCCCGCCTAAAATGATTGGAGGTAAGGTATCCGTATGCCGCGAACCGTGAAAGGCACGATTTCGATCGAGGGACAAGACATTCCCATCACCAATCCCGACAAGCCGCTCTGGCCGGAAATGGGCATTACCAAGGCCATTTATTTGCAAAAGCTAGCGGCGCTCGCTCCTTATTTGCTGAAGTACTGCCGGAACCGGCTGCTCACGACGATCCGCTATCCGCATGGGGTGCCTGGCGAATTTTTTTATCAAAAAAATGCGCCGGAGCCGCTCCCTCCCTATGTCCATACGGCCGACAAGGACGGGATCAATTACATCCTGCTGAACGGCCTGCCCGAGCTGCTGTGGCTGGGCAACCTGGCCGCGCTGGAGTTTCACCCGTCCCTCCATTACGCAGGGAGCACGCTGCCCTGCGAATGGATGATTGACCTCGACCCGTCGCGGGAGGTCGAACCGCGGATCATGGAAGCCGCGTCCATCGTCGGCAAGGTGCTGCGCTCGCTCGGACTGCAGTCGGTGCCGAAGACGTCCGGGGCGACGGGTATTCAGATCATCGTGCCGATCAATGAAGGGATCACGTTCGACGAGCTGCGCACCGTCGGACATTTCGTCGGCATGTTCGTGACGGAGAAGCACCCGGAGCTATTCACCCTGGAGCGGCTCAAGAAAAACCGCGGCGATAAAATCTACTTCGATTACCTCCAGCACTATCAGGGAAAAACACTCGCCGCTCCTTACACCCCCCGGGCACGTCCAGGCGCGACGGTGTCAACCCCGCTGCACTGGGAGGAAGTGGACAGCAACGTTGCCCCGACCGATTTTCACCTGCTTAACATCGAGGAGCGGCTTGCCCGCCACGGCGACCTGATCGCCGCGCTCCCCCCGCAGCCGATCGAGCAGGTGATCCGCCATTTAAGCACAGCGAAGCCCGGAAGGTAACCTTCCGGGCTTTGAGGCATTTCACGGGTCAGTCCAGCTTCGCTGCCCCGCTAATGGATATCTTTTTTCTTGAAACGGCCGCCCTTAACGTCATGGATATTACCAACCGCAAGGAAGGCATCCGGATCCCAATCGCCGACGATGGTCTTCAGCTTAGCCTCTTCCAGACGGGTGATGACCACGAAGATCACTTTCTTGCTGTCTCCGGAGTAGGCTCCTTCCCCTTCCAAATACGTGACGCCGCGTCCCAGGCGCTGGGTGAGGGCATCGCCGATGTCCTTGTATTTCTCACTGATGATCCATACCGATTTGGACTGGTCGATCCCTTCGTTGGTGATATCAATCACTTTAAAGGCGATAAAGTAGGCGATCAGCGAATACATCGCGTTATTCCAACCGAATACGAAGCCCGCACTCGTCAGGATAAAGAAGTTGATGAACATGATGATTTCCCCGACAGAGAACGGCGTCTTTTTGTTGATGAGAATCGCGACGATTTCGCTGCCGTCCGTGGAACCCCCTGCCCGGATCACCAGGCCGACGCCCGCACCGAGGATCACGCCTCCGAAGATGGCCGCCAGCAGCGGATCGAACGTAATCGGTTTAACGGGTTCCAGCAGCGCGGTGCCAATCGACATCACCAGGACGGCTGCCAGCGTGGAGAAGGCAAACGTCTTGCCGATTTGCTTGTAACCCAGAAACAAGAAAGGAATGTTGAGAACCGTAAGAAAAATACCGAGCGGCAGATGAAAAAGGTGGGACAGCATAATGGAAATGCCGGTAATCCCGCCGTCAATGATGTTATTGTTTACGAGGAATACTTCCAGTGCAACAGAGACCAATCCGGCTCCGATCAGCATGACCAGGATGCGCATGAACACTCTGGCTTTCGAGGTCGGCGCCTTGAGCGGCTGCAAATCCTGCGGCAGGTTTGGCCTATCCGTGGATTGCGGGTTTGAAGGTACAGCCATCGAATCCCCCCGATTCTATAGATTGTTGTAGCATAAAGGGACATGAAACGCCCGGGTAGCATTGTGTACAGCCTAAGAAATCTGGACTTCCGTGATTATTCCCTTACTTTATTATATCATAGTTTTTAGCTGTATATTATCAGGATGGGAGTTTTTCTGTCATGAAATCCTTATTATTATTTATTGCGGCCGGGCTGGCCGAGATCGGCGGCGGTTACCTGGTATGGCTGTGGATCAAGGACGCGAAGCCCTGGTGGTTCGGCGCGGCGGGCAGCCTGCTTCTGATCGTGTACGGGATTATTCCCACCCTGCAGAATTATCCTTCCTTCGGCCGGGTTTATGCCGCATACGGGGGCATCTTTATCGTCCTAGCCCTGCTGTGGGGCTGGTGGATCGACAAAAACACGCCCGACGTCTACGACTGGATCGGAGCGGCTCTGTGCATGGCCGGCGTATCCGTCATTCTTTGGGCTCCACGGCACTAGGCTTGGCAGCAGCAGATTCAGGACCGCGCAATCATAGCAGCGGTGACAGCATCCGGCACAGCACTTCCGCCAGCTTATGCAGAAACGACCGGGCCTGAAACTCCTCGGTTACGATTTGATGGCTCTGGCTCATATCTTCCTTGAAATCTTTCACCAGCCGGTCGATCGAGGACTGCTCGAACAGCGCTGCCGTCAGCTCAAAGTTGCAGAAAAAGCTCCGCATATCCATATTAGCGGTACCTACCGAGGCCATCAGGTCGTCGACGATCATGACCTTGGCATGAATAAAGCCTTTCTGATATTCATAGAACTTCACTCCGGCCAGCAGCAGGTCTTCAATATAGGAGAGCGAAGCGAGATGCACCAGCCTGGAATCGGCTTTCAACGGAATGATGATCCGCACGTCCACTCCGCTGACCGCAGCGGTTTTGAGTCCTTCATAGATGCCCTGATCGGGAATAAAGTAAGGCGAGGTGATCCAAATCCTTTTTTTCGCGACCGTAATCGCGCCAAAGCACATCTCCTGGATGGCATTCCAATCCTGATCGGGTCCGCTGCTGACGATTTGAACCTGTTCATCGGCTTCGCATTGATGCTTGGGAAACAGCGCAGGGTCCGACAGCCGCTCGCCTGAAGCGAGCTTCCAGTCGCTCAAAAACACATTTTGCAAAAAATAAACGGCATCTCCCTCGATCTCCAGGTGCGTGTCGCGCCAATACCCCATTTTCTGATATTTCCCCAAATAGTCATCGCCGACATTCAACCCGCCGACAAAGCCTTTGGTTCCATCGACGACAATAATTTTGCGGTGGTTGCGGTAGTTGATCCTGCGGTCGATCATTGCCAGAAGCGGCGGCAGGAAGAAGTGGAACTCCACGCCCGCTTCCTTCAGCTCCTGGATGAACCCGCGCCTGCGGCCAAGCCTGTAGCTTCCGAAGCCGTCGCAGAGCAGCCTCACCTTGACCCCGGCTTTCGCCTTCCGGACCATGATGTCCTTGAACCGGTTCCCGATATCGTCGTCCCGGAAAATATAAAATTGAATATGTAAGTGATCTTCTGCTTTATCCATGGCGGCGAGCATCGCGCCAAAGGTATCCTCCCCGTCGGTCAGCACCCTGCTCTTGTTGCAGCCGGTAATCGGGCTCTCGGACAGATGGGACAGCAAATTAAACAAGCGCTCCTGATGCTGAAAATCCTTGCTGTGCATATCCCCTGCACGCTTTACCAAGGACGCCTGACTCCATATCAAGGGACGGATCTCTTGAAACAGGCGCGAACCCTGCGTACGGACCTTCTTCCTCGCTTTATAGTCCTGGGCTACAAAATAATAGACCACAAAGCCGATCAACGGGCAGCAAAACAAAATAAACAGCCAGGCGACCGTCTTGTAAGGATTGCGGAATTCCAGAAGCAGAATCGTTGCCGTTTGAAAAATAAAAACGAGTAGTGCGATAAGCAGCCACAGCATACGTCAGCCTCCTTGCGGGTCAAAAGCAATCTGTATGTTCAGGATTGACCACTTTCAACCTGCTTTATTCAGTATTTACCCGGATCGGCCTGATGCAGACGCAGCCGCGGCAAAGATCACATTTTTGACATGTTTTAAGAGATCAGAGAATACATAGAAGATAAGACAAGTACAATCAAGCCGAGGAAAGGAGCCGCCATGAAAAATGCCAAAGGCAATGGGCGGGTGACGCTCCTGGTCATGCGGGACGCCCAGCATTCCGTCAAACAGCTGCATCTCTCCAAGCCCTTGATGATGGCCGTCCCCGCCGTGGCCGTTCTGTCGCTGTCCGGACTCGTTCTTGCGCTGCAGGCCCACTCGTCCCAGGTGATCTCCCAGCTGGAGCAGAAGGTCACCGCCGAAAGCCTGAAGAACGTCCAGATGCAGCGGACGGTGAACAGCCGGGAGCAGTCCATCGAGCGCCTGCAGAACGAAATCGTCAACCTGTCGAGCCAAGCCAAAGATATGAAGCAGAGGATGGACCGCGTGGATGAACTGGAGAACCAGCTGCAGCAGTTCATTGACAAGCACGGAACCACCAGTATGGCCGAGCCTGCTTCCGGGGCCAAAGCGTCTTCCCTGTCCTGGGATGCCTCGCAGCATGTCGGTGGCGAATATATCGCTGTGCATGAGAACGATATGCTGGACCTGGCCCAGGAGACGAAAGATGACTTTCAGGAAATGCAGACACTGCTGCGGTCCATGGAGAACCAAATCCCTTCGACCTTGAAAAAAGCGGAGGAAACGCAGGATCGGATCTCCGGGCAGCCCGACCTGTGGCCGACCGAGTCCCGGGTGACGACCTCAAGCTTCGGCTACCGGACGGACCCTTTTACCGGAAGGGCGTCCTTCCATGCGGGGATCGATATTGCCGGGGATAACGGAAGCCCCGTATATGCGGCGGGAGCGGGTACGATCGTGACGGCTGAGAACAGCGGCGGTGCGCGGGGACGGTATATCGTCATTGAGCATCCGAACGGCCTGCAAACCTGGTATATGCACCTCAGCAAAATCCAGGCCAATGTCGGCCAAACCGTCGACAAAGGCGAACAGATCGCCGAGCTCGGCTCGACCGGGCGAAGCACCGGCCCCCATCTTCATTTTCAGGTCGTGAAGAAGGATAAGCCCGTTAACCCGCTGCCTTATATTCAGTAGTAGGGTTTGATCGTAAAAAAAACGTCTATCGACGTACCTTCAAAGAAGACAGACCGCGTTTAGCTGAAGTTTTTCTTGCGATTATAGAATGGTTCAGCTTCGCTGAATTTTATAAATTCTATAATCTTAAAAAAGGAGGGATTTCAAACATGAGCAGATCCAAAGCGAGCCGGCACCAGAGCGCAACGGACACTTTGATCGGCAAAGGGACAGAAATCGAAGGGACGCTGGCCTGTGAGGCCAACCTGCGCATCGAAGGCAAATTTAACGGCGTCATTGAGAGCAAAGGCAGCGTCATTGTCGGGGAGCATGCGGTGGCCAGATCGCACATTCATGCCAAAGAGGTCATCATTGCCGGAAAAGTGTACGGCGATGTGACGACGCTCGGCCGGCTGACCATCACGGCGACCGGGCAGATGTTCGGTGACGTGCTGGGAGCAACGTCGCTGGTCATTACCGAGGGCGGCATCCTCCACGGATCCAGCAAAATGGAGCTGAAGGACGCCCCGGAGGAAATGGCGCAGGAGACCGCCTCCACCCCGCGGTATTTGGAATCGGAAGCCGGCTGATGCGGCCCGAAGCTTCTGCTTTCTTATCTCTGCAAAAAACGCAGTCGCAAGTGAACGGATCACGTCCACATGCACTGCGTTTTTTGGCTTTTAATATCGTGACAGGTCAGGCCGCGACGTCCCGTTTGGCGAACACGGTCCAGGCGATGACCAGAAACAAGACGTAGTAGATGGCCAGGATCAAAATCGAGAAGCCGAGCGTCACGCCTCCAGGTCCCACCGAAGAGGCCAGATACTGCGACAGATCCATGTGCATAAACGGCAAAAACTTCGCCCAACTGTAGCGCTCAGGGTTGAACAGCATATTAAAGATGCCCTTCGCGAACATGATGAACAGCGACAGCCCGATGGCGAGCCCGCTTGCCCGGAATACGGCCGAGAGCATGAAGGCCAGCGCCACGGTCATGAACAGGTCTACATAATCGCAAAGCATAATCAGAAAGTAATGACGCGGCCCGATGCGCTCGCCCATAAGGGACCCGCCCGCTCCTCCCGAGAAGAAGATCGCGGAGACTCCGTATGACACGACGATCAACAGCACCGTGCACAGCAGGCTGAACAGCACAACGGCAATATATTTGGAGAGCAGAATCTTCGATCGGCTCCATGGGCGGATCAGCAGCAGCTTGATGGTCCCCCAGGAGAATTCACCTGCAACGGAGTCCGACGCGACCACAACCGAAAATATGGTGCACAGAAAAAACGTAAACGCCCCGGCCTGAAGCACGCTTTCCCATAAGCTGATATTGCCCCCGCCATCCGCCAAATGAAACAGGAGCGGCATCAGAATGTTGACGATGGCCAGGATCGACAGCATGATCCACGTCCGGGCTCTCCGGTATATCTTCATGTTCTCGTTCTGCACGAGATGGATAAAGCTACCCAATCTGATCACTTCCCGTCATTTCCAAGAATTGGTCCTCCAGCGACCGGGTTATCTTCTGAATCCCGTACACCTTGAATCCGCTCTGGACGAGCCGGGCATTCGTGTCGGCAATGCCATTTCGGTCGAGCCGGACGATCAGCAGTCCATCGCGTACCGTACCGCCCCCAAGCAGCTCCTGGGCCTGCTCCGGACGGTCCAGCGCAAATGCCGTTTCCACGGTCGTCTCCTGCGCTCCCTCAACACCGGCCAGTGTGCGTACGTCAATCAACCGTCCGTTCTGGATGATCGCCACGGCGTCGCACATCAGCTCCATCTCGGACAGCAGGTGGCTGGAGACGAATACCGTCGTCCCCTCTTCCCTGCACAGCCGGCGCAGGTAGTCCCTCAGCTCGCGGATTCCCTGCGGGTCCAGCCCGTTGGTAGGCTCGTCCAGGATCAGCAGCTTCGGACGGTGCAAAATCGCCTGAGCTACGCCCAGGCGCTGCCGCATGCCCAGCGAATACGTCCGCACCGGGTCCTGAATCCGGTTGCTCAGCCCTACGAGCTGAACCACTTCCTGAATGCGCTCCTCGGTAATCCCTGACATCATCCGGGCAAAGTGCCGGAGGTTTTCATACCCCGTCAAAAACTTATACATCTCCGGGTTTTCCACGATCGCCCCCACGTGGACGATCGCCTGCTCAAAATGATCCTTGATGCTGTAACCGCAAATTTTAATATCTCCCTTGGTGATCTTGGTCAGCCCGACCATCATGCGGATAGTCGTCGTTTTTCCGGCCCCGTTCGGACCGAGAAAACCAAAGACCTGCCCGGGAGGGATGTCCAGCGTAACATCCTCAACCAATGTTTTGGATGAGACTTTCTTCGTGACACCTTCCAGCCGAACCACCGGTTCCTGCTGCATTTCTATCACCCCTTCTGCCCAAGTCTGGCCCCATTGTAGCATATTCGCCTTGCAGATGCCCATCATATGGGAAATCTACCTCTGATTGTGTCTGCGAATAACATAGGGTACAGCAGCCCAGGGGAATCACTGTGCGGTAAAATCCCGTCCGGAACACAAGTGCCGTGTCCGACATAGGGATGACCTGCTCACATCGCAAGCAGAATACGGATAGCTGACTGTTCAAGAGAATCGACTTCCCTTCCATGAAGTGTGTCTTTGCGCTTAAAATTATGACCAACGACTTATCATAGATACATTCTGTAACATACACACCAAGAAATCTACATGAATCTGCATCTTTTGTCAAGGAAACTGACGGTTTTCGTCGAAAAATAACCCCACAACGTGGGGCTTATGAATCAATTCGGGTTCCGAGATGCTGCAAAGAACGCCGGAAATGAAAAAGCAAGCGTGACATCTAGCCACGCCTGCCTCTTATTGTAAATGCTCTTTAATGACATTATGAATGCGCTGCCGCTCCTCTTCGCTGACCATGTAGTACCAAATTCCGTTGATTTTCTTGCCCTGGCCCTTGATCTCCACCTGCTCGATTGTCTTCAGGTCAGACCGGTAATCGGTCACGAAGGTCTTCATATTGTCGAAAGTGATGTCCGTCCTGACACTGTCGCCTACCTGGTTCAGTAGGGATTCGATTTTTACGACATTCGATATTTTGAGCGCATTATTGATCACCTGCTCCAAAATTTCCCGCTGCCGTGCATTACGCCCCAAATCTCCACGCGGATCGTCATACCGCATCCGGGAGAAGGCCAGCGCCTCGGAGCCGTCCAGCTTCAAGTCGCCCTGTTTGAAATCGTATCCTTCATATTGGAAGGCAAACGGATTATTCACTTCCACCCCGCCGAGCAAATCAATGATTTTGGCGAAGCCCTCCATATTGACCTTGATGTAATAGTTGACCGGATAACCGAGGAAGTGCTCTACCGTCGCGACCGACATGTTTACGCCGCCAAAGGCGTAAGCATGGTTGATCTTGTCCGTCGTCCCGTGGCCGACGATTTCGGTTCTCGTGTCACGCGGGATGTTGAACATCAGGATACTCTGCTTGGCCGGATTTACCGTCAGCAGGATCATCGAGTCCGAGCGGCCCGGGTCGTCCTCGCGCTGATCCACACCCATGACCAGAACGGTAAACGGCTCCCTTTCATCCAGATGAACCGCCGGCGGGTTTTCGGCGCTCTTGGACGTATCCGCCTGGCCGCCTGTCTTGCCATCCGAGCTGACGGTTACCGGTACAACCGACGGTTCCCGCTTTTCATATATTTCGTTAGCCGTCGCTTTGACCGAATTGTAAATATACAATCCGTATCCCGCGACGCCGACCACCAGCACCGATACGACGGCGATGGTCGAAACAACCCATTTTTTCATGATGCATCTGCCACCTTCCTAATGGACACAGCTGCGCCCTGCGCACTTGGTCACGCAGCGATTAGTACGCATTATCCGCGCCGAACAGCACCTTGACCGTTTTACAAATGATGATCATATCCATCCATATCGACTGTTCGTTTATGTATTTGAGGTCCAGCTCGACCATTTCCTGAAATCCCACATGGTTCCTTCCGCTGACCTGCCACAAACCTGTACACCCCGGGACAACGAGCAGCCTCTGCATATCGTAGGAAGTATAGTCGCTTACCTCCCGCGGCAAAGGCGGTCTTGGCCCGACCAGGCTCATATTTCCTTTCAGCACATTCACAAGCTGGGGCAGCTCATCAATGCTCGTTTTGCGGATGAACCGGCCGACCCGGGTGACCCGCGGATCGTTTTTCATTTTGAACATCGCTCCGGTCACATCGCTTTGCTGGATCAAATTGCCGAGCATCAGCTCGGCTCCGCTGACCATCGACCGGAATTTGTACATCCTAAATGGTGTGCCCCCACGGCCGACGCGGACCTGGGAGAAAAACACCGAGCCTTTTGGATCCTCCAGCTTGATAAGCAAGGCAACGGCTAGGAATACCGGACATAAAAAAATCAGCCCTATAAGCGATAAGCTAATATCCAGGGTTCGCTTGGCCCAAAGGTACAACATCCTGTCTTTCCGGGGAGTGATCGGAAGGGGCTTGCCGACGTCCACCGTTTTGTTCAGCGGATTCATGCTGCTCATAAATGAACATCCTCGTCCCTTTGAAGCATCTGCATCAGGAAATCCAAGGTCAACGTACGTCCCATGACTGATCCATCCCCCGCTCTCAATATAAGTCCAACCGGACGATCACATGACAGGCTTATACTTCAGCCTTTTTAAAGCAAAGCACTATGCAGCCCTTTGATAAATAGTGTAAAATGTCTGTATCCCATTACGAAAAAACGTAAGATTTTTATGCTTTGATATCAAAATGGTGTCCTGGGCCGGGGAAAGAATCGTGGTCACAGGGACTTTCATACGGTGTGGAGGCCGCTCGGCCGCCTCGTTGCGGGCGGTTGTGGTGTTTTGTCATGCGCTCCGGCTCCTGCTGCGGGGATTCAATACGAATGCCGTATTGGTGGGCCTTAAAGGAGATGCTGCTTTCTTTCCAAGCCACGGTGCCGTACACCTGACGGGCAGGGGCATTTGGAACGTGGATAATGAACCCCAGCCTGAGCTCGGGCACGACGGGGAGATCCAAGTCGCTGATGATTACCATTCGGCTTGGCTCGTATTCCCATAAGATGACAGGACGGGTCCGATGCAGAAAAACCGTCTGGTTCCCGACCTGATGGATATACATATACGTTTGAAGATGTATGCCATGTGCTGTTAACATATTCATCGGATTATTCCTGCCTCATGGTATGAAAATCGGGATAACGCCTTATACTGGCTAAGGGATACGATCCGTCTCAACAATTGATACAAATGGTATCATTTCCAATTTTCACTTTACGATACATTTTGTAACTAGTCAATACTTATTTCCTATATGAATCTATTTTTGCGACAATTTGTTTCTAATTTTTTTATGTATTTTTTCAGGTATTCGGAGGAGGTTAATTCATGAATCATGGTAATCGCATCGCAGAATTGCGGGACCAACGCGGCTGGACCCAGGAGGAATTGGCCCAATCCATAGGCATTACGCGAGCCGCACTATCCCACTATGAAAAGAACCGCCGTAAACCTGATTTTGAGATTCTGACCAAACTGGCTGACAAATTTGACGTTTCCATCGATTATCTGATCGGCCGTACGAACCAGCCGAAGATTGTCATGGATCCGGAGGTCCGGGATTTTGTCGATCAACTGGAGCTTTCTGACGAGGACTTGCTGGAAAAGTTCAATTTGACGATTGATGGCCGCCGCTTGTCTGAGGAAGAAGCCAAACGTTTTATCGCTTTTGTGCGGATGGAACGGTCCATGAAATAATGAAAAACCTCAGCTTTCCTTGAAATTAGGAGGGCTGAGGTTTTTATAGGTTCGGTTACCGTAATTCGACGGGGTCCCCTTTTGGAGCATATGGAAGACATCTGCTGCAGGGTGGCCTCCCTGTCTAAAATCGGAATGATAAAACGTTTTCTGTCCCTCCTTGTCGTTTTATGTGAACCCCCCGGACACGATCTGCGAAATTTCCGCTAATCCGTCCCCTTCTCCATCTGTTTGAACAAAGCGCTTCCAGTTGTCAGGATGAATCCCGCATTGCTCCAACACTTTCATGATGTCCAATTGGGTTTGCTCCGGAAGTTCTTGGTTGGACCGGGCCTCGGCACCGAACTTTCTCTCATCTCTCATCGAAGATACCCTCGCTCCACTCAACATATTATCCAAAATGATTACCACGGCTACTCTTTTGTTGACAAATACAACGTCTGTTCCAAGTATGAATGTCAAGAATCAGCCAAGTGACTAGGTCTTTTTTATTATATCCCAAGCCTCTTCTGGATGTTGTCGTCTAATGGGACAATTGCTTTTTGAAGCAGGTTCTATTTTTGTCGAAAAAAATGGGCATACGATTTATGTCTCCAATTGAAAACATTTCGTATGCCCTTTCCAGCAATTATTGCGCAAATATGAAAATTTCAACCTTGTTGATAGGAATTCTTTCTTTATAACATCCGGTTTGGAAGAATTAGTTGTTTCCCGCTCTCGCGAGCTCGCGCATGTTGGCTTCGAAGGCGGCCAGCAAGGCAGCTTCGCCGCTCAGTCCATTCTCCTGAACCTTGCGGATTTGCTGTGTCATCCGCTTGTAATCCTTCGGAATGACGCGGACAAACTGGCCTAGGCTGTTCTCCCAGTCTTCCAGCACACGCTCGCCGACAGCACTCTCCGTGTAGTTGACATGCTTCTCGATCATGCTCTTCAGTTCCTGGACTTCCTCTGCATCTTCAACGCGCTCCAGAAGAATCATCTCCAGGTTGCAGCGGTCGATAAACGAACCCTGCGGATCATAGACGTAGGCGATGCCGCCCGACATACCGGCGCCAAAGTTACGTCCCGTTTCCCCAAGGATGACGACGCGGCCGCCTGTCATATATTCGCATCCGTGATCGCCAACGCCTTCAACGACGACATTCACGCCGGAGTTGCGGACCGCAAAGCGTTCGCCGGCGATACCGCGGATGTACGCCTCGCCGCTTGTCGCGCCATAGAAAGCCGTGTTGCCGATAATGATGTTCTCTTCGGCCTTGAACGTTGATTTCGGCGACGGCTTCACGATCAGCTTCCCGCCGGACAACCCTTTGCCGGTGTAGTCATTCGCGTCGCCAACCACGGTCAGCGTGATGCCCTTCGGAACGAAGGCGCCCAAGCTCTGGCCGGCCGTTCCCGTAAAGGTCAGCGAAATCGTGTCTTCCGGCAGGCCGGCTGCTCCGTACTTCCGCGTGACTTCGCTGCCGAGAATCGTGCCTACGGCGCGGTCTACGTTCGTAATCGAAAGCTCGCCGGTAACCGGCGTTCCGTCTTCCAGCGCCGGTGCCGCCAGCTTCAGCAGCTCGCGCATATCCAGCGTCTCTTCGAGACCGTGGTTCTGGGTCTTCGTGCGGTAGCGCGTGCTCCCTTCCGGAAGCTCCGGTGTGTGGAGCAGAACGGACAGATCGATGCCTTGCTTCTTCCAATGTCCGTTCGCCGCTTCGGCATCCAGGCAGTCCGTGCGTCCGATCATCTCTTGGATCGTACGGAAGCCGAGCTCCGCCATAATTTCACGCATATCTTCAGCCACGAATCTCATGAAGTTAACGACATGCGCCGGATCGCCCATGAAGTTCTTGCGCAGTTCCGGATTCTGGGTAGCTACCCCCACCGGACAGGTGTCCATCTGGCAGACGCGCATCATGATACAGCCAAGTGCCACGAGCGGAGCCGTAGAGAAGCCATACTCTTCGGCACCCAGCAGCGCTGCGACGGCCAGATCGCGTCCGTTCAGCATTTTGCCGTCCGTTTCCAGGACGACGCGGTCGCGCAGGTTATTCAGGATGAGCGTCTGGTGCGTTTCCGCAACCCCAAGCTCCCAAGGAAGACCCGCATGGCGGATGGAGCCCTGCGGCGATGCGCCGGTACCGCCGTCATATCCGCTGACGAGGATAATGTCGGCACGGCCTTTGGCCACCCCGGCCGCGATCGTTCCGACGCCAACCTCGGACACGAGCTTCACGTTGATGTTCGCGCGCGGATTGGAGTTCTTCAGATCATAAATCAGCTCCGCCAAATCCTCGATCGAGTAAATGTCATGATGCGGCGGCGGAGAAATCAAGCCCACGCCAGGCGTAGAACCGCGCACTTCGGCAACCCAAGGATATACTTTACGGCCCGGAAGCTGTCCGCCTTCACCCGGCTTCGCTCCCTGCGCCATCTTGATTTGAATTTCGTCCGCGTTCACCAGGTAGTTCGACGTTACGCCGAACCGGCCGGAAGCCACCTGCTTGATCGCGCTGCGGCGGGAATCGCCGTTCGCATCCGGAATATAGCGCGCCGGATCCTCGCCGCCCTCACCGGTGTTGCTTTTGCCGCCGATGCGGTTCATCGCAATCGCGAGGCTTTCATGCGCTTCCTTACTGATGGAGCCGAAGGACATGGCACCGGTCTTGAAGCGTCTCATAATGGACTCGATCGGCTCGACTTCCTCGATCGGAACCGGAGCTCCTACCGGTTTCAGCTTCAGCAGCGAGCGGATTGTCAGATGCTTCTCGTTTTCACCCTGAACAAGCTTCGCGTACTTTTTGTACACCTGGTAATCGCCGGTGCGTACGGCCTGCTGAAGCAGGTGGATCGTCTGCGGGTTGAACAGATGCTCCTCCCCGTCCTTGCGCCATTGATAGTCACCGCCGGAATCGAGCACCTTGTCGCTTCCGTCCTTGTCGGTAAAGGCGCGGTTGTGGTGGGCCAGCGCTTCGGCCGCCACTTCTTCCAGGCCGATGCCGCCGATGCGGGACGGCGTACGGGTAAAGTACTTCTCGACAAAATCCTCTTTCAGGCCGACGGCTTCAAAGATTTGTGCGCCGCGGTAGGATTGGATTGTCGAGATGCCCATTTTGGACAAAATTTTCACCACGCTCTTCGTGGCGGCCTTGATATAGTTTTTAACGGCTTTCTCGTGCGTCACGCCGCGCAGCAGCCCCTGCTGGATCATGTCGTCCAGCGTTTCGAACGCCAGGTAAGGGTTGACGGCACTCACGCCGTAACCGAGCAGCAGCGCGTAATGATGCACTTCACGAGGTTCGCCGGATTCGAGCAGAATGCTGACTTTCGTCCGCGTTCCTTGGCGGATCAAATGATGATGCAGGCAGGATACGGCAAGAAGCGCCGGAATCGCCGCATTTTCTTTGTCCACGCCGCGGTCGGACAGGATCAGGATGTTGTGGCCTTTCTTGATCACTCGGTCGGCCGCTTCACACAATCCGTCAAGCGCCTTACGCAGGCCTTCCGCCCCCTCCTCAGCAGGGAAGAAGATCGGAATCGTCATCGACTTGAAGCCGGGACGGTGCACGTGGCGGATCTTCGCGAAGTCTTCATTCGAGAGAACCGGTGTGTCCAGACGGATCTGGCGGCAGCTCTCAGGCTCCGGATGCAGCAGGTTGCGCTCGGGTCCGATCGTCGTTCCGGTCGCGGTGATAATCTCTTCGCGGATCGCGTCGATCGGCGGGTTGGTCACCTGCGCGAACATTTGTTTAAAGTAGTTGTACAGGCGCTGCGGCTTGTCGGACAGCACCGCCAGCGGCGCGTCGTAGCCCATCGAGGCTACCGCTTCCTGGCCGGTCGAAGCCATCGGCTCCAGCACCTTGCGCAGATCTTCGAACGTATAGCCGAAGGAGAGCTGCAGCTGCTGCACGTTGTCATGCTTCGGATTCGGCAGCTCCGGCGCGTCCGGAAGCTCATCCAGATTGACCAGATGCTCGTCGAGCCACTCGCGGTACGGCTGCTCGGCAGCGATCTGGGCTTTCACTTCCTCGTCGGAAATGATCCGTCCTTCCTTCGTATCTACGAGCAGCATTCTGCCCGGACGGAGACGGTCCTTGTACAGGACATCCTCAGCTGGAATGTCGAGCACGCCGGCTTCCGAAGAAAGAATAATCAGGTCGTCCTTCGTCACGTAATAACGGGACGGACGGAGTCCGTTCCGGTCAAGGATGGCGCCGATCTGCACGCCGTCGGTGAACGCCATGGCCGCAGGTCCGTCCCACGGTTCCATCAGCGTGCTGTGGTATTCGTAGAACGCTTTTTTCGTTTCGTCCATACTTTCATGGTTGTTCCAAGGCTCCGGCACCATCATCATGGCGACGTGTGGCAGGGAACGTCCACTCAGGTACAGGAACTCAAACGTGTTATCGAACATGGCGGTATCCGAACCGTCCGGATTGATGACCGGCTTGACCTTCTCCAGGTCATCGCCAAAAATATCGCTCTTAAACAGCGACTGGCGCGCATGCATCCAGTTCACGTTGCCGCGGAGCGTGTTGATCTCCCCGTTGTGAATCATGAAGCGGTACGGGTGCGCCCGTTCCCAGCTCGGGAAGGTGTTCGTGCTGAAACGCGAGTGAACGAGGGCGATCGCCGTCTCCACCAGCTCGTTTCTCAGGTCCAGATAGAACTGCCCCACCTGATTGGTAGTCAGCATCCCTTTGTATACAATTTTCCGGCACGAAAGGCTGGAAATATAGAAGGAGTCCGCCTGCGGAGCGTCGCCATAACGGATGGCCAGCTCGGCGCGTCTGCGGATGATGTACAGCTTACGCTCGAAGTCCATTTCGTCCTTCACATCGATGCTGCGTCCGATGAAAATCTGCCGTACGTACGGCTTGGCTTCCTTCGCGGATTTGCCCAGCATCTCGTCATAGGTCGGAACGTCGCGGAAGCCCAGGAACTGCTGCCCTTCTTCCCGGATGATTTCGACGAGCCGGCTCTCATGAGCCTCCCGAACGGCTTCGTCGTGGGAAAGGAACAGCATGCCTACGCCGTATTGCCCCGGTTCAGGCAGCTCAAAGCCGATCCGGGCCGCTTCTTCCGCAAAGAAGCGGTGAGGAATTTGCAGCATGATCCCGGCGCCGTCACCGGAATTGGGCTCGCTGCCCTGTCCGCCGCGGTGCTCCATATTCTCGAGCATCGTCAGAGCCTGGCCTACGATCTCATGGGAGGCCCGGCCTTTGATATGAGCAACGAAGCCCATGCCGCAGGCGTCTTTTTCAAACTGCGGATCATAAAGTCCCTGCTTAGGGGGAAATACCGTATGTCTCATGGAAAGCAACCTTTCTATCTTCAGAATAAATAAATGCTAGTAAATCCAGATACATCAAAATAAACCAGTACGAAGACGACATTGGCTACAAGAATAATACTTCATGCTCACTAGGGGAATGGGGTATGCGACAACGGCGGAAATCCTCGTTGCATGGGGGAATGGTTTTCTTTTTGTTATAAAACGTCGATAATTATTCAAAATGAATTGGTTATATTATTTTAACACCCACTAAACCTCTGCGCAATTTAAACTTTTTATGAATGTGATAAGAAATGTTTTGCAGTGAAGCATTAAAGCGGCATGTTGTAATTAACCTGAAAAACGTATGATTATTCATTTCAACTTGGTTTTTTCCAATATACAGAAAAACAGCCTCCCCCAACTCAAGAGGGAAGCTGTTTGTCGGCGATGCCAATGGTGCCCTTGTGCTTCATGTCGCCGTCTTCGTGGAAATAATTGCTGTACAAAAACTGCAGCCGGCTGACCCAGCGCATTTCGCTGTTCATCGCGCGCAGCATCAGCTTCTGGACCTTCGGGTCCGTCGCCGTCAGCATCAGGTCCGAATAATTCCACGCGGCTTCGAGTGCGTCATCGACGGTCGCTTTCAGTCCGGTTACATACGCCCTGGGCGTTTCAACCTTGCTGAAGACCGGATAGCAGCCGGTATGCTCATAAAAGAGACGGGTCAGCTCGGCAAGACGGCCCTGCCGCTCCTCTTCGACCACGCGGCTGAAATAAATCCGGTGGTCCGGGGGAGCCAGCTCCTGAAGCCTTCGTCCTTTACGGATCGCTTCGTACTCGCCCTGTACGGCTTTCTGCAGCTCGCCGGCCGGCAAATACCCGTTATGTTCACTAGTTCGGTAAAACAATCAACCCCCGCCTTTCCGATAGGCTAATGTTACGATACTGTATGCCCGGATACGGCGGGGGGTGCCATTTGTCAATGCCACCGCTTCATCAGCGGTCAGATCTCAATGCTCTCTCCCGGCTTGAGCGCGTGTCCTTCAATGCCTTCCTGATGAAGACGGTCGCAGAAGAGCGTACTGTTCTGGTTAATGGCAGGGAAAGTGTTGTAGTGCACCGGAATGACGCGGTCCGCCCGCAGCCATTTGGCCGCCAGCAGTGCATCGTCCGGTCCCATCGTCAGCACGTCGCCGATCGGCAGCGCGGCAGCGTCGATCTGATTCATTTCACCGATAAGCCGCATGTCGCCGAACAGCGCCGTATCTCCCGCATGGAAGAACGTTTTGCCGCCCATGGTCAGCAGGATGCCCGCCGGTTCTCCGGCATAGATCAGCGCGTCGCCGTCCTGTACCGCAGAGCTGTGGAAAGCCAGCGTGTATTTGACCTTGAATCCGTCAAACTGCTGCTGCCCCCCGATGTTCATGGCAAAGGTTTTCGCGCCCTTCTTGCGGCAGAACTCGGCCAGCTCGAACACGGCGACAATTGGACAATCATTCGCTTTGGCAATCTCCAGCGCATCGCCAAAGTGGTCGGAGTGCCCATGGGTGAGCAGCACCGCATCAACACGGATATCCGCAGGCGCAATACCCGATGCCGGATTGCCCGAGAGAAACGGATCGATGATCACGCTCCGGCCGCCTTCCTCCACCACCACACAGGAATGACCATAATACGTAATTTTCATATGAACGCCACCTCCTCATTATCCTTTACCCATAAACATTTTAAACTTACGGGATTTATTTGTAAAAGGAGTGGTTGCCGATCGTCTTGGCCAAGGTCCGTGTATGGTGAACCGTCAGGTCATCGGCCAGCTTCAGCGACAGAAAATAATACGTATCATCCGAGACTTCCTTGCGTCCGTTAAGCGCCTCATTGACGGCATGAATCGAATCCTCGTTCGGCTTCACACGGTCAAAACGGCCGTTCGCCACAGGACTGAACTGATATCTCTGGTAAATGACTTTTCTAATCGTATCGGGAAAATTGGCTGACCGCAGCCGGTTCAAGACAACATTGGCCACAGCCACTTTGCCTTGGTACGGTTCGCCTTCGGCTTCTGCCATCACGATTCTACGGAGCAGAAGCACGTCCTCAGCGGTTACCTTGTACTGTTTGGTCGCTTCCGACTTCTGGGAAGGACTGAGCAGTTTGGTCCGGCTGAAGAATAACGTGGTGGGGGGATTCAGTTTTGGATCCAGCTTCGGCTTGGCTGCAACAGCTACAGCTTTCTTCGCCTTAGGCTTCGCTTGCACAGCTTGGGCCTTTTTGGCGGCAGCCGGTGTTTGTGCTGAAATCCCTTCAACAAAAAGGGGATGATGCTTAACGTTCCATTTTTTCAATAAATTTACATTCAAAAGCTGCACGGAGTTTTCCGCGGTTAACGGGTGTTTTGCCCCCTGTATGGATAAATGCTGCGGGCTTGAGCCTGCTTCATCGTTCTTGCTGTATGTTACGGCCCCCAGTTGATTCGTGCTGTCGTTATACTGCATTTTATGCATCTGCTCGTTTTGCAGCAGCATGCAAATTGCAGAGAAACACACCAGAAGCACACCGATCAGCAGTGCCATCCAGCGGTTTTGACGTAATGTGTACATGTTTCTCCTCCTATATTTCCGGCACATTCCCTCTTTAAGTAACCAAAAATACAGGTTTTGAATAACCTTTGGAAACATTTTCAGTCAATTGCTGTATCCGAGATCGTACAATAACTGACAAACAGGACAGTCTTTACAACACATGTTGCTTAGGAACGGCACAAATTTACTTCACAGGATACGGCAACAAAGGGAATTCGATATTCGATCATGTGCGGAAAAATATATTCGATTTCTATTGCTATTTATTTCCAATCTACGAATCTTTCATTTGAACGGCCTCTAGTATCTCATACATTGGCTTTTCGTGCAAATGCGTGGAAAAAAGTACAAATTCATCGACCTCCCAAATCAGAGGCTGATTTTTCCCTTCAGAACCGGATTTTTCCACGGTCAAAGACGGTAAATCGGAGCCTGTAAAAGGCGATTTTCCCGCGTATTTACGGGCAATCGTGACATGGGGACGGTAAGGCCTCGCCTCTTTTGCGAACCCCAGTTCCCCCATCTCGGAAGTGACCGCTTCATAGAGCTTGTCCAGGCCGCCGGATTGGTCAATTACTCCAGCCCATAACACCCGGGGAGACTCCGCTGACCCGAAGGTGCCAAACGCTCCAAATTCCAGTTGAAATGGGTTGATTTTCAAGGAAGCCCTTTTTAAGGCAGCTGCGATTTCCGGCACTCTTCCAGCATCAGCGTCCCCCAGAAACTGGACGGTAATATGGTAATCCTCCCGGTGCGTCCATTTTTTAAAACCGAGCTCTTTCTCGTTCCGGTGCCTCCATTCTTCCAGTAATGATCGGATCGATTCCGGTATCCGGACCGCGACGAATAGCCTTAAAGGCTTATCTTGTACTTGTTTCTCTTTCATTTCCATGCAAGTATTTCCCCTTTCTTCCCCTTTGCGCCGCATAAAATGATCCTGTAAAAATTGGTACCGAAGGTATAATTCGCATGAATTCCTTCATTAATATAGTTTCACCTTTCGGGCCCATTGTCATGCAGCAGAGTTACGCAAAAGCATACTCTCAGGAGGGCGTTTACTTGACAGCTGCTCCCTTTCATTCACTTGGTCTCGAGGGGTCCTGTTGTATATCGTTTCAAATCTGTTATCCTGAATATATTCATAATATATAGATTGAACTAAAGATTTGCATTAAGCTTCCTGTTATAGCAGCCCAATACGGCCTGTAACATTTCATTAGTTCATTCTATTTAGAGTAGCAGAAACATCACATCAAGGGTACATACATGAAGGAGGCTGAAACGGTATGAAGCAAATTGTTTGTCTGCATTCCCTGACTCCGGAGCAGACCCGCTTGATTGAACAAGCCGCTCCCGGCTATAAGCTGACCGTCGTCAAAAGCACCGATGCGGATCCCGCACTCGTAAACGAAGCGGAAATATTGGTTGGCTGGTCCAGACAGATTGCCGATCAGGTGCTGAATCAAGACAGCCGGCTGAAATGGCTGCAGACCTGGTCAGCCGGCGTGGACACGCTTCCGCTGGACAAGCTCGAACAGAAAGGCGTGCTGCTGACGAATTCCAGCGGCGTCCATGCAATTCCGATCTCGGAGACGATCCTTGGCATGTTGCTCTCCTTCTCGCGTCAGCTGCACGTCTCGGTCCGCAATCAGCTCAAGCACAGCTGGGAGACCAATCTGGCCGCGCCGGGACGGGACACCTTGTCCGAGCTGCACGGCCGAACGGCCGTCATCGTCGGCGTCGGCGAGATCGGCAGCGAGACAGCTCGCCTTGCCAAGGCGTTCGGGATGCGCACCGTCGGCGTCCGCCGTTCCGGTAAAGCCGATCCTCATGTGGACGAGATGTTCACCATGGACGGGCTCCACAAGGCGCTGAGCCAAGGCGATTACATCATCAGCGTGCTGCCGCTTACCGATGAGACGCATCACCTGCTGAATGCCGATGCCTGGGCGGCGGCCAAGCCGTGCGCCTGCTTCATCAATGCGGGCCGCGGGCCGACGGTGGATACGGCATCCCTGCTCGAAGCGCTCCGCAGCGGGCAGATCAGCTGCGCCGGGCTCGACGTGTTTGAGAAGGAGCCGCTCCCTGAGGACCACCCGTTTTGGGACATGGAGCAGGTCATCATTACGCCGCATGTTTCCGGAAGCACTGACCGGTATACCGAACGGGTCATCGATATTTTTGTCGAAAACCTGAAGGCCTACGTGCAGGGAAAAGAGCTTCCGCGTAATCTCGTCAATTATGAGCGTGCTTATTAATACGGACATCTCCCAGCAGCTGTCCCCCGCAAGGTGGAGTTTTGCCTCCGAAATTTTCCGCATGCTATGCGAAAGTCCTGATATATTCGGGGCATGAAAAAAAGGCTGTCCCACGTTACCGGTCGATTGCAGACCGGATCGTGAGGCAGCCTTTTTTTGGCTTGATACTCGTGATGAGCACTGAGATGATTGACTTGACTTCAATTCATAAAGGTAATCTTCTTCTATTATAATGAGAAATTTCAACTAATAAGATGAGAATCTTCTACTACTAATAAGATGAGAATCTTTCTTCTAATATATAGTAGAAAGTAATCGCATGCCGGATGGCTTATCCGCCTCCGTCACCCGCAAAGCCAGACGTTCCGGACAAAGCTGCCTTTCCATACCCGGGCGCTGTCCAGAATGGCAAAGCCCGCCTGCTGAATCGATTCCGCCGCTTCCTCCGTCGATACAATAACAGCCCGCTTCGCCATACGGCGCAGGCTCTGCAGCATAACGAGCCGCTGATCCGTGCTGAGCACCGAGCACAGGTTGTACGGCATGTCCAGGACGGCCGCATCGAAGCGTTCCGTCACCTGCGTCATATCTCCGAGCGCCACCACCTCCGGATAGCCGAAGTGCTTCAGGTTGGCCCGTGCTCCCCGGATGGCCAGCGGATTGATATCCCAGCCCCGGATGTCGATGCCCATCGACAGGGCTTCGATCAGCACGTTCCCCATGCCGCAGCAGGGATCGGCGGCCCGGACACCTGCGGGCTCCGGCACAAGGATGTTCACGAGCGAACGGGCGGTCGTGACGCTGAGCCCGGTGGAATAATTGTGCGGCTTGTCCTTGTGCAGCCGCCAAGTGCGTTCGGGATGCCGGCACCATCCGAGCATCCACTGTCCCTCGGCGGACAGAAGGCCGAACTGCACGTCCGGATGCTTCATCTCCGCCTTCCCCCGGATGCTGCTGCCGACACGGCGCTCAAGCATCCGCTGGTCCTCGTAGGAGCAGGGATCGCCGGATTTTACGTACGTTACTTTGAATGTGGCGCCCCCAAGCTCTAACTCCGAAGCCTGCCGGGCAATTTCTTCGACCGAGTCGCCCTGCATCAGCACGTCCAGACGCATCGACACATACGGACTGCGGTCCGGGTCAAGCAACCGGGAGCTGCGCAGCATTGGGCCTCTCCCTTTCAAGGGTTTCGCCTGCCCGAGCAGAGCATTCAGCTCCATTCGGCACAGCTCCGTTTCCGACTCGTGGCTGGCGTACATATAAATAATCTCCGATGGTTCGGATGTCAATTCCATAGTTCCTCCGTTCGTTCTCCCTATCTTCGGGCTCCATTGCGGTCTAACCGTTCAGCACCGTCACTATTCTACATTCCCGAATTCCCATTCCCAATCAAGAATCGAGCCTGCAGAATGGCAGGCGAACTTGCTCGGCTCCCTTTTATAAGCACACCGACGCCAGCAGCCGGTAAGATTCCAGCCGCTCGGCATAACTCATCACCGGCGTGGTGACCAGGAACTCGTCGCACCCGAAGGAATCCGCCAGCTCCAGCAGCTTCGACTTCACCTGCTTCGGCGACCCGGTGATCAGCCGGGTCGCCTGCGGCTGCGGCTCGCTGGCCTCAGGTCCCGGCCGCTCGACTTCCGGCAGGGCTGACCGGCGGGACAGCGCCAGCGCCTCCTGCTCGGTCGCGGCGCAAATGACGCCGATGGCCGCGATGCTTCTCGGCCGCTCCAGCAGCGCCGACGGCTTGAAGCCCTCCCGGTAGGCCGCCAGCACCTCGGCGCCGTCGCGGTCGCTCATGAACTGGCCGAACACGTAGCCCGTCCCGTTCTCCGCCGCGAAGCCGGCGCTTTTGTTGTTCGTCCCGAGCATCCACAGCTCCGGCTGGATCCGCGGGAGGGGCTTGGCCGCGACCGGCACGTCCTCGTACGCATAGCGGTCCTCCAGCAGCTCGATCAGTGCGCGGACGCGGGCCGGCATCTCGGCCACATGCTGCAAATAATTGCCGCTCAGCGCCATCGAGGCATGCGCCGAGCCGCCGGGCGCCCGGCCGATGCCAAGATCGACGCGGCCGGGGTAAAGCGCAGCCAGCATGCGGAAGTTCTCCGCGACCTTCAGCGGGCTGTAATGCGGCAGCAGGACCGCCCCCGACCCGATGCGGATCCGCTCGGTCCGGGCCCCGATATGCGCCAGCAGCACTTCCGGTGCGGCGCAGGACAGGTTCACCAGGTCGTGATGCTCCGCCGCCCAATACCTGGTGTAACCCCACTGTTCTGCATGGCGGGCAAGGCTGGCCGCTTCCTGCAGTGCTTCCTCAAAGGACGCCTCTCCTATTTTTGGTACAAGATCCAGCACGCTAAGTTTAAGAGCGCCCATCCGGTCTTTCCTTCCCTTCTATGGCTGCCTAATCCAGGTCGTAAATGGAACCTACCTTCAATCCGTACAGCTCATTGTAAATTTTTTCAGCAAACGCATCCGTCATGCCCGCAATATAGTCGATCACCATGTGCTCCCACGTCCAGATCGGATTCGGCCCGGCCTGATCCTTCTCGAACCGCTGCAGCCAGTCGGAGGGGATAATCGATTTGGAGGCGACCGGATCGAGAAAAGCATCCCACAGCCGCTGGATCATCCACTCGCTGCGCTTCTGCAGCCGCTGCACCCGCAGATCGCGGATCATCGTGACCCACGCGAAGCTTTTCAGCACGCTGACGGTGCGGAGCATATCCTGGTCCTCCTGGCCTTCCTTGACGAAGGTCACCTTCTTCCAGTCCCCGTCGTCAATGACGCCGAGGCTGCTGACGAACAGGCTTACCCAGTAAGCCTTGACCTCGCGGCGGGTACGGGAGTAGTCAAACTCGCAGTACGGAAGCTTCTCATTCCACACTTTTAAAAAGGACGTCAGCACTTCCTCCACCTTGTAGCGGATATGCTCTTCCGGGCAGTTATCCCAGAACGCGTCCTCCAGCGTCATGACTTTCTCGACAATCAGGCGCAAAATATGCGGATCCTTCAGAAAATGCTCGTGCACTTCGATTTTCCCGGCTTTGATGCCGTCTTCGAGGTCATGGGCCGAATAAGCGATATCGTCGCATAAATCCATCAGCTGCGCTTCGAGCGTCTTTTTACCTGCGGGAATGCCCCAGTCCTGGCGGATCTGCGAAATATAGCCCCATTCGTGCTGGTACAGCCCCTTTTTGAGCAGGGTGCCGGGATATGGATATTTATTGATGCCCAGCAGAATGGCATCGGACAGGTTCAGGCCGTCCACGTTTTCCCGCTTCTCCAAAAACATGATCAGCCGGAAGTTGTGCGCGTTGCCTTCGAAATGCTCGTATTTCTTCCGCAGCCTAGCGCGGACGTCGTTCACTTCATCCGGGGACAGATGCAGCCCCTTCACGGCTTCTTTCGTCCGATCTCGGATCAGCTGATCCAGAATGCCGTCCAGTACCTCTTCCCCTTTATGTCCAAAAGGAGGATGGCCGAAGTCATGCGCGATCGCCGCACACTCTACCACCTCCGGATCGATCACGAGCCCCGGGTTGTCCGCCTGCTCGTCGCTGACCTCGGGATGCGCCCGCAGCAGGCTGCGCGCCGCTTCCCGGGCGATTTGCGCCACCTCAAGCGAGTGGGTCAGCCGCGTCCGGTAATAGTCCCCCGTACCCGCGCCGAACACTTGGGATTTGCCCTGCAGCCTCCGGAACGTCGGCGAATGGATCAGCCGCGAATAATCCCGCTCATATGGCGCGCGGGACGCGTCGGATTTCACTTGTTCGGGGTACTGCCGATGCTCTCTTTTTTCTTTAATGTTCATGTACAGCACTCCTCTCACGACAGTATGGTTTTTTTATTATAAGCGATTTTGCCGGAGGTGTACTAACATGGGACGTGGGCGAGTGCCTATTTTCCATAAAAATGCAAAGTTTATCGCAAATATCCGAACAGTTGGTGTAAACATCACTGACAGCGGATTGACAGGTAGGCAGTTTTCTCATTGATTCACCATTGTCGAGACTGGGAGCCTGCGGGTTTTGGCGGGTATCATCCCAAGCCAAAAAGGAACCCTTCATCCTGGGGATGAAAGGTTCCTGATGGAATGCTGCATTCGACTGCCTTATAATGCTCAATCAGATTCCGCGGGCTCCACGGCCTCCAGCAGCGCGCGGTCGAGATCGGCCGCGTATGCTTCCTTCGCCGCCGGGCTCCAGTTCAGCACACTGCCCATATATTCGATGACCGGCGCCTTCCAGGTGCGTACGAGCTGAATATCGAACAGCGTCGCACCGAGCCTGCGGGTAAAAAAGTCCACCGGCGTCGCCGCCATCTCCGCTTCCAGCGCATAGGCCAGCTGGCCGAACAGCATCAGCGGCAGCCCGTGCGCTTCCGCCTCCGCCCGGTGGCTCTGGATCAGCCGGAAGACGCCGGATGCATTCGTGCCGTATTTGCCGGCGATCGCGAGGGCTTCATCCGGGGCCAGCCCCGCCTCGATTCCGGTCTGGGCGGTCTTCCGCACGAAAGGCTCATACTGTGCCGAGCCGCCGAAGTCCCCGCCCGAAATCGGCAGATGCTTGGTCTGGCATGCTTTAAACGGGCGCCCTGTTTGTTCAGTCAGCTCCCGGGACAGCACGTCCACAATCGTCTCGGCCATCTTCCGGTAGCCCGTCAGCTTGCCCCCGGCGATCGTCAGCAGTCCCGAGCCGGACTCCCAGATCTCATCCTTGCGGGATATTTCCGACGGATCCTTGCCCTGTTCAAGAATGAGCGGCCGTACCCCTGCCCAGCTGGACTCCACGTCCTCCGCCGTAATTTGCAGCTCAGGAAACATATAATTGATCGCGTTAATAATATAGTCGCGGTCTTGGTACGTCATCCGGGGATGCGCCGTATCCCGGTCGAAGAAAGTATCCGTCGTTCCCACATACGCCTTGCCGTCGCGGGGAATGGCGAACACCATTCTTTTATCCGGCGTGTCGAAGTACACCGCCTGCTCAAGCGGAAACCGGGATTGGTCGATGACCAGGTGGACGCCTTTGGTGAGGCGCAGCGTTTTACCCTCCTTCGACGCATCCTTCTCGCGGATCCGGTCGACCCACGGCCCTGCAGCGTTAATAACCTTGGCGGCGTGGACTTCATAGGTGTCCCCGGTCAGCTGGTCGTGGACCACCGCGCCGCGAACGTTATTCCGGGCGTCATACAGCAGCTCCTCGACCTTGCTGTAATTGAGCGCCGCAGCCCCGTGCGCCACGGCCGCTTTCATCACTTCGATCGTCAGGCGGGCGTCGTCGGTGCGGTATTCCACGTAGTACCCGCCGCCCTTCAGCCCTTCCTTCTTGATGAGCGGCTCCTTCGCCAGCGTCTGCTGCGGGGAGAGCATCATACGGCGCTCCGCTTTTTTGACGCCGGCCAAATAGTCGTACACCCGCAGTCCGAAAGACGTGCTGAATTTGCCGAACGTGCCGCCCTTGTGGATCGGCAGCAGCATCCACTCCGGCGTGGTGACATGCGGACCGTTCTCGTATACAACCGCCCGCTCCTTGCCGACCTCGGCGACCATTTTGACCTCAAACTGCTTCAGGTAGCGGAGCCCGCCGTGCACCAGCTTCGTCGAGCGGCTGGATGTGCCTGCGGCAAAATCCTGCATTTCCACCAGCGCCGTCTTCATCCCGCGGGTCGTCGCGTCCAGCGCGATGCCTGCCCCGGTGATACCGCCGCCGATGATCAGGACGTCAAACTTTTCCTGCTTCAAGCTCTCCTTGATTTGTTCGCGATTCGTATTGGACCATATCATCTGTGCTTATCTCCCTCCAGATCGAAAAAGAGACCCCCCAAGATATGTTTCTGTGTTTATTTAAAAGCCATGGCTGCATGTACGGCCTTCTTCCAGCCTTCGTACAGCCCGGTTCGCTCCTTCTCTTCCATCACCGGCTGGAACTCGCGCTCGATCGCCCACTGGCCGGAAATGTCCTCCTGGCTCTTCCAGTAGCCGACGGCGAGTCCTGCCAAATACGCAGCGCCCAGCGCCGTCGTCTCGTTAATGACCGGCCGTTCGACCGAGACGCCGAGCACGTCGCTCTGGAACTGCATCAAAAAATCGTTGTGCACGGCACCGCCGTCGACACGCAGCGTGGTCAGCTCGATGCCCGAGTCGGCCTCCATCGCGGACAGCACATCCTTCGTCTGGTAGGCCAGCGATTCCAGCGTCGCCCGGATAAAATGCTCCTTGGACGTGCCGCGCGTCAGGCCGAACACCGCTCCGCGCACATCGCTGTCCCAGTAAGGGGTGCCGAGTCCGACGAACGCCGGGACGACGTACACGCCATCCGTGGAAGCCACGCGCGCGGCATAAGCCTCGCTCTCCTTCGACTCCTTCAGCATCCGCAGCCCGTCGCGCAGCCACTGGATGGCCGAGCCCGCCACGAAAATGCTGCCTTCCAGCGCATATTCCACTTTGCCGTTGATGCCCCATGCGAGCGTCGTCAGCAGACCGTGCTCCGAGCGGACCGCCGTTTCACCGGTATTCATCAGCATAAAACAGCCGGTGCCGTAGGTGTTCTTGGCCATGCCCTTGCTGTAGCACGCCTGCCCGAACAGGGCCGCCTGCTGGTCGCCCGCAACGCCGGCGATCGGCACCTCTGTGCCGAAGAAGTGGTACGGTACCGTCAGGCCGTATACCTCTGAGGATGGACGCACCTGCGGCAGCATGGAGGCCGGAACCCCCAAAATCTCCAGCAGCTCGTCGTCCCATTGTAACTCGTAAATGTTATACATCAGCGTGCGCGATGCGTTTGAATAGTCGGTCACATGCGCGCGGCCGCCGGTAAATTTCCAAATGAGCCACGTATCGATCGTGCCGAACAGCAGCTTGCCCTGCTCCGCCTTCTCCCGGGCGCCTTCGACTTCGTCAAGAATCCATTTGACCTTCGTACCGGAAAAGTACGGATCGATCAGAAGCCCTGTTTTGGCGCGGATGGTGTCGTCAAGCCCTTGGGCCTTGAGCTCCTCGCAAATGCCGCTCGTCTGCCGCGACTGCCACACAATCGCATGGTACACGGGATCGCCCGTTTCCTTATCCCACACCACCGCGGTCTCCCGTTGGTTCGTGATGCCGATCGCCGCGATCTGCTCGGGCTTCACGCCCGATTCCGACAGCACGGACGCGATCACCGACAGGACCGATCCCCAAATCTCATTGGCGTTATGCTCCACCCAGCCTGGATGGGGAAAATGCTGCGTTATCTCCCGCTGGGCCGTATGTACGGCTTCTCCTTTTTCATTAAATAAGATAGCCCGGGAACTCGTCGTCCCCTGGTCCAGTGATAAAATGTATTTTTCCATAGAACCCTCCCTGCTTCCGTCAGCGAACGATGCGCTCGTTGTGGTTGTGCACATTCGGGATGTTGCTGGATGTATATCCGGTAAGGAAGACAAACCATGTCGCTTGGTGACGTTTACATGGTTTTCCTTAGAGACATCATACTATATTTGGAGCGGGTTCGGGTTAACAAAATCGAAGATTGGCGAAGGAAATGGCGGAGTACAGATGATGGGACTGATGAGGTTCTTGGGGAGAATTGAAGGGCGAGAAAAGGAGCGGATAAAGAGGAATTTAAGACAGAGTGAGGGCGTGGTGATGACGTAGTGAGGACATTGAGAGGACATTGAGAGGACATTGAGAAGACATTGTGAGGACTTGGCGATGACGATGTGGAGACATTGTGGGGACCTAACGATGACGTAGTAAGGACGAAGTGGAAACATTGTAGGACGTGGCGAAGACGTAGTGAGGACGAAGTGGAAACATTGTAGGATATGACGATGACATAGTAAGGACATTGTGAGGACCCATTACAGAGGAGTGAAAGCTATGACAAATGGATAAAATTATTATATTGTAATGCGTATCGATACACTATATAATAAACAACAAATATCCAAGGAGGGTCTTTTGCATGAACTATTCGATTAACCTGTTCGGCTATCACGTGGACTGCAAGCTGAACGTCGAAGAAGACCGGCTGCAGCTGGACATCGCCGAGGAAGATCAGAAGTCGCTGAAGCAGTATTTGATCCGGGTGCTGCCAAAATACGGCCGTGAAGCATCCCAGACTTCGACGTTGGACGAGCTGGTGAAGCTCGCGATCGATGCGGAAAAAACGATGGAAGGCCACATGTCCGAGCCGAAGCTCAAGCTGCCTTACGAATTCCAGCCGGAAATCAAAGAGAAGCTGATCGAAGCGGCGGCGCTGCAGGACATGTCCGCAACCCAGCTGCTGATCCGGATTATCGAGCGTAAATACCAGGAAGTTATGGGGTAAAGGGGGTTTTGGTTATGCCATACGGCAACAAGGTTAAATTTCATTACGATGTACCTGCCTACATTAAAAAGCAGCTTGCCGAAGCGGCCAAGAAGCTGAACATGACCGCCACGGAGCTGCTGTCCAAAACGATCGAGGAAGAATACGAGCGGGTCAAACGCGAGCAAGCTTCTGCTAACTCCGGGAAATAACGGGGATCTGGGCTGCGAACCTTTCCACGGAACGGGCCTGTTCCACGGAAAGACTCAGGTATTCATAGTCCTGACCGATCCGGTCGCATGACAGCAGATGGCACTCTGTATAGTCGTCAACCGGATCGTGTTCCAGGAGATACACGCGGATGCTCGGGTTCAAGTCCTCGATTTTGCAAAAAAACGTCGCTTCCGGGGCGGCGTCCATAATCGCCTTGATGCGTTCCCGCACGCAGCCCGGCAGCAGCGGCTCTAACAGCGAGAACGTCTGGATGGTCGGTTGGTATTCATAAATCAGCATAAGCGGATGCCTCCCTTTTAGTATGAAAAAAATTATGATTTCCCTCCTGCCTGACTTGTCTCTATCTATGATTGGTACTAGCGTTCTCGTTAGAGCACCTTCAGCCGCTGTAAAATCGTCAGCACCCTGTACAGATCGTAGCTTCCGTTCACCGGGGTGCTAATGATCTTCGCCTCAACCGCCGCATTTACCGCAGATTCCGCCCAGGCCGGTACCTCCATCTGCTGCCGCGCCTCCAACGCGGAGATCCGCTGCTCCACTTTTTGCAGAAGGACCTCAAGTTGGGTCAGGCGTTCCGCTTTTTTCTTCAAGTCATCCAGCTGTTGGGCCAGCTCAGTAATGCTAACACTCATTTCGGCGTGATCTCCTTTCCATGCATCATATTGAGGCAGTCCATACTGCTCCATAATCGCGATTAGCTTGGACGGGTATTTCGGATCGGTCGCGTAGCCGCCTTTCCAAACTGCCTCGGCCGCTTGCCGGTAATCTGCCTGCAGCACGCCATGATACCGCGTCGGCTTGTCCTTGGTGCCGTTCAGCAAAAGCTTGGAATGGTCTGCAATGGACTCCGTCCAGGAGTGATATTTGCGAAAAGATGCCGCCACCTTCACCGACTTGCCGTTGACATACTCTGTGGTGGGCATTTCTACGCTTCCCGCTGTGCCCTTGCCTTTGATGCCGAACAGGTTGTTTGCCTGCCGGGCAAGACCGCTTGTCCCCCAGTTGGATTCCAGAATTGCCTGGGCGATGGTTAAGGAAGCTGGTACGCCGGTGGCCTGCATGTCAGCGATGGCGCAGGGGGCGAGGGTGGCGATGAATTCATTTGGGTTCATGGGTGGCGGACTCCTCCTCTTCCGACTTACTTTCCAATATTTCAATGGCTCGCTGGAATACCTTAGGGACCGGAAGGCCCATACGACCTACATTCTCCAAAATGCTGAGTAACTCGTTAGCCAGATAGAAGAAGATCACTGCGTTCTGAAAATACTTCAAATTTCCCAGCACGACATCAATAAAGTGGGCAACGGTAACCATCATAAATACGGCAATCTTACGGGCAATGCCGTAAAATCCCTTCCGGCTCATCAACTGCCCGTTTACCCACGCTACGCCAAATCCGGTAAGCCAATCGACCACAACGAGAATGAGCAGTAGGTTGATCAGTACGTTCCAGCCTCCGAACAGATACCCGGCAACCGCACCAAACACTGTTGACAGCGTCTTGACCGTCAGGGTGATGCGCTCTTCCATGGGGATGACCTCCTTTAGTTGAAAAAATGACCCGTGTAAAGCAAACGAATTCCTACTATCACTTCGTTTCATAACTTCTTGAAACTCGAAAAAACCGGCCTCTTTTGGCCGGCAGGTCTCACTCTTTGTATTCTTTAAACTGCATTTCTTAGTAATTTCTCTGTCCCTTGGTTTGCTTGCTAATCAGCATTCCCATAAAGTTCCTTCATGAGTTCAGCTAGCTGTGTGTTTGGCCTTATAGGAGTATGATCAATATTGGTTGGCGTTACATTTAACTTTTCTTGTTTCTGCTCCAACAAAGTAACATGGAATAAAACGCCACTTGAGTCTTGTGGATTTATATCAGGGACGACTGTTAAATGACGAATATGTTCAATCCAATTCTTAATTTGTGTTGGATCACTAATAGTCTTTGGAATTCCGTCGCTCCCACTAACGATTTTTATTGCATCAACCTTGGTAATGTCCCCCGGATAAAAAGTTTGCAGCGCTCTTGGTGATGAATCGATCGCTTCCTTATTTGATGCATTATCTGTGTTACAGCCACTGCATAAGAGTAGTAGAATAGTTATTAGTGAAATCAACAACAATGGCTTTTTTTTCATAAATAATCCCTCCTTTTTTTTACAAACGATTATTTTACTAATAAAGTTTCATGGGTAAGCAAAAAAACAAGCAAAACGCTTGAAAATATCCAAGCGTTCGCTGATCTATACTTTCAATCCCTAACTTTCCACATATCTGTAATTGAACCGTATTGCCCCAACAGTAAATACACATCGGTTCCTGTAGTTTTCCAATTGTCATGCACAATTGCATATTGCGGGTTAGACCAGTCATCAGTCTGAGTGTAAGTCTCATAACCGACCAAGTTGACCAAGTGCCCGCCATCCGAGCCCTCCGGGATATATCCATAGTGTTCCAGTCTTAAAAACCCCGGACTTTTTGCATTTACCTCTGTCTTCATCTCCCCGAAAGTTGGCGATGTATCTCGTGTTGTACTGAAGTTAGTATATCCCTTTTCTTTAAAATAAGCGTTCAATCCTGGAGCAATATCGATACTGAAAACACCATATTTATTATTATGCTTCATAAGTACGCCTAGACGATCCGCAACATTCGTCCAAATCCCGCTGGAGGAAAGAGCTGTGTACCCTTGGCCTCGCCAGTACATGATTGTGTTAGCACCGGATGTAGGAACGCAGTCATTATCCATACTCGGGTTATCGTTTTGCTGATAATCTGGCACACCGTTAATATAACCGTATTCATAATTTATGATTGTATTAGTCCCAACTTCACCATTCTCTGCTGGCGGCGCGATCGCTGGAGATGGCTCCAGAATAGATTTGGCTTTATCTTTTTTTGACTTTATTTCGGCCAATACCTTTTTGTTAAATGACTTTTTGGTTTTTAAATCTTTGAAATCTGTGTCATTGATCTTGTTGGCATAAAAAAGCGGACCAAAATAATAAAGGTTACCCTCATTCTCACCTTGCCCAGGATATACACTACCGGTAGCAAATTCTAGAAGTAGTCCCTTTTCATTATCAATGACGAAGTATCCCGCTACTTCATTTCCCCGTTGAAGCACAACAAGAGTTTTAGTAACTTGTTCATTTTCATCTTTCATTCCAATGGTTTTGCCAATTGTAACTCCCACAAAGTCATCGTGCCCCAACTGAACCCGCTCGGCAATTTTCTTCGTTGCTATCGCTGAAATATCAAGTTTCGATGATGTTGATTCGGAAGCAAAAGCATTAGGGACGGTAAGCGTAAGCGCTAGAATTGCGGACATAGCTGCAACAGTTAATTTTTTCATTTGTAATCCTCCTAATAGTTTAGTGTGATTCATGCTAAGGTTCGAATATCATAGTTTTTTACTAAGATGACCGCAGTTCAATCAACTCGGCCCCCTCCTTTCTCTCTGATCAAAGCTTACCGGGCAATGAAGCGTCACACGTCCGCAAAAAAAACGGCCCTTCCGGCCGGCTTAACATCCACTGATTGTGTTCGGTACGTCCCTTTGCTTCATTCCCGATGATATAATCTTACACCCCGGATTCGAAAACGCTGACGGCAGTTCGGACGGTTATCGGCGGAAAATAGTACGAATATATGTTCGTATTTTTGTATCCTTTTTATTCCAAATAGTGGTTAGGATCAGCACTTCTGCGGCCGATTCATCCCCTGAAACTCCCGCTCTCCATTAGATAAAAAAAGCCGAAGACCTCTCCGGTCCCCGGCTTGTCCCGCTTATGAGCAGGCTTTATTTGGAATTGCATGCTTTGGCTTTTTGAAGCTCGGATAACGTCAGCAGCCCGCGGTCTGCAAACGCCAGCGCCATTTTATAGAAGGCTCGCGTTCGTATTTTCGTGTACGTGTCCTTACTAACCGGCGGGTCGAGTACGTAATTGTAGACTTTATAGTCGAAAACGTCATCTTCCTTCATATACCGTTCGCGGATCAGTGTCTGTTCCCGTTCGCCCAGCCGTTCCACGATCGACTCGATCATCCGGCAGTATGCCTGGCGGGCCGCAGGCGCGTCTACATTGTAGACGGCGACCTGCGCCGTCTGGTCCGAGGTCACGTTGGTCGGTCCGTGAAACCGTTCGGTATAAGAGGAGGTAACGCTCGCTTCCCTGACTTCAAACGTAATCGTTTTATAGATCCGGTATTTCTCCAAAATCGCTTCAACGGCGGCCTGGGTCTTGCGGCGGTCCAGCTGCGGCAGCATTTGATCCATATTCAAACACGCTCCTTCATGGATGTTCACCTAAAAAAACTGTGGCTTGTTCGCATTTTTGTTCGTATAATGATGTTAACATACCACTTTTTGGGTATCCCGTAAAACCCGGAAATCTCGGCTTAACCACCATTTCGCTCCGGATTCCTTTTTCTTTCATGCCATTTGGTAACTATAACATCATTTCTCTTTACCTTTTGGCAACATTGGATTATAGTAACGGATAGAAATAGATCAACGTCATAGAGGGAGTGGCTAAACCGTGGAAAAAGAATTCGGAGCCGTGCTTAAGCGGCTGCGCGAGCAGAAGGGCATGACGATCAACCAGCTTGCCGAGGCATCGGGCATCAGCAATTCGCAAATTTCCCGCATGGAGAACGGGATACGGGGCGTGCCCAAACCGCCGACCATCCGGAAGCTCGCGGACGCGCTGGAAGTTCCTTACGGCGAACTGATGAGTGCAGCAGGGTTTTGGGATGCAGACGGAGCTCCCAAAGGATTGCGGGATGAAGCGCCGGCATGGGCGACCTATAAGGACAAGCGGGATTTCAAGAAAATGCTCGAGGAAGACGGAGAGCTGATGTTCGACGGAATTCCGTTGGATGCCGAGGACAAGCAGCGCATCAAGGATGTCCTCACCGGGCTGTTCTGGGAAGCGAAGCAGATGAATAAGCGGAAGAAGAAGGAGCCAGGCTCTCCGGACAGCCCCTCTTCTTCGTGATGGGTGGGACGAACAATCCACAACTTGCAGGTGAATCCTATGGATGAAATGATTCGAAAGCTAATCCGAAAATATAAGACCAGCTGCCCTTTCGAACTTTCCCGGTCCCTTGGCATTCATATCCGCTACCTGGATCTCGGCAAATCCACCAAGGGACTCTATTACCGGAAACTGAGACGGCGGTTCATTGTGATTCACAGCGAGCTGTCCCCCGAGTGGCAGCGGTTTGTCTGCGCGCATGAGCTCGGCCATGACCGGCTCCATAAGGGGATCAACCGTTTTTTTCTGGAGGAGCATTCCTACTTTGCCCCCGGCAAGCTGGAGCGCCAGGCCAACCGGTTTGCCGTCGGCCTTCTGTCCGCGGGAAACGCGATACTGCAGGGCGAAACGGCCGAAACCTACTGCAAGCGTGTCGGCATTCCGCCGGAAATGCACACTTATATTCAACCTTAGGCCAATAAATGATTCATAAGTCTTATTTCACCATTCCGATAGTTTATTAGAATAATAGGGAAGGAAAATTTATCTAATACGATTTAGGAGGTTATGAGATTCATGATCACAAGGAAATGGTTCACCTCCCTTCTGTTCAGCGCGGTGCTGATGGCTGGTTCGGCCCAGGCGGCAGCGGCGGCAGAGGGTACGACCGGGAACACCCCGGAGCCATCCGCCCCGTCCGGCAAGCATATTACGATTCTACACACGAATGATATGCACAGCCGTGCGGTGGAAGCATCCCCTGAAATGGGATTTGCCAAGGTCACAGGAATCTTTAACCAATACCGCAGCAAAAATCTGGATACGCTCGTTCTTGATGCGGGTGATGCCGTACACGGTACGCCATTTGCCACGCTCGTTCAAGGCGAGAGCATCGTGAAGGTCATGAACGAAATGGGTTATGACGCCATGGTTCCGGGCAATCACGAATTCAATTACGGCTGGAAGCATCTCGTAGAACTCTCCAAGGAGTTGAAGTTCCCGATGCTGAGCGCGAACGTCATCCAGTCTGACGGCACTACCCTCTTCAAGCCTTACATAATCAAGGAAGTCGACGGCGTCAAGTTCGGCATTATCGGCCTCAGCACGCCGGAGACCGCATATAAGACAAACCCGACCAACGTCACCGGGCTGAAGTTCGCCAATCCATCAGCCGAAGCCAAGAAATGGGTAAACGAAATCCGCGGACAGGTCGACGTCGTTGTCGTAGTTGGCCACCTCGGTCAGGACAAATCGAGTGTCGACACCAGCCTTAAGGTCGTCAAGGAAGTGCCCGGTATTGACATTTTCATCGACGGACACAGCCATACGGTTCTGGAAAACGGCCTGATGGCCGACAACAACACGCTGATCGCCAGCGCCGGCGAATACACGAAATATGTCGGCGTCGTCGATCTGTGGGTCGACAACCATAAAGTGGTGAAGAAAGAAGCCACGCTGATCGATGAGAAGGAAGCGGCCGATATCAAGGCCGACCCGAAGGTCGCCGATCTGGTCGCTTCCATCCAGAAGGAGCAGGAACCGATTCTGAAGGAAAAAGTCGGCGAAACGCCTGTGAAGCTGGAGGGTTCCCGTGAGAAAGCGCGCACCGGCGAAACTAACCTCGGTGACCTGCTAGCCGATGCGATGCGCGATGTGAGCCAATCGGATGTGGCCATCACGAACGGCGGAGGCATCCGCGCGTCGATCGAAGCCGGCACCATCACCAAAGGCGACATCGTTACGGTTTTGCCATTCGGCAACCAAATCGTGCAGCTGAAGGTTAAAGGCTCTGATATTAAGGCGGCCCTCGAGAACGGCGTATCCGACTATCCGCAGTCCAAGGGAGGCTTCTCCCAGGTTTCCGGGGTGACGTTTAAGATTGATACGTCCAAGCCGAAAGGAAGCCGTGTACACTCCGTGAAGATCGGCGATAAAGCGCTCGATCCGGACGCCACGTATTCGCTCGCGACCAATGACTTTATGGCTGTCGGCGGTGACGAATACACGATGTTCACGAAGTATCCGCAAGCTGGCATGTACGGCGCCCTGGACGAAGCCCTGATCAACTATATCCAGCAGGGCAAGCCGATTCCGGATGGACCGGCCGGTCGGATTACCGAAGGCCCTGCCCCTGCGGCAACGACAGCGCCGACACCGTCCGAACCTGCGCCAACGCCGGCCAAACCGGAAACGTCGGCGCCTTCGAAGCCGGCAGCGCCAGCCAAGCCGCAGCCTGAAGTCAAACCGGCCCCTGCTCCAGCCGCGAAGGTCTATATCGTCAAGAAAGGCGACACGCTGTACAGCATCTCGCTGAAATACGACACGACCTGGCAGACGCTGCGCGACCTGAATCATATCAAGAACGCCAACCGGATTTATCCCGGCCAGCAAATCAAGCTGCCTGCGTAACCTTGACGGCAACCCTAAGGAAGCTGCGAAACTCGGGAATGAAGCCCAGCATCCGGCTTCAATGCACCATCTATCAAAATACAAAATCCCCTTGCCATAACGGGCAAGGGGATTTTTTCAATGATCCTATTCCATAAGATATACCAGCTTGAATTACAGCATCTGCTCCTTAATATGCGTCTCCGCAAACTTCGGAGGATTGAACCAATCGCCGCTCTGCGCCCATGTCGGATCCAGCGGCACCCACTTGTTCTTTTCAGGCAAATACACTTCATTCCAGGCATGCGGTCCATATCCGCCCTGGCCGTCATAGCCTTGGCCGGTGACCACCTTCACCTGCAAGCCCTGGGACCGGGCCATCACTGCATACAGTCTGGCATAATCGATGCAGACACCCTTCTTCGTGTTGAACGTATCCTGCGGCGTCTGTTCATGCCAGATCCCTCGCTGCTCGTAATCATCGACCTTGCCGTAATCGTACTGCACCCGGGTGCCGACCCAGTCGTACAATTTACGCGCCTTTTCCTCGTCGGTATCCGCGCCCTTGACGATCTCGGCGGCGGCCGCCTCGATATCCGAAGGAATCGCGTGGTCGATCACCTCGTATTTGCGCTGCATGATGCCGTTCAGCTCTTTTTCGACAGCTTTCGTGAATACCGGAAGCTTGTCTTTTACCAAGTGACCCGACAACGGCTCGATGACCCGCTGCGCCCCTTCTTTATAGATCGGCGACGCCTCCACGTATTGGGTAAACGAGGTGTGCGGATACAGCGATACGTACACGAACAGCAGCGCAACGACGACGATACACCGTCCTGCCCCGATCAAGAGGCCGATGCACGCACCGGCCAGACGGCTCAGCAGCGAAGCGGAGGACTTCCCGCCCGGGTTAAAGAGCGCGCTGCTCCCGCCGAAGATCAGCACCGTCAACCAACGGATCAAGAAACGGATGATGCTGTAGCTCACGATAAAGATGACGGCGAACCGCATCAGCGGAAAATCGGCCATCGCCGTAATGAACGTATAGTAAATCTGCTCCCACATTTTCAAATCCCGGTTCGGGAGCTGGCTGGCATAATCGGCGAGCCATTCCTGAACTCTGGGTGACACCCACAAGGTAAAAGGTACTGCGAGCACCAGCCCAAGCAGAATAAAGACGCTTTCCCTCAGCAGGGACAGCAGCCTTCCCGCAGAGCGGGACGCACCCCGGCTCCAGCCCTGAAGCAGGGACACCAGCAGGATCAGCAGCAGCAGGATGCTGATGATGTTAAATTCCTTAAGACTTTCTATCCATGATTGCAGCATAAGATGACCCCCTCCACGTTGGTGCATGGATTAAGTCCTTTATTTTCCATTTGAACCGCCCGCCTGGCTCTGGGATTCAGAGATAAACGATTTGACCGTGTCGTTGATCTTCCACTGCCCGAGGGGCACGCCGCGGAACGTGACATCCACTTTGTCGCTTCCCTTGGTTCCCTTCATTTCCAGGTTCGGCGTCGTGATCGTAAACGTTCCGTCCCCGTTGTCTGCATACTTGGCATCCTTGGCTTCCTTCATCATGACATCCATAGCCTCGTTCTTCAGCGTATCTACGGTCTCGTCCTTCACCGTCGTTACGACCTGATTGATCTGCTCCAGGGAAATGCCGCTGTATACGACAAGCGCCAGCACGATGATGATGACGAGCGCCCATTTGACCATCGTCTTGACCAGATTCAGGACGATAAACAGCACGACAAGGGCAATCACGATCACCAGCCAGTTTTGCTGCAGAAAATCGGACCATACCTGCATATCCATTTCAAAAACACACTCCTATCGACCTGAAGGGCTTAAGCCACCCTATCAAGTGATTTAGAAACTTCCATTCGATTATACATGATCCGGACATCGGCTGTCAGCCAGCCCTTAGACGGGGCTTTCCGTCGTTCCCGGGGCGTAGGTGCCTCCAATATCAAGAAATCCGTAACCTGCAAAGCTATCGATTTGCCCGTCCCAAAAAAGAGGGTCTAAGCCGCCAAGTAGAAACGTACACGTAGATTGATGAACGAATGGTTGTCTCATCCGCGGGTCAACCCGTTCCACCGAACGTACAGATGATGAATCTGCGAAAAGGAGCTGCTCACGTGAAAACTGCTATTTGGCTGTACATGTTTTTGTTTCTCGCCTTCTTCGACCTTCACGCCCAGTACCCCATACTCACGCCATTCGCGGTCTCCTTGGGAGCAGCGCCGGTCTTTATCGGGTGGATGATGGGCATTTACGCACTCACCCATTTGCCCGGCAATTTGATTGCAGGTACGGTCATCGACAAGCACGGCAGCCGGCGCTATATCATTTTCAGCCTCGTCTCGGCCGGCATCGTCCTCCTGCTGCAGGCGCATGTGCAGTACCCTTGGCAGCTGCTGGTCCTGCGGTCGATCAGCGGCTTTGTGCTAGCCTTCTTGTCGCCGGCCTGCCTTGCCCTGCTCGCTTCCCTGTCCAAAAACGAGGTGACCCAGGGCAAATATATGTCCGGTCATGGCGTAGTGCATACCCTGGCCTCGGTCGTGTCGCCGGCTGCGGGTGCCTTTATCGTGGCACATACCGGTTATTCGACAACGTTCCAGGGTCTCGGGTGGCTGCTGATTGCAACTGGCGTCATGGCGGTCTTCAGCGTCCCGAAACCGGTCAAGGCGATGACGGATGCCCGTGGCGGTAATGAAGAAGCTGCATTGTCGTCTCCTGCCCCCAGCGTATCCTGGCGCTATTTTATCCTCCCCTTTGTCGTTTCCTGTTCCCAAGGGATCCTGTTCTTCGAGCTGCCATTGCGCGATACCGGGGTGGAAGGCATTAAATCGACCGGCATCCTGTTTTCCGTCCTGAGCATCGGCGCCCTGGTTACGCTGAGCATGCTGTTTATCAATCGTTACTCTCCCTATAAAAGGGTCATCGCAGGCGTTCTATTGATGGCTCTTTGCTTCTTTGGCATGGCCGCGTTTCCTCATGTGCCGCTGGTCGTTATCCTGTTTATTCTCGGTTCGGCAAAAGGCATCATCTTCCCTGGACTTGCCTCCATGTTTATTCAGCTCAGCGGCGGCAGCAAGCTGGGAAGGATCTTTTCGCTCCAGTCCATCGCCATGTCCATCGGCTCCTTCATTGGTCCGATCGCCGCAGGCCAGCTGAGAGGATCCGTGTCCCCGTACTACATCGCTTTTGTCCTCCTCATGGCGGGGACTGATGATGATCCCCATCAACCGCAAGGGATCTGCGCTTCATCCCCATATGAACGAGAATCCAGTGTAGTCATAAGCCTAAAAATCAAGAGATAGGCCCCTGCACAATAATTCCTGCACTCACCCACATAAGATGGATTGTGTTAACCGACCAGGCAAGAAAGAGGGGTGATCTCGATGGGTTTGTATTCTCACTGCGGCTGTGGTCCTGTAGTAGCACCGGTGGCCGCACCTGCAACCAAGGTAGCTCCCGTAGCGGCAGCTCCGTGTGTGCCTTACAGTAACGTAGGCGTCGTACTGGTACTGTTTATCCTGCTTGTCATCATTTTGCGTGCATTCTGGTGCTAGAACGGCGATCTTCCCATATTAAACGGTCTGTCTACCCTGCTGGACAGATCGTTTTACTTTTTTTTGCATGGCTTGCCGAAAACAAGCTACACTAGAATTACCCGGACCTAAGCTTCAACATTTCCCGGGGAATTTCGAGACAAACATCCTTCTCTTAGTCCGAGGTGAGCCATCATGCCGATCTATATTATTGTCGAGGGAAAAAACGACCGCAGTAAGGTCCGCCGCCTGCTGGATCCCGAAATTCAAATTGTGTGCACGTACGGAACGTTAAACACGACAAGGCTCGAGTCTTTGCGCAAAGAAATTAAGGACAGCGAGGTTTATCTGTTTATGGACAACGACAGCTCCGGTAAAAGGATTCGCGGCGTTCTCCGGGATGCCTTCCCGGATGCAGGCCACATCTACACAAGACGGGGATACCGGGGCGTTGAGGGCACGCCGGATGAATATATCATTTCCCAGCTGGAAAAAGCAGGGCTTGAGGAATTTATCGTTTATCCCGATTCCTACACCGTATGGTCCAAAGATTAACGCAAAATAGCCCACGAAGTGGAGCTTATGCTTCGATGCCGATTCCAGATCCTTTGCGGGGAGCCCGATACAAGGAAACTACTCCGCAAACGCTAAAGTTGGTACTTTCTTATCTCTCACAAAAAAAAGGCGCCTACCCATCCGGAGCATGCCGGGGATCGTGGCGCCTTCCTGTTTGATTATTCCTTGGCCAACGCCTCAACGTCCTTGGCAAGGGATTCTGCCGTAACTTCATCCGTATTGTTGGCGTTATACAGCTTGCGTACCTGATTGTCCCGGTCGACAAGGGCGATAATGTTGGCATGGGAGAAGTTGTCCTTGTTGTCTCCCATAATGGCGATTTTGAACGACTTTTCGGCCAGATCGCGGATCTGCTGATCTTCGCCTCTCAGGAAGTACCAGCCGTTGTAATCGACATTAAACTTGTCCCCGAACTCTTTGATCTTCTCCCGGGTATCTACCTTCGGATCGAAGGAGATCGAGACGAACTCGGCGTCTTTGCCGAAGGTTCCGTCCTTGACGAGCTGCTTCTGCGTCTGCGACAGCATGAAGGTCGTTACCGGGCATACGTCCGGGCAGCTGGTGTAGAAGAAGTAGAACAATCTGACCTTGCCTTTGGTATCGTCCAGGCTTACCGTTTTGCCATCCACATTTTCAAACGAAAAATCCCCGACCTGGCTGATGACCGGAAGCTTCTCTTTGCCGAATCCCATGGCGTTATATACCAGGTACCCTGCTCCAATCACGATCACCACCAGCAAAATCCATGTCCATTTGTAGCGCTTCAACATCGAATTCGTTCCCCTCTCCCTAATCACGATTCCTGCTGTCCCTTATGCCGGCGGACATCTTGATGCCGCCCTGCCTCCCCAGGACTACAGGCAGTAGTTTGTTATGTAACACCGACGCGGACCATCCGCCCTGACGGCCGGGTGACCCGCTTGTGCCCGGGTGAACAGGCTTTCATTTCTTCCTTTTAAAAGAATCCCATGATTCCATGGGATTCTGGGTAAGAACTTAGTGAGTTGTGTTCAAAATCATGGCGATCAAGCTCAAGGTCAAGTAATTTATTGAGAAGAAGAACGTTTTCTTAGCCCATGCTTCATCGTCTTTGGCGGTAAATCCCTTCATGCCATAATACAGCCAGATCAGGGACAGCAAGAGCGAAATGATCATGAAGTAAATGCCCACATAGCCGTATGCATACATTAATACCGGTACCGGAACCAGCAATACCAGGTAAGGAATACATTGAATCTTGGTACGCTTAACGCCTTTGACGACCGGCAGCAGCGGGAATCCCGCCACTCTGTATTCTTCGACACGCCGGATGGCGAGAGCCCAGAAGTGAGGCGGCTGCCACAAGAACAGCATCGCAAACAGCAGAACAGCGCCCATATCTACCGTACCCGTTACGGCAACATAACCGATTACCGGCGGCATAGCCCCGGAAATCGCGCCGACGGAAGTACTCCAGGTGGACGTCCGTTTCAGCCACATCGTATAAACGACTCCATAGACGAACATACCGATAACTCCGAAGATGCCGGCCATAACCCCTGAAAAAATAAAAAGGTCAGCGAGTCCCAGCACACCTAGAATAAAGGCATACCAGAGTACAACTGCTGGCTTTATGCGGCCGGCCGGAAGCGTACGTTTACGCGTCCGTTCCATCTTCATATCCAGTTCACGATCATAATAATTGTTATAGACACAGGCGGAAGCCATGACCAGCATGGTTCCTAGTAGAGTCAGAATCATCTTGCCTATATGAATATCCCATTGGGATGCGACCCAGAAACCTGCAAATGCAGCAATTAAGTTCGACCGGAGAATACCGGGTTTAGTTAATGTGATAAAATCTTTCCAAGTTGCCGATGGATTGGGTGGCGTTTGATTGATGGAAAGCGCTGCGGAATCCGAAGGAGCTTGGTAAGTCAAGTGATTATCCACGCCTTAAGATCCTCCTTAGTTCTGTCATTATGGAGGAACTTGCCCTCCGCTATAAAGTTTATCATATCAAAAGGTAAAAGTGTTTGACAATCCTCTCCAAAATCATTCACCATTTTGACAATTTAGTGACACGTATTAGCGACACGTAATAGTATGGTCAAACACTAATAAATTCATCCAATATTGGGTAGTAACTATATTGAGGCATTCTGCCGGAAAGGAAATCAGCTTCCGGGTTTGTTACAATAGAATAAAGAACAACAAGAAGGAGACATGGTAAATGGATACTGCCACACATTTTGTGATTGGACTCAGCCTGGCCGGTCTCGCCTACGTCGATCCGGCGGTTGCCGCGAGTCCCACGCTTGCCGCCGCGGTGCTGCTGGGCACTGTCATCGGTTCGCAGGCCCCGGATTTCGACGGCCTGCTGCGGTTCAAGAGCAATGCCCTCTATGTTAAGAATCACCGGGGAATTACTCATTCCCTGCCGTTTCTCGTCATCTGGACCGCTCTGATCAGCGGAATCCTGTCCCTTCTGTTCAGCGGTGTCCCATCCGGGCATATCGTGCTCTGGACCGGCATCGCTGTCTGTCTGCACGTGTTCAGCGATCTGTTCAACACGTACGGAACCCAGGCCTTCAGGCCCGTGACGGAAAAGTGGATTTCGTGGAACATCATTCATATTTTTGACCCATTTATTTTCACGCTGCACGCCCTGGCCGTTCTGCTCTGGAGTACGGGAGCGGTACATCCTGCACCTCTGTTCACTGTCGTATATATCCTGACGGTGTTTTATTATATTTGGCGGACCGGCGCCCATTCGATGCGCACCCGGGAAGTGATGCGGCTGGATGAGAGCCGTAAGCCGGGAGAACGTTACTTCGTCATTCCGACCATTTCCTATAATAAGTGGCATGTCGTCAAGTCCCGTCCGGACGGCAGCTATCAGATCGGCGTACTGAACGGCCATACCCTCGAATGGAGAAAGCATGCCGTCACCGAGTCCCATCCGGCGGTCGAGCATTCGCGGAAGCATCCCGATGTGGAAGCCTTCCTGTACTTCTCCTCCTTCGCGGTGGCCGAAGTCGAGCCGCTGCCCTGGGGCTATGTGGTCCGCTGGGCAGATGTGCGCTACCGGCACCGGAGACAGTATCCGTTCGTCGCTGTGCTCGTCATGGATAAAAATTATCAGCCGATAAATACTTACGTTGGCTGGCTGAGCTCCAAAAAAATGAACAAGCGGCTCTCCATCAATTCAGGCTGAGTGCCGCGGGGATGCATAATAAAAAGGGATCTGCGGAAAAATTCCGCAGATCCCTTTTTTACCGTAACTCCTTTTATCCTTCCGTCGTAATGTTTTTCAGCCGCCCCGCCGTTCGGGAGACAGCCTGCCTCTTGACGGATGCTGCCGGATAAGAGAGAATCACGGTAGTTGCAAGACAAAGACCGAAGCACCTGTCGGCGCTCCGGACCCGAAATACTTTCCTGTATGGAACTATCTGCCTTGGCCGGAAAGTTGCTGCTCAGCCAATTGAACCAGACGTTTCGTAATGTATCCCCCGAGAGAACCGGTTTCACGGGAAGTGTAGTTGCCCATGTATCCGTCTTGCGGCATTTGAACGCCGAGCTCCTGAGCCGCTTCCATTTTCAGTTGCTGCAGTGCAGCGTTCGCTTGAGGTACCACCAGATTGTTGGAACGAGATCTAGCCATAATAAGAGTCTCCCTTCAATTCTGCGTCTTATTGAAATGCAAGCTTGCAAGCTTAGTATGGCTCGCAGCGACACAGTTATACAAGAAAGTTTCTATATATGAAATGGAGGTTTTTGCCAATGAGTAAAGGCTTGTCTTTATGGTTTGCTGCCTCGTCCATCCTGCTTCTGATGGCATGCGCCGTCTCCATCAGCTATAACGGCTGGGTAGCCGTGCTGCTCGGCATTCTCGCAATTCTCAATATCGGCTGGGGCTTTGTGGTCAAAGCCCGCAAGAACCGGCTTCAGCAGCCTGATCACCGGTAAAGCTGCTAGCATCGCTGCCGCCGGGGAAGTTATTTCTTGGCCGGGAGAAATCCCATTCTTTCTTTGACTTCGGCCACGGTGCGGGATGCCTTCTCCATGGCTTTTTCTGCGCCCTGCGCCAAAATATCATGAATTTGACCGGACTTGCGGATTTCGTCATATTTTTGCTGCAGCGGCTCGAGCGTCGCTACGATGACTTCTCCCAGGTCCTTTTTAAATCCGCCATACATTTGACCTTCGTATTTATCTTGAATTTCCTGCAGCGACATGCCGGAGCATTGCGAGTAAATACTCATCAAATTGCTGATTTCCGGTTTTTCATCCGGTGCGTAGCGGATTTCTTTTCCCGAATCGGTCGTGGCCCGGCTGATCTTTTTGCGGATGACATCCGGCGGATCCAAGAGGGCGATATAGCTTCCCGGGTTCGGATTGCTTTTGCTCATTTTTTTCGAAGCGTCGTCCAGCGACATAATCCGCGCGCCCACTTCGGGGATGTACGGTTCCGGAATGGTAAAATAGTCGCCGAAGCGGTGATTAAAACGTCCCGCCAGGTCGCGGGCCAGCTCCAAGTGCTGCTTCTGGTCTTCGCCTACGGGAACCAGATCCGCATTGTACACCAGAATGTCTGCCGCCATCAGCGCGGGATAGACAAACAATCCGGCGCCTACGGAGTCCTTGCCGGCCGATTTGTCTTTAAACTGGGTCATACGCTCGAGTTCGCCCATCGAGGTGAGCGTCGTCAGCAGCCATCCCAGCTCGGCATGCGGCGGAACATGCGATTGCATATACACATTCGCCTTGTTTGGATCAATGCCCGCTGCAATGAACAAGGCGGCTACCGCCTCGGACTGCTCCCGAAGCGCCTCGGGTTCCTGGGGTACCGTAATCGCGTGAAGATCGACGACCATAAAATTGCACTGATAGTCGTTCTGCAGTTTTACAAAATTTTTCATGGCTCCGATATAGTTGCCGAGCGTCAGTTTGCCGCTGGGTTGAATGCCGGAAAGTACGGTTTTCATCAAACAATCCCTCCAACTTTAAAAATGGTAAAAACAAAAAAGGCCCCACGCCCGCAAGGGACGTGAGACCGTGGTGCCACCCTTATTTGCTGCAAGCCGCCCATGTGGAAGCGACAACTGTCAGCCTTTCTGCTTCCGTAACGTGGAATCGCCGGCCGGTCTACGCAGGAAGTCATGGTTGCTTCCGTTCAACGCGGCACTCAAGGGTCCATTCGGCAAAATCGGCTCCACCGGTTCGCATCAACCACCGGCTTTCTGAAGGTTACGCCGTCTTTGCTTACTTGTCCCTGTCATCGTGTTTACATAATCATTGAAAGCCTTTTGCAATGCCTATGATAAAGCTCAGATCGTCGAATTGTCAAACCCCTTTTTTTACGAAACGCCATCAAATCTGTTATGATATGGGTTAGATATTTGAAGGCTAAATGAATTTAGAGGAAAAAGGAGCAACGATATGAAACAAGTGACCAAAGGGCAATGGAACGGATACGATACCTATATCCTGCATAGCCGTGAGCTTGAAGTCACACTGCTGCCATCGCTTGGAAACAATGTCATTTCCATTTTGGACCATACCCTAAATCGGCAGGTCGTTCGGAGACCTGATGACAACGATCTGGAGTTCTACCTGCAAAAACCTTACCATTTTGGCATGCCGATGCTGATTCCCCCGGGACGGATCCGCGGCGGCCATTTTGAATACGAAGGCAGATCGTATCAGTTCGACCGGAATACCGCCGGAGACAACCATATTCACGGTCTCCACCGGACGCAGTCCTGGAGAGTCAGCGATATCGAAGAAGACGAAGAAGGCTGTGCAGTGACCTCGGAGTTCCTGACCTCAGACGATCCACACTGGATGGAGCAGTTTCCCGCACCGCTGAAACTGGAAATGACGCTTCGCCTTCAAGGGTCCAAACTGACCCAACACTTAAAGGTTACCCACCTGGGGGACCATCCGATACCTTTCGGCATCGGTTTTCATACATGGTTTTTGCTTGACGGGCAGCCGGGAGAGTGGACGCTTACCCTGCCTGTAAGCGCGGAATATGCGCTGGATAAGGATTTAATTACGACCGGCGAGCTCCTTCCGCTTGGACCGCTCGATCAGCTCAATCAAGGACTCAATCTGGCCGGGACCAACTTCGACACGCCGCTCCGGATCGGGGAAGGACAGCCTGCGGAAGCCCTGCTGATGCGCAGTGACGGGTACGGACTGAAGTATTCTGCGGATCCGAAGTACTATAAGCATTGGGTCCTCTATACGAAAGGCGAAGCGGACGAGTTTTTGTGCATCGAGCCATATACCTGGCTGCCGGATGCGCCCAATCTTGCCGCGGGACCGGACCTGACGGGACTGATCCGGATCGAGCCGAAGGCATCGATCGAGATGGACCTGACGCTGGACATGGTCTATCCTTCTGAAGACCATTAAGCCGACTCCTTAGAAACAGGCATAGGAAAACGCGGATTTTCAAATTTACAAATAACAGGGCTGCATGCTGCTTGAAGCGTGCGGCCCTTTTTGCGTTATCCTCTATTTACCAATTTATATCTCCATTCTTGCTGCATGTTTTCAAATCTTTCGCACCATAATAACTCCATAAAGTTCAAAGGAGGTGACAAACATGGGTATGGGTCAAGGTCAAAACCAAGGACGCGGAAGCCGCTCGAACAACCTGGTGGTTCCACAAGCTAACGCTGCTCTTCAACAACTGAAACTTGAAGCTGCACAAGAGCTTGGCGTTCAAATGCCACAAGACGGATACATGGGCAACTACACTTCCCGTGAGACTGGTTCTTTGGGAGGTTACATCACGAAACGTCTGGTACAACTGGCAGAGCAGCAATTATCGGGTCGTTCCGGCCAATAATCTGCATTTGTATACGTTGATATCATGATGAGCCGGGCCCGGCGCGAGCCGTCCCCGCCTACAAAAGGCAGCCTCTGGATTATTCCAAGGGCTGCCTTTTTCTAATTATAGAATTAATAAAATTTTCAGCGGAGCTAACCATTCGAAAACGCAATAAAAACTTCCGCTAAGCCTGGTCTGTCTTCTGTGCTAATCAAACTATTCGGATATTCATGGATAAAGTCATACTACAAAAGCAAGAAGGGATGATAAAAATAAGTCCACGACGAACTACGACAATTCTGTTACTGTTTCAGGATATGTATGTCTCGGATACCGGATCATCAGGTTAGCCATGTTATAGTTGGATTCCAAGATGGCATCCACCGCAATGAGCCCCTGCCGGATCGTAAATTCGTAGCTGATTTCACCGTGAGTCCAGTGGCGCTTGTATTTTAAACTTTCTAAAGCCATGAGACGAAAAGACGAGTACTGTACTGGAGTCAGTCCGGAATCCTGGGAATGAATTTCCCCGTTCCGTCCTTCCAGCGGATGATGCCGGATACCAAATTTACCAATGACATTATTTCGTATTTGCACAAACACCGTGCCGGATGATAGTCCTGACAGCTCTTCTTCCAGTTCCTTAAACACTAAATCCAATTGCCTTGCCAAAGATAACTGCTCGGTTTTGATCATCTTTTTCCCCCTCTCCAAAATTCGCCAAAACTCATAGGGCTTATGACTCATTATAAGACAGCATGTGGTATCATACAACAACATCAAACATAATTGGGTAATAATTCCTATTATTTTCGTTAAAGCAATTTTATTTTCGGCAACAAATCGCTATATTTCTGGTTATTTTGACAAAATGCGATTTCCCCAGGAACACTCCAAGATTAACACGAAAAACCACGAATCAACTCCAATGAACGCTATCCCAAATCCATTTCGATGATCCCATCACCCTAAAAACATTCGGCTTAAAGAGACTATCCCGGGCTAACGCGAAACCTGAAAAGAAAAAAAGCCCGGGGGCATTTGAGCTCCCCCAAGCTGGCACTACTCCCTGTTCTCATCGACAGACACCCTTAGTGCTTCGGGTCCGGTCGGAACCCGGCTCCCGCCCTTAGGTTCCAGACTGATCACAATTTGGTCCGGGTCCATGGTCCCGTATCCGTAATAATAACCTTTACCCTCGGCCATATCCGTCATCAGCATTCCCATACTGACCGACCGCTGCTCATGCTGCAGCCATACCTGGTAGGCCTTTTCCTCCGGTGGCTGAAGGCCTTCGATCACGATCAGCATCTCACCCGAATGCCGGTCGATCCACACGCCTCCCGATCCGTGGAGCGGCGGAAGCGGCGGAATCCGGTACTGATCGTAATTGGCCGACTGCATAACAGCGATTTTGGATGTAAAGGCTTGATCGATAGAATCTGCGGACGGCATCTCCCGATGCTTGAAGGAGAACAGCCCGGCAACGACGCAGCCCGCAACAACCGCTGCCGCTGCGGCAGGTACAAGGTAACGCCGCCGGCGGACAAATCCTTTTTCCAGGGAACGGAGCCGGGCCAGAAGCCGCATTTTGCGGCCCAGACGGGCGGACGGGCTAGGAGCTGCGGAAGAGGCCGCGAGCGGGCCAGCTACGGCGCTGGAGGCCTGCCAATCCGCCTCTGATGCGGTTTTCTCTTCGGTATCCACAGCCCGTATCGGCGACTCGGGCAGCGGCGTGCTCAACGCTGCAGCGGTTGGCTGACCTTCCAAAGCCGAGGCTGGCTCGCTCATTACCGAGCCGACCAGCTCAACGGATTGCATCACCGTCTCCCACTCGGCAAGGCGCTCCCTGCAGTGGGGACAAGCGGCGGCATGCTCCTCGACGCAGAGACGCTCCTGCTCTTCCAGCTGTTTCATCGCGTAATCGACCAGTTTTTCCTCGGGCAGCTCCGCACAGCCTTCAGGATTATTGCTCCCATTTTCCCGAATGGACAACCGCATGCGGTTCACCTCCTTCGCCGGCCTGGCTAACCTGGCCCTGCTCCAGTCTGCTGCGCAAATTCCGGATGCCGTAGCGGATCAGCGACTTCACGGTTCCGACCGGCTTCTGCATCTTCTCAGCCAGCTCGCGGTGCGTCAGCTCCATCATATAGCTCCCGTAGAGCGCCATTCGCTGCATGGGCGGGATGCTGCGCAGCGCCGCCCTCACCTGCTCCTGATCCAGATGCCGGAAGGCTTCGAGCTCCGCCGATTCCAACGTCCGCTGCCAGCGCATAACGGCCGACTCTTCCTGCGTCCGCTGCAGGGCGGCCATCCGCTGCTTTTGCCGGAGGCGGTCCATGGCCCTGCTTCGGACACGAACCGCCAGCCACGCTTCCACGCTGCCCCTTTCGGGATCGTAGTGCGCCGCTTTTTCCATCACTTCGATAAAAATTTCCTGACAGACATCTTCCGCTTCCACCCGGTCCTTCATCCAGTATTCCGCAAGCCGGTAAACCATCGGAGCAAATGCATCATAGAACCGGTCGAAAGCCGGAGCCGAGCCCTCTGCAATTTCCTTCAACCACGCTTCAGGACGGTCCTGCATGATGGAGTATCCCCCCTTACTCTCTTCATTCCCTTGATCCGGCCCGCCCCCTGCACCCAAGGTCCCGAAGAGAGCGCTGGCCGCCATTTTTACAGCAACATTCTAGCAAAAGAATTTCGCGTTCGGACTCCCCTCTTCCGTGATTTTATCCCTTTTTAAGCAAATTTTTATCTTCTTTTAATCTTCCGGTAAATCCGGTGGTGCCTCTTCATTCGTATTCCAGATGATCACCAACACACTTGAGGAGGGTTCTGTTTCATGACACGTTTCTTGAGGATCATCACACATGCCGGCCTGGCGCTGATGCTCTGCATCGGCTTCCTGATCGCCAGCACGGGAAGTCCGGTTCATGCAGCCGGAGGTCTGACGCTGTACACTACCTACACTTCCATTTCCGTGCCTCCCGGAGAATCGCTGAATTACAGCGTGGAGCTGAAAAACAACTCCGGCAGCGTCATTACAGCCCCGATATCCGTTACCGGTCTGCCCGAAGGCTGGACGGCCAAAATTTCCGGCGGCGGCTGGGACCTGAACGAAATTTCGGTCATGCCGGATTCATCGCAAACGATCTCCCTGGACGTGACGGTTCCAATGCAAATCGACAAGGGAACCTATCGCTTTACGCTGTCGGCGGGCAGCCTCGCGTCTCTGCCACTTTCGGTCAACATCACGGAAAAGGGCACGTATCAAACCGAACTGACGACCGATCAGGCCAACCTGGAGGGGCACTCCGACGCGACCTTTACCTATTCGGTGAACCTGTCCAACCGCACCGCCGAAAAGCAGACGTATGCGTTAACCGCCCAGGCTGAGAAGGGATGGGACGTAACATTTACGGCAGACAGCAAACAGGTCTCTTCCGTCGAAGTGGACCCGGGGGCTGACAAATCCATTACCGTTGATGTAAAGCCGGCTGAAAACGTGACGCAGGGTACTTTTAAAATACCGATCCGCGCTTCCAACCAGACAACGAATTCCGAGCTGGAGCTCGAAGCCGTCATTACCGGCAAGTACAGCATGGAACTGACGACGCCAAGCGGATTGTTAAGCACCGACATTAAGGCAGGCGGAGATAAAACCGTAGAGCTTCTGGTCAAAAATACCGGTACCGCCGACCTGACCAACATTAACTTCACCTCCACGGCGCCAACCAACTGGGAAGTCAGCTTTAATCCCAAAACGGTCGATAAGCTCGCCGCCGGCAAGTCCACCACGGTGGAAGCCAAATTGACCGCAAGCGACAAAGCCATCGCCGGGGACTATGTGACCGATATTACCGCCCAGGCTGCGGAATCTTCATCCAACGCCTCTTTCCGGGTCGCTGTCAAAGGCTCCGTCCTGTGGGGCTGGATCGGCGTGCTGATCATCCTGGTCATTTTGGGCGGCATCTATGTACTCATTCGTAAATACGGGAGGAGATAACGTTGGCGGAGACAGTCATCGACATTCAGCAGTTGACCAAAAGCTACGGCACCCATAAAGCCGTAGACCATCTGTCCCTTCAAATCCGCCGCGGAGAAATCTTCGGCCTGCTCGGCCCAAACGGCGCAGGCAAATCGACCACCATTCTGATGCTTCTCGGCCTGAGCGAACCGGACAGCGGAAGCATCAACGTGCTGGGGCTGGATCCGACGCGGCGGCCGATTGAAGTCAAACGCCGCGTCGGTTACCTGCCGGACGACGTCGGTTTTTACGAAGACTGGACCGGCCTCGAGAACTTAAAGCTGACCGCCCGCCTTAACGGCATTTCCGACAAAGAGGCGGAGGATCGTTCGCTCTATCTGCTGAAGGAGGTAGGGCTGCAGGATGCCGTCCATAAGAAGGCCGGGAATTACTCCCGCGGTATGCGGCAGCGGCTCGGACTCGCGGACGTCCTGATCAAGCGGCCGGAAATCATCATCCTCGACGAGCCGACGCTCGGCATCGACCCTAAAGGGATCGATGAGCTCCTCAGCCTGATCCACGGCCTCAGCCGGGACCAGGGCTTGACGGTGCTCCTCTCCTCGCACCAGCTTCACCAGGTACAGCAAATCTGCGACCGCGTCGGTTTGTTCGTCAGCGGCAGGCTGCTGGCCGAAGGAAACCTGGAGACGCTGTCCCGCGTCCTGCTGACCGACACGCCGCTCTTGATCACCGCCGAGGTGGACCGGGCGGATGATGCGCTGCTGGCTGACCTTCAGAGCGTGGAAGGGGTCAGCTCCGTCCGGATCGCGAGCGGGGATCAGGACTCGATGAGGCCGGCGGAGGACCGGACGCGCCTGGAGATCGGCGTCAACGCCGACTGCAGTCCGGAGATCGCCCGGACGGTCGTCGCGTCGGGAGCGGCCCTTTACGGGCTGCAGCGCAAGGAATACGGCCTGGATGAAATCTACCGGCGATATTTTGCGGGAGGTGAGGAACTTGGAAGCAAGCGTTCTAAAAGAGCAGCTAAATAAAGCCTGGGACACGGTCAGCTCCCCATTTAAGGACGGCATCGGCCGGCTGCGGGGCACTGTTCCCTCCGACCGGGAGCGGTTCAGCCGGGCAAATGCGAACCCGGCGGCATTCCGCGTCCTGGTGCGCAAGGAGATTTCCGATCATGTCCGGAGCTGGCGCTTCCTGCTGCTCCTGGCGATCATCTTCCTGACCTGCGTCGCCTCGCTGTATACGGCGCTGAACAGCCTGCAGGACGCTATCAAATCCACGGACGGCTACAGCGATTTCGTCATCCTGAAGCTGTTCACCACCTCCGACGGCACCCTGCCGTCGTTTATCGGGTTCATCGGCTTCCTGGGCCCGCTGCTTGGCATCGGCCTCGGCTTCGACGCCGTCAACAGCGAGCGGAACAAAGGCACCCTGAGCCGCATCATGGCGCAGCCGATTCACCGTGACGATTTGCTGAACGCCAAATTTATCGCATCGCTCACCATCATCGGCTTCATGTTTCTCTCCCTCGGGCTGCTCGTGCTGGCCCTCGGTTTTCTGATCGTCGGACTGCCGCCGTCATTCGAGGAGCTGCTGAGAATCCTCAGCTTCCTGGTCGTCACGATCGTCTATATCGGATTCTGGCTGAACTTATCCATCCTGTTCTCGGTTAAGTTCCGCCAGCCTGCCACATCGGCGCTGTCCGGCATCGCCGTCTGGCTGTTCTTCAGCTTCTTTTACGATATGATCCTGAATTTGATCTCCTCGGGCCTTGCGCCTAACAGCGACACGGCTTCGATGGACGACATGGTCCACCATGTCAGCTTTATGCTCGGGCTGAGCCGGATTTCACCGTATACGCTGTTCAATGAGGCGACCTCGACGCTGCTGATGCCGACGGTGCGTACACTGGGGCCGCTCACGACGGAGCAGGCCTACGGCGCGATTGACAGCCCGCTCCCCTTCGGGCAGAGCCTGCTGCTGATCTGGCCGCAGGTCACCGGGCTGATCGCCCTGACGCTGGCCTGCTTTGCGATCTCGTACGTCATGTTCCTGCGTCAGGAAATCCGCGGGCGTTCCTAACCTATGCCCCGCTTGATGCACTTTGCGGAGGGAGGACATCTAACAAAGCGATTCCATGTTGCTTTTCCAGCCGCATAAGAGTGCATTTAGCAGTCGTCTTCTTGCGATGCGATATAACTAGTCCGTGTCTCCCAAACTAATGTATCATCAAAAAAGCAGTCCCTTTGGGGCGTAATGAACCCCAGGGGACTGCTTTTTGTGTGACGTAGTCTATTACATTTATTCAAACTCTCCGGCTGGATTACACCAGATGGTCGGTCATGGCCAGGAACTGCTTGACATCCTCTGCCGTCAGATCTGCCGCGCTCTGCCAGAAATCGCGGCCTGTCAAATCGGCGTTCAGGTGCTTCTTCGCCAGTTCCTCCACCGTCATGACGCCGGTATCGCGCAGCAGGGCGTCGTATTTATCGGCAAAGCCCGCTCCTTCCTGCAGCGCGCGTGCATAGATGCCGGTGCTGAACATGTAGCCGAAAGTATACGGGAAGTTGTAGAACGGCACGCCCGTAATATAAAAATGCAGCTTCGACGCCCAGAAATGCGGATGGTAAGACGACAGGGCGTCGCAGTACGCTTCCTTCTGCGCTTCTTCCATCAGCGTGTTCAGCTCCTGAACGCTGAGCAGACCGCTCTTCCGTTTCTCATAGAAACGGGTCTCGAACAGGAAGCGCGCATGGATGTTCATGTAAAATGCGACGCTCCGCTGGATTTTGTCTTCAAGCAGCGCCAGCTGCTCCTGCTCATCGGCAGCCGATTTTACCATCGCGTCCGATACGATCATCTCCGCGAAGGTAGAAGCCGTCTCCGCAACGTTCATTGCATACCGCTGGTTCAAAATCGGCAGCTCGTTCATCAGGTGTTGGTGATAGCCGTGTCCGAGCTCATGCGCCAGCGTCGAGACGTTCGAAGCGGTTCCGCTGAACGTCATAAAGATCCGCGTCTCCTTGCTGAGCTTCAGCGAGGTGCAGAACCCGCCAGGACGCTTGCCAGGACGGTCTTCCGCCTCGATCCAGGACTTGTCGAAGGCCATCTCGGCAAAATCAGCCATGCGCGGGCTGAACTTGCGGAACTGCTCCACGATCGTTTCCGCCGCTTCCTGGTAAGAAATCGTGCCCGAAGACTTGCTGATCGGCGCTTCCACGTCCACCCAGCTCAGACGGTCCTGGCCGAGCAGCTTGGCCTTGCGCTCCATATACTGCAGCAGCATCTGCTTATTGTCCTGGATGACATTCCACATGGCGTCCAGCGTCTCACGAGACATGCGGTTGATTTCAAGCGGCTCCTTCAGCACTTCGTCCCAGCCGCGGCGTCCGTACAGCTTCAGGCGGAATCCGCCGAGGTGATTCAGCGTATCCCCGCAGAAGTCGGCTTTGTCCGACCATGCCTGTTCCCACTTCACGAACATCGACTCGCGGGTCTCCTTGTCCGGACTGTCCAGCTTATTGGCCGCCTGCCCAGCCGACAGCGACACAGTCTCGCCGTTTTCCTCAAACGGAATTTGAATATGGCTGACGATCGTATCATACATACTGCTCCAGCCATGATAACCGTCGATAGCCAAATCGAGCGCGAGGCTCTCCATGTCCGGACTCATCATTTCGCGGGCTTGATCGCGGCTCTCGCTGAGGACGAAGGCCAACTGCCGCACCTGATCCCGGCCGATCCACTGCGCGAACGTCTCATCATCAGTCGAGCGGAGAATGTGGTCAAAGTCGGTCATGATTCCACTAATGAGCGCCCGAAGGGCCGCCAGGCGGCCGCCCAGCTGAACGGCCTTCTTATCCTGCTGGTTCTGCGCCTGCAGGCAGCTGACGAACGCGCTGGCTTCGGAGAGGCGGGCAATAGTGCCCTGCAGCGCTTCAATAAACCCGTCAAACGACTCGGTCTCTTTGAGGCTCGCCGGGGCCTTGGCTGCCTTGATTTCGCCCTGAAGGCTCTTCAGATCCTGCTCCAGGGAGTGAAGGAAGGTATCGAACTCGGCGGAAGCGGAGCCGCCCGGAAATACGGATTCAAGATTCCAAGTTAATTTCAGGTCTTTGTTCATGTTCGAATCACCTTTCTCATCATCATTTTTATTTTATTTGATTGGCCTCATGGTAAGGTGTATAACTATAAAGACGAAACCCTTATGTTTCTGCCCGGCAAAACGGGCTTATTCATACAGAGGAGGGATACTCACCATGAGACCATTGCAAATTTCACCGGAGACCGCCGTGAAACTATCCGAGAAGCTGGGGGTTCCCCTGGAACACCTGATGCACATGCCGCAGCATATCCTGCTGCAGAAGCTGGCGGAGCTCGCCAAGGAAGAGGCCGGCAAGCAGGACGGCGATGAAGGAACCAAATCATGATTCCGTTCTCCAGAACCTGGCCTTACGACAAAGTGATGGGCGATATCTATGTACATGAATGTCCGTTCTGCGGAACGAACAATGTGAGGCTGCCCCTTAAGCCGGCTGAGCTTCGCAGCATTCATGAAGGAAAGAAAAAGCTGCTCGTCTTTCCCTGCTGTAACAACAGACTCCATATCATTGACACGGACAACGATTATTTGCTGTTCGACCAGGATATTCGCTGATCAAACCGGCAGATCTGCTCCGGAAAGAAAACACGCAAAGGCATGCCGTGATGAACACGGTCTCCTTGGCGTGTTTTTACGTTCAGGCGGGATTCATCTCGCCCGGCAGCTCCATTCGCTTGTCCAGCATTTCTTGCCGCAGCACGCCCCACTGCTCGCGTGAAGCGTGGATCATGGCTGAATCCACGATATTTTTATCATTGATGACTCTGGAGAACCACTTGACCGCCTGATGGAAATCGCCTGTCCGGCGGTTCAGTTCCCCAATCAAATAAAGCAAGCGCGCGTTGTTCGCTCCTACGCCTTCCAGCTCATACACCCGGATATAAGAATCCAGGCAGTATTTCAGAAAGCGCTGCTCCTGCTCCTCGTCGCCTTTATACCGGTAGAGCCAGGCAATATGGTGCAGAAGGCTTGCGATAATCCGATCCTTCTCTCCAATCGTCTGCGCGCACAGCAAGGCGAGCTTGTAGGTCTCAAGCGCAATTTCCCAATCCCGGTGTCCGCTGTAGTCCCGCTCGATCCAGCGCTTGCCGATTTTCTCGGCAAACTGCTTCTTCTGCATATCGCTCAGCCGTTCCGTTGAATGCTCCGTAGACGCAAAACCGCACTTCGGGCATACCCTGACCACATAATAGTCGGGATTCTCGTTGTTATAATAAGCACAAAAATCCGCATCCGTACGCACGGCCTTCTTAAAGCTCGGACGCACCCGTGACGTGGAAAATTGATGCTCGCAATTACAGCATACTACATTAATGGAGTAAAGAGGTTCCAATGCCACATCCATACATTCCTTTCATGCCCAGTGTCCTCATCGCTGCTTGTCTCTTTCCGGGCCTTCCGCCGCTGCTTACTCGAATGAATCATCAAAATGCAAAGTACATATGATTTCCATTATATCAAAAACCAAAAACAAAATAACCCCACAAAGTGGGCTCTGAGCTTTAAATTAGGGTCTCAGATCCTCTGCATGAGCCTCGCAGAAGGACAAGTCCCTATGCACAAAAAAAGGCGCTAAACGTAAGTTTAGCACCTTAGGACATCTTCAGTAACTGCTCCAATCCTCTTCGCCGGGATGGACCAGTGAGGCGCGAATGACATACACGAAGGCGCAGACAAGGAGACCGGCGACAATACTCATGTTCTCATCACTCCATCCATATATTTTAAATTTGAAATGAAGTTAGTTGTTGTACTGTATATTTTACCATATCTCCACCAAAAATACAGCCTTTATTGTAAACGCTTTCCCAACTTTTTTGTACTGTTTGTCCGATGACATTCATAAAATCTAGGAACATAGGTGTGATTCTCATGTCCCATATTCGGAAGGGAGGATGCGAATTTGTCCGTAAAAAGGCTGGGTTTACCGCTCATGATTGCGTCTATGGCCGGATTGTTAGTGCTGATGCTGTGTTACCCCGGCCCTTATTTGGAATCCGCCCTGCGGGGCTTGGCCATTTGGTGGGACGTCCTGTTTCCGTCGTTATTTCCCTTCTTCATCATTTCCGAAATGATGCTGGGCTTCGGCATCGTTCACTTGTTCGGCACGCTGCTCGATCCGCTGATGAAGCCGCTGTTCCGCATTCCCGGAAGCGGGGGATTCGTAGCCGCGATGGGGTATGTGTCAGGCTATCCCATCGGGGCCAAGCTGACGGCCAAGCTGTGGGAACAGAAAATGCTCAACCGGGAGGAAGGCGAGCGGCTGGTGGCCTTTACAACCTCTTCGGACCCGATATTTTTGATCGGCGCCGTATCGGTCGGTTTTTTTCATTATCCCAAAATCGCGACCATTCTGGCACTTTCCCATTACGGCGGCGGTTTTCTGATCGGCCTCCTCATGCGTTTCCATGGCAAACGGGGCTCGGTGACCGAAATTCCGGCTTCCGGAGCCCCGGTTCGCGGCAGCCGGCTGCGGCGGGCGTTCAACGCTATGCATGAAGCCAGAATGAACGACGGCCGAAGCGTGGGCGAGCTGCTCCAGCAGGCGGTCGAATCTTCGCTGAAGCTTATTATTGTCGTGGGCGGACTGGTTGTATTCTTCTCGGTATTTTTAGAGATACTTACCGAAGCGGGGGTAATGGCGTTCTTCTATCATCTGCTGGAAAATGGCCTGACGGCGCTCCAATTCCCTTCATCCCTCTCGGAAGCGCTCGTTGGAGGCTTATTTGAGGTTACTCTGGGCGCCCGTTCGGCGGGTGAAGCCGCCTCCTCCGTTCCGCTGCCCTTTAAGGCAGCTGCAGCGGCCTTTATCCTGTCCTGGGGAGGGCTCTCCGTGCATGCCCAGATCGCGAGCATTCTGCACGCCACCAATCTGCGCTATTTGCCGTTCATGATGGCGCGCTTGATCCACGGTTTTGTGGCTGCGTTCCTCGTTTTGTTTTTATGGGAACCGGTGATGGGACGTTATACCGATGCGCCTGCTTTCGCAAGCCAAAACTTCGGCTTTCTGGCCTCGGCCCAAGGCATCCGGGACTGCCTCGTCCTGTTGTGCATCCTGCTGGCCGGGATGACGGTGCTCTCCCTTCTGATCAGCTGGATTCAAGTCTTGTGGCGCGGCGTTCGCCGGACCTCCTGATCACGGAACATGAAATGGACGTTGTGTTATCCTCCGATATTGTTTATGATTCTTATAAACCCATTACAAAGGAGCTTACACCCTTGAGATACTATGTTCTGGATCGCGGGGATCAGTTATCCGTGGATTTAAGCGAGCAGTTCCATAAGCTTGCGGCGCAACGGGGATTTCAGCTGGATGCCGAATCACCGGAGATTGTCATTTCCATCGGCGGGGACGGCACCATGCTTCATGCCTTTCATACGTTTATTGACCATATTCCTGACATTGCCTTCGTAGGGGTTCACACCGGACATCTGGGATTCTATGCGGACTGGAAAGCGGACGAGCTGCCACAGCTGATCGAACTGATGAGCTCTGCGGCTAATTCGGGCTCCATTCGTCCGCGAATCGTCAAATATCCGCTGCTTGAACTTGAAATTCATAGAAAATCGGGCAACGCTTCCTATATCGCCTTGAACGAGTTCACTCTAAAAGGCGTCGACGGAACGGTAGTGGCCCAGGTGGACATCAACGACCAAACCTTTGAAATGTTCCGCGGCGACGGGATCTGCGTCTCTACGCCATCCGGAAGTACGGCATATAATAAAAGTCTTGGAGGCGCCATGGTGCACCCGACCATCGAAGCGCTGCAGATCGCGGAGATCGCCTCGATCAACAACCGCGTCTTCCGGACGATGGGATCGCCACTTCTGCTGCCCAAGCACCATCACTGCGACATTTTCTCCCGCAAAGAGCAACGGCTCTTACTCTACATCGATCATGTCAATCTGCAGGTGGACGACCTCATCTCGGTTCGCTGCCAGGTCGCCAAGGAGAAGGTCAGCTTTGCGAGATACCGCCCGTTCCCGTTCTGGAACCGTGTGCGGGAAGCATTTCTGGGATAGATCAGCATCAAGATCTTTATGTGCATGACAAGTTGCATAAGAAAAACGTCTATCGACGTACCTTCAAAGAAGACAGACCGCTTCTAGAGGAGGTTTTTCTTGCGAGATCAGGAAGCAGAAGCTCCGAAACTTATACTTTCTGATCTCATAACAAAAAGCGGCTCCTATACGGAACCGCTTTTTGTTTTCTCTTTGGGCTGCGACTCCCGGCTCTTCTGCAGTACAAAGTACGCGCAGCCGAAGTTGCAGTATTCGTTAATGTAATCCATCATGCCGGAAATGGCTGTGTCTTTGGTTGCTTTGGGATGCTTATCCCGGTAAAACCCTTTAAGCCGGAGCTGACTGTAGCCCCAATCGCCGACAATATAGTCGTAGCGGTCCAGCACTTCACTGTATCGTTCACGAAAGGCTTCAAGGTTCCAACCGTCTTTATGATCTTTAAGCACCTCATAATTTTTTCCGCCGATCAGAATCAATGAACTACCCCTGCCTTTCTGCCTGAGGTTATCGTATAATGGCGCCTATTTATGCTGTGCAGCGGATTGTACCTGCTCATGGGCATGGTAGGAGCTGCGCACAAGCGGTCCGGATTCCACGTGGCTGAATCCCCGCTTCATGCCTTCTTCCTTCAGAGCGGCAAACTCATCGGGATGATAATATTTAACCACATTTAAATGCTGCGGAGAAGGCTGCAAATATTGCCCGATTGTCATAATGTTGCAATCCACGGCGCGAAGGTCGTCCATCGCCTGCAAAATTTCATCCCATTCTTCCCCGACTCCCAGCATGATGCTGGACTTCGTCGGAATGTTCGGCTGCATTTCCTTCGCTCTGCGCAGCAGCTCCAGGGAGCGGTCATACTTCGCTTTGGCACGCACCCGATTCGACATGCGTTCCACCGTTTCAATGTTATGGTTCAAAATATCCGGCTTCGCGTCCATTACGGTCTTCAGGGCGTCCCAATTACCCATAAAGTCCGGAATCAGCACCTCCACGCTGCACAGCGGCAGACGCTTGCGGACAGCCTTGATCGACTCGGCGAAAATAGACGCACCGCCGTCAGACAGATCGTCCCGGGCCACACTGGTGATGACGCAGTGGCGCAGACCCATGTTCTCCGCCGCTTCAGCGACACGTTCCGGTTCCTGGAGATCCAACTCCGTCGGTTTTCCTGTATTTACTGCACAAAAACGGCAGGCCCGCGTACAAATATCGCCGAGAATCATAAACGTGGCGGTACGATTGGCCCAGCACTCATATATGTTAGGGCAACGTGCTTCTTCACATACCGTGTGAAGGGTCTTAGAGCGCATCATGCTCTTGATTTCCTGGTAATTGTCACCGGTTGTCAGTTTGATGCGAATCCAATCCGGCTTTGGCTCCTTGATGGTATTCGTAGGCAATGTTCTGACCTTCTTTCGCTATCATGGTTAGCTGCTGCATGTTCCATATTATATCATGAAATCAGCCAAAATACTTCCATTTCCAAGCACGGATAAATTCGAGGTTCTTGATTCACTCTAAGGCTATGTCGGTCCAGTCCGAATATTGAGCGAGGACTGCATCAAACTGGCAGGAGGTAGAGAACCGATGAAATACATTGTTCCGCACACACGGTGGCTCAAACGTTCGCTGACAGGTGTACTCGCATCGGCGCTGCTGCTGGGCTGCTTTCACCTTCCAGGCAAGGTGGACGCGGAGCCGGCGGCTCCGGAGCCTAACCAAGCCGCCAAATCGCTGGACCAGCTGAGCCGGACAGAAATCCTGGAGTCCAGAAAGGCACTCTATGCGAAGATCAGCAAGGCCACCAACATCCCTTGGTACAGAATTGCCGCGATCGACCAGTACGAACGGACCTTGACCAAAGCCCATCCAAAGGATCGCAAGCACCCGGAGCGCCTCACCGGCATCCTTATTACGGAACCGGCCTGGTCGGGAGTGTTCAATCCGGAATTGAACGATCATAACCCGCGGTCCATTTCCATCTTCAACGGGTACGGCCGCGACGGCTCCGGCGACGGGCGGGCAGATCCCGACAACGACCTTGATGTGCTGTACAGCATGGCGGATTATTTGCAGCGGTACGGCAAATCACAGGAAGATTTCAACATCGCGATGTGGGAATATTACCATAACAGCCGCTCGGTTCAACGGATCGAACAATTCTCCAAGCTGTATGAAAAATTCGGCACGCTGGATTTATCCGGGCATGCCTTCCCTCTCCCCATCAGCAGCAGCTATTCGTACCGGAGCACCTGGGGAAGCGGGCGGAGCTGGGGAGGTTACCGGATCCATGAAGGCACGGACATCTTTGCGAACTACGGCGTTCCCGTACGAAGCACCTGCTATGGCGTAGTTGAGCTCAAGGGGTGGAACCCGTTCGGCGGCTGGCGCATCGGCATCCGGGATTTGGACAACCATTACCATTACTACGCTCATCTGCAGGGGTTTGAAAAGTCCATCAAACAGGGGGATATCGTCACACCAGGACAAACGATCGGCTGGGTCGGCAGCTCCGGCTACGGGAAACCCGGCACGCAAGGTAAATTCCCTCCGCATCTGCACTACGGCATCTACCGTGACAGCGGCCTGGTCGAATGGTCGTTCGACCCTTATCCATCCCTCCGGCGCTGGGAAATGGAAGAGCGCAAAGCGCTGAAACAGAAAAAGGGATCCTCCTGAACCGCGTGTTCGGGAGGTCCCTTTTTCATATCGCTATACCAGGGCCGTTTAGTGCTTCCCTGCCTCCCCCGTTACCCCGCTCGTCGAATCCGTTGTTCCGGGGTTTTCCCCTCCCGGATGGATGCTGGGCGGGGTAACGGCCGCCGGGCTTCCGCCTTGCTGGCTTTGCGCTCCGGCTCCGGGCAGCGCGATGCTTGGCGCCGCGGCCCCGTTCTCCCCGACCGGCGTGCCCTTGCTGTCGTAATAATACATCGGTACGTTGCCGACGACCATCAGGTAGGAGACCGGGATTTCCGTATCGACGATTTCCGGCTCCATGTCGAACGGCACGACGACTCCCACTTCGACCGTTACATGAATGTAAATCTCCACGAGCACCATATTAATCCCCGCATCTTTTTCTCTCGTTTTCAGATCTACCTTGACCGCACCTTGAGGCTCGACCCGAATCGGAATATTGGGGCCGAAGGATGCAATGATCGGGCTGCCGAGCGCCTGGCCCAGCGGAATGCTCTCGGCCAGTTTATGTTTGTCCTCCAGCGTGGACTGAACCACCTTAAAGGTGCTTGAGGTAATTTTCATATGCTCTGCGTAATTCAGCATAAAGCCGGACACTTTGCCGGACGTATCCATTTTCCAATCGATCAGGTCATCCGCGTTCTCGCCTTCAGCCACCTGCGCAGCCACCGCTTCGTTAATGGCGTCGGTCGCAATCTGCTTCATGCGGATTTTGGCCAGGTACATGATGGGCGGCTTCAGATGATTTTCGACATAGGCGAAGCCCTGGAGCATAAGAATGAGAAAAACCAATGCACCGATCAGCCATACTCTCCGCCGGCTCCGGGGCCTGCTCGCCCCTCTGCTGCGCCATCTGGCCCTTCTTTTCATGCCGGAACCCCTCCTTCGAAGCCGTAGGTTACCTTATCAGCATATGCCCGGGCTTGGCAAAAAAGAAGAGCAAGCCCCACTCCTGCCAGGGAGCAGCCACTTTCGTATTTTGTTATACTGGTATCAACATTAGAGGAAGATCGTTATCCCCTTTTAACATAATATTTTTAAAAAATGAGCATCCCGTATCCTTTTCCCCCTGTTCAAACGTTATCTCTATAGAGGCCTCTACAGGAGTGTGATTAACATGTTAATCCGTCAATTCCATGGCACCGGATATCATCGCGAGGATATTTCGGAGCTGTACCCAAGTTTGAAAAAATTCTGCCTGAGCGTCACCCGCAACCGCTGGGATGCCGAAGATCTGGCACATGACACCATCGATAAAACGCTGCGCTTCTGCCTGAAAGACCCGTCATCTCCGCGCCAGCCCAGCCTGCCGCTGATGATGACCATTGCCCGCAACCATTGGATCGATCTCGTCCGTAAAAGGTCGCGTGAGTCGGCCGAACCGATGGTTGAGCCGCAATCAACCGATCACCCGATCGATACGCTTCTGTCCGGGCTCGACACCTTGATGGAGAAGCTGACGCCAAAGCAGCTGCTGGTGTTCTTGCTGAAGGACGTGTTTGAGAGCCGGGTGTCGGATATCGCCAGCATGCTGGAACTGAATGAAACGACAGTCAAATCACTGCTGCACAGGGCGCGCCGCAACATCAGCGGAGACACCGGCGAAGCAATTTCCCCGGACCCGCACTGGAAGGACGTCGAGCAGGAGGAGTTTCGCCATATCCTGCTAACCGCCATCCGGCAGGAGAAGCCTGAGCTGCTCCAGCGGCTAATGGAAGCTCTGCAGCCGGCAACGGACCGGGCCCCAGTGGTCGGTTTCGGCCGGACACGGATGTCCTCCGGATCGGGTATGTCCCTGCGCTGTGCGGCGTAGATCCTTGTGCCTTCCCATATAAAGGAGGCCATGAACATGAACACGATTCCTTACGTTGTGGAACAAAGCCGGCTTGGCGAGCGTTCCTATGATATTTATTCGCGCCTTTTGAAGGACCGGATTATTTTTCTCGGTTCTGAAGTGAACGACGTGGTGGCCAACAGCATCATCGCACAGCTGCTGTTCCTGGCCGCCGACGATCCGGAGAAGGATATATCCCTGTATATCAACAGCCCGGGGGGCTCTACCTCGGCAGGCTATGCCATTTTGGACACAATGGACTACATCAAGCCGAAGGTCACCACGATCTGCATGGGCCTTGCCGCATCCATGGGTGCGGTGCTCTTCCTTGCCGGGGAAAAGGGCATGCGTTATGCCCTCCCCAACAGCGAATTCATGCTGCATCAGCCGCTAGGCGGAGCCCAAGGCCCCGCTGCCGATATCGATATCACGGCGCGCCGGATTTTGAAGCTGCGAAGCAAGATCAACGATTTTATCGCGGAGAAAACCGGACAGCCGCTGGAACGCATTGAGAAGGATACCAATCGCGACTTCTTCCTCACCGCCCAGGAAGCACTGGAATACGGCATCGTGGACCGGATCATTACGCAGCCGGTAAAATAACCGAACGCTGTAAGCCCGGAAAAACTGCGGCTAGCCGAACTACCACCATGTACACAGAAGATTTATGCCCGCACGATCGTATGCAGCGCTCTGCCAGATTAAAAAGCCGACGGACTTGTCCGCCGGCTTTTTTCTGTCCTGTACCCGGCTCTCAAACCTGTACGACCTTTTCCATGACGGGTTTTCAGAGCTTGTAGAACCTTCCGAATCCTATTGGCCTGCATTATATTGGCTTTTCATTCAAATATCCAGGTCGGTCAGGCGCAAATTTTCATTTCGTCTGCCATACTTGTATGGTAGTATGGAAGTGTCAGGAGGTATCCATGAAATGGATGAAACTATGCTCCAATCCGGTTCAGCCGGAAATCTCGTGTACCAACAGCTCAAGCAGCAAATTGTCAGTCTGGAGCTTCCCCCGGGTACGGCCCTGTCCGAGAAAGAAACATCCCTGACCTTCCACGTCAGCCGGACGCCGGTTCGGGAGAGCTTCGTACGCCTGGCCCAGGAAGGCCTGCTGCTGGTGCTGCCTCAAAGGGGAACCCGTGTCTCGCTGATCGATCCGGACATGGTGGAGGAAGCCCGGTTCATGCGTGAGCAGCTGGAGAAGGCCGTCATCCGTCTCGCCTGCGAGTCCTTTCCCGCAGACAAGCTGCAGGAGATGGAGAACAATCTCGTAATGCAGCAGGAGAGCATGAAGCGGCTTGACGGCAAGCGAATGTTTGAGCTCGACGAGGCTTTTCACCGAATCCTGTTTGAGGGCGTCCGGAAAATGGGCACATGGAACGTCATTCAGCAGATGAACGCGCATCTGAACCGCACCCGCGTGTTATGGCTGTCGTTGGATCCGCACTGGGGGAACCTGTTTGAGCAGCACCGGGAAATGATCCAAGCCATCCGCAGCCGGAATGCGGACCTTGCCGAACGGATCATGAAGGAGCATCTAACCCTCAGCATTTCGAACCTCCCGGTCCTGAAACAGCGCTACCCGGAATATTTCAAGTAAGTCATGCTGGCCTGTGTAGCAAGGCCGCCGGAGCATGCCATACCGGTACCGGCAATAGTGCCGATAAAATGGCAGCAGCTTCTTTCTGCAAAACAACATAATGACAAGGCGGTGTATGGGATTGCGTATGGTATTCCGTTGGTTCGGCGAAGGCAATGACACGGTTTCGCTGGATCATATCAAACAAATTCCCGGTGTCGAAGGGATCGTGTGGGCGCTTCATGACGTCCCGGCCGGAGACGAATGGCCGATGGAGAAGATCATCGCTGTTCGGGATCAAGCTGCAGCACATAACCTTCATATTGACGTGGTGGAAAGCGTTAACGTCCACGAGGATATTAAGCTGGGCCTGCCGACCCGGGACAAGTATATTGACAATTACGTCAAAACGATCGAAAAGCTGGCGCAGGTCGGCGTGAAAGTGATTTGTTACAACTTTATGCCGGTGTTCGACTGGGCCCGGACGGAACTCTACAAGCGGCTGGAGGACGGCTCAACGGCACTCTTTTTTGAAAAATCCAAAATCCACGGCATTGACCCGTTCGACCTTGTGCAGACGATCAACCAGAACAGCTCCCTGACGATGCCCGGCTGGGAACCCGAACGTCTTGCGCATCTGACCTCCCTGTTTGAGGCCTATCGGAATGTGACTTCAGAAGACCTATGGGACCATCTCGCCTATTTCCTGGAGGCAGTCATTCCAACCGCGGAGCGCTGCGGCATTACGATGGCCATCCACCCGGACGATCCGCCATGGCCGATTTTCGGGCTGCCGCGCATTATTACCGGCCAGGACAGCCTGCGGCGTCTGCTCTCCCTTGTGGACAGCCCGTCCAATGGCATTACGCTGTGCAGCGGCTCCCTTGGGGCCAATCCGGAAAACGACATCATCGCCATGATCCATGAGTTTGCGGACCGGATACCTTTTGCCCATATCCGCAATGTACGCGTGTATGAGAACGGCGACTTTATCGAGACTTCGCACCGGACGCAGGACGGCACCGTCGATATCGCGGGCATCGTCAAGGCATATCACGACACCGGCTTTACCGGTTATGCCCGCCCGGACCACGGCAGACATTTATGGGGCGAGCAGTGCCGGCCGGGATACGGCCTGTATGACCGCGCCATGGGTATTATGTATCTCTGGGGGCTGTGGGACGCCTACCAGAAGCTTCAACCTACCGCAGAAAAGAGGGATACGCATGAAAGCATTGCCTAACCACCCTGCCCTGCATGGAAAAACAGCCGTTGTTACCGGCGGGTCCGGGGTTCTCTGCAGCGCGATGGCGCTGGAGCTGGGACGCCAAGGGGTAAAGGTTGCGATTTTGAACCGGACTGCGGAAAAAGGCGAAGCCGTTGCCCGTCAAATCCGCGAGGCGGGCGGTCAGGCGCTTGCCGTGGCCTGCGACGTGATGGAGCCCGGCAGCGTGCAGGCGGCGGAGCGCCAGGTCCGCGAGGCCTTCGGCCCGTGCGACATCCTGATTAACGGAGCGGGCGGAAATCATCCCAGTGCTAACACGACGGAAGAGATCTATAAGCCGGAGCACCTTGGACAGCCAGGGATCACGACGTTTTTTGATCTCAGCATCCAGGGATTCCAGAACGTGCTCGGCCTCAATATGATCGGCACCCTCATTCCGACCCAGGTCTTTGCCGGGCAGATGATTGGCCGTCCCGGCGCGGTTGTGCTGAACATATCCTCCATGAGCGCACCGAGTCCTATGACCAAGGTGCCCGCGTACAGCGCAGCCAAAGCCGCGATTAACAACTTTACTCAGTGGCTGGCGGTTCACCTTGCCGAATCGGGCATCCGGGTCAACGCCATTGCCCCCGGCTTTTTCCTGACGGAACAGAACCGGAAACTGCTGACGAACGAGGACGGGTCCCTGACCGAACGTTCCCATAAAATCATCAGCCACACGCCGATGCGCCGGTTCGGCGTTCCGGAAGATCTGCTGGGTACCCTGCTCTGGCTGGTGGACGACACCACCTCGGGCTTTGTCACCGGCACGGTGGTGCCCGTTGACGGCGGATTTATGGCCTATTCGGGCGTGTAACGAAACGCAAAAAAGGCAGCTCCGCATCGCACACCGATCGGAATTGCCTTTTATTTTTATATTCACAAACAGGCAGGTTCAAGCAAAATGCCGCTGCCGCATCGCCTCGAATAGCATCAGCGTCGAAGCCATCGCCACGTTGAGCGACTCGGCCTCCCCCCGCATCGGAATGATGAGCGCGTCATCCACCAGCTGCTGCGCCTGCTCCGACACCCCTTTGGCTTCGTTGCCGACGAGCAGCCAGCAGGAGCCCTGCCGGAAATCGTAGCTGTAGCACGTGTCCTGCGCCTGCAGGCTGGTGCTGATCACCCGCGCGCCGCTCCGCTTCGCCTCCGGCAGGATCTCCATCAAATCACCCTCCACCACGGGTAAATGGAACAGCGACCCCATGGTCGAGCGGATCGTCTTCGGATTGTACAGGTCAGCCGACCCGCGCCCCAGAATGACCCCGTCCGCTCCAGCCGCATCGGCACTGCGGATGATTGTCCCGACATTGCCGGGGTCCTGCACGCCGTCCAGGACGATGACCAGGCTGCCCTCCCGGCTCATCAGGGCGTCAAGCCCTGCCGCGGACTTGGGCTTCCGGGCAACGGCAAAGACCGGCTGCGGCGTTTTGGTATCCGTACACTTCGCGATTACCGCAGGCGATACGCCGATCCACTCCGCAGATTCCCCGCCGGCCAGGTGGGCAAGCTCGGACGGAATCCCCTGCTCCAGGTCAAACGCGACGCATTCCAGGTCTGCCCCGGCCGTCAGCGCCTCCTGCACGAGATGAATGCCCTCGATGATATATTTATGCTGCTTGTCCCGGTGCTTCTTCTCGAGCAGCTGCGCCCATTCCTTGACCCGGGGATTTTGCGGTGAAATGATGTCCATCCTTAACCGTCCTTCTCATGATTCATCTGTCAAACTGCTCCTCTGCCCCAGCATGAGGTTCTCCCGCGCTGAGGATCGGATCACTTCGGATAAGCCAGCTCCAGCTTGGTCAAATCGCTTTTCTCGCCGACGATAACGAGTACGTCGTCTTCGCTCAGCGGGGCATCGGCATACGGCGAAATATCCATCTTTGTACCGTGCTTGATCGCCATGACGTTGCAGCCGAAGCGGGCGCGAATGTCGAGCTCCCTCAAGTTTTTGCCGACCATGTCCTGCGAAGCCTTTAATTCCAAAATGCTGTAGTCTTCGGAAATCTCGATGTAATCCAAAATATTCGGCGAAGTGAGATGGTGGGCGACGCGCATGCCCATATCCCGCTCCGGAAAAATCACTTTATCGGCGCCGATCTTTTGCAAAACCTTGCCGTGCAGTTCATTTTGCGCCTTGACGATAATCGTTCCGACCCCAAGATCCTTCAGGATGAGCGTCGTCAAAATACTGGATTGGATGTCTTCGCCGATGGCGACAACCACCACGTCAAAATTGCGGATGCCCAGGGCACGAAGCGCCTCTTCATCCGTTGAATCCGCTGATACGGCATGCGTTACGATATTGGATACCGCCTGGGTGCGCTGTTCATCCGAATCGATGGCAAGCACGTCAAACCCCATCTCGCTCAGTGTGTTTGCAACACTGGAGCCAAAGCGCCCCATACCGATGACGGCGTACTGCTTTTTCGCCATATGTTAACCTCCACGACTATAAGAAGTCTATCCTGATTATTATATCACAGCAGGCGAAAAACTTGAATTTTGCCACCCGCCTCGGGGCACATTACTAAAGAATATCATTACAATTCAGACTGAGCCCTGGGAAGCAGAACTGCGTCCGCACGTTATATGGAAGCAGGCAGCTCTGATGTGAAGGGTTCAAACTTTTTAGCCTGGAGGGAAAACGATCATGTCAATTCTTCTCGACCTTCGCCAAGCTATTGTCCATAAGGTCCATGATTCCAATGAAGCCGAGCTTCGTGAAATGATTGAAGGATCCGTCGACGGTCCGGAGCAGGCGCTCCCCGGCTTGGGAGCGATCTTTGAGATGATGTGGAAAAATATCGACACGAAGCAGCAGAACGAGCTCGTCCATGTAGCTCATGAGCACCTCAAGACGATTAAGCCCGGTCCATTGACTTAACAAAGACGCCGGTGCTTTTACCGCAATGACAAATACCCCTCCGCTAGGAAACAGCTGAGGGGTATTTCCTATATTACAAAAAGCTTCAGCAGACTTAAGGAGCCGTCTCCAAAAACTTCGCGGTCGGATTTTTTTCCATCGCGGTCCGCATCGCATATTCATTTTCGAACAGCACGACATAGTTGCCCTTCTTATCCTTCACCAGCGTCGAGTTGATACGGAATTTGCTCGGATCGATCTGGTCGTCCACGATCCAGCGGGCGAACTGGTACGGCATCCGCTGCAGCTGCACATCCACGCCGTACTCGCCTTTCATCCGGTATTCGAATACTTCGAACTGCAGCTGGCCGACAACGCCGAGAATCGTATCGTCGAAGCTGACCGTATGGAACACCTGAATGGTCCCTTCCTCCGTCAGCTGGTCGATGCCCTTCTGGTACTGCTTGTGCTTCAGGGCGTTCTTGACCGTTACCTTGGAGAAAATCTCCGGCGAGAACGTCGGCAGCTCGTCAAAGACGATTTCGCTGCCTTGGCTCAGCGAGTCGCCGATCCGGAAAATGCCCGGGTCAAACAGCCCGATGATATCGCCAGGATACGCCTCATCAACGATGTCGCGGTCCTGTGCCAGGAACTGCTGCGGCTGCGACAGCTTGATGTCCTTGCCGACCCGCACATGCTTGACGGTCATGCCGCGCTGGAACTTGCCGGACACGATCCGCATGAAGGCGATGCGGTCCCGGTGCGCCGGGTTCATGTTCGCCTGGATTTTGAAAATGTATCCCGAGAACTTCTCGTTCGTCGGCTCGATCAACCCAGCCGTGCTGCGGCGCGGCTCCGGCGGCGGGGCCAGCTGCAGGAAGTTCTCCAGGAACGTCTGCACCCCGAAGTTGTTGATCGCACTGCCGAAGAACAGCGGCGTCAGTTCACCCTTTTGTACCTTTTCCAGGTCAAATTGGTCCCCCGCTACGTCCAGCAGCTCCAGGTCCTGGCACAGCTGATCGTGCAGGTAATCCCCCGCCATCTCACGGATAACCGGGTCGTTATAGTCCTCCACCTTCTGTACCTGAATGGTCGAGTGGTCGTTCCCCTGGAACAGCTCGACCTGATTCTTCATGCGGTCGTAGACACCGCACAGCTCGCGTCCGGTCCCGATCGGCCAGTTCATCGGCACAGAGCGGATGCCCAGCACCTGCTCCAGCTCCTCCATCAGGTCGAACGGACTCCGGCCTTCCCGGTCGAGCTTGTTAATAAACGTAAAAATCGGAATGCCCCGCTTCGCGCAAACCTGGAACAGCTTGATCGTCTGGGCCTCGACCCCTTTGGCCACGTCGATCAGCATGACGGCGCTGTCGGCAGCGGTCAGCGTACGGTACGTATCTTCACTGAAGTCCTGGTGACCCGGGGTGTCCAGAATGTTGACCCGGTGTCCGTTATAGTCGAACTGCATCACCGACGAAGTAACCGAGATCCCCCGCTGCTTCTCGATTTCCATCCAGTCACTGGTCGCGTGCTTGCTCGCTTTGCGCGCTTTGACCGTACCAGCCAGCCGGATCGCGCCGCCGAACAGGAGCAGCTTTTCCGTTAATGTCGTTTTACCTGCGTCCGGGTGGGAGATAATCGCGAACGTCCGGCGCTTCTCCACTTCCTGCTGCAGCGTATCATCTATCGCTTTGCTCATTTCACTATTCCCTTCATCACTAAAGTCATGTCTATTATTGTATCACATTCTCTACGCAAATCACCCCCATGCAGAGGCTGCATGAGGATGATTTCATTTCAGGCTATGTCTTTAGTGAAACATAAGGCAAGCACCGGCACAACGGTTTTATTTGCCAATCTGCCACACGACGTTGTCCTCTTCCTGGCCGTTCACCGGCCACCAGTGGAAGCCGTCCGCTTTCAGCAGTTCGTCCGTCTCCTTCGGTCCCCAGGACCCGGCAGGATAATAAGAGATATCGCCCTGATTTTGCGCCCAGGCTTCGGCGATTTTATCGACGAAGGACCAGGCCGACGCCACTTCATCCCAGCGGGTGAAATACGTCGATTCGCCGCGGGCTGCATCATGCAGCAGGCGCTCATACGCTTCAGGCGAGTTGATGCCGACCATGCAGCTTTGGCAGAAGTCCATCGCGAGCGGCTCGATTTCATTTTCGGAGCCCGGCTTCTTCGCGTTGATCTTTACATAGATGCCTTCCATCGGGTTCACACGGATGACCAGCAGGTTCGGTTCGAGCTTGTATTTTTTACCCAAATACACGTTGTTCGGCATGCTCTTGAATTCCACGACGATCTCCGTCGTTTTGACCGGGAGGCGTTTGCCTGTCCGGATATAGAACGGTACGCCCGCCCAGCGGAAATTATCCACGAACAGCCGTGCCGCAAAATACGTTTCCGTATTGGAATTCGGGTCGACCTTGTCCTCCTCACGATAGGCTGGCAGGTCCTTACCACGGGCAGAGCCCTTGATGTATTGGCCGCGAATGACGTTCTTCTTCACTTCTTCCGCTGTCTCGTAAGGCCGGAGCGAACGGAGCACCTTCACCTTCTCGTCGCGGATGTCCTCCGGCAGGAGGCGGCTTGGCGGCTCCATCGCGATCATCGTCAGCATCTGCAGCATATGGTTTTGTCCCATATCGCGGAGTGCGCCGGCATGGTCGTAGTACCCTCCGCGCTCTTCAACGCCGACGGTTTCGCTCAGCGTAATCTGCACGTTGGCAATATGCTTGTTGTTCCACAGCGGCTCGAAGAACGCGTTGGCGAACCGGATGACTTCGATATTCTGCACCATTTCCTTGCCCAGGTAGTGGTCGATCCGGTAAATCTCTTCTTCTTTAAAAACCTGGCGAATCTGTTCGTTCAGCTCTTCAGCCGATTTCAGATCGTAGCCGAACGGCTTCTCGATAACGAGGCGGTTCCAGCCTTCGGCATCCAGCATGCCGCCCTTTTGCAGGTTAAACGATACGCTGCCGAACAGCTCCGGCGCCAGGGCCAGGTAGAACAGGCGGTTGCCCGGAATGCCGAACTGCTTCTCCAGCTTCACCGTCTGTTCGTTTAGTTCACGGAATCCGTCGACGTTGTTGATATCGAGGGACTTATATTCAAAATGCTGCGCAAACGTCTTCCAATTGTCGTTGTCCTCTGCCTTGTAACGGCAAAATTCCTGAATCGACTGGAAGATGTCCTCACGGAACTCCTCCTGGGTACGCGGACGCCGCGCGACGCCGATGACCGCAAAATCCTCGGCTAATTTACCTTCACGGTACAAACTATAAATGGCAGGAAACAGTTTGCGTTTGGCCAAATCCCCGGTTGCCCCGAAAATAAAAAATACAGCACCAGGTGTTTTGAGTGCTTCAAGATTTTGATTTTCAGTCATGGCTCCTCATTCTTTCTATGTCGTATTTTGGTCTCTTCAAAATCCCGATTTTACACCATAATTTGGTGGCATAAAATGATTGATGTCATTTTAGCACATTCATCAGCATGATGCTATCCGTTTAACTTGGTGGTAAATCAAAAATTTCTTTCTGCGTGCCAGGCAGGTCTAATACTCAATCGTAATGACCGGAAGCCCGATCGTCACCCGGCTGCTGCCGGTCGATTGATCCTCATGAACCGCCACCTGCATGTTCAGAACCTTCCCTCCGCTTTGGATGCCGGACCGCAATGAAGGCACCTGGTAAGCGTTGCTGACCGTAGTCGCATCCTCGTAGGATTCCGCTTTTGTCGCAGCCATATTTCTGAAAATGCCATCTTCTACCGCTTTCATGGTCGACCCGGCAGGATGCTCCCCTTTAACCGTTCCCTGCAAAGAAGCATTCCATTCAGCATCGATGCCGTTTTCGCGCAAAGCCTGTCCGTATTCCGACTGGAGTTCGGTCAAGGCGCTCAGCTGCTCATCACCAGCCGCCTCCAGTTGAATAATAATATAACTGCGATCCTCTGAAATCTCCTGCCAGTTAAACCGCACGTTAACGCCATTTTTCGTATCCACGACCCGGTACGTCAAGTGACCGCCTTCCGTCAATTGCTGTACTCCCGGCAGATTCAGCGATTGGGACAGCCCCTCGGCCGCCTCGTACGCATCCTGATTACCGCTCGCTTCCCAGTCTCCCTGCCACTTCACAACCAGACGCTGCGGCACGTCTACCACTTCATTTCCCAGCTTCAAGAGGGTGCGCAATTCTTCCGGATCCTGATGGGACGGCGCCGACGTCTGATTCGCGCTGTACCACAAATATCCCATCCATACCAAAGCCGCTATGCATACCGCCAAACCTAAACCTGCCCATCTCCGGACTGCCATCATCCCTCATACATCCCTTCACCAGGAAATCTATCAATCTACTAAAAGGATGTCCGTTTCCAGGGCGATTATACCTAAAACCGTACGATAGGCGAAATTGGGTGTATGACCATAGCCGCGTCCATAGGCGGTGAATACACTGGTTAATAAAAATGATAAGGGAGGTTCGCACACTTCCATGATCCCTATTTACCCATTAACAGAGGAAAATATTCGGCGGCACTGCGGCAAAATGGTCGCCGCCTGTATGTATGACGGCAGAGTATATACCGGAAAGCTGACCGAGTGCAAAGACGGCCATATTATTCTGAACGGGCCGGAAGGCACCCAGCTGCACGGCGCCAAAGTAAAGGGCGGCCATAAAAAACGCGCAAAGGGGCCTGTAGCCAAAGCTCCGGAAAAAGCCACCGTCCGCGCCTTCTATCCTTATTATCCGTATGGCTATGGGTTTGGATATGGGGCTGGCCTGGCGCTAAGTCTGGCTACCCTCGGGCTGCTGTTTTTGATTTAGCGGTCTTCAAAACTTGCACATCATTATCTAAAAAAGCCCCTGGAAGCAATCCGCTCCTCGGGGCTTTTCATCTGCTATGGATTAATTTGTTTTGGATTCAACCCAACTATTCCGCCAGGCCGTTCTTATAAGCATAGATCGCGGCCTGCGTGCGGTCGTCTACGCCCAGTTTCGCCAGGATGTTCGTCACATGGAACTTGACCGTTTTGATTCCAATGATGAGGTCATCGGCGATTTCCTGGTTGGACTTGCCCTGCGCCAATAGGCGGAGCACATCCATTTCGCGGTCGGTCAACTCCTTGTGCGCTGGGGCCTCCACCTCCGGATGGCGGAACCGGTTCATCATCTTGGAGGCGACCTGCGATTCCAAGACCGATTGGCCGCGCGCCGCGGCGCGGATGGCATCGGCGATTTCGCTTGCGCGCGACGTCTTCAGCAGGTAGCTGAATGCGCCGGCCTCGATAACCGGGTACATTTTCTCGTCGTCCAAATAGCTTGTCAGCACGATTACCTTGCAGTCCGGGTACAGCTTCAGCAGCTGCCGCGTCGCCTCAATCCCGTCCATGCCCTCCATCACCAGGTCCATCAGGACGACGTCGGGTTTGTATTCCCGGGCAAGGCGGATGCCTTCCTCCCCGCTGCCTGCCTCGCCGACGACTTCGATGCCGTCCTCAGTCCCCAGCACGGCTGCCAGACCGATCCGCACCATCTCGTGGTCATCGACGAGCAGCACTTTAATCATGGGTGTTTCCATTTCCAAGATCCTCACTCCCTGCTTTATCTTCAGATACAATCGGTACGGTAATTTCGATTCGCGTACCCTTGCCGGGCGCCGTAATGATCTGGATCGATCCGCCGATTTCGTTGACGCGTTCCTGCATATTGGAAAGGCCGTAAGAGGCCTGTTTTGTCTCGTTTAGTTCAAAGCCCTGGCCGTCGTCACGCAGCATGACCCAGACCATGTCTTTCTTTTGGTGAATCCGGATTTCCATCTTATCCGCTTTGGCATGCCGGAGCGTGTTAGACATCGCCTCCTGGATGATGCGGAACAGATGGTTTTCGATTCCTTTTACCAGGTGGATGCCTTGGTCCATTTCAAACACGATTTCCATTGGGACCTTCACTTTGAGCTCTTTGATCAGCTCACCGAGGCCTTGCTCCAGCGGCTTGCCTTCCAGATAGACCGGCCGGAGATGCAGCAGCAGTGCTCTCATTTCCGATTGGGCCACGGCGGCCATTTCTTCGATGAGCGCCACCTGGCGCTGGGCCTTGTCAAAATCCTTCTCAAGCGTCCTCCCCACGGCCGTCGCCGTCATCGATATCGCAAACAGCTGCTGGGATACCGCATCATGCAGCTCCCGCGCCAGACGCTGGCGCTCCTCTACGATTGCCGATATCCGCGCCTGCTCGGCCAGCTGGGCATTGTTCGTGGACAAGCGCTGAAGGGAGTTGACCTGCTCCTCCCACTTTTTGCTGATGCGCCCAAGCTGCTCGCCAAGGCGCCCGACCTCGTCGCTGCCAAGCTCCGGCACGGAGCGGGCGACGTTCCCTTTTTCCCAGGAGAGCAGCGTTTCCCGCAGCCGTTCCAGCTTCATTTTTACCCGGTAGCTCTGATAGAACCCGAAGATAGCTCCCAGACCGATCGGAACCAGGATCAGCGTAGCACCGGCCTGCAGCGTTTTTTGCCAAGAATCAAACGGGGCCAAATAACCATATGTATAAAGTACGTAAAAAATGATCAGGAGCATAACAAAAGAAAGAAGGGCCCCCTCGCCCATGCTCCGGGAGACCATATTAGCCGGTTTTCTGGTTTTCATCAGGGAACCCTCCTTCTATGACAGATCAATATCAACATCTCCTACCAGGTAGGAAATATGGAATTTAACTTTATATTCGCTGGTCTCATAATTGGGTGACTTCCAGTTCAAACGGTTCATCAAACCGTTATCCCGGTGCCCTCTGAAATCGATCGCGCCAAACAGGACGAACACTTCAAGCTCCACCCCGTAATACTCCGGAATTTTGATGTCCGTATCCCCCATGATGCCTTGAAACATCATAACCGTACGGTGTTCCTCGGGGATCGCAAGCGACAAATCCAGATCGGCTTCGTTGATGACATGCCAGACGCTCTGGCTTCTCATAGCCCAAGGGACCTGGTCCCAATTGTAATGCCCCGAAAAGCCCTGCTTCTGCAGATACCCGTCCCGGTTTTGTACCTTCCTTGCCTTTACAAAAAACCATCCCAGGGAGATCAGCGCAATCCCCAGCACGATCAGCAAATGATCAATCAGCAGCAGGATGGCTCCGACCGCCACAAGACGGTAGCCTCTCTTCACTTTTCCGCCGCGAATCGTATAAATTCCCATAAGAATGAATAAGAGGGCGACGATGGTAAAAAAGCCGACCCACCTGCCGAAGAGCATGAGGAGGCCGATCCCGATGAGAATCAGCGCAATGAAGCGATTTCTTTTTTCCATGCCGCACCTCCTTATGATGTCTTGGTATATCGGAAAAGTAAGACCGGAAAAGCCATAGGGTTGTGACGGGCACACTCCTTATGGCTTCACCGGGATCCAGGAAGATGTGAATGAAGGTCTCGCGCCCTTATTCCATTCTTCCTAGCATATCATATTGTCCGCAGAATTGAATACTTATTCTTTATTCGATTTGGAAGGAGCGGCAGCCGGCGGGTTCAGCTTGCTTTTCAGCGCGCTGAGCTGTTCTTCCACCTTCAGCTGCTTCTCCGCATCGACCGGGCTGGTGAAAGCGGATGTTTCCGGACGGTAAGGGGCACGCATCACATCGGCTTCAGCTTCCAATTGCATGATCTTTTCTTCCATGCGGTGGAATCCGAGGGACGCGCTGCCGCTTTCGATCGTATGCAGGCTGCTGATTTGAGACATTTGCTTTTTGGCTTTCGCCATTTGCGCACGGGCTACGAGCTCATTGCGCTTGTTGCGCATTTTGTAGAACTCGTCTTTCATGTCATGGAGCTGCTGTACCAGTTCTTTAGCTTGCGCCTCGGATTGAGCATGCAGTTCTTGGTACTCGGACAGTTTTTGGTCAAAATAAATCTTTTCCTCGAGCAGCTTGCGCGCTACTTCTTCCTGGCCGTTACGCAGTGCCAGTTCAGCTTGAGCCTCACGTTGGCCGGCCATCTTCACGGCTTCTTCCACGCGCTGCTTCATGCGGCGTTCATTGGCCATTTGCTTCGCTACTGTAACTTCCGCGTCATGGATTTCTGCCTCCATATCGCGCAGATACTGGTTCAGCATAATTACCGGGTCTTCAACTTTATCCAATACCTCGTTCACCGATGCTTTCGTCATATCCTTAATTCTTTTAAATACTCCCATGTTTTACACTTCTCCCTTCTCGTACTTAGATAATTTTTTTTTCAATTCCTCAAGCTCTTTCTTCATGGCTTTCTTCTCGATATCTTCCATCATGGCGTCCAGGTCGGATGCGGACGAGCTGTATCCGCCCGGTCTGCCTCCGCCGTAAGGCGAACCGTTGTATTTGGCTCTAGGGTCAAAAGATTGGGCACCATAAGCGCCGTTGCCTTGCTGACCGTTGCCGTAGTAGCTGCCGGAGCCCATACTATTGCCGTAGTATCCGCCCCCAGCTGCCCCCGGCCCCGGTCCATATGGATTAAAAGGTGTCGTTGGTTCTTTTGGGATGACCAAAGCCGCGATAAAGTAGATGAACAGCGTGGTCCCGCCGGTAAATGGGATACTGATCAAGAACAGGATCCGTAGCAGCGTAGAATCGATGCCAAAGGTATCGGACAGACCGCCGCATAAACCGGTGACCATTTTATCGCGGGTTGATCGGTATAGCTTGCTCATGACGTTACTCCTTTCCGCTGTTGTTCAGCTTTTCCTTCAGACGGGCCAGCTCCCTTTCCAACACGCTGGATACCGTTCCGCTGGCTTGCTCGAAAAGTTCCTGACCGCCGCGGCGCAGGTCGCGCAGACTACGTGCTTCAAACTCCCAATCGGAAATGCGGTCTTCCAGACGGTTGAACATCTTGGGAACATCCTGTCCGCCAAAACCTTCCATACGCTGATTCATCCGCTGCTGAAGTCTGAGGGTTTCCATCCGTGCCGCGTAGTATTGACGTTTGCTATACACGGTTTGGTACTCCAATTTCAGGTCGTTCAGCTGATTTTCCAGCTCGGTGAGCGACTGGCGGGTTGTATCCAGCAGTCCTCCGTATTGCTCGAGCTTTTCTTCATAGATGATTTTTTCCTGCAGCGCGAGCTTGGCTAAATGATCCTCGCCGGCCTTGAGAGCCAGCAGCGCCTGCTCCTCACGCTTTTCCTTCATATTGGATGCCTGATCCACTTGCTGCTTCAGCTGTCTTACATGAGCTGAGTACTGCTGAACGAGCTTCTCGGCTTCCATAATATCGTCACGCGTTGATGCCAAAAACTGATCGATCAACCGTACCGGGTCCTGACTTTGTTCCAAACGTTCATTTAATGTCGCTACGGTGATATCCCGTACCCTGCGAAATACGCTCATCTGTTTTTGCTCCCTCCTTATAAGCTGTGATCGCCTATTCGTTTGATTGTATTTATTGAAGGTAATTCTTTGTTACCGTTACATCCACTTCGACGACTTCTTACCTTTCAGCAGCATAATCCCGAACACTACCAGGGCAATTCCCAGCAGCGGTCCGATGATCCAGGACAGCTTCGCCAGAAGTCCCATGACACCGAATGCGAGGATAATCGTACCGATGACCACCTTACCTCTGCGAATTCCATAATAGCCGAGCACGATCATCAGGATCGGGAAGATCAATCCGATCAGCCTGCCGAATAATGGAGCGAATACTCCCAGGAGCATCAGTGCTCCGATTGCGATCAATACGATCGCCCAACCAGAAGTTTTATTTGTTCTCATGCATTGTCACCGCCTTTCGTTTGTATCAACCTTATGACTCTATTTTAGGTTCAATCCGGGTTTTCCAAAACGGACCCCAGACGGTTTTTAATCCTAGACCTAAGTCGGGGGAAGGCTCGGACCTTAGACGAAGCAAGCTTTTTTTGCATGTAATTCGGCAGCCACATCCTCCACTGACAGCTCCATTAGCCCGTTTATAGGGCATGATCGACACGCTATGGGAACTTCAATGAGCAGTTTACTTATACAATGCTTAGATAGGGAATCGTTGGAGGCTTTGAGCAAGGGATTTAGCACTTAGCTAAAGAAACATAGAGCCTGTTTAACCCGGGTAAAGCAAGCTGGAATGGTTTATCAACTTTAAACAAGGATGGGGAAAACGTTCAAAGGGAGTAATGGTAGAACGAACGGATTGATCAGAGGATCTTTTTCAAGCCTGTTGTACACCCTGTTACTCCCATCTTACGAGGACACGTCATATAAAGAGAACTTCGATGCGGATAGGACCTACATAAAACAACATGATACGAATTAAATGCCATACAGTCATACAAATAAACGCAATATGAATTAAAATGGCTGCCTTTCTGCGGGATATCATCAGGTGGCTGATTGGAAGGAGAAGTGCAATATAGCGGGATGAGAGATTAACGAACGACAAACGATGGCTCGGTGTACAATGTTAGTCTATACAAGAAAAAGCCTTGGAAAGATATCCAAGACTTTTTCTCTATGATGCCGGTGAAGGGACTCGAACCCCCACGGTTTCCCTCACGATTTTGAGTCGCGCGCGTCTGCCAATTCCGCCACACCGGCATATTCAGTTAAAAAAAATGGCGCGCCCTAAGAGATTCGAACTCCTGACCTTTTGATTCGTAGTCAAACGCTCTATCCAGCTGAGCTAAGGGCGCATATGAAGTTAATGGAGGCGCCACCCAGATTCGAACTGGGGATAAAGCTTTTGCAGAGCTGTGCCTTACCACTTGGCTATGGCGCCGAAATCAAATGGAGCGGACGACGGGAATCGAACCCGCGACCCTCGCCTTGGCAAGGCGATGCTCTACCGCTGAGCCACGTCCGCTTAAACTGGCTGGGGATATAGGATTCGAACCTATGCATGACGGAGTCAAAGTCCGTTGCCTTACCGCTTGGCTAATCCCCAACAAGATTGTCATTATAAGTTATGGGGCGATCGATGGGACTTGAACCCACGAATGCCGGAGCCACAATCCGGTGCGTTAACCCCTTCGCCACGACCGCCATAATAAAAGATATGAAGCTGTATTTCGAATGGCAGGGGCAGCAGGAATTGAACCCACACTAACGGTTTTGGAGACCGCTGTTCTACCTTTAAACTATGCCCCTATAATAAAACTGGTGGAGGCTGATGGATTCGAACCACCGAACTCGTACGAGAACAGATTTACAGTCTGCTGCGTTTGGCCACTTCGCTAAGCCTCCATATGGTGCCGGCGAGAGGACTTGAACCCCCAACCTACTGATTACAAGTCAGTTGCTCTACCAATTGAGCTACACCGGCTTTTATGCTTGTTATTAAATTCATGGTGGCTCGGGACGGAATCGAACCGCCGACACGAGGATTTTCAGTCCTCTGCTCTACCGACTGAGCTACCGAGCCTAATTTTGTTTCTATTAAGAGCATTATTGCAACAAACTAAACTCTCAAGAAAATAAATGGCGGAACCGACGGGATTCGAACCCGCGATCTCCTGCGTGACAGGCAGGCATGTTAGGCCTCTACACCACGGTTCCACGGCCAATTATGTATCTCCATATGTAAGGAGATAAATTGCGGGGGCAGGATTTGAACCTGCGACCTTCGGGTTATGAGCCCGACGAGCTACCGGACTGCTCCACCCCGCGTCATTAAAAAATATTTATTTTCTTTAAAGTATACATGGTGGAGGCTGAGGGGATCGAACCCCCGACCCTCTGCTTGTAAGGCAGATGCTCTCCCAGCTGAGCTAAGCCTCCATAAGAAACACTTTTAATATCTTAGCAGATAAACCACTAAAAAGGCAAGTATTTTTTCTTTGGGATTCTCATCCCTGATGCTATTAAAGAAAGTGACCCGTATGGGATACTCTCACTTCGTTCGAGACTGCGATGCAGATGCTAACGAAGTAATGCTCCGACGAACCCTTTTTTGGATTCTCATCCCTGATGCTATTAAAGAAAGTGACCCGTATGGGATTCGAACCCATGTTACCTCCGTGAAAGGGAGGTGTCTTAACCCCTTGACCAACGGGCCAAACTATAATGGCGGAGAGAGAGGGATTCGAACCCTCGAGACGCTTTTGGCGCCTACACGATTTCCAATCGTGCTCCTTCGGCCAACTCGGACACCTCTCCATAATGGCTCCCCGAACAGGACTCGAACCTGTGACAACTCGATTAACAGTCGAGTGCTCTACCAACTGAGCTATCAGGGAACAATATTTAATTCAAGTGTTTGATCACCTGAAAACTAGATACGAAACGAATCTGCGAATTAATATTTTGGATAAGCCCTCGACCGATTAGTATTGGTCAGCTCCATGCATTGCTGCACTTCCACCTCCAACCTATCTACCTCGTCGTCTACAAGGGGTCTTACGAATTGGGAAATCTCATCTTGAGGGGGGCTTCACGCTTAGATGCTTTCAGCGCTTATCCCGTCCGTACGTAGCTACCCAGCCATGCTCCTGGCGGAACAACTGGTGCACCAGCGGTACGTCCATCCCGGTCCTCTCGTACTAAGGACAGCTCCTCTCAAATTTCCTACGCCCACGACAGATAGGGACCGAACTGTCTCACGACGTTCTGAACCCAGCTCGCGTACCGCTTTAATGGGCGAACAGCCCAACCCTTGGGACCTACTTCAGCCCCAGGATGCGATGAGCCGACATCGAGGTGCCAAACCTCCCCGTCGATGTGGACTCTTGGGGGAGATAAGCCTGTTATCCCCAGGGTAGCTTTTATCCGTTGAGCGATGGCCCTTCCATGCGGTACCACCGGATCACTAAGCCCGACTTTCGTCCCTGCTCGACTTGTAGGTCTCGCAGTCAAGCTCCCTTCTGCCTTTGCACTCTTCGAATGATTTCCAACCATTCTGAGGGAACCTTGGGGCGCCTCCGTTACTCTTTAGGAGGCGAC